>NZ_FOCB01000046.1 GCF_900109995.1 Pseudomonas sp. ok272 | reverse complement strand
GTAAGCGCTCCATAATCCCCACATTCAAAGTCACCACCTGATCCCCGATGCTGTGCTCCCGATTCCTTTACGGAGCCAGCACCTCATGATGCGTCCCGACGCAAAAGTTGAAAAAGTCTATCTCTACCCCAAGCCCGTCGACTTCCGAAAATCCATTGATGGCCTCGCCGCTCTGGTCGAACTGGACATCAAGGTCGCGGTGTTTGACCCGGTGCTTTTCGTGTTCCTCAACAAGCCTCGAAACCGAGTGAAGATTTTGTACTGGGAGCGCAACGGCTTCTGCCTTTGGCTAAAGCGCCTGGAGTCCGAGCGCTTCAAAACATCGCCGGATTGTTCAGATGAAGCCATTGTGCTGACGGTTCAAGAACTCAACTGGTTATTGGACGGTTTTGATTTGTGGCGTAACCGTCCGCATCAAGTTTTGACGCCTCGATTCGTCGCCTGATTCGGTATAATCCAGGGCATGATTTCCATGCCCAAAGGCCTTCCTGACGACCCTGTTTTGCTCAAGCAACTGCTTGAGCAAATGCTGAGTGAGCGCGAGTCGGATAAGGGCAAGATCGTTCATCTTGAAGAAGAAAACGCGCTGTTGCGTCAGCGCCTTTTCGGACGTAAGTCAGAGCAGACAGCCGATCCCGCGACCCCACAAATGGCCTTGTTCAACGAGGCTGAAAGCGTGGCCGAGTCTGTCGACGACGCGGCTGACGAAGAGGTCGTCGCTCCGACCAAGCGACGGGGCAAACGCAAGCCTCTGCCTGCCGATCTTCCGCGTATCGAAGTCATTCACGAACTGCCCGATCACGAGCAGACCTGCGCCTGCGGTTGCCGTAAACACAGCATTGGCGAAGAAATCAGCGAGCAGCTCGAGATCGTGCCAATGCAAATCCGCGTGATCAAACATGTGCGCAAGGTCTACGCCTGCCGTGGCTGTGAAACCGCGCCGGTCACTGCTGACAAACCGGCTCAACTGATCGAAAAGAGCATGGCCAGCCCCAGCGTGTTGGCGATGTTGCTGACGACCAAATACGTCGACGGCTTACCGCTGCATCGCTTCGAAAAAGTGTTGGGCCGCCACGGTATCGATATCCCACGCCAAACCTTGGCTCGCTGGGTTATCCAGTGCAGCGAACACCTGCAACCCTTGCTCAACTTAATGCGCGACCGGTTACTGGAAAGCCGCGTCATCCACTGCGACGAAACACGTGTCCAAGTGCTGAAAGAGCCAGGTCGAGAGCCGACCAGCCAATCCTGGATGTGGGTGCAAACCGGCGGGCCGCCGAATCAGCCTGTGATCCTTTTTGACTACTCGACCAGCCGGGCGCAGGAGGTGCCGTCGCGGCTGCTCGAAGGTTATCGCGGCTACCTGATGACCGATGATTACGCGGGTTATAACGCCTTGGGCGCGCAATCAGGTGTCGAACGTTTAGGTTGTTGGGCACATGCGCGACGCAAGTTTGTCGAGGCGCAAAAGGTGCAGCCTAAAGGTAAAACCGGGCGTGCCGATAT
>NZ_FOCB01000045.1 GCF_900109995.1 Pseudomonas sp. ok272 | reverse complement strand
CAGCGCTGCGAGCAGCGCCTCCATGCGCCGGGCCAGGGTCGGCTTGTCGGCATCGTTGCGCTGGGCTTTCAGGCGCAACAGCTTGAGCAGGCGCGCCTTGACCTCGAAACTCAGCTCGGGCTCCCACTGTGCAAGCCCCTGGCGTTGGGCCGTGGCCTCCAGTTCACCCAACAGGTGCAAGGCCAGGTCGCTCTTGCCGTATTGCTCGGCCACTCGCGCCATCAACAAGCGCAACAACCAGCGCTGGCGCCCGGTCTCAACCCCCGGGCGCTCGGCCAACCACGCCAGTGCTGCTTCCACACCATCACTGTCGGCCTGGGCCAGGGCCTCGCTCTCCAGCGACAAAATCTCGGCATCGGTGGTGGTCGGTCCCGCCGTCGTCGCGGGTAGCCATTGCTGGGGGCGATTGCCGCTGACGTGCTGGGCGATCCACTCGCGGGTGGTCTCGTCGGCGAAGGGCGTACCGTCGCTCCAGCACAGTGTTTCCAGGCCTGGCAGGCGTTCGAGGAACATGCCCAGGTCACGCTGGGTGATCGCCGCCCAACTGTTCTGGGGCGCGGGCATCTTGCTCAGCGCCTGGTACAGGTACCACTGCAAGTCCAGCCAGAAGTGGTTGACGCCCTCGCCGTATACCCGCTCGACCTGATCGAGCAGTTCAGTCCAACTCTGTTGCAGGTACAGGCGCTTGAGTTGCGCCCGATAGTCACCACGGGGCGGCGCCAGGCGCGTTTTGCCACCGCCCTCCTCCGGGGGCGTCTGGTGCACCGTGTCCCAACGCAAGCTTTTCATCAGGCGATGGGCCGCCAGCCACCCCAAGGGTTGCTCGCGCAGGTAACTGGCCAGGGGGCGGCCACTGTCCAACAAATCGCGGCCGGACTTGATCGCCGCCGTCGCCGGTACGCCCGATGGGGCATTGGCTTCATGACTGGCGCTGTGTTGGGGGACCAACGCATCGACCCCACCGGACTGGGCCAGCCGGGCAGACAACGCGCTGTACAGGCCACCGAGCGCTGGACGTTGATCCTCCGGCCAGGCTTGCAAGCCACGCTCCAGCCAGGCCAGCGCCGCCACGGTGCGCTCGGATTCCGCCTTCACCACCTCGGGATAACGCGACAGGCTGTCCAGCACCTTGCTGCTCGCCAGCCACTCCAAGGCGACTTTGCGGCTGTTGGGCCGGGTGGGCAGCACCTCGACGGCATAACGCTCGATCAGCGCGGCGAGCAGACTCAGGCCATCGGCCAACCCCGCCTCGCCATCCTTGTGCAAGCGCGCCCATAAATAGTAAGTGGCCACCCGCAGGTCCTTGCAGGTCTGCGTCAGCAGCGTGTGCGCCAGTTGCGTCACTTGCTCCGCATCGGCCCCGGACAGTTTGTTGACCTCCTCGCGCATGCGCTGGAAGTCATCGTCGTAACCAGGATCGTCCCCCGCCGGTGAGTCGGCGCTGATCGGTTGGAGCCAGGGCGACCAACGCTCTGCCTGGTCCTGGGCCATCGACAGGGCATCGCGCTGCCCCAAGCAACTGTCAATCAACGTGCGCAAGCTCATTCAAACCTCCCGTTCTGTACTGCGCCTTCGCCCAGAAAAATCTGCGCCGGCAAGGTAAACCCACGCAGCTTGAGCAGCGCCATCGGCCCGGCCCCCAATTCGGTGCGCAGGTGCCAGGTCAGGCCCAGGCCATCCGGGGCCCGTTGCACGATCTGGTAGCGGCTGTCGCCGTCGTCCAGCGGCGT
>NZ_FOCB01000036.1 GCF_900109995.1 Pseudomonas sp. ok272 | reverse complement strand
CCCAAATAAAAAGAACATGAAGCCGGCAAACAGTGGGCATAGGATCCCAAGCATAAAGGCGCCGGTAAATGGACCGCCCAACGTTACCTGCCAACTAAATACTTGAGGTAGGCCCATCCCGAAATCCATGTACGTATCGTTCAGTTCGCCAATATGCGGTCCATAAGGGGGCAGTGGCGAAGGCAATGGCAGCGGTGCCAAATAGGTCACGCGGCCACTGGGAAAGGGTTCGACATCACCTGCCTTGTGCGGTTGTTCAAGTTGCGGTTGAGGCATGGCGACATCAAGGTTATTGGGCATGGTCAGGCAGCTCCAGCAGATAGGTGTGAACCAACGCCATCACAAGGGGTTGTTTGATGGCCCCTTGCGGCAAGGGGAAAAGCTTTCCCGTATCGGTGGCGTCGAAGCGGAAAAAGTAGTTGCGTGATAACCACTTACCCTGCTCATCCAGCCGTTGTATGCAGATGCCAAGTTCCAGCGTGTGGGATTGGCTCAGTCCCGGTTCCTGTGCGCTCGGTGGATTGTCGAGGCGTAGGGCCAAGGGCTTGAGCTGGACAATCCGCAGGCTATTGATGACCTCTTGGGTAATGTCTTCGGCGGTATCCAAGGTGTAGGTGCGGCCAGCGCCACGACTGTGGAGGGTGTGGGTGATGCGTCTGGCCCAGATACCGAGACGTCGGGCAGGTTGACCGGCCATGGGGGGCTCGAGGTCGGCTAACGTCAGGCCCATCAAGACCACATGAATGTCGCTGGGCTTGGCCCGTAGCAGCAGGTTTTTCCACCAGGAATCACGGGCCACGGGGCCGAGGGTTATCTGCGGGGTCTGCAGCAGGTTCTCCAGCGAGTCTTGGTACTCATCCAGGGAGCGGTTGCTCGGTAAGCGGTCATCTTTATCTTTGCCCCACGGTGTGCGTTGCAGCCATTGGTCATGGGCATTGGTGTTGTAATAGTTGTACAGCCAGGTACCCGCCAGTTCGATCGCGGTAAACAGTGCGCCGGCCAGGTTGACCCGAAAATAGATACTGGATAACCGTGTGCCAGCAGCAGCCCAGGCGGTTGCTCTGGCAGCGCTGCCTTTGGCGATCAATACGGTGTAGCTCGCGTGTAGGGTGTGAACGCCAGCATAGGTGGCGGCGGCCATGGAACCTCCTGCTCCCAGCGCGGCAAATGCGGCTGCGCCCTGTGCAGCAGGGTTTCCGGCACGGGTTGCCTGCTGCCATTTCTCAACGTGCTGGTTAAAGCTAATCCATGCCGCTGACAGGCCAAATACATACGTGAAGATACCCAGCCCAATGTGCATCTTCCCCATCTGCACATGTATGCCTTTCACCGCATGGTGCTGGAGCGCCGTGGCAAGCTGTGCACTACGAGCCCTCAAGGCCGTGTCGGCAAGACCTTGTGCCGCCGTGAAGCCCACAGCGCCGGTAGATGCAACGGCTTCACCGAGTTTGCCCCATGCACGCTGATCCTTGGTCTGCTTGTTCATCTCCCTGATCACCCCCACCAAATTCACCAACTGCACCGCAAACACCACAAACCCCATCCCCTCGGTCTTCACCAGGCTCGCATTCGGCACCGTGCTCACCCCCTGCCGAATGTTGCGCAGCAGGCCGCGCACTTCCATCTGTTGCTCCGGCGGGAACACCAGGGTCACGCCGGCCCGTGCGGGGGTGGCGCCGTAGATACGGGTCGACTCGTCCAGCAGTTCGTTGACCGGGCTCAGGGCGCCGGCCAGCCGGGCTTCGTGCTGGTCGAGGGCCTGGCGCACGCGCACGATTTGTTGCAGCAGCTCCCTGGCCTGTGGGGTTTTGTGGCCTTTCTGGTTTTTGATTTGTTCGCGCTGGCGCACCAGTGACTTGAGCCTGGCGCGTTCGGCCTGCACCTCGCGCACGGTGGCTTGCAGCGCCGCGTGTTCGGCCGGGCTGGCGACGGTGAAGGTCACGCCGGTGGTGCGGGCGGCGTCCAGCAGAAGCGCGGGTAGGGCCTTGGGCAACTGACGGAACAGCTCGTTGAGGTCGGGGATTTTCCCCGCGCTCAGGTCAAAGTTCGCCAGGACTTGGTTGATGCCCAGGCTCAGCGCCGGGGCCAGTGTCTGGCGCACGGACTCGGCGAGGTCGCGGGTCGGCAATGGCAGGTCGTCGAGGGCTGGCAGGCGCGGTTGTTCGATCTTCTTCAGTTCCGCCAGCCAGTGCGGCAGATTGTTGAACAGGCCAACGCCGGCATTGGCCAGCGAGGTGAGTTTTTTCGTCAGGTCGAGCTGGTCCTTCAGGGGCAAGGTGTAGAACAGCGCCCGGGTCTGCTCGGGCTCGCGTTCGAGGAACTCGAACAGTTTGGGGGTTTGCTCATCATCGCGGCAGATGTCCTTGAGGCAGGCGTATTCACTGACCAGGGCCTGGCCCCGTTGAATCGACGACTGGCCGTCGTAGTACCACAGGGCCCGGTGACAGCGGCCGGCGCTGACCAGTGTCACGCGGTCGCCGGTGATGCGTTTGAGCAACTGGTTCCAGCGCTCGAGATCGGCACGCATCTTGGCCAGGGCCTTGTCCATGGCCGGGCGGTCGATCAAGTCGTTGATCCCGCGCTGGCCGAAGCTCTGGCCGTTGAGCACGTCCAGGACCTGCTCGCTGCGGGTCCTGCCGAGTTTGATCAGGGTGTCGAGGTGGCGCTCGACAAACTCGGGCGGGGCCTTGCTGAAGTGTTGGCGGGTGTAGTAGCGCCGGTCGGTGATTGCCAGGGCATTTTCTTGGTATTGGCGCAGCATCGGCCCGTAGGAGGGGAGCTGGCGCAAGGACTCGTCCAGGGTCTGTTTGCGCAGCGCTTCCAGCTCCGGGGAGGCTTTGCTCCGCGCCGGCGACACCTCGCCGTAACGATTCAGGTAGTCGAGCAAGGTCAGGCGCGTAGGCTCGCGGGTGGCCTCGGGCATGGCCCAAAGCTCATCGACCATCGCGTTGGTGGCCGGGTCGTTGCTGGCCTTGACCACGTTGTCGGCGTCAGCGGCGGTGAGCACGGTCAGGGACTCGATGTAGCAGGCCAGCAGGTAGTCGCGCTCGTGGTGGGGGGTGTTACGCCACTGTGTGACCCAGCCGACCACTGTGTCCTGATAGGCCGCCAGGTCCTGCAGCACGCCGAGGTCGTCGTGCACCATCAAAAACAGCGTGTCGGCGTGATAAAGGCTGCGCACCTGACCCAGCAACTCGCCCATGTGGGCCTCGCGAAAGCGCGGCGGTTGCTCCCACAGGTAGGGTCGGCGTTCGTGTTCGGGGGCTTGCGGGGTGTCGGCTGGGGGCGGCGCGGTCGAACCGGCCGCGTGCCGTGCGACGCGCTGCGCGGCGTGCGCCTGATCGGCCTGGGCCTGTTGCGCCGGGCCCGTGCCGGCCTCGGCGAGCCAGCGCTTGGCCTGCTCGACGGTCAGCAGGTCGGCCCCGCCGCTCTCGCAGTTGACCGGCCCCAGGTCGACCTTTTGCATGAAGTGCTCACGGTCCTCGGCACTGTCCAGCACTTGATGGCACTTGGCGGCGGTCCACTGCACCTGGGCGTAGTTCACGTACAGGGTGCTCTTGCGGGAGAACGCCAGTGCCGGGCGCGCCTCGCACATCACCCGCAGATCGACACCAACGGCTTTGCCCTTGAACAGCAGCTCGGTGACCATGCCGTTGTCGAGGCGGTACTCGTACAGCTGGTTGTCGAGGCTGTCGATGATGTACAGCCAGCCGTCACGCAACAGCCGCACGCCCAGCGGGCGGGTTTGCAGGGTGTAGGGCCGTTGCAGCTCGGCACCCGAGTCCATGATTGGCTCCACCAGGCCGTAGCGCAGGGGCAGGAGTTGCACGTGGGATTGCTTGAGCGGGCAGGTGCCGAGGGTGCCGAATCGGGCTTTGGAGGCCGTGGCAGCCGCGAGGTTGGCAGGCGCGATCATGGGCGCTCCCTGTGGGTGGCGATGTGGTGGGCGAGTTCAGCGGCGTGTGCGACACGCTCGCCGATGGGCTGCGGGGAAGGGCCGTGCAGCAGTTGTGCGATGGCGGGGTGCGGGTGCACGCCAGCGTCACCGAGCCAGGCCATGATGTTGGCGTAGTAATAGAGCTCAGCCGTATACCCCAGGCCTAGCTGTTGGGCCTCGTTCGTCCATTGCTCAAGCAGCGGCCAACGCTGGGCGAGCGACTGCTCGGCGCGCCAGTGGGGAAACTGCGTGCGCAGGTGGTTGTCGAGGTCCAACAAGGTGCGCCGACGGTCCACGTGATCCAGCGCGCTGTTGTGCTCCGGGCTCAGGCGGTATGGGGGGATGAGTGGCGCTGTTTTGCCCCGCGCCGGTCGATGGCGGTGCCAGGTGGTGGTCACACTGTCGGGAATGACCACCTGCGACAGTGGCCCGAACAGGTTCTGTGGCGCACCGCGAAACAGTACCTGCGCGACGGCGGCATCGGCCAGGCGCAGGAACACTTCCTGGCCGGTGGGCAGTTCGACCGTCAGCAGCGTTCGCAAGTGCCGGGCCACTTCATGGGCCGGCTGCGCGCTGAAGAGCAGCAGTCCCCATTCCTGGGCAGCATGCTCCAGATAAAAGTCCAGCGCCGGGTGGTCAGGGCCGGAGATTTGAACCAGGAGCGGTGAGACATCGCTCAACCCCCGGAACCGCGTGCAGTCATACAGCGCCACGCGGGGGGATGACGGCGCCAGTGTGGCGAACAGGCCTGGCAGATCGCGGCGGGTGGCGCCGTCCACCAACACAAAGGCGTTGTGTTCGGTCCACGGCAGGTCGTCAGGCAAGGTGGTCGATAGGCTCATGGGCGTGCGGCCTCGCAGATCAGGCAGCGTGAGCTGCGGCTCGCCAGCAGGGCGGCGCGTTGCTGGAGCGGTTCGAATGTCGATGCCATGGCCGGCAGTTCACCGGGCAGCAGCGGTGAGGTGGATGAGACGGCGGCGGCCGATCCGCCTTCGACAATCCGCACGCTGCTGAAAATGCCGCCGGGGCCGAGGCTCAGCCAGTGGCCCCCGGCCTGGACCGTCAACTGCGTACCGCCATCGAGCACGATTTGTTGCCCGGCACTGAGCTGTATCTCACCGGTGGCGGTGAGTTGCTGGTTGTTGGTCAGCACCTGTTGGCTGCCCGCCACCACCAGGTGGTCGTCCTGCCTGAGTTCGGTGAGGCGACTGCCATGGGTGATGCGATGTTCTTCGGCGTGCAGCTCGTGGCTGGACAGGCCTTTGACCTGTGTGTTGCGCTGGCCTCCCACTTCAAGGTGCTGGTCGTTGCGCACCAGTTGGGTGAAGTCGCGCTGGGCACGCAGGGTGATTTCCTCAAGGCCTTTGCGGTCTTCGATGCACAGTTCGTTGTAGCCATCGCCCCCGGGGGTGCTGTGGCTGCGGAAGATGCTGCGGGTCTGTTGGGCCGGCAAGTCCAGGGGCACCGGGGTTTCGGCGTTGGGCAGGCAGCCGAGCACCACGGGTTTGTCGGGGTCGCCTTCGCTGAACCCGACCAGCACTTCCATGCCGACCCGGGGAATCAGGACGCTGCCGTACTGTTGATGGGCCCAGCCGGTGACCACGCGCAGCCAGCAACTGGAATGTTCGTCGCTGGTGTCATCGCGGTCCCAGGGCAGGCGAACCTTGACCCGACCGAACGCGTCGCTATGGATTTCTTCACCGGGCGGGCCGGTCACGACCGCGCTTTCGGTGCCCAGTGCGGGCTTTTTGGGATGGTCCAGCGGCGGGCGAAACGACACGTGCTCGGGGATGGCGATGAAGTGGTTGCGATAGCCCTGGCTGAAGTCGTCGCCCGAGGTCGGGGACGGCGCGTGTTCCTCCAGCACCTGGGGCTGTTTGCCGACGTGCTCGACGTGCGTCAGTAGCCAGGCGTCGTTCCATTCCTGGCGGGGGTGGTCGGCGAGGGTGAAGCTGTGACCGCTGCGCAGGATCGGTTGATCGCTGCGGCCGTGGGCTTGCTTGTGGTCGCTGCGGTGGCGTTCCAGGGCACGGGTGGCCAACTGCCGGCCACGCCTGCGGTCGGTAAAGTGCGCGGGGAAGGCGTAGTCCTCGAGTGCGGGAGTTTGGGGCGCGTCGGCACTGGCGTTGAGTCGCAGGTTGGGGTGCTGGAAGTCGTAGTCGGCGCGGCTGACCTGGGTGGTGCGGGCCTCCAGGCGCACATTGAAACGATCCACCGTTGGCGCGTATGCCACCTGGCCGCTACCGGGCAGGTAGGCGGTGGCGGGGGTGAGTGGCGCGAATGCCGCCTGGTCCTCGCCGAAGACCAGGAAGTGGCCATCGGTACTGTGTTGGAAGTGAAAGTGCAGGCCTTCTTCTTCGCACAGGCGTTGGATGAAGTGCAGGTCGGTTTCGGCGTACTGCACGCAGTATTCGCGCGGCTCATAGGGAGTGCGCAGCTGAAAGCGCCAGGTGTCGGCCAGGATCGCGTGATCGGCCAGGACCTTGGCGATGATCTCGGGCACGCTCAGGTGTTGGAAGATGCGCTTGTTGTGGCGGTGCGCGAGGTAGGCCAGGCGCGGGACCAGTGTGACCTGATAGTGAGTCAGGCGTGCGTTCGATTCGCCCTGGGCGGCGCTGTAGATTGCGCCGTGGATACCGCTGCCCTCGGCGCCCAGGCGCAGAAAGGCCGGGCGGTGCAGCAGGTTGTCGAGGTCCAGGTCGGGCCGCTCGCTGACCAGGGTGATGCGGAACTCGAAGGGCTGGTTGATGGCTTCCTTGCCGGAGAATTCAAGTACTTGAAGGTCGTGGGTAAAACCTTCGACGGTGAACAAGAAAGGCGTCAGATCGGCAGCACGGTGCATTCACATGTCCTTTGCGCAGAATAAGGGCGTGGGACTTTGCGTTGATTGGCCGTCTGATGCAGTCAGCTGAGTCTACTTTGGAGGTAGGACGTTTCTGTTTATCGCGGCTTGGGCTGTGCAGGAAGTGATGACATGGGCTGAGGGATACAGCGAGGTGAGGGGTCACTGCCGCTGTTTAAGGTGACGGGGATGTTGGCGCCTGGTCCAGGTTCCCTTGTGGGAGTGGGCTAGCTCGCGAAAGCAGTGGTCAGTCGGTGGAGGTGTTGGCGGTGCTGGCCACTTCGCGAGCAAGCCCGCTCCCACCCTGGTCCACGGCGAACACACATCCGGGGAGCAGCTCAATTCTTTGTAGGAGCGAGGCTTGCCCTAATGCCAGTCAGTTAAGCGAAACCCACGTGGGAGCGAGCCTGCTCGCGATAGCAGTAGGTCAGTCAACGGAGATGTTGGCTGTGTTGCCGTCTTCGCGAGCAGGCTCGCTCCCACAGGTTTGGCGCCTTAACTGACTGGCATTAAGGCTTGCCCGCGAAGGCGGTACGTCTGACGACATCGATGTTGAATGGGCTGGCCGGTTCGCGGGCAAGCCTCGCTCCTACGGGCTCAACCCAGATTCCTACTCGCGATGGCGGTGACGAGCGGCATGGCTAAGACAGTTGCTCCCACAAAGGGATCTCCAG
>NZ_FOCB01000042.1 GCF_900109995.1 Pseudomonas sp. ok272 | reverse complement strand
GCCGTGGACCTGGACCCCGACAGGGGCCTGAAGATCTTTATCCCGCCGTGGGCCGACATGAACCGCGGCGACGCCATTGAGCTCATGCTCAATGGCAGCGTGGTCGATCAGGCCCGCATCGAGGAGAGTGACGTCGGCCATCGCATCACCTTGTATATCGGTCCTCGCCGGCTGGTCACCGGCAGCTATTCGCTGCATTACGTGGTCACACGGCTCAATCAGACCCCGGAGCCATCGGCCCCCCGGGTCAATATCTACGTCAAGCTCGAACGCCCCGCGGGCAAGGATGAGAACGGCAGCATTCCGGGGCACTCCGAGCTGCACATGTACATTGACCCACTGATCATCAACGATGGCGTGGGCAAGGAGATCGCCGATAAGGGGCTCGATATCCCCATCATCGCCAAGCCCGGCAGCACGCTGCTGTATCCCAACATCGCCGTGGGCGACCAGTGCAAGCTGAGTTGGGGCGGCCTCTTTGTGTATTCCCCACTGGTCACCCAGGCCCATATCGACGACCCGACCAATAACCCGCTGATCGTCCATGTCGACACAGATACCATTTACAAGGCCGGCGATACCCCTGCGCTGACCGTCGTGTTTGAAGTGCGCGACCTGGTCAACAACGTCTCCGAGGACTGGAGCGCCGGCATCCAGATTGCGGTCGACACCGGCAACACGCGCTTGCCGGCCCCCGTGGTGAAAGGGAGCATCAACAATGTGCTGGACCTGGACACGCAGGGTGATGCGCCAGTGATCTTGCAGATTTTTGCTACCGAGCCTGACTTCAAGGTCGGTGATGTGCTCATCGGCCTCTGCCGGGGCACCACCCTGGACGACGAACCGATCAGCCTTGAAGTGCGGGGCGAGCCGCTGGAGAGTGTGAACAACGTTTACGAGCTGAAGCTGTCCAGCGCGGATGTCCGCCTGCTGGTCATGACCCAGGCCGTGTTCAGTTACCGCGTAGAGCGCAGTGGATCGCCCGACCTGCTGTCCAAGGGGCGTTTTGTCAGCCTTATCGGCGAAACCCGGCGCCTGCTCGCGCCCATTGCCCGCGATGCCCAGCAGGGCGCACTCGACCCCGAACTGGGCAGCACGATCGTCGACATCCCCTTTGATGACGAGACAATGACCGAAGGCATGGCCATCGTACTGCGCTGGGTTGGCATCAGGGCGGACTTCTCCACCTACGACCCGGAACTGGACTGGTACATCCTCAGCCGGGGTGACATCGAGGCCAAGCTGGCGATTCCGATCCCCGTCGACGGTGCGCACCTGCGGGCAATCAACGGCGGCACGCTGGACCTGTTTTACCTGCTGATGTCCGAGGTCGTCGGCGGCGGCACCCGGCAGCGCGAATCCCTGCACCACGCCTTGTTGCAGGTCGGTGAACCGCGACTGGAACTGGCGCCGCCAATCGTCCTTGGCGAGGCGGACGGTGCATTGGAGCCCAATGACCTGCCCGGCGGCGTCAGTCGGCTGACCGCGCCACGGGCCAATACCCCGACCAAAATAGGCGACAAGGTGACCTACACCTGGCTCGGTCCGGTCACGGGCCAGGCCAAGGACACCCTCTCCATCACCTCGCTCAATGCCGACAAAGACATCCCCTTTACCTTGAACCAGACGTTTGTCGCGACGCACATCGAGCCCAATCGCGGCGGGACGGTGAAGGCCTGGTATGAAATCCTGCGGGTGGCAACCGACACCACGCCGGAGCGGGTCAGCTATTCGAACGTGCTGGAGTTCATCGTCGGCGCAGTGGCAGAGTTGCTGCCGCCCAGCGTCAAAGAGAACAACGGCGACAGCACGCTGAACCCGATCGCGGTCAAGGACAGCTTGACCCTCGTGGTGAAGCCCATCCCAGAGCTGGCGCCAGCGGATCAAATCAGCGTCACCTGGCAAGGCGCCGCCGGCACGCCGGCCGGCGGCTCGCACACCTCGACCCCACGGCCGGTGAGCGCCGGCTGGGAGTTTGTGATCCCCAACAGCGTGGTGGCGTTCAACCTGGGCAAGGGGGTGAAACTGTCCTACGTCGTCACCCGTAATGGCAATCCGATGCCCTCGCCGGTGTTTGCCCTGACGGTGCAGGCCATGCCGACGAGTGCGTTGATCAGGCCGGTGATCAAAGACGCCGACAACAATGGTGAAGGCCCGGTGCTGGATGTGACCAGCCTGACCGCCGATGCCGCCTATCGCTTGGGGGGCTGGCCGTTGATCGCCATAGGGCAGTATGTGTGGCTGCGTTTCAGAGGCACCAATGCCGATGGCACCGACTACTTCAACGAGGCCCATACAGCACCAGGCTCTTATGTTAGCCAGCAGTGGATTGATAATAATGGTTACTACGAAAGCCACATCGCACTCGCCGGGTTGAAAAACCTCAAGGACGGCAGCAGCCTGAGCATGGAGTTAAAGGCGGCGCTGGGTAAGAGCACGGTTGAAAGCGAAGCCGTGGTGTTCCCGGTGCG
>NZ_FOCB01000041.1 GCF_900109995.1 Pseudomonas sp. ok272 | reverse complement strand
CTTCGAGGCCCTGCTGCCGTGGAGCTGCACGCCGCAAATTCCAAGATAGCCATAGATCCCCACCTTTAAAATGTGGGGTTCATGGAGCGCTTACGCACTGTTCGCCGTCGCCCGCCAGGGCATACCGCGGGAATTTGCGCGGCTGTCACCGTCCATCGGCGTGGTCCACCTGCATCCACAGGCTTGTGCGGGGCTAAACGCGAGCCAGTTGCCAGAGGTGGCATCACAGGCCAAGCCTCATGCGAAGAATGTGCAGGGGGATAGTGTTTATGTGATTGATAGTTTAGTTGCCTGCCCTCAACTTCATGCCTCGTAGGAAGTAACGCCTCACCCCCCCAAAGATTTTAGCCAGCGTTGATAGAACTCGAACTGCTCCTTTGGGTCGATCACGATATCGACGTCTTCATAATCTAAGGTATGAACCATTTGATAAAAAGTAGCAGTTTCACCCATGATCACGCCTCCTTATTCAGCCTTGGAATGCATCCGACCTAAATTTTCGGTGTCAAACACCTCAAAGGCGCTCTGCCAACAAAAACAATTAAGCTTCTAAAGACCTCAACCACTTAAAAAAGAAATCATCCTGCAATTTCGGATCATTAACTATATTTACATCATCATAATCAAAAATATTAACCAGACTTTTTCTTGTTGCGCGAACGCCCAATAGATGCTCATAAGCCATCATTCCCGACGTCATCTGCGACGACATACTGGATGGCCTAACATTCAACTTAGCCCCCTTACACAAAAAATTAACCTCTGGGAGTAACACTAGTAGCTTCCCAAGACACTCATAAACATCAAGACCTGAAACATTAAAAGTCTTACCACTTTGTAGAAGCAATTTTATCGATGGGCTATCCACCTCATAATCCAACACGGCTTCTTGCTTCTCTCCATCGACAAAAATCAATACTTTCATGCTAGGCATTATTTATTTCCTATTTGGGCTGGAAAGAGCGAAAAGGCGACGGATTTATTTTATATTTCTGATTTCAGCAAACCATCAAGTACAAATTAGAAGTAAATCAGTCCACTTTTCATTCAAACCTGCAGCCACAGGCTTGTGCGGGGTGAACGCGAACCAGTTGCCGGAGATGGCATCACAGACCAAGCATCATGCGAAGAATGTGCAGGGGTATAGTGTTTATGTGATTGATAGTTTAGTTGCCTGCCCTCAACTTCATGTCTCGTAGGAAGTAACGCCTCCCTCCCCCAAAGATTTTAGCCAGCGTTGATAGAACTCGAACTGCTCCTTTGGGTCGGTCACGATATCGACGTCTTCATAATCGAATATCTGAACTATTTGATCAAAAGTAGCAGTCTTACCCATGGTCAACTCATAAGCCACAAGCCCCATACTCATTTGAGAGCACATTCTTGAGGGCATAACATTGAGTTTTGCGCCCTTGCACAAAAATTTAATTCGCGGATAATCTTCTCGCACTTTCATAAGGCACACAAAATAGTCGTAATGCTCGTACTTCTTTCTTACCCCTCCGGGCATAAAAAGATCAATAACAGCCGTTGAATTATCACATTCAAACCGAAAAACAGCCGTCTCCCTCTGATCACCGGCCAAGATACAAACTTCAACTTTTTCAGATTTCGTCATACCTTTACCCTTCCAGCTTTAATGCCAAACTTCATCTTCGTCATTACTCACCATCAATTACCTTTCTCGATTCAACCCAACGCATATAAAACTCGCGCTGAGCACTATAGCTATTTACAAAGGCGCCTTCATCATAATCAAATATATATATAAGATCCTCCTGTGATGGCTCCTCCCCCAACGTCAACTCATAAGCTTTAAGGCCAAGAGACATTTGAGAGGACATACTCGAGGTATGAACGTTCTTCTTCGAACCCTTGCAATAAAAGACCACATCCGGATTGTCTTCCCTTACGTTCCCGAAGCACTTGAAAAAATCGGCCCCGTTGTAAATTTTTCTAAAATCGGGACTTAACACAAACTCTATTGTCACCTGATCGCTATTACAAACCAGCTGAGCAGCCTGCTTATTCCCATCGACACCAACAATTATATCCACAACAGTTATAGCGCTCATTTTTTGATTTTCCTATTTGGATTGGGCATGGAGAAACCAAACTCACGACCATCGTCGATAATCAGCGTCGCCCCAAGAACATCCTCAGGGTTTATCCTAGAGCGAATCGCTATTTCCTTTTCCTTACCAAACAAATAAGCCGTACCTAGCTCTTTTTTCAAATCATGGCCTGGGATTTTATTGAGCGTATACAAGTACCCTATTTTCGTGAAGTCACTCGTAGCAAATTTTTTCCCCATATCCCTCGACACCGACGTACTAATAAAATTGCTCGACGGAAAGTCACTATCAATTGAGTGAAGCAGTAAGTCATCGCTGTTTCCTTTACTTTTAAATCCATTTTCAAACACATCATTGGGCTCTCGCTTATCCCCACGATATAAATAGTCACCCTCACCTTTTGGCGCTTTTGGCTCAGTTCCTTCAACGTGCGCCTTCCCAGCCGGGTCTTGCGGCCCACCTTTCGGCCTACACCCATCCCCACCTGGACAAGTATTAAGCCCCAACGGATCCACCCACCCCGTCGGGTTCAGCGCGTACCGGTAGGCATTCACCCC
>NZ_FOCB01000040.1 GCF_900109995.1 Pseudomonas sp. ok272 | reverse complement strand
GTGTTGATGGTGATACCACGAGCCTTTTCTTCTGGAGCGCTGTCGATCTTATCGAAAGCAACAGCAGCAGAACCGAAAACTTCGGAGCAGACGCGAGTCAGAGCAGCAGTCAGCGTGGTTTTACCGTGGTCAACGTGACCAATGGTACCAACGTTGACGTGCGGCAGAGAACGATCAAACTTTTCCTTAGCCATCGAAATCACCCCTAGAAGAAAAATTGAGCAAACTAAACAAGCCATTAAAACAAAGGCAGATATTCACATATCTGCCTTGTTATATTGGAGCTCTTGAGCGGATTTGAACCGCTGACCTCACCCTTACCAAGGGTGTGCTCTACCAACTGAGCTACAAGAGCGAAACATCTCGCACAACCTGAAAACTTGGAGCGGGTAGCGGGAATCGAACCCGCATCATCAGCTTGGAAGGCTGAGGTTCTACCACTAAACTATACCCGCGTAAGCTTGCAGCTCACGCTAAAATCTGGTGGAGGGGGAAGGATTCGAACCTTCGAAGTCGTAGACGTCAGATTTACAGTCTGATCCCTTTGGCCGCTCGGGAACCCCTCCTAAGCGAGCTGGCATTCTATCTCATGCCAGCCTTCTGTCAAGCATTTTCTCATTAAAAACCTGAGGTTAGCTGCGTTGACGTCGCTTCGCACTGCTGAACCCTAAAGCTCTTCACTGCGAAGCGGGCGCCATTCTATGCAACCTATTGAGCAGTTGCAACCCCCTCACAGCGTATTATTTTGTGTTTTAACTCATTGAATTCTTTAGCAAGGTTCTGCAGCACGGATTCATTGACCAACTGCCGACTTTCCGGCGCGACTCGTACCCAATACCCAGCCGAATCTGCGAGCGCAGTAGAAAGCGGCTGAACACCAACACCAAGAGCGACCAGACGCACCTCAAATGCTTTCGCAGTTTCCTGGCGCGCAAAGCCCCCCAGGTAAAGACAATCTTCATCCGCTGCGGGCAGCTTCACTTTGTCGCGCGCTGCAGGCGCCTCAGGGGTTTCACTCAGCAAGCGCAATCCCTGTTGCGAACCTCGATACAAGCTCAATGGCGTGACATCTTTTGCACGCATAGGCGCCTCTTGCTGATGCCAGACATAATAAAAACCATTGAGCACAAGCAGTAACAGGAACAACCAACGCATAAAGACCTCAAGACAATGGACACGCCATGGCCAAACCAACAAATACAAGATCCGGCACCACCCGCGCATCCGGCACTACACCAGCAACCAGGCTAGCATCACCACCTGTGAGAAAGACCGTAAAGTCCTGCCCCCAATAGCCGCGAGCCAACTCCAACTGCGTCAGCACAAAGCCCCTGAGCATTAACGCGCATCCCCGCTCCACAGCCTCAACTGTATTACGCCCCGGCAGGGAGCTCTCAAGTGCCCTGGATGCGGAAAAGTCGTCGTATCGGATACGCCGCGTATGCGTGCGCAACTGGTTGCGCATCAGGGGCATCCCGGGACAAATAAACCCTCCAAGGTGCTCGCCGTCCGCCGCGATAAAGTCCGCCGTCAACGCAGTGCCAAAGTCCAGAACCAAGCACGCACCTGAAGCAAGATGATGAGCGCCAAGCATCGCCAGCCAACGATCCAGCCCCAGACGTTGAAAATCTTCGTATCCATTATGTACACCCGACATCTCGCGGGCCGGGACCGCACACAAAACCGTAACACCAAATGTATCAGCGACCATTGATACCAGCGCTGCCGTCTCTTCATTGGTTCTAACGCTGACCAGGCGACCCCGCTTGAGATCCAAACCTACGCATCCGCGTAACTTTTCCATCAGAGCCAGATCGGAATCAACAACCCCTTCAGCAAACAAACGAATAGCGTCGGCATGCAGTACACGCCATTTTATAAAACTATTCCCGCAATCGAGCTCAAGAATCATCACGCAGCCTCAGGCTCAGCTCACCACCACTAAAAACTCTTTCCACACCATCAACACTTAAGCGCAACGCACCTTGCCTATCGATTCCCAAGACCTGGCCATCTATACGGCTAACGCCAGCAATCAACGAAACCGATCGCTCCTGCCACAGATGCCCCCGCTCCCACTCCTCCTGAAACACTGAGAACCCAAGGTCTTCATGGCGCCCCAGGTATGTCCGTAGAACGCCATTTAAGTGGGCAACTAGAAGATTGCGATCGAACACCCTACCCACCTGAAGACGCATAGACGTCCATTGCTGATCAACCTCATCAGCGAGTTGCATATTGACGTTAATACCGACACCCAGCACTACGTGACAGACATCAGCCGGATCTCCAACCAACTCCAGCAAGATGCCGGCGATTTTTTTCTCACCAACAAGCACATCATTTGGCCACTTCAGCCCAGCACCGGCAATGCCCATGTCTCGCAAGGTCTGCATCACGGCAAGACCAACAACCAAGCTGAGCCCTTCAAGCTGTCGCATACCACCATCGATACGCAACACCAGGCTGTAATAGACGTTTTCAGCAAACGGACTCACCCACTTTCGCCCGCGGCGGCCACGACCTGCTGTTTGCCGCTCTGCAAGCACAAGAAATGGCGCGACAACTGCGCGATCAACAGAGCGCAGCGCCTCAGCATTCGTAGAGTCTAGCGAATCAAAAACATACACAGGCCAATCACAAGCTGGCGCCGCCCCCTCAATCGCGACAGCATCGAGCAGCGTAAGGGGTGAGCTCAGTTGGTACCCGCGACCACGCACCTTATGAATCTCAAGACCCAACTCCGCCTCGAGCTGCTGGAGCTGCTTCCAAATAGCACTACGACTGACCCCCAACGCTACGCCCAGGGCCTGCCCAGAGTGAAACCGTCCATCTTTCAGAAGCTTTAACAACGTCAGCATGCAAGTATCGCCTCACAATGAGGCCCGCATGATATCCATGCCCCGAGCCGTTGCATAGAAATCGTGAATCAACTTTTTCGCCGGCAAAAACAAAACCCCAACTGCTTTCGCAATTGGGGTTTCGGAATT
>NZ_FOCB01000007.1:211421-253469 GCF_900109995.1 Pseudomonas sp. ok272 | reverse complement strand
ACCGGCAACATCATAGTTGAGTGTGCCGACGTCTTCGCGGGCAAGCCTCGCTTCTACAGGTAACTGGGCCAGACGCAGGATTTGGATGCACCGCAGCCCACTGTGGGAGCGAGACCGGCTTGCCGGCGAAGCGTTTAGCTATCGCCGCGCATGGTAGAGGCTGACGTGCCGAAACTCTTCAGGTTCGGCCAGGTCCGGCAGGGTCATGGCCTCCAGCATTTCAATGCGCTGGTACAGGGGATGACGGAAGTCGCGCACCCGCGAGTCCGCCACCAGGGCTTCCCGGCCTCGACTCAAAAACGTATCGAGCAGCGGCAGGTTGGCGCGGTCATACAGCACGTCGGCCACCAGGATCAGGTCGAAGCGGTCGGCTTCGTTGAAGAAGTCTGTCGAATAGTTCAGCGTCACGCCATTGAGCTGCGCATTGGCCTGGCACGCGGCGATTGCCAGTGGGTCAAGGTCGCAGGCCACCACTTCTTGCGCCCCGGCCTTGGCTGCTGCGATCCCCGCCACGCCAGAGCCGGCCCCGAAATCCAGCACTCGCTTGCCGGCCACCCACTCGGGGAATTCGGCCAGGTAGCGGGCGATCGCCAGGCCGCTGGCCCAGCAGAAGCTCCAGTACGGTGGCTCATGCAGGATGCGGCGGGTTTCTTCGGGGCTGAAGGCGCGGTCCATGTTGTCACCGTCGATCAGCCACAGGTGCAGGGCGGTATCGGGCAGCGGGCAGGGCACCAGTTGCGCATCGCCCAGCAGTTCACTCAATGCCTGTTGCAGGTCTAGCGGTGCCTTCATGGGGCGGTGACGAATTGCAGCGGGCCCAGCGCCTGGGTGTTGGCTTGGAGGATGCGTTGCGACGGCAGGTGCAGGATCAACTGCCCGGACTGGCTCACGCGTCCGCGCAATTCGACGCGGGCTCCGGCTGGGAAGGCGTCCGGGTTGAAGCGCAGGTGAAACGGCAGTGCGTGGTTGTTGCCGATCAGGGTGGCGCTGGCCAGCAATTGTTGAGGGCGCGAGCGTTCGTCGATCACCAGCAGCGCCAGTTCAACGTCCGAACCGCTGGGTGCGCCTTGCAGGGTGCCACTCAGTTCACGCTGGTAGGCCGGCAACGGGCCCAGCTCGACGGAGGCCTGGGCCTGCTTCTCGGTCATTTTCGAGGCGGGTCCCGGTGCGGGGGCAATGGGTGTCGGGGTATTACTGCTACAGGCCACCAGCAGGCCGGCGAGGCTAAGTAAAACAAGCGGGCGTAGCGGCATGGGTGGCTCCAGCGAGGTCAAATCCAGGGATCAAACACTATAGCCCGTCTGTATACCGCAAACCCTATGGCTTGTCTTGCCACCGGGATGCGCTACCATGGCCCTCCCTTTTTTTGTTGCCAGCCACCATGCACTGTCCCTTCTGCGGTGCCAACGACACCAAGGTCATCGACTCGCGACTGGTCGCCGAGGGCGAACAGGTGCGCCGCCGGCGTGAATGCCTGGCCTGCGGCGAGCGTTTCACGACATTCGAGACCGCCGAACTGGTGTTGCCGCGCCTGATCAAGACTGACGGCAGCCGCCAGCCATTCGACGAAGAAAAGCTGCGCGCCGGCATGCTGCGCGCCCTGGAAAAACGCCCCGTGAGCCTCGAACGCCTGGAGTCCTCACTGGTGCACATCAAGCACAAGCTGCGGGCCACGGGCGAGCGCGAGGTCAAGTCGCTGGTGGTCGGAGAACTGGTGATGGAAGAGCTGCAAAAGCTCGATGAAGTCGCCTACATTCGTTTCGCCTCGGTGTATCGCCGCTTCCAGGACCTCAACGAGTTCCGCGAAGAGATCGATCGCCTGGCCCGTGAGCCGGTAAAAGAATGATCATCTCCCCGCAACAAGCTGTCCTCGACGCCCACTACATGGCGCGAGCCCTGGAGCTGGCGCGCAAGGGTCACTACACCACCCACCCCAATCCACGGGTCGGATGCGTGATCGTGCGTGACGGGCAGGTCGTCGGCGAAGGCTGGCACGTGCGTACCGGCGAGCCCCATGCCGAAGTCCACGCCCTGCGCGCCGCCGGTGAAAACGCCCGGGGCGCGACCGCCTACGTGACGCTGGAACCGTGCAGCCACCACGGCCGCACGCCGCCGTGCGCCGATGCACTGGTCCATGCCGGCCTGGCGCGGGTGGTCGTCGCCATGCAGGACCCGAACCCGGAAGTCGCCGGTCGCGGCATGCAGCGCCTGGAGCAGGCCGGTATCGCCACGCTCAGTGGCGTGCTCGAAGCGCAGGCACGTCAGCTCAACCAAGGTTTCCTCAAACGCATGGAACACGGCCTGCCGTTCGTGCGGGTCAAGTTGGCCATGAGCCTGGACGGGCGCACCGCCATGGCCAGCGGCGAAAGCCAGTGGATCACCGGGCCTGCGGCGCGTAGCGCGGTCCAGCGTCTGCGGGCCCAGGCCAGCGTGGTGTTGACCGGCGCCGACACGGTGCTGGCCGATGACGCGCGCTTGACCGTGCGCGCCGACGAACTGGGGCTCGATGCCGAACACACGGCGTTGGTCATGAGTCGCCCACCGCTGCGGGTGTTGATCGACGGCCGCCTGCGCGTGCCCCTCGACGCACCGTTCTTCAAGGCCGGCCCCGCGCTGGTCGCCACCTGTGTCGCGGTGGAGGAGCAATATGCCTGCGGCCCGGAGTGCCTGATCGTGCCGGGTGAAGACGGCCAGGTCGACTTGCGCAAGCTGCTCCAGGAACTGGCCCATCGCGGCGCCAACGAAGTGTTGGTGGAAGCCGGCCCACGCCTGGCCGGCGCGTTTGCTCAGCAAGGCCTGGTGGACGAGTACCAGATCTTCATCGCCGGCAAATTCCTCGGCTCCACCGCGCGCCCGTTGCTGGATTGGCCGCTGACCCAAATGGCCGATGCGCCGGCGCTTAAAATCACTGACATTCGTGCTGTGGGCGATGACTGGCGAGTCACTGCCATTCCCGTGCCCGCAGCGAGCGTATAATTCCCGGCCATTGCGCTAGCGCTGGCCCCGTTCTCGAGGAGGACTTCATGTTTACCGGCATCATCGAATCCATCGGCAGTATCCGTGCATTGACCCCCAAGGGCGGAGATGTGCGGGTCCACGTAGACACCGGCAAGCTCGACCTGAGCGACGTCAAGCTGGGCGACAGCATCGCGGTCAACGGCGTGTGCCTGACTGCCGTCGAGTTGCCAGGCAACGGCTTTGCGGCGGATGTCAGCCGTGAAACCCTCGACTGCACCGCGATGAATGACCTCAAGGGCGGCAGCCCGGTCAACCTGGAAAAAGCCCTGACCCCGACCACCCGCCTGGGCGGCCACCTGGTCAGCGGCCACGTCGACGGTGTCGGCGAAGTCGTCACCCGCAGCGATAATGCCCGCGCCGTGGAGTTCCGGATCCGCGCGCCGAAAGAACTGGCCAAGTACATCGCCCACAAAGGCTCGATCACCGTCGACGGCACCAGCCTGACCGTGAACGCGGTCGATGGCGCCGAGTTCCTGCTGACCATCATTCCCCACACCCTGAGCGAAACCATCATGGCGTCCTACCAGCCAGGGCGGCGGGTGAACCTGGAAGTCGACTTGCTGGCCCGTTACCTGGAGCGCTTGCTGCTCGGTGACAAGGCCGCCGAACCGACGAAGGGCGGCACCATCACTGAAAGCTTTCTGGCCGCCAACGGCTACCTCAAATCCTGACTCAAGGGGGTGCCTTGTGGCGCTCAATAGCATCGAAGAACTGGTTGAAGACATCCGCCAAGGCAAGATGGTCATCCTCATGGATGACGAAGATCGCGAGAACGAAGGCGACCTGATCATGGCCGCCGAGTGCTGCCAGCCCGAGCACATCAACTTCATGGCCAAGCACGCCCGTGGCCTGATCTGCATGCCGATGAGCCGCGAGCGCTGCGAACTGCTCAAGCTGCCATTGATGGCGCCGCGCAACGGTTCCGGCTTCGGCACCAAGTTCACCGTGTCCATCGAGGCCGCCACCGGCGTGACCACCGGCATCTCCGCCGCCGACCGGGCCCGCACCGTGCAAGCGGCAGCGGCCAAGGACGCCAAGGCCGAAGACATCGTCAGCCCCGGCCACATCTTCCCGCTGATGGCCCAGGCCGGCGGCACCCTGGCCCGTGCCGGCCACACTGAAGCCGCCTGCGACCTGGCGCGCATGGCCGGTTTCGAGCCGAGCGGGGTGATCTGCGAGGTGATGAACGACGACGGCACCATGTCCCGTCGCGCCGAACTGGAAACCTTCGCCGCCGAACACAACATCAAGATTGGCACCATCGCCGACTTGATCCACTACCGGATGATCCACGAACGTACCGTTCAGCGGATTGCCGAGCAGCCGCTGGACAGCGAACTGGGCCAATTCAACCTGGTGACCTATCGTGATTCGGTAGAAGGCGACGTGCACATGGCCCTGACCCTGGGCCACATCTGCGCCGAAGAACCGACGCTGGTGCGGGTGCATAACATGGACCCGTTGCGCGACCTGCTGATGGTCAAGCAGCCGGGCCGCTGGAGCCTGCGCGCCGCCATGGCCGCGGTGGCCGAGGCCGGCAGCGGTGTGGTGTTGTTGCTGGGGCACCCGCTCGAGGGCGACGTGTTGCTGGCGCATATCCGCGAAACCGCCGACCAGGCCGTGGTGAAAAAACCGACCACCTACAGCACGGTCGGGGCGGGTTCACAGATTCTGCGTGACCTTGGCGTGCGCAAAATGCGCTTGATGAGCGCGCCAATGAAATTTAATGCGATATCCGGTTTCGACCTGGAAGTTGTAGAATACGTGCCCTCCGAATAAAGGCCGGTGTTTTCACCCCCTTGTTCGCGGTTCAAATATCACTGAGGGATACGTACTGAACGTGTCCCGGCTCTTTAAGAGATTTGTCGAATGACCCTGAAGACCATCGAAGGTACCTTCATCGCCCCCAAGGGCAGCTATGCCCTGGTTGTCGGCCGCTTCAACAGCTTCGTCGTTGAAAGCCTGGTAAGCGGTGCTGTTGATGCCCTGGTTCGCCATGGCGTGAGCGAAAGCGATATCACCATCATTCGTGCCCCTGGCGCCTTCGAAATCCCGCTGGTTGCGCAGAAAGTCGCTCAGAAGGGCGAGTTCGCGGCAATCATCGCCCTGGGCGCGGTCATTCGTGGCGGCACCCCGCACTTCGAATACGTGGCAGGCGAGTGCACCAAGGGCCTGGCCCAGGTGTCCATGGAGTTCGGCGTGCCAGTGGCCTTTGGCGTACTGACCGTTGATTCCATCGAGCAAGCCATCGAGCGTTCCGGCACCAAGGCCGGCAACAAAGGTGCTGAAGCTGCCCTGTCCGCCCTGGAAATGGTCAGCCTGCTGGCGCAGTTGGAGGCCAAGTGATTAGCGACGAAAGCGATCGTTTCAACCCCCGCGACCCGCGCCCTGCGGACGCCGGCAAGCCATCCAAGAGCGTCAAGCGTCGCGAAGCGCGTCAGCTCGCGACCCAGGCACTGTATCAATGGCACATGGCCAAGCAGTCGTTGAATGAGATCGAAGCGCAGTTCCGGGTCGATAACGACTTCACGGATGTCGACGGTGCTTACTTCCGCGAGATCCTGCACGGGGTTCCGGCGCACAAGAGCGAAATCGACATGGCCCTGGCGCCTTGCCTGGACCTGACCATCGAAGAGCTGGACCCGGTTGAACTGGCGGTGTTGCGCCTGTCCACCTGGGAATTGATGCAGCGTGCCGACGTCCCGTACCGCGTCGTGATCAACGAAGGCATTGAATTGGCCAAGGTCTACGGCTCCACCGACGGCCACAAGTTCGTCAACGGTGTCCTCGACAAACTGGCCCCGCGCCTGCGTGAAGCTGAAGTGAAGGCGTTCAAGCGCTAATCGGCGCTTGACCTAGCCGATGGGCGAGTTCGAGCTGATCCGCAACTACTTCGCCGCCGCGCCTTGTGCGCAGGGCGGCGATGGCGTTGTCCTGGGGATTGGCGACGACTGCGCCTTGCTGGCGGTTCCCGCTGGGGAGCAGTTGGCCATTTCCACCGATACGTTGGTGGCCGGCGTGCACTTCGCCGACCCGTGCGATCCCTTTCTGCTCGGCCAGCGCTCGCTGGCGGTGGCGGTCAGCGACCTGGCTGCCATGGGCGCCACCCCCCTCGCGTTTACCCTTGCCCTGACCCTGCCGACGGTGACTGCCGCTTGGCTGGATGCCTACGCCCGTGGTTTGAACGCCATGGCGCAGGGCTGCGGGGTGCGCTTGGTGGGCGGTGACACCACGAGCGGCCCGTTGACCTTGACCCTGACCGTGTTCGGCCGCGTGCCGGCCGGTCAGGCCCTGACCCGCAGCGGGGCCCAGGTGGGCGACTTGCTGTGCGTGGGGGGCGAGTTGGGTAACGCCGCGGGCGCCTTGCCATTGGTGCTGGGCCAGCGCACGGCGCCGGCGGACATCGCCCAGGCGTTGCTGGCCCATTACTGGTCGCCGCAGCCGCAGTTGGCATTGGGGCAGGCGTTGCGTGGCAAGGCCACGGCGGCGCTGGATATTTCCGACGGCCTGTTGGCCGATTGCGGACACATCGCCAAGGCCTCGGCTGTCAGCGTGCTGATCGACAACGAAACACTGCCCCTGTCTGCGGCGCTGGTCGGCTTTCTCGGCGAGAAGGCCGCCCGCGTCGCGGCACAAAGTGGCGGCGACGATTACGTCCTGGCATTCACCTTGCCGCCCGGGCATCTGCCGGCGTTGCTGGCTGACGGCTGGCCGATCCACGTGGTGGGCCGGGTCGTGGCAGGGCAGGGCGTCACGCTGTTGGATGCACATGGACAGGACATCACCCCGCAAACCCGGGGTTATCAACATTTTCGGGAGACACCGTGACAGATCACCCCAAGCAGGTCCCTGCGGCGAACGTGCCGCCCTCGGTATGGACCAACCCTTGGCACTTCCTGGCGTTCGGCTTCGGTTCGGGCACCTTACCCAAGGCGCCGGGCACCTGGGGCTCGCTGGTTGCGCTACCCTTTATCCCGTTGTGGCAAATGTTGCCCGACTGGGGCTACTGGTTGATGCTGGGCATCACCATGCTGTTCGGCGTCTGGCTGTGCGGCAAGGTGGCCGACGATTTGCGTGTGCACGACCACGAAGGCATCGTCTGGGATGAGATGGTCGGGATGTGGATCACCCTGTGGCTGGTGCCTGAAGGTTGGTACTGGCTGTTGGCGGGTTTTTTGCTGTTCCGCTTCTTCGATATTCTCAAGCCCTGGCCGATCCGCTGGATCGATCGGCACGTGCACGGCGGCATCGGTATCATGCTCGACGATGTGCTGGCCGGCGTGTTCGCCTGGTTGGGGATGCAAGGGTTGGTCTGGTATTTCGCCTGAATGATGGTCGAGGGATAGGCCAGGGGGGCTAAGCAATGGTCGGACGCGCGTTGTGGGTGCTGGTGCTGGCGGTGTTCTGCCTGGGGGCCTTGGCGCAGGATGGGGCGCCACTGCCTGCGCGGATTCACCTGGCCAGCGAGGACTGGGAAGACTACACCGCTGCCGATGGCCACGGCCTGGCCTGGGATGTGTTACGCGCGGTGTTCGAGCCGGCGGGCGTGGCGCTGGACATCCGCACGGTGCCCTACACACGCTCGGTGGGTCTGGTGCAACGCCGCGAGGTGGATGCGCTGGTGGGGTCCTACCGGGACGAAGCCCAGAACGTGCTCTACCCACGCTGGAGCTACGACTCCGATCACATCTACGCCCTGGGCCTGGCGAGCAACCCGACGCCGACCCTGGAGACCCTCGGCCAGTACCGCTTGGCCTGGGTGCGCGGTTATCGGTTTGAAAGCTACCTGCCCAATGTCCGGCGCTTCAATCAGGTCGAGCGGCGCAACGGCATCTTGCTGATGCTCAAGCAGGGCCGGGCTGATTTCTACATCGATGCGCAGACCGAGGTCGGGGTGGTCCTGAACATGGCCAAGGACCCGGCGCTCTACACAACCACCCACTTGGCGGAGTTGCCGCTGTACCTGGGCTTCGCCGAGACGCCGCAGGGGCGCGCGCTGATGGCCCTGTACGACCAGCGCATGGCGCTGTTGGTCAGCAGCGGCGAGTTGAGACCGATTTTCGAGCGCTGGCAGCAGCCCTATCCGTTTGATCCAAGCTGACTGCCCGTGACAATGATCCCTTGTGGGAGCGAGCCTGCTCGCGAATGCGCGGGATCAGTAAACGGTGATGGCGACTGACGCACCGTTTTCGCGAGCAGGCTCGCTCCCACACAGGGGAACGTTGGTCGCTTCATCAGTCTTTTTGATTGTTATGCCCCACAATTCAGCCTAAGCGCCCATTGGAACCTGCTGTTACAATGCCGCCTCTGCGAATCTCCAGTACCTAGATCAGGAGCACACCGGTGCCTGTCGTTTTCGTCGCCGCTTCCAAGCTGCCAACACCCTTTGCGCAATTCACCATGCATGGCTTTCTCGAAGAGGCCACCGGCCGCGAGCACGTCGTGCTGAGCCTGGGTGATGTGGCCGATGGTGCCCCGGTACTCGGCCGCTTGCACTCCGAATGCCTGACGGGGGATGCCTTGTTCAGCCAGCGTTGCGACTGCGGCTCGCAACTGGAAGCGGCGTTGCAGGCCATCGCCCGCGAAGGTCGAGGCGTGTTGCTCTACCTGCGTCAGGAAGGCCGTGGCATTGGCTTGCTGAACAAGATCCGCGCCTATGAGTTGCAGGACGGTGGCGCCGACACGGTGCAAGCCAACGAGCGCCTGGGCTTTGCCGCCGACCAGCGCGACTACGGCATCTGCCTGCCGATGCTCGAACACCTGGGGGTCAAGTCCCTGCGCCTGATGACCAACAACCCGCGCAAGGTCCAGGCCCTGACCGACATGGGCATCACCGTGGCCGAACGCGTGCCATTGCACACCGGCCATAACCCGCACAACAAACTCTACCTGGCGACCAAGGCCAGCAAGCTCGACCACATGATGGGTAACGAGCACCAGGGCGAGGCAGGTCGGGCGTGACCCGCGGTCAGGTCCGGCGGCGACTGTCCGTCAATTGGTGGCAATACTTTGCGCTCGCCTTGTTGCCGCTGCTGGTCAGCAACAGCCTGTTCGGTGACAGCGAACCCCTCGTGCCGGTGCTGGCCATGCCGTTCTTCATCGCCGGCATGGCGTCGATGTTTGTCAGCCTGAAGTTTTTCGGTGGCTACAAGCATGGCCTGATCGCCACCCAAAAAGCCCTCGACACCCCCGAAGAACCGGCGGCCTGGACCGCCCTGGCGGCCACTCGGCGCACGGCCCTGCTGGTCGCCTCGCTGCCGGCCTGGATCGGCGCCCTGGCAGTGTTCGTCGGCCTTGAAGCGGTGCCGCTGATCTTGCTGGCGCTGTCGAGCACGGTGCTGTTCTACCTCTACCGTATCCCGCGTCAACTGGCCTGATGCACCGTTGGCTGGCGGTCCTGCTGCTGGCCTTCAGCGCTCCGGCCCTGGCGGTCGAGCGCGTGGTCAGCCTGGCACCCTCCCTGTCGGAAATCGTCGTTGAGCTGGGCGCGGCCGAGCTGTTGGTGGGCGTGCTCGATGCCGGCGAGCGTCCGCTTGCCCTCCGGTCCGTGCCTTCGGTGGGTCGCTACGGTCAGTTGGACATGGAGCGCCTGCTCAGCCTCAAGCCCGACCTGCTGTTGCTATGGCCGGGCAGCGTTGGCCCCGGGCAGCGCGAGCAACTGCGCCGGCTGGGCATCCCCACCTACGTCGCCGAACCCCACAGCCTCGACCAGTTGACCTCCCAGATTGAGGCGATTGCCACGCAGTTGGGCCGGCCCGAGCGCGGCCGCACGCTGGCGGCCGACCTGCGCCGGCAACTGGACGCCTTGCGCCAACGCTACCGGCGCGAGGTGCCGCTGCGGGTGTTCTATCAGGTCTGGGATCAGCCGCTGTACACCGTGGGCGGCGGGCAGATCATCAGCGATGCCCTGGAGGTGTGTGGGGCGCACAACGTGTTTGCCGACATGCGCCTGCCGGCGCCGCAAGTCAGCATCGAGTCGGTGCTGTCGCGCAACCCCGAGGTGATCCTCGCCGGCAGCCAGGCCCAGCTCGATGCGTGGAAGGCCTGGCCGCAGGTGCGGGCGGTGCGTGAGGGGCAATTGTTGTTGGTGACCGACAAGGGCCTGGAACGGCCCAGCGGGCAGATGATCGGCGCGACGGCGACGTTGTGTCGGTTGATTGCGCCGGAGCGTTGAGACCCAGGCGCGACCGTTCGCGAGCAGGCTCGCTCCCACATAGGATCTGCGGCGTTCACAAATCCCCTGTGGGAGCGAGCCTGCTCGCGAAAGATCGCGCCCAAACCTCAGTTCAGAGCTGCGGCGTCCACGTCACCCCAAACATCAACGCCCGGCCTTCCTGGCGATAGCCGTATTGATTGCCTTCGTGCAGGTACAGCGCCCGGGTGTAGTCCTTGTCCAGCAGGTTGTCGACCTTCA
This sequence comes from Pseudomonas sp. ok272, assembly GCF_900109995.1. GTDB lineage: Bacteria > Pseudomonadota > Gammaproteobacteria > Pseudomonadales > Pseudomonadaceae > Aquipseudomonas. The sequence goes on along the minus strand of NZ_FOCB01000007.1, from coordinate 243,037 downwards.
TGTCCAGGCTGGTCTCGCGGTTCAGCGCCCAGCTGCTGCGCAGGCCCAGCAGGCCGTAGCCGCCGAGGCGCTGGCGGTTGTCCTTGTCGTCATAGCTGCTGCTGACCATCTGCCAGGTGGCGCCCAGGCCCAGGCGGTCGAACTGGCGATCCAGGTCCAGGTTCATCGTCCGCCGGGCATGGCGCGCCAGGGTGCGGCCGCTGTCGCGGTCGCGGGGGTCGATGAACGCGACGCCGAGGTTGCTCTGCCAGCCGAACAGCTCCTGCTTGAGGGCGGCTTCGAAACCGTTGATGCGCGCCGAGGCGATGTTTTCCGGACGCGAGTTGCTGCCGAAGATGATCGCGTCTTCAAGGTCGGTGCGGTACAGCGAGGCCTCCAGGCGGCTGGTCTCGGTCAACTGGCTGCGCCATTGCAACTCATAGCTTTTCGAGGTCTCGGGCTTGAGGTCCGGGTTGCTGAAGTCCGGGTAGTACAGATCGTTGAAGGTCGGCGCGCGAAAGCCTTCGCTGTAGGTCAGCAACAGGTCGTTGTCCACGTTCACCGGCACCGTCAGCGTGCCGCTCCAGGTGTTCTGGCTGCCGAACTGTTGGTTGTCGTCGTGCCGCAGGCCCAGTTCGGTGGAAAAGTGTTGGGCTTCAAAACGATGCTGGATGAACGCGGCGCGGTTCCAGCGGCTGTCTTCGTCGAATGCCGTGGTGCTGTTGACCTGATCTTCGTACCAATCACCGCCCAGGATCAGGCTGTTCTGGTCGTTGAGGGTTACATCGTTCTGCCAGTTCACCGAGTCGCGGTAGGTGTTGAACACGCTGCGCTCGTCGCTGAGCTTGTCGAGTGTTTTTTGGCGGTTTTCACTGTGCCCCAGTTCAATGCGGGACTTCCATGCATCGTTGAGGCGTGCATCGACATAGCTGCTGAAGCTGCTCACGGCAAAATCGTCATACGGTTGCTGGCCAACACTTATGTAGTTGCCTGGCGTGACCTCGACGGAGCGACCAAAACCATTATCGAACTCACTCTTACCCCGGTTATCCAGCACATTGAACCCCACCTCAATCTCGTCATTGAACGCGTGGCTCAGGCTCAGGCTCAGGGACTTGTTGCGGTAGGCGTCGTGATCGCCGTCGCTGGGATAGGATTCGCGGGTGCGGTTGATGCCGGCGGTGTCGTCCAGGCTGGCGCCGAGGTTGAAGCGGGTGTCCTGGTCGCCGCCGGACAAGCCCAGGCTGCGTTCCCAGGTCTGCCGGCTGCCAAAGCCGGCATGCACGCGCGCTTGCAGGCCCGGCTCGGCGCTGCGCCGGGTGAAGATCTGGATCACCCCGCCAATCGCATCGCTGCCGTAGATCACCGAGCGCGAGCCGCGCAGCACTTCCACGCGCTCGATCTGCTCGATGTTCAAGTGTTGCAGGTTGCTGTCGCCGGAGGTCGAGCTGCCAATGCGTTGGCCATCCACCAGCACCAGGCTCTGCGCCGACGTGGTGCCGCGAATGTAGACACTGGCCAGGCTGCCACGCCCGCCGGCCTGGGTGACCTGCACCCCCGGCACCCGGCCGAGCAGGTCAGTGACGCTGCCTGGCTGCAGGCGGTCGATGTCGTCGCGGGTGAACACGGTGTTGGCGGCGCTGCTGTCATTGCGCGCCTCGACCTGGCGGTTGGCGCTGATCAGCACGTCCGGCAGCTTTAGCGCCTGGTCACGCTCGAAGGTGTCGGCGAGGGCACTGGCGGTGGGCAGCAGCGAGAGGGTCAGGGCGAGGCGGGGCAGGTTCATGGGGAGTCCGTTGAAGCGTTGGGGTAACCACACATTGGATAGGTCCACAAAACACTGTGGGAGTGGGCTTGCTCGCGAAAGCGGTCGATCAGTCAATGAATAGGTCGACTGACACGGCGTCTTCGCGAGCAAGCCCGCTCCCACACAGGGTTTTGCTTAGATGTTGAGTAACTGCAGGCGCTCGCGTACCGACGCTTCGATCCCCGCTTCATCCAGCCCGCACTCGGCGAGCATCTGCGCCGGCTTGGCGTGTTCGACATAGCTGTCGGGCAGGCCCAGGTGCAGGATCGACTTGAGGATGTTCTCGCGGGCCAGGAACTCGCTGACCGCACCACCGGCGCCGCCCATGATCGCGTTTTCCTCGATGGTCACCAGCAGCTCGTGGCGGCCGGCAATTTCGCGCACCACCTGTTCATCCAGCGGTTTGACGAAGCGCATATCGACCACAGTGGCATCCAGCTTCTCGGCGACTTTCAGCGCCTCGGCCAGTTGCACGCCAAACACCAGCAGGGCGACGGTGCTGCCCTGGCGACGGACCACGCCCTTGCCGATTTCAATCGGTTGCAGGTCCTGTTCAATGGTCGCGTTCGGGCCGGTCCCGCGTGGGTAGCGCACCGCTGCCGGGCCTGGGTACAGGTGGCCGGTGGTGAGCATCTTGCGCAACTCGTTCTCGTCGCTCGGGGTCATCACCAGCATGCCGGGGATGCAGCGCAGGAACGACAGGTCGAAGCTGCCGGCGTGGGTCGGGCCGTCTTCGCCCACCAGGCCGGCGCGGTCGATGGCGAACAGTACGTCGAGGTTCTGTACCGCGACGTCATGCACCAGTTGGTCATAACCGCGTTGCAGGAACGTCGAGTAGATCGCCACCACCGGCTTGGCGCCTTCACAGGCCATGCCGGCCGCGAAGGTCACGGCGTGCTGCTCGGCAATCGCCACGTCGAAGTAGCGCAGCGGGAAGCGTTCGCTGAACGCCACCAGGTCCGAGCCTTCCTTCATCGCCGGGGTAATGCCCACCAGGCGCGGGTCGGCAGCGGCCATGTCGCACAGCCAGTCGCCGAACACCGCGGAATACTTTGGCCCACCGGCTTTCTTCGGCGCGGCGGCGGGCGCATCCAGGGGTTCGAGCTTGGTGATGGCGTGGTAGCCGATCGGATCGACTTCCGCCGGGGCGAAACCCTTGCCCTTCTTGGTGACCACGTGCAGGAACTGCGGCCCCTTGAGGTCGCGCATGTTGCGCAGGGTGGCAATCAGGGTTGGCAGGTCATGGCCATCGATGGGGCCGATGTAGTTCCAGCCCAGTTCCTCGAACAGGGTGCCGGGGACCAGCATGCCCTTGGCGTATTCTTCGGTCCGGCGGGCGATTTCCCAGGCGCCGGGCAGGCGCGACAGGACCTTTTTGCTGCCTTCGCGCATGCTGGCGTAGGTGCGGCTGGAAAGGATCTTGGCCAGGTAGTTCGACAGCCCGCCGACATTGCGCGAGATCGACATGTCGTTGTCGTTGAGGATCACCAGCATGTTGGCGTCGACTTCGGGCGCATGGTTCAGCGCCTCGAATGCCATACCGGCGGTCAACGCACCGTCGCCGATCACCGCAATGGCCTTGCGGTCACTGTTCTGCAGGCGTGCGGCGATGGCCATGCCCAGGGCGGCGCTGATCGAGGTGCTGGAGTGGCCGACGCCAAAGGTGTCGTACTCGCTCTCGGCACGCCGCGGGAAGGCGGCCAGGCCGTCCTTCTGGCGCAGGGTGCCCATGCGCTCGCGACGGCCCGTGAGGATTTTATGCGGGTACGCCTGATGGCCTACGTCCCACACCAGCCGGTCGTCCGGGGTGTCGAAGACGTAATGCAGCGCGATGGTCAGCTCGATCACGCCAAGGCCCGCCCCGAAATGCCCACCGGTCTGGCCGACCGTGTAGAGCAATTCCAGGCGCAACTCATCGGCCAGGGTTTCCAGCTCGGATTCACCTAACCGGCGCAGGCCGTCCGGCGTATTGGCACGGTCGAGCAGGGGCGTGGTCGGGCGCTTGCGGGGAATCTCATGAAACGTCGTGGGCATCAGGCGAATCGTTATAGGTATAAAAGAGGCGGCAGTTTACCTGATGCTGTGCACGCTGCCCACGCAGAGCTCGGAACTTGGCCGACACGCGGTGGGCAATGGCGCTGGAATCAGTGACGGCGTTCGACGATATAACGGGCCAGGTCACGCAGCGGCTCGGCCGACGCGTCAAACGGTCGCAGGGCGTGCAGGGCCTGGTCACGCAGTTCCAGGGCATAGGCCTTGGCCGCATCGAGGCCCAGCAGTGCCGGGTAAGTGGGTTTGTCACGGGCGATGTCGGCGCCCTGGCGTTTGCCCAGGGTCTGGGTATCGCTTTCGACGTCGAGAATGTCGTCCTGCACCTGGAACGCCAGGCCAATGGCTTGGGCATAGGTCTGCAAGGACCGCAGTTCGGTCTTTTCCGCCCGCCCGCTGGCCAGGGCGCCGAGCTTGACGCTGGCTTCGATCAGCGCGCCGGTCTTGTGCCGGTGCATGTATTCCAGGGCTTGTTGGTCGAGCTTCAGGCCCACGGAACCCAGGTCGATGGCCTGGCCACCGACCATGCCGGCGGGGCCGGCGGCCAGGGCCAGGGCGCTGACCATCTGCAGGCGGGTCTCGGCATCGGCGCTGTTCAGGCGCGGCTCGAGCAGGGCGCTGAACGCCAGGCTTTGCAGGCCGTCACCGGCGAGGATCGCGCAGGCTTCATCGAACTGTTTGTGGGTGGTGGGCTGGCCGCGGCGCAGGTCGTCGTCGTCCATGGCGGGCAAGTCGTCGTGCACCAGCGAGTAGGCGTGGATCAATTCCACCGCGCAGGCCGCGCCGTTGGCGTCTTCAGGCTGGCCACCGAGGGCCTCGCAGGCGGCGTAGGCCAGGAGCGGGCGTACGCGTTTTCCGCCGTTCATCACGCTGTAGCGCATGGCTTGGTACAAGCGGGCCAGTTCGGGGCTTGGGGCGATGAACAGGGTTTCCAGTGCGGCGTTGACCCGGGCCTGGCTGCTGGCCGAATAGGCGGCGATCATTCAGGTTGCTCCGCGTCGAACGGCGCCTCGCTCAGTTCGCCGTCGCGGTCGAGCAGGACTTGGACTTTTTGCTCGGCCTGGGCCAGTGCTGCCTGGCAGTCGCGGGTCAAGCCGATGCCTTGTTCGAAGGCGGTCAGGGAGTCTTCCAGCGACAATTCGCCGTTCTCCAGGCGTTCGACCAGTGTTTGCAGGTCGGCGAGGGATTGTTCGAAATCCAGTGGAGCTTTTTTGCGGGCCATGGCGGCGATTTCCGGTAGACGTTAAACCGGCGCGACACTAGCAGATGGGGGGAAGGGGGGCAAATGGACGGCAGGTGAAGGCGGTCTATCAGTCGGCCTGGCTCTTGCGGCTGTACTGCGATCTAAATTGTGGGAGCAACTGTCTTAGCCATGCCGCTCGTCACCACCATCGCGAGCAGGAATCTGGGTTGAGCCCGTAGGAGCGAGGCTTGCCCGCGAACCGGCCAGTCCATTCAGCATCGATGTCGTCAGGTTTGCCGCCTTCGCGGGCAAGCCTTAATGCCAGTCAGTTAAGGCGCCAAACCTGTGGGAGCGAGCCTGCTCGCGAAGACGGCAACACAGCCAACATCTCCGTTGACTGACCTACTGCTATCGCGAGCAGGCTCGCTCCCACGCGGGTTTCGCTTAACTGACTGGCATTAGAGCAAGCCTCGCTCCTACAAGGAATTGAGCTGCCCCCGGATGTGTGTTCGCCGTGGACCAGGGTGGGAGCGGGCTTGCTCGCGAAGACGGCCTATCAGTCGACCTGTATTTTGTGGATGTACCCAGGTCTAACTGTGGGGGCGAGGGCTACCTCCCGGCCGGCCTGGCTCTGGCGGGTGGTGTACATATCCGTTGCTGCGGGTGTGGCCACTGTTGGTTTCGCCCTGACGGTCGACTCACTTTGGCAAACGCCGGGGTGCCGGCCCAGCCCAAAGTGAGCAAAGGTCTCGCCCCGAGCGTCCGGCCCCTCGCTAAGGCTCGGGGTTCCTTCGCTGCGGTATCCCTCTGGGGGCATTGCCCTCCGGTTTGCTTCGCTGCACCTCCCTGCAATGTGTTCGACTGCGTCGAACGGCGCGGTGCGCCAATCCCCAGAGGAATACCTTCGCTCAGCCTGCCGAAGGGGCGGGTGGATCAAGAGCCAGATCAAGATCAAAAGCAAGATCAAGAGCTGCAGGCGAGCTAACGCTCGACCTGTTGAGTGGTGGTTTGATTGTTCAATGGTTTCGGTTTGCTAGCACCTTTGCCGCGTCATCGATCACCGCCTTGCACATGTCCTGCAAGTAGTGGGAGGCCCAGGCGTAGCGATCGGTTTTGTGCTCCATGGCGGCGTCTTCGGCCAGCATTTTCGCCAGGTGGAGCAGATCAGAGGCATGGGAGAGGGCGGCGTGCAATGGGACGCCGGCGTTGACGCGAAACAAGGCTTGGTCGTGGAGGATGGAGAAAGGGGTGAGGCCGACGGTTGTTAGATGTTGGGACGGTGAAGGTTTGCTCATGATGAGGTTCTCGTTTACTGGTTGGAGCTGCCTCATTCGTTTCCACGCGAATGGGTGGCAGCTGTACGCAGGTTGGAAAACCGGGGTAAACGAGCCCGGCAGACCCCGAAGGTCTCCCGCGCACAGCCGCCATAAAACGTGGGCGTAAAAAAGCGCCAGCATACGTTATGGGCGGCGCCTTTGCGCCGTTTACTCATCGGGTTTCCAAGCCCCGTCGCTGATTTGGCAGCGATTGCCGAAGACTAGCGATGTCACGTCCTAGGGACAACCTTGAAAGTCTGTCGGACGTTTCGTTGTGTTGATTGCGGCATGTCGGGGCTGGAGATAAGTATCCCTAGCGGGGGCTCTGAGTGGGCTGATTCGCTCGGTACGGTCCGTCATTCCTCCCCCAAAAGCCCCCCATCAAGGTGCTCTGCATCAAAGATTCACACGCGTCTGATTGTTCTATTGCCTCAGACCCCTTAGCCTTCACCCGGATCGTTGCCCAATACGGGAGGGGTAGCGAGTTCCATCATGGATGACCGGAGACGAACGATGCCCCGATTGCTCTCACTGCTGGCGCTGTTCTGGGTGGCGTCTGCCACTGCGCAGCCCACGGCCGAGTTGAGCGAGCCGGTCGGTGGTTGGCGCTACAACGGCTTGCTCGACCGCAGTGGCTACCCGCAGGTGGCCTATCCCACGCCGCCCATCGACCGCGGCATTCAGCGCAATCGCACGATGATTGAAGGCCAGATCAAGGCCGCCGGTACCCAGCGGGGTGGCCATGTCCTGGCGGTCAATGGCAATCCGCTGCCGTTGTATACCGATGAGCAAGGGCGTTTCCGCCGTCCGTATGCGTTCGGCGCCGGTTCCAACAGTGTCGAGGTGCGCAGTGCCGACGGCTTGGGGCTCAAACGTGTGCAGTTTTATGAGGCCAACCGCCAGCGCGTACCGGCGCGGATTCGCGTGGTGCTGGGGTGGGACGCTCCGCAGGCCGAACTTGACCTGCACCTTGTCACCCCGGATGGCCAGCATGCCTTTTTCGCCCACCCTGCGCTGACCAATGGCGGTGGCCTGGACCCGGATGGGGTCGATGGCCCCGGCCCGGAAATGTTCACCATGACCGCGCCAATGCGCGGTACGTACCTGGTTTATGTCAACTATTGGGGCAACTTCGGCAGCGGCGGCTATAACTTCGACGAGGGCAATCGCCAGCACGAAGTGATTACCTCGCAGATCACCCTGGTGCTCAACGAAAACACCGTCGACGAAAAACGTGAGACGTTCATTGTCCCCTTGCGGGCCATTGGCGATCTGTTGCTGGTCAAGACTTTCAACTACTAAGCATCCCGTACGCGGGATGAACCGAGTTTTGTGAACATGAGCGATAAGACTGTTACCCCGGCCGCCGACACGCCTGCTGCCAAACCTTCGCGGCGCGGGCCGATGTTGCTGCTCGGGTTGTGCCTGGTGGCCGGTGTGGCGGGCGGGTTGGGGTGGTTCGCGCTCAAGGCCAAGACGGCACCGCCGGTACTGGCCAGTGATAAGTTGGGGATGAGCCGTCCGGACGGCTTGCTCGAAACCCAGTCCTTGAGCCAATTGCCCAAGGACCTGCTGGCCGTGCCGTTCCTCAAGGAGACCCTGACCGAGGACTTCGTCTTTTATTACCAGGCCCACAGTGATCGCCTCGGCTTGATCGGCAGCCTGCGCCGGATCATTTATGAGCATGACCTGCAATGGCAGGACAGCCTGATCGAGCAACTGCTGGATCAGCCGGCCGACGTGGCGCTGTGGCGTGGCACCGATGGCCGCTTGAAAGATTTCCTGCTGGTGATGGACCGTAGCGGCCTGGCCAAGGTGCTCGAACCCCTGGCGAAAGTCGCGCTCGACGACACCCAGTTGAGCAAAATCGCTGAGCTCAAGCTCGGTAACGACGACGTTGCGCTGTATCAACTCAGCTTTAACGCCGGTCGTTCGCTGGTGTTCGCCTCTTATGGTGACAAGCTGGTGGTGTTGTCCAACCCGCAAAAACTCTACTTCCCCTCCAGCGGCGGCGGCGAAGAGCCGGGCAGTGTCTCGACTGACGCCATCTCCGCGTTGCTGCAGGGTGAAAAACTGTTCCCCGAAGCCTTCGGCCTGCAACCCAAGGCGCCCGAGGTCAAGCAGCGGATCTCGGTCAATGCCAGCGTCCTGGCCATGGGGTATCAGCGCTTTATCCCCAGCTTTGCCGGCCTGCGTTTTGATATGGATAACACCGGTTGGCACAGCTTCCTGGCGCTGGATGAGCAGGACAACCAGGCCGAACTCGATTTCAAGCCGGTCTGGCAAGCCATGCCGATGGGGGCGAGTGCCTGCGTGGCCTTGCCGCTGGCGGCTGAGCAACAGCAACCGCTGCTGGTCAAGCTCGGCGCGGAACCTTCGGTGGCGCAAGCCTTGACCGAGCACATGGCCGGCGTGGCAGGCCTGTGCTGGTATGCCGATTCGCGGCTGTATACGCCGTTGCTGGTGGCCAGCCTGGACGAAAAGGGCAGCGACGCGCTCGATGGCGACCTGGGCCGGCTGTTCGATTCGATGGTCGGTTCCTATGAGAGCAACGTCGAGGAACACGTGTTCCCGGTGGTCGAGAAGCAAGACGGCAATATGCACCAATGGCAGCGCCAGGTCAGTACCACCTTCGGCCCCTATGCGGCCAAGGACGCCGAGGTGCCCGAGGCGATCACCGGCAAGGCGTTCATGCGCGTGAGCCTGGCGCGCCACGGCTCGACGCTGCTGTTCTCCCTCGACGACACGCTGGTGGACAAGGCCCTCGGCACCCTCGACAAACGCTTCCCGCCGATGGCCGACGTGTTGCCCAAGGACCTGTTGATGCCGGTCTACTTCGGCCCGGACGCGATGGCGCAACTGATGCAGAAAGAGACCCTCGACAGCCTGCCCCAGGACATGGAACCGGTGTTCTACAACGCCGCGCAAACCTACCTGATCCCCAAGCTGCGCACCCTCGGCGGCTATGGCAAGTACGCGCTGACCCTGCCTGAAGGCACCCGGCCGGATGGCCATTGGCAGTGGCTGCCACTGCAATGGAAAGCCCTGTGAGCGCACTCATCGCCCGTGTTGGCCTGCTGGCGTTGCTGCTGGGGCTGAGCAGTCGCGTCCTGGCGGCCGAACCCCCGGCACTGGATGTGCAGCAGTCCCAGGTGTTTCGCGCCTGGTTCGTGCGCATCGCCCAGGAACAACTGAGCCAGGGCCCGAGCCCACGCTGGTATCAGCAGGACTGCGCCGGGCTGGTGCGGTTTGCCGCCAACGAAGCACTGAAGGTCCATGACGACAAATGGCTGCGCAGCAATGGCCTGTCCAACCGCTACCTGCCGCCGGAGTCCCCGTTGAGTGAGGCCCAGCGCGGCCTGGCCCAGCAATGGCAGCAGGGCGGCGGCAAGGTCGGGCCGTACGTCAACGCGATCAAGCTGATCCAGTTCAACAGTCACCTGATTGGCCGTGACGTGACGCAAGCGCGCCCGGGCGACCTGATGTTCTTCGACCAGGGTGACGAGCAGCACTTGATGATCTGGATGGGCCGCTACGTCGCCTATCACACCGGCACCACCACCCCCACTGATAACGGCATGCGTTCGGCAAGCCTGCAGCAACTCATGAACTGGAAGGACACCCGATGGATACCCGACGCAGCCAACCCCAACTTCATCGGCGTCTATCGACTGAACTTTCTCTCCCAATGATCGGTGCCCGCATGTTGCGTCTGTGCTCAAGACTTCCTCTGTTGTTGGCGTTGCTCGTGCCCCAGGTGGCCATGAGCGCCGACGATTCCGTCAACCCCAGCGGTTACACGCCCGTGTCCGGCGAGAGCTTTTTCCTGCTGGCCGACAGCAGCTTCGCCAGCGACGAACAGGCGCTGGTGCGCCTCGAAGCGCCGGGTCGCGACTATCGCCGCTATCGCATGGAGCCCTATGGCGGCGCGGACATCCGGGTGTACCGGATCGACAAGCCGCTGGACTTCCTCAAGCGCCAGAAGAACCTGCACCGGGTGGTCAGCGACGGTCAGTTCAAGGGTGAAGGGGTGTCCAACACCCTGTCGTACCTGTGGGACAGTTGGTACCGCAAGTCGCGCCGGGTGATGCAGCGCGCGTTCTCCGACGAGTCGCGCCAGCAGGTCACCGAAGCGGTGCCCGAGCTGAAGATGGGCAACGCCCTGTCGGCGCCCACACCCTATGAAGCACCGGCGCAATTCGCCTTGATCCCGGGCCTGCCCGTGGTCAGTCAGTTCCGTTATCCGCTGTGGGAAGCCAAGCCGATCCAGCCACCGGCCGGGGTCGACCTGGCTGGCTCCTCCAGCGACTTCATCAACGTTTCGCCGGGCAACGTCTACATCCCGCTGGGCAAATTGAAACCGGGGCTGTACCTGGTCGAGGCGCTGGTCGGCAAATACCGCGCGACCACCATGGTGTTTGTCTCCAACACCGTGGCCGTGAGCAAGATTGCCGGTGATGAACTGCTGGTGTGGGCGGCGCGCAAGCATGAAGGCAGCTCGGTGCCCAAGGTCAACGTGCTGTGGACCGACGGCCTGGGCGTGATGAACAGCGGCGCCACCGATGCCGATGGCCTGCTGCGCCTGAAGCACGTCAGCCCCGAGCGCTCGTTCGTGATCGGTGAGGACGAAGAAGGCGGGGTGTTCGTCTCCGAAAACTTCTACTACGACAGCGAAATCTACGACACCAAGCTCTACGCCTTCACCGACCGGCCGCTGTATCGGCCGGGCGATTGGGTGTCGCTGAAGATCGTCGGGCGCGAGTTCAAGAACGCCCGTGATTCAGTGCTGCCGCAGTCGGGCGAGGTGAATGTCAGCGTGCTCGACGCGACGGGGTCCGAGTTGCAGACCCTGGCCCTCACGCTGGACGCCAAGGCCGGTACCCAAGGCCGCTTCCAACTGCCCGACAATGCCGTGGCCGGCGGTTATGAGGTGCAGTTCAGCTACAAGGACCAGCTCTACAGCAGTGCGTTCCGCGTGGCCGAGTACATCAAGCCGCACTTTGAAGTGTCCTTGAGCCTGGCCAAGCAGGACTACCGCACGGGCGAGCCGGTCAAGGGCAGCCTGGTGCTGCTGTACCCGGACGGCAAGCCGGTGGCCAACGCCAAGGTGAGCATCAGCCTGCGGGCGCAGCAACTGTCGATGGTCGACAACGAGCTGCAATACCTGGGGCAGTTCCCGGTCGAGTTGACCAGCACCGAACTGACCACCGACGCCAAGGGCAGCGCGACCCTCGACCTGCCCGCCGCCGACAAGCCGAGCCGCTACATGCTCACGGTGTTTGCCAGCGACGGCGCGGCGTACCGGGTCAAGACCACCAAGGAAATCCTCATCGACCGAGGCGCGGCCACTTACCGCCTGAGTGCGCCGCAACGCTTCGGTGCGGTCGGTGCGCCCGTGCGTTTTGGCTACGTCAACGAGGCTGTCGGCGAACCGACCCAGCACGTCGCGCCCAGCCGCTACAGCTGGGTGCGCCTGGAAGACCAGAGCACCGGCGAAGGTACGCTGGCGCCGGCCGACAAGGGCTTCACGTTGGCCTTCGAGCGTCCCGGCACCTACAACCTGAGCCTGAAGGACGAGCATGGCCGCGCCCTCGGTGCGACCGGCTATTCGGTGATCGGCGATGGCGTCAAGGCGGTGCCTGGCACGGTCGAGATCCTGCTCGACAAGACCGAGTACCACAACGGCGATGAAGCGCTGGCACTGATCACCTTCCCCGAGCCGGTCAGTGATGCCCTGCTGTCGCTGGAGCGGGACAAGGTCGAGGCCACGGCGCTGCTGGCCAAGGGCGGCGATTGGCTGACCCTGGAAAAACTCAGCGACACCCAATACCGCGCGCGGATCCCGGTCAAAGGCCACTTCGCGCCGAACCTGACCTTCTCCGTGCTGTACACCAAAGGCGGCCAATACAGCTTCCAGAACGCCGGGATCAAGGTGATCACGCCGCAAATCGACGTGGCGATTGCCACCGACAAAGAGCTGTATCGCCCTGGAGACACGGTGACGGTGGACCTGAACACCCTGTTCGCCGGCAAGCCGATTCCGGCGCACCTGACCGTCAGCGTGGTCGATGAAATGATCTACGCGCTGCAACCGGAAGTCGCGCCGAGCATCGACCAGTTCTTCTACCACCCGCGCCGCAACAACGTGCGCACCAGCGCCAGCCTGTCGTTCATCAGCTACGACGTGGCGTTGCCCGGCAGCCCCGGCGCGCCGGGCAAGGCCAACCGCAGCGAACGTGGGGTCAAGGTGCTGGAGCGTCCGCGTCGCGAAGACGTCGACACCGCCGCCTGGCAGCCCGAGTTGGTCACGGATGCCAACGGCAAGGCCCGCTTCAGCTTCACAATGCCGGACTCGCTGACCCGCTGGCGGATCACCGCCCGCGCCATCGCCGATGATGGCCAGGTCGGGCAGAAGAAACAGTTCGTGCGTTCAGAAAAGCCGCTGTACCTGAAGTGGAGCGGGCCGATCACCTTCCGCGCGGGCGACAAACCGGCCTTGGGCGTGTTCGCCTTCAGCCAGGGCGAGAAGCCGGTCAAGGCCGAGCTGGTGACGCATTTCGCCGGCACCGAACAACGCCTGCCCGTCACGCTCAACAGCGGCATCAACTACATCGCGCTGCCGACGTTCGTCCAGGTGGCTGGCGACTGGAAGGCCGAGCTGGTGCAGGACGGCACGGTCGCCGATGCCTTGGCGGTGCGCTTGAATGCAACGGGTGATGGTTGGCAAGTGACCCAGAGCCAGGCGCTGGACGTGGTCGGCGCTGACACCCCGCTGAACTTGCCGGCCGACGCCAGCACGATTCGCCTGCGCCTGGATGACAGCCCGCAAGCGTTGTTCCGTTCGGTACTGGATGACCTGCTGAGCTATCCGTACGGCGGCGTCGAGCAGACCGCCAGTCGCCTGTTGCCGCTGAGCATCGCCTATCCGTTGCTGGCCTCCGACCCGCAGGTGAGTGATCGCGTGCGCCTGATCATGCAGAACAGTCGCTTGCGCCTGGTGCAGATGGCCGGCCCAGCGGCCAGCTTCACCTGGTGGGGCCAGGACGGCGAGCCGGATGCGTTCCTCACCGCCTATGCCTATTACGCCGACTGGCACGCCACCAACGCGCTGGACCTGATGTTGTCGTCGGAGCATTGGCAGCATGTGCTGGACGTCTACGGCAAGCAGGGCAAAGACACCCCGCTGTTGCAGCGGGCGCTGATCCTGTCGTTCGCCAAGCAGATGCAGTTGCCGATCAACACGCTGCTCAGCGGCTTGATGGACGACCTGGCGGCGGCGGGCGAAGGCAACCCGCAGAGCGTGATGGAGGATGACCAGGGCAGCGTGGTCATGAGCGACCCGGATTCGGCGCTTGGCCTGGCGGCGGCTCGCGTACTCACCGCGGCGCTGGCGCACCAGGCCAAGGTGGCCGTGCCGCAGGCGTTCAATCGGCAACTGGCGGATGCCCAACAACGCCTGGCGGTCAGTTCGCAGCCCTTTGCCGAGGCCCTGAACCTGTCGCTGCAACCCTTCGATCAAGCCCGCGCCACCGTGCTGTTGCAGCGCCTGCTGGTGCAGCAATCGACCCTGGAGCGTGCCCTGGCACTGACCTGGTTGCAACGCAGCATCGAGCAGGCGTTACCCACCTTCGGCGTGACCGCGGGGGAAGGTTGGAAGCCCGCCCAGGGCACGACCGGCGATCTGTACTGGCAGTGGCAGGGTGCGCAAGTACCGACGCTGTTGTCGCTCAGTGGCGTCGAGGGCCGTCCATTGCGGGCGACCGTGAGCTACCAGAGCCGGCAGCCGCTCGTGGCGCCGATGGCCGTGACCGTCACCCGGCGTTTGTCGCGCCTGGTGCCGGGCGATGAAGCGTTCGAGTTCAAGCTCGAAGCGGTCGGCGATAAAGCGGTGTCCAGCGACAGCCTGTACCTGGACGAAGTGATCATCACCAGCAAGGCGCCAACACCGCTGCGCTACGGCATGCTTGAAGTGCCGTTGCCGCCGGGCGCCGATGTCGAGCGCACCACTTGGGGCATCAAGCTGATCGGCAAGGACGGCACCGAGCCGAGCGCGCTGGAGAAAGCCCGTTTCGAACCGGGGCAACTGGCCTATGCCGTTCCCGTCGATGCCTTGAGTGGCGAGCTGCGCCTGCGGCACTTGGTGCGCTTCTCGCAGAAGGGCCAGTTCAACCTGCCGCCGGTGCGCTTCACCCAGGTCTATGCGCCTGAGCATCAAGCCCTGGAACAACACCCGGCCCTGGGCCAGGTCACGGTCAAGTGACATGAGCCGCTGCCTGCTCTGGTGCGTGTTGTGCTTGATCCCTGCGCTGGCAACCGCGCAGGACGAGCCGCTGCGCCTGGGCTTCAAGGGCGAGTGGCTGTCGTTGAGCCGGAGCCAGTTGATCGCCCGTGAGCCTTTGTCGGCCGAGCAACAGACGCCGCTGGGCAGTGTGTGGAAGTTGTTTGTCTACGCCTGGCTGGTGGACACCGGCGCCCGGGAGCCGGCGTATGAGTGCCGCGGGCAATCGAAAGAAGAAGTCTACTGCTGCAGCGCCGGCGGCAAGATCGAGCGGGACCAGGCGTTGGTCAAATCCTGCGGGCTGTACTTCGAGCCGCAACGACTGGGCATCGACGCCACGCAGTGGCGCACCTATTGGCAGGCCCGCCAGGCCCCGGGCTGGCTGCTGGACTTGCCCGCCCTGCAGCCCGCCACGCGGGTGCCGGTGGTGGAGTTGTTGCAGGTGCTGGCGCGGATGCCGGCACAGGATCAGGCGCGCAAGGTGTTGCTGGAGGTGGTGTTGCAGGCCGCTGACGGCAATCTCGTGGGGGAACTCGGCGGCCGGCTGCGGGTGAAAACCTGGAGCTGGCTGGCCGAACGCGACCCGCAGTCACGCGAGGGCGGGTTTGCCGGTTGGACCGCCGACGGTTCGCCGATCTGGGCCGCCGGCCCGGGCACCAGCCAGACCGTGTTGCGCAACTACGGCCAGGCCTTGTCCCAGGTGCTGCCGGCCGATTGGCCTGCCGAGCCGGGGCGGTGTGTCGAGGTGGGGTTGTTCTCGCGCTATCCGATCAAGCGGGTGATGGCCGCTGATCGGGTGGCCAGCGCCGGGCCGCTGCAGGGCGACTACCGCGTTGAGTTCGCCAATGGCAATCAACTGGCGATCCACAGCGACGGGGAGTTGTTTCTCGTCGATGGAAAACTGGTGGCGCGCCTGGACCGCGAAGAATACGTCGCCCGAGTGCTCCAGCGCGAAGCCCAGCCCACCCCCGTGGAAGCCGCCAAGGCCCTGGCCATTGCGATCCGCACCTACCTGCTGCAAAACGCGACGCGCAGCGGCGAATGCCTGGGAATCGATGACAGCAGCCACCGCCAGCGCGTGGCCCCACGCCCGGCGACCGCCGAGGCGCGCGCCATCGCCGCCTGGACCAGCGACCTGGTGCTGGCCGGCAGCAGCGTCACCTATCACGCCGACCAACCCGGCCCGGGCCAGCTCGCCTGGCAACAGGCCGTCGAACAAGCCAACGCCGGCCAGCGCTACGACGCCATCCTGCTGCACGCCTATCCGCGCGCCAGCCTCAGCCGCTGGGACAATCCGCAAGCCTCCTGCGAGGCCTTGCCCGCCGCCCAGGCGTGGCTGAACAACCAGCGGCGCGGCTGGCGTCCACGCCTGGAAAACGAAGTCGGCTACAACGACGTCAGCACCTTCGCCGTTTGCCGCCTGGCGTTTGGCCGGCCCTACGTCGACCGCGAGCGTCAGCGCCTGTATGTGCGTGGCGTGCTGTCGCTCCAGGATCGCCTCGACCTGACCCACGAATACCTGCACCTGGCCTTTAGCGCACATCCCAACGGCCAGGATGAAACCTACATCGAAGGGCTCGCCCGCCACCTCTTATTGGAATAGGTCATGAAACTCGGTTATCCACAGGTCCTGCTGTTCCTCTGTGCCGTCAGCGCACTGCCGATGGCTGGCGCGGCGGACAGCATCAAGCTCGACACCCCGCTCGGCGGCTGGCGCGCCGGTGCAGCAGAGGGCGAAGGCGAGAGCTACCGCCAGACCGTCAACTACCCCGCGTCCTCGGTCAACACACCGCAGGGCCAGGCCAGCACGGCGCGCATCAGCGGCCAGATCAAGGCCACGGCCAAGGACCGGCAAGCGCCGGGCACGGTGATCGTCAACGGGCTTGCGATGCCACTCAAGATCAATGCCGACGGCACGTTCGACCGTCCGTACTCGTTCCCCAGCGGCAGCAACAGCGTCGAGGTGCGCAGCCCCGACGGCCAGCAACGCCACCGTACCCAGTTCCTGCGGGTCAACGGCGGGGCGACGCCGGCCAAGCTGCGGGTGCTGCTGTCCTGGGACAGCGACAACACCGACCTCGACCTGCACCTGGTGACCCCGGACGGCGCGCACATCTGGTATGGCGGCCGCACGGCGCAAAATGGCGGCACCCTCGACGTCGACGTCACCACCGGCTACGGCCCGGAAATCTTCTCCATGCCGGCACCGATCAAGGGCCAGTACCTGGTCTACGTGAACTACTACGGCGGCGGTTATCGCAGTGACGAGGACGGCCAGGTAGACGCGGTCCAGCCCTTGACCACCGCGCAGATCAGCGTGATCACCGAAGAGGGCACGCCGGACGAGAAGATGGAGACGTTCCTGGTGCCGATGCGCACACCCGGCGAGCTGACGTTGGTCAAGGCGTTCAGCTATCCATAACGGCGCGGAGCATCACTCGTAGAGCCAGGGCTTCAATTCTTTGCGATTGCTCACCACGATCTGCTGGGCCTCGGGGTTGGGGTTGAGGTTCTTCGGATCGATCTGGTAGCGCTGCAACACGTACTTGACCAACGCCCGGCGGCTGGACAGCTGCAGCAGCCCGTCGCTCATGCCGAAGTCAGCCTCGATGATCGCCCGCTGGGCCGCGTCCAGGCGCTCGTCGGGGGCGATGATCACCGGGATCTCGGTGTTCCAGTCCTCGTCCTTGTCAGCCGTGTCGTCCGACTTGTCGAGCAACTCCGGTTCGCCGCGCAGGCGACTGAGGACAAAGTCGCGGTACTGGCGATTCTTCTCGCAATAGGCGCGCACATGCCAACGCATGCCGGTGTAGACCAGCGTGTGCGGGGCGATCAGGCGGACTTCCGCGGTCGGGGTGTTCAGCGACACGTACTCGGTTTCCATCCGCAACCCTTCGCGACAGGCCTTGAGCAGCGGGCGCAGCACCTGCGGCCGAATCGGCCGGTCGGGCACTTCCAGCACCTTGGTGTGGGCATAGGCCAGGGCTAGCCCATCGATGTGCGGCGCCCGTTCATTGTTCTGGTACAGCAGGTGCAAATAGGCGCTGGCGCTGTCGTCGATGAACTTGGGCTTGAAGTGTTTCGTCGGCACATAGCCTTTGAGTTGCTTGTCATATGTAAGGTTTTTAGGCGCATGTTCGTTGATGTAGGTGTTGATGTCCTTGGACGCCTGCTGGCGACTGATACCGAAGCTCTGGATCAAGTGCACCGTGGTCAGCCGGCCTTCCCACCAGGCAACGGTCTCGATCAGGCGATAGCGAAGTGCCAGGTCCCAGCGCACCTGCTCGATGGTTTGCGTACGTTTCATAGCCTCTCCATGTGTGCCAATACTTTACCTGTATAAGTCTACATTCTAGACCTGTCGTAAATCACTACATATCTTGTGACTGTCTTCGGGGTCCCCCGAACAGGTAAAGGATGAGGATATGACAGGCTTGGACATGATCGCTACGGGTGCCTTGGTGTTGCTGGGCTTGATCCTGATGTTGCTGTCGTTGCAGTTCATGCGGCTGCGCGATGTGTGGAAGCTGATGCTCAACTGCCGGACCACGATGCGCTGGGCGCGCATCCAGGAGATGGAGAACCGCGAACTGCGCTCGGCGCTGCGGGCGCACCAGGCGCAAGTCGAACAGCTCAAGGGCAGCCTGAGCGCGTTGCAGGCATCGGTGTCGGCGTGAGCGGCACGGCGTGGCGAATTTTGCACACTCAGCGCGTGCAAAATGATGCCATGGTGATATCGTTTGCCGCGATGTGTTGCCGATGCGGTCCTCCCGTGCAGGGCGACATGGGCCAGCGTCGTGCCTTCGATGTCCAAAGGGATTGGGAATATTCACATGAACGCCCGCAACGAACCCGCCACCGCCGCGCTGCAAGACCTGGCGCCGGTGAGCAACGAGGTGCCGCGCATCGACTGGGATGCACCCAACTTCGCCGAACTGTTCCATCGGCCGCTGATCGCGGATGAGCTGATTCGCTATCGCCTGCTGCACATCAGCGAAATCGGCGAAGGCAAGCCCGAGGCGTATCGCCAGGCGATGGCCAACGTCATCTCGTGCCTCAACAGCACCACCTGCGCCAGCGTCTACATCCTTTCGGGTAGCCGCGAAGGCATCGACCTGTACCTGGGCGTGGCGACGGCCTCGGCGCAGGTGGATGTGCACGATGCCGCGACCATGCTGCGGGCCACCTTCGAGGGCAACTTCCTCGGGGCCAGCCTGCAAGACGTGCGGGCCGATGACCAACAGTTCCAACAGCTGTACCGCAACAGCCGGCACCTGGGGATGATCACCGGCGTGCCGTCGTTCAACGACAGCGAGCGCGCCGGCGACGAGGACTTCCAGGGCGTCGAGCGCCTGGCCAACAGCCTGGTGGGCGAGCGCTGGCAGCTGACCATCTACGCCGAACCGGCGGCGGACGACGAAGTGCGCGCCACGCTGGACAGCATCTACAACCTGTCGACCTTGCTCTCGGCCCACATCAAGCAATCGGTGCAGCAATCGGAGAACAGCGGCTGGCAGAGCACCCAGACCCGCGGCACTTCGACCAATGACACCCAAGGCACCTCCAGGGCGACGGACCGGGGCAGCAGCAAGAGCGCGTCGAATACGCCCAGGCGTGAAGATGGCAATAACCGCACCACCCAGGACGGCACGAGCCAGTCGACCAACACCGGCAGCAATGCGTCCACGGCCACCGGCACCAGCGACTCCCTGGCCAACGGCAGCAGCGGTGGCCAGAGCCTGGCGATGACCCGCGAGCGCACCGACAAGCGCGCCGAAGAGCTGCAAAAGCACCTCGGCGAAACCCTGATCGAACGGTTCCTCCAGGGCCGCAGCAAGGGCATGTACCGCACGGCGATCTACGTCAGCGCCGAGAGCGCCAGCACCTTCGAGCGCCTGTCCCGGGGCATGATCTCGACCTTCCAGGGCAACAACTCCAGCGTCACGCCGTTGCGGGTGCACAAGCTGCAACCCACGCTGCCGTTCAGCCTACCGGCGCTGTTGCAACTGCGCCGCCTCAAGCACAAAGGCATCGGCGTCGACAACTGCATCGCCCATAGCGCACCGCTGGCGGCCAACGGTGAATTGCTCGGCGCGACCTGGCTGAACATCGAGGAGCTGGCGCTGGTGGCCGGCTTGCCGAGCCTGGAGCTACCGGGGCTGAAGATCCGCAAGAACGTCGACTTCGCCCTCAACACCGGCACCGACGCGACGAGCCCGCAGGCCACCTTGAAGATCGGCAAGATCGTCCAGCATGGCCGGTTGTTGGCGTACAAGCCGGTCAGCCTGCCGCTCAAGGAATTGTCCAAGCACGTGTTCGTGACCGGGGTGACCGGCGCGGGCAAGACCACCACCTGCATGAACCTGCTGCTGGAGTCGCAGCTACCGTTCATGGTGATCGAGCCGGCCAAGACCGAATACCGCGCCTTGCATGGTCGCGGGGTGGACGTCGATTACTACACCCTGGGCCGCGAAGACCTGACGCCGTTCCGGCTCAACCCGTTCGAACTGGTGTCCAGCCGGCAGAACCTGGCCAGCCACATCTCGGTGCTCAACGCCACGCTGGCGGCGGTGTTCCCGATGGAAGCGGCGATGCCCTCGATTGTCGAAGAGTCGATCATCGAGGCCTACAAGGCCAAGGGCTGGGATATCCACAGCACGCAGAACTTCTTGCTCGACGACCCGTGGCAGCACGGCAGCGATGCCTGGCCGACGTTCAGCGACATGATCGCCCAGTTGGACAAGGTGATCAGCTCCAAGCAGATGGGCCGCGACTTCGAGGAGAAGTACCGCGGCTCGCTGGTGGCGCGCCTGACCAGCCTGACGCTGGGGGTCAAGGGGCGGATGCTCAACTCGCGCTATTCGATGGACTTCGATCAGTTGCTCGACCGCCACGTGGTGATCGAGATGGAAGAGATCAAGGACGAAAAAGACAAGGCCCTGCTGATGGGCCTGATCATCAATCGCCTGGCCGAGTGCATGAAGCAACGCCACCGCGTGCAGCCCAGCTTCCAGCACCTGACCTTGATCGAAGAGGCGCACCGCCTGCTGTCGCGCCCGGAGCCGGGCGATGCCGAATCGAAGAAGATGGGCGTCGAGATGTTCGCCAACCTGCTCGCCGAGGTGCGCAAGTATGGCGAGGGTTTGAT
This sequence comes from Pseudomonas sp. ok272, assembly GCF_900109995.1. GTDB lineage: Bacteria > Pseudomonadota > Gammaproteobacteria > Pseudomonadales > Pseudomonadaceae > Aquipseudomonas. The sequence continues at coordinate 222,277 of NZ_FOCB01000007.1, read as the reverse complement.
CATCGCCGACCAGATCCCCAACAAGCTGATCAGCGATGTGATCAAGAACACCAACACCAAGATCGTCCACCGCCTGTTCGCCGCCGACGACCGCAAGATCATCGGCGACGCGATTGGCCTGAGCGAAGAGCAGCAGGCGTTTCTGCCGCTGCTCAAACCGGGGGAAACCATCGTCTATTGCGGCGGCTGGCACGGCGCGGTGCGGGTGCAGATTGAGCAGATCGCGCACACCGATGCGCCGGAGATTCCCGAGCAAACCATCAAGGCGCGTGGCCAGGTTCAGCTCTGGGCACAGCGCGCAAAACTGCTGCCGCGCCTGTCCGCCGACCCGCTGATGCGTTCGCCCGAGCACCTGGCGCGGATGCTGGAAAAGGGCAGCGTGTTGCTCAACCTGTTCCTCACGCTCAATCACTTGCGCGGTCGCGCCGACAGCGCCAAACCGCTGCATGCACCGATCGCCCAGCGTTTCGCGGTGCAGGCCAGGGCGCTGGGTGAGGCGCTGGCGCTGAGCCCCGAACAAGTGTCCGGGCTGTTGGGCAAAATCTTCGAGGATTGCGCGAGCATTCCTGGCTGGTACGAAGCGGATTGGGCGCAGATCCGCCCGCTGCTCGAATCGGCGCTCAACGCCTTGGGCGACTCCTTGCAAGCCTTTGAAACCGCCTGCGCACAACGGCCGATGAAACGGCTCGAAGCGCTTCAACCGTTTGACTCAATCTAAGGACTCAGGACCATGGTCTTACCGTTCATCGGCGTCGCCATCAGTGCCATCGCCAGCGCCGTCGCCGCCATCACCCCGGTGATCGCCTCCATCGCTCCGGCGGTCGCCACCTTCTGCACCACCGTGTTGCCGAAGATCATGCCGGCACTGATCGGCGGCCTGGAGAAACTCAACACCTTCGTCACCGTGGTCCAGGCCGTGTTGCAGGTGGTGCAGGTGTTCCGTCCGGGCGAGCAGCTCAAGGACATCGGCGACCGCGCCATCCAGGCCGCGCGCCAGGACATCAAGCCCGAGTACTACGACAGCTTCGACGCCTACATGGATGAAATCCGCGCCTTTGAACTCGACCCGGCGGCGTCCGAGTCGCTCTCGGACACCGAAAAGTACGCCGCTGGCCTGGCCGTGGGCGCCCAGGGCATGGACCACAAGTTCGAGGTGCGCGAAGGCACCATGGCCAACCTCTGGCCGCTGGTGGCGAACAACCCCGAGTACTTCAACAGCACACGCCTGACCGCGCTGCTGAGCACCACCACGGACGTCATCAGCCTGCTCAAGTACTTCGAAGGCAAGCTCGGCCCGGCAGCCGCCGCCGAGACCGAAGGCAAGATCGTTGCGGCGGAAAAAGCCATCGCGCCACAATTGTCCGAAGAGGCGATCTACGCGCAGTTGGATGCGGCCGTCGAACAGTTCAAACAACCCCAGCCAGCCTGATAACCGAGCCCCGCGCATCGGGCTCGATGCGCGGGGGTCATTGAGTGGAGCCGTTGCGTGTCTACCGAGAACTACGCGTTAGTGCTGATGGGCGATCGCGTCGCCTGTTTCCAATCCTCCCCGGCGGATCCGTCGTGGCGCGTCACCCGGATCAGCGGTGACGCCTGGGTGTCCTTGCACACTCACAGTGTGCCGGCGGTGCTCCAGCAGTTGAGCGAGCGGCGCAACCTCAACACCCGCCTGGCACACGTGCCGGTCACGCTGGTCTACGAGCAGGCCGCCGTGGGCTATTTGGCGGGGGTTGCCGAGGCCTTCGAGGCGTTGCAGTGCCGCACGTGGCAAGTACTGCGGTATGAACCGCTGGCTGAGCGCGTCACGCGGGCGCCGGGCGAACAGCACCGGGCGCATGACGAGACGTGGCTGGCTGAATCCTTGCTGGTTTGCCTGGATGGGCCCGCGCCGGTCGCGCCGGTGAGCGTCGAGGTGCTGCCGGGGACGTTGCAGGTCGGCGTGCTGCAACTCTACCTGCCGATGCTGTTCCAGCACTTCTGGTCCAGCGTTAGCCCGCAGGACCTGGCGTTCATCGCCGGATCGCTGCAGGTCCCGGACGTCGAGTCGCCGTACCCCGAGCCGTCCCAGGATGCCATTGCGGTGCTGCGTCGGCGCTTCTTGAACCTGCCGGCGGCGCAACGCCAGGCGGTGCTGGGCGTGGCCCATGAGCTGAGCTACAAACTGAAGGTGCGCGCGCAACTGCGTGACCTGCTGGAGGGGCTGTGATGGATACGTTTTCAGCACCGGACACACTGCGCGACGGGCTGCTCACGCTGCTGGCCAGTGACCCGGACATACGCCAGGCGGTGCGGGATATCGTCGCATCGCCCGCCGTGCGGGTGGCACCGGAGCCAGAGCCGGAACCTGTCGCGGCGCCTGTCGACGTTGCGCCGCCGGCCACGGTGCCCGCTGCACCTGAGCCGCTGCGCGTCGAGCTGGCCCCCCAACTGATCGTGCTCGCCACCCTCGCGGCTGACCCCGACCTCGCCAGTACCTGGCTGGTCGATGGCGACAGCGAAGGGCTGCAACTGGCGCGTCTGTTGGCCAGCGCGGCGCAGTGGGAACGCCTGCTGGAATTGTGGGATGTGTTGGCCGAGCGCTGCAAAGAGGCCGCTCGCCCGGCCACGGCCGCCGAGCTGTCGATCCTCGAAGGCTGCCTGTCGATCCACAACCTGATCTGGCGTGATCGCCAGGCCCAGGTGTGCAGCGTGGAGGCGGGCGTCGAGTACGACTATCGCCTGCACCAGCGCGCCTCGTTGCGAGGCGAAGTGATCACGCAGCAGTGGTTGCCGGGCCTGGCCAACGCCGGGGGCGAGCGCCAACGCTTGCCGCTGGCCGCGACGCACTAGCGCCATGCGCCAGATGTCACCGTTACACGCTGCGCTCAGCCGATTGAGCGCGATGCTGAAGCACATCAAGCATTTAAAGGAAGGTCGTATGTCGGGTAGTCCCTCACCGTTTGTTCGCAACGCGTTCGTTGCTAGCCTGCGCACGCGCTGCGCCACTGAGATTGCCGCCGCGCGCTTTTGGTTGGTGGGGTTTCCCGAAGACTCTGCGTTGATGCTCTACGACACGCAAACACGCTTGGTGTGGGAATACGATTGCGAAGGTTGGCGCGACTACTCGTTGAGCGAGGCGCAGGAGCACGTCGAGGACAAGTCGGTCATGGGCACGCGCCCCTGGCGCTTGCCGACACGTGCGGAACTGGAAGAGTTTGCCTCGACCTACGGCAATCCGCTGCACGGCGACAATGGCGGCCGGGCTCTCAAGGGCATCGACTACTGGATGACCCAGGAAGGTAAGATCGATGTCGACATCGAGGACGATTGGGTGGATGCCCAAGGGCAGGGTAGCGTGATCGCCTGCAGCGACCAGGTGCGTTATCTCGACACCCAGGATTTTGTCACCCATGCCATCCAACGCGGCTGGCATCTGACCTCGCTCGATGCCGATCAAACTGAAGACCCGTTGGCGATCATGAACACCCTTGCCCCGGACCTGATGGCGCTGTATCGCGACGTCGATTACCGCATCTGCCGCCAACCCAAGCTCAGTGACGTTCAGTTCACCGACCCGAGCCTGGGCATGTGGGAGTTCTTTGGCGAAGACCCGGAGCTGTTGAAAGACGCCGGGGTACGCGCCCGCGACCCCGCGACGGACATCAAGGACTGGAGCATCGCCATCGACTTCGGCACCAGCAGCAGCGTGGTGGCCTACGACGATAACGGCCGCTACAAACTGCTGCGCATCGGCGCCAAGGACCAATGGGAAAAAGAACAGCCCGAGCACTACGAAAACCCCACGGTGCTGGAGTTCGTCGACGTGCCGCGCAGCCTGGAGGTGTGGAACGCCCAGGCCTATCGCCCCAACCTCGATTGGGACAACGTGCGCTGTTCCCACGAAGCGCTGCACAACCTGCGCAATAACGGCAGCGACCCCAAGGTGGTCGCCAGCATCCTGTCCAAGATCAAGCATTGGGCCATGCGTCACGGCGCCGACAACCTCACGCGCATCGCCGACCAGGCGAACGGCTACGAGTACTCGCTGCCGGCGCTGAGCAAACGGGACGTGGTCAAGGGCAAGCCCTTGGCCGTCAGCCAGGACGACCCGCTCGACCCGATCGAGTTGTATGCCTGGTACCTGGGCATGGCGATCAACTGGCGCAGTCGCGGGTTGTTCTTGCGCTACTACATGACCTTCCCCGTGGCCTACACCCGGGACCTGAAAGAGACGATCCTGATGTCCTTCCGCCGCGGCTTGCAGCGCAGCCTGCCGGTGCAGTTGCTGGGCAGCGAGGCGTTCAGCGCGTTCAGTGTCGAAGAGCTGGCCAACGAACCCGCCGCCTATGCCGCCGCCGCGCTGCCGCGCCTGGGGATCGAACCCACCGAACAGGGGATCGCCTACGGGGTCTTTGACTTCGGCGGCGGCACCACCGATTTTGACTTCGGGCGCTATCGTCTGCCGACGCTCGATGAAGAGGATGAAGGCTGGGAAGAGGTGTTCGAGCACTACGGTAACGCCGGGGATGCGTTCCTGGGGGGTGAAAACCTGCTGGAAAACATGGCGTACCTAGTGTTCCGGCACAACCTGGAGTTTTGCCGGGGCAAGCGCATCGGCTTTGTCCGGCCATTGGACGCCGACGACTTCCCGGGCTCGGAGATGTTCCTGCTCGACAGCCGGAGCGCCTCGACCAACAGCGTGATGCTGGTCTCACGCCTGCGTCCGTTGTGGGAGCAGGGTGCCCTGGCGGAAAAGAACGGCAACGGCGTGCTGAAACTGCCCCTGCTCAACCGCGACGGCGAGAAAGTCGAAAGCGAGCTGGCGGTGCCGGTGGACGCGTTGCTCGCCTACCTCAACGAACGCATCGGCCTGGGCATCCGCAACTTCTTCAGCGCCATGGGCAAGGCCTTCAACGGCCATGGGGTGGAGCAGGTGCACGTGCTGTTGGCCGGCAACAGCAGCCGCTCGATGATTGTGCAGAAGTTGTTTGAGGAAGTGGCCAGTGGCGCACCGGCCGAATCGCTGTCGGACAAAGTCAGCGGCGCGGCGGTGATGGGCTTCGGTGTGGCGGGAAGCTTCATTTCGAGCGTGTGGCAGCACGTCGAAGCCGAACAGAAAAAGCACCAGGCCACGCCGCCGGCCGATGACGAAACCGCCAGCCCACCTGACGCCAGCGCGCCCCGGATCATCGTCCACCAGCCGCTGGTGTCCAACCCGGACCAACCCTACAGCCCCAACGGCAAGACCGGCGTCGCCATCGGCCTGCTGCGCCTGGCGCCGGGCAGCCCGGTCAAAGTCATCTCGCACATCGCCCGCGACAGCGAGGATGCGCCGTTCGCCCACTACGTCGGACGTGTGCAACGCAACCGGTTCGTCCCGGGGCTGGCGCAAGGCGAGCGCTACCACACCTGGAAAGAACTCGGTGTGCCGCGCGAGCGGGTGTTCAACCTCTACCACTCCCAATCCCCCCGGGCTCACACCGGGGAGATGGAAGACGGCGAAACCGGCCTGCACAAACTGCGCCTGACCATCGCCGGCGACCACCAGGGCCACCGCGTCTACGCCAAAGCCATCGGCCCGCACCAGGTGCAACTGTGCACGGCCAGCTCGCTGGAAGCACTGGAGGCGGGGGATTGCAGTGTGGTCGGGGAGTTGGATTTGGCGAAGGGGTAGGACGGGCTTCGACAGCGGCAGGGGGCGTAAGCCTGGGGCGCGAAGCTCATCTCGACATGCAAACAGCCCGTGGCGAGCGAGCTTGCTCGCGCTGGACGGCGTAGCCGTCCCTTTTATGGGGCCGCTGGGCGACCCCGCGCGAGCAAGCTCGCTCACCACGGATGTTCTTGTCCAGCACGACGTTGGACACCTTCACCTCACCTGATACCGCGTGCTGCGCCCGCCGCCCGGCAATTTCGTCAAGCAGCCCTTCGCCAGCAACTCGGCCAGGTGCCGAGTCGCGGTCGCCTTGGAGACCTTGGCCACCGCCTGATACTGCGCGGCGCTGATGCCCGCTTCAAAGCCGTTCTCACCGCCATCGAGCAAGCGATTGAGCACCTTGACCTGTTCAGCGGATAACCCCTGCTCACGGTGCTGGTGCCAGAATCGGGCTTTGGCCAGTACGCGCTCGATCCGCTCCATGGCGTGTTGCAGGCTGCGTAGCAAGGTGTGCAGGAACCACAGCAACCAATCGGTGATGTCCAGCGTGGCTTTCTGGCTATGTTCCAGTATCCGGTAGTAGCCAGCACGGTCGTCGAGGATGCTCGCGGACATGGCGTAGAAACGGATCGCCTGGTTCTCGCCTTGGGCCAGTGCCAGGTCGGTGATGGCGCGGGTCAGGCGACCGTTGCCATCGTCGAATGGGTGGAGGGTGACGAACCAAAAGTGCGCAATGGCGGCGCGCAGCAGTGGGTCGAGTTGGCTGTCGGTGCGGCTGGTTTCGAACCAGTCGAGGAAGTCTGCCAACTGGTGTTCCAGGCCCGCGCGTGGTGGCGCTTCAAAGTGCACGACAGGGCGGTCGAGCCGGCCGGAGATGACCTGCATCGGCTCATCGCCACGCAGGCGGCCAACCCGCAAAGGGCGAGCGTTGAGTTCACCTTCCTGGGTGGGGAACAGCCACCCATGCCAACGCATCAAGCGGGTGTGATCAAGGGGGGCGGCGAAGCGCTGGGTGGCGTCGAGCATCAGGTCGGTGAGCCCTTCGCTACGCGGGCTGATTCGGCCAGCCTCTGGATTGTCCAGGCCAAGGCGTCGAGCCAGGGAGGAGCGCACAGACTCGACGTTGAGCTGTTCACCTTCAATGGCAGATGAGGTGACGATGTTTTGCAACAATGAGTCCAGCTCATTCTGCGCGCTGAACGTTCCCCCCGCCGCGTTGGCCATTCCCAACAGCTTGCCCTGGGTCTGTACGCACTCACGCAGCACCGATGACAGACGCTCGGGTTGCCAGTGCACGTGCGGCCAATCAGGTTGTTGCCAGATCCAGCGAGGGTGTTCCATGGCGGATGCTCTTGGGGGTGAGCCGAATAGGGTGATTATTCGGCTCATTAAGTGAGCTGATTGTGCGAGCTATTCGGCTCACCGTCCAGCACCGGGTCACGCCAGCAGTGGGTCCACCGCTTCCAATCCCGCCACCTGCACCCGATTCCGGCCCTTGCCCTTGGCCACGTACAGCGCTAAATCGGCCTGGGACAGCAGGCGCACCAGGTCGTAGCCGGCCTCGGCGCTGGTGACCACGCCGATGCTGACGCTCAGCGAGCCGGGCTCCAGCAGCGTCAGTTCGGCGAACGCCTGGCGGATGCGTTCGGCGACCAGCACGGCCTGGGGCAGGTCGGTGTCTTGCAGCACGCAGGCAAACTCTTCGCCGCCGATGCGGGCGAAGACGTCCTGTTTGCGCAGGCAGGTTTGGGTGATGTGGGCGAAGGCGATCAGGGCCTGGTCGCCCAGGTGATGGCCGAAGGTGTCGTTCAGGCGCTTGAAGTGGTCCAGGTCGCAGAGCAGCAGGGCGACGGGTTGGTCGCGTTGCGCGCAATCCTTGAGCAGTTGCTCGCCGTGCTGCCTGAACGCCCGGCGGTTGCCGGCACCGGTCAGGGCGTCGCACAGGGCGGCGGCCTTGAAGCGCAGTTCGGCGCGCTCCTTGACCATCGCCAGGGTCACGTAGCCGATGCCGATCACGTACAGCATCGACTCGAACAGCATGACCGAGAAGAACCCGACCCCCGAGCCCGCTCCGCGCAGTGCCTGATCCAGGGGCAGGCCCTGGTCGGTCATGCTGCGCACGCCATAGAAAAAGGTGTGCAGCACGGTCAGGATCAATGCCGGCCAGTAGGCCACTTCCAGGGTTTTGCGACCGCGGACAAACTCCATGATGGTCAACAGCCCATAACAGGCGGCCAGAATCGAGTAGGTCGTGACGCGCAGCGGGAGCGTCTGGTAGAACCCCGGCACCAGGCACAGGCCCAGCCAGAGGCTCGCCCCGGCCAGTATTCCGGGGGTCGAGGGCGAGCGTCCGGTGAACACCCGCATGGCGGTCCAGTTCATCGCCGCGCTCAACAGCAGGACCACGTTGCCCACCACCACCGCCACGGCATCGAAGCCGTAGCCGCGCAGGCTGACCAGCACCATGCCCAGAGCCGCCAGTAGCATCATGCAGCCCAGGTAGGCCAGCGGGCGCTCGCGGGTTTCGCGCAGCCAGGCGTGCAGGGCCAGCAGCCCCATCAAGGTAAAGACAAAGACCGAGACCACCAGCATGGTCGGGATGTGCAACTGCATGTGCAGGGTTCTCGTCGCGCGTTCGTGTGTCAGCGGGTGTGGGGTGAAGGACCGGGTCTGGTCGATGGGCGAGAGTCTAGCGGTTTGCGCTCAGGTTTGCTGGACGCACGGCCCGCCGCGCTGCAACACCTGGGTGGTCTCGACAAGCAGTACGGCGGATGGGCTTTCGCATCGGTCTGCACAGCACCGGGATCAAGCCTGCGGCGTTTGCCCGTGCCATGGCACACGCCGATTGGGGGGCGTTCGCTGACAAGGCTTGGCCGGACCCGCGATTTTTCAGCCCTCTATCTCGGGCTGTTGCCACCAGCACCCGAAAAAAGCAAGGATAAAACCGCTAGAAGGTAGCTAACTGCTATCAGTTTTTCCTTGAGTTGTTGTATTGTCGGACGATTTCTGGTCGGCCCCACGCCGTATCACCGGGCATTTTTATCTACAAGGAAGTGATCGAAATGAATCATGTATTTGCGTTGGTATGGAATGCTTCGTTGGGCTGCTGGGCGGTCACTCACGAATTCAGCAAGCGTTGCCGCAAAGGCTCGCGGCGTCGAGGCACGTTGGCATTGGCCGTTTTGCTGCTGGGCACGGGGTTCAGCTCGACGGTCTTTGCTGCCTGTAGCACGGCTGGATTGACGGTCACTTGCACCGGTGTGCCGCCGCAGCCGCCGCAGCCACTGGTTCCCAACGATTTCAGCAGTGGCGCCAGCGGCCTGACGGTCAATGTCAACAGTGGCGCGCAGATGAACGCGACCCTCGGCGGCCATGTCATGGACCTGACCGGGATCAACATCACCCTGAACAACTTAGGCATCATCGACCCGGCATTCCTCGATCAGGTGTCGGTGTTGAGTGGCGGTGTGTTCATCGGTACCGGCGCAACCAGTGCGGTTGAGGTGCTCAACGGCGGCGGCGCGTTCATGCGCGGCACCGGCAGGGTGCCCGGGCTCAACCTGACCAGCATCGACGGCCTGGCCCTTGCCGTGAACAACGGTGCTGCCGGCACCACCAAACTCACCAACAACGGCACTATCACGTCGACCGGATTGTCCGGCGGTGGTGTGACCCTGGCCGATACCCCGGTGATCGGGATCTACGGCGGCTCGCAGGTCAACATGACCAACAGCGCCAGCGGCGTGATTCAGGGCCGGATTGCGTTCGAAACTTCGGCAGGGGGCAACACCTTCACCAACGCCGGTGCCATTACCGGTGGCGTGTCGATGGGCGCCGCCAGCACCAACACCTTCACGGCGATCACCGGCTCAGCCGTCAGTGTCGGTGACGGTGTAATGATCTCCAGCGGCCTCGGCGGATTGATCGGCCTCAACCTGACCTTCGCCCCGACCGGGACAGTGGATGGTGGCGCGGGTGGCACCAACCATCTGATTCTGCAAAATCCGATAGGTATCGGTGGCGGCACGACTGGCGTGGGCACGGCTTCCAGCACCAACTATGTCAATTTCGGGAATCTGACCGTCAACAGCGGTACCTGGACCTTGCAGGGCCCGTTGGTCAGCGGCTCGACCACGCTCAATGGCGGTGTCGTGCAGTTCGACAACAACGCGACTTTTGGCAGCGGTGTATTGACCTCCAACGGCGGGATCATTCAGGCCAGCACGGGGGGGGTGAATATCAGCAACCTGATTGCCCTCGGCGCGGGCGGCATGACCGTGCAGGGCGTCCTCGATACAACCTTTTCCGGTGTGGTCTCCGGCAACGGTGGTCTGACCAAAAACGGTTCCAGTCAATTGAACCTCAACGCCACCAACACCTATTTGGGTAACACCACGCTCAACGGCGGCACGGTCGCATTGGGCAACAACCTGGCGCTGAGCACCGGCACGATTAACGTTGTCGGGGCGACCAGTCTGTCGACGCCGGGCACCATCACCCTGGACAATGCGATCAACCTGGGTGCCAGGGTGACCACCACCGGCGTTGGCGCTCTGAACCTGGGTGGCTTGATCACCGGCAGCAGTGGCATTACCAAAACCGGCACCGGCAGTCTGACCCTCAGTGGTGCCAACGCTGGTTACGCCGGCACCACCACCCTGAACGCCGGCAGCTTGCTGGTGACCAATGACAACTCGTTGGGCAGCGGCGCGTTGAACACCGCCGACGGCACCAGCCTGGACAGCACCGCCAACGTCACGCTGGCCAATAACATTGGCATGACTGGCGCGCTCAACGTGCTCGGCAGTAATGCGCTGACCCTGAACGGCGTGTTGTCCGGTATCGGCGGGATCACCAAATCCGGCGCCGCCAGCCTGACGCTCACCGGCAACAACACTTTCTCCCGCGGCACCGCGCTCAACGCTGGTGCGCTGATTGTCGGTTCCAACACTGCACTGGGTACCGGCGCACTGACCGCGGCGGCGGGCACCACCCTCGACGCCAACACGGCAGTGGCGCTGGCCAACGCAGTCTCCCTCGGCGGCAATCTGAACGTCGGTGGCAGCGCCAACCTGACCCTCGGCGGTGTCGTCAGCGGCAGTGGCGGGCTGACCAAAAACGGTGCAGCCAACCTGATTCTCAATGGTGCCAACACCTTCCTCGGTAACATCGCTCTCAACGCCGGCACCATCACGGCGGGCGCCAATGCGGCGCTCGGCGGCGG
>NZ_FOCB01000007.1:0-211176 GCF_900109995.1 Pseudomonas sp. ok272 | reverse complement strand
ACAGCAATGCTGCCGTGACGCTGAACAACAACGTTAACCTCAATAACGCCTTGAGCATTGGCGGCAGCAACGCCATGACCCTTGGCGGTGTCGTCGGCGGTATCGGTGGTTTGATCAAGTACGGTGCTGCCGACCTGACGCTCAATGGTGCGAATACTTACTCGGGCGGCACTGCGCTGAATGCCGGTTCGCTGATCGTCGGTTCCAGCACTGCACTCGGCACCGGCGCACTGAATGCGTCGAACGCCACCACGCTGGACGCCGGCACGGCTGCGACGCTGGCGAATAACGTCAACCTCGGCGGTACTCTGACCCTGGGCGGCAGCAACGCCCTGACCCTTGGCGGTGTCGTCGCCGGTATCGGTGGTTTGACCAAGAACGGTGCTGCCGACCTGACGCTCAAAGGTACGAATACTTACTTTGGCAACACGGCGCTGAACACCGGCAAGCTGATCGTTGGCAGCAACACCGCGCTGGGCAGCGGCACCCTAAACGCGGAGACCAACACCACGCTGGACGCTAGCACCGCCGTCAGCCTGAACAATGCGATGGCGCTCGCCGGTGCCTTGAACATCGCTGGCAGTGCCGATCTGACCCTGACCGGATTGGTCAGCGGCGCCGGCAGTCTGGTGAAAAACGGCGCGGCCAACCTGATTCTCAACGCAGCCAACAACTACCTCGGCGGCACCACGCTGAACGCCGGCACCCTGACCGTCGGTAACAGTTCGGCACTGGGTAACAGAGCGCTGACCGTGGGCGGCGCAGCCACGCTGGACAGCAATTCGCCACTGGTGAACCTCGGCAATGCGGTGGCCCTGAACGCCGCACTCACAATCGGCGGCACGCAAGACCTTGCCCTTGGCAACGTAGTCAGCGGCGCTGGCAGTGTGATCAAAAACGGCGCGGCCAATTTGTCTCTCAACGCCAACAACACGTTCAGCGGCGGCACCACCCTCAATGCCGGTACGCTGACCCTTGGCAATGCCAACGGTTTGGGCAGCGGCGCATTGATTGTCGGCGGTGCCGCGACGCTGGATAACAGCGGATCATATGGTATCGGCAATGCGATCACCCTGAACGCCGGGTTGACGGTCGCCGGCAACCACGACCTGCGTCTCAACGGCATCATCGACGGCGCCGGCAGCCTGACCAAAAACGGTTTGTCGGATCTGACCCTGGCCGGCAACAACACGTTCACTGGCGCGCTGAATATCATTTCCGGCAGCGTCACCACCCTCAGCGCCAACGCGCTGGGCAACACTTCCGGCGTCAACATCAGCGCCAGCGCCGGGCTCAATCTGGACAGCGACGCCAGCCTCGGCGCACTGACCGGCAGCGGCAGCGTGCAACTCTCCGGCAGCAATACGCTGACCGTGGGCGGCGTCAACACCAGCAGCACTTTCGACGGTGACCTCAGTGGCAGCGGCGGGTTGACCAAAGTGGGTACCGGCACCTTGAACCTCACCGGGATCAGCGGTCTCACCGGCAACACTTCAGTCAATGGCGGCACCCTGAACCTCACGGGTTCGCTGAACAGTACGCAGGTCAACGTCAATAGCGGCGGTACCCTGACCAGTACCAGTACCGGTTCGGCGATTGGCGCGGTGAACATCAATAACGGCGGCCATCTGGCGTTGTCCTCGGGCAATACCTTGTCAGCGGGTTCGTTAACGCTCGGTGCCAGCAGCAATGTCGATGTCGCCCTAGGCACACCGTCGACGACTTCGTTGATGAATGTCGGCGGCAACCTGACCCTTAACGGTAACCTCAACGTCACCGATGCCGGTGGTTTCGGTGTCGGCGTGTATCGCCTGTTCAACTACACCGGGGCCCTGACTAATCTGGGCCTGGACGTCGCCAGCGTGCCGTTCGGCTACACCCTCGGCGATCTGGTGGTGCAGACCGGGGTGGCCAATCAGATCAACATTCAAGTGGCGGCACCGAACGTCAACATTCGTTACTGGGACGGCAGCAAGACGACGGCCGACGGCGTCGTCGATGGCGGCAACGGCACTTGGAATGCCGTCGACACCAACTGGACCGACGCCAACGGCCAGCTCAGCCAGCCTTGGGCCGGCGACTTCGCGGTGTTCCAGGGCACCGCCGGCACCGTGACGGTGAACGGCACGCAAGCGTTCACTGGCATGCAATTCCTCACCGACGGCTACAACGTGGTCAACGGTGCGGCGGGGCAATTGACGGCGGTCAACGGCAGCGGCGGCACCACCTCGATGCGCGTTGATCCGGGCGTGACCGCGACCATTGGTGCGAATATCAATGGCGGCGGCATCCTCAATAAACTCGACAGCGGCACGCTGGTGCTCAACGGCGCCAACGCTTATACCGGCGGGACGCAACTGGACGGCGGCAAAATTATCGTCGGCAGCAACACGGCGCTGGGTACCGGCATGTTGACCAGCAACGCCGGCACGCAACTGGACAGCAATACCGCGGTGACGCTGGCCAACGCCGCAACGCTCAACGGTAATCTCACCCTAGTGGGTAGCGATGCGCTGACCCTCAGTGGCGTGATCAGTGGCAACGCTGGCCTGATCAAAACCGGTACGGCCAACCTGACCCTCGGTGGCAACAACGCCTTCCTGGGTCCGGTTGCGCTGAACTCGGGCGGCTTGACGCTGGCGTCGAACTCGGCACTGGGTTATGGCACGCTGAACACCGCGGGCGGGACCACGCTGGATGCCACTTCGGCGGTTGCGGTGAATAACGCGGTCAATCTGGCCGGTAACCTCGGCATTGGCGGCACGGCCGATCTGACCCTGGCGGGTTTGGTCAACGGCGCTGGCAGCCTGACCAAAAACGGCGTGGCCAACCTGACCCTGACCGGCAACAATAACTTCCTCGGCGGCACTACCCTGAACGCCGGCACCCTGACCGCCGGCAGCAATTCGGCGCTGGGTCTGGGCAACCTGACCGTGGCCGGGGCCTCGGCGCTGGACAGCAACCCTAGTGCGCTAAGCCTGGGCAACAACGTGGTGCTCAACGCCAATCTGACCAATACCGGCAGCAACAACCTGACCCTCACCAGGGTGGTCAGTGGCGCGGGCGGATTGATCAAGAACGGCGCGTCGAACCTGACCCTCAACGGCACCAACACGTTCAGCGGTGGCACCACGCTGAACGCGGGCACCGTGACGGTGGGCAGCAACAGCGCGCTCGGCCTGGGCGCCCTGACCGTGGCCGGTGCCTCGACCCTCGACAACAACGCGCCACTGGTGCTGGCCAACAACGTCAACGTCAATGCGAATCTGGCCCTGGCCGGGACGAACAATCTGACCCTCGGCGGCATCATCGCTGGCGCCGGCACGCTGAGCAAAAACGGTCTGGCCGACGTAACGCTGAGCGGCAACAACACCTTCAGCGGCACGTTCGATGTGCTTTCCGGTAGTTTGACCACGTTGAGTAGCGGGGCGCTGGGCAACAACGCCACGGTCAATCTCAGTGGCGGCGCGGCGCTGAATCTCGGCGCCTCAGGTAGCCTCGCCAGCCTCACCGGCAGTGGTACGGCGTTGATCGGCACCGGCAATACGCTGAGCCTGGGCGGCAACAACGTCAGCAGCACCTTCGCCGGGACTCTCAGCGGTGACGGCGGGCTGACCAAACTCGGCAGCGGCACCCTGACCCTCAGCGGTACCAGCCACCTGACGGGCGACACCAGCGTCAATGCCGGCACTTTGCAGGTCAACGGTTCGCTGGCCAGCGGCAACGTGCTGGTCAACAGCGGCGGCACCCTCGGCGGCAGCGGCACCTTGACCGGCGCGGTGACGGTGGCCGATGGCGGTCATCTGGCGGCGGCAACCGGCAGCACCTTGTCGATGGATTCGCTGGTGTTCAACGGCAACTCCAACTTCGATGTCGGCCTCGGCACCCCGGTTTCCGGCGGCGGCAATGCGCTGGTCAGCGTCGACGACAACCTGACCCTCGACGGCACCCTCAATGTCAGTGACATCGGCGGTTTCGGCAGCGGTGTGTATCGCCTGATCAATTACACCGGTGGCCTGACCGACAACGGCATGCTCATCGGCACCGTGCCGGGCAGCGTTACACCGGGCGATCTGATACTGCAAACTGCGCTGGCCAATCAGATCAACCTGCTGGTCACCGCGCCGGGCGTCACCGTACAGTTCTGGGACGGCAGCCAACTGTTCCCCAACGGTTCGGTGGAGGGCGGCAGCGGCACCTGGGGCACGGGCACCACCAATTGGACCGACGTCAACGGCACGGTTAATCAAGCCTGGGTCAACACCTTTGCAGTGTTCCAGGGCTCGGCGGGTACGGTGACCGTCAACGGCGCGCAAGCCATCACCGGCATGCAATTCGTCACGGACGGCTACAGCCTGCAGAACGGCACCGCGGGCACGCTGAATCTGGTCAACGGCGCGATGGGCAATGCCACGGTGCGGGTTGATCCGAACGCCACCGCAACACTCGGGGTGGCCCTCAACGGCGCGGGCACCCTCGGCAAATACGACACCGGCACCCTGGTGCTTAACGCCGCTAACGGCTATACCGGCGGCACCGCCCTGAACGGCGGCAAGATCGTGGTGGGCAATAACTCCGCGCTCGGCAGCGGTGTGCTGAGCGCCGCCAATGGCACTGCGCTGGACAGCAACGCCGCCGTCACCCTCGGCAACGCCATGCTGCTCAACGGTGGGCTGACCGTTGCCGGCTCCCATGCGTTGACCCTTGACGGTGTCGTCAGCGGTGCGGGCAGTCTGATCAAGGCCGGTGCGTCTAGCCTGACGCTCAATGGCAGTAACACATACGGCGGCGGCACGCGGCTCAATGCTGGAACCCTGGTGCTGGGCAACAGCGCCGCGCTGGGCACCGGCGCATTGGTCGCCGCCGACGGCACCACGCTGGACAGCTCGACGACCATCAACCTGGCCAACGCAGTGGCACTCAACGGCAGCCTGACGCTGGCCGGCAACCATGACATGGCCCTCAGCGGCGTCGTCAGTGGCAACGGCGAACTGAACAAACAAGGCGCCAGCGAGCTGACCTTGAGCGGCAACAATACCTTCAGTGGGGCGCTGAATATTCTCCAGGGCGCGTTGAACTTGATCGGTAATACCGCCTTGGGCAAGGCTGACTTGAACGTTGCCAGTAGCGCCTTGGTCAGTGTCGGCGGGTTTAACAACCTGGATGCCCTCAGTGGTTCGGGGGCTTTGCTGCTGGGTGCAGGCAGTACATTGCAAGTGGGGGCAGACGGCGCCAGCAGTGTGTTTGACGGCTCGATCAACGGTGTTGGCCACTTGGCCAAGGTCGGTAGCGGCAAACTGGTCCTCAATGGCCTCTCGACGGTCGGTGGTGGCACCACGGTCGGGGCCGGCAGCCTGATCATCGGCGGTGCGGCGGGCTCCAGCGCCAACCTTTCCAGCGATGTCGACGTGGCCCAGGGGGCGATGCTCGGCGGCCACGGCACCATCAATGGCGATATCAACCTGGCCAGCGGCGCGACCCTGAACCCGGGCAACTCGATTGGCACACTGAACGTTGCCGGCGACATCCGCTTCAACAGCGGCTCTACGCTAGTGATCGAAGCGGACCCCGATGGCCGCTCCGACCAGGTGAACGCCACCGGCACCGTGTCGCTTGGCGGCGCGGGCCTGAACATCGTGGCCGGCACTGGCGACTGGGCACCGAACACCCAGTACAAAATTATCGAGGCCGGCAACCTGACCGGCACCTTTGGCAGCGTCAGCAGCAACCTGGTCTTCCTCACGCCGCAAGTGACCTACGCAAGCAATGGCGTGACCCTGGGTCTGGATCGTAACGAAGTCGCCTTCACGTCGGTCGCTCAGACCTACAACCAGCGTGCCGTGGCCGGGACGCTGGATGCGGCCGACGCGGGGAGTGTGTATAGCGCGGTGGCGGTACTCAGTGCCGACCAGGCACGCTCGGCTTACGACAGCCTGTCTGGCGAGATCCACGCCAGCACCCGTGGTGCGTTGTTCGATGACAGCCGCTACGTGCGCGATGCGATTGGAACGCGCCTGCGCAGTGCTCAGGGCCAGGCCCCGAGTGAAGGTGTGCTGCATGTCGATGCGCAAAGTGGCATGACCTTCTGGGTGCAGGGCTACGGCAGTTGGGGCGATAGCGACGGCAATAGCAATGTCGCCAGCCTCGACCATAGCAGCCAGGGCACGCTGCTGGGCATCGACATGCCGCTGAACGACACCTGGCGCGCGGGACTGGCGGCCGGTTATGGCACCAGTGACCTGGACGCCGATGCGCGAAACTCCTCGGCCAAGGTCGACAGCACATCACTGACGGCCTACCTGGGCGGGCAGTGGAATGCGCTGCACCTGAGCGTGGGCGCCTCCCATGCCTGGAGCGACATTGACAGCAGGCGCTACGTCAACGTCGGCAGCATGCAAGAGCGCGTCAAGGCCAAGTACGACGCCAATACGACACAGGTGTTTGGTGAACTGGGGTATGCCATCCAGGCCGGTGACCTGACCCTTGAGCCGTTCGTTGGCCTGGCCCATGTCGAAGTCGACAGCGACAGCTTCCACGAACAGGGTGGCAGCACTGCGTTGCGCGGCGACAGCGAGAAGGACCGTACGACCTATTCCAGCCTGGGCCTGCGTGCGAGCACTCCCGCTGTTGACGTAGCGGGGGTGCCATTGAGCGTACAGAGCAGCCTGGCGTGGCAGCGTGTGCTCGACGAGCCAAGCCAAGACAGTCACCTGACCCTGGCCGGCTATGACAGCTTCACCGTCAAGGGCGTGCCCATTGCCCAGGACACCGCGCTGCTACAGTTCGGGGTCAGCGCCAAGCTTGCCCCGCAAGCAAGCGTCGACCTGGGCTACTCCGGGCAGATCGGCGATGGCTATAGCGATCACGGCGTACGCCTGGGGCTCAATATCGCCTTCTAAGTACCGAGCCTGCGCGGTGCAACGCCGCGCAGGTCCCGATACGGGCCGTGTTGGAGTTGGGGGAATGGTCGGGCATTGGCCGTTCGCGAGCCCCAGCAACACGTGTTCCACACAAAAGGGTGTTGAGGACCATCGGAGAGGGGAGTGTCAATAATTCCCGTAATAGCGAGGCTATCAGGTGGCTTCTCGGATGAGGCGAGTTTATTTTTGGCAATTAAAAAGCCGGCTTGTGGCCGGCTTCTCGGGGACGGGCTTGGTTCATTTTTGGTAAACCGCACCCGCCTTCAAAACGTACACCCGGATCTTGCGTCCGGCTGTGGGACTTGGCGAGAGCGTGATCTGCCTTGTCGACGCGATCGGACCGGCGCTGGGCGGGTCGATGCAAATGTGGGCGCAGCATACTGATTTTTGTGGGGAATTCCCAGCCTGATGTGTGATGTGGAGCAAATGCTGCGCTTCAACGCAGTGGCACCGGCGGTCGTTGTTTGTGCAGGGTTGACCACCAGAACACCCAGCCAAGGATTTCGATGTTTTGCTGCTCGATCTGTTCAGCGCTGAAGATCTCGTCGGGGTAGCAGCTGCTGTTGTGGCTACGCAGGCGCAGGCCGCCCTCCGGGTGGCGGTGCAGGTATTTGATGCGCAGCATGCCGTTGTGTTCGATGGCGTAGATCTCGCCGTCGATGATCCATGTCAGCTCGCGGTCGATGGCCAGGAGCGAACCGTCTTCGATCTTTTCCGACATGCTATCGCCGACCATGGACACGCAAATGGCTTGAGCGGGCTCGACGTCCAGGGCTTCAAGGTAGTGGCGTGGCAGGCGGACAAATTCATTGGGGACTTCGACGATGTGAGTCTCGCTGGTGCCGGGTGCTTTAGGTACTTCTTTATACATCGGCAGTTCGATATCGGCACCCTCGACATTCACGGTATAGACACCGCGAATCTCCTGGGTTTCGAACAGGTTGTTGGACGGATCCTCACGTTGTCCGTGCGTGGGGTACTTGGGTCCCTCGCCGTTGAGCAGCCATAGGCTATTGACGCTTAAATAGCGGGCGATTTCGTCCATGCGTGGGTAGGGAACGCCTCGCAGATACCAGTTGTTGACGTGCTGGGGCTCAACGTTGCAGAAGGTCGCGAACTCCGAAGGGGTGAGGTTCACCTCTTTGAGGAGTGCTTTGAAGCGTGGGCCGCAATTGTTCTTTTTCATAAACACGAAGTTTACGGGTGGCGATCGCAGTATTGAATAAACAACGCGATCAAATTGCGCGGGAATATTCGTCTTATTTGCAAGATATTGTTAGATGTAAGTAAACAATAATAAACATTTAAGTGTGCGTTATTAAACGTATCGTTTATATCGAGGGGCGAGCGCGCAAAAAAAACCCCGGATAACCGGGGTTCTCTTGAAACAGGTCACGGGTGTTTATTGCTTAGCCTTTATAGGCGGCAACCGACTTCATGATCTCGGTGCGAGCGGCTTCTGCATCGCCCCAACCTTCGATCTTCACCCATTTGCCTTTTTCGAGGTCTTTGTAGTTCTCGAAGAAGTGTTTGATCTGTTCCAGCAGCAGGGCGGGCAGGTCGGTGTATTCCTTCACGTCGACGTACAGCTGGGACAGCTTGTCGTGAGGAACCGCGATCACCTTGGCATCGCCGCCGCCGTCGTCGGTCATGTGCAGGATGCCGACCGGGCGTGCACGGATGACCGAACCTGGAGCAACCGGGTAAGGAGTCACTACCAGTACGTCCAGCGGGTCGCCGTCGTCAGCCAGGGTGTTGGGGATGAAGCCGTAGTTGGCCGGGTAGAACATTGGGGTGGCCATGAAACGGTCAACGAACAGGCAATCGCTGTCTTTGTCGATTTCGTATTTGATCGGCGCGTGGTTGGCCGGGATCTCGATCGCGACGTAGATGTCGTTCGGCAGGTCTTTGCCAGCCGGAATCTTGCTGTAGCTCATTGGGCGGTGCCCCCGTAAGTGGCCAAATGACTTGGCCGGATTGACCAAAAAGTGGCGGCGATTATAGGCATATTCTGTGGCCCGTGCCACGTACCAGAGGTCGTCTAGACCTTAGTCGAGTGGCGGCTGATAGGCCGGGTGTTCGGCTTGCAACCGAGTCAGTCGCTGCAGTGGATCCTGACGGTAGAACAACTGCAACTGCTGATAGACCTGTGGATAACTGTCGTGCAGCAGATCCGGGGCACTGAAGAAGTACTCGCTGGTGACGGCGAAGAATTCCGCCGGGTTTTCTGCGGCATAGGGGTCGATTGGCGTTTCGGCGTCCGGGTTGTGGTCCAACTGCCGGTTGAGGTCATCGTAGGCGTGTTGCATCACTTGGGCCCAGTCGCTGACGCGCATGTCGCTGTGCAGCGGCGGCAGGCCATTGGCATCGCCGTTGAGCATGTCGAGCTTGTGCGCCAGTTCGTGGATCACCAGGTTATAGCCTTCCCAGCCGCCACTGGCCATGACGCCAGGCCAGGCCAGGATGATCGGCCCTTGCTGCCAGGCCTCGCCACTGTGTTCACCGTCCCACTCATGTTCCACGCCGCTGGCATCGCGATGGCGCTGGGGACTGACGAAGTCGTCGGGGTAGAGGACGATTTCGTGGAAGCCCGAATACCAGTTCAACTCACCCAGGTTCAGCAGTGGCAGTTGGGCCTGGGCGGCCAGTAGCAGGCGCTGTTCCTGGTGCAGTTCAACGCCGGGTAGGCAGGTCAGGTGTTTTTCTTGCAGGAAGAGCACGGCGGCTTCGCGCAGCCACTGGTCTTCGGCCTCGGTCAGGCCGTCAAGAAAGCTCAACTGATGACGCACCCGTTGCCAGGTGTCATCGGCAACGGGGTGCTTGGCCAGTGTGCGCTGGCGGCGCCAGGAGCTCAGGAGACCCATGGCGGATCAGCGCGGCTCGGCTTTGGAGTTGGCGGCGGCCAGGCGGTTGCGGACTACGCCAATGATCATCGGCACCAGCGACAGCAGGATGATGCCCACCACGAGCAGCGACAGGTTCTTCTTGATGAAGGGTACGTTGCCAAAGAAATAGCCCAGGGTGACCAGGCCGCCTACCCACAGGATGGTGCCGAACACACTGAAACCGAAGAAGCGCGGGTACGGCATTCTGGCAACACCGGCGACGAACGGGGCGAAGGTGCGGATGATCGGCAAGAAGCGCGCCAGGGTCACGGTCTTGCCGCCGTGCTTGTCATAAAAGTCGTGGGTTTGTTGCAGGTAGTCGCGGCGGAAGATTTTCGAGTTGGGGTTACTGAACAGCTTTTCCCCCGCCGTTCGTCCAACCACATAGTTGGTACTGTCACCGAGAATCGCCGCCAGCATCAACAGGCCACCCAGCAACACCGGGTCCATGCCACCACCGGCAGCCACGGCGCCGGCAATGAACAGTAACGAATCGCCCGGCAGGAAAGGCATCACTACCAGGCCGGTTTCGCAAAAGATCACCAGGAACAGGATGGCGTAGATCCATGGACCGTAATTAGTTACCAGCAAATCGAGGTAGACGTCGAGATGCAGGATAAGGTCTATCGGGTTGAAGTCCATGGCGGGCACCTGTGGTAATGGCTCGGCTCGGCAAGCCTGTGCGGAATGTTTGGAGAGTAAGGCTACAGTGTCGTGGAGTTTTTCTTACGGTCTGTGAGGGTCCGGATTATACGGACGCAGGCGTGAAAAAACCGTGGAGTTTGTAGCGGGGGATTACGAAGACGGATCAGCGGCCCAGGCTGCACAGTGTGGGCGCGAGCCTGCTCGCGATCGCTGAATATCAGTCACGGTCGATGTCGAAAGTGCTGACGCTATCGCGAGCAGGCTCGCTTCTACAGTGAAAAACGCGGGTGTGGACTAGCGTTCATCGCTGATCGGTAATACATAGTTCTTGAACTCGCTGTCTTCGCGAAAGCCGATGGACTCGTAGGTCTTTTGCGCCACCAGATTGTCGCTGCTGGTGGATACGCGCATGCGCACCGCTTGTGTTTCCTTGGCCATCTTTTTCGCGGTGCGCATCAGGTTGTCGGCGACCAACTGGCGGCGGGCGTCCTCGGCGACGTAGATATCGTTGAGGATCCACACGCGCTTGAGCGACAGCGACGAAAAGCTCGGGTACAACTGGCAGAAGCCCAGCAGTTTGCTGTCGTCATCGTCGCGCAGGGCCAGGTAAATCACCGACTCCTTGCGGCGCAGGCGCTTTTCCAGGAAGGCCCGGGACGAGTCCGGGTAGGGCAGAGCGCCGTAAAACTCGCGGTATTTGACGAACAAGGGCGTCAGCAGGTCCAGGTGCTCCAGGGTGGCTTGAGTAATCCGCATGCGAGGCCTCAACTTCAAGTGAATATGACGGCAGTTTTCCGTGAGTTTGACGGCAATCGCTTCATGGAGCATGCGACCGCTCGTCGACTCTGCCTCAAAGCGCAGCCAAAACGCAATGCGGATTCGGCTCAGTCCTGCGCCGGGCCAAGCAGGAAGTTTCCCTGATTTTTGAGGTCCGTTTCTGACTCAAGAGTCTGCACCTGCGCCTCATCCTTCAGGTTGACCCCCGACAACTGCCGTCGGCAGGCCTCGCGCATCAGGTACAGCAAGCGATGGGCGGCCATGCCGTAGCTCAACCCCTCCAGGCGCACGTTGGAAATGCAGTTGCGATAGGCATCCGTCAGGCCAACTTTTGGGTTGTAAGTGAAATACAGTCCCAGGCTGTCGGGCGAACTGAGGCCGGGGCGTTCGCCGATCAGGATCACCACCATGCGCGCGCCGAGCAACTCGCCGATTTCATCCGCCACCGCCACCCGGCCCTGTTCCACCAGGATCACTGGCGACATCGACCAGCCTTCGGCTTGGGCCTGCTCCTCCATGCGCGCCAGAAACGGCAAGGTATGGCGGTGCACCGCCAGCGCCGACAAGCCATCGGCCACCACGATTGCCAGGTCGACGCCACCGGGAGCGGCCTGTGCGTGTTCACGCAGTGCCTGCGCGGACTCGGCGCTGAGTTTGCGCCCCAGGTCCGGGCGTTGCAGGTAGCTGTGGCGGTCGAGGGCGGCGCTGTGCAGCAGCAGGCTGGCGCGTCCGCGTTCGGCCAGTTGTGCGCTTAAACCGCCATGGTCGAACGGCAAGTGCACGGCATCGCGCGCTTGGGCGTGGGCGTACTGGAAGTCCAGTTGGGCGCCGGTCGGCAGGCTGGTGCCGGTGCGACCCAGGGCAATCCGCGCCGGGGTCAGGCGGCGCAGTTGCAGCCAGGGGTTGTGTGGATCGACGGGGGTGTTGTCCATAAGCATTTCACTCATCCCAGTTGCGCCAGGGCCTGGCGGAAGGCCGGCGGTAGGTTGTTGCCGAAATGAACTTTGCCATCACCTTGGGTGAAAATCCCCATTTTGGCCAGCCACGCCTCGAACTCCGGCGCCGGCTTGAGGCCCAGGGTCTGGCGGGCGTAGAGCGCGTCGTGAAACGACGTGGTCTGGTAGTTGAGCATGATGTCGTCGGAGCCGGGGATGCCCATGATGAAGTTGATCCCGGCCACGCCCAACAGGGTCAGCAGGGTGTCCATGTCGTCCTGGTCGGCCTCGGCGTGGTTGGTGTAGCAGATGTCACAGCCCATCGGCACGCCCAGCAATTTGCCGCAGAAGTGGTCTTCCAGGCCGGCGCGGATGATTTGTTTGCCGTTGTACAGGTACTCCGGGCCGATAAAGCCGACCACGGTGTTCACCAGAAATGGCTTGAAGTGCCGGGCCACGGCGTAGGCGCGGGTCTCGCAGGTTTGCTGGTCGATGCCGAAGTGGGCGTTGGCCGACAGCGCGCTGCCCTGGCCGGTCTCGAAGTACATCAGGTTTTGCCCCAGGGTCCCGCGATTGAGGCTCAAGCCCGCGTCATAGCCTTCTTGCAACAGACTCAAGCTGATGCCGAAGCTGGCGTTGGCCGCCTCGGTGCCGGCGATGGACTGGAACACCAGGTCCAGCGGCACGCCACGGTTGATCGCTTCGATGGAGGTGGTGACGTGGGTCAGCACGCAGGCCTGGGTGGGGATTTCGTAGCGCTGGATCACGGCGTCGAGCATCTCCAGCATGGTGCAGATCGAGGCGATGCTGTCGGTGGCCGGGTTGATGCCGATCATCGCGTCGCCGTTGCCGTACAGCAGGCCGTCGAGAATGCTCGCGGCAATGCCGGCCGGCTCGTCGGTCGGGTGGTTGGGCTGCAGGCGGGTCGACAGGCGTCCGCGCAGGCCCAGGGTGCCGCGGAAACGGGTGACCACGCGGATCTTCTGGGCCACCAGCACCAGGTCCTGGACGCGCATGATCTTCGACACGGCGGCCGCCATTTCCGGGGTCAAGCCCGGGGCCAGCGCCCGCAGGCTGTGTTCGTCGGCGGCATCGCTGAGCAGCCAGTCACGAAAGCCACCGACGGTGAGGTGGCTGACGGCGGCAAAGGCCAGGGTGTCGTGGGTGTCGATGATCAACCGGGTGACTTCATCGGTTTCGTAGGGGATCAGCGCTTCTTGTAGGAAGTGTTTAAGCGGGATGTCAGCCAGCGCCATCTGCGCGGCCACTCGTTCGCCGTCGTTCTGCGCCGCGACACCGGCCAGGAAGTCCCCGGAACGTGCCGGGCTGGCCTTGGCCATGACGTCCTTGAGGTCGTCGAAGCGGTAAGTCAGGGCGCCGACGCTATGGGAAAAACTTGCCATCACACACTCCGTTTCAAATAAGAAGGGCCGCTGCCGAGGAGGTCGTCATGCATCAGGATGCCACCTTCTTCAGCAGGTTTTCCAGGCGGTTGCCGGCGGCACGGTGTTCGAGGATGGCAAAGGCCTTCTCGGCGACCACACTGCCGCCTTCTATCGGCGGTAGACCGCCGCTGTAGATGTTGGAGATCACCGTGTATTCGTAGCGGATTTCGGGGTTGCCGCTAAAGCGCGCGGCGGCACGGCGGGTCTGTTCATCGGGCAGGCGATAGCCCAGGTACGCGGACATGCTGCGCGAAGCCAGGGCGTCGCCGCCCGGGCGTTCGCCGATCAGCACGATGATCAATTGCGGTTGCAACGCCTCACCCACCGACTCCGCCAGTTTGACCCGGCCATAGGGGGCCAGGATCGGTTGGCCGATGCGCAATTGACGGCTATTGAGGCCGTCCATCAACACCGGCAGCAAGTCGGGGATGTTGTGGTGAATGGCCTCGGCGCTGAGGCCGTCGGAAATGACGATCTGCACGTCGTTGTACTCCGGCTTCAGCCGGCGCAGGACTTCTTCGGTCAGGCGTGCGCCCAGTTCCGGGTCTTGCAGGTGCGCCAGCTTGTCGGGGGCGGCGGTACGCAGTTCGCGTAGCGGGATGTTGCCGATTTCGGCCGGACGCAGGTCGACGTAGATTGCCTCGCGGGCGACCGCCAGGTTGGCCCGCACGGTGCGCGAGACGCGGTTGGCCGGACGCGGGCCGGCGTTGTCGAAGCCGTAGGTGGCGGGGGTGGATTCCACCAGCCGTTGGAAGTCGATGTCCGACTCGCAGAAGATCCGCGGGTTACCCCAGTTCGCGCCACGCTGCACGTTGCCGTGGGCGTCCTGCTCGAAAATCCCTTTACCTAGCGCCCAGCGCAGGTACTCGGGCGCCGGGTTGAGGTCGTGGACCTCACGCAGGGTCTGGTTGTCATGGGCGCTGGTGTCGAAGTAGGCGAGCATGCGGTCGGTGCTCAGGTACACGTCCATGAAGAAGTTGGCCCCGGCGGCGGCGAGCAACTCGGTGGCCATTTGCTGGCCTTCGAGGGTGACCTGGGAGTGCAGGGTGTAGCAGGGCGCCATGCCCATGGGCAGGCCCATCAATTTGCCCATGAACTGGTCCTGCAAGCAGGAGTAGGTCATTTCAAAGTTGTCGAGGTGGGTTTCCGGGCCAATGAACCCGGTGACGTTGTTGACCATGAACGGCGAGTAGCGCCGCGCCAGCCCGTAGCACAGGGCTTCGCAGGTGGCCATGTCGATGCCTTCGTGCTTGCCGTAGGTCAGCTCGCTGCCCTGGCCGGTCTCGAAGTACATGAAGTTTTCGGCGACCTCACGCAGCGGGCCTTTTTCGCCCATGGTCTGCCAGGCCAGGTCGAGCAACTCGACGGTGACGTCAAATTCGTCGGTCAGGGTGCGGTCGGTCCCCGCCAGGCTTTGGAACATGATCTCCACCGGCGCGCCTTGTTCCAGGCAGGCCAGTTGCGTCTTGATATGGGACAGTACGCAAATCTGCGTGGGCGCCCCGGTTTCGCGCCGCAGTTTGTCCAGGTGGCGCAGGGTGGCGCTGATGTTGTCCACGGTGTCGATGGCCGGGTTCAGGCCGATCAGGGCGTCGCCCGAGCCCATGCTCAGACCGGTGTAGACCAACAAGGTGATGCCGCTGAGGTTGTCCGTGGGGTGATTGGGTTGCAAGCGTGAGGACAGCGTGCCGCCCAGGCCGACCAGGGTGCGCGCCTTGGCCGCCGCGCCGCTCTTGAGTTTCTTCGACAGCAGGATCAGTTCGTGGACATCGAGCAACTTGGCCAGGGCGGCGACCATCACGCCGGTCATCGCCCGGCCGATGCGGCGGATCTCATCGCCATGGCTGCGCAGCAGGCGGTCTTTCAAGTCGCCCAGGGTCAGCGCGGCAATTTCGCCGAACGTCCCGTGGTCGATGTCGTAGTTGACCTGCATGACGCTGTCGATACGGCCGTGGCGGTCGGTCAGCGGGTGGTCGTAGTAGTGCTGCAAGGTCAGCTCGGACAGCACCTTGCGCGCGGCTTCGCGGCTGATGTCGTCTTTGGCGGCCAGGCCCGCGACCCGGTCACCGGCCTTGCTGATGTCGGCGGCCCCGAGCACGGCCTTGAGGCTGGCGAAGTCGATCTGTCGATCCAGCACGCAGGTGCCGTACGAACGTTCGCTGCCAACGGTGGGCAGGCTGATCTGGTCGAGTGCTTTGAGTGACACGGAAGACGCTCCTTGGCGGGCCATAAAGGTCAATGCACGCCGTAAAAGGCGACGGGCACTATCTGTTGGTGGGGTTTTCCCAGGTTGATGAAGTGCGCATGGCGTTCGCGTACCTCATCGATGACCACCAGGTTGCAGGGTTGTCGGCCCCAGTCGCTGGCGTAGTTGCCCAGGGCCTTGCCGGCGTTGCTTTCCAGCAGCAGCACCAACGGCCAGTGCGCGGGCGGTTGAACCTGGGCGATGGCGCTGGCCAGGCGGGCGCCGAGTTGGCGAATGTCATCCAGGCCCGGTGGTGCACCGTCGTCGAGCAATTGCAGGCAGGCGCCGCCACGGCTGGTGGCTGCCAGGGTGATGGCGTCGACCAGTTGGGCGAGGGAGGCGCGGGTCGGCAGGCGGGCGACGATGGGCAAGTCCTTGAGCGGCAGGATGTGCGGTTGCGGCAGGAACAGGGTGCTGCCGGAGATCTCGGTGTTGTGCAGGGTCAAGCCGTACACCGTGGCGCGCCCACGGTTTTCCGGGACGAGGCGATTGGCGTCGCCCACCAACTGGGGATGGGCGGCGATGGCCAGGGCCAGGTCGATGCCCAGGTCACCATAGTGGGTGGTGCCCGGCAGCGTTTCGCCCTGCAAGTGGCGGTAGAGCAACTCGCCGACCCCGCCGGAAAAGGTCAGGCTCAGGGGCGCCGCGAGTGCCGGCAGGTGCAACGGCAGTTGCTCGGTGCGCTGCCCGGCGGGGCTGCTGAAGAAGTGGCGGTCGCCGCTGACGATGGCCTCCAGCGCCGCGATGTACCAGCCGATGATGGCGTCTCGCTGGTCGGTCTCCAGCGTGTCGCCCAGGCGGACAGGGATGTCCAGTTCGTCGAGCAGTACCTGGCCGAACGGGGAGATGGCGCAGAGTTGATAGCTGCCCGGCACGCATTGAAAGTGCCGGGCGCCGATAAAGTGACAGCCGCTGGCCAGCACATTGCCGGCCAGTCCCAGGGCGGCATTGGTGGTACCGCCGCCGATGTCCAGGTTGAGGATGGGTCGCTCGCCATGAAAGCGGCTCAGGGCCGAGCAACTGCCCATGAACGCCAGCCAGGACTCAAGCCCGCCGTCATCGGCGCGGGTAATCAGCGCGTTGCCGATCAGTCCGCCCACCAGGTCGGCCAGAGCGTGCGCATTGTTCCGCTGGGCGGCCAGGCCGGTGATGATCACGCCGCCGGAAAACAGCGCCTCGGGCGTGACCTTCGCGTCCGCCAACCAACCCTCGATCAAGCGTTGCACGGCCCGTTCGTCGATGGCATCGCCGGCAAACGGGGTAAACACCGGCTCGCCACGGTAGAGCACCACCGGCTCATGCAACGCCATGCGCCCGGTGATGCAATGGCTGCTGATGCTGGCCTGGGCGATCAGCGCGCTGCTGGTGGTGGAACCGAAGTCCAGCCCCAGCAGGAGCACTTGGTTGCCCGTGGTCAAAGGTTTCATGCAGGCCGCCTCGCCGCGCCGGATTCAGGCCGTGGCCTTGTGACCATCCGGGTGCAGGGTTTCCGGCACCGGCAGGCCCAGGTATTCGCCCTCGGCAATGATCCCGGCGGCGCGGTCTTGCGCCTCCAGTTGCAAGGCCTTGGGCACCGACAGCCAGTACGCCAGGCCCACGGCAATGAACCCGGCACTGAGCTTGCCGATCAGCACCGGCAGAATGATCGTCGGCTGGAAGTTGGCAGTGAACGACAGGTGGTCGCCCAGCAGGAACGCGGCGCATACGCCGAAGGCAATGTTGATCACCTTGTCCTTGGGCGGCATGAAACGCACCAGGCGGAACATGGCCAGGATGTTGGCGATGGTGGCCAGCATGCCGGCACTGCCGACCGCGCTCAGGCCGATCTTGCCACCGAGTTTCTCCAGGGGCTTGCCCAGGTATTTGCGCAGCAGGTAAACCATCGGGAACGCACCGGCGAGCATGATGCCGATGTAGCCCGCGGTTTCCAGGGCACGGGTCTGGTCCTCGGCGTCGGCGATGATCGGGTGGAAGCCCCAACCGCCAAACACCAGGGTGAAGACGCCGGTGAAGTACTCGACGATGGAAAACACCAGCACCAGTTTGATCGCCGCGTCCAGGGTCCGGCCGAAGATGATGAAGCCCTTGATCATCATGTCCGGCAAAAAGCGCAGGCCCAGGGCCAGGGCCACGACGAAGATCAGGATCGGCAGCAGGTTGGCGAAGATACTGCCCAGGCCCAGGGCCAGTTGATAGGTGGCTTCGCCGTTGGTCGACACCAGGTCGCGGACCAGTGGGTTACTGAAGGCGAGGATGACGCTGGCGATCAACACGCCCAGGGGAATGGTCAAAATGCCGGACATGATGCCCAGGGCCATGTATTTGTGGTCGCGCTTGTCGAGCATGGCCAGGCCCATGGGGATCGAGAACACGATGGTCGCGCCACCCATGAAACCGGTGATCAGCGCCATGACCAGCGCTTCCTTGCTGGCCGCCAGGGCGGACGCCAGGTGATAGCCGCCCATGTCCGAGGCAATGATCATGGTTGCGGCGAGCGCCGGATCGGCGCCCAACGAGCTGAAGAACGGGCCAAAGGCTTTTTCGATGAGCACCGTCAGGTAGGGGATGGAAGCCATGATCCCCGCCGCCGGTACGAAGATGTACCCCGTGGCGTGGATGCCTTCCATGAATTCTTTACCAAGCCCTTCATCACTGTTGTAGATCGCAGCGAAGGCGCCGAGCACGGCGCAGAGCATGATGAGATAAAGCACGTAGTTGCCGATCTGATCCATTTGCGAACTCCTTTCTTATTGTTGTTTTAACAGCACGAGCGCGGTACGCACGCGGGGTGCACCACCGTTTGGATACGTGCGGTTGCAGCCATGCCTCCGGTCGCCTTCAGGGCGCCGAATTCGAGATGGAAGAACCGGTGGGTAGCGGATCGCCAAGCACCTCCCGGCGACCGAGGTCGCCGGGAGGATCGATCAGAAGAAGCCCAGTGGATTGATGTCGTAGCTCACCAGCAGGTTCTTGGTCTGCTGGTAGTGATCGAGCATCATCTTGTGGGTTTCACGGCCGACGCCCGACTTCTTGTAGCCACCGAACGCGGCGTGGGCCGGGTACAGGTGGTAGCAGTTGGTCCACACGCGACCGGCCTTGATCGCCCGGCCCATGCGGTAGGCGCGGTTGATGTCGCGGGTCCACAGGCCCGCACCGAGGCCGAATTCGGTGTCGTTGGCAATCGCCAGGGCTTCGGCTTCGTCCTTGAAGGTGGTGATGCTCACCACCGGGCCGAAGATTTCCTCCTGGAACACGCGCATCTTGTTGGTGCCCTTGAGCAGGGTCGGCTGGATGTAGTAGCCGGTCGCCAGGCTGCCTTCGAGCTTCTCCACCTTGCCGCCGGTCAGCAGCTCGGCGCCTTCGCCCTTGGCGATTTCCAGGTACGAGAGGATTTTGTCGAACTGCTGCTCGGACGCCTGGGCGCCGACCATGGTGTCGGTGTCCAGTGGGTCGCCACGCTTGATCGACAGGACTTTCTTCATCACCACTTTCATGAAGTCGTCGTAGATCGATTCTTGCACCAGGGCGCGCGATGGGCAGGTGCACACTTCGCCCTGGTTGAAGAATGCCAGTACCAGGCCTTCCGCGGCTTTTTCGATGAAGGTCGGTTCGGCCTGCATGATGTCGGCGAAGAAGATGTTCGGCGACTTGCCGCCCAGTTCCACCGTGGACGGGATGATGTTCTCGGCCGCGCATTTCATGATGTGCGAGCCGACCGGCGTGGAGCCGGTGAAGGCAATCTTGGCGATGCGCTTGCTGGTGGCCAGCGCTTCGCCGGCTTCCTTGCCAAAACCGTGCACCACGTTCAGCACGCCCGGCGGCAGCAGGTCGCCGATCAGTTCCATCAGCACGGTGATGCCCAGCGGGGTTTGCTCGGCAGGCTTGAGCACCACGCAGTTACCGGCGGCCAGGGCCGGCGCGAGTTTCCAGGCGGCCATCAGGATCGGGAAGTTCCACGGGATGATCTGCCCGACCACGCCCAGCGGTTCATGGATGTGATAGGCCACGGTGTTGCCATCGATCTCGGCGGCGCTGCCTTCCTGGGCGCGGATGCAACCGGCGAAGTAGCGGAAGTGGTCGGCGGCCAGCGGGATGTCGGCGTTGAGGGTTTCACGCACGGCCTTGCCGTTGTCCCACGACTCGGTGATCGCCAGCACTTCCAGGTGCTGTTCGATGCGGTCGGCGATTTTCAGCAGGACCAGCGAACGCGCCTGGGCGGATGTGCTGCCCCAGGCATCGGCAGCAGCGTGGGCGGCATCGAGGGCTTTGTCGATGTCCTTGGCATTGGAGCGCGGGAACTCGGCGATAGGCTGGCCGTTGACCGGCGAGGTGTTGGTGAAATAGAGGCCATCGACAGGCGCGGCAAACTGGCCATTGATGTAGTTGCCGTATTTGCCTTTGAACGAAACGAGAGCGCCTTCAGTACCTGGGTGAGCGTAACGCATGATGAGTGTCTCCTTGGCTTTTGTGCTTATAAGGGAGTGCGCGCAGTGAGCGCCTGTATAAGCCTAGAGCAAAGGTCGGGCCACTGCTTTGCAGGTCAAGTAAATCAACGGCTTGCGGGATCTTGAACGCTGCCCATGCGCGTGGCTGTCGCAGTTGCGGCACAACCCCTGGTGACACTTTGTACCGCTTGTGGCACGTCCGGTGACCGGTGGGTCAGGCTGGCATTGCAATACATCCGGGGCTGGGGGATGCTGGGCGCCACCTCATGCAAGGCCCATCAGCCCCGGGGAGAACAATAAGAAATGCACGACAACCATTTGAGTCGCCATGCCCGGCAAGTCCTCACGGTCACCCAGGGCAAGGCGCACCTGCACGGCCCCGGCAGCGATCCGTCGATTGCCCGCTCCTGGCTGCGTTGCCTGGAGGACTATCACCTCGATCCGGCCCAGGCCATGGCGCCCACCGTGCTGGAACACGGCCGGGTGCTGGAGAGTCGCGAGCGCCTGCAGCAAGTGCTGCAGATTGCCGGCGGCGAAATGAACAGCCTGCACCAGCAGCTCTCCGGGGCCGGCCACGCGGTGCTGCTGACCGACGCCCGCGGGGTGATCCTCAACTGCATCACCGCGCCCACCGAACGCAAGATCTTCGAGCGCGCCGGGCTGTGGCTCGGCGCCGACTGGAGCGAGGCCTGCGAAGGCACCAATGGCATCGGCACCTGCCTGGTGGAGCGCCAGTCGCTGACCATCCACCAGGACGAACACTTTCGCGGTCGCCACACCGGGCTGACCTGCTCGGCGAGCCCGGTGTTCGATCCCCATGGCGAGTTGCTGGCGGTGCTCGATGTGTCCTCGGCGCGCCATGACGTGTCGCGGCAAAGTCAGTTCCACACCATGGCCCTGGTCAACCTCTCGGCGAAGATGATCGAGAGCTGCTACTTCCTGCGTTACTTCGACAATCAATGGCTGCTGCGCTTTCACGTGCAGGCCGAGTCGGTCGGGCTGTTCAGCGAAGGGCTGCTGGCGTTCGATGGCGAAGGGCGGATCAGTGCGGTCAACCAGAGCGCGTTGAACCTCTTGGGGCATATTCGTGGCGGGCTGCTGGGCAAGCCCGTCGAGGCGTTCTTTGATTGCTCGCTGGACGAGTTGCTGGGCCGGGCCAGCGTCAATGCCAGCGCCAGTTGGCCATTGCGCACCCGCGACGGACGGGTGTTGTTTGCCTTGCTGCGAGGCCAGCCGCGCAGCGTGCCCACGCCGGTGGCGCAAGCGCCGCGGAGCGCCGAACCGTCACGCCTGCCTGGCATTTGCCTGGGCGATGCGGGCCTGCAGGCGGACATGCGCAAGGCCCTGCGGGTGTTTGAGCGCGACGTGCCGCTGCTGATCAACGGTGAAACCGGCTCGGGCAAGGAAGCGTTTGCCAAGGCGGTCCACCACGCCAGCCAGCGTGCCGAGCAGGCGTTTGTCGCCCTCAATTGCGCGGCGATCCCGGAAAGCCTGATCGAGAGCGAACTGTTCGGCTATCGCGGCGGCAGTTTCACCGGCGCACGCAAGGAAGGCATGCGCGGCAAGTTGCAGCAGGCCGATGGCGGCACCCTGTTTCTCGATGAAATCGGCGACATGCCCCTGGCCTTGCAAACCCGCTTGTTGCGGGTGTTGGAGGACCGCCTGGTGGTGCCCATTGGCGGCGAGCCCCAGGCGGTCAACGTGCGCATCATCAGCGCCACCCACCGCGACCTGCTGGAGCGGGTGCAGGACGGCAGCTTCCGCGAAGATTTGTACTACCGGCTCAATGGCCTGGAGATCGCCTTGCCGGCGTTGCGCGAGCGCAGTGACAAGTCCCAGTTGCTGGACTTTCTACTGGCCGAGGAGGCGGGCGGCGAGACGGTCGTGATCGACGCGCCCGCGCGCCAGGCCCTGCTCGATTTCCCCTGGCCGGGCAACGTGCGACAACTGCGTACGGTGCTGCGCACCCTGGCCGCGCTGTGTGAGGGCGGGCGGATTGGTGTCGAGGATTTGCCGGCGATGATCCGCCAGGCTCGTCCGGCGCTGGCGACGAAACTCGACGAGCCCTCGGAGCACCCGCTGGATGACGCCGAGCGCCTGGCACTGCTCGATGCCCTGGCGCAAACCCGCTGGCACATGACCCACACCGCCGAGCAGTTGGGCGTGAGTCGCAACACCCTCTATAGAAAGCTGCGCAAGCATGGGATTGCCCGCTAGAGGGAATCGAGAGGGCGAGGTTCAGCGCGTGAAGGGGTCGTCGAAGTCATCGAAGAACATGTCTTCATCGAACCCCCTCGCCATCTCCCTTTCCAACGCCTTGTCGTAATCGCGTTGCCCCTTGAGCCAGGCCTTCAGGGCCTTGGGATCGTTTAGTTCTTCGTAGAGCTGGGTTCGGTCCTGGATCTCGAGCAGTACCTGCTCAAGTTGGTACTCAAAGATACCGGCAACGTTCTGGGGGGCCACCTTGATGTATGGATCGACGTCGAATTGCTGTTTGAACGCCAGCTCCTGGTCGAAGGCTTCCTGTTGTAGCTCTAGCAGTTGCTCGCTCAGCACCCGGTTGTAATGTTTGAGCCGGTCAGCGGCCAGCGTGTTGAGGGTGTCTGCGCTGATGTGCTCCAGTTCCAATTGCAGTTGCAGCAGCTCAAGCAGATTGCGGTTGCCATAGGCGTGATTGACGCGTTGCATCAGTGCGGTTTTGCGTTCGCGCTCGACGGGGTCGGGCTCTCGGTCAGGGTGCAGGGCGCTGGCCAGTTTGCGGTACACCTCGCGTACGGATTGACTGGCCTGAGCGGCGTCTGTTTCCTGGCGCAGTTGTTGCGCGGTTTTCTTGCCGGGCTTTTGGCGTGACTCGGGTTGTTCGGCGTCAAAGCGCTCGCTTATTTTTTGCGCAATGTCCTCGGGTGACAGCCGGCCAATATTGTCGCCGAGGTCGACGCCGAACATCTCTTGCAGGCCCAAGTTGAACAGCTCGTTGTCGTCGGCTTCATCGGTGTCGAAGTCACGGCCGCTGTGTTGGTGGTACAGCACTTTCAAGCGTGCTTGATCCGCATCGCTGCAGTTGCCAGCCTCGATCAACTCGTAGGCTTGGCCGCAAATTTCCTGGGTCAGTGTCTTGCGATCGGTTTTCGACAGTTTGATTCGTTCGCCCAGGTCACTGAGTACCTGCACAAACTCGATCGACTGTTGGTGCAGGATATCGAGTTGCGGCAGGAACTCACGGTGCCAGCGCTCGGTATAAAGCGGGGTGGCGGCTTCCCAGGCCAGCAGGATCTGGCGCTGTTTGTCGATTTTTTTCACGAGGCCGTTAAATTTTCGCTGCCCGGCAGTCAGTTTTTTCGGATTTTTATCCGCACCGCCGATGCTGACGTCAAGGGTGGTTTTTTTCACGAGTGGTCCTCGGGGAGTTGTTGAGGATAAGGGCGAACCATTATTCAGCATTATCGTGTTGAACTAGGGTGTAGGGCGATTCTGGATTTTGAGTCGCTCAGTGGGCGGTTCTCCCCTGTGAGCTTAAACACCAGGTGCGATTTTTCCCACCCTACGCTACCCTGCGGCCATGTTTACGAGGTCGACTATGCACATTCATATTCTGGGTATCTGTGGCACTTTCATGGGGTCGATGGCGGTCCTGGCCAAAGAGCTGGGGCATCGCGTGACGGGCTCCGATGCCAACGTCTATCCGCCGATGAGCACGCAGTTAGAGGCCCAGGGCATTGAGCTGACCCAAGGCTACGACCCGGCCCAGCTCGATCCGGCCCCGGACCTGGTGGTGATTGGCAATGCCATGTCCCGCGGCAACCCGGCCGTCGAATACGTGTTGAACAAAGGCCTGCCGTACGTCTCCGGGCCGCAATGGCTGGCCGACCACGTGCTGCAAGGCCGCTGGGTGCTGGCGGTTGCCGGCACCCACGGCAAGACCACCACCAGCAGCATGCTGGCCTGGGTGCTGGAACATGCCGGCATGAGCCCGGGCTTTTTGATCGGCGGTGTACCGCAGAACTTCTCGGTGTCGGCGCGCCTGGGCGACACGCCGTTCTTCGTGATCGAAGCCGACGAGTACGACAGCGCGTTCTTCGACAAGCGCTCGAAGTTCGTGCACTACCGCCCGCGCACCGCGATCCTCAATAACCTTGAGTTCGATCATGCGGACATCTTCCCCGATCTACCGGCCATCGAGCGGCAATTCCACCATTTGGTGCGCACCATCCCGAGTGAAGGCCTGGTGATTCACCCCACCACCGAGCCGGCGTTGCAGCGTGTGATCGAGATGGGCTGCTGGACCCCGGTGCAAACCACCGGCGTGGGCGGGCAGTGGCAGGTCAAGCTGCTCAGCGCAGACGGCTCCCGGTTTGAAGTGATGTTCGAAGGCGTGGTCCAGGGCATCGTGGACTGGGACATGACCGGCGAGCACAACGTCGCCAACGCCTTGGCGACCCTGGCAGCGGCGCGCCATGTGGGTGTGGCGCCGGCCATGGGCATTGCCGGCCTGAGCGCGTTCAAGAGCGTCAAACGACGCATGGAAGTGGTGGCCCAGGTCAACGGCGTCACCATTTACGACGACTTTGCCCATCACCCGACCGCCATTGCCACCACTCTCGATGGCCTGCGCAAACGCATTGGCGATGCGCCATTGATCGCCATCATCGAGCCGCGCTCCAACTCGATGAAGCTCGGCGCTCACCGTGACGGCTTGCCACAGAGCGTGGTCGATGCCGATCAGGTGATCTGGTACGGCCCGGCCAACCTGGGCTGGGACTTGGTCGGTACGTCGGCGCTGTGCACGGTGCCGTCGGTGGTCAGCGATTCGCTGGACGACATCATCGCGCGCGTCAAGCGCCAGGCCCAGGCCGGCGCACACGTGGTGATCATGAGCAACGGCGGCTTCGGTGGCCTGCACGGTAAACTGGCCGAGGCGCTGAAATGAACAGCGGCCCGGAACGCGTCACGCTGGCCATGACCGGCGCTTCCGGCGCCCAGTACGGCTTGCGCCTGCTCGACTGCCTGGTGCGCGAAGACCGCGAGGTGCACTTTCTGATCTCCAAGGCCGCGCAATTGGTGATGGCCACCGAGACTGACGTCACGCTGCCGCCCAAGCCGCAGATGATGCAAGTGTTCCTCACCGAATACACCGGCGCCGCGGCGGGGCAGATTCACGTGTATGGCCGCGAAGACTGGATGTCGCCGGTGGCCTCGGGCTCCGGGGCACCGGCGGCGATGGTGGTGGTGCCGTGCTCCACCGGGACCCTGTCGGCGATTGCCACGGGCGCCTGCAACAACCTGATCGAGCGCGCCGCCGATGTCACGCTCAAGGAGCGCCGGCAGTTGATTCTGGTGCCGCGCGAGGCGCCGTATTCGAGCATTCACCTGGAGCACATGCTCAAGTTGTCGAACATGGGCGTGACCATCCTGCCGGCCTCGCCTGGCTTCTATCACCAGCCGCAGACCATCGATGACCTGGTGGACTTTGTGGTGGCGCGCATCCTCAACCTGCTGAACATCCCCCAGGACATGCTGCCACGCTGGGGCGAACACCATTTGAGCAATGATGAATAAGCTGCTGACGATCCTGCTGGCCCTGCAACTGGGCGGCTGCGCCACCGTGCGCACCCTGGACGCGGCCAAACCGGGCGCGCCGGTGGTGTACTCGGGCATGCGCCTGGATTTGTATGCGCTGGACGGTGGCTGCTGCGCCAAGGACCACTTCGGCGCCGAAGCGCCGAGTTACCCCGGCCTCGACCTGCCGGCCAGCGCCTTGCTCGACACACTGTTGTTGCCGTTGTCGGTGTTGACAGTACTGGGCGTCGGGTTTCAGGCGACGGGTGGGTTGTAGCGTTCGGTTTTGGGGCGGTGGTGTGGCCTCTTCGCCGGCAAGCCGGTCTCGCTCCCACAGTGACAGCCCGCGATCACAAATAAAACCTGTGGGAGCGAGCCTGCTCGCGATGACGGCAGTACAAGCGCCGCGTGACTACTTGCCCAGCTTGCGCAGCTCATCGGACTCGACCACCCGCACCCCATCCTGCTCTTCCAGCGCCAGGCGCCACATGGCGCGGGCCAGTTGGCAGGCTTCGATGCCGCGGTATTTGCCGGGGATCAGCTTGGACAAGGGACCGGCCAGTTGCTCGCCCAGGCGCGGCTCAAGGCGATCGCCCAGCAGCAGCGAAGGCCGGCAGATGGTCAGTTGCGGCCAGTCCTGGGCGCGCAGGGCCTGTTCCATCTCACCTTTGACGCGGTTGTAGAACACCGAGGACTTGGGGTCGGCACCGATGGCGCTGATCACGATCAGGTGCCGTGCGCCCAGCTCCCGTGCGCGCTTGGCAAAGGCCACGACCATGTCCAGGTCGACCGCCCGAAACGCTTGCTCGGAACCGGCCTGCTTGATCGTGGTGCCCAGGCAGCAGTAGGCGATATCGACCCGGCCACTGAGTTGGGGCAGGAACACCGCCGGGTCGCCCACCGGGTTTTCCAGGTGCGGGTGTTCGGCCAGCGGTCGGCGTGAAGGTGCGAGTACCCGGTTGACCGTCGGCTCGTTGAGCAGGCGATCGAGCAAATGCTCACCCGTCAGTCCAGTCGCTCCGGCGAGCAGGATATGCTGAGGTGTCAGGTACATAGTGTTTCCCCCTTGATACTGTTCAGCTTAGTTGCTCTTGGCGGCCTTGCTGGTCAGTGCGGCACTTTGCAGTGCCTTTTGTGCTTGCTGCCTGCGCAGTGCCTGCCAGTGCGCGATGACGCCCTTGGGGGCCCATATCTGCGGTTCGGAAGGATCGAAATTATCGGCCAGTTCGCGTTCGGCGACGGTGGCCTTGGCCAGCTTGAAGGCGTGTTCCAGATCGTCGGTGCGGTTCAGGGCCTGGGCGAACAGTGCATCGCCGAAGTAGGTGAAGTCCGCTTCCTCCGAACAGCCGAACGACACGCGATCGGCCCGTGAAGCGGTCATGATCAGCGTGCGTTCGTCCTTGAGCGCCGGGATAAACCCGCCGGAGTAGCAGGCGGAGATGACGATGACTTTGTCGCGATTTTTCAGCGGCGCCAGCACGGCGGCCAGTTCATCGGCGGGCAGGTCGGCCAGCTCCATGCGCGGTTCGTCGAGCACCAGTTCGTGGGCTTGGGTGCCGTGGCTGGTCAGGTAGATGAACAGCAGGTCTTCCGGGCCGCTGCGCTCGGCAAGGGTCAGGGCGGCGCGGCGCAGGCTCTCGCGGGTGGCCATTGGCCGATCAGCCAGGTGGTCGCGATGGTTGACCAGGCGGATCTGCCCGTAGGCGCCGAAGCGACTGGCGAGCATGTTGCTCACGTAGTCGGACTCACGCAGGAACACACTCTGCTTGCCATCGCCCCCCAGGGTCAGGGTGTACAGCTCGATGGCTGGCGTGGAGGGCGGCACGTCGGCCAGGGCCTCTTCAAGCAGTCGCCCCTGGGCCAGCAGGCCCAGTTCCAGGGTGTCGGGCAGTAGCTTGCCGTTGGCATCGCGCACGCGCTGGCCATTGACCCACTCGCCGGTATGGATCGTGCCGTCGGCCAGCACGAGGGTGCCGTGGCCCTGATAGCTGTCGTTGTCGAACTGGCCGATGTAGAAGCTGCCATCCGGCAGGTTCAGGCGGCCTTCGCCGCTAAAGCGCCAGTCGTTGAAGTGGCCGATGTAGTGACTGTTGTCGGCGCCGATCAGTTCGCCCTTGCCCGTGAGTGCGCCTTCCTTGAACTCGCCGATCCAGACGTCACCGTCGCCGTTCTCGTAGCGGCCTTTGCCGTGCAATTGATTCTGTTTGAAGCCGCCGAGGTAGACATCGCCCTCGGCACTGTTGAAGGTGCCG
This sequence comes from Pseudomonas sp. ok272, assembly GCF_900109995.1. Classification (GTDB taxonomy): domain Bacteria; phylum Pseudomonadota; class Gammaproteobacteria; order Pseudomonadales; family Pseudomonadaceae; genus Aquipseudomonas. The sequence continues at coordinate 183,071 of NZ_FOCB01000007.1, read as the reverse complement.
GGACCTTCCAGTTGGCCATCGATAAAGTGGCCGGTGAACTGGTTGCCGCTGGCATCGCTGCGCTGGCCTTCGCCGTTGGGCTTGCCGTGGGCGAACTGGCCCTGGTACTGGCTGGCGTCTTCAAGCTCCAGGCGGCCGAGGCCGGAATACTGGTCGGCCTTGAACTCGCCGCGGTAGGTCATGCCGTTTTCCTTGAGCGTGCCCTCGCCATCGCGCCGGCCCAGCTTGAAGCCGCCGGTGTAGCTGCTGTCGGGGGTGGTCAGGGTGCCTTGGCCGTGGAACAGACCTTGTTGGAACTCGCCGCGATAGACCTCGCCATTGCTGCCGTGCCATTCGCCTTGGCCATGCCATTGGCCCTTGTCGAACTGGCCGGCGTACCAACTGCCGTTCGGGTAGTCGATGCGGCCCTGGCCTTGCAACAGGCCGTTGACCAGATCGCCGCGATAACGCCCGCCATCGGGCAGGCGTGCGTCGGGCGGCAACAGCGATTCGCCATCGCCACACGCGGTGAGCAATAAGGTCAGGGCAAGGGGTGCAAGTGAGCGCATAGCGGGTTCCGGGCAATTAGGCGACCGAGTATGCCGCAGCTATGTGCCTGATAAATAGAGACGCGATGCGAAACAGTGGGAACTGCTTCGCATCCGGCGGGGTTTACACGAACGCCAGCGACAGGGGCTCGGCGATATACGCCGGTTTTTCCTGGCCTTCGATTTCCAGGGTGGCGATGACCTTGATCAGCCATTGGCCGGGTTTCTTTTCCGTGACCTCGCTCATGTCGACCTTGAGCCGGACCCGGGAATTGACCTTCACCGGCTGGATGAAGCGCACGCTGTCCAGACCATAGTTGACCACCATCTTCAGGCCTTGCGGCAGGACGAGGATGTCTTCCATCAGCTTGGGGATCAGCGACAGCGACAGGAAACCGTGGGCGATGGTACCGCCGAACGGCGTGTGTGCGGCCTTGACCGGGTCGACGTGGATGAACTGATAGTCGCCTGTGGCTTCAGCGAACAGGTTGATGCGGTCCTGGTCGATGGTGAGCCAGTCGGAACGTCCGAGTTCCTTGCCGACATAATCTTTGAGCGCTGCAACGGGAACAAAGGGCATTGAGACTCTCCTTGGGTTCATCGGTTTTTATCTTGGTCAGTCGGCGGATTTGGCCGCCTTGCGATCCACTGTAGATCAACATGGCGATTTGCTCCGGTCAATCGCCCCTGCTTTTGGTGAATGCCGATCCATAGCCTTGGCATGCTTATAATGCTCGGCCCCTGGCTTGGGGGGGCTGATGGGGAGATAAGGGATGTTGTTACGCGGCCTGACCTGGCTGGTGCTGTTTCAATTGCTCGGCACGGCGCTCAATCACCTGCTGTTGCCGGTGTTGCCGGGACCGATTATCGGTTTGCTGCTGTTACTGGTGTTCTTGATCGTGCGCGGTGAAGTGGGTGAGCCGCTGAACCTGGCCGCCGGTAGCCTGCTGCGCTACCTGCCGTTGCTGCTGGTGCCGCCGGCGGTGGGGGTGATGGTGTACGCGAAGGACATCGCCGCCGATTTCTGGGCGATTGTCGGGGCGCTGGTGTTGTCGTGTTTGCTGTCCATGGCATTTGCCGGGGTGCTGATGCAACGCCTGGTCAAGCGCCAGGCCCAGCGGAGGGATCGCTCATGATGCTGGACATCAACGGTGCGCTGGAGGCGGTGATTCATCACCCGTTGTTCGGCATTGGCATCACCCTGGGGGCGTATCAACTGGTGCTGGCGGCGTTCGAGAAAACCCGCTGGATCTTCCTCCAGCCGGTGTTGGTCTCGATGTTGCTGGTGATCGGCGTGTTGCTGCTGTGCGGTGTGACCTACGGCGAGTACCGCAAGAGCACGGAGATCCTCAGTATCCTGCTGGGCCCGGCGACCGTGGCGCTGGCGGTGCCGCTGTACCTGAACCTGCGCCGCATTCGCCAGCTGTTCTGGCCGGTGTTTACTACGCTGGTGATAGGTGGCGTGGTGGCCACCGGCCTGGGTGTGCTGCTGGGGTGGTGGTTCGGTGCCGAGCACATGATCCTGATGACCATGGCTCCCAAGTCGGTGACGTCGCCCATTGCCATGCTGGTGGCCGAGCAGATCGGCGGCGTGGCGGCACTGGCGGCGGTGTTCGTGTTGATCACGGGGGTGATCGGCGCGATTTTCGGTCCGGCGCTGTTGACCCGCCTGGGGGTTCACAGCCCAGAGGCGCGAGGCATGGCGCTGGGCATGACGGCCCACGCGGTAGGCACCTCGGTGGCGTTGCAGGAGAACGAAGAGTGCGGCGCGTTTGCCGCGTTGGCGATGAGCTTGATGGGCGTGGCCACGGCGGTGCTGCTGCCGTTGGCGGTGTCGATGGTGGTTTAAGGATATGTCTATGAACTTGGCGCTGTTCCCACTCAATACCGTGCTGTTTCCTGGCTGCATCCTCGACCTGCAGATCTTCGAGGCGCGCTACCTGGACATGATCGGCCGCTGCATGAAACAGGGGGCGGGCTTTGGTGTGGTGTGCCTGCTGGCGGGCGAAGAAACGGGGCTCGCCCCGCAAGGTTTCGCGTTGATTGGCTGTGAAGCCCACATCACCGACTTCAAGCAGCAAGATAACGGCCTGCTGGGCATCCGTGTCCAGGGTGGGCGGCGCTTCAAGGTGCTCGGCAGCGAGGTGCAGCGCGATCAGTTGACGGTGGCGCAGGTGCAATGGCTGGACGAGTTGCCCGAGCAACCCCTGCAGGACGAAGACGCTGACCTGGTCGCCTTGCTCAAGGCCTTGGCCGAGCATCCGATGGTCGAAGCATTGAACATGGGCACCGAAGCCACGGGCCAGCAATCGCTGGCCAATCAACTGGCGTACTTGTTGCCATTTGACGAAGTGCAAAAAATCAGTTTGTTACGACTCGATGAGCCGCAACAGCGTTTGGATGCCATCCAAGTGTTATTGGATGAGCTGCAGGGCGAACTATTTTCGTAGTTATAATTTGTATTGAGTGAGGGTTGTTCGCAGGTTGTCTTTGTCCTGGCAGTGCCCTATTTTTAAATGGCCCGCATGGAGCGGGCTTTTTAATTGTTAAAGGATGCGTTATGACTATTTATGAAGATGAATATGCCTATTGGGATGACATTTCAGGGAAGTTCATTTTGAAACACGCCTCGAACGATATCGGTGCCAAGGACATTATCGAGGCCGCCGCTTATTATGCCGATGAAATGATCCTCCAGCGCCGCAAGCGAAAACGCGCTAAAAACCCAGAGTAATATCGAGCTTTTTTGTCAGGCGGTCGGCACTCCGGTGTGCCGGCTGTGCCTCGAAGGCGAGCTACATTGATATGGATATTAAGGCGGTGTTATGTCGGCTGAACTAGCGGAGTTTGATTTTGCGGCTCAATTGTTTGTAAACGGGTACCCGTTGGTGTTGAACCAACAGCACCTGGAGCAGCGACTGCTCGACAAGCGCATCACGATGAAGGAACGTTTGCAGGTTGAAGCGGACCTGCGGGATCGGGAGGAGCCGCGGTTTGTGACCGTTGCGGCTCATGAAGATGACGAGCCCCTGATCTTCATGTTCATCGCGGTCGGCGATCGACGCTATGAACTGTATGCAAAGCTGCCTGGCAAGTATGACGGTTGGCGCTTGCGGATGGACCCGGGTATTCGCTATATGAAGGTCGATAACGGCGCCACCGCGGCACTTTTTTCGCTGGTTGGAATAGCCGGCGAGCGGCTGGGGTTTGAAGACTTGAAGGCGGGTCATGCTTCGGTCGTTCTGGTGAGTGAAGAACGGCTGTCAGGCGTGTATGTGACCCGTACGAACTTTCGCGACAAAGACATACTTCCCTCCTCGAAGTTGCTAGAGTTCAAACACATTTTGGTTGATATCAATCCCAATTTTACCGGGCATGACGCCTTTAACGGGGAAGTTGCAACATTTATCCTCAGGCTTGTTGAGTTGCCCGACTGGGATGATCGGTAAAATTACCGGTGGGAGCCTGGGCGCCGTATATATCATGTGTCGCGCAGGGTCGGGCTTAGTTGTTTTGGTTGTTTCTGTTATCTCCAATTGCTCTAAGGTGCTGATAGGTCTAACAGTTGTTGACTGTATTGGCAGGGCTTACGCTTGCGGGGTGGCACCGGCAAGGGCGCGAGTGGCTGGTATGGCTCGCGGTCCTGAGTTATTGAGCAAGCGGGAATCGAAAAAATGTCCGATAGAAAGCAGGGGACCGTTAAGTGGTTCAACGATGAGAAGGGCTTTGGGTTTATCACGCCGGCCGACGGCAGCGATGATCTGTTTGTACACTTCAAGGCCATTGAGTCTGATGGATTCAAGAGCCTGAAGGAGGGGGATAAAGTGTCTTTTGTCGCTGAAAGGGGGCAAAAAGGCATGCAGGCGGCACAGGTTCGCAAGGACTAGTGACCCAATACGTGCGACCGCTATTACTACGCCATCAGCCTGGAAGGGGGCGATGGCGCAGTCTGGTCCTGATCGGTCAGCCCTAGTGTCCTGTCTTGGAAATACGTTACCTTTTTGACGAGCATCTGTTGCTGCCAGGCAAGGCGCCGCGACGAGTCATAGCAGGGCTATGGCGAGGAGTGGCAACGCAGCATGGCGGCGACAGGTGCCGTCAAAAGGGAACAGCTTATTTCCGAGACAGGACACTAGTAGGCGTACCGCTCGATGGCCTGGGGCAGGTGGTGCAGCATGTAGAAGCCGAACAATCCCAGCAGTACCGGGATGATCAACCACCAGGTTTTTGCGGGGAGCGGGGGCAGCGGCGCCTTGAGTTGCATGATGTACAGGCTGGCGGCACAAACGCACGCGGCCAGCACGGTGCCGGCGATGATGTCGGTCGGCCAGTGCACCCCGAGGTAAACCCGCGACAGCGCAATGGCACCGGCCGGCAGGCTGCCCAGGAGCAACCAGGTCAGGCGCATCCGTGCGGGCTGGCCGCGCCCGGCCAGCACCGCCAACGCCAGGAACAGCGCAAACGCACCGGAAGCGTGGCCACTGGGCATGCTGTAGCTGGTCAGTGGATCGGCCAGCACGTCGGGGCGCATTCGAGCGATGACGTACTTGCTGGCGGTGTTGATCAGCGCGGTGGACAGCAACGCGCCGCCGACAAAGAACATCAGGCGCCACTGCTTGGCAATCAGCAGCAGGAGGATCAGGGTCGCGCTGATCACCAGCATGTTACGGAACTCACCCGCTTGGGTGGCCATCACCGCCCAGGTGTCCATCTGCGCACTGCGGTGTTCCTGGATCAGCGCCATCAGGCCCTGGTCGAGGGCGTGCAGGTGTGGGTAGCCAATGAACAGCCCGCCCAGTATCACCGCGCCGAGGCCGGCAATCATCGCCGTAGCTTGGCGATGACCGCGCACGGTGCCGTTGATGCCCAGGCCCACCAGCACGGCGACGCTACCGGCGACCAACCCGGTCTGGGGCCAGAAACCTTCCGGCAACGGTAGGCGAATCGCCGCGCCGGTCGCCCAACCCGGCAGCAAGTACGCCACCGACCAACCGGCACCGGCCAGCAGGCTGACCGCAAAGAACCGTGGAAACGGCATGTCGAACATCCCGGCCACCATCGGCAGCATCGGCCGCAACGGTCCGATGAAGCGTCCGACCAACAGGCTGGCGATGCCATAGCGCTGGAAGTACGTCTCGGCGCCGTTGATCCACTCCGGGTGATGGCGCAAGCCTGGCAGGCGGCGGATGTTCTGGTGGAAGTGCCGGCCCATGAAATAGGACACCACGTCCCCCAACACGCCACCGAGGAACCCCAGCAACAGGGTTTCCCCCAGCGACAGGGCGCCGCTGCCCGCCAATACTGCGACGGCAAACAGCAGCACCGTGCCGGGCACGATCAAGCCGACGATGGCCAGGCATTCGATGCAGGCCACGATGAAGACCGCGGCCGCCAGCCATTGCGGGTTTGCCGTCAACCAGACGGTCAGGCTATCGAGCCATGGGCCCATAGGTACAACTCCAACAGATCAATAGATGAACTGAGGGAGCAGGCGTGCTCCCACAGTGTGCGCCAGGCGTCAGGGCAGGCTCGCGCCCACACAGGTTGTTCCTGGCATAGCGTCCACAGGGACTCAGATCAGTACATAGTCACGGCCTTCGACCTGGCCGCGGCGCAACGGGTTGCGGGTGCAATAGGGTGCATAGGCACTGTCTACGAAGCGATACATCAGGTGCTCGTCACGTCCTTGGGGGATACCCAGGCGGGTGGTCTGGATAATGTGGGCAGGTGGCCGGCCGACATCTTCGACGAACAGCATCTCATGATCAAAGCGTTTGGCGTCCCAGTTCGCCACCTTCAGGCCCAGCGCCTTGCACAGCAGGGTCTGGCCGGCGCAGAGTTTTTGCGACGGACGAGGCCGACCGTGGACATCCGGGTTATTGAGCAGCATCTGCGCCAGGCTCGCCGGGCCGCAGAACTCATCGACCCAGGGATAGGCGGATTTGATCAACACCGCGTTGCCAGGTCCCTGGGCGCTGAAGTTCAGCGAGTCGCCACCGCGAGCGTAATACATATAGATGTGGCCACCATCCAGAAACAAAGCTTTACGCTTTTCTGTGTAGCCGAGCGACGCGTGGCTGCCTTTTTCATCGCAGTAATAGGCTTCGGTTTCGATAATTCGCGCCGACAGCCAGAGATCACCGACGCGATGGCGGATGACTTTGCCCAGCAGCTCGCCCGCCAGCAGTTGCGCATCGCGGTTGAAAAAGCTGTCGGGCAGGGGCTTTGGCGCCTGGGCGTGGGGCAAAATGGACATGGGCGGCAACGTGCTGAGGCCAAATGTGCCGCGATGATAGCAACGACCGGCTTAATCGAGGCTGAATACGGCCTATTTACCCTCCATTTCGACCATCCGCCCGTCACCGCTGTTAGTCCCGGGACGTGACAGCTATAATCTGCCGCTTTACTGTTTGCCCAGCCCCTTATCAAAGACCACGCCAGACCATGACTGAGTCCGTTCTTGATTACATGACCCGCCTGGGTCGCGCTGCCCGTGACGCTTCGCGCGTGATCGGCCGTGCCAGCACCGGGCAGAAGAACCGCGCCCTGCTGGCCGCCGCCAACGCGCTGGATGCCGCTCGCGCCGAGTTGACTGCCGCCAACGAGCGTGACCTGGCGGCTGGCCGGACCAACGGTCTTGAGCCGGCCATGCTCGAACGTCTGGCCCTGACCCCTGCGCGTATCGACGCCATGATCGTCGGTTTGCGCCAGGTGGCAGCGTTGCCTGACCCGGTCGGCGCGATCCGCGACATGAGTTATCGGCCTTCGGGTATCCAGGTCGGCAAGATGCGCGTGCCCCTGGGCGTGGTCGGCATCATCTACGAATCGCGACCCAACGTGACCATCGATGCCGCGAGCCTGTGCCTGAAGTCGGGCAACGCGACGATCCTGCGCGGTGGCTCCGAGGCTATTCATTCCAACCGTGCCATTGCCGCCTGCATCCAGCGCGGCCTGGCCGAGGCCGGCCTGCCGCCGGCCGTGGTGCAAGTGGTCGAGACCACCGACCGGGCTGCCGTTGGCGCGTTGATCACCATGCCCGAGTACGTCGATGTCATCGTGCCTCGTGGCGGCAAGGGTTTGATCGAACGGGTCAGTCGCGACGCCCGCGTGCCGGTGATCAAGCACCTGGACGGTATCTGCCACGTCTACGTCAGCGCCCACGCCGACGTGGCGAAGGCCCAGCGCATCGCGTTCAACGCCAAGACCTACCGCTACGGTATCTGTGGCGCCATGGAAACCCTGCTGGTCGACCAGGCGCTGACGCAGGATTTCCTGCCGGCGATGGCCGCACAGTTCCGTGACAAAGGCGTCGAGCTGCGCGGCTGTGAGCGCACCCGCGCCATCATCGATGCGCTGCCGGCCACAGTGGAAGACTGGAGCACCGAGTACCTGGCGCCGATCCTGTCGATCCTGGTGGTCGACGGGCTGGACCAGGCCATCGAGCACATCAACCACTACGGCTCGCACCACACCGACTCGATCGTGACCGAGCACCAGGGCCAGGCCCGGCGTTTTGTCGCCGAAGTCGACTCGGCATCGGTGATGATCAACACCCCGACCTGCTTTGCCGATGGCTTTGAATACGGATTGGGTGCCGAGATTGGCATTTCTACTGATAAGCTGCACGCCCGCGGCCCGGTGGGCCTCGAAGGTCTGACCTGCGAGAAGTACATCGTGGTCGGTGATGGCCAGTTGCGCGGACAGGAGTCGGCCTGACTTGGGCGACCTCGGCCAATCCGCCGCAGTGACCGCCCTTGAACCCCGTCCACGGCGCATTGGCGTGTTGGGTGGGACGTTCGACCCGGTGCACATCGGCCACTTGCGCGGTGCGCTGGAAGTGGCCGAGTCACTGGCACTCGATGAGGTGCGCCTGACGCCCAGCGCCAGGCCTCCTCACCGGGACACGCCGCAGGTATCGGCGCTCGATCGTCTGGCGATGGTCGAGTGCGCGGTGGCTGGGGTGACGCCGTTGGTGGTGGACGACCGCGAACTCAAGCGCGACAAGCCGTCCTACACGATCGACACCCTGGAGCTGATGCGTGCGCAGTTTGCCGCTGACGACCAGTTGTTTCTACTTTTGGGCTGGGACGCATTTTGCGGCCTGCCCACTTGGCACCGCTGGGAAGAGTTGCTCCAGCATTGCCACATCCTGGTGCTGCAACGCCCGGATGCCGACAGCGAACCGCCGGATGCCTTGCGCAACCTGCTGGCAGCGCGCTCGGTGAGCGACCCGCTGGCCCTCAAAGGGCCGAGCGGACAGATTGCATTCGTCTGGCAGACACCGCTCGCGGTATCTGCCACCCAGATCCGTCAACTGCTGGCCAGCGGTAAGTCGGTACGTTTCCTGGTGCCCGACGCGGTCCTGGCCTACATCGATGCGCACGGACTTTACCGTGCGTCGAACTGAATAGGAGTGCTTTAAGGCACGTGGCAACAACGTGTATTGAAGCGCCCGAACATACGAGCAAAACGAGTTTTATATGACCAACAAAGACGTAGCTAAAGTAAAACGCAAAGGTACCTTCAAGAGCGCACCATTGCCGGTGGCTGTTGCAACGGGCCCGGAACTGCGCGGCGAAGCGCTGGCCAAGGTTGCCGTAGCGGCCCTGGAAGACGTCAAGGCCCAGGACGTCCTGGTGATCGACGTGCGTGAAAAGCAAAGCATCACTGACTTCATGATCATCGCCACCGGTACCTCCAACCGCCAGATCGGCGCGATGCTGGACAAGGTTCGCGAAGCGGTCAAGGCCCAAGGCGTCAAGCCACTGGGTGAAGAAGGCAAGGGCGACAGCGACTGGGTCCTGCTGGACATGGACGACGTTATCGTACACATGATGACCGCCTCGGCTCGCCAGTTCTATGACCTGGAACGCCTGTGGGAAGGTGCCGAGCAGAGCCGTGCGGCCGATGGCAAGCACCACAGCCCTGAAGTCGGCCACGAGCACTTCACCAAGCTCAACAAAGACCAGCAGTAAGGGTTCGCTGTGCGACTGCGCCTGATCGCCGTCGGTTCACGCATGCCCAAGTGGGTGGAAGAAGGCTGGCATGAATATGCCAAGCGTCTTCCGTCCGAACTGGCGCTGGAACTGGTGGAAATACCGCTCAATACCCGTGGCAAGAACGCTGACGTGGCGCGCTTCATTCGCCAGGAAGGCGAGGCCATGCTGGCCAAGGTCGGTCCGAACGAGCGCATCGTCACCCTCGAAGTCCACGGCAAGCCGTGGAGCACCGAGCAGTTGGCGGTGGAACTCGATCGCTGGCGCCTGGACTCGCGCACGGTCAACTTCATGGTCGGCGGCCCCGAAGGGCTGGCGCCGGAAGTCTGTGCCCGGGCCGACCAGCGCTGGTCGTTGTCGCCGCTGACCTTGCCGCACCCGCTGGTGCGGATCCTGATCGGCGAACAGCTGTATCGTGCCTGGACAGTCTTGTCCGGCCACCCTTACCACAAGTAGTCCAGCGCCCTCATGTCCCAGCCGATCCGCATCAAGGACCACGAAAAAGACGCCCGCCTGGTGCGTGGCCGCGTCGTGTTCGGGGCCATTGCGGTGGTGGCGCTGATGGGCGTGCTGATCGCGCGGCTGTATTTCCTGCAGGTGATCCAGTACGAGTACCACTCGACCCTGTCGGAAAACAACCGCGTCCACGTTCAGCCGATTCCGCCGACCCGGGGCTTGATCTTCGACCGTAATGGCGTGGTGATTGCCGATAACCGGCCTAGTTTCAGCCTGAGCATGACCCGCGAACGCTCCGGCGACTGGCAGCAGGTGCTCGATGTGATCGTCGACGTCCTGCAGTTGACGCCGGAAGACCGGGTGATCTTCGAGAAGCGCATGCGCCAGGGGCGTCGGCCGTTCGAGCCGGTGCCGATCCTGTTCGAGCTGACGGAAGAACAGATCGCCCGCGTCGCGGTGAACCAGTTCCGGCTGCCGGGGGTCGAGGTCGTTGCGCAGTTGGTGCGCCATTACCCGCAGGGCGCGCACTTTGCGCACTCGGTGGGCTACATGGGGCGGATCAACGAGAAAGAACTCAAGACCCTGGACCCGGTGAACTACAGCGGCACCCACCACATTGGCAAGACCGGTATCGAGCGTTTCTACGAGCCCGAGTTGCACGGCCAGGTGGGTTACGAAGAAGTCGAGACCAACGCCCGTGGCCGGGTGTTACGCGTGCTCAAGCGCACGGACCCGATCCCCGGCAAGGACATCGTCCTGAGCCTGGACATCAAGTTGCAGGAGGCCGCCGAGATGGCACTGGGCGGTCGCCGTGGCGCGGTGGTGGCCCTGGACCCGAACACCGGCGAAGTCCTGGCGATGGTCAGCCAGCCGAGTTTCGACCCCAATCTGTTCGTCACCGGGATCAGCTTCAAGGCCTATGCCGAGTTGCGTGATTCCATCGACCGGCCGCTGTTCAACCGCGTGCTGCGCGGCCTGTACCCGCCCGGTTCGACCATCAAGCCGGCCGTGGCGATTGCCGGGCTGGACTCGGGCGTCGTCACGGCGTCGAGCCGGGTCTTCGACCCCGGTTACTACATGCTGCCCAACTACGACCACAAGTACCGTAACTGGAACCGCACCGGTGACGGCTATGTCGACCTGGACACGGCGATCATGCGGTCCAACGACACCTATTTCTATGACCTGGCCCACAAGCTGGGGATCGACCGCCTGTCGAGTTACATGAACAAGTTCGGCCTGGGGCAGAAAGTGTCCCTGGACATGTTCGAAGAATCCCCCGGGTTGATGCCGTCCCGCGAATGGAAGCGCGCCACGCGTCGCCAGGCCTGGTTCCCGGGCGAGACCCTGATCCTGGGGATCGGCCAGGGCTACATGCAGGCCACCCCGCTGCAACTGGCCCAGGCCACGGCGCTGGTGGCCAGCAAGGGCAAGTGGTACCGCCCGCACCTGGCCAAGACCATCGAAGGCCAGAAGCCGGTGGATGAAAACCCGATACCCGATATCGTCCTGCGCGATCCATCGGACTGGACCAAGGTCAACCACGGCATGCAACAGGTCATGCACGGTGCCCGAGGCACGGCGCGCAAGGCGGCCATCGGTGCGCAGTACCGGATCGCGGGCAAGTCGGGTACCGCCCAGGTCGTGGCGATCAAGCAGGGCGAGAAGTATGACCGCTCCAAGGTGCAGGAACGCCATCGCGACCACGCCCTGTTCGTCGGCTTTGCGCCGGCCGACAACCCGAAGATCACGGTGGCGGTGATGGTCGAGAACGGTGAGTCCGGCTCCGGGGTTGCGGCGCCGGTCGTCAGACAAATCATGGACGCCTGGCTCCTGGACCAGGACGGCCGACTCAAGCCTGAGTACGCCAGCCCTATCAGTGCGGAGGCTACGGCCCGTGAAGAGTAACTTTGATCGCATTCTCTCCAGCGAGGATGTGATGCGTCGCCGCGCGACGCTGCTGCAACGCCTGCACATCGACGGTCCGTTGCTGATTCTGCTGCTGATCCTCGCCGCCGGAAGCCTGTTCGTGCTGTATTCGGCCAGCGGCAAAAGCTGGGACCTGCTGGCCAAACAGGCCACGTCGTTCGGCATCGGCCTGGTGTCCATGGTGATCATTGCCCAGTTCGAACCGCGCTTCATGGCGCGCTGGGTACCGCTGGGCTATGTGCTTGGCGTGGTGTTGCTGGTGGTGGTGGACGTCATGGGCCACAACGCCATGGGGGCGACACGCTGGATCAACATCCCCGGGGTGATCCGCTTCCAGCCGTCGGAGTTCATGAAGATCATCATGCCGGCGACCATTGCCTGGTACCTGGCCAAGCGCACCTTACCGCCGCAACTCAAGCACGTGGGGGTCAGCCTGGTCCTGATCGGCATCCCGTTCATCCTGATCGTGCGCCAGCCTGACTTGGGCACCGGTCTGCTGATCCTGGCGGGCGGTGCGTTCGTGCTGTTCATGGGCGGGCTGCGCTGGCGCTGGATTGTCAGTGTGCTGGTCGCCGTGATCCCGGTGGCCGTGGCCATGTGGTTCTTCATCATGCATGACTACCAGAAGCAGCGGATCCTGACCTTCCTCGATCCGGAGAGCGACCCGCTCGGCACCGGCTGGAACATCATCCAGTCCAAGGCGGCCATCGGCTCCGGCGGCGTGTTCGGCAAGGGCTGGTTGCTGGGCACCCAGTCGCACCTGGACTTCCTGCCCGAAAGCCACACGGACTTCATCATCGCGGTGATGGGCGAAGAGTTCGGCCTGGTGGGGATCTGCGCACTGTTGCTGATTTACCTGCTGTTGATCGGCCGTGGGCTGGTGATCACCGCCCAGGCCCAGACATTGTTTGGCAAATTGCTGGCCGGTGCCCTGACCATGACGTTTTTTGTTTATGTTTTCGTCAACATCGGTATGGTCAGTGGCCTGTTGCCGGTGGTGGGGGTGCCGTTGCCGTTCATTAGCTACGGCGGAACTTCGCTGGTGACCCTGCTGTCAGCGTTTGGGGTTTTGATGTCGATCCATACCCATCGTAAGTGGATCGCGCAGGTTTGAATAAGGTGAAGATTTCAATGCAAGCAATGCGTGGCTGGGCGACTCGATACGCTCCGTGGGTCGGTCTGGCAAGCATCCTTGGCGCAGCGCCCCAGGTGGTCGCCGGCGACTATGAAGGTTCGCCCCAGGTGGCCGAGTTTGTCGGCGAAATGACCCGTGACTACGGTTTTGCCGGTGAGCAGCTGATGGGCGTGTTCCGCGAGGCCGAGCGCAAGCAGTCGATTCTCGACGCGATCTCCCGGCCCGCCGAGCGCGTCAAGCAGTGGAAGGAATATCGCCCGATGTTCCTCACCGATGCGCGGATTGCCCGCGGCGTGGATTTCTGGCGCCAGCATGAGGCCGCACTGACCCGCGCCGAGCAGGAATACGGTGTGCCCGCCCAGGTGATCGTCTCGATCATCGGCGTTGAGACCTTTTTCGGCCGCAATACCGGCAGTTACCGGGTGATCGACGCCTTGTCGACCCTGGGTTTCGACTATCCTCCACGCGCCGAGTTCTTCCGCAAAGAGTTGCGTGAGTTCCTGTTGCTGGCCCGTGAGGAACAGATCGACCCCTTGACACTCAAAGGCTCGTACGCCGGCGCCATGGGTTTGCCGCAGTTCATGCCCAGCAGCTTTCGCGCCTACGCGGTGGATTTCGACGGCGATGGTCACATCAATATCTGGACCAACGCCGACGACGCCATTGGCAGCGTTGCCAGTTACTTCAAGCGTCATGGCTGGGAGGCCGGGCAACCGGTGGTCAGTCGCGCCGAGGTGCGTGGCGACCAGGTTGACGCCGGTTTGACCACGGGCATCGAGCCGACGAAGACCGTCGGGGAGTTGCGAGCCCTGGGCTGGTCGAGTCATGATGCGCTGCGTGACGATATGCCGGTCACCGCGTTTCGCCTGGAAGGCGACAATGGCCCCGAATACTGGATGGGCCTGAAGAATTTTTACGCGATCACGCGTTATAACCGCAGCGTGATGTACGCCATGGCCGTACATCAGTTGTCTGAACAGCTGGTCCAAGCACGGGGCGTCAAGTAATGCTGGCATCGCCAATTCGCAAACCCCTGAAGCTGGTGGCGTTCACCGCGCTGTCGTTGCTCATGGTCAGTTGTTCGACCAGTCGCGCGCCACAACCCGCCAAGGCCCCGACGGCCATACGCGCCACGCCCGGCCTGGACATCAACCGGGCCCACAAGGACGGTGCGCCGTGGTGGGACGTGGACATCGCGCGCATTCCTGACGCGACACCGACCCTGCACACCGGGAACTACAAGGCCAACCCGTACACCGTACTGGGCAAGACCTACTACCCGATGCCCGAATCCAAGCGCTATGTCGAGACTGGCACGGCGTCCTGGTATGGCACCAAGTTCCATGGCCAGAACACCGCCAATGGCGAGGTCTATGACCTGTACGGCATGAGTGCCGCGCACAAGACCCTGCCGCTGCCGGCCTATGTTCGCGTGACCAACCTGGACAACAATCGCTCGGTGATCCTGCGGGTCAACGACCGTGGCCCGTTCTATTCCGACCGTATCATCGACTTGTCCTACGCCGCCGCCAAGAAGCTCGGTTACGCCGAAAGCGGCACGGCGCGGGTCAAGGTCGAAGGCATCGACCCGCAAGAGTGGTGGGCGGCCAAGGGCCGGCCGGCGCCGTTGATGCTCAACGAACCGCAAATCGCGCAAAATGGCGGCCCGGTCATCACCGCCTCGACCGGCAAGGTCGAGCAGTGGACACCACCGGCGCAGCAACACGCGGCGGCCGTCGTACCGGTGCCGATGGATGCAAGAAAGAACGCTGCGGTACCAGCCTCTGGCCAGTATCTGCAAGTGGGCGCGTTCGCCAACCCGGACGCTGCAGAACTCCTGAGATCGAAGTTGAGCACGATGGTGAGCGCGCCGGTGTTCATCAGCTCGATCGTGCGCAATCAACAGACGCTGCACCGGGTACGCCTGGGGCCAATCGGTTCGCCGGGCGAAATCAGCCAGGTGCAGAACAGCGTACGCCTGGCCAATCTCGGTTCGCCGAGCCTGGTGACGGCTGAATAAGTAATTCCTGATTCAAGGTTCGCTTGCGGTATTGGGGGGCGGACCTGAGTTGTTGGCTCGCCGTACAACAAAAGCCCGGCAAGGGTTGATGAGTGAACGACTGAACACGCGATAGCCCCTAGGGTTGTCAGATTAGTTTTGCCTTTGGGCAGTTTCCATTAGCGATTTCGAGAGACGGATGAACATCACCACCTTTGCCAAACGCCTGTTCCTGTTAGTCCCGCTACTCCTGTCTCCGGCCGCGTTCGCGGTCGAGATGATGCCGTCGCCACCGCAACTGGCTGCCAAGGCCTACGTGCTGATGGACGCCAGCAGTGGCAACGTGCTGGTCGAGAACAACGGTGACCAGCGCCTGCCGCCTGCCAGCCTGACCAAGCTGATGACTGCCTACATCGCGACCCTGGAAATCCGTCGCGGCCAGATCGGTGAGAACGATCCGGTGACCGTCAGCGAGAACGCCTGGCGCACCGGCGGTTCGCGGATGTTCATCAAGGTCGGCTCGCAGGTCACCGTCAGCGACCTGCTGCACGGCATCATCATCCAGTCGGGCAACGACGCCAGCGTTGCGCTCGCCGAGCACATCGCCGGCAGCGAAGACGCTTTCGCCGACATGATGAACAAAACCGTGGCCGACCTGGGTATGACCAACAGCCACTTCATGAACCCGACCGGCCTGCCGAACCCCGAGCACTACTCCTCGGCGCACGACATGGCGACACTGGCGCGCGCGATCATCCACGAAGACCCGGCTCACTACGCGATCTACTCGCAGAAAGAGTTCTTCTGGAACGGCATCAAGCAGCCCAACCGCAACCTGCTGCTGTGGCGTGACAAGACCGTCGATGGCCTGAAGACCGGCCACACCGACGAAGCCGGCTACTGCATGGTGTCCTCGGCGGTACGTGATGGCATGCGCCTGATCGCCGTGGTATTCGGTACCAACAGCGAATCGGCCCGCGCCGCGGAAACCCAGAAGCTGCTGACCTACGGTTTCCGCTTCTTCGAAACCCAGACCTTCTATCAGAAGGGTGCCGAGTTGGCCCAGGCCCCGGTATGGAAGGGCACCACCAACCAGGTCAAGGCCGGCCTGGCGCAAGACCTGACCATGACCCTGCCAAAAGGCCAGCTGAAAAAGCTCGCGGCCAGCATGACCATGAACCCACAACTGATCGCACCTATCGCCAAGGGCGATGTGATCGGTAAAGTCGAAGTGAAACTGGACGACAAAGTGGTGCACAGCGCCGATCTGATCGCCCTGGACGCGGTCGAGGAAGGTGGAATCTTGCGTCGCATGTGGGATAGCATCCGTCTATTCTTCTACGGCTTGTTCAACTGATAGTGGCGCCCCGCAAGGCCCCGTGCTGATCCGGCGCGGGGCCTTGTTCGTCGCCCAGGCTTACGAGGCCGTTACGCCATGACCGATACCGAAGTAAAGGCGCCAAAGATCGAATTCCCCAACGTGGATTACCCGGTTAAGGTGATCAGCGATACCGGTGTGGGCAACAAGGACAAGATCATCGAGATCGTCAAGAAACACGCGACGATCAACCATGAACGTATCGATGAGCGCCAAAGCACCAACGGTAAATACACCACTATCCAGTTGCACATCGTCGCCACCGACCAAGACCAGCTGTACAACATCAACAGCGAATTGCGGGCTACCGGCTTCGTGCACATGGTGCTGTGATGGCCGAGCCGCTGGGCTTTCGCGAGCTGGGCCAACTGGCCTACGAGCCGGTCTGGCATGCCATGCAGCGGTTCACCAACGAGCGTGGCAGTACGCGCGCCGACGAGATCTGGCTGGTGGAGCACCCGTCGGTGTTCACCCAGGGCCAGGCCGGCAAGGCCGAGCACCTGCTGCTGCCGGGGGCAATCCCGGTGGTGCAGGTCGATCGCGGTGGCCAGGTGACCTATCACGGCCCGGGCCAGTTGGTGGCTTATCTGCTGCTGGATGTGCGCAAGCTGGGGTTTGGCGTGCGTGACCTGGTCAGCCGCATGGAAGCCTGCCTGATCGAGCTGCTGGCCAGCTACGGCGTGACCGCCGTGGCCAAGGCCGATGCGCCGGGTGTGTATGTCGACGGGGCGAAGATTGCGTCCCTGGGCCTGCGCATCCGCCACGGTTGTTCCTTTCATGGCCTGGCCCTGAACGTGGACATGGACCTGGAACCGTTCCGACGGATTAACCCCTGTGGCTACGCCGGGTTGGCAATGACCCAGTTGCGCGACCATACAGGGCCGATTGAATTTGCCGAGGTAAGTGCCCGGCTGCGCGCGCAGCTCGTCAAACACCTCGACTATGCTGAGCAGACGACCCTAACGGGCGGAATCGACTGATATGACTACTGATGCAGTGCAAACCATGATCCCCACGCTGGATGTCACCGAGCGTCCGGCCCCGCGTGCCAAGGTCGAGGCCGGCGTCAAGCTGCGCGGCGCCGAGAAGGTTGCACGCATCCCGGTGAAGATCATTCCGACCACTGAACTGCCCAAGAAGCCCGACTGGATTCGCGTGCGCATCCCGGTGTCGCCGGAAGTCGACCGGATCAAGGCCCTGCTGCGCAAGCACAAGTTGCACAGCGTCTGCGAAGAAGCCTCCTGCCCGAACCTGGGCGAATGCTTCTCCGGTGGCACCGCGACCTTCATGATCATGGGCGACATCTGCACCCGCCGGTGCCCGTTCTGTGACGTTGGCCACGGTCGGCCGAAGCCGCTGGACGTCAATGAGCCCGAGAGCCTGGCTATCGCCATCGCTGACCTGAAGCTCAAGTACGTGGTGATCACCTCGGTGGACCGCGACGACCTGCGTGACGGCGGTGCCCAGCACTTTGCCGACTGCATCCGCGAGATCCGCAAGCTGTCGCCGAACGTGCAACTGGAGACCCTGGTGCCGGACTACCGCGGCCGGATGGACGTGGCGCTGCAAATCACCGCCGCCGAGCCGCCGGATGTGTTCAACCACAACCTGGAAACCGTGCCCCGCCTGTACAAGGCCGCACGTCCGGGTTCGGACTACCAGTGGTCGCTGACCCTGCTGCAGAAGTTCAAGCAGATGATGCCGCACATTCCGACCAAGTCCGGCTTGATGCTGGGCCTGGGCGAAACCGACGAAGAGGTCATCGAAGTCATGCAGCGCATGCGTGAGCACGACATCGACATGCTGACCCTGGGCCAGTACCTGCAGCCGTCGCGCAGCCACTTGCCGGTGCAGCGTTTCGTGCACCCGGACACCTTCGCCTGGTTCGCCGAGGAAGGCTACAAGATGGGCTTCAAGAACGTCGCGTCCGGGCCGTTGGTACGTTCTTCGTACCACGCCGACGAGCAGGCGAAGCTGGTCAAGGCCGAACTGATGTCGTCCTGATCCAGCGCGTGAAAAACGCCCGCAAGGCCTCCAAGCCTTGCGGGCGTTGTTTTGTCTGAAACTTTTGGTACGGCCAAGCCTCTTCTGTTTGTCCCCGTTCCTGACTACTGTGTGTGGCAACCGTCACGCAGGGAGAATCACGGATGACCACGCGCTCCACCCCAATCCTTACCGAACATTCCCCGGTCCCGGCGTTGCCGGCCGAAGGGCTGATTGGCGTGATCGCGCCGGCCGGCCCGGCGGCACTGGATACCGAAAAGGCCTTGCATTGGATGCGCTCGCGGGGCTACTCGCTGCGGATCTTCCCGGGGGTCACGGAGCGGGACGGCTACCTGGCTGGCAGTGATGAGGTGCGCTTGCGCGATCTGCACGCGGCGTTTGCCGACCCGGCCATCGACGCCATCCTGTGCTTGCGGGGAGGCTACGGCAGCCCGCGCCTGCTGGACCAGATCGACTATGAGTTGCTGCGGCGCAATGCCAAGCCGTTTGTCGGCTACAGCGATATCACCGCGCTGCACCTGGCGATCAGCCGTTATGCGGGGTTCGTGACCTTTCACGGGCCGATGCTCAACGCCGATCTGCTGGGGGACAAGCAGGCGCCGACCGAGGCATCGTTGTTCAGCCTGCTCAGGGGGCAACTGACGGCCGGGAGTCTACTGGCGCACCCGGTGGCCTACCCGTTGACCACCCTCTCGCCTGGCATCGCTCACGGCCGCCTGCTGGGGGGCAATCTGTCGATGATCGCGGCCACGCTGGGCACGGCGTTCGAAATCGATGCCGACGGCGTCATTCTGTTTATCGAGGACGTCAACGAGCCGCTGTATCGCATCGACCGCCTGCTGACGCACTTGCGCCTGGCGGGCAAGCTGAGCCGCTTGCGCGGGGTCTTGGTGGGGGATGTGGCGGGAGTGGACAGCGAGGCGCTGGCGCGGTTGCTCAAGCAGACGTTCGAGCCCTTCCGGATCCCGGTGCTGGCGGGCTGGCGCAGCGGTCATTGCGACCCGAACCTGACATTGCCGATGGGCGCGTTGGTGACCCTGGATGCGGGGGGGCAGTCGTTGGTGTTGGAGCAGGATGTGGTGGTCAGGGCCTAGCAGTTCTTTGCCTGACAGTCAGTCATCGCGAGCAGGCTCGCTCCCACAGTAATCAGTGTTGCTCACATTCTCTGAGTCAACACACAACCTTGTGGGAGCGAGCCTGCTCGCGAAGCGTTTAGCGCTTACGCAAGCCTTCCAGCAATTTGTGCGTCGGATAGCCATCGGCCGGCCAGCCAAACGACTCCTGTGCGGCGCGGATCGCCTTGCGGGTGTTGGCGCCGATGATGCCATCGGCGTTGCCTGCGTCGTATTGGTGGGCACTCAGCAGGCTCTGCAACTCGATGCGCTCGGATCGGCTCAAGGGCACGTCATCCTTGGGCCACTCGCCGCGGATCATGCCTGCGCCACTGAAACGCTCCGACAACAGGTTCACGGCCAGGGCATAGGACGACGAGTTGTTGTACTTGAGCACTGCCCGGAAGTTGTCCAGCAGCAGGAACGCCGGGCCGCGATAGCCGGCCGGTAGCAGCAGGGTGGCGGACAGTTGCTCGGCACCGGGCGGCACACTCGCTCCTGCGGGCAGCGTCACCCCCAGTTGCAGCCATTCGGCGACGCTCTTGCGGATCGCGCCGTCGGCCAACGAGTAGTTGAAACCACTCGGCACCGCCACCTCGAAGCCCCACGGCTGGCCTTTCTGCCAGCCCGAGCTTTGCAGGTAATGGGCGGTGGAGGCCAGCGCATCGGCCGGGCTGTCCCAGATGTTGCGCCGGCCATCGCCATCGAAGTCCACGGCGTGGGTGTTGTAGGTGGTTGGAATGAATTGAGTCTGGCCCATGGCGCCGGCCCAGGAACCGAGCATCTTCTCGGGCGTGATGTCGCCTTGTTGCAGGATCTGCAGCGCGGCCAGCAGTTGGGCGTGAGCGAAGCCCGGGCGGCGGCCTTCATAGGCCAGGGTCGCGAGGGAGCGAATCACCGACTTGTCGCCCTGGAAGCTGCCGAAGTTGCTTTCCATGCCCCACACGGCCACCAGCGCCTGGCGGTCGACGCCATAGCGTTGCTCGATGGCGCTCAGGGTCTCGGCGTATTGATCGAGCAGTGCCTGGCCCTTGCGCACGCGAATGGCGGACAAGGCGCCGTCGAGGTATTCCCACACCGGGCGGGAGAACTCGGGCTGGCTGCGGTCGGCGCGGATCACGCTCATGTCCGGCGTGACCCCGGCAAAGGCGCGGTCGAACAGTTCGGGGCGGATCCCGGCGGCGAGGGCGTCCACGCGAAAGCCGGCTTGCCATTCGGCAAAGGTCTGGGTGGGCTGGATCGCCAGGTTGTCACCGGTGGGTACCACAGGCGGGACAATGGCCGGGGCCACGGAGACAGGGACGGTTTGCAGCGGTTGGGCGTCGGCGGCGGTGGGTTTTTCCGCGCAGGCGACAAGCAGAACGAGGCTTGTGGCAGCGATCAGTTGGCGTAGGTGCCAACGACGGGAAATACAAAGGGGCATGCACAGGTCCAGAGAATACGAATCAGGTGCCGACCTTAACATGGAGCGGGGGTGCTGTGCTTTAAGCCGCCAGAAAGTAAGAAGCCTCCCAGCTTTTAGACTGGAAGGCTTCGCGGCGGTAGCTGCCTTTGCCTTTGGCCGGCTGTTCCTGGCGGCTGCGGAACAATGGCTGGGCGACGATGGACTTGGCCTTGTTGGGCCGCTTTTTTGTGCTCATGGGCGGTACTCTCTTTGAGGTGGGGGGTAGCGGGGGGAATGATCGGCCGAAGAGAGGATTCTGTCTAGTCCCTACAATGTGTAGGACCTTTCGTGCGCTGTTCGCGGGCAAGCCTCGCTCCTTGGTTGTCGACGTGCCTTGTAGGAGCGAGGCTTGCCCGCGAACAAAGGCCACGCGGTCGAGCGCCTTACTCGGCCGGCAAACTCAGGCGCTGCCCGGCCATCAACAGCGACAGACGGCTAAGGCTCATCCACGGCGATCCGGCGGCCTGGCCCTTGATTTGTGCATCGATGCGTTGCGCTTCGAGCAGCAGTTGCGCCCAGCGCGGCGCCGAGTAGCGTTGCAGGGCCTTGCTCATCAGCGGTTTGCGCTTGTCCCACACCGGCGGTCGAGCCTGACTGAAGGCCTTGTCCAACGGCACGCCCTGGCTGAATTGAAGTGACAGGTTGGCCAGCAGGCGCAGTTCCCGGGCCAGGGCCCAGAGGATCACCGGTGGCTCCACGCCTTCGCCGCGCAGGCCTTCGAGCATGCGCAGGGCGTGGGCGGCTTCGCCATTGAGGATCGCGTCGGTGAGCCCGAACACATCGAAGCGCGCACTGTCGGCCACGGCGCCCTGCACGGTCTCGACGGTGATCTGCCCACCCTCGGCCATCAGCTTGAGCTTTTCGATTTCCTGGGCGGCCGCCAGCAGGTTGCCTTCGACCCGGGCCGCGATCAGTTCCACGGCGTCCTGGCTGGCGCTCAGCCCGGCCTGGGACAGGCGCTGGCGAATCCACTGTGGCAACTGGCCGATATCCACCGGCCAGATCTGCACGAACTGGGTCTGCGCACCTTCGACCAACGCCTTGCCCCACTTGGTCTTCTGCGCGCTGCCGTCCAACTTGGGCAGGCTGATCAGCAAAAGTGTGTCTTCGGCCGGGCGTGAGCAGTATTCCATCAGCGCCGCCGCGCCCTTGTCGCCGGGCTTACCGGACGGCAAGCGCAGTTCGAGCAGGCGTTTCTCGGCGAACAGCGACATGCTCGCACCGGCTTGCAGCAACGTGCCCCAATCAAAGCTGGCATCGGCGCTGAATACTTGGCGTTCGTCAAAGCCCTGCTGGCGGGCAGTCGCGCGAATGGCATCGGCGGCTTCCTGGCACAGCAGCGGGTCGTCGCCGCTGATGATGTACACAGGCGCAAGGCTGCCTTGCAGGTGTTTTGCGAGTTGGGCGGGGGCGAGTTTCATAAGGCGGGGCAAACGGGGCGCCGGGGCGCCCCGTAAGGCTTACTCGGCAGGTACTTGCAGCGGCGACTGGCGCGGGGTGTTCGCTTCAGCGTTCTGGGCCGCTCGCAGCGCATCGGCTTCAGCCTTGGCGCGTGCATCGGCGGTCTGTTGCAGGGCATCCAGTTGCGCCGGCGTCAGCTGTTGCAGGCGCAGCATCATGCGTTGCACCAGGTCGCGACGGATCTCCTTGCGGGCCTCGTCGTTTTCCTGGACGGAACCGGTGATGTTGCTGCCGTCATGCATCACGACTTTGCGTACTTGCAGCTTGTCGTTGAGCAGCGACAGGTTGTTGTTGCCCACGATCTCGTAGTTCAGCACGGTCGACAGCTCATACTCGCCGGTTTGCGAACCGCCAACGTAGCTCAGGATGCGCGAGCTGTCCTGTTCATTGGTGAACACCAGTTTGTACGGTGCACCGGCGATGACCTTGACGCCGCTGCTTTGCAGGGTCTGGCGCATCATCGTGATGGTGTCGCCATAGGCGTTACGGGCGCTCAGGTCGATTTCCTTGATCGCCAGTTCCGAGGTGCCGGTACCGCGCAGCTGGAAACCACAGGCGCTCAGCAGGACGGCAAGGCCCATCACCAGCAAATTGCGTTTGATCATCTTGTTGCTCCCCTTGAAACCGTGTGGGCCGACCGTGCGGCCCGAAAGGTTTTACTCGGCGCCAGGCTCACCTGGCGCCTGGTCCAATTTAGCTGGCGACGATGTTGACCAGTTTGCCTGGCACCACAATCACTTTACGAATCGTCAGGCCGTCGACGAAGCGCAGTACGTTCTCGTTGGCCCGTGCGGCCGCTTCGACTTCTTCGCGAGTGGCGCTGGCTGGCATTTCGATCTGGCCGCGCAACTTGCCGTTGACCTGGATCACCAGGGTCAGGCTGTCCTGTACTAGCGCGCTGTCATCCTGCACCGGCCAGCCGGCGTCGATCACCGGTTCCGTGTGACCCAGTCGATCCCACAGGTCGTGGCAGATGTGCGGGGTGATCGGCGCTAGTAGCAGCGTGACGGCTTCCAGGCCTTCCTGGACCAGCGCACGATCCTGGTCGGTGCCTTGCGGGGCCTTTTCCAGCACGTTCATCAGCGTCATCACCTGGGCGACAGCGGTGTTGAATTTGTGGTTCTGGCCCACGTCGTGGCTGGCCTGCTTGATGGCCAGGTGGATCGCGCGGCGAATGACTTTCTGCTCGTCGTTCAGGCTGGCGATGTCCAGTTTCCCTGGCAGGCCTTGATTGACGTGGGCTTGCGCCAGGCGCCAGACGCGCTTGAGGAAGCGGTGCGAACCTTCGACGCCGGAGTCGGACCATTCCGCGCTCATGTCGGGCGGCGAGGCGAACATCATGAACAGGCGGCAGGTGTCGGCGCCGAACTGGTCAATCATCGACTGTGGGTCGACGCCGTTGTTCTTGGACTTGGCCATCTTCTCGGTGCCGCCGATCTCTACCGGCAGGCCGTCGGCGATCAGCTTGGCGCTGATGACCTTGGCCTTGCTGTCACGCTCAAGTTCCACGTCCGCCGGGTTGAACCAGGTGTAGGCACCATTGGCCTCGCGACGATAGTAAGTCTCGGCGATCACCATGCCTTGGGTCAGCAGGTTCTTGAACGGCTCGTTGGAGCTGACCAGGCCTTCGTCGCGCATCAGCTTGTGGAAGAAACGCGCGTACAGCAGGTGAAGAATGGCGTGTTCGATACCGCCGATGTACTGGTCCACCGGCAACCAGTGGTCGGCCGCCGATTTCTCGACCAGGCCGCCTTCATAGTGCGGCGAGGCGTAGCGGGCGTAGTACCACGAGGACTCGACGAAGGTGTCCATGGTGTCGGTTTCACGCTTGGCCGGTGCACCGCATTTCGGGCAGCTGCACTCGTAGAACTCGGGCATGCGCGCCAGCGGCGAACCGGCGCCGTCCGGTACCACGTCTTCGGGCAGCACGACGGGCAACTGGTCTTCTGGTACAGGCACATCACCGCAGGTGTCGCAGTGGATGATCGGGATCGGGCAGCCCCAGTAGCGCTGGCGGCTGATGCCCCAGTCGCGCAGGCGGAACTGAGTGCGCGAGGCACCGAGGGATTTCTTGATCAGCGCCACTTCCATGGCGTCGAACGCGCCCTGGAAGTCCAGGCCGTCGAACTCGCCGGAGTTGATCAGCGTGCCGTGCTCGCCGTAGGCGTCTTGCCACGGGGCGGGATTGGTGTCGCCGGAGCTGGTGCGCACCACCGACTTGATCGGCAGATTGTACTGGGTGGCGAACTCAAAGTCGCGCTCGTCGTGAGCCGGCACGGCCATCACGGCGCCATCGCCGTAGTGCATCAGTACATAGTTGGCGACCCATACCGGGAGTTTTTCGCCGGTCAGCGGGTGTTCGACGAACAGGCCGGTCGGCAGGCCTTTTTTCTCTTGGGTGGCGACGTCGGCTTCGGCAACGCTGCCGCCTTTGCATTGCGCGATGAACGCTTGCAGCTCAGGGTTGTTCTTGGCAGCCAGGCTGGCCAGGTGGTGCTCGGCAGCCACGGCGACATAGGTCGCGCCCATCAGGGTGTCCGGACGGGTGGTGAAGACTTTCAGGGTGCCGGCTTCGCCGATGGAGTCGACGTTGTACGGGAACTGTACTTCCATGCCGCGCGACTTGCCGATCCAGTTGCGCTGCATGGTCTTGACCTGTTCAGGCCAGCCCGGCAGGTCGTCGAGGCTCTCCAGCAGCTCATCCGCGTAGGCGGTGATCTTGAAGTAGTACATCGGGATTTCGCGCTTTTCGATCAGCGCGCCGGAGCGCCAGCCGCGACCGTCGATCACCTGTTCGTTGGCCAGGACGGTCTGGTCGAGCGGGTCCCAGTTCACGGTGCCGTTCTTGCGGTAGATCACGCCTTTTTCGAACAGGCGAGTGAACAGCCATTGTTCCCAGCGGTAGTAGTCGGGCTTGCAGGTGGTGATTTCGCGCGACCAATCGACCGCCAGGCCCAGGCTACGCAGCTGGGTCTTCATGTAGGCGATGTTTTCGTAGGTCCACTTGGCCGGTGCGACGTTGTTCTTCATCGCGGCGTTTTCCGCCGGCATGCCGAAGGCGTCCCAACCCATGGGTTGCAGGACGTTCTTGCCGAGCATGCGCTGGTAGCGGGAGATCACGTCGCCGATGGTGTAGTTGCGCACGTGCCCCATGTGTAGCTTGCCGCTAGGGTAAGGGAACATCGATAGGCAATAGAAAGTCTCCTTGCCTGGCTGTTCACTGACTTCAAAGGACTTTTGCTCGTCCCAGAATGATTGGGCGGCGGCTTCGATTTCACGGGGCTGATATTGTTCGTGCATGGCTACTTTTTAACTGATTAGGGGTGGCCTAATCCTCTTCAATGCAACGCTGGACCTGGATTGCGCCACCTGTGGCGTTTTCGATGCCCAGCCAAGCTGGAAGTGGAGTTACAGGAAGCGCCGTAGCATACATGACCGCGCTCGGCCTAGGGAAACCCTGATTGCGTAGCCCAGGCCCCATGCGGGCCGTTGGTCGCGGCGCACAGCCGGTTTGTTCAGCGAAGCTAAGCTCTAGTTTGGGGAGTGGGACTTATCTTCAATGAGGTGAGGGATGCTTGAGCCACAAACAAAAATCACGAAACCCGAGTTATACGAAAAACTGATCGATCGTCTGGGATTGGCGCTGGATGCGGTAAAGACCGCAGGCCGATTGCGCGATGAGTGGCCGCTGGAGCTGGAACTTCGCGGGTTGAGCCGCGCAGAGTTCGAACTGATCCAGGCTTACCTGGACCGCAATGATCGCGAGGCACGAGGCAGCGTGTTGGCTGCTGTGGCACCCAAGGATGCCCCGCGCTCGGCGCAAATCATCTGGTTGAAGGACAAAGCACCTGGCAGGGGCGCGGTAAAGGTCCGGTCGCTGCTGGTCAAGTAAGTGAGCAGTCCCGTGTTGGTCGCCCCATGCGGGCGCGTGAAGTCACCCGTGATGGCTTTTTCAACGGAAGTCCCATCACCTTGGTTGTCGCTTTGTTTCAATCCACTTAGGCTTCGGGCATCTTTTGGAGATGCTCGATGCCTTTTCGCTATCTCGTCAAACAACTGTTGATGCCCCCCGGCATTCTCTTGCTGTTGCTGGTCATTGCCTGGTGGTTGCGCCGGTCAAGGCCGCGACTGGCGGGGTTGTGCTTCGCGCTGGGCGTGGGTGGGTTCTGGCTGATGAGCCTGCCGGTGGTCGTGCAATGGGGCGCCAAGGCGCTCGAACGTGAGCCGGCGCTGGCCCGCAGTGAATGGGCAACCCTGGCCGAGCGGGCCGATGTGATCGTGGTGCTGGGGGCCGGGCGTGAGCGGGGTGACCTGGCCTGGGGCAGCGATCAGCCCACCGGCGTGGCCCTGGAGCGCGAGCGCTATGCCGCCCGACTGGCCAAGGCCTCGGGCTTGCCGGTGCTGACCAGCGGCGGTCTGCATTACGGCACGCCGCCGACCGAAGCCAAGCTGATGGCGGATTCGTTACAGGATGATTTTGGCGTGAGCGTGCGCTGGCAGGAAGGGCGCAGTCGCACGACGTGGGAGAACGCCCGGTTCAGCGCCGAGTTGCTGCAACCCGAGGGGATCAAGCGTGTGGTGGTCGTGACGCAGGCCTGGCATATGCCGCGCGCGGTCTGGAGCTTCGAACAAGCCGGGCTGACGGTGGTGCCGGCGCCGATGGGCTTTTTGGGGACTGACAACGGTGAGCCCTTTGGGGGCTGGATACCGACGGTCAAGTCGTTCTGGCGCTCCGGGCAGTTGCTCAATGAGGCGGTGGGGCAGGCGGGGTATTCGGTGTTCTATCGCAAAGATTGATACTGGTGGGAGCGAGCCTGCTCGCGAATGCGTTGTGTCAGGCTCTGATGATGTCGCGTGACACCCCGCTTTCGCGAGCAGGCTCGCTCCTACCTATAAGTTTGTGTGTTGTCGATCACACCGTCTTGGCAATTCGATTGGCCAGCAGCGCCCAGCCAAACAGCAGCAGGCACAGGATGACCAGCGGCCACGAACGCCATTGCAGGTACGGTGTCAGGTTGTGCATCGGCACGACCTCGCCGTACAGGATGCCGCGTTCAAACTGTGGGATCTGCGCGGTGATCTTGCCGAAAGGGTCGATCAGCCCGGTCACGCCGTTGTTGGTGGCGCGGATCATCCAGCGTCCGGCTTCCAGGGCGCGCATCTGCGCCATCTGTAGGTGTTGCAAGGGACCGATAGAGGTGCCGAACCAGGTGTCGTTGCTGATGGTCAGCAGCAGATCGCTGCGGGCCGACAGGCTGGCGGCGAACTCGGGGTACACCACTTCGTAGCAGATGAACGGGGCAATCTGGTAGCCCTTGGCCTGGAGCAACGGTTGGTCGGCCGGGCCGCGGGCGAAGTCCGACATCGGCAGGTCGAAGAAGGCAATCAGTCCGCGCAGTACGTCCTGCAACGGCACGTACTCGCCGAATGGCACCAGTTTTTGCTTGAGGTAAGTGCCGTCGCCTTCGCCCAGCACGGTGATGCCATTGTAGAAGCGCCTTTCGTTGTGCACGATCTGGCGGATCGGCACCCCGGTGATCAGCGCGGAATTACGCTCGGCGGCGAAGTTCCCCATGGTGGTCAGGTAGGCCTCGGCGGACTCCTTGAGCACCGGGACGGCGGTTTCCGGCCAGATCAACAGGTCGACCGGCTTGGAATCCATGCTCATGTCGCGGTACAGCGCCAGCTGTGCGTTGAGCTGGGCCGGGTCCCATTTCATGCTTTGCTCGACGTTGCCCTGGATGGCGGCCACGCTCAGCGGATCGCCCGATGGGCTGGTCCAGGCATGGCCCTTGAGGGCAAAGCCTGCGACCCATGGGCCGGCCAGCAGCAAGATGCCGGCGGCGATGAAGCCCTTGCGCCGGGTGCGCAGCAGGCGGGGAGCGTTGCAGATCAGTGCGGCCGTCAAGGCAATGGCGAACGACACCAGCCACATTCCGCCAACCGGCGCGAGCCCGGCCAGCGGGCCGTCGAGTTGGCTGTAGCCGGAGTAAAGCCACGGGAAACCGGTGAGAAACCAGCCACGAAACGCTTCCTGGGCGACCCACAGCGCCGCGAAGGCCAGGGCATCGGCCACGGGTGCTTCGTTGCGGCGCAACCAGCGTGCCCAGATCCCGGTGGGCAGGGCGAAGAACCAGGCGATGGCGGCGGTGAACGCCAGCATCAGCAGTCCGGCCAGCAGCACCGAGGCGCCACCGAAGTGATGGATGCTGTAGTAGATCCAGCTGGTGCCCGCGCCAAACAGGCCAAAGCCGAAGCACCAACCACGACCCAGCGCCTGACGGGGTGTCAGTTCGCGCAGGCCTGCATAGAAAAGTCCGACCGCCAGCAGTGCCAGCGGCCAGATATCGAACGGCGCCAGCGCCAGGGTGGTGATTGCACCGGCCGCCACGGCCAGCAAGTTACCGGGCCAGCCGGGGCGGGTCATCCAGCGCATTTCAATCCTTAGGGTTACCGGGCAATAGGTGTCAGGCGCAGCAAGTGAATGCGCCGGCTGTCCGCGTTCAGGACACGGAAGCGATAGGCGCCAATTTCGGTGATTTCATTGCGTTTTGGCAAGTGCCCGAACGCGCTCATCACCAGGCCGCCAACGGTATCGAACTCGTCGTTGGAGAACTCGCTGTCGAAGAACTCGTTGAAGTTCTCGATCGGCGTCAGGGCCTTGATCAGGAAGTCGCCGCTGGGCAACGGCTTGATGTAGCTGTCTTCCTCGACGTCGTGCTCGTCTTCGATGTCGCCGACGATCTGCTCCAGCACGTCCTCGATGGTCACCAGGCCGGCCACGCCGCCGTACTCGTCGATGACGATGGCCATGTGGTTATGGTTGGCGCGGAACTCGCGCAACAACACGTTCAGGCGCTTGGACTCGGGCACGAAGGTGGCCGGGCGCAGCAGGTCCTTGATGTTGAAGCGGTCGCCGTTCTCCTGGAGGATCAACGGCAGCAAGTCCTTGGCCAGCAACACGCCCATCACGTCGTCGTGGCTTTCGCCAATCACCGGGTAGCGGGAGTGGGCCGAGTCGACCACGGCGGGCAGGAACTCGCGGGGTGTCTGGGTCGCCTTGATGCTGACCATTTGCGAGCGCGGGACCATGATGTCGCGCACTTGCAGGTCAGCCACCTGGATGGCGCCTTCGACGATGGCCAGCGCTTCGCTGTCCAGCAATTTGTTCTGGTGGGCATCACGCAGGAGCTCCAGCAGCTCCTGGCGGTTCTTCGGCTCGTGGGCAAAAGCCTGGGTGAGCTTACCCAGCCATGACTTCTGCCCGTTGCTCGATCGATCTTCGCTCATAGCGATTACTCTGAATCCTTTGTTGTAACGATAGGGGATGTTTCGGTTTCGTCGTCCGCATAAGGGTCGGGATGACCCAGTTCTGCAAGCAACGTTCGTTCCAGTGCTTCCATTTCCTCAGCTTCTTCATCATCTATATGGTCGTAACCCAATAGATGCAAGCAGCCGTGAATCACCAGATGTGCCCAGTGGGCCTGTAGCGCCTTGCCTTGCTCGGCCGCTTCACGCTCGACAACGGCGACACAGATCACCAGGTCGCCCAGCAGCGGAATGTCGAGAAACTCGTCGGGCACGTCGGCCGGGAACGACAGGACGTTGGTCGCGTAATCTTTTTGACGCCAGGTGTGATTGAGTTCACGCGCTTCGGCTTCGTCGACCAGGCGAATGGTCATCTCCGAGTCGGCAGTACGCTGGCGCAGGGCCAGTTCGCACCATTGGCGAAACTGGTCTTCGCTGGGGACGGCCTTGTCGGTCGCCCGTTGCAGGTCAAGCTCAAGCATTGCGGTGGCTATCCTTGGGAGCTTCATCGGCCGCGCGGTTTTCGAAGCGCTCATAGGCTTCGACAATGCGCTGTACCAGTGGATGGCGCACCACGTCTTTGGGCTTGAAGTGGGTAAAGCTGATGCCCGGTACGTCCTTGAGCACCTCAATCACATGATTGAGCCCGGACTTGGTGCCCTTGGGCAGGTCGACCTGGGTGATGTCGCCGGTGATCACCGCCGTCGAGCCAAAGCCGATCCGGGTCAGGAACATCTTCATTTGCTCGACCGTGGTGTTCTGGCTTTCGTCCAGGATGATGAAGCTGTTGTTCAGCGTGCGACCGCGCATGTAGGCCAGGGGCGCGACTTCGATCACCTGGCGCTCGATCAGCTTGGCCACGTATTCAAAACCGAGCATTTCGTACAGTGCGTCATACAAAGGGCGCAGGTACGGGTCGATCTTCTGCGACAGGTCGCCAGGCAGGAAACCGAGTTTCTCGCCCGCCTCGACCGCCGGGCGAACCAGCAGGATGCGGCGGATCTGCTCGCGTTCCAGCGCATCGACCGCGCAGGCCACCGCCAGGTAGGTCTTGCCGGTACCGGCCGGGCCGATGCCGAAGTTGATGTCGTTACCGAGGATTTCCTTCACGTAACGCTGCTGATTCAAGCCGCGAGGGCGAATCATGCCTTTTTTGGTGCGCAGGGCGACGGCGGCTTCGGCGGGGGCTGGATTGTCCAGTTCTTCGACGGCCGACTCCTGCAGGTACAGGTGGACCATGTCTGGCGACAGCTCGCTACCCTGGGTTTCACGGTAGAGGCGGCGCAAGAGGGATTCGGCGGAGGTGGTGTGCTTGAGCTCGCCAATCAGTTCGAACTGATTGCCGCGATTGCGAATCACGATCGCCAGGCGTTGTTCGATCAAGCGCAAATGCTCGTCGAATTGCCCGCACAGGTTGGCGAAGCGATGAGCCTCAAAGGGCTCGAGGATAAAACGATGGGGTTCGATGGGTGCGTTCAAGGTTGTTTTCAGCCGCCCTTGGGTAATTAAGATGAAATCAAGGATAACGCCAGAGGCCTGGGTGCGAAAGCTCTTAAATATCCCAATGTCGAACACCGGACCTGTAGGCGCCGAGCACGCTCGGCTCCTACAGTGATCTGCGGTGTTACTGGATCAGCGACCCTCGCAACGAGTGTGGCTGCGCGGCATCGATGTGCACGTCGGCGAACTGGCCGATCAGGGTCGGATTGTCGCAGCGGAAGTTGACGATACGGTTGTTTTCAGTACGGCCCTGCAGTTCGCCCGGGTCTTTTTTCGAGTAATCGGTGACCAGGATGCGCTGGGTCGAACCGACCATTTGTCGGCTGATCTCGAAGCCCTGTTGGTTGAGGCGATGTTGCAGGGCGTTCAGACGCTGCTTTTTCAGCTCCTCCGGGGTGTCGTCGGCAAGGTCGGCGGCCGGGGTGCCCGGGCGCTGGCTATAGACGAACGAGTAGGAGAAGTCGAAGCCGACGTCCTCGATCAGCTTCATGGTCTGTTCGAAGTCTTTTTCGGTCTCGCCGGGGAAGCCGACGATGAAGTCCGAGCTGATGCAGATGCCCGGCACGGCGGCCCGCAGTTTGCGCAGCTTGGATTTGTATTCGAGTGCAGTGTGGTTGCGCTTCATCGCCGAGAGGATCCGGTCCGAACCCGATTGCACCGGCAAGTGCAGGTGCTTGACCAGTTCTGGCACGTCGGCGTGGGCCTGGATCAGACTGTCGGAGAACTCCAGCGGGTGTGAGGTGGTGTAGCGGATGCGGTCGATACCGTCGACGGCGGCCACCACGCGGATCAGCTCGGCCAAATCTGCCAGGCGCCCGTCGTGGGTTGTGCCGCGATAGCCGTTGACGTTCTGTCCCAGCAAGGTGACTTCACGCACACCGTGCTCGGCCAGGTGAATGATCTCGGCGATCACGTCGTCGAACGGCCGGCTGACTTCTTCGCCGCGGGTGTAGGGCACCACGCAGAACGTGCAGTACTTGCTGCACCCCTCCATCACCGACACATAGGCGCTCGGGCCATCGACGCGTGGTTCGGGCAGGTGGTCGAACTTTTCGATCTCGGGGAACGAGACATCGACTTGCGGCAGCTTGGTCAGGCGTGCGGCGTCGATCATTTCCGGCAGGCGGTGCAGGGTCTGGGGGCCGAACACCACGTCTACGTACGGGGCGCGATCGCGGATGGCGGCGCCTTCCTGGCTGGCCACGCAACCGCCGACGGCGATGACCATCTCCGGGTTGGCCAGCTTCAGCTCGCGCCAGCGGCCCAGTTGGGAGTACACCCGGTCCTGGGCGCGCTCGCGGATCGAGCAGGTGTTGAGCAGAATCACGTCGGCGTCTTCCGCGCGGGCGGTGACTTCCAGGGCCTGGTGTTCACCCAGCAGATCGACCATGCGCGAGCTGTCGTACTCGTTCATCTGGCAACCGTGGGTTTCGATGTAAAGCTTCTTGGCCATGGACGGGATCATCACGCGATTCAAAGAACCGCGCATTATAGGGAACATGTGTCCAGGTTCCTACCGCTGTGCGTCCAGCGGCTATGCTATAGTTCGCGCCCTCATTTTTATCCCCCGATGTGTTGCCCGCCCACCATGACCAAACGTGAAGCCCCAATCTACAAGGTGATTTTCCTCAATCAGGGCCAGGTGTTCGAAATGTACGCCAAGCAGATCTATCAAAGCGATCTGTGGGGCTTCCTGGAAGTGGAAGAGTTCGTCTTTGGCGAGCGCACGCAAGTGGTCGTCGATCCGAGCGAAGAGAAACTCAAGGCGCAGTTCGAAGGCGTGGTGCGCAGTTTCGTGCCGATGCATTCGATTGTGCGGATCGACGAAGTCGAACGCCTGGGCACCCCGAAAATCAGCGAAGCCCGCGGCGCGGTCGGCAACGTCATGCCGTTTCCGATGCCAATGCCTGAGAAGTAGGGTTTTGCCAATAGCGCGCTGACGGCACCTGTTGCCGTCACATGGCCTCGCCCCCTTTGCTACAGGGGGGCGATGGTGGGCGTGTCACCGTGCTTGACAGCAACAACCTCTCATTTAAAAAACCTTTCGTTTTGCATCAGATGATTCTGCCCGCGGCCATTGACGGCGACGGCGAGCGGGATTTTCTGCGCGTTGGGAAAAGTTATCCCCTGCCACGCAAGTGGCGAGCTATGACTTCCTCGTCTGTCTGTTGAATAACGGGTACTTCATGTAAGAGGTTTAGTGCAGTTGCTTGGGATAATACTGGCGTATTTGTAGCTTCGGTCTTATGTGCGCTTCCTGTGTGATTGAGTATTGTTTGTTTGCCGGCATTTAATGCGGCTAATACTTAAAGTGGAGGATCTAGATATGGTTACGAGGCGATAACCAAAACACTGCCTCACTCAATGCGGCGATCAGATGGGCTGATATGCCCGACCCTTGAGGGAGCGGTGGTTTATATCAATGGTATGGACTTCCATCTTATCCAGGAGAAGCTCGTGTCGGGAGATAGGTTGTTGTGCCGAAAGTGGTCGGAAGTCGAAGCGGAAATAGCAGTTCAGTATTATAGAAACGTTCTCTTCTTGAATAAAAAGTACTTAAGTGATTATCCGGTTCTTCCTCCGATGCTGGAGGTTGATGAGGTTTGGCATCAGCATATATTAGACACTCGTCAATACGAGGCCGATTGCCAGCGTATTTTCGGATATTATTTTCATCACTACCCCTATTTTGGCGTTCGAGATGATCAGGATTTGAGGCGCCTGGAAGTTGCATTCGAGGTGATTCAGCATTTGCATGAGTTGGAGTTCGGGGAAAGGATGGTGTCTATTTGGGAGATGCACTGAATGTCTTATTTTGAATACATGAGAGTGTCTTTCGTTCCCTTTTTGTTAAGTCGTATTGTTCCGTTCTTCGGTGTTTCTTTTGTACTGGCGCTTGTGGCGCATAAGAGTGCCGCGGGCTTGGTGCTGTTTAGTTACGTTCTGGCTTTTTTTTCGGTGGTTTCTGCACTGGTCTCGATGTTGTTGGGGGGCGTTGGTAATTTAAGTGCTGAGGTCGCTGTTGATGAGTTGCGCAGCAGGCTTTTGTTTCGTAATGGATTTACCCTGGCATTCTGCCTTGGGGTGTTTGCTGGAGTGCTGTGTGCGGTATTAGTGGCTGAAGTTAAGTCGTTTTCCGGCGCCCAATTGATAGGGGCGGAGGAAGTTGGTGTGTTGTCTGTGGTGTATGTATGTGCGGTACCTTTATTGGTGGTGAACACATTTTTGCATGCTTTTCATGAGTCCACGGGTCGTGCGAAAGTGTGTGCCTTGATACGGTTTTGTGTCGTGCTGTTTTCCTGCGTGTATGTGTTGGTGGCCTATTTTATAAGCAGTGCTGAAGGTTTTTATCTTTGGGGGATGGGGTATTTCACGCTGAGTGAGTGTTTGTTTTTATTTTGTCTTGTGTTGCTTTCTCGTACTCGTGGGTTTGATTTTTATCCGGAGTGTTGTCGGCGTATTGTGCGTCGTGTTCTGGTGCTGGGTGCACCTATTGCAATAGGGTTGGCGGGGCAGAAAATCTATTTTTATTTACTAAATGAAAGGCTGGCGGTGTTGGCGCCGACACGGGTTGCTCAGCTTGCGGTGTTCATGTCAGTTATAGGGTTGTTGATGGTGCCTGTTTTAGCCTGTGCGCAAGCCCATAGCCTGTACGTGAGTACTCATCCACTAGAACGATCTGACGCCTATTTAAAAGCGCTGATAGGGTTGGCTGGGTTGATGGCTTTTATACTGTTTGGAGTGTGGTGTTTCGGACGGGACTTGTTCTTTTTGATGGGGGGGGATGTGGTGGCGGTTGATCTGAGTGCTTATTTGACTGTTTCTGTCTTTTTAATAAGTGGTGCTTTACTTGCGTTGTGCGCGGCTCATTTGCGGGGGCTGCACGATACCTTGACGCCTCAGTTGATTATGATTTTTATAATGTTGTGTGTGCTGCTTCCGGTTATTTACTTTTTAAGCGCAGGCGCCCCGGATATAAGTTTTTATCTGAGGCTCCAGAGCATGGGCTCGCTTACGGGATGCGTGCTGATGTTGATCAGGATAATGCAAAAGCATGCCCAGCCTGCACCAGATGAAGGCTTAGGGCAGCGGTGAGAACGGCGTACGCCCATCCGCGCTTTGCAGCTCCAGCAGGTACTTGCGGAAAATTTGCCCCAGCACCTGGGTAGCGACTTCCAGTTCATCGCGCTGCATGTGCTCGGCGACTTCGTCGGCGGTGTCCAGGGCTTCTTCGGCGCCGTTGACCGCGGCCATTTTCAGCACGATGTAGGCCTGAACGTTGTTGGCCGGCACGCCTTCGCCGTGGAAGAACATGGTGCCGAGTTTGAATTGCGCCTGGGCGTGGCCTTGCAGGGAGGCTTTTTCGAAGTAGCTCAGGGCCAGGTTGAGATCGCGCGGCGCGCTTTTGCCTTCGTAGTAGAACTCGCCCAACTCGTATTGCGCCTCCGCATCCCCGGCGTCCGACGCAGTCTGGCAGGCTTGGAGTGCCTCCTTCAGGTCTTCAGGCTGGGTATTGAGGGTGCAACGACCCATTGCCGGAATCAACAGCGAGTTGCCGCCTTCCTGTGCATGCACGAGCAGCGGCTGAAGGAGCAACAGGCAGCCCAAGGCAAGGGTGCGGCCGGTGCGGTTCATGAGAATCGACTTACCTCTGAAGGGCGCGTGGACCCGTCGAGGGATCCAATAAGCGCGCATTATGAAATAAGCAGGACCTTCCTTACAAAGTCTTTACTCGTTTTTCTGCCCTGTGGAGGCTATATCGACCGCTTTTACGGAGATTTAAGGCGCCGGAGTCAGAAAATACGTCGTTATGTAGGATAAGGCTGACGTCAACAATCGTCGACGTCAGCGTGGACGACTTATTTCAGGGCAGCGAATGCGCGTTCGGCGGCGTCCAGGGTCAGTTTCAACTCCGCTTCGCCATGGGCGATGGAGGTGAAGCCGGCTTCAAAGGCACTTGGCGCCAGGTACACGCCACCTTCGAGCATCAGGTGGAAGAAGCGCTTGAACAGGTTGGCATCGCTGGCCATGACGTCGTCGAACGTGACGATGTCGTCGGCACCGCTGAAGTACAGGCCAAACATGCCGCCCGCCTGGGTGGTCACGAATGGGATGCCGGCAGCGTCGGCACGTTGTTGCAGGCCGTCGAGCAGGCGGCGGGTGTAGTCGCTGAGCTCGGCGTGGAAACCCGGGCGGCTGATCAGGCGCAGGGTAGTCAGGCCAGCGGCCATCGCCAGTGGGTTACCCGACAGGGTGCCCGCCTGGTACACCGGGCCCAGCGGCGCGATGCACGACATGATGTCGCGCTTGCCGCCGAAGCAGCCAACCGGCATGCCGCCGCCGATGATTTTGCCGAAGGTGCTCAGGTCCGGCCTCACGCCGTAGTGCGCCTGGGCGCCGCCGAGGGCCACGCGGAACCCGGTCATCACTTCGTCGAAAATCAGCACCACGCCATGTTGGTCGCACAGGCGGCGCAGGCCTTCGAGGAAGCCTGGCGCCGGCGGTACGCAGTTCATGTTGCCGGCCACCGGCTCGACAATGATGCACGCCACTTGCTGGCCGACTTCGCCGAGCATCTTTTCAACCGCATCGATGTCGTTGAACGGCAGGGTCAGGGTGTGTTTGGCAAAGTCTGCGGGGACGCCGGCCGAGCTGGGTACGCCCTGGGTCAGCAGGCCAGAGCCGGCCTTGACCAGCAGGCTGTCGGAGTGGCCGTGGTAGCAGCCTTCGAACTTGATGATGCTGTCACGGCCGGTGAAGCCGCGGGCCAGGCGAATGGCGCTCATGGTGGCTTCGGTGCCGGAGCTGACCATGCGCACCATTTCCATCGATGGCACGATCGAGCAGACCAGGTCGGCCATCTCGGTTTCCATCGCCGTCGGCGCGCCGTAGGACAGGCCGTGCTCCAGCTGCTTGCGCACCGCGTCCAGCACATCCGGGTGGCTGTGGCCGAGGATCATCGGCCCCCACGAACCGACGTAGTCGACATAACGCTTGTCGTCTTCGTCGGTGACGTAGGCGCCTTCGGCGTGCTTGAAGAACAGCGGGGTGCCCCCCACGCTCTTGAACGCACGAACGGGCGAGTTCACACCGCCGGGGATGTGTTTCTGGGCATTGGCAAACAGGGTTTCGGAACGAGACATGATTGGGCTCTCAAACATCAGGATTTGAACAAATCGTTGAAGGCGCGGGCGCGACGGGTCACCGCTTGTGGGCTGTCGGCACCAAACAAGCCGTGAACCACCGCCAGCAGATCCACCCCGTGGGCCACCAGGGGCGCGGCGTTGTCCAGGGTGATGCCGCCAATCGCGCAGATTGGCAGCGCCAGCGTGCTGCGGGCCTGGTCGAGCAGGGCGAGGCTGCAAGTGGGGGGGCCAGGCTTGGTGGTGGAATTGAAGAAGCGACCGAAGGCGACATAGCTGGCGCCTTCACGGGCGGCCTGTTCGGCCAGCGCCAGTTGCGCATGGCAGGTCGAGCCGATGATCGCTGTGGCCCCGAGCAGTGAGCGCGCCGGGGTCAGCGGGCCGTCGGTTTGCCCCAGGTGCACGCCGACGCCCAGGCGCGCGGCCAGTTCGGCGTCGTCGTTGATGATCAGTTGGGTCTGGTAGCGCTCGCACAACTCACGCAAGGCTTGTGCCTCACGCAGGCGCTTGGCCTCATCGGTGCTTTTGTCGCGGTATTGCAGCAACGTGACACCGCCGTCCAGCGCGGCCTCCACGTACGACAGGAGTTTGCCGTCCAGTAACGCGCTGTCGGTGATGGCGTATAGGCCACGTAATTTCATCGGGCAGGCCTCATGGCGTTACGAGCAGAAATCCAGCGGCAGGCGGCGCGGAACGAACTGGCCTTTGCCCAGCTGTTCGGCATCGCGCAGGGTGCGCCAGGTGTAATCGAGTGCCGACTTGACCGCGCTTGCCAGGTGTTCGCCCTGGGCCAGGCGACCGGCCAAGGCGCTGGCCAGGGTGCAGCCGGAACCATGGTAGCTGCCGGGCAGGCGCTGGCAGGTAAAGGTTTCACTGCGGCCATCACGGCTGTACAGGCGATTATGGACTTCGTGTTCGTCGCCGTGACCGCCGGTGATCAGCAGGTGCTTGACGTAGGGCAGCAGTTTTTCTGCGCACTCATCGGCGCTGCCGTCGGGCAGTTCGGCCAGGATGCGTGCTTCCGGGAGGTTGGGGGTGGCGATGATTGCCAATGGCAGCAGGCGTTCGCGCATGGCGTAGCCGACTTCGTCCTTGCCCAGACGTCCGCCGCCGCCGGCGCGCAGCACCGGGTCGCAGACCACGGGCAGGTGTGGATGCGCCTTGAGCAGTTCGACCACGGTGTCGACCATTTCCAGTGAGCCGAGCATGCCCAGCTTGACCGCTGCAACCTGCGAGTCGTTGAGCACGGCATTGGCTTGAGCCAACACCCACTCACGGTCGAGGACGCGGAAATCACTGACGTTGACCGTGTCTTGCACAGTCAAGGCGGTGACGGCCGGGGCCGCATGACAGCCCTGTGCGAGCAGGGCTTCGATATCTGCCTGCAAGCCGGCACCACCACTTGGATCATGGCCGGAGAGACAGAGGACAACGGGGCGAGAGCTGTAGATATTCATGGTGCGCGAGCTTACCACCAAACAGATTTATTCGGTGCGCCACCCGGTCATGACTCCGTCCTTGCCGCCGCTGCCCAGGCGCGGAGCGTTCCGCGATGAGGGGGATGCCGGGGGAGGCGGGGCAGAATCTGCCCGGATTCACCGCTATTGTTCGTTTTGAATGTTCTGAAAGTACCGTTCTAGAGCCTTTTAACTAATATTCTCAGTGGTGTTCAATGGCCAGCAACGGCTATGCTAGAGTGGATCCAAATTAATAACAGGTAATGCCGGTTTTACGTCTGCTCAAAAGGAATGGGGGCTTCCTGACACAACCGGACAGGCCACGCTGGGGCTTTATGCGCTATTTGCTGATGTTGCTATTGTGCTTGCCCCTATTGGCGAGCGCGGCCGATTTTGATGAGTTCACCCAAAGCCTTCCTTTGGGGCGCAGTCTGCAGGTCTACGAGGACGTCGCAGGCACTGCGACCATCGCCGATGTCCTGGCGCAAGCCGCTGCCGGCCACTTCAAAGCCCACGACAAAGCCACGCTGAATGCCGGTTACTCCCGTTCGGTGTTCTGGTTGAAAATCGACCTGCGCTATCGCCCCTACAACCCGGCCGCCCAGCGCACCTGGTTGTTGGAACTGGCCTATCCGCCCCTCGACCACGTTGATCTGTACCAGCCGGACAGCAGCGGCGCCTATCAACTGGCCCGCAGCACCGGCGATGCCTTGCCGTTCGCCAGCCGCGAGATTCGTCAGAACAACTACCTGTTCGGGCTCGACTTTGCCGCCAATGAACAGAAAACCCTCTATATGCGCCTGCAAAGCGAGGGCTCGATCCAAGCCCCGGTGACGTTGTGGTCGAGTACCGCCTACCTGGAAGACCAGCCGTTGCGCCTGTATGTCCTGGGGCTGATTTACGGTGTGCTGCTGGGCATGCTGGTCTACAACCTGTTCATTTATCTGAGCGTGCGTGACACCAGTTATCTCTATTACATCCTCTATATAGCCTCGTTCGGTCTCTACCAACTGTCGGTCAACGGCGCCGCGGCGCAGTACTTCTGGCCGAACAATCCCTGGTGGACCAACGCCTCGACCCCCTTTTTCATTGGCTGTGCCGGGCTGTTCGGCAGCCAGTTCGCCCGCAGCTTCCTGCAAACCGCCAGTCACACACGCTGGCTCGATCGGCTGCTGTTGGCGTTGGTTGCCTACAGTGCGTTGGTCGTCGGCCTGTCGCTGATGACCAGTTATGCCTTGGCCCTGCGCCTGGCGACCGTGCTGGCACTGGTGTTCACCGTGGTGATCTTTGCCGCCGGGATCTTCGCCTGGTGGCGTGGGCAGCGGGTGGCGCGGTATTTCATCATTGCCTGGTCGGCGTTCCTGCTCGGCGGCATCGTCAACACCCTGATGGTCCTGGGCTACTTGCCCAATGTGTTCCTGACCATGTACGCCAGTCAGATCGGCTCGGCCATTGAAGTGGCGCTGCTGTCCCTGGCCCTGGCCGACCGCATCAATGCTATGCGTGAGCAACAAGCGCAGACGCTGTTCGACGCCGGGCAGAAGCTCGAAGTGCTGAACCAGCAACTGGCCCATAGCAACCAGCTCAAGGACGAGTTCCTGG
Organism: Pseudomonas sp. ok272; assembly: GCF_900109995.1. Lineage (GTDB taxonomy): Bacteria > Pseudomonadota > Gammaproteobacteria > Pseudomonadales > Pseudomonadaceae > Aquipseudomonas. Next base: position 142,620 of record NZ_FOCB01000007.1, on the reverse strand, counting down.
CGACGCTGACCCACGAATTGCGCACCCCGATGAACGGCGTGATCGGTTCCCTGGAGTTGATGCAGACCGTCGAGCTTGACCCGGAACTCGAGCAGTACCAACAAACGGCCGCGGGTGCGGCGCGAGACATGATGCGCATGGTCAACGGCATCCTGACCCTCACTGAACTGCAGGCCGGCCGGCTCAAGACCTACCCGCAAGCGTTCAGCCTGCGTTCGGTGGTCAACACCCTGCAACAGCAGTTCGCCGCCAACGCCGCAGGCAAGGCGCTGGAGTTCAAGGTCGAGGTCGTGGCGGGGCTGCCGGACCGGCTGTACGGTGACAGTGACAAGCTGGCGCAGTGCCTGGAGTGCCTGCTGGACAACGCCATCAAGTTCACCCGTGTCGGCGGGCTGGCCTTGCGGGTCAGCGGCCAGCCGGGCGAGGCGGGACGGCAGCTAGTGTCCTTCGCGGTGATCGACACCGGCATTGGCTTCACCGACCTGGGCGAGGCCACCATGTACCAGCGTTTCTTCCAGCTCGACGGCTCGATGACCCGCGAGTACGGCGGGCTGGGGATCGGGCTGGCGATCTGTCGGCAATTGGTCGAGCTGATCGATGGGCGCTTGACCCATCGTTCCGAGCCCGGCCAGGGCAGTCGGTTTCAGCTGGACGTGGCGTTCGAGGTGGTGAGTGAGCAACCGGTCGCGGACCAGGCCAAGCCGCTTGCGGGCTTGCGCTTGCCGCAGGATTGCCGGGTACTGCTGGTCGACGACAACCGCATCAATCAGTTGGTGGTACGTGGCATGTTGCTCAAGCTGGGTTATCAGGTGCGCAGTGTCGACAGCGGTCCGGCGGCGCTGGAATGCCTGCGTCGCGACGTGTTTGACGGGGTGTTGCTCGATTGCCCGCTGCCGCCCATCGACGGGGTATCGGTATGTGCCCAGATCCGCGCGCTGCCGGGCCACGCCGAGTTGCCGGTGCTGGTCGCGGTGGCCTCGACCCAGGGCTTTGACCTGGAGGCAGGACTGACCGACTACCTGGGCAAACCGGTGAAGTTCGAGGAGCTGCAGGCCGCGCTGTATCGCCGGGTGCTTTGTCATAGGCAAGGCGAAAGCGCCGGCAATTAGGCGTATACGCCACTTTTTTGCCGATCGAGGCGGTGCTTAACTGAGGGTCCAACTGACCCAAGGAGGCCCGCCATGAACCTGCATCAGTTCGCCGAAACCCACGAAGTCACCAATCAGCCGCCGTCGCTGGACGGCACCAACCTGTACCGCATCGACCTGCCGCTGCAGGCATGGTCGCGGGCGTTCGGGGCCGGTTGGGCGGACGCGCGGATTGACGCCTATGGCGCGCTGGCGGGTGGGCCGCTGATGGCGGCGGGGTTCCTGGCCAACCAGAACAAACCGGTATTCTCCAGCCATGACCGCTACGGTCATCGCCTCGACCTGGTGGAGTTTCACCCCGCCTACCATGAGCTGATGCGCACCGCGATCGAGCACGGCCTGACCTCCTTGCCCTGGACCGATCCGCAACCCGGCGCCCATGTCGCCCGCGCCGCCATGAGCTACCTGCACAGTCAGGCCGAAGCCGGCAGTGGCTGCCCGCTGACCATGACCTTCGCCAGTGTCCCGGCCTTACGCCTGCAACCGGACATCGCCAAGCGGTGGCTGCCGAAAATCCTCGCCACCGAATACGACCCACGCAATGTCGGCATGGCCCACAAGGCGGGGGTCACGATTGGTATGGCGATGACCGAGAAACAGGGCGGCACCGACGTGCGGGCCAACACCACCAAGGCCTATCCCGTGGGCGCCGCCGGCCCGGGGCAGGCCTATGAGCTGGTCGGCCACAAGTGGTTCTGCTCGGCGCCGATGTGTGATGCGTTCCTGACCCTGGCGCAAACCGACAAAGGCCTGACCTGTTTCCTGCTGCCGCGCCATCGTCCGGATGACACGCGTAACCAGTTCTATATCCAACGCCTTAAAAACAAGCTGGGCAACAGCTCCAATGCCTCCAGCGAAGTCGAGTTCCGTGGGGCGCTGGCCTGGATGATTGGCGAGGAGGGGCGCGGTGTGCCGACCATCATCGAGATGGTGGCCATGACCCGTTTTGATTGCATGGTCGGCTCCAGTGCCTTGATGCGCCAGGCGCTGACCCAGGCCAGCCATCACTGCGCGCACCGCCGGGTGAGCGGCAAGCTGCTCAGTGAGCAGCCGCTGATGCAAAACGTCCTGGCCGACCTGGCCCTGGAAAGCGAAGCCGCCCTGGCCCTGAGCCTGCGCATGGGCCGGGCGCTGGACCATCTGGCGGATGCCCAGGAAGACAAGTTCGCCCGCCTGGTCACGGCAGTGGGCAAGTATTGGATCTGCAAGCGCGCCCCGGCCATGATCAATGAAGCCGCCGAATGCATGGGCGGCGCCGGTTACGTCGAGGACAGCATCCTGCCGCGTCTGTACCGCGAGGCCCCGGTGAATTCGACGTGGGAAGGCTCCGGCAACGTGCAGTGCCTGGATGTGCTGCGTGCCTTGTCCAAAGAGCCGGGCGTGCTGGATGCGTTGTTCGATGAGTTGGGCGACGGTCATGGCGACAAGCGCCTGGCCGCCCACATCCGCCAGTTGCACGCCGCGTTCAAGGACACCGGCGACATCCAGTACCGCGCCCGGCAACTGACCGAGGACATTGCCCTGGGGTTGCAGGCCAAGTTGCTGCTGGAGGCGGGGAATGCGGCGGTGAGTGACGGGTTTATTGCCAGTCGCTTGGGGGATGCGTCGGGCCGGGCGTATGGCACCTTGCCGCGAGGCGTCGAGGTGCAAGCCATCGTCGCCCGTTCGACCCCGCAGGGTTTTTGACCACGGATCAGCGAACACCACAACACCCCTTGTGGGAGCGGGCTTGCTCGCGAAGGCAATCTGTCAGTTGATCGACAGGTGACTGACACACCGCCTTCGCGAGCAAGCCCGCTCCCACAGGTGGCATGGGTGGCTCATGGATTGACGCATGGCTCACACACGACGGTTCCCGTGACGCAACGATGCAGGCAAGATGAACGCCTGCAAGCCAGAACACAGGAAGCTGATCGTGACCGAAGCCTTTGTTGTCGTTCAAACCGCTGAACAAGCCGTGGACCGGCTTGCCGCTCTGCACGAGCGAGCCACCACGGCCTTGAGCCAGGCGCTCAAGCGCTACCTGAAGGACCGTGTCGAGCCCGATGCCGAACAGCGCGCCATGTTTCGCTACCCGCAATTGCGCCTGACTTACCTGTGCCAGGGCGAAGTCCCACAAACCACTCGGGCTTACGCCAAGGTGCAGTTGCCGGGCACCTACAGCGTCACCGTCACCCATCCCGCCGCCTTCCGTAAATACTTGCTGGAGCAACTGGTGCCGCTGATGCACGACTTCACCGTGACGGTGGAAGTGGGCGTCAGCGAGCAGAACATCCCGTACCCCTACGTGGTCGAGCAGGGCGATGAGTTGGCCGGTTCCGGCGTGACTGCCGCAGTGCTGGCGCGGGTGTTCCCCAGCACCGACCTGTCGGCGGCCACCGATGGCATTGCCGACGGCCTCTACGATTGGGAAAACACCGATCCGCTGCCCCTGGCGCTGTTCGATGCGGCCCGGGTGGACTTCTCCCTGCGGCGCCTGGTGCATTACACCGGCAGCGACTGGCGCCATGTGCAGCCGTGGATCCTGCTGACCAACTACCACCGCTATGTCGACCAGTTCATCGTCCATGGCCTGGAGCGGTTGCGCAACGACCCCCGCTTTGTGCGCATGGTGTTGCCGGGCAACGTGATCATCGAAAAGAGCATGGATCACGGCGAAGCGTCGGCCATTGCCGCGGGCGTGGTCTGGCACCGTTACCAGATGCCGGCCTACCACTTGCTGGCCTCCGACGGCCACGGCGTGACCCTGGTCAACATTGGCGTCGGCCCGTCCAACGCCAAGAACATCACCGATCACCTGGCGGTCTTGCGCCCGCACTGCTGGCTGATGATCGGTCACTGCGGCGGCCTGCGCCAATCGCAGACCATCGGCGACTACGTGTTGGCCCACGCCTACATGCGCCGCGACGGGATTCTCGACCGGGTGGTGCCGCCGAACATTCCAATCCCGGCCCTGGCCGAGGTGCAGATGGCGCTGCAGCAAGCGGCCGCCAACGTCACGGGCGAGAAGGGCGAAGAACTGAAGAAACGCCTGCGCACCGGCACCGTGCTGACCTACGACGACCGCAACTGGGAGCTGCGCTGGGCCCAGGAACGGCCGCTGATCAACCTGTCGCGCGCGGTGGCGGTAGACATGGAAAGCGGCACGATCGCCGCCCAGGGCTACCGGCTGCGGGTGCCCTACGGCACCTTGCTGTGTGTCTCCGACAAGCCGTTGCACAGTGAGATCAAGCTGCCGGGTTCGGCCAACGCGTTCTACGAGCGTGCCGTCAGCCAGCACCTGAAAATTGGCATCGAGGCCGTGGACCTGCTGCGCACCGAACTCAACTCGCTGCACTCGCGCAAGCTGCGCAGCTTCGACGAGCCGCCATTCCGCTGACAGTTGTCGTGGTCATTTGACGGTCGGGGCACTAGCATGAGCAGCCCTGACCGTTAGATGTTGCGCAGTCCATGTCCCGTCCTCCACGTCCACCGTCGCGCCACCCAGGCGCCAAGCCCTCGTCTTCAGCCCCGCGTCGCGTGGCCAAGGCCCCGCCTGCGGAGCCGAAACTGATCCTGTTCAACAAACCCTTCGATGTGCTGACGCAATTCAGCGACGGTGAAGGGCGGGCGACGCTCAAGGATTTCATCGACATCCCCGGGATCTACCCGGCCGGCCGCTTGGACCGTGACAGCGAAGGCCTGTTGCTGCTGACCAATGATGGCCAGCTCCAGGCGCGGATTGCCGACCCCAAGCACAAGCTGGCCAAGACTTATTGGGTGCAGGTGGAAGGTGAGCCCAGCGCCGAGCAGTTGCAGCGCCTGCGTGACGGCGTCGAACTCAATGACGGCATGACCTTGCCCGCCGAGGCCCGAGCCTTGGATGAGCCGCAGTTGTGGCCACGCAATCCGCCGGTGCGCTTTCGCAAGAGCGTGCCGACCCATTGGCTGGAGTTGGTGATTCGCGAAGGGCGCAATCGCCAGGTGCGGCGCATGACCGCCGCCGTGGGCCTGCCGACCCTGCGCCTGGTGCGCGTGCGGATCGGCCAGTGGTCGATCGAGGGGCTCGATCAGGGGCAGTACCGGGAAGTGCCGGCCAAACTATAAGACGCCGGACTCGATCAGGCCGATCACCACGCTCTTGATGATGAACGCCGCGACGCCCAGGCCCAGCACAAAGAACAGGATGAACGAACCAAAGCGCCCGGCCTTGGATTTCTTCGCCAGGTCCCAGACGATGAAGCCCATGAAAATAATCAGGATGGTGACCAGGCCAGTCATCATCCATTCTTCAAGCAATGCGGGATCAATGGAATTCATTGGGTCTCTCGGACAGGGACGGGGCCAACAGGGCGGCGCCAAGACGGCGCGCAGTATACGCCAATGATTATTGGCGGGCATTGACGTGCGTCGGTCTGTCGCAGCGCCTTATCGCCTGTGCCGGCGACGCCCCTGTGGGAGCGGTGAACACCCATCCCGTGTCAGGCCCGGATTCCTTGTAGGAGCGAGGCTTGCCCTAATGCCAGTCAGTTAAGCGAAACCCACGTGGGAGCGAGCCTGCTCGCGATAGCAGTAGGTCAGTCAACGGAGATGTTGGCTGTGTTGCCGTCTTCGCGAGCAGGCTCGCTCCCACAGGTTTGGCGCCTTAACTGACTGGCATTAAGGCTTGCCCGCGAAGGTGGTACGTCTGGCGACATTGATGTTGGATGGGCTGGCTGGTTCGCGGGCAAGCCTCGCTCCTACGGGCTCAACCCAGATTCCTGCTCGCGATGGAGGTGACGAGCGGCATGGCTAAGACAGTTGCTCCCACAGGGGCCGCTGGTTACCGTCGATTCCGCTGTTCAGCCGCGCAGGTGAGTCAGCGGCAGCTCGGTGCTGTTGAGCACCTGGTTGAGCACGAAGCTCGAGCGCACGCTGGTGACGCCTTCGATGCGGGTCAGGTGGCCGAGCAGCAGCTTCTGGTAATGGTCCATGTCCGGCACGACGACCTTGAGTTGGTAGTCGGCATCCACCCCGGTGACCAGGCTGCATTCGAGCACCTGGGGCAGGGTACGGATGGCCGCCTCGAAGTTTTCGAAGCGCTCGGGGGTGTGGCGGTCCATGCCGATCAGCACGTAGGCCGTCAGGCTCAGGCCGAGCAACTTGCGATCCAGCAGCGCAACCTGCCGCGAAATGAACCCGTCGTCTTCCAGTTGTTTGACGCGCCGTGAGCACGGGGATGGCGACAGGCCGATGCGCTCGGCCAGTTCCTGGTTGGAGATGCGCGCGTCACGCTGCAATTCCGCCAAAATGCTCAAGTCGTATCGGTCAAGTTTGCTCATGAATGATGCCTTTCTCGTATCAATTGCGGCCAATTATCTATCCAGGGTTAAAAATTGCGCAAGTCATGTTTGTTTGAGCAATCTTCGCAATCCTCTGCTGCAGCCCCAGGCCTATTCTTATTACCAGAATCACTGCCCGGACACACAGTCCACAGCGGCCCGCCGAATCAGGCCAGCCGCGGCCACCGCTCCCACCGGAGCTGAGTTGGCCCCCGGGCTACACACTGTCCAGAAGACGGCGTGAGGTGAGCCGGCGCCACAAGCGTCGAGCACGGACGAAGTTCTCAAGGGGAGGCCGACGGGTCTCCCTTTTTTATGCCTGAGAAATAAGTCGGCTGACTGATAACCTGTCGCAGAACCGGCCTGTGCTTTTCCAGTCTTATCTAACAAGGTCATCAGTCGCAGTGAGGAATAGCATGAAGTCGAGCATCTGGCGTATGGCAGGTGTGGGTTTGTTGTGTGTCAGTGTCAGCACACCCTTGCTGGCCGAAAACCAGGGGGAAGAGCCGCACCCCCAGCAACATAACAACGGGGGTGGCCAGCACGGGGGTGGCGAGGGCCATCAGGGCAACAATCAACCGCGCCCGCAAAACAATCAGCCTCGGCCACAAAATAACGAACCGCGTCCACAGGGCGGCAATAGCCAGCCGTTCGAACACAACGGGCACAACCAGGGCGGTGGCAATGGCCAGGGGCGTGCGCCGCAAGCGCCCAATGGCCAGGTCCAGAACCGGCCTGCGCCGCCATCGCCCAGTAGCCTGCCGATCCAAGGGCGCCCGGACACGGTGCACCAGACCCAGGAGCCGCAACGCGGTTACTACCAGGACGTGCCTCGGCGCAACGATTACAACGGCCATGGACAGGGTGGTTATCAAGGCCCGCGTCCGAGCCATGACCAGCAGTGGCCGGGTCGTCCCAATGGTCATGGCAATGGCTGGGGACCCGGTCCGCAGTATCGGCCGGGGTACGTGACCGAGCGTTTTCCTGATCGCAACTTCCGCGTGCCCTACCGCGGCCAGGACTACTTCTTCTCGGGTGGCTACTGGTATCGCCCGCAAGGTCCGCGCTACGTCGTCGTCCGCCCGCCCTACGGGATCCGGGTCGGTTACCTGCCGGATTACGCCCAGGAAGTCTGGATCGGCGGGGCGTTGTTCTTCCTCGCCGCCGGCGCTTATTACAGCTACCAACCCGCGACCCAGGATTATGTGGTGGTGCAGCAACCGGTCGGGGTGCCCGCGCCGCAGCCGCAGGGCAATGGGTATGACGTGGTGGCGTATCCGGCCAATGGGCAGTCGCCGCAGCAAGTCGCCCAGGACGGGCAGGACTGCTATCGCTGGGCGGTGCAGCAAAGTGGTTTCGATCCACAGGCGGCGACATATCAGCCTGCACCACAAGTGGTGCAGGCCTACCGCCAGGCCCAGAGCAATTGCCTGAGCGCGCGGGGTTATCAGGTCAATTACTGAGTCCGGGCGGCCTTGACCACGTCCTGCGGGTCGGCGTGCACCAGCACTTCGGCCCGCGGGTAGGCGGCATGGATCGCATCGGCGGCCTGGTCGCTGATGGCGTGGGCCACCGACAGGGTCAACGCTCCCGGCAACTCCAGGTGCAACTGGACGAACCAGTGATTGCCCGAGACCCGCGTGCGCAGGTCGTGGGCGCCGAGCACCCCCGGCACGCTGCACGCCAGCTCCAGCATGTGCTGGCTGACCTCGGACGGTAGCTCTTCATCCATCAGCACGGTAAAGCTTTCCCGGGCGATCTGGATCGCGCTCCACAAAATGTAGACCGCGATGCCCAGGCCAAACCACGCATCCACTTGGTGCCAGCCAAAACCGGCCAACACCAGGGCCAGCAGGATACTGCCGTTGAGCAGCAGGTCGGAACGGTAGTGCAGCGAGTCGGCCCGCACCGCCGTGGAGCCGGTTTCGCGGATGACCCGGTGTTGCAGGGTCAGCAGCGCCGCGGTCAGGGCCAGGGACAATACGATCACCGCGATACTCAGCCACGGCGCACCCACCGGCTCGGGGTTCTTGATCCGTTCGAAGGCCTGGAAGGCGATCAACATGGCACTGCCGGCGATGAACAATGCCTGCGCCATGCCGGCCAGGGATTCAGCCTTGCCGTGTCCGTAACGGTGGTCGTCATCGGCGGGGCGCAACGCGTAGTGCACCGCCAGCAGATTGAGCAGCGAGGTCACGCCATCGAGTGCCGAGTCCGTCAACCCGGCGAGCATGCTCACCGAGCCGCTGAACCACCAGGCAATCGCCTTGGCCACAATCAGAGTGCAGGCCACCGCCACCGAGGCGCGGGTGGCCAGGCGTAACAGGCGAGCGTGTTCGGGGCTGTTGCTCATCGCTCACGTGTTCCCTATGCGGCTGGCTGCAGGCCGAACATCGCCAGTTGCTGGGCGCTGCCCTTGTGCTGGATCAGGCGTGGGTCGTCCAGCGGCAGGTTGCGGCCCAACTCGCTTTGAAGAATCGCCTGCAGCTTGTGAGGGTCGACCGTGCCGTCGGCATTCACCGCTGGCTTGAGCGTCTGTGGATCAACCTGGGCGGTCTTGCCCGGTTCGAAGTAGATCGCGCCGGTGGTGAAGTCGACGGCGAAGGCGATCAGCCCCGGGATCACATAGAACAACAGGCCCACGGCATCGAGCACGGCGATGGCCGGGTCGATCTTGCCGTCGATCTGGCCACGCCGATCCGGGTAGAAAATCGAACCGCAAGCGGTCATTTGGGTCAGCAGGGCCGCGACCAATACACCGCCGATCAGGCGAAAGGGAGCACGCATGGGGAATCTCCTGAGCTAGCTTGAAACGAAGTGTTGCCGGTTGGAGTACAGACTACGCCAAACAGTTCGCCGTTATACTCGGCCCTCTGTTTTGGAGCCAGCATGATCTCACTGCCGATTGATGACGTTCTACCCGCGCTGCGTGACGCCCTGGCGACACGCCACGAAGCCGTGCTCGAAGCACCGCCCGGCGCCGGTAAGACCACCCGGGTGCCGCTGGCGCTGTTGAACGAGCCGTGGCTGGCCGGGCAAACCATCCTGATGCTCGAACCACGCCGGCTGGCGGCGCGGGCGGCGGCCGAGCGGCTGGCCAGCGAGCTGGGGGAAAAGGTCGGCGACACCGTGGGCTACCGGATCCGCCTGGACAGCAAGGTCGGGCCCAACACCCGCATCGAAGTGGTCACCGAAGGCATCCTCACCCGCCGCCTGCAGGACGACCCGGCGCTCGACGGCGTGGGCCTGCTGATCTTCGACGAATACCACGAGCGCAGCCTCGATGCGGACCTGGCCCTGGCCCTGAGCCTCAATGGCCGCGAGCTGTTTCGGGACGACCAGCCGCTGAAGATCCTGCTGATGTCGGCGACCCTTGAGGGCGAGCGCCTGGCGGGGTTGCTGGGCGATGCGCCGATCCTGCGCAGCGAAGGCCGCATGTTCCCGGTGGCGATGCGTTGGGGCCGGCCGTTCCAGAGCGGCGAGTTCATCGAGCCGCGGGTGGTGCAGACCATCCTTGACGCGTTGAACGATGAACGCGGCAGCGTGCTGGTGTTCCTGCCCGGGCAGGCGGAAATCCGTCGGGTCCATCAACAACTGATCGACGCCCTGGGTGAGCGTTCCCCGGTGCTGCTGTGTCCGCTGCATGGCGAACTCGACCTGGCGGCCCAGCGTGCGGCCATCGACCCGGCACCGCCCGGGCAGCGCAAAGTGGTGCTGGCGACCAACATCGCCGAGACCAGCTTGACCATCAATGGCGTGCGGGTGGTGATCGATGCGGGGTTGGCGCGTGTCCCCCGATTCGATCCCGGCAGTGGCATGACCCGCCTCGACACCCAGCGCATCTCCCGCGCCAGCGCTACCCAGCGCGCGGGTCGGGCCGGGCGGTTGGAGCCGGGGGTGTGTTATCGATTGTGGTCCCAGGACCAGCACGAACAACTGGCGGCCTACGCCAGCGCGGAAATCCTCTCGGCGGACCTCGCCGGCCTGGCGCTGCAGCTCGGGCGCTGGGGTGTTTTGCCGACGCAACTGGTGTGGCTCGACGTGCCACCGGCCGCCGCGTATGCCCAGGCCCAGGAGTTGCTGCAACGCCTCGGCGCCCTGGATGACCAGACCCTGACCCGCCACGGCCAGGCGATGGCGGAGCTGCCGGCCCATCCACGGATTGCCCATTTGCTGTTGCGTGGGCAGGCGCTGGGGTTGGCGAGCATGGCGTGCGACGTCGCGGCGCTGCTCGGCGAGCGGGACATTTTGCGTGGCGCTGGCGCTGACCTGCATAGCCGCCTGGTGCTGTTGTCGGGCGAAGAACGCGCCGCTCGCGGTGCGCAGGGTGGCGTGCAGCGGGCGCGGCAGTTGGCCCGCCAGTATCGCGGCTATCTGCGGGGCAAGGCCGAACAGCCGGTGGCCGACCCCGACCATCCGCGCTGGCTCGGTGCGCTGTTGGCGCTGGCCTATCCAGACCGGGTGGCTCAGCAGCGGCGCGCCGGCGGTGCCGAGTATCGCCTGGCCAACGGGCGTGCCGCACTGTTCGCCGAGGCCGACAGCCTGATGAAACAGACCTGGCTGGTGATCGCCGACCTGGGCAGCCGCCAGGGCCAGCGTGAAGAGCGGATCTACCTGGCGGCGGACTTTGATCCGGCGCTGTTCGACTCGGTGCTGGCCGAGCAGGTGCGCTGTGTCGATCAATTGGATTGGGACGAGCGCGAAGGCGTGCTGCGCGCCGAGCGCCAGCGCAAGGTCGGCGAGTTGGTGCTCAGCCGTGAACCGTTGACCGGGCTGGACGAAAGCGCGCGCAGCCAGGCGCTGGTCAACCTGGTGCGGCGCAAGGGCCTGGAACTGTTGCCCTGGACCCCGGAGCTGCGCCAGTGGCAAGCGCGGGTGGCGCTGTTGCGTCAGTTGGACCTGGACCAACAGGGCGAAAGCCAGTGGCCGGATGTCAGTGACGCGGCGTTGCTGGCGGGCTTGGAACAGTGGTTGATGCCGTATCTGGCGCGGGTCTCGCGCCTCAGTCACTTCGCCAACCTGGACCTGTCCAGCATCGTCCGTAACCTGCTGCCCTGGCCGCTGCCGCAGCGCCTGGACGAACAGGCGCCCCATCACCTGAGCGTGCCATCCGGCTCGTCGGTCCGCCTGGACTACAGCGAGCAGCCACCGATCCTCGCGGTGCGCCTGCAGGAACTGTTCGGTCTGGCCGAGACCCCGCGCATCGCCGGCGGGCGGCAGGTGGTCAAGCTGCACCTGCTGTCACCAGCCCGTCGCCCGGTGCAAGTGACCCAGGACCTGGCCAACTTCTGGCGCAGCACCTACGCCGAAGTGAAGAAAGACCTGAAGGGACGCTACCCCAAGCACTATTGGCCGGATGACCCGCTGGTGGCCGAGGCGACGGCACGGATCAAACCGCGCAAGCCCTGAAACGATCCGCCAACAAAGGATTTTGACTGGGCCTAGGCCATGTGTTCACCCTCGTGGGAGCGGGCTTGCTCGCGAAGAGGCCAGCACATTCAACATCAAGGGCGCTTGACCCACCGCTTTCGCGAGCAAGCCCGCTCCCACAGAGGTGGGTGGTCGGGTGCGGGATGTGTGTCACGCCATAAATCCCTTTGTGGGAGCGAGACCGGCTTGCCGGCGAAGAGGCCAGCACATTCAGCATCAAGGGTGCTTGACCCACCGCTTTCGCGAGCAAGCCCGCTCCCACAGGGACAGTTATGGACGCGGGATCTACGGTGTCGCCGGCAACAAGAACCGTGCAATCACCGGCAAGTGATCGGAGATGCGCAAGGTGTCGTCCTGCCGCACCCGGGCTTGCACCCGCTTGATTTTTGGGCTGTAGAACAGGTAGTCGACGGTGCGGTCCGGACCGTTGAGGCCGGGATCGTTGGGGTAGTGGGTCAACCACTGGTCGCGATCGGCGCCGCTGGCCTCATTATTGGTGGGGATCATCGGGTACTTATCCCACAGCCGGTGCAACGCACTGTCGGCAGAGTAGGGCGTGCGTTGTTCGGCGGCCAGGCGCTGATATTGCCCCAGCGGCAACAGGTTGAAGTCGCCACCGATCAACCACGCGGTTCCCTGGGCCTCGTATTTGTCCAGCACCTTGGCCACGGCGACCACCTTGTCCTGCAGGGTGTCGTCCGGTTGCAGCGCCCGGTCGAGGTGGGTATTGAGCACCGCCAGTTGCCCCCCATCGCGCAGCGGCAGGTAACTCACCAACAGGGCATTGCGGGGTTGGAACTGGCGGCTGATGACGTTGCCCTGGGTTTCGGGCAGTTGCAGGCGTTCGGCGTGTTCGATGTGGTAGCGGCTCAAGGTCGCCAATTGCCGGCCGACGCTGCCGAAGATATGCAGGTTGGGGACGAAGTCGGCTTTCCAGTCGAAGGCCTGGGTGGAGCAGGGGTAGAGGTCGGTCAGGCGTTCACGCAGCAGCTTGAGTTGATCCTGGTAGTCGCTGGCCTTGGCGTTGTCATCCAACTCCTGGAGCAGCACCAGGTCCGGCTGTTCGTCACGGATCACCCGCGCCACTTCGTCCAGGCTGAAGGCCATGTCCGCGGGGGTTGGCGCTTCGTCGGTGCCCTGGGCCAGGTCATTCCAGAACACATAGCGTTTGCCCGCCAGGTACTGCACGTTCCAGGTCATGACTTTTAACGCCTGGCCGGGAACCAGCACCGGCGCATCGGCGGCGCAGCGCATGGGCAGCGTTTCCTTGGCGTCGGGGCGCCAGGTCAGGCTGTAGAGCAGCGCGACGACGACCAGCAGGCTCAACAGCGTATAGCGCAATAGACGGTACATGGCTCGACTGACTTAGTGTGACCAAGGTGACCCCGAGCATAACCGAGCGCGCGGCCTGATCCCAAGGGCCGTGGGGTCAGATACCTCCCTCGGGCTTGTCAGGGGTTTGGCCGATCAGCATGAACAGGCGGAACAGCACCACGCTGGTGAACAGTTGCAGGAAGCTGTGGGCGCTTTCGATGACCAGCGTCAGCATCGGGTTCTGCGGCGGCGGGTAGATCGACATCGTCGCCCCCCGCAGCAGCCACAACGGGCCCATCACGCAAAGAATGCACACCAGGATCCGTAGGAAGTTACCGCGAACAAGGCGCATGCTTTCACGCATGGCGGCCAATGGCTGCATATTGCGCAGCACCAGCAAATACTCGGCGAACGCCAGCATCACCATCAGCCAGATCCCCGGCAGGAAGTACAGCGACAACCCCACCAGGATCAGCAACGTGCTGACCGCCGTCAGCAGGGCAAAGCGCGGCCACAGGCGGGCAGCAGCGGACAGCAACGCCATGGTGCTCGGGGATTCGCCCCGGCTGCGAGCATCGAGGAACAGGATCAGCGCGCCGGTGTACAGCGGATACACCAGCAACCCGACCACCACGCTGAAACCGGGAAAGGCCTCCGGCCCCTGGCTGTGATCGACCAGTAATTGCAGCAGGGCTTCAAGGATCACCAACGGCAGGCACAGCACCGCGATGCGGCCCAGGTTGCGCTGGAAGAAATAGAGGGAGTCGCGCAGTACTTCGAACGGATTCATCGGTCGCCTTCACCGGTTACAGGAGATGTCGCCACTGTAACCGATGCGGCCGGTGGCTGAACAAAAGCTGAACCAAGGTAAACCTTCGGTAAACCTCATTGAAACAATCGGTGACTGCCCCATTACTGGAGAGCACCTGCCCTCATAAGGGGGAAGGCACCGATTTCCGGCAATCTATGAGGTCGCCATGAACAGCGAAGAACAAACCCTGATCGATGGACTGTTTTCACGGCTGCAGCAGGCCGAAACGGACTCCGCCCCGCGTGATGCCCAGGCCGAGGCGCGGATCAAGGAACACCTGGGTCGCCAGCCGGCGGCGGGGTATTTCATGACTCAGGCGATTCTGGTGCAAGAGGCCACGATCAAGCACCTTGACGAGCAGAACAAACAGCTGGCCCAGCAGGTTCAACAGTTGGAGGCGCAATTGCAACAGGCGACTGCCCAGACCGCTGCGCCCGCGCCAGGCACTGGCGGCGGGTTTCTCTCCAGCCTCTTTGGTGGCGCCCGCGATCCACAGCCGGCACCGTCGCAAAGCGCTCCGACGTTCGCGGGCAACGGTTGGCGCGAGCCGGGGCGGCCGGCGCCCAATCAGGCGCCGCAACCCACCTACAGTGCCCCGCAACCGGGCTATGGCGCGCCACAACAAAACTATGCGCCACCCACGCAAGCGGCTCCGGCAGCGGGCAGCGGCTTCCTCGGTGGCGCCCTGAAAACCGCCGCCGGTGTGGCCGGCGGCGTGATGCTCGCCCAGGGCATCAGCAGCCTGTTCCACAGCAACCAACAGCCCCAGGAAATCGTCGAAGTCATCAAGGAACAACCGGCCCAGGTCAACGACACCAGCGGCAATGGCTGGGGCGACGACGCGCGCATGGCCGGCAATGATCAGGCTGGCTTCGCGGACACGGACTATGGCGATGACAGCTCATCGTTGTTTGGCGACGACGATTCCTTCGTCTGACTCGCCATTCGTCCGGGGCCTTGGGCCGCCCCGGACGGATGATTCACGCAAGCTTCCCCGTGGCTGGCATACTGGGCGACTTTTCGGGCCCTGAGCCCGATCTATCGCCTGCGCCATGAGGATTTGCGGTGAAGAAGATCGCAGTGTTCGCCGATGTCCAGAACCTCTACTACACCGTGCGCCAGGCCTATGGTTGCCATTTCAACTACGCCGCCTTGTGGGCTGATATCAGCAAACAGGGCGAGATCGTCGAGGCCTATGCCTACGCCATCGACCGTGGCGACAGCAAGCAGCAGCAGTTCCAGCAGATCCTGCGCAACCTGGGCTTCATCGTGAAGCTCAAGCCCTACATCCAGCGCAGCGACGGCTCGGCCAAGGGCGACTGGGACGTGGGCATCACCCTGGACATCATGGACGCCGCCGATCATGTCGACGAAGTGGTGCTGGCCTCCGGTGATGGCGATTTCGACATGCTGCTGGAGCGTATCATCGCCAAGCACGGGGTCACGGCGGTCGCCTATGGCGTGCCCGGGCTCACGGCCAACTCGCTGATTCGCGCCGCCAGCCGCTACGTGCCGATCGAAGGCGCGTTGCTGCTTAAAAACTGACCACCCATTACACGCAAGGAACAGGTTTGGAACGCATAGCCGTCATCGACTTTGAAACCACCGGGATCTCCCCGAGCAGCAGTTGCCGGGCCACGGAAATCGCCGTGGTGATCCTGGAAAAAGGCCAGATCGTGGAGCGTTACCAGAGCCTGATGAATGCCGGTGTGCGGGTGCCCGGGTTCATCGAGCAACTGACCGGGATCAGCAACGCGATGCTGCGCACCGCGCCCTCGGCCGAGCAGGTGATGAATGAGGTCAACGAATTCGTGGGCACCACGCCGTTGCTGGCGCACAACGCCGCTTTCGACCAGAAGTTCTGGGACTTCGAGCTGGGACGAATCAAACGCACCCGCCTGCAGCACTTTGCCTGTTCGCTGCTGTTGGCCCGGCGCCTGATGCCGGCCGCGCCCAACCACAAGCTCGGCACCCTCACCAGCTTCGCCCACCTGCCGCACACCGGCCAGGCTCACCGGGCCATGGCCGATGCGGAAATGGCCGCCAACCTGACGACCCACCTGGCCGCTGAACTGCGCAGCAAACACGGCTTGCGCGAGCTGTCCCACGACCTGCTGCGCAGCTTGCAGAAAGTGCCGGCGGCGAAAATCAACGAACACCTCAAGCGCCATCGCGGGTTTTAAAGCACACGACTAACCCTGCGAGAATCAATACCCCTGTGGGAGCGGGCTTGCTCGCGAAGGCAGTGCGCCAGTTGATGCATGTGCTGACTGATACGCCGCCTTCGCGAGCAAGCCCGCTCCCACCCTGGTCCACAGTGAACACCCATCCCGTGTCAGGCCCGGATTCCTTGTAGGAGCGAGGCTTGCCCGCGAAGGCGGTAAGTCTGGCGACATCAATGTTGAATGGGCTGGCCGGTTCGCGGGCAAGCCTCGCTCCTACGGGCTCAACCCAGATTCCTGCTCGCGATGGTGGTGACGAGCGGCATGGCTAAGACAGTTGCTCCCACAAGGGATCTGGGTCGGGAGCAGGATGTGTGTTCGCCGTAGATTTGTGTGGGCGCGAGACCGGCTTGCTGGCGAAGAGGCCGCTCGGCCCGCAACGGTCGCGCCGCTTCAGGCTTTGCCATTGCCCTCCAACTGCCCCAGCGGCACGCGCTTTTCGAAGGCGCTGGAGAGCACGATCGAGGTCTTGCTGGAGCCGAAGCGGGCCACGCGGTTGATCAGTGCCTCAAGCTCGATCATCGAGGCGACTGCGCCGCGCATGATCACGCACGAGTCGCCGGTCACGCGATGGCATTCCGTGAGTTGGGGGATATTGACCATTTCGTCATAGGCTTTCTGGTTGCCGTGCTGGGTCAGGCGCAGTTCGATCATGCATTGGATCGGCAGGCCGACCTTGGCCAAGTCGACGTTGGCCTGGTAGCCGGTGATCACCCCGCTCGATTCCAGCTTGGCCACCCGCTCGGCCACCGCCGGCGCCGACAGGTTGACCTTGCGCGCCAGCTCGGCATAGGACGCCCGGCCGTTTTCCATGAGGGCGCTGAGCAGCATTCGATCGTATTTGTCCATCAACAGGCTCCTGGAACCACAGGCTTTCGAAAGCATGGTTTATAGCCGTGAACTCCGTGCTTTGAAAAGTGTATGGCCCTTATAAACAGGTTTTGTAACTTAAATTCCGCCTGTCGGGTTTCTAGAATAACGCTCCCCTTGTCCTGTCTTAGAGCATCCCATGCCTGGCCTTCGCCGCTTCCCGTTACCGCTGATTGGTGCCTTTTTTGCGCTGTATGTGATCTGGGGTTCAACCTACCTGGTGATCCGCATTGGCGTGGCGTATTGGCCGCCGCTGATGCTCGGGGGCGTTCGCTTCGTGATTGCCGGCACCTTGCTGTACGCCTTTCTCCGTTGGCGGGGTGCTCCCGCGCCGACCTGGCCGCAATGGAAGGCCGCGGCCGCCATCGGCGTGTTGCTGCTCAGTTGCGGCAATGGCGCGGTGACCGTCGCCGAACATGCGGGCGTGACCTCCGGTGTGGCGGCGTTGGCGGTGGCGACGGTGCCATTGTTTACCTTGCTCTGTGGTTATTTCTGGGGCGCGCGTAATACCCGTCTGGAGTGGGCGGGGATTGCGCTGGGCCTGGTGGGCATCGGCATGCTCAACCTGGGGTCCAACCTGCAGTCGAGCCCGCTGGGCGCCATGCTGTTGATCTTTGCAGCCGCGGCCTGGGCGTTCGGCTCGGTGTGGAGCAAGCATCTGCCGCTGCCCCAGGGGGCGATGGCCAGTGCCGCGGAAATGCTGGTGGGCGGCGTGGTGCTGTTGATCGCCAGTGCGCTGTCCGGCGAGCGCCTGCACAGCGTGCCTCCGGTCGAAGGATGGGCCGCCTTGATGTACCTGGTGGTGTTCGGTTCTATCGTGGCGTTCAACGCCTACATGTACCTGCTCAAGCACGTCCGCCCGGCGGCGGCCACCAGCTATGCCTACGTCAACCCGGCGGTGGCGGTGCTGTTGGGGATCGTGTTTGCCGGTGAAACCATCGGGTGGGAAGAGGCCTTGGCGATGACGGTGATCATCAGCGCCGTGGTGTTGATCGGCTTGCCGCAGTGGCGTAAGCAGAAACCGCAGTGATTTAGGGTAAACTGCGGCGCATTGCACACCTGCGCTGATTTCTCCTACGGTATCTCCATGACTTTCGCCACTCTTGGCCTGATCGAACCCTTGCTGCGCGCCCTTGAGACGCTCGGTTACCAGACCCCGACGCCGGTCCAGGCGCAAGCCATTCCGGCGGTGCTGGCCGGTCGCGACCTGATGGCTGCGGCCCAGACCGGCACCGGCAAGACCGCCGGCTTTGCCGTGCCGCTGTTGCAGTTGCTGGCCATGGAAGGGCCGAAAGTCACGCCGAACTCGGTGCGTGCGCTGATCCTGGTGCCGACCCGCGAACTGGCCGAACAGGTGCATGAAAGCGTGCGCCAGTACGCCGAGCACCTGCCGCTGAGCACCTACGCGGTGTACGGCGGCGTCAGCATCAACCCGCAAATGATGAAGCTGCGCAAAGGCGTCGACCTGCTGGTGGCCACCCCCGGCCGCCTGCTGGACCTGTTCCGCCAGAACGCGCTGAAGTTCAACCAGTTGCAAACCCTGGTGTTGGACGAAGCCGACCGCATGCTCGACCTGGGCTTCTCCGAAGAACTGGCGAACATCTACCGGGTGCTGCCGAAAAAGCGCCAGACCTTGCTGTTCTCCGCGACTTTCTCCGATGAAATCCGCCTGTTGGCCGGGCAGATGCTCAACGACCCGCTGAGCATCGAAGTCAGCCCGCGCAACGTGGCGGCCAACACCGTCAAGCAGTGGTTGTACACGGTGGACAAGAAGCGCAAGGCCGAGCTGTTCGTGCACCTGATGCGCAAGCACAAGTGGAAGCAGGTCCTGGTGTTCGCCAAGACCCGCAATGGCGTCGATGCGTTGGTCGAGAAGCTCCAGGGCCTGGGCGTCAACGCCGACGGCATTCACGGCGACAAGCCGCAGGCCACGCGCCAGCGCGCCCTGGACCGCTTCAAGGCCAGCGAAGTGCAGATCCTGGTGGCCACCGACGTTGCTGCCCGTGGCCTGGATATCGAAGACCTGCCGCTGGTGGTGAACTTCGACCTGCCAATCGTGGCCGAGGACTACATCCACCGCATCGGCCGTACCGGTCGTGCCGGCGCGACGGGCGAGGCGATTTCCCTGGTGTGTGCCGATGAAGTGAACCTGCTGTCGGCCATCGAAATGCTCACGCGCCAGGGCCTGAACCGGCACTTGGAGCAGGACTTCGAGCCCGAGCACCGGGTGCCGGACACCGACGCCAGTGGCCTGGTGATCAAGAAGCCGAAGAAGCCAAAGAAACCCAAGGCCGCCGGCGGTGCCAAGCGCAACCTGGGCAAATGGGTCGACAGCGGCGAGACCGTGGCGGATGTCCCGGTCAAGCCGGTGCGCAAAGTGCCGGTGTTCAACACCGGGCCGCGCAAGCGTAAGCCTTAAGCGGTTCGGCGCCAGTCAGACCGCCTTCGCGGGCAGGCCCGCTCCCACCCTGGTCCACGGTGAACCCCCATCCCGTGTCAGGCCCGGATTCCTTGTAGGAGCGAGGCTTGCCCGCGAAGGCGGTAAACCTGACGACATTGATGTTGGATGGACTGGCCGGTTCGCGGGCAAGCCTCGCTCCTACGGGCTCAACCCAGATTCCTGTGGGAGCGAGACCGGTTTGCCGGCGAATGCAGCCTGTCAGCTGACTGAGATGCCGACTGATACAGCGCCTTCGCGAGCGGGCTCGCTCTCACGCGGGTCCTCAGCGAATGCAAATCCGGCGCTCGACACGGATCCCCGTGGGAGCGAGCCCGCTCGCGAAAGCGGTGGGTCAGTCAATGATGATGTTGACTGTGCCGGCCTCTTCGCGGGCGAGCCCCATCCTGGTCCACGGCGAACACACATCCGGGGGCAGCTCAATTCCTTGTAGGAGCGAGGCTTGCCCTAATGCCAGTCAGTTAAGCGAAACCCGCGTGGGAGCGAGCCTGCTCGCGATAGCAGTAGGTCAGTCAACGGAGATGTTGGCTGTGTTGCCGTCTTCGCGAGCAGGCTCGCTCCCACAGGTTTGGCGCCTTAACTGACTGGCATTAAGGCTTGCCCGCGAAGGCGGTAAACCTGACGACATTGATGTTGGATGGACTGGCCGGTTCGCGGACAAGCCTCGCTCCTACGGGCTCAACCCAGATTCCTGTGGGAGCGGGCTTGCCCGCGAAGAGGCCCGTACAGTCGACATCAAGGCTGACTGACCCACCGGCTTGCCGGCGAAAAGCGCGCCCCGGTCTTCAACCCTGGCGCCGCAACCACTGCACCATCCCCAGCCCCGCCACCCGCCCGCTGGCAAAGCACGCGGTCAGCAGGTAGCCGCCCGTCGGTGCTTCCCAGTCGAGCATTTCGCCTGCGCAAAACACGCCGGGCAATGGCTTGAGCATCAGGTGTTCATCCATCGCCTCGAACAGTACGCCACCGGCGCTGCTGATGGCTTCGTCCAGTGGACGGGCCTTGACCAGTGTCAGGGGCAGGGCCTTGATCGCCTTGGCCAGCGACAGCGGATCAGCGAAGGACTCGGCCGGCGTCAGTTCACGGAGCAGGGCGGCCTTGACGCCATCCAGGCCCAGTTGACTGTGCAAGTGCTTGGCCATGGAGCGCGAGCCGCGGGGTTTGCTCAGTGCCGCGTGGATCTTATCCACAAGCCGGCCGGGCAACAGGTCGATATGCACCGTGGCGGAGCCCGTCCGGTTGATGGCTTCGCGGATTGGCGCGGACAGCGCGTAGATCAGGCTGCCTTCGATGCCCGTGGCGGTGATCACGCACTCGCCCAGGCGTGGGCTGTCGTCGTTCACGCCGATGGCGATGTTCTTCAGCGGCGCGCCGGCGAATTTACTGACCATCAGTTCGCTCCAGGCCTGCACCTCGAAGCCGCAATTGCTGGGCTGCATCGGCGCCAGGCTGACGCCGCGCTGCTCCAGCAACGGCATCCAGCGACCGTCCGAGCCCAGGCGCGACCAACTGCCGCCGCCCAACGCCAACAGCACTGCATCGGGGTTGATGGCTATCTCGCCCTCGGGACGGGCAATACGCAGGCTGCCGTCGTCATTCCAGCCCAGCCAGCGGTGGCGGGTGTGGATCACCACGCCGCTGTCGCGCAGGCGCTTGAGCCAGGCGCGCAGCAGGGGCGCGGCCTTCATGTCGGTAGGAAACACCCGACCGGAACTGCCGACGAAGGTGTCGATGCCCAGGCCGTGAATCCATTCGCACAAGGCCTCAGCGCCGAACTCGCGTAGCAGTGGCGCGATGTGCGGGGCGCGCTCGGCATAGCGCGACAGGAAGGCCGGGTAGGCTTCGGAGTGCGTGATGTTCATGCCGCCGACCCCGGCCAGCAGGAATTTGCGCCCCACCGAGGGCATGCCGTCGTAGAGATCGACCCGCACGCCGGCCTGGCTCAACACCTCGGCGGCCATCAGGCCGGCGGGGCCGCCACCGATGATGGCGACGTGTTTGGAAAGAGGCGAGGCGGGTTGAGTCATGGTCTGCGCTGCGGTATGGCGGGATAGGGCGGGCATTCTACCAGCCAGGGCGTTTGTCGGAGGGACTGGGCGTTGATCAAAAAACAACCATCGTCCTGCAGGTCATGTACAGCAAGGGCTGTAGTCCCTTTCACTCAGGTTATCCACAGGCCGCTCCACAGCCATTGTGGGTAACCTATCCACAGCTCAGTGACAACCTGATGACGTCCACACCCGTTGCGCGCTGTGGTGCAGAATCCCGTGGCGCCGGGCCAGGGCCTGGCGGTCCTTGCTGTAGCCGCCGCCGATCACCCCGACCACCGGGATGTCGCGGCCCAGGCAGTGGCGCAGGACGCTTTCATCGCGGGCAGCAACGCCGGCGTCGGTGAGCTTGAGGTAGCCCAGGGCATCGTCCTGGTGCACGTCGACGCCGGCGTCATACAACACCAGGTCCGGTTGGTAGAGCGGCAGCAGGTAGTTGAGCGCGTCGTCGACCACCTTCAGGTAGTCGCCGTCGCCCATGCCCATGGGCAGTGGAATGTCCCAGTCGCTTCTGGCTTTGCGTGCCGGAAAATTCTTCTCGCAGTGCAGGGAAACCGTCACCGCGTCCGGGGTATGTTCCAGGATGCGTGCCGTACCGTCGCCCTGGTGCACGTCGCAGTCGAAAATCAGCACCCGCCCGACCCGGCCGCTGGCCAACAGGTAGTGGCTGATCACGGCCAGGTCGTTGAAGATGCAGAAGCCCGCCGGATGATCGTAGTGGGCATGGTGGGTGCCGCCGGCCAGATGACAGGCCAGGCCGTGCTCCAGCGCCTGTTCGGCGGCGAGGATCGAGCCACCCACCGCGCGTACCGTGCGTCGGGCCAGCGCTTCGTTCCAGGGCAGGCCGAGGCGGCGCTGGTCTTCGCGGGACAACTCGCCGCCCATGTAGCGCTCGATGTACCCCGGGTCATGGGCCAGGGCCAGGATCTCGGGAGGGCAGATGGGCGGGCGCAGCAGTTGCGGGTCCGACGTCAGGCCGCTGTCGACCAAGTGATCGCGCAGCAGCCGGAACTTGTCCATGGGGAAGCGATGCTCCGCCGGGAATTCGGGGCTGTAGTCTTCGTGGTAGATCAGCGGCAATGGCATGGTGATTTCATGGCGTGAATGACGGACGGATCCTACCAGCGATGTAGACTGGCCGCAGGAAAACGGAGGGGACCGATGGAGCCGATACTGACGCTGGAGAGTGCACGGTTGCTGATGCGCCAGTGGCGTGACGAGGATTTGCCGGCCTTTGCGACGATGTGCGCCGACCCGCAGGTGATGCGCTACTTTCCGGCACCCTTGAGTCGCCTGGACAGCGCCGCATTGATCGGGCGAATCAGGGGCCATTTCGCCGAGCATGGTTTCGGCCTGTGGGCACTGGAACGCAAGGACACGGGCGAATTCATCGGCCTGACCGGCCTGATGCACGTAGGCTTCGACGCGCCGTTCGTGCCCGCAGTGGAAATCGGCTGGCGCCTGGCGCGCGAGCATTGGGGCCTGGGCTTTGCCAGTGAAGCGGCGTGGACCGCTCTGCGCTGCGCCTTCGACCGTTTGGCGCTGGATCAGGTGGTGGCCTTTACCAGCCACAGCAACTTGCCGTCGCAAAAAGTCATGCAGGCCATCGGCATGCACCCGGACCCGCTGGGGGACTTCGACCACCCCCGGCTTGAGCCCGGTCATCCGTTGCGTCCCCACGTGTTGTACCGCATCAGTCGAGAGCAGTGGCTGCAAACCTTGCATGGCTAAGCCGCCCGGGACGTTTACAATATGCCCATCGTTGGCGTGTGCCGACACTTGAATTGACCGCGCGGCCAAGACCGCGGGGTACCGCGTTGTGTGAGGAGAGTCTGAATGAGCCATGTACTGGATGATCTGGTCGATCTGTTGACCCTTGAACCGATCGAAGAAAACCTGTTTCGCGGTCGCAGCCAGGACTTGGGTTTCCGCCAGTTGTTCGGTGGCCAGGTCTTGGGCCAGTCGCTTTCGGCGGCCAGCCAGACGGTGGAAGAGGCACGCCACGTGCACTCGCTGCACGGTTACTTCCTGCGTCCGGGGGACGCCAGCTTGCCAGTGGTCTACCAGGTTGACCGCGTGCGTGACGGCGGCAGCTTCAGCACCCGGCGGGTGACGGCGATCCAGAAGGGCAACCCGATCTTCACCTGCAGCGCCTCGTTCCAGTACGACGAAGAAGGTTTCGAGCACCAGACCGCGATGCCGCAAGTGGTCGGCCCGGAGAACCTGCCCTCGGAGCTGGAGATCACCCAGCGCATGGCCCACCTGATCCCCGAGCACATGCGCGAGAAACTGTTGTGCCCCAAGCCGATCGAAGTGCGCCCGGTGACCGAGAAAGACCCCTACAACCCGCAACCGGCCGACCCGATCAAGTACGTGTGGTTTCGTGCCGACGGTGCCCTGGCCGACTCGCCGGCGCTGCACAAATACCTGCTGGCCTACGCCTCGGACTTCGGCCTGCTGACCACCTCGATGCTGCCCCACGGCAAGTCGGTGTGGCAGAAGGATATGCAGGTCGCCAGCCTCGACCATGCGCTGTGGTTCCATGCCGACCTGCGGGCCGACGACTGGTTGCTCTACGCGATGGACAGCCCGTGGGCCGGTAACTCGCGCGGGTTTTCCCGCGGCAGCGTGTACAACCGCGCCGGCAAGTTGGTGGCCTCGGTGACCCAGGAAGGCTTGATTCGTCATCGCAAGGATTGGGCATGAGTCTTTCGCACATCGATCACTGGGTGTTCGACATGGACGGCACGCTGACCGTGGCCGTGCACGACTTCGCGGCCATCCGCGAGGCACTGGGCATCCCGCCCGAAGACGACATTCTCACCCACCTTGCGACGCTGCCGGCCGAGGAAGGCGCGGCCAAGCACGCGTGGCTGCTGGAGCATGAGCGTGACCTGGCCCTGGGCTCAAAACCCGCTCGCGGCGCGGTGGAGCTGGTGCGTGAGCTGGCCGAGCGGGGTTATCGCCTGGGCATCCTCACGCGCAATACCCGCGAACTGGCCTACATCACGCTGCAGGCCATTGGCCTGGCGGACTGTTTCGCCATCGAGGATGTGCTGGGCCGCGACGACGCGACCCCCAAGCCCGACCCCGACGGCTTGTTGAAACTGGCCCAGGCCTGGAAGGTCGAGCCCCGGGACATGGTGATGGTAGGCGACTACCGCTACGACCTCGATTGTGGCCGAGCCGCGGGCGCGCGCACGGTGCTGGTCAACCTGCCGGACAACCCGTGGCCTGAGCTGGTCGACTGGCATGCAGCCGATTGCGTGGCGTTGCGGCAGATGCTGTTGGCCTGAATACCTGATCGCGAGCAGGCTCGCTCCCACGGGGAATTGGGGTTGGGCTCAAGCTTTGTCTTCACCCCGGACCTCTGTGGGAGCAACTGTCTTAGCCATGCCGCTCGTCCGCCATTGCGAGCAGGAATCTGGGTTGAGCCCGTAGGAGCGAGGCTTGCCCGCGAACCGGCCAGTCCATCCAACATCAATGTCGTCAGGTTTACCGCCTTCGCGGGCAAGCCTCGCTCCTACCAGGAATCCGGGCCTGACACGGGATGGGTGTTCAGCGTGGACCAGGGTGGGAGCGGGCTCGCCCGCGAAGAGGCCATCACATTCAACATCACCATTGACTGTACCGACGCCATCGCGGGCAAGCCCGCTCCCACAGGGTTCGGTGCAAGTCAGGCAATGCCTATCCGCCAAACACCGCTTTCATCCCCTCTGGCGAGGTGAACACCTTGTCGCCGTTGTGCCCCACGCCCGGTACTTCGATCAGCCGTTGATTCAAGCCAGGCGGATGACGGCGCTGTAGGTAGTCGAAGTAGGTGTGCCCACGAATCAACCGCGACGCGCCCTGGGTCTCGGCCGCGCAGCCCTTGTCCAGGGCCGGGTATTGCTGGCGATCAGCCAGGCGGCCTGGGCTGATCTGTTTGAGCCCATGGTCGGCGGCCTGCACGCAAGCGCTGCCCAGGAGCAGCAGACAGGTGGCCAGCCAGGGTTGAGTCACCTACAGGCTCTTCGCCGAGAAGGTGTCACATTGGTTGACCTGACCCTGGGCGAAGCCGGTCTTGAACCAGCGAACGCGTTGCGCCGAGGTGCCGTGGGTGAAGGAGTCCGGGACCACGCGGCCCTGGCCCTGCTGTTGCAAGCGGTCGTCGCCGATGGCGTTGGCGGCGTTCAGGGCTTCCTCGATGTCGCCCGGTTCCAGCCAGTTCAAGCGCTTTTGCGCGTTGTTGGCCCACACCCCCGCCAGGCAATCGGCCTGCAGTTCCTGACGCACCAGCAGGCCGCCGTCGCCCTCCATGCGCTGGCCTTGCTGGCGTGCAGCCTGGATCTTGCTGGAGACGCCGAGCAGGGTTTGCACATGGTGACCGACTTCATGGGCGATCACGTAGGCCTGGGCGAAGTCGCCGGCGGCGCCGAAGCGCTGGGCCATTTCCTTGAAGAAGCTCATGTCCAGGTACACCCGTTGATCGGCGGGGCAATAGAACGGGCCGGTGGCCGAGGTGGCACCGCCGCAGGCCGAGTTGATCCGCCCGCTGAACAGCATCAGCTTGGGCGCCGCGTACTGGCGCCCGGCTTGTTGAAAGATCTGGTTCCAGGTGTCCTCGGTATCGCCCAGGATCCGCGCGACAAACTCGGCCTCCTGGTCGTTGGCCGGCGCCTGACGGGTCTGGGTCTGGGAGGTGGCCGGGGCGGACGAGTCCATTTGCCCGGCCAGTTGCCCGAGAATCTGCATCGGGTCTTGCCCGGTGATCCAGCCGATGCCGACGATCAGTACGATGGCCGTCAGGCTCAAGCCCTTGCCGCCGCCAAACCGCATGCCGCCGCCACCGCCACTGTCGCCGCGTGCATCGACCACGTTGTCACTGCGGCGGCCTTTTTTCCATAGCATGTGGGAATCCTCGAAGTAGCGGGTGGTGGTGAGTGTTGCTGGTCAATGGGCGAGTCGCCAGCCCGGTCGTCAGACGCCAGTATGGCAGCCCAGTTCCAGACCGTTGTCCACAACGCAAACAGCCGTCATGACGACGGCTGTTTGCGGGCAACGGACGGGCGTTCAGCGACGGGTCAGCAACACCCCGGATTCCATGTGGTGGGTCCACGGGAACTGGTCGAACAGCGCACAGCGGGTGATGCGGTGGGTGTCGTGCAATTGGGCGATGTTGGCGGCCAATGTCTCGGGGTTGCACGAGATGTACAGGATGTTATCGAAGCGTCGAGTCAGCTCGCAGGTGTCCGGGTCCATGCCGGCCCGCGGCGGGTCGACGAACACGCTGGCGAATTGGTAGCTCTTGAGGTCGATGCCGTGCAGGCGGCGGAATGGGCGCACTTCATTCAGCGCCTGGGTCAATTCCTCGGCCGACAATCGCACCAGGGTGACGTTATCCACCGCGTTTTCGCTGAGGTTGCTCAAGGCGGCATTCACCGAGGTCTTGCTGATCTCGGTGGCCAGCACCTTGCGCACGCGGGTAGCGAGCGGCAGGGTGAAGTTGCCGTTGCCGCAGTACAACTCCAGCAAGTCGTCGGATCGCTCGCCCAGGGCATCATACGCCCAGTTGAGCATCTTCTGGTTCACCGTGCCGTTGGGCTGGGTGAACGCGCCTTCGGGTTGGCGATAGCTGAAGGTACGACCGCCGACGTCGAGTTTCTCCACCACGTAATCGAGGCCGATCACTTCACGCTTGCCCTTGGAGCGGCCGATCACGCTGACATTCAGGTCGGCAGCCAGCTTCGACGCTGCCGCGTGCCAGTGCTCGTCCAGCGGACGGTGATAGCACAGGGTGATCATCGCATCGCCCGCCAGGGTGGTCAGGAACTCCACCTGGAACAGCTTGTGGCTCAGGGCGGCGCTGGCTTGCCAGGCGGCCTTGAGCTGCGGCATCAGCTGGTTGATGCGCAGGCTGGCAATCGGGAATGCGTCGATCAGGATCGGCGTGCGCTTGTCCTCCTGGGAGAACATCGCGTAGTGCCGCTCACCGGCTTCGCGCCACAGGCGGAACTCGGCGCGCAGGCGGAAGTTGGCCAGCGGCGAGTCGAACACCGCAGGCTCCGGGGCATCGAACGGCGCCAGCAGGTCACGCAAGCGCGTGACCTTGTCTTCGAGCTGGGCGGCGTAGGCGGTTGAATCGAATGTCATGCGTTGAACCAACCCAACTTGATCACGAACAGAATCGACAGGACCACCAGCGCCGGGTTCAGCTCACGGTAGCGGCCGGACAGCAGCTTGATGGCGGTCCAGGCGATGAAACCGAAGGCAATGCCGTTGGCGATGGAGTAGGTGAATGGCATCGCCAGGGCGGTGATCACCACCGGTGCCGAGACGGTGATGTCGTCCCAGTCGATTTCTGCCAGGCCCGAGGTCATCAGCACGGCAACGAACAGCAACGCCGGTGCGGTGGCGAAGGCAGGAACGCTGGCGGCCAGTGGCGAGAAGAACAGCGCCAGCAGGAACAGGATGGCCACCACGATGGCGGTCAGGCCGGTACGGCCGCCGGCGCTGACGCCCGCGGCTGACTCGATGTAGCTGGTGGTGGTCGAGGTGCCCAGCAGGGAACCGGCCATGGCCGCGGTACTGTCGGCGATCAGGGCACGGCCCATTTTTGGCATGTGGCCGTCCTTGCCCATCAGGCCGGCGCGCTTGGCGACGCCGATCAGGGTGCCGGAGTTGTCGAACAGGTCGACGAACAGGAAGGCGAAGATCACGCTGACCAGGCCGATGTCCAGCGCGCCCTTGATGTCCAGTTGCAGGAAGGTCGGGGCCAGCGAAGGCGGCATCGACATCACGCCGCCAAACGGCGTGTAGCCCATGAAGATCGAGGCGATGGTCACGGCCAGGATACCGATCAGCACCGCGCCGCGGACTTTCAGGGCTTCCAGGGCCACGATCAGGGCAAAGCCCAGGGTCGCCAGGATCGGTGCCGGTTGTTTCAGGTCGCCCAGGCCAACCATGGTGGCCGGGTTGCTGACCACGATGCCGGCGTTGTGCAGGGCAATCAGGGCCAGGAACAAGCCGATACCGGCGGCAATCGCCGAACGCAGCGGCAGCGGGATGCTGTTGATGATCCATTCACGGATACGAAAGATCGACAGGATGAAGAACAACACCGCCGAGATGAACACCGCACCCAGCGCCACTTGCCAGGTATGGCCCATGTGCAGGACCACGGTGTAGGTGAAGAAGGCGTTCAAGCCCATGCCCGGCGCGAGGGCAATCGGGTAGTTGGCGATCAGGCCCATCACGGTGGAGCCGAAGGCTGCCGCCAGGCAGGTCGCGACAAACACCGCGCCCTTGTCCATGCCAGTCCCGCCGAGGATGCTCGGGTTGACGAACAGAATGTAGGCCATGGCCAGGAACGTGGTGACGCCCGCAAGAATCTCGGTGCGCACGTTGGTGTTGTGTGCCTTGAGTTGAAACAGCCTTTCCAGCATGTCCGCTCCCCGTGGCGCTCTTTGGCGCCGTGAATGTATCGACTTGAACAGCAAAGCACAGGCTACCAAAGGTGCCCGGGAATTTTCTGTCTGTCGGAAAAAGCCGCGCATCATACCAGCAGCGCCGGCCTGTGGCTGCTAAATGGCCGTGTTCGTTGACGATGTTTTGCCGTTGATGGGAGTGGGGCATACTGCGCGCTGGTCTCGGGAGTGGTTATGTCTTCTATAAAGAGTGGGTGGGTACTGGTTTTTGGCGTGTTTGGCGCCTGGTTGTTAGGCATGCACACCGCCACGGCCGCCTCGGCGCCACCGCTGACCGAGGTCAAGGTGCTCAAGGTGCAGTCGGCGTCCTGTGGTCTGGAGGACATTGCCCCGGGGCAGACCGAGACGAAGTGCGATCACCAAGGGCCGAACATCAAGATCTACGTGCTGGAAGTCGGGTACGGGCGCGGCCCTCAGGCGGGGCTGGACGGTGCCGACATCGATGGCGTGCGCACCCGGGTCTGTGCCTTCGATAATGGCAACCTGACCGACTGCGCCGGCATGGTCAGCAAAGTCGTCGGCTGGCTGTACATCTTCGACATGGCCGGCAAGCAGCGCGGCACGTTCACCTTCCGCAACACCTCGATCAATGCGCCGGGCAATGTGCTGTCGACGCAGCTGTCGATCAAGTAGGGCTCACTTCGCCTCATCCACCGGCACATGCATGTGGTCACGGTTGGCCAGGGTCGGGAACAGTTTGATCCAGGTGCCGGTGACCAGCAGCGTGCCGATCCCGCCCATCACCACGGCGGGCACGGTGCCGAACCAGTGGGCGGTGAGGCCGGACTCGAACTCGCCCAACTGGTTCGAGGCGCCGATGAACAGACCGTTCACGGCGCTGACCCGGCCGCGCATTTCGTCGGGGGTTTCCAGTTGCACGAACGAGGCACGGATCACCATGCTGATCATGTCTGCCGCCCCCAATACCACCAGCACCGCCAGCGAGAACCAGAACGAGGTCGACAGGCCGAAGGCGATGGTTGCCACGCCAAACACGCCGACGGCGGTGAACATCACGCGGCCGACCTTGCGCTCCACGGCGAACCGCGCGAGCCACAGTGACATCAACAATGCCCCCACCGCGGGTGCCGAGCGCAACAGGCCCAGGCCCCAGGGGCCGGTCAGCAGGATGTCCTTGGCAAACACCGGCAGCAAGGCCGTGGCGCCGCCCAGCAGCACGGCGAACAGGTCCAGGGAAATGGCCCCGAGGATGTCCGGGCGGCTGCGGATGAAGCGCACCCCCGCCAGCAGCGAATCCAGGGTCGCCTTGCCTTTGTTCAGCGGGGTTTGCCGTGCCGGCAGATTGAGCATCAGGGTGCAGGCGATGAGGTACAGGATGACGGTCGGGCCATACACCCAGACGCTGCCGAAGGCATAGAGCAGCCCGCCCAGCGCCGGGGCGACAATGGTGGCCGATTGCTGCGCCGATTGGGCGGCGGCGACTGCGCGGGGGAACAGCGCCGCGGGCACGATACTGGGCAGCAGGGCCTGGGTGGTCGGCATCTCGAACGAGCGTGCGGCGCCGAGCAGGAAGGCCAGGACGAAGATCATCTCGCGGGTGATGTGATCGGTGGCGCTGCCAATGGCCAGCGCCAGGGCGATCAACGCTTGCAGCGATTGGCACAGGGCGGCGACTTTGCGTCGGTCGTATTTGTCCGCCACGTGGCCGGTGTGCAGCATGAACAGCACCCGCGGCACAAACTCCACCAGCCCAACCAGGCCCAAATCCAGCACATTGCCGGTGAGTTGGTAGAGGTTCCAGCCAATGGCCACGGTGAGCATCTGAAAGCCGCTGGCGGTGAAAATCCGCGCCAGCCAGAACGCGATGAAGGGGCGCTGGTGGCGTAACAACAAGGGCTCTGGACTGGGCATTGGCGCGCGAATCTGGTCGAGGAAAGGCCGAGATTATCATCAACCTGTAACCAAAAGTTGCGCAGCTCCGACGCCAGGGGCCATTCCTCGCCTGAGACAACCTGTCACGCGGCAAAAGACCACACGGCCTGCGCGCGAAAATCGGACTACTCTTTGATCGTTACTTGATCCAGATCAAGGCCCTTGGTGGCGTTGCGCTGGTGGCCGGAAGGCCAGACTCCCTGCGTCGTGACGTGTTGTACAAAAAGAACGAATTTGAATTCGCCGCACACCATACCCGTAGGGGCGGTGGGTGCAGGCCATGAGCCTGTAGCCGTTTTACCTGACAGAGGAAGACTTATGTTCGGTTTGGAGGCACTTGATCTCGCCCGAATTCAGTTCGCGTTCACCATCTCGTTCCACATCCTGTTCCCGGCGATCACCATCGGCCTGGCGAGTTACCTGGCAGTGCTCGAAGGCTTGTGGCTCAAGACCCACAACAACACCTACCGGGACCTCTACCACTTCTGGTCGAAGATCTTTGCCGTCAACTTCGGCATGGGCGTGGTGTCGGGCCTGGTGATGGCCTATCAGTTCGGTACCAACTGGAGTCGTTTCTCGGACTTCGCCGGTTCCGTGACCGGTCCCTTGCTGACCTATGAGGTGCTCACGGCGTTCTTCCTCGAAGCCGGCTTCCTGGGGGTCATGTTGTTCGGCTGGAACAAGGTGGGGCGCCGGCTGCACTTCTTCGCCACGCTGATGGTGGCCCTTGGCACGATCATCTCGACGTTCTGGATCCTGGCGTCCAACAGCTGGATGCAAACCCCGCAGGGTTACGAGATCGTCAACGGCCAGGTGATTCCGGTGGACTGGCTCGCGGTGATCTTCAACCCGTCGTTCCCCTACCGCCTGGCGCACATGGCCACGGCGGCCTTTGTCGCGACAGCGTTCTTCGTCGGTTCGTCCGCCGCCTGGCACCTGCTGCGCGGGCGTGACAACCCGGCGATCCGCACCATGCTGTCGATGGCCATGTGGATGGCGCTGATTGTTGCGCCGATCCAGGCGGTCATCGGTGACTTCCACGGCCTCAACACCCTCAAGCACCAGCCGGCAAAGATCGCCGCGATTGAAGGCCACTGGGAAAACGTCGGCGACGAACCGACCCCGCTGATCCTGTTCGGCTGGCCGGACATGAAGGCAGAGACGACCAAGTACGCGCTGGAGATCCCGTACCTGGGCAGCCTGATCCTGACCCACTCGCTGGACAAACAGGTGCCGGCGCTCAAGGAGTTCGCACCTGAAGACCGGCCAAACTCGACCATTGTGTTCTGGTCGTTCCGGATCATGGTCGGCCTGGGCTTCTTGATGATCTTCACCGGGTTGTGGAGCCTGTGGCTGCGCAAGCGTGACACGCTGTATTCGAACCGTGCGTTCCTGTACCTGGCGCTATGGATGGGGCCATCGGGCCTGATCGCGATCCTGGCCGGCTGGTTCACCACTGAAATCGGCCGCCAGCCGTGGGTGGTGTATGGCTTGATGCGCACGGCCGATGCGTCGTCCAACCACAGCGTGGTGCAGATGAGCATCACCCTGGCGCTGTTCGTCGTGGTGTACTTCTCGCTGTTTGGCGTGGGGATTGGCTACATGATGCGCCTGGTGCGCAAGGGGCCGACGCTCGACGAAGGCGCCGAGCAGAATCACGGTGGCCCTGGCCAGCATCGCACGCCGGCCCGTCCGCTTTCCGCTGCCGATGACGGCACCGAAAGCGACCACCGCCTGAACAAGGGGAATTGAGTCATGGGTATTGATCTTCCGCTGATCTGGGCCGTGATCATCATCTTCGGCATCATGATGTACGTGGTCATGGACGGTTTCGACCTGGGGATCGGGATTCTCTTCCCGTTCATCAAGGGCGACAGCGACCGTGATGTGATGATGAACACCGTCGCCCCGGTCTGGGACGGCAACGAGACGTGGCTGGTACTCGGGGGGGCGGCGCTGTTCGGGGCCTTTCCACTGGCCTATTCGGTGGTGCTGTCGGCGCTGTACCTGCCGCTGATCCTGATGCTGATTGGCTTGATCTTCCGGGGCGTGGCCTTTGAGTTTCGCTTCAAGGCCAAGGACCACAAGCGACACATCTGGGACAAGTGCTTCATTGGCGGTTCGCTGACGGCAACCTTCTTTCAGGGCGTGGCGCTCGGGGCGTTCATCGATGGCATCCCGGTGGTCAACCGGCAGTTCGCCGGCGGGACGCTGGACTGGCTGACGCCGTTCACCGTGTTCTGCGGCCTGGCGCTGGTGGTGGCCTATGCGCTGCTGGGGTGCACGTGGCTGATCATGAAGACCGAAGGCAAGTTGCAGGAGCAGATGCACGACCTGGCCCGGCCGCTGGCGTTGGTACTGTTGGCGGTGATTGGTGCCGTCAGCATCTGGACCCCGATTGCCCATGCCGAGATTGCCGCACGCTGGTTCACCCTGCCGAACCTGTTCTGGTTCCTGCCGGTGCCGATCCTGGTGCTGGTGACCTTTTACGGTTTGCTGCGGGCGGTGGCGCGCAATGCCCACTACACGCCGTTCCTGCTGACCCTGGTGTTGATCTTCCTGGGTTACAGCGGGCTGGGGATCAGCGTGTGGCCGTACATCGTGCCGCCGTCGATCACCATCTGGGACGCGGCCGCACCGCCGCAAAGCCAAGGCTTCATGCTGGTGGGTACGCTGTTCATCATCCCGTTCATCCTGGGCTACACCTTCTGGAGCTACTACGTGTTCCGCGGCAAGGTGACTCATGAGGACGGCTATCACTAGTCGGCGCAAGGCGTGCTCGCGATGGCGCCCTGACAGGCGTCATCCACCGCTAACCCTGACCAAGGATTCGAGCAATGGCGAACAAACACTCGTTGGATGACATTGAACAGGCTGAAAAAAAGCCGCTGTGGCAGCGGCTTGGCTGGCTGGCCGGGATTTGGGTGGGCAGCGTGCTGGCGCTTTTCATCGTTGCCAGCCTGATGCGCCTGTTCATGAACGCCGCAGGCTTGAGCACACACTGAATACCTGGACATCCCATCCCGTTGCCTTGCGGCACGGTTTTATGACCCTGCGATGATTGCAGGGTTTTTTTTACCTGGCCGTTGGCGTTACTTGCGGGCCTTGAGGACCACGAACTTCGGCGTGGTGGCCACCTGCTCGACGCCCCGGAACAGACGGGCCAACTTGCTGTGGTAGCCCAGGTGGCGGTTGCCGACGATGTACAACGCCCCACCCACCACCAGCGCTTCGCGTGCCTGCTGGAACATCCGCCAGGCGAGGAAGTCGCCTACTACCTGCTGTTGGTGGAACGGCGGGTTGCACAGCACCACGTCGAGTGATTGGGGTTCCTGGCCGGCCAGGCCATCGTCGGCACGCACGATCACGTCACGTTCGCCAAGGGCCGCCTGCCAGTTTTCCCGGGCTGACTGCACCGCCATGAAGGATTCGTCCACCAGGGTGTAATGGGCTTGCGGGTTGTGCAGGGCGCTGGCGATGGCGAGTATGCCGTTGCCGCAACCGAGGTCCGCGACCCTGGCGCTGCCAAGGTTTTTCGGCAGGTGCGGGAGAAACGCCCGCGTGCCGATGTCCAGGCCTTCACGGCAGAAAACGTTGGCGTGGTTGAGCAACTCGATAGCCGGCTCGTCGAGCCGATAGCGCGTTGGGTAGGGCGAGGGGGCAACAGGCCGGTCATCGACAGTGGCGATCAGCAGGCGTGCCTTCTTGACGGCCAGGGAGGCCTGCATCGGGCCGATGTAGCGCTCCAGCAGGTCGCCTGCCGCCCGTGGCAGGTGCTTGACCATGGCCCCGGCAATCACCTGGGCGCCGGGGGCCAGTTGGCCTTGCAGGCGGATCAGTTGTTCTTCGAGCAGGGCCAGGGTCTTGGGGACCCGGATCAGCACCCGGTCGAACGGCCCGACCAGCGGTTCACTGGCGGGCAGCACACGAGCGGCGTCAAAGGGCTGGCCATTGCGGATCAGGTTCTTCTCCAGGGCCAGGGCCGCCAGATAGGAGTCGCCACTGCTGGTCAGCGCCACCTTGCCCAGCAGGCTCGCCGCCAACGCGCCAAAGCTGTCGTTGAGCACCAGTACCCGCGTGTCGACCGTGGGCTGTTGCGCGGCCAGGTGCGCGAGGAGGTACTCATCGGCTGCATCAAAGGCTTGCAGCGGTTCGTTTGGCTGTTCCGGCTGGCGAATCAGGTCGAGTTGGGCGAACGGGGTTTCAAGCAGGGGCATGGGGCGGGGACTCTGGATAATCAACGGATGTCCCGCGGGTAGGCATGGGCTTGATGCTGGCGGGACCCCCCGGGTGGACTGCAACACCGGTTCTGGCGTTATCACTCGGAGAGGACGGATGGTACGTTTTTTTCCGCTGGATTACCCGCTGGTTTTTAGGCGATCAGTTCCCTGGCCAGTGACTTAGATGAGGCGGCCCCTGGCAGCCATCACTACGGCCGAGATCTTGTTGGTCACGCCCAGTTTCTTGATCGCACGGCTGACATGAAAGTTCACCGTGCGCTCGCTCAGGTTGAGGATAGTCGCGATGTCGGAGGCGGTCTTGCCGTGGGATGACCATTTGAGGATCTCAGTCTCGCGCGGTGACAGCTCTCCATGGTCAATGCCGTGCGGCTGTTCGCTGCGTCGCGCTTGCAAGGCCAGCGCATGCAGTTTCTGGCTGATGATCAGTGCATACCCGAGGTCGTCGTAGAGCTCATAGGCACTGATCCGGCCGGTGCTGCGGGCCATGCTCAGCATGCCAGTGACGTGGTTGTCGAGATCGTGCACCGGCTGTGACCAGCCGTACTGCAGGCCTTGATCCATCAACGCCTGCCAAAGCTCGGGCACCTGCGCAAAGGTCTCGCGGTCCCAGACGATGGGCAGCATTGAACGCTGGCAGTGAGCTACTAATGGATCGATCGACTTATAATCATTTTGTTCATATTGTTTATTCCAGTCATGTGGGTAGTTGTTCAGATTGACCCTGTCGAAGTATTGCCCAGTGGGTGGGGAAGTTATTGAGAATCCACAATATTCATATCCAAGACTATAGAAAAAACTTTGTGCGAGCTTATAGGCGGTTTCAATATTCGACTCGTGGGTTAGCTGCTTGAGTTGGACGTGTTTCCAGATCTCCATCGGTTACTCTCCTACACTATTTTTTCAGTCTCAGTCGCATCCGAAGGCTGGGGCGTCATGAAGTGTAGGATTTTTCTTATGGATTGGATCCTATTTTTTTGCTATTAGTCGATTCTTTAACTTGATAAAGGGTTATGGAATAGTCCGTCTTGAGTGATGGCTTTTATATGCCATATGTCATGTGAGTAGTTGAAGTGTACTGTTCGTTGGGGGGATAAAGAATAGACGCGTTATTAGTGTGGACATGTGACATGTCATTGAATGTGTTCCCCGGTTTGTAAGTGCAAGGGGGCAAGCGGTTAATACCACTACACATCCACGGTGTTTCTTCGCGGCGCTTTGCGGGACACTGGGCCGATCAGACCAACGGAGCCGCTCATGAGCGCCAGCGAAGAGAAGTTCACCCGCCAGACCCTGCTTGACGTTCAGCCCTTGACCCCAAGCCTGTTCACGCTACGAACCACGCGAGACGCCGGCTTTCGCTTCCGGGCCGGACAGTTTGCCCGGCTGGGGGTGACCAAGGCCGATGGCAGCACGGTGTGGCGTGCCTACTCCATGGTGTCGTCGCCATTTGATGAGTTTCTCGAGTTCTTTTCCATCGTGGTGCCGGGAGGCGAGTTCACCAGTGAACTCAGCCGCCTGGAGGTGGGCGATACCCTGATGGTCGACCGCCAGGCCTTCGGTTACTTGACCCTTGATCGCTTTGTCGACGGGCGTGACCTGTGGCTGTTGTCCACCGGCACGGGGGTTGCGCCGTTCCTGTCGATCCTGCAGGACTTTGAGGTCTGGGAGAAGTTCGAGCGGATCATCCTGGTTTACAGCGTGCGCGAGGCCAGGGAGCTGGCGTATCAGGCGCTGATTGACGGGTTGGCGGATCGCGACTACCTGGCTGAACACGCCCACAAACTGCAGTTCATCCCTATCGTGACCCGGGAGCCGCACCCAGGGGCATTGAATGGTCGAATTACCCTGTTGCTTGAAAACGGCGAGTTAGAGCGGGCCGCAGGCGTCGACATGACGGCCGAACATTCGCGGGTGATGTTGTGCGGCAATCCGCAGATGATCGAGGACACCCGTAACCTGCTCAAGGCACGGGAGATGCGGTTGAGTTTGAGCCGCCGCCCCGGCCAGGTTGCCGTGGAAAACTACTGGTAAAGAAAACGGCGCTGCAAGCGCCGTTTTCTTATCTTCTTACTGCTTTCAGGGCTTGCTGTTCTGCGCCTTGAGCAAGTCGCGGATTTCTCCCAGCAACTCCTCCTCCTTGGTGGGAACCGGCGGCAGGGTTGGCGCCACGGCTTCTTCGCGCTTGAGGCGGTTGATCGCCTTCACGCCCATGAAGATCGCGAACGCGACGATCAGGAAGTCGATGATGCTCTGGATGAATTTGCCGTAGGCCAGCACCACGGCCGGGATATCACCTTGTGCCGCCTTGAGCGTGACCGCCAGGTCCGCGAAGTTCACCCCGCCGACCAGCAGGCCGATGGGTGGCATGATCACGTCGCCGACAAACGACGAAACGATCTTGCCGAACGCAGCGCCAATGATGATACCGACGGCCATGTCGACTACGTTCCCTTTGACCGCGAAGGCCTTGAACTCACTTAACACGCCCATAGGTTATTCCTTGTTACAGATGAGGTTGGTACAGGCAGTGTAATTCAGCAAACCGGGTCTTGCTCGGCAGATGTGCGCCTGGCGTGTGCGGCCGTTGCCCCGTGTACGGGAAAACAGCCTTCAGAGGGCTGTCGATTTTCGTGGAAGCCCTCTGGAGGTGGCTGATGCAACGGTGAGATGCTCGGCTCAGGGTTGTGAGCCTGGGTCTCTATGGGCAGGAAGGGGTGAAACTCAAGTAAGAGCACAGTATTGAAAGCGTATCTCCTGATTGAGCGTCGGCGCTCGGCGGTCACGTAAGTATGGGTGTTGCACGGGAGGAAGTTATGCGTGTGGCGGCACTTGGTATAACGTTTGTACAATTTTCTGGGCGGTGGGGCGCTTGATTCATTTATTCAGCATTTAAGTAAGGAAATGTCATAAATGATTGCCTCTAAATAAATGAATAGTAGGTCTTGGGTGTTTGGGGTGGGAAGTCCAGCGGTTTAAACAATACAGTATGAAGGGCGTCATTTAGAACGGTGGTTGTCCCGACCGCTCACCGTGCCTGACTAACTGAGCTATCATCGCGGTTTTTTCCCGGAGTTCAGATGGCCAAGGCAAAGCGCATGTACGGCTGCACCGAGTGTGGCTCGACCTTTCCCAAGTGGGCTGGCCAGTGCGGTGAATGCGGGGCCTGGAACACCCTGACCGAAACCCTGGTGGAAAGCGGCGGTGCCGCGGCCCCCAGCGGCCGTACCGGTTGGACTGGGCAGCAGGCGCAGATCAAGACCCTGGCCGAAGTCAGCGTTGCGGAGATCCCGCGTTTCTCCACTGCCTCGGGTGAGTTGGACCGGGTGTTGGGCGGCGGCTTGGTGGATGGCTCGGTGGTGCTGATCGGCGGGGATCCAGGCATCGGCAAGTCGACCATTCTCCTGCAGACCCTGTGCAGCCTGGCCACGCGCATGCCGGCGTTGTACGTCACGGGCGAAGAGTCCCAGCAACAAGTGGCGATGCGTGCCCGCCGCCTGGGATTGCCCCAGGGCCAGTTGCGGGTGATGACCGAAACCTGCATCGAAACCATCATCGCCACGGCTCGCGTGGAAAAGCCCAAGGTCATGGTGATCGACTCGATCCAGACCATTTTCACTGAACAGTTGCAGTCGGCCCCGGGCGGCGTGTCCCAGGTGCGCGAGAGTGCGGCGCTGTTGGTGCGCTACGCGAAACAAAGTGGCACGGCGATTTTCCTGGTGGGGCATGTGACCAAGGAAGGCGCACTGGCCGGTCCCCGGGTGCTGGAGCACATGGTCGATACCGTGCTGTATTTCGAAGGTGAGTCCGATGGTCGCTTGCGACTGCTGCGAGCGGTGAAGAACCGCTTTGGCGCCGTCAATGAGTTGGGTGTGTTTGGCATGACCGACAAAGGCCTGAAAGAAGTCTCCAACCCCTCGGCGATTTTTCTGACGCGTGCCCAGGAAGAAGTGCCCGGCAGTGTGGTGATGGCGACATGGGAGGGCACGCGTCCGATGCTGGTCGAGGTGCAGGCGCTGGTGGATGATAGCCACTTGGCCAACCCGCGGCGGGTGACGCTGGGCCTGGATCAAAACCGCCTGGCGATGCTGTTGGCCGTGTTGCATCGTCACGGTGGGATTCCAACGCACGATCAGGATGTGTTCCTCAACGTGGTGGGCGGGGTCAAGGTGCTGGAAACAGCCTCCGACCTGGCGTTGATGGCGGCGGTGATGTCCAGCCTGCGCAATCGGCCGTTGCCCCACGACTTGCTGGTGTTCGGTGAGGTCGGCTTGTCTGGCGAGGTGCGGCCGGTGCCCAGCGGCCAGGAGCGCTTGAAGGAAGCCGCCAAGCACGGCTTCAAACGCGCCATCGTGCCCAAGGGCAATGCGCCGAAAGAGGCGCCGGCCGGGTTGAAGATCATCGCGGTGACGCGCCTGGAACAAGCCCTGGACGCACTGTTCGAGTAAGCCCGCATGAATGACGGCGGCGGTCAGATATCGATCAGCGCGCCCAGCTCACGCTCGAGTGCGGCCTGGTCGCCCAGGTTCAACTCGATCAGCCGTCGCAGGCTGCTGATGGATTCCAGGCTGATGTAGCGACAGACAAATCCCAACTGGCCATGATCTTCGTGAGTCAGTTGCACGTCCATGCGGATCTCGACGTCCTCACTCAAATGGATATCGACCGAGAAAATCTGCGTCTGGTCACCGAGCCAAGGCTCCGGGCGTTCGACCAACAAACCCTTGAGCGACAGGTCGATCAGCTTGACCGGCCAGCGGTGCGAACCCTGGAGAAGCTCGGTCCTGGCATCGAACGCGATACGTTTGAAGCGGCGGCGATTGGCAGCTTGCTTGCTCATGGCGCGGTCCCTTGGATGGTCTGCTGACTATAGACCCGCATCCGCCAGGGCTGCCACCCAGGCGGCGTGCTAGACCAACGTCGGGGTATGGTCTTTGGGGTAATCGGCGCTAAACTCGGGGTGGCTTTATCTCAAGTCCACCTGGCTGGAATACAAACATGAAAAATAATAATAGCCTGCTACGCCATCTACCCTGGCTGCTGCTGGCAATCATTGGGGCGGGTGCCCTGGGTGTCGTTGCGTTGCGGCGGGGCGAGGCGATCAACGCCTTGTGGATTGTGGTCGCGGCAGTGGCCATTTATCTGGTTGCGTATCGTTACTACAGCCTGTTCATCGCGACTCACGTGATGCAACTGGATCCACGGCGAGCGACTCCCGCGGTGCTCAATAACGACGGTCTGGACTATGTGCCGACCAACAAACACATTCTTTTTGGTCACCACTTCGCGGCAATCGCCGGCGCCGGCCCGTTGGTCGGCCCGGTCCTGGCTGCGCAGATGGGCTATCTGCCTGGCACCTTGTGGCTGATCGCCGGTGTGGTGCTGGCGGGTGCGGTCCAGGACTTCATGGTCCTGTTCATGTCCACTCGCCGCAACGGTCGCTCCCTGGGTGACATGGTCCGTGAGGAGATGGGCCGTATCCCCGGCACGATTGCGCTGTTTGGCTGCTTCCTGATCATGATCATCATCCTCGCGGTGCTGGCGCTGATCGTGGTCAAGGCCCTGGCCGAAAGCCCATGGGGCATCTTCACGGTGATGGCGACCATCCCGATCGCGATGTTCATGGGCATCTACATGCGCTACATCCGTCCGGGGCGCATCGGCGAAATCTCGATCGTGGGTGTGCTGCTGCTGCTGGGTTCCATCTGGCTGGGCGGGCAGATTGCCGCTGACCCGGTATGGGCCAAGGCCTTCACCTTCACCGGGATCGAAATCACCTGGATGCTGGTCGGCTACGGCTTTGTCGCGGCATCGTTGCCGGTGTGGCTGATCCTGGCCCCCCGTGACTACCTCTCTACCTTCCTCAAGATCGGCACGATCATTGCGCTGGCCATCGGTATCCTGGTGACCATGCCCGAGCTGAAAATGCCGGCACTGACCCAGTTCGTCGATGGCACGGGCCCGGTATGGAAAGGCGGTCTGTTCCCGTTCCTGTTCATTACCATTGCGTGCGGTGCGGTCTCGGGTTTCCACGCGCTGATTTCCTCGGGCACCACGCCCAAGCTGCTGGATAACGAAACCAACGCCCGCTACATCGGCTACGGCGGCATGTTGATGGAGTCCTTCGTGGCCATCATGGCCATGGTTGCCGCCTCGGTCATCGAGCCAGGCGTGTACTTCGCGATGAACAGCCCAGCCGCCGTGGTGGGCAGTGATGTGGTGAGCGTGGCGCAAACCGTCAGCAGCTGGGGCTTCATGATTACCCCGGAAGCGCTGCAAGCGGTGGCCCATGACATCGGTGAAACCACGATCCTGGCCCGTGCCGGTGGTGCGCCGACCCTGGCGGTCGGTATCGCGCAGATCCTGCACAGTGTCCTGCCGGGTGAAAACACCATGGCGTTCTGGTACCACTTTGCAATCCTGTTCGAGGCGCTGTTCATCCTGACGGCGGTGGACGCCGGCACCCGTGCCGGGCGTTTCATGTTGCAGGATTTGCTCGGTTCGTTCGTCCCTGCGCTCAAGCGTACCGAGTCCTGGACCGCCAACCTGATCGCCACCGCCGGTTGTGTGGCGATGTGGGGCTGGTTGCTGTACCAGGGCGTGGTCGATCCGCTGGGCGGGATCAACACCTTGTGGCCGCTGTTCGGCATCTCCAACCAGATGCTGGCCGGTATCGCGCTGATGCTCGCCACGGTGGTGTTGATCAAAATGAAGCGCCAACGCTACATCTGGGTGACCATGCTGCCCGCGGTATGGCTGCTGATCTGCACCACCACCGCAGGCTTCATCAAGCTGTTCGACGCCAACCCGGCGATCGGCTTCCTGTCGCTGGCCAAGAAGTACAGCGATGCCCTGGCCAACGGACAGATCATTGCCCCGGCCAAGGACATCTCGCAGATGCAGCACGTGATCTTCAACGCCTACACCAACGCCACGCTGACGGCGCTGTTCCTGTTCGTGGTCTTCAGTATCCTGTTCTATGCGCTCAAGGTCGGTGTTCGTGCCTGGGGCAGCAAGGAGCGTACGGATAAGGAATCGCCATTCCAGGCGCTGCCGGATGCATAACGTGAGGATTGCAGCATGTTCAATGACCTGAGTCGCCTCGGTAAATACCTCGGTCAGGCCGCGCGCCTGATGGTCGGCATGCCTGACTACGACACTTACGTCGAGCATATGCAAACCAAACACCCGGACAAGCCGGTGATGAGCTACGAGATGTTCTTCCGGGAACGTCAGGAAGCGCGTTACGGCGGCAAGGGTGGCCCGAAGTGCTGCTGACTCGGTAAGCGGGTTGGTGTGACCTCCCAGTGGGAGCGAGCCTGCTCGCGATGACGGTCTTGCCTTCAACCTCGGTGTTGATTGACAGTCCGCTATCGCGAGCAGGCTCGCTCCCACATTTGTTTTGAAATCCTTCAGTCATCAGGAGAACTGCTTTTGTCCTCTCCCATTCCGGTCACGATCCTCAGCGGCTTTCTCGGCGCTGGCAAAACCACGCTGCTGCGCCACCTGCTCAAGGCCGAGCACGGCCTGAAGATCGCCGTGATCGAAAACGAATTCAGTGATGCCGGCATCGACACCCAACTGCTGGGCGACGAGCCGGTCCAGGTGATGACGCTGGCCAACGGCTGCGTCTGCTGCACCATCCATACCGACCTGACCCGCGCGCTGTACCTGCTGCTGGAGCGCCTGGACAGTGGCGAGATCGCGTTCGATCGCCTGGTCATCGAATGCACCGGCCTGGCCGATCCGGCACCTGTGGCGCAAACGTTTTTCATCGATGAAGAACTGCGCGAGCGCTATATCCTCGATGGCATCCTGACCCTGGTCGATGCCGCCCACGCCGATGTCCACCTGACCCAGACCATCGCCCAGGCGCAGATCGGTTTCGCCGACCGGTTGCTGGTGAGCAAGTGCGACCTGGTGGACGCGTCGACCTTCGAGGCCTTGAGCGAACGGCTGGCGCGGATCAATCGGCGTGCGTCGATCCGGGTGGTCGACCACGGCCGGATCGACCTGGCCGAGCTTTTGGACATTCGTGGTTTCAATCTCAATGCCGACCTGGGCGCGGGGTTGAGCCTGCGTCCGGTGAGCAAGGCGCCGTCCATCGACCGGATATCCAGCCTGGTGTTACGCACTGACCAACCGCTGGATATCGATAAGCTCAGCGAGTTCATGAACCAACTGCTGGAAGAGCATGGCAAGCAGTTGCTGCGCTACAAAGGTGTGTTGAGCATTGCGGGTGAGTCTCGGCGCCTGGTGTTCCAGGGCGTGCTCAAGCTGTACGGGTTTGACTGGGACAGCGAATGGGCCGACGGCGAGGTGCGGGAAAGCGTGATCGTGTTTATCGCCGATGAGTTGCCGCAAGAACGAATCCGCCAGGGGTTCGCTGCGATTCAGGTGGCGTGAGGGTCGATGGCAGTGCCCTGCCTGAGCGCGAGGGCACTGCTGTGTGCTGTGCAATAGGTGACGCCGAGTTTAGTTGGACGCAGTGCGCTGAATGATAATGAAGGTGAAGTTCAGGGCCGATGTACGCTGCTGGCGATTAGTGCGAACAAGCGTGCCCATTATTGAATCAAAATCACCGCAGTTACGTTCTGTTCTCAGCAACTGGCGCGTGTGCGGAATGTCGCAATAATGGCGTGTTGTTGATCTTTATTTATGTGGGTACTTCGCGAGTTGTAAGTAATCGGTCGTGGCCGTGGTGCCTGTCAGACTTCGTCCGGATTACTTATGTAAGAGGCGTTACGTTCAAGAATGGTTGACTTGAATACCTGGCCGGCGTAGGGAGTTTCACAGAAATAATTGTAGGGCGCTCCGTTGCGCCTAATTGAGCCGATACGCTCTGAGTTTCGAGCTTTGAGTCGAACATAATGAACACCGCGGGGCATGTCTTGCAGGGTGATAATGCGGTTGTTCAAATTAAGGATATTGAACGATGTGATGTCA
Organism: Pseudomonas sp. ok272; assembly: GCF_900109995.1. Classification (GTDB taxonomy): domain Bacteria; phylum Pseudomonadota; class Gammaproteobacteria; order Pseudomonadales; family Pseudomonadaceae; genus Aquipseudomonas. The sequence continues at coordinate 98,476 of NZ_FOCB01000007.1, read as the reverse complement.
TTCTCGTCGGGATCGAGGGCGCCTAGCATGCCCTGCGAGTCCTTACTGATGCACAGCCCGGTGTAAGTTTCGTGAGTACGGATGTACAGGATGTAGTAGTCGTTTGTGCAGCGGAAATAAATAGTCCAGGGGGTGGTGTTGTTGACTTCGTCGATAGGCCGACAGCCTAGCAGGTGCGAGTCGTCTTTTGTCCGTTTGGCTCCGGTGAACCAGCCACCCGAAAAAGAAGTTTCGGTCCTTAAGGCTGGAACGCCATGTAGAACGCCAAGGGATTGTACGTGGGCGTTATCAATTTGCAGTGTGGCGATAAACGATTTTTGGCGATTAGTGCTCATAAACTTATCCTTAAGTTAATGGGGTGCTTTGGGTTTAAGGTTTGGAGGGTAAGCTTTTTTTAGTGTTGTGAAAGTTGTTATGTGTTTCGGTGTGTTGGTGGTTTGTAGGTGCGGGAGTTTGTTTGGTGAGTTGTTGGTTGTATCAATGATTGAGTGTTAAATTAAAGGCGAAAAAAAGCCCGGCGAATTCGCCGGGCTTTTTATGTCGCTAGTTGCAATCAGGCACCGTATACCGGCAGCTTCTTGCAGATGGCCTTGACCTTCTCGCGAACGGCGTCGATCACCGCTTCGTTGGAAAGGTCAGCCAGGATGTCGCAGATCCAGCCAGCCAGTTCCTTGCAGTCTGCTTCGTTGAAGCCGCGGGTGGTCACAGCCGGGGTGCCAAAGCGCAGGCCGGAGGTGACGAACGGGGAGCGCGGGTCATTCGGCACCGAGTTCTTGTTCACGGTGATGAAGGCTTTGCCCAGGGCGGCGTCAGCATCTTTACCGGAGATGTCCTGCTTGATCAGCGACAGCAGGAACAGGTGGTTCTCGGTCCCGCCGGAGACCACGTCAAAGCCGCGCTCGATGAACACGCCGGCCATGGCCTTGGCGTTTTTCACCACTTGCTGCTGGTAGGTCTTGAACTCAGGCTGCAGCGCTTCCTTGAAGCAGATCGCCTTGGCCGCGATCACGTGTTCCAGTGGGCCGCCCTGGCCACCTGGGAATACCGCGGAGTTGAGCTTTTTCTCGATCTCGGCGTTGGCGCGAGCCAGGATCAGGCCGCCACGTGGACCGCGCAGGGTCTTGTGGGTCGTGGTGGTGACCACGTCGGCGAATGGGACCGGGTTCGGGTACACGCCCGCAGCGACCAGGCCGGCGACGTGAGCCATGTCGACGAACAGGTAAGCGCCGACTTTGTCAGCGATGGCGCGAAAGCGTGGGAAGTCGAGGATCTGCGAGTAGGCAGAGAAACCGGCCACGATCATTTTTGGCTGGTGCTCGACCGCCAGGCGCTCGACTTCGTCGTAGTCGATCAGGCCGTTGCCGTCGATGCCGTACTGGATCGCGTTGTACAGCTTGCCGGAGGAGGAAACGCTGGCGCCGTGGGTCAGGTGACCGCCGTGGGCCAGGCTCATGCCCAGGATGGTGTCGCCCGCTTGCAGCAAGGCCAGGTACACGGCGCTGTTGGCTTGGGAGCCCGCATGTGGCTGGACGTTGGCGTAGTCGGCGCCGAACAGTTCCTTGGCGCGGTCGATGGCCAGTTGCTCAACGATGTCGACGAACTCGCAACCGCCGTAGTAGCGCTTGCCCGGGTAGCCTTCGGCGTACTTGTTGGTCAGTACCGAGCCTTGAGCTTCCATCACCGCTGGGCTGGTGTAGTTTTCCGAAGCGATCAGCTCGATGTGTTCTTCCTGGCGCTGAGCTTCTTGCTCCATGGCGGCAAAAAGGTCGGCGTCGTACTTGGCAATGGTCAAATCACGGCTGAACATGGCGGTCCTCAAGGATCGGGGGGGCAGAAAAGGAGGGCATTCTAACCCAATGGGTTTTGGATGGCATATGAAAGGGCATCATGTCGCAGACAAGTGGCTTTCATGACCGGATGTACGGTGTCTGGTCAGGTTTTTTCGCGGGCAAACCTCGCGCCTACAGACGGTGAGACCCGTAGGCGCGAGGCTTGCCCGCGAAGCAGTCGCCAGTGTCGCGAGGGCCTTTCAGTCAAACGCGAACAGCGCGTCCTGGCTGACCTGGATTTCAAACTGTTCGGCTGGCATCGGGCGGCCGAACAGGTAGCCTTGTACTTCGTCGCAGCCGTGTTCACGCAGGAAGTCGAGTTGCTCCTGCGTCTCCACCCCTTCGGCGATCACGGCCAGGTTCAGGCTGTGGGCCATGGCGATGATTGCCCGGGCAATTTGCGCGTCCTGCTCGCCCGACGGCAGGCCGTCGACGAACGTCTGGTCAATCTTCAGCACATCGATCGGGAACTGCTTCAAGTAGTTGAGCGACGAGTAACCGGTGCCAAAGTCGTCGACCGCGATGCTCAGGCCGAGCTGTTTCAGCCCGGCGAGAATCTGCATGGCCTCGCTGACTTCGCGCATCAGGATGCTTTCGGTCAGTTCCAGTTCCAGGCACGCCGGTGGCAGGTCGACTTCCTTGAGGATGGTGGCGATCCGCGTACCGAGTTGGCCATCGGAGAATTGTCGCGCCGAAATGTTCACCGACACCTTGGGGACGTGCACATTGGCTTGGTGCCAGGCCTTGAGTTGGTGGCAGGCTTCGCGGATCACCCAGTCGCCGGCCTCGACGACCAGCCCGAGTTCTTCCAGGACCGGGATGAAGTCCCCAGGCGGCACCAGGCCACGACGCGGATGGCGCCAGCGCAACAGGGCCTCGGCACCGGTTAGGCGCTTGCCGTCGCCGCTGAACTGCGGCTGGTAGTAGAGCACGAATTCGTTTTGTTCCAGGGCGTGGCGCAGGTCGCTTTCCAGCTCCAGGCGTTCCAGGGCACTGGCGTTCATGTCCGCCTGATAGAACTGGAAGTTGTTCTTGCCGCGCTCCTTGGCGTGATACATCGCGGTGTCGGCGTTTTTCATCAGTTGGCTCAGTTCGTCGCCGTCCTGCGGGCTCAGGGCAATACCGATACTGGCCGTGACGAAGAACTCGCGACCTTCCAGGACAAACGGTTTGACCAGGCTGGCGAGTATCTGCTCGGCGACATGGATTGCCCGGTTCAAGGCCACTTCACGGGTGGTGCGCAGTTGCAGCAGCAGGGTGAACTCGTCGCCGCCCATGCGTGCCACGGTGTCGTCTTCATCGACGCACGCCAGCAGGCGGGTGGCCATCTCCTTGAGCATGCGGTCGCCGGCGGCGTGTCCCAGGGAGTCGTTGATCGGTTTGAAGCGGTCCAGGTCGAGGAACATCAGCACCACCCAGGACTTGTGCCGCTGCGCCGTTTGCAGGGCGGTATGCAGGCGATCCTGAAACAGTGTGCGGTTGGGCAGGTGGGTCAGGGCGTCATAGTAGGCCAGTCGGTGAATTCGTTGCTCGCTGGCCTTGCGCTCGCTGATATCGCTGAAGAAACACACGTAGCTGGCCAGGTCGCCCTCATCGTCGAGCACGGCGGTGATGCCGACCCAGGCGGGGTAGTGCTCGCCGTTGCGGCGCTTGAGCCGCACTTCACCTTCCCAGGTGTTGTGCAGGTGCAATTGCTTGAGCACATAGCGCAGGTGAGCTTCTTGCTGTTCGTCGACGGTCAACATGTTCGGCAACTGGTCGAGTACCTGGGCCACTTCGTAGCCGCTGACGCGGCTGAACGCCTCGTTGGCCTGGACGATGTACCCCGCCGGGTCGGTGATCAGGATGGCCGAGGTCGAGTGTTCGAAGACCGTGGCGGCCATGCGCAGGTCCTTTTCCGCACGACGTTGCTGGCTGATGTCACGACCGACGCCCAACACACCTTCGAAGGCGCCGTGTTCGTCCCACACCAGCACCACGCGCAACTCGATGGGAATCTTGCGGCCGTCGGCGCGCAGGCTGTCGAACAGGAACAGTTGGGTCTTCACCTGGCTGCGCAGTTGCGCCAGTTGCTCGGGTTTGTTCAGGGCCTTGCTGACGCGGTCCATCAGGCTGTAGATGCCGGTCAACTGTTGCGGGTTGGCGATGATCGATTGCCAGCCGTTCTGAAAGATCCACTGCGCGTCATAGCCCAGCACGGCCTGGACCGACGGGCTGACGTAGTTGAGTGCGAGCTGGTTGTCGGTGGAGAAAATCACGTCGCTGATGCTTTCGGCGAGCATCCGGTAGCGCTGTTCGCTGTCACGCAGCGACTCGCTGGCCTCGATCTGGTCGGTGATGTCCTTGGCTACGCCGATGATACGTGTCACCTGATCGTGCTTGTCCCGGGCGAGCGCCTGTTCGCGGACTTCAAAGCAGCGCCACTCACCATCACGGTGGCGGAAGCGCAACTGACACCGCAACAACTGGGTGTAGCCGCCCTGGCGTTGTTCCTGGCGCAGGCGATGGTAGTGATCGGCGTCTTCGGGGTTGAGCAGGATCTCCCAGAAGTACTCGCCCATCTGCTGCAGTTCAATCTTGTTGTAGCCCAGGGTCTGCCCCAGGTGGTGGTTGCTGAAAATCATGCGCAGGCTGATCACGTCCTGCACATACAGGTGATCGGGCACCGTGCGTACCACATCGGACCAGAATCCCTCACGCTCCAGCAGCGACAGCTCGATCAACTTGCGACTGGTGATGTCGTTGATGCTGAGGATCACGGCCTTGTAGTCGTGCGGGTCTTCGGGAAAGCGCAGCACCAGCCACAGGTGTTGGTCATGGCCCTGGGTGTCCTGGAGCGTGATCTCCAGTTCCAGTTGCTTGTGTTGCGCGAACACGGCTTCGAGCAGTTGATTGCCGATGGCATTGCCGTCGTGTGGCTGGCCGTCGATCAGCAGCTTCCAGGCCTGATCGTGGGACTGCACATTGAGCAGGTGCAAGGCGACCTGGTTGACCTCGGTGATGCGCAGTTCCTGTAGCAATTGCTGGCGTTGCGCTGGATTGGCCAGCCAGGCCTTTAACTGATCGTCGGTTTGCAGATGGCTCTTGCCGAAAGCCGCCTTGAGCCCGGAAAGATCCAGCACGCAGAGCGCAACACCGGTGCCGTCGAAGATGTCCTGATAGCGCCGGCGTCCCTCGTTCACTTGGCCCTGGCGGCGACGCATGTTCAGCAAGGCGATCAGTGGCAGTAGCGAGAACGCCAGCCCCAGCAGGCATTTGCCGATGAAGGCGGGCAGCAGTTGTTCGATCACCCGTTGCCGGTCGAACAAGCCGCGCAACTGCCAGTCGCTGCTGCTCAGGGGAACGACCAGCACCGTATTGGCGTGGTCCTCTTCGGTCAGCTGGCTGGGGTGAGCGGATGGCAACAAGTCGTCGCGGCTGATGATCTGCTGGGTGATGCGGTTTTCCACCAGCCACAGCGGGCGGATGCTGACGTCGCTCTGCTTGGTCAGGGAGGAGAAAAAGGTCGGGCGCAAACGCAGGACCCAAAAGCCCCGTGTACTGCCGCTGGCCTGATGCAGCAACAAGTGCACCGCCGATCCGTCGTCGGCGTTGCTGAAGTAATGGGCCTGGGCGCGGCTGCGCCTGACCAGTTCGCTTAGATAGTCGGCGTCCTGGCTGTCTTCGGCGCTGTCGCTGAGCACCTTGCCCGAGGGGCTGAGCAGCGCCACGCTGAGGACATCGGGCAGCGATTGTTGCAGCTTGCGCAGCACGGCCTGCTGTTGCTCGTCGGTTTGTGGTTGTTCAACGATCGGCAGCAGATTGAGGGCGATCTGCGCGTTGAGCGCCATGTTCAGGCTGACTTGCGCGGCCAGGTCGGCGGTGTAGTCGATGGTGTACTGGCGCTGGCTTTTCTGGGTTTCGTGAAGTTGGTCCAGGAGCTGCCAGAACAACAGGCCGAGCAGCAGTAGAACCAGCGTTGCCAAGGCGCCCTTGAGCGAGCCACGCAGGGGCGATCCGGTCGCAGGATGGAGTGCGCGCGCGGAGGAGGGCGAGGTGGCGTTGGACAATCGTTAATCCTGCGGTGGGGCTGGACTGGCGCGATATGCACTATAAGCCGCGCGCCCAGAGGGCGGCTAGCATGCCTTGAGTTGTGGCAAAGTGCCAGTCCCTTGCGGCTGGACGGGTATGCTGCATTGAGGTAGCTTTACCGGTTACGCAGGGCGTTCCAGCCCCCAGAAACTCAGGCTTTTCTACGCTCGCTGACATTGATTGCAATCAACTGTCCGCGCTGCGCATGGCTTGGCACGGGCGTGGCCCGCTTTATTCAACTGTTACTGACGCTAGGTTCTCCATGGCTCAATACGTCTTCACCATGCATCGGCTGGGCAAAGTTGTTCCGCCGAAGCGGGAAATCCTCAAAAATATTTCGCTGTCGTTCTTCCCTGGCGCGAAGATCGGCGTTCTCGGCCTCAACGGTTCGGGTAAGTCCACGCTGTTGAAAATCATGGCGGGCGTCGACACCGAGTTCGAAGGCGAAGCCCGTCCGATGCCGGACCTGAACATTGGTTATCTGCCACAAGAACCGGTTCTTGACCCTACCAAGACGGTGCGTGAAGTGGTCGAGGAAGCGGTCAGCGTGATCAAGAACGCCCAGGCACGCCTGGACGAGGTCTACGCGGCTTACGCGGATGAGGATGCTGACTTCGACAAGCTGGCTGCCGAACAGGCCAAGCTCGAAGCCATCCTGCAAGCGAGCGATGGCCACAACCTGGAGCGCCAGCTGGAAGTCGCCGCCGACGCGCTGCGCCTGCCGGCCTGGGATGCCAAGGTCGAATTCCTCTCCGGTGGTGAAAAACGTCGCGTGGCCTTGTGCCGTCTACTGCTGTCCGCCCCGGACATGCTGCTGCTCGACGAACCGACCAACCACTTGGACGCCGATTCCGTGGCCTGGCTGGAGCATTTCCTGCACGACTTCCCGGGTACCGTGGTCGCGATTACGCACGACCGTTACTTCCTGGACAACGTGGCAGGCTGGATTCTGGAACTTGACCGCGGCGCGGGCATTCCTTACGAAGGCAACTATTCGGGCTGGCTGGAAGCCAAGTCCGACCGTCTGGCGGCCGAATCCAAGCAGCAGTCGGCTCACGAAAAGGCCATGAAAGAAGAACTGGAGTGGGTGCGCAAAGGCGCCAAGGCCCGCCAGTCCAAGTCCAAGGCTCGTCTGCAACGCTTCGAAGAAATGCAGTCGCAGGAATTCCAGAAGCGCAGCGAAACCAACGAGATCTACATCCCGGCCGGCCCACGCCTGGGCGACAAGGTCATCGAGTTCAAGAACGTCACCAAAGGCTATGGCGATCGCGTGTTGATCGACAACCTGTCGTTCTCCATGCCTAAAGGCGCCATCGTTGGCGTGATCGGCGGTAACGGTGCGGGTAAATCCACCCTGTTCCGCATGCTGATGGGCAAGGAACAGCCGGACTCGGGCACCATCGAAGTCGGCGAGACCGTGCAACTGGCGTGCGTGGACCAGAGCCGCGAAGACCTGGACGGCAGCAAGACGGTGTTCCAGCAGATCTCCGACGGTTCCGACCAGATTCGCATCGGCAGCTACGAGATCCCCTCGCGTACCTACGTCGGTCGCTTTAACTTCAAGGGCGGCGACCAGCAGAAGTTCGTCAAGGACCTGTCCGGTGGTGAGCGTGGTCGCTTGCACCTGGCCCTGACCTTGAAAGAGGGCGGCAACGTCCTGCTGCTCGACGAACCGTCCAACGACCTCGACGTCGAAACCCTGCGTTCCCTGGAAGAAGCCCTGCTGGACTTCCCGGGCGCTGCCATTGTGATCTCTCACGATCGGTGGTTCCTTGACCGCGTCGCGACGCACATCTTGGCGTACGAAGACGACTCGCAAGCGATCTTCTTCGAAGGTAACTACACCGAGTACGAAGCCGACCGCAAAAAGCGTCTTGGCGAAGCCGCTGCCCAGCCACACCGGGTACGCCACAAGAAACTGGCCTGATATCGGGTTGGTTGCATAGAGAAACGGAGCCTTTGGGCTCCGTTTTTTTATGGGTTTTTTGAGTGGGACGGCGGTGTGGTCTTCGCGAGCAGGCTCGCTCCCACCCCACACGACGAATGCATTGCAAATGTGGGAGCGAGCCTGCTCGCGAAAGCGCTGTCGCGGAGGGTGCAGGTGTTGGCGGGTGAATCCCTGTTTGGGTGCAAGAAAGCCCGAAAATGCCGAGCTATTTATATCCAATGCACCATTTAAATTCATAAAAGCGACATTTTGCGCTGTCGCGGTGCGGTTCGAATTGCTAAAGTCCGGCTCAATCATCTCTAACGACAATAAATTTGCCGAGACTTTTCCATGATCGAATCCGTCGAATCCTTCCTTGCCCGTCTGAAAAAACGTGACCCTGACCAGCCAGAATTCCATCAGGCGGTGGAAGAAGTCCTGCGCAGTTTGTGGCCGTTTCTCGAAGCCAATCCGCATTACCTGACGTCCGGCATCCTGGAGCGAATTTGTGAGCCTGAACGCGCCATCGTGTTTCGGGTTTCCTGGGTCAACGATCAGGGCAACGTGCAAGTTAACCGCGGGTTCCGTATCCAGATGAACAGCGCTATCGGCCCCTACAAGGGTGGCCTGCGCTTCCATCGTTCGGTGAACCTTGGGGTGCTGAAGTTCCTCGCCTTCGAGCAGACCTTCAAGAACTCCCTGACCTCGCTGCCCATGGGCGGCGGCAAGGGCGGTTCGGACTTCGATCCAAAGGGCAAGAGCGACGCCGAAGTGATGCGCTTCTGCCAGGCGTTCATGAGCGAGTTGTATCGCCACATCGGCGCCGACGTGGACGTTCCGGCCGGCGATATCGGGGTGGGCGCTCGGGAGATCGGGTTCTTGTTTGGCCAGTACAAGCGCTTGAGCAACCAGTTCACCAGCGTGCTGACCGGCAAGGGCATGAGCTACGGCGGTAGCCTGATTCGCCCGGAAGCCACCGGTTTCGGCTGTGTGTACTTTGCCGAGGAAATGCTCAAGCGTCGCAGTGAACGGGTCGAAGGCAAGCGCGTGGCCATCTCCGGTTCCGGCAACGTCGCGCAATATGCCGCACGCAAGGTCATGGACCTGGGCGGCAAGGTGATCTCGCTGTCGGACTCCGAAGGGACCCTGTACTGCGAGAGCGGCTTGAGCGAGGAGCAATGGCTGGCGCTGCTGGAGTTGAAGAACGTCACCCGCGGGCGGATCAGCGAGCTGGCCACGCGCTTTGGCCTGGAGTTCCGCGCCGGGCAACGCCCGTGGAACCTGGTCTGCGACATCGCGCTGCCGTGTGCCACACAGAACGAACTGGATGCCGACGATGCTCACACGTTGCTGCGCAACGGCTGTGTCTGCGTCGCGGAAGGGGCGAACATGCCGACCACCCTGGCGGCGGTGGATATCTTTATCGAGGCGGGCATTTTGTTCGCCCCGGGCAAGGCCTCGAACGCCGGTGGCGTGGCGGTCAGTGGCCTGGAAATGTCACAGAACGCCATGCGCCTGCTGTGGACCGCCGGTGAGGTGGACAGCAAGTTGCACAACATCATGCAGTCGATCCATCACGCCTGTGTGCACTACGGTGAAGAAAACGGGCGGATCAACTACGTCAAGGGCGCCAATATCGCCGGCTTCGTCAAGGTCGCCGACGCCATGCTGGCTCAGGGCGTGGTGTAAGCCGGTTCTATGCGTATGACCTCGATCAACTGATCGCCGGCCGGCCGCTGCCACAGCACTTCGTCATTGCGTTGTGCCCCCAGCAGTGCCCGGCCCAGGGGCGAGCCCCAGTTGATCAGGCCGTGGGCGACGTCGGCTTGATCCTCGCCCACCAACTGCACGCGGTGCTCGCTGCCTTGTTCGTCGGCATAGGTGACCCAGCTGCCGATCTGCACCTTCTCGGTCGAGGTGGCGAGCGGCACGACTTGGGCGCTTTGCAGGCGCTGGTGGTAGTAGCGCAGATCGCGCTCCAGATCGGCCAGGCGTTGTTTGTCGGCCTTGTCTTCCAAGGCCGATTGCTCGGCGTGCAGGTTTTGCAGTTCGGCGACCTTGTCTTGCAGCAAGCCCAGGCCTTCAGGCGTCACGTAGTTGGGTTGCGTGCTGACCTGGCGCTCGACCGGCTGATCGGCCTGGGCCGCGGCGTTATCTTCATTGACGAAAGCGCGGCTCATGGCCGATCTCCCCCGGTGGGTGGGTCAGTAGTGATACCACTTCAGCTCCAGCATTACCTCGTTTTCCGGCGAGGCGATGTGGCTGAACTCCCGTTGGGCGCTCAGGCGTAGGCCGAGGTTCTGCGAAAGCTCCCACTGCTGGTTCAGGCTCAGGCTACGACGTACTTCACCGTTGGTGAAGAAGTCGCCCTTGCTCTCCAGGCTGAAATTGCCCAGTGGATTCTTCCACAGTACACCGCTGTTGAAACCGGCGGCGGGGGCGACGAACGCCGAGAAATCGTTGTTGTGTTCGACCCGCACCGTACCGAGGGCGAAGCCCAGCACATCCTCGCCCAACTGCCAGGTGCCCCCCGCGCCACCATTGACGTGGCTGACCAGGGTTTGGTCATCATGCTTGCCCGGCACCCGCTCCAGGCCACCAGTGACTTGCCATGACCAGGGTTGCAGCAACTCATTGCGAGGCGTCAGCGAACGAATGGTCGCCAGGTCCAGTTGCTGCAATTGCCACTGATTGCCTTCGTACTGGCGCAGCTTCATCTGCAGGATTTCAATCTGTGCGCCGAGGGGGAAGCTCTGGGCGTTGTCGTTGAGGTCGTGGTACGCCATGCGCAGGCCGTACTCGCCGAACGCCCGGTCACCGCGAGTGCCGAGCCCGGCTTGCCAGGTGCGCGACTGGTGGCCGTCTTCCGGCAGCCCGGGACGTTCGATGGACAGTTCGGGCGCCGGGTTCTGGTTGATCGCCCGCAGTAATTCGAAACTGCGTTGCGCGCGTGCCGGGTCGCGCTCTTCGCCGTTGGCGCGATAGCGCTCCAGGCGATAGGCGGCATCAATGATCAGCGCCTGGCGGTCCCGTGGCAGCGCCTTGAAGGCTGGAGCCTGTAGTTGCTGTTGATCGGCGCTGATCTGCAGCACCCACTGCTGCTCGTCGTCGGTCAACGGCTCGGCGCGACTCAGCAGTTCTCGCTCGCGGGAGGGGCGGTAGTCGATTTTCTCCACCAGCCCCGCATCCTTGACGGCTTTGACCGTGTCAGTGGGAATCGCGGTCAGCGGGAACTGCTCGGTGAGCCTGAGGCTCGGGCGTGCCACTTGCAGCAATTCGAGCAAGCGGTAGGAGCAGTTTTCATCGAAGAAGAAGTAGTCGAACTGGATCTGCTTGAGCTCCCAGACATGCTCGACCATGCGCTCGGTTTCCGCCTGGGTCAGGTTCAAGCGGTATTCCCACAAGTCGCGGTTCTCCAGACTACGGTACTCGGAGAGTTTTTCCTGGTAGGGCACCAGCGCGAACAGCCCCGGGTAGCCACCCATCAGGCCTTTCCAGGCGTACAGGAGGCTGTTGTCCGAGCCTTCGATGTAGGCGCCGAAGTTGATCGCGTAGCTGAGCAGGGCGGTGTGGTCGCTTTGTACACCCGCCTGGTCAATGCGCAGCAGGGTGTGGCCGAACATCGACGAGGGGCTATTGAGGTAGGCCGCCGGGAAAATCATCACCGCGCTGTGGGGCGAGACATCCTTGAACCATTGCTTGAACTCGCTGCAGTCCACCGCCGGCAAGTCGTTGAGGTTGAGCTGTGCCTGGAGCCAGCGGGTACGGGCGGGGTACACGCACTGGGCATGTTGCTGGCCGGCGCTGGCCGGGGCGTATAGCGCCTGGACGGTGGCGGCCAGTTCCTGGTCGGGGTGGTGGGCGCCATCGGGGGCCAGGAAGAACTTCTTGTCGCTGACATAGCTGCGCCAGCCGCCCAGCTTGCCGCTCTCGTAATGGCCCAGGGAAAGCCAGAACGGATCGTTGGCCAGTTGTTGCAAGCGTTGGTTGTCCAGGAGGGGCGCGGCGGACAGCGGGGCGCAGGCAATCAGCGCCAGACAGGCGAGGCGTTTGAGCATGGTGGGCAACTTATTATTAAAAAAGACCCAAGGTGGATCAGGTCAAAAAATAAAAACCCGCTCCGGTAGGGAGCGGGCAGGTCGAGCTTATGCTTGAGTGGCGTACTTGGCCAGACGAGGATCGTTCTTGAGGATCGCCAGGGTATTGGTATGCACATCCTCGGCGGTCACGTCAGCCTTGCTGAAGATCTGCTGGAAGTGTTCGTGGGTGACCGCGGCGAAGTGCTCACGATCCTCCGGCGCGACACCCAGGACGACCGCGTAGGTCGTCAGTGCTTCGCCTTGACCCTTGGCCATGTCTTCGGACAGTTCGTTCATCATGCCGTTCATGGCAAACCAGGACTTGCCGCCATAGGTCAGTGCCGCATTGGTGGCACAGCCGTTGGTGCCGGAGGTCATGCCGAAGGTGGCGTTGCCTGAAGTACCGTTGGTGGTGGAGGCGAGGAAGTGGGCTGGAGTGCCACGCTGACCTTCAAACAGCATGTTGCCCCAGCCGCAATCCGGCCCGCCTGGGGCTTGAGCCATGGCGTTGAGGGATACAACGGTGAAGAGAGTACCGAGAAGAATCCGTTTCATAGCTTTGTTCTCTTTATGTGCATACCAATGGACAGGAGGGCTGGTGCCAAATAGGCCCCAGCAGGCCGGTTATTAATCCAGCCGCGCACGTTGGAGTTTAGGCACGATCCGAGGGTTCCGTTTTTTTTTGCAAACATTCAGGTAACCGCGCATTTCGCGGTGGCCCGCCTGGCCCTTGGCACTTGCCTATGCTTTTACCGTGGGTGCGCCTTGCCAGTCAGGTACAGGCGGCGCCAGAATGCCCATCACTGCCCCGCCTGATGTAAGGAAGCCCGATGCCTGATCCTGTTGCTGCCAGCTTGCGTCTAGCGCCCGAAGCGCTGACCCGTCCGTTTTCCGCTGAACAGTTCAGCTTCTCTACCACCAATGATCTGGAGCCTTTTCGCGGTGTGCTCGGCCAGGAGCGTGCAGTCGAAGCCTTGCAGTTCGGTGTGGCCATGCCGCGCCCCGGCTACAACGTGTTTGTCATGGGTGAGCCCGGCACTGGCCGGTTTTCTTTCGTCAAACGCTACTTAAAGGCCGAAGGCAAGCGCCTGCAGACCCCGGCAGACTGGGTCTACGTCAATAACTTCGATGATCCGCGCGAGCCCCGGGCCCTTGAGTTGCCATCGGGTACCGGCAGCGCCTTCATCGCCGACATCAATGGCTTGATCGACAACTTGCTGGCGACCTTTCCTGCGGTATTCGAGCACCCGTCCTACCAGCAAAAGAAAAGTGCCATCGACCGCGCATTCAACCAGCGCTACGACCGTGCGTTGGATGTGATCGAGCGCCTGGCGCTGGAAAAGGACGTCGCGCTGTACCGCGACAGCACCAACATCGCCTTTACCCCGATGAGCGAAGGCAAGGCGCTGGACGAAGCGGAGTTCGCCCAACTGCCAGAAGCGGTGCGCGAGCAATTCCATGAGGATATTTCCGGGCTTGAGGAGCGGTTGAACGAAGAATTGGCCAGCCTGCCGCAGTGGAAGCGCGAGTCCAGCAACCAACTGCGTCACCTCAACGAAGAAACCATCACCCTGGCGCTGCAGCCATTGCTGTCGCCGCTGTCGGAAAAATACGCGGAAAACGCCGCCGTCTGCGGCTACCTGCAGGCGATGCAGGTGTACCTGCTCAAGACCGTGGTCGAGCAACTGGTTGACGACAGCAAGTCCGACGCCGTCGCCCGCAAGCTGCTGGAGGAACAGTACTGCCCAAGCCTGGTGGTCGGTCATCCACTGAGCGGCGGCGCACCGGTGGTGTTCGAGCCGCACCCAACCTACGACAACCTGTTTGGCCGCATCGAATACAGCACCGACCAGGGCGCGTTGTACACCACGTATCGGCAGTTGCGCCCCGGCGCATTGCACCGCGCCAATGGTGGCTTCCTGATCCTGGAAGCGGAAAAGATGCTCAGCGAGCCCTTTGTCTGGGACGCGCTGAAGCGGGCCTTGCAGTCGCGCAAACTGAAGATGGAGTCGCCGCTGGGCGAGTTGGGGCGCCTGGCCACGGTGACCCTGACACCGCAACACATTCCGCTGCAGGTCAAGGTCATCATCATCGGCGCGCGGCAGTTGTACTACACGCTGCAGGACCTGGACCCGGACTTCCAGGAGATGTTTCGGGTACTGGTGGATTTCGATGAAGACATCCCGATGGTCGACGAGAGCCTGGAGCAGTTCGCCCAGTTGCTCAAGACCCGCACCTCGGAAGAAGGCATGGCGCCGTTGACCGCCGATGCGGTGGCGCGCCTGGCGACCTACAGTGCGCGGCTGGCCGAGCATCAGGAGCGGTTGTCGGCGCGGATCGGCGACCTGTTCCAGTTGGTCAGCGAGGCGGATTTCATTCGCCACCTGGCCGCCGACGAGATGACCGATGCCGGGCACATCGAACGCGCGCTCAAGGCCAAGGCCACCCGCACCGGGCGTGTGTCGGCGCGGATCCTCGACGACATGCTGGCCGGGATCATCCTGATCGATACCGATGGCGCGGCGGTGGGCAAGTGTAACGGCCTCACGGTGCTGGAAGTCGGTGATTCGGCCTTCGGCGTGCCCGCGCGAATCTCGGCCACGGTCTACCCCGGTGGCAGCGGCATCGTCGACATCGAGCGTGAGGTCAACCTCGGGCAGCCGATTCACTCCAAGGGCGTGATGATCCTGACCGGGTACCTGGGCAGTCGGTATGCCCAGGAGTTCCCGCTGGCGATCTCGGCCAGCATCGCGCTGGAGCAGTCCTACGGTTATGTCGATGGCGACAGTGCGTCGCTGGGCGAGGCGTGCACGCTGATTTCGGCGTTGTCGAAAACCCCGCTCAAGCAGTGCTTTGCGATCACCGGCTCGATCAACCAGTTCGGCGAAGTGCAGGCGGTGGGCGGGGTCAACGAGAAAATCGAAGGCTTCTTCCGTCTCTGCGAGGCGCGTGGTCTGACCGGCGAGCAGGGGGCGATCATTCCCCAGGCCAACGTGGCCACGCTGATGCTCGATGAAAAGGTGCTGGCGGCGGTGCGTGCCGGGCAGTTCCATGTCTACGCGGTGCGTCAGGCCGACGAGGCATTGAGCCTGCTGGTCGGCGAGCCGGCGGGGGCGCCGGACGAGGAAGGCCAGTTCCCGGAAGGCAGCGTCAATGCGCGGGTGGTCGAGCGCTTGCGGGTCATTGCCGAAATGATCAGCGAGGAGGACTTGAAAGAGGCCGAGAAGGAACTCGCCCAGGAAGCGCTGGTGGCGGCCAAGTCGGCCTGACTCGTGGGAGTAGGCCCGCGCCTTCAAGCGTGACGTCAAAAAACCAACAGGCGACCATTCGGCGCCTGTTGGTGTTCAGCAACATGCTGATTCAACTTTTCTTCTATGCTCAGGTTTAGGATATCGACAGTCATCACTGGATCGAGACAGCTGCCGCGTGGGAGCTGAATACCGGATCTATCGAGGGTCGCCGCCATGTCGCGCAACCTCTGCCTTACCCGCCGATGCCTGGGCCTGGTTACCCGCATCGAATGCAGTATCCGCCCGCTGGCCGGGGATACGGGCATGTGGACCCTGTTGTTTGCCGCCGGCATGGCGGGCGAACAGCCCTCCGCAATCAAGGCCCAGGGCCCGTTTCATGGACCCTTCGTGGCGGAGTCGATCCTGGACACCATCGTCGAAAGCCTGACCCTCAATGGATACGAGCTTGCCGACGATCCGCAAATCTGGTGCCTGCACCTGCAAGCCCAACTGCGGGAAATAAACGGCGGACGCTGCCGTACCCTGGGTTGATGGCTCAGTCGGCAGGGGGTGCGGTTTCGGCCTTGTCGAGCTTGACCTCAAAACCGTACTCGACGGTTTCCAGGTCGGTGCGCTGGTAGGTTTCCAGCGTGGTCGGCTTGCCATAGAAATAATGCACATCGAACAGATCGCGTCCCTGCGCGCCAGCGTCATGGCTGACGGTGAGGATCTCCTTCAGGTAATGACCACTCCCATCCTTGGCAAAGAAGCGCCAGTCCTGGGCGGGGAAGCGCTTTTGATCAACGATCAGGGCGTTTTCCTTGAGTTCCAGCCCCTTGGGCAATGCGCTGGCCTCCACGCTGCCTTTTTCGATGTCGGCCAGGAACAATGGCATCGACCCCACTGCATACGCTGGTGTTTCCGGGAACAGGGTCAAGTCGTAGGTGATGGTGGCGGCGATGGGGTCGATGACGAAGGCTTCGGGCGGTAGTTCTATGGGTTTGCCGAGCTTGCCCTGGTCGTTTTGGGTAAAGAAGGTCAGCGGCGTGTCGCCGGGGCTGAGTGAGGCGCCGAGCAGTTCGTCGTTGAAGCTTTTCGGATGATCGAACTCGATGCGTGCGGCGCTGGCGTCTTCGACCGATTGGCTGATACGCACGCTGTTCTTCAACTGCTCTTGATCCAGTGTCGCGCTCTTGAGCCAGGTGCTGGCCTGGTCGTCATACACCACTATGGGCAGGTTGAGGGGCTGAATGGTTTTGTCGGTGGTGACCCGGTCGAAGCGTCGCACCGGTAACGCCAGGTCCTTGCGGGTGACGGTGACGCTGGAAAAGTCCAGTACGTTGACTTCCAGGGTGTCAATGACGCCATTGAAGTACACCTTGGTGTAATGGCTCACCTGCTTGCTTTCAAACGCTTGGGTTTGTTCGTCCAGCTGCTTTTCGAAGGCCTCGCTCCAGGCCGTTTGCTTTTGCATCTGGGCCAGTTGTGTCTGGTAGAAGGCAATTTGCTCAGGGCCTTCATTGATCGAACCGGCGCGGCTCAGGAATTGCCCCGTCTTGTCCCTGGCCTGGACGATCAGCGGGTTGAGCGGCGTGTCGCTGACCTCGCTGGCCAAGGCTGCGCTGTTAGTTACCTCGACTTGCGCATAGTTCTTTTCCAGGGCTCGCAGGGTGATGCGCAGGTTGTCATCGCTGCGGGTTTGCCCGAGATCCTTTTTCGACAGGTTGAATGTCACCACCCGGCGCGGCGCAATGATTTCGACCTTGCCCTGCAGGGATTGTGGCTGCGGCTGGTTTGCGTTGGCGACTTCCAGCCCCTCGATAAACGGATAGGCCACCGTCAGGTCATCTGGATTGGTCAGGCTGGAGCTGGAGGGGCTCAACTGAATGCCCGGGTCGGTCTCCGACCATTCGGGTTGGAATGCGATGACCTGTTTGTTGCTCAGTGTCACCGATTGCCATTCCAGGCCGTGGGGGAAGGGGAACTCGGCGGGTATGTTGAAGTTGAAGGGGAACACCGGTTGCAGGTCAGTCAGGTAATCGGAGCTGGAGTCCTTGCGCAGGACGAACAACCCGTTGATGTAGGTATCGACCAACGCCTGCGGGGTTGGATAGTGCTTGAGCAACGCCATGCTGTCGTCGCCGTACTCGGTTTCGATCGGCTTGCTGGCGAGCTTTTGCTGGGCGCGTTCAAGCAGCAGCAGCGAGCTGCCAAGGCTGGCGATGGCGCTCTTGAGCTTGGGGTCGGCAATCGCGTCCAGCGACTGCTCGAACTGTGCGGTCTTGTCTTCCAGGCTCTGCGGGCGTTTTTCATCGCTGGGCGAGCAGCCGCCGATCAGGCTGATCAAGCCAAGACCAGCAACCATCAAGGGCAAGCGCAAATCCATGTTCCAGGTTTCCCGTGCGACGCAACATGAGGGGCGAATGCTTTGGACACTAGCAGAAAATGCCTGGCCGGACGTGCAGCACCGGGATTTACCGTGGTTTATGGGGGGTTGAGCGGCTGATATACTCGCCGCCATTTCCAGCCCTTGTGTGAGATTCAATGGAACGTTTTATCGAAAATGCAATGTACGCCTCGCGCTGGTTGCTGGCACCGATCTACTTCGGCCTGTCCCTGGGCTTGTTGGCCTTGGCCCTGAAGTTCTTTCAGGAAGTCTTCCACGTTATTCCCAACGTGTTCTCGATGGCTGAGTCGGACCTGATCCTGGTGCTGCTGTCGCTGATCGACATGGCGCTGGTGGGTGGCCTGCTGGTGATGGTGATGATCTCCGGGTACGAGAACTTCGTGTCCCAACTCGATATCGATGACTCCAAGGAAAAGCTCAACTGGCTGGGCACCATGGACTCTTCGTCCCTGAAGATGAAAGTCGCGGCCTCCATCGTGGCCATTTCCTCGATCCACCTGCTGCGCATTTTCATGGACGCCAAGAACATCGACCCAGAGCACTTGAAGTGGTACGTGATTATCCACATGACCTTCGTGATCTCGGCGTTTGCCATGGGCTACCTGGATAAGCTGACCAAGCACTGATTGACCCCGCCCGTGCATCACTTTGCCGCCCGGCCGTTGCAAAACGGACGGGCGGCGGCGTTTGTGGCTTGTGCTTTTGGGCGTCCAGGCATATCCCTCTAAGGGTCTTGGCTGTTCATTACAAGGGGTGCGCTCATGAACCTGCACGAGTTGAACGCCTATGCCATCGCCGGGAAGGTCGATGAGCTGAATCTGATCTCGATGGAAGGTGGGATCTACCTGCTCGAAGCACGGATGCACGGTGCGGCGTATCCGCTCAGCGATGGCCATGGGCAGATGTTGAGCCTGCGTTCGGTGGAGCATGCACGGCAGGTGCTGCATGCCTTCCCCAAGTTGTCATTCAATCTGATCCACACCTTGGTGCATGACGAGATGTGCGGCCTGGTGGCCAGTGTGGAAGAGAGCCTGAAGGTGCCGCTCTAGGTGGGTGGCGCGCGGTGTGGTTCGGCCTGACAGGGCACCCCCTGATCAAAGACGGGGCTTGTGTGCTAGTCTGCTCGCCCTTTTGGTTCCGGGCGCTCCGGGATGGGCTGTGCTCGCACGGTACTCTCTCGGGCCGTCCGCACAGCGGAGCAGTGTCATGTCCGAAGTAAATCTGTCTACCGACGAAACGCGCGTCAGCTACGGCATTGGCCGTCAGTTGGGCGACCAACTGCGCGACAACCCCCCGCCGGGCGTTAACCTGGATGCGATCCTGGCCGGCCTGACCGACGCGTTCGCCGGCAAGGAAAGCCGTGTTGGCCAGGAAGCGATGTCTGCCAGCTTCAAGGTTATCCGTGAAATCATGCAAGCCGAAGCGGCAGCCAAGGCTGAAGCCGCGGCTGGCGAAGGCCTGGCATTCCTGGCTGAAAACGCCAAGCGTGACGGCATCACTACCTTGGCTTCGGGTCTGCAGTTCGAAGTCCTGACCGCAGGCGAAGGCGCCAAGCCATCGCGTGAAGACACCGTGCGTACGCACTACCACGGCACCCTGATCGACGGCACTGTGTTCGACAGCTCCTACGATCGTGGCCAGCCTGCAGAATTCCCGGTTGGCGGCGTGATCGCTGGCTGGACCGAAGCCCTGCAACTGATGAATGCCGGTAGCAAATGGCGCCTGTACGTGCCGAGCGAACTGGCTTACGGCGCTCAAGGCGTTGGCAGCATCCCGCCGCACAGCGTTCTGGTGTTCGACGTCGAACTGCTCGACGTTCTGTAATTGCGTTAACCCTGTAGGCGTGGGGATTGCCCGCGAACGCATCGATACGATCTGCTAGCCAGACCGAGTCGCCTGCATCGTGAGCAAGCTTCGCTCCTACAGGGTGTTGTGTGGCTCATATCTGGAATGTGCTGTTCAAATCGCTCACCGGGCGCAAGGCTCGGGCGTAGCAGAATAGAAACAGGTTGCGCACCAGTTCCTTGAGTACCACCGGCTCGCTGGAGCTCAGGCTGTGGAGGTCAAGGTCGCCCTGGTCTTGCAACTCGCTTAGCGCTTCTTCTTCCAGTACCGCACAGACTTCCCCGGTTTCCCGATGCAGGATCCTGAGGTAAGGGTGTGGGCGGTCCAGCCAGGCATCGATCAAGTAAGTCATGATGCTCATCTCCGTTTGAATGGTCCGATGAGAATAATTCTTATTCAATTAATAGCAAGTGCCTATTGGCGGTTTCTGCGGGGTTGTGCCCGGGAGTTGGGCAAGATCAATGGGTCTGGCGATCTGCGACGGGGTGCGAGTAGGGGGAGGAGGGGGTAGGTTCCATCCCGCGCAGGGCGTGGGATGGAATGCAGCGGGCTCAGACTTTTCTGACGAACTCGGATTTGAGTTTCATCGGGCCGATACCGTCGATCTTGCAGTCGATGTCATGGTCGCCATCGCACAGGCGGATGTTCTTGACCTTGGTGCCGACCTTGACCACCAGCGAGGTGCCCTTGACCTTGAGGTCCTTGATCACGGTGATGGTGTCGCCATCTTGCAGGACATTGCCGACCGAGTCCTTTTTCACTGTTTCATCGGACGCAGCGTCGGCTTCGCCCGTGGCGGACCATTCGTGGGCGCACTCCGGGCAGATCAGTTGGGCGCCGTCTTCGTAGGTGTATTCGGAACTGCATTTCGGGCAGGGTGGCAACGTGCTCACTAAGGCTCCTTGGATTCAGGATCGCTAAAAGCGCACATTATATAGGGTTTTAGCGGGGAGAGGGCGTAGCGGGGGATAACCCGTGGGGAGTAGGCTCGTTCCCACGGGGTTTTGCAGTGCTTCAGTGTGTACGTGCGACCGCGAACTCGCTCAGTTCGACCAAGGCATCGCGGTACTCGCTGGCGGGCAGCGCTTCCAGGCACTGGATCGCGCGGGCCACGTAATCGCGGGCCAGTTGCGCGGTGTAGTCCAGCGAGCCCGAGGCCTCGACGGCAGCGCGGATGCTTTCCAGGTCCTCGATACCACCTTTCTGGATGGCTTGGCGGACCAAGGCGGCTTGTTCCGGGGTGCCTTCGCGCATGGTGTAGATCAACGGCAAAGTTGGCTTGCCTTCGGCCAGGTCGTCACCGACGTTCTTGCCCAGGGTCTCGGCGTCGCCGCGGTAATCGAGCAGGTCGTCGACCAGTTGGAAGGCCACGCCCAGGTGATCGCCGAAGGTGCGTAGCGCTTCACTCTGTTCCGGCGTGGCGCCAGCCAGGGCCGCGGCGCTGTGGGTCGAAGCCTCGAAAAGCATCGCGGTCTTGCCGCGGATGACTTCCATGTAGGTTTCTTCGGTGGTGCTGGCGTCGCGTACCTTGGACAGTTGCAGCACTTCGCCCTCGGCGATGATCCGGGTAGCTTGCGACAGGATCTTCATCACCGGCATCGAACCCAGTTCGACCATCATCTCGAAGGAGCGCGAGTAGAGGAAGTCGCCCACCAGCACGCTCGGGGCGTTGCCCCACATGGCGTTGGCGGTCGAGCGGCCACGCCGCATGCCGGACATGTCGACCACGTCGTCGTGCAGCAGGGTGGCGGTGTGCAGGAACTCGATAGTGGCGGCCAGCAGGCGCATGTCGTCGCCTTCGCGACCCAGGGCCTTGCCACACAGCAACACTAATAAAGGACGCAGGCGCTTACCGCCGGCCGAGGTAATGTAGTCGCCGATTTTCGATACCAGCGGTACTCGGGAAGTCAGCTGCTTCTTGATAATGCCGTCGACGGCGCTAAAATCGTCCGCCACCGCGCGGTAGAAAGCTTGGGGTTGCATCAGCGACAGTTGCTCCAGAAGGGTTGCGCGGCATGCTAGGACCCACACCCGCGGGTGTCAAGGCGCGATGGACGGCCCCTTGCAAGGCGCTCGTGCCTTGCGTACAATCGCGCACCCTGAACTTCCTGGGCAGCACCTGCCTTACGCAATTGCATTTGGGGCGTCCATCCCATGCAGCCATGCCAGCCAATACTTTTTCTTATAAAGCGCTGGGTGAGCAGGATTATCGGAGAAATACCATGTCGTACGCAGTAATCGTTACTGGTGGCAAGCAATACAAGGTCGCCCCAGGTGAATACCTGAAGATCGAGAAACTGGAAATCGCTACCGGCGAATCCGTGACTTTCGATCGCGTTCTGTTGGTCGCCAATGGCGATGACGTGAACATCGGCGCTCCAGTTGTTGCTGGCGCTACCGTTGTGGCTGAAGTGATCTCCCAAGGTCGTCACGATAAAGTCCGCATCATCAAGTTCCGTCGTCGTAAGCACCACATGAAGCGTATGGGCCACCGCCAGTGGTACACCGAGATCAAAATCACCGGTATTCAGGCTTAATTTCAGCCTAATTCCTCACTAGGAGAATTGACTCATGGCACACAAAAAAGCTGGTGGTAGTACCCGTAACGGTCGCGACTCAGAAGCCAAACGCCTTGGCGTGAAGATGTATGGCGGCCAGGTTATCATTCCGGGCAACATCATCGTGCGTCAGCGCGGCACCCAATTCCACGCCGGTTACGGTGTTGGCATGGGTAAAGATCACACCCTGTTCGCGAAAATCGACGGCGTGATCAAGTTCGAAGTAAAAGGCGCTTTCAACCGCCGTTACGTGAGCATTGTCCCGAAGACTCCAGTCGTCGCGGCATAATTACGTAGTTGCTGGAAAAGCCCTGTCTTGCGACGGGGCTTTTTCGTTTGTGGGGTGAGTCTCTTGCAAAGCTGTTTGTAATGGGCTCCGGCGCTGGATTTTCGGTCGTTGATTGAGGTCGCTGCGCTCATTTTTGCAAGAGTCTTATGTCTTAGTGTTTTTCGGCTCGTCCGTATGGCGAGAGGCGTTTTGTTATGAAGTTTGTTGATGAAGTATCGATCCGAGTAAAGGCTGGCGACGGCGGCAATGGCTGCATGAGTTTCCGTCGGGAAAAATTCATCGAGAATGGTGGTCCTAACGGCGGTGATGGGGGTGATGGCGGCTCGGTCTACATGGTCGCCGACGAAAACCTCAACACCCTGGTGGACTACCGTTACACCCGTCACTTTGATGCTGAGCGCGGTTCCAATGGCGGCAGTACCGATTGCACGGGTAAAAAAGGTGAGGAGTTGGTGTTGCGGGTGCCGGTTGGTACCACGGTGATCGACTCGGCTACCCAGGAAATCATTGGCGACCTGACCAAGGCCGGTCAGCGCCTGCTGGTGGCTCATGGCGGCTGGCACGGCCTGGGCAACACCCGTTTCAAATCCAGTACCAACCGTGCGCCACGCCAGACTACGCCGGGCAAGCCTGGCGAGCAGCGTGACCTCAAGCTGGAAATGAAAGTGCTGGCGGACGTGGGCCTGTTGGGTCTGCCGAACGCGGGTAAAAGTACGTTTATCCGTTCGGTGTCAGCGGCGAAGCCGAAAGTGGCTGACTATCCGTTCACCACGTTGGTGCCCAACCTGGGCGTAGTCAGTGTCGATCGCTGGAAAAGCTTCGTCGTTGCCGACATTCCAGGCCTGATCGAAGGGGCTTCCGATGGCGCGGGCCTGGGGATTCGCTTCCTCAAGCACTTGTCGCGTACCCGTCTGCTGTTGCACCTCGTCGACATGGCGCCGCTGGATGAAACCAGTCCTGCGGATGCGGCTGAAGTGATTGTCAGCGAACTGACCAAGTTCAGCCCGTCCCTGGCGGAGCGCGATCGCTGGTTGGTGCTGAACAAGTGCGACCAGATCCTCGAAGAAGAGCATGAGGAGCGAGTCAAGGAGATCGTTGATCGCCTAGAGTGGACCGGTCCGGTCTACGTGATCTCGGCGATTGCCAAAGAAGGCACCGAGCGCCTGACCCGCGACATCATGCGTTACCTGGAAGATCGTGCCGATCGCCTGGCGAACGATCCGGTCTACCGTGAAGAGTTGGCCGATCTCGATCAGCGCATCGAAGATGAAGCGCGGGCTCAGTTGCAGGCGCTGGACGACCAGCGTGCCCTGCGCCGCAGCGGCGTGAAGTCGGTCCATGACATCGGTGATGATGACTGGGATGAGGAAGATGTGGATGACGAAGACGGTCCGGAAATCATTTACGTCCGCGACTGATTCGTTGCAGTAAACTACAAGCGCCGCTCACTGAGCGGCGTTTTAGTATCTGAAAAAAATAACTACGAATAATCGCATGGGTGGCGCTGGGTCGCGCTGCTCGCCGGCATAGGTTGGAAGATGATGCGGAGCAAGGTGACAGGTGCGCAGCGTTGGGTCGTGAAGATCGGCAGCGCTTTGCTGACGGCTGACGGCAAGGGCTTGGATCGCGCGGCAATGGGTGTCTGGGTTGAGCAGATGGTTGCGCTGCACGAGGCGGGTGTTGAGTTGGTGCTGGTGTCCTCCGGGGCGGTGGCCGCGGGCATGAGCCGTCTTGGCTGGACCGTACGACCCAGTGCGATGCATGAGTTGCAGGCGGCGGCGGCCATCGGCCAGATGGGCCTGGTCCAGGCCTGGGAGTCGAGTTTTGCCGAGCATGGCCGGCATACCGCGCAGATTCTGCTGACCCATGACGACTTGTCTGATCGCAAGCGCTACCTCAATGCCCGCAGCACCTTGCGTGCCCTGGTCGAGCTCAAGGTCATTCCGGTGATCAACGAGAACGACACGGTGGTCACTGACGAAATTCGCTTCGGTGACAACGATACCCTGGCGGCGCTGGTGGCCAACCTGGTCGAGGCTGACTTGCTGGTGATCCTTACGGACCGTGATGGCATGTTTGATGCCGATCCGCGCAACAATCCCGACGCCAAGTTGATCTATGAGGCGCGCGCCGATGATCCGGCCCTGGATGCTGTGGCAGGCAGTACCGGGGGTGCGCTGGGTCGTGGCGGGATGCAGACCAAATTGCGCGCGGCACGGTTGGCGGCGCGTTCCGGTGCGCACACCATCATCGTCGGTGGGCGCCTGGAGCGCGTGCTGGATCGCCTGAAGGCGGGCGAGCGCATCGGCACCCTGTTGTCGCCAGAGCGCGGCATGCTGGCGGCACGCAAGCAGTGGCTGGCGGGGCATCTGCAGACCCGTGGCACCTTGGTGCTGGATCAGGGCGCTGTTTCTGCGTTGTCACAGGGTAACAAGAGCTTGCTGCCGGTTGGCGTCAAGTTGGTTCAGGGTAGCTTCCGTCGTGGTGAGATGGTGGTCTGCGTGGCGCCGGATGGTCGAGAGATTGCCCGTGGCCTCGCCAACTACAGCGCGTTGGAAGCGCAAAAAATCATTGGTCAATCGTCTGAGGCGATTGTCGGTCTGTTGGGGTATATGGCGGAGCCGGAACTGGTTCACCGCGATAACCTGATTCTGGTTTGAGGAAGATGCACATGCGCATAGCAAAAGGATTGCTGGGCCTGCTGGTGGCGATGCCGCTACTGGCGTCGGCAGAAGAGATTGGTCAGGTATCGACGGTGTTCAAGTTCGTCGGCCCCAATGACCGCATCGTGGTCGAGGCTTTCGATGATCCCAAGGTTGATGGCGTGACGTGCTACTTGTCTCGCGCCAAGACGGGCGGGGTGAAGGGTGGCCTGGGCCTGGCCGAGGATCGTGCGGAGGCGTCCATCGCTTGTCGCCAGGTCGGGCCGATCAGCTTCAAGGGTCAGCTCAAGGATGGCGACGAAGTGTTCAAGGAGCGCACGTCGCTGGTGTTCAAGACCATGCAGGTGGTGCGTTTCCTCGATAAGAAGCGCAATACCCTGGTGTACCTGGTCTATAGCGATCGCGTGATCGAGGGCAGCCCGCAGAATGCGGTGACGGCGATTCCGATCTTGCCGTGGCCGGGCGCTCACTAATCACAACGTAGCTCAAAATGTGTGGGAGCGAGCCTGCTCGCGAAGAGGGTTGTCAGTCGCATTGATGTCGGCTGATGGTTTTGTTCGGAGCAGGCTCGCTCCCACATTTTTTTGCGCTGCTCACTAAATCGCAGGCAATAAAAAACCGACCCGGAGGTCGGTTTTTTTCACAAGCTTATCGCTTATGCGGCAACAGCAAGGTTCAGAGCCTTGACGTGACCGTTCAGACGGCTCTTATGGCGAGCTGCCTTGTTCTTGTGGATGATGCCTTTATCGGCCATGCGGTCGATAACTGGCACAGCCAGAACGTAAGCTGCTTGAGCTTTTTCAGCGTCTTTTGCGTCGATGGCTTTAATTACATTCTTGATGTAAGTACGAACCATGGAACGCAGGCTGGCGTTGTGGCTGCGACGCTTCTCAGCCTGTTTTGCACGTTTTTTGGCGGAAGGTGTGTTGGCCACCGTCGAGCTCCTCGAAAGACTTTTTGGGAAATAGCAAACAAAATAGGCCGCGAATCATGCCGATGAGTTGAAGTCTTGTCAAGGGCAGGTGAGACGTTCCGCTAAGTGGTAGGTATCAAGCGCTGGGATATTTCATTCCGGCGCGTGACCTGTAAACTCGCGAGCTTTGGCTCTGTGCTGTTTGTTGCGGCGCGGAGTATCGCATAAGTGGGCGCGTTGTTCGCCTGCTGTTTATCGACAGGCAAAAAACTCTTCAATGAACTTGCTTAAATCGTTGGCCGCCGTCAGCTCTATCACGATGCTTTCCCGGGTTCTGGGATTCGTTCGTGACACCCTCATTGCCCGGATATTTGGCGCTGGCATGGCCACGGACGCCTTTTTCATCGCGTTCAAGCTGCCCAATCTGTTGCGCCGGATCTTTGCCGAGGGCGCGTTTTCACAGGCGTTCGTGCCGATCCTGGCGGAATACAAGAGCCAGCAGGGCGAAGAGGCCACACGCACCTTTGTGGCCTATGTCTCGGGCCTGCTCACGCTGGTGCTGGCGGTGGTCACGGTGCTGGGGATGCTCGCGGCCCCTTGGGTGATCTGGGCCACGGCCCCTGGTTTTACCACTACACCGGAGAAGTTTGAGCTCACTTCCAGCCTGCTGCGAGTGACCTTTCCCTATATCTTGCTGATCTCCCTGTCGTCGCTGGCCGGGGCGATCCTCAATACCTATAACCGGTTCTCGGTGCCGGCCTTCGTGCCGACCCTGCTGAATGTCAGCATGATTGTCTTTGCGCTGTTTCTGACGCCGTACTTCGATCCGCCCGTGATGGCGCTGGGTTGGGCGGTGCTGGTGGGTGGCCTGGCGCAGTTGCTCTATCAACTGCCGCACCTGAAGAAGATTGGCATGCTGGTGCTACCGCGCCTGAACCTGCGTGATAGCGGAGTGTGGCGGGTGATGAAGCAAATGCTGCCGGCGATCCTCGGGGTCTCGGTCAGCCAGATTTCCCTGATCATTAACACTATTTTTGCCTCGTTCCTGGCAGCGGGCTCGGTGTCCTGGATGTATTACGCCGACCGCTTGATGGAGCTTCCGTCGGGGGTATTGGGTGTGGCGTTGGGGACGATTCTGCTGCCGACCCTGGCCAAGACTTACGCCAGCAAGGACCGCCATGAGTACTCGCGCATCCTCGACTGGGGCCTGCGCCTGTGTTTCGTGCTGGTGCTGCCGTGCTCCCTGGCCCTGGGGATCCTGGCCGAGCCACTGACCGTTGCGTTGTTCCAGTACGGTCAGTTCAGCGCGCACGACGCGTTGATGACCCAGCATGCCTTGGTGGCGTATTCGGTTGGTTTGCTCGGCATTATCGTGATCAAAGTGCTGGCTCCAGGCTTCTATGCGCAACAAAACATCCGCACGCCGGTGAAAATCGCGATCTTTACCCTGGTGTCGACCCAGTTGTTCAACCTGGCCTTGATCGGTCCGCTGAAACACGCCGGCCTGGCGCTGGCCATCAGTGCCGGTGCCTGCTTGAATGCCGGCCTGCTGTTCTATCAGTTGCGCAAGCAAAACATGTATCAGCCGCAGCCAGGGTGGGGCCTGTTCGGGCTCAAACTGGTGCTGGCGGTGGCGGTGATGTCCGCGGTGCTGCTGGGCGTGATGCACTTCATGCCGGCCTGGAGCGAGGGGCACATGCTGGAGCGTTTCCTGCGCCTGGGCGCGTTGGTGGCGGCCGGTGTCGTTACGTATTTCGGCATGTTGGCGGCGCTGGGTTTTCGTCTGCGCGACTTCAATCGCAAGGCGTTGAGCTGAGCCATTGATCGCGGGACAAGTGTCGGTTTTGTCGGTTCGATCACTTTGGGTTACGGTGTTGCCTGTCGTACGCCGCCGGGTGTGGTTATAATCGGCCACTTTATGAGCAAGAAGCGCGTTATGCAGCTGGTTAGAGGCCTCCACAATCTGCGCCCCCAGCATCGGGGCTGCGTCGCCACTATTGGCAACTTTGACGGTGTTCACCGTGGTCACCAGGCTATCCTGGGCCGGCTGCGTGAACGTGCGCTCGAGTTGGGTGTACCCAGCTGCGTGGTGATTTTTGAACCGCAACCCCGTGAGTTCTTTGCGCCCGAGACCGCACCGGCGCGCCTGGCCCGTCTGCGCGACAAGCTGCAATTGTTGGCCGAAGCGGGTGTCGACCGGGTGCTGTGCCTGGCCTTCAACCAGCGCTTGAGCAAGCTCAGCGCGGCCGAGTTCGTCGACACCATCCTGGTCGATGGCCTGGGTGTGCAGCATCTGGAGGTCGGTGACGACTTCCGCTTCGGCTGTGACCGGGTAGGGGATTTCGACTTCCTGCAACAAGCCGGGATCGTCCAGGGGTTTACCGTCGAAGCGGCGCAGACCGTCGAGCTGGAAGGTATCCGTGTCAGTAGCACCCAAGTGCGTAATGCCTTGGCGGCGGCTGATTTTGCATTGGCCGAGCGCTTGCTCGGTCGTCCGTTCCGGATTGCCGGGCGGGTGCTGCACGGGCAGAAGCTGGCGCGCCAATTGGGCACGCCAACGGCCAACGTGCAACTCAAGCGTCGTCGGGTGCCGCTGACCGGGGTTTACCTGGTGAGCGTCGACATTGACGGCAAGACCTGGCCGGGGGTTGCCAATATTGGCGTTCGGCCAACGGTCGCGGGTGACGGTAAAGCTCACCTCGAAGTGCATGTTCTAGATTTTGCCGGCGATCTGTATGACCGGCGTTTGACGGTGGTTTTCCACCACAAGCTGCGTGAAGAGCAGCGTTTCGCCTCTCTGGAGGCGCTTAAGACGGCGATCAATGCGGATGTCGCCGCCGCCCGTGCCTATGCCGCACCTAGCGCCAATCGCTAATGAAGAGCCTTAAATGACCGACTATAAAGCCACGCTAAACCTTCCGGACACCGCCTTCCCAATGAAGGCCGGCCTGCCTCAGCGCGAACCGCAGATTCTGCAGCGCTGGGACAGCATTGGCCTGTACCAGAAGTTGCGTGAGATTGGTAAGGATCGTCCGAAGTTCGTCCTGCACGACGGTCCTCCGTATGCCAACGGCACCATTCATATCGGTCACGCGCTCAACAAGATTCTCAAGGACATGATCGTGCGCTCGAAAACCCTGTCGGGTTTCGACGCGCCGTATGTCCCGGGCTGGGACTGCCACGGCCTGCCAATCGAGCACAAGGTCGAAGTGACCCACGGCAAGAACCTGGGCGCGGATAAAACCCGCGAACTGTGCCGTGCCTACGCTGCCGAGCAGATCGAAGGCCAGAAGTCCGAGTTCATCCGCCTGGGTGTGCTGGGCGACTGGGCCAACCCGTACAAGACCATGGACTTCAAGAACGAAGCCGGTGAAATCCGTGCCCTGGCGCAGATCGTCAAGGGCGGTTTCGTGTTCAAGGGCTTGAAGCCGGTCAACTGGTGCTTCGACTGTGGCTCGGCCCTGGCCGAAGCGGAAGTCGAGTACGAGAACAAGAAGTCCTCGACCATCGACGTTGCCTTCCCGGTTGCCGACGAAGCCAAGCTGGCGGCCGCCTTCGGTCTGCCGTCGCTGGCCAAGCCGGCGTCGATCGTGATCTGGACCACCACCGCGTGGACCATCCCGGCCAACCAGGCGTTGAACGTTCACCCGGAATTCAACTACGCCCTGGTCGATGTCGGCGACAAGCTGCTGATTCTGGCTGAAGAGTTGGTCGAGTCGTGCCTGGCGCGTTACGACCTGCAAGGCTCGGTCATCGCGACCACCACCGGTAAAGCGCTGGAGCTGATCAACTTCCGCCATCCGTTCTACGACCGCCTGTCGCCGGTTTACCTGGCCGAGTACGTTGAACTGGGCGCTGGCACGGGCGTGGTTCACTCCGCCCCGGCCTACGGCGTTGACGACTTCGTGACCTGCAAAGCCTACGGCATGGTCAACGACGACATTCTCAACCCCGTGCAGAGCAATGGCGTCTACGTGCCTTCGCTGGAGTTCTTCGGCGGCCAGTTCATCTGGAAGGCCAACCCGGCCATCGTCGACAAATTGACCGAAGTCGGTGCGCTGCTGCACACCACCGTCATCGAACACAGCTACATGCACTGCTGGCGCCACAAGACCGCGCTGATCTACCGCGCCACCGCGCAGTGGTTCATCGGCATGGACAAAGAGCCGGCGACGGGTGACACCCTGCGCAAGCGCGCCATCAAGGCGATCGAAGACACCCAGTTCGTTCCGGCCTGGGGCCAGGCGCGCCTGCATTCGATGATCGCCAACCGCCCGGACTGGTGCATCTCCCGCCAGCGCAACTGGGGCGTGCCGATCCCGTTCTTCCTGAACAAGGAAAGCGGCGAACTGCACCCGCGCACCGTTGAGTTGATGGAAGAAGTTGCCAAGCGCGTCGAAGTCGAAGGCATCGAAGCCTGGTTCAAGATGGACGCCGCCGAATTGCTGGGCGCTGAAGCACCGCTGTACGACAAGATCAGCGACACCCTGGACGTCTGGTTCGACTCCGGCACCACGCATTGGCACGTCCTGCGCGGTTCGCACCCGATGGGCCACGAAAGCGGCCCACGTGCCGACTTGTACCTGGAAGGTTCGGACCAGCACCGTGGCTGGTTCCACTCGTCCTTGTTGACCGGTTGCGCCATCGACAACCACGCGCCGTACCGCGAATTGCTGACCCACGGTTTCACCGTCGACGAAGCGGGCCGCAAGATGTCCAAGTCGTTGGGCAACGTGATCGCGCCGCAAAAGGTCAATGACACGCTGGGCGCCGATATCATGCGCCTGTGGGTGGCCTCCACCGACTACTCGGGCGAGATGGCGGTCTCCGACCAGATCCTGCAACGCAGTGCGGACGCCTATCGGCGTATCCGTAACACCGCGCGCTTCCTGCTCTCCAACCTAAGCGGTTTCAACCCGGCCACCGATATCCTGCCGGCTGAAGAAATGCTCGCGCTGGACCGTTGGGCCGTGGACCGTACCTTGCTGCTGCAACGCGAGCTGCAAGAGCACTACGGCGAATACCGCTTCTGGAACGTCTACTCCAAGGTGCACAACTTCTGCGTGCAGGAGCTGGGCGGTTTCTACCTGGACATCATCAAGGACCGCCAGTACACCACCGGCGCCAACAGCAAGGCGCGCCGCTCGGCGCAAACCGCGCTGTACCACATCTCTGAAGCGCTGGTGCGCTGGATCGCGCCGATCCTGGCCTTCACTGCCGACGAACTGTGGCAGTACCTGCCGGGCGAGCGTAATGAATCGGTGATGCTCAACACTTGGTACGAAGGCCTGAGCGAGTTGCCGCAAGGCTTCGAGCTGGACCGTGCCTACTGGGAGCGGATCATGGCGGTCAAGGTGGCAGTCAACAAGGAAATGGAAATCCAGCGCGCGGCCAAGGCCGTGGGTGGCAACCTGCAAGCCGAAGTGACGCTGTATGCCGAGGAGGCGCTTGGCGCCGACCTGGCCAAGCTGAGCAACGAACTGCGCTTCGTCTTGATCACCTCGACCGCAAGCATTGCACCCTTTGCGCAAGCCCCGGCGGATGCGGTGGCGACTGAAGTCAGCGGCCTGAAGCTGCAGATCGTCAAGTCGAGCTTCGCCAAGTGCGCCCGTTGCTGGCACTGCCGTGAAGACGTCGGCGTGAACCCTGAGCACCCGGAAATCTGCGGCCGTTGCGTCGACAACATCAGCGGCGCAGGCGAGGTTCGTCACTATGCCTAACGCGGCTAGCCGTTTCGGACGGTTGGGCTGGCTTTGGTTGAGCCTGCTGGTCCTGGTCATCGACCAGGCCAGCAAGTTCTACTTCGAAGGCTCGCTGAGCATGTACCAGCAGATCGTGGTGATCCCCGATTACTTCAGCTGGACCCTGGCCTACAACACGGGCGCGGCCTTCAGCTTCCTGGCTGACAGCTCCGGCTGGCAGCGCTGGTTGTTCGCCCTGATCGCCATCGTGGTCAGCGCTGTGCTGGTGGTTTGGCTCAAGCGCCTGGGGCGCAACGAAACCTGGCTGGCGGTCGCGCTGGCGCTGGTCCTCGGTGGCGCACTGGGCAACCTGTACGACCGCATTGCCCTGGGCCATGTGATCGATTTCATTCTGGTGCATTGGCAGAACCGCTGGTACTTCCCAGCGTTCAACTTTGCCGACAGCGCCATCAGCGTCGGGGCCGTGATGCTCGCGCTGGATATGTTCAAAAGTAAGAAAACCGGAGAAACCGTTCATGACTGAACAGGTATTGGCTGAGCAACGCATCGGTCAGAACACGGAAGTCACCTTGCATTTTGCATTGCGCCTGGAGAACGGCGACACGGTCGACAGCACCTTCGATAAAGCCCCGGCGACCTTCAAGGTCGGTGATGGCAGCCTGCTGCCAGGTTTCGAGGTGGCGCTGTTCGGCTTCAAGGCGGGCGATAAGCGGACATTGAGCATCGAGCCCGAGAACGCATTCGGCCAGCCCAACCCGCAGAACGTCCAGATCATCCCGCGTAAACAGTTCCAGGACATGGAATTGTCCCCGGGCTTGCTGGTGATCTTCAACGATGCGGCCAATACTGAGCTGCCTGGTGTGGTGAAAGAGTTCGATGATGAGCACGTGACCATCGACTTCAACCACCCGCTGGCCGGCAAGACATTGACCTTTGATGTCGAAATCATCGGCGTCAAGGCGCTCTAGGCAACAACGCAAGTCCAGTGTGGGAGCGAGCCTGCTCGCGAGTCAGCTGTCGCATCCAGTGTTGATGTTGGCGGATACACGCTTTCGCGAGCAGGCTCGCTCCCACGACTAGCTTTTCACTGTTTTCGCTATCTCTTGCGCGCAAGACACGAGGCACCGCATGCAAATCAAACTCGCCAACCCCCGTGGCTTCTGCGCTGGCGTGGACCGGGCGATCGAAATCGTCAACCGTGCCCTGGAAGTATTCGGGCCGCCTATCTATGTGCGTCACGAAGTGGTGCACAACAAGTTTGTCGTCGAAGACCTGCGCGCCCGTGGGGCGATCTTCGTTGAAGAGCTGGATCAGGTGCCAGACGATGTCATCGTGATCTTCAGCGCCCACGGCGTTTCCCAGGCCGTGCGCTCCGAGGCCGCAGGTCGTGGCCTGAAAGTGTTCGACGCCACGTGCCCGTTGGTGACCAAGGTGCATATCGAGGTGGCGCGCTATAGCCGCGACGCCCGCGAGTGCATCCTGATCGGCCACGCGGGCCACCCGGAAGTCGAAGGCACCATGGGCCAGTACGACGCCAGCACGGGTGGGGCGATCTATCTGGTCGAAGACGAAAAAGACGTGGCCTCCTTGCAGGTGCGTCACCCGGAAAACCTGGCCTTTGTCACCCAGACCACCTTGTCGATGGACGACACCAGTCGTGTGATCGATGCCTTGCGTACGCGCTTCCCGGCGATCGGTGGACCGCGCAAGGATGACATTTGCTACGCCACGCAAAACCGCCAGGACGCGGTCAAGCAGTTGGCTGACGAATGTGATGTGGTGTTGGTGGTGGGCAGCCCGAACAGCTCCAACTCCAACCGCCTGCGCGAACTGGCCGAGCGGATGTCGACCCCGGCCTACCTGATCGATGGTGCCGAAGACCTGCAGCGCAGTTGGTTCGATGGCGTTGAGCGCATCGGCATCACCGCCGGTGCCTCGGCCCCGGAAGTGCTGGTGCGCGGCGTGATCCAGCAACTGCACGCCTGGGGCGCCACGGGGGCCGATGAACTGGCGGGCCGCGAGGAGAACATCACCTTCTCCATGCCCAAGGAACTACGCGTTCGCGCCATCTGACGCGTCGCTTCCCGCACACAAGGCCTGCTTGGCCTTGTCGTGGCGTACGCTGACGCGGCCGGTCCTGGACAGCACCACCTGATGCTGGCTGACCGCTTCGCGGCGCGCGCAGATGTGCAGCGTCCCGGCCTGAAAGCCGCCATTGGGTAGCAACGGCTCACCCAGGCTGCTGAACCGTACAAAGTCTCTCACCGATTGATTGCCGACAATCGACACGCCGGACGCGGCCTGATGTTCGAGCAGGAGTGGGTTGTCTGTGTCCTCGTGCCCCCGGCCATTGAGGTCCAGCGTGATCCGCCAACCCTGGCTCCAGTCACCGTTCAAGCCATGAATCACCAACCTCTGATTGCGCAGCAACGCCTCAGTGCGCGCATAGCGCAAGGCACCGGCCAGGCTTTGTGCGGCATGCGCGTGGCGTAGCGAGTCGCGGTATCGACTCAACGTCGGGCTGGCCAGTTGTACCGCGATGGCGGCAATGGCCAGCGCCACCAGCAGTTCGATCAGGCTAAAGCCTTTTTCAAGCATACGGACTCCTTCCCTGGAGGTTGAATGTGTGAGGGCGTCCTTCAGGTGTAGCGGTTGGCCGTGATGCGCGGCGATCAATCTTCATGCAAAACATTTCACGCTGGCGGTGAGGCAGCCCTGGACCGTGGGCGCATCGGGGCAATGTATTTCGGTTTGTTCCGAGGGGCAGCAGCGATGGGGGGCTGGAACTAGTCTTGGGTCGAGGGACTTCTGGAGCCATGTGGATGTTACGGATGACACAAGCAAGGGCGCATACACAGGACGGCATGACACTGATCGAAGTGTTGGTGGCGTTGGTGATTTTTTCCGTGGGGTTGCTGGGCGCTGCGGCGGTCCAGCTCAAGGCGCTGAAGTACACCGACAGTGCGTTGATGAGTACCCAGGCGAGTTTCATAGCCTACGCCATGCTGGACCGGATCCGCGCCAACTCGGGGGCCGACTACGCCCTGGCGTCACCCGGCGCGGGGGGACAGGCGCCCGTCCATCATCAGGACGTGCATGACTTTAACCAGAGTGTCCTGGGTTTCGGTGGTCCGAGCGCCACGGGCCACATCCGCCAGGACCAGGGCCTGTATACGCTCGCGATCACCTGGGATGACTCGCGGGCAGCCGGCACCGCTGGGGGGCGTCGCAGCTTACTCCTGAGCAGTCGCGCTGGCGTCGATTCCGAGGCGGCGCGATGAGCCGTTGCCAGCGTGGGTTTACGCTGATCGAATTGATGCTCGCACTCGCGATCAGCCTGAGTGTGGTGGTGGGCATGGTGCAGGTGTTTATTGCGGCGAAAAGTACCTACGTCAGTCAGCGTCTCGCCGCCGGCATGCAGGAAGACGCGCGATTTGTCCTGGGCAAACTGCTACAGGAGATCCGCATGGTGGGAATGTTCGGCTGTTTGCGGGTGGTCACCGATGCCAGTTCGGCGGGTGATTTCACGGCCAGTCATCTGGCGCCCATCCGTTGGGATCAACAGGCCCGCAAGTTGACCCTGGTCACTGCGGACGTAGGCAACCCAGGTACGGCGCCGACATGGACAGTGGTTACCGACTGCCAAACCACGGCAACCGCCTACACGGGCTCGCGTGCACCGGCTGTCGGGCAATGGGGGTTTGCGATCCGGCGACTGGCCTATCGCTTCAACAACGGGCAAATACTGAGGGTGAGCGATAACGGAGCCACAACCGCAGTCTTGGTGGATAACGTCAGTGCATTCGAGGTGAGTTTTGGCCTGGCGGTGGGCGCCAGCGACAATGCGGTCTCCCGCTACAGCAGTAATCCCGTCGATCCGGCACATATCCGCAGCGTGCGGTTGGGGTTGACCCTGAGTGATCCGCAAGGGCGTGTGCGCGACCAGACGTACAGCCTGGTCGCGGCCCTGCGTAATCGGTTGCTGTAGGTGGGCGGTCGATGGTGGCGTTGACGCGCGCTGATCAGCAGGGCATGGCGCTGTTGATGAGCCTGGTACTGGTGTTGTTGCTGAGCTTGATCGGTGTGTCGTCGATGCAGAGCGCCACGCTCCAGGAAAAACTGGCCGGCAGTGTCATGCGGCGCAACCAGTCTTTCCAGCGTGCCGAAGCGGCGCTGAGAACGGGGGAGGGGACTGTCCAGCGCGGCGCCCATCGCGTGTTGGGGTGTGTCGGTGTCCCGCCGTGCGTCCCGCCGAACGATGCTGATGCGAGCTGGGCTGCCGCGGGCGATGGTGCCTACCGCGTGGACAGTGTGGGGCGTGCGTCAAATGCGGTGAATCTTCCTGCGGATACGCCGGTGACGTTGTACCGGATTACGGCCGTTGGCCGGGTTGGTCACTCGCGAACGGTACTGGAGAGCATCTATGCCACGTTCGACGGTAAGATACTCGCCTCCCAAGGCGACGGCCGGGTTGAGACGTCCACAGGCGATGTCATGACCTCCGTCGATGGCGCAAAAAATACGGGCGGCAACAACGGCCGCCGAATCATGTGGCGACAAATACAGTAAGTGAGACGTGAAGCAATGCGCAGATACAACCGAGGTTTTACCCTGATCGAAATCATGATCGTGATTGCGATCATCGGTATTGTGGCGACCATAGCGGCTCCGCTGATTACCGAGTATGTGAAGAAAGGCCAGCGCGCTGAGATCGCGGGGTTGCTGTCCGAGCAGGCGCAGGTCCTGGAGCGGTTCTACTCCAAGGGCAATACCTACACCGGCGCGACGGGCTTGAGTGCCGGTAATGATCAGTACGCCATCACCGCGACCCTGGCCGACCAGGGCTTCGTGCTGACGGCCGTGCGCAAGGCTGACTCACGCATGGCCGGTGACAAGTGTGGCGACCTCACGCTCACCAACACCGGAGTGCTGGGTATGAGCAATGCGGCGGAAGGCGTGACCAGCAAGGAATGCTGGGGGCGCTGAGTTCTCTTCTCGGGCGTGTTTGCGCCCACGGTCTCTTTAGTTCTGGATCAGATGATGGCCAAGCAACAACAAGTGGTGATTGTCGGCGGCGGGGTCATCGGCCTGCTGACGGCGTTTAACCTGGCGCCCCATGTGCAAAGCGTGACCCTGCTGGATCGCTCCCACGTTGGCCAGGAATCGTCCTGGGCGGGCGGTGGCATTGTTTCGCCGCTCTACCCGTGGCGCTACAGCCCGGCGGTGACGGCGCTGGCACACTGGTCGCAGGACTTTTATCCACAGCTGGCACAGCGGTTGTTTGCCGCTACCGGTATCGATCCCGAAGTTCACACCACGGGGCTGTACTGGCTGGACCTGGAAGATGAGGCCCAGGCGCTGGCGTGGGCCCGGCGGGAAAACCGTCCGTTGAGCCCGGTGGATGTTTGCGCTGTGCGCGATGCCGTGCCGGTATTGGGCAAAGGGTTTTCCCGGGCGATCTACATGGCCAATGTGGCCAACGTGCGCAATCCGCGCCTAGTGAAGTCGCTCAAGGCGGCGTTGCTGGCGCTACCGAACGTGACCGTGCACGAGCAGTGCGAAGTCAGCGGCTTCATTCGTGAGGGTGAGCGGGTGGTCGGGGTCCAGGGGCCAGACGGGCCGATCCATGGCGACCATGTGGTACTGACCGCGGGTGCCTGGAGCGGCGAACTGCTCAAGACGCTGGGGCTGACGTTGCCGGTGGAGCCCGTCAAAGGCCAGATGATTCTCTACAAGTGCGCTTCGGACTTTCTGCCGAGCATGGTTCTGGCCAAGGGTCGCTACGCTATCCCGCGACGCGATGGGCACATCCTGATCGGCAGTACCCTGGAGCATGAGGGGTACGATAAGACGCCAACCGAAAACGCCCTGGAAAGCCTCAAGGCATCGGCCGTGGAATTAATTCCCGAGTTGGCCCAGGCACAGGTGGTTGGGCACTGGGCAGGGTTGCGGCCGGGCTCGCCGGAAGGCATTCCCTACATCGGCGCGGTGCCTGGGGTCGACGGGTTGTGGCTGAACTGCGGGCATTACCGCAATGGCCTGGTGCTGGCGCCCGCGTCCTGCCAACTGTTTGCCGATGTGCTGCTGGCGCGCACGCCGGTGATCGACCCCGCGCCGTATGCGCCGGCGGGACGAATCTGAACGGATGGCTCAATCGAGCGCGAGTTTTCGCAGCCGGTAACGCAGCGAACGTAGCGAGACATTCAGTCGGAGGGCGGCCGCCGTACGGTTCCAGCGGGTCTCTTCCAGGGCCTGGAGGATCACCTGGCGCTCGACGGTCTCCAGGTAGTGTTCGAGGTTGTCGACCTGCACCAGGTCCGGCAGCGGAGGGGGGGCACGGCGATTGCCGCTGGCCAGGCCCAGGTCGGCGAGGTCTATCCGTTGCTGTTCGCAGAAGGTGTGCGCGCGTTCGAGGATGTTCTCCAGCTCGCGCACGTTGCCGGGGAACGGATAGTCCTTGAGCGCCTCCAGGGCTTGCGCTTGCAGGCGAGCCGTTGGCAGGTCGCGTTCTGCCGCGAGCCGCTCGAGCACATGGTTGGCGAGTAACTCAAGGTCGTCCTGGCGCTCGCGCAGCGGCGGGACGCGCAACTCGATCACGTTCAAGCGATAGTACAAATCCTGGCGAAAGCGCCCGGCGGCCACTTCTGCGCCCAGATCCTTGTGGGTGGCGCAGAGGACGCGGACATCGACCACGGTTTCGCGCAGTCCTCCGATGCAACGTATGGTCTTCTCTTGAAGGGTCCGCAGCAGCTTGACCTGCATGGACAGTGGCAAGTCAGCCACTTCATCGAGCAACAGGGTGCCACCGCTGGCCGCCTGAAACAGCCCCGGCTTGTCTTCGATGGCACCACTGAAGCTGCCTTTTAGATGGCCGAAAAACTCGCTTTCCATCAGTTCCGAGGGAATGGCCCCACAGTTGATCGCGACAAATGGCTGGCTGGCGCGTGGTCCTTGCGTGTGGATCAAGCGCGCCACGCGCTCCTTGCCGCTGCCTGATTCGCCACTGATGTAGACCGAGGCCAGACTCGGGGCCAGTTTGTCGATCTGCGCCCGCAGGCGGCAGATGGCGGGCGAGTTGCCGAGCAGGCATCGCTCGGTCGGGGGAGGGCGGTGGGTCTTCAACGTTGTGTCCATCCTTGGGCTAACGTTTGTGGTCGATGGCTCAGCGGTGGCTGGAGCCTGGGCCCTGCTCGAGATGGGCTTGGCTGCAATACCACTGTTGTTGCAGGCTCAGGGCGCGGTCGCGCGGCAGGTGTACGCCGCAGTGGGAGCACCGAACCATGGGTGGGGCATCGTGTTCATTTGGGGGGCGAACAGCGCTGGCGGGGCGCTTGAACTTGCGCCAGAACCATACTGCAGCAGCAATCAGGGCAATCCAGAACAGTAAACGAAGCATGGCAGGCGGCTTTTCGACGAATGATTCGCCAGTTTAGCCAAGGACGCGACAGGCGCACAGTGCAATAAAACGCGGAAATAAAAAGGGAGACTCGAAAGTCTCCCTTTGGGTTACCTGGCGGGCATTCAGTCGAAGGCGCCGAAGGTCATGTAGCTGAACCACGAACGGTCGCTGTTGTTGCCCAGCGCCTCGTGATCTTCTTCCTGGGCGGCGTCGCCATCTGCCGGCTTCAGATCGGAGGGGATGGCGTCCTTGGCGTCCTGGTACTGCTTCATGATGTCCTGGTTGGCGCGGGTTTCACCCGGTGGCAACGGTGCGCTGGACTCGATCAGGCCGAGCGTGACCTTGCTGGCCCACGAGCGGTTGTCCGCTTCGGCAACCCGTGGCACGAACTGGCCATCCACCAGGCTTGGGCTGTCGGGGTAGTTCAGCTTCAGGGTTTCCAGGCTGGTGTTGGCCAACTCGTCCAGGTGCAGGCGCTGGTAGGCCTCGACCATCACCGCCAGGCCGTCACCGACCGAAGGGGTTTCCTGGAAGTTCTCCACCACGTAGCGACCCCGGTTGGCTGCGGCCACGTACGCTTGACGGGTCAGGTAGTAGTCGGCTACGTGAATCTCGTAGGCGGCCAGCAGGTTGCGCAGGTAAATCATGCGCTGCTTGGCATCCGGCGCGTAGCGGCTGTTGGGGAAGCGGCTGGTGAGCTGGGCGAATTCGTTGTACGAATCCCGTGCGGCGCCCGGATCACGCTTGGTCATGTCCAGCGGCAGGAAACGCGCCAGCAGGCCGACGTCCTGGTCAAAGGAGGTCAGGCCCTTGAGGTAGTACGCATAATCGACGTTGGGATGCTGCGGGTGCAGGCGGATGAAGCGCTCGGCAGCTGCCTTGGCCGCTTCAGGCTCGGCGTTCTTGTAGTTCGCATAGATGAGCTCGAGTTGAGCCTGATCCGCATAGCGACCAAAGGGATAACGCGACTCCAGGGCCTTGAGCTTGGCTGTGGCACTGGTGTAGCTGTTATTGTCCAGATCGGTCTGAGCCTGCTGGTACAGCTCAACTTCGCTCAGGTTTTCGTCTACGACTTCCTTCGATGAGCAAGCAGCGGTCAATGCGAGGATGGCGATCAGCAGCAGGTGTTTCACTTGCATGGCGGCTTGCGTCCCTATGACGGCCGCTGTCTTGGGCGGGGCCGTCCTGTTATGATGGGCGCCCCGTTGCAAAGCCTCGGGGCAAAAGACGCCGTATTTAACCACAAGCGCGCAGCCGAAACCAAAGGCTGTGCCGACGCCTAGTCTGAGCATGTCCGATAAAATTGAACTCCGCGCAGAGGTGCCGTCCGAATTGGGCGGCCAACGCCTCGATCAAGTCGCCGCACAATTATTCGCTGAGCACTCGCGCTCGCGCCTTTCCGCCTGGATCAAAGACGGCCGCCTGACTGTGGATGGAGCGGTTATCCGCCCGCGAGACATTGTCCATGGTGGTGCCGTCCTTGAGTTGACTGCCGAGCAGGAAGCTCAGGGCGAATGGATCGCTCAAGACATCGAACTGGACATCGTCTACGAAGATGACGACATCCTGGTGATCAACAAGCCTGCGGGCTTGGTGGTGCATCCGGCTGCCGGTCATGCCGATGGCACCTTGCTCAA
Organism: Pseudomonas sp. ok272; assembly: GCF_900109995.1. Taxonomy (GTDB): domain Bacteria; phylum Pseudomonadota; class Gammaproteobacteria; order Pseudomonadales; family Pseudomonadaceae; genus Aquipseudomonas. The sequence continues at coordinate 57,927 of NZ_FOCB01000007.1, read as the reverse complement.
CGCCTTGCTGCACCACGTGCCGGACATTATCAATGTGCCGCGTGCGGGCATCGTGCACCGCCTGGACAAGGACACCACCGGCTTGATGGTGGTGGCCAAGACGATCCAGGCGCAGACGCAACTTGTTACACAGTTGCAGAGCCGTAGTGTCAGTCGCATCTATGAGTGCATCGTGATCGGTGTGGTGACGGCGGGTGGCAAGATCAACGCGCCGATCGGTCGTCACGGCCAGCAGCGCCAGCGCATGGCGGTGATGGAAGGCGGCAAGCAGGCGGTGAGCCATTACCGCGTGCTTGAGCGCTTCCGCTCCCACACCCATGTGCGGGTCAAGCTGGAAACCGGCCGTACCCACCAGATTCGCGTACACATGGCCCACATCAACTTCCCGTTGGTCGGAGACCCTGCCTACGGTGGTCGCTTCCGTATCCCGCCGGCAGCCAGTGTGACCATGGTCGAGTCGTTGAAACATTTCCCGCGTCAGGCGCTGCATGCGCGTTTCCTGGAACTGGATCACCCGACGACCGGTCAGCGCATGAGCTGGGAATCGCCGCTGCCAGAAGACTTCGTCTGGTTGCTGACCCTGCTCAAGCAAGACCGTGAGGCGTTCATCGGATGATGGACTGGCTGATTCCCGACTGGCCTGCGCCTGCCGGGGTCAAGGCCTGTGTGACCACGCGTGCGGGCGGCGTCAGCCGGGCGCCGTTCGACAGCTTCAACCTGGGCGATCACGTCGAGGACAGTCCCGAGGCCGTGGCTGAGAATCGCCGGCGCCTGACCGAGCACTTCGCCGTCCAACCCGCCTGGTTGCAGCAGGTTCACGGCGTTGCCGTGGCTCACGCGGACCCGGCGGTGGTCGCCACGGCGGATGCCAGTTGGACCTCGACGCCGGGCATTGCCTGTACGGCAATGACGGCAGACTGCCTGCCGGTGTTGTTGTGCGACCGTGCCGGTACGCGTGTCGCCGCCGCTCACGCCGGTTGGCGCGGGTTGGCGGCGGGCGTGCTGGAGGCGACAGTCGACAGCCTGGCGGTCGCCCCCGCCGACGTCCTGGCCTGGCTTGGCCCGGCGATTGGCCCGCGGGCATTTGAGGTCGGTCCCGAAGTGCGCGAAGTCTTCATGGCCCAACTGCCGCAAGCCGCCGAGGCCTTTGTGCCGAGCGCCAATGTGGGCAAGTTCATGGCCGACATTTACCATCTCGCCCGGCTACGCTTGGCAGCCTATGGCGTGACGGCCGTCTATGGTGGCGGTTTTTGCACCGTGACCGATCCACGCTTCTTTTCTTACCGCCGTGCCCCGCGCACCGGCCGGTTTGCCTCCCTTATCTGGCTGGCCCGCTAGACTCTCCTGACCTGCGTCAACCCCATGGCGCTTGAAACTCGCAGAATCGACCGCATCTATAGCGGTATCTGGCAGGTTTCTTCATTCAGGATGGTTTCTTTGGTCCGGCCTGCTCAAAAGGAAGGTGACCCATGCGTATAGACCGTTTAACTAGCAAACTACAGTTGGCTTTGTCCGATGCCCAATCCTTGGCGGTGGGCCTCGATCATCCAAGCATCGAGCCTGCGCACCTCATGCAGGCACTGCTGGAGCAGCAAGGTGGCTCGATCAAGCCGTTGCTGATGCAAGTGGGCTTTGACGTCAACAGCCTGCGCAAAGAGCTGAGCAAAGAGCTCGACCAGCTGCCAAAAATCCAGAATCCCACCGGCGACGTGAACATGTCGCAGGACTTGGCGCGCCTGCTCAACCAGGCTGATCGCCTGTCCCAGCAGAAAGGCGACCAGTTCATTTCCAGCGAACTGGTGCTGCTCGCGGCCATGGACGAGAACAGCAAGCTGGGCAAGTTGCTGCTCGGTCAGGGCGTGACTAAAAAAGCCCTGGAAAACGCGATCAACAACCTGCGCGGCGGCGAAGCGGTGAATGACCCGAACGCCGAAGAGTCGCGCCAGGCGTTGGACAAATACACCATCGACCTGACCAAGCGCGCCGAAGACGGCAAGCTCGACCCGGTCATTGGGCGTGACGACGAGATTCGCCGGACCATCCAGGTCTTGCAGCGTCGCACCAAGAACAACCCGGTGCTGATCGGTGAGCCTGGCGTGGGTAAAACCGCGATTGCCGAGGGCCTGGCCCAGCGCATCATCAATGGTGAAGTGCCGGACGGCCTCAAGGGCAAGCGCTTGCTGTCCCTGGACATGGGCGCGCTGATTGCCGGTGCCAAGTTCCGTGGCGAGTTCGAAGAGCGCCTCAAAGGCCTGCTCAATGAGCTGGCGAAGCAGGAAGGGCAGATCATTCTGTTCGTCGACGAACTGCACACCATGGTCGGCGCCGGTAAGGGCGAAGGCTCGATGGACGCGGGCAACATGCTCAAGCCGGCCTTGGCCCGTGGCGAGTTGCATTGCGTTGGCGCAACCACGCTCAACGAATATCGCCAATATATAGAGAAGGACGCGGCCCTTGAGCGGCGCTTCCAGAAAGTCCTGGTCGAAGAGCCGAGCGAAGAAGACACCATCGCCATCCTGCGGGGCTTGAAAGAGCGCTACGAGGTTCACCACAAGGTGGCGATCACCGACGGTGCGATCATTGCTGCGGCCAAGATGAGCCATCGCTACATCACCGACCGGCAGTTGCCTGACAAGGCGATTGACCTGATCGACGAAGCGGCCAGCCGGATCCGCATGGAGATCGACTCCAAGCCGGAAGTGCTCGACCGCCTGGAGCGTCGCCTGATTCAGCTCAAGGTCGAATCCCAGGCCTTGAAGAAAGAAGACGACGAAGCCGCGATCAAGCGCTTGGAAAAACTGCAGGAAGAGATTGCTCGACTGGAGCGTGAGTACTCCGACCTGGAAGAAATCTGGACCTCGGAAAAAGCCGAAGTGCAGGGTTCTGCCCAGATCCAGCAAAAGATCGAGCAGTCCCGCCAGGAACTGGAGACCGCCCGGCGCAAAGGCGACCTGAACCGCATGGCCGAGTTGCAGTACGGGGTGATCCCGGACCTGGAGCGCAGCCTGCAGATGGTCGACCAGCACGGCAAGCCCGAAAACCAGTTGCTGCGCAGCAAGGTGACGGAGGAAGAGATTGCCGAGGTCGTGTCGAAATGGACCGGCATCCCGGTCTCGAAAATGCTCGAGGGCGAGCGCGACAAGCTGATGAAGATGGAAAGCCTGTTGCACAAGCGTGTGATTGGCCAGGAAGAAGCGGTGGTGGCGGTGAGTAACGCTGTGCGGCGCTCCCGGGCCGGGCTGTCCGACCCGAACCGCCCAAGCGGCTCGTTCATGTTCCTGGGTCCAACCGGCGTGGGTAAGACCGAGTTGTGCAAGGCCCTGGCCGAGTTCCTCTTTGATACTGAAGAGGCAATGGTGCGCATCGATATGTCCGAGTTCATGGAGAAACATTCCGTGGCGCGGCTGATCGGGGCACCACCAGGCTATGTGGGCTATGAGGAAGGCGGTTACCTGACCGAGGCTGTGCGTCGCAAGCCGTACTCGGTGATCCTCCTGGACGAGGTCGAGAAGGCCCACCCGGATGTGTTCAACGTGTTGCTGCAAGTGCTGGAAGACGGTCGTCTGACCGACAGTCATGGTCGCACCGTGGATTTCCGCAATACGGTGATCGTCATGACCTCCAACCTGGGCTCGGCGCAGATCCAGGAGTTGGTCGGTGATCGTGACGCTCAGCGTGCGGCGGTGATGGACGCGGTGTCGACTCACTTCCGTCCGGAGTTCATCAACCGGATCGACGAAGTGGTGATCTTCGAGCCTTTGGCCCGCGATCAGATTGCCGGCATCACCGAGATCCAGTTGGGCCGTCTGCGTAGCCGTCTGGCTGAGCGTGAGCTGCAACTGGAACTGAGCAGCGATGCGCTGGATAAGTTGATTGCTGTGGGTTACGACCCGGTCTATGGCGCGCGGCCGCTCAAACGAGCGATCCAGCGTTGGATCGAGAACCCGCTGGCCCAACTGATTCTGTCCGGTAGCTTCTTGCCAGGCAGCAGTGTGACGGCCACCGTTGTGAACGACGAAATCGTTTTCAACTAAAGCGTTCGTTGCACGTTAATGACAGAGGCCCCGCATTGCGGGGCCTTTTTTTTCTTAGGGTGTTGAACTGTAAGGAAAAGGCTTGTAAAGTGCGCCCCGCAGTAAGTCGCCCCAAAGGGTTTTGGCTCCCCAAGTCAAAAACCTAAATAAGTTGCAAATCATTGTCTTGAAAGCAATTTAGGGGGTTGACAGAGGTGCTTAAGATTGTAGAATAGCGCGCCTCAGACACACGAACGCAGCGATGCGAACGGGTCGAAGAGAGTGCTGTAAAGCGTCAATGTTGTAATTGAAATATGTAGTTCCGTGATAGCTCAGTCGGTAGAGCAAATGACTGTTAATCATTGGGTCCCAGGTTCGAGTCCTGGTCACGGAGCCAATTTCAAGCCGGGGTATAGCGCAGTCCGGTAGCGCGCCTGCTTTGGGAGCAGGATGTCAGGAGTTCGAATCCCCTTACCCCGACCATTTTTGGGTCGTTAGCTCAGTTGGTAGAGCAGTTGGCTTTTAACCAATTGGTCGTAGGTTCGAATCCCACACGACCCACCATTTTTGAAACCAGTTAACGCTGGAATCGAATCTTAAGATCAGAGGCCAAAAGCGCTGATCGTAGAAGGCGCCTTTTAAAGGTGCCTTTTTTTTACCGGGGTATAGCGCAGTCCGGTAGCGCGCCTGCTTTGGGAGCAGGATGTCAGGAGTTCGAATCCCCTTACCCCGACCATATTAAAAATCCTCGTATCGAAAGATACGGGGATTTTTTTTGTCCACGAGAATCTCAGGTGCACCGCAAGGCACCTGTGGGGGTGAGCCTGACGGCTGGCCTGGTGTGGGAGCGAGCCCGGCTTGCTCGCGATGGCGGCCTGACAGCCTGCTGGTCTCTGGCGGGTGAACTCGATCCCTTGTGGGAGCGAGCCCGCTCGCGAAAGCGTCGTGTCAGGCAACGTCTTGGCTGACGGGTAGAGCACATTCGCGAGCAGGCTCGCTCCCACTAGGATTTGCGGTGTTAATGCAGTTTGAGTCGCGGCTCGGTCCCGCGCCCGATCTTGCTGCCCAGCATCAACATCGCGGTGCGGAACATGCCGTACAGCGCGACTTGGTGCATGCGGTACAGCGACACGTAGAACATCCGCGCCAGCCAGCCTTCGAGCATCACGCTGCCGGTCAGGTTGCCCATCAAGTTGCCAACCGCCGAAAAACGCGACAGCGAGATCAGCGAGCCATAGTCGGTGTAGGTGTAGGTGGGCAGCGACTTGCCTTCGATCCGCAGTTTCAGTGACTTGGCCAGCAACGATGCCTGTTGGTGGGCGGCTTGGGCGCGGGGTGGGACGTTGCGGTCAGTGCCCGGCTGTGGGCACGCGGCACAATCACCGAAGGCGAAGATGTTTTCATCGCGGGTGGTTTGCAGTGTCGGCAGCACCTGCAGTTGGTTGATGCGGTTGGTCTCCAGGCCGTCGATGTCCTTGAGGAAGCTGGGGGCGCGAATGCCCGCGGCCCAGACTTTCAGGCTGGCCCTGATTTCCTTGCCGTCGGCGGTAAGCAGGCTGTCGGCCGTGACTTCGCTGACGGCGGCATTGGTCAGCACATTGACCCCGAGTTTCTCCAGGGTTTTATGCACAGGCCCGCCGATGCGTTCCGGCAGGGCCGGCAATACCCGGGGACCGGCCTCGATCAGGGTGATGTGCATGTTTTCCGGCTTGATCCGATCCAGGCCGTAGGCCGCCAGTTCATGGGCGGCGTTGTGCAGTTCGGCGGCCAGTTCCACGCCGGTGGCGCCAGCGCCGACGATGGCCACGCTGATTTGCTCGACGGTGTCGGTCTGCCCGGCGTGGGCGCGCAGGTAGTGATTGAGCAACTGCTGGTGGAAACGTTCGGCCTGTTTGCGGGTATCGAGGAACAGGCAGTGCTGCGCCGCGCCCAGGGTGCCGAAGTCGTTGGTGGTGCTGCCGACGGAAATGACCAGGGTGTCGTAGGGCACTTCCCGGGCCGGTACCAGCTCCAGGCCGTGCTCGTCGTAGGTGGCGGCCAGTTGGATTTTCTTCTGCGTGCGATCGAGCCCGCTCATGCGCCCCAGTTGAAACTCGAAGTGGTTCCATTTGGCCTGGGCGACGTAGTTGAGTTCATCTTCGCTGGAGTTCAGGGAGCCGGCCGCCACTTCATGCAGCAGGGGTTTCCAGATGTGGGTCAGGTTCGTGTCCACCAGCATCACACTGGCGGTGCCACGCTTGCCCAGGGTCTTGCCCAGGCGGGTGGCCAACTCCAGGCCGCCGGCGCCGCCGCCAACGATGACAATACGATGAGTCATGGGGATATCTCGCAAGGCTAAAGGAAATCGGTGCGGTTACCCGAGCGAGCGCCAGGCAGCTCATAGCGTCAGGTAACTGATAAGGCGGCTCAGCAGGCCCAGGCCGATGGTCACGCCCAGCACCACCACCAGGAGCATCCACGGCCGGAAAGGCCGGCGCTCGACTTGGTGCTGGGACAGTCGCAGGTACGCTTCGACATGCTGTTGGTCATCGGGGTTCAGGCGGTTGGTCATCGCGGGCCTCGTCAGGGGTAGACGTTGCTGAATGTGGAGACGCTACAGGGAATTCACCCTGGCGTGAACGTAGCATAGCTGTTGGTTGTTCAGAGGCTGACCCCGACGTCGAACACGATGCTGCGCCCCAGGTTGCTGCGCAGGAAGTCCGGCGCCTCGGGGTGGGCGAACAGCACGCGGGCAAAGGTCGGTCCGACCAGGGACAGCGAGCGCCAGCCCTGGCGCAGGTACTCAGTGGGCGGGGGGAAATGGCTGTTGAGGTCCAGGACTTCGCGCTTGAGGCTGGCGAAGGCAATGATGTCCAGCTCGCCGAGGTCCATGCCGCGCTCTTTATAGTTGTGGGCTTTCTTGCGCAAGGTCGGCGCCAGTCGCAGCAGGAACTCGTTGGCCGGGATGCGCTTGGGCTTGGCCTCGCGGCGCACCAGTTGGCTCAGGGAGAAGGCGCTGCGCCGGCGTTGCAGTTCGTCGCGCCACTCGTCGTTGAGCCGCCGGCCTTCGTCGAGGACAAAGAACACCTCGAAATTGGCCTCGCGAAACAGTACGTCCGGTGGCTCGCCTGCCGGGCTGAATTCGTCGGCGCGGTAGGGAATGTTCAGGCCTTGCAACAGGCGTTGGCAGACCCAACGCTCACGCTCCCATTTGCGGGCATTGGACAGGAACGCATTGGCTTGCTCGGCCGCGATGGTCAGCAGGCGCAGGTAATCTGAGTCATCCATAAGCCCAAGCTTAGCGTCCAAATGCGTGGATCAAGAAGACATTTGTCGCCTGGGCCATCGTGGGGCGTGCTACCAACTCATGCGCAGGCCCAGTGTGCCGGACACGCCGTTCAAGTCGTTGCTGTCCAGGTGGGTGCTGTAGTCGACACTGCCGTACACACTGACACTCGACGACAGTTTGGCCACCAATCCGCCGCCGACGTCCGCCGAAGAGGCTTTGTGCTCGGTCTTGATCCGGGTGGTGTCGTCGTAGGTGACCGTGTCGGAGCCGCCGAATGTGCGCCACAGATTGGCCCGCAGGTAAGGTTCGAGCGGGACGTCCTGGACCAGATAGCGGCCCTTGAGGCGGGCGCCAACGCGACCGGTCCAGTAGTCCTGGGCGTCAAACGACACGTCGGAGATGCCATCGTTCTGGTTGTCCAGGTCGATCTGTTGGTGGATCACCTGTGCCTGGGGCTCGACCACCCAGTTCGGCGATACGGCCATCGGGTAGCCGGCCTCCAGCGACAGGGCGAGGGCGTGGCCATCGGTGTTCATTTTTACCCCGCGCTCGGAGCGATTGTCGCCGTCCAGGCGCGTCCACATGGCCACCGTGTCGAGGTACCAGCCGCTCGGATCCACCAGGGTCCAGTAGCCGCCAAGATGATCGCCGTCGAGCTTGACCCGGCCCGAACGCCGGTCCTGGAAGCCTTCGGCAAACCCATCGACATCGCCGCGCAGGTCACTGTGGCCGACGAAGAAGCCAGCGCGTTGCAGTTGCCCGCCATCGGTGGTCGAGGCGAACAGGTCATGGCCGATCTGGAAGCCCTGGAGCGAACCGTCGAAGCTCGGCGCTACGGTGCCGGTCCAGCTTTTACGCAGGTTGCTGCCGTAGACCCGACCCCAGCCCGCCGGTACGTTGCCGGTCTCGGTGAGCAGGCTTTGCTCGCCCTGGCGCTCATGGAAGGTGCCCAGCGCTTGCAGGGTCATCATCTGCGCGGCAGGTATGACCACCGAGTACACCGGCACCTCCAGGCGATACAGCGGGATCGGTTGCGCGCCGGCCACGGCCTTGGGGATCGGCGGGGTGGTGGCGGCCGGGGTCGGCGAGGTCTGGGCGACCTGCGTGGAGGTGGGATCGACGGGGGCCACGGGCGCTACGGGCCGGGCGGTGGGCGCCTCGACGATGGGTTCGTCCGGGTCGACGACCGGCGCGGGCTGGGCAACCGGCGGTGGCGCGAGGGGGATCACTGGCGGCGGTGGCGGCTCAGGCGGGACCGACAGCGGTGGTACGGCAACGACCGACGAGCGCAGGTACCAATTATTCTCCGTCCCGGCCGTCACGCCGCCTTTGAACAGGTAGTACTCATAGGCACCGGCCGACACCGAACGGCCCAGGGCAAAGGCGCCGGCGGTGCTGGTGGCGCCGTTTTGTGCCTCGACCACTTCGATGCCGTTCTGGCGAGTCAGGCCGCCGGCACCGCCGAGGTTGCTGATGCCCAGTTGGGTGGTGCCGCTGATGCTGCCTTGGGACACCACCAGCTTGTCGCTGGCCGAGTTGTCGTCACCGAGTACGGTTTGCAGGCGCAGTTGGCCGTTGCTGCCGACATAGTTGCCGTGCACCGTCAGTGAGTCAGTGGCGCTGGTGCTGCCGGTGGTCATGTCGATGATGCCGGCGTTGTTCAGCGTGGCCAATTGGCCCGCGGTGTAGGGGCGGATGCCGCCTTGGGTCACGGCCAGGGTGCTGCTGCCGTCAATCGAAAACACCCCGGTGCCGCTGGCGCTGTCCCCGAGGAAAAAGTCCCCGGCCAGGTCGAAGTGTGAGTTGTTGGTCAGGCTGGCGCTCTCCCAGCCGATGTAGCGGCCTGGCGTGCCGGAGGTGGTGCTGTCGAACGTCAGTCGGTCATTGCCCAGGCCGCCGTCGACCGAAGGGGTCGCGCTGAGCAGGCTTTCAGTGAGACCCGTGAGCTGCGCCGTGTCGTCGCCATCGCCCATCAGCACCGCCGATTTGATCTGGCCGCCGGTCCAGGTGAAATGGTCGTTGCCAGTGCTGCTGCGGATCTGCCCGGAGATGACCCCGCCGCTGAGGGTGATGCTGTCGTCGCCGCCACTGGTGCTGATGTTGCCGCCAATCGTGCCGCCCGAGACGATGATGGTGTCCCGGCCGAGCCCGGTGACCAGGTTGCCGATAATACTGCCGCCCGACATATCGAAGACATTGTTGTCCAGCTTCATGTTCACCCGACCAATGGTGCCGCCGGTCATCTTCGCGATGTCACCATCATCAAACCCCTCGACGATGACACCGTTCTCCATGAGAAAACTGTCGTGGCTATCGCCCTGGGACAGGATTGGATACGCCCGCCGGTCATCACGAAGGTGTCGACATCGTCGCCCTGGGTCACGTCCCCGGTGATTTGCCCGGCGCTGATGAGCAAGGTGTTGGTGCCGTTGCCCATGTGCAACTGGCCGGTGAGGGTGCCGGAATCCATCTGCACCCGGTCGGCGCCGTCGCCAAAGGTGACATCGCCATTGATGGTGCCGGTGCCGTTGGCGGGGAAGGTCAGGGTGTTGTTGCCGGTGGTGTCGGTGAGGGGGCCGCTGGTACCGCTGTCGCAGGTGTAGGAGGAGTTACCTGCGCTGGTTGTCAGCACGCAGGCAGCTTGCGCGTCTGAACCGGTGGCGATCAGCAGTGATGTCGAGACCGCCAGCGCCGAGGGTATTTTCGTGATGAGTCGCATGACTTGCCCCTTTATGAATAGCTAGCGGATCGTCCTGATCATGCATAGGGGGCCAAGTCGTACCACGTGTTCACGCTTGAAACCGATGACCTAACAGCGCGTTAAGAACTGCTCCTTCAGTAGTTTCAAGTACTAGCTGGTTTTCCCCGCAGGGCCGGTTTACCCGACCGACGGCCCGCCATCCGTGCCACTCGTCCGTGCACAAAACGGATAACGATCTGCGCAAAGCGGATATTGCCGCGCCCGCCAACTCCCTACCCTCGGTAGTACGGACGCTAATGCGTTACCAATGCTCTTAAAAAAACAACAACAAGAGAAATCTGCCATGCGCAAGATTGACGTACATGAGGTGATCGATAACGCTCGCTTCAACCGTTTCCACTGGATGGTGCTGTTCTGGTGTGCCCTGATCATCATCTTCGACGGCTACGACCTGGTGATCTACGGCGTGGTGCTGCCGATGCTGATGAAGGAATGGGGCCTGAGCCCGCTGCAAGCCGGGGCCCTGGGGAGTTATGCGCTGTTTGGCATGATGTTCGGGGCGCTGTTCTTCGGCCCGCTGTCGGACAAGATCGGTCGCAAGAAGACCATCACCCTGTGCGTTATCCTCTTCAGCGGCTTTACCGTGCTCAACGGCTTCGCCCGCAACCCCACTGAATTTGGTATCTGTCGCTTCATTGCCGGTCTGGGCATTGGCGGGGTGATGCCCAACGTCGTGGCGTTGATGAACGAATACGCGCCGAAGAAAATTCGCAGCACCCTGGTGGCGATCATGTTCAGCGGCTACTCGGTCGGCGGCATGCTGTCGGCCGGCCTGGGCATCGTGCTGATCCCTAGTTTCGGCTGGCAGTCGGTGTTCTATGTAGCGGTGCTGCCGTTGCTGATGCTGCCGTTGATCATGTACTTCCTGCCCGAGTCGGTGGGATTCATGCTGCGCCAGGGCCGCAACGATGAAGCGCGCAAAGTGCTGGAGCGCGTCGACCCGGCCTACGTCGCCAAGGCCGACGACCTGCTTGAGATGCACGAAGTGAAGGGCACGGGCACCCCGGTGCTGCAGTTGTTCCGTGAAGGTCGGGCATTGCGCACCCTGATGCTGTGGCTGGCGTTCTTCTGCTGCCTGCTGATGGTCTACGCCCTGAGTTCGTGGTTGCCTAAACTGATGGCCAACGCGGGTTATAGCCTGGGTTCGAGCCTGTCGTTCCTGTTGGTACTGAACTTCGGTGCGATCTTCGGTGCGGTGGGCGGTGGTGTGTTGGGTGACAAGCTCAACCTGCCACGGGTACTGGCGGTGTTCTTTACGCTGGCGGCGGTCTCGATCACGTTGTTGGGCTTCAATAGCCCGATGCCGATGCTGTACTTGTTGATCGCGATTGCCGGCGCCACCACCATCGGTTCGCAGATCTTGCTGTACGCCTGCACCGCGCAGTTCTACTCCATGGCCATTCGTTCCACCGGCCTGGGTTGGGCCTCGGGTATCGGCCGTAACGGCGCCATTGTCGGTCCGTTGCTGGGCGGGGCCTTGCTGGGGATCAACCTGCCGTTGCAACTGAACTTCATGGCGTTTGCCTTGCCTGGCGCGGTGGCCGCGATTGCGATGACCGTGTTTGCCATCAGCAGCCAGCGCAGCAGCAACCGTGCGACGGCAGGCCTGGTGCCAAGCGGTGCGTGAGTGAAAACGGCAGTGGCACGCGCGTGTCACTGCCCGATAACAAAGAGCGACCAGGCCTGCGGCTATGGTTGCCTGATGAGTCTTGCGGCGAGGTTGCATGAAAGCGTTACTCAACGATTTTTCCCTGTCGGCGGCGGTTGCCGGGTTTATCGCCACGGTGATTTCCTTTGCCGGGCCCATGGTGATCATTTTCCAGGTCGCCGATGCGGCGCACCTGTCTCGCGAAGTGGTGTCGTCCTGGGTCTGGGCGATCTCCATCGGCAGCGCGCTGCTGGGGATCGGCCTGAGTTGGCGTTATCGGGTCCCGGTGATCATTGCGTGGTCGGCACCAGGTTCGGCCTTACTGGTGACGCTGATGCCGAGCATCACGATGGGCGAAGCCGTGGGTGCGTACCTGGTCAGTAGCCTGATCATCTTTGTGGTCGGGGTGTCCGGGGCGTTCGACCGGATCATCAGCAAGTTGCCATCGGCGATTGCCGCGGCAATGCTGGCCGGGATTTTGTTCAGCTTTGGCACTGGCCTGTTCGTTTCGCTGCAAGGCAAACCGTTGCTGGTGCTGTTGATGTTCGCGACCTACCTGGTGTGCAAACGCCTGATGCCGCGCTATGCGGTGCTGATGGTGCTGGTGGTGGGGTGCCTGGTTGCCTTTGCATCCGGCGACCTGCACCTGGATGCGCTGGTGCTCGGTTTCGCGACGCCGGTCTGGATCACGCCGCAGTTCACCCTCAGTGCCACCTTGAACATTGCCTTGCCGCTGGTGATGGTGGCGCTGACCGGGCAATTCGTGCCGGGGATGGCGGTGCTGCGTGCCAGTGGCTACCAGACGCCCGCCAGTCCGATCATTGCCAGCAGCGCACTGGGGACCGCGTTGTTGGCGCCGTTCGGCTGCCATGGCTTGAACCCCGCGGCGATCACGGCGGCCATCTGCACCGGCCGCGAGGCCCATGAGGATCCGCGCAAGCGTTATGTCGCCGGGATCGTGGGTGGCCTGTGTTACCTGGTGCTGGGGATCTTCGGCGCGACTCTGGTTTCGTTGTTCTCGGCCTTTCCCAAGGAACTGATTGCGGCGCTGGCGGGGTTGGCCCTGTTCGCCGCGATTGCCGGGGCGCTGACCGGGGCGATGGCGGTGCCCAACGATCGCGAGGCCGCGCTGGTGACGTTTCTGACCACGGCCTCGGGCATGTCGTTGTTCGGTTTGTCCGCCGCGTTCTGGGGATTGATCTTCGGCATGGCCACGCACCTGCTGCTGACCGCTCGACGCCCGGCCCCGGTGGTCCCGTCACCTGAGGTCGTGCGCTGATCGATTCAGCGACCGCCTCTCACCGCCCTTTTTATCCTCACCTGCCCCCCGCAACGGTGTCGTTGCGGGCGGAGCGCTTCAACCTGTCGATCTATAACAATAAGAGCACAACGATGAAACAGACTCTCCCAACCGCCGGTTCGCTGTTGTCCCTGGCTGTCGCCTCGGGTTTCTCGGGTGGTGCGATGGCCGCCGAACAAGGCTTTATCGAAGACACCAGCGCCACCTTGCAGGCCCGTAACTATTACTTCAGCCGCGACTTCTCCGACATCGTCGGCGCCAACCAGCAATCCAAGGCCGAAGAGTGGGCGCAAGGCTTCATCCTCAACGTCAAGTCCGGCTACACCCAGGGCACCGTCGGCTTTGGCGTGGATGTGATTGGCCTGCTCGGGCTCAAGCTCGACAGCAGCCCGGACCGGGTCAACACCGGTTTGTTGCCGGTCAAGGACGATGGCCGTGCCGCCAACGACTACAGCCGCCTGGCCGGGGCGTTGAAGGTGCGCTACTCCAAGACCGAGTTGCGGGTCGGTGAGCTGCAACCCAACCTGCCGGTGCTGGCCTTCAGTGACATCCGCCTGTTGCCGCCCAGCTACCAGGGGGCAAGCATCACTTCCGGCGAGATCAATGGCCTGACCCTGCAGGGCGGTCACTTGAACTCCACCAGCCTGCGCAACGAAGCCGGCCACAGCGACTTGCAAGCCATGCTCGGCCATGTGCCGCAGCGTCAGGTCAGCAGTGACGCGTTCAACTACGGCGGCGCCGACTACGCGTTCAATGACAAGCGCAGCTCGGTCAGTGCCTGGTACGGGCAATTGGAAGATATCTACAACCAGCGCTTCCTCGGTCTCAAGCACAGCGAGCCGATGGGCGACTGGACCCTGGGCGCCAACCTGGGCTACTACGACTCCAAGGAAGACGGCAAGCAACTGCTGGGCAACATCGACAACCAGGCGTTCTTCTCCCTGCTGTCGGCCAAGCACGGCGGCCACACGTTCTATGTCGGCTATCAGGCCATGTATGGCGACAGTGCCTTCCCCCGCGTATTCGCCAACATCACGCCGCTGGGCAACGAAGTGCCGACCTACGAGTTCGCCTACACCGACGAACGCTCGTGGCAGGCGCGCCACGACTTCGACTTCGCCGCCCTCGGCGTTCCGGGGCTGACCAGCACTGTGCGCTACATCACCGGTAACAACGTCGACACCGGCCAGGGTTTCGAAGGCAAGGACCGTGAGCGCGACCTGGACCTCGGCTACGTGGTGCAAGGCGGCGACCTCAAGGGCCTGGGGATCCGCGTGCGGAACGTGATGGCGCGTTCCAACTACCGCAGTGACATCGACGAAAACCGCCTGATCCTCAGCTACACCTGGATCCTGCTATGACGGATTCGCACAGCGCCACCTTCAAGCTCTGTGCCGACACACTGCTGCTAATTGTCGGTATGGGTAGTGTGGTGATGGCTTGGGACGACGGCCAGCAGTTGCTGCTGGCGGCCGGGATCAACGGGCTGCTGTTGGCCGCGGCACTGCTGTATCGCCGCCAGCCAAGGCCGGTCGAAGCGCCGGAGCCCGCGTGGGCGCTGGCCGCACCGAGTGAGGCGCGGGTGGACGTTGCGCCTGTCGCGGTCGCGCCGCCCGAGCGCGAATGGCCGGGCACGAGGGTCCACGGCACGCTGGAGCAACTGACCGAGTCGGTGGCGCAGACCGAGGAGGACATGCGCTTTGCCAATCAGTTGGCGCGCACGGCGGGCGAGCGGGTCAAGGCCAGCGCGCAGAGCATGCAATCGTCGGCCACGGTGCTGGCGGACTTGAATGTGTACATGCAGAGCCTGGATCAAGTGTTCGATGGCCTGGGCAGCCAGTCGATGCGCATCAGCGCGATTGTCGGCAGCATCCAGGACATCTCCCGCCAGACCAACTTGTTGGCCTTGAACGCCGCCATCGAAGCCGCGCGGGCTGGCAGCCATGGCCGCGGCTTTGCGGTGGTCGCCGACGAAGTGCGCAACCTGTCGCGCCAGGCGGCCGACTCCAGCGAGCAGATCCGACAAATCGCCACCAGCCTGGAGCAGTCCGCCGAACAGGCGCGTTCAGGCATTGAGCAGTTGTCCGGCTCGGCCCGGCTGGGCCTGGAGAAAGCCGAGGTGGCGCTGCATTCCATGGGCGAGCTGCAAACCGGTGCGGTGGCCAGGGTCGAGGTGGTCGAGCGCATCATGGTGCGCCTGGCCGGCCTGCATGACCTGGCGGTGCAAGCCAAGCGCATGGTGGTGTAGGGCCAGGGTCACAGGCTGCTGGTGCAGGCGCCCATCACGGAATACGTCACGCTGTGGGTCTGGCCCTGGTGGTCGACGTAGACCATGGTCGCCGGCACCACCTCGCAGGCGGTCGCGGTGTCCGTTACCGAGATCACCCGGGCGATGTCCAGCGGCTGCGCGGGGTCGTAGGGTGTGCTGTCGGTGGCCATGGCGGCGCTGGCGACAAGGCTGAGAAACAGGCTGATCAAGGTTTTCATTTTTCGCGGCTCCGTGTGTGTCTCGGTGCCTGAAGTCTAGCCGGTGTCTGCCCGTGATAAAGGGGCGGGCGCTTGATGCAGCGTTACATGAAACGTAACAGTCATAGCCCCTGGAGGGCGGATGGATTTACTCAACAACCTGCGGGTGTTTGTGCGCGTGGTCGATTGCGGCAGCTTTACCGCTGCCGCCGATGCGCTCGATCTGTCCACCGCGCAGGTATCGCGCCTGGTGGCGGACCTGGAGCAGCACGTCCAGGCCCGCCTGCTGCAACGTACCACCCGGCGCTTGAGCCTGACCGAGGCGGGTGAGCGCTTCCTGCTGCGCGCCCGGCAGATCCTCGAACAGATGGAGCAAGCCACCGCCGAAGCCCGTGGTGCCCACCTCGAGCCCAGTGGTCGGTTGCGGGTTCACAGCATGAATGGCCTGGGGGTCCTGATCACACCGTTGATCGCCCGTTATGGCGAGTTGTATCCCGACGTGGTGTTCGAGCTGACCCTGTCCCAGCGCAATCCCGACCCGCTGGAGGAAGGCTACGACGTGGTGATTTCGATGGCCTGCGAGTTGGCGGACTCGCAACAGGTGGCCCAGGCCATCGGGCAGGTCTACAGCGTGCCCTGTGCCGCGCCCGAGTACCTCGAGCGCCAGGGCGTGCCCGCGCATCCGCTGGCCCTGAACGAGCATCGCTGCCTGCGCATGCTCGATCCGTTGTACGACGATCAGTGGCTGTTCGCCGACGCACACGGCGAGCACGCGGTCAGCCCGGGCCGCACGTTCCAGTGCAACGTCGCCGAGTCGATGGTCAAGGCCTGCGAGGCCGGGATGGGGGTGAGCCTGTTGCCGTTCTACACCGCGACGCGGCCCCTGGCCGATGGCACCTTGCGACGCCTGTTGCCGGCCTATCGCCTGCGCGAGCGCAACGTCTACGCGCTGTACCCCTCGCGGCATTTTCTCGATGCCAAGGTGCGCACCTGGGTGGCGTTTCTCAAGGCCGAACTGCCCAAGCTATTGGCTGAGCACGATGGCGTGATCAACGATCCACGGCATTGGGCGTGAGGGCGTTGTAGACTGGCGGCCTGTTACGTGTGGGCAAGGAGTCTTGCGTGAAGGTCTATCGCTTGGGGCGCGCGGCATGATCAGTGCCCAGTTGTTGTCCCCCGCCACCCTCATCGTGGGGTGGTTGATCTACGTGCCGGTGTTGCTGTGGGCGATGGCCCGGGCGCCGTGGGTCGAGTTGTTCAGCGACAGTCGGCGCCAGCACCTGCTGTTCGGCACGGTGTTCGCGGTGTTCCTGCTGTGGCTGGTCCGCCGCGACTTCGACACCGGCGTGTCCTATCACTTCATCGGCATGACGGCCGTGACCCTGCTGCTGGACTGGCCGCTGGCGCTGGTCGGCGGGCTGGTGGCGCAAGTGGGGCTGGTGTTGCTGGGGCGCCAGGACCTGGCAGCGATGGGGGTCAACGGTGCCTTGTTGATCGTGTTGCCGGTGCTGGTCACCGAAGCCTGCGCGATCCTGGTGGAGCGCGCGCAGCCGCGTAATCCCTTTGTCTACATCTTCTGCTCGGGGTTCTTCGCCGCGGCGTTGTCGGCCTTGCTCTGCCTGCTGCTGGCATTGGGCGTGCTGTGGTTCGACGAGCGCTTTGCGATGCCCGAGTGGCTGGAAGACTTTGTCGGTTACCTGTGGCTGATCATCTTTCCAGAGGCGTTCATCAACGGCATGGTCATCAGCGCGCTGGTGGTGTTCTGCCCCGAGTGGCTGGAGACGTTCAACCGCACACGCTACTTGTCGGCCCCCTGGAACGACGATGACAAGCGTTGATCCCGGTCAAATCGCGGCAAAGTGGGCGCCCCTATGCTCCGGCAAATCCTAGAGGGCATCGGCATGAGCGTTTACCAGTGGGCAAGGCGGGAAGTGCAGGGCAGTCAGGCGTTGGCGCAGGAGATTGGTTTTGATCCGGGCCTGAGCCTGCGTGCCCTGCTCAGTGCGGTGGTGCAGCAGAGCAAGGCGGTGCGCAGTCTCGAGGACCTGGCCGATGAGTTGCTGTTCCTGGCCGAGAACCTCGATGACAGCCAGGACTACGCGTTCATGCGGCCTTGAGGATCAGTGGCGCGGCTCGAAGTCTTCGCTGAACAGCTCGTCTTCGGCGTCCGGGCTGACCGGGATCTTGTGTTCCTCCGAGGCCCAGGCCCCCAGGTCGATCAGTTTGCAGCGGTCCGAGCAAAACGGCCGGAAGGTACTCTCGGCGCTCCACTCGACAGGGGCGCCACAGGTTGGGCATTCAACGACAGGGGGTTGGCTCATGACTGGCCTCCACGCAAAGTTAGGTAAAAGTGATGCAGGCGCTCGACTTCGCTGTGCAGCCAGGCCCGGTCGCGGTCGTTGACCAGCACATCGTCGGCATGGCGCAGGCGCTCTTCGCGGCTGGACTGGGCCTTGAGAATCGCCTGGACCTGCGCTTCGCTGGTCTGGTCACGTCGCAAGGTCCGTTCGATCTGTAGCGATTGTGGCGCATCGATCACCAGCACGCGCTGGGTCATTTTGTGCTGCCCGGATTCAACCAGCAACGGCGACACCAGGATCGCATAGGGCGACTCGGCGCGGGCCAGGTGGGCGGCGACTTCCTGGCCGATCAGCGGGTGCAGCAGGGCTTCGAGCCAGCGGCGTTGTTCGGGTTCTTCAAAGACCCGCTTGCGCAGGGCCGCGCGGTCCAGTTGGCCGTCGGCCAGCAACACGCCATCGCCGAAGTGCTCGGCGATCCGGGCCAGCGCCGGTCGCCCGGGCTCGACCACCCAGCGTGCCGCGTGGTCGGCATCCACGGTATGGATCCCCAAGTCGATGAAGTGCTGGGCCGCGGCACTTTTGCCGCTGCCGATGCCACCGGTCAGGCCGAGAATCCAGGGTTGTGCCACAGAGCTTTTCATTTGAAACCGACAAACTGCCAATAGAAGTCGGTCATTTGACCACCCCAGAGCAACGCAATCCAGCCGGCAATCGCCAGATAGGGTCCGAAGGGGATTGGTGTCGAGGTTTTCGCCTGCTTGAGCCGCAAGCCGATGAGCCCCGCCACCGCGCCCAGCAACGAGGACAGCAGGATCGTCAGCGGCAGGATCTGCCAGCCGCCCCAGGCCCCGAGCAACGCCAGCAACTTGAAGTCACCGTGACCGATACCGTCCTTGCCGGTGACCAGTTTGAACAGCCAATACACCGACCACAGCGCCAGGTAGCCGAACACCGCGCCCCACAGCGCATCATGCAGCGGCACGAACACCCCGAAGCCATTGACGATCAGCCCCAGCCACAGCAGGGGCAGCACCAGGCTGTCGGGCAGCAGTTGGTGATCGGCGTCGATCAGGCTCATCGCCAACAGGCCCCAACTCAGCACCAGCACCCACGCCGCCTGCCAGCCAAAGCCCAGGTGCCAGGCAATGAATCCCGACAACACGCCACAGAGCAGTTCAACCAACGGGTAGCGACGTGTGATCGGGGCCTGGCAGTTCGAGCAACGACCGCGCAGCAGCAGGTAACTGAGCAGCGGGATGTTTTCCCAGGCGCGCAGTCGATGGGCGCAGTGTGGGCAATGGGAGTGGGGCAGCATCAGGTTGTAGGGCGCGGCGGCGGGTTCGCCGGGCAGGCCCAATACCTCGCGGGCCTGTTGCCGCCAATCGCGCTCGAGCATCTGCGGCAGGCGCCACACCACCACGTTGAGAAAGCTGCCAACGATCAGCCCGAGCACGAACGCGCCGCTGATAAAGGCCAGGGGGCTGGCGGACAACCATTCATTCAAGGGCATGTTCAGATCGCAGCGCCTAATTGGAAGATGGGCAAGTACATGGCAACTACCAGCGCGCCGACGATGAGGCCAAGGATCACCATGATCAAGGGCTCCAGCAGGCTGCTCAAGTTGTCGACCATAGTATCGACTTGCGCTTCATAGTAGTTCGCGAGCTTGTCGAGCAGGGTGTCCAGGGCGCCGGACTCTTCGCCAATGGCGGTCAGTTGGATCGCCATGCCGGGAAAGACACCGCTGGAGCGCATCGCGACATGCAACGGCAGGCCGGCGGCCACATCACCCTTGATGCCCAGCACAGCGTGCCTGA
This sequence comes from Pseudomonas sp. ok272, assembly GCF_900109995.1. GTDB lineage: Bacteria > Pseudomonadota > Gammaproteobacteria > Pseudomonadales > Pseudomonadaceae > Aquipseudomonas. Next base: position 38,354 of record NZ_FOCB01000007.1, on the reverse strand, counting down.
ACACGCTGTTGCCGGTCGCGCCGGCCACCGCGTGCAGGGCTTGCACCAGCGGCACTCCGGCGGCGAAGGTGGTCGACAGGGTGCGGGCATAGCGGGCGATGGCCGACTGGTGCAACAGGGTTCCCACCAGCGGCAGTTTCAGCGCGCGCCTGTCCAGCCAGTCACGAACCCCCGGCGAACGCTGGCGGAGGTGGCGTACACCCGGCACCGCCACCAGCAGTCCCCCCAGCAGCAGCCATCCGCCGGCCCGCATCCAGTCGGACAAACCAATGACCAGCAGGGTGAACGCCGGAAGCTCAGCGCCCAACCCGGCGAACACGGACTGGAACTGTGGCACCACTTTGATCAGCAGGAGGCTGCTGACGATGATCGCCACCAGGACCACGGCCAGGGGATAGGTCATGGCCTTCTTGATCCGCGCCTTGAGGTGTTCGCTCTGTTCCTTGTAGGTGGCGACCCGCTCCAGCAGGGTGTCGAGCGCTCCGGCCTGCTCGCCGGCATCGATCAGGTTGCAATACAGTTCGTCGAAGTACCGGGGCTGTTTGCGCAACGCGCCGGCCAGGCTGTTGCCGCCTTCGATGGCCCGCTTCAACTGGGTCACCAAGGTGCGCATGTTCGGCTTGTCGACGCCGTCGGCGATGATGCCGAGCGTCTGCAGCAGGGGGACACCGGCCTTGACCATGGTCGCCAGTTGCCGGGTGAACAGGGCGATGTCCTGGGCGCTGATGCGCTTGCCTGCGCCGAACAGCGAAGTGGACTGCCTGCGCACCTTGGCCGGGGTAATGCCCTCGCGGCGCAACTGTAGGCGGATCAGTGCCGGGTCACGCCCGTGCAGTTCTCCGCTGACTTTCCGGCCGGTGCGGTGGGTGCCTTCCCAGGCGTAGCGGTTGATCTTGGCTGCCATGGTTCGATCCTTGAAGGCCGGTGGACGGCTTGGCTGGGTTTGCAAAGCCTAGCTAAGGCAGCGGCCGGTCGTTACCCGCAGGCGGTGACAAAAAGTGTCAGATAGTGCGGTTATCCGCGCGCCGGCCAGGGGCGATGGGCGGCGTGATGCCCCGGCCGGCAAGGCACGATGGCCCTGGCATGGGCTGTGCTGTGAGGGGTCAGGGCATGGGATTTCGCCCCATGCAGGGAGCTGAACGATGAAACAACCCAAGGGATTTACCCTGATCGAACTGCTGGTGGTGGTCGCCATCATCGGCATCCTGGCGACGTTCGCCTTGCCGCTGTACGCCAAGTACCAGGCGCGGGCCAAGGTGACCGCCGGGCTGGTGGAGGTGACGGCATTGAAGGTGCCTTTCGAGGACGTCATCAACCAGGGCCTCAACCCGACACCCGGCCTGATCGGTGCCACGACCGCCACCCGCCATTGCCGCTTCAGTGCACAGGGGGATGCGGTCACGGGGGGCGGCAGCATTCGCTGCGAGCTGCTCAATGCCCCCGGACCGGTACTCGGCCAGGCCATCATCCTCAGGCGAAGCCAGGAGGCGGGCTGGCGCTGCGAGACCACGCTGGCGCCGGACGACGCTCCCAAGGGCTGTGATACCCAGGGCGGCTGAACCTGCAACTTGCATGTCGAGAACACCCAAGTCATGCAAATTGCATGATTCCGGTTTTTTGTGATTTATGTAACTTGTTGATTTATAGGTATTTATTGAATTGTTGGAAGTTGGCACAGCCTTCGCAACTACCTAGGTAACCCTGCTGAGAAGGCATACAGCAGACTTTCTAGGAAAACAGGAGTTACCCGTATGAAGAAGTTCGCTATCGCTGCCGCAACGGCTACCGCTCTGACCCTGACCATGGCCAACGCTGCTTTTGCCCAGGCCACCCAGTCGCCCATGATGGTGGCTACCGGTGAAGTGACTGAAGTCAAGGAAGCCACTTCCGATACCTGGATCACCACCAAGGTTAAAAGCGACCTGCTCACCGAGAAAGGCATCCCGGGTACCGACATCAAGGTCGAGACCAACAAAGGCGTCGTCTCGCTGTCCTCGACGGTTGCCCTGACCGCGTCGCAGAAGGCGACGGCAGTGTCCATCACCAAGAACATCAAAGGCGTCAAAGCGGTATCGGCTGACGGCCTGAAAACCGACTAAGACCCAAGGCTTCTCGCCTGGACTGGGAGAAGACGCGGCAGGCGGGCCGAGTGATACGCCTGCCGCCCCTTTGATCTCCAGGCGATCGACCACCCAGATGTGGTCCACTGAAATGAAACAGGCCCCGACATTCGTGTCGGGGCCTGTTTTTTGGGGGGATTACTCCGCGTCCAGGTGCATCGGGGTGATCACCCGGCCGTCCTTCTCGGCCTGGCCCAGGTTGGCGTCGATGAAGTACACCCGGTCGTCAGCCAACTGCGCCTTGTCCACCAGGTAGTCCTTGATGCTGCTGGCGCGGTCCTGGCCCAGTTGGCGCAGCAACACGTCGCTGGCGCCCCAGAATTGGATGATGCCGTCACGCATCTTGTTGTAGCGCTCTTCCTTGCCCAGGTCCTTCCATTCGACGGGTGGCTGGGTCTTCAGGCGCGTACGGTAGATGCCTTCGAGCAGCGGGTCTTTTTCACTGTCCGGGACCTGGAGCAAGGACGCCTGGGCCGGCACCTTGTCGCCACGCCGTTGCAGGATCTTGTAGTAGTTGTACTGGTACTCGCGCTCCAGTCGTTGCTGGGCGATCAGCGGACCGTCGCTGTCTTTGGCCGCGGTGCCTTCGATCTCCAGGCGCAGCGCCGGACGCTCCTTGAGGGCACTGGCCAATTTGTCCAGGGCACCTTGGGCGTCGGTGCTCAACTCGCTTGAACCGGGGCCGAACGAGACGCTGCCCAGGTCCTCTGAACCGCCCCCGGAGATCAACCCGCCAATCAGTTTGAACGGCGCGGCGGCGGCCTTGACGATCAGGTTGCGCAGGGTTTGCCAGACAATCGGCATGATGCTGAATTGTGGGTTGTTCAAGTCGCCGGTGATGGGCAGTTCGATGGAGATCTTGCCGTCGACGTCCTTGAGCAGGGCAATCGCCAGTTTCAGCGGCAGGCTGACGGCGTCCGGGCTGTCGACTTTCTCGCCCAGTTCCAACTGTTCGACCACGACTTTGTTTTCAGCCTTGAGTTGGCCCTTGGTGATCAAATAGTGCACGTCGAGGTTGAGCCGGCCCTTGCGGATCCGATAGCCGGCGAACTTGCCGGAGTAGGGCGTCAGGGTGGTCAGCTCGACCCGTTTGAAACTGGTGGCGATGTCCAGCGCGGCGATCGGGTCGAACGGGTTGACGCTGCCCTTGATGGTGACCGGCGCATAGCGGTCGACCTTGCCCTTGATGTCGACGCTGGCGGGCTTGGCCTGGCGGCTGTCGATGGTGCCGATCTGGCCGTTGAGCTGCTGGATGGCGGTGGCGAAGTTAGGGGTCAGGCTGAAGTCGGCGAAGTTGGCCGAGCCGTCGTTGATCGCGATGCCACCGATGTGGATGGCCAGCGGCTTGCTCGCGCTTGCTGCTGGTTTTGCGTCACTGCCCTTGGCGCCGCCTGCCGGTTGCGGGATCAGCAGGTCGTCGATGTTGGTGGTGCGGTCATCGTTGATCATGAAGCGCGCGTAGGGCTGTTGCAGGTTGATCTTGTCGATCGACAGGCTGGCATCGTGCTGGTAGTTCAGGCCTTGGACGGTGACCGTCTGCCACTTGAGGAAGTCACGGTTCTTCAGGGTGTCCAGGGTGTGGAGCTGATCCACGTGGGCCTGGCCGGTGACACTCAAGGCCAGTGGTTCGGTGCTTTTGAGGTTGACTGCCAGGTCGCTGCCGAGCATCCCGGAGCGCAGTTCCAGGCGAATGAACGGGCTGATGTAGGACTGGGCGACACGCAGGTCGATGTCCCGGGTCTGGACCTTGAGCTGGGCGCTGATCGGCGCCAGGTTGACTTCGCCTTCGGCCAGGACCTTGCCTTGCTTGCCCAGCCCGGTGTCGAGCTTGAGGGTGAAGGGCGAGCCGTTGAGGCTGTCGAAGTTCTTCAGGTCCAGGTTCAGTGGGCCAAGCTCCAGGGCCACGGCGGGCTTGGCCTGGCGGTCGGCGAGGTGAACCTGATAGTTGCGCAGCTCGACATCCTTGAGCAGCACTTGCCACGGTTTGCTGGGCGCCGCGGGTTGCGCCTTGGGCGAGTCGGCAGCCGCCGGTGCGTTGCTTGCTTCGGCCTTTGCCGCGGGCTTGGCAGGCTGGCTGGCGAAGAGTTTCACCCAGTCGAGCTGGCCGTCGGCCTCGCGAGCGGCCCAGGTTTCGAGCTTCTGGCTGCGGATCTTGCCGACGATGACTTGCTGCTTGGCCAGGTCGACCGTGGTGTCACTGACGTCCAGGCGTTCCAGGCGCACCAGCGGCCGGCCGTCGGGGGCCTTGATGGCGAAGGGCGCGATGCTGACCGAGGTGTTGCTCAGCAGCAGTTCGGTTGCCTTGGACAGGTTGAGCGTGTAGTCGGTGCTCAGGCTGACGGTGCCGTCTTCGAGTACCAACGGCACGGCGTCGCGCACGTACGGCCAAAAGGCTTTCATCTTGCCGTCGGTGATCTTCAGGGTGCCTTTGGAGGCAATCGGAATCAGGCTGATATGCCCGCTCCAGTCGACCTGGCCACCGGCGGGACCCATGGCCACCAGGTTCATTTCGGCGTTGTCGTCGGGCAGCGTGCTGAGGTTCTTCAACTCGAAGTCGAGTTTGTCGTAGAGAAATTCGATGGGCTCGCTGGGGCGCAGGTCCTGGAAGTGCAGGTAGCCACCGGCCAGGTTGATGCGGTCGATGCGCACCGGGAATGGCTTGGCATTCGGGTCGGCAGGCGTCGGCTCGCTGGCGGGCAGCTTGAACAACTGGGTCAGGTTCAGACGGCCATCCTTGCTGAACAGGACCGAGGTCTTGGACTTGTCCAACTGCACGTCGGCCAGGTGCACGGCGCGGGTCCACAGGCTGTCGAGCTGCACGTTGGCATAGAGCCGTTCGAAGCCGATCTGTTCCTTGCCGGGTTCGCCGATGTTCAGGCCCCACACGCTCAGTTCGAGGCTGAATGGGTTGAGCTCGATCCGTTGAATCGTCGCCGGCACCGTGGCGTAGTTCGCCAGTTGCTGGTTGGCGATCCGCAAGGCGATGCCCGGCACAATCAGAAAGCCCAGCAAGCTGTACAGGGCAAGCGCAGTCAACACGGCGCCGATGGCGCGAATCAATCCTTTGGGCATGTGCGGCTTCATCTAGTCGAATCGGAAGTGCGTTGGAGTATGGCACGCGATTCTGGTTCCGAAGCAATGACCGTGTTCAGGATTGTTCAGATTTGCCCGCCCGGGTTCAGAGCTGCAGGATCAGGGTCTTGAGGGGCGGTTGCTGATCCATGGACGGAAAATCGCTGCCGGGAGTCAGCACTTCCCACTCGCGCACCGGACGCCCGGCTTTTTCCGCGCAACGCAGCACCTGTTCACGCCAGTCGTCCAGGCTGACCTTTGCCAGGTTGTTGCAGCAGATCAGTACGCCATCGTCGGCAGTGGTCAGCAATGCCGGCTTGAGCAGGCTTTGGTAGTCACGCAGCAGGTCGACAGTGCCGAAGGCACTCTTGGCCCAGGCCGGAGGGTCGAGCAGCACCAGATCGTACTGGCGTTGTTCCAGGCGCGGGTAGGTGGGCAGCTTTTGTCCGCGACGCTGGTTGATCGGCAGGCCGGCGAGCTGGCGGATCGCCGGGAAATAGTCCGACTGTACGAACTGCATGGCCGGCAGGTGCGGGTTGAGCTGGCCGTTCTCGCGGCCCACGGCCAGGTTGCCTTCGGCAAAATCCAGGTTACACACCTCCCGCGCACCCCCGGCTGCGGCACTCAGGCCCACGCCGCAGGTGTAGGCGAACAGGTTCAGCACGCGCTTGCCCTGGCTGTGCGCCTTGACCCAGCCGCGAGCGTTGCGCAGGTCGAGAAACAGCAACGGGTCTTGCCCGGCATGGCGCCCGCGCACCCGGTAGTTCAGGCCCCATTCATGGCCGACCAGGTCAACCAGTGCGGCGTCGTCGGCGCGGTACACGATGTCTTCGCGGTCGATACGCGAGTTGCCCCGCGAGCGGTCGTTGTAGACCAGCAGCAGGTCAAGATTCAGGTGCTGGTTGATGGCCGCGTGCAGTGCCAGCAACCCGTCGCGCTCCAGGGCCTGGTGAAAGCTCTGGACCAGCAGTTGCGGGCCGTAGCGGTCGATGGTCAGGCCACCGGCGCCTTCCTGGCTGCCATGGAACAGGCGGTAGCAGTCAGTGCCCTGGCTGTGCAACTCGGCGAGCAGGTCCTGGCGATGATCGAGGGCGGCGCGCAGCGCCTGATTCAAGGAAGACATGCGATGCGCCTTGCTGGGGAATGGGGCGCGGGAGTTTACCAGTTTGGCGTGGGACCGAGGTGTTGCCTTCGCTGGCTTGCCGGTCTTGCTCCCACACGCGTTCGTTACAGGTCCATTGTGGGAGCGAGCCTGCTCGCGAAGCGTTTCAGTTCTAGCTGAGTAATCCCATCCGCCGCCTGGCCCGCTGCACTGAGCCATTGCGCACGGCCCAGCGCAGCATCGGCACGCTGCGCTTGACGCTGGTGCGGATCAGTTGGCGTTGCAGCGGGTTCTGGTGCACGCCGAGCATGTCGCTGGCCCAGTCGGGCAACAAGTCGATGCCGGCCTGCATCATCAGCCTGCCAAAAGGCTTGGCCAAGCGGCTGGGGGCAGGCGCGTCGAGCAGCAGGCGCAGCACTTCGCGGCTGCGCTCGTCGCACAGCAGTTGCGGGCGAATTCGCTCAAGGTAGTCGGCAATGGCCTGCCGGGAACGCGGCACATCCCGGGCCCCCAGGCGTTCGGCGACCAAGGCGATTTCATCGTAGTAGCGGTCCTGGTCGGCCAGCGACAGGGCCGGGTTGCGATAGCGCAAGTGGGCCGCGAGGAAGTTGCTGACTTCCGCCACATGGACCCAGGTCAGCAGATCGGGATCGCTGGCGGCGTAAGGACGACCGTCGGGGGCGGTGCCGACCACGTGCAGGTGAATGGTGCGCACCTTCTCGATCAGCCAGTCGGCGTCCCGGCGTGAGCCAAAGGTGGTGCCGGAGATGAATTGCCCGGTGCGGCGTAGGCGCCCAAGCATGTCCTGGCGAAAGTTGGAGTGATCCCAGACCCCGGCCAGGGCCAACGGGTGCAAGGCTTGTAGCATCAGGGCGCTGATACCGCCGATGAGCATGCTGCTGAAGTCGCCGTGTACCTGCCAGCTCACCGAGTCGGGGCCAAACAGGCCGGGATCGCCCTTGGGGTTCTCCAGGTCCAGCTTGCCCAGGGACAGGCCGGTGAGGCTCATGATCTGGCGTTCGATGCGGGTGCGGATGAAGTCCATGGCGGTTCGGTCCGGGTAAACGCAACTGTGGGAGCAAGCTTGCTCCCACAGGGGTTGCCGAGGGGGGATCAGCCGCGGTGACGGCCGCGGAAGTAGTTGATCAGGCCCTGGGTCGAAGCATCGTCGGCCGGTGCTTCTTCGGTGCCGGTCAGGCGGTTGTAGACGCCTTTGCCCAGCTCCTTACCCAATTCCACGCCCCACTGGTCAAAGGCGTTGATGCCCCAGACCACGCTTTGCACGAACACCTTGTGCTCATACAGCGCCACCAGGGCGCCGAGGCGACGAGGGCTGATGCGCTCGACCACCAGGGTGTTGCTCGGGCGGTTGCCCGGGATCACCTTGTGCGGTGCCAGCTTCTGTACCTCGTCCTCGCCCATGCCCTTGTCGCGCAACTCGGCTTCGGCTTCGCTGCGGGTCTTGCCCAGCATCAGGGCCTGGCTCTGGGACAGGCAGTTGGCGTACAGCCATTGATGGTGGTCGGACACCGGGTTGAAGCTGACGATCGGCACGATGAAGTCGGCCGGAATCAACTGGGTGCCCTGGTGCAGCAACTGGTGATAGGCATGCTGGCCGTTGCAGCCCACGCCGCCCCAGATCACCGGGCCGGTATCGGTGGACACTGGCGTGCCGTCCTGGCGCACGCTCTTGCCGTTGGATTCCATGTCCAGTTGTTGCAAGTGCTTGGTGATGTTACGCAGGTAGTGGTCGTACGGCAGGATCGCGTGGCTTTGCGCGCCCCAGAAGTTGCCGTACCACACGCCCAGCAAGGCCATCAGGACGGGCATGTTCTGTTCGAACGGGGCGGTCTGGAAGTGCTGGTCCATGGTGTAGGCACCGGACAGCAGTTCCTTGAAGTTGGACATGCCGATGGCCAGGGCAATCGGCAGGCCGATGGCCGACCAGAGCGAGTAACGACCGCCGACCCAATCCCACATCGGGAAGATGTTTTCTTCACGGATACCGAAGGCCACGGCTGCCGCGTTGTTGCTGGAAACGGCGATGAAGTGGCGATACAGCTCGGCTTCCGAGCCACCCTGGGCCAGGTACCAGGCACGGGCGGCCTGGGCATTTTTCAGGGTTTCCAGGGTATTGAAGGATTTCGACGAAACGATGAAGAGCGTTGTCTCGGCGCGCAGCTTGAGGGTCAGCTCGTGGAACTCGCTGCCATCGATGTTCGCCAGGTAGTGGCAGCGCACGCCTTTCTGGGCGTAGGACAACAGCGCTTCGGAAACCAGCTCGGGGCCGAGGAAGGAGCCGCCGATACCGATGTTCACCACGTCGGTGATCGGCTTCTCGGTGTAGCCGCGCCACAGGCCGTCATGGATGCGGCCGACCAGGTCAGTGATCTGGTTCAGCACTTTGTGCACGTCGGGCATCACGTTGACGCCATTGACCGACAGCTTGTCGCCGACTGGACGGCGCAGGGCCGTGTGCAGGGCAGGGCGGTTCTCGGAGGCGTTGACGATCTCACCGTTGAACAACGCTTTGATGGCGTCCTGCAGGCCGACTTCGTTCGCCAGGCCCACCAGCAGGTCGCGGGTTTGGGTGTTGATCAGGTTCTTCGAGTAATCCAGGAACAGCCCACAGCTGCTCAGGGTGAATTGGGTGAATCGCTGCGGATCGGCGTTGAACGCCTCACGCATACTGAAATCCTGCATGGCTTGGCGGTGATCATTCAGCGCCTGCCAGGCTGGCAGAGCGGTAACGTCTTGAGGAGTGCGGTAGTACGCCATCGCTGCGGTTTTCCTTTTGCTTGAACTGCCTTTAGGACACTGAAAAGCCCGGAATGTCCTACCGGGCGCCAGGCATTTTCCGATCTCACTGCGAGTAGACGATTAAACAGCGCAGAGGTCGATAACAGTAAACCTCAACGCAAGATCTGTCTTGGCTTTGTCTGACCTGCGGCCGGTACGGGGTTGTCGTGGCGCGGGCGGGGTTTCAGTGATCGGAACGGCGCGCAGTTTGCCCGAAGGCTGGGTGGCCGGCAATAACGGTTGGGGGGTGTTGCGGCGTAACCCATGGCCATTGTGGGAGCGAGCCTGCTCGCGAAAGCGTGACGGGTTGACGGCCGTCGCGAGCAGGCGTGTTCCAACAGGAGGCTGGGGTGTTCAGGCGGGGGTGTCGAGGTTCAGGTGCAGGTTGTCGATCAGGCGGGTGGTGCCCAGGAAGGCCGCTACCAGAATCACCAGGTCACGATCATCAGCCGTTGCGGGGCGCAGGGTGCGGGCCTCACGGATCTCCAGGTAGTCCGAACGCAAACCGGCGTCTTCGAGCTGCTTGAGCATGCGCTCCAGCAGCGCCGGGTAAGCCCGGTCACCGTGTTTGATCGCGTCGGCGATTTCGCTCAGCGTGCGGTACACCACAGGTGCGACAGCGCGCTGTTGTTCATCGAGAAAACCGTTGCGCGAGGACAGGGCCAGGCCATCGGCGGCCCGTACAGTCGGTTCGCCAATGATCTGGACCGGCATGTTCAGGTCGTGCACCAGGGCGCGAATGACCGCCAGTTGCTGGAAGTCCTTTTGGCCGAAGACCGCCAGGTCCGGCTGCACCATGTTGAACAGCTTGCTCACCACGGTGGCCACGCCTTCGAAATGCCCCGGGCGACTGGCGCCGCACAGGCCCTCGGACAGTTGCGGGACACTGACACGGGTCTGGCCAGCCATGCCGTCGGGGTACATCTCTTCAACGCTCGGGGTAAACAGCAGGTGACAGCCCGCTTGCAGGAGTTTCTCCTGGTCGGCGGGCAGCGTGCGCGGGTACTTGTCGAGGTCTTCGCCGGCGCCGAACTGCAGCGGGTTGACGAAAATGCTCGCCACCACGAAGTCCACCCGCTGGGATGCCTTGGTCACCAGTGCCACGTGGCCGCTGTGCAGGTTGCCCATGGTTGGCACGAAGCCAATGCGCTTGCCCTCACTGCGGGCGCGGGCGACGGCAGCCCGCAGTTCGCGTACGGTCTTGACGGTGTTCATGCAGAGAATCCGTGTTCGGCACCGGGGAAGGTGACGGCTTTGACTTCGCTGACGTAGGCCGCCAAGGCCGCCTGGATGCTGTCCTGGCCGGCCATGAAGTTCTTCACGAATTTGGGTGCGCGACCGGTGAGTGACAGGCCGAGCATGTCGTGCAGCACCAGGACCTGGCCGTCGGTAGCACTGCCGGCGCCGATACCGATCACCGGGATGTTTACCGCCTGCGTGATCTCATGGGCCAATTCACTCGGGACGCATTCGAGCAGCAGCATCGACACGCCAGCCTGTTCCAGGGCAATGGCATCCGCACGCATCTGCCGGGCCTGGTTTTCGTTGCGCCCCTGGACTTTATAGCCACCCAGAATATTCACCGCCTGCGGTGTCAGGCCCATGTGCGCACACACCGGGATGCCGCGCTCGGCCAGCAATCGAATCGACTCGGCCAGCCACAGCGCACCTTCAACCTTGATCATGTGTGCACCGGCTTGCATCAGGCGGGCGCTGTTGGTCATGGTCTGCTCAAGGGTGGCGTTCGCCATGAACGGCAGGTCAGCCAGGATCAGTGCGTCGGTGTTGCCACGCTTGACCGCAGCCACGTGATACGCCATTTCGTCGGTGGTGACCGGCAGGGTGCTGTCATGGCCCTGCAACACCATGCCGAGGGAATCGCCCACCAGTAACACTTCGACCCCGGCTTCATTGCAGGCATGGGCGAAGGTCGCGTCGTAGCACGTCAGCATGGTGATTTTTTCACCCTTGTGCTTGAGGGTCTGCAAGGTGGTGAGAGTAATAGCTGGCATGAAAAGGATCCTCGTTCAGGCGCTTGGAAAACTACTGCGAGTAACGCGCGTGATTCTTCATTTGCTCAGGCGCACGGTCTTTTTGTCGTGCTTGAAAAGCCTGGATGGCGCCCTTTTGTGCCGTGTTGGCGGCAGCGGGACGCCTATAGTCGTGAGGAGGACTCGGGAAGTCAATTGGATGTGTTACCGCAAGGTTACGGCTGGGGTGTTACCGGCGTTACTGATGCGATTCAGCACATCGGGTCGACTTCACAGGGAGGGCTTTTGTGGGCGTGAGCGGCGCCCGCTGGGGCTTCATCAGGGCTGGAGCAGGCGTTCCAATCCGACAAACGGACAGGCCTTGAGCAGGTCGCGCAAGCTGCGGCCGTCTGCCAGGTGCAGGTCAGCGGGTGCCAGTTCCGCCAGTGGATAGAGTACGAAGGCGCGTTCCTGCAACTGGTAGTGAGGGACTTTGAGGCGAGGCTCGTCGATCAGGCGATCTCCGAACAGCAGGATATCCAGGTCCAGGGTGCGTGGCCCCCAGCGCTCAAGGCGTTCGCGGCCCTGGCTGTTTTCGATGGCTTGCAGGGCATCGAGTAGCGCCAGCGGGGCGAGGTCAGTGTCCAGCGCCGCCACCGCATTGGTGTAGCGCGGTTGGCCGGGCAGCAGGGAATCGCTTTGATAGAGGCTCGACATCCCGGCCAGGCTCGTGCGGGGCAACTGCGCCAGCGCCTGGACAGCGCTGTGCAGTTGTTCGGCGGGGGCACAGAGGTTGCTGCCCATGCCTATGTAGATGCGTTCCATTGACTTACTCGCCTGACGCGCCCGGTGCATCGGCGGTACGTTTGCGCTTGGTGCCACTGCTGCGGCGACGTTTGCGCGGTGCCGCGCCAGGGCCATCGTCCTTGCTGCTGAGGTCGCGGATCATGTCGCGGCGCTCACTGTCGTTGGCGTCCTGATAGTCGGTCCACCACTCGCCCAGGCCGTTGGTCTGTTCGCCAGCGCTTTCACGCAGCAGCAGGAAGTCGTATCCCGCCCGGAAACGCGGGTTGTCCAGCAACAGGTCGGCGCGCTTGCCGCTGCGACGCGGCAGGCGTTCCTGCATGTCCCAGATCTCGCGGATAGGCAGGGTGAAACGCTTTGGAATCGCAATGCGCTGGCACTGTTCGCTGATCAGCTCGTGGGCCGCTTCCTGCATCGCCGGGATCGGCGGCATGCCACGGTCTTGCAGGCGCAGTACGCGGGCCGGCAACGCAGGCCACAACAGGGCAGCGAACAGAAACGCGGGTGTCACGGGCTTGTTCTGCTTGATGCGCAGGTCGGTATTGATCAGCGCTTCGCTGATCAGGGTGTGGGTGTAGGTCGGGTTGTGTTCCAGTGCCTCGGCGCTGGCCGGGAACAGCGGGTCGAACAACTGCAGGTCGACCAGCATCTCGAAGGTGTCAGCGGCGTGGCCCGAAAGGAACAGCTTGAGCACTTCTTCGAACAGACGCGCCGACGGGATCTCGCGCAGCATCGGTGCCAGTTTGCGGATCGGCGCGGCGGTGTGCTTTTCGATGCCGAAGTTCAGCTTGGCGGCAAAACGCACGGCACGCAGCATGCGTACCGGGTCTTCCTGGTAGCGCTGGGTCGGATCGCCGATCAGGCGGATCAAGTGATTGCGGATGTCGTGTACGCCGTTGGCGTAGTCGAGGATGCGCTCGCTGACCGGGTCGTAATACAGGGCGTTGATGGTGAAGTCGCGGCGTTGCGCGTCTTCTTCCAGGGTGCCGTAGACGTTGTCGCGCAGGATGCGCCCGCTTTCGTTACGCGAGGATTGGTTGCTGTCTTCCTCGTCGTCGTTTTGCGGGTGATTGGCGCGGAACGTCGCCACTTCGATGATTTCACGACCAAAGTGGATGTGGACCAGTTTGAAGCGGCGGCCAATGATTCGCGCATTTCGGAACTCGGCGCGAATCTGTTCCGGCGTGGCGCTGGTGGCGACGTCGAAATCCTTGGGTGTGATGTTGAGTAGCATGTCGCGCACGCAACCGCCGACCAGGTAAGCCTGGTAGCCGGCGTTCTGCAGGCGTTCGACGATGTTCACCGCATAACGGCTGAACTGCGCTTTTTGCAGCGAATGTTGGCCGCTGTTGAGCACTTCAGGCGTGCTGCGAATGTGTTGCGTACGACGCAAGGGAGAACGGAATGACTGGAACAACTTCTTCAGCATGGGATGCACTGTTTGAAGGAATGTTCGGCCATAACGAAGAATGACCGCATGATGGGCGGGGATTCTAGCATTTAGTCAGGGGATGGTGTAGGAAGCTGCGCGGATCTGTGTAGCGGCTGTCTTTCGGGGCTAAACGCCAGAAACTACAAGGGGAGCCGAAGCTCCCCAAGAAGTAGTTGCGTGTTCTATTTTTATTATTGGTTTCGGGCTTCTTGTTTTTGTGTTGCGCCCTTGCCATGAGGTTTGCCTTCATGACGCTCCCAATCGGGAGTCAAGAGCAAACGGATTGCTTTGATCGCTGTGCTGCAATGATCTGTTCGATCCAACCAGTTCAGGCTCTGTCTTAGGACAGTTTTTGTTGTTCTCGGCCTGGTTGTGGGGCAAGCCCCAAATACAACGCTTCTCCAAAAGAATCAGTTAGCTACGCCTCTCGCCGTCTTGTTTTTATTGTGCGTGAGTCGATACGTCTTATTTTTATTGTCTTGTGCATTGCTTGTTATTGTTTTTGTACTAAGCATATAGCAGAAGCCGTGCCAACTTTTGCGAAGCCTAATGAAACAAGGGGTTAGAGGTGTTTTGCAGGTTTTTAAGGGCCAAAAAAAACCGGGGCTTCGTTACCTTTAGCCCCGGCTTCTGTTACGCAAAATAGCGGCGGTAACAGTTTTTTCACATGGTCACCTGTTATCCACAGGCTCTACAGCGGGCGTTCAGCTTTCGCTGGCAACCCCGGTCTTGCGCCGCGGGATGCCCAGGCGCTGGCGGCGTTCCCACAGGCATTTACGGCTGACCCCGAGCTTGCGCGCCAACTCGGTCTCGGTCATGTGGTCCTGGTGTTCCAGGACGAAGTGCTGGAAGTAGTCTTCCAGTGACAGGTCTTCGGTCGGCTCATGGCTGGTGTTGCCCGTGCTGCCCTGTTGTGGTGCCAGGCCGATGAAGTCGTCCTCCTCCAGGTCATTGAGCTCGATATCGATGCCCAGCAGTTCGGCGGAAATTTCCGGGTTCTCGCACAGGATCACCGCGCGCTCGACGGCGTTTTCCAGTTCGCGCACGTTACCGGGCCATGAGTACTGACGAATGGCCTGCTCGGCATCGGCGGCGAACTTCAGGTCAGTGCGATTGACCCGCGCACTCTGGCGCGCGAGGAAGGCGTTGGCGATTTCATTGACGTCGGCGCCACGTTCACGCAAGGCCGGCAGTTTCAGGGCAATAACGTGCAGGCGGTAGTACAAGTCTTCACGGAACTGGCCGATCTTGGCCAGGCTCTTGAGATCACGGTGAGTCGCGGCAATCAGGCGCACATCGACCTTTTGCGATTGCACCGAGCCCACGCGGCGGATTTCACCCTCCTGCAGGACTCGCAGCAAGCGGGCCTGGGCCTCAAGTGGCAGTTCGCCGATTTCATCGAGAAACAGTGTGCCACCGTCCGCCGCTTCGACCAGTCCGGCACGGCCGGCGCTGGCACCGGTAAACGCGCCTTTCTCGTGGCCAAACAGTTCGGACTCGATCAGGGATTCCGGGATCGCCGCGCAGTTCACCGAGATCATCGGTGCCTTGGCGCGCCTGGAGAGGTTGTGCAGGGCGCGGGCCACCAATTCCTTGCCGGTGCCGGACTCGCCCTGGATCAAGACATTGGAGTCGGTCGGTGCCACTTTGCGGATCTTGCTGTATAGGTCCTGCATCGGTGGACAGGAGCCAATGATACCGATCTCGCCGTTGCTGTTATCCGCTCCCGGCTTGTCTGCGCCCGTGGCGCCTTTGCCCGCAGGACGTTCACTGGCGGTACTTTGTGCCGTTTGTCGGTCACGCAGGATGCGCGCCACGGCCTGGAGCATTTCGTCGTGATCGAAAGGCTTGGCGATGTAGTCCACCGCACCCATTTTCATCGAGTCGACCGCCGAACGCAGGCTGGCGTAGCTGGTCATGATCAGCACGGGGGTGCCCTGGCCAAGCTTGATCAGCTCAGTCCCCGGGGCTCCTGGAAGACGCAGGTCACTGACGATCAGGTCGAACGTGGGAATGCTGAAGCGTTCTTGTGCTTCTTGCACTGAGCCGGCTTCGCTGACCTGGTACTGGTTGCGTTCCAGCAGGCGGCGCAAGGCGGAGCGGATAATGGTTTCGTCTTCGACGATCAAAATGTGCGGCATTGATTCGGTTCTCTCGACGGTCTCAGTTCACAGCGGACGTCGCTTCGACATGACGCGGTAAAGTCACCCGGATACGGGTGCCGCGTTGGCTTTGAAGATCAGCCGGGCTGTCGATGGTGATTTGTCCATAATGCTCTTCAACGATGGAATAGACCAGTGCGAGGCCCAGACCGGTACCTTCGCCAGGATCCTTGGTGGTGAAGAAAGGTTCGAACAGCCGATCCTTGATGTTCGCGGGAATACCACTGCCTTCGTCTTCCACGATCAAATCGACCGTGTGTTCGCTGGCTTCGCTTTTTACCCGTACCGCACTGCCGGCTGGCGTGGCGTCGCGGGCGTTGGACAACAGGTTGATCAGGACTTGGGCGAGTCGTTGTGGATCGCCCACGACCCAATGCTCGGGGTCGCACAGGTTGAAGAACTGCACTTCGAAGTTGCGGCGGTTGAGCGCCAGCAGACCAATGGCATCCTGCGCGACCTCGGCCAGGCACACCGGCTCGTCGTTGTGCTGATGACTGCCCGCGTGGGCAAAGCTCATCAGCGATTGGACGATGCGCGACACCCGCTTGGTCTGTTCGAGAATCTGGCCGCTGATTTCCGTCAGCTCGCCGTCTTCTTCGCGTTCTTCGCGCAGGTTCTGCGCCAGGCAGGCGATACCGGTGATCGGGTTGCCGATTTCGTGGGCAACGCCAGCGGCCAGTCGGCCAATGCTGGCCAAGCGTTCGGAGTGCACCAGTTTGTCTTCGAGCATTTGGGTTTCAGTCAGGTCTTCAACTAGTAGCACCAAGCCACTATTGCCCGGCGCCAGCGGTTCGTCAATCGCTGCCTTGTGCAGGTTCAGCCAGCGGGTCTGGCCATCGAGGGTCAGGTGCTGTTTGTGCAGGTGTTCGTCGGGCAGGTTGATGAAGCCCTGCAGCAGTTCTTTCCACGGCTCGCCCAGGGTGTTCAAGCGTGAACCCACCACGCGTTGGGCGGGAATCTCGGTCAGCTCCTCCATGGCTTTGTTCCACATGAGGATTTCCTGGTCCTTGGCCAGCGAGCAAACGCCCATCGGCAATTCTTGCAAGGTCTGGCGGTGGTAGCGGCGCAGGGCGTCGAGTTCGGCGGCAAGCCCGGTGAGGCGCGAGTGATAGTCCTCGAGGCGGCTTTCGATGAAGTGGATGTCTTCGGTGACGTAGTTTTCGCCGCCGGCCTTGTAGGGCAGGAAGGTCTCGACCATGTCTTGCGCGACACTCGGGCCCATCAGGCCGGAGAGGTTGGCCTCGATGCGGTCGCGCAGGCGGCGCAGGGCATAGGGACGTCGTTCGTCGAAGGGCAGGTAGAGATCGCGCAGGGCTTGCTCGACTTCCTTTTGCGCGGCCTTGGCGCCCAGTGGCTTGGCCAGTTGGGTGGCGAATTCCTGGGGGGACGCGGCATGCAGTTCGCGCCGTTGCGGGCGGCGTACGTTGTCCACGGCGCAGGCTTCGGCAGCACTGGCTTCTTCGGTGCTGGCGTTGGTGAACAGCGAGACCAGGGTGAAGATCAAGACGTTGGCGGCCAGCGAGGCAATCGCTGCCATGTGCCAACTGGTGTCGTCGAGCACGTAGATCATGTTCAACAACGGGATGTAGAAACCTTGCAGGTTGCCCACCAGCGGCAACAGCATCGTCACCAGCCACACCAGGATCCCTGCCAGCAGGCCGGCGATGAAGCCGCGGCGGTTGGCGGTCGGCCAGTACAGCACCGACAGCACGCCGGGCAGGAACTGCAAGGTGGCGACGAAGGCGACGATACCCAGGTTGGCCAGGTCCTGCTCGGCGCCCAGCATCAGGTAGAAACCGTAACCGGCCATGATGATGGCGACGATCAGCGCCCGGCGGGTCCACTTCAACCAGCGGTAGATATTACCTTCGGCCGGTGGCTGATACAGCGGCAGCACCAGGTGGTTCAGGGCCATCCCCGACAGCGCCAGGGTGGTGACGATGATCAGGCCACTGGCCGCTGACAATCCGCCGATGTAGGCCAGCAGCGCCAAGGCCTTGCTGTTGGCGGCAATGCCGATCCCGAGGGTGAAGTATTCCGGGTTGGTGGTGGCGCCCAGCTTCAGGCCGGCCCAGAGAATCAGCGGTACCGCGAGGCTCATCAACAGCAGGAACAGCGGCAGGCCCCAGCTGGCGCTGACCAGCGAGCGCGGGTTGAGGTTCTCGGTGAAGGTCATGTGATACATGTGCGGCATCACGATGGCCGAGGCGAAGAACACCAGCAGCAATGTGCGCCAAGGGCCTTCTTGCAGGGGCGTGTGCAGGGCGGCGAGGGCGGTCTGGTTTTGCAGCAACCAAAGCTCAAGCTGTTGCGGACCGTCGAAGACACCGTACAGCGCATACAGGCCGACGCCGCCGATGGCGATCAATTTGATCACCGACTCAAAGGCGATGGCGAACACCAGGCCTTCGTGCTTTTCGCGGGTGGCGATGTGCCGGGAGCCGAAGAAGATCGTGAATAGGGTAATCAGCGCGCAGAAACTCAGGGCCACGCGATGCTGCACGGGTTCGCGGGTGAGGATGCCAATCGAGTCCGCCACGGCCTGAATCTGCAGGGCCAGCAGCGGCAATACGCCGATCAGCATGAAGATGGTGGTCAGCGCACCGGCCCAGGTGCTGCGAAAGCGGAAGGCGAACAGGTCGGCCAGGGACGACAATTGGTAGGTGCGGGTGATCTTCAGGATCGGGTACAGCAGCACGGGCGCCAGCAGGAATGCCCCGGACACCCCGAGATAGCTGGAAAGAAAACCGTAGCCATACTGATAGGCTAGGCCAATCGTACCGTAGAACGCCCAGGCGCTGGCATACACGCCCAGTGACAGGGTGTAGGTCAGTGGGTGGCGAATGATCGCCCGCGGAATCATTCCGCGTTCACTGATCCAGGCAACGCCGAACAACACCGCGAGGTACGCGGCGCTGATCAGGATCATCTGGGTCAGGCTAAAGCTCATCGGCATCTTTTTGGCTCTGCAGGATGAAGGTCACGACGATCAGGATCAGCCACAGCAGATACGGGCGATACCAGGCGCCAGTGGCGTCGATCCACCAGTCCATGATGGCGGGGGAGAACAGATAGATCCCCACTACCAGCAGCAGGACCAAGCGATAGATGTACATCCCGGCCTCTCTTTATTGTGCGTGTGCCCGAAAAACGTGCGGCGATGGTAACGGATGGGCGCCAACCTGCAAGCCTGCTCAGCGTAATTGCGCCTCGGGCAGGGTCAGGGTGCGTGGGATCAGTGTGGCATCCCAGTGGCCGATGCCCCACTGGAGGACCTCGACGGCGCTGGCGTCATTGAGTTCCGGGCCAGGTGCCTGGCCCAGTGCCCGGAGGGCGCGCAGCAGCATAAAGGTGGCCTGGTCGGCGTTCAAAGGCGGTGAACGGTAGGATTTGCCCAGCTTGTTGCCGTCCGGTTGAGTGATCAGTGGCAGGTGCAGGTAACGCGGCTGGGGCAGGCCGAGCAGTTCTTGCAGGTAGAGCTGGCGCGGGGTGGAGTCGAGCAAGTCGGCACCGCGCACGATGTCGGTGATGCCTTGCCAGGCGTCGTCGAGCACGACCGCCAACTGGTAGGCGTACAGCCCGTCGCGGCGGCGAATCACGAAGTCCCCGACTTCCCGGGCCAGGTGCTGGCGGTATTGACCTTGCACGCGGTCGATAAAGTGGTACTCCAGCTCTGGAACTCGCAGGCGGATCGCGGCCTCTTCGGGGCCGTGCCCGGCGTTGCGGCAAAGTCCCGGATAGATCCCGTGATAGGGCTCCAGTTGTTTGCGCGAACAGGTGCAAGCGTAGGCCAGACCGTGATTGAACAGTTGTTCGAGCACTTGGGCGTAGGCGGGGTGTCGCGCGCTTTGGCGGACCATCTCGCCGTCCCATTCAAAACCGTAGGCTTCCAGGGCCTTGAGGATCGCAGTCTGGGCGCCAGGCACTTCGCGGGGCGGGTCCAGGTCTTCCATGCGCAGCAGCCAGCGGCCGCCTACCGAGCGGGCATCAAGATAAGAAGCCAGCGCCGCGACCAGCGAGCCGAAGTGCAGATGGCCGCTGGGCGTGGGGGCGAAGCGGCCGATGTAGGGGGAGGCGGAGGTAGTCATGGCTGGATATTACGTAGTGGCGCCGGTTCAGCGCACGGTTCGATGCCGCCCTCGCGAGGGGGGATTTTCAAGGCACAGCAAACATCGGAAACAAAAACGGAGCGTTCGCACGCTCCGTTCTTGGTCAAGCCGACAGTTACTTGCCGACTTGCTTTTCCTTGATTTCCGCAAGGGTCTTGCAGTCAACGCACATGTCGGCCGTAGGACGGGCCTCCAGGCGCTTGACGCCGATTTCGACGCCGCAGGACTCGCACCAACCGTACTCTTCGTCTTCGATCAGTTGCAGGGTCTTGTCGATTTTTTTGATCAGCTTGCGCTCGCGGTCGCGGGCGCGCAGTTCAAGGGCGAACTCTTCTTCCTGGCTGGCACGGTCGGCCGGGTCCGGGAAGTTCGCTGCTTCGTCTTTCATGTGGTCAACCGTGCGGTCGACTTCCTGCATCAGTTCCTGTTTCCACTTGTTCAGGATCTTGGTGAAGTGCGCGCGCATGGGCTTGCCCATGTACTCCTCGCCCTTCACTTCTTTGTAGGACTCGAAGCCGCTGATCGACTGGTTTACCTGATGCTTTGCTTGGGTGGGCATGAAATGGACCGCCTCTACTCTTGTAATCCATTGCGCAGGATTGCTCCATCACCGACACCTGCCGGCCCTGCGGCTGCAAGCGGGCGAACTTACCAGATCAAAACAGGCCGCGCTACTCCTGGATGTCGGGGCGGCGGCCCGCAAGGCTTACAAAGGGTTGCAAAGCCTTATCTGGCGGCTCTGGAGACCTGATCAATTATTGATTTTAGTCAATCCTGGGCCGTGCGTTTGGGCTTGATGACACGCGAGCCTCGGGAATGTGACCGTATTAGGCGCTCGCTCGTTCCTGCGCTTGGGTAGAATCGATTCTTTTTCCCCGTTGAAGGAAGGCTAATGGCTCAGCCCTACAGTGCGCGCAGCCGCGCTATCGAACCTTTCCATGTCATGGCCCTGCTGGCACGCGCCAATGAGCTGCAGGCCGCTGGCCATGACGTGATTCACCTGGAAATCGGCGAACCGGACTTCACCACCGCCGAGCCCATCATCCAGGCTGGCCAGGCCGCCCTCACGGCCGGGAAAACCCGATATACGGCGGCGCGGGGCATCCCGGAGCTGCGTGCGGCGATCTCTGGCTTCTACCAGCAGCGTTATGGCCTGGACATCGACCCGCAGCGAATCATGATCACGCCGGGTGGTTCGGGGGCGCTGCTGCTGGCCAGCGCCTTGCTGGTGGACCCGGGCAAGCACTGGCTCCTGGCCGATCCGGGCTACCCCTGCAACCGACACTTCCTGCGGCTGGTCGAGGGCGCGGCGCAGTTGGTTCCGGTGGGGCCGGAGGTGCGTTACCAACTGACCCCGGACCTGGTCGAGCGCTATTGGGATCACGACAGCGTCGGTGCGTTGGTGGCGTCGCCGGCCAACCCAACAGGCACCATCCTGAGCCGCGACGAGCTGGCGGGACTCTCTACGGCGATCAAGGGCCGTAATGGCCATCTGGTGGTCGACGAGATCTATCACGGCCTGACCTACGGCACCGAGGCTGCCAGCGTGCTGGAAGTGGATGACAGCGCCTTTGTGCTCAACAGCTTTTCCAAGTACTTCGGCATGACGGGTTGGCGCCTTGGCTGGCTGGTGGCGCCTCAAGCGGCGATCGGTGAGCTGGAGAAGCTCGCTCAGAATCTCTACATCAGCGCGCCAAGCATGGCCCAGTATGCGGCCCTGGCATGCTTTGATCCCGCGACCTTGAGCATTCTCGAAGAGCGCCGCGCCGAGTTCGGGCGCCGCCGCGATTATCTCCTGCCGGCCTTGCGTGAGCTGGGCTTTGGCATTGCGGTTGAGCCTGAAGGGGCGTTCTACCTGTACGCGGACATCAGTGCGTTTGGCGGCGATGCCTTTGCCTTCTGTCGGCACTTCCTGGAAACCGAACACATCGCCTTCACCCCAGGCCTGGATTTTGGCCGGTACCAGGCCGGTCATCATGTGCGCTTTGCCTACACCCAAAGCCTGCCGCGCCTGCAAGAGGCGGTGGAGCGGATCGCCCGTGGCCTGCGGAGTTGGCAAGGCTGATGTTATTCAATCCTCCCCTGGAAGAAGGTCGGTTGATCCGACGTTACAAGCGTTTTCTCGCCGATATCGAAACCGTTGGCGGCGAACTGCTCACCATTCATTGCCCCAACACCGGCTCGATGCTCAACTGCATGGTCGAAGGTGGCCAGGTCTGGTTCAGTCGCACCAACGACCCCAAGCGCAAGTTGCCTGGCACCTGGGAAATCAGCGAAACCCCGCAAGGGCGCCTGGCCTGCGTCAATACGGCGCGGGCCAATGCCTTGATCGAGGAAGCGCTGCGTGCCGGCGTGATCACTGAACTCAACGGGTTTACCGGGCTCAAGCGCGAAGTGCCCTACGGCCAGGAAAACAGCCGCATCGACTTTCGCCTCGATTACCCCGGTGGCCCGGCGTTTGTCGAAGTCAAAAGTGTCACGCTGGGCTTTGATGGCTCGGCGGTGGCGGCGTTTCCCGACGCGGTGACCCAACGTGGCGCCAAGCACCTGCGTGAGCTGGCGCACCTGGCCCGGGAAGGGGTGCGCGCCGTGCAGTTGTACTGCGTGAATCTGACCGGGATCGACGCGGTGCGTCCCGCCGAGGAGATCGATCCGGGCTATGCGGCGGCCCTGCGTGAGGCGAAGGCTGCCGGCGTCGAGGTGTTGGCGTATGGTGTGAGCCTGACGTCGCAAGCGGTGCGTGTCGACCGCCGCCTGGACGTGTTGCTCGGCGCTTAAGGCTGGACCCAGATGCCCTGGCTGTCCTCACGGCACGCCAGGGCATTGAGCGATTGGCCCTCGCAAGGGCCTGCAACGCACTCGCCGTTCTCGATCAGAAACAGCGCGCCATGGGTGGCGCACTGGATCAGGCTGGCGCTGGGGTCGAGAAATTGATCGGGCTGCCATTCCAGGGATACCCCACGATGGGGGCAGCGATTTTCGTACAGGTAGACCCGGCCTTCACGGCGCACGGCGAACAGCTTGCGCCCGTCGATCTCGAACCCGCGGCTGTGGCTTTCGACCAGCTCGGCGCTGGTGCAAAGAAACTTCATGACTATCCTCAAGTGCCGCTGGTGTTGACCTCTAGCGGTGGGGGCTGGTTAGCAAATGTGTCCGTGCTTGACGGGCAAATGTTAACAATTATCAAATGCCGGCTTCGTCTGTAGGCCGTCGCTGTCGAAAACGCCTTCAATTCTGCGGGAAAACTCCTCAAAGGAAACCCTGTTATGCGCCTGAGTACCAGCGCTATCGCGCTCTGTGTCGGACTTCTGGTCAACGCTGTCGCGGTGGCCGCCGAGTTGCCGCAACGCTGGGTCAGCGCCGGGGGCGCGTTGTCGGAATGGGTGAGTGCGCTGGGGGGCGAATCGAAACTGGTGGGCGTCGACACGACCAGCCAGCATCCGGCGTCGCTCAAGGCTTTGCCGAGTATCGGCTATCAACGGCAATTGTCGGCCGAGGGCATCTTGAGCCTGCGCCCGCAGATCCTGATTGGCACCGAGGAAATGGGCCCGCCGCCGGTGTTGTCGCAGATTCGCAGTGCCGGGGTGCAGGTCGAACTGTTCTCGGCAGCGCCGAACCTGGCGACCTTGCAGGGCAACTTGCAGCAGTTGGGTACGTTGCTGGGTAACGAGCAGCAGGCCGTGCGGTTGTTCCAGGGTTATCAACAGGCACTTGAGCAACTGCATGCCTGGGTTGTTCAGGCGCAGACCAAACAGCAGGCCCCGGGCGTCCTGTTGCTGCTGGGGCACGCGGGCGGCAAACCGTTGATCGCCGGTAAAGACACGGCTGCGGATTGGCTGTTGCAGCAGGCAGGTGGGCACAACCTGGCGACCCATAGTGGCTACAAGCCGTTTTCCGTCGAGTCACTGGCCGGCCTGTCGCCGCAGGTACTGGTGTTCTCTGATCGCGCCCTGACGGGCGACGCCGCGCGCACGGCGTTGTTCAAGGAGAACCCGATCCTGGCCTCGACACCTGCGGCCAAGGCCGGGCGAGTCCTGGAGTTGGACCCCACCTTATTGGTCGGTGGCCTGGGACCGCGCGTGCCTGACAGCCTGGTCAAGCTGTCCGCGGGCTTCTACCCGGCGCAACCTGCGCAGGCCAATGCTGCCCCATGAAAACTCTGGTCAAACCCCGTGCGTTGTTCGTTGGCCTGAGTCTGCTGTGCTTGCTGGCGATCTGGTTGTCACTGGCCTTGGGCCCGGTCAGCTTGCCGCTGCTGGACACCTTGCGCGTTGCCATGCGTTTGTTCGGGCTGCCGGTATCGGCCGAGGGGCTGGAGCAGGCGGAGTTGATTCTCGGCCAGATCCGCTTGCCGCGTACGTTGCTTGGCCTGGCGGTGGGGGGCGTGTTGGCGTTGTCCGGTGTGGCCATGCAGGGATTGTTTCGCAACCCGCTGGCGGATCCGGGGTTGGTCGGGGTCTCCAGCGGTGCTGCGCTGGGGGCGGCGATTGCGATTGTCGGCGGCGCGTTGTTTGGCGGGCTACCTGAGGCGGTCGGGCCGTACCTGTTGTCGGTGTGTGCGTTCCTCGGTGGGCTTGGGGTCACGGCGCTGGTGTATCGCCTGGGGCGGCGTGACGGCCAGACCAACGTGGCGACCATGTTGCTGGCCGGTATCGCCCTGACCGCTTTGGCGAGTTCGGCGGTGGGATTGTTCACCTACCTGGCGGACGACGCGACGCTGCGCACGTTGACCTTCTGGAACCTGGGCAGCCTCAATGGCGCCAGCTATTCGCGGTTATGGCCCTTGCTGCTGGTGACGGTGGGTGTGGCACTGTGGTTGCCGCGTCGGGCCAAGGCATTGAATGCGCTGTTGCTGGGTGAATCCGAAGCCAGTCATTTGGGGATCAACGTCGAAGGGCTCAAGCGTGAGCTGGTGTTCTGTACGGCGTTGGGCGTCGGTGCGGCCGTGGCCGCAGCGGGGATGATCGGCTTTATCGGCCTGGTGGTGCCCCATTTGGTACGGTTGCTGGCGGGCCCCGATCATCGGGTCTTGCTGCCGGCCTCGGTACTGGCCGGTGCCACGCTGTTGCTGTTTGCCGACCTGGTGGCGCGTCTGGCATTGGCCCCGGCGGAACTGCCAATCGGCATTGTCACCGCCTTTATTGGCGCACCGTTCTTTCTCTATTTGCTGTTACGAGGTCGTGCCTGATGCTGCGAGTGGAGGGCCTGCAGATCTGCCGTGGCCGCAATGTCGTGCTGGCAGACATTGATCTTGAGCTCAAGCCGGGGGAAGTGCTGGGTGTGCTGGGCCCCAACGGGGCGGGTAAAAGTACGCTACTTGGCGCCCTGTGTGGCGAGTTGCGGCCGGATCATGGCCGGGTCTGGCTCGATCAGCGCGAACTGCCCGACTGGGAGGGGCCGCAGCGCGCCCAGCGCCTGGCGGTGTTGCCGCAGACCTCGACCCTGGACTTCGCGTTTCGTGTCGAAGAGGTGGTGGGCATGGGGCGTTTGCCTCATAAGACCGGTCGGGTTCGTGATGATGAAATCATCGCCTGTGCGCTACAGGCCGCCGATGTCGGGCACCTGAGCGGGCGCCGCTACACCGCGCTTTCCGGGGGGGAGCGCCAACGGGTGCACCTGGCGCGGGTGTTGGCACAGCTTTGGCCGGGGGAGGCGGGGCAGACCTTGCTGCTCGATGAGCCGACATCGATGCTCGATCCGCTGCATCAGCACACCATTTTGAAGGCGATCCGTGAGTTCGCCGACCGCGGCGCGGCCGTGCTGGTGATCCTGCATGACCTGAACCTGGCGGCGCGTTACTGCGACCGTATCCTGCTCCTGGAAAATGGCCGGCCCCAGGCCCTCGACACGCCGCAACAGGTGCTGCGCCCGGAGTTGCTCAAACGTGTGTTCGGGCTGGAGGTCCTGGTGCAACCGCACCCCGAGCGCGGTCATCCGCTGATCATCGCTCGCTGAGACAATGCTTTTGCCCGGGTAAAAAAAGACCCGGCAAGAGCCGGGTCAAATAACCGTGATTAGCCTGATGAGGAGAAAATCTGAGAGTCCGAACCACTGGCCTTCCAAATGATCGGCTGGCCTCGCGACCAGCTGTGCCAATCATAACGATTCTCATTTCCGTGTCAACCAATGTCTTTGGAATTGTTTAGCCTGTCGCCAAAGCCTTGGTCGGATTGTTCCGGGTGTCGATGTCGGTTCAGTTCTTGTGCCGGGCGGAAATCGCTTCCAGCTGCTTGTTGAGGGCGTCCTTGCGTTCGGCGGAGATGTCATTCCAGTGCACGTCCATCAGTGCGCCTTCAATGGCGTAGAGCAACACCTTCGACGCCCGAAACCCGCGAGTACGCACCGCCCGGTAAGCATCCACAGCCCCCAGTCGGCGCAGGTCCGAGGCACTGTGAATGCCCACGGCATGCAGCCATTGCGCCGACGTCTTACCCAGGTTTTTCAGATGCTGCAGTTCGTCATTCATCAAGCCTCCTTGCGACGGGCTAAGCGTGCGTGGTGCGGGCCTCACAGGAGTGTAGCGGTCAGTAGGAAAAGCGTGGTTCTTTGGTCGGTTTGAATGCAAAAGCTTCTAAGGGAATACCCCAGGCAGCCCTGGAGAAGGCGTTTGCGGGGGCGGATGCAGACGAGAACGACAAGGCGAGCCCGGCGCAAATAAGAGGCCGGACTGCTGGGAGGCGGGGTTAACGCGTACGGTAGCGCAGACGTGTGCCGAAATTCATCGACATCAGGATTTCGTCGGCCGAGAGCTCAGCGGGGAAGTAAGCCCCGGAGATTTGGGCATGGGCCAGGCTTGCACCCTCAAGGGCCGCATGACGGAAGTCGATGCCACGCAGGTCGGCGGAGCGAAAGTAAGCATTGCTGAAGTCGACACCTTCGGCGTTCAGTTCGCGTAGGTCGAGACCACGAAAATCACCGCCCACCATGTCGATAGGCCCGGACTTGGGCCTTTCGCGATTGAAGCCGGTGATGTCGTCTTTATGCAGCAGGGCATACAGCGGGGTATCGAGAAGTTTTGGCTGGCTCATGGGGCGTCACCTGTTGATTTTATGACGCCATTATAGTGCCACTATCTTGCAGGCGTGAAGCCGGTTAGGTCTTCACGCCTGAAATAGTTTCTTACAAGCCCGGCAGGCGCTGACGAATCTGCGCCACGACAGTGTCGAGGGTCCCGCTTTCATTGGTTTGTACGCGTTTGCTGCACAGGATCTCCGTAGGCGTCAGTGCCTCACGCGTGGCCTGCTGCTCGGCGATGACTGCCAGGTTCGCGTCGGACGGGTCGACCTTGTCTGCCTGGCGCAGTGCCAGCCAGTTTTCGATGACCGCCTGTGGTGCATTGCAATCCAGGATCAGGAACGGTGCCCCGGTGGCCTCGGCGACTTTTGCCGCGCCATCGCGTTGCTCACGCTTGAGGTACGTCGCGTCAATCACTACCGGGAAGCCGGCCCGCAGGATCACGTCGGCGATTTTGTGTAGATGGGTGTAGGTCGCGGCGCTGGCGTCGGTGCTATAGATGCCGGCTTGCGGAGTGTTGGGTACCTGCTGCTCGCCGAACAAACGCTTGCGCTCGACGTCGGAGCGCAGGCGAATCGCCCCCAGCGCTTCTACCAGGCGCATCGCGACGTGGCTCTTGCCGACGGCGGAAACACCGTGGGTGATTGCCATGAAGCGCGAGGGGATCGTGCTGTAGCTTTCAGCCAGGTTGGCGTAGTTGCGGTACTGGCGCAGGGTGGTGGCGCGCTGTACCGGATCGGCCTCGGAGGGCATGCTGAACAGGCTGACCTTGGCGCGTACCAGCGCACGGTAGGCTTTGTAGAAGTTCAGCAGCTCCAGGCCCTGATAGTCCCCGGTCAGCTCCAGGTACTGGCTGATGAAGCGACGGGCCAGGCTCTTGAGGCCACGGTCTTCCAGGTCCATCGCCAGGAAGCCGGTATCGGCGTACACGTCGGTGAAGCGGAACGGCTCGTTGAATTCGATGCAGTCGAAAATCACCACGTTGCCGTCGATCAGCGTGGCGTTGCCCAGGTGGATGTCACCGTGGCATTCGCGGATGAAACCGTCGGCCTTGCGCTGGGCCAGCAGTGGCTTGAGGCGCTCGAAGCTGCTTTCGGCCCAGGCTTGCAGGGCGTCGAGTTGCAGCAGGTCGGCCTTGTCGCTGAGGAACGGACGGATCTGATCGAAGTTCTGGCGTACCGGTGCCATCACGCTGTCCGGGGTCCCGGCTTCGTGATCGGCAGGCACTCGAGGCGCGTCGAGGTGGAAGCGGGCGATCTGCTGGGCCATGGCGTCGATGTGCGCGGTGGTCAGTTCGCCGTTGGCTTGCAGGGTGCTGAGCAGTTGGCTTTGCGGGAACTGACGCATTTTCAGCGCGTAGTCGAGGACCGGGCCAGTGCCACCCAATTGCGGGGCATCGACGCTGCCGGTGATGGGCAGTACTTCCAGGTACAGGTCGTTGGTCAGGCGTTGGTTCAGGCGCAGCTCTTCGCCGCAGAAGTGTTCGCGGGCATCGAGCGCCGTGAAGTCGAGGAAGCCGAAGTTGACCGGCTTTTTCACTTTATAGGCAAAGGGGCCCGTGAGCAGCACCCAGGAGATGTGGGTTTCGATGACCTGGAATCCGTCTACCGGGTGGGGATAGAGGGCGGGGTTTTGCAGGGCGGCGATCAGTGACTGGCTCACGGGCGATCCTTCAGAGTTCGGAAAATTCGAGGCCGCCATTATGGCTGCAAGCGAGGCTAACGCAAACCTCGCCGGGCTCATGTTGATCGGCAGCAAAGTGCGTATAATCCGCCGCCATGACTCGAACACGATCCCCCCGCAAAGCTAAAAAACGTCCCTCCAGCGGCCTGCGCCCCTGGCTGGGCTGGGCGCTGAAGCTCAGCCTGGTCGGTCTTGTGGTGCTCGCAGGTTTCGCCGTTTACCTCGATGCCGTGGTTCAGGAGAAGTTCTCCGGCAAACGCTGGACCATTCCGGCCAAGGTTTATGCGCGTCCACTGGAGCTGTTCGTCGGACAAAAGCTCAGTAAGGCCGACTTCCTCACCGAGCTCGACGCCCTGGGCTATCGCCGCGAAGGCGTCGCCAATGGCCCCGGTGCTGCGGCGGTCAGTGGCAACACCGTTGACCTCAATACCCGTGGCTTCCAGTTCTATGAAGGCATGGAGAAGGCCCAGCCGGTGCGTGTGCGTTTCTCCGGCGACTATGTGGCCGAGCTTTCCGCCCTTAACGGCTCGAAGCTTTCCGTGGTGCGCCTGGAGCCGCTGTTGATCGGCGGGATTTACCCGAAGAATCTCGAAGATCGGATCTTGATCAAGCTCGATCAGGTCCCGCCGTACTTGCTCGAAACCCTGGTTGCCGTGGAAGACCGGGATTTCTATGGCCACTGGGGCGTGTCACCGAAATCGATTGCCCGCGCGGTCTGGGTCAACACGTCTGGCGGCAAGATGACCCAGGGCGGCAGTACGCTGACCCAGCAGTTGGTCAAGAACTTCTACCTGACCAACGAGCGCAGCCTGAGTCGTAAGCTCACCGAAGCCATGATGGCGATGCTGCTTGAGCTGCATTACGACAAGCAGGAGATTCTTGAGGCTTACCTCAATGAAGTGTTCGTCGGCCAAGACGGTCAGCGGGCGGTGCATGGTTTTGGCCTGGCCAGCCAGTTCTTCTTCGGGCAACCGTTGTCCGAGCTGAAGCTGCATCAAGTTGCCTTGCTGGTCGGGATGGTCAAGGGGCCGTCCTATTACAATCCGCGTCGCAACCCGGAACGGGCGCTTGAACGGCGCAATCTGGTGCTCGATGTCCTTGAGCAGCAGGGCGTTGCCACGGCCGAGCAGGTCGCTGCCGCGAAGAAAATGCCACTGGGTGTGACGACGCGCGGCAAACTCGCCGACAGCTCGTTCCCGGGCTTTATCGATTTGGTCAAACGCCAGTTGCGCGAAGATTACCGCGACGAAGACTTGACCGAAGAAGGGCTGCGGATCTTCACCAGTTTCGATCCGATTCTGCAGATGAAAGCCGAAGCCTCGGTCAGTGACACCTTCAAGCGGCTGTCCGGGCGCAAGGGCTCGGAAGACGTCGAGGCGGCCATGGTGGTGACCAACCCGGAAACCGGTGAAGTCCAGGCCATGATCGGCAGCCGCCAGCCGGGTTTCGCCGGGTTCAACCGGGCGCTGGATGCGGTGCGGCCGATTGGCTCGCTGATCAAGCCGGCCGTGTACCTGACTGCGCTGGAGAAACCAAGCCAGTACACCCTGACCAGTTGGCTGTCTGATGAACCCTTCTCGGTCAAGGGCGCCGACGGTCAGGTCTGGAAACCACAGAACTACGATCGTCGCTCCCACGGTACGGTGTTCCTGTACCAAGGGTTGGCGCACTCCTACAACCTGTCGACGGCCCGCCTGGGGCTGGAAGTCGGAGTTCCCAACGTCCTGAAAACCCTGGGTCGCCTGGGTGTCACCCGTGAGTTCCCGGCCTTCCCGTCGATGTTGCTGGGGGCGGGCGCCTTGACGCCGATTGAAGTGGCCACCATGTACCAGACCCTGGCCAACGGTGGTTTCAATACGCCGATGCGGGGGATTCGCAGCGTCTTGACCGCTGAAGGTGAGCCGCTCAAGCGTTATCCGTTCCAGATTCAGCAACGCTTTGATCCGGCCTCCATCTACCTGATCCAGAGCGCCATGCAGCGAGTCATGCGCGAAGGTACCGGTAGTTCGGTCTACAACGTGCTGCCCAAGACGCTGACGCTGGCGGGTAAGACCGGTACCAGTAACGATTCGCGAGACAGCTGGTTCGCCGGCTTCAGCCAGGATCTGCTGGCGGTGGTGTGGCTGGGCCGTGATGACAACGGCAAAACACCGTTCACCGGCGCCACGGGGGCATTGCAGGTCTGGAGCAGTTTCATGCGCAAGGCCGACCCGTTGCCGCTGGACATGCCGCAGCCGGAAAACATCGTCCAGGCCTGGATTGATTCTCGAACCGGACAGGGCTCGGATTCCAGCTGCCCAGGCGCAGTGCAGATGCCGTATATTCGCGGCAGCGAACCGCCTCCCGGCGCAGCATGCGGTGGCTCCGGCCCCGGATCTGACGAGTCGGTGATGGATTGGGTCAAGGGCTGGATGAATTAAGCAAAGAGGGTTTGAAGTGAACAAGTGGTTTATTCCAGCGGTAACGTTGACCGCGCTGGCTTTGCTCAGTGGTTGCTCCAGCGTACAGCGTGGCTCGATCCCGGTGGTTGATTCCGGCACGGCGGTTTCCAACAGCGAACGTTTGTCCGCCACCGGCGGGTTTCGCAAGACCACTGTGACGCGCCCAGGGCAGGCACAGGCCCAGGCTATCCCGCAGGGTGATAGCGGCGTGGTCGTGATGATTCCGGGCGGTGGCGCGACGACCTCGATGCCGATCAGCACCCAGCCGATCACCCCCGGTCCAGCCAGCTCCGGACCGATCACCCCGGGCCCGACGTTCGATAGTGGCCCGATCAACCAGGGCAGCTACACCCTGCCATCGACGCCGAGTGGCATTCCACCGGCGAGCAGCGCCAGTGTGGGCGGCCTGTCTGCCGATGAGCAACTCGATGGCCCGGTCCTGGCGTTGTTGACTACGGCGCAACAGCAGCAGGCCAGTGGTGACCTCAACGGTGCCTCTTCAAGTCTTGAGCGCGCGCAACGGGTTGCCCCGCGTGAGCCACAGGTGCTCTATCGCCTGGCACAAGTGCGCATGGCCCAGGGCGACGCCCCACAGGCCGAGCAGTTTGCCCGTCGTGGGTTGACCTTCGCCAATGGACGTCCGGCGCTTCAGGCCAGCTTGTGGGACTTGATCGCCCAGGCACGTGAGAAGCAGGGCGATGCTGCTGGCGCCGCCCAGGCGCGTCAGAAGGCCAAGGTTTCGCTCTGATGGACGTCCGTTTTTCGAAAATAGCCGAACAGTTGTTGCTGATCGAGTGTGAGCTACGGCTGCAAGGCTGGTGGGATGAAGTCGCGCCTTCCCGGGAGGCGCTGTCGAGTGTCGAGCCGTTCAGCGTCGATACCCTGGATTTCGAGCAGTGGCTGCAATGGATCTTCTTGCCGCGCATGAAAGTGATCCTTGAGCAGGACCTGCCGCTGCCCAATGCCTCCGGCATCCAGGAAATGGCCGAGATGGTATTTGCCGGACGCAATGTCCAAGGCAAGGACCGCCAGTTGCAGCACTTGCTCAAGCAATTCGACCTGCTCATCACCGCCTCCCGGTGATGCCACAACTGCCGGCGCCCGCTGGCAGTTGTTTCGTTTCTCTCACGCCAACCAATCCCTTGATGACAGGCCGGTACGTTCGCATGCCATTTCCTTGCCAAAAGTGCGCAATCGAAGTTATCCGGCGTGGGGTTTAGAGGTTTTTTCTTGCGTTCTCATGCGCTTAGTTCGAATTAGGCACATAGACGGCTTGACTTGCAGAGGGCGAAACAGAAGAATCCAAAGTCCGCTGTAGAGGGACTGCCAGAAGCAGGCCCGCACAGCAGATCATGAGGCGCACACCCGCGCCGACCTGCTACACCCGCAACGCGTTACCTCGCGCTGGGTGGGAAAGCTCCGCAACACTTGGAGCTATCCCAATACTTGCTCAGTCAGTGCTGACGTAGTCGGCGACCACCGTCGCTCATGCTCTGCTGGGAAGTAAACCTATTAAGACCCGTCCTGTTTCATGTGGGCGGTATTCTGGCGTTTTAGAGGTGAACAACGTGGAGCTTTTATCTGGCGGTGAGATGCTCGTCCGCTTTTTGCGTGACGAAGGCGTCAAATACATCTACGGGTACCCGGGCGGTGCTCTTCTTCATGTCTACGATGCCCTGTTCAAAGAGCCGGAAGTGACCCATATCCTGGTTCGTCATGAGCAAGCGGCAACCCATATGGCAGACGGTTATGCCCGTGCCACCGGCAAGGCTGGCGTGGTACTGGTGACCTCGGGTCCGGGTGCAACCAACGCCATTACCGGTATTGCCACGGCCTATATGGACTCCATTCCGATGGTGATCATTTCCGGCCAGGTGCCTAGCACCATGGTGGGCACCGATGCGTTCCAGGAAACCGACATGATCGGTATCTCCCGGCCGATCGTGAAGCACAGCTTCATGATCAAGCACGCTTCGGAAATCCCGGAAGTCATGAAGAAAGCCTTCTACCTGGCGCAATCCGGTCGTCCTGGCCCAGTCGTTGTCGATATCCCGAAAGACATGACCAACCCGGCCGAGAAGTTCGAATACATCTTCCCGAAAAAAGCCAAGCTGCGTTCCTACAGCCCGGCTGTACGCGGTCACTCCGGGCAAATCCGCAAGGCGGCAGAGATGCTGCTGGCGGCCAAGCGTCCTGTGCTGTACGCAGGCGGCGGCGTGATCCTCGGTGGTGGCTCCGCGCCGCTGACCGAACTGGCACAAATGCTCAACCTGCCCGTGACCAATACCCTGATGGGGTTGGGTGCCTACCCTGGCACCGACCGTCAGTTCATTGGCATGCTCGGCATGCACGGCAGCTACACCGCCAACCTGGCCATGCACCATGCCGATGTGATCCTGGCAGTGGGTGCGCGCTTCGATGACCGCGTGATCAACGGCCCGGCCAAGTTCTGTCCGAACGCCAAGATCATTCACATCGACATCGACCCGGCTTCGATTTCCAAGACCATCAAGGCCGATGTGCCGATCGTGGGTCCGGTTGAGAGCGTCCTGAGCGAAATGGTCGCGATCCTCAAGGAAATCGGCGAGACCCCGAACCAGGAGTCCGTTGCCAGTTGGTGGAAGCAGGTCGACGAGTGGCGCGGTGATCGCGGTCTTTTCCCGTATGACAAGGGCGATGGCAGCAAGATCAAGCCGCAGACCGTGATCGAGACCCTGTGCGAAGTGACCAAGGGCGATGCCTTTGTGACTTCTGACGTGGGCCAGCACCAGATGTTCGCGGCGCAGTACTACACGTTCAACAAGCCTAATCGCTGGATCAACTCCGGCGGCCTGGGCACCATGGGCTTCGGTTTCCCGGCGGCCATGGGTATCCAGTTGAGCTTTCCGGATGCCGACGTTGCCTGTGTCACGGGCGAGGGCAGTATCCAGATGAACATCCAGGAACTGTCGACCTGCCTGCAATACGGTCTGCCGGTGAAAATCGTCATCCTGAACAACGGCGTCCTGGGTATGGTCCGTCAGTGGCAGGACATGAGCTACGGCAGCCGTCATTCGCACTCCTACATGGAGTCGTTGCCTGACTTCGTCAAGCTGGCAGAAGCTTACGGCCATGTCGGCATGCGCATCACCGACGCCAAAGACTTGAAGTCGAAGATGGCAGAAGCGTTTGCCATGAAGGATCGCCTGGTAGTGCTCGATATTTCGGTCGATACCAGCGAGCACGTCTACCCGATGCAGATCAAAGACGGCTCCATGCGCGATATGTGGCTGAGCAAGACGGAGCGTACTTAATCATGCGGCACATTATCTCCTTGCTTCTGGAAAACGAACCGGGCGCTCTGTCTCGTGTAGTGGGTCTGTTCTCGCAGCGTAACTACAACATCGAAAGCCTGACCGTGGCACCGACCGAAGACCCGACCTTGTCGCGCCTGACGTTGACCACCGTAGGGCACGATGAAGTCATCGAGCAGATCACCAAGAACCTGAACAAACTGATCGAAGTGGTCAAACTGGTCGACCTGTCGGAGAGTGCTCACATCGAGCGTGAACTGATGTTGGTCAAGGTCAAGGCGACCGGCGCCCAGCGCGCCGAGATCAAACGCACCACCGATATCTATCGTGGGCAGATCGTCGATGTCAGCGCCAGCGTGTATACCGTTCAACTGACCGGTACCAGCGACAAGCTCGACAGCTTCATCCAGTCCATTGGTACCGCCTCGATCCTGGAGACCGTCCGCAGTGGCGTGACCGGGATCGCGCGCGGCGACAAAGTACTCAGCATCTAACAATCAAAATTAGCGAATGGCCTGAACGGCCTGGATATATAGGGGAAATTCATGAAAGTTTTCTACGATAAAGACTGCGACCTGTCGATCATCCAGGGCAAGAAAGTTGCCATCATCGGTTACGGTTCCCAGGGCCACGCTCAAGCGTGCAACCTGAAAGACTCCGGTGTTGACGTGACTGTTGGCCTGCGCAAAGGCTCGGCCACTGTTGCCAAGGCTGAAGCCCATGGCCTGAAAGTGACTGACGTTGCTTCCGCCGTTGCTGCTGCCGACCTGGTCATGATCCTGACCCCGGATGAGTTCCAGTCTGCCCTGTACAACAACGAAATCGAGCCGAACATCAAGAAAGGCGCCACCCTGGCCTTCTCCCACGGCTTCGCGATTCACTACAACCAGGTAGTGCCACGCGCCGACCTCGACGTGATCATGATCGCGCCGAAGGCCCCGGGCCACACCGTGCGTTCCGAGTTCGTCAAGGGCGGCGGTATTCCGGACCTGATCGCTATCTATCAAGATGCCTCGGGCAATGCCAAGAACGTTGCACTGTCCTACGCCGCTGGCGTGGGTGGTGGTCGTACCGGCATCATCGAAACCACCTTCAAGGACGAGACTGAAACCGACCTGTTCGGCGAGCAAGCCGTTCTGTGCGGCGGTACCGTTGAACTGGTCAAGGCCGGTTTCGAAACCCTGGTTGAAGCTGGCTACGCGCCGGAAATGGCCTACTTCGAGTGCCTGCACGAACTGAAGTTGATCGTTGACCTCATGTACGAAGGCGGTATCGCCAACATGAACTACTCGATCTCCAACAACGCCGAGTACGGCGAGTACGTGACCGGCCCTGAAGTCATCAACGCTGAATCCCGCCAGGCCATGCGCAATGCCCTGAAACGTATTCAGGATGGCGAGTACGCCAAGATGTTCATCAGCGAAGGTGCTACCGGCTATCCTTCGATGACTGCCAAGCGTCGTAACAACGCTGCGCACGGTATCGAGATCATCGGCGAGCAACTGCGCTCGATGATGCCGTGGATCGGTGCCAACAAGATCGTCGACAAAGCCAAAAACTAAGTCGCGAGCCTGTACGAAAAACGCGGCCTAGGCCGCGTTTTTTCGTTTGGCGGGCCGGTTCTGGTATAAAGCTGCATCGTTTGCGCGCGAACCGTTGCCGCAGGCACCTGTCGAAACTTTCCACACCGTTGCAAGGTAATGTCCATGAGCGAACGTCCCGAAGAGCCAAACCAGGCCTCTGACGCCGAAAGCCTGCTGCCCATCGATGAGCATGTCGAAGAAGGGCATGACGCTGAAGGCCGTAAAGTCCGGCATCGTGGTATCTATCTGCTGCCGAATCTGTTCACCACCGCGAACCTGTTCGCGGGGTTCTACTCCATCATCAACTCCATGAGCGCCCAGAGCGCCCTGAGTGCCGGTGATGCGGCCGGCGCGAGCAAGTACTTTGCTTTCGCGGCCATTGCCATTTTCGTCGCCATGGTGCTCGACGGCCTGGACGGTCGGGTTGCGCGCATGACCAACACCCAGAGCGCCTTTGGTGCCGAGTACGACTCGTTGTCGGACATGGTCGCGTTTGGCGTTGCGCCGGCATTGCTGGCCTTTGGCTGGGCGTTGGGGGATATGGGCAAGGTCGGCTGGATGGTCGCCTTCATATATGTAGCGGGCGCCGCGTTGCGCCTGGCGCGCTTTAATACTCAGGTAGGCACCGCCGACAAGCGCTACTTCATCGGTCTGGCCAGTCCGGCGGCTGCCGGTGTGGTGGCGGGGATTGTCTGGGCCTTCAGCGACTACGGGATCCAGGGATCGAAGATGTCCTTCCTGGTCGCGCTGATGGTGGCTGCTGCGGGCATGCTGATGGTCAGCAACATCAAGTACAACAGCTTCAAGGAGCTGGACTTGAAGGGGCGCGTCCCGTTCGTGGCGATCCTGGCCGTGGTGTTGGTGTTTGCAGTCGTGTTCAGCGATCCGCCGCGTATCTTGTTGCTGGTGTTCCTTGCCTATGCGGCTTCCGGCCCCGTGCAATACCTGTTGCACCTGCGTCGGCACAAAAAAGCCGAGTGATGTAATTTCCCCCATACTCCGCAGTCTATTGGTGCATCTGTCCTCCAATCCTGCGGAGTTGCCATGCTGTTCAAATTCCCCAAGCCATCCGACTGCCATGAGTCGGATGTCACGCCTGAGTCCCTCTATCTGTCTCGTCGCACATTGCTGGGTGGCGCGCTTGCCGGTATCGCCGTTGGCGGTCTGCCGCGTTGGGCCAGTGCCGATGACGCGGCGCGCTACGCCGATGTCGAGCCTGGCACGGCGCCTTCCTGGTTCGCTGAAAAGCTACCTTCCACGCGATGGGGGGCGGTGTCCGTCCAGGGCGAGGCGATTACCCCGTTTAAAGACGCCACTCACTACAACAACTTCTATGAGTTCGGCACTGATAAGGGCGATCCGGCGGCGAACGCGGGGGCCTTGAAGGTCGAGCCTTGGACAGTGATTGTTGATGGTGAGGTAGGCAAGCCGGGGCGTTATGCGCTGGAGGACTTCATCAAGCCGTATCAACTGGAGGAGCGTATCTATCGCCTGCGTTGTGTCGAGGCATGGTCGATGGTCATTCCGTGGATTGGCTTTCCTCTCTCGGCGCTGCTCAGTCAGGTCGAGCCGAGTTCAAAGGCCAAGTACATTCGCTTTGAAACCTTGCAGGACCCCAAAAGCATGCCCGGACAGCGTTCGGGGTTTGCGCTGATCGATTGGCCTTATGTCGAAGGGCTACGTATAGATGAAGCGATGAACCCTTTGGCTATCCTGGCGGTCGGGATGTATGGCCGTGAGCTGCCGAATCAGAACGGTGCGCCATTGCGCTTGGTGGTGCCATGGAAGTACGGGTTCAAGAGCATCAAGTCCATTGTGCGGATCAGCCTGGTGAGTGAGCAGCCAAAAACCACTTGGCAGAGTATTGCGGCCGATGAGTATGGCTTTTACGCAAATGTGAATCCGACGGTCGATCACCCGCGCTGGACGCAGGCGCGAGAGCGGCGGTTGCCGAGCGGGCTGTTCAAGCCGAATGTGCGCGATACGCAGATGTTCAATGGCTATGCGGATGAAGTGGCTTCTCTTTATAGCAACCTCGATTTGCGGAAGAACTACTGATGCGGTTTCCCGTGTGGCGCGCTGGGATCTTTATGGTGGCTGCGGTTTGGCCGCTGCTTTGGCTGTATGAGGCCTGGAACTCCGCGCTGGGGCCGGACCCGGGAAAGGTGCTGGTTGACCGACTTGGGTTGGGGGTGCTGATTTTGCTGCTGTCCACCCTGAGTATGACGCCCATGCAGAAGCTGACGGGGTGGGCGGGGTGGATCGCTGTACGGCGGCAGTTGGGGTTGTGGTGCTTTGCTTATGGGGTGCTGCATGTGAGTGCCTACCTGGTTTTTATCCTGGGATTGGATTGGTCTCAGTTGGGTGTGGAGTTGAGCAAGCGGCCCTACATTATTGTCGGTGGCCTGGGGTTCCTGTGTTTACTCGCGCTGGCGGTCACCTCCAATCGCTACAGTCAGCGCCGTTTGGGGGCACGCTGGAAGAAGTTGCACCGCCTGGTCTACCTGATTCTTGGGCTTGGGTTGCTGCACATGCTTTGGATTGTTCGAGCGGATCTGCAGGAGTGGGTTATCTATGCCTCTATTGGCGCAACGCTATTGGTGCTGCGTATACCCCCGGTAGCCCGTCGAATCCCCCGGCTGATAGCTAGAAAAGCACCTGTTGCAACAAAAGCGTAATAAGCGCTTGACGGCAGATCCTGGAAGTCTATAATTCGCCCCACTTCCGGCGCAGTCGAAACGGAAAACTCCTTGGTAAACAAAGAGTTATG
>NZ_FOCB01000043.1 GCF_900109995.1 Pseudomonas sp. ok272 | reverse complement strand
GGAGCATGCAAATTGCTTGGGTGTTATATGGTCAAGCCTCACGGGCAATTAGTATTGGTTAGCTCAACGCCTCACAGCGCTTACACACCCAACCTATCAACGTCGTAGTCTTCGACGGCCCTTCAGGGGACTCAAGGTCCCAGTGAGATCTCATCTTGAGGCTAGTTTCCCGCTTAGATGCTTTCAGCGGTTATCTATTCCGAACATAGCTACCCGGCAATGCCACTGGCGTGACAACCGGAACACCAGAGGTTCGTCCACTCCGGTCCTCTCGTACTAGGAGCAGCCCCTCTCAAATCTCAAACGTCCACGGCAGATAGGGACCGAACTGTCTCACGACGTTCTAAACCCAGCTCGCGTACCACTTTAAATGGCGAACAGCCATACCCTTGGGACCGGCTTCAGCCCCAGGATGTGATGAGCCGACATCGAGGTGCCAAACACCGCCGTCGATATGAACTCTTGGGCGGTATCAGCCTGTTATCCCCGGAGTACCTTTTATCCGTTGAGCGATGGCCCTTCCATACAGAACCACCGGATCACTAAGACCTACTTTCGTACCTGCTCGACGTGTCTGTCTCGCAGTCAAGCGCGCTTTTGCCTTTATACTCTACGACCGATTTCCGACCGGTCTGAGCGCACCTTCGTACTCCTCCGTTACTCTTTAGGAGGAGACCGCCCCAGTCAAACTACCCACCATACACTGTCCTCGATCCGGATAACGGACCTGAGTTAGAACCTCAAAGTTGCCAGGGTGGTATTTCAAGGTTGGCTCCACGCAGACTGGCGTCCACGCTTCAAAGCCTCCCACCTATCCTACACAAGCAAATTCAAAGTCCAGTGCAAAGCTATAGTAAAGGTTCACGGGGTCTTTCCGTCTAGCCGCGGATACACTGCATCTTCACAGCGATTTCAATTTCACTGAGTCTCGGGTGGAGACAGCGCCGCCATCGTTACGCCATTCGTGCAGGTCGGAACTTACCCGACAAGGAATTTCGCTACCTTAGGACCGTTATAGTTACGGCCGCCGTTTACCGGGGCTTCGATCAAGAGCTTCGCGTTAGCTAACCCCATCAATTAACCTTCCGGCACCGGGCAGGCGTCACACCCTATACGTCCACTTTCGTGTTTGCAGAGTGCTGTGTTTTTAATAAACAGTCGCAGCGGCCTGGTATCTTCGACCGGCATGAGCTTACGGAGCAAGTCCTTCACCCTCACCGGCGCACCTTCTCCCGAAGTTACGGTGCCATTTTGCCTAGTTCCTTCACCCGAGTTCTCTCAAGCGCCTTGGTATTCTCTACCCAACCACCTGTGTCGGTTTGGGGTACGGTTCCTGGTTACCTGAAGCTTAGAAGCTTTTCTTGGAAGCATGGCATCAACCACTTCGTTACCTAAAAGGTAACTCGTCATCAGCTCTCGGCCTTAGAATCCCGGATTTACCTAAGATTCCAGCCTACCACCTTAAACTTGGACAACCAACGCCAAGCTGGCCTAGCCTTCTCCGTCCCTCCATCGCAATAACCAGAAGTACAGGAATATTAACCTGTTTTCCATCGACTACGCTTTTCAGCCTCGCCTTAGGGACCGACTAACCCTGCGTCGATTAACGTTGCGCAGGAAACCTTGGTCTTTCGGCGTGGGTGTTTTTCACACCCATTGTCGTTACTCATGTCAGCATTCGCACTTCTGATACCTCCAGCAAGCTTCTCAACTCACCTTCACAGGCTTACAGAACGCTCCTCTACCGCATCACCTAAGTGATACCCGTAGCTTCGGTGTATGGTTTGAGCCCCGTTACATCTTCCGCGCAGGCCGACTCGACTAGTGAGCTATTACGCTTTCTTTAAAGGGTGGCTGCTTCTAAGCCAACCTCCTAGCTGTCTAAGCCTTCCCACATCGTTTCCCACTTAACCATAACTTTGGGACCTTAGCTGACGGTCTGGGTTGTTTCCCTTTTCACGACGGACGTTAGCACCCGCCGTGTGTCTCCCATGCTCGGCACTTGTAGGTATTCGGAGTTTGCATCGGTTTGGTAAGTCGGGATGACCCCCTAGCCGAAACAGTGCTCTACCCCCTACAGTGATACATGAGGCGCTACCTAAATAGCTTTCGAGGAGAACCAGCTATCTCCGAGCTTGATTAGCCTTTCACTCCGATCCACAGGTCATCCGCTAACTTTTCAACGGTAGTCGGTTCGGTCCTCCAGTTAGTGTTACCCAACCTTCAACCTGCCCATGGATAGATCGCCCGGTTTCGGGTCTATTCCCAGCGACTAGACGCCCTATTAAGACTCGCTTTCGCTACGCCTCCCCTATTCGGTTAAGCTCGCCACTGAAAATAAGTCGCTGACCCATTATACAAAAGGTACGCAGTCACCCAACAAAGT
>NZ_FOCB01000048.1 GCF_900109995.1 Pseudomonas sp. ok272 | reverse complement strand
CTGAGCAAAGAGCCGGGCGTGGTGCAGATCAACGACACCCCGGACACCTTCACCGTCAGCATCAAAGGCAATGGCGACGTATTCGAGAACGCCAAGCCGACCTTCACCGTCAGCATCAGCCAGGCGTTGAAGGAAGACCTGACCGTCAAGCTGAGCAACGGCGGTACGGTCACCGTCAAAGCCGGTGAAACCACCGCCCTCTACACCGCGCCGATCCAGGGCGATGACGTCTACAAAGACGGCGGCCCACTGAGCCTGACCGTCACCGACGCCACAGTGCCAGGCAAGGTCTTCGAAGACCTGCAACTGAGCAAAGAGCCGGGCGTGGTGCAGATCAACGACACTATCAGCGAAGTCACCGCCACCCTCACCGCGAACAAACACCTCGCGTTCGAAGGCAGCAGCATCACCTACACCGTGACCCTGTCCGGGCCTGCCGGCCTGCCGATTGGCAATCACGCGCCGCTGACCTTCACCCTCAGCGACGGCACCAAGATCACCATCGACGCCAACAGCCTGACAGGCAAGTTCACCGTGCCCGTGGCCAATGACGTCTATGACTCGGCGCCCGTGACCAACAGCCTGACCGGCGTTACCGGTGACGATAACTTCGAAAAGCTGACCCTCGATAAGAGCCCGGTCACCACCACGATCATCGATAAGCCGGACATTGTCGCTGTCAGCATCGAAGGCAACGGCCCGGTCCTGGAAAACGCCCACCCAACCTTCACCATCAAGATCAATCGGGCACTCAAGGACGACCTCATCGTCAAGCTGGGTAACGGCGACACCGTCACCGTCAAGGCCGGCGAGACCAAGGCGATCTACACCGCGCCGATCCAGGGCGATGACGTCTTCAAGGACGGTGGGTTTGTCACCGCCACCGTGACCGACGCCACCGTTCCGGGCAAAACCTTTGAACTCCTGATCGTCAGCCCACTGCCGGGCGTCGTGCTCGTCGGCGACACCCCAAGCGAAGTGATCGCCACCCTGACCGCGGACAAAACCTCCGTGGAAGAAGGCGGCACCATCACCTACACCGTGACCCTGAAGGGACCGGATGGCATCCCGATTGGCAACCACGCGCCGCTGATCTTTACCCTCAGCGACGGCACCAAGATCACCGTCGCGGGCAACAGCCTGACCGGCTCGATCACCGTGCCCGTGGCCAACACCGATTACGTTTCGGGCCCGATCGTCAATGGCCTGGCAGGCGTTACCGGCGACCGCGACTTCGAGAAATTGACCCTCGATGGCAGCAAGGTCACCACCACCGTGGTCGATACCCCGGACACCGTGACCGTCAGCATCGCTGGCAACACCGTGTCCGAAGGCACCGCGCCGACCTTCACCATCAGCGTCAGCCAGAAACTGGCCGACGA
>NZ_FOCB01000039.1 GCF_900109995.1 Pseudomonas sp. ok272 | reverse complement strand
GGTGGGCGGGCTTGCTCGCGAAGAGGTTGGCACATCCAGCCTCTTGGCAAGCTGATCCACCGCCTTCGCGAGCAAGCCCGCTCCCACAGGGGATCAGCGGTGGTGCGAGCTTGCTCGCGATGAACGGTTACACTGTCGCCCGCAACGCCTGCGCTACCGCCTCAACACCTTCCAGCAACAGCCGATCATCTCCCTGCGAATGGCACACACTCAGCCGAATACACTGCGGCACCGCGCCATGCCCGACGGCGAACGCCTCGGCTGTGGCAATCAGGTAACCCGCCTGCTTGAGCTCCGCCTCGATCTGCGACGCGCGCCACGGCTCGGGCACTTTGATCCAGAAGTGCGGGCTGTGGGGATGAGTGCTGTATTCCAGGCCCTCCAGCAACCCCAAGACCAAGGTCTTGCGCCGGCTGACCTCCACGACCTGCTGCCCTAGCAAGTGCCGGGCGATGCCGGTTTCCAGCCACGAGGTCGCCAGCTCCATGACCAACGGCGTGGCCATCCAGCACGACGCCCGCACCGCCGCCGCCAGCCGGCTGGCCAGCGGCTGCGGCGCGTGCACGTAACCGACCCGCAACCCGGCCGATACCGCCTTGCTCAGGCTGGCAATCAGCACCGTGCGCTCCGGGGCAAAATGGCTCAGGGGCAATGGCCGTTCCTGCGCCAACACCGCATGGGCCTCGTCCTCGATGATCAGCAGGTTATGCGCACGACACACCGCCACCAACTCCACACGCCGGGCCGTCGACATCACCGCCGCCGTGGGGTTCTGCAGGGTCGGCGTGCAATACACCGCCGCTACCCGATGCTGACGGCACAGGTCGTCCAGGGCCTGGGGCAACAGCCCTTCATCATCCATCGCCACGCCGAGCAGTTTTATCCCAAGGCTACGGGCGATGCTGATCAACCCCGGATAGGTCAGGTGCTCGCTGACCATGGTATCCCCGGCCTTGAGCAACGCCATCAGCGTACACATCAGGCCATGCTGGGCACCGTTGACGCAGACCACTTGTTCGGCATGCGCCACAAAGTCCTGGTGGCTGAGCCATTGCGCCCCCGCCTGCCGATACGCCGGCAACCCTGCTTCCTCGGTGTAGCCACTGATCCGCTGCACCGCATCGGGATCAAGCGCCAGGGCTTGCAGGCCCTGGCTGAAAAACGCCGCGTCGTACCCGGGGATCGGCTGGTTGCGGCTCATGTCGAAACACCCCCGGGGCTCTTCGCTGACATTGCGAAAGCCCGTGTCCCGGGCTCGCTCCATCCCGCGCTGACGCACGTACGTGCCATCGCCCACACGCGCAACGACCTTGCCGGTGCGCTCCAGTTCGGCATACGCACGGCTGATGGTGCCAACCGTGACCCCGACGCTGTCGGCCAACAGCCGATGGGGCGGGAGCTTGCACCCTGGCTCGATTGCCCCCTCGTGGATACCCTGCTCTATGGCCTCGGCCAAGCGCTTATATTTCACCCCGCCCCCCGTGGCCAGGGCTTCGCGCAACATTGACACCATGGCAATACTTACTTTGACAGCCATTGCCTTCCCTAATAGCGTGCTGAAAACAGGTTCAATCAGGGATAGACCTTTTCCATGGACAGGTCAATTCCCCCGCACGCAAGG
The DNA here is from genome assembly GCF_900109995.1 of Pseudomonas sp. ok272. Lineage (GTDB taxonomy): Bacteria > Pseudomonadota > Gammaproteobacteria > Pseudomonadales > Pseudomonadaceae > Aquipseudomonas. The sequence continues at coordinate 2,901 of NZ_FOCB01000039.1, read as the reverse complement.
TCCACCCGCATGCCAACAGCCATCGCCACCGATGCCCTGCCCACTCGCCGCAAACCCTGGCTGGCCGGCCTGATGACCAGCCTGCTGTTTCTCATCGTGTGCCTGAGTTGGGGCACCACCTGGCTGGGGATCAAGATTGCGGTCGAAAGCGTGCCGCCGCTGACCGCCGCGGGCCTGCGCTTCCTGATTGCCTTCCCGCTGTTCCTGAGCTTCGCCGCGCTGCGCCGCGAGCCCTTGTTATTCCCCCGGCAAAGTCGTTGGTTCTTTGTGTTCGTGACCTTGTCGTACTTCAGCCTGCCGTACTACTTGCTCAACTATGGCGAGCTGCACGTCTCATCCGGGCTGACGGCCTTGCTGTTCAGTTGCATGCCGGTGTTCATCCTGATCTTTTCGGCGCTGTTCCTGCGCGAGAAAATCTACACCTCTCAGGTGTTGGGAATCGCCATCGGCTTTGCCAGCCTGTTCATGATTATCCGCAGCCAGGGCTTGCACCTGGACCATGCCGAGTTGTTCGGGGTGCTGGCGATCCTGGCGGCCGCAATCATGCATGCGCTGTGCTACGTGGTGACCAAGAAACACGGGAGCGCCATCAGCGTCATCACCTACAACACCCTGCCCATCGGCATTGCCGGGCTGATGCTGTTCGCCGTCGGCCTGGGCGTCGAAACCCCGGTGTTCAGCGATGTCAGCCCACGCTCATGGGCAGCCCTGTTCTACCTGGGTCTCGTGGCATCGGTCGGTGGCTTTATCGTCTACTTCATGCTGCTCAAGCGCCTGAGCCCGATCATCCTGTCGTTTGTGTTCATCATCTTCCCGGTGTTCGCCGTAGTGATTGGCGCCTGGTACGAGGGGCAGGTGATTTCGTCGGAGTTGATCGGCTATTCGGCGGTGCTGCTGGCCGGGTTTGCCCTGACCAAGTTGCCGGTGGAAAAGTGGCTAAAAGCATGACCCTTTAGCACCTGTGGGAGCGAGCCTGCTCGCGAATGAGGGTGAGTCAGTCGATATTGATGCCGACTGATACGCCCTCTTCGCGAGCAGGCTCGCTCCCACCGTCAGATCACCCACAGGTCCATGAAGCGGTTAACCGGCGTGGCTTCGAGCGCCGCCTGATCCTGGCACAGCGCAACGATCTGCGCCGCACGCTGGCCGGTGAAGCGCGTGGCCAGGTTGGCCTTGAACTTGTCTTCCAGCAGCGGGATACCTTCGGCGCGACGGCGGCGATGGCCGATCGGGTACTCGACCACCACCTGCCCGGTGCTCGACCCATCCTTGAAGAACACCTGCACCGCGTTGGCAATGGAGCGTTTGTCCGCCTCCAGGTATTCACGGCTGTAGCGCGGATCTTCGACGATCACCATCTTGTCGCGCAGCACATCGATGATCGGGTGGGCCGCGTGGAACCCATCCTCGTACTGCTCGGCCACCAGATTGCCGAAGGCCAGCGGCACGGCAGTCATGTACTGGAGGCAGTGGTCGCGGTCGGCGGCATTGGCCAGCGGCCCAACCTTGGAGATGATGCGGATCGCCGACTCGTGGGTGGTGATGACGATTTTGTCGATCTCATGCAGGCGATTGCACACCTGCGGATGCAGCGTCACCGCCGCTTCGCAGGCGGTCTGCGCATGGAACTCGGCCGGGAAGCTGACCTTGAACAGCACGTTCTCCATGACATAGGTGCCATACGGCTGCGACACGCGGAAGGCGCGCTGGCCCTCGGGCTTGAGCGCCAAGTCCTTGTTGGTGTGACTGAACAGCACGTCATAGAAGCCCCACTGCGGCGCGGTGAGCACCCCGGGAATGCCCATCTCGCCACGCAGGGCAATGTCCGCCAGGCGCACGGCGCGACTGGTCGCATCACCCGCGGCCCACGACTTGCGCGACCCGGCATTCGGCGCATGACGATACGTGCGCAGCGCCTGGCCATCGACGAACGCGTGGGACAGCGCCGACAGCAGTTGCTCGCGATTGGCCCCCATCAGTTTGGCGGTCACCGCCGTCGAGGCGACCTTGACCAGCAACACGTGGTCCAGGCCAACCCGATTGAAGGCGTTCTCCAGGGCAATCACGCCCTGGATCTCGTGGGCCATGATCATCGCGTCGAGCACATCACGCACGGTCAACGGCACCTCGCCAGTGGCCACGCGCTTTTGCGACAGGTGATCGGCCACCGCGAGAATCCCGCCGAGGTTGTCCGAAGGATGGCCCCACTCGGCCGCCAGCCAGGTGTCGTTGTAGTCGAGCCAACGCACGGTGCAGCCGATGTCCCAGGCGGCTTTCACCGGATCGAGACGAAACGAGGTTCCCGGCACCCGCGCACCGCACGGCACGACGGTGCCTTCGACCATCGGCCCCAGGTGTTTGGTGCATTCGGGAAACCGCAGCGCCAGCAGGCCGCAGCCCAAGGTGTCCATCAGGCAGTTGCGGGCGGTATCGAGGGCTTCGGCGGATTGGATGTTGAAGGTCAAGACGTAATCGGCAATGTCCTGCAGGACCTTGTCGTAGTCAGGGCGGTTGTTCAGGTCAACGTTGGCGCTCATGTTCGATTCACTCGGCAAGTGGTTCGTTGATGGGACCTCGGTTCAGGGGCAATCTTGGTGGTTAATACCGGTCTTATTATTGCAACGCGATCAACTGTGGGAGCGGGCTTGCCCGCGATGGCGATGGTTCAGTCAACATTGATGCTGAATGTCCTGCCGCCTTCGCGGGCAAGCCCGCTCACCCTGGTCCACGGCGAACACACATCCGGGGGCAGCTCAATTCCTTGTAGGAGCGAGGCTTGCCCTAATGCCAGTCAGTTAAGCGAAACCCACGTGGGAGCGAGCCTGCTCGCGATAGCAGTAGGTCAGTCAACGGAGATGTTGGCTGTGTTGCCGTCTTCGCGAGCAGGCTCGCTCCCACAGG
>NZ_FOCB01000034.1 GCF_900109995.1 Pseudomonas sp. ok272 | reverse complement strand
GTCCACGGCGAACACACATCCGGGGGCAGCTCAATTCCTTGTAGGAGCGAGGCTTGCCCTAATGCCAGTCAGTTAAGCGAAACCCGCGTGGGAGCGAGCCTGCTCGCGATAGCAGTAGGTCAGTCAACGGAGATGTTGGCTGTGTTGCCGTCTTCGCGAGCAGGCTCGCTCCCACAGGTTTGGCGCCTTAACTGACTGGCATTAAGGCTTGCCCGCGAAGGCGGTACGTCTGGCGACATTGATGTTGGATGGGCTGGCCGGTTCGCGGGCAAGCCTCGCTCCTACGGGCTCAACCCAGATTCCTGCTCGCGATGGCGGTGACGAGCGGCATGGCTAAGACAGTTGCTACCACAGGGGTGTGTGGTGTCAATGCGATGTGCGCCACACCGCAAAGCCCGCGATACGGCCGTCACCCGCGACCTGCGCGATCACCTGAAGCTGGAGCAGGAAGCCGCCCGCAGTGGCGACCATGAACGGCTGATCCATCTGCTGGGCGAGTTCCATATCAAGCTGGCGCGCAGCCTGAACAACCCGGTGCTGCTGGACTGGTTCTGCCAGCTGATTTCACGGGCGTCGCTGTACGCCGCGACCCTGAAAACCGACTACCACCCGCTCAAGCACCTGATTGAGGTCTAGGGGCCTGGCTGGTTGTCGCCGCTGGTCGGATTGATGGTCGACAGTTACCACTGAGCGAGGCCATGCTGAGAACGGGTGAGCGCGCACCAAGGCGTTCGCCACCGATCAACGAACGGAGGTGTTCCATGCCGGTGAAACATGACCTGTATCAGGACCTGAGCTGCACTAAGGAAGTCGTCCAGCAGAAGCGGGCCAACGACCCCCATCTCAATGCATTGCTGGATAAATACTCGGTTGTCGATAATCAGGTGCTGAGCGCGGAGGCCCAGGCCCTGGGGGATGACGACGTGAGGAAGCTCAAGGAAAAACGCCTTTCGATCAAAGACGAAATCTCCAAGAGTCTCAATGGCTCTGTCAGCAGGTGAGTGATGGGCGGGGGCGCCATGGCGCCCCCGTCAGGCGAGCGCCCCGGCCTGGCTGGCCAGGGTGAGCTGGGCCATGTCGCGCAGGGCCAGCATCGAGGCGGTCGATTCACGTTCGATCCGCCGCTTGAGCAGCAATCGGTTGGCCAGGCGCATCAGCGGGCTGGCGAATCGATACTCCAGGGTGCGTACAAATCGTGTGCCGTCGCCCTCACGGCTGCACTCGTAGGTCAACAACACCTCCAGGCCATGATCGCCCTGGGCCCGGGCGCACCAACGGCGGCCTGGCAAGTATTCGCTGACCTCCCAACTCAAATGCCCGGCCCGGCCGCCAGCATGAATGTCCTCCTCAAAACGCGCCCCGGCATGCAACGGCCCAGGCTGGCCATCGACCTTCAGCGATGAAGGGTGCCACTCGGGCCAGCAGGTCGTGGTGCTGGCATAGGCGAGCACGGCGATCGGGTCGCGGGCGATGTCGATCTGGTGTTGTAGGCGAGTCATGGACGCGCTCGTGGCGCGGTGGGGTTCGGCTTCCCAATACAGGGTGCCGAACAGATAGTCGGTCAGCGGGAATACGATATTGAAATTGCGCGCTTGCATCAGTTCGCGGCGGTGATGCAGTTCGTGCAGGCGGCGCATCTGGCGGATCCACGGCAGACGGGTGATGGGATTGGCCGCTGGCAAGTGCTCGCAGGCGTGGAACACTTCGTACGTCAGGTAGCCAAGGATCATGCACCCGGCAGCCAGGCCTGCCACGTTGCCATTCAACGAGTTGAGCAACCACCAGGCGGGCAGGGTGATCAGCAGGCACTGCAGCACAATCAGCCAGGCCGGGAACAGGATCACCCGGAAATCACCGGCGGTTTCGTAGGCCATGTGGCCGGGGGCGAAAAAGCTATGGTGATCGCCGGTGTGGCGCGAGTAGAACAGCCGGGAGAGCGCGTGTTTGTGGTGTCCCAAGTAACGGTGCACGCCATAGATCGCGACATTGACCAGCAACAGTGTCAACGGCACGGCCAGCCATTCCAGGGGCTGCACCTGATGCACCGAGCCCCAGCACAACGCAATGGCTGCGCTCCCGAATGCCAGCACGAAACCGGCATGCAGCCACGGGTTATAGAACCGATGGACCTGGGCTCGGTACTGGGTGCGAAATGCCTGGGTTGTTTGCCTCACCGCGCTCACCTGTTGTCGTTGTTATTGACAGAAGATTAGTCGCGGCCAAAACATCCGGCCAGCGGTTCAAGCGAAAGGCCGGCTTAGATCAGCGGGTCCCAGCGCTGGGACCAGTCACTGTCGCTTTTGATCACCTTGCGCAGCAACTCGAAGGCTTGCTGCAACACCGGCGAATCACGATCGCGCGAATACACCAGGTAGGTCGGGTAGCTGAACTCCGGGGCCTTGGGTACACGTTCCAGGGCGCCGCTGTCGAGGTAGGCCTGGACCACTCGGGTCCGGAAGTAGCCCGCGCCGCCGTTCTGCAGGATGTACTGCAACGCCAGCGGACCGAGGTTGAAGCCCAGCGCGGCGCGCGCCTTGTCCGGGAGTGCGGCGTCATGTTGGCGGCGAAACGCGTTGCCCCAATCGACATAAATGTAGGGCTCGGGACGTGTCGGCTCGCGCACCAGGATCAGCTTTTCCTCCAGCAGTTGCTCGACCTGCAGTTGGGGCCAGTACTCGGGTTGATAGACCAATGCCGCGTCCAGCACGCCCATTTCCAGTTGCTTGAGCAGGCTCTCGCCGCTGGCGATTTCTGTACGCAAGGCGTAGGCCGGAATGTGCTGGCGGATCTCGCGGGCCCAACTGAGCATCAGTGGGTTACATAGGCTGACTTCCCCACCGATGTGCAGCACGTTGCGAAAGCCATCCGGCAGCGGCAGGTTACGGCGTGCGGCGTCCCAGGTTTGCACCAGTTGATTGGCGTACACCACGAAGGCCTCGCCATCGGTGGTCAGGCGGGCGCCCGCGCGATTGCGCACGAATAGGGTGCTGCTCAACTGGCTTTCGAGCTTCTGCACCCGTGCGGTGATTGCCGTCTGGGTCACGTGCAACTTCTGCGCGGCGGCGGCGAGGCTGCCGCAACGGACGATTTCCAGGAAGGTACGGGCGAGATCGATGTCCATGGGCGGCCGCTGGCAGAAAGAGCTGGGCAGTGTAGAGCAAGATGTACGTGGGCATAAACGACCCATCCCGCCACAGGGGCGGGATGGGTGTGCAGCCAGCAGGGCTTCCGGTGGGGAAGCCGCTGTCTTAGGCCGGGAACAGCTCGGACAGTTTCATCGCCAGCATCATGTCGCCTTCAGCGCGCAGTTTGCCGCCCATGAACGCCTGCATGCCGTCGGTCGAACCGTCGACGATGCCTTGCAGGGTTTCGCCGTCCATGACCAGGGTCACTTGGGCGTCTGGGTTCTCGCCTTCTTTCAGTTCGCAGGTGCTGTCCTTGACGATCAGCGAGAAGTTCTTGTCTTCGTCGATGCGGAAACCGAAAACCAGGTCCAGGCCGGCAGCAGCGGCTGGGTTGAACTTGGCTTTCATGGCTTGTACGGCGTCAGCTACGGAGGTCATGGTTCGATCCTTTTATCAAGTGTTACAGCAAGGGTCACAGTGATCCGGACTCAGCGCAAGGTGATGAGTTCCGGGGCCTTCAACAGTTGCAAGTGGGTGTGACTGTTGAAGGAAGCCAGTGCCACGTCGCGACCACGAAACTTCAGGTGGTTGAGCGAGGTGTTGACGATTTGCCAGTTCAGCTCGAAAGCCTGTTTGGCCGGCATTTGGGTGATCAGGTGGAGCAAGGCGGTAATGGTGCCGCCGGAGGTAAACACGGCGATCTTCTGGGTGTTGTCGGCCTGTTCGAGAATCCGCTGCAGGCCGCCCTGGACGCGCTCGACAAAAGCGAGCCAGCTTTCCAGACCGGGTGGATCGTACGTTCCAGCCAGCCAGCGTTCGATGATCAGGGCGAAGATGCGCTGGAACTCACCACGGTTGTGCTTGGCATTACGCAGGACGTGCAGCGCTTCAGGTTCTGCGGGCAGCAGGTCTGGCAGCAGTGCACGAATGACTGCTTCAGCATCGAATTCATTGAAGGCGGGGTCTATTTCCAGCACCGGTACCGGCAGGCCGACAGCGCCAAATTGCGCCAGGGCGCTGGTCGCGGTGTGTTGCTGGCGACGCAGGTCGCCCGACAGGCATCGGTCGAAACTCAAGCCCAGGTCAGCCAGGTGGCTGCCGAGGATTTCTGCCTGATGCACACCGGTCGGGGACAAGACGTCATAGTCGTCTGCACCAAAAGAGGCCTGGCCATGTCGAATCAAATAGATGCTGCCCACGTCCGCGTCATCCCGGTACGTTGAAGGTTTGGCGAGGTTATGGGGATGGCGCTTGGCTGTCAATGAAAAAACATACGCTTGTTTGAAATGCCCGTTGGAGGGGCGTTACCGCAGGTTTCACGGCTGGTCGCCACGCAGTCCCGTGGGTATGCTGCACCCATTGCGCGCCCTTGTATCGAGGGGCGCACCGTCCTCAAGGAGTCAAAGTGGAGTTTCTTTCCGAGTACGCCAGTTTCCTGGCCAAGACCGTTACCCTGGTGATCGCCATCCTGGTGGTCCTGGCCAGCTTTGCCGCGTTGCGCAGCAAAGGCCGGCGCAAGTCTGCGGGCCAGTTGCAAGTCAGCAAGCTCAATGATTTCTACAAGGAGCTGCGTGAGCGCCTGGAACAGACCTTGCTCGACAAGGACCAGCTCAAGGCCCTGCGCAAGACCGAAGCCAAGGCCGACAAGGCCGGGAAGAAACACAAGAACAAACCCGAAACCAAGCCACGGGTGTTCGTGCTGGACTTCGATGGCGACATCAAAGCCTCGGCTACCGAAAGCTTGCGCCATGAAATCACCGCGCTGCTGTCCTTGGCCACGCCCAAGGATGAAGTGGTGCTGCGCCTGGAAAGTGGCGGCGGCATGGTCCACAGCTACGGCCTGGCCTCCTCGCAATTGGCGCGTATTCGCCAGGCGGGCGTGCCGCTGACGGTGTGTATCGACAAGGTCGCGGCCAGCGGCGGCTACATGATGGCGTGCATCGGCGAGAAGATCATCAGTGCCCCGTTCGCCATTCTCGGCTCGATCGGTGTAGTGGCCCAGTTGCCCAACGTCAATCGCCTGCTGAAGAAGCACGACATCGACTTCGAAGTCCTGACCGCCGGCGAGTACAAGCGCACCTTGACGGTGTTTGGCGAAAACACCGAGAAGGGCCGCGAGAAGTTCCAGGAAGACCTGGACGTCACCCACGCCCTGTTCAAGAACTTCGTGGCCCAATATCGTCCGCAACTGGCGATTGATGAGGTGGCCACCGGCGAAGTCTGGCTGGGCGTCGCGGCGCTGGATAAGCAACTGGTCGACGAGCTGAAAACCAGCGACGAGTACCTGGCCGAGCGGGCCAAGGGCGCCGAGCTGTACCACCTGCACTACGCCGAGCGCAAAAGCCTGCAAGAACGCGTTGGCCTGGCCGCGAGTGGGTCAATTGATCGGGTGCTGCTGACGTGGTGGAGTCGCCTGACCCAGCAACGCTTCTGGTAACCGCGCCGACAAAAAAAGCCCTGAAGCGGATGTCCGGTTCAGGGCTTTTTCATGGGTCGCTACTTAGCGGCGACGAAACAGCGGCAGCGGTTCGTCAGTGGCGGCCTGGTAGGTCACCGAGAAGTCCTTGAGGCTTTCCAGGGCTTCGTACGGGTCTTTGTCCGCGCGCAAGGCGAAGGCATCGAAACCGCAGCGGCGCAGGTAGAACAACTGGTCGCGCAATACATCGCCAATCGCTCGCAACTCGCCCTTGAAGCCGTAGCGATCACGCAACAGACGGGCGTTGGAGTAGTTGCGACCGTCGGTGAAGGCCGGGAAGTTCAAGGCGATGACCTGGAACTGGTTGGCGTCCTCACCGATTTCCTCGGCTTCTTCATCGGCGTCCAGCCATACACCCAGGCCGCCATCGCGGGCCAGGAGCATGCGGCTGTGTTCGCGCCACAGTTGCAAGGGCACGATGTAATCGTCGCAGTTGGTCATCTCGTCGATGTTGAAATCCTTGGGCAGCAGGTGCCAGGTTTCGTCGAGGACTTCGTTGTTCTTAATGATTCGCTGCATAGACGCGTTCCTTGAAGAGGTCGATGCCGATACGTTGATAGGTGTCGATGAAGCGCTCGTCTTCGGTACGCTGTTCCACGTACACGTCGATCAACTTGCTGATCACGTCCGGCATGGCGTCCTGGGCGAAGGACGGGCCGAGGATCTTGCCCAGGCTGGCATCGCGGCTGGCGCTGCCTCCCAGGGACACCTGATAGAACTCTTCACCTTTCTTGTCCACCCCGAGGATGCCGATGTGGCCGACGTGGTGGTGGCCGCAGGCGTTCATGCAGCCGGAGATGTTCAGGTCCAGCTCGCCGATGTCGAACAGGTAGTCCAGGTCGTCGAAACGGCGCTGGATCGATTCGGCAATCGGGATCGACTTGGCGTTGGCCAGGGAGCAGAAATCGCCGCCCGGGCAGCAGATGATGTCGGTCAGCAGGCCGATGTTCGGCGTGGCGAACCCTTGCTCACGCAACTCGCCCCAGAGGGTGAAGAGTTGGCTCTGCTCGACGTCGGCCAGGATGATGTTCTGCTCGTGGGAGGTGCGCAGTTGACCGAAGCTGTAGCGCTCGGCCAGGTCGGCAACGCCGTCCAGTTGCTTGTCGGTCAGGTCGCCAGGGGCAACGCCGGTCGGCTTGAGCGACAGGGTCACGGCCACATAGCCCGGCTTTTTGTGGGCCAGGGTGTTGCGGGTGCGCCAGCGGGCGAAACCTGGGTGCTGCGCGTCGAGTTCGGCCAACGCGGCCGCCTGATTGCTCAGGGCCTTGTAGTCCGGGTCGACGAAATGCTTGGCGACACGGTGCACTTCGGCCTCGGTCAGCGTGGTCTGGCCATCGCGCAGGTGTTCCATCTCGGCGTCGACTTTCTGGGCGAAGACCTCCGGCGTGAGGGCCTTGACCAGGATCTTGATGCGCGCCTTGTACTTGTTGTCGCGACGGCCATAGCGGTTGTACACACGCAGGATGGCATCGAGGTAGCTCAACAGGTGCTGCCAAGGCAGGAACTCATTGATGAACGCGCCCACCACCGGCGTACGGCCAAGCCCGCCCCCCACCAGCACACGGAAACCCAACTCGCCTGCGGCGTTGTGCACCGGCTCAAGGCCAATGTCATGGACTTCGATGGCGGCACGGTCGGAGGTCGAGCCGTTGATGGCGATCTTGAACTTGCGCGGCAGGTAGGCGAATTCCGGGTGGAAGGTAGTCCACTGGCGGACAATTTCGCACCAGGGGCGCGGGTCGATCAACTCGTCCGCCGCCACACCGGCGAACTGGTCGGTGGTGACGTTGCGCAGGCAGTTGCCGCTGGTCTGGATCGCGTGCATCTGCACGGTGGCCAGCTCGGCCAGGATGTCCGGGATGTCCTCCAGCGCCGGCCAGTTGAATTGCACGTTCTGCCGAGTACTGATGTGGGCGTAGCCCTTGTCATAGTCGCGGGCGATCTTGGCCATCATGCGTGTCTGGCGCGAGGTCAACTGGCCATAGGGCACGGCAACCCGCAGCATCGGGGCGAAACGCTGGATATACAGGCCATTCTGCAGGCGCAGGGGGCGGAACTCTTCTTCGCTCAGCTCGCCAGCCAGATAGCGTCGGGTCTGATCACGGAACTGCTTGACGCGGTCCTCGATGATCCGCTGATCGTACTCGTCATATACGTACATATAAGTCCTGTTCTCAGGCTTGGGCCTATCAGAATTCGCTGCTTTTTTGGCTCGCTTTGGTTCCGATATTGCCTTGGCAATTCTGCGCGCACGGCCGCGCACTCCCCACGGAGCCGGGGCAAGATACCAGTTTGCGTTTATGCGCAAAAGTGATGTTTGAGTATATGGAAAGAACCAAATCGCCTAATGAGACGGGTTATTGTCTAACCCACATTTGTCGTGCGGGCAATCATCGTCTTAACTGTGCTTGAGTCTTGATGCAGCCATCTATAAAACCGACAAGAGGCGATGCAATGAGCAATCCGACCAAAGCACGTAAAAGCGACAGCAGCGTCGACGCATGGGCCATTCTGTTCCTGATCATCCTGGTCGTGGGCACTGCGGTGTTCTGGGTCAGCCATCAATAACCCCGTGTGACCGAGCCCGGTTCGTTTATTGTCGATGAGGTGCTAATTAACCGCGATCTGCCAGCCTGTTGCTGGCTATAATGCGCGGCTAATTTCCGGGGCTCGGCTGTTTAATGTTCAAGTTTCTTTGTGGGATGCTGATCACCGCTTGCATGGCCTTCGGACCGGGCGCGCAAGCGTCATCGGTGGTATTCCTTAATCCCGGGACGTCCAAGGAAACCTTTTGGGTCAGCTACACCCTGTTCATGCAGGCTGCCGCCAAGGACCTGGGCATGGACCTGGCGGTGCAGTATTCCGAACGTAATCCTGAGACCACCATCCGCCATGCACGTGAAGTGCTGCAAGGCGCCAAGCGCCCGGACTACCTGGTGTTCGTCAACGAGCAATACGTAGCGCCGGAAATCCTGCGCCTGTCCCAGGGCAGCGGGGTCAAGCTGTTCATCGTCAACAACTCCCTGACGGCGGGCCAACTGGCCCTGCTGGGCAATCGCGCGCAAAAGTACCCCAACTGGCTCGGCAGCCTGGTGCCCAACGATGAAGAGGGCGGCTACCTGATGCTCAAGGAGTTGCTCCGCCTGCAGGGGCCCGTTGCCCCCGGCCAGAAAATTGAACTGCTGGCGTTCTCCGGCTTGAAGATCACCCCGTCTGCGCAATTGCGCGAGAAAGGCATGTTGCGCGCATTGCGCGAGCACCCGGAAGTGCAACTGCGGCAGTTGGTGTTCGGCGCCTGGAGCCGTGAGCGCGCCTATGAACAAGCAAGTCTGCTGTTCAAACGCTACCCCAAGGTCTCGCTGGTGTGGTCGGCCAATGACGAGATGGCGTTCGGGGCGATGCAGGCCTATGAAGAGATCGGCGGTAAACCGGGGGAAGACGCGCTGTTCAGCGCGATCAACAGCTCGCCCGCGGCATTGCAGGCACGACTGGATGGACGTTTGAGTGTGTTGATGGGAGGGCACTTCAGCATGGGCGGCTGGACATTGGTGCTGTTGCATGACATCGACCAAGGTGTAGCGATTGAGCAATACGGTGGGCGTGACCGACAGCTCCCCCTGCTTCAACTGATCGACCGTGCCCAGGCCAAGCGCCTGTTGGTCATGGACGGGTCCGAGGACTACGGCGTGGACTTTCGCAGCCTATCGGCCAAGGGTCGTCCCCCGAGCTATCGCTACCCCTTCAGCCTGCAAACCCTGATGCACTGAGCCCCGGCTCAAACCCCGGCCAGGTGCACCACCAATTGCACGATGCCGAACAGCGTCAGGGCGAACACCGCGGTGAACACAATCCCCAGGACCACGAAATGACTCGGCTTGCCGTGGGTGAAGTCGCGGGCGCGATTCTTCCCGCTTTGCACCCCAAAGGCCGCGGCCATCACGCTGTGCAGCATCTGCCAGAAACTGGGTGGCTTGTTGTCGACTGGATCGTCCATACATCCCTCGTCACACGATGAGTGTGGGGCAAGCATAGTCAATCTTTGGGAGGTGAGGACGGGGCGCGGCGGTAGATGTGCAAGACGACGTGTACCAGGCCGGCATAAAAATGTAGGTCGATTCCACAAACGCCCTAGGACACGTCCTGATCGTGTTTTCGAGGCGCTCCGGGGGGCTAGAACCCTCCCCATCAGATCATTCATCGTTCAAGGCTCTTCACCATGAAGGCCTTGAACATGCCGACACCCCCGATCACGTTCTTCGACCACAGCCGCCACAAGCTCCAGGTGGAGAACCTCACCGCAACGCTCGACGTCCTGGCCTTCCACGGTGAAGAACGGCTGAGCCAGCCGTTCCGCTACAGCATCGAATTCACCTGCAGCGAGCGCGACCTTGACGCCGAGCACCTGCTCGGC
>NZ_FOCB01000032.1 GCF_900109995.1 Pseudomonas sp. ok272 | reverse complement strand
CGGTTCGGCGGCGCCCAGGGCCTGGACCAGGAACGCCGGATCGGCCTTCTCCGGATGGGCCATCATCAAGTAGGCCTTGAGCTGATCGTAGGCCAGCGTGGCCCGCGCCGCGCGTTCGGGGCTGTCGGCGGGCAACTTGACCAGGGCGCTGAGTTGACGCTGCAAATTCGCCGCCGCCGGGTCGCGCAGCAGGCGGTTATTGGCCTCGACATACCGCGGCCACAAGGTCTCGAGCAGTGGTGCGTTTTGGCTCAGGCCGAAGCGCTGGTACCACGGCACGCCGTGGGTGGCGCGGTAATCGAGGCGACCGAGCTCGCGCATCAGCTCATTCAGCGCGCGCAATTGCTCATCGCCCTGCCCGGCCTGGTCCAGACCGGCCAAGGCGTCCTGCACCTGGACGATGTGCGCGCGGTTGCTGGCGAAGGACAGCAACAGGCCGGTGGACCAGAGGAGGACCAAGCCGAGCACCAAGGCGTAAGCGATGCGGGGTGCGGGCCAGCCGAGGCGCCGAGGGTGAGCCGTTTGGTCTCCCAGCACACCGCCCCACGCGGGGTCCGCGCGCCAGAAACGATCCGCCTGTTGATTATCCGTCGACGGCAATGCCAGGCTAAACCACAGCCCGCGCAGCGGTACACCGCGTGCAAATTGCCCCCACAACGGTGCGAGCGCCTGACGCCAGCGTGCGATGCCCTCGTCCTTCAATTCTTGGGACAAGCGCAGCAAAAAGTCATGATCGCGCTTGCGCTGCATCTGATCCAAACCCAATTGGCGCAAGGGTGCCACCAGTTGGCTCAACTGCGTTTCCAACTCCTCGGCGCTAACCCGCGAAGACAGCAGGCAACCCACCGGCTGAGTTTCACGCTTGGCCTGGGGCCAATCGCTCTCACACACCTGCCACAGGTAAAGCGACAGTTGCCAGCCCAGCTTACGCGCCAACCCGCGCAGATGACGCACACCCCGCTCCATCGCGGCCGCATCGTTGCTTTGCGCCTTGCCCAGCGCCCACACCACCCCATCCAGACCACGCCAACGCGTACTAAAGCTACGCCACCATGGGTCATCCAATGGGGCCTGCACGCTGCCCCCCCACAGCAACACCGTGTATTGGTCATGCAGCCAACGTTGTTCAACCAGGCCAGGGGCAATGGCGTTGACCTGGTCAGGTTCGCCGACAACCAGCAACAGGCGTACTTTGAAGCGCCAAAGGAACCCGTGGTATTCGCGCAGGTGTTCGCGTAAGTCGTGCGGTCCAGACATTGGTCGACGTGGCGATACGAAGGGCGCGTCTTGCTGCGGATAAACCTTATCGGCCAATCCTTGCTCTCGGTGGCGTTGGCGTTTTAGGTGCGTCCACAGACGAGGTGCTTGACGCACTATGACCACAACGCAAACGCTGAGTAGAAAAGCCAGCACCTTGTGCAAAGGCTCCGTCAACCCAACCCGCTCGCCATACCCCCAAATTAGCCATACCAGCACAGCCAGCAGTGCGATGAACCAAACGGCCGCGCCAACACGCTGCCATGCGTTAGTTCCACCTGTCATACCCACTCTCCTGTGGTCACGGTGTTGATCCAATGCCGCGCCCCGTTCTGGGACAACACCAACAGCGGCTGCTGGCGATGCAGAGCCATTTCAGCGCCAAGGGCCGCCACCACCCAGTGACTGAACGGCCCTGGTAAGCCACATAAACATTCCTGATTCCAACGTTGCTCTACCTGTAGCGCCCCGCCATGCGCTCCGACGGCACTAAAGACCTGACCCGCCAACGGCTGCCAGTCTTCACGGTCAGCCAACAGGCCTACCGCCAGGCGCGCGCTCGCCTGGGTTTGTAAGAACAGGGGTAATTCGCTATTGAGTGCGTCGATGTCCAAGGGCATTGGGCGCAGTAGCCGTCCCTTCATTGCCAGGGCTGACTCGAAGGCCAAGCGGTCCGGAGATAGCAGCAACGCCGCCAAGGCGTCGCTGTACTCGGCCTCACCTTGCACTTGCAGCACCAAAATCAACTCCACCGCGGTAGATGCGGTTTTCAGCGTGTCGTCGATCCACTGATACGACAACTCATCAACCACGCTGAATAGCGTGGGCGGCGGTCGCCGAATTGCCGCACCCCAGGCCAACTGCCAGGCATCGCGCAAGGCGTCGTATTGCGCGGGATCGATGTCGCTCAATACGGTGACCCGCAGTTCCTGGTCCGTTGGCAGTGCTTTCAACGCAGGCTCCAGTGCCGGGAACAACAACCGCAACCCGGTCACTGCGCGCGCCTGCGCCTGCATGGGCAACGTCGCAATACGTCGTACTTGCCCCATACGAGGTGGCAGGTCGGGCGTACCTTGGACCAGTGCGCTGGCAGATACCTGGTCCGGTAGCAGCACGCAGCTGGCATGCACCGCTACAAAGCGTTGCGCCCAGTCCTGCCAGGATTGCTGTGCGTTTTTTGCTTCGTCCTCAAGAAACTGGTAATCGTTCAACGCCCCTCCGTAGACATAGGCCCGGGTAGCGAACAGCAAGACCCAAATCAGCACCGGCACACTGCACACGGCCCAGATGTTCAACATTTGCAGCAGTGGCACCCGTTCAGAAGCGTGCAGCAAGAACAGCAGCACGCCAGCCAACAGGGCCATACCCGCGGCCAAAACCCAACGCCCGACCTGCAACGACTCTGGCGCATCCACCACTTCGGGTGCCTGACGATCCCAGCCCATGGTTCAACCCACCACACAATCGCTAGCGCTGGAGATCACCCGGCACCCGCATTGACAAAGACAGCCATCAACGACCATCGCGCGGCCATTTTCAGACCAGTGCCCAGTACCCTCAACAATCCGATTGACCCCATGCCCCGGTATCGGGCAACTCACTTCATCGCCTACCAAGGCGATCGGTTTGCCATTGACGATGGTCGTTGACGAGGCCGAAATGACCACTCCACCGTGAGTGGTCTTGTCACCCAATAAAACAAAGCTCCTGGACATAAAAGTAGAACTCCTTCTGGTCATTAATTACGAACGAGTACGCTTGTTTGCATTAATCGCTGGGGGAATCTGTAGCCCACGGCGCAACTGCTCAATAGAGGCGGAGAGGTTTACTGCGCTCATTGCTTGGCCTCCGCTGCTTGGCGGATGGCTTCTAGTTTGCGGAAGTTTGGTCCCCAACGACCATCGACCTGAAAACTACCATCGGGATAAGTAACGGAAGTGTAATTGCCCTCTTTTTTTACTTTCGGTCCGGCGGTATAGACGACAAAGTCGGAATGCAGAATGGGTTCAAAGTACACGCTGCGTGCCTGTAATGCCTGATACATCAAATAAATGTCACCATCACCGGCAAGACCGACACGTTTGGTGTACCCACCTAAGAAACGCTCCTTTATCCAGGGGTAGTAGTCTTTTTTAATCGTCAAATCACCATCAACTTTAATATCCGCGCCCCTCCGTGGTGAGTTGTTGTGATCAAAGATCACCACAACTCCGCCTCCCGCGCCCCCTATCACGTTCTCGCCAAATCGAGTTGGGTCTTTATAAGTAACACCAAACATCACATTGGCCAGGTGCCATTTGCACGCCCCACCGCCATCCATCGGCAACTTGGTCTGGTACACATCACTCTGTCCTTGGCGTTGCAATTGCACATCAATGCCGTGACGGCCGTCCTGCTCAACACGTTGTCCGCTGCCCCCCACCGTAATGCGCTTGCAGGTGCTTGATCGATACATGACCTGTAGGGTCTCTGCTTCTAGTTCCTCCGGCACTTTGACCGTGATAGTCATCTGCTCACTGTCGGCAGGCGGACCCAGGCTGTAGTCCTGGGCACAACCGCTCAGGCTTATAAACACGGCAAACAAGGTAATCGGCGCCTTCTTGATCGCGTGTCGCAGTTCGAATAGTTGGCGACTTAACTGCTGCAACAGATGGCCGGCGCGCGACTTATGGGCGATTGAAAATACACCACTCATTACTTGGCCTCCGCTGCTTGGCGAATGGCTTCTAGTTTGCGGAAGTTTGGTCGTGCACTAGCTACATTCTCGATGCTACCATCGGGGTAAGTGAAGGTTGCAAAATTACCTTTCTTTTTCTGCTTTGGACCTACAGAGCTAACCAGAAACCGAGAATGAAATACAGGTTCGAAATACACACTCCGAGCCTCTAAGGCCTGATAACTAAAATAGTAATCTACGCCCCCGCCCAGCAGACTAATATCCTTGCTGTACTCACCAATAAATGATTCATCGATCCAAGGGTAATAATCCTTATTTATCGTTAAGTCGCCACCCACTTTCACATCCGCTCCGCCTCTTGGAGAGTTGTTGTGATCAAAGATCACCACTACTCCGCCCCCGCCCCCCCAAGTCACGTTTTCGCCAAAGTGCATCGGATTGGCATAGACAACTCCAAAGATCACATTGGCTAGATGCCATTTACACGCTCCACCGCCATCCATCGGCAGCTTGGCCTGATAAAGATCACTCTGTCCTTGACGTTGCAGTTGCACGTCAATGCCGTGACGGCCGTCCTGCTCGACACGTTGGCCAAAACCTCCTATGGAAACGCGTTTACAGGTAGTCGAGCGATACATGACCTGCAGCGTTCTTGCCTTTAACGCGCTGGGCACTTTGACCGTGATGGTCATC
This sequence comes from Pseudomonas sp. ok272, assembly GCF_900109995.1. GTDB lineage: Bacteria > Pseudomonadota > Gammaproteobacteria > Pseudomonadales > Pseudomonadaceae > Aquipseudomonas. Next base: position 7,874 of record NZ_FOCB01000032.1, on the reverse strand, counting down.
TGCTCACTGTCTGCAGGCGGACCCAGGCTGTAGTCCTGGGCACACCCGCTCAGACTTATAAATAGGGCACACAGAGTAATCGGCGCCTTCTTGATCGTGTGTCGCAGTTCGAATCGTTGGCGACTTAACAGCTGCAACAGATGGCTGGCGCGCGACTTATGGGCAATTGAAAATACACCACTCATTACTTGGCCTCCGCTGCTTGGCGAATGGCTTCTAGTTTGCGGAAGTTAGGTCCCCAGCGACCATTTGTCTGGATGCTGCCGTCGGGATAGGTAATGGAAGTGTAATTACCCTCTTTTTTTACTTTCGGTCCGACTGAGTAGACTACGAAGTTGGAATGTAGAACGGGCTCGAAGTATACGTTGCGCGCTTGTAATGCTTGATAAGCGATATAGATACTGCCCTCACCTGCCAAGTTGATCTGTTTTCTATAACCCCCAAGAAAAGCCTCACTCAGCCACGGGTAGTAGCCCTTCTTGATCGTCAAATCTCCATCAACTTTGATACCTGTACCGCCACGTGGCGAACTATTGTGATCGAAGACGACAACAACGCCGCCCCCCGCCCCATAGGTCACACCCTCGCCAAATCGTGTTGGATTGGCATAGGCAACACCAAATGTCACGTTGGCCAGGTGCCACTTGCACATACCGCCACCATCCATCGGCAACTTGGCCTGGTAAAGATCACTTTGCCCTTGACGCTGCAGTTGCACGCTAATTGCGTGGTGACCATCTCGCTCAACACGTTGCCCACTCCCCCCTAGGGATACGCGTTTACAGGTAGACGAGCGATACATGACCTTCATAGTTTCTGCTTCTAGTTCCTCAGGCACTTTGACCGTGATGGTCATCAGTTCACTGTCTGCAGGCGGACCCAGGCTGTAGTCCTGGGCACAACCGCTCAGGCTTATAGATAGGGCGCACAGGATAAGCGTCGCCCTCTCGGTCGCGTATCGCGATTCAAATCGTTGGCGAGTCAACAGCTGCAATAGATAGCCTATGCGCGACTTACGGGCAGTTGAGAGTGCACCGCTCATCGCTTGGCCTCCACTGCTTGGCGAATGGCTTCTAGTTTGCGAAAGTTTGGTTGAAAGCGGCCATCCCTCTCTGTCGTACCATCTGGATAAGTGAACTGTATGTAACTACCAACCTTATGAATCTTGTTCCCTTCCGACTTCACCACAAAATTGGAGTGTAGGACGGGTTCGAAATACACGTTGCGGGCCTGTAATGCTTGGTAAGCGAGATAGATACCTCCGCTGCTTACCAAGCTGATTTGTTTTCTATAGCCCCCAAGAAAGGCCTCGCTGAGCCAGGGGTAGTAGTCCTTTTTGATCACCAAGTCCCCATCAACTTTGATATCGGCACCACCACGCGGAGAGTTGTTGTGATCAAAGATCACCACAACGCCGCCCCCCGCCCCATAGGTCACGCCCTCACCAAAACGCGTGGGATAGGCGTAGGCTACGCCAAACATCACATTGGCCAGATGCCACTTGCACGCCCCACCGCCATCCATAGGCAACTTGGTCTGGTACACATCACTCTGTCCTTGGCGTTGCAATTGCACATCAATGCCGTGACGGCCGTCCTGCTCAACACGTTGTCCGCTGCCCCCCACCGTAATGCGCTTGCAGGTACTTGATCGATACATGACCTGTAGGGTCTCTGCTTCTAGTTCCTCCGGCACTTTGACCGTGATTGTCATCAGCTCACTGTTTGTAGGCGGACCGAGGCTGTAGTCCTGGGCACAACCGCTCAGGCTGATGAGCAGCGTAAACAGTGCAATCGGCGTCTTCTTGATCATGTGTTTGTTCCTCGCCGCGTTAGCCGGCTAAACCGTAGTTTTTTTCGACATAGCCGTTGGCGTCAGCTACAGCGTTGAAGCGTTCGAGTGCTTCGGCACCGCCCTCCGCTTCTCGGGTGGCGCGCAGGGTCCGCCCCAGCAAGGACTGCAATTCGAGGAACACCCGGTTACGTAGGTACTCATCTTCTGGAATCTTGGCCCGATTCGCCTGCATCTGTTGTTCGAATCGCTCGCGAGCCAGCTGCCGCTCCAGCAATGGATCGCGCCCTGGGTCAAGACACTCCAGCAGTTGGCCATAGAGGTACGGCATGTACCCCGCCAACATCAGGTGTTTGGTAGCCCCCAGGACCCGGCCTTCCTTGAGGTTGCGGTGCGCAGGGAAAAACCGGCTACGACTCTCGGCAGTCAATGAACGGGTGAAATGCAGTTGGGCCTGTTCGGCCTGCTGGTCATCGTCGGGGCTCAGGCTGGGCACCACGAACACCTTGGATTTTTCCGGCAGGCGTACGTTGATCGTGTTGTAGTAAGGCGCGCCAAGGCCTTCCTTGCTGCGGTAAGCCGGATAGGCCGAGCCGCGCTGCTGCGTGTGCTGCTCGGCCATGAAGAACATGGCTATTTCGCCGTGGTGACAATAAGCGTCGCCGTGGCGGAACACCTGGCTGGCGGTCAACTGGGCGAGCGACCACGCGGCCCCCAGGGTCGTGCCCAGCGGACCATAGAGGTCATACAGGTAATTATCCAGCGCAGCTTGGGGCGGAACGGTGGGCACTGGGTCGATATCATTGACATGGCGAAAGTGCACTATATCGCTCAGGCCCGGCATCGCCTTGAGAGTGAAGGTCCTTGGCATGCCGTAGGTGTAGAGCAGCGGATTTAGGAATTTCAGCGAAGCGGCCTGAACCAGGCCGAGGGCACCGCCGAGGCTGTGACCGCAGATGAACAACCTTCTACCATCAATTGCCTCAGGAATAGTCTTGCCTAAATCTTTGCCATAGACTCTTCTGACCACTTCAAAAGCATCACGAAACCCCAAGTGAACGCTGCCCTGCGGGGTCAAGTCTGCACAAGGCACCTGGGTCTCGCACAGCACCGCGATCTCGGGCTTGACTGGGCGCAGGGTTACATCGGTTTTTAAGTCAGCAACGCTGGTCATCTCAGTGCCCCGCCAAGCCACCAGGACCTGCGTAGCATTGATCGCATAGAACAACTGCGTATCACCTTCAGGCGGGTCCGCTTTACCCGTGTCCAACGGCTTGGCGATCACATATCGATCATGAAAAGGCACGTCATTCACCACGCAAAGCGATTGGCGCCCGCCGTCCCAGACGCGCGGCGTGCGTGACAGGTCCTGGCACTGTCGTTCGAAGAATTCCTTGACCGAGCCGCGCTCTGTTTCGGGTGACGTGCTATACGCCAACAGACTCATCACTCCCAAGTTGTAGGCATTGATCAGGCTGTACTCCGGTTGGTGGTGCAGGGTCAGCGACCAGGCCCGAAACGGACAGACTTCCAGCACATGGCGACGATCCAGCGCTTCGTCGTTGACGGTAAAGCCGGCAAAGCGTGAATCCGGGAAGTGGTAGGCCGGGAGTTGCTCGGGGTCAGCCAGGGGCGGGTCGAAATCCGGTGATTGATCACACAACTGGCCGATGCGCAGGTAGTGGTAGTCATGGCCTGCCGCACGCGCCTGTTGCTCAACCGGCGAGAAGCCCGACCGCTGCGCGCCATACAGCGGCGTACGCGCGCCCACACCCGGCAGCGGCGGCTCGGCGCGTACCGCGCGCAGGCGACGGGTTTGCAGTTGTTCGGCCAAAGGGTTGGCCTGCATTTTGAGGGTGATGGCCACAGGGTGCAGGCCTTCAATGCGGATCACGCCCTGGGCATCACTCACACCCGAGCACCCAGGTGCGCAGTTCGCGCGCATGGCATCGTTTACCGCCTCATAAGGCAGGTTCGCCAGTGGTTCGCCCCGCTCATCCAGTAACTGGAACTCAACCCAGCGGCGCTTTTGCTCGCCATGGCAGGTAACTTCCTTACAAGGACCGAGCGTATCGGTTCGGTGCAGATAGTCGCTCACGTTAAATTAACCCTCTAAGTGCATCATTAGATTCGTGGTTACTTGGAATAATTTAATAAGAGCTGAATTCATTTAGCCGCCACCCCATTACGCCTACACCACAAGAAGAAATCACCTCTGTCCCACCGGCCAATTGTTGACACTGAAGATATTCAATCTAAATAATTCATTAATAATACACTCACTACTCTAGAAGCAAAAACACACCACAAGATATAAATAGCCCTATATATCCTGCAAGTGTAAATCCCGCGGCCCATCTCATACGCGCCTGTATTGGGAGCGGTAATTGAGCGAGTTCATCAGGCTCAAGCATTCCCTTGCGAAGGTTCCTGCCTGGCCAAGCGAGGGTCCCAGACAAATTGGACGCCAAAAAAGTACGTGTACGGAGAGTCCAGTTCCCCTCCTGCATCCTTCCATAATATAGAACACCCCAACTTTTTTTAAATATACCTAACACCACATCGAGATCACGATACCCAATATAGCAACTTATCGCCATTCCGATAAAAAACAGAATATACGGAGACAAAAACACTAAAATTTTCACCCAGATCATACCCCCAACCCCCGGATGCAAAATTTATATAAAACGCAATCCATTAAGAACGATACCTCATATATGCGCCTCGCCCATCCAAAGGTTAAACAACTTGATAGAAACCCCAGATTTATTAGCAGCAAGGCATTATTCTAAAAATAAAATAACGCCACAAAACACAAGCAACCCCACACATGCAGCCAATGTACAACCTGCGGCCAATTTCACCCAGACTTGTATGAAGGCAGGTAATTGAGCAAGCTCTTCAGGTTCAAGTATTCCATTACGAATGTACCGACCTGGCCAAGCGAGCGTTCCCGACAAATGGAATGCTAAAGCAGTACGCGATAAAAACGTCATTTTCTCCGGAGGACATCGCCCATAATATAAAATAGCCCAACCCTTGCTAAAAATATCAAAAACCACACTCAGATCTCGATAGCCGATATAGATATTTATAGTGCTTGCAATGAGAAAAAAAGCGACGGCATGACCCATGCAAATATCTGAATTGACACTAAGCTCATCACAATCCTCCAGTACATCACCTGCAAGCAGCATCATTTTCGACTCTTAGCCTTCGCGACTTACCCACTAAAAGCCCAAAGACATTGGGACCTAAAGACCCACCAAAAGTTCGACTCAGCCTTACTTTACGCGCACTAATTTAATCCACTTGCATTGAGCCGCTTAATCGTCTCCATCACAATTACCGTTAAAAGCGACCATAAAAAAGCTCCCGCCATAAGCCCTACCGACCACTTCATGCGCAGTTTTATTGTAGGAGGCAGGCGAACCAACTCTTCAGAATCCAGCACCCCATTACGAATATGCCTGCCAGGTAAAAGCACGCTACCAGATACTATAGTGGCGAGCATGTAGCGTGCAGTAAACGTCCCTTTCCCCCACAAACCACCGTACGAAACTATTATGCGACTCTTTTTAAAATTCTTGAGCACTGCATCCAAATCCTTGCATGCAATATAACAATTTACCGCAAAGCCAATAAAGCCTAAAAAAAACGGCCCAAAGATAGAAGATAGCTTCAACACCAACAAAACCGAGTACTCCACCGACTATCCCTCCTGACAAATTTTATAGGTCTTTCTAGCCAATCAAGAAAACCTCCAAGCCTAATAAACCATAAACTATCTGATGCTCCATCTAGTAAACTCATCTAGCTCCAGATCAAAATATTCTGTCCCTTTAGATGTTAACCACGCGCCCCCTGCCCCACCTATGAGCATTGATGCAACTACACACAACGGGGCACCTGGACCACAGAAAGCTGAAGCGACTGCTCCAGCTAGAGCAGTCCCTACAAATCCACCTCCTATTATTGAGCCATGTTTAATCGACTCCTTAATTTTATTCTCAGCATTGATGATTTCGTATGCAGCATAGGTAATGGTGACAACAATAAGAACTTTCCCTGTGATATTTAGGACCTTATTCATCGTATTGTATCCAGCACTGGATCTAGCGGAAGATTCAATGACCCCATAATGCACCACATTTTTTTGCTGCTCGCTTAACGAGCTAAATTGCTTGCCAAAACTATCAAGCGCTTTATTATTCAGTAACTTTTCCAGCGCGGGAGCATTCTGTTTTTTCTTCAGTGCAAACGCTTGCCCATGTATAGATGTGCTATATCGAATTTCCGTCATGATTTTATTGCGCATTTCATAGCAAAACTGGGAAGCCTCTTTTACCGAGACTCTGCCAGCGCTAACTTCCGCCAAAACTCCAGCCTTAACCCTTTGAATGTTACGATTGTAATTACTTCGTTGCTCGGAATCTTTTATAAAGTCGGCAGAAAACTTAAGCGCTACGCCTTCAAAACTCTCGAGAGCCTGCGCCAATGCGTCCACATCAATTAGATGATCTTCTTTGGCTAGATAGATTCGATAGAAATTATCCATGACTTTATCCCTCAAGCTTCTTTAGGATCATTATTGTTCCGCTGGGCATATCGGTATATTGATCTAGGCTCTCTATTTCAAACTTGACACATGCGCCTCCTGAAAAAGCATAAAAACTTGCTTTATTTTCACTGTCGAATTCACCCTGTAAAACCGCCCCATCATCCATAGTTGCTGTACATTTAACCCCTTGGTAGTTGATCTCCGGCGGAGCAGAAAAACTGATCCAGTTCTCGGAGTTCAACATTTCAATCCTCAACTCCCCCGGCAACAACGTATGCACCTTCATGGTCCGACCGTCTTTATCGGTCACCCCTTTGAACACTTCGCCCTGCTGGGTAGTGACCTGGTACCGGGTAAATGGCATCGGCGCCTGGGTTTTATCCTTCAGTAGATAACTCCCCGAGTAACCGGCCGGTACCGGTGTGGCAGGCGTACTCAGGCTGGCAGCGCCGATTTTTTGCACGTGGGTCGTCTTGAGGTAGAGGTTGCCGGGGGCACCGACTTCGATGTCTCCGTCCTTGAGGCGGATGTAGGCACCGCCGCAACTGAGTACCAACTCGTCCGGGGCAGTGATTTCTACCCGTCCGTTGAGGCTTTCGATCTTGATGTCGGTCTTGGCCAGCGCGTGCAGGCTGTTGCCTTGCGCGTGCAACTCGACTTTGCCTTTGCCGGCCTTGAGTTGCAGGTCGGCCTGGTTCGCGAACATGCTGATGCCGTCTTCTGCGGTAGCGGTAATGTTTTGACCGGCGCTGAGGTCGGTGTTGTGGGCCGCCATGATGCCGACGCTCTCACCACCCGAAGACACGCACACCGCCTTGGGACTGAGCACGCCGATTCCGGCTGGGGCATGCAGCAGGATGCCGGGTTGCGCCAGGCCCCTGAGCGCTGCGACCAATCGCTTTTGGCTGTCGGTGTCGCCCGGCGTCACCTGGCTGCTACGCGCCGCGTCTGCCAGGGAGCGCGCCAGGGACAGCGCACTCTCCAGTTGATCAATGGCGGCCTCCATATCGAGTTGTATCCCGGAGGCCTTGGGCTGCTTATCGGCGCTGACGAACAACCCACTGCCCCCACGGATAGCACCGTGGCCATCGGTTCTCAGTTCAAACCCCTCCCCCCGTTTATCCCGCTGCGCATCCACCAAGTGCCCAAGGTTCAACTGGCTCTTGCCACTGTGCTCGGTGCTGAGCTTGACGTGTTCCTGGCCGCGCTCGTCTTCCATGCGCAGTTTGTTGTTGGCCGGGGTGCGCAGGACGTTGCGTTTGTAGTTGCGCAGGCTGACGTGGTCCGGGTGTTTGCTGTCGTGCAGCGCGTGGGCGATGTAGGGGCGGTCGGGGTCGCCGTGTTCGAAGGCCACCGCCACCTCGGTGCCGGCAATCAGTGGGAAGTGCTGGCCGTGGGTGTCGCCCGCGTAGGGTCGGGCTTGGCGCAGCCACATGCTTTCGTGGCCGAGTTTCCAGTCGTCGCGGTCGAACAGGAAGTTGACCCGGTAGCGGCCTTCCATGTCGATGTGGGCGTAGGG
>NZ_FOCB01000018.1 GCF_900109995.1 Pseudomonas sp. ok272 | reverse complement strand
CTGGATCAAGTTGGTGCGCTACACCGAAGCCGGTTACTTGCCGATCGACAACAATGCGGCCGAGCGGGCCATCCGGCCCTTCGTGATCGGGCGCAAGAACTGGCTGTTCAGCGACACGCCCAAAGGCGCGTTGGCCAGCGCCCAACTTTACAGCTTGGTCGAGACGGCTAAAGCCAACGGCCAAGAGCCCTATGCGTGGCTGCGCCACGCACTTGAGCGCCTGCCACAAGCCTCGAGCGTAGAAGACTTCGAGGCCCTGCTGCCGTGGAGCTGCACGCCGCAAATTCCAAGATAGCCATAGATCCCCACCTTTAAAATGTGGGGTTCATGGAGCGCTTACGAATCAACCATAAGGTAGCCCATCGCTTTGTAACCTGCCTGGCGCTTATCCCACATCCTCAGCAGTGCGATATTACCTCCGTCAACGAAGTCGATCACTCGCACTCGACCTTATCGGCATGTGATCGATGCAGCCGTCCCGCATATTGCTGAAGGATTCCCTTTCGTGAGATGGGCATTGCCGGCACCAGCTGTAGTGGCGTGTGATCGAAGCCTTCACCTACTAGTTTTCCTGTTACCAACAGCACCCGTGGTGCGGATTCCACAGGCATCCGGCCACCCATTCCATGAACATCCGGCCACTGATTCCATGGTGATCCGGCCACCCGTTCCACGCTCATCCGGCCACTCTTAAGGCAGGCAGCAACGCAGGATTAATTCACTACCATCGACCTCTTTTATCGAAGCAGAGAGGTCGTCGTGGAGCGGTTATCCATGCGTAAGATTCGAGTAGTGCTACGTCTCAAATTCGAGGTCGGCCTATCTGCCCGCCAGGTCGCTATCAGCTTGCAAGTAGGCCGAGCCAGCGTAGGTGAGTACCTCAATCGTTTTGCTGCCAGCGGCCTGACTTGGCCTTCTGCGCTGACTGACGCCGAGTTGCAACGGCATCTTTTTCCGCCGCCCGTTCCCAGCGATCAACGTCCGATACCCGACTGGGCCCATGTCCAGGCCGAGTTACGCCGCCCCGGCGTCACCCTGGCCTTGCTTTGGCAGGAATATCGACTCGCTCACCCGCATGGCTTCCAATACAGCTGGTTCTGCGAACACTACCGCCTCTGGGCCGCCAAGGTCGACGTAGTCATGCGCCAAGATCATCGAGCCGGCGAAAAGCTGTTCGTCGATTACGCTGGACAGACCGTGCCGATCATCGACCCGAGAACCGGCGAGATCCGTCAGGCCCAGATCTTCGTCGCCGTGCTGCCCGCCCGCTCGCGTAAACCCAAGGACAAAGCCAAGGTAGAAGTCGGCGTGCAAGTGGTCGAACGCTGGATCCTGGCGGTGCTGCGCAACCGCCAGTTCTTCTCGCTGGGCGAACTCAACACAGCTATCGGTCTGCTGCTGGATCGCCTCAATCACAAACCCTTCAAAAAGCTGCCCGGCTCACGCCGGTCAGCCTTCGAGACCCTCGACCAACCGGCGCTGCAAGCGCTGCCGGAGCATCCGTATGTCTATGCCGAATGGAAAAAGTGCGATTCCATATCGACTACCACGTCGAGGTCGATGGCCACGTCTACTCGGTGCCGTACCAGTTGGTGAAGCACCAACTCGAAGTGCGCCTGACCGCACAGACCGTCGAGTGCTTCCACGCCAACCAGCGCGTGGCCAGCCACCTGCGCTCGCCGCACAAAGGCCGCCACACCACCCAAACCGAGCACATGCCCAAGAGTCACCGTGAGCATGCCGAGTGGACGCCCCAGCGACTGATCCGCTGGGCAGAGCAAACGGAGCCCAACACTGCTGGCGTCATCGCCTACATCCTCGAACGCCGAATCCACCCACAGCACGGCTTCCGCGCCTGCCTGGGCATCCTGCGCCTGAGCAAACAGCACGCTGGCACTGGGCGCGTGCAGTTACAAAAGCCTCGAATCGATCCTGCGCCAAGGCTTGGAGCGGCTACCGCTTGGCCAGCAAAACCTGCCGTTACTGCCCGAAGAACACATCAACCTGCGCGGCCCTGGCTACTACCACTGACCTGAAAAAGGAGCACCAAAATGCTGCCCAACCCGACACTCGACAAGCTGCAAACCCTGCGACTGCACGGCATGATCAAGGCGCTTGGCGAACAACACGCAACGCCTGACATCAACGATCTTAGCTTCGACGAACGCCTCGGCCTGATGGTCGATCGCGAGCTGACCGAGCGCGAAGACGCCCGCCTGACTACTCGGCTCAAAGCCGCACGACTGCGCCATAACGCTTGCCTGGAAGACATCGACTACCGCAGCCCGCGTGGCCTGGACAAGGCCTTGATCCTGCAACTGGGCAGCGGCCAGTGGCTGCGCGACGGCCTGAACCTGATCATCGGCGGCCCAACTGGCGTAGGCAAAACCTGGCTCGCCTGCGCGCTGGCCCACAAGGCCTGCCGGGACGGCTACAGCGTGCGCTACCTGCGCCTTTCGCGCTTGATGGAGGAGCAGGGCTTGGCCCACGGCGATGGCCGCTTCGCCAAACTAATGGCCGGCTACGCCAAGACTGACCTGTTGATCCTGGACGACTGGGGCCTGGCGCCGGTTACCGCTGCGCAACGGCGCGACATGCTTGAGTTACTGGACGACCGCTACGGCAACCGCTCGACGCTGGTCACCAGCCAGATGCCGGTGGACAAATGGCATGCGCTGATCGGCGATCCGACCTTGGGCGATGCGATCCTCGACCGGCTGGTGCACAACGCTTATCGCATCGAGCTGAAGGGTGAATCGATGCGCAGGCGCGCGACGAAATTGACGGCGGCAGGGACTTCAGGCTAACAATGCGAACCTGCGTCGCTGCGCTCCGACTGCCTGTCCAAGTGAGCGTGGAATGAGTGTCCACATGATCGTGGGCTGAGTGTCCAAGTGTCGTGGAATCCGCATTCACTGAAAGATTGTTCAATTGAGCCTCCAGTGCTTGCGATAAAGCGTCACAGGCTCGTGGTTAATTCATAGGGTATGTTTGCTCTAACATCACTTCAGATTGCTCTGATAGAAGCTCGCCAGCTTGTCAAAAGGAATGAGGTCGACGCGATCATAAAGGTCAACATGGCCAGCGCCAGGAATGATGACGAGTTCCTTGGGTTGACCGGCGAGTTTGTAGGCTTCTTCGCTGAACTCTCTCGAATGCGCGTCGGTTCCGGCAATGAACAGCATCGGACGAGGTGAAATCGTCTCGATGTCATTGAACGGGTAGAAGTTCATGAATTTGATGTTGCTGGTAAGCGTCGGGTGCGTGGTCAGCTCTTTGGTCGAGCTGGCGGGGGTGTATTCGCCGCGCGGTGTGCGATAGAAATCATAGAACTCACGCTGGATCGGGTGAGTATTCTCGTCCAGTTGATGCACTGTACCGCTGGTATAAAGGGTTTCGCCGCCCGTGAACTCTACATAACGCTGCTGCGCTGCTTGCGCGATAGTCTCCTGGCGTTGTTCAAGTGTCTGCGAGTGCTTCAAACCATTGCGATTGGCTGCGCCCATGTCATACATGCTGACCGTTGCGATGGCTTTCATACGCGGGTCGATCTTGGCCGCGCTGATGACGAAGCTGCCGCTGCCACAGATTCCGAGTGCGCCAATCCGCGCCTTATCGATAAAAGGTCGGGTGCCGAGAAAGTCCACTGCCGCGCTGAAGTCCTCGGCATATATATCCGGCGAGACGGCATTGCGTGGCAGTCCCTCGCTTTCTCCCCAGAATGAAAGATCCAGGGACAGTGTTACAAAGCCTTTTTCGGCCATTTTCGTGGCATATAGATTGGCGCTTTGCTCCTTGACCGCCCCCATAGGATGCCCAACAACAATCGCAGGGCTTTTGGTTTTGTCGTCGAGGTTTTTGGGGGTAAAAAGAGTGCCCGACACGTTCATTTGATACTGATTTTTGAAATTGACCTTCTGCACGGTCACTTTGTCGCTGGTGTAAAAATTATCCGCACCGTTGGACATATCGGCTCCTGTTGCTGAGAGTGAACTGACAAGAAGCGTTAATAAAACAATGAACTTTTTCATTGGAATCCCTATCGATGCGCAGTAGTCAGTTTTGGGAAAACATCACTTTCACCGCGTGGCGACCTAAAGCCTTTGCCAGGCTCGTGCTGCTCTCCACACGCCCAAGGCGGGTGTATGGGTATGTCGACTCAAAGGTCGAATAGAAAACAACCAGGATGTCCGCGTCATAGAGCATCAGATCACCCGTGCGGATCGTCCCCGGTTTGCTCGCGTAGACAGGCAGGACTTCAGGAAGGTTGGCGTATTTTTCATTGCTGTTGAGATCGCTCATGTCCAGCGTCAGTGGTAGTAGCGTGGCAAACGCACGAGCGGCTGCGTTGTCGGCTAGGGTGATAGCGAAGCGTTGTTCGCCGACGATCATCCACATACGGGACTTCTCCGTTATCGAAGATGCCGAGGCGGCATCATTCATTACCAGGTAACTACCAAACACGAGAACCGAATGCAGCAAACCAGGCCAACGAAGTGGCCTCTTGCTCCGGACTGGGTGCAGATCTGCGCTTGAGGTGCGGAGGATGCCCCTTTTCATGATTAGTCTCCGGAACGTTGCATGTCTCAAGCGGTTCGAGAGGGTGTCGAACGTGACGCCAGCCCGGTCACCGTTGCACCCAGCAGCAGCACGACTGCGCTAGCGACAAAAGTGCTTTGATAGCCGCGACTATCGAACAGCAGTCCACCCACAGTAGAGCCCAGAGCAATGGCCAGTTGAATCACGGCCACCATCAGACCGCCGCCAGCCTCGGCATTATTTGGCAAGGCCTGCGCGATCCAACTCCACCAACCCACCGGGGCCGCAGTCGCCAACAGGCCCCATAAGCCCAGCAGTGCAGCAACGACGATGATTGAGCTTCCAAAAAGGATCAGCGCCAAGGCGATCAAGGCCATCAAGATCGCAATGGCGATCAATGTCTGGAACAAACCGTGCCTTAGAATTCGGCTGATGATCAGCGTGCCGATAAAGCCTGCCGCACCGATCACCAACAAGATCAACGACAGTGTGGATACATCGACGCGCGTTACCGTTTCAAGGAAGGGCCGCAGGTAGGTGAACAGCGCAAACTGCCCCATGAAGAAGGCCCCGCAGCCGACCATGCCCAGCGCGACTGATCGATTCTTGAACAGTTTGAATACGTTCCCGGAGCCTGGCATGCGCGACTCCACCTTCATGGGGGGCAGGCTGATGTACATCCAGATGAGAGCAATCGCCGCGACAGGCACCACACAGAAAAAAGCACCCCGCCAGCCAATAATCGAGCCCAGATAGCTGCCCAGCGGTGCGGCAATGACTGTCGCCAGCGCGTTACCGCCGTTGAAGATGGCCAACGCCTTCGGCACCTGTGGAGCGGGTACCAGGCGCATGGCCGTCGCCGCGGACATCGACCAGAAACCGCCAATGACCACACCGATGAGCGCACGGCCGACCATGTAAGTCTGATAGTCGGGGGCCAGCCCGACGATCAGGCCCGAGACGGCCATCAACCCGGCCAATGCCAACAGCAGTATCTTTCGATCGAGGGTTCTGGCAAGCCACGAGATCGACAGGCTGGTCAGCACGGCAAATGCTCCTGAAATCGCAATGCCTTGCCCGGCCATTCCTTCGGTAACCTGAAGGTCAACGGCTATCGGCGTCAGCAGGCTGACCGGCATGAACTCAGATGCAATCAGGGCAAAGACACAGAGCGTCATTGCAAAGACACCGCTCCAGTAGGCGGGAGCCTCGTTGCGGGTGGAAACAGCGCCCATCGGGGCCTCACAGTCATTCGTATTCATACCGGTCATGGTGACGAGCGAATACTCAAGCGACTAGCTAATGAATGCTTAACAGGGCTATAAGTCTTGCTAATCAATAGCCATAAAAGGTGCTTCGCACCATGGTCAAAAGAAACCTCAACGATCTGCTGTCTTTCGTGACAGTAGCGCGCGAAGGCAGCTTCACCCGCGCCGCCGGGGTGTTGGGCGTTACCCAATCTGCGCTGAGTCAGGCCATCAGCGGTCTGGAAGCGCGCCTGCAAATCAGGTTGTTGACGCGCACCACCCGTAGCGTCTCGCCGACCGTCGCTGGCGAGCGGCTACTGCAAGCGATCGGTAATCGCTTCGATGAAATCGAAGCGGAGCTGGATATCCTGACGCAAATGCGCGACAAGCCTGCGGGCACCGTCCGCATCACCTGCGGCGATCATGTTCTGCGCACGACGTTGCTCCCCAAACTCACTGCGCTGCTACACGAATACCCAGACATCAACGTTGAGTTCGACGTCAATTACGGGTTCAGGGACATCGTGGCGGATCGTTTTGATGCAGGCGTACGCCTGGGCGACACCATCGACAAAGACATGATCGCAGTCCCGATAGGCCCACCCTTGCGGATGGCTGCCGTCGCCTTGCCAGTGTATTTTTCTACACGTGGCATCCCCGAAAATCCGCGCGACTTGATGAATCATCGCTGCATCAACCAACGCATGCAGACTTCAGGCGGGCTCTACGTATGGGACTTTGAGCAGCGAGACAAGCAGGTGAACGTGCGGGTAGACGGCCAGCTCATTTTCAACACCTCAAGCCATATCGTGGAAGCAGCATTGGCCGGGCTGGGTATTGCGTACCTGCCAGAAGAGGAGTTTGAGCCGCACCTTCGGGAGGGCAGGCTTCAGCGCGTGCTGGAAGATTGGTGCCCACCGTTCTCTGGCTACTATTTGTATTACCCCAGCCGTCGACAACCGTCACCCGCATTCACGCTGGTTGCCAATGCATTGCGCAAAGCAGGGTAGAGGGGGCTAACTGCCGACTACTTAAGCTCCCTATCTGCCCTCTGCGAAAGGCTGCTATGGGTCGATTCTGTTGAAAAAGTCGACCATGGATTGCGCAGCAGAAAAGAATGCGTTCGAGATTGAAATCTTTATTTTCGGCAGAGGCTTCCTGACTCAGATTTCACGTAGCCGTGTGCAAAGAAGGCGTTTTAACCAGTCAATGACCAGGCCGTTTGGGCGAGCCGACTTTTTCAACAGAATCGGTCGAAAGCAGGCATTCAGATGTGCCTAAGAAATCAGGGACGCCTCAGGTTCAGGCTCCAGCCCCGCAAGTGTCGTGTCTGCGGGCGGCACTTGAGTCTGCGGGTTTTATCCTTGTATCTCCAGGTTCGGTACTTTTCCCAGGATACAAGCAGGGATACGGCGGATAGGGGAAGGCAGGGGTAAACAGACAGGCACAAAAAAACCGGCTCAGTGGCCGGTTTTCCTGTTGCTGAAAGCCTGGTAGAGACTTTCAGATACTGCTATATGGTGCCCGAGGGAGACTCGTGCGTACCATATAAACCGTGTCTTGCAGGCGGATTGTACAGTTAGGGATACAGGTAGGGATACATGCCTGCATCTGCTGTTGCTGAGCATCTTACAAAAAATACATGCGTTCCCCTAGATGGAATCGAACATTAGAGCCTGTGGATGCTTTTCGGGCGTGGCGGCGCGATTCAGAAAATATTCTTTGTCAGCCACTCAGCGCCCTGTATCAACTCCTCAGCCTGTTCCTTTGTGGGTTCAACGTCCTTCTTGTGTGAACACAGATTTCTTAAATCCGCCAAGAACGAAATCTTCCGCCATACGGCAATGTCAATCACACCCGCAGCTTTCAGTGGTTCGTTCAAGTCAGCGATTGTGGGATGTTTCTTGGCAATTTTGATCGCATGAGCATTTGCGACTTTCTGAAGGTGTCCTTCAATCACTACTCCCATCAGCGCACCTGCCGCTCGTGGGCTAATTTTCGCGAGCTGCGTGGCGATTACGAGCTCGCCATCTTGCAACTCGGCATAGAGTTCGCTTTCGATGTTGGAAATTACAGAGTCAATGCGGTGTTCTAATGACTTGAGAATCGTGAGCTGGTTGATGAAACAAGTGAGCACCCGACTTTTGGTATCGTCGCCATCCCAAGACCCAGGGGAAACCCCCTTCATAAAGTCTTGGATTACGTACGTGCCATACCCGAGACTTTTTCTTTTCGGATCAATTTCGTAGTAGCCCTTAAATTCTACATGGCGATCGGGCGCAAGCGCTCCCACAGCCTTTACTGCTTTCGAATACCACGTTTGATAGCCGCCACGAAAATCTTTCGTTTCATCATCATTGAATTTCCCTGCAAGCGCGTAACCTTCTGAGCACAGCTCTACGAGCTCCTTGCGAATCCGTTCACGCTTAGTCATAGGTATCCTCATCATTCGCTGGTTGGTGAAGCTGACTGGATACACTACTTCTTGGGGCGAGCGCTAGGAGCAAATCCACCAACGATTCTACGTATTGGCACACGAGCAGCATCGATTGATTCGACCGGCCGAACATCGCTGGGGACCCTAGAGTCTCCTGGACCATACGGGGTCGGAAACCCGCGGGATCGTGGTAGCGGCAGCCGCACCAGCTTACTGAAATTTCAACGTTGAAATTGAAAGGATCTTGAAGAGAAAAGGGCATCTTTACCGGATCTGTAACGGTCATGGGTATCGTTCAGGATAGTGAACGATTGGCCCGGTCAACCAGTCAACTAACTTTGGAGCCCAGTCACTAACGAGATCCGGCGGGTTCTTTGCCCCGTGCTCTTCAGAAAACCTTAGGGTCCCCGGCAACATCTCAAGACCTTGTGCAATTGCACTGGTGAACTGTGGGTTCACCCGGTTCACCTGTTCACTAAGCTGAGTACCTTTCCGCTAGCACATTCCCGCGGGTTTCCGACCCCGTAATTCTCAGAGTCGTCCAGGGGCCCTGCTATGTTTTCAAGTCACCGGTACGATCGGGTTGTTCTCGCTGGAGGATACGTTGTCGAGGGGGCTAGGGGAGGCTCTTTCAAAAGTCGTGTTACGGGTGTTACACGTGTTACGTTTCTCCATAACTCCATGATTTTAAATATCTTTATTTCTGTTACACGTCCGTGCGATGTTGTCGGTCGACCGTGTTACATATCCAATAGGTGTTACATCTATATCTGCCTCGTGGGTCGAGGTTCCATACTGATGAAGGGACAACCATTTGACCGCCAGATTCTGCCGATGCTGGTCGGCAGATGTAGGTCGGTTGCTGCCCTTCGTGACAGGCAGCAACCGGCCGATTCTGTTGAAAAAGTCGACCATGGATTGCGCAGCAGAAAAGAATGCGTTCGAGATTGAAATCTTTATTTTCGGCAGAGGCTTCCGGACTCAGATTTCACGTAGCCGTGTGCAAAGAAGGCGTTTTAACCAGTCAATGACCAGGCCGTTTGGGCGAGCCGACTTTTTCAACAGAATCGGCCAATAGCTGCCAGTCACGAAAAGCTGCTTCCGATCCGTTGTTGCCGTTGTCCAAAGGTAAAAAGCGACTCGATGCGGTATCCCGCTTTAGGAAACATACTTGGTCCCCAAGCAGGTGCTGGTCGCCTTACCCGAGCCCGTTTCGGCGAAGCCATGAAAGGCTTGGGATTATCCTTCTTAAGCATGGGTTATGCTGGGGGACTTATCGTGCTGCGGTCATTGTTCACTGGCCGTCCCTGAGTAATACCCCCTAATGCGGTGCATTCAATGTCAGTAATACCAGCCACTCGATCTATAGTGCTTCCGCGCCATGGCGCAGACAACCAGACCATAACAACCAATCGGAATTTACTTTTTATTGGCGCTAATGGCTCAGGCAAAACTCGTCTTGGAAGCTGGCTTGACATCAACTCGCCTGATCAAGCTCAGGTGTTCAGGATCTCCGCGCAAAAGTCGCTCGCTATGCCTGATTCGTCGACACCAATGTCTATTGAGTTAGCGGAGCAGAACCTGATATTTGGCAGTCCCGAAGCAAATAGAAATAAGTACTTCCGATGGCAGGACAAGCCTGCCACAAGGCCTCTAAACGACTACGAGAAGCTAATGGTCTATCTGTTCTCGGATGAGACGGAGGAAAATGCTAAATATAAGGTTGTTCAACGCAAATCAACTACCAAGCTTGAGCCCCCGCTGACCAAGATGGACAAGGTAAAGCAGGCATGGGAGCGGATACTCCCCCACCGCGAACTTGTGGTCGGTGGATTAAGAATCCAGACCCAGGTTCGCGGTGACGCTAGCAAGACCTACAACTCGTCGGAGATGAGCGATGGCGAGCGCGTGATCTTCTATCTTATCGGGCAGTGTCTTGCGGCGCCGCAAGACGGCATCGTTGTCATTGACGAGCCTGAGCTACACCTACATAAATCTGTGCAAGCCCCGCTGTGGGCCGAGATTGAAAGATTGCGGCCCGATTGCCTGTTCGTATATCTGACCCATGATGTAGACTTCGCCGTTGCCCAAGAAGGTGCGCAGCGTGTCTGGCTCAAGTCTTATGACGGCACATCTTGGGAATGGGAGCTTATTGAAGACAACGACAACTTACCAGATGACCTTTTGATTGAGGTGCTCGGCAGCAGAAAACCTGTTGTGTTCATCGAAGGCGTTAACGGTAGTCATGATGTATCGCTCTATCGCGAGATACTTACCGGATTCTTAGTTATTCCTCGCGGCAGTTGCGACCAAGTCATCCAGGCTGTTCGAGCTTTACGTTCGAACATCCAGCTTCACCACCTGCAGGTCTACGGCCTCATTGACCGTGACCGGCGCACAGCGCCAGAAATCGCAGCATTGCAAGCCGACAATATCTACACGCTGGACGTTGCGGAGGTCGAGAACCTATTCTGCACGCAGGAGGTTCTGGCACTTGTCAGCACCCGTTTGGCCCGCGACGCCACAGCAGATTTCAACCAGGCCGTCACCCAAGTATTCAAACAGTTGAAAACCGAGCTCGACACCCAAGTCTCTTTGCGGGTAATTGCTGAGGTGAAGTTTAAGCTCAATTGCTTCAATGCATCGGCCCGTGGAGAGTCTGCCCTCTCGGTCGCCTTGCAGCAACTTACTCAGGGCATAGATATTTCGGCCCTTTACGCCCAGTTCGATGGGGAGTTTCAAGCCGTGATTAATGCGGCAGACTACCGGGGGCTGCTGCGCCTCTACAATCGAAAGTCTCTGCCGACGCAGATCGGGAACGCATTAGGTCTGAAGGCAGGAGAGCTTGTTGAATTAGTGGTTCGCCTTGTTCGAACTGATGAACGCAGCGCTGTGATCGCGGCTATTAGATCGTATTTCGGTGCCTTTGCACACCTTGTAAACTGATCAAGAGTAGGCGGCAGCAGGTTCGATATCTGGCGAGCTTGCGAGATACCTTATTGCTCCAAATGTTCGTGACTCGTATGCAATACGCACTCGGTTTTCCACCCGAAAGCACTTTAGTGCCAACGTCCACTTTTGGCCGATTTCTGCCTGTCGCGACCGGCTGAAATCGACCCAAAGCAGCTGTTGGTGGCTGCTAGGAATCTCAATATTGTCACTACTTGCAAGCGTCATATTGAAGTGACGACCTCCCGAGGAGGTCGCCATTTTTCAGCTGATTTGATTAGTTGCCGCTTGGCATCGACAGGTTGATGCCTTCTTTTTTCAGGGCGTCACGCACGGTTTGGAATTTCTGGTACTGCGACAGCTCGATCGGCCCGTCATAACCCATGCTTTGCAATTTGCGTGGTGGGTAATCGACGTAGGTTTTCATTAGCTTCATGATCGCGGCCGAGATCGGCACCATCGTCCAGGTGCGTTCGGTAAAGTTGTTCATGAACAGGTCATAGCGCTCTTGCGGGTCTTGCCACAAGTCAAAGACTTGCGGCACGGTGGCCACGTATTTTTGTGCGCCTTTCCAGCCTAGGTTAGTGTCTACGGCCAAGCCACCGGTTACCGCGCCATCATCGCCGCGCAGGTTGAACACGGCCTTATAGTTTCCGACACGGGCCGCACCCGGGGACAATTCGTTCTCGGTAAAGTAGAACCACTCCTTGCGCGGAGAAGGGCCGCTGCCAGTGAGTACTGGCGTCATATCATAGCTGTCGAAGATGATTGGCTGACCCTCGCGATCTTTCTCGGGCAACTTCACGCCAGCCACAGAGGCGAACGTCGCCATCAGGTCCAGGCCGCCGATGATCTCGTGGTTTTTCGTGTCCGGCTTGATCTTGTCTGGCCAGACGGCAATGGCCGGAACCCGGTTCCCCCCCTCACGCACCGTACCCTTGGTCCCGCGGAACGGGGTGTAGCCGGCATCCGGATAGACATCCTGCCAAGCACCGTTGTCTGTGGTGTAAACCACTAGGGTGTTCTTATCCAGGCCAAGCGCTTTGAGCTTGTCCATGATGCGGCCAATGTGGGTATCGAGTTCGACGATAGAGTCGGCGTACTTGGACTTGGACATGGACTTATGAATGAACTCCGGTGCCGGCAAGTTCGGTTGGTGCACCTTCATGAAGTTGATGTTAATGAAAAACGGCTTGTCGGATTTGGCCGCTGTGTCGAGAAACTCCAGTGCGGCTTTTTCAACGTAGTTATCAAAGAAAGGAATGCCGACTACGCCAGGTTTTCCGTCCACGACGGGCGTGTCCACGTACTGACCATTAACCTTGAACTCTTCGACCGGTTTTTCACCGGCCTTGCCGGACAACGCGCCTTTGGTCACCTTTTCAAACATCGCACGGGTTTCCGGATCCATGTCGGGGAACCAGGTCGGGTCCGCGTAGGTGTAGGCATTGAGGTGATACAGGCCGACGTATTTCATCACGTCATAACCTTGTGCATTGGGAAGGGCGTAGTCAGCTTCACCTAAATGCCATTTGCCGGTGAAATAGGTGTCGTAGCCACCGGTTTTCAGCACCGATGCCAGCGTCCATTCGGCGGCGGGCAAGCCACCGCCCTGACCTTGGAAGGCTACGGTGGTCATGCCGCTGCGATTGGGAATGCGCCCGGTTTGCATGGCTGCCCGGCCTGGCGTGCAACTGGGTTGGGCATAGAAAGAGTAAAAAGTGACGCCTTCCGCCGCCAGCTCATCGATGCTGGGCGTCGGCATACCCCGACCGATCCCGCCGCCGTAGGGGCCGAGGTCGCCATAACCGGTATCGTCGGAGACGATAAACAGGATATTGGTTTTTTCCGTTTGAGCCGCGTGGGCAAGACCGTTGAGCGCTAACAGTAACGAACAGGCAAGATAGAATCTGGAGCGAGGTGAGGGCCTTTTCATAGTGGTTTTCCTTTATCGAGTTTCGATCCTTGTTGCTGCTACTCAAACATCAAGTTCGCAACGACCAGAATCCTGGAGTGTTATCCCCCCAACCCTGCCCATGGACAGTTCAAGGGGGTCAACTAACCCAGCGATAGAACTCCCGTTACTACTCAAGGCGCCCGCAATAGCCTAGTACGGTTATTTTCGTTGCGCGCGTTGCTGATGAGGAAATTTCAACGTCATTGGTCGATATCTGGAAAAGAGCAGAGCCGTTCGTAAACCCTGGAGGATTCGAGGTATGAACAATTTTAAATGACTACTGTTGGCGTTTTCTGCCTGTCGTGTCCGGCTGAGGACGCCCCACAGAGAACTCATTCGTCATCATTTCGGGAACAGCAGTGTCAGTGCCGCTCTAAAGCCCCAGCCGTGCTCGCCATCCGTGGGGCTGTCAGCCCAGTAGCGTGGGCCGGCCTGAATACTTATTGGTTGCCCTCCAACTTTTAGAATCTGCGTAATAAACAAATTTATCGGCACTGACCATTCTTTGCTCTGCCAATCGTAGGTCGACTCGGTGTTCACCCCAAAGCTGGTGTAAGTATGGGTGGTGTACATCAAAAATGGTTGCAGAAAGGTGGCGTTAACCTTTTCTTTGTCATCCGGCGGACTACCGTTCAGCCCCCAGATATGGTTGGCAAGAATCCCACGAGTCCAACCATTCGATTGCTTTAGAGCGACTGCTGTCGGGCCGAGCCCCCACTGCTTGCTGCTGAGCAATTCATCACTACCAGTCGGGATCAAGATCGCAGGGCCAGCGCCCCAAATCCAGCCACTTTCAGTTGGCCTTTTCGGTGAGAAGAAAAAGCTTTGAGTGACATCACCGATCCCTGATTTGTCCGCGAGGCCATCGGCGGCCAGGCCATGCTGGTCGATAACGGGAAGGATGGTTCGCGCGATCAGATTCCAATCTTCGTTCACCGAGAATGGCAGCACTGGCTGAATGTTGGTGACGCTATGCATGCCATCACCCGTCGGCCCAATTTTCTGATCCCAGTTGTACTGCACCGGCAGGCTATACATTGCCGCTATCGGATTGAGCGCCTTTTTGGCCAACTCGGCGGTATCATCTTCGGCTTGGATCAAGCCGCACTGCATGGCGAAAAGACTTGCCACAAGAACGGTTAGCTGTGGTCGTACTCGTTGCATGCTTTATCTCCTATTCGGTAAAAGTACACACAACAACCTGCACATCCTAAACGGCTGCGCTGCCGACGCGACCAGCCTTAACGATAGCAGTGGTTCCGCAAACAAACGCAACGTTGCACTGCAACGAGCGGCCCCCTGCGGCTTCTTAGCCGAGGTCGACAGGCAGCTATTTGGCCGGTTTCTACCCCTCACTGAGGGCCGCAATGGGTCGGATAGCGCCCCCCACGCTCTGTGACTGATCCATCCTTGTCCTCCCTCAACGTGGAGGACAAAACATGAACACTATTGCTATATGCAGCCATCAGCCTTGGAACAAGGGAAAGCTTGTCGGGCAGAAAGCCCCGCTCCGAGTCAGAGATATTTGGGCCATCCGGGTCAGGCTCCAGCTTGCGGAGAAGACACGGGATCTGGCTCTCTTCAACCTAGCCATCGACAGCAAACTGCGTGCCTGCGACTTAACCAAGCTGCGAGTACGAGACATATCCCATGGGGAACATGTGTCGTCACGGGCCATGGTGATGCAGCAGAAAACTCAGCACTCAGTGCAATTTGAAATCACTGAGCAAACCCGAACGGTTCTGGAGGCTTGGATGCATCAGGCCCACCTCCACAGTGAGGACTTCTTGTTTCCGACCCGGTTGCACGACTCAGATCATCTCTCCACCAGGCAATACGCTCGAATAGTCAAAGCCTGGGTGACAGCCATTGGCCTTGACCCAACTATGTACGGTACCCACACGCTACGGCGAACCAAGGCATCACTGATCTATCGCAGGACGAAGAACCTGAGAGCTGTCCAACTCCTGCTCGGTCATACGAAGCTTGAAAGTACCGTCAGATACCTGGGAATCGAGGTCGATGACGCCCTGGAATTGGCGGAACAGACCGAAGTCTGACCACCCACTGCGACGGTCGATGCCAGACCGTCGCTGTCCGACCCTAAGCGGCCGGTGGGGACAGACAGAAACCGGCCAAAAGCGGTCGCTCACTGTCTAAAAAATCCGGGACGATTCACTGATTGTCGTAACGGATGATTACTGCTTTGATCTCGGCGATACGGGCTATCTGCCCCGCAGCCTCCATCGTGCTCAGGGTGCTTGACCCTATAGTGGCTATAACCCTCACTCTAGTAGCAAGTTCGTATCTGATAGGAATTCATCATGGAAAACCGTATCCCCCCGCCGCTGGTTGCTACCCTGTTCAGCCTGTTGATGTGGTTCGCGGCTCTACACTTACCGGGAGCCCTGGAGCTGACTATCGAGTTGCGCACTGGCCTGGCGCTGGTGGTGTTGGTAGTCGGCGTAGCTATTTGTCTGGCCGGCGTGCTGTCCTTCCGCCGCGCCCGCACCACGGTCAACCCGTTGAAGCCAGAAACGGCCTCGGCTCTGGTCAGCACCGGCGTCTACAGATATACACGCAACCCCATGTACTTAGGCTTCGCGATAGCCCTGATAGCCTGGTCAATTTTCCTCGGCTGGCCGCCGGCGCTCCTAGGTATGCTGGGCTTCGTGATGTACATGAACCTCTTCCAGATCGGGCCGGAGGAACGGGCCCTTGCCAGCCTTTTCGGGAGAGAATTCACGCAATACTGCAGCCAGGTTAGACGTTGGCTCTAGAAAGGGGGGCGTCCGCTTCTGGCCGATAGCCCCGTAACCGCTGGCCGCTATCGACCCAAAACGCGTGCTCGCAAAAGGTAATCTACGATACCTTAAGCCCTCACTACGCTTGGCGAGAAGACTTTGGAATGAACGATACGGAAAATGAACGTTTATCCCTTTTAGGTCCAACAGAGACCCGGAATAGCGGCGATCAGTTGAAGCAGCTTGATGAACAGGCTAAAGCTTGGGGCGACAGCACTCAGTTGAGACAGATCGCTGAGCAGGCGAAGGCCTGGGGTAATGACCCTCGGTTGAAGCACCTTGCTGAGCAAACCAAGGCTTGGGGTAGCAACACCCAGTTGAAGCAGCTTGCTGAGCAGGCGAAGGCCTGGGGTAATGACCCTCGGTTGAAGCACCTTGCTGAGCAAACCAAGGCTTGGGGTAGCAACACTCAGTTAAAGCAGCTTGCTGAGCAGGCGAAAGCCTGGGGTAATGACCCTCGGTTGAAGCACCTTGCTGAGCAGGCGAAAGCCTGGGGCAGTGACCCTCAGTTGAAGCAGCTCTCCGAAGAGATCAATGCTTGGGGTAGCAGCACTCAGTTAAAGCAGCTTGCTGAGCAGGCCAAGACTTGGGGTAACAACGGTAAGTTGAGGCAGATCGCGGAACAGACGCTAACTTGGGGCTTAACGTTCGATGTAGTGGTAGGCGAGCTTGTCGCTCGATCTGGCAAGAGCGGAGAAGTATCTACAACCGAGTTAAAACCGAACCAAGAATTTGCTGATATCGAAGGCTCGGTATCTATTGAGGACTACTTCATCGGTGGAGTGATCTCCACCCCCAGTTCAACGCCAGTACTTTCAATAATTCCGACTTGGATCCTGTACTTGTGGATGATTTGCTTTGCGCCTGCGTTGGTTGTGTTGACTAACTGGGAGGCGGTGCGAACAGGGTTGGTGGATATCAATGCGCGCATGCCGCAAACAAAATCCATCGCGGAATTTAGGCGTTTCATACACTCCAATCTCGCTGGTAAGCCAGGAGATATTCGTCTTGTCACTCGTTCTGACGTTCGACTCAGGATGGCGCCGGGTATGAAGTCAACGGTGATAATGACCCTGCCTCAATATGCTCCTGTGATTGTCTTAGGAAAGGAGGATCGCACTTGGCTCTACGTATCATATGAGCACGAAGGCTTCTTGATAGACGGTTACATTTCAACTAAATTTTTGAAGAGGATCAGGAAGTAAATCGAGGTTAGTTACCGACTTTGCTTTAAGGTTTGACACTTCAAGAGATATTACGGTGAATGGCTCGGCTTGCTCGAGAATGGCACGTCACGAATGGCAGCTCTTGGCCGGAAACGGGCCAAGTTCGGGTTCCGTCAATAGGCTGGGACGCAACGATGCGGAAGCCTTTAAGGCTTCCGCTTCTGCGCTACACCCCCCTTTTTTTCAACTGATGGTCAATGATATCTAGCTCTGCCTTAATTGCGCTTATCGTGAGCGTCTCAACTTTGGTATCTTTGCTCACGCTCGGATTGAGCTTCTTTATCTCGGCTAAGACAATAAATATACCGTTCAAATGGAGCTTTCGGGCCTTCAGGTAATCTGGCCACTGAGCGCTGTTCTGTGTTGGTTTGTTCATGGTTGGACCATTGGTTATCCCAAAACAGACTGTTGCTCGCAGGCTGTTTTGGGGAGGGTTTATGTTAAGCCGCCAATAGGTCGGTCAGACTGTGCTGACGCGAACGGTCGGAAAGCTCGTGCCAACTCCAGCTCCCGAAGTTCTCGCCCTGTTCCGGGATGTCTAGCTTCATCAGCGCTACCGGGTCCCGGTTGATCAAGCGTCGTACTGCCCAGAGTTTTCCACCCACATCGAGTAGCGCTTGTGCGGCCTCATTCCATTTTTCTTCCAGCACTGTGTTCGCCAGATGAGCCGCTTGGTTTTCGATCTTGGCGCGTTCTTTTTGTGCCTCTGTGATGTGCTGATCTAACGTCACGAGCTCCTGTTCTAGCGCGGTGATGATCAGCTGTTGGCGACGGTGATGCTCCGCCGCCGCCGTGAGGTTTTTTGCTGCCTTCTGAGCCTCTGCGTTAGCCGCTTTCTCACCCTCTACATCGCCCCAGGCGACAGCCTGCGCATAAGAGGTGGCTGCGTCCGTCTCGGCTTGTCGAGCTTTTGCCATGTCTTCCTGATCGTTCTGGCGGATCTGCTGCAACCGGGTCTCGATGCTGTTGCGCTTTTCGTTGAGTTCCATCTCGTCGGCTTTCCAGGTCGCCATGGCGCTTATATAGCCCGAAGCCAAGCTCTCACGGTTCGCCAGTGCCTCGAGACGATCGATCTTTTGATTCAGGATGTGGATCTCAAGATCTCGTGAATCGATGCGTCTCTTGTGATCGTTGATTTCGTCCTGCACCGCTCTTTGACGGCCTTGCTGGATAACCTCTGGACTTTCCAGCGACGCTTCGAAGGGCGCCAGGTCACTCTGAATGCTCTCCATTTCGAGGGTCAGTTTGGTGCGGCGGTCTTTCAGTTCTTGAATAGTGTTCATCTGTATTGTCTCGGGGCTTTACGATTGATAGGAATGGTTGAACGGCTGGCGAGGCCGGGAATGAGCCGGCGCTACCTCGATCTGTAGGCATGCCGTCAAGCGGCCTTGGCCTCGCACTCATCCGTTCCAGGGACTGTCTTCACCACATAGCAGCGTTGAGGTCCTAACCCGGGCAGGCGAATCAAGCTGTACGCCTTGCCGTCGCTTCCCGGCTCGAGCACACCCCGTTGCAACAATTCCTTGTTCACCGCACTGATGTTCATGCCCCTGAAAATCTCGGCTCTCCAGGCTTCAGGCAGCACGTAATAGGTGTTGGTGGTATGCAGAGCATCGCCCATGCCGTGTTCCATCGTCTTGCGAAAGCCCAACCGATCAATCGTGCGTGGGCCGTGTTCATCGATCTTGGCGGCGGCTGACTCCCAGCGGGTGAAGCGGCTTTCTCCAAAGCGCTCGATGACCTGGCGCAGTCGAGCCAAGATCGCATCCCCCTCGAAGTTACCGGCACCGCCACGCTCGGCCAGCCAGGCATGCAGACACACCCGTGCGGCGGTCGTAGCCGTGCCATCAGGCCAGCCGGTGACGCCGAAGGCGGTGGCCAGCTCACCGGCCGCTGCCGCGAGGCCAAAGCGAAGGGCGGCACGCTGGGCCTGACCACTGGCCGATGCGGGTAGGTTCTGGGTGATGAATTGTTCCACCGTGCGGCGAACGATCACCGACCACCTGAGCATTTCTCCGGGCGCGCACAGTGCGTGCAGGAAGGCGGTGAGGGGTGTGCCGTAGTATTTGGCTACTCGAGCCTTGAGCGCATCGGAGAGGGCGGCGGCATCTTCAAAACCGTTCAGCATATCGAACATGCCGAGGCCTTTGCTGGCATCCGCAGGCACGGCGAGCATGCGCACTTCCATGCCCGCTTTCAGCTCCTTGTTTGCGTCCGCCATGTGCTGCGCCAACGTCTTTTCGCCCGTCGAGAGGAACAGCAAGCGCCACTCCTGTACCTGTCGGCCCGCTTGCCCTCGATCATTTGCTCGGGCCTTGCCGGTGCCATTGCCGAGCATGTAGACCGTCTCGCCAATAATGCGTGGGTCACACATGCCGATTTCATCCAGCACCAGGAGGCCGTCTGAGTGTGCGGCGGCGATGGACTCCAGGGCGTTATCCGTAGATCGCCACGAACGCACCAGACGCGGCCCACCATAGACCGAGGCGGCGACTTGTAGGTGAGTGGTCTTGCCACCGGAGCTGTCGCCGTATAGGTGGAAGCCGCCTGACTCATGCCCCAGCAGGTTTAGCAGGGGCCCTGCAAAGGCCACAGAGACGACAAACGCCAAGCGATGGTTACCAATGCACAGCGCGCCGATTTGTTGCTGCCATTGCTCCAGGGAGCCCGCTTCGTTGATCGGTGGTAACTGCGCCCCGGCTTCATAAAAATGCAGGTGTTCGGCGTGCGAACCAACCTGTTGTTCGGGCAATAGAAACGCCTTGTCGTGCCAGCCTAAGCGGGTGACCAGTCGTGCCCGCTGTGCGCTGTCGAAACCGCCGAGGTAACTTTGCAGGTCGTTGCGTGCATTGCGCCCCGACCGACTTCCGGCAAGACGTAGGCCCATGTCTACCAGTGGGCCGAGTACGTCCTTGCCGAAGTCGCCAGTCATGGTTCGGGCCGGAATGTTCCAACGTTTTTTAGCGCCATCCGGGTCATCGAACTCAACCAACAAGCCCCAGTTGTGACCCTTGTCGTCGCGAGTGCGAGCGATGATTTCAAGAGGCGAACACACAGGGCGGGCCTCACCATCATCACCGGAATAAAACACCCCTTCAGGCGTCAGGCGAAAGCCGCCCGGCAACAAGTCATTTTTCGATTTCGCAGGGCTTTTGGCGGGAGCCTTAGCCTTCGGTTGTTGAGGCTCGGTGGTCTCAGCAACGCTGACGAAAAGCTCGCCGCTACGCAACAGCTCGGCGACGTGGGCAGCGGTCCAGCCTTTGGCTAATGCGTCCGCTGCATCGTCTCCGTCTGCCCATTTTCCGCCCTTGATGAGCGTGGGTTTTCCACCTTTGCTACTGGGCTTGAGATTGAACACGTCGAGCGAGATTCGTTGCACCGAAGCGGCGCCCAGCTCAATCAACTTGAGTTCGATGGCGTCCATGCAGGTCTTGCCGCTGGCATCGTTATCCGGCCATAGCACCACCGTGCGCCCTTTGAGCGGCGTCAGGTCGGCCTTGTGCCAAGAGTTGGAGCCGTTCGGCCAGCACGTGGCTACGTGGTAGGGCATCAGTTCGGCGGCGGCGTCAGCAGCCTTTTCGCCTTCACACAGCACCACAGGCGCATCGGCGTGCAGTGCCAGCTCATCCAGGCGCAACAATGGCCGAGGCTCGAGCAGGCTTTGCCAGCGCCATTGGGTGGTTTGCCCATCGGAGCGCTTGCACCAGGTCAACGGCGCAAAGACCTTCCGCGATTTGCCGTCTTCATCTGGGCCCAGGTCGAAGCGATACAGCGCCATGACCGGCTGGCCCTGAGCTTCGCGGTAGATCCATACCTTGGATGGAACACCGTGTTGCCGGTGCTTGGCTGGGCATTTGTTCATGGCCTCAGGCGGGATCGGTTGAATCGCGATCCACTCAGGCGTTGTGCTCTTGGCCGGTGTGCTTTTGGTTGACGCGGAGCCAGCGGAAACACTGAGCAGATCCGCCAGTTTTTTGCAGGCATCAACGTCGGTGCCGCCGTCGATGTAGCGCACCAGGTCGATCAGGTCACCGCCCTTATCGCCAGTGGCAAAATCCGCCCAGGTGCCTTTGCTCAAATTGACCTTGAGTGAGCCTGCGCGTTTGTCCGTACGCGTAGGGTTCGGTGCGGTGTATTCCTTGCCACCGTCGACGCGCTTCCCATTTGGCAGCCAGTGAGCAAGCACGCGGTCGATGTTCTTCAGAGCAACGCTTTTTACATCCGCGAAGCTAGGGCGCTTTGAGGTGTTGCCGGTGTGCTGGGTCATGGCGCTGTACTCGCTGCGCACAGCGCATCGTTCACGTCATCAATCAGCGCTTTGGCCATCTCGCCCAGGTAGAACGCCGGCCAACTGAACCGCTCACCTTTGTCACTCATGGCGGCATCGAGGGCCAGTTGATTGGCGTAGTGCTGAAACAGTGAAATTGCTTCCAGCGCATCCTCAAGCGGCACACCTGCATTCACCCGGAATAGTTTCTGATGAGTGTCGTTAGCACATGAGAACTCGGCACGCCCGAGAGTAGTAGCAGTGTTCACAGTGCACCGCCTTTCTGGCCCATTGGCACAGAGGAGGCATCACCGTACAAGGCGAGTGTTTTGATCAAGCCCAAGGTGCCGCGCACGTCCCAAATAACGGATGACAGCACTCGGTTGGAGAGCACAGGTTTATCGCCGTCGAAGTGATCTTCCAGCAGCATTAGAACTGAGTCGGCACGGTCGAGGGCGCAGGTGATGGCATCGATGGGAATACCGGCTTCAGCGTCCTGGCTGACGCAGAGCAGATCCTCGGGAAGTGAGAAGCCTGGGAGCATGCTCATTGGGCACCCCCTGCGGCTTCCAGAGCTCGCGCTTTGGACATATGGGCGTTGTAACGGGAAAGGCGTGTAGCGAGGCTGGAGTTGGCGTGTAAAGCGGCGAGAGCCATTGCTCGATGAGCAGCGGCGCGAATTTTGGACGGATTGAGGGCGTGCATGTGGTGAGCTCCTACTTTCAGGCTGGAGCCGCCACCGTCCTTCCTACGGGATTGGGCGACGGCTGTGCACGGGGTAGGAATACCGGGATAGTAGGCACCCGGCCAGGCCGAAGCCTGCCCGCACACAGCCGCCATAACACGTAACTGCGGACGAAAAAAAACGCCTGCAGTTGTGATCTGGGCGCTGATGCGCCTACTAGTTCTCGGGTTCCTACGCCCGGTCGCTGAATTTGCAGCGACGACCAGAGAGTAACGTTCGTTTTTTGAAAGTGCAACTGTGCTGATAGCTTGCGGATTTTTTCGCTGCGGCATAAATTGATTAGGCATACAGATTTACCTCAACGCCTCCGGTTGCCGCCGGGGGCGTTTTCGTTTCAGGCATGGATTTCCCAGCGCAGTGAGACAAAAGGCAACAGGTCGCCTTCGAGGCAGGCGCGCGCGTCCTCGTAGGCGTCGATTTGTTGGCCTTCGTCGACGATGATTGCTTGAGGGGCTTGGCAGGGAACTGACAATGCGCACCAGATGCCATCTCTCCATCGCATCACCATCACGTCCCGGTTCAGGCGTTTTTGCTCTGTGCGGTAACGTTCAAAACGCTGCATACCGCGTGATGAGAATCCGACTGTTCTGAGTACAGAAAAGGGCTGCAAGATGGCCCTGTTGGCAACACAATTTTTCATGCTGCCACCTGATCGCGGGCTGCGATGCGTGCCCGTGTCCATGCCTGAACTTCCCCCAATACCCACGCAACTGGAGCGCTTCGGGCATTGCTGTTACTCAGCTTTACCGGTAACGGGAATCCGCTTTCAGGTTGACGCATCAGCTTGTAGATAGTCGGGCGTGCGAGCCCTACGATTGAAATGACCTCGGGCATGCGGATGAGGGTCATGGAGGGGTCATGCGAGGGAATTACTTTTAATACGGTAGTCATAGCGAGCTAACCCTTTGTTAATTGAGACAACGGGTCATACGCTACGCAGGGGAGGGGGAGTGGACTGTGTCTGCTCCCTTTTATTTCAGAGGTCTAAGGCCTAGAGCGGTCAAATGCTCTCGAATGGTTTTTTTTGTTCCGTTGCCCGCCTGATCGAAAAGCAGATTGGTCAGTTCAGCATCGGTGAGACTGCGCTTTTCACTTTTCCGACCACTGATGATTTGCTCTGCGGCTGCCTTGATTTTTGCTCGCCTATCCATAGCGGCGGTTTTTATCGCTGAGCTGGGATTGCGGTTCCCATTGCCTGCTTCCTGGCCCCTCTTCGTCGCCTTTGTCGAAAATGCGTCGTCGAGAACTCGATGCATCAGGCTTGATGTATTGAAGCCTTTTTTAAACACATCCATCTGCTCCACTTGGCGATAAAGACTCGCCATCAACAACGCCTGGTTCGCCTCACCTAGCAACGTAGCGAAGTCTTCTCGTGCTCGGATTTCGTTTCCGCTACTACGGTCCCGCTCTTTTTCGATCAGAGCAAGGTACTGGCGGGGTGAGTCATGTCTCAGTTGCTCTATCAGGTCTGCATCAATGTCGTAGGTCGCGAGTTCAAGGTCGAATAGCCAATTTGCGAGCGTCTCAACGGCCTGCGTTCCAAGTACCAGGGCGTAGGTAGCCACGAGCTGTGAGTCTGCTGCGGAACGGCTGACCCGAAGGAGCCCTCGAATCACGCTTGGCAATGAGCCTGCTTCCGCAGAGTCGGCATGGTCGTAGATGGCATCACGTACGGAGTACAGGGTTCGTGTGATCGATTCTGCACCTGGGGAGTAGGAACCCTCCTCAAGCCAGAACGATGTGGCTGTGTTGATCAGATCGAAGGCACCTTTGAAGTGTTCGTTGAACTGCGGAAACAGCGCAAGACTGCGAACGGCTGCCTCGACGTCGTCCTGATCCCACACCAGGCACGTTACGTCGAAACCTGCGATTTCGAGTTCGAGCTCTTCTGCCTCGATGCCCCGCTCAAAGTCCATTTAGATCTCCCCGCCGCCCTGAAGCCGGTAGGCTGTTACAGCGATTTGCGGCTGGAAGCGGCAATGCCAGCAGGGTTGCGGGCGTTGCCTTTCTGTAACACGACTGCTCGATGTAACACGTGGTGCTCAGAGGTTTTTCAGTGCGTGTAACGCTAAATATATTCAATAAAAACAATGGCCTACAGGTTTTAGTAACACGCGTAACACCCGTAACACCGTTTTTGAGAGGGTGTAGGGTTAACGGCTTCACACGGCCTTCCCAAATTGACCTTGCACTACATTTCCGGCCACTAGGGAATCAAGATGATCGGCGTACCATTGCATCATTTTTTCACGTTGCTCAAAGTATTGAGCCTTGTTGTATACCCCCGAGATGCCTTCCTCTTTGTGAGCCAACTGCGCTTCAACATGTTCCTTCGGCCAGCCATGCTCTCTAAGTAACGTGCTCGCGGTGTGTCGAGTGCCGTGGCCTACGAGACGACCTTTGTAGCCGATGGTTGCGAAGACTTTGTTGATTGTGTTTTCGCTGATGGTTGGGTTCTTCGCTCCTACACCGGGGAAAAGCCAACGACTCCGTCCCGTTAAACTGTGCAGATCCCTCAAAGCTGTAACTGCTTGGTGGGGAAGGGGGCATACAAAATCACGACGCATCTTCATCTTGGCAGCAGGCGTGGTCCAAATGGCTTTCTCAAGGTCGAACTCTTTCCATTCAGCCAGGCGGACCATGCCAGGGCGCGATGCTGTCCATAGACAGAGCCATGCAGCTGTGCGGGCCGTCAGTCTGCTCGGTGTGTTTTTGAGTGCGTGGAGGAATTCAGCCAGCTCAGGTTCCAGCAGGTGTGGATGTTGCTGAGTCTTGGGGGCTTGCGCTGCAATGTCACGAAGGCGGCTGCCGGGATCGTTTTCGGTAAGTCCTAAGCCGATAGCTCGGCCGAAGATCTGGTTGATCCAGGTGCGGCACTTTTCTGCCACGTTGTGAGCGTCTCTGGCTTCGAGGGATGCCTGGAGGGATGCGCAGTCGGTACGGGTGATTTCGTCGAGGGGCTTATCTCCCAATGCCGGGAGTATGTCCTTGTCGAGGTAGGTGCGGATTTTGTTCAGGGTGGAGGGTGCGAGGCCCTTTTCTTCTTTGGCCTTGAGCCAGGCTTCAGCAGCAACTCGAAAGGTTCGAGTCTTGGCGGCGTCAATGGCTGCTTTGGCTGATCGCTTCTGTTCGAGAGGATCGGCACCACTACTGACAATTTTGCGTAGGTCGGCCGCTTTGTCCCGGGCCAATGCGCCACTTACTTCCGGGTAGCCCCCAAGCCCCATCCAAGCCCAATTGCCCGCCGGGCGTTTGTAGCGCAACTGCCAGGACTTGCCGCCATCAGGTTTGACCCTGAAGTAGAGGCCGTTTCCGTCCAGCTCTCGGTATTCCTTTGATTCCGGCTCCAGCCCTGCAAGTGTCGTGTCTGCGAGAGGGCGGCGCTTGATGTCTGCGCGCTTCATCCTTGTATCCCAAAGTTCGGTACTTTTCTCAGGATACAAGCAGGGATACAGGGATACAACGGATAAGGGGATACAGCGGTAGATAGCCAGACACAAAAAAACCGGCCAAGTGGCCGGTTTCTCTGGGTCTGAAAGCCTGGTAGAGACTTTCAGATACTGCTATATGGTGCCCCGAGGGAGACTCGAACTCCCACTCCTTTCGAAAACGGATTTTGAATCCGCCGCGTCTACCAATTCCGCCATCAGGGCTCAATGGCGGCGAAGTATAGAGATGAGATTACCGTTGGTCAATCACGTTTCATGGTCAATTTTCACTATTTCCGCTAAACTTCCCGGCCCTGCTAGACGAACCCCATCATGCGCGTTGCTGACTTTACTTTTGAACTCCCTGATTCGCTGATCGCTCGCCACCCTTTGGCTGAGCGGCGCAGCAGTCGCCTGTTGACCCTGGATGGGGTCAGCGGTGCCCTCGCACACCGTCAATTTACTGATTTGCTTGAGCATTTGCGCCCGGGCGATTTGATGGTGTTCAACAATACCCGAGTGATTCCGGCGCGGCTGTTTGGCCAGAAAGCGTCCGGGGGCAAGTTGGAGATCCTCGTGGAGCGGGTGCTCGACAGTCATCGCGTACTGGCCCAT
Organism: Pseudomonas sp. ok272; assembly: GCF_900109995.1. Lineage (GTDB taxonomy): Bacteria > Pseudomonadota > Gammaproteobacteria > Pseudomonadales > Pseudomonadaceae > Aquipseudomonas. Next base: position 53,105 of record NZ_FOCB01000018.1, on the reverse strand, counting down.
GTGCGTTCCAGCAAGTCGCCGAAGCCGGGGTCGAAAATCCTCATCGATGGCGGTGGTGAAGCGCAGATGCTGGCGCGCCACGATGCGTTGTTCGAGTTGGGGTTTAGCGAAGAAGTGCTGCCGCTGCTTGACCGCGTCGGGCACATGCCGCTGCCTCCTTATATAGACCGTCCGGACGAAGACGCCGACCGTGAGCGTTATCAGACGGTCTACTCCGAACGCCTGGGCGCGGTAGCAGCGCCGACGGCGGGGCTGCATTTCGATCAACCGTTGCTGGACGCGATTGCCGCCAAGGGCGTCGAGACCGCGTTTGTGACGCTGCACGTCGGTGCGGGAACGTTCCAGCCGGTGCGGGTCGAGCGCCTCGAAGATCACCACATGCACAGCGAATGGCTGGAAGTCGGCCAGGACGTGGTGGATGCGGTGGCGGCGTGCCGTGCCCGTGGTGGGCGGGTGGTGGCCGTGGGGACCACCAGCGTGCGTTCGCTGGAAAGCGCGGCCCGCGATGGCGTACTCAAGCCGTTCAGTGGCGATACCGATATCTTTATCTACCCGGGCCGGCCGTTTCATGTGGTCGATGCCCTGGTCACCAATTTTCATTTGCCCGAGTCCACGCTGTTGATGCTGGTTTCGGCGTTCGCCGGTTACCCTGAAGCCATGGCCGCCTATAAGGCTGCCGTCGAGCATGGGTACCGCTTTTTCAGCTACGGTGATGCAATGTTCATCACCCGTAATCCTGCGCCGACTGCCCCTAAAGAATCGGGCCCCGAGGAAACAGCATGAGCCGCACCTGTCGTATGTCTTTTGAGCTCCTGGCCACCGATGGCAAGGCTCGTCGTGGTCGCCTGACCTTTCCCCGTGGCACGGTCGAGACCCCGGCTTTCATGCCCGTGGGCACCTATGGCACGGTCAAGGGTATGTTGCCGCGTGATATCGAGGCCACGGGCGCCGAGATGATCCTGGGCAACACCTTTCACTTGTGGTTGCGTCCTGGCACCGAAGTGATCAAGAAGCACGGCGACCTGCATGACTTCATGCAATGGAAAGGCCCGATCCTGACGGATTCCGGCGGTTTCCAGGTGTTCAGCCTGGGGGCCATGCGCAAGATCAAGGAGGAGGGCGTGACCTTCGCCTCCCCGGTGGACGGCGCCAAGGTATTCATGGGCCCGGAAGAGTCGATGCAGGTCCAGCGTGACCTGGGTTCGGACGTGGTGATGATCTTTGACGAGTGCACGCCGTATCCGGCCGACGAAGATGTCGCGCGGATTTCGATGGAGTTGTCGCTGCGTTGGGCCCAGCGCTCGAAAAATGCCCACGGCGAAAACACGGCCGCGCTGTTTGGCATCGTTCAGGGTGGTATGCACCAGGACCTGCGCATGCGCTCCCTGGAAGGTCTGGACAAGATTGGCTTCGACGGTTTGGCCATTGGCGGCCTGTCGGTGGGTGAGCCCAAGCACGAGATGATCAAAGTGCTGGACTACCTGCCGGGGATGATGCCGGCAGACAAACCTCGTTACCTTATGGGTGTTGGCAAGCCGGAAGACTTGGTTGAGGGTGTGCGCCGCGGTGTGGACATGTTCGATTGCGTGATGCCAACCCGCAATGCCCGCAATGGGCATCTGTTCATTGATACTGGCGTGCTGAAGATCCGTAACGCGTTCCATCGCCATGATGATTCGCCGCTCGATCCGACCTGCGATTGCTATACCTGCCAGAACTTCTCCCGTGCTTATCTGCATCATCTGGACAAGTGCGGCGAAATGCTGGGGAGCATGCTCAATACCATCCATAACTTGCGCCATTACCAGGTGCTTATGGCTGGTTTGCGCGAGGCTATTCAACAGGGTACATTGGCCGCCTTTGTCGATGCCTTCTATGCCAAGCGCGGGTTACCTGTTCCGCCTTTGGACTGAGTGTTAAAACCTTTAAGACACTAATTTTGCAACTGGAGTGCTAAATGAGCTTTTTTATCTCTAATGCGATGGCTGACGCCGCTGCACCTGCCGCCGGCCCTGCTGGTACTGGCTTTGAGTGGATCTTCCTGGTCGGTTTCCTGGTCATCTTCTACTTGATGATCTGGCGTCCACAGGCCAAGCGCGCCAAAGAGCAGAAGAACCTGCTCGGCAGCTTGCAAAAAGGTGATGAAGTTGTGACCTCCGGTGGTATCGCCGGCAAGATCACCAAAGTTGCTGACGACTTCGTAGTGCTCGAAGTGTCTGACTCGGTAGAGCTGAAGTTCCAGAAAGGTGCTATCGCAGCCACCCTGCCAAAAGGCACGCTGAAAGCGATCTAAGGTTTCATCTTTTACCAATCGACGGGGCGCGCAAGGCGCCCCGCGTCATAAGCGGGCGGCGTGATGCTGAACAAATACCCTCTGTGGAAATACGTACTGATCCTGGCAGTGCTGGCGATTGGTCTGATTTATTCCGCTCCCAATCTTTATCCTGATGACCCGGCTATTCAGGTCAGCGGTGCGAGCACTGCGCTGCAAGTTAATCAGGCAGATCTGGATCGTGTGAGCAAAGCGCTCAACGATGCCGGGATCGCGGTCAAGGCAGCCACATTGGCAGTCAATGGCAAAGGCGGCTTGATTCGCCTGACCAAGCAGGAAGATCAACTTCCCGCCAAGGACGTCGTACGCAAGGCCTTGGGTGATGACTATGTTGTCGCGCTGAACCTGGCACAAACCACGCCACAATGGCTGCGCAGCATCGGCGCGCATCCGATGAAGCTGGGCCTGGACTTGTCCGGTGGTGTGCACTTCCTGCTGGAAGTGGACATGGACAAAGCCATCGACGCCCGCCTGAAAGTCTATGAAGGCGACGTCAAGAGCCTGTTGCGTAAAGAGCGCCTGCGCTATCGCAGCCTGCCGCAACTCAATGGCGCCATTCAGTTGGGCTTCAGTGATGAAGATTCCCGCGAACAGGCCCGTGCACTGATCCGCAAGAGCTTCAACGATTTCGACATTGTTCCCGCCGACCTCAACGGTCAGCCGGTGCTGCGTCTGGCGATGACCCCGGCCAAGCTGGCGGAAATCCGTGAATACTCCATCAAGCAGAACTTGACCACGGTCCGTAACCGCGTCAACGAGCTGGGTGTTGCCGAACCTATCGTTCAGCGCCAGGGTGCCAACCGCATCGTGGTCGAACTGCCTGGCGTGCAGGACACTGCCGAAGCCAAGCGTATCCTGGGCAAGACGGCCAACCTTGAGTTCCGCCTGGCTGCCGAGCCGGGTGCATCCAAGGCAACGTCTGAGACCTTCGAGTTCCGTGAAGGCAAGCGTCCACCTGCACAGATCGAGCGCGGCTTGATCATCACCGGTGACCAGGTCACTGACGCCAAGGCTGGCTTCGGCGAGCACGGGACCCCCGAGGTGAATATTCGCCTGGACGGTCACGGCGGCGAACTGATGAGTCGGGCGACCCGCTCGAACGTTGGTCGCAGCATGGCGGTGATCTTCATCGAGCAGCGCCCGGTGACCACCTACGTCAAGCAGGTGGTCGACGGCGTCGAGAAAGAAGTGCCGGTGCAGAGTTTCAAGGAAGAGAAAAAGATCATCAGCCTGGCGACCATCCAGTCGCCGCTGGGTGCTCAATTCCGAATCACCGGCCTGAACGGCCAGGGCGAATCCTCGGAGCTGGCCTTGCTGCTACGCGCCGGTGGTCTGGCCGCACCGATGTACTTTGCCGAAGAGCGCACAATCGGTCCAAGCCTGGGTGCTGACAACATCACCAAGGGTATCGATGCGTCGCTGTGGGGCATGCTGTTCGTGTCGCTGTTCATCATTGCCATCTACCGCTTCTTTGGCCTGATTGCCACGGTTGCGCTGGGTGTGAACATGGTGCTGTTGCTGGCCCTGATGTCGCTGCTGGGGGCTACGCTGACCCTGCCAGGCATCGCCGGTATCGTGTTGACCATGGGTATGGCGGTCGACGCCAACGTGCTGATCTTCTCGCGGATTCGTGAGGAAATCGCGGCGGGCATGACGGTCCAGCGGGCGATCAACGAAGGTTTCGGTCGCGCCTTCACGGCGATTCTCGATGCCAACCTGACCACCTTGCTGGTGGGCGGGATCCTGTTTGCCATGGGTACAGGTCCGGTCAAGGGCTTCGCAGTGACCATGTCCCTCGGGGTGCTGACCTCGATGTTCACGGCCATCATGGTTACTCGTGCGATGGTCAACTTGATCTTCGGCGGTCGTGACTTCAAGAAGTTGTGGATTTAAGGGGCTGCCATGTTACGTACTATCAACTTCATGGGCGTTCGCAACATTGCGTTCGGCATCACATTGTTCCTCACGGTCCTGGCGCTGGTCAGTTGTGTCTATAAGGGCATGAACTGGGGGCTGGACTTCACCGGCGGTACGCTCATCGAGCTGACCTACGAGCGTCCGGCTGATGTCACCAAGGTGCGCGAGCAACTGGCTGAGTCGGGTTACCACGACGCCGTCGTGCAGAGCTTCGGTGCGACCACTGACTTGCTGGTGCGCATGCCAGGTGATGATCCGCAGTTGGGTCACCAGGTTGCACAGGCGCTGCAGAAGGTCGATGGCGACAACCCGGCATTGGTCAAGCGCGTCGAGTTCGTCGGCCCGCAAGTGGGTGAAGAGCTGCGCGACCAAGGCGGCCTTGGCATGCTGATGGCGCTGGGCGGCATCCTGATCTACCTGGCGTTCCGCTTTCAGTGGAAGTTTGCCGTCGGGGCAATCGTGTCGCTGATCCACGACGTGATCGTGACCATCGGTATCCTGTCGTTCTTCCAGATCACCTTCGACCTGACGGTGCTGGCGGCGGTGCTGGCGATCATTGGTTACTCGCTCAACGACACCATCGTGGTGTTCGACCGGGTTCGTGAGAACTTCCGCGTGCTGCGCAAGGCCAGCCTGATCGAGAACATCAATATCTCGACCACTCAGACCCTGCTGCGGACCATGGCGACGTCGATCTCCACCTTGCTGGCGATCGCTGCGCTGTTGTTCTTTGGTGGTGACAACCTGTATGGCTTCTCCATCGCGCTGTTTATTGGTGTTCTGGCGGGTACTTACTCGTCGATCTACATTGCTAACGTGGTGTTGATCTGGTTGAACCTGAGCAGTGAAGACTTGATTCCTCCTGCTAACACCGAGAAGGAAGTCGACGACCGTCCTTGAGGGAAAAATCCTCCTGCGGTGTCATCCAAAAAGGCGCGAGTTGAACTCGCGCCTTTTTTTATGCTCCAAGGCTGGGAGAAGCGCGGGCCTGTCCCGCATATGAAGGTCAGGAGGTTCATGTGAACAAGTCGTTGCTGGTTGGTGCGGTATTGGGTGCTGTCGGTGTCACTGCCGGGGGTGCTGTGGCCACCTACAGCCTGGTAAAAAGCGGCCCTGAGTTCGCTCAGGTATTAGCCGTTGAGCCGGTCAAGACACAGATCAAGACTCCACGTGAAGTGTGCAAGGATGTGGCAGTAACCCGGCACAAGCCGGTTCAGGATCAGCATCAAATCCTGGGTACGGTGGTTGGCGCGGTCGGTGGTGGTCTGCTGGGTAATATGATTGGCGGCGGCAATGGCAAGAAGATTGCCACCGTTGCGGGTGCGGTGGGCGGCGGCTATGCCGGTAACAAGGTGCAGGAGGGCATGCAGGAGCGTGACACCTATACCACCACGCAAACCCGTTGCAACACGGTCAATGACATCAGTGACAAGGTTGTAGGTTACGACGTGCGTTATTCGCTGGACGGCAAAGAAGGCAAGGTGCGTATGGATCGTGATCCGGGCAACGAGATTCCAGTCGACAAGCAGGGTCAATTGATCCTCGGTCAGAATCAGCCCAGTCAGTGATGCGTTGAATGCAAGGCATAAAAAAAGCACCCCGAAAGGTGCTTTTTTTATGCTTGGGGGCTTAGCGTTTCAGCGAGGCCGGCAGGTGCGGCTGGATAGCCGTCAGCACTGCTTTGAAGCACTTGGTGTTGCCAGCAACGATATGGCCTTTTTCGAGGAAGTCGTGACCGCCGGTGAAGTCGCTCACCAGGCCGCCCGCTTCCTGGATCAGCAAGGCGCCTGCTGCCATGTCCCACTCGGACAGGCCCGACTCCCAGAAGGCATCGAAGCGGCCAGCGGCGACGTAGGCCAGGTCCAGGCTCGCGGCACCAGCGCGGCGGATGCCGGCAGTCTGGCCAACCAGGCTGCGGAACATGCCCAGGTAGTTGTCGAGGTTGTCCATCTGGTCGTCGCGGAACGGGAAGCCCGTGCCCAGCAGGGCGCCGTCAAGGCTGGTGCGACCGCTGACGCGCAGACGACGGCCATTGAGTTGGGCGCCACGGCCACGGCTGGCGGTGAATTCTTCCTGGCGTACGGGGTCCAGGACCACTGCGTGCTCCAGGCGGCCGCGGTACTTGCAGGCGATGCTGACGGCGAAGTGTGGAATGCCGCGCAGGAAGTTAGTGGTGCCGTCCAGTGGGTCGATGATCCACAGGTACTCTTCACCTTCGATGCCGGAGCCGGCGTGCATGCCAGTCTCTTCGCCGAGGATCGAGTGATTTGGGTAGGCTTTGCGCAGGGCGTCGACGATTTTCTGCTCGGCAGCGCGATCCACTTCGGACACGTAGTCCTTGGCGTCTTTTTCATCGACCTTGATGGTATCCAGGCGCTCGATGGAGCGGAAGATCAATTCACTGGCGCTGCGGGCGGCGCGCAGCGCGATATTCAGCATGGGCTGCATGGATGTGTCACCTAAGGTTGTTAAAGAAAGCCGGGCATTCTAGCAGAAAGTTTCTGTAGATGAACGACGGCGTTCGCTTTCGTAGCTTAACTTTAGGATGAACTGTAAGATTTGCAGCCAATTTTAGTCTTCGAGAGCGCCTCCCTTGCTGCAGAACATTCGTGTCGTCCTGGTCAATACCAGTCATCCGGGAAACATCGGCGGGGCTGCGCGTGCCATGAAGAACATGGGGTTGTCGCGCTTGGTGCTGGTTGAGCCGCGGCTGTTTCCGCATCATGAAGCCGATGCGCGTGCCTCGGGTGCCGGTGATGTCCTGGAAAATGCGCAGGTGGTCGCCACCCTGGAAGATGCGCTGGTCGGTTGTAACCTGGTGCTGGGTACCAGTGCACGTGATCGACGTATTCCGTGGCCGCTGCTCGATCCGCGTGAGTGTGGCAGCAAGGTGATCGAAGAGGCGTCGCAAGGTGCCGAGATCGCCCTGGTGTTCGGTCGTGAGGACTCCGGCCTGACGAATGAAGAGCTGCAGCGATGCCATTACCATGTGCACATCCCGTCGGATCCTGAATTCAGCTCGCTGAATCTCGGGGCGGCGGTGCAAGTGCTGGGCTATGAGGTTCGCATGTCCTGGCTGGCGGCCGAAGGTCAGCCGAGCAAGGTCGAGAAGGATGAGGTGGCGTCCACCAAAAGCGGTGAGCTGGCGACCATGGATGAGTTGGAGCGATTCTATGAGCACCTGGAACAGACCCTGGTGGCCATTGAGTTTCTCGATCCCGAAAAGCCGCGGCACCTGATGGCGCGCCTGCGTCGGTTGTATGGGCGAAGCTCGGTCAGTCGGGCGGAAATGAATATTTTGCGTGGCATCCTCACGGAAACCCAGAAAGCGGCCCGTGGTGAGCTTCTTAAGCGGAAGGATTAACGATGTTCGAGCGTTTGCGTGAAGATATCCAGGGCGTTTTTCATCGTGATCCGGCGGCGCGCAATGCGTTTGAAGTGCTGACCTGCTATCCAGGCATGCATGCGATCTGGATTCATCGCCTGTCGTCGGCGCTATGGGGGATGGGCTGGAAGTGGTTGGCCCGGCTGGTCTCGAACTTCGGGCGCTGGTTGACCGGCATCGAGATTCATCCCGGCGCCAAGGTGGGACGTCGCTTCTTCATCGACCATGGCATGGGTATCGTTATCGGCGAAACCGCTGAAATCGGTAATGACGTGACCCTGTATCAAGGCGTGACCCTGGGGGGTACCAGTTGGAACAAGGGCAAGCGCCATCCGACCCTGGAGGATGGGGTGGTGGTCGGCGCCGGTGCCAAGGTACTAGGGCCGTTCACGGTGGGGGCGGGCGCCAAGGTGGGCTCCAATGCGGTGGTGACCAAGGCGGTGCCAGCCGGTGCGACGGTGGTCGGGATTCCAGGACGGATCATCGTCAAGTCCGACGATGAGCAGGAGGCCAAGCGCAAGGCGATGGCTGAGAAGCTTGGTTTCGATGCGTACGGTGTTAGCGAGGACATGCCCGATCCGGTGGCGCGTGCCATTGGTCAGTTACTGGATCATTTGCAGGCAGTTGACGGGCGCCTGGAAGGGATGTGCGGTGCGCTCAAGGATTTGGGTAGTCCGTACTGCGCAAAGGACCTGCCCGAATTGCGCGAAGAAGACTTTGCCTGTGTGAAGGGCAAGGATGAAACCCCGGCGAACTGAGGTTGTGGGGCGGCGGGGCGTGTCCGGTGAGGTGGGCCCTGCCAGTCAGTCGCCGCTCATCTATCTGTGCCATTGCGGCGTAGACTTTGCTATAGTGCGCGCGCTCTTTTGCGGGTAAACCCGACTAAGGTACTAGGTCTTATAGTTGACTTAAATACTCGGGAATCGCATACTTGCCCCCATCCCGTAACTCCGTGGTAATTGTCCATGCGACTGACTACAAAAGGCCGATACGCTGTCACCGCCATGCTGGATCTGGCGTTGCACGCGCAGCATGGGCCTGTGTCCCTGGCGGATATCTCCGAGCGCCAAGGTATCTCCCTGTCCTACCTCGAACAGCTCTTCGCCAAATTGCGCCGTAGCAACCTGGTTTCCAGCGTTCGTGGCCCTGGCGGCGGCTACCAGCTGTCGCGGGAGATGCAGGGGATCCAGGTGGCTCAGGTCATCGATGCGGTGAACGAGTCGGTCGATGCGACCAAATGCCAGGGGCAGGGTGACTGCCATGGTGGCGATACCTGCCTGACCCACCACTTGTGGTGTGATCTGAGCCTGCAAATCCACGAATTTCTCAGCGGTATCAGCTTGGCTGATCTTGTCACCCGCCGTGAGGTGCAAGAAGTAGCCCAGCGTCAGGACCAGCGTCGTTGCAACAGCAAGTCGCCGCGCCTGGACAAGATTGAAGCGTCCGCCGTCGAATGACAGCCAAAGAGCTAGCGGCACGCCAGCCAGCCTGATTTAGGAGATAGTCCATGAAATTGCCGATTTACCTTGATTACTCTGCGACCACCCCGGTTGATCCGCGTGTTGCGCAAAAAATGAGTGAATGCCTGCTGGTTGACGGAAACTTCGGTAACCCGGCATCGCGCTCCCACGTATTTGGCTGGAAGGCTGAAGAGTCGGTCGAGAACGCTCGTCGTCAGGTGGCCGACCTGGTCAACGCCGATCCGCGTGAGATTGTCTGGACCTCCGGTGCCACCGAGTCCGACAACCTGGCAATCAAGGGTGTCGCGCATTTCTACGGCAGCAAAGGCAAGCACCTGATCACCACCAAGATTGAGCACAAGGCTGTCCTCGACACCATGCGCCAACTGGAGCGTGAAGGCTTTGAAGTCACCTACATCGAGCCGCGGGATGATGGCTTGGTGACGCCGGCGATGATCGAGGCGGAGCTGCGCGATGACACCATCCTGGTGTCGGTCATGCACGTGAACAACGAAATTGGCACCATCAACGACATCGAAGCCATTGGCGAGCTGACCCGCTCCAAGGGCATCCTGTTCCACGTCGATGCGGCACAATCCACCGGCAAGGTCGACATCGACCTGCAAAAGCTGAAAGTCGACCTGATGTCGTTCTCGGCCCACAAGACCTACGGTCCAAAAGGCATCGGCGCACTGTACGTGAGCCGCAAGCCGCGTGTGCGCCTGGAAGCGACCATGCATGGCGGCGGTCACGAGCGCGGCATGCGTTCCGGCACCTTGGCGACCCACCAGATCGTTGGCATGGGCGAAGCGTTCCGCGTGGCCAAGGAAGACATGGCTGTCGAGAACGTCCGTATCAAAGCCCTGAGCGATCGCTTCTTCAAGCAGGTCGAAGGCCTTGAAGAGCTGTACGTCAACGGCAGCATGACCGCCCGCGTTCCGCACAACCTGAACCTGAGCTTCAACTACGTTGAAGGCGAGTCGCTGATCATGGCGCTCAAGGATCTGGCGGTATCGTCTGGTTCGGCGTGCACCTCGGCATCCCTGGAGCCTTCGTACGTACTGCGCGCCCTGGGCCGCAACGACGAACTGGCGCATAGCTCGATCCGCTTTACGTTCGGTCGTTTCACCACCGAAGAAGAAATCGATTACGCCGCGCAGAAAGTCTGCGAGGCCGTCACCAAGCTGCGCGCTTTGTCGCCGCTGTGGGACATGTACAAAGACGGCGTCGACATTTCGAAAATCGAGTGGGCGGCACACTAACGAATTAAGTCGCCATAGACAGGCGCTGTAAAAACGTAGCGAGCGAAGGGAAGACGAGGAAGAAACAGGCGAGGGCGCGGAGTTTACGTCGAGCCGGTTTTTACCGCAGGATTACTGAGCGCAGGCGTTTTTACAGAGTCTGAAGAGCGACTCTCTGATGAGTGAGGATTTATCATGGCTTACAGCGAAAAGGTCATCGACCACTACGAAAACCCGCGCAACGTCGGCAAGATGGACGCGGAAGATCCTGATGTCGGCACCGGCATGGTCGGCGCTCCGGCGTGCGGCGACGTGATGCGCCTGCAGATCAAGGTCAACGAGCAAGGCATCATCGAAGATGCCAAGTTCAAGACGTATGGCTGTGGCTCTGCCATTGCCTCCAGCTCCCTGGCCACCGAGTGGATGAAGGGCAAGACGCTGGACGAGGCAGAAACCATCAAGAACACGCAGCTGGCTGAAGAGCTGGCCTTGCCACCGGTGAAAATTCACTGCTCGGTACTCGCTGAAGACGCCATCAAGGCGGCTGTTCGCGATTACAAGCAGAAGAAAGGCTTGATCTGACTTTCAAGGTCTGGCGACGAGTAAGGAGTCAACGATGGCTATCAGCATGACAGAAGCGGCAGCTCAACACGTGCGACGCTCCCTCGACGGGCGCGGCAAAGGTGAAGGGATTCGTCTGGGTGTTCGCACCACAGGCTGTTCCGGCCTTGCCTACGTGCTGGAGTTTGTCGACGAGGTGGTTGCAGAGGACCAGGTGTTCGAAAGTCATGGCGAAAAAGTGATTATCGACCCTAAAAGCCTGGCCTACCTGGACGGCACCGAGCTCGATTTTGTCAAGGAAGGGTTGAACGAAGGCTTCAAGTTCAACAACCCCAACGTACGCGGTGAATGTGGCTGCGGCGAAAGCTTCAACATCTGAGGCTATTTGTGGGCACTCCTTGTCATTTCGCTTTATTCGAGCTGCAACCGAGCTTCGACCTGAATCTCGATCAGTTGGCTACGCGCTATCGCGAGCTGGCGGGCAACGTTCATCCGGACCGCTTTGCTGACGCTCCCGAGCGTGAGCAGCGGCTGGCGCTGGAGCAGTCGGCGAACCTCAACGAGGCCTACCAGACGCTCAAGAGTCCTCCCAAACGTGCGCGCTACTTGCTCGCCATGGGGGGGCGCGAAATGCCGCTGGAGGTCACGGTGCATGATCCGGACTTCCTCCTGCAGCAAATGCAATGGCGCGAAGAACTCGAAGACCTGCAAGACAGTGCTGACCTTGCCGGTGTCGCGGTATTCAAGCGCCGCCTGAAGATCGCCCAGGATGAACTGAACCAAAGCTTCGCGGCTTGCTGGAACGACGCGGCGCAACGTGAACAGGCCGAACGCCTGATGCGGCGCATGCAGTTCCTCGACAAGCTCACCTACGAAGTGCGCCAGTTAGAAGAGCGCCTCGACGATTAACCCAGTGCCGCCTCGGTCGCACGCCTGATATACAGATAAGACCTGATAACGATGGCCCTACTGCAGATCGCCGAACCCGGCCAAAGTCCTCAACCGCACCAGCGTCGCCTGGCTGTGGGGATCGACTTGGGCACTACCAATTCGCTGGTTGCTGCATTGCGCAGTGGTCTTTCCGAGCCGCTGGCCGATGCTCAGGGGCAGGTCATCCTGCCCTCTGCCGTGCGCTATCACGCAGACCGCGTCGAAGTGGGCGAGTCGGCCAGGCTGGCTGCCGCTTCCGACCCGTTGAATACCGTGCTGTCGGTCAAGCGCTTGATGGGTCGTGGTCTGTCCGACGTCAAGCAGTTGGGTGAGCAGTTGCCGTATCGCTTTGTCGATGGCGAGTCCCACATGCCGTTCATCGATACGGTGCAGGGGCCTAAAAGCCCGGTCGAAGTCTCCGCCGATATCCTCCGGGTGCTGCGTCAACGTGCCGAGGCAACCCTGGGTGGCGAACTGGTGGGGGCGGTGATCACCGTGCCGGCCTACTTCGACGATGCCCAGCGTCAGGCAACCAAGGACGCGGCCAAGCTGGCCGGCCTGAACGTGCTGCGCTTGCTCAATGAACCCACCGCAGCGGCCGTGGCCTATGGCCTGGATCAACATGCCGAAGGCTTGGTCGCGATCTATGACTTGGGCGGCGGTACCTTCGATATTTCTATTCTGCGCCTGACGGGCGGTGTGTTCGAAGTGCTGGCCACAGGGGGCGACAGTGCCCTGGGTGGTGACGACTTCGATCACGCGATTGCCAGTTGGATCATCGAGAGCGCCGGCCTGTCGGTCGACCTCGATCCGGGCGAGCAGCGCCATCTGCTGCAAACCGCCTGTGCGGCCAAGGAAGCCCTGACGGCAGCGGCTTCGGTCGAGGTGGTCTACGGTGACTGGAAAGCCCCACTGACCCGCGAAGCCTTTGACGCGCTGATCGAGCCGATGGTTGCCCGCAGCCTCAAGGCCTGCCGACGTGCGGTGCGTGATTCCGGCGTCGAGCTGGAAGACGTGCAAGCGGTGGTGATGGTGGGCGGTTCGACCCGCGTGCCACGTGTCCGTGAGGCGGTGGCTGAGGCGTTTGGTCGTCAGCCGCTGACCGAGATCGATCCGGATCAAGTGGTGGCCATTGGGGCCGCGATCCAGGCGGATACGCTGGCTGGCAACAAGCGCGACGGTGGCGAGCTGCTGTTGCTGGATGTTATTCCGTTGTCCCTCGGGCTGGAAACCATGGGCGGCTTGATGGAGAAGGTGATTGCGCGCAACACCACCATCCCGGTAGCCCGTGCCCAGGACTTCACGACGTACAAAGATGGCCAGTCGGCCATGATGATTCATGTGCTGCAAGGCGAGCGCGAGCTGATCAGCGACTGCCGGTCGCTGGCGCGATTCGAGTTGCGCGGCATTCCGCCCATGGTGGCGGGCGCGGCGAAGATTCGCGTGACCTTCCAGGTCGATGCCGACGGTTTGCTCAGCGTTGCCGCCCGCGAGTTGGCGTCGGGTGTTGAGGCGAGCATCCAGGTCAAGCCGTCCTACGGCCTGACCGATGGCGAGATTGCCCGCATGCTCAAGGATTCGTTCCAGCACGCCAATGATGACAAGGTTGCCCGTGTCCTGCGTGAGCAACAAGTCGACGCCCAGCGTTTGATCGAGGCGGTGCAGGGTGCCCTGGACGCCGATGGCGATCGCCTGCTCGATGCCGAGGAACGTTTGGCCATCGAGATGCAGATGCAGGAACTGACTGAATTAATGAAAGGCACCGATGGTTATGCCATCGAGCAACAGACCAAGCGTCTGTCGCAAGTGACTGACGCCTTTGCCGCCCGTCGCCTGGATTCGACGGTGAAAGCCGCCCTGGCGGGGCGCAACCTGAATGAGATTGAGGAATAACGATGCCGCAGGTCATTTTTCTGCCACATGATAAGTTTTGCCCGGATGGCATGGTTGTGGAGGCTGAGCCCGGTACGTCCATCCTCGATCTGGCCCATGAACACCATATCGAGATGGAAAGCGCCTGTGGCGGCGTCTGCGCCTGCACTACCTGCCATTGCATCATCCGCGAAGGTTTCGACTCGCTGGAAGAGGCGGATGAGCTGGAAGAAGACTTTCTTGATCGGGCTTGGGGTCTGGAGGCGCAATCGCGTCTAGGCTGTCAGGCGATCGTCGGGACAGAAGACCTGACGGTCGAAATTCCGAAGTACTCGCTCAATCACGCCGCCGAAGCCCCACACTGATTCAAGGAATTGTCATGAGTCTGAAATGGACTGATGTACTGGAAATCGCCATCCAACTGGCTGAATCCAAGCCGGAAGTCGACCCAATGTCGGTTAACTTCGTCGACCTGCGCAAGTGGGTCATGGCGTTGCCCGAGTTCGACGATAAGCCTGAGCACTGCGGCGAAAAGATTCTGGAGGCCATTCAGGCCCACTGGATCGAAGAGCGCGACTGAAGCGCGCAGCAGGTTAGGCAATACCCAAGAACCCGCGTATAATTCGCGGGTTTAATTTTTCGCAAATTACCGTTTCTGGAGTTACACCATGGCTGTTCAACGTACTTTCTCCATCATCAAGCCTGACGCTGTTGCAAAAAACGTTATCGGCGAGATCACCACTCGTTTCGAAAAAGCTGGCCTGCGCGTTGTAGCTTCGAAACTCAAGCAACTGTCCAAAGCAGAAGCTGAAGGCTTCTACGCTGAGCACAGCGCTCGTGGTTTCTTCGGCGACCTGGTTGCTTTCATGATCTCCGGCCCAGTTGTCGTTCAGGTTCTGGAAGGCGAAAACGCTATCGCTCTGAACCGTGAGCTGATGGGCGCTACCAACCCTAAAGAAGCGGCTGCTGGCACCATCCGTGCTGACTTCGCTGACTCCATCGATGCCAACGCTGTACACGGTTCGGACTCCGAAGCCGCTGCTGCTCGCGAAATCTCGTACTTCTTCGCAGCTACTGAAGTAACCACTCGCTAAGCATTGGCTTAAGAGTGAAGGTGAATCCATGACTACATCGACTGTTAAAACTAACCTGCTGGGTCTGACTCAGCTGGAAATGGAAAAATTCTTCGACTCAATCGGGGAGAAGCGTTTCCGTGCCGGTCAGGTAATGAAGTGGATTCACCACTTTGGCGTCGATGATTTCGACGCCATGACGAACGTCAGCAAGGCCTTGCGTGACAAGCTCAAGGTTATTGCCGAAGTTCGTGGTCCCGAAGTGGTCAGCGAGGACATCTCCACCGACGGCACCCGTAAGTGGGTGGTACGCGTGGCGTCCGGCAGCTGTGTCGAGACCGTCTACATTCCCCAGGGCAAGCGCGGCACTTTGTGCGTTTCGTCCCAGGCTGGCTGTGCCCTGGATTGCAGTTTCTGCTCCACCGGCAAGCAAGGCTTCAATAGCAACCTTACCGCCGCCGAAGTCATCGGCCAGGTATGGATTGCCAACAAATCCTTTGGCAGTGTCCCGGCTACCGCCGACCGTGCCATCACCAACGTGGTGATGATGGGCATGGGTGAGCCGCTGCTGAACTTCGACAACGTCGTGGCTGCCATGCACTTGATGATGGACGATCTGGGCTACGGCATTTCCAAGCGCCGCGTGACCCTGTCGACCTCCGGCGTGGTACCGATGATCGATGAGCTGTCCAAGCACATTGACGTCTCCCTGGCGCTGTCGCTGCATGCACCCAATGACGCATTGCGTAACCAATTGGTGCCGATCAACAAGAAATATCCGCTTAAGATGCTCCTCGAGTCGTGCCAGCGCTACATGTCGTCCCTGGGCGAAAAGCGCGTGCTGACCATCGAGTACACCTTGCTCAAGGACATCAACGACAAGGTCGAGCATGCGGTCGAAATGATCGAACTGCTCAAGAACATCCCATGCAAGATCAACCTGATCCCGTTCAACCCGTTCCCGCACTCCGGGTACGAGCGTCCGAGCAATAACGCCATTCGTCGTTTCCAGGATCAGCTGCATCACGCCGGGTTCAATGTCACTGTACGTACCACCCGTGGCGAAGACATCGATGCCGCCTGTGGTCAATTGGTAGGACAGGTGCTGGATCGCACCCGTCGTAGCGAGCGTTATATCGCGGTGCGTGAATTGAGCGCCGAAAACGATATCGCGCAAGACGCTGCGAATCGTACTTAAGAGAGGATCTCTATGTCCCTGCGCGTTGCGCTGCTTGTGCTGTTGGCCAGTCTGTCGGCTGGTTGCGTCACCTCGGGTGATCCTGATCCGGTGAAGACCAGCAAGGGCCGTGACGAGGCGCGAGCCGCTTACGTGCAGTTGGGCATGGGGTATTTGCAAAAAGGCATGGCCGAGCAGGCGAAAGTACCGCTTGGCAAAGCCCTGGAACTCGATGGCTCGGACGCCGATGCCAACGCAGCCCTGGGGTTGGTGTTCCAGGTCGAAATGGAGCCGGACCTGGCCGAGCAGCACTTTCGCAAGGCGCTGGCGGTACGGCCCGGTGACGCGCGGATCCTGAACAACTACGGCAGCTTTCTTTTTGAGCAGCAACGCTACAAAGAAGCCTACGAGCGCTTTGAGCAGGCCAGCGCTGACAGTCTTTATCCTCAGCGTTCAAGGGTTTTCGAGAGCCTGGGGATGACGGCGGCGATGCTTGGCCAGCGTGACCTGGCCCGTCAGCAACTGGAAAAAGCCTTGCGCCTGAACCGCCAGCAACCGCGGGCGTTGCTGGAAATGGCTGAGTTGTCCTTCGAAGACAGGCATTATGTCCCCGCGCGTGACTATTACGACCGTTTTAGCCTGCTCGCCGAGCAAAATGCACGTAGTCTATGGCTCGGTGCTCGGTTGGCTGGCGTGTTCGATGAGCGCGACAAGGCCCAAAGCCTGGGCCTGCAATTAAAACGACTCTATCCCGGTACGCCGGAATATCAGCAATACCTGTCGGAGCAATGATGAAAGCGGCGCATCCCGAAGTTGTAGCAGCGAATCGCGTAAACCCCGGAGACGCCTTGCGTCAGGGTCGCGAAAGCAATGGTTGGTCGCTGGCTGAAGTGGCTCTGAAGCTCAATCTCACCACCAGTTCCTTGCAAAACCTTGAAGACGGCGCCTTCGACAAGTTGCCAGGGCATACCTTTGCCCGCGGTTATATCCGCGCCTACGCCAAGTTGCTCGGTGTCGATCAGGCGCCTCTGGTCTTGCAGTTCGACCAGCTCACAGGTACCGATGCCCAGGGTAGTAATGTGCACAGCCTTGGCCGCATCGAAGAGCCCTCGCGCGTTTCCCACACCATCTTGCGGATTGTCAGCCTGTTGTTGCTGATTGCCGTCATGGCGGCTGGTTTTGTCTGGTGGCAGGATCAAACCTCGCTGCGCACCAAGGACCTGATCGGCCTGAGCCCTGAGCACGTCGAAGTGGAAGGTGCCGATGGCACCACACGGATCCATCCCCTCGATGAGCGCGAAGACCAGGCCGTGGCAGAAGGGCAGCTTGAAGCTACGCCACTGGCATTACCTGAAGGCGTGCCTACCCCTCAGACTGAGGAGAGTACCGAGGCCCCCGTCGTGCCAGGTGCTGATCCGGTCGCTCCGCTAGTTGCTCCAGCCCACGCCCCTGTTGCACCGGTTGTCAGTGCCCCCATCGCTCCTGCCGTGCCCGCGGTTGTTGTACCAGTGCCAGTTGCCGCTGCCGCCCCCGTTACGCCGCCTGCCGCCCCGATTGCCGGAGCTGGCCAGGTGCAGATTCAGTTCGTCGCCGATTGCTGGACACAAGTGACCGACGGCAACGGCAAAGTGTTGTTGAGTGGCCTCAAGCGCAAGGGCGAAACCGTCGATGTCAGCGGTAAGCCGCCGTTCGCAGTGCGCCTGGGCTTTGCCCGGGGCGCGCAGGTCAGCTACAACGGGCAAGCGGTCGATTTAGCTCCGTTCACCAGTGGCGAGACTGCTCGCCTGAAGTTGGGTCAATAAGTCATGCACGGCGAATCTCCAATCAAACGTCGCGAATCGCGCAAGATCTGGGTCGGCAATGTACCGGTGGGCGGCGATGCGCCGATTGCCGTGCAAAGCATGACCAACAGTGATACCAACGATGTTGCCGCTACTGTGGCCCAGATCAATCGTCTGGAAGCCGCCGGCGTCGACATCGTACGGATTTCGGTGCCGGACATGGACGCCGCCGAGGCTTTCGGCAAGATCAAGCAATTGGTCAAGGTGCCCCTGGTCGCCGATATTCATTTCGACTACCGGATCGCCTTGCGGGTGGCCGAGCTGGGCGTCGATTGCCTGCGGATCAACCCGGGCAATATCGGCCGCGAAGATCGTGTGCGCGCGGTGGTCGATGCCGCCCGTGATCGTGGGATCCCGATCCGGATCGGCGTCAACGCCGGTTCCTTGGAAAAAGACCTGCAAAAGAAATACGGCGAGCCCACGCCTGCGGCGCTCGTCGAGTCGGCGCTGCGTCATGTCGAGCACCTCGAACGCCTGAACTTCCAGGACTTCAAGGTCAGCGTGAAGGCTTCGGACGTGTTCATGGCCGTCGAAGCCTACCGCCTGCTGGCCAAGGAAATCGTCCAGCCGCTGCACCTGGGGATCACCGAAGCCGGTGGATTGCGTTCAGGCACAGTGAAATCCGCCGTGGGCCTCGGTATGCTGCTCGCCGAAGGGATTGGCGATACTATTCGCATCTCGTTGGCGGCTGACCCGGTCGAGGAAGTGAAAGTCGGCTACGACATTCTCAAGTCCCTGCACCTGCGTTCCCGTGGGATCAACTTCATCGCCTGCCCGAGCTGCTCGCGGCAGAACTTCGATGTGGTCAAGACCATGAACGAACTGGAAGGGCGACTCGAAGACCTGTTGGTGCCATTGGATGTCGCCGTGATCGGTTGCGTGGTCAACGGTCCCGGCGAAGCCAAGGAAGCCCACATCGGCCTGACTGGCGGTACGCCGAACCTGATTTACATCGACGGCAAGCCGTCGCAGAAATTGACGAATGACAATCTGGTGGATGAGCTGGAACGGCTGATCCGCCAGAAAGCGGCCGAAAAGGTCGAAGCCGACGCGGCAGTTATCGCCCGTGGCTGATCGAACGAATTAAGGAATTTTTGTGAGCAAGTCTCTGCAAGCCATTCGTGGCATGAACGACATCCTGCCCGAACAGACCCCGCTGTGGCGTCATTTCGAAGGCACTGTTTCGCGTCTGCTGGATAACTACGGTTACAAGCAGATTCGCATGCCGATCGTCGAGTTCACCGAGCTGTTCAAGCGCTCGATCGGTGAAGTGACCGACATCGTCGAAAAAGAGATGTACACCTTCGACGACCGTAACGGCGACTCCCTGACCCTGCGCCCCGAAGGCACGGCAGCCTGCGTGCGTGCAGTGCTGGAACACGGCATCACCGGCGGTGGCCAGGTGCAGAAGCTCTGGTACATCGGCCCGATGTTTCGTCACGAGCGTCCACAAAAAGGTCGCTATCGCCAGTTCCACCAGATCGGGGTTGAAGTGTTCAACCTGGACGGCCCGGACATCGACGCCGAACTGATCGTGCTGACCTGGCGCCTGTGGGGCGAGCTGGGTATCCGCGATGCGGTCAAGCTGGAACTCAACAGCCTGGGCACCAGCGAGTCCCGTGGCCGTTACCGTGAAGCGCTGGTCGAGTACTTGTCCGCCCACCTGGACAAGCTGGACGAAGACAGCCAGCGCCGACTGAAAACCAACCCGCTGCGGGTACTCGACACCAAGAACGCCGATACCCAGGCCGTGTTGGTCGATGCCCCGAAGATGGCTGACTACCTCGACGATGAGTCCCGTGCGCACTTCGAAGGCCTCAAGGCTCGCCTGGACGCTGCCGGCATCCCTTATGTAATCAACCCGAAGTTGGTGCGTGGGCTGGATTACTACAGTAAAACCGTATTCGAATGGGTCACCGATAAACTCGGTGCCCAGGGCACCGTCTGTGCGGGCGGTCGTTACGACGGCCTGGTCGAGCAGATGGGCGGCAAACCGACCTCCGGGGTTGGTTTTGCCATGGGTATCGAGCGTCTGGTTCTGCTGCTGGAAACCCTGGAGCAGATCCCGGCAGAAATCTCCCGCCAGGTGGACGTCTACCTCTGTGCCTTCGGTGAAGAAGCAGAGTTGGCAGGCCTGGTCTTGGCCGAACGTGTTCGGGATCAACTGCCCAACCTGCGCCTGCAAGTCAATGCTGGCGCCGGCAGCTTCAAAAGCCAGTTCAAGAAAGCCGACAAGAGCGGTGCACTGTTTGCACTGATCCTCGGTGACGAAGAAATGGCCCAGCAAGTGGTAGGCGTCAAACCCCTGCGTGGCCAGGGCGAACAACAAAGCATTGCCTGGGATGCGCTCGCCGCTCACCTGGCCACCTGCGTCGTGCAGGGTTGAAGCTGTCAAACAGCCGATTTAGCGAATAAGGAGTATTGGGGTGTCGAGTACCGAAGATGAACAACTGGCAGATTTGAAGGACTGGTGGACGCGCAACGGTAAACCCCTGGTCACTGGCGGCCTGTTGGCGCTGGTCATCGTGTTCGGCTGGCAGGCATTTCACAAGTATCAGAGCAACCAGTCGCAAGGTGCCTCGATGCTCTATCAGGAACTGCTGGAAACCACGTTGACGCCGGACGGCAAGCCCGACGCGGCCCGTGTGGCAGACCTGGCCAACAAGCTCAACAGCGAGTTCGGCGGCAGCGCCTACGCGCAATACGGCAGCCTGTTCGTGGCCAAGGTCGCGGTCGACAGCGGCAAGCTCGACGATGCGGCCACTGCTCTCAAGGCGGTAGCCGACAAACCGGCCAACGCAACCCTAGGTGAAGTGGCGCGTCAGCGTCTGGCCCAAGTGTTGTCGGCGCAGGGCAAGCTTGACGAAGCACTGAAGCTGCTCGAAGGCGATGCGGACAAGGCATTCCTGGCGACTCGCGAGGAACTCAAGGGCGACCTGCTGGTCCAGTTGGGTCGTGCCGATGAAGCGCACGCGGCGTATCAAAAGGCTAAAGCTGCACTGTCGGATGAAGCGGCAGTAGGCGGCCTACAAATCAAGCTGGACGACCTGGCCAAAGGGGATGCGTGACGTGATTCGTTGGAAACATGCAGCATTGCTGGCTCTGGCCGTTCTGGCCGCGGGTTGCAGCAGCAACAGCAAAAAAGAACTGCCACCGGCTGAGCTGGTCGACTTCAAAGAAGAAGTGGTCCTGCAAAAGCAGTGGAGCCGTTCGATCGGTGACGGTCAGGGCGAAACCTACAACATGCTGGTGCCGGCGATTGACGGCGATACCATCTATGCCGGTGACGTCAATGGCCTGGTTGTCGCGATGGATCGCAACAACGGTGACGTCAAGTGGAAGAAAGAACTTGAGCTGTCTGTTTCCGGCGCCGTAGGCGTTGGTTACGGCCTGGTCATGGTCGGTACGCTCAAGGGTGAAGTGATTGCCCTCGACGCCAGCAGTGGCGAAGAAAAATGGCGCGCCCGGGTGACCAGCGAAGTGCTGGCGCCGCCGGCCAACAACGGTGACGTGGTGGTGGTGCAAACCCAGGACGATCGTCTGATCGGCCTGGATGCCACCACTGGCAACCAGCGTTGGTTGTACGACAGTTCCCCGGCGGTCCTGACCTTGCGTGGCACCAGTGCGCCGGTCGTGACTAATCACCTGGCGTTGGCGGGGCTGTCGACCGGTAAGGTCGTGGCGCTGAACATCGATAACGGTGTGCCTGTCTGGGAAACCCGCGTAGCCATTCCACAAGGTCGTTCGGAGCTGGATCGCGTGGTCGACATCGACGGCGGCCTGCTGGTGTCGGGTGACAAAGTCTACGTTGCCAGCTACCAGGGACGCGTTGCGGCACTGGACCTGCAGAGCGGCCGTCAGTTGTGGCAGCGTGATGCTTCCAGCTATGCCGGTGTGGCCCAGGGTTTTGGTACCGTCTACGTCAGCCTGTCCTCGGGCACGGTTGAAGGCGTCGACGAGCGTTCCACCACTGCGTTGTGGACCAACGATTCGTTGGCTCGTCGTCAGTTGTCGGCACCGGAAGTGTTTTCCAGCTACGTTGCAGTCGGTGACCTGGAAGGTTACCTGCACCTGCTGAGTCAAGTGGACGGTCGCTTTGTCGGCCGCGAGCGCATCGACAGCGATGGCCTTCGTGCCCGTCCGCTGGTGGTGGGTGACACGATTTATGTATTTGGCAACAGTGGCAAACTGGAAGCCCTGACCATCAAGTAACAACTATGCTTGGGGTTGAACCCCCAGGCGGCTTCACCTGTGGGGGCGAGCCCGCTCGCGATAGACGTCAACGATGACGCGTAAAGCCTGTAGATACGCGGTGTTGTAACGTTTTTCGCGAGCGGGCTCGCTCCCACAGTGCTGCCCCGAGCACCAGCCGCTGCCTCGCAGCGGCTTTTGTATTTTCTGAAATAACGAAGTGGAGAGCCGCATGGTTCCCGTAATCGCCCTGGTGGGCCGACCGAACGTCGGCAAGTCCACCATGTTCAACCGCCTGACCAAAAGCCGCGACGCTATTGTCGGCGACCTTTCCGGTCTGACCCGTGATCGCCAATACGGTGAGGCAAAGTGGCAAGGGCGCTCCTACATCCTGGTCGACACCGGCGGTATTTCCGGTGACGAACACGGCATGGACGAAAAGATGGCCGAGCAGTCGCTGCTGGCCATTGAAGAAGCCGATGTCGTGCTGTTCCTGGTAGACGCCAAGGCTGGTTTCACGGCCGCCGACCAGATGATTGCCGAGCACTTGCGCAAGCGCAACAAACGCTCCCTGTTGGTGGCCAACAAGATCGACAACATCGATCCTGAGATGGCTCGCGCCGAATTCGCCCCCCTGGGCATGGGCCACGCCATTGGCGTTGCCGGTGCACAAGGTCGCGGTGTGAACACCCTGCTGGAAGCCGCCTTGAGCGATTTCCCGCGTGATACCGACGAAGAGGACCTGAACGCCGACGTCGCCGAAGGCGAAGAAGCGGTTCGGATTCCGGGCCCGAGCGAAAAAGATGGCATCAAGATTGCCATCATCGGTCGTCCCAACGTCGGCAAGTCGACCCTGGTCAACCGCATGCTCGGTGAAGACCGGGTTATCGTCTACGACGAACCGGGCACCACCCGCGACAGCATCTACATCCCGTTCGAGCGTAACGAAGAAAAGTACACGCTGATCGACACCGCGGGTGTGCGCAAGCGCGGCAAGATCCACGAGGAAGTTGAAAAGTTCTCGGTGGTCAAGACCCTGCAAGCGATCAAAGACGCCAACGTGGTGATCTTCGTGATGGACGCCCGCGAAGGCGTGGTTGATCACGACCTCAACTTGCTGGGCTTTGCCCTGGAAGCCGGTCGCGCCATCGTTATTGCGCTGAACAAATGGGATGGCATGACGCCTTCCGAGCGTGACTACGTGAAGATCGAACTGGAGCGACGGTTGTTCTTCGTCGACTTCGCCGACATCCACTTCATCTCGGCGTTGCATGGCACTGGCGTGGGCAACCTGTACCAATCGGTGCAGAACTCGTTCAAGTCGGCGATCACGCGCTGGCCGACCAACCGTCTGACCCAGATCCTCGAAGATGCGGTTGGCGAGCACGCGCCGCCGATGGTCAACAACCGTCGGATCAAGCTGCGTTATGCCCACTTGGGTGGTGCCAACCCGCCGCTGATCGTGATCCACGGTAACCAGATCGAGAAGGTTCCAAACTCCTACGTTCGTTACCTGGAAAACACCTATCGCCGAGTCTTGAAGCTGGTCGGTACGCCGATCCGCATCGAGTTCAAAGGTGGCGAGAACCCGTACGAATCGAAGAAGAACTCGCTCACAGACCGTCAGGTCAACAAGAAGCGTCGCTTGATGACACACCACAAAAAAGCCGACAAGAAGCGCCGCGACAAGAAGTAACAGGGCTGGCGCCGGTTATCTAGCGCCGCTCACTCCACAAAACAGGGCCCTCGTTCGGGGCCCTTTTTTGTGCCTGGAGGTTTGTCGCTTGACCACTCGGTGCCTGCAGCTTAAAACTTGCTGTTCACCTGCAGGGGCCCACCGATGATCACCAGCAAGCTGCCGAATGTCGGCATTACCATCTTCACGCAAATGTCTCAGCTCGCGGCGCAAACTGGCGCGCTCAACCTGTCCCAGGGGTTCCCCGATTTTGATGGCCCGCAAGCGCTGCGCGATGCGGTGGGGCGGCACATTGCGAGCGGCCACAATCAGTATTCGCCGATGACCGGCCTGCCGGCGTTGCGTGAGCAGGTGGCGGCCAAGATTGCCCGTAGCTATGGCGCCAACGTGGATGCCGATACCGAAGTGACCATCACCCCTGGCGCAACCCAGGCAATCTTCTGTGCGATTCAGGCGGTTATCCACCGCGGTGACGAAGTGATCGTGTTTGATCCGGCCTATGACAGCTATGAGCCTTCGGTGGCCCTGGCTGGCGGTCGTTGTGTGCATGTGCAACTGGGCGTGAAAGACTTCGCCATCGACTTCGAGCAGCTCAAGCAAGCGCTGAGCCCGCGCACGCGGATGATCATCCTCAACTCGCCCCATAACCCCAGTGGCGCGCTGATTTCCCGCGCCGAGCTGGACCAGTTGGCCGAGTTGATCCGCGACCGTGATGACCTCTATATCGTCAGCGACGAAGTGTATGAACACCTGGTTTATGACGGCGTGGCCCATGCCAGTGTGCTGGCCCATGAAGAGCTGTATCAGCGCGCCTTTGTGGTCAGCTCGTTCGGCAAGACTTATCACGTCACGGGCTGGAAGACCGGCTATGTGGTCGCGCCCCCGGCACTCACCGCCGAGCTGCGCAAGGTGCACCAGTACGTCAGCTTCTGCGGCGTGACGCCTTTGCAGTACGCCTTGGCCGACTACATGGCCGAACACCCTGAGCATGTCGAAGAGCTGCCGGGTTTCTACCAGGCCAAGCGCGACCTGTTCTGTGACCTGCTGGCACCTTCACGCTTTAGCTTCAGCAAGGTCACCGGAACTTACTTCCAACTGGTCGACTACTCGCAGATTCGCCCGGACCTCAATGACGTCGACATGGCCCTGTGGATGACTCGCGAACACGGCGTGGCGGCGATCCCGGTGTCGGTGTTCTACCAGGACCCGCCCAAGGAGCAGCGCCTGGTGCGCCTGTGCTTTGCCAAACGTGAGGAGACGCTGCGCCAGGCGGCGGAAAAACTATGCGTGATCTAAGTGCACTGCCCAATCTCAACGTCGCATTGATCCAGACCACGCTGGTCTGGCATGACCGCCAGGCCAACCTTGAACACTTCGAGGTATTGCTTGAGCAGGCGCGGGGGTCGGACCTGATTATCCTGCCGGAGATGTTCACCACCGGTTTTTCCATGGCCTCGGAAACCCTTGCGGAAGCTGAAAACGGGCCGACCAGCCAGTGGCTGCGCGCGCAGGCTGCGAAGCTGGATGCGGTAATCACTGGCAGCGTGATCATCCAGGCAGCCGATGGCAGCCACCGTAATCGGCTGCTGTGGGCGCGACCGGACGGGGAGCTGTGGCACTACGACAAGCGCCACCTGTTCCGCATGGCGGGTGAGCACAACCACTACACCCCCGGCGAGCGTCAGATGCAGTTCGAGATCAAGGGCTGGCGAGTGCGGCCATTGATTTGCTATGACCTGCGTTTCCCGGCGTGGAGCCGCGACGCGCACGACACCGACCTGCTGCTGTACACCGCGAACTGGCCCGGGGCGCGACGCATGCATTGGAATCGGCTGTTGCCCGCGCGGGCGATCGAGAACCTGTGCTACGTCGCCGCCGTGAACCGCATTGGCACCGACGGCAAAGGCTTTGCCTATAGCGGCGACAGCCAGGTCCTGGATTACCAGGGCGAGACCTTGCTCAATGCAGGCGAAGCCGATGGCGTGTTCAAGGTGACGTTGGACGCCGCCGAACTGGCCGCCTACCGCACACGGTTCCCGGCGAACCTGGATGCCGATACCTTCGTGTTCACCTGAGATCTTGATTGCTGGATAGACCGCTTTCGCGAGCAGGCTCGCTCCCACGCCGAACCCTTGTGGGAGCGAGCCTGTTCGCGAAGCAGCCCCAACGGGCAGCACAAAACCACCCACCAAACAAAAGGCCCCGAGGTTCTCACCCCGGGGCCTTTTGCGTGACGGCTAGCGTGTTACGCCGCCTTGGCCTGCGGCTGGCTCAGGGAGCGGTTCAGCGCGCTGAACAGGGCCTTGAAGCTGGCGGTGGTGATGTTCTCATCGATGCCCACGCCGTGGACTGCGCGTTCGCCGTTCACCCGCAGCTCAATGTAGGCCGCTGCCTTGGCGTTGGTGCCCGCGCCGATGGCGTGTTCGTTGTAGTCCATGATTTCCACGGGGATCGGCAAGCCGGCCACCAGGGCTTCCAGGGCGCCGTTGCCCTTGCCGCGCCAGTGCAGGTTGGTTTCGCCCTGGCCCTTGCTCGACACTTCGACTTCGACGGTGCTGTGGCCGTTCTCTTCCTGCAAGCGATGGCTGACCAGCGCGTACGGGGTGTTGGCCTGCAAGTACTCGCTGTGCAACAGCGCGTGGATCTGCTGGGCGGTCATTTCCAGGCCCAGGCGGTCGGTCTCGCGTTGGACCACTTGGCTGAACTCGATCTGCATCCGGCGCGGCAGGTTGATGCCGTACTCCTGCTCCAGCAGGTAGGCGATCCCACCCTTGCCGGACTGGCTGTTGACGCGGATCACCGCCTCATAGCTGCGACCGATGTCGGCCGGGTCGATTGGCAAGTACGGCACTTCCCACAGGGCGTCCGGTTGCTGCTGGGCGAAGCCCTTGCGGATGGCATCCTGGTGCGAACCGGAGAATGCGGTGTGAACCAGGTCGCCGACATACGGGTGACGTGGGTGCACCGGGATCTGGTTGCACTCCTCGACAACTTTACGCACGCCGTCGATGTCGGAGAAGTCCAGCTCAGGGTCCAGGCCCTGGGTGTACATATTCAGTGCCACGGTCACCAGGTCGACGTTACCGGTGCGCTCGCCGTTGCCGAACAGGCAGCCTTCGACGCGGTCGGCACCGGCCATCAGGCCCAGCTCGGTGGCGGCAACGCCGGTGCCACGGTCGTTGTGGGTGTGCAGGCTGATCAGCACGCTGTCACGGCGGTTGATGTGCCGGCCGAACCACTCGATCTGGTCGGCGTAGATGTTCGGCGTGGCGCACTCAACGGTGGCGGGCAGGTTGAGGATCATCTTGTGCGAAGGGCTCGGGTTCCAGACCTCGATCACCGCGTCGCAGACTTCCTTGGCGAACTCCAGCTCGGTGGCGCTGAACGTCTCCGGCGAGTACTCGAAGGTCCATTGGGTTTCGGGTTGCATGGCCGCGTACTTGACGAACAGCTTGGCCGCGCTGACCGCGATCTCCTTGATGCCGTCCTTGTCTTGATTGAAGACAATCCGGCGGAAGGACGGGGAGGTGGCGTTGTACAGGTGGACAATGGCCTTTTTCGCCCCGCGCAGGGATTCGAAGGTGCGCGCGATCAAGTCTTCACGGCCCTGGGTCAGCACCTGGATGGTGGTGTCGTCCGGGATGTGGCCGTCTTCGATCAGGGTGCGCACGAAGTCGAAGTCGGTTTGCGAGGCCGCCGGGAAGGAGGCTTCGATTTCTTTCACGCCCACCGATACCAGGGTTTTCCAGAAGCGCAGCTTTTTCGCCGCGTCCATTGGCTCGATCAACGACTGGTTGCCGTCGCGCAGGTCAGAGCTGCACCAGATCGGTGCCGCGGTGATGGTCTTCGACGGCCAGGTGCGATCCGGGATGTCGATGGTCGGGAAGGCGCGGTACTTGGACGATGGGTCTTTGAGCATGCTCATCTGGAAATCCTTATTGTGTTGGCCGAAAAAAGGCGGCCTGCCGGTGGATCAAAAAAGCGTGGGGCAAAACGAGGGGCGAGGCACAGCGATTCAGCTTGGCAGTCGTGCGCTGACGAGGCACAGGCTGCGGTGCTGGCGAAGCTGAATGAGGGTGTGAGAGGTTTTCATGCCTTCAACCCTAACCGCGGTGACGGAGGATGGCAAGCAGTCGAAAAACTTTGAGAGAAATACTCGGGAAGCGCTTTTTATCGAGATTTTATTGCGGTGATCGCAGGCGAATGTCTGGATGTTTGCGTGGGGCTAGGCTGTGGCGCAATTGAGGTTTTTCCCCGCCTTGGTTGCTCGGTGTCGTTGCGAGTGTCTTCGCGAGCAGGCTCGCTCCCACATGAACGCTCAGGTGCACGCAGGATACCGGCCCCTGTGGGAGCGAGCCTGCTCGCGAAAAGGCCGGTCACTTCAGCGAAGACTCAGGGCTGGAACGCGCCAATAAAGATCGCCGGATCAACCCGGGCATCGTTGAGGCTGATGTTCCAATGCATGTGCGGCCCGGTCGCTCGGCCCGTGGCGCCGACCTTGCCCACCACGGCGCCGCGGGCCAATGGCTGGCCGACGTTCACGTCGATCTTCGACAGGTGGCAGAACATGCTGATAAAGCCCTGGCCGTGGTCGACGAACACGGTCTTGCCATTGAAGAAGTAGTTGCCGATCAGGATCACCTTGCCCGCCGCCGGGGTCTTGACCGGCGTGCCGGCCGGTACGGCGAAGTCCAGGCCGGAGTGGGGATTGCGCTCTTCGCCGTTGAAGAAACGTCGGACACCGAACTTGCTCGACAACGGCCCGTTGACCGGCTTGTCCAGCAACACATTGCTCGGGGTATTAGGGCTGAAGGTGCGGTAGGCGCTGATCTGTTCGGCCAGTTCGCCCTCGATGCGCTTGAGGTTCGCCGGGTTCGGATTGACCTGTTGGGTGTTCTTCAGGGTGATGCGCTGTTCCGGGTATTGCTTGGGGCCGACGGTGAAGCTCAGGTTGCGACCGGCGCTGCTGATCTGCTGGGTGCCGGGTTTGACCGCCAGGGGAATGCCGACAATCGCCAGCCACGTGGCCTGTTCCTTGATCACCAGCACCGGTTTGCCCTGATAGCTGGCCTTGGGCGCCTGGCTCGAGGCGCCCAGGTTGACCACTGCCACGCCACCGGGCACCGGCTTGTTGAGCAGGCGGGTGATGTAGCTGTCGGCGTGGGCATTGACGCTCAGGCACAGCAGGAACAACAGGCTAAGAACACGTGGCATGGATCAATCCAGTAGAGAGAGGGTGACAGGTGTCAGGTGGTTGTCTTCGACCCGCACCTGCAGTTCGCCTTCGCCCAGTCGGGCTTTCAGGCGTTGGCCGTTGTGGGTCTGCGCGGCGTCGCGGATCGCGTTGCCGCGCTCATCCAGGAGGATGCTGTAGCCCCGGCCCAGGGTGGCCAGTGGGCTGACCACATGCAGCGTCTGCACCTGGGTTTGCAGTTGCAGGCGCCGGGCCTTGAGGCCTTCGCGCATCGAGCGCGGCAAGCGTTCGGCGAGGCTGTCCAGGCGCTGGCGCAGCATCGCCAGTTGCCGCCCTGGATGTTGCGCGGCGAGGCGGGTGTCCAGGCGAATCAGGCGTTCGCGACGGGTGTTGAGGCTACGCTCGAAGGCTCGGCGCAGGCGCATGTCCAGATCGTCCAGGCGTTGCGCTTGCTGGCGCAGGCGCTCACCGGGGTGACGCAGGCGCCGGGACATACCCTCCAGGCGCAGGCGGTCGCGCATCAAGCGGTCGCGCATGCGCATCACCAGGCGGCGATGCAGGCTCTCGACCCGGCGTACCAGGTCAGCGGAGTCGGGGGCCAGCAGTTCGGCGGCGGCCGACGGCGTGGGCGCGCGGACGTCGGCGACAAAGTCGCTGATCGACACATCGGTTTCATGGCCGATGGCGCTGACGATAGGGGTCACGCAAGCATCCACCGCTCGGGCCACGGCCTCTTCGTTGAAGCACCAGAGGTCCTCCAGCGAACCACCACCGCGGGCCAGGATCAACGCATCGAAACCCCGCGCGTCCGCGAGTGCAAGGGCGCGGACGATCTGCGCGGTGGCTTCGCGGCCCTGCACGGCCGTGGGGATCAAGGTCAGTTGCACCTGAGGCGCCCGGCGCCGGAACACGCTGATGATGTCGCGTATCACCGCGCCCGTGGGTGAGCTGATGATGCCGATGCGTTGCGGATGCGCCGGCAGCGGGACTTTGCGCTCGGCGCTGAACAGGCCTTCGGCACTGAGCTTTTCCTTCAAGGCATCGAAGGCCAGGCGCAGGGCGCCGTCGCCGGCCGGCTCCACGGTGTCGAGGATCAGTTGGTAGTCACCACGGCCTTCGAACAGCGAGACCTTGCCCCGGACCTTGACCGCCAGGCCATCTTTCAGTGCCTGGCGCACCCGCGCGGCGTTCTGCCGGAACAGCGCGCACCGCACCTGGGCGCCGCTGTCCTTGAGGGTGAAGTACACGTGACCCGAGGCCGGGCGGGCGAGGTTGGAGATTTCGCCTTCGACCCAGATGTTGCTGAACACGTCTTCGAGCAACACCCGCGCACGGCCGTTGAGTTGGCTGACCGTCAGGACTTCGCGGTCCAGGCCCAGTCTTGCAAAGGGATCTTTAATCATGGGGCGCAGTTTAATGGCATTTGCCGCGCTGTCTCCATGATTCAACACAAATCCGCCGTGGGCGCGCCGGTGCACACGTTTATGAAGTGTTGAACCAGTGCCGTAGGACCTTGCCGATGGGCGAGGGCGACCGTGCTGTGGCAATCCGTATCGGCCAGGGCCAGGAAATGGATGCCTGGCGGGGCAATGTCCTGCATCGATTCGGGCAGCAGCGCGACGCCGAACCCGGCCTGGATCAGTTGCAGCTGCGTGGTCTTGCGCGACATCACTCGCGCCGCCTTGGGAAAGAAGCCCTGGCGCATGCACAACTCGGCAGACAGATAGCTGAGCCCACCACGCTGCGGGTGCGGGATCGATATGAAGGCTTCGTCCTTCAAGTGGGCCAGGTCGATGGCCGGGTACTTATCCACCGCCAGTCGGTGGCCTGGCGGAACCGCCAGCAACAGGCGCTCGCGGTACAGCGGCACGACCTGAACGCCTGCCCGTTGGCGCAGCACTGGCAGGCGCAGCAGCCCGACATCCAGGCGGCCCTCGGCCAGCGCGTCCAACTGGGCCTCGGAGGAGAGTTTGGCGATGTCCATCGACACACCGGGGTGCCGGCCGAGGTAGTCGCTGATCGCGTCGAGCAACCGGCCGCTCATCGGCACCGTGCTGGAATGGCTCAAGCGCAAGGTGCCCAGTTGCCCGGTGCCGACGTGGGTCGCCAGTTCGCTGGCCTTGGTCAATTCGGTCAACAGGCTGCGGGCCCGCGGGTAAAAGGCTTCGCCGGCGGCGGTCAGGCGTGGCTGGCGAGCGGTGCGTTCGAACAGCGGGGTGTTGAGTTGGGCTTCCATCTCCTTGATCTGCCGACTGAGGGCCGACTGGGCGATGAACAAGCGTTCGGCGGCGGCACTGAAACTGCCGGTCTCGGCAATTTCGACGAAGTAACGCAGTTGGCGAGTAGACAGCACAAGTCATGCCTTTTTGAGATGGGTTGGTGGCTTATTGGATATTAGTCGCAAGGCTCGCCGCTGGCTAAAGTCCTTTCACCGGGATTGAAGGAAGACGAACCGATGAGTGTGCTCGCACTGTTGCAGCAATGGCCGTTTGGCCCCATGGACTGGCTGGTGATGGGTGCGGGGATCGTCCTGGCCTACATCGTATTTGGCATCGCGGGCTTTGGCACGGCGTTGGTGGCGGGGCCGATCCTGATCCTGTTCATGCCGCTGTCAACCATCATCCCCTTGCTGGTGCTGCTGGATTTCATCGCGGCATTCGGCAATCTGCTGCCTTCGCGCCGTGAGGTGGCCCGGCCCGAACTGTTGCGCTTGCTGCCGTGCATGGCGCTGGGTTGCACGCTGGGGGTGGTGTTCTTGCTCAACCTCAAGTCCGATCTGTTGTTGCTGTTGATGGGACTGTTCCTCAGTGCCTACGCGATCTACAGCCTGTGGGTGACGGTGCGGCCTGCGCAGTTGTCCGCCGTCTGGGCGATTCCGATGGGCACGGTGGGCGGCCTGTTCGGGGCCTTGTTCGGCAGTGGCGGCTTCTTGTATGCCCTCTACCTGAACAGCCGCCTGCCCAAGGACGCCGCCCGCGCCACGCAAAGTGCGCTGATCAGTTGCAGCACGGTGGTGCGCCTGAGCCTGTTTGCGCTGGCGGGGGTGTATGCCGAGCTATCCTTGCTGGTGCTGGCGTTGTGTCTGCTGCCGGCCATGGCCCTGGGGCTGTGGGTCGGCCGGCGATTGACGCTGAAATTGTCCCGCGAGGCCTTTGTGCGTCTGGTGACCTGGCTGGTCCTGGCCAGTGGCATGGCCCTGCTGGTTCGTTACTTCAGTGCTTGACCTGTGGGGCTCAGGGATTAAGCTGCCGGCCGCAAATCTTGTGGGAGCGAGCCTGCTCGCGAAAGCGGTTTAACATCCAATCGTGTTGTTGGCTGGCATACCGCCTTCGCGAGCAGGCTCGCTCCCACAGTGGATAACTTCAGTATTGGTATCAGGCCTGTCCCCATGAACTCGCAAAGCATCCTCGTCCCGAAAATCTCCACCCTGGCGGTGCACGAACCCCGCGCCCGGGCGATTGTGCGGTGGCTGGTGCGCAAGGACATCATTGAAGCGTCACTCACTACCTGCGGGCGGATGGGCAATCGCATGGCGCACGCCATCGCCCCGGGCGCGCGGGCGGTGGTGCTGCATCCCGAGGCGCTGCCGTTCGGTGAGCCGATCAACGGGCTGGAGATTGTCACCCAGCGCTGCATCTATACACCGACCCAGGGGTTTCTCGAAGAAGCCGGCTGCGCCGAGTGTCGCAAGGAGATCGGCGAGGCGTTGTTCGACAGCCTGGAAGACTGGATGCCAGGGCGTACCGACAACTTCATTTGCCCCGAATGCGGGCATGAGGACGACATCAACGGCTTCTTGTTCCTACAAGAGTGCGGCTTCTCCAACCTGGGCTTTATCTTCAATAACTGGCTAGAGGCCGGGTTCAAGCAGAGCTTTATCGATGAATTTGCCGACTGGCTCGATCAACCGGTGAGCTGGATCAAGGTTGAACTGTAGGCAATGCTGACCCTGGGTGGGAGCGAGCCTGCTCGCTCCTACACGGGGACTGAGGTGGGTCAAACGCCCCGTCGATCACCGTGTCGATCACCGTGTCGATAATAGACAGAGTTTTACCTTTCACCCGAAGGGGTGTCTGAGTATAATGGCGCGCTTCCAATTTCCCGCTCGGGAGCCCCCGCGATGCTGCGTATCAGCCAAGAAGCTCTGACCTTCGACGACATTCTCCTAGTGCCCGGTTATTCCGAAGTACTGCCCAATGAAGTCAGTTTGAAGACCCGCCTTACCCGTGGCATCGAGCTGAATATCCCACTGGTTTCCGCCGCCATGGACACCGTCACTGAAGCCCGTCTGGCAATTGCCATGGCTCAGGAAGGTGGTATCGGCATTATCCACAAGAACATGACCATCGAGCAGCAAGCTGCCGAAGTGCGCAAAGTCAAGCGTTACGAAGCTGGTGTGGTGAAAGATCCCATCACTATCGAGGCCGACGCCACCGTGCGTGAACTGCTCGAACTGACCCACATGCACAATATCTCCGGGGTTCCGGTGCTGCACGATGGCGACCTGGTCGGCATCGTCACCTCCCGTGACGTGCGTTTCGAGAACCGCATGGAAGCCCGTGTCCGTGACGTGATGACGCCTAAAGAGCGCCTGGTCACGGTCAAGGAAGGCGCTGACAAGAACGATGCGCGTGAGTTGCTGCATAAGCACCGTATCGAGCGCGTGCTGATCGTCGACGACAAGTTCGCCCTCAAGGGCATGATGACCGTCAACGACATCGAGAAGGCCAAGGCCTACCCACTGGCCAGCAAGGACGACCAAGGTCGTCTGCGCGTCGGCGCCGCAGTCGGTACCGGTAAAGACACCGGTGATCGTGTTGCCGCGCTGGTCGCCGCCGGGGTTGACGTGGTGGTGGTCGACACTGCCCACGGCCACTCCAAAGGCGTGATCGACCGTGTGCGTTGGGTCAAGCAGAACTTCCCTGAAGTGCAGGTGATCGGCGGCAACATTGCCACCGGTGCCGCCGCCAAGGCCCTGGCCGAAGCGGGCGCGGATGCGGTCAAGGTCGGTATCGGCCCGGGCTCGATCTGCACCACCCGTATCGTCGCCGGTGTCGGCGTGCCGCAAATCAGCGCCATTGCCAATGTTGCCGCGGCCCTTGAAGGCACGGGCGTGCCGTTGATCGCCGATGGCGGTATCCGCTTCTCCGGTGACCTGTCCAAGGCCATCGTTGCCGGTGCTTCCTGCGTGATGATGGGCTCGATGTTCGCCGGTACTGAAGAAGCGCCAGGCGAGATCGAACTCTACCAGGGTCGTTCCTACAAGGCTTACCGTGGCATGGGTTCGCTGGGCGCCATGTCCCAGGCCCAGGGCTCTTCCGACCGTTACTTCCAGGATTCCTCGGCCGGTGCCGAGAAGCTGGTTCCGGAAGGTATCGAGGGCCGTGTGCCGTACAAGGGCACTCTGAGCGCCATCATCCATCAACTGATGGGTGGCCTGCGTTCCTCGATGGGTTATACCGGCAGCGCCGACATCGAAGAGATGCGTACCAAGCCAGAGTTCGTGCGCATCACTGGCGCCGGCATGGCAGAGTCCCATGTCCACGACGTACAGATCACCAAGGAAGCGCCAAACTACCGCGTAGGTTGAGCCTTCCAGCAAAAAGCTAAGTAACCGGGGCTGTCTTATTCAGCCCCGAGTTGTTTCTGATTCATTAGACGAGACTGATCTCATGGCCCTCGACATTCACGCTCACCGCATTCTGATCCTCGACTTCGGTTCCCAGTACACCCAACTGATTGCTCGCCGCGTGCGTGAAATCGGCGTGTACTGCGAACTGCACCCGTTCGACATGGACGACGAAGCGATTCGCGAATTCGCTCCCAAAGGCGTCATCCTCGCCGGTGGCCCTGAGTCCGTGCACGAAGCCAACAGCCCTCGTTGCCCGCAAGCGGTGTTTGACCTCGGCGTGCCGGTGTTCGGCATCTGCTACGGCATGCAGACCATGGCGGAACAGCTGGGTGGCAAGGTCGAAGGATCCGAACTGCGTGAGTTCGGTTACGCCCGCGTTGACGTGGTCGGCAAGAGCCGCCTGCTCGACGGCATCGAAGACCACGTCGACGCCGATGGCCTGTTCGGTCTCGACGTCTGGATGAGCCACGGTGACAAGGTCACCCGGATGCCGCAGGACTTCCACGTCCTGGCCAGCACCCCGAGCTGCCCGATTGCCGGCATGTTCAACGATGACCTGCGCTACTACGGCGTGCAGTTCCACCCGGAAGTGACCCACACCAAGCAGGGCGGTCGCATCCTCTCGCGCTTCATCCTCGACATCTGCGGCTGTGAAGCCCTGTGGACGCCGTCGAAGATCGCCGAAGACGCCATCGCCAACATCCGCGCCCAGGTCGGTACCGACAACGTGCTGCTGGGTCTGTCCGGCGGTGTCGACTCCTCGGTGGTTGCCGCGCTGCTGCACAAGGCGATTGGCGATCAACTGACCTGCGTGTTCGTCGACAACGGCCTGCTGCGCCTGCACGAAGGCGAGCAAGTGATGGCCATGTTCGCCGAGAACATGGGCGTCAAGGTGATCCGTGCCAACGCCGAAGAGCAGTTCCTCGGTAACCTGGCCGGCGAGTCCGACCCGGAGAAGAAGCGCAAGATCATCGGTCGCACCTTCATCGACGTATTCGATGCCCAGTCGAACAAGCTGGACAACATCAAGTACCTGGCCCAGGGCACCATCTACCCGGACGTGATCGAGTCGGCTGGCGCGAAAAGCGGCAAGGCCCACGTGATCAAGTCGCACCACAACGTCGGTGGCCTGCCGGAAGAAATGAACCTCAAGCTGGTCGAGCCCCTGCGCGAGCTGTTCAAGGACGAAGTCCGTCGTCTGGGCTTGGAACTGGGCCTGCCGTACGACATGGTCTACCGTCACCCATTCCCGGGCCCGGGCCTGGGTGTGCGGATCCTCGGTGAAGTGAAGAAGGAATACGCCGACCTGCTGCGTCGCGCCGACCACATCTTCATCGAAGAACTGCGCAAGGCCGATTGGTACCACAAGGTCAGCCAGGCCTTCGTGGTGTTCCAGCCGGTGAAATCGGTGGGCGTGGTCGGTGACGGCCGTCGTTACGCCTGGGTCGTGGCCCTGCGTGCGGTGGAAACCATCGACTTCATGACCGCGCGCTGGGCGCACCTGCCGTACGAGCTGCTGGAAACCGTATCGGGTCGCATCATCAATGAAATCGAAGGCATCTCCCGCGTCACCTACGACGTGTCGAGCAAGCCGCCAGCGACCATTGAGTGGGAATGATTGGACGTCCGGCACTGCCCGGCACCCACTAGCAAGAAATGCCCTGGAGCCCGCGTAATTGCGGGCTTTTTGCTTTTTTGGTCTGGCAAACTCTGGCAGCTTTGTGCATCGCCAAGCACCGTGTTTATGTGGCATGGTACGGGGCATTGACTGAACCAAATGCCATGCTTGGTACTCGATACCATGCCTCCTTAGCAGGGAAGGGCATGGTATCAAATCTCATGATTAGCCCGGTTTCATTGGGCTTTATCGTGGTGTATGAGTGCTTTTCTTTGCATGGTATTTTTTACAAGGAATCCGTGACTGCCATGCTGACCGATACCAAGCTGCGTAACCTCAAACCGAAAGAAAAACTCTACAAGGTGAACGACCGCGACGGACTGTACGTGGCCGTCACCGCTGCCGGTTCCATCTCATTTCGCTACAACTACTCCATCAACGGCCGTCAGGAGACCATTACGTTTGGTCGCTATGGCGTGGGTGGCATCACACTTGCGGAAGCCAGAGAGCGCTTGGGTGAGGCTAAAAAGATGGTTTCGGCTGGTAAGTCACCTGCCAAAGAGAAAGCCCGTGCCAAGGCACGCACCAAAGGTGCAGAGACGTTTGATGCGTGGGCTGAGAAATGGCTGCGTGGGTATCAGATGGCTGACTCGACCCGCGACATGCGCCGATCTGTTTACGAGCGCGAACTCAAACCGCAATTCGGTAATCAGAAG
Organism: Pseudomonas sp. ok272; assembly: GCF_900109995.1. Taxonomy (GTDB): domain Bacteria; phylum Pseudomonadota; class Gammaproteobacteria; order Pseudomonadales; family Pseudomonadaceae; genus Aquipseudomonas. The sequence continues at coordinate 16,269 of NZ_FOCB01000018.1, read as the reverse complement.
CTGTTGGAAATCAATCATGAGGACTTGCGAACGCTGACTGATGCAATCGTGGAGCGTGGAGCTCCAGCGACGGCCGTGCACTCCCGCGAGATTGTGATGCAGGTTTTCCGATGGGCGATTGAGCGTGGCCAGAAGGTAGATAACCCGGCTGATCTGGTACGTCCTGCAAGCATCGCTAAATTTGAGCCACGTGACCGCGCTTTGGGGCCTGACGAAATCGCGTTGATGTATCAATACCTTGACCGCATCGGCACCGCCTCCTCCGTGCGAGCCGCTGCTAAGCTGCTGTTGCTCACTATGGTTCGCAAAAGTGAGTTGACCAACGCCACCTGGAACGAGATCAATTTCAGCGAAGCCCTGTGGACCATTCCGAAAGAGCGGATGAAGCGACGCAACCCCCATTTGGTGTTCTTATCTCAGCAGGCTTTGGATTTCTTCATTGCGCTGAAGACATTTGCCGGTGGTTCAGATTACGTCTTTCCCTCCCGGTACGATTCTGATTTGCCGATGAGCACCGCGACGATCAATCAGGTGCTGACGCTGACCTATCGGCTCGCGCAAAAAGAGGGGCAGCCGCTGAGTAAGTTCGGGCCCCATGATTTGAGACGGACAGCGAGCACACTGCTGCATGAGGCAGGTTACAACTCAGACTGGATTGAGAAATGCCTTGCACACGAGCAGAAGGGCGTTCGGGCCGTCTACAACAAGGCTGAATACCGTGATCAGCGTCGGGAGATGTTGCAGGATTGGGCAGATATGATTGATGAATGGACGATCAAACAGCCACGGCAAAGCACCGCAGGCTAGTGGGCTAATTACATTGATTTGACCATGCGTTTGCATGCGACCTGAACAGTCATTTGTATCAGACTTGACCAGCGCGTCTCGCGTCCATGCTTTGCCAAAACTGACCCTAAGCTGGTGGTGACGATAGGCCGAAATCGGCCGATTCTGTTGAAAAAGTCGGCCATGGTTTCCACGGCAGAAAAGTACGCGCTTGAGATTGAAATCTTTTCTATGAGCAGAGGATTCCGGGCTCAGATTTCGCGTAGCTGCGCGCAAAGAAGGCGTTTTCAGCAACCAGTATGCGGGCAGTCAGGAAGGACCGACTTTTTCAACACAATCGGTCGGTTGCTGTCCTTCGTGACAGGCTGCAACCGGCCAGAAGCGGTCGGTCGACTAAATGAACCTGGAGCGGTTACGCTGGCGTTTTTGACTGCACGGAGAAGCACATGACAGAGGCATACTAGGGAAGCTGCTTGTGCGCAGAGGTCGATTACGAGCTGCTTGCCCCCAAAGCAGTGAGCCATTGTCATTGCAGTCAGTGCCGCAAAGGTCACGGGGCAGCGTTTTCGTCGTATGACAGCGTTACGCGTATCGCGCTACGAATTCTTCGCGGCGCCAACAGCCTATGCGTCTTCGCAGACGGTATTGCGCGAATCTGCGCAGAGTGCGGTTCGACCCTGTTCTGGCCACGCTGTGAAGGTGAACTTGCCGACTGGATTTCGGTGACGCTGGGCACGCTTGATACGCATTCCTGCCCCAGATGCAAAAGCACGTCCACGTAGATTCCGCAATTACCTGGCACACGTCATCTAGCTATCGCCTGGAGTCTGACTGATGGCATTGCGTAGAAGGCGGCTTTTCTAATCAACCCATTACAGCCAAAAGTCGACATTTCCGGACTGTACCGTCTACTGCATAAATCTCCATGGACATAGCTCTTGCGAATTCGTAACCTCAGGCGAGATCTTGCCGTCTTCTCTTCTGCTTGCTTCGTGTTTCTTGGCTCAAGAGCCGAGAAAGGCCAAGGAGCGAAAGTGGCCTTGTATAGCTTAAAAATTACGCTAAATTTTTCCCTGCTTGCAGTTGGAACCGTATGGACCCTCTTCGCATCGACATCAGCACCTTGATTGCATCTGCTCAGGAGCGGCTGCTTGCGACCGTTCCGTGTCTTATCGACTATGTTGATAGGGAGGCTCTGGAGAAAAACGTACTTCCTCCATCGCTCGGAAAAACTCCCATAAATGTCTATGCGCTATGGAAACGCACCGGGCCAGACGCTACTTGGGAGCTAATGTACATCGGACAACGCAGCCACAGGTCAGGATGGTCGCGGGTAGCGCAGCATCTATTCTCGACCCCTGCGAGCACTCAATCAAAGTTGAAAGAAGTTCGCGCAGCGATACAGTCTGGGGATCAACTTGGCGTCACTGCAATTTTGGTCGAGCCGGACTCGATGCGCCTGTCGGTTGAAGAGGAGTTGATCAAGAGGAATTCGTCATCAGCCGAGCATCTTCTATGGAACCGCAAAGCAAGATCAACGGTTCAGAAGCGCCGAAGTAGTTACAATGCTGTTTAACAGTCCGGCCCACCACGATTTGATCGATCACCCAAGGGGTGGCAATCGCAATGGAAATAAAATTATATCCTGCACATGGACATCCAGTTGGGACCAGTGGATCTCCCTGGTTCCGGGTCAGAGAAGATAAAATCTATCCAGCTCATGGACACCCAGAAGGTAGCAGTGGCTCCCCATGGTTTCGGATTAAAGACCATAAACTTTATCCCGCTCATGGACATCCGGAAGGAACCAGTGGCAGTCCATGGTTCCGTATTAAAGAAGATAAAATTTACCCAGCGCATGGGCACCCTGAAGGTACAAGCGGCTCTCCTTGGTACCGAATGAAGTAGTATTATTTTTGCGCTTCAACTATCGCCAATTTTGTAACCGCTTATATTAAGGCTTATAACTTTCGAGAACTACAATTTATGAAATCTGAAAATTTGATAAGTGACATCGAAAAAAATGTACGCTATCAAATCAAAAAAGTAAATGCGCTCTTCCAAAAAAGACATAAGACCAATGTGCAATATCTCAATGAATACGTAAACCCAGGACAAAAGCTCGATGAAGATAATGCGATATTAAATCAAGCGATTTCCGATGCATTGCTAAACTCCATGGCCTCCCTAATCGACTACTACAGTATCTGCTGCATGTTGAAGCTAGGAGTTACAGAGGAAAAAATTAAGAAAGTACAATATCGCTCACTCAGCAACAGCTTCATAATTGAAAAAGCCTCTGCATCCAAGTCTGAAAAAGACTCAACAACAATCGACACCATCCTCAAGCAATACGCAGAAGCGACTGAAAAGAATAAAAACTTCAAATCGCTCATAGGAGATGACTATTGGATTGGCTTTCTAGGGAAGGCTATAAGTCATACATTAAAGGAGTATGGTGCACTAGAGGATAGTACCTTCGAGCTAGCTTACGATGAGGAAGAAGATCGAATTAAGGTAAACCCTAAAGTGGAGCAGTATTATTTCTACATGCGCCCCCTATTGTGCAATGCCGCTACCTCCATGGGCCTAAAGCACAACATTTACATAGACATAAACAACTTCCTGAAACACAATGCAGTCCCATACTTGACGAATAATATCGAGAAATTCACAAACGAAGAACGAATATTTTCGTATTTCGAAGTCAGGAACGACCACTCCTCCCTTCTTAAAGAAGGCGTTTTAAAAGATCTTTTGTTGTCGGATTTCCTAGATTTAAAAGACAGTCTCAAATCCAAACAAATGAATAAGGAGAACTACGAATTTCTTTGCCCACTAGAAAAAAAGTGGGGGCTTGGCCGGGTTCTGACACTAGACCCTGTAAATAGTTACATCGGCCCGAACGATGACATCTTGTACTTTTATATTGGTGGAGTTCTGATGGCAAAAACAAAAACCGCAATATGGGTCGATGCTGACAAAAGTTTTCTTACTGCGTTGCAAGAACTGAGGCGAGAGATAGATAGAGGCCTTAACTTTAAATTCTAATTATTTCGAAATTCCATCTGGTCTTGCTGGGGATTTTCGTAACTACAAATCGATGAGCCGCGCTCGTAGCGTCTGCGGATTTCAAGGTCGACGGTGGCTATGAAAGGCCCATTTCCTACGCTTTTCGCTGCGGTACGCCCAGATATGCTGACCACACCGTGCATGAGGGATTTTCTGCTGACGGCGGAAAGACACTTCTTTTTCGACGCAGGAAGGGTTCAGCGCGGTTCAGGAGTAGTACTCCCGGATCGTACACCTGGTTGTTAACCCAGTCTGCGTCCTCCTAGTGTCCGCTCAGGGTCGTTATGAGCCTCTCAGCTTCGACGTCTGATCGGTCAAGTTCTCTGTAATCGTTGGTCAAGTTCAATGCAAATGACTGGTCAGGTCATATGCAAGCGCCTGGTCAAGTGCGCTGCAATTTCGCAGCTAGATCATGATTGTCTTCAGCGTGTCGCCTGCTTCTGCGCTCGCCGCTTGATAGCGGCGGAAACTGCTTGGCGTGATACGCCAAGTTGGCGCGCTATTTCAGCTTGACTCATGGTGCCAAGGGTTAACAGATCATCCATCGTACTGGTGGGAGATTTGAGTGCCTGGAGCAGTCGATAGGCTTCTCTCCTGACATATGCGTGGGCTTCAATGTCCCACTTAGGGAGAGTGCCGGCTTCCTGCGACCAGATTTTGTCAATCAACTCGTCATACTCTAGCGCGAACCTTCTGTCACGTTGATATGCGCGGCGAGCTTCATCGCTTCGCCTTGGGTTGTGTGCTTCGCAGTAGAGTTTACTGGGCTTCGCTGCGCCTTCGGGCTGACCCGGTAGTTTAGTGGGCCGGAGCAAGTCACCATGCCGTGCCCACGCGGCAATGAGTATTCGCCGCTCGACGTGCTCCCTGAAGGCTGACACCGAACGGTCACCGCGCATTTCCACCATGTCACAGTAGGCCATCAACATGCGGGCGGGCTCGTACCGGCCGAACTCACCTTTCCATGCCTGCTCATAGCGCGCCACCAAGGCGTCGGCTTTTTTCTGAGCTGCCGCACGAATGGCATCCGTTAGCGGCGTGACTTTGACATTTCCTCGTTTTAGGCGCTTGAAGACCTTTTGAGCCCCCACGCTGATCGAGTATTCGGTGGATCGCCAGCATAGTTCGCAGAAGCCCCAGTCATAGACGTTGCTGAGCTTGGCGCGGATGCGATCAGACGATGTATCACTTTCCCTAACCAGGCGTTCTAGAAACGGATCGAATGTGCTCGGCGCTTTCTCACGTTTTTTCATCGTCCGATGATAGCTCCTCATGACAACTAAATTCTAACTTTTTTGCACCCTGACTCTGGCGCTGGAGGGCATTGTCAAGCATCTGACGACTTTGAAGGAAAGCGACCTTATGGAGATCAAGCCAAAGAGCAAGACACTCATCAACCGCAAGAAATTGCACGCGATGATCCCGCTGGCTGAACGCACGATCTACAACATGGAACAGCGGGGGGAGTTCCCGCGCCGCATCGCACTAACCAGCCGAAACGTCGCGTGGGATCTGACTGAGATCGAGGAATGGATCGACGCGCGCAAGTCGTCGGGTATACATGCTGCCCGCCCCGGAATAGGGGCCTGAATCGTGGCGATTGATGTGTGGGCAGCATGCCAGGGTAAACCGCTTGTGCTGGATTTCATGCGGCCATCTGCGGGCAGCTCTGGACGAGAATGCAGGGCGCACAGTCGCTCAGCAAGTTGGCATGGGGTTTGGCCATCCATATGACTAGCAGAAACAATGGTCCCCAGTCGATGAGGGCTGTAATAGGCCGCGAGCGCATTGAGGCCGTAGCGCGTCCTGGCGAGACATACGAGCAAGTCGCCGCCCGCTTGCAGCGCGAAGGGAACGAGGAAAGCCGTCTAGTAGCAGCGCCTAAGCTACAACCCGCTACCCGCGTGCGCAAACCATCCAAGGGGGATGAGCAGCAGGATTTCTTCATCCCTACGGTGTATGACGTGGGCATCCGCGATAGCCGCAACATCATGGATGTGGCCGTATTCCGACTGTCCAAGAAGGAGAGGCGTGCGGGCGAGGTCATCACCTATGAGTTGCGGGACGGCAACGTGAAGGTCTCTGCCGGTCCAGCCGGTATGGCTTCTGTGTGGGATTACGACCTTGTGCTGATGGCTGTGTCGCATTTGACCGAAGCAATGAACCGCTATCGAGATGGTAGGGGCGAAAAGCCGGGCCGGGTTTTCCGGCCGCACGTTGGTGACGTCCTCAAATTCCTGCGTCGTGCTTATGGCGGCAAGCAGAAAGACGATCTTGTAGAGACGTGCCTACGGCTGAACACCACGCATGTAGCGGTCCGGCGTACCGAAAAGGGCAAGAATGGCCGAACCATCACCGTGAATGAAGGTGAGCCGCTGATTAGCCGATACAAGGTCATTGAGAACAGCTCAGGCAAGCCAGAATTCATTGAGATCGAGGTGGCGCAGTGGATGTATCAGGAGATCACGGGCGGCAAAAACCCCGACGTGCTGGCCCTCCACCCTGACTTCTTCCTGATCGGTACCGGCATTGGCCGGTTCGTGTATCGTCTTGCGCGCAGAGCAGCGGGCAAGACAGAGGCCAGATGGTCATTCCAGACCATCTACGAGCGCAGCGGCTCGGCGGGAACGTTCAAAGAATTCTGCCGCATCTTACGCGGCATTGTCGAGGCTAACGACTTGCCGGAATATACCTTGACGATGGAGGCCGGGCAGAGCGGGCCACAGCTCGCAATGGCACATCGGCGCCGCATGGTCGACGGAGCGGCCGGTGTGTAATGTACGGGTGCCAATGCGCGGCACGCGCTCAGCCTGTGGATAGTCCGTACATTACCCACCAACCTCCGTACTTTACCCACCCAAAACCGTACATTACCCACCAAAAGCCGTACATTGCACACTGGACAAATTTACAACCCATTGAAAATAAAAAGAAATTTTGATTATTTTTTTCCTAAATCTTTTAAAACTTAATTAAAACTCTAAAACCCGCTGAGGGTGCCAATTTGGCAACCGAAGCAGGGGCACCCCTGCGGGGTTCCCCCACCGCTTCGCGGCGGCTTCCCCTTCCGCATGAAAATGCGTTCGGTACACTCACAGAGTTGTCTATGCGCCGGCCAGCCGGCGCGGCGTACAGATTCGCTACCGTGGATTGTGGTTTATGGGCCGCGCGACATACGCGATTGCTGGCCATGAACGAACCTCGTTCATCCATGTTAGATATCTAGCAAGGGAGGCTGCGCAGTGCCCTGCCGGTGTACTGGCCAATACACCCTCAGAAAAAACCTGCGCGCGCATGTTTTCCAGCAGCGCACAAGGCCACCGTGTTGATCTCAAAAAAGGGACACCAAAGGGAAGGGGGGCGGCCGGGTTGGCAAACGCACAGACTTGCCCACCCGTTTGCATTCGACCTGACCAGCCATTTGCGCCAGATTGGACCTCCACGCTTCGTGGCCATGACCGGTAGAGAACGACCGATTCTGTTGAAAAAGTCGGTTCGCCCAACCAGCCTTGTCATTGACTGGTTAAAACGCCTTTTTTGCACACTGCTACGTGAAATCCGAGTCCAGAAGCCTCTGCCGAAAGTAAAGATTTCAATCTCGGACGCATACTTTACTGCTGCGCAAACCAAGGTCGACTTTTTCAACAGAATCGACCCATAGCTGCCGGTGATGAGTGGCGGCAACCAGCCAGGAAGCATCTGCAATGCTTATGGTGACGGACCGGCTGGTTTCGCAATGCGTTTAGCCATATGATCGCGTATTTCTGAAGGCGTCTGTTCACCTACTTGGACGAGTAATCGAAACTGTCCATTCATTGTGTATACCTCTGCATACGTTCATCAGAACACTGGAAGTCTCTACCTAGTAAGGGATGAAGAGAGAAGCAAGAGTTTTATTCACAAACACGTTCGGGCAGTCATGCATCATTTGGTGTTTATTTATAGTTACACCTCGCTAAGGAGCGGCAATGTCAAAAATTAAAATAACCGTGGCAACAATTGGGCATATGCCGGCGGAGTTCCAAAAGAAAAAGCTGAAGGAGTGGAAGTCTTCGATATTTGAAGTAGTTGACGACATTGAGAACTACTCCCTGAACTGTCAATCTGACGGTCATGGGTGGGAGTTTACGGATGCTGCACTAGAGAACGTATTGCCTACAAGTTTTAATGGAGACTTTTTAGTGTCCATAGTTAACGTGCCAATTGAGGGGAACTGGTACACGCGACGTCTTACATCCAACAGGGTGGTGTTCTCGTTTCATGAAATCAAAGACATACTTAGATTCTCAAACATTCCGTTAGCAAATGTTATCTATCGTCTTTTTTACGCATATTTGTTGCTATACAAAAGAAGCGGAAACCGCATACCCACAAATACAGAGCACACTAACTTCACTCACGATGAGACGCGCGGGTGCATTTTTGATATGAATGGTATAAAAACAGATATCACCCATTCATGCCACAAGCCAATCCTCTGTTCAAGTTGTGTAGAACGGAGTCGCCAAGAAAAAGTGTCAAGCGAAACTATCGAAAAATGTCAGTCCGAGATACATGGAATACAAAAAGATCTTTTCTATAAAATTACAGACTTTATAACGCAGCACCCTGTATGGTCGCTCGCAATCTCCGGACTCACGGCCATAGTACTAGGTGCGACAGGATCTGTTGTTGGTTCTTACGTATATGAGGCGATAAAGCACTGAGTTGCGCCAAAATTTGCAGTAACTCAATGAACGCTCCTGGCCGTTTTCTGCCTGTCACCGCCACTGGCAGCAATGTGCAGTTCTCTGCCGATCATGGTTACGAAGTACATTGGTCAAACCGATGCAATCGGTGGTCGAGTGCAATGCAAATGACTGGTCATCCTATTCTTGATGAACCGAGTAACGTATTTGGTGAGCTGGTATAGCCGAGGTCTAACCAATCCTCGAAAGCCTCGTAAATTTGCACCAAAGGCACCCTCGCACGACTTCCGCCCGCACCTCATCCATGACAGCTATGAACGACACACGGCCGCATCCACGGCGTTGTGGGTGGTGCTCGACAGGGGGCAATTCGTGGTTATTCATACGTTTTTCTCCGTTCGAGCTATCTGGTACTTAATATATTTATTCAAAGAAAAATAGCGCAATTTTTTGCGATTAATTGTTCCGACTAATGCGACTTTATGCGATTCAATGCGATTCAATGCGATTCTAGGAAATATACGCGAGTGGGAAAAACGGAACTGGCTGTTTTGTCCAAATCGCATAGAATCGCAAAAACAATGACGGCAAGATGTGTGTTGTAGGCCTACGCTGCTCCGCAGCTAGGGCCTCCACCACCTTGCCTTATTCGCCTTCGGCTCGACGGACAGTCTTGCTCTGCGAGGCTTACCGTCGCTGCCGCGACTCAAAAGCAGAAAGAAAAAAGCATGGAAACAGAGCAAAAGCCAAGGCCACGGCGGGAGCTTCCACCGATCAAGGTTTGGGTGTCTGTTGAAGAACGGGCCGTGATTCAGGAGCGGGCCGATCAGACGGGCTTGTCCCTGTCTGCTTACCTCTTGGCCGTTGGTATGAACACGCCAATAAGGTCTGTTGTTGACCTGGCCGCCGTTGGTGACTTGGCCAAGGTCAATGGCGACCTTGGGCGGGTCGCGGGGTTGTTGAAATTGATGCTTCTCGAAAAACGCGGGCAGGGAGAAATAGCGATAGAAGTGCACGCCCTAATGGTGGAATTTCGCGATCTGCAAGGGGAGTTGAGAACGATTATGAGCAAGGTGGTTTACGAAGGAAAATGAAAAGATCCTCGATGGCTAACTTCTGCATTTCCTTTTGGGTGTCCTTCAAAGGCTACTTCTGGTCTAGATAGTATGTTGCTAGTGATTTTAGGCTGAGTCCCTAGAATCGTAAGCATAGGTAATCATTGATTTTTTTTGATTTCGCGCTTGACGTCGGAGTCGTGGCATCGTTTAATTCGGCCCGCGGCCCAGATAGCTCAGTCGGTAGAGCAGGGGATTGAAAATCCCCGTGTCGGCGGTTCGATTCCGTCTCTGGGCACCAAAACATCTAAACCCCTGATTCCGCAAGGTCTCAGGGGTTTTTTGTTTGTGCCGCATAAGCCAATCCCTCCTCACTGGTACACATCGCCTCTCACAGTCGTATCATTTACTGAGTCAGCAATGCTCTGCTATGTACGTTCGGCTTTCACGTCCACCAACTTTACGTATTCTGTAGCTCCCGCAATATGGCCAGCCTGGAAAATAGAGTGCTGTCGTTTTTGCTCGAAAATCGTGAGGGCTAATGTCTGAAAAATCTCTCTTTTCGATTGTGCAATCCAATCGAGTGATAGCAGTTATGAGCGTGGCGCATGTTTCAGCCGCTTTCTGGTGGTAAGAAAGCCGCGCTGAGGCAGCATCCAATTGCTAGAATGGTGCATTTTGCTCCTGTCAGCCGCTTTGAAAGGAAATGCACATGTCGGCTCTTGCTATGCTTCTGGATTCGTATCGCTCCGCCTCTGTCACCGAACGCGAAAAAGGCACTTACTTCGAGGAGCTGATCTGCGTCTACCTTCGCAATGAAGCGACCTACAGGGATTTGTACGACAAGGTCTGGACGTATGCTGATTGGGCCAAAGAACAGGGCCTGAGTGGTAAAGATGCGGGTATTGACCTGGTGGCTCGCACCGAGGGTACCGGTGAGTACCATGCCATCCAGTGCAAGCTGTACGCCGAGGACTACAAAGTCCAGAAAAAAGACATCGATAGCTTCTTCACAGCTTCGGGAAAGGCACAGTTCTCGCACCGGGTCATCGTTACCACTACCAACCATTGGAGCGAGCACGCCGAGGATGCGCTGCTGGGCCAGCAGCCCCCGGTCAGCAAGATTGACCTGCAAGCGTTGGAGGACAGCCAGATTGACTGGGCCAAGTACCAGTCCAGCAAAGCGGTCACGCTCAAAATCAAGAAGCAGCTGCGCGAGCACCAGCAAACGGCATTAAATGCTGTGGCCGCTGGCCTCAAGGATGCTGAGCGCGGCAAGCTGATTATGGCTTGTGGTACCGGCAAAACGTTCACAAGTCTGAAGATAGCTGAGCGCTTAGCTGGAAAGGGTAAGCGAGTGCTGTTTTTGGTGCCCAGCCTATCGCTGCTATCGCAGACCCTTACAGAGTGGACGCAAGAAAGTGAAACACCGCTGCACAGCTTCGCGGTCTGCTCCGACAGTGATGTAGGGAAAAAGCGCAAGTCTGAAGACGACGCGGTTCAGGTTTTCACTCACGAGTTACGTTACCCGGCGACGACCAAGGCGGATCGCTTGGCAGCGGAAATGCTCAAGCGCCACGGCCCTGAGCACATGAGCGTGGTGTTCTCCACCTATCACTCCATCGACGTGATAAGCCGTGCCCAGCATGAGCATGGTTTGGCCAATTTCGATCTGGTTATCTGCGACGAAGCGCACCGCACCACAGGCGCTACCTTCGGTGATGACGACGAAAGCAATTTCGTGAGGATTCACGATGGTGGCGATATTCGTGCTGCCAAGCGCTTGTATATGACCGCCACACCACGCATCTACGGCGACAGTGCTAGGGTCAAGGCTGAGTCCGGTGAAGTCACGCTCTGCTCGATGGATGACGAAGCCCTGTACGGTAAAGAGTTGTTCGTTATCAACTTCTCCGAGGCTGTACAGCGTGGCTTGCTCACTGACTACAAGGTCCTAGTCCTGACGGTTGAAGAGAGTGTTATCAGCCGCCGTCTGCAAGAGCTGCTGAAGGACGAGAACAATCAGCTAAAGGTAGATGACGCTGCCAAAATCGTTGGCTGTTGGAAGGCGTTGGCCAAGCAAGGTTTGCATGACCAGCTTATCGGTGATGATGAGCCAATGAAGCGTGCTGTCGCCTTCTGTCAGGTCATTTCCCCCAACTATAAGGGCACTAAGCACAAGGTCAGCTCCGTCAATATTGCCGACATGTTCCAGTCGGTTGTGGAGGCTTATCAGGAGTCCGAGGGCATTGACGAGGCCTCGCGACTGACCTGCGAGGCAGAGCACGTCGACGGCGGCATGAATGCCAGCCAGAAGGAAGCCAAACTGACGTGGCTGAAGGCTGAAGCTCCGGCCAATACCTGCCGTATCCTCAGCAATGTGCGTTGCCTTTCTGAAGGTGTGGATGTGCCAGCCTTGGATGCTGTACTTTTCCTAACGCCGCGTAATTCGCAGGTGGATGTGGTGCAGTCCGTCGGGCGCGTGATGCGTAATGCTCCGGGCAAGAAGCGCGGCTATGTTGTGTTGCCGGTGGTGATCCCGGCAGGCGTGGAGCCTCACGAAGCGCTCAACGACAACCAGACCTACAAGGTGGTCTGGCAGGTACTCCAAGCGCTGCGTTCGCATGATGACAGCTTTGACGCTATGGTCAACAAGCTCGATCTGATCGGCTCAGACCCGCGCAAGATGGAAGTCATCGCCATTACCGATAAGGCTGAGAAGAAGGCAAAGAAAGGCACCGGCACCAGTAACGGCAAAGCCGGTAAAGGCCAGTACGGCATCGGTAGTAAGAACCAAGATGCACCCGGCCAGATGACCCAGCAGGCCGAGTTGACTTACGAAGTAGGAGAAATCGAGAAAGCCATCTACGCCAAGATCGTCGACAAGTGCGGCAACCGCCACCACTGGGAGGACTGGGCCAACGATATTGCCAAGATTGCCCGCACCCATATCGGCCGCATTCACGGCATTCTGGAAAGCCCAGCCAACACCCTGGAGAAAGCCGCTTTCGCCGCCTTTGCCGCCGAGCTGCGCGACGACCTCAACGACAGCATCAGCGATGACGAGATTGTCGAAATGCTCGCTCAGCACCTGGTGACCAAGCCGGTGTTCGACGCGCTTTTCGAGGAATATAGTTTCGCCAGTCACAACCCAATGTCCAAGGCCATGCAGGGAGTGTTAGATGCGCTCCATGAACACCACCTAAGCAAAGAAGCCGATACTCTGGATAAGTTCTACGCCAGCGTGCGTCAACGTGCTGCCGGTATCAACAACGCCCAAGGCAAGCAGAAGATCATCCTCGAACTGTACGACAAGTTTTTCCGCAATGCTTTTCCTAGAATGACTGAGCGTCTGGGTATCGTTTACACCCCTGTTGAGGTGGTGGACTTCATCCTCCATAGTGTTAACCATTTGCTGCAACAAGAGTTCGACCAAACTTTGGGTAGCAAGGGCGTTCATATTATCGACCCGTTTACAGGCACTGGAACATTTATAACCCGGCTAATCCAGTCGGGCCTAATCAAATCGGAGGAGTTGCCTCACAAATACAAGCATGAAATTCATGCAAATGAACTGGTTTTACTGGCCTACTACATCGCTGCCATAAATATTGAGGCGGTCTATCACAGTTTGATGGGTGGGGTATATTTGCCATTTGAGGGTATTTGCCTCACTGACACCTTCCAGATGTATGAAAAGGAAGATCTGGTCGATGAGCTTCTCGTTGATAACAGCAAGCGACGCAAGCGACAAAAGGACCTGGACATAAGGGTTATTATAGGTAATCCGCCCTATTCTTCCGGAGATAAGGAGGATAATAATAATAAAAATATTGATTACCCGCACTTGGATTCCCGCATTTCGGAAACCTTTGTTTCGCAGTCAGCTAATGGCATGGGTAAAAGCAAAATTTATGACTCCTACATAAGAGCGATCAGGTGGGCGAGTGATCGGATGGGAGACAGTGGGGTCATTGGCTACGTGTCGGGTTCCGGCTTTGCTGAGAAACCCGCTATGGATGGTTTGCGCAAGTCTTTAGTTAATGAGTTCAGCAAAATCTACATTATTAACCTCCGAGGCGACATTCGTAAGAACATGCTGAGCAAAGGAGCAGCCAGAGAGGGGCAGAACGTATTCGACACGAGAAGCATGACCGGCATTGCCATCACCTTGCTTGTAAAAAAAACTGACCCCAAGAGTAGGGGGGAAATTTTTTATTATGACATTGGCGATGATCTTACAACCGAACAGAAACTTGATTGTTTAAAAAGTCTAGTAAGCATTAATGGAGTCGCCAGCGCTGGTTCGTGGACACCAATTGTTCCTGATAGGCACGGCGATTGGTTGAGGCAGAGAGTCGATGCGTTTGAAAAACATATACTGCTTGGGAGTAAGGGGGCTAATCAAAAGGTAAAGCTATTTAATAGCTACTCCATGGGTATCAAGACCAATCGCGATGAGTGGACATATAATTTCAGTAAGAAACTGTTAGTTCTGAACATGCAGAAGACGATTGATGTGTACAATAAGGAGCTATCACGATATAGCGACGGCAAGCAATCAGGCGAAGATGTTGCGGATTTTGTTACAAGGGATAAGGCCAAAATTAAGTGGACAACGGATGTCTTGAATGATCTGGTAAGGGGGCGTCAAAGCACATTTTCTCCAAGTGATGTTGTTATGTCCTTGTACCGGCCATTCACTAAAGAGTGGGCGTATGCGAATAAGACTTGGAACTGGACACGGCATTTAATGCCTCAGTACTTACCAAATAATGGCGCTCAAAATCGAGTTATCATTGTTTCCGGCGTGGGCTCCAGAAGCGGATTTTCTGCTTTGATAACTGACACACTCCCGAATCTTCATTCACTGGATACTGGACAGGCATTTCCTCTTTACCTTTACGGTGAAGCTGCCCAGGCGCCCAAAGATGATCTATTTGCCATACCGGTAGAAGGTGGCTTGCACCGAGGCGACGCCATTACCGACGCTGGGCTGGCTCACTTCCAGGCTGCCTACCCCGGTGAGCCCATGAGCAAAGAGGACTTGTTCTACTACGTCTACGGCATCCTCCATTCGCCGGACTACCGCAAGCGCTTTGCCGACAACCTCAGCAAGGAGCTACCGCGCATCCCGGCCGTTAAGAAAGCCGCTGACTTCTGGGCATTCAGCAAGGCAGGTCGCGCATTGGCCGACCTTCACCTGAATTACGAAACCGTCGAACTCTACCCGCTGACAATCGAGGCTAGGGGTACGCTCACCAATAGCGATTACCGCGTAGAGAATAGGGCGATGAAGTTTGCCAAGAAGGGCGACAAGAGCGCGGTCATCTATAACCACCGCATCACCCTCAAGGGCATCCCCGAGGCTGCTTGGGACTATGTAGTCAATGGCAAGGCCGCGTTGGACTGGGTGATGGAGCGGCAGGCGGTACGTACGGACAAGGCCAGTGGAATCGTCAATGATGCGAATGACTGGGCTACCGAAACCATGGGTAATCCCAAGTACCCACTGGAGCTGTTTCAGCGGGTGGTTACTGTGAGCCTGAAAACCCAGAGCATTGTGAACGGTTTACCGGCCCTCGATATCTGATCATGTGAGCTTGTGATGCTCAGGTCTGCCAATTCGGCTGACCTGAGCATCACGGCAGACGCTCAGGTCTGAATTCAGAGGTGGCGATGAAAGACCGTAGCCATGATGAGGCAATGGCAGTGCTTTTCCAGGCTGATCCGTCGTATGCAGCGGA
Organism: Pseudomonas sp. ok272; assembly: GCF_900109995.1. Taxonomy (GTDB): domain Bacteria; phylum Pseudomonadota; class Gammaproteobacteria; order Pseudomonadales; family Pseudomonadaceae; genus Aquipseudomonas. The sequence continues at coordinate 921 of NZ_FOCB01000018.1, read as the reverse complement.
GCTGCTGGCCGAAGTTGTCCGTGACGGCAATGCGGATGAATTGTAAGCGCTCCATGAACCCCACATTTTAAAGGTGGGGATCTATGGCTATCTTGGAATTTGCGGCGTGCAGCTCCACGGCAGCAGGGCCTCGAAGTCTTCTACGCTCGAGGCTTGTGGCAGGCGCTCAAGTGCGTGGCGCAGCCACGCATAGGGCTCTTGGCCGTTGGCTTTAGCTGTCTCGACCAAGCTGTAAAGTTGGGCGCTGGCCAACGCGCCTTTGGGCGTGTCGCTGAACAGCCAGTTCTTGCGCCCGATCACGAAGGGCCGGATGGCCCGCTCGGCCGCATTGTTGTCGATCGGCAAGTAACCGGCTTCGGTGTAGCGCACCAACTTGATCCAGTTGCTGGCCAGGTAGCTGATGGCTTTGCCCAGTGCATTTTGCGCCGTCACTTGTGGCTGGGTTTTCTCCAGCCATGTGTGCAACTGGGCCAACACCGGCAGGCTGTTTTGCTGTCGGCTTTCGTGGCGATGTTCATCGCCGACTTCTTTTAAATCTCGTTCAATACCGTACAGCTTGTTGATCAAATTCAGGGCAATATCGGCACGCCCGGTTTTACCTTTAGGCTGCACCTTTTGCGCCTCGACAAACTTGCGTCGCGCATGTGCCCAACAACCTAAACGTTCGACACCTGATTGCGCGCCCAAGGCGTTATAACCCGCGTAATCATCGGTCATCAGGTAGCCGCGATAACCTTCGAGCAGCCGCGACGGCACCTCCTGCGCCCGGCTGGTCGAGTAGTCAAAAAGGATCACAGGCTGATTCGGCGGCCCGCCGGTTTGCACCCACATCCAGGATTGGCTGGTCGGCTCTCGACCTGGCTCTTTCAGCACTTGGACACGTGTTTCGTCGCAGTGGATGACGCGGCTTTCCAGTAACCG
>NZ_FOCB01000030.1 GCF_900109995.1 Pseudomonas sp. ok272 | reverse complement strand
AATTCCGAAACCCCAATTGCGAAAGCAGTTGGGGTTTTGTCGTTTCAGGCCTGCCAAAACCCGCGACTGAACCTCAGAGCAACCAAGGGTTAGAACGGGTAACTCACCATAGCCGCGACGTTTTGTAACCACGGCGCGATCAACACGCCTCCAACCGTTGTTTCGAGCGTCGAGCACACCGTCTGGCAGATTTTCGCGCGGATCACCCCAGGTTCTGCACAAAGGCCTAAGTTTTCCCGCAACCGTGCCGAAAGCTTAGTAAGACTTGCGCGCACCAAAGTAGAGCAACCGCAGAGTGGCCTACGGCGTTACATGGAATGTTGCACCCGGAACGCATCCCCACTCTTTGCATAAGAAGCCCATGACATGAATCTCAAGTTCAGCCATAAAATCCTTTTGGCCGCTTCAGGCGTAGTGGTCCTGGCGTTTGCCCTGTTCGCTTTGTACAACGACTACCTGCAGCGCAATACCATCGAGCAAAACCTCGACGCCTCGGTCCAGCAAGCGGGCGCCATGACCGCCAGCAGCGTACAGAACTGGCTGGGCGGGCGAATCCTGGTGATGGAGAGCCTCGCGCAGAACGTCGCGCACCAGGGCGCCAATGCCGACCTCGCCGGGTTGGTGGATCAACCGGCCTTCACCTCGAACTTCCAGTTCACTTACGTTGGTCAGGTCAACGGCGTCTTCACCCAGCGCCCTGACGCGAAGATGCCCGACGGCTACGATCCGCGTCAGCGCCCTTGGTACAAACAGGCTGTTGCGGCCGACAAGACCATGCTCACCCCGCCTTACATGGCCGCTGTGGGCGGGCTGGTGGTGACCATCGCGATGCCGGTGAAGAAAAACGGCGAACTGCTCGGCGTGGTCGGTGGCGACCTGAGCCTGGAGACGCTGGTCAACATCATCAACTCGGTGGACTTCGGGGGGATCGGCCATGCGTTCCTGGTCAGCGCCGATGGCCAGGTGATCGTCAGCCCGGACAAAGACCAGGTGATGAAAAACCTCAAGGACCTCTACCCAGGCGACAGCGTCCACATCGAGAAGGGCAACCAGCACGTCACCCTCAACGGGCAGGAGCGCATTCTGGCCTTCACGCCGGTGAGTGGCTTGCCGAATGCCCAGTGGTACATCGGTCTGTCGATTGATCGGGACAAGGCCTACGCGCCGCTGTCCAAGTTCCGCACCTCGGCGCTGATCGCCATGTTTATCGCCGTGGCGGCGATTGCCCTGTTACTGAGCCTGTTGATCCAGGTGTTGATGCGTCCGCTGACCACCATGGGCCGCGCCATGCAGGACATCGCCCAGGGCGAGGGCGACCTGACCCGCCGCCTGGCGGTGGAAGGTAAAGACGAATTTGGCGAACTGGGCGCAGCGTTCAACCAGTTCGTGGAACGGATTCACGCCTCGATCTCCGAAGTGTCGTCGGCTACCCGCCAGGTGCATGACCTGTCGCAACGGGTCATGGCCTCGTCCAACGCGTCGATCATCGGCTCGGACGAACAAAGTGCGCGCACCAACAGTGTTGCGGCAGCGATCAACGAACTGGGCGCGGCCACCCAGGAAATCGCGCGCAACGCGGCGGACGCTTCGCAGCACGCCAGCGGTGCCAGCGAGCAGGCCGATGACGGCCGGCAAGTGGTGGAGAAAACCATCCTGGCGATGACCGAGCTGTCGCAAAAGATCAGCCAGTCGTGCACCCAGATCGAAACCCTCAACGCCAGCACCGACAACATCGGGCACATTCTCGATGTGATCAAGGGCATCTCCCAGCAGACCAACTTGCTGGCGCTCAACGCGGCCATCGAGGCGGCGCGTGCCGGTGAAGCCGGGCGCGGATTCGCGGTGGTGGCGGACGAAGTGCGCAACCTGGCCCACCGTACCCAAGAGTCGGCCGAGGAGATCAGCAAGATGATCACCTCGTTGCAGGTGGGCTCGCGTGAGGCGGTATCGACCATGAACGCCAGCCAGGTGTCCAGCGAAGAGAGCGTCGAGGTGGCGAACCAGGCAGGTTTGCGGTTGGTCAGCGTGACCCAGCGGATCACCGAGATCGACGGCATGAACCAGTCGGTGGCCGCCGCCACGGAAGAGCAGACCGCCGTCGTGGAAACCCTCAACGTCGACATCAACCAGATCAACCTGCTGAACCAGCAAGGCGTGGTCAACCTCAATGAAACGCTGAAGGATTGTGATGCCTTGTCGATGCAGGCCAACCGCCTGAAACAGTTGGTGGACAGCTTCAAGATCTGACCGCGTTATCGTTCTTCGCGAGCAGGCTCGCTCCCACAGTGGGGAGAGGGTGGATGCAGACCCGGTATCCACCCGGAACCTTGTGGGAGCGAGCCTGCTCGCGAAGTCGGCCGAAAGGCCGCTACCACCGCCAAGCCCTACACAAACATCTGGCGCACATTGCCCATCGCCTCATCGGCAAACCCCTGCAAAAAGCCCTGGAAGGTCGGCATGTCCGCGCCGCCTGCGGTCGGCTGCGCGATGATGGTCCAGGTCACGCGGCACAGGTCCTCGGCCAACACGTCGACGTGCATCGCCGCCCACAGGTTGCCGATGCCCAGGGTGTTGTAGATCAGGGTCCAGGTCATGTTCAGCGCCTGGTCATCCCGGGCGTTGAGTTGTTCGACCACCCGGTTGCCATCCTTGAAGAACTTCACGCGCAGCGAGGCGACGCCGTCACCGATCATCTCGATGTGCGACAGCGCCGGGATGAACCTGTGGAAGCCGGAAAAGTTGCCGACCACCGCCCAGACCTGCGCGGCGGGTGCCGGGACAGTCACCGCCGAGACAACGTGGCAGCCGTGAGGGTTGTTGATCAGGGTATCGGGTTGCAGAGTGCTCATGGTCTTGCTCCTGCTTTACGGGTGATGGATCAGATGAAGTTGATTTGTTTCAGGTAGTCGCAGCCACGGCGCAACAGGGCCTGGGACTTTTGCGGGTAGTGCGCGCCCATCTGCCGCACGCCGGCCAGGGCGTTGGCGTGGCCGATCAGCGAAATGTCGCCGATGTCTTCCTCGAAGCCGTTGAGGTAGAAACCCAGTACGCCGAACAACGCGTTATCGCGGTCGACCCGCGTCAGTTGCTGCTGCCAGTCCGCCACGCTGACCATGCGAAACGCCCGGCCCGCCTCACGGAATGACGCCACGTAGGCATCCCAGCTCAGGGGCTCGGGGTTGTGCAGGTTGAACACCGCCTGCCCAGGCTGGTAACGGCGGGTGTGGAACGCGATGAAGCGGGCGAGGAAGTCCACCGGCATCAGGTCGAAGTTCATCGCCAGCAACGGCACCTGGCCCAGTTGCAGTGAGCCCTTGAGCATGAGCATCAGACGGTTCTTGTGGGGCTGGCAGACGCCGGTGGCGCTGTTGTAGCCGATGTTGCCGGGGCGATACAGATTGACCTGCACCCCGCGCGCCCGCGCCCGCTCCAGGATGCGCTCGCCCACCCACTTGGACAGGTTGTAGCCGTTCTTGATGTAGATCGGCGGGGTCGGCGCGGCGGGTTGCTCCAGCACCCGGCCCTCGGCGTCGACGGCGCTTGCGGCCGAGAGCGTCGAGATGAAGTTGAAGATCTTTTTGCTGCGCCCCTCGCACAGGCGCAGGCACTCGAAGATCGGCTCGACGTTGTCGCGTGCCAGCGACGCGTAGTCGAGCACGTGATTGACGTGGGCGGCGTTGTGCACCAGGACCCCGAACGTGCGGTCCAGGCGCTCGTACACCGCAGGCGTCAGGCCCAACTCGGGCTGGGTGATGTCGGCGGCATAGACCTGCACGCGACTGAGGTCCAAATGCTCCAGGCGGTTTTCGCGCAGGGCCTGGGCGAAGCGTTCGGCGGCGGAGTGGCTGGGTGACTCACGCACCAGACAGGCCACTTCGCTGGCGCCGCTGTCCAGCAACGCTTCGACGATATGCACGCCCAGGAAGCTGTTGGCCCCGGTGACCACGACCTTGCTGACATCGCCCTGCCGGTCGACGGGCAAGGGCTGCACGTTGAATTTGGCATTGGCATCGGCGTGTGCGCGCGCGAGGGTGGCCTGTGCGCCCGGGTCCAGGGTGCCGCCAACCAGCGCCGCCAGGGTGATTAACGTCGGTGCTTCGATAAACCGATTGATCGAGATACCACACCCGAACTGCTCGCGAATCTCCACGAGCAGGCGCGACAGCAGGATGGAATGACCGCCCAGGTTGAAGAAGCTGTCGTCGATGCCGATGTCTTCGGCCGGCAGCTCCAGCAAGTCCGCCCAGAGCACCTGCAGACGCTGTTGCTCGGGCGTCTCGGGTTGCCGTCGTTGCACGCTGCTGTGGATCTGCCGGGGCCGTGCGAGCAGGCCGCGCCGGTCGATCTTGCCGTTGGGGGTGTAGGGCATCTCGCTCAGTTCGAGATAGGCGCCCGGGTGCATGTAGTCCGGTAGTCGCCGTTGCACATACGCGCGCAGTGCCTGGCATGCGCTGCCGGCCTGGGCCTCCTGCGGCTGGGCAAGGTAGGCCAGGATCCGGCGCTGATCGTCGATCACCACGGCGACCTGGCGGAACAGCTGGCTGTCGCGCAGGGTCTGTTCGATCTCTTCGGGCTCGACGCGAAACCCGCGGATCTTCACCTGATTGTCGCGCCGGCCACAGATCTCGATGCCGCTGGCGGTCCACTGGCCGATGTCGCCGGTGCGGTAGACCCGCAGCACCTGCCCACCGGGCAGCGTCAGGTGCAGGTAACGCGCGGCGGTCAGTGCCGGGTTATTGAGGTAGCCCAGGCCGATGCCGGGCCCCGCCAGGTACAGCTCGCCGGGTGTGTGGTCCGCGACCGGTTGTTGCTGTTCATCGAGGATCAACACCTGGCTGTTGGCGATGGGCAGTCCCAGGTTGCGGTTGCTGTCGCCGGCCTGGAAACGTCGGGTGGTTGCCAGCACCGTGGCTTCGGTGGGGCCATAGATGTTGTGCAAGTGACAGCGCCCGGCGAGGCGCTCGATCACATAGGGTTCGCACACGTCACCGCCGGTCACCAGGTGCTCGATCCCGATGGCGCTTTCCAGCGGCAGGATGCTCAACAGGGCGGGGGGGAGAAAACCGTGGGTGACACGGGCGTAGTGAATCAGCGTCATCAGTTGCCGAGGGTCGCGGCGTTGATCCTCGTTGGGCACGATCAGGCTGGCGCCGCAGATGAACGTGGGCAGGATGTCGAGCAGGGAGGCGTCGAAACTGATGGTGGAGAACTGCAAGGCGCGGCTGTCCTGGCTCAGCTCGATGTGTTGGATGTACCAGGCACAGAAGTGACTGAGGTTGCGCTGGCTGAGCAAGACGCCCTTGGGTTGGCCGGTGGTGCCCGAGGTATAGATCGCCACGCAGGGATCATCCGCCTGCACCTCGCAGCACCACAACGACGCGGACGGATCCACCGCGTGGGGGCGCAGCCGGCGGACATCCAGCTGTGGGATGCCCAGATCGTCCAGTACTTCGCGGCCGTCATGTATCAGCAAGGCCGCCCCGGCGTTCTCCAGGATGTAGCGGCGCCGTTGCGCGGGGTGTTCGGGGTCCAGGGGCAGGTAAACCGCCCCCACGCCCAGGGTCGCGAGCAGGGCGCCATACAGTGCGGCGCACTTGGGCAGGCACAGGCCGATGACCGGCGGCCCGCTCCACTGGGCGCGCTCGGGCAGGCGTTCGAGGATGTGCCGCTGGAGGTTCAGGCTCAGTTGATGAAGGTCCTGATAACTGAGGTGAGCCCCGTGCAGGTTCAGCGCCGGGCGCTGGGCGAAGTCCTTCAGGCTCTGGCTGATGCGCTGCATGACCGGGCGTTGTGCGGCGTCCAGCAAGGCGGCGTCTTCGCGCCGGTTGTGGCGGTGCTCGAAGGCCAGCGGCTCAAGGTGCTCCAGCCCCCGCTGGCGCTGCAGCGGCGCGGCCGGCGCCTGGGTATCGAGGCCGGCAAGGAAACCCGCGCTGCGCGACAACCCGCTGACCATCCAGGACGTGGTGTCCAGGCACTGCGCGAGCGCCCGGCTGCGCAGGGCCTGGCCGTTGCCCGAGACCTCGGCGGGCAGCAGACTGTGGGCGATCAGTCGACGACCGGCCGAAGTAACGTACCAATGGAACAGCTCAACGCTCGGCAGTGCCTGCTGCGGTTGAGGTTCCAGGGCAATGCGCAGCTCCAGCCGCGCGATCCCCGGCACCCCGGCAAAGGCCAGCGTACCGGGCAGGCTGCCATCGTCGATGATCAGGTCCGGGAGCCTCTGGCCAGGTTCAGCGCGCATTGGCGATGAGCGCAGGTGGCGCAAGTCGTGGCCGTATTGCTCAAGCTCCGTGGCCAGTTCGGCCAGGGCCTGGCTATGGCCGGTCAGCACAATATCGAGACGTTTCATGATCGGCTCCTCGGCTAGGGCAGGTAGTCGGCCAATGCGTGGCGCACGCAGGCCGAATCCAGCATCGAGCTGTTGGTGAACAGGCGCAGGATGTTGGTGATCAGTGGGTGGCGACGCCCGACCGGGTAGGTCAGCGCGCCGACCTCCTGCTTGAGCGCGTGTTTGATCGAGGCGCCGATCTCCAACTGTTCGATCAGGTGAATGTCGAAGGCCGCGTGGATCTCATGGGTCAGGTACTGGCCGATGAACACCGGCAGGACGCGCGCGATCTGTGCGCGGTCGGCCTCACTGGCGCCCTGCCAATAGATCCGCACCAGGCGTGACCAGAACCCGGAGTGACGGCCCTCATCGAGCAAGTGGTCGGCCATCAGGTGTTTGATCGACTGCTTGACCGTGGTGTCCTTGGCGAACGCCGCGACATCGTTGGTCACGGTGTGTTCGGCGATGGCCACGCAGATCAGTTCGACGGCATCGCGCAAAGGCTCGGGCACGCCGGCGACGGCGGCCGGAATCGCTCGGCTCAGTTCGATCTGGGTGGGCAGCGCGATGGGCTCGATCCCGGTCAGGGCGATGGTTTGCTGCATGAAATCCATGGCCACCAGCGCGTGGTAATCCTCGTCGATCACCACGGTCATGGCGTCGTAGCGACAGGCGAAGGGGAAGGGCACGGCGAAGCGCTGCTTGGCGATGTTGCGTGCGGTCTTGTCGACGATCTCGGTTTCGAAGATCACCACGTCGTTGATGAATTTGTAGAGCGTCTGCACCAGCACGAAATCGCGCTGCTGCGGGCATTCGCGTTGAAAGGTATCGCTCAGGACCAGGGGTTGGCGGCTCAGGGGATAGATCAGTTTGTCGTCGTTTTCCAGGGTGCGGCGCGGGCGCGTGCGGATGGTCGCGCGGCGCTCCCAGGTGTCGGCAAAGGACTGGTAGTCGCAGGCGTTCATAGGCTCACCTCGACGACGGCTTCGCGCATGCTCACGCGCAGTCCGTCCCACAGCGCGATGCGGCTGTCCACGGCGGCGATGGCGCTGGCCAAGGCTTGCTCTTCACGCTGCGGGTCGCCGGCGATCAGTTGCTCCAGGAGCTTTTCCGCCGCCGGGCCATGGTCGTCGCCGTCGACCTCGATGTGGCGCTCCAGGTAGTAGCGAAACGTGGGCGCTTGCCGGGTGTCGATCCGCCAGTCATCGAGGATGCGCTGGAACATCAGCGGGATGATGCTCTCGCGGCCATGGACGAAGGCCGCGGCCACGCAGTGCGCCGGCGCAAACAGGGCGGTTTGGACGGTGTGGGTGACGAAGCGTGCGGCGGATGGTGTCGGCGCGACCTGTTGCAGGGCGGTATCGAACCCGACGCCTTGTTGCTGCAACCCCACGAATTGCTCCACGGCCCGAGTGCTGGCGCCGATTTCGCGCATGGCGTCCAGGTACAGTTCGAAGTGACTGCAATGACCCCGTCCAGGGCGTTGATCCGACTCCTCGCCCAGGACGATCTCATTGATCATCCGCGCGGCGCGGGGGTTTTGCGGCGGGAGCCAGGGCAGGTTCACGCAAGTCAGTTCCTGTTGCAGCCGTTTGGTCAGCGACATGAAGTCCCAGACCGCAAATACATGGGTTTCCATGAAGCGCTTAAGAACCGAAAGAGACTGTATCTCGGCAAAGATCGGGTGAGTGCCGAGGGCGTGTTTTTTGGCGGAGAGCAGTGTTTTTGTTGTATTCATGGTGTGGCCTATAAAGTATTGGTTGGTCGTCGGATGGAGTGCCTTACTTGGTATGGAAAGCGCAAGTTTGTGTTTCTGTCGGCGAGCGATAGCCTCAAGCTAAGTTGATGTTGTATAGCGTTTGGCGTTTAGCATCCCTGGGGTGGTCGAATACCGCGCACTCCGTGATCTGTGCTCTGGCGACCTTGTTGTAGCGGGGCTGCGGCGTCCGCTGCCGAAGCTTTTAATACGTCGATGCCTGGCTGATAGCGGCCGACGAGTAAAAAACTAGTACGGCTAGTTACATTGAGCAAGCGCTTTTTAATAATGATTTAAAGTGGCTGTTTTCTCGGAATGAGCAGGCCTTATAAAACTAATGGATTAAGTTTTATTGGGGCGAAGTTACTCCTTCCGACTAATAGCGTCAGAAATTTAATCAATGAGTGAATGCCTCACTCGAAGCAACAATTAAGCCGGGTAGTTAGCGTTATTGATTTCTCTGGAGGGACTACCCAGGCACCAGTCCCGGGTGCTCTCCTCCTGCGGCAAGACTCCTCTCGTCGGTTCCTTGGCGGGCGTTGCGCAGGTGTAGTTGTACATCGCCCATCCCTTGAGGGGCAGTGAATGCAAGACGGTGCCCACGTTAGAGCTTGGACTAGGGTGGGCGAAGGAGGGGGTTATGTGTGCCGGGTGGCAGGCAGGCGCGACGAACTGCGCGGGCGCGCAGTGCTGGAAAGCGGGGGGTAGAGGCCCGGGGAGAAGTGTGTCAGATGATTACTTTTCCACGAGCCTTTGCAGGTAGCCACCGATCACGGCCGAGGCGTTGCCCAGGTGTCGCTCCAGCACCTGCACGGCCCGCTCGATATCCTTGTCTTGGGCGGCATCGACCATCTCGATGTGATCGGTTTGTGTCAGTTTGCCCAAGCCCATGGACGACAGGTGAAAGCGCAGGAAGCGTTCCTCCTGGTTCAGTTCGAGTTCGATCAGGTCCAGCAACTTGCGGTTTGGGGCCTTGTGATACAGGGCCATGTGGAACAAACGGTTGAGCCGGCCGATTTCGGCATGGTCGGTTTCCAGCTCCAGGCTGGCGATGTAGGTGCGGGCGAGCGCAATGTCTTCGCTGTCGAGCAGGGGAATCGACAGGCGCAGGGCCGCGGGCTCCAGCAACAGGCGCAGGGCGTAGGTCTCGAACGCGTCGTAGTCGATCAATGGCGCGACCACCGCACCTTTGTTCTGCACCACTTTGAGCAGTGACTGGGCTTCAAGCTGACGCAAGGCTTCGCGCACCGGCATGCGACTGACGCCAAACAGATCGGCCAGGTCCTGCTGGCGCAGGGCAATCCCCGCGGGCAGGCGGCCATCGAGAATGGCGGTGCGCAGGGTTTCTTCGATCACCGCACGTGCCAAGTGGGCCGGGATCGGCCCGCTGATGGAAATACTGTCTAAAGGATTGGGCTTCTTCGTCACGACAACACACCCTAGATGATGAAGGTTAATGTTGGATCCAATGCACACTAGTAACTGCCTGATGGCTTGTCAAACCGGGCCATAAGGCCATAGTCGGTGGTTTTTGCTGTCCTGGGCGTTGATTCAACTCTAGCGCTCGTGCGGTGATTGCATCGTGCCATTGTATTTTGCGGGTCCAGACGGCACCATCAAGCGATTTCCAATCGCCCTTCGGAATGACTGCATTGCTGGCACGTTTCGCTCTCCCACGGCCTCTGCGCTGGCTGTGCTCGGCGCTGTTGATCGCCGGCACCTTGCTGGGCGGCTTGCAGGCCGATTGGGACTTCTCGCTCATCAGCCGACGCGCCGAAGCGTTGTACGGGCCGCTGGGCGAGGGCAAGCAGCGGATCGATGCCTGGCAGCACTTGCTGGCGACCCAGAAGCAAACCCCGGAGCTTGAACAGTTGAGGGTGGTGAACCTGTTTTTCAATAGGCAGATGCACTACGTGGAGGATATCGACCTGTGGCATGCGGTCGACTATTGGGAAACACCGATCCAGGGCCTGTGGAAAGGGGCTGGCGATTGCGAGGACTACGCCATCGCCAAGTACTTCAGCCTGCGTCACCTCGGAGTCCCCAGCGACAAGCTGCGCATCACCTACGTCAAGGCCCTGCGCCAGAACCGTGCGCACATGGTCCTGACCTACTATTCAAGCCCGGACGCCATGCCCCTGGTGCTCGACAGCCTGGTGGACGCGATCCAGCCGGCCAGCCAGCGCAGCGACTTGCTGCCGGTCTACTCATTCAACGCCGAAGGGTTGTGGTTGTCCGGCAAGGGCAACCAGAAAGTCGGTGACACCAAGCGCCTGTCCCGTTGGCAGGATGTGTTGAAGAAAATGCAGGCCGAAGGATTCCCGGCCGAGACGACTAACTAGGAGCGCGCGCTCAGATGTCTTTGTTCAAACAGCTGTTGCTTGCTATCTGCCTGTTCCTGGTGGTCGCCTTTACCGGCAGCTTCATGGTCAGCCTGGAAAGCTCGCGTACCCAATACGTCAATCAGTTGCGCTCCCATGCGCAGGACGCGGCCACGGCCCTGGCGCTGTCGCTGACACCGAACATCGACGACCCGGCGATGGTCGAGCTGATGGTCAGTTCGATCTTCGACAGCGGCTACTACGCGAGCATCCGCGTGGTGGACCTCAAGACCGACACCGCGATTGTCGAGCGCACCGGCACGCCGGAGGTTGGCCAGGTGCCGCAATGGTTCGTCAACCTGATCGGCCTTGAGCCCGCCGGGGGCGATGCGCTGGTCAGCCGTGGCTGGGAGCAGGCGGCCCGGGTCGAGGTGGTCAGCCATCCGATGTTCGCCGTGGCCAAGCTCTGGCAGAGCGCCCTGGGCAGCCTGGGGTGGCTGCTGTTGTGCGGCGCGGTGAGTGCGGTCCTCGGCGCGCTGCTGTTGCGCCGGCAACTGCGGCCGCTGGACTACATGGTCAAGCAATCCCATGCCATTGCCCGGCGTGAATTCCTCAGCCTGCCGGACCTGCCGCGCACACCAGAACTGCGGCGCGTGGTACAGGCCATGAACCAGATGGTCGAGAAGCTCAAGGCGCTGTTCCAGGAGCAGGCCGAGCGCAGTGAGAAACTGCGGGTGGAGTCCTATCAGGACACGCTGACGGGGCTGGCCAACCGACGGTATTTCGAGATGCAACTCAACGCCCGGGTCAGCAACGCCGAACAGGCCAGCTCCGGCTACCTGCTGCTGTTGCGGGTCAAGGACCTGGCCGGCTTGAACCAGCGCATGGGCGGCCAGCGCACCGATCAGTTGTTGCAGGCGGTGGGCGAGCAGTTGTCCCGCGAGTGTGCCCGCTACCCGGAAACCCAGAACCTGATCACCCGTATCCGCGGCGGTGAGTTTGCGGTGCTGGCCCCGGGCCTGGTGCGCGAAGAAGCCCTCGCGCTGGCCCAGAGCCTGGACACGGCGCTGGCCAGCCTGTATGCCACCGGGGCGACCGATGTCGAGTCGGTGGCGGCCATCGGCCTGGCACCGTTTGCCCACGGTGACTCCGCGCAAGGCGTGCTGCACCTGGCCGACCAGGCATTGTCCATGGCGGAAGCCGAAGGCGGTTCGAATTGGGCCTGCCTGGATCACCATGCGGCCGCGGCGGTCGGCGATGACCACCACGCCTGGCACACCTTGCTCGATGACGCCCTGACGCACCAACGGTTTGAGCTGTACTTCCAGCCGGTCATGGCCACTGACGACACCCAGCGGGTGCTGCATTACAAAGTGCTGTCGCGCTTGCGTGACGAACAAGGCCAGGCGATCCCGGCCGGGCGCTTCCTGCCGTGGCTGGAGCGTTTTGGCTGGACCTCCCGGCTTGACCGCCTGATGCTCGAACTGGTGCTCAAGCAGATGGCCGGGCATGAGCACGCATTGGCACTCAATCTCTCGGCCGCGACCTTGGGCAACCGGCAGGCGCTGGACAAGATTTTCGACCTCCTGCGCCAGCATTCCAGCCTGGGGCCACGCCTGACCCTGGAAATCGGTGAAGAGCAATTGCCCGACCAGGCAGTGCTCGAACAGCTCACCCAGCAACTGCGCGACCTGGGCTTTGCCTTGGCCCTGCAGCGCTTTGGCGGGCGCTTCAGCATGATCGGCAACCTGGCGCGCCTGGGCCTGGCCTACTTGAAGATCGACGGCAGCTACATCCGCGCCATCGACCAGGAACGCGACAAGCGGCTGTTCATCGAAGCCATCCAGCGCGCCGCCCACAGCATCGACCTGCCGCTGATTGCCGAGCGGGTCGAGACCGAAGGCGAACTGCTGGTGATCCGGGAGATGGGCCTGTACGGCGTGCAGGGTCAACTGTTTGGCGAGCCCAAGCCGTGGCGGGAGTGAAGCGAGCCGTTCACGCGATGGCGATACGATAGATCCCTGGTGGGAGCGAGCCTGCTCGCGAAGAGGTCATGCCAGTCGACACGGATCTGCCTGTCGCACCACCATCGCGAGCAGGCTCGCTCCCACGCCGATCTTCAGCAAACAAGGCCTCGGCGTCTGCCCCAGACCCCCCGTAGGAGCGAGGCTTGCCCGCGAAGAGGCCATGCCAGTCAACCTTGATCTGCCTGTGGCACCGCGTTCGCGGGCAAGCCTTGCTCCTACGATGCCGAGCCGTTCACGCGATGGCGATACGATAGATCCCTGGTGGGAGCGAGCCTGCTCGCGAAGAGGCCATACCAGTCGACATGGATCTGTCTATGGCGCCGCCATCGCGAGCAGGCTCGCTTCCACAGGTTCAGTGTTTTGATTGAGGGGTTAGATCAACCCGCTTTCATCTTCATTGATCAGATGGCTCAAACCGCCGAGCGCTTCACGCGCCTGGTTGCGGTCCATCAATTTGGCTTGGGCCGCCGGCGGCAGGTCGGTGACGCGAATCACCCCTTTGCTGGTCAGCACCTGAATCAGGTCGTCGAGTACCCGGATCATCTCCAGGTCGCTCTGTTTAAGCTGTTTGAGGCTGGTTTCCATCACTTCGTTGGCGTACCAGGCCTGGATCTCGTGGTGGTCGGCGGGCAGTGTTTCCGTTGCCTCGGCATAGGCCGCCGCTTCCACGCGCATCAGTACACCCTGTGCATCGCGTTGCACGTAGAACATCGTCAATTCCTCATGAATGAACCCGCATCATGCCGTCTGCAGCATAGGCCAATGCCGGTGAGTATGCGGGGCAGCGACACAATCGTCACCCGCACGTCAGCGCCACAAACGTGACAGGCCGCTCATTGCGAGCGGCCTGTCGGGGGCTTATCCGTTGTTGTGATCGACCTTGATCAGCGGGTCGCCACCGGAGATCAGCGAGCTGATGCTCTTGCCGGACCAGTCGTTGCCTTCGAGCTTGATCGTCACGTCGGCGCCGTTCGTATTGCCATTACCCTTGAACGTGCCTTCGGTACTGACCTGCAACGTCGACACTCCATCCACCGTGGTGATCTTGAGGTACTTGTCGATGTTGCCACTGGTTTCGCCCTGCAACAGATCGCGCAGGTCGATGCGGTCGCCTTCGCTGGCCTTGAAGTCGGTGATCACATCCTTGCCGGTGTCGCCGGCTTTCCAGACGAAGGTGTCGGCACCCGAACCACCGGTCAGGGTGTCATTACCCTTGCCGCCGAACAGCAGGTCATTGCCTTCACCACCGAGCAGCAGGTCATTGCCTTCGCCACCGAGCAGCGTGTCGATACCGGTGCCGCCCAGGAGAATGTCGTTGCCCTTGCCGCCGTCGATGTAGTCGTTGCCACCCTGGCCGAAGATGATGTCGTTGCCATCACCGCCCAGCAGGGTGTCAGCGCCGTCCTTGGTACCGGACACGTCAAACAGGTTGTAGTGCTCAGTGACGAACTGGTGCACGTTGCTGGCGCTGACCTTGCTGACGTCTACCCCGGTCTGTTGGGCCACGAAGGCCTGCATCGCGTTGTAACCCTCGCCGGCGATACCGTTGAAGCTCACCAGGTCGCCGAAAATGATGTCATTGCCATCACCGCCGTTGACGATGTCGGCACCTGGCCGGGTCGCCTCGTTGTGACCGAGGATCGCATCGGCCAGATCCTTCGGATCGATGTTGGTTTGCGGTTTACCCAGGGAGTTGTAGGGGTCGAGGTCAGTCAGTGACACGTTTTTGTTCAAGCCGATGGCCTGGACGCCTGAGACATCACTGAGCAGGAGGAAGGCCTCTGCCGAATTCTTGGTGGTGGTGTTAGTGGTCTTGTCGCCTTCGCCCGCGAGCTTGTAAGTCTCATAGGTGCCGTCGCCCTGGGCACGGATAGTGCCAATGGTCTTGCTGTCCCAGTTGGTATTGCCCTTCCAGTCCGTTCCGTTGGCGGTGCGCAGCGTCACTTTGCCTTCGCTGTTGATTCTCAGCTCGTGGGTGTTGTCGATGAACTTGGAGAAGGTATCCCCCAGTTTGTAATTGCTCATCGTGACGACATTGTCGAACTTCACATTGCCATACAGCGTCGCGTTAGCGTCCTGTTCGTTGTAGTACGTCGGCTTACCATCAGTGATGAAGTAAGTCAGGTTGTTCTTTATGTCGGTGTTATTGGCCAGTGCCTCGGCACTCTTGAAGAAGTTGGCCGCGGCCCAGAACGCATCTTCGTAGTTGGTACCGCCACCGACGGACATCGAGTCCAGTACAACCTGCAGCTTTTCCAGGGCTTTGGGGTCATTCAGGTTGATCGTGAGCGTCTTGTTGACCTGGGTATCGAAGTCCGCCAGGAAGATGTTCACGGTGCCTGAGGTATCGGTGCCCAAGCTGGCCTTGAGGCTCTTGAACATCTGAGTCAACGAGGCCTTGGCGGCGCCCATCGAGCCATCCATGCTGCCCGAACTGTCGACCAGGAACGCAATGTTGTAGCTTTTGCCGTTCACGGGGACGAAGCCGCCAGTCACGTCGGAGATGATGATGTCGTGGGCGCTGGTGCCCTCGATTGTGTCGGAACCGGAGGTCCCTTGTATCGGGTTGTACACCGTCGGGTAGATCGTGACCGGGATGGTCGCGGTACTCGACGCCGAGTCGTTGCCGACGGACTCGGTGGAGGTCGAGGTCACGGTCAGGTTGAACTTGCCGTTGTAGTTCGGCGGCGGGGTCAGGGTCAGGTTGGCCAGGTTCCAGCCGGTGACATTGACTTCGCCATTGGTCGCCGTGGCGGTAAAGGTGTTGCCTGCGCCGTCGCTGAGCACGGTGCCTGCCGGCACGCCACCGATCTTCACGCTCAGGCTTTCGGAGCCGTCGGTGTCGGTCAGGCCGGTGGTGATCTTCGACAGGTGAACGCTGCCGTTCTCCGAACCTTCGTTGAGCTTGTAGCCTTCGTAATAGCCTTCACCGTTGGCGCCGTGCAAATCGGACACGGTCACGCCCGCGCTGATCAGGTCCTCGACGCCGGTGTAGATCGGCACACCTGAGGTACTCAGGTTCTGCACCGCACCGTTGCCGATTTTGATATTGACGTCATAGCTACCCGGGCCACTTTGGTTGTGGTGGTAGATATCCAGCGTGTAGTAGCCGCTGGTGGTCGGGGTGAACGAGCCCGAAATCGCCCCGGTATTGCCCCACAGCCCGGTGGCGACGTTCTTGCCGCCAATGGTGACCAGCACGCTGTCATCGGCGATGCCGCTGAAGGTGTAGGTCTTGCCGGCTTCGAGGAAGATCAGGCCGGAGGTTTTCGAGGCCGTGCCGGCGGTCACATCGCTTGCCTGCACATCGGTCACGGTGCTGCTGCTGTTTGGCTTGCCAGCGGCATCGATTATCGACTTCAGGTCGTTGGTTGGCGCGCCGTTACCGTTGTCACCCAGGCCTTTGAGGCCGGTCCAGACTTCCTTGGTCAAGCCCGTGGAGGTCACGCCATTGCCCGCGATGTTCAGCGTCGGGGCGTCGGCCACCGGAGTGATGTCGACCTTGAGGGTGACTTCCGGACCTTTGTTGGTGCCGTCGTTCGGCTGGTACTTGATCTGCGCGTAATCCACGCCTTTGTTGCCGACCGAGGTGCCGCCATAACCGTCGGCGCCCGACTGGTTGAGTTCCGGCTTGAATGTCAGCTTGCCGGCCTGAATATCGGCCTGGCTGATGGTCTGGCCGGCCGTGACCGCGACACCGTTGAACAGCAGGCTGCCATTGGCCGGCAGCCCAGTGATGGTGACACCCAGCGCGGTGTCGCCATCGGCGTCGCTGACATTGAAGTTGCCCCAGTTCAGGGTCAGGGTCGTGTCTTCGGTGCCAATGACGGAGCCACCGGTGGAGACCGGCGCGTGGTCGTTGTCGATGATGTCGGTTTTGACGTGATCGACGCCCAGTACCAGGCTTTCAAAGTTGCCGCCACTGAACTTGTCGATGGTGACGGTGAAGTTCTCGGTGCCTTCGACCAGATGGTCAACCAGGGTGTTGATGTTGAAATCAACGCTGCTGGCCCCGGCCGGAATCTTGACCGTGACCACACCGGTGTAGTCGGTGCCATTGGTGGCAGTGCCGCTGTACTTGAGGGTCACCGTCACTTCGGTTTGCGACTTGTTCGTCAGGTTCAGCGAGTAGTTCGCGCTTTGGCCTTCGATGATCGACTTGTCACCGCTGATGCTCAGGATGGTCTGGTCGCCTTGGCCACTCGGTTCGTCGCTGACGGTGACGGTGATAGGCGCTTTGTTCAACACCAGGTTTTCGTAGTTGTGAGTGCCACTCACTTCTTCGATTTTGTTGATCACGTTGACCGGCTGGTTGGTGTGAACGTTGTCCTTGGCCGTTGCGGTGAAGCTACCGCTGGCAGCACCCGCTGGCACGGTGATGAAGGTGCCGTCGCTGAGCTTGAAGGTCAGGCCGCCGTGGTTCTTCAATTCCAGGCCACCGGCGGTGGTCAGGGTCACGGTGTAGGTGACCTGGCCACCTTCGGCGACGGAGGTTTTGTCCACGCTCAGCTTGGCCACGACATCGTTGATGGTGTCGTTGCTGGTGGCCACGCCCGGGGTCTTGTCGACCACCAGGTTTTCGAAGGTCTTGCCTGGGACTGCGGCGCTCTCGAGCGACAGGCTCTGCTCCGACTTGTCGAGGTAAACGTCTTCGGCGTTGAGGTCACCGGCGTAGGTGGTGCTGGTCTC
>NZ_FOCB01000037.1 GCF_900109995.1 Pseudomonas sp. ok272 | reverse complement strand
CTTGATGCGTTTTTTCTCCTCGATCCAATTCAGTATTGGCGTCGAGTTGGTATGGCCGAGGATGTCGTCCAGGGCGTCCCATTTCCTCGGGGTGTGCGCCAGGAACAACTTCTTTTGTTTAACCTTTCCGGCGGGAAATCCGTTTATCGAGCCTAGGCGGTGGATACTAGACTTGCCATGTACAAGGAGTGTACGACAAACTAACGTGGCGGAAATAGGAAGCCATTGCCTCTAACAAGGTCGTCGCTAACTTCTTGTATGGCTGCGCTATCTAGCATTTTCTCCCCAAATGAATTACTAGTGCACGTCCGGCTCATTAAATCCTTATCCTGCTTTGTTACATCCAGAAAGGCCTTTGCACCAAAAGTTTCTTGCGGCACACCAAAAATATAAGCGTACTTCATGACTCTGAACCCAAAATAAACGGTATATGTTGCACGATCAACCCAACGATACAGCCTGGAGTCCTCTGGAAAAGTGACGTCCATTTCCATGGTTGATACCGTTCCAATTCTGTACGTCACCCTTTTTTGGTCGGCACTTGAGCAGAATGATACGGTGCGTTGTTTTTTTTCATCAAGTCGGCATGAGGCTATCATTATTTCATTGGGTGTGCATAGGTTGGCTTCCGGTTCTTGGGCAGTTGTAGTAGTAGGTGATAGCATGAGTAAAATGCTGCCTAGTAAATACTTGATGTTCATTCTAAAACCCCCTCAATTACTTCATATGCCATCCTTCTTTCTTCCAGTCCCATATCGCCACCATTTATTTTCTTTGTTATTTTCTTTACATCCAAAATTCCATTTCCATGCTCTGAGTTGTATACCCTTTCGGTCAGCCAGAACCATAAGGCACTTCTGATCGCGAACGGCATTTTATTTACCAAGTCTGGAGTTGAAATTGTATTTGGGGTGACGTCTTGCCAATATTTTTCATACTCGCTCATGAAGTTGTGATATTTTTCATATCCTGTAATTTGTATCAATCCCCTTCCTCGAAAAATATATCCATCGTCAGGATGTGATGCCCGATTTCCATTGAGCCGTTGAAAGTGTTTGCGACCGATTTCCCGTTGGTTGGCCCTGCGAATGATGACTCCGCGAGAATCTTTTAAGTATCCATCTTCTTCCGCTTCAGTGGGGTGCTGGCGATAGTAGACACTGAATGCCTTAAGTGCTCGTGGTGAGTACTCCCAGCTTTCAGTGATGCCCTTCATGGCGGCTCCAACCTCTCCCTTTATTTGAGCGAAGAAGTGGCGCTGTCGTAATCGAGTGTCCAGTTTGAATTCCACGAGACGCTCATTAATTTCATTTATTACTATGTCGATATCATCATCGCTTGCGGCGGGAAATATTTGCTTCAACTGATTATGAGTAATGGTCAGTGGGTTGACCTCCGAGAAACTCCCCATCAACCCAATCGGATGAAAATAAAACACCTCCCCACCCATCGGTAATCCAACTTCCCCCGCCACCTCATCCCACCAACTCAATTCCTTGATGCGTTTTTTCTCCTCGATCCAATTCAGTATTGGCGTCGAGTGGGTATGGCCGAGGATGTCGTCCAGGGCGTCCCATTTCCTCGGGGTGTAGCGCCATTCGCTGTCGTAGCTGAACACCAGGCGGGCGATGGATTGGGCGTGGGCCGGAACGCTGAGGGCGGTTTGTAGTTCTTCGGCGGTGAGCTGGCCGTCGCGGTTGCGGTCGATGATGTCGTGCAGGCGGGTTCGCATCAGGCTCTGCTGTGAGTGATCGGCCAGGGCAGAAAATCGTTCCAGTGCATGTTCGCGAGGTAGCCGTTGATTCTCAGCCAGTACGCCAGGCTGTTTCCATTGCTGTCCCTGTTGTGGAGGATCTTGTAGCCGTCCCGAAACGATCACAGTATTGTTACTCAGGGTTTCTTACATCGGAACATTGAAGCTTGCCAAGTTGATTGTTTGATACTGAAATTAAACACTCTCTTATTTGTTCGCCTACGGGCTCTAGTGGGGTTGTACTTAGCTTGAAGGAGATGCCATCTTTTTTGAAGGTGAAATCTTCAAATCCAACGTAAGCGAATCCTGTTGAAAATGGTTTACCTTCGAAGCTACACAGATGCAAGGAGGAAAGGACCGTCCACTTGCGATCCGTGCTTATTATTTCAATGTGAAGGCATTCATCGCCAAATCTTTTTATGTATCTGATCAGGGTCTCTCCAATTCTCCCAGAGTTCGCTTCAGATACAGAGGAATAATTCAGATTTTCAGCCTTTGCAAGTTGAAATGAGAGAGCGACAAAAATAGCCATCATTTCTTTTATCATCTATTATTTCTCATGTGCTGTGAGCGCTTGTTAAATCTATCTAGTGGTACGGTCAGCCAGTTTGAGCGAGAGCGAATGGCGTCTGAGAATTGTGTGACATCATTTTTTACTATGTGGCTCTGTAAGAGTTCTCTTGTCTCGGTCGTGTAGTCGCCGCGATATATCAGGTCAACTGTTACATCTTGAATTTTCTTACTGATCTCACCCCAGTTCAGGTGGCCATACTCTCTCGATACAGCGCTTTTTTTAGATATGCGCAATACCTCACTCACCATAGATTCGTATATGGGCAAAAAACAAATCGTGTTGCTGCTTTCTAGATATGGTTATGTTCTTTATTTCACTACTAGCACGGTCCATGTAGTTTTTCGCCTCCATACCCTTGAGTCCCTTAGCACCAATAAGCCACCCGAGCAAAGGTTCAGATATTCCAGCCGTGACAAGATCTATCTCAGGTTCGGGACGCTGACCCAGATCATAACCCTGTCCAATAGTTACGCCGGATGCACCGCCTGGCCAGTGTACAACTCGGCTAAAATATCGGTACAAAGCGTGAGACTTATCCTCTATGTCGTTTCCCTCTACATCGAAAGTCAGTTGGCCATACGGTACGCTCAACCACTTCAAACTATTGTCATCGTTATCGGCCGAAAAAATACTCATCAACCCAATCGGATGAAAATAAAACACCTCCCCACCCATCGGTAATCCAACTTCCCCCGCCACCTCATCCCACCAACTCAATTCCTTGATGCGTTTTTTCTCCTCGATCCAATTCAGTATTGGCGTCGAGTTGGTATGGCCGAGGATGTCGTCCAGGGTATTCCATTTCCTGGGGGTGTAGCGTCGTGGCAGTTCAAGAGCGCCAGGAACAACTTTTTTGTTTGGTTTTCTTCAAACTTCACCTTCGCGGCGGGAAATCCGTTCATCGAGACTAGATATAGGGCTTATGCTGATTTCAGTACGTGTAAGCTGTTTTGTGGCCAGTAAATTTATTTCCATCCAAGTAGAAACAGAATGTACCGCTTTCAATAACTCGACCGGCAACAATGTTTCCATTAATACATAACTTATTGCTTTCGATTCCAAAGCGGACTGCCCTACCCACGTTCTTTGACGTGTTCGCGGAAAAGGCATCAATTGGGACGGGGTAAACCATATTTGTTGTGCTGTCTATAGCAACTACTGAACTCTGGTTGTATTCATTTCGCTCTGGAATGATGACGACAATATATTTTCCAAAAAAATTTGGAGCTATATTTAAACGCCCCTCTTCGATAGCTTTAGTGTGTTTTTCGTCGCAAAAATTTACCGGGCTGTAAGAAAACGAACATCCCCCTTGATTGCTATAGCTGATAACTATAGTGGTCGTGCTATTTATAGGGTCGGCGTATGCTGCGTGTTGAGTAGCGACCCCAGCGACAAGGCCAATAAGTGAAGCTATTAGCGCGGCAATTTTCATTTCGTGCTTCCTATATGTTCAAGGGCTATTCTGAGGCGCTTTGTGGATTCAGAATTGGCCCGATTGGCAGAAGATTCATAGTATGAAAGCGTTCCATCGGAAATTCGTCCATCTTTGATTCTATAACCCGAAGGGACTGCAATAGAAGCCCACTCCTTTGCAGCTGCATTCTGAGCGTCATTGAGTTCTCCTTTTCCATATTTGATAAATTTTGCAAGTGCCCCACCGCCAGCTTTTTCTAGAAGGTACTCAGAAAAAACTTTTTCTTGCATGTCAGGGGTGTATTTTTCCTCCCCTGTCAATCGCAGCGTGCTTTTAGCATTCTTTAGCGTTTCAATTACAGTTTGGTACTTTCCAGTTGCAAACATTCTGTCTCTGTTTGTGCCGGACAAAGACTCGGTCAGAATTATTTCATTAATTGTTTTATTTGTGATGGTTCCTGATGCAGGGGAAAGAAAAGAGAATCCGACTCTACCCTCCTGGACATCCTTTGTTCCGGTGTTATAGGACTCATACGACCCTTCGCCATGGGAGATAATGTCCCCTATTTCTCTTATTCGGACATCAAGCATATTAGCGGTTGATATGAATGTGCCCATCAACCCAATCGGATGAAAATAAAACACCTCCCCACCCATCGGTAATCCAACTTCCCCCGCCACCTCATCCCACCAACTCAATTCCTTGATGCGTTTTTTCTCCTCGATCCAATTCAGTATTGGCGTCGAGTTGGTATGGCCGAGGATGTCGTCCAGGGCGTCCCATTTCCTCGGGGTGTAGCGCCATTCGCTGTCGTAGCTGAACACCAGGCGGGCGATGGATTGGGCGTGGGCCGGAACGCTGAGGGCGGTTTGTAGTTCTTCGGCGGTGAGCTGGCCGTCGCGGTTGCGGTCGATGATGTCGTGTAGGCGGGTTCGCATCAGGCTCTGCTGTGAGTGATCGGCCAGGTCAGAAAATCGCTCCAGTCCATGTTCGGCGAGGTAGCCGTTGGTTCTCAGCCAGTACGCCAGGCTGTTTCCATTGCTGTCCCTGTTGTGGAGGATCTCGTAGCCGTCCCATGACCAGGGACTGACCCACGGGGTGATGCCTACCGCTTCGCACACCCAGCCGTCCAGTGGTTGGCCGTCGGCATCGTTGAGCAGGCCGTCGAGGCGATACCAGTTGTAGGCCTTGGGCGTCGTCGGCGAGAGCGGTACGGCGATTTTTCGGTCAGGGGGCAGGCTGTCGAGCAGGTGTTTGGGGATCAGTAGGTCGGTGGCGCTCAGCGGATCATCGGTGTTCGCGATAGGCCGTCGTCTAGCGCTGTAGTCCTCTCGATGGGGGGCTAGCGCCGTGCCCTTGGCCAGTTTCAACCAGGTGCGGTCTTCTTTCGGCATGCGCTCGGCCCACTGTCGGCTGGCCTTGATGAAGGCCTCGACGGCGTCGCCGCTGAACACTTCCAGGTGCAACTGATGCTGTGGCGTGGTGTTGCTGGCGTCCTGGTAGGGCCCGATGTGGCCAATCAGCGCTCCCGCCTTGATGGGGGCCGGTGGGTTGAGCACCACGACCTCATTGAAGGCTTGCGGTGTCGGTACACCTTCTAACCCGGAGAGGGGGACGTACTGGCTGATGCTTTCCAGCTTGAGGAACTCGCCGCGTTCGTCTCCACTGACGGTAACTTGGGTGGCGTAGTGGAGCGTGAACAGGACCTCGCTATTTGTGTTGGGAGCGGCCCGAACGCGCAAGTCCTGGGCGTTGACGCGGTTGATCGCGCCGCGGACCTGGAGTAGGTACCTGGCCGCCACATAACCGCGTAACGAACCATCGGCGTTACGCAATAGCGCCGGCCCTTGGGTGTTTTCCAGTGTGCGGTATTTGCCTTCGCCGCTGACGACCACGGGTGTTCCGGGAGGGAGCAGGTCTAGAAAGTGGCCGTTCGCGGACTGGTTGGCGTAAACCTTCAAGCCTTTGGGTTGCGAGGTGCCGGGACGGGAGTCAGCGGCGTCCGTCCTGACACGTAGGTGCTGTTCCGGCCAGAAGGCTGGGCCGCGTAGCGTGGGGTTGGCTTGGTAGCTGGCCCAGTCCTGCAAGTGCATGTACAGGCTGTAGAAGATCAGGCTCGGCGGGGTGTCGTTGCTGTCTTTGATTCTGGGAGCTTGCAGGCGATGGCGAACCAGTACGAAACCACTGGCGAACGGCGCTTCGACGACTTCATCTGACCCAGGGAAGAAGGTGCTGAGCGGGGTGTGTTCGGGGATGCGGTAGGCCACCACCTCGCCGTCGGCTAGGCAACGCACGTGGGACTGATCCAGGTGGTTCTCGGTGCCGCCATCAAAATGCACGCCGCCGTGCCACATACCGTTGCGGCCCAAGGGATAGTAGCCGGCGTTGGCTTGAGCGAGTTGGGTCAGTTGCCGCAACGGTGTGGAGCGGTCGCCGAATGGGTGGCTCCAGTTTTTGATCGGGGCTGGGGTGACAGGGCGTGGTTCTGGGGGCGCCGGGGGCTGGAGAGGGGGAGGCTGATAGATGACCGATACCGGTCGCGACGGCTGGTCAGGTTTGGGGCGGCCGAAAAGCCAGGTAAGCAAGTTGAGCATGACAATATCCACTCCTTGTTTGAGCGCGACGGCACACCGGCCGTCAAGGGATTAGCCGCTGAAGGTCATTGGGCATGTGTGTTTGCTTGTGTAGTCAGTGAGTGGCGGCAGGGTTGGTAGCGGCGGTGTTTGTAGGGTTTTTTTCTGGCTGTACTCGAAATGCGCCGACTTGATCAGGTAATCGCCTTGCGTGCCCGACTCGATCTTGTTCGCGTCCAGGGTGATGTAGCTGCCCCCGGCATTGAGGGTGATTTTTTTCTTGGCGGTGATGTGGATGTCATCTTCGGTGCTGGTGATCGCCAGGCCGTGGCGGGCCATCAGTTCCAGGGTGTCGTTCTGCGCCTGCACGGTCACCGGGCCCTGGTTGGCGATCAGTTTGATCCCCAGCTTGCGCACAAACAGGCTCAGCCCCTGGCCCACGCCGATGAACAGGCGCTTGACCACGCTGAGGTCGGCCGCGCCGCCCGCGTTGAGCATCAGGTTCTCTTGCGCGGCCAGTTGCAGGTGCCCGCCGCTGGTCAGGGCGATGCCTTGGGGGGCGCTGAGCAGCAGGACCGAGGCCTTGAGTTCATCCAGTTGCTCGCGCAGCAGCGTCAGTTGCGCGTGCACGTCGGCCGGTTCGGCGTTGGCGGTTTGCGCGTCGGTGGAGAGGCTTTGCAGTTGCTCGCCGGCGCGTTGCAAACGGCCCACGGCGGCGGACATGTCCAGCACCTGGCCCTGGGCTTTGGGTTGTGCGTCGGCACTGATGAACACGCCTTTTCCCGCCCGTATCGCCCCCCAACCATCAGTCCTCAGCTCAAACCCTTCGCCGCGCTTTTTCTTCTGTGCATCCACCAGGTGCCCAAGGTTGAGCTGGCTCTTGCCGCTGTGCTCGGTGCTGAGCTTGACGTGCTCCTGGCCGCGCTCGTCCTCCATGCGCAGTTTGTTGTTGGCCGGGGTGCGCAGTACGTTGCGTTTGTAGTTGCGCAGGCTGACGTGGTCCGGGTGTTTGCTGTCGTGCAGCGCGTGGGCGATGTAGGGGCGGTCGGGGTCGCCGTGTTCGAAGGCCACCGCCACCTCGGTGCCGGCAATCAGTGGGAAGTGCTGGCCGTGGGTGTCACCCGCGTAGGG
>NZ_FOCB01000029.1 GCF_900109995.1 Pseudomonas sp. ok272 | reverse complement strand
GCTGGCTGTGCTGCCGTCTTCGCGAGCAGGCTCGCTCCCACCCTGATCCTCTGCGAACACATCTCCGGCCCTCAACCCCTATCTCCGTGGGAGCGAGCCTGCTCGCGATGGCGGCGGATCAGCCACCGCAGGCGTTGGAGCCTTAACCTCGCTCTCGCGGAATCAAACTCTGCAGCTGCTGGGCCAGGAAGTTGGCATCAAAGACAAAGGTGTCGGGGTCTTTCAAGCCGTTGGTCTTGCGCCATTGCCAGTCGGTAGACGGCGGTTGGCACACCAGCGAAATACTGCCGTAGCGCGCTGCGGTCAGGCCCATCACCGCCAGTGAAATCAGGCCGCCAGCGCCCATCACTTCAGGCACGATTTCCACCGGCTTGCCGGCAATCTCGATGGTCAGCTTTTCAGTCTTGAAGGTGGAGGTTTCCACCGGCACGCTGGCCCCGAACGCCACATAATCCTCGCGGCTCACCTCCAGCAGGCCCGGACGCTTGACCGGCGCCAGCCACTGGTCGATCTGGTCGAACAGGCCACTGATACGCTCGGCCCACACCGCCGATTGGGTTTCAAACAGCTGCTTCTTGTGCGTTTCGCTTTCTGCGTAATGGGCAAGCATCTCACCCAGTTGCCGTACGTCGTCCATTGCGCTGTTCCTTGGGTAAACCTCTGTTGCGGGCACTGAGCATGGCAGATGCATGGCGCCGACGTACGACTAAACGCCGGCCATTTACACCGGGGCCATTTCACGGGCACTGTAGCGGGCCCATCCCCCTTCAACAGGAGCACCCCATGCGCACCATCGGCCTGATTGGCGGCATGAGCTGGGAGTCCAGCGCCGAATACTACCGCCTGATCAACCAGCAAGTCCGTGACCGCCTCGGCCCGCTGCGTTCGGCGCAGTTGCTGATGTACAGCGTGGATTTCGGACCGGTCGAGCAAGCCCAGCACGCCGGACGCTGGGGCGACGCCGCGCAGATCCTGGTGGACGCCGCCCGCAGGCTCCAGGCCGGTGGCGCCGAGTGCGTGGTGCTGTGCACCAACACCATGCACAAGGTGGCCGAGCAGATTCAGGCCGCGATCAGCGTCCCCTTCCTGCATATCGCCGACCCCGCCGCACAGGCCGCGGTCGATGCCGGCAGCCTGACCGTCGGCCTGCTGGGCACCGCCTTCACCATGGAGCAGGACTTCCTCAAGGATCGACTGACCGCCAGGGGCCTGACGGTACTGGTGCCGGAGGCCGCCGAGCGCCAGGCCGTGCACCGCATCATCTATGACGAGCTGTGCGTCGGCGTGATCCGTGACGAATCACGCGTCATCTATCAACGAGTGATCGACACCCTGGCGGCACGCGGTGCCCAGGCAATCATCCTTGGCTGTACGGAAATCAGCCTGCTGATCAAGCCCGAACACAGCGAACTGCCCCTGCTCGACACCACCGAACTGCATGCCCGTGCGGCCGTGGCCTTTGCCTTGGACGACTGACTCAGGGCGCCGTGAGCCGCCGGCGCACGCGTGCCATGCTCAGGGCTCCGGCTAGTTGACCGTCACGTAGCGCATTTGCAGCCATTGGCGGGCCACGGCAGGGTCGCTGTACAACGCGCTGATACCCTCAATATGAGCCTCGCTGAAATGTTCGATAGTTATGTTGGAATCGCTGCTCGACATGTGGGCATCCTTCCTTGAAAGAGCTTATGAAAGGTAAACGTCGGGATCGTTGACTGTAACCAGCCATTCACCCTGCCATCACACCTACATAACAGATCGCACACACAAACCTGAGTTTTATCGCTGATACGCCATAAATCGCTGCAATAAAAGCACATAACTCTTTACTGCCTCGCACTTCAAAATAACGCTATGTTTCGACTTCAGGAAGACCCCTTCTTATTAAAAAGGAATTAAACATGAGCACAAACCGAGAACGCTCCTTCATTGCACAAGTACGTTGTGACGAGATCGCCATGACTTTTTTCGGCAGCGACAGAATTCCGCCATCCCCCGGGGCAAACATCATCTCGACATTTGAAGCCTACAACCCCGTCACTGAAAGCATGGAGCCCCTGGGCAGCCGCAACCCGCCCATTCTCACGCTGTACTTCGAATACATCGATAATGCTTACCGCCTGCAAATCCTCACGCGTCCGTATGACAAGCAGTATGTCAGCAAAAATAGTGGCACGACCTTGATGGCGTCCCCCAAAATCGGTGGCGGCACAACGCTGTTCAATCTTCTGGATAGTAGCAACACCCTCATTACCCTGGATGACCTTAGTTCAGACAATGCCACCATCCACCTACAGATACGTCATGCAGGCATTATCAAAAAAGCACTCGGCACCCCTATCTACAAGTACTATTTCCACGACGCGATTGGTGATATCGCGACATTCAATCTAAGAATAATCGAAAGAAATGCATTAGCACCCGAAAGTGTCGACACCTACAATTAAAGCCCATAAGTAGCCGAACACTAAATGTAAAGTGCCAGCCCATGAAAAAGCCCCGCATCTCACGACACGGGGCCTTTTATTCAGCTAACGCTCAATCAGGCAGTGACAGGCACGACCGCTTGACCGCTCAACGCCAGGTCCAGCAACTCGCGGTTGGCCACCGCGTACATCGCGTAGTCCGTGCCGCTGGCGGCACGAATTTCCACCAGCATGGCGCGCCAGCGCTCGATCATGCCCTCGTTCTGCTCCATCCACAGCGCCAGGCGTGCTTCCACATCCTGGGTGCCGTCGCCCTGTTGCAGGACCGAGATGGTGATCGCCCGTTGCTGCCAGTCGACGTCATCGCGGAACGCTTCGCGCGCCAGGGCCTGCCAGTTGTTTTCCACCGGCAGTGCGCTGATCTGTTGCAGGTACCAGGTGATGTCCAGCCCGCTGCCCACGGCGAAGTAGGCCTTGGCCACGTCGGCCGCGTTCTGCCCGGTGACGTCCGAGGCTTCGATGATCGGCAGCAGGGTGTACAGGTGCGTGGTGCCCGCCACCATGCGCGCCAGCAACTCAGGCACACCGGCCGCCACGTAGGCCTGGTAGCGGGTCTGCCAGCCTTCGCGGGTCGGGCCTTCCAGCAGTTCGTCGAGCTTGAGGCCCAGGGCGGCCAGGTGCGGACCGAAATGCGCGACGTCACGGGCAGCGTTCTGCTCGTTGCGACGGCTGCGCAGGAACCAGCGTGTGGCACGGCGGCCCAGGCGCATCAGTTCGTCCATCAGCTCCAGTTGCACGTCGGCCGAGACCTGGTAGTCCAGGGCTTCGATCTGGCGGAACCAGTGCGGGAGATGGAAGATGTCCCGCACGATCACATAGGCACCGGCCACGTTCGCCGGGCTCATGCCCGTCGACTCCTTGAGGCGCTGAACGAAGGTGATGCCCATGTGGTTGACCAGGTCGTTGGCGATCTGGGTGCTGACGATCTCGCGCTTGAGGCGGTGACGCCGCATGGCTTCGGAGAACTTGCTCACCAGGGTCGGCGGGAACGCCGTTTCCATGTCGCGGGTCAGGTAATCGTCGTCCGGCACCAGGGAGCCCAGCAACTGCTCCTTGAGGTCGATCTTGCTGTAGGAGATCAACACCGACAGCTCGGCACGGGTCAGGCCGTGGCCGGCCGCAACCCGCTCGTTGAGCTGGTCTTCCGACGGCAGGAACTCGATGGCGCGATCCAGCTTGCCGCGGCTTTCCAGGTCGTTCATCAGGCGCTTGTACTCGGCAATCCGCTCGTAGGCACGGCGGGCTGCCAGGGACAGGGCCTGGGTCTGCTTGTAGTTGTTGCCGAGCACCAGGCCACCGACTTCGTCGGTCATGCTGGCCAGCAGTTGGTTACGCTGCTTGTCCGTCATGTCGCCGGCCTGCACCACTTCGTTGAGCAAGATCTTGATGTTCACTTCGTGGTCGGAGCAGTCCACGCCACCGGCGTTGTCGATGAAGTCGGTGTTGGAACCGCCGCCATTGAGGCCGAACTCGACGCGCCCCAGCTGGGTCATGCCCAGGTTGCCGCCCTCGCCCACCACCTTGCAGCGCAGTTCGTTGCCGTTGACGCGCAACGCATCGTTGGCCTTGTCGCCGACATCGGCGTGGCTTTCGCTGCTGGCCTTGACGTAAGTGCCGATGCCGCCGTTCCACAACAGGTCCACGGGCGCCTTGAGCAAGGCGTTGAGCAGTTCGGTCGGGGTCAGCTTGTCGGCCTGGATATCGAAGCGCTCTTTCATCTGCGGGGAAATCGCGATGCTTTTCGCGCTGCGGGAGAAGATCCCGCCACCCTCGGACATGATGCTGGTGTCGTAGTCCGACCAGGCCGAGCGCGGCAGGTCGAACAGGCGTTGACGTTCGGCGAAGCTGTTGGCCGGCGTCGGGTTCGGGTCGATAAAGATGTGCAGGTGGTTGAACGCCGCCACCAGTTGCAGCGTGTCGGACATCAACAGGCCGTTACCGAACACGTCACCGGCCATGTCGCCGACTCCGACCACGGTGATGCTGTCTTGCTGGACGTTGATCCCACGCTCGCGGAAGTGACGCTGCACGCCGACCCACGCGCCCTTGGCGGTGATCCCCATTTTCTTGTGGTCGTAACCGGCCGAGCCGCCCGAGGCGAATGCATCGCCTAGCCAGAAGCCGTAGTCGATCGCAATGCCGTTGGCGATGTCGGAGAAGGTCGCCGTGCCCTTGTCCGCCGCCACCACCAGGTACGGGTCGTCATCGTCGTGACGCACCACGTTGACCGGTGGCACCAACGCGCCGTCCTTCAGGTTGTCGGTGATGTCCAACAGGCCCGAAATGAAGAGGCGGTAGCAGGCGATGCCCTCGGCCGCGATCTCGTCACGGCTACCGCCCAGCGGCAGGCGACGCGGCAGAAAACCGCCCTTGGCGCCCACCGGCACAATCACCGAGTTCTTCACTTGCTGGGCTTTTACCAGGCCCAGCACTTCGGTGCGGTAGTCTTCTTCACGGTCGGACCAGCGCAAACCGCCCCGGGCCACGTTGCCGAAGCGCAGGTGCACACCTTCGACGCGCGGCGAGTAGACGAAGATCTCGAACTTCGGCACCGGCTTTGGCAGCTCTGGAATGGCATGCGGGTTGAACTTGAAGCTGAAGTAGGACTTGTTCTGGCCGTTGGCATCGGTCTGGTAGAAGTTGGTGCGCAGGGTGGCCTTGATCAGGTCCAGGTAGCGACGCAGGATGCGGTCTTCGTTGAGCACCTGGACATCGTCCAGGGCGGTGAGGATCGCCTGCTCCAGACGCAGTTGTTTGTCTTCCAGGTCCTCGGTCGACAGCTTGCGCGCCAGGTAGAAACGGGTCTTGAACAACCGGGTCAACTCGCGGGCGATATCGGTGTGGTTGTTCAGGGTGCTGGCGATGTAGCCCAGGTCGAAGCCCAGGCGGATCTGCTTCAGGTAACGCGCATAGGCACGCAGCAGCGCCACGTCGCGCCACGGCAGGCCCGCGGTCAGCACCAGGCGGTTGAACGCATCGTTCTCGGCATCGCCACGCACGATGTGGACGAAGGCGTCCTGCAGGGTGTCGTTGAGTTGCTGGATGTCCAGGTCCAGGCCTTCGGCGGCGGTGAACGCGAAGTCATGAATCCAGAACTCGCGGCCATTGGTGTGGCGCAGGCGATACGGGAACTCGCCCAGCACGCGCAGGCCGAGGTTTTCCAGGATCGGCAGCACGTCGGACAAGGCCAGCGGGGTGTCGGCGTGATACAGCTTGCAATGCAGCTCACGTTGGCCGGAGACCTGGCCCAGCGGCTGATAGAAGCTCATCACCAACGGGTTGTCTGGCGTCAGGCTCAGCAAGTGCTGCATGTCGACCACCGCCGAATGCGCGGCGAAACGCTCGCGGTAGCCGGCGGGGAAGCCTTTCGGGAAGTCCGCCAGGACCGCCGTGCCATGGGCTTCGCCGAAGCTTTCGACCACCAGGCTGGCGTAGTCGTCCTGCCAGCTGCGGCAGGCCTGCACCACTTCTCTTTCGAGCAGTGTGGTGTCGATGTCCAGGCGGTTCTTCGGATCGACCCGCAGGATCAATTGCACCCGCGCCAGTACCGACTCGGAGAAGAAGGTCCAGAACTCGCAGTCCGTGGCCTTGAGGCGATCCATCAGCACTTGCTGGATCTTCTGCCGCACTTCGGTGGAGTAGATGTCGCGCGGCACATACGCCAGGCAGTAGCAGAAGCGGCCGTAGGGGTCCTTGCGCAGGAACACGCGAATCTTGTTGCGCTCCTGGATCTGTACGATCGACATCACGGTGCTGAACAGTTCATCGACCGGGGTCTGGAACAGGTCGTCACGGGGCAGCACTTCGACCACCTGCGCCAGTTCCTTGCCCAGGTGAGCCTTGGCCTGGAAGCCGGAGCGGCGCTCGATTTCCTCGACCTTGCGGCGGATGTACGGGATGACCCGCACGCTCTCGCCGTACACCGAGGAGGTGTAGAGGCCCATGAAGCGGCATTCCTTGATGACCTTGCCATCGGCGTCGATTTCACGGATCGACACGTAGTCCGGGTACGCCGGACGGTGCACGCGGCTGGGGTGCGCGGCCTTGGCGAACGACAACAGGGTCGGCTCGCGCAAGTAATTGACGGCGTAGTCCTCGATGCGCAGGTCGTCAGCCGTGAGGCCGGCGCGCAGCAACTTGGTCAGGCCCAGGAACGAGTCCTGGTCGTACTCGATGTGGCCGCCATCGGCTTCATCGCGCACCACGAATTCTTCATAGCCCAAAAAGGTGAAGTGGTTGCCCACCAGCCATTCCAGGAAGCTCTTGATCTCGGTCTTTTCTTCCTGCGCAACCACGAACTGGCTGTTGTCCAGGCCGGTGAGCAGTTGCTGGACCTTGACCTTCATCGGCTCGAAATCGGCGACCGCCACCCGGACTTCACCGAGCACCTGCTCCAATTCCTTGCTCAGGACCGTCAACTCGGCGGCATTGGCGCAGCGGTCGATTTCCAGGTACATCAGCGACTCTTGCAGGATGCCTTCGCCCTGGGTGCCCTT
This sequence comes from Pseudomonas sp. ok272, assembly GCF_900109995.1. Classification (GTDB taxonomy): domain Bacteria; phylum Pseudomonadota; class Gammaproteobacteria; order Pseudomonadales; family Pseudomonadaceae; genus Aquipseudomonas. Next base: position 15,739 of record NZ_FOCB01000029.1, on the reverse strand, counting down.
GGGCAGGATCTCCAGCAACTCGCCCTTGGCGCCGCGACGCACGCTCAACACGGTGGTTTGCAGGGTGTGAATGCTGTAGCCGCGGCGGTTCAGTTCGGTGCGCACCGAGTCCACGAGGAATGGCAAGTCGTGGTGCAGCACTTCGACCGCGGTGTGGGTCGACTGCCAGCCGTGGCGTTCGTAATCTGGGTTGTAGACGCGCACCTGAGGGTGGGCGTGATCAAAGCGTTCAAGCAGGCGCCAGGCAGAAAGGGTGCAGCCGGCGAGGTCGGACAACCGGCGCTGGGTCAGTTCGTCGAGGGAAATGATGCCGAAGAATTGCTCAGCGAACAGCGCCACTTGTGGCAGTGCCTGTTCACTGATGTGCTGCGCCAGTGCCGCTTGCAGTTGGTGCTGGAAGTCGGCCTTGCTGGCTGCGGTGAAAAACGCCATCTGTGGTACTCCGCTTGGGCTTGTTATTGATGGAAGCGTCGCGTGTAAACCCCCTCCCGGGGCGATCTGTCACCTCAGGTCCTGACGCTCGGGCAGAGGTCGACAAGGTGGCAGCGGGTGAAGTTGGACCAGCGACTCAAGTCGCTCTCACCTTTACACGGATGGGCATCTGCAAAAGCGACTGCCGGATTCGTCAACAATGCCTTTACGGGTGCACATCCGTTGCGCAGCTTAACGAGTGCGACAATATGTCTGCTTGCGGTGCTGCGACATATTCGTTCATCAGCACGCAACGCACGCGGGGCGCATCGAACAACACTAGCAGCCACCGGGGAAAACGGCCGCTTTATGGGCGCAATTTCACTACACCCGCACCAGAAATGACTGACATACCGAGCCTCAGTCACAACACCAACCGAGCAGAAAAACCCCAGGACTGGCAAAATCACCGCCTACTGCCTTAACAGCGGCTCGCCGAGCCAGGAACCGACCATGCAACTGACCACCGCCCACCTGATCGCCAACCCTTGCGATGACGAAGAAGACAACCTGGCCATGCTCGCCTGCCATAGCAACCAGGGCGACATGTTCCTGATGACCCGCTACCCGGACGAGGACGAACTGGAAATCACCCTCGACGGCGAACCCTCGACCCTGGACGGGGTGAAAGTCACCTTCAGCCCTACCCGCCTGCTGATCGAAATCGCCGCCGCCGATGCCGACGCGCTGAATGGCGACGACCACCTGGAAATCTTCCACAGCACCGCGCCTGGCGACCTGGCCGAGGTGGAAGCGACCCTGCTGAACATTCTCAAGGGCACTGGGACGTACGTCAGCGAACTGGCCTGACCTCAAACAATGGTCGCGCCCCGGGTATCCGCTGATTCCCGGGACGTCAATTTATCGATTAAAAAGACCTTTCAAAGACTAAGTAAACATCACAAGCCATTGAAGCGAAAAGAAAATACTTTTCAAAATTAAAGCCCCAAACGCCCCATCAGGCAAACCCCACCCCCTCGCAAGATCCGCCCTACAAAAACATCGGAAGTTACGACTCTCTACGCACTGGAACACACATAAGCCCCCTGCTATTAATTAATGACTTGCGAAGAATCGCAGGTGCGGCACTCAATTACGATGGCCGATTATTAATAACAAGGAGCTACTGTCATGGGTAGAAAACGTACCGAAATAGTCATCATCCCAGCCTTTGAAATCCTCCAAGCTGGATTCCTAAACTCCGAAGCAAATTTTTTTGCATCGTTCTCTAGCTAACACTTAATAGCTATCCAACCAAGAGAGTCGAAAATTAATTTTCGGCTCTCTGAATCAACATTAGCCCTTTATATGTCCGAGCGCGAGTTCAGCCCATCAGAAGCATTATCAAGAATCGAAAATATTATTTCTTCCCTCAGCCTTACCTTCACAGCACAGCATGCGGACAGCAGCAAGCTTGTGGCTACCGCCGAACTTTTCGACAAAAATAACAACCTGGTAGATTCCGGTGCCGGGAAAGGTCCAGACTCACTTATTGGCGCGCTGGCTGAAAGCATTGAACACTTGAGCGCTTCCCAGCACATTCCTGACAATATCACTGTCAAACATTGCACCTTCATCGCCAAACAAAAAGCTGCCAAACACGATGGCTTCCTTAATAACCTGTCATCCAGAGATGACGCAATTGACACCTTCAAGCTAACAACCCTTGACAACTCGAAAGCTATTTTCGTCCCAAGTCTTCTTCTTTGTCCCGGGGCTATAGACGCCCCATCAAGCAACGTAGTTCTTAGCTCCCAGTTCCTGTCTCGCTACTCATCCAATTCAGGAACCGCATTTGGGTGCACTCAACCTGAAGCGCTATTGCACGGAATCCACGAGATCATCGAACGGCATACACTATCGTGTTTTTTCATGGCAATCTGTGCGTTCGGCCCGACAATGAAATTGTACGCCCCCTCCAAAGCGCTACTTGCAGCGTCACTTAAAAACAATCCTTCTGCCTTGGCGCTGGCTGACAAGCTACAAATCATCATTATAAAAGACCTAATGAATGTGTTTTTTTCTGTGGCATTACCGAAAAAAGGACCTGGGCATTTCCACCTATCACCTATTGGCTCAGGTTGCTCACTAGACATTTGCACAGCGGTGTAACGCGCAGTAACAGAGCAGTTCCAAGCCGACACATTGTATGATGACTCGCAAGAATTGCTTGATAGGAAAACCCTTGACTTGCTATCCACCTCAAAGGCCCTAACCAACCTCATAGATTTCAAACCTGTAAAAAACCTCAGCCTACCCTTACTTGACCTACCCTCAGAACGCATCACGACAAGTGTTCCATCACAATTAAAAACACTACTGCATAGCACCGCGCGTTCTGGAAAAACCATTTACCACAGAACCGTGATTGACTATCCGGACAACGGCATTGTTTGCCAAGCCTACATTCCGGGACTTGAACGATTTAACATCATTAGAGCCGGCCATCTTGTCGCACCTCAGAGAATTCTACGCCAACAACAAAAAACACCCTAACCGTGCAAGGGCCGTACAATGCAAACTTTAATCGCAACAGCCTGTAAAAACCACAGGATGTTATTGATAACAACAACCTTCACGATCATCGTACTAAAAATAATAGCCCTAGTACCACCTTGGTTACTGGGAGAAATAATTGACTCACTAAACAGCGATTCCCAAACATACCCAACGACATTAATATTACTGACTATAGGCTTCGTACTGGCTGGAGTCATTCAAGCACTTGCCAGCCCACTGCAAACATTTCTTTTATCTAAACTCGTACAGCAAACGGTAATGAAGGCGTCCATTAATTGGATTGCACAACTCATGCGCAAAGAGTTTATGCAATTCAGCTCATGGCGCACCGGCCACTTCATAAAGTCTATCGAGCGAGGAATCAATGCACACGAACAGTTGCTCACATTTTTCGTCACCATCGGATTCTCACTCTGCCTAGAATTTACGGTCATTGCAGTCGCATTTTTTTATATGGGCGGCATCAAAATATTTTTATCAATCTCAACTTTAGGGGTGATTTATTTATTCTTCTCTCACACGATCATCAGGTGGCGAAGAAAACATATTGACAGTGCCAACCAACATGAAGACGAACTAAGCGCCACCTTATTCAATACCTTGACCGCAGGAAAAACGATAAAACTAGAATGCGCCGAACCCACAGCAACACTCGTTTTGAATCGATCTTTTGAACAATATGCCAAGGCGGCAACAATCGTGGCAAGTTCTGGAGGATTTCTGAACGGGGCTAAAATACTGTTTATCAGTCTCTCGACGGGAGGAATACTGTACTGGGGTGTTAATGATCAACTGTCAGGCAGCCCCACCATCACCGTCGGACAATTGGTCGCCATCTTTTCTATTACCGGCAGTTTTTTACTCAACATCACTTCACTGACAGAAGGCTATCGGGTGCTTGATCAGTTTCTTGCAGACCAGCGTCGCCTTCAGCACTTACTGTCCTTACCAAACTTTGACAATGCCGATAGGCATGCTGATATCCCCCGGCAGAACGCTTCAACGCTGGTGCTGAATCCCTGCGTCGTGACAGACAAAGGTATCGTACAACTATCCATCAGCAAATCCGTTACATTCAAACAACAGCAAACAGTGGCAATTACGGGGCCCAGTGGTGCTGGAAAGTCAACTTTGCTCGAGGCTCTTGCAGGCTTGAATGCCTCGACGCGCAGCCAATTGAGCATCAACAATACCCCAGTTTCGCTGGTGAACGCGCAGGCCCACCTAAACGCCCTGAGGTATTGCCCTCAGATGCCGCAATTTATTGAGGGCCCGTTTATTAGATCGGTTCTGCTCGGTTTAGAGCCCTCACCACACCTGCACCAAGCCGTACAACGGCTGAACCTTGAAGGCATCGTTTCGCAACGAAATCTAAGTGAGGGCGCGTTGAATATTTCCGGTGGCGAAGCCAAGCGCCTTTCATTATTACGCCTGATAAACAAGCCAGGGACATTCAATTTGTTCGACGAGCCAAGCGCATCAATCGAGCCGAAACTAGTCACCCTTGTATGGGACTTGCTTTTTGAAACGTTCAGCGAGCGTGGGTTGATTTGTGTCACCCATGATGTCCAGAACCTCCATCGTTTTGATCGAGTGATCGTGATGCATAACGGCACAATCATCGACGAAGGTCCTTGGTGCGAGTTGGTCAATAGACCCGCGATCGCACTACTACTAAACCATCTGCAATCGGACGTGCAGCGCGAAGCTCCTCACGCCTGAATCCTTGACAAAAATAAGATGCACGGGCATTGTCCGACAACCTGATAAGCGAGCTTCCTACATGCTTGAGCTACAACGCCCCGACACATTGGTCGACCGGGTTGTCAGCGCCATCCGCGCCGAAATCGATTGCGGTCGCCTGGCCGCCGAGGCGCGCATGCCCACCGAACAGCAACTGGCCGAGCAGCTGAATGTCAGCCGTTCCGTGGTGCGCGAGGCAGTGGCTCAGCTCAAGGCCGATGGCGTGCTGATTGCCCGTCGCGGGTTGGGCTCGTATATCTCCAAGACCCCCAACGGCACGGTGTTCCGCTTCCCCAGCAGCAGTGGGCACCGGCCCGAGCTGGAGCAGATGTTTGAAATGCGCCTGTGGATCGAAACCCAGGCCGCGTCCATCGCCGCTCAACGCCGCGACGAAGCCGACCTTGTACGCATGCGCAAGGCCTTGCACGACATGCATGAGCAGCGCAGCGACTTTGCCGCTGCCGCCCTGGCCGACGTCGAGTTCCACCGGGCCATCGCCGACGCCAGCAAGAACGACTACTTCGTCGCCTTCCACGACTTTCTGCGTGGGCAACTGGCTTCGGCCCGGCAGACCGCCTGGGAAAACTCCGCCGCTCGCCTGGTGGGCGGTTCCGCCGACGCCAGCCGCGAGCACCAAGCGCTTTACCAAGCCATTGCCGACGGCGACCGAACGGCTGCCGCCGCCGGTGCCGAGGCGCACCTGCGGGCTTCAGCCAAGCGCCTGAACATCGACTTACCGACCATCAACTGAACCCCAAGACGCTGTACTAGATCCCGGGCGCTGCGCGACAGCGCCTTTTGTTCGAATGACTTAGTCTGACAACCTGATAAGCAGACCCTCAGATAAGAAAGACAAGGTGACACCTGCATGATCTACGACTACTGCATCATCGGCGGCGGCATCGTCGGCCTCGCCACGGCCATGGCGCTGCTCGAACGCCAACCCGGCGCCTCGTTGCTGATCCTGGAAAAGGAAGACGTCCTGGCCCGGCACCAGACCGGCCACAACAGTGGCGTGATCCACGCCGGCATCTATTACGCGCCGGGCAGCCTCAAGGCCGACCTGTGCAAGCGCGGCGCCCAGGCCACCAAGGAGTTCTGCACCGAGCACCAGATCAAGTTCGAGGTCTGCGGCAAGCTGTTGGTGGCCTCCACCCCGCTGGAAGTCACGCGCATGCATGCGCTGTATGAGCGCTCCAAGCAGAACGGCTTGAAGGTCGAACAACTGGACGCCAGCGAACTGCGCCAGCGCGAGCCCAATATCGTCGGCCTCGGCGGGCTGTTTCTCGATGCCACCGGGATCGTCGACTACAAGCAGGTGTGCCAGGCCATGGCCCGGGTGATCGAGGCCGCTGGCGGCGAGCTTTGCCTGAACACCACCGTCACGGCCATCCGTGAAACGGCGGACCACGTGACTATCTCCAGCCTGGACACGGTCTGGCAGGCCCGGCAACTGGTGGCGTGCGCCGGCTTGCAGTCCGACCGCCTGGCAACGCTGGCCGGGGTCAAGATCGACCACCAGATCATCCCGTTCCGTGGCGAGTACTACCAATTGCCCGCCGCCAAGAACCAGATCGTCAACCACCTGATCTACCCGATCCCGGACCCCGAGCTGCCGTTCCTCGGCGTGCACCTGACCCGCATGATCGACGGCAGCGTCACGGTCGGCCCCAATGCCGTGTTGGGGCTGGGTCGGGAGAACTACCGCAAGTTCTCGGTGAACTGGCGCGACGTGGCCGAGTACGCGCGCTTCCCGGGCTTTTGGAAGACGATCTGGAACAACCTCGGCTCCGGCACCACGGAAATGAAGAACTCTCTGTTCAAGCGTGGCTACCTGGAGCAGTGCCGCAAGTACTGCCCATCCCTGGACGTCGACGACCTGCTGCCCTATGAGGCCGGCATCCGTGCCCAGGCCGTGATGCGCGACGGCACGCTGGTGCATGACTTCCTGTTCGCCGAGACCCCGCGCATGGTCCACGTGTGCAATGCGCCCTCGCCGGCCGCGACCTCGGCCATCCCCATCGGCCAGATGATCGCCGAGAAGATTCTCAAGACCCGCTAACCCCCCAGCTCCTGAACAATAACTACAAAGACCCACAAGGAAATCACCGATGTCGGTACATCAAGACGCCCCGGCTGCCAACGAAACCCCGGGACAGAAAAAAAAGCGCCTGCGCAAGGTCGCCGCTGCCACCATCTTCGGCTCGATGCTGGAGTGGTATGACTTTTACCTGTACGCCACCATGGCGGCGATTGTGTTCTCGAAGATCTTCTTCGACGCCAGCGACCCAAAGACCGCGTCCCTACTGGCGTTCTCCACGTTTGCCATCGGTTTTATCGCCCGTCCCTTCGGCGGCATCTTGTTCGGTTACCTGGGTGACAAGTTCGGGCGCAAGCATGTGCTGGTCATTACCTTCTGCATGATGGGCGTGTGCACCACCCTCATCGGCCTGATCCCCAGCTATGCCTCGATTGGCGTGTGGGCACCGATCATCCTGGTGCTGGTACGCATCATCCAGGGCCTGGGCGCGGGTGCCGAGTTGTCGGGCGCGGCAGTGACCTCCTACGAGCACGCCAGCGAAGGCAAGCGCGGCAGCCAGGGCGCATGGCCGGCATTGGGGCTGAACCTGGGCCTGTTGCTGTCGTCGTTGACGGTCTACCTGCTGACCATGAACGGCAATGAGTTCCTGCTCTCCGGCGGCTGGCGCATCCCGTTCATCTGCAGCATCGTCCTGGTGGGTGTCGGCCTATGGGTGCGCAACAGCATCCCGGAGACCCCGGAGTTCAAGCAACTCGAAAAAGCCCCGGCCAAGGCCCAGGTCTCGCCGCTCAAGTTGCTCTTCAAGAACGACCTCAAGGGCTTGGGCGTGGTGTTCTTCGTCGCCGTCGGCTACAACGCGCTGAGCTACATCTTCAAGACCTTTTCCCTGGCCTACCTGACCCAGTACAAGGGCATCGAAGCCCATGTCACCTCGCTGTCAGTGACCATCGCCAGCCTGGTCGCCATCGTCGCCGTGCCGTGCTTCGGCTGGTTGTGCGACAAGTGGAGCAGCAAAGTGGTGCTGATCTGCGGTGGCTTCCTGTCGCTGCTGTTCGCCTACCCGTTCCTGGCGTTGCTCAACACCGGCGAGCCGATGATGATCTACCTGGCCATTGCCATCGGTACCGGCATCCTGGCGCCAATGATGTTCGCCCCGCAGGGTTCCTTCCTCAGCCGTCAGTTCCCGACCCAGACCCGTTCTTCGGGCTTCGGCACCGGGCGCGAGATCGGCACCGCGGTGGCCGGCGGCCTGGCACCCCTGGGTGGCCTGGCGCTGGTGGCGCATTCGACCACCCACTCCACCGATGGCGTGGCGGTGATCCTGGCCATCTCCGCCGTGCTGGTGGTGGTGTTCGCCCTGTGTGACCAGGGGCGCAAGCACTCCAGCTTCAAGAACTGATTGATCCGTCCGGCGTTCTCACGCCGGACATCCACCCTGGAGCGAGGCTTGCCTGCGAAAGCAGCAACCCTGGCGACATCGATGTTGAATGGGCGGGCCGGTTCGCGGGCAAGCCTCGCTCCTACGGACTCAACCCAGATCTCTGTGGGAGCGAGACCGGCTTGCCGGCGATGGCGGTGGGTCAGCCAATGCTGATGGCGCATGTGCCGGCCTCTTCGCGGGCAGGCCCGCTCCCACCCTGGTCCACGGCGAACACTCATCCCGTGTCAGGCCCGGATTCCTTGTAGGAGCGAGGCTTGCCTGCGAAAGCGGTCAGCCTGGCGACATCAATGTTGAATGGGCGGGCCGGTTCGCGGGCAAGCCTCGCTCCTACGGGCTGCCACTGCGTAATCACGATTATTTGAAGAATTTCCCAGGCGCCGTTAGTGGTCTGGGGCTCGGATGGATTAAAGTATCAGCCCCCGCCCGGGAGCTTCTACAAAGCCTTTGCCCGGCCTCCTTCCAGGAACATTCGACGATGGAACACCGTGAGGCGCTTCTTGCGCTGCGAACCTTTCTTTCAACGCAGATTCTCGGCCAGGAAAAACTCATCGAGCGCCTGCTCATTGCCCTGCTCGCCGACGGCCACATGCTGGTCGAGGGGGCCCCTGGCCTGGCCAAGACCAAGGCCATCAAAGAACTCGCCGAAGGGATCGAAGCACAGTTCCACCGTATCCAGTTCACCCCCGACCTGCTGCCCGCCGACATCACCGGCACCGAGATCTATCGCCCGGAAACCGGCAGTTTCGTGTTCCAGCAAGGCCCGATCTTCCACAACCTGGTGCTGGCCGACGAAATCAACCGGGCGCCGGCCAAGGTCCAGTCGGCGTTGCTCGAAGCCATGGCCGAGCGCCAGGTCAGCGTCGGGCGCAGCACCTACGAACTGTCGCCGCTGTTCCTGGTGATGGCCACGCAGAACCCCATCGAGCAGGAAGGCACCTACCCGCTGCCCGAAGCCCAGCTCGACCGCTTCCTGATGCACGTCAAGATCGGCTTCCCCGACGCCGCCGTCGAGCGGCGTATCCTGCAACAAGCCCGTGGCGAAGCGCTCAATGGCGAGACCAAGCCCGAGCGCCGGGTCAGCCAGCAGGCGATCTTTGCCGCGCGCAAGGAAATCCTCGGCCTGTACATGGCCGATGCGGTGGAGGAGTACCTGGTGCAACTGGTGATGGCGACCCGTACGCCGGCCAAGTTCGACCCGGAAATGGCCGAGTGGATCGCCTACGGCGCCAGCCCTCGCGGCTCCATCGCCCTGGACCGCTGCGCCCGCGCCCACGCCTGGCTGGCCGGACGCGACTTCGTCAGCCCCGAAGACATCCAGGCGGTGCTGTTCGACGTGCTGCGCCACCGCATCATCCTGTCCTTCGAAGCCGAAGCCGCCGGGATCGACCAGGACCGGGTGGTCCAGCGCATCCTTGACGTCGTAGCCGTCGCTTGACCCCGATGAATACACCTCCGGCCCCCGAACCGGGCATCCGCGCCAGCTTGAGCGAACTGATCGAGATGCGTCATCGCGTGCGCGAAGTGCAATTGTTTTCCACCCCCAGCCAACGCAGCCCGCTGATCGGCCTGCACCACTCCAAGTTGCGCGGACGCGGTGTCGACTTCGATCAGGTGCGGGTCTACCAGGCCGGCGACGACGTGCGCACCATCGACTGGCGCGTCACCGCCCGTACCCAGGAACCGCACACCAAGCTGTTCCACGAGGAGCGCGAGCGGCCGATCTTTATCATGGTCGAGCAAAGCCGGCGCCTGTTCTTCGGTTCCGGGCTGATGTTCAAGTCGGTGTTGGCCGCCCAGGCCGCCAGCCTGATCGGCTGGGCCGCGCTGGGCCACAACGACCGCGTCGGCGGGCTGGTCTACGGCGACAACGAGCACTACGAAATCAAGCCACGGCGCAGCAAGCAAAGCCTGCTGCAATTGCTCAACCGCCTGGTGCGGGTCAACCAGGGCCTGAACACCGAAAGCCAGCCCTGCGGCGATGACCTGGGAATGGCCCTGCGCCGGGCGCGCGAAGTGTTGCGCCCCGGCAGCCTGGTGATTGTGATCTGCGACGAGCGCGCCCTGTCCGATGGCGCCGAGCAGCAGATCAGCCTGCTGTCGCGTCACTGCGACCTGCTGCTGCTGCCGCTGTCCGACCCGTTGGACCACGCCCTGCCCGCCGCCGGCCTGCTGCGCTTTGCCGAGCGTGGCGCGCAACTGGAACTCGACACCCTGAACTTCGACTTGCGCCAAGCCTATCGCGCCCAGGCCGAAGCCCGCATCGCGCGCTGGGAACTGCTGGCACAGAAGCTGCGGGTGCTGCTGATGCCGCTCAGCACCCAGAGTGAAATGGTCGAGCAACTGCGCGAGTACCTGAACCCGCAGCGCCCGGGTAAAAGCCAATGAACAGCCTGGACCAACTGCAACCGCTGATGACCCCGCCGCCCATCGGCTTCTGGCCGCCCGCGCCGGGTTGGTGGCTGTTGCTGGTGCTGGTGCCGCTGCTCGGCCTGGCGCTGTGGAAGCTGCGCCGGTTCATCCCGGTCAAACGCAGCACCGTGCGGGCCGAGCAACCGCTGGACCCGCTGCGCGTCGCCGCGCTAGCCGAGCTGGCGCAAATGCCCAAGCCCTATGACGGCGCGCCCGCCGGCGCCTGGCTGCAGCAGCTCAACGGCCTGCTCAAGCGCCTGTGCCGCAACGATTACCCCTACAGCCAGAGCCACACCCTCAATGGCCGCAAATGGCTGGCGTTCCTCGACAACCGCTGCCCGGCCGCTGGCCTGACGCGCTGGATGATCCTGGTCGAAGGCGCCTACAAGCCCGAATGCAAACTCGACGACAAGGCCATCGCGGGCCTGACCCAAGCCGTCGACACCTGGATTCGCAAACATGTTTGAGTTCGCCTGGCCGTGGATCTTCGCCCTCCTGCCGTTGCCGTGGCTGATGCGCCTGGTGCTGCCGGCCGCCGACAGTGGCGAGCCCGCGCTCCAGGTCAGCTTCCTCGCTGACCTGGAAAACCTCGCCCGCCGCCGGGCCCGGGCCAACCTGCCCGGCTGGCGACAGCAGGCACCGTTCGTGCTCCTGTGGCTGCTGCTGTTGACCGCCGCCGCCCGCCCGCAATGGCTCGGCGAACCGCTGCCGATTGCCGCCAGCGGCCGCGACCTGCTGGTGGCCGTGGATGTCTCAGGCTCCATGGACTTTCCCGACATGCACTGGCAGGACGAAGAAGTCAGCCGCCTGACGCTGGTCAAGCTCCTGCTCGGGGACTTCCTCGAACAACGCGACGGCGACCGGGTGGGCTTGATCCTGTTCGGCAGCCAGGCCTACCTGCAAGCGCCGCTGACCTTCGACCGGCGCACCGTGCGCATCTGGCTCGACGAAGCGCGGATCGGCATCGCCGGCAAGAACACCGCCATCGGCGATGCGATCGGCCTGGCCCTCAAGCGCCTGCGCCAACGTCCGGCCCAGAGCCGGGTGCTGATCCTGGTCACCGATGGCGCCAACAACGGCGGCGAGATCGATCCGTTGACCGCCGCCAGACTCGCTGCCGAAGAAGGGGTGAAGATCTACCCCATCGGCATTGGCGCCGACCCCGAGCAAACCGGCGGCCTGGGCTTTCTCGGCGTCAACCCGAGCCTGGACCTCGACGAGCCGGCCCTCAAGGCCATCGCCGAGCTCACGGGCGGGCGTTACTTCCGGGCCCGCGACGGTGCCGAGCTGCAAGCGATCAAGCAAACCCTCGACCAACTGGAGCCCGTGACCCAGCAACCGACCCAGGCCCGCCCGGCCCAGGCGTTGTATAGCTGGCCACTGGCAGCGGCGTTGTTGCTGAGCCTGTTGCTGGTGATTCGCGAGCGCTGGCCGGACAACGTCCTGCAACGGTACTTTATCCGGGAGCACTTTCTGCAACAGCACCCTCAATGGCGCCAACGCCTGGCCCGCCTGCGTCTGCGGAGGCGTCGATGATCGACCTCTGGCCGCACTGGTTCCGCCCCTGGTGGTTACTGATCCTCCCCGTGCTGGGCGGGTTGCTGTGGCAACTGTGGCACCGGCAAAAACGCGCCGGGCGCTGGCAGATGATCCTGCCGCCGGCCTTCCATGCGGCGTTGCTCAGTGGCGGCAGCGGACGCGAAAGCAAGTTGCCGTGGGTCGCCCTCGGCCTGGGCTGGCTGCTGGCGGTGCTGGCGCTGCTCGGCCCGAGTTGGGAACGGGTGGAGCAAGCCGCCCACAAACCCGCCGACCCGCTGGTGGTGCTGCTGGAGCTGACGCCCGAGATGCTCGCCACCGACGTCGCCCCGACCCGCCTCGAACAGGCCAAGCGCAAGCTGCTCGACCTGCTGCAAACCCGCAGCGACGCGCAGACGGCCATCGTCGTCTACTCCGGCAGCGCCCACACCCTGGTGCCGTTGTCGGATGACCTGTCCACCAGCCGCAACCTGCTGGACGCCCTCAAGCCTTCGATCATGCCCGAGGTCGGCCACCGTGCCGACCTCGCGGTGGCCAAGGCCTTGACCCTGCTCGAACGGGGCGGGCTGGGTCAGGGCCGGATCCTGCTGATCGGCTCGTCCCTCACCGAACAGGAACGCCAGGGCATCCGCCAAGCCTTGCGCGGCCAGGCAGCGCAGTGGCTGATGCTCGGCATCGGCACGCGCCAGGGCGCACCCGTCACGGCCGAGGATGGCAGCTTCCTCAAGGACACCCAGGGCGCGATCCTCGTACCGCGCCTCGACAATCCCGGCCTCAAAGCCTTCGCCCATGAGCTGGGCGGACGCTACCGCCCGGCGCGCCTGAACGACAACGACCTGCGCGGCCTGGGCCTGCTCGACACACCCCACAGCCTGCGCGATGACGGCCAGACGCTGCGCCTGGACACCTGGGCCGACCAGGGTTACTGGCTCCTGTTGCCGCTGTTGCTACTGGCCGCCTGTGCCGGTCGCCGTGGCTGGCTGTTGTGCCTACCGTTCTTACTGTTGACGCTGCCGCAACCCAGCTACGCCTTCACGTTCAACGACCTGTGGCTGCGTCCCGACCAACAGGGCCTGCACCTGCTCAACCAGCAGCAACCGCTGGCGGCCGCCGAACACTTCGAAGACCCGCAATGGCAAGGTGTGGCGCTGTATGCCGCCGGCGAGTATGCCGCTGCCGCCGAGCGCTTTGCCCAGGGATCTGACGCCCGCGCCCACTACAACCGGGGCAACGCCCTGGCCAAGAGCGGCGAGTTGGAGGCCGCCATCGACGCCTACGAACAAGCTCTGGAGCTGCAACCGGACCTGCGCCCGGCGCTGGTCAACAAGGCGCTGGTGGAAGCGTTGATCACGCAACAGGCCCCCGAGCCCCCCCCGGCACCCGAAAAACCCCTCGGCGAAGAACCTCCGCAAGCCCCGCCACCGAGTGCCACCGCTGACCCCTCGGCCAGCGAAGGACATCCCGGCGAGTCGCAACCCAGCGCGCCCCATGAGCCCGCCGACAGCGAAAGCCCGGCACCCGCCGACAAGCCTGCCGAACCCGGCAATAATGAAGTGCCGGGCAGCGAACTGGGGGACGAGCAAACCACCACGCCGCCACTGGGCAGCCGCGACACCGACCTCAACGGCGAGCACCGCGAAGCCCTGGAGCAATGGCTGCGCAAGATCCCGGATGAGCCGGGCGAACTGCTCAGGCGCAAATTCTGGTACGAACAGCAACAACATCAAAATCAGGGAAAAACCCGATGACCCGCTTCACTGCTCTCTTGCTCAGCTTGCTGCTCTGGACGCTTGGCGCCCAGGCCGAGGAGCTGGTGGCCAGCGTCGACCGCAGCCACGTCAACTCCGGCGAGACCGTGGAATTGACCCTCGAAACCCACGACGTGACCCAGTTCGGCAAGCCGGACCTGAGTCCTCTTGAGGCCCAGTTCGAGGTGCGCGGTACCCGCCAGGTCAACACGCTGAACGACGCCCTCAACAACCAAACCCACGCGACCACCCGCTGGATCATCACCCTGCAACCCAAGCAGGCCGGCACCGTGACCATCCCGGCCTTACGCCTGGGCGAGCAGCACAGCCAACCCATCGAGTTGCAAGTCCTGGCGAGCCAGGTCCCGGACACCCCGGGGCAACTCACCCCGGTGTTCATCGAAGCCAGCCTGGATCACGACAGCGTGTACGTGCAGGCCCAGGCCATCCTGACCCTGCGCGTCTACCACTCCGTCTCGCTGTTCGACGACAGCAGCGTCAGCCCTTTGCAGATCGCCGATGCCCGAGTCGAGCAACTGGGCGAGCCGCGTACCTACGAAAAAGTCATCAACGGCCTGCGCCACGGCGTCATCGAAGTGCGCTACGCGATCTTCGCGCAACACAGCGGCGTGCTGGACATTCCGGCGCAGACCTTCAGCGCCACCCTGGTCAACACCCAGCCGACCACCGATCAGAGCGCCCAAGGCCCGAAATCCGGCAAGCTGATCCGCATCAGTTCCAGCGCGAGCACCTTGACGGTCAAGGCCAAGCCGGCCGAGTACCCCGCCGACACGCCATGGCTGCCCGCCAGCAGCCTGAGCCTGAGTGAAAGCTGGAACCCGGAGCCCGACCGCAGCCAGGTCGGCGATTCGCTGACACGCAGCCTGACCCTCAAGGCCGAAGGCCTGTCCAGCTCGCAGCTGCCGCCCCTGCCCGCCACGGACGTCAACGGCATGCGGCGCTACCCCGATCAGCCGCAACTGAGCAACCAGAGCAGCGAACGCGGCGTGATCGGCAGCCGCGAAGACCGCGAAGCCCTGGTGCCAACCCGCAGTGGCACCCTCGAACTGCCCCCGGTGGAAGTGATCTGGTGGAACACCCACCAAGACCACCTGGAACACAGCACCCTGCCGGCGCGAACCCTGCACATCCTCAACAACCCGAGCCTGGCGCTCGACACCCCGGTCGGCAACGTACCCGCGCCGGCACTGGACAATGGGCAGCTCTGGTACTGGAAACTCGCCACCCTGATCCTCGCCTGCACCACCCTGCTCGGCTTCGGACTGTGGTGGCGTGCGCGCTGGCAGCCGGCGATCCTGCGCGCCGCACAAACCGGGCCGAGCCCACGCACCCTGCTCGACGACCTCAAGCGCGCCAGCCAGGCCAACGACCCCCAAGCCACCCGCCAGGCACTGGACGCCTGGGCGCGGCAACAACCGGAAACCCTGGCCGACATGGCGGCGCGCTTCGTCCCGCTGTCCGACGCCCTGGACGGCCTGAACGGCGCGCTCTACAGCGAAACCGGCCAATCCTGGCAAGGCGACGACCTGTGGCGCGCCATCCGCGCCATCCCCACCGCCGAACACACCCAAGACCCCGCCACCGACAGCAGCCTGCCACCGCTCTACCCCAAATAGGCCATAGGGGCTCCCACTGGGTATCTGGGTGGGGCGCGAGTTATGTGCTCACTGGAGATCCCTTTGTGAGAGCGGGCTTGCTCGCGAAGTGGCCAGCACCGCCAACATCCCCACCGACTGACCCTCCGCTTTCGCGAGCAAGCCCGCTCCCACAAGGAAAGCTGGGCCAGGCGCAGAATCTGTGTTCGCTGAA
>NZ_FOCB01000021.1 GCF_900109995.1 Pseudomonas sp. ok272 | reverse complement strand
CCGCTCACCCTGGTCCACGGCGAACACACATCCGGGGGCAGCTCAATTCCTTGTAGGAGCGAGGCTTGCCCTAATGCCAGTCAGTTAAGCGAAACCCACGTGGGAGCGAGCCTGCTCGCGATAGCAGTAGGTCAGTCAACGGAGATGTTGGCTGTGTTGCCGTCTTCGCGAGCAGGCTCGCTCCCACAGGGTTGGCGCCTTAACTGACTGGCATTAAGGCTTGCCCGCGAAGGCGGTAAGCCTGGCGACATCAATGTTGAATGGGCTGGCCTCTTCGCGGGCAAGCCTCGCTCCTACGGGCTCAACCCAGATTCCTGCTCGCGATGGCGGTGACGAGCGGCATGGCTAAGACAGTTGCTCCCACAGGGTTGGGTGTGGATCTTTAGCGTGGCGTCAGAACGAATCCCCCGGCACCCGCACCCAGCCTTCCATCAATACCCGCGCACTGCGGCTCATGATGGCTTTGGTCACGGTCCAATCACCGTCGACCAATGTGGCCTCGGCCCCCACGCGCAAGGTGCCGGACGGATGACCGAAGCGCACCGCGTTACACTCGATGCCCCCCGCCGCCAGGTTCACCAGCGTGCCGTTGATGGCCGCGGCGGTGCCGATGGCGACGGCGGCGGTGCCCATCATCGCGTGGTGCAGCTTGCCCATGGACAGCGCCCGCACCAGCAGGTCGATATCACCCGCCGCCACTGGTTTGCCGCTGGATGACACGTAGTCCGCCGCCGGCGCGACGAACGCCACCTTGGGCGTGTGCTGCCGCCTGGCCGCTTCATCCAGATCGGCAATCAAGCCCATGCGCAGCGCGCCGTAGGCCCGGATGGTCTCGAACATCGCCAGCGCTTTCGGGTCGCCGTTGATGTCGCCCTGCAACTCGGTGCCGGTGTAGCCGATGTCCTGGGCGTTGACGAAGATGGTCGGGATGCCCGCATTGATCATCGTCACCTTGAGGGTGCCAACGCCGGGCACTTCTAGGTCGTCCACCAGGTTGCCGGTGGGGAACATCGAGCCGCCGGCGCCATCTTCCTCGGCCGCCGGGCTGAGGAATTCGAGTTGCACCTCGGCAGCCGGGAAGGTCACGCCGTCGAGTTCGAAGTCGCCGGTCTCCTGCACCGCACCGTCGGTGATCGGCACGTGGGCAATGATGGTCTTGCTGATGTTGGCCTGCCAGATACGCACCACGGCCACGCCGTTGTGCGGCACACGGCTGGCATCGACCAGGCCGCTGCTGATGGCGAACGAACCGACCGCTGCCGACAGGTTGCCGCAGTTGCCGCTCCAATCGACAAACGGCTTGTCGATGGAGACCTGGCCGAACAGGTAATCGACATCGTGATCGGCCTTGAGGCTCTTGGACACGATCACCGTCTTGCTGGTGCTGGACGTGGCCGCGCCCATGCCGTCGATTTGCTTCTCGTACGGGTCGGGGCTGCCGATCACGCGCAGCAGCAGCGCATCACGGGACGGTCCCGGCACCTGCGCCGACGCGGGTAAATCCTGGAGGCTGAAGAACACGCCTTTGCTGGTGCCGCCACGCAGGTAGGTGGCAGCGATCTTGATCTGAGGTGCGTGAGCCATGGTGCTCCTAACTCCTTACCGGCGCGCACGGGACTTAAATCCCATGCGCGCATTGGCTGATTAGACGGCGACAGCCGACTCCAGGAAGTCCTGGGCAAAGCGCTGCAACACGCCGCCCGCTTCATAGATCGACACTTCTTCGGCGGTATCGAGGCGGCAAGTGACCGGCACGTCGACGCGCTCGCCGTTCTTGCGGGTGATCACCAGGGTCAAGGTGGTGCGCGGGGTGCGCTCACCGATCACGTCGTAGGTTTCGGTGCCGTCGATGCCCAGGGTCTTGCGGTTGGTGCCCGGCAAGAACTCCAGCGGCAACACGCCCATGCCCACCAGGTTGGTGCGGTGGATGCGTTCGAAGCCTTCGGCGGCGATCGCTTCCACGCCCGCCAACCGCACGCCCTTGGCCGCCCAGTCACGGGACGAACCCTGGCCGTAGTCGGCGCCGGCAATGATGATCAGCGGCTGCTTGCGTTCCATGTAGGTCTCGATGGCTTCCCACATGCGCATGACCTGGCCTTGCGGTTCGACACGGGCCAGCGAACCCTGCTTGACCTTGCCGTTCTCCAGCACCATTTCGTTGAACAGCTTCGGGTTGGCGAAGGTGGCGCGTTGCGCGGTCAGGTGATCGCCACGGTGGGTGGCGTAGGAGTTGAAGTCCTCCTCCGGCAGGCCCATTTTCGCCAGGTATTCGCCGGCGGCGCTGTCGAGCATGATCGCGTTGGACGGCGACAGGTGATCGGTGGTGATGTTATCCGGCAGCACCGCCAGCGGGCGCATGCCCTTGAGCGGACGCGCCCCGGCCAACGCGCCTTCCCAGTACGGCGGACGACGGATGTAGGTGCTCTGCTCGCGCCAGTCATACAGCGGCGCGACTTTCGGGCCGGTGTCTTCATGGATGGCGAACATCGGGATGTACACCTGGCGGAACTGCTCCGGCTTGACCGACGCCTTGACCACCGCGTCGATTTCCTCGTCGCTGGGCCAGATGTCCTTCAGGCGGATTTCCTTGCCATCGACCACGCCCAGCACGTCTTTTTCGATGTCGAAGCGGATGGTCCCGGCGATGGCGTAGGCGACCACCAGCGGCGGCGAAGCCAGGAACGCTTGCTTGGCGTAGGGGTGAATCCGCCCGTCGAAGTTGCGGTTGCCCGACAACACGGCCGTGGCGTACAGGTCGCGGTCGATGATCTCTTGCTGGATCAGCGGGTCCAGCGCACCGGACATGCCGTTGCAGGTGGTGCAGGCGAAGGCCACGATACCGAAGCCCAGTTGCTCCAGCTCAGTCGTCAGGCCGGCTTCATCCAGGTACAGGGCCACGGTTTTCGAGCCCGGCGCCAGGGACGATTTGACCCACGGCTTGCGGGTCAGCCCCAGCTGGTTGGCATTGCGCGCCAGCAAGCCAGCGGCGATCACGTTGCGCGGGTTGCTGGTGTTGGTGCAACTGGTGATGGCGGCGATGATCACCGCGCCGTCCGGCATCTGGCCGGGAATGTCGTCCCACTGGCCGCAGATACCTTGCGCGGCGAGGTCCGCGGTGGCGACGCGGGCGTGCGGGTTACTCGGCCCGGCCATGTTGCGCACCACACTCGACAAGTCGAAGCGCAAGCCACGCTCGTACTGCGCGCCCTTGAGGCTGTCAGCCCACAGGCCGGTCTGCTTGGCGTACTGCTCCACCAAACGCACCTGCTCGTCTTCACGGCCGGTGAGCTTGAGGTAGTCGATGGTCTGCTGGTCGATGTAGAACATCGCGGCCGTGGCGCCGTATTCCGGGGCCATGTTGGAGATGGTCGCGCGGTCGCCCAGGGTCAGCTTGGCGGCGCCCTCACCGAAGAACTCCAGCCAGGCACCCACCACCTTTTGCTGGCGCAGGAACTCGGTCAGCGCCAGCACCATGTCGGTGGCGGTGATGCCCGGTTGCAGCTTGCCGGTCAGCTCGACGCCAACGCTCTCGGGCAGGCGCATCCAGGACGCACGACCGAGCATCACGCTCTCGGCTTCCAGGCCACCGACACCGATGGCGATCACGCCCAGGGCATCGACGTGCGGGGTGTGGCTGTCGGTGCCGACGCAGGTATCAGGGAAGGCGACGCCGTCGCGCACCTGGATCACCGGGGACATCTTCTCCAGGTTGATCTGGTGCATGATGCCGTTGCCCGGCGGGATCACGTCGACGTTCTTGAACGCCTTCTTGGTCCAGTTGATGAAGTGGAAACGGTCCTCGTTGCGACGGTCCTCGATGGCGCGATTCTTCTCGAACGCCTCGGGATCAAAACCAGGACGCTCGACGGCCAGGGAGTGGTCGACGATCAGTTGAGTCGGCACCACCGGGTTGACCTGCGCCGGGTCGCCGCCTTGCAGGGCAATCGCATCGCGCAGGCCGGCCAGGTCCACCAGGGCGGTCTGGCCGAGAATGTCGTGGCACACCACCCGCGCCGGGAACCATGGGAAGTCGAGGTCGCGCTTGCGCTCGATGAACTGCTTCAGGGAGTCGGTGAGCGTGGCCGGGTCGCAGCGGCGCACCAGGTTTTCCGCGAGCACGCGGGAGGTGTACGGCAGGGTGTCATAGGCACCAGGCGCAATGGCCTCGACGGCGGCGCGGGTGTCGTAGTAATCCAGCTGGGTGCCGGGGAGCGGCTTGCGAAATTCAGTGTTCATCGGTCAGGACTCGGTCACGGTGGAGACAAAAGGTGGGGCCGGCAGCGGGCTCCGAAGTGAGCACGGTCACATGTGGGAGCGGGCTTGCTCGCGAAAGCGGTGTGTCAGTCGACATCAACGTTGAATGTCAGTCCGTCTTCGCGAGCAAGCCCGCTCCCACAGGGATCTGCGTTAACTCAGGTCCCTGCGTCGGCGCCCCTCCCCAATCAGCGTTGTTCGATTGGCACGAACTTGCGCTGTTCAACGCCGATGTACTCGGCACTCGGGCGGATGATGCGGTTGTTGGCGCGCTGTTCGAACACGTGGGCGGCCCAGCCGGTCAGGCGCGAGCAAACGAAGATCGGCGTGAACAGTTTGGTCGGGATGCCCATGAAGTGGTACGCCGAGGCATGGTAGAAGTCGGCGTTGGGGAACAGTTTCTTTTGCTCCCACATGGTCTTGTCGATGGCTTCGGACACCGGGAACAACACCTTGTCGCCCACTTCGTCGGCGAGCTTTTTCGACCAGCCCTTGATCACTTCATTGCGCGGATCGTTGTCTTTATAGATCGCGTGGCCAAAGCCCATGATCTTGTCCTTGCGCGCCAGCATGCCGAGGGTGCCGTCGATGGCGTCCTGGGGCGAAGCGAAGCGCTCGATCATTTCCATCGCCGCTTCGTTGGCGCCGCCGTGCAGCGGGCCGCGCAGCGAACCAATGGCGGCGGTGATGCACGAGAACAGGTCCGACAGGGTCGAGGCACAGACGCGGGCGGTAAAAGTCGAGGCGTTGAACTCGTGCTCGGCGTAGAGAATCAGCGACACGTTCATCACCTTGACGTGCAACTCACTCGGCGGCTTGTCGTGCAGCAGGTGCAGGAAGTGCGCGCCGATAGAGGACTCATCGGTCACGCAATGAATGCGCTTGCCGTCGTGGCTGAAGCGATACCAGTAGCACATGATCGCCGGGAACGCGGCCAGCAGGCGGTCGGTCTTGTCGTGCTGCTCGCAGAAGTCCGCCTCCGGCTCCAGGTTGCCCAGGAACGAGCAGCCAGTGCGCATGACGTCCATCGGGTGGGCGTCGGCCGGGATGCGTTCCAGCACTTCTTTCAAGGCTTGCGGCAGGTCGCGCAACTTGCTCAGCTTGGCGATGTAGCCCGCCAGTTGGGCCTTGCTCGGCAACTCGCCGTACAGCAACAGGTAGGCCACTTCTTCAAACTGCGCATCCGCCGCCAGTTCGCGCACGTCGTAGCCGCGATAGGTCAAGCCAGCGCCTTCCTGGCCCACGGTGGACAACGCGGTTTGCCCGGCGACCTGGCCACGCAGACCTGCGCCACTCAATACTTTTGCTTCGGCCATTGCTCTCTCCAATCTTGAATTTGTTAGGGACTTGGCAACACATTGATCGAGGACGGATGCCCAGCTCCCGTAGGCGCGAGGCTTGCCCGCGAACGCGGATCTATATTCACACTCAGTGCCCGGAATCAGATCGCTTTCGCGGGCAAGCCTCGCTCCTACGGGTCAGCATTGCTTCACACGCGATACGCGGGTCGCCGCTCAGCCTTTTTTCTGGGCGAACAACGCATCGAGCTTCTGCTCGAAGGTGTGGTAGTCGATGCGATCGTAAAGCTCCATGCGGGTCTGCATGGTGTCGATGACATTCTGCTGCGTGCCATCGCGGCGGATCGCGGTGTAGACGTTTTCTGCCGCCTTGTTCATGGCCCGGAACGCCGACAGCGGGTACAGCACCAGCGCCACGTTGGCGGCTTTCAGTTGCTCGGTGGTGTACAGCGGCGTAGCACCGAACTCGGTAATGTTAGCCAGGATCGGCGCTTTCACGCGGGCGGCGAACAACTTGTACATCTCAAGCTCGGTGATGGCTTCCGGGAACACCATGTCGGCGCCGGCTTCGATGCACGCAGCCGCACGATCCAGTGCCGACTCCAGGCCTTCCACGGCCAGGGCATCGGTGCGGGCCATGATCACGAAGCTGTCGTCGGTGCGGGCGTCCACCGCCGCCTTGATGCGGTCGACCATTTCCTGCTGGGTCACGATCTCTTTGTTCGGACGATGCCCGCAGCGCTTGGCGCCCACCTGGTCTTCGATGTGAATCGCCGCCGCGCCGAACTTGATCATCGACTTGACGGTGCGCGCCACGTTGAAGGCCGAGGAGCCAAAACCGGTGTCCACGTCCACCAGCAGCGGCAGGTCGCAGACGTCGGTGATGCGGCGCACGTCAGTCAGTACGTCATCCAGACCGGTAATGCCCAAGTCAGGCACGCCGAGGGAACCGGCCGCAACCCCGCCACCGGACAGATAAATAGCCTTGAAACCGGCGCGCTTGGCCAGCAGTGCATGGTTGGCGTTGATCGCGCCCACCACTTGCAACGGCTGCTCGCTGGCGACCGCATCACGGAAACGCTGGCCTGGTGTGCTCTTGTTGGAACTCATGACTCACCTCGTGGAGTGACTGTCGGATGGTTACCGTCCTGATAGTGACGGGCGATATTGCGTTTTGACGCGCCGATATGGCGACGCATCAACAACTCGGCCAACTCACCGTCACGGTCGGCGATGGCATCGAGAATTCGGTGGTGTTCGGCAAAGGCCTGGCGCGGGCGATTGGGCGTGGCGGAAAACTGGATGCGGTACATGCGCACCAGTTGATACAGCTCGCCGCAGAGCATTTGCGTGAGGGTGCGGTTGCCGGCGCCCTGGATGATCCGGTAATGGAAGTCGAAGTCGCCTTCCTGCTGGTAGTAGCCGACGCCGGCCTGGAACGCGGCATCGCGCTCGTGGGTATGCAGGACCTGGCGCAGCTCTTCGATCTCGGCATCGGTCATGCGCTCGGCCGCCAGGCGACACGCCATGCCCTCCAGGGACTCGCGGATCTCATAGAGTTCAACCAGCTCGGCGTGGCTCAGGGACACCACCCGGGCGCCGACGTGAGGCACTCGCACCAGCAGGCGCTGGCCTTCAAGGCGGTGGATTGCCTCGCGCAGCGGGCCACGGCTGATGCCATAGGTGCGCGCCAACTCCGGCTCGGAGATTTTGCTGCCCGGTGCGATCTCGCCTTTGACGATGGCCGCCTGGATTCTACGGAAGACGTTCTCGGAGAGGGTTTCCGAATCGTCCTGAGCCAGGGCTGGGGAATCGAGTTGATCCAGCATATTGTCGACACCTTGAAAGCTGATGCGGCAAAAACTAACCAATAACTAGGCTTTCGTCAAAGAAAAAAGATCTATTGTCGACAATCGTCTAATAAGCACGGCAATTAAAACCAAACTAAAGGACCCTCGCCGGCGCTAGCGCCATAAAACCACCGTGTTAGAATGCCGGCCGCATTTACCTGTCATCTTTTTATGGCAGGCATAAAAGGGCGCTTGCGCAGCAATGCCAGTCACCTTGAACCAAAAGAAAGAATGGACAGCGCGCGCCAGGATTTATGAGACTCAAGCACCTCCCTTCATTGCTCTGCCTGTTCTGCCTGCCGGCCCTTGGCTACGCGGGCGAAAAAACCGTGTACGGCCTCAACGAGTACGCCCAACTGTCAGGCATCGACCTGCAAGTGGCGGCCAAGCTCGACACCGGCGCCAAGACCGCCTCCCTCAGTGCCCGTGACATCAAGCGCTTCAAGCGCAACGGCGAATCCTGGGTGCGTTTTTACCTGGCCATTGACGCGGCCCACACGCACCCGATCGAACGGCCACTGGCGCGAGTCAGCAAAATCAAGCGCCGCGCGGGCGACTACGATCCCGAGGAAGGGCAACAGTACACCGCACGCCCGGTGATCGAGCTGGATATCTGCATGGGCACGGCGCTGCGCAGCATCGAAGTGAACCTGACCGACCGCAGCGCCTTCCAGTACCCGCTCCTGATCGGCTCCGAAGCCCTGAAACGCTTCGATGCACTGGTCGACCCCAGTCTTAAATACGCTGCCGGCAAACCCGCCTGCGCCACCGACGCTCATACCGCCGAGTAATCCCCATGCGCTCTCTTACCCTTCACTTGAAAATCCTGATCGCCATCCTGGTGGTGCTGGGCATTTCCGTTACGGCCTATCAGATTTTCGTGCTGGGCATTCCAGTGACTGAAGACGCCACCGACGACCTGTGGAACATCGACGCCAAGGTCGAGTTCGTCGCCAGTGCCAAGGACCCGGTGAAGGTCCAGATGTTCGTGCCGCCCCTGAGCCGCGACTACGTCAGCCTCAACGAGAGCTTCATCTCCAACAACTATGGCGTTTCGGTGAACCGTGTCGACGGCAACCGCAAGGTCACCTGGTCGGCCCGCCGCGCCAACGGCAAGCAGACCCTTTATTACCGCCTGGTGCTGACCAAGCGCTACACCGGCGAAAAATCCAAGGTCAAGGGTCCGACCTTCCGCGACAGCATCGCCATCGAAGGCCCGGAAAAGGTCGCCGCCGATGCCTTGCTGGCGCCGATCCGCCAGCACTCGGCCGATGTCGAGACCTTCATCAGCGAAGCGATCAAGCGGGTCAACAACAGCAGTGACGACAACGCCAAGCTGTTGCTGGCGGGCGACCCATCGCCGGCGCACAAGGCCAAGATCGTCGAACTGCTGCTGTCCATTGCCCATGTACCAATAGAGAAGGTCCACACCATCCGCCTGATGGCCGACCAGCCGCAAAGCCCGGAGCTGTGGCTGCGCAGCTTCAACGGCAACGACTGGCTGTACTTCAACCCGGAAACCGGCGAGCAAGGCCTGCCCAGCGACCGCCTGTTGTGGTGGACCGGCGATGACAACCTGATCACCGTCGATGGCGGCAAAAAGGCCAACGTCACGTTCAGCCTCAACAACAGCGAAATGAACGCGATTCGCCTGGCCAAGCTGACCGACGAGAACACCGACGCCAACTTCCTCGACTACTCGCTGTACGGCTTGCCGCTGCAAACCCAGCAGACCTTCATGATCATGGTGATGATCCCGATTGGCGTGCTGGTGATCCTGATCCTGCGCAACCTGATCGGCTTGCAGACCCTGGGCACCTTCACCCCGGTGTTGATTGCCCTGGCCTTCCGTGAAACCGGATTGGGCTTTGGCGTCGTGCTGTTCACCGTCATCACGGCGTTGGGGCTGTCGCTGCGCTCCTACCTTGAACACCTGAAGCTGCAAATGCTGCCAAGGCTGTCGGTGGTGCTGACGTTCGTGGTGGTGTTGATTGCCGCCATCAGCCTGTTCAGCCACAAGCTGGGCCTTGAACGCGGACTGTCGGTGGCGCTGTTCCCGATGGTGATCCTGACCATGACCATCGAACGCCTGTCGATCACCTGGGAAGAACGCGGCGCCGGGCATGCCATGAAAGTGGCGATTGGCACCCTGTTCGCCGCGTCCCTGGCGCACCTGATCATGAGCGTGCCGGAGCTGGTGTACTTTATCTTCACCTTCCCGGCGGTCCTGCTGATCCTGGTGGGCTTCATGCTGGCCATGGGGCGTTATCGCGGCTACCGCCTGACCGAACTGGTACGGTTCAAGGCCTTCCTCAAGGCTGATTCGTAATGTTCGGCTTCTGGAAGACCTGGAAAGCCCTGGAAGCGCGCGGGATCATGGGCATCAACCGGCGTAACGCCGACTACGTGCTCAAGTACAACAAGCGCAGCCTGTACCCGATCGTCGATGACAAGATCATCACCAAGGAACGGGCGATCAAGGCCGGGATCCACGTACCCGAAATGTACGGTGTGATCTCCACCGAGAAGGAAATCGACAAGCTCGATTCGATCATCGGCGGGCGCAACGACTTCGTGATCAAGCCGGCCCAGGGCGCTGGCGGCGACGGCATCCTGGTGATCGCCGACCGCTTCGAAGGCCGCTACCGCACGGTCTCGGGCAAGATCATCAGCCATGAGGAAATCGAACACCAGATTTCCAGCATCCTCACTGGCCTGTACTCCCTGGGCGGCCACCGCGACCGGGCGCTGATCGAGTACCGGGTGATCCCCGACCAGATCTTCAAAAGCATCAGCTATGAAGGCGTGCCGGACATCCGCATCATCGTACTGATGGGCTACCCGGTGATGGCCATGCTGCGCCTGCCGACCCGCCAGTCCGGCGGCAAGGCCAACCTGCACCAGGGCGCCATTGGCGTCGGCGTCGACCTGGCCACCGGCCTGACCTTGCGCGGCACCTGGCTGAACAACATCATCGCCAAGCACCCCGACACCACCAACGCGGTGGACGGTGTGCAACTGCCCTACTGGGACGGCTTCATGAAACTGGCCGCGGGCTGCCATGAACTGTGCGGCCTGGGCTACATCGGCGTCGACATGGTGCTGGACCAGGAAAAAGGCCCGCTGATCCTCGAACTCAATGCCCGTCCCGGACTGAACATCCAGATCGCCAACGACTGCGGACTGACACTGCGCACCCATGCGGTGGAAGCGCACCTGGAGCAATTGAAGGCGCGCGGGATCACCGAAACCGTCGAGGAGCGCGTGGCGTTTGTCCAGGAACTGTTTGGGCATATTCCGCGGGTCGAGGGCTGAGACGGGATCGGGGCGATTTCATCGCGAGCAAGCCGGTCTCGCTCCCACACAGGCTACACATCAACCTGTGGGAGCGAGCCTGCTCGCGAAAGCCTTCACCCGACCATGCGTCTGCCTATGCCCGACATCCCTCTAGGAGCATTTCCTACAGGGGACTACAATCGCCACCCCGCCTCGATGGCTGATCCCCCCTGCTCATGCTGACTTGCTCTCTACACCCGCTGCCCTATCACCCCGACCCCGCCGAGTACTTCGCGGCGATTCGCCATGCCCCGGGCAGCGTGTTGCTCGACAGCGGCCGGCCCAGCGCCGAGCGCGGCCGCTATGACCTGCTCAGCGCCTGGCCACTGGCGACCCTGGCGGTCGCGCCAGACGAAAGTGGCAACGCCTTCCTGCAACGCCTGCGCGAGACGCTCAGCCAACTGGGCAATGCCACTATCCCGGCGCCCTTCGAGCTGCCATTCGCCGGCGGCTTGATCGGCTACCTCAGCTATGACTTCGGCCGCCACCTGGAAACCCTGCCCACCCAGGCGCAAGACGATCTGCAACTGCCCGACGCACGCTTTGGCCTGTATGCCTGGGCGTTGATCAGCGATCACCTGCGCGGCACCAGCCAACTGGTGTTCCACCCCAGTCTCGCCGACACCGAGCGCCAGCGCCTGATCGAATTGTTCAACCAGCCTGCCAAGCCACTCGATACCAGATTCAGTTTGAGCGGCACCATGGCTGCGGACCTGAGCGCCGATGACTATCAACAGGCATTCGAACGCATCCAGCAGTACATCCAGGCCGGTGATTGCTATCAAGTCAACTTCGCCCAACGCTTCCGCGCGCCCTGCCAGGGCGATGCCTGGGCGGCGTACTGTGCGCTGCGAGCGGCCTGCCCGACCCCATTCTCGGGCTTTCAAAGCCTGCCCGATGGCGGCGCAGTGCTGAGCCTGTCGCCGGAACGCTTCGTCAAAGTCAGCGCCGGCCAGGTGGAAACCCGGCCGATCAAAGGCACCCGCCCACGGGGGTTGACTGCTGTGGAAGATGCGGCCAACGCCGCCGAACTCCTGGCCAGCGCCAAGGATCGCGCCGAGAACCTGATGATCGTGGACCTGCTGCGCAACGACCTGGGCCGCACCTGCCGTGTCGGTTCGGTACGGGTACCGGAGTTGTTCAGCCTGGAGAGCTACCCCAACGTGCACCACCTGGTGAGTAGCGTCACCGGCGAGCTCGCCGCCAGCAAGGATGCCCTGGACCTGATCGCCGGCAGCTTCCCCGGCGGCTCGATCACCGGCGCACCAAAAATCCGCGCCATGCAAATCATCGACGAACTGGAGCCGACCCGCCGAGGTTTGTACTGCGGTTCGTTGCTGTATCTGGACGTGCGCGGGGAGATGGACAGCTCGATTGCCATCCGCAGCCTGCTGGTCAAGGACGGCCAGGTGTGCTGCTGGGGCGGTGGCGGGATCGTCGCCGACTCGGATGGCCAGGCCGAGTATCAGGAATCGATCACCAAGGTGAAGGTGTTGCTCGATACGTTACAAGGCTTGTAGCGCCTGGTCGGTACGCAGCAGTCCTTGTGGGAGCGAGCCTGCTCGCGATGATCGTCGCTGGCTTCACACCGACTTCGCGAGCAGGCTCGCTCCCACAGGGAATCTGGCCGGGAGCGGGCTTGCCCGCGAAGAGGCCATCAGCCCCACGGCATCCCTTACAGGCTCAACTCACGGTTCGACGCCTTGATGAACTCGCGCTTGAGGTCTTCAAAGGTGTGCACCGCCGGGAACTGCGGGAACTCGCGGATCACGTTGTCCGGGGCATGGAACAGGATGCCGGCGTCCGCCTCACCCAGCATGGTGGTGTCGTTGTACGAATCACCGGCCGCGATCACCCGGTAGTAGAGGCTCTTGAACGCCAGAACCGACTGACGCTTGGGGTCTTTCTGACGCAGTTGATAGCTGGTCACCCGCCCGGTTTCGTCGGTAATCAGCCGATGGCACAGCAGCGTCGGGAAGCCCAGTTGACGCATCAGCGGCTGGGAGAACTCATAGAAGGTGTCGGAGAGAATCACCACCTGGAAGCGCTCGCGCAGCCAGTTGACGAACTCGATGGCGCCATCCAGCGGCGCGAGGGTACCGATCACTTCCTGGATATCCGACAGCTTCAAGCCATGTTCGTCGAGGATCCGCAGGCGCTGCTGCATCAACACGTCGTAGTCAGGAATATCCCGGGTGGTGGCCCTCAGGGATTCAATCCCGGTTTTTTCAGCGAAGGCGATCCAGATCTCCGGGACCAACACACCTTCCAGGTCGAGACAGGCAATTTCCACAACACACTCCCATTTGTACTGATTATTGAGTTGAGCGAGTAAAAAGACTGCCGAACTCTAGCGACTCGCACCGACCGGCGCAACGCAGACGAGCGCGCCAGGGACCTCGGGATTTTGCTACCATCGCCAGCCTATAGAGCGCTTAGCGCCACCGACCTGTAGGAAACCGCCCTGATGAGCCCATCGTTCGACGTCGCTGAACTCGCCGCGACCTATGCCACACAATCCGCCCAAGACATTCTCAAGCTGGCCTTTGCCGAGTTTGGCGATGATCTCTGGATCTCCTTCAGTGGCGCCGAGGACGTGGTGCTGGTGGACATGGCCTGGAAACTCAACAAGAACGTCAAGGTATTCAGCCTCGACACGGGCCGCCTGCACCCCGAGACCTATCGCTTTATCGACCAGGTGCGCGAGCACTACGGCATCCCGATCGAACTGGTCAGCCCGGACCACCGCAAGCTCGAACCGTTCGTCAAGGAAAAGGGTCTGTTCAGCTTCTACAAGGATGGCCACGGCGAGTGCTGCGGCATCCGCAAGATCGAACCGCTGCGGCGCAAGCTGTCCACCGTCCGCGCCTGGGCCACCGGCCAGCGCCGCGACCAGAGCCCAGGCACCCGCAGCCAGGTGGCGGTGCTGGAAGTCGACAGCGCGTTCTCCACGCCCGAGCGCCCGCTGTACAAATTCAATCCGCTGGCGCAAATGAGCAGTGAAGAAGTTTGGGGCTACATCCGCATGCTGGAGTTGCCGTACAACAGCCTGCATGAGCGCGGTTTCATCAGCATCGGCTGTGAACCCTGCACCCGCCCGGTGCTGCCAAACCAGCACGAGCGCGAAGGCCGCTGGTGGTGGGAAGAAGCCACGCAAAAGGAATGCGGCCTGCACGCCGGCAACCTCATCCATAAAGCCTGACCCCCCCGCCCCACCTGCGCGATGGTGTCCTGTGCGACCGCCATCGTTGCACACCTCTCCCCCGCTAAATCGAATCAGCCGCCGGCCGGCACGC
The DNA here is from genome assembly GCF_900109995.1 of Pseudomonas sp. ok272. Classification (GTDB taxonomy): domain Bacteria; phylum Pseudomonadota; class Gammaproteobacteria; order Pseudomonadales; family Pseudomonadaceae; genus Aquipseudomonas. The sequence continues at coordinate 42,660 of NZ_FOCB01000021.1, read as the reverse complement.
AGATCATTGGCCTGACCCCGCACGTTGGCGCCGACTCCATCGAAGGCAACTTCGAAAGCGACCTGGCGGCTATCGCGGTGATGGACTGGGTGATGCGCTACGACCAACCCTTTGATGCGGTGATCCAGGCCGGCTACGGCGAGCATGGGCGCGAGGGTTTGCAGGAGTTGTTGGACGTGCCGGTGGTGGACATCACCGACGCCGACGCCAGCACCGCGATGTTTCTGGGCCATGCCCATTCGGTGGTCACGACCCTGGACCGCACCGTGCCGCTGATCGAGGATCGCCTCAAGCTCTCCGGCCTCTGGGACCGCTGCGCGTCAGTCCGGGCCAGCGGCCTGGCGGTGCTGGAACTCGAACAGGACCCCGAGCGGGCCCTGTTCGCCATCGTTCAACACGCCGGTGCACGAAGACAAGGCCGAAGTCATCTGCCTGGGTTGCGGCGGCATGGCCGGGCTGGGCGAACAGATCCGACAGCGCACCGGCGTGCCGGTGGTGGACGGCGTGACAGCAGCGGTGACCATCGCTGAGTCGTTGGTACGGCTGGGGCTTTCGACGTCCAAGGTCAGGACCTATGCAACGCCTCGGGGAAAAACCATCATCGGCTGGCCCGGGCAGTTTGGCCGAGGGCGCTGAACCCTGTGGCCGGTGTCACTCCCCACCCGCGGCACACCCGTGGTGGCTTTGTTGCGCATACGTCCAGACAGCCGTGAAATTGAAAGCCTCTCCGGACATGGTGTCGACACAGGGGGCCTGGACGATGAGCAAAGCGAATGCCTTGTCTGCGTCTTTCCCCGTGTACTCGACCTTATCTGCCGAAACAGCTTGATCGGCCCGGAGTGGTTTCCCTTGCGGATTTTCAGGGGTTAGCCAAATCAATGTCGATCCGTTTGTCTTGATTGCCCAGAACGGCTCATTGCCTCTGGCGAAAAACTGCCGGGCGTCCTCACCTGACGGTGCAGCGGTACGGGATGGCAACGCTAAAGCTGCGCCACCAGAGGGCTTGGATTGAGTGCATGCCGTCATTGCCATCATCAACAGCGCAGCAGCGAGGCTAAACGGAACATCCTTGAGCATGTCATGACTCCCGATCAGGCTGGAACGCCTTTAAGCTGCGCAGAATGCCGTCGGCATGGACGTACTTTTCATCGACCATGGCGGCGTCCGGCACTGCGATGACGGTCATCCCCGCGGCCTTGGCGGCGGTCACGCCAAAAGGTGAGTCCTCGAACACCAGGCAGTCTCTGGGCTCCACCCCCAGGCGACGCGCCGCGACCAGAAAAATATCCGGTGCCGGCTTGGCCGCACCCACCTCGGGATCATCGGCGGTCACAATGGTGTCGAACAGCGCAAACCACTCACCGTGCAACGCGGTTTTTTGCGCGAACGATTGGCTTGAAGAACTGGTGCCCACGGCGATGGGAATACCACTGGCCTTCAAATGCTCGACCAGTTCACGCGCCCCCGGCATGGCCTGCGCATGGGGGAACCGCTCACGCAGCAGGGGCTCGCGGATCACCAGAAACTCTTGGGCGGTGATGGGCAGGTCCAGTGCCTCGACCACATAGCGCGCCAGGTCGGCGGCACCGCGGCCAATGATGTTCTGCTTGATGCTCCAGTCGAACGTGCGGCCGTAGCGCTGGGCAATGATCTGCGTGACCTCGGTGTAAATCCCCTCGGTGTCGAGCAGCAAACCATCCATATCAAAAATCACGGCCTTGATCGGGCCCAAACCTCGCGCTGCGTTCATCGCATCTGATCCGTTATCAACACTGCATTCCGGGAACGGCTCAGGGCTGGCCATCGTCTTGATCGCCCCCACGACGATCGGTTAAAGGATTCGCCAGCATAGCGAGCCAGGTTGATAGGCGCCAACTGTTTGCCGGAGCAGGCCCTCAGCGCTCCGCCCGCGTACTAGCACCGGTCCGCGCCCATGAAAAAGCCCGGCATCAAGCCGGGCTTCCCGTTCAACACGCGCAGGCGTCGGTGTTACTTCCTGCCCATGCTGTTGCCTACCGCACCGCCGGCGGCACCGCCAAGGCCGGCACCGATAGTGGAACCACTCTTGCCGCCCAGTGACTTGCCGATCACCGAGCCACCTGCCGCACCCACGCCACCGCCGATAGCAGCCTTGGTTCGATTGCCTTTACGGGCACCGGCCGCACTGCCGGCCGCACCGGCAACGCCAGCGCCAATCACCGCACCGGTACTGCCGCCGAGCTTTTGCCCCACCACATTGCCCAACGCACCACCAAGACCACCACCGAGCGCCGCTGTACCATCACCGGCGGCCATCGCCCCTTGAGCGACCAGAAGGCCCAGAACCAGAGCAGGCAGAGTTAAACGCATGACATAAACCTCAAAGATATTACTGAATAGTAAGCGGTTGGACGCTCGGGGCGGCAGACAGTTCAGTCCAGGACACATTCCCCCGCCAAACCGCGAGGGTTGGACAGCGTTTGTGCACCAAGTTTTATCGCAGGCAAAAAAAAAGCCCGCTGGGGAACGGGCTCATAAGATTACTTTTAACGGATAACCCGAGCCTACGTCGGCACTTGTGAAAGAAGCGTGAAACCCGTCAGTCACGGCCCGCTCGTTCAGACCCACAACGGTCGACGAACGGAGGGCACGCGAGAGTCGCCCCATATCGAATTATCACCCCCGCGCCACTGGCCGAAGTGAGGGAGCGGTACATACTCATACCTAAGCCACCGCACCTGAAACCAAACGCACAGGAGTCTGTATGACGGTATTTTTACTGCTCTACCTGTGCGCCGACGCATCGCGCAGCCATTGCCAGGTGATTCCCGTCGAACATTGGGTGCAGCAAGATGCTCACATCCAATGCCTCGCGGCGGCCAGGAAGCTGACGAACGACCTGACCGCGAAAAACCGCCAGACCAATCATTTTGCCTGTGAGACACAAGTGGGCGAATGATCCTTGCCTCACAGGCAATCACGTACCGCGTTTCTCAACACCGTCGTCTTGGCCCAGGGTGGCCCCTCGTAGAGGGAGACACGGCTGCCATCCTTGTACTTGACGATGTCCAGGATTTCATCGGCCGTGATCACGCCCGGCGCGTGGATCCTCATCCCATTGGAGATCGAAACCTGGGTGGTTTTCGGTACTTCGCGCTGCCAGACCGGAAAAACGCACGCAGCGAGTTCCTTGGGCGGCTTGTCCGACACCTTGCTGTAATTGGGTTCGCCCGGCACCAGGGATGCCGGCAATGAACACCCAGCCAACAGCAGGCCCGCAAGTGCCACTGACCACGTCCGCATAAGTGTTCCTTGTCGTCAAAGAAAGAAATGTAGCCTCACATCCCATAGAGAGCCAGACTCTGCGCGGGTTCAACATTCATCCTGGCACTTCGTCGCCTGTCCGCTACTTGAAGGTTAGCTGCTGGAAACACAAAGTCCCCGATTCGCGCCTTGCCGTCATCTCCCGCCGGTCCACGGTGCGAGGCCTACCGCAAGACGAAAATACGGATGCCATGATCGCTAGACCATCCACTGGCAATACGTAAGTAGCCGCCATGCCTGTTGCATCTCGCTAGGCCTAAAGCGGGTTTACGCCTGTTTCGTAAGCGTCTGCCGAACACATCTTGCACCAGCCCGTTTTGGTGCGGAGTCAGCCTATGAGCGAAGGTTAGTGCGCTGTGAACCAATTGGGGTGTAGCACAGGAAAATGTTCCTTCAGCCAATCCACAAATGCGTCGACCTGAGGCGCAAGATGCGTTCTGCTTGGATAAAGCACGGAAACCAGGCGAGGCTTTGGACGAAATGCCCTGAGCACTTCAACCAGTTCTCCGCTTGCGAGGAATGTCTGAACGGTAATTCCAGGAGCTTGAACAATGCCGAAGCCTGCAACACCGCATTGAACGTAGGCATTCGACTCATTCACGGTGATTCCACCATGAGGCGTATGTGGACGATCTTCGCCGTCTACCGAGAAGTGCCAAGGCAGCGGTCTGTTATTTTGACCGGAAAGGAAGCTGACACATTGGTGGTCTACTAGATCTTGTAGGGTTTTGGGTGCCCCGCAGGCTTGGAGATAACCTGCAGACGCACAGGTCACCATGGTGGCGGTGCCGATTTCTCTAGCCACCATGCTTGAATCCGGGAGGTCACCAATTCGCAATACACAGTCGATGCCCTCGGCTACGAGATCTACCGTACGGTCGGTCACGCCTAGCGCAAGCTCGATTTCGGGAAATGCCTCGGTAAATCTCCTAAGGCTTTCCATGAAGCTGTGCTGGGAAAATGCGGTGGGGATGTCAATTCGAAGCCGTCCTCGCAACGTCGATCCACTACGGTCGAACATGGAAGTGGTTTCTGCGATGGTTGCCAAAATCTCTTTGACGCGTTCGTAAAACCGCTCGCCCTCAGCAGTCAGTTTCACTTTACGCGTAGTGCGTTGGAACAGACGGACACCCAGCGAGGCTTCCAAATCCTGAATGGTGCGTGTGACGTGCGGGCGTCCGACCTGCATTGCCTCAGCGACTTTGGTGAAGCTCCCCAACTCCGCTAGCTTGGCGAATACTTGCATCGACTGTAGAAGCTCCATAAGTCTCTTCTCGGGAAGCGTGTTAACTGGATGATTGTTGCTGATCAGGATAACAATCCTGTTGGTTTCTGCACATTTATCTAGAGCCGCGAAACCTCAACAATGTCCTCAGCGTAAAGGAGGAGCTTTCCTCCCCTGCACATTCAAAATTGTTGGAGACAGAACATGAAAGCGTGGCTTCTGAAAGATTTCGGCTTGGATAATCTGGTGCAGGGCGAAACGGAAACCCCCGTGCCCCAAGCTGGTGAACTGCTGGTTAAAGTAGGCGCTGTATCACTCAATTTCCGGGACAAGGCCATCGTTGACGGCATCTATGAACCTCACATGGTGCCCAAGCCGCTGATCCCCGTCAGCGATGCGGCGGGGACTGTCGTGGCCGTTGGTGATGGTGTCAGCCGCTTCGCTATCGGAGATCGGGTCAACTCACACCTCTACTCACGTTGGTTGGAGGGCATGCCTGGGCCTGATGAACCCAACTACTGCTTCGGCTCGCCATTGCCTGGTGGTCTGGCGGAATACATGATCATCCATGAAGACAGCGCGGTACGTGCCCCCGATAACATGTCAGATGAGGAAGCTGCGACCCTTCCAATTGCTGCGCTGACGGCGTGGTATGCGCTCGTCGATTATGGCCAGATCGAGGCCGGCCAAACCGTTTTGGTTCAGGGATCTGGAGGTGTTTCTGTTTTTGCAGCACAAATTGCCACAGCTTTGGGAGCCAAGGTTATCGTCACCTCCAGCCGTGATACCAATCTGGAAGCTGTAAAAAAACTGGGCGCTGTTGCTGGTGTGAATTATCGCACTACCCCTGAGTGGGCAGAGGAAGTTCTGAAGCTCACTGACGGCAAGGGCGTGGATCTCCTGCTGGATGTGGCAGGCGGTGACGGCATCAATCAATCGATTGCGGCAACAAAGGCAGGTGGACGTATCGCACAGATCGGCTTTCTGACAGGCCAAACCTCTGCCCTGAACTTGATGCCTATGATTTTCCGACAAACAACGATTCGCGGCATAGCCGTTGCTCCACGCTCATCATTTGACCGAATGAACGAATTCCTGAATGAGCACAAGATTCGCCCGGTAATCGACCACGTGTATCCATTCGATCAAGCACGCGAAGCGTACGAACATTTGGCCAGAGGCGCCTTTGGTAAGGTAGTAATCAAAATCGCGTAGGACTAAACCGCTTGGAGTTACGCCGCAAATTTGCGCATTGAAATATGCGCGGTCAGGCGGCGGGCCGCCAGCCAGATACCCAGCCCATCGTGCACCAGCACTTTCATGCGATTGGCGCGGCGGTTGGCAAACAGATAAGCACAGTGCGGTTTCGGTGCCGGCGCGCATGTCCATGGGCTCGGTGGCAAGCCAGATGGAGTCGATACGGATCATCGCAACAGCTCTCGCAAAAAGGTTGCGCAGACAGCCGCGCTTTCGGTCGGCCAGCTAACGTTGACGGTACCGCGTGGGGGTGGGATTTCGAGACAGATCATGGCCGAGCTGGGCACACTCTTGAATGACTTGGGCCTTGAAGGATTTGGAGTAGGAACGTCGTTGTGGCTGCATGAAATACCCGCTTAAAAGGCTAGAACTGGTGTCCACCTAAATTTAAGTGCACACCATATCTTGGCTTTGCGGTGCAGGGTAGATGACTTCGCCAGACGGATACCCTGCTTCACCCAAACGCCCGATGCATCACATCGGGCGCTTGGTACATTCAGCTCAATTCATTTTCCCGGATGAGCTTCTTGTTGATCTTCCCGACGCTGGTTTTAGGGATCTCGGCGACGAATTTGAACTGTTTGGGGATCGCCCATTTGTTGATGCGGCCACGCTCGACAAACGCCTGAAGATGCGCCTCCAGCATCTTGCGGTCGAGATACTGCCCCGCCTCGCACACCACCAGAGCCATGGGGCGTTCGCCCCATTGTTCATCGGCAATACCCACGACAGCTACCGACATAACCGCCGTGTGCTCGCTAATCAGACTCTCCAGTTCCAGAGAGCTGATCCACTCTCCTCCCGTCTTGATGACATCCTTGATTCGATCTTTGATTTCTACCCCGCCCAAGGCATCGATAGAGGCCATATCGCCGGTGTGCATCCAACCGTTGCTCCACAACTCGGCGCCCTTTTCCGGCTCCTTCCAATACCCTTGAGTCAGCCAGGGTGCACGCACCACGATCTCTCCCTGGGACTCACCGTCGTGGGGCACATCATTGCCGCTGGCATCAATGATTTTCAGATCGACCATCGGGACCGGTATCCCGGTCTTGATGCGAATGGGTAACTGGGCCTGGGTGGACAGTTTCAGTTCCTCATCGCGCAGGTATGTCACGCAGAGCAGCGGACAGGTTTCCGACATCCCATAGCCGCTGTATACGTGAATGCCTTTGGCTGTTGCTTCGCTGGCCGTACCCAGTGTCAGGGCGCTGCCCCCCAGGAGCATTTTCCAGCCATCGAAACGGGTCTGTCTCGCTTCCTCGCAGCCCAGGATCATTTGCAATATGGTCGGCACGCAATGGGAGAACGTAACCTTCTCTTCGCGAAAAAGCCTTACCAGCGTGTTGGGCTCGTAACGACCGGGGTACACCTGCTTGAGTCCCATCAGGGTGGCGACATAGGGCACCCCCCAGGCATGCACGTGAAACATCGGTGTGATGGGCATGTACACATCATCTGAGCGCAGCAGCGGCAGGCCCTGATAAGCCCCCAAGGTGCCCACGGCATTCAGAGTGTGCAGGACCAACTGGCGATGGGTGAAATACACGCCTTTCGGATCGCCGGTGGTGCCGGTGGTGTAGAAAAGGGTCGCTACGGAGTTTTCATCAAAATCGGGAAACTCGTACTGGTCTGCCGACAGGGACAGTAGCTGCTCGTATTCCCCCAGCACGGGTAACGACGTGTTGCTTGCCGTGTCGTCCGTGAGTTGCAGGTAGCCTGTGACGGTCTTGAGCTGCCCGTGAATCTGTTCAACTAGCGGCAGAAAATCATCATGCACCAGCACCAGATCGTCCTCGGCGTGGTTCATGGTGTAGAGCACCTGATCCGGTGACAGACGAATGTTCACGGTGTGCAGCACGGCGCCGATCATCGGCACGGCAAAAAAACACTCCAGGTAGCGATGACTGTCCCAATCGAGCAAGGCCACGGTGTCACCGGCCTTGACCCCGGCAGCGGTCAAGGCGTTGGCCAGGCGGCGGATACGCTGGTTGAGGGTCTGGTAGCTGTAGCGCAGTTTGTCGGCATAGACGATTTCCCGACCCGGCTCGTAGCGCACCCCGGACAGTAATAATTGCTTGATCAGCAAGGGATAGGCATAGGCGCCGTCGGCGGGCGGAATTATTTTTGTCGCCATCATGGTAATGGTTCCTGGTCCTTTTTTGCGTTGGCTCAACGGTCAGAACTGCGCCGCATCCAGTTGGTAAAGGCATGCGCTGCCAGCCCTTGCCGACGCGCTCAACGAATGGATACGCGGCAGCAGGCGGGCGAAGTAGAAGCGTGCGGTACCCAGTTTGCTGGCGTAAAAGTCATCCTCGGCCTGTTTGCCCAAGGCTGCCTTGGCCATCAATGCCCACATGTAGGCATACGCGGTGTAGCCGAACACGTGCAGGTACTCGACCGAGGCGGCGCCGATTTCATTCGGGTTGCCCTGGGCGCGATCCAGCAACCACGCGGTCAGTTCGTCGAGGGTGTCCACGGCGGCGTTCAATGGCCTGCAAAACTCGCCCAACTCAGCACGGGCGTTGGCGGTAAAGTTGCGGATTTCTGAAGCAAACAACCGGTAGAGCGCCCCGCCGCTGCCGACGATCTTTCGCCCCGCCAGGTCCAGCGACTGAATGCCGTTGGTGCCTTCGTAGATCTGGGTGATGCGCACGTCGCGCACCAATTGCTCTTGGCCCCATTCGCGGATGTAGCCGTGACCGCCGAAAACCTGCTGCCCATGCACGGTGGTTTCCAGCCCCATGTCGGTGAGAAACGCCTTGGCCACCGGGGTCAACAGCGACACCAATTCTTGGGCGCGGTGGCGGGTTGTCACGTCTTCGCTGTACTTGGCGGTGTCCAGTTGCAGGGCGACATAACTGGAGAACGCCCGCCCGCCTTCGTTCAAGGCTTTCATGGTCAACAGCATGCGCCGCACGTCCGGGTGCACGATGATCGGGTCGGCAGCTTTGTCTTTGTACTGCGCGCCGGTCGGCGAGCGGCTTTGCAGGCGATCACGGGCGTATTCGACGGCGTTCTGGTACGAACGCTCGCCCAACGCCAGCCCCTGAATACCCACGCCCAGACGCTCGTAATTCATCATGGTGAACATCGCCGCCAGGCCCTTGTTCGGCGCATCGACGATCCAGCCCGTGGCCCCGTCAAAGTTCATCACGCAGGTAGCGGAGGCCTTGATCCCCATTTTGTGTTCGATGGAACCACAAGACAGCGCATTGCGTTCGCCCAGCGAGCCGTCAGGATTGACCAGCACTTTGGGCACCAGGAAAAGGGAAATCCCCTTGGGGCCGGCAGGTGCATCCGGCAGTCGAGCCAACACCAGGTGGATGATGTTTTCGGTCAGGTCATGCTCACCACCGGTGATGAAAATCTTGCTGCCGCTGACCTTGTAGCTGCCATCGGCCTGAGGCTCGGCCCGGGTGCGAATCAGGCCCAGATCGGTACCGGCATGCGCTTCAGTCAGGCACATCGAACCGGTCCAGATGCCGGCGTACATGTTTGGCAGGTAGCGCTCCTTGAGTTCCTGACTGGCGTGGGCATTGATCGACAAGCAGGCGCCGGCCGTCAGCATCGGGTACAGGCCGAACGACAGACTGGCCGCGTTGACCATCTCCTCGACCTGCGCCGAAATCGCCTTGGGCATGCCCATGCCACCGAACTGCGGATCACCGCCAACGCCCACCCAACCGCCTTCGGCGAACGCCTGGTACGCCGAGGCAAAACCGTCCGGCGCCTGAACCGAGCCGTTGCTCCAGGTGCAACCTTGTTCGTCGCTGGCACGGTTCAAGGGCGCGATGACTTCGCCGCTGATCTTGCCGGCTTCTTCGAGGATGGCAGCGGCGGTTTCTTCATCGATCACCTCGGCCAGGCCAGGTAGCCCGGCCCATAGCCGGGACACCTCGAAAACCTCGTTGAGTACGAAGCGCATGTCGCGCAAAGGAGCTTTGTAATCAGACATTCTTGACTTACTCGGAAGTGGCCAGGGCATGTGGCATGCCGGGACGTTCAGTGGTTTGGGTTGGAGCTGCTTGCGCTTCAGGGGCTTGTACAATCGGCACCCTTTCACGCAACAGGAAATACGACAGCGCCGGAATCAGAATCAGCGCACCGAGCATGTTCCACAGGAACATGAAGGTCAGCAGGATGCCCATGTCCGCCTGGAACTTGATCGGCGACCAAATCCAGCACACCACGCCCGCCGCGAGGGTGATGCCCACCAAGCCCACCACCCGACCGGTAAACGACACGGCGTTGCGGTAAGCCTGACTCAACGGCAGGCCCTGACGCTGGTAATGCAACTGCACGCTGAGCAGGTACAACGCGTAATCCACACCGATCCCCACGCCCAAGGCGATTACTGGCAGGGTCGCAACCTTCACGCCAATGCCCATAACCACCATCAAGGCCTCACACAGGATCGAGGTCAGGACTAATGGCAACAGCGCGACCAGCGTCGCGCGCCAACTGCGGAAGGTGATCAGGCAGAACAGCGTCACCGCCGCATAGACGTACAGCAGCATGGTGCGATTGGCCTCGCGCACCACAATGTTGGTCGCTGCCTCAATGCCGGCCGACCCGGCCGCCAGCAGGAACTGGCGATCATCGCTGTTGTTCTCCTGGGCGAATTTTTCGGCAATGCCGACCACCGCATTCAGGGTTTCGGCCTTATGGTCCTTGAGGAAGGCGATCACCGGCATCAGCGAGCAGTCGTTGTTGAACAACTCCGGGGAGTTGACCGAGGCTTGCTGCGCGGCATAGTTCAACACGTCCTGATTACGCTGGATGCTGTTGAGCTTGGGGTTACCCTCATAGGTGCCCGCGGTGATCTGGCGCACCGCGTTCACCAGCGAAGTCGTCGCTTGCACGCCCGGGTCCTGTTGCAGCTCCCAAGCCAACCGGTCGGCAAGGATCAGCGTCTTGTAATTCAGGCAGCCTTCCGGCGCGGTCTTGATCATCACCGCAAACAGGTCGCTGGACAGCGCATAGTGGCTGGTGATGTAGGCGTTATCACGGTTGTAGCGCGAGTCGGCACGCAATTCCGGTGCACCACTTTCCAGATCGCCGATCTTCAAATGCAGGCTGATCATGAAGCCGCCGATGCCCATCAGCAGCGCAACCAATACTGCCCCCGTGGCCCACTTGCGCGTGGTGAAACGGTCGAGCATGTCCCACAGTTTGCCGAAGCCTTTATGACCCTCCGCGCGCGTGTCGATTTTCAGCGCACGCTCGGCAGCCTTGGCACCGACGCCGACATAAGACAGCGCCACCGGCATCAGCAACAGCGAGGTAAAAATCAGCACCGCCACACCGATGCTGGCGGTGACCGCCAGGTCGCGGATTACCGGAATGTCGATCAACATCAGGACCGCGAACCCGACGGCATCGGCCAGCAGCGCGGTGACCCCGGCAATGAACAGGCGCCGGAAGGTGTAGCGTGCGGCGATCAGCTTGTGGGTGCCGCGGGCGATGTCCTGCATGATGCCGTTCATCTTCTGCGCCGCGTGGGATACACCAATCGCAAAAATCAGGAACGGCACCAATACCGAATAAGGATCGATGGCATAACCCAGCCAGGCGACGATACCCAGTTGCCAGACCGCCGCGATCAGCGAGCAGCCAACCACCAGCAACGTGCTACGTACGCAGCGGGTGTACGCGTAAATGATGATCAGCGACGTGACGACGGCCAGGCCGAAGAACATCATCACCTGAATCAACCCGTCGATCAGGTCGCCCATCAGTTTGGCAAAACCGATCACCCGCACCTTATACGGGCCCTTGCCCTCCTCTGCGGCCTTGCGCGCGGCGCTGTCACCGGCGAATTCGATCTTGTCGCGCAACTGCTCTTCGAGCATCTGCGAGAAGGCGTGATAGTCGAGGCGTTGACCGCTGGCGGTGGCCTTGTCGAGCAGTGGCACGATCAACATGCTCGACTTGTAGTCGCTGGCCACCAGGCTGCCGACGATGCCGGCACGGGAAATGTTCTGGCGCAGCTGTTCAATTTCTTCAGGCTTGCCTGAATAGGTATCGGGCATCACCGGGCCGCCCTGGAAGCCTTCCTCGGTAACTTCGGTCCAGCGCACCGCCGGACTCCACAACGACTTCATCCAGGCGCGGTCGACGCCTTCAGTGAGGAACAATTTGTCGTTGACCTGCTTAATCACGTCCAGGTAGCCAGGGTCGAAAATATCGCCTTGGGTGTTCTCCACCACCACCCGCACCGAGTTACCCAAACCGCGCAGCGATTGGCGGTTCTCCAGGAAGTTCTGGATGTACGGCTGGCTCTGCGGAATCATTTTCTCGAAACTGGGGCGCAGCTCCAGACGGGTCACCGCCATAAAGCTCAGCATCACGGTGGTCAGCGCCATCAGCAGCATGAACAGCGGACGGTAGTTGAACACCAACCGCTCCAGCCGATTGCCGGAATGACGGTCAAAGTCACGCAGATCGCGGATCACCGGCATGGCTTCTTGTTTGATATTGCCCATGTCTGGGTACTCGCTCTAAGGGTTCGAGGGCTTATTCAACGGAAAGCGTCCGTGCACCACGACTACCAACCACCACCAGCGCACCGTCGGCAGACTGAGTGGCGCCGGCTACCGGCGTCGGTGCCGGTTGCTGAACCAGATGCAGTTGCGGGCCGGTGCCCTGACTGACCAGCATCTGCCCGCCCTGGGTGAACAAGCGGTAATTGCCATGGGCATCGACGATGCCGGCGGTGATGCTGAAGTGCAGGCCGCTCTCCAGGTGAGCCCAACTGAGACCGCCATCGGTGCTGCGCAGCACATTGCCGCGCAAGCCGTAGACGAGCACTTCCCCAGGTTTGCCGAGCACGCCAAAAAAACTGCCTTGATAGGGTGTCTGTACGGCGGCAAAGCGCTGCCCCGCGTCATCCCACTTGAGCAACAGGCCTTGCTCGCCGGCGATGTACAGCGCGTCGCCGGTGGAGGCGATGGCATTGAGGTGAAAGCCTTGCGGGTTGTCGGTGCGATCCTGGAACGGTGTCCAGCTCTGGCCGCCATCTTCGGTGCGCAGGATCAGGTTGAACACACCAACCACATAGCCGAGTTTGTCGTTGGCGAACCAGACATCCAGCAAGGGTTTGTCGGCACCCTGCGCCACCAGCCGCTGACCTTCGGCGACCAGCAGCGGCCATTGCTCGTTGCCCGGTTCTGCACTGGCCAACGCGCTGTAATGCTGGACCAGTAAGTCGCCGATCTCGCGCCCGTCCAGTTGCTTGCGCCAGGTCGCGCCCGCGTCGCTGCTGTGCAGTACCACGCCGTCGCCACCCACCGCCCAACCCTGGGAGGCAGAAGGAAAACTCACTGCATTGAGGTCTGCACTGATCGGCACAGCGGCCTGTTGCCAGTGTTTGCCGGTGTCATCGGAAAACAGAATGTGGCCACGCTGGCCGACGGCGACCAGGCGATCGCCGGCGCGGGTCATGCCCGATAACGGGCTGCTGACCGCCAAGGCGCTGACCCTGGCTGGCAGATCCAGCACGTCGACATAACTGGATGCCTGACTGAATCCCTGCAACATTGCAAGCAGAGCGCCGAGCGCTAGCCTGAAATAATTTTTGTGCGAACACATACCGCATCCTCTTCGAAAACCGCGCCGGGGCACACGTCCGTGTGCCTGACGTTCAAACCTGACGCCCGAAACGATCGGTTTACACCGACCGTTGTGCGGTCCGCTACCTTGCCGGCAACGAACCAAGCGGACGCTTTGTCACGGTTTGCTTAGCGAATCCCGCTACCTGCCAGGGACTCCGACGACCATTGCGCCTTGGAAAGCGGATCGATGTACTTGATGCCGCCGTAAGGCCCGACCACGCCGTTGATGTTGTAGGAGCCACCGACCAGGTCGTAGATCATGAAGGGCGTAGAGTCCGGGATTTGCTTGTCGTAGCTCTGGCTGAGGAACGCGAACGAGCCACGGTACAGCTGACCACGGGCGTCATACTGGTCAGAAGCCAGAGCGGTCCAACTGTCTTCATCGAGGTAGAAGCGACGCTTCTGATAGATGTGTCGGGCGCCGGGCTTGAGGTTGCCTTCGACTACCCAGACGCGGTGTTTTTCCCAGCGCACGTAATCCGGTGCCAGGTGATTGGCGGTGGCCAGCGACTTGGGATCCAGCGCGTAGGTCAACGTGTAGGTGTTGTACGGCACGATCATTTCCTGCTTGCCCACCAGTTTCCAGTCGTAGCGGTCCAGAGCACCGTTGAACACAAAAACATCGTCGTAGGTGCCGGCGCCGGCTGTACCCGGGTTAGGCGTGTCGTAGGCCAGGCTCGGTGCCAGTTTGACGCGACGCTGACCTGGCAAGTACTGCCAGGCGCGGCGCGGTTGCTGCAACGGGTTGGCGGCGTCCTTGAGCATGATCGCCTCACCCGCGCGACGCGCGGGGCCGGTGTAGGACAGCTTCATCTGGTAGTACACATCGGTGCTACTGATCGGCTGCGCCAGGTTCTCGTAGATCGGATAGGAAATGTACGCCTGCCCGGTAATTGCCAGGCTCGGAATGCCAGCGGAATCGACGTTCCAGGAGTCGTACTTGGAGCTGATGCTGACCCCCTGATAGCGCAGCAGGAAGTTCCACATGGCTTCGTTACCCGATTGCGGAATCGGAAACGGCACGCCAGGCAATACGTTGTCGATGGCCAACCCGCCTTCGAGGGACTTGGCGCCGGTGGCGTTTTTCACGCCATTATCGAGCACGGCTTTTGGCAACGAGACCGTACGGTGCGTCGGGTAGACATTGACGTGGAAGCTCGGGAAACGCTTGGCCAGTTCCGCCGTGGTTGCACTGAGCAAACCCTTGTACTGATCGACGTTTTTGCCGTCGATCACCAACACCGGTTTTTCGTTGGCAAAAGGATCCGGGCGCATGCTGTCTCCGGCTTTAAAACTGGCCGGCGGCGTGGTCAGGCCACCGTCATACGCGGGGATCGAACCATCAGCGTTGCCGGCTTTTTCAGCGCCGACCAACGTCAGGCTGGCGCCCAACTTGGCGGCTTCCTGAGCCGATACAGCGGCCTGAGCCTGGGCTGCAATGACCATCGCCAGCGAAGCGGCCAACACGGTTTGTACAAACTTCATCTTGTTATTCTCCTGCTTACATTGAGTAAGCCCGTGGTGAATCAAAAAGTGGTTTTCATCGTCAGGTAAACGGCACCACGGTCCTCAGTCGTGGCACCACCTCCGGAGAAGGCCGAGTAGCCACCGGCGTAACAGGCGTAGTTTTCGTTACCGCTAAAGGCGTTGGGTGAAGGGCCGTCACCGCCGTTCGGGCCGGTACTCACACCACTGTCGTTGCACTTATCGGATTTGCCGAAGGAGTCCACGTACTTCAGGTCGACAAAGTATTTGTTGTACACAACGGCCCCCACGCCCACGGCATAGTTACCGGTGTCTTTGGCACCGCCACCGGACACCGGCGACACACCGGCGAGCCCCATGTTGATGGACATCGGTGCGTTGAGATCGACCCCTGGGAACACCTGGTACCAAGTCGGGATGAAGTTGACCGCAATGCCCCAGTTGTCGCGGGTTGGCGCGTCGATGCCGCGGTAGGTGCCTTTGCCCTTGTAGAGCGCTTCGTTTTTGCTATCGAGCTTGAGCAAATTGCTGTAGTACAGCTCGGCCAGCAGGCCGGCCGAATCGAACACCGGGGTTTTCGAGAAAGACATCAAGCCGTTGAGCGTCCAGTGCAAGGTGTCACCGGTGGCACTCATGCTATCGCCCCGACTCGGGGTGTCATAAACGATGCCGGTGGCGGCCGTACGGGCCGGCAACAACCCAAGGCCAGCGCCCAATCCCAAGGGGCTGGTGGAGCTGACAATCGCCGGAATACTGGACAGCGGCATGTTGTGTCGAATGTTCAGGTCCGAGCCCACGCTCACGCCGCCCACGTCCTTGGACAGGCTCAGGCCGAAGATCTGAATGTGGTCGGCATAGGCCAGTTGGTAGGTGCTGGTGCTCAGCGAATTAAGCGTGTTGACCACCGCTGGCACCTGCCCTGCTGGTCGGGTGCCATTGGGGTTGGCCGAACTGATCCCGGTGGCATTCAGCCAGGCTTGGGGCAGGATGTCCGACGTGTCGCGGTAGTAAACACCGAGGGTCCCGTCCAGCCATGCGGGCGACCACTTGGCCATCACGCCCCAGTCACCGCTGCTGCCCGGCGTCAGGTCATGGCCGCGACGCACGTTGGTCAGCCCGTTGCACGGTGCTAAACCACAGCCCAGCGGACTGCCCGGCACCACGGCATTGGTGTTGCCCAGCAGGAACGACTGCGCGCCAAAACCCACGAGATCGGAACCGCCATAAAAACTACCGGCTTCAGGCAGGCGAGCGGCGTCCCAATCAAGGAAGTACTGGGCGCCCACGGTCAGCTCGGGATTGACGGTGAACGACATCGACAACTGGTTACGCGGTACGAACAGTTCCTTGGCCTCTGTGCCCGGCGAGGCCGCCAACTTGGCCAAGTCCAGGCCGGATTGGCCATAACTGATCGAGTGCACCGGGTTGAGAATGGTCTCGCCCCAAAACACGTTGTGCTGACCGGCCTTGACGTTGAGCAACGACTCCTCCCCCACTTCGGTGCTGTAGAAAACAAAGGCATCGAGGATTTCGCCGGACGGACCGGTGTAATAGCGCTTCGCGTAGTTGCTCAGGTGCGAACTGCCGTTGCCGACATTGTCCTGAGTGACGCCGGCAAGGCGTGGGTCGTTGGCGATCAGGCCTGACTTGGCATCGTTGCCATTGACGAACGGATTGGCGTTAGAGCCGGTGTTCTCATAAGCCTTGTCGTACCAACTGGCGGCACTGACACGAAAGCCCATGTGCTCCTTGTAGACCACATCCATTTCGGTCAACAGGTCAATCCGGTTGGTAATGTTGGTCCCGGCCTTTCGGAAGTTGTAGTCGCCGTCGTTGTTGTTCGGTGTTCCCAACATACGTTTGTCGGCGCTTTCGGTGCGTACGCCGTAGTTGTACTTCACGGTGTTATCCAGGCGCGCGGTCCAGTCCGGGTTGCCGGTGTCGAGCTCGAACGCATGCGCTGCCGGCATGGCTGCCGCGAGAATGGCCGAGGCCAACAAGGTGTAACGTGAGGGTGAGAATCCGTGACTCTTATTGTTGTGCATTGCGTTGTCTCCGCCTTTTTTTATTTGTTTTAAGCGCAGCCGCCCTCGCGTACCCCTTTGCTCCAGGGGTTTACGTTTTTCAGGAGTGAGGGCAAATACCGGTTGGTTAGCACCAACCGGCGCCTGAATTAGCGATCCAGTTCAAGGATGAGTGCTTCGGCTTGTGGCCAGTGCCCATAGCCCGCAGCAGGATTGAGATGTCCAACTTCGCCCAGATTGAGCAATTCACTGCCCCAGCCTTCCGCCAGGCGAGCGGCCGCCTCCAGACTGGCGAGGTAGTCGTTGGTACTGGCGGCCAGCACACTGCGAAACGGCAGCGGGCCCTTGGGTAGAGGATCCCAGCCCTGGGTGCGCAGGGTTTCAGTGGAGGGGTAGGCTTGCGGCCATTGGGCATCGAGATCGGGCGGAGCGGCCAACAGCGCGCCCTTGATTGGCCGACGATGCCGCGCCGCCCAATGCGC
Organism: Pseudomonas sp. ok272; assembly: GCF_900109995.1. GTDB lineage: Bacteria > Pseudomonadota > Gammaproteobacteria > Pseudomonadales > Pseudomonadaceae > Aquipseudomonas. Next base: position 25,268 of record NZ_FOCB01000021.1, on the reverse strand, counting down.
GACCATCAATACGCCAGCGCTGTGGGCGACCAGAATCACTGGCCCGTCGATCTGCTCCAGCGCGTGCTGGATCGCCTCGACCCGCTTATGGCAGTCGAGCTTGTCGGTTTCAAGCGGCGGCACACTGCGCACCTTGCACAGCCTGGCTTCAAGCAACGTTTGCCAATGTTCGGCAACGTGCTCGCGCAGACCCGGTACGATCAGAACGGTTGCGACAGTTTGCAGTTTTTCCACTTCAACACCTTCGCTTTCTCGATGACTCGACTGGCTCTATTCGCCAGGGGCTTTTTGTAGGACTGACATTAAAGAGCGCCCACACGAGGCGCTTTTCATTGGACGTCAGGCACTTTTCTTTTCATGACAAATTTCCAGGTGTTGGTGCTCCGAAAGCTTTGGCCAAAAAACGCCGCCGATTCGGTGCAGGTCACTGTCATCAACGGGTGAGCGTCGATTGGGCCACTGCAATGGAGGTGATTTTTGACCCGCGTGGTCGAGTGCACGGGGTAACGTCGTAACTGTTCAATTGCCGATGTGCTGGATATAGTCGCCCTGCTCATTTGAATCACCATCGGCCCAGGAAAGACTTCGCATGACCAAGCTTGTTCGCGCCGCTGTCTTGACCAACTACCTGGAGGTCACCCAGTACCTGGGGTTTAACCCGCGCGATGTGCTGGCTGACGCCGGCTTGACCAGGGCCCAACTACAGGCACCCGAACAGCGCATACCCATCGACGCCGCCGTGCGTCTGTTGGAGGACTCGGCCATCGCCAGTGGCTGTCAGAGCTTCGGCCTGAGCATGGCCGAGTCACGCCATCTCTCGGCCTTCGGCGTGGTCAGCCTGTTGCTCAGCCACCAACGCACGCTGCGCGACGCCTTGCAGGTCGTGGTGCATTACCGACATCTGATGAACGACTCACTGGCCATCCTCATTGAAGAGGCCGGTAAGATGGTGATCATTCGCGAGGAGGTGGTGACGGAATCACCGATGCCCAGCCGACAAGCCACCGAGCTGGCAGTCGGCGTCATGTTCCGCCTGTGCTCCGCCCTGCTCGGCAGCCACTGGCATCCCTACAGCGTCAACTTTACGCACCAGCCCCCCGACAACCTGCAACTGCATCGCCGCCTGTTTGGTTGCACGCTGGAGTTTGGCAGCGAGTTCAATGGCATTGTCTGCTCCGACGCGAGCCTCGACATGACCAACCCCAATGCCGACCCGGCCATGGCGCGCTACGCCCAGAGTTACCTAGACTCATTGCTGGGCGACGCAGGCCCTTCGATGCTGTTCGAGGTGCGTAAAGCGATCTACCTGTTGTTGCCGATGGGACGCGCCACCATCGAGCAAATCGCCCAGACCCAGGGCATGAACGTTCGCACCCTTCAACGTCGCCTCAAAGACGACGGCTGCGCCTTCAACGACCTGATCAACGACGTGCGCCGCGACCTGGTGCTGCGCTATCTGGAAAACCCGAATTACTCGTTGGGCCGGATCGCGGACATGCTCGGCTATTCCATGGCCAGCTCGTTTACCCGCTGGTTCATCAGCCAGTTCGGCATGCCGCCAGCCGCCTGGCGTGCACAAAAGCCAACACACTCAAAACCCCTGTCTGCCTCCAACGAATCCTGAGCCAGCCGAACCTTCGAGTAATCTGTTACTGACGCAGGCAATAACGTGCGCAACGGATTATTGGTAGCGTTTGTCGTGACACGGCCATCCCCCGCATTCATTGCCTGAAGGCTTATCAGGCAGATGTACCGGCCTCATCGCGAGCAAGCTCACTCCTACAGGGGGTGTTGGCCGAACCTGAAACTTGCGTTCGACCTCGCTCCCACGGGGTTCGTACTTGGCTTGAGTCTAGAAACCCCAGTGCAGCAACAGCAGCACCAGCACGACGAGGAACACCGTCTCCCCCACCATCAACAGGATCGGTTTGATGCCCACCGCCGCCAGTTCCTTGAGTTGGGTTTTCATACCCAGCGCACTGATCGAAACCACCAGGCACCAACGCGATAGTTCATTCACCGAGCCCTGCACCGCCGGGGCTATCCATCCGGTGCTGTTGATACAGGCCAGGATCAGAAAGCCGACGGCGAACCACGGCAGTAACGGCGGCCGCTTGCCGGTCGGGTCGGCGCCTTGCATACGGGTGATCATGGCGGCGGTGACGATCACCGGCAGCAACATGGCGACGCGCATCAACTTGACCACCGTGGCCGTGTCGCCGGTCTCGGTCGACATGCTGTAACCGGCGCCAACGACCTGGGCCACATCGTGGATGGTCGCCCCGAGGAACACCCCGGCCACCTGTGGCGACAACGACAGCCAGTTGGCAATCATCGGGTACACGATCATCGCCAGGGTCGACAGCGCCGACACACCGATCACCGTGAACAGGGTCGCGCGCTCTTTCTGCGGATGGTTGGGCAATGCCGCCGCCAGCGCCAATGCGGCCGATGCACCACAAATAGCGGTCGCGCCACCTGTGAGCATGCCAAACAAACGCTGAAAGCCCAGGGCCTTGGCCGCAATCACCGAGACGCTGATCGTCACCACCACCAGAATCACCACCAGCGCCACAGGCTTCCAGCCCAGCGCTGCCATCTGTTCAAGGGTGATGCGCATCCCCAACAGCGCCACGCCGATACGCAACACAGAGCGTGCGGTGAACTCGATGCCGGCCTTGCAGACGCCGTCGCCGGCGAGGAAGTTCAGCGCCATGCCCAGCAGCAAGGCGAACAGCATCACCGGCGCCCCGTAGTGCTCGGACAAAAACGAGGCGGCGGCCGCAACGATCAGGCTGACGATAAAGCCTGGCGCCAATTCGCGCGTACGGCTGTGGATACGGCTCAGAGCAATAGCGCTCATGGCGCGGACTCCTCGGAAACAAGAATGAATGCCTGGCCGTCGATAACTTCGACCGGGTAGTTGACGACTTTGATAGCGCTGGAATTGAGCAAATAGCCGCTGCGCAGATCAAAGCGCAGCCCATGGGCGCAGCATTGAATCACCCGCCCTTCTAGGCGCCCGCCACATAACGAGGCGCCCTGATGCGGGCAACTGTCGTCGATGGCGAACACATCACCTTCGACGTTGAATAACGCCAGGCTTTTGTCTTCGAACTCGAACAGTGCACGACCACCCACCTGCGGGAGTTTTCTGGGTGGCACCGGAATACGCCGGGTCATGTCGGTTGACGCTCTCGGGCACTTTCCAGCAAGGCTTCGCACATGGCGTCCAACAATGCCTGCGCTGGCTGCGCCCCTACCACCGTCAATCGCCGATCGAACTGAAAACTGGGTACGCCGTTGGCTGCGCCGCAGGTGCCGACAAAGGGACTGGCGTCACCCTGCAGGCAGTCAGCCACCGCGTCAGCATCGAAGCCGCACGAGCGGGCGATGGCGATCAAGGTCTCACGGCAACCGATATCTTCGCCGTTCTGGAAGTAGGCTGCGAACAGACGTTCGAGCAAGGCATCTCGCTGCGCAGCATTGCCCTGCACGCTGACCCGCGCCAGTAGACGATGGGCGTCAGCCGTATTGGGCATGGTGACGATGCGGCTCAGATCAATGGGTAACTCAACCGCCGCCGCAGCCTGCTGTACCTGGGCCTGACGCATCGTTACCGCTTCGGCACTGCCCAGACGGTTGAGGTAAAAATCGGCAAAGGGTTCACCCTGCACCGGCAGGTGAGGCAACAGTTGCACCCCATGCCACACTGTGGTGATTTCCACGTCGGGTTGCTGAATACGCAGCAGGTCTTGTGCGCGCTCCAGTTGACGTTTGCCGATCAAACACCAAGGGCAGATGAAATCGAAGAACACATCAATACGTAAACGACCACTCACACCTTCACCTCTAATACCGCTTTTCCGATCGAATCGTGGACCCGCTCGCCCTGAAGCCGAGCAATGTCCTTGTGGTAATGACACTTGGCATAAAAGAACACCGCCGCTGCCGCGAGACTCACCAGCGGCACCAACTGAAACGCGGCATGCAGGCCAATCACGTCGGACACCTTGCCAGTGATAAAAGGCCCAGGCGCCAACCCGAGCAAGTTGTTGGCCAGGGTCAGCGTGGCAAACGCCGTGCCGTGGACCGAGTAATGAGTCAGGTTGGCCACCATCGCCCCGGCCGGGCCGGTGGTGCCTGCGGCGATCAGCATGCCGAGGCAAATCAACAGCAGTTGCGCAGGACCTGCCGGCAATGCGAACGCCGCCGACAACAGCAGGCAACTGCCCAGGCAATACGCGATGGCCAAGGCCACCTTACGCTCCGGCGAATGACGACACAGGCGGTCGCTGAGCATGCCGCACAGAATCATCCCGACACCGCTGCACAGCACAATGATCGCCGCGACACCGCCCGCCTTGTCCGTGGCCATGGCGTAATAGCGATTGAGGTAGCTGGGCATCCACACAATCACGGTGCCACCGACGAATAATTGCAAACCACTGCCGATGTAGGCCGCGATCACCGAGGGGCTGGACCACAGGGTGCACAGTGGGCGCTTGACCGCCGCAGTCGCCTTGTTCACTGCTTGCACAACACGCTTCGGAGCGATGCGCGCTTCCTTGACGATGATCGGGTAAAGCACCGCCAACAGCAGACCAAACAGCGCCATACCGGCAAACGCCCAGCGCCAGCCCAGTTTGGCGGCTATTGCACCGCCCAACGCCATGCCCAATACCGAACCGAACATGCCGCCCGCCATAAAGGCACTCGTCAACGTGGCACGCATGTGTTTGGGAAATACTGAAATCACCACCGCGATGCCGACGCTGCCGTACGCCGCTTCGCCAACGCCGACCATGAATCGTGCAATGAACATCTGCTGGTAGTCCTGCGCCAACGCGCAGCCCAGCGTGGCCAGGCTCCAGAGCAGGGCCATCAGCGCCAGGCTCTTGACCCGGCCGAAGCGATCCGCCAGCAACGACAGCGGAAATGTCAGCAGGCCAACCATCAGGGCGACCACACCACTGAGCAGACCGAGCTGACCGTCACTCAGGACCCACTCGCCCTTGAGCATGGGGAATACCGCGTTCAGAACCTGGCGTGACATGTAATCGGAAATCAACAACCCGAACGTCAGTGCAAAGACGATCCAGGCATATTGGCGCGCAACGCCGACGCTACCGCAGTCGTCATCGTCCGCAGCAATTGGGTGAAAGGCCATGCAGCCTCCTCAAAGCTTTGTTTTATTGTTGTTATCAAGCGTGTTGCACCTGCCACAGGGGGGAGGTCATCGGCCTCCCCCCAACTGCCAGTCAGCCGCGTCGCGGCACACCTTTCTGCCCAGCCTTGCGGTTGGGGGCCATACCGTTGGCCTGCAGCGTTTCTTCGATACTCTGGTACTGGACGCCAATGCGGTAAATCTCGCGGGCTTCTTTGCCGGTGGCGATTTCGCGACCCAGCTCATGAGCGATGCGCACGGTTTGTTTGATCTGCGCAACCGAGCCGAAACGATCGCCCTTGTGATCAATGATTGTGTCTTCATTGCCCACGCGCGGATGCATGCCCATGGCCATTGACATGGTATTGAACGGCAGCACGTTCTTGAGCAGCGACTCGGAGGTCAGGGTGCAGCCGTCCGGTGCGCGGTGGATGAAGTTGAAGAAGTTGAACGGATTAGGGCCGTCGAAACCGCCGCCGATACCGATCCAGGTCAGGTTCAACGGTCCCTTGTAGACGCCCCTGCGCACCAGGCGCTCAAGGGTTTCCATGGCGTGCATGCCGGTCAACTGGAAGTGCGGCTGAATACCGTTGTCCATCAGGCGCTTAAGGTGCTCGGCAACCCAGGCCGGGCCGGCCGGTACGGTCATTTCGCTGTAGGCAGCCTGGATCATCGGATTGGCCAGAGAAGTACCCTCGAGGTATTCGGGGTATAACAGCTCCATGATGTTCATCTGGGTAGTGTTGATCGCCACCGTCACCTGATCCGGTTTTGGCGTCAGCTCGGCCAGCATGTGGCGAGTATCGTCCGACAGCCACTTGGCCGCTTCACCATCGCTTTCCGGGGCGAAGGAAATCGAACCGCCAACCTGGATGATCATGTCGGGCACGGCTTCACGCACACCCGCGATCAACTCGTTGAACTTCGACAGGCGCTTGGAGCCTTTGCCGTCGAGTTCGCGCACATGCAGGTGCAGTACGGTGGCACCGGCCTCATAGCATTCGACCGCTTTCTGAACTTGCTCATCCATGGTCAGCGGGATGTCTTCGGGGAAGTCTTCGGGCATCCATTCCGGGCCATACGGGGCCACGGTGATGACCACTTTTTCCATGTTTTCCGGGTGCAGCGAATCGTCTAAGAATTGCATGGTTTACTCCTGTTCTTATGATTGTTCCGCCCACCCGGGATCGTGCCGGGCAGACGTTTTTACGAGTACGAATGCAGAAGGAGTCGATCAGTAGGTCTTGTCGCCGATGATCCCGGTACGCTCCATCTTGCGATGGCACGACGGGTAATCCATGACGGCGTAATGCTGGGTACTACGGTTGTCCCAGATGGCGATGCTGTTGGGCTTCCAACGCCAGCGCACTTGGTACTCGGGGATGTACGCCTGGCTAATCAGGTAGCGCAGCAACTCGCTCGCGCCCGGGTTGGCATCCTGGCCGAAGCGCACCCGCTCAGGGGTGTGGTAGTTACTCAAGTGGGTGGTAAAGGCGTTGACGAACAGCACCTTTTCCCCGGTATCAGGATGAGTGCGCACCACCGGGTGCTCGGCATCCGGGTACGTGGCCTTGAGTGCCAGACGCTTTTCGATAGGCATCGCGGCGCCAAAGCTCGCTTCGATACTGTGGCGGGCACGCAGGTCGGCAATTTTTACCTTCACGTCTTGCGGCAAGCGCGCGTAGGCCTCGACCATGTTGGTCCACATGGTGTCGCCGCCTACCGGAGGGCACTCCACGCAACGCAGTACACACCCCATCGGCGGTGCTTCGCGCCAGGTCGCGTCGGTGTGCCAGGAGTTTTCGTAGCGGTCCACTGGCTGGTCCGGACTCTTGTAGATGCGCACCAGCCCCGGATGGTCAGGATCGCTGCCGACCACCGGATGATCTTCCAGCTCACCGAAGCGCCGGGCGAAGGCCACATGCTCGGCACGCGTGATGTCCTGATCGCGCAGGAACACCACTCGGTGCTTGAGCAACTGGGCACGAATCTCGGCAAACAAACCGTCGTCATGCACCGCGTCGGCGAGGTTAACCCCAATCAGTTCGGCGCCAATATTGCAGGTCAATTGTTCGATTTTCATGGCTCGCGGCTCCTTAAATGACGAAAATCGACGAGCCCGTGGTCTTGCGTGATTCCAGGTCGCGATGGGCCTGTACGGCATCCTGCAAGGCGTAGTGCTGGTTAATCTCGATCTTGATCCGGCCGCTGCCGACGTGGTCGAACAACTCGTCAGCCAAGGCGGCTTTTTCCGCAGGATCGGCAATGTAGTCGGCCAGTGCCGGGCGGGTCAGGAACAGCGAGCCTTTCATCGCCAGCAGGACCGGATCAAACGCAGGGATCGGACCAGATGCCGTACCGACACACACCATCAGACCGCGGCGCTTGAGCGAATCCAGGGAACCCATAAAGGTATTCTTGCCGACACTGTCGAACACCACGTTAACGCCGACACCGTCGGTCAATTCACGTACGCGCTGGGCGACGTCTTCGTGGCTGTAGTTGATAACGTGGTCGCAACCATGGGCCAGGGCAATTTCACCTTTGACATCAGTGGACACGGTGCCAATAACGTTCAGGCCGAGCAGCTTGGCCCACTGTGAAACGATCAGCCCCACACCACCGGCAGCGGCGTGCAGCAGAATGCTGTCGCCGGGCTTGAAGTCGTAGATGCGGCGCATCAGGTACGACGACGTCAGGCCGCGCATGGTCATGGCCGCGGCGGTCTCGAAACTGATGGTTTCCGGAAGCTTGATCAACGGCGCGGCCGGGATCAGACGCTCGGTGCTGTAGGCACCCAATGTATTGAGAAAACCGGTGTAGGTGACGCGATCACCCACGCGTACGTTGGTAACTCCCTCGCCAATGGCTTGGACCACACCGGAAGCTTCAACTCCCATGCCATTGGGCATCGGGATCGGGTAAGTGCCATTGCGAAAGTAGGTGTCGGCATAATTCAGGCCAACCGCCACATGACGAAGACGAACTTGGCCTGGCCCAGGCTCGCCAACTTCGACCTCCTCATAACGGAGGACTTCGGGACCACCGGTTTCGTAGAAGCGTACGGCTTTGGCCATGTTTTCTTATTCTCCAGTCTGCAAGGTTTGCGTGCAGCGTCGATTTGCGCTGACTGGACTGTAGGACGCGGTCTGACGAGCCGCTTCTCATCAGACGACAATGGCTTTTCATTTCGTGACAGCTACCTGGGCTGGGGAATAGTCATGGGATTTTGTTTGGATATGACCAATCCCCGGAGGCAGCCCAGGCAGTTAGCGTTCCAAGGCCAGGTACAAGCCGATGACATCCCCGCGTTGCTCCTCGAGCTGCGGGTTGTTCGACAGTGTTAAGGGCCGTTGTTGGCGCTGACGCTGAACTGACCCATGTGCCGAAGCAGGACTGCCCCACCTCCAATCGGCACACGTCCAGCACAGACAATGCTTCGCAAGGAATCAGATTGGGTCAGTGATATCTCGGACATTGGATAAACGCGGCGTTGGCGCCAACAAATGTGGGGTTCATGGAACGCTTACAAAGCGGTCTGCCGCACGTCAGCGACTTTGTCGTGAGGGACAGGTTCTTCAAAGCTCATTTGAATGCGGCCGGGGTTCGCTATCGCGGGCCTGGCCAATGCCGGCATACCTACGCCAGTCAGTTGCTGACTACGAGGGTGGCCTCAATCGACTGGATCGCCGAGCAGATGGGCCATACAAGCGCGAACATGATCCGGCAGCACTACGGCACCTGGATCAACGAGGACGGACCGGACGTTGTTGGCATGCTGCAACACGCCCTGGGCTTGCAGCCACCTGGTGGTGACGAAGTCCCGTAAACCGGGGGTTGAACGCTGGCAATCCAGCAGCCTGTGTTCCCATGGATGTTCCCATATGGGCCTTTTTTGACCCCCTGAAAACACAAAACCCCTGAAAACTTTAACGTTTTCAGGGGTTTAGTCGTTTCAAATTTGGCGGTGAAGGAGAGATTCGAACTCTCGATACAATTTCTTGTATACACACTTTCCAGGCGTGCTCCTTAAGCCACTCGGACACTTCACCGTATCTCTTCAAACATGTTCTGTCTGTCGAGGCGCGCTAATGTAGTCGAAACCTTTTCTGATGGCAATTATTTTTTTCAGAATTTTCATGCGCTTAAGCCACTTGTCCGTTCGGGTGGGTGTGCTGGCAGGGCAAACCCGCCAATCTTCGGCCAGGGTAACGCCTCTATAGAGAAGGCAAGGCGCAGTGCTCGTGGCCGGCTACGCTTGGCGGGGGCGGATTGGCTGACTGGTCGGTCAGTCACGGCGCTTTACCTGGGCAGCGGCCATGGGTAACGTCTGCCCCACTTCAATACAAGGAATAGCGTCATGAGTGAGTTGATCTCCTACCACCTCGAAGACGGTATCGCGACCCTGACCTTGAGCAATGGCAAGGTCAATGCCATTTCGCCGGACGTGATTGCCGCGTTTAATGCAGCGCTGGATCAGGCCGTAGCGGATCGGGCAGTGGTCATCATCACTGGCCAGCCGGGCATTCTGTCGGGCGGCTATGACTTGAAGGTGATGACCGCGGGCCCTAAAGAAGCCGTGAGCCTGGTCACTGCCGGTTCTACCCTCGCCCGTCGCTTGCTGTCGCACCCTTACCCGGTGGTCGTCGCATGCCCGGGGCATGCCGTGGCCAAGGGCGCCTTCCTTCTGTTGTCGGCCGATTACCGTATCGGCGTCGAAGGCCCGTTCAGCATCGGCCTGAATGAAGTGCAGATCGGCATGACCATGCACCATGCCGGGATCGAACTGGCCCGTGATCGGCTGCGTAAGTCGGCATTCCACCGCTCGGTGATCAATGGTGAGATGTTTGACCCGCAAGGCGCGCTGGAGGCAGGCTTCCTCGACAAGGTCGTGGCGATCGAAGAGCTGCAAGGTGCGGCGCTGGCTGCCGCCCGTCAGTTGAAGAAGATCAACATGACGGCCCACAAGAACACCAAGCTCAAGGTGCGCAAGGGGCTACTGGATGCGCTGGACAGCGCCATCGTCCAGGATCAAGCCCACTTGGGTTAAGCGACAAGACGCGGTAACGAAGCGCCCGGCCAGCAGGCCGGGCTTTTTTTTGTGCGCAGGGTTTACAACCCTTCAACCGCTCTAGTCCGCGTCTGACACTGTCAGTCGGAAACATGCGCTTAAACATCGCCTATCTCCTACCTCTATAGCGGCAATTGCCGAAAACAGTGCACATCCGTACACTGCGCCACCTTTTGTCCCGGTGGGTCTGTAAATGCTGTTTGTGCTTCGTATGTTATTGATGGGTCTGCATTTTGCCGTGGCAGGCGTGCTGGGTGTGTTGCTTGGCCTGTGCCGCCCATTCAACCCGGACAACAGCCGCCTGTGTGCCCGTCTCTACGCTTGGCCTGCCATGTTTATCTTGCGTCTGCGGGTCAAGACCGATGTCGACTCGCTGGTGAACAAGACCCACAGCTGTGTCGTCATTGCCAACCATCAGTCCAACTACGATTTGTTTGTCCTGGGTAATGTGGTGCCCCGCCGTACGGTGTGCATTGGCAAGAAGAGCCTCAAATGGGTGCCACTGTTCGGGCAGTTGTTCTGGCTGGCGGGCAATGTGCTGATCGACCGGGGCAACGCACACAAGGCGCGTGAGTCGATGCTCAAGACCACCCACACCTTGCGCCACGAGGACACCTCGATCTGGGTGTTCCCCGAAGGCACGCGCAACCTGGGCAAGGAACTGCTGCCGTTCAAGAAAGGCGCGTTCCAGATGGCCATCGCCGCGGGCGTGCCCATCGTGCCGGTGTGTGTCAGCAACTACATCAATCACATGCGCCTGAATCGCTGGGACAGTGGCGAGATCCTGATCCGCTCATTGCCACCGATTCCGACTGCCGGGCTGACCCTGGATGATATGCCCAGGCTGATGGAACAATGCCGCGAGCAGATGCGCGCGTGTATCGACGCCATGGACCGCCAACTACAATCCCGCCCCGAGGCCTCGCTCCTACCCCGCCGGGCAGGCTAAGCTGCACGCTGCTGGTCACTGCCACCTTTGAAGAAGTGAAAAGGAATTATGGGTAGAGTCGTCGCGGCTGCGGTCTATAGCGCGGGTAAAAAAGTCAGTAACATCACCCTCGACGAAGGGGCCGCCTGGGCGCAAAAACCCGGGCACTTTGTCTGGATTGGCCTTGAGGAGCCGAATGCGCAAGAGCTGGCCAACCTGCAACGCCAGTTCGGCCTGCATGAACTGGCCATCGAAGACGCCCTGGAGAAGCACAGCCGCCCCAAGCTGGAAACCTTTGGCGACGCGCTGTTTATCGTCACCTACTCACCGGTCCGCCACGAAGGCAAGCTGGAGTTCATTGAAACCCACATCTTCGCGGGTAAGGGTTACATCATCACCTGCCGCAACGGTCACTCCGCGTCCTATGCCCATGTGCGTCAACGTTGTGAGGCGCGTCCGCTGTTGCTGGACCACGGCGAAGACTTCGTGCTGTATGCCCTGCTCGACTTCGTGATCGAAAACTACCAGCCCGTCGGCGAAGCGATCCACGCCGAGATCGATGAACTGGAACGCAACGTACTGTGCAACGCCATGGACGAGCGCGACATCCTTAACCTGCACGGCCTGCGCCGCGACGTGTTGCGCCTGCGCCGTTACGCCGCGCCCATGGTGGAGATCAGTGAGGAGCTGCAAAAGCTGAGCTTCCCATTTATCGACAAGAACATGCGCCCCTACTTTCGCGACGTGCAGATCCACGTCACGCGGCAGATGGAAGACCTCTCCACCCTGCGTGACATTGCCAGCCAAACCATCGAAATCGGCGTGTTGCTGGAGGCGTCACGACAAAGCGTGGTGCAACGCAAGTTCGCCGCCTGGGCCGCGATCCTCGCATTCCCGACTGCGGTAGCCGGGATCTATGGGATGAACTTCGAGAACATGCCGGAGCTGAAACTGCACTACGGCTACTTCGGCGTGCTGGCGCTTATCAGCGTGGGGTGTGTTGGGTTGTGGGCGAGCTTCAAGCGCTCGGGGTGGTTGTAGCCGCGCAGGCACACGGCTCACGTCATGGGGCATCCCATTGGCGCAGGCGACAATGCTTCATCGCGTTGACAAGCTGCTACGACGGCCAGGAGCGTGTGACCTCGGTGGATGTGACCTACAACTTCTAGGCCTCAACCCACACCCGCAGCACCCGGCTTCACGTCCGAGGCGATGCCCTTGAGCAGCGCTATTCAGGCTTGAAGCCGGGTTAGTCAGTTTGCGGTACGACCGGGTTGGCCCGACCTGGCGAGACCGGGCAATGACGCACTCACCTCAAGCGCCGATAACTCTGCACCGCCGCCCCCAGCACCACGGCGCCCGCCGCCAGTGCCAGCCAGAAACCACTGCGCGCACCGAAGGCATCCACCAGCCAGCCTGAACCCGCAGCCCCGATCGCCACGCCGATGCTCAGGCCGGTGACCAGCCAGGTCAGGCCTTCGGTGAGTTTGGCCGGGGGCACGATGCGTTCCACCAGGGCCATGGCGACGATCAGTGTCGGGGCAAAGAACAGGCCGGCAATGAACACGGTCAGGGCCAGGCCAAGGATGTTCGTGGCCAGCAACAACGGCAACGTGGTGATCGCCGTCGCGACCCCGCCGTAGAGGAACAGGCGTGGCAACGGCACATCGAATTTCAATGCGCCGAAGGCCAGGCCCGCCGCGCAAGAACCGATGGCATACACCGACAGCACGATGCTCGCCGCCGCCGGCTGGCCCTGCTGTTGGGCGAAGGCCACGCTGACCACGTCCACCACGCCGACGATGGTGCCCAGGGCGATCATCAGCAGGATCAACCAGCGCACTTCCAGCGAGGCAATGGCCGATCCCGCCTGCGTCGCGTCGTGGGGATGGATCGCCGGCTCGGTGCCGCGCTGCAGGGCAAACGCGGTCACGCCGATGGCCAGCGCCAGCAACGCCACCAACGGCCCGGCCTCGGGGAACACCACCACGCACAAGCCCACCGACAGCGGCGGGCCGACGATAAAGCACACCTCGTCCAGCACCGACTCCAGCGCGTAGGCGGTTTGCAGTTCGGGCTTGCCGCGATAGATCTCGGTCCAGCGCGCCCGCACCATTGCCGACATGCTCGGCATACAGCCGGCGAGCGCGGCGAACACAAACAGGGTCCACTGCGGCGCTTGCAAGCGGGTGCACAGCAACAGCAGCAACAGCGCCCCGCCGCCAACCAACGCCGCGATCGGCAGCACGCGGCCCTGACCGAAGCGGTCGACCATACGCGACACCTGCGGCGCGCAAAAGGCCGTGGCCAAGGCGAACGTCGCCGCCACCGAGCCGGCCAACCCATAGCCGCCGTGCAACTGCGAGAGCATGGTGATCAAGCCGATACCGGTCATGGAAATCGGCATCCGCGCAATCATTCCCGCCAACACAAAAGCGCGACTGCCGGGGGCGTTGAACAACGCCGAATAGGGGTTTGCCATGGAGGGTTCCAACACCTTGAACTGGGGGCATGCAACTTGCCATAAAAGCACACGGGGATGAGAGGTGCATATGTTACGTATGTGTAAACCCACCGACCGCCTAGGGGCAGGTGATGAAACCACCTGGTAGTTCTGACAGTAGGCAGGAGCCTGCGTTTGCGCCACAGTTGACCCCTGGTTTGAAGCGTGGAGCCCAACAATGGCTGACACCCTGATCCTGGTTGATCCCCAAGACCGCGAAATCGGCTCGGCCGACAAGCTGTATGCCCACCAGCAGGGCTTGCTGCACCGGGCATTCTCGATCTTCATCTTCGATAGCAATGCGCGCCTGCTGCTGCAACAACGTGCCCTGGGCAAATACCACTCGCAAGGCCTATGGACCAACACCTGCTGCGGCCATCCGCGACCCGGTGAGCGCACGCGTGCCGCCGCCAACCGCCGGCTGCGCGAAGAGATGGGACTGCGCTGCACCCTGACCCCCGTCAGTACCCTGCTCTACCACGAGCAGGTCTCCAACCAACTCATCGAGCATGAGTACGACCACGTGTACGCCGGCATCAGCCGCACGGCGCCGATCGCCAACCCCGAAGAAGCGCACGCCTGGCGCTGGCAGAACGTGTCTGGCCTTGGTCCCCTCATTGCGGCAAACCCAGACGCCTTCAGCGTCTGGTTTGTACAGATCTTCCAGCACGTCGGACCGTCTGGATTGCGTCACTGGAAAACACTCGCCCAACGTCATGGTTGAGCACCTCCAATCGAAACCTTGCACGTGATGGAGAGCATCATGAGCCATACAACTGATCCTGCCACTGCCGCCGCCACAACCGGGCTGAGCGTTCCTCCCCTGCACTGCCCCACCCCCGTGCGCATCGATGAGCCACTCGGACAACAGGTCGACAGCCTGCTGCTGCCCTGGATCGAACGCGTCGGTATCTTCGCCGGGCAACTGGAAAAAATTCGCGCCTCGCGGTTCGGGCGCTTCGCCATGCTCTGCCACCCGGACACCGATGAACCCGACCGGCTGCTGTTGTCGGCGCAATGCATCGCGGCGTTATTTGCGGTGGACGATTATTACTGCGACGACGACAGCCAAGGTTCCGTTCCCGAGCAGGTCGGCTCACGCCTCAGTGTGGCGCTCGCGGCCCTGGAGCCTGCGCACCTGACCGGTGAATACATTGCAGCGCTGGAGCGCGCCCTGGACGCCGACCCAGTACTGCGCGGCTTGCGTGCCTACATGGTGCGCGTCGCCCAGTTCGCCAGCCCCGCGCAGATCGCCAGGGTCCGGCACGAAATCATTGCCATGTTTGTAACCATGGGCGCCGAAGCATCCTGGCGCTTGAATCGCCAGACACCCAGCGTGTGGGAATACCTGGCCCATCGGCAGGTGAACAGCTTTCTACCGTGCATGTCCTTGATCGACATCGTCGGCGGCTACGAACTGCCCGCCAACCTCTACTGCGCCCCAATGGTTCGTCGGGTAACGACCCTGGCGGCCAGCGCCACCATCATCGCCAACGATTTGTATTCGATGCACAAGGAAGGCATGACGGTGCAGGTGGACTTCAACCTGCCCCAACTGCTAGTGGCTCACCAGCAGTGCTCGCTGGCCGAGGCCATGACGCGCACCGCGAGCATTCATGATGACGTCGTACGCGCCTACGAGGCCGCCGAACAGCGCGCACTGCCCGCAGCCACGCCGGAACTGGAACGCTTTTTGGGTGGATTAAAAGCCTGGGTCGCCGGCAGCCGAGAGTGGCACCAGCACAGTGGGCGCTATCAGGCCTGAAACGGCGGCCCTGCAGCACCCGCCCGGACTTGACCTCGTCCTTTACTCAAAGGGATCGACGTTATCCAGCGCCCGGTTCACCAGCAACCCGCTGAGCACCGCCAACTGCTGGATCGCCAGCGCCACATGACGACGCGAGCCTTCCAGCTCGAAGGCCAGGTCGCTGGCCAGTACGTTGAGCGAGGCCAGGGTTTCACTGGCGTAGGCCAGCAGGGTTTCGTTGTCCGACGGATTGACCGTGAACAGGTCGCCGGGATTGGGCTTGGGTGCGGTGGCTGGGGCGCCTTGCAGATGGAAGTCGAGCGCCCGCTCGGCGGCCTGGTGCAGCTTGCGGGAGTCGTGGCCTTCGTAGGGGGACACACTGGGGTCTTGCGGGGGGTTGGGGGTGACTTTGGGCATGGTAGAACTCCTGACTTGAATGAAGCTCACCAGCATCGTGACCAAACGATGGGTGGTGGGCGGTACGCAGGTTGGTCAACCGGGAAGTCAGGCACCCGGCGCACTCGAAAGTGCCCCGCGCACAGCCCACCGCGGAGCATAACGGCAAGTGCAGAAAAAAGCGCCGACATGCTGACGTTGGCGCTCGTGCGCCTGACATTGAACGGGTGACCAAACCCGGCCGCTGAATGGGCAGCGACCCACACAGGCTAGCCCTGCACTGCGCCCAACCACAACCTGAAAGCCGGGTGGGACATTTCCCAGCGAACACCGCATTTGTAGGCACAGGACCTACCCAACATCCACCCGCTGCAACCCAAAACCGGTGGCCGGCCAGCTCACACACTGCTTTCGCGAGCAGGCTCGCTCCCACGCTGATCGATAGCGAGCCCAGCGCCGGCGCGGTGCCCAGGGCCTACACAGCATAAACACACCCTCCCGCATCAACCCGTGCGGCCGACAAAAATACCCTGTTGCCAGCTTTCCTACAGCCTCATAAGATCTGGCCTGCAACGGGTACAGCGGAGCTGTGCAGCCACCACCCGAATTCAAGGAACCAGAATGACTCAACGCATCCACCGCCCCATCGACACCCCCTCGCGCAGCGGCCTGACCCGCGACCAGCTCTGGGAGGCCGACGACAAGGGCCTGATCAAGTGCTGGGAGATCGGCCGCGAACGGGCCGGAAAATTCCCCGAGCTTGCGCAGCGCTGCCTGGCCGGCGAACTGCCGGTGCTGGGCTGGAAGGGTGGCGTCAGCCGCAGCCTGAAGAAGCGCGACAAGTTCGGTTCCCTCAAGTACCTGGCCCAATGGCAGGGCCTGCGCGGCGAGGACCTGGATGTCGACCTGGGCCAGGAGCGCACCCTGACCTGCTCCCGAACCCAGATGTCGGTCATCTTCACCCCGGACCGCACCAAGTACTTCAACCAGAGCGCCGACGCAGAGGCTCAGGACTCCCAGGTGTGTTGACCCTGCGGCGCGCGGGAAAACCGCTCTCGGTACACCTGTGGCGTCACGCCCATGGCCCGCAGGAAGCTGCGGCGCAATGTCTCTTCGCTACCAAAGCCGCATTGCCCGGCAATGCGTTTGATCGCCAGCGACGTATCGCTCAACAGGCGGCGGGCGGTTTCGACGCGGATCAACTCGATGGCGCGCGCCGGGGTCTGGCCCGTCTCGGCGCGATAGTGGCGAATGAAGCTGCGCTCGCTCATGCCGGCTTGCTGGGCCAGGATCGCAATGCTCAGGTCCAGGGTGAGGTGTTCGGCAATCCAACCGTGCAGCGCGTCGAAACGCTGGCCTTGCTGCTGCAGGTCCAGCGTCACACTGAATTGCGACTGGCCACCGGGGCGCTTGAGAAACACCACCAGTTGCCGGGCGACTTCCAGGGCCATCGCCCGGCCTAGATCCGCCTCCACCAGCGCCAACGACAGGTCGATGCCGGCCGTGACCCCCGCCGAGGTCCAGACCGGACCGTCGTTGATGAAGATCGGGTTGGCTTCGACCCGCAATTGCGGGTGCTCGCGGGCCAACTGCTCGCAGCGCGTCCAGTGGGTGACCACCCGTCGACCGTCGAGCCAGCCGCTGGCCGCCAACACAAAGGCCCCGGTGCACACCGACGCAACACGCCGCGAGCGTGCGGCGTGCTGGCGAATCCAGCCTACCAGGGCCGGGGCTTCGGCCGCCGCATAGGCGCCCCAGCCGCCGGCAATGATCAGGGTGTCCGACGGTCCCACGGGCAGCGGCTCGGCCAACATGGCCAGGCCGGCCGAGGACATCACCGCCCCACCCCCTTCGGCAATCACCGTCGGCGCATAGGGCCGTGGCAGGCCGCGCTGGGCGGCGATGTCATTGGCCGAGGCAAACACTTGCAACGGCCCGGTGACGTCGAGCAACTGCACATTGGCGAAGGCCAGCACATGGATGGTTTTCGGCATGATTGGCGTGATTCGAGGGTTGATTGGCGTATGCGCCAAAGCCTACGGGCCTACAGTCAACCCGTCTACCCCCCAACCAGGAGAGCGCGTCATGACCTTGCAGATCGGTTTCTTGTTGTTTCCCCAGGTCCAGCAACTGGACCTGACCGGCCCTTACGATGTGTTGGCCTCGTTGCCGGACATGAAGGTGCACCTGATCTGGAAGGACGTGCTCCCCGTCACCTCAAGCACTGGCCTGGTGCTCACGCCGACGACGACCTTTGCAGACTGCCCGACCCTGGACGTGATCTGCGTGCCCGGTGGCAGTGGCGTCGGGCCGTTGATGGAGGATGCGCCGACCCTCGCCTTCCTCAAGCGTCAGGCGGTCACGGCGCGCTACGTCACCTCGGTGTGCACCGGCGCCCTGGTGCTGGGCGCCGCCGGCTTGCTCCAGGGCAAGCGCGCCACCACCCACTGGGCCTACCACGAACTGCTTACGCCGCTCGGCGCCATCGCGGTGCATGAGCGGGTGGTGCGCGACGGCAATCTGCTGACCGGGGGCGGCATCACCGCCGGCATCGATTTTGCCCTGGCCCTGGCGGCCGAGTTGTATGGCGACGAGGTGGCGCAGTTAGTGCAACTGCAACTCGAATACGCCCCCGCCCCACCGTTCAACGCGGGTGATCCACGCACCGCGCCCAAGGCGGTACTGGACCAAGCCCGGCAACGGACGGCCGATGCGTTGCAGCAGCGCATCCAGATCACCCTGCGCGCCGCCGCCCGCCTGGGCTGAACAGGTTTACGCGGCCACAAAAAAACCCGCCGAAGCGGGTTTTCAAGACCATGCCGACATCCTGTCGATGCGTTCCTTGCACATGGCCGGTCATCCGTGACCCTAAGCACGTCCTGTGCTCAGTTGGTAGGGCTAGGTTACCCATCGGATCCAATCTGTAACAGACGACATTCTTACCAGTTCGTGTAGGAAATTCGCCATAGCCACCCTTCCGAATTCCCTTAGCGTTGTCCGTTATCGATGGCCGACGCAGCCAGTTTCGCCACCGCGAGCTGCCCGGCAGCCGATTGCTGATGGCCGTCCTCCAGGAACCACGCCGCCGACAACCCGGCAAACGCCAGCACCCACAGCAGCAAACGCTGGCGCTCCAGCCCCGCGACATCCGCCACCAATCTCACCTGCCGGGTAAACCGTGCGGGGTCGGTGACGCTGGGCAAGTCCGGGTTGCAGATCAGGTTGGCGTAGTCGAACGTACGCTCGCCCATCACCCGCTTCGGATCGATCGCCAGCCAACCGCGTGGGCCGAAGTCGAGGATGTTGTTGTGGTGGATATCGCCGTGCAGCACTGCTTCGTCCCGAGGCGTGGACACCAGGTGCTCGGCCACGTGCTGGCAGTGTTCGAACATCCCGCCGTACAACCGGGCAGCCCGCGGCAGTGAGCGAAAACACGCGCGCATGTCCACCAACGGCGGCAGCGGTGCCGGGCGCGGCACGTGCAGCCGGGCCACGGCAGCACAGATGATTCGGCTGGCTTCGTCATCCTCACCGTGCATGGCCATGTGCAGCAACGAACGCGGGCCCTCGGCACGCTCCATCAACAAGGCATCGCCCGCGTGGGCGTAGACCTGGGCCGCACCGTCGCCGTCCCACCAGGTCATCAGTTGGTTGCCGATTTTTTCTTCGGCATCCAGTGCGATCTTCAACATCGCCGGCTTCGTCCCATGGCGCACCGGCAGCAGGCGGCTACCGGGGGTGATGATGGGCTCGCCGTCGGCGCGCAGGTTCCATTGCCTCACGTAGGGCTCAAACATATTCAGGGGTGGTTGCTCGATAGGGGGTTCATCCATCGGGGATGAGGAAGCTCTCGATGTTGCTCATTTGATCGTCCCAGCCCCGGCTGTTCATGCGAAAGGCCTTGAGCCGGCGCACCTCGGGGATCTTATCAAACCCCGACTCCACCACGGTGAGCAAGGTGCCGTCGGGCCTGTCTTGCAGCTCGAACACCACCAAGGTCGTGGGCTCTGTCGAGTAGTCCAACTGCGGATCGACGGCATACGGGTGCCAGCGAAACGCAAACACTCGCTCAGGTTCGACCCGCATCACCTCGACGTCCCAGAGCAGGTGCTCGTAGCCCGGATAGGTAATTTGCCCCTGGGTGCGCTGGCCCGCGACGAAGCGCTTGCCCGTCAGCTCCACGCCAAACCACTGGCCAAAGGCTTCGGCATTGGCCACCGCTCGCCACACGGTTGAGCGCGGGGCGTTGAGCAGGATTTTTCTTTCGATGCGATCGTGTGTGTGCATTGGGCACCTCCGTAAGTTGAACCCTAGGCGCGGATAGCGGAATGACCAATAGCCGGACGGTAAAAATCCTCGATTGTTTGTCAAAAAACATTACCCACCGGCATCGACAAATGCCCGGCCAACGGTGGTAACGTCCGCTTCTCGACCGCCCGTCAGCCCGCGCGAAGGATGCCCCATGCCCCCACTCCACGGCAGTTGCCTGTGCCAGGCCATTGGCTATGAACTCGACCAGCTCGACATGCCCATCAGCCACTGCCATTGCCACACCTGTCGCAAGGCGCACGGGGCCGCGTTCGCCTCGACGGCGGGAGTGATGCGCGAGCATTTTCGCTGGATCAAAGGCGCCGACCTGCTGTCCTCATTCCAATCCTCCCCCGGCAAGCGGCGGCACTTTTGCTCGCGCTGCGGCTCACAGCTGATGGCCGAGCGCCTGGCACAGCCCCATGTGATTGTGCGCGTGGCCACGCTGGATGATGACCCGGGCCTGCGCCCGCAGGCGCATATCTGGACCGCCCACGATGTGCCGTGGCTGGCCTACGCCGACGTGGAGGAATGGGACGAGTGGCCAACCTGAAGGTTGCACGCGCGGGGCGCCTGTTCTTCAATTGCCCACTCTGTTTCGATCGCTAGCGAGTCTTTGCATGTCTTTACGTTATTTATTGATCCTCGTCCCTCTGTTGCTGGCGTCCCAGGCCCACGCCGATGACTGCAGCAATGCCGCCGACCAGCGCACAATGAACGAGTGCGCGGCCAAGGACTACAAACACGCCGATGCCCAGCTCAATACGCTGTACAAGCAGATCAATCAGCGCTTGAACGACAACCCCGAGGGTAAGAAATCCCTGCTCATGGCGCAACGCGCGTGGCTGGGGTTTCGTGATGCCGAGTGTGGGTTCGCCGCCAGTGGCGTGAAGGGTGGCAGCGTGTATCCAATGATCTACAGCCAATGCCTGGCCGAGCTCACCACCAAGCGAGTCGAGGCCTTCAAGACTTACCTCGATTGCCAGGAAGGCGACCTGAGTTGCCCGGTGAGATAACGCACCACGACACAACGCCATCGCGCGCGAAGAGGCCAGCACATTCAACCTCCACATCGGAATCTGGAACGGGTGCAGCGGGTCGTTCCAGCGATGGCGTCCCGGCGACGGGTTCAATGTCACGACCACGGTTACACACTGAGACGAACATTGGCGTGCGCGCCTCGTATAGGATGTCGGCTATCCGCTTAACCGCTTCAGCTACGGGAACTGGACCATGCTCACCGCCCTGCTCTTCGACCTCGACGGCACCCTCACTGACACCGACGCCCTGCACATACTGGCCTTGCAGCAGTTGCTGCTGGAAGAAGAAGGCCGGACACTCACCCACGCCGAGTTCCAGGCCCACGTCAGCGGGCAGGCCAACGCCAACATGTGCCGCTACTTATTCCCCGAACGCTCAGTGGCCGAGCACGCGGCGTTTGCCGAGCGCAAGGAAGTGCGCTTTCGTGAGCTGTCACCGCACCTGACGCCGATTGCCGGGCTGCTGCGCTTGCTGGACTTTGCCCAGGCACAAAAAATCGGCATGGCCGTGGTGACGAATGCACCACGGGCCAATGCCGATCACATGTTGCAGGCCCTAGGCCTTGGGGAACGCTTCGAGCACGTGGTGGTGGCCGAGGAACTGCCCCGCGCCAAGCCCGACCCCCTGCCCTACCTCACCGGTCTTGAGCGATTGAATGCCGATAAAGACACAGCCCTGGCGTTCGAAGACTCGATTCCGGGCCTGACGGCAGCGGTGAACGCGGGGATCTTCAGCGTGGGCCTGGCGACCAGCCAATCGCGCGAGGCGTTGCTGGCAGCAGGTGCGCAGTTGGTGATCGAAGACTTCAATGACCCGCAGTTGTGGGCGGTAATTGATCGAATGCTGGGCCATTAGCGCCCCGAAAACCTGTAGGCGCTAGCTTGCTCGCGAAGAGGCCATCAGCTTAAGCATTGATGTTGCCTGGGAGGCCGCTTTCGCGAGCAGGCTCGCTCCCACGGGGAACACGCTTGGCTCAGGCTTTTTGGTTCTGCGCTGCCGCCCGCTTCTTTTCATCACAGTGGGTGAAGTAGCCCAGGATGACCCACACCCCGGCAGTGCTGATGACCACGCCCGCATACGGGGTGTCGGTCAGTAGCATCACCACCCAGGCGCCATACATCGCCGCGCCGGCCCACATCAGGTGCCGGCCCTTGATCCTTCTACGCCACGGCATGAAGCCTTCCTTGAGTGTTTGAAGCGCGCGAGTGTAAAGGATGGCACTGCGCCATTCGATAATTACTCTCATCTTCATTTTAAGCAAATGTCTCAACGGCTTACCCTAGCGCTGCCACACCTCGCCATTCACAAAGAACGCCTGCCCATTGTTCTCCAGGCTTTCCAGGTGGTAGCCGCCCTCCTGCACGATCAGGCAGCGTGCTCTGGCCTTTGCCGCCTGAAGAAGGGGTGGTGGATTTCGATATCCAACTGCTCTGGAACCGTGAGCAGAAGATGACTCAGGCCGAGACAGTGTTCCTCGACAGCATCCAGCACATGCTCAGTCTCCGTGAGCCTGTGCTGTGATGCCGTGATCGCTTATACGTGAGGATCGCCCGGGACTTTACTCGGCGTGGCGTACTGCGGCTTCAGGTGGCCGCTCTGATCCAGCAGCCAGGCATCCATGATCTGCCGCACCACAGGACCGGCGACACGACCACCGGCCTCCCCGTTCTCGATCATCACCGAGATCACAATCCGCGGGTGTTCGGCCGGGGCAAAACCGACGAACAAGGCGTTATCGCGGTTACGCTCGCGAGTCTTCAAGCGGTCATAACGCTCACCCTGCTTGATCGCCACCACTTGCGCGGTGCCACTCTTGCCCGCGATCCGATACTGCGCGCCGGCGGCGGCAGCCCGGGCGATGCCCCGCGGGTCGTGCATGACCATCTGCATGCCGTGGTTGACCTGCTCCCAGTCCCTTGGGTTTTTCAGCACGATGTTTGGCATTGGATGCTCGTCGAGCGGGGCCACACCATCGACCGTCTTGGCCAGGTGCGGGCGATTCCATACGCCTTTGTTGGCAATCAGTGCCGTTGCCTGTGCCAGTTGCAGCGGCGTGACCTGCATGTAGCCCTGGCCAATACCGAGGATCACCGTCTCACCGGGGAACCACGGCTGGCGACGGGTCGCACGCTTCCAGGCCTGGGACGGCATCAAGCCGGCAGACTCTTCGAACATGTCCAACGAGACCTTTTCGCCAAGGCCAAACATCGCCATGTAGTCGTGTAGGCGGTCGATACCCAGCTTGTGCGCCAGGTCGTAGAAATAGGTGTCGTTGGAACGCATGATCGCAGCGTCCATGTCGACCCAGCCGTCACCGCTGTGGTTCCAGTTGCGGTATTTGTGGTCGAAGTCCGGCAGTTGGTAGTAGCCCGGATCGAAGACCCGGGTTTGCGGCGTGACCACGCCCGTGTCCAGGCCAGCAATCGCCACTTCGGGCTTGATCGTCGAGCCTGGTGCATACAGCCCACGCAGCACGCGGTTGAACAGCGGGCGGTCGATGGAGTCATGCAACGCCGCGTATTGCTTGAAGCTGATGCCAGTGACAAACAGGTTCGGGTCAAAACTCGGCTTGCTGACCATGGCCAACACTTCGCCGGTAGCCGGATCAAGGGCGACCACCGAACCACGGCGATCGCCCAGGGCTGCTTCGGCGGCTTGCTGGAGTTTTACATCGAGGCTCAGGACGATGTTCTGACCGGGGATCGGATCGGTGTGCTTGAGTACGCGCAGCACCCGTCCTTGTGCATTGGTTTCGACTTCTTCATAGCCCACATGGCCATGCAACTGGGTCTCGTAGAATTTTTCGATGCCGGTTTTGCCTATCGATTGAGTACCCCGGTACTCCACCGAGTCCAACGTTTTGGACTCTTTTTCGTTAATGCGCCCGACGTAGCCAATCGAGTGGGCAAAGTGCGCGCCCAGTGGGTAGTGCCGCACGAATTGCGGCTCGACATCGAGTCCCGGCAGGCGGAACTCGTTGACCGCAAGTACAGCGATCTGCTGCTCCGTCAGCTCATAAAATAGCGTAACCGGCACGAAGGGATGGCGCGCCTGCTTCATCGCCTTGTCGAACACTGTGCGGTCTTCAGCGGGCAGGTGCAGCAGAGTGACGACCTCGTCCAACTCGCCCTTTACATCGGTTGCGCGCTCTCGGGTGATCGTCAGGTTGTAACTGGGTCGGTTGCCTGCGAGCAGGACGCCATTGCGGTCATAGATCAGGCCTCGCGTCGGCGTAATGGGCAGGACGTGGACCCGATTGTTTTCGGAGATGGTCGAGTGGTAGTCGAACTCGACCACCTGCAGGACATACATGCGCACCACCAGCGCACAACTGACGGCCGCGACGAACAGCGCACACGCCAAGAGGCGTCGGTTGACCAGGCGATGTTCTGTTTCGTGGTCCTTGATTGGGATCGGCTCGGGCATTTCTACGGCAACTCTTTGACTGGATTGGCCGCCATTCCCTGCGCGTGACATCAGTCCTTTAAAAAGAGCTGCACCATACCAAATGATGTCGAGCACTTCAGGGTAAATCCCCTGAACGGCAATCGGCGAAGATCATTTTTCGCAGGCAAAAACAAAACCCCAACTGCTTTCGCAATTGGGGTTTCGGAATTTAATCTTGACGATGACCTACTCTCACATGGGGAAACCCCACACTACCATCGGCGATGCATCGTTTCACTGCTGAGTTCGGGATGGGATCAGGTGGTTCCAATGCTCTATGGTCGTCAAGAAATTCGGGTACCGAATCGTGGCCAGCTGGCCGCGCTTCAGCAAATTGGGTACGTGATAGATTTCGGTGTTTTGTGAGAATCGAACTTTCGGTTCGTTTCGTCTTCACACACCGCAATCTGGTCTCTTTCGCTTTTCAGCTTGGAGCATGCAAATTGCTTGGGTGTTATATGGTCAAGCCTCACGGGCAATTAGTATTGGTTAGCTCAACGCCTCACAGCGCTTACACACCCAACCTATCAACGTCGTAGTCTTCGACGGCCCTTCAGGGGACTCAAGGTCCCAGTGAGATCTCATCTTGAGGCTAGTTTCCCGCTTAGATGCTTTCAGCGGTTATCTATTCCGAACATAGCTACCCGGCAATGCCACTGG
>NZ_FOCB01000028.1 GCF_900109995.1 Pseudomonas sp. ok272 | reverse complement strand
CCTCGGCGAGCCAGCGCTTGGCCTGCTCGACGGTCAGCAGGTCGGCCCCGCCGCTCTCGCAGTTGACCGGCCCCAGGTCGACCTTTTGCATGAAGTGCTCACGGTCCTCGGCACTGTCCAGCACCTGATGGCACTTGGCGGCGGTCCACTGCACCTGGGCGTAGTTCACGTACAGGGTGCTCTTGCGGGAGAACGCCAGCGCCGGGCGCGCCTCGCACATCACCCGCAGATCGACACCGACGGCTTTGCCCTTGAACAGCAGCTCGGTGACCATGCCGTTGTCGAGGCGGTACTCGTACAGCTGGTTGTCGAGGCTGTCGATGATGTACAGCCAGCCGTCACGCAACAGCCGCACGCCCAGCGGCCGGGTTTGCAGGGTGTAGGGCCGTTGCAGCTCGGCGCCGGGGTCCATGATTGGCTCCACCAGGCCGTAGCGCAGGGGCAGGAGTTGCACGTGGGATTGCTTGAGCGGGCAGGTGCCGAGGGTGCCGAATCGGGCTTTGGAGGCCGTGGCAGCAGCGAGGTTGGCAGGCGCGATCATGGGCGCTCCCTTTGGCTAACAAAAGGGCGAACTCTGAGGATGACACGGGAGAACTTAAATCGGACTGTTCGTTTTAGTGCGTAGGCTGATTCTGTATTTCTTCGGTGATCCTGTCTGTGTTGGCAACGGACTTAGACATTCGAACAGCCGGTGGCTAGTGCGCTGGGGTGCGCAGCGGCCCCCGATTAAAGGGACTGGCTGTGCCGTCCACTGCTTTCGCGAGCAGGCTCGCTCCCACAGGGGATCTGGGTTGGGCATAAGTCTTGTGTTCACCCAGGAACACTGTGGGATTTGGACTTGGCCCAGGCCTGGTGTTCACCCCGAACCATTGTGGGAGCAACTGTCTTAGCCATGCCGCTCGTCACCGCCATCGCCGGCAAGCCGGTCTCGCTCCCACAGGAATCTGGGTTGAGCCCGTAGGAGCGAGGCTTGCCCGCGAACCGGCCAGTCCATCCAACATCAATGTCGTCAGGTTTACCGCCTTCGCGGGCAAGCCTCGCTCCTACAAGGAATCCGGGCCTGACACGGGATGGGTGTTCACCGTGGACCAGGGTGGGAGCGGGACCGGCTTGCCGGCGAAGAGGCCGGCACAGTCCAGCGCGAGCAAGCGCGATCGCCACGGTGCTTTTTAGGCGCTGGACCTGTAGCCGATGATCGCTCACCAATACGCTTGCCGGCCTTGGCGCGCGATGGTTTGCTCGACACCAAAGAACAGCGCTTGCGCCAGCCGTGAGCCAATATCGCCGCGATAGGCCCTGAGCATTCTCTGCTCGCTCTGCCCTTCCACCGGCACAAAGCTGACGTAGCGTTGCTCGGGCAACTTCAAGTGCCCGGCGGTGAACTGCGCGGGGGCGTCCTCGGCGCCGCGATAGTGAAAATGGGCGTAGGCCAGTGGCCGGCGTTCGGTGTCGCGGATCAGGTATTCCTGCAGGTAGTCGTGGTCGCGCCGCAGCTTGACCCGGCCTTCGATCTTGACGATGTCGATCTGTGCCTGAGCCTTCAGATAGTCGATACGCGTCGCCTGCGGCGGGTTGTGCTTGATGATGTCGATGCGCAGTTGCCGACCCTCTTCGACCAAGTCGCTGGCCGCCTGTTCAAGGCTGTGCAACAGGCTGCGCTCACGCTCACTGCGTCCGGCGCCGCCCCCGTGTTCGCGCTGCTCGACGGCCTGTTGGATTTTCTTCGCGTGTTCGCGCAACCCCTCGGCAACCCGCGTCAACTCTGCCTCGACGCTGATCGGGGAATTGGACTTCTGCGCGGTTTTTCGCGCTTGGCTGATCGCGCGATCCACCCGCCCCAACAAACTGTCGGCGTCGCCCAGCAGGCTCTTCACCCCCCGCAGCGGCGCATGGGCGCGAGGCGGGCGGGGGATTTCCTCCCACTCCCCGCCCTGGGGGTTTTGTTTGAACGCCCCCAGCGGTTGCTGGTCGATCGGGTCTTGCACGTCGACAATTTCCTCATCCGAATCGGGGGTGCTCTCGCGTACCCGGCCCCGCAGGACTTGTTTGTCGCGCGTCACAATCAACCGCTGCCGGGAGCCGGATACACGTCGAGCCGGGGGCTCGGGCTGGGGTTCGCGGGCCTGTTCCTTGAGCAGCAGTGCCTGGGCGTGCTGCGCCTCGACTTGGACGTCGACGATTAACATCGTCAGTTGGTCGAGGTAATGGGCCTCGAACAACTCCGGGTAGGCCTGCCCCATAAAGTCGAGGCGATCCTGGATCACCGCGTATTGATCGAGGACGTTGCCCAGCAACTCGATGCGCGTGCCCCGTGCCAGCTCTTCGGCCGCCAACAGGTTCTTGTGCGAGATCACTTCACGCACCAACACGTCCAGCGCTTGCTTGGTGGCAACAAAGTCCGCGTACTCCTCGGGCAAGGGGCGACGCCTGAGCACCAACCCTTGCAGGACTTCGACCTGCTTGACCCGCCAGTCCAGCGGGGTCCAATTGGCGCTGGCCGAGTCCGACAGCGAACGGGTCGACGGGTTGTAGCCGACCATCGAGGCCAGTTCCTCCAGGCGCCCACGCTCCTTGAGGCTCAACTCAAGCAACTGTTCGTTGAGCCCGGCCAAGGTCCGCAGGCTTTCGATGCTCTCTTGATGGGCCTGGGCGCTGACCTGTTCATCCGCCGATTCCAGGGCCACATACCAACGTTCGGTGGTGGCGGCCGATGGCCGGGCGGCACTGCGTTCAAGCACCCGCAACGCCATCTGCCGGCGCAGGTTATCGACGTGGTCCTCCAACTGCTCGATCAGTTCGGCCTCGAAGCGGGCCATGGGCTGGTTTTCATTCTTGCGCTTGAACGCCTCGATCCGTTGCACCTGCGCCTGCGCCTGCGCGTGCAGTTGCTCCTGATAACGCAAGTGGATGGTGTGCCGATGCTGATCAGTGAACGTTTGCTTCTTGCTGACGTGCATGCGGTGGTAGTAGGTAAAGGCGGTGTTGACCTGTTCATCGGCCTTGAGCAAGGTTGCCAGCGAGCGGGCGTATTGGTCCGCCAGGTCGAGGTTGCGGCGCAACAAATCGGTGCGGCTGGGCAGTGTATTTTTCCTCGGCATGCCGCCGACCAGGCGCAGCCTGAAATCAAACGACCAGTGGCCATCGCCATCGCGGGTGACCCAGGGGCCCAGGCGCGTGGCGGGTGTCAGATCGATCACCCGGTAACCACCGTCGAGCGCCGACACCGGGTACAACTCTCCGTCGATCAAGGCGTGCAGATGAAAGCGCTGGGCGCTGCTGTAGACCCGGTACAAGCCTTTGGTCACCCCCTGCGTCTCAATGAACTCGGGGGTCGCGGGCTGGGGCTGGAACGCCACCGCGCTGTGCGCCTGCCACCTGAAGCTCAGCAGTTCGGCGTGACGCCCAGGCGACAATTGGGACCTGGCGCTTGACCAGGAGGGCGTGGACATCGGGCTGACATCGGCCAGCGGGGCAACGCTCAGCAGCGGCGCCGTTGACTGGCGGGTGATCGTCGGCGCAGGCAGCAGACGGGGCCGCGTGGCCCGGGTCCATGGCTTCACGTGCGCCAGGCCCAAGCGTTCGTCCAGCGTTGCCACGTGATGCAGCAGCACCCCCGCCAGCTCGGCGAGAAACGTCGCCGTCGCCTCGGCACGGGTCGCCTCGTCCGCCTCCTGTGGCAACGACACCCAGGCCTGGGCGCTGTGCATCAGTTGCAACAGCCAACCCGCCGCCGCCAGCGGGCCGCGCAACAACGGCAGCGTGGCACTGAACAGCTGCCACAGGTCATGGCCAAACCCGGCCCAACGCTGTGCATCCGTGGAGTGCGCTTGCTGCTGCGCCTGGGCCACCAGCGCCTGGGCATGTTCACGGAACACCTGAGCCAGGAAATCCCCCTCCACCTGTCGGTCGCTGAGCAAGGCCGGCGATGACCCGGCAATCGGGCCGAACTCATCACCCGGCAGATGACGCTGCACATGGGGGCTCAGAAACCCGCCATTGCCAAACAACGCCCGGCCGGTTTCATCCAGGCTGTTCAATACCGCCTCATTCAATGGCGTGCCACTGCGCGCCAGGGTGTCGAGCAAGGTTTGCCGCGACGCGAACTGTTGCAGGACCTCGGGCCCGGCAGGCCGATACAGCACGTGGGGCGAGGTCGCGACATCTGCCGCGCCGATGACGAACAGGTTGTGCGCCACGTGCACCCGGCCTCCGGCGTGGGTCAGGAAGGCCAGTGGCCGGGCAACGATGTTCGCCTGCCCGGCGCCCTCTGGCGCGAGCAACGCCTGGATCACTTTGAACCCGGCGCTGGTGAATCCGTGCCGCTGGCGCAGGGTATTTTCCAGGGCCAGCAGCGGCAGTTGCGCACGCGCCTGCGCGCAAAACAGGTGCTGGCGGCGCTGCACCTGGGGCTCGTCGTCGAGCAATTGCGCTTTGAGCAGCGCCGGGTAGCGCTGGCCGATATCCACCCGCTCGATCAGCGACTTGAGGTACGCCACGTTGATCCACCAGGTGGGCACATAACCGGGCTCGGCCAGGTTGATGATCTCGACACGGGCGTAGGGGCTGGCGAAGGGGTTGTCCAGCGCCCACTCCGTCAAGGTCCGTTGCGTGGTTTGCGTCCAACTCACCGTCCCTCCCTGGGTCCGGGTGAAGCGCAGCGCGTAGTGATCCGGGTCGATGAGCACTTCCCGGGGATGGTCCTTGGCCATTTGCGCCTGCAACGCGTTGCGGGTGTAGACGTTGATCGGTTCCAGGCCATCCAGGTAACTGGCGCCGGCGGCGTCACGCTGGACCCTGGCCAACCCATCGAGTCCCTGGCTATAGCGTTGGCGCGCCTGGGGCGAGGCGGTTTGCAGCCACACCGGCAAGCTGTCCTGGGTCAGCCCGGCGCCCGACGCGAACCAGCGATCCGGGGCCGTCAGGTCGGCGCACAGCTGCTGGTAATAGGCGACGCTGGGGAAGCTCGACCAGCAGATGTCGGCCAGGTCACGCAGTTGCTTCTCCAGCAACGACTGGGCCAGGCGATCAAACACATCCTCCTCGGGTTCGTGCAAGGCCCAGCGAATCGACTCGCCGGGGTGCCAGCGGCTCATGTAGCGCGGTAACAGGGCATCCAGGTCATTGAGCGAATCCAGGCTCAGCAGGCTCGCCCCCGGGCTGTAGACGTAGGACTGGCTCCTGGCCGCCCACTGGCGCTGGATCACCAGCACACTCAGCCACTCCCCCGCCCGGGCCCCGCTGATGGCATAGATGAGGAATACCCTGAACCGGTTGGGCCCCGCCGTGCGGTCGCGATCGGCCTTGAGGGCATACAGGTTGGCGAGCATCTGTTGCTCTTCCAGTCGCTGTAGCGGCGGGCTCTGCCGGGCATGGCGCAGACAGCGACTCAACTGTTCGGAGACGATCCGCCAGCGCGTCGAAAGGGGGTCGATGGCGCCTGGGGTTTCGCTCCAGTAATCGGCCAGTCGCGCCTGGAACTGCCCGAGCAACACCGGCGCAAGCTGATTGATCAACTGCTCCAGGTCATCGACCGTCAACCCCGCGCCCAACGGGACCGGCGAACGGCCTGCGATGCTCAACACCACGTGATGACCGGGGGTGTAATTGACCGCCGAGCCCTGCATCACCCGGGCGATCAAGGCCTCGGCCAGCGGCATCACCTGGTGGTAGGTCACGGCCCCACCTTCGGCGGCCAGCTCGGCAATCTGCCCGATACCCAGGCGGCCGGCCCGCCAGGTATGGGGGGCAAAACGCTCATCGAGCGCCTGTTGGATCACGTCGTTGGCGACGTCCGCCAGACTGGGTCGATCCGCAAATACCCGGTGTAGATAAGCCTGTGACCGGGCGAGTTGATCAGGTTCGGATGAAGGCGTGTGCATGGCAGGTTTCCTGGTAAAAACCCGGAAACTAGGCGCCCCGCTGCATCGCTGGGCGGTAGACAGTTACCCCCGCCCGCCCCGTCGCCGATTCCACCCCCCACCTGGGCAATGTCCGACCGCGGGTTACCCCCGATCAGCGCGCCGACGGCCTTGCCAGCGATCCAACCGCACCACCACCAGGGCAATCCCGACAAACGCCAGCAGGATGCCGACGGCGTTCAGGAACACCCGGGGATAACCCAAGGTGTCGACATCGATGAACGGATACGGGTACAACCCCAGCACCTGCCCGCGCAACAGTGAGTACGCGAAGTACACCAGCGGATACAGGGTCCACAGGCCCACGTGTTTCAGGCGCAAGGTGCCCTTGGGCACGCACGTCCACCAGTAGCCGAGAAACAGCAGCGGCATGATGTCGTGCAACAACTCGTCGGCGACCCACTGCCAGCCCTGGGGCGACCACAAGTGCCGCAACAACAGGCTGTACGTCAGGCTCACCAACACGATGCTCACGGCGATGCCACTGCTGACCGAAGGCAGCAGGAAGAACGTGCGGCCCCGCGAGGCGCGCGGCGTCACTGCGCAGGTCAGCACCACTGCCACCAGGGTGTTGCTGAGCACGGTAAAGAAGCTGAAGTAGCTGATCAGCCCGCCCATCAGGCTGGCGTCCAGACTCCAGCGCCCGTACAGCACCAGGTACAGCTGGATGCTCAAGGCCAGCCAGCCAAGGACCGCGCCCGCCCTGATCAGCCCCGGAGTGCGGCTTGGCGTGGGGTGCATCGCCCTCAGACCGGACGCTTGGTGCGCATCAGCTTGATGTACAGCCGCTCGACCTTCTCCCGCGCCCACGGGGTCTTGCGCAGGAAGGTCAGGCTCGACTTGATGCTCGGGTCGCTCTTGAAGCAGCGAATGTCGATGCGCTCGGCCAGCCCCGACCACTCGTAGTGTTGAACCAGCGCGTTGAGGATCTGCTCCAGTGTCACGCCATGCAGCGGGTTGGTGTCGTGTTCGGTCATGCCGGGCCTTTGCGCGTAGAGAAGAGAGAAGGCGCGCACCTTAGCCGAGGGGCTCAACGGGGGAAAGCGTTGAGTGCGCGTTGGGGTAAATGTAGGCCAGTTTCTCCCATGGCAGTGGCGATTGCCGTAGCAGGGTACTGTCAGGCATGCGCTTCACGATCCAGAACATCGCACACCCACTGATTGATACTTTTACGCGCCAACTGGGCTTTTACCGCCACGCTCGCATGAAGCGCCGGTTCCAGTCGCAGGCTGATGTTGCCGGAGTAGGGTTTCTGTGGGGCACGGCCAAGTTTGGCGCACGTGTCCAGGTAGTCGGTCACGGCCTCTGCAAATGCCGCGCGAAGTTCGCCCACTGACTCACCGTGGAAACCCACGACATCCTGGATGCCCGCGATATGGCCGATAAACAGGCCGTCTTCCTCGCTGTACTCGATACGGGCGGCATAGCCTTTGTAATTCATCACGTTCATGGGGTGACTCCTACCTGTTCAAGGAAAGCCCGCGCATCACGCACCTGATAGGGCTTGGCCTCTTTATCCGGGTGTGGGCGATGGAAG
The DNA here is from genome assembly GCF_900109995.1 of Pseudomonas sp. ok272. Taxonomy (GTDB): domain Bacteria; phylum Pseudomonadota; class Gammaproteobacteria; order Pseudomonadales; family Pseudomonadaceae; genus Aquipseudomonas. The sequence continues at coordinate 16,738 of NZ_FOCB01000028.1, read as the reverse complement.
GTTGCAACCGCGCCATTGAGCTCAAATCGTACCCGTGCGCCTCGCGAAACCCTCCTGGCCCATGCCTGCGACTTTGCCTTTGGTTTGATCAGGCACGGGCACACGACTGTTACCAAATCCGAAAGGCTCCATGCCGAGAAAAGCGCTTTTACTCTTTGTTACAGATCTTTATCCTTGCCACCCTCAAGCTGAAACGCTTCACCTAAGCATTTCCCAGCCTCTATTGCGTTCATCCCCTTAAGAAAAGACCAGAATTCCTTCTTTATGCCCGATCTCAAGACTCACCGAGACAGCGCTATCTTGGCTGCTGTGACTGCCCGTAAAACCTTCAACCTGCTCAGTGGTCTGAGCGTCCTGGGCCTCGCCACCTGCGCCCAGGCCACTCCCGCCTTCGACAGCGAAGCGCCGTGGATGCTGGGCGACTGGAACGGCACGCGCTCCGCGCTGGCGCAACAGGGCTACGACTTCAAGCTCGACTACACCGGTGAGATGGGCAGCAACCTGCACGGCGGCTATGACCACGACCGTACGGCACGCTACAGCGACCAGTTCGGCCTGGGCACGCACCTGGACTTGCAGAAGCTCCTCGGCTGGGATGCCGCCGAGTTTCAACTGACGATCACCCAGCGTAGCGGCAACAACATCAGCAACGATCGAATCAACGACCCGCGTGTCGGCGGCTTCACCTCGGCCCAGGAAGTCTGGGGACGCGGCCAGACCACGCGCCTGACGCAGATGTGGTACCAGCAGACATTCCTCGACCAGACACTCGACATCAAGGCCGGTCGCTTCGGCCAGGGCGAAGACTTCAACAGCTTCCCCTGCGACTTCCAGAACCTGGCGTTCTGCGGCTCCCAGGTGGGCAACTGGGCCGGTAGCATCTGGTACAACTGGCCGGTCAGCCAATGGGCGCTGCGGGTCAAGTATCACGTGAGCCCCGAGCTGTACGCGCAAATCGGCGCCTATGAGCAAAACCCCTCCAACCTGGACCGTGGCAACGGCTTCAAGCTCAGCGGCAGCGGCACCCAAGGCACCGTGGTGCCAGTGGAACTGGTGTGGACCCCCACGTTCGACGGCCTGCCCGGCGAGTACCGCGCCGGCTACTACTACAGCAGCGCCAAGGCCAGCGATGTGTACAAGGACCGCAACGGCCAGCCGGCGGCCTTGAGCGGCGAGGCCTACCGCAGCGCATCGAGCAAGCACGGCGTGTGGCTGGGCGTGCAACAACAGGTGAGCAGCGTGGCCAGCGACCATTCCCGTGGCCTGAGCGTGTTCGCCAACGGCACGCTGCACGACAAGAAAACCAACGCCATCGACAACTACGTGCAGGCCGGCGTCGTCTACAAAGGCCTGTTCGATGCCCGCAGTAAGGACGACATCGGGTTTGCCATGGCCCGGGTCCACGTCAACCCGGCCTACCGCAAGAACGCCGAAGCGAGCAACCAGGCGCACGGGGTCGATGACTCCGACAACCCGGCCTACCTGCCTCCCCAGGACACCGAATACAGCGCCGAACTCTATTACGGCGTGCACCTCACGAACTGGCTGACCGTGCGCCCGAACCTGCAGTACATCCGTCATCCCGGTGGCGTGAATGCGCTGGATGACGCGCTGATTGGCGGGATCAAGGTGCAATCGTCGTTCTGAGCCCTTTTATCTGAACCCCTTCAATCAACCCCGCCCGCGCCAGTTCGTCATCTACAGTGAAACTGCGCGGGACCCTTTTAAACGTCACGGAGAATCGCACTATGAGCACTGAAGGTGCTTCAAGTCCTAGTCGCCTGCTACCGAGCCTGCTCGGTATCGCGCTGCTGCTTATGGGCCTGGCTATGCTGGCTGGGGGGATCAGGCTGAGCATGCTTGGCGGTTCCTGGTACTACCTGCTGGCCGGTATCGGCATTGCACTGACGGGCGTCCTGCTCATCATCGGTCGGCGGATCGCGCTGGCGCTGTACGCGCTGGTATTGTTCGCCAGCACCCTGTGGGCGCTGTGGGAAGTGGGCCTGGACTGGTGGCAACTGGTGCCGCGCCTGGCGCTGTGGTTCGCCATCGGCGTGGTCTTGCTGCTGCCGTGGTTCCGTCGTCCGCTGCTGCGCGATGGCCCGGCCCCCATGGGCTCGGCGGCCCTGAGACTGGCCGTTATTTTGGCCGGCGCCACCGCCGTGGCCAGCCAGTTCACCCACCCGGGCGAGACCTTCGGCGAACTGGGCCGTGACAGCGCCGACATGACCAGCACCGCTCCGGCCATGCCCGATGGCGACTGGCAGGCGTATGGCCGCACCGAGTTCGGTGACCGCTATTCGCCGCTCAAGCAAATCACCCCGGACAACGTCGGCACACTGCAAGAAGCCTGGCGCATTCGCACCGGCGACCTGCCGACCGCCGATGACCCGGTGGAACTGACCAACGAAAACACCCCGCTCAAGGCCAACGGCATGCTCTATGCCTGCACCGCCCACAGCAAGGTGCTGGCGCTGGACCCGGACACCGGCAAAGAGCTATGGCGCTTCGACCCGCAGATCAAGAGCCCGGTAGGCTTCAAGGGCTTTGCCCACATGACCTGCCGTGGCGTGTCCTACTATGACGAAAATGCCTACGCCAAGGACGAGAACGCAGCCTCCACTGCGGCCATCTCCGAAGCCGGCAAAGCGGTGGCCCAGGCCTGCCCACGTCGCCTGTACCTGCCCACCGCCGATGCCCGCCTGATCGCGCTCAACGCCGACACCGGCAAGATCTGCGAAGGCTTCGGCAACAACGGCGTGGTCGACCTGACCCAAGGCATCGGCCCGTTCACCCCGGGTGGCTACTACTCCACCTCGCCGGCTGCCATCACCCGTGACCTGGTGATCATGGGCGGCCACGTCACCGACAACGAATCGACCAACGAGCCGTCCGGCGTGATCCGCGCCTATGACATCCGCGACGGTCACCTGGTGTGGAACTGGGACAGCAACAACCCGGACGCCACCGAACCGTTGGCCCCGGGCAAGATCTACAGCCGCAACTCGGCGAACATGTGGACCCTGGCCAGCGTCGACGAAAAACTGGGCATGGTCTACCTGCCACTGGGCAACCAGACCCCAGACCAATGGGGCGCCGACCGCACCCCCGGCGCCGAGAAATTCAGCGCCGGCCTGGTCGCCCTGGACCTGGCCACCGGCAAGGTGCGCTGGAACTACCAGTTCACCCACCACGACCTGTGGGACATGGACGTCGGTAGCCAACCCACCCTGCTGGACCTGAAAACCGCCGAGGGCATCAAGCCGGCCGTGATCCAACCGACCAAACAGGGCAGCCTGTACGTCCTGGACCGTCGCGACGGTACGCCGATTGTGCCGATCCGCGAGATCCCGGTGCCACAAGGCGCCGTCCCAGGCGACCGCACCGCACCGACCCAGGCCCGCTCGGACCTCAACCTGCTGGCCCCGGAACTCACCGAAAAAGCCATGTGGGGCGCCAGCCCGTTTGACCAGATGCTGTGCCGCATCCAGTTCAAGGAACTGCGCTACGAGGGCCAATACACCCCGCCCTCCCTGCAGGGCAGCCTGATCTATCCGGGTAACGTTGGCGTCTTCAACTGGGGCGGCGTGTCGGTCGACCCGGTCCGCCAGTTGCTGTTCACCAGCCCGAACTACATGGCGTTCGTCTCGAAAATGATCCCGCGCGCCGACGTGGCAGCCGACAGCAAGCGCGAAAGCGAAACGGCGGGCATCCAGCCCAACACCGGTGCGCCCTATGCCGTGACCATGCACCCCTTCATGTCGCCCCTCGGCGTACCGTGCCAGGCCCCGGCCTGGGGCTACGTCGCCGGCATAGACCTGACCACCAGCAAAGTGGTGTGGAAGCGCAAAAACGGCACCAGCCGCGACAGCTCGCCACTGCCCATTGGCCTGCCACTGGGCGTGCCCAGCATGGGCGGCTCGATGGTCACCGCCGGTGGCGTAGGCTTCCTCAGCGGCACCCTCGACCAATACCTGCGCGCCTATGACGTCAACAACGGCAAAGAACTGTGGAAAGCCCGCCTCCCGGCTGGCGGCCAAGCGACACCCATGACCTACACCGGCAAAGACGGCAAGCAATACGTGCTGTTGGTCGTTGGCGGCCATGGCTCCCTGGGCACCAAAATGGGCGACTACGTGATCGCCTACAAACTGCCGGAATAAACCCCAGCAGCCACGGCATAAGGCGACGTCTGCAAGGACGTCGCCTTTTTTTATGCGCAATGTTCAGAGCCGCCTTCGCGGGCAAGCCTCGCTCCTACAAGAAATCCGGGCCTGACACGGGATGGGTGTTCACCGTGGACCAGGGTGGGAGCGGGCCTGCCCGCGAAGGCGGCATGTCTGAGGCCATAATCGGCGCCTGACAGACCCTTTTCGCGAGCAGGCTCGCTCCCACAAGGTCCTGCGGATGCACACCAAACGCGTGTACGACTCAACACTGTGTGTGGGCTTGCCCGCGAAAGCGGTACGTCTGGCGACATCGATGTTGAATGAGCTGGCCTCTTCGCGGGCAAGCCTCGCGCCTACGGGCTCAGGCCTGGATACACCTGAAGAATCACCTTCGCCAACAGGCTCACTCCAACAAGGTCTCAGCAAGATACGTAACAACCCGCTGACCAAACAAACCCTCACCACCATTGAAACCACCCCCCACCTGCCCCATCTAACTCCCATACCCCATTGCGCAGGTGCCCCATGAGCGACCAGCAAGAATTCCCCCAGGACCCGAGCGAATACGCCGACCCCGAACACGCCGAACACCACGACGCCACCGGCAAAGGCCTGGCCCTGCCAGGGCAAAACCTGCCGGACAAGGTCTACATCATCCCGATCCACAACCGCCCCTTCTTCCCCGCACAAGTGCTGCCGGTCATCGTCAACGAAGAACCCTGGGCCGAGACACTCGACCTGGTGGCCAAGTCCGAACATCACGCCCTGGCCCTGTTCTTCATGGACACCCCACCCGACGACCATCGCCACTTCGACACCTCACGCCTGCCGCTCTACGGCACCCTGGTCAAGGTCCACCACGCCAGCCGCGAAAACGGCAAACTGCAATTCGTCGCCCAGGGCCTGACCCGCGTACGCATCAAGACCTGGCTCAAGCACCATCGCCCACCGTACCTGGTGGAAGTCGAATACCCGCACCAGCCGAGCGAGCCGACCGATGAGGTCAAGGCCTACGGCATGGCCCTGATCAACGCGATCAAGGAACTGCTGCCACTCAATCCGCTGTACAGCGAAGAGCTGAAGAACTACCTCAACCGCTTCAGCCCCAACGACCCGTCGCCGCTGACTGACTTCGCCGCCGCACTGACCTCTGCCAAAGGCAGCGAATTGCAGGAGGTGCTCGATTGCGTCCCCATGCTCAAGCGCATGGAAAAAGTCCTGCCGATGCTGCGCAAGGAAGTCGAGGTCGCGCGCTTGCAGAGCGAGATCTCCGCCGAGGTCAACCGCAAGATCGGCGAGCACCAGCGCGAATTTTTCCTCAAGGAACAACTCAAGGTCATCCAGCAGGAACTGGGGCTGACCAAGGATGACCGCAGCGCCGATGTCGAACAGTTCGAACAGCGCCTGACGGGCAAGGTCCTGCCGCCCCAGGCGCAGAAGCGCATCAGCGAAGAAATGAACAAGCTGTCGATCCTCGAAACCGGCTCGCCGGAATACGCCGTGACCCGCAACTACCTGGACTGGGCCACGTCGGTGCCGTGGGGCGTGTACGGCGAGGACAAGCTCGACCTCAAGCACGCGCGCAAAGTGCTGGACAAGCACCACGCCGGGCTCGATGACATCAAGGACCGGATCCTCGAATTCCTCGCGGTCGGCGCCTACAAAGGCGAGATCGCCGGCTCCATCGTGTTGCTGGTCGGCCCGCCTGGCGTGGGCAAGACCAGCGTCGGCAAGTCCATCGCCGAATCCCTGGGGCGTCCGTTCTATCGCTTCAGCGTGGGCGGCATGCGCGACGAAGCCGAGATCAAGGGCCACCGGCGCACCTACATCGGGGCGTTGCCCGGCAAGCTGGTGCAAGCGTTGAAAGACGTCGAGGTGATGAACCCGGTGATCATGCTCGACGAGATCGACAAGATGGGCCAGAGCTTCCAGGGCGATCCGGCCTCGGCCCTCCTGGAAACCCTGGACCCGGAACAGAACGTCGAATTCCTCGACCATTACCTGGACCTGCGCCTGGACCTGTCCAAAGTGCTGTTCGTGTGCACCGCCAACACCCTGGACTCGATTCCCGGTCCCTTGCTGGACCGCATGGAAGTGATCCGCCTCTCGGGCTACATCACCGAAGAGAAAGTCGCCATTGCCAAGCGCCACCTGTGGCCCAAACAACTGGACAAAGCCGGCGTGGCGAAAACCAGCCTGTCCATCAGCGACAGCGCGCTCAAGGCGTTGATCGACGGTTACGCCCGTGAAGCCGGGGTGCGCCAGTTGGAGAAACAACTGGGCAAGCTGGTGCGCAAGGCCGTGGTCAAGCTGATGGACGATCCACAGCAGGTGATCAAGATTGGCCCCAAGGACCTCGAAGCCTCCCTGGGCATGCCGGTGTTCCGCAACGAACAAGTGCTGTCCGGCACCGGGGTGATCACGGGCCTGGCGTGGACCAGCATGGGCGGCGCCACGCTGCCGATCGAAGCCACGCGCATCCACACCCTCAACCGGGGCTTCAAGCTCACCGGGCAACTGGGGGATGTGATGAAGGAGTCGGCCGAAATCGCCTACAGCTACGTCAGCTCACACCTCAAGCAGTTCGGTGGCGACGCGAAGTTCTTCGATGAAGCCTTCATCCACCTGCACGTGCCGGAAGGCGCCACCCCCAAGGACGGCCCGAGTGCCGGCGTGACCATGGCCAGCGCCCTGCTCTCCCTGGCACGTAACCAGGCGCCGAAAAAAGGTGTGGCCATGACCGGCGAACTGACCTTGACCGGTCATGTGCTACCGATTGGCGGCGTGCGCGAGAAGGTGATTGCCGCACGCCGGCAGAAGATTCACGAATTGATCCTGCCGGAGCCCAACCGCGGCAGTTTCGAAGAGCTGCCGGCGTACCTGAAAGAAGGGATCACCGTGCACTTTGCCAAACGCTTTGCCGATGTGGCGAAAGTACTGTTCTGATAAAAGCAACTCACCGCACCGTCAATAAAAAGGCCAGGCTTATTACCTGGCCTTTTTTAACCCACGCTTCTTCATGACATATATCGTCATCATTCCTCCCGGCAACCTGTTAGTTCTAACAGTACAGTCGACGCTTACCAACCTATATGTTCACGCCTCCCGATCTTTCTCGGACTAAGCACACAGGACGTAGTACCCATGGATATCAAACAACGAAGATTCTCCCTGGACCACGACACTAACAATACAATCGAATTTCGTCGCTGCTGCACCCACAACTATTTGACGGCCACGCTCCAGGGGCGCGAGCCCTTCATCGCCGAAGAATTCCACGCCAGCGCTGGAAACCGGGAGATCCTGGCCATTTTCAAGGCCGGCAAGAAACACACGGCACTTGATCGAGCCCTCGATATTTACCTGCCCAAGGATATTGAAAGCGGCACCTACCCATTAAATAGCGCTGATCGATTAATAGAAATTGCCTTTACCGAGAACTTCCCAGCGTACGCAACCCATTGGACAATCACCGGCACGATGAACTTATCGGTGAATAGCGAAGCACTGCAATATTCCGGTCACATTCAATTAGTGTTCAAGGGTCGAGAAGGCGGCGAGTTTACCGCCGACAGTGAGTTTGGCTTTTCGCTGTCGACCTGAAGCCCGGTGGACAGTCCAACTAATATCGCGCTGACGTGACGACGCCCCTCACCCCTGGTGTCGCTGGCTGCCACCTCCTGCTGGTTCGAAAACCTCAGCAGGCACTGACGTTCCAGCGAACCGGGGCGCTCTGAACACTCGCGCCCTGATTCACCACGCCGCACCGGTCACACTTTGTCTCATCTTCGGTTATGCTCGCCGTTCGTCGCGAAATCCGGAGCGCCCGATCCAATGTCCCCAACCCGCCTACTGCTGCCCTTGAGTCTTCTCCTGTTGACGGCGTGTGCCGCGCAACCGAAACACAATGTGACGGTGGAAGAGCAGAGCCAATGCCCGCTGAGCCTGATCAATGGGCAGAACCTGATCCTGACCCTGCCGAGTAACCCGACCACGGGCTATCGCTGGGCAATCCAGGATTCGGCGGGAGGCGTGCTGCGAACCATCAGCCCCGAGGTCTACAGCAACCCCAAAGACAGCGGTCTGGTGGGCGCCGGCGGGCAGTCGACCTGGCGCTTCCAGACTTTCGCCACCGGCAACGGCCGCTTGCGCCTGACCTCGCAACGACCGTGGGAGCCGGAGGCAGAGCCTGCGCAAACCTTCGACTGCACGATTACGGTGAACTGATCATGGGCTGGCTGATTCTGGCATTGATGGGCGCGGCGACCTTCCTGTACGGGGTGAGTGTGCACGCCGAGTTGCTGTGCCTGCTGGTCAAGCCGTTGCCGGTCCTGGCGCTGCTGGGCTGGCTGCACGACGCGCCCCCCAGTGACTATCGGCGCTGGATCAGCCTGGGGCTGATCTTCTCCCTGCTGGGCGACGTGCTGCTGGCGTGGCCCGGTGACTTGTTCGTGTTTGGCCTGGGGGCATTTCTGGTGGCGCACCTGGTGTACCTCAAGGCTTACCTGAGCGATTGCCGGCGCCTGGCGCCCTTGCCGTTAGTGCTCGCCCTCGCCGTGGGCGCGGTGCTGCTGGGGATTCTGATTTCCAGTGGTCTGGGCCCGCTGCTGATTCCGGTGATCGTCTATGGCCTGGCCATCAGCGCCATGCTCTGGCGCGCCCTGGCCCGCCTCGGCACCGACGTGCCCAAGCGTTCGGCACTGCTGGCCGCCGCCGGCGCGGTGGCGTTCGTGTTCTCCGACAGCGTGATTGGCATCAGCCGCTTCGTGATGCCGTTCGATGCCGCGCCCTACGTGATCATCCTCAGCTACTGGCTGGGGCAATGGGGGATTGCGGCGTCGGCGTTTCACCAACGACCACGCTGAACGCTTCGCGACGATACGGCGATCCGACAGGCTCGCTCCCACAGAGAGCCTGCGACGGGATCTAGATCTCGCCGCCCCTTGTGGGAGCGAGCCTGCTCGCGAAAGCGGTGTACCTGGCACCCCATCAGACAACCCGCGCATCCCCCCGCCAAGTTCGCTAAAATGCCGGCCTTTTCCACATCCGCCGCTGGAACCGCCGTGAGCAAAGACCCCGATCGCCTTTTCGCCCAGCCTTTGGCCCAGGTACCTGACTTCGCCTTTAACGAGGACGTGGTGCGCGTGTTCCCGGACATGATCAAGCGCTCGGTGCCGGGTTACCCGACCATTGTCGAAAACCTCGGCGTACTCGCGGCGCAGTTCGCCCAACCGGGCAGCGTGCTGTATGACCTGGGCTCGTCGCTGGGCGCAGTGACCCAGGCCCTGCGTCGTCACGTACGCACCGACGGTTGCCGGGTGATCGCGGTGGATAACTCCGCCGCCATGGTCGAACGCTGCCGCGAGTACCTCAACGGCCAGGACTCGATGTTCCAGGAGTTGCTGCCGGTGGAGGTGATCGAAGGTGACATCCTCGCCCTCGACTTTCAGCCTGCCTCAGTGGTGGCGCTGAACTTCACCCTGCAGTTCATTGCTCCCGACCAGCGCCTGGCCCTGCTCGGGCGCATCCGCCAGTCGCTGTTGCCCGGCGGCGCGTTGATCCTCTCGGAGAAACTGCGCTTTGAGGACCCACAGCAACAGGCGCTGCTCACCGACCTGCACGTGGCCTTCAAGCGCGCCAACGGCTACAGCGAACTGGAAATCGCCCAGAAGCGCAGCGCCATCGAAAACGTCATGAAGCCCGACAGCCTCGAAGAACACCGCGAGCGCCTGCTGGCCGCCGGGTTTTCCAGCGTCGTGCCGTGGTTCCAGTGTCTTAACTTTGCCTCGTTGATTGCCTTGCCATGATTGATCTGTCCCCCCTCGCCCGCCGCCTGGCCGGTACGCCGCTGGCCGATTGGGCCAACACCCTGCAGGCCCAACTCGACACCAAGATGCAAAAGGGTCACGGCGACCTGGAGCGCTGGCAAAGTGCGCTGGACGCCTTGCCGAAGATCCAGCCCACTGAGGTCGATCTGCTACACGGCCTGACGCTGGATACCGAGTGCGACGAGACCACCCGCGGACAAATGCGCAGCGCCCTGATGGGCTTGTCGCCGTGGCGCAAAGGCCCGTTCGACCTGTTCGGCGTGCACGTCGACACCGAGTGGCGCTCGGACTGGAAATGGTCGCGAGTCGCCCCGCACCTGGACCTCAAGGGCAAGCGTATCCTCGATGTCGGCTGCGGCAATGGCTACTACATGTGGCGCATGCTCGGCGCCGGCGCCGACAGCGTGATCGGCGTCGACCCCAACTGGCTGTTCTTCTGCCAGTTCCAGGCGGTGCAGCGTTACTTGTCCGAACCCAACGCCTGGCACCTGCCGTTTCCCTTCGAAGATTTGCCGCCGAACCTGGAAGGCTTCGACGCGGTATTTTCCATGGGCGTGTTCTACCATCGCCGCTCGCCTATCGAGCACCTGCTGGCGCTCAAGGATTGCCTGGTCAAGGGCGGTGAACTGGTGCTGGAAACGTTGGTGATCGAGGGTGACCAGCAGCAGGTGCTGGTGCCGGAAGACCGTTACGCGCAGATGCGCAACGTGTGGTTCCTGCCGTCGGTGCCGGCGCTGATGCTGTGGTTGCGCCGCGCCGGGTTCAGCGATGTGCGCTGCGTGGACGTGAGCACCACCACGGTCGAGGAACAACGCGGCACCGAGTGGATGAAGTATCAATCGCTGAGCGACTTCCTCGACCCGGCCGACCACAGCAAGACCGTCGAAGGCCTGCCGGCGCCGATGCGCGCGGTGATTGTGGCGCGCAAGTAACTGCGATCTCACAAACCAGCAAGCCCCTCCTGTGGGAGCGAGCCTGCTCGCGATCGCGGTGGGTCAGCCAACTGGGATGTTGAATGGACGGCCATCATCGCGAGCAGGCTCGCTCCCACAAGGGGTTGGGGGGTCAGTCTGAAGGCTTTGCTCGCCGGGCCTTGAAGAATGCGCTCAACACCGCCCCGCACTCTTCGGCCAACACCCCGCCTTCAAACAGCACCCGATGATTGAGAAAGCCCTGGCTGAAGAACTGCCCCTGGCTTTGTACGATCCCGGCTTTGGGTTCCAGCGCGCCGTAGACCACCCGGGCGATACGCGAATGCACAATCAGGCCGGCGCACATGCTGCACGGCTCCAGCGTGACGTAGAGCGTGCTGCCGGGCAGGCGGTAGTTGTTCACGGCCTGGGCGGCGGCGCGAATCGCGACCATTTCCGCGTGGGCGCTGGGGTCGCTGCCGCTGATCGGGCAATTGAAGCCGCGACCGATGATTTCACCGTCCTGCACCAGCACTGCGCCCACCGGCACTTCCCCCAGGGCTGCCCCTTGCGCGGCGAGGAGCAGGGCTTCGCGCATGAAGTCCTGGTCGCGACTGCGGTCGATGATCTGCGCGGGGCGAATCTGGCGCATCACGCCACCTCGATGGCGGCCATCAGGCCGGTTTCCATGTGGTCGATCACGTGGCAGTGAAACATCCACACCCCCGGGTTATCCGCCACCAGCGCCACTTGCGCACGCTCGTTCTTGCCCAGCAGGTAGGTATCGGTGAAGTACGGGATGATCGTGTGCCGATTCGAGGCAATCACCTTGAAACTCATGCCATGCAGGTGAATCGGATGCTGGTACTGGGTCATGTTCTTCAATTCGAAAATGTAGCTCTGGCCCAGCTTGAGCTTGGCAATCGGGCGGTCGGCGCAGGTCTTGTCGGTGATGTCCCAGGCCTGGCCGTTGATTTGCCACAGGCTTGGCGGCTTGCCGTTGTCGACGTTGACCGACACCGAACCGACCCACTCGAAATTAAAGTTGAGCTTCTGCGCATTGGCCATGTCCGGCTCGGCAACCGGATTGGCTGGCAGCGCGGCAGGCCACTGGGTCGGGGCGTCGCTGTTGGCCACCGAGCGCAAGGTGCCCAGGCGCACCGGGCCGTTGCGCAGGGACAACTCCTCGCCGGCCGGCGGTGCCTTGATCGCCAGGCAAATGCGCATGCCCGGGCCCAGCCAGTATTCCTTGCCCAGCGGCCGCGGTTCGACGGGATTGCCATCCAGGGCGTAGATCTGCGCTTCGACGCCGGGAATGTTGATCCGATAGGTCAGGGTGTTATCGAGGTTGAGCAAGCGGACCCGGGTGATCTGCCCGGCGGGCAGCTCAATCACCGGCGATGGCACGCCGTTGATGGTCGACAGGCGTCCGGCGGTGCCGCCACGCGCCGCTTCCCGGGGGATACTGAACTCGACGAAGTTGCCCTGCTCATCGATGTGCCAGTTCTTCAGGCTCAGGGTCTTCTCGTACTGGAAGCCGGTCGGCTCGCGTTCTTCGACGATCAACGGCCCCACCAGCCCGCGACCCAGCTCTTCGCTGCTGCTGACATGGGGGTGATACCAAAAGCTGCCGGCATCGGGCACGCGGAACTGGTAGTCGAAGTACTCGCCCGGCAACACCGGCAATTGCGAGACGTAGGGCACGCCGTCCATCTCCAACGGCAAGCGGATGCCATGCCAGTGGATGGTGGTGGCCACCGGCAGGTGGTTGATGAAGCGCACCCGCAACCACTCGCCCTGGCGTACCCGCAACTCGGTGCCCGGCGCCGAAGGCCCAAACGCCCAGGCTGGGGTCTTGTGCCCAGGCACCAACTCGACATCCAGCGGTGCGGCAATCAACTCGTAGTCATGCCCGGCGTTGGCGTCCGCCATCTTGCCCAGCCAGTAACGCGACGCACCACCGGCCCCGACGCCCACCACGGCCAGACCGACCAGACCACCGAGTATTTGTCGACGGGTAAAGGACATGGACTCAACTACCTCACGTATCTACCGCAGGCTCTGGGCCTGCAAACGGCGAATAAGATACACCCGCAATTGCGAAACAGTAAGGGTGGAGAGGCAATGGGACGCAGGTGCACGCACCTGCTTTTCGCACGCGGATCGTCGATCCGTCTGAAGCAACTCGCTCCTGTAGTCCTACAGATTCGCTTGCGCCCGCCCAGCATAGTGCCGACCTCTTACTGATCACTCTCTCAAGGACTGAGACATGAATTCTTCTGATACAAGCGACGCATTCCTACTTCCCAACCCGGCCGACCACCAGGCCCTCAAAGACCTGATCATCCCCTTCGTGGAAGCCTGCCCCGACCTGCATGACATGGCGTATAGCGCCGCCCAGGGCATCCTGGACAAATACGCCATCACCGACCTGGGCCCTGACCAGGTGTGGTGGCACCGCTTCAACAACACGTCCGTCAGCAGCAACACAGCGTTTCTGTTCTGGGAGCACTACCCCAGCCCCATCGAGTCACTGACCTTGACCCAACTGGTGGCTCAGCGCTTTCAAGCTCACGACCAGGACAATGCCGACCTGTTGGACAGCGACGGTGGGTTCTACAACCAGGACGCCCACGCCCCGATCTACAACGAAACCAACGAAGTCAAGATGTACCCCAGCCAGGTCATCAACGACCTGTGGCGGATCAACTTCCACGATCGCTACTGGGAAAAAATGGGCGACTTCTGGACCCGCCATGGCGATGACTACCGAACCCTGGCCAAGCTCAACTTCATCGCCAAGGCGCTGGAGGAACATGACGGCTCACGCCTGAGCAATGAAAACCTCAAGACCGTGCTCAAGGCCGTCGCGGGCAATATTTCCTGGCCCATCACCCTGGACATGCTCAAGGCCCAGGCCCCTGCCGTCGAAGGGTTGCGGGTCACGCCGTTGTACCTGGGCGACTACCGCGCCAGTGACATCCTGCGCATCATCGACCCGCAGGGCCGGCAGATCCTCTACACCCCCGGCGAACAGGACGCCTTCCATGTCTTTGATTCGGCCCATGACCTGCACTGGTGGCTGCTCGGCCAGAACAATCACCCGGACAACCGCGCCCGCTTCATGGCCCACTTCCCGCTGTCTGCTCAACAGCAGGATAAGGACAACGTCGGCCTCAACCATGTGATTGACCTGCTCTACGCCACGTGGGGCCACCACGACCGCAGCCTGTTTGACCAGCGCACCCCCGACCTGGGCGTTGATGCCTTCACCTACCTGCGGGACTCGACCCGGGACCGCATGTTCAGCGATGCCGACCTGTCGCTGCGTTCCAATGGCGACCTGCGGGAAAAGATGTGGATCGGCTACCTGACCGTCACCACCCGCCTGTTTGGCGCGATGGCCGTGGTCGGCTGGCCGGTGGCCCTGGCCGCGGTCGGCGCCGGCCTGGCCAACATCGGCCTGAACATTGACCAAGCCATCAACGGCGCGAACGCCAATGAACGCAAGGCCGGGGTACTCGGCGCGATCTTCGCCAGCCTCGACACCGTGTTCAACGCGCTGGCCCTCGGCGGCTCGGTCGAACTGACAGAGGTCCAGGACGCCGCGCTGGAGTTCAGCCCCCAGGCCAACCTGGCCGCCGAGGACCTGCCCGCCTACACCGCCACCCAACCGAGGATCGCGCTCGCCGCCCCGGGCCATCACTATGTCAGCGAAGCCGAGGATCTGCTGGCACCGTTCCAGACCAATGAAGTGTTCGACGGCCTTGAGGTGTCCAGCACCGAGGGCAAGTACCGCAACGTCTACCTCCCCGAGGCAGGCGGGGCCTACATCAAGGTCAACGACGACTTCTACCTGGTGCGCTACGTCAACGAAATGCAGACCTGGGCCATCATCGACCCGGCCAACCCATTTTCATTCCAGCGCAGTGTGCCGGTCCGCCTGAATGCCGAGGGGGAATGGGAAAGCCTGACGCGCCCCGGGCTGTACGGTGGCGGAAAGATCTTCGACAAGTTGCCCTGGGGCCGCTCCGCCACGCCGCTGCCTGATGTCGACAGCGCCCCCACGCCCTATGACGTACCGCTCGAACTGCGCGACGAGCTGCAGCCGATGGCCCGGGGAACCCTCAGCGAACGCGCGCTGGATGACCAGTTCGTCGACATTACCGGCTCAGAGAGCGCCCTGACCACGTTCAAGGCCCTGCGCCGAACCTTGTACCGGGACGCCGAGGCGTTCTTCGCTCGCACGACACTGGCGCCCAAGCCCGCCGTCCCGGTCTTCGGCCCAGGCAGCACGCCCAAGGACATCATCAAACGCTTGCTCAAGGACACCCAAAAACTGGTGATCGGCGAGAACCACGCCAGCATCGGCAGCAAGCAGTTTTTGATCGAAAACATGGAGCCCCTCGCCAAACAACGGGTCAAGACCCTGTACATGGAACACCTGCTCACCGACTTCCACCAGGCTGACCTGGACCTCTTCAACCGCGACGGCGTTCTGTCGGACAGCCTGGAAAGTTACCTGAAGAACCTCGACAAAGGCCACGGCACTGACCCTACTACTCGGTTCACCTTCCTGGAACTGGTCAAGAGCGCGCAAAAGAACCACATCCGCGTGCAAGCCATCGACTGCGCCGCCAGCTATCGCTCAACAGGCATACTCGGCGCCTCGGCCAACTACCGGCAGAAGGTGATGAACTACTTCGCCAAAACCGTCATCGAGGCCGATCAAGCGGCCAGGGGGGCGCACCATTGGGTAACGCTGGTCGGCGATAGCCACGCCACGACCTGGGACAACGTGCCCGGTATCAGCGAACTGGAAGGTGGCATTGGCCTGCGCGTAGAAAGCAGCCCGCCCGGTGGCACCACTCAAATTGAAGTAGACCCGGGCAGGCTGGCCCAACTCCCGGACGGCCTGGGAACCGCCCTGGTCAAAAACGACTTGCGCCTGCAACTGGCGCTGCCACCCGCGCTGATTCGCGAGCAAGCCATCGGCGCGGCACTCGACAAGCCCGGCATGCTCACCCTCGAACAGACCGGCAGCCAGATCGAGTTGATTCACCGCAGCCGGGACGGCTCGCTGGTGCACACGCCCATCCACAAGGATGGCGCAGGCCTCTACGTCATCCGCCCGCAGTGGGGCAGCCTGAGTAACCGGCGCTTTGCCAAGCTGGCCGACCTCGCCGAGGCACTGGATCGCATTGGCCTGAATCGGGTCCGCGTGCCGTAACCGGGCACAAAAAAACCGTGTGAACTCACGTTCACACGGTTTTTTCAGGGGGTTAGCCGCGGTCCAACCAATCGGTCAGGCGGGGATCATTCCCACTCTATTATAAATAGATTCAAAAAACCCATATAAATCAATATATTAATCAAGTAAAAGATAAAAAAACCATGAAAAGTACCATGCAGAATCGAAACACCACTCAAGAGGCTGGATCAGCGTCTTTAATAGCAAAGACAGCCGAAAGCTGACGCTCCAGGACGGCCAATTCATCGTAAGCGCTCCATAATCCCCACATTCAAAGTCACCACCTGATCCCCGATGCTGTGCTCCCGATTCCTTTACGGAGCCAGCACCTCATGATGCGTCCCGACGCAAAAGTTGAAAAAGTCTATCTCTACCCCAAGCCCGTCGACTTCCGAAAATCCATTGATGGCCTCGCCGCTCTGGTCGAACTGGACATCAAGGTCGCGGTGTTTGACCCGGTGCTTTTCGTGTTCCTCAACAAGCCTCGAAACCGAGTGAAGATTTTGTACTGGGAGCGCAACGGCTTCTGCCTTTGGCTAAAGCGCCTGGAGTCCGAGCGCTTCAAAACATCGCCGGATT
>NZ_FOCB01000027.1 GCF_900109995.1 Pseudomonas sp. ok272 | reverse complement strand
CAAGGTGGTGTGCAGCAAGCGCCCGAGCGCGTCCCATTGGTAGTGGGTGACGGCGCCGTGTTCGTCTTGTTGACGAATCTTTCGGCCCAGGGCGTCGTAGGCAAACTGTCGCTGGGCGCCGTCGGGCAATTGCTCTTCGATCAGTTGCCCGAGGTTGTTCCAGGTGAAGGCGTGGTAGCTGCTGTCCGGGTAGCTGATGCTCGTCAGTCGGCCCTTGGCGTCGCGGTAGTACTGGGTGCGGTGGCCGCTGGGGTCGATCTGTTCGGTGAGGTCGCCCTGGGGGTTGCGGCGGTAGGTCCACTGCGCCTTGCCCCGGGTGCGGCGGTACAGGTGACCGTCGCGGTATTCGTAGGCGGTGGGTTGGTCGTCGGGCGGCAGCTGCGCGATCAGGCGCCCGGCGGCGTCGTAGCGGTATTCGGTGACGGCGCCCAGCGGGTCCTGCTCGGCGATCAGATGGCCGTCGGCGTCGTAAGCCTTGAGGTGTTCGCCGCCGTCGGCCTCGACCCTGCGCACCTGGCGCGCCTGGGCGTCGTGGACGTACGTTTCCTCACTGCCATCGATGTTCTCGACCCGCACACTGCCGGCATCGTCCCAGGTGTAGCGGCTGTCCATCTGGCCAAAGCTGGCCCAGTGCCGAACACAGCGCGCCGCCTTGCCTTCGCGTTGCCACTCCCAGAAAAAACGCGCACCTCCGGCCAACTGACGCTGCACGATCACGTGCTGGTCGTCGTACTGGTAGCGCTCGCTGTCACCCAGGGCGTTTTGCACTTCGACCAGCCGCTGGCGGGCGTCGTAGTGGTAGCGAACGAGGGTCTGTGCGCTGCGCCAGGACTCAGCCTCGCTCGGGGCCGGCTCGAACACCTGATAGTCAATGGCGATCAGGTGCTGGCGGTCATAACGCAGCAACAGGGCGCGGCCGGCGCCGTTGTCCAGGCGCTGGATGCGTCCGGCGTAGTCACGGCGGATGTGCAGGCGGTTGTCGTAGGCGTCGCTGATGGCCGTGAGGTGGCCGTCGCGAAAGTGATAGCACGGCGTGTCGTCACCGGCCTGGGCGAGGATCAGTTCGTCGGCGTCAGCGCCCAGGTAGATCGCCGCGCGGGACAGGCTGTTGTGGATCGCCGGGCGTTCGGCGCTGGGCATCGGGAATGGGGTGCGGCGGTTTTCCGGGTCGATCCAGGTCAGTGTTTCGTCGTTGATTTCCAGGCGTTGTGACAGTGAATGGCTCCAGCCAAACCCCAGGCCGCTGTCCAGCTCCACCGCGCTGGTGCGGTACAAGCGGGTGAAGGCAAACGGCAGCAGACCGTCCAATTCGGCGTCGGTCAGGGTCAGCAGTTCTTCGCCGGTGACCATCGACACCGGGCAGCCATGGGTGGCGGTGTGGCGCGCGGTGTCGGCGCTGGCGCCGTTGGGGTTTTTCGCCTGGTTCGGGGCGTTGAGGTGAGGCTCGTCAGGCGTGAGGGTGGTGTTGCGCCTGGCGTCCCAACGCAGCTGCAGGCGACCCTTTTTCAGCCCGGGGGCGATGCCTCGGGCCGCGAGTTTTTTGTAGGGGTGGGCGGCGCCCATGAAGCGCTCGACCAAGGTGAACATCGCCGCGACGAAGCGTTGCGCGGCCGCGACGATGACCTGGCCGTAGCGCACCAGCCGTGCGCCCAGGTAGGCAACGCCGATGCCAAAGAAACTCAGGACAATGCCGATCAGCAGGTCAATCAGCAGCCCCACCACGAACTCGGCCACCGCGGCCGCCGTGTTGCCGGCGACCTGGCTCGGCGGCAACGCTTCCAGCCACAGGCTGGCAGTGCGCAGCAGCAAGCACAGCGCGGCTTCATCGCTGGCCAGCAGCAGGGCGTTGGCCATCACCTGCGGGGAGGCTTGCGCCAGCGCGGCCGTGGCCTGGGCACTGTCGGCGATTTTTTCACTGAGCTTGGCCGGGTCCTTCAGCAGTTCGCTGATCTGGCCGATGCCATCCCACACCCCCTGGATCGCCGCCCAACTGCCGGCGAGCAAACCGTTGCCCAGCGCCGACGCGCTGCTGTGCGGCCACTGCGGCTTGAAGCCTTGCCACTCGCCGCGCAGCCAGTGTTCCAATTCGCCGCTCAAGCCGTCGTAGGCGGCGAACAACCCGTCGAGTTGCTCGGGTGTCACCGCGCCCTGGACCCGCAGCCGATAAAACTTGCCCGCCTCACCGCGGAAGGCGCCCACGCCCTGTTCGTCGAGGGTGATCAACGTGCCCGGCCCGCCGGCGACCGGTATCACCTCGACCTCGATGTTGCCCAGCGGGACGTCGTAGACCGACTCGAATTTGCTTTCGATGACCAACTCACCATTGGCCGGGCACTGGGCCACGCTGGTGATGAACTCATCGTCGCCGGTGCCCACCACCTGGCGGGCGTTGCCCAGGGTGATGACCCGGTCCATGCCCATCAGCGAGGGCAGGTCGGCGGCGTGGCTGAGGCTGTCGGTGCCGCGCAGGAACCAGTGCGTGAGTTGCTGGCGGTAGAGGCCGAGGGTGTCCTGGAAGGTGTCGAGCGCCTGCTCGATCTGGGCGACGCGCGGGTTGGGGGCAGAAGCTGGCATCCACGGGCTCTGAAGCAGAATGAGGGCCGGCGATTCTGCTTCAGCGAGGGGCGCGTTTTAGTGGACGACAAAAAAGACAGAATTCCCCCTATTTCATGGGGATTTTTCCTATGAGTTTTGTTGGTGCAAGACTACAGACAAGATGGTTTTAGCCTGATGTGTGGCTGCGATGCTCCTGCGGCTTGTCGTTTGTGACTTGCAACTGATTGTCGGTGAGGTCACGGATGAACAACCCCAGCAACTCGGACTGGCTGCCGATGCCGAGCTTGGCATAGAGGTTCTTGCGATGAATCTTCACGGTGCCGGGGCTGATGCACAGTTGTTCGGCCACCGAGGCGCTGGAGTGGCCGCGCAACAGCAGTTGCACCACCTCCTGCTCGCGGCCGGTGAGGGTGTGGGCACCGAACTGGTCGAAGGCTTCGCGGATCTTGAAGTCCAGGTCCTGGGCCGGTCGTGGTTGCTGGGCCTGACGCTGGCGCCAGGCTTCGCCGATCACTTGCTCGACCACCGCCTGGGCGCATTCGATCAGTTGCAGTTCGTCGCGGCTGAAGGCGCAGTTGGCGCTGGAGCGCATCAGCGACAGTACTGCCATGGCGCCTTCGCCCAGGTCGACGAAGAACGCCACTTCCTCGGCCAGGCCGGTTTGCTGGTAGTAGGTCAGGTAGTACTCGCCCAGGTAGAAGTGGTCGGGGGCGAACTGGCGCAAACGCCACAGCCCTGGGGCTTGGCGGCGGGTGCAGGCGAGGTAGAAGGGGTCCAGCAGGTAGGGGCCGCACTGGTAGTCGTCGACATACACCGCGCGTTTGTCGGCGGGGAAGGTATCGAACATCGCCAGGGGGCGGTGGTTGCCTTCATAGACGAACAAGACGAAGTGGTCGACCGGGCATACTTGTCGCAGCCAGTGGCTTAGCCCCGACAGTCGTGCTTGCCCGGCGGGCAGGTCCAGCAGGTGGGCGACTCCGGTGGTCCAGAGTTTCAGTTCCTTGGGGCGCATGGGGACTTCGAGCAGTATGGAGTCGCGATAGCATGCACGAAGTACGCCATGGGGCTGTAGGCCCATTCTGATGGGTGGGGCGTTGGGTCTGTTGTTCTGGGTGTGCACCAAATGGGTGCCGGATGTTACCGGTGGCTACATGTTGGGTGTCACTGGGGGGGCGTTTGTCGGGTTGGTGTGCTGTTGCGAGGGTGGTCCGAGGTTATCGGGCAAATTTTTTCGCACCTGCCACGCAGAGGATTACGGCCACGGTGACGCCCACCATGCCCAGGCTCACGTGTTCATGCAGTAATGTCGCCGCCAGGGTCAGGCCAAAGAACGGCTGTAGCAACTGGAGTTGGCCGACGGCGGCGATGCCGCCTTGTACCAGGCCGCGGTACCAGAATACAAAGCCGATCAGCATGCTGAACAGTGACACGTACCCCAGGCTCAACCAGGCTGGCAGGCTGATTCCCGAGAACGATGAAGGTGCCAGGTAGAGGCTCAGCACGGTCATTAACGGCAGCGAAAGCACCAGCGCCCAGCAGATCACCTGCCAGCCGCCCAGGGTCCGGGACAGTGTTGCGCCTTCGGCATATCCCAGGCCGCAGGCCAGCACCGCCAGTAACATCAGCAGGTCGCCCTGGGGCGAGGTGTTGAGTCCTTGGGACAGCGCGAATCCCACCACCAACAGGCTGCCCAGCCCCGAGAACAGCCAGAACACCGGCCGTGGCCGTTCACCCCCGCGCAGTACGCCGAATGCGGCGGTGGCCAGGGGCAGCAGGCCGATGAACACAATGGAGTGGGCGGAGGTCACGTATTGCAGGGCCAGCGCCGTCAGCAGGGGAAATCCGACAACGACGCCCAGGGCTACGATCAGCAATGAGTGCCATTGGTTGCGGGCCGGGCGCGCTTGCTTGAACAGCCACAGGATGCCCAGCGCCAGGACCCCGGCGATGCACGCGCGGGCAACCGTGAGAAACACCGGGCGAACTGCTGCACCGCGACCCGCGTCGCCGGCAGTGAGCCGCTGAAGATCACCACACCAATCAGGCCGTTGATCCAACCTCGGGTGGACTGTTCCAACAAGAGGGGATGGGGAGTCGAGGTGCGTGCCATGCGGTGGGGTGCTCCAAGGGGGTTGTCTTGGGGGCATCTTGGGCCTGAGAATCAAGACAATCAAAAAATTGTCATGGATACACCTGCCCATGCCACGCTCGCGCTACAAGTCCCTGGTTGATGCCTTTGCCGCCGATATCCGTTCGGGCCGCCTGCCTCCCGGCACCCGTCTGCCGACTCACCGTCAGTTGGTCGCCCAAGAAGGGTTGGCGCTGGTCACGGCCAGTCGGGTGTATGCCGAGCTGGAGGCCATGGGCCTGGTCAGTGGTGAAGCCGGTCGCGGCACCTTCGTTCGCGAGACCGCGCTGCCCCCCAGCCACGGTATTGACCAGAAGGACGTTGCCGTGGGCATGGTCGATCTCAACTTCAACTACCCGTCATTGCCGGGCCAGGCCGATCTGTTGCGCAACGCCCTGCGTCAGTTGGCGGTGTCCGGTGACCTGGAATCTTTGTTGCGCTACCAGCCCCACGCGGGGAGGGCGCATGAGCGCGCGTCGGTGGCGCGGCACTTGCTGGCGCGTGGGCTGACGGTGAGCCCCGAGCAGGTGCTGATCGTCAACGGTGCCCAGCAGGGTTTGGCCGTGGCGCTGATGAGCCTGTTGCAACCGGGCGATGTGGTGGCGGCGGATGCCTTGACCTATTCGGGGTTCAAGGTGTTGGCGCAGTCGCTGCACCTGGAGTTGCTGTCGATCCCGTCCACCGCCCTGGGGCCGGACCTGGATGCGCTGGACCGGCTGTGTCGCAGTCGCCCGGTACGTGCCGTGTACAGCATGCCAACCTTGCATAATCCGCTGGGCTGGGTGCTGGACGTTGAGCAGCGTACCCGGTTGGTGTCGATTGCCCGCGAGCATGGGCTGACGATCATTGAGGACGCGGCCTACGCTTTTTTGGCGGACAACCCAGCGCCACCTCTCGCCGACCTGGCGCCGGAGTGCACGGTGTACGTCTCGGGCTTGTCCAAGAGTGTCGCCACAGGGCTGCGGGTCGGCTTCATCGTCGCGCCAGAGCCGATGGTCCCGGCCTTTGAGCGCACCATCCGCTCCACCACCTGGAACACCCCGGCAGTGATGACGGCCATCGCCAGCGCCTGGCTCGACGATGGCACGGTCGAGCGGCTTGAAGCCGAGAAACGCCGTGACGCCCGGGCCCGGCAGGTCATTGCGCGCAAGGCGCTGGCGGGGCTGCCCTGCGTCAGCCACCCCGCGTCCTACTTCCTGTGGCTGCCCTTGTCGGAAGATGCCCGCGCCGACCAGATCGCCATGGCGCTGATGCGCGAGCAGATCGCGGTGTCCACCGCCGAACCGTTTGCGATCTCGGCCCATGTGCCCCATGCGCTGCGACTGGCGCTGGGGTCGGTGGACCTGGGCACGCTCAAGGTGGCGTTGGCCCGGGTGAAGTGGGTGGTGCAGGCCTATTCGTAGGCGCTGGGACCGCGGTGTCCTTCACGGTTGCCTGACAATATCGACGGAGATTTCTACCGCGGCAATCGTTCCCCGGTTCTCCAGCCAGTGTGTGGTGTTCCGGTCCTCGGGCCAGCCTACGCCCGGCCCGTAGTCCCGGGCGACGCCATTTCGATGATCAGTGATCGTGCCGTGCAGTATGTAGACAATGCCTGGCCGGTCGACATGGCTGTGGGTCGGGCCGAAGACGCCGCCGGGCTGGATGCTCACCACGCGCATTCTCAGTTGGCGTCCTGCCATGCCCTCAATCTCGGGACCCAGGTCGACCGTTGCCAGCAACGTCACCGTCACGCCTTGCGTCGCCGGTGCGAGCGGTTCGTCGTTCATCGCGCGTTCCTCTGTGGAGTGACAAGCCCCCACTAGCAGTAGACACCCGAAACGACCGGCTGGGCCGGGAGGCGACCAAGGGTCGCAAGCATTGCGTTACCGGGCGATCACCAGGGCCGGTGGCTGCCAGCTGCCTTCGCCGGGGGGCAGGATCGAAGGCGCTGCGGTCCTCGGCCAGTAGAGGCGCATCACCAGATAGACCGTGCCGTCAGGCGCCGGCAACCAGTTAGCCTGCTTGGCCTTGCCGGGGGAGTCCTTCTGGATGTACAGCGTCAGCGAGCCATCCGCGTTCTTCTTCATGGCCGACAACATCGGCGAGTTGATCAGGTAGCGGTTGATCGGGTTGTTGATCAGCAGTTGGCTTTTGCCGTCGTACAGGGTCACCGACCAGAACGCATTGACGGGGGGCAGCTTGCCGGCGGGGAAGGTCAGCGTGTAGTTGTGCTGGCGGGTATCGAGCGTCTTGCCGGTGCCGTCGGTGCGGGTGAAGGGGTACATGGCCTCGACGGCATCATTGCCGTACAGGCCGCCCTTCGCGGCGCCGGCACGCATCAGCCAGTCGGCCTGGTAGAAGGCCTGGTCGCCGAAGAACGCGCCGACGTTCCAGCCGTTGATGTTCTTCATTCCCGTTGAGAGAAACGCGTCAACCTTTGCGTCGCCGTCCTTCATCCCCAGAAACACCACGGCCTTGTGCTCCAGCGACAGATCGCGGAACTCGAAGCGGCGTCCTGGGCCGACGCCGATGCTGGCCAGCTTCGCCCGGATCGCCTGGTCATCGGCCGATGGCGGCACATACTGCAGTGCGGCCGACAGGTACTCGAAGAAGTGGTCCTTGATGCCTTCCGTGGTGGCCGGGACGAACTCAATCTTCGGTGCGGCGGGCGGCGCGGGTTGATGGAGGAAGGCGGAAAGCGCCTGGACCTTGTACCCGGCCTGAACCTTCTCGACATTCGGCATGTCGGCGGGATTGAACAGCTGGGTGCGGATCAACGTCAGGGCGAACGGTGTCGTGGAATGGAAGACTTTACGGATGCCATGGGGTGTCGCGCCCTGCCAGTCGGGGCCGGCGATCAGATAGCTCCCGGGCGCGCTGGCGGTTGCCCGGCTGCCGATGTAGCCGTAGTTGTAGGTGTTGGCGTCGATGAGCTGCACCGAGTAGTAGCGTTGTTTGGCGACGGCCGGCACCGTGATCACCAGCGGTTCTGCGCGCAGGTCGGCCCAGAGTATCGAGTACGGGGTGTCGCTGTTTGGGGTGATGACGGCAGTGTCGGCGGGCGTCGCCACCCGATGCTCGTTGTGCAGTTGGTTGAAGGGCGCCTTGAACTGGCTGGAGCGGGGGTCCACGGCAAACTCGTTCATCACGGCGTAGTTCATGACCAGCGGCAAGCCGTAGATAAAGCCCTGCTCGGCGATGGCCTTGGTCTGCTCCAGGCTCGGCGCGGGCACGCCCTTGGCCGTGGCGGCTTTGTCCGCCTGGGTGATCGGGTCGGTGTTGCCCGCACACCCGGCGAGCAATGTTGAACCCAAGACGACGGTCGCCGCCAGCGTCCATCCCGTGTTAGACGTCCTGTTCATGTCCACCTCGTTAGTGTTGAGCATGTTGGCGCCGTGATGGACGGACATCTCTGTGGCCAGACTGCGCCCGGGGAGTGTAGATCAGAATAAAAGCGCGCTCGCGTTGGCATTGCAGTCAACGTCGCGAAGGCCACAGCGCCAGCCGTATTGCGGTGATGGGTGAGTTGCGGCTATCAAGCCGAGGACCATCGCCGTGTTCATCCTGGCGATGCTTGACGCGCTGGATGCGTTGCTCGGCGTCGGCAATCATCACGCCGTCCTGCTCGTCGATGTAGAAATAGGCCCCGCTGGTGTCGGCCATGATCTGGTCCGGAGCCAGGGTAATCAGCGCATCGACGCCTCACGATTTTATTGTTGGAATGACTATCGGAGTCGTTAAGGCTCGCGATCCGCCAGTTGCTCCAGCAAATCCTCGGATGGCACGAAGAACAGGCCGCCCGTGACCGCCGTGCTGAAGTCGAGCAAGCGGTCGTAGTTCCCGGCGGGCCTGCCGACGAACATGTTCTCCAGCATCAATTCGATGGGTGCGGGCGAGCGCGCATAGCCGATGAAGTAGGTGCCGAACTCACCCGCGCCGGGGCGGCCAAAGGGCATGTTGTCGCGCAGGATCTTCACTTCCTGGCCGTCCTCGGAGGTGATAGTGGTCAGCGAACTGTGGGAGTTGCTCGGCTTGGTCGCGTCATCGAGTTCGATGTCGGACAGCTTGGTGCGCCCGATGACCCGTTCCTGGGCTTCGACGGACAGCGGGTTCCAGGCGTCCATGGTGTGCAGGTACTTTTGCACCAGCACGTAGCTGCCACCGGTAAAGGCCGGGCCTTCCACATGCAGTCGAACGGAGGTTAAAAGACATTAGCAGATCAACGATTCGCGTCACCCACCGCGGGCCATTGTCTTGTCGGCCGGACATGCCTGGGTTGCCGATGCAGATATCACAATAAAGTTAAGGTTTCGTGAGGATTTGGCGATGTGCAGGCCCGGATAATCCCTGTCACACCCACCCCGTGGAGCCGACCATGCCAGCGTTGCCTGCTTCGAACAACACGACCTCCGGGCGCGTGGTCAGCAGCCATCCCCGTTGGCTGCGGTTGACCCATTGGTTGAATGCGCTGGCCGTGCTGGTGATGGTCAGCAGCGGGTGGCGCATCTACAACGCCTCGCCGCTGTACGACTTCAGTTTCCCCACCGCCATCACCCTCGGCGGCTGGCTGGGCGGCGCGCTGCAATGGCACTTCGCGGCCATGTGGCTGCTGGCGTTCAACGGCGTCGCCTACCTGCTGATCAATGTCACCAGCGGTCGCCTGGCCCGGCGCTTTTTCCCGGTGTCCCCCAAAGGCGTGATGCAGGACCTGTGGGCCGCGTTGACGGGGCGCCTGGGGCATGCCGACTTGAGCCATTACAACCAGGTGCAACGGCTGGCGTACCTGTTCGTGATGGTCGACATCGCCTTGTTGGTGGTCTCCGGCCTGGTGCTGTGGAAGTCGGTGCAGTTCGCCACCCTGCGCGAGTTGCTCGGTGGCTATGAGCGCGCCCGCCATGTGCACTTCATCGCGATGGCGCTGTTGATGGGCTTTGTCGGGGTGCACCTGGTGATGGTCGCCCTGGTGCCGAAAACCCTCTGGGCCATGATCGCCGGCCGTAAGGAGCGCGTATGAACAAGCGTCATCAACCCCCGGGGCTGGACGCGTCTTCGATCCTGACCGATGCGCGGAAAATCATTGCCCCGCACCTGCAGATCGAAGACCGCTCGCGCCGCTCGTTCCTGTTGCGTGGCCTGACCCTGGGCGGTGTGGCGATGCTGTCGGGCTGCAACCTGACCGACAGCGACAGCGTGGAAACCGCGCTGTCGTCGATGTCGCGGTTCAATGACCGGGTGCAAGGCTGGCTGTTCAACTCCAACGCCCTGGCCCCGACCTACCCGGCGTCGATGATGACCCGGCCGTTTCCCTTCAATGCCTTCTATGACATTGACCAGGCGCCGATCATCGACGAGGCCGGTTATCAGTTGGAAGTCAGCGGGCTGGTTGCCGACAAACGCAGCTGGCGCCTCGACGAGCTGCGCGCCATGGCGCAGACCGAGCAGATCACCCGCCACATCTGCGTCGAAGGCTGGAGCGCCATCGGTCGCTGGGGCGGGGTACGGTTCAGCGACTTCCTCAACCGCATCGGGGCGGACACCGGCGCCAAGTATGTCGGCTTCAAGTGCGCGGACGACTACTACACCAGCATCGACATGGCCACCGCACTGCATGCGCAAACCCTGCTGGCGCTGACCTACGACGGTGCGGTGTTGCCGCGCCAGTACGGCTTCCCGATGAAGCTGCGGATGCCGACCAAGCTGGGCTACAAGAACCCCAAACACATTCAGGCGCTGTTCGTCAGCAATACCTACAGCGGCGGCTACTGGGAAGACCAGGGCTACAACTGGTTTGGCGGCAGCTGACCCGCGCCGGTCACGATTTTCCCGCGTGCAGCCGGTGCTGCGCGCACTCGCAACCTGCACTTGAAGGAGTCACACGATGAAGAAGTTAGCCACCACTGCATTGACCCTGTGCCTGGCGCTGGGCGTCGCCAGCGCCTATGCCGCCGATACCATGGGCTACGACAGCATGAGCCAGGACTCGATGTCCAAAGACGCCATGGGTAAGGACATGATGAAAAAAGCCCCGATGTCCAAGGACGCCATGGGTAAGGACATGATGAAAAAAGACACGATGTCCAAGGACGCCATGGGCAAGGACATGATGAAAAAAGCCACGATGTCCAAGGACGCCATGGGTAAGGACATGATGAAAAAAGACACGATGTCCAAGGACGCCATGGGCAAGGACATGATGAAAAAAGCCCCGATGTCCAAGGATGCCATGGGCAAGGACATGATGAAGAAGGACGACGTGGGGCAGTGAGCCGACTCCCGTTGCGTCACTGTGGCGCCGGGCCCTCTGTGTCAGGGCCCGGCGGGGCGTTGCGGTAGCCTCGGGGCCCCGAAGGAGTGAGCGCGGCCGCCCCGCGCGGGGCTGTCGTCGCACCATGGGTGCCGGGGGCGCGTTTCGCGGCTACAATGCGTGCCTCGACCGTGACCTGCCTGACTATAAAAATATGTCTTTGCCCAAACATCACCTGGAATTGCTCAGCCCTGCGCGCGATGTGGCCATCGCCCGCGAGGCTATCTTGCACGGCGCCGACGCCGTGTACATCGGTGGCCCGAGCTTCGGCGCCCGCCACAACGCCTGCAACGAAGTGGGCGAAATCGCCCAACTGGTGGAATTCGCCCGTCGCTACCATGCCCGGGTGTTCACCACCATCAACACCATCCTGCACGACAACGAGCTGGAGCCGGCCCGCAAGCTGATCCACCAGCTCTACGACGCTGGCGTCGACGCGCTGATCGTCCAGGACCTGGGGGTGATGGAGCTGGACATCCCGCCCATCGAGCTGCACGCCAGCACCCAGACCGACATTCGCACCCTGGCCCGGGCCAAGTTCCTCGACCAGGCCGGGTTCTCCCAGTTGGTGTTGGCCCGCGAGCTGAACCTGCAAGAGATCCGCGCCATCAGCGACGAAACCGACGCGGCGATCGAGTTCTTCATCCACGGTGCGCTGTGCGTCGCGTTCTCCGGGCAGTGCAACATCTCCCACGCGCAGAACGGGCGCAGTGCCAACCGGGGCGATTGCTCCCAGGCGTGCCGCTTGCCGTACACTCTCAAAGATGACCAGGGTCGCGTGGTCGCCTTTGAAAAGCACCTGCTGTCGATGAAGGACAACAACCAGAGCGCCAACATCCGCGCCCTGGTGGAAGCCGGCGTGCGCTCGTTCAAGATCGAGGGGCGCTACAAGGACATGGGCTATGTGAAGAACATCACCGCCTACTACCGCCAGCGCCTGGACGATGTCCTCGAAGACCGCCCGGACCTGGCGCGCGCCTCCAGCGGGCGCACCGCGCACTTCTTCCTGCCCGACCCGGAAAAGACCTTCCACCGTGGCAGCACCGACTACTTCGTCACCGACCGCAAGGTCGACATCGGCGCCTTCGATACCCCGACGTTTACGGGCTTGCCGGTGGGCGTGGTGGAGAAGGTCGGCAAGCGCGACCTGCTGGTCGTGACCCAGGAGCCGCTGTCCAACGGTGACGGCCTCAACGTGCAGGTCAAGCGCGAGGTGGTGGGGTTCCGTGCCAACATCGCCGAGGCCAGGGGTGAGTTCGAGGAAGACGGCCAGAAGCGCTACCGCTACCGCGTCGAGCCCAACGAAATGCCCCAGGGCTTGCACGCCTTGCGCCCCAATCACCCGCTCAACCGCAACCTGGACCACAACTGGCAGCAGGCCTTGCTCAAGACCTCCGCCGAACGCCGCATCGGCCTGGCCTGGGTCGCGCACCTGCGTGAAGAGCGCCTGGACCTGACGGTCACCAGCGAAGAGGGGATCAGCGCCAGCGTTGGCCTCGACGGTCCGTTCGGCGTGGCTAACAAGCCGGAGCAGGCCCTGGAGCAACTGCACGACCTGCTCGGCCAGTTGGGCACCACGGACTACCACGCCACCGACATCCAACTCGATGCCCCGCAGGCGTACTTCGTCCCCAACTCCCAGCTCAAGGCCCTGCGCCGCGAAGCCATCGAGGCGCTGACCGCCGCCCGTATCCACGCTCACCCACGGGGCGCGCGCAAGGCCGAGACCAGCCCGCCGCCGGTGTACCCGGATTCGCACCTGTCGTTCCTGGCCAACGTCTACAACCAGAAGGCCCGCGACTTCTACCACCGTCACGGGGTCAAGCTGATCGACGCGGCGTACGAGGCGCATGAGGAGACCGGCGAAGTGCCGGTGATGATCACCAAGCACTGCCTGCGGTTCTCCTTCAACCTGTGCCCCAAGCAGGCCAAGGGTGTCACCGGCGTGCGCACCAAGGTCGCGCCGATGCAACTGATCCACGGCGACGAGGTGCTGACGCTCAAGTTCGACTGCAAACCGTGCGAGATGCACGTGATCGGCAAGATCAAGGGCCACATCCTCGACCTGCCGCTGCCGGGCAGCGCGCAGGAAGCGGTGGTCGGCTACATCAGCCCCTCCGACTTGCTCAAGACCATCCCCCGCGGCACCCACTGAGTGACCGGCGAGCGCGCTGCAACGGCGCGCTCGCTTGCCTCAACGCTTGCTCAAGGCCAGCCGGGCGGCAAACAGCACAAAGATCAGCCCCGTCGTACGGTCCAACCACTGGATGACCGGGCCCCGGCGCAACACGCCGGCCAGCGACTGCGTGGCCCCAATCAGCACGGTCGACCAGATCAAGCCGATCACCACATGAATGCTCACCAGGCCAAACGTCCAGACAACCAGCGGCTGGCCCTGGGGGATGAACTGCGGGAGAAAGGACACGTAGAACACCCCGACCTTGGGGTTGAGCACGTTGCCCAGCATGCCCTTGAAGAACCAGTTGGTCCCGGCCCTGGAGTCCGTCTCGACAGGTGACAGGGCTTGGCGCGGGCGCACCAGCATGTTCAGTCCCAGCCAGCACAGGTAGGCCGCGCCGCAGTACTTGAGCAGGTTGAAGGCCAGCTCCGACACTGCGATCAGCGCGCCCAGGCCAAAGGCAATCGCCGCGCCCCACAGCAAACACCCGGCATTGATCCCCAGCGCGGCGTGAAACGCCTGCCGACGACCTTCCACCGTCGCGGTGCGCAGGATCAGCGCGGTATCGAGGCCAGGCGTCAGGGTCAGCAGGGTCGCGGCGAAGGTAAAGGCCAGCAGATTGTCGGTGATGGACATGGCGATGGGGCTTCCGGTGCTCGTGGTCGCACGTTAACACGCGGTGGGTGGAGCGCCTCAAGGCCGTCAATCACGGATCAGAAGCGCTCATCCGCAATGGCCGGCAAGGTCAGCTCCTTGATGTAGCTGCTGGCGGACAGGCTCAAGGCCATGCGCACCCCCTGCACCACGTCATGCACCGGGATCAAATGGCCGGTGCCGCGCCATGCGCCACCTTGCCCGCGACATCAATTGGGGGAGCATCAGGGCAGAGGATAGAAGGCGTGGCAATCGGCTGGGTGTTTCCAGATGTAAAGCGTTGGCGGGGACGGCTCAGGGCACGGCACTCAGCAGCCATCCGGCCACACCGCAGCCCACGACCACCCACCACGGCGGCACTTTCCAAGCCGTCAACGCCACCAAGGCCAGCAGTGCCAGGGCAAAGTCCGCTGGCCGGCCGATGGTGCTGGTCCACACCGGCTGATACAGCGCGGCCAGCAACAGGCCGACCACCGCGGCGTTGATCCCCAGCATCGCGGCCTGCATGCGCCGGTTGCGCCGCAGTGGCGCCCAGAACGGCAGGCTGCCCATCACCAGCAACCATGAAGGGGCGAAGATCGCCACCAGGCACAACAGGCCGCCGAGCACGCCGGCCTGCGGGCCCTGCATCGAGGCCCCGAGGAAGGCGGCGAAGGTAAACAGCGGGCCGGGCATCGCCTGTGTCGCGCCGTAGCCGGCGAGGAAGGTCGGGTTGCTGACCCAGCCGCTGGGCACCACTTCGGCCTGCAGCAGCGGCAACATGACGTGGCCGCCACCGAACACCAGTGAGCCACTGCGGTAGAACGCCTCGATCATGTCCAGGGTCGGGTTGGCCAGCCATTGGGCCAGCACGGGCAGACCGATCAACAGAATGACGAACAGCCCCAGCCAACACGCGCCCGCCCGACGACTGACGTTGATGGGCAGGGGGGCGTGGCCGATGACGTCGGCGGGCTTGAACAGCGTCAGGCCGACGAGTCCGGCTCCGGTTATTACACCGAGCGCGGTCCAGGCGCAGGGCACCAGCAGGACCACGCCGGTGGCCAGCGCCATCAGGCTGATGCGCGGTGCATCCGGGCACAGGGTGCGGGCCATGCCCCAGACCGCCTGGGCGACGATGGCGACTGCCACCACTTTCAGGCCCTGCAGGATGCCGGGGGGCAGCGCTTGCCCGTAGTCCGCCAGACCCAGCGCAAACAGGATCAGGGCCAGCGCCGAGGGCAAGGTAAACCCGGCCCAGGCCGCCAGCGCACCGCGATAGCCGGCCCGCGACAAGCCCAGCGCCATGCCGACCTGACTGCTGGCGGGCCCCGGCAAGAACTGGCAAAGGCTCACCAGGTCGGCATAGCTGTGTTCGCTCAGCCAGCGCCGGCGGGTGACGAACTCGTCACGAAAATAACCCAGGTGGGCGATGGGGCCGCCGAATGAGGTCAGGCCCAGGCGCAGGAAGATCAGGAAGACTGGCCAGGGGGTTCGGTCTTCGCGGGGGGTGTTGGCCATGGGTGCAGTCTGTCAGTCAAAAGGGTGGGCGTTGTGCTCCTGGCGGGAGCGGTGGGGTGTTCACCTTAGCTGACGCGTTGTGGGGCGACTACAGGTGAAGGGGTGGGGTTCGATGCATCGGGGGGTGCAGCTCAGTCCACTGTGGGAGCGGGCTTGCCCTAATGCCAGTCAGTTAAGGCGCCAAACCTGTGGGAGCGAGCCTGCTCGCGAAGACGGCAACACAGCCAACATCTCCGTTGACTGACCTACTGCTATCGCGAGCAGGCTCGCTCCCACGTGGGTTTCGCTTAACTGACTGGCATTAGGGCCTGCCCGCGATGGCGGTCTACCAGCCGACCTGACTCTTCAGATGCACCCAGGCCCACAGACGGGCAGGGTGGTCATGAGAGAAACTTGTGATCATCCTGATTAGAATGAGTTTGTCTCACCATGCTTCAAGTCCTGACAATGGGCCCATCAAACACATTGGAGCTTCATGTCATGGCTTTGGCCCACTCCCTAGGATTTCCGCGCATTGGCCGCGACCGCGAATTGAAGAAGGCCCAGGAGGCGTTCTGGAAGGGCGAGCTGAATGAAGAGGGCTTGCGGGCCGTCGGCCGCGACCTGCGCAAGCGTCACTGGCAGGTGCAGAGGGACGCCGGTATCGATCTGCTGCCCGTTGGTGACTTTGCCTGGTACGACCAGGTCCTGACGCACTCGCTGATGTTTGGGGTGATCCCCGAGCGCTTCCGTCCGCACGACGGCAAGGCAACCCTGGATACCCTGTTCGGCATGGCCCGTGGTGTCAGCGACAGTTGCTGCGCCGGTGCCCACGCCCAGGAAATGACCAAGTGGTTCGACACCAACTACCACTACCTGGTGCCTGAGTTCAGCGCGGATCAGTTGTTCCAGTTGGGTTGGGAGCAATTGTTCGAAGAAGTCCGCGAAGCCCGCGACCTGGGGCATACCGTCAAGCCCGTGGTGATCGGTCCGCTGACGTACCTGTGGCTGGGCAAGGCCAAGGGCGGCGAATTCGATAAGCTCGACCTGCTGGACCGTCTGCTGCCGTTGTACGGCCAGATCTTCCAACGCCTGGCGGAGTTGGGTGTGGAGTGGGTGCAGATCGACGAGCCGATCCTGGTGCTCGACTTGCCGCAAGACTGGAAGAACGCCTTCGAACGCGCCTACAACCAGATCCAGCGCGAGCCGTTGAAAAAGCTGATAGCCACCTACTTCGGCGGCTTGGAAGAGAACCTGGGCCTGGCCGCCAATCTGCCGGTGGATGGCCTGCACATCGACCTGGTGCGCGCCCCCGAACAGTACCCGACCATTCTCGATCGCCTGCCGGCCTACAAAGTGCTGTCGCTGGGCGTGGTCAATGGGCGTAACGTTTGGCGCTGCGACCTGGAACAGGCCCTGGCCACCCTGCAACAGGCCCATGAGCGCCTGGGGGATCGCCTGTGGGTGGCGCCGTCGTGCTCGTTGCTGCACAGCCCGGTCGACCTGGGCCGTGAAGACCAGTTGGATGCCGAGTTGAAAGGCTGGCTGGCCTTCGCCGTGCAAAAGTGTGAAGAGGTGGCGGTGCTGGCCCAGGCGGTTGACCAGCCGCACGCGCCGAACGTCCTTGACGCACTGGCGCGCAGCCGTGCGGTGCAGGCCGCCCGTGCGGCGTCGCCACGGATCCATAAGCCGGCGGTCCAGGCGCGGGTGGCCGCGATCAGCGCCAGGGACAGCCAGCGTCAGTCGCTGTTTGCCCAGCGCATCGAGCAGCAGCGTGCGGTCCTCAACCTGCCGCTGTTTCCGACCACCACCATCGGTTCGTTCCCGCAAACCGCGTCGATCCGCCTGGCGCGCCAGTCCTACAAGGCCGGCAAGCTGAGTGAAGCCGAGTACACCGAAGCGATGCACAGCGAGATCCGCCATGCGGTGCAAGTCCAGGAACACCTGGGCCTGGACGTGCTGGTCCACGGTGAAGCCGAGCGCAACGACATGGTCGAATACTTCGCCGAGCAGTTGGACGGCTATGCGTTCACCCGCTTCGGTTGGGTCCAGAGCTACGGCTCGCGCTGCGTGAAACCGGCGGTGATCTTCGGTGACCTGAGCCGTCCGAAGGCCATGACCGTGGAGTGGATCCGCTACGCCCAGGGCCTGACCACCAAGGTCATGAAAGGCATGCTGACCGGGCCGGTGACCCTGCTGATGTGGTCCTTCCCACGCGAAGACCTGTCCCGCGAGGAGCAGGCCCGCCAACTGGCGCTGGCCATTCGCGACGAAGTGCTGGACCTGGAGGCCGCCGGGATCAAGATCGTGCAGATCGACGAAGCGGCGTTCCGCGAAGGCTTGCCGTTGCGCCGGGCGCAGTGGCAGCACTACCTGGACTGGGCGAGCGAAGTGTTCCGCCTGTGCGCCAGCGGCGTGCGTGACGAGACCCAGATCCACACGCACATGTGCTACAGCGAATTCAACGATGTGATCGAATCCATCGCCGCCATGGATGCCGACGTGATCACCATCGAGACCTCGCGT
This sequence comes from Pseudomonas sp. ok272, assembly GCF_900109995.1. Lineage (GTDB taxonomy): Bacteria > Pseudomonadota > Gammaproteobacteria > Pseudomonadales > Pseudomonadaceae > Aquipseudomonas. The sequence goes on along the minus strand of NZ_FOCB01000027.1, from coordinate 9,392 downwards.
TCGGACATGGAGTTGCTGCAGGCGTTCGAAGCTTTCGCCTACCCGAACGACATCGGCCCGGGCGTCTATGACATCCACTCGCCCCGCGTGCCGGAGGCTTCGCAGATGCTCGACCTGCTGCGCAAGGCGGCTAAGCGGATACCCGCCGAGCGCCTGTGGGTCAACCCGGACTGCGGCCTGAAAACCCGCGCCTGGCCGGAAACCGAAGCGGCGCTGGTGCACATGGTCACGGCGGCCCGCCAGTTGCGCCGCGAACTGGCCTGATCGCCACTTCACACAAGCCCTTGGGACAGACGAGCTTTGTCGCGAGCCAGTTTTGTGGCGAACAGGGGGCTCATATCCAACCATGCCCCTGTGGGAGCGGGCTTGCTCGCGAAGGCGGTGGGTCAGTGACATTGATGTTGACGGTGGTGGCCTGTTCGCGAGCAAGCCCGGTCCCCCAAGAGCTTCCCTCAGGGGTTTGGTGTTTGAGCCGATGACGCTGTCCGTTACGCGACAGTTACTGGCTTTTTGGCGTTAGCCGGTAAGTGTCCCGCAGGTTAGAGTCAGCGCACTGTGCTGGCCCCTTGCGGATGATTGTCATGACCCGACCTCGTTTTCTCCCCGATAACTTCACCCTGAGCCTGATTGGCGTCGTGCTGTTCGCCAGCCTGTTGCCCGCCAGCGGCCAGGTCGCGGTCGGCTTTGGCTGGCTGACTAACATCGCCATCGCCCTGCTGTTTTTCCTGCACGGCGCCAAACTCTCCCGTGAGTCGATCATCGCCGGCGCCGGGCACTGGCGCCTGCATTTGCTGGTGTTCGGCCTGACCTTCGTGCTGTTCCCGTTGATTGGCCTGGCGCTCAAACCGGTGCTGTCGCCGATGATCGGCGACGATCTGTACATGGGCATGCTCTACCTGTGTGCGTTGCCGGCCACGGTGCAGTCGGCGATTGCCTTTACCTCCCTGGCCCGGGGCAATATTCCTGCGGCGATTTGCAGCGCGGCGGCGTCCAGCCTGTTCGGGATCTTCCTCACGCCATTACTGGTGACGCTGCTGTTGAACGTGCACAGCGACGGCGGTTCGACCCTGGATGCGATCGTCAAGATCAGCATTCAGCTGTTGCTGCCATTCATTGCCGGGCAAATCGCCCGCCGCTGGATTGGCGCCTGGGTCGGTCGCAACAAGAACTGGCTGAAGTTCGTCGACCAGGGTTCGATCCTGCTGGTGGTCTACGGCGCGTTCAGCGAAGCGGTGACCGAAGGCATCTGGCACCAGATCCCCTTGTGGGAACTGGCTGGCCTGGTGGTGGCCTGCTGCATTGTCCTGGCGATTGTGTTGGCGGCGTCCACGGTGTTGGGCAAGGCGTTTGGCTTCAATCAGGAAGACCGCATCACCATCCTCTTCTGCGGCTCGAAGAAGAGCCTGGCCACGGGCGTGCCGATGGCCCAGGTGCTGTTCGCCGGCAGCACCATTGGCGTGCTGATCCTGCCCTTGATGCTGTTCCATCAGATTCAGTTGATGGTGTGCGCGGTGCTGGCCCAGCGCTATGCCAATCGCCAGGAGTCGGTGGCCGAGCTGATGGGGCAGGTCGATCCTTGATACGGGCCGTGTCGGGGCGGCATCATGTCGGCCATTGCCCACCGATATGAGAGAAATGATGTGCCCAAGCCCATGATCGAGGTCACCGAAGTTTCCATCGCCCAGTTGCGCGCGGCCCTCGAATCCGGCCAGACCACGGCGGTCGAGCTGGTTCAGGCGTACCTCGCCCGGATCGACGCGTACGACGGTCCCGACACGCCCACTGCGCTCAACGCGGTGGTGGTGCCCAACCCCGAGGCGTTGAATGAGGCGCGGGCCGCCGATGCCCGTCGCGCCAAGGGCCAGGCGTTGGGTCCGCTCGATGGCATTCCGTATACGGCCAAGGACAGCTACTTGGTCAAGGGGCTCACCGCCGCGTCCGGCAGCCCGGCGTTCAAGGACCTGATCGCCTATCGCGATGCATTCACCGTCGAACGCCTGCGCGCTGGCGGGGCGATCTGCCTGGGCAAGACCAACATGCCGCCGATGGCCAATGGCGGCATGCAACGCGGGGTCTATGGCCGTGCCGAGAGCCCGTACAACGCCGACTACCTGACCGCGCCGTTCGCCTCGGGCTCCTCCAACGGCGCCGGCACGGCGACCGCGGCCAGCTTCGCCGCCTTTGGCCTGGCCGAGGAAACCTGGTCCAGCGGCCGCGGGCCGGCGTCCAATAACGGGCTGTGCGCCTACACCCCTTCGCGCGGAGTGATCTCGGTGCGCGGCAACTGGCCGTTGACCCCGACCATGGACGTGGTAGTGCCGTTTGCCCGGACCATGGCCGATCTCCTGGAAGTGCTGGACGTGATCGTGGCCGAAGATCCCGACACCCGCGGCGACTTGTGGCGGCTGCAACCCTGGGTGGCGATCCCGAGTGTCGCCTCGGTGCGCCCGGCGTCCTACGCCGAACTGGCGGTGAACACGCAAGCATTGGCGGGCAAGCGCCTGGGCGTGCCGCGCATGTACATCAACGCCGACCCTGAGGCGGGCACCAGCGAGGCGCCGGGGATCGGCGGGCCGACCGGGCAACGCATCAACACCCGCGCCTCGGTGATTGAGTTGTGGGAGAACGCGCGCCGGGCACTGGAAGCGTGTGGCGCCGAAGTGGTCGAGGTGGACTTCCCGCTGGTGTCCAACTGCGAGGGCGACCGTCCCGGTGCGCCGACCGTGTTCAACCGGGGGCTGGTGTCCAAGGAATTCATGCACCACGAACTGTGGGACCTGACGGCCTGGGCCTTCGATGAGTTTCTACGGGCCAACGATGATCCGGCGTTGAACCGTCTGGTGGATGTCGACGGCCCGCTGATTTTCCCCCACGACCCCGGCACGTTGCCCAACCGCGAAGGCGACCTGGTCGCGGGCATGGACGAATACGTGCGCATGGCCGAGCGCGGCATCACCCCGTGGGACCAGATCAGCACCTTGCCCGATGGCCTGCGTGGCCTAGAGCAGGCGCGCAAGATCGACCTTGAGGACTGGATGGATCGCCTGGGCCTGGACGCCGTGCTGTTCCCCACCGTCGCCGACGTGGCCCCGGCGAATGCCGACGTCGACCCGGCCTCGGCGGACATCGCCTGGAGCAACGGCGTGTGGGTTGCCAACGGCAACCTTGCGATCCGCCACCTGGGCGTGCCGACAGTCACCGTGCCGATGGGCGTCATGTCAGACATTGGCATGCCAGTGGGGCTGACCTTCGCCGGTCGCGCCTATGACGATTCGGCGCTGCTGCGACTGGCCAGTGCATTCGAGTCGACGGGCAGCAAACGCCGGGTGCCGCCCCGCACCCCGCCGTTGGTGGCTACCCAGTCCTAACCCTCAATGGGGTGAGCCTGTGGGAGCGGGCTTGCTCGCGAAGGGGCATGTCAGCCGACTGCTTAGTTGACTGATCCACCGCTTTCGCGGGCAAGCCCGCTCCCACAAGGGATTTGTGTCAGGCGCTGGATTTGCGTCTGCTGCGGAATACTGTGGGAGCGGGCTTGCCCTAATGCCAGTCAGTTAAGCGAAACCCGCGTGGGAGCGAGCCTGCTCGCGATAGCAGTAGGTCAGTCAACGGAGATGTTGGCTGTGTTGCCGTCTTCGCGAGCAGGCTCGCTCCCACAGGTTTGGCGCCTTAACTGACTGGCATTAGGGCTTGCCCGCGAAGAGGCCGGTCCATCCAACATCGATGCTGCCTGACCCACCGCCTTCGCGGGCAAGCCCACAGGTCTTTTTCTCCTCCTCTGAAAACGCCGCGACTGTCGTAAAAACGACCTGTTTGCGCTGAACACGAACCCCTGCGACTTTTCTATTGAACGACTGTTCAGCTTCGTCTATGTTCGTTGCTCCTTCCCCCGGCTGGTTGCGGGCTTGCGTTTATTCTTATTTGAACGAGGCACTGGCATGCGGTTTTCATCCCTGCGCAATCTTGTCCAACCGGCCAAAGACGAACCGCCCACGCCGGCGATCAACGCTGACCCCACCGGCGCTAGGACCATGATCGAGGTCGATGGCCTGCACAAACGCTTTGGCAATATCGAGGTGCTCAAGGGCGTTTCGCTCAAGGCCCGCGAAGGCGATGTGATCTCCCTGATCGGCGCCAGCGGCTCGGGCAAAAGCACCTTGCTGCGCTGCATCAACATGCTCGAAGTGCCGGACCAGGGGCGGATCCTGGTGGACGGCGAATGCATCCAACTCAACCACAGCCGTCCCGGCGCACCGCTGGTGTCCGACGCCAAGCAGTTGGTGCGGATCCGTTCGAGCCTGGGCATGGTGTTCCAGAACTTCAACCTCTGGCCCCACCGCACGGTGCTGGAGAACCTCATAGAAGCGCCGATCCAGGTCCTGCGTGAAAGCCGTGCCGAGGCCACTGAACGGGCCGAAGCCTTGCTGGAACGGGTGGGGCTGTCGGCCAAGCGCAACGAGTACCCGGCGTTTCTCTCCGGGGGACAGCAGCAGCGGGTAGCCATTGCCCGCGCCCTGGCCATTCGGCCCAAGGTCATGTTGTTCGATGAACCGACCTCGGCACTCGACCCGGAACTGGTCGGCGAAGTGCTGCGGGTAATTCGCTCGCTCGCCGAAGAAGGCCGGACCATGATCCTGGTGACCCATGAGATGGCCTTCGCCCGCGATGTCTCGTCCCAGGTCGCCTACCTGCACCAAGGGCTGATCGAGGAAACCGGTTCGCCGGACGATGTGTTCGTACACCCACGCAGCGAGCGTTGCCGGCAATTCGTCAACGCTCACCAGACTCGCTAATAACCATAAAAAGACGGGGAACATTCATGAGCATTCGACCTTTGAAACAGTGGATCACCGGCGTCGCCTGCGTAGTGCTCGCTGGCATCGGCACGGCACAGGCGGCGCAGCCGATCCGCTTCGCGGTGGCTGCCGAACCCTATCCGCCGTACACCGAGAAGCAGGCTAACGGTGAATGGAAAGGCTTTGAAGTGGACCTGATCCACAAGCTGTGCAGTGAAATGAAAGCCCAGTGCGAGATCAAGGAAGTGGCGTGGGACGGAATCATCCCGTCGCTGCTGGCGAAGAAGATCGATGTGATCTTTTCCTCCATGTCAGTGACCCAGGAGCGCGAGAAGCAAATCGCCTTCAGCAACGCCTATTACGACTCGGCCATTGCGGTCGTCGGGCCCAAGGGCACCGTGGTCGCCAAGTACCCGGATGACCTGAAGGGCAAGATCATCGCCGTGCAGAACTCCACGGTGAGCGCCAGCTACTTGAAGGCCTACTACGAAAAAATCGCCGACGTGAAGTACTACGACACCCAGGACTCGGCGAACGCCGATCTGATCGCTGGGCGGGTGGACTTGATGATGGCGGACGGCACGGCCATGGCGTCCTTCGTCAAGACTGCCGATGCCAAGGACCTGGCGTACCTCAGCACCGTGCCCTACGACCCGATCTTCGGCAAAGGCGTGGGCGCCGGCCTGCGCAAGAGCGACACCGAACTCAAGGCCAACCTCGACAAGGCGATCCAGACCCTATTGGCGAGCAAGGACTATGACGAGCTGTCGCAACACTACTTCGGCACCAGCGTGAAGCCGGCGTTCTGAACATAGTTCTCAAGCGCAACGCGCAACCTGTGGGAGCGGGCTTGCTCGCGAAGGGGCCGTGTCAGCCGACTGCTGAGTTGACTGACACACCGCTTTCGCGAGCAAGCCCGCTCCCACAGGGTTTCAAGGTGTTGGCAAGGGCAGTGATCGGAGAGTGAAATGCCAGCAATGTTTGAATTGATCGGTTTCGGCGAACGCGGCTGGGGCGGTGCACTGTTGAAAGGGTTGTGGATGACCCTGCAGATATCGGCCGGGGCATTCCTGGTCGGGTTGCTCATCGGGCTTGTGGTGGCCTGCCTCAAGCTGGGGGCGCCCAAACCCATCGCGGCGCTGATGCGCGGCTACACCACGTTGTTCCGCGCGGTGCCGGAGTTGCTGCTGATCCTGCTGCTGTTCTACGTCGGCTCCATGCTCCTCAACTCGGTGATGGAACACCTGGGATACGGCGCGGTGGATGTCAGCGGTCCGTTGGCGGCGATCCTGGTGCTGGGCCTGGTGCAAGGCGCCTACGCCTCGGAGATTTTCCGGGCGGCGATCCAGGCGATTCCCTTCGGCCAGATCGAGGCGGGAAGGGCGTTCGGCTTGAGTGGGTTTCGTCTGTTCCGGCGCGTCACGCTGCCGATCATGGCGCCGTATGCGATGGCCGGCATGGCCAACCTGTGGATCAACCTGATCAAAGACAGTGCGCTGATCAGCGTGGTCGGCACCAACGAGTTGCTGTACACCGCCAAGCAAGCGGCGGGTTCGACGCGTCACTACCTGTTGTTCTACCTCACGGCTGCCGCGCTGTATTACGCGGTGACGCTGGTGTCCAACTACCTGTCGGGCAGGCTTGAACGACGCATCCGGCGCTGGATGCCTTTGGCTGAGTAAATGAAATGATTCCAGAGTGGACGCTCCAATACGCAGGCCTGCTGGGCCGAGGATTGCTCACCACCGTCACGCTGTTGCTGATCTCCAGTGTGCTGGGCTTTGCCCTGGCGGTGGTGGTGGCGCTGGCGCGGATCTCGCGCAATAAACTGATCGCCAAGGCCAGCCTGCTCTACACCAGTGTGTTGCGTGGCACCCCGTTGCTGATCCAGATCTACATCTTCTATTACGGGCTGGGCAGCCTGTTTGCCCAGTTCCCATTGATTCGGGGCAGTTTCCTCTGGCCTTACTTGCGTGATGGCTACTGGTACATCGTGTTTGCCCTGGTGTTGTCGGTGGGGGCTTATGTCGGCGAGGTGATTCGCGGCGGCCTGCTGGCGGTGCCCAAGGGCGAAATGGAGGCGGCCGGGGCGTTTGGCATGACCTCGCGCCAGGCGCTGCTGCGGGTGCGCCTGCCTCGGGCGATGGGCCTGCTGTTGCCCACCCTGGCCGGGGAAACCGTGATGCTGCTCAAGTCCACCGCGCTGGCCTCGACCATTGCCGTGATTGACCTGCTGGGCGCCGCCAATGTGGTACGGGCGCAAACCCTGCAGGTCTATCAGCCGCTGTTGCTGGTGGCCGGGGTCTATGTCTGCCTGACGTTCCTGATCGAGGCGCTGTTCGCCTTCGCCGAACGCTGCGGTACGCCGCTGCGGCGGTCTGCCTCATGACGGCGTCGCGGGTGGACCGCTCGTTGCAGGGCATCGGCCTGTGCGTCCTGGGCTATGCGTTCCTGTCGCTGCAGGATGCCGGCATCAAGTGGCTGGTGGCTGATTATTCGGTGGTCACTATCTTGTTCTGGCGCGCTGCGGTGGTGGTCGTCGCGGTGTTGCTGGCCGGACGCATGCGCCTGGTACAGCGGGCCTGGCGCTCGCCGAGCCGGCGCTTGCTGGTGGTGCGCGGCTTGCTGTCGATTGTCGCCTGGCTGCTGTACTACACCGCGGCCCGCGACCTGACCCTGGCGGAGATGACCACCCTGTATTTTTCCGCGCCGATCATGGTCACGGTGTTGGCGGCGGTGATCCTCAAGGAGCGCGCCAGCGGCTGGCAGTGGTTCAGCTTGATCATTGGTTTTGTCGGGGTGCTCATCGCCTGTCGCCCGGACAACATGGCCAACCCCGTGCCCATCGTCCTGACGTTGCTGGCGGCGATGTGCTGGGCGTTCACCTACATCCAGTTGCGCCAGGTCGACGAACAGACCTCGGTGCTGGAGCAGATGCTGATCACCAACGTGGTGTTTGTCATTTGCATGGCCGTTGCCTTGCCTTGGACCCACACCCCGTCGCCGACCCCAGCCTGGCTGGGAATGCTTGGCGCCGGGCTGTTGGGCGGGATCGGCCAGTTCTTTCTGTTCGCCAGCTTCAAGCGCGCCACCGCGACCTTGCTGGCGCCGTTCGAATACACCGGGCTGATCTGGGCGTTCATCTTGTCGAGCCTGGTGTGGGGCACGCTGATGGATGTGTCGCTGATGATCGGCGCCGGGCTGATCGCGGTCAGTGGCACCCTGGCGATGATCTTTGGCCGGCACGCGGCGCAGGACGTGGTGGGGGTCGAATGCTCGGTGTCGCAGTCGATTTACCCGGCTGCGGCAGATGAGCCGGTTGAGGTCGAGTCAGCGCCCGTCGAGTCGCGTCGCTAGGCGTGGTTTCTACGCGTCATCAAGAGGGGGAATCTATGGTGCAGGATGTTTCGTTCGCCGTGCAGAACAACAACGGTGATCCCGTGCGGGTCGGGGCCTGGCGGTTCGCAGGTAATGGCAGCGCGCCGACGGTCCACCTGCAAGCCGGGGTGCATGCCGATGAGATCGCCGGGATGCTGGTCCTGCATCTGCTGATGCCCAGGCTGCGGGTCGCGCAAGCGGAGGGTCGGCTCAAGGGCGCCGTCACCGTGGTGCCGCAGGCCAATCCCCTGGGCATCGGCCAGTTCCGCCAAGGGCGGTTGCTGGGCCGTTACCACGAGGCCACCGGGCACAACTTCAACCGGGGCTTTGACCTGTCGGCGGCCATGGAACGGCCCTCGACGCCGGTCCAGGCCTGGCAAAAAAGCCTGGTGCAACTGGCCGCCTCGGCGGATGTCATGCTCGACCTGCACACCGACGACGAGGCCATGCCTTACCTCTACGTGCACCGCCGTTTCTGGCCCCGAGGCCGGGCCCTGGCGGCAGCCATGAAGATGGACGTGGCGATCCTCTGGGATGACGGCGGCGATGGCTCCTTCGAGGAAACCATCATTGCGCCCTGGCTGCGCGACGGCCATACCGATCGGCACATGGCCGCGACCCTGGAGCTGCGCGGGCAGGGCGATGTCAGCGACCGCTACGCCGAACAGGACGCAGCGGGGCTGTACGCCTGGTTGTGTGCCCTTGGCGTCATCGATGAGCAGCAGGCGCCCAGCGACTGGCCGGTGGAGGCCGTGGACATGGGCCACATGGAAACCCACATCGCGCCGCAGCCGGGTGTGCTGATCTTTGAAAAGGAACTGGGGGACTTTGTTGAAGAAGGTGAGCGCTTCGCCCGGATTCTCGGGCGTCCGGGCGATCCGTCCTCCGAGGTGGTGCTGGTGGCCGAGCAGGCCGGACGCATGGTGACGCGCTATCGAGACCGATTGATCCCACAGGGCATGGCGGTGGCCAAGTTCACCGGTAGCCGGGTGTCACGCAACTGGAGCGGCGGGTTGCTGGATCCGAACTAGCGGGTGGGGATGGCCGAGACCTGTATCAGGCATAGAAATGTAGGTTGATTCCACAAACGCCCTAGGACACGTCCTGATCGTGTTTTCGAGGTGGCCCGGGGGGCTAGAACCCTCCCCATCAGATCATTCATCGTCCAAGGCTCTTCACCATGAAGGCCTTGAACATGCCGACACCCCCGATCACGTTCTT
>NZ_FOCB01000026.1:21074-31212 GCF_900109995.1 Pseudomonas sp. ok272 | reverse complement strand
GGCATGGGCCTGGGGTTTTATCATGAGGATCGCCTCACCAGCGTCGAATTCCCCTGCGCCGGCTTGCCGTTGGCCATCAGCCATTGGGAGGCGATCCGGGGCTTCATGGAGTACGAAGTCAACGACCTCAAGTCGATCCAGGACCCCCTCGACCTGCAAGGCCCCGACGACCCGCCCCACGAAGGTGTGCACACGTTCTACAACGCCCGGGCGCGCATGCACCAAGAGATCCGCGACGGCCAGCGCGGTTGGCTGTCGGGGTTCTTCTGGTACCTGTACCACGTCATGACCTTCTGGACGGTGCCCAACCACCTGGTCGAATGGGAGATCCGCCGTCTCAAGGCCATGGGCCGCAAAGCCCTGCCCGAGGTCATGCGCCAGTGGTCCGAGCCCTTGCCCAAAGAGCAATGGGCCAAGCCCAGCCCAGAGTTGCTGCGCATGAGCGAACAAGTGCGCGCCTTGCACAAGCGTCAGCCGCGGCGGCCAATTACCGAGATATTTGCCGAGGTGTATCGAAGTAAAGAGCGGGCTGAACATGGCCGATAACCTTGATAGCGCCATACCCCAACCGCAACTTGAACAGCCTTACAAGGCGGGTGATGTTGAGCCGTTCCCCAGTGGCCGAGTGACCTATTTAGCACCGCTGCCATTGCCCTCGCCGTTGCCGTTGCCGCCCCACGGGCCGCATATCGACGAATTGAACGATGTATACATCGACTTCGGGATGCCCTTGCCGGAAGTCTTTATGTGGCAAATGACCCTCGGGGTGCCATTTACGCTCATCTTTATGCTTACAGTCCTAGCTCCACTGTTTGCCAGCTTTATGTTTTTTTTATTTGGCCTTGGTTGGGATGATATCTCTGACGCTTTTGTGGGGGCGTTTGATGCCGCCTACGGATACGCCTTAGTAACCGGCTTCTTCACCCTATTCATCTGCCTCGCCGTCTGGCTCAACGTCCACAACAAGCGCATCACCCTCATTCCCACTCGCTTCAACCGCCAACGCCGTGAAGTCTGCTTCATGCTTAACGGTGCCACCGAGCCGACGTTTATTCCCTGGGAATCCCTCTCCGCCTGGGTCATCGAAGCCCAGGGCGTGACCCAATATGGGGTTCACCGCCAGTACGGCATGGGCCTGGGTTTTTATCATGAAGATCGCCTCACCAGCGTGGAATTCCCCTGCGCCGGCTTGCCGTTGGCCATCAGCCATTGGGAGGCGATTCGCGGCTTCATGGAATACGAGGTCAACGACCTAAAATCGATCCAGGACCCCCTCGACCTGCAAGGCCCCGACGACCCGCCCCACGAAGGCCTGCACACGTTCTACAACGCCCGGGCGCGCATGCACCAAGAAATCCGCGACGGCCATATCGGTCGGCTGTCGGGTTTCATCTGGTACCTGTACCACGTCATGACCTTCTGGACGGTGCCCAACCACCTGGTCGAATGGGAAATCCGCCGCCTCAAGGCCAAGGGCCGCCAAGCGCTGCCCGAGGTCATGCGCCAGTGGTCCGAGCCCTTGCCCAAAGAGCAATGGGCCAAGCCCAGCCCAGAGTTGCTGCGCATGAGCGAACAGGTGCGCGCCTTGCACAAGCGCCAGCCGCGGCGGCCAATTACCGAGATATTTGCCGAGGTGTATCGAAGTAAAGAGCGGGCCCAGTAATGGGCCCACTCATCCACGAAGCATCCACGAAGCGAGCCAGCCCTACAACTGATAGCTAAAGCTCAAGCTGTAGCGCGTGCGCCGATTGAAAGTGTCCAGCGCTTCGTCGGACATGGCCTTGGCCGCTTCCAGGGCGATGTTGTAGTACTTGGCGTCGCCAAAGCGCAGGCCGACGGCGGCCGAGGACAGGTCGCTGCCCTTTACCGGCAGGGTGTTGAACCAGGTCTTGGCGCGGTCCAGGACCACGTAGGGTTGCAGCACGCGGACCCAGGTGCCGTCGCGGTTGAAGCTGTAGTTGACTTCATAGGCGGCGCCCCAGCCCTTGTCGCCGGAGGCCTGGTCGTCGGGGTAGCCGCGGCCGAAGTTCTGTCCGCCGAACACCGCGCGTTCGCTGTCGGGCAGGGTGTCGTCGCTCCAGTACAGGGCGGCTGACAGCACGCCTTGCCAGTTGTCGAAGAACTTATTGCTTTGTACCCCCGAGAACCGCGCGCGGAAGAAGTCCAGGTCGTAGGCCGGGTTGTTGGTGCGGGCGCCAAAGTCATTGATGCCTTGATACATGCCGGCGCTGATGATGCGCAGTTGGCGCTCATCGGCCTTGCGCCAGTCGCCTTCGACGGCCAGGGCGCGGATGTTGGTTTTGTCGTCGGCGGTCAGGTTCGAGCCGCGCACGGTGTAGTGGGTCTTGTCGTCCACCGTGTAGACCTTGGCCCCGGCGTTGAATTGCTCGGTGGGCGAGGCCACCAGCGCATGGGTGAAGCCCAGGGAGTAGCGATCGGTTTCGCGGTGGGACTTGAGTTCGTAGCCGTTGTCCGTGACCAGCACGGCGGCCGGATCGGCGCGGTAGCGGGAGCCGGACGCCACCAGTTGGGTGCCCTCGGCGTTGAGGAACTGGCTGTAGTCCAGTTGGTAGTATTTTTCGTGGTCGTCCCCCGGTGGGAACAGCCCGGTGAGGGTCAGTTTTTCACCCATGGAAGTCTGCGACTGGCTGCTCACGCCGAGCAACGCCTGGGTGCCCTTGCGGTTGTCTTCCAGCATGCTCAAGGTGCTGCCGAACGGTTTGCGGCTGGCCTGGGCCATCAGGTAGCTGGCGCCGTCGGTGGTGCCGGGTGGCGGCACCTGGGCTTGCAGGGTGATCCCGGGGATACGGCTCATCAGCGTGGTGTAGCGTTCGAACGTCTTGCGGGTCAGTGGGCGTTCGGCCGAGAGCTTGGCCACCAACTTGTCGAGCAAGGCCTTGGAGCGTCCGACATCGCCCTGCACTTGGTAGTCCTTGATGTAACCCTCCACCAGCACCACGCGCATCACGCCTTGGTCGAACGACTGCTGCGGCAGGAACGCGTAGGACAGCAGGTAGCCGTCGGCCTGGTAGCGACGCGTGATGTCGCGGGTGGCCTCGATCCATTGGGCCAGGGTGGTCTGGTGGCCGAGCAAGGGTTGATAGGCCACGGCCAGCTCGCTCAACGGGTAGATCGTCCCGCCTTCGATCTGCAGTTTGCCGATGGTGACCTGGGTGCCCATCATCAGTGGTTGCCCGGCGGTGGCCGAGGGCTCGGGCACGTTCAAGGGCGCTGCCGGCGGACGATAGGCATCTGCGGGCAGGTTGGGCGCCGGCAGGGTGCGTGTGGTTTCGTTGGTGTTGAGGAAGCTGGGAAGGGAGTCGGCGTGGGTATAGGTGCAACAGGTGAGAACCAGCAAAGAAGCCAAAGCGCGCATAGGACACTCCATGGTCAAAACAGCGGCATCGCTAGAGGGCTGTCAGTCCGCGGCGCCCCTCAGGTTCTCGGCCATGATTGGGGTCGGACGACGTCATGCTCCAGATAAGAAAAAGACGGAAGACTCATCAGAATCTTCCGCCCTCAACCAAGCGTAGGCGCTGTAGGAAGGGCCGTCGAATCGGCCAGGTGCAATTCTATTTTTTGTGGCTGCCCAGGGCGCCGGTCAAACCACCCAGCAGACCACCCAGACCACCTGTCGTACCGCCAGTGCCACCCGTGGCACCGTTGAGCAGATTACCCACCGAACCGACTGTTGCGCCGACCGCGTTGACGGTGCCGCCCACCGCGGCAACCACGGGGTTTGGCGCCGCTGCGGTGATGGTGTTGCCCAGGCCGCTGACCGCGCCGCCCAACTGATTGGTCAGGCCGGCGACGGGACCGCCCAGGCCGGTTGCGCCGCCGATTTGTTGGGTCAGGCCGGCGACGCCGCTGGTGACTGGATTCAATGCGGCACCCACGGTGGCACCAACGCCGGTCAAGCCGGCGGTTGGGCCAAGGTTCGGGCCGCTGCCGCCGAGCGAGGCAACCAGGCCGCCACCTGTCACGCCCGTACCGGTGGCGGTGCTGATGGTGGTGTTGGTGTTGCCGATGTTGACCCCGTTGCTCAGGTTGACCACCGCGCCGCCGACGGTTTGCAGCAGGCCGCCGCCCAGACCACCGCCCAAGCCGCCGCTGCCGGAGCCCGTGCCGGCGTTGGCCACCAGGCCACCGGTGGCACCAACGGTGGTGCCCACGTTAGTCAGCGCGCCGCCCAGGGTGCCGGTGACCGGATTGCCGCCACCGGCTGCGGTGACTTTGCTGCCCGCCGCGCCCAGGGCGCCGCCGACACCATTGAGCAGGCCATTGATCGGGTTGCCCAGACCGGTTGCGCTGCCGACTTGGCCGGTGACGTTCTGCGCCAGGGAGAGAACGGGGACCAGGACTTTGTTGCCCACGCCATCGGTCAGTGCCGCCACGGGGCTGTTGTTGCCGCTGGTGAGGTCCGTCACGGTGTTGCCCAGCATGGTCACCTGGGTGCCGACGTTGCCCAGCACCGGCGTGACCTTGCTGATCACGCCGCCCACCACCGGAATGTTCTGGGTGGCGGTCGCCAGTTTGCCGCTGATATCGGTGACGCCGGTGCCGACGTCCGACACCACGTTGCCGGCCACGGCGGTGGTGTCACTCAGTGCATTGGGGTTGGTGCCGAGGGTGCCCAGGCCATCGGTCAGGCTTTTGCCCACGGTGTCGACCACGTTGCCGGTGGTGTTGACGGCACTGGCCACTACGCCGCCGACGACGGGCACGTTCGATAGACCGTTGCCGATGTTGCTGACGCCGTCACCCACGCCACTCACGGTTTTGCCCAGGTCAGAAACAATGGTGCTGGTGACCAGGGGAGGGTTGGTTGGAGGATTGGTCCCGCCGCCGCCGGGATTGGTGCCGCCGCCTCCGGGGTTGGTCCCGCCACCACCGGGATTGGTCCCGCCGTCACCCGGATTGGTGCCGCCGCCCGTGCCACCGGTCCCCGCGGTGTCGCCGCCACCGGTTCCGCCGGTTCCGCCGGTGCCTGAGCCGCCACTGCCGGCGCCACCGCTACCCGCGCCGGCGGTGGAGTCTGGCGATGAACTGGAACTCTTGTGATGACCGCCACCGCCGCTGCTGCACCCGGCCAGGCTGAGGCTCAGGATCAGGGCCAATGCGGTACTGGTTTTCAACAATACGTGAGTGTTCATGAGGGAGTTTCCTTGCACCTGTACAACGACCGTGGTTTTCGATGGCTTGCCGGTTCGTTCGCTGGCAATGCCTCGTCCGTTGCCAACATCTTTAATTCAGGTGCTGTTGCACGCCATTCTCAAGTTGGTATTAACCCCTTATATAAAGCGCGCGCCGTCGCGCCTAAGGATTAATACCAAGGGCAGGGGGATGAAGCAGGTGGTTGAATAAAGCTGTTTTAAATCAAGCAGGGCAGGGGGAGTAAAGCGGCGGCGGCCCGTTAACTCACTTAAGTGATATACACACAATTAATCAGCGTGAAGGGGGCCGATGGCGCCGGGATCAAGCCAGTGGCCGCCAAGTGCCCCGCAGGTGCTCAAGTCCACCGGCACCGACCAGTTGCACGTCACCGTGGTTGCCCGGGGCACTGGCCGATAGCATGACCTCGCTGGGCAGGCGCACCGGCTTTTTGAACTGCACCGCGATCTCGACGTTCGCCGTCGGCAGGTGGCTGCTCAGCGCCGCCAGGGCGCGGGCCTTGATCCACAAGCCATGGGCAATCGCGGTCGGGAAACCGAAGCACCTGGCGCTGATGGCGCTCAAGTGGATCGGGTTGTAGTCGCCCGAGACCCTGGCGTATTGGCGGCCAATCTCACTGGGCGCCCACCAACGTCCGGCGTCGGCCATCGCCAGCGCGCGGTGCGGCACCGGCTCGGGTGGATCGCCGGCCAGTTTCACGCCCTTGCAGAGCATCTGGCTCTCGGCTTCCCAGAGCGGTCCCAGGGCGTCGTCCAGGGTGGTGAGCACCTCGAACGTCGCGCCCTTGGGGTGCGGTTGCAGGTTGTGCACCTGCACACTGACCTGCACCCGTCCCACACTGCCCAGCGGGCGCAACAGGCGAATGCGATTGGCCAGGTGCACCAGCCCCAGCAGCGGGAACGGGAACGCGTCGGCGGTCAGCACGTGCATCTGCACCCCGAACGCCAGCACATGGGGGTAGGTGGCCGGCAACACGCCGCCCTCGGGGTAGCCGCAGACCTTGCGATAGGCCGCCAGGCGTCCCGGTTCGACACTGACCCAGCAACGCAGCCCCTCTTTGGGCAGCGCGTTGCCGGTGATCTGCCGGCGCGTGGCCGCTCGCCAATACAGGCCCGGCAGGCTCGGTGGATGGCTCAGGGACTGCCACTGGATCGTCATGTTCAGGCTCCCAAGACGCTCTGTCCGCAGACGCGCAACGCTTGCCCGCTGACCGCGCCACTGCCCGGCTGGGCGAGCCAGGCCACGGCTTCGGCGACGTCTTGCGGCAGGCCGCCTTGCCCCAGGGAACTCATGCGCCGACCGGCCTCACGCAAGGCGAAGGGGATGTGTGCGGTCATTTGGGTTTCGATGAATCCGGGGGCCACCGCGTTGAGGCTGATCCCGCGGTCCTCCAGCAGCGGTGCCCAGGCTTGCGCCAGGCCAATCAAGCCGGCCTTGCTGGCGGCGTAGTTGGTTTGCCCGCGATTGCCGGCGATGCCGCTGATCGAGGCCAGCAGGATTACCCGGCCGTTGTCGTGCAGGGTGCCGCTGTCGAGCAGGGCCTTGGTCAGGACCTGCGGCGCGTTGAGGTTGACGGCGAGCACCGCGTCCCAGAACTCCGGGGTCATGTTGGCCAGGGTCTTGTCACGGGTGATGCCGGCGTTGTGTACCACGATGTCGATGCCGCCGGGCAGTTGCTCGATCAGGCGCGTGGCGGCGTCTTCGGCGCAGATGTCCAGGGTGATGGCCTGCCCGCCCAGGCGGCCGGCGAGGGCGTCGAGATCGGCCTTGGCCGCGGGTACGTCCAGCAACACCACCTCGGCGCCGTCGCGGGCCAGGGTTTCGGCAATCGACGCGCCGATGCCCCGCGCCGCGCCGGTGACCAGCGCCTGGCGCCCGGCCAGTGGACGGGTCCAGTCCTGGACCTGGGTGGCACAGGCCTTGAGCCGCACGACTTGGCCCGAGACATAGGCACTCTTGGGCGACAGGAAGAACCGCAGCGCGCCCTCCAGTTGATCCTCGGCCCCGGCCCCGACGTACAGCAACTGCAGGGTGCCGCCGTTGCGCAATTCCTTGGCCAGTGAACGGCTGAATCCCTCCAGCGCCCGCTGTGCGCTGGCGGCGAATGGGTCGCTGAGAGTCTGCGGGTCGCGCCCCAGAATCACCAGGTGGGCGCTGTGATCGAGGTTGCGCAGCAACGGCTGGAAGAACTCGCGCAACTGCTTGAGCTGCCCGGTGTGTTGCAGGTCGCTGGCGTCGAACAGCACGGCCTTGAGCGTGGGCCCGTGGCCGGGAATCCACGCCTGGGCCAGCAACGGCTCGGGGCCGTAGCTGTAGATGTGCTCGGTGAGCTTGTGGGCGAATGCGCTGACGTTGCGTGCCAGCGGCCCGCCACCCAGCAGCAGCGCACCGTCCACCGGCCGCAGGCGACCCGCCTCCCAGCGCTCCAGGCGCGCCGGCGACGGCAGGCCAAGGGCGGCGACCAGGCGCTGGCCGAGGGACGAATTGGCGAAGTCGATATACCGGTCTGACATGGAACGTCCTCTCACAGGTGAGGTTCAAAGTGTGGACCAAGAATCGTGATCAGTCGTTCGATTGGCGAGATAAAGCCTACGCTTGATCGCAGCAGATCGTTCCATGTGGGATCGAGCACGATGCCCAAACCAGCGCGGCCCCTCTGTGGGAGCAGGCTCGCTCCCACAGAGTGAGGTGGAGCATTCAGACATTGATAGGGAGTCTTTCATGACCCAGCTACGTCGCGTCGCGATCATCGGTGGCAACCGCATTCCGTTCGCCCGCTCCAATGGGGCCTACGCCACCGTCAGCAACCAGGCAATGCTCACCGCCGCGCTCGAAGGCCTGATCGAGCGCTATAACCTGCATGGCCTGCGCCTCGGTGAAGTGGTGGCCGGGGCGGTGCTCAAGTTGCCGCGGGACATGAACCTGACCCGCGAGTGCGTGCTCGGCTCGCGGCTGTCGCCGATGACCCCGGCCTACGACATCCAGCAGGCTTGCGGCACGGGGCTGGAGGCGGCGTTGCTGGTGGCCAACAAGATCGCCCTGGGCCAGATCGACTGCGGCATTGCCGGTGGCGTCGACACCACCTCGGATGCGCCGATCAGCGTCAGCGAAGGCCTGCGCAAGGTCCTGCTGCAGGCCAACCGGGCCAAGACCACCGGCGACAAGCTCAAGACCTTCCTGCAACTGCGCCCCCGGGACCTGATCCCCGAGTTCCCGCGCAATGGCGAACCGCGCACCGGTTTGTCCATGGGCCAGCATTGCGAGTTGATGGCCCAGACCTGGGACATTCCCCGCAGCGAACAGGACCAACTGGCGCTGCAGAGTCACCAGAAGCTGGCGGCGTCCTACGCCGAGGGCTGGCACAACGACCTGATGACGCCGTTCCTGGGCTTGACCCGCGACAACAACTTGCGCCCGGACGTGACCCTGGAAAAGCTCGCGGCCTTGAAACCGGCCTTCGAGAAGAGCGCCAAGGGCACGCTGACGGCCGGCAACTCGACGCCGCTGACCGACGGCGCCTCGCTGGTGCTGCTGGGCAGCGAGGCGTGGGCCAAGGCGCGCGGCCTGCCGATCCTCGCCTACCTGCGTGACGGCGAAGCGGCGGCGGTGGATTTCGTCAACGGTGCCGAAGGGCTGCTGATGGCGCCGGTGTACGCGGTGCCACGCTTGCTGGCGCGCAACGGCCTGAGCCTGCAGGACTTCGATTACTACGAGATCCACGAAGCGTTTGCCGCCCAAGTGCTGTGCACCTTGAAGGCCTGGGAGGACGCGCACTACTGCACGACCCGCCTGGGCCTGGACGGGCCGCTGGGCGCCATTGACCGCAGTAAGCTCAACGTCAAGGGCAGCTCGCTGGCGGCCGGCCACCCGTTTGCCGCGACCGGTGGGCGCATCGTCGCCAACCTGGCCAAGCTGCTGGATGCCGCCGGCCAGGGGCGCGGGCTGATTTCGATCTGCGCCGCGGGTGGCCAGGGGGTGACGGTGATCATCGAGCGCTGATTGAGTTTGTCAGTGTCGTTGACATGGCCTAAGGTCGGGGCTTTCGCCCGTCTCGCGATGTAAGGTCCTTCCATGTCGGCTAACGGACAAGTTTCCCTCGAACGCAGGATCCCCACCCTGACGGCGTTGCCGCGGCCGTTGTATGCGCGGGCGGAAAGCCTGAATGCCGGCTCGTGGACGCCGCCTCATCGCCACGACTGGGTGCAGTTTTCCTACGCCATCAGCGGCGTGCTCGGCGTGCATACCGACGAAGGCAGCTTTTTTGCGCCGCCGCAGTGGGGCATCTGGATCCCCGCTGACCTGGAGCATCAGGTGGTGACGTCGATGCGCGCGGAGATGCGCAGCCTGTACGTGCGCCGCGAAGCCTGTCCGTGGGCGGACGGCCGGTGCCGGGTGCTGGAAGTCACGCCGCTGGCGCGGGAGTTGATCAAGTCGTTTTGCCTGCTGCCAGTGGAGTACCCGCAAGGCGACAGCCACGAGGCGCGGCTGGTGCAGGTGCTGCTGGATCAGTTGGCCAGCCTGCCGCAAGTCGGTTTCTCCCTGCCGCTGCCTCGGCACCCGCGGTTGCTGGGTTTGTGCAATGAGTTGATCGAGCGCCCGGAGCAAAGCGTCACCCTCCAGGGCTGGGCCGAGCGCATGGGCACCTCGCAGAAGACCCTGATGCGCCTGTTCCAGCGCGAAACCGGCCTGAGCTTTCGCAGTTGGCGCCAGCGCATGCGGTTGTTGACGTCACTGAGTGTGCTGGAGAACGGCGACAGCGTGACCAACGCGGCGCTGGCCAGCGGCTACGACTCGACCTCAGCCTTCATTGCCGCGTTCAAGGGCTTGTTCGGGTTTACCCCGGGGGAGTTGTTTCGTCAGTGAGGACGCTGTCGCGAGCAAGCCCGCTCCCACCCGGATCTTCAGTGACCACACACCCTGCACCCGCCCTGGATCCCCTGTGGGAGCGGGCTTGCTCGCGAAGGGG
>NZ_FOCB01000026.1:0-20879 GCF_900109995.1 Pseudomonas sp. ok272 | reverse complement strand
TGTGGGAGCGGGCTTGCTCGCGAAGGGGCCAGCTCATTCAACATCAATGTTGACGGGCGCACTGCCATCGCGAGCAAGCCGGTCCCGCTCCCACAGGTTTTGCGGTACCTGGGGAGCGGCTGGTCAGGTCCTGAACCGGCGCACCAAGCCATCCAACTCATTCGACAAGCCGGCCAGGCTCTGGGAGTCGAGCCGTGCCGAGTTGGCCAGTTCGGCCACCAACTGCGCATCGCCATGGATCTGGCTGATGTGTCGATTGATGTCTTCTGCCACCTGGTGCTGCTCTTCGGCGGCGGTGGCGATCTGGGTGTTCATGTCGCGGATCACGTCCACCGACTCGCGGATCTGCCCGAAGCTCTCGCGAGCATCGCCAATGCGGCTCACCGACTGTTGCGAGATCTGCAGGCTGGCGTGCATCTGCTGGGTGACTTGGCTGGTGCGCTTGGCGAGGTTGCCCAGCAGGCCGTCGATCTCGGCCGTGGAGTCGGCGGTGCGCTTGGCCAGGGCCCGCACCTCGTCGGCGACCACGGCAAATCCGCGACCCTGCTCGCCGGCCCGCGCGGCTTCGATGGCCGCGTTCAGGGCCAGTAGGTTGGTCTGTTCGGCAATCGAACGGATGGTGCCGAGGATCGACTGGATGTCGTTGCTGTCGCGCTCCAGCTGTTGCATCGACTGCGCCGACTGTTCGATTTCATGGCTCAACTGGTCGACGCTGCTCACCGCCGCATCGATCTGCTGTTGGCCTTCGCGCGCCTGGCGCTGGCCGTTGTCGGCCGATTCGGCGGCCTGGCTGCACGAGCGGGCGACCTCGTTGGCGGTGGCGACCATCTCGTGGAAGGCGGTCGACACCATGTCCACAGCCTCACGCTGGCGCCCGGCGGCTTCGGCCATGTTGTCGGAGACCTGGGTGGCGCTGTGGGAGTTGGCGAGGATCTTGCTGGCGGCGCCGCCGATGTGTTGGATCAGGCTGCGAATGGCGGCGAGGAACTGGTTGAACCAGTTGGCCAATTGCGCGGTTTCGTCGTTGCCGCGGATCGCCAGGTTCTGGGTCAGGTCGCCTTCGCCCTGGGCGATGCCTTCCAGGCCGCTGGCCACACTGCGGATCGGCCGCACGATCAGGCTGGCGAAACTGGCGCCGACCACCGCGAACACCACGGCCAGTACGGCGGCAATGATTGCGATCAGCCAGGTCAACTGGGTCGCCGCGCTCATCACCTCGGACTGCTTGATCAGGCCGATGAAGGTCCAGCCCAGTTGCTCCGAGGGCCAGACGTTGGCCATGTAGCGCTCGCCGTTCAACTCGATTTCCACCAGGCCCTTGCCAGCCTTGGCCAGTTGCGCGTAGCCATCGCCCAGGCTGCTCATCGCCTTGAAGTTGTGCTCAGGGGCTTTGGGGTCCACCAGCACCGTGCCGTTGTTTTCCATCAGCATCAGGTAGCCGGTTTCACCCAACTTGATCTGCTTGACCAGCTCGGTGAGCTGGGTCAGCGTCACGTCGATGCTGACTGCGCCACCGTTGGTGCCCAGCGCGTTATCGAAAGTGCGCACGGTGCTGACGTAGGTGGTGTTGTTGTCGGTCCAGAAATAGGCATCGGTGCGCAGCGGCTTGCCCGGCGAAGCCTGGGCCGCTTTGTACCAGGGGCGCTGGCGCGGGTCATAGTTGGTCAGCGCGGCGTCATCGGGCCACGACACGTAGCCGCCCGCCTGGGTGCCGATAATGATGTAGGCGTAGGCCGGGTGGCTTTTGCCCAGGTCCTGCATCGTCGCGAAGATCTGCTTGTCCATCTCGCCCTGGGGGATCTCGGCGGCGTTGGACGCCATGTAGGTCTTGAGGCTGGCGTCGGTGTTCTTGAGCAGGGGCAGGGACGCCAGGTAGTCGACGTTCTGGCTGATGCCGTCGAAAAACAGCTGCATGGCGTTGCTGACCTGGCGGATCTCGCGGGCGCTGCTGTCGACAAAACTGTCTTTGGCCTCGCTGCGCAGGTTCATCACCACCAACGTGGCAACCAGGACAACCGGCAGGCAGGCAATGATTGCAAAGCCCCAGGTCAGTTTTTGCTTGATGTTCATCCGCGCTCCAGTTTTTTTCTTGTAAGCCCACGTGATGCAGAGACTGGCGGATCGACGACAGCCGAAAAGCCTTGAAGTGTTCGAGGCTCCTCCTCTGGTGTCAGAGAATTCCTTTCTCAATGAAGGGCTTCGGCTGCCAGTAGGGGAAATTGAGCGGCGCGGGGAAAAAATCTACAGCGAGTGGGTAGCAGGATCTCGAACTCTGTCACAAATGCCCGTTGATTGTGTTGGCAACGAGTCGCGAACTCTCGGCTATGATCTGCCTCGGCCTACAGGCTTTGCCGTAAGAATCCGGCACATTGCGGGCGTTCACATCGGTTCATAGGTCGGCAACCCCTCCCCGGCGTGCGCGGATTGCCGTATAAGGAATGACTTTCGCGTGTTTGGTAATAAAGGACCCACAATAAAAGCTGATGAAGACTCCAAAACGCATTGAACCCCTGATCGAGGACGGTCTGGTCGACGAGGTGCTGCGCCCTCTCATGAGTGGTAAAGAAGCAGCTGTTTATGTGGTGCGCTGCGGCAACGAGTTACGTTGCGCGAAGGTCTACAAGGAGGCGAACAAACGTAGCTTCCGCCAGGCGGCCGAGTACCAGGAAGGCCGCAAGGTGCGCAACAGCCGCCAGGCCCGGGCCATGGCCAAGGGCTCCAAGTTTGGCAAGAAAGAAACCGAGGACGCCTGGCAGAACGCCGAGGTGGCGGCATTGTTTCGCCTGGCCGGTGCCGGGGTGCGGGTGCCCAAGCCGTACGACTTCCTTGAAGGCGTGTTGCTGATGGAACTGGTGGCCGACGAGTTCGGCGATGCAGCGCCGCGCCTGAACGATGTGGTGCTGGACGCGGATCAGGCCCGTGAGTATCACGCCTTCCTGATCTCGCAGATCGTGCTGATGTTGTGCACGGGCCTGGTGCACGGTGACCTCTCGGAGTTCAACGTGCTGCTGACGCCGGACGGTCCGGTGATCATCGACCTGCCGCAGGCAGTGGACGCGGCCGGTAACAACCATGCCTTCAGCATGCTGGAGCGTGACGTCGGCAACATGGCCTCGTACTTCGGGCGCTTCGCGCCTGAGCTCAAGCGCACCAAGTACGCCAAGGAAATGTGGGCCCTGTATGAAGCCGGGACCCTGCATCCGGCCAGCATCCTGACCGGTGAGTTCGACGAGCCGGAAGAACTGGCGGACGTCGGTGGCATCATGCGCGAGATCGAGGCTGCCCGCCTGGACGAGGATCGCCGCCAGGCGATGCGCGCCGCAGACGACGCCCCGCCCGGCAAGGACCAGGAACCGCCACCACCCCCGTGGATGCAGTGACCTGATCCACCGCTAAAGCAGCACCCCCTGTGGGAGCGGGCTTGCTCGCGAAGACGGCGGCACATTCAACGTCATTGTTGACTGTCCCGGCGCTTTCGCGAGCAAGCCCGCTCCCACAGTTGTTTTGTGTGGTCAATAAATAGTCACTTCACACAGCATCCGCCCTGTGCCAGTTCCTTGAGGATCGGGCAGTCAGGCCGGTGGTCGCCCTGGCAATGTTCCACCAGGTCCTGCAGGGTGTCGCGCAATTGACCCAGTTCGCGGATCTTCTGGTTCAGTTCATCGATGTGTTGGCGGGCCAGGGCCTTGACGTCGGCGCTGGCGCGTTGCCGGTCCTGCCAGAGGGTCAGCAGTTTGCCGACCTCCTCCAGGGAGAACCCCAGGTCGCGTGAGCGCTTGATGAACGCCAGTGTATGCAGGTCGTCGTCGCCGTAGAGGCGATAGCCGCTGTCGGTGCGATGGGCCGGCTTGAGCAGGCCGGTGGACTCGTAGTAGCGAATCATCTTGGCGCTCAGGCCGCTGTGCTTCGCCGCTTGGCCGATGTTCATTCTCGCGCCTCCTGTGTGGACATGCTCGACAGGATCAACCTTGCCATCAGGGCAAGGTCAAGCGCCTGCTCAATAGCCGAGGGTAGCCGGCTTGAGGTACATGCCCTGGCCATTCATCGCGATGCGAAACTTCTGGATTGCCCCCGCGCGCAGGGTAATGTTCTGCGAGCCCGGTGCCAGCATCCCTGGATTGCACCCCGGTGCCTGGCCCGGCAACAACTTCAGGCGCAGGGAGAACGTGCCCGGTGGCAGGTTGAACGAGGTGCTTTGTTCCTGGAACAGTCGCGCCGACAGTTGATCCTGGATGTACACGCCAATTTCGCACGAGGTGGCCACTTCGAGGCTCTCGCGGGAAATGATCAGTACGCCGTAGTCTTCGGCGCTGGCCGGTGGGGCGGCGGCAACCAGGCCGAGCATGGCGATGAGGCTGAAAGCTTGCCAGCGCATGGCTGAGTCTCCTGCTTGTGTGTCTTGGAGGGTGCAGCTTGGCCGAGGCCGATGTCGATTGCCAGCCCGGCAGCTGATTGCAGAACTTGACCTTGCCATGGTGGCAAGCTCGACACTGGCGCCAATCTCATCAAAGGAGTTGCCCCATGCAAGTATTCAATGTTCAAGGTATGACCTGTGGCCACTGTGTGCGTAGCGTGACTCAGGCGATCCAGGCCAAGGACCCGGCGGCCAGCGTTCGGGTCGATCTGGCGGCCAGGGAAGTGGGGGTGGAGAGCGCGTTGTCGACCGAACAGGTGATCAGCGCGATCCGCGAAGAAGGTTACGAAGCCAAGCTGGCCTGACGGTTTTTGTTAGTTAGCGACCTATCTTAATGTTCAAGGTGTCCAGTCACGGCTAGACTGTCGGGCTGCCGACTGACGTGAGCTGGACGCCTGATGAACCTCCGTACCATTCTGATTCTTGGCGCCCTGAGCGCGTTCGGGCCGCTGGCCATCGACTTCTATCTGCCCGCCTTCCCGGCGATGGCGATGGCATTTGGCACCGATGAGAAACACATCCAACTGACCCTGGCGGCCTATTTCTTCGGTCTGTCCATCGGCCAGTTGGCCTACGGACCGGTGGCGGATCGCTTTGGGCGGCGTATTCCGTTGTTGGTTGGGGTTGGCTTGTTCACCGTGGCTTCGTTGGTGTGTGCGTTCGCGCCGAGCCTGGATTGGTTGATTGGCGCACGTTTTCTCCAGGCCCTGGGCGGATGTGCCGGCATGGTGATCTCCCGCGCCGTGGTCAGCGACAAGTGCGACGCGGTGGCGTCGGCCAAGGTGTTTTCCCAGCTGATGCTGGTGATGGGCCTGGCGCCGATCCTGGCACCGATGCTCGGCGGGCTGCTGGTCAACCTTTACGGCTGGCAGTCGATCTTCGTCGCCTTGACCGTATTCAGTGCATTGGCGGGGCTGGCGGTGGCGGTTGGGCTGCCGGAAAGCTTGCCGGCCAACCTGGCGCGTCCGCCGTTGTCCGGCTCGCTGCGCCAATACGGCCGGCTGTTCGCGGACAAGGTTTTCCTCGGCCATGCCCTGACCGGTGGGATCGCCATCGCCGGGATGTTTTCCTATATCGCCGGCTCGCCGTTCGTCTTCATCAAGCTCTACGGGGTGCCACCCGAGCATTTCGGCTGGCTGTTCGGGATGAACGCGGCGGGATTCATCCTGGTGGCGCAGGTCAATGCGCGGTTGCTGTCCAAGCGTGGCCCGGCGTTCCTGCTGGCGCGCGCGGTGTGGGTGTACCTGGCCGCGGGCCTGGTGCTGCTGGCGGTCAGTGCCTTGCACCCCGCGCAACTGTGGCCGTTACTGATCCCGTTGTTTATTTGCATCGCCAGCCTGGGGTGCATCCTTCCCAATGCCTCGGCCTGTGCCATGGCTGGGCAGGGCGCGCGGGCCGGTAGCGCTTCGGCACTGCTGGGGTGTGTGCAGTTCAGTGTGGCGGCCGCCGCGGCGGCCTTGGTCGGGGTGCTGCACGACGGCAGCGCCGTGCCGATGGCAATCGTCATCAGCCTGTGTGGTGTGTTGGTGGTGAGCATTGCGCTGCTCACCCGTCGCCTGCAAATGGCCCGGGTCGCGCAAACCGTGGCGTGACTTAGCCGGCGGCGCGTTGCTGGCGTTCAGGCAGGGAGTGGGGGGCGTGCAGCCGGGCCTCAAGGGTCGAAGTAAAGGCGCGGGCTTCGGCTTCCGAGCGGAAGTTGACGGCGTGGTTGTCCAGGCGGACCTGCCACTGGTGGGACTTTGCCAGTTCTTTTATCAGGATCTTCATTGCTGACCTCCGTGCGTAAAAGAGTGCGTTGCGCAGGCCCGATTGTAGACCTCAATGCCTGCATAAAGATGACGGCGGTCAACTTGTCGACTGACGGCAGAAGCCCCGCCGCCCGGGGAGCGGACGGCGGGGTTTGAGTCTCTAGTGTCCTGTCTTGGAAATACGTTACCTTTTTGACGAGCATCTGTTGCTGCCAGGCAAGGCGCCGCGACGAGTCATAGCAGGGCTATGGCGAGGAGTGGCAACGCAGCATGGCGGCGACAGGTGCCGTCAAAAGGGAACAGCTTATTTCCGAGACAGGACACTAGAAACCTTCGAGGACGATCTTGCCCTTGGCGGTGCCGCTCTCCAGCAGGGCATGGGCACGGCGCAGGTTGGCCGCGTTGATGGTGCCGAAGTGTTCCCCCACGGTGGTCTTCAAGGTGCCCGCATCGATCAGCTCGGCCACCCGGTTCAGCAGCTTGTGCTGCTCCAGCATGTCGGCGGTCTCGAACAGCGAGCGGGTGTACATGAACTCCCAATGCAGCGACAGGCTCTTGCGTTTGAGTTGGGTGATGTCCAGCGCCTTGGGATCATCGATCAGCGCGAGCTTGCCTTGTGGCGCCAGGGCTTCGACCAGTTGGCTGAAGTGCTGGTCGGTCTGGGTCAGGCTGGCGACGTGAGTCACCTGCGGGTGGCCGGCGGCCTTGAGGGCTTCGGCCAGCGGTTGGCGGTGATCGATGACCAAGTCGGCTCCCAGTGCCTGGACCCAGTGTTGGGTGTCTGGACGCGAGGCCGTGCCGATGACGTTCAGCGCCGTGAGCTGGCTGGCCAGTTGGGTCAGGATCGAACCCACGCCGCCCGCGGCACCGACGATCAGCAGGCTCTGGCCTTCGTCGACCTGGCTTTCGCGCACCTGCAGGCGTTCGAACAGCAACTCCCAGGCGGTGATCGCCGTCAACGGCAGGGCCGCGGCCTCGGCGAAGCCCAGGGACGTGGGCATGTGGCCGACGATGCGCTCGTCCACCACGTGCAGTTCGCTGTTGCCACCGGCGCGGGCGATGGAGCCGGCGTAGTAAACCTTGTCGCCGGCCTTGAACAGGGTGACGTCGCTGCCGACGGCCTTGACCACGCCGGCCACATCCCAGCCCAGGACTTTCGCCGCGCCGCCTTCAGGCGCGACGTTCTGGCGAACCTTGGTGTCCACCGGGTTGACCGAGATGGCCCGCACCTGCACCAGCAGGTCCCGTGGGCCGGCAACCGGCTCGGGCAGTTCGATGTCTTGCAGGGCGTTTGGGTCGGTGATCGGCAGGCTTGTGTAGTAGGCGATGGCTTTCATGGGGCAGCTCTCAATAGGCGTTGGTTAATAGAGGAGGAACATCAGGCAGGTGCGGCATCCCGATGACGACGTATTGGATGGAACGGATGATTGGCTATTTCTATGGAAGATAAAAGCCGCTAAAAGAGCAGTCTCTTTCAATATTTTTTTGATAATGCGGGTGGGTGATGCTGCGTTTCGATGACTTGCAGTTGTTTGTGCGTGCGGCGGACCTAGGCAGCCTGTCGGCGGCGGCGCGGGGCATGGACATGTCGGCGGCAGTAGCCAGTGCGGCGTTGAAGCGGATCGAGCAGCAACTGGGCGTTCGTTTACTGGCGCG
This sequence comes from Pseudomonas sp. ok272, assembly GCF_900109995.1. Lineage (GTDB taxonomy): Bacteria > Pseudomonadota > Gammaproteobacteria > Pseudomonadales > Pseudomonadaceae > Aquipseudomonas. The sequence goes on along the minus strand of NZ_FOCB01000026.1, from coordinate 13,061 downwards.
TTCAACGCGCAGCCTGCGGTTGACGGCGGAGGGCGAAGGCTTCCTGGCGTATGCCCGGGGGGCCTTGAGCCAACTGGATGAGGGACGCCGCCTGCTGGCCCGTGGGCAGGATCAGGTCAGCGGCGTTTTGCAACTGTCGGCCCCCTCGGACTTCGGCCGCAACCTGTTGCTGCCGTGGCTGGATGAGTTCCAGCGCGAGCACCCGCAACTCACCGTGCGCTTGCTGCTGGGCGATCGGATTGCCGACTTGTTTCGCCAGCCGGTGGACATCGCCCTGCGTTACGGCGAACCGGAGGACTCCAGCCTGGTGGCCATGCCGATCGCCCCGGACAATCGCCGGGTGTTGTGTGCCTCCCCCGAGTACCTGGCGCGATGTGGTGAGCCGCATCACCTGGAGCAACTGGCCCAGCACAATTGCCTGCTGTACATGCTGGGCAGCCGGGTCCACGACCATTGGCGCTTTCACGATGGCAAGCGCGAGGTGGGCCTGACGGTCAGCGGTGATCGTTTCAGCGATGATGCGGATGTGGTGCGCCTGTGGGCCTTGGCCGGTGCAGGCATCGCCTACAAGTCCTGGCTGGATGTGGCCGGTGATGTCGAGGCCGGGCGGTTGCAGGTGTTGATGCCCGAACTGCTGTGCGAGCGAGCACCGCTGAATTTGTTGTGCGCCCATCGCGCTCAATTGAGTAAGCCGGTGAACCTGTTGCGTGAAATGCTCAAGCGCCGCTGTGGCCGGATCAGCGGTCAGTTTTCAACACGATTTGTCGTCGGTCATGAGTCGCGCTGAATTAGAGACTTTTCTGGCAGGAACTATCAGCTCCAAAGGTATTCCAGGGGCAGGAACCGTTAATCATCACGCTTATACTAGCGCCCACCTGACATCGCGCTGTTGTCAGCGACCGCGCGACACCTCGTCCAATTCCCAAGAGACGTGCAGTGGGTCGGTTTGATGGGGGGACGAGGAAGTTGGGTGCGCTAGCGGGTTACATCGTCCGGTTTTTGGCGCAAGTCGCGCCTTGGCCGGCATCACATTACTGGTCAAGATGTCCCAGAGCAGTAGACAAATGATTCAACAGGGAGTGAATACATGGAACATGCACCTTGCATCAGCCAGATCGCAACGTTGCTGGCTGACCCGAAGCGTAGCGCGATGATGTGGGCCTTGATGGACGGCACGGCGCGGCAGTCCGAAGAGCTGGCCTTGTTGACGGGGCTGTCGCCGTCATCGGCCAATGCTCACCTGGGGCGTCTGTTGAGCGGTGGGTTGCTGAAGGTCGAGGAGCGTGGGCGCAAGCGCTTTTTCCGTCTGGCCGCCCCGGAAATCGGCGCCGCCGTGGAGGCCCTGGCCAGCGCGACGATCGCCAGCTCACCGGGTAAGCTTGCCGGCGTGTTCAATCGCACCCGTGTCCCGGCCAAGGCCCAGGCCGCGCCCTCTTCGTTGCTACGTGCCCGGCTCTGCGGCGAGCATTTGGGCGGCACGCTGGCGGCCGATCTGTATCAGCGGTTGCTGGATGCCAACTGGCTCGATCAACTGGAAAAGCGCGTGGCCGTGACCCACAAGGGCGCCACGGCACTTGCCGCCCATGGTGTGTTCATCCAGGCCCTTGCCCATCGTCATTGCGACATTGCGTGTGCCTGCCCGGATTGGAGTGAACGCCGACCCCACCTGGGCGGCCCGCTGGGCACTGCGGTCTTGCAGTTGTTCATGCAGTCGGGCTGGCTGAGCCTGCCGCGTGACTCCCGGGCCTTGCAAGTGACAGCCACTGGCCTGCGTGAAATCAACCAGTTTGCCAACGAGACCGAGATCGAAGTGGTGTTTTAGCGGCGCCTCTGCGCGACGTCTATGACCTTGAGGTCAAGACGTCGCGCAGAGGCGGGGCCCGGTCGGCCCCTGCAAGGGCGAGCGTTCGCGCACTCGACGGTAGGCTTTACGGCTTGACCAAGCGGGCATCGAGGCTGTTCTGGGCCAGGCGCTTGGCCTGGTCCTGAGTCATGCCCAGGTGGGTATGCAAGGCATGGAAGTTCTCCGTGACATAGCCCCCGAAGTACGCCGGGTCATCGGAGTTCACCGTGACTTTCACCCCACGTTCGAGCATGTCCAGGATGTTGTGCTGGGACATGTGCTCGAACACGCAAAGCTTAGTGTTGGACAGCGGGCACACGGTCAGTGGGATCTGCTCGTCGATGATCCGCTGCATCAGGCGCTCATCTTCAATGGCGCGCACGCCATGGTCGATACGCTGGATCTTCAACAGGTCGAGGGCTTGCCAGATGTACTCCGGCGGGCCTTCTTCACCGGCGTGGGCCACGGTCAGGAAGCCTTCGTCGCGGGCACGGTCGAACACGCGCTGGAACTTGCTCGGCGGGTGGCCCATTTCCGAGCTGTCCAGGCCAACAGCGACGAATGCATCGCGAAATGGCAGGGCTTGGGTCAGGGTTTTCTCGGCTTGCTCTTCGCTCAAGTGGCGCAGGAAGCTGAGGATCAGGCCGCTGGTGATGCCCAGTTGCTGCTCGCCATCTTTCAAGGCTGCGGCGATGCCGTTGAGGACCACTTCGAAGGGGATGCCACGGTCGGTGTGGGTTTGCGGGTCGAAGAACGGTTCGGTGTGAATCACGTTCTGCGCCTTGCACCGCAACAGGTAGGCCCAGGTCAGGTCGTAGAAGTCCTGGGACGTACGCAGCACGTCGGCGCCCTGGTAGTACAGGTCGAGAAACTCTTGCAGGTTGTTGAAGGCATACGCCTGGCGCAGGGTTTCGACGTCGTTCCAGGGCAGGGCGATTTTATTGCGCTCGGCCAGGGCGAACAGCAACTCAGGCTCCAGCGAGCCCTCCAGGTGCAGGTGCAATTCGGCCTTGGGCAGGGCGTTCAGCCAGTCGTACATGGTTCTTATCTCATCAAGTCGCGATGGCCGGCATTCTACAGGGGCTATTGGAAACTATTGGCAAAACCTGACCAGGCGGTTGATGCCCCGACGTTTTGTTCTCGCCGATAGGCATCGGTGTCGGCCAATCGCGACAACCGGCACTCGGCGCAAGGGGCTGATGTCGATGAGGGGGGAGGGTGTTCATGGCGTTGTCCTTGAAATCGAGTGAGTCCCTGGTGGGCGCGAGCCTGCTCGCGAAGGCAGTGTGTCAGGCAGCACGGATATCGACTGGCACGGCCTCTTCGCCGGCAAGCCGGTCTCGCTCCCACAAGGTGTGTTGGGGCCGTCATTGCTTGGGCATCTGCGCCTGCATGCCTTCGACGTCGTCGTTCATCGCCGCCGGCCCCCAGGCGCTGATCGGCAACGTGATCGTGCCTGCCTTCAGGCCGCCTCAGTAGTCTTGGGGTTTCCAGCGGTGGTCGATGAGGCTTTGTGTGGCTTGGATACAGTGCGAGGCCCAGTCGTAGACGATGGAGGTGAACATCGCCTTCGGCCCGAAGTACGCCATGTCGGAGGCATAGCCCACCGCGAACACCCCGTGGCGCTCGGCGGCCAGCACCTTGCGCCCCTGTTCTTGCTGATAGGTCCAGCCGTCGTCATCGATGGGGCCGATGTAGACGACGCCGACTGTCAAGGGATCGACTGCGCTCGCCGTGAGGCTGAGGCTCAGGCCGACGGTGACGGTGACGGTGACGGCGATGGCGCAACGCAGTGCGCTCAATGGGCGTTTGTGCATGCGGGCGCACTCCCTGTTGGGGTGAGGTTGGCTGGGCGCTTGGCTTGTCATGGGCCAATGCAAGTTACTGACCAACAGGGCAACAAACGGCCGGAAGAGCGGGTGATGGCCTTCGCGGGCACGCCTCGCGCCTACAGATCACGCGCGAGGTTGTCCGCGAAGAAGCCGGCAATACCGATAAAAGTGCACCGATCGAGTCTGCTGCCATCCAACGGTGCGCTAAGGTTCTAGGCAACGTGACATCGGCATCACCCACTCGGCCACGGTGAATAAGGATCGCAATGCTCAACGCCCTCAAGCACGAAAAGTTCCTGCTCCTGGCCTTGCTCGCGGCACTCCTCGCCTACCCGCTGGAGCACGGGATGCTGCACAGTGGCCAGGCGATTGCACTGGCGAGCGGGTTGGCGTTGATCTTCTTTATCGTCTGCGCCTCGATACGTGTCGCCCATCACGCGGAACTGCTGGCCGAAAAGGTCGGCGACCCCTACGGCACGATGATCCTGACCCTGTCCGCCGTGCTGGTGGAAGTGGTGATCCTGGCGATCATGATGCGCAACGAGGCCTCGCCGACCCTGGTGCGCGACACCATTTATTCGGCGGTGATGCTCGACATCAACGGCATCCTCGGCCTGGCCGCGTTGCTCGGCGGGATCAAGCATGGCGAGCAGGCCTATAACGACGATTCGGCGCGCAGCTACAGCGTGATGATCCTCACCGCCATGGGCGTTTCGATGGTGGTGCCGGAGTTCATTCCCGAAGCCGACTGGAAGCTTTATTCGGCGTTCACCATTGGCGCCATGGTGGTGCTGTACACCCTGTTCCTGCGGATGCAGGTCGGGCCACACAGCTATTTCTTCAGCTACAGCTACCCGCAAAAGCGCCGCCGTGGCGAACCGGAGCACGAGGCGCCAGCGGTCAGCCAGGGGCTGTCGATCGGCATTCTGGTGTTTGGGGTGGTGGTGATCGGGGCCCTGGCCGAGGTGATGTCCAAGACCCTCGATCTGGGGCTGGAGGGCACCGGGGCGCCGCCGGTGATGACGGCGATTGTGGTGGCGGCAATCTCGGCGGCGCCGGAGATCCTCACCGCGTTGCGTGCCGCGTTGGCCAACCGCATGCAGTCGGTGGTCAACATTGCCCTGGGGGCGTCGTTGTCGACGGTGATCCTGACGGTGCCGGTGATGGAAGCCATGGCCTTGTACACCGGCCAGCCGTTCCAAATGGCCATGACCCCGGTGCAGACCGTGATGGTGCTGATCACCCTGGTCGTCAGCGCGATCAACCTCAACGATGGCCAGACCAACGCCATCGAAGGGATGACGCACTTTGTACTGTTTGCGACCTTCATCATGTTGTCGATGCTGGGTCTTTAACCTCACCACCAAACAAATGTGGGAGCGAGCAAGCCCGCTCCCACAGGGTAGGGGTCAGATCCCCGCGATCAACGCCCGCGCCGCCTGGCTGTGATCGGCAATCAAGCCCTTGAGGTCAAGCCCTTCGACTTGGCCGTCGATCACGCGCCATTTACCACCGATCATCACCCGGTCGGCGCGGTCGGCGCCGCACAGCAACAGGGCCGAGATCGGATCATGGCTGCCGGAGAAGCGCAGTTCATCGAGTTTGAACAGCGCCAGGTCCGCCTGCTTGCCCACCGCCAGCTCACCGATGTCGGTACGCCCCAACAGCTTGGCCGAACCCTGGGTGGCCCAGCCGAGAACGCCTTCGGGGGTGATTTTTTCCGCACCGTAGCGCAAGCGTTGGATGTACAGGGCCTGGCGGGTTTCCAGGATCATGTTCGACGCATCATTGGAGGCCGAGCCGTCCACGCCCAGGCCCACCGGAGCACCGGCTGCGATCAGGTCCAGGGTCGGGCAGATGCCCGAGGCCAGGCGCATGTTCGAGCTTGGGCAGTGGCAGATACCGGTGCCGGCCGCGCCGAGGCGGGCGATTTCGTCGGGGTTGAAGTGGATGCCGTGGGCCAGCCAGGTGCGCGGCCCGAGCCAGCCGACGCTGTCCAGGTAATCGACGGTGCGCAGGCCGAAGCGTTGCAGGCAGAAGTCTTCTTCGTCGAGGGTCTCGGCCAGGTGGGTGTGCAGGCGCACGTCGAGTTTGTTCGCCAACTCGGCGCTGGCGGACATGATTTGCGGGGTGACCGAGAACGGCGAGCACGGTGCCAGGGCAATCTGGATCTGCGCGCCGGCGCCGCGTTCGTGGTATTCGGCGATCAGGCGCTGGCTGTCGGAGAGGATCACTTCGCCTTCCTGCACGGTCTGCTGCGGCGGCAGACCGCCGTCTTTTTCGCCCAGGCTCATGGAGCCCCGGGTGAGCATGGCGCGCATGCCCAGTTCGCGCACGCTTTGGACTTGCACGTCGATGGCGTTTTCCAGGCCTTCGGGGAACAGGTAGTGGTGGTCGGCGGCAGTGGTGCAGCCCGAGAGCAGCAGTTCAGCCAGGGCCACCTTGGTGGCCAGCGCAAGTTTTTCGGGGGTCAGGCGGGCCCACACCGGGTACAGGGTTTTGAGCCAAGGGAACAAAGGCTGGTTGACCACCGGCGCCCAGGCGCGGGTCAGGGTCTGATAGAAGTGGTGGTGGGTGTTGATCAACCCCGGCAGGATCACGTGCTCGCGGGCATCGAAGACGTCGTTGCACGGCGTGGCCGGTTGCTGGCCTGGCTTGAGCACTTCGACGATCACACCGTCCTGCAGCACCAGGCCGCCACGGGCGTCGAGATCGTTGGCGGTGAAGATGGCGAGGGGGTTTTTTAACCAGGTACGGGTCGCAGGCATTTGCCGGCTCCTCTGAAAGTGGGTTCAGGTTAGCCAGCTCAGTGTTGTCCTGTCTGCTGATCCAGGTTCGTCGCGGGGACGAGGTGCGCAGTGTCGATCAAAATCGAACGACGGGCAAGCTTGGCCCCACAGGACGATAAGCCACCCTGTGGGCGGGCCTACCAGGGAATGGTTTCGCCCCTGTAGTTGATGAAGTGATGCCCGCCCTTGCCGGTGTAGGCATTGACCTGGTCCACCAGCCCGCGGGTGCTGGTCGCCACGTCGAGGTCGGCGCCTTCGCCGCCCATGTCGGTTTTCACCCAGCCGGGGTGCAGTGACAGCACGGTCAGGTCCAGGCCATCCAACTGGCTGACGAAGCTATTGGTCATGGAGTTCAGCGCGGCCTTGCTGGCCTTGTACAGCGCCAGGTCCGGTGCGTCGGGCATGGTCACGCTGCCCAGCACCGAACTCATGAAGGCCAGCACCCCGCCTTGGCGGATCTGCCCGACCAAGCGCTGGGCCAGGTTGATCGGCGCCACGGCGTTGGTGAAGAACAGTTGGCCGACCTCGGCCAGTGTCGCGCCGCCAGGTGTCTGCACGGCCGGGCCCTTGACCCCGGCGTTGACGAACAGCAGGTCGAACACCTGGCCCTTGAGCTGTTGCCCAAGGGCGATCACGGCCTGCTGGTCGTCGATGTCCAGCTTTTCGATCTGCACCTTGCCCAGTGCCTTCAAGGCCTCGGCGTTCTGCGGATCGCGCACGGTGGCGGTGACGTGCCAGCCGTCGGCCAGTAGGGTTTTCACCAGCCCAAGGCCCAGGCCCCGGGAGGCGCCGATGATCAGCGCGGACTTTGCAGTGGACATGCGTGGCTTCCTTGAAAAGAGTGGGTGATGGCGTGGCACCCGACAGTTTAGGCGCCCACCCGCTGAGCCGGCCAGCGGCTAATGCCCTGTCCGCACGACAGCCACAGCGACACTGGCGCATACACGCGTGTGCGCAGGCAGCGGCTGGTGGGAGGGTGTGCGGCACCACTTCGGGGCGTAGGGAAAGGTGCGGGGCTGATTTGGAACATGAACAAATGTTTAAAAAATGATCAATGGGCCGCACCCCATGCCGGCTATGTCGCAGCGCCAGTCATGAACGGGTTATCCACAGGTTGCTCCACAGGAATTGTGCGCAAGGCAAAAGCTTGGGCATAAGCACCTGACGGCTTTGTTCTAAAGCTGATAAGCCGTTGCAAGTGATTGTTTTGCGATGTAATTGACGGGATTGGTTGGATATTGATCGAAAAATGATCAGTGCTCGCAAAGCCGCGTGACAGAAGGGTTACAGCGCGATGTGCTCAGGTTATCCACAGCCGGGTGCACAGTGGATGTGGGCAAGTGTGGTGTTTGTTGGCATGCCCTAAAAGATCGCAGCCGAATGGGGGGGTGCTCGATTTTTTGTGGGCGCGAGACCGGCTTGCCGGCGATGGCAGCCGACCTGCCTCTGGCGGATGTGCCCCGATCCCCTGTGGGAGCGAGCCCGCTCGCGAAGGCGGTGCGTCAGTCAACAGGGCGGTTGAATTGCCCGGCGGCACTGCCCACATTTAACGCTGCAACACGATCCGCCCACGGCTCAACCCGGCCAATTGTTCCTGCAGTGTTTCGATCTGTGCCTGCCCCAGCGCCAGTTGCAACTCGACGCCGTTGGCGGTGAATTGCTCATTGAGCACCAATCCCCCCAGCTCCATCACTCGCAACTTGACCAGTGCCAGCTCACTGAACGTACAGGCACAACTCACCGGCACGCGGCTGATCAGCTCGACTTTGGGTGCGCCTTGCAGGCATTTGTTGGCGCTGCCGCCATAGGCCCGGGCGAGGCCGCCAGTGCCCAGTTGGGTGCCGCCGTACCAGCGAATCACCACCACCGCGACGTGATCGCAGTCTTGGGCTTCGATCGCCGCCAGGATCGGTCGACCCGCGGTGCCGCCTGGTTCGCCGTCGTCGCTGCTGCGGTACTGATCGCCGAACTTCCAGGCCCAGCAATTGTGCGAGGCGTTGAGGTCACTGTGCTGCTCGATGAACGCTTGGGCCTCGGCGGCGCTGGCGATGGGGCCGGCGAGGGCGATAAAGCGGCTTTTACGAATCTCTTCGCGGTATTCGCAAGGGCCGGTCAGGGTAAAGGGCATGAGGGGATCTTAAATGGCAGGGGTGAGGCCGCAGCCTTTGAGGAGGATGCGGATCAGGTGGTTACTCGCTTCGTCCATCTCGTGTGTGCTCGGTTTGCCCGCGTGCGCGGGGACTTTGAGGTTCATGGGCGGTTCCGGGCGGGTCGGTGGGTGCGACTGTGCGTTGATAGCGTACCCACGAGCATCCGACAAGCCTTGCGCCGACAAAATCAGCGGGTTGCCGCGAGGCTTTCGAGGAAGCTTTCCAGCACCAGGTGCGGGCGTCGGCCCTTGCGCGTGACCGAGGCCAGGCTCAGGTCATAGAACCGCGTGTCCGGCTTGAGTGCGCGCAGGCGACCTTGTTGGACCCACAGGCTGGCGTAGTGATCCGGCAGGTAGCCAATGTAGCGTCCGGTCAGGATCAGGAAGGCCATGCCTTCACGGTCCGAGGCGCTGGCGGTGCAGTTGAGGGCCTGGTAGTGGGCCTGGATCTCGGCGGGCAGGCGGAAGGTCGGGGCAATGGCGTCCTGGCTGTTGAGACGTTGATCGTCCAGCTGCTTGTCATCGACATAGAACAGCGGGTGGCCGACCGCGCAGTAGAGCAGCGAACGCTCGCTGTACAGCGGTTGGTATTCCAGGCCCGACAACGCGCTGGCCTGGGGCACTACGCCGACATGCAGGCGCCCGTCGAGCACGCCTTGTTCGACTTCGTTGGGGGCGATCATGCGGATCTGGATCTGTACGTCCGGGCCGCGTTCTTTCAATTGCGCCAGGGCGTGGGTGATGCGCATGTGGGGCAGGGTGACCAGGTTGTCCGTCAGGCCGATGGTCAACTCGCCGCGCAAGTGCTGGTGCAGGCCGTTGACCTCGGTGCGGAAACTTTCCAGGGCGCTTAACAGTTGCAGCGCCGATTGATACACCTCGCGTCCTTCTTCGGTCAGCGAAAAGCCTGCGCGCCCGCGCTGGCACAGGCGCAACCCCAGGCGTTGCTCAAGGTCGCTCATTTGCTGGCTGATGGCCGAGCGGCCGATCCCCAGCACGCTTTCGGCGGCGGAGAAGCCGCCGCACTCCACCACGCTGCGAAAGATGCGCAGCAGGCGGATATCAAAGTCGCTGACTTGCGCCAGTGGATCGGGACGACGGCTGCTCATGGTTTTGGCTCAAAGTTTAGTGGCTGGCTGACTGAAGGTTAGAAGTGTTGGATTTCACCGACTTTATCGCCGTGGCAATTTAGCTGCAACAACGCTTTTGATCTCTACGCCGCTTATTGCCTGCGAGGTTTTGCTCATGAACATGCCTGAAAACGCCCAGTCCCCTTTGGCCAGCCAGCTCAAGCTGGATGCGCATTGGATGCCGTACACCGCCAACCGCAACTTCCAGCGCGACCCTCGCCTGATCGTGGGTGCCGAAGGCAGCTGGCTGATCGACGACAATGGGCGCCGGGTCTATGACTCGCTGTCCGGTCTGTGGACCTGTGGCGCCGGGCACACCCGCAAGGAAATCCAGGAGGCCGTCTCCAAGCAACTGGGGACGCTCGATTACTCGCCCGCCTTCCAGTACGGTCACCCGCTGTCCTTCCAACTGGCTGAGAAAATCACCGAGTTGACCCCGGGCAACCTGAACCACGTGTTCTTCACCGACTCGGGTTCCGAGTGCGCTGACACGGCGGTGAAGATGGTCCGTGCCTACTGGCGCCTCAAAGGCCAGTCGACCAAGACCAAGATGATTGGCCGCGCCCGTGGTTATCACGGGGTGAACATCGCCGGCACCAGCCTGGGCGGCGTCAACGGCAACCGTAAACTGTTTGGCCAGGCGATGATGGACGTCGACCATCTGCCCCACACCCTGCTGGCCAGCAACGCCTATTCGCGTGGCATGCCGGAGCTGGGCGGTATTGCTCTGGCCGATGAGTTGCTCAAGCTGATCGAACTGCACGACGCCTCGAACATCGCGGCCGTGTTCGTCGAGCCGTTGGCCGGTTCCGCCGGTGTACTGGTTCCGCCAGTGGGTTACCTCAAGCGTCTGCGTGAGATCTGCGACCAGCACAACATCCTGCTGGTGTTCGACGAAGTGATCACGGGTTTCGGCCGTACCGGCAACATGTTTGGCGCCGACACCTTCGGCGTCACCCCGGACCTGATGTGCATCGCCAAGCAAGTCACCAACGGTGCAATCCCGATGGGCGCGGTAATTGCCAGCACCGAGATCTACCAGACTTTCATGAACCAGCCGACGCCGGAGTACGCGGTCGAGTTCCCCCACGGCTACACCTACTCGGCGCACCCGGTGGCGTGTGCGGCGGGCCTGGCGGCACTGGACCTGTTGCAAAAGGAAAACCTGGTGCAGAGCGTGGCCGACGTCGCGCCGCATTTCGAGAATGCGTTGCACGGCCTCAAAGGCACGAAGAACGTGATCGACATCCGTAACTTCGGCCTGGCCGGCGCGATTCAAATCGCTCCGCGTGATGGCGACGCGATCGTGCGTCCGTTCGAAGCCGGCATGGCGCTGTGGAAAGCCGGTTTCTACGTGCGCTTCGGCGGCGACACCCTGCAGTTCGGCCCAACCTTCAACAGCAAGCCGCAAGACCTGGATCGTTTGTTCGATGCGGTTGGCGAAGTGCTGAACAAGATCGACTGATTCGACAATACCCTCGGTAGGAACGCGGCTTGCCGGCGAAGGCATCCTTGGGATCGCCATCGCACGCAAGCTCAGCGCCTACATACGCTTTCTATATAGCAGGCGCCCGGTGAAGGGCGCCTGTGGACAACTTTTCAGGAGCCCCGCATGAGCCTCATCCCGCATTTGATCAATGGTGAACTGGTGACCGACAACGGTCGCAGTGCCGACGTGTTCAACCCATCCACCGGCCAGCCGATCCATAAAGTGCCATTGGCCAGCCGCGAAACCATGCAACTCGCCATCGACGCCGCCAAGGCGGCATTCCCGGCCTGGCGCAACACCCCGCCGGCCAAGCGTGCCCAGGTGATGTTTCGCTTCAAGCAATTGCTGGAGCAGAACGAAGCACGCATCTCGCAACTGATCAGCGAAGAGCACGGCAAGACGCTGGAAGATGCTGCCGGTGAACTCAAGCGTGGTATCGAGAACGTCGAGTTTGCCTGCGCCGCACCGGAAATCCTCAAGGGCGAGTACAGCCGCAACGTTGGTCCGAACATTGATGCCTGGTCTGATTTCCAGCCGCTGGGCGTCGTGGCGGGGATCACCCCGTTCAACTTCCCGGCCATGGTGCCGCTGTGGATGTATCCACTGGCGATCGTCTGCGGCAACTGCTTCATTCTCAAGCCGTCCGAGCGTGATCCAAGCTCGACACTGTTGATCGCCCAGCTGCTGCTGGAAGCCGGTCTGCCCAAGGGCGTGATGAACGTGGTGCACGGTGACAAGTCGGCGGTGGATGCGCTGATCGAAGCCCCGGAAGTCAAAGCCCTGAGTTTCGTCGGCTCGACCCCGATTGCCGAGTACATCTACGCCGAAGGCACCAAGCGCGGCAAGCGCGTCCAGGCACTGGGCGGCGCGAAGAACCACGCGGTGCTGATGCCGGATGCCGACCTGAATAACGCCGTCAATGCGCTGATGGGGGCTGCTTACGGTTCTTGCGGCGAGCGTTGCATGGCGATCTCGGTCGCGGTGTGCGTCGGTGATCAAGTGGCGGATGCGCTGGTGGCCAAGTTGGTGCCGCAGATCAAGGCGCTGAAAATCGGTGCTGGCACCAACTGCGGCCTGGACATGGGCCCTCTGGTGACCGGTCAGGCGCGCGACAAAGTCAGCGGTTATGTCGACGACGGCGTTGCTGCCGGTGCGACCCTGGTTGTCGACGGGCGTGGTTTGAGCGTGGCCGGTCACGAGGAAGGTTTCTTCCTGGGTGGCTGCCTGTTCGACAACGTCACCCCAGAGATGCGCATCTATAAAGAAGAGATCTTCGGTCCAGTGCTGTGTGTCGTTCGGGTAAACAGCCTGGAAGAAGCCATGCAACTGATCAATGATCATGAATACGGCAACGGCACCTGCATCTTCACCCGCGACGGTGAAGCGGCCCGGTTGTTCTGCGACGAGATCGAAGTGGGCATGGTCGGGGTCAACGTGCCGCTGCCGGTGCCGGTGGCGTACCACAGCTTTGGTGGCTGGAAGCGTTCGTTGTTCGGTGACCTGCATGCCTATGGTCCGGATGGCGTGCGCTTCTACACTCGTCGCAAGGCGATCACCCAGCGCTGGCCACAGCGCGCGAGCCACGAAGCCTCGCAGTTTGCGTTCCCTAGCCTGTAAGTAGCAGGTCACAAGGCCGGCCCCTCTCTATATATAGAGGAGGGCCGGCCTTGTCGTTTCAGGGTTTTTTGACCGGTATGACAGAAATGTGAAATTAGGTGTTGACGGCAGATCCTGGAAGTCTATAATTCGCCCCACTTCCGGCGCAGTCGAAACGGAAAACTCCTTGGTAAACAAAGAGTTATGCAGTTTTCGGCAGCAGGTTGCTTCAG
>NZ_FOCB01000025.1 GCF_900109995.1 Pseudomonas sp. ok272 | reverse complement strand
GTCAACTATGATGTTGCCGGTTACGCCGCCTTCGCGGGCAAGCCCGCACCAAAAGCAAAATCACCACCACCAGACTCCCAGCCACCCCAATCCGCCCTTCCCCACTCAACAGGCCGAGCGGTAGCTCGCCTGCAGCTCTTGATCTTGCTTTTGATCTTGATCCACCCGCCCCTTCGGCAGGCTGAGCGCAGGTGTCCCTCTGGGGACTGGCGCGCAGCGCCGTTCGACGCAGTCGAACTCATCGCATGGAGGTGCAGCGAAGCAAACCGGAGGCGATGCCCCCAGAGGGATACCGTAGCGAAGGTACCCCGAGCCTTAGCGAGGGGCCGGACGCTCGGGGCGAGACCTTTTGGTTCCTTTGGGCTGGGCCGGCACTCCGGCGTTTGCCAAAAGGGACTCGCCGTAAGGGCGAAACCATAAGCAGCCGTTACCGCAGCAACGGATATGTACACCACCCGCCAGAGATAGGCCGGCCGGAAGGCCGCCTTCGCCGGCAAGCCGCCCTCGCTCCCACAGTTGGACCTGGGTACATCCGCAAGGGATAGGCCAACTGCCAGGCAACACCTGCGCTTCCGGCCATCCCCAGCAAGCCGTATAGTTGCCCCATCCACGTTTTTTTCGAGAATCACCATGAGTCAGGAAACGCCGTACATCTTCGACGCCACTACCGCCGACTTCGACCAGTCGGTGATCGCGAACTCGTTCCACAAGCCCGTGCTGGTGGATTTCTGGGCCGAGTGGTGTGCGCCGTGCAAGGCACTGATGCCAATGCTACAAACCATCGCCGAGAGCTACCAGGGCGAGTTACTGCTGGCCAAAGTCAACTGCGATGCCGAACCGGACATCGTCGCCCGCTTCGGCATCCGCAGCCTGCCGACCGTGGTGCTGTTCAAGGACGGCGAACCGGTGGATGGCTTCGCCGGCGCCCAACCTGAATCCGCCGTGCGCGCCTTGCTCGAACCCCATGTGCAGATGCCGCCACCGCCCGCCGCCGACCCGCTGGAACAGGCCCAGGCGCTGTTCGACGAAGGCCGCTACGCCGACGCCGAAACCCTGCTCAAGGCATTGCTGGGCGAAGACAACAGCAACGCCGCCGCCCTGATTCTCTATGCCCGCTGCCTGACCGAACGGGGCGAACTGAGCGAAGCCCAGGCCGTGCTCGATGCCGTCACGAGTGACGAGCACAAGGCCGCACTGGCGGGCGCCAAGGCACAGATCCACTTCCTCGGCCTGGCGGCCAGCCTGCCGGATGTCGCCGACCTGAAGTCGCGCCTGGCGCAGAACCCTCAGGATGACGAAGCGGGGTACCAACTGGCGATCCAGCAACTGGCCCGCCAGCAATACGACCCGGCGCTGGACTCGCTGCTCAAGCTGTTCATCCGCCACCGTAGCTACAGCGAAGGCTTGCCCCACAAGACCTTGCTGCAGGTGTTCGAACTGCTGGGCAACGATCACCCCCTGGTGACCACCTATCGCCGCAAGCTGTTTGCCGCGCTGTACTAAGCGCCCCCGAACAGGGTGGGTGCAGGCCCTGTAGCTAGTGAGGCCCGACCCAGCTATAGAGCGGCGTATCCCCGCCGCTCAACACCTTGACCTCGGCACAATGGCGCAGGCGCACCAGCAGGCGCTTGCCGGCCGTGGCATTGCCGGTCAGCACCTCCAATTGCTCCAGCAACTGCGGGCCGCTCATCTGCCCGGCCTTGCACAGTATTTCCCTGGCGAGCTGCCACTGCGCGACGTCCTGATTCACTGGCTTGGCCACCGCGCTGGCAGTCGGTATGGCGCTGTCCTGCGGGCTGACGGGCAGCAGCGCGCCGAGCCGGGCCCAATCGTCGTCATCCAGTTCCAGGGTCAAATCCACCGGCCAGTCGCCGATGCTTCCACGTATGCGCACCATTGGCATCCCCTCAAGATTTGTGACGAACATGCTCCCATGCACCTTGCGCAACGCCAAGCGGACGGTCAAACTCCGGCCACTACTGTTATAAGATCACATAACAAAGAATTTACATTCCCCCGGAGACTCTCCATGCGCCGCCTGATTCTCGCTTTGCCGTTTGCCCTGTTGCCGCTGGCCATTGCCCAGGCGGCCGATGAGCATGATCACGACCCTCAGCACGCCAGCCTCGCCCCTCACGAACACGGCATCGGGCGCTTGAATGCGGCACTGGACGGCCAGACCCTGGAACTTGAATTCGACAGCCCGGCGATGAACCTGCTGGGTTTCGAACACGTCGCCAGCACCGCGCAAGACAAGGCCAAGGTCGCCGCCGTCCGGGCGCAACTGGAGAAACCGCTGGCGCTGTTCGGCCTGCCGTCCAAGGCCGGTTGCACGGTCGCCAGCCAGGAACTGAACAGCCCGCTGTTTGGTGACAAACCGGACGTCGACGATGACCACGACGAAGACGCCAAGGACGCCGACGGCCACGAGCATCACCACGACCACAGCGAAATCCACGCCCACTACCAGCTCACCTGCGCCACACCGGGCGTGCTGGAGCACCTGGACCTGGCGAACCTCTTCAACACGTTCCCTGCGACCCAGAAGATTCAGGTACAACTGATCGGCCCGAGCGGGCAGCAAGGCGTTGAAGTGACCGCCAAGGCGGCCGCGCTGAAGTTCTGATCCACCTTATCCGTAGGAGCGAGGCTTGCCCGCGAAGAGGCCATTGCATTCAACAGCGGCATCGGCTGTCGGATCGCCTTCGCGGGCAAGCCTCGCGCCTACAGGGTTTATCGCTAATTTGACTGGCTCCCCATGACCCAAGCACTCATCGAACTGTCCGGCCTGGGCTTCAACTGGCCCGGTCACCCGCCGCTGCTGGATATCCCGGCGTTCCGCCTGGAACCCGGTGAAACCTTGTTCCTCAAGGGCCCCAGCGGCAGTGGCAAGACCACCCTGCTGGGCCTGTTGGGTGGTGTACAAAAGCCCAATCGCGGCAGCGTGCGCCTGCTCGGCCAGGAGTTGACCGACTTGTCGGCCGGCGCCCGCGACCGCTTTCGCGTCGATCACACCGGCTACATCTTCCAGCAGTTCAACCTGCTGCCGTTTCTCTCGGTGCGCGAAAACGTCGAGTTGCCGTGCCACTTCTCCAAGCTGCGCGCGCAGCGGGCGATCCAGCGCCACGGCAGCGTCGACCGGGCCGCTGCCACGTTGCTGGCGCACCTGGGCCTCAAGGATCAGGGCATTCTCGGCCGACGCGCCGACTCGCTGTCCATCGGCCAACAGCAACGGGTCGCCGCCGCCCGGGCGCTGATCGGTCAGCCGGAACTGGTGATCGCCGACGAGCCGACGTCGGCCCTGGACTACGACGCCCGCGAGGCGTTTATCCGCCTGCTGTTCGCCGAGTGCCGCGAGGCCGGTTCCAGCCTGTTGTTCGTCAGTCATGACCAGAGCCTGGCACCGCTGTTCGATCGTCACCTGTCGCTGGCCGAGCTCAATCGCGCCGCCACGCCTACCGAGGTCTGAGATGTATTTGTTTCGTCTTGCGATGGCCAGCCTGGCTAACCGCCGCTTCACCGCGATCCTCACCGCGCTCGCCATTGCCCTGTCCGTCTGCCTCCTGCTGGCGGTGGAGCGGGTCCGCACCGAAGCCCGCGCCAGCTTTGCCAACACCATCAGCGGCACGGACCTGATCGTCGGCGCCCGCTCAGGCTCGGTGAACCTGCTGCTGTACTCAGTGTTTCGTATCGGCAATGCCACCAACAACATCCGCTGGGACAGCTTCGAGCACTTCGCCAACAACCCGAAAGTGAAGTGGGCGATCCCCATTTCCCTGGGCGACTCGCACCGTGGCTACCGGGTGATGGGCACCACCGACGCCTACTTCCAGCATTACCAGTACGGCCGCCAGCAAACCCTGCAACTGGCCAGCGGCCGGGCCTTCGCCACCGACCCGTTCGAGGTGGTGCTGGGGGCTGAAGTGGCCGACGCCTTGCACTACACGCTCGGCGACAAATTGGTGCTGGCCCACGGCGTGGCCGTGATCAGCCTGGTCCAGCACGACGACAAACCGTTCACCGTGGTCGGTATCCTCAAGCGCACCGGCACCCCGGTGGACCGTACGCTGCACATCAGCCTCGGCGGTATGGAGGCGATCCACGTCGACTGGCACAACGGCGCGCCCGCCCGGGGCAACAGCCGGATCAGCGCCGACCAGGCCCGCAACATGGACCTCACGCCCCAGGCGATCACCGCCTTCATGCTGGGACTGAACAATAAGATCTCGACCTTTGCCCTGCAGCGCGAGATCAATGAATTCCGCGGCGAACCGATGCTGGCGATCCTTCCGGGCGTGGCCTTGCAGGAGCTGTGGAGCCTGATGGGCACCGCCGAAAAAGCGCTGTTCGTGGTCTCGCTGTTTGTGGTGCTGACCGGCTTGATCGGTATGCTCACGGCGATCCTCACCAGCCTCAACGAGCGCCGCCGCGAGATGGCGATCCTGCGTTCGGTGGGCGCCAAGCCCCGGCACATCGCCACGCTGCTGGTGCTCGAAGCCTTTGCCCTGGCGCTGTCCGGGGTGGTCGCCGGTGTCGCGCTGCTGTACCTGTGCATCGCCCTCGCCCAGGGTTACGTGCAATCGAATTACGGCCTGTACCTGCCGTTGTCGTGGCCAAGCGAGTATGAATGGACGCTGCTCGGTGGCATCCTGCTCGCCGCCCTGTTGATGGGTTGCGTGCCGGCCTGGCGCGCCTATCGCCAATCCCTGGCCGATGGCCTGTCGATTCGTTTGTGAGGACCTACACGATGCCCCGCGCTTTACTCGCGCTGTTGATGCTGGTTGCCCTGCCGCTGTGGGCGGCCCAGCCCAGGGACCTGACGTGGTCGGAGATGATTCCGCCGGACGCCGCGCCCGAGGTGCCGAACATGACGCCGCTGCACGACTTGTCGCAGATGAGCAGCACCCTGGCCGAAGCCGCACCCGCCGCCAGGCAGGACCTGCCCAATGCGCCGGTGGTCAACAGCCTCGACGGGCAGGACGTCCGCCTGCCGGGCTACATCGTGCCGCTGGAGGTCAACGAAGCGGGACGCACCACCGAGTTCCTGCTGGTGCCGTACTTCGGCGCCTGCATCCACGTGCCGCCACCGCCGTCGAACCAGATCGTGCACGTCAAGAGTGAAGTGGGGGTGAAGCTCGATGAGCTGTATCAACCGTACTGGATCGAAGGCGCGCTACAGGTCAAGGCGTCCAGCAGTGAGTTGGCCGATGCCGGGTATCAGATGGATGCCGATAAGATCTATGTGTATGAATTGCCGGAGTGAGCCCGCAGGCTCCAGATCGCTTTCGCGAGCAGGCTCGCTCCCACAGGGTCTGGCGACATTAATCAGATCGGTGTCATAACGCACGTCACGTGTAGGAGCGAGGCTTGCCCGCGAAGAGGCCCGCAACCCCGCCACACAACGGCGTCCCTTCATGGTTTCATTGAGCTGCGTCAATTACCCCTCCAAGGGGCCGGTTACCATGTATCAAAGAATTTACATATCCCCTTGGAGCCCCCATGCACAAGTCATTGCTTAGCGCTTCCCTCATTGCACTCGCGCTTGCAGCCCCCCTCGCCCACGCCCACGACGAAGGCGACATCATCGTCCGTGCCGGCGCCATTACCGTAAACCCGACGGCCGACAGCGGTCACGTCAAGGTCGATCGCGGCTCCCTGGCGGGCACCGACCTGGGCGGCAAGGCGACCATGAGCAGCGACACCCAATTGGGTCTGAACTTCGCTTACATGCTCACCAACAACCTGGCGGTCGAACTGCTCGCGGCCACGCCGTTCGAACACGACATCAAGCTCAAGGGCACGGCATTGGCGCCGGCCAACGGCAAGCTGGGCAGCCTCAAGCAACTGCCACCGACCCTGAGCCTGGTGTACTACCCACTGGATCACAAGTCGGTGTTCCAACCCTATGTCGGTGCCGGCATCAACTACACCTGGATCTTTGACGAACACGTCGGCAGCGAAGCCAGCGCCAACGGGTTCAACAACTTCCGGGCCAAGAACTCCTGGGGCATGGCGTGGCAGGTGGGTGCTGACTACATGCTGACCGAGAACGTGATGATCAACGGCCAGGTGCGCTACATCGACATCGACACCACCGGCTACGTGGACAACAGCGCCGTCGGCAACGGCACGCGCGCCAAGGTCAACGTCGACGTGGACCCATGGGTCTACATGGTGGGCCTGGGCTACAAGTTCTAACTCACACCCCGTAACAACCTGTGGGAGCGAGTCCGCTCGCGATAAGGTTCTTTCAGTCAATGCAACGTTGACTGTCAGACCGCTATCGCAAGCAGGCTCGCTCCCACCGTGGTTTGTGTCGCCCTGGTTTCTGCGGCTTCAGCGGCCCAACAAGCGCGCCAAGCCGATGTTCAGCGGGGTCTGCTGGGGGAAGGTGAAACGCTGCAGCAGGCGCTGGTTATTGGCCCGTGAATGGCGGATATCACCCGCTCGTGCCGGTCCGTAGGTGATCGGCGGCAACTCGCCCACCACTTCGCGCAACGCTTCAAGCATTTGCTTGAGGGTGATCGACTGGTTCCAGCCGACATTCACCGCGCCGACTTCCAGCGTCGGTGCTTCGATGGCCTGCACCAGCAAGCCCACCAAATCCTCGACGTAGAGGAAATCCCGCGTCTGCTCGCCATCGCCAAACACGGTGATCGGCAGGCCTTGGCGTGCGCGCTCGCTGAAGATGCTGATCACCCCGGAGTACGGCGATGACGGATCCTGGCGTGGGCCGAAGATGTTGAAGAAGCGAAACACCGCCGGCTCCAGGCCATGCTGGCGCCGATAGAAGTCGAGGTAGTACTCGCTCGCCAACTTGTCCGAGGCATAGGGAGTGAGCGGCGCCTTGGCAGTGTCTTCGTCGATGGACGCGCCTTCGCCGTTGTTGCCGTAGACCGCCGCACTGGAGGCGAACAGCACCCGCTTGACCCCGGCCTGACGCATCGCTTCGCAGACGTTCAAGGTGCCGATGAAGTTGCTCTGGTGGGTGCGCACCGGATCATCCACCGAGGCCTGCACGGACGCCACGGCCGCCAGGTGCGCCACGGCGCTGCAACCCTGCATCGCCGTGGCCACCAGGGCCGCGTCGGCAACGTCGCCTTCGATCAGTTCGAGCCGTGGATCGTCAAGCGCGAGGTTGCTGCGCTTGCCCGTGGACAAGTCATCGAGGATGCGCACCGAGTAACCCTTGGCGAGCAACGCGTCGGCCAGGTGCGAGCCGATGAAGCCAGCACCGCCGGTGATTAAAACAGGGCTATGCGCCATGACGATAGAACCTATCCAGTAAGGCCGGGAGCGCGGCGCGCCAGGCGCGGGGCTTGATCCCGAAGGTGTGGAGAATTTTCTTGCAGGCCAGGACCGCGTGCTGCGGTTCTTCGGTGGCATCCGGGCTCGCGGCATGAGCCTGGGCGGTCGGCGCCTCGATGGCCAGCGGATGCAGGTTGCGGGCCTCGGTCAGAATCGCCTGCCCCAGCGCCAGCGGCGTGGTCGCCTCGTGTCCGGCGTAGTGGTAGGTGCCCCACAAGGGCGCAGCGCAATCGAGCTGCTTGAGTACCGAGGTGATCACCCGCGCGGCGTCATCCACTGGCGTCGGGTTGCCCCGTCGGTCGTCGGCCATCAGCAACGCGTCGGGCAACTCGGCCCGGGCCAGGAAACGCCCGAGGGTGCCGTCGGCACTGTCGTCGAGCAACCAGCCAAAGCGTAACAACACGTGCTGTGGGCACGTTGCCCGCACGCTTTGCTCGATCCGCCACAACGCCTGGCCACGCAGGCCCAGCGGTATGGGTTCGTCTTTTTCACTGTAGGCCGTGGCGCGCGAGCCATCGAAGACTCGGTAGCTGGACGGTTGCACCAGCACGATGTTGTGATGCTGGCACAACTCGGCCAGGCGCTCGACTGCACGCTCCTGCGCCGCCAGCCGTGCCTCAGGCACGCTTTCGGCCTGGAACCAGTCGAAGTAGTAGGCCAGGTTGATCAGTGCATCCGGACGGGTGTCGTCCAGCAGTTGCGTGAGGCTCGCGGCGTCCCAGCCGTCTTGCGGGGGACGGGGGGCGAGGAAGCCGATGTCTTCCTCCGCACCGAGGCGAATCAGCGCCTGCCCAAGGGCATTTCCGCCACCCAGTAACATAAGGCGCATTCGCATAGAGTCAGCAGGCCCAGTCTGTTTGGAACGATGATTTGTCGACAGCGCCCGCAGGCCTTGCCAATGAGAGTTGCCAGAATCGTTGCATTTTGCGGGTTTAATGCGCAACCGTCATCCGTAAAGTGCAGATCCGAAGGTTTTGTGCTGCCGCGACGCTGCGGCGATCCGACAGGCTCGCGCCCATACGGCGACACAGTGCATCTAAACAGGTGCGCTCGCTCAGCTCGCGGGCAATGCGGGGTCAGCCTCAGGCTTATCCCCATGCCGTTCATGCACGATCACCTGCTGTGGATAAGTCTGCGCGAAATGCACCCATGGGCTGTTATCCACAGCCTTCTTCAAGCGGATATTGAACGCCCGGTTCACCGCATACTGACCACCGGATACGGTGCGGAACTGCGCCGTGAGGGTCACGCCGTTGAGGTCCATCTTGTCGATGCCGAAGACTTCCAGCGGGCCTTGCAGGTTGTACTTGAGAAACGGGTCCTCGCTGATCGAGCGCCCCGCCTCGCGGATCAACACGATGGCCTTGTCGACATCGGTGTCGTAGGTGAACTGCACCGAGAAGAACGCAAAGGCGAACTGCCGGGACTGGTTGGTGACCGCCTTGATCTGCCCGAACGGCACCGAGTGCACGAAGCCCTTGCCATCACGCAGGCGCAAGGTCCGGATGGTCAGACCCTCCACCGTGCCGGCATGGCCGGAGTCGAGCACCACCCAATCACCAATCGACAGGGTGTCTTCGATGATGATGAACAAGCCGGTGATCACGTCCTGCACCAGTTGCTGCGAGCCGAAGCCGATGGCCAGCCCCACCACCCCGGCCCCCGCCAGGAATGGGGCGACGTTGATCCCCAGGTTGGCCATGGTGGTAATCGCGCAGATCACCACCAGGATGATTTTGATCGCGTTGCGCAACAGCGGCAGGATGGTCTTGACCCGGGTGCTGGGCTGGCGCGCATTGCGCTTGCTGACCGCCGGCTTGAGCGCTTCCTGGATCGCCGTGTCCAGCACCACCCACACCAGCCAGGTCACCAGGAAGATCAAGCCGATGCGACTCAGGGAATCGCTGATGGCCCGGCCGACCGCGTTGCTGACCGCGAATTCGAACAGCGACACGCCCCAGATCCGCCCCAGGATATCGATGAAGGCAATCGCCATGAGGATACGCAGCAGGGCATGGGACAGACTGAGGAAACGCTCCTTGTAGGCCCCGCTACGCTGCACCGCCTGGACCGTTGGCGACTTGAACAGGTGTTGCAGCAGGGTGCTGAGGAACACCGTGGCAATCAGCAACAGGGTGGTGAACAACGCACAGCGCAGGACCTGCTGATTGTCATCGCCGATGCCGATCAGGTCGATCACCGACACCAGCACCATCAACAGGATCGGCCAGTACCAGAGCCCCGAGAAAATCCGCAGCGTCTCGCGCACGGCCGGCTGGCCGAGGCGTTGGTTGAGGGGCAGGATGCGGATCAAGTGCGCAACGGGGCGCCGCATGCGGATCACCAGCCAGCCGAAAATCAGCGAGGCCGCCATCCCGGTAAACACCGCGATGCTGCTGGTGAGGTTGTCACCCAGGCGATGGGCGATCTGCGGACTGGTCAGCGCATCGCTCAGGGCCACCAGAAAGCCCATCACGAACAAGGGCCGCGGGACGTTGCGGCGGATGATCCGCACCGCGCTGCGCTTGTGGCCAATGTTGAACAACACCGCCAGCGACATCAGCAGCGAGGCGACAAAGATCCCGGAACTGGTGGCGTAGGCCAGGCTCAGCGCCAGCGCCCGGCCTGCCGAGGGTTGCAGCAACTGGCTGAAATAAAGGGTCAGCAACAGGCTGATCACGGCCGGCAAGGTGAACGGCAGCACGTAGCCGAGCAAGGCTTGGCCGCGCTCGCGGGTCAGCAGCACGCGCTGCTGGCACAGGCGCTTGGTCAGCAGGCCACCGAGCAACCAGAGCAACGCGAACAGGCCAATCCACAAGCAAGTCAGCAGTGCGAAGTCCCCGGCGACGCTCCAGGCGGAACGGGCCGACGGCTGGTTGACCAGTTGATCCACCTCATCGGCCGCACCGTCGGCGCGCTTGCGCCAGGCCTCGACCAGATGCTCATTGATGTCGAGCCTGCCTTGCACATCGTCGATGCTGGAACTGATCGCCCCCAGCAAACCGCCCTGGACGATCGGCTCTTTGACCGCCGGGGTTGCAGGGCTGGCGGCTGTCGCCAACGCGGCCATGCCTGGCAAGGTGGCCGCCTGTAGCGGGACGCTGACGGTACACAGCAGTATCACGAGGCATAGGGCCGCCTTGAACTGAGACAACACGCAGTGCTCCTTCGCAGATTCGGTCATGAGGCGCAGAAGATCGCAGCCTTCGGCGCTGCCTACAAGCGTAGATGCCCACAACGCTGTGGCTAGCGTGCCGCAACGGCCAAGGGCGTCACACCGAATCGCGTCCGGTAGTCGCTGGGCGCCAAGCCGGTGATTTTCTTGAACGTGGCGCGAAACGCCCCCGGGTCCGCGTAGCCGACGGTCCAGGCGATGTGATCAATGGTGCCATTGCTGAACTCAAGCATTTCCCGGGCCTTGCCGACTCGCAGGTGCTGGCAGTACTCGGTGGGTTTCAAGCCGGTGGCCGCGCGAAAACGCCGCAGGAAGGTGCGCTCCTCAAGCCCGGCCTGTTGCGCCATCACACTGAGCGAAACGTCCACCGCGCCGTTGCCTTGCAGCCAATGCTGGACCTTGAGGATCGACGCATCGCCATGGTTCAGGATCGGCGCAAAGTTACTGCCGCACTGGCTGGCACTGTCGCGGTGGGACACCATCAAAAAACGCGCGGTGCGGGTGGCGATGCTCGGCCCCAGCAGGCGGTCGACCAGACGCAAGCCCAACTCCGACCAGGCCATCAAGCCGGCCGTGGTAATCAGGTCGCCGTCGTCGATGATCGGCTTGTCGGCATTGAGCTTGATCGCGGGGTAACGCTCGGAGAACTGCTTGGCGGTGGTCCAATGCGTCGTCGCCCGGCGCCCATCGAGCAAGCCGCTTTCGGCCAACAGGATCGAGCCGACGCACACGCCGCCCAGGATCGCGCCAGCAGCATGCTGCCGACCCAGCCACTGCATCAGCGCGGGCGTCGCCAGGTCTGGGGAAAAGCCGCCAATCGACGGCGGGATCAACAGCGCCACCAACCCCCTGTCGTGGCCCGCCAAGCTGTCGTAGACACGATCCGGTACGTGCGTGCTGTCTGCCTGCCAATGGCTGACCCGCAGCAGCGGTAACTGCTCGCTCTGGTGCTCGGCGGCAATGCCATTGGCCACTGCGAACAAATCGGTCAAGCCGTGTACCGCCGCCATCTGCGCACCGGGATAGATCAGCACGCCCAACTCGGCGACGGTGCGTTCCATACCCATTTGTCAGTTTCCCCCCTGCTATTGTCGGTGCGGCCAATCCTCGAAAGGCCCGTCGGGGCCAATACTTCGCCCCACACACTTATCAAGGAAACCGCCATGGCCAAGCAAGCACTCATCGTAGTCGATATCCAGAATGACTACTTCCCCCAGGGTAAATGGCCGCTGGCCGGTGTCGACGCAGCCGCGGACAACGCCGCCCGGATGATCCAAGCCTTTCGTGACGCCGGGGATCAGGTGATCTACATCCGCCACGAATTCAGCGCAGACGATGCACCGTTCTTCGCCCCTGGCTCGGACGGCGCCAAGCTGCACCCTAAAGTCCTCAACCGCAGTGACGAACCGGTGGTGCTCAAACACTTCGTCAATGCGTTCCGTGACACCGAACTGGAGGCCATCCTCGACCAACAGGGCATCGACAACCTGGTGATCGTCGGCAGCATGAGCCACATGTGCATCGACGGCGTCACACGCGCCGCCGCCGACCTTGGCTACAACGTCAGCGTGATCCACGACGCTTGCGCCACTTGCGACCTGACGTTCAACGGTCAGGTGGTCCCCGCCGCCCAGGTGCATGCGGCGTTCATGTCGGCCCTGGGCTTTGCCTACGCCAGCGTGGTGTCCACGGCTGAGTTTCTCGCGGCGAAGCCATAGCCAGAAACCAAAAACCCGCGCTGGGTGATCCCAAGCGCGGGTTTGTGTTTAGCGTGCAGCGTTAGGCTGCTGGCGACTAGAACGGGATATCGTCATCAAAGCTGTCGAAGTCCGCTGCCGGCTGCGGTGCGGCCTGCTGTTGTGGCGCTGGACGCGACTCACGTTGCGGCTGCTGCGAAGGCTGTGGACGGGACTGCTGTGGACGCGGTGCCGAGTTGGACATGCCGCCGCCCTGGCCTTGCTGGTCGCCCTGTGGACGGCCGCCCAGCAGTTGCATGGTGCCTTGCATGTCGACCACGATTTCAGTGGTGTAGCGCTTGATACCGTCTTTTTCCCACTCGCGGGTCTGCAGCTTGCCTTCGATGTACACCTGCGAACCTTTACGCAGGTACTCGCCGGCGATCTCGGCCACCTTGCCGAACATCGAGACACGGTGCCATTCGGTCTTCTCGACCTTCTGACCGGTTTGCTTGTCGGTCCATTGTTCGCTGGTCGCCAGACTCAGGTTGGTCACGGCGTTACCGTTAGGCAAGTAGCGAACTTCGGGATCCTGGCCGCAAGTGCCGACCAATATGACTTTGTTAACCCCACGGGCCATAACGTTCTCCTAGGCTTCGCACGCAGCCCCGGCCGGGTCGTTGACCAGGCGTTCGAGGGTGGTGCGATCCAATAGTTCGGTGTCCAATTTGATGTAAATGGCCGCCTCATCGGCAACCACCACTGCATCTGTTACCCCTACGACGGCCTTGAGGCGCTCGACCAGACCGGCTTCGCGGATCGCCTCGGGCGATAACGGCAAGCGCAGGCTTGTCACATAGGGAGGTTCGCGCATGGTAACAGCAAAGACCAGCCAAAGTGCAGCCAACCCGGCGCATCCGAGGAACACAACCGACAAACCGCCATGCTGGAACAACCAGCCGCCCATGATCCCGCCGAGCGCCGATCCGAGGAACTGGCTGGTGGAATAAACCCCCATCGCCGTGCCCTTGCCACCCGCCGGTGAAACCTTGCTGATCAGCGATGGCAAGGAGGCTTCCAGCAAGTTGAACGCGGTGAAGAACACCACCGTACCAATCACCAGGGCCCGCAAGCTGTCGCCGAACTTCCAGAAGAATAGCTCAGTGAGCATCAGCGTCACGACGGCGCCGAGTAAAACTCGTTTCATTTTGCGTTTTTTCTCGCCGTAGATAATGAACGGGATCATGGCGAAGAAAGAAATCAGCAGCGCGGTGAGGTACACCCACCAATGTTGCTCTTTAGGCAGCCCGGCTTTTTCCACCAGCGCCAGCGGCAAGGCAACGAAGCTGGACATCAGCATGGCGTGCAACACAAAGATGCCCAGGTCCAGGCGCAGCAGGTCCGGGTGCTTGAGCGTCGGCAACAGCGCCTGGCGGGCGACGCCGGACTCGCGGTGCTGCAACGGACCGACGGCGCGCGGGACCATGAACATCACGATCAGGATACCCACCAGCGCCATGCCGCCCGTGGCCAGGAACAGCCCGGACAAGCCGAACGCACGGGTCAGCAATGGCCCGACGACCATGGCCACGGCAAACGACAAACCGATGGTCATGCCAATCATGGCCATGGCCTTGGTGCGGTGCTGTTCGCGGGTCAGGTCCGACAACAAGGCCATGACCGCTGCGGAAATCGCCCCGGCGCCTTGCAGGATCCGTCCGGCGATCACGCCCCAGATCGAATCGGCGTTGGCCGCCAGCACGCTGCCGAGGGCGAAGACGATCAGCCCCAGGTAAATCACCGGGCGACGGCCGATACGGTCGGAAATGATCCCGAATGGAATCTGGAACACGGCCTGGGTCAGGCCATAGGCGCCAATGGCCAGGCCGATCAGGGCTGGGGTCGCGCCGGCCAGGTCCATGCCGTAGGTCGCCAATACCGGCAACACCATGAACATGCCAAGCATACGGAAAGCGAACACCAGGGCCAGACCGCTTGCCGCGCGGTTCTCGCTACCACTCATGCGTTCGCTGTGGGGATCGTGCATGGAATTACCTCATGTGAACCGGCGGCGATTCTATCAGTCCCACCGGTTGACGGGGTATAGGGCGACGCTTTGACGCGCTTTGATGTCAAACTCTTCATGTGAGGCAATTACGCGCGCACTTGATAGTGTGCATCCATCCAGTATTTGCCCGTATACTTCTACGCTTTCGAAGCCCGCCAAGCGAGGCCATCTTGGACAAGATCCTGATTCGTGGGGCTCGAACCCACAACCTGAAGAACATCGACCTGACCCTGCCACGGGACAAGCTGATCGTCATCACCGGCCTGTCCGGGTCCGGCAAGTCTTCCCTGGCCTTCGATACGCTCTATGCCGAAGGTCAGCGCCGCTATGTCGAGTCGCTGTCGGCCTACGCCCGACAGTTCCTGTCGATGATGGAAAAGCCCGACGTCGACACCATCGAAGGCCTGTCGCCGGCGATCTCCATCGAGCAGAAATCGACCTCGCATAACCCGCGCTCCACGGTCGGCACCATCACCGAAATCTACGACTACCTGCGCCTGCTCTATGCTCGCGTGGGTATTCCGCGCTGCCCGGATCACGACATCCCCCTCGAAGCCCAGACCGTCAGCCAAATGGTCGACCTGGTGCTGGCCCAGCCCGAAGGCAGCAAGCTGATGCTGCTCGCCCCGGTGATCCGTGAGCGCAAGGGCGAGCACCTTTCCGTCTTCGAAGAGCTGCGCGCCCAGGGCTTTGTCCGGGCCCGGGTCAACGGCCGGCTGTGCGAGCTGGATGAACTGCCGAAGCTCGATAAACAGAAGAAGCATTCGATCGACGTCGTGGTCGACCGCTTCAAGGTGCGCGACGACCTGCAACAGCGCCTCGCCGAGTCCTTCGAGACCGCGCTGAAGCTGGCCGACGGCATCGCCCTGGTGGCGCCGATGGACGACGAACCTGGCGAGGAAATGATCTTCTCCGCACGCTTCGCCTGCCCGATCTGCGGCCATGCCATCAGCGAGCTCGAACCCAAGCTGTTCTCCTTCAACAACCCGGCCGGCGCCTGCCCGACGTGCGATGGCCTGGGCGTAAAGCAGTTCTTCGACATCAAGCGCCTGGTGAACGGCGAACTGACCCTGGCCGAGGGCGCTATCCGCGGCTGGGATCGGCGCAATGTCTATTACTTCCAGATGCTCGGCTCGTTGGCCGCCCATTACGGGTTCAGCCTGGAGGTGCCGTTCAACCAACTCCCCGCCGAGCAGCAGAAAGTCATCCTGCATGGCAGCGGCACGCAGAACGTCGACTTCAAATACCTCAACGACCGCGGCGACATCGTCAAGCGCTCCCATCCGTTCGAAGGCATCGTGCCGAACCTTGACCGCCGCTACCGCGAGACCGAGTCTGCCTCGGTACGCGAAGAGCTGGCCAAGTTCCTCAGCACCCAGCCATGCCCGGATTGCCGCGGTACCCGGCTGCGTCGTGAGGCGCGTCACGTGTGGGTCGGCGAAAAAACCCTGCCCGCGGTCACCAACCTGCCCATTGGCGATGCGTCCGACTACTTCGGCACGCTGAAACTGACCGGCCGACGCGGGGAAATTGCCGACAAGATCCTCAAGGAAATCCGCGAGCGCTTGCAGTTCCTGGTCAACGTCGGCCTCGATTACCTGTCCCTGGACCGCAGTGCCGACACCCTGTCCGGTGGTGAAGCCCAGCGTATCCGCCTGGCCAGCCAGATTGGCGCGGGCCTGGTGGGCGTGCTGTACATCCTCGACGAGCCGTCGATTGGCCTGCACCAACGTGACAACGACCGTTTGCTGGGCACCCTCAAGCACCTGCGCGACATCGGCAACACGGTGATCGTGGTCGAGCACGACGAGGATGCCATTCGCCTGGCGGACTATGTCGTCGACATCGGCCCCGGTGCTGGCGTCCACGGCGGGCATATCGTCGCCGAAGGCACACCGGCCGAAGTCATGGCGCACCCGGACTCGCTGACGGGTAAATACCTGTCTGGCCGGGTGAAGATCGCAGTCCCGGCCAAACGCACACCGCGCAACAAGAAGCTGTCGCTGCACCTCAAGGGTGCTCGGGGCAACAACTTGCGCAACGTCGACCTGGAGATCCCGCTGGGCCTGCTGACCTGTGTGACTGGTGTGTCCGGCTCGGGCAAATCGACGTTGATCAACAACACCCTGTTCCCCCTCAGCGCCACCGCGCTGAATGGCGCGACCACGCTGGAAGCCGCCGCCCACGACAGCATCAAGGGCCTTGAGCTCCTGGACAAAGTCGTCGACATCGACCAAAGCCCGATCGGCCGTACGCCACGCTCCAACCCGGCGACCTACACCGGGTTGTTCACACCGATCCGCGAACTGTTTGCCGGCGTGCCAGAGTCCCGCTCACGGGGCTACGGTCCGGGGCGCTTCTCGTTCAACGTCAAGGGTGGACGCTGCGAGGCCTGCCAGGGCGATGGGTTGATCAAGGTAGAAATGCACTTCCTGCCGGACATCTACGTGCCGTGCGACGTGTGCAAGAGCAAGCGTTACAACCGCGAAACCCTGGAGATCAAGTACAAGGGCAAGAGCATCCACGAAACCCTGGAAATGACCATCGAGGAAGCCCGCGTATTCTTCGATGCGGTCCCCGCCCTGGCACGCAAGCTCCAGACCTTGATGGATGTAGGCCTGTCGTACATCAAGCTGGGGCAATCGGCGACCACCCTGTCGGGCGGCGAAGCCCAGCGGGTCAAGTTGTCGCGCGAGCTGTCCAAGCGTGATACCGGCAAGACCCTGTACATCCTCGATGAGCCAACCACTGGCCTGCACTTCGCCGACATCCAGCAACTGCTCGATGTGCTGCATCGCCTGCGCGATCACGGCAACACCGTGGTGGTGATCGAGCACAACCTGGACGTGATCAAGACCGCCGACTGGCTGGTGGACCTAGGCCCGGAGGGGGGCTCCAAGGGTGGCCAGATCATTGCGGTGGGCACGCCCGAGGAAGTCGCCGAGATGAAACAGTCCCACACCGGCTTCTACCTCAAGCCATTGCTGGAACGTGACCGCGCTTAACCCGCGGCCATGAAAAAGCCCCGGTCACCTCATTCGTGACCGGGGCTTTTTTGTATCCACTGGAATCAGAACTGCGATTGCAGGTAGTTCTCAAGACCGATCAACTTGATCAACCCCAACTGTTTCTCCAGCCAGTAGGTGTGATCTTCTTCGGTATCGTTCAACTGCACCCGCAGGATTTCCCGGGTGACGTAGTCGCCATGCTTCTCGCAGAGCTCGATACCCTTGCACAGCGCGGCGCGGACCTTGTATTCCAGGCGCAAGTCGCTGGCGAGCATGTCAGGCACCGTGGTGCCGCTATCTACGTCGTCGGGACGCATGCGTGGCGTGCCTTCGAGCATCAGGATCCGGCGCATCAGCGCATCGGCGTGCTGGGTTTCTTCTTCCATCTCGTGGTTGATGCGCTCGTAGAGCTCGGTAAAGCCCCAGTCCTCATACATCCGCGAATGGATGAAATACTGATCACGCGCTGCGAGTTCGCCCGTCAGCAACGTGTTGAGGTAATCGATTACGTCCGGGTGACCTTGCATCGCCGTACATCTCCCTGCTTGAAAGGCTGTAGTTTGAACCAAGCCGACTGATTGGTCACTCGAATCACGGGATAAAAGCGAAGATATTCTGAGAAAACTGGTTTAAATAACGCAAAAACCGCCCAAATGAGGGCGGTTCTGCTTATCGTTTAGACTTCGTTAAAGCTGTACACCCAATGCCTTTGCGATCCCTTCTCCATACGCCGGATCGGCCTTGAAGAAGTGCTGCAATTGACGCTCGACCACATCACTGGAAACGCCTGCCATAGCCCCGGCGATGTTATTGATCAGAAGTGTCTTCTGGTCGTCATTCATCAACCGGAACAACGCACCGGCATGGCTGTAGTAGTCGGTGTCTTCGCGGTGATCGTAGCGATCCGCGGCGCCGCTGAGCGCCAGGGGTGGCTCTGCGTAGCGAGGGGCCTGCTTCGGCGCTTCGGCATAGCTGTTGGGCTCGTAGTTCGGGGCGCCACCGCCATTACTGCCAAACGCCATGGAGCCATCACGCTGGTAGGTGTTGACTGGGCTGAGCGGCGCATTCACCGGCAATTGCTGGTGATTGGTACCGACGCGGTAGCGGTGGGCATCGGCATAAGCAAAGACACGGCCCTGCAACATGCGATCCGGTGACAGACCTACACCCGGCACCATATTGCTAGGACCAAACGCGGCCTGCTCGACTTCGGCGAAATAGTTTTGTGGGTTGCGGTTGAGTTCCAACTCACCCACTTCGATCAGCGGGAACTCTTTCTGCGACCAGGTCTTGGTCACGTCGAACGGGTTTTCGTGATGAGCGTTCGCCTGGGCTTCGGTCATGATCTGAATGCACACGCGCCACTTCGGAAAGTCACCGCGCTCAATGGCCCCGAACAAATCACGCTGGGCGTAATCCGGATCGGTACCGGCCAGGCGCGCAGCCTCTGCCGGCGGCAGGTTCTTGATACCTTGCTTGGTCTTGTAGTGCCACTTCACCCAGTGGCGCTCACCCTTGGCACTGATCAGGCTGTAGGTGTGGCTACCGAAGCCGTGCATGTGGCGATAGCCGTCCGGGATACCGCGATCGGAGAACAGGATAGTGACCTGGTGCAACGACTCGGGTGAGTGCGACCAGAAGTCCCACATCATCTGTGCACTTTTCAGGTTGCTTTGGGGCAGGCGCTTCTGTGTGTGGATGAAGTCCGGGAACTTCAGCGGATCACGGATGAAGAACACTGGCGTGTTGTTACCCACGATGTCCCAGTTGCCTTCTTCGGTGTAGAACTTCAGGGCAAAACCGCGAGGGTCGCGCTCGGTATCAGCCGAGCCGCGCTCGCCGCCGACAGTGGAGAACCGCAGGAAGGTCGGGGTTTTCTTGCCAACCGCTTCAAACAGCTTGGCGCTGGTGTACTGAGTAATATCGCGAGTCACCGTAAACGTACCGTAGGCACCCGAGCCCTTGGCGTGTACACGGCGCTCTGGGATGTTTTCACGGTTGAAGTGAGCAAGCTTCTCGATCAGGTGAAAGTCGTCGAGCAGCAGCGGGCCACGGGGGCCAGCGGAACGGGAGTTCTGGTTATCAGCGACGGGCGCGCCACTGGCGGTGGTCAA
Organism: Pseudomonas sp. ok272; assembly: GCF_900109995.1. Lineage (GTDB taxonomy): Bacteria > Pseudomonadota > Gammaproteobacteria > Pseudomonadales > Pseudomonadaceae > Aquipseudomonas. Next base: position 14,215 of record NZ_FOCB01000025.1, on the reverse strand, counting down.
CGTTTTATTCTGGCTCATGCTCAATCTTCCTCTTCAGTCTTGGAAACTGCCGGCTAATCGGCTGAGAAGGAGTATTGACCATGAACATGACACCATCAAATTCATTAATTGATCCGCATCAATAGAAATTAACTAACGATCAAGTCTTGTGGATAGCCAGGGCATCTGCAGGCCGAAAACAATGAGCACTTTTCGAGCGCCCACAAAAAACCGGGCACTAGGCCCGGTTTTTCGTTTCAGACTGACGTCTTACTCAGCGGATACAGCTTCACCGCCGGTAGCACGATCAACCAACTCGACGTACGCCATAGGCGCGTTGTCGCCAGCGCGGAAACCGCACTTGAGGATGCGCAGGTAGCCACCCTCACGGGTAGCGTAACGCTTGCCCAGGTCGTTGAAGAGCTTACCAACGATAGCTTTCGAACGAGTACGGTCGAAAGCCAGACGGCGGTTAGCCAGGCTGTCTGTCTTGGCCAAAGTGATCAGCGGCTCAGCAACGCGACGCAGTTCTTTGGCTTTTGGCAGTGTAGTTTTGATCAGCTCGTGCTCGAACAGCGACACCGCCATGTTTTGAAACATGGCCTTGCGGTGCGAGCTGGTGCGGCTCAGGTGACGACCACTTTTACGATGACGCATGGTTCATTCCTTACCAAACACAACGTTCGGTGATTACGACGATCAGGCAGTCGCCTTGTCGTCCTTCTTAAGACTTGCAGGCGGCCAGTTGTCGAGGCGCATGCCGAGGGACAGACCGCGGGAGGCCAGAACGTCCTTGATTTCAGTCAAGGATTTCTTGCCAAGGTTCGGAGTCTTCAACAGCTCTACTTCGGTACGCTGAATCAGGTCACCGATGTAGTAGATGTTTTCCGCCTTAAGGCAGTTAGCCGAACGTACAGTCAGTTCCAGATCGTCAACCGGGCGAAGCAGGATCGGATCGATCTCGTCTTCCTGCTCGATTACCACTGGTTCACTGTCACCTTTGAGGTCGACGAACGCAGCCAACTGCTGTTGCAGGATGGTTGCAGCGCGACGGATAGCCTCTTCAGGATCCAGAGTACCGTTGGTTTCCAGATCAATAACCAGCTTGTCCAGGTTAGTACGCTGCTCGACACGGGCGTTTTCCACCACGTAGGCGATGCGGCGAACCGGGCTGAACGAAGAATCAAGCTGCAAGCGACCAATGCTGCGGCTTTCGTCTTCATCGCTCTGACGCGAGTCGGCCGGTTCATAACCACGACCACGAGCTACTACTAGCTTCATGTTCAAGGCGCCGTTAGACGCCAGGTTAGCGATTACGTGATCGGGATTAACGATCTCGACATCATGATCCAGCTGAATATCGGCAGCGGTAACCACCCCCGAACCCTTCTTCGACAAGGTCAGCGTAACTTCGTCACGGCCGTGCAGCTTGATAGCCAGACCTTTAAGGTTCAACAGGATTTCAATTACGTCTTCCTGTACACCTTCGATGGCGCTGTACTCGTGGAGCACACCGTCAATCTCGGCCTCGACTACTGCGCAGCCGGGCATTGAGGACAACAGGATGCGTCGCAGCGCGTTGCCCAGGGTGTGGCCAAAACCACGCTCGAGAGGCTCGAGGGTGATCTTGGCGCGGGTTGGACTGACAACCTGCACATCAATATGGCGGGGTGTCAGGAACTCATTTACCGAAATCTGCATGGATGCACCTATTTTCTAGCCCTTACTTGGAGTAGAGCTCGACAATCAGGCTTTCGTTGATGTCGGCGGACAGATCACTGCGAGCTGGAACGTTCTTGAAAACGCCCGACTTCTTCTCAGTGTCTACTTCTACCCATTCTACGCGGCCACGTTGGGCACACAGATCGAGAGCTTGGACAATGCGAAGTTGGTTTTTTGCTTTCTCGCGGATCGCGACCACGTCACCAGCACGAACCTGGTAAGACGGGACGTTTACGGTTTGGCCGTTAACGCTTACGGATTTGTGCGATACCAGCTGACGGGATTCGGCACGAGTCGAACCAAAGCCCATACGGTATACAACGTTGTCCAGACGGCATTCGAGCAGTTGCAACAGGTTTTCGCCGGTTGCGCCTTTCTTGCCAGCAGCTTCTTTGTAGTAGCCGCTGAATTGACGCTCGAGAACGCCGTAGATACGACGAACCTTCTGCTTTTCACGCAGTTGGGTGCCGTAATCGGACTGGCGACCGCGGCGCTGGCCGTGGATACCAGGTGCTGCTTCAATGTTGCACTTCGATTCGATCGCGCGCACGCCGCTCTTCAGGAAGAGATCGGTGCCTTCGCGACGAGCGAGTTTGCATTTTGGACCAATGTAACGAGCCATTCTTTACAATCTCCTGGATTACACGCGGCGCTTCTTCGGCGGACGGCACCCGTTGTGCGGGATTGGCGTCACGTCGGTGATGCTGGCGATCTTATAGCCACAGCCGTTCAAAGCACGGACAGCAGACTCACGACCTGGACCTGGACCCTTGACGTTAACGTCGAGGTTTTTCAGGCCGTATTCCAGCGCAGCTTGACCAGCACGTTCAGCAGCTACTTGAGCAGCGAACGGGGTGGACTTGCGAGAACCGCGGAAACCCGAACCACCGGAGGTAGCCCAAGAAAGCGCGTTACCTTGACGGTCGGTGATGGTCACGATTGTGTTGTTAAAAGATGCGTGGATGTGGGCGATGCCATCAACCACTGTCTTTTTAATCTTTTTACGAGGACGAGCAGCAGGTTTTGCCATGATTAAATTCCTGTCGATTCGCTGGGGCGATTACTTGCGGATCGGCTTACGCGGACCTTTACGGGTACGCGCGTTGGTCTTGGTACGCTGACCGCGCACTGGAAGACCGCGACGATGACGCAGACCGCGATAGCAACCGAGGTCCATCAAGCGCTTGATTTTCATGTTGATTTCGCGACGCAGGTCACCTTCAGTGGTGAACTTCGCCACTTCGCCACGCAGCTGTTCAATCTGCTCGTCGCTCAGATCTTTGATCTTTGCTGCTGGGTTTACCCCAGTCACTGCACAGATCTTCTGTGCAGTAGTGCGACCAACACCATAGATGTAGGTCAGCGAGATAACAGTATGCTTGTTATCTGGAATGTTAACGCCTGCAATACGGGCCATTCAGTGGGACTCCAATTGACAGCTACCTACGCCCCGGAAGCCAAGAAATAGGGCGCGAGATAATATCGCTGTAATAACAAATAATCAACCCGGTAGCGCACTAGCTACCGGGCTTGAAGCACAATCACACTCAGCCTTGGCGCTGTTTGTGACGCGGTTCCGCGCTGCAAATTACTCGAACAACACCTTCGCGGCGAATAATTTTGCAGTTACGGCACAGCTTTTTCACCGATGCACGAACTTTCATCACCAACTCCTCGAACCTTATGGGTCAGCGCAGCATGCCGCTGCCGTAACCCTTCAGGTTGGCTTTCTTCATCAGGGATTCGTACTGGTGCGAAACGAGGTGCGATTGTACTTGGGACATGAAGTCCATCACAACCACGACGACGATCAGCAACGAGGTCCCGCCAAGGTAGAACGGAACGTTTGCTGCAACCACCAGAAACTGGGGCAGCAGGCACACGGCCGTCATATAGAGAGCACCGAACATGGTCAAGCGGGTCAGAACGCCATCAATATAGCGCGCAGACTGCTCACCTGGACGGATACCCGGAATAAAGGCACCGGACTTCTTCAGGTTTTCCGCTACGTCTTTCGGATTGAACATCAACGCCGTATAGAAGAAGCAGAAGAAAATAATCCCTGCACTAAACAGCAGAATATTCAACGGCTGACCAGGAGCGATCGACTGCGAGATGTCCTGCAACCAGCCCATACCTTCAGACTGACCGAACCAGGCACCCAACGAAGCCGGAAACAGCAAGATGCTGCTTGCGAAAATAGCCGGAATAACCCCGGCCATGTTCACTTTCAGCGGCAAGTGGCTAGTCTGCGCAGCAAAAACCTTGCGGCCCTGCTGACGCTTGGCGTAGTGAACAGCAATACGACGCTGACCACGCTCAATGAACACCACGAAACCGATAATCGCTACTGCCAACAAACCGATGGCAACCAGGGCGAAGATGTTGATATCCCCCTGACGCGCAGACTCGAAAGACTGCCCAATCGCTCTCGGAAGACCGGCGACGATACCTGCGAAAATCAACATCGAGATACCGTTGCCAACACCACGCTCAGTAATCTGCTCACCCAGCCACATCATGAACATTGCGCCAGCCACAAACGTGGTTACCGCAACGAAATGGAAGCTAAAGTCACCAGTGAACGCTACGCCCTGCCCCGCCAGACCAATGGACATGCCAATAGCCTGAACGAGAGCGAGGACGACAGTGCCGTAGCGGGTGTACTGGCTGATCTTGCGACGGCCAGCTTCACCTTCCTTCTTCAACTGCTCCAACTGCGGGCTGACGGCGGTCATCAGCTGCATGATGATCGATGCCGAGATGTACGGCATGATCCCCAGTGCAAAGATGCTCATCCGTTCCAGCGCGCCGCCGGAAAACATGTTGAACAAGCTAAGAATGGTCCCCTCATTCTGTCGAAACAGGTCCGCGAGTCGGTCCGGGTTGATACCTGGAACCGGGATGTGTGCGCCTATTCGGTAGACGATAATCGCCAGGAACAGAAAACGCAGACGAGCCCAGAGTTCAGACATACCGCCTTTGCCGAGCGCAGAGAGAGCACCTTGCTTAGCCATTTATTCCTCGAACTTGCCGCCAGCTGCTTCGATAGCCGCACGCGCACCTTTGGTGGCGCCGATTCCCTTTCCGATGGTGACAGCGCGACTAACTTCGCCGGACAGCATGATTTTCACACGCTGTACGTTGACGTTGATCACGTTGGCATCTTTCAAGGACTGCACAGTAACGATGTCGCCTTCCACTTTAGCCAGCTCGGACAAACGCACTTGTGCGCGGTCCATGGCCTTCAGGGAAACGAAACCGAACTTAGGCAGGCGACGATGCAACGGCTGTTGGCCGCCTTCAAAGCCTGGAGCGATGGTGCCACCGGAGCGGGAGGACTGACCTTTGTGGCCACGGCCACCGGTCTTGCCCAAACCACTACCGATACCACGGCCCGGACGATGCTTTTCGCGACGGGAACCCGGCGCTGGACTCAGATCATTGAGTTTCATCGATTAACCCTCGACACGCAGCATGTAGTAGGCCTTGTTGATCATCCCGCGATTCTCGGGAGTATCCAGGACTTCTACAGTGTGACCGATGCGACGCAGACCCAGACCCTTAACGCACAGTTTGTGGTTAGGGATACGGCCGGTCATGCTTTTGATCAGCGTTACTTTAACGGTAGCCATGATCAGAAGATCTCCTTGACGCTTTTGCCACGCTTGGCGGCAATGGATTCAGGAGACTGCATAGCCTTCAAACCTTTGAAAGTGGCGTGAACCACGTTTACCGGGTTAGTCGAGCCGTAGCACTTGGCCAGAACGTTCTGAACGCCAGCAACTTCGAGGACAGCACGCATAGCGCCGCCAGCGATGATACCGGTACCTTCAGAAGCAGGCTGCATGTACACCTTCGAAGCGCCATGAGCAGACTTCATTGCGTACTGCAGAGTGGTGCCGTTCAGGTCAACTTGAATCATGTTGCGGCGAGCAGCTTCCATTGCCTTCTGGATCGCAGCAGGCACTTCACGCGACTTGCCACGGCCGAAGCCAACGCGCCCTTTACCATCACCAACCACGGTCAACGCGGTGAAAGTGAAGATACGGCCGCCTTTAACGGTTTTGGCTACGCGGTTAACTTGAACCAGCTTCTCAATGTAGCCTTCGTCGCGCTTTTGGTCGTTATTTGACATAACTTAGAACTCCAGCCCAGCTTCACGAGCAGCATCAGCCAGCGCCTTAACGCGGCCGTGGTACTTGAAGCCAGAGCGGTCGAAAGCCACCTGCGAGACGCCAGCGGCTTTAGCACGCGTAGCGACCAGCTGGCCAACCTTAGTGGCCGCGTCGATGTTGCCAGTGGCACCATCACGCAGTTCTTTGTCCAAAGTCGAGGCACTTGCCAGAACTTTGTTGCCGTCGGCCGAAATGACCTGGGCGTAGATGTGCTGCGACGAGCGGAACACGCAGAGACGCACGACTTCGAGTTCGTGCATTTTCAGGCGTGCTTTGCGAGCGCGACGCAGTCGAGTAACTTTTTTGTCGGTCATTTGCTATGCCCTACTTCTTCTTGGCTTCTTTACGACGGACGACTTCGTCCGCGTAGCGCACACCTTTGCCTTTGTACGGCTCTGGTGGACGGAAGTCGCGGATCTCGGCGGCCACTTGACCTACCAGCTGCTTATCGATACCCCGGATCAGGATATCGGTCTGGCTAGGAGTCTCAGCGGTGATGCCTTCCGGCAGTTCGTAATCCACTGGGTGCGAGAAGCCGAGAGCCAGGTTCAGCACTGTGCCTTTTGCTTGCGCTTTGTAACCAACACCGACCAGCTGGAGCTTGCGCTCGAAGCCTTGGCTTACGCCTTGGACCATGTTGTTAACCAGCGCACGAGTGGTACCAGCCATTGCGCGAGTCTGTTGATCACCATTGCGAGCAGCAAAACGCAGCTCACCGGCTTCTTCAACAATCTCAACGGACGAATGGATGTTCAGTTCAAGAGTACCCTTGGCACCCTTCACCGAAAGCTGTTGGCCTGCGAATTTTACTTCGACACCGGCTGGCAGCTTAACGGGGTTCTTAGCGACGCGAGACATGCTTATCCCCCCTTAGAACACAGTGCAAAGAACTTCGCCGCCGACACCGGCAGCGCGCGCAGCACGATCCGTCATCACACCTTTGTTGGTGGAGACGATAGACACACCGAGACCGCCACGAACTTTTGGCAGATCATCGACGGACTTGTACTGACGCAGGCCTGGACGGCTAACGCGCTTCACTTCTTCGATGACCGGACGGCCTTCGAAATATTTCAGCTCGATAGACAACAGTGGTTTGATTTCGCTGCTGATCTGATAACCCGCGATGTAACCTTCGTCCTTCAGGACTTTAGCTACAGCCACCTTCAACGTGGAAGACGGCATGCTTACGACGGACTTTTCAGCCATCTGGGCATTACGGATTCGAGTTAGCATGTCCGCTAACGGGTCCTGCATACTCATGGGCTAGACGCTCCTAATACAGAAAAATTAGCCTTGCGGCTACTACTTGTCGCCGAGAATCTCCGAGCATAAAAAACACGGGCTCAGGCGAGCCGGATATTCTAGACACACTCCGGAAATGAAACAAGCCCCAAAAGGGGCTTGTTTCAGATTCAAGGCCACCGATGGTCAGGTTCTTGCGATCCCGACCACCGAGACTTTGACAGCGCTTACCAGCTGGCTTTAACCAGACCTGGTACGTCGCCGCGCATTGCTGCTTCACGCAACTTGTTACGGCCGAGGCCGAACTTGCGGTAAACACCATGCGGACGGCCAGTCAGGCGGCAACGGTTACGCATGCGCGAAGCGCTTGCGTCACGTGGTTGCTTTTGCAGCGCTACGGAAGCTTCCCAACGTGCTTCTGGACTTGCGTTCAGATCAACGATGATAGCTTTCAGCGCGGCACGCTTGGTGGCGTACTTGGCAACAGTGAGCTGACGCTTCAGCTCACGGTTTTTCATGCTCTTCTTGGCCATTTTCCTACTCCAATCAGTTGCGGAACGGGAATTTGAAAGCGCGCAGCAGAGCGCGACCTTCATCATCGTTCTTGGCAGTGGTGGTCAGGGTAATGTCCAGACCGCGGAGAGCATCGATCTTGTCGTAATCGATTTCCGGGAAAATGATCTGCTCTTTCACGCCCATGCTGTAGTTACCACGACCATCGAAGGACTTGGCATTCAGGCCGCGGAAGTCGCGGACCCGAGGCAGGGAGATCGACAGCAGACGATCCAGGAATTCGTACATACGCTCGCGGCGCAGGGTCACTTTGACGCCGATCGGCCAACCTTCACGGACTTTAAAGCCAGCGATGGATTTGCGAGCGTAGGTCACAACGACTTTCTGGCCGGTGATCTTTTCCAGGTCAGCAACAGCGTGCTCGATGACTTTTTTGTCGCCGATCGCTTCGCCCAGACCCATGTTCAGGGTGATTTTTGTAACGCGCGGAACTTCCATCACGTTCGAAAGCTTAAGTTCTTCCTTAAGTTTCGGAGCGATTTCCTTCCGGTAAATCTCTTTTAGTCGTGCCATGGTCTTATCTACCTAGCAGTGTTCAAGCATCAACCGCTTTTTGGGTCGACTTGAAGACACGAATTTTCTTGCCGTCTTCTACTTTGAAACCAACGCGGTCAGCCTTGTTGGTTTCGCCGTTGAAAATGGCGACGTTAGAAGCGTCCAGTGGAGCTTCTTTTTCGACGATACCGCCTTGTACGCCCGACATCGGGTTAGGCTTGGTATGACGCTTAACCAGGTTCAGGCCGCCGATAACCAGACGGTTATTAGCGAGAACCTTAAGCACCTTACCGCGCTTACCTTTGTCTTTGCCGGCGATCACGATGATCTCGTCGTCACGACGAATCTTTTGCATGTCGGATCTCCTTACAGCACTTCTGGGGCGAGCGAGACGATCTTCATGAACTTCTCAGTACGAAGTTCACGGGTCACTGGCCCAAAGATACGGGTGCCGATCGGCTCTTGCTTGTTGTTCAGAAGAACAGCAGCGTTGCCATCAAAGCGGATAATGGAGCCATCAGCACGGCGAACGCCGTGACGAGTGCGGACTACAACAGCAGTCATCACTTGGCCTTTTTTCACTTTACCGCGAGGAATTGCTTCCTTGACGGTAACTTTGATGATGTCACCGATACCAGCGTAACGACGATGGGAGCCACCCAGCACCTTGATGCACATAACGCGGCGTGCGCCGCTGTTATCGGCCACATCGAGCATGGATTGAGTCTGAATCATATAATTTCTCCGACCCCTAGTCCTTAGACTTCCACAGCGCGTTCGAGAATATCAACCAGTGCCCAAGACTTGGTCTTGGCCAGCGGACGAGTTTCACGAATAGTGACTTTGTCGCCGATGTGGCACTGATTGGTTTCGTCGTGCGCGTGCAGCTTAGTCGAACGCTTAACGTACTTACCGTAGATCGGGTGCTTAACGCGGCGCTCGATCAGAACGGTGATGGTTTTGTCCATCTTGTCGCTGACAACACGGCCAGTCAGCGTACGGACAGTTTTTTCGGCTTCAGCCATGATCACTTACCTGCCTGCTGGTTGAGCACAGTTTTCACGCGAGCAATGTCACGCTTAACTTGCGAGAGCAGATGAGACTGCCCCAACTGGCCAGTTGCTTTCTGCATACGCAGATTGAACTGGTCGCGCAGCAGGCCGAGCAGTTGCTCGTTCAGCTGCTGTGCGGATTTTTCACGAAGTTCATTCGCTTTCATCACATCACCGTCCGTTTAACAAAGGCGGTGGCGAGCGGCAGCTTTGCAGCAGCCAGGGCAAAAGCCTCACGCGCCAGCTCTTCAGTAACACCCTCGATTTCATACAGGACTTTGCCTGGCTGAATCTGGGCAACCCAGTACTCCACGTTACCCTTACCTTTACCCATACGAACTTCGAGGGGCTTTTTGGAAATAGGCTTGTCCGGGAATACACGGATCCAGATCTTGCCGCCACGTTTTACGTGACGGGTCAGAGCACGACGCGCTGACTCGATCTGACGAGCGGTGAGACGACCACGAGCTACAGACTTCAGCGCGAACTCGCCGAAGCTGACTTTGCTACCGCGCAATGCCAGACCACGGTTGTGGCCAGTCATTTGCTTGCGGAACTTCGTACGCTTTGGTTGCAACATTTGGCGTACCCCTTACTTAGCAGCTTTTTTACGAGGCGCTGGTGCTTGTGGCTTCAGCTCTTCTTGGCGACCACCAATTACTTCGCCTTTGAAGATCCAAACCTTTACACCGATCACACCGTAAGTGGTGTGAGCTTCGTAGTTGGCATAGTCGATGTCGGCACGCAGGGTGTGCAGTGGCACACGACCTTCGCGATACCATTCAGTACGTGCGATTTCAGCACCGCCGAGACGACCGCTCACTTGGATTTTGATGCCTTTGGCACCAATGCGCATGGCGTTCTGTACTGCGCGCTTCATAGCGCGACGGAACATTACGCGACGCTCCAGCTGCTGAGCTACGCTCTGCGCAACCAGCATACCGTCGAGCTCCGGCTTGCGGATCTCTTCGATATTGATGTGCACAGGCACACCCATTTGCTTGGTCAGGTCCTGACGCAGTTTCTCAACATCTTCACCTTTCTTCCCGATAACGATACCTGGACGAGCGGTGTGGATGGTGATACGTGCAGTTTGGGCCGGGCGATGGATATCGATACGGCTTACGGACGCGCTTTTTAGTTTGTCTTGGAGATACTCACGCACCTTCAGATCAGCGAACAAGTAGTCCGCATAAGTCCGACCGTCTGCGTACCAGACGGAGGTGTGCTCCTTGACGATTCCCAGGCGAATGCCAATGGGATGTACTTTCTGACCCATCTCTTCGACTCCGTTACTTGTCAGCAACCTTGACAGTGATATGGCAAGACCGCTTGACGATGCGATCAGCACGGCCTTTGGCACGTGGCATGATGCGCTTCAGCGAACGCCCTTCGTTGACGAAAACGGTGCTGACCTTCAGGTCATCAACGTCTGCGCCTTCGTTATGCTCGGCGTTGGCTACGGCCGACTCCAGCACTTTCTTCATGATCTCGGCGGCTTTCTTACTGCTGAAAGCCAACAGGTTGAGCGCTTCGCCCACCTTCTTCCCGCGGATCTGGTCGGCGACCAAGCGGGCTTTCTGGGCGGAGATTCGAGCGCCCGACAACTTAGCGGCTACTTCCATTTCCTAACCCCTTAACGCTTGGCTTTCTTGTCTGCCACGTGCCCACGGTAAGTGCGGGTACCGGCAAACTCGCCCAGTTTGTGGCCGACCATGTCTTCGTTAACGAGAACTGGGACGTGTTGACGACCGTTGTGTACTGCGATGGTCAAACCGACCATTTGTGGCAGGATCATCGAACGGCGCGACCAGGTTTTCACTGGTTTGCGATCGTTCTTTTCCGCCGCCACTTCGATCTTCTTCAGTAGGTGAAGATCGATAAAAGGACCTTTTTTCAGAGAACGTGGCACTGTCGTATCCCTCTATTTACTTGCGACGACGGACGATCATTTTGTCGGTACGCTTATTACCACGAGTCTTCGCGCCCTTAGTCGGGAAGCCCCATGGCGATACCGGATGACGACCACCAGAGGTACGACCTTCACCACCACCATGTGGGTGGTCAACCGGGTTCATGGCAACACCACGAACGGTTGGGCGAACGCCACGCCAGCGTTTGGCACCAGCTTTACCCAGCGAACGCAGGCTGTGCTCGGAGTTCGAGACTTCGCCCAGGGTCGCGCGGCACTCAGCCAGCACTTTACGCATCTCACCAGAACGCAGACGCAGGGTCACGTAGACACCTTCACGAGCGATCAGCTGAGCCGAAGCACCAGCGGAACGAGCGATTTGCGCGCCTTTACCTGGCTTCAATTCGATGCCGTGTACGGTGCTACCAACTGGAATGTTACGCAGTTGCAGAGCGTTGCCCGGCTTGATCGGCGCCAAGGCACCTGCGATCAGCTGGTCGCCAGCACTCACACCCTTAGGTGCGATGATGTAGCGACGCTCGCCATCTGCGTACAGCAGCAGAGCGATGTGAGCAGTACGGTTTGGATCGTATTCGATACGCTCGACAGTGGCAGAGATGCCATCTTTGTCGTTGCGACGGAAATCGACCAGACGATAATGCTGCTTATGGCCACCACCGATGTGACGAGTGGTAATACGACCATTGTTGTTACGACCACCAGTCTTCGATTTTTTCTCGAGCAGCGGTGCGTGAGGAGCGCCTTTATGCAGCTCCTGGTTGACCACCTTGACCACAAAACGGCGGCCAGGGGAAGTCGGTTTGCATTTAACGATTGCCATGATGCACCCCTTCCTTACTCAGCACTGCTGCTGAAATCGAGATCTTGGCCTGGCTGAAGGGAGATAACTGCCTTCTTCCAGTCATTACGCTTGCCCAGACCGCGAGCAGTGCGCTTGCTCTTACCCAGAACATTCAGGGTAGTAACACGCTCTACTTTCACGCTGAACAGGCTTTCGACGGCCTTCTTGATTTCCAGCTTGGTTGCGTCAGTTGCAACCTTGAAAACGAACTGGCCTTTCTTGTCAGCCAGAACCGTAGCCTTCTCGGAAACGTGCGGGCCAAGCAGAACTTTAAATACGCGTTCCTGGTTCATCCCAGCAGCTCCTCGAATTTCTTCACGGCCGACACGGTGATCAACACCTTGTCGTATGCGATCAGACTAACTGGATCGGAACCTTGCACGTCACGGACATCAACGTGTGGCAGGTTGCGAGCAGCCAGGTACAGGTTCTGATCAACTACTTCAGACACGATCAAGACGTCAGTCAGGCCCATGCCGGTCAGCTTGTTCAGCAGATCTTTGGTCTTCGGTGCATCAACAGCGAAGTCCTGAACCACAACCAGACGATCAGTACGCACCAGCTCAGCAAGGATGGAACGCATTGCTGCGCGATACATCTTCTTGTTCAGCTTCTGGGTGTGATCCTGAGGACGAGCTGCGAAAGTGGTACCGCCGCCGCGCCAGATTGGGCTACGGATAGTACCGGCACGAGCACGGCCAGTACCTTTCTGACGCCAAGGGCGCTTACCGCCACCACGGACATCGGAACGGGTCTTTTGCTGCTTGCTACCTTGACGGCCGCCGGCCATGTAGGCCACGACTGCTTGGTGAACCAGCGTCTCGTTGAATTCGCCGCCAAATGTCAGTTCGGAAACTTCGATCGCTTGGGCGTCATTTACATTTAATTGCATGTCAGCTTCCCCTTAACCGCGAGCCTTGGCTGCTGGACGTACAACCAGGTTGCCGCCAGTAGCGCCAGGAACAGCGCCCTTGACCAACAACAGATTGCGTTCAGCGTCCACGCGCACTACTTCTAGGGACTGCACGGTCACGCGCTCAGCGCCCATATGACCGGACATTTTTTTGCCCTTGAATACACGACCAGGAGTCTGGCACTGGCCGATAGAGCCTGGGACGCGGTGGGATACGGAGTTACCGTGGGTGTTATCTTGCCCGCGGAAGTTCCAACGCTTGATCGTACCCTGGAAGCCCTTACCCTTGGACTGACCGGTTACATCAACCAGTTGACCAGCGGCAAAGATTTCAGCGTTGATCAGATCGCCGGCCTGGTACTCGCCTTCTTCAAGGCGGAATTCCATTACGGTACGACCAGCGGCAACGTTCGCCTTAGCGAAGTGGCCAGCTTGAGCAGCTGTTACACGTGAAGCACGACGCTCGCCGACAGTGACTTGCACTGCACGATAGCCATCGGTCTCTTCAGTTTTGAACTGGGTGACGCGATTCGGCTCGATCTCAATGACCGTGACCGGAATGGAGACACCTTCTTCGGTGAAAATACGGGTCATACCGCATTTACGACCGACTACACCAATAGTCATGTTGTAAACCTCATGAGTGTACGGGGCTTTCACCCGCTATGGCCGCCCATTTCAGAGCGTTACACGACTAAGACCGAGTCTTAGCCGAGGCTGATCTGCACTTCCACACCGGCCGCAAGATCAAGCTTCATAAGAGCATCAACGGTTTTATCCGTTGGCTGGACGATGTCCAGAACGCGCTTATGAGTACGGATCTCGTACTGGTCACGCGCGTCTTTGTTGACGTGCGGGGAGACCAGAACGGTGAACCGCTCTTTACGGGTAGGCAGTGGAATTGGACCACGCACTTGGGCACCAGTACGTTTCGCGGTTTCCACGATTTCCTGGGTGGATTGGTCGATCAGGCGATGGTCAAAAGCCTTCAACCTGATACGGATTTGCTGATTTTGCATTGGATTTCAGACTCCGGCTGCTATTCCCAGCGAGCGCAATACGCCCGTTAAAAGGAGGCGCAATTCTATAGACGCCCCAGATAGGTGTCAACCCAATAAAAAAAGCCCCCGCTAGGCGGAGGCTTTTTCAATTCATCGAAGCAAACTCAAAAAGAGCTTATTCGAAGATTTTGGCTACGACGCCAGCGCCGACGGTACGACCGCCTTCACGGATAGCGAAACGCAGACCATCTTCCATCGCGATGGTTTTGATCAGGGTGACAAC
>NZ_FOCB01000023.1 GCF_900109995.1 Pseudomonas sp. ok272 | reverse complement strand
TGCCCGTGAGGCTTGACCATATAACACCCAAGCAATTTGCATGCTCCAAGCTGAAAAGCGAAAGAGACCAGATTGCGGTGTGTGAAGACGAAACGAACCGAAAGTTCGAGATCTTGCAAAACACCGAAATCTATCACGTACCCAATTTGCTGAAGCGCGGCCAGCTGGCCACGATTCGGTACCCGAATTTCTTGACGACCATAGAGCATTGGAACCACCTGATCCCATCCCGAACTCAGCAGTGAAACGATGCATCGCCGATGGTAGTGTGGGGTTTCCCCATGTGAGAGTAGGTCATCGTCAAGATTAAATTCCGAAACCCCAATTGCGAAAGCAGTTGGGGTTTTGTTTTGCCCGCAAGAAACATTGGGATCGTCCGCCAGCTGTCACCGTCACCCGACAATGCTAAGGTTCGGCCCTGGTTTTGTACTTTCCAAGGAAGCTTTTATGGCGGACGCCTCGCTGCTCAGTGCTGGATTTATGGTGGTCCACGGCAATCGCCTGGATGAACTGCGTAGTCTGGTGGTCAGTTGGATGCGGCGTTACCCGCTGGCGCCCCTGGAAAATGAAATTGCCCTGGTACAGAGCAACGGTATTGCCCAGTGGTTGAAGCTCGCCCTGGCCGAAGACCCGGAAGATGACGATATGGGCGGCTGTGGCATCGCGGCGGCCATTGATGTGCAACTGCCGGGCAGCTTCATGTGGCAGTTGTATCGACTGGTACTGGGACGAGACGAGATTCCCGCCAAGTCCCTGCTGGACAAAGCCCCGCTGACCTGGCGGCTGATGCGCCTGCTGCCCGAGTTGATCGATCAGCCACACTTCGAACCGCTGCAACGCTTCCTGACCCAGGACACCGACCTGCGCAAGCGCTATCAACTGTCGGAGCGCCTGGCGGACCTGTTCGACCAATACCAGGTGTACCGCGCCGATTGGCTGGAGGACTGGGCCGCCGGTCGCCACCAACTGCGCAACGGCCGGGGGGAGGCTAAACCACTGGCGCCGGCCAACTGCTGGCAGGCGGAGTTGTGGCGCGCACTGTTGCTGGACGTGGGCGAGCAAGGCATGGCGCAAAGCCGTGCCGGCGTCCACCAGCGCTTTATCGAAACCATCAACCGTCTGGACACCGCGCCTGCAGGCCTGCCATCGCGGGTGATCGTTTTCGGTATTTCTTCACTGCCCGCCCAAGCCCTGGAAGCGCTAGCGGGGCTGGCGCGCTTCAGTCAGGTCCTGCTCTGCGTGCACAACCCCTGTCGCCACCATTGGGCGGACATCGTTGCCGACAAGGACTTGCTTCGTCACCAATACAAACGCCAGGCGCGCAAGGCCGGCATGCCGGTGGTCCTCGATCCGCAAACCCTGCATCAGCACGCGCACCCGTTGCTGGCCGCCTGGGGCAAGCAGGGGCGCGACTACATCAACCTGCTCGACAGCTACGACGACCCCAACAGCTACCGCTCGGCATTCCGCGATGGGCGAATCGACCTGTTCAGCGAATACCAGCCGCTGACCATGCTCAACCAATTGCAGGACGATATCCTCGAACTGCGACCGCTCAGCGAGACCCGCGACCTGTGGCCGGCGGTTGACCCTGAGCGCGATCAGTCGATTCGATTTCACATTGCCCACAGCACCCAACGTGAAGTGGAGATCCTCCACGATCAACTGCTCGCACGCTTCAGCGCCGACCCGACGTTGCGCCCCCGCGATGTGATCGTGATGGTGCCCGATGTCGACAGCTACGCCCCCCACATCCGGGCCGTGTTCGGCCAGCTTGAGCGTGAGGACAAACGCTTCATCCCCTTCACCCTGACGGACCAGGGCCAGCGTGGCCGTGACCCGCTGCTGATTGCCGTCGAGCACTTGCTCAAGCTGCCGGATAGCCGTTTCCCGGTGAGTGAAATCCTCGACCTGCTCGACGTCCCGGCCTTGCGTGCCCGATTCGGCCTGGAGGAGCGTGACCTGCCGACCCTGCACCGCTGGATCGAAGGCGCCGGCATCCGCTGGGGGATGAATGCCGCGCAGCGTGCCGGCCTTGGCCTGCCGGATGAGCTTGAGCAGAATACGTGGCGCTTTGGCCTGCGCCGCATGTTGCTGGGATACGCGGTGGGCAGCGGCCTGGCCTGCGACGGCATTGAGCCTTACGACGAAATTGGTGGCCTGGATGCGGCCTTGATCGGCCCCTTGGTGGCGTTGCTCGACGCCCTGCAGATTGCCCATGAAGAACTCAGTCAACCGGCCTCGCCCGAGCAGTGGGGCGTGCGCCTGCAGGGATTGATGCAGCTGTTTTTCCTCGCGAGCACCGAGCACGATGACTTCCTGCTCGCCCAGCTTGAGCTGCTTCGCGAAGGCTGGCTGGAGACCTGCGAGTCGGTCGGCCTGCAAGACGCGCTGCCGCTGACCGTGGTCCGTGAAGCCTGGCTCGCCGGGCTTGATCAGGGTCGGCTGTCCCAGCGCTTCCTGGCCGGTGCGGTGAACTTCTGCACCCTGATGCCGATGCGAGCCATCCCGTTCAAGCTGGTGTGTTTGTTGGGCATGAACGACGGTGACTATCCTCGAGCACAACCGCCATTGGACTTCGACCTGATGGGCAGCGATTACCGCCCGGGGGACCGTTCGCGCCGCGAGGATGACCGTTATCTGTTGCTCGAGGCCGTGCTCTCGGCACGTGATCAGCTCTACATCAGTTGGGTCGGGCGCAGTATTCGGGACAACAGCGAGCGCCCCGCGTCGGTGCTGATCGGCCAACTGCGCGATCACCTGGCCAACGGCTGGCGGCTGGCCGGCGAGCACGACGACGAACTGCTTGAGACGCTGACCCAGGAGCATCCGTTGCAACCCTTCAGCGCCCGCTATTTTCATCACGGCAGTGAGCTGTTCAGCTATGCCCGCGAGTGGCAGTTGCTGCATGAGCAGCACCACAGCCCGCAAGCGCCAGCCCTGCTGGAGGCCTACGAGCAGGAAGAACCCTTGAGCCTGGGCCAGCTTCAGGACTTCCTGCGTAACCCCGTGCGCCACTTTTTCAGCCAGCGCCTCAAGGTGTTTTTCGAAGCCGCCGAAGCGCCGTTGGAAGACGAAGAACCTTTCGTGCTCGATGCACTGCAACGCTACAGCCTCAGTGACAGCTTGCTCGACGCCGCCCTGACTCACCTGGATCAGCCCGAGCAGGCACTGCAGGCGCAAGCCAAGCGCCTGCAAGACAGCGGCTTGCTGCCCATGGCCGGTTTTGGCGAGTGCCTGCAGCGTGAGTTGATCGAGCCGTTGCCGGACCTGGTGCAGCGCTATCAGCACCTGTTGGCGTTGTGGCCGAGCCCACAAAACAGCGCGCGGCCGATTTCGTTGCAGCGCCATGGCGTCAGCCTGGAGGGGTGGCTCAGCGACCTGCACCAACGCAGCGACGGTGGCTTGCTGGCCGTGACCACCATCCCCAACAGCATCGGCTCGATCAAGAATCGCAAGTGGCATCGCCTGACCCGGCCCTGGGTCAATCACCTGGTGGCCTGTGCCAGCGGCTGGTCCTTGACGACCGGGCTAGTGGCCAGTGACGACACCTTGCTGCTCGCGCCTATCGAGCAAAGCCGCGCCCTGGACATCCTCGGTGATGTGCTGCAAGCCTGGCAGGCCGGGATGCGCCAGCCGCTGCCGGTGGCCGTCAAGACCGCATTTGCCTGGCTGGGTCAGACGGACCCGGACAAGGCCGACGCAGCCGCGCGCAAAGCCTATGAAGGCGATGGCCAGACCACCGACGGCGAGCGTCGCGAAAGCCCGGCGCTGGCCCGTCAGTTCGCCGACTACAACGCCTTGCTCGCCGACGAAACCTTCGGTGGCTGGTGTGACGCACTGTACCGCCCGCTGCTTGAAGCGCCGTGGCGCTCCGTGACCCAAGAGGACGCGCACTGATGACTGCCAAACTTCCCCTCGCCCTGGCGTTCCCGCTGCGCGGCAGCCAGTTGATCGAAGCCAGCGCCGGCACTGGCAAGACCTTCACCATCTCCGCGCTCTACCTGCGCCTGGTCCTGGGCCACGGTGATGCGGACAGCGGATTTGGCCGGGAACTGCTGCCGCCACAAATTCTCGTGGTGACGTTCACCGACGCCGCCACCAAGGAGCTGCGCGATCGGATCCGCACACGCCTGGCGCAAGCGGCGCGGTTCTTTCGCGATGAAACCCCGGCCCCCGACACCTTGATTGCCGAGCTGCGCGAGCAATACCGCACCGAGCAATGGCCGGGTTGCGCCAATCGCCTGGACATCGCCGCGCAGTGGATGGATGAAGCGGCCGTCTCGACCATCCACAGTTGGTGCCAGCGCATGTTGCGCGAGCACGCGTTCGACAGCGGCAGTCTGTTCACTCAATCCCTTGAGACCGATCACAGCGATTTGCTCGGCGAGGTGGTGCGCGACTACTGGCGCCGGTATTGCTACCCGATGCAGGGCGACGCCCTGAACTGGGTACGCGCCAACTGGGGCGGCCCGGCGGCGTTGCTGGCGCGGGTACGTGGGGTGTTCGACAGTGAACGCGAGAGCGTCGAAGGCACGGCTCCGGCCGAGTTGATCGCCGCCTGCTTGCAGGCACGGCGCGAGGCATTGGTTGCCCTCAAGGCGCCCTGGGGGCCATGGGCCCGGGAGTTGCGGGAGATCTGCCTGCAAGGCGTCGCCAGCAAAACGGTGGACGGACGCAAGATGCAAGCCCGCTACTTCGAGCCCTGGTTCGAAAAAATCAGCGCCTGGGCCGAAGACGAAACGGTGGAGGACCTGGACATTGGCACCGGCTTCACCCGCCTGACCCCCGATGGCATGGCCGAGGCCTGGAAAGGCCCGGCGCCCGAGCATCCGGGCCTGCACGCCATGGCCGCCTTGCCGGCGAGCCTGGACGCGCTGCCCACCCCCGACGCGGCGGTCTTGAAGCACGCCGCGCAGTGGATCGGCGAGCGCTTCGAAGAAGAGAAGCGCCGTCGTGCGGAGATGGGCTTCGACGACATGCTGCTGCGCCTGCGCGCGGCGTTGCAGGCGCAGGGCGGCGAGCGCCTGGCGACCTTGATTCGCGAGCAGTTCCCGGTCGCCTTGATCGATGAGTTCCAGGACACCGACCCGGTGCAATACCGCATCTTCGAGAGCATCTACCGCATCGAAGACAACAACCCCGAGTGCGGACTGTTCCTGATCGGTGATCCCAAGCAAGCGATCTACGCCTTCCGTGGGGCGGATATCTACACCTACCTGCGCGCTCGCCAAGCCACCAGCGGACGCTTGCACACCCTGGACACCAACTTCCGCTCCAGCCACGGCATGGTCCGGGCAGTCAACCACGTGTTCCAACAGGCCGAGCTGCGTGAGCAGGGCCGGGGCGCGTTTCTGTTCCGGGAGCCGGACGGCGACAACCCGGTGCCGTTTTCCCCCGTGCAGTCCCAGGGCCGCAAGGAGTCGCTAGAGATCAACGGCCAGCCGGTGCCGGCGCTGAATGTCTGGCAGCTTGGCAGCGAGCAACCGCTGTCGGGCGCGGTCTATCGCCAGCAACTGGCGGCGGCGTGCGCCAGTGAAATCAGCGCGTTGCTCAACGCTGGCCAGCAAGGGCAGGCCGGCTTCGTGCGCGACGCGCAAGTGCTCAAGGGCTTGCTGCCGGCGGACATCGCGATCCTGGTGCGCGACGGCAAGGAAGCCCAGGCCGTGCGCAGCGCCTTGTCGGCCCGTGGCGTGCGCAGTGTGTACCTGTCGGACAAGGACTCGGTGTTCGCCGCCCAGGAAGCCCACGACCTGTTGAGTTGGCTCAAGGCCTGCGCCGAGCCGGACGTCGAGCGCCCGCTGCGCGCCGCCCTGGCCAGCATCACCCTGAACCTGTCGCTGATCGAACTGGAACGCTTGAACCAGGACGAGTTGGCCTGGGAGAGGCGCGTCATGCAGTTTCGCGAGTACCGGCAGATCTGGCGCCTGCAAGGTGTGCTGCCGATGTTGCGGCGCCTGCTGCATGACTTCGAGCTGCCCCAGGCGCTGATCGCCCGCAGCGATGGCGAGCGCGTCCTGACCAACCTGCTGCACCTGAGCGAGCTGCTGCAACAGGCCGCCGCCGAACTCGATGGCGAGCAGGCGCTGATTCGTCACCTGGGCGAACACCTGGCGCTGTCCGGGCAGGCTGGCGAAGAGCAGATCCTGCGGCTGGAAAGCGACGAGCAACTGGTCAAGGTAGTGACCATCCACAAGTCCAAGGGCCTTGAGTACCCCTTGGTGTTCCTGCCGTTTATCTGTTCGGCCAAGCCGGTGGACGGCAGCCGCTTGCCGTTGCACTACCACGACGAACGCGGCAGGCCCCAGGTCTCGCTCAGCCCGACGCCGGAGCTGATCGCCCTGGCGGACCATGAGCGCCTGGCCGAAGACCTGCGTTTGCTCTACGTGGCCCTGACCCGCGCCCAGCACGCCTGTTGGCTGGGGGTTGCCGATCTCAAGCGGGGCAATCACAACAGTTCGGTGCTGCACCTGTCGGCATTGGGCTACCTGCTGGGCGGCGGCGAGCGGTTGGCCGAGTCGGCGGACCTGCAACGCTGGCTGCGCGACCTGCAACAGGGCTGTGATGCCTTGAGCGTGGGACCGATGCCGCAGGCTTCGGACCTACACTTCCATCCCCCGCGCAATGAAGCGGTGCTGCTCGCGCCGTTGATTCCCCGGCGCCGTGCCGCGGAGAACTGGTGGATCGCCTCCTACAGCGCGCTGCGGGTCGGCGAGCGGCTGAGCGCGGCCAGCGATGAGGCCCCGGAAAGCGCCCAGGCGCAAAAGCTCTTCGACGATGAGCGCCTCGACCCCCATGCCCCGCGAGAAGTGCTCGCCAGTGGCGGCGACATTCATCGCTTCCCCCGGGGGCCCAACCCCGGGACCTTTCTCCATGGCTTGCTGGAGTGGGCCGGTGACGAAGGCTTCAAGGCGGAGCCCAAGGCCATCGAAAAAGCCATTGGCCGTCGTTGCAACCGTCGTGGCTGGGAAGGTTGGATCACCACCCTGAGCGACTGGCTGGGGCACTTGCTGCAGGTTCCCCTGCGCCTGGGCGGGGAGCCGCCGCTGGTGCTGGCCCAACTGAGCCAATACCGGGTCGAGATGGAGTTCTGGTTCGCCAGCCATCAGGTCGACGTGCTCAAACTCGATGAGTTGGTGCGCCAGTACACCCATGCCGGCGCGCCGCGGATGACCGCCGAGTCGGCGCTGCTCAATGGCATGTTCAAGGGCTTTATCGACTTGAGCTTCGAACACGCAGGTCGCTACTACGTGGCCGACTACAAATCCAACTGGCTGGGGGCCGAGGATGGGGCCTACACGGAGCAGGCCATGGAGCAATCGATGCTCGACCACCGCTACGACCTGCAATACGCGTTGTACCTGCTGGCGTTGCATCGCCAGCTCAAGGCGCGCCTGGTCGACTATGACTACGACCGGCACATGGGCGGCGCGGTGTATCTGTTCCTGCGCGGGACCCGCAGCACCAGCCAGGGCGTGTACTTCGCCCGTCCACCCCGGGAACTGATCGAGCGCCTCGACCGCCTGTTCCAGGGCAAGCCAGAGCCCAAGGCACCTGTGGCCTGGGAACAGGGAGTATTGCTATGAGCCGTTCCTTTGCCGACCTGCTGCCCACGCCGCTGACCGCCGAAAGCCTGGCCCAACTGACACCCTTGAGCCGGGCCGAGGATTTGTTGCTGCTGCTCGAACGCTGGGTCGAGCGCGGCTGGTTACGGGCCCTGGACAAGGCCTTCGTGGCGTTCCTGTTCGAACTGGCGCCCGACACCGATCCCTTGGTGTTGCTGGCGGCCGCGCTGACCAGTCATCAATTGGGCCACGGCCACGTGTGCCTGGACTTGTTCGAGACGCTCAAGGAGCCGGATTTCGCCCTGTCCCTGCCGCCTGAAGGTGACGTGCAGGCCGGCGCCCAACTGTTGCCCTCGCAATTGCTTGAAGCCCTTGAGGGCGTGCACTGGTGCAAGGTCCTGGCGTCGAGCCCCTTGGTGGCCTTGGCCGCCGATGACCGCGAAGACAGCCGCCATCGGCCCTTGGTGCTGTCCGGCAAGCGCCTGTACCTGCGCCGCTACTGGGCCTACGAGCGGCGCATAGACAGCGCCCTTCGCCAGCGCCTGGTGGCCGACGAGCCGACCCCCGCCGACCTGGCGCAACGCTTGAGTGGCCTGTTCGGCCCGGCCAAGCCAGACGCGCCCATCGATTGGCAGAAACTCGCGTGCGCCCTGGCCACGCGTGGTGCCTTCAGCATCATCACCGGCGGGCCGGGAACCGGCAAGACCACCACCGTCGTGCGCTTGCTGGCACTGCTCCAGGCACCGGCGGTGGAGGCGGGCGAGCCGCTGCGCATTCGCCTTGCGGCACCGACGGGCAAGGCCGCCGCCCGCCTGACCGAGTCCATCAGCCAGCAAGTGCGCACCCTGCACGTCGCTGAAGACGTCCGGGGCAAGATCCCCACCGAAGTCACCACGGTCCATCGCTTGCTCGGCAGCCGCCCGGGCACCCGGCACTTCCGTCATCACGCCGGTAACCGTTTGCCCCTGGATGTCTTGGTGGTCGACGAAGCCTCGATGATCGACCTGGAAATGATGGCCAACCTGCTCGACGCCTTGCCCAGCCATGCCCGTCTGGTGCTGTTGGGCGACAAGGATCAACTGGCGTCGGTGGAAGCCGGCGCGGTACTGGGCGACCTGTGCCGTGACGCCGAGGCCGGCTGGTACAGCCCACAGACCCGCGCCTGGCTGGAGGCCGTCAGCGGCGAAGCGCTCGGGGCCAGCGGCTTGCACGAAGACCTCGATGCCAGCCACCCGCTGGCCCAGCAGGTGGTGATGCTGCGTCACTCGCGGCGCTTTGGCGAAGGCAGCGGCATCGGTCAACTGGCGCGCTGGGTCAATCAGCAGCAGGCCGAACAGGCCCGGCACCTGCTGCAGGCGCGCAGTCATGCCGACCTGTATTCGCTGGCGCTCAAGGGCGAGCACGACCGAGCGCTGGAGCGGCTGTTGCTCGACGGTCATGGCGAGGGACCGCAAGGCTATCGCCATTATTTGAGCCTGCTGCGCAACCAGCGTCCGCCAGAGGACGTGGCGCCGGACGACACGCGCTGGGTCGAATGGGCGCGCAACGTGCTGCATGCCTTCGACGCCTTCCAACTGCTGTGTGCGGTGCGCAAGGGACCGTGGGGCGTAGAGGGGCTCAATCAGCGCATCACCGCGGCCTTGCTCAAGGCCCGGCTGATCGACAGCGACCAGCAATGGTACGAGGGCCGTCCGGTGCTGATGACCCGCAACGATTACGGCCTGGGCCTGATGAACGGTGACATCGGCATCGCGCTCAAACTGCCTGACCGCGAGGCGCGCGAGCCCGGGCGCTTCGTGCTGCGCGTGGCCTTTGCGCGCAACGATGGCCAGGGCGGCGTGCGCTTTGTACTGCCCAGCCGGCTCAACGATGTCGAGACGGTGTATGCGATGACGGTGCACAAGTCCCAGGGTTCGGAGTTCGCCCATACCGCGCTGATCCTGCCGGATGCCCTGAACCCGGTGCTGACCAAGGAACTGATCTACACCGGCATTACCCGCGCCAAGGACTGGTTCAGCCTGATCGAACCCCGTGGCGGCATCTTCGAAGAAGCGGTGCGACGCAAGGTCAAGCGCTTGAGTGGGTTGATGCTGGAACTGGGCTGACCGGACGAACACCCCATCCGGACCCCTTGTGGGAGCAACTGTCTCAGCCATGCCGCTCGTCACCGCCATCGCGAGCAGGAATCTGGGTTGAGCCCGTAGGAGCGAGGCTTGCCCGCGAACCGGCCAGCCCATTCAGCATCGATGTCGCCAGGCTTACCGCCTTCGCGGGCAAGCCTCGCTCCTACAAGGAATTGAGCTGCTCCCCGGATGTGTGTTCGCCGTGGACCAGGGTGGGAGCGGGCTTGCTCGCGAAAACGTGGTGACAGTCAATGATGATGTGACTGACCTGACCCCTTCGCGAGCAGGCTCGCTCCCACAGGAAATCTGACCGGCTTGTCTGCTGATTTGTCGCGATAGGATACCCCGCCTGACCTCGCTGCCATTTCGCCGCTGTGCTATCGTTGCGGCATCATTTTGATGTATTCAAAGAGACCTCTGCATGAAGCTGGCTGTCTGGATGACAGGGCGCCTGGTTGGCTACAAGCGACTGTTGCTGCTCAGCCTGCTCTGTTTGGTGAACCTGCCCGTATCCGCGCAGCCCGAGGCCTCCGTAAGCATGGCCGAGCAGCGCGCCAAGGCGGTCACGCAAGTGGTGCTGGGCATCCTCAGTTACGCCCGCTGGCCGTTAGAACCCGCGCAGTTGCGCCTGTGCGTGATCGGCCCTACCGAGTACACCGACGACTTGGTCAAGGGCACCACCCAAGCCACCGGCCGTCCCGTGCGGGTGCGGCGCCTGCTGGCCAACCATCCGGCGATTGCCAGTGAGTGCGATGCGGTCTACATCGGCAAGCTGACCGCCGATGAGCGCAGCGGGTTATTTGCCTCACTGATCGGGCGTCCGGTGCTGAGCATCAGCGAAGCGGACGATCCGTGCACGGTGGGCAGCCTGTTCTGTCTGCGGGTCAGCGACAACCACGTGGCGTTCGAGGTCAACCTCGACTCGGTCGCCCGCAGCGGCGTGCGGATTCACCCCAGCGTCCTGCAACTCTCTCGCCGCAAGGCGGTGCACCCATGAGCCTGCTCAGGCCCGGTAAGCGTCTGACCCTGCGTTCGGTGATCGGCCGTGGCAACCTGGTGGTCGCCCTGGTGGCCGTGACCATGGCCAGCGTGTCCCTGACCCTGCTGGGCGTGTTGGCGTTGCGGGTATACGCCGATCACAACCTGCAGTTGATTGCACGCTCCATCAGTTACACCGTGGAAGCGGCCGTGGTCTTCAACGACCAGACTGCCGCGACCGAGGCGTTGGAGATGATCGCCTCCACCGAAGAAGTGGCCGACGCCCGGGTGTTCGATGACCAGGGCCACCTGTTGGCGCAATGGCAGCGCCCGGAAACCGGCCTGGTGACCCAGTTGGAAATGCAACTGGCCCGCACCTTCCTGGAAAAGCCCATCAACCTGCCGATCCTGCATCAGGACCAGATCATCGGCAGCGTCCTGCTCACCGGGCATGGTGCCAGCCTGATGCGGTTCCTGCTCAGCGGGTTGGCCGGGATCATCCTGTGCACCGCCCTGAGTGCCTGGCTGGCCTTGTACTTGGCCCGGCGCCAGTTGCAAGGCATCACCGGTCCGTTGAGCCGCCTGGCCGAAGTGGCCCACGCCGCCCGCAGCGAGCGGGCATTCGACCGGCGCGTGCCGCCTGCGCGGATCGCCGAGCTGGACAACCTGGGCAACGACTTCAATGCCCTGCTCGACGAACTGGCGTCCTGGCAGACCCACCTGCGCAGCGAAAATGAAAACCTGGCGCACCAGGCCAGCCACGACAGCCTGACCGGCCTGCCGAATCGCGGGTTCTTCGAAGGCCGCTTGATCCGCGCCTTGCGCAACGCCAGCAAGCACCGCGAGCGGGTAGCGGTGCTGTTTCTGGACAGCGACCGGTTCAAGGAGATCAACGACAGCTACGGCCACGCCGCAGGCGATGCGGTATTGGTCGCCGTGGCGACACGGGTTCGTGCGCAGTTGCGCGAAGAGGATCTGGTGGCGCGTCTGGGCGGCGATGAGTTCGCCGTGCTGCTGTCGTCGCTGCACAAGGTCGAAGACGCCGAGCGCATTGCCGGCAAGATCATCAGCAGTATGGCGTTGCCGGTGAAACTGCCGGACAACACCCACGTGTTGACCTCACTCAGTATCGGCATCGCGATTTATCCGGACCATGGCGCCACCCCAGGAGCCCTGCTCAACGCCGCCGATGCCGCGATGTACCAAGCCAAGCGCCTCTCCCGAGGCGGGCAATACACGGCGCAGTCGGAGCACTTCGCCGCCAACGTTCAAACCAGGAGCTAACCCCTTGTTCTCACTGACCCAGCGTTCCCTTCGTTTTCTCGCCCTGAGCCTATTCATGGCCATGCTGGCCCTGACCGGCTGCCAGACCGCCCCGCAAAAGGGTCTGACCGCCGCGCAGATCGCCGTGCTCAAGCAGCAAGGTTTCGAGCTGACCGACGAGGGCTGGGCGTTTGGGTTGTCGGGCAAGGTGTTGTTTGGCAGTGACGTCAAAACCCTCAACACGCAGAGCAGCGAAATCGTCTCGCGCATTGGCAAGGCGCTGCTTGGCGCGGGGATCGACCGCGTGCGCATCGACGGCCACACCGATGCCTCGGGCAAGGAAACCTACAACCAGCAACTGTCCCTGCAGCGTGCCGAAAGTGTGCGTGACGTGCTGGCCAGCGTCGGCATGCCTGAAGCGAACATCCAGTTTCGCGGCCTGGGCAGCAGCGCCCCCGTGGCGTCGAACAAGACCGCAGGCGGACGCACCGAAAATCGCCGGGTGGCGATTGTGGTCAGCGCGGACTAATCGGCAAAGCGCCTCAGATCGACCGCTGGTTCATGCGTTGGGTCAGCTCTTCGGCGGACTCTTTACGTTCCGAGTAGCGGTCAACCAGATCCGGGCGGTCGCGTAGCAGCAGCGTGAACTTCACCAGCTCTTCCATGACGTCTACCACCCGGTCGTACAGCGGGGAGGGTTTCATGCGGTTGGCGTCATCGAACTCCAGATAAGCCTTGGGCACGGAAGATTGATTGGGGATCGTGAACATGCGCATCCAGCGGCCCAGCACGCGAAGCTGATTCACCACATTAAAGGACTGGGAGCCGCCGCTGACTTGCATGACGGCCAGGGTTTTCCCTTGCGTCGGGCGCACCGCCCCCAATGCCAGCGGCACCCAGTCCATTTGCGCCTTGAACACGGCAGTCATGGCACCGTGGCGCTCCGGCGAACACCACACCTGTCCTTCAGACCACTGCATCAGTTCGAGCAGCTCCTGAACTTTCGGGTGATCGTTCGGTGCGTCATCCGGTAGCGGCAGGCCGGACGGGTTGAAGATCCGCGTCTCGGCACCGAAGTGTTCGAGCAGGCGGGCGGCTTCCTCGACCAGCAGGCGACTGAACGAGCGGGTGCGAGTGGAACCGTACAACAACAGGATTCGTGGCTTGTGCGGAGCCTCATTGCCCTGGGTGGTGGGCAGGGTGAGTGTGGTGTCGAGATTGGGCAGTGAATGGCTCATGAGGGCTCCAGTTAGAGGGTGCTGATACGTTCGAGTTCTCGCGCTAGCGCATCGCGATCCAGTTGCGAGAACGGCAGGGCCAGGAATGCTCGGCAGCGCGTTTCAGTGTGCGCCAGGGTGGCGTGGAACGCCGCCGCTACCGTCGCTTCGTCACCCGTCACCTCCGACGGATCTTCCAGCCCCCAATGCGCCTTCAGTGCCGGCCCGAAGTACACGGGACAGGTCTCATTGGCCGCCTTATCGCAGACGGTAATGACAATGTCCGGTGGGCTGCTGTCAAAAGAGTCGTTGCCTTTGCTACTTAACCCGTCGATGGCAATGCCAGCCGCTTGCAGGGTGGTCAGGGTGCGCGGCAGCACCTGTCCCTTGGGGAAACTGCCGGCACTGATTGCCTGGAAGCCTTCCGGTGCGAGATGGTTGAACAGGGCTTCGGACAAGATGCTGCGACAGCTATTGGCGGTACACATAAACAAAACGCGCATGGGGACTCCACTGGCCAGACGAACAGGTTTAAACGCTCAGGCGCAAGGCCAGGGCGGACAGGGTGATGAACAGAATCGGCAGCGTGAGCACCACGCCCACCTTGAAGTAGTAACCCCAGGTGATACGAATGCCTTTGCGCGCCAGGACATGCAGCCAAAGCAGGGTGGCCAAACTGCCGATAGGGGTGATTTTCGGACCCAGATCAGAACCGATAATGTTGGCGTAGATCATGGCCTCGCGCACCACCCCCGTGGCATCACTGGCCTGAATCGATAGTGCCCCGATCAGTACCGTAGGCATGTTGTTCATCCCCGATGCGAGCAAGGCGGTGAGCAGGCCAGTCCCCAGCGCGGCGCCCCAGATGCCGAATTCAGCCAGGTGATTCAGGGCCATCGTCAGGTAGGTGGTCAGTCCGGCGTTTTTCAGCCCGTACACCACCAGGTACATGCCCAGCGAGAACATCACCACCTGCCAAGGGGCTTCACGCAGTACCCGTCGGGTTGAAATGATGTGCCCGCGCGCCGCGACCGCGAACAGCAACGCGGCACAGGCCGCCGCAATGGCACTGATCGGAATACCCAGCGGCTCCAGTGCAAACAGTCCGATCAACAACAACCCCAGAACGATCCAGCCCACACGAAAGGTCAACGGATCGCGCACGGCCTGTCGTGGCTCCTGCAGATCATCCAGCGAGTAGCGGCGTGGTATATCGCGACGAAAAAACCCGTACAGCACAACGAGCGTTGCGCTCACGGCCACCAGGTTGACCGGCACCATGATCGAGGCGTACTGGCTGAAGCCCAGGCCAAAGTAGTCAGCCGATACGATGTTGACGAGATTCGACACCACCAGCGGTAGGCTCGCGGTGTCGGCAATAAAGCCGGCCGCCATGACAAACGCCAAGGTAGAGGCGGGTGAAAACCGCAGTGCGAGCAGGATTGAGATAACGATGGGCGTCAGAATCAGCGCCGCCCCATCGTTGGCAAACAGGGCGGAAACGGCCGCCCCCAGCAGTACCGTGAAGGCGAACAGGCGACGGCCATCGCCCTTGGCCCAGCGCGCCACATGCAACGCGGCCCATTGGAAGAAACCCGCCTCATCAAGCAACAAACTAATGATGATCAGCGCAATGAATGTCGTCGTGGCATTCCAGACAATCGCCCATACCAGGGGGATATCGCCCACCGTCACGACACCGGCAATCAGCGCCAGAACAGCCCCCAACGAGGCACTCCAGCCAACACCCAAGCCCTTGGGTTGCCAGATGACCAGCACCATGGTGAATAGAAAAATAGCGAGCGCGCTCAGCATGTGAAGTCTCGATAGGTGCTGGTTCAGCAGCAGGCGGCGGTGTTGAGCGGGCGGTCGCCCATGGCGTTGAGTCGAGTGCTGTTTTCATCCAGCCAATCGGCGTTGGCGATCAAGGTTGTCTCAAGCACGTCGCGCACCCACGTTGGCAGGTCAGGGTTGAGCCGGTAGTACACCCATTGTCCCTGGCGCCGGTCGAGCAGCAGGCCGCACCCGCGTAACTGTGCGAGGTGGCGAGAGACCTTGGGCTGACTGTCGTCCAAGGCACAGACCAGTTCACACACACATAACTCGCCTTCGCGGGTGATGAGCAGGGTGGCCCGTACGCGAGTTTCATCGGACAGGCATTTGAAGACGGCGGCGGGATTGAGCATGGAAGTGGCTCTGGATATATAGTTATCCGAATATACGGCTATCCATATGTGCCGGGCAAGCCAAACAGGTAAAAAACCCAAGAGGCACCCCGCGAACTGCGCACCGATTCGGCGCAGGCAAGGGGGGGAGAAGGTTATGTTGAAGGCCACACCTCAGTCTACAAACCGAAGCTCCCGTGTCTCACCCATCAACAACCCTTGATTCAGCTCGGTAACTTCCCTGATGTAATCCCACAACAGGGTGATCCGCTTGAGCTTGCGCAGGTCTTCGCGGCAGTACATCCAGAACTGCCGCGTGATAGTGACCTCTTGCGCCAGTACCGGCAGCAACCGTGGGTCCTGGGCCGCCAGGAAGCACGGCAGGATTGCCAGCGAACGTCCTTGCTGCGCCGCGACGAACTGTGCGATCACGCTGGTGCTGCGCAGGTTGGCGCTGGCGCCGGGCAGTACGTTGGCCAGGTACAGCAACTCGGAGCTGAACGCCAGGTCGTCGACGTAACTGATGAATTGATGGCGCGCCAGGTCTGCCGGCTGGCGGATCGGCGGGTGTTGATCGAGGTAATCCTGGGTCGCGTACAGCTGCAAGCGGTAGTCGCACAGCTTGCAGCACACGTAGGGGCCGTGTTCCGGGCGTTCCAGGGCGATGACGATGTCGGCCTCGCGCTTGGACAGGCTGATGAAGTGCGGCAGCGGCAGGATGTCCACCGAGATTGCCGGATAGGCATCGACGAAGTGGCTGAGTTGCGGGGTGATGAAAAAGCTGCCGAAGCCCTCGGTGCAGCCCATCCGCACATGACCCGAGAGCGCCACGCCCGACCCCGACACCTGCTCGCACGCCATGTGCAAGGTGCTTTCAATCGACTCGGCGTACCCCAGCAAACGCTGGCCTTCGGCGGTCAGGACGAAGCCGTTGGTCCGCGACTTCTCGAACAGCAACGTGCCCAGCGCGCCCTCCAGCGAGCTGATGCGCCGCGACACGGTGGTGTAATCCACGGCCAGGCGCTTGGCCGCCGTGCTGGCCTTGCGGGTACGGGCCACTTCCAGGAAAAACTTCAGGTCGTCCCAGTTCAGGGAGCCCAGCGATGTGATGTTTTTTTGCATGTTGGACCGGCTTTTATGTGCGTTCTTATTAGAAGTTTGCACATCTATACTCCAAAAACAGTTCAATCACCAAGGCACGCTGCTCGCCTTGGCTCCCCCCATAACAATAAGCGCCGGAGACCCCCATGAACGCATCGCTTACGCCCAACGAAACCACCGTGCAAAAGGTCAAGCTGCTGATCAATGGCGAGTGGGTCGAGTCCAAGACCGCCGAGTGGCACGACATCGTCAACCCAGCGACCCAGCAAGTCCTGGCCAAGGTGCCGTTTGCCACCCAGGGCGAAGTGGCTGCCGCCATCGATGCCGCCCATCGCGCCTTCCAGACCTGGAAGCTGACGCCGATTGGCGCGCGGATGCGCATCATGCTCAAGCTCCAGGCGTTGATTCGCGAGCACTCCAAGCGCATCGCCGTGGTCCTGAGCGCCGAGCAGGGCAAGACCATCGCCGACGCGGAAGGCGACATCTTCCGCGGCCTGGAAGTGGTCGAACACGCCTGCTCCATCGGCACCCTGCAAATGGGCGAGTTCGCCGAGAACGTCGCCGGTGGCGTCGACACCTACACCCTGCGCCAGCCGATCGGTGTGTGCGCCGGTATTACTCCGTTCAACTTCCCGGCGATGATCCCGCTGTGGATGTTCCCGATGGCCATCGCCTGCGGCAACACCTTCGTGCTCAAGCCCTCGGAGCAGGACCCGCTGTCGACCATGATGCTGGTGGAGCTGGCGATCGAGGCGGGCGTCCCGGCGGGCGTGCTCAACGTGGTCCACGGTGGCAAGGAGGTGGTCGACGCGCTGTGCACCCACAAGGACATCAAGGCCGTGTCGTTCGTCGGTTCGACCGCTGTCGGCACCCACGTCTATGACCTGGCCGGCCAGCACGGCAAGCGCGTGCAATCGATGATGGGCGCCAAGAACCATGCAGTGGTGCTGCCCGATGCCAACCGCGAGCAAACCCTCAACGCCCTGGTCGGCGCCGGGTTTGGTGCCGCTGGCCAGCGCTGCATGGCCACCTCGGTGGTGGTGCTGGTGGGCGCGGCCAAGCAATGGCTGCCGGACCTCAAGGCGCTGGCGCAAAAGCTCAAGGTCAACGCCGGCAGCGAGCCCGGCACCGATGTCGGGCCGGTGATCTCCAAGCGCGCCAAGGCGCGGATCCTCGACCTGATCGAAAGCGGCATCAAGGAAGGCGCCACGCTGGAGCTGGACGGTCGCCAGATCAGCGTCCCGGGCTTCGAGCAAGGCAACTTCGTCGGCCCGACCCTGTTCTCCGGCGTGACCACCCAGATGCAGATCTACACCCAGGAAATCTTCGGCCCGGTGCTGGTGGTGCTGGAAGTCGATACCCTCGACCAGGCCATTGCGCTGGTCAACGCCAACCCGTTCGGCAACGGCACCGGCCTGTTCACCCAGAGCGGCGCGGCGGCACGCAAGTTCCAGAGCGAAATCGACGTCGGCCAGGTCGGCATCAACATCCCGATCCCGGTGCCGGTGCCGTTCTTCAGCTTCACCGGTTCGCGTGGCTCCAAGCTCGGCGACCTCGGCCCGTATGGCAAGCAAGTGGTGCAGTTCTACACTCAGACCAAAACCGTCACCAGCCGCTGGTTCGACGATGACAGCGTCAACGACGGTGTGAACACCACCATCAACCTGCGTTGAGGAAACCGACATGAAAATCGCATTTATCGGCCTGGGCAACATGGGCGCACCGATGGCGCGCAACCTGATCAAGGCTGGGCACGCGTTGAACCTGGTGGACCTCAACCAGGCCGTGCTGGCCGAGCTGGCGCAATTGGGTGGGCACATCAGCGCCTCGGCCCGCGAAGCGGCGCAGGGCGCGGAGCTGGTGATCACCATGTTGCCGGCGGCCGTGCATGTGCGCAGCGTCTGGCTGGGTGAAGACGGCGTGCTGGCGGGGATCGGCAAGGGCGTGCCGGCAGTGGATTGCAGCACCATCGACCCGCAGACCGCCCGTGACGTGGCTGCCGCTGCCGAAAAGCAGGGCGTGAGCATGGCCGATGCGCCGGTCTCCGGCGGCACCGGCGGCGCGGCGGCGGGGACCCTGACCTTCATGGTCGGCGCGCCACCGGAACTGTTCGCCACCCTGCAACCGGTGCTGGCGCAGATGGGCCGCAACATCGTGCACTGCGGTCCGGTCGGGACCGGGCAAATCGCCAAGATCTGCAACAACCTGCTGCTGGCCATCTCCATGGTCGGCACCAGCGAAGCCATGGCCCTGGGCGATGCCCTGGGGATCGATACCCGCGTGCTGGCGGGCATCATCAACAGCTCGACGGGGCGTTGCTGGAGTTCGGAGCTGTACAACCCGTGGCCGGGTGTCGTCGAAACGGCCCCCGCCTCGCGGGGCTACACCGGCGGTTTTGGCGCCGAGCTGATGCTCAAGGACCTGGGCCTGGCCACCGAAGCGGCGCGCCAGGCCCACCAGCCGGTGGTACTCGGCGCGGTGGCCCAGCAGTTGTACCAGGCGATGAGCCAGCGCGGCGAAGGCGGCCAGGATTTCTCGGCCATCATCAACAGCTATCGCAAGCCGCAGTAAGGGCACCATGCTTGCGTTTAGGCATTGAGAGGGCATCTGTGGCGAGCGAGCTTGCTCGCCACAGCGTGCGGTGGCGGCGCTCAGGCAAACACGAAGTACTTGCGCACGGTCTCCACCACTTCCCAGGTGCCGGTCATTCCCGGTTCCACGACGAAGATATCCCCCGCCCGCAGATGAATCGGCGCCAGGCCGTCCGGGGTGATCACGCAGTAGCCTTCCTGGAAATGGCAGTACTCCCACTTCACGTACTCGACCCGCCACTTGCCCGGCGTGCAGATCCAGGTGCCCATGATCTTGCTGCCATCCTCGCTGGTGTAGGCGTTGAGGTTGACGGTGTGTGGGTCGCCTTCGAGCTTTTCCCACTTGCAGGCATCGAGCACGGGCAGAGGATGGGTATCGCGCAGTACGGTAATGGGGGTAGACATGCTGACTCCGAACGTTAGGCAGGACTGAAGCCGCACCCTATAGCGCCCGGTGGGGTGTCAGTTGTCTGTGCTCGACCCCCAGCTATCCAGAAGCGCACAGGGCCTCAGATTTGCCCCAGTGGGCAATGGTTCTGCGCTTGCAGCAGATTGGCCTGCAGTTCGCTCAGTTGTTCGTGCTGGCGGGTCAGGTGGGCGATGGTATCCGCCAGTTGGGTCTTCTTATCGATGATCGCCTGGTGCGCCAGGTTCCACGGCACCGCCTGGCCACGGCGGGCGTCGAACATCACCTGCATTTCCTTGAGCTTGAAGCCCAGTTGCTGGGCGCATTTGATAAAGCTCAACAGCTCGATGCTGTGCTGATCATAGATGCGGTATTTGCCCTGGCGCTGCGCGGGTGGCAAGAGGCCGATGTCCTCGTAGTGACGGATGCTCTTGATGGTGGTGCCCGACAACTGCGCAGCTTTACCGATGTACATGAAAAGTCCCTTTTTCGTGATGCCTATCTGATGGCACTGGCGATTATCCCTGAGACTTAGCCTTGAGCGATAGCCTGGACTTTCATCAGCCACGCCTCGCGTTGCCCATCGGTCGAGCCCAGCACCGGACCGAAGGTCAGGGTGTGGCGCGGTTTGATCCCGCAAAACGCCAGGGTCGTGCGGCGCACCTGGTGCAGGCCGGGCATGCGATAGACCCAGCGGTAATACCAGGGCGGGGTGTCCATGGTCACCAGCAGGTCGGCGCTGCGCCCGCGCAATAGTTTTTCGGGGAAGGCCTTGCCGGGCCGGTACTTGAAGGCGAATCCGGGCAGCAGCACGCGGTCGAAAAAGCCCTTGAGCAACGCCGGAATCGCGCCCCACCAGATGGGATAGATCAACGTCAGGTGCTCGGCCCAGGTGATATCGGCCTGGGCCTGGAGCAGGTCGGCCTCCAGCGGCTGAACCTGTCGATAGCCCTCGCGCAGGATCGGGTCGAAGTCCAGGGCGCCCAGGCGCAGTTCACGCACCTCATGCCCGGCATTCCGGGCCGTTTGCACGTAGCGCTCGGCAAGCGCCGCGCAAAAGCTGGTGGTCGAGGGGTGGCCGAGGATCACGACTATTCGTTTGCTCATGGGCGTATTCCTGGGGCTGAAAACCCGAGGATAAAGTCCGCCCCATGGGGGAGAGTCAAGCGGCGGTTGGATACACGGCCCCGGCGGTGAAATTTCTCCGCGTCAAATGCCGGTTTCTTAGCAGTAAGTGCGAAACATTTGGCGTTGGCCGAAGATTTTTGCAAGAAAGTTCAGATGGTTCGCTCGTATCATTCACCTGTGAGCAAGCCGAGATTCCTACAATGAAAAGTACGCCGTCCTGGTGGGACATCAGCCCACCCTTGAGCACCGCAACCCCGACCTGGCCCGGTGATACGCCGTTCCAGGAAGAACGCGTGTGGACCTTCGGGCCGGAGTGCCCGGTCAATGTTGGGCGCATCACCCTGTCACCCCATACGGGCGCCCACGTCGACGCCCCGCTGCATTACAGCCCTGACGGCGCGCCGATTGGCGAGGTGTCGCTGGACGTCTACATGGGCACGTGCCGCGTACTGCATTGCCTGGACAGTGGCGCCCTGGTCCGCCCCGAACAGCTTGAAGGGCGCCTTGCCAACCTGCCCGAGCGGGTCTTGTTGCGCACCTATCGCCAGGCGCCGCTGACGACCTGGGACCCGGTCTTCACTGCCGTGGCCAAGGACACCGTCGAGTTGCTGGCCCGTCTTGGCGTGCGCCTGATTGGGATCGACACGCCGTCCCTGGACCCCCAGCAATCCAAGACCATGGATGCCCATAACGCGGTGGCCCGGCACGGCATGGCTATCCTCGAAGGCATCGTGCTCGACGACGTAGCCGAGGGCGACTACGAGTTGATCGCGCTGCCACTGCGCTTTGCCCACCTGGATGCGAGCCCCGTGCGGGCAATCCTGCGTCCGCTGCCTGCCCCTTTTCCTTTGGAGTCTGCTCGATGAGCCAATGTCCCTATTCGGCGAGCAATCAGCCGCCGAGCACCCCAACCGATGAGTGGCATAACGCCGAGCTGAATTTCTCCGACTCCATGAGTTACGGCGATTACCTGGACCTGGGACGGATTCTCAGCGCCCAGCACCCACTGTCGCCGGACCATAACGAGATGCTGTTCATCATCCAGCACCAGACCTCCGAGCTGTGGATGAAGCTGATGCTGCACGAACTCAAGGCCGCTCGGGAGCACGTGCGCCTGGGTGAGTTGCCGCCGGCGTTCAAGATGCTGGCGCGGGTCTC
This sequence comes from Pseudomonas sp. ok272, assembly GCF_900109995.1. Lineage (GTDB taxonomy): Bacteria > Pseudomonadota > Gammaproteobacteria > Pseudomonadales > Pseudomonadaceae > Aquipseudomonas. The sequence continues at coordinate 22,727 of NZ_FOCB01000023.1, read as the reverse complement.
GCGGATCTTCGATCAGTTGGTGACGGCCTGGACCGTGCTGGCCACGATGACGCCCACCGAGTACCACGCGATTCGTCCGTTCCTCGGGCAGTCGTCGGGCTTCCAGTCGTTCCAGTACCGTGAGATCGAGTTCATTCTCGGCAACAAGAGCGCGACCCTGTTGCGTCCCCACGCCCATCGCCCGGAGTTGCTGGCCGAGCTGCAACTGTCGCTGGCCACGCCATCGCTGTACGACGAAGCGATCCGGCTGATGGTCAGTGCCGGGCTTGAGATCGACCCGCAGCGCCTGAGCTGCGACCCGACCCAGCCCACCGCCCACGATCCTTCAGTGGAAGCCGCCTGGCGCGTGGTCTACCAGAACCCTTCGCAGTACTGGGACCTGTATCAGTTGGCCGAGAAGTTCATCGACCTGGAAGACTCGTTCCGCCAATGGCGCTTCCGCCATGTCACCACGGTGGAGCGCATCATCGGCTTCCAGCCCGGCACCGGCGGCACTGAAGGCGTGGGCTACCTGCGCAAGATGCTCGACACCGTGTTGTTCCCGGAGTTGTGGCGGGTGCGTTCGACGCTCTGATCCCGCGCGATCACCGCTGGCGTGCCTCCTCGGTGTAAGCCTTAAGGCTTGGGGGAGGAGGGGAACATGTCGGCGGTGATTTGTTCCAGCATGTGGTCTGGACTGTAGTGGTGAAGTATCGCTTCGGGAATTGGGCGGACGGGGGTGGCGATGAAATCCTGCAAACCGTGCAGTGTGTCGTCACGGACGATGAAGATGTTCTCCGGCCGGAACAGGTTCAACGAGTTGACCGTTTGATTGGCGGTGATCAGCTTCTTGTTAAAGAAGATTGACTCCAATACCCGCAGGGTAATCCCGGACTGCCCCTCTTGATTGATATCGACCAGGATGTCCGCTTGAAGCGAACGCTTAATGTTTTCCTCATAAGGCAGGATGTCGTCGATGTAATAGTCGGACGTGCCGGTTGAACTGTAGTCTTTGGCGATATGAAAGTCGGCGATACAACCCTGGCGCTGTAGTTGTTGTGCCATTGATTCTATGGCGCGGACCCGGCCTTTATCGCGCCCCAGAAAAAAGCAGGTGGGCGTAACCCCAGGTGCGCGGGTTGTGCTGCACAGGCGTTTGGCATCATCAATCCCATAGGGGAAGAATTGATCCATGTATTGCATGCCGAACTCTTCGCATTGCGCTTTATCGAAGCTATACACGTTGTCGAACGTGAGCAGGGCATTGCGTACGTAATTGGCATCGACCAAGTCCCTGACCAACAGGACTTTTTTCCCCTTGAACTGTTGAATGATGCTGGGGTTCAGGCCACGGCCACTTTGGCCTTCATTACAGATCAGGATGTCGTCACTGGATTCTTTGTGTGCTGCCAGGATGCGCGAGGCGAGCCATTGATTACCAATGGAGCGGCGCTTGAGTCGCTTGTTGATTGAAATGAGGTAGCGATTCAAGCGCTTGGCGAAGTTGGGGACGGTAATGGTGCTAACGTCGTGCCGCCGTGCCAAGTTGGCGATCATGGTTTTTTCGTACTGAGCCGTCCAGCCAATAAAAAAGTATTTCATCCGGTCTTCTTAGTGCCCAAGCGGTAGGTACGGTAGTCAAGTAGTGGGTGACGCGAGATCAGCATAACGTCGCGGTGACTTCGGCGAGTGTGATGCGCGGTATCAGCGTGTCGGGGATTCTTGAGGTGGTCGACAAGTTGTAGACCGAGAAGTCTTTGCCCATGACTTCTTTTGACATCAGGCTCAGTGACGGCAGTATTCTGGACTCGAAGTAGTCATCCAGTCCGCACGGCGAGTTGGACTCTCCGTTGCGCTCATAAAACCGCCCCGCGTTTTGATTGAGGTCGACACCGACTAGATACACCTTGGTAAAGCCCAAGTGATAGGCGATTTGCAGGGCCAGGTACGCAACGGTACGCGCATCAAAAAAACCGTTCTTCAGGTTCTTGCTGAAACCGATGGTTTTATTTCGGCTCCCAAACTTTGCGCGGCGAATCAGCCCGGTCTTGTTTCCTGGCAGGTACTCTCTCCAGCCCGGCTTGGCGGTCGCCTTGGCGATAACGTACAGCTTGCCCTTGGGCGATGACTGGGACTGGGCGTGATCCTCCCACAGGGCCACGCGTTGACTCAGGCGCATGGCCAACTCGAACAACTCGGGTTGTTGCCTGGAAAACCCAGTGTCGGTACAGGTGTAGAAGTAGGGTTTTATCCCCGACTCGCGAAACATCGAGATCGCGCCATTCATGGTAATCATGGGAATGTGGGCGAACTGCTCGATCGGGAAGTCTTTTGCCGACGCACCGGAAGCGATAATGAAGACGGCGCCGGTCTCAACGTTTCGGCAGTCTTCAAAATCATGTGGGACATGACACTCGGCGTGGCAGTGTCCAGTGTGTTCAGCGGTGCGCGTCATATGAAATGTGTCTCTTGGTTTAGCTTTGCTTGCTTGAGTACGAATGAATAGGTGTCTAGGACGGTCCATTTGAGGAGGGGTTATGGTGCCACGTCTAGAGGACGTTTCTCAAATATGTCGATTTAGTCGTTATGTGTACGTTGCTGACAAAAAAAGCCCCGGTATTCATTGAATTCCGGGGCTTTTTATCGCGTCTTGAACGATTACCGCGCGGCAGCCACCGCGTTGGCCTTGTTCATTCGTATCCGGTAGAAGACGTAGAGAATCCCCACCCACACCGGTATCGCATACACCGATGCCCGCACGCCCGGGATCGCCAGCATCACGCAGATGATCATCAGCATGAAGGCCAGGCACAGGTAGTTGCTGAACGGGAACCAGAAGGCCTTGAACGACGGCACGTGGCCTTGTTCGGCCATGGCCTTGCGGAACTTGATGTGGGTCAGGCTGATCAGTGCCCAGTTGATCATCAAGGACGCCACCACCAGCGCGAACAACAGCTCCAGCGCGTTATGCGGGGCCACGTAGTTGATCACCACGCACAACAGCGTGACCAGCGCGGAAATCCCCAGGGCCCGCAGTGGCACGCCTTGCTTGTTGAGCTTGAGCAGCGCCTTGGGGGCGTCGCCTTGTTCCGCCAGGCCGAACAGCATGCGGCTGTTGCAGTACACACCGCTGTTGTACACCGACAACGCGGCGGTCAGGACCACGAAGTTGAGGATGTGCGCGGCCGTGTCGTTGCCGATCAGGGAGAAGATCTGCACGAACGGGCTGCCGCTGTAGGCATCGCCGGACGCGCCCAGGGTGACCAGCAATTGGTCCCATGGGTACAGCGACAGCAGCACGGCCAGGGCGCCGACGTAGAAGATCAGGATCCGGTACACCACCTGGTTGATCGCCTTGGGGATCACTTTGCGGGGTTCGCTGGCCTCGGCGGCAGTGATGCCCACCAGCTCCAGGCCACCGAAGGAGAACATGATGAAGGCCATGGCCATCAGCAGCCCCGTGCCGCCATTGGGGAAGAACCCGCCATGGCTCCACAGGTTGCTCACCGAGGCTTGCGGGCCGCCGGTGCCGGTGAACAGCAGGTAGCAACCGAGCACGATCATGCCAATGATTGCCACGACCTTGATGATCGCGAACCAGAATTCGGTCTCGCCGAAGAACTTCACGTTCAGCGTGTTGATCAGGTTGACCAGGACAAAGAACACCACCGCGCTGGCCCAGGTCGGAATCTCCGGCCACCAGAACTGAATGTACTTGCCGACCGCCGTTAGCTCGGCCATGCCCACCAGCACATACAGCACCCAGTAGTTCCAGCCCGCCAGGAAGCCGGTGTAGCTGCCCCAGTATTTGTGGGCGAAGTGGCTGAAGGAGCCCGCCACCGGTTCTTCAACGATCATCTCGCCCAGTTGGCGCATGATCAGGAACGCGATGAACCCGGCGATCGCATAGCCCAGGATCATCGATGGTCCTGCCGACTTGAGCACGCCGGCCGAGCCCAGGAACAGGCCCGTGCCAATCGCCCCACCCAAGGCAATCAGTTGAATATGCCGGTTCTTCAGACCTCGCTTGAGGCCTACCGGGTTAACCATGTCATCCGCCATACAGATTCCCTTTTTACTTGTTGTTGTCAGGGTTGATCGCACACACGCAGAATCAGCCCCTCACCGCTGAGGGATCAGATATTACTCTCGGTGAACTTTTCGTAATACAACTGAACGCACTCAAGCCCTTGATCCTGCCGCCATTGCTTGATGGATTCGACCATCGGCGGCGGACCGCACACGTACATATCCGCCGTTGTGTCCCGCAATTCGGCCACCTCGAAATGGTCGGTAAGGTAGCCCCGCTTGCCCGTCCACTGTGGCGAAGGATCGCTGAGCACCTCGGTGTAGCGAAAGCCCGGGAGTGTTTCGGCATACGCCTTGATCCGCTCGGCTTCGCACAAATCCGCGGCACTGCGCACGCCGTAGTACAGATGCACCGGCTGCTCGCAGCCGCGTGCGACGAGTTCATCGAGCATACCCAGCAGCGCCGACAGCCCGGTGCCGCCCGCCACCAGCACCAGCGGCCGGGCGACCTGGCGCAGGTAGAACGCGCCCAGCGGGGCTTCCAGCAACAGCTCATCACCCACTTGGCAGCGCTCGCGCACGTAGTTGCTCATCACCCCATCCGGCAGCAGGCGGATCAAGAACTGCAAGCGATTCCCCGGCCGGTTGGCGAAGGAATAGGAGCGTTGGTGCGCGGTCCCTGGAATCGACAGGCGGGCGTATTGCCCCGGCAGGAAGTCCAGGGGCTGGTCCAGTTGCAGGTACACAATCGCCGTGCTGTCGGAGACCGGCTGTACTTCGCAGACCTTGCCCAGGCGCTGCGCCGGCTTGGCGGCGTTGCACAGGCTCGACGCAAAATCGAAGTAAAACGTGGCATCAGACGTCACCCGGGTCTGGCAGGTGAGCATCTTGCGCTGCGCCAGATCGAGGCTGGAGAGGGCTTCCTCGTCGACGTAGTCCTGGCTGTAGTCGCCGGACTCACAACGGCCCTGGCAGGTGCCGCAGACCCCTTCGCGGCAATCTAGCGGTATGTTGATGCCGTTGCGCAGCGCGGCATCGAGCAGTATTTCGTTGGCCTGCACGGGAAAGAACAGGGTCTTGCCGTCGGCAAAGCTGAACGCCACTTTGTGATTCATTCGCACCTCTGCGTGTAGGTAGGTTGAAAGGTGAACGCCACGGTACGTGTGGGCGCGCGCCAGTTCGCGAAAGCGCGGGTCAGCCACGCCGTCATTCGCGAGCAGGCTCGCTCCCACAGAGGCGGGCGGTGTGCGGCCGACTAGAGGTGGTAGAAGTCGAGCACCGAGTTGATGTGGTCGTTGAGCAGCAACACGTGTTTGCGCATGATCAGCCAGCGGTCGCCATGGGGCTTGAGGCGATAGGTCGCGGAGCCATAGAACTGCTCCGAGGCGGCCAGGCGGAAGAACAACGTGTGCCAGTTCAAGCGGACCTCCAGTTCACCGTCGGGCAACTCGCTGATGCGCACGTTGTTGATCAGGTGCAGGGTGCGCGGCATCGGCGTGGCCGAGGCCGCCTTGCCGGTGCGCAGGCGGAACACGCGGTCCTCCAGGCCCGAGCGGTTGCTGTAGTAGATCAGCGACATCTCGCGCTTGGGGTCGCGGGTGTAGACGTGCTCGGAGTCCCATTGCGGCAAGTGGAACTCACTCAGCGGATCGAACAGCGCCAGGTAGGCGTCCCATTCCTTGGCGTCGCACAGCTCGGACTTGCGGTAGAAGAATTGTTCGATCTGGTACTGCAATTGCGCATTCATGCTCACACCTCACGCAGCTTCAGGGATTGGGCGTCCAGGCCATCGAGCAAGAACTTCTGCCAGTTGGCGTGCTGGTTGACGTACAGCCCCTCGTGGGTGAATTCGGTGCCGGTCATGGCCGGTGCGATGCCGATGGCCTCGCTGTTGGGCGTGGCCCCGGTTTCCCAGCGGTGGCTGCCTCGGGAGATATCGCTCCAGCGTTCCAGGCGGGCCTGGAAACCACGCTGGGCTTCACGGAACTCCACCAGGTCGTCCGGGGTGCCGAGGCCGGAGACGTTGAAGAAGTCTTCGAACTGGCGGATGCGGTTCTCGCGATCGGCATCCGACTCGTTCTTGACCCCCAGGCACTGGCTGATGATTTCGGTCTTGTTCCAGGCCACCGGACGGATGATGCGCAACTGCGAACTGATTTGATCGAGGAAGAACAGGCTCGGGTAGACGTTCAGGTTGCGCAGGCGATGCATCATCCACTCGGCCTTCTGCTGGCCGTATTCGTCGATCAGGCGCGGCATGATGGTCGCGTAGCCGGAGCGCACGGTCGGGTTGGGCATGTCGCTGAACAGCACGCTGTGACCGTTGTTGAAGGCGAACCAGCCGTCATCGGTGTTGGCGTCGCCCGCGCCGAGCTTGCTGTAGTCCAGGGTGGTGCCGCTGGCGGTGCCGTTTTCGCTGTTGACCTGCTGGCGATGTTGCACCGTGGCCACGTAGTTATAGTGGACCGTGCTGACGTGGTAGCCATCCAGGCCGTTCTCGTTCTGTAGCTTCCAGTTGCCCTCGTAGGTGTAGGCCGACTTGCCCGGCAGCACTTCCAGCTCGCCGGTGGGCGACTGGGCGACCATCATGTCGAAGAACACTTTGGCGTCGCCGAGGAAGTCTTGCAGGCTGTTGCTGCCGTTCACGTCCAGGCTGATGAACACAAACCCTTTGTAGCTCTCGATACGCGCTTTTTTCAGGCCGCGAGTGGCCTTGTCGAAGCCTTCGGGGTATTCGCCGGGGGCCTTGACCTTGACCAGGCGCCCGTCGCTTTTGTAGCACCAGGCGTGGAACGGGCAGGTGAACGTCGACTGGTTGCCCTTGCCGACCCGGGTCAGGGTGGTGCCGCGGTGCTGGCAGGCGTTGATCAGGGCATTGAGTTGGCCGTCACCGTCGCGGGTGATGATCATCGGCTGGCGTCCGGCGCGCATGGTGACGAAGTCGTGGTTGTTGGCCAGTTCGCTTTCGTGGCAGGCGTAGATCCAGTTCTTCTCGAAGATCAGTTCCATCTCCAGGTCGAACAGCTGGGGTTCGGTGAACATGTCCCGAGCAATGCGGAACACGCCTTCGGCCGGACGAAAGTCCAGGCAGCCTTCGATGAATGTTTTCCACTGTTCGACGTTTTTTTCGCCATTCATGGGTGTGCCCCTATTTTTATTCAGGCCAATCGGTATGCGCCATTAGAGAGACTGGGGTGGGTGAGGGTCTATCCGCTTAGTCGGCGAAGGCCATCCGCTAAGTATGGGGGTCTTCGGATTCACCTGAATCCGTGGGAGCGAGACCGGCTTGCCGGCGAAGGCGGCCTTCCGGCCGGCCTGGCTCTGGCGGATGGACTTCGATCCATTGTGGGAGCGAGCCCGCTCGCGAAGGCGGCCTGACAGCCAACCAATCACTGGCGGATGCCCTCGCTGCCACAAACCGGGGTAACACTTGAGCGTCGGTCTGTGCAGCGATGACTCACTGTCGTGCACGCGGTGATGAACGGCTGCCCCAATTGGCGCCAGTGCGCTACTGTCTGGACCTTGCGTCGAGCGCTATTCAGTGCGCCTTATCCACTTAGTGGGCGATTGTTATCCCTTCAGTGGGGGGCGGGTGGGCTGGTCTGGAAATTGCTCGTTTCTCACCAAAGGTGCGCCGTCAGAGTGCACCGAAAAAAATAATGCCGTGGGTGCCGTGATGAATAGCAACGCCGATTCACAGAGTCGCGATATTCGTATCGATCACTATGACCTTGAAGGGGCCAGGTCCTGGATGTCGGGGATCTGTGGTCCCCATCGCCTGGAGACCTCGACACCGACGCGTATCCGCTTTCATCACAGCGGCAACGTGTTCAAGTCCATGGCCACGACCCTGGGCACTCTCGAATACGGCACTGACGTCAACATCGATATCGAGGACGCCGAGCACTTCAGCAGCTACAGCCTCAGCCTGCCGTTGGTGGGGGAGCAGGAGTTGCTCAAGAACGGTAAGCGCCTGCGCTCCGACCGCGACCAGGGCGTGATCATTTCGCCCAATGAGCACCAGGTGCTGGCGATTTCCGGTGACTGTCGCAAGGTCCAGGTGGTGATCACCCGCGCCGCGATGAATGAGTCCCTGGAGGGTATCTTGCAGCGCCCGCTGGACGCGCCGCTGCGTTTCGAGCCGGCGATGGATGCGGTGGACGGCGCTTCGGCCGCGTGGTGGCGGATGGCGCGTTACTTCATCGATGAAGTGGAGCGCAGCAGTGCGTTGTTCGAGCAAGTGGCGTTCACCCGGGACCTTGAAAGCACGCTGATCAAGGGCCTGATATTCGCCCAGCCCAACAACTATTCCGATGAGTTGCGTGAGGTGTCCGGGGTCAAGTTGCCGCATTACCTGGTCAGGGCCAAGCAGTACATTCACGATAATGCCCGCGAGGCGTTGTGCCTGGAGGACCTCGAAGCGGCGGCCGGGGTGTCGCGCTTCAAGCTGTTCGAAGCCTTTCGAAAGTATTTCGCCCTGTCGCCGATGGCCTATTTGAAGAAGCACCGTTTGAATGCGGTGCGCCAGGACATTCTCGAGCATGGCCAGGCGCGCAATATCTCGGAAGTGGCCATGGCCTGGGGCTTTACCCACATGGGCCGATTCTCCGCCGAGTACCGCAAGTTGTTCGACGAGTCCCCCAGCGCGACCGTGCAGCGCAACGAAGCACGGCGGATGCGCTCTATCTGACGGGTGGGTCGCTGTGGGCGCTGTGGTGAATGTGTTTCGGTCCGCTGTGGGAGTGAGCTGTCGGATCGCCGCACCGTTGCGAAGGCGGCCTGGCAGCCGACCTGGCGCTTGCGTCTGTACTGCGATCTAAACTGTGGGAGCGGGCTTGCTCGCGAAAGCGGTGTGTCAGTCAGCATCGATGTTACTGACAGATTGCATTCGCGAGGGAGGGAGGCGCCTGGGCCTATTTGCGCGCCACCAGATCCAACAAGTCTTCCCGCTCCTTGATCTTCTGCAGCACGATCTCCGAGCGTATGTCGGTCACGCCTGCCGTGCGGTTGAGTTTGTTGACGATGAAGTCCGAGAAGTGTTTGAGGTTGCGGGCCTGTACCCGCAGCACATAGTTGCTGGCGCCGGTTATCACGTAGGCGGTGGACACTTCCGGCCATGACTGGACTTTCTTGACGAAGGTGTCGTGCCAGTCCTCGACGTCCTGGCGCAGTGACACGTGGACGATGGCTTCCAGTTCCACGCCCAGGCGCTCGGCGCTCAGTTCGGCGCGGTAGCCGGTGATGATCCCCTCGCTTTCCAGCAGCCTTAAACGCCGCAGGCAGGCCGAGGGTGACAGCGCGACTTTCTCGGCCAGTTCCTGGTTGCTGATGCGTCCGTCCAGTTGCAAAAAGTGCAGGATGCGCAGGTCTGTGGCGTCGAGAGTCATGGCTTGAATAAATCCGCGGTTTTTTGAGTTGGATTCGAATTATCTTCGAGATAACTACTATATGGCCCTGCACTTTGCACGAAAATTCTCTAAATCTTCGTTCATTATTTGTCCATTGATTCGCTGCGAAAGGGCCCGGGATACGGCGCCTAGCGGCCGCATGACACTTAAAGGACAGGACCTTCCATGACCACAAGAAACGACTGCCTGGCGCTCGATGCGCAAGACGCGCTGGCTGCGCTGCGTGATCAGTTCGCGCTGCCTGAGGGCGTGATCTACCTGGACGGCAACTCGCTTGGCGCCCGTCCCGTGGCCGCGCTTGAGCGGGCCCAGGCGGTGATTGCCCAGGAGTGGGGCGATGGCCTGATCCGCAGTTGGAACAGTGCCGGCTGGCGCGATCTGCCGCAGCGCCTGGGCAATCAATTGGCCCGTTTGATTGGTGCCGGCGACGACGAGGTGGTGATCACCGATACCACCTCGATCAACCTGTTCAAGGTCCTCGGCGCCGCCCTGCAGGTGCAGGCCGCGCGCTCGCCTGCCCGGCGGGTGATCGTCAGCGAATCCAGCAACTTCCCCACCGATTTGTACATCGCCCAGGGCTTGATGGACCTGCTGCAACAGGGCTACAGCCTGCGCCTGGTGGATTCCCCCGAAGCGCTGGTGCAGGCCGTCGATGCGGATGTCGCGGTGGTCATGCTGACCCACGTCAACTACAAGACCGGCTATATGCACGACATGCAGGCCACCACTGCATTGATCCACGAATGTGGCGCCCTGGCGGTCTGGGACCTGGCGCACTCGGCCGGCGCGGTGCCGGTCGATTTGCGTGGTGCTGGCGCGGACTACGCCATCGGCTGTACCTACAAATACCTCAATGGCGGGCCGGGTTCGCAAGCCTTCGTGTGGGTCTCGCCCGCGTTGTGCGATCTGGTGACACAGCCGCTGTCGGGCTGGTTCGGTCATTCGCGCCAGTTCGACATGGAGTCGGCCTACGAGCCGAGCCGTGGCATTGCCCGCTACTTGTGTGGTACCCAGCCGATCACGTCGCTGGCGATGGTCGAGTGTGGCCTGGACATCTTCGCCCAGACCGACATGGCCAGCCTGCGCCGCAAGTCCCTGGCCCTGACCGACCTGTTCATCGAGTTGGTCGAGGCGCGTTGCGCCGCCCACGGCCTGACGCTGATCACCCCGCGTGAGCACACCAAGCGCGGCAGTCACGTCAGCTTCGAACACCCCGAAGGCTACGCGGTGATCCAGGCGCTGATCGCCCGGGGCGTGATCGGTGACTACCGCGAGCCGCGGATCATGCGTTTCGGCTTCACCCCGCTCTACACCCGCTTCACCGAGGTGTTCGATGCGGTGCAGATCCTGGGCGAGATCCTCGACCAGAAAACCTGGGCGCAGGCGCAGTTCCAGGTGCGTCATAGCGTGACCTGAGGGCATGTGTTGAAGGGGAGCGTGTGGGAGCGAGCCTGCTCGCGAAAGCGATCTGTCAGCCAACAGGTAGGTTGGATGGGCCGGCCTCTTCGCGAGCAGGCTCGCTCCCACATCCACATCCACATCCACCGCTAGCGCTAGCGCCCACCGCTGCCATCGGCTGACAGGGCCGCCATCAAGGCGCTCGCATACCTGGGCAGCCCCTCGAACGAGTGAGCGCACAGCAACAACATTCGCCGGGCCCAGGGCTCGTTCAGTGCCCGGCATTTGAAGGCCTGCGGCGGGCCACGGCGCTCCACGGCGGCCAGCGGCACAATCGCCAACCCCGCACCCTGCGCGACCATGCGCATCACCCCGTCAAAGCCATCGACCCGAATGCGGATGCGCATGCGCAGACCCACGTGCAGCGCCTGTTCCTCCAGGTAAATCGCCAGCGCGCTGTGGGCATTGAGCCCGACGTAATCGTGGGCCAGGCTCTGCTTGAAACTCGGTGCCTGTACCTCGGCCAGCGGGTGATCGTTGGGCATGATCAGCACCAGCGGGTCGTCGCGAAAGGGTCGGGTGTCCAGGCCTGAGGTGTCCACCGCATCGGAGACAATCCCGAGCTGCGCCGCCCCCTGGCGCAATGCGTGGGTAATGCGCAAGCTCGGCAGCTCCTGCAGGTCGATGTCGAGGTTGGGGTGTTGGTGCAGAAAGGTCGCCAGCACTTCAGGCAGGTACTCGGTGAGCGCCGTGGTGTTGCACAGCAGGCGCACCTGGCCCTTGACCCCCTTGGCGTACTCCGCGAGGTCCTGTTGCAGGCGCTCGGCCTGTTGCAGCAACAATCGCGCGTGTTGCGCCAACGCATTGCCGGCCGGGGTCGGACTGATCCCGCGGCGACCGCGCTCGAAAAAAGCGATCCCCAGCGACGCTTCCATGGCCCGCAGTCGCGCACTGGCGGCGGCCAGCGACAAATGACTGCGTGCGGCCCCGGCGGTGATGTTGCCGGCGTCGAAGATGTTCAGGTACAGGCGCAGGTCAATCAGGTCGAAGTGCATGGTCTTGTGTCCGGGGCATTATGGTTCGGGGCGGCGCCTTCGCGAGCAGGCTCGCTCCCACATGGGTTCGCGTTTTCCCTGTGGGAGCGAGCCTGCTCGCGAAGCGGTCGACAGCCGCCATGAAGTATGTCCCTCAGTTAAAACAAGAGGCAGCCTCAGTGTATGGCACATTTTCAAGCACCGCCAAACCCCCGAGGATGGCGCCATGAATACTTCCCTGACGTTCTATCAAAACCTCGGCTTGTCCCTGTCTGTGCTGGTGATTGCTACCTTCATGATGGCCGGATTGATCAAAGGCATGATCGGTCTCGGCCTGCCGACGATTGCCATGGGCCTGCTCGGCCTGGCTATGGCGCCGACACAGGCAGCCGCGCTGTTGATCATTCCCGCCACCCTGACCAACCTCTGGCAACTGGCATTTGGCGGGCACTTGCGTGGGCTGGTGGCGCGGTTATGGCCGATGCTGCTGGCGATCTTTTTGGGCACCGGGGTCGGCACGCTGTGGCTGGAGATCGAAGGCGGGCAGTGGGTGGTGCGGGCGTTGGGCGGGGCGTTGTTGGTGTATGCCCTGAGTGGGCTGCTGCTCCCCGCCTGGCGGGTTGGCAGTCGCGCCGAGCGCTGGCTCGGTCCGCTGTGCGGCGTGCTTACGGGCCTCATCACCTCCGCGTCCGGGGTCTTTGTGATCCCGGCGGTGCCCTACCTGCAAGCGCTGGGGCTGAACAAGGATCAACTGGTGCAGGCGCTGGGCCTGTCGTTCACGGTGTCGACCCTGGCCCTGGCGGCCGGCTTGCTGTGGCGCGGCGCCTTGGGCAGCGCCGAGATGGGCGCTTCGCTACTGGCGCTGATCCCCGCTGTGTTCGGCATGCTGCTGGGGCAATGGTTGCGCCAGCACATCAGCGCCGAGCGGTTCAAGCGGGTGTTCTTCGTTGGCCTGGGGCTGCTTGGCGGTTACCTGTTGATCAGCGGCTAGCCGACGACGGGCTGAGCATGTCGATGGGGCGAATGTCGAAGTCACGCTCCAGGTAATCCATGCGCGTCTCGAAGAAGGCCTGCATGTGCGGTAGGTTCGAATGCACATCGAGGTGGGCCTTCGACTGCCAGATCTCATAGAAGATAAACAGCGTCGGGTCCTGCTGGTCGCGCAGCATGTGGTACTCGATGCAGCCCGGCTCGGCGCGGCTGGGTTCGACATAGGCGCGAAACAGCGCCTCGAAGGCCTCGGCCTGTTCCGGGCGGGTCTTGGCGTGGAGGATAAAACCGTGTTGCTGACTCATGGAAAGCGCCTCAATGGGTGGGTTGAGGGGATTTTACGGCAATAATCGGCTGGCAATTCTTGCGTGTGGATCAAAAGTCATTTGCCCGCGACGGGCTTACTCCTGGGGGATTGGGTCGATAACCTGCCGTCATCGAATTAAACCTTCTCGATCCCGCGAGTTATCCACAGCGCGGCGGATCGGCCCAGATGACGAGGCTTCTCATGAAAAAAGTACTGTTGCTCAACGGCGGTAAAAAGTTCGCCCACTCCGATGGTCGCTACAACAACACCCTGCACGAAGCGGCCCTGGCCGTGCTCGACCGCGGCGGTGTGGATGTCAAGGAAACCCACATCGACGCCGGCTACGACATCAAGGAAGAAGTGGCCAAGTTCCTCTGGGCCGACGTGATCATCTACCAGATGCCGGGTTGGTGGATGGGCGCGCCGTGGATCGTCAAGCAGTACATCGACGACGTGTTCACCGAAGGCCACGGCAGCCTGTATGCCAGCGATGGCCGCACCCGTTCCGATGCGTCGCAAAAGTACGGCAGCGGTGGGCTGATCCACGACAAGCAGTACATGCTGTCGCTGACCTGGAACGCGCCGCAACAAGCGTTCGATGACCCCACCGACTTCTTCGAAGGCAAGGGTGTGGACGCGGTGTACTTCCCGTTCCACAAGGCCAATCAGTTCCTCGGCATGAGCGGCCTGCCGACCTTCCTGTGTGTCGATGTGATGAAGCGTCCGGACATCGAGGGCGACGTGGCGCGCTACGAGCAGCACCTCAAGACGGTGTTCAACTTGCCGGCGTGACAGCGCGCCCGCGCGTATCCAGCTACTATCGAATCCCTTGCCCCTTGTGGGAGCGAGCCTGCTCGCGAAGGCAGTCAGTCGATACCTAAGTTGACTGACAGGCCACTTTCGCGAGCAGGCTCGCTCCCACAAGAAGTACCTGGCGCATTCGATAGAAAGGACACCCGTGAAAGCCCGATCCGATGAGTTGCAGATTTTCGTCAGTGTGATCGAGTGCGGTTCGATCTCGGCGGCCGCCGAGCAGGTGGGGCAGACGCCGTCGGCCGTCAGCCGCTGCCTGTCGCGCCTGGAAGCCAAGCTTGAGACCACGCTGATCAACCGCACTACGCGGCGCATGGACCTGACCGAGGAGGGCAAGTACTTTTTCGAACACGCCAAGCGCATCCTCGACCAGATGGATGAGCTGGAAGAGCGCCTGTCATCGCGGCACAAGACCCCCTCCGGACGCCTGCGGATCAACGCCGCGTCGCCCTTCATGCTGCACGCCATCGTGCCCTACATCGACGAGTTCCGTCGCGTGTACCCGGACATCCAGCTGGAACTCAACAGCAACGACCTGATCATCGACCTGCTGGAGCAAAGCACCGACATCGCGATCCGCATCGGCGCCCTGGCGGACTCCAGCCTGCACGCGCGCTCGCTGGGTTGCAGCCCGCTGCACATCCTCGCCAGCCCCGCCTACCTGGATCAGCACGGCAGCCCCGGCACCGTTGCCGAACTGGCCGGGCATACGCTGCTGGGCTTCACCCAGACCGAAACCCTCAACCATTGGCCACTGCGCCATGCCCACGGCGACCGCTGGCAGATCCAGCCGGACATCAGCGCCTCCAGCGGTGAGACCCTGCGCCACCTGGCGCTGGCGGGGCAGGGCATCGCCTGCCTGTCGGACTTCATGACCCGCGACGACCTCAAGGCCGGTCGCCTCACGGCGCTGCTGGTCGAGGCCAACAGCGGCTACCGCCAGCCGATCCACGCGGTGTACTACCGAAACTCCCAACTGGCGCTGCGCATCCAGTGTTTCCTCGACTTTATCCAGGGCAAGCTGGCCGGTTATGCAGATGAGGTGTTCGGCGGTTGAGCGTGACGGTTTTTTAGATTTGATCCGCACCCGCTCCAGGCCCTATCGTTCGCACCCTCAATAACAAGAAAAGGCTCGATTACATGCGCATTGTTTTATTCAAGACCCTGGCCCTCACGGCAGCCATTGCCGCCAGTTCGTCATCGTTCGCGGCGCTGCTGGAAGGTGGCGCGGTGGCGGCACCGAACCAGTACGGCGCCGATGTCGCGGCACAGATCCTGAAGAAGGGCGGTAACGCGGTGGACGCGGCGGTGGCCACGGCTTTTGCCCTGGCCGTGACCTACCCGGAAGCCGGCAACATCGGCGGGGGTGGCTTCATGACGATGTTCATCGACGGCAAGCCGTACTTCCTCGACTACCGCGAAACCGCGCCCAAGGCCGCGACCCGCGACATGTACCTGGATGACAAGGGCGAGATCATCGAGAACCTGAGCCTGGTCGGCGCCCGCGCTGCCGGTGTGCCGGGCACGGTGATGGGGCTGTGGGAGGCGCACCAGAAGTTCGGCAAGCTGCCCTGGAGCGAACTGCTCACCCCGGCCATCGGCTACGCCAAGACCGGCTTCAAGGTGGCGGACAAGCAGTACCAGTACCGCGAGGATGCGCTGAAGCTGTTCAACGGCACCACCAACTTCGCGGATTACTTTGGCAGCATGAAGCCCGGCGAGACCTTCCGCCAACCCGAGCTGGCCGCGACCCTGGAGCGCATTGCCGACAAGGGCGCCAGCGAGTTCTACGAGGGCAAGACCGCCGCCCTGCTGATTGACCAGATGAAGGCCGACAAGGGCCTGATCACCCAGCAAGACCTGCACGACTACAAGGTGGTCTGGCGCCAGCCGCTGGCCGTCAACTGGCGCGGCAACACCCTGTACACCGCGCCGCCACCGAGTTCCGGCGGCGTCGCCCTGGCCCAACTGATCGCCATCAAGGAAGAACGCGCCGCCGACTTCAAGGGCGTCGAACTGAACTCGGCCAAGTACATTCACCTGCTGTCGGAAGTCGAGAAGCGCGTGTTCGCCGACCGTGCCGACTACCTCGGCGACCCGGCGTTCTCCGAGGTGCCGGTCAAGCAACTGACGGACCCGGCGTACCTGAAGAAACGCGCCGCCGAAGTCAACCCGACGGCCATCTCGCCCACCGAAAACGTGCGCCCGGGCCTGGAACCGCACCAGACCACGCACTTCTCCATCGTCGATGCCGACGGCAACGCGGTCAGCAACACCTACACCCTGAACTGGGACTACGGCAGCGGTGTGGTGGTCAAGGGCGCGGGTTTCCTGCTCAACGATGAGATGGACGACTTCAGCTCCAAGCCTGGCGTGGCCAACGCGTTTGGCGTGGTCGGTGGCGATGCCAACGCGATTGCCCCCGGCAAGCGCATGCTGTCCTCGATGAGCCCAAGCCTGGTGACACGCGATGGCAAAGTCACGCTGGTCCTCGGCACACCGGGTGGCTCGCGGATCTTCACCTCGATCTTCCAGGTGCTGAACAACCTGTATGACTACAACCTACCGCTGGAGAAAGCCGTCGCCGCGCAACGCGTGCATCACCAGTTGCTGCCCAAGGACACGATCTACTACGACGCCTATGCGCCGCTCACTGGCAAGGTCGCCGATGAGCTGAAGAGCATGGGTTATGTCCTGGAAGACCAGGGTTGGGAGATGGGCGATATCCAGGCCATCCGCGTCAACGGAACGACCCTGGAAACGGCATCTGATCCCCGTGGTCGTGGGGTGGGCAAGGTCGTGAAGTAGTCCCGTCATCCTGGGGGAGTGGGCACTGCCGATGGGCATGGCCATCCCCCAGTCCTTGTGGGAGCGAGACCGGCTTGCCGGCCGGCCAATCTCTTGCGGATGTACCCAATATTCAAACTGTGGGAGCGGGCTTGCTCGCGAAGACGGCCTCCCAGCCGGCCTATCTCTTGCGGATGTACCTCAATTCAAACTGTGGGAGCGGGCTTGTCGGATCGCCGCAGGCAGTCCATTCAACATCCCTGTCGACTGACCCAGCGCCATCGCGAGCAGGCTCGCTCCCATCAAGATCGGTGTCTGCGGTAACGATGAAAATCCCGCCCACCCATTTTCATTAACCCCGGCACGCCATACCCCTGCGCGACATGGCTTGTCTGTGTGCGAAAGTTAGTTTCATGGTGTTTGAATCTGTCTCCTCGAAATGATTTATGAGTTTCACAACACATCGACGTGACCCTTTTCGAGGAGTACCGCATGGCACCGTCTTTCGGCTATTGGCTGCTGGTTTATGCCGCTGTCGCCATCATCGCGCTGATCGTCCTGATCGCTCGCTACCGGCTCAATCCGTTCATTGTCATCACCCTGATTTCCATCGGCCTGGCGCTGGTCGCCGGGATGCCGCCTTCCGGTGTGGTGGGGGCGTATGAGGCCGGGGTGGGTAAGACCCTGGGGCACATTGCGCTGGTGGTGGCGCTGGGCACGATGCTCGGCAAGATGATGGCCGAGTCCGGGGGCGCCGAGCAGATGGCGCGCACGCTCATCGACCGCTTCGGCGAGAAGAACGCGCACTGGGCGATGGTCTGCATTGCCTTCCTGGTGGGCCTGCCGTTGTTCTTCGAAGTGGGTTTTGTGCTGCTGGTGCCAATTGCCTTCACCGTGGCGCGGCGGGTCGGGGTGTCGATCCTGATGGTCGGCCTACCGATGGTGGCCGGGCTGTCGGTGGTGCACGCGCTGGTGCCGCCGCACCCGGCGGCGATGCTCGCGGTGCAGGCTTATCAGGCGTCGGTGGGGCAGACCTTGCTCTACGCGATCCTGATCGGCATCCCCACCGCGATCATCGCCGGCCCGCTGTACGCCAAGTTCATCGTGCCGCGCATCCAACTGCCCGCCGAGAACCCGCTGGAGCGCCAGTTTCTCGACCGCGAGCCGCGGGCCAAGCTGCCGGGGTTTGGCATCACCCTGGCGACCATCCTGTTGCCGGTGGTGCTGATGCTGATCGGCGGCTGGGCTGACCTGATCGCCACCCCGGGCAGCGGCTTGAACCAGTTCCTGCTGTTCATCGGCAACTCGGTGATCGCCCTGTTGCTGGCGACCCTGCTGAGTTTCTGGACCCTGGGCCTGGCCCAGGGGTTCAACCGCGAGTCGATCCTCAAGTTCACCAACGAATGCCTGGCGCCGACCGCCAGTATCACCTTGCTGGTGGGCGCGGGCGGTGGTTTGAACCGGATCCTGGTGGACGCCGGGGTCACCGACCAGATCGTCGGCCTGGCCCATGAGTTCCAACTGTCGCCGTTGCTGATGGGCTGGTTGTTCGCGGCCTTGATGCGCATCGCCACGGGCTCGGCGACGGTGGCCATGACCACGGCCTCGGGGGTGGTGGCGCCGGTGGCCATTGGTCTGGGTTATCCGCACCCGGAGCTGTTGGTGCTGGCGACTGGCGCCGGGTCGGTTATCTTTTCCCACGTCAACGACGGCGGCTTCTGGTTGATCAAGGAATACTTCAACATGACCGTGATCCAGACCTTCAAGACCTGGACCGTGCTGGAGACCCTGATCTCGCTGGTCGCCTTTGGCCTGACCCTGGGCCTTTCCTATGTGCTGTGAATCAAGCAGGTGCGCTAATTGGACATCCTTTACGAGATACGCGCCCGCCAGGATGCCTTCAGCGCCGGCGAAGGACGGATCGCCCGCCTGATGCTCGAAGACGTTGGCTTTGCCGCCTCGGCCAGCCTCGACGAACTGGCGCAACGGGCCGACGTCAGCAGTGCCACACTGTCGCGCTTTGCCCGCAGCGTCGGCTGTCGCGACCTGCGCGAACTGCGCCTGCAACTGGCCCAGGCCAGCGGGGTGGGCCGGCGCTTTCTCGACCCGGCGGGCTTGCCTGCCCAGTCAGCGTTTTACCGGCAGATCGTGGCGGACATCGAGTCGACCTTGCACCGGCATTTGTCCGGCTTTGATGAGTCGCGCTTTGCCGACGCGGTGCAACTGCTGGGCAAGGCGCGGATGATTCATGCGTTTGGCCTGGGCGGCTGGTCGGCGCAGTGCAGCGATGAGTTGCAGGTGCGCCTGGTGCGCCTGGGCTATCCGATTGCCGCCTGCCGCGACCCGGTGATGATGCGCGTCAGCGCCGCGTCCATGGGCCCGGAGCATGCGTTGATTGCCTGCTCGCTGACCGGCATCACCCCCGAATTGCTGCACGCCGTGGAGCTGGCCCGCAGCTATGGCACCCGCGTGCTGGCCCTGACCCTGGCGGATTCGCCACTGGCGCAACTGGCCGACGTGGTCCTGCCGCTGCAACGGGCCGAGACCGCGTTCATCTACAAGCCGACGGCCGCGCGCTACGGCCTGTTGCTGGCCATCGACGTGCTCGCCACCGAGCTGGCGTTGGCGGCCCCTGAAGACAATCAAGAGCGTCTGCGGCGGATCAAGCTCGCCCTGGACGATTACCGTGGCGGCGACGACCACCTGCCGCTGGGAGACTGACATGCAGTACCACACGCTGATCCGCAACGCCTCGATCATCGACGGCAGCAATCGCCCGGCGTACCTCGCCGACGTGGCCATTGTCGACGGCCGCATCGCCCGTATCGGCGACGTGCAGGGCGCCCGCGCCGAGGAAGAAATCGACGCGGCGGGGAGGGTGCTGGCGCCCGGTTTCATCGACGTGCACACCCACGACGACACCGTGGTCATCCGCCAGCCGCAGTTGTTGCCCAAGCTCAGCCAGGGCGTGACCACGGTGATCGTCGGCAACTGCGGCATCAGCGCCTCGCCGGTCAGCCTGCGCGGTGCGCCGCCGGACCCGATGAACCTGCTGGGGACGGCGGCGGCCTTTGTCTACCCGCGGTTCAGCGATTACCGGGCCGCCGTGCAAGCGGCCCAACCGTGCTTGAACGTGGCCGCGCTGGTGGGGCACACGGCGCTGCGTAGCAATCATCTGGACGACCTGTCGCGCACCGCCACGCCGGATGAAATCAGCGCCATGCGCGGGCAACTGCGCGAGAGCCTGGAGGCCGGAGCCCTGGGTCTGTCCACCGGCCTGGCCTACGCCAGCGCGTTCAACGCCAGCACCGATGAGGTGCAGCAACTGGCCGAGGAGCTGGCCGCGTTCGGCGCGGTCTACACCACCCATTTGCGCAGCGAGTTCGAGCCAGTGCTGGAGGCCATGGACGAGGCGTTCCGGATCGCTCGCCACGCCAGCAGCCCGGTGATCATCTCGCACCTCAAATGCGCCGGCGCCGGTAACTGGGGCCGCAGCCCGCAGTTGCTGGCGTCCCTGGAACAGGCCGCGCACACCCAGGCGGTGGCCTGCGATTGTTACCCCTACGCGGCCAGTTCCTCGACCCTGGACCTCAAACAAGTCACCGATGCCCACCGCATCACCATCACCTGGTCCACGCCCCACCCGGAGGTCAGCGGCCGTGACCTGCTGGACATCGCCGCCCAGTGGGACGTGCCGCTGCTGGACGCCGCCCGGCGCCTGCAACCGGCCGGCGCGGTGTATTACGGGATGGACGAGGCCGATGTGCGGCGCATCCTCGCCCACCCGCTGTCGATGATCGGCTCCGACGGCTTGCCCGAGGACCCGTTCCCCCATCCACGGCTGTGGGGCGCGTTCCCTCGGGTACTCGGGCACTTTAGCCGCGACCTGGGTTTGTTCCCGTTGCACACGGCGGTGCATAAGATGACGGGGCTGTCGGCGGCGCGTTTCGGGCTCCAGCAGCGTGGGGAGATCCGTGAGGGGTTTTGGGCTGATCTGGTGCTGTTCGATCCGTTGCGGGTGCGGGATGTGGCGGACTTCACTGATCCCCAGCGCAGTGCCGAGGGGATTGATGGGGTGTGGGTCAATGGGGTGCGCAGCTATGTTGATGGCCAGGCCAATGGTGCACGGGCTGGGCGGTTTTTGCCGCGGGAGGGGGATTTGCGGGTGGGGTTCAGCAGACCTTGAAATGGCGCGCGTTGCCATGGAATCAATAGCGCGCAACGGATCGGCGTCGCTCTACGATAATCGTCTGTAGGGTGATTCTGCGCGACTGGGTAGGACTCTTCTTTATCTGTCTCGATGCGGGGTGCGGGGGAGTGGTCGCCACCATGTGGGATCAATCATTGTTCAAGGCGTTACTCACGCCTTGGACGATTGATACATGGCCAACACACGTTGCGCGTTCTTCGACCACCGCCACTCGTCTCGGGTGCGCGGACTCAATCTAACCTTCACCCTGCTCTGTGGCCTAGCCAGTCAGCTACTCGCCCACCCCACCCAGGCCAGCACCCTGGAAGCCATCAACCACACCCACTGGGCGATCAATCGCTTCAGCGTCGATGGCCGTTCGGGCCTCGACATCATCGGCCCTTACCAGAGCGGGGGCGGTGGTTGCTGCTACATCGCGCCCAAGCGCTGGCAGCCGGGGATGATGGTGCGGGTTGATTGGGAGACAGGGGTGGCCTATCCCGATGGTTTTCCAGGCTTTGCAGATGAGGCGAAGTATTTAGTCTGGAGAAATAAAAATAGAGCCCTAAAACGCCAACACAGCAAGCTCGCCCCCATCCCCGACTACACCGGCCAGAAAGTTTGTGGCCTGACCGTGCACTTCCTGCCCTGCGATGAAGTACAAGTCACCACCTCCTGCCACGCCTACGGCAGCCCCCAATACCCGATCAACATCCCACTGCACTTGCCGGAGCCATCGTCATGTCCGATGTGAAGCACGCCCCTGTCTGTTACCCGCCGCCGTTTCCGATGCAGGGGCGCTTGCCCAGTCGCCCGGGGCAGATTTATCAGAATCACCGTCTGCAGCGCGACATGGAAGACGCGTACCTCGGTGCCCTGCGCCAGGCCGCCGGGCGCTGGGTGCAGCGTCCGTGCTGCCAGACGATGCACATCACGCTGTGCTTCGACGGCACCGGCAATAACCTCAACAACGACCTGTACGAATCCACGGTTGCGCACCCGACCAACGTCGTGCGGCTGTTTCGCGCCAGCATTGGCGCCGGGCATGCCGGTGGCACCGCCCACCGTGGTGAGAACAGCGGCTTGACCGATGCGCCGGGCAGCGGCGACAGCCAGTGCTTCAAGTACTACATGCCCGGCGTAGGCACGCCGTTTCCCGAGGTCGGCGACCTGGACTACAGCCTTTCTGGTCTGGGCCTTGGGTTGTATGGCGAAGAGCGGATCAACTGGGCCTTGTTGATGATCATCGATGCTCTGCGCCGCCTGTTGAAGCAACCCCGGCTGGATAACGCTGCCCTGCGAGCTTCGGTCAAGGCCATGGGCACTCGGCTGGGGGCGGAGTTGGCCGGTTACGGCAACCGCAGTCGCGAGTTCTACAAACAGCTTGATGCCCTGCGCACGCCGTTGCGTATTGCCCTGACCCAGCCCTCGGGTGGGTATCCGAAGTTGTTGGGCATCAAGTTGTTTGTCTATGGCTTTTCCCGGGGGGCGTCGACGGCGCGGGCCTTTGTCAGTTACCTGAACCAGTTGTTGTCCGGCGCGACACCAAGCCTGTCGCTGGGGGACCTGAGCTTGCCGGTCAGCGTGGAATACCTCGGTTTGCTGGACAGCGTGGCTTCGGTGGGGTTGGCCGATATCTTGCCGGGCGCCACCGGCCATATGGGCTGGGCCGATGGCACCCAGGCATTGCCCGAGGGCACGCTGGTCAAGCGCTGCCTGCACCTGGTGGCCAGCCATGAGCAGCGCCTGAGTTTTCCGTTGGAGTCGATCCGCCGGCAGGGCGGTGAGTACCC
>NZ_FOCB01000006.1 GCF_900109995.1 Pseudomonas sp. ok272 | reverse complement strand
CCAGCGCCGGGCGCGCCTCGCACATCACCCGCAGATCGACACCGACGGCTTTGCCCTTGAACAGCAGCTCGGTGACCATGCCGTTGTCGAGGCGGTACTCGTACAGCTGGTTGTCGAGGCTGTCGATGATGTACAGCCAGCCGTCACGCAACAGCCGCACGCCCAGCGGCCGGGTTTGCAGGGTGTAGGGCCGTTGCAGCTCGGCGCCGGGGTCCATGATTGGCTCCACCAGGCCGTAGCGCAGGGGCAGGAGTTGCACGTGGGATTGCTTGAGCGGGCAGGTGCCGAGGGTGCCGAATCGGGCTTTGGAGGCCGTGGCAGCAGCGAGGTTGGCAGGCGCGATCATGGGCGCTCCCTTTGGCTAACAAAGGGGCGAACTCTGAGGATGGCACGGGAGAACTTAAATCGGACTGTTCGTTTTAGTGCGTAGGCTGATTCTGTATTTCTTCGGTGAGCCTGTCTGTGTTGGCAACGGACTTAGACATTCGAACAGCCTGTGGCGAGCAAGCTCGCTCGCCACGGGTGTGATGGTTGGGCGTGGGGAAAACCAGGTGGGAACGCTCACCCCCTCACGGCACCGCCGGCGCGCCCATCTGGGTGAGCAGGCTGTTGAACGTGGTTTTGATCGCGCCACCCATTGGCGTGACAAAACTGATGACCACCAAGGCCACCATCGCAATGATCAGCGCGTATTCAATGGCCGATGCACCTTCGCTGCGGGTCATGAACAGTTGGACGCGAATAAACAGCTTGCGCACGAGTTCAAGAAACATACGACTTCTCCTGCTGGGAAATAAGCCTGTGGGCGGTGCTAGTGTCCTGTCTCGGAAATAAGCTGTTCCCTTTTGACGGCACCTGTCGCCGCCATGCTGCGTTGCCACTCCTCGCCATAGCCCTGCTATGACTCGTCGCGGCGCCTTGCCTGGCAGCAACAGATGCTCGTCAAAAAGGTAACGTATTTCCAAGACAGGACACTAGGGAATGACCCGATGTCGTTGCGGTTGGGGGAACAGGGTGTTCAGGGTCTCCAGCAGGCGAACGTGGTAGATGGGCTTGCGAAACAGGTCCAGCACCTGCAGGCGCAGCAGGTCGCTGACGTCGTCCATGTCGGCGTGGCCCGAGGTCACGATCACGGGCAGGTGTTGACGGGCGGTGTGCTCGCGCAAGCGGCGAATCAGCGACAGGCCGCTTTCTTCGGGCATGCGCAGGTCGGTGATCACCAACGCGATATCGGGGTGGCGAGTCAGTTGTTGCAGGGCGAGCTTGACCGAAGTTGCGCTAAAGCAACAAAAGCCTTCGCCCTCCAACAACTCCGCGAGTTCCAGCAAGGCATCTTCCTCATCGTCCACCAGAAGCAGCTGTTGGCGCAGGTGTGAAGACGCGTTCATGGTGGATTCCTGTTACTTAAGTGGGCGGTGGGGATTTCGCATCACCACGCTTCACGTTACAGCGGTGCCACCCAGTGCCGTCACGACCTTGTTGAACGTGCCTTTGACCGAGCCGCCCAATGGCGTGACAAAGGTAATGACCACCAAGGCCACCATCGCAATGATCAACGCATATTCAATCGCCGATGCGCCCTCCGTCCGGGTCATGAACAGTTGATAACGCACATACAAATACCGCACGAAGTTAAGGAACATCAGACTTCTCCTTTTTGCGCCTGAGGCGCCTGTATCGGGGCAACAACAGAATTGCTCGGTGCAATCGGAGCATTGTCAACAAACCCGACTCCAGCAAGTGTAAGAAGCGGTTAATTACAAAGTATTAGTCGCAAAGTTCATGCCTTTATATTCAGTGCAAACAAGGCGGTTAGTTCCAGCTAACCAGTTATTTTTGAAACCGGTAATGGCGTTTTGGAAGAGCTGCGCTACCTTCAAATAGCGAAATCGTTGCATGTTCATAGCTGCCTGATTGCGAATTTTCCTCGTTGTAAGCAACGAGCCAGTAGTGCAGCAGGATAGGGAGAGCCGTCATGAACAGCCGTATCACCATGGGTCTGGCTGGTCTGTTGTTAGTTGCAGCCCTTATTTTCGGATATTGGGGCCTGGTGCTTAGCCGCCAGACGCCCGCCGTTGAACCGACCGTTGCCCCGGTGGCGACGCCCGCCACGGTGGAGAAAGTCGTGGCCACCGTCGAGGACCAGACCCGCCAAGCCGTGGTGGTGCTGGTGCATGACGTCCCGCCCTTCGCCCCCCTCACCGCCGCCGACGTGACGATTGAGAAACTGCGCAGCGCCCCCGCCGGCAGCTTGAGCAGCGTCGACCAGGCCATCGGCCGCACCCCCTGGCGCGCCCTCGGCGCTGGCACCTGGCTCACCGAAGACAGCTTCAATGCCGGTGGCCCGCTGGCGCGCATGATCCGCAGCGATGAGCGCGCCCTGGCCGTGGCCGTGGACGAAGTGGTGGGCGCCGCCGGCCAACTGGCCCCGGGGGACTACGTCGACATCCTGCTGTACCTGCGCCAGGACGGCAGCAACCTGCAGCAGTCGGCGCAGATCGTCATCCCGGCCATGCGCGTGCTGGGGGTGGGCGACCAACTGGGCCTGACCAACGACGGCAAGCCGGCCACCCCGGCCTTGAGCGCCGAAGACAAGCTCAAGCAAGACCAACGCCGCGTTGCCGCGCGCACCGTGACCCTGGCCGTTCCCGAACAGTTGCTCAGCCGGCTGATGCTCGCCGCGCAGACTGGCACCCTGCGCCTGGCCGTGCGCAGCAGCGACGAACAGCGCCTGGCCAAGTACTGGGCAGGCGAGACGCAATCGCCCGCACGCCTGGATGCCGCCAGCAACCAACTGATGAAGTTCAATCAACTGGCGTTTTCCAGCCCGCCGTCCGCGCCCCTGGGCGCTGGCG
Source organism: Pseudomonas sp. ok272 (assembly GCF_900109995.1). Classification (GTDB taxonomy): domain Bacteria; phylum Pseudomonadota; class Gammaproteobacteria; order Pseudomonadales; family Pseudomonadaceae; genus Aquipseudomonas. The sequence continues at coordinate 256,914 of NZ_FOCB01000006.1, read as the reverse complement.
CCACACCCGGCGCGGCAGCCCGCCATGGCATCGAGGTCATTCGCGGCAACCAGCTCACCCAACAAACCCCTTGAATCGAGCAAGGATGCATGTCCATGCACAGCCGTCCCCTGCCCCTGTTCAACCGTATGCTCTGCGCCCTGTTGCTGGCGGGATTGCCTGTCGACATGGCCTTGGCCGCCTCTGGCGCTGGCAGTTGCAGCGCCCTGGGCCAACTGCCGGCCACGCTGGAAGTGGGCGAAGGCCTGCAACAGCAGATCCAATCTCCGGTGGCGATCACCCGCCTGGCCATTGGCGATCCAAAGATCGCCGACGTGCAAACCAGCGGTCACTCAAGCTTCCTGCTGACCGGCATGGCCCAGGGCGTCACCAGCCTGATGGTGTGGACCGCCTGCTCCACCGCGCCGCGCCAGAGCATGGTGTTTGTCCAGGGCAAGGCGACGGCGGCGATGACCAGCGCCAGCAACCTGCCCTCCGAGGAAGAGCTGCTGCCCAGCCAGGTACAGACCGACATCCGCTTCGTCGAGGTCAGCCGCACCAAGCTCAAGGAAGCCTCGGCGTCACTGTTCGGCACGCGCGGCAACTTCCTGTTCGGCTCGCCCAAGACCCTGCCGAGCATCGACGGCGTGGTCACGCCCAAGCTGCCGGTGGACAACGGCCAGTTCAACTTCTCGTGGATCGGCGGCAAGACCATGGTGATGATCAACGCCCTGGAAGGCAGCGGGTTTGCCTACACCCTGGCGCGTCCCAGCCTGGTGGCCCTCAGCGGCCAGAGCGCGAGCTTCCTGGCCGGGGGCGAAATACCGATCCCGGTGCCCAGTTCCGGCAGCGACAGCGTGTCCATCGAGTACAAGGAGTTCGGCATCCGCCTGACCCTCACGCCCACCATCATTGGCCGCAATCGCATCTCGCTGAAGGTGGCCCCGGAGGTCAGCGAGCTGGATTACAGCAACGCGGTGCAGATCGCCGGCACCACCGTGCCGGGCCTGACCATCCGCCGCACCGACACCAGCATCTCCCTGGCCGATGGGGAAAGTTTCGTCATCAGCGGCTTGATCAGCACCACCAACAGCTCCCAGGTGAACAAGTTTCCGGGGCTGGGGGACATCCCGATCCTCGGCGCGTTCTTCCGTGACTCCACCATCAACCGCGAGGAACGCGAGTTGCTGATGATCGTCACCCCGCACCTGGTCCAGCCGCTGGCGGCCAACGCGCAATTGCCATCGCTGCCGGGAGAGAAGCTGCGCAACTACGACCCCAACTTCTACCGCATGTTCTTCCTGGAGAACGGCAACTTCGACAAGCGCAGCGGGCTATCGCAATGAGCCAGAACCTGAGCCAGACCTTCCTGGCGATCACCCGCAACAGCACCGACCTGGAATGGCTGCAAGGCGCTCTCGCGCCACTGGGCCAGGTGGTCAGTGCCGGGGCTGGCAGCCTCGATGAGTTGCTGGCGCTGGTGGATGTGACCTTCGCCAGCCTGGTGTTTGTCGGCCTCGACCGCGAGCACGTGGTGGCCCAGAGCGCGTTGATCGAAGGCGCGCTGGAAGCCAAGCCGATGCTGGCGATTGTCGCCCTGGGCGACGGCATGGATAACCAATTGGTGCTCAACGCGATGCGCGCCGGGGCGCGGGATTTTGTCGCCTATGGCTCGCGCTCCAGCGAGGTCGCCGGGTTGGTGCGGCGCCTGAGCAAACGCCTGCCGCCGGTGGCGTCCAATACCCTGCTCGGCGGGCTGACCGTGATGTTCGGCACCCAGGCCAACGCCGACGGCGCCCTGCTCTCCACCCACCTGGCCCTGGTGGTGCAAAAGAGCGGGCAACAGACCTTGCTACTCGACCTCGGCTTGCCGCGGGGTGACAGCCTGGCGTTGCTGGGGCTGGAAAGCTCGTTCCATTTCGGCGACGCCCTGCGCCACCTGCGGCGCCTGGACGCAACCTTGATCGACAGCGCGTTCACCAGCGCCGACGCCGGCCTGCGCATCCTCGCCTACGCCAGCAACGACGAACCGCTGGAACGCACCAGCGCCGCCGAGTTGTACATGCTGCTCAGCGCCTTGCGCCAGCACTTCCAGCACATCGTGGTGAACCTCACCGGGCAGCCCGACAGCGAAGCCCTGCGCACCTTCGTCAGCCATTGCGACAAGCTGCTGTGGTACACCGACCAAAGCGTATTGGACTGCCGGCGTAACCTGGACGTGCTCAACCTGTGGCGCGAAAAGGGCATGAAGCTCGACCACGCCCGCCTGCTGGTGGACCGCTACCTGCGCAGCGTCTCCCCCGATGCCGAGACCCTGGGCAAGAGCTTTGGCCTGGACGTGATCGCCACCCTGGCCTTCAGTCCCGAGGTGCGGCTCAACGCCAAGAACCAGGGCGTGACCCTGTTCGAACTGGCCCCGCGCGAGGCGCTCACCCAAGGTCTGCGCACCCTGGGCGAGCGCCTGGCCAAGCGCTCCGAGGGCCCTGAGAAAGCCAAGGTCACCTGGCTCAATCGCCTGCGAGGCAGCAAATGAGCACTGAAAAACTCTTCGGCAGCCAAGCCCGCAGCCCGGCCGGCAACACCGACCACGAGGGCCTGAAACTGGTGCTGCATCGCTACATCATCGATGCCATCGAAGAGTCCGGGAAAAACCTGCTGGAAGATGCCCGCCCGCAGTTGGCGCAATTTGTCATCGACAAGGTGGCCGAATATATCGCCCGCCTGCACCTGGCGATTTCCCGCTACGAAATGGAGCGCCTGGCCGAAGAAATCGTCGACGAGCTCACCGGCTTCGGCCCGCTGGAAGTGCTGCTGCGCGACCCGGCCGTGACCGAGATCCTGGTCAACGGCCCGCACCGGGTGTTCATCGAACGCGAGGGCGTGCTGCACCAAAGCGACCTGCGGTTTATCGATGCCCATCACGTCGAGCGCGTCATGCAGCGCATCCTCGCGCCGCTGGGCCGGCGCCTCGATGAATCGTCACCGATGGTCGACGCACGCATGCCCGACGGCAGCCGAGTCAACGCGATCATCCCGCCGATTGCCCTGGATGGCCCGTGCCTGTCGATTCGAAAGTTTCGCAAGGACATGCTCAAGAGCAGCGACCTGGTGGTCATGCAAACCATCGACCAGGCGATTTTCGAGTTCTTCCAGGAGGCGGTCGGGCGCCGCTGCAACATCCTCATCAGCGGCGGTACCGGCACCGGCAAGACCACGCTGCTGAACATCCTCAGCCAACTGATCAACCCCCATGAGCGGTTGGTGACCATCGAAGACGTCGCCGAACTGCAACTGGGCCACCCCCACGTGGTGCGCCTGGAAACCCGTCCGCCGAATGCCGAGGGCCACGGCGAGGTCAAGGCCAGCGACCTGATCCGCAACGCCCTGCGGATGCGCCCGGACCGGATCATCCTCGGCGAGATCCGCGGCGTCGAGGTGCTGGATGTGATGACCGCGATGAACACCGGCCACGACGGTTCCATGAGCACCGTGCACGCCAACAATGCCCAGGACGCGCTGCTGCGCCTGGAAACCCTGGTGGGCCTGACCGGCCGGCAGATCGCCGAGCGCACCCTGCGGCAAATGATCTGCGCGGCACTGGATGTGGTGATCCAACTGACGCGCATGCCCGATGGCCGGCGCTGCGTCAGCGAGGTGGTGGAAGTGGTGGGCGTGCGCGAGGACGTCTACGTCACCAATACCTTGTTCCGACTCGACCGCCGCACCGGCTTCGGCTTCTTGCGCGAGGCGGTCAACCCCGCCGGCGACAAGCTGCGCCGGGATGCCGGCATTTCCCTCAACTGACATGGCGAGGCGCACCCGATGATCGGCCCAATCGTGCTCAGTCTGATGTGCCTGCTGTTGTTGGGGCTGTCGATCCGCCTGTTCTATCAGGGCCTGCGCCAGACCAGCAACGAGCGGGTGCTGGGCCGGCTCGCCGAAGGGCAACCGCAACAAGTCGTGGACAAGCCAGCGTGGGTGGGTCTGGAACGGGCCTTCCTGCGCGCCGGTCTCGGCCGTCCCACCGAACGCCTGGGCCTGTGGCTGACACTCTGGCTGTTCGCCTGCCTGCTGGGCTATCTGATGGGCGGGTGGCTGGGGCTGCTGATCCTGCTGCTGGCACCGCCGCTGGCGTTGCGCCTGTACATGTCGGTGCGTTATCGAATGCGCCTCAGACAGATGATCTCGCAACTGCCGCAGATGCTCGATCACACCATTCGCAGCCTCAAGTCCGGACGCACCCTGGCCGATGCGATCCTCGGCGGGATCGACGCCAGCGCCGATCCCTTGAAGAGCGCCATGAGCCGGATCCAGCGCAACGTGCAACTGGGGGTCAGTCTGCCCGATGCGGTGAATGATTTTGCCGAGCTGTATGACCAGGACGAACTGCGCATGCTGGCCTTGGGGCTCAAGGTCAATCATCGCTACGGTGGCAACGCCAGCGAGCTGCTGGAGAACCTGATCACCCTGATCCGCGAACGCGAGCAAGGGGCCCGGCAACTGCGCGCCATGACCGGGGAAACCCGCTTCACCGCCTACGTGCTGGGCGTGTTGCCGGTGCTGATTGCCGGTTACTTCATGCTGACCAACCCCGGCTACCTGATGGGCATGTGGAACGACCCGTCGGGCCGGCACATGCTGTTTGCCGCCGCCGGCCTGGAAGTGTTTGGCTGCCTGGCGCTGACGCGCATGTTGCGGAGCGTGTGAGATGGCGATCCTGGCCAGTCTGTTGCTGTTCCTCGGGGCCATGGTGCTGCTGCTCGGTCACCTGCTGGAACAACGTCGGCGCGAACGCCAGGTGACCCAGCGCCTGCAAGGCCGGATGCTGCGCGACAACAAGCTCGGCAGTTGGCTGCGGGTGCTCGGGGACAGCAAGTTCGGCCAGCGCTCGGTCAGTATCGACAGTGAAACCCAGACCCTGCTCGCCCGCCTGGGTTGGCGCAAAGCCAGCGAACGCTCGTTGTTCGCCGCCTGCCAGGTGGGCACGCCGCTGCTGGCCCTGGGGTTGGTGGTGTTCTTCCAGGAGGTGTTTTACCCCAACGTGCAGAACCCATGGATCGTGCCGATCCTGGGCCTGGGGGTCGGCTATCTGCTGCCCAAGCGCTTGCTGGCCCACGCCGTCGCACGTCGCCAGCACACCATCGCCCGGGAAATCTCGACCTTCATTCCACTGCTGCGCATCCTGTTCGAATCGGGCATGGCGGTGGAGCAGGCACTGCGGGTGCTCAGTACCGAGGCGCAAAAACTGCTGCCGGAATTGACCCGCGAACTGCGCCTGATCCTGACCCGGGTCGATTCGGGGCTGGACCTGGGCCCGGAGCTGAACAAGTCCTCGCAGTTGCTGGCGGTGGATGAGTTCACCGACACCTGCACCATCCTCCAGCAACTGCTGCAACAGGGCGGTGGCGCGATGAAATCGCTGCTGGCACTCAAGCAGTTGCTCGACGACCGTCGCCTGACGCGGCTGCAAGAGTACATCTCGAAGATGTCCGCCAAGATGTCCGTGGTGATGATGTTGTTCCTGTTTCCAGCCTTATTGATTGTCCTGGCCGGCCCTGGCTTCACGGCCATCGCCCGGGCGTTTGCTCCGTCGTAGAGGGATCCTGATGAAAGCATTGATTGTGGTCGCCAGCGTGCTGATGCTCGGCGGTTGCGCGAGTAACGGCGGCATGTCCTGGTCGGCGCTGGCCGGACCGGGCAGTTGCGCCAAGCTGACGTCCGACCAGGAACTGGAGGTCAACCTGGCCGACGACATGGCCAGCGACGGCAAGCTGCACGCCAGCCTGGCGAACCTGGAGAAACTGCCCGACGGCCTGCAGGAAGTGCGCCTGCGCAAGGCCCGGGTCTATCGCTTGCTCGGGCGCAGCGAAGCCGAGCCGTTGTACCGGGGCCTGTTGGGCAGTTGCGTGACCGCCGAAGCCGAGCACGGGCTGGGCCAGTTGTACGCCGCCCGCGGTGACAACGCCCAGGCCCAGGTCCACTTGCAACGGGCGGCGCAACGGGCGCCCACCAACGAGAAGATCCGCAACGACCTGGGGGTGGTGTACCTCAATCAATTGCGCCTTGAGGAGGCGCGGTTCGAGTTCCTCACCGCCATTGAACTCAAGCAAAGCGATCCGTTGGCGTCGGTCAACCTGGTGACGCTGCTGCTGTATCAGGACAACTGGCAACAGGCGGCCGACGTGGTCAGCCGCTCCGGCTTGAGCCCGGCGCAGTTCAGCGATGCCCAGGCCCGTGCCGAACAACTCAAGGCACCACTCAAGACCCGCCCCGCCAGCGCAGACCAGGTGGCGGCCGTGACCGATACACAGCCGCTAAACCTCAAGTAATCCACAGGAGAAGGGTGATGACGAAACTGCACATACTCGGCTGCCTGGGCCTGTTGAGCCTGCCGCTCAGCGCCATGGCAATCGACGCCGGCCCATCCTCGGCGCAGCAGCAGGAAACCGAAGGCTGGCTAGTGCTGCAAAGCCGCAATCAGGTCGCGTCACCCATCCCCCAGGATGCCACCGCGACCGAACGGGAACAGGCCATGAAACGCTGGCTGAAAAGCTTCAGCCACGACATCCCGGACTTTTTTGAACAGGGCAAGGAAGGGCATTTGCAGAGTGGGAGCGGCGGGAGTTAGCGAGTCGATCAAACACAAGGGTTCATGGATAACACCGTGCCTGTGGGCGCGGGCTTGCTCGCGAAGAGGCCATGTCAGCCGACATCATCGTTGCCTGACACGATGTCTTCGCGAGCAAGCCCGCTCCCACAGGGGGCTGCGGCCTAATGCGCCGTCACCCGCTGGCGCATCGACGAATTGCTCGGCGACAGCGCCAGCGCCAGTTGCGTGCGATTGTGCATGTGGGTCAGGCGCAGGACCTGCGACACATAGAGTTTCACCGTGTTTTCGGTGATCCCCAGCTCACAGGCGACCTGGTAGTTGGTCTGTCCCTTGCCGACCAACCGGGCCACGTCCAGTTGACGTGGCGAGAGCTGATTGAAAATGGCCGGGATCGGCACCTGCTCGGCATCGTCTTCGCCCGACACCTGCCGGGAAGCGTCCAGCACCGGTGCCCGGCGCACCTTGTCGAGGTCCAGGTACAGGTCGTTGATGGATTCGGAGAGGTACTGCAACTTCTGGTTCAAGTGCCCCAGTTGCAGGTTCTTCTGGCGCTCCTGCAAGGCCACTTCCTGGCGCTGTAGCCCTTCGAGCAATTCATCCAGGTCGATCGGTTTCTGGTAGTAGTCGGCAATCCCGGCACGCAAGGCCTTGATCACATCCTGCTTGTCGGCTTGCCCGGTGAGCATGATCGCCTCGAACGCCCGGCCTTTGCCCGCCAGGCGTTGCAACGCTTGTACCAGCTCGATGCCATCCATGTCCGGCATGTGCAGGTCGCACAGCACCAGGCCGATGTCCTTGTCCTCGCTGAAACGCTCAATGGCCTGCCGACTCGACTCGCAGGGAACGCAGCAGTAGCCACTGCTTTCCAGGAACTCGCACAGCTCCTCGACAATCATCGGTTGGTCATCCACCACCAACACTTTTACTGCGGACGTAAGCTTATTCACGCGCCACTCCATGCTTAGGCCAAGAACGGACAACTCCTGTACAGACAGCCGATTACTGTACAAATACTTACAGCTGAAAGTAGACGTACTTTCTGACTATGTACATAGCGATAGCGGCGCTGCGCGACTAGTGGATCCAAACCAGTGTGAGCACCAGCCCGACGAATACAAACGGGGCGAAGGGTGGTTTTTTTGACAGCTCGGGGGCGAGGAATGGAATGCGTTTTCTAAGTCCTTGAGCCATATGCGGCCAGGCCATCGGTGCGAGTAAACACCACAGGGCACCGAGCACCCCGGCACCGATAAAGCTTCCCAATAAGTGCAGTGGATCGGTCGCCAGACCGATCGTCGCCATCAGCTTCACGTCGGCGGCGCCCATCCTGCCGGTGGCATAACCGGGCAAGGTAAAGAGCAGGGCCAAACCCAGCGCCCAACCGCCCTGCTCGGCCGGTTCGCCCAGCCAGGTGGTGCCGGTGGTGAGCAGGTACACCAACGCCAACAACCCCGCGCCCATCGTCAGGAGATTGGCGATATGCCGTTGCTGGACATCCTGCGCTGCGCAAAGCGCCAGCCAGATCAGTAGGACAAAACTGTGCATCCGGTAAAAACCGTCCGATTTGGCTGAATGATTCTATGCTGAGAGCACGTCGTAGTAGTCAGGGTAGACGCACTCATGAAAACAGACCTCCCCAAAAAGCAAAAAGGCGCCGTTGCGATCGAATTCGCCCTGGTGTTCGTCATCTTCTTCGCCGTGTTCTATGGGATCGTCAGCTACAGCGTGCCGCTGCTGTTGATGCAGTCGTTCAATGAGGCGACGTCCGAGGCGGTACGTCGCAGCGTCGCGCTGGACCCCACCACCCCCAGCTATTCAACCGCGGTAGTGAACCTGGCCAATACCGTGTTGCAGCAGCAACTGTCGTGGGTGCCCGCCGCCTTCAACATCACCTACGGCGCCGGCGGCAACGCCAGCGCCGCCTACACCGGCGGCGTGCTGACCGCCAGCGTCAACTACCCCAGCAGCAAGCTGGCCCAGGTCATCCCGTTCCTGGTGCTGCCGGGCGTGGGCACGGTGCCCAGCCTGCCAGCCACCCTCTCCGCGCAATCGAGCATTCAGTTTTGATGTCCGGGGAAAAGCTCTTCGGCCGACTGCTCAAACGTCCGCCCATGCTGGAGATCACCGCGCCTTCGAGCCTGGACACGCAGCACCTGGGGCTGCAGTTGCTGCTGGACCCCGAGGGCCGAGTCCTGCAAATGAGCGGGCCACTGCGCCACCTGCTGGCCCGGCACCTGCCCGCCGGCGACGCCAGGCACCTGATCGACTACCTGCGGCCCCATAGCCGGCTGGCGGTCGAAGGTCCCCCGGCGCACTGGCACGGGCAGAGCCTGGACCTGGACTTCCCCGGCCTGGGCAACCAGACCTTGCACCTGCGCGGCTGGGCCCAGGCGCATCCGCAAGGTTGGCTGCTGCAACTGCTCGACATCAGTGACCTGCTGCAAGAGCGCCAACAGGCGCTGAGCCGGGAAGCCTGCCAGACGCTCGCCGGGCACCTCAGCGAACGCCTGCGCCTGTGCAGCCTGGCGCGCCTGCCCGAGGTGACGCGCGAACAACTGCAGGACCTGGCCCAGCAGTTTCATATCCCCTGCGTCGCCGTCGCCTTGCTCGATGAACAGGATGAGGGCTGGCTGATCTACAGCCAGTACAACGCCCACGATGCACCGCAGCTCTGGCACACCGGCCAGTCACTGGGCACCAGCCTCGACAGCTTGAGCAGCAACGGCCCACAACTGCTCAGCGGGGCCCACGGCGTCGGCCTGCACCCGCGCTTGAAGGATGCCTTTGGCAATGCCGAGGGTTTCCTGGTGCCCTATCGTGACGACCGCGGCGTCGGCGCCTGGCTGCTCTGCGGCTTTTACCCGACACCGCAACAGCCCGCGCCACTGGGCGAGCAGGACTGGCTGCGGCTTGTCGCGGCATTGGCCGGGCCGCTGCTGGCGCGCCTGCGTGAACACCAGCAGCACCAGCAACTGGAGCGCCTGGAAGCCTTGCAAGCGTTGCTCGGCACCGGCTGGTGGGAATTGCTCGGCCCAGCCTCCGATGTGCAACTGGCCCCGCCGCTGGCCCAGACCCTGAACCTGGAGCACTCGCGGCTGACCCTGGCCGAGTGGCTGGCGTTGATCCACCCCGCCGACCGCGCCGAGTTGCAAAGCCGCTTGCACGCACTGCAACGCGACGACAAGCCCTTGTTGATGTGCGTGCGCGTGCACCACCGCGACCCGACCCAGGCGCCGAGCTGGTATCGCCTGCAAGGCCAGGTCCTGGGCACCGGCGAACAGCGACGGCGAGTGGGCTTCATGCTCGACATCAGCGACATCAAGCATCAGGAGCAACACGCCGCTGCCGCCCACGCCCGCCTGGACAACGTGATCGCCAGCTCGCCGGCGGTCATCTATGTGCAGCGCTATGCCGAAGGCGCGCTGCACCCGTGTTTCTTCAGCGACAGCCTGCTGCCGCTGCTGGGCTGGCAACGGGAGGACCTGACCGACCACACCCTGCTCGAACAGGTCCACCCCGAGGACCGCGAGCTGTACTTCGCGCGCACCCGCCAACTGCTGCGCGAGGGCAACGCCAGCGCGCGCTATCGCCTGCGCGACCGGCAAGGTGATTACCACTGGCTACTCGACGAAGCCCGCTTGCTGCGCAACGATCTCGGCGTACCCGTCGAGGCGGTCGGGCTGTGGCTGGACGTCACCGAAGCGACCCTGGCCGCCGAACAGATCAAGCGCAGTGAAGAGCGCTACCGGATCCTGGTGGAAGACTCGCCCGCGATGATCTGCCGCTATCGCCCCGACCTGACGCTGACCTTCGGCAACCGTCCGCTGGCGACCTACTTGGAGTGCACCGCGCAACAACTGCCCGGCGTCGACCTGGGCAGTTGGATGTCCAGCGAACAGCGCGCGGCCTTTGCCCAGCGTATCGCCCAACTGACCCCGGAGCTCCCGGTCAGCACCGCCGAGATCTGCCTGCAACTGCCCGGGCGCGAACACGCCTGGTGGGTGTGGTCCGATCGCGGTGTGTTCGATGAGCACGGGCACCTGCTGGAGATCCAGGCGGTGGGCCGCGACAACACTGAAGTCCGGCGCTCGCAGCAGCAACTCACCCAGAGCGCCAAAATGGCCACCCTCGGCGAAATGGCCACCGGCCTGGCCCACGAAATCAACCAGCCGCTGAACGTGATGCGCATGGCCATCGTCAACGTGCTCAAGCGCCTGAGCAACGGCGAGGTGCCGATCGACTACCTGCAAGACAAACTCAATCGCATCGACGCCCAGGTGCAACGGGCGGCCCGGGTGGTGGACCACATGCGCGTGTTCGGCCGACGCTCGGAAACCGAGCAGCAGCCCTTCAACCCGGCACTCGCGGTGGAAGGCACCCTGTCATTGCTGGCCGAAGGCATGCGCGGCAAGGGCGTTGAGTTGCGCATCAGCGAGATCGGCTTTGCGGTCAGCGTGCGTGGCCATGTCGATCAGTTGGAACAGGTGTTGATCAACCTGCTGGTCAACGCCCGCGATGCCTTGCTCAGCCAGCGCAAGGCAGACACCGCCTTCAGCCCATGGATCTCGGTGCACGCCGAACGCGACGAGCACTGGGTGCGGCTGTGGGTCGAAGACAACGGCGGCGGCATCGACCCGCGGTTGCTGGAACGCATCTTCGAACCGTTCTTCACCACCAAAGCGGTGGGTGTCGGCACCGGACTGGGGCTGTCGGTGAGCTACGGCATCGTCCAGAACATGGGCGGCACCTTGAGCGTGCGCAACGCCGTGGAGGGCGCACGCTTTTGCATCGAATTGCCGATCGTACCGGGCGACTCGACACTGCAACCGTGATCCCCCACAGAGCCCCTGGGGACACCTGAACAATCAGGTCGGCGGGTAGGCCGTCTTCGCGAGCGGGCTCGCTCCCACAGTCTAGATTGGGGTACATCCGCAAGAGATTGGCCGGCTGTCAGGCCGCCTTCGCGACGGTGCGGCGATCCGACAAGCCCGCCCACAAAGGATCGACCTAGATCACCAGGTAAGCCTTGCCGGTCTGGCCGCAGGTCAGATTGAAGCCCACGTCGACCTCGTTGACGTTAATCCCCAGGTTGAACAACAAGGTGTTGACGATCGGATCGACCAAGGGCGACAACACACCGCTGATCACACTCATCAACGACGACAGAATCGTGGTCAAGGTCGAGGTCAAGGTCGCGAGCAACGCGCCAATCAAGCTGCCACTGAGGGTGGGATCATGGGAAATCAACTTAATCCCACCCAGCGTCCCGCTCAAGCTGCCCACTGCATCCGTTACCGTCACGACGTGCAGCGGCGCGGGGTCGACATTGATCGGCTTGGGATTGTTGTAGGTGTAATTAGGATCGCTGGTGCCCAGGACCGGGCTGTTGATCATGATCTGCGAACCGCCGCCGCCAAAGGGCACGCGCGCGGCGCAGTTCCTGGGACCGAGCGGGCCCTCGCAGGCCAGCGTACCGACATCGACCAAGGTGATCGGGCTCAGCGCCGCACCGGCATTGGAAGAAAACCAGAGCGCCGGGTTGATGCGGCCGATCTTGACCTGCAATGCCGAAATCTCCGTGGTGGCGGTGAGGCTGGTACTGGTCGGGCTGTTGCTGCAGGAGTAGTTGGTGACATAACTGCTGCCCACGCCCGCCTCGATCCCGACATCCAGACTGAGGCTGGGCAATATCTGCAGATCGGTCTGCGTGCAACTGGAGCCTAACAAGCACCCGCTGAGCAAGGTGTTTATCAGGCCCAGCACCACGCTCAACAAGGTGTTGGCCGTGGCCAATACGCCATCGATCAGTGACGAACTCACCGAGATCAACACCCGCACCTGCGCCGTTTTGACGTAGATCTGATTGACGCCCTGAGGCGCGGCGGCAGCCAGCGCGGGGTTGCCCACCGCCGAGAACTGTGGAGGCTCGATCACTTTGATGCGGGTGTTGACGCCCGCCAGCCCCAGCAGGTTGACCGGCAAGGCGACCGTGGCCGCCGAGTTCTTATTGGCCAGTTGCACAAAGGCCTGGACCAGTTGGAACAACTGCACCGAGGCATCGAGGCCGGCCGCCGTGGTGCCCGTTTGCAGTTGCAGGATGTCCCCCAGCTTGATCCCCGGGGCGTTGATCGCACCGACCTGCAGGCTGCCCAGCGCGGTCGCCACATCGGCCGTCGCGCCCCCCGCCGCCGCGACCGTTGCCGCGGCCTGCAGGAACTGGGTAACCGTGCCCTGGGTCTGCAGCAGTGTGGTGTAGTCCCCGGCGGCGACCCCCAGTTTCAACGCCAGTTGGTTCATGAACTGGAGCAGGTTGACGTTGGTATTGGCCAGGCCGTTCCACCCCACGGCCGTCAGGCTGACGTTGCCGCCCAGCAGGTTGGAGAACAATGGGTTGAGCAGGTCCGAGCGGGTCGTGTCGACGCTGAGCAGGGTGCTGCGAATGCTCAATTGCGCCAGGGTTGGCTTGGGCTGCGCGGCCACCGCAGTGGCCGTGAGCTGGGTGTTGGCGCTCACCGTGGTGCCCGCGAACAGCGCTTGCAGCGCCAGCACCGCCGTGGTGGCAACCGTGTTGGTGGCCACCACCTTCACCGCGGCCGCCTGGGTGGCGTCGACCGCGAAGGTCCGCAGGCCGCTGCCCGCGTTGGTGAGTAATGAACCACAACTGATGGTCAGGGTGCTGCTGGGGCCGACGATGAACGCGTTGCGCACCGCGCTTTGCTTGGCATAGGCGGCGGCTGTCAGGCCCGGCAGGCAAGTACCGCTACGGCTGACCGCCTCCAGCGCGGCGTTGTCCGCCACCCGCTGCAGCTTGCGTTGCTCCAGGTAGAGCCGGCCGCTGTCCATCACCAGCAGGGCGAACAACAACGCCACGCCAAAGGTCGCCGCCGCCATCAAGCCAATGACCCCACGCTGGCGCGCCGGGCCGTGAAACGAAACACGGGGAGACATCGAGCACTCCTTGCCACCTCCAGTAGTGCTCGAAGTGTAGTAGAGCGGCTGAACGCTGCGTGGCCACGATCAACTCGCTGACCATTGAACCTGTGGATGAGTTGAGCACTGAACCTGCGGGAGCGAGCCTGCTCGCGAATGCGGTGTGCCAGCCACTACACATTTCGAAGGGGCCGGCGTCTTCGCGAGCAGGCTCGCTCCCACACGGGTCCTACCTGGGTGGATAGTTGCTCAGGATCTGGGTGACCGTCTGGCGGATGGCGTTGGTGCGGTCCGTCGGGTCGGGGCTGCCACTGAGGATTTGCTCGTCGCTGCCGCGCCACACCAGCCTGCCGTCCTTGCCGTCGAGCAGGTCGATCTGGATCGTGCCGACCTTGTAGGTGATGTTGCGGGTCTCGTTGTACATCGGCCCGCCCCAGTAGCCGTTCCATGGATTACCCCAGGCACCGCCGTAGTGGGTGGTCACTTGCTGCTGGCGATCCTCGATGATCAGGTAGGTCTGCACCATCACATCGCCCTGGGTACCGGCAGCGGCAGGCCGCAGACCACGCTGATCGAGCTGTTCGGTCACCGCCTGGCGGATGCGCTGTTCGGTCAAGTCGCTCTTGATCCGCGGGTCATCGGGGCGGTATTGCAGGGCGGGCTCTTTCCAGGTCCAACTGCGGTAGGCCGCGAAGTCGCGGCTGGCGTCGTAATCGTGATTGACCTGGTTGGACTGGCAAGCGCTGAGCAACACAGCGCAAGCCACTAAGGCAAGGCGACGGAACATGATGGTTCTCCGATTAGACCCAGGCACGAATGCGCGTCATTAGCTGGGAGGATACGCCGCCAGCGCCTTTTCGACAGCCTCCCTTAATGCGTCGCCGCGCTCGAGTTCACCGCCCTTGAGCCCCGTCTCGGCGCTGGCGCTCCACACGGGCTGGCCGCTGGCGGCATCGAACAGGTTGACCCGCACCACCAGCACCTGAATCTGATAGGTGCGCACGATGGGCACCGAGTTGTACATGCCGTAACCATTGCCATAGCGGTTGTAGCCGCCATAGGCGCCGTAGCCATAATCGTCCTGGACTTGTTGCAGGCGGGTTTCCTGGCGCAGGTCCGCACTGACCAGCAAATCTGGCGCACGCGTGTCGTGCAGTGGACGCAAACCGCGTTGGTCCAAGGCATTGCTCACCACTTCGGCGAGCTGCGCCGAGTCGGCCCAGGCCGAACCGTTGGGCAACTGGCCGTTGAGCCAGGCCCAGTTGCGATACCGGCTGTAATCCCGGGGCGCCGCCGGGTAAGCGCTGCGATCGAAGGTGTTGGCCGCTTGCGGCGGTGCCGGCGGCAACGGCTTGGCGCTGGCGACATACGGATTGCTGCTCTGGCAGGCGCCAAGCCCCAGGCACAGCACGATCAATCCCAAACGGCGGTTCATGGTGTTCTCCATCAGACGGGGCGGCAGACCCAATGCAAGTAACGCCCCAGCCCGGCAAAGCTCGGGTGGCGACGGTGAGCCAGTTCCATCTCCAGCAGGTCGATCAACTCGGCGCGGGCCTGGAACTCAACGGGCATGTAGTCATGGAACACCCGCACGCCGCTCTGGGTTTCGACGGTCCACAGGCCATCCAGTTGCGCCGCCAACTCGCGCGGGTCCAGGGGCATCTGCGGGGTCAGGCTCTGCTTCTCGCCGGCCATGTCGTTCTTGCGCATCTTGCGGAAATGGCCCTTGAGCAAGTTGCGGTAGATCAGCGCGTCACGGTTGTAGAACGCCAGCGACAGCCAGCCGTCCTGCTTGGTCAGTTGGTGCAACACCGGCAAAATCGCATGGGGCTCGGCCAGCCATTCCAACACCGCATGGCACAGCACCAGGTCGTAGGGTTCGGTGAGTTGCCCCAGCAGTTCCTGCCACGGCGCCTGGATAAAAGTCGCGGTCTGCCCGGCCTCGGCGAAACGCTGGCGTGCGCCTTCAAGCATCGGCTCCGCCGGCTCGGCCAGGGTCACCGCATGGCCACGCTCGGCCAGCCACAACGACATATGGCCCAGGCCGGCGCCGATATCCAGCACCCGCAGCGGACGATCCGGCAAGGTTTCGGCCAGGTCGGCCTGCAACACCGCCAGGCGAATCGCGCCCTTGGCGCCCCCGTAGATCTTCTCGGCGAAACGGGTGGCCAGTTGATCGAAATGACGGTCACTCATCAGCTGAATCTCCGTTCGCTGTCGGCCAGCTTGCTGCGCACCACCTGGTCCAGGTCCAACCCCAACTCACTGCACAACAACAGTAGGTAAAGCACGATGTCGCCCACTTCCTGCCCGGCGTGAGCCAGCTTATCCGCCGGCAACTGGCGCGACTGGTCTTCGCTGAGCCACTGGAAGATTTCCACCAGCTCGGCCATCTCGACACTGGCGGCCATGGCCAGGTTTTTCGGGCTGTGAAATTGCCGCCAGTCATTCTGGTCGCGGATGCGGTGCAGGCGTTCGGTCAGTTCAACAAGGTTCATCGGGCTCTCCTGAAGGCGTATAGCTTCGGGCGGATGAAGGCAGGAAGCAAGCTGTCAGCACCCTACTGTGGCCAACAAACCTCTATGCTTGACAGCAACTCACCGCCACCGGCCATGGCCAACGCCATGCCCACTCTTTGACCAGGATGCACACATGCAGGTAGAAAGCTTCTCCGAATGGCTCGGCCAGGCACTGGGCTCGATCATCCGCTTCATCGTCGACAGCCTCAGCGGCGTGTTCAACGCCTTGACCCAAGCCAGCGGCAACTTCGTCGATGGACTGTCCAAAGCCCTGGGCATGGACACCTCGATCATCAGCATCCTGATCCTGATCATCGGCCTGATGCTGCTGTACTCCGCCGTGCGCGCCTTCCTGCGGGCATCCATCATCGCCGGGGTCATCTGGCTGGTGCTGGGCTTGTGGGTACTGAGCTGGGTGATTCATTGAGCCACAGCTGATTGTTGTGGGAGACACCGACCGCCTTCGCCGGCAAGCCGGTCTCGCTCCCACCAAACTCCCAGCCACCCCACTCCGCTCTCCACCACTCAACAGGCCGAGCGTTAGCTCGCCTGCAGCTCTTGATCTTGATCTGGCTTTTGATCCACCCGCCCCATCGGCAGGCTGAGCGAAGGTGTCCCTCTGGGGACTGGCGCACAGCGCCGTTCGACGCAGTCGAACACATCGCGTGGAGGTGCAGCGAAGCCAACCGGAGAGCGATGCCCCCAGAGGGATACCGCAGCGAAGGAACCCCGAGCCTAAGCGAGGGGCCGAACGCTCGGGGCAAAGCCTTTTGGTTACTTTTTGGCGCTTGAAAAAGTGACCCGCCGTAAGGGCGGAACCGCCAGCAGCCATCGCCGCAGCAATGGATATGTACACCAGCAAGAGATTGGTCGACCAATAGGTCGCCTTCGCGAGCAAGCCCGCTCCCACAGCTTGGGTTGGGGTACATCCGCCAGCATCAGGCCGCCTTCGCGACGGTGCGGCGATCCGACAAGCCCGCACAGTGACTCGCAGTACAACCGCAAGGAATGAATCAACTGTCAGCCTCACTCCCACAGACTCAAGGTTCTACCGCTACAATGCCCGCTCCCAAGGAGCCCGCATGCCCACCCTAATCACCGACTGGCGCGATCGCCCGACCCACCGCCGTGTCTGGGGGCTTGCCGCGCCCATGATCCTGTCAAACATCTCCGTACCGCTGGTGGCACTGGTCGACAGCACCGTCATCGGCCACCTGCCCCACGCCCATCAACTGGGCGCCGTCGCGGTCGGTGCCAGCCTCTACACCTTCCTGGCCTGGGCCATGGGCTTTTTACGCATGGGCTCCACCGGCTTCGCCGCCCAGGCCGCCGGGCGCGGGGACGGCGCGGCCCTGCGACAAATCCTCCTGCAAGGCCTGCTGCTCGCGATGGGCCTGTCACTGGTGCTCGGCACCCTGGGCGTACCCCTCAGCGGCGTGGCCCTGCACTTCATGCAGCCATCGGCCGAACTGGAACACCTGACCCGAGAGTTCTTCCACACCCGCCTGTTCGGCTTACCCGCGGCGCTGGCCAGCTACGCACTGGTCGGCTGGTTCCTCGGCACCCAGAACGCCCGGGCACCGCTGGCGATCTTGCTGACCACCAACCTGGTCAACATCGTCCTCAACCTGTGGTTCGTCATGGGCCTGGACTGGGGCGTGGTCGGCTCCGCCCGCGCCTCGGTCATCGCCGAGTGGACCGGCGCCCTGCTGGGCCTGGCCCTGACCCGCAGCGCCCTGCGCGCCTATCCTGGGCATATCGCCTGGGCGGCGCTGGCGCTGTGGCACAGCTGGCGCCCCTTGCTGGCCGTCAACCGTGACATCTTCATTCGCAGCCTGGCCCTGCAGTCGGTGTTCTTCATGATCACCGTGCAAGGCGCCCGGCTGGGCGACGCGACGGTTGCCGCCAATGCGCTGCTGCTCAACGGCTTGCTGTTGACGGCCCATGCGCTGGACGGCCTGGCCCATGCCGTGGAAGCCCTGTGCGGCCACGCCATCGGTGCCCGTGACCGGCAGGCCCTGCGCCGCTCGCTGGTGGTGGCGGGCGGCTGGTCATTGATCGCCAGCCTGGGCTTCGCCTTGCTGTTCCTGCTGGCCGGGCACCTGTTCATCGAGATGCAAACCGACATCCAGGACGTGCGCGACACGGCGTTCAACTACTTGCCCTACCTCGCGGTCCTGCCGTTGATCGCGGTGTGGAGCTACCTGCTCGACGGCCTGTTCATCGGGGCCACCCGGGCACGGGAAATGCGCAACGGCATGCTGTTGAGCGTCCTGCTGCTGGTGCCCTGCGCCTGGGCCCTGCAAGGGCTGGGCAACCACGGCCTGTGGCTGAGTTTTCTGCTGTTCATGGTGCTGCGCAGCCTGACCCTGGGCGCGCTCGCCTGGCAGCTGCGCAGGAACGATGGCTGGTTTGCAGGCGGCGGCGCGCACTGAGCCGACTACGGGTTATCGCGCTGCCAACGGCCGCGCAAGCTGTCGAGCTGCTCTTGCTGGGTGTCCCCCGGCAGGGACTCATCAAGACGGCCTGATGGATAACGCAAGCGCAAGCGCAGCCAGCCATCCAGCACCCTGCTTTCGTTGAACCCGTGCGCCAACCCTTCCTGCACGCAGCTCCATATCCGGGCGTAGTCGTGCCCCGTGGAGCGGCTCCAGTCCCAGGCGCGCCGCTCCAGCATGCACGTCTGCAACTTGCCCTGCTGACGCAGGCTGAGGTTGTCGTCGACGGCCAGCGGGCTGACCGGTAATCGCGGGTTGACCAGTTGCTGCCAGCCCTGGCTGCCCAACGCACGGTCAGCCCAGGTGCCACCGTACCAGTAGAGTTTCTCGACCGGTCCCAACCAGCGGCTCAGCTCCCGGGCATCGCAGGCATCAAAGAAGTAGCTGGCGATGAACGGGTTGTAGTAGCTGAGCACCGCCTTGTAATGCACCCCGAATGTGACCGTGAGCATCCGTCGCAAGTGCGCCAGCAAGGGCCCAGGGGCGACCGAGGTTTCCAGCAGCAGGCCAGGCCAGTCCTGCGGCTGCTCATGAAGACACTGCGCCAGCACCGGGTGTGCCGCCAGGTCGATCAACTGCGGGCCCTGATCACGCAATGCGTGCAGGTCGGTGCCTTCGAACAGAGCCAGGCACCGGGCCTCGGCAAACGCCTGCTGCAACTGTGTGGCCACCTGTGGCGCACCCGGTATATCCAGCAACACCCATTGCGCGCTACGCACTGCACTCATGCCACACCACTTTGGCCAAGCCCGGTCGCCAGGCGGCACACACAGCCGGCTGGCGGACAATGCCTGAAACTGCCACCTCCGGGGATCAGGCACAGCAACACCAGGGGTTCGCCGCCCTGGATCAACGTCAACAGTTCACGCTGGCGAGCCGGTGACAACGTGGGGGCCGCCACCACCGGTGGCGTCACCGGCGCCACTGCCTTGAGCTGGATCTGCGCACTGGACAGCAACAGCTCGCCCCCCTCGAAGCGCGCCTCACTGGTGCCGACCTTGAAGTGCCTGTCCGTGTCGGCGTCGAACCTCTGCACCGGGTCGCCCTGCACCTCGATTGCCCGGTCTGCGCCGGCGAACAGCGCCGCACTGAGTCGCAGGTGCAGCGAGGACGCCTCGGCCGCGACCGAGGCAACCTGGTCGAGCGCCACCGCGCCTGGTGCGTCAGCCAGTACCCCACTGATCAACGGCCGGTCCGGGTCGCCGTCAATGAAACTCACACACACCGGCGCACCCGGCACCAGGCCATCGAGCACTTGCGCGCACAACCCAGCTGACACCGGCAGCCAGCAATGGCTGGGCTGAGCCCCCTGGCCCTGATACAGCCAATCAAACTGCACCGCCACGCGCTGCGCCGCGTCGCGGTGCCGGTCATCGACGCTCACCACCCAGCCCCGCTGCACGCCGTTCATACGCGGCGGGGCACACGGGGGCGTCGAGACGAACGGTTGATCTAGCGGGATCGCCCACAACCGGTTGCAGTAAGGCGGCACCTGCAAGGACTGGCCGCGATGCTCGACCCGGGTCAGCCACCATGCACCATTGCCGTTCGGGTATGGATACCCGGAGACCGACAGGCACTGACCACTGCGCAGCGTCGCCAGACAGCTTTCACCTTCGATCCGCACGTGTTGCTCATCCCCTTCAAGCTCGGCGCACACCTGGAAACGCCGGACAGCCGCCGTCGTGCCTGCCCCCTCGAAATCCAGGCCACCGGCCGTGCTGGCAGCGGGTGGGGTGTCGGCGAAGACCAGGCAATGACCACGCCGATGGTGGTCGAAACGGTAGTGAATCCGTGCGCGATCACACAGGCGCTGGACAAACTCAAGGTCCGTCTCGCGGTACTGGGTGCAAAGCGCCAGCACTGGATAGTCATTGGCCAATTCGAAGCGACAGCGTGGGCCAACAATGCCGTGCTGGCGCAAGACCTGTTCAAGGATCTGCGGGACCGTCTGCCCGGTGAAAAGGCGTTGGCTGAAGCGTTGCGCCAGGCATTTGAGCCTGGGCCCAAGCGACACGCGCCACAACCCTGGCTGAGCGTCATCCGGCACGGCGCTTAGCTCATGAATCTGCCCATGAATCCCTTCATCCGGTGTGCCAAAGCTCAGATAGGCCCCTTGATACAGGAGGCTGGCGATGTCCCACTGCTGCGCATCCAGGAACAGATCAACCTGATAGGCAAACGGTTGACTGAGGGACTCAAGGCCGATGAAGGCGACAACCGCGACGGGTTCGGGCAGGCCCGCTATCTCCAGACGAAATGACGGCGCGTGGCAGGGATCGAACATCGGCATTGCTCTACAGGAGGGGCGGCTGGGGATTCTCGCTGAGAGACATGGCCGAGTAGAGAGCAGAAATACAACTTCGGAAATGACCTACGCAAAATAAAGACACACCATCGCTGATAGCGCGCAATCGTAGGAAACATCCGAAGGAAACAAGAGGTGCCGCACCGAGTCGCCGGAAGCGTCTGCACCTTGCAGAGTCACTTCAGACAACCCGGTGGCGGTCGCGCGCTACTTCAAGACGACAGGTACGACGAGCGCGTCAGACCCAAACGCAGGGCGTCGAGGAACTGAGTACGCTCGGCGGCAGTGATGCGGGCACTGGCACATTTGTCACGGTAGTGTGTCATCAGCTCTTCCGGCGACAAGTGCACATACCGCAACATGTCTTCGATGGTGTCGTGGGTCTCGATACCCGCGTGGTACACGCTGCCGTCGGCATTCTGGTAGATGTTCACCGAGTCGGTGTCACCGAACAGGTTGTGCATGTCACCGAGGATTTCCTGGTAGGCCCCCACCAGGAAGATGCCCAGCAGATAGTCTTCACCGTCGTTCAGGGCATGTACCGGCAAGCTGGTTTCGATGCTCTGCTCATCCACGTACTGCTTGATCTTGCCGTCCGAGTCGCAGGTCAAATCCTGCAGCACGGCGCGGCGCATCGGCTCTTCGTCGAGGCGGTGCAGCGGCAGGATCGGCAGCACCTGGCCGATGGCCCAGGTGTCCGGCAGGCTCTGGAACACCGAGAAGTTGCAGATGTACTTGTCGGCCAGCTTGTCGTTGAGTTCATCCAACACCTGACGGTGGGAGCGCTGGCGGGCCTTCAACGAGTTGTGCAGGCGACGGCACACCGCGAAGTAGCACTGTTCGGCCAGGGCTTTCTCGGCCAGGGTCAACTTGCCGTCGGCGTACTGGGCCGCCACATCGCTCATGTAGTGCGTGGCGCGCCAGTAGGTTTCGGTGACCATCTCGATGTCGGTCGGACCCAGCAGGTCGACCAGCCACTGGACGGTTTCCGGCAGCTCCTGCTGGTTGTCGATCTGCGGCACGTCGTCGTTGTGCTTCTCGACGTCGGTCACCTGCACCACCAACATGGCGTGGTGCGCGGTCAGGGAACGGCCGCTCTCCGAGAAAATGTGCGGATGGGGCAGGTTCTGCGCGTCGCAGAACTCCTTGAGCATGCCCACCACGACACCGGCGTAGTCGTCCATGTCGTAGTTGATCGAACTGGCGTTACGCGAGTGCGTACCGTCGTAGTCCACGCCCAGGCCACCGCCGACGTCGATGTGGTCCACCGGCAGGCCGAGGTTGCGCAACTCGCCGTAATAGCGGATCGCTTCCTTGAAACCGTGCTGGTAGTCGGCCAGGTTGGCGATCTGCGAGCCCATGTGGAAGTGCAGCAGGCGAATGCCCTGATCCAGGCCGGCCACACGGAAGCGCTCGACCACCGACAGCAATTGTGCGGCCGACAGACCGAACTTGGACTTCTCGCCACCGGTGTCGGCCCACTTGCTCGACGCCAGGGACGACAGGCGCACCCGCAGGCCTACCTGGGGCTTGACCTTGAGCGAGGCGGCTTCTTCGATCACCAGGGCCACTTCGGACTCTTTCTCGATCACGATGAACACGTTATGGCCCAGCTTCTGGCCCATCAGCGCCAGGCGAATGAACTCACGGTCCTTGTAGCCGTTGCAGACGATGGTGCCGCCCTTCGGCGCCAGGGCCAGTACGGCCAGCAACTCGGGCTTGGAACCGGCTTCCAGGCCGATGGAAACATCCTGGGTGGCGATGATGTTCTCGATCACCGCCTCCTGCTGGTTGACCTTGATCGGGTACAACGCCGTGTACTGGCTCTGGTATTCCAGGCGTTCGATATTGGCATCGAAGGCACCGGTCAACTGGCGGACGCGGTCTTGCAGGATGTCCGGGAAGCGGACCAGCAGGGGCAGGGACAGGCCGCTCTGGCGCAACTGGTCGACTTGCTCGAACAGGTCGATAGGCGAACTGCTCGGACCGTTCGGACGAACTTCGACGCGACCGGCGTCATTGATCGCGAAATACCCGGCCCCCCAATGGCGAATCCCATAAACACTGCGGCTGTCCGCAACTGTCCATTGGCTGCCATCGTCTTTGCGTGTGCGTCGTACGGACATTGAAGTCCCCTATAAAGAAGTCATAGCGTGCCATCCCGAGTGAGGGCTGGCGCAGTCTAAGGAATGAAAGTGACGATTAGCCTGTAAGCGCGGTAGACCGCACTTATCAGACAGAGTTTAGAAGCCGGTCAGAACAGGCTCTGTGAAAACCATGGAGACGACGCCAGGCCAACGATGAATCAGGACTGGATCAAGCCGCGGGTGGTCTTCACAGAGGCTGCTAGCCGCCGGACTTCTTTGCCTTGAAACCGTGTTTGATCAGTTCGGCCAAGAGCAACTCGACATGATCACCCTGGATCTCGATGACCCCGTCCTTCAACGCACCACCGGTGCCACAACGCTTCTTCAAGGTTGTCGCCAGGTCTTTGAGCGCGTCTTCGGCCAGCGGCACCCCGCTGATGGTGGTCACCGTCTTGCCGCCACGGCCCTTGCTTTCGCGGCGCACGCGCGCGATGCCATCGCCGGCAGGGATAACGGTTTGGTTGCAGATACAGGTTGCCACCGGCTGGCTACAGTTCGGGCAATGTCGACCTGCGTCGGTGGAAAATACCAGGCCACCAAGGGCGGCGAAGGATGCGGCTTTTTTGGCCACCGGCAATCCTCTTGGGAGGACAAAGACTGGTCGCAGCAACGTTGGCACGTGCTATCGACCGCGAAGCCCCACTCAGGCAGGGGCAGCGCTACTGGACCAGGCAAAGCCGGTCCAGCTTGAAAAGGTCGCGCAGTGTAACGGCAAAAAGCCTACTTGCTAAGAGCCAATTGGCGGCAATTTATGCATCTTTTGCGACGTTCTTGGCCGCCCCCGTCCTACGCGCCGCCAGATAACGCTGCAAGGCGGCCAGGGAGTCCGGGCAGTAAGGCTTTTGCTGGATTTCCAGCAGCACCTGTTCGATGGGGATGAACCGCGCCTGCAGGACTTCTTCCGGCTGCAGGGACAAGGGGCCATCCCACACCGCCGAGAACGCCGCACACCACAGGCGACTGCCGGCGTCCTCGAAGTAGAAGTGGTCATGGGCGGTCATCGCGACCCCGCTCACGCCCAGTTCTTCGGCCAGTTCGCGGGCGGCCGACTCGGCGTAGGTTTCATCGGCCGCCACCATGCCGCCGGCCGCCACATCCCAGAAGCCCGGATACAGCGCCTTGCTGAACGTACGCTGGTGCACGCACAAGTCGCCGGCGGAGTTGAACAACATGATGTAGGTGCCGCGCCCGATCAGCCCCCGCTCGCGCAGGTCCGAGCGGACCAGGGCGCCAAGCAGGTTGTCGTGCTCGTCGACCCAGGCAATCAGTTCGGCATCGGAGGCCGCGCGGTGAGCGGCCTCCCGGGCAGTGTCGACCATGAACTCAGCCTTGGTTGAGCAGTTGGCGCAAATCGATGACCGCCGCGTTGGCCCGCGAGATGTAGTTGGCCATGACCAGCGAGTGGTTGGCCAGGACGCCAAAGCCGCTGCCATTGAGGATCATCGGGCTCCAGACCGGCTCTTGCGAGGCTTCCAGCTCACGAATGATCTGGCGCACGCTGACCGTGGCGTTTTTCTTGGCCAGCACATCGGCGAAGTCGACTTCGATGGCGCGCAGCAGATGGGACAGTGCCCAGGCTTGGCCGCGGGCTTCGTAGAACACGTTGTCGATCTGCATCCACGGGGTTTCCACCACTTCTTCATCGACCTGCGGGACCTGGCCCGGGCTTGTGACTTCGGTCTTCAGCGCGGTGTTGAGCTTGACCCGCCCGACACTGGCCGACAGCCGTTGCGACAGCGAACCCAGGCGGGTGCCAACGTCACCCAGCCAATTGTTCAGGTTGTCGGCACGGGCGTAGAACAGCGCGTTCTTTTGCGTCGGGTCCGACAGGCGAGCCTGGTAACGGCTCAGCGAGTTGATGCCTTCCTGGTACTCCGACTCACTGGACGGCAGGATCCAGCTCTTGTTATCGAAGTTGAAGCGCGGCTCGGCCTTGGCCAGGTCGGCGTCTTCGGCCGACTGCGACTGCGAGCGGGCGAAGTCCTTGCGCAACGCACGGGTCAGGTCACGCACCTGCACCAGCACGCCATATTCCCAACTCGGCATGTTGTCCATCCACAGGCCCGGCGGGAAACGGTCATTGGAGATGTAGCCGCCTGGCTTGTCGAGCAGGGTGCCGGCCACGGTCTTGAGGGTTTCCACCGTGGTGTAGCCGACGACCATCTGTCGGCCTTGCTTCTCGGCGGCGATCTGGGCGTTCTGCTGCACCGGGAACAGTGCCGGCTCCTCGCTCCAGTACCAACCCAGGCCGATAGTCACCAACAGGTAGAGGCCGACCAGCGTGGCCAGTGCACGACTGAACAGCAGGCCACCGAAGTAACTGCGGGTGGCCGACTTGGGTTCGGCGGCACGTTCGGGCGCACTGCCTGCGCGATTCTTCCAGTCCAGCATGGCGATATCCTTTCAATCACTTGAGTTCATCGGTTCGACCACAACCCTACTCCATCGTGCCTGATCGTGAGCGGATTAATCCTGCCCAGGCACCACCGCGTACGGATTGCGAACAAGCAGCCACTATAGATGAAGCAAGGCCGGGAGCCTATGCGACCAGACGGTCACAAACTGAATCTATCCCCGTTGTAGATTATTGACGTACGACACTCATGTAACTGGAAAGAGGTGCTAGCATAGAGCCACCACTCGATGACCTCAGCATGCCCCCTAACTAGTAGTCAGGATATGACCGAGCAAGAAGACCCCAGCCGTGAGCGCCTCAAGCAACATTTTGCCCAGCGGGTAATTCATCAAGCACGTCAAATTCTTGAGATATGGCAACGCCTGCAGCGCAGTGAGTGGTCCACCGCGGACCTGTCGGAACTCAGTGAAGCGAACCTGCGCCTGCTGCGTTTCGCCGAACGTTTCGAACAGCCGGAACACACCCAACTGGCCCACAGCATCAGTCAATCCCTGCACGCCGTGGATGCCAATCGCGGGCGCCTGAGCAGCAACCTGATTACCGACCTCAATCGCCTGATGCAGCGCCTGTCCCGCACCGGCCTGCGCCAGGGCGACCAACTCGAACAAACCCTCCTGCCGCCCCTGCGCAAGCCGATTTACGTGCTGCTGCAGGACCACGACCGCGCCGAACGCCTGGCCAAGCAGTTGGAGTTTTTCGGCCTGAGCGCGCAATCGCTGGACAGCATGGCGGCGTTTCGCGCCTCGATGGTCGAACGGCTCCCGGCGGCGATCGTGATGGATGTCGACTTCGCCGGTCCCGGCATGGGCCTGCAACTGGCCGCCGAAGCCCAGGCGGGGCTGGAGCAGAAACTGCCGCTGTTGTTCTTCAGCCTGCTGGAAACCGACACCCCGACCCGCCTGGCCGCCGTGCGCGCCGGTGGCCAGGAGTTCCTCACCGGCACCCTCGAAGCGTCGAGCCTGCTGGAAAAGATCGAGGTGCTGACCTGCGTCGCCCAGTACGAGCCGTATCGGGTGCTGATCATTGACGACTCCCGCGCCCAGGCCCTGCACACCGAGCGCCTGCTCAACAGCGCCGGGATCGTCACCCGCACCCTGACCGAGCCCATCCAGGCGATGGCCGAACTGGCGGACTTCCAGCCCGACCTGATCATCCTCGACATGTACATGCCGGCCTGCACCGGCACCGAACTGGCCAAGGTGATCCGCCACAACGACCGCTACGTCAGCGTGCCGATCATCTACCTGTCGGCCGAAGACGACCAGGACAAGCAACTGGACGCCATGAGCGAAGGCGGCGACGACTTCCTCACCAAGCCGATCAAGCCGCGCCACCTGATCACCACGGTGCGCAACCGCGCCGCACGGGCCCGCAACCTCAAGGCCCGGATGGTCCGCGACAGCCTGACCGGCCTGTACAACCACACCCACATCCTGCAACTGCTGGAAGACTGTAGCTTCCGCGCCCGTCGCGAGAACAAGCCGCTGAGCTTTGCCATGCTCGACATCGACCACTTCAAGCGGGTCAACGACAGCCATGGCCACCCCATGGGCGACCGGGTGATCAAGAGCCTGGCGCTGTTTCTCAAGCAACGCCTGCGCAAGACCGACTTCATCGGCCGTTACGGCGGCGAAGAGTTCGCTATCGTCATGCCCGATACCGATATCGAATCAGCCCACAAAGTGCTCGATGAGATCCGCCAGCGCTTTGCCGAAATCCACTACCCGGCCCAGCCCCAGGACCTGTGGTGCACCTTCAGCGCCGGCGTGGTGGACCTGCACGAGAATTGCGACAGCCTGATGATGGCCAGCCACGCAGACGAAGCGCTGTACCGCGCCAAAGATGCAGGACGCAATCGGGTGATGGCCGTGCGACAACCAAGGCAAAGTGCCAGCTTTTTAGCGGAATCCACTGAATCCGTCACAATGCTGTAACACCAACGCAATAACTTCAGGCGCTTACCATTCTGCCGTGGGCTGAACTGCGATGCGCCTGAAGTTGCTGACCAATCTCAATTCCCTGCTGTTAGTGGCGGTGTGCGTCGCACTCGGCGCCACCCTGTGGTGGTCGCAAAACGCCCTGGAGCGCCCTTACCGCTTGATGGAGCGCTACCTGGGCCTGGCGCAACAGTTCCAGAGCGAGGTGGCGCGCAACGTCGAGGACTATCTGGCCAGCGGCGACGCCCTGCGCCTGAGCAACGCGAGCCAGGCGCTCGCACGCCTGCAGACGGACCTCGACACACTGCCGCCCGAACTGGCAGCCAACCTGCGCCCCAGCCTCGCCAGCCTCGAAGCGTTCAGCAAGAGCGAACTGCTGGCCGCCGGCAAACTGGCGGGCGACCCGCAAGCCCTGCTGCTGTCGGCCGAGCGCGAGCTGGGCGCCAACCTCGACCAACTCAGTCAATACGCCTCGGGCGCCAACACCCCCGCGGCCACCGCGTACTTCCCGCCCCTGCTGGCGGCGGCGCTGCAGGTGGGCAAGCTGTCACTGGCCCGGGACAAGCTGGTCAGCAGCGGGCGCAGCGAACTGGCCGCCGATGTGGAACGGGAAGTGGCCAACATCCGCGCCCAGGCCGAGCGACTCGATGGCCTGCCGCTGCTGGGCGTCACCACGACCCAGGACGCCAACACCGACGACTTCGCCGCGCTGATGGGGCTGGAAAACACCGGCAACACCGTCCAGGAGGATGCCGGCACCGGCCTCAAGCGCGAACTGAACAGCCTGCTCAATCGCTACCCGGCGGAATTGGCTCGCACCCGCGAACAGATCCACAAACGCGCCGAACTCAGCGCCGCCACTCACCTGAAGATGGCCACCGTGCAACAGGCGATTGCCGGCCTGGAGCCGACGGTGCGGGCGCAGCACGGGAAAATCCAGCGTGAGGTGCGGTTGATGCAAGGGCTGATGATCGGCCTGATCCTGCTGATCGCCCTGCTGATCGACACCTTGCAACGGCGCCTGGCCCGCGTGCTGAGCAACCTCGCGCCGGCCCTGTCGACCTGGGCCGACGGTGACTTCGGCCGGGACATCCAACTGGGCGCGACCAACCGCGAACTGCATGACATCCAGGATTCCCTCAATCGCCTGCGCGCCTACTTGGTCGACCTGGTGGGCACCATCCGCCAGAACGCCGAGCACGTGGCGGGCAGCAGCCGCATCCTGGCGGACCTGAGCAACGACCTGCACCGCGGCGCCGAACACCAGGCCGGCGACACCGCGCTGATCCGTGACTCCCTGGGCGAGTTGGAGGCGACCATCCAGCAAGTGGCCGGTGACGCCAGCCAGGCCGCCGACGCCAGTCGCCATGCCGGGCTCGCGGTGGAACACGGGCAACACGTCATCGGCTTGAGCCTGACCGGCCTGCACGCACTGGTCGGCGAGGTCCAGGGCAACACCCAGATGATCGAGCACCTGGCACAAGAGTCGGCGACCATCGGTGGCGTCCTGACCGTGATCCGCGCCATCGCCGACCAGACCAACCTGCTGGCCCTCAACGCCGCCATTGAGGCGGCCCGTGCCGGGGAAATGGGCCGCGGGTTTGCGGTCGTTGCCGAAGAGGTACGCTCGCTGGCGCAGCGCACAGCAGGCGCCACCGCCGAGATCCAGACCCTGATCGCCGGCCTGCAACTGGCCGCCCGGCAATCGGTGGCGGGTATGCGCGCCCAGGTCGAGCACGCCGAGGCCACGGCCAACCAGGCCCAGGCGGCGGACGGCGCGCTGGACAAGATCGTCGGCGCAATCCAGACCATCGCCGACACCGCCGTGCGCATCGCCGCGGTCACCGCCCAGCAAAGTGGCGCGGTCAGCGAGATTCGCGATCACAGCGAACGGATCCATCAATTGGGCGGCGATAACCTGGTGCGCATCGGCGAAGGCCGCAGCCAGGGGGAAAACCTGCTGCTACTGGGTGGACAGTTGCGTACGGCGGTGCAGGCGTTCCGCGTCTGAGCTGATCCCAGTACCTGTGGGAGCGGGCTTGCTCGCGAAGAAGGCGGCACATTCAGCATTTGAGGCGGATGGCACACCGCCTTCGCGAGCAAGCCCGCTCCCACCAAGGTTCATGCCGAGTTCGCCCCAACACTGACCAAGCCCGGCCAAGCGGTCACATATCTAGCGCAATCCTCGGTCATCGTGCTGGCTATTGCAGAGAACTGGACAGTCACAAAGGCTTTGCGGCATAGTCGCCGGGTTCTGATAACTGCGCATAGATAACAAGGAACAGCCGATGGCGACCCTACTGGTTCTGCACGGACCCAACCTGAACCTGCTTGGCACCCGCGAACCGGGCGTCTACGGGGCCGTGACCCTGGCCCAGATCAATCAGGACCTGGAACAGCGGGCGCGCACTGCCGGCCACCATTTGCTCTACCTGCAAAGCAACGCCGAGTATGAATTGATCGACCGGATCCACGCCGCCCGCGATGAAGGCGTGGACTTTATCCTGATCAATCCAGCAGCTTTTACGCATACAAGTGTCGCATTACGTGACGCGCTGCTGGCGGTGAGCATCCCATTCATCGAAGTGCATTTGTCCAACGTGCACAAACGCGAAGCTTTCCGCCATCACTCTTACTTCTCCGACGTAGCGGTGGGAGTGATCTGCGGCCTTGGCGCCAGCGGTTACCGACTGGCCCTGGAGGCCGCGCTAGAGCAGCTCGAATTACAGGCAACAGCTTGAACAACAAGCGTTAAACGCCCCTGACCGACCCTTGGGAGTTGATGATTCATGGATATCCGTAAAGTTAAGAAACTGATCGAACTGCTGGAAGAGTCCGGCATCGACGAGCTCGAGATCAAGGAAGGCGAAGAGTCCGTACGCATCAGCCGCCACAGCAAGACCCCGGCCCAGCAGTACTACGCGCCGGCCCCGATGCAACAGGCTCCAGCCGCCGCTCCAGCCGCACCGGCTGCCGCTGCTGCACCTGCCGCGCCAGCCGCCCCAGTGCTCAATGGCACCGTGGCTCGCTCGCCAATGGTTGGCACCTTCTATCGCAAATCTTCGCCAACCTCGCCATCCTTCGTTGAAGTTGGCCAGACCGTGAAGAAAGGCGACACCCTGTGCATCGTCGAAGCCATGAAGATGATGAACCACATCGAAGCTGAAACCAGCGGTGTGATCGAATCCATCCTCGTCGAAGACGGCCAGCCGGTTGAGTACGACCAACCGCTGTTCACCATCGTTTGAACCGCGGAGAGCCTTTGATGACTGCGAAGTTGGAAAAAGTTCTGATCGCCAACCGCGGTGAGATCGCCCTGCGGATCCTGCGCGCCTGCAAAGAAATGGGCATCAAGACCGTCGCCGTTTACTCCAAGGCTGACAAGGAACTGATGCACCTGGGCCTGGCAGACGAATCCGTCTGCATCGGTCCGGCGTCGGCCACCCACTCCTACCTGCACATCCCGGCCATCATCGCGGCGGCTGAAGTGACAGGCGCCACCGCCATTCACCCAGGCTACGGCTTCCTCGCGGAAAACGCCGACTTCGCCGAACAGGTCGAGAACTCCGGCTTCGCCTTCATCGGCCCGAAAGCCGAAACCATTCGCCTGATGGGCGACAAGGTGTCGGCCAAGCACGCCATGATCGCGGCCGGTGTACCCACCGTTCCGGGGTCCGACGGCCCGCTGCCCGAAGACGAAGAAACCGCTCTGCGCATTGGTCGCGAAGTGGGTTACCCGGTGATCATCAAGGCCGCTGGCGGCGGCGGTGGTCGCGGCATGCGCGTGGTGCATAAAGAAGAAGACCTGATCTCTTCGGCCGCACTCACCCGCTCCGAAGCCGGCGCGGCGTTCGGCAACCCGATGGTCTACCTGGAAAAGTTCCTGACCAACCCACGTCACGTGGAAGTCCAGGTCCTTTCCGACGGCCAGGGCCACGCCATCCACCTGGGTGACCGCGATTGCTCGCTGCAACGTCGCCACCAGAAAGTTCTCGAAGAAGCGCCGGCACCGGGCATCGACGAGAAGGCTCGCCAGGAAGTCTTCGCCCGCTGCGTCAAGGCGTGCATCGACATCGGCTACCGTGGCGCGGGCACTTTCGAGTTCCTGTACGAGAACGGCGCGTTCTACTTCATCGAGATGAACACCCGTGTCCAGGTCGAGCACCCGGTATCGGAAATGGTCACCGGCATCGACATTGTCAAGGAGATGCTCAGCATCGCCGCGGGCAATAAGCTGTCGTTCACCCAGGATGACGTGGTCATTCGCGGGCACTCGCTGGAATGCCGGATCAACGCCGAAGACCCGAAGACCTTCATGCCAAGCCCTGGCACGGTCAAGCACTTCCACGCACCAGGCGGCAACGGCGTTCGCGTCGATTCGCACCTGTACAGTGGCTATGCCGTTCCGCCGAACTACGATTCGTTGATCGGCAAGCTGATCACCTACGGGGCAACCCGTGACGAAGCCATGGCGCGCATGCGCAATGCGCTGGACGAAATCGTCGTCGACGGGATCAAGACCAACATCCCGCTGCACCGCGACTTGGTCCGCGACGAAGGCTTCTGCAAAGGGGGCGTGAACATTCACTACCTCGAGCACAAGCTGGCTGCCGAGAAGCACTAAGCGCTCGTCAGCTAAACAAAGCCGCCTTCGGGCGGCTTTGTTGTTTTTGAAGGGCTGATTCGATGCAAATCACTGCAAACTCCTTGTGGGAGCAGCCCGCTCGCGATGACGGCGCCACCTCCGGCATCAATGGCGACTGACCTTGCGCCTTCGCGAGCAGGCTCGCTCCCACAATGCCTGCACCCTAAGCTCCCACAAGCGCCCTACTCTCGCGTAAACTTGCGCGCTTCTTACAGCCCGCTAGGCTGCAATCACTATTTTTCAAAGGTGCCCGCCATGCCTTGGCTGCAAGTCCGTCTCGCCATCAGCCCAGAACAAGCCGAAACCTACGAAGACGCTTTCCTTGAAGTGGGCGCCGTCTCGGTGACCTTCATGGACGCCGAAGACCAACCGATCTTCGAACCGGAACTCAACACCACCCCGCTGTGGGCGCACACCCACCTGCTGGCCCTGTTCGAAGGTGGCACCGAACCCGCACCGGTCCTGGCCCACCTTGAGCTGCTGACCGGCAGCCCGCTGCCTGAACACCACACTGAAGTGATCGAAGACCAGGACTGGGAACGCAGCTGGATGGACGGTTTCCAGCCGATGCGTTTCGGCCAGCGCCTGTGGATCGTCCCGAGCTGGCACGCCGCCCCTGAGCCGGACGCGGTCAACCTGCTGCTCGACCCGGGCCTGGCGTTCGGCACCGGTACCCACCCGACCACCGCGCTGTGCCTGGAATGGCTCGACGGCCAGGACCTCAAGGGCTGCAACGTGCTGGACTTCGGCTGCGGCTCGGGGATCCTGGCGATTGCCGCCTTGCTGCTGGGCGCCAAAGAGGCGGTCGGCACCGACATCGACGTACAGGCGCTGGAAGCCTCCCGCGACAATGCCGGGCGCAACCACATCGCCGAAGCGCTGTTCCCGCTGTACCTGCCCGAAGACCTGCCACAGGTCCCGGCTGACGTGGTGGTGGCCAACATCCTCGCCGGGCCCCTGGTGTCCCTGGCCCCGCAACTGTCGAGCCTGGTCAAGCCCGGCGGGCGCCTGGCGCTGTCAGGCATCCTCGCCGAGCAGGGCGAAGACGTCGCCGCGGCCTATGCCAAGGACTTCGACCTGGACCCCATCGCCAATCGCGATGGCTGGGTACGCATCTCCGGGCTCAAGCGCTAGAATGAGCGCCTGCCTAGACCGGATGGCCGCATGACCGACAGCTTCGTCACCCAGTGCCCGCATTGCCAGACCAGTTTCCGTGTCAGCCACGCTCAATTGAGCGTGGCGCGCGGGGTGGTTCGCTGCGGCTCGTGCCTGCAAGTGTTCAACGCTGCACGCCAGTTGCTTGAGCAACGCCTGGGCAAGGACGCTGTCGCGCTCACCACGCCACCGCCTGAGCAACTGCCGCCCGAGCAACGGGCGATCAGCCAGAAACAGTGGAGCGCCGCCGAGCTCGACCTGGACCACCTCGATCTCGATGAGGAACTGGCCAAGCTCGAACAGCGCGAGATCCAGCCCACCCAGGAATTCGGCCTGGAGCGCAAGCCCCGGGAAGACGCCCTGAGCGCCCATCGCGACAGCAGCGAAGGCGAAGAGCCATGGTCCGACAGCTTGTTCAGCGACTCGGCCACCGAGCGCGCCCAGGCCAGCTCGCAGGGCGAGCCGTCGATCGAGGAACCGTCCGGGTCTTCGCGCACCGAACCGTCACTGTCGATGGCGCCGGTCGATCTCGATGACGAGCCCGATGTGCCCTCATTGAGCCTCACGCCAAGCGCCGATGAACGGCAACCCGCCGGCCGTGACGAACGCCTCTGCGCGACCGCGGACGACCTCGATGATGCCGCGGACGACCCCGTCGAACCCACGCACAAAAAGCGTGCACGCAAAGACAGCGCCGCCCGTGACGAAGTGCTGCAGGAACTGGTCGACGACCCCCTGCAACTCGACTGGCAGAAGCGCCGCTCACCCTGGGGCCGCCGCTTGTTCTGGGGGCTGATGGTACTGCTGGCCGCCGCCGCGCTGGCCGGGCAATACATCGCCTATCACTTCGACGAACTGGCCCGTCAGGACCAATACCGCCCCTGGTTCCAACTGGCGTGCCCGCAGATCGGCTGCACGATGCCCTCCAAGGTCAACATCGCCTTGATCAAGAGCAGCAATCTGGTGGTGCGCAGCCATCCGGACTTCAGTGGCGCCCTGGTGGTGGACGCGATCATCTACAACCGGGCCGCCTTCTCACAGCCATTCCCACTGCTGGAGTTGCGCTTCGCCGACCTCAACGGCCACCTGATTGCCAGCCGCCGCTTCAAACCTGGCGAGTACCTCAATGGCGACCTGGCCAACCTGGTGGAAATGCCGTCGCAAACCCCGATCCATATCGCCCTGGACATCCTCGACCCCGGCCCCAAGGCCGTGAACTACAGCCTCAGCTTTCACTCGCCTGAGTGAATCGGTCAATCACGGGCCATTGACCGCGAATTCCGGCGACCCGGCGAGCCGAACCAAACTACTGGCAATAACCGATTAACTGTTCAGATTTTATCCAATTCAGCCTTTAACCCGTCATCGAGAGCGGGTATCATGCCAACCCTTTTTCGAACTCTCATGATCCGGCCCCACAACAGGGAAGTCCTATGTCGGCGGTACGCATCGGCCCATATACATTGCGCAACGGCTTGATCCTCGCCCCAATGGCGGGCGTCACCGACCAGCCCTTTCGTCAGCTGTGCAAGCGACTGGGCGCAGGGCTTGTAGTCTCGGAAATGGTCACCAGCGACATGAGCTTGTGGAACACCCGCAAATCGCGTCTGCGCATGATCCACGAAGGCGATCCCGAGCCACGCTCGGTACAGATCGCCGGTGGCGATGCCCAGATGCTCGCGGATGCAGCCCGGGCCAACGTCGAGTTGGGGGCACAGATTATTGACATCAACATGGGTTGCCCGGCGAAAAAAGTCTGCAACAAGGCTGCCGGCTCCGCTTTACTGAAAGACGAAGACCTGGTCACCGAGATCCTGCATGCCGTCGTGGCGGCAGTCGATGTGCCGGTGACCCTGAAGATCCGCACCGGCTGGGACCGGGCGAACAAGAACGGCTTGACGGTGGCGAAGATCGCCGAACAGGCAGGCATTACAGCGTTGGCGGTCCATGGCCGTACCCGCGCTGATCTGTACACCGGTGAAGCCGAATACGACACCATTGCCGCGATCAAGCGCGCCGTGTCGATCCCGGTATTTGCCAATGGTGATATCGATTCGCCAGAGAAGGCCCGGTATGTGCTTGATGCCACCGGCGTCGACGGCCTGCTGATAGGCCGGGCTGCCCAGGGGCGGCCATGGATTTTTCGTGAGATCGAGCACTTCCTGCTGACCGGTGAAAAATTGCCGGCGCCGGAGCTGATCGAGGTGGAACGTATTCTGCTTGAGCATCTGGCCGCACTGCACGCCTTCTATGGCGATGTCATGGGCGTACGTATTGCCCGCAAGCATGTCGGCTGGTATCTCGCAACCCTGCCGGGCGCCAGGGAGTTTCGCGCCCACTTCAATCGTTTGGATGGACCGCAAATACAATGCGCCTACGTTCGGGAGTTCTTCGCCGAACGTGACAAGAGCCTGACAGGGGACGGAAAAGGGGTGGCCGCATGACGATGATGACCGAGACTTTAGTGAGTGGAACAACACCCGTGAGCGACAACGTGAATTTGAAACAGCACCTCAATACGCCGAGCGAAGAAGGCCAGACCCTTCGCGGGAGTGTCGAGAAGGCGCTGCACAATTATTTCGCCCACCTTGAAGGCGCCGCCGTCACGGATGTGTACAACCTGGTGCTCTCCGAAGTCGAGGCTCCCCTGCTCGAAAGCGTGATGAACTACGTCAAGGGCAACCAGACCAAGGCCAGCGAGCTTCTGGGACTGAACCGAGGCACCTTGCGCAAGAAACTCAAGCAGTACGATCTGCTGTAAGCATTCAATCAAACCAGAAAGGCGCCCGCGTAAAACCGGTCGCCTTTTTTGCTGACTTCCTTTGCTTTTGATGGAAATTGAGATGACCGACCAGACTACCCGCCTGCCGATTCGCCGCGCTTTGATCAGCGTTTCCGACAAGACCGGAATCCTCGAATTCGCCCGGGAGCTCGAAGCCCTGGGCGTCGAGATCCTCTCTACCGGCGGGACGTTCAAGTTGCTGCAGGACAACGGCGTAGCCGCTGTGGAAGTCGCGGACTACACCGGTTTTGCCGAGATGATGGACGGCCGGGTGAAAACCCTGCACCCGAAGATCCACGGCGGCATCCTGGGTCGTCGCGGCATCGACGACGCCATCATGACCGAGCACGGCATCAAGCCGATCGACCTGGTAGCGGTCAACCTCTACCCATTCGAAGCCACCATCAACAAGCCGGGCTGCGACCTGCCGACCGCCATCGAAAACATCGATATCGGCGGCCCGACCATGGTCCGCTCGGCGGCCAAGAACCACAAAGACGTGGCCATCGTGGTCAACGCCAGCGATTACGCCGACGTCCTGCAGGGTCTCAAGGCCGGTGGCCTGACCTACGCCCAGCGCTTTGACCTGATGCTCAAGGCGTTCGAACACACCGCCGCCTACGACGGCATGATCGCCAACTACATGGGCACCGTGAACCAGGCCGCTGAAACACTCAGCACCGAAGGTCGCAGCGAATTCCCGCGCACCTTCAACAGCCAGTTCATCAAGGCCCAGGAAATGCGCTACGGCGAGAACCCGCACCAGAGCGCGGCGTTCTACGTGGAGGCCAAGCCTGCCGAAGTGGGCATCGCCACCGCGACCCAACTGCAAGGCAAGGAGCTGTCGTTCAACAACGTTGCCGACACCGATGCCGCACTGGAATGCGTCAAGAGCTTCATCAAGCCCGCCTGCGTGATCGTCAAGCACGCCAACCCGTGCGGCGTAGCCGTGAGCCCGGACGCTGAAGGCGGTATCCGCCAGGCCTACGAACTGGCCTACGCCACCGACACCGAGTCGGCCTTCGGCGGCATCATCGCCTTCAACCGCGAACTGGACGCCGCCACCGCCAAGGCCATCGTCGAGCGTCAGTTCGTCGAAGTGATCATCGCCCCGAGCGTCAGCGAAGAAGCCCGCGCCATCGTTGCCGCCAAGGCCAACGTGCGCCTGCTGACCTGTGGCGAATGGTCGGCTGACCGTGCACCGGCCTGGGACTACAAGCGCGTCAACGGCGGCTTGCTGGTCCAGAGCCGCGACATCGGCATGATCGGCAGCGCCGACCTGAAAGTGGTGACCAAACGCGCCCCGACCGAGCACGAGATCAACGACCTGATCTTCGCCTGGAAAGTGGCCAAGTACGTCAAGTCCAACGCCATCGTCTATGCCAAGAACCGCCAGACCATCGGTGTCGGCGCTGGCCAGATGAGCCGCGTGAACTCGGCGCGTATCGCCGCGATCAAGGCCGAACATGCCGGCCTGCAAGTGCAGGGTTCGGTCATGGCCTCGGACGCCTTCTTCCCGTTCCGTGATGGCCTCGACAACGCTGCCAAGGCGGGGATCACCGCCGTGATCCAGCCGGGCGGCTCGATGCGTGACAACGAAGTGATTGCCGCGGCTGACGAAGCCGGGATCGCGATGGTGTTCACCGGCATGCGCCACTTCCGTCACTGATCCAAATGTGGGAGCGGGCTTGCTCGCGAATGCGGTGTGTCATTTGACACATTCCTCACAGGCCCACCGCTTTCGCGAGCAAGCCCGCTCCCACATTTAAAAGCGCTCCTGCAGCGCCTACAGAATTTGAGGTTTATGAAATGAATGTTTTGATCATTGGCAGCGGTGGCCGTGAACACGCCCTGGCCTGGAAAGTCGCCCAGGACCCTCGCGTCCAAAAAGTTTTCGTCGCCCCCGGCAACGCCGGCACCGCCATTGAAGCCAAGTGCGAGAACGTCGCCATCGACGTCCTGGCCCTGGAACAACTGGCGGACTTCGCCGAGAAGAACGTCACCCTGACCATCGTCGGCCCGGAAGTGCCGCTGGT
This sequence comes from Pseudomonas sp. ok272, assembly GCF_900109995.1. Taxonomy (GTDB): domain Bacteria; phylum Pseudomonadota; class Gammaproteobacteria; order Pseudomonadales; family Pseudomonadaceae; genus Aquipseudomonas. The sequence goes on along the minus strand of NZ_FOCB01000006.1, from coordinate 218,952 downwards.
CGCTGGCGTGGTCGATCTGTTCCGCAGCCGTGGCCTGGACTGCTTCGGCCCGACCGCGGGCGCAGCCCAACTGGAAGGCTCCAAGGCCTTCACCAAGGACTTCCTGGCCCGCCACAAGATCCCGACCGCCGACTACCAGAACTTCACCGAAATCGAGCCCGCCCTGGCTTACCTGCGTGAAAAAGGTGCGCCGATCGTGATCAAGGCCGATGGCCTGGCCGCCGGCAAAGGCGTGATCGTCGCCATGACCCTGGCTGAAGCCGAAGACGCCGTGCGCGACATGCTCGCCGGTAACGCCTTTGGTGAAGCGGGTTCGCGCGTGGTGATCGAAGAATTCCTGGACGGCGAAGAAGCCAGCTTCATCGTCATGGTCGATGGCAAGAACGTCCTGCCGATGGCCACCAGCCAGGACCACAAACGCGTCGGCGATGCCGACACCGGCCCGAACACCGGCGGCATGGGTGCCTACTCTCCGGCCCCGGTGGTCACCCGCGAGGTGCACCAACGCGTCATGGACCTGGTGATCTGGCCGACCGTGCGTGGCATGGCCGAGGAAGGCAACGTCTACACCGGCTTCCTGTACGCCGGCCTGATGATCGACAAGGCAGGCAACCCGAAAGTCATCGAGTTCAACTGCCGCTTCGGCGACCCCGAGACCCAACCGATCATGCTGCGCCTGCAGTCGAGCCTGGTATTGCTGGTGGAGGCGGCACTCGCCCAGGCACTGGACAAGGTCGAAGCGCAATGGGACCCGCGCCCAAGCGTCGGTATCGTCCTGGCCGCTGGCGGCTATCCCGGTGACTACGCCAAGGGCACCGTCATTGCAGGCCTGGACGCTGCCGCCCGCCTGGAAGGCAAAGTCTTCCACGCCGGCACCGCACTCAAGGATGGCCAGGTCGTGACCGCCGGCGGCCGGGTACTCTGTGCCACGGCCATGGGCGCCAGCGTCGATGCCGCCCAACAGCAAGCCTACAAGCTGGCTGCCGAGATCAACTGGGAAGGCTGCTTCTACCGCAAGGACATTGGCTACCGCGCCATTGCCCGCGAGCGCGGCGAAAACCAGCAATAAGCTAGCCGTTCGGCCAGGCAAGGGCCCCAGGCCCTTGCCGTACTATTGCGGTGCCGCGCATAGTTACCATCTGGCACCAACCTACGAAGGGATTTCGCCGTGCGCTGGCTCAGGATTGCCGTAAGCCTCACTGTCACTCTGCTGACCCTGCTCTGCATGCTCCCGGCCCAGGCCGTGCAAGGCAGCGCGTGGTCCGTATTGCTCGACGAAACAGGTACCCTTCAACTGAGCGACCTTCGCTCGGCCCGCTACAACAATCAATTCAGCCCGATCGAACCCGACCAGATCACCGCGGCCGACCCAGGCGGTGCGCTATGGCTGCGCTTTCGGCTCAACCCGGGCCAACACGAACAACTGCTGCGCATCTTCGCCCCCGACCTGCTGCAACTGAACCTCTATGTGCTGGACGGCGATACGCTGGTCGAGCAAACCAGCAGTGGCAACGGCCAATCGCGCGCCGAACGACCACTGCCCAGCAGCGACTACATGCTGGCGCTGCCCCAAATCGACAAACCGCTCGACGTCTATCTACGACTGGTTTCCGAACACCAACTGCGCCCCTACATCACCCTGCAATCAGCCGTCATGGCGGCGGCCAATCAAAACCAGACCCTGATCTACGGCCTGCTGTTCGGCTTTATCGTGGTGCTGATCCTGCACAACCTCACACGCTACGCCTACTACCGTTCGCGAAGCTGCCTCTGGCTGGCAGCCTGCGAAGGGTTGCTGCTACTGGGCATGGCCCTGCTGCTGAACCTGGCGAATGATTGGTTGCCGGGCTGGTACGCACTGCGAACGCCTGGCGCCTACCTGGCGCTGCTAATGACGGCACCGTGCGGCCTGATGTTCGCCTACCGGTTCTTCGATCCGCTGGGCCCGCACCCCCTGAATAAACTGTTGCTGGGCGAGATCCTGCTGATCATCCTGTGCAGCCTGTTGCTACTGTTCGTCGACACCCTGCCCCTGAACCTCATGACCTACGCCCTGGTGGCACTGGCTGGCCTGAGCATGCTGTTCGTCGGCACCTACCATTGGCAAAAGGGTTACCGCCCGGCGCGCCTGTTTGCGCTGGCAATGGTGGTGTTCAACCTTGGCACGCTCATCATCCTGCCCGCCCTGCTGGGCCTGACCCTGGTCGCGCCGCACGTGCTGATCATGACCTTGCTGGCGTTCATCTGCCTGTGCGGCCTGTTGATGGGCGTCGCCTTGAGCGAGCGCCAGCGCGCCCTCACCGAAGAGCGCTTCAGCATCAGCCGCGACCTCGCCACCAGCAATGCCGAAATCAATGCCAAGGCCGAGTTCCTGGCCAAGATCAGCCATGAAATCCGCACCCCAATGAATGGCGTGCTGGGTATGACCGAACTGCTGCTGGGCACCCCGCTATCGGTCAAGCAGCGCGACTACGTACAAACCATCCACAGCGCGGGTAACGAACTGCTCACGCTGATCAACGAAATCCTCGACATCTCCAAGCTCGAGTCCGGCCAGATCGAACTGGACGATGTGCAGTTCGACCTCAACGCACTGGTCGAGGACTGCCTGAGCATCTTCCGCGCCAAGGCCGAGCAACAGAATGTCGAACTCATCAGTTTCATCCAGCCCCAGGTGCCGCGCGTCATCAGCGGCGACCCCACGCGCCTGCGCCAGACCTTGCTGAGCCTGCTGGAAAACGCCATGAAGAAAACCATGGAAGGCGAGATCCTGATCGTCGCCGCCCTGGATGAGCGCAGCAGCAAGCCGCGCCTGCGCATTTCCGTTCAGGACAGTGGCCAACCGATGAACGCGCAAGAGCGCGAGGCCTTGATGCACGCCGAGTTGCACAGCAAGAACTTCTTGTCTGCCACCCGCCTGGGCGGCAACCTGGGGCTGGTGATTGCCCGTCAACTGGTGCTGTTGATGCACGGCGAGTTCGGCATCAAGCAAGGCACCCACCAGGGCAACACCTTGTGGCTGACGCTACCCCTCGATCCGGAGCGCCTGGAGCACCCGACCTCCGACCTCGAAAGCCCGCTGCAGGGTGCCCGGGTGTTGGTGGTGGACGATAACGACACCTGTCGCAAGGTGCTGGTGCAGCAATGCAGCGCCTGGGGCCTGAACGTCAGTGCCGTGCCGTCCGGCAAGGAGGCCCTGGCCCTGCTGCGCACCAAGGCCCACCTGCGCGATTACTTCGACGTGGTCTTGCTCGACCAGAACATGCCCGGCATGACCGGCATGCAACTGGCGGCGAAGATCAAGGAAGACCCAAGCCTGAACCATGACATCCTGCTGATCATGCTCACCGGGATCAGCAACGCACCGAGCAAGGTGATTGCCCGTAATGCCGGGATCAAGCGCATCCTCGCCAAGCCCGTGGCCGGCTACACCCTCAAGACCACCCTGGCGGATGAGTTGAACCAGCGCAACAAAGGCCAGGCCAACAGCCACTCGCCGCCCGCCAACGTGCCTCCCGCCGTCAAGGTGCCCAGTGATTTCCGTATCCTGGTGGCCGAGGACAACAGCATTTCGACCAAGGTAATCCGCGGCATGCTGGGCAAGCTCAACCTGCAGCCGGACACCGCCAGCAATGGCGAGGAAGCCCTGAAAGCGATGAAAGCCCAGCGCTACGACCTGGTGCTGATGGATTGCGAGATGCCGGTCCTCGATGGGTTCTCGGCCACACAACAATTGCGCGCCTGGGAAGTCGGCAACCAACGCACCCGCACCCCGATTGTCGCCCTGACCGCGCACATCCTCGCCGAACACAAGGACCGCGCGCGCCAGGCCGGCATGGACGGACACATGGCCAAGCCGGTCGAGCTGTCGCAACTGCGCGAGCTGGTCGAGCACTGGGTCGCGGAGCGAGATAAGCTCAACCGGACAACGCGCCAACCTTCCTGAGCTGACAAGGGCAACCCCTGATAGACTCCAGGTCGACTTCCATCGCCAGCGAGCCCGCGCCATGCTCCACGTGTTGTTCAGCGTTTACCTGAAGATGTTGGTGCTCTACAGCCCGTTCTTCGTCTTGTCCTGCTTCATCAGCCTGACCCGTGGCTATTCCAACAAGGAACGTCGGCGCCTGGCCTGGAACGTCGCCCTCGCGACGCTCATTTCCAGCGTCCTGCTGTACCTGTTTGGCCGGGTCATCTTCAGCGTGTTTGGCATCACCGTGGACGCCTTCCGCATTGGCGCCGGCAGCGTGCTGTTCATCTCCGCCCTGGGCATGGCCCAAGGCAAGTCGGCGGTGCAGAGCGACAACGTGCAACAGGACGTGACCATCGTCCCCCTGACGATCCCGCTGACCGTCGGCCCCGGCACCATCGGCGCCCTGCTGGTCATGGGTGTCAGCCAGCCACATTGGGACGATAAACTCACCGCCATCCTTGGGATTGCCCTGGCCAGTCTCACGGTCGGCGTGGTGCTGTACCTGTCCAACCGCATCGAACGGATTCTCGGCGAACAGGGCTTGCAGATCGTCAGCCGGCTGATGGGCTTGTTTGTGTGTGCGCTGGCAGCGCAAATCATCTTTACCGGGATCAAGGGGTACCTGGTGCCCTGAGCGATCCGTAGGGCGACGACCGCCATGGCCAGCATGAACGGATAAGCGTTGCTTCAGCCTGATCAGCCGCTGGCTTTCTGTCCCGCGCCGAGGTTGAAGCACTGATCACTCAGGAAGCCTGGCGATTTCTCCATCCCCCCGACCTTCAAGGATCCTGAGCACCGTTTCTCTTTTAAACTCGGCATAGTCCTCATCCAGCCGAGCAACAAAATATTGCGTGGAGACCCCACCCCTGATATTGCCCAGCGCGAATTCCTGATTGAAGAAGTTGGACTCAATCGCGTCGCAGGTTGCCAGGTTGATTGTCACCATCTTCAATGTTGCGGGTTCGCTGACAATGCCGATGTGGACCCTGATGCGATTAACCGGCATTTCTCCATCAAGGGTTGCCTGCGCCAACTCGACTGAATGGCGAGTCAGTATTTTCAAGGCCGGGCTCTCAGCGCCCAGCGCCGAGGCCTGGCGCAGTAAAGACTCCAACATTGCCATTTCCGCAGGCGACAACAACGATGACAACTTAGCGTTGGCGAGGCCGCCAATGCTTACATATTGACTCGAGGATGAAGACGATTCCTTATCGCCCAGCCTGATTGAAAAGTCATATAGACAGAAGCGCAATACTTGAGCGTAACGCTCGTTCCACTCACTGAAATCCTTGAGCGCCGAGTATTTCGTACTCGAGGACATCTGTGCGTAGACCACCGATGACAGGATGTCTTCGCGACTCAAGGTCGGTAAGGATGTCGCACACGCCAACACACTGCCTGCGTTCACATAGCCCAGATGGGTCATAACGTCACTCCTTCAGTGGGCCAGGTGCCCAGCACCTGGCCCACAGCAAAATCAGATACCGAACTCTAGTTCCCGAGCGGCCTCAACCGCCGCATAAAACTGATCAGCTTCGGATACCGAACTCTAGTTCCAGGGCGGCGTGCACCGTGGCATAAAACTCATCAGCCTTGGCTTCTTTCCTCGGGGTGAAATCTTCTTCGGCAAACATGGTAAACACCCCATGTCCTTTGACCATGCTGAAGGAAGAGGTGGTGTGTTCGAAGAATGCATAATGCGCATTGCCGGACGCCATCGTGTAATGAACCGCGCCCACTACCAGATAAACATCATCATCCTTGCTTTCCGCCGCACTCATGACGCCGAAGTTGGAGCCATCGGCTTTCTTGCCATTTTTCTCATACAGCTTCAGGGCTTCCTTATTCTCCTTCAAACCTTTGATCGCCGCATCCGCACCCAACTTCATCGCGGCCCCCACCGTACCGCCTACACCGCCAATGGCCGCCCCGATAATATCCAGAACGACATTGGACATGGTCACGCTCGTGCTACTCGACGCTTCACTAATTGTCGGCTTGCTTAAGTGAGCCCAGCCCATGGCGTTCAATCCCTTGAGCATATAATCCAGCCGAAGCGCCGCGTCTTTTGGATGCGGATACTTAATCTGGGCAGTCAAGTCGGCAAACAGGAAGGTACGCTTGATAATTCTCTTGTGACGACGCTTCATGCCTTCAGGAAACGCGACCATCGTCGAATTCAGAACGGCCGCATTCAGCGTGTCTGTATCGGGAATACCGGCCGAACTCGAGCTGCTATACGCCGAAATCGGTTGGCGCAATACGGCCATGCTTTCATCAAAGCGCTCATTAATGAAGGCCATGCTTTCACGTTCATTCATTCGCGTAACAAATTCATGAGTCATCGTTTAATTTCCTTATATTGATTCAAGAGCCAACTCCGGCTCAGTGACAAACTAGTCAACCCACCTACGCACTTCAACAACCAAACCAATACAAAACACAACCTCCACTACGGCCGACTCAACAACTCAAGGCGCAAGTCGATTTCATTCATATCATCATCGTCAAGAATGCCTTCTATTTTTTCCCTGGTTTTCGCATAGGCGTCTCGATCCAGATTAAAACTCAGGTAGTTGTGTCGAAGCACCGCGGACCCTGCGCGCCATTGAAAGAACAGGAAGTCATCGACGTCCTGCTGGGCCTCTAATCGCGCATGATTAAACACCAGGGTAATCCGACCTTGACTGTCGCGCCCCGCCGGTATGGTTTGAAACGCTTTACCCCACAGGCTCGCCTTGGCGTATTCGAGCAACCCGGAGCGGTTTTTTTTCAGCGCTGTAAATGCCGCCAGACTATTGTCCAGCATCGGTTCACCGCCCAGCACCGCGACAGTATCGAGCATCTTCTGAGAAATATTGCTGGAGAAGTCCGTATAGCGTTTCTCACCCGGCTGACGATCCGTATACCAACCCACATGATTCAACGCCTTGCAGTACAGGTCCACCCAACTCGCTAAATCGCGACGTTCATCCTTATAACTGTCGCTCATCAACTGAGCGATTCTGACACTGTTTTTTATTTCTTTCTTTTCAGCCCGCGTCAGCCCCTCCATGTAACTCAAGAGCGTCCCGCCGAGTAAAACCGCACCGGCTGCACGGTCATCCGTTAAAAACGCCTGAACGCTGGCAGCCCGCTCTACTGGCTGACTGTTCGCCCCCGTCGCGGGCAACTTAATCGCGTCTAAAAACTCAAGCCGTTCTTTAACAGAAGGGACTATCCGCATGTCATAGGTCATGTCCAATCCTTTTATAATCCATCAGAATTAAATGATCTTTCCGCCGCCCGCCTGAATAACTTCCAGGCCCTCACGCGCGCAGACAAACTTGACATTAACTAATGAGGAACATCGCACAAACACAAAGTGTGTGTTATTTAGTAAACAACTCTCACACCCTGCCATGACGGGTGCCGGGGCGTTTGATCTTCCCCATAAAAAACGGCCTCAATCGAGGCCGTTGTTTATTCACGTCGCGGGCTTGGTTCCATACCACCGCGGGGTATAGACCCAACTACGCCCATCGGCACGCGGGAACACACAGGTGGTTGAAGAACCAATCAACACCATGGTGCGCATGTCCACCTGCTCCGGGGTCAATTGCCCAAGCGTTGTCACGCGTAGGGTCTGGCCTGGACGTCCGACATCACGCCCGAGCACCACCGGTGTCTCCGGCATGCGGTGGCGACGGACAATCGCCAGCGCCTGGCCCAACTGCCACGGCCGCGAACGGGAGATCGGGTTGTAGAACGCCAAGGCCAGGTCCGCCTGAGACGCCAGGTCCAGGCGCTTCTCGATGATCGTCCAGGGTTTGAGGTTGTCCGACAGCGACAGCACACAAAAGTCATGCCCCAGTGGCGCACCGGCCTGGGCGGCGGTCGCCAGCGAGGCCGAGACCCCCGGCAGGATCTCCAGGTCGACGCTGTGCCACGCCGGGTCGCTGGACTCATGCAGTGCCTCAAGCACCGCCGCCGCCATCGCGAACACCCCCGGGTCCCCCGACGACACCACCACCACCGAGCGCCCCGTGGCCGCCAGCTCAAAGGCGTGACGCGCGCGCTGCATCTCTTCGCGGTTGTCGGTGTTGTGCAGCACCTGATCGGCGCGGAAGGGGCCGGCCATGCGCACGTAGGTTTCGTACCCCAGTACGTCGTTGGCCCGGACCAACTCGGCCTTGACCGCAGGCACCATCAACTCGGCGGCGCCAGGGCCCAGGCCGATGACGGCCAGGCGACCCCGTGGACGGCCGATCCGCTGTAGATCGACGGGCTGCTGGGCCTGCGCAATGGCGAGCCCGTTATCCACCTGGACGCTCACTGACGACCCCAGTGCAGCACGCGCCCACTCACCGACCTCACCGGCACCCGGCGCAAACCGCAACGGTACGCCCAAGGCGTGCGCGGCCTCGTGCAACGCGGGGCTGGCCATCTGCTGCGCGCTGGCCAACAGGCACGCCAGCGACTGCACGGCGATGTTCGCCCGCTGCAGGGCCTGGCCGATGGCCGTGGCCAGGTCCGCCACCTCGGCGCTCACCGCCACCACCACGTTCTTCGGATAGATCAACAGTTCATGGGCCGCCGGCTCACGCACGTCACTGCCGATATGGATCGCCAGGCGCGCGTGGCCATCCTGCGGCAACTGCGCCTGGGCCAGCCACGGCGCATCGCCTTCGATCCGCACGGGCTCGCCGGCCAACAGGTCCGAGACGAAGCGCTTGCCCAGTTCCAGATCCCCCAGGGCATAGCCGCTGGGTGGATTGAGCAGACAGGTGCCAAACCGCAACTCGCCGCTGGTGGTGATCGCGGCATGAATGCCCAGGGCCTCGGCAATCTCCCGGGCCAGCCCATTGACCCCGCCCAGCCCACCGAGCAACGGCACCACCGCACTGCCATCTTCGGCCACGGCCAGCACCGGCGGCTCGGCGCCCTTTTCCAGTAGCAACGGCGCCAGGGTGCGGATGATGATGCCCGCCGCGCACAGCGCGATGATCGGCGTGTCCTGCTGATAGAGCGTACGCAGCGTCGCACCGAACTCAGGGTAAGTACGGTCCGCGCCGTCCACCCGCCCTGCCAGGCCGTGAATCAGGGCACCGGGATAACGGCGCTGGATCTGTTGCGCAGTCGCAAGGCTGCCATTGCCAAGAATGACAATCGCCGGAACGGGACGAGTCATCAGCCTTGCCACCTTTCGCCCGGGACGATGATCAACGAGAAGTAGGGCGACGACATCGGCTCGACCTGATCCAGCGGCACAATCTTCTGATTGGCCATGGTCGCGCGCTCGACGTACAGCGCTCGCTCGGCCAGGCCAAGTTCTTCGAGCACCTGGCGTACCTTGGGAAAGTTGCGCCCCAGCTTCATGATCACCGCCGCGTCGGCATCGGCCAGGCGTCGCTTGAGTTCTTCGTGGGGCAGCACACCGGACAACACCGACAGACTCTGGTTGCGATACACCAACGGCGCACCCAGCACCGAAGCGCCGCCCAGCATCGAGCACACGCCCGGCACGACCTGGGCCTCATAACGCTCGGCAAGGCGATCATGCAGGTACATGTAGGAGCCGTAGAAGAACGGGTCGCCTTCGCAGATCACCGCCACGTCACGGCCCGCGTCCAGGTGTTCGGCCAACTGCTCGGCGGCCGTGTCGTAGAAGTCGCTGATCACTTGCTCATAAGACAACGGCGGCGCCAGGGCTTCGGTGGTCACCGGGTACACCAGCGGCAACAAGGTTTGCGCGGTTTGCAGATGCGCTTCGATGATGCCGAAGGCATTGCCCTTTTTACCCTTGGCCACGAAGTACGCGACCACCGGCGATTCGCGCAGCAGGCGCAGGGCCTTGACGGTAATCAGTTCCGGGTCACCGGGGCCCACGCCCAGGCCAATCAAGCGTCCAGGTTGCTGCATCATTCAATCTCCATAGCGAGGGCGTTGACGGCGGCGGCGGCCATGGCGCTACCGCCCAGCCGGCCTTGCATGATGACGAACGGCACGCCACGGCTGTTGGCCGCGAGCGCGGCCTTGGATTCGGCGGCGCCGACAAAGCCGACCGGGAAACCGAGGATCAGCGCCGGCTTCGGGGCCCCTGCATCAAGCATTTCCAACAGGTAGAACAAGGCCGTCGGGGCGTTGCCAATCACCACCACGCTGCCTTCCAGGTGCGGGCGCCACAGTTCCAGCGCGGCGGCGGAACGGGTGTTGCCCAACTCACGGGCCAACTGCGGCACGCTGTCATCACGCAGGGTGCAGATCACCTGGTTGTTGGCCGGCAGGCGCGCGCGGGTCACGCCTTCGCTGACCATGCGCGCATCGCACAGGATCGGCGCACCGCCCGCCAGCGCCTCGCGTCCGGCCTGGCCGGCACCGGCGGAAAACTGCAGGCCATCGATGGCCTCGACCATGCCGCAGGCGTGGATCACCCGCACCGCGAGTTTCTCCAGGTCAGCCGGGATCCGGGACAGGTTCGCCTCGGCGCGAATGATCGCGAAGGAGTTGCGATAGATCTCCTGACCGTCGCGGATGTAATCAAGCATCAAGGGGGCTCCGTGGGTGGGCGTCAAGCAGTGCGCCAACCGCATCAATAGTGAGATTGCGTGCTCGCAGGGCACCGAAACCGGCATGGCCTGCATCGCGAAAATAGACGTCGTAGTGACCTGGACTGACCGCCAGCAAGGTCACGGGTGCGGTGTGTGCCGCCGCACAGGAACGCAAGCAGCCGGACAAATGAACCTGGCATGGCCCGCCGTGCACTTGCAGCCACGCGGCCAGGCGTTGCCCATCACCCTTGGTGTCCGCCAACCCCTTGGCACACCCCGCGGACCCGGTGCACGCCACCACATGGGCCAGGGCTTGATCGGTGCTGAGGATAAAGCCCAGATCGTGCAGCCGTTGGCTGAGGGCCGGGGCCTCTGCTTGGGCGATGTTCGGCAACAGCAGGCTTTGCCACGGGGTCAGGCGCAGGCTGGCGTCGCCATAGTCCTCGCTCAGGCGCGCCGCGCCCAGGAGCATCGACGCCTTCAGACGCCCCAGCGGCGGAACCGCCCCCACATGGACCAGGCCGTCCTGGCGCTGTGGATAACAGCCGATGTGCAGCCCCGACGGTGCCGGGCTGCGCTGCCAATGCTCGACGCCGTGCAACGGCACCCGCTCGGCCAGGGCCGCCAGCAGCGAACTCAATGAGCGCTCGGCCAGCACGTGACGCATGCGCGTCTGCTCCGGCCGTGCCAGTTCCAGAAACAGCTCCAGCACCGCCACCACCAGGGCATGGCCGTGCTCCAGCGGCACGGCAGCAGCCGGATGATCGGTTGGACAACCCGCCAGGCCGAACGCCCACCGCCACTGACCGTCACACTCAAACGCGCTCAACCACAGGTCATGGGGATGCTCAAGCATCGCCAGCGCCTCGCCGCCATCCAGTTGCACGGCGAACTTGGCCGACAGGTCATGCAAGCGCGCCTCCCCTTCAAGGGTGGCGAGCAAGCGTGCCGCGAGCGGACGGGTGTCCACGCGCATTTGCCGGTCGACCCCGGCCGCCGGGCTGAGCATCAGGTTGCGCACATCGTCGCCGGCCGCCGAACGCGGGCCCAATCCCGCCGCCAGCAGGCTTTCGATCAACGGGCGATGCTCACCGCGGATACCACGAATTTGCAGGTTGGCGCGGTTGGTCGCCTCGATCACGCCACCGGCAAACCGTTGAGCCGCGTCCGCAACCGCCACCGCCTGCGCCGCGCTGATCGAGCCACCGTTCAATTTGATCCGGCAGATGCCACCGTCGGCCGCCTGGACAATACGCAGCAACCCCGGGCAAGCCGAGGGGCGTAAGGCAGGGGATGGCAAGGGTGGGTTCACAGGCGCGACCGATGGCTGGGCGAAAGGCCGGTATTATGCCTGCTTTGCCGCAGCGCATGAAAAGCCTGCGTTGCCAGGCGAATCAATCCGACAGGCGTGCTACTCAATTCCCACGGCACGCTATCATGCGCGCCTTGGCCGACAGCGGCCCGCGAGAGAACTGGGATGGCAATCGAACAGAGAGGCAGCATGGAATCCTGGCTAACGGTCGTCGGCCTCGGCGAAGACGGCTTCAAGGGCCTGGGCAAACAGGCTCGACGTGCATTGCTGGGCGCCACCCGGATTGTCGGTGGCCAACGGCAACTGGACTTGCTGCCCGCCTGCATCCGTGGCGAGCGCCAGCGCTGGCCCAGCCCGTTTTCCCTGGAACCCGTGCTGGCGCACCGCGGCACGCCGGTGTGCGTCCTGGCCAGCGGCGATCCGATGCTGTTCGGCGTCGGCGCCAGCCTGGCACGCCAGGTGCCGAGTGCAGAAATGTCGATCATTCCCGCGCCCTCCTCCTGCTCCCTGGCCGCCGCTCGCATGGGCTGGCCGCTGCAGGACGTGGTCACGCTGTCCGTGGTGGCGCGCCCAGTCGCCGCCCTCAACGCCCAGCTGTTCAGCGGCGTGCGCCTGCTGGTGCTGAGCAACGACCGTCATAGCCCGGCCATGATCGCCGCCTTGCTGCGCGAACGGGGTTTCGGGCCAAGCCGCATCAGCGTGCTGGAACACCTGGGCGGCGACGCCGAGCGCCGGGTCGACGGGCATGCCGGCGACTGGTGTGATCCTCCGGTGGCGGACTTGAACCTGATCGCCATCGAGTGCCTCGCCGAACCCAACGCGCCGCGCCTGTCACGCCTGGCCGGCTTGCCCGACTCGGCGTTCCAGCACGACGGCCAATTGACCAAGCGCGACGTGCGCGCCATCACCCTCGCCCGCCTGGCCCCGGTGCCCGGCGAACTGCTGTGGGACGTCGGTGCCGGCTCCGGCTCGATTGGCATCGAGTGGATGCGCGCCCACCCCAGTTGCCGCACGCTGGCCATCGAGGCCGATGACGGGCGCCAACGATTGATCGAACACAACCGCGATACCCTCGGCGTCCCCGGCCTGCAATTGATCCGCGGCAGCGCGCCCCTGGCCTTGGCCGGGCTGGAACGACCCGATGCCATCTTCATCGGCGGCGGCGTCACCCGCGAGGGCGTGCTGGACGCCTGCTGGACCGCGCTCAAGCCGGGCGGCCGGCTGGTGGCCAACGCCGTCACCCTGCAAAGCGAAACGACCCTGATGGCCTGGCGCGAAACACACGGCGGCGAGCTGACGCGGATTCACATTGCCCAGGCGCAGCCGTTGGGCGACTTCGACACCTGGCGCCAGGCGCTGCCGATCACCTTACTGGACGTGGTCAAGCCACTGGACGCCGCACCATGAAACGCCTGCTGCTACTGGGCGGCGTCACCGAAGCCCTGGCGATCGCCCGCACCCTGGGCCCGCAGCACATCTACAGCCTGGCGGGCGTGGGCCGGGTGCCCAGCGACTTGAGCTGCCAAGTGCGCGTCGGCGGCTATGGCGGCGCCGAGGGCCTGGCCCAGTTCATCCAGGAACAAGGCATCGACCTGCTGCTCGACGCCACTCACCCCTACGCTGCGCAAATCAGCCACAACGCCGTCATCGCCGCCGACCGCTGCGCCATTCCGTGCTGGGCACTGCGCCGCCCGGCCTGGCAGCCCCAAGCCGGGGATGACTGGCGCGAAGTCAGCGACTGGGCTGAATTGATCCAGGCCTTGCGCGCGTTCCAGCGCCCGCTGTTCACCCTGGGCCGCGAACCACTGCAACACCTGGACGAAATTCCCCCCGAACAGTTCTGGACCCTGCGCGCCCTGGACGTTTACCCCGGCAACGCGCGCTGCGAAGTGATCGGCGCCCGCGGACCGTTCCACCTCGACGCCGAACGCGCCCTGTTCGAACGGCGCCGGATCGACGTCCTGATCAGCAAGAACAGCGGCAGCAGCGCGACCGAACCCAAGCTTGAAGTGGCCCGTGAACGCGGGCTGCCGGTGTTGATTCTCAAGCGGCCGGTGTTGCCGGGGGTTGGACGGGCGTTACAGACGCTCAACGAAACACTTGAAGCATTGGCAACCTTCCTTTCTTGAGGCAGGATCACTGGCTTGCATGATAAGTAACCTATTTGTTACCTTCAGGGCCGTCCGTGATCTCACTCGAAGAATACCTTCAGGACAACGACACACGTCCATTCGCACGCTGGTTCAACACCCTGGACACACAGGCGGCCGTGAAGGTGTCCAGCGCACTGATGCGGCTGGAGATGGGAAACACATCCAACATCAAATGGTTTGACGGCCTTGGTGAGTACCGCATCAACTGGGGACCGGGCTACAGAATCTACCTGGTGCAGGAAGGTAAGCGCCTGATCATTCTGTTTGGGGGCGGCAACAAGTCCACTCAGAAGAGGGACATCAAACAGGCAAAAATACTCTTGGCCGAATTTCGCGCCAGGAAAAGGCTGAAAGGAATATAAGGTAAGGCAATGGCTCTCACTCGAAGCTACAAGCATACGATTGCCGAGCGCGCTCAGCGCGACCCTGAGTTTGCCCAAGGTTTGTTGGATGAAGCTGCTACGCTGTTCCTCAATGGAGAACCGGAGATGGCTCGCATCATTCTTCGCGACTTGATCAACGCCACCGTCGGCTTCGAGGAGCTGGCCAAGGAAACATCAAAACCCAGCAAGAGCCTGCATCGAATGCTGTCCGCCAAGGGCAACCCGAGCATGGATAACCTGGCGGCTATATTTGCAGTGATACGAACCACGCTCGGTGTGGATATACAGGTGCATGCCGTACCTGCGCACTGACAACAGAACGGTTTGGGCTGCGTGCGACACCACACCGCACGCCGTCTTTTTACTTCTCCCACCCGATCAGGCTAAATACCCCACCTGATCATCCACCCCACCGGATATGTCCCATGTCCCGACAACGGCTCGCATTGGCCTGGATCGCCTGCTTCGCAGTGCTGTTCAATATGCTCGCCATGCCGTTGTCCGGTGCGATGGCCCAGGCGGCCAGTTCGGCGTCGGGCGAGCAGGTGTTGTGGGGCAGTTTCTGTACGTCCAGTGGCACCAAGATGGTGGCGATTTCCCTGGGTAAGCTTGAGCAGAACGCCCCCTCGAACGATGATCATTCCACCATGCAGCATTGCTGGTGCTGCTCGGGCTCCGCGCCCTTGGTGGCCTTGCCCGCGCATGTGCCGCAGTTGTACGTGGCCCACCTCCAACGCCAGCAAAGCCTGCTGCCCCCCAGCCTCGCCAGCCCCACGCCGCGCCAGCTATGGCCCAGCCTCAATCCTCGCGCTTCTCCCCTGGCCTGATTCGATTCGCACCTGAACTGCGCTTTCAATCACTCCGGAGAATTGCCATGTTGAAGCACCTCATCGTCCTGGCCGCGCTGCTGTTGCCTGCCTGCTTTGCCACTGCCCACGAATACAGCGTCGGCGAGCTGCAAATCGCCCATCCGTGGTCCCAGGAACTGCCTCCCAATGCCCCCACCGTGGCCGCGTACTTCGTGATCCACAACGCCGGCCAGGCCGACGACCGCCTGCTCAGCGTGACATCCCCCATCGCTGGCATTGCCCAACTGCACGAACACGTGATGCAAGGCGACCTGATGAAGATGCAACAGGTCGCCAGCGTCGAGGTCCCCGCCGGCGGCGAGCTCACCTTCGCACCGATGGCCTATCACGTGATGCTGCTGGAGCTCAAAGACCGCAGCCTGCTACGCGACGGCCAGCGGTTCCCGCTGACCCTGCACTTCGAGAAAGCCGGCAATGTGACCGTTGAGGTGGCCGTGCAAAAGCAAGCCCCCAGCGCCAGCGAAGCGCCCCAGCACGCTCACTAAGCCGGCCCTGAAACACCCGTGAACGCCCCGCGCTCACCCGGCGTCAAGCGCCCAGTTGCGCGCAGGACCTCATTGACGGTCGCCCGCGGCAGTTGGGTCAGCCTGTTCGCCATGCTGATGATCTTTATCGGTCCACTGATCTCTCAGTCGATGCCGATGGGTCAGCGCGCGCCCCTGTCCGCGACCCTGTCGATGAGCCTGGACATGGGCATGCCGGCCAGCGCCCATGCCGGACATGACGCGCCGGCCGCCGAACACTGCCCACCCCAGACCGATCACCATGCCCTCTGGGAAAAGTGCGGCTACTGCAGCCTGCTCTTCAGTTGCCCGGCACTGCCCGGCGGCCTGTCCCTGGCGACCTTCGCCACACCGCCCGGGCAGCCTTTCATCGGCGCCTCCCCCCACCTGGGCCACGCCCGGCAAACCGTCTTCCCCGGCGCCCGCTCCCGCGCCCCACCCATCGTCGCGTAAACACCCCCTCCACCCCACTGACACGGCCGACTGTTGAGAACGACAGCCACAGGCTGCTGGCCGTGTGTTGACGACTGACTGATGGAACCTTTATGTCCAGGTTTTCTGCTGACACTCGCCTGAGCGCTGCTCAGGCATCCTTTGCCCCGAGCGCACTGCGCGTTCGCCTCAAGCACGCCAGCGCCGTACTGTGCGGCGCCCTGCTTGCACCGCTGGCCTATGGGGACGATTCCTCGGCCGACCCTGGCCAGCACACCCAGGAACTGAGCCCGACGGTGATCACCGCCATCGCCCCGAGTTCGCCGCTGACCATCGTCACCAACCCCAAGGACCCGCGCCAACCGGTGCCGGCCAGCGACGGGGGCGACTACTTGAAGACCATTCCCGGCTTTGCCCTGGTGCGCAACGGCGGCACCAACGGTGACCCGGTGCTGCGCGGCATGTTCGGTTCGCGGCTGAACATCCTCACCAATGGCAGCATGCTGCTCGGCGCCTGCCCCGGTCGGATGGACGCGCCAACCTCCTACATCTCGCCCGAGACCTACGACACGCTGACCGTGATCAAGGGCCCGCAAACCGTGCTCTGGGGCCCCGGCGCCTCGGCCGGCACGGTGTTGTTCGATCGCGAGCCCGAGCACTTCGGTGAACTTGGCGCCCGGGTGAACGCCAGCGTCCTGGGGGGCTCCAACGGTCGTTTCGACAAGGTCGTGGACGCCGCAGCCGGTGGCCCCCGAGGCTACGTGCGGGTGATTGGCAACACCGCCCACGCCGATGACTACCGCGACGGCAACTACGACACCGTGCCGTCGCGCTATGACAAATGGAACGGCGATGTCGCCCTCGGCTGGACCCCCACCCCCGACACCCTGCTCGAACTGACGGCGGGCAAAGGCGATGGGCAAGCCCGCTACGCCGGACGCGGCATGGACGGTTCGCAGTTCCTGCGTGAAAGCCTGGGCCTGCGTTTCGAGCAGTCGAACCTCAGCGACGTGCTGGAGAAACTCGAAGCCCAGGTCTACTACAACTACGCCGATCATGTGATGGACAACTACACCCTGCGCACGCCGTCGGGCACCGGGATGATGGCCGGTCCCATGGCCTCCAACGTCGACCGTCGCACCCTCGGCGCCCGGGTCAAGGCCACCTGGCGCTGGGTCGACCTGCAACTGATCAGCGGCCTCGACGCGCAGACCAACGAACATCGCCAGCGCAGCGCCATGGGCGTGGACACCTACAAGGATGTACCGCGCACCCAGGACGCCGACTTCCACAACTACGGCGTGTTCGGCGAACTGACCTGGTACGCCGCCGACCGGGATCGCCTGATCAGCGGGGCCCGCCTGGACCGCGCCGCGGCCAAGGATTATCGGCAGACCCTCGGCAACGGGATGATGAGCAGACCCAATCCGACTGCCGACGACACCCGCGTCGACACCCTGCCCAGCGGCTTCCTGCGCTACGAGCACGACCTGGCCGACAGCCCGGCCACCCTGTACGCGGGCCTGGGCCATGCCGAACGCTTCCCCGATTACTGGGAGCTGTTCTCGCCCAAGTCCGGCCCGGCCGGTTCGCTCAACACCTTCGACGCGATCAAGCCGGAGAAAACCACCCAGCTCGACGTCGGCCTGCAATACAAGACCCGCGACCTCGAAGCCTGGGTTTCGGCCTACGTCGGTGAAATCCACGACTACATCCTCTTCGACTACACCCCGACGAGGATGGGCATGAGCACCTCGCGCGCGGAAAACATCAACGCGCGGATCATGGGCGGCGAACTGGGGGCGGCCTACAACCTGAGCGCCCAGTGGAAGGCCGACGCGACACTGGCCTATGCCTGGGGCAAGGACACCACCCACGACAGCGCGCTGCCGCAAATGCCGCCGCTGGATGCGCGCCTGGGCTTGACCTACAGCCAGGACAACTGGAGCACCGGCGCCTTGTGGCGAGTGGTCGCGGCGCAAAACCGCATCGACCCGAACAAGGGCAACGTGGTCGGCAAGGACTACGACAAGAGCCCGGGCTTCGGCGTGTTCTCCCTCAATGGCGCGTATCGCATCGACAAGCATTGGAAGGTCAGCAGCGGCGTCGACAACCTGTTCGCCAAGGCCTACGCCGAGCACCTGAACCTGGCCGGCAACGCTGGGTTCGGCTACCCGGCCAATGACCCGCAAGCGATCAACGAGCCGGGGCGTACGTTCTGGACCAAGGTCGACATGAGCTTCTAACGAGCACCGTCCTGTGGGAGCGAGCCTGCTCGCGAAGCGGTCATCACATTCAACATCCCTGTTGATGGATACAGCGCTTTCGCGAGCAGGCTCGCTCCCACAAGGGCTTCCACAACACCGATCCATGCCCTGCGGAGCACCTGATGAAACACCCCACACCGAACTTCTACAACCTGGCCTGGCGCTGGCATTTCTACGCCGGGCTGTTCGTCGCCCCGTTCATGGTGATGCTGGCCCTGACCGGGATCATTTACCTGTTCAAGCCACAGCTCGACCCGCTGATGTACGGCAGCTTGCTGAACGTGCAACCCGGTCATCACACCCTCGATGCCGACACCCTGCTGCGCCGGGTCGAACACGCCTACCCCAACGGCAAGGTCAGCCAATACTTGCCTGCGGTGAGTGCCGAGCGCAGCGCGCAGTTTGTGCTGAGCGATGGCGGACGCGAGCTCAACGTGTTCATCGACCCGTACCAGGGCGACGTCCTCGGCGAGCAGGATGCCAAGGACAACCTGCAAGCCATCGCCCGTGCCCTGCACGGCGAGTTGATGATCGGCACCCTCGGTGATCGCCTGATCGAGTTGGCCGCCGGCTGGGGCATCGTCCTGGTGGTGTCGGGCGTGTACCTGTGGTGGCCGCGCGGCAAGGGCGGTGCCGGCATTCTCTGGCCCCGCTGGCACACCCGCGGGCGGGCGCTGTGGCGCGACCTGCATACCGTCACCGGGTTCTGGGGCGCCGCACTGTTGCTGGTGATGTTGCTCAGCGGCATGACCTGGACCGGGTTCTGGGGCAAGCAATACGCCGCCGTCTGGAACCAGTTCCCGGTCGCGATGTGGACCGACGTGCCGCTCTCCGATCAGTCGGCCCGCAGCCTCAACACCGCCACCCGCCAGACCGTGCCGTGGGCGCTGGAAAACACCCCGCTGCCGATGTCGGGCGACCACGCCGAACACCGGGGCCACACCCCCGCCAGCACGGCGCCGGCAGCACCGGCCATCCGCCTGCAAGCGGTGCAAGACATCGCCCAGCGAGGCAACGTCGAGCGCGGCTACAGCATCACGTTCCCGACCACCGCCAGCGGCGTGTTCACCGTCGCCGTGTTCGCCGATGATCCCCGCAACGACGCCACGCTGCATGTCGATCAGTACAGCGGCAAGGTCCTGGCCGACGTGCGCTGGGAGCAGTACGGCAACGTTGCCCGCGCCACCGAAGTGGGGGTGATGCTCCACGAAGGCAAGATGTTCGGCACCGTCAACCAGATCATCGTGCTGCTGATCTGCCTGATGATCCTGTTCAGCGCCGTCAGTGGCGTGGTGATCTGGTTCAAGCGTCGCCCCCAGGGCACGTTCGGCATCCCGCCGCTGCGCCATGACCTGCCCACCTGGAAAGCCGGGGTGGTGATCATGCTGGCCCTGGCCGTCGTATTCCCCTTGGTCGGCGCGTCGTTGATCGTGGTCGGGTTGCTGGACCGATGGCTGCTGTCGCGCCTGGCTCGACGGGCCAAATCCGCGTCCGCTGCATCCTGAAACAACTAAGCAAAAGGCAGTGAGCGCTATACCGGCCGCTGCCACGCTTGATATCGACGGCACCTTGAAAAGTTTTGTTTTAAGTTAGCGCTGAATAGTCCGACCTATAAAACCCATACTGCCCACGCCCCGAATAGAGCACTTAGTTCCATTTGGAAACAGTAAGTAGTTTTATCTCCTACACACTATTCAATGCACTTCCTACAAAAACAACAGAGGTCACTATGCTGAAGAAACTCATCGCGTCCCTCGCGTTTATTTCGGCGCCCGCCTGGGCCCTCCAGCCGCCGTTTACCGGCCAGGACTACAGCGGCCGCTATACCTGCACTGGGATGGACAGCCATATCGGCGAGTACAAGGGCACGGTTGATATGAAACTGGTTCCTGAACAAAGTACCGGAGAATATGGCGCTTACGGTTTTACCCTGACCCTGGCCGACAGCTCACTCTATAACGGGTTCGCCGCCGAACACTTGAAGTCCCTGGCGGTCTACTTCGCCCATACCGATCCGGCATACAAGGACTATGGCGTGGGCATTGCGAAGATCAGTTCAACACCCGAAGGCAAAGTGTCCTTCAGCAAATACTATTACGGCCCTGAATATGAAGGCGGCGGTCATGGCATGGAGCACTGCATTAAGGATTGATCCAGCAGTGCCCATCTAACCCCACTCGGGTCCACGGCAAACACACCTCCGGTGTCAGGCCCGGATGCCTCGCTCCTACGGACTCAACCCAGGGCTCTGTGGGAGCGGGCTTGCTCGCGATGGCGTCAGCACAGTCAACATTGATGTTGAATGTTCCGGCTTCTTTGCGGGCAAGCCCCACCGTGTTGGGGTCTTGGCTCATGACTCGCCCCACGCCCTAATCTGAAGCACCCGCCCGCACCCACGCCCCCGATACGTCCCCTCATGGTGCGCCCTCCCCGGGCGCAGCCGCCCTGGCCTGATATTTCCCGCCGTTTGCCCAACCGGGCACAACCCTTGCTAAAGCCCCTTCAGTCGTCCGCATCTGCCTACCCAAAAAAATTCTAATGTTCATGGAGATCGCACAATGAAGCGTCGCAGCTTGATCAAGGCTTTCACACTCACGGCAGGCGTTGCCGCGATGGGCATGACCTGGACTGCCCAGGCCGCCGAGACCATCAAGGTCGGCATCCTGCATTCCCTGTCCGGGACCATGGCGATCTCCGAGACCTCGCTCAAAGACATCGCGCTGATGACCATCGATGAGATCAACGCCAAGGGCGGGGTCAACGGCAAGCAACTGGAGGCGGTGGTGGTGGACCCGGCGTCGAACTGGCCGCTGTTCGCGGAAAAGAGCCGACAGTTGCTGACCCAGGACAAGGTCGCGGTGGTGTTTGGCTGCTGGACCTCGGTGTCGCGCAAGTCGGTGCTGCCGGTGTTCGAAGAGCTCAATGGCCTGCTGTTCTACCCGGTGCAATACGAGGGTGAAGAACTGTCACCCAACGTCTTCTACACCGGCGCCGCGCCGAACCAGCAAGCGATCCCGGCCGTGGAATACTTGATGAGCGAGGAAGGCGGCAGCGCCAAGCGCTTCTTCCTGCTGGGCACTGACTACGTCTACCCGCGCACCACCAACAAGATCCTGCGTTCGTTCCTGCACGCCAAGGGCGTGGCCGACAAGGACATCGAAGAGGTCTACACCCCGTTCGGCCATAGCGACTATCAAACCATCGTCGCCAACATCAAGAAGTTCTCGGCCGGTGGCAAGACCGCCGTCATCTCCACGGTCAATGGCGACTCCAACGTGCCGTTCTACAAGGAACTGGCCAACCAGGACCTGAAAGCCACCGACGTACCCGTGATGGCGTTCTCGGTCGGCGAAGAAGAGCTGCGCGGCATCGACACCCAGCCGCTGGTGGGCAACCTGGCGGCGTGGAACTACTTCCAATCGGTGGAGAACCCGGTCAACCAGAAGTTCGTCGCCGACTGGAAAGCCTACGCCCAGCAACACAACCTGCCGGGCGCCGACAAGGCGGTGACCAACGACCCGATGGAAGCCACCTATGTCGGCATCCACCTGTGGGCGCAGGCCGCCGAGAAAGCCCAGTCCACCGACGTCGACAACGTCCGCGCAGCCCTGGCCGGGCAGACCTTCGCCGCGCCGTCGGGCTACACCCTGACCATGGACAAGACCAACCACCACCTGCACAAGCCCGTGATGATCGGCGAGATCCAGGGCGACGGTCAGTTCAATGTGGTGTGGCAGACCGAAGGCCCGATCCGCGCCCAGCCGTGGAGCCCGTACATCCCGGGCAACGACAAGAAGCCCGAGTATGCGGTGAAGAGCAACTGAGCCATGGGGTCCGGGCACCGGCTCGGACCTAACACCGATCCCTGTGGGAGCGAGCCCGCTCGCGAAGGCGGCGGCCCATTCAACGTCAATGTGACTGACCTACCGCATTCGCGAGCAAGCCCGCTCCCACACTGTCCGCGTCAAGGCGACTCTCTATGCCCACTGCCCTCTACCGCATGCTTGTCACCCTAGCCCTGCTGCTGCCATTGGCCGCCCTGGCCGGCGACAGCGAAGACTTCCTCGCCGCCACCCCGGCGCAACAGGCCAGCCTGCTGCAAGCCTGGGCCGCACAGCCCGAGCCGGCGCGCGTCGAACTGATCAACGCCTTACAGCAAGGGCAGTTGAGCGTCGATGGCCAGCCCAAGACCCTGCGCCTGAACAATCGCCTGCGCGGCTTGATCGACACCGCGCAGGCCAGCCATCAACTGCTGGCCGCCGACGCCAGGTTACGCTTGGCCGCGGCGCAGCACCTGCTAAAAAGCGCCACGCCGAGCCAACTGACGTTCCTCGGCCAGCGCCTGGCCAACGAAGCTGACCCCAGTGTGCACGCGGCCCTGAGCCTGGCCCTGGCCAACCTGCAACTGGTGGACCGCGACCCGGCGGTACGCCTGGCCGCCGTGCGTCTGCTCGGTGAGACCGGCGAGCCGTCGGCCCGCCCCCGCCTGGAAGGCCTGCTGGCGCCCGGCGTGGAAAGCGATGCCGGGGTGCTCACCGCCGCGCAAACCAGCCTGGCCCAGGTCAAGCGCAAGCTGTTGCTGGGCGAGTGGCTCGGCCAGGCCTTCAGCGGCCTGTCCCTGGGCTCGATCCTGCTGCTGGCCGCCCTGGGGCTGGCCATCACCTTCGGCCTGTTGGGGGTGATCAACATGGCCCACGGCGAAATGCTGATGCTCGGGGCCTATTGCACCTACGTAGTGCAGTTGCTGTTCCAGCGCTTCGCGCCCACGGCCATCGAGTTCTACCCGCTGCTCGCCCTGCCGGTGGCCTTCTTCGTCACCGCCGGCATCGGCATGGCCCTGGAGCGCACGGTGATTCGTCACCTCTACGGCCGGCCGCTGGAAACCCTGCTGGCCACCTGGGGCATCAGCCTGATGCTGATCCAATTGGTGCGCCTGGTGTTCGGCGCGCAGAACGTCGAAGTGGCCAACCCGGCGTGGCTCTCCGGAGGTCTGCTGGTGCTGCCGAACCTGGTGCTGCCCTACAACCGTCTGGTGATCATTGCCTTCGCCCTGTGTGTGGTGGTCCTCACCTGGCTGCTGCTGAACAAGACCCGCCTGGGCCTGAACGTGCGCGCCGTCACCCAGAACCGCCCCATGGCCGCCTGCTGCGGCGTGCCCACCGGGCGCGTCGACATGCTCGCCTTTGGCCTGGGCTCGGGCATCGCCGGCCTCGGCGGCGTGGCCCTGAGCCAGATCGGCAACGTCGGCCCGGACCTGGGTCAGAGCTACATCATCGACTCATTCCTGGTGGTGGTGCTCGGGGGCGTCGGTCAACTGGCCGGCAGTGTGTTCGCCGCGTTCGGCCTGGGGGTCGCCAACAAGATCCTGGAGCCGCAGATCGGCGCGGTGCTGGGCAAAATCCTGATCCTGGCGCTGATCATCGTGTTCATCCAGAAACGCCCGCAAGGCCTCTTCGCACTCAAAGGACGGGTAATCGACTGATGAACCAGCCACTCATGCTGACGGCCACGCAAAAGGCCGGTCCCAAGGTGACGACTGCGGTGGGCGTGGTGATCCTGGCCCTGCTGCTGGCCTTGCCGCTGCTGTCGTTGTTGCCCGCCGCCAACCCGCTGCACGTGTCGGCCTACACCCTGACCCTGGTGGGCAAAATCCTCTGCTACGCCATCGTCGCCCTCGCCCTGGACCTGGTCTGGGGCTACGCCGGCCTGCTGTCCCTGGGCCACGGCCTGTTCTTCGCCCTCGGCGGCTACGCCATGGGCATGTACCTGATGCGCCAGGCCTCGGGCGATGACCTGCCGGCATTCATGACCTTCCTGTCGTGGTCCGAGTTGCCGTGGTACTGGCGCGGCACCGACCACTTCCTCTGGGCGATGTGCCTGGTGGTGCTGGCGCCGGGGCTGCTGGCGCTGGTGTTCGGGTTCTTCGCCTTCCGCTCGCGGATCAAGGGCGTGTACTTCTCGATCATGACCCAGGCCCTGACCTTCGCCGGCATGCTGTTGTTCTTTCGCAACGAGACCGGGTTTGGCGGCAACAATGGCTTCACCCACTTCCGCACCATTCTGGGTTTCGGCATCACCGAGCCCGGCACCCGCGCCGCGTTGTTCGTCGCCACCGTGGCGCTGTTGGTGACCAGCCTGTTCATCGGCTGGCGCCTGGCCCGGAGCAAGTTCGGCCGGGTGCTGACCGCCCTGCGTGACGCGGAAAACCGCCTGATGTTTTGCGGCTACGACCCCCGAGGCTTCAAGCTGTTCGTCTGGGTCCTGAGCGCGGTGCTGTGCGGCTTGGCCGGGGCGCTGTACGTGCCGCAAGTGGGGATCATCAACCCCAGCGAGATGTCGCCGACCAACTCCATCGAGGCCGCCGTGTGGGTGGCCCTGGGCGGGCGCGGCACCTTGATCGGCCCGCTGCTGGGGGCCGGCGTGGTCAACGGCATGAAGAGCTGGTTCACCGTGGCCTTCCCCGAGTACTGGCTGTTCTTCCTCGGTGCGCTGTTCATCCTCGTCACCCTGTACCTGCCCAAGGGCGTGATCGGCCTGCTGAAGAAAAGGGGTGAATCATGAGAATCACGGCAACGGCGGATTTCATGCTCGAACCGAACAAAGACCAAGGCACCAGCCGCGAGGCCATCGGCCTCGGCCAGGTCGCAGGCCCCGGGCTCAACACCCGCCATGGCACGATCCTGACCCTGGAGGACATCAGCGTCAGCTTCGATGGCTTCAAGGCCCTCAACGCCCTGAACCTGTACATCGGTGTCGGCGAACTGCGCTGCATCATCGGCCCCAATGGCGCCGGCAAGACCACCCTGATGGATGTGATCACCGGCAAGACCCGTCCCAGCCACGGCAATGCCTGGTTCGGCGAGACCCTGGACCTGACCCGCCTGAGCGAGGTGCAGATCGCCCAGGCCGGGATCGGCCGCAAGTTCCAGAAGCCGACGGTGTTCGAAGCCTTGAGCGTGTTCGAGAACCTGGAGCTGGCGCAGCACACCGACAAATCGGTGTGGGCCAGCCTGCGGGCGCGCCTGAGCGGCGAACAGCGCGACCGCATCGACGAGGTGCTGGAGACCATCCGCCTGAGCACCTCCGTGCACCGCCCGGCGGGCCTGTTGTCCCACGGCCAGAAGCAGTTCCTGGAGATCGGCATGCTGCTGATGCAGGACCCGCAATTGCTGCTGCTCGACGAACCGGTGGCGGGCATGACCGACGCCGAGACCGCGTTCACCGCCGAACTGTTCACGTCCCTGGCGGGCAAGCATTCGCTGATGGTGGTGGAACACGACATGGGCTTCGTCGGCGCGATTGCCGACCACGTCACCGTGCTGCACCAGGGCAGCGTGCTGGCCGAGGGATCACTTGAGCAGGTGCAGGCGGATGAGCGGGTGATCGAGGTGTATCTCGGTCGCTGAGTGGAATGGCGATTGCACTTATGTGGGAGCGGGCTTGCTCGCGAAAGCGGTGCATCAGCGCCCCCACTGTTGAATGTTAATTCGTATTCGCGAGCAAGCCCGCTCCCACCCTGGTCCACGGCGAACACCCATCCCGTGTCAGGCCCGGATTCCTTGTAGGAGCGAAGCTTGCCCGCGAAGGCGGTAAGTCTGGCGACATCGATGTTGAATGGGCTGGCCGGTTCGCGGGCAAGCCTCGCTCCTACGGGCTCAACCCAGATTCCTGCCCGCGATGGCGGTGACGAGCTGCATGGCTAAGACAGTTGCTCCCACAAGGGGGTTGAGGAGAGATTGAACATGCTGCAGGTCAACCAGTTGCACCAGTACTACGGCGGTAGCCACATCCTGCGGGGCTTGAGCTTCGAGGCCAAGGTCGGCGAAGTCACCTGCCTGCTCGGGCGCAACGGCGTGGGCAAGACCACCCTGCTCAAATGCCTGATGGGCCTGCTGCCGGCCAGGGAAGGCGCGGTGACCTGGGAGGGCCAATCCATCACCGCGGCCAAGCCCCACCAGCGGGTCCACGCCGGCATTGCCTACGTGCCCCAGGGCCGGGAAATCTTCCCCCGGCTGACCGTGGAAGAGAACCTGCTGATGGGGCTGTCACGCTTCTCGGGGGTCGAGGCCAAGGCCGTCCCGGGGTTCATCTACGAGCTGTTCCCGGTGCTGCGGCAAATGCAGCAACGCCAGGGCGGCGACCTTTCCGGCGGACAGCAGCAACAGCTGGCGATCGGACGCGCCCTGGCCAGCCGCCCACGCCTGCTGATCCTCGATGAACCCACCGAAGGCATCCAGCCCTCGGTGATCAAGGAGATCGGCGCGGTGATCAAGACCCTCGCGGCGCGTGGCGACATGGCGATCCTGCTGGTGGAGCAGTTCTACGATTTCGCCGCCGAGTTGGCCGATCAGTACCTGGTGATGTCCCGGGGCGAAATCATCCAGCAAGGCCGCGGTGAAAACATGGAGGCCGAGGGTGTGCGTGGACTGGTTACGATCTAGTCTCAAGCACCCTGGCGATCATTCGAACACATGAACCGACCTGCCCCGACTGCCGTTTTCGCCCCCAACTGGCATGCCGAACTGGAACTGGGCTACGCCCGATTCGACCACACCACGCGCCCGGTCCAGCGCCGGCACAAGGGTCCGCTGCGGGTGCAAAAACATCTGTATGCCGAAGGCCCCGAGGTGTGCCAGCACATCATCGTCCACCCCCCGGGCGGGATTGCCGGGGGCGACCGCCTGGACATCGCGGTCAACGTCGGTGCGCAGGCCTGGGCGCAACTGACCAGCCCCGGCGCCGCCAAGTGGTACCGCGCCGCCAGCCCGGCCTACCAGCAACTCGACCTGACGGTGGCCGCCGGCGCAACACTGGAGTGGCTGCCCCAGGAAACCATCGTGTTCAGCGGCGCCCAGGCCGAACTCTGCACCGCGATTGACCTGCACGGCGATGCCCGCTTGTGCTACTGGGACGTGGTGGCGCTGGGGCGGCCGGCCAGCGGCGAACGCTTCGAGCATGGGCACTTGCAAGCCCGGCTCGACATTCGTCGCGACGGCCAGTTGCTCTGGCACGAACGCCAGCGCATTGTCGGCGGTGACGGCTTGCTCGACTCACCGATTGGCCTGGACGGGCAACCGGTGTTTGCGACGTTGCTGGTAACCGGCGCAGTCGACAGTGAGCTACTGGAGCGTTGCCGTTCGTTGCCCCATGCGGTGCGCGGTGACCTGAGCCAATTGCCGGGGCTGTTGGTGGCGCGCTGCCTGGCCAGCGAAGCGTTGGTGGCCAGGGCCTGGTTGATTGACTTATGGACGCTGCTGCGCCCAGCCTTGCTGGGCCGCGAGGCGCTTGCACCACGGATATGGAGCACGTGAATCGCTATTGCTCCTGTGGGAGTGGGCTTGTTCGCGAAGCGATGGGTCAGTCACGGTGATGTTGACGGTGCCGGCACCTTCGCGAGCAAGCCCGCTCCCACAAGGGATGTGTGTGTCCCGATTGCCCTTTTTTACTGCCCTTGATGGACGCTGAACGATGGACCTGACCCCACGCGAAAAAGACAAGTTGTTGATCTTCACCGCCGGCCTGGTGGCCGAGCGGCGGTTGGCCCGTGGCGTGAAGCTCAACTACCCCGAAGCCATGGCCTATCTCTCGGCGGCGCTGCTCGAAGGCGCTCGTGACGGGCGCACCGTGGCCGAGTTGATGCACGTTGGCACCACGCTGCTGAGCCGCGAACAGGTGATGGAAGGCATCCCGGAAATGATCCCCGAGATCCAGGTCGAAGCCACCTTCCCCGACGGCACCAAACTGGTCACCGTCCACCAACCCATCGCCTGAGGCCGCGCCATGCCGTATCACATCCGCGACGCCCTGCCCGCCGACCTGCCGGCGATCCGCGACATCTACAACGACGCCGTGCTCAACACCACGGCGATCTGGAACGAACACGCCGTCGACCTGGACAATCGCCAGGCCTGGTTCAACGCCCGGCACGCCCAGGGCTACCCGATCCTGGTGATTGTCGACGCCGACCACCAGGTGCTCGGCTACGCCTCGTTCGGCGACTGGCGGCCGTTCGACGGCTTTCGCCACACGGTCGAGCACTCGGTGTACGTGCGCAGCGACCAACGTGGCCATGGCCTGGGCCCACGCCTGATGACGGTGCTGATCGAGCGCGCCAGAGACGGCGGCAAACACGTGATGGTCGCCGCCATCGAAAGCGGCAACGCGGCCTCGATTCGCCTGCACGAACGGGCCGGGTTTGTCATCACCGGGCAGATGCCGCAAGTGGGCACCAAGTTCGGGCGCTGGCTGGACCTGACCTTCATGCAA
The DNA here is from genome assembly GCF_900109995.1 of Pseudomonas sp. ok272. Lineage (GTDB taxonomy): Bacteria > Pseudomonadota > Gammaproteobacteria > Pseudomonadales > Pseudomonadaceae > Aquipseudomonas. Next base: position 190,267 of record NZ_FOCB01000006.1, on the reverse strand, counting down.
CTGACCTTCAACCCCGGCACAGCCCCGCCCACCGTCGACCTGGAGTCATAGCCGATGAACACTGCCCAGTTGCGTCTCGTCAACACCGAGAGCTTTGCCCACTATCGCCAGGGCTTGGTCGACTTGCTGTTCGATGCCGTCAGGCATGGCGCCTCGCTTGGTTTCATGGCCGACCTCGACGACAGCCAGGCCCGCGCCTACCTCAATACGGTCCAGGCCGACCTGGCGAACGGCAGCCTGCTGCTGTGGGTGGTGGTGGATGACGAGCGGGTGGTGGCCAGCGTGCAATTGGGCCTGTGCCAGAAAGCCAACGGGCGTAATCGCGCCGAGGTGCAGAAGTTGCAGGTGCTGCACCAGGCGCGGCGGCGTGGCTTGGGCCAACAGTTGATGGGCGTCCTGGAGCTTGCGGCCCGCCAGCACCAACGCGGCCTGCTGTACCTGGACACCGAGGCCGGCTCAGCCGCCGAGGCGTTTTATCAGTCCCTGGGCTACACCCGCATCGGTGAGCTGCCCAACTACTGCCAAAGCCCGGACGGCCACTACACGCCGACCGCCATTTACTTCAAGACCCTGGGGCAACCGGCATGATTCCTGGCCAATACCAGATCCAGAGCGGCGACATCGAACTCAACGTCGACCGCCGTACGGTGCGCCTGCACGTGGCCAACAGCGGCGACCGGCCGATCCAGGTCGGCTCGCACTATCACTTCTTCGAAACCAACGACGCCCTGGCCTTCGACCGCGCCGCCAGCCGGGGCATGCGCCTGAACATCCCGGCCGGCACCGCCGTGCGCTTCGAGCCGGGGCAACGCCGCGAGGTGGAGCTGGTGGACCTGGCCGGGCTGCGGCGGGTGTTTGGGTTTGCCGGCAGGGTGATGGGCGACCTTTGATTGATAGGGCGCCTGTACCCGCCTCTTCGCGAGCGGGCTCGCTCCCACAGTTGATCGCATTTCCTTGTGGGAGCGAGCCCGCTCGCGAATCTGTGCGCAACGCGAATCGTCCCCAACTCAATTAAATCTCAAGGCAATCGAATGAAGATCTCCCGTCAAGCCTACGCCGACATGTTCGGCCCCACCGTCGGCGACAAAGTGCGCCTGGCCGACACCGAGTTGTGGATCGAGGTCGAGCAGGACTTCACCACCTACGGCGAAGAAGTGAAGTTCGGCGGCGGCAAGGTGATCCGCGATGGCCAGGGCCAAAGCCAATTGCTCGCCGCGCAGGTGGTGGACACGGTGATCACCAACGCCTTGATCATCGATCACTGGGGCATCGTCAAGGCCGACGTCGGCCTCAAGGATGGGCGCATCGCGGGCATCGGCAAGGCCGGCAACCCGGACATCCAGCCCAACGTGACCCTCGCCATCGGCGCCAGCACCGAGGTGATCGCCGGAGAAGGCATGATCCTCACCGCGGGCGGCATCGACACCCACATCCACTTCATCTGCCCGCAGCAGATCGAAGAGGCGCTGATGAGCGGCATCACCACCATGATCGGTGGCGGCACGGGCCCCGCCACCGGCACCAATGCCACCACCTGCACCCCGGGGCCGTGGCACCTGGCGCGCATGCTCCAGGCCGCCGATGAGTTCGCGATGAACCTGGGCTTCACCGGCAAGGGCAACGCCAGCCTGCCCGGGCCGTTGATCGAGCAAGTCGAAGCCGGGGCCATTGGCCTCAAACTGCACGAGGACTGGGGCACCACCCCGGCGAGCATCGACAACTGCCTGAGCGTGGCCGACCAGTACGACGTGCAGGTGGCCATTCACACCGACACCCTCAACGAGTCCGGCTTCGTCGAAACCACCCTCGCCGCCTTCAAGGGCCGCACCATCCACACCTACCACACCGAAGGCGCCGGGGGCGGCCACGCACCGGACATCATCAAGGCCTGCGGCCTGCCCAACGTGCTGCCCAGCTCCACCAACCCGACCCGGCCGTTCACCCGCAACACCATCGATGAACACCTGGACATGCTGATGGTCTGCCACCACCTGGACCCGAGCATCGCCGAGGACGTGGCCTTCGCCGAAAGCCGCATCCGCCGCGAGACCATCGCCGCCGAAGACATCCTGCACGACCTCGGCGCGTTCTCGATGATCAGCTCCGACAGTCAGGCCATGGGCCGCGTCGGCGAAGTCATCACCCGCACCTGGCAGAGCGCCGACAAGATGAAGAAACAACGCGGACCACTGCCCGGCGATGGCCCTGGCAACGACAACTTCCGCGCCAAACGCTACATCGCCAAGTACACCATCAACCCGGCCATCACCCACGGCATCAGCCATGAAGTGGGCTCGATCGAAGTGGGCAAATGGGCGGACCTGGTGCTGTGGCGCCCAGCGTTCTTCGGCGTCAAACCGACACTGATCCTCAAGGGCGGCGCCATCGCCGCAAGCCTGATGGGCGACGCCAACGCCTCGATCCCCACCCCGCAGCCGGTGCACTACCGCCCCATGTTCGCCAGCTTCGGCGGCTCACGACACGCCACCAGCCTGACCTTCATCAGCCAGGCAGCGCTTGACGCAGGCGTGCCAGAGGCCTTGGGCTTGAAGAAAAAAATCGCGGTGGTCAAGGGCTGTCGTAGCGTGCAAAAGACCGACCTGATCCACAACGACTACCTGCCCGCCATCGACGTCGACCCGCAGACCTATCAGGTCAAGGCCGACGGGGTGCTGTTGTGGTGCGAGCCGGCCGAGACGCTGCCGATGGCCCAGCGTTATTTTCTGTTCTGAATCACTCAGCCCGCGTGGCGTTCCGGCCTGGGAACCGGCGTGCGACCCATATCCTTATCGGTCAACGTGCGCAGGATGGTTTGGCGTTCCTCTCCCAGCCGGGCCATGTCCTCGTAAAACTCAGGGTCGCTCATCCGCCGGCCAGGGATGAACGTGCCCGGCAACATGCCCAGCACCTCGGCTGACGCCTGGATCGTATTGCGCAGTTGCTGCTGCTCAATCGAAGATAAATCCGAGCCGTCAGCCAAGGCCTCCTGTGCATCGAACAGGTTGATCAACGCCTCGTTCTTGGCATTGACCACCTCGAACGCATCGGGGTGCGTCTCTTCCACAAATTCAACCCAGAAGGGTTGCTCAAGGATGTTGTCACGCAGCAAGTCGCCCTGCTCCAGCACCAGCACACGGTTGTAGGCTTCATTGACCATGGTGGGTGTCACGTCCGGCTCTTCGAACATCATGCTCTCAGACTGCCAGGGCAAGTCCAGCCGGCCGGCGAGCTGGGTCACGTACGCCAGGTGAATCTCTACCTCATCGATAGAACGCACAGGATTGCCTTGCGGGTCACGGTGGGGAATCAGATTCCCATCCGCATCGTAGGCGGGAAACTTGCGGCCTTGCTCCAGCAGGTCGGCCACCCTGGCATGGGCAATCCGACCCAGCTCATCCAGGCGGGACTTGCCCTTGGCCAGCTCCAGAAACTCCAGCTTCATCAACCCCAGATCGGGTAGCGTGCGGGCTTCATACACCATCACCTCGACCCCCATGGCATTGAACAACTGCGCACCGGCATCAACACAGGTCGTAGGGGCCGCGGCCATTTCAAACAGCTTTTCACGCAAGGCGGTGTCCTCGGCCATCGCCTCCAGCATGCGCCACACCTTGATGGTCAGGTTTTCCTGGAAGGCCAGGTCGAGCGCATCAGAGGAGTCGCTCAACTTTCGCAGCTCATCAAAAAACGGTTCGGCCCCCAGCGACTCTTCAACGGCATCCCAGACGGGCTGTCTCTCCAGCCACTGCTCAGGTGTCAAGCCCTTCATCCAGTGGGCACTGTCCTGGGTTCCCCGGACCGGGAAGCGCCGCTCAGGGTCCAGGCCAACAGACTCAATATAAAGCTTGAGTTTGCGCAGGACCTCAGGCGACAAAAGCTCCCGGGACACCATGGTTCTGGCCAGGATCTGCGCCCTGTCGGAGCCCGGCGCAACATCAGGGATCTGGGTGATGGCGTTGGACGTCATGTCCAGGACGAACCCGCGTGGCCTGGGTCTGGCAAACACCCCGACGGGCCACCGATCAATGCCCGTGCTCGCCATGTACAGCCCTCGCAGGTTTACCATCTGGCTGATGTCCAGGACCTTGCCCAGCGGGTTGCCCTCAACGGTGATTGCTTCAAGGTGGCGCAGTCCCCTGATGTGCACAACGTCCTCTTCGGTCAAGACCACCTGGTTTTCCGCCATGCCAAAGAACTCAAGTCGCGGCATGTGTCGAATCGCATCCGGCAACCGGGTCAATTGATTCTCCTCGATGTCCAGGAACCGCACGCCACGAAAGTTCGATAAGAAACCTGCACTGGCATCCGTCAGCCCGACGTCCCCCAGTACCAATTTAGAGACGGAATCGACGTGACCCGACAGGTCAGGCAGGGTTTCCAGCAGAGGTCCCAGCGCCCGGCCCTTGAGCACAAGGGTCTGTCCTCGGTAGTCGCCATGAGCGTCGAAATCCTGTGTCCCGCTCAATTGCTTGGCCTCCCTGAGCGCGTCACAAATCTTGCGCCGGGCAAGCAAGGCCCGGCGGGTTCGCGGACCTTCGAGGAGCCAGTGGTTGATCACGTGCTCGAACGCCTTGTGGTCGGCTTCCAGATCCTTAAGCCAGCGGTCGTCGGTCAGGTCCCGACCTTCCAGGAACTCGCTCATTTCTTGCTCGGAGATGGTGGGGTAAAGACTGCGAACCCGCTCTTCGATGATCAGCCGCCAATTTCCCCGCTCCGGCGCTTGTCCTACCCCGCGCCCACTCAGCGGATAACCCCGTCTACCACCTGACAAACGTCGCGGTCGCCGGAAGAATGACTGACGCACAGGTCGCATGCCCAACACCTGGCGCAACGCTTTGTGCGGCAACGCATGTTGCACAATAAAACGGTGCAACTGCTCGCCCTGGCCCACATGAGGCAGGCCGATCGCGGCGCGCTGGGCGTCCGGCAAGGCATGCTGGAGCGAGCCGTAGAGTCCGTTGATGCCATGCAACTGATTGCCCTCGCCATCGAACGCCTGATATTGCCCAGGCGCTGTCTGCACGATCACTTTACGGTTGTCGATCCCTTCAGGGCCGCGACTGGCGCGCAGTCTGCCGCTGACCGAACCTTCACGGGTCTCGATGCGCACGTTGTCCTGCCAGCCGGGCAGCCGGTCCAGGGTATTGAGTACCAACGCCTCGGTATCCGCGCTCACCAATTCCGGCAGGTACAGGCCTTCGTAAGCCTGCGCCAGGCGTACCTGCGCCTGCAGCTCGCGCGCCTTTTGGGCCACGCGTAGGGGCAGGCGCTGGCGGGCGGGGATGGCCTGGTGCTCAGCGGGTGTGGCCTCGTTCAGCGCCTCACGGGCCATGCGTGTTGTCAGCTTGTTGAAATCGCGCAGCACCACACGGACCGTAGCCTCGGCCAACACCTGCCGATTGCTGCTCAAACTGGTGAACAGACGTAGGCGGCATTGCTCTGCGCGGGCGATCAGGTGCTCGGTCAACGCAACCGTTCGCGACTCGGCATTGGGGGCGACAGACCGCAGGAGCAGCCGGTTGAGTTGATCCTCACTGAGGCTGTCAACCACCCGGGCGGGCAGACCGCCGTTACGCAGTTCGGCTTGGCTGATACGGATCGGGTCAGGGTCCAGGCGGTCCCCCTCGTGATACTGCAGCGGCGCCTCCTCGGCCCGCTCATTGAATACCTCAATGCCCCGGCCGGCCGGCCATTCGGGCAACTCAACCATCAAGATCGCGGCATACCCGGCCAGCTCGTCAGACATTCGCCCCAGAGCAATCTGCTCACCGACCTTGCACGCATTGTCATAGGCCCGAAACCGGCGCGCCGTCTCCAGCAACAGCGAGGGCGTCGGTTCGCTCTCGGTGTGCAGCCGGCGCAGCCAATCGTCGTCGACGTCACTGACCCGGCGAATCTGTTCCAACTGCTCATCACTGAAGCCATCCACCACCGCCCCCAGGCGGCGCATCAGCGTCGCGCCTTGCCACGTCCGAGGCCGATCGGCTTCATCCACCCAGGCCCCATCGCCGTTATGCCGGACCAGGGGTTGATAGGCCTCTGAGCGTGTGGGGTGTTGAATGCGATAGGTGTCGCCGGCAACTTCCTCGCCGAGCACAAAGTACTTACCCTCCAGCGGCAACACCGACCGACCATTGTGCTGCAACAACCCGTTGGCATCCGGGCTGCCCCAGTCGGGCAACGCGAGCGTCTGCTCATAGGGCTTGAGTTCGGGCTTCCACAGGCGGGTCTTGCCATTCGGCAGGAGGACGGCCTTGAGGTTCTCAACAAAGGGCGAGCCCACGACATGGAACGCCACCGAACCGCCCGCTAGCATCGCCAGGTTTTCCACCACATCGGTGATGTGCGACCAACCGGCCTCCCGGTCGCCTTCACTGAGTTCAACCGCGCCCTCCAGCACCTCGTACAGCAACTGCCCCGCCGTGGCCAGCATCATCACGGCCCCCAGTGGCGGCACCACCATTGACATCGTACCCACCGTCAGCAGGCCGATACTCAGGTAATGGGACAACCGTCGCGAACGGTTGGCGGCGTCGGTGCTCGCCGTAGGAATCGCCTGGGTGCAGGCATCCTCGAACAGCCGGTCACGCATGCCTTCATACAGTTCGTTCCACAGGTCGACCTCTTCCCAGAGGCCCTTCATCGAGTCGGCATTGATGTGCAGGTTCGGCCCCTCCAGTGGCACCCGGAGGGTATGCCGGGGATCACCCAGGATCGAGTCGAGGGAGGACAACACCAGATCCGGCACCAATAGGCGGGCCCATAATGCTCCCTGCTCGGAACGCAACCAGCGAAACAGCCAAGGCTCGGCCGGCGCATCCACCACGGTCTCGGTGAATCGACGGTAGTAGTAGGGGCGGTCTTTTTGCGCGACAAAGCGGCTGAAGAACACTTGGTACTGCGCCGGTCCCGCCAGCGCCCGGCGGTTCGGCGTGGACTGCGGATACCGGGTGAGCTGGCGGGTCAGGGCCTGGCGAAAGGCGTCGAAGGACGCGTAGCGCTTGATCGGGTGCTCGGGGTCGTCGGGGATGTAGGCGATGATCCAGTCCGAATACTGGTACTTCACGCAGGGATCGATGATCACGCAGCCGCGCAGGTGCAGGTTCATCAGGCACGGGGTGCGATACCAGACCTGTTTGTCACCGAGCATGATGCGCTTCTCGCCGGCGGCGACGCGCATCAACAGGTCATAGTCATCCTCGCCGATATCGCCCGTGAACAGCGCCAGGCGGGCCGCCGCCTTGAAGGCGTCTTTCTGGTGCGCCAGGTAGCGGGCACGCAAGTAACCTTGCGACACGACATCATCCGGGCGCATCAGGGCGCTCAGGTGTTTTTGATACTGCCCGCCCAAGTCCAGGGTGCGGCACAGGCGGGCGAACTCATCGATTTTGAGGCGAGTCGAGTGGGCCTGGAAATGCCCCAACGCGTTGGGCGCGGTGATGAAACCGGACGCAACGTTGAAGTAATCGGCCTCGGCTTCCGATGCTTCGAAATTGTTCAGCGCCGCCTGTAACAGGGAAAAAGTCTTGACCCGATACCCGCTCGTGCGGCGGCCAAAGCTATCGTCTACCGGGACATACAGGCGCAAGTGCACCTGGTCCACGTCCAGCACATGGCCCGCCTCGGCCAGCGCCGCCGTCAGCAGGGGCCCGGCGAACGCCTCGACGTCCTGGACCTTGCGCATCAGGGTATCCAGCGCGTTTTGTGAGTGACACTGGGTGTCCAGGTCGCTGTTGAGCACTTCGCGTTGCGCGTCGTTGAGCGCGGCGTACCAGTCGGGAATGTGCGGGCGCGTTTGCTTGAGCGCCAGCCGGCGTTGCGGCGAGGCCTTGATCAGGCACTCGGGCACCGCGTTCTTGATGAATTCATAATGCTGCCCCTGCGCGCCGGACGCAGAAGAAGGCAAGTGGTCGTTGGGTAAATCGGACATGGACGAAGGCCTCGATAAGTTATCAAGGCCTCAACTTACGCAGCGGGTGTTGAGCGCAGGCGGTAACTATCTATGACCGCCGACCCCACTACTGTTCTCGACATTCAAACAGCCCGTGGCGAGCACCCTCGCTCGCCACGCGTGTTTCTTCGATATCGGGACGCCCCCTACCCCACCAATCGCCCCAGGCGCTGCTTGAGCATCTGGTTCTCGGCGCGCAGGTGCTGCACTTCTTCAAGCAGGTCCAGCGCCAGGGCGACGCCTTCCCATTCCAGTTCCAGGTCCTGGCGCAGCTTGGCCGCGCGTTTGGCGAGCGCCAGCTCAACATCGTTGAAGCGCCAGTCTCCGGGCGCGGTGCCCTGAGGTTCGAGGATCCCGTGTTCGACGATCTCGATCACGTAGAGGTCTGGTAGTTGGCTCGCCTCGCAGAATTGGGCCATATCCAGTTGAACGATCAGGGGACTGCTCATACTCGGTCACTCCAGGGTTCTGGAACTCAAATGTATTCGATCAAAAGTGCTCGCGCGGGTTGAACGCGGCCTTGTTGGCCAGTTCCTGCCACAGCGCCTTGACCTCCTCGTCGCCGCTCTTGGGCATGACGGCCTTGAGCTGCACGAACAGGTTGCCGCGCTCGCCGGCCTTGTTCAGCAGGCCGTGGCCCTTGGCGCGCATGCGCTGGCCGTTCTGGCTGCCGGCCGGGACTTTGAGGTTGATCTTGCCCGTCAGGGTCGGCACGGCCACCTCGGTGCCCAGCGCCAGTTCCCACGGCGCCAGCGGCAAGGTGATGATCAGGTCCTGGCCTTCGACGTCGAACTTGGGGTGCGGCGCAAAGCGAATGGTCAGGTACAGGTCGCCACTGGCACCGCCACCGATACCCGGTGCGCCCTGGCCCTTGAGGCGGATGCGCTCGCCATCGGTCACGCCCGCCGGGATCTTCACGTTCAGGCTCTTGGTGGTGTTGCTGACGTGCTGGCCCGCTGCGTTGTACTGCGGCACCTGGAAGCTGATCTTCTTCGACTCGTTGGCCAGGCTCTCTTCGAGGAAGATCGGCAGCTCCATTTCCACGTCTTGTCCCCGTCGACCGGCACTGCGGCCTGACTGTCCGCCACCAAAGCCCGGGCCACGGTTACCGAAGATCGAACTGAAGAAGTCCGAGAAGTCGCCGGTGTCCTGGCCACCGCCACCAAAGCCGCCACGGCTCTGCCAGCCCGGTGGGCCCTGGAACGGTTGGCCATGCTGGCCGTATTTGCGCAGGTCGTCGTACTCGGCGCGCTTGTCGGCGCTTTTCAGCGCTTCATAGGCTTCCGAGGCGTCCTTGAATTTTTCCTCGGCGTCCTTTTCCTTGCTGACGTCAGGGTGGTATTTACGGGCCAGCTTGCGATAGGCGGCCTTGATCGTCTTGTCGTCAGCCGTCGGTTCCACGCCGAGAATCTTGTAATAGTCTTTGAAGTCCATCGCTCGAGTCACCATCCGTTATCGATATCGTGCCACGGGCCGGCATGCACCTGTGGGTGGCAGCCAGCTTGTCCGATCGCAAGGTTGTGATCGGGTCGCACGTAAGAAGTTTATCGGCAGCCGGGAAGCGAATCTGATGCGTCGCGCGCGTGGCTGCCAGCCATGCCTGTAAGTTTGGGGGGAAAGGATAGTCTTTCAAGTCACCCATCACCTTGAATTTAGCGGATAACCGGCCTTCGATTCTGTGGCGTCGTGACATACACTGCGCGGCCGTTTTTTAACCGGAACTTGAAAGACATGAAAAACGCCTCCCCGGCCCGTGCCTGCGGCATCGACTTCGGCACGTCCAACTCCACCGTCGGCTGGCTGCGCCCTGGCATGGAAACGCTGATTGCGCTGGAGGATGACAAGATCACCCTGCCGTCGGTGGTCTTCTTCAACATCGAAGAGCGCCGCCCGGTGTACGGCCGCCTGGCGCTACACGAGTACCTGGAAGGCTATGAAGGGCGCCTGATGCGCTCGCTCAAAAGCCTGCTGGGTTCCAAGCTGATCAAGCACGACACCAGCGTGCTGGGCACGGCAATGCCCTTCAAGGACCTGTTGGGGCTGTTCATCGGCCAGTTGAAGCAGCGTGCCGAAGCCACCGCTGGTCGGGAGTTCGAGGAAGTGGTGCTGGGCCGCCCGGTGTTCTTCGTCGATGACGACCCGATGGCCGACAAGGAAGCCGAAGATACCCTGGTGGACGTGGCGCGGGCCATTGGCTTCAAGGACGTGTCGTTCCAGTACGAGCCTATCGCGGCGGCCTTCGACTACGAGTCGACCATCGAGAAAGAAGAGTTGGTGCTGATCGTCGACATCGGCGGTGGTACGTCCGACTTCTCCCTGGTGCGCCTGTCGCCCGAGCGCCGCGACCTCGACCATCGCCAGGATGACATCCTCGCCACCGGCGGCGTCCACGTCGGCGGGACCGACTTCGACAAGCAACTGAGCCTGCAGGGTGTGATGCCGTTGTTCGGCTACGGCAGCCGGATGAAGAGCGGCGCCTACATGCCGACCAGCCACCACATGAACCTGGCGACCTGGCACACCATCAACGCGGTGTACGCGCAAAAGTCCAAGATTGCCCTGGGCAGCATGCGCTATGACATCGAGGACACGGGCGGCATCGATCGCCTGTTCAAGCTGATTGAAGAGCGCGCCGGGCACTGGCTGGCGATGGAAGTCGAGGAAACCAAGATCCAACTGACCCACGCCGACAACCGCCACCTGCTGCTGGATCGCATCGAACCGGGCTTGAGCGTGGAGTTGAGCCGCGCGCTGTTCGAATCGGCCATCGACGGCTTGCTCGAGCGCGTGCGCAACAGCGTGAACCAGTTGCTCATCGACGCCAACGTGCGGGTCGATCAAGTGGACACGGTGTTCTTCACCGGCGGTTCAAGCGGTATCCCGGCGCTGCGCAACAGCGTCTCGGCGATGCTGCCCAACGCCCGCCACGTGGAAGGCAACATCTTCGGCAGCATCGGCAGCGGCCTGGCGATCGAAGCCATGCGCCGGTACGGGCCGCAGGAGTGATCTGACATCTGCGGCGCGGCCTTCGCGAGCAAGCCCGCTCCCACACTGGATCTCCTGTGCACACAATAGGTGTGAACACTACCGATCAATTGTGGGAGCGGGCTTGCTCGCGAAGGGGCCCTATCAGCCGATACAAACCCCGAATCAAACCATCCCCGCCTGCTTCAACTCACTCTTCAAATACGCGTAGTAAATCGGCCCTGCCACCACCCCCGGCAGGCCGAACGCGGCTTCGAACACCAGCATCGCCAGCAGCAACTCCCACGACTTGGCACTGATCTGCCCACCGACGATCCGCGCATTGAGGAAGTACTCAAGCTTGTGGATAACGATCAGGTAGCCCAGCGCCGCCACCGCCACCCAGATCGACAGCGACAGGCCGACGATGGTGATCAGGGTGTTGGAGATCAGGTTGCCAATCACCGGCAGCAACCCCAGCAGGAAGGTCAGCACGATCAGGGTCTTGGTCAGCGGCAGGTGAATGCCGAACATCGGCAGGACCACGGCCAGGAAGATCCCGGTAAAAAAGGTGTTGAGCAGGGAGATCTTGATCTGGGCGAAGACGATGTTGCGAAACGCCTGGACCAGCAGGTGCAAGCGATCGAACAGCGCAGCGGCCAGGGGTTTGCGCTTGGTCACGTCCGGGACGCGCTGCAAGGCGATGATCGCCCCCAGCACCATGCCGATCAGCAGGGTGACGAACATGTGCGCGGCGTCTTTGCCCACCAACTGCAGGTCGCTCAGGTGCTTGCTCAGCCATTCGCCGATGGCCAGGCGAAACTCAGCCGCGCTGGCCGGCAGGTACGCATCGAGGAACGGCGGCAACTGGCCTCGCGCCTTGTCCACCACGCCCATGAACTTGTCCAGGGACGCCCCGGGGTTTTCCGCCTCGTGCAGCAGAAAGCTGATGGCCCCGGCAAAGACCAGCGCCAATGCACTGACCACCAGCGTGCCGAGCAACGCCACGGCCAGCCAGCGGGCACGCCGCCCTTCGATCAGTCGTTGCAGTTGCGGGGTGAGCATGTTGACCAGCTCGAACACCAACAACCCGGCCAGCAGGCTGGGCAACAACCGCAGTGGCAGCACCAGCAGCAAGCCGCCAAAAATAATCACCCAACTGACGACCAGCAACACATGACGCTCTGAAAACGTTGGCATACAGCCTCAAAACATACGGCGCGAAAGGATTGGCAGTCTGCCAGCGTTCCCGTGTGAGCACTAGGGATTCAAGTCGTGCGTTGTCTGGACCGGCCGCTTCGCGGGCAAGACCGCTCCCACGCTGGGCCGGTGCCAGACACAAAAACGTGCCCCAGCCAGGGCCCCTGTGGGAGCGGGCCTGCCCGCGAAGGGGCCCGCCCATTCAACAGGCACTGGGCGACATGGATTACTTTTTCAGGCAGGTGCTCATAAAGGTTTTACGCGCATCGCCGGCCAGCGCCTGGGTCTTGGCCGTGGCGTTACAGTCTTTCATCTTCTGTTGCTGTGGGGTCAGGACCTTGGCGTCATTGGCGGCCGGGGCGGCCTTGAGGCAGGTGCTCATGAACGCTTTGCGTTCGTCGCCCTTGAGCGCCTTGGTGGTGGCGTCAGCGTTGCAGGTGGTCATCTTGTTCTGTTGCGCCGTGGCGGCGAAGCCTTGGGAGCACAGCAGCAGGCCCATCATCAACAGCGGGATGCGCAACATCTTCATGGAGTCGTCTCCTGGTTGCCACGCCGAGGGGTGTGGCTTATCCAGCAGTGTAGACAAAACCTGTTACATCCAGACATCGAAAAACACCGGGCGGCGCACTCAACGAGCGGGCCGCCCCGGTTTCACCCTGTACTACACGGGTTTGATCGCTGCAAAGTAATGCTCATAAGCCTCGATTCGTCGCTCGATCAGCGCCATGTCGAGCCGCTCGAACGACACCTGCGGTTGCCCCGGCTCGGCATAAGCCACCCCCAGTTCCTTCAACGACGTCCATTGGACATAGCCGCCCTTGAGGTGCAGCTTGGGGATCTTGATCGCCCGCAGGACGGTGTCGTCCGAGCCCCGAGGCGGCGTCGACGCGGGGCCGGGCGGTGCGTCGTCGATGAACCGATACGCGTCGATGGCAGGCCCAGGGTCGAGGCTCACCACCGGCTCCGGATCGAAGGAGAAGTACCCTTCGCTGGACAGGTGCGCGACGGGGAACTCCGGCCAGGAATCCGCTACGACCAACTGCTCGGGCTGGCTCAGGTCGCCGATGACTACGTATTGATGGTCAAAATCGGAGGCCCTGACGATATGGATCGCGGCCGTCCTGGGCTCGCTGGCCAAAATCGAGAACGTCACTTTCGAGTTTTCCGAGCAGTTGCCGCCCTTGATCTCGATCGCCGCCTGGGCCGCTTCGGCAATGCTCAGCTCGGCCGTGGGCAAGCCGGTGACCAGGTCGACCTTCCTGAGGTGCTTCAGCTTGGCGATGGCCGAGCCCCCCTTCTCCCAGATACTCGGCAGCTGGTTGCCGGACAGGGGCAAAAGCTCCTTGCTGCGCGTGATGGCGCGCTGTGCCTGCTGCAAGTTGACCATCACCTGCGGCTCCACGGCGATGACTTTACCCACCGCCGGCGGGGTCTCGCCTATCACACTGGCATAGTGGTACAAGTCTGCACTGGCATTCACCGCCGGCTCACCCGTCGTCGCCCCTTGCCGCCACGCGGCGTATTCCTCGGCACGCCCGGTCTTCTCCAGGTAACGCGCGGTCATCGCCCATTCCCGGGTGTCACTGGACAGGGGCATCGGCTGTTGCTCGAACATCTCGTCCAGCAGCTCGAAGAACGACTCCGGCGACAACAGCCGGTTCAAGTCGGGGAGCAGCTCGACGCTTTGTCGCAACTGTGCCAACGCCAACGGATTGCCGGCCAGGTCGTGGAACGACCACTCCAGCGCATAGAACCCCTGAATCGAAAAACGCTCGTGTATCAACCCAAGCCCATCCAGGTAGTTGGCCCTGACCTCGGCGGGCACCGGGGCACCTCCATAGGCATAAAACAGCAGGTTGTCCCAGGATTGCTGGAGGCTGTCGAGCACTTGCACCGGCGCCCCACCTCGCAGGCGAAGCAGGCGCGGATCATAGGCCGGAGGCGGCGGGGCCGGGTGACGACCAAGGATGCCCGGCAGTTGCTCACGCGCCAGCAGGTGTTCACGCACGGCTGACTTGAACCCCTGCACCTCATCGGCGCGCAGGTTCAAGCCCCTGAGTTCGGCTGGCGGCAACGCACGCAAAATCGCCTCGTGGAAGTCCGCGGTCACCCCCAGGGTGTTGCCCTGCTCATCGCAGACCGTGAAGCGCTGGTCCGCCTCCGCGACAATCGTGCGCGTAAGCCGGGCATCCGCCCCGCCAATGCGGTCCATCAGCCAACCATCGCGCTCGTAGTGCCGCACCTCGATGCGGATGTCCGCGGGCCAGCCCGGCAGGTTTTCCAGCGAGTGCAGGACCAGCTTGTCGGTATCGAAACTCTCGACCGAGCTCAGGTAGACCCCTTCATACGCACGAGCCACCCGGACTTCATCCAGTGCATAGGACGCCAACCCCTTGAGGCGAGGCGGCAGATAATCCTGGCTGAGCGCCTGCAGCTCCTCGGCGCTGGCCAGCTCCAGCAACTCTGCCGCAACGACCCCCGGCAGCCCGGGCACGTGGGCGCACACGGTTTGCACCCGCGCGCCCCACCGGGCTTCGTGTTCGGCGTAGCGGCGCTCGAACAATTCAGTACGACGACGCCTGGCCCGCCGCGCCAGCTCGGCCCGAAGTAGCTGGGCATGGTGCTGATTGGTGGTCACCGTTGCGCCGAGTTCACGCTCCATCAAGTGCTGGGTCTGCCCTTCGTCCAGGTGTGTGAGCAAGGTTCTGAGCACGTCGTTCTCGACCAGGCTGTCTTCATATATCCGCTGCGCCGGAACGTCGGCCGAGCCGATTTCCCCGCGCACCGTTTGGCCATCGCGCGCGATCAGTTGCACGCGCGTTTCAGCGGGCCACAGGCCATCGAGCAACTGCAGTTGCATCAGGGCGTCGGCTTGCAGGAACTGCTCGGGGCGCTCGCTCGCCAGTTGCGTGATGAAGGCCTGGACCTGCTGATCGATGCGCAGTCGCGTCACCGTATCGCTGAGCAACGGCAGGGGTGGTTCATTGTTGAGGTACATCCGGCGCAGCGCCTGGACCGAAGCATCGCTGATCAGGCGCAGGTCGTCGAACGAATCGCCCAAGCCCTCCACTGAAGGCCCCAGCCTGGCCATCAGTGTGCGCTCATCCCATTGCGCGGGCCGTTCACCTTCGATCACGAAGGCACCGGCGTTGTTGCTTTGGACCGCTGGCTGATACGCCTCTGGCCGGGAGGGGTGCAGCACGCGATGCAGCTCACTGTGCGGGTCCTTTTGCAGTGCGTAGTGCCGCTCGTCCACGCGTAGGACCGGTTTGCCCTGGTGCTGGTGCAGCCACTGGGCGTCCGGCTTCGAATCGGCGGGCAGCCCCAGGCCCTTGTGCTCGTAGGGACGCAGGTCGCGCGTCCACAGGCGCTGTTTGCCGTTGGCCAGGGTGACGGGCTGCGCGCCCTCGATCAACGGTGACAGGCGGGCAACCACTTGCGTGCCTACCGCGACGGCACCGCCAAAGGCCGCCAGTTGCGCCAGGCTCTGGACCACACTGAGCAGGCTGTCGCTGGCTTCCAGGTACTCTCCCCAGGAAAAATCCATCACCCCTTCAATGACCTCGCTGGCGAGTTGGTACGCGGTGTAGGCCAGCATCAGTTCGCCCAGGAACGGCACAAACGGTGTCACCACCAACAGCGCCACATTGAAGACCTCGAGCAACATGCCTTCAAGGTTGTCGATCCACGCCCAGTAGGCGTCGCTGTCGGCATCGGCCGTGGAAATGGCCAGTTCGCGCGCGTCATTGAGGATCTTGTTTTGCTGCTCCTCGTAGAGATAGACCCATAGGTTGCCCTGGAAGTGATGACCGTTTTCGTCCCGGAACGGTATGGCGCTGTAGTGCAAGCTGGGATGGTCTACCGGGGTGGCGCGCCAACTGGGCAAATCGACCCCGGGCTCCTGCTCGTGCCAGGTCACACGGTTCAGGCGCTGGTTCAGGTCGGCAAAAAAATACCCACGCTTTTTATGTTCAATGAAGCGGCTGAAAAACTGTTGGTAGCTGGGACCGCCCGATTGCCCGGCCCGGACATCGCGCAGTTGTCGTGTCAACTCGCTCAAAAACGCATCCGCGCTGGGGTATTCCTTCAGCGGATGCTCGGGGTCATGCGGCACATAGGCAATGATTCGGCGCACACCGCGGGCACGCGCATCCACATCAGGGCCGATCAGGACAATGCCGGTCAAGCGCGTGTCCATCATCGTCAGGTGATGAAACCGCACGGCTTTGCCGTCCAGCGTCAGCCCTTTGACCCCCTGGATAATGCCTTGCATGAGCCGGTAGGCATCCGGGCCGATGTCCTTTTTGACCAGGGCTATTTGCAGGGCGGCGGCGAGCGCCGTTTTCTGGCTATGGATAATTCGGTGTTCCAGTACGCCTTGGGCCAGGCCATTGGCGGGCAGCAGGTAGTTCTCCAGGTAAGTGCGATAGCGGGCGCCGATATCCAGTTCACGGCAGAGGTTCTTGAACTGCTCGATGGACATCTTGTCCCGTGTGTTTTTTATTGCAAAGCGTCCACGGGCATCCGGCCGAGTTATAAACTCCGAGCCTTCAAGAAATGTTTCCGAACTGGAGAAGTTATGCAACGCCGCATCCAGCAGAGAAACCGTCCGACTGCGCGCCCCCCTGACAATATCGAAGGACCACGAACGACGACTGGCAGAGGTATATAACTTGACGAATGTTTCCCTGATATCGTCTTCAACGCCATATTGTTGTTTCAACGCATGCCGAAGTAGGGGCTCGGCAAACCCATAGGCATCTTTCAAGCCGGCGAACATCTTGTCGACATCATTCTGCGCCGACCAACTGTTCTCGATGGCTTGCGCCAGGCCTAGATGCTCCGCTGGGGAGGCGTTTCGTGCCCATTCTGGAATGGACGCCGCCCTGGCCCTCAACGCTTCGAGCCGATCCACGTGCGCACGGATCAGCCAGTCAGGCACTGCACTTTCTATCAACGCGTGATGCGCACTCACGGGGGGGGCTTGAGTCGCCGACAAACTATCTTCCGGTCTAGATAACATTGATGAAGCCTCGTACGAAATAATTAAGTCATCTACCGATCCTTCATTAACTTTCGCTGACAGACCTTTAACAACTTATCTGCGCGTCAACTAACAACAGTAGATCCCTTAAAAAGCGTACAGCGACATGCCCGCTGAAAATAAAACCTAATTCGCCTTAAATCGTACGAAACTTCCCGGCGACACTCCGAATTCATCCCCCCGCGATACCACTTAACTCACCGAGTATCGCCATTACTCAAAGAAACTTATGCCGGCGATACTGCTCTGGCGTACACCTCGCCTGGCGTACAAACATGGCGATAAACGCCGACGACGTGCTGTAGCCCATGTCGAATGCGATTTCCTGGATGCTGCGTGTGCTGTCCAACGCCTCGATCGACGCCACAAAGCGCAGGCGCTGACGCCATTCGCCGAAGCTCATGCCCAGTTCCCGGACAAATTGCCGGGCCAGGGTCCGCTCGCTGACGTGGATGCGCTCGGCCCAGTGCGCCAGGGGCCGGTTGTCACCCGGGGCGGCCTGCAGGGCTTCGAGGATGCCGAGCAACCCCGCGCTGTGGGCATACGGCAGGTAGCACTCATGCACCGGGGCTTGCTGGAGTTGATCCACCAGCACCTGCGCCAGGCGCACGTCGGCGTCGCGCTCGGGGATCTTCACGTCGCGAGCGGCGAAGTCCTTGAGGATCGCCTTGAGGATGTCACTGATCGCCAGGGTGCAGGCGTGCGGCGGCAAATCGCGGCAGATCGGCGGGGCCAGGCAGACCGCTCGATAATGGATCGGCTGGGCACTGTAGAAACTATGCTCAGTGCGCGGCGGAACCCACAGGGCATACTGCGGCGGGGACATAAAGCGGCGACCGCCGATGTCCATGCGCAGCACACCGTGGGCCGAGTACTCCAGGGTGCCCCATGGGTGGCGGTGCGCCGGGGCGAAGCGGTGCGCATCGAAGTCGGCATAGCGAAAATACACCGGGGCCGGCAGTTCACTGAACTCCAGCAGGTCAATGTGTTGGCGGGTCATGTTGTCCGGATAGCGAGGCCATTTGTCTGGAACAAAGTATAGGCTTTGATCCAGACAGAGGATAATCCCCCTTCATTAACGTTCAGGTTTACCCCATGCAATACGCTTATCCGCTGCTGGCCATCTTCATTTGGGCTGGCAACACCGTGATCACCAAGATGTCGGCCGGGGTGATCTTCCCCGCCGAGATCGGTTTCTACCGCTGGCTGCTCGCCGGCCTGCTGTTCACCCCCTTCATGCTCAAGCCCGTCATCAGCCATTGGCCCAGGATTGCCCCCAACCTGGGCAAGATCTTTATCCTCGGCGTGCTCGGCATGGCGGTGTATCAAAGCCTGGCGTACTTCGCCGCCAACCTGACCTCGGCCACCAACATGGGCATCATCCTGTCGCTGATGCCGTTGATGTCGCTGGCCATGGCGATCATCAGCCTCGGTCAGCGCCTGACCGCCGGGGCTCTGGTCGGTGCGGTGCTGTCGTTCAGCGGCGTGCTGGTCGTCGTTTCCTCCGGCAGCCTGGCGGCGTTGCTGGAGCACGGGGTCAACCTGGGTGACGCGATGATGTTGATCGCCACCCTGGCGTATGCGATCTACAGCACGCTGCTGAAAAAATGGCAGCTGCGCCTGCCGCCCCTGGTGCTGTTGTACTTGCAGGTGCTGGTGGCGGTGGTGGTGCTGTTCCCGCTGTTCGTCTTCTCGCCCAAGGTCGGGCCGACCCTGCAGAACATTCCGCTGGTGCTCTATGCCTGCCTCCTGGCGTCGATGATCGCCCCGCTGGCCTGGATGCAGGCCGTGGTGCGCCTGGGCCCGAGCCGCACCACCCAGTTCTTCAACCTGCTGCCGGTGATGACCGCGCTGATTGCCGCGCTGGTGCTGCATGAGCAGTTGGCGTGGTTTCATCTGGTGGGCGGGATGCTGACGCTGGGCGGGGTGATCGTGTCGGAGCGTTGGACTACCGTGCTGGGCCGTAAGGTCAGTATTGCCTGATCGGAGGCGTTCGCCGGCAAGCCGGTCTCGTCCCCACAGGAGATGATGTGTACGACACGCATCCAATGTGGGAGCGAGCCTGCTCGCGAAGAACGATGATGCGGTCGCTGTGAGGTTCAGACCCCCGCCGCCTTCAACCGCAGCGCATGCTCGACAAACAGGCGCACCGGATCAGCGCCCTTGCCCACCAAGCCCAGCGACTGATTGACGATGTCCAGATGGTCCAGCGGGTAGTCGTCGCCGATCACCGTGCCCAGGTGCGAGCTGTAGCGCCCGACCATGCCATCACACTGCCCCACCTCGCGCACGAAGGTCCTGGCGAACCACTGGCAGCTACGGTTGCTGACGTCGAACCGGTTGCCGCCACGGTCAGTCTTGCCCGGCTGCAAAGTGCCGGACCAGGAGTAATAGCGCACACCCTCGACCGATTCCGGCCCGTGGCCACCCCAGGTTGGCGGCAAGCCCTGTGGATAACCATGATTGAACAACGCCACGCCGTGGGTGGTCAGCGCGTGGTGCGAGGCACGCACATCCACCGGCCACCCGCGTCGTCGATGGCCGGTTTCCAGCACCCCCATCAACCCGGCAAGCCCCTGCAGCACCGCGCCCAATACCCGGCCCCGCACGCTGCCATGCGGGTAGCGTTCTAGCAAATAGTCCGCCAGCTCCGAGCCCTGATTGGGGCCTGCCACCGACGTCACCGAGGCCACCAGGTCCGGGCGCTTGGCGGCGGCGTAGCGGGCGGTCAGCGCGCCCTGGCTATGGCCGATCAGATTGACCTTGGCGACTCCGGTCTCACGCACGATCGCCTCGATCTGCTGCAACAGCTGTTCACCACGCACCTCGTTTGCATTGAGCGGCGACACCTGCACCGCAAACACCACGGCCCCACCCCGACGCAACGCAGGAATGATCCCGTACCAGTACGGGTACAACAGCAGGCGGACGAAACCGAACCAGCCGGGGACCAGCACCAGCGGGTAGCGTGTGGCAGTGTCTTGCGACATAGGTCAACAACCTTGTGATCCGTGAGAAGTCAGGAGCGAGAAACAAGGGGTCGGTCACCCGCATCGCAATCACACATGACACCGTCGCGACAAGTCGATGCCCCCTGTCCATGCCCGCGACACTAGTCGTGCAAATCTTCACGCTTATCTGCGACACATTCCGAGCACAGATCAATGATTCGCTCATCCGTCATATCCGCAAGTGCCTCGAGTACTTTCTCGCGAATTTTACTTCTCTCATACCCGCGCTTATCCAACGAGTACTGCGCCACCTCAACACTGACCTTGCCGACGATATCCTGGCCCGCAAACGCCTGATTGAGAAAATCATCCGCAACCGCTTCAGACGTTTTGAAATAGATAAGGATCGAGTAAGTCACCAGTTCCGCAACCAGTAAATTAATCTGCAGCACAATCGTTGAGCACTGAGCACTCGTTTTGTTCTCTGCCTCTCCCTCGGTCTCCGCACCATCGTTAGACACTGCGCTTTCCCGAAACATCGCCCAAGCGTCCTGCGTAGCCGATGTTTGTTCAATACGCGCCAGCACCTGCCCAAATGGCTTAGCCAAGCTCGCCCCAAACACGTCAGAGACACTTTTTTTAAGCAGTTCAATTAACACCACGGTCTCTTTGCGTCCCGGCACTACATCAACGCTTCGGTAACGACTACGACTCCATTTCAGGTTAATCATCGACTTGGTGTAATGTCCCCCCCAGCGTTCCGTATCGACAAACTTGTTCTGCATGGCGTTCGCATACCCCCCGGAGAAAAGCAGCGAATTCAGTGCATCACTCTTCCACGGCTGCGACACATCAGCCGAAACAGACAACAGACTGCCGGCCATCAGCAAAAGATCATCCTTGTGCATTTTAATTCTCCGTACAACCCACTCTGAACGCGGACTACCCTTCGAGCAATCCGCTTCAAATACTTAATCAATCAAGCTTTTTTTGGAAGTTTGGCGCCCTTGAAAAACGCCTCGCTGTCCATATCAAGTGCCTCATGTATAAACTCTCGATTACGCTCATGTAGGCGCATATTGAGTTCTACCATGGCGGCGGCTTTTTTCATTTTGATCGAACTTACGTTCCACTTCCAAAACCAGGCACCCCCCTGCTGCGTACTCAGCTCGCAATCCATCGCCAGCAAAGAGGTGATCGCAGTGCCCTTGGCAGACTGCAAGCAGGGTAAAATCCTGAAGTCAGCCGACTTACCGTTCTTACTATTATTATCAAACAAAGTAACCAGCTCACCATCGGACTTCATTGTATCAAAAGCACTGCCCAACAAACTCAGCATCGCGGGTGCGTTCCTTCCCGCGACAGCCTTGATGACGTCCATCACAACGACGTCCATCGTTATATTGGTTCTTCTTTCCACATGTTCCATATACTTATAACTTGGCATGTACCAGCCACAATTCCTCATGGCGAGAGCGTATTTGTTATGCCAACCGATAGGGTCATTCTTTAGGTCGGCGTTACCCTCAGCGTAAAGTTCAGCGAAGGCCACACTGTCCATCGCCGCCTGTGAGTTTTCATCGGAAAGATTATCTGCAAACGCCACGCCCACCGGGGCATCTTTTCCCAACAGCAGATCCGGGTCGTCAACCTTGTCCTCCTGAGTGGAACTAAATCTGCTAATTTGCGGCTTTTTGGGTGCGAGCACGAGCGTGTCAAAAAAGGCCCGACTTTCGTCGGCAGTAGGCATTAAAATTTCCATATGAATTCTCTTAATTAAGTGGCTATTGACTTTCAATTCCAGCCTCTTGGCTGGCACTGTTAATTTAGCCACTCCCCCCTACATGTTCCACCCGACATATATGACATACCATTACCAAAGAACGCCATCTACCTGAACAACTCCAAACTAACAAATAACAACTACCTACAACTTTCAGCGACACTTACTCGCACGCCCCATAATGAGAGAGCGAACAACGCACCCCTAACAAACTATTACCCAAGAATAAAAACCTTAAGCCGGCCGCTCAAAAAGTTCATCTCACCCGCTTACCGTCTTCGGCGCTTTACCCGCCTTCATCTGCTCCAGCAGCGGTGCACACTGGTTAGGCTCGCCGCCGCTGGGCGCCACCAACGCCAGCAGGCCCGCCGCCGGACCGGCGATCACCCCCAGGGCGACCATGCCGGCGCCCCGCAGCATCAGCGGCACGCCCTTGACCCCCGCATCCGGCTTGATGAACGGCCCGCGCACATACAGCGGCGAGCGCAGTGAAATCAGGCGCCAGCCCTTGGACTCGGGGGTGATGGTCAGGTCCAGCTGTTCGGTGGCCAGGTTGGCCGTGCCGTCGATGTAGACGATGGCGTTCTCGGTGTCGAACACAAACAGCTGCGAGGTGGCCAGGCCGGTCTTGATCCTGAAGTCCGCGGCTGCGCAGTTAATCTTCACGTCCTTGTCGCCAAAGATCTTGCCCACTAGGTAGTTGCCGACGTTGAGCCCGGCCAGTTCCATCAGTTCACGGCTGATTGCACCGTCGTTGATCAGCATCTTGAGGTTGCCGTTGGCACTGCCCAGCAACGCTGCCACCGAGTTGCCCGTGCCGGCGATGTCGGCGTCGCCGTTGAGTTCACCGAAGCTGGTTTTCATCGGTTCGAAACCGGGGAGCAACTGCTTGAGCTTGAAGCCTCGGGCCGTCAGCTTGGCCTGCCCTTGCAACGGCACCGTGCGGCCGTCGAGGCGGATCTGCGCATCCAGCTTGCCGCCCGCCACGCCAAAACGCAGGGGTGTCAGGCTCAGTTGGCCATCGGTCAGGACTAGGTGGGTGTAGAGGTCGGTGAACGGCAGTTTTTCACTGTGAACGATGCGCTTGCCGGTGAACTCGACATCGGCGTCCATGTCGCGCCAGCGCTCGGTACGGAACGCCTCCACGGGCAGTACCTTGTCCGCCGGCTGCTTGCCCATCCCGCCCCGGGCCTGCTGCTTGGCATTGGAGTCGGCGCCGATCAGCGGCGCAAGGTCGGCGAACAGCAGTTGATTAGCGACCAGCGCCCCACCGAGCTTGGGCCGTGGCTGGCTGGCGGTGTAGGCCAGGTTGCCGTGGATATCACTGCCGCCGATGGTGCCGTTGAAATCGTCGTAACGGAACGTCGCA
This sequence comes from Pseudomonas sp. ok272, assembly GCF_900109995.1. Classification (GTDB taxonomy): domain Bacteria; phylum Pseudomonadota; class Gammaproteobacteria; order Pseudomonadales; family Pseudomonadaceae; genus Aquipseudomonas. The sequence continues at coordinate 167,005 of NZ_FOCB01000006.1, read as the reverse complement.
CCGCCAACCGCGTGTAGGTTGGCGATCAAGTGACCGTCGGTGGCATAGGGTGGCGAATCCGGCAGGGTGACGCCGGTCAAGGGATAGAGGTTGCCCAGGCTGCTGCCGGCCAGTTTCAGGCGCAGGTCCAGGGCACCGAGGGCCAGGGGATCGGTCAGGGTGCCGGCCAGTTCGACGCGGCTGTCGGCGATCTTGACCTGGGCCTGCAAGGGAAACGGTTTGGCGGCGTCCTGCAACGCCAGCAGTCCGCCCATCTTGCCCTCACCGCTGAGCTTCTGGCCGTGGTACTGGCCTTTGACCTTGAGCGCAAAGGCGTAGTCCTGTGGCGCACTGCCCTTCTCCAGGGTTTTCTTGGCCGCCTTGTCCCCCACGATGTCCGCGAACGGCACCGGCTTACCCAGGGGATCGATCAGCACGTCGAGTTGGGTTTTCAGGGACTGGTCGTCAAGGGTCACATGCCCCTTGTCGAAACCGATGGCGCCGATCTCCACCACCCAGCTGGAGGGCGCAGCGTTCGGGTCCTTGGGATCGAAGGTAAATGTCCAGTTGGCGCGGCCGTCGACCAGGCGTTGCAACTGGGCATTGGGTTCGGTGAGGTCAATACGTGGGATGACCACGCGCTGGGCCAGCAGGGCCAGGGGCGAGACACGCAACTCCACCCGTTTGAGGCTGACCATCTGCGGCTGCTTGGACCACGGCGGGTTGCCCAGGCTCAGGTCCTCGGCCACCACGTGCGGCCACGGCACCCAGGCGCGCCAGCCGCCCTCGTCCAGCTCGCGCTGCCAGACCACCGCGAGGTTGCCATTGATGGCGAAAGGTCGATGCAGTTCTTCGGAGACTTTGGTATTGAGCGCCAGCTTGATCCGGTTCCAGTCGAAGAACGCGATGATCAGCACCAGCACGGCCAGCAACAGCGCCAGGCAAGCGAAGGTCCAGGCGAGGATTCTACGAGGGCGCGTCATTGCATAAAGCTCCTTGGGACCTGTCGGTGCGCCAACGGAGACGCCCGTCATAAACGGTAGGCCATAAATCGGCCCGCTATGAACACTACGACTGGCGAATGGCCCGCAAGGTTTAAAAAAACGCCGATTCAGACACAAAAAGTCGAATTTCCTGACCGATTCGCCAGCTTTGCGTTACCGACCCCGCACGTTTTTCACGCAGTGGTGGGTCGAAAATACCCACATCAGTGCAAAATCCCCTTCCGGAAACACCCGTTCTAGAGCCTTCGCGCTGAACAATCAATTCTGTTGATTATTACCATTGTCTTTATGAACTTTTATATCAATTTATCGAGAGTAGCATTGCCTCCGTACCCACTTTATCGCCCCCCCAAGGAGCAACCGCCATGAAACGCCAATTACTGCTGAGCTTGACCCTCTCGATTCTGGCCGCCAACGCCTATGCCTTGCCCGCCGCCGAGCAAACCACCCCACAAGTCAAAGCCGAACACGCCGTGTTCAGCCAGACCCTCGCCGCTGATGGCTACGACCGTACCGGTTCCGCGACCCTCGCCGCTGACGGCTACGACCGCACCGGTTCCGCGACCCTCGCCGCTGACGGCTACGACCGCACCGGTTCCGCGACCCTCGCCGCTGATGGCTACGACCGCACCGGCTCCGCGACCCTCGCGGCTGATGGCTACGACCGTACCCCACAAGGCCAGACTGTTGCCGAAGGTGGCCGTGATCGCCTGGAAGAGAAAGGCCTGGTTGAAGATGGCTACAGCCGCACCCCACAAGGTCAAACCGTTGCCGAAGGTGGTAGCGACCGCGTGATCGAACGCAACAACGCTGTGAGCTGAGTCCATGGCGGCCTTGGAAAAAGCCCGATCCTCAGGATCGGGCTTTGACGTTGTGGAATCCCGCGCAATCCCTCGCCTGACCCCCTGATTGAAGTTCGACGCCAGCAAAGACGATTTGCTAGAGTGCGCCGCTGTCCCTGATTAGAAGTCCGCCGCCTGATGCTGCCCCGCGCCGAACAGAAACAACAGACCCGCCTCGCCTTGATGGACGCAGCCCGCCATCTGATGGAGTGCGGCCGAGGATTCGGCAGCCTGAGCCTGCGTGAAGTGGCGAAGACCGCCGGGATCGTCCCCACCGGTTTCTACCGGCACTTTACCGACATGGATCAGTTGGGCCTGGAACTGGTCAGTGAAGTCGACCAGACCTTCCGCGCCACCCTGCGCCTGGTGCGCCACAACGAATTTGTCATGGGCGGGATCATCGACGCCTCGGTGCGCATCTTCCTCGATGTCGTGACCGCCAACCGTTCGCAGTTCCTGTTCCTCGCGCGCGAGCAATACGGCGGTTCGCTGCCGGTGCGCCAGGCCATTGGCAAGCTGCGCGAGGACATCAGCTCGGACCTCGCCGCCGACCTGTCGCGGATGCCCAAGCTCCAGCACCTGGACTTCGCCGGCCTGTCGGTGATGGCCGACCTGGTGGTCAAGAGTGTGTTCGCCACCCTGCCCGACATCATCGACCCACCCGTCGACGCCCTGCCCGAGCACCTGACCCCACAGGCGAAAATCACCCAGCAACTGCGCTTCATCTTTATTGGCCTGAAGCATTGGCAGGGGTTGGGCAGTACCGAGTAATTGTCATTTAGACATCATGCCCTGTGGGAGCGAGCCTGCTCGCGATGGCGGTGTATCCGTTACAGCGGAGCCGGCAGACAGCCCGCTTTCGCGAGCAGGCTCGCTCCCACGAGGTACTTTTCACAGCTTCAATTTGGTGCGCCCTAGAACGCTGCCGCACCATCTTCATCCAAGCGCCCACCTCATGTTGAGAGTCAGGCCACGTACTGACGGCTTTTTCCTACACGCCCCCCAATTGGCAAGCCCCTTGCTCTAGCCCCTGCATCGTCATTTGCAGGAAGCCTTGCCATGCTGGTGATTCATCGCCGAATCGCGCCTCAACCCGTCTGGGCCGCCGAGTTGCACCTGAACTTCGACGCCCGCAGCAAAAGCCGCCTGCGCTGTTTCAGTGCCGAGGGGGAAGACGTCGGGTTGTTTTTGGAGCGCGGCCAGCCGCCGCTGCATGACGACGAATGCCTGCAGGCAGAGGACGGCCGCACCGTGCGCGTCTGCGCCCGCCCCGAACAGTTGCTGCACGTCACCTGTGCCAATCCCTTTGAACTGACCCGCGCCGCCTATCACCTGGGTAACCGTCACGTTGCCCTGCAAGTCGGTGACGGCTGGCTACGCCTGCTGGATGACTACGTGCTCAAGGCCATGCTCGAACAACTCGGTGCCCAGGCGCAGAGCCTCGAAGCGCCGTTCCAGCCGGAACACGGCGCCTATGGCGGTGGTCATCATCATTCGCGCCATGGTGAAGAAGCCTTCAACTACGCCCCCAAGCTGCACCAGTTCGGCGTGCGCCCATGAACCCGGCCTGGGCGCTGTTGCGCCTGGCCAGTCCGCAACTGCCGATTGGTGGCTACAGCTATTCCCAGGGCCTGGAAATGGCCGTGGACAACGGTCGGGTGCACGACCCGCGGTCGGCCCGGCGCTGGATCGGCGACCAGTTGCTGCTCAATCTGGCGCGCTTCGAAGCCCCGCTCCTGCTGGCCCATTGCACCGCCGCCGCCCATCTGGACTGGCCCCGGTTGCAGCGCTGCAGCGAGGAACACCGCGCCAGCCGGGAAACCCGTGAGTTGCATCAGGAAAGCCGGCAGATGGGCTATTCCCTGCAGCAACTGCTCAACGGCCTGCCGGAACTGGATCCCCCCGCCCGGGCCTTTCTCGATCAACACCGCGAACCGCACCTGGCCCTCGGCTGGGCCCTGGCCGCGCGCGCCTGGGGGATCAATCCCGACGATGCCCTGGCCGCCTGGCTGTGGAGCTGGCTGGAAAACCAACTGGCGGTGCTGATGAAAACCTTGCCCCTGGGCCAGCAAGCCGCGCAACGCCTGACCAGCGAATTGCTGCCGCTGCTGCAACAGGCCCAGCACGACGCTACCCGGATCGACCCCCACTCTTACGGCAGCGCTGCGTTTGGCCTGTCCCTGGCGAGCATGGCCCATGAGCGCCAATACAGCCGCCTGTTCCGTTCCTAGGGCCTGTTACTTTGGAGAATCACATGAACACCCAACCCCTGCGTGTCGGCATCGGCGGCCCCGTCGGCTCCGGCAAGACCGCCCTGACCCTGGCCCTGTGCCTGGCCCTGCGCGAGCGCTACAACCTGGCCGTGGTCACCAACGACATCTACACCCGCGAAGACGCCGACTTCCTGGTGCGTCACCAGGCCCTGGCGCCGGAACGGATCATCGGTGTCGAGACCGGTGGCTGCCCCCACACGGCGATTCGCGAAGACGCCTCGATCAACCTCGAAGCGGTGGACCAACTGAACCGGCGCTTCCCCGGCCTGGACCTGATCCTGGTGGAGTCCGGGGGCGACAACCTGTCGGCCACCTTCAGCCCGGAACTGTCGGACCTGACGATCTACGTGATCGACGTCTCGGCCGGCGACAAGCTGCCGCGCAAGGGCGGGCCGGGGATCTGCAAGTCAGATTTGCTGGTGATCAACAAGATCGACCTGGCGCCGCTGGTGGGCGCGTCGCTGACGTTGATGGACAGCGACACCCAGCGCATGCGCAACGGCAAGCCGTTTGTGTTCAGCAACCAGAAAACCGGCCAGGGCCTCGACGCCATCATTGCCTTCATCGAGCGCCAGGGCTTGCTGACCGCCGCCTGATCAACTTATCCACAAGGAAACCCCATCCATGTCACGCAAACACCTCTTGGTCGCCGCCGCCCTGCTCCTCAGCCCCGCGCTGGCCTTCGCCCACCCCGGCCACGGCGACAACGGCCTGCTGGCCGGCATCAGCCACCCGCTCGGCGGCCTGGACCACTTGCTGGCGATGCTCGCCGTGGGCCTGTGGGCCGCGCAACAACAAGGCGCGGCGCGCTGGGCCCTGCCCTGCACCTTTGTCGCCAGCATGCTGATGGGTGGCCTGCTGGGTTTTGAAGGATTGAACTTGCCTGCCCTGGAAGGCGCAATCGCCGCCTCGGTGCTGGCCCTCGGGCTGGCCGTGGCCCTGGCAGTGCGCCCGCCGCTCGGCCTGGCAATGGCCGCCACGGCGTTATTCGCCCTGTGCCATGGCGTCGCCCATGGCCTGGAGTTGCCGGACATGTCCAGCCCGTGGACCTACGCGACGGGCTTCATCGCCGCCACGGCGCTGCTGCATGCCGCCGGCTACGCGGTGGTCCGCACGTTGCCGCGCGCGGCGGCGCCATTGGTGCGGGTCGCGGGAGCGGCTTCGGCGGCGACCGGGGTCTGGTTGTTGGCAGGCTGAGTTGTTTGTGGCCTGGGCGGGCCTCATTCGCGAGCAGGCTCGCTCCCACCAGGGATTTGCGTTGAACACCTGTGGGAGCGAACCTGCTCGCCAAGACCGCCCAACAGACACCACATCACCCAGGCCTGCTACCATATCGCGCCCATACTCCTGCCGTGACGACGCCAGCCCATGCCCCATGCTCCTCGCTCTGCCTCCCAGCCTGAACTGAGCGCTGTTTTTGCCTCAGTCCACCAGCATTTTCGGGACGTGATCGTGCCGCTCTGGCAAGGCCCGGGCTGGAACGCGGACATGGCGCTGCCCTATGAGGCACTGGACGCCGAGCACCAGCCATTGCCACCACAGCGCTACCGCGCCATGGCCTGCGCCCGGCAGTTGTACCTGTTCGCCAGCCTGATCGGCGAAGTTCCAACCGCACAGGAGCGCGCCGGCGCGTTGTTCCGCTCGTTGCAGCAGCACTTCCACGATGCCGAGCACGGCGGCTGGTTCTACAGCATCGACGCCCAAGGTGCGCCCCTGGACCTGCGCAAAGACCTCTACACCCACGCCTTCATCCTGTTCGCCTGCGCCCACTACTGGGCCAAGGTGCGCGAACCGCTGGTCGAATCAGCGCTCAACGCCGCCCTGCACGTCATCGCCCAACGCTTTGCCACCGGCGACGGCCTGTACGAAGCCAGCCTGGATCGCGACTGGTCGTCACTCGACTGCGGGCCGCTGCAAAACCCGCTGATGCACTTGGCCGAAGCGTTCCTCGCCACCCTGTCCGTACGTGATGACGCTCAGGTGTCCACCGCCCTGGCCGCCCTGTGCACAGCGATGCAGCAACGCTTCATCGACGCCAGGCACGGGGTGATGATGGAGAAACCGCTGGGGGCTGTGGATAACTGGTTCGAGCCCGGGCACCAGTTCGAGTGGTTCTTTCTGCTGGACTCATCCAGCGCCCTGCGCGGCTCAGCCCTTCACACCTCGCTGAGCCGCGCCTTCGCCTTCACCGAGCAACTGGGCGTCGACCCACAGACCGGCGCCGTCGCCGCCATGCTCGACCTCGAACAAGGCGGGCGCTTGCGTGATGGCACCCAACGCATCTGGGCCCAGGCCGAATACCTGCGCGCCCTGACCTTACGCCCCGACAGCGAAGCGGCGCTGCAACGCCAACTGAACGCCCTGCAACAGCGCTTCCTGCACCCCGACGGCTGGTACGAATGCCTGGACACCACCGGCACCGTCAGCCGACGCGACATGCCGTCGACCACGCCCTACCACTTGGCGACCTGCTACCGCGGGCTGGCTGAGTATCTTCGTTAACTGAACGAATGCCTTCGCGAGCGGGCTCGCTCCCACAAGGGATCGGGTGCATCCGCAAGAGGTAGGTTGGCTGGCGGGCCGTCTTCGCCGGCAGCCGGTCTCGCCCCCACAATGAATCAGGGTACATCTGCTAGAAACAAGTCGGCTGGCAGGCCGTCTTCGCGACGGTGCGGCGATCCGACAAGCCCGCGCCCACCAAAAGCAAATTCACCACCACCACCACCACCACCACCACCACCACCACCACCACCACCACCACCACCACCACCACCACCACCAAACGCCCAGCCACCCGACTCCGCCCTTCACCACTCAACAGGCCGAGCGTTAGCTCGCCTGAAGCTCTTGATCTTGATCCACCCGCCCCGTCGGCAGGCTGAGCGGAGGTATTCATCTGGGGACTGGCGCGCAGCGCCGTTCGACGCAGTCGAACACATCGCAGGGAGGTGCAGCGAAGCAAACCGGAGAGCGATGCCCCCGGATGGATACCGTAGCGAAGGAACCCCGAGCCTTAGCGAGGGGCCGAACGCTCGGGGCAAAGCCTTTTGGTTACTTTTTGGCGTTTGAAAAAGTGACCCGCCGTAAGGGCGGAACCGCCAGCAGCCATGACCGCAGCAACGGATATGCCCCCCAACCGCCAGAGCTAGGCCGCCTTCGCCGGCAAGCCGGTCTTACGCCTTGCCACCACTGCGATCAATCGCAAACCCACCCCAGGTCTGACTCACCGGCATCAACTCCAAACGGTTGATATTGATGTGCGCCGGCGCATTGAGCACCCAGAAAATCGTCTCGGCGATGTCCTGCGGCTGGATCGGCTCGGCGCCAGCATAGGTCGCGTCATAGCGGGCCTGATCCCCGGCGAAACGCACCAGCGAAAACTCACTCTCACACAAGCCTGGCTCGATATTACTGACCCGCACACCCGTGCCTTGCAGGTCGCAGCGCAGGCTCAGGGAGAACTGTTTGACGAACGCCTTGGTCGCGCCATACACGTGGCTGCCAGGGTACGGATAATTGCCCGCCACAGAACCCAGGTTGATGATCCCGGCACCGCGACCATGGGCGATCAGGCGTGGCAGCAACAGACGAGTGCTGAACATCAGGCCCTTGATGTTGGTGTCGACCATGGTTTCCCAGTCGTCCAGGTCGCACGTGGGCGCCGGGTCCACGCCCAGGGCCAGGCCGGCGTTGTTGATCAGCCCGCGCAGGGTGGCGAACGACGGCGGCAGGGTGGCAATCGCCGCCTCCATGGCCTTGCGGTCACGCACGTCGAGCACCAGGCCATGGACCTCGGTCTGCTGCGACAGCTCGGCACACAGCGCGTTGAGGCGTTCTTCACGACGACCGGTCAGCACCAGTTTCCAGCCGGCCTCGGCGAATCGACGGGCACAGGCTTCACCAAAACCGGAGGTCGCGCCGGTGATAAACAGGGTGTTGGACATCGTGTTCTCCTGAGCGATGGCTGACGGCCAGCCATTGGAATAGAAATCAGCGGCCAGCATGCCCGGCCACGCTCACGGCGGCAACCTCGCGACAACTGTACAAAAAACGCACAATCCAGCGCAGACCCTATCCGCCGTGGCTCGCAGCCAACTGCGCGCACGTTATCCACAGGCCGGTCCACAGTCTTTGGGGGCAAGTGCAAAACCGTAAAGTCCTTTACCCACAAGGCTTTGCGAGCATCTTGAGAAGTTTTTTACTTGACCCTCGTGGGCCTGCCGTGTTGCCCCGCCCATTCACCGGGCAGGAGACGTGCGCCAAGTGATGGCTTGAAGCCTTTAACGGCGGTACTTTGCCGAGTCTTTCCAGAGTTTAACCACAGACTTATCCACAGGCTGGCGGGGTCGTTTCGGGTTGCACCTTGGGCCGAATAAAGAGGTTGACATCCTGGCCACTCCATCGACCAAAAACGCCTGATCAAAAAACAACCATCAGCTTGTAAGCCCCGGCTATAAAGGCCTGCAGCGAGTTGCACCCACGTTACCCACAGCCAGTTCCACAGCAAACGGGGACAAGTCAAAGCTGTGGAAAAACAGCCATTTGCAGCGTCTTTATGTCGCGCCTTAACAGCTTGCGGAATTTGTTGTCCACAATTTCCCCCGCACCTCTGTGGGAGCGAGCCTGCTCACGAATACGGCAGGTCGGTCACATTGATGTTGAATGAGGTACCCGCTTCGCGAGCAGGCTCGCTCCCACAGGGTTGGGCACTATCGTGGAGGCGTAAAAAACCCCGGCGATTGCGCGCCGGGGTTGTGGACCGTTTCAGCAACGGCTCAATGCCCGCCCAGGTAGGCGTTGCGCACCTCCTCGTTCACCAGCAACTCCTTGCCGGTGCCGCTGAGGCGGATCTGCCCGTTGACCATCACATAGGCCCGGTCGGACAGCTTGAGCGCGTGGTTGGCGTTCTGCTCCACCAGGAAGATGGTCATGCCGGTCCCCGCCAACTCACGCAAGGTGGCGAAGATCTGCTTCACCACGATCGGCGCCAGGCCCAGGCTCGGCTCGTCCAGCAGCAGCAACTTGGGCCGGCTCATCAGGGCGCGGGCAATGGCGAGCATTTGCTGTTCGCCACCGGACATGGTCATCGCCCGCTGGTTGCGCCGCTCCTTGAGCCGTGGAAACAGCTCGAACATGCGCTGCATGTCTTCGTCCACATGCTTGTCGCCAATGGGGATGGTACCCATCTGCAGGTTTTCCTCGACCGTCATGTCGGGGAACACCCGCCGCCCTTCCGGCGACTGGGCGATGCCGTGGGAGGCGATGTAGTGGGACGATTTGTGAGTGATGTCCACGCCTTGGTAGATGATCTGCCCATCGGCCGCCCGCGGCTGGCCGAAGATCGACATCAGCAGCGTCGACTTGCCGGCGCCGTTGGAGCCGATCAGGCTGACGGTCTCCCCTTCGTCGATGTGCAGCGAGACTTTCTTCAGCGCCTGGATCGGCCCGTAGAACACGTCCAGTTCCTTGAGTTCGAGGATTCGCTGGCTCATACCACCTCCTCTTCATCGGCGCCCAGGTAGGCGGCGATCACCTTGGGATCGTTGCGGATCGCCTCGGGACCTCCCTCGGCGATCACGATGCCGTGGTCCAGCACCACGATGTGATCGGAAATGCTCATGACCATGCCCATGTCGTGTTCGATCAGCACCACGGTCAGATCGTGCTCGTCGCGCAGCAGCCGGATCATCGCGCTCAGCGCTTCGGTTTCTTGAGGGTTGAGGCCGGCGGCCGGTTCGTCGAGGCAGATGATCTGCGGGCGGGTGCACATGGCGCGGGCGATTTCCAGGCGCCGTTGCTGGCCGTAGGACAACTCACCGGCCAGGCGGTTGGCGCAGTCCACCAGGTCGACCACTTCCAGCCAATAGAAGGCATGGTCCAGCGCGTCGCTCTCGGCCTGGCGGTAGCCCTTGGTGTTGAGGATGCCGGCCAACATGTTGCGGTTGACCCACATGTGCTGGGCCACCAGCAGGTTTTCCAGCACCGACATTTCCTTGAACAGGCGGATGTTCTGGAACGTGCGCGCCAGGCCGGCGCGGTTCACCAGGTGGGTGCCGCCGAACATTTTGTAGTACAGGCGACTGGCGAAGTTTTTCGGGCGGACGAAGTCCGTGAGCCTGAACGACTCGCCCAGGAGCTGGATGACGTTGGTCTTCTCGCCCCGGGCATTGAGTTCGATCCGCCCACCGGAGGCCTTGTAGAACCCGGTCAGGCAGTTGAACACCGTGGTCTTGCCGGCGCCGTTGGGGCCGATCAGGGCAAAGATCGAATTGCGATGGACCTGAAGGCTGACGTCGCTCAGGGCCTTGATGCCGCCGAAGTGCATCATCAGTTTCTCGACAGACAGAACGACTTCGCTCATGGCGCCACTCCTTTGCGCGGGGTCACGCCAGTGCGGCTGATCCGGATCAGACCACGCGGGCGCCAGATCATCATCAACACCATCAGGATGCCGAACAACAGCACCCGGTACTCGGCGAAGCTGCGCAGCAGCTCAGGCGCGACGGTCAAGACGAACGCGGCGATGACCACGCCGATGGTCGAGCCCATGCCCCCGAGCACGACAATCGCGAGGATCAGCGCCGACTCGAAGAAGGTGAAGGACGTCGGGTTGACGAAGCCCTGGTAAGTGGCGAAGAACACCCCCGCCAGACCCGCCGTCGACGCGCCCAGGGTAAACGCCGAGAGTTTCACCAGCACGTGGTTCAGGCCCATGGAACGGCAGGCGATTTCATCTTCGCGCAGCGCTTCCCAGGCGCGGCCGACCGGCATGCGGGTCAGGCGATGCTTGATGTACAGCACCGCCAAGACCACCAGGAACAACACGGCGTAGATGAAGTAATACTTCACGTCCGGGTTATAGACGGTGCCGAAGAATTCATGGAACGGCACGCCGCCCTCCTTCGCCCGCTTGCCGAACTCCAGGCCGAAGAACGTCGGCAGCGGCGCCGGCATGCCGTTGGGGCCGCCGGTCAATGACAACCAGTTGTTGAGGATCAGGCGGATGATCTCGCCAAAGCCCAGGGTGACGATCGCCAGGTAGTCGCCGTGCAGGCGCAGCACCGGGAACCCCAGGATGCACCCGGCCAGTGCCGCCGCGATGGCCGCCAGCGGCAAGACGGTCCAGAACCCCAGCCCGAGGTATTGATACCCCAGCGCCAGGCCATAGGCACCGATGGCATAGAACGCCACATAGCCCAGGTCCAGCAGGCCCGCCAGGCCAACCACAATGTTCAGTCCCAACCCCAGCAACACGTAGATCAACCCGAGGATGACCACGCCCAGCAGGTAGGAGTTGGAGAAGAACGGGAAGACCACCGCGATGACGATCACGATGGGGATGATCCAGCGCAGCCGCGACTTGTAGTCCGGCGCCAACACATGCACCCCGGAGCCGGTGTTCTCGAAGCCGTCGAGGATCCGGCGGCCCTTGCTGGTTTGCAGGAACAGGCTCAGGGCAAAGCGCCCGGCCATGACCACCGCAATGATCCAGGCCACGCGCTTGGGTTCCAGGTTGAAGCTGTAGCCATCGAGGACGATGCCGACAATCGGACCGAAGACGATCAAGGCAATCAGGCCGGCAAGAATCGCGTCAACCAGGCTTTTTTTGATATCGATGCTTTTATGAGTGGTTGAGGACATCGCTTACACCTTCGACACAAGAGGACGGCCCAACAGGCCTTGGGGTCGAAAGACCAGGACGAGCACCAGCAGCGAAAAGCTGAACACGTCCTTGTAGTCCGAGTTGACTAGGCCGGAGAACAGCGATTCGGAGATTCCCAGGATGATGCCGCCGAGCATCGCGCCGGGCAGCGAGCCGATGCCGCCCAGTACCGCGGCGGTGAAGGCCTTGATACCAATGACGAAGCCGGCGTAGAAGTCGAAAGTGCCGTAGTTCATGGTGATCAGCACGCCGGCCAACGCCGCCATGGCCGCGCCAATGACGAACACGTAGGAAATCACCCGGTCGGTGTTGATCCCCAGGATCGACGCCATCTTGCGGTCTTGCTGGGTCGCGCGGCACATGCGGCCGAGCTTGGTGTACTTGATGATGTAGGTCAGCAGCGCCATGCCGGCGAAGGCCGCCACCAGGATGAAGATCTTGGTGTAGGTCAGCTGCACGAAGCCGGTGCCGATGTCGATGCGCCAGGCGCCGGTCAGCAGGGTAGGCACCCCTTGTTGCTTCGCGCCCTGGGCGATTTGTGCGTAGTTCTGAAGGATCAGGGAGATACCGATGGCGCTGATCAGCGGTGCCAGCCGGGTGGAGTTGCGCAGCGGTTTGTAGGCGATACGCTCGATGACCCAGCCATACACCCCCGTGACGATGACGGTGAAGACCAGTGTGCCGAGCATCAGCAGCGGGAAGGATTCAATACCGAAGTAAGCCAGCAGAGCCAGACTGATTGCCGCCAGGTAAGCGGAAATCATGTAAACCTCGCCGTGGGCGAAGTTGATCATGCCGATGATGCCATAGACCATTGTGTAGCCGATGGCGATCAGGCCATAGACCGACCCGAGGGTCAGGCCATTGACCAGTTGCTGCAGGAAAATACCATCCATAACGCAATCTCACGCAGTGAGAGCGCGCACACCTGGGGCACCGCACGAGCCATCAAAGACGCGTGCAGGTATCAACGTGTGCGTCTCTTGGAAGACAAACAGACACAAGGCAACCTCAGTCGTTGCTGGACACTCAAGCGAGCACGGTGTCCATCACAGCGACATCCCAGTGTGGGAGCGAGCCTGCTCGCGAATTCGGCGCGCCAGCCAACATTACGGCTGACGGTGTTGCCCTCTTCGCGAGCAGGCTCGCTCCCACACCAGACCTGGGGTTCATGTCACTTCTGTTTTTCGAGCTGATGGTATTTACCGCTCGCGTCCCACTGGTAAACCACATAGTCGGAGACTTTCAGGTCGCCCTTGCTGTCCCAGGCTTTCTCGCCCATGACGGTTTTCACCGGGTGAGCCTTGAGCCACTTGGCGGCGTCTTCGCCTTTGTTGGACTTGGCGCCATTGAAGGCGTCGGCCAGGGCCTGGACCGAGGCGTACGCGTACAGGGTGTAGCCTTCAGGCTCAGTACCGGCCTTGCGGAATTGCTCCACCACCGCCTTGCTCTCTGGCAACAGGCGCGGGTCGGCGCCGAAGGTCATCAGCACACCGTCAACGTATTGCGGGCCGCCAGCGGTGGTCACCAGTTCGTCGGTGACGACACCATCGTCAGACATGAACTTGACGTCCTTCAGGCCCTCGGTGCGCAGTTGCTTGACCAGCGGACCGGCTTCCGGGTGCAGGCCACCGAAGTAGACCACGTCGGCACCGGCGGCACGGATCTTGGTCACCAGGGCGCTGAAGTCTTTTTCGCCACGGGTCAGGCCCTCGTAGATCACCGGGGTCACGCCGCGCTTGATCAACTGTGCCTTGGTCGCGTCCGCCAGGCCCTGGCCATAGGTGTCCTTGTCGTGGATGACTGCGACTTTCTTGCCCTTGAGCACATCGACGATGTAGTCGCCGGCCACGATGCCTTGTTGGTCGTCACGCCCGCACATGCGGAACATGGCGCTCAGGCCGCGCTCGGTGACTTGGGGGTTGGTGGAGCCTGGCGTGATCGCAATCACCCCGGCCTCGTCATAGATTTCCGAGGCTGGAATGGTCGAGGACGAACAGAAGTGCCCGACCACACCCGCCACCTTCTGGTTGACCAGGTCCTTGGCAACGGTCACGGCCTGTTTCGGCTCGCAGGCGTCATCGCCCTTGACCAGCACGATCTTCTCGCCATTGACGCCACCCGCTGCGTTGACGGCATCCGCTGCCGCCTGAGCACCTTTCATGTACTGCTCGCCAAATGCCGCGTTGGCACCTGTCATGGGTCCCGCTACGCCGATCTTGATGTCAGCCTGAGCAAATGCAGAAACACCCAGCGCCGTTGCCACGGCGAGGGCCAGAAAGCCTTTCTTGTAAAACGTCTGGGACATGAGGTGGTGCTCCAAGTTTTTTATAGTTGGCACTGCGACGTCACTCAATGCTCAGAGCAAGGGCCGTGCCATTGGTTTTTTATTCTTGAACACGTTGCTGCCTGATTGTTTTGTCGACGGTTTCGGGCCCTTTTCCATGGGGCGTGCAACCGTCTGGAACGCGAAAGGTAAAACCATTGTTTTTTAAAGGCGCAACCTGCGCGTGCCAGCATTGCAACCATTGGCAGAAACGACGTGCAACCCATCTGTAACAGCCCGCGTCACCGAACTGCACACTGCTGGTGCAGGAACTGCTACAACCCGCACCACTACAGGCTAGTCGCAACCTGGAAAACTGCTGCCCGTCGGCACAAATAGCCCTGTTCAAATGACAATTCGTAGGCATTGGCCCGCGTGATAGAGGGAGAAACCGACCTCGTACAGGCAACTGCGTACACCCACCCCGGCCAACGGCTGCATGGGCGCGAAAGGTATCGGCAAGGCCTGGGGGTCGCCGTGACACAGGTAGTCGGCAAACGCCTTGCCGACTACCGTGCCAGTGGTCACGCCACGGCCGTTGTAGCCGGTGACCGCGACCAGGCCGGGGGCCGGTTCGAACAGGCGCATCAAGTGGTCCGGGGTAAAGGCGATGCAGCCGGTCCACGTACACTCCCACTCCACCGGCTTGAGGTACGGAAAGTAATGCTGCTGCACCCGGTCGGCCCACGCCTTGAGGAACCACGCCGGTTTTTGATTGCCGTTGCCCAGGCTGCCGAGCAACAAGCGGCCCTCCTGGTCGCGGCGGATGCTGCTCAAGACCTGGCGGGTGTCCCACGAACCCTGCCCACCCGGCAGAATGCGTTGGGCCGCGTCATCGGTCAGCGGCCGGGAGGCCACCTGGTAGTAGTAACCGGGGAAGAAGTTACGCCGCAATTCGGTCCAATCGCCCTCGGTATAAGCGTTAGAAGCGATCACTACTTGCTCGGCCAGCACCGAACCACCCGCCGTTTGCACCGACCAACGCTGGCCCTGGCGCTCCAGGCGGGTAACCGCGCTGTGATCGAACAAACGGCCACCCAGGTTCACTGCGGCATTGGCCAACCCGGTGGTGTAGGCCATCGGGTTGAGCGTGCCGGCACGCCGATCAAGCAACGCGGCAGCAATCTTTTGCGTGCCGGTGGCTTGCTCGCAGGCGGCCCCGGTCAACAGTTCGACCGGCGCGCCACGGCGCTTCCATTGTGCTTCGCGACTGCGCAAATCCGCTTCACCGCGGGCGTTGTGGGCCATGTGCAAGGTGCCTTCGCGACGCAACTGGCAGTCGATGCCGTACTTGTCGACCAGGCTGAACACCAGGGCCGGTGCGGCGCCGAGCATGCGGTTGAGCTGGCTGCCAACCGCCGTGCCAAACCCGGCTTCGATGTCGTCCGGGGGGATCCACATGCCCGCATTCACCAGCCCGACATTGCGTCCCGAGCCCCCTTGCCCGCAGCGCTGGGCTTCGAGCACACACACCCGCTTGCCCTGCTCCAGCAAATGCACGGCCGCCGACAACCCGGTAAACCCGGCGCCGATCACGCAGACATCCGCCGTGACCTCGCCACTGAGCGCCGCCCGGTCAGGCCGTTGCGGCGTCAGTTTTTCCCATAAGCATTCGTCCAGTAACGGCATTGCCAGACTCCGATCAGAAACCTAATCAACACACCATTAAGTGTGGGAGCGGGCTTGCCCGCGAAGACGTCGGCACAGCCAACATAGACATCGAATGTGATGGCCTCTTCGCGGGCAAGCCCGCTCCCACAGGGGATTTTCATAGGTTCAAGGGATGGGTTTAATCGAAGGTAATCCCCTGCGCCAACGGCAGTTCCAGCGAATAGTTGACGGTGTTGGTCTGGCGGCGCATGTAGCCGCGCCAGGCGTCGGAGCCGGACTCGCGGCCGCCACCGGTTTCTTTCTCGCCACCAAACGCGCCGCCGATTTCCGCGCCGCTCGGGCCGATGTTGACGTTGGCGATCCCGCAATCGCTGCCCACCGCCGACATGAACTGCTCGGCCTCACGCACGTCCGTGGTGAAGATGCACGAGGACAAGCCTTGTGGCACGCCGTTGTTCAGGCGCAGCGCCTCGGCGAACTCGGTGTAGCCGACCACGTACAGGATCGGGGCGAAGGTTTCGCTGCACACCACGTCGCTTTGCTCAGGCATTTCGACGATGGCCGGCGACACGTAGTAGGCGTTGGGGAACGTCTCTTCCAGCTGGCGCTTGCCGCCGAACACCCGGCCGCCTTCGCTCAGGGCTTGCTCCAGCGCGTCCTGCATGGCGTCGAAGCTGTGCTTGTCGATCAGCGGGCCGACCAGGTTGCCTTCCAGCGGGTGGCCGATGCGCACCTTGGCGTAGGCCGTCTTGAGGCGAGCGACGATCTCTTCCTTGACCGATTCGTGGGCAATCAGCCGGCGCAAGGTGGTGCAGCGCTGGCCGGCGGTGCCGACGGCGCTGAACAGGATCGCCCGTACGGCCATGTCCAGGTCGGCGCTGGGGCCGAGGATCATCGCGTTGTTACCGCCCAGCTCCAGAATGCTGCGGGCAAAGCGCGCGGCGATTTTCGGCGCCACCTCGCGGCCCATGCGGGTGCTGCCGGTGGCGCTGATCAAGGCCACGCGCGGATCGTCCACCAGCGCGGCGCCGGCATCGCGGCCGCCGATGATCACTTGACTCAAGTACGGCGGCGCATCGCTGAAATTCTTCAGCACACGCTCGAACAGTGCCTGGCAGGCCAGCGCGGTGAGCGGGGTTTTCTCCGACGGTTTCCAGATCACCGGGTTGCCACACACCAGGGCCAGCGTGGTGTTCCAGGCCCAGACCGCGACCGGGAAGTTGAACGCACTGATCACCCCGACCACCCCCAGCGGATGCCAGGTCTCACGCATGTGGTGGCCCGGACGCTCGGAGGCGATGGTCAAGCCGTACAGTTGGCGAGACAGGCCGACGGCGAAGTCGCAGATGTCGATCATCTCTTGCACTTCACCCAGGCCTTCCTGGGTGATCTTGCCGGCTTCCCACGACACCAGCTCGCCGAGGTCAGCCTTGTATTCACGCAACACTTCGCCGAACTGGCGCACCAGTTCGCCGCGACGCGGCGCCGGCACCTTGCGCCACAGCTCGAACGCATGCTCGGCACGCGTGACCTGCTGCTCGACTTCGGCGGCCCCTTGCCAGTTCACCGAGGCGATCACACTGCCGTCGATCGGTGAATGCACCGGCGTTTTGCCGTTCTGGTACTGGGCCGGGTTCACCCCCAAGCGATCGAGCAATGCGGCAACCATGGGTCACTCCTTCAACAGATAAGACATAAAGTTCGCCGCCCTCTGACGCGCGGCTTCAGGCCATTAGTTGTAGCTGCCCCGAGACTTGCCAACAAACGACGATTAGGCGAGATATCATTCCCTTTATTCATGCAAAGCGTTGCAACAAGAACAAAGGACTCCCGATGCTGAATAAACGCCACTTGCCGTCCATCACTGCCTTGCAGTGTTTTGAAGCGGTCACCCGCCACCTGAGCTTCACCCGCGCCGCCGAAGAGTTGAACCTGACCCAGAGTGCCGTGAGCAAGCAGGTCGCGCAACTTGAGGAGCTGCTGCAGCACCTGCTGTTCCGTCGGGTGCGGCGCCGCCTGCAAATGACCCCGGCCGGTGATTTGTACCTGGTAGAAGTCCGAAAGATCCTTACCCAGGTCGAGATGTCGACCCATTACCTGCGCTCCTACGGCGGCGAGACCGAAGTCCTGCGGGTGTCGACGCCACCTACCTTCGGTGCGCGCTGGCTGGTGCCACGGCTCAAGGGCTGGCGCCTGCGCCATCCGCACATCCACCTGGACCTGTGCGCCGAGCAGGAGGCCGATGAGTTACTGCAAGGCGGCAGCGACCTGGCGTTCTACTTCGGCCAGGGTTCCCGGCCGGGCACCGAGTGCCTGAAGCTGTTCGGCGAAGAACTGGTCGCAGTGTGTTCCCCTGACAGCCTGCCGACCCAGCCCTTCACCGATCCAACCCAACTGACCGACCTGGTGCTGCTGCAAATCGCCTCGCGCCCCCAGGCCTGGCACGACTGGTTCGACAGCCAGGGCCACTCGACCGAACACAGCTACCATGGCCCGCGCTTCGACACCTTCTACATGTGCATCCGCGCCGCCCAGGTCGGCTGTGGCGTCGCCCTGCTGCCAAGGTTCCTGGTGGAAGAAGAACTGGCCGACGGCAAGCTGGTGATCGCCTGGCCGCACGCCATGTCCAGCACCGACGCCTATTACCTGGCCTACCCGGAACACTCGGCCGGCGTCCCCAAGGTGCGGGACTTCGTGAAGTGGATGCTGGAGCAGATCGATGACCCGAGCTGACCATCTAGCCCCTGTGGGAGCGGGCTTGCCCGCGAAGGCGCCGGGTCAGTCAACATTGGTGCTGGCAGTGCCGACCTCTTCGTGAGCAAGCCCACTCCCACACGGCCCCTTTGCCTTAAAAATCACTGGCAATCACCACCGCCGATATGCGCCACTACGCCCATTCATTGAAACTGCGTGAAGGCTGCGGCCAGCCTGGAGATACCCGTTATGAGCGAGAGCGTATTTGGCGATCGCATCGTGCAGAACCTGCTCGACACAGACTTCTACAAGCTGACGATGATGCAGGCGGTGCTGCACAACTACCCCAACGTGGAAGTCGAATGGGAGTTCCGCTGCCGTAACAGCGAGGACCTCAAGCCTTACCTTGCAGAGATCCGCTTCCAGATCGAGCGCCTGGCCGAGTTGAGCCTGAGCGCCGACCAACTGAGCTTCCTGGAGCGCATCAGCTTCCTCAAGCCGGACTTCCTGCGCTTTCTCGGGCTGTTCCGCTTCAACCTGCGCTACATCCACACCGGCATCGAGAACGGCGAGCTGTTTATCCGCCTGCGCGGACCGTGGCTGCATGTGATTCTGTTCGAGGTGCCACTGCTGGCGATGGTCAGTGAGGTGCGCAACCGCTATCGCTACCAGGCAATCGTCCTGGGACAGGCCCGCGAGCAGCTGTATCGCAAGTTCGACTGGTTGTCGGCCAACGCCAGCAGCGACGAATTGTCCGAACTGCAGGTGGCCGATTTCGGCACCCGCCGGCGGTTTTCCTACCGCGTACAGGAGGAAGTGGTGAACGTGCTCAAGCATGACTTCCCCGGACGCTTCGTCGGTACCAGCAACGTGCACCTGTCCCGCGAGATGGACATGAAACCGCTGGGCACCATGGCCCATGAGTGGATCATGGCCCACCAGCAACTCGGTCCACGACTGATCGACAGCCAGATCGCCGCCCTCGACTGCTGGGTGCGCGAGTACCGTGGCCTGCTGGGGATTGCCCTGACCGACTGCATCACCACCGACGCCTTTCTCGGCGACTTCGACCTGTTCTTCGCCAAGCTCTTCGACGGCCTGCGCCATGACTCCGGGGATCCGATTGCCTGGGCCGAAAAAGCCATCGCCCACTACCACCAGCTCGGTATCGAGCCGCTGAGCAAGACCCTGGTATTCTCCGACAGCCTGACGCTGCCCAAGTCGCTGGAGATCTTTCGCGCGTTGCGCGGGCGGATCAATGTCAGCTTCGGTATTGGTACCAACCTGACCTGTGACATTCCCGGTGTCGAACCCATGAGCATCGTGCTTAAAATGACCGCCTGCAATGGCCAGCCCGTCGCCAAGATCAGCGACGAGCCCGGCAAGACCCACTGCAAAGACCCGAATTTCGTCGCCTATTTGCGACATGTGTTCCAAGTACCTGCCGCCCTCTCTGGCAACTCAAGCAAGGAGTGAATTCATGCAAGCCGTACAGCGTGAGATTGCTGAACAGCTCAAGGTCCAACCGCCCTTCACCGGCCACGCAGCCCTTGAGGCCGAAATCGCCCGGCGGATCGCCTTTATCCAGGACTGCCTGGTCAATTCCGGGCTCAAGACCCTGGTGCTGGGCATCAGCGGCGGGGTCGACTCGTTGACGGCCGGCCTCCTGGCCCAGCGCGCCATGCGCCAACTGCGCGATCGCACCGGCGACACGGCCTACAAGTTCATCGCCGTGCGCCTGCCGTACGACACCCAGTTCGATGAGCACGACGCCCAGGCCGCGGTGGACTTCATCGCCCCCGACGAGCGCCACACCGTCAACATCGGCCCGGCGGTGAAAGCCCTGGCCAATGAAGTCGCGGCCTTTGAAGGCAAGCACGCGGTGTCGGTGGACTTCGTGCTGGGCAACACCAAGGCGCGGATGCGCATGGTCGCCCAATACACCATCGCCGGCGCCGCCCATGGCCTGGTGATCGGCACCGACCATGCCGCCGAGGCCGTGATGGGGTTCTTCACCAAGTTCGGTGACGGCGCCTGCGACCTGGCGCCACTCAGCGGCCTGGTGAAGAACCAGGTCCGGGCGATTGCCCGGGATTTCGGCGCACCGGAATCGCTGGTGGAAAAGATCCCCACCGCCGACCTCGAAGACCTGTCGCCCGGCAAGCCGGATGAAGCGTCCCACGGCGTGACCTACAGCGAGATCGACGCCTTCCTGCACGGCCAGCCGGTGCGTGAAGAGGCGTTCAGGATCATCTGCGACACCTATCGCAAGACGCACCACAAGCGGGTGATGCCGTTTGCGCCGTGATTGACGTGCGGCCATGAAAAAACCCGCTGGGGAGTGATCCCCAGCGGGTTTTTCTTTGGCCGTCAGCCGTGTGTCGAGGCTGACGTCGTCTTCGCGAGCAAGCCCGCTCCCACAAGGGCGGCGTGAATCCTCGCGGTGTGCCTGATTACTTCAGGGTCACGGAGCCTTTCATCATCGCGATGTGGCCAGGGAACGAGCAGAAGAAGCTGTAGGCTTCGCCGGCTGTCAGCTTGGACACGTCGAAGGTCACCGAGTCTTTCTCGCCGGCACCGATGATCTTGGTGTGGGCGATGATGCGCGCATCACCTTCTGGCAGATAGCTCTTGTCGATGCCGGCGGCCATGCCCGCGGTGGCGATCGGCTGCATGTCAGCGGTTTTGCTGATCACCAGGTTATGACCCATGACGTTCTTCGGCAAGCTGCCGGAGTGAGTCAGCTCGACGGTGAAGGTCTTGCAGCTCTTGTCGATGGTGATGTCCTTGGTGTTGAAGGACATCTGATCAGTCGAATCGACAGTGACCTTGCATTCCGCAGCCAGCAATTGGCCGCTGGCCAGTGTCAGCAGGGATGCAGCAACAAGTTTGGTGAACATGGTGAATCTCCAAGGCAGGGTTAACAAAAAGACGCAAAGACGGAAGACTGCCTGAAATCTTCGCAAGTTCCTATGATACGCGTCAAAAAGTGTATACACATTCCACGCTATGACACTTATCGAAACAATCTACCGGCCAAATACCCCGCGACGGCTTAAGATCGGGCTTATCGCCCCCCCTGACGGAGTCCCGATCATGTCCCTCAATACGCTGTTGTGCAGTTTGCTCGCCGCCTACGCCTGCGGTGCCAGTGGCACCGGTGAAGAAGCGCGCCGCGAGGATTAATCCTTGGAGCGCTAGCGTCGTGCTATTACCCTTGGCGCCTCACTGACCACGGAGCATGGCATGTCTTTAACCTCTGTTTGTGTATTCTGCGGTGCCAGCACTGGCACTCATCCAGCCTATAAAGAAGCGGCCATCGCCCTGGGCCAGGCATTGGCCCGACGCAAGCTGACCCTGGTGTACGGTGGCGGCGCGGTGGGCTTGATGGGGATCGTCGCCGACGCTGCCCTCGCGGCCGGTGGTGAGGTGGTCGGGATCATCCCGCAAAGCCTGATGGACAAGGAGATCGGCCACAAAGGCCTGACGCGCCTGGAAGTGGTCGACGGCATGCACGCCCGCAAGGCGCGCATGGCCGAGCTCAGCGATGCCTTTATCGCCCTGCCCGGTGGCCTGGGGACCTTTGAAGAGCTATTCGAAGTCTGGACCTGGGGCCAACTTGGCTATCACGGCAAGCCGCTGGGCCTGCTGGAAGTGAACGGTTTCTACAGCAAACTCAGCGCATTTCTTGATCACGTCGTCGGCGAAGGCTTCGTTCGCGGCCAGCACCGTGACATGCTGCAATCCAGCGAATCGCCACAGGATCTGCTGGACGCGTTGGATGCCTGGCAACCGGTTGTCGCACCAAAATGGGTCGGGCAAAATCCCGGCTAACCCCTAGCCCCGGTTTAAAGGCAGAATACGCGCCGCTCAACCTCACCTTCGACCCCAGAGGATCGCCCATGGCTAAACCTAATTACTCCTTCGCCAAACGTCAGAGAGACTTGGCCAAGGAACAGAAGAAAGAGGAAAAGTTGCAACGCAAGAAAGCGGCAGCCGACGAAGAAGCCGGCATCGCGAGCCCGGATGCAGAAGGCGAAGTGATTGCCGATGACGTTGTTGAAACACCGAAAGACCAGGCGCCAGACGCCTGAGACCCTCCGGGTTTGAGACTCCAATCAAACCCATCGAATGCTGCTCCTTGTGAGCGCGAGCCTGCTTGCGAAGTGTCCGGGACATCCAACACCTGTGTTGACTGTACCGGCGCCTTCGCGAGCAGGCTCGCTCCCACAGGCTGGGTGGTGTGGCGCAGATAGCATTTACTCCCGTGATCCTTGTGGGAGCAACTGTCTTAGCCTTGCCGTTCGTCACCGCCATCGCCGGCAAGCCGCTCTCGCTCCCACAGGGATGAATCCGTAGGAGCGAGGCTTGCCCGCGAACCGGCCAGTCCATTCAACATCCATGTCGTCAGGTTTACCGCCTTCGCGGGCAAGCCTCGCTCCTACAAGGCATTCGGGCCTGACACGGGATGTGTGTTCGCCGTGGACCCTGTGTGGAGCGGGCCTGCCCGCGAAGAGGCCGGCACAGTCAACATCAATGCCCGCTGACACCCCGCTTTCGCGAGCGGGCTCGCTCCCACAGGGAATTCGGGTCGGACACCGGATGTGTGTCACGCCGTCGATCAGGGTGGGGCTTGCCCGCGAGGGGCCAGTGACGCCCCCCCCCTTTTAGCCCTGAACGCAAAACGCCAACCCGAAGGTTGGCGTTCTGTTCAGCTCAGGCGAAGCCTAGCGCGGTACGACCGGCTTGCGGGTGGGCTTGGGGCCCTTGCCCTTGGCCGCATCCTTACGGTCCTTGGCGGCCTGCTGGTTGCGGGCGAATGCCGCCGCCTTGGCTTGCTCACGCTTGTCCCACGGATTACCGCCATCACTGGCACGCGGCGGCAAGCCGGTGTGCTGGGTGAGGATCTTGGTGGTTTTTTCCTGGGCCGCGACTTTATGGCTGCCGGCGGGCGTCGAGTTCTTGCGACGAGCGCTCTGGTAGCTGTCGGTGGCCGGCTGGTGCAGCGGGATCAACTGGTTCTTGCCCGGCCCGATCAGGTCGGCACGGCCCATGCGCGTCAACGCTTCTCGCAGCATTGGCCAGCCTTTCGGGTCGTGGTAGCGCAGGAACGCCTTGTGCAGGCGGCGTTGCTCTTCGCTCTTGACGATGGTGACGCCGTCGCTCTTGTAGGTGACCTTGCGCAGCGGGTTCTTGCCCGAGTGGTACATGGCCGTGGCGGTGGCCATTGGCGAGGGGTAGAACGCCTGCACCTGGTCGGCGCGGAAGCCATTGCCCTTGAGCCACAGGGCCAGGTTCATCATGTCTTCGTCGGTGGTGCCCGGGTGGGCGGCAATGAAGTACGGAATCAGGTACTGCTCTTTCCCGGCTTCCTTGGTGTACTTCTCGAACATGCGCTTGAACTTGTCATAGCTGCCAATGCCCGGCTTCATCATTTGGTTGAGCGGACCTTCCTCGGTGTGTTCCGGGGCGATCTTCAGGTAGCCACCGACGTGGTGGGTCACCAGTTCCTTGACGTACTCCGGCGACTCGACTGCCAGGTCGTAACGCAGGCCGGAGGCGATCAGGATCTTCTTCACACCCGGCAAGGCACGGGCACTGCGGTACAACTGGATCAGCGACGAGTGATCGGTGTTCAGGTTCGGGCAGATGCCAGGGAACACGCACGACGGCTTGCGGCACGCGGATTCGATTTCCGGGGTCTTGCAGGCGATACGGTACATGTTCGCGGTCGGGCCGCCGAGGTCGGAGATGACGCCGGTGAAGCCTGGCACCTTGTCGCGGATCTCTTCGATCTCGCGAATGATCGACTCTTCGGAGCGGTTCTGGATGATCCGGCCTTCGTGCTCGGTGATCGAGCAGAAGGTGCAGCCGCCGAAGCAGCCACGCATGATGTTCACCGAGAAACGGATCATGTCGTACGCCGGGATCTTCTCCTTGCCGTACACCGGGTGCGGGACCCGTGCGTAAGGCATGCCGAACACGTAGTCCATCTCTTCGGTGGTCATCGGAATCGGTGGCGGATTGAACCAGACATCGACCTCGCCGTGCTTCTGGACCAAGGCCCGGGCGTTACCGGGGTTGGTTTCCAGGTGCAGCACGCGGTTGGCGTGGGCGTAGAGCACCGCATCACCGCGAACCTTCTCCACCGATGGCAGGCGGATCACGGTCTTGTCGCGGGTCATCCTGGGGCTGGCCAGCAGTTGCACGACCTTGGCTTCGTTCGGGTCTTCGACCGGGCCTTTTTCTTGCTCGATGGCGCAGGCCTGGGTGTCCTGGGTGTTGACGTACGGGTTGATGATCTTGTCGACCTTGCCCGGACGGTCGATGCGCGTGGAATCGACTTCGAACCAGCCCTGGGGCGTGTCACGGCGAATGAACGCGGTACCGCGCACGTCGGTGATGTCTTCGATCTTGTGCCCGTAGGACAGGCGCTGCGCCACCTCGACAATGGCCCGCTCGGCGTTGCCGTACAGCAGGATATCGGCGCAGGCGTCGATCAGGATCGAGTTGCGCACCCGGTCCTGCCAGTAGTCGTAGTGGGCGATGCGGCGCAGGGACGCTTCGATGCCACCGAGGACAATCGGCACGTTCTTGTAGGCTTCCTTACAGCGCTGGCTGTACACCAGGCTCGCGCGATCCGGACGTTTGCCCGCCATGCCACCGGGGGTGTAGGCGTCATCGGAACGGATCTTCTTGTCGGCGGTGTAGCGGTTGATCATCGAGTCCATGTTGCCGGCCGCGACGCCGAAGAACAGGTTCGGCTCGCCGAGCTTCATGAAGTCGTCTTTGGACTGCCAGTTCGGCTGGGCAATGATCCCGACGCGAAAGCCCTGGGACTCCAGCAGCCGGCCGATGATTGCCATGCCGAACGATGGGTGATCGACATAGGCATCACCGGTGACGATGATGATGTCGCATGAATCCCAGCCGAGCTGATCCATCTCCTCCCTGCTCATGGGCAGGAATGGCGCTGGCCCGTAACATTCGGCCCAGTACTTTGGATAGTCAAATAACGGCTTGGCTGCTTGCATCATGTCGATAACCGGTGTTGGCTTTCATGGAATTTCGCGGGCGCGGAATATAGCACAAATTTTGACCAATTCCGACTGCAATGGTCGGAAATGAGCGGATCCCCATTCGCGGGCAAGCCTCGCCCCTACAGGTCTCACATTATCTGTAGGTGCGAGGCTTGCCCGCGAAGAGGCCGGACGCTTACTCGTCGTCGAAGTTATAGCTACCCGGCGCCAGGTTTTCAAAGCGGGTGTACTTACCGATGAACGCCAGCCGCGTCGTGCCGATGGGCCCGTTACGCTGCTTGCCGATGATGATCTCGGCGATGCCCTTGTGCTCGGTTTCGGGGTGATACACCTCGTCCCGATACACGAACATGATCACGTCGGCGTCCTGCTCGATCGCTCCGGATTCACGCAAGTCGGAGTTGATCGGGCGTTTGTTCGGACGTTGCTCCAGGGATCGGTTGAGCTGCGACAGCGCGACCACCGGGCAATTGAACTCCTTGGCCAAGGCTTTCAGGGATCGGGAGATCTCGGAAATCTCGTTGGTCCGGTTATCGCCACCCGAACCCGGGATCTGCATCAACTGCAGGTAGTCGATCATGATCAGGCCGACTTCGCCGTGCTCACGCACCAGGCGACGGGTCCGGGCACGCATCTCCGAGGGGCTGATGCCGGCGGTGTCATCGATGAACAACTTGCGGTCGTTGAGCAGGTTGACCGCCGAGGTCAGGCGCGGCCAGTCATCGTCTTCCAGGCGACCGGCACGGACCTTGGTCTGGTCGATCCGGCCGAGCGACGACAGCATACGCATGATCAGAGATTCACCTGGCATCTCCAGCGAGTAAACCAGTACGGCCTTCTCGCTGCGCAGCACGGCGTTCTCCACCAGGTTCATGGCGAAGGTGGTCTTACCCATCGACGGACGACCGGCGACGATGATCAGGTCCGACGGCTGCAGGCCACTGGTCATGCCATCGAGGTCGGTATAGCCGGTGGACAGGCCGGTGATGGCGTTGTCGGTGTTGAACAGGGTGTCGATGCGGTCGATGGCCTTGGTCAACAGCTCGTTGACGCCCACCGGGCCGCCGGTTTTCGGCCGTGCCTCGGCAATCTGGAAGATCTGCCGCTCGGCTTCGTCGAGGATCTCTTCGGCGGAGCGACCTTCAGGGTTGAACGCACTGTCGGCAATCTCGGTGGCGATGCCGATCAGTTGGCGCAAGGTCGCGCGCTGGCGAACGATCTGCGCATAGGCCTTGATGTTGGCCACCGACGGCGTGTTCTTCGCCAACTCGCCGAGATAGCCCAGGCCACCCACCTGCGAGGTCTGGCCTTCCTTGTCCAATTGCTCGGCCAGGGTCACCACGTCGATTGGCGAGTTCTGGTCGGCCAGCTTGGCGATGGCCCGGAAGATCAGGCGATGGTCATGACGATAGAAGTCACCGTCCGACACCTGATCGAGCACGCGCTCCCAGGCGTTGTTGTCCAGCATCAAACCACCGAGCACAGCCTGTTCGGCCTCGATGGAATGGGGCGGCACTTTCAGCGCGGCGGTTTGCAGGTCGTATTGCTCAGGAGCGGAGATATCGTTCATGGCCACTTGGGTTCTTTAAAAAGCAGGGTTTGTAGAATTCAGGAACCGCAGAAAGACAAAGGGCACGACCTGTAAACAGGATCGTGCCCGATGTTACCGACAAGCACCCGAGGGTGCCAGCCGACAAGTGCTGCTTAAGCTGCTACCACGACAACGCGTACGGTGGCTTCAACTTCAGCGTGCAGGTGCACGGCTACGTCGAATTCACCTACGTTGCGGATGGTGCCGTTCGGCAGACGAACTTCGCTTTTTGCCACTTCAACGCCAGAGGCGGTCAGTGCATCAGCGATGTCGTGAGTACCGATCGAACCGAACAGCTTGCCTTCGTCACCGGCGGTGGCAGTGATAGTCACTTCCAGCTCAGCCAGTTGGGCAGCGCGGCTTTCAGCCGAAGCTTTTTTGTCTGCTGCGGCTTTTTCCAGCTCAGCGCGACGCTCTTCGAACGCAGCCAGGTTGGCAGCGGTCGCAGCGGTCGCTTTGCCGTAAGGCAGCAGGTAGTTACGACCGTAACCGGCCTTAACGTTCACTTTGTCGCCCAGGTTGCCCAGGTTGGCGACTTTTTCCAGAAGGATCAGTTGCATGTGAAAATCCTCTTAACTTTTAACCTTCACCGTTCGCGCTATCGACGTCTTTCGGCGTCAAACGACCGCGAAAATCAATCAGGCTGTCGACAATGGCCAAGACCACCAGCAACGGATAGATCAGCTGCATGAACAGCAACAGCGTTACGTACAACCCCACCAGCCAAAACTTGGCCAGTCGCTTTTCAGCCACCAGCCCATGAATCAGGGCCAGCCCGGCGAACACCAGCGGTACGCTGCACAACGGCGTCAACATGGCCATCTGGGCGCCGAAGTTCGGTCCCAGAAGCATGCACGCCAGCAGCAACATCGCTGGCCCCAGCGGGATTCGGATGGCGCGAAACTCGCGACCAAAACCACCGGGGTTGTACAACAACGCCTGCCAGTAGCGCCCGACAATCAGGCTCAGCACACTGACGATTTGCAACAAGGCCGCTATCAGGCCAGTCAGGACCGGGGCAATCAGGGCGGCGAGACGCGCTCGCTCCTCTACCGACAATTGCTGGTAGAGGTCACCAAGGGCCAGCGGCAGGATCTTTACCAGTTCCTGGGACAGCACCTCGATGTGAGGGCGGTAAACCGCACCCAACACCACTGAAAACACCACGCCTATCGCTACGCTGGCAAGCAGCGTGCGACTCCAGGATTCACTGGCGCGTAAAACCAACGCCAGTGCCGAGGACCCCAACAGCACCATGAGTGCGCGTGGATCTTCGGAATACAGCCACCAGATCAAGGCCGGCAATACCCCCAGAGCAAGGACGCCCAAGGCATCCTTGAATCCGCGCCGCAGCAGCACAAGGCTCCCCGCGGCAGCACCCAACCAATACAACAACGGCAATGCCGCGCATCCAGCCACTACGAGAGTGGCCTGCATACGGCCGCGCATGATGAACTCAGCTATGGCACGCATACATTCAATCCTTTGCTACGTGTCGACTGCCCGGTCTCAGCGGCCGTGGCTGTCGGTGTAGGCCAGCAGGGCCAGGAAGCGGGCGCGCTTGATAGCGGTGGCCAGCTGACGCTGATAACGAGCTTTGGTACCGGTGATGCGGCTTGGAACGATTTTGCCGGTCTCGGATACATAAGCTTTCAGGGTATTGAGATCTTTGTAATCGATCTCCTTAACCTCTTCAGCGGTGAAGCGGCAGAATTTACGACGACGGAAGAAACGTGCCATTTGATAGGCTCCTTAAAAGGTCCGTGGATTACTCGTCAGCGTTATCGCTGTTGTCGCTGTCATCACTATCAGCGCTTTCAGCGCCTTCGTGCTCAGGACGGTCGCGACGCTCACGGCGCTCACTGCGGTTTTCTTCAGCCTTGAGCATCTCGGATTGGCCGGTAACGGCTTCTTCGCGACGGATGACCAGGTTACGGATCACTGCATCGTTGTAGCGGAAGTTGTCTTCCAGCTCGGCCAGGGCCTTGCCAGTGCACTCAACGTTCAGCATCACGTAGTGAGCCTTGTGAACATTGTTGATTGCGTAGGCCAGTTGACGACGGCCCCAATCTTCCAGACGGTGGATTTTGCCGCCGTCTTCTTCGATCAGCTTGGTGTAACGCTCTACCATGCCGCCGACTTGCTCGCTTTGATCCGGGTGGACCAAAAAGATGATTTCGTAATGACGCATGAATGCTCCTTACGGGTTGTAGCCTGCCGCTCAAAAGCGGTCAGACAAGGAGTGAATGACACTTATGGACTTGCTGGCGAAAGACACATGTGTGCCTGCCGTCACAGCAAGGGGCGCAATTGTAGAGAAGGGCCGGGAGCGGCGCAAGGTAATTGGTGATTATTTGAGCAATCGCCACACCACAAACGACTGTGGGAGCGAACCTGCTCGCGAAGGCGTCGTGCCGGTCGACATCACTGCCGACCGACCGCCTTCGCGAACACATTCGCTCCCACAGGGGTTACAACCGGCTCAGGACTTCTTGGCAGAAGCCTTGGCCTTGACGCTACGCTGGCGCTGGGCCTCGAACAGGCACACGCCAGTGGCGACGGACACATTGAGGCTGCTGACGCTACCGACCATCGGCAGGTGCACCAGGTAGTCGCAAAGATCGCGAGTCAGGCGGCGCATGCCACTGCCTTCGGCACCCATGATCAGGATGGTCGGCCCGGTCATGTCCTGGTCATAAATATTGACCTCGGCCTCGCCTGCCGTACCCACGACCCACAGCCCGCGCTGCTTGAGCTTTTCCAGGGTGCGGGCCAGGTTGGTCACCGCCACCAGCGGAATCACTTCCGCCGCGCCGCAGGCTACTTTTCGCACGGTCGGGGTCAGGGTCGCTGACTTGTCCTTGGGCACGATCACTGCCAGCGCACCGGCCGCATCGGCCGAACGCAGGCAAGCGCCAAGGTTGTGCGGGTCGGTCACGCCGTCGAGCACCAGCAACAGTGGCGCGCCTTCGGTGCGATCCAGCAACTCGTCGAGCATCGCCTCGCCCCAGACCTGGCTCGGACTGACGTCCGCCACCACGCCCTGGTGCACGCCCTCAACCCAGGCATCCAGCTCACGGCGCTCGGCATTGCCGACGGCCACACGATTTTCGTTGGCCAGATCAATCAGCGTCTGTACCCGCGGATCACTGCGCCCTTCGGCCAGCCAGATCTGCTTGACGCGCTTGGGGTGGTGACGCAGCAACGCTTCTACGGCATGCACGCCATAGATTTTTTCCAACTGACTCATGACTTGGCCTTAGGTTTACGCGCCCCACCACTTCTGGCTGGGGCCGAGCCCGCTTTGGGCGGGCCTTTACGATGTTTACTCGGTTTGGCTGGCTTGCCGCCGGAGGCCGTTTCAGGCGCCGACCGCCCGGTCTTTCCCCCAGACGCCGCTTTACCACCGCTTTTCGCTTCGGCCAGCAACGCCTGCTTCAGTTCACGACTCTTGCGCACTTCGGCGTTTTTCGCCGCTGCATCGCTAGGACGATAGGCTTCGACCGCCTTTTCCTTCGCCGGACCACGACGACCGGATTTGGCCGAAGCAGGCTCGGCAGCTGTCTTGGCAGCAGGCGCCGATGTTTGCGTGTCGCGCTTCTTGCGGCCAATCGGCGCGCTGATGGTTTTCTCGGCCATCTCGAAGTCGATCTTGCGCTCGTCCAGGTCAACCCGCATTACGCGCACTTCAACCGTGTCGCCCAGGCGGAAGCTGCGACCGGTCCGCTCGCCCGCCAGGCGATGGTGCACAGGGTCGAAGTGGTAGTAATCGCCCGGCAAGGCGGTCACATGGACCAAGCCTTCGACGTAGATGTCCGTCAACTCGACGAACAGGCCAAAACCGGTCACCGCAGTAATCACACCCGGGAACGATTCGCCTACGCGGTCCTTCATGAACTCGCACTTGAGCCAGTTCACGACGTCACGCGTGGCTTCGTCGGCACGGCGCTCGCTCATCGAGCACTGCTCGCCGAGTTGCTCCAGCGCCGCTTCGTCGTACGGATAGATACGCGCTTTCGGGATGGCCATCGCACCAGCCCGCTTGACGTGCGGGGTCTCGCGCTTGGAGTGGATGACGCTGCGAATCGCCCGGTGCGTGAGCAGGTCCGGGTAGCGGCGAATCGGTGAGGTGAAGTGGGTATAAGCTTCGTAGTTCAGGCCGAAGTGGCCCTGGTTGTCAGCGCTATACACCGCCTGGCTCAACGAGCGCAGCATGACGGTCTGGATCAGGTGGAAATCCGGACGATCCTTGATCCCGGCCAGCAATGCCTGGTAGTCCTTGGGCGACGGGCCATCCTTGCCTTTGTGCAGGGACAGGCCGAGTTCGCCAAGGAAGGCGCGCAGTTTTTCCAGGCGCTCCGGTGGCGGACCATCGTGGACGCGGTACAGCGCCGGGATTTCGTGCTTCTTCAGGAACTCAGCCGTGGCCACGTTGGCCGCCAGCATGCATTCCTCGATCAACTTGTGGGCATCGTTACGCACTGTCGGCCGAATTTCGGCGATCTTGCGCTCGGAGCCGAAGATGATCCGGGTTTCCTGGGTTTCGAAGTCAATCGCGCCACGGACATGACGAGCCGCCAACAACACCTTGTACAACGAGTAGAGCTGCTTGAGGTGTGGCAGAACCTCGCTGTACTCGCCACGAAGCTGACGCCCCTCGGTGAGTTTCGGGGTTTCCAGCATCGCGCTGACCTTGTTGTAGGTCAGGCGGGCGTGGGAATGGATCACCGCTTCGTAGAAGCAGTAGTCGGTCATCTCGCCCGACTTGGAGATGGTCATCTCGCAGACCATGGCCAGGCGATCGACATGCGGGTTCAGCGAGCACAGGCCGTTGGACAGCTGCTCAGGCAGCATCGGGATCACGCGCTCGGGGAAGTACACCGAGTTGCCGCGAACCTGGGACTCGTCGTCCAGCGCCGAACCAATCTTCACGTAGCTGGAAACGTCGGCAATTGCCACGTACAACTTCCAGCCACCGGAGAACAGGCGCAGCTTGCCTGGCTTGGATTCGCAATAGACCGCGTCATCGAAGTCGCGCGCGTCTTCGCCGTCGATGGTGACGAACGGCAGGTGACGCAGATCGATGCGTTTCTCTTTGTCTTTATCTTCGACTTCCGGCTTGAGCTTGGCAGCTTCTTTGAGCACCGCTTCAGGCCAAACGTGGGGAATGTCGTAGGTACGCAGGGCGATATCGATCTCCATGCCCGGCGCCATGTAGTTGCCCACCACCTCGACCACATCGCCTTGCGGCTGGAATCGCGGTGTTGGCCAGTGCGTGATCTTCACTTCGACGAACTGACCGATCTTGGCGTTGGCGTTGCGGCCCGGGGTGACCAGCACTTCCTGCTGGATCTTCGGGTTGTCGGCAACAACGAAGCCAATACCGCCTTCTTCGAAGTAGCGACCAACGATGGTCTCGTGGGCACGGGACACCACTTCGACGATCACGCCTTCACGACGACCACGACGATCCAGGCCGGAAACCCGCGCCAGCGCACGGTCGCCATCGAACACCAGGCGCATTTGCGCCGGGCTCATGAACAGGTCGGCGCTGCCATCGTCCGGCACCAGGAAGCCGAAGCCATCACGGTGACCGCTGATGCGGCCCAGGATCAGGTCGAGCTTGTCGACCGGCGCGTAGGTACCGCGACGGGTGTAAATCAGTTGAGCGTCGCGCTCCATGGCGCGCAGGCGGCGGCGCAGGGCTTCGACCTGGTCTTCTGTGGTCAGACCAAACTCTTCGACCAGTTGCTCGCGGGCAGCAGGCGAACCACGATCAGCGAGGTGCTGAAGGATCAGTTCGCGGCTAGGAATAGGGTTTTCATATTTTTCCGCTTCACGAGCGGCCTCGGGATCGAGGGACTGCCAATCGGCCATTAGAGAGTTTTCACCTTGTCTATATGCGGGTTAGTTTGGCATAGGCGTAATGAAACGGGAAATTTCAGGTAGCCAATGCCCCTAAATGCCCTTTCCAGCCCTATTAAAGATGCCGCTCGGCACCACTCGCGAAATTTTCCAGGTTTTTTTGATACCAGGGGTTTACAGTTAAAAAGACGCTCCGTATAGTGCGCGCCATCGACGACGCACAACGTTGCCGATGTTGCCCAGATGGTGAAATTGGTAGACACGCCAGCTTCAGGTGCTGGTGACCGCAAGGTCGTGGAAGTTCGAGTCTTCTTCTGGGCACCAATTCAGAGCTTGAGATTAGTACAATTTCAGGACTCACACAAAAACCCGCGAAAGCGGGTTTTTGCATTCTAAGCGTTTGATTTATTAAAACTAAATCAGGGGTTTACAGATCAAAAGACGATCCGTATAGTGCGCCACATCAACAGCGGCAACGTTGCTGATACTGCCCAGATGGTGAAATTGGTAGACACGCCAGCTTCAGGTGCTGGTGACCGCAAGGTCGTGGAAGTTCGAGTCTTCTTCTGGGCACCAATTAAAACTCAAGGTCTTGGCCTTGAGTCTCACAAAAACCCGCGAAAGCGGGTTTTTGTGTTTCTGCCCGTTAAAAACCTATGGACTCACCCCTCTAGCAAACTCCGAACTACCTCGCAAGGCGCACTTGAGAAACAATATCGTTTATCATTGTTGCAAGATTTTGCAATGCGACCGTGAGGAACCCCGTCAATGATGTTTCGAAATACCCTGCGCCGTGGCCTGACCTTCACCCTGCTTGGCCTGGCACTTGCCACGCCGCTCACCCACGCGGCCGACGCCGTGTCCCTGACGCTCTACAACGGTCAGCACAAGGAAGTCGGCGATGCGGTCGCCAAAGCGTTCGAAGCCAAGACCGGAATTCGCGTCAACGTGCGCAAAGGCAGCAGCAACCAGCTTGCCAGCCAAATCGTCGAAGAAGGCGAGCGCTCCCCTGCCGACGTGATCTACACCGAAGAATCCCCGCCCCTGAACAAACTGGGCGAACAAGGCCTGCTGGCCAAGACCGATGACGCGACCCTCGCCGTACTGCCCAAGGAATACGTAGCCGGCAACGGCACCTGGATCGGCGTCACCGCCCGGGTTCGCGTCGTGGCCTACAACCCAAAGCTGGTCGATGAGAAAGACCTGCCCACGTCAGTGATGGACTTCGCCGACCCCACATGGCAAGGCAAGGTCGGCTTCGTCCCCACCAGCGGCGCCTTCCAGGAACAAGCCGTGGCAATCATCAAAGTCCACGGCCGGGACGCCGCCGAGGAATGGCTGACCGGCCTGCGCGCCTTCGGCAAGACCTACAGCAACAACATGGTCGCCCTCAAAGCCGTGGAGAACGGCGAAGTCGCCACCGTGCTGGTCAACAACTACTACTGGTTCGCCCTGCAGCGGGAAAAGGGCCAGCTTGATTCCAAGCTCTATTACTTCACCGGCGGCGACGTCGGCGGCCTGATTACCGTGTCCAGTGCCGCCGTGCTCAAATCCAGCAAGCACCCAAAAGAAGCCCAGCAATTGCTCGCCTACATGGCCAGCGAAGAAGGCCAGCGCCTGATCACCCAGACCACCGCCGAGTACCCACTGCACACAGGCATGGCGTCGAATCGCGGGCTCAAGCCGTTCAGCGAGCTGCAGGCGCCAAACGTGACGCCGGCCGACCTTGGCAACGCCGAAGAAGCACTGGAGCTGGAACGTGAAGTTGGCCTGAACTGATGAACGCCACCCTGCCCGCCACTGCCTCATCGGCAGGCTACGTCCCGGGGCGCAAACGGCCATCGATCTGGCTGCTATTGCCGGTGCTGTTGCTGGTCGGTCTGAGCGTATTGCCCCTGCTCTACGTGGGACTCAAGGCCTGGCAGGCAGGCTGGGCCGAAGCCGTGCATTTGTTGTGGCGGCCCTACGTATTCGGCCTGCTGCGCAATACCCTGCTACTGATGTTCGGGGTCACGGCCGCCTGCGCGGTGATCGGCCTGTCGCTGGCCTGGTTGCTGGAACGCAGCAACCTGCCCGGCCGGCGCTTGTGGGGCGTGATCCTGTGCCTGCCGTTCGCCGTCCCGGCGTTTGTCAGCAGCTTCACCTGGGTATCCCTTAGCGCCAGTTTCGAAGGCCTGGGCGGGGCGATCCTGGTGATGACCCTGTCCAAATACCCGCTGGTGTTCCTGCCGGTGGCCGCGACGCTGCGCAACCTTGATCCCTCCCTGGAGGAATCGGCCCGCACCCTGGGGCTAAACCGTTGGGGCGTGTTCTTCAAGATCACCCTGCCCTTGCTCTGGCCCTCGCTGCTGGCCGGCGCCCTGTTGATTGCCTTGCACATGCTGGTGGAGTTCGGCGCACTGTCGATCATCGGCCTGCAAACCTTCACCACTGCGATCTATCAACAGTTCGAGCTGGAGTTCAGTAACGCCAACGCCGCCATGCTCTCGGCCGTGCTGCTGGCGCTGTGCCTGATGCTGCTGTGGCTTGAGTTACGCGTGCGCGGCAAAGGCCGCCACGTCCGCATCGGCCAGGGCGCCGCCCGCCGGGCGGAACAGGTCCGGCTGGGCGCCTGGGCCGGCCTAGGCCAGCTTTATTGCCTGGCGCTGGCGATCATCGGCAGCGGCATTCCCCTGGGGATGCTGGCGTACTGGCTGGCGGTCGGCTCCTCGGCAGCCTTTCCGGTGGCCGCAATCAGCGAAGCCCTGCTGTCTTCGCTGGCGTTGTCCCTGGGCGGCGCGGCGCTGTGCCTGGTGCTGGCGGTACCGGTCGGCCTGCTGGTGGTGCGCTACAAGGGCCGCCTGGCGCTGTGGGCCGAACGCCTGCCGTACTTGCTGCATGCTCTGCCTGGATTGGTGATTGCGCTGACCCTGGTGTATTTCGCCCTGCACTATGTGCCCGTGCTGTACCAGACCTCGGGACTGCTGCTGATCGCCTATGCGCTGCTGTTCCTGCCACTGGCCCAGGCGCCGATTCGCACCGCACTGAACAAGGCCGCACCGCAACTGGAGGAGGCCGCCCGCACCCTTGGTGCCTCGTCATTCAGCGCCTTTGTGCGAGTGACACTGCCGATCATCTTCCCGGCGTTGGGCGCCGCCTTTGCCCTGGTGTTCCTGGATGCGATGAAGGAGCTGACGGCGACCTTGCTGCTCAGCCCGACCGGGCTCAACACCCTGGCAACCGAGGTGTGGGCGCATACCGCGAATGTCGAGTTCGCAGCAGCGGCGCCCTATGCGGCGTTGTTGATTCTGGTGTCGGGGTTGCCGGTGTATCTGCTGACCACCCGGATGTACCTGAGTCGCTGAAGCTGTTCGCGGGCAAGCCTCGCTCCTACGCGTAATACACGCCCCTGCGGGAGCGAGACCGGCTTGCCGGCGAAGCGGCCTACCCAGGCGACATCAAGCCCTGAACTGCCCCAGGCTCGCCTTCAACTGCGCCGCCAACCCATCCAGCACCTTGCCACTGGCCGTGGTCTGCACCACGGCTTGCGCGGCTTTCTCAGCCTGCGCATGAATGGTCTCCACCCGCCCACGCACCGCCTGCGCCCCCTTGGCCTGATGCGCTGCAGCCTGAGTCGCCAGGCCGATTGCCGCATGCACCTGCTCGACCGACGACTGCACCGACTGCTGCAGGCGCGCACTGTCGCGCAACACCAGCAACCCCTCGCTGGCCTGGCGTCCCGCCTGGCCAATCACGGACACCGCTTCGCGGGCGCCCTGCTGCAAGGCACCGATATGAGCCTGGATGTCACCGGTCGAGCGCTGGGTCTTGCTCGCCAGCGCTCGCACTTCGTCAGCCACCACGGCAAAGCCACGCCCGGTTTCACCAGCTCGCGCGGCCTCGATGGCGGCGTTCAGGGCCAGCAGGTTGGTTTGCTCAGCAATCCCGTGGATCACCTCCAACACCACTTCAATCTGCTCGCTCTGTTGCGCCAGGCGCTCAATGACCTTGGCCCCGGTCGCAACCTGGCCAGCCAACGCCTCGATCAAGTTACCGACCTGGGCCGAGGTGCGGGTGTTTTCATCGGTGGCCTGGCGAATATCCACGACCTGCTGCAACGCTGCCTGCATCGCCTGGCTCTCGGCCTGGGCCTCATCAGCCATCTGCGACAACGCTTGCAGGCTCTGCGCCACCTCATCACGCTGGGACGCCGCAGCCGCATCGGCACCCGCATTACGCTGGGTCATGGCGCCGATTTCCACGCCGGTGCGCTGGGCCACATCCCCGGCCTCACGAACGATGGGCTGCAACTTATCCACAAAGCGATTGACGGCCGATGCCATATCGCCGATCTCGTCATTGCTGTTGATCTGCACGCGCTTGGTCAAGTCGCCCTCGCCCGCGGCCAGATCGTCCATGGCCACGATCAACAGCTTCAAGCGCGTCACCACCCGCCGCCCAAGCACCACCGCTAGCAGCAGCAACACCCCACAGCCCACCAGGGCCAACGCCAGGCCAATTCTCCAGCGCAAGGTAGCGGCAGCCTCCTGCACGGTGCTGGCGGTATTGGCCTTCATTTCACCGGCCGTGGACTGGGCCGACTGCAGGCGCGAGCGCATGGCGGTCGAGCTGTCCGCTGCCGCCCCCTTGAGGCTGTCGCCCACCAATTGGTCGCTGCTGGCGATCAACCCTGAGAAGCGCTTGTCGAGCGCCAGCAAGTCCGCTTCGACCGACGCCGTGGAGACGCCCATCAGGACTTTGCCGATTTCCACGCCATTGGGGTTGATCGAGGCCTCGACGTAATACACCGACGGGTCGTTCTTCGCCGCATCCAGTACCTTGTCCAGCGCCCGCTCGCCCTGGCCCTTTTCCAGCAGGGCCCGGTTGATCGGGTTTTCCCGGTTCAGGTAGCGGGTCAGGTGCTGTCCAGTGGCATCGTCATACACCACGAACAACACGCTGGGATTGCGCTGGGCACGCCGGGCGAACTCGGACAAGGCCGGAACGTCGTTATCCCACATGGCACGCGGCGCGACGGACGCCAGGAGCTGTGCCATGTCACCGGCCGAATCCTTGAGGTTTTTTTCCAGGGCCTCACGCAGTTGCGCCTGCTCTTCCTCAAGCCGCGAGGACAAACCGGCCGTCAAGCGCTGGCGAGTACTGGTCGACAGGCTATCGAGGCTGGAGGTGACTTCGCGCTCGGCCTGCTCCAGTTCGCTGGAGAGTTTCTGGCTGTCGACACCCAGGCGAACGCCCAGATCCGCCTCCAATGCCGTCACCGTGCTTCGTGTCAGGGCAACCGCCACGAGCACTTGCACCAAAAGGGCGATACCAAGGGTAACGAACACCGGCCGCAGTAAACGACTTTGTAACAGTGAAAGAACGGCTGACACTGTAAATCCCTCTACTTTGACGCCATTAAATTGATGGCACTCTAGAAGCAGAATCCACAGCAAGGGTCGTGCCGTTCAGCAGGCAGAAACGACAAAGGGCCCTATCAAGGGCCCTTCGTTTTTACATCAACAGCGGGTTAAGCGAACGGGTGACGCAACACGATGGTTTCGTTGCGGTCCGGACCGGTCGAGATAATGTCGATCGGTGCACCGATCAACTCCTCAACGCGCTTGATGTAGGCACGGGCGTTAGCCGGCAGCTCTTCCAGGGTTTTGGCACCCACGGTCGACTCGCTCCAACCCGGCACTTCTTCGTACACAGGCTGCAGGCCCACGTAGCTGTCCGCGTCAGTCGGGGCGATGTCATTGCCTTCCGCATCTTTGTAGCCGATGCAGATGTTGATGGTTTCCAGGCCGTCGAGTACGTCCAGCTTGGTCAGGCAGATGCCCGAGATGCTGTTCACATCGATAGCGCGACGCAGGATAACCGCGTCGAACCAACCACAACGGCGAGCACGGCCGGTCGTCGCGCCGAACTCGTGACCTTGCTTGGCCAGGTGCGCGCCGACGTCGTCGAACAGCTCAGTCGGGAACGGGCCCGAACCAACACGCGTGGTGTAGGCCTTGGTGATGCCCAGGATGTAGTCCAGGAACATCGGACCAACGCCCGAACCGGTCGCCACGCCACCGGCGGTGGTGTTGGAGCTGGTCACGTACGGGTAGGTGCCGTGGTCGATGTCCAGCAACGAACCCTGGGCGCCTTCGAACATGATGTCCTTGCCCGCGCGACGCAGGTCGTGCAGCTCGGCAGTCACGTCCAGCATCAGCGGCTTGAGCAGCTCAGCGTATTCCTTGCACTCGGCCAGGGTCTTGTCGAAGTCGATGGCCGGCTCTTTGTAGTAACCCACCAGCATGAAGTTGTGGTAATCCACCAGCTCACGCAGCTTGTCTTCAAAGCGCGGCATGTTGAGCAGGTCGCCAACACGCAGTCCACGACGCGCAACCTTGTCTTCGTAGGCCGGGCCGATGCCGCGACCGGTGGTACCGATCTTCAGCTCGCCACGGGCCTTTTCACGGGCCTGGTCCAGCGCCACGTGGAAGGACAGGATCAGCGGGCAGGACGGGCTGATACGCAGGCGCTCGCGCACCGGTACGCCTTTTTCTTCCAGCTTGATGATCTCGCGCAACAGGGCATCGGGTGCAACCACCACGCCGTTGCCGATCAGGCACTGCACGCCTTCGCGCAGCACGCCCGACGGGATCAGGTGCAAGACGGTTTTCTCGCCATCGATCACCAGCGTGTGGCCAGCGTTGTGGCCACCTTGGTAGCGCACTACGGCAGCGGCATGTTCGGTCAGCAGATCAACGATCTTGCCTTTGCCCTCATCACCCCATTGGGTGCCCAGGACTACGACATTCTTACCCATAACACTTGTCCTCATTCGCGCAAACTTGGTGCCGGCAGCGGCCGGCAGGAAAACTCAAGAAGCCAGCGGCAATACTTGCCAAAGCCCGTTCTGCTGAATCAATTGCCGGTCGCAGTCCGCATCACGGGCGGCGGCCAATGGTTGCCCAGGCAATGCCTGGACGACACGCTGACCCTCACTGCGCAACTGGCAAACCTGCTGCCAGAGTGCCGCATCCGTACTGTCAGGCATCCAGATACCGCCAGACGGTAGCTCGATCTCAGCACGCCCCAGGGTCACCAGGGTTTTCAAATCGGTGGAGAAGCCAGTCGCCGGACGGGCGCGACCGAAGTCGGCGCCGATATCGTCATAGCGACCGCCCTGGGCGATGGACTGGCCAACGCCCGGTACAAACACCGCGAACACCACGCCGGTGTGGTAGTGATAGCCGCGCAACTCGCCCAGGTCGAAGTACAGCGGCAGCTGCGGGAAACGCACCGACAGACGCTCGGCAATCGCCAGCAAGTCGTCCAGCGCCGCCAACACCGGCGCCGGCGCATTGGCCAGGCGAACACGGGCAGCAGTCAGCACTTCGCGACCGCCACACAGGTCGACCAACGCCCGCAACATGCCCGACAACTCGGCAGGCAAGCCTTCGGTCAAGGTAATGACTTCGTCTATGGCCTTGCGCTGCAGGGCGTCGAACAACTGCTGCTCGACCTCACCGGACAACCCGGCGGCGCGCGCCAAGCCACGGTAGATGCCTACATGACCGAGGTCCATGTGCACATCCGGCACATCCGCCAGTTGCAGCATAGCCAGCATCAGGCTAATCACTTCGACATCGCTGCTCGGGCTGGCGTCGCCGTACAACTCGGCACCCAACTGGATCGGGCTGCGTGAGGACGACAAGGCCCGCGGCTGCGCATGCAGCACGCTGCCGGCGTAGCACAGGCGGCTCGGACCTTCGCGACGCAGGGTATGCGCGTCGATGCGCGCCACTTGCGGCGTGATGTCGGCACGGAACCCCATCTGCCGGCCCGTTTGCGGGTCGATCACCTTGAAGGTGCGCAGATCCAGGTCCTGGCCCGCGCCGGTCAGCAGGGATTCCAGGTACTCGATATGGGGAGTCACGACAAACTCGTAACCCCAGCTCTGGAACAGATCCAACACCTGACGGCGCGCCACTTCAATGCGCGCCGCCTCTGGTGGCAGTACTTCTTCGATGCCATCTGGCAGCAGCCAGCGGTCTACCGTTGCCATTACGCCATTCCCCTATGATCCGGGCGACCAACCGTCTAGCCGGCCTTGAGTGAAGCAGAAAATGTCTGACTCATACGCATAAGTCGCGCCCAAGAGCGACGCGGCGATTGGCCTGATTCCGGCCTCGCCAAACATTTCCCTCGAAAAACCTGTCGAGTCGTTCAACCCGATATCTTGCATCAGCCCGCGCAATCAAACGTGCAGACGCAAAAAAGCCGGGAATTTCCCGGCTGCCGCATCATACACACGTTTTCCCAAAGGATCACCCCGCCAGAGGTTTTAGCTGCCAGGCGGGGGTCCCAGGGATCAGTGTTGGATCAAGGCTTGGACTTTTCCAGGTAACGGAAGAAGTCGCTGCTTGGGTCTAGGACCAATACGTCGGATTTGTTCGCGAAGCTTTCACGGTAGGCACGCAGGCTACGGTAGAACCCGTAGAACTCCTGGTCTTGACCGTAGGCCTTGGCATAGATCGCTGCGGCCTGGGCATCACCATCACCGCGAACCTCTTCAGATTCACGATAGGCTTCAGCCAACAGCACGCGGCGCTGACGATCGGCATCGGCACGAATGCCTTCTGCCAGCTCGTTACCCTTGGCGCGGTGCTCACGAGCCTCACGCTCACGCTCGGTGCTCATCCGCTCGAACACGCTGCGGTTCACTTCCTTCGGCAAGTCGATGGCCTTGACCCGGACATCGACCACTTCGATGCCCAGCTCTTTTTCTGCCATCGCGTTCAGCGACGCGGTGATATCCGCCATCAACGCATCACGCTCACCGGAAACCACCTCGTGCAGGGTGCGCTTACCAAACTGGTCACGCAGGCCCGATTCCAGACGACGTGCAAGACGCTCGTCAGCAATCTGCTTGAGGCCGGAGGTTGCGGTGTAGAAGCGCTCGGCATCTTTCACGCGCCACTTGGCGAAGGCATCGACCATCACGGCTTTCTTTTCCAGCGTCAGGAAGCGCTGTGTCGGTGCATCCAACGTCATCAGGCGTGCGTCGAACTTACGCACCTGGTTAACGTAAGGCACTTTCACATGCAGGCCTGGCTGAACATCTGCCTGAACCACACGACCGAATTGCAGCAACACCGCACGCTCGGTCTGAGCCACGATGTAGAAGCAGTTCCAGCCAACCAGTACGACAACGACGCCAACAATCAGGGCGATCAGCGATTTATTGCTCATCAGCGGGTCTCCCTTGTGCGCGTTTGCGGCTGATCAGTGACGTGCGGCGCAGTGTCCGTGTTGTTACCGGATGCAGCCGAGCTGGTGACCGGCGCATTGCTGCCCGAACTGTTCTGGATCATCTTGTCCAGCGGCAAGTACAGCAGATTGCTCTGGCCGTTCTTGTTGCCGGTCACGAGAACCTTGCTGGTGTTGCTGAAGACTTCCTGCATGGTGTCCAGGTACAGGCGCTGACGGGTAACTTCAGGTGCCTTGCGGTACTCGGCCACCAGCTTGGTGAAGCGGTCTGCCTCACCCTTGGCACGCGAGACGGTTTCGTCACGGTAGCCGTTGGCGTCTTCAATGATGCGCTGGGCCTGACCACGCGCTTCCGGCACGACGCCGTTGGCGTAGGTTTCAGCCTGGTTGCGCGAGCGCTGCTCGTCTTCACGGGCACGGATCACGTCATCGAAGGCTTCCTGGACTTCACGCGGTGCGGCTGCGTTCTGTACGTTGACCTGGGTAACGGTGATACCGGTGCGATAGGTGTCGAGGAAGCGTTGCAGGCGTTCCTTGATTTCGCTGGCCATCAATTCACGGCCTTCGGTCAGCACCTGGTCCATGGCGGTAGAACCCACCACATGGCGCAGGGCACTGTCGGTCGCTTGTTGCAGGCTGACTTCCGGCTGGTCGACGTTCAGTACGAAGTCCTGCAGGTTGCTGATCTTGTACTGCACGGTCAGCGGCACTTCGACGATGTTCTCGTCTTCAGTCAGCATCTGGCCCTGCTTGGTGTACGCACGCTCACGCGTGACGTTTTCCATGTACTTCTTGTCGATCGGCGGGAAGTAGATGTTCAGACCCGGGCCAACGGTTTCGTAGTACTTGCCGAAGCGCAGCACCACGGCTTGCTCCTGCTCGTCGACCACATAGACCGCGCTGTACAGCCAAACGGCCGCCAGCACGACGAGGCCGATGCCGAGCAGGCCATAACCGCCGCCCTTGCTCGAACTACCGCCATCGTCACCACGTTTCTTACCACCACCGAACAACCCATTCAGGCTTTCCTGCAGCTTTCGGAAGGCCTCGTCGAGATCCGGTGGCCCCTTGCGGTCGCCATTATTGCGGCGTTTACCACCCCAAGGATCCTGATTATTCGAGTTGCCACCCGGCTCATTCCAAGCCATAGCGCTCTCCATCTGATAAAGCAAAGACGCACCCACGGCGCGCCGACCAATGCTACAGAATGCCTGTCATAGCGGCACAACCGCTTTTTCAGGCTTTTATTGCAAAGTGTGTTGCTCGATGAATTCCAGCGGTTGCATTCCTTCGCGACTCACCAGCCGATTGAGTTCGACCCGTGGCAAACGAACGGCAAGCAGACTGGTGCCTTCTTCGTCGTGTTCTTCTTTCTGTACGGCGCCCAACTCGAAGAACTGAGCCCGCAGTCGAGCAAAACGCTGTGGCAAGCGCAAGGTGCCGACAAACAAATCGTCACCGAGCAATTCCGCGATTGCCTGCTTGAGCAGGTCCAGCCCCTGGCCATCACGGGCCGACAACCAGACCCGCTGCGGCTTGCCATCGGCATCGCGCTGGATCTGCGGCTCAACACCCTCAAGCAAATCGAGTTTGTTGTATACCTCCAGGATCGGCAAGTCTTGCGCGCCAATCTCACCGAGCACCACCATGACCTGTTCGATCTGGGCCATGCGCTCCGGCTCATGGGCGTCAATCACATGCAGCAGCAGGTCGGAGTTGCTCGACTCTTCGAGCGTAGCCCGAAATGCCTCGACCAGCTTGTGCGGCAAGTGACGAATGAAGCCTACGGTATCGGCCAGGACGATGGGGCCCAGGTCATCGAGTTCGAGCCGGCGCAAGGTCGGGTCGAGGGTGGCGAACAACTGGTCAGCGGCATACACGTCAGACTCGGTCACCGCGTTGAACAGTGTCGATTTGCCGGCGTTGGTATAGCCCACCAGGGAAACCGTCGGGATATCGGCCCGCTTGCGTCCGCGACGAGACTGCTCGCGCTGGCTGC
The DNA here is from genome assembly GCF_900109995.1 of Pseudomonas sp. ok272. GTDB lineage: Bacteria > Pseudomonadota > Gammaproteobacteria > Pseudomonadales > Pseudomonadaceae > Aquipseudomonas. The sequence goes on along the minus strand of NZ_FOCB01000006.1, from coordinate 122,872 downwards.
GGACTTTCTCCAGTCGCCCCTTGATCTGCCGCAGGCGAACCCGCAGGAGACGCCGGTCGGTTTCCAACTGGGTTTCACCCGGACCGCGCAGGCCAATACCGCCTTTCTGGCGCTCAAGGTGAGTCCAGCCGCGTACCAGCCGCGTACTCATGTGCTCAAGCTGGGCCAGTTCGACCTGGAGCTTGCCTTCATGGGTGCGGGCGCGTTGGGCAAAGATATCGAGGATCAGGCCGGTACGGTCAATCACGCGGCACTCGAACGCACGCTCGAGATTGCGTTCCTGACTGGGCGTGAGGATGTGATTGAAAATCACCAGATCAGCCTGCTCGGCTTTGACTTGGTCGCGTAACTCTTCGACCTTGCCGCTGCCAATCAGGTATTTGGCGGTTGGCCGATGACGCGGCACGTTAATAAACGCGACGGTCTCGGCGCCGGCCGACATTGCCAACTCCTGAAACTCCTGCGGATCTTCGCGCGCCTCAGGGTCCTGACCATCCAAGTGAACGAGAATGGCTCGTTCCCCACCACCGTGGCGCTCAAAGAACAAAGGAGACTCCTATCAGGCGTTACCTGGCTCAGCGTCACCCGCTTCCGATTCGGTTGCGCTAGGCAGACGAATTGGACGAACCGGTACCACTGTCGAGATAGCGTGCTTGTAAACCATCTGGCTGACGGTGTTTTTCAGCAGGATAACGAACTGGTCAAAGGACTCGATCGTGCCCTGCAGTTTGATCCCGTTGACCAAGTAGATGGAAACCCCAACTTTCTCTTTACGTAAAGTATTCAAGTAAGGGTCTTGTAGCGAATGCCCTTTTGACATGTGCCGCACTCCTTTAAGGATTCAATAATAAAAAATAGGTAATTCAGAAAGCTTTCAGCCGTCACACCCCCAAGGATAGACGGCAATTGCAGGGACTCAGCTCAATATGGAGACCGATCCCAAGTATTTCAAGGCGCGTGGCAGATTGTCGCAATCGAGGCTGTCGAGCCAATGTAAATCAGCCCAACTGCGCAGCCAGGTGAACTGTCGCTTCGCCAATTGGCGCGTGGCAATGATCCCACGCTCCTGCATCTCGACTGACGTCAGCTTGCCATCCAGGTAATCCCAGACTTGTCGGTAGCCTACAGCGCGTATAGACGGCAACCCTGAGTGCAGGTCACTTCTCTTACGCAGGGCTACGACCTCGTCAATGAATCCCTGTTCCAACATTTGTGTGAATCTTTGTTTAATGCGGTCATGCAGTACCTGACGATTTGCCGGGGCAATCGCCAAGTTTGCGACAGTATAGGGCAATTGTGGCCGACCCGAAGCGCCTGCTTCGGTACTTTGCGCAGATTGTCGTGCGCGAAGCTCGGTCATGCTCTGGCCGCTGACCCGATAGACTTCCAGCGCCCGGCTCAGGCGCTGCGGGTCGTTGGGGTGGATTCGCGCCGCCGACACGGGGTCGATGACCGCCAATTGGTCGTGCAAGGCCTGCCAGCCAAGGCGCGCGGCCTCGTCTTCGATTTCGGCGCGCACCAGCGGGTCGGCAGCCGGCATGTCCGCCAGGCCATCCACCAGAGCCTTGTAATAGAGCATGGTGCCGCCCACCAGCAGCGGGATCTTCCCCCGCGCGGTGATCTCGGCCATGGCTTGAAGGGCATCGCGACGGAAGTCCGCTGCCGAATACGCCTCGGCAGGGTCGAGAATATCGATCAGGCGATGGGGAAACTCGGCCAGCAACGCTTTCGAGGGCTTGGCGGTGCCGATGTCCATGCCGCGATAGACCAGCGCCGAATCGACACTGATCAGCTCGCAGGGCAGCACCTTGGTCAATTCGATGGCCAGGTCGGTCTTGCCCGCAGCGGTCGGGCCCATCAGGAAAATCGCTGGAGGAAGAGAGCTCATCAACGACCGCGCAGGAACAGTTTGTCCAGATCGTCCAGCCCCAGTTGGGTCCAGGTCGGTCGGCCATGGTTGCATTGACCGCTGCGCTCGGTGTTTTCCATGTCACGCAGCAGGCCGTTCATTTCCGGCAGGGCCAGGCGCCGGTTGGCGCGGATCGCGCCGTGGCAGGCCATGGTGCCGAGCAGCTCGTTCAAATGGGCCTGGATCCGGTCGCTGGTGCCGTACTCCATCAGGTCCGCCAGGACATCCTGCACCAGCCGGTTGGCTTCGGCTTGCTTGAGCAGCGCCGGAATCTGCCGGATAGCCAGGGTTTCCGGGCCCAGGCGCTGCAGCTCGAAGCCCAGGCGCTGGAACCAACTGACGTGTTCTTCGGCGCAATCGGCCTCGCGCTGGCTGACCGCCAGCGATTCAGGCACCAGCAGCGGCTGGCCGCTCAAGCCTTCGCTGGCCATCGCCACTTTCAGGCGCTCGTACATGATCCGCTCATGGGCCGCGTGCATGTCCACCAGCACCAGGCCCTGGGCGTTCTCCGACAGGATGTAGATGCCCTTGAGTTGTGCCAGGGCGTAGCCCAGCGGCGGGATATCGCCCTGACCGTCTGGCAGTGCCGCCGCATTGGCCTCGGGCAGCGGTGCGAAAAACTCGCGATAGGCCGCCTGCGCTTCAGCCACCGGCACACCCGATGATGACGAACGCGGGACGTACTGATAACCGGCACCCGCGCCCGAACCCGGGGCGTTGAAGCTCGGCTGTGCCGGCGACCGCTCCAGCAGCGCATTGGCCGCCAGGCGCATTTCCCCTTGCGGGCCAAACTCCCCCGCCTCGGCGCCGGTTGGGCGAACCATCCCCGTCACCGCGGCTGGCGCGGCCAGTTGGTCTTCGGGACGCACATCGCCCAGGGCACGGTGCAACGTACCGTAGAGGAAGTCGTGCACCATGCGTCCGTCGCGAAAGCGCACTTCGTGCTTGGTCGGGTGCACGTTGACGTCGACCGCCGCCGGGTCGACTTCGAAAAACAGCGCAAAGGTCGGATGGCGACCGTTGAACAGCACATCGCGATAGGCCTGGCGCACGGCGTGAGCCACCAGTTTGTCGCGCACAGCGCGGCCGTTGACGAAGAAGTACTGCATGTCTGCCTGGCTGCGATTGAACGTCGGCAACCCGACCCAGCCCCACAAATGCAGGCCATTGCGCTCGATTTCTATCGGCAGCGCCTGCTCAAGAAAGCCCGCGCCGCAGATCGCCGCCACGCGCCGGGCACGGGCCGCATCATCGTGGGCCTCGTGCAGGCTGAGGATGGTCTTGCCGTTGTGGCGCAGGTGAAAGGCCACATCAAAGCGCGCCAGGGCCAGGCGCTTGATCACTTCTTGCAGGTGATCGAACTCGGTCTTCTCGGTCTTGAGAAACTTGCGCCGCGCCGGGGTGTTGAAGAACAGGTCGCGCACTTCCACCGACGTGCCCACCGGATGCGCCGCTGGCTGTACCCGAGGCGCCATGTCGCGGCCTTCGGTCTCAACCTGCCAGGCCTGGTCGGCATCGCGCGTGCGTGAGGTCAAGGTCAGGCGCGCCACCGAACTGATAGACGCCAGGGCCTCACCACGAAAGCCCAGGCTCATCACCTGTTCGAGGTCTTCCAGGTTGCGGATCTTGCTGGTGGCGTGACGGGCCAGGGCCAACGGCAGGTCATCGGCCGGGATGCCGCGACCATCGTCGCGCACCCGCAGCAGCTTGACGCCGCCCTGTTCGACATCCACGTCGATGCGCTTGGCGCCGGAGTCGAGGCTGTTTTCCAGCAACTCCTTGATCACCGAGGCCGGACGCTCGACCACCTCGCCGGCGGCAATCTGGTTCGCCAATCGCGGGCTGAGCAGCTCGATACGACCCGTGTTGCTGATCATCTCGTTCATTCCTTGGCCGCCAGCTCAGTGCCGGGGATATTCAAGTGCTGGCCGATCTTCAGCTCATCGGTCTGCAGGCTGTTGGTACTGCGCAGCGTCGAGGCCGACACTTGGTAACGTACCGCGATCATCGCCAGGGTTTCGCCAGGGCGCACGGTGTGGTCCCTCGGGCCCTGGGCGATCTTGCCGGAGTCACGCAGCCAGGCAATGTAGGTGCCCGGCGGCGGGTTTTGCTGGAAGAACTGCCGCACGCCGCTGCTGATGGACCGCGCCAGCGCCTGCTGGTGGCTGGCCGCCGCCAGTTTCGAGGCTTCGTTGGCGTTGGAGATGAACCCGGTTTCCACGAGGATCGACGGGATATCCGGCGACTTCAGCACCATGAACCCGGCCTGCTCGACACGCTGCTTGTGCAGCGGCGTGACCCGGCCAATGTTGCTCAAGACCTTCTGTCCGACATTCAGGCTGGAGGTCAGCGACGCGGTCATTGACAGGTCGAGCAACACACCGGCGAGCATCCGGTCCTTGTCGTCGAGGCTGACGTTGCCCGCACCGCCGATCAGGTCGGAACGGTTTTCACTGTCCGCCAGCCAGCGCGCGGTTTCGGACGTGGCGCCACGGTCGGACAGGGCGAACACCGAAGCGCCGAACGCCGCTTTCGACGGCGCGGCATCGGCGTGGATCGAGACGAACAGGTCGGCGCCCTTCTTGCGGGCGATCTCGGTACGGCCGCGCAACGGGATGAAATAGTCGCCGGTACGGGTCAGTTCGGCGCGGAAGCCTTTCATCCCGTTGACCTGGCGCTGCAGTTCACGGGCGATAGCCAGCACCACGTCTTTCTCGCGCTGACCACGGGAGCCGGAAGCGCCTGGGTCTTCGCCGCCGTGACCGGCATCGATGACCACAACAATGTCGCGTTTGCCGGCCGGTGCCGGAGGCAGCTTGATCGCCGGTGCCACCGGTGTGACCGGCACGGCGGGCACCGTGGCCACCGTGGGTGCCGGGGTTGACGTCGGGGTTGGCACTGGCGCGGCATCGGCCGCGTTGTCGAACAGGTCGACCACCAGCCGGTTGCCATACTGCGCGTTGGGCGGCAGTACGAAGCTTTTCGGGGTCACGGCTTTTTTCAGGTCGATAACCACCCGCAGGTCGGTCGGCGTACGTTGCGCCGAGCGCATGGCGGTAATCGGGGTATTGGCGGTAGCGATGTTCAGCGGCGCACCCAGCACGGCGCCATTGATATCGATGACCAGACGGTCCGGGGACGTCAGGGTGAAAACACTGTGCTGGACCGTACCCGACAGGTCAAACACCAGTCGCGTGTTGTCCGGCGCCCGCCACAGGCGAACGCTGTTGACCTTTGTTGTCGCGGCCACCGCGTCGACGGCCAGTGCCGTAAGCATCATTCCTACGACAGCCAGCACCGCGCGAAAGCGCATACCAATCCCCATCATTTATTTGAATTCCAATGCCAAAGCGTTGCACCAGGACTCGCCACGCGAGCTTTGGGGCAGCAGTTTCAGCGAACGCCCGCTGTCTTGTGGGGTAATGGTAATGGTCAGGTCAGGCTTTGGCAAAAAGCCTGCCCCCTTCTGGGGCCACTCGATCAGGCACAGCGCGTCGTCTTCGAGGTAATCACGGATGCCGAGAAACTCCAGCTCCTCCGGGTCGACCAGGCGGTAGAGGTCGAAGTGGAAGGCGCGGATCTCACCGATCTCGTAGGGCTCGACCAGGGTGAACGTCGGACTCTTGACCGAGCCGACATGCCCCAACCCGCGAATAATGCCCCGCGACAGGGTGGTCTTGCCCGCGCCCAGGTCACCGTCGAGAAAGACGATGCCGTGCCCTTGGGTGACTTGGGCAATACGGGTGCCCAACGCGACCATGGCGTCTTCATCGGCCAGATACAGGGTTACTTCAGACACGGTGTTTGCTCCTCCAGCAACTGACGAATGGCGGGGATCACATCACTGGCCGCCAGCCCCCGGCCCAATTTTGCTTCACGCTCCCCGGCCACGGCATGCAGCCAGACCGCCAGGGCCGCTGCATCGAATGCCGCCATGCCCTGGGCCAGCAACGCGCCCACCACGCCGGCCAGGACATCGCCAAAACCGGCCCCCGCCATGGCCGGATGACCGCGATCACAGCGCACGACCTGCCCATCGGGGCCCGCAACCAGGCTACCGGCGCCCTTCAACACCACCACGGCATTAAATCGCGTGCTCAATGCGCGCGCCACGGTAAGGCGATCGGCCTGAACCTCAGCTGTCGAGATCCCCAACAACCGCGCAGCTTCCCCCGGGTGCGGGGTGATCACGCTGCCCGAGGGCAGGCTGACGCTGCCCTGGGCCAGCAGGTTCAAGGCATCGGCGTCCCAGACTTGCGGCAACGGCGCATTGGCCGCCGCCGATAACAGGCTGCGCCCCCAGGCGCCCTGCCCCAACCCCGGCCCGACCACCAGCACCGACGCCTGCCCCAGCACGCCCATCAACTGGTTGGCCGAGGAGGTGCCAAGCACCATGACTTCCGGCAATCGCGCCAGCGCCGCGGGCACATGTTCGCTGCGGGTCGCCATGGAGACCAGCCCCGCCCCGCAGCGCAAGGCGCTGTGCGCGCTGAGCACAATGGCGCCGCCACAGCCGCGATCACCACCGATCAGCAGCACATGGCCAAACTGGCCTTTGTGGGCGTCGAGCGAACGTGCTGCCAGCGTCGGCAAATGGGCGGGGTCCAGTGACTGAACGTCGGGAAAATGGTGTTTTGTCTGCGGCATGCGTCTTCGGGCTCCGATGTCTGGCAGAATTATACGCACCTCAGCCCCGGTTTCTCTTGTCTCATGCCTGCAATTACCACAGACCTGCCTGCCCTCGCCCAATCGATCAAGGATTGGGGCCGCGAGTTGGGCTTCCAACAAGTCGGCATCAGCGGCCTGGACCTGGCCGAACATGAGCAACACCTGGCGCGCTGGCTCAACGCCGGCTACCACGGCGAGATGGACTACATGGGCGCCCATGGCAGCAAACGCTCACACCCCGAGGAGTTGGTGCCGGGCACTGTGCGGGTGGTGTCGCTGCGCATGGACTACCTGTCCGGCGACACGCAGATGGCCAAGATGCTGGCCCAGCCGGAAAAAGCCTACGTCTCGCGCTACGCCCTGGGCCGTGACTACCACAAGCTGATCCGCAAACGTGTCCAGCAACTGGCGGAGAAAATCCAAGCCGCGATCGGCCCATTCGGCTACCGGGCGTTCGTCGACAGCGCCCCGGTGCTGGAGAAAGCCATCGCCGAACAAGCGGGCCTGGGCTGGATCGGCAAAAACACCCTGGTGCTGAATCGCAAGGCCGGCAGCTATTTCTTCCTCGCCGAACTGTTCGTCGACCTGCCGCTGCCGGTCGATCCGCCCCACGCGGGCGAACATTGCGGGCGGTGCAGCGCATGCCTGGACATCTGCCCGACCAATGCCTTCGTCGGGCCTTATGTGCTGGATGCGCGGCGCTGCATCTCCTACCTGACCATCGAACTCAAAGGCGCCATTCCCGAGGATTTACGGCCGCTGATCGGCAACCGGGTGTTCGGTTGCGATGACTGCCAGATCGTTTGCCCGTGGAACCGCTTCGCCCGTCCGTCCGGTGAAAGCGACTTCAAACCGCGTCACAACCTGGATAACGCCGGGTTGGCGGAATTATTCATGTGGGATGAAGACACATTCCTCAGCAACACCGAAGGCTCGCCACTGCGCCGGGCCGGGTACCAGAGCTGGTTGCGCAACCTGGCCGTGGGCCTGGGGAACGCGCCCTCGACGATCCCGGTGCTCGAAGCGTTGAAGGCGCGCCGCGAACACCCCTCGGAGCTGGTCAGGGAGCATGTTGCCTGGGCCCTGAAACAGCACGGGGTAGTTTAGCCGCGGGCGGAGCTACTGCTCGTCGTTATAGACGAACTTGGGCATTTCCCAGTGGAAGCGGATCGCCAGCAGGCGCAGCAGGAAGCCACCGAACAAGGTGATCAGAATCGCCTGCTCGCCGGGCAACTCCAGGTACAGGCAGAACATGTAGCACCAGGCTGCTGCGAACGAGACGCTGGCGTAGAGTTCACGACGAAAGATCAGCGGGATGTCGTTGCAGAAGATGTCGCGCAGGATGCCACCAAACACCCCGGTGATCACCCCGCTGACGGAGGCCACCAACATGCCATGGCCCATTTCCAGGGCGGTCATGCAGCCGATCAGGGTAAACGCCACCAACCCTACGGCATCGAGCACCAAAAACAACGAGCGCAGATGACGCATCCAGCGGGCGGCGAACACCGTGACCATTGCTGCCACGGTGGTCAGCACCAGGTATTCCGGGTGCTTGACCCACGTCAGCGGGTAGTGTCCCAGCAGCACATCACGCACTGAACCACCGCCCAGCGCCGTGATGCAGGCGATCAGCACCACGCCGAACCAGTCCATCCCGCGACGACCGGCAGACAGGGCGCCGGTCATGGCTTCGGCAGTGATAGCAATCAGGTAGAGCATCAACAACATGGTGGCGGTCCTTGCAGGAAGGCGCGCAGTCTAGCCATTTCGGATCCGCACCAGAAGAGGGCGTTGACGAATGCCCGGTTGCCTCACGCGTTCAGCGCCAGGGAAATTCATTCGCGAGCAGGCTCGCTCCACAGGGGCGGTGATGGCCTGGCGGGCGCGAGCCTGTTGCGACGGCGTCCACCAGAGACGCCACGGCCTCAGAACTTGATGAAGTGCTTGCGGTAGTGCTGCAGCTCGGCAATCGACTCACGGATGTCGTCCAGCGCCAGGTGGGTGTTGCCTTTGGTGAAGCTGTCGCGAACGTCCGGAGCCCAGCGCGCCGCCAGCTCCTTGAGGGTCGAGACGTCCAGGTTGCGGTAATGGAAGTAGCTTTCCAGGGATTTCATGTGGGTAAAGAGGAAGCGTCGGTCCTGGCAGATGCTGTTACCACAGATCGGCGACTTGCCCTTGGGCACCCATTGCTCCAGAAAGGCGATGGTTTGCGCCTCGGCCTCGGCCATGCTGATACGGCTGTCGCGCACCCGCTGGGTCAGGCCCGAGCCGCCGTGCTGGCGGGTGTTCCACTCGTCCATGCCGGCCAGGATCTCGTCGCTGTGATGAATGGCGATCACCGGGCCTTCGGCCAGGGTGTTGAGATTGCTGTCGGTGACGATGGTCGCCATCTCGATGATGACGTCGGTGTCCGGGTTCAGACCGGTCATTTCCAGGTCGATCCAGATCAGATTCTGTGGGTTTTGCATGTATGGGCTCCTGAGCAGTGTTGCGCAGTTTAGCCTAGAGGACTCGCCGGGCGTGCTAAACTCGCGGCCGTTTTACCTAATCGCTGCATTATCGACACGGAACACCCATGGCCAAACGCCAACTCAATCGTCGTCAAAACTGGCGCATCGAAAAGATCCAAGGCGAACGCGCTGCCCGCGCCGCCAAACGCGAATCCAGCGCCGTGCAAGCGCTGGAGGGCGGTGACCTGGGCCCTGAGCAAACGGGCCTGGTGATCGCTCACTTCGGTGTGCAGGTCGAGGTCGAGGCCCGCGAAGGCGAATGCGCCGGCCAGGTGTTCCGCTGCCACCTGCGCGCCAACCTGCCAGCACTGGTCACCGGCGACCAGGTCGTCTGGCGGGCCGGCAACCAGGGCATCGGCGTGATCGTCGCGCAACTGCCGCGCCACACCGAGCTGTGCCGACCCGACAGCCGTGGTCAGCTCAAGCCGGTGGCCGCCAACGTCGACATGATCGTCATCGTCTTCGCCCCGCTGCCCGAGCCCCATGCCAACCTGATCGATCGCTACCTGGTAGCCGCCGAACACGCGGGCATCCGGCCGTTGCTGCTGCTCAACAAGTTCGACCTGATCGACGAGCAGAACGCCCCGGCGCTCAATGCGCTGCTGGCGGTCTACCGCACCCTGGGTTATCCGGTGCTGGAAGTCTCGGCCCACCACGGCAACGGCATGGAACAGTTGCAACAGCAACTGGACGGGCGCATCAGCGTGTTCGTCGGCCAGTCCGGCGTCGGCAAGTCATCGCTGGTCAACAGCCTGCTGCCGGAAGTCGAAACCCGCGTCGGCCCGCTGTCCGAGCTGTCTGGCCAGGGCACGCACACCACCACCACCGCACGCCTGTTCCACTTCCCCGGTGGCGGCGAGTTGATCGACTCCCCGGGTATTCGTGAGTTCGGCCTGGGTCATGTCAGCCGCAGCGATGTCGAAGCCGGCTTCATTGAGTTCAACGACTTGATCGGCACCTGCCGCTTCCGCGACTGCAAGCACGACCGCGAACCCGGCTGTGCCCTGCTCAAGGCCCTGGAAGAGGGTCGCGTGCAGCAACAACGCATGAACAGCTACCGCTCGATCATCGCCAGCCTGCCTGAGACCAGCTACTAAACAGGCAGCCCGCGTCCCGCCGCTTAGCGGCGGCGTGGGCCGCACTGTTCATCCCGCCCAGTGGTCCCCCGCTATCAAACTCAAGCGTTTTTTGTAGGACTTTTCCCCTACAACAGCAGGACTCGTCTCTTTATCGCCGGACAGCTTGCTGCCCCGAAAAATCGCCCTACATTACGCCCCTCTTCAACGCTGCCAACCCAACACAGCGTCGAGCACTCGATACGCGCCTGCTCATTTGATTCTAGGGACACGGAAAACAAGCGATGCAACGACTCAAATCCTACTTTCGCCGCCATGGCCACGCCCCCTTCATACCGGGCGAGGGCCGAATCAGCGGCTACATCAGCGCCACACTCGGACTGCTGAGTCTGCTGGCGGTATTGTGCTTCCTGTTTCCCGAATGGTTGACCACGGCTGAACTGCGCAATGTCTACAACGAGCAGTTTGCCCGGGCGACGCTGCTGGTTGGCCTGTCGCTGTCATTCAGCCTGGCCATCCTGAACATTTTGCTCAATCAACGAAAACGCCTGGGCATCACGGCGATTGTCGCCTCGGGGCTGGCAGTGTTGCTCGGCGGGACCGGTATACCGCTCGACCCCATCAACGAGTCCCCCTACTCGCTGGGCCTGGACTGGTTCGTGCTGGCCTTGCTGATTTCAGCCATCGTGTTCATTCCGCTGGAAAAGCTCTACGCCAAGGACCCTCAGCAAAACATCCTCCGGCCACAATGGCGCACAGACCTGGCTTACTTTTTCGTCAGCCACATGCTGGTGCAGTTCATCTTGATCTTCATCACCGCCTCGGCAAGCTATATGGCCGGCTGGGCGGTCTCAGACGATCTGCAAGCCCGCGTGCAAAGCCTGCCGCTCGTCGTACAGTTTTTCCTGGCGGTGTTGGTGGCCGACCTCGGCCAGTACTGGTTGCATCGCCTCTATCACGTGGTGCCCGTATTGTGGCGCATCCACGCAGTGCACCACTCAAGTACCGCGATGGATTGGCTCGCCGGCTCGCGGGTTCATTTCCTGGAGATATTGTTGACGCGCACGGCCGTACTGGTGCCTTTGATGCTGCTGGGGTTTGACGCTCAAGCGCTGAATGCCTATGTGACGTTCGTTTGGGCCCAGGCGGTGCTGGCTCACGCCAATATCCGCATAAATGGAGGCTGGCTGGAATACATCCTGGTCCTGCCGCGCTATCACCACTGGCACCATGCCCGGCACAAGGATTACATCTACAAGAACTACGCCATTCACCTGCCGTTCATTGACATGCTGTTCGGCACCTTCAAGTTGCCACCCAAGGAATGGCCAACGCGCTACGGCGTTTTCGGCAATGCCTTGCCGGACGGTATCTTGCGCCAGCATCTCTACCCCTTTCAAAAGCCAGCCCCGAAAACCACCCCCCCGAATGCCTGACGCCCGCCAGTTAAGGCACTCAACCTGTGGGAGCGAGCCTGCTCGCGATGAGGTCGCTCAACATCAATGTTGGCTGACCCACCGCCATCGCGAGCAGGCTCGCTCCCACAGGGGGGTCGTTTAACGGACGGGGATGAGCACCGCAGACAAGCCCCACAAAAAAGCCGACATCGCTGTCGGCTTTTTTGTGGGTCACTGCTTGGGCGGCTCGCCCGGTTTGGCAGCGTCCGGTTTGGGTAGCGGGTCGTCGAACAGGTTCAAGCGCTCACGCAGCTCATGGGCCGGCAGCGGTTGCTGGTCCGCCGGCAAGGCGTGCGGGTCGAGCGGTGTGGCCGGCACTTCGCCCGGCGCGCCCTGCCCTTGCGTCGCCCCCGGCTTCTCGGGCTCGGCGCCCTGGGAACCTTCGATGGCGCGCTGGGCCTTTTTGGTCAGCACCACGATGTCGATGCGACGGTTGACCGGGTTCAGCGGGTTCTCGCGATCGAACAACGCCGACGAGGCATAACCCACCACCCGCGCCACTTGATCCTCCGGGTAGCTGCCCGCCACCAGGGCGCGGCGCGCGGCATTGGCGCGATTGGCCGAGAGTTCCCAGTTACCGAAGTCGCCGGCGCCCGAATACGGCTGGGCATCGGTATGGCCGCTGATGCTGATCTTGTTCGGCACCGCCTTGATGGTGTCGGCCATGGCCAGCAGGATGTCTTCGAAGTACGGCTTCAGGCGCGCGCTGCCGGAATCGAACATCGGGCGGTTTTCCGAGTCGATGATCTGGATGCGCAAGCCATCGGAGGTGATTTCAAAGAGGATCTGGTCCTTGAACTTCTGCAGCTGCGGGTTCTCTTCGACCTTGTTCTGCAACTCTTGCAGCAACAGCTCCAGGCGTTCGCGCTCGACCTGCTCAGCCATGCCTTCGACTTGATCGGCGTCGACCCTCACCTTGTCCGGCTGCGGCTGGGACTTGACCTCGGGATTGAGGGTGGTGTCCGGCGCCAGCTCCGGCGAGCCACCCAGGTCAATGATGTAGGGCGTGCCGCTTTCGGAGAAGCCGATCGGGTCCTTGAAATACCCGGAGATGGCAATTTTCTGTTCCGGGGTCGCCGTGGACAGCAGCCACAACACCAGGAAGAACGCCATCATTGCCGTGGCAAAGTCGGCGAAGGCGATTTTCCAGGAGCCTCCGTGATGCCCACCGGCAATGCGCCTGACGCGCTTGATGATTATCGGCTGATTGTTTTCCATGCCTTAACGACCGCGAACCGCTTGTTCCAGCTCGGCAAAGCTCGGACGGTGCGCCGGGTATAGCACCTTGCGCCCGAACTCCACCGCCAGCGACGGCGGCATGCCGGAAGCCGAGGCCACCAGGGACGCTTTGATCGCTTCGTATACGTTCAGCTCTTCCTTGGCATCGTGGGCCAGGGAATGGGCCAGCGGGCCGAAGAAGCCATAGGCGGCGAGAATACCGAAGAAGGTCCCCACCAACGCCGCACCCACGTGCAAACCGATGGACTTCTGGTCGCCCTCGCCCAGGGAGGCCATGGTCACCACGATCCCCAATACGGCCGCGACGATACCGAAACCGGGCATGGCGTCGGCGACGCCGTTGACGGCGTGGGACGGGTGATCCAGGTCTTCCTTAAGGCTGTACAGCTCCATGTCGAACAGGCCTTCCAATTCGTGGGGAGCCATGTTGCCGGACGACATGATGCGCAGGTAATCGCAGATGAACGCGGTCATGCGTTCGTCCTTGAGGACCGCCGGGTACTTGGCGAAGATCGGGCTGGCAGAGGCGTCTTCAATGTCGCCTTCAATCGCCATCATCCCTTCGCGGCGGCTTTTGTTGAGGATCTCGTAGATCAGGCCCAGCACTTCCAGGTAGAAGGTGTGGGTGAAACGGGTGCTGAACATGCTCAGGGATTTCTTGAGCACGTGCATCGTCATATAGCCGGGGTTGGCCTGGAGGAATGCACCCAGTGCCGCACCACCGATGATCAACACCTCGAAGGGTTGGATCAGGGCGGCGATCTTGCCGTGGGACAGCACGTACCCGCCAAGCACGCTCGCGAATACGACGATGATGCCGATAATTTTAGCCATAGATAAAAGGTACTTACTTAAGTCGGGTTCAAGGTCATATTCGGAGGTTAAAAAATCTCTTCTTCTGCTTATCGGCAAAACTGCGCCAGACTATAGGCAGTTATGGCGAAAAGCCAATTTGGCCCATTGCGGGCGTGTTCGCAGCCACCGGTGGTCCAGCCCAACCATGCCTACTGATACCAACGCTCCAACACCGCGACCGACCACCCTCCAGGGCTGGGTCAAGCTGCTCGACAGCGTGGCCTTGCCCGTGCCACAAGCCAGTCACGACCAGGTGTGCCGGGCCATCGCCAACAGTCGCAGTTCCATGCGCGACATCGCCGAACTGATGCAAGGCAGCCCGGCCCTGGCCTTGAGCGTCATCCGCGAAGCCAACCGACACGCCCAGACCGACATGAGCGAGCCGTGCGAGAACCTTGAGGTGGCGATCAGTCGCCTGGGGCTGCAGCGCACCGAGGCGTTGCTGGCCCGCCTGCCGGCGATGCCGCAGCAGGACATCCCGCCCGCCCTGCGCCAATTGCAGCTGATCAGCCAACACGCCACGCAACAGGCCAACGGCTTTTTCGCCAGTCGCCTGGCGCGGCTGTGGCAGGACATTCATTGGGGCAGCCTGCTTTTCCTTGCGCCGCTGTGGCCACTGGCACTGAAGTTCCCCGAGCTCCTGGAGGAATGGGAACTGCGAGTTATCCACAAGGGCCAGCCCGCCCGCCAGGTAGAACACCAACTGTTCGGCGTTCGCCTGCTGGAACTCTGCCAGGCCCTGGTGGAGCTCTGGCGCCTGCCGATCTGGGTTGCCCAGGGCTATCGCCTGCTGCTGAGCGAGCAACGGGAGCTGGCCAAAGTCCTGCGCATCGCCCGCGACGCCGATCATCCGTTGCGCCAACAGAACCGCCTGGACGACGATCCAACGCTGCGCCGCTGGCTCAACCAACCCGCCAATACCGTGTTGCTGGCCAACGGCCTGGCGCTCTCGGCGCAACACGCCTGGGACAGTCCCCACACGCTGCGCTGGCAGTTGTTGACCAGCCTGTACCTGCAAATGCCGCTGGACGACGTGCAACAGCAACAACACCAGCAAGCAGCCCACAGTGCCCGCCAACACGCGATGCCCGACCTCTGGCACCCCGCCGAGTCGCTGCTCTGGCCCTGGGGCGAGCAGCGCGTCCATCGCGGCTTGCTGCCCGCCGCCGCGCCGACCGCCGAAGACCTGGCCAAGTGGCGCCAGCACTGCGCCGCGCTGCTGGTGGAGCCCAGCCGGTTCACCAACGCCATGCACCTGACCACCGCCGCGCGTGATGCGCTGGTGGCGTGCGGCATGCGCCGGGGCATGATCCTGATGGCCGACCGCAGCCAGAGCAACCTGCGGGTGCACCAACTGTTCGGCCTGCCCCAGGAGGCGGCGACGCTCAACCTGTCCGTCAGCCAGAGCAGCGTGCTGCAACGCCTGCTCGCCCAGCCCGCGCAACTGCGCCTGACACCGGCCAACAACGCCCAGTTCTCGGCCCTGCTGCCGAACCCGCTGCGGGCACTGTTCGGCGGCGAACACCTGTTACTGCGTTCGCTGGCCAACAATGGTCGGGTGATCATGCTGCTGGTGGCCGACCAGGGTGGCGGGCCGCTGGCGGACATCAGCGTGCAAGCTTTCGGCAAAACCGCACAGTGCATCGAAAAGGCCCTGCACAGCTTTAGCGCACGCTAACGACACATTTAGTAACTTCCCGACAGCGCATTTGCCAATCCGGCAATCCGAGACTAATTATTACTCTCGGCAGATCATCCTGTGCAGCCAACCTAGTGTCCTGTCTTGGAAATACGTTACCTTTTTGACGAGCATCTGTTGCTGCCAGGCAAGGCGCCGCGACGAGTCATAGCAGGGCTATGGCGAGGAGTGGCAACGCAGCATGGCGGCGACAGGTGCCGTCAAAAGGGAACAGCTTATTTCCGAGACAGGACACTAGCTACGACGGGAAGTGAAACGCAAACAGTCCACTTCCAAGGGCAAAAGCTATGTCTGGTAGTCATTCATGGGCACAGTTGAGTCGTCGTGGACACGGCGTTTTCTGGGTCATCGGCGGCCAGGCCGCGCAGAGCCTGGCCAGCTTCCTCACGGGCCTGGTGCTGGGCCGTTGCGTCTCGCAAGAAGCGCTGGGCGCCTACGCCCTGGGCCTGAGCTTCTGTTTCCTGATCATTTCGTTGGGCGATACGCTGATTGCCACGCCCTATACCTACCTGCGCGCCAGCCGCGAAGGGGAACCGCACACCCTGTTCGCCAGCGCCTTGTGGGGCTCCGCGGCGCTGGGCCTGGTGGTGGCGCTGGTGCTGACGGTGTTGCACCTGATGGGTGCGGGACTGCCGGCCGAGCTGTGGCCCGCCTTGCCGCTGGCGGTGATGGGGCTGGTGATGCGCGAGTTCTTGCGCCGGCACTTCTACGTGATCAACCGCTCCGGGCACGCCATGGTCCTCGACCTGACCAGTGCCGCCGGCCAACTGTTGGCACTCGGCGTACTGGCCTGGGGCGGATGGCTCAGCGCCGCCTCGGTGTTCTGGGCCATTGCCGGGGTTTCGGCCCTGTCCTTTGCACTGAACCTGGGCAAAGCACAGGCCTCATTCTTCTGGCCGCCCCTGCGGATGCTGGCCACGCAATGGCGAGCCTTTCTGGGTTACGGAGGGTGGCTGGTGGCCGGCGGACTCTGCCACGTGGCCAGCGTGCAACTGTATCCCTGGCTGGCCCTGCTGGGCGGCGGCCAGGCGATGGTCGGCCTCTATGCAGCGTGCATCGCGGTGACGAACCTGATCAATCCGCTGCTGATCGCGCTCACCAACCATTTCCGTCCACGCTTCATTGCGCACTATCAAGAGGCAGGCCAGGAAGGATTCATGCGTTATTTGCTGCTGCGGTCGCTGCCGTTCCTGCTGCCGGCCCTGGCCTTCGTGATGCTGGCAGGGTGGGCGGGCGGACCGTTGCTGGGCGTGCTGTATGGCAAGGAGTTTAGCGTCGGCGCCCCGGCACTGGTGTACCTGGCGTTCGGGTTGATGGCGGTGGCCGCCGCCGCACCGATCCAGCTGGGGCTACTGGCCTTGCGGGCGCCGGTCAGCAACCTGTTCTACCACGGCACCAACCTGGGCGTATTGGTGGTGCTGGCGTTGATCTGGCACGACCGATTGTCGCTGCAGCTGCTGGCTCAGTTCTACTGTGGCGCGAATGTTGCCGGCCTTTTGATGCTAGGCATCCTGTTTCAGGTGAGCGCAAAAAAAACTAATCGCGTCACTGGCGAAATGCCGGCGAGTGACTAGAGTCACCCGCTACGGATAATGGCTAATAAACATCAAAACGCCACATTTCCGTCATTGTCACCGAGGTTTCATGCAACAAACTTATTGACCCTTGATCTGCGCAGTAGGGGTCACCTGATCGTTTCGACGTTTTATCTGACTTAGGTTTTTGACCAAGGAGTTAGCGTCATGCGCAAGATAGTAGTAACTGGCGGCGCCGGCTTCGCAGGGTCTCATATTGTCGACGAGGTTTGCCGGCATTTCTCTGACGCCAAAGTTGTGGTCTTCGACAAGATGACCTATGCCGGCGATGTACGCAACATCTCTCATCATTTATTCGCCAACCGTGTCCAGTTGCTGGTGGGCGATGTCGCCGACCTGGAAATGTGCCGCCGGGTGGTCAAGGATGCTGACCTGGTGATCCATGCGGCGGCCGAAAGCCATGTGGACAACTCCTTCGGCAACTCCCTGGAGTTCACGCGCACCAACGTCCTGGGCACCCATGCCCTGATGGAGGCCTGCCGACAGGAGAAGGTCAAGAAGATCGTCCACGTCAGCACCGACGAGGTCTACGGGCAGGTCATGGAGGGGGCCGCCAGTGAAAACGAAGTCTTGCGCCCCACCAACCCTTACTCGTCCTCCAAGGCTGCGGCCGAGATGATCCTGCAGGGGTACTTGCAGTCCTACCACGAACCCATCGTGATCATCCGGGCCAACAACCTCTATGGCATCCGCCAGTTCCCGGAGAAGATCATCCCGCGCTTCATCTGCCACATGCTCACCGAGCGCAAGCTGACCTTGCACGGCAATGGCACGAACCGTCGTCACTACCTCAGTGCACAGGATTTTGCCGAGGCGGTGGTCTTCGTCGCCGAAAGGGGTGAAGTCGGCGAGGTCTACAACATCGGCACCACCGAGGAGTACACCAACCTGCAAGTGGCCGAGCTCATCAGCCAAGCCTTCAACAAACCTTCGCGCGAGGTCATTACCTACGTGCCTGACCGGCCGTTCAATGATGGTCGTTACTCGGTGTCCTGGGACAAGCTCATGCACATGGGCTGGAAGCCGAAAAACAACCTGCGCGATGACATCGAGATGTTAGTGGACTGGTACCGCAACAACTTCGAGCGCTACCCGGAGCTGTTTGGCGACTTGCCTGCAGCGCCGTTGAGCGCGGTTGCAGGCTTGGGCCTGGCGCCCGAACTCGTCAATGGACTCGCCAAGGGCATGAGTTCCTGACTCGGGGTTGTTGATGCCCCGGCAGTTGGGGCGAGGATGTTCCATGTCTATTAGCGAAACGCTCTCCGGGTCCGGCCAGGACGCGCAAGCGCGGGGCGCTCGTGCTCAAAAACGAGCACGGCGCTTCGATGCCCCGGCGTTGGCCGGCCTGGAAGTGCTCCTGATCCGGCTGAGCCGGGTGCTGGCCGCGCTGGTCGTGACCCTGCTGCTCAGCGGTTACTACGAGTTGGTCACGGGCCAATGGTGGGCCGATGTCTGGGCCGTCGGGTTCGTGGTGGTCTGTGCCTCGGCGATCATGCCGGTGCGTGTCTACAAAGGCTTTTCGTCACCGGATCGCAAGGCACTGCGCCGGGTCAGCTCGGTGCTCAACGGCGCGTTGGTGACACTGCTGGTGGTCGCGTTCACGTGGATCGGCCAGTTGCAGATGCTCTCGCCCTGGTACTACCTGGGATTGTTCATCGCCCTGGCGCTGTTCACGCAGGTGGCCGGTCAGCACGTCACGCGCTACACCCGGACCTGGGACCGCAAGCTGCGCCTGGTCATCGTCGGCGCTGGCGAACAAGGGGTGGCGATTGCGCGCTACCTGACGGCACGGGAGCCGGAAATCGTCGTGATCGGTTTCATCGACGACCGCAGCTCGCGCATTGACGCCTCGACCCTGCCCTTCCCGCTGCTTGCTGGCGGGACCGCGCAGTTGGACTTGCTGCCACCGGACATCGACGGGGTGATCATCGCCCTGCCCAACCAGGCCGGCGACCGCGTCAGCTCGCTGGCCACACGCCTGCGCGGGGAGATGGGCAACGTCTACCTCGCGCCCGAGGAGCCGGTGCTGGGCCACCCGTTCCTCAGTCGCCCCCACAGCGGCCCCGGCAACATGCTGTTGCTGGGCATGAACCCGCTACCCATCGAAGGACGCCTGATCAAGCGGCTGTTCGACATCGTGTTCTCGGCCACCGTGCTGTTGCTGTTCCTGCCGTTCGGCCTGGTGCTGGCCGCGCTGATCCGCCTGGAGTCGCCCGGGCCGGCGCTGTTCACCCAGGGGCGTTATGGGCTGCGCAACCGGTTGTTCCAGATCTATAAGTTTCGCAGCATGCGCTTCGACCCCACACCCGGTGAAATCAGCCTGAACCAACGCCAGGATGCCCGGGTCACGCGCATCGGCAATTTCATCCGCCGCACCAGCCTCGATGAGTTCCCGCAGTTCATCAACGTGCTGCTGGGCGACATGTCGGTGATCGGCCCGCGTCCTCACCCACCGGGCGTCAAGGCCGGTGACCGGACCTACGAGAAAGTGGTGGTGGACTTTGTCGAGCGCTACAAAGTGCGCCCCGGCATTACCGGCTGGGCCCAGGTCAATGGTTCACGGGGCAACACCTTCACCGAAGAGTCGCTGACCGAACGCTTCGTCTATGACGTGCAGTACATCCAGAACTGGTCGCCCGAGCTGGACCTGTGGATCGTGATCCGGACCGTCTTTGGTGGCTTGGGAGGCAAGAATGCATTCTGAGTCCCTCCCTGTCGCCAGCCTCGCGTCGCGCACCAGCGTCATCGTCCTGACCCTCGATGCCCAGGTGCACCTCAAGGCCCTATTGCCGGCCCTGGCCGCCTTGAAACAAGCCCCCCGGGAAGTGCTGTTCATCGACTCCGCGTCCACCGACCTGACGCCGGCGATGATCGAAGCGGCGGGCCATCGGCTGATGACGATCAAGCGCAGTGACTTCGGTCACGGCAAGACCCGCAACCTGGCACTGGATGTGTGCGCGGACAGCGAATACCTGGTGTACCTGACACAAGATGCCTGCCCCCAGGGCGATGACTGGCTGCAACAGTTGCTCAAGCCGTTCGCCGACCCGCAGGTCGCCCTGGTCTACGGCCAGCAGTTGCCGCGCCGGGAGGCCACCGACACCGAACGCTTCGCCCGCGAATTCAATTACCCGGACCAACCGGAACGCACCACCCAGGCCGACATCGCGCGCCTGGGGATCAAGGCGGTGTTCTGCTCCAACTCCTTCGCCGCCTATCGGCGCACTGCGCTGGAGGCGATCGGCGGGTTCCCCACGCAGTTGCCCCTGGGCGAAGACATGGCCGCCGCCGCACGCCTGCTCGGCAAGGGCTATGCCCGGGTCTACGAACCCGCGGCCCAGGCCGTGCACAGCCATGACTACAGCATCCGCGAGGAATTCAAGCGCTACTTCGACATCGGCACCCTGATTGCCATGGACCGCGAGTTGAGCCAGGCGCGCCTGGCAACCTCCGGCGAAGGCCTGCGGTTCGTCAAGGTCGAGATCCAGGCCGCCCTCACGCGCGGTCAACCGCTGGCCATCCTTTCGATCCTGATGCGCACCGCCGGCAAGTTCCTGGGCTACTGGCTCGGCGAACGCTACCGCCTGGTGCCGCTGGCATGGCGCCGACGCATGAGCATGCATTCACTGTTCTGGAACCAGCCATGAGTATCGTCGTCGTCGGGGACACCAGCCTGATCGCCCAGGCCTTGCGCCAGCGCGAACACACCGCACACTGGCACTTCATCGGCCACCGCGAAGCGCTGACGGGCAGCGCCTGGCTCAAGGATGTCAGCCAGGTGCTGAACCTGGCCTACAACCCGGCCCTGCGCACCGGCTACGAGCCCGCCCTGGATTTCGAGCTGGCCCTGGCCCGACGCATCGAGCCGTTGCCCCACGTGCGCTACATCATGGCCAGCTCGCGCCTGGTGTACGGCCCTGCGCCGAAAGACCAGGCCCTGCGCGAATCCCAGGAACCGCACCCGGCGACCCCCTACGCGGTCGGCAAACTGATCACCGAGCGGGCGTTGACGCAGATGCTCGGCGAACGCCTGAGCATCGTGCGCATGAGCAACATCTTCGGCTTTGAGCTGGATGAAAGCCGCCGCAACTTCCTGGCCATCGCCTTGCGCAGCCTGCTCAACCAGCAGCGCATCGTGCTGGACATGAGCCCCTTCGTCGAACGCGACTTCCTCCCGGTCGAGGTCCTCGCCAGTTGGCTGCCACGCATCGTCGAGGACCCGCAACCGGGGCTGTTCAACCTTGGCGCCGGCATCGGCACCGCCACCGGGCGTCTTGCCCAATGGCTGATCGAAGGCTTTGGCGGGGGCGAACTGCTGGTGACTAACCTGCGTGAGTTCGACCCATTCTGGCTGGACATGGGCAACACCCGCAGCACTTACGGCATCCCGGGGCTGACCGCCGCGGCCCTTAAGCAGCATTGCCATGCGCTCGGCGCCCGCCTGCGCGAAACCACCCGATTGACCCAGGGGTTGGCGCGATGAAGACGCTCACGGTGTCCATCGTCAACTACCGCACGCCGCAACTGGTGGTGGAATGCGTGGCCTCGCTCAAACGCTTCCCGCCCAGCCGGGCGACGCTGGCGATTGCCGTGGTCGATAACGCCTCGGGCGATGACAGCGTGTCGCTGATCGCCCAACACTGCCCGGACATTCAACTGATCGCCTCGCACCACAACCTCGGCTTCGGCGGCGGCAACAACCTGATCCTGCGCGGCTTGCGCAGTGACTACGTGCTGTTGCTCAACAGCGATGCCCAGGTCGAGGCCGGCACCCTCGACCGGCTGATCGAGGTGCTGGAACAACAACCGAGCGTAGGCGCGGTCAGCGGCCGGGTGGTCAACGCCAGCGATGGTGCCGACCAGGATTTCCCCTGCCGCTTCCCCAGCCTGACGCAGATGCTCAAGCGCATGCTCACCGGCCCGCAGTTCCCGGCCAACGGCCAGTCGGCACCGATCCGGCTTGAGCGCCTGCACGGCGCCTGCATGCTGATCCGGGGCGAGTTGCTGGAAAGCGTCGGGCTGTTTGACGAAGGCTTCTTCATGTACGACGAAGACGTCGACTGGTGCGTACGGGCGCGCAAGGCCGGCTGGGAGCTGCTGCTGGTGCCCGAGGCGCGCATCCTGCACCACGGCGGCAGTTCCTCCGGACGCGCACCCAGTGGCCAGCGCAGCCAGGCCCCCAGTGAAACCGCGCTGCGCATGCGTTATGAGCTGCGCCGCAGCCGCTACCGGCTGTACCGCAAGCACCGCAGCCTGGGCGAAGTGCTGTTGCTCAAGTTGCTGACCGACCTGGTGATGCTGGCCGCCAGCGCCAGGACGCTGCTGGCGGCGCTGCTGCACCCGGCGCGGCGCGAGGAAGCGCGGGCCTTGCTGCGGGCCAACGCCCGCGTCATGTCGATCAACCCCCTGCGCATCGAGGTGGCCGAACATGGCGTTTGAGCCCTCGCCGTACGAACCACTCGACGACCGGACGCAACGCCGGGGCGTGGTGCTGGCTGGAGTGCTGGGATTGCTGGTGGCGTTCACCACGGTGTACATGCCGCTGGCGGGCATGGCGTTGTCCCTGGCGTTCGGCGGTGTGTTGCTGCTGGCGCGCCGGCCGCAATGGTTGTTGCTGGGGTTTGTGATCAGCCTGGCGATCCCCATCCAGAAAAGTGTCGGCGGCATTCCCCTCAACGCCGCCGACGCCATCGTCGTGCTCTGGGCGCTGCTCTGGCTGTTCATGCTGCAACGCCCCGAGGCCCCGCACCTGGGACGGATGCGCGTGCCGTTTCTAGTCCTGGCGATCACGCCGTTCCTGATCGCCGTGTTGCTCTCGCAGCTGGGCTCCATCACCCCCGGCTCCAGCATCAAGCAGTCACTGCGCATCGTCGAATGGTTCGTGTTGTTGCCGGTGTTGCTGATGGTGTTCCGGCCCAATCAACGCTTCTGGCGCTTCGCGGCGATCACCCTGATCTGCGTCCCGGCATTCTTTGCCATCGACGGCCTGGTGGAGTTCGCCACCCATGGCCACACCCTCACCGGCATGCTGGGCATCCCGGTGCCCGGCCCTTCCGGCGACGAACCGGCGATTCACCACACCTACGACATTTCGGGGCGGGCCGGCAGCTCGTTTGGCGGGGCGCAGGGCCTGGCCATGTACCTGGTGATGATGCTGAGCGTGGCCGTGGCCCACCTGCTGAAATCGCCCACCCCGGGGCTGCGAGTCCTGGCGGGCCTGGGAATCGTCATCGGCATCGCCGGGCTGATCGTCGCCGAGTCCCGGGGCGGGTTACTCGGGGGGCTGGCGGCCGTGTTGGCGATCTGCCTGATGCTGCGTCCCCAGCTGTGGAAACTGCTGGTGCTGGGGCTGATCGCGGTGGCCGTGATCGCGCCCATCGGCCTGGGCCTGTGGCCCAGTTGGGACGGCACCCTCAGTGGTTTGGTCCCGGGACGGCCGGATGCGGTGCTGGACCGCCTGACCATCTGGGGCGTGGTGCGCGATGTGTGGTTCGACAACCCGCTGATCGGGGTCGGGCTGGGTAACTTCCGCGATGAGTTCTATGCCCGGGGCGTCACCCTCAACGTCGAACTCGGCTACCAGTCCACTCACGCCCACAACACCTACCTGGAACTGCTCGCCGATACCGGCGCCCTGGGATTGCTCAGCTACCTGGCCTTCATTGTCATGGTCTTGCGCCAATTGATCCGGCGCTGGCGCCGCAGCGTGGGCGGCCCGGGCGACACCTTCACCCTGGCGGCCGTGGGCACCCTGACCGCGTACTGCGTGTTTGCCATGGTCGACATGCTCCTGCTGCAAAACATGCACTTCACCCTGGTGCTGCTGCTGAGCCTGGGCCTGACCGACAGCACCGCGCGCGCCCTCGGGCTGACGGGCGTCAAGACTCAAGAGGATGCCGGATGAAGATCATGCTGCTGGTCGAGGAACTGGGTATCGGTGGCCTGCCCAACTACGTGCTGGACCTGGCCCGGGCGCTGAACGCCCAGGGCGACCGGACCCTGGTCGCGCACCAGGGCACGCAGGTCCCGGCGCACCTGGATTGTGCCGGCGTGGAGTTGCTCGGCCTGGGCGATGTGCCGTCGCCCGACCACGCCCTGGCACGCATTCAAGCCTGGGGGCCGGACCTGGTGCATGTGCACCTGTGCAGCGACAGCGACCTGTTGGCGGCGTTGCTCGACAGCGGCCTGGCGCTGATGCGCTCGTTCCATGACTACACCTCAATGTGCCTGCGCCGGGGGCGGCGACGCTTCTCCGGGGATCGTTGCCAGCGGCCACTGGGCTGGTCCTGCGCCTTGAACGGCTGCCTGATCGGTCCGCCGCAACCCGGTGGCCGCCTGCCGCGCCTGATGGACCTGGCGGGCAAGATCAACGAGCGCGGCATGTACCAGCGTTTTCGCGCCGCCGTGGTCGGCAGCCAGCACATGGGCCGGGTCCTGCGGATCAATGGCTTCAGCGATCAGCGCATCCATGTGGTGCCTTACTTCAGCCGCTTCGACCAACAGGCCCAGCAGCCGCAGCCCGGCGGCAAGCCCGCGCTGCACGGACGCCCCTTGCAGTTGCTGTTCGCCGGCCAGGCCGTCAAGGGCAAGGGCCTGGAGGTGCTGGTCAGGGCGCTGGGCGAGGTCACGGGGGACTGGCGCCTGGTCGCGCTCAGCAGCGGCCCGCGCCTGGCATCGGCACAGGCGCTGGCCGAGAAGCTGCAACTGAGCGCACGCATCACCTTCATCGACTGGCTGCCCCCGCAGGAACTGGCCAAGCACTACCGCGCCGCGGACCTGTTCGTCCTGCCTTCGGTGTGGGACGACCCCGGCCCCCTGGTGGGCATCGAAGCCATGGCGTTCGAGACCCCGGTGCTGGCGTTCGCCGTCGGCGGCATTGCGGACTACGTACGCGATGGCCAGACCGGCCTGCTGGTCACCGATGTCAGCGCCAAGGGCCTGGCCGCGGGCGTGCAGCGGGCGCTGGATGCACCCGAGTGCCTGGCGCCCCTCGGCCAGGCCGCACGTGAATGGGTCAAGCACCACCACAGCCGCGACGGCCACCTGCGCGCCTTGCGCCAGTTGTATCAACAGTGTGCAGACCCCGTACACGCCCATCCCTCGCTGGGGTTGATACCCGGGAGCCTGAACGTATGAGTACCGTGTTACGGCAGTTTGCCGGGTTCTACAGCAAGGCGATTGCGCCCTGGGCCGTGGCCCAGGGCGAACTGCTCAGCGTCCAGCGCTTGCGCGGGCTGGCGGTGCTGATGGTGTTGCTGGTGCATGTCGAAGACATCGGTCGCAAGCTGCCGGTGATGACCGACTTCCACAGCACCTACGCCCTGCGCGTGGGCTACTCGGCGCCGGACCTGTTCTTCGTGATCAGCGGCTTCATCATGACCTACGTGTCGGCGAACGGTACCTTCCGGCCCAAGCGCTGGGTCCTGAGCCGGGTGTTCCGGATCGTGCCCCTGTACCTGCTCTTTACCGGGCTGGTGGTGCTGATGTGGCTGTACAACCCGAACATGACCATGGGTTCAGGCAGTCACGACTGGGCCAGCGTCGTGAAGTCCCTGCTGATGCTGCCGCAGTCCGGGCTGCCGATCCTGTTCGTGGGCTGGACGCTGGAACATGAAATCGTGTTCTACACCCTGGTGTTCCTGGTGCTGCGCTTCAGCACCATCAACGCCCTGCCGTGGCTCATGCTGACACTCTCGGTGCTGGCCCTGGGCAAATGGGCGCTGCGGGTCTACGGCGGGTTCGACTTCTGGGACTACCACCTGTTTTCCCTGTTCATCATTCAATTCACCATCGGCGTCGGCGTGTTCAAGATCTATGAGCGGGCCCGGGCCTGGGGCGTCTGGCCGCCGTTCCTGGCCGGCTGTGGGTTTCTGTTGTTGGCGTCGATCTTCGCCGACTCAGGGCTGCTCAACCGTGAACAGCCGATCCGGGTCCTGAGCTTCGGCCTGGCCTATGGCGCCTTCATGCTGGCCGGGCTGACCCTGGAATGGCAGCGGCGCAGCAACGGTTATGCGCCCAAGCACCGCGACTGGATGGTGCTGATCGGCGATGCCTCCTACGCGATCTACCTGACCCATCCCTTCGTACTCGCCAGTTTCGGCAAGTTGTTCCGCGTGGTCAGCGTCACGCCCCTCGGTGCTGCCGGCGTGGTGATCCTCGCCGGCCTGACGACGATTGGCGTGGGCTATGCCGTGCATGTGTTGCTGGAAAAACCCGTCATCGAGATCGGCAAGCGAATCACCCGAGCCATTGCATAAGCAACCAAGGAAAAATCAATCATGAATGCAATCAGTCATCCCATCGTGCCCTCCTCGGGTGTAGACGAGGCAAGGCTGAGATTTCCGATGCAGGAGATCATGGCCAGGGTCCTGCGCGACGCCAGTGACGAGGCGCTCACGCAACTGATGTTCATCGGCGTGGCGCGCAAGGTCGGCACCACCTTTGTCGCCCAGCAGGCCGCCAGCCACCTCGCCGCCGCCTTTGGCAGCGTGCTGGTGATTGAAGTCAGTGCCAATGCCGACGACCGCGAAATGCTCGCTGGCGATCTGAAGCGCCTGCGGGTACCGAACCACTCCGTGGTGCGCATCAGCCTGTCGGTCAACAGTTGCCTGAAGCTGCTGGGCCATGGCGGTGAATCGCCGGCGGCACTGGCCCAGCGCCTGCGCGAGCACTTTGACCTGGTGCTCTGGGACATGCCGTCACCGACCTTCGCGCCGGTGTCGATTGTCGCTGCGCGCCACATGGATTCGATTGTGCTGGTCGCACAAGCCAATAAAAGCCGGCGCCATGCCGCCAAGTACGTCTGCGACCGCCTGCAGGACAGCGGCGGCAATGTGCTGGGCGTGGTGCTCAATCGCACACTTAACTTTATTCCCGAGTGGTTGTATCGCTGGTTGTAAGCCGGGCGATGGGAAAAGAACTTCATTTTGGGGATAAGAAAAAACATGGCGATCAAGGACTGGTTTGGGGCGAGCGCGAAGTTTCTGGTGTCAGCGGTACTGGTGGGGGGCCTGCTGGGTGGCTGCACAACGATCAAGACCGAGCAGATGCCGGGGGCCGAAGGCCTGCCCTTGCTCGGTGAGGATGGGGTCGTGCCGGGCCTGCAGTACCGCATCCGTCCCGGTGATGACCTGGACATCAAGTTCTACACCGCCAAGGATTACGACGAATCGACCCCCGTGCGTCCCGATGGCTACATCAGCATGCAACGGGTCGACGACATCAAGGCCGCGGGGCTGACGCCCAATGAGCTGCGCCGGGTCATCAGCGAGCGCTACACCGGCAAGGTCAGCGATCCGAGCGTGTCGGTGATGGTCAAGTCCTTCAAGGGCTTTCGCGTCTACATCGGCGGCGAAGTGGCCAAGCCCCAGGTCATCCCCATGGATGGCGGCATCACGGTCATGCAGGCCATCTACCGCGCCGGCGGCTTGCGCTACACCGCGCACCCCGACTCCGTGGTGCTGATCCGCAAGTCGCCCAACGGCGAGCCCAAGAGCTATCACCTGGACTTGAGCGACAAGGCCATCGAACTGGGCAAGAACGACATGGCCGTGGCCCTGAGCCCGTACGACGTGATCTACGTCCCGCGCTCGCCGATTGCCAACGCCAACCTCTGGGTCCAGCAATACATCACCGACCTGCTGCTGTTCAAAGGGATCAACTTCGGCTTCTCGGTCAACCGCAACTACAACAGCGGGGATAGCTCGGATGGCTCCTTCTAATCCGCGCCGCAGGCGCTGGAGCAGCCTGCTCCTGGGGTTGCTCGCCTGCTTGCTGGTGCCCCTGGCCCAGGCCGGGATGACCTACGGCATCAATGCCAAATGGGGCGGTGGCGGCTACGACGAACTGCTGGCGCGCTTTGCCAAGGCGCGTTCGCTGGGCGTCACGCAGGTGCGCATCGACTGGGAATGGCGCCTGGTCGAAGGCAAGAAAGGCGTCTACGACTGGGCGCCCATGGACACCCTGGTCAAGGCCGCCGCCGACCAGGGTATCGAGTTGCTGCCCATCGTCCATTACGCACCGGACTGGGCACTGCCGTTGCTGGCGTTCAAGTCCAGCGGCACCTTCGAGCTGGCGCCCTCCAGCGACGCCTACGACAACTTTGCCGCCTTCGTGAAGGCCTGCATCGAGCGCTACGGCCCTGGCACCCCAGCGGGGATCACCTACTGGCAAATTTGGAACGAGCCCAACACCCCGCAATTCTGGGGCCCATCCCCCAATGCCAAGGACTTCGTCAAACTGATGAAGGCCGTCAGCAACGCCGTGGCCGAGCAGCGTTCGCGCATCAAGCTGGTGCACGCCGGGATCTCGCGCAATGACATCACCTACCTGTGGATGCTCTGGGACGTGGATGCGTCCTACGGCAACTACTTCGACATCCTCGCGGTGCACCCTTACCTGTTCAACAAGAACGCGACCGGCATCAACGCGCCCCAGGACATGGACGCCGACGAGAGCAGCCTGGCCGCCATGGGTTTTGTCGGCAGCAAGGAAAACAACACCTACCTGGGCAAGCTCTTCAACCTGCAACTGTTCATGACCCTCAAGCAGGCCAGCAAGCCGATCTGGGTCACCGAGCTGGGCTACGTGGTCGCCGCGCCGCCCCTGGGCGTGACCGAGGAGCAACAGAGCGCCAAGACCCAGGCCACGCTGGACTACATCAACCAGCACCTGAGCGGCCAGCGTTTCGGCAAGGGCCTGCGCGGCGACCTGGCGGCCGATGTCGAGCGGGTCTACTGGTTTTCACTGGAGGACTACGAGTCCCCCGACGGCCTGGGTAACTTCGGCCTGATTCGCGCAGACGGTACCGAGCGGCCTGCCGCTGCCGTGTATCGCCAATACGCCCAATAAGAGGGGATGACCATGACTATCCGCGACATTCTTAACATTCTCTTCAAGCGACGTAACGTAGCGATCAGCTTCTTCCTCGCGGTCCTGATCGGCGGCTTTGCCGGGCTCAAGCTGTACCCGGCGACCTACGACGCCACCGCCCGGTTGCTGGTGCGCCTGGGCCAGGAAGACATCTACATGCCGGTGCTGAGCAGCAGCCAGTTCCGTACGCCAATGATGTCGGTGGTGCGCGAAGAACAGTTGCACTCCGAAGCCGAGATCATCACCAGCGAAGGCCTGTCCGAACAGGTGGTCGACAAGCTGACGCCGCAAGTGCTGTTTCCCGGCATCGACGTCGACCACCCGTGGTACACGCCCAAGGGTTGGTTGCAGATGGCGACGAGTGCCTACGCCGGTATCGAGCGCTTCTTCTTCCCGCAATCGGGGGTGCGCGACATTCGCACCAAAGCCATCCTGCGCCTGCAGGATGACTTGAGCGCCGAGCCGGTCAAAAGCTCCAACATCATCGAGGTCACCCTCAAGAGCAAATCGCCGCAGGCCGCGGCCTTGGGGGTCAACGAACTGGTCAAGCACTACCTCACCGAACGGGTCCGGGTGTACCAGCGCGAACAGACCGGCTTCATTTCCGCCCAACTGGAGGAGCTTGACAGCCAGATCAAGGGCATCGAACGCGACCTGGAGCACTTTCGCAACGATCGCCAGATCATGGATGTCGACCTGCAACGCAGCATGCAGATCGAGAAGCTCAAGGACGCGCGCAAGAACATCGACACCACGGCCTTGATGGTCGGCCAGACCGAACGGCAGATCGACGTACTGCGCAAGCAGTTGACCGGCTTGCCGCAGGTGACCGAACTCGACGGTCAGCAGGGCTCCAACAGCTACGCCCTGAGCGAGATGAACAAGCAACTGACCGACCTCAAGCGCCAGGAGGCCGACACCATCGCCCGGCTGTCGCCCACCGACCCGAAGGTCGCCTCACTGCGTGAGCAGATCCAGGTGGTCGAGCGCGGCATCGCCGAACAGCGCGGCCAGCGCGACACCAACTCGCGGCGCGGGATCAACCCGCTCAACGCCCGGGTGCGCGACGACTTGATGAAAAACGAGTCGGCCCTCGCCGGTTACCGCCAGGCCTTGACCACCCTCAAGGAACAAGAAGCCGCGGACATCGCCCGCCTCAACGAAATCAACACTGTCGAGGCCCAGTTCAAAGAGCTGGAGCAGAAACTCGGCGTGCTGCGCGACAGCCGCAAGCTGTACCTGGAAAAGCTTGAGGAAACCCGCTTCCTCAACGAGCAAGCCAGCTCGCAGATCGGCAACGTCTCGGTGGTGAGCTGGGCGACCGTCAACACCAAACCGGTCAGCCCGAAACTGTGGATGGTGTTGATTGGCGTGCTGGTCGGTGGCCTGCTCGGCGGGATCGGCCTGGCGTTCGTGGTCGAGTTCTTCGACGACAGCCTCAAGTCCGATTCGGACGTCAACCGCTACCTGGGCTTGCCCGTGATCGCCAAGGTGCCCAACCTGGGATGACGCCACAGGTCGGGCCCACGGGTGGGCCCGACCGTCCCTTCTGCGCGCCCATCCGTGCATTGATCACAAGCCGTCTGTAAGTGCTTGCGCTACAATCGTCTCCCTTTGTGCTCTGGAGACCTCACATGCCTGACTTCTCTGGCTTGGCGCTGGTGATCGAGCCCGGCGACCTGCTCGCCCGCCTCGACGCCCGCGACCTGATCCTGGTGGACCTGACCAGCAGCGCCCGCTATGGCGAAGGGCACATCCCCGGCGCGCGCTTTGTCGACCCCAAGCGGACTCAACTGGGCCAGCCTCCGGCACCCGGCTTGCTGCCGTCGCAGACCGCGCTCGAAGCCCTGTTCGGCGAACTGGGGCACCACCCGGATGCGGTCTACGTGGTGTACGACGACGAAGGCGGCGGTTGGGCCGGGCGCTTCATCTGGCTGCTGGACGTGATCGGGCATAAAAACTATCACTACCTCGACGGTGGCCTGCTGGCCTGGATGGCTCAAGGCCTGGCGCTGTCGACACAGGCCCCGGCCGCCGTCGGTGGCCCGCTGGCGCTGACCCTGCACGGCGAGCCCACCGCCACCCGCGAATACCTGCAAAGCCGTCTCGGCGCCGCCGACCTGGCGATCTGGGATGCACGCGGGCCGCTGGAGTACTCCGGCGAGAAGGTGCTGGCAGCCAAGGGCGGGCATATCCCCGGCGCCATCAATTTCGAGTGGACCGCCGGCATGGACCCGGCACGTCAACTGCGGATCCGCACGGACATGCCACAGATCCTCGAACAACTGGGCATCACTAAAGACAAAGAAATCATCACCCACTGCCAGACCCACCACCGCTCTGGCTTTACTTATCTGGTGGCCAAGGCCCTCGGTTATCCGCGTGTCAAAGGCTACGCCGGCTCCTGGGGCGAATGGGGCAACCATCCCGACACGCCTGTCGAGCACTAAGTTTTTTTAAGGACCGTTAATGAAAAAGCGTTTGTTTATCCTCAGTCAGTACCTGCTGCCCCACCACCTGCTGTCACGCCTGGCCGGCTGCATTGCCGAATGCCGTGTGCGCTGGTTCAAGAATGCCTTCACCGCCTGGTTCGCCAAGCGCTATCAGGTGGACATGTCCCAGGCGCTGGTCGAAGACCTGACAGCCTACGAGCACTTCAACGCCTTCTTCACCCGCGCCCTCAAAGACGGCGCGCGGCCACTGGACCCGACGCCGGGCGTGATCCTCAGCCCCGCCGACGGTGCGGTCAGCCAACTCGGCCCGATCGAACACGGTCGCGTGTTCCAGGCCAAGGGCCACAGCTTCAGCGTGCTGGAACTGCTGGGCGGCGATACGGCCAATGCCGCGCCGTTCATGGGCGGTGATTTCGCCACCATCTACCTGTCGCCCAAGGACTACCACCGCGTGCACATGCCGCTGGCCGGCACCCTGCGCGAAATGGTCTACATCCCGGGCCGGATCTTCTCGGTCAACCAGACCACCGCTGAAAACGTGCCCGAGCTGTTCGCCCGCAACGAGCGCGTCGCGTGCATCTTCGACACCGAACGCGGGCCAATGGCCGTGGTGCTGGTGGGCGCGATGATCGTGGCCTCGATCGAGACCGTGTGGGCCGGGCTGGTAACACCGCCCAAGCGCGAGCTGAAAACCTGGCGCTACGACGAAGCCGCCCGTGCGCCGATCCACCTGGAAAAAGGTGCCGAACTGGGTCGCTTCAAACTGGGCTCGACCGCCATCGTGCTGTTTGGCCCGGATCAAGTGCAGTGGGCCCAAGACCTGGCGGCAGGTTCGCCCGTGGTGATGGGCCAGGGCCTGGGCGCGCCAAAGGCCTAAAGCTTACGCAGCCCCCCTGTGGGAGCGGGCTTGCTCGCGAAGAGGCCGGAACATTCAACATCAATGTTGACGGTACTGGCGCCTTCGCGAGCAAGCCCGCTCCCACGGTCGTCATGGGTGTTTCAAAGCTGCCCGTCGCGGTCCCTGAACCCCAACAGGTACAACACGCCATCGAGCCCCAGGGTGGAAATCGCCTGCTTGGCCGACTGCTTGACCAGTGGCTTGGCGCGGAACGCCACGCCCAGGCCGGCAATCGCCAGCATCGGCAAGTCATTGGCGCCATCGCCGACCGCAATGGTCTGCTCCAGGCGCAAACCTTCCTTGTGCGCCAGTTCACGCAGCAGATCAGCCTTGCGTTGGGCGTCGACAATCGGCTCGACCGCCACACCCGTGACCTTGCCATCCACCACTTCCAGCTCGTTGGCGAACACGTAGTCAATCCCCAGCTTGGCTTGCAGCTGCTTGGCAAAGTAAGTGAAGCCACCGGACAGGATCGCGGTCTTGTAGCCCAGGCGCTTGAGTTCGGCGAACAACGTCTCGGCGCCTTCGGTCAGGCGCAGGGACGCGCCGATCGAGTCCAGCACGCTGACGTCCAGGCCTTGCAGCAACGCCAGGCGTTCCTTGAAGCTGGCACGGAAATCCAGCTCGCCGGCCATCGCCCGCTCGGTGATCTGCGACACCTGGTCACCCACGCCGGCGGCCTTGGCCAACTCATCGATGACTTCGGCCTCGATCAGCGTCGAGTCCATGTCGAACACCGCCAGGCGACGGTTGCGCCGGAACAGCGAGTCTTCCTGGAACGCGATATCGACGTTCAGCTCCTGGGCCACGCTGAGGAACTCGGCGCGCAGGGCCTGCGGATCGGCCGCTTCGCCGCGCACGGAAAACTCGATGCAACCCTTGCCCTGGTCGGCCGGCGTGTCCAACGGCATGCGACCCGACAGACGGTCGATATGGTCGATGTTCAAGCCGTACTTGGCGGTGATCGAACTCACGCGCTGCAACTGCTCGGCCGTCACCTTGCGCGTCAGCAAGGTGACGATGTGGCGTTTCTTGCCCTGTGCACCGACCCAGTGCTGGTAGTCCGCCTCGGACACCGGCGTGAAACGCACCTGCTGGTCCAGCTCGTAAGCCTTGAACAGGATGTCCTTGAGCACCGAAGAACCCTGCTCGGTGTCGGGGATCTCGACCAGAATGCCGAACGACAACGTGTCGTGGATCACGGCCTGGCCGATGTCGAGAATGGTCACGCCACCCTGGGCCAAGACACCGGTAATGGCCGCCGTCAGACCAGGTCGGTCGACTCCCGTGATGTTAATCAGGACGATTTCGCGCAAGGCGCACCCCCGCAAGTGGAAAAAAACCGCATTCTACCCACTTTCAGTGACCATCGGGCACAGCGAGCGCTTTGCCGGTCTGGGGGCTATCGCTATACTGCGCCTCAACTTAACGGACAAAAGAGCCGCGCTCAGTGAACCGGCCTACGCCAGTCAAAACCGATAACTTCTTCCTGCTGATCTTCCGGGCACTGCGCCATCGCCGTGTACCGATTGCATTGCGCATCGCCAGCCATAACGTGATCCTGGTCGCACTGGCCCTGGTGATCTACGCCTGCGTGATGGGCCTGCAGTTCAAACAGGCCATGCACGAACAGGCCGACGCCCTCGGTCAGAGCCTCACGACCCAGACGGCGACCTCCGCCACGGAGCTGTTGGTGTCCAACGACATCCTCAGCCTCAACGTGCTGCTCAACAACCTGACCAAGAACCCGCTGGTGGCCCACGCGGCGATCTATAGCGTGGACAACCGGATCCTCGCCGAGTCCGGGCAGCGCCCCAAGCACAGCCTGCTGAGTGAAGCCGCGGGCATGTACGAGAGCAAGATCACCTTCCAGGACGTGACCGCCGGCCAACTGCGCATCAGCCTGGACATGGAACAGTTCCAGCAGCCGATGACCATCAGCCTGCAAAGCATGGGCATCCTCAGCGCCATCCTGCTGGCCTTGTCCCTGGCCCTGAGCTTGCGCCTGGGGCGGCATATATCCACCCCCTTGCTGCAACTGCGGGTGTGGCTGCGCGACATCGACGAAAACACCCCGGCCACGGACCGCCAGGACGAAATCGGTGACCTGGCCCGCCAGTTGCACACCAGCTTCGCCCCGGAACGCATCGAGCCCGAGCCTGCGCCTGCGGCGGAACCCGACGTCGACGACTACGACGACGAAGACACCGAGCCCACCTTCGAGATGCGCAGCCTGCGCGACCCGAGCTTCGACGAGAGCGCGCCGATCGCCAGCCTCAAGGCTGCGCCCCGTCACCGGGTGAGCGCCGAAGAAGACGAGACAGACGACGAGGAAGACCCGTTTGCCGACCTGCGCGACAGCGACACCAGCGTTGCCGTCGTCAAGCCGCAAGCCAAGCCCGCAGTCCCGGACCAGCCGCAGCACAGCGCGGTATTGGCCGTGCAACTGGGTGCCCAGGACCAACTGCGCCGCCTGCCCCGCGCCCGCCTGACCGAGCTGCTGGACCGTTATCGCGACTGCCTGGACCAGGCCGCCTCGCTGTATGAAAGCGAGTTGCACACCCTCAACGACGGCAGCACGCTGATGCTGTTCCACAGTGAAGACAGCGGTGAGGATTACCTGACCAACGCCATTTGCTGCGGCGAGTTGCTGCGCGCCCTGGGCCATCAGTTGCAGATCGAAGTGGCCGACAGCGGCATCACCCTGCAATTGCAGTTGGGCCTGACCTTGGGCGACGACCTGTTCGGCCTGAGCCAGATCGACCTGCTGCTGGCCGAACCGGCCCAGGACGCGCTTGCCCTGTCCCAGCACAGCCGCAACCTGCTGCTGGTTGAGCGCAAGATCAGCGACGACGTCCTGATCCGCCAACGCGCGCGCATCCGCCCCATCGCCAGCCCCGAGGGCGCGTGCTGTGTCGAGCGTCTGATGGAGCCTTACCCTTCGATGCTGGAGCGCCAACTGGCCCGCATGCACGAGACCCGCGCCAAGAGCTGAGCCCCACCTGGCAAGCAAAAGCCCGCTGACGATCACTCGTCAGCGGGTTTTTTGTTGCCTGTGCTGGTCTCTTCGCGGGCAAGCCCGCGCCCACCCTGGTCCACGATGAACACCCATCCCGTGTCAGGCCCGGATTTCTTGTAGGAGCGAGGCTTGCCCGCGAAGGCGGTAAACCTGACGACATTGATGTTGGATGGACTGGCCGGTTCGCGGGCAAGCCTCGCTCCTACAAGGAATTGAGCTGCTCCCCGGATGTGTGTGTGTGTGTGTGTTCGCCGTGGACCAGGGCGGGCTTGCCCGCGAAGAGGCCCGCCCAGGCCATAGCGATCCAGCCCCCGCAGGCACAACAAAGCCCGCACAAGGCGGGCTTTGGGTGACGTCATCGCGGATTAGAAGCGAAACACTTCCATATCGGTACGAATCGGCGCCGCCATCGGGATCTTGGGCTGTTGATCCTGCTCAGTGCGCGCCGCCGGCTTGGCCGGCGCGGTCTTGCGTGGTGCCTCGACAATCGGCGGCTGGTTGGCCAGCGGCTTGAGCGCCACCGCCAACTGCTCGGCCAGTTGCTGCAACAACGCACCCTGGGCCTGGACCTGCGCCGCCGTGCTCCCGGCATGCGGCGCTTGCAGGTGAATGATGCGGTTGTCCCGCACCTGGCCGCGACGGTCAATCAGGCGCCACTGGGCATCGAGGACCGCCGGCTGCGTCTCGCCCGAGTCCAGGCGAGTGATCGACAGCAGCACCTGCACATCCGGGGTGAACCCCGCGGTTGCCGGGGCCAGTACCACGCGCTGGCTGTCCAGGTGACCCGCGACCTGGCGCAACAGCAACTGATTGATGTCCGACGACAAGCTGCCGGCCCAGCGGCCATCGGTCGCGGCTTGCAGGCTGCCATCGGGCTGGCGTTGCAGCAGGGTTTCGCGTTGCAGGTAATCGGCAATCGATACCGGCCCCAACACCACCGCCATGCCCGCGCCTTGTGCAGGCTGAGCCGGGTTACCGCTGTCCAACTGATACAGCGACACCGGCTGGTGCACGCTGCAACCCGCCAGGCCAAGCAGGCCCGCGAGCAACAAAATTAGAGGAAGGCGCAGAACAGTCATCATCCCATCCAGGTGGCGACCAGCAGGGTCTGCCACAGTGAAAATACTCAATAAATATGAAGAACGCCCGACCATGCCGGCGCTTGAACGGCCATATCATCCGTGAATATGCGGTACGACTCCAGCGCGAAAGCGCCGATCTACTGGTTAAATCGCAGATCGGGCGCTCTACGGCCGCTTAATTGGGAGTTTCTACCAACAACGCATCGACCCGCTGGAAGCCTCGCGGCAACTTGTTGCCGCGACGTCCACGCTCGCCCTTGTAGTGCTCCAGGTCGTCGGCCTTGAGCGACAGCGTGCGCTTGCCGGCCTGCAACACCAGGGTCGCGCCTTCGGGCAGTACCGCGATGTCGGTGACGTACTCCTCGCGAGCCGCCACGCGTTCGCCGGGGATACCGATGATCTTGTTGCCCTTGCCCTTGCCCAGTTGCGGCAGGTCGCTGATCTTGAAGATCAGCAGGCGACCTTCGGTGGTCACCGAAGCCAGCCAGTTCTCCTCGCGGTCGGCCACCGGACGCGGCAGCATCACCTTGGCGTTGTTCGGCAGGCTCAACAACGCCTTGCCCGCCTTGTTCTTGGCTTGCAGGTCTTCACCCTTGACCACAAAACCGTAGCCGGCGTCGGAGGCGATGACGTACAAGCTGTCGTCCTCGGGCATCAGCACACACTCGAAGGTCGCCCCCGGTGGCGGCGTCAGGCGGCCGGTCAATGGCTCGCCCTGGCCACGGGCCGACGGCAAGGTGTGCGCCGGTACCGAGTAACTGCGACCGGTGGAGTCGATAAACACCGCGAACTGGTTGGAGCGCCCCGCCGCCGCCGTCTTGAAGCCATCCCCGGCCTTATAGGAAAGCCCGGTGGCGTCGATCTCGTGCCCCTTGGCCGAGCGTACCCAGCCCTTTTCCGACAGCACGACGGTCACTTTTTCATTCGGCAGCAAGTCGTGCTCGGTCAGCGCCTTGGCTTCGGCGCGCTCGACGATCGGCGAGCGGCGATCGTCGCCATAGGTTTCGGCATCCTTGATCAGCTCGGTGCGCACCAGCTTCTTGAGCTTGGCTTCGCTGCCCAACAGGGCTTGCAGCTTGGCTTGTTCCTTGAGCAGTTCGTCCTGCTCGTCGCGCAACTTCATCTCTTCCAGGCGCGCCAACTGGCGCAAGCGGGTGTCGAGGATGTAGTCGGCCTGGATCTCGCTCAGGGCAAAACGCTCGATCAGCTTGGCCTTGGGATGCTCCTCGGTGCGGATGATGTGGATCACTTCGTCCAGGTTGAGGTAGGCGATCAACAAGCCGTCCAACAGGTGCAGGCGACGCTCGACCTTGTCCAGGCGGAACTGCAGGCGCCGGCGCACGGTGCGCACGCGGAACTCCAGCCACTCCACCAGCAACGCGCGCAGGTTCTTGAGCTGCGGCTTGCCATCCAGGCCAATGATGTTGATGTTGACCCGGTAGCTCGACTCCAGCTCGGTGCTGGCGAACAGGTGCTGCATCAGCGCGTCGTGGTCGATCCGGCTGTTGACCGGGATGATCACGATGCGGCATGGATTCTCGTGGTCCGACTCGTCGCGCAGGTCCGCCACTTGCGGTGCCTTGGACGGTTTGGCCTGCATCATCGCCGCGATCTGTTCCAGCACCTTGGCGCCAGACACCTGGTGCGGCAACGCGGTGACGATAATGTCGCCGTCCTCGATGTGGTACACGGCGCGCATACGCACCGAGCCACGGCCGGTTTCGTAGATCTTCAGCAGGTCCGCGCGCGGGGTGATGATCTCCGCCTCGGTCGGGTAGTCCGGGCCCTGGATGTGCTCGCACAACTCCTGGACCGTGGCCTTGGGTTCATCCAGCAGGCGCACGCACGCCGCCGCGACTTCGCGCAGGTTGTGCGGCGGCACGTCGGTGGCCATGCCCACGGCGATGCCAGTGGTGCCGTTGAGCAGGATGTTCGGCAGGCGCGCCGGCAACACCAGCGGCTCGTCGAGGGTGCCATCGAAGTTCGGGCCCCAGTCCGCCGTGCCCTGGCCCAGCTCGCTGAGCAACACTTCGGAGTAACGGGACAGACGCGCCTCGGTGTAGCGCATGGCGGCGAAGGACTTCGGATCGTCCGGCGCACCCCAGTTACCCTGGCCGTCCACCAGCGTGTAGCGATAGCTGAACGGCTGGGCCATCAGCACCATGGCTTCGTAGCAGGCCGAGTCACCGTGGGGGTGGAACTTACCGAGCACGTCACCGACGGTACGCGCCGATTTCTTGTGCTTGGAGTCAGCGTCCAGCCCCAACTCGCTCATGGCGTAGATAATCCGCCGCTGTACGGGCTTGAGGCCGTCGCCAATATGCGGCAAGGCCCGGTCCATGATCACGTACATGGAGTAGTTGAGGTAGGCATTTTCAGTGAAGTCGGCCAGTGAGCGGCGTTCTACGCCGTCCAGGCTGAGTTCCAGGGAGTCGCTCATGCGGGCCTCATCAGTTCGTTGTCTGGCGCAGCAGCATGGTGCCGCCGCGCTGGGTAAATTCAAGTTTCTTAAGGGCGCTCATGCCCAGCAGCACTTGTTCGCCGCCAAGCCCGGGTGCCACCAGGGCGCGCACGTCGTGCAAGACAATGTCGCCCAACTTCAGTTGATCCAGGCGCGTGCGATAACCCTGGCTGCGGCCATTGGCCGTGCTCAGGGTCACCGGTGCGCCTGGCTCCAGGTTCAGGCGCTGGGCCAGGCCGGCCGGGATCGACACATCCGTCGCCCCGGTATCGAGCATGAAACTCACCGTCTGGCCGTTGATCTGGCCATCGGCGACAAAATGCCCCTGGCCATTGATCGCCAGCTTCACTTCGATAAACCCCTCACCCTGTTGCGAACTGACGTGGGTGTTGGGGTTCGCTTGATGTTGCTCCCAGGCTCCGAAAAAACGGGTCGCCAGGAACAACCCGGCGCACCAGGCCAAGATCAGCATCACGCGACCCGCGCGCCGCCCCGGGGCCTGCTGGCTCATGGCTGGGCACTCCAGCCACCGGCCGGCGCGGCGAAGCGCCAGACAATCGAGCGGGTCTCGCCATCGGCGCGAGCGCCGTTGTTGTTATCGACGCCAAGCCAGGCACCGTCCTGGTCGATCACCATCGCCTCGGTCAAGCCGAAGGCCTGTGGATAACGGCGCTGGGGCTGCAAGGCTTGCTCGGCGAACGACCAGCACTGCTCGACCTGGGCGCTCTGTGCATCGCGGCGGCAGATTTCGTAGGCGTTGCGTTCCAGGGTGAACAGCTTGCCCTCGAACCACGCCAGGTCGGCAAAGTCGCGGGAGACCGACTTGGCGCCGGGAAACTGTGGCGGCTGCTTCTGCGTGCCCGCTTCGCTCAACAGCACGCAAGGACCGTCGCACGCCCACCCCGACGGCGTGCGCGTGATCGACAGCACACCGCGCCGTTGACGCTCGGCCGCCAGCCACAGGCGATTGCCTTCGGGGTCGACGGCGATGCCTTCGAACAAAGCGTTGAAACGCAGCAACATACCGCTGGCGCGCGCTTCACGGACCAGCGACGGCGTGATCTTCAGCCACGTCGCGGGGCCGCTCGGCGGCACTTTCAGCACCGCCGCGTGCGCTTCGCTGACGACGTAGCGGTTACCGGCCTGATCGCAGGTGATGCCTTCAAAATCCAGGTCGCCACCGCGCACGAACGACGCCGCCCAGGTGCGCGAATTCATGCTCCAGGGCAGGCCGCTGTCAGGCACCTGCGGCACCTCGATGCGCACGGTTTCGGCCAGCCAGACGTTCTCGCGGGTATCCAGGCGATAGAGGCGGTCGTCGTCGCGGTCAGAGACCGTCCACAACTCCCCGCCACACAGCGCCAACCCCGACAGATTGCCGCCGCGCATGCCCTCCACGGCGTGCTCGGACACCAAGGCCAACTGCGGCGCCGCCTGGGCGAGCGCCGAACTTGCCAGGAGCATCCCTGCCAGGACCCACCCTTTGTGCATCAGGCCAGGACCTCGGCCAGGTTGCCCTTGGACTCCAGCCACGACTTGCGATCACCGGCGCGTTTCTTGGCCAGCAGCATGTCCATCATTTCCGAGGTGGCGTCAAAATCTTCCAGCGTCAGTTGCACCAGGCGCCGCGTGTTCGGGTCCATGGTGGTTTCACGCAGTTGCGGCGGGTTCATTTCACCCAGGCCCTTGAATCGCGTGACCTGCGGCTTGCCGCGTTTCTTCTCGGCCACCAGGCGGTCGAGGATGCCATCGCGCTCGGCTTCATCGAGGGCGTAGTAGATTTCCTTGCCCAGGTCGATGCGGTACAGCGGCGGCATCGCCACGTAGACGTGACCGGCATCCACCAGCGGGCGGAAGTGCTGGACGAACAAGGCACAGAGCAAGGTCGCGATGTGCAGGCCGTCGGAGTCGGCGTCGGCGAGGATGCAGATCTTGCCGTAGCGCAGCTGGGCGATATCGGCCGAGCCTGGATCGACACCGATGGCCACGGCGATGTTGTGCACTTCCTGGCTGGCCAGCACTTCGCTGCCGTCCACTTCCCAGGTGTTGAGGATCTTGCCGCGCAACGGCAGGATCGCCTGGAACTCCTTATCCCGCGCCTGCTTGGCCGAACCACCGGCGGAGTCACCTTCGACCAGGAACAGCTCGGAACGCATCGGGTCCTGCCCGGCGCAGTCAGCCAGCTTGCCCGGCAGTGCCGGCCCCGCCGTGATGCGCTTGCGCTCGACCTTCTTGCTGGCCTTGAGACGACGGCCGGCGTTGTTGATCGCCAACTCGGCCAACAGCATGCCGGTTTCCGGGTTGGCGTTGAGCCACAGGCTGAACGCATCCTTGACCACGCCGGAGACAAACGCCGCCGCCTCGCGGGACGACAGGCGCTCCTTGGTCTGGCCGGAGAATTGTGGCTCCTGCATCTTCATCGACAACACAAAGGCGATGCGTTCCCAGACGTCTTCCGGCGCCAGCTTGACCCCGCGCGGCAACAGGCTGCGGAACTCGCAGAACTCGCGCATGCCATCGAGCAAGCCCTGGCGTAGGCCGTTGACGTGGGTACCGCCCTGGGCCGTCGGGATCAGGTTGACGTAGCTTTCCTGGACACTGTCGCCGCCTTCGGGCAGCCATAACAGCGCCCAATCGACCGCTTCTTTATTACCGGCCAGGCTGCCGCAGAACGGCTCATCCGGCAGGCGCTCGAACTCACTGACGGCATCCACCAGGTACGAGCGCAGGCCGTCTTCGTAATGCCACTCGACCTTCTCGCCGGTGGCCTTGTCTTCAAAACTGACCAGCAGCCCCGGGCACAACACGGCCTTGGCCTTGAGCACGTGCTTGAGGCGGCTGATGGAGAATTTGGGGGAATCGAAGTACTTCGGGTCCGGGGCGAAAAACACGCTGGTGCCGGTGTTGCGCTTGCCCACGGTGCCGACCACTTCCAGCTCGGTCTTCTTGTAACCGTCGGCGAAGGTCATCTGGTATTCGTTGCCGTCGCGCTTGACCCGCACCCGCACTTGCGTCGACAGGGCGTTGACCACGGAAATACCCACCCCGTGCAGACCGCCGGAGAACTGGTAGTTCTTGTTGGAGAACTTGCCGCCGGCGTGCAGCTTGGTGAGGATCAGCTCGACACCCGAGACACCTTCTTCGGGGTGGATATCCACCGGCATGCCGCGACCATCGTCGCTGACTTCCAGGGAATGGTCAGCGTGGAGGATGACCTGCACGCAGGTGGCATGCCCGGCCAAGGCTTCATCGACACTGTTGTCGATGACTTCCTGGGCCAGGTGGTTCGGCCGACTGGTGTCGGTGTACATGCCAGGGCGCTTACGCACCGGGTCGAGGCCCGAGAGGACTTCGATGGCGTCTGCGTTATAAGAGCTAGCGCTCGGAGTGGCCATGGGGTCTCGTCGTCCGTCATTCATGAAATAGGGGGCAAGGCTTCACAGTGCCGTGAAATCAATCGCCTGGTACACATCTGCGCCAATACCGGCAAAACTCAACAAGGCCGGCAATTGCTCGGCAAACCCCTGGAAGCTATGGTCGCCACCGGCCTGGATGCGCAAGGCACAGGCTCGGTAATACTGTTGGGCGAGGCGATAGTCCAGCGTTTCGTCGCCGGTCTGCAACCACACCTGATACCGCTGCGGATCCTGGGGCGCCGGCACTTCCAACTCGGCCAGGGCCGCTACGTGGTCGAGGGTCAACTCCCAGGTTTCATCGGTGTACAGGTTCTTCTGCATCCCCAGGTAACCGTCGAACCGGCGATGCGGACTGACGGCGGGGTTGACCAGCAAGGCCTTGAGGCCGTGGCGCTCGGCCAAGTAAGTGGCATAGTAGCCGCCGAGTGAGCTGCCGACCAGCAGTGGCCGACCCAGCTCGGCAATCGCCCGCTCAAGCTGGCCAATAGCCTCACGCGGGTGATGATGCAAGGCCGGCACCCGCAACTCATCCCCCAGGCCCAGCCGCTGCATCACACCGACCAGTTGACTGGCCTTCTTCGACGAAGGCGCACTGTTAAAACCATGGATATAGAGAACCGAACCCGACATGCGAACCCCTGCACCGTGAGACAAAAAGCCGCAGTTTACAGGGAGACGAATGGGGTGGGGAGAAACTGCGGATGAGGAAATCGATGTAGGAGGCGGGAAGCGTCCGACATGTTTTTCGGGTTGTTGCTCGGAAGGTGGGGGCTTAGGCTTTTCGGGTCGCTGTCTCTTCAGCGGCCGGGCGTCGCGGCCCGGATCAATCAAGGCGCATGGCGCCATCATTTCCTTTCAGTTGGCGTCTTTTTATCGTCTACTGCTTTGCGTTATGGCGGCTGTGCGCGGGATACCTTCGGGTATGCCGGGTTCCTTGATTCCCGGTCCGCGAACCTGCGTACAGTTGCCACCTTCAATCGCGTCGCGGCGATCAGTGGCAGCTCCGCTAATCAAGGAGCACCACCATGCACAAAGTCACCCCCAATCCCCCCGAAACCCTCAGCGTTTCACCCTACGACGCCAACGACCCGAAAAAACTCAACGACGCCGCCGAGCGCGCGCTGGACCACTACCTCAAGCCGCCGAGCGCCCAGGCCAATCGCCCCACCCAGGCGCCCTCGACCATCTTCACCGTGCTTCCCGACCTCGACAACGAAACCCTACTGGCCCACGCCTCAGAAACCCTGGCGGCGGTGAATGTGATCGCCAGCGACCTGGCGTTTGAGCTGGAAGGCCCGCACCGGCATGTGGCCCTGGCGATCCAGCAGATGATTTCACTGGGGCACCTGCTGGTGGAGCGGACACTGGATAACTACGACCAGCCGAAGTAACGCCCAAGAAAAAGGCGACAACCGCAGGGTCGTCGCCTTCTCGAGAGCGGTGCAATGCTTGAGGCCGCCTTCGCGACGGTGCGGCGGTCCGACAAGCCCGCTCCCACAAGAGCCAGGTCGGGACTAATACCCGGCAGCCCCGTAATCCACCGTGAAATCAAACCCCGTCACCCGCTCCACCCCCGTCTCCAATCGCCCATCCGCCCACAACCGCAACCAGCGATACCCCGGCGCCAACCCATCCACCCGAAAATCCTCACTGCGCGGCTCAAACTGAATACACGTCGAAGGCGAAGCCAACAACCGCACCCCATTGCGCACCTGATCAACCTCCTGATGCACATGCCCCCACAACACCCCGCGCACCTGCGGAAAACGATCCAGCACCGCAAACAACGCCTCCGGATTGCGCAAGCCAATCGGCTCCATCCACACACAGTCGATCGACACCGGATGATGATGAAAG
The DNA here is from genome assembly GCF_900109995.1 of Pseudomonas sp. ok272. GTDB lineage: Bacteria > Pseudomonadota > Gammaproteobacteria > Pseudomonadales > Pseudomonadaceae > Aquipseudomonas. The sequence continues at coordinate 78,804 of NZ_FOCB01000006.1, read as the reverse complement.
CACACCAAATGATGCCGCTGCGGCGCCTCACTCAAGGCCTGGGCCAGCAACTGCAACTGCTCGTCCTGAAGAAACCCCGGCACCGAGCCCGGCACCGCTGAGTCGAGCAAGGTGATCCGCCAGCTGCCAACATCCACCACTGGCTCCAGCAACTGACTCTGCACCGCCGCCTGGCGCATGACCTGGGGTTCATCGTGGTTACCCGGAATCCAGCGCGCCGGCGCATCGATCTGCCCACTCAGCTGGCGAAACTGCTGGTAAGACGCCAGCGTACCGTCCTGGGACAAATCCCCCGTGGCGATCAGTAAGTCGACCTGCGGCTGTTGCGCCAACACCAACTCGACCACCTTTTGCAGGCTGTCACGGGTGTTCATGCCCAACAGCGTGCCGTCGGCCTCGGCATACAAATGGCTGTCGGACAGCTGCACCAGCAGAACGGGATCGTTGGCGGTCAGTGTGGATACGCTCGGCAAGGCGTTCTCCCAAGGCTCAATCAGGACAATTGGATGAATGGCGCGATTATGCTGGGCAACCGTGAAAGAACAAAGCCTGGAACCGGATCCAGTTCACATCTAGCGCACAGCCTCGTACTCATGCCCGCATGCCAGGCAATGGCTCAGCCATTCACCCAGGAACACATTGAGCTGGGCCTTCTCGTCGGGCTGGTGCATCAAGGCGTTGGGGTAAGGATAGATGCTGCGAAAACGTCGTGCATGCTGGGCACTGACAACCTCGGCCATGCGCGCATCGTGATAGACCTGCACCTCCAGTTGCGGCACCGGCAGCCACGGCAGACTGTGCTCCTGGCCGACGCGCAAGGTGGTGGTGTAGGGGCAGGCCATCAGCACTTCCAGGGTCAGCACCCCGAGCATTTGCTCACCCTGGGTCACGGCAATGCGCCGCGCTGCGGGGTCATGGCGCATGTCCGGCAACAAGCGCAACAGGCGCGCATAGTTGGCTTCGCACGCACTTTGCAGCCCGACCAGGTCGACCCGATAACGGTCGCGTTGTTTGTTTACGACCATAGCCCCCTCACTTCAACGCGGTTCAAAGCCAGCCATTGCAAGGCAATGATGCTCGCCGCGTTGGAAATCCGCCCATCACGCACACCCTGCAGGGCTTCTTCGTAGTCCCAGACCGTGACGCGAATGTCTTCCGCTTCCTCCACCAGTCCGTGCAGCCCACCCGCCCCGCTGCTGTCACAGCGCCCCAGGTACAAGTACACATATTCGGTACTGGCGCCGGGCGATGGAAAGTAATTGAGCATCGGCCACAGCGCGGTGATCGCCAGTCCAGCTTCCTCCTGCGCTTCGCGATGAGCAACTTCTTCTGGCTGCTCGTCCTTGTCGATCAGACCGGCGACCAGCTCGATCAGCCACGGCGGATCGACCTTGCCCAGCGCGCCGACGCGAAACTGCTCGATCAGCACCACTTCATCGCGCACCGGGTCGTAAGGCAGCAGGCACACCGCATCGTGGCGCACGAACAATTCGCGGCTGATTTCACGGCTCATGCCACCGCCGAACAGCTCATGGCGCAGGTGCACGCGGTCCAGTTGGTAGAAGCCCTTGTGGCAGGTATCCCGGCGCACGACGTCGACGGCGGTCGGGGTCGCTTTGGCAAAGTCTGTCATCTCAATCCTCGTCTACCGCAGGTTCGTTACGAGGTTGGGACCTCGACTTCGCGCCATCCTAACTCGCCCGCAGCCTTTGATGCAGCCCCTTTGCCGACAGCGGGATAGACGGCAAGGCTGTTAAGCTCTCTAATTAGCTTAGTGCGAACTGACCGCCGCGCAGGCAGTCGAAGCCGGTAACTTTTGCCCCTCATCGCTCCATGAAGGACGCCCATGTCACTCCTGAAAATCGCCTCCGTGGCCTGTATCGCTCTCACCCTCGGGGCCTGCCAGAGCCTGTCCGGCGCCAAGCCTCCACTGCCATTGACCGCCGATGCCTCGGAACAGATTCAGCCCGGGTGTCACACCGCCGACTGCCCGCTGGTCAATATCGACACCGTACATTTTCCTTCCGAGCCGGTACTGGATCGCCTCGTCGAGCAACGCCTGTTGCAGATGGGCCGTACCGTTGCGGGTGCACCGCTGCCGCCGTCGCTCAAGGCCTTGCGCGAACAGTTCCTCAAGGACCCGGCGCAGCGCAACAGCCTGTACCTGCAAGCCAAGGTACGTGAACAACATGACGACCTGGTGCTCATCGAAGTGTCGAGCTACCTGGACACCGGCGGCTCCAGCGGTATACCGGGGCGCGGTTTCATCAACTATTCGCGGTCATTGCAAAAGGAACTGACCCTGGGCGACATGCTGTTGCCAGGGCAGGACGTGGCCTTCTGGAAGACCGTGCAGGTCGCCCATAACAGTTGGCTGATCAATTCGAAGCTGGACCGCGACCCGGACTTTATCAAAACCTGGCCCTTCCAGAAGACCCCGAACGTCGCCTTGACGCGCGCCGGGGTGGTGCTCAAATACAACCTGGAGACCATCGGGCCGAAATCGCAGGGGCTGGTCGAGATCACCATCCCCTACGCTCGCCTCAAGGGCCAGATCAAGCCCGAGTGGGTGCCCGAGCAACGCTGAATACGCGACCCAGCAGCAGTTGCAGCAACCCTGCCACCACCAGTGCCGGCAGGGTGGCACCCAGCTCCGGATAGAGGTTGGCCAACAGGTGATAGGTGCTGACCCCACCCAACCACGCCAACAGGGCCGGCCAACGCAACGCCGCCGATGCCACCTGGGCGCTGCGCTGGCGCAGGATGAAGTGATCCACCAGCACCACGCCGAACAGCGGGGCGAACACCGAGCCAATCAGCAGCAGGAAGTTCTGGTACTGGGCCAACGGCGCCAGCAGGGCGATCAGGGTGCAGAGCACGCCAATGGCCAGGGCCAGGTGTTCGACTTTCAGGCGCGTCAGCATCGAGGTGGACACCGCCGCCGAGTGAATGTCGGCAAAGGCGTTTTCCGACTCGTCGAGCAGGATCAGCAGCAGGGGAATCCCCAGGCCCGCGCCGGCCAGCGCCAGCAGCAAGGCGTTGACTTCACCGCTCGGGGCGAACGCCAGGGTGTAGGCCACGCCCAGGCTCATCAACCAGAAGTTACCGATGAAGAAGCCCAGCGCCGTACCGCCGAACACGTTCTTGGCCCGCTTGCCGAAGCGCGAGTAGTCGGCGATCAGCGGCAGCCACGACAGCGGCATGGCGATGGCGATGTCAAAGCCCACGGCGAACGGCATCGAACCATCGCCGGCCTGGGCCCACAACGCGCCCAGGTCAGCCTTGGCGAACAGGTTCCAGGTCAGCCAGATGCACGCCGCCAGCAGCAGCCAGATGCCCCACTTGCGCAGGATCTGACGCACGAAGGTCAACGGTCCGCTGACCGCCAGCAAGGTTGCCAGGGCCCCGAAAAATAGCGTCCACAGCATTGGGTTGGCGCCCAGGCTGCCTTCGCTGAAGGCCCGGGCCCCCAACACGCTGGCCGCATCGCGCATCACGATGATTTCGAACGAGCCCCAGCCGATCAGTTGCAGCAGGTTCAACAGCGCGGGCACGCTCGCGCCGTGTTTACCCAGGCTGAGCTTGAGCGCGGCCATGGCCGACAGGCCGGTGTCGCTGCCGATCACGCCCACGCAGGCCAGCAGCAGGACGCCCACCAGGGTGCCGAGGAAGATCGCCAGCAACGACCCCGACAGGCCCAGGCCCGGCGCAAGCAACGCGCCGGTCTGCAACACCATCAGGCCGATGCCCAGGGAGAACCACAAAGAAAACAAGTCACGACCGCCGAACACACGCTTGTCGGCGGGCACGGCGATGTCGGGGGAATAGGTGCTGGGTTGAATGCTCAAGGGGGTTATCTCAGAGGGGCATGTGTTGTTTTTTTGATCGCTATCGCGAGCAGGCTCGCTCCCACAAGGGATCTGTGGCGCTCACCAATCCCCTGTGGGAGCGAGCCTGCTCGCGAAGACGGCAGTGCAAGCACCGCCGTCCCGGGTCAGATCAAACCTTCTTGTACAACTGGCTACCTTCCTGCCTGAAGCGCTCGGCCTGTTCGGCCAGGCCTTGGGCGACGTCCACGTCGACCGCTTCGATGCGCTGGTTGGCCGCGTACTCACGGACTTCCTGGGTGATCTTCATCGAGCAGAACTTCGGCCCGCACATGGAGCAGAAGTGCGCGACCTTGGCCGAGTCCTTGGGCAGGGTTTCGTCGTGATAGGCGCGCGCGGTGTCCGGGTCCAGGCCGAGGTTGAACTGGTCTTCCCAGCGGAACTCGAACCGCGCCTTGCTCAAGGCGTTGTCGCGGATCTGCGCGCCCGGGTGGCCCTTGGCGAGGTCGGCGGCGTGGGCGGCGATCTTGTAGGTGATGATCCCGGTCTTCACGTCATCCTTGTTCGGCAAGCCCAGGTGTTCCTTGGGCGTCACGTAGCAGAGCATGGCGCAGCCGAACCAGCCGATCATGGCCGCTCCGATGCCCGAGGTGATGTGGTCGTAGCCCGGCGCGATGTCGGTGGTCAGCGGGCCGAGGGTGTAGAACGGCGCCTCGTCGCAGCATTCGAGCTGCTTGTCCATGTTCTCTTTGATCAATTGCATCGGCACGTGGCCCGGGCCTTCGATCATGCATTGCACGTCGTGCTTCCAGGCGATCTTGGTCAACTCGCCGAGGGTCTCCAACTCACCGAACTGCGCCGCGTCGTTGGCGTCGGCAATCGAGCCAGGACGCAGGCCATCGCCCAGCGAGAAGCTGACGTCGTAGGCCTTCATGATTTCGCAGATGTCTTCGAAGTGGGTGTAGAGGAAGTTTTCCTTGTGGTGCGCCAGGCACCACTTGGCCATGATCGAGCCGCCACGGGAAACGATCCCGGTCACGCGCTTGGCGGTCAGCGGCACGTAGCGCAACAACACGCCGGCATGGATGGTGAAGTAGTCCACGCCCTGCTCGGCCTGTTCGATCAGGGTGTCGCGGAACAGCTCCCAGGTCAGGTCTTCGGCCGCGCCGCCGACCTTTTCCAGGGCCTGGTAGATCGGCACGGTGCCAATCGGCACGGGCGAGTTGCGGATGATCCACTCGCGGGTTTCATGGATGTGCTTGCCGGTGGACAGGTCCATGACCGTGTCCGAGCCCCAGCGAATGCCCCACGTCAGCTTCGCCACTTCTTCTTCGATGGACGAACCCAGGGCGCTGTTGCCGATGTTGCCGTTGATCTTCACCAGGAAGTTACGGCCGATGATCATCGGCTCCAGTTCGGTGTGGTTGATGTTGGCCGGGATGATGGCGCGGCCCCGGGCGATCTCGTCACGCACGAATTCGGGGGTGATGATCTTCGGCACGCTGGCGCCAAAGCTGTGGCCGGCGTGTTGCTGGTCCAACAGGCCGGCGGCGCGGGCCACTTCCAGCTTCATGTTCTCGCGGATGGCCACGTATTCCATCTCGGCGGTGATGATGCCTTGGCGCGCGTAGTGCATCTGGCTGACGTTGGCCCCGGCCTTGGCCCGGCGCGGGTTGTTGACGTGGGCAAAGCGCAGCTTGGTCAGCTCGGCGTCGGCCAGGCGTTCCTGGCCGAAGTTGGAACTCAGGCCCGCCAGGCGCTCGGTGTCGCCACGGGCGTCGATCCACGACGAACGCACATCGCCCAGGCCTTTGCGCACGTCGATGATGACGTTGGGGTCGGTGTAGGGGCCGGAGGTGTCGTAGACCACCACGGGTGCATTGATTTCGCCGCCGAAGTCGGTCGGGGTCACGTCCAGGCTGATTTCGCGCATCGGCACGCGGATGTCCGGGCGCGAACCCTGGACATAAATCTTTTGCGAGCGGGTAAAGGGCTGCACCGATTGTTGATCGACCTTGGCCGATTCACTCAGGTGGGGCGCATTTTTTAGTGTTGTGGTCATCACGGGCTCTCCAGACAGCATCCAGGCAGTGGATTGTCGGAGCAGAACCTGAGAGGCACGGACGCACCAGGACTGGTGCTGTGCATCGTCACTCGGGCGTTCGATGGTCGAACGACAAAAAAATCCCGGACGAAGCACAAGAGGACTCGCCGGGTGACGAGAAATCTTGTTCCCTACGCAGGCGCTAACCTGATCAGGTTCAACGGGATCCGAAATTATTCGATCTCAGCCTCATAGCAAGGCACCCCGACAAGAACGGCGCCAGTCTAGACATAACCGACCTGGAACGCCAACCCCGGTGCAATCAGCGTGATGAATGGCGCAAACGTCGGTTTGTTGCCCCGGACTCGCCCTACTACACTCGCATGCCAGCACTGTGCCTTGACGCTGTAGGGCTTGCGCCGTAAGTTTGGGCGCTTGAATTATCGTCGTACTTTCATTTCTAGGGATTGGCTCATGCTGCGAAAACTCACCTTGGCGCTCGCTGTGTCATGTGCCGTCAATGGAATGGCCTGGGCCGAAAACGTGACCCTGTCGACCAAGACCGACCTGGTCAGCGTCTATCAGGAAGCGGTCGACAACAACGCCGACCTGGCCGCCGCCCGCGCCCAATATGGCGCGCAAAAGGAAGTCGTGCCCCAGGCGCGCGCCGGCCTGCTGCCCAACCTGTCGGGCAGTGCCGAAATGGCCAACGTGCGCACCGACATCGATACACCGTCGGCCATCGCCAACCGCAGCGCGCATTTCTATCAGGCGACCCTGGCCCAGCCACTGTTTCGCGCCGACCGCTGGTTCCAGTACCAGGCCGCCAAGGACATCAACGAACAAGCGGCGCTGCAACTCTCGGCCACCGAGCAGAACCTGATCCTGCAGACCGCCCAGACCTACTTCAACGTGCTGCGCAGCCAGGACAACCTGGCCTCGACCAAGGCCGAGGAAGCGGCGTTCAAGCGCCAGTTGGACCAGTCCAACGAGCGCTTCGATGTCGGTCTGTCGGACAAGACCGACGTGCTGCAATCGCAAGCCAGCTACGACACGGCGCGGGCCAACCGGATCCTCGCCCAGCAGCAGGTGGATAACGCCTTCGAAGCGCTGATCACCCTGACCAACCGCCAGTACAACTCGATCCAGGGCATCGTGCACACCCTGCCGATCCTGCCGCCGTCGCCGAACGACGCCAAGGCCTGGGTCGACACCGCGTCCCAGCAGAACCTCAACCTGCTGGCCAGCAACTACGCGGTCAGCGCCGCCGAAGAGACCCTCAAGCAACGCAAGGCCGGGCACGCCCCGACCCTCGATGCGGTGGCCCAGTACAAGGTCGGCGACAACGATGCGATGGGGTTCGCGAACCCCAACTTACTGCCCCAGGCCTACAGCGGCAGCGTCTCGCAGAGCACCATTGGCCTGCAGTTGAACATCCCGATCTACAGCGGCGGGCTGACCAGCTCGCAAGTGCGCCAGTCCTATTCCCAGCTCGACCAGAACGAGCAGCAGCGTGAGTCGCTGCGCCGCCAGGTGGTGCAGAACACCCGCGACCTGCACCGCGCGGTGAACAGTGACGTCGAGCAGGTGCAAGCGCGCCGCCAGTCGATCATCTCCAACCAGAGCGCCGTGGAAGCCACGGAAATCGGCTATCAGGTCGGGACGCGCAACATCGTCGACGTGCTCGACGCCCAGCGCCAGCTGTACACCTCGGTGCGCAACTACAACAACAGCCGCTACGACTACATCCTCGACAACCTGAGCCTGAAGCAAGTCGCCGGCACCCTGAGCCCGGGCGACCTGCAAGACCTCAAGCGCTACCTCAAGGCCGACTACAACCCGGACAAGGACTTCCTGCCACCGGACCTGGCCAAGGCCGCAGCGGAGCAACTCAAGGCGCGGCCTTGAGGTAACAGCCAAAAACCTGTGGGAGCGGGCTTGCTCGCGAAGCGGCCGTATCAGTCGACATCGATGTTGGCTGATCCAGCGCTTTCGCCGGCAAGCCGGCCTCGCGCCCACAAGTGTTAGCGGTGGTTCAGGACTTATCGATCAGTCTTCCCAACCCATCCAGCAAACGCTGCAACGCGCCCTGGTTGGTGCGCATCACCTTCAATCCCGCCTCGGCCATGCGCTGGGCATCGCGTGGCAACTCGAACAGGCGCTGCACCTCAACGGCCAGCCCCGACGCATCATCGACCTCGACCAACGCCCCGGCACTGCGCAATTGCGCGGCGATCTCCAGGAAGTTGAACAGGTGCGGCCCGCAGATCACCGGCTTGGCCAGCGCTGCCGGCTCCAACAGGTTGTGGCCGCCATTGGGCACCAGGCTGCCGCCGACGAACGCGCTGTCGGCCAAGGCGTAGAGAAACAGCAACTCGCCCATGGTGTCGCCCAGCAGCACCGCGGTATCGGCGTTGACCGGCGCGCCGCTGGAACGCCGGACAGTGCTGAAGCCCTGCTGCTGGCACAACTCGAACACCGCATTGAAACGCTCGGGATGACGCGGCACCAGGATCAGCAATGCGTCCGGGTGGCTGGCGAGCAACTGCCGATGGGCCGCCAGCACCACCTCGTCCTCGCCATCATGGGTACTCGCGGCGATCCACACCGGACGCACCACCGCCTGCCAGTGCTCGCGCAACTCAGCGGCGCGCTGCAGCAGGTGCGGGTCGACCGTCAGGTCGAACTTGATCGAGCCGGTCACTTCCACCGTTTCCGGCCGCGCGCCCAATTGCCGGAAGCGCTCGGCTTCGGCCTCGGTCTGCACCGCGAACCAACTCATCTCGGCCAGCATCGGCCGGGTCAGCTTAGGGAAGCGGCCATAGCCCTTGGCTGAACGCTCGGAGAGCCGGGCATTGGCCAGCGCCACCGGGATACCGCGCTTGGCGCACTGGTGAATATGGTTGGGCCACAGCTCGGTCTCCATGATCACCGCCAGCGTCGGCTGGACCCGCTCAAGAAACCGCGCCGCCGCGCAGGGCAAATCGTAGGGCAGGTAACAGTGCTGGATGCGCGGTTCATCGGCGAACAAGGCGTGAATCCGCTCCGAACCGGTGGGGGTCATGCAGGTCACGGTGATCGGCAGTTGCGGATACCGCACCAGCAAGGCGCGGATCATCGGTGCGGCAGCGATGCTCTCGCCCACCGACACCGCGTGCACCCAGATGCCGCCGGTTTTCATCACCGGCAAACCGAGGGAGAAACGCTCGCCAATGCGCTTGGCGTAGGCCGGTGCCTTGCGCGAACGCAGCCACAGGCGGATCGCTACCAGTGGCAGCCCCAGGTAAAACAGCGCGGTGTACAGAGTTCTATTCATGGCGGCGGAGTTTATCGGCTTTTTCAGCCGGTGGCCTGCAACTGCTCGGCAAAACGTTCGGCCAACCACCGCGCGGCCGGCCCCAGGGTCTCGTCGCGGCGCCAGACCAACTCCACCACCAGCGCCGGCGGGGTCCATTCACTGACCAATTCGACCATCTGCCCCTGGTACGCCGGGTACTGCACCACATGCCGCGGCAGCCAGCCCCACCCCAGACCGCGCATCACCCATTCGGCCAACACGTAGAAACTGTCGGCGCGCCAGACTTGCGGGCTGGCCTGCTCGCTGCCGGGGTAGACGCTGGAGTGCGTGGCCATCAGCAACTGCCGATGCTGGGCCAGTTGCTGGCAATCCACCGCCCCGCCCGCCGCCAGCGGATGACCGACACCGCAGACGGTAACCATCTCGACACTGCCCAGTACCCGCCGCTCCAGGGCTTCGGGAATGTGCTCGTGATAGAACAGCAGTCCCAGGTCGGCCTGGCGCTCCACCAGCTTGCGGGCCACATCGCCCTGGGCCGCGCTCGCCAATTGCACCTCCAGGCTGGGGAATTGCTCGGCCAGTGCCTGCAGGCTATCGAGCACCGGCTGGTAGGGCATCGCCTCATCCTGGGCCAGACGCAGGCGCGCCTCCTGCCCCTGCATCAACGCCCGCGCCCGCCCATTGAGGCGCTCGCACTGACGCAGCACCTCCCGCGCCTGCTCCAGCAAGGCACTGCCGGCTTCGGTCAGGCGCGGTTGGCGGCCGCTACTGCGCTCGAACAGACTCACCCCCAGATCCGCCTCCAACAGCGCAATCGCGTTACTGACGGCTGATTGCGCCTTGCGCTGATCACGCGCCACCGCCGAAAACGAACGCTGCTCGGCAACGCTGACGAACAACTGCATCTGCTCCAGGTTCCACTGAATAGTCATCGCCCAACCCATCTTAAAATCGGATAGGTAATGACTTTACCCCATCTAGGGAACCGCTAAAATGCCGACCCAAGAAAGAGACCGTTCACACGAGGATTGACCCATGAACGCTTACTACTACCTGGCTATCGCCATCTGCGCCGAAGTGATTGCCACCGTATCGATGAAAGCGGTCAAAGGCCTGAGCACGCCGATTCCCCTGGCGCTGATCATCATCGGCTACGGCATCGCCTTCTGGATGCTGACGCTGGTGGTGCGCACCATCCCGGTGGGTGTGACCTACGCCATCTGGGCCGGCCTGGGCATCGTCATGGTCAGCATCGCCGCGCTGTTCATCTACGGCCAGAAACTCGACCTGCCAGCCATACTCGGCATGGGCTTGATCGTGCTCGGGGTGGTGGTGATTCAGCTGTTCTCCAAAACAGCCGGGCACTGAGCACCAGGCCCACAGCACCTCAGTGGGCGCGAGAGCGGCTTGCCGGCGAGAGCAATCTGCCAGCAGGCATTGAGTGTGAATGTGCCGACGTCTTCGCGAGCAAGCCCGCTCCCACCAAAAGCAAAGTCACCCCCAAACTCCCAGCCACCCCACTCCGCCTTCACCACTCAACAGGCCGAGCGTTAGCTCGCCTGCCGCTCTTGATCTTGATCTGGCTTTTGATCCACCCGCCCCATCGGCAGGCTGAGCGGAGGTATCCCTCTGGGGACTGGCGCACAGCGCCGTTCGACGCAGTCGAACACATTGCATGGAGGTGCAGCGAAGCCAACCGGAGGGCAATGCCCCCAGAGGGAGACCGTAGCGAAGGAACCCCGAGCCTAAGCGAGGGGCCGGACGCTCGGGGCAAAGCCTTTTGGTTACTTTTTGGCGTTTGAAAAAGTGACCCGCCGTAAGGGCGGAACCACCAGCCGCCACACCCGCAGCAACGGATATGCACACCACCCGCCATCGCCGGCAAGCCGGTCTCGCTCCCACAACCCCCACCCCCACGATCCTCGTTGCAACCACACTTGATCGCCAGCAAAACCTGCGATCCTCCAGTCTGTATACTGCGTCCCTAGTCTTGAACGCAGAGGTCGCCCCATGTCATCCGTTATCTCCACCGACATCTTGATCGTCGGCGCCGGTGTCGCCGGCCTCTGGCTCAACGCACGCCTGCGGCGCCTGGGGTTTGCCACCGTCCTGGTAGAACAAGCGACCCTCGGCGGCGGGCAAAGCGTAAAGTCCCAGGGCATCATCCACGGCGGCGCCAAATACGCACTGCACGGCGCCCTGACCGGCGCCTCGGAAGCCATTGCCGACATGCCGCGCCGCTGGCGCGAAGCCATCGCTGGCGACGGTGAACTGGACCTGTCCGGCGTCCGCCTGCTGTCCGAAGCCCACTACCTCTGGTCCCCCGGCACCCTGGCCGGCAACCTCACCAGCTTCTTCGCCAGCAAGGCCGTGCGCGGCCGAGTCGACCAGGTCAAGGGCGAGCAATTGCCGCCGGCCCTGCAAGACAAACGCTTCAAGGGCAAGGTCTATCGCCTGGCCGAGTTGGTCATCGACGTGCCCAGCCTGATCGAACGCCTGGCCACCCTCGCCGGCGACGGCCTGCTGGCCGGGCAAACCATCGAGCCGCTGCTGGAGAACGACGAGCTGGTAGGCCTGCGGGTCGACGGGCGTGAGATCCGCGCCCAGCGCATCGTCCTCAGCGCCGGCGCCGGCAATGCCGAGTTGCTCGCCACCCTGGGCCTGAGCCAGCCGGCCATGCAAACCCGACCGCTGCACATGGTGCTGGTCAAGGGCCCCAGCCTCAAGCCGCTGTACGCCCATTGCCTGGGCGGCGGACCAAAGCCGCGCATCACCGTGACCACCCACCCCGCGGCCGATGGCCAATGGGTCTGGTACCTGGGCGGTGACATCGCCGAGGCAGAAGGCGTGGCCCGCACCCCCGAAGCACAAATCGCCACGGCCCAGAAAGAACTGGGCAACCTGCTGCCGTGGGTCGACCTCAGCCAGGCGCAGTGGGCGACGTTGCGGGTTGATCGCGCCGAACCCCTGCAGTCGGGCCTGAGCCGCCCGGACAACGCCTTCCTCGCCGAACAGGATCGCCTGCTGGTCGGCTGGCCGACCAAACTGGCGCTGGCCCCCGACTTTGCCGACCGGGTGCTGGCCGCCCTGGAACGTGATGGCATCCAGCCGAGCCATCCCGCGCCCCTGCCGGACCTGCCCAAACCACCGCTGGGCGTGCCGGCCTGGGAGCAACTGCTGCCATGAGCCACGCCACGCTGCACGACCTGCATCGCCCCCTGGGCAGCACTGGCCTGCGGGTCTCGCCCCTGGGCCTGGGCACGGTGAAGCTGGGCCGCGACCAAGGGGTGAAGTACCCCAACGGTTTCCAGATCCCCGATGACGATGAAGCGCGCAGGCTGCTCACGCTGACCCGCGAGCTGGGCATCAACCTGATCGACACGGCTCCCGCCTATGGCCGCAGCGAAGAACGCCTTGGCCCGCTGCTGCGCGGTCAACGCCAGGACTGGGTGATTGTCAGCAAGGTCGGCGAAGAGTTCGACAACGGCCAGTCGCGCCACGACTTCAGCGCCGCGCACACACGGTTCTCCATCGAGCGCAGCCTGCAACGCCTGGAAACCGACTTCATCGACCTGGTGCTGGTGCACTCGGACGGCAACGACCTGGCAATCCTCAACGACTGCGAGGTCTACCAGACCCTCGCCGCACTCAAGGACGAAGGCAAGATCCGCGGCTTCGGCTTTTCCGGCAAGACCGTCGACGGCGGTTTGAAAGCCCTGGAGCAAGGCGACTGCGCCATGGTCACCTACAACCTCAACGAACAAGCCGAGCGGCCGGTCATCGACTACGCTGCTGCCCACGGCAAAGCCATCCTGGTGAAAAAAGCCCTGGCCAGCGGCCACGTGTGCCTGAGTCCCGGGGTGGACCCGGTACGCGCCAGCTTCGAGTTGTTGTTTGCCCAACCGGGCGTCGCCAGTGCTATTGTCGGCACCATCAATGCGCTGCACCTCGCCCACAATGTGGCGACCGTTGCTCAAGTCCTAGCCAGTCGATGAACAGCCGGCCCGGCGGCTGATCCCGACGCCAGAAGGAGCTGACATGCCGCGAACGCTGATCAGAAAGAACCCCAGCAACTTCAAAACCCTGCCGCTGTACGTCGAAGCAACGCCCGAAGGCCTGAGCTATCAGAGCGTCGGCATGCCGCTGAATTTTTCCCAGACCCTGCAGCGCCGGCGGCCAGTCACCGTGACCAACCCGGAGCACTTTGCCCTGGAACTGGCCAACCTTGGCGTCTCGGTCCGCCTGACCCTGCATTGGCAAGGCCGTGACTACTGGGTGCTGGTGCGCCAGCGCCGCCAGGACCGGGGCGATGTGGTGCTGAAGTTGATTTCCGGCTACGTACCGGCCCACGAACTGAACCTGCCGCTGCACACCGCCATCCAGGAGATCGCCGAGGAATGCCTGCTGGAGACCCCGGAAGGCTGGCTCGGCGGACGCTTCAACGACACCTGGCTGCCGGCGCCCTATGCCAGTGCCCTGCATTACCGCGAGGCCATGCCGTTTCGCCTGACGCCCGAGTCCGGCGCCGCCCGCCCGGTACGCTGCGCCAACCTGCCATTGATCGAGCGCCCACGCGCCTATGTGCACCTGCCCACGGCCTCCTTGCAGTTGATCTATGACTTGCGCCTGGACGTGCCCAAGCAGGCCTTGTCCCTAAGCCTGTTTCACGTCGATGAACGCCTGGAGGGGGATCAACTGGTCGCACGCCTGGACCGCAAGCGCCCGGACTTGTACCTGATGCCGCTGGAAAATGGCCAGCCACTGCCACAGCTGTTCACCCTCAAGAAGGATCAGTTGTACCCCGCGAGCACGCGCGGCCTGTACCTGGCCGAGAGTTTTGCCCGGCAGGAAGGCTGGCTGGTGCGCGATGAGCGGATTCGCTGGAAGGATTGGCTGGTCCAGCAAGGCCTGAGCCCGGCGCAAACGCCCTCGGGCTTGAGCCGCTTGACCGGCAAGGCCAGGCAGTTGCTGAAGAAAATGGTGCCGGGTAAGGCTGGGGGATAAGTCGGCCCTGAACCCCACACAACACCACTGTGGGAGCGAGCAGGCTCACTCCCACAGATGAGTGTTGTGGGGTTACTGGGCTTTGTCGGTCTTGCGGATCTTCTCGACGATGGCCGTGGTCGAGCTGTTTTCCACCAGCCCCAGCACCTTCACGGTGCCGCCGTAGGCGCTGACGATGTCGGCGCCGACCACTTGGTCGATCCCGTAGTCCCCGCCCTTGACCAGTACGTCCGGCTTGATCTGTGACAACAGGTTTTCCGGGGTGCCCTCCGGGAAGCTGATCACCCAGTCGACAGCGCCCAGGCCTGCCAATACCGCCATGCGCCGGTCGACGCTGTTGATCGGACGCCCCGGGCCTTTCAAGCGGCTGACCGAGGCATCGTCGTTGACCGCGACGATCAAGCGATCGCCCTGGGCCCGCGCCTGCTCAAGGTAGGTCACGTGGCCGGCATGGAGGATGTCGAAGCAACCGTTGGTGAACACGATCGACTCGTTATGCGCACGGGCATCGTCGACGGCCAGCAGCAGTTGCTCAAGGCCCAGTACACCGCGCTCGGAGCCTTCCTCACGCTGGATCGCGCGACGCAGTTCCGGGGCGCTGATGGACGCCGTCCCCAGCTTGCCCACCACGATGCTCGCCGCCAGGTTGGCCAGGGCCACGGCGTGGGGCAGCTCTTCGCCAGCGGCAATCGCTGCCGCCAGGGTCGAAATCACCGTGTCACCGGCACCGGTCACGTCGAACACTTCGCGGGCCCGCGCTGGCAGGTGCAACGCCGGATGATCCGGGCGCAGCAAGGTCATGCCGTGTTCGCCACGGGTTACCAGCAGCGCGCCGAGATCCAGCTCGTGCATCAGTTTGGCGCCCTTGCTCACCAGGTCGTGCTCATCGATGCAGCCACCGACGATGGTTTCGAACTCGTTGAGGTTCGGGGTGATCAGGCTGGCGCCGCGATAGATCGAGAAGTCCTTGCCCTTGGGGTCGGCCAGCACCGGAATGCCACGGCTGCGGGCGGCCTGGATCAGCGCCTGATGGTTCTTCAGCGCGCCCTTGCCGTAGTCGGACAACACCAACACCTTGACGCCGTCCAACAGGCCATCGACCTCGGCGCCCAGCGCCAGGGCGTCAGTGGCGAACGGTTCTTCGAAGTCGATCCGCAGCAGTTGCTGGTGCCGGCTCATGACCCGCAGCTTGACGATGGTCGGTTGATGCTTGATGCGCTGGAACCACGCCCGCACACCGGCACCTTGCAGGCTGTTGCACAGGCTGTCGGCGGCTTCGTCGTCGCCGGTCACGCCCACCAGGGTCGCGGGTGCGCCCAGGGCAGCAATGTTCAACGCCACGTTGGCGGCACCGCCCGGGCGGTCTTCGATTTGATCGACCTTGACCACCGGCACCGGGGCCTCAGGAGAAATCCGTGAGGTACCACCATGCCAATAACGGTCGAGCATGACATCGCCGACCACCAAGACAGTGGCTTGATCGAATCGCGGCATGGACAACTTCATGGTGCAACCCACATACAAAATGAACAGGGGCGCGATATTAGCACAGGGTTGGCGCAGCCTCGTTCTACCGCTTCATCGGGGCTGTATCACGTCGTTAAATTGGTTGTTTTTTAAACAAAAACCCCCGAATGCATTGCACATCCGTGGCGCCTGGCCGGGTGAGCGAAGCCCACCCGGCACAGGTGATCAGGTGATGCCGACCCGCGCTGGTTCATCCAGGCCCATGGCGTGCAGGCGCGAGTAGTAGCCGCCCTGCGCCAACAACTCGGCATGGGTGCCGCGCTCGACAATCTCACCGTGGTCCATCACCAGGATCATGTCGGCCTTCTCGATGGTCGACAGGCGGTGGGCGATGACCAGCGTGGTGCGGCCCTTCATGACTTTGTCCAGGGCGGCCTGGATATGGCGCTCGGACTCGGTGTCCAGGGCCGAGGTCGCCTCATCGAGGATCAGCAGCGGCGCGTTCTTCAACAGGGCCCGGGCAATCGCCAGGCGCTGGCGCTGGCCACCGGAGAGCAGCACGCCATTCTCGCCGACTTCGGTGTCCAGGCCTTGCGGCAGCTCGGCAATGAAGTCCATCGCGTAGGCATCTTCGGCCGCTTTCTCGATGTCCGCACGCGGTGCGCCCGCCAGGTCGCCGTAGGCAATGTTGTTGGCCACGGTGTCATTGAACAGGGTGACGTGCTGCGTGACCTGGGCGACGTGCTTGCGCAAGTTGCGCAGGCGGTACTCTTCGATTTCCACGTCATCGAGCAGGATCTTGCCGCTTTCGTGGTGGTAGAAACGAGGGATCAGGCTGGCCAGTGTCGACTTGCCGCTGCCGGAGCGCCCAACGAGGGCAATCATCTGCCCAGGCGTTGCGCTGAAGCTGATGTCCTTGAGCACTTCGCGGTCGGTGCCGGGGTAGGTGAAGCTCAGGTTCTGCACGTCCAGGCGACCGCTGACGCGCTCGCGCTCCACGGTGCCGTTGTCGACTTCCGGCTCGACGTCCAGTTGCTCGAAGATGCTTTCGGCACCCGCGACGCCCTTCTGGATGGTCGAGCTGACTTCCGACAGCTGGCGGATCGGCTTGGGCAGCAGGCCCGCCGCCGTGATGTAGGCCACCAGGTCACCGGCCGTCGCATCGCCACGCAGGTACAGCACCAGGAACATCAACGCCGCCATCGCGGTGTAGATCACCAGTTGCAGCGCCGGGGTGTAGATGGCGCTGGTGCGGGTCATGCGCAGTTGCTTATCGGTGTTGCTCTGGCTGGCCTTGGCGAAACGCTTTTCCTCGTAGGCTTCGCCGCCGAAGCTGCGCACCACGCGATAGCCCTGGATGGTCTCGGAGGCGACGTGGGTCACGTCCCCCATCGCCACCTGGATACGCTTGCTCTGCTTGCGGAATTTCTTGCTGGTGTTGCCGACCATGAAGGAGATCACCGGCAGGATCGCCAGCATCACCAGGGTCAACTTCCAGTTCATCCAGATCAGGTAGGCGAACAGGAACACCACGGTCAGGCCTTCGCGAATCACCACCTTGATTGCATCGGTGGCGGCACCCGTGACCATGGTCACGTTGAAGGTGATACGGGAAATCAGGTGACCCGAATTGTGGGTATCGAAGTAGCGGTTGGGCAGCACCAGCAGCTTGTTGAACAACTCGACGCGCAGGTCGTGTACCAGGCCCAGGGAAACCTTGGCCAGGTAGTAGTTACTCAGGAACGAACCCAACCCCTGCCATGCCGCGATCAGGATGATCAGCAACGGCACGGCGACCAGCAGTTGCAGGTCCTGCAAGTAGGGAACATTGGGGAACAGCACTGCCTCGGGATCGCTCAAGCCGTCGACGAAGTACTTGAGAATGCCGGCGAGCATCGGCTGAGTGGAGGCAAAGATGATGAAGCCCACGATACTCAACAGGAAAATGCCCACGTAGGGTTTCACATACCCCAGCAGTCGAAAGTAGATCTTCAGGCTTGAATCCTGTTCCGCTTTGGGCGGTGCTGCACTCATCGTCGAGCTCACTTCTTAGGTAGAACGCGGAATTTTATCACAGGCTGTGTATTTGGCCTGTGTCCATACCAAAACGCTGGCCAAGCCTACCGGTAGCCAACTGATAAACCACTCGGCTCGCGGGCTGCCACTGATACTGGCGGCATCGAACTGCATGGCCAGTAGCGAGAACATCCAGATCCCCATCACACCTTGCCCATACAGGGTCTCCCGGGCACGCCAGGCGCCCATCAGCACCGCCAGCCAGGCCAGGCACCAGAGCAACATCCCCGGCACCCCGAGTTCGATGGCGATGTGGGTGAACAGGTTGTGCGAATGGTCGAAATGAGTGTTGTCGGCCACCACCGTGTAGGCAGACCCCAGGCCCAGGCCTTGAATCGGATGCTCGGCAATCATCTGCAGGCTCGCCATCAGGATCTGTGGCCGGAACGAAGTGCCCCGGGCCATGACCAACGGTTCAAACAACCAGAACGCCACCATCGCCAGCATCAGCGCGGACGCCGCGATCAGGCGGCTGTGACGGTGGCGGCACCAGATCGGCATGGCGACAGCCGTCAACAGCAGTGCCAGCGCCGCGCCCCGACTTTGCGACAGCACGACAAAGCCGGCGAGCAGCGCCAGCGCCACGACCCACACCGCCTGTAACAAACGGTGGCGCGGTATCCAGTGCGCCAACCAGACCGCCGCCACCCCGAGGACGTAACCACCGAGAATCGGGTGGTCCAGTTCGCCCACGCCTCGGAGCCGGGCCGTCCACAGATTGCCGTCGACCCCATAGAATTTGATGATTGCCACCAGCGCGGCCAGCGCCAAACCCAGGCCACCCCACTGCATCAAGCGGATGACGCGCTCGGGACGGGCATTGGCCAGGATCGGAAAGAACAGCAAGAACACGATGATGTACAGCGCGCGCTTGGCGCCTCGGCCGGCGTCGTCATCATGGGTCCAGAGCAACGAGATCATCGCCCAGGTCCCCAGGCCCAGCACCGCCAGGCACAGCAGGCGCTGCCCGTTCCACAGCTCAAGCATCCGGGCCCGGGCCGGCCAGACCAGGAGCAATGTCGGCAACCAGAGAAACGCAACCAACCCTTGCTGATACACCTTGTTCGAGGGAGCAAATGCGATGGCCAGCAAAAACCACAATAGACCTGTCGCCATCCAGACCCTTGCCCAACGTGTTTCCTGCATCTACTTGCTCCTGCGAGTAATCCATCGACCAAATATGGCATGGTGAAAGCATTCACTTTTCGGCATCATTGCCGGTCAATACGCCCCATTTCTAACAAGGCTTCCTACATGCAATGCTCCCGGCTGCCCCAAGCCGCATTAAATCAAATGGTTGAAGGCGCAAGGGTACTAGAAGCCGACAGCTTCGGCCCGAAAGTCTTCCTTCTATCGGACGGGAACATCCTTAAACTGTTTCGCCGCAAGCGCCTGTTTTCCTCGGCCTTGCTACGTCCTTACTCGAAACGCTTTATCGACAACGCCGTGCAACTCGAAAAGCTGGGCATCCCGACCCTGCACACCCTGCAGCTCTATCAACTGCAAACGCCGGGCATGACCGCCGTGCTCTACCGTCCGCTGCCGGGTGAAACCCTGCGCCAGATCGCCAAGCAGGACGGTTTCGACTGGAACCAGGCCTTGCCGGCACTGAGCACCTTCATCCGCCAACTGCACAGCGCCGGCGTCTACTTCCGCTCGCTGCACCTGGGCAACATCGTCATCACCCCCGACAACCAGTACGGGCTGATCGATGTGGCGGACATGCGCTTCGTGCGCGGCCCCCTGCCCTCGTACCTGGTCAAACGCAACCTGCAACACTTCGCGCGCTATATTGATCGCGAGCACCTGAACGAGAGCTTTCCGATACAGGCATTGGCACAATCCCTACTGCCGGCATGACAACAGCTCCCGGGCAGCCTGGCTGAATGAACGCCACGCGCTGTCCGGCGACAGCGCCGCGTATTGCGCCAGCGCGACCGGCTCGGGAGCGGCGTGCAGTGCCTGCACCAGCGCCGCGTGCCAGGCGTGGGCATCGGCCATCGCCACATAGCGCCCCGCCTCGCCCAACTGCTCGCGGAACACCGCCAACTCGCTGCACAACACCGGCACACCGGCCAGCACCGCTTCCTGCAGCGCCAGGCCCAGGCCTTCCTCAATCGAGGGAATCGCCACCCAATCGAACGCCCGGTACAAATTGGCCGCATCGTCCAGATACCCTGGCAGCAGCACCTTGCCGTGCAAACCGAGCCGCTGGATCTGCGCCTGCAGCGCCGGGCGTGCCTGACCCTCACCGAGAATCACCAGTTGCAGGCGCGGGTGCTCGGTCAACGCCTTGGCAAACGCATCGATCAAGCAGGCAAAGCCCTTGCCATTGACCAGGCGCCCCACGGCGCCGACCACTGGCGTGTCATCGAGTGGCAGTTGCAGGCGTGTGCGGGCCTGCTCGCGCGTCAGCAGGCGGCTGCGCGAGGCCACCGGGTCCAGCGCACAACCCAGCGTGAGCACCGGCACCTGCAGGTCGGCGACCAGCCTGTCGGCCAAGGTCTGGGAGACCGCCGCCACCATCAGTTGCGCGGCACTGAACTGCGCAAACAACGCGCGATCCGGCGCCCTGAACCGGGTTTCCCCGTGAAACAGCACGACGGCCCGCACCTGCGGCAGTTTCTTGAGTTCCGGCAACAATGCGCGAGCGGCGCCCAGGCCATCGAGCAGCACGACCTGCGCCCCGCTGTCATTGAGGGCCTGATAAAACCGCGCCTGCATTCGCGAGCGCAACAAGCCCCACACATGCTTGCCCTTGAGCTTGCTGGAGGTCAGATGCCACATCCGGGTCTCACCGATCGCCGCACCGCCATCGGCATTCCCCTGCAACAACCAGGTCTTGATCGGCGTTGCGCCGTCCACCTGCTCCAGCACCTGGCGATGAACCTTGTGGACCGAGGCAAAGGCCGGGCCCGAGGACCACATGACATTGAGGATAGTCATTGAGCACCCAGCCTTTTGTCGTCACGGCGGATAGCGCTGATAAACCCTGGTCGGGTCGGGTACTGGTCGGTGATCATTTCAAGTGCTTTCAATCTTGGGTCACGTCCCTCAAATGCCCAGTTTCAGGCGTAGCCGTTCGATCAGGCTCAAGGGTGCACGCGGGCGAAGCGCCGGTTGCAACTCTTGGACAATCCGTTCGCCGACCCGGGCAAAACTGAACTGGCTGACCGCCAGGTCCCGGCCGTTACGGGCAATGCTCAAGGCAAGCTCCGGCTCTGCGCGCAACCTTGCCAGCTTTTCCTGCAAGTGGGCAATGTCGCGATAAAACACTATGTTGTGCATATCCTTGAGCCCCAGCGCCTGACTCTCTGCCTCGCCCTGATCGAAAGCCAGCAGCACACAGCCACAGGCCATCGCCTCGAAGTTCTTGATCATGAACTCGCCCATGCCAACGTCGGCACTGACGAAAAAGCGAATGCGGTTGAGCGTGTCGCAGTACTCGTCCCCCGACTTGGTGCGGGTGACCACCAACGGCTCGACACTCGCCAACTCATCCAGCAACGCCTTGCGACCACTGTAGGCCACGCTGTTGGTGCTGCCGACGAACGCCAGTTCGATATCGCGCTCGCGCCCTTGATCCTGCAGCAAACTCTGATCATAGCCCTTGGGCACGAATACCGCGTCGAAGCCTTCCTCGCGCAAGCGCTGGCTGACCACAAAACCCGAACTGATGACCCGCGCCCACGGCAAACGGCGATAGTGCGCGCTGAACTTGCCGGTGTACTTGCAGGGGATGTAGTTCTGGTAGGCGTCGTGTTCGAGGATCACCAGGTTGGGGATCGTGCGGATGAAGCTCACCTGGCGGATTTCCTGCTTGAAGCGCAGGAAGAACACGATGCGGTCGTAGCGCGACACATCGACTTCACGTCGAAAGTAGCGCCGCAGGTTGCGCTGCTCATCACTGCTGAGCCAGCGCAGGTCGCAGTCGCAATGCGCGGCCACACCGTCATACAAGCGGTCCAGAATGGCCCGCTGTTCTTTCTGCACCAGAAATAGAACCTTCATCGTTGTCCTTTACGCACCGGGCACTTGAAAAAAACGCAGAGCTTAACGTGCTGATTCAATTTGAATACAGCTATCCATATCCAGTTACAAACGCCAGAACAGTTCGTGCCGGCGTACCGCCTTGCGGAAGAACTCGTTCTCGCCATACGGCGAACGCCGACGCCCCGCCAACAGGCGCTGCAAGCACCGGCGCACGCGACGCTTGAGCGGCGCCCGCGGCTGCAGGTCGTGCATCATCCCCAGGGCCATGGCCTTGTCCCGTTGCTGCTCCAGCGACAGGGTCAGACAATACGGCTGCATCGCCTGCGCCGAGTCAAACATCGGCGGCAGGGCGATCCCGGCCCCCGAGTCACCCATGGGCCAGCGATCATTGTCATGCAGGTGGTTCGCATAGCCGAGCAGTGTCGTCGGCTGCCACGCCAGGCCGTTCAGGGCCTCCAGCACCGCTTGCTGCGCGCAGATATGGTCAGGGTGCGGATCGAGGGCGGGGCTTGGCAACACGATCACCTCGGGGCGCGCCTTGAGCAGTAGCGCGCGCAGGTCCGCCAGGAGGTTGTTCCAAGTCGGCTGGCCATCGTGATCCGCCGGCAACAGGAACGGATTGAGCTGGCGGAACGGGCGGATATCGAGCATCTCGGCTTCGCGCGACGCGACAGGTTGGTTCGGCGCAGCCTGCATGGCCGGCAACTGCAGGCAGAAGTAACCCAGTTGCACGCAGTGTTCCGGGGGCACGCCGGCCCAGCGCGGCACGGCGATGCTGTCCCATGCCCGCAGGCGGCCCTTGAGCCGCGACGCCTGGACCTTGTCCAGGCCCATCTGTTGATAGTGTTCGGCTTCGATTTCCCCGGCGGTCAGGGTCACGATCCAGGCCTCGGATGCCTGACTGTACAGGCCAAACGCGGCCAGTTCGGCATCGTCGGCGTGGGGCGCAATCACCATCACGCGCTGGCGGCGGTAGTCCGGTTGCTCGATCGACCACAGCACCGGCTCACCGAGCAATCGACAGAACCGCGCGCGCAAGCGCAGTTGGCCCTGGGACAACGCCTGGGCCTGGCCACTGAGATTGAGATAGCGCAGGCCGTTCACACCGCGCTCGAAGGTTTGTCGGTCGGGATTGTCGCCACCGGCCAGCTCCACCACGGGGTCGATGAAGCGCCCCAGCCACGTACTTTTGACCCGCAGCGCCAGGATCAGCGTGGTGTCGTCGCCCAGGATCACGCTGTCGTCCAGCAACAGCCGGCCTGCGTCCAGGCGCACCTTGGGTTGTGGGGTGAACGGCGGGAAACTGTACTGGTAGTCGTCCCCGGGGGAATAAAACAGGTGATCGGCCAACCACGCCTCATGGCCGACCCAGGCCAGGACCGCCAGCAGCAGCGGCAGCCACCAGGCCACCAGCACACCGACGCCAATCAACCCGAACAAGGTGACCAGCAGGCCAATGCGTTTGTTACGCCGGTGACGCTTGAGCAGTTGCTGTTTGCGGCTCATGGGGGGCTCATACACTGAAGACCGGCACAGGATTGCACCAACGGTCCTTATATTCACGGTCGGCGCGACCAAACGAGAAGCGCAGCGGTTTGTCGATGGCGCGGGCCTGTTCCCAGGCACTTTGGGTGTTGAGGAAGCTCAGGACGCTGCCCGGGCTGAACTCGCGGGTTTGCGGGTCAACACCGCCGTTGATGTACTCGACGCTGATCCACTGCGGCGCTTCAACCCGGTACACCAACTGGATGGCAATCGGGGCGTCGTTCAAAAAGACCACAGAACCGATCAACAGTTCGCGCAGCAGTTCGACAACCTCGGCCATGCGTGCCGCGCCAGTGGCCGCAAAGCCCCAGCGGCGCTGGAACAGGTCGCAGTAGATCGCGGCCAGTTCAACGCTGGTGAAGTCGCTGACCGGGCGCACCACACCGCCCGCCTCTTCCAGCAAGCGCAGTTCGCGCCGCTGGTTGTAGCGAAACTTCTTCGACAGTTCTTCAGGGGTGCGGGCCATCGCCAACTGTTCGGCTTGCAGCTTGAGGCCGGTAAAACGGCCTTCATTGAGTGCCGACAGATAGCGGGCGCGATGGCGCAACGGTGCCTGGGCATTGGCGGCGGCGGGCAGGATCAACTCGGCGTTGCCGAGGTCGAACAGGCCTTTCTTGCCGTGGCGCTTGAGCACGTCCTTGGACAACGCCAGGTCGCGCCCCCAGGTCGGGATCGCGGCTTGCAACTCGCCGCCCTGCTCCCAGGCCAGGTAACGCACCGGGATGCCGGCCAACTGCGCCAGGCGCTCGACCACCATTGGATGAGTGGCGACGCTGCCACCAAAGCGCTGCCAGGCAGTGCTGTAGGTGGACGCATCGACCACGGACCAGCCACGTTCGCGCCAGCCTTGGAGTCGATTGAGCATCAGTCCCTCGCCGTCAGTTCGATGACCGCCGGCAAGCGCCAGAATGCATCCCGTACCGCACGGTCCGAGAAACGCTCGCGCACCCGGTCCAGCATCAGCTCGGCACACTGGCGACGCTGCTGCGCCTCCATCCCGGCCAAGTGGAGCAAGCCTTGCGCCAGGTGTTCGGCATCGCCCAGGGGGAACAGGATGCCGACGCCTTCGACCACTTCCTTGGCCCCGCCGCATGCGGTTGCCAGCAACGGCACGCCAGCGGCCATGGCTTCGAGCAGCACCATGCCGAACGGTTCGTGATCGGAGCTCAAGGCAAACACATCGAAGGCCCGGAAATAACGTCGTGCATCCGGCACCTGACCGAGAAACAGCACCCGATCGCCGATCCCCAGTTCGCGGGCCAGTTCCTTGAGGTCCTGGTCCAAGCGGCCGGTGCCGAGGATCGCCAACTGGCTATCCGCCGGCAGGCGCGGCAAGGCCAGGGCAAAACCGCGCAGCAGGGTGGCCTGGTCCTTGTCCGGGTGCAGGCGCCCGACGTTGCCGACCACCCAGGTATCCGGTGACAGGCCCAGTTCAGTGCGCGCGTCATCGAACGACACCTGGCTGGCTTGCAAGGCGTCGAGATCGATGCGGTTGTACAGGGTTTGAATCCGCTCCGCCGGCCACGCGGGCAGGCAGCGGCGCATGTCGTCGCGCACCGCATCGGAGACCCCGAGCAGGCTCAGGCGCTGACGGAAAATATGCGCGAACAGCTTGCGCGTACGCCGTTGGTAATCACCAAAGGCGTGGTGCACGCCAATCACCGGCAACCGGGTGCCGAGCAAGGCGATGTAGATCGGTTTGAAGCGGTGGGCGATGCAGAAGCTGAAGTTACGCGACTGGGCGATCTTGCGCAGATCGGCAATCGCGCCCAGCTTCAGGCCACGAATGGCCTTGGAGCTGTACTCCATGAACAACACTTCATCGCACGCACACGCCGCCGCGACTTCGGCATCGGCGACCCCGGTGAGAAACACCGTGGTCACGCGATAGCCGGAGCCTGCGAACAGGCTGGCGTACTGCCGGGCGCAGTCCAGGAACGGCCCGTCATAGCCGTGGCAGAACTGCAGCACATGGCGCTCAGCCGAGCGTGTCATAAGCGTCCGCGCCGTCTTTGACCACCAGAATGTCTTCCATGATCAGATACTGCAGATCGGAACCGAAGAACATGTTCAGGGCATCGGTCGGCGAGCAGATCATCGGCTCGCCGCGACGGTTGAGCGAAGTGTTCAGCGACACACCGTTGCCGGTCAGCACTTCCAGCGCCTTCATCATGTCGTAGTAGCGCGGGTTGTACTCGCGCTTGAGCACCTGGGCGCGGGACGTGCCGTCTTCGTGGACGACTTCCGGCACGCGGGCCTTCCACTCCTCAGCCACTTCGAAGGTGAAGGTCATGAACGGCGCCGGGTGATCGATCTTGATCATCTGCGGCGCGACAGTGTCGAGCATCGACGGGCAGAAAGGCCTCCAGCGCTCGCGGAACTTGATCTGGTGGTTGATCCGGTCAGCCACGCCTACGGCGCTCGGGCAACCAATGATCGAACGACCGCCCAGGGCACGTGGACCGAACTCCATGCGGCCCTGGAACCAGGCCACCGGGTTGCCGTCGACCATGATCTTGGCGATGTTTTCCGGCATGTTCTCAAGCTTGCGCCACGTCGGTGCACTGGGGTGACGGGCACAGGCGGCAATCACGTCTTCGTTGGTGTAGGACGGGCCGAGGTAGACGTGTTCCATCTTCTCGACCGGCACGCCGCGCGCGTGGGACACATAGGCCGCCGCGCCCACCGCAGTGCCGGCATCGCCGGACGCCGGCTGGACGAACAGCTCCTTGACGTCATCGCGGGCGATGATCTTCTGGTTGAGCTTGACGTTCAACGCACAGCCACCGGCGAAGGCCAGCTTGCCGGTTTCCTTGAGCACGTCGCCCAGGTAGTAGTCGATCATCTGCAACGACAGCTTCTCGAACAGCGCTTGCATGCTGGCGGCGTAGTGGATGTACGGCTCGTCGGCGATATCGCCTTCGCGCTTGGGACCCAGCCACTCGATCAGCTTGGGCGAGAAGTAGAAACCCTTGCCCTTCTCTTTGTAACGACGCAGGCCGATGACGTTGGCGTATTCGGTGTTGATCACCAACTCGCCGTTTTCGAACGAGGCCAGGCGCGAGAAATCGTACTTGCTGGCATCGCCATACGGCGCCATGCCCATGACCTTGAACTCGCCGTCGAGCATCTCGAAACCGAGGAACTCGGTGATCGCCCCGTACAGGCCGCCGAGGGAGTCAGGGTCGAAGAATTCCTTGATCTTGTGGATCTTGCCGTTCTCGCCGTAACCGAAGAAGGTCGTGGCGTACTCGCCCTTGCCGTCGATCCCCAGGATCGCGGTTTTCTCTTGGAAACCGGAACAGTGGTAAGCGCTGGAGGCGTGAGCCAGGTGATGCTCGACCGGCTCGATCTTGATCTTCTTCGGATCGAAGCCCAGTTGCTCCAGGCACCAGACGATCTTGTTGCGATAACGCTTATAGCGACGGTTGCCCATCAGGATCGCGTCAAGCGCGCGGTCCGGGGCGTACCAGTAGCGCTTGGCGTAGTGCCAGCGGGCCTCGCCGAACAGACTGATCGGCGCGAACGGAATCGCGACCACATCCACGTCCGAAGGCTTGATACCCGCCTGCTCCAGGCAGAACTTCGCCGATTCGT
The DNA here is from genome assembly GCF_900109995.1 of Pseudomonas sp. ok272. Classification (GTDB taxonomy): domain Bacteria; phylum Pseudomonadota; class Gammaproteobacteria; order Pseudomonadales; family Pseudomonadaceae; genus Aquipseudomonas. The sequence continues at coordinate 51,953 of NZ_FOCB01000006.1, read as the reverse complement.
AGGGCATGCGGTTCTTTGCATGTTTATCGCGTACAAAGCGCTCTTCTTCAGCGGCCGCGACCAGCTTGCCGTCGATATACAGCGCTGCGGAAGGATCATGGCTAAGGGCGCCGGACAGGCCAAGAATCGTCAATGCCACAGGGGTCTAGCCTCTTTAGTCTGCATGCAGGCGACACGCGCCTGGAAATAAGTGTGTCCCTGCACCAAGGCAAGAAACAGCTAAAGGGCGGGATTATAGCGTAAAGACGACGGGAATGACCCAGAGGTTGTTTGACGCATCAGCCCCCATCGCCACCCACACCCGCCAACTGTTTAACCAACCCGCAATAGACGTAGAAGCATCCGACATGGTTTTCAGGTTGTCGCTCGGAAAGTGCACGCCTAGGCTTCGGGGGTCGCTGCTGATTCAGCGGCCGGGTTTAGCGACCCGAACAGGTATAGGTGCTACAGCGTTCAAAAACTTTGTTGCAGGTGCTTTTTTATGCCCGCAATATCGCGTCTTGGCGGCTGTGCGTGGGAGATCCTCGGATCTGCCGGGCTCCTATACCCCCGGTTCGCTAACCTGCGTACAGTCGCCACCATTACTTGTTTAGCGACAGGTCTTGGTGGCTCCCACTCAGGTATAGGAGCACCATCATGTACAAAGTCACCCCCAATCCCCCCGATACACCCAGCGTTTCACCCTACGACGCCATCGACTCCAGAAAACTCAACGACGCCGCCGAACGCGCGCTGGACCACTACCTCAAGCCGCCGCGCCAGAAGAATCAGCCCGCCAAACCACCCTCCAGCATCTTCGCCGTACTGCCAGAGCTCGACAACGAAACCCTACTGGCCCACGCCTCGGAAACCCTGGCAGCCGTGAACGTGATCGCCAGCGACCTGGCCTTTGAACTGGAAGGCTCGCACCGGCATGTCGCCCTGGCGATCCAGCAAATGATTTCATTGGGACACCTGCTGGTGGAGCGGACACTGGATAACTACGACCAGCCGAAGTAACGCCCCAAAAAAGGCGACAACCGCAGGGTCGCCGCCTTTTCGAGAGAGGTGCAATGCTTGAGGCCGCCTTCGCCGGCAAGCCGCCCTCGCTCCCACAGTTTTTGGATTGGGGGACATCCGCCAGAGATAGGTCGGCTGATAGGCCGCCTTCGCGAGCGGGCTCGCTCCCACAGTTTTTGGATTGGGGGACATCCGCCAGAGATAGGTCGGCTGATAGGCCGCCTTCGCCGGCAAGCCGCCCTCGCTTCCACAGTTTTTGGATTGGGGGACATCCGCCAGAGTCAGGTCGGCTGATAGGCCGCCTTCGCGACGGTGCGGCGGTCCGACAAGCCCGCTCCCACAGTTTTTGGATTGGGGGACATCCGCCAGAGATAGGCCGGCTGTCAGACCGCCTTCGCAGGCAAGCCAGCTCCCACCAAAAGCAAACCCACCACCAGACTCCCGCCGTTCTGCCCTTCACCACTCAACAGGCCGAGCGTTAGCTCGCCTGCCGCTCTTGATCTTGATCTGGCTTTTGACCTGCCCGCCCCATCGGCAGGCTGAGCGCAGGTGTCCCTCTGGGGACTGGCGCGAAGCGCCGTTCGACGCAGTCGAACACATCGCGTGGAGGTGCAGCGAAGCCAACCGGAGAGCGATGCCCCCAGAGGGATACCGCAGCGAAGGAACCCCGAGCCTTAGCGAGGGGCCGAACGCTCGGGGCGAGACCTTTGCTTCCTTTGGGGCGTTTGCCAAAGGGAGTCGACCGTCAGGGCGAAACCACCAGCCGCCACACCCGCAGCAATGGATATGTACACCACCCGCCAGAGCCAGGTCGGCTGTCAGGCCGCCTTCGCGACGGTGCGGCGATCCGACAAGCCCGCTCCCACAGGTTGGATGGGGGGACAGCCAGAACTAGACCGCCTGCCTAGGCAACCGCTGATCAATCACCCGATACAACGCCGACCCTTCAGGCCAATTACGCATAAACCGCGCCCGATCCCGCGCATACGCCGGCGCAAAACTCCCCAGCGAGCCGTGCTGACACATCGAATCCAGATCAATCAACGACCAGCGATCCCCAGCCCAAAACAGATTGTGCCCCTTGAAATCCCCATGACTGATCCGCTCAGCGATCAACTCGGCAAACAACCGATCCAGCGCCAGTAACTCAACCTCCGGCGCCTCGCCACTCTCAACATAGGGCGCAAAACGCTCAATGATATCCGGCCCCGACAAGTGCTCGGTCACCAGGTAAGCCCGACCGCGCAACCAGAGAAAACGCGTCTCCAGCACCGCCAGCGGCTTGGGCGTGGCAATCCCCAGGAACCCCAGGCGATTGCCTTCGCGCCATGAATGCCAGGCGCGGCTCGGGCGCCAGAAACGCTTGAGCCAGTGGGCAAACCCCTTGATGTTGTAGCGCTTGACCACCAACGTGCGCCCCGCCACCTCGACCTTGCCCACGCTCGCCGCGCCGCCGGTCTTGTACAGATGGCCCTGGTCGAGCAACGCGTCAGCCTGCGTCAGCACCGGCAGCATGGCCGCCTCTTCTTCGCGACGAATCGCGCGCAGGCCGAACGCCCCGCGCTGCACGCTGAACAGCGAGCACTCGCGCCCCACCTTGATCAAAAAGTCCTTGAGCCGCCAGCGACGCACCTTGTCCACCTGCGCTTGCAGGGCTTCGAGGGGTAATGCGTGCTCACCGTTACTCAACAGGTAATGCACCAACAGCTCTTCGGTGAACGGTTCCAGGGACGTGGGCAACTGGGCAAAAAACACCCCGAGGTTGTCCAACACCTTTTGTCGCGACAGCGGCTGGCCTGGCGTTTCACCGTGGATGCCGGCGCCATCGATCAGGTACAGCTTGCCGCCATGGCGCAGCAGGTTGTCCAGGTGCAAGTCGGACTGCCACAGGCCTTTGCGGTGCATCTGGCCAATCGCGGCCAGCGCCTCGGCCAGCACCGCCACCTGTTCATCCGCCAGCACCGGCAGCTCTTCGACCTGTTTCCAGGCATCGCCCAGGCTCTGCGCCTCTTCCAGCAGTTCGAACAGCAACCAGCCACCCTCGCCGTCTTTCAGGCCATCGGCCAGCAACAACGGGGTGGTCAAGCCTTGTGCGGCCAACAGGCGCACGCCGTCCAGCTCACGCTGGAAATGCCGCGCGGCCTTGCTGCCCACCAGCAACTTGGCCAGCACCGCCCGCCCGCGCCAAACCCCGGCGCCGACGTAGCGCTGCCCCGGCAGTACCCGCAGCAGGCTGAGCAATTGCAACGAGGCTGGGCCCGCCGCATCGGCCAGGTCGATACTCAGCGGCAGGCTCGGCGTGCGCCCCAGGCGTTGCAGCTCGGACAAACGCATCAGCGGTTCCCCTTGTGGCTGCGCCGGGCGGACAGGCGTTGCAGCCAGGCGTCCACCAGCGAACCGTCGAGGGGCTGATCCAGATAAGCCGCCAGCAGGGTCCGCACGTTGTCGGTGCTCCAGATCGGCGCTCGGCGCAGCAACGGCTCCAGGTCCTTGACCCGATCACGCCAGCCGAACAGCAGCGGCCGGGTTTTCTCCAGGTCGATCAACTGCGCGCGATAGCCGTCGCCGGCCGGCTGCATGAAGAGGTGCTTGGGGTAGAAGCAGCCATGCACCCGGCCCGCCGCGTGCAGTTGCCGCGCCAGCAGGCCGCAGGCGCGCAGCAGGGCGGCCTGTTGTCCGGCGTCGAGCTGGGGCCACTGTTGCAGCAAGGCGTCGAGGTCGTCCCAACCATCGAGGGCACGGGTCACCAGGATGGCCCGGACGTCGCCGTCGACCTTGCGCTGGCCAAAGAACACCGCTTCCAACGCCGGGATGCCCAACTTCTGATAGAGGCTGATGTTGCGGAACTCGCGGGCGAAACTCGGCTCGCCCAACGGCCGCTGCAGGGTGCGGGTCAGGTAGTTGCTCTGGCGCTTGAGGTAGTAGCCGTGGCCGTCCAGGTCCAGGCGGTACACGCTGCTCCAGCCGTCGCCCAGGGTGTTGGGCTCATCCACCGCATCAAGCTGCCGGGCCCACAGGCCTTCGAAGGTGGCCAGACCATGGCGCTCGAACAGTTCGCGGTCGCCGGGAGCCAGGAAATCAGTCATCAGAGTGCGTCCCCATAGCGCTGTTTACGCTCATACAGCTGGTTGGCCTTGCCATCGAGCCAGGCCAGCAACCCGGCTTCTTCCGCCAGGATCTGGCGCAGCGGCTGCTGGAAGTAGCCCTTGAGAAAGCGCAGCTTGTCGCGGCGCGTCAGGCCGATGTCCAGCGCGGAAAAGTACAGCGCCGCCAGGTCCTTGTTGCGCCAGCGCCGGGTGATCGTGGTGCGGGTCTGGGCGCGGTGCAAGTCGATGAGCGACAACTTGAAGTCGTCGGCCGTGACCGGCTTGTCGGTGTGCAGCAGGAAGTGGCAGATGTAGCAATCACGGTGGTTGACTCCGGCACGGTGCATCATGCCGGTCATGCGCGCCACCTCGGCGATCAGCGCCCGCTTGAGCCGTGGTGCGGGCGCCTGCTTGAGCCAATCGATGCTGAAGTCTTCCAGGCTGACGGTCGGCGCCAGTTCCTCGGTGACGATGAACGAATGCTGGTCGGCCGGGTTGCGGCCTTTCTCGCCATAGGCCACGGCGGTCATGGTCGGTACGCCGGCCTGGTGCAGGCGTTGGATCGCCCGCCACTCCTGGCCCGCGCCGAGGACCGGCAACTTGGCGGTGAGCAGGTTCTTGACGATCTCGCCCCAGCCAATGCCCCGGTGAATCTTCACGAAGTAGCCCTTGCCGGCCACTTCGGTGCGCAGGGTACGGCGCGCTTCAAGCTCGCGGTACACCTCGCCCTCCAGGCCTTCGACTGCGCTGAACGCATCGCGCCCGGCCCACAGGCTCTTGAACGGTTCGGCCAGAATCAACTTCATCGCTGTGGCTCCGCCAGGATCACATCCGCCGCGTGCTGCGGCATGCTGTAGAGGTCGGCCGTGTCGGCGAAGGCCAGGCCGTTGCGGCTCCAGGCCGCACGCGCTGCATCATCGCTCAACATGGTCGTCAGGTACTGCGTCAGTTGCGCCTGTTCGAACGGCTCGTCCAGCACCAGGCCGCAATCGGCTTGCTGGATGTAATGGGCGTAGCCGCAGACCGCGCTCACCAGCACCGGCAAGCCGGCCACCAGTGCTTCGAGCAATACCGTGCCGGTGTTTTCGTTGTACGCCGGGTGGATCAACAGGTCGGCGCCCAGCAGGAAGCGCGGGATGTCACTGCGCCCCTTGAGGAACTGCACGCTGTCGCCCAGGCCCAACGCGGCGCTCTGCAGCTGGAATACCTTGGGGTCGTCCTGGCCAATCACCAACAGCCGCGTGCGTTTGCGCAGTTGCGCCGGCAGCGCGGCCAGGGCCTTGAGGCTGCGGTCGACACCCTTGGTCTTGAACCCGGAGCCGATCTGCACCAGCAGCAGCTCGTCGTCCTTGAGGTTGAACTCGGCGCGGAACCCGGCGCGAATCTCGTCGGCATTCGCCGGGCGGCGGCGGTCCTGGGCAATGCCCGGGGGCAGCAGGTGGAAGCGTTCCAGCGGCGTGTCGTAGTGCTTGATGAACAGCGGCTGCTGGACCTCGGAAATCATCAGCACTTGGGTCTTGGCGTCCTTGGCGAACACCGCCCGCTCATACTCGGCGAAGTGGCGATAGCGGCCAAAGCTGCGGTACAGCGAGTGACGCAGGTTCTGCGCCTTGTCTTCGAAGCAGCCGTCGGCGGCGTAGTAGACGTCCAGGCCCGGCATCTTGTTGAAGCCGATCAGTCGATCCACCGGACGCTTGGCCAGGTCCGCCGCCATCCAGGCGCTGAGTTTCTCATTGCGCCGATGGTTGAAGAACGCCTTGACCGGCGCCACCCGCACTTCGAATCCCGGCGGGATGTCGCCTTCCCAGATCAGCGTGTAAACCCGGATTTGATGCCCGCGCTGCTGGCATTCCAGGGCAATGCGCATGAAATCACGCTGTAACCCGCCAAACGGGAAATATTTGTACAGGACAAATGCCAATTGCATCAGCGCAGCTCCTCAGCCATTAACAACGTGCTCAGTCGGCTCGCGACACGCTCGGGGTTCAGGCGAGTGAAGCACAATGGCCACTCGCGCTTGAGATCGAACCGACGCTGATCAACGGGCGTCGGCTGGTAGGTACATTTCTTCGACATACACGGCGCGCAGGCGAAGTCGCTCGCCAGGTGCACCTGGCTCTTGCCGTAGGCGCCGGTCAGGCCCGGATTGGTCGGGCCGAACAGCGAAATCGTCGGCACATCCAGCGCGGCGGCCAGGTGACCGAGGCCGGTGTCCACCGCCACGCAGGCTTGCGCGCCGGCCAACACCTTGGCCACGCCGGCCAGGTTGAGCTTGGGCAGCACTTCGGCGTTGCGCAGGCCTTGGGCAATGCGCTCGGCACGGGCTTTCTCGACCGGATTGCCCCACGGCAGCTTCACCGCCATGCCCATCTGACCCATGCGTTCGGCCAGTTCGCGCCAGTAGGCTTCGGGCCAGTGTTTGGTGTCCCAGGTGGTGCCGTGCAGGAACAGCACGTACGGGTTCTTGCGGGGCAACTCCACCAGGCGTTCGACGTTCAGGCCGTAGTCGCCCATGCCCTTGGGCAGGTCGTAGCCCAGCGCCACGGCGAACAATTGGCGCAAGCGCTCCACCGCATGTTGCCCACGGGCCACGGCCAGGCGCCGCGAGTAGAAGCGCGCCGCCATCGGCTCACGGGCCGAGTGTTTGTCCAGGCCAGCCACCGGGGCCCGCACATAGCGCGTCAGCCAGGCGCTCTTGAGCAGGCCCTGGGCGTCGATCACCAGGTCGTATTGGTTGGCCCGCAGGCTTTGCTTGAAACGCCCCCACTCACCACTCTTGAGGGTCTGCCAAATGTTCTTGCGCCAGCGGCGGATCGCCACCGGAATCACCTTGCCCACGGCCGGGTGCCAGGTGGGAATCTCGGCAAAGCCCTCTTCCACCACCCAGTCGAAGGTGATGCCGGGGATGGCCCGCGCCGCGTCGGTCAACGCGGGCAACGCGTGAATCACATCGCCCAGGGATGACGTCTTGATCAACAGTACCCGCAACTTAACGAACCTCGACCGCTGAGCCCTGCAACCGCTGCAAGGCATCGTTCACCGGCGCTGGCATCAGTTGACGCAGGCAGTTGTAGTGGCCGAAGCGGCAGGTGCGGTCAAAGCACGGGCTGCATTCGATACCCAGGCGCACGATCTCGACGTGTTCGGCCAACGGCGGGGTGAACCCCGGCGACGTCGAACCGTAGATCGCCACCAGCGGCCGGTTCAGCGCGGCGGCCACGTGCATCAGGCCGGAGTCGTTGGACACCACGGCATCGGCGCAGGACAGCAGGTCGATGGCTTCGGCCAGCGACGTGTCGCCGCTGAGGTTCGAGGCCTCTTCACGCAGCCCCGGGATCAGCCGCGAGCGGATGTCTTCGCCCACCGCGTGATCGTTCTTCGAACCGAACAGCCAGACCTGCCAGCCTTCGCGGATCTTCGCCTCGGCCACCTTGGCGTAGTGCTCGGACGGCCAGCGCTTGGCCTCGCCGAACTCGGCGCCGGGACACAGCGCCAGCACCGGGCGGTCCAGGCTCAGGCCGAACTTGGCCAGCGCCGCCTCGCGGGTCACCGGGTCGATTCGCAGGCTCGGGCGTGGATAGGGCTTGGGCAACTCGGCGCCCGGCTCGAAGGCCAGGGCCATGAAGCGCTCGATCATCAGCGGGTAGCGTGCTTTGTCCAGGGTGCGCACGTCGTTGAGCAGGCCGTAGCGGAACTCGCCACGCCAGCCGGTGCGCGTGGGGATGCCGGCAAAGAACGGCACCAGCGCCGACTTCAGCGAGTTGGGCAGCAGGATCGCCTGGTCGTACTGGCCGGCCAGGGACTTGCCGATGCGCCGCCGCGTCGCCAGCTCCAGCGCACCGTGGCCGAGCGGGAAGCTCAAGGCCTGGCGCACTTCGGGCATGCGTTCGAGGATCGGCCGACTCCACTCGGGGGCCAGCACGTCGATTTCGCACTGTGGATGACGCTGCTTCAGACACACGAAGAGTGTCTGCGCCATCACCATGTCACCGACCCAACTGGGCCCAACGATCAGAATTTTCATAGTTATCCACAAACGAACAAAGGAGGCATTGGCCTCCCTGCTTCGAAAAACACTGTGGGAGCGGGCTGGCTCGCGATGGGGTGATTACCTTCAACACGGCTGTTGACTGACACTCCGCTCTCGCGACCAGCTCGCTCCCACATGGGTATTGGTGCACCGGTGTAGCCAAAACACTGCACATCAACGGTGGGAGCGGGCTTGCTCGCGAAGAGGCCGTGTCAGTCGACATCACGGGCGCCTGACACAACGCATTCGCGAGCAAGCCCGCTCCCACCAGAGTATTCCAGGGCTGCCACTACTGTTTCAGCTTAACCCCAACTCACGCCAGATCCGCAACACCTGCCGGCGCTCGTCGACGAACTGGTCCCCTGTCACCACCCCGGCTTCATTCTGCAGCGCCTGGCGGTGAGCCGCGGCGCGGTAGGCTTTGTAGACCTCGCGCAACAGGCTGGCATCGGCCGCAGGCATCAGGCCTTCGTGCTCCAGCTCTTCCAGGATGCGGATATTGTCGGTCCAGCGCAGCAGTGGCGGATGGCTTTGGGACCACGCCAAAGCGGCGTATTGCACCATAAATTCAATATCGACGATACCTCCGGCGTCCTGCTTGAGGTCGAACGGCGCCGCGGCTTCAAAGGCGTTGGCAGCGGTGCCGGCCGCGGTGGCCTTGGTGCCCAGGTTGTCGCGCATCTTGGCGCGCATCTCGCTGACCTCCTGGCGCAGCTTGGGCAGATCCCGTGCCCGACCGAGGACCTTGGCGCGGACTTTCTCGAAGGACTGGCCGACATCCTGGCTGCCCACCAACACCCGTGCACGGACCAGCGCCTGGTGCTCCCAGGTCCAGGCTTCGTGTTCCTGATAGCGTTCGAACGCCCCGACGGAGCTGACCAACAAGCCCGAGGCGCCGGACGGCCGCAGGCGCATATCGACTTCATACAACTGGCCGGAGTTGGTCTGGGTGGTCAGCAAGTGGATGATGCGCTGGCCCAGGCGGGTAAAGAACTGCGCACCGTCGATAGGCTTGGGCCCGTCGGTTTCGGCTTGCGGGTCACCGTCGTGGATGAACACCAGGTCCAGGTCCGATCCATGGCCCAGCTCCAGGCCACCGACCTTGCCGTAGCCAACGATCACAAAACCCGGGTCACACAGCGTGCCGTCAGGGCGCTGGGGCGAGCCGTACTTGGCCGCCGTCTGGCGCCAGGCCAGGGCCAGCACTTGTTCGAGGATGGCCTCGGCGAGCCAGGTCAGGTAATCACTGACTTTCATCAGCGGCAGGCTGCCGGCGATTTCCGAGGCGGCGACGCGCAGGCGGTGCGCCAGCTTGAAATGGCGCAGGGCTTCCATCTGCTGCTCCAGGTCATCCTCGGGGATGCGGGTCAGGCGCTCGCGCAGTTCGGCGGCCAGCTCCGGGGCCAGCGGCGGCTTGAACAGCCGGCCTTCATTGAGCAACTCATCCAGCAACAGCGGGAAGCGGGTGATCTGCTCGGCGATCCACGGGCTCGCCGCACACAGGGTCAGCAGCCGCCGCAGCGCGCTGGGGTTCTCGGTGAGCAGCACCAGGTACGCCGAACGCCGCGCCACCGCTTCCACCAGCGGCAACACGCGCTCCACCACCAGGTCCGGGTTGGCGTGCTCCACCGCCTGGGCCAGCAGGCGCGGAATAAAGGCATCGAGGCGCTCGCGGCCCAGACGCTGCATCGCTCGCAATTGCGGGCTACCGCGCAACCCCGCCAGGGCCTTGAGCGCCTTGGGGCCGTCAGCAAAGCCGGCCTCTTGCAGCTGACGGCAGGCCGCCTCTTCGTCCTGGGCCTCTTCCCACAGCGGCAACCATTCGCCACCGACCACCACTTCGCCTTCTTCGCCCTCGTCCTCGTCGGGATCGGCAATCACCTGGCGGAAGTGCCAGTCGACCCGGCCCCGCCAGTACATCAGTTGCGCGTGGAACGCCGGCCAATCGTCGAAGCCCATCATAAAAGCTATGCGCGCCTGGTCCACCTCGTTGTCCGGGAGCATTTGCGTCTGCCGGTCGGCGATCGCCTGGATCGCATGCTCGGTGTAGCGCAGGTACTCATAGCCCTGGCGCAACTCGTCAATCACTGCCGGCGGCAGATAGCCCTGCCCTTCCAGCGTGCTGAGGACTTTCAACAGCGGGCGCTGCTGCAAGCTCAGGTCGCGGCCACCGTGGATCAGTTGGAAGGCCTGGGCGATGAACTCCACCTCGCGAATGCCACCGGCGCCCAGCTTGATGTTGTCGGCCATGCCCTTGCGCCGCACTTCCTGTTGGATCAGCTGCTTCATGGTGCGCAGCGCTTCGATGGCGGAAAAGTCCAGGTAACGCCGGTAGACGAACGGGCGCAGCATGTCGAGCAACTGCGCGCCCGCCACCTGATCGCCGGCCACCACCCGCGCCTTGATCATCGCGTAGCGTTCCCAGTCGCGGCCCTGGTCCTGGTAATACTGCTCCAGCGCATTGAAGCTGAGCACCAGCGAGCCGGACGAGCCGTACGGACGCAGGCGCATGTCGACGCGGAACACAAAGCCGTCGACGGTCATCGGGTCCAGGGCCTTGATCAGCCGCTGGCCCAGGCGAATGAAGAACTCCTGGTTGTCCAGCGCGCGCTTCACGCCCACGGTTTCCCCGCCTTCGGGGTAGGCGAAGATCAAGTCGATGTCCGATGACAGGTTGAGCTCCACCGCCCCCAGCTTGCCCATCCCCAGGACCACCATGTGCTGCGGCTCGCCACTGCGCCACCCGGTCGGGGTGCCGAACTGCTGGCAGTGGCGCAGGTACAACCATTGATAGGCCTGGTCGATGCTGGCGTCGGCCATGTCGGAAAGGTCACGACAACTCTGGATCAGGTCGGCCTGGCGGGTCAGGTCGCGCCAGATGATCCGCACCTGCTGGCGAGTGCGCTGGCGGCGCAGCACGCGGCCCAGTTCATCGTCGGTGGCGGCCGCCTGCACGGCGCCGGCAAGCTGTGCACACAGCTCACCGTCGGCCAAGGGTCGATCCAACTGGCCGGACGCGACCAGCTCCAGCAACATCAACGGGTCACGCACGCATTGTTCAATGACGAAGTCGCTGGCGGCGCTGACCCGGGCAAAATCGGCCCAGCGCTGGGGTGTCCAGGTGGACAGGCCATGGTCGTCATCCAGGGTTTGCACGGCGGCGCGCAGCGACTGCTCGGCGCGGCTGACCAACGGCAGGAGAATGGCGGGCAGCGGGGCAAGCGAAGGGAGGCTCATGGTCTATCCTTGATCGGCGTAGAGGAGGCGGTCTGTAGTGAACCCATCAAAAGCACTACGCAAAGGACTGTCGAACAAAGGTTAGAAATAGCTGAGATCTCAGTATTTTTGGCAGCGGGCATCAAACTTCCACCTGTCTCGGTTAGCTAAAGACCAACAGTAACGATTATCCTCACAACACAGCAGGAGGCCATAAGCCGCTCTTCTGTAGTTTTACTACTCGTCTATACATTCGAAAGGCTGAAATGCCCGGAGATTTGTAGTAAAACTACACGCCGCCGGACCAACTTCGGCATTCCAAGAATTCATAACGTCTGCCCACAAGGCCAGTCGCTCACTCAGGCAACCGATTCTGGTAGCCTTTCCGCCCTGGAGCAAGCCATGCAAGACCTCGATCCCGTCGAAACCCAGGAATGGCTGGACGCCCTGGAATCGGTTCTCGACAAAGAAGGCGAAGACCGCGCGCATTACCTGATGACCCGTATGGGCGAACTCGCGACCCGCAGCGGCTCGCAACTGCCTTACGCCATCACCACGCCGTACCGCAACACCATCCCTGTGACCCACGAAGCACGCATGCCTGGCGACCTGTTCATGGAACGCCGCATTCGCTCGTTGGTTCGCTGGAACGCGATGGCCATGGTGATGCGCACGAACCTGAAAGATTCTGACCTGGGCGGTCACATCTCCAGCTTCGCCTCCAGCGCAACCCTGTATGACATCGGCTTCAACTATTTCTTCCAGGCCCCGACCGACGAGCACGGCGGCGACCTGATCTACTTCCAGGGCCACACCTCGCCAGGCGTCTACGCCCGTGCGTTCATGGAAGGTCGCATCACCGAAGATCAAATGAACAACTTCCGCCAGGAAGTCGACGGCCAGGGCCTTTCGTCCTATCCGCACCCTTGGCTGATGCCTGACTTCTGGCAGTTCCCGACGGTCTCCATGGGCCTGGGCCCGATCCAGGCGATCTACCAGGCGCGCTTCATGAAGTACCTGGAAGCCCGCGGTTTCATCCCTGAAGGCAAGCAGAAAGTCTGGTGCTTCCTGGGCGACGGCGAGTGCGACGAGCCGGAATCCCTGGGCGCCATCTCCCTGGCCGGCCGCGAGAAGCTGGACAACCTGATCTTCGTCATCAACTGCAACCTGCAGCGCCTCGACGGCCCGGTTCGCGGCAATGGCAAGATCATCCAGGAACTCGAAGGCGTGTTCCGTGGCGCCCAGTGGAACGTGACCAAAGTCATCTGGGGCCGTTTCTGGGACCCACTGCTGGCCAAGGACGTCGACGGCATCCTGCAACGTCGCATGGACGAAGTCATCGACGGCGAGTACCAGAACTACAAGGCCAAGGACGGCGCGTTCGTCCGTGAGCACTTCTTCAACTCGCCGGAACTCAAGGCGATGGTTGCCGACCTGTCCGACGACGAGATCTGGAAGCTCAACCGTGGCGGCCACGACCCGTACAAGGTCTACGCGGCGTACCACGAAGCGGTCAACCACAAAGAACAACCGACCGTCATCCTGGCCAAGACCATCAAGGGCTATGGCACCGGCGCCGGCGAAGCGAAGAACACCGCGCACAACACCAAGAAGGTTGATGTCGAAAGCCTGAAGCTGTTCCGCGACCGCTTCGACATCCCGGTCAAGGACGAAGAGCTGGAGAACCTGCCGTTCTTCAAACCAGAAGCCGGCAGCGCCGAAGCGCGCTACCTGAGCGAACGCCGCACCGCACTGGGTGGTTTCGTGCCACAGCGCCGCGCGCAGAGCTTCAGCATTCCGACCCCGCCGCTGGACACCCTCAAGGCGATCCTCGACGGCTCCGGCGACCGCGAAATCTCCACCACCATGGCCTTCGTGCGGATCCTCGCGCAGCTGGTCAAGGACAAGGACATCGGCCCGCGCATCGTCCCGATCATCCCGGACGAAGCCCGTACCTTCGGTATGGAAGGCATGTTCCGTCAGTTGGGCATCTACTCGTCCGTCGGCCAGCTCTACGAGCCAGTCGATAAAGACCAGGTGATGTTCTACAAGGAAGACAAGAAGGGCCAGATCCTCGAAGAAGGCATCAACGAAGCAGGCGCCATGAGCTCCTTCATCGCGGCCGGTACGTCGTACTCCAGCCACAACCAGCCGATGCTGCCGTTCTACATCTTCTACTCGATGTTCGGCTTCCAGCGTATCGGTGACCTGGCCTGGGCTGCCGGCGACAGCCGCACCCGTGGCTTCCTGATCGGCGGCACCGCCGGGCGTACCACGCTCAACGGCGAAGGCCTGCAACACGAAGACGGTCACAGCCACATCCTGGCCGCGACCATCCCGAACTGCCGCACCTTTGATCCAACCTACGGCTATGAGCTGGCGGTGATCATCCAGGACGGCATGAAGAAGATGACCGAAGAGCAGCAGGACGTTTTCTACTACATCACCGTGATGAACGAGTCCTACCAGCAGCCCGCCATGCCGGCCGGCGTGGAAGAAGGCATCATCAAGGGCATGTACCTGCTCGAGGAAGACACCCGCGAAGCGGCGCACCACGTACAGCTGATGGGCTCCGGCACCATCCTGCGTGAAGTCCGTGAAGCGGCGAAGATCCTGCGTGAAGAGTTCAACGTCGGCGCTGACGTGTGGAGCGTGACCAGCTTCAACGAACTGCGTCGCGATGGCCTGGCCGTCGAGCGCAGCAACCGCCTGCACCCGGGCCAGAAGCCTAAGCTGAGCTACGTCGAAGAGTGCCTGGCCGGCCGTAAGGGTCCCGTTATTGCCTCCACCGACTACATGAAGCTGTTCGCCGAGCAGGTCCGCCAGTGGATTCCTTCCAAGGAATTCAAAGTCCTGGGCACTGACGGTTTCGGCCGCAGCGACAGCCGCAAGAAACTGCGTCATTTCTTCGAAGTCGACCGTCATTTCGTGGTGTTGGCAGCCCTGGAAGCACTGGCTGACCGTGGTGACATCGAACCTAAGGTGGTGGCCGAGGCTATCGTCAAGTTCGGTATCAACCCGGAAAAACGCAACCCACTGGACTGCTGAGGAGAGACCCTGTGAGCGAACTCATTCGCGTACCTGACATCGGCAGCGGTGAAGGTGAAGTAATTGAACTGTTTGTGAAGGTCGGCGACACCGTCGAAGCCGACCAGAGCATCCTGACCCTGGAATCGGACAAGGCGAGCATGGAAATCCCTGCTCCCAAGGCCGGCGTGGTCAAGAGCCTGAAAGTGAAGCTGGGCGATCGCCTGAAAGAAGGCGACGAACTGCTGGAGCTGGAAATCGAAGCTGGCGCTGCGCCGGCACCTGCGCCAGTTGCGGCGGCGCCTGCTGCGGCTCCGGCGGCGGCCGAACAGCCTGCTGCTGCGGCCCCGGCCCCGGTGGCGGCACCCGCTGCAGCTACTGTCCAGGACATCCATGTCCCGGATATCGGCTCGTCGGGCAAGGCCAAGATCATCGAGTTGCTGGTCAAGGTCGGCGACACCGTCGAGGCTGATCAGTCGCTGATCACCCTGGAGTCCGACAAGGCCAGCATGGAGATCCCATCGCCGGCTGCCGGCGTGGTGGAAAGCATCGGCGTGAAGCTCGAAGACGAAGTCGGCACTGGCGACTTCATCCTCAAGCTGAAAGTCACGGGCGCTGCGGCACCTGCTGCAGCGGCTCCGGCTCCGGCTGCTGCTGCGGCTGCACCAGCCCCTGCTGCGGCGGCACCGGCTCCCGCGCCGGCGGCCAAAGCCGAGGCCGCACCGGCTCCGGCCGCGGCTCCGGCACCCAGCGGTGCCAAGGTCCACGCTGGCCCGGCCGTGCGTCAGTTGGCGCGCGAATTCGGCGTCGAACTGAACGCCGTCAGCCCAAGCGGTCCACACGGCCGCGTGCTCAAGGAAGACGTGCAGGTTTACGTCAAGGCCATGATGGTCAAGGCCAAGCAAGCCCCGGCCGCAGGCGCAACCGGCGGTGCCGGTATTCCGCCGATCCCGGTCGTGGACTTCAGCCGCTTCGGTGAAACCGAAGAAGTGCCGATGACCCGCCTGATGCAAATCGGCGCGTCTAGCCTGCACCGCAGCTGGTTGAATATCCCGCACGTCACGCAATTCGACTCGGCGGATATCACCGAGCTGGAAGCGTTCCGTATCGCCCAGAAAGCCGTGGCGGAAAAGGCCGGCGTCAAGCTGACCATCCTGCCGCTGCTGCTCAAGTCGTGCGCGCACCTGCTCAAGGAACTGCCGGACTTCAACAGTTCGCTGGCCCCTAGCGGCAAGGCGATCATCCGCAAGAAGTACGTCAACATCGGCTTTGCGGTCGATACGCCGGACGGCCTGCTGGTCCCTGTGATCAAGAACGTTGATCAGAAGAGCCTGCTGCAACTGGCTGCCGAAGCCGCTGCGCTGGCCGCCAAGGCCCGCGACAAGAAGCTCACGGCCGACGACATGCAAGGCGCCTGCTTCACCATCTCCAGCCTCGGCCACATTGGCGGCACCGGCTTCACGCCGATCGTCAACGCGCCGGAAGTGGCGATCCTCGGTGTCTCCAAGGCAACCATCCAGCCCGTCTGGGACGGCAAAGCCTTCCAGCCGAAGCTGATGCTGCCGCTGTCGCTGTCCTACGACCACCGCGTGATCAACGGCGCCGCTGCGGCCCGTTTCACCCAGCGTCTGAGCAGCCTGCTGAACGACATCCGCACCATCTTGCTGTAACCCACAAGCGGCCCGCCCTCACCGGCGGGCCGCTTGGCTCGACGATTTCCGAGCGCCACGCTCGTACCTCAACCCCGCCCATTTGGCGGGGCTTTTTTTGCCTGCGATTTGCCCCCAGCCCTGCGCCGCGACTAAACGGCGAGCTGAACCTGCAACCTCTCCCACACCCAACGACTGTCAAACCTACAGACCAGGCTTATTCGTACTACAGCAACAGTCCGCTGGCTCATCGGTATTTATTGCCGGCCGCCCCATAGGATTGGTCTCGGGAAACAGGGCTGGTTAGTGACCCAACCACTAAAACCTCAAACGTTATATTTCGAATGGATTCGACTATGCACACACCAACTGTCGGGCCGATTATTGGCCATACCACCCTGGATCAAGTTCGTATTTTTCTACGGGGAGACTGGCAAAAAAACACCCCGGTCTATGCCGGCATCCGTTATCGCCGTGCCGGAACAACACCGTGGTCCGACGGTAAGTTTGTCGAACTAACCGCGCTTCGCGACATGACGGGGGTTATCACACTTGAGCACCTGTCCAGCGATACTCACTATGAATACCAGGCCGGCTGGTTCAGCAGTCCAGTAGCGCCCTCGGCCCCGCATCCACCCACCCGGCCATGGCCCGCGCCGGTCTACTCGTTTCGTACGGCCTCCCGCCAAACCACCACGCCGCGCGCCTACATCGTGGGCTCCTGCCGCTATTTGCGCATGACCCTGGGGGTCGCGACTCTGCCCGCCAAAGGCGACAGGATCTTCGCGGCCATCCATCGCCTGGCACAAGCCACCTCGCCTCCCGCCAGTGCCCTGGTCATGACCGGCGACCAAGTGTATGTGGACGACTTGAACATTTTCGGCCCCGACCTTGAATACAAGGCAATTACCAAGAAGTATCAAGCCGCCTTTTCCCAACCCAATATCCGGGCACTCATGGCGGGCACTTCGACGTACATGATCCTGGACGATCATGAAATAGAAGATAACTGGCCGGCCAAGGCCGGCAACCAGGGGGCCGCGCTCTATCGCAATGCCATGGCGGCGTATGACATCTATCAAGCCAGTCATGGTCCGGGCCATGAACGCTTAGCTGACGGGCAACTTTCCCGCGAACTAAAGCACTATTGGTATCAGTTCGCGCACGGCGATATCGCCTGGTTTGTCACCGACAGCCGAACCCGGCGCAACCTCAGCGCGGGTGATCGACGCATCCTCGATGCAGAGCAGGAACACGCCCTGCTCGAGTGGCTGGTCGATAGCCCGGCGCGGGTCAAGTTGGTGGTGACCAGCGTGCTGTTCTTCCCCGACTGCGCACGCAACGACCACGACGCCTGGCAGGCCTTCCCCGCGCAGCGCCGGCGCATCCTCGAGACACTGCGGGCGCACAAGCTCAAGAACGTGGTGTTTGTCAGCGGCGACATCCACGGTTCGCTGACCAGTTGCCTGCGCCACCGCCAGGACCCGGACTTCGAGCTGCACACCATCGTCTCCTCCCCCCTGTGCAACAGCGCCCTGCTGCCCTACGCCAAAACCTCGACGTTCATCCTCGATCAACCGCTGGATGGCGACTATCACCACGAATTGACCAGCAAGGTGATCAGCCAAGACAACTTCGCCCACCTGGTGATCGACACCCAGAAGATTCGGGTGACCTTCCACGACGTGGCGGGCAAAGCCCTGCAAGCGGTCGACATCCCGTTGCGCTGAGTGAGCCCGCGCCTCTACGCCCGAACGCTACGCTAACCCTGTGGGAGCGAGCCTGCTCGCGAAGACGGCCATACATTCAACACCCCTGTTGACGGGCCTATCGCGTTCGCGAGCAGGCTCGCTCCCACAAGGGGCTGATCCACGGACACTGGAGCGACCGTGCCCCTTCAGAAATCGCGCCGCCTGCCGACACATTCTTATAGCACTTGGCCTTCATCCTCACTTGTCAGTGGGTCCGCCATGATGCAACCTTGCCGCAGGCAACAGTACAGAGGCGCGAGCCCGGCGCGTTCCGCATTTTCGAAGCGAGTTTCCTCCATGAAAAGCCATCCCGATGCCGCCAGCCGAATGGCGGCCGAGGTAGTGACGCAGTTGCCTGTGCCTTCGCGGCTCGGCATGCTGCGTTTCGAACGGCTGAATGAAGCAAGCTGGGCCCTGTTGTTTCTTGATCCCAACTGCGAACGCCAATTCGGCTTGCCCGCCGTCGAACTCTGCGCCCTGATCGGCTCGCCCTACGCCAGCCTGATGGAGCCCGAGGCCCGCTATCAGCTGCACGACGCGATCCAGCAGCAGTTGACTCAACACCCCAATTACCTGATCCGCTACACCCTGCACACCGCCAACGGCGCGTTGAACCTGCTGGAGCTGGGCGAAGCCTACAAGCAACACAACCGTCACCTGCTGCGCGGCTACCTGTTGGTGGTCGATGAGCTGTTCGCAGGCGATGATCCGCTGTCGCAGGCCCTCGACCTGGAAACCCAGAACTCGCGCCTGCAAATCGCCCTCGAACTGAACCAGCACGCCCAGCAGGAACAACTGCTGCACCTGGAGCGCGTGCGCGCCCAGCAGGCGCTGATTCTGTTGCTTACCCGCCAGCGCTACAGCACCGGCAACTCATTGCGCGAAGCCGCCGAGCTGATCACCCGCAGCGCCTGCGATATCTACGAGATCGACAGCGCCAGCCTGTGGAACCTTGAAGACCGGCAACTGGTGCCGATTTCCGCGTATCACCGCGCCTCCGGGGAACACCGCATGCCGGACGTCATCGACGCCAGCGGCTTCCCCGACTACCTCGAAGCGCTGCACACCAGCCGCGCGATCGATGCCCACAACGCGATGCGCGACCCACGCACCCGGGAAATGGCCGAGAGCCTGCGCCCCCGGGACATCAACGCTCTGCTGGATGCCAGCATCCGCGTCGACGGCCAGGTGGTGGGCGTCTTGTGCCTGGAACAGACCGGCACCACCCGGGCCTGGCAGTCAGATGAAATCGCCTTCGCCGGCGAGTTGGCCGACCAGTTCGCACAGGTCATCAACAACCACAACCGGCGCGCCGCCACCAGCGCCCTGCACCTGTTCCAGCGGGCCGTGGAACAAAGTGCCAACGCGTTCCTGCTGGTCAACTGCGACGGCGTGGTCGAGTACGTCAACCCCAGCTTCACCGCGATCACCCAGTACAGCACCGAAGAAGTCCACGGCCATCGCCTGTCGGAACTGCCGGCCCTGGAAAACCTCAGCGAGTTGCTGTTCGACGCGCCGTCCAGCCTGGCCAAGAGCAACAGTTGGCAGGGCGAGTTCAAGAGCCGACGCAAGAACCTGGAACCCTACTGGGGCCAACTGTCGATCTCCAAGGTGTATGGCGACAACCGTGAGCTGACCCATTACATCGGCATCTACGAAGACATCACCCAGACCAAACTCGCCCAGCAACGCATCGAGCGCCTGGCCTACACCGACAACTTGACCAACCTGGGCAACCGTCCCGCGTTCATCCGCAACCTCGACGAACGTTTCGCCCGCGACAGCGACAGCCCGATCTGCCTGTTGCTGGTGGACATCGACAACTTCAAGCGCATCAACGACAGCCTCGGCCACCAGACCGGCGACAAACTGCTGATCAGCCTCGCCCGGCGCCTGCGCAATAGCCTGAGCCCGGGCGGCAGCCTGGCGCGCTTTGCCAGCAACGAGTTCGCGGTGCTGCTGGACGACACGACCCTCAAGGCCGGCCAGCAGGTCGCCAGCCAGTTGCTGATGACCCTCGACAAACCGATGTTCGTCGACAACCAGTTGATCAGTGTCACCGGCTCGGTGGGCGTGGCCTGTGCGCCGGTGCACGGGCGCGACCCGCAGACCCTGATGCGCAACGCCGGCCTGGCGCTGCACAAGGCCAAGGCCAACGGCAAGCACCAGGTCCAGGTGTTCACCGAGGCCCTGAATGCCGAGGCCAGCTACAAGCTGTTCGTGGAGAACAACCTGCGGCGCGCCCTGACCCAGAACGAGCTGGACGTGTTCTACCAGCCCAAGCTGTGCCTGCGCACCGGCCGCCTGCTGGGGATGGAAGCGCTGCTGCGCTGGAACCACCCGGAAAAGGGCATGATCCGCCCCGACCAGTTCATCAGCGTGGCCGAAGAGACGGGCCTGATCATCCCGATCGGCAAGTGGATTGCCCGCCAGGCCTGCCGCAAGAGCATCGAGCTGCGCGCGGCGGGGCTGGGCAACTTGCAGGTGGCGATCAACCTGTCGCCCAAGCAGTTCTCCGACCCGGACCTGGTGTCCTCGATTGCCAGCATCCTCAAGGAAGAGCAACTGCCCGCGCACCTGCTGGAACTGGAGCTGACCGAAGGCTTGCTGCTGGAAGCCACCGAAGACACGCACTTGCAACTCGACCAGCTCAAGCGCCTGGGCCTGACCCTGGCCATGGATGACTTCGGCACCGGCTACTCGTCCTTGAGCTACCTGAAGAAGTTCCCGATCGACATCATCAAGATCGATCGCAGCTTCATCCACGAGATCCCGGACAACCAGGACGACATGGAAATCACCTCGGCGGTGATTGCCATGGCGCACAACCTCAAGCTCAAGGTGGTGGCCGAAGGCATCGAGACCGCCGAGCAACTGGCGTTCCTGCGCCGCCATCGCTGCGACGTTGGCCAGGGCTACCTGTTCGACCGGCCGATTCCCGGCGAGGAGCTGATCGACAAGCTCAAACGCTACCCGCGCGGTTCAATCGACTGACAGCGCTGTAACACTCGGGCACACTGGCGGTCTGATTTTTTACATCCCCTACCTGACTGGAGGACTGATCATGGTCTTGCGCTCGGAAATCCTGGTGAACAAAAACGTGCTGCCTACCCAAGAACAAGCCCTGCCTGGTCGCGAAACCCCGATGACCGTGCCGGAGAAACACTTCGTCAACAAAGACCAATACATGCTCGGCCCCTTCATCGGCAACGTCGAGTTCGCGATGTTTGGCCTGGGCTGCTTCTGGGGCGCGGAACGCAAGTTCTGGCAGCGCCAGGGCGTGGTCAGCACGGCCGTGGGCTATGCCGGTGGCTTCACGCCAAACCCGACGTATGAAGAAGTCTGCTCCGGCCTGACCGGCCACACCGAAGTGGTCTTGGTGGTGTATGACCAGGACGAGATCAGCTACAAGGAGCTGCTGGCGATGTTCTGGGAACTGCACAACCCGACCCAGGGCATGCGCCAGGGCAACGACATCGGCACCCAGTACCGCTCAGTGATCTACGCGGTCAAGCCGGAGCAACTGGAAGAAGCCCAAGCCAGCGAAGCGCTGTTCCAGGCGGAGCTGACCAAGGCGGGCCTGGGCACCATCACCACCGAGATCGAACAAGCTCCGACTTTCTACTACGCCGAGGCCTATCACCAGCAATACCTGGCGAAGAACCCACAAGGCTACTGCGGGATCGGCGGCACCGGCGTGACCTGCCCGATCTAAGCCCCGACATCGTCCCCACCGGGGATTGAGGTCCGACGCGGGCTTTGTGTTCGCTGAAGACCAACCTGTGGGAGCGGGCTTGCTCGCGAATGCGCAATGTCAGACAGCATATGCAGTGACTGATACTCCGCATTCGCGAGCAAGCCCGCTCCCACATTGGCGCTGTGCTTGTTTTGAAATCTATTTACTCGGCAATCAACCAATCCATCTGCCAGCCACCCTGGGTTTGGCCGAGCTTCTGTGCCAGCCACGGCAGCAGTTCACGCAACTCTTCCTCCAGCCCCCACGGCGGATTGGCAATCGCCAGGCCCGAGCCATTCAGGCTGGCGGGCGTATCCAGCGGATGCACCAACAACTCCACGCGCAGCAACTTCGGCGCGCCGGTCCCGGCCAGGTCCTGATAGAAACGACGCAGCAGGCGCTGATCCTTCACCGGGTACCAGATCGCGGCCACGGTCTGGCGCATCCGGCCAATCGCCTCCTTGAGCGACGCGGCACAACGCTGCATCTCGTCGAGCTTCTCGAACGGCGGATCGATCAGCATCAAGGCGCGCTTTTCCGGCACCGGCAACAGTGCGCGCGGCACATGCCAGCCCTCGCCCAGGTGGACCTTGACCCGACGGTCGCCCTTCATGTTGTCCTTGAGCAGCAGGCCATCATCGGGGTGCTTCTCGTTGAGCAACACCCGGTCCTGCGGGCGGGTCAGGCGCCGCGCCAACTCGGGCGAGCCCGGGTAGTAGCGCAACTGGCCATCCGGGTTCATCTCATGCAGCACCTGCATGTAGTCGGCCGCCAGCACCGGCAGGTCCGGCTCGCCCCACAAACGCGCAATGCCTTCCAGGTACTCACCGGTCCGGTTGGCCTGATCGCCCTGCAAGTCATACAGGCCGATGCCGGCGTGGGTATCGAGGTAGGCGAACGGCTGCTCCTTGCGCGACATCAGGGCGATGAGGCGGGTCAAGGTCAGGTGTTTGAACACGTCGGCATGATTGCCGGCGTGGAAGGCGTGACGATAATTCATGGCTGCTCCTGCGAAGGAGGCGAAGTTTACCCTGTACCGCGCTCAACGTCAGGGGTTACACCCCGAGCGGTCGCACTCCTGGCCCAGGTAATCGGCCAGCGCCTGCTTTGTGTCGCCCGATGCAGCGCCTCCCGCCACAAACCGCGCCACCTTGCGCCGCAGCACGACCTCGGGAAACGCCTCGAACAGGTCCGGGCGATCCTCACTGAGCCAGGTGATCAAATTATTGATGTGGGTGGTGGGGTCCTGCGCGCCCAAACGCGCCAGCAGCGACGGCGGCACCTGCCACCATGGCGACGGCCGCGTGGTGTGCGTCGCGCGACCACCGATGCCCTGCGCCTGCCCATTGATCAGGCAACGCCCCACCAGGGGCAGCAATTCAGCAGCATCGACCTCATCAGACGCCAGGATCGGCAGCACATAACGCCCGTCCCAGAAGCGAAAAAACACCTCATCCCCCGTCGGCAACAGCACCTTGGTCAGGCTTCGAAACTGCTCGACCAACGCCTCCTGTGTGGCCGTCGCCACAAACAACCACCCCCAGTCCCGCGCCTCGGTGCTGGCCACCCAATCAAGAAAGCCACTGCCCGCGTCGACCCGCACGACATAGGGCATCGCCTCGGCCCATTGCGCATACGGCGTATCACCCCAAATGGGACTCGGCGCCTGCGTACCATGGGACAACTGCCAGGCCTTCAGGGGCTTGGCAGCGCTGGCGCTGCTGAACAGGGTGAAGAGTTGCTCCCCGTCAGAGAGGGGGTGATGGCGTAGCCAGTTATCAGGCGTTTCAATAGGCATCATAAGTACTCACTCAGGATTTAATATTGGTATTGTTGAAGGTGTTCTACTACTTAAGCCATCCCATGTATTTATCAACAATATAAAATACAGCCAGCACAAATGCCCCCGCATATGACACACCATTTAAAAATCTTATAAACCGAAGAAGCCCACGGGGGAAATTTCGATAATCCTCCTCACTCAGCTCGCCCCCTCTAATTGAGCGCCCTGGAAAAGTCAAGTAAGCCCCTACACTAATCAACATAAAATAAACACCATATATGCCCATCTTCATAAATGGCTTCCGTATTTCTATGCCCGGGGAGTTACGAAGCGCGGTCAATATTACGTCCATCTTAAATAGCGCGAGATAAATCAGCCCAAAGATAAAAATAAAGCCAAGCAAGAAAAACAATCCGCCTGCGATGAGCACAAAGGCAACTTCATTTGGGTCTCTCACTGGTAAATCACCTCGTAAATAATTCCACCCCCCTCCTACGCCCAAGCTCCCACCAACAAACCCTCCTCCAGAAACTAATACCAACCCATGTACACACTAACAACATAAAAAACAAACAATGACAAACACCCTAAAAACGCCAACGCATAAATGAATCTTATTTGCTTCATTAATTTGCTAGGAAAATTTAAGTAGTCCTCCTTAGCGAGCGTTCCAGTCTTTATGGCTTGCGTAGAAAAGATCAAAAAATAAGCAACACTAATCAACAAAAAATGAACACCTAGAAAACCACCATTCAACAAATGCTTTCTGAACTCTACACCAGAAGAATTGCGCAAAGCGTTCATGATCCGATCCATCTGAAAATAAGCAAGATAGATTTGCCCGAGCACGAAGCTAAAACCAAATAAAAAGAATGCGCCTCCCACAACAGAGACAAATAATAACTCATCTTTATTCATCAGCTATACGGCCCCTCATAGAAGCGCACCACTACTTAACCCACCCCATCCACTTGCCAAACCCGACCACTACAAACAACATCCCTCCAACAACAAGACATAGCCAATAGGTCACTTTGATTTGTCGCTTCAGATCTGCCGGAAAATTTTTATAGTCGCGGCTATCAAGCCCCCCGGACTTCAAAGCCCGAGAATGGAAAGCGAGCACACTTGCGACACTGATAATAATAAACATTCGAGAGACGGGATCACTGCCCATGCATGATTTACGCAGACGCAAAAACTCGCTATTACTCAACCCTTCAAGTATTTCAGACATTCTAAAATAGGAAAAAAACAAAAAAACGATTGTTATGATTAACATTAATAAAAAAAGCCCTCCCAAGCACACAGCAAACACAACTTCAGCATCACTTCGCATTACGCCCCCTCATCGACAGGTTAGTTGAGACACTCCTCATCAGCGCCCACATAATCACTGCCCGCTCCAGATTTCCGACCCAACCTCGGCATCCCGCGCCGCCCCAACCCAGGCTGACCTTCCGCACAACATCAGCAGCGCTTCTTTGCGGGTGTATCACCTTGCTCAATCCAACCTAAATAACGCCCTACAACAATATAAAAAAAGAAATAACTCCGAGCACCAACATCAAACAAGTCGGAATTCTTATCAGCCTCTTCAACCCCTCCGAAAACAACGTGTAATCCCTATAATCAATCCATCCGCGCTTCAACGATTGATGCTGAAAAACCAGCATAGAACCAACGAAAATTATAAATAAGTACCTACTCACTGGGCCATACCCAAGATGCCATTCTTTAACTGCGACAGCAGGCGATCCACTAAAACCTCTAAAAATATCTTCGGCACGAAAATAAGCTATATATAAAAGAACAAACATCACTATCAGAATCAACAGTGCGCCACACCATAAAAATATCGTTTCAGATTCGCCTCTCACCTCACCGCCTCATATTGAGGCTTGCAGTACCTAGACCTATGACCACGCTCACTTCATCCACCCCATATATTTCATAACACTAAAATACACAACCGCCAAAAAAACACCCAC
The DNA here is from genome assembly GCF_900109995.1 of Pseudomonas sp. ok272. Taxonomy (GTDB): domain Bacteria; phylum Pseudomonadota; class Gammaproteobacteria; order Pseudomonadales; family Pseudomonadaceae; genus Aquipseudomonas. The sequence continues at coordinate 26,685 of NZ_FOCB01000006.1, read as the reverse complement.
ATAGGCGACACCATTTAAAATCTTTATAAACCGAAGAAGCCCTCGGGGAAAACTTCGATAATCCTCTTCACTCAGATCACCAATCTGAATTGATCTCCGTGAAAAACCCAAGTAAACCACCACAGCAATCATCATAAAGTAAACACCATACACGCCCGTCTTCATAAATGGCCTCCTCACTTCTATCCCCCGAGAGTTACGAAGCGACTTAAGTATTGTCTCCATTTTAAATAGCGCGAGATAAATCAATCCAAATATAAAAATAAAACCAAGCAAAAATATCAAACCGCCCACGACGAGCACAAAGATAACCTCATATGGGTCTCTCATTGATAAATCGTCTCATAAACAATCTCACCTAGTTTGTCCCCTAGTGCCGCTCCAGCCTCCCCACCAACATAAGTTCCAGCCCCAACTAAAACCAATGCGCAGACAGCACCCCCGACACCAGCAGTACCGACACCTATCCCCACACAAACCCCTAGACCAGCCCACCCACCGAGTGAACCTAGTGTCGCCCCACCACCAAACTTCCCCACCTCCGTAAACTTCACCTTCCGACAAGCCTCTTCCGTGCCCACCCGGCAAGTTTCCTTGACCTTCAACCCCGACCCTGCGGCTCCCATCCCGATTCCCACCCAGCCTCCAAGCTTGATCACCTTGCTCGCCTTGCTCACCCCATCGATATGGGTGGCGTAGCCCGGCATCCCGCCCGCCGTGCCGGCCTTTTTCCAGTGATGCACCAGGCTTTTGGTGGAGATGCCCAGTGCGTGCTTGAGCTTCTGGTGCTCGGGAATGCCCACGCCTTTGCGCACCAACGGTCCCAGGCTGCTATCCAGTTGTTTCAGCAGCGCTGCACGCTGCTTGAGAAAGTCATCACCCTTGAGCGCTCCGTGGGTGTTGAAGGTGTGTATGTGCAGGTCTTCTATTTGCTTGAGGGTGGTGCTCAGCTTCGACAGGTGCTCGCCGAACATCGCGGCCCCGATGCCAATGGAGGTTGAGCCCTGCATCAGAAACGACTCAATCTCGTCGTGATGGCGGGCCATGAACTCCGCCTCGGCGTCCGTCAACGGCTCCAGTGCGGCGTCGACCTTTAGCGCGGCTTCCATCAGCAGGGCTTCTTCGCGGGTGCATTGGGTGTTGCGCGGGTCGCTGAGGACCAGCAATTGGCCGGGTTTGGCGTAGTTGCCCAGGTGTGGATTGAGTTGGCGGAACTTCGCCAGCACCTCGGGGCTGGCCTGTTCAAACAGCAGCGACTCCATCGCCGCCCGGGGCATGGCGTGGCTGACGAGGTGGAAGCCCGGCTCGATGTCTGTGCTCGCCGACGTCTTGGCCGTTCCGGTCGGTGTGGTCGGACTCGGCGTTGCACACAGGCCGTCCTTGCAGCGCTCGCACTCTTCACAGAACGGCGCGGCGCTTTGCAGGTTGAGCAACTGCGCCGGGCCGAGGGTGGCCGGTTCCGAGGTCGCCATGGCCTCGGGCAGACCGGGCATCGCGGGCGCGGCCCGGCGCAGTGGCATCGCCGAGCCACCCACCTGGATCGGCGTGCTGCTGAAGATCCCCGCGGCGCTGATGCTGATCCAGTTCCCGCCCGCCTGGATCGTCGCGTGGGTGCCGCCGTCGATCACCACCTGCTGCCCGGCACTCAGTTGAATCCGTTGGCTGGCATGGGACGACTGGCTGCGGACCCGGATGTGCCGGTCACCGCTGACCTGCAGGTGATCGTCCTGGCGCAACTCGGTACGGCGATGGCCGTGGGTGAGGCGGTGTTCCTCGTCCTTGAGTTCATGCTGGTCCAACCCTGTGACCAGCACACTGCGCTGATGGTCGACCTGCACGTGCAGGTCGTTGCGCACGTGCTGGGTCCAGTTGCGCTCGGCCCGCAGGTAGATTTCCTCGGCGCCCTTGCGGTCTTCGATCCGGACTTCGTTGTAGCCACCGCCGCCGGGGCTGCTCTGGCTACGAAAGATACTGCGGGTCTGGCTCGCTGGCAGGTCGAGCGGCGTCCGGTTCTCGCCATTGGGCAGGCAGCCCATGATCAGTGGCTTGTCGGGGTCGCCATCGACAAAGCCGACCAGCACTTCCATGCCGACCCGTGGGATCAGCACCGTGCCGTAGCCGTCATGGGCCCAGCCACTGGCGACCCGCAGCCAGCAACTGGACGCTTCGTCGGGCTTGGCCTGGCGGTCCCAGACGAATTGCACCCGGACCCGCCCATACGGATCGCAATCGATTTCGCTGCCCGGGCGCCCCTTGACCACCGCGTGCTGGTAGCCCACCGCCCGGGGCCGATGTTCGAACAAGGGCGGGCGGAACGGTATGTCGAACGGCGTGGCCAGGAACGTATTGCGATAGCCCTGGAAGCCCTCGCTGTCGGCGGTCTCTTCCAGCACTTGCGGCTGGCGTCCGTGATGCTCGACGGTGGTGATCAGCCACGGGGCGTTCCATGCCTGGCGTGGATGCTCGGCCAATGACAGCACGTACCCGGCGGCCAGCGCGGGTTGATCGCTGGCACCTTCGGCCTGGCAGAAGTCGGCACCGTGACGCTCCAGGGCCAACTGCGCCAGGCTCCAGCCACGGTCACGGTCGGTGAACTGGCCGGGGTAGTGGAAGTCTTCCAGGCGCGGCTGACGCTCACCCTCTACTGCGCTGTGCAGCATGATCCCGGGCTTCTCAAAGTCGTAGTCGCGCAGGGCAACCGCGCTGGTCCGGGTTTCCAGGCGCACCTGCAAGCGCTTGATGGTGGGCTCCGGGGCCAAGGTGCTGTCTGGCAGGTACAGCGTGGGTTGCGCCAGGCGGGGGAACACCGCCTGATCATCACCGAACACCAGCAAGTGGCCATCTGCGCGGTGCTGGAAGTGGTAGTGAATGCCGATCTCGGCGCACAACCGCTGGATGAACGCCAGGTCGCTCTCGGCGTATTGCACGCAGTACTCGCGCACCGGGTACTTACGAGCGAGGCGCAATGCAAAGGCATCACCGAGGATGCCGTGGCGCTTCAACACCTGCTCGATGATCTGCGGGACGCTCAAGCCCTGGAAAATACGCTGGTCGATTTGCCCTGACAGGTACGCCAGCCGGGGCACCAGGCTGAGGTGATAGTGGGTCTGGCGATGGCCGCTGTCGCCCTGGGCCACGCGATACACCTGGCCATGGACACCCGCGCCGGCGTCGCCAAAGCCCAGGAACGCCTGGCGATGCAGGAGCGCATCGAGGTCCAGGTCCGGGCGATCGCTGACCAGTTCCAGGTCGAAACGGTACGGCTGGCTGATCGTTTCCCTGCCCGTGAAGCCAAGCACCTTGAGTTGATCCTGGGCGCCTTCGAGGGTCAACGTGAAACGCGATTGATTGGCGGGCATGAAGGGTCGGCGCCTCTACGGAAGGGGAGGCGGCGATTCTGCATGAGGGGTCTGGGCCGTTGACCGGAGGGCAGCAAATTCAGATTTGCCCTTCTGCTTTAGAGACCTTTCCTTCAAAAACTGAAGCCTGAGACTACATACAACCCTCAATACCTGGCCAAAAAAAACGGCCCGCAACCAAAAGGCTGCGGGCCGTTCTTTGTATCAGCGAGGGATCAGCCCATGGGCTGCGAGCCTCACTTGTTCAGGTGAAAATCCTTCTCGGCCGCCGCAAAGCGCTGCAGCATGCCCGCCGTTGGCGTGCCTTGCTTGCTCACCAGGTAAATCGCCAGGCTGGCAAAGATGAAGCCTGGGATGATTTCGTACAGGCCAAACAGGGCAAAGTGCTTCCAGACGATCACGGTCACAGCACCGACCACGATACCGGCCAGGGCGCCATTACGGGTCATGCCTCTCCACAGTACCGAGATCAGGACCACCGGACCAAAGGCAGCACCGAAGCCGGCCCAGGCGTAGCTAACCAGGCCCAGCACGCGGTTTTCCGGGTTGGCCGCCATGGCGATGGCAATCAGCGCAACGGCCAGCACCATGGCGCGACCGACCCATACCAGCTCAAGCTGGGAGGCGTTCTTACGCAGGAAAGCCTTGTAGAAGTCTTCGGTCAGGGCGCTGGAGCACACCAACAGTTGGCAGCTCAGGGTGCTCATCACTGCGGCCAGGATGGCCGACAGCAGGACACCGGCAATCCACGGATTGAACAGCAGCTTGGCCAGTTCGATGAACACACGTTCGTGGTTCTCGGTCACGGGAGCGGCGAGTTCCGGGTGCGTCGAGAAGTAAGCGATACCGAAGAAGCCCACGGCAACCGTACCGGCCAGGCACAGGATCATCCAGGTCATGGAGATACGTCGCGCCTTGGCAATCGACTTCACCGAGTCGGCGGCCATGAAGCGCGCCAGGATGTGCGGCTGGCCGAAGTAGCCCAGGCCCCAGCCCATCAGCGAGATGATGCCGATGAAGCTCGTGCCCTTGAGCATGTTGAAGTTGTCAGGGTTCTGCGCTTTGATCGCCAGGAACGTGGTATCGACGCCGCCAGTGGCCAGCAGCACGATGATCGGCGTCAGCAACAGGGCGAAGATCATCAGCGTGGCTTGCACGGTGTCCGTCCAGCTCACTGCCAGGAAACCACCGATGAAGGTGTAGGCAATGGTCGCCGCAGCACCGGCCCACAGCGCCGTCTCGTAGGACATGCCGAAGGTGCTTTCGAACAAACGAGCACCGGCCACGATGCCGGAGGCGCAGTAGATGGTGAAGAACACCAGGATCACGACGGCCGAGATGATGCGCAGCAGGCCGCTCTTGTCTTCAAAGCGGCTGGAGAAGTAGTCCGGCAGCGTCAGTGCATCGCCGTTGTGCTCGGTCTGCACCCGCAGGCGCCCGGCAACGAACAGCCAGTTCAGGTAGGCACCGATGATCAGGCCAATGGCAATCCAGCTTTCCGACAGGCCCGACATGTAGATCGCGCCCGGCAAGCCCATCAACAACCAGCCACTCATATCGGAGGCGCCAGCGGAAAGCGCGGTCACGACGCTGCCCAGGCTACGGCCACCGAGAATGTAGTCGGAAAGGTTGTTGGTGGAGCGATAAGCCATCAGGCCGATCAGCACCATTGCTGCGATGTAGATCACGAACGTGATCAGGGTTGGGTTACTAGCAGTCATTCAATTTCGCCCTGGCTTTGTTTTTATGTCGCTGCGGTCTGTAGACCCGTCGCCAAACGATGTCGTTTGAAGGACGTTCGGGAGATCCGCGCATTTATGACTGATGTTTCCCCAGGAAAGCCATCAGCCGATGCACCGCCTTGTGAGCGGTTGCACTTTGTGGCGCGGATGCTATTCAACAAAGCAAACAAGGTGCAACCAATTTTCTTCGAATAAGTTGCACCTAGTCGGAAATATTTCTCAATGACGCCTTTTTGCTGCTTTTCGGCGCAAAAACCCATGGCGCCCCACCTGAAACACGCCAAGAAGACGTGACAAGGAGATAGAAGAGTTTATTTCCTGACGAGCTGCGGATTTTTCCGACAAAAAGGGGTTGCACCCGGTTGCACCTCATTCAGTGCACGGCTAATCTTGCCGCCAGCTGATGCCACGCAATCGTGGCAAACATGAGGATAAAAACATGGCTACCACCACCCTTGGGGTCAAACTCGACGACCCAACCCGCGAACGCCTGAAAGCCGCCGCGACCTCGATTGATCGCACGCCGCACTGGCTGATCAAGCAGGCGATCTTCAATTACCTGGAGAAACTCGAGGGTGGTGCAACCCTGACTGAACTGAGCGGCGCAGCCCGCCCGGACACTGATGACAGCGCCGAGGCCCCCGCCGACCACGCGCACCAGTGCTTCCTGGAGTTCGCCGAAAGCATCCTGCCGCAATCGGTCCTGCGCGCCTCGATCACCGCCGCCTACCGTCGTCCGGAACCCGAAGTGGTACCGATGCTGATGGAGCAGGCGCGACTGCCGGCCGCGATGGCCGAAGCCACCAACAAGCTCGCCGCCTCGATTGCCGAGAAGCTGCGCAATCAGAAGAGTGCCGGTGGTCGTGCAGGCATCGTGCAAGGCCTGTTGCAGGAGTTTTCCCTGTCGTCCCAGGAAGGCGTCGCCCTGATGTGCCTGGCCGAGGCGCTGCTGCGCATCCCCGACAAGGGCACCCGCGATGCACTGATCCGCGACAAAATCAGCACCGGCAACTGGCAGCCGCACCTGGGCAACAGCCCATCGCTGTTCGTCAACGCCGCCACCTGGGGCCTGCTGCTGACCGGCAAACTGGTCGCCACCCACAACGAAGCCGGCCTGACCTCGTCCCTGGGCCGCATTATCGGCAAGAGCGGCGAGCCGATGATCCGCAAGGGCGTCGACATGGCCATGCGCCTGATGGGCGAGCAGTTCGTCACCGGCGAAACCATCGCCGAAGCCCTGGCCAACGCCAGCAAGTTCGAATCCAAGGGCTTCCGCTATTCCTACGACATGCTCGGTGAAGCCGCACTGACCGAACATGACGCACAGAAGTACCTCGCGTCCTACGAGCAAGCCATCCATTCCATCGGCAAGGCTTCCCACGGCCGTGGCATTTATGAAGGCCCGGGCATCTCGATCAAGCTCTCCGCCCTGCACCCACGCTACAGCCGCGCCCAGTACGAGCGCGTGATGGACGAGCTGTACCCGCGCCTGCTGTCGCTGACCCTGCTGGCCAAGCAATACGACATCGGCCTGAACATCGACGCCGAGGAAGCCGACCGCCTGGAGCTGTCGCTGGACCTGCTGGAGCGCCTGTGCTTCGAGCCGCAACTGACCGGCTGGAACGGCATCGGTTTCGTGATCCAGGCCTACCAGAAGCGTTGCCCGTATGTGATCGACTACGTGATCGACCTGGCACGCCGCAGCCGTCATCGCCTGATGATCCGCCTGGTGAAGGGCGCGTACTGGGACAGCGAAATCAAGCGCGCCCAGGTCGACGGCCTGGAAGGCTACCCGGTCTACACCCGCAAGGTGTACACCGACGTTTCCTACATCGCCTGCGCACGCAAGCTGCTGTCGGTGCCGGAAGTCATCTACCCGCAGTTCGCCACCCACAACGCCCACACCCTGTCGGCCATCTACCACATCGCCGGACAGAACTATTACCCGGGCCAGTACGAGTTCCAGTGCCTGCACGGCATGGGTGAACCGCTGTACGAACAGGTTGTGGGCAAGGTTTCCGAAGGCAAGCTGAACCGTCCGTGCCGCGTGTACGCTCCGGTTGGCACCCACGAAACCCTGCTGGCGTACCTGGTGCGTCGCTTGCTGGAAAACGGCGCGAACACCTCGTTCGTCAACCAGATCGCCGACCAGTCCATCTCGATCCAGGCGCTGGTGGCCGATCCAGTGGCCAGCATCGAGCAGATGGCCACGCTGGAAGGCGGCTTCGGCTTGCCACACCCGCGCATCCCGCTGCCGCGTGACTTGTATGGCAGCGAACGCGCCAACTCGGCCGGCATCGACCTGGCCAACGAACACCGCCTGGCGTCGCTGTCCTGCGCCCTGCTGGCCACGGCCCACAACCACTGGAAAGCCGCGCCAATGCTCGGCTGCCCATCGAGCAGCGAAACCCCGGCACCGGTGCTGAACCCGGCGGATCTGCGCGACGTGGTCGGTCATGTACAAGAAGCCACCGTCGAAGACGTCGACAACGCGATCCAGTGCGCCCTCAACGCCGCACCGATCTGGCAGGCCACCCCGCCCGCCGAGCGTGCCGCGATCCTGGAACGTGCCGCTGACCTGATGGAAGCCGAGATCCAGCCGCTGATGGGCCTGCTGGCCCGTGAAGCCGGCAAGACCTTCGCCAACGCCATCGCCGAAGTGCGCGAGGCGGTGGATTTCCTGCGCTACTACGCGGTGCAGGCCCGCAACGATTTCAGCAACGACGCCCACCGCCCACTGGGTCCGGTGGTGTGCATCAGCCCGTGGAACTTCCCGCTGGCCATTTTCAGCGGCCAAGTCGCCGCCGCCCTGGCCGCCGGCAACCCGGTCCTGGCCAAGCCCGCCGAACAGACCCCGCTGGTCGCAGCCCAGGCTGTGCGCCTGCTGCTCGAAGCCGGTATCCCTGAAGGCGTGCTGCAACTGCTGCCGGGCCGTGGCGAAACCGTCGGCGCTGGCCTGGTGGGCGATGAACGCGTCAAGGGCGTGATGTTCACCGGCTCCACCGAAGTGGCGCGCCTGCTGCAACGCAACATCGCCGGGCGTCTGGATGCCCAGGGCCGACCGATTCCGCTGATCGCCGAAACCGGCGGGCAGAACGCGATGATCGTCGACTCCTCGGCCTTGACCGAACAAGTGGTGATCGACGTCGTCTCGTCGGCCTTCGACAGCGCCGGCCAGCGTTGCTCGGCCCTGCGCGTCCTGTGCCTGCAGGAAGATTCGGCAGACCGTGTGATCGAAATGCTCAAGGGCGCCATGGCTGAATGCCGCCTCGGCAACCCAGAGCGCCTGTCCGTGGACATTGGCCCGGTGATCGACGCCGAAGCCAAGGCCGGCATCGACAAGCACATCCAGGGCATGCGCGACAAAGGTCGCAACGTGTACCAGGTGGCTATCGCCGATGTCGAAGAGGTCAAGCGCGGCACGTTCGTCATGCCAACCCTGATCGAACTGGAGAGCTTCGACGAGCTGCAACGGGAGATCTTCGGCCCGGTGCTGCACGTGGTGCGCTACAACCGCAAGGACATCGATCAACTGATCGAGCAGATCAACGCTTCCGGCTACGGCCTGACTCTGGGCGTGCACACGCGCATCGACGAGACCATCGCCAAGGTGGTCGACAACGTCAATGCCGGTAACGTCTACGTCAACCGCAACATCGTGGGCGCCGTGGTCGGTGTGCAGCCGTTCGGTGGCGAAGGCCTGTCGGGCACGGGCCCCAAAGCCGGTGGTCCGCTGTACCTGTACCGCCTGCTGTCGACGCGCCCGAGCGATGCCATCGAGCAATCCTTCGCCCGTGGCGATGCCGACAACGCACCGGACGTCCGTCTGCGCGATGCCATGCGCCAGCCACTCAATGCCCTGCAAGCCTGGGCTGACAGCCAGCAACTGAGCGACCTCAGCGCCCTGTGCGTGAAGTTCGCGGCACAATCGCAAAGCGGCATCACCCGCACCCTGGCCGGCCCGACCGGCGAGCGCAACAGCTATGCGATCCTGCCCCGTGAACACGTGCTGTGCCTGGCGGACATCGAAGGCGACCTGCTGACCCAACTGGCGGCGGTCCTGGCCGTCGGTGGTTCGGCGGTGATGCCGGAGAGCGAGTTGAGCAAGGCGCTGCTGGCCCGTCTGCCAAAAGAAGTGCAAGCGCGCATCAAGCGGGTGGCCGACTGGACGAAGGATGAGGTGGTGATCGACGCTGTGTTGCATCACGGTCACTCCGACCAGTTGCGTGCGGTCTGCCAGCAAGTCGCGACCCGTGCCGGCGCTATCGTCGGGGTTCACGGCCTGTCCCAGGGCGAAACCAACATCGCCCTGGAACGCCTGGTGATCGAACGCGCGTTGAGCGTCAACACCGCTGCGGCGGGTGGTAATGCCAGCTTGATGACCATCGGCTAAACCCTGGCCGGGAGCCTGCAATGGGCTCCCGGCTTGCACACAATCTGTGGGAGCGGGCTTGCTCGCGAATGCAATCTGTCAGTCGAGGCTCATGCTGACTGGTACACCGCTTTCGCGAACAAGCCCGCTCCCACAGTTGATTAGCGCTGCCAGCACACCACCATCACGCCCATCAATCTTACTGTTCACCCCACCCTCCCCAGCTCTAGACTCGGCCCATTCCCAACAAGGTAGGCCGCCATGTCCGAGACGCTGCTCAGTTCCCGCAATCTGGCTTTCGAGCTGTATGAAGTCCTCGATGCCGAGGGCCTGACCCAGCGCGCGCGATTCGCCGAGCACAACCGCGAAACGTTTGACGCCGCCATTGGCACCGCACGCAGCATCGCCGAGAAGTTCTTCGCCCCGCACAACCGCAAGGGTGACGAGCACGAGCCGCGCTACGAAGAGGGCCAGGCGATCCTGATCCCGGAAGTCAAACCGGCAGTGGATGCGTTCCTCGACGCCGGCTTTCTCAATGCCGCGCGCAGCTTCGAAGCCGGTGGCATGCAGCTTCCAACCTTGCTGTCGCAAGCCTGCTTCGCGCACTTCCAGGCGGCCAACGCGGCGACCACGGCGTACCCGTTCCTGACCATGGGCGCGGCCAACCTGATCGAAAACTTCGGCAGCGATGAGCACAAGCGCCTGTTCCTGCAACCGATGATCGACGGCCGCTTCTTTGGCACCATGGCCTTGACCGAACCCCACGCGGGCTCGTCGCTGTCAGACATCCGCACCCGCGCCGAACCGGCCGCCGACGGCAGCTATCGCCTCAAGGGCAACAAGATCTTCATCTCCGGTGGCGATCACCCGCTGGCGGAGAACATCGTGCACATGGTGCTGGCCAAGCTGCCGGACGCACCGGCCGGGGTGAAGGGTATTTCGCTGTTTATCGTGCCCAAGTTCCTGGTCAACGATGATGGCAGCCTGGGCCCGCGTAACGACGTGCTGCTGGCCGGGTTATTCCACAAGATGGGCTGGCGCGGCACCACGTCAACGGCGCTGAACTTCGGCGATAACGGGGCGTGTGTCGGCTACCTGGTGGGCAAGCCGCACCAGGGCTTGAGCTGCATGTTCCAGATGATGAACGAGGCGCGGATTGGCGTCGGCATGGGCGCGGTGATGCTCGGCTACGCGGGTTACCTGTACTCGCTGCAGTACGCGCGCGAGCGCCCGCAGGGTCGCCTGCCGGACAACAAGGAGCCCAACACCGCGCCGGTGGCGATCATCCAGCACGCTGACGTCAAGCGCATGCTGCTGACCCAGAAAGCCTACGTCGAAGGCGCGTTTGACCTGGGTTTGTATGCGGCGCGGCTGTTCGATGACACCACCACCCTGGACACCCCAGCCGAACGCCAGCAGGCCCATGAGTTGCTGGACTTGCTGACCCCCATCGTCAAATCCTGGCCCTCGGAGTTCTGCCTGAAAGCCAACGAACTGGCGATCCAGATCCTCGGCGGCCACGGCTACACCCGCGAGTACCCGGTGGAGCAGTACTACCGCGACAACCGCTTGAACCCGATCCACGAAGGCACCCACGGCATTCAGTCGCTGGACCTGCTGGGGCGCAAGCTGGCGCAGAACGGCGGTGCCGGGCTCAAGCAGTTGATCCGCCTGATTGCCACGACCGGCGCACGGGCCCAGGCCTTTGATTCATTGACGCCGCTGCGCGAACCACTGGAGACGCTGGTGGCGCGCCTGCAAGCGGTGACCATTGGCCTGCTGACGGACCTGGCCCAGGGCAAGGTCAGCCAGAGCCTCGCCAATTCGGCCCTGTACCTGAAGGCATTCGGGCACACGGTGATCGGCTGGCGCTGGCTGGAGCAGGCGATTCGCGCTGAGGAAGGGTTGGCCAAGGGCAATGCGGCGGATGTCGACTTCTATAAGGGCAAGCTGCAAGCCGCGCGCTACTTCCTGACCTGGGAAGTACCGGCGTGCCACCACGAACTGGCGATTCTTGAGGCGCGGGATGATGTGTGTTTGACGATGCGGGATGAGTGGTTCTGATCACACAGTCGCAGCGTTGCTGAATACCTTTCGCCGGCAAGCCGGCGAAGGCATCGCTCAACTTGAACCCGCCAACCACCATCAGGATGCTGACCAGCAGGGCGGTGCCCATACTCAGGATCACGTGTCATTGCATACTGCGTCGCCAGAACTGCATGGAGCACCCCAAAAGAGTAAGAGGCCGAAACACAGCAACAGCCGTGCCGATTGTATGCAAAACAATCGACAATTTACTCTTTGGTTGTATTCAGTTGACTCAGAGCGGCTTGATGGTCTTGGCGATCACTTCAACCGTGGCGCTGACTTGCTCTTGGTAACGGTCGAGTTCGCGCTGGTGGCGCTTTTGCATGTCCAACTGCTGCGAACACAAGTTCATGGCGGCCAGCACCAGCAGCTTGTCGCCGATCAGCGTCGGGTATTTCTTCTTGGTGTCGGCCAAGACCGCTTTCAACATCAACGCGGCGTCCAGCAGGGTCTGCTCTTCCCCGGCCGGCGCCTTGATCGAGTAGTCCTCACCCATGATGGAGACGACTTTCACTCCGTCGGCACCTTGTCTCATGCGCTCACAGGACCGGCGCTCACACGCTCAACCAGGGCTTGAATGCGGGCGGCGGCGGCGCCCTGCTTTTCTTCCTGTTCCATCAGGCTCAGTTGCAGGCTTTCGTTTTCGTCCTTGGCCAGTGCCAGTTCGGCGCTCAGGCTGGCGTTAGTGCCGAGCAGTTCCTGGTTCTGTTGCACCAGGTCACTGACCAGTTGTTCCAATTGGCTTAGGGATGCTTCCAACATTTTGATTTTCCGGGCATTTTCAAAGGGCGCGTACGATAAAGAAAAGTCACCACAGGCGCCAGGGTTATTACGGCGTAAAGCCTTGATTTACCTGGCGGCGACCTTGCTTGCGAGTGTTAAAGACTGTGAATGCGCCATCTGGTTCCAGGCAGTTCGTCAGTCACTGGATAACGACCTGCACCTATAGAGGTAAACGACACGAGGGTGTGTCGATACAGCCTGTAACCATGAAGGGGCGGACGTGCTCGCGAAATCGCTGTGTCCGTCAACGTATCGGGCGACTGATCGACTGCATTCGCGAGCACGCCCGCGCCCACTTAAGGCCTGCGTTGCAGCGCCCACAGCTTTTTTGACAGCATCACAATTCAACAGGTTAGAATCGCCGGCACGCGGGCTGCATGCTCAGTTCGCGCCCGCTTTTTTTCAGCTTCCCGGAGTACGGCCTTTGAATGCAACGACCATCAACAGCCTGTTCTTGATCGGCGCGTTGCTGGTAGGTGCGAGCATTCTGGTGAGCTCACTGTCGTCCCGCCTGGGCATCCCGATCCTGGTGATCATCCTGGCCGTGGGCATGGCTGCCGGCGTCGATGGCGGCGGCATCATTTTCGATAATTACCCCACGGCCTATCTGGTCGGCAACCTGGCCCTGGCCGTGATCCTGCTCGACGGCGGCTTGCGCACGCGGGTCTCAAGCTTTCGCGTGGCGCTCTGGCCGGCGCTGTCCCTGGCCACGGTCGGGGTGCTGATCACCACCGGGCTGACCGGCATGGCAGCCGCCTGGCTGTTCAACCTGAACCTGATGCAGGGCCTGCTGATTGGCGCCATTGTCGGCTCGACCGACGCGGCCGCGGTGTTTTCGCTGCTGGGCGGCAAGGGCCTGAACGAACGGGTCACCGCCAGCCTGGAGATCGAATCGGGCAGCAACGACCCGATGGCGGTGTTTCTCACCGTGACCCTGATCGACATGCTTGCCAGCGGCCAGACCGGCCTGCACTGGAGCCTGCTCGGGCACTTGGTGCGCGAATTTGGCATCGGCGGCCTGATCGGCCTGGGCGGTGGCTGGCTGATGCTGCAGATGGTCAATCGGATCAACCTGGCCACCGGCCTGTACCCGATCCTGGTGATCGCCGGCGGCCTGCTGGTGTTCGCCCTGACCAACGCCCTGCACGGCAGCGGCTTCCTGGCGGTGTACTTGTGCGGCCTGGTAATCGGCAACCGCCCGGTGCGCAGCCGCCACGGCATCCTGCATATGCTCGACGGCATGGCCTGGCTGGCGCAGATTGGCATGTTCCTGGTGCTGGGCCTCCTGGTCACGCCCCATGACTTGCTGCCCATCGCGCTGCCGGCACTGGGCCTGGCGCTGTGGATGATCCTGTTCGCCCGCCCGCTGTCGGTGATCGTCGCCCTGCTGCCGTTCAAGGCGTTTCATGGGCGGGAAAAGGCGTTCATTTCCTGGGTGGGCTTGCGCGGTGCGGTACCGATCATCCTGGCGGTGTTCCCGCTGATGGCCGGGCTGCCGAACGCCCAACTGTTCTTCAACCTGGCGTTCTTCATCGTGCTGGTGTCGCTGCTGGTGCAGGGCACGAGCCTGCCGTGGGTTGCCAGGCTGTTGAAGGTGACCGTCCCGCCGGAGCCCGCCCCCATCTCCCGCGCGGCCCTGGAAGTGCACGCCACCAGTGAATGGGAGCTGTTCGTCTACCGCCTGGGTGCGGAAAAGTGGTGCATCGGCGCGGCCCTTCGTGAGCTGAAAATGCCCGAGGGCACTCGCATCGCGGCCCTGTTTCGCGGTCAGCAACTGCTCCATCCGTCGGGCAGTACGGTGCTGGAGGTCGATGATTTGCTCTGCGTCATTGGCCATGAACACAACCTGCCGGCGCTGGGCAAGCTCTTCAGCCAGGCACCGCAACGCGGCCTGGACCTGCGCTTCTTCGGCGACTTCGTGCTCGAAGGCGACGCCCAGTTGGGCGCGGTTTCGGCGCTGTATGGGCTGCAGCTCGAAGGGGTCGACCCGGACATGCCACTCGGGCGTTTCATTACCCAGAAGGTCGGCGGTGCGCCAATCGTGGGCGACCAGGTGGAATGGAACAACACCATTTGGACCGTGGCGGTGATGGACGGGAACAAGATCGCCAAAGTGGGCGTCAGATTCCCCGAAGGAAGTCGCCCGGGTCCCGGGTTGTTCCTCTAAACTGTTTTTTTCGCTACGTTCTCGATTGGACTCTATGTCAACCCTGCGCACATTTCTCGCCATCGCCCTGCTGGGGCTGAGTCTCTCCGTCGGCACCCTGCAAGCGGCTGAACCGCCGTCTGCCGATTCGGTGCAAAAGAGCCTGGACAAGATTGCCGAACGCAAGCTGCCCGAGGCCGATCAAAAGGCCCTGCAAACCGTGTTGCAGCAGACGCTGGCGCAGTTGACCAGCAAGGACGACTACGACACGCGCCTGAGTAACCTCAAGCAGCAGTTGAGCACCGCGGCCAAACAGAACGTCGACAACCAACGTGAGTTGGATCGTCTCAAGGCCAGCAAGCCGACCCCCATCGAACAGCGCTATGGCAACCTCGCCGTACCGGCGCTCGAACAAATCCTCACCGAGCGCAGCACCCAGCAAAGCGACCTGCAAAAGGCCCTGGCCGATGCCAACAGCCTGCTCATCACCGCCCAGACGCGCCCCGAACGCGCACAAGCCGAGATCGCCAGCAGCCAGACGCGCATCCTGCAGATCAACAATATCCTCAAGTCCGGCAAGGACAGCGGCAAGACCATCACCAAGGAGCAGCGTGACCTGCTCAATGCCGAACTGGCGGCGCTCAACGCGCTGATCCCGTTGCGCCGCCAGGAACTGGCCGGCAACAGCCAGTTGCAAGACCTGGGCAACAGCCAGCACGACCTGTTGCTGGAGCGCTCGGATCGCATCGAGAAAGAGATCCAGGACCTGCAGACCCTGATCAACCAGAAGCGCCTGGCCCAGTCCCAGGAGACGGTGACCCAGCAATCCATCGAAGCGCAGAAGGCCGGCGGCAGCAGCCTGCTGGCCAATGAGAGTTCGGCCAACCTGAAGCTCTCCGACTACCTGCTCAGGAGCACCGACCGCCTCAACGAACTGACCCAGCTCAACCTGCAAACCAAGCAGCAACTCGACAACGTGACCCAAAGCGACGCCGCGCTAGACGAGCAGATCAGCGTGCTCAAGGGCAGCCTGCTGCTGTCCAAGATCCTCTATAAACAGAAGCAAGCCCTGCCGCGCCTGCGGGTCGACCGCAACCTGGCCGACCAGATTGCCGACATCCGCCTGTACCAGTTCGAGGTCAACCAGCAGCGCGAGCTGATCAGCAACCCCGAGACCTATGTCGACAACCTGCTGGCCACCCAGCCACCGGACCAGGTCACCCCGCAACTGCGCAAGACCCTGCTGGAACTGGCCGTCACCCGCGCCGACTTGCTGGAACGCCTGAACCGCGAGCTGAGCGCCCTGCTCAACGAATCCATCACCCTGCAACTGAACCAGAAGCAACTGCTGACCACCGCCTCGAACCTGCGGGCCACCCTCGACGAGCAGATGTTCTGGATCCCCAGCAACAAGCCGCTGGACTGGGAGTGGTTGCGCACGGTGCCGACGCGCCTGGAGCGACAGGTCGACACCTTGCCCTGGGCCTCCAGCCTCAGCGAACTGAGTGACGGGCTGATCCAGCGCCCACTGCTGTTCACCCCGCTGGCGTTGCTGATCGGCTTCCTGCTGTGGCGCCGCAAGTACCTGTACGCCCGCCTGAACAAGGTTCACCAGGACATCGGCCACTTCAAGCGTGACAGCCAATGGCACACGCCCCAGGCGATCCTGATCAACGTGTTGCTGGCCATGCCGCTGGCCCTGGCCCTGGCCTTGTGCGGCTATGCCTTGCAGATCGATGCCCGGGGGCAGAACGCCAACCTGGGTGCCGCGCTGTTGCAGGTCGCCCAGGCCTGGCTGGTGTTCTATACCGCCTATCGGATCCTCGCACCGGGGGGCGTGGCGGAACTGCACTTTCGCTGGGAAAAGCCGCAAGTGGAGTTCCTGCGCAGCTGGATCCGGCGCCTGGGCATGGTGGTCATTGCCCTGGCCGCCATCGTCGCCGTCGCCGAACTGCAACCGGCGGCACTGGCCGACGACGTGCTCGGCATCGGCGTGGTGCTGACCTGCTACGCGTTGATGGCCTGGCTGCTCAGCCGCCTGCTGCTCAACAGTCCGGCGCACAACAATACGTCGTTGTTTCGCAAGGTCGTCGGCGTGCTGTTCACGGCCCTGCCCATCGCCTTGTTCGTGGCCGTGTGCTTTGGTTATTTCTACACCGCGCTCAAGCTCAGCGATCGCCTGATCAATACCCTGTACCTGCTGATGTTCTGGCTGGTGATCGAAGCCACCTTCGTGCGCGGCCTGGCGGTCGCGGCGCGCCGCCTGGCCTACCAGCGGGCCCTGAGCAAGCGCCAGGCGGCCAAGGAAGCCGGCGACGGTGAAACCATCGTCGAAGAGCCGACCCTGGACATCGAAAAGGTCAACGAACAATCCCTGCGCCTGATCCGCCTGGCGCTGCTGGGTGGCTTCATTGCCGCGCTGTACTGGGTCTGGGCTGACTTGATCACAGTGTTCTCGTACCTGGACAACATCACCCTCTACGAGTACACCAGCGGCACCGGCGTCAACATGAGCATGGTGCCCATCAGCATCGGCGACATGCTTGGGGCGCTGATCATCATCGGCATCACCCTGGCCCTGGCTCGCAACCTGCCGGGCCTCTTGGAAGTGCTGGTGCTGTCCAAGCTGGACCTGGCGCAGGGCAGCGCCTATGCCACCACCACCCTGCTCACCTACGTGATTGCCGGCGTGGGCTTTGTCACCACGCTGTCGGCCCTCGGCGTCAGTTGGGACAAGTTGCAATGGCTGGTCGCCGCGCTCTCGGTGGGCCTGGGCTTTGGTATGCAGGAGATCTTCGCCAACTTCATCTCCGGGATCATGATCCTGTTCGAACGCCCGGTACGGATCGGCGACACCATCACCATTGGCAACCTGTCGGGCACCGTCAGCAAGATCCGCATCCGCGCCACCACCATTACCGACTTCGACCGCAAGGACATCATTGTCCCCAACAAGACGTTCATCACCGGGCAACTGATCAACTGGTCACTGACCGACACCGTCACCCGGGTCACCCTCAAGCTCGGCGTGGACTATGGCTCCGACCTGGACCAGGTCAAGGAACTGCTGCTCAAGGCCGCCCGCGAAAACCCGCGGGTGCTCAAGGAGCCCGAGCCCCACGTGTACTTCCTGAACTTCGGTGAAAGCACCCTGGATCACGAGCTGCGCATTCACGTGCGCGACCTGGGCGACCGCAACCCGGCGATCGACGAGATCAACCGCTTCATCAACCGTGAGTTCAAGAAGAACGGTATCAACATCTCTTTCCGGCAGATGGAGATCTACCTCAAGAACGCCCACGGCAGCGAGTACAAGCTCGTACCGATCGAGGACGAGAACCGGACCATCGCCGCGCCCACCACCGACAATCCGTCGCAACACCCCCCGGCGGCCAAGCTCGACTAAGTGGCCTTTCCCCAGCAGAATGCTCGGACATTCTGCTGGAGATGGCCGTTGAAAGCCCTCGACGAACTGACCTTCGACAACCGCTTCGCTCGCCTGGGCGACGCGTTCTCAACCCATGTGCTGCCCGAGCCCATCGACGCACCCCGGCTGGTGGTGGCGAGCCCCGCCGCCATGGCCCTGCTCGACCTCGACCCGGCCGTTGCCCAGAGCCCGGTGTTCGCCGAGTTGTTCGGTGGCCATAAGCTGTGGGCCGAAGCCGAGCCACGGGCGATGGTCTATTCCGGGCACCAGTTCGGTTCCTACAACCCGCAACTGGGTGACGGCCGCGGCCTGCTCCTGGGCGAGGTCTACAACCAAGCGGGCGAACACTGGGACTTGCACCTCAAGGGTGCCGGGCAAACGCCTTACTCACGCATGGGCGACGGTCGTGCGGTGCTGCGCTCGTCGATCCGCGAGTTCCTGGCCAGCGAGGCGCTGCATGCCCTGGGCATCCCGAGCAGCCGTGCACTGTGCGTGATCGGCTCCGACACCCCGGTGTGGCGCGAGAAACAGGAGCGCGCGGCGATGGTCCTGCGCCTGGCCCCCAGCCACGTGCGCTTCGGCCACTTCGAATACTTCTACTACACCCAGCGCCCCGAGCAGCAAAAAGCCCTCGGCGAACACGTGCTGGCGATGCACTTCCCCGAATGCCTCGAGCAACCGGAGCCGTACCTGGCGATGTTCCGCGAGATCGTCGAGCGCAACGCCGAGCTGATCGCCAAGTGGCAGGCCTATGGTTTCTGCCACGGGGTGATGAACACCGACAACATGTCGATCCTGGGCATCACCTTCGACTTCGGTCCGTTTGCCTTCCTCGACGACTTCGACGCCCACTTCATCTGCAACCACTCCGATGACCAGGGCCGCTACTCATTCAGCAACCAGGTGCCCATCGGCCAATGGAACCTCAGCGCGCTGGCCCAGGCCCTGACACCGTTCATCAGCGTCGAAGCCCTGCGCGAGACCCTCGGCCTGTACTTGCCGCTGTACCAGGCCCATTACCTTGACCTGATGCGCCGCCGCCTGGGATTCATCACCGGCGAGGAGGGGGACCAGGCGCTGGTGGAACAACTGCTGCAACTGATGCAAAACAGCGGCGTCGACTACAGCCTGTTCTTCCGCCGCCTGGGCGACGAACCGGCCGAAACGGCCGTGGCCCGCCTGCGCGACGACTTCGTCGACCTCCAGGGCTTCGATGCCTGGGCCCAACGCTACTGCGCGCGGGTTGCCCTGGAACACGACGGTGACGAACCGCAACGCCGCACGCGCATGCACGCGGTCAATCCGCTGTACATCCTGCGCAACTACCTGGCGCAGAAGGCCATCGATGCGGCCGAACGTGGCGACTACGCCGAGGTTCGCCGCCTGCACCAGGTGCTGAGCAATCCCTTCGAGCAGCAACCGGGAATGGACAGCTACGCCGAGCGCCCACCGGAGTGGGGCAAGCATCTGGAGATCAGTTGTTCGTCGTGAAGGGGTTCAGATGAAGGTCTCTACCGACACACCAAAACGCTCGGCCAACCAGCGAATCTGTCGCAGGTTGAGCTGACGTTTTCCACTGAGGACCTCCGAGACCACCGACTGCGCGCCAACACCGGGCAGGTCACTTTGAGTCAGGCCGTGCTCATTCATCAGGTAGCGCAGCACATCGACACCACTGGCTTGAGGCATGGGCCGGTGGTGTTGATCGTAGGCTTCAATCCAGTCACTGAGAATGTCCACCAGACTCATCAGCGGGTGCGACTCGTCTTCGCCGATCAGATCCAACAGCTCATCCAGGGCCTTGACCAGCACATCGTAATCAGCCTCGTTCTTGGGTTTGCGCAGCAACGGCGACACAAAGTGCCAATGCTCGGCGACTTGCTTGATCAGAACGCTCATCGACGCCCCTCCTTCCATTTGCCTTTGTCATATTCACGGTGATCCAGCACCTGTTTGATATACAACCGTTGCACCTTGTATTGCACCACGGCGATCAAGCGCAATTTGTTGCCACCGATATTGAACACATGCAACGACCCGACCTTGTCGGTTGCCGGGAACAGCGCTTTCATCTGCGCAAAATCACCCGGACTATTACGCTTGATCAGCCGATACCATTGATCCAATGCACTGGCTGAATGTGGCCATTGCTCCTTGCCCTCCCAAACGCGTCTCTCGGTAATCACACGTATGCAACATCCTTATCGCACTTTGATATAGAGATTAATCATTGCTTACCAGTATCGCAATTCGCTATATCCGCACTCAGACCAGTGGCACGGCTTGCGCATTGCTTGAACCAGCGTAGAAGACAGGACCTACCCGACCCCAGGCACATGTGTGAGTGCCTGTGACAACGAACACTCGAACCCGACGAGCTGCACATGTACTTCTGCGCCCCCCCCTACCGCAATACTGTTCACTAAGGTCATCTCGACATTTAAACAGTCCGTGGCGAGCGAGCTTGCTCGCCACGAGTGTTTCTTCGATATCGGGACGCCCTTAAGTGAACAGCATTACCCTCCTACCGAGCCATTTGTTGCGCAACAACCTGTGCATAAGTCTGTTGATATCTAGCTGTGACCCTTTATCCACAGCCCCCTAAAGCCACTGCGCATATTCCTGCCAGGCACCGCGCAACGACTCGCACATAATCCCGCGAATCCATTGCTCAAAAAACCACCAATTCCACCTATCCAATTGATTTTAATAGACTATTAATAAATGGCATGGCCTTTGAACTCAGTTTGGCAACCCCACGGGCAACACCCGCCCCACGGGCCCTAAATTGATTGCGCTAAGGAAAATACCCATGGCAACACCTGCCTACATGTCCGTCATTGGCACCAAACAAAAACTGATCACCGCCGGCGCCTTCACCGCTGACTCGGTGGGCAACACTTATCAGGAAGGTCACGAAGACCAAGTGATGGTCCAGGGCTTCAGCCATGAAGTGATCATCCCGCGCGACCCGCAGTCGGGCCAACCCACCGGCCTGCGTGTACACAAGCCCGTCAGAATCACCAAGGTGTTCGACAAGTCCTCGCCGCTGCTGCTCGCCGCCCTGACATCCGGCGAGCGACTGGAGGAAGTCACGATCAAGTGGTACCGCACCTCGGCTGCCGGTGCCCAGGAGTACTACTACACCACCACCCTGGAAGACGCGATCATCGTCGATATCAAGGGCTACATGCACAACTGCCAAGACCCGGCGAACATGCACTTCACCCACCTGGAAGACGTCGAGTTCACCTACCGCAAAATCACCTGGACCCACGAGGCCTCCGGCACTTCGGGCTCCGATGACTGGCGCTCCCCCGTCGCTGCGGGCTAAGTCGGCTCGGCATTGAGCCGATAAAATGGGCGACCCGTGGGTCGCCCATTTTTATTGCGGGTCACCGTACACCTTGATAATCCGCGCCGCCGACTCCAGATTGGCTGCATTGCCCACTGTGCGGAGCCCCTCCATGTCTGAAGCCCTCCTGATCCCCTGCCCCCATTGCAACGGGCTCAACCGCATCCCCGCCGAGCGCCTGGGCGACCAACCCAAATGCGGGCGCTGCAAAGCGTCGGTGCTGTCAAATAAGCCTTTCGACTTGAAACAAGGCGATTACGCCAGCCAGATCAAGGGTGATCTGCCGTTGCTGGTGGATGTGTGGGCCGACTGGTGCGGCCCCTGCAAGTCCTTTGCGCCGGTGTTCGAACAGGCCGCTGCACAGTTGCAGGGCAAGTGTCGGCTGGCCAAACTGGACAGCGAGGCCAACCCACAACTGTCGACACAACTGGGGATTCGTTCGATTCCGAGCCTGATCCTGTTCAAGAACGGCCGGGAAGTGGCGCGCCAGAGCGGCGCCTTCCCGCTACCGCAATTGCTGGACTGGCTGCGCAGCCAGGGGATCTGACGACCCTTCTCAGGAATGTTCCAGCAGGTTGTGCAACTCGACGAACTGCTGGGTCAGCTTGTGGCGCGGGTCGAGATGGATCAGCGGCATATTGGCCTGGTGCGACTCGCGCATGCGCACTGAACTGCCCAGGTACACCGGCAGCACCGGCAGGCCTTCGGCGATCAACTCGTCGAGGATCTGCTGCGGCAGGCTCGCCCGAGCCTGGAACTGGTTGACCACGATGCCTTCCACTTGCAGGTCTTCATTGTGGTCTTCCTTCAACTCTTCGATTTCCGCCAGCAGGCCATACAGGGCCTGGCGGGAAAAGCTGTCGCAATCGAAGGGAATCAACACCCTATCAGCCGCGATCAACGCCGATACCGCGTAGAAGTTCAAGGCCGGCGGAGTATCGAGGTAAATCCGTTCGTAATCTTCGGACAGCTCATCGAGCAACTTACGCAGCTTGTTGATCTTGTGCTTGGCCTCAAGCTTGGGCTGCAAGTCCGCCAGCTCCGCCGTGGCCGTGATCACGTGCAGGTTGTCGAAGGGCGTTTCGTAGATATCGACCTGATTTTTCTTGGAGAACGGCCCGGACGACAGGGTCTGCTTGAAAAAGTCGGCAATGCCCATCGGAATATCATTGCCGGTCAGGCCGGTGAGGTACTGCGTGGAGTTGGCCTGGGCATCAAGATCCACCAGCAAAGTGCGATAGCCCTCACTGGCGCTGACCGCCGCCAGGTTGCAGGCAATACTGGACTTGCCCACGCCACCTTTCTGATTGAACACCACACGCCGCATGTCAAAACCTCCGTGTATCAAAGATATGCCCGAGTGTAGTAGCCGATGCCGCTGGTTAGCTACCTCGAAGGCCAATGGACTACATGAGCAGATGCAATCTCTACAAAACAATCTGCGATTTCACACCTGTATTTGCTGCACGCCCGTCGCACCGGGATAATGCCCGGCACTCGGCCACAGGGCCATCGTCACCCGCCAAGGAAGCCTGCTGCATGATGATCGCCCTGTTCTGGCTGATGGCCCTGGCCCTGTTCGCCATCGCGACCCGCATCGGCCAGCGCCTGGGCTTGATTCCCATCGTCAGTCAGTTGCTGCTGGCGACCTTCGGCCTGCCGTTGTTGATGGTCTTCTGGATCGAGCCGCACTGGCAGTTGAGTGGCGCCGAACTGGTCTCGCCCACTTGGTTGAAAAACCTCTACAGCCTGGGTTTCGCCCTGTTGCTGGGGCACATTCTCAGCGATGTGATCGACCTCAAGCTGGACCGCCAGAGCCTGAAGATCGCCCTGCCAAGTTTCAGCATCCCGTTTGCCTGCGGCCTGGCCACCGCGCTGTGGCTACTGCCCAGCCAGCCGTGGCTGAGTTCCCTGGCCGTGGGCCTGCTGTTCGCCATCACCGCCATTCCGGTGCTGTACCTGTACCTGCGCCACATCGACTACCCGCCGGCCGCAACCCGGCGCCTGGTGCAGACAGCGATCCTCATCGACCTCACCTGCTGGAGCCTGTTCGCCCTCGCCCAGGGTAGCCTGCACCTGAGCAGCCTGTTGCTGCCTCTGGCCGGGGCGTGCCTGCCGCTGCTGCTGCGCGGGCTCGGCTTGCGCCAACCGTTGCTCCACAGCCTGGGCTTCTTCGCCCTGCTGGTGCTGGCCGAGCACTACACGCTCAACGCGCTGATCCTCGGCATTGGCTACGTGCTGTGTATGGCCGCGCTCAAGCTACCGCTGGTGCTGCCGCTCAGCGCGCGCTGGATGAGCTGCTTGCAGAATGCCATCGCCATCCCGCTGATCCTGACCTTCGGCATCGTGCAGATCGACGTGCACAGCGCCCTGGACAGCCTCGGCTGGACCCAACTGGCGGCGCTGCTGGTGTTGCCCATCGCCAGCAAGTTGCTGGGCAACTGGATCGGCCTGGGGTGGGCCGGCGCCTCGTTTGCCGGGGCCAGTCGCTGGCGCGAGAGCGTGCTGCTCAATATTCGCGGCTTGAGCGAGATCATCTTTCTCAACCTGCTGCTGCAACAACAGCTCATCAGCCCGGCGCTGTACTTCGCGCTGATGCTGATGGGCCTGCTCGCGACGTTGCTGCCGGCATTGGCTGGCCTGCACCGAAACCGGTAACTGCCTACGCGAGCTTACGTGTCAGCAACTCGACAAACGCCTTGGCCATCGGCGACTTCTGGTCCTTGCGCTGGACCAGCCACACCGCCGACATCGCCTGTGGGTCGAGCAAGGTCCGGTAGACCACGCCGTCGATGCGGATCCGCTGGTAGGACGCCGGCAACACCGACACCCCAAGCCCCGCCGCCACCAGGCCGATGATGGTCATGGCCTCGCCGGCCTCCTGGGCGAAGTGCGGGCTGAACCCGGCATCCCGCGACAGGCTCAACAACTGGGCGTAGAGCCCGCTGCCGTAGCTGCGTGGGAAGAAGACGAACGGCTCGTGGGCCAGGGCCGAGAGGAATAGGCCCGCTTCGCTGCCCTCCGACAGCGGGTCCTTGGCGCTGAGCACCGCCACCAGCGGCTCACGCGTCAACTCGACCACCTCCAGCGAATCCGCCAGTGGCAAGGGGCGCATGATGCCGACCTGGATCGACTCATCCACCAGCGCCTCGGCCACCTGGGTGCTGCTCATTTCCTTGAGGTTCAGGTGCACCGCCGGGAAACGCTGGCGAAAGGCGAAGATTGCCTGGGGAATGGTGGAGTTGAACGGCGCCGACGAGGTGAAGCCGATCTTCAACTCCCCCAGCTCGCCGAGTTGGGCACGCCGCGCCACGTCCGCCGCCTTGTCGACCTGGGCCAGCACCAGACGCGCTTCCTCCAGGAACAAGCGACCGGCCTCACTGAGCTCGACCCGACGATTGGTACGTTCGAACAAGCGGGCGCCGAGCTCTTGCTCCAGCACCTGGATCTGCTGGCTCAGGGGTGGTTGAGAAATGCCCAGCACCTGTGCGGCGCGGCCAAAGTGCAGTTCTTCGGCGACGGCGATGAAGTAGCGCAGGTGGCGCAGTTCCATGAAAACTCCATTAGGTCGCAAAACCTCTTAATCAGGTCGAACAATATATTGGATAGAACCATTAGCCAGCTATATGCTTTTTTCATTGCCCGCCCGGCCGTGCTCCCCCGAGGTCCCCTGTGAAAACTGCTGTCGCCCCACTCGCCCATGAGTTGCCCCCCATCGCCCAGGACGAAGTGCTCGCCCAACGCAACGACTCGTACATCGAAAAAGGCACGCCGATGTTCATGCGCACGGTGCTGGCGCTGTTCTCTGGCGGCTTTGCCACGTTCGCCCTGCTGTACTGCGTGCAACCGATGATGCCGCTGTTCTCCCGCGAGTTTTCGATCAACGCCGCGCAGAGCAGCCTGATCCTCTCGGTGGCCACCGGCATGCTCGCCATCGGCTTGTTGGTTACCGGGCCCATTTCCGACCGCATCGGCCGCAAGCCGGTGATGGTCGTCGCCTTGTTCGCCGCCGCGCTGTGCACCATGGCCAGCGCCGTGATGCCGACCTGGGAAGGGATCCTGGTGATGCGCGCCCTGACGGGTTTATCGCTGAGCGGGCTGGCAGCGGTGGCCATGACCTACCTGAGCGAAGAGATCCACCCGCAACACATCGGCCTGGCCATGGGCCTGTACATCGGCGGCAACGCGATTGGCGGGATGAGCGGGCGGCTGATCGTCGGCGTGTTAATCGACTTCATTAGCTGGCACGCGGCGATGCTGGTGATCGGCGGCCTGGCGTTGATCGCCGCGGCGGTGTTCTGGAAGGTCCTGCCGCCCTCGCGCAACTTCCGCTCGCGCTCCCTGCACCCGCGCAGCTTGCTGGACGGCTTCACCCTGCACTTTCGCGATGCCGGCCTGCCGCTGCTGTTTCTCGAAGCGTTCGTGCTGATGGGCGCCTTCGTCACCCTGTTCAACTACATCGGCTATCGCCTGCTGGCCGCGCCGTACCACCTGGACCAGGCGTTCGTCGGCCTGCTGTCGGTGGTCTACCTGTCGGGTATCTACAGCTCGGCGAAGATCGGCTCGCTGGCCGACAAACTGGGCCGGCGCAACGTGCTGTGGGGCACCATCGTGCTGATGCTCGTGGGCCTTGCCGTGACCATGCTCACGCCGTTGCCGCTGGTGATCCTGGGCATGCTGATCTTCACCTTCGGCTTCTTCGGCGCGCACTCGGTGGCCAGCAGCTGGATCGGCCGCCGCGCCACCAAGGCCAAGGGCCAGGCCTCGTCGCTGTACCTGTTCAGCTACTACGCCGGCTCCAGCATCGCCGGGACCGCCGGCGGAGTGTTCTGGCACCTGGGCGGCTGGACCGGCATCGGCCTGTTCATCGCTGGCCTGCTGCTGATTGCCCTGCTGGTGGCGTTGAAGCTGGCGAAGTTGCCGACGCTGGCGGAGGCGGCAAAGGCCTGAGCTCGCACCGGGGCTCAGCGGCAGGATCGACGGCGCTCAGCCGGGAATGCGCTGACTGTGTTGCTCGCTCCACCGCAGGCACTTTCCCGTCGGTTGCAGGATCAGCGTGAGCTGGGTGAACAGGTGAATGTCGGCATACAAGCCAAAGAAGCGATTGAGCATTTCGCCAAACAGGCTGATGTCGCCCTCGCCACAAAAACCGTTGGCGTCCAGGGTGACTTCGATGTCCACCCCGCGCAGCAAAAAGCCCTTCTCGAAGCGTTGGATCAGGTGATGACGCACCTCGACGATCGCCGCCAGGCGCCGACGATTCAGCTCGCTGCCGGTCCAGTCGTACAGCGCCAAGGTGCCGCGCAGCACTTCGGCGTTGTCGAGCATCGGCAGGAAGTTGGAGCCCAGGTGGCTGAGCACCCGCCAGTGGAAGCGGTCGCGATTGGGCGGGTAGCACGGCTGGGTCGGCGCG
>NZ_FOCB01000005.1 GCF_900109995.1 Pseudomonas sp. ok272 | reverse complement strand
GGGCTTGCTCGCGAAGGCGTCGGGTCAGTCAACATTGATGTCGGCTGGCAGATTGCATTCGCGAGCAAGCCCGCTCCCACGGTAGTCCGGCGGCGTACACCCGTCTGATGAACACCACTGCCCCTTGTGGGAGCGAGCCCGCTCGCGAAGAGGCCCGCCCAGACGCCCGAGATTTACTGCGCCGGCAACAACCTCAAGGTGCTACGGGTGTTGGCACTGACTTCCTCTTCACTGAAGTGCGCCTGATGGTAGAGGCCCTCGATGTAGGCTTCGGCCTGGTCTTCGTAGTGCGAATTGAACGGCACGCCGCTCTGGCCGACCGGGTTGATGGTCAGGCCGTGGGCCGGGTCGGCGAAGTCGATGATGCGCCGGGTCGACGGGCCATAGGTCACTGGCCACGGAGCCGGGCCGATCTTGGCCGAGAGGTTGTTCGGCACTTCATGACTGCCCGGTGCGTCGAAGGGGCCAATGTTGAAGAGCCGGTCCAACGGCTTCTGCGCGCCCAGCGGGTGGCTGTGGGTCAAGGTGTGGGCCTTGCCCCATTGCCAGTGCGCGCTGTCCGGGCCGAGGGTGGTTTTCAGGTGGGCGAGGCTGGTGTTCCACGCCGCCTTGACCACGTCGGAACGGGTCTGCTTGATCGCCGGGTCATGGCTGCCCCACCACGGCGAATCCGGGTTGGCCGCCAATCGAGGCAGGGCTGCGTCGATCACCCGGGTCGAGAGCAGGGTGTCGAAGAAGCTGTCGCCGAGCTTGTCGTGCATCGCGCCGTAGGCCAGGTCGTAGAGGAACTGGTTGAACAGCGTGGCACTGGTGGACGACAGCGGGTAGTCGCCTTGCCACGCGGCCAGTTGTTCCACCAGCTTGAGTTCCTGGGGATCGCTGACCACTTCACGCAGCACCGGCAACAACGGGGCCAGCAGGCGGGGGCCATAGCCGGTGGTGGTGCCCAGTTGCAGTTTCTGGTTGGCCTCGACGTCCCACTTCACGCTCTGGTCGCTCAGTTGACGGTCCAGTTGTTGGCCACGGTCGGGCAGGTTGTAGTAGCCGGGAATCTCCATGCCGGTGGGGGACAACGGCTGGAAGTTGGCGGAGACGATGTAGCCGCGGGCCGGGTTCTCTTCCTGCGGGTTGGCGCTGAACGGGTAGAAACCGTCCTTGTCGGCCTGGAGCGTGCTGCCATCGAGGATGAACGCTGGATTGACCCCGGCCGGGCGCTTGGGCAACTGCGCCGCTGCCCACCAGGCGATGTCACCTTTGGTGTTGCCCCAGATGATGTTCAACCCCGGTGCGTGGATCTTGGCGACGGCGGTGCGTGCCTTGGCCAGGGTGTCGGCGCGGTTGAGTTGGTAGAAGCCTTCGAGGACCGGGTTCTGGGTTTCGAGGAACGCCCACCACATGGCAATCGGCGTCTTCCCGGCGGTCGCGCCCAGCACGTCGTTGATGATCGGGCCGTGGGGCGACTGGCGTAGGGTCAGGGTCACCGGAGCCTCACCTTTGACCGCAATCTGCTGCTCGCTGTTGACCATGTCCACCCACTGGCCGTGGTACCAGACCTGGTTGGCGTTGTCCGGGTTGACCTTCTCGGCGATCAGGTCGAGATCGTCGTTCTGGAACATCGTCAGGCTCCAGCCGAAGTCCAGGTTGTGGCCGAGGAAGGCGAACGGCACCAGCGCCTGATGGTGGCCGTAGAGCTCAAGGCCCGGCGCCGACAGTTGCGCTTCGTACCACACCGACGGCGCCGAAAAGCGGATGTGCGGGTCGCCTGCCAGCAGCGGCTTGCCGCTCTTGGTGTGGCTGCCGGCGATCACCCAGGCGTTGCTGCCCTCGAACTGCGGCAGGCCGTTGTCGGCCAGGGCCTGTTCGCTCAGGCGGGCGATGGCGTTGAGGTCTTTCCAGTCGGCGGCACCGAGCAGCGGCGCCTTGGCGCCGGATGGTTGGGCCAACACGCCTTGCGGCTGCCAGTCGAGGTCGAAGACGTTCAGGTACTCGCTGCCCAGTTGATCGCGCACGTACGTCAGCACCGGCTCGGTGCGGAAGGCGACGGCAAAGCTGTAGGCCATGTAGCCGGCGACGCTGACGCTGTCCTGCGCGGTGAACGGGCGCTTGTGGATGCCCAGCACGTCGAACTCCACTGGCGCGGCATGGGTGTCCTGATACTGGTTGATGCCGTCCAGGTAGGCTTGTAGGGCCTTCCACGCCGGTGATTGCTTATCGAGGGCGGCGACATAGCTCTCGGCTCGCTCGCGGATACGCAGGCTGCGGAACAGCTTGTCGGTATCGACCAGCTTCGGCCCCAGCACTTCGGCCAGCTCGCCTCGGGACAGGCGGCGCATGATTTCCATCTGGAACAGGCGGTCCTGGGCATGCACATAGCCGAGGGTCCGGTACAGGTCGGCTTCATGTTCGGCGCGGATGTGCGGCACGCCGCGCTCGTCGTAGCGCACCGTCACCGGACCTTCGAGGTGCTGCAACTGCACTTGGCCCTGACGGGTTGGCTGTTTGCTGTAGAGGTAGCCGCCGGCACCGATGCCGAGGACGACGAGTAGCACTGCCAGGATGGTCAGGGCGCGCTTCATGCAGACTCCTTGTTCTTTTTATTGATGGCGTGTCGCTATCTTGAGGCGATCAACATGTAACACAGACCTTGTGTGCCGGGCAGCCTCTACCTCGAAAAGTCCGGAATGCCCTATTGGGGGGCACTCGCCCACGGGCAATAGCACCCCACCGCCAACGTGTGCGTCGCGTTGACCGGGCGGCCCTCGCTCAGGGCTTGCAGGATGGGTTCGATAAAACTGTTGCTGGCGTTGCAGGTCAGGCCTTCGCTGTATGGGCCGAAGTACGCCAGTGTGCCGTTGCGGTCCCAGATCGCCACGGCGGGACTGGCCGGGATGTGTTCGGCGCCGGGGAGGGTTGGCAGGGTCTGCAGGTTGCTCAAGGTGTCGGGTAGGCGACCCTGGCTGCCGGGCTTTTGCACGGCGAAGAACTGCACGCCCTGGGGGCCGTAGTGTTCCAGTAACTCGCCCAGGTGTTGCTGGTTGCCGACGTTGCACGGGCAAGCCGGGTCCCAGAAGTGCACCACGCGAATCGCGCCGGGGCCGGCCAGGTGGTCGGGCAGGCGCAGCGGATCACCGGAGAACAGCGCCGTGTGGGAGCTGAACGCGCGCACGTAGCGTCCCTGGAACCAGTCATAAGCGCTCCACAGCACCGCGGCGCACACAAGGGCGAGCAGGCTGGCGAGCAGTGTCGTGCGGTGGCGAGGGCGCATTCGAAACCATCCTTGAGGGGCGCGTAGCTTGCCATGCCCGGCGCGACAGAAGAATATCGCAGGCCCATAAAGTCTGTTCCGCGCCTCGCGCCTTGCCTGGAAGTCGTCATGCCTGCCACCTTCAACCCCGATCACCTGCGTGCCAGCCTGGGCCCCCTGGCCGAGGGGCAGCCGCTGTCGGAAGAAGCGCGGGCCTATCAGCATTGCTACGGCCTGGACTTTCCTGGGCGCGCCCTGCGTACCGGGCTCGGGCGCTTCGAGGTGGATGGGTATGAGGTGGTCTGCCAGTTCTGGTGGCCCGAGGCGGCCAAGGCGACGCTGTTCCTGTTTCATGGCTTCTACGACCACACGGGGCTGTACCGGCATGTGATCGAGTGGGCCCTGGAGCAGGGGTTCGTGGTGATCGCCTGCGACTTGCCGGGGCATGGGCTGTCCAGCGGCGCGCGGGCGAGCATTCGCGATTTCGCCGAGTACCAGGACACCCTGCAAGGTTTGTTCGCCCAGGCGTTGTCCATGGCGATGCCGCAGCCGTGGCATCTGTGCGGGCAGAGTACCGGCGGCGGGGTGGTGGTCGATCATGTGCTCAATCACGGTGCAGACAGCCCGGCCCAGGGCCAGGTGATCCTGCTCTCACCGTTGGTACGGCCCCGCGCCTGGGGCTGGTCGCACCTGAGCTATTACCTGCTCAGGCCGTTCGTCAAAGGCATCGCCCGGCGCTTCAGCGAGAACTCCAACGACCCGGCGTTCCTGCCCTTTCTCCTGGCGGACGGGCTCCAGCCACAGCGTTTGCCCACCGCCTGGGTCGGCGCCCTGGCGCGCTGGATCAAACGCATTGAAGCGGCGCCGCGCAGTCCAAGGCGGCCGCTGATCATCCAGGGGCAGTCGGACATGACGGTGGATTGGCAGCACAACCTTGCGGTGTTGGAGGGCAAGTTCGACCGGCCGCAGGTATTGAAACTGCCGTTGGCGCGGCATCACCTGGCCAATGAAACCCTGGCGTTGCGCCAGGAGATCTTCGGGTTCTTGAGTCGGCGGATCAAAGGCCGGAATCCGTAGGGGCCAGGGACGCCTTCGCGAGCAGGGGGGGCGTCGTTCACAGATCCAATGTGGGAGCGAGCCTGCTCGCGAAGCGATCTATTGGCCCAGGTTCGACGTACTCTGGCCTACCGCCAACCCGGCCCGAATCGCCGCCAGCGCTGCCTGGTAGTACGCCTTGCCCTCGGTGGACTCGGCGAACGTGGCGAACTCTTCCAGCTCGTTGTCCGACAGGTCGCGGTACACGTAGAGCAGGGTGTTGTTCAACTCGCCGCCAATCTGCTCCATCAACCGTTGGCGCTGGCCGTTCAACATGCCTTGTGCCTGACCGCCACCGAGCAGGCCGGGGATCATCTGGCTCAGGCTGTCGGCCGCCACGCCGGCAATCGCCAGGCTGACTTCGGCACCCGCTTCACGGGCGGGCAAGGCTTGGGCCAGGTGGCCAATGATCAACAGGCGGGTGTCGCTGGCCTCGATCTTCGGCAGGCCCTTGGCATTCTTCGCCAACTGGTCGCGACGGGTTGCCAGCAGTTCGGCGGCAATGATCTTGCGGCCCAGGGGCGACCGGAAAAACGCCAGCGCCGGCCCGGGATCGGCCAGGTGTTGGCGCAGTTGGGCCTCGGCTCGACGATCCATGGCCTGTGGTGCAAAACGTTGATTGCTGTTGTCGACCAGTGCCTGGAACACCGCGGGCGGCAGGCTGCTTTGGTAGCGTTGCTGGGCAGCGCTCAGGGCATCGTTGAAATGCGCGCGTTGATCGGCCCAGCCGGCGACCTTGTAGAGTTGGTCGTGGCCGTCTGCCCAGGCGGGAGAAACACAGAGTATCAACAGTGAAAAAAGCAAACGGCGCATAGGGACTCCTGTCGGCAGGTGGCTATTCTCCGGGGGCAGACACAGGTTGTCGAGAATTCGTATCAGATTCGCCCGTTTATCCGACGATCCTCCGCTATGCGGTGCTGTCGGATTTCTCGGCGCCGGAATACTATGCGCGCCATGCACATACCCTCTGATCACCCGCTGCTGTTACGTATCGTCGACGACCTGGCTGCACGCGGCTGGTCGCAGCAGAATATTTTCCTGCCCGAGGTGCTGACCCAGGCGCTGGCGGCTGAGTGTCGCAAGCGGGCAGCGGAAGGTGAGTTGGCGCCGGCGGCGGTGGGGCGAGGGCCGTTCTCGGAGATTCGCGAAGGCATTCGCGGCGACCATATCCAGTGGCTGGAACCCAACCAGGCGCAGGCCTGCGACAGTTACCTGGGCCTGATGGACAGCCTGCGCGAGGCGATGAACCGGGGTTTGTACCTAGGGCTTGAGGACTTCGAGAGCCACTTTGCGCTGTACCCGCCCGGGGCGTTCTACCTCAGGCATGTCGACCGGTTTCGCGATGACGACCGGCGCATGGTATCGGCGGTGATCTACCTCAACGACGCCTGGCTGCCCGAGCACGGCGGTCAATTGCGCATGTACCTGGACGAGCGAGGGGAGCACGACGTGCTCCCCTCGGGGGGGTGCCTGGTGGTGTTCCTGTCGGGCGAAGTGCCCCATGAAGTGATGCCCGCGACCCGCGAACGCCTGTCCCTGACGGGCTGGTTTCGCCGGCGCGGCAATGAGCCGTTCTGAGCATGCAGAAGATTCTGGTGAGTCGTTGCCTGTTGGGCCATCGCGTGCGCTACGACGGGGGCGCCAGCGGGCCATTCAATCAGCTTGAACAGTGGATCGCCGAAGGTCGGGTGGTCGCGCTGTGCCCGGAAGTCGCCGGTGGCTTGCCGACGCCCCGGGCGGCGGCGGAGATTCCCGGTGGGCAAGGGGCGCACGTGCTCGACGGTACGGCGCGGGTGATGACCACCGAGGGCGAGGATGTCAGTGCCGCGTTTCTCTCGGGCGCTCATCAAGCTTTGGCGTTGGTGCAACGGCACGGCATCCGCATCGCCGTGCTCAAGGCCAACAGCCCGTCGTGCGGCAACCTGCTGACCTATGACGGCACCTTCAGCGGGGTCAAGGTCAGCGGCGAGGGCGTCACCGCGGCCTTGCTGGCCCGCCATGGGGTGCAGGTGTTCAGCGAGTTGCAACTGGCCGAGGCAGCGATGGCGCTGGCTGCCCTGATCTAGCGGGCTGCACAAAACCATTGTGGGAGCGGGCTTGCTCGCGAAAGCGGTGTGCCAGTCAACATTGATGTTGTTTGACACACCGCTTTCGCGAGCAAGCCCGCTCCCACATTAGGCATTCCAGTGGCTCACAGCTTCGGCGGCTGGCTCGCGTCCATGCCGAACCACTTCTGCGACAACTTCATCATTCGTCCATCGGCCTTGATCCGCTGCAGGGCCCGGTCGAGGCTGGCCTGGAACGCGGGGTTGCCCTTCTGGAACGGGATCACCAGGCTCAGGGTCGGGCCGACCTTGGCACCTTCTTTCACCGGCAAGCGGCTGTCACGAATGGCGTAGGGGATCAGCAGGCGGTCGCTGATCGCGGCGTCGATTTGCTGGTCGGCCACGTCCTTGATGGGTTGCTGCGCATCGGCGTAGCTGCGCAGGTCGACCCCTTCGACACTGCGTGCCTGGTCGACGAACTGGCTGCCTTGCGCCACGCCGAGGGATTCGCCCTTGAGTGCCGTCAGTGAGCTGAAGGGGCGCTGTTCTTCCTTGCGCACGATCAGTTGGGCGCTGGAGTAGCTGTAAGGCTCGCTGAACGCGAAACGATCCTTGAGTTCCGGGGTCAGTGCTATGTGGTTGATGGCAATGTCGTAGCGGCCGCTCTCGACCCCAGGCAGCAGTTCGGCGGCGTCGGTCACCACGAAGTCGGTGCGTACATCCAGCTCGCTGGCCAGCAGTTGGCCAAGTTCCACTTCAAAGCCGGTGAGCTTGCCGTCTTCCTTGAAGTTGAACGGTGGGGTGTTGGCTTCCAGCGCAATGCGCAGCTCGCCACGGTCGTTGACATCATCGATCAGTTCAGCGTGAGCAAACGGGCTCACAAGGGGTAGCAACAGTATCAGGCCAGGCAACAAACGCATGGTCGCTCCTTGAATTCGTTATGTGTGGCGTGCTGCTGCGGCACGCTTTGCTATGGTGTTGAGGTCCTTCGACAGCGAATTGCTACAAAGTTGTCACACTTATCAAGATAAAGCGCAAACCTGGAGAAAAGAATGAAAACCTTTATGTCACGTGCAGTTTTGGCTGGTCTGGTACTCAGCGCTTCGATGATGGCCAGTGCCGCGACCCAGGCCCCAGTGGGCGCCAGGGTGTTTATCGTGGCGCCGGAAAACGGCGCCACCGTGGATAAAACCTTCAAGGTCAAGTTTGGGGTCGACGACGTTTCCCTGGCGCCAGCCGGCGATAACACCGCGCACTCCGGCCACCACCACCTGCTGATCGACACCCAGGACGTGATCCCGGCGGGCGCCGTGATCCCGGCAGACGCCAACCACGTGCACTTCGGCAAGGCCCAGACCGAAACCGAACTGACGCTGACTCCAGGCACCCACACCTTGCAGTTGGAGCTGGGCGACAAGAACCACATGGCCTTCGAGCCGCCTATCGTCTCGGAAAAAATCACCGTGACGGTGAAGTAACGCGCACTGAATGAAAAAGGGAGCCCCGAGGGGCTCCCTTTTTGCTTGACGCTTGAGCGTTAGAACAACACGCGGCAACGGATGGTGCCGTTGATGTGTTGCAGCTTCTCTTGCGCCAGGTCCGAGTACTCGGCGTCGACGTCGATCACCACGTAGCCAACCTTCTCGTTGGTCTGCAGGAACTGACCGGAGATGTTGATGCCGTTCTCGGCGAAGACCTTGTTGATCTCGCTCATCACGCCCGGGATGTTCTCGTGGATGTGCAGCAGGCGGTGCTTGCCAGGGTGAGCCGGCAGGGCCACTTCCGGGAAGTTGACCGAGGACACCGACGTACCGTTGTCGCTGTACTTGACCAGCTTCTCGGCCACTTCCAGGCCGATGTTGGCTTGGGCTTCAGCGGTGGAGCCGCCGATGTGCGGGGTCAGGATCACGTTGTCCAGGCCACGCAGCGGGCTTTCGAACTCTTCGTCGTTGGAGCGAGGCTCCACCGGGAACACGTCGATGGCCGCGCCGATCAGGTGCTTGTCCTTGATCGCGTCCGCCAGGGCGTCCAGCTCGACCACGGTGCCGCGAGCGGCGTTGATCAGGATCCCGCCTTTCTTGATCGCACGGATTTCCTTCTCGCCGATCATCCACTGGGTGGCCGCGGTTTCCGGCACGTGCAGGGTGACGATGTCGGACATGCCCAGCAGTTCGGTCAGCGAACCGACCTGGGTGGCGTTACCCAGTGGCAGCTTGGTCACGGTGTCGTAGAAGTACACCTGCATGCCCAGGCCTTCGGCCAGGACCGACAGTTGGGTGCCGATCGAGCCGTAGCCGACGATGCCCAGCTTCTTGCCCCGGATTTCGAAGGAGTTGGCTGCGCTCTTGATCCAGCCGCCACGGTGGCAGGAAGCGTTTTTCTCGGGGATGCCGCGCAACAGCAGGATCGCTTCGGCCAGCACCAGTTCCGCGACGGAGCGGGTGTTGGAGTACGGCGCGTTGAACACTGCGATGCCGCGTTCGCGGGCAGCGTTGAGGTCGACCTGGTTGGTGCCGATGCAGAAACAGCCCACAGCGACCAGTTTCTTCGCGTGATCGAAGACTTCTTCGGTCAGTTGAGTACGAGAGCGAATGCCGATGAAGTGAGCATCCGCGATCTTTTCCTTGAGCTGGGCTTCCGGCAGAGAACCGGTGAGGTACTCGATGCTGGTGTAGCCCGCCGCCTTGAGGACGTCGACAGCCGATTGGTGGACGCCTTCGAGAAGAAGGAACTTGATCTTGCTCTTATCGAGAGAAGTCTTGCTCATCTGCGTAAACCTGTATCCCGGAGAAAAATGGCAGGGAAGGGAGCAGCCCAGAGCTGACCCGGACGGCAAGAAAGCCGTCACCGCCGAACAGCCTTTGGGCTCGTCCTGCGGGGGCGGTATGCTAGCATACGCACCCCGCTAAACACTCATTCCTGCGACGTGAAGCGTTCTCAGGATGACCATGAATTGTTCGAGAGTTCTGTCGATGACCCATCCTGCCCTGATTGATGAGCTAAAGACCCTGGTTGAGCCCGGCAAGGTACTGACCGACGCCGACTCCCTGAATGCTTACGGCAAGGACTGGACCAAGCATTTCGCCCCGGCCCCGAGCGCCATTGTGTTCCCCAAGACCACCGAGCAGGTCCAGGCCATCGTGCGTTGGGCCAATCAGCACAAGGTTGCGCTGGTGCCGTCCGGCGGGCGCACCGGGCTGTCGGCCGCGGCCGTTGCCGCCAATGGCGAAGTGGTGGTGTCGTTCGACTACATGAACCAGATCCTCGACGTGAACCTCACCGACCGCACCGCCGTGTGCCAGCCGGGCGTGGTCACCGAACACCTGCAAAACGTCGCTGAAGAGAAAGGCCTGTACTACCCGGTGGACTTCGCCTCTGCCGGTTCCAGCCAGATTGGCGGCAATATCGGCACCAATGCCGGCGGGATCAAGGTCATTCGCTACGGCATGACCCGTAACTGGGTCGCCGGGATGAAAGTGGTGACCGGCAAGGGCGACCTGCTGGAACTCAACCGCGACCTGATCAAGAACGCCACTGGCTACGACCTGCGCCAGTTGTTCATTGGCGCCGAAGGCACCCTGGGCTTTGTGGTCGAAGCGACCATGCGCCTGGACCGCGCGCCAAAAAACCTCACCGCGATGGTCCTGGGCACGGCCGACTTCGACTCGATCATGCCGGTGCTGCACGCGTTCCAGGGCAAGCTCGACCTGACCGCCTTCGAATTCTTCTCCGACAAGGCCCTGGCCAAAGTCCTGGCCCGTGGCGACGTGCCGGCGCCGTTCGAATCCGACTGCCCGTTCTATGCGCTGCTGGAATTCGAAGCGACCACGGAAGAAGTGGCCAACCATGCCCTGGAAACCTTCGAGCACTGCGTCGAGGAAGGCTGGGTGCTGGACGGCGTCATGAGCCAGAGCGAATCCCAACTGCAAAACCTGTGGAAGCTGCGCGAGTACATCTCCGAGACCATCTCCCACTGGACCCCGTACAAGAACGACATCTCGGTCACCGTGTCGAAAGTCCCGGCGTTCCTCAAGGAAATCGACGCGATCGTCGGCCAGCACTACCCGGACTTCGAAATCGTCTGGTTCGGCCACATCGGCGACGGCAACCTGCACCTGAACATCCTCAAGCCCGAGAACCTGAGCAAGGACGAGTTCTTCGCCAAGTGCGCGACCGTCAACCAGTGGGTGTTCGAAACCGTCGAGAAGTACAACGGCTCGATCTCCGCCGAACATGGCGTGGGCATGACCAAGCGCGACTACTTGACCTACAGCCGTTCCCCGGTCGAGATCGAGTACATGAAAGCGGTCAAGGCGGTGTTCGATCCGAACGGCATCATGAACCCGGGCAAGATCTTTGCGGTTTGACCCAGTGAATCACTCAGGCAGGAGTCGGTAATGAACTATCAGCACCAGTATGTCGACGGTACCCGTATTCATTTCCCGATCGGGAAAGTGGTGTGCATCGGGCGCAACTACGCCGAACACGCCAAGGAACTGGACAATCCGGTGCCGACCGAGCCGCTGTTGTTCATCAAGCCGGGCAGTTGCGTGGTGCCGCTGGAAGGCGGGTTCAGCATTCCCACCGAGCGTGGTTCGGTGCACTACGAAGCGGAAATCGCCGTGCTGATCGGCAAGCCGCTGTCGGCCACGCCGAGTCGCGAAGAAGTGCTGGACGCGATCTCCGGCTTCGCCCCCGGCCTGGACCTGACCTTGCGCGACAAACAGGCCGAGCTCAAGGCCAAGGGCTTGCCGTGGGAAATCGCCAAGTCGTTTGATGGCGCCTGCGTGTTGGCACCGTTCGTGGTCGCCAGCACCTTTGCCGACCTGACCGACATCGGCATCCGCCTGACCATCAACGGCGAAGTGCGTCAGGACGGTAACAGCAGCGCCATGCTCAACCCGATCGTGCCAATGATCCAGCACATGGCCGGCTGCTTCTCGCTGCAGGCCGGCGACGTGATCATGACCGGCACCCCGGTGGGCGTTGGCCCGCTGAATGTCGGCGATGAACTGGTGCTGGAACTGCCGGGTGCCGGAAGCTTCAGCAGCCGCGTTCGCTGAGCCACGGCACCACACAAAACCTGTGGGAGCGAGCCTGCTCGCGATAGCGGTGTATCTGACACATTGATGTTGAATGTGCCTATGCCTACGCCTTCGCGAGCAGGCTCGCTCCCACAGGGGGTTCCATCTGTCATTGAGGGGGGCACATCCCCATCGCCATTAAGCTTGAATTCATCCAAGCGTGATATGTCATCCGCCCTGATTCGTTTTTGAGCCTGCCTGCATGCGCCGACTTTTCCGTCTTAAATTCCTGGTTCTGATTGCGCTGGTCGCCGCCTTGCTGGCGTTGGGGGTCTGGGGCCAGAAACACCGCTTGTTCGAGCGCGGTTGGTTCAACCTGCAGGCCTGGTTGCACCCCGTCAGTCACCCATCGATGGCACTCAACGACTATCAGGTGGTGATCGAGGGCAAGGTCATCGACGGCTTGAGCGCTGACGTCTCGGCGCTGACCTACGACCCGGTGCGCAAGAGCCTGTTTACCGTGACCAACAAGGACTCCGAGCTGATCGAGATGTCCCTCGACGGGCGGATCCTGCGGCGCATCGCACTGGTCGGCTTTGGCGACCCGGAAGCGGTGGAGTTCATCAGTGCCGACACCTATGTGATCAGCGATGAATACCAGCAGCGCCTGATCAAGGTGCACCTGGAGGACGACACGCAGTTCGTCGATGCCGCGGACGCCGAGCAGATGACCCTGGGTCTGCACATCGGCAGCAACACCGGCTTTGAAGGCCTGGCCTATGACATCAAGGGCAGGCGGCTGTTCATCGCCAAGGAGCGCAACCCGATGTTGATCTATGAAGTGCAGGGGTTTCCGCACGTCAAGGCAGAGAAATCCTACGCGGTGCACGTGGTCAACAACCCCAAGCGCGATGCCGGGCTGTTTGTGCGTGATCTGTCGAGCCTGCAATACGACGAGCGCAGCGGCCATTTGCTGGCGCTGTCGGACGAGTCGTTCCTGGTGATCGAGCTGGATGTCGATGGTCGACCGCTCAGTACCCTGTCATTGCGCAAGGGGCGCCAGGGCTTGCAAAAGACCGTGCCGCAAGCAGAAGGCATCGCCATGGACGATGACGGCACGTTGTACCTGGTGAGCGAGCCGAACCTGTTCTACGTGTTCAAGAAACCGACCGCGCCCTGATCAACACCTTGAAACGACTGTGGGAGCGGGCTTGCTCGCGAAAGCGGCCGGTCAGTCAGCGATGATGCCGACCGATCTGACGCATTCGCGAGCAAGCCCGCTCCCACAGGGTCCAGGATTACGTGCCGACAGCCTTACTCGGCCCGCAGGGTCTTGACCCCTTCGCTGGTCCCCAGCAGCAGCACGTCCGCCGGGCGCGCCGCGAACAGGCCGTTGGTGACCACGCCGACGATGGCGTTGATCTGCCGCTCCAGTTCCACCGGGTTGACGATCTGCAGGTTGAACACGTCGAGGATGATGTTGCCGTTGTCGGTCAACACGCCTTCGCGGTACACCGGGTCGCCGCCCAGCTTCACCAGCTCGCGTGCCACGTGGCTGCGGGCCATCGGGATCACTTCCACCGGCAGCGGGAATTCGCCTAGCACCGCCACCAGCTTGCTGGCGTCGGCGATGCAGATGAACGTCTTGGCCACGGCCGCGACAATCTTCTCGCGGGTCAGGGCGGCGCCGCCGCCCTTGATCAGGTTCAGGTGCTCGTCGCTTTCATCGGCGCCGTCGACGTAGAACTCCAGGTCGCTGACGGTGTTGAGCTCATACACCGGGATCCCGTGGCCCTTGAGGCGTGCCGCGGTGGCTTCGGAACTGGCGACCGCGCCATCGAACGCGCCCTTGTGCTGGGCCAGCGCATCGATGAAGCAGTTGGCGGTGGAGCCGGTGCCCACACCGACGATGCTCTTGTCGTCGAGTTTCGGGAGGATGAAGTCGACGGCGGCCTGGGCCACTGCCTGTTTGAGTTGATCCTGGGTCATGCGGGCTCCGGATGCGGGCGAGGGGAGAACGGGAAGGCCGGCATTATAGCCCTTCGCCTGGGCAAAACCTCTTCAATCGTGTGGTCGCCTGGCCGAAAGCCGGGTTAGACTCGTCGGCCTTGCCCAACCCGCCCAGTGATGCTTTCCGATGCTCGAACAGTACGTCAAAAAGATCCTCACCTCGCGCGTTTATGACGTTGCCGTAGAAACCCCATTGCAGACTGCCCGCCAGCTCTCCGAGCGGCTGGGCAATAACATTTGGCTCAAGCGCGAAGACTTGCAGCCGGTGTTCTCGTTCAAGATTCGTGGTGCCTACAACAAGCTGACCCAGTTGAGCGCCGAGGAACGCGCCCGCGGCGTGGTCACGGCCTCGGCGGGTAACCACGCCCAGGGCCTGGCCCTGGCGGCCAAGGTGCTCGGGGTCAAGGCCACCATCGTGATGCCCAAGACCACCCCCGAGATCAAGGTCGAAGGCGTGCGCTCGCGTGGCGGC
This sequence comes from Pseudomonas sp. ok272, assembly GCF_900109995.1. GTDB lineage: Bacteria > Pseudomonadota > Gammaproteobacteria > Pseudomonadales > Pseudomonadaceae > Aquipseudomonas. The sequence goes on along the minus strand of NZ_FOCB01000005.1, from coordinate 285,065 downwards.
AAAGTGGTGCTGCACGGCGACTCGTTCCCCGAAGCCCTGGCCTATTCGCTGAAGCTGGTCGACGAAAAAGGCTACGTCTATATCCATCCGTACGACGACCCACACACCATTGCCGGGCAAGGCACTGTGGCGATGGAGATCCTGCGCCAGCACCCTGGCCACCTGGACGCGATCTTCGTGCCGGTGGGTGGCGGTGGCCTGATCGCCGGGATCGCCGCGTACGTGAAGTACCTGCGTCCCGAGATCAAGGTCATCGGCGTCGAGCCGGACGACTCCAACTGCCTGCAAGCCGCGATGGCCGCCGGTGAACGCGTGGTCCTGCCGGCCGTGGGCATCTTTGCCGACGGCGTGGCGGTGGCGCAGATTGGCCAGCACACGTTCGACATCTGCAAGGACTACGTGGACGAAGTGATCACCGTCACCACCGACGAGATCTGCGCGGCGATCAAGGATATCTACGACGATACCCGCTCGATCACCGAGCCTGCCGGCGCCCTGGGCGTGGCCGGGATCAAGAAGTACGTGGAGTCGCGGGGCATCACCGGCCAGACCCTGGTGGCCATCGACTCGGGTGCCAACGTCAACTTCGACCGCCTGCGCCACGTGGCCGAGCGCGCCGAACTGGGTGAAGGCCGCGAAGCGATCATCGCCGTGACCATCCCCGAGAAACCGGGCAGCTTCAAGGCGTTCTGCGAGGCCATCGGCAAGCGCCAGATCACCGAATTCAACTACCGCTACAACACCGGCAGCGAGGCGCACATCTTCGTTGGCGTGCAGACCCACCCGGAAAACGACCCGCGCAGCGCGCTGATCGCCAGCCTGAGCGAGCAGGGCTTCCCGGTGCTCGACCTGACCGACAACGAATTGGCCAAGTTGCACATTCGCCACATGGTCGGCGGCCGTGCGGCCCATGTCATCGATGAAATGGTGCTGCGCTTCGAGTTCCCGGAGCGTCCGGGGGCGTTGTTCAACTTCCTGCACAAGTTGGGCGGGCGCTGGAACATCTCGATGTTCCACTACCGCAACCACGGTGCGGCGGACGGTCGGGTGGTCGCCGGCTTGCAAGTGCCGCGCGACGAGCGTCACCTGGTGCCGGCGGCGCTGGAACAGATTGGCTACCCGTATTGGGATGAAAGTGACAACCCGGCCTATCAGTTGTTTCTTGGCTGAACGGCTACGCTGATGGGCAGACTTTAAGGAAAGCGAACCATGGATACGTTAATTGCCCTGAAAATGGCGCATAGGGTGGCAACGATGTTACTGCTGGTCGGGGCGCTGGCCTTGGCGGTGTGGGTCTGGCGCACAGCGCGCGGGGGCGATGCCAGCGCGCCGGCGCGCACCCTGCAACGGCCATGGGTGTTCGTGTGGCTGGTGGTCGGGCTGGCACTGCTGAGCCTGCCGTTTACCGGCTGGGGCATGGTGCACCGGGTGGGTTGGCCGCTGGGGCAAACCTGGCTGCTGGCGTCCAGCGTGCTCTATGCCGTGGGGTCGCTGGCGGTGTTCTGGTTGCTGGTGCGGCTGAACAAACTGCGCAAGGCAGCGGGCGGCGGGGGCACGTTCACCTTCGCTCTGGCGCTGGTCAGCTTGGCCTGCTTTATCGCCATTGCCGGGTTGATGGGCGCCAAGCCGGTCTGAGGCTTTAAACCGGGTCTCCCCAATCGCGGGCAAGCCTGCACACAAGGATCTGAGCTGGGTGCAGGCTTTGTGTCCGGCGTCGACCAAGGTGGGCGCGAGACCGGCTTGTCGGCGAATGCAGCCTGTCAGTTGACTGAGATGCCGACTGATACAGCGCCTTCGCGAGCGGGCTCGCTCCCACGCGGGTCCTCAGCGAATGCAAATCCGGCGCTCGACACGGATCCCCGTGGGAGCGAGCCCGCTCGCGAAAGCGGTGGGTCAGTCAATGATGATGTTGACTGTGCTGGTCTCTTCGCGGGCAAGCCCGCTCCCACCTTGGTCCACGGCGAACACACATCCGGGGACCAGCTCAATTCCTTGTAGGAGCGAGGCTTGCCCGCGAAGGCGGTAAGCCTGACGACATCGATGTTGAATGGGGCAAGCCTCGCCCCTACGGGCTCAACCCAGATTCCTGCTCGCGATGGCGTTATCAGCCGCGCAACGACATCACCGGCCAACCCCGCTTCTGGGCTTCAGCCTGTAGCTTCGGGTCCGGGTCCACTGCCACCGGGTTCGCCACCTGCTCCAGCAGCGGCAGGTCATTCATCGAGTCGCTATAGAAATAGCTGCCGTCGAGCGACAGGCCGGTTTCTTCCAACCAACGATTCAAGCGCGTCACCTTGCCTTCACGAAAGCACGGTACATCGGTGCTGCGCCCGGTGTAGCGGCCATCGTGCATTTCGCATTCGGTGGCAATCAGGGTCTCGACGCCCAGGCGCTCGGCAATCGGGGCGGTGACGAAGCGGTTGGTCGCGGTGATGATCACCAGCTTGTCGCCGGCTGCGCGGTGCTTGGCCAGCAGTTCGAGCGCCTTGGGCAGCAGGATCGGCTCGATGCAATCGCGCATGTAGTCGCGGTGCCATTCGTCCAACTGGGCCATCTCGGTGCGGCCGAGGATTTCCAGGCAGAAGTTCAGGTACGCGGCGTTGTCCAGCTTGCCCGCCAGGTAGTCCTGATAGAACTCATCGTTGCGGGTCTTGTAGGCGACAGTGTCGAGGATGCCGCGTTCGCACAGGTAATCGCCCCATGCGTGATCGCTGTCGCCGCCCAAAAGCGTGTTGTCCAGGTCGAATAAAGCCAGGCGCATTGCAATGACTCGCTCAGTTGTCTGTAAAAAGGCGATAAGAATACGGTCTTTTCACAAGAGTGCACATAAGGTAGGAAGCTTCGTTGCCGCGTTAACAACCTTTGTGGAACAATGCCCCGACATGCGTTTGCGAGGTTGTTGCCGTGATCGACCCCGATGGTTTTCGCCCCAATGTCGGGATCATTCTGACGAATGATGCCGGCCAGGTGCTATGGGCTCGCCGTATCAATCAAGATGCCTGGCAGTTTCCTCAAGGGGGTATCAACCCGCAGGAGACGCCGGAAGACGCCTTGTATCGGGAGTTGAACGAAGAAGTCGGCCTTGAGCGCGAAGATGTTGAAATACTCGCCTGCACGCGCGGCTGGTTGCGCTATCGTTTGCCGCAACGCCTGGTCAGGACCCATAGCCAACCGCTGTGTATCGGCCAGAAACAGAAGTGGTTTCTCCTGCGCCTGGTCTCCAACGAGCAGCGGGTGCGGATGGATTTGACCGGTAAACCGGAGTTCGATGGCTGGCGCTGGGTCAGTTATTGGTACCCGTTGGGCCAGGTGGTGACATTCAAGCGCGAAGTCTATCGCCGCGCCCTCAAAGAGCTTGCCCCGCGCCTTCTAGCGCGCGACTGACGACGGAGTTCGACCCCGAGCCATGCTCAATACGCTGCGCAAGATCGTCCAGGAAGTTAACTCCGCCAAGGATCTCAAGGCGGCGTTGGGCATTATTGTATTGCGCGTCAAAGAGGCCATGGGCAGCCAGGTCTGTTCGGTCTACCTGCTCGACCCCGAGACCAACCGTTTCGTGCTGATGGCCACCGAGGGCTTGAACAAGCGCTCCATCGGCAAGGTCAGCATGGCGCCCAACGAAGGTCTGGTGGGCCTGGTCGGTACGCGAGAAGAACCGCTCAACCTCGAAAACGCCGCCGATCACCCGCGTTATCGCTACTTCGCCGAGACCGGTGAAGAGCGCTACGCCTCGTTCCTCGGGGCGCCGATCATTCACCACCGTCGCGTGGTCGGCGTGTTGGTCATCCAGCAAAAAGAACGTCGCCAGTTCGATGAAGGTGAAGAAGCCTTCCTCGTGACCATGAGCGCCCAGCTCGCCGGCGTTATCGCCCATGCCGAGGCCACCGGTTCGATCCGTGGCCTGGGCCGCCAGGGCAAGGGCATCCAGGAAGCCAAGTTCGTCGGTGTGCCGGGTTCGCCCGGCGCGGCGGTGGGCACGGCCGTGGTCATGCTGCCGCCGGCCGACCTCGACGTGGTGCCCGACAAGAGCATCAGCGACATCGAGGCCGAACTCGGGCTGTTCAAGACTGCCATTGAAGGCGTGCGCGCCGACATGCGCGCGTTGTCGGCCAAGCTGGCGACCCAACTGCGTCCCGAAGAGCGGGCGCTGTTCGATGTCTACCTGATGATGCTCGACGACGCCTCGCTGGGCAGCGAAGTGACCACGGTGATCAAGACCGGCCAGTGGGCCCAGGGCGCGTTGCGTCAGGTGGTCACCGATCACGTCAACCGCTTTGAATTGATGGATGACGCCTACCTGCGCGAGCGGGCCTCGGACGTCAAGGACCTGGGCCGCCGCCTGCTGGCCTATCTCCAGGAAGAACGCCAGCAAACCCTGGTCTACCCCGACAACACCATCCTGATCAGCGAAGAACTGACGCCGGCGATGCTCGGCGAGGTGCCGGAAGGCAAGCTGGTGGGCTTGGTGTCGGTACTCGGCTCGGGTAACTCCCACGTCGCGATCCTGGCGCGGGCCATGGGCATCCCGACGGTGATGGGCCTGGTCGACCTGCCGTACTCCAAGGTCGACGGGATCAAGATGATCGTCGACGGCTACCACGGCGAGGTCTTCACCAACCCCAGCGAAGGGCTGTGCAAGCAGTTCGCCGAGGTGGTCGAGGAAGAGAAACAACTGGCCCTGGGCCTGGACGCGCTGCGCGACCTGCCGTGCGTGACGGTCGATGGCCACCGCATGCCGCTGTGGGTCAACACCGGCCTGCTGGCGGACGTGGCACGGGCGCAAAAGCGTGGCGCCGAAGGGGTGGGCCTGTACCGCACCGAAGTGCCGTTCATGATCAATCAGCGCTTTCCGAGCGAAAAGGAGCAGCTGGCGATTTATCGCGAGCAACTCGCCGCCTTCCATCCGCAGCCGGTGACCATGCGCAGCCTGGACATTGGCGGCGACAAGTCACTGTCGTACTTCCCGATCAAAGAAGACAACCCGTTCCTCGGCTGGCGCGGGATCCGCGTCACCCTCGACCACCCCGAGATCTTCCTGGTCCAGACCCGCGCCATGCTCAAGGCCAGCGAAGGCCTGAACAACCTGCGCATCCTGCTGCCGATGATCTCCGGCACCCATGAACTGGAAGAAGCCCTGCACCTGATCCACCGTGCCTGGGGCGAAGTGCGCGACGAAGGCACTGACGTGCCGATGCCCCCGGTCGGGGTGATGATCGAAATCCCCGCGGCGGTCTACCAGACCAGGGAACTGGCGCGCCAGGTGGACTTCCTGTCCGTCGGCTCCAACGACCTGACCCAATACCTGCTGGCCGTGGACCGTAACAACCCGCGGGTGGCCGACCTCTACGACTACCTGCATCCGGCGGTGCTGCAAGCCCTGCAAAATGTGGTACGCGACGCCCATGCCGAAGGCAAGCCGGTGAGCATCTGCGGCGAGATGGCGGGCGACCCGGCGGCGGCCGTGCTGTTGATGGCGATGGGGTTCGACAGCCTGTCGATGAACTCCACCAACTTGCCGAAAGTGAAGTGGATGCTGCGCCAGATCAACCTCAGTTGGGCCAAGGACCTGTTGGCCGAGCTGATGACCATCGACAACCCGCACGTTATCCACAGCTCGCTGCAACTGGCGCTGCGCAACCTCGGGTTGACGCGGATGATCAATCCGGCGTCGGTCAAGACCCTCTAGACCTGTTCGCGGGCAAACCTCGCTCCTACGCACCTGTAGGCGCGAGGCTTGCCCTAATGCCAGTCAGTTAAGGCGCCAAACCTGTGGGAGCGAGCCTGCTCGCGAAGACGGCAACACAGCCAACATCTCCGTTGACTGACCTACTGCTATCGCGAGCAGGCTCGCTCCCACGTGGGTTTCGCTTAACTGACTGGCATTAAGGCTTGCCCGCGAACGCTAAACCCTGACCTCAACCTCTCCCAAATGCCCGCCATACGGGCCGAAGCTGCGTTCGACCATCTGCCGTGAGCCATCGGCCTGGACGATCAGCGCGGTGCTGGCCCGGGTGCCGTAGGTGGGGCTGGCGATGAACACACTCGACAGCAGGCTCTCGGTCGCCAGGCCCACGCCGGTGTCCGGCAGGTCAGTGAACGGTGCGGTCTGCGGGTCGCCCAGCAGGGCCAGCAGCGCCTGCGGTTGTGGGTCCTGCAGCACCTCAAGCAAGGCCGCCTTGGCCTTGAGCAACTTGGGCCACGGCGTATCGAGGCCGGCGTTCGACAGGCCATAGGTCCCGGCGTGCAGCTTGCGCGCCGAGGTGTGCTGGGCGCTGTAGTACCACAGCTCATGGGGGTCGCCGAGCAACAGGTTGAAGCCGGCATAGTCCACGGACCGCCCGATAACGTCGTCCAGATACTCGGCAATCGGCCGTTCACCCGTGAGGAACCGCGCCACCAGTTCACCCCGGGACTTGCGTGCCGGCGGCTGGTGCGGGTTGCGGATATTGGTCAGTGCCGCGAAGCGCCCGCCGGGTCCGATCCCCAGCCAGGTGCCGCCAGCTTCCAGGTCGCGCCCGGCGTGCACCTGCGGGGCCTCGGGCCACGGCGCCAGCGGCAGGCTGGGGCGGGCGTAGAATTCGTCGCGGTTGGCGGCCACGATCAGGGGCTGGGGGTGGCCGGGTCGCCAGGCAAAGACAATCAGGCACATAAGAGGGTCCTTGTGCGTTTTTTGCTCACTGTACGCAGACATCGCTCGTCGATCCATCGCCTTGCGCAGTAGAGCCGGGGGGGCTGCATCCGTTACCATGCGCCAGCTATTTTTCAGACGCGGACAAGGACGATCATGGAATTTGTGCTCTATCTGCTGCTGGGCGCCTGTGCAGGCGTGTTGGCCGGGCTGTTCGGGGTCGGTGGCGGGATCATCATCGTGCCGGTGCTGGTGTTCAGTTTCACCTTGCAGGGCTTCGAGCCCTCGGTGCTGACCCACCTGGCCGTTGGCACGTCGTTGGCGACGATCATCTTCACCTCGATCAATGCGGTGCGCGAGCATCAGCGCAAAGGCGCGGTGCGCTGGCCGATCTTTGCCTGGATGACCCTGGGGATTCTCATCGGTGCCGGTTTTGGCGCGCTGACGGCCGAGGCGATTTCCGGCCCGCACCTGCAAAAGATCATCGGCGTGTTCGCCCTGGTGATCGCCCTGCAGATGGCCCTGGAGCTCAAGCCCAAGGCCAGCCGCACGGTCCCCGGCAAGGTCGGCCTGACCCTGGCGGGCAGTGTGATTGGCTGGGCGTCGGCGATCTTCGGGATTGGCGGCGGCTCATTGACCGTGCCGTTCCTGACCTGGCGCAGCGTGCCGATGCAGCAGGCCGTGGCCACGTCCTCGGCGTGCGGCCTGCCCATCGCGTTGGCCAGTGCATTAAGTTTCATGATTCTGGGCTGGCACGATCCCCTGCTGCCGGCCCATAGTCTGGGTTTTGTGTACCTGCCGGCGCTGCTGGGCATTGCCCTGACCAGCATGGTGTTCGCCCGCTTTGGTGCCCGGCTGGCGCATCGGTTGTCGCCGCGATTGCTCAAAAGGCTGTTTGCCGCTTTGCTGTTGTGCGTGGGCGTGAGTTTCCTGGTCTGACGCGCGACGCAATCCTGGCTTAATCCCGGCGTGACACGGTCGCGCCAGGCATTTTAGGTTTCAACTCTAACGAGGAGTCGCAATGCTGCCTTACCCGCAGATTGACCCGGTGGCCCTGGCCATTGGCCCGCTGAAAATCCACTGGTACGGCCTGATGTACCTGGTCGGCATCGGTGGCGCCTGGCTGTTGGCATCGCGCCGCTTGAACCGGTTCGATCCGACCTGGACCAAGGAGAAGCTCTCCGACATGGTCTTCTGGATGTCCATGGGCGTGATCGTCGGCGGGCGCCTGGGGTATGTGCTGTTTTACGACCTGAGTGCCTACCTCGCCAACCCGACGCTGATCTTCGAGGTGTGGAAGGGCGGCATGTCGTTCCATGGCGGGTTCATCGGCGTGATGCTGGCAGCCTTGTGGTTCGGCAAGAAGAACGGCAAGTCGTTCTTCCAGTTGATGGACTTCGTCGCGCCGATGGTGCCGATTGGCCTGGGTGCCGGGCGCATCGGCAACTTCATCAACGCCGAGTTGTGGGGCAAGCCGACCGACGTGCCGTGGGCCATGGTCTTCCCGCCATTCAGCGACCCGGCCCAGTTGGCGCGCCACCCGTCGCAGCTGTACCAGTTCGCCCTCGAAGGCGTGGCGTTGTTCGCCATCCTCTGGCTGTTCTCGCGCAAGCCGCGCCCGACCATGGCGGTCTCCGGGATGTTCGCGCTGTTCTACGGCATCTTCCGCTTCATCGTCGAGTTCTACCGCGTGCCGGACGCCCAGTTGGGCTACCTGGCCTGGAACTGGCTGACCATGGGCCAGGTCCTGTGCATCCCGATGATCGTCGGCGGTCTGCTGCTGATCTGGCTGGCCTATCACCGCGCATCCAAGGCTCCGGTCGTCCCGGGCGCCTGACGCTTTACATTCGAAGCGCAGGGTCACGAGCCCTGCCTTCAAGGACACAGGTAATTCATGAAGCAATATCTCGAACTGGTCGCCCACGTCATCAAGCACGGCACCAAGCAAGCCAACCGTACCGGCGTGAACACCATCAGCTTCCCCGGCGCGATGCTGCGATTCGACCTGCAAGAAGGTTTCCCGGCGATTACCACCCGCAGGATGGCATTCAAGTCGGCCATCGGCGAGATGTGCGGCTTCCTGCGCGGGGTGAACAACGCCGCCGAGTTCCGCGCCCTGGGCTGCAAGGTCTGGGACCAGAACGCCAACGAAAACGCGCAATGGCTGGCCAACCCGTTCCGCCAGGGCGAAGACGACCTGGGTGAGATCTATGGCGTGCAATGGCGCAAGTGGCCGGCGTACAAGCAGATCCCGGCGAGCAACCCGGCCGCCATCGCGCAGACCCTGGCCCAGGGCTACCGGCAGATCGCCGAAGGCGAGGAGGACGGCCAGGCCTACGTGGTGCTGTACAAGGCCATCGACCAGATTCGCCAGTGCGTCGACACCATCATCAAGGACCCGGGCAGCCGGCGGATCCTGTTCCACGGCTGGAACTGCGCCCAGCTCGATGAAATGGCCCTGCCGCCGTGCCACCTGCTGTACCAGTTCCACCCGAATGTCGAGACCAAGGAAATCTCCCTGACCCTCTACATCCGCTCCAACGACCTGGGCCTGGGCACGCCGTTCAACCTCACCGAGGGCGCCGCACTGCTGAGCCTGATTGGTCGACTGACCGGCTACACGCCGCGCTGGTTCACCTATTTCATCGGCGATGCCCACGTCTACGAAAACCACCTGGACATGCTCAACGAGCAGCTCACCCGCGAGCCGTTCGCCATGCCCAAGCTGGCGATCGGCGACCGCGTGCCAGAGTTCGCCAAGACCGGCGTCTACCAGCCCGAGTGGCTGGAGCTGATCGAGCCGAGTGATTTCTCGCTCGAAGGCTACGAGCACCACGCGCCAATGACGGCGCCGATGGCGGTCTGAGTCACACGCCCATACCCTGTGGGAGCGGGCTTGCTCGCGAAGGCGGTGGATCAGTCGATATCAATGTCGGCTGACAAATCGCATTCGCGAGCAAGCCCGCTCCCACAGTTGTTTTGTGGTGTTATCAGTGCCCGTGGCTACGCCCGACATGGGAAGGCTCGGTCTCACTGGCCACCACCCCACCACTGACCTCCAGTCGCTGCAAAATCCCGCACTGTTCGATATCCGGCCCTTCGCTGCAGCGTTGGCGCAGGTCGAGCAACTGTGCCTGCAAGGCCAGCAGGCCGTCGATGCGTGCCTTGACGTGGTGGATGTGCTCGTCGATCAGCGCGTTGACGCTTTCGCACTGGTCCTGGGGGCTGTCGCGCAAGGCCAGGAGGCTGCGGATCTCTTCCAGTGTCATGTCCAGGGTGCGGCAATTGCGGATGAAGGTCAGGCGCTCGGCGTGGGTCTGGGTGTAGACGCGGTAGTTGCCGTCGCTGCGGGCCGGCTCCGGCAGCAGTCCTTCGCGCTCGTAGTAGCGGATGGTTTCGACCGCGCAGTCGGTCAGTTTGGCCAGCTCTCCAATCTTCATCGCTGCAATCTCCAAATAAGGGCTTGACCCTATAGTGGCTACAGGGTCTTTACTTGGCAACAGGCACCTTCATGGACGCGACCTTATGAGCGACTCACAGCACATCCACAAGCCCGGCGCCGGGCACGACCACGACCACAGCCACGGGAGCAACCCGGCGCCGGTCACGGCACACGACCACGCCAGCCACGCGGGGGCTTGCTGCTCCAGCGCTGCCGGTCCGGCGGTGTTCAAGCTCAGTGACACACTGAGCGCCGGCGCCCGCCTGAGCCGTTTTCGGATCGAAGCCATGGATTGCCCGACCGAGCAGACGCTGATCCAGAACAAGCTGGGGAAGCTGGCCGGTGTGCAGCAACTGGAATTCAACCTGATCAACCGCGTCTTGGCGGTGACCCACGACCTGCCGACCACCGCGCCCATCGTCGAGGCCATCAAGGCGATTGGCATGGTCGCCGAGCCGATCGAGGAGGGCGCCGATGACAAGCGTCCGGCCCCGGCGAAGAAACCTTGGTGGCCGCTGGCGGTGTCGGGCCTGGGCGCCCTGGGTGCCGAAGTGCTGCACTTCACCAACGTCGCGCCGACCTGGGTGATTGCGCTTGTCGCGCTGGTCTCGATCCTCAGCGGCGGCCTGGGCACCTATAAAAAGGGCTGGATCGCCCTGAAGAACTTCAACCTGAACATCAATGCGCTGATGAGCATCGCCGTCACCGGTGCGGTGCTGATTGGCCAGTGGCCGGAAGCGGCGATGGTGATGTTCCTGTTCACCGTGGCCGAGTTGATCGAGGCCAAGTCCCTGGACCGTGCGCGCAACGCCATCAGCGGCCTGATGCAGATGACCCCGGAACAGGTCACCGTGCAGTTGGCGGACGGCAGTTGGGTCGAACGCGAAGCGAAAAGCGTCGAACTGGGCGCCTTGGTGCGGGTGCGTCCCGGTGAACGCGTCGGCCTGGACGGCGAAGTGGTGTCCGGCAACTCGACCATCGACCAGGCGCCGATTACCGGGGAAAGCCTGCCGGTGGAAAAGACCGTCGGCGACAAGGTGTTCGCCGGCACCATCAACCAGTCCGGTTCCCTGGAGTACACCGTCACGGCGGTGGCCAACAACTCGACCCTGGCGCGGATCATCCACGCCGTGGAAGAGGCCCAGGGCGCGCGGGCACCGACCCAGCGGTTCGTCGACGCGTTCTCGAAGATCTACACCCCAGTGGTGTTCATTTTCGCCCTCGGCGTGGCGCTGATTCCGCCGCTGTTCATGGGCGCGGCGTGGTTCGACTGGATCTACCGTGCGCTGGTGCTGCTGGTGGTGGCGTGCCCGTGTGCCCTGGTGATTTCCACCCCGGTGACCATCGTCAGTGGCCTGGCGGCTGCCGCGCGCAAAGGCATCCTGATCAAGGGCGGCGTATACCTGGAGGGCGGTTACAAGCTCGACTACCTGGCGCTGGACAAAACCGGCACCCTGACCCACGGCAAGCCGGTGCAGACCGATTACCTGTCACTCGAGCCCACGGCCGACGCCAGCGCGCACGTGCTCGCCGCCAGCCTGGCGGGGCGTTCGGATCACCCGGTGTCGCTGGCCATCGCCAACGCGGCGGTGGATAAGCAGTTGACCCTGCGGACTGTGGATAACTTCGCAGCCCTGGCCGGTCGCGGTGTCCGTGGCGAGATCGACGGCCAGGTCTACCACCTGGGCAATCACCGCCTGGTGGAGGAGTTGGGCCTGTGCTCGCCGGCCCTGGAGGAAAAACTGTTCGCCCTGGAGAAGCAAGGCAAGACCGTGGTGTTGTTGCTCGACAGCCGCGGTCCGCTGGCGCTGTTCGCCGTCGCCGACACCGTCAAGGAAACCAGCCGCGAAGCCATCGCGCAGCTCCACGCACTAGGGATCAAGACCCTGATGCTGACCGGCGACAACCCGCACACCGCCCAGGCGATTGCCGCCCAGGTGGGCATCGACCAGGCGCAGGGCGATTTGCTGCCGACCGATAAGCTCAAGGCGATCGAAGCCCTGTACGCCCAGGGGCATCGGGTCGGCATGGTCGGCGACGGGATCAACGATGCGCCGGCCCTGGCGCGGGCCGAGATCGGCTTTGCCATGGCGGCGGCCGGCACCGATACCGCGATTGAGACCGCCGACGTCGCCCTGATGGACGACGATCTGCGCAAGATCCCGGCATTCATTCGCCTGTCACGCCAGACCTCCAGTATCCTCACGCAAAATATCGCCCTGGCCTTGGTGATCAAGGCGATCTTTCTTGGGGTAACCTTCTTCGGGCTTGCCACCATGTGGATGGCGGTGTTTGCCGACATGGGCGTGGCCATGCTGGTGGTGTTCAATGGACTGCGCCTGCTGCGCAAATAAAATCGATGAAGAGAGGGTGATGTGCTGAGTGCCGAGCTGAAGGCTTTTTTCATGGTCGCGCGACTGGGCAGCATCACCCTGGCAGCGAAGAAGCTCGGCCTGAGCCAGCCGACGGTGACCACCCAGGTCCGCAACCTGGAGAGCCAGTACTCGGTGGAGCTGTTTTACCGTGGCGGGCGCCGGCTGACCCTCAGCGACGAAGGGGCGCGCCTGCTGCCGATGGTCAAGGCGCTGTTGCAGCAAGAGGCCGACATCGAATTCTTCCTGCGCAACAGCGGCCAGAACGAGGGCGCTTTGCGCATCGCCGCGACCGCACCGTATTACATCCTCGACCTGGTCAAGACCTTCCGCGAGCGCTTGCCCCAGGTCGAGGTCTCGGTGGACATCGGCAACTCCCAGCAGGTGCTCGAAGCGCTGGAGGATTACCGGGTCGACCTGGCCGCGTCATCGCAACGGGTCGAGGATGCGCGCCTGGTTCGCCGGGTGCTGGGCAGCGACCCGCTGGTGTTGGCGGTGCATCGCAATCATCCGCTGGCGGCTCACGATCACGTGCCGCTGAGCGCCCTGGTCGGCCATACCTTGCTGATGCGCGAAACCGGCTCCACCACCCGACGCCTGACCGAAGAGCTGCTGGCCGGTGCCGGGGTGAGTTTCGGCCCGCTGCTGGAGATCGGCAGCCGCGAGTCCATCCGCGAGGCGGTGCTGCGCAACATCGGCATCAGCATCATCGCCCGCCAGGAAGTGCCCCATGATCCGCAGTTGCGGGTGCTGACCCTGGAAAATGCCCCGCAGATCTGTGAGTACCTGTACTGCCTCAAGGAGCGCAAGAACGCCCGGCTGACCGCCGCCTTCCTCGGCCTGGCCCAGGAAATGGCGCCGGTCTGAGACTTTCAGTGGCTGTTCCGGCCTCTTCGCGAGCAGGCTCGCTCCCACAAGGGTCTGTGGTGTCAATGTGATCTGTGGCGCCCAGCAAAATCTGAGGGAGCAACGGTCTTAGCCAACCATTCTCTGGTGGATGTACCCAGATCCACCGTGGGAGCGAGCCTGCTCGCGAAGGCGTCAAGCCATGGCTTGAGCTTCACCCCAACCCAAATCCCCCAATACCACTATCGGCCGTTTTTGCCTCACTGCCACATGACGGACGCATTCGCACCCTAGCATGGCCGTCATCTGCTTGATGAGGTGCGTCCATGAACAGTTCCATCGCCACTGCCCTGACCAACCCCGGCATCCCGATGCGGGTGCGCGGTATCGAGAAACGCTTCGGTGCCTTTACCGCGCTGGACAACGTGTCGCTGGACGTCAGCGCTGGCGAGCTGGTGTGCCTGCTCGGGCCATCGGGCTGCGGCAAGACCACCTTACTGCGCTGCATCGCCGGCCTTGAGCGCCAGGATCGTGGCGAACTGTACTTGGGCGAGCGCGATGTTTCCCGGCTGGCCCCCCAGGCGCGGGACTACGGGATTCTGTTCCAGTCCTACGCGCTGTTCCCCAACCTCAGCGTCGAAGCCAACATTGCCTACGGCCTGGCCGGCAGCGGTCGCGATGAAGTGCGTAAGCGCGTCGGGCAGATGCTGGAGTTGGTCGGCCTGATCGGCAGCGAGAAGAAATACCCCGGCCAATTGTCCGGCGGCCAGCAACAGCGCGTGGCCCTGGCCCGGGCCCTGGCGCCGGCGCCCTCGCTGTTATTGCTGGATGAGCCGATGTCGGCCCTCGACGCCCGGGTCCGCGAGCACCTGTGCACCGAGCTGCGCCAACTGCAGCGCAACCTGGGCATCACCACCCTGATGGTCACCCACAACCAGGACGAGGCCATGCTGATGGCCGACCGCATCGCCGTGATGAACAACGGCAAGGTCGAGCAGTACGCCACCCCGCAAGACATCTACAACCGCCCGGCGACCCCGTTCGTTGCCGAGTTCGTCGGCCAGGGCAACTGGCTGCCGTTCCAGCGCAGCAGCGACAGTCACGCCAAGGTCGGCGGGATGCACGTGCGCCTGGCCGACAACAGCGCCAAGGCGGCCTCGGGCAGGCTGTTCTGCCGCCCGGAAGCAATCAGCGTCAACCCGCTGGTGCATGAGGAAAACCTGTTCCCGGCCAAGGTTCGCGAAATCACCTTCCTCGGTAATCGCTGCCGGATGAGCTTTGAACTCAACCACCTGCCAGGCCACGCCTTGCTCGCCGAACTGGCGCCCGAAGCCATGCCGCGCCTCGGTGCCCAGGACATCATGGTCGCCCTGCCGCCGCGCAGCCTGCAGGTGTTTGCCTGATGAGCGCGCAGATCGCCCTGCCGATACCGCACAAGCAGGTTCGGCAGACCACCCGCGCCGAGATCGGTGACCGGGTGTTCGTGGTCGGCGGCAAGCTGTTGCTGCTGGGCCTGCTCAGTGTCGCGGTGTTGATGCCGCTGCTGGCGATCTTCTGGCGTGGCTTGAGCAGTGACGCGGGGCAGGGCGGTGGCCTGGTCGCGGCGCGCGAGCTGGTGACCAGCGCCAACTTCCACTGGCTGTTGGGCAACAGCCTGAAAGTGTCCCTCAGCGTGGCGGCCATCGTCGTCCCGCTGGCCTACCTGTTTGCCTACGCCCTGCAACGTACGTTGATTCCCGGCAAGTCGATCTGGCGCGGCCTGTCGCTGTTGCCGTTGATGGCGCCGTCGATGTTGCCGGGCATTGCGCTGGTCTACCTGTTCGGTAACCAGGGCCTGTTGCGCGGGTGGCTGTCGGACAACATCTACGGCTTCTGGGGCATCGTGATCGGCGAGGCGATCTACACCTTTCCCCACGCCCTGATGATTTTGCTCTCGGCCCTGTCCCTGGCCGATGCGCGGCTGTTCGATGCCGCCTCCAGCATGGGCGCCAGTCCGGCCAAGGCGTTTCGCAGCATCACCTGGCCGGCGACGCGCCAGGCGGTGTTCGCCGCGTTCTGCCTGGTGTTCACCCTGACCATCACCGACTTCGGTGTGCCCGTGGTGGTCGGGGGCGACTATCAAGTGCTGGCGCTGGAAGCCTACAAGGCGGTGGTCGGCCAGCAGCAGTTCGGTCGCGGTGCGCTGATTGGCATGGTGCTGTTGGTGCCGGCGCTGTTGAGCTTTGGCGTCGATGCCTGGTTGCGCCGCCGCCATGGCGATTCGATGAGCGGCCGCGCCCAAGTGTTCCAGCCGGCGCCTTCCAGGTTGCGCGACGGCTGCTACCTGGCCATCGTCCTGTTGATCTGCGCCGCGCTGCTGCTGGTATTCGGCATGGCGGTGTACTCATCGCTGGTGAAGTTCTGGCCGTACAACCTGTCGTTGTCGCTCAAGCACTACCAGTTCGGCGACACCGCCGGCGGTGGCTGGCTGGCCTACGGCAACAGTGTGCGGATGGCGTTGTGCACGGCGTTGATCGGCAGCGTGCTGATCTTCACCGGCGCCTACCTGATGGAGAAAACCCGTGGGCAGCGGGGCCTGAACCTGGTGCTGCGCATGCTCAGCTTCGTGCCGATGGCAGTGCCGGGCTTGGTCCTGGGCCTGGGCTACGTGTTCTTCTTCAACCTCAACGGCAACCCGCTGCATGTGCTCTACGGCACCATGACCCTGCTGGTGGTGTGCACCATCGCCCACTACCTGACCACCGCGCAGATGACCGCCACCACCGCGCTGCGCCAACTCGATGCCGAGTTCGAGGCCGCCGCGTTGTCGCTCAAGGCGCCGCTGTACCGCCATTACCTGCGCGTCACCGTGCCGATCTGCCTGCCGGCGCTGCTGGACATCGTGCGCTATCTGTTCGTCTCGGCCATGACCACCGTCTCGGCGGCGATCTTCCTCTACAGCCCCGACACCATCCTCGCGGCGGTGGCGGTGCTGAACATGGACGACGCCGGCAACGTCGGCGGCGCGGCGGCCATGTCGACCCTGATTCTGTTCACCTCGGCGGGCGTGTCCCTGCTGCTGGCCTGGGCCTCGCGCGGCTTGCTGCGTCGCTCCCAGGCCTGGCGGCAGACCGCGCCCGGCAACTGAGAACTCATCCAACCACCCCTCTGATCCGCACTTAAAAGGAACCGCACCATGTTCAAGCCCCTGGCTCTTGCCGCTGCCGTCCTCACTGCTTTCAGCCTGAATGCGTTTGCCGCGAAAACCGAGTTGACCGTCTACACCGCCCTCGAAGCCGAGCAACTGAAGACCTACAAGGAAGCGTTCGAGAAGAGCAATCCGGACGTCGAGATCAAGTGGGTGCGTGATTCCACCGGCATCATCACCGCCAAGTTGCTGGCCGAGAAAGCGCGCCCGCAAGCCGACGCGGTGTGGGGCCTGGCCGCCTCCAGCCTGGCGATCCTCGACCAGCAAGGCATGCTGCAAAGCTATGCGCCCAAGGACCTGGACAAGATCGGCGCCAACTACCGCGACGCCGCCAATCCGCCGGCCTGGGTTGGCATGGACGTGTGGGCCGCGACCATCTGCTTCAACACCGTGGAAGCCGAGAAACAAGGCCTGAGCAAGCCCGTGAGCTGGCAGGACCTGACCAAGCCTGAGTACAAGGGCAAGATCGTGATGCCGAACCCGGCGTCGTCCGGCACCGGTTTCCTCGACGTCAGCGCCTGGCTGCAAACCTTCGGCGAGCAGCAGGGCTGGGCCTACATGGACGGGCTGCACCAGAACATCGGCCAGTACGTTCACTCCGGTTCCAAGCCGTGCAAGCTGGCGGCCGCCGGTGAGTTCCCGATTGGTATCTCCTTCGAATACCCGGCCGTGCAGTTGAAGCGCCAGGGCGCGCCGCTGGACATCATCCTGCCGAAGGAAGGCCTGGGCTGGGAAATCGAAGCCACCGCCGTGATCAAGGGCACCCCGCATGCAGAAGCCGCGAAGAAACTGGCTGACTTCTCCGCCAGCGCGGCGGCGATGGACCTGTACAAGGAAAACTTCGCGGTCCTCGCCCAACCGGGCATCGCCAAGCCGCAGACCGAGCTGCCGGCCGACTACGAGCAACGCCTGATCAAGAACGACTTCGCCTGGGCCTCGAAGCACCGCGACGAGATCCTCAGCGAATGGCGCAAGCGCTATGACGGCAAGTCCGAGAAAGTCGCGGCCAAGTAAGGTCTCTATTGGCTGACAGGCCTCTTCGCGAGCAGGCTCGCTCCCACCGTTGGAATGCATTTTCCCTGTGGGAGCGAGCCTGCTCGCGAAAGCGGTCTCGAACTCAGGACATCACTTCATGACTCACCACAGCGACCTATTGATCATCGGCGCCGGCATCCTCGGCCTGTCCCACGCCTACGCGGCGGCCCGGCGCGGTTTGAAGGTCACGGTTTTCGAGCGCACGGCCACGCCCCTGGGCGCGTCGGTGCGCAACTTCGGCCAGGCCCTGGTCACCGGCCAACCGCCGGGGCCGATGCTCGAACTGGCCAAGGCCAGCCGCGAGATCTGGGGCCAATGGGCACAACGGGCCGGCGTGCAGCTCAAGCGCAACGGCTCCTATCTGTTCGCCCGCACCGAGGCCGAAGAACACCTGCTACACACCTTCTGCGAAGGCCGGGCCATCGAGCACGGCTACCGTGTCGAGTTGCTGCGTGGTGCAGCCCTGCGCGACCTGTACGGCGGCCAGTTCAGCCATCACCGGGCGGCCTTGCATGGGCTGGACGACCAGCAACTGTATTCCCGGGAAGCGATCCCGGCCCTGATCGACTACCTGCGCCGCGAACTGGGCGTGACGTTCCACTTCTCGACCCTGGTGCGCGATGTCGAACCCGGCCGGGTGCACAGCACGGCGGGCAGCTTCAGCGGCGAACAGATCATCGTCTGCTCCGGCCACGACTATCAGACCCTGCTGGCCGAACCCATCGCCGCGCTCACGCCGCAGACCTGTCGCTTGCAGATGCTGCGCGCCAAGCCAGTGCTCGACCTCAATCTGCAACACGCGCTGCTCACCGGCTTGAGCTGCGTGCACTACGGCGCCTTCGCCGACTTGCCCGAGGCGGCGGCGGTGCAGGCGCAGATCCTGCGGGAGACACCGCACCTGCACGAACACGGGATTCACCTGTTGATCAGCCCCACGCCCCACGGCGAGCTGATCATCGGCGACTCCCATCATTACGCCAGCGATCCCTCGCCGTTCAATGCCGAGCAGGTGGATGACTGGATGATCGAGCTGGCCGAGCACACCCTGGGCTGCAAGGTGCAAGTGGTCGAACGCTGGCAGGGGGTCTATGGTGCCCGGGGGGCGCAGCCGTTTTCCTTCTTACAGGCGGCCCCGGGCGTCCATGCCGCGCTGATGCACAGCGGCGTGGGCATGAGCGTCGGGCCGGCGATGGCCGAACGCAATATCAGGACTTTGTTGGGAGAGCATTGATGGAGCACAGCGCACAGGTCGTCGCCGAGGTCTTTGCCTTGTACGAACGTTTCGGCGCCAGCGATTACATTGGCGAGCCGGTGTCACAGATCGAGCACATGTCCCAGGCCGCCGAGCGGGCCATGGCCGAAGGCTTCGACGATGAAGTGGTGTTGGCGGCGTTCTTCCATGACATCGGGCACATCTGCACCGAGGGCGCCGCGCACATGGACGGCTTCGGGGTGGTCAGCCACGAACGCCTGGGCGCCGATTACCTGCGGCGGATGGGCTTTGGCGAGCGCCTGGCGCGGCTGGTGGAATACCACGTGCAAGCCAAGCGCTACCTGACCTTGACCGAGCCGGGCTACTACGAACGCTTGAGTGAAGCCAGCCGCCGGACGCTGGAGTACCAGGGCGGCGTGATGACGGCGGCCGAGGCGTTGGCGTTTGCCCAGGACCCGTTGTGCGCGGTGAGCGTGCGCATGCGCCACTGGGATGAACAGGCCAAGGACACCGGCGTGCCGCTGCTCGACCTGGCCGTGCTGAAGGCCAAGGCACTGGCCCTGCTGGCCAAGGAGCGGATTCAACTGGCGTAACGCGATTAAGCCCGAGGGACGTTGGGAAAGTCCTGACAGGGTGCGCCTGACGCAGGTCATGGAACGCGG
Source organism: Pseudomonas sp. ok272 (assembly GCF_900109995.1). Taxonomy (GTDB): domain Bacteria; phylum Pseudomonadota; class Gammaproteobacteria; order Pseudomonadales; family Pseudomonadaceae; genus Aquipseudomonas. The sequence continues at coordinate 265,680 of NZ_FOCB01000005.1, read as the reverse complement.
GGCCGTGGATCGCTAATGTCCAAGGCTCACTCAACTTGGCAAGGAATGCTGCTGATGCGCTACTTAAAAGTCACTGCCCAGGACAGGACCGGCAATGGTCGGGCGGACTCGGTTCTGCTGGAGTTTTACGAGCAGGTCGGCCGCCCCGGCGAAGACAGGCTGGTGAACAAAGCCTTCGCCGTCGATTTCGATGCGGACGGCAAGGTCGATTACAAAATGGGCGATGTCACCCACAACGGTAAGGAAAACTCCGCCGACCAACGCTTGTTGTACCGCTTCGCCAACAACTACCTGAAGCTGCGTTGGTTCAACCGGGGGGCCGCGTGGGGTCGTTATCTCAAGGTCATCGCCGAGGACTTCCATGACGATGGTGCCCCCAACGTGGTGCGCCTGCAGTTGCACGAAGGCAGCGGCATGACCAGCGAACGAACCCTCAGCGCCTGGCATGCGGCCTTCGACAGCAACAATGACGGCGAGATCGACGCCAGTGTCCAAGGCGATGTGAACCACGACGGGCTGATCGACAAGGCCGACGAGAAACTGGTCCGCGTCCTGGCCGCGACCTACTTGAAGTTTCGCTGGTACTGAACCCCAGGCGCTACAACTGCTGCGCCAATCCTTCGATCTGCTCTTGCCGCTCGGCCTGGCTCAACTTCGGCTGGGGATTGAGTGACGACCATTGCGGATGCGCCCGGGCCTTGACCAAGGCTTCGGGCAACTTGCCTTCGCGCCAGCTCTTGTCTTGTGGGGTGGCGACCTGGACGCTGTCCATCGCCGCATGCCCGCGTTGGTTCAGCGCCTGCACCAGTTGCCGCTGACGCAATGCCAACAGGCGCAGCACGCTGTCATCGACGGTCAGCTCGCGCTGGCCCTTGATCTTGCCCAGTAGACGGCTGCCATAGCTGCGCGCGGTTTGTAGGGCGCCACCGGCAATCGCCCCGGCCAGTGCCGCTGCACCGAGGGTCAGGCCGCCCACCAACAGATCGACGCCCGCGCCGGCCGCCGCCCCGGCCGCTATCCCGCCGCCGACCCGCACCCCCAGTTGCTTGAGGGTCTCGGGGTTGAACAGGTCATCGCCCCAACGGCCATCCAGCAACGGCAAGTCGCTGGCGGCGGCGTCCTGTGGGCGGAAGGCGTAGAGCTTGAGCAGCGCCTCGACACAGCGTTGTTCACGCTGGCGCACGGCCTTGCGCAGGTCGTTGATCGCTTGCTGCTCTTGTTCGGCATCGCTGGCCACGCTGCGTCGGCAGGCGGCGCAGTCGATCAGCAGCTCGGCGATCAACCGCGCTGCGCTTTGCTGGCGTGCCTGGCGTTGCGCCTGTTGGTCAGCGATCAAGCGTTCCAGTGGCTCGCGTGCGCTCTCCATCATCAACGCCAGGCTTTCGTACAGCCGGCGCTCGCCATCTTCGGGTGGGGCGACGCTGTCGAAGCGCACCAGCGCATGCAGCCCCAGGCGCGCCAGGGCTTCGCGCCAGTCGGGTTCGCGGTGGTTGGCGCTGCTGACAAAGTTCAACACCGGCAACAGGGGCTTGCCGCAACTGGCCAGCACTTGCAGTTCGTCGCGGTACTTGGCCAGCACCGGCTCACGGGCATCGATCACATACAGCCCGGCGTCGGAGGCCAGGAGCTGGCGCAACACCTTGGCTTCTTGCTCGAAGCGTTGGCGTGCTTCGCTGCCCTCCAGAAAGCGCGCCAGCCGGGCCGGGCCATCGAGGCGTTCGCCGGGGCGGTCCAGGCGTTCGAGGTAGTCGAGCAGGGCGATGGCGTCTTCCAGGCCCGGGGTGTCATAGAGCTCCAGCAGGGCTTCACCCTCCACCGAGAGCCGGGCGCCTTCGACATGGCGCGTGGTGCTGGGGCGATGGGACACTTCGCCAAAGCCCACGTCCCGGGTCAGGGTGCGCAGCAACGAAGTCTTGCCGACGTTGGTGTGGCCGACCACCGCGAGTTTCAAGGGTTTAGTCATGGCCCGTCTCCAACCAGTTCAGTGGCGCGCAATCGGCGAAGGGCAGCTCCAGTTGATGCAGCGCGGCATGCCAGTCACCCAGGCGCTCGGCGTCCAGGGCCTGGCCGGGCGGTGCTTGCAACAGCCAGATGCGCGTGGCGCCGGCGCAGCGGGCGAGTTCGCTGATCAGCGCCAGGCTGCCACGGTCCGGCGAACGTCGCGGGTCGCAGGCAATGGCCAGGCGTGCCGGCGGGAAGCGGGTCAGTTGTTCCAGCAGGGTGTGCCGGGACTCGCGGCTGTCGAGAATGCCCGCGTCTTTCACCCCATTGGGCAAGGGCGGCGGCCAGGGGCGCTGGTCGTCCAGCTCGATGGCCACCAGCAACGCGCCGTCGCTGTGTTGCGCGCTGCTGGCGCTTTCGACCTGATGCAACTGGGGCGGCGCGACGTCGCTGACCCCCAGGCGCTCGCTGCTGGGCATCAGCGGTTCGCGCAGTTGGGCGTAGCCCGGCAGGTTCAAGTCCAGGCCCAAGCGACCCTTGCCGGCGTGCCAGCGCCATAGGCACCAGAGCGCCAGCAGCAGGCGCGGCAGCACGCCGTACACCAGCAACACGCCCACCAGCCAGGTGGCCCAGGCGTGCCGGGCGCTCTCGATGTTCAGGGCGCTGTCGCCACTGGCGCGGATCATCTCCACGCTCGGCACATTGAACCCCAGCAGGGCCGGCAAGGCGCCGAGGGCCTGGGTCATGGCGACGAAGGTGTCGCTGGTCAGGAGGGTGGTTTCCCAGACAAATCCGTAGCGCCGTGTCGCCATCAGCGTCAGCACGATGGCCAGGGCGCTGAGCATCGCCAGCAGCCAGAGGCCATTGATCAGCAGACCAAGGACCCAGCGATTGAGCTTGCGCCGTTGCAGCATCAGCAACAGGGCCGGCGCCAGGTGCGCGGCCTTGGCGTCGCGGGCGAGCTTCTCGCTGAGCCACAACCACAGGCGCCCCAGCGTCGCGCCGTAGTCGCCGGCGAACACCAGGCCGCTGGCCCAGCTCAGCAGCAGAATCAGGTTCAACCCCAGCAGGCTGCCCAGGGCCCAGAACACATTGACCGGCGCCAGGCCATCGCCCAGCGCGGCGAACCCCAGGCCGGCGCCGCTGATCAGCGCCAATGCCGCCAACACGATCAGCGCCAGGCGTGCCCCTTGCAGCCAGTGCTGCAGGGCGCGGGTCAGGCCGTCGCGCTCGGCCAGCCACAGGGCGCGCGCCTTGATCCGGCTGGGCAGATCACCGCCCGCGTTGCGGGCCAGGCGATTGGCTTCGGCATCCTCCAAGGCACCGGCGTGTTCCTCGCGCAGGCGGATGGTCTCAGTCAGCCAGAGTGTGTGCAGGTCGGTCACGCGTGATCCCGTCGCTTGTGTGAGTGCTGAGCATAACCGCTGTGGCGGTTATCGGGGTATGCGCGGCTCTGGTATCCTCGCCGGCATGAACAATACACTCCCCCTCAGCCTGATCGCAGCCCTTGGTGAAAACCGCGTGATCGGCGTCGACAACAGCATGCCCTGGCACTTGCCGGGGGATTTCAAGTACTTCAAGGCGACCACCCTCGGCAAGCCGATCATCATGGGGCGCAAGACCTGGGACTCCCTGGGGCGCCCGCTGCCGGGCCGCTTGAACATCGTGGTCAGCCGCCAGGCGGGCCTGGTGCTCGACGGCGCGGAAGTCTATCCCTCGCTGGACGCCGCCGTGGCGCGGGCGCAGGCGTGGGCCCTGGAACAGGGCGTCGATGAGCTGATGTTGATTGGCGGCGCGCAGTTGTATGCCCAGGCCCTGGCGCAGGCTGACCGGCTGTACCTGACCCGCGTGGCATTGAGCCCGCAAGGCGATGCGTGGTTTCCGGAGTTTGATCTGGCGCAGTGGAAGCGGGTGTCGAATACGCCGGTGGCGGCCGAGGGCGACAAGCCGGCCTATAGCTTTGAGGTGTGGGAGAAAGCTTAAACGCTTCGCGGGCAAGCCTCGCGCCTACGGATAAATGACATCAACCCGTAGGCGCGCGGCTTGCCCTAATGCCAGTCAGTTAAGCGAAACCCGCGTGGGAGCGAGCCTGCTCGCGATAGCAGTAGGTCAGTCAACGGAGATGTTGGCTGTGTTGCCGTCTTCGCGAGCAGGCTCGCTCCCACAGGTTTGGCGCCTTAACTGACTGGCATTAAGGCTTGCCCGCGAAAGTGACTTATCTGACGACGCCAGGATCAAGCGTGCGCCAACGCCTCATGCTCATCGGCATCCAGCAGCGCCTTGTCGGTCTGCTGCATGATCTGGCTGGTGATCGCGCCAGCGGTCATCGAACCATTGACGTTCAATGCCGTGCGGCCCATGTCGATCAGCGGCTCGACCGAGATCAGCAGCGCCACCAGTGACACCGGCAAGCCCATGGCCGGCAGCACGATCAGCGCGGCGAAGGTCGCACCCCCACCCACGCCGGCAACACCGGCCGAGCTCAAGGTCACAATCGCCACCAGGGTCGCAATCCACAGCGGGTCCAGCGGGTTGATGCCGACGGTTGGCGCTACCATCACGGCCAGCATGGCAGGGTACAGACCGGCACAGCCATTCTGGCCAATGGTCGCGCCAAACGAGGCGGCGAAGCTGGCGATGGACTGCGGGATCCCCAGGCGACGGGTTTGTGCCTCGATGCTCAGTGGAATGCTGGCGGCGCTGGAGCGGCTGGTGAAGGCGAAGGTCAGCACCGGCCACACCTTGCGGAAGAAGCGCAGCGGGTTGATCCCGGCCAGCGACAGCAGCAGGCCATGCACCACGAACATCAGGCCCAGGCCCAGGTACGACACCACCACGAAGCTGCCCAACTTGATGATGTCTTGCAGGTTGGAGCCGGCGACCACCTTGGTCATCAGCGCCAGCACGCCGTAGGGGGTCAGCTTCATCACCAGGCGCACCAGGCGCATCACCCAGGCTTGCAGGGTGTCGATGGCGTTGATCACTTTCTGGCCTTTTTCGACATCATCCTTGAGCAGTTGCAGGGCCGCGACCCCCAGGAACGCGGCGAAGATCACCACGCTGATGATCGACGTCGGCTTGGCCCGGGCCAGGTCGGCGAATGGGTTCTGCGGGATGAACGACAGCAGCAGCTGCGGCACGTTCAGGTCCGCGACCTTGCCCGCGTAGTCGCTCTGGATGGTTTGCAGGCGCGCCATTTCCTGGGTGCCGGCCACCAGGCCTTCGGCGGTCAGGCCGAACAGGTTGGTCAGGCCGATGCCGATCAGCGCCGCGATGGCGGTGGTGAACAGCAGGGTGCCGATGGTCAGGAAGCTGATCTTGCCCAGCGACGTCGCGTTGTGCAGGCGGGCCACGGCGCTGAGGATCGAGGCGAACACCAGCGGGATCACGATCATTTGCAGCAGTTGCACATAACCGTTGCCCACCAGGTCGAACCAGCCGATGGACGCTTTGAGCACCGGATCGCCGGCACCGTAGACCGTGTGCAGGGCAACGCCGAACACCACGCCCATAACCAGTGCCAGCAGGACTTTCTTGGCCAGGCTCCAGGTGGTGTGGCGGGCCTGTGCCAGGCCCAGCAGCAAGGCAAGGAACACCAGCAGATTGAGGATCAGCGGCAGATTCATCGAGACTCCAAAAAAGGTGTGTGCCAATCGCGTGGCGCGGCGATTGCGAACCGGCGAGCCTAACAGCTTGATATCCAATGATTTAATACCAAAAACGCATGACAACTGTCGTTTTTGGAATAAGGCGGTGACGCTGTGGGTTATGCCGGTGACGGAATCAGCACGCAGGCGGTCGTCCTCAGACGAGGAGCGTCACACTAATTTGTTAGCGTCGATGACTTTCATTCAGGGAGAAACGCACATGAAAGTCGCCACGAAAGTGTTAGCCGTCGCCATGTGCCTGGGCTTTGCTAGCCAGGTGTTCGCCACCGATCTCAAACATTGGCCCGAAGCGCAGGCCAAGCAACTGGACGCGATGATTGCGGCCAACGCCAACAAAGGCAACTACGCGGTGTTCGACATGGACAACACCAGCTACCGCTACGACCTGGAAGAGTCGTTGTTGCCGTACATGGAGAACAAGGGCCTGATCACCCGGGACAGCCTCGACCCTTCCCTGAAACTGATGCCGTTCAAGGACACCGCCGACCACAAGGAAAGCCTGTTCAGCTATTACTACCGCCTCTGCGAAGTCGACGACATGGTCTGCTATCCGTGGGTCGCCCAGGTGTTCTCGGGCTTCACCCTCAAGGAACTCAAGGGCCACGTCGATGAGCTGATGGCCTCGGGCAAGCCGGTGCCGAGCACCTACTACGAAGGCGATGTGGTCAAGAAAATCGACGTCAACCCGCCGAAGATCTTCACCGGGCAGGCCGAGCTGTTCAACAAGCTGATGGAAAACGGCATCGAAGTCTATGTCATGACCGCCGCCTCTGAAGAGCTGGTGCGCATGGTCGCCTCCGATCCGAAGTACGGCTACAACGTCAAGCCGCAGAACGTGATCGGCGTGAGCCTGTTGCTCAAGGACCGCAAGAGCGGCGAGTTGACCACGGCCCGCAAGCAGGTCACCGCCGGCAAGTATGACGAGAAAGCTAACCTGGGCCTGGAATTGACCCCGTACCTGTGGACACCGGCAACCTGGATGGCTGGCAAGCAGGCGGCGATCCTGACCTACATCGATGAATGGAAGAAGCCGGTGCTGGTCGGCGGTGACACCCCGACCAGCGACGGCTACATGCTGTTCCACGGCGTCGATGTGGCCAAGGGTGGCATTCACCTGTGGGTCAATCGCAAGGACAAGTACATGACCCAGCTCAACGGCATGATCGCCAAGAACGCGGCGGCCCAGGCCAAGGAAGGTCTGCCGGTGACCGCGGACAAGAACTGGGTGATCGTCAAGCCTGAAGACATTCAGTAAACCAGCCAGGTCCAATCAGGAAACCAGCCAGGTCCAATGTGGGAGCGAGCCTGCTCGCGAAGAGGGCGCATCAGTCGATAGTGATGTCGGCTGACTGAGCGCTTCGCGAGCAGGCTCGCTCCCACAGGTTATTGGGTCGGCCATAAAAATGCCCCGCACTTGGCGGGGCATTTTTTATGGCGGCAATCGCGGCTTACAGCCCGTCGAGCATCGCCTTGTTGCGCACGGCACCCTTGTCGGCGCTGGTGGCCAGCAGGGCGTAGGCTTTCAGGGCGGTGGTCACTTTGCGCGGACGCACTTCAACCGGTTTCCAGCCCTTCTTGTCCTGCTCGGCGCGGCGCACGGCCAGCACCTCGTCGCTGACCAACAGGTTGATCGAGCGATTCGGGATGTCGATCAGGACCTTGTCGCCGTCCTGCACCAGGCCAATCGCGCCGCCGGCGGCGGCTTCCGGGGAAGCGTGGCCGATGGACAGGCCCGAGGTGCCGCCCGAGAAACGGCCGTCGGTGAGCAGGGCGCAGGCTTTGCCCAGGCCCTTGGACTTGAGATAAGACGTCGGGTAGAGCATTTCCTGCATGCCCGGGCCGCCTTTCGGGCCTTCGTAGCGGATGATCACGATGTCGCCGGCCTGCACTTCGTCGGCGAGGATGCCGCGCACGGCGCTGTCCTGGCTTTCGAAGATCTTGGCGTTGCCTTCGAACACGTGGATCGACTCGTCGACGCCGGCGGTTTTCACCACGCAACCGTCCACGGCGATGTTGCCGTACAGCACGGCCAGGCCGCCTTCCTGGGAATAGGCGTGCTCGACGCTGCGGATGCAGCCGTTTTCGCGGTCGTCGTCCAGGGTTTCCCAGCGGGTCGACTGGCTAAACGCAGTCTGGGTCGGGATGCCGGCAGGGCCCGCCTTGAAGAAGTGATGCACGGCTTCGTCGGTGGTCTGGGTGATGTCCCACTTGGCGATACCTTCGGCCATGGTCGCGCTGTGCACGGTGGGCAGGTCGGTATGCAGCAGGCCGCCACGGGCCAGGGAGCCGAGGATGCTGAAGATCCCGCCGGCGCGGTGCACGTCTTCCATGTGGTACTTCTGGATGTTCGGCGCGACCTTGCACAGTTGCGGCACGTGACGGGAAAGGCGGTCGATGTCCTTCAGGTCGAAGTCGATCTCGGCTTCCTGGGCGGCGGCCAGCAGGTGCAGGATGGTGTTGGTCGAGCCACCCATGGCGATGTCCAGCGTCATGGCGTTTTCGAACGCCTTGAAGTTGGCGATGTTGCGCGGCAACACCGACTCGTCGTTGTCGCCGTAGTAGCGCTTGCACAGCTCGACGATGGTGCGGCCGGCTTGCAGGAACAGTTGCTCGCGGTCGCTGTGGGTGGCCAGGGTGGAACCGTTGCCCGGCAGTGCCAGGCCGAGGGCTTCGACCAGGCAGTTCATCGAGTTGGCGGTGAACATGCCGGAGCACGAACCGCACGTCGGGCAGGCGCTGCGCTCGTACTCGGCCACTTTCTCGTCAGAAGCGCTGGCGTCGGCGGCGATGACCATGGCGTCGACCAGGTCCAGGCCGTGGCTGGCCAGTTTGGTCTTGCCCGCTTCCATCGGGCCACCGGACACGAAGATCACCGGGATGTTCAGGCGCAACGAGGCCATCAGCATGCCTGGGGTGATCTTGTCGCAGTTGGAGATGCAGACGATGGCGTCGGCGCAGTGGGCGTTGACCATGTACTCGACGGAGTCGGCGATGATCTCGCGGCTGGGCAGCGAATAGAGCATGCCGTCGTGGCCCATGGCGATGCCGTCATCGACCGCGATGGTGTTGAATTCCTTGGCGACGCCACCGGCGCGTTCGATCTCGCGGGCGACCAGTTGGCCCAGGTCCTTGAGGTGGACGTGGCCCGGAACGAACTGGGTGAACGAGTTGGCAATGGCGATGATCGGCTTTTTGAAGTCGTCATCTTTCATCCCCGTGGCGCGCCACAGTGCGCGGGCGCCGGCCATGTTGCGGCCGTGGGTGGATGTTTTCGAGCGGTAATCAGGCATGGAGCACTCCGGGCGGCAAATCAGGTGTCAAAAGGGGAGTGAGCTTCTATTGACCTTGGGAACACTCAGAAATGGCCGTGTGTCCGAAAGTTGCCGATGACAGTACGGGATCGCCGCGTGACTCAGCTTGAGCTCATAAACCCGCCGGGGGATGACTGGCGATGAATCGCTCGATTCTACACCGCTGGCGCCAGGAAGGAATGCCGGGAAATGCCGAACCAGGGCTTGGCGGGGCTCAATCACGCAACAAACCGGTCGCGTGTCGGCGGGTCAGGGCGTTGAGCGCCAGGGCGATGAGGCTCAGGACGATGAAACACACCGCCAGGGAAACGTACAGGTTGGCGCCGGCCAGGTTGATCAATGCGCTGATCAAACCACCGACGAGCAAGACCAGCGTGTTGCCGGCCGCGGCCGCTGCCCCGGCATTGTCGCTGAACAGGTCCATGGCCTTGGACGTCGCCGCGGGGCGGACGAGGGTGGTGCCGGCGGTGCAGATGATCATCGGCAGCAACACCGTGAGGGCCGACAGGCCCCCGTGTTGGGACAGGTAGAGCATCACCGCGCCGGACAGGAAGATCAGGCCAAGGCCGAGCATAATCTGGGTGTCGGCCTGGACGCGCCTGGCGAGCAAGGCGGCCAGCAGGCCGCCGCCCATGTAGGCGGCGCCATAGGCCAGCAAGATCAGGGAAAACGCGTAGGTCGTGAGGCCCAGGTGCCCCATCAGCAACAGCGGTGAAACAACGATGAAGGCGAAGTGGCAGGCGAAGGCCAGGGCCGCGATCAGCCACCAGGCGATGAAATTGCAGTCGCCGCACAGCCTTCGGTAGGCCTGGAACAGGTTCGCAGGCGACGTCGTGGCCTGCACCGGCGGGTGCTCCAGAAGGCGGCAGGCGTTGAGCAGTACCGCGAGCGCCAGCGCGATGAACACCAGGAAGCTGCCCGGCCAATCCAGCCACGCCTGCAGCACGCTCCCGGCCAGCGGCGACAACGAGATGAACAGACCGGAGGCGGTCACCATCAGGATCCGCAGGCGCTCGCGCTCGCGCCCTTCGAACAGGTCTTGCACCAGCGCCTGGGACAGTACGAAGCAGCCGCAGCCCAGCGCCTGGATCAGGCGAAACAGCAGGAACCCGGCGTACTCGGTCGATAGCACGCACCCCAGGGCCCCGATCATCGCTACCAGCAGGCCGGCCAGCAGCAGGCGCTTGCGTCCGAGGCTGTCCGACAGTGGGCCAATCAACAGTTGGGAGACGGCAATCCCGACGGCGAACAGGCTGATGGAGAACGCGATGTCGCCCGGCTCGACGCGAAAGTGCTCACCGAGTGCGGGGAACGAAGGCAGCAGGACATCCAGGGGAAACACCCCGAGCACGGTCATGCTCAGCAGCAGGCCGACCACGCCCCGGCGTCTCTGGTCCTGGGGGGCGGGTGTACGCCTAGCCATCGATCAGCCCGGCCTTGATAAAGAGCCGCTGGTTGTAGGGCAGGTTGAAGAAGCCGGCTTTTTTCAGCGCCCCCAGCGTCGCCTCCGCACCCGAGCGGGCACGCTGGAGCATCATGTCTTCTCCGGCATGGGCATTGATGATCTCGGTGATCGAGGCTGAGGGCAGATTGACGCTTTGCAGGCTCTTGCTCAGCCATTGCTCATCGATCTCGAAAAACACCTGGATGGCGTCCAGCAGGAATCTGGCGGTGAACAGGCGTTGCCGGTTGTTCAGCGTCAGCCACAGGTAGCTGAACACCTCGCAGAAATAGCGACTGTGCCGCGCCTCGTCCGCCAGGTGATCGGTGAGCATCTGTTGCACGCTGGAAACCAGGCTGTCGCGGGGCACACTCAGCAGCTCCCTGGCGATGATGGTTTCCGAGATGAATCCCAGCAGGAACCAGCCATGGGCTTTATAGGACTCATGGATGTTCTCGATCAGGGCCAGCAGGCGCTCGATCCGGCGTGGTGTGGCGGGGCGATAGGCAATCGCGTAGCGCCGGGCGATCTGCTCGGCCAACTGATTGGAAAACAACGCGTGGTAGCCCTCGTCGGTATATAGCTGGAGGGCGGCGGTTTTCATTCGTTCCGGGATGATGATGCCGAGTTGGCGATGGATGAGGGTGGCGACCGAGCGGTTGACGACCTGCAGTTCCAGCACGGTGGTGTAGTCGAGGAAGTACACCAGGTGATTGGCGGTCAGCCGGTGCCGGATCGATGGGGCGGCGCCAGCGAGGGTCGGGTGTCTGAGGTAGGGCAGGAAGGCCGGGGGAAACCAGTCCCGTGTTTCCAGTTGCCGTTCGATGTCGTCTTCCAGTTGGTAGGTGGACGGGCTGCTTCTCACCGAGGCTTTATGGTGCCAGTCGCCGAGGGTGAAGCGATGGGTCGTGGCCGGCGACGAGTCGTCTGGCGCATTGAGGGGGGTGCTCATCAGCGAAGGTCCTCGATGTCGATCAGGGCTTGGAGTTCCTTGCTCAAGGCCTGCCCGTCCCCCCGGCCGCAGCCGACAAAGAACAGCACTTGCTCGGTGCTGCGCTGCAACCCCAGCAGGGTTTCGATCCGATCGTCCATCAGGGCGCCGGTCAGCCAGGTACTCAGCCCGAGTGCAGTGGCAATCAGTTGAAACGTCTGGGAGATGTGGCCCGCTTCGACGTACGCCATGCGGTAGGCTCGCGAGTGGGCATATTTCCACCAGAGCGCATCGAAGCGGGCGCTGATGAACAGGCCCAAGGGCAGTTCATTGATGAAGTGTTGGCCACACAGCAGTTGCCCCAGCGGGTCCTCAGGCAGTGGGTTCACCAGGCTCAGGGCATGCTCTGCGCTGTGGTAGCAGTAGAGGCCTGGCGCCAGGTCATTGACATTGCGCACATAGATGAAGCCTTCACAGGCGTTCAGTCCACCGCCTGAAGGGCTGCTGCGCCGGGCACCAAGCCCATGCGGGCTGGCCGCCTCGCACTCGCGTTCCTTGAGGTGGCCCAGGGAGAAATACAGCAGGGTGCCGAGGTCGGTGAGCGACAGCGCGTCACCGCTGAAGGTGCGGCTGGTCTTGCGGTGCAGCAGGGTGTTGACCAGGGTATGTCCCTGGGTGTCGTTGGGTGCAGGCAACGCGATCAGTTCGGATGCCGGCCATGTTCCGCGCCGGGCGATGGGGGCGGGCGTGGCCAGGACCTCATTGCAATGATCCAGGTACTGCCTTGACCATTCATGCGCATCGTTGGGGCGGTGTGCGCAGGGAATGTTCTTGGTGCCGATATGAAAGATCTTTGAAAGTTCATCCCATCCCCACTCGGTGTCGGGTGTTTTGCTCGTGGTCAGTATGTTGCTGTTGATGAAGTTGTCATCGATTTCATCGAGGGGGCGGTAAGCCTTGGGGTGTTCTATTAGTTGCAGGAGTCGACGGGAATGTTGCGGGTCAAGTTCGTACTGGGTGTGATCCTTGTAGTTCCAGACAACCAAATAGGGGGGGCGGGCGAGCATGAATAAGTGCGGGTTTATATGCATGGTGTAGGGGCAGGACTCTGAAGTTGGGCCATGAAGGCGCTGGAGGGCCGGCGCTCCCCAGCGCCTCGGTCGCTTAGCGGGCTTTTGGTGTTACCAGAAGGGCCAGGTTGGCGATCGTGTTGGCTTCCAGATAAATAGCGTTCATGGCAGTAACTCCTTGTAAGGTTCTGTAAGTGTATGTTTGGCAGTCCGTGTCGCCACAGGATGACGGCTTTTTACAGCGTAGTTTGGTTTTAACTTACATCAAGGCGAAAACGAGTAGGACTTCTCTAGTAAGGTTGTAGGAGGGATCTAGCTTTTTAAGTTGTATGTAATAAGTACAATGTCTATCTGACAGGCACGAGGAAACATCCTGCAAGTTGATTGGACTGCAAGAGTAGGAGGATTCAGGTTTTGTCTGTTGAAAGTGGCATGCAGGTGATGAGCGAGGGGCCGTCAAGACGTGGCGCAGGGCCGTCGGGCCCCGCGCCAAGCCGGCACCCTTAGCTGTTAGGCAGCAGGCGGCAGGTGATGCTCTTGATGTAGCGGGTTTCGGCGATGGCCGGGTGCACCGGGTGGTCCGGGCCTTGACCGCCACGTTCCAGCAACTGGATATTGCGGTCCAGGTGGCGGGCGCTGGTGAGCAAGATGTTCTGCAGGTCATCTTCAGGCAGGTGCATCGAGCACGACGCGCTCACCAGGATGCCGTCCTTGTTGAGCAGGCGCATGGCTTGTTCGTTCAGGCGACGGTAGGCACCTTCACCGTTCTTCATGTCTTTCTTGCGTTTGATGAAGGCCGGTGGGTCGGTCACGATCACGTCGAAACGCTCTTCGCTGGCCTTGAGCTCTTTCAGGGCTTCGAACACATCGCCTTCGATGCAGGTCATCTTGTCGGCGACGCCGTTCAGCGCGGCGTTGCGCTCGACACCGTCGAGGGCAAAGGCCGACGCATCGACGCAGAACACTTCACTGGCACCGAATGCGGCCGCTTGCACGCCCCAGCCGCCGATGTAGCTGTACAGGTCCAGTACGCGCTTGCCTTTGGCGTACGGGGCCAGGCGTGCGCGGTTCATGCGGTGGTCGTAGAACCAGCCGGTCTTTTGTCCCTGGATCACCGGCGCTTCGAATTTCACGCCGTTTTCTTCCAGGGCGACCCATTCCGGCACCAGGCCGAACACGGTCTCGACGTAGCGGTTGAGGCCTTCGGCGTCGCGGGCTGCGGAGTCGTTCTTGAACAGGATGCCGCTTGGCTTGAGCACTTGGGTCAACGCGGCGATCACGTCGTCCTTATGGGCTTCCATGGTGGCCGAGGCGATCTGCACCACCAGGATGTCGCCGAAACGGTCGACCACCAGGCCCGGCAGCAGGTCGGAATCGCCGTAGACCAGGCGGTAGAACGGCTTGTCGAACAGGCGGTCGCGCAGTGACAGGGCGACGTTGATGCGGTGCACCAGCAGCGATTTGTCCAGCGGCAACTTGACGTCGCGCGACAGCAGGCGGGCGCAGATCAGGTTGTTCGGGCTCATGGCGACGATGCCCAGCGGCTTGCCGCCGGCGGCTTCCAGGATGGCCTGGTCGCCCGCCTTGAAGCCGTGCAGTGGGGTGGCGGCTACGTCGATTTCGTTACTGTAGACCCACAGGTGACCGGCGCGCAGGCGACGGTCGGCGTTGGCTTTGAGGCGCAAGCTTGGCAGGGACATGACGTCGCTCCAGGTGAAAAAAAGAGCGGGAGTATAGCGCGTTGTACCCCAAGGAATGCGGCGTGCCGGATGAAACGTAGCCAGTGGTGTCGGATGATGCTTTTAAGCGGTTAGAATCCACGCTCGCCCAGAGTGAGTCCTTATGTCCCAAGAGCTATCGTCCGAACAGATCCAGCAGGCCCTGCAAGGCATCAGTATTCCGCCTCAACCGCAAATCATGGTGGATTTGCAGATGGAGCAGTACATGCCGGACCCAGACCTGGATGTGATCGCGAAGTTGATCGCCCAGGATCCGGGCCTGTCGGGTGCGCTGTTGAAGCTGGTCAACTCGCCGTATTTCGGGCTGAGCAACAAGATCGCGTCGATCCAGCGCGCGGTGCGGCTGTTGGGCAGTCGCTCGATCATCAACCTGATCAACGCGCAGTCGATCAAGGGCGAAATGACCGACGACACCATCGTCACCCTCAACCGTTTCTGGGATACCGCCCAGGATGTGGCGATGACCAGCCTGAGCCTGGCCAAGCGCATCGGCTCGCAGGCGGTGGATGAGGCCTATGCCTTGGGCTTGTTCCATGATTGCGGCGTGCCGCTGATGCTCAAGCGCTTCCCCGACTACATGTCGGTGCTGGAGCAGGCCTACGCCAAGGCCGGCTCTGAGTGCCGGGTGGTGGACACCGAGAACCAGGCGTTCAATACCAACCATGCGGTGGTCGGTTACTACACGGCCAAGTCCTGGCGCCTGCCGGAACATGTGAGCGTCGCCATCGCCAATCATCACAATGCCTTGACGATTTTCAGCGACGAGTCATCGCACAACAGCCAGTTGAAGAACCTGTTGTCGATCCTGAAGATGGCCGAGCACATTTGTGCGTCCTATCGGGTCTTGGGCAACCAGGGCGAAGACCACGAGTGGAATAGCATCGGGCACCTGGTGCTCGACTATGTCGGCCTCTCGGACTACGACTTCGAGAACCTCAAACAGACGATTCGCGAGCTCGGCGCTCACCACTGAGTGCCGCTGCGTTCCCGGAGCCGAGTGCACCATGCCTGAATTACCCGAAGTCGAAACGACGCGCCGCGGTATCGCCCCGCACCTGGTAGGCCAGCGTGTCAGCCGCGTCATCGTGCGCGAGCGGCGCCTGCGCTGGCCGATCCCCGAGGACCTTGACGTGCGGTTGTCCGGGCAGCTCATCGTCGGGGTGGAGCGGCGTGCCAAGTACCTGCTGATCAACGCCGAGGTCGGCACCTTGATCAGCCACCTGGGGATGTCGGGGAACCTGCGGTTGGTGGAGGTCGGCTTGCCGGTGGCCAAGCATGAGCATGTGGACATCGAACTGGAGTCCGGCCTGGCCCTGCGCTACACCGACCCACGCCGGTTTGGTGCGATGCTCTGGAGCCTGGATCCGCTCAATCATGAACTGCTGGCACGCCTGGGGCCGGAGCCGTTGACCGAGCTGTTCGATGGCGAGCGCTTGTTCCAGCGGTCCCGTGGACGCTCGATGGCGGTCAAGCCGTTCATCATGGACAACGCGGTGGTGGTGGGCGTGGGCAATATCTACGCAACCGAAGCACTGTTCGCCGCCGGGATCGACCCGCGTCGCGAAGCCAAGGGCATTTCCCGGGCGCGCTACCTGCGGCTGGCCATCGAAATCAAACGCATCCTGGCCGCGGCCATTGAACGCGGCGGCACCACGCTGCGTGATTTCATCGGCGGCGACGGCCAGCCGGGCTACTTCCAGCAGGAGCTGTTCGTCTACGGCCGCGGCGGGGAGGGCTGCAAGGTGTGTGGCACCGAGCTTCGCGAGGTGAAGCTGGGGCAGCGGGCGAGTGTGTTTTGCCCACGGTGTCAGCGCTAGTCGGTGAGTGGGTTGATGGCCTCATCGCGAGCAGGCTCGCTCCCACAGGGTTCTCGATCAACTGTGGGAGCGAGCCTGCTCGCGATGAGGGCCTTTCAGGCCTTACCGGTAATGATCCGGTACTTGGCCATCAACTGTTCTTCCGTCTCTGGATGGGCTTCGTCCAGTGGAATGCAATCCACCGGGCAGACTTGCTGGCATTGCGGCTCGTCGTAGTGGCCCACGCACTGGGTGCATAGGTTCGGGTCGATCACGTAGATCTCTTCGCCTTGGGAGATGGCCGCGTTCGGGCACTCGGGTTCGCAGACGTCGCAGTTGATGCAATCGTCGGTGATGATCAGGGACATTGGGGACTCCTGCCAGGGCGATCGGCCCTAGCATCTGAAAACTAATGCGCGCAATTGTGCCGCATTGAGGCGCGCAGTGCACGCCGGGCGCGATGGGCTGCAAGTGATTGCAGCCCTGGCAGGCCTTACTTCTTGAAGCGCAAGGTCAGGGCATCGGCCACGACAGGGTGGACGAACTTGGTGATATCGCCACCCAGGGCCGCAATTTCACGGACCAGCGTCGAGGATATGAACGAGTAGCGCTCCGATGGCGTGAGAAACAGGCTCTCGACATCCGGGGCCAGTTGGCGGTTCATGTTGGCCAGCTGGAACTCATATTCGAAGTCCGATACCGCACGCAACCCACGCAGGAATACATTGGCGCTCTGCTCTTTGGCAAAGTGCGCCAGCAGCGTCGAGAAGCCGACGACTTCGACGTTCGGCAAATGCTTGGTGACCTCGCGGGCCAGCTCCACGCGCTGTTCCAGGGGGAACAGCGGGTTTTTCTTGGGGCTGGCGGCGACGGCGATGATCACGTGGTCGAACAGGCGTGAGGCGCGCTCGACCAGATCGCCATGGCCCTTGGTAATAGGGTCGAAGGTACCTGGGTACAACACTCGGTTCATCGCGTCGTCCTGGCGGGAGTCCGTTGGGGAGTCGGATGGTATCGCAGCATTCCCGGTCGGCCAAGTCGCCTTTAGGCTAAAGCGCCACTATCGCGGGTGCGAATAGTCTTTTTTTTCATGGGTTTTTTAAACGCGTCGCCAGCGCTGTGGCCAGTTGCGCCGTGAGCCCGTAGACCGACAGTTGCGGGTTGGCGCCAATGCTGGTGGGGAACAACGAGCCATCATGGATCGACAGGTTCCGCAGTTGATGATGCCGGCCAAGGCTGTCGGTGACCGCGTTTTTCGGGTCCTCGCCCATGACGCACCCGCCCATCACGTGGGCGCTGCCCAGGCGTGTGCGGTACAGCTCAAGGCTCAGCCCGTCGATGAGCGTGCGGGCCTCGGCCAGGGTCTTCACATAGCGAGCGTCGGCGTGCATCGGCATCACGGCCTTGGCGCCACCGGCGAACTGGATCTCGGCCATGGTGTGAAACGCCCGGCGCAGGCCATCCCAGGCATAGGGCGAGACGTGATAGTCGAGCACCGGGGTGCCATCGCCACGCAACTCGACGCTGCCGCCGGGGCTGTCCGGGTGAAAACCGTCGCGCATCAGCGCGAGCATGGCATGGGTGTGCGGCAACTGCTGCAGGTGCTGGGCGCTTTCGGTACCAAAGCCGCCGAGCAGGGTGGCGGCCAGCGCCGGGTGCAGCGGCGGCACTTCGAGCTTGAACGACATCTGGCCGCTGGTGCCGTCGAGCCACTGGAAGTGATCGGAGTAGATGGACTGCGGTGCGCCATAGAACGGATTGACCACCTCGTCGAACAGGGCGGCCGACATGTTCACCGGGTGCAGGAACGTGCGCTTGCCCACGCGCTCATGGGGATCCGGGGCCTTGGAGCGCAGCAGCAGCGCCGGGCTGTTGATGCCACCGCCGGCCAGCACGTAATGCCGCGCCTTGACCGTGATGCGCCGCCCGGTGGGCGCCACGCAGCGTTCGTCCATGGCCACGCAGGTCAGGCCGGTGACCTGGTCGTCCTTGATCAGCAACTGTTCGGCGCGGGCCAGGTACAACAACTCGCCGCCCTGTTCCAGGGTGGCGGGGATGGTGGTGACCATCATCGATTGCTTGGCGTTGGTCGGGCAGCCCATGCCGCAGTAACCCAGGTTCCAGCAGCCGCGCACGTTGCGCGGGATCACGTGCCAGCTATAGCCCAGTTGCTCACAGCCTTTTCTGATCACGTCGTTGTTGGCGTTGGGCGGCACTCGCCACGGCGCGACACCGAGGCGTTGCTCCATCAGGTCGAACCAGGGCGCCATGTCGGCCGGGCTGTGGCCCTTGACGTCATGTTCCTTGGCCCAGTGTTCGAGGGTCGGCTCGGGGGTGCGAAAGCTGGAGGTCCAGTTGATCAGCGTCGTGCCGCCAACCGCCCGGCCTTGCAGGATGGTGATGGCGCCGTCCTTGCTCATGCGGCCGATGCCTTCCTGATAGAGGTTGGCGTAGGCCTGGTCTTCGAGCATCTTGAAGTCGCTGCTGGTCTTGAGCGGACCTTCTTCGATCAGCAGCACTTTGTAGCCAGCGGCGCTGAGAATTTCAGCCGTGGTACCGCCGCCCGCACCGCTGCCGATGATGGCGATGTCGGCTTCCAGGGTCAGGTCGCTGGTCAGTTGCGAGCCGTCGTGGGTTTTCCAGCCGCGGGCCATGCCTTCGCGAAACGGATCGGGTACGGGCATCTTCAGGCACTCTCTTGATTATTCGTGTTGTGGTGACGCGGCTGGCTATGCATTCCAATGTGGGAGCGAGCCTGCTCGCGAAAGCAGTGTGACCGGCACCCTTGTAGTGGCTGTCAGGCCGCTATCGCGAGCAAGCTCGCTCCCACAAGGCCGCACGTTGGCCTCAAACCGTCGGCGGCCCGGGATAGCCGCAATGCGCCCATGACTCGGCGCGGGTGTACCAGGCCATCATCACCAACTGCAGGAGCGAGCTGTGGCCCATGCGCAGCAGGCTCAGCGAGCTGTTCTCCCAGCGGTGCAGGAAGTGGCGGATGTCGTCGCCGCTGGCGTTTTCCCAACGGCCCCAGATACCGGTCAGTGGACCGCGGGTGACGGCCATCGCCAGCACGTCGAACAGTTGCTGGGTCAGCTTGAGCATTTCCGGCGACAGGTGATTGAGGCTGTAGTCCAGCGACTTGAGGGCGTCTTCGAGGGCTGTCGGGGTTTTCTCAATGGCGACGGCGCCGTCGAGCATCACCGGGATCAGCGCGCGCAGGCACGGCAAATCGCTGCTGCGCAGCACCGCAAAGCCGCTGGCCGGACTTGCGGCCGAGCAGCCACTGAGGCTGGCGCCCAGGCCGGCGGTGGCGAGGAACGCGCTAGCGCCCAGACTGAACTTGAGCAGGCCACGACGTGACAGCGCGGGAGTATCGGGAAAGCTGGGGCTCATTATTGTTATTACCCGGTTCTTTGGATCAGCGGATGAACAGCTTCTGGATCAGCCTTTGGATTGACTTGCCGTAAGGCGGGTAGATCAGTTTCGCGGCATTGAAGCGTTGCTTGATCAGCACGCCCTTGGCCTTGCTGAAGGTCAGGAACCCTTCGTGGCCGTGGTAATGGCCCATGCCCGAGGCGCCAATGCCGCCGAACGGCAGGTCATCCTGGGCCACGTGCAGCAAGGTGTCGTTCAGGCACACGCCGCCGGAGTGGGTCTGATGCAGCACGCGATTTTGCTCGGCCTTGTTGTAGCCGAAGTAGTACAGCGCCAGCGGACGGGGCCGCTGGTTGATGTAGGCGAAGGCTTCATCCAGGGTCTTGTAGGGCACGATCGGCAAGATCGGACCGAAGATTTCGTCCTGCATCACGGTCATGTCATCGCTGACATTGAGCAGCAGGCTGTGGCTCATGCGCCGGTCCTGGTCCTGCTCGAACATCGGCACCAGCAACGCGCCCTTGCTGGTGGCGTCGCTGAGGTAGCTGCGCAGCCGCGCCAGTTGGCGGCCATTGATGATGGCGGTGTAGTCCGGGTTGTCTGCCAGGGTCGGATAAAACCCGCGAACGGCCTGGCGATAGGCCTCGACGAAGGCGCCGACGCGCTCCTCCGGCACCAGCACGTAATCCGGGGCGACGCAGGTCTGCCCGGCATTGAGGGTCTTGCCGAAGGCGATACGTTCGGCGGCGTCCTTGAGCGGCACGTCGAGGGAGACGATGGCCGGGGACTTGCCGCCCAGCTCCAGGGTCACCGGCGTCAGGTGTTCGGCCGCTGCCCGCATCACGTGTTTGCCAACGCTGGTGGCGCCGGTGAACAGCAGGTGATCGAACGGCAGGCGGGAAAAGGCGATGCCCACGTCGGCCTCGCCCAGTACCACGCTCACCAGGTCCTGGGGAAACACCTTGGCCAACAGGGTCTTGAGCAACTGCCCGGTGGCGGGCGTGGATTCGCTGAGCTTGAGCATCACCCGGTTGCCGGCCGACAAGGCACCGACCAGCGGACCGATGGCCAGGTACAGTGGGTAGTTCCACGGAACGATGATCCCGACCACGCCCAGCGGTTGATACACCACCTTGGCCTTGGCCGGCTGGAACGCGGCGCCGACCTTGCGCGGGGAGGCTTTCATCCAGCCCTTGAGGTGTTTGCTGGCGTAGTGGATGCCGTGCAGGCTGGGCATCAGCTCGGCGAGCAGGGTTTCATCGGCGCTGCGGTTGCTGAAGTCCTGGCTGATGGCCTCGACCAGGCCCTGGCGTTCGTCGCGTAGCATCTCGCGCAGGGCCTTGAGCCATTGTTGGCGCTGGGCCAGCGGTGGCATCGGGTTGGCGGCATACGCCTGGCGCTGGATCGCGAACAGGTCCTGGAGCTCGCTCAATGGCTGCTGAGCGTTCTGCAAGTAGGCAATGTCGGCAGTCATGGTAGCTCCAGTTTTTTTAGAATGAAGAAGTTTTTAGAGTCTATGCTCTAAAAAGTCAACAGGCATCCGATCCCGGGTTTATTTATCCGTTGGCGGATAGGCCGTAAGATGCCCGATAACGCACAGAAGAATTAAAGCTCAAGCCATGGCCCCACGAATAAAAACCAGCGAGCGCATCGTGCAGAACAGCCTCGAGCTGTTCAACCAGCAGGGCGAACGCAGTATCAGTACCAACCATATCGCCGCGCACATGGAGATTTCTCCGGGCAACCTGTACTACCACTTCCCCAACAAGCAGGCGATCATCGCGGTGTTGTTCAGTGAGTACGAGACCCTGGTCGAGAGCTTCCTGCGCCCGCCCCAGGGGCGCGCGGCCACGGTCGAAGACAAGCGCTTCTACTTGCAGGAGCTGCTGACCGCCATGTGGGGCTACCGCTTCTTGCATCGTGACCTTGAGCACCTGCTCGATAACGATCCGGAACTGGCCGCCCGCTACCGGCGTTTTTCCCAGCGCTGCCTGATCCAGGGTTCGGCGATCTATGAAGGTTTCGTCGATGCCGGGATCTTGCGCATGGACAAGGTGCAGATCGAGTCCCTGACCCTCAACGCCTGGATCATCCTCACGTCCTGGGTGCGCTTTCTGTGCACCACGCGGGAAAACTCCAGCCACCTCAGCGAACAAGCGATCAAGCGCGGCGTGTACCAGGTGCTGGTGCTGGAAGGTGGCTACGTCACCGAGCAGGCCCGCGAGGCCGTCGATGCCTTGTACCAGGAGTTTTACGTGCCGTTGACCCAGGCACTGGAAGAAGTGCAGTAGGATCGACCCAGACTAGAATCGCCGGAGCCCGCCATGCCCATTGCCCAACTGATCAGCCCTACCGACCTGGACCGCAAGAAGGACCAGCCCGGTCTGGTGATCCTGGATTGTCGTTTTGCCCTGGAAGACCCGGACTACGGCCAGCGCAGCTATGCCGAAGGGCACATTGCCGGGGCTGCGTTCGCCGACCTGGAACGCGACCTCAGTGGTCCCGTGGTCAAGGGCGTGACGGGCCGCCATCCGCTGCCGACACCGCCGGCGTTGAACGAGCGCTTGCAGGCCTGGGGCATCCACCCGGACAGCGACATCGTGCTGTATGACGACGGCCCCGGCGCCTTTGCCGCACGGGCGTGGTGGTTGCTGGCCTGGCTGGGCAAGCGCGACGGTGTGTTCATCCTCGATGGCGGGCTCAAGGCCTGGCACGCGGCGGGGTTGCCGCTGAGCCTGGATGCGTCGTCCCTTTCCCGTGGCACCTTCAACGGTACGCCGGACCATGCCTTGCTGCTCGATGCCGAGCACCTGCAAAAGCGCCTCGCCCTGCCGACCCTTACGTTGCTCGACGCCCGTGGGCTGCCGCGTTTTCGCGGTGAGGTCGAGCCGATCGACCCGGTGGCCGGGCATATTCCGGGGGCGCAGTGTGCGGCCTTCACCGACAACCTGGGCGCGGATGGACGCTTCCTGCCGGCGGAGCAGCTCAAGCAGCGGTTTGCCGAGAAGCTGGCCGGTCGTTCGCCCACCGAGTTGGTGGCCTACTGCGGTTCGGGGGTGACGGCCTGCCACAATTTGTTTGCCCTGTGCCTGGCGGGTTATCCGTTGGGGACGTTGTATGCCGGCTCCTGGAGTGAGTGGATCACTGATCCCACGCGGGCGATTGCCACGGGGGACTAAGTTCCCGGGGCGCAGCGATTGTGATTCCACATGTGAATGGCTATGGCCTCTCTTTCTCCCTCGTTCGTAAACTTATCGCCTGACCTGAATAGTTAGGATAAGAATCGAGATGGTCGAAGAGAGCTGGGCAGGGCACCACTGCAAGGTGTGCTACGAACGGGCGAAGCAGGAAAAAGCGCGCCTGGACATGCAGTTGATTTTGGAGCGCAATCGACGGCTGATCGAGCCGCCGCCCCGCCCCGAGCCCCCTCCACCTCCAGTAAAGAAAGCCCCCTTGCCCCCGCTCAGAGGGTACGTTTTCGCCAAGTCGTGCGCGTTGCCCAATGGGGTTGTCAACCACAGCGATCCATTCGGGTTTGTACCTGTGGAGTCGCTCACCCAATACGGCGCGTATGCGGTGCTGGGCATGGGGACGAGTGTTTCTGCGGCTGGGACAGTGCTGGAGTGGATTGGCGGCTCTGGTAGCGCCGTGGAGTTGGCTAAGCGCTTGGGTGGCTTCCTATCGACGCTGGCTCCCCCCATGTAAAGGTCGTCATTGGTGTGGTGCTACCAAACACGACCACTACCGACAGTGCGTTCTATACCTCTGATCAGTACGCACAGCTCACCGAAGGCAATACCCGGGTGCGAGTGAACGTTAAGTACCTGCCGGACAACTCCGTGAGTGTGTACGGGTTCTATACCGGGACACGGCGAGAGTGGCAAAAGGTTCCGGTGATCACCGCGCAGGCTCGCGGGGAGCAGCTTGTGGCGGATATGGGGGAGGGCATCGAGGTCATCTGGACTCCGGCAACTGACCCCGACGCGGTGCTGGGGATTCCTGCGTTGGAGGGGAGTTCGCTAAGACCCACGGCGTGGGTGTATCCGCCAACCGAAAAGGCTGATCGTATCTTGGTCAATCCGGTACACCCGCCTGATTACCAGGATGCGATCATCTGGTTCCCCAATACGGGTATTCAGCCGATTTATATCTCGCTGGGAATGATGGGGGATCATCGTTATTACCCTGTGCCTACTGGCGGACTAACTGCCTTTCCTGATGCGGTCAGCACAAGAAGTAAGAGCGCGGTTCAAGGCGGCGGCAAAAAACGTCCCCGTTGGAAGGATAAAAAGGGTCGTATTTACGAGTGGGACAGCCAGCATGGAGCGGTTGAAATGTATGACAAACAAGGAATTCACTTAGGGGAGTTCGACCCGGAAACAGGCGTCCAAATCAAACCAGCAAAGCCAGGAAGAACTACTCCAAAATAGATAGAGAGGAAGATTTATGCATTTGTGGATCAGCGGTTTCTTAGCAGAGGATAACGAGGATGACTCGTTGAAATACTCACTAACCGTTCTGCCGGAATTTGAGCAGATGGTAATGGATATTCTTGGTTGGAAAAATCTGGCAGCTGAATGTGATGGCGAACTTGAACTAACCCGTGAACAGGTCAGAAAGATATCCCTCGCATTGAATGAAAAGTTACCAATGGAGTTGGACATGTTTATCGGGGTAAGAGCCTAGTGTCCTGTCTTGGAAATACGTTACCTTTTTGACGAGCATCTGTTGCTCCAGGTAGTAACCAGGGTTGCGCATCGTGCCGTCGACAAAGCCGACATGTTCGCTGTGGGTCTGTAGCTCGAGCCGGGTGCAGGGCGAGTGGGAGCAACTGTCTTAGCCATGCCGCTTGTCACCGCCATCGCGAGCAGGAACCTGGGTTGAGCCCGTAGGCGCGAGGCTTGCCCGCGAACCGGCCAGCCCATTCAACATCGATGTCGCCAGACGTACCGCCTTCGCGGGCAAGCCTCGCTCCTACAAGGAATTGCGCTGCGCCCCGGATGTGTGTTCGCCGTGGACCAGGGTGGAGGCGGGCTTGTTGGATCGCCGCACCGTCGCAAAGGCGGCCGACCAGACGAGCTGACTTTCAGATGAGGGGGTATGCAGGGCTTACAGCGGTGTGTGGGCCACCTGGCTCAGCCACTGTGGAATCCGCCGCTCCAGGTAGTAACCCGGGTTGCGCATCGTGCCGTCGACAAAGCCGACGTGTCCGCCGTGGGTCTGTAGTTCGAACTGGGTGCAGGGCGACAGCTCCTCGGGTTGCGGCAGGCTGTGGGCAAAGACGAAGGGGTCGTCGGCGGCCTGGATGATCAGGGTCGGGGTGCGGATTTCTCCGAGGAAGTAGCGGCTGGAGGCGCGGCGGTAGTAGTCCTGGGCGTCCTCGAAGCCATGCAGTGGCGCGGTGACCCGACCGTCGAAGTCCCAGAAGGTGCGCATGTTGTCCAGGGAGCCGAGCCGGGCCAGGGTCGCCAGGCCTTCGTGGCGGCCGTCGAGGAGGAAGCGCCGCTGCTTGGTCTTGATGTAGGCCAGCATTTCGCGCATGAAGTGCGCCTGGTAGACCTTGGAGAAACCCTGGCCGATGCGGTCGGCGCACTGGTCGAGGCGAAAGGGTACCGACACCGCTACCGCGCCTTGCAACTGGCTGTCGCTGCCGGCTTCCCCCAGGTGCTTGAGCAGTACGTTGCCGCCCAGGGAGTAACCCACGGCGTACAGCGGTGCGAGGGGGCGTTTGCGGCGCAGGTGTTGGATCGCGGTCGCGAGGTCTTCGCTGGCGCCGGAGTGATAGCTGCGGGGCAACAGGTTGGGCTCGCCCGAGCAGCCACGCCAGTTCAGCGCCGCGCTCGCCCAACCTTGTGCGCCCAAGGCCTGTTGCAGGCCGGCCACGTAGGGCGAGTTGGACGAACCGGTCAGTCCGTGCAGCACCAGCACCAAAGGCGCTTCGGCACGATGCGGGCCATGCCAGTCGAGGTCGAGAAAGTCGCCATCGTCCATCCACAGGCGTTCGCGTTGTCGCACCAGGTGCGTGGTCTTGCGCCACAGCGGGCCCCACAAGGTTTGCAGGTGCGGGTTGCCGAGGCCGAAGGCGGGGGTGAAGTGTTCTGGCAGTGGGGACACGGTTGTTCTCATGGCAGCGCGGCGGCGTCGATGGGCGACGCCGCGCGTTCAGGCCGGATTAACCGGCGACTTCGACCAGGCGATGCCACAGCGCGTAGTACACCCGCCCGGATTTCTGCTCGCGGTGCAGGCGCCAGGCGCCGGGCAGGCCGAGGGTCGAGGGTGCGTTTTCGCTTTCGGTGTAGATCCAGGCGTCGTCGGCCAGCCACTGGCGCTCTTCCAGCAGGGTGCAGACGGTCGGCAGCAGGTTTTGATTGAACGGTGGGTCGAGGAAGACCAGGTCGTAGGCGGTTGCCGGCTGGGTCTCCAGGTAGCGCAGGGCGTCGGCGGTCTGGACCTGGCCGACGGTGCAGCGCAGGGTGCCCAGGTGCTCTTTCAGGCTGGACACCGCCAGGTTGCTGGCGTCCAGGGCCTGGCCCATGGCGGCGCCACGGGACAGCGCCTCAAGAAACAGCGCGCCGCTGCCGGCGAACGGGTCGAGGACCTTGGCCCCCTCGACGTACGGTGCGAGCCAGTTGAACAGGGTTTCGCGCACGCGGTCGGGCGTCGGGCGCAGGCCCGGGGCGTCGGGGAAGCTCAGCTTGCGGCTGCCCCATTCGCCGCCAATGATGCGCAGTTGGTTCACGCCGTTGTGGACGTTGTGAACGGGTTTTTTCGGGCGAGTGGCCATTAATGCTCCGGAACCCCGAGCGGTTGCTCGGAAGGTTTATCAGTGGGGGCCGGTAACGGCTTTTGCGGCACGGTCGGGCCGACGGTCACGACGACCATCTTGTCCGTGCTCAAGTGTTTGTTCATGGCGGCCTTGACCTGGTCGACGGTCAGGTCCTGGGATTGCTTCATGAAGTCTTCAAGGTAGTTCAACGGCAGATTATAGAAGCCCATGGCGCCCAGTTGGCCGACGATATCGGCGTTGCTGGCGGTGGACAGCGGGAAACTGCCGGCCAGCTCGCGCTTGGCGTCGTCGAGTTCCTTCTGGGTCGGGCCGCTCTGCAGGTAATCGGCCAGCACGTCCTGCACCAGCTTGAGCGTGCCTTCGCTCATTTCGGCGCGGGTTTGCAGGTTGATCATGAACGGGCCGCGGGCCTGCATCGGCGAGAAGCCCGAGTACACGCCATACGTCAGGCCACGCTTCTCGCGGACTTCGCTCATCAAGCGGGTGCCGAAACCACCGCCACCGAGGATCTGGTTGCCCAGCGACAGCGCGGCGTAGTCCGGGTCGTCGCGGTCGATGCCCAGTTGCGCGAGCAGCAGGTTGGTCTGCTTGGACGGGAAGTCGATGTGGTGGCTGCCGGCCTTGGGCTCGCTCGGCGGTGCGATCTTCGCCAGGGCCGGGCCTTTTGGCAGGGCGGCGGAGACCTGGGCGGCGATGGCCTCGGCTTCAGGGCGCGACAGATCGCCGACCAGGGCAATCACCACGTTGCCGGCGGTGTAGGCCTTGGCGTGGAATGCCTTGATTTGCGCCACGCTGATCCCGGGAATGCTGAGCGCGGTGCCGTCGCTCGAGTGCGCGTAAGGGTGCTCGCCGTACAGGCGGCGCATCAGTTCCAGGCTCGCCAGTTTGCCCGGGTTCTGCTTCTGGTACTCGAAGCCGGCGAGCATCTGGTTCTTGATGCGCGCCAGGGAGTCGGCCGGAATGGTCGGCTTGCCAACCACCTCGGCGAACAGCTTGAGTGCCGGCTCGCGTTTGTCCACCGCACTCAGGCTGCGCAGCGAGGCAATGGCCATGTCTTTGTAGG
Organism: Pseudomonas sp. ok272; assembly: GCF_900109995.1. GTDB lineage: Bacteria > Pseudomonadota > Gammaproteobacteria > Pseudomonadales > Pseudomonadaceae > Aquipseudomonas. The sequence continues at coordinate 238,558 of NZ_FOCB01000005.1, read as the reverse complement.
CGCCATTGCTGAAGCCGGCGCCCAGGCTTTCGAAGCCTTCGGCGATCTGGCTGACGTTCTTGCCGGCGATGCCTTCGTTGAGCATGGCGTTGGTCAGCGTCGCCAGGCCCGGCGTGTCGCCGTCCTGGCTGCTGCCGGCGGCGAAGATCAGGCGCAGGTCGAACATCGGCAGTTCGGGCGCGGCGACGAACAGCACCTTGGCGCCTTCGGCGGTGGTCCAGGTCTGTACGTCCAGGGCGCGGTGGCTCGGGGCCTTGCCATCGAGCTCGGCCAGCGATTGCAGCTTCTTGCTGGCCTTGGCCTGGTCCAGTGCTTCACTGGCGCGGGTGTCGCTGGTGCGCCCGAAGTAGGCGCCGAGGGACGCGACCAGTGCCACCAGGACCAGGCCGATCAGCAACAGGCGATTGTTTTTACCTTCACTCATGAGTGGTCTCCGGGAGCAGTGGCAATACATGCGCAACGCTGAGACGTTCGCGAGTGAAATAGGTGCGGGCGGCGTTCTGGATGTCTTGCGGGGTCACGCTTTGCAGCTCGGCCAGTTCGGTGTCCATCAGCTTCCATGACAGGCCGACGGTTTCCAGTTGGCCGATGGCGGTGGCCTGGCTGGTAATCGAATCGCGCTCGTAGACCAGGCCGGCGATCACCTGGGCGCGCACGCGCTCCAGTTCGTCGGCCGAGGGTGCGGTGGTTTTCAGTTGCTCAAGCAGCTTCCACAGGCCGGCTTCGGCCTGGGCGATGGTCTTGTGCTTCTGGGTGTTGGGGGTGGCCGAGAGGGTGAACAGGCTGTCGCCACGGGAATAGGCGTCGTAGTCCGACGAGCCGCCGGCGACCAGTTCTTCACCGCGCTCCAGTTGCGCCGGGATGCGCGCGCTGTAGCCGCCGTCGAGCAGGGCGGAAATCAGCCGCAAAGCGTTGACCGAGCGTTTGTCCTCGGCGGTGGCGATGCTTGGGACGTTGAACGCCAGCATCAGGCTCGGCAGCTGGGTCTGCACGTGCAGGGTGAGCAGGCGCTCACCGGGCTCGGCCAGCTCCAGGGGAATCTTCGCCACCGGCACCTCGCGCTGGGCAACCGGGCCGAAGTAGCGCTGGGCCAGGGTCTTGACTTCATCCAGGGTCACGTCGCCGACCACCACCAGCGTGGCGTTGTTCGGTGCGTACCAGGACTCATACCAGTGTCGCAGCTCCTCGACCTTCATGCGGTCCAGGTCGGCCATCCAGCCGATGGTCGGTGTGTGGTAGCCGCTGGCCGGGAACGCCATGGCCTTGAAGCGCTCGTAGGCCTTGGACATCGGCTTGTCGTCGGTGCGCAGGCGGCGCTCTTCCTTGATCACCTCGATCTCGCGGCTGAACTCGTCGGCCGGCAGGCGCAGGGTGGCCATGCGGTCGGCTTCCAGTTCAAAGGCCACCGCCAGGCGGTCGCGGGCCAGGACCTGGTAGTAGGCAGTGAAGTCGTCGCTGGTGAAGGCATTCTCTTCGGCGCCCAGGTCACGCAGGATCAACGACGCTTCGCCGGGGCCGACTTTCTCGCTGCCCTTGAACATCATGTGTTCCAGGGCATGGGACAAACCGGTCTGGCCCGGGGTTTCGTAGCTGGAGCCGACCTTGTACCAAACCTGGGAGACCACCACGGGCGCGCGATGGTCTTCACGCACGATGACCTTCAAGCCATTGTCGAGGGTGAATTCGTGGGTCGGTTGCGGGGCGGCGGCCAAGGCGGCCAGGGGCAGACAAACTGTGCTGAGCAGCAGGCCAGCGGCGCGGCGGGCAAGAGCATTCATTCGTTTTTTAACCTGTTGGGCTACCCGCTTGGTCTTAGCCTGTACGGGTGAGGAGGTGCTAGGATACTGATCCGTTTTACTGGCGGCCACGCCTATCAGGCCTTTGCGCTTGATCAGGTTGAATGGGTTTGCGGCGGAAGCGCTGGGTTTATCAGCTAGACTCTGCGTTTTCGCCGAAGATGTCGCTCAGTCCTTCGTATTAGTCGACCTTTGAGGTGCCGTTTAGGTGCCTCGACAAAATGTTGCGCGTGAACAAGCTGGGTGAATCGCAGTCTGTTCTGCATCGAATATTTATTTGCCGAGGCGCCATTGGCGCGTCGCTACCGTGAGATAGCCGTCCTCCATGTTTGGTTCCAACGACGACAAGAAGAACCCAGCTGCGGCTGGCGAGAAGAAAGGCCTGTTCGGATGGCTGCGCAAAAAGCCGCAGGAAACCGTCGTCGAACAGCCACAGCCACTGCCCGAGGCTGTGCCCGTCATCGAGGCTGTCCCCGTCGTCGAGGCGCCGGCCCCCGAGGTGTTGCCACTGGCAGAGCCGGTGCAGCAACCCCGGGTCGAGCCGCAGTCCGAAGCGGCGACGCAACCGCCTGTCGTTGAAACCGTCTCCACGCCGTGGTTGACCCTGCCCGTGCCGGAAGAGCCGGTCGCCCTGGTCGAGGACGAAGACGCGCCCCACATCACCCCGCCGATTCCCGCGCCCACGGTGCTCCAGCAAGCAGTAGAGCTGGTGGTCGAGCCCAAGCGCGTCGTTGTCGAACCGATCATCGAAGAGCCCGACCTGCCAGAACCGGTGATTGCCGCCTTTGTGGCGCCGCAACCGCTGCCGGTGGTGGCTGAAGCCGTGCCTGAGCCTGAGCCTGTGGCGGCAGTGCCTGCGCCACCCGCCGAGACCAAGGCCGGGTTCTTCGCCCGCCTCAAGCAAGGCCTGTCGAAAACCAGCGCCAGCATCGGCGAAGGCATGGCCAGCCTGTTCCTGGGCAAGAAAATCATCGATGACGAACTGCTCGAAGACATCGAGACCCGCCTGCTGACCGCCGACGTTGGCGTCGAAGCGACCTCGGTGATCATCCAGCGCCTGACCCAGAAGGTGGCGCGCAAGGAATTGGCCGATGCCGATGCCCTCTACAAATCACTGCAGGCCGAACTGGCGGCAATGCTCAAGCCCGTCGAGCAACCGCTGGTCATCGGCGCGCAGAACAAGCCATTCGTGATCCTGGTGGTGGGCGTCAACGGCGCGGGCAAGACCACGACGATCGGCAAGCTGGCCAAGAAGCTGCAGCTGGAAGGCAAGAAAGTCATGCTCGCCGCCGGCGACACCTTCCGGGCGGCCGCGGTCGAGCAGTTGCAGGTGTGGGGCGAGCGCAACAAAATCCCGGTGATTGCCCAACACACCGGCGCCGACTCGGCCTCGGTGATCTTCGACGCGGTACAGGCCGCCAAGGCCCGGGGCATCGACGTATTGATCGCCGACACCGCCGGTCGCCTGCACACCAAAGACAACTTGATGGAAGAGTTGAAGAAAGTGCGCCGGGTCATCAGCAAGCTCGATGCCGACGCGCCCCACGAGGTGTTGCTGGTGCTTGATGCCGGGACTGGCCAGAATGCGATCAGCCAGGCCAAGCAATTCAACCAGACCGTCGAACTGACCGGCCTGGCCCTGACCAAACTCGACGGCACCGCCAAGGGCGGGGTGATTTTTGCCCTGGCCAAGCAGTTTGGCTTGCCGATTCGCTACATCGGTGTCGGTGAAGGCATCGATGATTTGCGCGACTTTGAAGCAGAACCCTTTGTCCAGGCACTGTTTGCCGAGCGGGAGCGTTCATGATTCGTTTCGAACAGGTCGGTAAGCGCTATCCGAACGGTCACGTCGGCTTGCATGAGCTGAGCTTTCGAGTTCGTCGGGGCGAGTTTCTATTTGTCACCGGCCACTCGGGCGCCGGCAAGAGCACCTTGCTGCGCCTGCTGCTGGCTATGGAACGCCCGACCACCGGCAAGCTGCTGCTGGCCGGCCAGGACCTGGCGACGATCAGCAACGCGCAGATCCCGTACCTGCGGCGGCAGATCGGCGTGGTGTTCCAGAACCACCAACTGCTGTTCGACCGCACGGTGTTCAACAATATCGCCTTGCCGTTGCAGATCCTTGGCCTGTCCAAGGCCGAAATCACCAAGCGCGTGGACTCGGCCCTGGAGCGCGTGGCGCTGTCGGACAAGACCGACCTCTACCCGGGCGACCTGTCCACCGGTCAGCAACAGCGCGTCGGCATCGCCCGCGCCATCGTCCATCGCCCGGCCCTGCTGCTGGCGGACGAGCCGACCGGTAACCTCGACCCGCGCCTGGCGGCCGAGATCATGGGCGTGTTCGAAGACATCAACCGCCTGGGCACCAGCGTGCTGATCGCCAGTCACGACCTGGCCTTGATCGCCCGCATGCGCCACCGCATGCTGACCCTGCAGCGCGGCCGATTGATCGGCGACGGGGAGGCTGGGGTATGAGTGCGACACGCAGCCCGAAGGTTTCCGAGCGCGTGGCCCCCAAGGCCGCCGATCCGCAGCCATCGAAGAAAAAACACGACGAAGATGACGGTCCGGACTTCAGCACCTTGCTGCGCGCCTGGATCGAAAGTCATCGCGCCAGCTTGCTCGATAGCCTGCGTCGCCTGGGCAAGCAGCCGATTGGCAGCTTCTTTACCTGCCTGGTGATGGCGGTGGCGCTGAGCTTGCCGATGGGCTTGTCGTTGTTGCTCAACAACGTCGAGCGCCTGGGCGGCTCCTGGCAACGGGCGGCGCAGATCTCGCTGTACCTGCAGCTCGATGCCAGTGCTAAGGAAGGCGAGAGCCTGCGCGAGCAAATCAACAACATGCCGGGCGTGGCCGAGGCTGAGTACATCAGCCGCGAGCAGGCGCTGGAAGAGTTCCAGCAACAGTCCGGCCTGGGCGAGGCGCTCAAGCAACTGCCGGAAAACCCGCTGCCGGGCGTGGTGTTGGTGACGCCGAACGAAGTCGACAAGGCAACGCTTGAAGCATTAAGACAAAGACTTTCCGAATTGCCCAAGGTACAGCAGGCGCAACTTGATCTAGTCTGGGTCGAGCGTTTGGCGGCCATACTCAAGCTGGGCGAGCGGTTTGTCTTCGGGCTGACCGTGTTGCTGGTTTCTGCATTACTTTTGGTGATAGGCAATACCATTCGTCTTCATATTGAAAACCGCCGCACCGAGATAGAAGTGATTAAACTGGTCGGCGGCACTGACAGCTATGTGCGTAGGCCCTTTCTGTACATGGGGGCGCTGTATGGCTTTGGTGCGGGGATTTTGTCCTGGGGTGTCCTGGCGTTCGGCCTGAACTGGCTGAACGGCGCGGTCGTCGGACTGGCCGGTTTGTATGGCAGCAATTTTGCCTTGGCCGGTGTGCCGGTAGCCGATGGTCTGTCTCTCTTGCTAGGTGCGGTGCTATTGGGGTATATCGGTGCCTGGATTGCGGTAGCACGTCATTTGAGAGAGCTTGCTCCGAAGTAGTGTTTTGTTGTGTATGACCTTTCAGCGTGTAGGGGAACTTGTCTTACGGTTTCCGGTCAATTTTCGCAGTGCTGAACTGCACGAGTTTTGTAAGTCGGAGGTTTTTTCGTATGACCACTTCTTTGCAACCTGCCTATGCTCTGGTCCCAGGCGCAAACCTGGAGGCTTATGTGCACACGGTGAACAGCATTCCATTGCTGACACCGGAGCAGGAGCGTGAACTGGCCGAGAGTCTCTACTATGAGCAGGATCTGGGGGCGGCTCGGCAGATGGTGCTCGCCCACCTGCGTTTTGTTGTGCATATCGCGCGTAGCTATAGCGGCTACGGGCTGGCCCAGGCTGACCTGATTCAGGAAGGCAACGTGGGTCTGATGAAAGCGGTCAAACGTTTCAACCCTGAAATGGGTGTGCGCCTGGTGTCCTTTGCCGTGCACTGGATCAAGGCGGAAATCCACGAGTTCATCCTGCGCAACTGGCGCATTGTGAAAGTGGCGACCACCAAGGCCCAGCGCAAGCTGTTCTTCAACCTGCGCGGGCAGAAAAAACGCCTGGCCTGGCTGAACAACGAAGAAGTCCATCGCGTGGCTGAAAGCCTGGGTGTAGAGCCTCGGGAAGTCCGCGAGATGGAAAGCCGCCTGACCGGCCATGACATGGCGTTCGACCCGGCAGCCGAAGCAGACGACGACAGTGCATTCCAGTCGCCTGCCAACTACCTGGAAGACCACCGGTACGATCCGGCCCGTCAACTGGAAGATGCCGACTGGAGTGACAACGCCAACAGCAACTTGCACGAGGCGCTGGAAGTCCTGGACGACCGCAGCCGTGACATCCTCTACCAGCGCTGGCTGGCAGAAGAAAAAGCCACGCTGCACGACCTGGCACAGAAGTACAACGTGTCGGCCGAGCGGATCCGTCAGCTCGAAAAGAGCGCGATGAACAAGCTCAAGTTGTCGATTGCGGCGTAACCTGCAACCTGGCAATAAAAAACGCCCCGATCAATGATCGGGGCGTTTTTGTTTGGGCGTATTTTCAGTCTAGGTCCCTGTGGGAGCGAGCCTTCAGTGTTGTGGTTAGGGGGCCCAAGGTACCTTGCGCGAATCATTGAGCCCGATCAGGTAGCTGCTGCCCCCCAGTTGGTTCATTTGCTGGCGAATCCAGCCGGCGCGCCGTTGTACATAGGCGGTCGGATGGCTGGCGCTCCACACCCGGGGGTTGGGCAAGACGGCGGCCAGCAGGCTGGCCTGCTGGCGACTCAGGGCGCGGGCGCCGACGCCGAAGTGATGGCGGGCTGCCGCTTCGGCGCCAAACACCCCCTCATCCCACTCCGCGCTGTTGAGGTACACCTCAAGGATCCGCTGTTTGGGCCAGAGAACCTCGATCAGTGCGGTGAACCAGGCTTCCAGGCCCTTGCGCAGCCAACTGCGGCCGGACCACAGGAACAGGTTCTTCGACACTTGCTGGCTCAGCGTGCTGGCGCCGCGGATCGAGCCGCCGCGCCCGTTATGGGCCAATGCCGCCTGGATCGCGCCGAAGTCGAAGCCCCAGTGCTCGGGAAACTTCTGGTCCTCGCCGGCCATGACCGCGACTTTCAGGTGGTCGGAGAGGTTATCCCAGGGTTGCCAGGTGCGCTGCAGGTCGATGGGTTCGCCATCGATCCAGGATTCGATCTTGCGCTCGACCATCAACGCGGTTCCCGGCGGTGGCACAAAACGCAACACCAGGACCAGCAATACGCTGCCACCCGCGAACCAGAGCAGGGCTTTTGTGACGCGGCGGAAGATTAAACGCAGCATAGAGATGGCTTGGCCGAACCCGTTGAGCGGGCCATTATACAGACCCTGCCCGATGATTCTGACTGGAGTTCCCATGCTGCGTGGCTTTTTGATGCTGGCTGCCTTTTTCGGCTTTACCGGTGTTGCCCTGGGGGCTTTTGCCGCCCATGGCCTCAAGGGTCGCCTGAGCGCCGAGTACCTGGCGATTTTTCATACCGGCGTCACCTACCAACTGGTGCATACCCTGGCATTGCTGGGCGTGGCCCTGCTGGCCGCCCAGGTTCCCGGCCGTTTGGTCGCGTGGGCGGGCGCGGCCTTTGTCATCGGCATCCTGTTGTTCTCTGGCAGCCTCTATCTGCTGACGCTGAGCGGGGTCGGCAAGCTGGGGATCATCACCCCGTTCGGTGGCCTGGCGTTCCTCGCCGGCTGGCTGCTGTTGGGGCTTGCCGCCTGGCGCCTGCAACCGACCGCTTGACGCTTGTAGCTGACCTTTAGGTCATGATCGGGCTAGAATGCGGGCCCCTAAAAATGATGGCGGCATTCGGCATGCGCATTCAGTTGAACGGCGAATCCCTTGAACTGCCCGACGGTGAAACCGTCGCGGCCCTGCTGACCCGCCTGGACTTGACCGGGCGCCGGGTGGCGGTCGAACTCAACCTGGATATCGTCCCGCGCAGCCAGCATGCCGAGACCACCCTGAATGAAGGCGACTCGGTGGAAGTGGTGCACGCCATCGGCGGCGGCTAACCCCCCGCCTGCGCCCTACACGTATTGAGCAAGCACCTCACCCCAACAGAGGATTTTCGATGAGTAACGTTCGCAGCGACAAGCCGTTCGTCCTGGCTGGCCGTACTTACCAGTCGCGCCTGCTGGTCGGCACCGGCAAGTACCGTGACATGGAAGAAACCCGCCTGGCCATCGAAGCCTCGGGTGCCGAGATTGTCACGTTCGCCGTGCGCCGCACCAACCTGGGTCAGAACCCGGGTGAGCCGAACTTGCTCGACGTCCTGTCGCCCGAGCGCTACACCTTCCTGCCGAACACCGCCGGTTGCTTCGACGCCATCGAGGCGGTGCGCACCTGTCGCCTGGCCCGTGAGCTGCTCGGCGGCCACAACCTGGTGAAGCTGGAAGTGCTGGCGGACCAGAAGACCCTGTTCCCGAACGTGATCGAAACCCTCAAGGCCGCCGAAGTGTTGGTCAAGGAAGGTTTTGACGTGATGGTGTACACCAGCGATGACCCGATCATTGCCCGTCAACTGGCGGAAATCGGCTGCATCGCGGTCATGCCGCTGGCCGGCCTGATCGGTACGGGCCTGGGCATCTGCAACCCGTACAACCTGCAGATTATCCTCGAAGAAGCCAAGATCCCGGTGCTGGTGGATGCGGGCGTCGGTACCGCGTCCGATGCCACCATTGCCATGGAACTGGGGTGTGAAGCGGTGCTGATGAACTCGGCCATCGCCCATGCCCAGCAGCCGGTGATGATGGCTGAGGCCATGAAACACGCCATCGTCGCGGGCCGCCTGGCCTACCTCGCCGGCCGTATGCCGAAGAAACTCTATGCCAGCGCCTCCTCGCCGCTGGATGGTCTGATCAAGTAAGAGCCATTGATGACTGAATCGAACGACACGCCAATCCAGACGGAAGAAGGCGAAGAGCGCCAACACCGCCGCATCAAGAGTTTCGTGATGCGCGCCGGGCGCATGACCGAAGGCCAGCAAAAGGGCCTGGAACAGGGCACGCCGCTGTTCGTCCTGCCGCTGGCCGATGCACCGGTGGATTTTGACCAGGTGTTTGGCCGCTCGGCCCCACGCTCGCTGGAAATCGGCTTTGGCATGGGCCACTCGCTGCTGGAAATGGCAGCCGCCTCGCCGGAGCAGGACTTCATTGGCGTCGAAGTGCACCGTCCAGGTGTCGGCGCACTGCTCAATGGCGTGCTGACGCAAGGCTTGACCAACCTGCGGGTCTACGATTGCGACGCGATCGAAGTGCTCAACCGGTGCGTGGCCGACAACAGCCTGGATCGCCTGATGCTGTTCTTCCCGGACCCGTGGCACAAGAGCCGCCATCACAAGCGCCGCATCGTCCAGGCCTCGTTCGCCGAGCTGGTGCGCAGCAAGTTGAAGGTCGGCGGTGTGCTGCACATGGCCACCGACTGGGAACCGTACGCCGAGTACATGTTGGAAGTGATGGACGTCGCGCCGGGTTACCGCAACCTGGCCGAAGACGGTAAATGCGTCCCGCGCCCGGCCGAGCGCCCGATCACCAAGTTCGAACGCCGCGGCGAACGGCTTGGGCATGGCGTCTGGGACTTGAAGTTCGAGAAGCAGTCCTAAGCCATAACGCAAGACAATGTGGGGGCTTGCCCGCGAAGGCGGCGTAACAACCAACAGAGATGTTGAATGTTATGGCCTCTTCGCGGGCAAGCCCGCTCCCACAGGTGTTAGGTGGTAGGTGGGTTCAGCGGCGGTCGGCGATCACGCCGATCAGCACCAGCACCACCAACAGCACCGGCGCCAGGCTGTAGTTGTTGAACTGGCTCAGGCCCTTGACGATCCAGGGCGTGGCGTAGATCAGGGCCGCGCCGCTGCCGATCACGCACAGCAGGGCCATCAGCGGGACGCGCAAGGCGCCGGCGAAGTTGCCCAGGCGTTGTTCCACCCAGCCCTTGAAGTCGGCGCCAAACAGCACCAGCAAGCAGCCCATCAAGGCCAGGGATATTTCCGACAGGTTGCTGCGGCTCCAGCGAGACACGGTCGCCAGCAGGTCGAGTACCAAATCCATTCGATTTCCTTAGAGCTGATCAGCTCAAAAACTTCTGCAGCAGGTCATTGAGAAACAGTTGCCCGCGGGCGGTGGCCGCCAGGCGTGACGGTTCGACCTGCATCAGGCCACTTTGTTCGGCTTCGCGGCGGGCTGCGTCGAGGCTGGCCAGGTCCAGGCCGGTGCGTTCGGCGTACAGCCGGGCCTCGACGCCGTCGGTCAGGCGCAGGGCGTTCATCAGGAACTCGAACGGCAGTTCATCGTTGGTCAGGTCTTTCGCGCCGGCCTGAAACTGCTTGGCCGGGTTGAGGTAGTCCTTTGGCAGCCGGGTCTTCCAGGTGCGCACGATGCGCCCGTCCGGGTGGCTGAGCTTGCCGTGGGCGCCGGCCCCGATGCCGATGAAGTCGCCAAAACTCCAGTAATTGAGGTTGTGTCGCGCCGCGCGGCCGGGCTGGGCGTAGGCCGAGACTTCGTACTGGGCGTATCCGTGTTCGGCGAGCAAGGCCTGGCCGGCCTCCTGGATGTCCCACAAGGTGTCGTCTTCGGGCAGGGTCGGCGGCTGGTTCCAGAACACCGTGTTCGGCTCCAGCGTCAATTGGTACCAGGACAAGTGGGTCGGCTTCAGCGCGATAGCCTGGCGCAGGTCGTCCAGGGCGTCGTCCAGGGACTGATCGGGCAGGCCGTGCATCAGGTCCAGGTTGAAGTTGTCGAACCCGGCCTGGCGCGCCATGCCGGCGGCGCGTATGGCTTCGTCACCATTGTGGATGCGCCCCAGGGCCTGGAGCTTCTCCTGCTGGAAGCTCTGGATGCCAATCGACAGGCGATTGATGCCCAGGGCGCGGTAGGCGATGAATTTTTCCTGCTCGAAGGTGCCCGGGTTGGCTTCCAGGGTGATCTCGATGTCACTGGCGAACGGGATGCGTTGCTCCACGCCCTTGAGCAGCCGGCCCAGGGCCTGGGCGCTGAACAGGCTGGGGGTGCCGCCGCCGAAGAAAATCGAGCTCAGCTCGCGGCCGTACACCGCGTGCAGGTCCTGGTCCAGGTCAGCCAAGAGCGCGTCGACGTACTCTTCTTCCGGCAGCACCGGGCTGGCGGTGTGGGAGTTGAAGTCGCAATACGGGCATTTGCGCACACACCACGGGATATGGATGTACAGCGCCAGGGGCGGCAGTGTCGGCAGGGCTGCCCGAGGCGATGGAGCCTCGCCGCCGAAGATCAGCGGCGAAGCGGATGAGTCGTGGGTCATTTCAGGCTCAGGCGTTGGCGCAGCAATGCCATTGCGCGGGCGCGGTGGCTGATTTGGTTCTTCTCGGCCGGGCCCAGCTCGGCGCTGGAGCAGTTGCGCTCCGGGACCCAGAACAACGGGTCGTAGCCGAAGCCGTGCGCGCCGCTGGCCTGGGTCAGGATGCGCCCGTGCCACAAGCCTTCGCAGAGGATCGGCAGCGGATCGTCGGCATGTCGCACCAGGGCGAGCACGCAGACGAACTGGGCACCGCGCTCGGCTTCAGGGACGTCCTTGAGCACGTCGAGCAGCTTGGCGTTGTTTGCCGCATCACCCTGGCCATCGGCATACCGCGCCGAGTAGATGCCCGGCGCGCCGCCGAGGAAGTCCACCGCCAGGCCCGAATCGTCGGCCAGCGCCGGCAGGCCGGAGATGCGCGCGGCGTTGCGGGCCTTGAGGATGGCGTTCTCGACGAACGACAAGCCGGTTTCCTCGGGCTCGACGCTGCTGAACTCGCCAATCGAGCGCAGTTGCACCGAACCACCGAGCATGGCCTGGAGTTCCTTGAGTTTGCCGGCGTTATGGCTGGCCAGTACGAGTTGGGTGAAGTTGATCATTCGCCGGGGAAGAGCTCTTGGTTGAAGTTGATGGTGTTGATCTTGTCACCGCTCTGCACGTTGACCTCGAAGGTGCGGATCTCTTGCTGGTCCACCGGGTACTGGGCGATGTAATAGACCGCACCGGGTTCGGTGATCTGCTTGAAGCTCAGGGTCACGCTTTTGCTGGTCAGGTCCTTCACGGTGCCGGTGACGTTGGCGACCAATGGTTTGCCGTCCTTGATCACCGAGACGTTGATCACGCCCTGGTTCTTGCTGCGGATCAGCTCGGCGGCCTTGGCGATGTCCGGTTGCAGGAAGGTGGAGTTGAAGGTGTTGTAGTGCACCGTCACGTCACCGAAGGTTTCCTGGCGCTCGCCTTTGATGGCGTCGGCGGCCATGGCGTTGATGCTCAGGCAGGCGGTTAGTGCAAGCAGGGCTAGACGTCCCATGGTGGTTCTCCTTGATATGTCGTGGTTCAGACCGCGATCTGGTGATCCTGCAGCCCGGGGCTACTGACGCGGTAGATGCCAATCTCACCTAATAGATTAGGCCATAGCTTACTGGCCCACCCGTGGCGGTGCTGTTGATCCACGGCAAGGCGATCAATGACCTTGGCTTCACGTTCGCGACACAGGGCTTCAAAGTCTTCGAAAGTGCAGAAGTGAATGTTCGGCGTGTTGTACCAGGTGTACGGCAGGAACTCGGAAACCGGCATCCGGCCCTTGCTCGCCAGGTACCAGCGGCAGCGCCAGTGGCCGAAGTTGGGGAAGGTGATGATGCACTGGCGGCCGACCCGCAGCATTTCGTCGAGGATCTTGTCCGGATAGTGCACGGCTTGCAGGGCCTGGGTCATGACCACGATGTCGAAGCTGTTGCTGGCAAAGTTGCCCAGGCCCTTGTCCAGGTCCTGCTCGATGACATTGATGCCTTTGGCCACGCACTCGGCGATGTTGTCGGCGTCGTTTTCCAGGCCGTAGCCGGTGACTTGCTTGTGGTCGCGCAGCCAGCTCAGCAGCTCGCCATCGCCGCAGCCCAGGTCGAGCACGCGGCTGCCGGCGGGGATCCATTCCTGGATGATTTCCAGATCAGCTCTCATGGCTTTCTCACACCGTAATTCGGTTCATGTAATTGCTGAACGCCTGCAAGTAGCGCGGGATCGGAATCAGGAAGGCGTCGTGGCCTTGCGGTGCGTCGATCTCCAGGTAGCACACGTCTTTCCTGGCGGCCATCAGCGCATCCACCAACTCCCGCGAACGGGCCGGGGAGAAGCGCCAGTCGGTGGTGAACGACATTACACAGAACTTGGCCGTCGCCGCTTCAAAGGTTTTCGCCAGGTTATCGCCGAAGTTGGCTGCTGGATCGAAGTAGTCCAGTGCCTTGGTCATCAACAGGTAGGTGTTGGCGTCGAAACGCCCGGAGAACTCTTCACCCTGATAACGCAGGTAGCTTTCGACCTGGAACTCGACGCTGTGGAAATCGTAGTTGAGCTTTTCGCTCTTGAGGCCGCGGCCGAATTTTTCGCCCATCGAATCGTCCGACAGGTAGGTGATGTGCCCGACCATCCGCGCCAGCATCAGCCCGCGCTTGGGGATCACACCCGCTTCCTGGAACGAGCCACCGTGGAACTCGGGGTCGGTGAGGATCGCCTGGCGCGCCACTTCGTTGAAGGCGATGTTCTGCGCCGACAGCTTGGGCGCCGAGGCAATGGCCAGGCAGTGACGGATGCGCTCGGGGTAGGTGATGCTCCATTGCATCGCCTGCATGCCGCCCAGGCTGCCACCGATCACGGCGGCCCACTGTGCGATGCCGAGGCGGTCGGCCAGGCGGGCCTGGCTGTGGACCCAGTCTTCCACGGTCAGTACCGGGAACTCGGCGCCAAACGGCCTGCCGGTGTCCGGGTTGAGACTGCTGGGGCCGGTGGAGCCGTTGCAGCCGCCCAGGTTATTCAGGCTGACCACGAAGAAGCGGTGGGTGTCGATGGGCTTGCCTGGGCCGATGCAACTGTCCCACCAGCCCGGCTTGCGGTCGTCGACGCTGTGAAAGCCGGCGGCGTGATGGTGGCCCGAGAGGGCGTGGCAGATCAGTACGGCGTTGCTCGCGCTGGCGTTCAGCGTGCCGTAGGTTTCGAAGATCAGGTCATAGGCTGGCAAGGAGCGGCCGCAGGCAAGGGCCAGGGGCTCGCTGAAGTGCGCCATTTGGGGCGTCACCAGGCCAACGGAATCGGCGGGAAAGGCAGTTGGCATCGACCCTGCTCTCATTTAAATGAGGCGTAAGTCTAAAGACCGCTGGGGTCAGCGGCAAGCAGCCGCAAGGCTTAAAACTGCGCAGGTCAACTGTGGGAGCGGGCTTGCTCGCGAATGCGGTGAACCAGTTGTTGGTGATGTCGTCTGGCACACCGCTTTCGCGAGCAAGCCCGCTCCCACAGGGTGTTAGGTTGGGCGCACCAAATCAGGCAGGTCCGGCAGCTTCTTCGGCGCGCTGATGCGCACCCGTTTCTGCCGGTTCAGCTCGCCGCTGACCAGGCTGACCTGGCTCTTGGACACGCCAAACGCCTTGGCCAGGAAGGCCATCAGGTAGGCGTTGGCCTTGCCTTCGACGGGCGGGGCAGTCAGGCGGATCTTCAGGCGGTCACCGTGCAGGCCCGCGAAATCATCGCTGCGGGCCGCCGGTTGCAGGTGACATTCGAGGATCAGGTCCTCGCCGTCCCAGCGAAAGTAACTCACGGATCAGATCAGGCCGAGCAGGCTCGGCGGCATCAGGGCGTAGTACGCCAAGCGCGGGATCAGCCAGCTTTGCAGCAACTGGATCACGATGAACGCGAAGATCGGCGAGATATCGAGGCCGCCCAGGTTCGGAATGATCCGGCGAAACGGGGCCAGTACCGGCTCGGTGATCTGCTGGACCAGTTCGGCGCCCGGGTTTTGGCTCCCCGGAGCGACCCACGACAGGATCACGCTGATGATCATCGCGTAGAACAGCACGTTCAAGAACAACGAGAAGATCGCGATCAGCGACCACGGCACCAGCAGCACCCAGTCGACGATGACGCCCTTGAGCGCGAGGATCACCGCGACCAATACCATCTGGACCAGCAGCGCCAGGACCAGGGACGACATGTCCAGGCCGAACATGCTCGGGATGACCCGGCGCAGCGGCTTGAGCAGCGGCTGAGTGGCTTTGACGATGAACTGGCACAGCGGGTTGTAGAAGTTCGCCCGTACCACTTGCAGGATGAAGCGCAGCATTACGATCAGCAGGTACAGGCTACCGAGGGTCTTGATGATGAAAATGGCAGCGTCATTGAGTCCGAGCATCATGGATTCCTTTGTAAGAGCGGATTAGCGGCCAAGTTGCTCGGCCATCTCGGCCGAGCGGTGTGCGGCGGCGCCGAGGGCTTTTTCTACCAGGGCTTCGAAGCCGTCGGCCTGGAACGATTTGATCGCCGCTTCCGTGGTGCCGGCCGGCGAGGTCACGCGACGGCGCAGTTCGCCCGCCTCGACATCACTGGCCGCGGCCATGTGGGCGGCGCCCAGGGCGGTCTGGACCGTCAGTTGGGCGGCGACGTCGGCGGGCAGGCCGAGCTTGATCCCGGCGGCGGTCATTGCTTCGATCAGCAGGAAGAAATACGCGGGGCCCGAGCCTGACACGGCGGTGACCGCATCCAGTTGCTGTTCTTCTTCAAGCCACAGGGCGATGCCCACGGCGGACAGCAGATCCAGTGCCTGCTCGCGTTGGGCGGCGCTGACCTGGGCGGTGGCGTACAGGCCGCTGACACCCTGGCGCAGCAGCGCCGGGGTATTGGGCATGCAGCGCACCAGCGGCTGGGCACCGAGCCAGTGGTTCAGGCTGGCGCAGGTGATGCCCGCGGCAATCGACACCACCAATTGGTTGGGCGCCAGGTGCGGGCGCAGGGCCTCGCACACCACTTTCATGGCCTGGGGCTTGACCGCCAGCACCACCACGTCAGCGTCTTTTATCGCCTCGGCGTTGTCGGCGAACACCGCGATGCCGTGTTCGGCGGCGACGCGCGCGCGGGTCTCTTCGCCGGGGTCGCTGGCACGGATCTGCGAGGCGTCCAGGCCCTTGGCCCGCAGGCCGCCGATCAGGCTGGCGGCCATGTTCCCGGCACCGATAAAGGCAATGCGTGTCTTGCTCATGTCAGGTCCTTGTTCACAAGTGTGTCAGTCATTTCACGGCTGGCCGTAATCGCGCGCGCCAAACAGCGCCGTACCGATACGGACCCAGGTAGCGCCCTGGGCAATCGCCGACTCAAGGTCGTGGCTCATGCCCATGGACAGTGTGTCGAGCCCCAGGCCCAGGCTGGCTTGCAGGTGGTGCACCGCGGCAAAGGCCGCGTCCTGGGCCGCGCGGTCGTCGGTGGGCTCGGGAATCGCCATCAACCCGCGCAACGTCAAGCGTGGCAACGCGTTGATCGCATGGGCCAGGGCCGGCAGGTCGGCCGGGGTGCAGCCGGACTTGCTGGCCTCACCGCTGACGTTGACCTGGATGCAGATGTTCAGCGCCGGCAAGTCGGCTGGGCGTTGCTCGGACAGGCGCTGGGCGACTTTCAGGCGGTCCACCGAGTGCACCCACGCGAAGTGCTCGGCAATCGCGCGCGTCTTGTTCGATTGAATGGGGCCGATGAAGTGCCAGATCAAGGGCAGGTCGGTCAGCTCAAGCTGTTTGCCCAGGGCTTCTTGCAGGTAGTTCTCGCCGAAGTCGCGGACCCCGGCGGCGTAGGCCTCGCGCACGGCGGCGGCGGGCTTGGTCTTGCTCACGGCCAGCAGGTGGACGCTGTGTTCGGCGCGCTGGGCGGCGTGTTCCGCGGCGCGGATGCGGGCCGCTACCTGGGAAATGTTGTCTGCTATCGTTGACATGCAAAGGACGCCGGCAGTCTGAGGTTGGCCGCATTCTACTGGAATTGAGGAGTGGTATGGATATCACTGAGCTACTGGCCTTTAGCGTCAAGCACGGGGCTTCGGACTTGCACCTGTCCAGCGGGTTGGCGCCGATGATCCGGGTCGATGGCGAGGTGCGACCGCTCAACCTGCCCGCGCAGGATGCCGCGCAGGTGAAGGCACTGATCCAACAGGTCATGAGCGGCCAGCAGTGGAGCGCGTTCGAGCAGCACCTGGAACTCGATTTTTCCTATGCGGCGCCCGAGGTGGCGCGGTTTCGGGTCAACGCGTTCCAGCAGCATCGTGGCCTGAGTGCGGTGTTTCGCACCATCCCGGCGCAGGTGCCGAGCCTGGATGAATTGGGCCTGGGGCAAGTGTTTCGGCGGATTGCTGAGCTGCCGCGAGGCCTGGTGCTGGTCACCGGGGCGACGGGTTCGGGCAAGTCCACCACCCTGGCGGCGATGATCGACCACCTCAATCGCCATCGGCAACAGCATATCCTCACCCTCGAAGACCCTATCGAGTTCATCCACCGGCCGCGCCAGTGCCTGATCAATCAGCGTGAGGTACGCCGCGATAGCCACAGTTTCGCGGCCGCGTTGCGGTCGGCCCTGCGGGAAGACCCGGACGTGATCCTGGTGGGGGAGTTGCGTGACCTGGAGACCATCCGACTGGCCCTGACGGCCGCGGAAACCGGGCACCTGGTGTTCGGCACGCTGCACACCCCTTCGGCGGCCAAGACCATTGACCGGGTGGTGGACGTATTTGCGGGAGAGGAGCAGGCGATGGTTCGTTCGATGCTGTCGGAATCACTGCAGGCGGTGGTGTGCCAGGCGCTGATCAAGCGCATCGGCGGTGGCCGGGTCGCGGCCCACGAAATCATGTTGGGCACCGCGGCGATCCGTCACCTGATCCGCGAGGACAAGGTGGCGCAGATGTATTCGGCGATTCAGACGGGTGGGGCGCTGGGGATGCAGACCCTGGACATGAGCCTGAAGGCGCTGCTGGGCCAGGGTTTGATCAGTCGCGAGCAGGCGCGGGCGGTGGCGCATTCGCCGGAGGGATTTTAGCGGTCTTGAGGACGCTTTCGCGAGCAGGCTCGCTCCCACGGGACGCTAATGTGGGAGCGAGCCTGCTCGCGAAGAGGGCGGATCAACTCAGCGCTGGGCAACCCGCAACGGCGTCGATTCTTTGGGCAGCACTCGCTTGGCAACCACGTAGTGGCTTTCCCAGTACGGTTTCTTCAAGGTGTCGATGGTCACCGACTTGCCACGGCGTGGGGCGTGGATGAAGCGGTCGTTGCCCAGGTAGATGGCCACGTGGTTGACCTTGCGGCTCTTGAGCTTGAAGAAGATCAGGTCGCCGGGCTTGAGGTCCTTGCGCTCGACTTTCAGCCCGTGGCCAGCCGCCATGGCGTTGGAGGTGCGTGGCAGGTCGACCGCGGCGACGTCATTGAAGGCGTATTTCACCAGGCCGCTGCAATCAAAGCCTTTACTTGGGCTGCTGCCGCCCCAACGATAAGGAGTACCGAGCACGTTCACGGCGCGGCTCAATACGTCGCTGCTCTGCTTGGTCGCCATGGGCGGAACCAGCGAGCTGTTGGCTTTGCTCAGCAATACTGGGCGTTTGACGCTGTGTTTGTTCTTGCTGGTAGCAGCAGAAACATGGGATTTAGGGGTGTAACCATTAACGTTGGGAAGACGTTGCTCACGATTGGTGGCGTGGGCGGCCAGTGGCATCAAAAGGCAAATGGTTAGCCATGTCTTGAAAAATGGACGCATTAGGCAAGGCTCTAGTAAGGGAAGCGCGCAACTTTATAGCAGCTTTTTTGTCACTTCCTGGGCCGTTGGTCGATTCAACCCGGGGGTGAAAATCGCTGAGGCGGCGGCAAATTGGCCCGATTGTCCGACACAAGTCAGGTGGTATAGGGCTTTGACGGGAGTCAAGGGAGCATTTGCCGTACGTCGGCAACCTGTAAAAAAGTCACAAAGAATTCAACAATATTTATCTATCAAGGCAAATGAGGGAACCCATGAACACCTATCGTCAGGATGCTCCGCACCATGACACCCACAGCAAGGTGATTGGTTACCTGTTGTGGATTTTCGGTTTCACTGGCGCACACCGCTTCTATTACGGTAAGCCGGTGACCGGCACGATCTGGTTCTTTACCTTCGGCCTGTTGGGCATTGGCTGGTTGATCGACCTGTTCCTGATCCCGGCCATGGACCGCGAAGCGGACCTACGGTTTACCTCCGGGCCGATCGAGTACAGCGTGGCGTGGATCCTGTTGACCTTCCTCGGGGTGTTCGGCATCCACCGCATGTACCAGGGCAAATGGATCACCGGGCTGATCTACCTGGTGACCGGTGGTTTGTTCCTGGTGGGGGTGCTGTATGACTTCTGGACGTTGAACACCCAGGTGTCGATCCGCAACGCGCAGAGCCGGGGCGCGTTCTAAGGCTAACGGCTATTCGCGAGCAGGCTCGCTCCCACAGTCAGTCCGCATCGACCCTGTGGGAGCGAGCCTGCTCGCGAAAAAAGCAGGCAACGCGGTCTCAAGCCTGGTGACTGATCCGCCCGTCCACCAGGGTGTAGCGCACCACGCCCGGCAAGCTATGGCCGAGGAATGGGCAGTTCTCACCCTTGGACCGCCATGTCTCCCCGGCCACGGTGGACGCGGCAGGGTCGAACACCACCAGGTCCGCTGGCGCACCGACCGCCAGCTTGCCCGCCGGCAGGCGCAACGCCTCGGCCGGGCCACTGCTCAGGCGTGCCAGCAGCGTCGGCAGGTCGAGCAGGCCGTCTTCCACCAGGGTCATCGCCAGCGGCAGCAGCAGTTCAACGCTGCTGATGCCCGGTTCGGTGGCGCCGAACGGTGCCAGTTTGGCGTCGCGTTCGTGGGGCTGGTGGTGGCTGGAGATGGCCGAGATCACCCCCGACTTCACGGCTGCACGCAGGCCGTCGCGGTCCGCGCGGGTGCGCAGCGGCGGTTGCACGTGATACACGCTGTTGAAGTCGATCAGCGCCTCGTCGGTGAGGATCAACTGGTACAAGGCGACATCCGCCGTCACGTTCAAGCCCCGAGCCTGCGCCTGGGCGATCAAGGCCACGCCGCGGGCGCTGGTGAGTTGGCTGAAGTGCGCGCGCACACCGCTTTGCTCCACCAGCAGCAGGTCACGGGCCAGGGCCACGGTCTCGGCGGTTTCCGGGATGCCCGGCAGGCCGAGGAAGGCGGCGGTGGGGCCATCGTGCGCCAGGCCGCCTTCCGCCAGGTCGTGGTCCTGGGAGTGGAAGATCACCGTCAGGTCGAAGGTCGCCGCGTACTCCAGCGCCCGGCACAGGGTGCGGGTGTTGCGAAAACTCTCCAGGCCGTTGCCGAAGGCCACGCAGCCGGCGTCGCGCAGGGCAATCAGCTCGGCCAGTTGTTCGCCGTCCAGGCCTTTGCTCAGGGCACCAATCGGGAACACCTTGGCGTTGCCGGCCTCGCGGGCCCGGTCGAGGATCAGTTCGGCCACGGCCGAAGTGTCCAGCACCGGTTTGGTGTTCGGTGGGCAGCACAGGCTGGTGACGCCACCGGCCGCGGCGGCGTGGGTTTCGCTGACAATCGAGCCTTTGCGGCTATAGCCCGGCTCGCGCAGGGCGACGTTGAGGTCCACCAGCCCGGGCGCGACCACCAGGCCGTTGGCCTCGATCGTTTCAACGGCGACGAAACCAGCCGGGGCGGCGCCGAGGGCGACGATCTTGCAGGCTTCGATATGAATGTCGGTGACGCGATCCAGGCCACTGCTTGGATCGATGACGCGGGCGCCGAGGATGCTGAGCTTCACTGGGCGTTCTCCTGCTCGAATTGGCGCTGGGCCGTTTGCCCGCTCATGGCCATGGACAACACGGCCATACGAATGGCGATCCCGTAGGTCACCTGGTTGAGAATCACGGAGTGCGGACCGTCGGCCACCGCCGATTCGATCTCCACGCCGCGGTTGATCGGGCCGGGGTGCATGACGATGCAGTCCGGCTTGGCGCCGGCCAGGCGCGCGGTGGTCAGGCCGAACAGGCGATAGAACTCGCCTTCGCTGGGCAGCAGGCCGCCGGCCATGCGCTCGCGTTGCAGGCGCAGCATGATCACCACGTCGACGTCCTTGAGGCCTTCGGTCATATCGGTGTAGACCTTGACCCCGTATTGCTCGATGCCGATGGGCAGCAGGGTCTTGGGCGCGATCACGCGGATGTCCGGGCAACCGAGGGTCTTGAGTGCCAGCATGTTCGAGCGCGCGACCCGTGAGTGCAGGATGTCGCCGACGATGGCCACCGAGAGGTTCTCGAAGCTGCCTTTGTGCCGGCGAATCGTCAGCATGTCGAGCATGCCCTGCGTCGGGTGGGCATGGCGGCCATCGCCACCGTTGATGATCGCCACTTGCGGGCACACGTGCTCGGCGATGAAGTGCGCCGCGCCGGAGTCGCCGTGGCGCACGACGAACATGTCGGCGGCCATGGCTTCGAGGTTGCGCAAGGTGTCGAGCAGGGTTTCGCCCTTGCTGGCCGAAGACGTCGACACGTTCAGGGTGATCACGTCCGCCGACAGCCGCTGGGCCGCCAGTTCAAAGGTGGTGCGGGTGCGGGTGGAGTTTTCGAAGAACACGTTGCACACGGTCTTGCCGCGCAGCAACGGGACTTTCTTCACGGCCCGGGCGCCGACTTCGAGGAAGGAGTCGGCGGTGTCGAGGATTTCCGTCAGCAGCTCGCGGCGCAGGCCGTCGAGCGAGAGGAAATGGCGCAGCTGGCCCTGGTCATTGAGCTGCAGCGGGCGCTTGGTGTCTAGAGGCGTCATCGCAATGGACTCTTTAAAAGGGCGAATTAGAGGGCGAGGTCTTGCAGTTCCAGCGCCAGTTCAGGGCCGGACAGCTTGACCCGCTCATGGGGCGCCAGGTTGAGCGTGGCGCCAACCACGTTGGGGCGGATCGGCAGTTCGCCGGCGTCCAGGTCCAGCAGGCACACCAGGGTGATGCTGGCCGGGCGCCCGTAGTCGAAGAGTTCATTCATGGCGGCACGGATGGTCCGCCCGCTCATCAGCACGTCGTCGATCAGCACCAGGTGCTGGCCTTCGATTTCGAAGGGCAGGGCCGAGGGCCGTACTTGCGGGTGCAGGCCGTTCTGGCTGAAATCGTCGCGGTAGAAGGACACATCCAGGGTGCCCAATGGCGCATCACTGCCCAGCTCGGCGAGCAAGGCCTGGGCAACCCACACGCCACCGCTGCGGATGCCGATGTAGCGCGGTTCGCTGATGCCACGTTGGGCCAGGTAGGCGTCAAGCCGGATCGCGATCTGGCTGATCAGTTCGGCGGGATTGGGCAGGCTCATGGTTGCTCCTTCTTGGGCCCGAGCCGGGTCAGACCGGGTGTGGCTCGGGTTGTAGCGAAGACAGACGCCAGTGGCGGCTCGTCAGGATTCGAACAGGGCGCCGTTTTCATCGAGCCAGCCCTGCAGCAGCAGGGCGGCGGCGATGGCGTCGACCGGGTTGTCGCGGTAACTGCCTTTCTGCCCGCCACGGGCCAGGCGCTCGCCCTTGGCCTCGAAGGTGGTCAGGCGCTCATCGTGGGTATAGAAGGGCAGGTTGTAGCGGCCATTGAGGCGGCGGGCGAACTTTTCGGCCCGCAGGCACATGTCGCTGGGGGTGCCGTCCATGTTCAGCGGCAGGCCGACGACCACGGCGTCGGGTTTCCATTCCTTGATCAGGGCTTCGACCTGATTCCAGTCGGGAATGCCGTTTTGGGCCTTGAGGGTGCACAGCTCGCGGGCCTGGCCGGTAATCACCTGGCCGACGGCAACGCCGATCTGCTTGGTGCCGTAGTCAAAACCGAGGATCAGACGCAGGGCCATCAGGCGTGTCCCGCCTGGCTGGTGAGCAGGCTGAGGTTGACGCCCAGGTGCCGGGCGGCCGCTTCCAGGCGCAGATCGCTGCGGGTGTTGAACAGGATGTCGGCGTCGTACGGGCAGGTCAGCCAGGCGTTGTCGGCCAGCTCCGCTTCCAGTTGCCCGGCGTCCCAGCCAGCGTAGCCGAGGGCGATCAGGCTCTTGGCCGGCCCCACGCCGTCAGCGATGGCAAACAGCACGTCCTGGGAGGTGGACAAGGACAGTTCGCCTTCCAGTTCGACGGTGGCCTGGAACGATTGCCCCGACGGGTGCAGGACAAAGCCCCGGTCGTTCTGTACAGGGCCGCCCACGAAGACCGGCACATGCTGGCACAGCGCAGGCGGGTCGATGTCCGGGCGCAGTTGCTCAAGGATGTCGGCCAGGCTCAGGTCTTGCGGGCGATTGACCACCAGCCCCATGGCGCCATTGGCGGTGTGCTCGACGATGTAGGTCAAGGTGTGCGCAAAGTTCGGGTCGGCCATGTGGGGCATGGCGATCAGGAAGTGATGCTTGAGGTAGCTGGGGCTGACGTTTTTCATGTGCGCTAGTGTGGCGCTGGAGGGGCAAACTGACAAGCTGGGGATGTGTAGGAAATCCTTGCGCGGGTGTCTTTTGACGTTGGGTTTGCTTGAGGGGCTCTTCGCGGGCAAGCCTCGCTCCTACAGGCTCCGGTATGTCCTGTAGGAGCGAGGCTTGCCCGCGAAGGCGTCGGTTCATTCACCCTGAATGTTAGTCAATTACTGGACAGTCGATCGCCGCGAGCGAATTTCCAGGTGCGGATGATTTCCAGTCGGTCGAAGTCCGCCAGGTCGCCGGTGAACGGGGCAAACGGCGCCGCCAGGCGCACGATGCGCTGCGCTGCCTGGTCCAGCAGCGGCTGGCCGGAGGATTCGAGTACCAACACTTCGTACAGCGAGCCATCGCGGTTGATCGAGACCATCAGTCGCAAGTTGCCGTAGATCTGTTTGCGCCGGGCTTCGTCGGGGTAGTTCAGGTTGCCGATGCGCTCGACTTTCTTGCGCCATTCGTCCTTATACCAGGCGCCTTTGTCGCGCTGGGTCGAGGCGGCGCTCAGGCGGTGGATGCGTGGGCGCTTGGCGTACAGCTGTTGTTCGTTGGCCAGCTCGGCCTCCAGGCTGGCGATGTCGCTGGACAGTTGCGAGCTGTCGAAGGTCGGGGCCACGGCCTTGGGCGTGGGCTCGCTCTTGATCTCTTGTTTCTTGGTCGCGGCTTTTTTCGGCGCGGGCGCCACGGTGGTCACCGCGGCCTTGGGCGCGGCTTCTTCAACCTGAGGCTTGACCGACGGCGGCGGGGTGACTTTGCGTACCTTGTTGTCCTGGAACGGCGCGACCTCGGTGGTCTTGGGGATGGCCTTCTTGTCCAGGGTGCCGCTGCCCTGCTGGTTTTCCTGGGCCAGGAAGTCGGCCTTCTCGGGCTTGGTGTCGCTCTTGAAGGTGGCGAGGGTGATTTCCAGGGTCCGGCTGATCTGCTTGGGCTCGACCATGCTGAACCCGACACCCAGCAGCAGGGCCAGGTGGATCAGCGCCGCGAGTAACAGGGTAAACCCCAGGCGATCGGCCGCACGCACGCCACGCTGGGCGAGTTCGGGGGGCAGATCGGAGGGTAAGGTCATGGCAAACGAACCAACATCGCGTCTTTCACAGGCCGCGCATGATAACGCAATGTGGGTCGTCTCTTGGTGGATCTATATCAACGGGCCTGGAGCTTCTGATCGATGGCCGCCATCAGCATTTCGCCGATGTTGGTGCCGAAGGCATTGTCGATCTCGCGGATGCAGGTGGGGCTGGTGACGTTGATTTCGGTCAGGTGCTCGCCGATCACGTCGAGGCCGACGAACAGCAGGCCTTTTTCGCGCAGGGTCGGGCCCACTTGGGCGGCGATCCAGCGATCCTTGTCGCTCAGCGGACGGGCTTCGCCACGGCCACCGGCGGCCAGATTGCCACGGGTCTCACCAGCGGCGGGAATGCGCGCCAGGCAGTAATCCACCGGCTCGCCGTCGATCATCAGGATGCGCTTGTCGCCGTCCTTGATCGCCGGCAGGTAGGCCTGGCCCATGATCTGCTGGGTGCCTAGCGCGGTCAGGGTTTCGAGGATCACCGACAGGTTCGGGTCGCCGGCGCGGTGGCGGAAGATCGAGGTGCCACCCATGCCGTCCAGGGGCTTGAGGATCACGTCGCCGTGCTGGGCGGCGAATTCACGCAGCACGTCGGCGCGGCGGCTGACCACGGTCGGTGGCGTGCACTGGGGGAACAGCGTGGCGAACAGCTTTTCGTTGCAGTCGCGCAGGCTCTGCGGCTTGTTGACGATCAGCACGCCCGCGCGCTCGGCCTGTTCGAGCAGGTAGGTGCTGTAGACGAACTCCATGTCGAACGGCGGATCCTTGCGCATCAGGATCACGTCCAGGTCGCTCAAGGGCGCATCGACTTCGGCTTGCAGCTCGAACCAGTGTTCCGGGTTGGCGAACACCTGCAGCGGGCGCATGCGTGCGCGGGCCTGGCCCTCGCCCTGGTACAGGTCGCGCTGCTCCATATAGAACAGTTCCCAGCCGCGCGCCTGGGCGGCCAGCAACATGGCCAGCGAGCTGTCCTTTTTGTAGGAAATGCTGGCGATAGGGTCCATGACAATCCCGACGCGAACGCTCATGGGGGTTTCCTCGAAGATGGGCGAAAAATGATGTGCAAAAGTGGCGTCAGAGTGGCGCCCAGTGCATTCGCGGTCAAGGAAAAACCGCCTCGATAGATTGGCGCAGGCGACTGTGCTAAAAAGGCTGCCATGTCGCGCTGGGCCTTGCACATCGGGCTCTGCAGCGTGGAACACCGGTGCGCCGGCAAAATCGATTCGCCGTGGCGATGATAGAGCAGATATGGAACAGCATCCCAACGCCTTGAAGGTCATGGTGATCGACGATTCGAAGACGATTCGCCGCACCGCCGAAACGTTGCTGCGCAATGCCGGTTGTGAGGTGATCACGGCCATCGACGGGTTCGATGCCCTGGCCAAGATTGCCGACCATCACCCGCGGATCATCTTTGTCGACATCATGATGCCGCGCCTGGATGGTTATCAGACCTGCGCTTTAATCAAGAACAACAGTGCGTTCAAGGCCACGCCGGTGATTATGCTGTCCTCCAAGGATGGGCTGTTCGACAAGGCCAAGGGGCGTATCGTCGGCTCTGATCAGTTTTTGACCAAGCCGTTCAGCAAGGAAGAACTGCTCAGCGCGATCCAGGCTCACGTACCGGGGTTCACGGCCGCTACGGCGCACTAGAACAGCATTCAGATGCTTGGCCAGCCGGCCCGGCGTCGACCAGAACAATGGGGAAGACCATGGCTCGTATCCTGATCGTCGATGACTCACCGACTGAAATGTACAAACTGACCGGCATGCTGGAGAAGCACGGCCACCAGGTGTTGAAGGCTGAAAACGGTGCCGATGGCGTGGCCCTGGCGCGCCAGGAGAAACCCGACGCGGTGCTGATGGACATCGTCATGCCCGGCCTCAATGGGTTCCAGGCGACCCGCCAGTTGACCAAGGACCCGGACACCGGCCACATCCCGGTGATCATCATCACCACCAAGGACCAGGAAACCGACAAGGTCTGGGGCACCCGCCAGGGCGCCAAGGATTACCTGACCAAGCCGGTGGACGAAGAAACCCTGATCAAGACCCTGAACGCTGTGCTGGCCGGCTGACGTCCGGGCCATGGCCGAGTCGCTGACTGCCTTCGAACTGCTGCTGCAGATCGACCAACGCTGCCGCCTGCTGGCGGCGGACTTGCCGTCCCAGCCCACCCGCCACCATGGGTGGAGCGGGATTGGCTTTCGCCTGGGCGAGCGCTGGTACGTGGCGCCCATGGGCGAGGTCAGCGAAGTGCTGCACGAGCCGCGCCTGACCCCATTGCCGGGGGTCAAGCCGTGGGTCCGGGGCGTGGCCAACCTGCGCGGGAGCCTGCTGCCGATCATGGACCTGTGTGGGTTCCTGGGGGGCGAGTCATCGGCGCAGCGCAAGCAGCGGCGGGTGCTGGTCGTCGAGTACAAAGAGCTGTTCGTCGGCCTGATGGTCGATGAAGTGCTGGGCATGCAGCACTTTGACCAGGCGCGCTTCGAAGCGGCATCACGCGATACCCGGGATGGTCCGGCCGGGGCGTTCATCAAGGGCCAGTTCGAGCGCGAACAACGCTGGCAGGTGTTCAGCCCGTTCGCGCTGGCGCAGTCACCACGGTTTATGGATGTGGTGCTTTAACGAAAATGACGCGGCCCCCTGTGGGAGCGGGCTTGCTCGCGAATAGGACCTGTCAGTCAGCCCTGATGTTGCCTGACACAGCGCTTTCGCGAGCAAGCCCGCTCCCACAGGTAATTCGGTAAACCCAGGATGTGGGTTAACAGGCGAGGATCGATGATAAAAGCAAAAGCAGGCACACCCACGGAAGGTTCGCGCAGTCGCTCACAGATCATCGTTTTGTTTCTCGCGCTGATCGTGTTCATCGTGTTGCTGTTCGCCAATTTCGCCTACCTCAATACGCAGGCAGCCTACGACAAGCAGTACATCGGCCATGCGGGCGAGTTGCGCGTGCTGTCCCAGCGCATTGCCAAGAACGCCACCGAAGCGGCGGCCGGCAAGGCGGCGGCGTTCAAGTTGCTCAGCGATGCGCGCAATGACTTCGCCAGGCGTTGGGGCTACCTGAAAAAAGGCGACCCGGCCACCGGCCTGCCCCCTGCACCCGCGGCGGTGCGCCCGCAAATGCGCGCGGTGCAACTGGACTGGGACAAACTGCTGAGCAACACCGACGCGATCCTCTCCAGCGAGCAGACCGTGCTGTCCCTGCACCAGGTGGCCGCGACGCTGGCTGAGACCGTGCCGCAGCTGCAGATCGAATACGAAAAGGTGGTCGAGACCCTCCTGCAGCGCGGCGCCCCGGCGGCCCAGGTCGTCTTGGCCCAGCGTCAGTCGCTGCTGGCCGAGCGCATCCTCGGCGCGGTCAACACGGTGCTGGCCGGCGATGAGAATGCCCAGCAGGCCGCCGAGGTGTTCGGGCGTGATGCCGAGCGCTTTGGCCTGGTGCTCAATGGCATGCTCCAGGGCAATCCGGCACTGAAGATCAGCCAGGTCGAAGACCGTGACGCCCGGGCGCGCCTGAGCGAGATCGCCGAGTTGTTCGAGTTCGTCTCGGGCTCGGTGGACGAAATCCTCGAAACCTCGCCGGAGTTGTTCAAGGTCCGCGAGTCGGCGGGCAACATCTTCAACCTGTCGCAAACCCTGCTCGATGAAGCGTCGTTCCTGGCCACCGGGTTCGAGAACCTGATGGGCGGGCGCTCCACCGACACCATCGGCGGCTACGTGCTGGGGTTGCTGGCGCTGACCTCGATCATCCTGATCGGCCTGGTGATGGTGCGTGAAACCAACCGCCAGTTGCGTGAGACCGCCGAGAAGAACGAGCGCAACCAGAACGCGATCATGCGCCTGCTCGATGAAATCGAAGACCTGGCCGATGGCGACTTGACGGTGACCGCCTCGGTCACGGAAGACTTCACCGGCACCATCGCCGACTCGATCAACTATTCGGTCGACCAGCTGCGTGAGCTGGTCGCCACCATCAACCTCACCGCCGGCCAGGTCGCCGCCGCCGTGCAGGAAACCCAGGCCACCGCCATGCACCTGGCCCAGGCCTCGGAGCATCAGGCCCAGCAGATCAGCGAAGCATCCACTGCGATCAACGACATGGCCCAGTCCATCGACCAGGTCTCGGCTAACGCCGCCGAATCCTCGGCCGTGGCCGAGCGGTCGGTGGACATCGCCAACAAGGGCAACGAGGTGGTGCACAACACCATCCACGGCATGGACAACATCCGCGAGCAGATCCAGGATACCGCCAAGCGCATCAAGCGCCTGGGCGAGTCTTCCCAGGAAATCGGCGACATTGTCAGCTTGATCGACGACATTGCCGATCAGACCAACATCCTGGCCCTCAACGCGGCGATCCAGGCGTCCATGGCCGGGGATGCCGGGCGTGGTTTTGCGGTGGTCGCCGATGAAGTGCAGCGCCTGGCCGAGCGATCCTCGGCCGCCACCCGGCAGATCGAGACCCTGGTGCGGGCGATCCAGGCCGACACCAATGAAGCGGTGATCTCCATGGAGCAGACCACCACCGAAGTGGTGCGTGGCGCCCGGCTGGCGCAGGATGCCGGGGTGGCCCTGGAGGAAATCGAAGGGGTGTCCAAGACCCTGGCGGCGTTGATCCAGAGCATCTCCAACGCGGCGCAACAGCAGACCACGTCGGCGGGGCAGATTTCCTTGACGATGAACGTGATCCAGCAGATCACCACGCAAACCTCGTCGGGCTCCACGGCCACCGCCGAGAGCATCGGCAACCTGGCCAAGATGGCCAGCCAGCTGCGGCGCTCGGTGTCCGGGTTTACCTTGCCGGTGAAGAAGGCGGATGAACTCTGAGACACCGCAGATCCCCTGTGGGAGCGGGCTTGCTCGCGAATAGGCCTTGTCAGTCAATCCTGATGTTGCCTGATACAGCGCTTTCGCGAGCAAGCCCGCTCCCACAGGGGGATCTGCAGCGCTCGGAAGTGGGTAGTTATTCAGTACGGGCAACACAGCACGTCATGGGTTTTGAGGGGAGTGGTTATGGGTGATCGGCACGACTATGTGGCCCTCGAATGGGTCAAGGGCGAAATTGCCGAAACGCTGAAGCAGGCGTTTGCCGCCCTTGAAAGCATGGTGCTCGACAGCCGGGTCGAACAGCCGCACGCGGCCCACGCGATTGCCGCGTGCCTGGCGGGGATCCATCAGGTGCATGGCAGCCTGCAGATGGTCGAGTTCTACGGCGCGGCGCTGCTGGCCGAAGAGATGGAGCAACTGGCCGCGGCGCTGCAGCACAACCGCGTCAGCCACCGCGACGAAGCCATCGCCCTGCTGCAACAGGCCATCAGCCAGTTGCCGATCTACCTCGACCGCGTGCAAAGCGCCCGGCGCGACCTGCCGCTGGTGGTGTTGCCGCTGATCAACGACCTGCGCAGTGCCCGTGGCGAAAGCCTGCTCTCGGAAACCAGCCTGTTCAGCCCGCAACTGCACGACCTGGCGCCGCTGGACCCCGCGCAACTGGCGCAGTTGGATCCGGCCGACCTGCCCACGGTGTTGCGCAAGCTGCGCCAGATGCTGCAGATGGGGTTGGTGGGGTTGATGCGCGAACAGGATGACGCAACGAACCTCGGCTACCTGGCCAAGGTCTTTGCCCGCCTGGAAGCGATCTGTGGCGATGCGCCCTTGAGCCCGCTGTGGCAGGTCGCCTCGGCGCTGATCGAAGGCATGCAGGAAGGCCGCATCGGCCACAGCCCGGCGCTGCGCAGCCTGTTCAAGGATGCCGACAAAGAGCTCAAGCGCCTGCTCGACCAAGGCATGCCGGGGGTCAACCAGGCGGCGCCCCCGGAGTTGCTCAAAAGCCTGCTGTTCTATATCGCCAAGGCGCAACACCCCAGCGCCCGGATGCAAACCATGAAAGATCGCTACGGACTCGATGAAGCCTTGCCCGACAGTGCCCTGCTCGATGAAGAGCGGGCGCGCCTCGCCGGCCCGGACCGCGATGCGATGCGCTCGGTGCTGGCTGCGTTGTGCGAGGAGCTGGTGCGGGTCAAGGAGCGCCTGGACCTGTTCGTGCGCAGCGACCGCCAGCACGCCTCCGACCTGGACAGCCTGCTGGCGCCGCTGCGGCAAATCGCCGACACCCTGGCAGTGCTGGGTTTCGGCCAGCCGCGCAAGGTCATCATCGATCAGCTTGGCGTGGTGCTGAGCCTGGCCCAGGGCCAACGGGAGCCGAATGACGCGATCCTGATGGACGTCGCCGGCGCCTTGCTCTACGTCGAGGCGACCCTGGCGGGGATGGTCGGCATCGTCGAAGAAAGCCGCGAAGAAAGTCGGCTGCCGACCACCGACCTGACCCAGATCCACCAGATCGTGATCAAGGAAGCTCGCCTGTGCCTGCAACAGGCCAAGGACATGATCGTCGAGTACATCGACGCCGAGTGGGATCGCCAGGCGCTGCTGCCCCTGCCGGCCGTGTTGACCCAGGTCCGGGGCGCGCTGGCGATGATCCCGCTGAACCGCGCCGCCAGCCTGCTGGACGCCTGCAACCGGTACATCCGCGAGCATTTGCTGGTGGATCTGAGCCCGCCGGACTGGCAGCACCTGGACAACCTGGCCGACGCGCTCAGCGCCATCGAGTACTACCTGGAGCGCTTGAGCGAAGACCCCCAGGCCCAGGGCGAGCCGGTACTGGATGTGGCCGAGCGCAGCCTGGCGAGCCTGGGCTATTTGCCGGATGCGGTGCAGGTGCCGCTGCTCGACGAGGTGCTCAGCCCCGCCGAGGCCGCGCAGGCACACGATGAATGGGACGACCCGCAGGCGCTGCAATCGCTGGCCGAGGTGCTGGCCAGCCCGGTGTCGGCGCTCAACCCGCCGGCGCGCATCACCCCCGGTAGCCTGCTGCCGCCACCGCGGGATGAAACCCCGGTGGATGACGAACTGCGCGAAGTGTTCCTGGAAGAGACCGATGAGGTGTTGCAGGTCCTGCGTGAACAACTGCCGCTGTGGGTCGCCAACCCTGCCGACCTCACGGCCCTGGGCGAACTGCGCCGGGCGTTCCACACCCTCAAGGGCAGCGGCCGGATGGTTCGCGCGCTGGTGCTCGGCGAACTGGCCTGGGCGCTGGAAAACCTGCTCAACCGCGTGCTGGAGCGTAGCGTCGAGCCCGACCCGCCGGTCCAGGGCTTGCTCGCCGAGGTCGTGGCCTTGCTGCCTGAGCTGATCGCCGAGTTCGCCGCCAATGCCCAGCGCCAGCGCGATGACGTCGACCGCCTGGCCGCCCGCGCCCACGGCCTGGCCAAGGGCATGCCCGATTCGCCGACGGCGGATGACAGCGGCGCCGACCCGCAGTTGCTGGAGATCTTCCGCAACGAGGCCGAGACCCACCTGGCCAGCCTCAACCGCTTTCTCGACTTGGCCGCCGAACACGTGCCACTGGCGGCCAGCGATGACTTGCAGCGCGCCTTGCATACCCTCAAGGGCAGCGCCTCGGTGGCCGGGGTGGTACCGATTGCCGAACTGGCGGCGGCCCTCGACCAGTTGGCGCGTGAGTACAAGGCGCACCGGCTGGCACTGGACCTGGATGAAGTCGAACTGTTGCTCGAAGCCGAAGGCCTGCTGCGCCGGGGCCTGAGGCAGTCGAAGGACGACCCGTCACGGGCCATCGACGGCGCCCACGCGCTGATCGAACGCACCCACGCACTGCTCGCCGAGCGCCTGGTGGCGGTGCACAACTCGCCCAGCAGCGGCGTGCGCATCAAACGTGACCCGCAGCTGATCAACAACTTCCTGGCCCAGGGCATGGACATCCTGCTGGACGCCGAAAGCCTGTTGCAACGCTGGCAGCAGCACCCCGGCGAGCGTCAGGAACTCAGCGCGCTGCTGGACGAATTGACCACCCTGGGGGAAAACGCCCACCTGGCCGACCTGCACCCGGTGGATGAACTGTGCGAAGCCTTGCTCGACCTCTACGGCGCCGTGGAGGAAAGCAGCCTGGCAGTCAGCGAGCGCTTCTTCCATGAGGCGCAACGTGCCCACGAAGCCTTGATCGACATGCTCGACGAACTGGCCGCCGGCCAGGAAGTCAGCCACCAGCCAGCGCGGGTCCGGGCCTTGCGTGACCTGCTCAACGAGGGCCTCGATCCGCAGGCCCTGGGGCTGATCCGCAGCGACGGCAGCCGTGTCCTGAGCATCAGTGAGCTGGGCAGCGCCACTGCCGCGCTGGAACAGTCCGTGCCGACGAGCATCGACGACGAACTGGTGGCGATCTTCCTCGAAGAGGCGGTGGACATCCTCGAAAGCGCCGGGCAAGCCTTGCAGCGCTGGCTGGCAGATCCGGACAACAGCGCGCCGTTGTCGTCACTGCAACGTGACCTGCATACCCTCAAGGGCGGGGCGCGGATGGCCTGCATCGTGCCGGTGGGCGACCTGGCCCATGAGCTGGAAAACCTTTACGAAGGCCTGGTGGACCGGCGCCTCAGCTACTCGGCCGAGTTGGGGCACCTGTTGCAACAGAGCCACGAACGCCTCGCGCAACTGCTTGAACAGCTGCAACAGCAACAACCCCTGGGCGATGGCGTGGCCCTGATCGAGGCGCTCCAGCACTGGCGCCAGCGCAGTGCCGGCACGGTCGACGTTGCTGAGCCGGCGCTCGCCCATGAGGCGGTGAGCCATGACCCGGAGTTGCTGGAGATCTTCCTCGAAGAAGGTTTCGACATCATCGACAGCTCGGGCGCGGCGTTGGCCCGCTGGCAGGCCGAGCCGCACAGCCGCCAGGAGATGGAAACCCTGCTGCGCGACCTGCACACCCTCAAGGGTGGGGCGCGGATGGTGGAGATTGCGCCGATTGGCGACCTGGCCCATGAGCTGGAGTTTCTCTACGAAGGCTTGTCCAGTGGCCAGTTGCAGGCCACCCCGGCCTTGTTCGATCTGTTGCAGCGCAGCCATGACCGCCTGGCACACATGCTCGATGCCAGCCGCGCCGGCCAGCCCGTGCTGCCGGCCGACGACCTGATCGAGGCGATCCGGGGGTTCAGTCACCCGGCCACGCCCGGCCCGGTGGCGCCCGTGGCGGCTGTCGAGGTGGCCGCCGCGAGCAAGCCCGAACCCGCGACAGCGCCGGCAGAGGCGGGCGCGGACATGGTCAAGGTGTCGGCCGAACTGCTCGATGAACTGGTCAACCTGGCCGGGGAAACCTCGATCCT
Organism: Pseudomonas sp. ok272; assembly: GCF_900109995.1. Lineage (GTDB taxonomy): Bacteria > Pseudomonadota > Gammaproteobacteria > Pseudomonadales > Pseudomonadaceae > Aquipseudomonas. The sequence continues at coordinate 205,289 of NZ_FOCB01000005.1, read as the reverse complement.
GCGGGGCCGTATCGAACAACAGGTCAACGATGGCCGGGTGATCCTGGGCGAGATGGAAACCACCCTCGAGCGCATGCGCGACCAACTGCGGCGCTTGGACACCGAGACTCAGGGGCGGATTCTCAGTCGCCAGCAGGTCGAGGCCGAGCACCTGGGCAACGAAGAGTTCGACCCGCTGGAAATGGACCGCCATTCGCAGTTGCAGCAGCTGTCGCGGGCGTTGTTCGAGTCCGCCTCGGACCTGCTCGACCTCAAGGAAACCCTGGATCGACGCAACCACGACGCCGAGAACCTGCTGCAACAACAGGGGCGGATCAACACCGAGCTGCAAGAGGGCCTGATGCGCACGCGCATGGTGCCGTTCGAGCGCATGCTGCCGCGCTTGAAGCGCATCGTGCGCCAGGTGTCCAGCGAGCTGGGCAAGGACGTCGAGTTCGTGGTTGGCAACGCCGAAGGCGAGATGGACCGCAACGTCCTGGAACGCATGGCCGCACCCCTGGAACACATGCTGCGCAACGCCGTCGACCACGGCCTGGAGTCGGCCGAGGTGCGCCGTGCGGCGGGCAAGCCCGAGCAGGGCCGGATCACCCTGGACCTGTCCCGGGAAGGTGGCGACATCATTTTCGATATCCGCGACGACGGCGCCGGGGTGCCGCTCGCGGCCGTACGACGCAAGGCGATCGCGCGCGGGCTGTTGGCCGACGACAGCGACATCAGCGACCGCGACGTGTTGCAGTTCATCCTGCAACCGGGCTTTTCCACGGCCGAGAAGATCACCCAGATCTCCGGGCGCGGGGTGGGCATGGACGTGGTCCACGAGGAAGTGCGTCAGTTGGGCGGCTCGATGAGCATCGACTCGACCCCGGGCCAGGGCGTGCACTTTCGCATCCGCTTGCCGTTCACCGTCTCGGTCAACCGCGCGCTGATGGTGCAGTGCCTGGAGGACCAGTACGCGATCCCGCTGAACACCATCGAAGGTATCGTGCGGGTCCTGCCCAACGAGCTGGAGAGCTACTACCAGCTCGAATCGCCGGCCTACGAGTACGCCGGGCAGCGGTATGCGTTGTGCTACCTGGGCGAGCTGCTGAAAACCAGCGTGCGCCCCAACCTGCTGGGCCAGAGCCTGCCGTTGCCGGTGCTGCTGGTGCAGTGCAACGAGCGGCACATCGCGGTGCAGGTCGACGCCATGGCTGGCACCCGGGAAATCGTGGTCAAGAGCCTCGGCCCGCAGTTCGCAGCGGTGCCGGGGTTGTCCGGCGCGACCATCCTCGGTGACGGACGCGTGGTGTTGATTCTCGACCTGCTGGCCCCGCTGCGGGCGATGCAGGCGCCGACCCAACCGGTGCGCGAATCGGTGCCGGAGGCCGAGGCCAAGCGCTCGATGCTGGTGCTGGTGGTCGACGATTCGGTCACGGTGCGCAAGGTCACCAGCCGCCTGCTGGAACGCCATGGCATGCGCGTGCTGACGGCCAAGGACGGAGTGGACGCCATGTTGTTGCTGGAGGAACACACGCCCGACCTGATGCTGCTGGACATCGAAATGCCGCGCATGGACGGCTTCGAGGTGGCCACGCAGGTGCGCAACGACCCGCGCCTGCAGCACCTGCCGATCATCATGATCACCTCGCGCACCGGCCAGAAACACCGCGACCGGGCGATGGCCATTGGCGTCAACGACTACCTCGGCAAGCCCTACCAGGAATCGGTGTTGCTCGAAAGCATCGCCCTATGGAGCAACTCCCATGCTTGAGCATCGCGCCAGCAACCTGACCGGCCTGCTGCTGCCCCTGGCCGACCGCACCCTGATCCTGCCCAACGTCGCGGTCGCCGAGCTGATCGACTACCAGCGCAGCACCTTCGACCTCGACTCGCCGCCCTGGTACCTGGGCCTGGTGAACTGGCGCGACCGGCAGATCCCGCTGCTCAGCTTCGAGTCGGCGTGCGGGCAAAAGACCGTGATCGGCGAACGCGCCCGCATCGTCATCCTCAACACCCTCAGCGGCCGCCCGGACCTCAAGTTCATCGCCCTGCTGGTCCAGGGCATCCCGCGCTCGTGCAAGCTCGACAGCCAGTTGAGCTACGTCGACGTGCCGCTGTGCGCCCTGGAAAAGGCCGCCGTGCAAGTGGCGGAACAGGTGGCCAAAGTCCCGGACTTGCTGGCGCTGGAGGCGTTGTTGGTAGACGCCGGGCTGGTGGTGGAAACGGGGTTGTCTTGATAAGCCCCCAAAAGGGACCTATCAGTCCCTTTTGGGGAACGATTGGAAATGCGCTTTCACGCTGCAAGCCTGAGCCTTGCAGGCCGTTGCAGTGATCCGGAGGTGAAGGCAGATGTATCACGGGGAAAGATTCAACGCCTGGAGCCATTTGCTCGGGGCGGTGGCGGCGTTTGTCGGGGTGGTGTGGTTACTGGTGATTGCCAGCCTGGACGCTAACCCCTGGAAGATTGTCAGCGTGGCGATCTATGGGGTGACGTTGTTGACGCTGTACAGCGTGTCGACGGTGTATCACAGCGTGCGCGGGCGGGCGAAGGTGATCATGCAGAAGGTCGATCACCTGTCGATCTACCTGCTGATCGCCGGCAGCTACACGCCGTTTTGCCTGGTGACCCTGCGCGGGCCGTGGGGCTGGACGCTGTTCGGGATTGTCTGGGGGCTGGCGCTGATCGGCATGCTGCAGGAGATCAAGCCACGGTCCGAGGCGCGGATCCTGTCGATCGTGATCTACGCGGTGATGGGCTGGATCGTGCTGGTGGCGATCAAGCCGTTGATCGCGGCGCTGGGGATGGCCGGCTTTATCTGGTTGGCGGCGGGTGGGGTGTTCTACACCGTGGGCATCATCTTCTTTGCCCTCGACAGCCGGCTGCGCCATGCCCACGGGATCTGGCACCTGTTCGTGATCGCCGGCAGCCTACTGCACTTCGTCGCGATCTTGTACTACGTGTTGTAACCCCAACCCCTTGTGGGAGCGGGCTTGCTCGCGAAAGCGTCAGCGCCGTCAATTTCGTCGTCGACTGTGCTGACGTCTTCGCGAGCAAGCCCGCTCCCACAATGATTACCCGGTATGCCCGAGCAACCGATCCAACTGCTCCTGCGCGCGACGGCTGAAAATGGCCATCAGCTCGCTCACGGTGTGGGGCGGTGGCTCATCGGCGCGGGTGATCGCGTACAAGGTGATCGGCAGCGGTGGCGCCAGGGGGCGGATGGCGGTGGTGCCGGGCGAGGCGCCGAGGGCGGTGAACGGGTCGATCACCGTCAGCCCGGCGCCGGATTCGACCATGGCCCTGGCCAGTGAGTAGGTCTGCACCGCGATGCTCACCCGGGGCGGTGGCTGGACGTTTTCCAAGTAGCGGTCCAGGCGCGTCGACAGCGGATCGCTGCTGGACAGGCCAATGAACGGCGCGTCGCTCAGGGCCATCAACGGCAGTGGCGTGCCGACGTCTTTATCCGGCCAATAGCCGATTGGCGCCAGGGCCACCAGCACCCCGGATGCCAGCGCCTGGGCCTTGAGCCCCGGGTGATCGGGCAATTGCAGGGTCAGGGCGACGTCGATTTCGCGCATCAACAGGTTCTGCACCAGTTCGCGGCTGTGGGCGCTCGACAGTTCGCAGACGATATCGGGGTAACGCCCGGTCCACTCATGAATCGCCGGTGGCAGCAGCGACAGGGCCAGCGCCGGTGTCGCGCCGAGGCGCACGCTGTGGCCCGGTGCGCGGCGCAGGCTCTGGGCCAGGCGCCGCACCCCTTGCAGGCTTTCGGTGACTTTGTCGACTTCGCGCTCCAGCTCCAGCGCCTCGGGCGTTGCCTGCAACTTGCCCCGCACCCGCAAGAACAAGGGGAACCCCAGTTGTTGCTCGGCGTGCTGCAGGACCTTGGTCACGGCCGGCTGGGACACGTGGAGCAATTGCGCGGCCGCGCTGACGGAGCCGGTCTGGCGGATGGCCTGGAAGATCTCGATGTGGCGAAGGCGCATGAGCAGTCCATAACCTTTGTTTATGGGTTAGCCATCTTTATTCATTGTTCGCCACCTGTCACCTGGCCCTAATCTCGGACATGTCTAAACAACGCTTTAAGGACTGACATGGCTCAGCGAGTTTGTATCATCGGCGGTGGTGTGATCGGCCTGGCGTCGGCCTATGCGCTGGTGCGCGAGGGTTTCGAGGTTACGCTGGTGGACGCCCGCGATGACCTGGGCAGTGAGGCCAGCTTCGCCAACGGCGGGCAGTTGTCCTACCGCTATGTAACGCCGCTGGCCGATGCCGGCGTGCCGAAGCAGGCCCTCGGCTGGATGCTGCGCGGTGATTCGCCGTTGAAGCTGCGCCCGCGGTTCGACCCGGCGCAATGGCGCTGGATGGCGGCCTTCCTCGGCGCCTGCCGCCGTTCGGTCAACCGCCAGAACGCCGCGCATCTGCTGCGCCTGGCGTTGTTGAGCCAGCGCACCCTCGCGCACTGGCGCGAAGAGCCCGGGTTCGGTGACTTCGCCTGGCGGTGCAACGGCAAGCTGGTGACCTTTCGCGACCCCTACAGCTTTGAACATGCACGCCAGAGCCTGGCCGACTCCCGGTTGCAGTTGGTGTTGTCGCAAACCGAGTGCGCCAGCCTGGAGCCGGTACTGGCCGGCGCGGGGCTGGTGGGCGGCATCTACACGCCCGATGAAGAAGTTGGCGATTGCCATGCCTTCTGCCTGCGCCTGGTCGAACAACTCAAGGCTTCGGGGCGTTGCCAGTTCCTGCTTGGGCGCGCCGTGACCGGCATTCGCCATGCCAACCGCACGGTGCAGGCCATTGAGTTGGGCACGCAGGTCGTGCCCGTGGAAAAGCTGGTGATCGCGGCCGGTTACCGCAGCGGCGCGCTGGCCTTGCCGGGGCTGAAGTTGCCGCTGTATCCGCTCAAGGGCTACAGCCTGACGGTACCGATTGGCCCTGAACACCGGGCGCCGGAGCTGAGCATCACCGACTATGACCGCAAGATTGTGTTTGCCCGCCTGGGCCAGCAACTGCGCGTGGCGGCGATGGTCGACATTGTTGGCTTCGACCCCTCCCTGGACCCCAAGCGCCTGGCCCTGATCAAGCGCCAGGCCCGCGACACCTTTCCCCTGGCCGGCGACTACGACGGCGCCGTCGAGTGGGCCGGCATGCGTCCGGCGACGCCGAGCGGCGTGCCGCTGGTCGGGGCCACGGCCTACAGCAATCTGTGGCTCAACCTCGGCCATGGTGCGCTGGGGTTCACCCTGGCCTGCGGCAGTGCGCAGGTGCTGGGCGAGTTGATCAGCCAGCGTCCACCGTCCATTGGCCTCGATGGCCTGATGCCGCGCGTGGCCTGACTTTTTCCCCTTAATCTGGAGCGTCCCATGAACATCACCCGTATCAACGTCAATCCGCGCCTGTCGGGGGCCGTGACCCTGGCGGACCTGGTCTTCCTCTCCGGCCAGGTGCCGGGGGACAGCGTCGATATCCACCAGCAGACCCGCGAAGTGCTGGCCAAGATCGACGCCCTGTTGGCCGAAGCCGGCAGCGACAAGGATCATCTGCTCAGTGCGACGATCTACCTCAAAGACATTGGCCGGGATTTTGCCGCGATGAACGACGTCTGGTCCGCGTGGTTGTCGCCGGGCCAGGCACCGACCCGCACCACCGTACAGGCCGAACTGGCCCGTGCGCAGGTGTTGGTGGAAATCACCGTCATTGCCGTACGCCGCTGAACACTTACCCACAACGGAGAATAACAATGCATAAGATCACGTTGCTCGGCTGCACCCTGGGCCTGCTGCTAGGCGCTCACGCCCAGGCCAATGAGGCGTCGCTGGGGCCTACCTTGAGTAAAATCGCCGGTAGCCACGCCATCACCCTGGGGTATCGCGACGCCTCGGTGCCGTTCTCCTACGTGGGGGATAACTCGGGTCGGCCGATGGGCTATTCGGTGGAGCTGGCGGCAAAGATCGTCGAACGGATCCAGCAGAAGCTGGCGTTGCCCGAGCTCAAGGTGAAGTACAACCTGGTGACCTCGCAAACCCGCATCCCGCTGGTGCAGAACGGCACCGTCGACCTGGAATGTGGCTCCACCGGGGTCACGGCCGAACGCCAGAAGCAGGTGGCGTTCTCCTACGGCTTCATCTACGTCAAGGGCCAGTTGCTGACCGCCAACGACAGCGGCATCAAGGGCTTTGACGACCTGCGCGGCAAGAACGTGGTGACCACTGCCGGCACCACCAATGAGCGCTACCTCAAGAGCTACAACGTCGAGAACAAGGTCAACATGTTCGTGATCAGCGCCAAGGACCACGGCGAAGCCTTCAAGATGCTGGAGACCGGCCGGGCCGCGGCGTTCTACATGGACGACGCGCTGCTCTACGGCGAACGCGCCAAGGCCCGCGACCCGCACAAGTGGGTGGTGGTGGGGCAAGAACAGTCGCGTGAAATCTACAGCTGCATGGTGCGCAAGGATGATCCGCAGTTCCTCGCGCTGGTCAACGGCACGCTGGCCGACCTGTACAGCTCGGGGCAAATCAACAGCATCTACCAGCGCTGGTTCGAGCAGCCAATCCCACCGAAAGGCTTGAACCTGGAGTTCCCGATGACCGCCGAACTCAAGGCCATCATCGCCAAGCCGACGAGTGATCCGGTGGAGTAAGCCACCAATCCCCATGTGCGGGCTTGCCCGCGCCCACCGTTTTGATTGGGTTTGCCAGGTGGGGTTAGAAGTCGCCCCACAACTGCTGGGCCACCGCCAGCGCCACCACCGGCGCGGTCTCGGTGCGCAGCACCCGTGGGCCGAGGCGGGCGGCATGGAAGCCGGCGCCTTGGGCCTGTTCGACTTCACCCTCGCTCAACCCACCTTCCGGGCCGATCAGGAACGCCAACGTTGCCGGCTTGGCGTGGCTCACCAGCGGCTCGGCCACCGGGTGCAGCACCAGCTTGAGGTCGGCGTCGGCCTGCTTGAGCCAATCGGCGAGCAGCAGCGGCGGATGAATCACCGGCACCCGTGAACGACCGCATTGCTCGCAGGCGCTGATGGCCACCTGGCGCCAGTGCTGCAGGCGTTTGTCGGCGCGCTCGTCCTTGAGCCGCACTTCGCAGCGGTCACTGAAGATCGGGGTGATCTCATTCACGCCCAGCTCCGTGGCTTTCTGGATCGCCCAATCCATCCGCTCGCCCCGGGACAAGCCCTGGCCGAGGTGGATCTGCAGCGGCGACTCCACTTGCCCGGCAAAGCTTTCGGTCAGCGCCACGCGCACGCGCTTCTTGCCCACCTCCGCCAGCGTGCCGCGAAACTCTTGGCCGGAACCGTCGAACACCTGCAACGCATCGCCTTCGGCCATGCGCAGCACGCGGCTGATGTAGTGCGCCTGGGCCTCGGGCAGCTCATGCTCGCCAAGGCTCAAGGGGGCATCGATAAAGAAGCGGGACAGTCTCATGCGGGGTCTCTGTAAAGGGTGTGAATCATCTGAATCGGTTGTCTGACGGCACGACCCCTGTGGGAGCGGGCTTGCTCGCGAAGAGGTCGTCTCAGCCGACATTGATGCTGACTGACACTGCGCTTTCGCGAGCAAGCCCGCTCCCACATTAGGGAGTAACTGCGACGGTTAGCCCGGATCGCGGAACCCCGGGTGGAAGTCCTTCGGCACCGCGACGCTGACCGAGTCACGGGTGGCGATGTCGATGCCTTCGCTGGCCACTTCGGCCAGGAAATCGATCTGCTCGGGGGTAATGACATACGGCGGCAGGAAATACACCACGCTGCCCAGGGGGCGCAACAGCGCGCCACGTTCCAGGGCGTGCTGGAACACCTTCAGGCCACGGCGCTCCTGCCAGGGATAGGCCTCTTTGCTAGCCTTGTCCTTGACCATCTCGATGGCCAGCACCATGCCGGTCTGGCGCACTTCCGAGACATTCGGGTGATCGACCAGGTGCGCGGTGGCGGTGGCCATGCGCTGGGCCAGGGCCTTGTTGTTTTCGATCACGTTGTCGTGCTCGAAAATATCCAAGGTCGCCAGCGCCGCCGCACACGCCAGCGGGTTGCCGGTGTAGCTGTGCGAATGCAGGAAGGCCCGCAGGGTCGGGTAGTCGTCATAGAACGCGCTGTACACCTCGTCCGTGGTGACGCAGGCCGCCAGCGGCAGATAGCCGCCGGTCAGGGCCTTGGACAGGCACAGGAAGTCTGGACGGATCCCGGCCTGCTCGCAGGCGAACATCGTCCCGGTGCGGCCGAAACCGACAGCGATCTCGTCATGGATCAGGTGCACGCCGTAACGGTCGCAGGCCTCGCGCAGCAACTTCAGGTACACCGGGTGATACATGCGCATGCCGCCGGCGCCCTGGATCAGCGGTTCGACAATCACGGCCGCGACTGTGTCGTGGTGCTCGGCCAGGGTTGCCTCCATCGCCGTGAACATATGGCGCGAGTGTTCTTCCCAGCCCATGCCTTCGGGGCGAAGGTAGCAATCGGGGCTCGGCACCTTGATGGTGTCCAGCAGCAGCGCCTTGTAGGTTTCGGTGAACAGGGGCACGTCACCAACCGACATCGCGGCCATGGTTTCGCCGTGGTAGCTGTTGGTCAGGGTGACGAAGCGCTTCTTGTTCGGTTGGCCGCGGTTGAGCCAGTAGTGGAAGCTCATCTTCAGCGCGACTTCGATGCACGATGAGCCATTGTCGGCGTAGAAGCACCGGGTCAGGCCTTCGGGCGTCATCTTGACCAGGCGCTCGGACAACTCGATCACCGGCTGATGGCTGAAGCCGGCGAGGATCACGTGTTCCAGTTGATCGACCTGGTCCTTGATCCGCTGGTTGATGCGCGGGTTGGCGTGGCCAAACACGTTGACCCACCAGGAGCTGACGGCGTCGAGGTAGCGTTTGCCTTCGAAGTCTTCGAGCCACACGCCTTCACCGCGCTTGATCGGAATCAATGGCAGCTGTTCGTGGTCTTTCATCTGGGTGCAGGGATGCCACAACACCGCGAGATCGCGCTGCATCCACTGGTTATTCAAGCCCATGTCTATTCTCCTCGAGACCGCTCGCGACGCGCGCGGGCAAACAATCGCGCAAGCCTATGCAATCAAAGGGATGCGGACAACCTATTGTGGTGTTTTCACGTGCCTGCAGTGACGAGCGTGCCACGCTGGGGGGCACGGCCGGTGGGCTGAACGGTAAGTCTGCCCAATGGTTAATCTTTCCTTAACCATCGGGCTTCAGACTATTTATCGGTTTTCTCGATAGTTCAAAGCGAAAAATTCCGCTTTAATTCGATAGATAACGGGTTAGTCTTGGTCGCAGTTCTTACAGGGTCTAAGCAATGCAGCTACGTAACGCTCCATCTCGCTACGGCTGGATCAGTATTTTTATGCACTGGGGCGTGGCCTTGGTGGTGATCGGTCTGTTCGCCCTGGGTTTGTGGATGGTCGGGCTGGATTACTACAGCACCTGGCGCAAAGACGCCCCGGACCTGCACAAAAGCATGGGCCTGGTGCTCTTTGCCGTGATGCTGCTGCGGGTGTTGTGGCGCTGGATCAGTCCGCCGCCGCCGACCCTGGCCAGCTACAGCCGCATGACTCGCCTGGGTGCCAAGCTCGGTCACGGGTTCCTGTACATCGCGTTGTTCGCGGTGATGATTGCCGGTTACCTGATTTCCACCGCAGACGGTGTCGGGATCCCGGTGTTTGGCCTGTTTGAAGTACCTGCGCTGATTTCCGGTCTACCGGAGCAGGCAGACATAGCGGGTGCGATCCATCTGTACCTGGCGTGGGCACTGGTGATTGGTTCCGGTCTCCATGCGCTGGCAGCATTGAAGCACCACTTTATCGACCGTGATGCGACCCTGGCGCGAATGCTGGGCCGCAAAGCCTGAAGTTCAACCTCGACTCCAAGGAATAGAAAGTATGTTGAAGAAGACTCTCGCCGCTCTGGCAATTGGTACTGCGCTGCTGTCGGCTGGCCAGGTAATGGCCGCTGACTACGTTGTCGACAAGGAAGGCCAGCACGCTTTCGTTGACTTCAAGGTCAGCCACCTGGGCTACAGCTTCATTACCGGTACCTTCAAGGACATCGACGGCACCTTCAGCTTCGACGCTGCCAAGCCGGAAGACGCCAAGATCGCGTTCAACGTGAACACCGCCAGCGTGTTCACCAACCATGCCGAGCGCGATAAGCACATCGTCAGCGCGGACTTCCTGAATGCAGGCAAGTTCGCCAAGGCCACGTTCGTCTCCACCAGCGTCAAGCCGACAGGCAAGAACGCGGCTGGCGAGGCCACTGCCGATGTGGCGGGTGACCTGACCATCGCCGGCGTGACCAAGCCCGTCGTGGTCAAGGCCACCTTCCTGGGTGAAGGCAAGGATCCATGGGGCGGCTACCGTGCCGGCTTCGAAGGCACCACCGTCATCAAACGTTCCGATTTCGGCAAGCAGAAAGACTTGGGTCCAAAGTCCGACCAGGTTGAACTGTACGTGACGTTCGAAGGCGTGAAAGCCAAGTAATGCTTCGCCTGTAGGCGCGAAGGCTGCATGGGTAATGCCGCCGTCAACAGGGTGAACCCATCGCAGGCAAGCCTCGCGCCTACCCAAAGCGCATAAAAAAACGCCCCGGCTCGTGAGAGTCCGGGGCGTTTTTCATGGCGCTTGAAAAATCAGCGGTTGCGGGTTAGCAAGGCTGGTTTTTCACCGCGTGGGCGGCTTGGCAGTTGATCGAGCTGCTCAGGTGTCGGAAAACGGTCGGTCTTCGACTCCTTGTGGATGATCTTCGGTGCCGGGCCGCCGCGCGGGTTTTGTACCGCAGGCTCCTGCAGCGGCTGATCGTCACGGGCCGGGCGGCGATTGCGCGACTCTTCGCGACGGGCCTGGCCGTCACGCGGGGCACCATTGCGAGGACCGCTGCGCTTGGCCGGCGGGGTGCCGGTGCTGGCGCCGCTGCTGTTGCGTGGACCGTTCTGGCGACCTTGTGGCTGGCCGGTGCGTGGTGCACCTGCGCCTGCACCTTGCGCCGGAGCGCCCGGGCGACGGCCGCGACCCTGGGCCGGCTTGGCCTGGGGTACGTAGTCGACGCGGTTGCCGAAGTTGTCGACGTCGTCGTCGAGGAACTCGTCCGGTGCGCGGTCAGCGGTGGCGCGTGGCGCCGGGCGCTGCTGTTCACGGGCCGGAGTGCCTTCACGAGGTTTTTGCGCAGGGCGTTCGCCACGGCTGGCGGCAGGTTTTTCCTTGCCGCCTTTGTCCTTGCCTTTGTCCTTGCGACCGCCACCACCGCCGCCGCCATTCGGGCCGTCACCACGCGGGCCACGAGGATTGCGCGGGTTACGCACATCCGGACGCTCGCGCACTTCGGGTTTCTCGGCTTCTACGGCGCTGGAGTCAAACCCCATCAGGTCGCCATCGGCGATCTTCTGCTTGGTCATGCGCTCGATGCTTTTCAGCAGTTTTTCTTCGTCCGGGGCAACCAGCGAGATCGCCTCGCCCGAACGCCCGGCGCGGCCTGTACGGCCGATACGGTGCACGTAGTCTTCATCGACGTTCGGCAGCTCGAAGTTGACCACGTGGGGCAACTGGTCGATATCCAGGCCGCGGGCGGCGATATCGGTGGCGACCAGGATGCGCACCTGACCGGCCTTGAAGTCGGCCAGGGCTTTGGTGCGCGCGTTCTGGCTCTTGTTGCCGTGGATCGCCACGGCGCTCAGGCCGTGTTTGTCCAGGTACTCGGCCAGGCGGTTGGCGCCGTGCTTGGTCCGCGTGAACACCAGCACCTGTTCCCAGGCACCGGCGGTGATCAGGTGGGCCAGCAGCGAGCGCTTGTGGGCGGCAGGCAGGCGGAACACACGCTGTTCGATACGCTCGACCGTGGTGTTGGGCGGGGTGACTTCGATGCGTTCCGGGTTGTGCAGCAGCTTGCCGGCCAGGTCGGTGATGTCCTTGGAGAACGTCGCCGAGAACAGCAGGTTCTGCCGTTTGGCAGGCAAGCGCGCCAGGACCTTCTTCACGTCATGGACAAAGCCCATGTCGAGCATGCGGTCGGCTTCGTCGAGGACGAGGATTTCCACATGGGACAGGTCGACGCTGCCTTGGCCGGCCAGGTCGAGCAAACGACCCGGGCAGGCTACCAGTACGTCGACGCCACGGGCCATGGCCTGAACCTGGGGGTTCATGCCAACGCCGCCGAAGATGCAGGCACTGACGAACTTCAAGTCGCGGGCATAGAGCTTGAAGCTCTCGTGCACCTGGGCGGCCAGTTCGCGGGTTGGGGTCAGGACCAGTACGCGCGGTTGGCGTGGGCCATGGCGCTGGGACTTGTCCGGGTGACCGTTGGGGAACAGACGCTCAAGGATCGGCAGGGCAAAGCCGCCGGTCTTGCCAGTACCTGTCTGCGCCGCAACCATCAGGTCGCGACCTTGCAACACGGCGGGAATGGCCCGCTGTTGCACTGGAGTAGGCTGCGTGTAGCCGGCGGCTTCGATGGCGCCGACTAAAGCCTCGGAGAGACCGAGGGAAGCAAAGGACATGAGTAATCCTGTTTTAGTTAGGGCTTGGCCCAATGGGATAGTCTTGCCTGGCGCGAATGGCGTTTAAGAATGAGCGCAATCGCGTCCGGTCCTGCTGGGGCCGCAAGGTTCATCGTCGAGTGCCCGCGCGGGCTGAAAAGCTGCGCTGTAGCGAGTCGGGATGCCTTTAATCGTACCGAGCGTCCGGGCGTAAGCCTGGCGGGAAGGCCGGAGTATAACAGAGCAATCACTGCGCGCTGCTTTCCTGCTGCTCAACGGTTTTTTCTTTGCTGGCTTGAACCGGTGTCGATTGGGCGGCAACGACAGGCGTTGCGCCATACCGGGCGCTGAGTTGGGCATACGCCGGCTCGCGCTTGAAGCGCTTGAGCTCGGCAGCGAAGCGTTGCACCAGCAGGTCCATGCCAGCCCGGCGGCGTACGGCCAGGAACTGGGCTTCATGGCTGATGAGGGTGGGGCTTTCGCTGATCTGGTCGCGTAGCTTCAGGCTGTCGAGCAAGGTCTGGCCCACCCGGCGATCGGTAATCAGCAGGTCGATACGTCCAAGGGCCAGCTTGCCGAAGTTGGCTTCGTGAGTCGGCGCCGGCTCGCGGGTGAATAGCGTCGAGTCACGAAAATCCTCGCTGTACAGGTAGCCGGGCGAGGTGCCGATGGTCAGGCCGCGCAGGTCTTCGAGGGTGCGGAAGGGGTGCGGCCGGGCATTGGCGTAGAACATCACGAACTCGACGTGCGACAGTGGTTCGCTGGGATAGAGCAGGGTGACTTCGCGTTCATTACTGTGGAAGATGTCCAGTGCGCCGTCGGCCAGGCCCTGGTCGAGCATCTGCAGGCAGCGCTTCCAGGGCAGGAATTGCCATTCGACTTCGATCCCCAGGCGCTGGAAGACGATCGCCGTGGCTTCATAGTCCAGCCCGCGTGCCTGGCCGTTTTCTTCGTAGACGTAGGGTGCCCAGGGCTCGGTGACAATGCGCAGCTTCTCGGCCCGGGCGGTGAGGCTCAGGCACAGGACAAGCAGGGCGGTCAGCAGTTGGGCAATGGCGGGCATCGCTGGAGATTACGACGAGACTCGATGAAATAGCTAGAGGCGCTCTAGCCCGAGCTTCAGTCGTCTTTTCCCTGCGCCAGGTGTAGGTAGATAGCCTTGCGGCGTTGCCCCAGCACCAGCCGATTGATCGGGTGGTTGAACCAGCGTTCCAGTTGCGGGTTCGGCAGCGGCCGCTTGAGACGCTTCTCAAGGTTCTCGCGGGCTTTTTCCCACCAGACCGGCGTACACGCCTGGTCGAACGGGTTGGGATGGCGGTAGCAGCCGTAGAGGATTTCGCGCATGAACTGGCGCTGCTGGCGGGGCAAGGCCAGGGTTGCCAACTTGAACAGCAGGCGCTGGAAGGTGGGCGGGCGCGGCAGGGTTGGCGTGACCAGGGCGGTCTCGTCCAGGGCCAGGGCGCTGATCGGATCGGCGCCGTGCTTGTCCAGCCAGGCCTGGATCTTGGCGCGAAACAGCTGTTTGCGGCTCCAGTAGTGGTGGATCAGGTCGGTGCATTCACGCACCTGCTTGGTGCGGTAGGCGGCCACGGCCAGGCAAAACTCTTCGAGGGTGTAGGCGCCCTTGGCCAGGGGGTAGAACTCGTCCATCAAGGCAATCGATTGTTCGAGGACGTCGGCATCCTCGCGATAAAGCCCGATTACCCCGGAATTGAGCATCGGCATCTGGTCGTCCGCCAGTTGCCGCGCTTGAAGCTGCGTCGCCAGGGTCCGGTAGAGCAGCGCCTGCTGGTCGATGCCATAGGGCGCGCCGATGGCGTTGCACAGCAGCGTGCCAGGGGCCACGCGTTGGAACAGCTCCAGCGGCGAGCACTGGAAGAACGTGTCGGTGTCGATCAGCAGGGCCAGTTCGGACTCGGCCAGGACCTGTTGCATGACCACGTGCTTGGCCCGGAAGTGATAGCCGTGGGGGGCGATCCATTGCTGGCGCGTGCTTTCGTCGAACTCGCGGACCCGCACCGGCAAATCGCGATAAGGCGCCGGGTTGTCGGTGAAGACCTGGATGTCCAGTGCCTGCCCCGGTGTCTTGCGCATACCCGCCAGCGCACTGGCGATACTGAACACCGCCTCCTGGTGGTAGGTATTGGCCCCGTACACCAGATAGATCAGTTGCGGGGTAGGAGTGGCGCGCGGGGTCGACATTTATTGCGTTTCCGGGTGAGGGAGAATAAAAAAAGGCCCTGGTTTTCTCCAGAGCCTGTTTTCCTGAATGCTACACCTGCGTTAACGAGGTAGCTTCAGATTGTTCCAGATAGCCAGGCTAGGTTCAGCTTGGTTCAGGGTATAGAAGTGCAGCCCCGGTGCGCCGCCCTGCAACAAACGTTCACACATTTCCGTGATCACCTGGGTGCCGAACGCTTGGATGCTCTCGGAGTCATCGCCGTAGGCTTCCAGCTGCTTACGGATCCAGCGGGGGATCTCTGCACCACAGGCATCGGAGAAGCGTGCCAGCTTGGTGTAGTTGGTGATCGGCATGATGCCCGGCACGATCGGAATCATGACGCCCAGCGCCCGTACACGTTCAACGAAGTAGAAGTAGCTGTCGGCGTTGAAGAAGTACTGGGTGATCGCACTGTCGGCGCCAGCGTTGGCCTTGCGCACGAAATTGGCCAGATCGTCTTCGAAGTTGCGCGCTTGTGGGTGCATTTCCGGGTAAGCGGCGACTTCGAGGTGAAAATGATCAGCCGTTTCTTCGCGGATGAATTCAACCAGGTCATTGGCGTAGCGCAACTCGCCGCTGGCCATGCCCATGCCTGAAGGCAGGTCACCGCGCAGTGCGACGATACGTTTGATGCCCGCCGCCTTGTACTCGTTCAGCAGGCTGCGCAGGTCGTCCTTGCTGTCGCCCACGCACGACAGGTGCGGTGCGGCCGGTACTTTGACTTCGCTTTCTAGCTGCAACACGGTGTTGATCGTGCGATCACGTGTCGAGCCGCCGGCACCGTAGGTGCACGAGAAGAAGTCGGGGTTGTAGGTCGCCAGTTGACGGGCAGTGGCGAGCAGTTTTTCATGCCCAGCATCGGTCTTGGTCGGGAAGAACTCGAAGCTGTAGCGACGGTCTTGGGACATGGTCGGATCCTTGGAAACTCAAAAGCCTGTAAGGCATGCACCGTCTGTGTGGAGGCGGGGGTGCTCGCGAACGCGGTGCAACAGCCAACGTTGAGGTTGAATGTGCCAACGCCTTCGCGGGCAAGCCCGCTCCCACAGGGAGAGCAGGCAGCAGGGCCGATCAGTAGCGGTAAGCGTGCGGCTTGAACGGACCTTCGACCGTCACGCCGATGTAGTCGGCCTGGGTCTTGGTCAGTTGAGTCACGACGCCACCGAAACCGCGGACCATTTCCAGGGCCACTTCTTCGTCGAGCTTCTTAGGCAGTACTTCAACGGTCAGGCGTTCGGCTTTCTGGGCCGGCGACAGGTCGGCGTACTTCTGGCCGAACAGGAAGATCTGCGCCAGTACCTGGTTGGCGAACGAGCCGTCCATGATGCGGCTTGGGTGGCCAGTGGCGTTGCCCAGGTTAACCAGGCGGCCTTCGGCCAGCAGGATCAGGTAGTCGTCGTTCTGTGGGTCGAAGTCGCCAGCGCCGGTGCGGTGGATCTTGTGCACCTGAGGCTTCACTTCTTCCCATGCCCAGTGCTTGCGCATGAAAGCGGTGTCGATTTCGTTGTCAAAGTGGCCGATGTTGCAGACAACAGCACGCTTCTTCAGGGCCTTGAGCATGTTGGCGTCGCACACATTGACGTTGCCGGTGGTGGTCACGATCAGGTCGATCTTGCCCAGCAATGCCTTGTCGATGCTCGCTTCGGTGCCGGTGTTGATGCCGTCGATGAACGGCGAAACCAGTTCGAAACCGTCCATGCACGCCTGCATGGCGCAGATTGGGTCAACTTCGGAAACCTTGACGATCATGCCTTCCTGGCGCAGGGACTGGGCCGAACCCTTGCCCACGTCGCCGTAGCCGATGACCAGCGCTTGCTTGCCGGACAGCAGGTGGTCGGTGCCGCGCTTGATCGCGTCGTTCAGGCTGTGACGGCAGCCGTACTTGTTGTCGTTCTTGCTCTTGGTCACCGAGTCGTTGACGTTGATGGCCGGGATTTTCAGCTCGCCCTTGGCCAGCATGTCCAGCAGGCGGTGTACGCCGGTGGTGGTTTCTTCGGTCACGCCGTGGACGCGGTCCAGGATGGCCGGGTATTTCTTGTGCAGCAGCTCAGTCAGGTCGCCGCCGTCGTCGAGGATCATGTTGGCATCCCACGGTGCGCCGTCCTTGAGGATGGTCTGCTCCAGGCACCACTCGTACTCTTGCTCGGTTTCACCTTTCCAGGCGAATACCGGAATGCCGGCAGCCGCGATGGCCGCTGCGGCCTGGTCTTGAGTCGAGAAAATGTTGCAGGACGACCAACGCACTTCGGCACCCAGGGCAACCAGGGTTTCGATCAGCACGGCAGTCTGGATGGTCATGTGGATGCAGCCGAGGATTTTTGCGCCCTTGAGCGGCTGCTCGCCCGCGTACTTGCGGCGCAGGCCCATCAGTGCCGGCATTTCCGACTCGGCGATGATGGTTTCGCGACGGCCCCAGGCAGCGAGGGACATGTCGGCGACTTTGTAATCGTTGAAATCTGCAGGCGTGTTGACAGCGCTCATGAAGAGCCTCCATTCGTAAGGATGCGAATGGGCGCCGTTGTGCGTTTAGAGTCTGGCCACGTGAGCCAGGCAACGCCCCATCCGAGCCTGACAGGGTTGACCTGCTGCAGCGCCCCTCGGACAGGTGGCGGGAAAACGGTATCAAGTGAAGATGACCGTTTTGAAACGGGGGCGATTATAGCGGGCCAGGCTGATCTGCCAAAGGGTTTCTGTCGGTTACATGAACTTCCCTTATCGGGACCATAGTCTAAGGCTCATGGAGCCTGGACGTGTGGTCTGCCATGATGGCCGCCATCAATCGCCAAGATGGTCAGGAGTGAGCATGAACTTCCACACCCGCAAATGGGTAAAACCCGAAGACCTCAACCCCAATGGCACGCTGTTCGGCGGTAGCCTGCTGCGCTGGATCGACGAGGAAGCGGCGATCTACGCCATCGTCCAACTGGGCAACCAGCGCGTGGTCACCAAGTACATTTCCGAGATCAACTTCGTCAGCGCCTCGCGCCAGGGCGACATTATCGAGTTGGGGATCACCGCCACCGAGTTCGGTCGCACCTCGATCACCCTGACGTGCGAAGTGCGCAACAAGATCACCCGTAAGAGCATCCTGACCGTGGAGAAAATGGTCTTCGTCAATCTGGGTGAAGACGGCCTGCCCGCGCCCCATGGCCGGACCGAGATCAAGTACGTGAAGGATCAGTTCCAGGAAGAAGACGGCCAGGAATGACGGCTGTCCTTGTGCCGAAGACGATGGCGCCCTCGGCACAAGAACCCAGCGCAAGGCTCAGCCGGGGACCGTTGTGGTGGTCGCGCGGCGACGTTGCAGGTAGATAAAGAACAGCGCCGCCAGCACGGTCAAGCCGCTGACCAGCGAACCCGTCCAGGGCAGGTCAGCCAGGTCGGCGCCGCTGGCGACCACCAGTCCGCCGATCCAGGCGCCTGCCGCGTTGCCCAGGTTGAAGGCGCTCTGATTGAGGGTCGAGCCCAGGTTGGGTGCCTCGTGGGCCTGGTCGATGATCAGCAGTTGCAGGATCGGGCACAGCGCGAAGGCAAAAATCCCCCACAGCACCAGCGTGATCGCCGCTGGGATCACCGAATGGCTGGTCTGGCTGAACGCCGCCAGCACCACGACGACCGCCAGGGCCATGCCCACCAGTGACGGCAGCAGGCGGCTGTCGGCCAGCTTGCCGCCGAGCACGCTGCCTGCCGTCAGGCCTACGCCGAACAGCAACAACATGAGCGTCACGCCATGGGGGCTGACGCCGGTGATGTCCTGCAGGATCGGCGCGATGTAGGTGAACACGCTGAACAGGCTGGTGGAGGCCAGCACGCTCATGCCCAGGGCCAGCAGCACGTTGGCCTTGCCCAGCACCTTGAACTCACTGGCCAGGTTGGCCTTGTCCATGGCGATGTGCCTGGGCAACCAGCGCCACTGGGCAAACGCCGCGATCACC
This sequence comes from Pseudomonas sp. ok272, assembly GCF_900109995.1. Taxonomy (GTDB): domain Bacteria; phylum Pseudomonadota; class Gammaproteobacteria; order Pseudomonadales; family Pseudomonadaceae; genus Aquipseudomonas. Next base: position 186,684 of record NZ_FOCB01000005.1, on the reverse strand, counting down.
CCGATCACCGACACCGCCCAAAAGGTCGAGCGCCAGCCGGCGTATTGGCCCAGCGCGGTGCCCAGTGGCACGCCGAGCACATTGGCCAGGGTCAGGCCGGTGAACATCAGCGCAATCGCCTGGGCGCGCTTGTTGGGTGCGACCAGTCCGGCGGCCACCACCGAGCCAATCCCGAAGAACGCACCATGGCACAGTGCTGTGACCACCCGCGCGGCCATCAGCGTGGCGTAGTTCGGTGCCAGGGCGCAGAGCACGTTGCCGAGGATGAACATCAGGGTCATGCCGAGCAAGGTGGCCTTGCGCGGCATGTTGGCGGTGCCGACCGCCAGGATTGGAGCGCCAAACACCACGCCCAGGGCGTAGCCGGTGATCAGCAGGCCGGCGTCGGGGATGCTGACGCCAAGGTCGCGGGCGACATCGGGCAACAGGCCCATGATTACGAATTCAGTGGTGCCGATGCCAAACGCGGCAACGGCTAAAGCAAGCAAGGCCAGTGGCATGCGCAAGGTCTCTGTCGGTAGTCTTGACGCTTTGATCAGGCGAACGCATGCCAGCCTCCCGCTCGATGCAGAGCCGGGAGCAGCAACATTTATTGGAATTAGTCTGTGCGCAAGTGAGTACGGCGTGTTCGGTTGCAGTATAAACAGCTGCGCAGGCATGGCGAATCAATTCTATGGGGAGACAGGTGTGCTCGCGACAGTTCTAGTGTTGGTGGCGGCGCTGTTGCACGCGGCCTGGAATACCTTGATCAAGTTCAGCGCCGAACGCTTGCTGGTGGTGGCCTGCATGGATTCGGTGGCGATGCTGTTTGTCGCCGTGATGCTGCCGTTCGTTGACGTGCCGCCCGTGGAGATCTGGCCCTGGATCCTGGCGTCGGCGGCTTTCGAGTTGCTCTATCGCTACCTGCTGATCCAGGCCTATCGGGTCGGCGACCTGGGCCTGGTCTATCCGCTGATGCGTGGTCTGTCGCCGTTGGTGGTGTTGGCGCTGACGCTGGTCTTTGCCGGCGAAGTGCTGAGCACCCAGCAGATCCTGGGCATCCTGTTGATCCCGTTCGGCATGCTGTGCCTGTTGTGGCAGGGCGGTGGTGGCGACCGCTTGCCGTGGTCGATGCTGCCGGTGGTGGCGCTGATCGGTTTGTGCATCGGCTGCTACACCTTCATCGACGGCCAGGCGATACGGCGCTGGTCGCACCCGCTGGATTACCTGGTCTGGGTGACGTTGCTCAGTGCCTGGCCATTCCCGCTGTTGGCGCTGGTGCGCAAGCGTCCGGCGTTCATGCTGTTCTGGCGTGAGCAGTGGCGGCTGGGGTTGGCAGTCGGATTCTGCGTGCTGCTGAGTTACGCTCTGGTGCTGTGGGCGATGCAGCTGGGCTCGATTGCCGAGGCGGCGGCGCTGCGTGAGGTGAGCGTGATCCTGGTGGTGCTGTTTGGCATGCGCTACCTCAAAGAGCCTTTCGGCGGACCACGGCTGCTGGCGTGTGGGTTGGTGCTGATTGGCATGCTGGTGATGAAGTTCTAACAACTAAAAAGAAAGGAGTTCGCTATGACTGTTGCTCTGTGGTGCATCTTGATCGCTATCTTCCTGCCGTACCTGTGTATCGGTATCGCCAAGGCCGGGGGTGGCTACCGTCTTCGTCATAACCGTGACCCCCGGGGGTTCGAGCAAACCCTGGAAGGGTTCGCCAAGCGCGCTCATGCGGCCCAGCTCAATAGCTTCGAAGTAACGCCGGCGTTTGCGGCCGCGGTGATCGTCGCTCACCTGGCGGGTAACGCGGAGTTGGTGACGATTAATGTGCTGGCGGTGCTGTTTATCACCAGTCGTCTGCTCTACATCATTTGCTACCTGGCGGACTGGGGGATTTTGCGGTCGCTCGTGTGGTTCGTGGGGATGGGGTTGATCATCAGTTTCTTTTTTGTCTCGATCTGAGGCTGGCGGCTGGCCTCGCTCTTGCTCTGGGTTGAGCCCGTAGGAGCGAGGCTTGCCCGCGAAGAGGCCAGCCCATTCAACATTGATGTCGCCAGGCTTACCGCCTTCGCGGGCAAGCCTCGCTCCAAGGATCCGGGCCTGACACGGGATGTGTGTTCGCCTCAGACCAGGTGGGCTTGTCGGATCGCCGCACCGTCGCGAAAACGGCCTGACAGCCGGCCTGTCTCGGGCGGCTGTACTCGATCCATTGTGGGAGCGAGACCGGCTTGCCGGCGAAGGCTATCCAGCCGGCGAAGCAAGGCTCAGGGTTTAACGCTATCCGCCACCTGTGGCAGCGCCGGCAAGGGCATGCCTTTGGGCCACAGCATCCAGATCTGTCCTTGTTGTTTCATGTCGCCGGCGAGGTTTCCAGCGGCTTCGCCGGTGCCCCAGAACAGGTCGGCGCGGACTTCGCCGGTGATTGCGCCGCCGGTGTCCTGGGCGGCCACGGGCCGTACCAGTGTGGTGCCGTCGGGGCGGGTGGTGGACAGCCACAACAGACTGCCCAGTGGAATGACCTTGCGGTCCACGGCCACGCTGTAGCCGGCGGTCAGTGGTACGTTCAGCGAGCCGCGCGGGCCTTCGTTGCTGTCGGGGTTGCGGGTGAAGAATACGTAGCTCGGGTTGCTCCCCAGCAGTTCGGGAATGCGTGTCGGGTGGGCTTTGGCCCAGGCGCTGATGGCGCCCATGGTCACGTCTTCTTTCTTCAGCTCGCCCTGTTCCACCAGCCAGCGGCCGATTGGGCGGTAGGGGTGGCCGTTCTGGTCGGCATAGGCGATGCGCAGTTGCCGGCCGCCTTCAATTTGCACCCGGCCCGAGCCCTGGATCTGTAGGAACTGCAGGTCCATCGGGTCGGTCAGCCAGGCCACGATCGGTGCCTTGACTCCTTGGGTCTCGATGGTCGCGGCGTCGTCGTAAGGCTTGAGCACTCGACCCTCAAGACGGCCGCGCAGGCGTTTGCCCTTGAGTTCTGGGTAGAGGCTTTCCAGGGACACGATGATCATGTCCTCCGGCACGCCGTAGACCGGCACGTTGGCTGCTGGGGTCTGGACCAGGCTGCCCGGGTACACCGGCTCGTAGTAACCGGTGATCAAGCCGTTGGCATCGCCCGTGGACGAGCGCAGGCCGTAGACCTGCAAGTGTTGCTGGAGAAAACCGCGCACGGACGGTGCGTCCTGCGGCACGTCGCTCGCCTGTGCGCAGGTCGGGCCCCAGACCGGGTCGGCCTTGAGGCGTTGGCACGCGCTGCGCCACGAGGTGAAACCGGCCAGCAGGTCGCTGTCGGCAACCGCCGGCAACGCATCCCAGGTTGCGCTGGTATACGTGGCGATGGCGTGGGTTTGTGGCTTGGTGTTGTCGCCGCCGTTGCAGCCTGCCAGCAGGGCAACCGCAGGGAGGGTCCAGGCCAGGGTGTGGCGCCAGGCCTTGAAACGCTTGTTCATGGGTACATCCTTTGCCGATTGCCTGGGGGCGAGCCCATTCAGGCAACCCTTGTTGTTAATAGGGCTATTGGTCTTTGCAGGTCAGGCGAGGATACTGGCCGCCGTTTCCCGTGACGTGAGCCACCATGACTCTTAAAAGAATTTCCGTTGTATTGCTGGCCTGCCTGGCGCTGTCTGCCTGCGGCGGCGTCGATCCGAACTCGCCGTTGGGCCAGCGCAAGGCGATCTTCAAGCAAATGCTCAAGACCAGCGAAGAGCTGGGCGGCATGCTGCGTGGACGAGTGCCGTTCGACGGCGCCAAGTTTGCCGAGGGCGCGGTCAAGCTCGACGCGCTGTCCAAAGAGCCGTGGAAACACTTCCCGCAGGTGCGTGAAGAAGATCACACCAGCGCCAAGGACGGTGTCTGGCAGCAACAGGCCCGCTTCCAGGAAATGGCCCGCACGCTTGAAACCGCCACCGGTGAATTGGTGCTTGCCAGCCAGGTCCAGCCTTACAAGGCGAGCAACCTGGGGCCTGCGGTGCAAAAAGTCGAAGACGCGTGCAGCGCGTGCCATAAGCAGTTTCGTGATCACTGATACATCTTGCGTTTGGCGCGCAACCCTGTGGGAGCGAGCCTGCTCGCGATAGCGAGGCATCAGGCAGCATTGCTGTCGGCTGACACTCCGTCTTCGCGAGCGGGCTCGCTCCCACAGATTGTGCATCTGGTTTTTACTTGTCCAGGTCATCCAGCGCTTGTTGCAGTTCCTTGCGCGACTCGGCGAGCTTCTCTTTGCGCTTGTTGATCTTGTCCGGATCGCCCTTTTTCATGGCCTTTTCGAGGTCGGCCTGGCGTGTGCTGACTTCGTGCTTGGCGTCGAGCACCTTGTTCTCCCGTTCTTTCTTCAGGGAGGCATCGGTGCAGTGGGCGGTGACTTCGCTCAGGGCTTTTTCCAGGCCGGCTTGTTGTTCGGCATTGCCGTGGGCCTTGGCCTGTTCGATCTGGAGGCTGATGGCCTGGCGCTTGGCGGCGCAGCCGGTCAGTTCCGGGGTGGGCTCGGCCGCCATCAATGGGGCGGCGAAGGCGCTGCACAGGGCTAGCAGGGCGAAGGGTGCAAGACGTTTCATGAAGGCTCCGTTGAACACGTAATCAATTCGGCATGACGATGGGCGATTGGAGCGCATCGACAGCCCTTGGGTTCCACGCTACCGGTTCGCTGGGGGGGCTAGAACCCATCAATAGCGGCTGCGTGCAGTTGTTTGCTCAAGGCCAGTACCTGCGGGTCGCGAAAAAATGCGCTTAGCTGCGCGGCGCGTCCCGGGCCGATACCCGCTTCGGCTTGCCATTGTTCGGTGTCGCGTTGTGCCAGCAGTTGCCAGGTTCGATCCAGCCTGGCCTCGCCTGTGGGTGGGAGTCCCAAGGCTTTGAGCCAGCGTGCAAAGGATTGTTGCCTGGCGCGATCAAAACTGTTCAGAAGGCGGGCGGCACTGCGCTCGCCGAAGCCATCAATGGTAGCAAGCTCTGCCGCATCAAGGGTCAACCAATCCAGTAACCCTTTGATACGGCCGCTGCGGACCAGGCGTTCCCAGGTGCCAGGGCCGACATGATGCAGGGCTAGCCCATGCTTGCCACTGAGCCAGGTCAGGCGCGCGAGGAATTGGCTTTCACAGCCGGGTGCCGGTTGCCAGCAGCTCAAGGCGTGGAAGTCATTCGGGTTCGGTGCGCTGACATCGACCTGCTCGGCACTGCGCAGGATCACCCCGTCCAGGCGCGGGATGGTCTGACCGGCCAGGCTGATGGCGACCTGGTCGCCGGGGCGGATATCCAGTTGCTGCCAGCGTTGCAGCGAGCTGGCGCTGACCCGCTTGATCTGCCGGTCATCCAGGGTCACCGGCAGCAACTCCAGCATTGGGGTGATGCGCCCGGTCCGGCCGACCTTGAACTGCACCTTGCGCACCTGGGCCAACGCCTGGGCATGGGGGTATTTCCAGGCGACCGCCCAGTGCGGAGGCTTGGCCTGCCAGCGTTCGACGGCCGGCCGTGCCTGTTGGCGCAGGACCACGCCATCGGTGGCGAAGGGCAGTGGCGCGCGGTACCAGTGATGTCGCCAGTGCCCGGCGTCGGCCAGTGTGCCGACGGGTTTGCTGAAGGCCAGGGTGTCGGCAAAGCCCAGCGCGGTCAGTGCCACTGCACGCGCCGGCAAGCTGGCCGGGCCTTGGGGCCAGTCCCAGGCGAAAAAGCCGATGCGCGTGGCATCCTCCTGGCTCAGCGCTTTGCGCGCCATCAACCCTGCCACCAGGCTGCGGGCATTGAGGCCGCCGGCGTTGGCCTGGATGTGATCGCTCAGGCGCCAATAGAGTTCGCCTTGCACCTGCAGGTCCAGCGGTTGCGCCAGTCGTTGCGGGATCGCGTCGATCAAGCGCGCCGAGGCGGTCCAGTCCTGGCCCTGGACACCATCGCCACGGCTGATGGCTTGCGCCAGACGGCCCTGCTGATAAATCAGCGAGACGGCCACGCCGTCCACTTTGGGCTGGACCCACACGTCGTGGCGTGAGCTGAGCCAGGCGTGGGCAGCCGGATCGTCTCGCAGCTTCTCAAGGCCGGTGTGGGCAATCGGGTGGGCCAGGGTCGCCCGGGGGCCGGGGGGTGGATTTGCTGCAAGGGGTTCGAGGCGCGCGCAGGTGCGCCAGTCGGCGAGGCGGGTGCGGGCCTGATCGTAAAGCTCATCGGCAATCAGTGAGCGGCCTTGGCGATGATAGGCATCGTCCCAGTGCTCGACCTGCTGTTGCAGGGCGTTGATTTCATCGTGCAGTTGGCGGGGTGGCCAGTCGGGACAGGGGCTGGCATGGGTGTTGGGGTAAAAGGCTAGCAGTGACAAACCGATCAGCAGGCGCAGGGGGGTGAACATGGTGAGCGTCCTTGCTCGCAGGGTGGTCACCGAAGCCTAGACCGGGTGTCGGCGGTGCGCGCACGGTTGCTTTTCAGGGTGTGTCCGGCGCCGATCGAGCGGCCATGAAAAAGCCCCGCAGGGCGAACCGTGCGGGGCTTTTTTGTCGCTGGGGAGGCTTACAGGCCGGCAGCGTCGCGCAGGGCGTCGGCGCGGTCGGTTTTTTCCCAGGTGAACGTGGTGAAGGTGTCGTTGCCCACGGTCTTGGTCTGCGGCGTACGACCGAAGTGGCCGTAGGCTGCGGTTTCCTGGTACATCGGGTGCAGCAGGTCGAGCATCTTGGTGATGGCGTAAGGGCGCAGGTCGAACACTTCGCGCACCAGCTTGACGATCTTGTCATCGCTGATCTTGCCGGTGCCGAAGGTGTTCAACGAGATCGACGTCGGCTGAGCGACACCGATGGCGTAGGACACCTGGATCTCGCAACGCTCGGCCAGGCCGGCCGCAACGATGTTCTTGGCCACGTAGCGCCCGGCGTAGGCCGCCGAGCGGTCAACCTTGGACGGATCTTTACCGGAGAACGCGCCGCCACCGTGACGGGCCATGCCGCCGTAGCTGTCGACGATGATCTTGCGACCGGTCAGGCCGCAGTCGCCTACCGGGCCACCGATGATGAACTGGCCAGTCGGGTTGATGTGGAACTGGGTGTCCTTGGTCAGCAGTTCGGCAGGCAGCACGTGCTTGACGATCAGCTCCATCACGCCTTCGCGCAGGTCTTTATAGGACACTTCCGGGTTGTGCTGGGTCGACAGCACGACGGCGTCGATACCCACCACCTTGCCGCCTTCGTAACGGCAGGTCACCTGGCTCTTGGCGTCCGGACGCAGCCATGGCAGCAAGCCGGATTTACGGGCTTCGGCCTGGCGCTGTACCAGTTGGTGGGAGAAGGTGATCGGTGCTGGCATCAGCACGTCGGTCTCGTTGCTGGCGTAGCCGAACATCAGGCCCTGGTCACCGGCGCCCTGGTCTTCAGGCTTGGCACGGTCGACGCCCTGGTTGATGTCGGGGGACTGCTTGCCGATGATGTTCATCACGCCGCAGGTCGCACCGTCGAAACCGACGTCGGAGCTGGTGTAGCCGATGTCGGTGATCACGTCACGGACGATCTGTTCCAGGTCGACCCAAGCGGTGGTGGTGACTTCGCCGGCGATGATCGCCACGCCCGTTTTCACCAGAGTCTCGCAGGCCACACGGGCGTGCTTGTCTTCAGCAATGATGGCGTCCAGCACCGCATCAGAAATCTGGTCGGCGATTTTGTCCGGATGCCCTTCAGACACGGACTCGGAGGTGAAAAGGGAGTATTCGCTCATCTCGATGGTTTCCTGAGTAGTTACCGATGGTGAGTGTCGCCAGATGGCCGCTGAAAATGGCGGACCTGGATCTGGAAACCATTACGTAAGCCTACATAGAGGCTTTCCCCGGGAACGAGTCCCGCAGCGGTGGCCCAACGGGCCAGATCGTCCTGTTCAAACCCCAACCAAAGATCACCGCAGGCCTCCCTGGCCCAACTTTGGTTGTGACTGCATAACTCTGTCACCAGCAGGCTACCGCCTGGTTGCAGCAAGCCGGCCATGTGCTTGAGCGCATCGGCCGGTGCGGCGAAATGGTGCAAGACCATGTTCAACACCACGCAATCAGCCGTCAGGCTGACACCGTTCAAGGCGTCGGCCAGTTGCAGGCTGACATTGCCCAGCGCTTCGCGCTCGCACACCTGGCGCGCCAGCTCCAGCATCGCCGGGCTGTTGTCCAGTGCCGTGACTTGCTGGAAGCGGCGCGCCAGTTCCGGCAGAAACCCGCCGTCGCCGGGGCCGACTTCAATCGCCGTGGCACCTTCGTTGAAACTCAGCTTGTCGAGCAGGGCCAGCACGCTTTCGCGGTACTGCGCCAGGCCGGCGATCAAGTCTTGCTGGGCGCGGAATTTGTCCGCCACCCGTGAGAAAAAGTCCTGGCTGGCCGCCGCGCGTTGTCCGTGGACCTGACTGATGCGTGCCTGGACGTCGCCGGGCAAGGTCAGTTCGTCCACTTCTTCGAGCAGGGCGGTGTGCAGCTTGCCGCCCAGGCGTTCGGTGTGGGGCAGGGCGCGGCGATAAAAAATCGCATTGCCTTCGCGCCGGGTGGCCACCAACTCGGCCTGGGCGAGCACCTTGAGGTGATGGCTCATGCCGGATTGGCCGGTGGCAAAGATCTGCGCCAGTTCCAGTACACCAAACGAATCGTTGGCCAGGGCGCGCAATACATTCAGGCGCAACGGGTCGCCGCCGGCCTTGCATAGGGCCGCCAGCTCATCGCAATCGTCATGGCGAATGGAAGGCACACGTAAATTCATAAGGACGGGAGTCTAGTCACGCCTCGAAAGCACCGCAAGAGCAATATCAAAAAGTTTTGATATTGCTCGATGGATGGCACTTGCAGCGCCTCGCGAGGGTCTTCATACGAACTACATAAAGGTTTCAGCAGGCCAATGGGCAGATATCCACAGGAAAAACCGGGTGGATCGACTATCTGTCATTGCCCCGAGGCGGTGCGCTGAGGGAAAATGCTCGCCTTTTTTGCGTTCCGTTTTATTCACTCTCGATTCAGTACCCGCAGGAGAACAGCGATGCCCAGCCGTCGTGAGCGTGCCAACGCCATTCGTGCCCTCAGCATGGATGCCGTGCAAAAAGCCAACAGCGGCCATCCCGGTGCCCCGATGGGCATGGCGGATATCGCCGAAGTGCTTTGGCGTGACTATCTGAAGCACAACCCGAGCAACCCATCGTTCGCCGACCGTGACCGCTTCGTGCTGTCCAACGGCCATGGCTCGATGTTGATCTATTCGTTGCTGCACCTGACGGGCTACGACCTGTCGATCGACGACCTGAAGAACTTCCGCCAACTGCACAGCCGCACCCCGGGTCACCCGGAGCTGGGCTACACCCCTGGCGTGGAGACCACCACCGGTCCCCTGGGCCAAGGCCTGGCCAACGCCGTGGGTTTTGCCCTGGCGGAAAAAGTGCTGGCGGCGCAGTTCAACCGTCCGGCGCACAACATCGTTGATCACCACACCTACGTGTTCCTGGGTGATGGCTGCATGATGGAAGGCATTTCCCACGAAGTCGCCTCCCTGGCCGGTACGTTGGGCCTGGGCAAGCTGATTGCCTTCTACGATGACAACGGTATCTCCATCGACGGCGAAGTCGAAGGCTGGTTCACCGATGACACCCCCAAGCGTTTTGAAGCCTACAACTGGCAAGTGATCCGCAACGTTGACGGTCACGACCCGGAAGAGATCAAGACCGCGATCGAGACGGCCCGCAAAAGCGCCCAGCCGACCCTGATCTGCTGCAAGACCACCATCGGCTTCGGCTCGCCGAACAAGCAAGGCAAGGAAGACTGCCACGGCGCCCCATTGGGTGACGCGGAAATCGCCCTGACCCGCGCAGCGTTGAAGTGGAACCACGGCCCGTTCGAAATCCCGGCCGACATCTACGCCGAGTGGGATGCCAAGGAAGCCGGCAAGGCGACCGAGGCCGAGTGGGACCAGCGTTTCGCGGCCTACTCCGCAGCCTTCCCGACCGAAGCCAACGAGCTGATTCGTCGTCTGTCCGGCGACCTGCCGGCTGACTTCAGCGAAAAAGCCTCGGCCTACATCGCCGAAGTCGCGGCCAAGGGCGAAACCATCGCCAGCCGTAAAGCCAGCCAGAACGCGCTGAACGCGTTCGGCCCGTTGCTGCCGGAGTTCCTCGGTGGTTCGGCGGACCTGGCCGGCTCCAACCTGACCCTGTGGAAAGGGTGCAAGGGCGTGACCGCCGACGACGCCAGCGGCAACTACATGTACTACGGCGTTCGTGAGTTCGGCATGACCGCGATCATGAACGGTGTTGCCCTGCACGGCGGCCTGGTGCCTTACGGCGCGACCTTCCTGATGTTCATGGAATACGCGCGCAACGCGGTCCGCATGTCGGCCCTGATGAAGCAGCGGGTGATCCACGTCTACACCCACGACTCCATCGGCCTGGGCGAAGACGGCCCGACGCACCAGCCGATCGAGCAACTGGCCAGCCTGCGCTGCACGCCGAACCTGGACACCTGGCGTCCCGCCGACGCCGTGGAATCGGCCGTGTGCTGGAAGCACGCCCTGGAGCGCCGCGACGGCCCTTCGGCGCTGATCTTCTCGCGCCAGAACCTGCAGCACCAAACCCGTGATGCCGGGCAGATCGCCGACATCAGCCGTGGTGGCTATGTGTTGAAGGATTGCGCGGGCGAGCCCGAGCTGATCCTGATCGCCACCGGTTCGGAAGTGGGCCTGGCCGTGCAAGCCTTCGACAAGCTGACTGAGCAAGGCCGCCAGGTGCGCGTGGTGTCCATGCCCTGCACCAGCGTGTTCGACGCCCAGGACGCTGGCTACAAGCAAGCCGTCCTGCCGTTGCAGGTCAGCGCGCGGATCGCCATCGAAGCGTCTCACGCGGACTACTGGTACAAGTACGTGGGCCTGGAAGGCCGCGTCATCGGTATGACCACCTACGGCGAGTCGGCGCCTGCGCCTGCCTTGTTCGAAGAGTTCGGCTTCACCCTGGAAAACATCCTGGGCCAGGCTGAAGAGTTGCTGGAAGACTGATCCAGACGTTGCGTCGTTCGGGCTGCCGTGTTCGCGAGCAGGCTCGCTCCCACAAGGATCTGCACAGACCCTGTGGGAGCGAGCCTGCTCGCGAGCGCGGTGGTTCGGGCAATGTTGCTGTACCTGAATCACCACGCTGATCGAGAACCCCATGCCTCAACCGCGTCCTTACAAAGTTGCACTCAACGGCTACGGCCGGATTGGTCGTTGCGTCTTGCGTGCTTTGTTTGAGCGGGGCTCGGCGGCCGGGTTTGAGATTGTCGCGATCAACGATCTGGCCGACATGCCCAGCATCGAATACCTGACACGCTTTGACTCCACCCACGGGCGTTTTCCCGGTGAGGTGAAGGTCGACGGCGATTGTCTGCAGATTAATGGCACCTGCGTGAAGGTCCTGCGCAGTGCCACCCCCGAAGGCATCGATTGGGCGTCGCTGGACGTCGATCTGGTGCTCGAATGCTCCGGTGCCTACAACACCCGCGCCGACGGCCAGCGGTTTCTCGACGCCGGCGCGCCGCGGGTGCTGTTTTCCCAGCCAATGGCCAGCGAGGCCGACGTCGACGCCACCATCGTCTTTGGCGTCAACCAGGATGGCCTGACCGGCGATGAGCTGTTGGTGTCCAACGCCTCCTGCACCACCAACTGCGGCGTGCCGCTGTTGCGCCTGCTGGACCAGGCGTTTGGCCTGGACTACGTGTCGATCACCACCATTCACTCGGCGATGAACGACCAGCCGGTGATCGATGCCTACCACCACGAAGACCTGCGCCGTACTCGTTCGGCGTTCCAGTCGGTGATCCCGGTGTCGACCGGGCTGGCGCGGGGTATCGAGCGCCTGCTGCCGGAACTGACTGGACGCATCCAGGCCAAGGCCGTGCGGGTGCCGACGGTCAATGTGTCGTGCCTGGACATCACCCTGCAAACGGTGACCGACACCAACGCCGACGAGGTCAACCGGGTCCTGCGCGAGGCCGCGACGAGCGGTCCACTCAAGGGCCTGCTGGCGTACACCGAGCTGCCCCACGCCAGTTGCGATTTTAACCATGACCCCCATTCGGCCATTGTCGATGCCAGTCAGACCCGCGTTTCCGGCCCTCGGCTGGTGAATGTGCTGGCCTGGTTCGACAACGAATGGGGGTTTGCCAACCGAATGCTCGATGTTGCGGAACACTATCTGCACACAGCGATTCCACCCTCTGCCACTCAAGAACCGTAATCCAGGAAGTGCGACCCATGACCGTGTTGAAGATGTCCGACCTCGATCTGCAAGGTAAGCGCGTATTGATCCGCGAAGACCTCAACGTCCCAGTCAAGGACGGTGTTGTCACCAGCGATGCGCGTATCCTGGCCTCGCTGCCGACCATCAAGCTGGCCCTGGAAAAAGGCGCGGCCGTGATGGTCTGCTCGCACCTGGGCCGTCCGACCGAAGGCGAGTTCTCGGCCGAGAACAGCCTGGCTCCGGTGGCTGCCTACCTGAGCAAGGCGCTGGGCCGTGACGTGCCGCTGGTCGCGGACTACCTGGACGGCGTCGACGTCAAGGCCGGCGACATCGTGCTGTTCGAGAACGTGCGCTTCAACAAGGGCGAGAAAAAGAACGCCGACGAACTGGCCAAGCAGTACGCCGCCCTGTGCGACGTGTTCGTGATGGATGCCTTTGGCACCGCGCACCGTGCCGAGGGTTCGACCCATGGCGTGGCCAAGTTCGCCAAGGTGGCGGCGGCAGGCCCGTTGCTGGCGGCCGAGCTGGATGCACTGGGCAAGGCCCTGGGCGCTCCGGCCCAGCCAATGGCGGCGATCGTCGCCGGTTCCAAGGTCTCGACCAAGCTGGACGTGTTGAACAGCCTGAGCCAGATCTGCAACCAGTTGATCGTCGGCGGCGGCATTGCCAACACCTTCCTGGCGGCGGCCGGTCACCCGGTGGGCAAGTCGTTGTACGAGCCGGACCTGCTGGACACCGCCCGCGCTATCGCGGCCAAAGTCAGCGTGCCGCTGCCGGTGGACGTGGTGGTGGCCAAGGAATTCGCCGAAAGCGCTGCCGCCACCGTCAAGCTGATCGCTGACGTGGCCGATGACGACATGATCCTGGACATCGGGCCGCAGACGGCCGCGCACTTCGCCGAGTTGTTGAAGTCGTCCAAGACCATCCTGTGGAACGGCCCGGTGGGCGTGTTCGAGTTCGACCAGTTCGGCAACGGCACCCAAGTGCTGGCCCAGGCCATCGCGGACAGCTCGGCGTTCTCCATCGCCGGTGGTGGCGACACCCTGGCGGCCATCGACAAATATGGCGTTGCTGGGCAAATCTCCTACATTTCTACCGGCGGTGGCGCGTTCCTCGAATTCGTCGAAGGCAAGGTGCTGCCCGCCGTTGAAGTCCTGGAAAGCCGGGCCAAGGCCTAAAGCCGCCCCCGTTGGCCAGGCAAAGGAGTGTTCACATGGTCAAGACGTTAGCGACGCTGTTCGCGGCGGCAGTGTTGGCCGGCTGTGGGAGTCATCCCACCGCCGCGTCGACGCCGGCGCCCGGCGCACCGGAAAAAGGCTGCTACCAGGCGGACTGGCAGGCGGAAACCAATCCGGTGCTGAACAAGCGTTCCGGGCCCGAGGGCCTGGATAAATACGAGACACATACACCGGCCAGGGAACAGGGTTGTCCCTGACCGGTCTGACTCACTAACGCCCAGTGCGGGAGGCGCGTGCCGCCCGCCGAGGAAGATGGATGAAAGGCTTGATCGTTGTAGCGTCCCTGGCCGTGCTTGCCGGTTGCGTCAATGTGAACCTGTTGGGCTCCGCCCCTGCCACGTCCGACACCTGGACCGACTGGGTCTGCGACAGCCAGGCCCAGGTGCACTGGCGCTACACCGACAGCACCAAGAACACCGTGGACGTGCGCCTGAGCGACGATCAGGTGCACCGCTTGAACGCCGAGCCGAGCGGTAGTGGCGAGCTGTACAGCGATAGCCAGCTGGCGTTTCACATGAAAGGTGAGGAAGGCCTGGTGTACTGGGTCGCCACCAACGATTTGATTGGCCGTGGCTGTAAGGCCAAGTAATACGATTTTTGGCCTACGCAGAACCCCTTGTGGGAGCGGGCTTGCTCGCGAAGGCGTGAGGACAGCTTGCATCTATGTTGAATGTTGAACCGCATTCGCGAGCAAGCCCGCTCCCACAGGGATTCTGTGTAGGTCAGTGAAAGGTTGCAGTACCCCATTCGCCGGTCGGCCTCAACCCCCGATCTGCAATAACTTGAATCGCAGCCGCCGCTACGGCAGGCTTGCACGATTAACGACCCTGAACCGGGAGAGACCCACACAATGGCACTTATCAGCATGCGTCAGATGCTGGACCACGCAGCCGAATTCGGCTACGGCGTTCCAGCCTTCAACGTCAACAACCTTGAGCAGATGCGCGCCATCATGGAAGCCGCTGACAAGACTGACTCCCCGGTGATCGTCCAGGCTTCGGCCGGTGCACGCAAATACGCGGGCGCGCCGTTCCTGCGTCACCTGATCCTGGCAGCCATCGAAGAATTCCCGCACATCCCGGTGTGCATGCACCAGGACCACGGCACCAGCCCTGACGTGTGCCAGCGCTCCATCCAACTGGGCTTCAGCTCGGTGATGATGGACGGTTCCCTCGGTGAAGACGGCAAGACCCCGACCGACTACGACTACAACGTGCGCGTGACCCAACAAACCGTGGCCTTGGCGCACGCCTGCGGCGTCTCGGTAGAAGGCGAGCTGGGCTGCCTGGGTTCGCTGGAAACCGGCATGGCCGGTGAAGAAGACGGCATCGGCGCCGAAGGCATCCTGGATCACAGCCAGATGCTGACCGACCCGGAAGAAGCGGCTGACTTCGTCAAGCGCACTCAGGTCGACGCCCTGGCCATCGCCATCGGCACCAGCCACGGCGCCTACAAGTTCACCAAGCCACCGACTGGCGACGTGCTGGCCATCGACCGCATCAAGGAAATCCACAAGCGCATCCCCAACACCCACTTGGTGATGCACGGTTCTTCCTCGGTGCCGCAAGAGTGGCTGGCGATCATCAACCAGTACGGCGGCGACATCAAAGAAACCTACGGTGTGCCGGTTGAAGAAATCGTCGAAGGGATCAAGCACGGCGTGCGCAAGGTCAACATCGACACCGACCTGCGCCTGGCGTCCACCGGGGCGATGCGTCGCCTGATGGCCACCAACCCGAGCGAGTTCGACCCGCGCAAGTTCTTCGGCGCGACCGTGACCGCCATGCGCGACGTGTGCATCGCCCGCTACGAAGCCTTCGGCACCGCCGGCAACGCCTCGAAGATCAAGCCGATCTCCCTCGAAGCGATGTACCAGCGTTACCTCAAGGGTGAGCTGAACGCCAAGGTCAACTAAGCCTGTAGCGTTTGCCTGATCGCGAAGAAGCCCGCAGCGATGCGGGCTTTTTTTCGCCTGCGTGTTGCTGGCTGGCCTTGGCCTGGGGCGCGGACACCGACCGTTAGTCGGGAGCCTGGCCGTTTGTCTGGGTGATGGCCTCTGGACACCTACTGCTTTGCAGAAGCGGGTCTAGAGTGAAGGCTTAGTATTTGTCCGGTTAATCGGTAACGCCCCAACACGATGAGAAGCAGCATGGAATGCGCGCACAATCAGGCAGGAGACGGCCGCTCAGTCCTCTTGATCGTTGATGACTACCCTGAAAACCTGGTCAGCATGCGCGCGTTGCTGCAACGCCAGGACTGGCAGGTGGTGACCGCCACATCGGGCTTCGAAGCCTTGAGCCTGCTGCTGGAGCATGAAGTCGACCTGGTGTTGCTGGACGTGCAGATGCCCGGCATGGACGGGTTTGAAGTCGCGCGCCTGATGCGCGGCAGCCAGCGTACCCGCCTGACCCCGATTATCTTCCTCACCGCCAACGAGCAGTCCCAGGATGCCGTGATCAAGGGCTATGCCAGTGGCGCGGTGGACTACCTGTTCAAACCCTTCGACCCGCAAATCCTCAAGCCCAAGGTCCAGGCCCTGCTGGAGCACCAGCGCAATCGCCGGGCCTTGCAGCGCCTGACCCAGGACCTGGAAGCCGCCCGGGCCTTCAACGCCTCGGTGCTGGAGAATGCCGCCGAGGGCATCCTGGTCGTCGGCGAGGGCGGCTTGGTGCGCTTCGCCAATCCGGCCATCTCGCGCCTGCTCAACGCCACGGTGCAAGAGCTTTGCGGGGCGCCGTTCATCGACTTCCTACAAAAGCCGCACATTGCGCGGTGGGACGATTGCGAGATCGTTGCCGGTTATCGCCGTGGCGAGACCTGGCGCGCCCACGATGCGATTTTGCGCACCGCTCCTGGCCAGCAGGTGCCGGTCGCCTTGTCCTGTGCACCGTTGCCCGCCGAGCAGAAGGCGATGGTGGTGACCGTGCTGGATATGTCGGTGGTGCGCCACCTGCACCAGCAACTGGAGTTCCAGGCCGTCACCGACCCCCTGACCGGGTTGCTGAACCGCCGAGGTTTCTATCAGGCCGCGGAAAACCTGCTGGTGCGCGGCGAGCGTAGCGCCAGGACGTGGGTGTTGTTGTACCTGGACCTGGATGGTTTCAAGCGGGTCAACGACTCCCTGGGCCACGATGCGGGCGATCGGGTGTTGCGCTGGGTGTCCGAACAGTTGAAGGCCAGCTTGCGCCCGTTCGATGTCCTGGCGCGCATGGGCGGCGATGAGTTCACCGCGCTGCTGGACCTGGAGTTCCCGGAGCAGGCGGCGAAGATTGCAGAGAAACTCATCGAACGGGTGTCGATCTGCCAGCAGATCGAAGGCCTGGACATGGCATTGGGCGCCAGCATTGGCATCGCCACCTTTCCCGACTGCGGCGCCAACCTCGACGGTTTGCTGCGTGCCGCCGACATCGCGATGTACGAGGCCAAGCGCGCCGGGCGCCAGCAGTATCGGTTCTATGACCACGACATGAATGGTCGGGCACGCTCGCGGTTGATGCTCGAAGAAAGCGTGCGCACGGCCATTGAGCACAAGGACTTCAACCTGGTCTATCAACCCCAGGTGTCGATCAGCGACGGCCGGGTGCGCGGTTTTGAGGCCTTGCTGCGCTGGCAGCACCCCAGTGTTGGCGATGTGCCGCCGGGGCTGTTCCTGCCGCTGTTGGAAGAGGCGCGGCTGATCAGCCGCCTGGGCAGTTGGATCTACCATCGCAGTGCCAAGCAGCGAAAGGCCTGGGAAACCCTGTTCGCCGAGGACCTGGTGGTGTGCATCAGCCTGAGCGCCACCCAGTTCGGCCTGCCCAACCTGGCCACTGAATTGCGCAAGGCCCTGGAGCGTCATCAGCTGCTGCCCGGGCAACTGGAAGTGGAGATCACCGAAGAGGCGCTGACCCAGAATGTCCAGGAGTCGCACAAGCAACTGCGCCTGCTGCATCACCTCGGGGTGCGGGTGGCGCTCGATGACTTTGGCGCCGGGCCCTGTGCCCTGGCCCATTTGCGCGACCTGGACCTGGACACGCTCAAGCTTGATCGCCACCTGATCGCCCGGGTCCTGCACTCACCCCGGGATGAGGCATTGGCGCGCAGCGTCATCGCGTTGTGCAAGCAATTCGGCATCCTGGTGATTGCCGAAGGCGTGGAAACACTCGAGCAGTACCTGTGGCTGCAAGCCAATGGCTGTGAGTACGTGCAAGGGTTCCTGGTGGCGCGGCCGTTGATGGCCGAGGATGTCGCGGGCTTTGCGCAGCCGTTCGACTGGAGCGCGTTAAGCGCCTGAATTCGCTACACTGGCGACCTTTCGTCCCGCTTATCAAAGGCCATGACCGCACTCAAGTACCTCCAGGCATACCCCGCCACCTTGCAGGCGCAAGTGCGCCAGATGATCGAGCAGGATCAACTGGGCAACTACCTCAGCCAACGCTACCCGGACAAGCATGCGGTGCAGAGCGACAAGGCGCTGTACAGCTTTGCCCTTGAGCTCAAGCAGGAATACCTGCGCAATGCCCCAGCCATCGACAAAGTGCTGTTCGACAATCGCCTGGACTTGACCCACCGTGCGCTCGGCCTGCACACGGCGATTTCCCGGGTACAAGGCGGCAAGCTCAAGGCCAAGAAAGAGATCCGCATCGCCTCGCTGTTCAAGGACGCCGCGCCGCAGTTCCTGCGGATGATCGTGGTGCATGAACTGGCGCACTTCAAAGAGTCCGACCACAACAAGGCGTTCTACAAGCTGTGCGAACACATGCTGCCCGGCTATCACCAACTGGAATTCGACTTGCGGGTGTACCTCACCTGGCGCGATCTCCAGGGCAAGCAGTGACCTTCAAGCGTTATCAACCGGGAGCAGGGCAATGGACGTCAGCAAGACCAAGAGCAGTTTCTATCGCCGCCTGTACGTGGCCTACCTGATCGACAGTGGGCTGGCCAGCAGCGTGCCGGCGCTCACCGAACTCACCGGCATGCCCCGGCGCACCGCCCAGGACACCATCGCGGCGCTGGCGGACCTGGATGTGGTCTGCGAGTTCGAACAAGAAGACGGCGCCCGCAACCATGCCGGGCGCTATCGGATCCTGAGCTGGGGCGCGATCGATCCGCGCTGGATCGAACAGCACCTGCGCCAGATCAAGGCGGTGCTGGGGTATCCCTGAGCGTTGTGGTGATTGGGCTGGTGCCATCGCGAGCAGGCTCGCTCCCACAAGGGAACGCGGTCGACTGTGGGAGCGAGCCTGCTCGCGAAGCGGCCCTCAAGCCCGGCGCATACCAATGTGGGGAATGTCGTCTTCCAGGTATTGTTCGCCCACCACGACAAACCCATAGCGGGCGTAGTAACCCTGCAAGTGGGCCTGAGCCGAGAGGAAGATCGGCACGTCGGGCCAATACTTCTGCGCTTTCTCCAGCGCTTCGCCTAGCAACGCATGCCCCAAGCCCTGGCCACGTGCCTCGGGGGCGATGAGTACCCGACCGATCACCACGTCGTTGCCGTTCAACAGTGGATCGAGCAACCTCAGGTACGCCACCAACTGGTCACCGTCCCAGCCCATCAGGTGGCAAGTGTCGCCTTCCATGTCCTGGCCATCGATGTCTTGATAGACGCAATTCTGTTCAACGACGAACACCTGCGAGCGCAGGCGCAAAATCGCGTAGAGCTGTTCCTTGCCCAGTTCACTGTGGTGTTTGCAGACCCAATCGACTGTCATTTTCCAATTCCATTAGAAAGCCTGCTCGGGATACTAAGCGTCCTGCGTCACGTTGTCTCGGTTACCTGAAAATCTGTGATAAAGGCCAAAATGCCATCATTCATTTCGGTTGCGCTTGTCATCTTTGTGTAAGGTGGATTCGGGCGTTTGCAGTGGCGTCGATGAGCTACTGTTAAAGCCCGGGTTTAGGGTCGCCCAAGGGTACGCGGGTTATCGTGTTCGGCTGGACCTACCGCTGGGCTGCTGGCCCACTAAGGATTGTTTGGCATGCTGCGATGGCATCGAGCGTTGGCGTTGATCGGATGGCTGGTGCTGAGCCAGGGTGCCGCCGCGCAAACGTTGCGGCTGGTGGCCGATGCCTGGCCGCCGTTCACCGATGCCACGTTGGTCAATGGCGGCCTGGCGACCGATATCGTCAGCACCGCGCTGGCCCGGGCAGGCTATGCCAGTGAGTTCGAACAGGTGCCGTGGGCGCGGGCCTTGATGGGCGTGGGCGATGGGCGCTACGACGTGCTGGTCAACGCCTGGTACAACGAGGACCGCACCCGGCTGGGGCAGTTCTCCACCGAGTACCTGCTCAACCGCATTCGCTTTATCAAGCGCAAAGATACCCACATCGAATACAACGACCTGCAGCAGTTGCACAGCTATCCGATTGCCGTGGTGCGGGACTACGCCTATTCGCCGGCGTTCGACGCCGATCCGGCGATGCAGAAGGTGTTGGTGCACAACTTTGCCATGGCGGTGCGCATGCTCGCCGCCGACCGGGTCAAGCTGACGCTGGAAGACGAGTATGTCGCCCGCTACTACCTGGCGCGCGAGTCACCCAGGGTGCGCAACGCCGTGGAGTTCCTGCCCAAGCCCTTGAGCGAAAACAGCCTGCATATCCTGGTCAGCCTGAAGAACCCCGATCACGCGAAGATCGTGGCCGGATTCGACCGGGAAATTGCCGAGATGAAGGCCGATGGCAGCTATGACCGGTTGCTCAGGCAGCATGGGATGTAAGGGGGGCGGTGTGTGGGGTGTGGGTGAGGGCCGCTTCGCGAGCAGGCTCGCTCCCACAGGGTTACACACAACTCTGTGGGAGCGAGCCTGCTCGCGAAGCGGTCACCTCAATCCTGGCTCGTGTCCTTGATCAGATGCGCCGCCAGTGTCCTGAGCGGCCCCAACTGCCGGCAGATCAGCCCCAACTGCGTCTGTACCAGGCGCTGGCCTTCGTCGATTTCATCGGGCATCTGCTCCAGCTCTGCCGCCAGGGCTTCCTCGGTGTCGCTCTGAATCGCAATCGGTTGCTTGCTCGCCAGGCCCTGGGCGATTTCGTCGAGGCTGGCGGCGAGGCTGACGCCCGCGCCTTCGATCAACTGTTCGCGGACCTCGTCCGGCAGCGGCATGTCACGGTGCGCGCCCAGGCCTGACAGGTAACTCAGTAGCGTGTGGGACAGCACCAGGAACCGAAACCCGACGTCGGCTTCCTTACGGAAGTGCCCTGGCTCCATGAGCATGTTGGCCAGGGTGGTCGACAGCGCCGCGTCGGCGTTGTGCGCGTTGCGCCGGGCCAGTCGGTAGGCCAGGTCGTCGCTCTTGCCGGCGGCGTACTGCTGCATGATTTGGCGCAGGTAGATGCTGTTGCAGGTCAGGGTATTGGCCAGCACCTTGTTCAGCTTGCGGCCCTGCCAGTCGGGCAGGAACAGGAACACCGCCAGGCCGGCGATCAGGCTGCCCAGCAAAGTATCGAACAACCGGGGCAGGAACAGCCCGTAGCCATCCCCCACCTGATTGAAGCAGAACAACACCATCAGGGTGATCGCCGCCGTGGCCAGGGTGTAGCGGGTGGTGCGGTTGATAAAGAACACCACCCCGGCGGCGATGGCGAAGCACGATTGCACCAGCGGGTTGGGGAACAGGTCGAACAGCGCCCAGGCCACCGTCAGGCCAATCGCCGTGCCGATAATCCGCTGGCCGAGCTTGCGCCGTGTGGCGCCGTAGTTCGGTTGGCAGACGAAGAGCGTGGTGAGGATGATCCAGTAGCCTTGCGAAGGATGGATCAAATGCACCATGGCGTAGCCGATGGTCAGCGCCAGGGGCAAGCGCAGGGCATGGCGGAACAACAACGAGGTCGGCGTCAGTTGGGTGCGCAGGCGGGTCCAGACGTCCTTGAGGTTGCGCGGCGAACGGTCCAGCAGGCTGCTGTCGGTGGCGTCGGCCAGGGCGTCGGGGTTGCTCGCGTCGCTGAGCAGGCGGTCGAGGGTGCCGAGGTTGGCCGCCAGCGCCCGCAGCGAGCGCAGCAGGCCGCGCCAGGCCGGATTGCTCTGGATGCGCAAGTATTCGAGGGAGGCGTCCAGGTCGCTCAGGGCCTGGGCAAAGCTGGCGTCGTAGACGAAGGGCTGGCGCATCTGGATCGACTCGGCCAGCGCCCGGCAGGCCTTGCCTTGCTGGCGCAGCAGGCGCTGGCAGCGGAACAGCACGTCACTGTGAAAGAACGCGTCGGTCAGGGCGTTGTACGGGTAGTGCGAGGAGCTGGCGCGCTCGTGGATGTCCTGGGCCAGGAAGTACAGCTTGAGGTAGCGACTGACTTTCGACCCCGGCCGGCCATTGCCGACGCGGTGCAGGATGATTTCCTTGGCGGCATTGAGCGCCGCCACCACCCGGCCGTTCTGCTGGGCCAGCTCCAGGCGCCGGGCCTCGACGTCCATCTGGCGGACCGGTTCGAACAGCGCCGACTTGAGCTTGAGGTACAGCCCCAATTCACGGAACAGCCGCGCCAGGCTCTGTTGCACCGGCTGGTTGGAAAACAACGCCTGCCACACCACCGAGAGCAAGCCATACCAGGCGGCGCCGGCGACCAGCAGCACCGGCTCGTGCCAGAAATCGGTGACCGCACCGCCGCGCTGGTCGACGCCGATCATGGTGTACACCGACAGGATCAAGGTGGCGGAGGCAATCGCGCCATAGCGCTCGCCCAAGGCCCCGAGCATGGTCAGGCCAAAGCTGGCGAAGGCCAGGGCGAACACGAAGATGTAGGGGTAGGGGAACAGCAGTTCGACGGAGAAGGCGGCCACGCTGAAGCACACCAGGGTCACGGCCAGCGCATTGAGGCGGCCTTGCCAGCTGTCGTCGGTCTCGGCCAGGGCACTGGCGATAATCCCCAGGAACAGCGGGATCAGCAGGCCCATTTCATCCTGATACCAACACAGCGCCATGCTGCCGGTCAGCGCGATGAACACCCGCACGCTGTAGCTGAACTTATCCAGCGCCCAAAGGCGTCGCAGGGATTGCTTGAATGGAGTCGATGACATGAAGTGCGAAGGCCTTCCAGGGCGATGCCGCTAAATTGAGCCAGTAATGACGTCGACGCAATGGGGCCGAGCACATCGGGGGGCAAAATCTGTTCCGCAACGTCGTCATCGACCGACTGTGGGAGCGGGCTTGCTCGCGAAAGCGGTGTGTCAGCCACTCACCCTGTTGACTGACCGATTGCCTTCGCGGGCAAGCCCTAATGCCAGTCAGTTAAGCGAAACCCGCGTGGGAGCGAGCCTGCTCGCGATAGCAGTAGGTCAGTCAACGGAGATGTTGGCTGTGTTGCCGTCTTCGCGAGCAGGCTCGCTCCCACAGGGTTTTGTGTGTATTGCTCAGGCGTACTGCGCCGCCGCGTAGCCCGAGGCCCATGCCCACTGGAAGTTGAAGCCGCCCAGGTGGCCGGTGACGTCCAGCACTTCACCGATGAAGTACAGCCCCGGACTCTTCAGCGACTCCATGGTCTTGGACGACACTTCGTGGGTGTCGACGCCGCCCAGGGTCACTTCGGCGGTGCGATAGCCCTCGGTACCGGCCGGGACCAGCTGCCAGCTCGCCAGCCGGTCGGCGATCTCGGCGATCTCGGCGTGGGTGTACTGCTTCATCGGCTTGGAGACGAACCAGTTGTCGGCCAGCAGGTTGGCCATCTTTTTGGTGAAGACCTCACCCAGCAGGGTCTTGAGCTCGCTGTTCGGGCGTTCGGCTTGTTGCTGTTGCAGCCAGGCTGCGACGTCGTGGTCGGGCATCAGGTTGATCTCGACCGTGTCCCCCGACTGCCAGAACGAGGAGATCTGCAGGATCGCCGGGCCGCTGAGGCCGCGGTGGGTGAACAGGATGTTCTCGCGAAAGCTCTGCTCGTTGCAGCTCACCAGGCAATCGACCGAGGTGCCGGACAGCTCGCCGCACAGCTCCTTGAGTTGGTCGGTGATGGTGAACGGCACCAGGCCGGCGCGGGTCGGCAGCAGCGTATGGCCGAACTGCTTGGCCACCTGATAGCCGAAGCCGGTGGCGCCCAGGGTCGGGATCGACAGGCCGCCGGTGGCGATCACCAGCGATTCGCACGTCAACTGGCCGAGGGTGGTGTCCAGCAGGTAGCCGCTTTCGAGCTTCTCGATGGTCTGGATCGAGGTGTCCAGGTGCAGGCCGACGCCGGCTTGCTGGCACTCGCTGAGCAGCAGCTCAAGGATGTCGCTGGACTTGTTATCGCAGAACAGTTGGCCGAGCTTCTTCTCGTGGTACGGCACGCCGTGCTTGGCCACCAGGCCAATGAAGTCCCACTGGGTGTAGCGCGCCAGCGCGGACTTGCAGAAGTGCGCGTTCTGCGAGAGAAAATTGCTCGGTTCCGTGTACATGTTGGTGAAATTGCAGCGTCCGCCGCCCGACATGAGGATTTTCTTGCCGGCCTTGTTGGCGTGGTCCAGCAACAGCACCTTGCGCCCGCGCCCGGCGGCGGTCAGCGCACACATCAACCCGGCGGCGCCAGCGCCAATGATCACGACTTCGGTAGAGCGCAAAACGGTGTCCTCATGAATGTCACTACAAAACGAACGGTGGGAGCGAGCCTGCTCGCGAAGGCGGTGTATCAGTCACCCTCAAGGGTGGCTGACAGGTTGCATTCGCGAGCAGGCTCGCTCCCACAGGGGATCTTCGTAGGGGCGAAGGGTTCTTACAGAACCCGCACCCGCAATGTCCGGCCTTTGATCTTGCCTTCGCTCAAGCGCTGTGCGGCCTGCTTGGCCACGCTGCGGTCGACGGCCACGTAGGCCTGGAAGTCGAAGATCGCGATCTTGCCGACCTGGGCACCTGGCACGCCGGCGTCGCCGGTCAGGGCGCCGAGGATGTCGCCGGGGCGAACCTTGTCCTTGCGACCCGCGCCGATCACCAGGGTGCTCATGGCCGGCAGCAACGGGCCACCGCCCTGGGAGGTCAGGTTGTGCAGGTGATCCCAGATCAACGGGGTCTTTTGCAGGTGCTCGATGGCCTGGGCGCGCTGGGCTTCGGGCGGTGCGACCAGGCTGATCGCCAGGCCTTTCTCACCGGCACGACCGGTACGGCCGACGCGGTGGATGTGGATCTCCGAGTCACGGGCCAGCTCGACGTTGATCACCATGTCCAGGGCATCGATGTCCAGGCCACGGGCCGCGACGTCGGTGGCCACCAGCACCGAGGTGCTGCGGTTGGCGAACATCGCCAGGACCTGGTCGCGGTCACGCTGTTCCAGGTCACCGTGCAGGCCGACGGCCGAAATGCCTTTGGCGCTCAGGTGGTCGACGGTTTCCTGTACTTGCTGCTTGGTGTAGCAGAACGCCACGGTGGACGCCGGGCGGTAGTGCGCCAGGACCTTGGTCACGGCGTCCATGCGCTCTTCTGGGGAGATCTCGAAGAAGCGCTGCTCGATCTGGCTGTCGTCGTGGAACGCCTCGGCCTTCACCTGCTGCGGGTTGCGCATGAACTTGGCCGCCAACTGCTTGATGCTCGACGGGTAAGTGGCGGAGAACAGCAGGGTCTGGCGACGCTCCGGGGTCTGCGCGATGATTTCTTCGATCGAATCGTAGAAACCCATGTCGAGCATGCGGTCGGCTTCGTCGAGGATCAGGGTGTTCAGGCCGTGAAGGATCAGCGAGCCCTTGCGCAGGTGCTGCTGGATACGCCCCGGGGTGCCGACGATGATGTGCGCGCCGTGCTCCAGCGAGCCGATCTGCGGGCCGAACGCCACGCCGCCACACAGGGTCAGGACCTTGATGTTGTCTTCGGCACGGGCCAGGCGACGGATTTCCTTGGCGACCTGGTCGGCCAGCTCGCGCGTCGGGCAGATCACCAGCGCCTGGCAACCGAAGAAGCGCGGGTTGATCGGGTTCAGCAGGCCGATGCCAAAGGCGGCGGTCTTGCCGCTGCCGGTCTTGGCCTGGGCGATCAGGTCCATCCCCTTGAGGATCACCGGCAAGCTTTGCGCCTGGATCGGCGTCATCTGGGCATAACCGAGGGAGTCGAGGTTAGCCAGCATGGCGGCGGACAGCGGCAAAGTATTAAAAGCGGTGGCGATGGTGGTCACGGGACTGGCCTGCAAAACAAAATGTCGCGCAGTGTACCAGCCCCGCGCCATCAACCTGCAAATTCTGGACGAGGGGCAGTGGCCAAGGGGTCAATGCTCGATGTGCTCCTCCACGGGTTTGACCCGCACGCCGTCCTTGGGCGAGAGCTGCAGGAAGATTGCCGCGGCCAGCATCGCCATGATCCCCACGGTGACGAACGTCAGTTGGAAGGCGCCGAGGACGGTCTCCACGCCATCGTTGCCGACCTCGGCGGTGAAGCCACCGAGCAGCGCACCGGCACAGGCCACGCCCAGGCTCAGGGACAACTGCGCGACCACCGACAGCAGGCTGTTGCCGCTGCTGGCGCTGGCGTCGTCGAGGTCGATCAGGGTCACGGTGTTCATTGCCGTGAACTGCAAGGAGTTGATCGCCCCGAGGACCGCCAGCAACCCCAGCAGCAGCCAGTACGGCGTCTGCTCGCTGACCAGGCCCATGCTCGCCAGCATGATCCCCAGCGCCAGGGTGTTGCCGGTCAGGACGGTGCGGTAGCCCAGGCGTTCGATCAACGGCCGGGCGATCCACTTGGCGAGCATCGCCGCCGCCGCCAGCGGCAACATGCTCATCCCGGCTTCGGCCGGTGAGTAGCCCAGCGCCACCTGCAGCAGCAACGGCACCAGGAACGGCAGGGCGCCACTGCCCAGGCGCGCAAACAGGTTGCCGAGGATGCCCACGGCAAAGGTCCGGGTCTTGAACAGCGACGGGGCGAACAGCGGGTTATCGATATGCCCGGCCCGCAGCCAGTACGCCGCCAGGCAGGCCATGCCGCCAAACAGTAACAGCATCACCCGCAGGTGCGGCAAGTGCAGTTCGCCCAGGCCTTCCATGGCAATGGTGATCAGGATCATCGCCGCGCCAAACAGCACGAAGCCCAGGCCATCGAAGCGTGTACGCTCGCTGCCGCGCAGGTCGGGGATGAACTTCCATACCGCGTAGCAGCCGATCAGCCCCACCGGCAGGTTGATCAGGAAGATCCAGTGCCAGGTCAGGTATTGCACCATCCAGCCGCCCATCGTCGGCCCGAGCAGCGGGCCGAGCAGGCCGGGGATGGTGATAAAGCCCATGATCCGCACCAGTTCCGAACGCGGGTAGGCGCGCAGCACCACCAGCCGCCCCACTGGCAGCATCAGCGCGCCGCCCAGGCCCTGGATCACCCGGGCGCCGATCAACTGGGTCAAGGTGCTCGACATCGCACACAGCAACGAGCCGAAGCTGAACAGCAGGATCGCGCTGAAGAAGATGTTCTTGGTGCCAAAGCGGTCGGCAATCCAGCCCGAGGCCGGAATCAGCAACGCCACGGTGAGCATGTAGGCAATGATCACGCCCTGCATGCGCAACGGGTTTTCGGCCAGGTCGCCGGCCATGGCGGGCAGGGCGGTATTGAGGATGGTTCCGTCCAGGGACTGCATGAAAAACGCAATCGCGACCACCCACGGGATCCAGCGGGCGGTGACAGCGTCTAGAACCGGGCGGTTGGGCATAGGACCTCGAGTCAGTGTGTTAATGCCGGGCCATCGTGGGTTGCACTACCTGTGGGAGCGGGCTTGCTCGCGAAAGCGGTGGGTCAGTCGACATCCGTGTTGAATGTCAGTGCGCCTTCGCGAGCAAGCCCGCTCCCACAGGGTGTAGAGGTGCTTTCTACAGGGTCAAGGTCAACCGCTTGACCAACGCCCCCGGCAACCACGCCGACGCGGTGGCGCGCTGGTTGTAGGTGCTGGCGGACAGGATCAGTTCCCGCTCCCGGGTCAGGGCCTCCAGCTGCGAACCGAGCAAGCTGTAGGCGCTGTCATCGAAACGCATGGTGCTCACCGGCGCCTGGATCTCACCGTTCTCGACCCAGAACGTGGCGAAGCGGGTCAGGCCAGTCAGGCGGGCGGCGGGTTGGTCAGAGTAGTTCAAGTACCACAGGTTACTGATGTACAGGCCAGTGCCCAACTGCTTGAGCACTTCGGCCTCGGGCAGATCGCCGGCGGCCATGTTCAGCGCGTTGGGCGACTCGCCGCCGTCCGCGCCGTTGGCGGTCAGGCCGTATTCGGCGGCGCTGCGCGAGCTGACCAGTTGCGCGCCTGCCCGGCCGGCCACGATCAGGGCCAGGTCGCTGCGCGGGTAGCCTTCGCCGGAGAACGCCGGGCTCAGGGAACCGCTGACCTGTTCATCCAGCGACAGCAGCGGGCTGAACGCGCTGTCGCCGGCGAAGAGCCTTTGCAGCGGACTGCTTTTGCTGGCGATCGACTGCGCCGAGAAACCGCCCCAACTGAGCAGGCCGACAATCTCGTCCATCGCGGCCGGTGCCAGGTAGGCGCGGTAGTGCCCCGGCGCCAGGGTCAGGAGCGGACGCCCCAGGTGCTCAAGCTGCTGGCGGGCCTGTTCGAAGCGCTTGGCGAAGTCTGCGCTGCTCCACTGGTGCCCGGCGTAGCTGGCTTTTACCGCCTGGCCGTTGGCGTGGAACAGGCTGAAATCGAAGTTGAAGCTGTTGGCCTGATGCCAGCCAAAGGCCCCGGACGAGCTGGCAAAGCCCCGGCTGATGGGGCCAGCCGCATAGAAGCCCACCAGGTCCAGGCCCTCGGCGGCGCGGGTGATTTCGGCCACGGCCTGGGCGGTGTCGGGCAGGGGATGGTCCTGCAGGTTCTTGCTCTGCCAGCCGTTGTGATTGAGCAACAAGTACGGGTCCGGCGCCAGCAGGGGCAGGGTCTCGCGCAACTGTGCCAGGCCCTCGGCCACGCGCTGGCGGTCGACCCCGGGGTCGCCGGCCAGAGTAATGTGCAGGTCCGCGTGGCGCCCGTCATGGATCAACTTCAGGCCGATGCTCGCCTGCTGCACTTCGCCGGCCTGGCGCACCTTGGCGTGGTTGAAGCGCACGAAGGCCGAGGTCTCGGCCGCGTAGCTCGCGGTGAACTGCTCGGGCGCGCGCAGGGCTGCGCGCAGCTCGCCCACCAGGGCCTTGAATTGCTCGACCTGACTCAATGCTGTCGTCATCAGGCGTCTCCCCCAAACACGTCAATGTTGCTGAACACGCAGGCCGGCGATGCATGGCCGACGCGGATCACCTGGTTGGGCTCGCCCTTGCCGCAGTTGGGCGTGCCCAGCACCTTGAAGGTGCCGGCGTCGCCCACCGCGCTGAGGTTGCGCCAGAACTGGGCGCTGATGCCCCGGTAGTTGGGATTCTTGACCACGCCCTTGAGCGCGCCGTTTTCGATCAACTGGCCCCATTCGCAGCCGAACTGGAACTTGTTGCGCGCATCGTCGATGGACCATGAACGGTTGGTCGACATCAGCACGCCGTGCTCGATACCGCCAATCAACTGGTCGAGGGACTGATCCCCCGGTTCGATGTTGAGGTTGGCCATGCGGTCGATGGGCGGACGGTTCCAGCCGCAGGCGCGGCTGTTGGCCACGCCGCTCATGCCTGCGCGAAACTGCGACAGGGCGCCGCCCAACGGACGTACCAGCAAGCCCTGGCGGATCAGGAACTGCTTGCTCGCGGGCGTGCCGTCGTCGTCATGGCCGTAGCTGGCCAGTTCTTCGGGGATGTCCGGGTCGAAGGTCACGTTGAGCAGCTCGGAGCCGTATTGCAGGTGGCCGAAGTCTGCGGCTTTGACGAAGCTGGTGCCGGCGTAGTTGCGCTCGTCACCGAGGATACGGTCCAGCTCCAGCGGGTGGCCGATGGATTCGTGGATCTGCAGCATCATCTGGTCGGGCATCAGCAGCAGGTCGCGCACCCCGTTGGGGGTGTTGGGCGCCAGCAGCAGTTGCAGGGCCTGGTCGGCGACGGTCGGGGCGGCGCCGATCAAGCCGCAGCGGCTGATCACATCGCCGCTGCCCTGCTGGCCGAAGTTCTCGCGGCCCAGGCTGCGGGTCTGGCTGTCGTGGCCGTCATAGGCGGTGACGTCCAGCCCCGGGTAGACAAAACGCTGGGCCTGGCGCAGTTCGGCGCCGGCACTGTTGAGGTAGATCTGTTCGACGTGGGCCAGGCCCAGGCTGACTTCCCAGCTCACTAGGCGCTCGTCCTTGGGCACGGCGGCCGATTCGGCGCCGAGCAGCTCAAGGCATTCGCTGAGGGAGGGGAAGGGCTGTTGCAGGTTCGGTGACAGGTAGTCGGCACGGTCGCTGGACACCGGTTGCTGGCGCAGGTCGAGCAAGGCGTGGGCGGCGAGGAAACGGGCCTGTTGCTCGGCGCGGTCGAGGGCCGCCTGCAGGCCGCTGGGCGACAGGTCGTTGGTCGCGGCATAGGCTTCGACGCCGTTGACCCGGGCGGTCAGCATCGCCCCTTCGTCACGGCTCAGGCGCGGCGGCTCGGCGACATTCTTGCGCACCGACAGGAACTGGCCCGAGTCACGCACATAACGTAGGGAAAAGAATTCGGCGCCGGTGCGCAGCGCGGCGAAGCGCTGTTTGAGCTGGGGGTGGAAATCGAACATGCGGGCCTCCTGGTGAGTGGCGGTGACCGTGAGGGGCTCTTCGCGGGCAAGCCTCGCTACTACAGTGATTGTGGGAGCGAGCCTGCTCGCGAAGCTTCTGGCGATTAAACCGGGCAACCCTTGGCCCGCAGGATGGCATCGAAGCGATCCGGGTCCAGGGTGCCGGCTTCGATGGCGGCCAGTGTTGCCTGTTCGCGGGCCAGCAGGTCGTGGCAGCGCACCAGCAACTCCGGCAGTTCGGCGCGGGCCGCGGCGACCACGCCGTCACCGTCGCCAATCATCAGGTCGCCCGGGGCCACCAGCATACCGGCGCAGGAGATCGGCACGTTGATCTCACCGCCGCCATCGGTGCTCGGGCCACGGTGCACGCCGCCGATGGCGTAGGCCGGCAGTTCGCCGGTCTGCCACTCATCGAGGTCGCGCAGGGCGCCGTTGATCACCACGCCGACGATCCCGGCCTTGAGGGCCATGGCGCGCATGATGCCGCCGAACACCGCACGGGTCAGGTCGGCGCTGCCGTCGATCACCAGTACATCGCCGGGACGGGCCATTTGCATGGCCTTGAGGATCATCAGGTTGTCGCCGGGGCGCACGCGTACGGTCAGCGCGCTGCCGAGCATCGGCGCGTTGCCGTGGAAGGCTTTCAAGCCCAGGCCACCGACGTTGCGGCCCAGGCAGTCACTGACGGCGGCGGCCGGGATCTGGCTGAATGCTTGAAGCCATTTTGGATCGAGGGGTTCTACGTTGGGATTGATCAGGTAGCCGGTGGGCCATTTGCTCGAAGACACGACATCAAACATGAGTAAGCCTCGTGGCCAGCCTGGTGGCTGCTTGTCGGTGGGGGCGGAGGTGAAACGGTTGCGCGGGCTCTAGAGTAGGCCGGTGCAGGGTGTGGGAGCAAGGGTTGGGGAGGTATAGGAAAGGGTGCCATGGCGGGAGAAGTGTGTCGTGTGGTCGGGCGCTTTCGCGAGCAGGCTCGCTCCCACCTGTGTTCCTTGGTGCTCACAACATCTGTGTTCACCGCTGAACCACTGTGGGAGCGAGCCTGCTCGCGAAGGCCGCACCTCGGTGTAACGGTTACTGCGCGCTCGGCCCCACTGCACGCAGCGGCTTGCCCCGCACCGGCGCATCGCCGGCCACGTAGTACGTGGCCTGGCTGCGTGGCAGCGGCTGGCGGCCGCGGATCTTGTCGGCGATTTTCTCGGCGATCATGATCGTCGGCGCGTTCAGGTTGCCGGTGGTGATCAGCGGCATGATCGACGCATCGACCACGCGCAGGCCCTGCATGCCGTGGACGCGACCCTGGCCATCGACCACGGCCATGTCATCGGTGCCCATCTTGCACGAGCAGGACGGGTGGAACGCGGTTTCGGCGTGCTCGCGGATGAACGTGTCCAGTTGCGCGTCGGTCTGCACCTCGATGCCCGGGCTCAGTTCGCGACCACGGAAGGCGTCCAGGGCCGGCTGCTGCATGATTTCACGGGTCAGGCGGATGCCGTCGCGGAACTCCTGCCAGTCCTGCTCGCTGGCCATGTAGTTGAACAGGATGCTCGGGTGTTGGCGCGGGTCCTTGGATTTGACCTGGATCCGCCCACGGCTGGGCGACCGCATGGAGCCCATGTGCGCCTGGAAACCGTGCTCTTTCACCCCGTTGCTACCGTTGTAGTTAATTGCCACCGGCAGGAAGTGATACTGGATGTTCGGCCACTCGAAGTCCGGGCGGGTGCGGATGAACCCACCGGCCTCGAACTGGTTGCTGGCGCCGATCCCGGTGCCGTTGAACAGCCACTGCGCACCAATCGCCGGCTGGTTGTACCAGAGCAGCGACGGATACAGCGAGACCGGCTGGGTGCACGCGTATTGCAGGTACAGCTCCAGGTGGTCCTGCAGGTTCTCACCGACGCCCGGCAGGTCGTGAACCACCGGGATGTCCAGGCTTTGCAGGAGTTTGGCCGGGCCCACGCCGGAGCGTTGCAGCAGTTGCGGCGAGGCAATGGCGCCGCTGCACACCAGCACTTCCTTGCGCGCGCGGGCTTCGACGCGTTCCTCGGCGCTGCCCACCAGGTAACGCACGCCCACGGCGCGCTTGCCCTCGAACAGGACCTTCTCGGTCAGGGCGTGGGTGACGATGCTCAGGGTCGAACGCTGCTTGGCGGTGTCCAGGTAACCGCGCGCGGTGCTGGCGCGACGGCCCTTGGGCGTGACGGTACGGTCCATCGGGCCGAAGCCTTCTTGCTGGTAGCCGTTCAAGTCGGAGGTACGCGGGTAACCGGCTTGCACGCCGGCTTCCACCATGGCGTGGAACAACGGGTTGTTGCCGGCCTTGGGCGTGGTCACGCTGATCGGGCCTGCGCCGCCGTGGTAGTCGTTCGGGCCGATGTCACGGGTTTCCGCTTTGCGGAAATACGGCAGGCAGTCCAGGTAGCTCCAGTCTTCCAGGCCGGGCAACTTGGCCCAGCCGTCGTAGTCCATGGCGTTGCCACGGATGTAGCACATGCCGTTGATCAGCGAAGAGCCACCCAGGCCCTTGCCGCGACCGCATTCCATCCGGCGTCCGTCCATGTGCGGCTCTGGATCGGTTTCATAGGCCCAGTTGTAGCGACGGCCTTGCAGCGGATACGCCAGGGCGGCCGGCATTTGCGTGCGGAAGTCGAAGCGGTAGTCCGGGCCACCGGCTTCGAGCAGCAGGACGGTGACGCCGGCGTCTTCGGTCAGACGGGTCGCCAGGGTGTTACCGGCCGAGCCGGCACCCACAATGATGTAGTCGTATTCTTGGGACATTGAATGCACCCTCTTTGATGGTGGTCAGGTCGGGCCAAGGTGAGTGCGCTGCACTCGGTTCGCGAGCAGGCTCGCTCCCACAGGAATCACATTGCTCTGGTGGGAGCGAGCCTGCTCGCGAAGACGGCCTCACGGGCAATACACAACTCGGGGTTAGAACACCGAGACGTAGTCGCCCAGCTCGACCTGTACCGATTTGATGCGGGTGAAGTTGTTCAGCGAGCTGATGCCGTTTTCACGGCCCACCCCCGATTGCTTGTAGCCGCCGACCGGCATCTTGGCGTCGGACTCGCCCCAGGCGTTGATCCAGCAGATCCCGGCTTCCAGTTGATGGATCACCCGGTGGGCGCGGTTCAGGTCGCGGGTCACGACGCCCGCGGCCAGGCCGAAGTCGGTGTCGTTGGCGCGGCGGATCACTTCTTCTTCGGTTTCATAGGTGAGGATGCTCATCACCGGGCCAAAGATTTCTTCACGCACGATGGTCATGTCGTCGGTGCAGTCGGTGAACACCGTCGGTGCCACGAACGCGCCCTTGGCGAATTCACCGTCCATCATCCGCTCGCCGCCGCACAGCACGCGAGCGCCCTCGGCCTTGCCCTTGGCGATGTAGCCCAGCACGCTTTCCATGTGGGCGAAGCTGACCAGCGGGCCGAAGTTGGTGTGCTCGTCTTCTGGGTTGCCGACGCGGATACGGGCCACGCGCTCGGCGATCTTGGCTTCGAACGCCGCTTGCAGGTGCTTGGGCACGAACACGCGGGTGCCATTGGTGCAGACCTGGCCGGAGCTGTAGAAGTTGGCCATCATCGCGGTGTCGGCGGCGCGGTCGAGGTCGGCGTCGTCGAAGATGATCAGCGGCGACTTGCCGCCCAGTTCCATGGTCACGTCCTTGAGGGACGACGCCGAAGCGCTGGCCATGACCTTCTTGCCGGTGTCGGTGCCGCCGGTGAAGGAGATTTTTTCGATCCTTGGGTGCTCGGTCAGCCAGGTCCCGACTTCACGGCCGCTGCCGGTCAAGACGTTGAACACGCCGTCCGGCAGGCCGGCCGCGGTGTAGATCTCGGCCAGCTTCAAGGTCGTCAGGGAGGTGACTTCGCTGGGCTTGAAGATCATCGCGTTGCCGGCCGCCAGGGCCGGGGCGGATTTCCACAGGGCGATCTGGATCGGGTAGTTCCACGCGCCGATCCCGGCGACCACGCCCAGCGGCTCGCGGCGGGTGTAGACGAACGAGGTGCTGCGCAGCGGGATCTGCTCACCTTCGATGGCGGGCACCAGGCCGGCGTAGTATTCCAGCACGTCGGCGCCGGTGACGATGTCGACGTACTTGGTTTCGGAGAACGACTTGCCGGTGTCCAGGGTTTCCAGGGCGGCCAGTTCATCGTTGCGCTCGCGCAGGATGTCGACGGCACGGCGCAGGATGCGCGAACGCTCCATGGCGGTCATCGCGGCCCAGATCTTCTGGCCCTTTTCGGCGCTGACCACGGCCCGCTCGACGTCTGCCTGGGTGGCGCGCTGCACGTTAGCGAGCACTTCACCGTTGGCCGGGTTGATGGCTTCGAAGATGGCATCGCCACCCGCGTCGGTGTAGCCGCCATCGATGTAGAGTTTTTGCAGTTCGAAACGGGCCATGAAGTCCTCGCAAGTGCATTAAGTAATGGGCGTTGGCCGCTGGGGTGGGGGCCATCAGGGACGTGGCAGCACCGGTCAGCGACCGTCCAGGTGTGCGCTAACTCACCTGCTTGGCCAGCTGAAAGTCCATGTATTCGTAAGCGATCTGTTGCGCCTGCTCGGTGTCGAAAGCGTCTCCGGACAGCGCGCCGCGCAGCCACAAACCGTCGATCAGCGCCGCCAGTCCGCGGGCCGCGTTGCGTGCCTGATCCAGTGGCAGCACGCGGCGGAACTCGCAGCACAGGTTGGAATACAGGCGGTGATCGTTGATCCGCTGCAACCGGTGCAAAGACGGTTGGTGCATGCTGGTGGCCCAGAAGGCCAGCCAGGTTTTCATCGCCGGGCCATTGACCTGGCTGGCGTCGAAGTTGCCTTCGATGATCACCTGCAGATGGGCCCGTGGGCTGTCATCGCTCAGTGCCTGGCGGCGCGTGGTGACGTTCTCGCTGAGGACGTTCATCAGGTAGCGCATCGTGGCGGCAATCAGGCCGTTCTTGTCCTGAAAGTAATGACTGATGATGCCATTCGAGACCCCGGCCAGACGGGCGATCAGCGCAATGCTGGCGTCCCCCATTCCGACCTGATCGACAGCCTGCAAGGTGGCTTCGATCAACTGCTGACGGCGGATGGGTTGCATACCGACCTTGGGCATCTTGCACATCTCCTTGGGCCTTCCAGCAGCCGACAGGCAGCTACTGGTATGAGGGCCAGTCTATTTTGTTTTTATTGAACGTTCAATCAATAAAAAATCGTGCTCTGAAAAGTCGTCGCCACCTATGGGTTTTTTCCTCTGCATAAACGGCGACAAACCGACCTCCGAAACAGCTCGAAACCCAGGCGCCACGGCGCTCCTGGGGGTTCTGGCTGTTTTCGGGGGGCCTTTATATCACCCGTCGGTCGGCTGCGTGTGGTTCCTGGTCCCGGACGCCCGGTCGGGGGCGATCAAGCGCCGCAGGTCCCACATTGGGCTTGTGGTGCTTTCGCGGCGGGGCGTTCATCCCAGGTTCTTGCCCAGCAACGCGTGATACAGCTCGCTGTCGCCCAGGATCCCGACCACGTGCTGGTTGTCGTGCAGCACCAGCTTGTTGCCGGTCTGGTAGCGGATCTGCAACGCATCGCGCATGCCGATGTTCGAGTCCACCAGGGTCGGCCGCCGCTCCAACGCTTCCACGGCTTGGCCCGGGGCCCAGTTCTGCAGGTCCAGGCTGGCGCCATTCTGCCGGGCGCCCTTGATGGTGTTGCCCTCGGCCAGGTCCAGCCACGAGTCGCCGCCCGGGTCCAGGCACACCGAACCGTTGATGCGCTTGCAGTTGTCCAGGGTGCGCATCAGGCTGCGCCCGCACAGCACGTTCAGTGGGTTGGTGTGGGCGACGAAGGTGCGCACGTAGTCGTCGGCCGGGTTGAGGACGATCTGTTCCGGCTTGCTGTACTGGATGATCCGCCCATCTTTCATGATGGCGATACGGCTCCCCAGTTTCAGCGCTTCATCGAGGTCGTGGCTGACGAACACGATGGTCTTGTTCAGCTTGCGTTGCAGCTCCAGCAACTCGTCTTGCAGGCCCTGGCGGATCAGCGGGTCGAGGGCCGAGAAGGGTTCGTCCATCAGCAGGATGTCGGCGTCCATCGCCAGCGCCCGGGCCAGGCCGACTCGCTGCTGCATGCCGCCGGACAGCTCATCGGGCTTCTTGTTGCGCCATTGGGTCAGGCCCACCAGCTCCAGCTTCTCGTCCACCAGCTTGCGCCGTTCCTTCTCGGGACGGCCCTGCATCTCCAGGCCGAAGCTGATGTTCTCGCGCACCGTCAGCCAGGGCATCAGGGCGAACTTCTGGAACACCATGGCGATGCGCTGGGTGCGCATCATCTTCAGCTCGGCGGGGGTGCAGGTGGCGATGTCGATCTGCCGGCCTTCATGCTCGACGAACAGCTTGCCCCGGCTCACCGTGTTCAAACCGTTGATGCAACGCAGCAGGCTGGACTTGCCCGAGCCGGACAGGCCCATCAGCACGCAGATTTCACCTTTCTCGATGTCCAGGCTGGCGTTCTCGACGCCGACGATCTGCCCGGTCTTCTTCAGGATCTCGTTGCGGGTCATGCCCTGGTCCAGCAGCTTGAGCGCCTCGCGCGGGTCCTTGGAAAAGATCACGTCGACGTTTTCGAATCGAATGATGCTCATGCGTCACCCCCTACTTTGGCGTCGGGTTGTTTGCAGATGCGGTCGAGCATGATGGCCAGCAACACAATCGCCAGGCCGGCTTCGAAGCCCAGGGCGATGTCGGCGGTGTTGAGTGCGTTGACCACCGGCTTGCCCAGGCCATCGGCGCCGACCAGCGCGGCGATCACCACCATCGACAGCGACAGCATGATGCACTGGGTGATCCCCGCCGCGATGCTCGGCATGGCGTGGGGCAGTTCAATGCGCGACAGCAACTGCTGGCGCGAGCAGCCGAAGGCCTTGCCGGCGTCCAGCAGTTCCTGGGGGACGTCGCGGATGCCCAGGTAGGTCAGGCGGATGGGCGCGGCAATCGCGAACACCACCGTGGAGATCAGCCCCGGGACAACACCCAGACCGAATAGGGTCAGGGTCGGAATGAGGTACACGAACGTCGGTACGGTCTGCATCAGATCGAGCACCGGACGCATCATGGTGTAGAACAGCGGTTTGTGCGCGGCGAGGATGCCCAACGGCACGCCGATGACCACGCAGACCAGGGTGGCGAACAACACCTGGGCGAGGGTTTCCATGGTTTCCTGCCAGTACCCCAGGTTGAGGATCAGCAGGAAGGAAGCAATGACGAAGACGGTCAGCCCCCACTTTCGTTGGATAAAGTGAGCCAGCAGTGCGATCAGGCCGATCAAGACGAAGGGGTTGAACCAGGTCAGCGCGAACGTCACGCCATGGATCATCGTTTCCAGGGTGAGCGCGATGGCGTCGAAGGTACTGGCGCCGTGTTGCGTCAGCCATTCGACGAAACCGGCGATGTACTGGCCTAAAGGGATTTTCTGATCAATCAGCATGGTAGTGAACGTCCGCATGCAAGGAAATTAACAGCCCGGGCGAGCAAGCCCGCCCGGCATCAACGACTTTCTACTTCGCGAGACTGGCTTTCACGGCGTCCAGGCCTGGTTTGCCATCAATGGTGGTAACGCCGGCGAGCCAGGTATCGAGCACCTGTGGATTGTTCTTCAACCAGGCCTTGGCGGCCGCTTCGGGCTTCATTTTGTCGTCCAGCACGTTGCCCATCAGGGTGCTTTCCATGTTCAGGGTGAACACCAGGTTTTTCAGCAGTTGGCCGACGTTGCTGCATTCCTCGGAATAGCCCTTGCGGGTGTTGGTGTAGATGGTCGCCTTGCCGTAGTCGGGGCCGAAGGAGTCGTCACCGCCGGTGAGGTATTTCATCTTGAAGCGGGTGTTCATCGGGTGCGGTTCCCAGCCCAGGAACACCACGGCCTGGTCACGCTTCTCGGCGCGGGCCACTTGCGACAGCATCCCCGCTTCGCTGGATTCGACCACCTTGAAGCCGGCGTCCTTCAAGCCGAAGGCGTTTTTGTCGATCAGGGTCTGGATCGTGCGGTTGCCGTCGTTGCCCGGCTCGATGCCGTAGATCTTGCCGTCCAGTTCCTTCTTGAACTTGACGATGTCGGCGAAGTCTTTCAGGCCTTTGTTGTACAGCGCTTCGGGCACCGCCAGGGTGTACTTGGCGTTCTCCAGGTTGGCGCGCACGGTTTCCACGGTGCCGGCATCACGGTACGGCTTGATGTCGTTTTCCATGGTCGGCATCCAGTTGCCGAGGAAGATGTCCATGTTCTTGCCGTCGGCCAGGGACTTATAGGTCACGGGCACGGAGATCATGGTGGTCTTGGTCTTGTAGCCCAGGGCGTCGAGGATGACGCTGGTGGTGGCGGTCGTCACGGTGATGTCGGTCCAGCCAACATCGGAGAAGTTAACGGTGTGGCATTGTGCGGGCTCTGCGGCTTGAGCCAGCAGCGGCAGACTCAAGGTTGCGGCCAACAATAACAACGACGGGGAACCTTTCACGTTCATGGGTGGACTCCTTGGTGTTTTTTTGGCGGTGTTCCGACCGGACAGCCGCGCTTATAGGTGTTGCGGTGAATGGGCGTATGGGGACAGCTCTACCCCGGCGCTTCGCAATCGAGTCGTAACCGATCATGTACCAGTGAAAATCTGACGCCTACAGGGTGGGTCGTATCCAGTACAGGGAGGGTCGCATCCAGTGCCGGCGAGGTCGCTTACAGCTTTTTTCGGAGCTTTTTCGCCTTCTGCTCCGTAAAAAATGGCGCTGGATGTGTCGTCTGCGGCCTGCGACGTTGATGGGCATGGGTGCGTCGGTGTGAGACGTCGAGTGAGCGGGCAAAAGCCTGATGATGCGGCCAT
The DNA here is from genome assembly GCF_900109995.1 of Pseudomonas sp. ok272. Taxonomy (GTDB): domain Bacteria; phylum Pseudomonadota; class Gammaproteobacteria; order Pseudomonadales; family Pseudomonadaceae; genus Aquipseudomonas. The sequence goes on along the minus strand of NZ_FOCB01000005.1, from coordinate 147,963 downwards.
CTCCCAGGTTCGCTGCTTGAGCGTAGCAGGTGCTTCAACGCCTGCTTCGCGGCCTGGAATTCGCTCAAGAGGGGTTTCGCACGTCATGGCTATCAGCGTTTTCGACCTGTTCAAAATCGGCATCGGCCCTTCCAGTTCGCACACGGTGGGGCCGATGCGCGCGGCGGCGCTGTTCGTCGAGGCGTTGCGTGACAAACGCCTGCTGGAACAGGTGCGACGGGTCGAGGTGCAACTGTTCGGTTCGTTGTCGGCCACCGGCATCGGCCACGGCAGCGACAACGCGGTGATCATGGGCCTGATGGGGGAATGGCCGGATGCAATCGACCCCTCGTTGATCGGCCTGCGCATCGACACCCTGCGCGGCACCGACACCCTGCTGCTCGACGGTCGACTGCCGGTGCCCTTTGTCTGGGCGCGGGACATGCGCCTGATCGACGAGAACCTGGTGTTCCACCCCAACGCGATGACGCTGGTGGTGTTCGATGACCACGGCGAGCTGCACCGCGACACCTACTATTCGGTCGGCGGCGGGTTTGTCGTCGACCAGGCCCAGGCGTCAAGCGGCGTGGTGGACCTGGACCGCACGGTGTTGCCTTATGAGTTTTCCAGTGCCGAGCAACTGCTGGAACTGTGCCAGACGCATCACCTGCGGGTGGCGGAGTTGATGCTGGCCAACGAGAAGGCCTGGCGCTCGGAAGACGACATCCGCAGTGGCTTGATGACGCTCTGGCGGGCGATGCAGGACTGTGTCGAGCAGGGCCTCAAGCACGAAGGCATCCTGCCCGGTGGTCTCAATGTGCGCCGTCGTGCCGCCCGGTTGCACCGCAGCCTGGTCGAACTGGGCAAGCCCAATGTGATCGGCTCGACCCTGAGTGCGATGGAGTGGGTCAACCTGTTCGCCCTGGCGGTCAACGAAGAAAACGCTGCCGGCGGGCGCATGGTCACGGCCCCGACCAATGGCGCGGCGGGGATCATTCCGGCGGTGTTGCACTACTTCATGAAGTTCAGCGAGGTGGTGACCGAGGCCAACGTGGTCGACTACTTCCTGAGTGCGGCGGCGGTGGGCATCCTGTGCAAGAAGAACGCTTCGATCTCCGGGGCCGAAGTGGGCTGCCAGGGCGAGGTCGGCTCGGCGTGCGCGATGGCGGCGGCGGGGTTGGCGGAGATCCTCGGGGCCACCCCCGAGCAGCTGTGCAACGCCGCCGAGATTGGCCTGGAACACAACCTCGGCCTGACCTGCGACCCGGTGGGTGGGCTGGTGCAAGTGCCGTGTATCGAGCGCAATGCGATTGCGGCGGTGAAAGCGATTAACGCGGCGCAAATGGCCTTGCGCGGTGATGGCCAGCATTTTATTTCGCTGGACCGGGTGATCCGCACCATGCGTGATACGGGGGCGGATATGCATGACAAGTACAAAGAGACGTCGCGTGGTGGCTTGGCGGTGAGTGCGGTTGAGTGCTGAGGCCGGGACGCGGCTTTCGCGAGCAGGCTCGCTCCCACATTGGATTCAGTGGACACAAAGGCTGTGTCTGGAGCCAATTCCCCTCTGTGGGAGCGAGCGCGGCTTGCCGGCCTGCGCGCTAAGTGAACAGTCACTCTCGGGCCTGCCACCTTTTGGCGCGTCGTTTTCAGATCCCTCGATGCCGTGCCAGGGGTGACACTCTGGCCCTGCGCGGTTCAAGGGGCTTCCCATGAGTGCTACCGATTTGCTCACAGGTGACGGTGCCGGACATTTCCGTGTCGGCCGGGAGACAGAGCCTGCACTGAATGCGCGGGCTTAGATAGACACATCGCGACGTCGTTTTCAGGAGTTATTGAACGCACATTCAAATTTAGGCATGGCAATTGCTCTGTCATCACAAAGCCCCGTCTCACGGTACGAGAACGATGGCCATAACAAGAGCCTCCGCCTGAGGCCATCACCCGCTTTGTGTGAGGAGATACCGCGATGACGTCGTTCAACTCCGGGGCCCAACCCCAGAACCGTGCGCCTCAATCCATCGGCTTTTTGCTGCTGGACAATTTCACGCTGATTTCCCTGGCCTCTGCCGTAGAACCCCTGCGCATGGCCAATCAATTGTCCGGACGCGAGCTGTATCGCTGGACCACCCTCACCGTAGATGGCGGCCAGGTCTGGGCCAGTGACGGGCTGCAGATCACCCCTGATGCTTCCATGCACAAGGCTCCGGCCCTGGACACCGTGATTGTCTGCGGCGGCATCGGCATCCAACGTACCGTGACCCGCGACCACGTGTCCTGGCTGCAAAGTCAGGCCCGCCAGTCGCGTCGCCTGGGCGCGGTGTGTACCGGCAGTTGGGCCCTGGCCTGTGCCGGCTTGCTCGATGGCTTTGATTGCAGCGTGCACTGGGAATGCCTGGCCTCGATGCAGGAAGCCTTCCCTCGCGTGGCCATGAGCACTCGCCTTTTCACCCTCGACCGCAACCGTTTCACCAGCTCCGGCGGCACCGCGCCGCTGGACATGATGCTGCACCTGATCAGTCGCGATCACGGCCGCGAGCTGTCGGCGGCGATCTCCGAGATGTTCGTCTACGAGCGCATCCGCAACGAACAGGATCACCAGCGCGTGCCGCTCAAGCACATGCTGGGCACCAACCAGCCGAAGCTGCAGGAAATCGTCGCGCTGATGGAGGCCAATCTCGAAGAGCCCATCGACCTGGATGAGCTGGCGGTGTATGTCGCGGTGTCCCGTCGGCAGTTGGAGCGGCTGTTCCAGAAGTACCTGCACTGCTCGCCGTCGCGCTACTACCTCAAGCTGCGCCTGATCCGTGCCCGGCAGTTGCTCAAGCAAACGCCGATGTCGATCATCGAAGTGGCGTCGGTCTGCGGCTTCGTCTCCACGCCGCACTTCTCCAAGTGCTACCGCGAATACTTCGGCATCCCGCCGCGTGACGAGCGCGTGGGCTCCAACAACTCCCAGCAGGTGGCAATGATGCCGATCCCGCAGGCCATGGTGCTGGCACCATTGTCCGGGCCGATGTCGGCGCTGAGCCAGGCGCGCAATGAGTCGACGTTTGCCAGTGTGAGGTTGTAGACCCAGGCGCCTTCATTCGCGAGCAGGCTCGCTCCCACAGGGGATCGTTGGTGGGCACAACAGGTGTGAACACCCTGGATTCCCGTGGGAGCGAGCCTGCTCGCGAAAGGGTTCTCTCAGGCGCTACGCGATTGCTGGTACTGCGCCAGCGCCGGCAACAGCTGCTTGTCGATGGCCTGGCGCACGGCCGGCAAGATGGTTGCGCTGCTGGTGTACATCTGCTTGACCAGGGTGCGCAGGCTGTTGGCCCGCACGTCGTTCAAGCCGCGTACCGCGCACTCGCAGGCTTGCTCGGCGGTGGCGCCGCTGGGCACGTCGAAGCCCAGCGCCTTGAGCTGGCCCAACAGGTCTTCCTGGTCGATCAAGTCGGCGAACATCATGGCGCAATCCTTCTTCAAGGGAATGGTGTCTGCCTGGATTCTGGTGGTGGGGCGGGGCGGGGGCAAGGATGTTTTGCCTGGATGTCCGCGATACCTATGAACAGGTCGTTTTCGGCTAACTGGCCCGGTGGGTGAGTGGGCACACTGGTCCCAGCTCGCATGGCGAAGGTTTGGTCGCCCTCGTGCATGGGCTCCTCAAGCGTACATTGTGCCCCGCTCCCGTCACGGCTGGATCGGGGCTTTTTTTGCTGTGTGAGGCAGGTGTTTTTTGGGTGCCTGGGCGGGTGCCTTCGCGAGCAGGCTCGCTCCCACATGGGAGTACCGGTGGGAGTGAGCCTGCTCGCGAAGAACGATGACGCGGTCTAGTTCTTTTCCACGGGCAGGGCAATCACCCGCCCCACATACGCCGGCACCGGCAAGTCCCGCTGTTGTTCGCGGATCGCTTGCAAGGCATTCAGCGCCACCGACCCGAACGGTGCCGAGCGCGGTCCGGCGAGGTCGACGTGGAGCAGCATTTGCTCGTTGCCCGCCAGTTCCTGGTCGTCACCCACCCGATGCAGGCTGTGATAGAGGTGCAGGCGTTTGCGGTCAAAGCCGATGATCTGGGTCCGCACTTCGACCTCGGCGCCGAGCTTCACTTCGTGCAGGTAGTTGAGGTGCACTTCGAGGGTGAACAGTGAGTGGCCTGAGGCTTCGCGGTGGTGGGCGTCGAGCCCTAGCCGATCCATCAGCGCGTCGGTGGCGTAGCTGAAGATCAGCAGGTAGAAGGCATCGCGCAGGTGGCCGTTGTAGTCGACCCAGTCGGGGTGGATGGTGGTTTGGTAGGTGGTGAGGGTGGGCATCAAGAGTGATCCAGAAAAGGGGGTGACGGGTCTGTTCCTTTCGCGAGCAGGCTCGCTCCCACAATAGGTCAGCGTCGTACACATATCGTGCGTACACAGAAGATTCCTTGTGGGAGCGAGCCTGCTCGCGAAGGCGCCAACGCTGCTGGCCAGGCTACTCGCTGAAACTCATCCCATGCTTGGCCTTGGTGGTCTTCACCGCTTCCAGCACGGCCAGCAGGCAATCATCACGATAGCGCTCCAGCGCCGCGATGCTATGGCTGCCGAGTTGTTCGGTGGTGCCGTCGACCACATCGTCGATCAGTTTGTCGGTCAGTGGCGGCGCCGGCAGGTAGGTCCAGGGCAGTTGCAGGGCCGGGCCGAATTGGGCCATGAAGTGGCGCATGCCGGCATCGCCGCCGGCCAGGGTGTAGGTGAGGAAGGTGCCCATGAACGACCAGCGCAGGCCGGCGCCAAAGCGGATCGCATCGTCGATCTCGCCGGTGGTGGCCACGCCGTCGTTGACCAGGTGCAGGGCTTCGCGCCACAAGGCTTCGAGCAGGCGGTCGGCGATGAACCCCGGGACTTCCTTGCGCACATGCAAAGGTCGCATGCCCAATGATTGGTAGACCTTGATCGCCGCCTGCACGGCCTCGGGGGCGGTGTGTTTGCCGCCGACCACTTCCACCAGTGGCAGCAGGTAGACCGGGTTGAATGGATGCCCGACCACGCAGCGCTCCGGGTGGGTCGCACCCTCGTAGAATTCGCTGGGCAACAGGCCCGAGGTGCTGGAGGCGATCAGTGCGTCGGGCTTGGCCGCCGCGCTGATTTTGCCGTGCAGTTCGAGCTTGAGATCGAGGCGTTCCGGGGCGCTTTCCTGGATGAAGTCGGCTTCGCGAACGCACGCTTCGATGGTGGCGACAAAGCGCAGCCGGTCCTGCGATGCGCCGGGCGCCAGGCCTTGTTGCTCTAGGGCGCTCCAGGCATTGGCGACGCGCTTGCGCAGGGCCGCTTCGGCGCCGGGCGCGGGGTCCCAGGCCACCACGTCCAGGCCATGGGCGAGGGCGCGGGACACCCAGCCGCTGCCGATGACACCGCTGCCCAGGGCCGCGAAGGTTTTGATCTCGGTGATGAAGCTCATGGTGATGTCCTGAAAGAGGTCGATGATCCCTTGTGGGAGCGGGCTTGCCCGCGAAGAGGCCGGTACATTCGACGCTTCTTCAGGGGTAGAACCACCGCTTCGCGGGCAAGCCCGCTCCCACAGGTTTAGTGTTCGGTGTGGGTTAGCCGCGCTTGCTCAGACCCATCTTCACCCGCCCTTCGGCGGGGGTCAGGACGCGGGCGCCGAGGCGGCTGAGGATTTCGCCGGCGCGTTCCACCAGTTGGCCGTTGGTGGCCAGCACGCCCTTGTCCAGCCAGAGGTTGTCTTCCAGCCCGACCCGCACGTTACCGCCGAGCAACACGGCCTGGGCGGCCATTGGCATTTGCATGCGGCCGATGCCGAAGCCGGCCCACACCGCGCCCGCGGGCAGGTTGTCGACCATGGCTTTCATGGTGGTGGTGTCGGCCGGCGCGCCCCAGGGGATGCCCAGGCACAGCTGGAACAGCGGGTCCTCCAGCAAGCCTTCCTTGATCAATTGCTTGGCGAACCACAGGTGGCCGGTGTCGAAGATCTCCAGCTCGGCCTTTACCCCCAGTTCGGTGATGCGCTTGGCGCCGGCGCGCAGTTGGGCCGGGGTGGACACGTAGATGGTGTCGCCGTCGCCGAAGTTCAGGGTGCCGCAGTCCAGGGTGCAGATTTCCGGCAGCAGGGCCTCTACGTGGGCCAGGCGGGCCAGCGGGCCGATCAGGTCGGTGTTGGGGCCGAACTCCATCGGGTGCTCGCCGCCACCGATCTCCAGGTCGCCGCCCATGCCGGCCGTGAGGTTGACGATGATGTCGACGTCCGCCTCGCGAATGCGCTCCATCACCTCGCGGTACAGCGCCACGTCGCGGCTGAACTGGCCGGTCTCGGGGTTGCGCACGTGGCAGTGGACCACGGTGGCCCCGGCCTTGGCGGCTTCCACGGCGGCGGCCGCGATCTGCTTGGGGGTGATGGGTACGTGCGGGCTCTTGGCGGTCGTGTCGCCAGCACCGGTGAGTGCGCAGGTGATGATGACGTCGTGGTTCATGGGGCGGCTTCCTTCAGGCGTAGTGATTCAGCGCGCAGCCACAATTGGCTGCGCGGTGTTGTGTGCGCAGGGTTACTGGCTGGTCAGTTGCAGGTGCTCGGCGGCCGGCTTGCCGTCGAAGGTGGTCACGCCTTGCAGCCAGCGCTGCTGGTCCTGTGGGTGATCCTTGAGCCACTGCTTGGCGGATGCGAAGGCGTCCTTGTGGTCGAGCAGCGGTTGCATCATCCGGCTCTCGTCCTCGGCGGTGAAGGTCAGGTTGGTCAGCAGCGTGTGGATGTTGGGGCACTGCTGCGCGTAGTTGGGCGAGGTCACGGTCCAGACGGTCGCCGAGCCTTCGTCCGGGCCCAGGGCGTCGTCGCTGCCGGTGAGGTAGGTCATCTTGACGTTGACGTTCATCGGGTGCGGCGCCCAGCCGAAGAACACCACGGCCTCGTTGCGGCGCACCGCGCGATCCACCGCCGCGAGCATCCCGGCCTCGCTGGATTCGACCAGCTGGAATTGGCCCAGGCCAAACTGGTTCTTGGTGATCATTGCCTTGATCTGGGTGTTGGCGCCCGAGCCTGGCTCGATGCCGTAGATCTTGGCGCCCAGTTCCTTCTGGAACTTGGCAATGTCGGCGAAGGTCTTCAGGCCCTTGTCGTACAGGTAGGTCGGCACGGCCAGGGTGGCGCGGGCGTCCTTGAGGCTGGGCGCGCTGAGCACGGTGACCTGCTGGGCGGTGACGAACGGGGTGATGGTCTGGGTCATCAGCGGGTTCCAGTAGCCCAGGAACAGGTCCAGGCGCTGGTCGCGGATGCCGGCGAAGATGATTTGCTGGGAGGCGCTGGTTTGTTTGGTCTTGTAGCCGAGGCCATCGAGCAGCACTTGGGTCATGGCGCTGGTGGCGATGACATCGGTCCAGTTCACCACCCCCATGCGCACGTTCTGGCAGGCGGCAGGGTCGGCGGCCATGGCGCCGGAGCTCAAGAAAGCGGTACCGCTGAGTGCAAGAACACAGCTGCTGAACAGTCGTTTCATGGTGGGTTCCTCGGCAGGTCGTTATTGTCGGTTCCGGCGTCTGTTGCGTCGGTGCTGTCACGTTACGCAGGTCAACATGCCAGAAAGCGCACAGTGGCGACCCGCTCTTGCACAGTAGCGACCTGTGCGCTTGTCCGGGGCCTGCAAGTGCGCTATCAACGTCCCCACGCTGCCCGTCCTTCGGAGTGCGCTCCATGTCCCAGGATTTTTACTTTCTGTTGATGCCGGGGTTCTCGGCCATCGGCTTTATCTCGGCGATCGAACCGCTGCGGGTGGCCAACCGCTTTCGCGGCGAGCTGTACCGCTGGCATGTGCTGAGTGCGGACGGCGGCCCGGTGTTGGCCAGCAATGGCATGTCGATCAACGCCGATGCGGCGCTGGAGTCGCTGGACAAAGGCGCCACCTTGCTGGTGGTCGCCGGCTTCGAACCCTTGAAGTTCGTCAATCCGCCATTGGTGCACTGGCTGCGGCGTCTGGATCACGAGGGCGTGACCCTGGGCGGGATCGACACCGGCAGTTTTGTCCTGGCCCAGGCGGGTCTGCTCGAGGGTTATCGGCTGACGTTGCACTGGGAAGCCATCGATGCGTTCAAGGAGTCGTTTCCACAGTTGAGCGTGACCCAGGAACTGTTCGAGATCGACCGTCGGCGCATCACCTCGGCGGGCGGCACGGCCTCCATCGACCTGTTGCTCGACCTGATCGCCCAGGCCCATGGCCCGGAACTGGCGATCCAGGTCAGCGAGCAATTTGTGCTCGGGCGCATCCGCCCGCGCCAGGACCACCAGCGCATGGAGGTCGCCACGCGTTATGGCGTCCGCAACAAGAAACTGGTGCAGGTGATCGGCGAGATGGAGCAGCACAGCGAGCCGCCGCTGAGTACCCTGGCGCTGGCGGACGCGATCAAGGTCACGCGTCGCCAGCTGGAGCGCCTGTTCCGCCTGCACCTGCACGCCACCCCAAGCAATTTCTACCTCGGCCTGCGCCTGGAAAAGGCCCGCAAACTGCTGCGCCAGACCGACATGAGCGTGCTGGAAGTGAGCATCGCCTGCGGCTTTGAATCACCGTCCTACTTCACCCGCAGCTACCGGGCGAAGTTTGCCCAGTGCCCGCGCGAGGACCGGCGACGACTGGGGGATGGACGCGAGCTGGCCTGAGCACCCCGGCCCCGTAGGAGCGAGGCTTGCCCGCGAAAACGGTGGTGGATGTACCGACGCCTTCGCGAGCAGGCTCGCTCCCACAGAGGGGGAGTGGTGGCTGGGCGAGCGGGTTTACTGCTTGATCAACGCCGCACACGCCGTCTTGTAGGCCTCATGCTGGTACTTGTTCAGCGTCGCCGGCAGGTCAAAGGCGTGTTTCTTGTACTGCGCGTTGAGGGTTTGCGGCGACAGCAGGCTCACCTCGCAGCCGTCCAGCAACTGCAACACCCCTTCGATCTTGAACGTGGTCGGGCCGCCGGCGAACTCGCCCTTCTTGCTGCGCTTCTTGATGGCGATCCGCTCGATGCCTTGTTCGCGGACAAAGGCGGCGACCTGGGCGGCGAAGCGGCGCACGTTGTTCGCGTCATCGTCATCGTCGAGGGCGATTTTCTTGGTGGCCAGGGGCAGGTGGCCCAGCGCCTGGCCGTCGAGGGAGGCGAGGGCGATGATCGCTTCACTGCCTTTGATTTCGATACCGCAGATGTTCATGGGGAGATGCCTTGGGGGAAATAAGGAGAGGGTAAGCCATCACGATGCGCGGCTTTTGTGGGAGCGAGCCTGCTCGCGAAGACGTCCACGGTCGACGCGGCTATCGCTTCCGTCGGCAAGCCGGTCTCGCTCCCACAGGTTCAGTGTCTTGGCGGGCACTTTAGTCCTGGGCAATCGACTCAAGAAACTCCGACCGCTCGTCGCTTTTGCTCGCCAGGCAGTCGTTGAGGTCGATGGCGTAGGTCTTGCTGCCGACGGCGGCGGGGAAGGGCGCAATCGCGCAATCGGCGTCGCGCGAGGCCACCCACAGCTGTTGGGCGGTGTTGAGCTTGGCGGTGATGTCGGCGAGCTTGGCCTTGTCGCTGCCGGCCTGGGCTTTGACGCGCTCAAGCAGACCGTCGAGGTTGTCCTTGAGCAACTGTTCGGCGGTGGTTTTGCTGTAGACCGAGCATGTCAGGGTCTGGATGTCGTTTTCGACCGCGTCGCACGGGTTGTTGTCCGTGTCTTCAGCGGCCTGTACGCCGCTGGCAACCAGTGCCAAAGCCAAGAGGATCGATTTCATGTGCGCCGCCCTGCATCCAATGATGCGGCGGATTCTGGCGCAAGCGCGCACTAAAGAACAGGCGGGCGGGAGGCACCGGCGGTAAGCCTTTGTCGTTGCTTGACGCTTTCGGCAAACCCCCTGTCGTTTTTGCACCCGGCTGCCCGGGCACCGAAGCATATGCTGGCCCCAAAGCGCCGGCAGACGATTCGGCGCATGAATCGACCATAAGGGGACCGCCTGATGAGCCCAGCCGAACTGCACGCCGACAGCATCGTTATCGACGGGCTGATCATTGCCAAGTGGAACCGTGAGCTGTTTGAAGACATGCGCAAGGGCGGCCTGACCGCCGCCAACTGCACCGTGTCGGTCTGGGAAGGCTTCCAGGCCACGGCCAACAACATTGCCTCCAGCCAGAAGCTGATCCGCGACAACAGCGACCTGGTGCTCCAGGTGAAAACCACGGCGGACATCCGCAAGGCCAAGGAACAGGGCAAGACCGGGATCTTCTTCGGCTTCCAGAATGCCCATGCCTACGAGGACCAGATTGGCTACGTCGAGCTGTTCAAACAGCTGGGCGTGGGCATCGTGCAGATGTGCTACAACACCCAGAACCTGGTGGGCACCGGCTGCTACGAGCGTGATGGCGGGCTGTCGGGGTTCGGGCGCGAGATCGTCGCCGAGATGAACCGGGTGGGCGTGATGTGCGACCTGTCCCACGTCGGCTCCAAGACCAGCGAGGAGGTGATCCTCGAATCGAAGAAACCGGTGTGCTACTCCCACTGCCTGCCGTCGGGGCTCAAGGAGCACCCGCGCAACAAGTCCGATGAAGAACTCAAGTTCATCGCCGACCACGGCGGCTTTGTCGGCGTGACCATGTTCGCGCCGTTCCTGGCCAAGGGCATCGACTCGACCATCGACGACTACGCCGAAGCCATCGAGTACACCATGAACATCGTCGGCGAAGACGCCATCGGTATCGGCACCGACTTCACCCAGGGCCATGGCCAGGAGTTCTTCGAGTACCTGACCCACGACAAGGGCTACGCCCGCCGCCTGACCAGTTTCGGCAAGATCATCAACCCGCTGGGCATCCGCACCGTGGGCGAGTTCCCCAACCTCACCGAGACCCTGCTCAAGCGCGGCCATCCCGAGCGCGTGGTGCGCAAGATCATGGGCGAGAACTGGGTGAATGTCCTGAAGGACGTCTGGGGCGAGTAACGCGGACTCAAGACCGCCGCCGATCTGCCCCCTCTCCTGTGGGAGAGGGCTGGGGTGAGGGCTGCGGCCAACACTGAATCTACATTTTTCCGGAGTTAAGTTTCCATGGCCAAGATCGCCCCGCAATTGCCTATCGAAGTCGACAGCGAGACCGGTGTCTGGACCTCTGACGCCCTGCCGATGCTCTACGTGCCCCGGCATTTCTTCGTCAACAACCACATGGGCATCGAGGAAGTGCTGGGGGCCGAGGCCTATGCCGCGATCCTCTACAAGGCCGGCTACAAGTCCGCGTGGCACTGGTGCGAAAAAGAAGCCGAATGCCACGGCCTGGAAGGGGTCGCGGTGTTCGAGCACTACATGAAGCGCCTGTCGCAACGTGGCTGGGGGCTGTTCAAGATCCAGGACATCGACCTGGATAAAGGCACCGCCAGCATCAAGCTCGAACACTCGGCGTTCGTCTACGTCTACGGCAAGGTCGGGCGCAAGGTCGACTACATGTTCACCGGATGGTTCGCCGGGGCCATGGACCAGATCCTGGCCGCCCGCGGCAGTCAGATCCGCACCGTTGCCGAACAAGTCTACGGTGGCTCCGAAGCAGGCCACGACGACGGTTTGTTCATCGTCAAGCCGTTGTAAGTCGAGGATCCTGCCATGGCTTTCGAAGCAATGTTCGCGCCGATCCAGATCGGCAAGCTGACCATCCGCAACCGCGTGCTCAGTACCGCCCACGCCGAGGTCTACGCCACCGACGGCGGCATGACCACCGACCGCTACGTGAAGTACTACGAAGAAAAAGCCAAGGGCGGCATCGGCCTGGCGATCTGCGGCGGCTCCTCGGTGGTGGCCATCGACAGCCCGCAGGAGTGGTGGGCCTCGGTCAACCTGTCCACCGACCGCATCATCCCGTACTTCCAGAACCTGGCCGATGCGATGCACAAGCATGGCGCCAAGATCATGATCCAGATTACCCACATGGGCCGCCGCTCGCGTTGGGACGGCTTCAACTGGCCGACCCTGATGTCGCCGTCGGGCATTCGCGAGCCGGTGCACCGCGCCACCTGCAAGACCATCGAGCCGGAAGAAATCTGGCGGGTGATCGGCAACTACGCCGAGGCCGCGCGCCGGGCCAAGGCCGGCGGGCTGGACGGCGTGGAGCTGTCGGCGGTGCACCAGCACATGATCGACCAGTTCTGGAGCCCACGCGTCAACAAGCGCACCGACGAATGGGGCGGCAGTTTCGAAGGGCGGATGAAGTTCGGCCTGGAAGTGCTCAAGGCGGTACGGGCCGAAGTGGGCCCGGACTTCTGCGTCGGCATCCGCCTGTGCGGGGATGAGTTCCACCCGGACGGCCTGTCCCACGAGGACATGAAGCAGATCGCCAAGTACTACGACGACACCGGCATGCTCGACTTCATCGGCGTGGTCGGTTCGGGCTGCGACACCCACAACACCCTGGCCAACGTGATCCCCAACATGAGCTTCCCGCCGGAGCCGTTCCTGCACCTGGCGGCCGGGATCAAGGAAGTGGTCAAGGTCCCGGTGCTGCACGCGCAGAACATCAAGGACCCGAACCAGGCCACGCGCATCCTCGAAGGCGGCTATGTCGACATGGTCGGCATGACCCGCGCCCACATTGCCGACCCGCACCTGATCGCCAAGATCAAGATGGGCCAGATCGACCAGATCAAGCAGTGCGTCGGCGCCAACTACTGCATCGACCGCCAGTACCAGGGCCTGGACGTGCTGTGCATCCAGAACGCCGCGACGTCCCGCGAGTACATGGGCGTGCCGCACATCATCGAGAAAACCACCGGCATCAAGCGCAAGGTGGTGGTGGTCGGCGCCGGTCCCGCGGGGATGGAAGCGGCGCGGGTTGCCGCCGAACGCGGGCATGACGTGACCCTGCTGGAGAAAAAGGACTTCATCGGCGGGCAGATCACCACCGCCTCCAAAGCCCCGCAGCGCGACCAGATCGCCGGTATCACGCGCTGGTATCAATTGGAGCTGGCGCGCCTGAAGGTCGACCTGCGCCTGGGGGTAGCGGCGGATGCGCCGACCATCCTCGACCTGCGCCCCGACGTGGTGGTGCTGGCGGTGGGTGGGCATCCGTTCGTGGAGCAGAACGAACACTGGGGCGCGGCCGAAGGGCTGGTGGTCAGCAGTTGGGACGTGCTCGACGGCAAGGTGGCGCCCGGCAAGAACGTGCTGGTCTACGACACCATCTGCGAGTTCACCGGGATGTCGGTGGCCGACTTCCTCGCCGACAAGGGCTGTCAGGTCGAAATCGTCACCGACGACATCAAGCCGGGCGTGGCCATTGGCGGCACCTCGTTCCCGACCTACTACCGCAGCATGTACCCCAAGGAAGTGATCATGACCGGCGACATGATGCTGGAAAAGGTCTACCGCGAAGGCGACAAGCTGATTGCCGTGCTGGAGAACGAATACACCGGCGCCCAGGAAGAACGGGTGGTCGACCAGGTGGTGGTGGAGAACGGCGTGCGCCCGGACGAGGAGATCTACTACGCGCTCAAGCCGGGCTCGCGCAACAAGGGCCAGATGGACGTCGAAGCGCTGTTCGCGATCAAGCCGCAACCGTGCCTGAGCGAGGAGGGCGAGGGCTACTTGCTGTTCCGCATCGGCGACTGCGTGGCCCAGCGCAATACCCACGCGGCGATCTATGACGCACTCAGACTGTGTAAAGACTTCTAACGGCTTGCACACAACCTTTGTGGGAGCGGGCTTGCCCGCGAAAGCGGTGGATCAGTCGACTCAACGGTGGCTGACAGCATGCATTCGCGGGCAAGCCCGCTCCCACAGGGACCGAGTCAGGCATCTAGACCGGCATAAGCCCGAGGTCTTTGGGAGCTTCACCTATGTTGAACACCCTGCTTCCCCTCCTGCTGTTTGCCGCCCTGGGCCTCGCGGTCCTCGGCGCGCTGCGGCGGATGAACATGTGGCGTCGGGGCCGAGCGTCCCCGGTCGATCTGATCGGCGGCCTGCTGGCCATGCCCAAGCGCTACATGGTCGACCTGCACCACGTGGTGGCGCGGGACCGGTACATCGCCAACACCCACGTCGCCACGGCGGGCGGGGCCGTGGCGTCCATCGTGCTGGCGATTGTCGTGCACGGTTTCGGCCTGCATAACCGCTGGCTCGGCTACGCGCTGTTGCTGATGACCGCGGTGATGTTCGTCGGCGCGGTCTTCGTCTACCGGCGCCGGCGCAACCCACTGGCGCGCTTGTCCAAAGGCCCGTGGATGCGCCTGCCCAAGAGCCTGCTGGCGTTCGCCGCGAGTTTCTTTGTGGTGACGCTGCCGGTCGCCGGCCTGCTCCCGGAGCACTTCGGCGGCTGGTTGCTGGCGACGATCCTCGGGGTCGGCGTGCTGTGGGGCGTGTCGGAACTGTTCCTGGGCATGACCTGGGGCGGGCCGATGAAACACGCGTTCGCCGGCGCCCTGCACCTGGCCTGGCACCGCCGTGCCGAGCGGTTTGGTGGCGGTCGCTCGACCGGCCTCAAGCCCTTGGACCTGAATGATCCGCGTGCGCCGCTGGGGGTGGAGACACCCAAGGATTTCACCTGGAACCAACTGCTGGGCTTCGATGCCTGCGTGCAGTGCGGCAAGTGCGAAGCCGCGTGCCCGGCGTTCGCCGCCGGCCAGCCGTTGAACCCGAAAAAGCTGATCCAGGACATGGTGGTCGGCCTGGCCGGTGGCACCGATGCCGCGTTCGCCGGCAGCCCTTATCCGGGCAAGGCCGTGGGCGAGCACGCGGGCAATCCCCATCAACCGATCGTCAACGGCCTGGTGGACGCTGACACACTGTGGTCGTGCACCACCTGCCGGGCCTGCGTCGAAGAGTGCCCGATGATGATCGAGCACGTGGACGCCATCGTTGATATGCGCCGGCACCTGACCCTGGAGAAAGGCGCGACGCCGAACAAGGGCGCCGAAGTCCTGGAGAACCTGATCGCCACCGATAACCCGGGCGGCTTTGCGCCGGGCGGACGGATGAACTGGGCGGCGGACTTGAACCTCCCGCTGCTGGCCGAGCAGAAAGCCTGCGACGTGCTGTTCTGGGTCGGCGACGGCGCCTTCGACATGCGCAACCAACGGACCCTGCGCGCCTTCGTCAAAGTGCTGAAGGCGGCCAAGGTCGACTTCGCCGTGCTGGGGCTTGAGGAGCGTGACAGCGGCGACGTCGCCCGGCGCCTGGGCGATGAGGCGACGTTCCAGCGGCTGGCCCGGCGCAACATCCAGACCCTGGCCAAGTACCGCTTCAACCGCATCGTCACCTGCGACCCCCATAGCTTCCACGTGCTGAAGAACGAATACGGCGCCTTCGATGGCCAGTACCTGGTGCAGCACCACAGCACCTACATGGCGCAACTTATCGAGGCCGGTGCCCTCAACCTCGGCCAGCACACTGGCAGCAGCGTGACCTACCACGACCCGTGCTACCTGGGGCGCTACAACGGCGAATACGAGGCGCCGCGCCAGGTGCTGCGCGCGCTGGGGATCGAGGTCAAGGAAATGCAGCGCTCGGGCTTTCGTTCACGCTGCTGCGGGGGCGGGGGCGGGGCGCCGATCACCGACATCCCGGGCAAGCAACGCATCCCCGACATGCGCATGGACGACATCCGCGAGACCGGCGCCGAACTGGTGGCCGTGGGGTGCCCACAGTGCACGGCGATGCTCGAAGGGGTGGTCGAGCCCCGGCCGTTGATCAAGGACATTGCCGAGCTAGTGGCCGATGCCTTGCTGGAAGAGGCCTCACCGGCCAAGACCGCCAACCCGCGTGAAACCGTGGAGGTGCACTGATGAGCGACATAATCCGCCGCGACCCGCGGGCCGAATGGATCGCCCGCAACCGCTTGCACCCGTTGCACGCGGCCATGCAACCACACCAACAGAGCTGGATGGGGCCCAACGGCGTCCTGCGCAAGAACGTCCACGGTGTCGGCTTCATCGGCCCCAACGGCCTCAAGCGCATCGACCGCAGCGGCGCCCAGCAAGGCGGGGCGGCCAAGCGTACGGCGGCGGTTGCGGTGCAACTGCCGTTGCATCAGGTGCCGGCGCCGGCGTTCTACATCGGCGTGGTGCCGGACATGGTCGGCGGGCGCCTGAGCAGCCACGACCGCGACCTGCTGGGCCTGGCTCACCAATTGGCGGGCAAGGACGGCGCGGTGCTGGCGGTGGTGTTTGGCGAACACAAGGAGACGGCCTTCAGCGCGGCCGGCGTCGACCGCCTGTTAGTGCTCACGGGGGATGAGTTCGACGGTTATGCACCGGAGCAACGGGTGCAGGGCCTGCGGGCTGTGGATAACCAATTCACCCCACGCCACTGGTTGCTGCCCGACAGCCGCACCGGCGGCGGTGAGTTGGGTCGGCGCTTCGCCGCGACCCTGGGCGAACGCCCGGCCACACGGGTCTGGCAGGTCACCGACGAGCACTGCATCGGCCGTGCCGGCGCCGGCTTGCAGGACCTGGCGCGGCCATTGGCGCGCTTGATCCTGGCGGCGGTGGAGTGTGCCGAGCCGGTCAGCGAGACGCGGCATGCAGCTTTGCCCGTGGAGTTATCCACAACCGTGGCCCGCAGTCTGTCGCGGATCGAGGATTTGGGCGCGGTGGCGGTGGACCCGGCAGCCATTCCCATGGCCGAGGCCGAGTTCATCGTCTCGGGCGGCAACGGGGTCAAGGACTGGGCGCTGTTCCACCAGGCCGCAGCGGCCCTGGGCGCTACCGAAGGCGCGTCGCGGGTGGCGGTGGACGACGGCTTCATGGCCCGCGACCGCCAGGTGGGCGCGTCGGGCACCTGGGTCACGGCGCGGGTCTACGTGGCCGTGGGGATCAGCGGGGCGATCCAGCACCTGCAAGGCATCGGCGCCTGCGACAAGGTGGTGGCGATCAACCTCGACCCCGGCTGCGACATGATCAAACGGGCCGACCTGTCGGTCATCGGCGAAAGTGCCGGGATTCTTCAAGCCTTGATCGACGCGGTCCAGGCGTACCGCAACGATGCCAAGCGCGATGCGGCTTAAGGGAAGGGAACGCTCATGAATACACACGTCATCAGCCTGGTGTCCATCGGCGCCCACCCGACCTCGGGTCGGCCACGGCGCGCCGAACAGGACGCCCGCGCCGTGGAGCTGGGCCTGCAACTGGCGGGGGATAACCTGCGCGTGCTGCACGCCGGGGACATCGCCGAGCCGGCGCTGCGGGCCTACCTGGGGATGGGCCTGGCGCAACTGCACGTGCTGGAACAGCCGGCGGGCGCCGACGCATTGCCGGCACTGAGCGAGTACCTGCGCGATGCCGGGGCCCAGGTGGTGCTGACCGGCACCCAGGCGGAAACCGGCGAGGGGTCGGGGATGCTCCCGTTCCTGCTGGCCGAGAGCCTCGGCTGGCCGCTGGTGGTGGGGCTGGCGCAGGTCGAGTCCATTGATGGCAGCACGGCGCTGGTGCTGCAAGCGTTGCCCCGTGGCCAGCGTCGACGCCTGAAGGTGCGTTTGCCGTTCTTGGCCACGGTGGATAACGCCGCGCCCAAGCCCCGGCAAAGCGCGTTCGGCCCGGCCCGGCGCGGGGTGTTGCAGGCCGAGGACGTGGAAGTGGTCGACGACGAGTTGCTGGCCGTCGCCACCTTGCAACCGGCCAAGCCCCGGCCCAAGCGCCTGAAAGTGATCAAGGCCAAGAACGGCGCCGACCGCATGAAAGCCGCCACGGCCAAGGCCAGCGGCGGTGCGGGGCACGTGCTCAAGGGCGTGAGCGCCGAGGAGGGCGCCCAGGCGATTCTCAAGCTGCTGATCGAAGAGGGTGTGGTGCGCTGAGACGTCGAACCCATTTGCCCTGTGGGAGCGAGCCTGCTCGCGAACGCGGTGGGTCAGTCACCCTCGATGTCGGCTGGCAGGACCTCTTCGCGAGCAGGCTCGCTCCCACAAGGTGGCGTGCGCTGAAACAGCCCCTGTAGGAGCGAGGTGGCGATTGCGAAGGTTATCAACAATCCCTGTGCGTGCTTCTGTGGATAACGTGTTCGCCCATCGCTACAGCCCCCGCCCGGCAAGCCCTGCGCGGCCTGGTACAAAAAACAACCAACCTAACCTACGGTTTTTACTGGGGTTTTTACGAGGGTGAGGCCACGACTTGCCCCCAATCTCTGTTGGCGCTTCTGTGGATAAGATGTTTGCTGTCGGCTGCAGGCCTTATAGAACGGTGCGTGCGGGCTTCTGATCAATAATTAACCAAATCAGCCTGTTGCTCCTTGGTTGATCGCTCAATGCCAGGAAATAAGCGGCTTTCAGGTGGTTTTCCACAGTGCCGGTGGGCTGTGCGCAAGTTGCCCCCAAAGTCTGTTGGTGCTTCTGTGGATAAGGTGTTCGCTATCCGCTGCAGGCCACGTAGACCGTGATCTGTAAGAGCTTGATCAAATATTGATCAGGCTTGCGCGGGATCGGCCGATTTGAATAAGTCACGGTTTTTATTCAGTTTCTTTCAGCGCGATGGACGACTTGCGCACATTTACTGTGGGCTGTCTTGTGGATAAGTTGTTAGGCGATGGCTGCGGGGCAGGCCCGGGGCGGCCTGCACGGTGGTTGGATGTTTTTTGTACATCCGTGGGCCTTGGTGTGGGAGCGAGCAAGCCCGCTCCACCTCGGCGCTGTGTCGGTTATCCGGAGACCGGCACGCCCTTGAGGTACGGCGCAGGCTCGGCCCCCAAGTTGTTCAGCAGCCGTTCGCTGTACCAATCGACGAAATTCACCACGCCAAACTCATAGGTCTTGGAGTACGGCCCGGGCTGGTAGGCATCGGAGTTGATCCCGCGCTGGTTCTCTTCGGCCAGGCGGCGGTCCTGGTTGTTGGTCGCATCCCACACTTCGCGCATGCGTTCCACGTCGTAGTCCACGCCTTCGACCGCGTCCTTGTGGACGATCCACTTGGTGCTGACCATGGTTTCCTGGGCACTGATCGGCCACACGGTGAACACGATGATGTGATCGCCCATGCAGTGGTTCCACGAGTGCGGCAGGTGCAGGATGCGCATCGAACCCAGGTCGGGGTTCTGGATCCGGCCCATCAGTTTCTTGCAGCCTTGCTTGCCGTCGAGGGTCATCGACACGGTGCCCTTGAGCAGCGGCATGCGCACGATGCGGTTACGCAGGCCGAAGCTGGCGTGGGCGTAGGGGATCTTCTCGGCTTCCCAGGCGGCGGCGGAGGCGGCCACGTGGTCCTTGAACGCCTGGTCGGCGCGCGGGTCGGTGACGTCGTCCCACTCCAGCAGGGTCTTGAGCAACTCCGGGTGCGAGGCGTTGCAGTGGTAGCACTCGCGGTTGTTCTCCAGCACCAGCTTCCAGTTGGCCTTCTCCATCAAGGTGGTGTGCACCGCCACCTTGGTGTTCTCCATGTCGTAGGGTTCCATGTAGTGGTCGAGCGTCGACAGGAAGTCATCGATGGCCGGCGGGTTTTGCGCCAGGCTGATGAAGATGTAGCCGCCAGCGGTCTTCACGTTCACCGGCTTGAGGCCGTACTGCTTCATGTCGAAGTCGGCGCCCATCTCGGTGCCGGCGAACAGCAGGCGCCCGTCCAGCTCGTAGGTCCACTGGTGATAGTGGCAGACCAGCTTGGCGACCTTGCCCTTGTCGCTGGTGCACAGGCGCGAGCCACGGTGCCGGCAGACGTTATGGAAGGCATGCACCACGCCCTCGGCGCCCCGAATCACGATGATCGGGTTCTTGCCGATTTGCAGGGTCAGGTAGTTGCCTTTGGCCGGGATCTCGCAGGTCATCCCGGCGATCAACCACTCCTTTTGGAAGATCTCTTGCATGTCGATATCGAACAGCCGCTCATCGGAGTAGAACGGTTGTGGCAGCGAGAACGTACGTTCGCGCTCCTGCAGCATCTGGGCGGTGGCCTTGCGTGCGGGTTCCAGTGGATCGCCCAGGCTCAGGGGGGTGGTGACGTCCATCGTGTGTGTCCTCATGGCCATCTGCGTGGCCGCGAAAGTGGCTGATCAGGTTTACTACGCAAGGCATAAAGAAAGCGTCTTCATGTGCAGCGAGTGTGGGGCCGATGCGGGCGGGAACCTTATCCATGGGCGACATGGCCCACTCTGTTCCCGACGCGCCAGCCCCGGTAACAGGGGGCTGGTCGCGATAAGCATGTGAATGTCGCAGATAGGTAAATGGGCGCCCTGCGCTATACGCAGAATCGCCAGCATGAGGCCGACCGTCGGCCGTGGAGATCAGCATGTCCAACAGTTTCCTGAACCCGGTAAGCACCCAGACCTGGGCCAATGGCCGGCACATCGTGCGGTGCGTCAAAGTCATCCAGGAAACCTGGGACGTGCGCACGTTCTGCTTCATGGCCGACCAGCCGATCATGTTCTTCTTCAAACCGGGGCAGTTCGTCACCCTGGAGCTGGAAATCGACGGCCAGCCGATCATGCGTTCGTACACCATCTCCAGCTCGCCGTCGGTGCCCTACAGCTTTTCGGTGACCATCAAGCGCGTGCCGGGCGGCAAGGTCTCCAACTGGCTGCACGACACCCTGCAGGAAGGCCAGGAACTGGCGGTGCACGGGCCGGTCGGGCTGTTCAATGCGATGGACTTCACCGCGCCGAAAGTCTTGTACTTGAGCGGCGGCGTGGGGATCACCCCGGTGATGTCGATGGCCCGCTGGTTCTACGACACCAACGGCAATGTCGACATGGTGTTTATCCACAGCGCCCGCTCGCCCAAGGACATCATTTACCACCGCGAGCTGGAACACATGGCCTCGCGCATCGATAACTTCAGCCTGCACCTGATCTGCGAGAAGCATGGCCTGGGTGAACCCTGGGCCGGCTATCGTGGCTACCTGAACCACAAGATGCTCGAGCTGATGGCCCCGGACTTCCTCGAGCGCGAAGTGTTCTGCTGCGGCCCGACGCCGTACATGACGGCGGTCAAGCGCCTGCTGGAAGCGGCCGGTTTCGACATGACCCGCTATCACGAGGAATCCTTCGGCGCGACGCCCCCCGAAGCCCGCGCCGATGCGGTGGAGCAAGCCGAGCAAGCGGCCGAGGCCCCGGAAATCGACGTGGCCGACCTGCACCAGGTGGAATTCACCGCCTCGGGCAAGAGCATCCGCGTGGCCCCGGGCGAAACCGTGCACGCCGCCGCGGCCAAGCTCGGCCTGTTGATCCCCAAGGCCTGCGGCATGGGCATCTGCGGGACGTGCAAGGTGTTGAAGCTGGGGGGCGAAGTGGAGATGGAGCACAACGGCGGGATCACCGAGGACGACGAGGCCGAGGGGTACATCCTGTCGTGCTGCAGCGTGCCGAAGGGCGATGTGCGGATTGAGTTCTGACAGGCGTGTGGGAGCGAGCCTGCTCGCGAAGAGGACGGTACATTCAACATCAATGTTGACTGGCCCATCGCCTTCGCGAGCAGGCTCGCTCCCACAGCGGTATCTACCCGGGCGGGGTCACCGGTCAGTCGACAAACAAATCCGTCATCAACGGCGCATCGCTGTCCGGCGCAAACCGGTAGTGCGCGAACTCGGTGATGCCCTGTTCACGAAGTATTTGCTCATCAATCAGCAAGCGCCCAGTCATGCTGCGCCCGCTGCTGCTGAGAATCGCGTGGGCGGCGTCGGCCATGATCGTGGGCAGGCGCGCATGTTTGAACGACTCGCGGTTGCCCAGCTGGAACTCGATGGCGGCGGTGGCGATCATGGTCTGTGGCCACAGCGAGTTGACGCTGATGCCGTGGGCCTTGAATTCTTCGCTCATGCCCAGGGTCAGCATGCTCATGCCGTACTTGGTCACGGTGTAGGGGCTGTACTGGGCGAACCACTGGGTCGCCAGGTTCAGCGGCGGCGACAGGTTGAGGATGTGCCCGCCGGACTTTTTCAGGTACGGCAGGGCGGCCTGGCTGCACAGCAGCACGGCGCGGGTGTTGATCTGGTGCATCAGGTCGAAGCGCTTGAGCTCGATGTGGGCCACACCGGTCAGCTTGATCGCCCCGGCGTTGTTGACCAGCGCGTCGATGCCGCCGAAGTGTTCATTGGCCTGGGCCAGCGCGGCCCGCACGGCGTCTTCCTCGCGCACGTCCAGTTGCAGGGCCAGGGCCTGGCCGCCGGCGGCCCGGACTTCCTCGGCAACGCTGAAGATGGTGCCGGGCAGCTTGGCGTGGGGTTCGGCGCTCTTGGCCGCGATCACGATGTTGGCCCCATCCCGCGCGGCGCGCAGGGCAATCTCACGGCCGATGCCGCGGCTGGCGCCGGTGATGAACAGGGTTTTACCTTTGAGTGACATGCGCGAGCTCCTGCTGAGTGTTGTTTGGGCGAGGGCCCACGACTGTGTGGGAGCGAACCTGCTCGCGAAAGCGGTAGGTCAGTCAACCTTGAGGTTGATTGTGCCGACGCCATTGCCGGCAAGCCGGTCTCGCTCCCACAGGGGTGACGCGCCTTAGGCCGACATCACCTCACGGATATCCGCCGCCAGCTCGCGCACCCGTTCTTCTTCGGTGTCCCAGGAGCACATGAAGCGTGCGCCGCCCTTGCCGATGAAGGTGTAGAAGCGCCAGCCCTTGGCGGTCAAGGCGGCGACGGCCGATTCCGACAGTTGCAGGAACACGCCGTTGGCCTGCACTGGGAACATCAGCTCGACGCCCGGAATGTCGCTGACCAGCTCGGCCAGCAACTGCGCGCAGTGGTTGGCGTGGCGGGCGTATTTGAGCCAGGCGTTGGTCTCCAGGATGCCGACCCAGGGGGCCGAGAGGAAACGCATCTTCGACGCCAGTTGCCCGGCCTGCTTGCAGCGGTAGTCGAAGTCTTCGGCCAGCTTCTGGTTGAAGAACAGGATCGCTTCACCCACGGCCATGCCGTTCTTGGTGCCGCCGAAGCACAGCACATCGACGCCGGCTTTCCAGGTCAGGTCGGCCGGCGAGCAGCCGAGGAACGCGCAGGCGTTGGAGAAGCGGGCGCCGTCCATGTGCAGGTTCAGCCCCAGTTCCTTGCAGGTGACGCTGATGGCGCGGACTTCTTCCGGGGTGTAGACGCTGCCGACTTCGGTGGCCTGGGTCAGGGTCACGACGCGGGGCTTGGGGTAGTGGATGTCCTGGCGCTTGAGGGCGATCTCGCGGATCGACTCCGGTGTCAGCTTGCCGTTTTCGGTGCGCGCGACCAGCAGCTTGGAGCCGTTGGAGAAGAACTCCGGCGCGCCGCATTCGTCGGTCTCGACGTGGGCGGTCTCCGAGCAGATCACGCTGTGGTAGCTCTGGCACAGCGACGACAGCGCCAGGGAGTTGGCCGCCGTGCCGTTGAAGGCGAAGAACACTTCGCAGTCGGTTTCGAACAGTTGGCGGAAATGGTCCGAGGCGCGGGCGGTCCATTCATCGTCGCCGTAGGCGCGTTGGTGGCCCTGGTTGGCCAGCTCCATGGCGGCCCAGGCCTCAGGGCAGATACCGGAATAGTTGTCGCTGGCGAATTGTTGGCTCTTGTCGGTCATGGCCCGGGTTTTCCGTGGTCGAGGCGCTTGTGGCGCTTCTTGGTCAATGTGAGGTGCACCTTAGCGAAGATCATTCGCCGGGCACACGGTCGGTCGTTTTCAGGACGTTACCAGTTTGCTGGCGATTTATGCACTCACTCTCCCACACAACAGCTGTCCCTGTGGGCTGGACACAGGTCTTGTGCCCACCGGGGATTTGGGTTGGGTACAGGTCTTGTGCCCACTGGCGATCACTGTGGGAGCGGGCCTGCCCGCGATGAGGTCGTGCCAGTCGGCATCACTGCCGCTGACGGGCGGTGGGTTAAGACAGTTGCTCCCACCCTGGTCCACGGCGAACACACATCCGGGGACCAGCTCAATTCCTTGGAGCGAGGCTTGCCCGCGAAGGCGGTAAGCCTGACGACATCGATGTTGAATGGGCTGGCCGGTTCGCGGGCAAGCCTCGCTCCTACGGGCTCAGCCCAGATTCCTGCTCGCGATGCCGCAGAGATCCTCATCAAGCTGACTCTTTGTGCCCATGTCGTAAACGCACCTTTGCGTGGCGCCCATAGGCATTTGGCCGGTCTGCCCCGGCCCTACCATCGCATCCAAAGGGCAACTGCCTGACCGAGACGAATGGCGCACCGCCGCCGCTGGGAGAGACGCGATGTTCAGCAAGCAAGACCAGATCCAGGGCTACGACGATGCATTGCTGGCGGCGATGAATGCCGAGGAGCAACGCCAGGAAGATCACATCGAGCTGATTGCGTCCGAGAACTACACCAGCAAGCGCGTGATGCAGGCCCAAGGCAGCGGCCTGACCAACAAGTACGCCGAAGGCTACCCGGGCAAGCGCTATTACGGCGGCTGCGAACACGTGGACAAGGTCGAGGCCCTGGCCATCGAGCGCGCCAAGCAACTGTTCGGCGCCGACTACGCCAACGTCCAGCCGCACTCCGGCAGCCAGGCCAACGCCGCGGTCTACCTGGCGCTGCTCAATGCCGGCGATACCGTGCTGGGCATGAGCCTGGCCCACGGCGGCCACCTGACCCACGGCGCCAAGGTGAGTTTCTCCGGCAAGCTCTACAACGCCGTGCAGTACGGCATCGACACTGCCACCGGCTTGATCGACTACGACGAAGTCGAGCGCCTGGCCGTGGAACACCAGCCGAAAATGATCATCGCCGGCTTCTCCGCCTACTCCAAGACCCTGGACTTCCCACGCTTCCGGCAAATCGCCGACAAGGTGGGCGCCTATTTGTTCGTTGACATGGCGCATGTGGCCGGATTGGTGGCCGCCGGCCTGTACCCGAACCCTCTGCCTTACGCCGACGTGGTCACCACCACCACCCACAAGACCCTGCGCGGTCCACGCGGCGGGCTGATCCTGGCCCGCGCCAACGAAACCCTGGAGAAAAAACTCAACGCCGCGGTGTTCCCCGGCGGCCAGGGCGGCCCGCTGATGCACGTGATCGCCGGCAAGGCCGTGTGTTTCAAGGAAGCGCTGGAGCCCGGCTTCAAGGCGTATCAGCAACAGGTGATCGACAACGCCCAGGCCATGGCCGGCGTCTTTATCAAACGTGGCTACGATGTAGTGTCCGGCGGCACCGATAACCACCTGTTCCTGGTCAGCCTGATCCGCCAGGGCCTGACCGGCAAGGACGCCGACGCCGCCCTGGGGCGTGCCCACATCACCGTCAACAAGAACGCCGTGCCCAACGATCCGCAGTCGCCGTTCGTCACCTCGGGCCTGCGCATCGGCACCCCGGCGGTGACCACGCGCGGCTTCAAGGTTGCCCAGTGCAGCGAGTTGGCGGGCTGGATCTGCGACATCCTCGACAACCTCGGCGATGCCGATGTCGAGGCCAATGTCGCCAAGCACGTGACGGCCCTGTGCGCGGACTTCCCGGTTTATCGCTGAGCGCGGTTTTGGAGTAATGACTATGCAACGCTACTCGGGCTTCGGCCTCTTCAAGCACTCACTCAGCCACCACGAAAACTGGCAGAAGATGTGGCGCACGCCGACCCCGAAAAAGGTCTACGACGTGATCATCGTCGGCGGCGGCGGGCATGGCCTGGCCACCGCCTACTACCTGGCCAAGGAGCACGGCATCACCAACGTGGCCGTGGTCGAGAAGGGCTGGCTGGGCGGTGGCAACACGGCGCGCAACACCACCATCGTGCGTTCCAACTACCTGTGGGATGAGTCGGCGCACCTGTACGAACACGCGATGAAACTCTGGGAAGGCCTGTCCCAGGACTTGAACTACAACGTGATGTTCTCCCAGCGTGGGGTCTACAACCTGTGCCACACCCTGCAGGACATCCGCGACTCCGAGCGCCGGGTCAGCGCCAACCGCCTCAACGGCGTCGACGGTGAATTGCTCAACGCCCAGCAAGTGGCCGACGAGATCCCGTACCTCGATTGCTCGAAGAACACCCGCTACCCGGTGCTGGGCGCCACTGTGCAACGGCGGGGCGGCGTGGCCCGTCACGATGCCGTGGCCTGGGGCTTTGCCCGCGCCGCCGATGCCTTGGGCGTGGACCTGATCCAGCAGACCGAAGTGATCGGCTTTCGCAAGGAAAACGGCGTGTGCATCGGCGTCGAGACCAACAAGGGCTTCATCGGCGCCAAGCGCGTCGGCGTGGTCACGGCCGGTAACTCCGGGCACATGGCCAAGCTCGCCGGGTTCCGCCTGCCGATCGAATCCCACCCGCTGCAAGCGTTGGTGTCCGAGCCGATCAAGCCGATCATCGACAGCGTGATCATGTCCAACGCGGTGCACGGCTACATCAGCCAGTCCGACAAGGGCGACCTGGTCATCGGCGCCGGCATCGACGGCTACAACGGCTACGGCCAGCGCGGTTCCTACCCGGTGATCGAACACACCATCCAGGCCATCGTCGAGATGTTCCCGGTGCTGTCCCGCGTGCGGATGAACCGCCAGTGGGGCGGCATCGTCGACACCACCCCCGACGCCTGCCCGATCATCTCCAAGACCCCGGTGCCGAACATGTTCTTCAACTGCGGTTGGGGCACGGGCGGCTTCAAGGCCACGCCGGGTTCGGGCAACGTGTTTGCCGCGAGCCTGGCCAAGGGCGAGATGCACCCATTGGCCGCGCCGTTCTCCATCGACCGGTTCCACAACGGTGCGCTGATCGACGAACACGGCGCTGCGGCCGTCGCCCACTAACAGGAGAAATTCCTATGTTGCATATCTTCTGTCCTCACTGCGGCGAGTTGCGCTCCGAAGAGGAATTCCATGCCTCCGGCCAAGCCCATATCCCGCGGCCCCTGGACCCCAACACCTGCACCGACGAGCAGTGGGGCGACTATATGTTCTTCCGCGATAACCCACGGGGCCTGCACCACGAGTTGTGGGACCACGTTGCCGGTTGCCGCCAGTACTTCAACGTCACCCGCGACACCGTGACCTACGAGATTCTCGAAACCTACAAGATCGGCACCAAGCCGCAGTTCACCGATCAGGCTGACAGCCCGAAAACCACCCCACAGGCGCTGGGAGCCAAGGTATGAGCCAGATCAATCGCCTGTCCAACGGTGGACGGATCGACCGCAACAAAGTGTTGAGCTTCACCTTCAATGGCCAGGCCTACAAAGGCTTTGAAGGCGACTCCCTGGCCGCCGCGCTGCTGGCCAACGGGGTCGACATCATCGGCCGCAGCTTCAAGTACTCGCGCCCGCGCGGCATCTTTGCCGCGGGCGCCGAGGAACCCAACGCGGTGCTGCAGATCGGTGCCACCGAAGCCACGCAAATCCCCAACGTGCGCGCCACGCAACAGGCGTTGTACCAGGGCCTGGTCGCCACCAGCACCAACGGCTGGCCGAGCGTCAACAACGACGTGATGGGCATCCTCGGCAAGGTCGGCGGCACGCTGATGCCGCCGGGCTTCTACTACAAGACGTTCATGTACCCGCAGTCGTTCTGGATGACCTACGAGAAGTACATCCGCAAGGCCGCGGGCCTGGGCCGCTCGCCCACCGAGAACGACCCGGACACCTACGACTACATGAACCAGCACTGCGACGTGCTGATCGTCGGCGCCGGTCCTGCTGGCCTGGCCGCTGCATTGGCGGCGGCGCGCAGCGGTGCGCGGGTGATCCTGGCCGATGAGCAGGAAGAGTTCGGCGGCAGCCTGCTCGATTCGCGTGAAAGCCTCGACGGCAAGCCCGCGGCAGAGTGGGTCGCCAGCGTCATTGCCGAACTCAAGGACACCCCGGACGTGTTGCTGCTGCCCCGCGCCACCGTCAACGGCTACCACGACCACAACTTCCTGACCATTCACGAGCGCCTCACCGATCACCTCGGCGACCGTGCGCCGATTGGCCAGGTGCGCCAGCGGATCCACCGGGTGCGCGCCAACCGCGTGGTCCTGGCGACCGGCGCGTGCGAGCGTCCGCTGGTCTACGGCAACAACGACGTGCCGGGCAACATGCTGGCCGGCGCGGTTTCCACCTACGTGCGCCGCTACGGTGTGGCGCCGGGTAAAAAGCTGGTGCTGTCGACCAACAACGACCATGCCTACCGCGTCGCCCTGGATTGGCTCGACGCCAGCCTGCAGGTCGTGGCCATCGCCGATGCCCGCAGCAACCCGCGCGGCGCGCTGGTGGAAGAGGCGCGGGCCAAGGGCATTCGCATCCTCACCAGCAGCGCGGTGATCGAGACCCGTGGCAGCAAGCGCGTCACCGCTGCCCGCGTCGCGGCGATCGATGTGAAGGCCCATGCCGTCACCAGTCCCGGCGAATGGCTGGAGTGCGATGTGGTTGCCAGCTCGGGTGGCTACAGCCCGGTGGTGCACCTGGCCTCGCACTTGGGCGGCAAGCCGACCTGGCGTGACGACATCCTCGGCTTTGTCCCCGGCCAAGCGCCGCAGAAACGCGTGTGCGTGGGGGGCATCAACGGCGTCTACGGCCTCGGTGACTCCCTGGCCGACGGCTTTGAAGGCGGCGCCCGCGCGGCCAGTGAAGCCGGCTTCGGCGTGGTCGAAGGCGTGCTGCCCAAGGCCCTGAGCCGCCATGAAGAACCAACGCTGGCGCTGTTCCAGGTGCCCCACGAAAAAGCCACGGCACGGGCACCGAAGCAATTCGTCGACCTGCAGAACGACGTCACCGCCGCCGCCATCGAACTGGCGACCCGCGAGGGCTTCGAGTCGGTGGAACACGTCAAGCGCTACACCGCGCTGGGCTTCGGCACCGACCAGGGCAAGCTGGGCAACGTCAACGGCCTGGCCATTGCGGCCCGTTCGCTGAACGTGACAATCCCGCAGATGGGCACCACCATGTTCCGCCCCAACTACACGCCGGTGACGTTCGGCGCGGTGGCGGGCCGGCACTGCGGGCACATCTTCGAACCGGTGCGCCACACCGCGCTGCATCACTGGCATGTGAAGAACGGCGCCGAGTTTGAAGACGTCGGCCAGTGGAAGCGCCCGTGGTACTTCCCGCGCAACGGCGAAGACCTGCATGCGGCGGTCAAGCGCGAGTGCCTGGCGGTGCGCGAAAGCGTCGGCCTGCTCGATGCGTCCACCCTGGGCAAGATCGATATCCAGGGCCCGGACGCCCGCGAATTCCTCAACCGCGTCTACACCAACGCCTGGACCAAGCTCGACGTGGGCAAGGCCCGCTACGGCCTGATGTGCAAGGAAGACGGCATGGTCTTCGACGATGGGGTGACGGCGTGCCTGGCCGACCAGCATTTCGTGATGACCACCACCACCGGCGGCGCCGCCCGCGTGCTGCAATGGCTGGAGCTGTACCACCAGACCGAATGGCCCGAGATGAAGGTGTACTTCACCTCGGTCACCGACCACTGGGCAACGCTGACCCTGTCCGGCCCCAACAGCCGCGCGCTGCTCAGCCAGGTCACCGGCATCGATCTCTGCAATGAAGCGTTCCCGTTCATGACCTGGAAAGAAGGCCTGGTGGGCGGCGTGCCGGCGCGGGTGTTCCGCATCTCGTTTACCGGCGAGCTGTCCTTCGAAGTCAACGTGCAGGCCGACTACGCCATGGGCGTGCTCGAACAGATCGTCGAGGCGGGCAAGGCCTACAACCTGACCCCGTATGGCACCGAGACCATGCACGTGCTGCGGGCCGAGAAGGGTTTCATCATCGTCGGCCAGGACACCGACGGCTCGATGACCCCCGACGACCTGAACATGGGCTGGTGCGTGGGCCGTACCAAGCCGTTCTCGTGGATCGGCTGGCGCGGGATGAACCGCGAAGACTGCGTGCGTGAAGAGCGCAAGCAACTGGTGGGCTTGAAGCCGCTCGATCCAACGGTGTGGCTGCCCGAAGGCGCACAGCTGGTGTTCGATGCCAAGCAGGCGATCCCGATGAAGATGGTCGGCCACGTCACGTCCAGCTATGCCCACAACTCCCTGGGCTATTCGTTTGCCATGGGCGTGGTCAAGGGTGGCTTGAAGCGCATCGGCGAGCGGGTGTTCGCGCCGCTGGCCGATGGCCGCGTGATCGAGGCCGAGATTGTGTCTTCGGTGTTTTTTGATCCGAAGGGTGATCGCCAGAACGTTTGAGGGCTGCAGTGCCTGTGGGGTGGCGGCTGTCGCTTTCGCGAGCAGGCTCGCTCCCACAGGGTCGAAGTCGCCAAGGGGATTTGAGTCAGGCATCAATTCATGTGGGAGCGGGCCTGCCCGCGAAGACGGCGGTTCGGTCACCACTGAAATTGAGGTTAATTGCACATCAGAATTTAGAACAGGTGCTCCACATGACCACAGCCAACGTATACCCACAACGCCCCACCACCGGGGCTCGCGCCGAGTCGTCGCTGCAGCATGCCGACCTCGCCAGCCTGGTGGGCAAGGGCCGCAAGAACGCCGGTGTCACCGTGCGCGAAAAGAAACTCCTGGGCCATTTGACGATCCGTGGCGATGGCCACGATGCGGCGTTCGCCGAGGGCGTGCACAAGGCCCTGGGTATTGAATTGCCGGGTGCCTTGCGGGTCATCGTCAAGGGTGAAACCAGCCTGCAATGGATGGGGCCGGACGAGTGGCTGCTGATCGTGCCCGGCGGCGAAGAGCTGGCGAGCGAGCAAAAGCTGCGAGCCGCCCTGGGCGAGTTGCACGTTGCGATCATCAACGTCAGCGGCGGCCAGCAACTGCTCGAACTGAGCGGGCCGAACGTGCGCCAGGTGCTGATGAAATCCACCAGCTACGACGTGCACCCCAACAACTTCCCGGTGGGCAAGGCGGTGGGCACGGTGTTCGCCAAGTCCCAGCTGATGATTCGCCACACCGCCGAGGACACCTGGGAGCTGCTGATCCGCCGCAGCTTCTCCGATTACTGGTGGCTGTGGTTACAGGATGCGGCGGGTGAGTATGGGTTGAGTGTGCAGGCGTGAGATCGCCTTCGCGAACGCCCCCAAAACTGTAGGAGCGAGGCTTGCCCGCGAAGACGATGTATCAAGCGCCATCAATGTCGGCTGAGGCACCCTCTTCGCGAGCAGGCTCGCTCCCACAAGAGACCACTTCGCCGACGAATGTTTAAGGAGTCACCGCAATGAGCCGCGCCCCAGACACATGGATTCTGACCGCCGACTGCCCCAGCGTCCTCGGCACCGTGGACGCGGTGACGCGGTTCCTGTTCGAGCAGGGTTGCTACGTCACCGAGCACCACTCCTTCGACGACCGGCTGTCGGCCCGCTTCTTCATCCGGGTGGAGTTCCGCCAGCCCGAAGGCTTCGACGAGCAGGCCTTTCGCGCCGGCCTGGAGGAGCGCGGCACCGCCTTCGGCATGGTCTTCGAGCTGACCGCGCCGCACTACCGGCCCAAAGTGGTGATCATGGTCTCCAAGGCCGATCATTGCCTCAACGACTTGCTCTATCGCCAGCGCATCGGCCAGTTGTCGATGGACGTGGCGGCCGTGGTCTCCAACCACCCGGATTTGAAACCCCTGGCCGACTGGCACCAGATTCCCTACTACCATTTCCCGCTGGACCCCAACGACAAGCCCGCGCAAGAGCGCCAGGTGTGGCAAGTGATCGAAGACTGCGGCGCCGAGCTGGTGATCCTCGCGCGCTACATGCAGGTGCTGTCGCCCGAGCTGTGCCGCAAGCTGGACGGCAAGGCGATCAATATCCATCACTCGCTGCTGCCCGGTTTCAAGGGGGCCAAGCCGTATCACCAGGCCTACAACAAGGGCGTGAAACTGGTCGGCGCCACGGCGCACTACATCAACAACGACCTGGACGAGGGCCCGATCATCGCCCAGGGCGTGGAGGCGGTGGACCACAGCCACTACCCCGAGGACTTGATCGCCAAGGGCCGCGACATCGAGGGCCAGACCCTGGCGCGGGCGGTGGGGTATCACATTGAGCGGCGGGTGTTCTTGAATGCCAATCGCACCGTTGTGCTCTAGATCGCTTTCGCGAGCAGGCTCGCTCCCACAGGGGAGCGCGATTGAGCTGTGGGAGCGAGCCTGCTCGCGAAGAGGCCAGAACAAAAAACACAGGACACACAGGCAACAATCGGAGCAATCAACGCGCTGCCTGCCTGGGCAACGCGCTTTCATAACAACAACGAACGAGGTGACAAGCATGTCTGGCAATCGTGGTGTGGTGTATCTGGGCGCGGGCAAGGTCGAGGTGCAAAAGATTGACTATCCGAAAATGCAGGACCCACGCGGCAAGAAGATCGAGCACGGGGTAATCCTGCGCGTGGTGTCGACCAACATCTGTGGCTCCGACCAACACATGGTGCGCGGCCGCACCACGGCCCAGACCGGCCTGGTGCTGGGGCACGAGATCACCGGCGAAGTGATCGAGAAGGGCAGTGACGTCGAGAACCTGAAGATCGGCGACCTGGTGTCGGTGCCGTTCAACGTCGCGTGCGGGCGCTGCCGCTCGTGTAAAGAGATGCACACCGGCGTCTGCCTGTCGGTCAACCCGGCCCGCCCCGGCGGCGCCTACGGTTACGTCGACATGGGCGACTGGACCGGTGGCCAGGCCGAGTACGCCATGGTGCCGTACGCCGACTTCAACCTGCTCAAGCTGCCGGACCGTGACCGGGCGATGGAGAAAATCCGCGACCTGACCTGCCTCTCCGACATCCTGCCGACCGGCTACCACGGCGCCGTGACCGCTGGCGTCGGGCCGGGCAGCACCGTATATGTCGCCGGCGCCGGCCCGGTCGGCCTGGCTGCAGCCGCTTCGGCGCGCCTGCTGGGCGCGGCGGTGGTGATCATCGGTGACGTCAATCCGGTCCGCCTGGCCCACGCCAAGGCCCAGGGCTTCGAGATCGCCGACCTGTCCCAGGACACCCCGCTGCATGAGCAGATTGCCGCGCTGCTGGGCGAGCCGGAAGTCGACTGCGCCGTCGACGCCGTGGGCTTCGAAGCCCGTGGTCACGGCCACGCCGGGGTCAAGCACGAAGCCCCGGCCACCGTGCTCAACTCCTTGATGGGCGTGGTACGGGTGGCCGGCAAGATCGGCATCCCCGGCCTCTACGTCACCGAAGACCCAGGCGCGGTGGACGCCGCCGCGAAGATGGGCAGCCTGAGCATCCGCTTTGGCCTGGGCTGGGCCAAGTCCCACAGCTTCCACACCGGCCAGACCCCGGTGATGAAGTACAACCGCCAGTTGATGCAGGCGATCATGTGGGACCGCATTCACATTGCCGACATCGTCGGGGTCGAGGTCATCAGCCTGGACGACGCGCCACGTGGCTACGGCGAGTTCGATGCCGGCGTGCCGAAGAAGTTTGTGATCGATCCGCACAAGATGTTCAGTGCGGGGTAAGCGAGGCAGTGCAAAGAGAAGGGCGACTTGAGGTCGCCCTTTTTGTGCTTCAAATCCCTGAAATCCCTGTGGGAGCGTGTCGTGAGTTAGAGCCCCGCCAACGCCCCTTGGTAGAGCACCGGCCCGGTCGGCTGGCCGGTGGGCGAGCCACCTTCGGGTTCGAGGCTGACGGCCAGGGCAATCGGTTGACCCAGCAGGGCGTGTTGCGCCGGGCTCAAGGCGACTCGACCTTTGCCACCGGCCGGGATCACGCCCAGGGACACCGGCTTGCCGTCGGCGGGGATCGCCCACAGTTCCAGGCTGCGCCCCGGGTCGACGGCGGCCAGGGTCAGGGGTTCGACTTGCAGGTAGTTATCGTGGGCCTTGATGCGCAGCGCCGGTTGCGCGTCGACGGCCAGCAGGGTGGCGCTGTACTGGGCGCTGTCGCGCTGGTAGAGGATGCCCAGGGTCAGGGCCACCAGCAACGAGCACGCGGCTGCGGTGATGCGCAGCCAGTTCCAGAACGGTCGCTTGGCGGGCACGTGCAGTGCTTGCGGCTCGATGCGCGCCGTGATGGCGGTCCACACCCGATCGGGCACGGGCACCTCCACCAGCGGTTCATTGAGACGGGCCAGGCTTTCCTGCCACATGGCCAGCTCTTGGCGCAGGTCGGCATCGTCCAGCAGTAGCTGCTCGAAGCGACGGCGGGCGGCGGAGGACATCAGGCCGATGGCATAGTCGGCGGCAAGTGCCCGGCGCAGGCGGCGGTTTTGATAGTTCATGGTTCAAGGCACCTGCGCAGGCGCTCCATGCCACGACGGATCCACGACTTGACCGAGCCCAGGGGCGCGGCCAGGTGCTGCGCCAGTTCCGAGCACGACAGGCCCTGGAAGTAGGCCACGGTGATCGATTGGCGCTGCCTATCCTCCAGACTGTCCAGGCAGCGGTTGAGGGCACTGGCCTCGCGCTCGCGGCTCATCTGTTCGTGGGCGCTGGGAGCGGTGTCCTCCAGGGCTTGCGCTTGCAGGTCACTCAGGGGCCGGTCGCGCTGCCGGCGCAACTGGTCGATGGCCTGGTTGCGCGTAATGTTGATCATCCAGGTCATGGGTGCCGACAAGTGCGGCTGGTAACGCGAGGCGTTGTTCCAGATGCGCACGAAGCTCTCTTGCAGCACGTCTTCGGCCAGGTCCTTGCGTCCCATGAAGCGCAGAGCCACACCGTGCAGGCGTGGTGCGACGCTGCGGTACAAGGTCTCGAATGCACGACGCTCGCCCAGGGCGCACTGGGCCAGCAGCTGTCTGAGGGGATCGGTGTCGGCGGTGGAAATGACCGTGCTCCAGGCAGTGCCCGGCACGATAATGTGCCGAACGCAGGCTGAGGGTAGTTCACGCTGGGCGGTTGTTCCATTCACGGTGACAGGCCCTCTGGCAAACACCGGCCCCGGTGCGCGGGGCCGGTTCAGGCCTTCAGCCTTTTGGCATCAGCACTTTGTCGATGACCTGGATCACGCCGTTGGATTGGTACACGTCATAGGTGGTGATGTCGGCGACGTTGCCCTTTTCATCCTTGATCACGATGTTGTGCGGGCCGTTCATCATGACCCACAGCTTGCCCCCGGCGACGGTGGTCAGTTCGGCCTTGCCGCCGCCGGCCTTGATCTTCTCGGCCAGGGTCATCATGTCGAGTTTCCCGGCCACCACGTGGTAGGTCAGGATGTGAGTCAGGGTTGCCTTGTTGGCGGGTTTGAGCAGGGTGTCGACCGTACCGGCCGGCAGAGCGGCGAACGCTGAGTTGACCGGGGCAAAGACGGTGAACGGACCTTTGCCCTTGAGGGTATCGACCAGACCCGCGGCCTTGACGGCAGCGACCAGGGTGGTGTGATCGGCCGAGTTGACGGCGTTGTCGATGATGTCCTTGCTGGGCATCATGGCCTGGCCACCGACCACCACATCGTCGTGGCTCATCGTGGCGGCTTGCACCGTGTGCAGGGCAAAACCGCAGGTTACTGCCAGACTCAACAGCGTGGCGATCAACGGGGTTTTCATCGAAGTGCGCTTCATGGTGAGGGTCCTTGTGAGGAATCGGCCAGGAGTATCTGTCCGTGTGGGGTATACGCAGACAGGCAAGGATTGGATGCAGCGCAGTACAATTGTTTTGTTGCCGGGGGCACGCACACAGGTGTGCCGAAGCCTGGCCGGGAACAATGAGGGACATGGCCAGTCAAACGGCTGGTTTTCACCGCCCGGTTGCGGGTGGTTTTTATAGCTCAGGAGTTTTTCGATGAAAATTGCACGTGGTTTTGCCTTGGCTTCGCTCATGACCCTGGCAGCCAGCCCGGTGTTCGCCGGTTTTGACCTGAGCCAGGTTGCCGGCGCGGTGTCCGGCATGCAGGGTGGGAACTCCGCCAATTCCCAAGCGATCGGCCTGCTGGGCGACCTGAACAAGTTGAACGTGAAGCCGGAGCAAGCCATTGGCGGCGCCAGTGCGATGCTGGGTCTGGCGAAGAACCAACTGAGCGGCACCGATTACTCGGCGCTGACCAAGAGCGTGCCGGGGGTCGACAAGTTGACGGACAGCAGCCAGCTGTCAGGGTTGGGCGCCTTGCTCGGTTCGTCGAACAAACTGTCGGGCCTGCAGAACTCGCTGGGCAGCAACGTCAAGACCACCGGCGACCTGGACAGCGCCTTCGGGGCCCTGGGCATGGACAGCGGCATGGTCGGCCAGTTTGCCCCAGTGATCCTCAAGTACTTGGGCGAGCAGGGTGTTGGCGGTCCACTGCTCAAGTCCCTGGGCGGGATCTGGGGCGCTTAACGCGCCTTCAATCACGCCCGGCGCGCAAGGCGTCGATGCGTGAGTCCTTCTCGGTCCAGAGCTGGTTGACCCAGCTCTGGACGTATTGACGAAACAGCGGATCGTTTTCGTAGTCGCCCTGCCACAAGGCCGGGTCCAGCTCGCGGGTCTTGATGTCGATGATCACCCGTGGCACCGCACCACTGATCAAATCCCAGAACCCCGGAATCTTCTCCTGTGGATACACCACGGTGACGTCGAGCATGGCGTCCAGCTGTTCGCCCAGTGCGGCCAGGACAAACGCCACGCCACCGGCCTTGGGCCTGAGCAGGTACTTGAACGGCGCTTGCTGGTGTTGGCGCTTGGCCTGGGTGAAACGGGTGCCTTCCAGGTAGTTGACCACGGTCACCGGCTGGCGCTTGAACAGCTCGCAGGCGCGCCGGGTGATTGCCAGGTCCTGGCCCGCCCGTTCCGGGTGCTTGGCCAGGAACGCCTTGCTGTAGCGCTTCATGAAGGGGTAGTCGAGCGCCCACCAGGCCAGGCCCAGGAACGGCACCCAGATCAGCTCGCGCTTGAGGAAGAATTTGAAGAATGGCGTGTGCCGGTTGAGGGCCTGGATCAGGGCCGGGATATCAACCCAGGATTGGTGGTTGCTGACCACCAGGTACGAGGTGTCGAGCCGTAGGCCTTCGCCACCACGAATGTCCCACTGGGTGGGGATGCACAGGGCGAAGATCCGTTTGTCGATCTCGGCCCAGGTCTCGGCGATCCACATCACGGCCCGGCTAGCAGCGTCGCGATAGCGCCCCGGCAGCAGGAGCTTGAGCAGGGCGAATACCATCAATGGCCCGATCAGGACCAGGGTGTTGAGCAACAGCAGCAGGGTGACGAAACAGCCGGTGAGCAGGCGGCGCATAAGGAACTCTTGCAAGCAGGTGGACGGGCCATGATAAGCAGCTTCGGCGTGAAGGCCAAATCGACGGTGACGAATGTTTCACCTGTGGCGCGGTAGGGTGGCTGTCCTGTGGGGTTATGAGTTGAAGGTTCTGGCCTCATCGCGGGCAAGCCCGCGAAGAGGCCAGCCCATTCAACATCGATGTCGCCAGACTTACCGCGTTCGCGGGCAAGCCTTAATGCCAGTCAGTTAAGGCGCCAAACCTGTGGGAGCGAGCCTGCTCGCGAAGACGGCAACACAGCCAACATCTCCGTTGACTGACCTACTGCTATCGCGAGCAGGCTCGCTCCCACGTGGGTTTCGCTTAACTGACTGGCATTAGGGCAAGCCTCGCTCCTACAGATCCGGGCTTGGCACTGGAGGTGTGTTCGTCGTGGACCAGGGTGGGCTTGCCCGCGATTGCTATCTGAAGACCGAACGATTTGCCGGCTAACGGTCTAAAATTCCGCTGTCCTACTCAAGCAAGGAAATTGTCCACGTGAAATCCGTCCTGGCGCTGTTATCCCTCCTGGCCCTGCCGGTCATGGCCGCCGAGCCGACCCTGTATGGCCGTTACGAATACATCAAGCTGCCGGAAATCGGCGGGCAAGTGCTCAAGGCCAAGATGGACACCGGGGCGCTGACGGCGTCGCTGTCGGCCAAGGACATCGAGACGTTCACCCGCGATGGCGAGGAGTGGGTGCGCTTTCGCCTCGGCACCAAGGACGCGAGCGACAAGGTGTATGAGCACAAGGTCTCGCGCATCAGCAAGATCAAGGGCCGGGCCGACGAGGGCGACGAGAAAGACGTGGCCGAAGTCGCCAAGCGCCCGGTGGTTGATCTGGAGCTGTGCCTGGGTAGCATCAAGCGCACGGTGGAGGTCAACCTGACCGACCGCAGCAGCTTCAACTATCCGTTGCTGATCGGTGCCAAGGCACTGCGTGAATTTGGCGCGGCGGTGAACCCGGCGCGGCGCTTTGTGGCGGACAAACCGGACTGTTAACACGTGGAAACACTCTGCTCCGGTGTGTTTCATCCATTGCCTACGGGGCGGTGTGCTTGGGGACTACAGAAAACGCCTCTGATTCGTTGACGTCAGATTGACGGTGATTACGCCCTGGTGCACCGTTTGCGCACTTAACTGCCAGACTCTGCTGATGCCTCATATTCTGATTGTCGAAGACGAAGCGGCGATTGCCGATACGTTGATCTTTGCCTTGCAAGGCGATGGCTTCACCACGACCTGGGTGAGCCTGGGCGAAGCCGCGCTTGAGTATCAGCGCGCAACGCCGGCTGACCTGATCATCCTGGACATTGGTCTGCCGGACATCAGTGGCTTTGAGGCCTGCAAGGCGTTGCGCCGTTTCAGCGAGGTGCCGGTGATCTTTCTCAGCGCCCGCGACGGGGAGATCGACCGGGTAGTGGGCCTGGAGATCGGCGCCGACGATTACGTGGTCAAGCCGTTCAGCCCGCGCGAAGTGGTCGCGCGCGTGCGCACCATTCTCAAGCGCATGGCACCCCGGCCGGGGATCCAGGCCACCAGCGCGCTGTTCGTGGTCGACAATGAACGGGTGCTGATCACCTACCGTGGCCACGCCCTGAGCCTGACCCGTCATGAGTTCCGCTTGCTGCATTGCCTGTTGGAGCAGCCCGAGCGGGTGTTCAGCCGCGAGCAGTTGCTCGATGCCCTGGGCGTGGCGTGCGACGCCGGTTATGAGCGCAGTATCGACAGCCACATCAAGAGCGTGCGCGCCAAGATGCGGCTGGTGGCGGCGAATGCCGAGCCGATCCAGACCCACCGTGGCCTGGGTTACAGCTACAGCCCAGGGCATAGCTGATGCGCCTGGGGCTGCGGATCTTCCTGGTGTATGCGCTGTTTATCGGCCTGACCGGTTACTTCGTGCTGAGCACGGTGATGAAAGAGATCCGCCCCGGTGTGCGCCAGTCCACCGAAGAAACCCTGGTGGACACCGCCAACCTGCTGGCCGAGATCCTGCGCGATGACTTCAAGGCCGGCACCCTCAATCAAAATCACTGGCCGCAGTTGCTCAAGGCCTATGGCGAGCGGCAACCGCAGGCGACGATCTGGGGCTTGCCGAAGAATCAGGTCAACCACCGCATCTATGTCACCGACGCCGAAGGCATCGTGGTGCTGGACTCCAGCGATACGGCGGTGGGCCAGGATTACTCGCGCTGGAATGACGTCTACCTGACCTTGCGCGGTGAGTACGGGGCGCGCTCGACCCGCAGTGACCTCGCCGACGCCAGTTCATCGGTGATGCACGTCGGTGCGCCGATTCGTGACAACGGCACGATCATCGGTGTGGTGACCGTGGCCAAGCCCAATAGCTCGTTGCAACCGTATGTCGATCGGATCGAGCGCCGGCTGCTGTGGTTCGGCGCCGGTTTCATTGGCCTGGGCTTGTTGCTCGGCGCGCTGTTGTCGTGGTGGCTCAGTCGTGCGCTGGGGCGGCTGACCGCCTACGCCCAGGCGGTCAGCGAGGGCCGCCGTGCCGAGTTGCCGCACTATCGCGGCGGCGAGCTGGCCCAACTGGCCACGGCGGTGGAGCACATGCGCACGCAGTTGGAAGGCAAGGCTTACGTCGAGCGTTATGTGCACACCCTGACCCACGAGTTGAAGAGCCCGCTGGCGGCGATCCGTGGTGCCGCCGAGTTGCTCCAGGATGAGATGCCACAGGGTCAGCGCCAGCGTTTTGTCAGCAATATCGACGCTGAAAGTGCGCGGATGCAGCAGTTGATCGAGCGCCTGCTGACCCTGGCCCAGGTCGAGCAGCGCCAGGGCCTGGAGGCGCGGGTGGCGGTGCCATTGGCGGCGTTGGTGGATGAGTTGCTTGATGCGCAACAGGCGCGCATTGAGCGAAAGCAGTTACGGGTCGAAAAATCCATCGATGCCGATCTGAAGCTGACGGGTGAGCCGTTCCTGCTGCGTCAGGCGTTGGGCAATCTGTTGGAGAATGCGCTGGATTTCACCCCGTCCCACGGTGTGTTGCGCTTTAGTGCTGGGCGTGTGGGGACGCTGGTTGAGTGCCGGTTGTTCAATCAGGGTGAGCCGATTCCCGACTATGCCTTGGGGCGCTTGAGTGAGCGTTTTTATTCCCTGCCGCGGCCTGACAGCGGGCGCAAGAGCACGGGGCTGGGGCTCAACTTCGTCGAAGAGGTGGTGAAGTTGCACGGTGGCTCGCTGGTGGTCGGCAATGTACCGGGCGGCGTTGAAGCGAAGGTGTGCTTGCCTTAGTGCTTCGCGAGCGGGCTCGCGAAAAACTCCATTCTTCACACACTCTCCATGCTGTCCCCATAAACCCTCCACAGGCCGGCCCCAGACTCTCTCTCATTCGAACAGGGAGAGACCCATGAACCGAAGCTTGGCGATAAAACTAGGGGCGATTGCCCTCTTGATTGTGTTGTTGATGATTCCGTTGCTGATGATTGGCAGCATGATTTTCGACCGTCAGCAGTTGCGTGACGGTGTCCTTGAGGACATTGCCCGCAGTTCCAGCTACAGCCAGCAAGTGACCGGCCCGCTGATGGTGGTGCCGTACCGCAAGGTGGTGCGGAGCTGGAAGCTCAATGAAAAGACCAACGCGCGGTATCAGGTGACGTCCCAGGAGCGGGGCAAGTTGTACTTCCTGCCCGACCGTTTCGAGTTGGACGGCAAAGCGCAAACCGAGTTGCGGACGCGGGGTATTTACCAGGCGCGTTTGTTCCATGCCGACAGCCGCATCAGCGGCGGGTTCTCGGTTCCCGAGCACTTGGGCATCAAGGAGGACTTTGCCGATTACACGTTCGATGCGCCTTACCTGGCGGTGGGTATCAGTGATATTCGAGGCATCGAAAACGCCCTGCAACTGGAACTCAATGGCCAGCGCCTGGACTTCGAGCCCGGTACGCAAGAGGAGTGGCTGGGTGAGGGGGTGCACGTGGTGCTGCCGGCGTTGAATGCGCTGAAGGCCTCTGAGGTGGACTTCGGTTTCGACCTGCGCTTGCAGGGCACCGGTCAACTGACGATCACCCCGGTGGGCAAGGCCAGCAAGGTGAGCCTGGCGGCCAATTGGCCGCACCCCAGCTTTATCGGTAACTACCTGCCGGCGCAGCGCGAGGTCAGCGCGAGTGGGTTCACCGCGCACTGGCAGACGTCATTTTTCTCCACCAACCTGGAAGAAGCCCTGGGCAGTTGCCTGGAGCGTTCGAGCTGCGAGGAGTTCAAGAGTCGCAGTTTCGGTGTGAGCTTCATCGAGCCGGTGGACCAGTACCTCAAGAGCGATCGGGCGATCAAGTATGCGCTGTTGTTTATCGTGCTGACCTTCGCCGGTTTCTTCCTCTTCGAGGTGCTCAAGGGCCTGGCGGTGCACCCGGTGCAATACGCCCTGGTCGGGGTGGCGCTGGCGTTCTTCTACCTGCTGCTGTTGTCGCTGTCCGAGCACATCGGCTTTGCCCTGGCGTACCTGATATCGGCCAGTGCCTGTGTGCTGTTGGTCGGTTTTTATGTGGGTCACGTGTTGCACAGTGCCCTGCACGGGCTGAGTTTCTCGGCTGGGCTGGCGGCGTTGTATGGCTTGCTCTACGGGCTGTTGAGCGCCGAGGACTATGCGTTGTTGATGGGTTCCGTGCTGCTGTTCGGCCTGCTGGGCGTGTTCATGGTGCTGACCCGCAAGTTGGACTGGTATGGGATTGGCCGGGGCACGGTGGCGGTGGCCGGTGAGTAGGTCGCTGGGGTTGCGCGAGGATCGGTGTCAGGGGCAACGGCTGGCGCGGCAGATCGCCGGGTTGTTTGCCCTGGACCGGGGCGAGGCTGTAGCGGGTAGGCGCGTGCAAAACCCCGGAGGTCCCCTGTGGGAGCGAGCCTGCTCGCGAAAGCGCTGAGTCAGACACCTTCAGCGTTGACTGACAGGACGTCATCGCGAGCAGGCTCGCTCCCACAGAGTGGGGGCGGTGTCAGACCTTCGGCACGGTCGCCAGCATCGACGGGCGCTGGCTGACCTCGGCGTACCAGGCGGCCAGTTGCGGCTGGGCCTCGCGCCAGTTGAGGTCGGGGTGGCGCAGGTCCAGGTAACCGAGGGCGCAGGCGACGCTGATGGCGGCGATGTCGAAGTGGCAGGTCAGCTCGGCAATGGCGTCCGCTTCCAGCACCGCGAGGGCGCGGCGGATTTTGTCGCGCTGGGCGTCGAGCCACTGCTCCCAGTGTTTCTCCGGGGCGCGCAAGGCGAGTTCGTAGCGGATCATCACCGCGGCGTCCATGATCCCGTCGGCCAGTGCCGCCAGGGTCAGGCGTCGCCAGCGGGCCGAACCTTCGGCGGGGATCAGCGGGTTGCCGACGTGTTGCTGGTCGAGGTAGTCGAGGATCACTCGGCTGTCGTACAGCACGTTGCCATCGGCCAGGCGCAGGGCGGGGATCTTGCCCAGCGGGTTGTCCTGGTTCAACGCGGTGTCGGGGTGGATGGGGCTGAGCTGGCTCAGTTGCAGGGCGACGCGGTCCTGCTGCCCGGTTTCGTGCAACAGCACCCGTACTTTACGGACGAAGGGCGAGGCCGGGTTGTGGAACAGGGTCATGCTGGGCGTGGACATGGGCATTCCTCGGCAGTCGGCGAAAGAGCAGGGGCTTAGCC
Organism: Pseudomonas sp. ok272; assembly: GCF_900109995.1. GTDB lineage: Bacteria > Pseudomonadota > Gammaproteobacteria > Pseudomonadales > Pseudomonadaceae > Aquipseudomonas. The sequence continues at coordinate 105,516 of NZ_FOCB01000005.1, read as the reverse complement.
TAGATCAGTTTCACCGTGGCTGGCGAGGGGTAGGGTGAGGTCATGAGATTGCCTTCGCGGGCAGCCTCGCTCCTTGTGGTGACCGAGTTCCTCCAGGAACAATACGATCATCTGAGCGAGGCTTGCCCGCGAACGCGTCCGCCCAGACAACGAGGCCCTCAACCCCGCTTGACCAACCCCCACACCCCGAGCACCGCCGGCACACCCAGGCCAATCCAGCTCAGGCCATCCCAGAGCCCATCCCCCAGCAACGCCGCGAACAACCCCGCCGCACTCAGCAGGGCGATGACGGTGGGGGTGGCGAAGACTTTCCAGAAGCTCGACTGACGGGGCCTCATGGCTTGGCCGCCTTGCGCCGCACGATCCACAGGTAAACGCCGCTGGCCAGGACGATGATGGTCAGCACGTCCAGCACCGCCCAGAGGATTTTCATCGGCATACCGCCGTAGTCGCCGAAGTGCAGCGGCGTCGACATGCCCATGGCGTCCATGTACCACGGCCGTTCGCCGATGGCCGTGACCTGCAGGGTGCTGGCGTCGATCAGCACCGGGGTCAGCAGGTGCGAGGTGAGGTGGGTGCTGCCTTTCATGAACACCGCGTAATGGTGCTCGCTGGAGAAGCGGGTGCCGGGGAAGGCGATGAAGTCCGGTTGCATGCCGGGCGCCGCGTGCTGGGCGATGTCGATCAGGCGGCTGGCCGGGGCCAGGTGGATCAGCGGTGGCGCGCCGCGATAGGGTTCGACCATCGCGCTCAGGCTTTCGCTGCGCCAGGCGGCGATGATCAGGTCGGCGCAGGCGCTGATGACGCCGGTCACCCCCACCACCAAGGCCCAGGTCAGGGTGACGATGCCGATCAGGTTGTGCAGGTCGAGCCAGCGCAGGCGGGTGGATTTGTCCTGGCGCACGGTGGCGAACTTCAACCGGCGCATGAACGGCAGGTACAGCACCGCGCCGGAGACAATCGCCACCACGAACAGCAGGCCCATGAACGCCAACAGCAGTTTGCCCGGCAGGCCGGCGAACAGGTCGACGTGCAGGCGCAGGATGAACATCATCAAGCCGCCATTGGCCGAGGGCACTGGCAGGGCGTCGCCGGTGCGGGCGTCGAGCATGAAGGTGTAGGACGAGTTGGGCTCGGTGCCGGCGGTCCTGGCCATGATCGCGATCACGCCATTGGCGTCCTCTTCGTCCCAGGCCAGGTACTGCATGACCTCGTCGGGGCGATGGGCCTGGGCCTTGGCCACCAGTTGCTGCAGGTCCAGTTGCGGGGTGTCGGCCGGCAACTGCGCCAGTTGCGGCGCGTCGCCCAGCAGGTGATCGATTTCGTGATGAAAGATCAGCGGCAGGCCGGTCAGCGCCAGCATCAGCAGGAACACGGTGCAGATCAGGCTGGTCCAGGTGTGGACGAAGGACCAGCGGCGGATGGTTTTACTTTTCATGGATCATCCAAATGCAAAAGGGCCACGGCTCTACCGTGACCCTTGTTTCGAACCGACGGGGGTCAGTCGTTTACCACTTGTAGTTCACCGCTGCCACGACGTTGCGCTCGTCACCGTAGTAGCACCAGGCGCCGTCGCAGGTCGACAGGTAGTCCTTGTCGAAGAGGTTCTTGGCGGTCACTTCCACCGAGACGCCCTTGAGTGCCGGGTTCACGCGGCTGAGGTCGTAGTGCACGGCGGCGTCGTACACGGTGTAGGAACCGACGTGACCATTGGCGGTGTTGCTGGTGTTGCCGTAGGTGTCGCCGACATAGCGCACGCCCGCGCCGACGCCAAAGCCGTCGAGCAGGCCGGCGCGCCAGGTGTAGTCGGACCACAACGAGGCCTGGTTGCGTGGCACCAGTTTCATCCGGTTGCCCTTGTCGTCGCCGTTGAGGATTTCGGTGTCGGTGTAGGTGTAGGAACCCACCAGCTTGAGGTTGTCGGTGACCTCGGAGGTCGCTTCCAGCTCAAGGCCGCGCACTTGCAACTTGCCGATCTGGCGGGTGATGTTGTTCTGGCTGACGGAGACGTTTTCCTGCTTCAGGTCGAAGACGGCAGCGGTCAGCAGGGTCTTGCTGCCCGGCGGCTGGTACTTCACGCCGACTTCGGTCTGCTTGCCCTCGGTGGGCTTGAGCGACTCGGTGGCACTGGCGTTGGCGCCGGCGCTCGGTTGGAACGACTCGGTGTAGGAAATGTACGGGGTGATGCCCGAATCGAACACGTAGCTCAGGCCGGCGTTGCCGCTGAAGGCCTTGTCGCGCTGGGTGTTGGTGGCGTCCTTGTTGTTGAAGAAGGTGGTGCCGGTGTGAATCCAGTCCTCACGCCCGCCGAGGGTCAGGCGCCATTGATCCAGGGCGATCTGGTCCTGGACGTAGAGGCCGGTCTGGTTGGTCTTCTGGTTGTAGTCGTAGAAGGTCATGAACGATTCGTTAGGGCGCGGCTGGTTGTAGATCGGGTGGTTGGGGTTGATGCTCGACGCCGAGCCTTCGATCCAGTGGTAACGCGTGTCGCTGCGCTGGTGATCCAGACCCAGCAACAGGGTGTGGCTCAGGGCGCCGGTCTGGAAGTCGGCCTGGAAGTTGTTGTCCACGGCCAGTTGCGAGATGTCTTCGTCGACCTTGTCGTAGATCCGCGCCAGCATGCCGTCGGGGCTGACGGCGCTGTCGCCGTAGCTGGCATAGGTGGTGTGGAAGGCCAGTTCGCTCTTGGTGTAGCGCAGGTTCTGCTTGAACTGCCAGACATCGTTGAGGCGATGGTCGAAGGCGTAGCCCAGGGCGTAATAGGTGCGGTCGTAGTAGTCCTGGTCCGGCTCGCCGAGGTTCTTGTGGTGGGAAATATCACCATTGGGCGAAGGCAGCTTGGTGCCCTGCAACGGCAGGAACTGGCCACTGACCCCGGTATCGTCGCGGGTGAACTGCGAGAGGAAGGTCAGGTGAGTGTCGTCGCCGATGTTCCACGTCAGGCTGGGGGCGATGTTGTAGCGCTTGTCGTCGACATGGTCGATGGGGGTGCCACCATCGCGGACCACGCCGTCGATGCGGTACAGGAACTGGCCTTCGTCGTCGATCTTGCCGGTGCTGTCGAAGCTGATCTGCCGACGGTTGTTGCTGCCGGCCTCGGCGCGCACTTCGTGGCTGGCGAAGGCCTCCGGGCGGCGGCTGACCATGTCGAGCATGCCGCCGGGCGGCGTCTGGCCGTACACCGATGAGGCCGGGCCACGCAGCAGGGTGATGCGCTCCAGGTCCCAGGTTTCGACTTTCGGGTTGGCGTAGGAACCCTTGGGCAACGGCAAGCCGTCGAGGAATTGGCTCGGTTCGAAACCGCGCACCCGCAGCCAGTCGGCGCGTGAGTCGCTGCCGTAGCTGCTGGCGATCACGCCGGGCATGTAGCGCACGGCGTCGTCGAGGTTCTGCACACCGCGGTCTTCCATCTGCGCACGGGTGATCACCGACATCGAGCGCGGGGCTTCGACGATGGCGGTGTCGGTCTTGGTGCCCGACGCGGTGCGGGTGGCGACGTAGCCATCCACCGGGCCCCAGGCGCTTTCGCTGTTCTCGACGCCGATCACGTTGGTTTCCGGCAGGGCCATCACGCCATCGGGGGTGCCCACCAGGCTGTAGGTGCCGGCGCTGCTTTGTTCCAGTTGCAGGCCGGTGCCTTGCAAGGCTTGGCGCAGGGCGCCGGGGGCGTCGAACTGGCCCTTGACCGGGGCCGAGGTCTTACCGGCTGCCAGCGCCGGGTCGAGGCTCATGGCGAGGCCGGCCTGGCTGGCGATCTGGTTCAGGGTGCTGGCCAACGGCGCGGCCGGCAGATCGTAGGCGCGCACGCTGGACGTCTGTTCGGCGGCTATCAGCGCGGTGCTGGTCAGCGGCAGGCCGAAGGCAATGGCGAGAGCCAACAGGCGGGGGCGCAACAAGGTGTCTAGCGAACGGGACATATGGCGTCTCCTGAATGGAAATATTTCTCAATTGCCTATGTGCCGAATGAGAGTTGAAAAGTGATAGGGCTGGATGAAAATAATTTCGATTCACAAGCGATGAAGGCCGCAGAACCCTTGTGGGAGCGAGCCTGCTCGCGAAATCGGTCTATCAGGCAGCATCAATGGCGACTGACACACCTTTTTCGCGAGCAGGCTCGCTCCCACGGGGATACCGGTGGTTTTACGGTTGGGGATCGGCCTTGGCCACCACATTGACCCACCACGGCGTGTGCTTCTCGATCTGCACCGGCAAGGTTGGCAGCAGGGCGGTCAGGGCCAGGTCGGTGTTGTGCAGCGGGAAGCTGCCGGTGATGCGCAGGTCGGCGATGCCGGGGTCGACGCCCAGGTGCCCCGGGCGGTAGCGCCCGAGTTCGTGGATCAGGTCTTCCAGGCGGGCGTTGTCCACCACCAGCATGCCGCGGGTCCAGGCATCGGTGGCGGCGTTGGTCGCCAGCAGCGGGCCGAGGCCATCGCGGCGCATCAACACTTGCTGGCCTTCGTGCAGGACCTGCTCGTCGGGGCGCGTCTGCGGCCGGGCGGCGACCGCGGACTGGAGGACGCTGAGCCGCGTGCCGTGGTCTTCGCGCCGGACCACGAAGCGGGTGCCCAGGGCACGCATCTGGCCGTCACGGGTTTCGACGATGAACGGACGAGCGTCGTTGTGCCCGGTTTCGATGAGGATCTCGCCTTCCTGGAGGACGATCCGCCGTTGTGTCTCGTCAAAGCGCACATCCAGCGCGCTGTGGGTGTTGAGGTTGATCAGCGTGCCATCGGCCAGGCGCAGGGTCCGCTGCTCGCCGGTTGCGGTGCGGTGGTCGGCGAGCCAGTAATCGACAGGCAGGTAGCGCTCGCCGGTGAACAGCGCCAGGCCGATCACCAGCATCACGCTGGCCAGGCCGCTGCCGAGCTGGCGCACGCGCCGGCGCAGGCCTTCGCGCGATTGCAGCAGGGCCACGCGGGCGGGGCCGGTGGCGATGCTGAAGCGCGCATCGAGCATGCCCAACTGGCGCCAGGCCCGAGCGTGTTCTTCGTCGGCGGCGTGCCACTGGGCGAACTCCTCGCGCGCCAGCGAACTGTCGCTGCCCGAGTCGAGGGACAGTTGCCAGGCGATGGCGGCATCCAGCACCCGCGCCGAGACGGGCTTGCTGCTGGCCGGGTTCATACCGGCTCGCCGTACAGCGCCACGTAGCACTGGCGGATGCCTTGGGCCAGGTACTGGCGCACGCGGGGCACGGAGACGCCCAGGCGCTCGGCGATTTCGGCGTGGCCCAGGCCATCGAGGCGGTTATAGAGGAAGGCGGCGCGGGCCTTGCTCGACAGCTTGCCGAGCAGGCGGTCGATGGCCTTGAGGTCTTCGAGGATCAGTTGCTGTTCCTCCACCGACGGCTGTTCGGCTTCGGGGATCAGCATCAGTTCACTGAGGTAGGCCTGCTCCAACGCGGCGCGGCGGAAATGGTCGAACAGCAGGCCCTTGGCGATGGCCGCCAGGAATGCGCGCGGCTCGCGGGGCGCCTTCAGTTCGTCACGGCCCAGCAGGCGCAGGAACGTGTCCTGGCTCAGGTCTTCGGCCTTGGAGGGGCAGGCGATATTGCGCCGCAGCCAGGCCAATAGCCAACCGCGATGGTCGCGATACAACGCGCCCACCAACTCAGTGTGCGGGCTTTGGACTGACGACAAGGGGTTTCACCGACCAGATGTTTAAACTAACGAGAATTATTCGCGATTGTGTCAGAGGCCGGGAGTCTGCGCAATTGGCGTTGGTCGGGTGGGGACTTTCTTCCAAGCACCAGCAACCACTGTGGGAGCGGGCTTGCTCGCGAAGTGGCCATCACCTTCAATATCAGCGCTGGCGGTGCCGACGCTTTCGCGGGCAAGCCCGCTCCCACAGTGTTTTGTGGTGTTTTAGAACGAATGCACCTGCTGCCGCCGCTTCCACTGGCTCAACCGCTGTTGCAGGTCCCGTGGGCTGTGGATCTGCTGCGCCCGGGCGCGATGGAACAGGATCAACGCCAGCTCGGCGGTGGCCATGGCGTCGGCGCTGGCGTTGTGGCGCTCGCCCATGTGCAGCTTGAAGCAGTCGATCCAGTCATCCAGCCCGGCCTCGCGGATGTTGGCCTGCGGGCACAGCAGCGGCGCCATGTCGGCCACGTCGAGGAATGGATGCTGCAGGCGGTAGCCCAGGCTGTCTTTCAGGGCCTTCATCAGCATGTGTTGGTCGAACGGCGCGTGGAACGCGAGGATCGGGCTGTCCCCGACGAAGGCCATGAAGTCGAGCAGGGCGTCCCGCGGGTCAGTGCCAGCGGCAATGGCGCTGGGGCCCAGGCCGTGGAGCAACACGCTAGGCGCCAAGGTGTGTTCGCGGCGGTGCAGGGTGCGTTCGAACTGCTGGCTGAAGTCGATGGCGCCGTCTTCGATGACCACCGCGCCGATGGACAGCACCTGGTCCTTATTGAGGTTCAGCCCGGTGGTTTCCAGGTCGAGGACCACCCAGCGTTGCTCGCGCAGGCTGGATTCGCCCAGCGCTGGCGCGGCGCCCAGTTGGTCCAGGCGCTGTTGCTGCTCGCTGGACAGGGACGGGCGGGCGGCCGGGCGCAGCCAGGCAAACCACGTCATAGCTGATACCGCAGGCTCAGGCTGCTTTGCAGGCGCTGGGCCTGGCGCAACGATTCCCGCAGGATGCGCCGGTCCAGGTGGTTCAGGCTGTCGGGGTCGACCCGGTTGGAATAGGGCAGGTTCTCGCGGGTTTGCCGTTGATGTTGCTGCATGCGAGTTTGCTGGATGAAGTGGTAGGCCTCTTCATAGGCGGCACCATCCAGCGGGTCGATGACCTGTTTGGCCACCAGTTGACGGAAGCGTTCCAGGGTGTTGTTGCTGTCGATGCCGTTGGCCAGCGCGAGCAAACGCGCGCCGTCGACAAACGGGGTGAGGCCCTGGACCTTGAGGTCGAGGGTGGCCTTTTCGCCGTTCTTCCTGGCCAGCACGAAGTCGCGGAAGCGCCCCACGGGTGGACGCTGGCGCAACGCGTTCTCGGCCAGCATGCGCTGGAACAGCCGGTTGTCGGCCACTTGCTCGAGGATTCCTCGGCGCAGTTGCTCAGCGCTTGTTTCATCGCCCCACACCACGCGCAGGTCGAAGTAGATGCTCGAGCCCAGCAGGTTCTGCGGAGTGGCTTCGCGAATGAACGCGGCAAAGCGGCGTGCCCATTCGGCCCGCGACAAACACAGCTCGGGGTTGCCGGCCATGATGTTGCCCTTGCACAGGGTAAAGCCGCACAGCGCCAGGCTCTGGTTGATCTGCTGGGCGATGGGCAGTAGCTGGCCGCGAATCTCGGCGGCATGCGCGGCGTCGCGGGCATCGAAGAGGATGCCGTTGTCCTGGTCGGTGTGCAGGGTTTGTTCGCGGCGGCCTTCGCTGCCGAAACACAGCCAACTGAACGGGATGCCGGGGTCGCCCTTGTCGGCCAGCGTCAGCTCGATCACCCGGCACACGGTGTGGTCGTTGAGCAGGGTGATGATGTGGGTGATCTGGGTCGAGGACGCACCGTGGGCGAGCATGCGTTCGACCAGTTGGCCGATCTCCCCGCGCAGCGCCACCAGGTTGTCCAGGCGTGGCGCGCTGCGGATGGTGCGTGCCAGGTGCACCAGGTCGACCCGCTGCAGGGAGAACAGATCGCGTTCGGACACCACGCCGCACAGGCGTCGGTCCTTGACCAGGCAGACGTGGGCGATGTGCCGTTCGGTCATGGCAATGGCGGCATCGAAGGCGCTGTGGTCCGGCGTCAGGGCAAACGGCGCCGGGGTCATGTGCTGTTCGATGCGCTGGGTGAAGTCGCTGTTGCCGTTGGCCACCACCTGGCGCAAGTCACGCAGGGTGAAGATCCCCAGCGGCGCCTGCTGCTCATCGACCACCACAATGCTGCCGACCTGTTGCTCGTGCATCAGGCTCACGGCCTCGCGCAGCGCGGTGGCGGGAGGGCACATCACCGGGTGACGCATGGCCAGTTCGCCCAGGCGGGTGTTGAGCGAGTACTGGGTGCCGAGGGTTTCCACGGCTTTTTGCTGGACCTGCTGGTTGACCTGATCCAGCAGGCTGCTGACGCCGCGCAGGGCAAAGTCGCGGAAGGTGCTGGACAGCGCGAACAGCTTGATGAAAGCCAGCTTGTGCAGTTGCAGGCAAAAGGTGTCTTCCCCGGCCTTGTGCTCGGTGCGGGTCGCCCGCTCGCCCAGCAGCGCGGCGAGGGGAAAGCACTCGCCGGTGGTGATTTCGAAGGTGGTTTCGGTGCCGCCCTTGGCCGTGTGCGGGCGTTCGCCCACCACCCGGCCCTGCTTGACGATGTAGAAGTGTTCGACCGGACCGTCAGCGGGCTTGATGATGCTGTCGCCCGGGCCGTAGAAGCGCAGTTGGCATTGCTCGACGAGGTACGCCAGGTGAGCGTGTTCCATCTGGTTGAACGGCGGGAACCGTTGCAGGAACTGCAAGGTGCCCTGGATGTTCTGCAACACCGCGGTTTTTCCTGCCTGGGTGAAGGCATCCGTTTTACTCATAACCATGACCGCAGACTTTTCATTTTGTTGTTGTAGGAGTGTTGACCATGGTCGGCCCCCACGCGCGGGGTGCCCATTGGACGTAAGTCTAGTGAGTAGCGCTGCAATCAAATTTAGGAGATGCCCTACGCGACGCGTCCATAACGCCGATAGTTCGCCCCCTTGGAAAACTATCCGACGAAGTGCACATTTACGCGCTGCCTAGTGATGTCTGACGTAGGTAGGGAATTGATCTGACCTGTAGAGAGACCTATGTCCGACCACGATATTTTGAGCGATGCCGAACGTGAAGCATTGAGCACCATCATGCAGGCACCAGATCTACCACCTCAGCGGGTGCTGATCGTCGATGATGACAAGGATGCCCGGGAGTTGCTGTCAGAGGTGCTGGCGCTGGGGGGTGTGCGTTGTATGACGGCGGCCAGTGGCGAAAGTGCACTCAAGCTGTTGGCGAGCAAACCCTCGATCGGCTTGGTGATCACCGATCTGCGCATGGGCCATGTCGATGGGCTGGAGCTGGTTCGCCAGGTGCGCGAATCGGTCTGGGCGGCGCTGCCGATCATCATTGTTACCGGTGATGCCGGGGTGAAGGACGCGATTGAGGCCATGCACTTGAGCGTGGTGGACTTCCTGCTCAAGCCCATCGATACCCAGAAGTTACTGGCGCTGGTCAAGCATGAGTTGGGCATGGACGACTGAATCGCACTCGCCGGGCCTTGAAACGAAAAAGCCCTGATCTTTCGATCAGGGCTTTTTCATGTCCGGCGCCAGCGCTCGGTTACAGGCCGTTGGCGGCCTTGAACTCGCGACGACGACGGTGCAGGACCGGCTCGGTGTAGCCGTTCGGCTGCTTCGTGCCTTCGACCACCAACTCGACCGCCGCCTGGAAGGCGATGTTGCTGTCGAAGTGGGGAGCCAACGGACGGTACAGCGGGTCGTTGGCGTTCTGGCGGTCGACCACCGGCGCCATGCGCTTGAGGCTTTCCATCACTTGCGCCTCGGTGACGATACCGTGGCGCAGCCAGTTGGCGATGTGCTGGCTGGAGATACGCAGCGTCGCACGGTCTTCCATCAGGCCGATGTCGTTGATGTCCGGCACTTTCGAGCAACCCACGCCCTGGTCGATCCAGCGCACCACGTAGCCCAGAATGCCCTGGGCGTTGTTGTCCAGTTCGTTCTTGATCTGCTCGGCGCTCCACTGCGGGTTGACCGCCAGTGGAATGGTCAGGATGTCGTCCACCGAAGCGCGAGGGCGCTTGGCCAATTCGGCCTGGCGGGCGAACACGTCGACCTTGTGGTAATGCAGCGCGTGCAGGGCGGCGGCGGTCGGCGACGGCACCCAGGCGGTGTTGGCACCGGCCAGCGGGTGGGCGATTTTCTGCTCCAGCATGGCGGCCATCAAGTCAGGCATGGCCCACATGCCCTTGCCGATCTGGGCACGTCCTTGCAGGCCAGTGCACAGGCCAATATCGACGTTCCAGTTCTCGTAGGCGCCGATCCACTTCTCGGCCTTCATGTCAGCCTTGCGCACCATGGCGCCGGCTTCCATCGAGGTGTGGATTTCATCGCCGGTCCGGTCGAGGAAGCCGGTGTTGATGAACACCACGCGCTCGCTCGCGGCCTTGATGCAGGCCTTGAGGTTGACTGTGGTGCGGCGCTCCTCGTCCATGATGCCGACCTTGAGGGTGTTGCGCGGCAACTCAAGGACCTCTTCGATGCGCCCGAACAGCTCGTTGGTGAACGCGGCTTCTTCGGGGCCGTGCATCTTCGGCTTGACGATGTAGACCGAGCCGGTGCGGCTGTTCTTGCGGGTGGTGTTGCCGTTGAGGCTGTGGATCGCCGCCAGGTTGGTGATCAGGCCGTCGAGGATGCCTTCGGGGACTTCGTTGCCGTCCTTGTCGAGGATCGCGTCGATGGTCATCAAGTGGCCCACGTTGCGCACGAACAACAGCGAGCGACCGTGCAGGCTCACGTCACTGCCGTCGGGGGCGGTGTAGGTGCGGTCGGCGTTCATGGTGCGGGTGAAGCTTTTGCCGCCCTTGGACACTTCTTCGCTCAGGTCGCCCTTCATCAGGCCCAGCCAGTTGCGGTAGATCACCACTTTGTCGTCGGCATCGACGGCGGCAACCGAGTCTTCGCAGTCCATGATGGTGGTCAGCGCGGCTTCCATCAACACGTCTTTGACACCGGCCGCGTCGGTCTGGCCGACTGGGGTGCTGGCGTCGACCTGGATCTCGAAGTGCAGGCCGTTGTGCTTGAGCAGCACCGCGGTGGGGGCTGTGGCATCACCGTTGAAGCCGATCAGTTGCGCATCGTTGCGCAGGCCACTGTTGCTGCCGCCCTTGAGCGCGACGACCAGCTTGCCGCCGACGATTTTGTAGCTGGTGGCGTCGACGTGGGAGCCCGCGGCCAGTGGCGCGGCTTCGTCGAGGAAGGCGCGGGCGAAGGCGATGACCTTGTCGCCGCGCACCTTGTTGTAGCCTTTGCCTTTTTCCGCGCCATCGGCTTCGCTGATGGCATCCGTGCCATAGAGCGCGTCGTACAGCGAACCCCAGCGGGCGTTCGAAGCGTTGAGGGCGAAGCGGGCATTCATCACCGGCACCACCAACTGGGGACCGGCCATGCGGGCGATTTCGTCGTCGACGTTTTGCGTCGTCGCCTGGAAATCGGCCGCTTCTGGCAGCAGATAACCGATGTCTTGCAGGAAGGCTTTGTAGGCCACGGCGTCATGCGCCGAACCTTGACGCGATTGGTGCCAGGCGTCGATACGGGCCTGGAAGTCATCGCGTTTGGCGAGTAGGGCTTGGTTCTTCGGAGCCAGGTCGTGAATGACCTTGTCGGCACCGGCCCAGAACTTATCGGCGGTGAGGCCGGTACCGGGAATGGCTTCGTTGTTCACGAAGTCGAACAGGACTTTGGCGACCTGCAGGCCACCGACTTGAACGTGTTCAGTCATTGCTTGCCTCACTCTGCTCAGCTAAATCGCTTTTCAGCTCTTGTATTTATGACAATGAAACCTCTGGCCATTTAAACCACAAACCTCTCGGCCAGTACATGCCATCACGGGCGCCTGGGTTGTTCCAATCAACGGACAAGAGCCTTGCTGACGGGGCTTTGAGAGGTTGCGATGGCGCCTGGGCAGACATCGATTCACATTTATGTAGTGCGCGCGGCGGCATACTACATGATGAGTTGCGGTTGTGAACATCAGACTAATTGCGTCGCTCTGCGACCTCATGACGCATTGCGGTCATATTGCGGGCCTGGATGTTCTCAAAAAACCAATGGGTTGTTCCATATAAATCTTGGAGCTTGTACACAATTTGTGGTTTTGCTCGAGCGGTGGTGCTGCCATTCGCGAGCAGGCTCGCTCCCACAGACGATCCGCTGTCCCTGTGGGAGCGAGCCTGCTCGCGAAAACGATGGTTCTGTCAACATCGAAACCAACGCCAGCCGGTGACCCTCCACCCCTTGCCTATACTTGCTTCTCTCATCACAAAGAGGGCTGCGCCATGGACCATCTCGTACTCACTGTCTTTGCCCCTGACAAGCCAGGGCAGGTCGAGCGCATCGCCCAATGCATTGCCGAGCATGGCGGCAACTGGCTGGAGAGCCGCATGTCGCGCATGGCCGGGCAGTTCGCCGGGATCCTGCGCGTCGGCGTGCCCGCCGAGGCTTATGACGAACTGGTGGCGGCGCTGCAGGCATTGTCCGCACAAGGGATTCGCGTGTTGATCGCCGAAAGTGGCATCGAGCAAGCCTGCACGTGGAAGCCGATTGCCATGGAGTTGGTGGGAAACGACCGTCCGGGGATCGTGCGCGACATCACCCGCCTGCTCAGCGAACAAGGGGTCAACCTGGAGCGCCTGGTGACCGAGGTCCGCCTGGCACCGATGAGCAGCGAGTCGCTGTTCCACGCCGAAGCGATTCTCGCGGTGCCGCTGACCTTGTCCCTGGATGACTTGCAGGCGCGCCTGGAAACCCTGGCCGATGATTTGATGGTGGAGTTGGTGCTGCGCAGCGACCCGCCGGGCGTTGACGGGTTATCCCAGTAAAGCGTGCACCTGCCTGTGGATAACCTGTAGAGACAGTGCGCCAGGCCACGGGGCGCATAGCGCTTCAGCGCTTGATCAAAAAACCAGCAGTTTCAAGGGGTTGTGCACAAACGGTGGGGACCAGGCTGTGGATAACCTTGGGAAGGATGCGTGCAGGCCACGGGGGGCAGGGCCTGCACGCAGTTGTGCGTTTTTTGATCAGCGACGGCGACGCAAACTCATCCAGGCATCGATGCTGTAGACCGCGAGGCCGGCCCAGATAAACATGAAGGCCACCAGGGTGCTGGACGACAGGTGTTCACCGAACAACAGCACCGCTTGCAGCAGCACCAGGGTCGGTGCCAGGTATTGCAGGAAGCCCAGGGTGGTGTAGGGCAAGTGCCGGGCAGCGGCGTTGAAACACACCAGCGGCACCAGCGTAATCGGCCCGGCGGCCACCAGCCACCAGGCTTGGGAAGTGGTCCAGAATTCGGCCTGGGCAGTGCTGGCAGTCGGGTTGAAGAGCAACCAGGCGACGGCGATCGGGACCAGCATCCAGGTTTCCACCACCAGCCCTGGCAGGGCCTTGACCGGCGCCTGTTTGCGGATCAGGCCGTAGAAGCCGAACGTCAGCGCCAGCACCAGCGACACCCACGGCAGGCTGCCGACTTGCCACACCTGTTGCGCGACACCCACGGTCGCCAGGCCAACCGCCACCCACTGCAAGCGGCGCAGGCGTTCGCCGAGAATCAACATGCCCAGCAGCACATTCACCAGCGGGTTGATGTAGTAGCCCAGGCTGGCTTCGAGCATGCGCCCGTTGTTCACCGACCAGACGTAGGTCAACCAGTTGGCGGCGATCAACGTGCCGCTCAGAGCGAGGACGGCCAGGCGTTGCGGGTTCTCACGCAGTTCGCGCCACCAGCCGGGGTGCTTCCAGACCATCAGCAGCAACGCGCCGAACAGCGCGGACCAGAGTACCCGATGGATGATGATTTCCACGGCGGGGACGCTGGCAATGGCTTTGAAGTAGAGCGGGAACAATCCCCAGATGATGTAGGCACTCAGGCCCAGAATGTACCCGCGACGGGGGTTGGCGGCTTGCATGCAGAGTCCTTGCTTAGGCAGCTAACAAAGGGCGATTGTAAGGAGATTTGTCCAAGTGTGTTCGCAAACCTTGTGGGAGCGAGCCTGCTCGCGAAGGCGACATCTCAGTCAGCATAGATGTTGACTGAGACGGCCTCATCGCGAGCAGGCTCGCTTCCACAGGGAATGGTGGGGTGCGGGCTGAGTCAAAACAGCTTCAGCGGCTCTTCATTCAGCGCCGACAATTGCTCGCGCAGGGCCAGCACCTGGTCGCCCCAGTAACGCTCGGTGCCGAACCACGGAAAGCTGTGGGGGAACGCCGGGTCGTCCCAGCGTCGGGCCAGCCAGGCGCTGTAGTGCATCAGGCGCAAGGCGCGCAGCGGTTCGATCAGCGCCAGTTCGCGCGGGTCGAAGTCGTGGAACTCCTGGTAACCGTCCATCAGTTCCGACAACTGGCCCAGGCATTCCTGGCGATCACCGGCCAGCATCATCCACAGGTCCTGCACGGCAGGCCCCATGCGACAGTCGTCGAGGTCGACGATGTGGAACATTTCGTCGCGGCACATCATGTTGCCGGGGTGGCAATCACCGTGCATGCGGATGTTCTGGTGGGGCGTGGCCTTGTAGACCTCTTCCACACGCTTGAGCAGGTCGCGTGCCACTGACTCGTAGGCCGGCAACAGGCTGCGCGGGATGAAATTGCCTTCGAGCAGCGTCGTCAGCGAGTCATGGCCGAAGTTCTTCACGCCCAACGCTTCGCGGTGCTCGAAGGGGCGGGTGGCGCCCACGGCATGCAAGCGGCCGAGCAGTTGGCCCAGGCGATAGAGTTGATCGAGGTTGCCCGGCTCCGGCGCCCGGCCGCCACGGCGGGGGAACAGGGTGAAACGAAAGCCGGCGTGTTCGAACAGGCTTTCGCCGTTGTGGATCATCGGCGCCACGACCGGCACGTCACAGTCGGCCAGTTCGAAGGTGAAACGGTGCTCTTCGAGGATCGCTTCGTTGGTCCAGCGCTGCGGGCGATAGAACTTGGCGATCAGCGGTTCGCCGTCTTCGATGCCCACTTGGTAGACGCGGTTTTCGTAGCTGTTGAGCGCCAGGACACGGCAATCGCTGAGAAAGCCGATGCTTTCGACAGCATCGAGCACCAGATCGGGGGTAAGTGTTTCAAACGGGTGGGACATGCTGACTCCTGCGCGCAGCAGGCTGCCGCGTCCGACCGGGCATGGTAGCGCAGATGACAGGGATTAAGGGGCTCGGCTTGAGCTGGGAGGCGTTTGCGCTGACGTCATCGCGAGCAGGCTCGCTCCCACATTGGATCTTCAGTGAACACAGCCTCTGCTTGTGTCACAGACCCCCTGTGGGAACGCAATACTGTTCACTTAAGGTCATCTCGACATTCAAACAGTCCGTGGCGAGCTTAAGTGAACCGCATGACCCTGTGGGAGCGAGCCCGTTCGCGAAAGGGCGGCGTATCAGGCGCCGACGATCCCGCCATCGATCCGGGAAATCGCCATCACCGAAGAGCGCGGCTTGCCGTTGGGCAAGTGTTCGGGGAAGGTCGATCCACCGTTTTCACCCGGGTGCTGGATGCCGACGAACAGGGTCTTCTGGTCCGGGGAGAAACTGATGCCGGTCACTTCGCAGCCGACCGGACCGACCATGAATCGGCGGATTTCGCCGGTGGCCGGGTCGGCGCAGAGCATCTGGTTGTTGCCCATGCCGGCGAAATCGCCTGCGTTGCTGTAGTCCCCGTCGCTGAGGATCCACAAGCGCCCGGCGTCGTCGAAGCCCAGGCCATCGGGGCTGTTGAACATGTTCTGTGGGTTGATGTTCGACGAGCCGGCCTTGGCGGTGCCGGCATGCACGGCGGGGTTGCCCGCGACCACGAACAGGTCCCAGCCGAAGGTGTCTGCGCCATGGTCATCACCTTCGGTGCGCCAGCGCAGGATCTGCCCGTAGACGTTTTTCTCCCGAGGGTTGGGGCCGCCCACCGGTTGGCCATCTTCGCCGCGCTTGGCGTTGTTGGTCAGGGTGCAATAGACCTGGCCGTCGGTGGGGCTGACGACGATCCACTCGGGGCGGTCCATGCGCGTGGCGCCGACCACGCTGGCGGCCAGGCGCGCCTGGATCAGCACCTGGGCCTGGTCGGCGAAGCCGGCGCTGGCATCGATGCCGTGCTGGCCGTGAGTCAGCTCGATCCACTGGCCCTGGCCCTTGGGGTGGTCGGGGTTGTTGTCGCCGGCGTCGAAGCGCGCCACGTACAGGGTGCCGTGGTCCAGCAGGTCGCGATTGGCCTTGGCATCCGTGTGATTGATTCTGTCGCGGCTGATGAATTTGTAGATGAACTCGCCGCGCTCATCGTCGCCCATGTACACCACGGCGCGGCCGTCATGGGTTTCGGCCAGGGCCGCGTTCTCGTGTTTGAAGCGCCCCAGGGCGGTGCGCTTGACCGGCGTCGACGTTGGATCGAACGGGTCGATCTCCACCACCCAGCCGTGGCGGTTGAGCTCGTTGGGGTTGTGCGCCAGGTCAAAGCGCGGGTCGTGCGGGTGCCAGTTGATCTCTTTGCTGGTGGCCACGGCGCCGTAGCGTTTTTGCGCGGCATCGAACGTTTGCTGTGGGTCGCTGCTGCCGAAGCAGTCGGTGAAGTTCTCTTCGCAGGTCAGATAAGTGCCCCACGGCGTCTTGCCGTTGGCGCAGTTCTGGAAGGTGCCCAGGACTGTCTGGCCCTTGGGATCGGCACTGGTCTTGAGCAGCGCATGGCTGGCGGCCGGGCCGGCGACGCGAATCGGTGTGTTGCCGTGGATGCGCCGGTTGTAGGGCGAACCCTGGACGAACTGCCACTGGTCGCCCTTGCGCTGTACTTCGATCACCGACACCCCTTCGCAGGCCTGTGCCTTGTGCACGTCGGCGGCCGACTGCGGCATGCCGCCATGAGGGTAGAGGTAGCGGTAGTTGGTGTATTCGTTGTTGATGGCCATCAGCGCCCGGTTGTCGTCGCCGGGGAAGGGGAACAGGCTCATGCCGTCGTTGTTGTCGCCGAACTGCAGTTCCTGGTGCTCGGCGCTGCCGTTGCCGCTGGGGTCGAAGGCCGGACCTTGGGCGTGCAGCGGCTGGCCCCAACTGATCAACACCGACGCGCGGTAGCCGGGCGGCAAGGTGAGGGTGTCGTGGGTGGCAGCGGGGATGCTGGCAAACCCCAGCAGGTTGCTGTTGGCGGCGCTGACACTGGCGGCCAGCACGCTGCGGCTCAGCAGGTTGCCCCCCAGGAACATCGCGGCGCCGCACAAGGCTCCGGCGCTGATGAAGCGACGGCGGCTGAGGCCGACCATGGTTTCGAGGTCGGTGGCTTGGTTTTCTTCTAATAGGCTCACATCAGGCTTCCTGCTGGTTTTTGCAGTCACCTTAAAGCGGGTTTATGACGCTTATGTTGCACCTGGGCGCGAGGCAGCTACAGCGGCGTGCCGAGCAGGACGTTGGTCGGGGCGAACTGCACCCGGACGGGCTTTTTCGCGTCCAGGCCCAGGGTTCTCAACTGGATGGGCTCGGCCAGCGCACACAGCGTCTGGCCCGACGGCAGTGCGATACGCACTTCACTGGGACCGTCCTGGGCATCGAGGATTTCATCGACCGTCCCTTGCAGGCAGTTGTAGCCAGCGCTGGCCGCCTGGTCCGGGCCGAGCAGTTCGAGCCATCCGGCCTTGATCAAGGCCACCACTTCGGTGCCGGGGCGCAGCTCCAGGTGTTGGGTGCTGTCGTGGGTGATCCGTGCGTGCAGGGCCAGCCCGCCGGCCAGGGTCAGGGTGATCAGGTCGTTGTGCCCTTGGGCTTCGATGTGGGTGACCTGGCCATGCAGTTGGTTGCGGGCGCTGGTGCGCAGCATCAGGCGGCCGAGCAGGTCGAGATCGCTGGCATCTTCGGCGGCTTCCAGCACTTGGGCCTGCAAGGCTTGCAAACGTTGATACAGGCGCAGCACCCGCTCCCCTTCAGCGGACAGCTTGGCGCCGCCGCCGCCCTTGCCACCGATGCTGCGTTCCACCAGCGGTTTTTGCGCCAGGTTGTTCAACTCGTCGATGGCATCCCACGCCGCTTTGTAGCTGATCCCGGCGCTCTTCGCGGCACGGGTGATCGAGCCTTGTTCGGCGATGTGTTGCAGCAGCGCGATGCGTTGCGGGCGCCGGACGATGTGTTGGGACAACAAGCTGGACAGGGGCATGGTCGGGGCTGCAAGCGGGGGTGATGGAAGTGGACGTTGGCGGCTTCGTTGGCTTGCGTCAAGTCGAGGCGGCGGTTTTTGGCGTGCGGGCCAGGCAATAGACATCGACCCGCGCCGCGCCGGCATTGCACAACAGGCGGGCGAGGCTGCGGGCGGTGGCGCCAGTGGTGAGCACATCGTCGACCAGCGCCAGGTGGCGCCCCGCAACCTGGGCGGTGGTCGTCAGCGCGAAGGCGTTGCGCAGGTTTCGTTGGCGAGCGTCGGCGGTCAGGGCCTGTTGCGTGGGGGTGTGGTGGATGCGCTGTACCAGGTGTTCGTCGCACGGGATCAGCAACCGCTCGCGCAGCCAATGGGCAAGCATCGCCGCTTGATTGAAACCCCGCGCGCGCAGGCGTTTGCGGGCCAGCGGGACCGGCACCAGCGCGTCGGGCTGCGCCAGGCCTTCGTTGAAGCGATGTTGCAGCGATTGTGCGAGAAGTTCGGCCAAAAGGTGGCCGTAGGGCCAGTTTGCCGAATGCTTGAAGCGGGTGATCAGGCTGTCGATCGGGAAGCTGTAGGTCCAGGGCGCGATCACCTGCTCGAACGCCGGCGGCGCCTTCAAGCATTGGCCGCAGGTCAGACCGGACATGGGCAGCGGCACGGCACATATCTGGCAATGATCGCCGAGCCAGGGCAGTTCGGTCTCGCAGGGGGTGCAAATAGGCTGAGGGGTGTCGGTGGCTTCATCGCAGAGCAAACACTGCTGTATGTTTTTTAGCCAGATGTAAACCGGTCCTTCGTATCGTGGTTGACAGCGCATGACTCTTCCTTAAATATGCCGAAACATCCGTGTAGCGCCTGTGGGAACGCCATTGTCCCGAGCGTGTATCAAGCATAAGAAAGGAAATTAGCCGATGAGCGCCAGCATCACCGCCAAATTGCGTCACGATTGGTCTTTGGCCGAAGTACGGGCGCTGTTTACCCAGCCCTTCAACGACCTGTTGTTCCAGGCGCAGACGGTGCACCGTGCGCATTTCGACGCAAACCGGGTCCAGGTGTCGACCCTGCTGTCGATCAAGACCGGCGCTTGCCCGGAAGATTGCAAATATTGTCCGCAGTCCGGTCACTACAACACCGGCCTGGAAAAAGAAAAGCTGATGGAGGTGCAGAAGGTCCTCGAAGAGGCCGCGCGTGCCAAGGCCATTGGTTCGACCCGTTTTTGCATGGGCGCGGCCTGGAAGCATCCGTCGGCCAAGGACATGCCCTACGTGCTGGAGATGGTCAAGGGCGTGAAGGCCATGGGCCTGGAAACCTGCATGACCCTCGGCCGGCTCGACCAGGACCAGACCGAGGCGCTGGCCAGCGCTGGCCTGGACTACTACAACCACAACCTCGACACCTCGCCGGAGTTCTACGGCAGCATCATCACCACCCGCACCTATGGCGAGCGCCTGCAGACCTTGGCGTACGTGCGTGATTCGGGGATGAAGATCTGCTCGGGCGGCATCCTGGGCATGGGCGAGTCGCTGGACGACCGCGCCAACCTGCTGATCCAGTTGGCCAACCTGCCGGAGCACCCGGAGTCGGTGCCGATCAACATGTTGGTCAAGGTCGCCGGCACACCGCTGGAAAACGCCGACGACGTCGACCCGTTCGACTTCATCCGCATGCTCGCGGTTGCGCGGATCCTGATGCCGCAATCCCACGTGCGCCTCTCCGCTGGCCGCGAAGCGATGAACGAGCAGATGCAGGCCCTGGCGTTCTTCGCCGGTGCCAACTCGATTTTCTACGGCGACAAGTTGCTGACCACGTCCAACCCTCAGGCGGACCAGGACATGCAACTGTTCGCGCGCTTGGGTATCCAGCCCGAAGCGGGCGAAGGTCACGCCGATGAGGTGCACCAGGCGGCCATTGAGCAGGCGCTGGTGGAGCAAAAGAGCAGCGAGCAGTTCTATAACGCTGCGGTTTGAGCCCATCCACTGATTCCTCTGAGTGGATGGACTCAACCCCTTGTGGGAGCGGGCTTGCTCGCGAAAGCGTCGGTTCAGTCGACATCGATGTTGAATGTCAGTCCGTCTTCGCGAGCAAGCCCGCTCCCACATTGGATTGTGTGCCTACCCCGATTTATGTGATCTGACTGCCGAGGCCTGCATGTCCTTCAATCTCGCTGCACGCCTTGCTGCCCGTCGTGCCGAACACCTCTATCGCCAACGGCCCTTGCTGCAAAGCCCCCAGGGGCCGAAGGTGGTGGTCGATGGCCAGCCGTTGCTGGCGTTCTGCAACAACGATTACCTGGGCCTGGCCAATCACCCGCAGGTGATCGAAGCCTGGCGTGCCGGCGCTGCCCGCTGGGGTGTCGGCGGCGGCGCCTCGCACCTGGTGATCGGCCATAGCAGCCCGCACCACGCCCTTGAAGAGGCCTTGGCCGACCTGACCGGTCGCCCACGGGCGCTGTTGTTTACCACCGGTTACATGGCCAACCTCGGCGCGGTCACGGCGCTGGTCGGGCAGGGCGACACGGTGCTCGAAGACCGCCTCAATCACGCCTCGCTGCTGGACGCCGGCTTGCTCTCCGGTGCGCGGTTCCAGCGTTATCTGCATAACGACCCCGTCAGCCTGGCCAAGCGCCTGGAGAACGCCACCGGCAATACGCTGGTGGTGACCGATGGGGTGTTCAGCATGGACGGCGATATCGCCGATCTACCGGCCTTGGCCCTGGAAGCCCGGGCCAAGGGCGCGTGGCTGATGGTCGACGATGCCCATGGTTTTGGCCCGTTGGGGGCCAACGGTGGCGGGATCGTCGAGCATTTTGGCTTGAGCCTGGAGGATGTGCCGGTGTTGGTCGGCACCCTGGGCAAGGCGTTCGGCACGGCTGGGGCATTTGTGGCGGGCAGCGATGACCTGATCGAGAGCCTGATCCAGTTCGCCCGGCCCTACATCTACACCACCAGCCAGCCCCCCGCGCTGGCCTGTGCCACCCTTAAAAGCCTTGAACTGCTGCGCACCGAACATTGGCGGCGTGAGCATTTGCAGGCGCTGATCCGCCAGTTCCGTCACGGCGCCGAGCAGATTGGCCTGGCGCTGATGGACAGCGCCACGCCGATTCAACCGATCATGATCGGCGATGCCGGGCGTGCCGTGCTTTTTTCGCAGATGCTGCGCGCGCGCGGGCTGATGGTCACGGCCATTCGTCCGCCCACCGTGCCGGCCGGCAGTGCTCGGTTGCGCGTGACCTTGACCGCCGCCCACAGCGAAGCTCAGGTGCAGCTATTGTTAGAAGGTCTGGCCGATTGTGTTCAGCAACTAAGGGCGGTGCCGAACCATGCGTAATCGTCTGATGCTGTTGCCGGGTTGGGGGCTCGGCGTATCGCCGTTGGAGCCCCTGGCCGCCGCCTTGCAAGGGTTGGACGAACACCTGCGGGTCGAGATCGAGCCGTTGCCGGAACTGGAGTCGAGCGACCTTGAGCAATGGCTCGATGAGTTGGACGCCCGCGTGCCGCCCGACACCTGGCTGGGCGGCTGGTCGCTCGGCGGGATGCTGGCCTCCGAGTTGGCGGCACGCCGGGGCGAGCGCTGCTGCGGGCTGCTGACCCTGGCGAGCAATCCGTCCTTTGTTGCTCAGGACCCGTGGGCATGCGCCATGCCGAATGAAACCTTCGATGGTTTTCTGGCGGGCTGCAGTGCCGACCCGCGCATGACCCTCAAGCGCTTCAGTCTCTTGTGTGCCCAGGGCGCCGAAGACCCGCGCGGGCTTGCGCGGCTGTTGCTGGGCGGTGCGCCCCATACGGCGAGCGCGGTGCTGATGAGCGGCCTGGAGTTGCTGGCCCAACTCGACACCCGCCAGGCCTTGCTGGCTTTTCGCGGACCACAGTTGCATCTGTTCGCCGGGCTTGATGGCTTGGTCCCTGCCGAGGCGGCCAGTGAGCTGCTGGCGTTACTCCCCGATATCGAAGTTGGTCTGATTGAACAGGCCAGCCATGCGTTTCTTCTGGAAGACCCCCATGGAGTGGCGGGGGCGATCCAGGCCTTTTTGCATGAGTGCCGTGATGACTGATTTGTCTTTTCCTCCCTTGCCCAATCGCCTGCCCGACAAGCGCCAGGTGGCGGCGTCTTTTTCCCGGGCGGCGGCCAGCTATGACAGCGTTGCCGAGTTGCAGCGGGCGGTCGGCGCGGAGTTGATGGCGCGGCTGCCAACAGGGCATGCGCCTGATCGCTGGCTGGATGTGGGTTGTGGCACCGGGCATTTCAGTCGGGCCTTGGCGCAGCGCTTTCAGCGCAGTGAAGGGCTGGCGCTGGACATCGCCGAAGGCATGCTCAATCACGCTCGGCCCCTGGGCGGCGCGCACCATTTCATGGCGGGCGACGCTGAGAGCCTGCCGTTGCGCGATGCCAGTTGCGACCTGGTGTTTTCCAGCCTGGCAGTGCAATGGTGTGTCGATTTTGCCGCGGTGTTGAGCGAGGCCTATCGGGTGCTCAAGCCCGGTGGCGTGCTGGCGTTTGCCAGCCTGTGCGCGGGGACGCTGTATGAGTTGCGCGACAGCTGGCGTGAGGTGGACGGTATGGTCCACGTCAATCGCTTTCGCGGGTTCAGTACCTATCAACAGCTGTGCGCGGACAGTGGTCTGAAGGTCCTGAGCCTGCAGCGCTGCCCGCATGTCCTGCACTATCCGGATGTGCGTGGCCTGACCCATGAACTCAAGGCCCTGGGCGCACACAATCTGAATCCTGGGCGACCGGGAGGGTTGACCGGTCGGGCACGGATCCTGGCGTTGATCGACGCCTATGAGCAGTTTCGTCAGGCGCAAGGGCTGCCCGCGACTTACCAGGTGGTCTACGCCGTGTTGGAGAAACCATGATGAGCGCAGCGTATTTCATCACCGGCACGGATACCGACGTGGGCAAGACCACCATTGCTGCAGGCCTGTTGCACGCCGCGAAGATGGCGGGGCTGAGTACCGCGGCCGGCAAGCCCGTGGCCTCGGGTTGCGCGATGACCCCCCAAGGGCTGCGTAACAGCGATGCCCTGGCGTTGCTGGCGCAGTGTTCGTTGCCGCTGACCTACGCCGAGGTGAATCCGTTGGCGTTCGAGCCGGCCATCGCCCCGCACCTGGCGGCCCGTGAGGCGGGCGTCGCGCTGACGGTGCAGTCGTTGCTGGTACCGATGCGCCACATCCTGGACAAGCAGGCCGATTTCACCTTGATCGAAGGGGCCGGTGGCTGGCGAGTGCCGCTGGCGGGTCAGGACAACCTTTCGGACTTGGCGATGGCATTGGGGTTGCCGGTGATCCTGGTGGTCGGCATGCGGTTGGGCTGCATCAATCATGCGCTGCTCAGCGCCGAGGCGATTGCCCGGGATGGTCTGCAGTTGGCGGGGTGGGTGGCCAATATCATCGATCCCAAGACATCGCGGCTGGAGGAGAACCTGGCGACCCTGGCCGAGCGTCTGCCGGCGCCGTGCCTGGGCCGGGTACCGAAACTCAAGGCAGTCACGGCACAATCAGTGGCCGAATACCTTGAACTGGATTTGCTGGACTAGGTTTTGCCTATGGCAAGGCACTGTGCCATTAGTGTTTTTGTCGGGTGTTTTCCGGGGGGCTCTGCTTCAATGAGCCCTGGTTACCCTTTGCAGGATGGAGTGATCCCATGGAAATCTCGGGAAGCACCGCTTTTTACGCTGGCTTGAGCACCATGAGTGCCGGTCAGAGCCGTGTCGATCAGGCCGCTAGCCAGATCGCCAACACCACCGTCGAACGCGCGGTCAGCAGCCAGTCTTCCGAGGCTCAGGTCGATCGCATGCGTTCGGTTGATCGCAGCCAACAGTCGGACGTGGCCAGTAACCGGGTCGAAATGGCCCAGGGCAAACTGCAGGTGGAACTGGGCGTCAATGTCGCCAAGGCCTCTGATGAAGCCCTCGGGACGTTGATCGACACCTACGCTTGATTCCTCGCTGATCCCTGTGCCTGAGCGCCACCCATGTGGCGTTCAGGCATATCCTGCTCGCTCAACTAATCTTTCCTGATCACTCTGATGCTTTGTGCATCGGCGGTGAAGCTGTGCCTGTGCGCTTTTGACGCAGTTGATGACGAATGGTGACGGAACGATGCTTGACAAGATTTCGGCGTAAACGTATGTTTCAAACAACTGTTTGACCGTCACAACAATTTTTTTGCGGTCGCTCATTCCCGGTTACATCAGCAGAGGTTTATCGCTATGCCTGACTACAAGGCCCCCTTGCGTGATATTCGCTTCGTTCGTGACGAACTGCTCGGCTACGAAGCGCACTATCAGAGCCTTCCGGCTTGCCAGGACGCTACCCCGGACATGGTTGACGCCATTCTTGAGGAAGGCGCCAAGTTTTGTGAGCAGGTGCTGGCTCCGCTGAACCGCGTGGGTGACATCGAAGGTTGTACCTGGAGTGAGTCGGGCGTGAAGACGCCGACCGGTTTCAAGGAAGCCTACAAGCAATTCGTAGAAGGCGGCTGGCCTAGCCTGGCGCACGACGTAGAGCACGGTGGCCAAGGCCTGCCGGAGTCCCTGGGTCTGGCGGTGAGCGAAATGGTCGGCGAGTCCAACTGGTCGTGGGGCATGTACCCTGGCCTGTCGCACGGCGCGATGAACACCATCTCCGAGCACGGCACCCCAGAGCAGCGCGACGCCTACCTGACCAAACTGGTTTCCGGCGAGTGGACCGGCACCATGTGCCTGACCGAACCTCACTGCGGCACCGACCTGGGCATGTTGCGCACCAAGGCCGAGCCTCAGGCTGATGGTTCCTACAAGGTTTCCGGCACCAAGATCTTCATCTCGGCCGGTGAGCACGACATGGCCGATAACATCGTCCACATCGTTCTGGCCCGCCTGCCGGATGCACCGGCTGGCACCAAAGGCATTTCCCTGTTCATCGTTCCCAAGTTCATGCCGAACGCCGATGGCAGCGTAGGTGCACGCAACGCCGTGACCTGTGGTTCCCTGGAACACAAAATGGGCATCCACGGTAACGCCACCTGCGTGATGAACTTCGACGAGGCCACTGGTTTCCTGATCGGCCCGGCGAACAAAGGCCTGAACTGCATGTTCACCTTTATGAACACCGCCCGCCTGGGTACGGCGCTGCAAGGCCTGGCTCACGCCGAGATCGGCTTCCAGGGCGGCTTGAAATACGCTCGTGATCGCCTGCAAATGCGTTCCCTGACTGGCCCGAAAGCGCCGGACAAGGCCGCAGACCCGATCATCGTGCACCCTGACGTACGTCGTATGCTGTTGACCATGAAGGCCTTCGCCGAAGGCAACCGTGCGATGGTCTACTTCACCGCCAAGCTGGTCGATATCGTCAAGTACGGCGTGGACGAAGAAGAGAAGAAGAAAGCCGACGCACTGCTGGCGTTCATGACGCCGATTGCCAAGGCCTTCATGACGGAAGTCGGTTTTGAATCCGCTAACCACGGTGTGCAGATCTATGGCGGCCACGGCTTTATCGCCGAGTGGGGCATGGAGCAGAACGTACGCGACAGCCGTATCTCCATGCTGTACGAAGGCACCACGGGCATCCAGGCACTCGACTTGCTGGGCCGCAAAGTGCTGATGACCCAAGGCGAGGCCCTGAAAGGCTTCACCAAGATCGTCCACAAGTTCTGCCAGACCAACGAAGGCAATGAGGCGGTCCAAGAGTTCGTCACGCCGTTGGCGGCACTGAACAAGGAATGGGGCGAACTGACCATGAAGGTCGGCATGGCCGCCATGAAGGACCGCGAAGAAGTCGGCGCGGCGTCCGTGGATTACCTGATGTACTCCGGTTACGCCTGCCTGGCCTACTTCTGGGCCGACATGGCACGCCTGGCTGCCGAGAAGCTGGCTGCCGGCACCACCGAAGAGGCGTTCTACACCGCCAAGCTGCAGACCGCGCGCTTCTACTTCCAGCGCATCCTGCCGCGTACTCGCACCCACGTGGCAACCATGCTGTCGGGCGCCAATAACCTGATGGACATGAAAGAAGAAGACTTCGCGCTGGGTTACTAAACCCCCGCGTTATCTCTTGAAAAAGCCGCGGTTCCTTCGGGAACAGCGGCTTTTTTTGTTTGGCGCAAACCGAAACAAATATTCCCGACTAAAACGCTAAGTAGAACGCCTTTGCTGCCGTTAAAGAGTGTGCAGTGTGATGTGCATCACACTGCGTGTGCTTAACTGCTCACAATGCAGGCACAATGCCATTCGTTGATTTGCCAGGCCGGAGCTCTACCCTTGCCGCGTTCGTCCGCTGTACGTTTCAGTCACTTTGTACCTTCACTGCTGTTGTTGTTCGCGGGGCTTGCGGCTGCCTACGTCAAGGACCTCAACGTCTTCTTCACCTCGCTGTTCAACGTGCTTCCCACCTTGGTGCTGTTGCTCGGCGGTGCGTATTGCGCGGTTTACCGACGCCAGCGCGAACTGTTTCTGATGGTCACGGTGTACATCGCCTACTTTTTGCTCGATACCCAGACCGATTACTACCGTGATAACGGGAGTGTGCGTGATGACGCCGCCGTCATCTTCCATCTGTGCTGCCTGCTGCTGCCCTTGTTGTACGGGTTGTTCGCTGCGTGGCAGGAGCGTACGCACCTGTTCCAGGACATGGTTGCGCGCTTCGCCGTGTTGCTGGCCTTTGGCAGTGTCGCCTTGGGGCTGGAGCAGAGTTATCCCCAGGCGCTCCTGAACTGGCTGGCAGAGATCCGCTGGCCGGCACTGCACGGTTCGTGGATGAGCTTGATCCAGCTGTCATACCCGGTGTTCATCGGGGCTTTCCTGTTGCTGGTCTACCAGTATTGGCGTAACCCCCGGCCCCTGCATGCGGCGCAATTGGTGGGCCTGCTCGGGTTGTTCTGGATGTTGCCCAAGACCTTCATCCTGCCCTTTACCCTGAACATCATGTGCAGCCAAGTGATGCTGATGATCGCCGCCGCGGTTGCCCATGAGGCCTACCAAATGGCGTTTCGTGATGAGTTGACCGGCTTGCCGGGGCGTCGTGCGTTGAACGAGCGGATGCAGCGCCTGGGTCGCAACTACGTGCTGGCCATGGGCGATGTCGATCACTTCAAGAAATTCAACGACACCCACGGTCACGATGTGGGCGATCAGGTGTTGCGCTTGGTTGCCAGCAAACTGTCGAAGATCGGTGGCGGTGGCCGGGCCTATCGCTATGGGGGCGAGGAGTTTGCCCTGGTGTTCGCCGCCAAGACCCTGGAAGAGTGCCTGCCGCACCTGGAGGTCATCCGCGAGGCGATTGCCACGTACAACATCCAGTTGCGCAATCGGGACAACCGGCCGCAGGACGACCAGCAAGGTCGTCAGCGTCGCTCAGGTCCAGGGGTTTCAAGTGTCTCGGTGACGATGAGTATCGGCGTGGCCGAGCGCCTGGAGCAGCGCACCCCGGAAGAAGTCCTCAAGTCCGCCGACCAGGCGCTCTACAGCGCCAAGGGCGCGGGACGAAACTGTGTGATGGCATACGGGCAGAACCGCCGGGGAGCGGTGCGCATGGAAGAGGCGGCGGGTTAAGGACGATGGCGCATTTGGCGTCTGAGTGGTGAAGTGAGCGAGCCCAGCGAAGCGGTCAGTGATCATCGAATGATGTCAGGATGATTGCCTTTGTGACTAAAAATAACAAATAAGTCATGAGCTGACGCTATGTGTCTCAAAAGTTGTTCGGGTACACTCGAGTGCTTGCTGATGCTCGATCCCACGAATTACTTTTCACGTTCTCAGAGGTTTGCCATGGCTGACTACAAAGCGCCCCTGCGCGATATGCGCTTCGTCCTCAACGAAGTCTTTGAGGTGGCCAAGCTTTGGGCTGAACTGCCGGCTTTGGCTGACACCGTTGACGCCGAGACTGTCGAGGCAATCCTTGAGGAAGCCGGTAAAGTCACCAGCAAAAGCATCGCGCCATTGAGCCGTGCTGCCGACGAAGAAGGCTGCCATTGGCACGACGGTGTCGTCACGACGCCTGCCGGTTTCCCACAGGCCTATCAGACTTATGCGCAAGGCGGCTGGGTCGGTGTCGGTGGTGATCCTGAGTTCGGCGGCATGGGCATGCCCAAGGTGGTCTCGGCCCAGGTCGAGGAGATGGTCAACTCCGCCAGCCTGTCGTTCGGCCTGTACCCGATGCTGACGGCCGGGGCTTGCCTGTCGATCAATGCTCACGCCAGCGAAGAGCTGAAGGCGACCTACCTGCCGAACATGTATGCCGGTCTCTGGGCGGGCTCCATGTGCCTGACCGAACCCCATGCTGGCACCGACCTGGGGATCATTCGCAGTAAAGCCGAGCCGCAAGCGGACGGTTCCTACCAGGTCAGCGGCACGAAGATCTTCATCACCGGTGGCGAACACGACCTGACCGAAAACATCATTCACCTGGTGCTGGCCAAGCTGCCGGATGCCCCGGCGGGCCCTAAAGGCATTTCGCTGTTCCTGGTGCCCAAGTTCATGGTCAACGCCGACGGCAGCCTCGGTGCGCGCAACCCGGTCAACTGCGGCTCGATTGAACACAAGATGGGCATCCAGGCTTCGGCTACCTGCGTCATGAACTTCGATGACGCGGTGGGTTACCTGGTTGGTGAACCGAACAAGGGCCTGGCGGCCATGTTCACCATGATGAACTACGAGCGCCTGGGCGTTGGTATCCAGGGCCTGGCCACGGGCGAGCGTTCGTACCAGAACGCTGTCGAGTACGCCCGCGATCGCCTGCAAGGCCGTTCGTCGACGGGGGCGCAGTACAAGGACAAGATCGCCGACCCGATCATCGTCCACCCGGATGTGCGTCGCATGCTGTTGACCATGAAGGCTTCGAATGAAGGTAGCCGAGCCTTCTCCACCTATGTGGCGATGCAACTGGACACGGCCAAGTTCAGCGAAGAGCCGGCCACGCGTAAGCGTGCCGAGGACCTGGTGGCCTTGCTGACGCCGGTGGCCAAGGCGTTCCTCACGGACCTGGGCCTGGAAACCACGGTGCACGGCCAGCAGGTTTTTGGCGGCCACGGCTACATCCGCGAGTGGGGCCAGGAGCAACTGGTGCGTGACATCCGCATCACGCAGATTTACGAAGGCGCCAACGGCATTCAGGCGCTGGACTTGGTCGGGCGCAAGATCGTGGGCAGTGGCGGGGCGTACTACAAGCTGTTCGCCGATGAGATTCGTCATTTCACCGCCACCGCCGGTGCTGAATTGAGCGAATTCGTCCGCCCGTTGAACCGTGCGGTGGATACGCTGGACGAACTGACCGCCTGGCTGTTGGATCGAGTGCAAGGCAACCCGAACGAAATCGGTGCGGCCTCGGTCGAGTACCTGCAGGTGTTTGGCTACGTGTCCTACGCCTACATGTGGGCGCTGATGGCCAAGGCTGCGCTCGGCAAAGAAACGCAGGACGACTTCTATGCCAGCAAACTCGGGACTGCGCGCTTCTACTTCGCCCGTCTGCTGCCGCGGATTCATTCGCTGAGTGCTTCAGTGAAGGCCGGTAGCGAGTCGTTGTTCCTGCTGGATGCCGCACAATTTTGATGATTGTCACGTTTTGTAAGCAAATGCTTACAGGGCGTGCTGCTGTTCTCCCCTATGCCAGGATTGGATCCACGGCTACTCTACTGCCCATGGACGTCGCGCAGGAAGCGCCAAGCTACAACATGGACACGTAGGATTCTGCCAGGATGGCGGAGTGAAATGGATGTCAGGGAAACAGTCTGCAAAGCCCCGCTTCGGCGGGGTTTTCTTTGCCTGCGTTTTTTGTTTTTTGCCGTTCAGCCCTGTACATCCAGTACCGTGGGGCTTGTCAGCCGCCCATCCGGGCCATTCATCACGTCCTCCAGCAGATTGCGCAGCAACTCCAGCGTTGCCTGTTGGCGCTGCACGTCTCGACACACCAACCCAACCTTCAGTGGCACCCGTGGCTCACTCAAGGGTTTCCACAACAGTGCCTTGTTGCCGTGCGCCTGCTGCGAGCGACCGGGCAGGACCGTGGCCAATCGGGTGTGCGGCAGGCTGTCGAGAATCCCCGCCATATTGTTCAGTTCCGCCTGTACCTGCGGGCGGCGTCCGAGATTGGCCAGTTGCCCCTGCCAGATCTGGCGGATCTGGAACTCCTCGCCCAGCAGCAACATGGGCAACTCGGCGGCCTGACTCATGGAGACCTTCTTGAATTCGCGCAAGGGATGATCGGCGGGGATGACCAGGGTCAGTTCGTCCTCGTACAGCAGCACACCATGGAGTCCCGGCTGGCGCGGCGGTAGATAGCTGATGCCAATGTCCAGTGAACCATTGAGCAGGCGCCGTTCGATTTCCAGTCCGGTCAGTTCGTAGATCTGCACGACGAGGTGGGGCTGTGCGGTGCGAACCCGTTCAAGCATTTTCGGTACAAGGCTGGTGTGCACGGTTTGCAGCACGCCGATGGCCAGGGTGCGCAGGGCCTGGCCCTTGAAGTTGCCCAGGGCCTCGCGTGCCCGCTGCATACCGTCGAGCAGGGGCAAGGCGTGGTTGTACAGCGTGTGCGCGGCCAGGGTCGGCAGCAGCCGTTTGCTGCTGCGCTCGAACAGGTTCACGTCGAGGTGCTGTTCCAGGTGGCGGATCTGCTGTGACAGGGCCGGTTGGGAGATCGACAAGCGTTCGGCGGCCCGCCCGACATGGCCTTCTTCGTACACCGCGACGAAATAACGCAGTTGCTTAAAATCCATAAGTAATTCTTATTGAAAAAGCTGGGAAATCGAAATGGCTGAGCGCCTGGCAGAAGCCTAGTCTAACCGTATTCACAGGGCTTACAGGGCCAGAGAACGCGATGAATACCGTTTACCTCGAAGGTGTTTACATAGGCAAGTCAAAAAACCTTGGGCAGGGTTTGATCGGCAATAGCGACAAAGAGCGGACATGTACCGGTCGGGTCGAGGATTGCTCGTCACGCTTGCCGGGCTTGGCCCTGGAGGGACTGCGCGGATGAACCTGTTCAACCTGCGTCGCCCGCCACCGAACCTGGATGACCTGACCGTCGATCATCGCCAGCAAACACGGCACGACAACCTTTCCAGTGAGTGC
The DNA here is from genome assembly GCF_900109995.1 of Pseudomonas sp. ok272. Taxonomy (GTDB): domain Bacteria; phylum Pseudomonadota; class Gammaproteobacteria; order Pseudomonadales; family Pseudomonadaceae; genus Aquipseudomonas. Next base: position 74,654 of record NZ_FOCB01000005.1, on the reverse strand, counting down.
CTGATGCCGAGTGTCGAGCGACCCCCACAGATTTTTGTCCGTGGCCAGGGCTCCTGGTTGTGGGACAGTGCCGACCGCGCCTACCTGGACTTTGCCCAGGGCGCCGGCGCCAACAGCCTTGGCCATAGCCCCTCGGCGCTGGTCAGGGCCATTGCGGCCCAGGCACAAGCGCTGATCAATCCCGGGGCAGGTCTGCTGAACCGTGGCCAACTCAACCTGGCCGAGCGTTTGTGCCACAGCACCGGCAGCGACCAGGCTTACCTGCTCAACAGTGGCAGCGAGGCATGCGAAGCGGCGATCAAGCTGGCGCGCAAGTGGGGTCAGTTGCATCGCGGCGGCGCCTCGCGAATCATCACCGCAGGCGGTAGCTGTCATGGCCACGGCTTTGCGGCCCTGTCCGCCTCGGACGGTCAGAACAATCGCTTCGAGCCGCAACTGCCAGGGTTCAGCCACGTCCCGTTCAATGACTTGCCGGCGCTGCATGCGGCCGTGGATGAGCAGACCGTGGCGATCATGCTGGAGCCGATCCAGTCCGCCGCCGGGGTGGTGCCGGCGACCGAGCATTACCTCAAAGGCGTCGAGCGGTTGTGCCGGGAGTTGGGGATTCTGCTGATCCTCGACGAAGTGCAAACCGGCATCGGCCGTTGTGGGCGTTTGCTCGCCGAGCAGCATTACGGCGTGCGGGCCGACATTGTCGTGCTGGGCAAAGGCCTGGGTGGCGGTTTGCCGGTCGCGGCGCTTCTGGCTCGTGGTTACGCCTGTTGCTTCGAGCCGGGCGAGCTGGCCGGCACCCATCATGGCAATGCCTTGATGGCCACGGCAGGGCTTGCGGTACTCGACAGCGTGCTGGATCACGGCTTCCTTGAACACGTAGGCGAAACCGCGCAGTACCTGGGCGAAGGCCTGGCCCGCCTGGCCAACCGCTACGGGCATGGCGAGCTGCGAGGCCAAGGATTGCTCTGGGGACTAACCCTCAGTGACGACTCGGCCGACGCAGTCATCAAGGCCGCGCTGTACGAAGGCCTGCTGCTCAGCGCCACGCAACCGGACTGCCTGCGGTTTACCCCGGCGCTGACGGTCAGCCAGGCCAACGTCGACGAAATGCTGCTGCGCCTGGCCCGTGCCTTCTCCCGGGTGCGCACGGCGCAACTGCAATGCCGCAAAGGCATCGCGGTCTGAACGACCCCCTCTCACTGAATTCCCGAACCGTCTCGCGGTATAACGCAGCGCCCCATGCCTGATCCTTTTGGCATGGGGCGTTTTTTTGCGTGGGCGCTGCTGGGCGACGCCGCCGTTGCGCCGCTCAGTTGCCCTGGCGGTCCATCACCCCACAATAGAACAACCACTCTTGCTCCAGCGCATGGGCCTGGTTGCTGGCCTTGCGAAAGCCGTGGCGTTCGTCCGGGTAGTAATGGGCCTGGGCCGCAATGCCGTTGTCTTGTAGGGCCTTGAGCATGTCGCGGGTCTGTTGCGGGACCACGACGGCGTCGAGTTCGCCCTGGAAGAAGATCACCGGCACACGGATGTTGCTCGCGTGCCGCAGTGGCGTGCGCGCCGCGTAGCGTTCGGCATCGACGTGCGGGTCGCCAATCAGCCAGTCGAGGTAGTCGCCTTCGAACTTGTGGGTCGTGCGGGCCAGCGCCAGTGGGTCGCTGACCCCGTACAGGCTGGCGCCCGCGCAGAACACATCGCGCAACGCCAGGGCGCAGAGGGTGGTGTAGCCGCCCGCGCTGCCGCCGCGAATGAACGCGCAGTCGCCATCGATCAAACCCCGCCCGGCCAAGTGGGCGACGACTGCGCAGGCGTCTTCGACATCCACCTCGCCCCACCGCAAGTGCAAGGCGTGTCGATAAGCCCGGCCATAGCCGCTGCTGCCACGGTAGTTGAGGTCGGCGACGGCAAAGCCACGTTGCGCCCAGTACTGGATGCGCGGGTCGAGCATCGGATAGCAGGCCGAGGTGGGGCCGCCATGAATGAACACCACCAGCGGCGGTTGGCTGACGTTGCCCAAGGCCGGATAAAAGAAGCCGTGGGCCTCGCCCGTGCCGCTGGGGTAGCGCAGGGGTTGTGGCTGGCTGATCTGATCCGCGGGCAGCAATGCGATGCCGCCGGCCAGGACGTTGACGTGATGGGTACGACGGTCGATGGCGATCACCGCCGAGGGTGCGTTCGGTGAGGCGGCAATCGCGAAAATGCACTGTTGATCGAACGCCAGGCCGCGAAAACGGCTGTAGTGGCCGGTGAAATCTTCCACCGCCGCGCCTGCGCAAATGCCCAGGCGGCCAAATCCGTCCACGGTCCAGCTCGCCAGGTAGCGCTCATCCCCCAGCGGCAGCCAGGTGCAGCCGCCCAATTGCCAGGGCGCCGGCGCATGATCGGCGCGAGCGCTGGGCAAGGGTTGCAGGCCGCTGGCGGATTCGACCCACGGCTGCCAGAACCCGCCGCGATCCGTCAGGCAGTACAAGCGCCCGTTCGCGTCGAAGCGCGGTTGTTGCAGGGATTCCTCCAGGTCGTCACCGGCCACGCAGCGCGGCGCGGCAAAACCGCTCCGGTCGTCGCGCTCGGCGACCATCAGGCGCGTCGCGGTCCAGGGTTGGTGGGGGCGGCTCCACTCGATCCAGGCCAGTCGCGTGGCATCCGGGCTCAAGGTCGGGGCCGCGTAGAAGTCCGCGCCTTGCACCTGCAAATGGCGCTGGCCGTCGTTCAGGTCGATGGCCACCAGCCGGTGTTGATCGCCGTGTTCCTCGACCGCCAGCACCTGGCCGTTGGCCCATTGCAGGTCGCCATAGCGGCAATCCCCCGAAGTCAGTGCCTGGGGCGCGCCGGTGAGGGCTTGTCGATACAGCTGTTGATCGGCCTCATTGACGAAAACCAGGCCGTCATCGCTCAGGCAGAACGATCGACCTCCGTACTCATAGACCCGGCTGCTGACGCTGAACCCCGCGGGGGTCAGGCAGTGAGCCGCGTTGTCGCGCCAGTGCCAGATCCGGCAGGCGCCGTCCTCGGGGCGGTACTCGTTCCAGAACAGGCCGTGGGCGCCGACCTGCAGGTCGGTGAAATCGATGCCGGCGGCCACGGCCTTGAGGGCGCTCAGGGGTTCAGCCTTTAACGATGAGGCGTGAGTTTCGTTCATTGCGAAAGGCCAATTGTTCGATGGTCTGGGTGGCATGCTCGGATTCTTCGCGGGCCTTGAGGATCACGCCGTGATGGGCTGACTTGCTGCACACCGGATCGGCATTGCTCGCGTCGCCCGTGAGCATGAATGCCTGGCATCGGCAGCCGCCGAAGTCCTTTTCCTTTTCGTCACACGAGCGGCAGGGCTCGGGCATCCAGGCGTAGCCGCGAAAGCGGTTGAAGCCGAACGAGTCGTACCAGATGTGCTGCATGCTGTGCTCGCGCACGTTGGGGAACTGCACCGGCAACTGCCGCGCACCGTGGCACGGCAGCGCGGTGCCGTCCGGGGTGACGGTGAGGAACACACTGCCCCAGCCGTTCATGCAGGCCTTGGGGCGTTCTTCGTAGTAGTCCGGGGTGACGAAGATCAGCTTGCACGGATGCCCTTGGGCCGCAAGTTTGGCGCGGTACTCGTTGGTGATGCGTTCGGCGCGGATCAACTGCTCCTGGGTGGGCAGCAGGCCGACCCGGTTGAGCTGGGCCCAGCCATAGAACTGGCAGGTGGCGAGTTCGACGAAGTCGGCCTCAAGGGCGATGCACAACTCGATGATCCGGTCGATCTTGTCGATGTTGTGCCGATGGGTGACGAAGTTCAGCACCATCGGGTAGCCGTGGGCCTTCACCGCACGGGCCATCTCCAGCTTCTGCGCGAAGGCCTTTTTGGAACCGGCCAACAAATTGTTCACCTGTTCGTCGCTGGCCTGGAAACTGATCTGGATGTGATCGAGCCCGGCCTGCTTGAAGTCGCTGATCTTCTGTTCGGTCAGGCCGATGCCCGAGGTGATCAGGTTGGTGTAGAACCCCAGCCGGCGGGCCTCGGCGATCAGCTCGGCGAGGTCCTGGCGCACCAGCGGCTCGCCGCCGGAGAAGCCCAGTTGCGCGGCGCCCATTTCCCGGGCCTCGCGAAACACCTTGAACCACTGCTCGGTCGTCAGTTCCTGACCTTGCGCGGCGAAGTCCAGGGGGTTGGAGCAGTACGGACATTGCAGCGGGCAGCGGTAGGTCAGCTCGGCCAGCAGCCACAGCGGCAGGCCGGTCTCGGGCGTGGGCGGGATGTGCGGTGACTCAACCGAGTTCGATCCAGTGCTCTGCACGGGCGACCTCCATGAATTGCTCGATGTCTTCAGCCAACTGCGGCACGCCGGGGAACTGGGCATCCAGCGCCGCGATGATCGCCGCAACGTCACGCTGGCCATCGATCAGGCCACCAATCAGCGCGGCACTTTCGTTGAGCTTGATCATGCCTTCGGGGTACAGCAGCACGTGGCCTTTTTGCGCCGGTTCGTACTGGAAGCGGTAGCCGGGGCGCCAGCGTGGCGTCTTGCTGCGGTCGAAACTCATAGGACGATCCCTTTGTGCCAGACCCGCTGCCCGGTCACGCTGTGATAAGGCGGGCGGTTCAGTTCATAGGCCATGCTCATGGCGTCGAGCATGCTCCAAAGTATGTCCAGTTTGAACTGGAGAATGTCCAGCATGCGCTGCTGGCCTTCGTAGGTGGTGTAGTGCTGCAGGGTGATCGCCAGCCCGTGCTCGACATCGCGCCGGGCCTGGCCCAGGCGGGTGCGGAAGTAGTCGTAGCCGGCCGGGTCGATCCACGGGTAATGCTGCGGCCAACTGTCCAGGCGCGACTGGTGGATCTGCGGGGCGAACAACTCGGTCAGCGAGCTGCTGGCCGCTTCCTGCCAATTGGCGCGACGGGCGAAGTTGACGTAGGCGTCGACGGCGAAACGCACGCCGGGCAGCACCAGCTCCTGAGAGCGCAGCTGATCCGGGTCCAGGCCCACGGCCTGGCCGAGGCGCAGCCAGGCCTCGATGCCACCGTCCTCGCCCGGTGCGCCATCGTGGTCGAGCAGGCGCTGGATCCACTCGCGGCGGATCTCCCGGTCCGGGCAGTTGGCGAGGATGGCGGCGTCCTTGAGCGGGATGTTCACCTGATAGTAGAAGCGGTTGGCGACCCAGCCCTGGACCTGTTCACGGCTGGCCCGGCCTTCATACATCGCCACGTGGTAGGGGTGATGGATGTGGTAGTAGGCGCCTTTGGCCCGCAGCGCGGCTTCGAACTCGGTGGGGGACATTGGGGTGTGGGTCATCTGGGCTCTCCTGGGTACGACCTTTCAAATGCGGCCAGTCCCACATGGGATCTATGGCGCTCGCAAATCCCTGTGGATCGGCTACAGCACGAGATTCATGCCGTCATACGCCACTTCAACCTGGCGTCGTACCAGTTCGGCGCGCTCGGCCGAGTCTTCATCGAGGATCGGGTTGGTGTTGTTGATGTGGATAAGCACCTTGCGTTGCGTGGGGAGTTGCTCCAGCACTTCAAGCATACCGCCGGGGCCATTCTGTGCCAGGTGACCCATTTCCCGGCCGGTGCGAGTGCCGACGCCGCGGCGCTGCATTTCGTCGTCGTCCCACAGCGTGCCGTCCACCAGCAGGCAGTCGGTGCCGGCCATGATCTGCAGCAGCGGCCCATCCACTTTGCCCAGCCCCGGCGCGTAGAACAGCTTGCCGCCGGTGTTCAGGTCTTCGACGATCAGGCCGATGTTGTCACCGGGGTGCGGGTCGAAGCGGTGCGGCGAGTAGGGCGGTGCCGCGCTGCGCAGCGGCAGTGGGGTGAAGCGCAGGTTCGGGCAGGCCGGGATGCTGAAGCGCTGGTCCAGTTCGATGGGATTCCACTGCAGGCCACCGTTCCAGTGGCTGAGCATGGTGAACAGCGGGAAGCCGGTGCTCAGGTCTTCGTGGACCATGTCGGTGCACCACACCTGATGCGGGCAGCCTTCGCGCAGGCTGAGTAGGCCGGTGGTGTGGTCGATCTGGCTGTCCATCAGGATGATCGCCTGCACCCCGGTGTCCCGCAGGGCGCGGCCTGGCTGCAGGGGCGCGAAGCCCTGGAGCTGGGCGCGGATGTCGGGCGAGGCGTTGCACAGGATCCAGTTCACGCCGTCATCGGAGATCGCGATGGACGATTGGGTCCGTGCCTTGGCGTTCAGGCTGCCATCACGAAACCCCGCGCAGTTCACGCAGTTGCAGTTCCACTGCGGAAAACCACCGCCGGCGGCGGAACCTAGAATCTGGACGAACATGTCTGCTCCCTTACCTCAACGCTTGAAAATAAAAACGCCCCGGACCGGCCGAGGCGTTGCACTGCGGTTTTTACCCGGAGGCAAAATCAACGGCTGGCGAAGTACATGGTGACTTCAAAGCCGATGCGCAGGTCGGTGTAAGCGGGTTTGGACCACGTCATAGAAAACCTCCTTCGGGTGGGTGAGAACATTCACCCTATACATATAGTCCACCTCCCCGGGGGAGGTGGTCAGGTGCGGGGAGGACTATGTTACTGAAACGTTTCCGCAAAAAGGAGATATCGATTGAAGAAAGCCCATTACAGCCCCGGTAATGATCAATCGGCCCGTTGCCAGCCGCCCTCTGGAGGGCTGTTGGCCAGGCACCGGCGGCCACCGTCCAGCTGGATCAAGCGGCTTGCCGCCTCCAGCAAGGCACGGCGGTCCAGGCGTGACACCGCCTGCTGCAGTTCAATCAGGTAATCCGACGAATGGCCCGCCAGCTTGCCCTGCCAAAGCAGTTCAAAGGCCTGCGGCAGTGGCATGGCCTGGGTGTCGAGTTGCTGCGCCAGGGCGTGTTGCTGCAGGCGTAGCGTCGCGTCATCGAGGGCGGCGATCAGCTCGGGCAGTTGCTGGAGGAAGCGTTCCACATGCTCAAGCAGTTCCTTGACCGGCGCGTGCGGCGATTGCACGCCCAGCAGCATCCCGGTCTGCCCGTTGATCTGTCGGATACCGCTGAACACGGCGTAGCCCAGTTGCCGTTCAACCCGTAGGCGCTGATAGAACGGCGTCTGGCAGATATGCCCGAGCATGCGCCAGGCGGCTTCGTCGGCCAGTTCCAGACTCGGTGCCGGGCAGAACAGCAGCACGGCATGCTCACTGCCGGTGCACGGCACGTGCGACCAGAGTCGGCAGCCGGCAATCGACAAGGGGGCGCTGAACGGGCCGTCGGGGCTGCCCGGCGCTCGGCTCAGGGCGCGGGTGATGGCGCTCTGCGCGGTGGCGGACAGGCCTGCGGCCAGTCCGTCCCAATGGGCGCCGGCCCAGCGTTGTTGCAGGTCCTCGAGGGTGGCGCTGCCGAGTGCCGGGGCTGAGCTTTGCCCCAGGCAATGGACGGGCAGCGCCTTGAGCAGTTGGCGGATGGCGATCGGCGGCGTCGCCCGATCGCCGCCTTGCCAGGCCTCGGCCTGTGGGCTGGCCAGGCAGTGCAGCGCCTGTTCGAGAATCGCCGGCATCGGCTCATGCCAGCCGCTGAGTGTCAGCCGCCATTGATTGCCGGTTTCGTTGAAGGACAACGCGACACCCGCCTGTAGGGCATCGTCACTCAGGCTCTGCAGGCTGCGGCGCAGCACCGGTGCCAGGTTGGCGGGGGCTGGCGCGTCGAGGCACCAGCGCAGGCACAGCACCGAGTCCCCCGAGTTGTCGCTCAAGGCCTGGCTGAACTGCATCGATGAGCGCTCGCGCCGTCCCCGGGTACGATCCTGGGCGAAGGTGCGCAGGCCGCGGTGGGCGCTGGTCTGCCCACGGATCAGCCCGGCAGGTGCCGGCTCTTCGGCACTGCGCAGGAACGGGTTGGCCGCGGGCAATTGCCAGGCGACCCCCAGGTGGTTCGCTGGTGGGGCGGCCATTTGCTGCAAGATCGCCTTGAGGGCGATCACGCCCGACTCCGGCAGTTGGGGCGCCAATGACTCGCTGTCCAGTCGGGCCAGGGTCAAGGCCTGGCTGGATTGGCGCTTGCGCTGTTGCTGCAAGGCGTACTCCGCGCGCAGTGCCGACCAGTCGGCCTGCTGCGCGAAGAAGTGCAGCCAGTCGTGGAACAGCGCCGTGATGGTTGGCGCGGCGGCTGCGGCATCGGTCAGGGTGAAGGCAACGTGCAGCAGCGCCTGTCCGCCAAACTGATACAGCGGCGTGGCCTTGAGCTGTTCGATCAGATGGCGCTGGCGCAGTTCGGCCAGCAGGCCCCCGGGCTTTGTGGTGTTGACCCAGGTACAGAGAAAGTCCAGGGCTTCGCGGGAGGCATCGGGCAGCGCTTCCAGGGTAAACAGCAGGTCGAGGCGACGCTCACTGGCCTGTTGGTAGTGAGCGCTGGCGCCGGTCATCAGCGCCGGTGGCGTGTCCTGGGCTGACGTCTCTTTGCTGATGAAGGCGGCGCCAAAGCTGTTGGCCAGGGTGTGCAGTTCATCCAGCGGCATCGGGCCGACCAGGCTCAGGCTCATCCGGGCACTGTGGTAGAAGCGTTGGTGGAAGGCCCGTAGCGCCTGTTGAAACGCGGGCTGCTCGACTTTCAGGCTGTCGCGGTTGCCGGCGTGCACGCCGCGCAGCGGATGATCCGCCGCCAATCCCGCGAACAACGCGTGTTGCTGCTGCGCCGAGGCATCCTGGGACCAGGCGATGAATTCGGCCTCCAGCACTTCCCGTTCGCGCCGTTGATCGTCCGGGTCCAGGCGTGGCTGGGCGAGCATGTCCTGGAGACGCTCAAGCCCGCCGGCGAAGGCGTGGGGTGGCAGTTCGAAGAAAAAGTCGGTGTGGCGCTCGCGGGTGCTGGCGTTCAACTGCCCGCCGTGTTGCTGCACGTAGGCCATCAGTCCATCGCCTGCGGGAAACCGCGGGGTGCCGAGAAACAGCAAATGCTCCACCAAGTGCGCCAGCCCGGGCCAGGCGTGTGGGGCGTCGTGGCTGCCGGCGGCCACGCGCAACACGGCGGCGCAGCGCTTCAAACCGGGGGCATGGCGAAGGGCAACCCGCAGGCCGTTGGCCAGGGTTGCGGTGTGGGGATGAAGGTGGGTCGGCGCAGGCATGAGCACTTCCGCTACAGAGGAAGCGCTCATGCTAGCGAAAAGCCCGGGTCAGTGCTTGTTCAGCGCGCCGTAGAGCGCTGGGCGGCGGTCGATCAAGTAGCGATTGGCCGCGCGGGAATCGCGCATTGCCTGCCGGTCGAGGGTGCCGACAATCAGCGCTTCGTCCAACCCGGCCTGGGCAATGCGAGTGCCATCGGGGGCGGCGATGCTGCTCTGGCCGCAATAGTGGATATCGCCTTCGTGGCCACAATAGTTGGCGTAGGCCACGTAGCACTGGTTCTCGTAGGCCCGCGAGCGCACGGTGACGTCTGCGATGAAGTCGTAGGGGATCATGTTGGCCGTCGGCACCAGGATCAGTTCGGCGCCCGCCAGCGCCAGGCGCCGGGCGTTCTCCGGGAACTCCAGGTCGTAGCAGATCAGAAACCCGAGGGTCCAGCCGTTGAGCTCCACCAGCGGGAACTGATCGGCCCCGGCGCTGAACATTGAATGGTCGAGGTCGCCGAACAGGTGGGTCTTGCGGTAATTGGCCAGGCGCTGCCCATGGCGGTCGATCAACTGCACGGCGTTGTAGATCTGCCCATCCTCGGCCCGTTCCGGATAGCCGTAGACAATGGCGATGTCGTGCGCCCTGGCGATGTCGGCGATGCGTTGCGCGCAGTCGCCGTCTTGCGCTTCGGCCAAGGCCCCGACCGCTTCGACTCCAATGTTGTAGCCGGTCAGGAACATCTCCGGGAACACCAGCAGGTCAGCGTCGCTGGCCTCGGTCGCGAGTTGCTGCAAGCGTTGCAGGTTGCCGGCAACGTCCAGTGGCAACGGAGGGCATTGGTAAAGAGCTACGCGCATGTCGGACTCCTCTTACTCGGGCAGGGCAATTGGCCCGATCTCATTGAACACATCGCCCGGGCCGGGGTTCTCGGCGTGGGTGGCGCCGCCAAAGTGATTCATGATGCCCCACACCGCGTTGAGCGAGGTCTGGACCGCACCCTCGACCCAGGCCGGGGTCCAGGAAACATCGTCACCGGCGATAAAGATCCCGCGTTGCTCGCTCGGCATCTCCTGCTGCATGAAGTGCGCGTACATGCGCTGGTTGTAGCGGTAGTGGCCGGGTAGGGCGCCCTTGAACGCGCCGAGGAAATGCGGGTCGGCTTCCCAGGACACGGTGATCGGATCGCCGATGATCCGCGCCGCGATGTCGACGTTCGGGTAGATTTTCTTCAGGGCGTCGAGGGCCAGCTTCACGCGTTTTTCGATGGGTTGCGGGAGCATTTTCAGCGCATCGCTCATCCACGAGTACGACAGGCAGATCACCCCGGGCTTATCGTCGCCATTGTCGAACAGGTAAGTGCCACGGGTCAGGCGATCGGTGAGGGTCATGCTCATCAGGTCGCGCCCAGTCTCCGGGTCTTTGTCCTTCCAGAACGGCCGGTCGACCATGACGAAGGTCTTCGACGATTGCATGTAGCGGGTGCGATCCAGGGCCATCCACATCTTCTGCGAGAACAACGACTCTTCACACTCGATCTGGGTGGTCAGCAGCCAGCTCTGGCAGGTGGTCAGCACGGCGGCGTATTCGCGGGTGTCGCCCCAGTTGTCGGTGACACTGAAGCGCCCGTCGGCGGCGCGGGCGATGCGCTTGACGCCGGTGCGTGGCGCGCCGTTGTGCAGCGAGCTCAGGCTGGTGCCTTCAGGCCAGTGGGCGCAGCGCTGCGGCGCATGGCGCCAGATGCCCAGCGGCACCTGCTCGACGCCGCCGACCACCAGGTGCTGGTGATCGTCGCAGTTGGTCATCACTACGCGGAAGATTTCCAGCATCGAATTGGGGAAGTCCGAATCCCAGCCGCCGGTGCCGAAACCGACCTGGCCGAACACTTCGCGGTGATGGAACGACAGCTTGGCGAACGCCTTTGAGGTGGCGACAAAATCGTAGAACGTGCGGTCATCCCACAGCGGCACCAGGGTGTTCCACAGCGCTTTGAGGCGTGGCACGTCGCGGTCGCGAATGGCTTGCTGGATCTCGCCAAAGCGCGAGCCGTCCTCCAGGGCATCGGCCCAGGCGTCGGCCACTTCCTGGAACAGTGCGGGAAGGTCGGCGAGCTTTTGTGCGTAATGGGTCTGGCCTTCGAGGTCGATGACCGTGCTGCCGGAGGCCGGGGTCAGCGGATTGGGGAAGGGCTTGGTCTCCAGGCCCAGCTTGTCGACGTAGTGATAGAAGGCGGTGGAGGACACCGGGAAACGCATGCCACCCAACTCGGCGATGATCCCTTCGGCCCCCTCGAACGCTTGGGAGCGCAGGCGCCCGCCCATTTTCGAGGCCTCGTAGACCACGGGCTTGAGGCCCAGCTTCATCAGTTCGTAGGCGGCGACCAGCCCAGCGATGCCAGCCCCGACAATCGCCACTTCCGCCCCGTGGTTGTGCGCGGGGATGCTGCCCAGGCCGGCCGGGTGCTCGATCCAGTCGTCGAAGGCGAAAGGAAAGTCCGGGCCAAAGATGGTGATTGGTTTTTTACCGTCTGCAGGATGGCGATTATTGTTGTTCATGGCTGACCTTGCTGGCGACTGGCACCGAGGTGCTGAGTATAGGAAAAGACTGTCGCCATTCTAGGGAGCGTTACGTACGTTAATAAGACGCAATGTGTCGTCGTTTTGTGTGGTTTTAATGCGATATGACGAAGCTGGTGGTCAGACTGGCTGACCGCGATCAATTTTGCTGCTGAGGATGATCGAGGTCGTGGTCTTGTCCACGCCATCGACGCTGCCGATCTGGTCGAGCAGTTGATCCAGCTGTTCCGGTGAGTCGGTGCGCAGCCAGGCCACGTAATCGAACTCGCCACTCACCGCGCACAGTTGCTGGACCTGGGCCATGGTGCTGAGCCGGCGCAACACTTCCTTGCCCGAACGCGGCTGCACGGTGATCCCGACATAGGCCTGCAAGCCGCCATCCACCACGCGCTGGCCCAGGCGTACGCCGTAGCCGGTGATGACCTTGCTCTTCTCCAGCCGGGCCAGGCGAGAGGTCACTGTGGTGCGGGCGATGCCCAGTTGCCGAGCCAGCATGGCCACGCTTTCACGGGCGTTGAGCTGCAGGGCGGCAATCAACTGGTGGTCGATTTCATCGAGGACAGGCGGGCGTGTGGCGGGCAAGGTGTTCTCCGGCGCGGGCGTCAATGGGCGAGCATGTTACAGACTCATCCGGGTTGGCGCTCGCGACGGTCGTGTCAGGTTGGGGGTGGGCGTATGCATCCGACCTGACTCGCCTGCTGCCCGCGTGATCCTGATGACTCAGTGATGCGAGCACAGAAATGAGGGGCTATGCGGCCGCTGCCGTATTTGCACGTATTATTGGTGGCTCGTGAGCAACGCTAGCCATTTAGCTGGACTCAATGCAAGTCGCGCCGAGTGGTGTCATGTTTCTTTAAAACAGCTTAAACGGATGGGCTGCACATCCATCCAGGAGAACGCCGCAAGTGGAATACATGGACTGGGAGAATCTAAAAAGATTCTGGCGCATCGAAGTAATGGGCGGTGAGCACAAGCCCCTCAAGCTCAAGAAAATGCTTCACCGGATCCGCCTGAAAGAACAAGAGCACTACCTGTTCTGGTTCCGGCTGGCCCAGCACTTCTACCGGCGTCCCAAGGGACTGCTCAACTACCCCAAGCTCGCCCGACGGATCCACGCACGCCTGGTACGTACCCACGGGATCGACATCATGCTGGCAGCAGAGATAGGCCCCGGCCTGAACTTCGCGCACCGTGTCGGGATCGTTATTGCGGATGCGGCGCGCATCGGTGACAACCTGTTTATCCGCCAGAACACCACCATCGGTGTCAGGGCTACGGGCCAGAAGGGGTTGATCTACATCGGTAACAACGTCGAGTTGGGCGCCAACGTGTGCATCATCGGCGACGACCTGCGCATTGGCGACAATGTCACCGTCGGGGCGATGGCCTTTATCAACAAGGACATCCCGGATAACAGCAGTTGCTATACCCGGCATGTCACGATGATCAATCCGAAGTGAAGAACCGTCGCCGGCGCGTTGCTAGGTTGGGGTGACGGTCCGCGCTGCCCTGCTGGCAGCAGGACAAAAGCTGTCCAATAGTGTGCGGGGCTGCCTTGGCCAGAAACCACCGTTAACAATTTCCTGGCTAACCGGCGTGGTAGGGCGGCCGCTGAAGCTCATAGAATAATTCCCTTGAGGTCATATTCCTTGGGTGGAATATTGGCGTGAGTTGGGATATTGAGTACACCGACGAATTTGGAGGCTGGTGGGAAGGCCTGGAGGCCAAAGAGCAGGCCAGCGTGTCGGCTAGCGTAGACCTGCTGGGCGTGCTTGGCCCCGGTCTGCGTTATCCCCACTGCTCGGACATCAGAGGCTCGCGGCATGGCAACCTCCGAGAGCTGCGCGTGCAACATGCAGGCCGGCCTTATCGTGTGCTGTATGCGTTTGATCCACGCCGCTGTGCGTTACTGCTGATTGGCGGCGATAAAACGGGTCAAGGCCGCTGGTATGAGGACTATGTCCCGCTGGCGGAAAAGTTGTACGACGAACACTTGGAAACACTGCGTAAAGAGGGCCGTAACAATGGCTAAGAAATTTGCTGAACTTCAAGCTCGCATGTCACCAGAGTCCCGCGCCGAGGCGCAGCAACTGTTCCAGCAACACCTTAAGGAAATGCCTTTGCATGAGTTGCGCAAGGCTCAGGAGCTGAGTCAGGCAACCCTGGCCAAAACCCTGCACATCAACCAAGCGGCGATCTCCAAAATGGAACGCCGCACTGACATGTACATCAGCACCCTGCGCAACTACATCCGCGCCATGGGGGGCGAGCTGGAAATCATCGCGACCTTCCCCGAAGGGCAGGTCAAGATCGAGAACTTCGCTGACTGAGCCGCACCGCCCGATGTCCATACCACTCTCTACAAACCCAGCCCTTGGCCGGGTTTGTTATTAATGGGGCGGTGGACACTTTCTGGAGGTGGGGCTAGAGACGTGAACCGTCAGACAAGCAAAAGCCGCGCAATGCGCGGCTTTCAATGTGGTGGGCCTACACGGACTCGAACCGTGGACCAAAGGATTATGAGTCCTCTGCTCTAACCAACTGAGCTATAGGCCCTCAGTAGGTCGCGGATTATAGCGACGGTTTCTCGGCTGTGCTATCCGAAAAGTCTGAAACTGCGATACGAAGAAACGTTGCGGCGAATTCGTCGGCGGGCAGTGGCAGGCTGACGATGTAGCCCTGGATCTGTTCGCAGCCTTCGCCCGCCAGGAATTGTTGTTGTGCCTGGCTCTCGACCCCCTCGGCGATGATCGTGAACTGCATGCTGCGGCCCAGGGCGATGATGGCGCGGACGATCGCCACATCGTGGGGGTCATCCGGCAGGCCGCGAACAAAGGACTGGTCGATTTTCAGGTAGTCCAGCGGCAGGCGCTTGAGATAGCTCAGGGACGAGTAGCCGGTGCCGAAGTCATCAATCGCCAGTTGTACCCCGAGGTGTTTGAGTTGGTGCAGGACTTCAAGGGCCTCTTCGGCCTGGCTCATGATGAAGTTTTCGGTGATCTCCAGTTGCAACAGCCCTGGATTGAGGTGGTTGTCCTTGAGCAGTTGCTCGATACGCGCCAGCAAATTGGGTTGGCGTAGCTGTGCACCGGCCAGGTTGACCGACAGTGAGCCAAAACCTTCGTAGCACCTTTGCCATGCCTGCATTTGCAGGCAAGCCTGTTCCAGCACCCAATCGCCAATTTGCAGGATCATGCCGTTCTCTTCGGCCAGGGCGATGAAGTGCTCGGGCGGAACATCGCCAAAGACGGGGTGATGCCAGCGGATCAGGGCCTCGGCTCCGACCAGTTGTGGGTGGATGAGGCTGATTTTGGGCTGATAGAACAGGGTCAGTTCATTGCGTTCGATGGCGCGGCGCAGTTCATGCTCCAGGGCGACACGTTCGCTGGCCTGGGCGGTGAGGTCGCGGGTATAGCTTTCAACACGGTTGCGCCCTTTGGCCTTGGAGCGGTACATCGCCGCATCGGCGTTCTTGACCAGGGTGGCGACATCGCGGCCATCCTTGGGGTAGAGGCTGGTGCCGATGCTGGCGCTGATGAAAAACTCGTGTTCGCCGGCCTGAAACGGTGCGCCGAAGCAGTTCAGCAACTTGTTGGCGATATGGTCGGCATCGCTCGCCTGCTGCAGGCCGGGCAGCAGGATAATGAACTCATCGCCCCCCAGGCGGGCGACGGTATCGATGTCGCGCACTTGTTCCTTGAGGCGCACGGCGATGCCTTTGAGCAACAGATCGCCCACCGGATGGCCAAGGCTGTCGTTGATGTGCTTGAAGCGGTCGACATCGAGAAACAGCACCGCGCCCTGGCTGCCGTTGTCCTGTTGGGCGTTCAGGGCGCCCAGCAGGCGGCTTTCGAACAGCGTACGGTTCGGCAGGCCGGTCAGTGGGTCGTGGTGCGCCTGGTAGTCGAGCTTGGCCTGGGCGTGCTTGAGACTGGAGATGTCGGCAAACACCGCCACGAAGTGGGTGATGAAGCGGTCCTTGTTGCGCACGGCGCTGATGGTCAGCCAGCTGGGATAGACCTCGCCGTTCTTGCGCCGGTTGGAGATCTCGCCCTGCCAATGGCCTTCGTCGGTCAACTGATGCCACATGGCCGCGTAGAAGGCGCTGTCGTGCAGGCCTGAGGCCAGTAGTCGGGGGGTATGGCCCAGGGCTTCGGTCTCGCTGTAGCCGGTGATCTCGGTGAATGCGCGGTTGACGGCGCTGATGTGCTGTTGCGTATCGGTGATCAGCACGCCTTCGGCGGTGCTCTCGAATACGGTGGCGGCCTGTTGCAGTTTTTCCTGCATCAGGTGGCGCTCGGTGATGTCCCGGGCGATGGTCAGCATGCATTCGTCATCGCCGATAGGCAGCGGTCGGCTGGACATTTCGCACAAGCGAACCTGCCCATCGCTGCGGCGGATGTGGCAACTGAAGTCGCGGACAAAGCCGTCGCGCTTGAGCAGGTCGAGCATTTGCTTGCGCTCGTTGAGATTGACCCAGATGCCCAGGTCCAGGGTGGAGCGGTCCAGTGACATTGCGCTGTTGAAGCCGGTAA
This sequence comes from Pseudomonas sp. ok272, assembly GCF_900109995.1. Classification (GTDB taxonomy): domain Bacteria; phylum Pseudomonadota; class Gammaproteobacteria; order Pseudomonadales; family Pseudomonadaceae; genus Aquipseudomonas. Next base: position 58,526 of record NZ_FOCB01000005.1, on the reverse strand, counting down.
TGCGGCTGAAGCCTTCGTTGACTTCCAGCAGCAGGCCATCACTGACCCGTGACAGCAACAAGCCGTCCGGCGAGGCGTGGAAGGCCTTGGCAAACTTCTCCTCGGAGGTCTGCAGCTGCTGTTGGGTCTCCTTGAGCTGGCTGATGTCGCGTACAGCGACCACCAGGGCCGGGGTGGTGTCGAGCTCGAAGGGCTCGGCGGAAATCAGCCCGGTGAACACATGGCCATTACTGCGGCGAAAGGGCATCTCCAGGTTGCGGATACTGCCGGCCTGCAGGCGTTGCAGCAGGCCAGGACCCACGCCGGCGATGCCCCAGATGTTGAGGTCGGTGGCTGTCCGGCCAATGACTTGTTCGGCGCTGAGTCCGATCTGCTCCTCGAACGCTTTGTTGACCTCCAGCAGGCAGCCGTCGGACAGGCGGGCGATCACCAGGATGTCCGGGCATTGCTGGAACACCGAGGCGAACTTTTGCTCCGATAGGCGCAGGGCTTCCTCGGTGTGCTTGGCATCGCTGATGTCGATCATCAGCCCGCGCAGCACCGGTTCGTGGCCGTGCTCGATCAGGCTGACGATATCGCGTACCCAGAGGCAGCGGCCATCGGCGGTGATGACTCGATAGTCGAGGCTGTGGTCACGCCCGGCGAGCACCTCGTGATCGCAAAAGCTCTGGGCGCGCGTCAGATCGGCGGGGTGAATGATGTTGCGCCAGAAGCCCGGAATCAGCCAATGGGACAGGGGATAACCCAGCAGGTCTTCGGCGTGGGGGGAAACGTAGCTGTAGGTGAAATCGCTGATGCGCGCTTCCCAGGCAATCGCGGATAGGCTTTCTACCAGGCCACGGTAATGGTATTCGCTGGAGCGTAGCTCTTGTTCGAGGGCGACTCGGCGAGCGATTTCCGAGCTGAGGCGGCGATTGATGCGAATCACCACCGCCAGCACGGCGACCAGCAACAGTATGCCGGGGAGGCCGTACATCAACAGGTCCGACCAGAACGTGCGTCGATCCAGCACGTTGCCGACCCAGTGCTCCTGGATGGCGCTGATTTCTCCCGGACTCATGTCGGCCAGGACCTTGTCCAGTATGCCGACCAGCACTTTGTCGTCCAGCGGCACCGCCATCGCTAGTTGAAAGCGGTAGGGGGTTTCTCCGCTGACGTAGATCCCTTCGAGTTTGAGTTGGCGCAGTGTCCAGACACTTGAAGCCAGGTCGCCGACCACGGCGTCTACCTGGTGGATAGCCAGGGCTTGCAACGCTGCGCTGACGTTGGGCATGGGCACCAGATTGAGGTCGGGATGGTGCGTGCGCAGCAGTTCGTGGGGGGCGTAGTTTTCCACGACGGCGATTTTCAGGCCGTACAAACCTTCAATATTGTGTGGCTGGGCGCCGCCAACGTGAGCCAGGATGACAATTGGGAAGTCCAGGTAGGGGCGGGTGAACGAAAGATAGTTCTGGCGCTCCGGGGTGGACATGATACCGGGTAAGAGATCGAGCTTGTCGTGCTTGACCAGGTCCAGGACTTGCGTCCAGTTCGCGGGTTCGATGGGGGTGATGCTGGTTGCCAGGCGGTCTCGCACAACGTTGATGTAGTCAGCGGTGAGGCCCTGGTAGCGGCCCTGGTCATCACGGAATTCAAAAGGCGGCCACGAGGCATCGACACCCAGGCGCAGTTGCGGGTGAGCTGCAAGCCAGCCACGTTCTTCGTCAGTGAGCGTCAGTGCGCCAGCCGTTGCGGTCCAGGTCATCAGCGACAGTAGCAGCACGGCCGGGAGTCTGGGCATAACGGTCTCGTTATGGCTCGGGGGAATGTTTCGAGTGTAGACGGGCTACGGGGAGGGGGCGAAGCCGGCGGGATTTAATCTATAGAAAGCAAAACCCCCGGCCTGGGCCGGGGGTTTTGTGGTTACTCGTCGAGGAAGGAGCGCAGATGCTCGCTTCTCGTCGGGTGGCGCAGCTTGCGCAGCGCCTTGGCTTCGATCTGGCGAATCCGCTCACGGGTAACGTCGAACTGCTTACCAACTTCCTCAAGGGTGTGGTCGGTATTCATGTCGATGCCAAAGCGCATGCGCAGGACCTTGGCTTCACGGGCAGTGAGGCCGGAAAGTACTTCGCGAGTCGCTTCTTTAAGGCTCTCAACGGTAGCGACATCGATTGGCGACTGCATGGTCGAGTCTTCGATGAAGTCACCCAGGTGAGAGTCTTCGTCATCACCGATCGGGGTTTCCATGGAGATCGGCTCTTTAGCGATCTTCAATACCTTGCGGATCTTGTCCTCAGGCATTTCCATGCGTTCGCCCAGCTCTTCCGGGGTCGGTTCGCGACCCATTTCCTGCAACATCTGGCGGGAAATACGGTTGAGCTTGTTGATCGTCTCGATCATGTGCACCGGAATACGGATGGTGCGGGCCTGGTCGGCGATCGAGCGAGTGATCGCCTGACGGATCCACCAGGTGGCATAAGTCGAGAACTTGTAGCCGCGACGGTATTCGAACTTGTCCACCGCTTTCATCAAGCCAATGTTGCCTTCCTGGATCAGATCGAGGAATTGCAGGCCACGGTTGGTGTACTTCTTGGCGATGGAGATCACCAGACGCAAGTTCGCTTCGACCATCTCTTTCTTCGCACGGCGGGCCTTGGCCTCACCGATTGACATGCGACGGTTGATGTCCTTGATCTCGGCGATCGTCAAACCGGTTTCGGTTTGCAGTGCGATCAGCTTCTGCTGGCAACGAATGATGTCAGGCTGCAGGCGACCAATGGCTTCGGCGTATTTGCCCTTGCCCTTGGCGAGTGCATCGGTCCAGCTTTCGTCAACTTCGTTGCCCGGGAACTGGCGCAGGAAGTCAGCGCGCGGCATGCGAGCATCACGCACACACAGCTGCATGATCGCGCGCTCTTGCTGACGCAGACGATCAAGGGCGCTGCGAACACGTTCAACCAGGCCTTCGAATTGCTTCGGGACCAGTTTGATCGGCATGAACAGCTCAGCCAGCGCAATCAGCTCGGCAATCGCTTGCTTGCTGTTACGGCCGTGCTTTTTCAGCGCCTTGCGGGTGATTTCCATCTGATCGGACACGGCGCCAAAACGCTGGGCCGCGATGATCGGGTCTGGACCGCTTTCGGCTTCTTCTTCGTCGTCACTGGCTTCAGCGTCTTCTTCTTCGGCGTCGTCGGCAGCTGGAGCTGCTTTCGGGTCGACAGGAGGCGGCACTTCTGCAGCAGGCGGCGCAATGCCGTCGTCCGGGTCGATGTAACCGCTCAGGACGTCGGACAGGCGGCCACCTTCGGTGGTGACGCGAGTGTATTCGGAGAGAATGTGATCAACCGTGCCAGGGAAGTGCGCAATTGCGCCCATCACTTCACGGATGCCCTCTTCAATACGCTTGGCGATTTCAATTTCGCCTTCACGCGTGAGGAGCTCCACCGTACCCATTTCACGCATGTACATGCGCACGGGGTCGGTAGTGCGACCAATGTCGGTCTCGACCGCTGCCAACGCTGCTGCTGCCTCTTCGGCCGCGGCTTCGTCGGTATCGGCGTCGGCCAGCATAAGGGAATCCTTATCTGGCGCAACCTCGAATACGTTGATCCCCATGTCATTGATCATGCGGATGATGTCTTCCACCTGTTCCGGATCTGAAATATCCTCCGGCAGGTGGTCGTTGACCTCCGCGTAAGTCAGGTAGCCCTGCTCACGACCAAGTGTGATCAACTCTTTGATACGAGACTGCTGTTGCGCTTTTCCGGACATAACACCCTATCCACTGAAGGTCTTGGCGGGCAAAAAACAAGCCGAGGATTATACCTGAGCTATGACCTCACGCGCCAGTTGAGGTCGGGTTTGATGCGGAAACATTGCGACTCAGTAGGTCGCGCAGTTGGTTTTTTTCGTCGCTACTCAATTCGCTTTGACGTGCTTTCCTGAGCAGTTGCTCAAGATTTCGCTCGCGTTGGCGGGCTGACAAGCTAGTTATGGTGTCGAAAAACTGTTGTTCAAGGTTATCGCCCTCAATCAGCCATTCCTTTTCTGCCAGCGCCTTGAGCAATCGACCTTGTTCGGTGCCATGCCAACGTGCAATCAGTTGAAATGAGTTTAGCTTGGGATTCTTCTGTACGGCTTCGAGCAGTGCCACCAGCAACTGTGTGTTGGATTGGTCCTCGGCCGCGAAGTGCCCGGCGTCCTCGACTTTTTCTGCCAGTTGCGGGTGATGCAGCAAGGTTCGCAGTGCCGCCAGTGTAGGCGGCTCGACAGCGGCCGGTATCCGCGGGGCGCGGGGCTGGTCGTGGTCGCCGCCGCGCTTGCCCTTTTTGTCCCAGGGTTTGCTGTCCCACTTCTTGCCGCCGGCGCCAGGTTTCTTTGGCGTCCATTCCTGCTGGGGCGCGTAGGCGTCCTGCGGCTGATGGTAGTCGCTATAGTCCGGCATGGCGTCGTAATCGATGCCGGGGTCGTAGGCCGGAGGCGCTTCCTGCGGGGCGCTGTGCACCAACTGGCTCACCGCTTCGCCGCTCAGTCCGGTGATTTCACTCAGGCGTTGGCGCATCAGGGTGCGCAAGTTGGCCCCCGGAACCTTGTCGATCAGTGGTGCCGCGAGGGTGGCCATGTGGGCCTTGCCTTCAAGCGAGCGCGGGTCGGACTCCTCGATCAGTTGCTGGAAAAAGTAATCGGCCAGCGGCTGGGCGTGTTGATTGATCCGGGCGCGGAAGGCGTCGGTGCCTTCGGAGCGGACCAGTGTGTCCGGGTCCTCGCCCTCGGGCAGGAACAGAAAGCGCGCGCGGCGTCCGTCCTGCAGGCTCGAAAGCGTTGACTCCAGGGCGCGCCACGCGGCGTTGCGGCCTGCTTGGTCGCCATCGAAGCAAAACAGCACGCTGGGCACCACGCGAAACAGGCGCTTGAGGTGTTCTTCGCTGGTGGCGGTGCCGAGCGTGGCGACGGCATTGCGCAAGCCTTGCTGGGCCAGCGCGATAACGTCCATATAGCCCTCGACGACAATGATCTCATCGAGGTTGCGGTTGTTTTTGCGTGCTTCATACAGGCCGTAGAGTTCCTGGCCCTTGTGAAACACTGGGGTTTCCGGCGAGTTCAGGTACTTGGGTTTGTCGTCGCCCAGCACGCGCCCACCAAAGGCAATGATGCGCCCGCGACTGTCGCGGATCGGGAACATGACGCGGTCGCGGAAGCGGTCGTAGCGCTTGCCCGTTTCGGCGTTCTCGATCAGCAGGCCGGCATCGATCATGGCTTTCTGTTGCAGGGTATCGTTGCTCAAGTGCTTGAACAGGTTGTCCCAGCCGGGTGGGGCAAAGCCGAGGCCGAAGTCCCGGGCGATTTCGCCGGTCAGGCCGCGGCCTTTGAGGTAGTCCACGGCCGCTTTGCGCGCCGGATGGCTTTTGAGGGCCTGGCGATAAAAGTCGGCGGCGGCGCTGAGCAGCGGATAGAGCGGTGAGTCGGTCGGTTGCCGAGGTTTGTGCGGGCGCCCGCTTTCCTCGCGCGGTATTTCCATGCCCGCGGCTTTGGCCAGGTCCTCGATCGCCTGGGGAAAGTCCAGGTTGTCGTGGTCCATGATGAAGCCAAGGGCGTTGCCCCCCGCGCCGCAGCCAAAGCAGTAATAGAACTGTTTGTCCGGGCTGACGCTGAAGGAGGGGGTTTTTTCTTTGTGGAACGGGCAGCAGGCGGTGTAGTTCTTGCCGGCTTTTTTCAGTTGCAGGCGCGAGCTGACCACATCGACGATGTCGGTGCGGTTCAGAAGGTCGTCAATAAAGCTCTGGGGAATTAGCCCGGCCATGGCGTTCTCGTCATCACTGCGCTGAAGGTTTGACCCGCGCGAAGAGCGTCCTGATGCTGGTCATTGTTTTGAGGCGCGGCAGATGTGCGGCTCGACCAGGTATCGTCTGCGTATTCGCTATCGGGAAGTTTATCTGCCGAAAATCTGATGACGTTAGCGCCAATCGACATTCGACTGTTTGAAAATAATGCGCTGAATCCGAAAGTCACCGTTAACCGGCCTCGGGCAGCTCAAAATCAGGCGCGGGAGAGTGCGCTTTGGCTGATCGTCAATGTAGGAGGATCAGTAAAAGGTGTGCTCGTCAGTAGCCTTGGAAGGCTCGTCAGAAGAGACGTGCACCGCTGGCAAAAGAGCCAGGTCTGACGTGTGAAGCAGATTCGTCCAAGTCGCGTCTGCGGCTTTGACGGTGAAGCATCAAGCGATATCCGCAAATGCCATAAGCCCGGCTGAGGGCCGGGCTTGGCAGAAGCTTGCTACGATCGTCTGTGTATTAGTACAGACGAACGGCGCGGCGCTGTTCGCGCTGAACTTTCTTGGCGTGACGCTTAACAGCAGCTGCTGCCTTGCGCTTACGCTCAGAAGTAGGCTTCTCGTAAAATTCGCGGCTACGAACTTCGGCCAGTACACCGGCTTTTTCGCAGGAGCGCTTGAAACGACGCAGAGCTACGTCGAAGGGTTCGTTCTCTTTAACTTTGACGGCTGGCATCCAGAGCTACCTTCATTCATTACCGGGGTCGACATCCTCGCGGCAAAAGAGCACTTGAAGACGTCGGTTTTTAAGGGTTGCGGATGTTAACCCCTCATCGACCGGAATGCAAAGCCTCTGATCGAAAACCGCTAGTCGGGGCAACCTGTGGAGACTATCATGCGCGCCTTCGAAATTGGCCTAAACAAGGCGCAAACCCATGCTAGTACTGGGATTAGAAACTTCCTGCGATGAAACCGGCGTCGCACTTTACGACAGTGAAAAAGGCTTGTTGGCCGACGCGCTGTTTAGTCAGATCGACCTGCATCGTGCCTATGGTGGCGTAGTGCCGGAGCTGGCGTCGCGCGACCACGTCAAGCGCATGCTGCCCTTGATTCGCCAGGTGTTGGCCGAGGCGGACTGTGTGCCGACCGAGATCGATGCCATCGCCTATACCGCGGGTCCTGGCCTGGTCGGTGCGTTGTTGGTGGGCGCTTCCTGTGCGCAGGCGCTGGCGTTTGCCTGGGGGATTCCGGCCCTCGGTGTGCACCACATGGAAGGTCACTTGCTGGCGCCGATGCTGGAGCCGCAACCGCCTGAATTCCCGTTCGTCGCTTTGTTGGTGTCGGGAGGGCATACGCAACTGGTTCGGGTCGATGGCATTGGCCAGTACGAGCTGCTGGGCGAGACCCTCGACGATGCCGCCGGTGAAGCCTTCGACAAGACGGCAAAGATGATGGGGCTCAACTATCCGGGCGGTCCGGAGATTGCTCGGTTGGCGGATCAGGGGGTTGCCGGACGCTTCGTCTTCCCGCGGCCGATGTGTGATCGTCCAGGCCTGGCGTTCAGCTTCAGTGGCTTGAAAACCTTTGCCCTGAACACCTGGCAGCAATGTGTCAGTGCTGGAGACGACAACGAGCAAACGCGTAGCGACATCTCGCTGGCCTTCCAGCAGGCGGTGGTGGAAACTTTGACCATCAAGTGCAAGCGTGCCTTGAAGCAGGCCGGCCTCAAGCGTTTGGTGATCGCCGGTGGTGTGAGTGCCAACAAGGCGCTGCGGGTTTCCCTGGAGAAAATGCTCGGCGACATGAAGGGCGACGTTTACTACGCACGTCCGGAGTTCTGCACCGATAACGGCGCGATGATCGCTTTTGCCGGCTGTCAGCGCCTGCAAGCTGGCCAGCATGAAAGCCTGGCAATCAGCGTGCAGGCGCGTTGGCCGATGGAGCAGTTGTCACCGCTGTAACAGTGCAGTGGCAGGCGTTGTGCCTATCCTCGGCGTTTAAAAATGCCGTTCGCGCCCGGCAAACAGGTCGCGTAGATTGCCACGATGACGCCAGACGATCAGTGCCGTCAGTACGCTCATGGGGAGCAAGGCGGCCGGCTCCTGCCAGGCCAGCAATGGCAGGGTCAGGGGTGTGGCGATCAGTGCCGCCAGGGAGCTGGTGCGCGTGAGGTAGAAGGTCAGGAGCCAGGCGCCGATGGCCAGGAGCGCTGCCGGAGGGTAGAGCCCCAGCAGCATGCCGGCCGCCGTTGCAACGCCTTTGCCGCCGCGAAAGCGGAAGTACAGTGGGAGCAGGTGCCCGACCACGGCACATACACCAATCCAGGCTTGTTGTTGTATCGACAGGCCGGCGAGAGCGGCGATCAATACCGGCAACAAGCCTTTGCACAGGTCGCCCAGTAACGTCAGGACGGCGAGCTTTTTGCCCGCCAGGCGTAACATGTTGGTGGCGCCGGCATTGCCCGAGCCACTCATTCGCGGATCGGGGTTACCGGTCAGGCGGCTGAGCAAGATGGCGAAGGACAGAGAGCCAAGCAGGTAGGCGAGGATCGCCAGTAACCAAAACATGCTAACTATTCCGGGCGAGGACGCCCTGATTCTAACGGCGCATTGCGCCCTTGTCGTGCTGCGGAGAAAAGTGCTTGGACAGAGTGTTTATCGAGGGCCTGGAAGTCGACACGGTAATTGGTGCCTACGACTGGGAGCGCGGCATCCGTCAGTGTTTGCGTCTGGATCTGAGCTTCGCCTGGGATAATCGCCCGGCGGCGGCCGGCGATGACCTGACCCTGGCGCTCGATTACGCCAGCGTTTCGGCGCGTATCCAGGCGTTTGCCGAGCAGGCGCAGTTTCAGTTGGTGGAGACCTTTGCCGAGCGTCTGGCGCAGGTGTTGATGAGTGAGTTCCAGATCACCTGGATGCGTCTGAAGCTGACCAAGCCTGGGGCTGTCCCGGCGGCCAGCGGCGTCGGTGTGGAGATCGAGCGCGGATGTCGCTAACTCAGGTATTTCTTGGGCTTGGCAGCAATGTCGAGCGCGAAGCACATTTGCGCGCGGGGTTGGAGGTGCTCTCCGGGGTGCTGGTGGATATGCGCTGCTCGCCGGTGTTCGAGAGTCAGCCGGTGGGGATCAAGAGCGGACCGTTCTTCAACTTCGTGGTGGCGGGTTTTACTGACCTGCCATTGAAGGTGCTGGACCGGCGTTTGAAGATGATCGAGGCGGATAGCGGGCGTTATGCCCCGGATCGCAAAGGGTTGCCGCTGGATATCGACGTGCTGTTGTACGGCGATCAAGTGGGTGACTTCGATGGCTTGATCCTGCCGCGTGCGGAAATCCTGAAGAACGCTTTTGTGCTGTGGCCGTTGTCGTTGATTGCGCCGGACGAAGTGCATCCGGGTGTAGGCAAGGGTTTTTCGGTGTTGTGGCGCGAGGCGCAGATTGATCAGGTGCTGGCGCCCGTGGCGTTTGAGTGGCGGGGTGAGCCACTCACGCCTTCGAGTATGTTGTAAGGCGCGCCGTACCGCTCGCTCCTACGGAGAGGTTAGCGACTCGAATCGGTAGGAGCGAGGCTTGCCCTAATGCCAGTCAGTTAAGCGAAACCCGCGTGGGAGCGAGCCTGCTCGCGATAGCAGTAGGTCAGTCAACGGAGATGTTGGCTGTGTTGCCGTCATCGCGAGCAGGCTCGCTCCCACAGGTTTGGCGCCTTAACTGACTGGCATTAAGACTTGCCCGCGAAGGCATCGCATCAGGTCAATGCGTTTTCTTTGTAACTCTTCAACGCCTTGAGCCGTTCGCGCTTGAGGGCTTCTCCCAGTTCCGGGCCCTTGAAACCTTGCTCCAGCAGCGGCTGAGTCGCGACGCTTCGTGCTGCTTCGGCGGCCCCGCGCAGGTACTGCGCCTGTGGATAACTGCGCTGTTCAAAGCCCTTGCGCCCGCGGGCGTCCATCTCGCACGCCGCCACGAACTCTTCGAAGCGCTGCGGTCGTCGATACACGTCGAAGCTCTGCAATAACTCCAGCAACGTCGAGGGTTTGAGCTCCAGGGCGCGATGGCCATGGGTGTGATACTGACCGACCAATAGCGCCAGTTCCTGGCAATCCTTGGGTGCCTTGAAGCGTTCGTTGACCGCCTTGATCAGTCTTAGGCCCCGGTGCTCGTGGGCAATATGCCTTGGCCATTCGCTTTCGGGGGTCAGGCCTTTGCCCAGGTCGTGCAGCAGGCAGGCCCAGCGTACGGTCAGCGGCTGTTGGTAGCGCGCCGACTGCTCCAGGACGCTCAGGGTGTGCACGCCGCTGTCGATTTCCGGGTGATGGGCTTCGGGTTGCGGCACGCCAAACAGTGCATTGATTTCAGGGAGCAAGACTGCCAGTGCGCCGCAGTCGCGCAGGACCTGGATGAATACCTGGGGCTGGTCTTCCATCAGGGCTCGTGCGATTTCTTTCCAGCAGCGTTCGGCGGTCAGGGCTTCAAGTTCGCCGGATTCGCTGAGCTGGCGCATCAGCTCCAGCGTTTCGGGCTCCACTGTAAAGCCGAGGCCGGCATAGCGTGCGGCGAAGCGGGCGACACGCAAGACTCGCAGGGGATCTTCGGCGAACGCGGGGGAAACATGGCGAAGTAGGCGGGCGTCAAGATCACGTTGGCCGTGGTAGGGGTCGGTCAGTTGGCCGTGAGCGTCTTCGGCCATGGCATTGATTGTCAGGTCGCGGCGGATCAGGTCTTCTTCCAGGGTGACTTCGGGGCTCGCGTGGAACGTGAACCCACCGTAACCGCGCCCGCTCTTGCGTTCGGTGCGGGCCAGGGCGTACTCCTCACCGGTCTTGGGGTGCAGGAAGACCGGGAAATCGGCGCCAACGGGGCGAAAACCCTTGGCGAGCATTTCTTCGGTGCTGGCACCGACCACCACCCAGTCGATATCGGTGACAGGCCTGCCGAGCAGGCGATCGCGAACCGCGCCGCCGACTTTATAAATCTGCATAAAACACCTCCGTTAGCGCGACAGGATAACCGGTGTGTCGAGCTTTCGGAGGTGCAGGGTGTTTCAAAGGTGGATAACGGCCAGGTCGAGCCTGCCGTATTCACCCTCGCTATGCTCCGTCCTGGGCGGTACGTGATGGGTCTTCATGACCTGATCGCCTTGCAGGGTCTCCAGGTGAATGTCGAAGCCCCACAGGCGGTGCAGGTGCTTGAGGACCTCGTCGGTGGAGTCGCCCAGTGGTTTACGGTCGTGCTGTTGATGGCGCAGCGTCAGCGAGCGGTCGCCTCGGCGGTCGATGCTGTAGATCTGTACGTTGGGTTCGCGGTTGCCCAGGTTGTATTGGGCGGCCAGGGTTTCACGGATGGTGCGGTAGCCTTCCTCGTCATGGATGGCCGGTACCAGGAGGTCGTCCTTTTGGTCGTCATCGAGAATGCTGAACAGCTTCAGGTCGCGGATCACCTGGGGCGACAGGTACTGCAGGATAAAACTCTCATCCTTGAAGCTACTCATGGCGAACTTGAGGGCTGATAGCCAGTCGGTCCCGGCGATGTCCGGGAACCAGCGGTAATCTTCCTCGGTGGGCTTCTCGCACATGCGCCGAATATCGCGGTACATGGCAAAGCCCAGGGTGTAGGGATTGATCCCGTTGTAGTACGGGCTGTCAAACCCGGGCTGGTAGACGACGGCGGTGTGCGAGGTCAGGAACTCCATCATGAAGCCGTCGGTGACCAGTCCTTCGTCGTACAGGTCGTTCATCAGGGTGTAGTGCCAGAACGTGGCCCAGCCTTCGTTCATTACCTGGGTTTGGCGCTGTGGATAAAAATACTGGGCGATCTTGCGCACGATTCGCACGATCTCCCGTTGCCACGGCTCTAGCAGCGGAGCGTGTTTCTCGATGAAGTAGAGGATGTTCTCCTGCGGCTCGGCGGGAAACCGGGCGTTGTCTTTCTCGTTGTACTTGTCGGCGCCTTTGGGAATGGTGCGCCACAGGTCGTTGATCTGCTTTTGCAGGTGTTCTTCGCGGTCCTTCTGCCGGCGTCGCTCTTCCTCGGCGGAAATCGGATAAGGGCGTTTGTAGCGGTCGACGCCGTAGTTCATCAGTGCGTGGCAGGAGTCCAGCAGGTCCTCTACCGCATCGATCCCGTGGCGCTCCTCGCACTGCATGATGTACTGCTTGGCGAACACCAGGTAGTCGATGATCGAGCTGGCGTCGGTCCAGGTCCGGAACAGGTAGTTGCCCTTGAAGAAGCTGTTGTGGCCATAGCAGGCGTGCGCCACCACCAGTGCCTGCATGCAGATGGTGTTTTCTTCCATCAGGTAGGCGATGCATGGGTCCGAGTTGATCACGATTTCATAGGCCAGCCCCATCTGGCCGCGGCTGTAGGACTTTTCGGTGCTGAGGAAATGCTTGCCATAGGACCAGTGGTGGTAACCCAGGGGCATGCCGACCGAGGCATAGGCGTCCATCATCTGCTCGGCGGTGATCACTTCGATCTGGTTGGGGTAGGTGTCCAGTGCATAGCGGGCCGCAATACGGCTGATTTCGCGGTCGTAGGCCTGGATCAGCTCGAATGTCCATTCGGAGCCGGTGGAAATGGGTTGGCGCTTCTGCTCTTTGGCGGTCATGTCACTAACCTGCGCTGGAAGAGTTCACGGAAGACCGGATAGATATCCCCGGCCGAGACCAGTTGCTGCTGGGCAAATGTATCGGGGAAGGCGTCGGCGATACGCTCATATTCGTACCACAGGGCCTGGTGTTCGCGCGGGGTGATCTCTACGTAAGTGTAGTACTGCACAAAGGGCATGATCTGGTTGATCAGGATGTCGCGGCAGATCGGTGAGTCGTCGTTCCAGTTGTCGCCATCGGAGGCCTGGGCGGCGTAGATGTTCCAGTCGTTGCTTGGGTAGCGCTCGGCAATGATCTCTTGCATCAGCTTCAGGGCGCTGGAGACGATGGTGCCGCCGGTTTCCCGCGAGTAGAAAAACTCTTCCTCGTCGACTTCCCGGGCGCTGGTGTGGTGGCGAATGAACACGACGTCGATCTTGTCGTAGTTCCGTTTCAGGAACAGGTACAGCAGGATGAAGAAGCGCTTGGCGATGTCCTTGGTGGCCTGGGTCATGGACCCCGAAACGTCCATCAGGCAGAACATCACCGCCTTGGAGCTGGGGTTGGGCTGCTTGATCAGCAGGTTGTACTTGAGGTCGAAGGTGTCGAGAAACGGCACGCGGTGGATGCGCGCGCTCAGGCGTTCGATTTCTGCTTCCAGGGCCTGAATGTCGCCGAAGTTGTCGGGTTCTTCGCGCTTCAGGCGCTCAAGCTCGTCCTTTGCGATGCGCAGTTTGGCTCGGCTGCTGCCTGACAGTGCAATGCGCCGTGCGTGGGCCGAGCGCAGGGTACGGATGATGTTGATGCGGGACGGGTTGCCCTCGTTACTGATGCCGGCGCGTACGGTCTTGAAGGTATCGGTGCCGGCGAGGTTGCGTTTGACCAGGTTGGGCAGCTCCAGGTCCTCGAACATGAATTCGAGGAACTCTTCCTGGGTGATCTGGAACACGAACTCGTCCATGCCTTCGCCGGAGTTGCCCGCCTTGCCTGGGCCTTTGCCGCCGCCACCGCCGGGTGGACGGGCAATGTGTTCGCCGCTGGTGAACTCCTTGTTGCCGGGGTGCACGACGGTCTGCTTGCCGCCGCGACCATGGTGAAGCACCGGCTCGTCGATATCGCGGCCGGGAATGCTGATCTGTTCGCCATGCTCCATGTCGGTAATGGAGCGGCGGCTCACCGCCTCTTCGACGGCCTTCTTGATGTGATCACGGTAGCGCCGCAAAAAGCGCTGGCGGTTCACCGTGCTCTTGTTCTTGCCATTGAGGCGTCGGTCGATCACATAGCTCATGGGCCCCTCCGGGGAGCTTCAAGTCGTAAGCCTCAAGCTGCAAGCGAAAGCGCCATCGGTTCCCGAGTCCGGGACTCAACCGCTTTGCCCTTGCAGCTTGTCGCTAGAAGCTGGCAGCGGCTTCACTGCGATTTCCGGACTCGCAGGTACCACTCGGAGAGCAGTCGTACCTGTTTGTCGGTGTAGCCGCGCTCGACCATCCGTGTGACGAAATCGTTGTGTTTCTGTTGATCCTCTTTGCTGGCTTTGGCGTTGAAGCTGATGACCGGCAGCAGGTCCTCGGTGTTGGAGAACATTTTCTTCTCGATCACCACCCGCAGTTTCTCGTAGCTGAGCCAGGTCGGATTCTTGCCGTTGTTGTTGGCACGGGCGCGCAGGACGAAGTTGACGATCTCGTTGCGGAAATCCTTGGGATTGCTGATGCCGGCCGGCTTCTCGATCTTCTCCAGTTCTTCGTTGAGGGCGACGCGGTTGAGGATCTCGCCGGTTTCCGGATCGCGGTACTCCTGGTCCTGAATCCAGAAGTCTGCGTACAGCACGTAGCGATCGAAGATGTTTTGCCCGTACTCGCTGTAGGACTCCAGGTAGGCGGTCTGGATTTCCTTGCCGATGAACTCGATGTAGCGCGGTGCCAGGTATTCCTTGAGGAACCGCAGGTAACGCTCGCGGGTTTCGGCCTGGAACTGTTCCTGCTCGATTTGCTGCTCCAGCACGTACAGCAGGTGCACCGGGTTGGCGGCGATTTCGTGAGGGTCGAAGTTGAATACCTTCGACAGGATCTTGAACGCGAATCGCGTCGACAGGCCATTCATGCCTTCGTCGACACCCGCGCTGTCGCGGTATTCCTGGATCGACTTGGCCTTCGGATCGGTGTCCTTGAGGTTCTCGCCGTCATAGACGCGCATTTTCGAGTAGATGTTGGAGTTCTCCGGCTCCTTGAGGCGCGAGAGCACGGTGAACTGGGCCAGCATCTTCAGGGTGTCGGGGGCGCAATGGGCCTTGGCCAGGGAGCTGTTGAACAGCAACTTGTCGTAGATCTTCACCTCGTCGCTGACCCGCAGGCAGTACGGCACCTTGACGATGTAGATCCGGTCGATGAAGGCTTCGTTGTTCTTGTTGTTGCGGAAGGTGTGCCACTCCGATTCGTTGGAGTGCGCCAGCAGAATCCCGGTGAACGGGATGGCCCCCAGGCCTTCGGTGCTGTTGTAGTTGCCTTCCTGGGTCGCGGTCAGCAGGGGGTGCAGGACCTTGATCGGCGCCTTGAACATCTCGACGAATTCCATCAGGCCCTGGTTGGACCGGCACAGGGCGCCCGAATAGCTGTAGGCATCGGCGTCGTTCTGCGGGAACTCCTCGAGCTTGCGGATATCGACCTTGCCCACCAGCGCCGAGATGTCCTGGTTGTTCTCGTCGCCTGGTTCGGTCTTGGCTACCGCGATCTGGTTGAGGATCGAGGGGTACAGCTTGACCACCCGGAATTGGCTGATATCACCGCCGAACTCGGCCAGGCGCTTGGTCGCCCAGGGCGACATGATGGTGCTCAGGTAGCGCCGGGGAATGCCGAAGTCTTCTTCCAGGATCGCGCCGTCTTCGGTGGCGTTGAACAGCCCCAGGGGCGACTCGAACACGGGGGAGCCCTTGATGGCATAGAAGGGGACTTTTTCGATCAGTTGCTTGAGTTTTTCGGCCAGGGAAGATTTACCGCCGCCGACGGGGCCGAGCAGGTAGAGGATCTGTTTCTTCTCCTCCAGGCCCTGGGCGGCGTGACGGAAGTAGGAGACGATCTGGTCGATGCATTCCTCCATCCCGTGGAAGTCCTCAAAGGCCGGATAGCGACGGATCACCTTGTTGGAAAAGATGCGCGACAGTCGCGAGTTGGCCGAGGTGTCCAGCAGTTCCGGTTCGCCGATGGCCAGTAACAGGCGTTCGGCGGCGGACGCGTAGGCACTGCGGTCGCTCTTGCACAGTTCCAGGTATTCCTGCAGTGACAGTTCTTCCTGGCGTGTGGATTCGAAGCGTTGTTGGAAGTGGCTAAAAATACTCATGACGTCACCTCGCTCGATACGTGGAGCCGACGTCGGATCATTCAGTCGATGCTGGTAAGCGGCTGAAACTACAGCGGCTTTTTACCCCCCCAGAAAACCTTCAAAGCTATCAACCCTGAAAGCTACTCCCGATGACCCGCGCGCCGGTGTACCGGCTCTCCCCTGTTTTGGATGGCCTGAGGCTAAGGATAGTTGGTAATCCGGGAGGTAAAGGGGCAATGCACAATTTGTTATCGGTGACCGTTCGTCAGCCCGCGGCGGGCGCGGGCTGGCGTGCATGAAAAATTTATTCGGCGGTGCCTTGCGCGGTTTCTGAAGGATAGGTCGTACGCCACAGCTCGAAGCCGCCGTCCATGCTGTAGACGTCGGTAAAACCCTGGCTGATCAAGTAGGCCGCGGCGCCTTGGCTGGAGTTGCCGTGATAGCACACGACAACGGTGGGAGCGTCGAGGTCCGCGCCCTGGATGAAGGCATGCAGCGAGTGGTTGTCCAGGTGCTTGGCGCCACGGATGTGCAGTGCCGCGAAGGTTTGTGGGTCGCGGACATCGACCACCACTGCGCCTTGCTCGCGCAGGGCCTGGGCTTGTTCTGGGGGGATGCGTTTGAATTCGCTCATGGCGGGCTCCTATGGCCGGTCTGAAGGTGCGGCCGAGTGCTGGGCGCTGGCCGACGAGGGTTCGGGGGGCGGTAGAGCGAGGTTGCCATGCTCGTCGCACGGGCAGCTCAAGCGCTCGAGGGTGTCGACATTCATCAAGGTCATGGCCCCGCCCCAGACACACCCGGTGTCGAGGGCGAAGATGCCCGGTTCATTGCACTGGCCTTCCAGTGCGGCCCAGTGGCCGAAGATGATCTTCAGGCCGTGGGTCTTGCGATCCTTGTACGTGAACCAGGGGGCATAGCCGGGTGGCGCGGTGTCGGCGCCTTCCTTGCCCTTGAGGTCCAGCTTGCCTTCGCTGGTGCAAAAGCGCATGCGTGTGAAATAGTTGGTGATCACCCTCAGGCGGGTCACGCCCTTGAGGTCGCTGTCCCATTTAGCCGGATCGTTACCGTACATGCCGTCCAGATAGGGCGCGAAGAGGTTGTCGTCGCGCAGCGCGGCCTCGACTTCGGCGGCGTACTTCAGCGCTTTGCGCAAGGACCATTGGGGCGGTATGCCGGCGTGGACCAGCGCGATGTCGCGTATTTCGTCGTAGTGCAGCAGCTTCTGCTGGCGTAGCCAGGCCAGAAGTTCCTTGCCGTCCGGTGCGTCGAGGATCTCACGCAGGGTGTCGGACTTTTTCAGGCGCTCGATGTTGTGCCCGGCGGCCAGCAGGTGCAGGTCATGGTTGCCCAGCACGCACACCAGCGATTCGCGGATGCTATAGAGGTAGCGCAGGGTTTCCAGCGATTGCGGTCCGCGGTTGACCAGATCGCCCACCAGCCACAGGCGGTCCTTCTGTGGATCGAAGGACACGCGCTTGAGCAGGCACAGCAACGAGTCAAGGCAGCCTTGCAGGTCACCGACGGCATACGTTGCCATCAGTGCAGGGCTCCGGGCACCGCCAGGCGGAAGGGCGCGATGATGGCGTCGAAGTGATGGCCGTCTTCGGCCAGCATCTGATAGCTGCCCTGCATGTTGCCGACGCGGGTGGTCATCACGGTGCCGCTGGTGTAGGCGTGTTGCTTGCCGGCCTCGATCAGCGGTTGCAGGCCAACCACGCCGGCGCCGCGTACCTCTTCGACGTGGCCATCGCCATCGGTGATCACCCAGTGCCGGGAGAGCAACTTGGCCGGGAGCAGGCCGTTGTTGTGCACAGTAATGGTGTAGGCGAAGGCGAAACGGTTCTGCTCGGGTTGCGACTGTTCTGCCAGAAAGCGAGTGACGACGCTGACGTCGACCTGATAGCGAGGATCGGACATGCAAGAAGGCCTTTAAAGCAAAGCGCAGGTTACCTAACGCAGGAGGCGCTCAGTCTAGGCCAACTGGCAGGCAGTAGGCCAGACATGCTGTCGGCGAGGTGGTGGGGCGCAACGCGATACCTGTGGGAGCGAGCCTGCTCGCGAATGCGGTCTGCCAGTTAGCAAAGATGTTGACTGGCACAGCGCTATCGCGAGCAGGCTCGCTCCCACATGAGGGGGTATTTACTCGGCCGTCGGAGCCGGCTGGATGGCCAACTGGTCAGCCAGGCGCACGAACGCTGCCAGGTCCAGTTGCTCCGGACGCAAGCTGCCATCGACGCCGGCAGCTTCGATCTCGGCGTTGCTCAGCAGGGCCTTGAGCGTATTGCGCAAGGTCTTGCGACGCTGGTTAAAGGCTTCGCGTACTACGCGTTCGAGCAGGCGATGGTCCTTGGCCGGGTGTGGCAATACGGCGTGTGGCACCAGTCGGACGATGGCCGAGTCGACTTTCGGCGGCGGATTGAATGCGCCGGGGCCAACGTTGAACAGGTGTTCGACCCGGCAGTGGTACTGGACCATGATCGACAAGCGGCCCCAATCGCCACCACCCGGACCCGCTGCCAGGCGCTCGACCACTTCCTTTTGCAGCATGAAGTGCATGTCGCGGATGATGCTGGCGTTGTTCAGCAGGTGGAAGATCAGCGGCGTAGAGATGTTGTATGGCAGGTTGCCAACCACCCGGAGGCTGTTGGGGGCTGCGTTCAGGCTGTTGAAGTCAAACTTCAGTGCGTCGCCCTGGTGCAGGTTGAAGTTGCTCTTGCCGGCGAACTGCTGATTGAGGATCGGGATCAGGTCCTTGTCCAGTTCAACCACGTCCAGTTGGGCGCCGCTGTTGAGCAGGCCTTCGGTGAGTGCGCCCTGGCCCGGGCCGATTTCCAGCAGGCGGTCCTCGGGCTTGGCGTGGATGGAACGCAGGATGCGGTCGATAACGCCGGCATCGTGGAGGAAGTTCTGGCCGAAGCGCTTGCGCGCCCGGTGTTGGTAATGCTCGGTCATAAACGGGTCTCGGCCATCTGGTAGGCGGTTTCCAGGGCGACTTGCAGGCTGCCGGTGTCGATCTTGCCGCTGCCGGCCAGGTCCAGGGCGGTGCCATGGTCGACGGAGGTGCGGATGATCGGCAAGCCCAGGGTCACGTTGACTGCCGCGCCGAAGCCTTTGTACTTCAGCACGGGCAAGCCCTGGTCGTGGTACATCGCCAGCACTGCGTCGCAGTGCTCCAGGTATTTGGGGGTAAACAGAGTGTCGGCGGGCAGGGGACCGCGCAGGTCCATGCCTTCGCCACGCAGACGCTCAAGGGTGGGTTCGATGATGTCGATTTCTTCATGGCCCAGGTGGCCGCCTTC
This sequence comes from Pseudomonas sp. ok272, assembly GCF_900109995.1. Taxonomy (GTDB): domain Bacteria; phylum Pseudomonadota; class Gammaproteobacteria; order Pseudomonadales; family Pseudomonadaceae; genus Aquipseudomonas. Next base: position 39,587 of record NZ_FOCB01000005.1, on the reverse strand, counting down.
GCCAGCGTGGGGGTTGAGCCCACAGACGAGGATGCGCGGCTGGGCGATGCCGAATTTGTGTTGCAGGTCGGCGTACAGGATCCGCGTGACCCGCTCCAGGCGCTCCGGGGTGATGGCGTCGGCAATCTCGCGCAGCGGCAGGTGAGTGGTCACCAGGGCCACACGCAAGCCGTGGGTAGCGAGCATCATCACCACTTGCGCGGTATGGGTCAGGTCAGCGAGGAACTCGGTATGGCCCGAGAAGGCGATACCGGACTCGTTGATCACGCCCTTGTGCACGGGAGCGGTGATCATGCCGGCAAAGTCGCCATCCAGGCAGCCTTGGCCCGCTCGGGTCAGTGTTTCAAGGACGAATGCCGCATTGGCCTTGTCCAACTGGCCGGCAGTGACCTTGGCGTTCAGCGGGGTATCCCAGACGTAAAGGCTGTTGGCGGGTGCCGGTGTATCGGGCCAGTTACCCGGTGAGACGCTCAGCAGATTGACGACCACGCCCAGCTGCGCGGCCCGCTCAAGGAGCAGGTCGCGGCTGGTAATGGCGATCAGGGGGTGTGGCTGGGCGTGCGAGGCGAGCAGCAGGCACAGGTCGGGACCTATGCCGGCGGGCTCGCCGGGTGTCAGCGCGAAACGCTTGGGTTTCACTTTTGCGCCTGGTCTGCACCAGGGAGCTTGATCTCAACGTACGCTTCGTCACGGATCTGACGCAGCCAGGTTTGCAGCTCTTCGTCGTACTTGCGGTTACGCAGTACGGTCATCGCTTGTTGCTCGCGGGCCTGGGTGGTGCTGTCAGTGGCGCGACGGCCAAGGACTTCCAGGACGTGCCAGCCATACGGGCTCTTGAACGGCTTGGACAACTGGCCTTGCGGCGTGTTGTTCATCACCGTGCGGAACTCGGGTACCAGTGCGTTCGGGTCGATCCAGTTGAGGTCGCCGCCGTTGAGGGCGGAGCCTGGGTCTTCGGAGTAGGTCTTCGCCAGCTCGCCGAAGTCTTCGCCTGCTTGAATGCGGGTGTAGAGCGCTTCTGCCAGGCGCTTGGTTTCTGCTTCGCTGCGGATTTCGCTTGGCTTGATCAGGATGTGGCGAACGTGGACTTCGTCACGGGTCTGATTGCCGCCGCCGCGCTTTTCCAGCAGCTTGAGGATGATGAAGCCGCCTGGGGTGCGTGCTGGCTGGGTGATGTCGCCAACGGACATGGCACTCAGTTCGCGGTCGAACGGCGGTGGCAGTTGAGCCGCTTTACGCCAGCCCATGTCGCCGCCTTCCAGTGCGTTGTCGCTGCCGGACTTGGCAATCGCCAGTTGGGCAAAGTCAGCGCCCTGCTTGAGTTGCTGGTAGACATCCATGGCCTGGCGAGCGGCGCTCTGAATCGCTTCGGAGTTGGCGCTTTCCGGGGTCGGAATCAGGATGTTGGCCAGGTGCAGTTCTTCGGACAGTTGCATCTTGCCCAGGTCGGAGGCGAGGAAGTTCTTCACTTCCTGTTCGGAGATCTGGATGCGTTCGGCAACACGGCGCTGGCGGACACGGCTGATGATCATCTCGCGGCGGATCTGGTCGCGAGCGTCGTCGTAGGACAGGCCGTCGTGAGCCAGGGCCGCGCGGAATTGATCCACGGTCATGTTGTTGCGCTGGGCAATGGTGCCCACCGCTTGGTTCAGCTCTTCATCGGTGATGCGGATGCCGGAACGCTCGCCGATCTGCAGTTGCAGGTTCTCGACGATCAGGCGTTCCAGTACCTGCTGTTCCAACACGCTGCTCGGAGGAACTTCCGCGCCGCGCTTGGCGATGGTCTTCTGGACTTCTTCAACCCGCTGGTCCAGTTGACTCTGCATGACCACGTCGTTGTCGACGATGGCCACGACCTTGTCGATGGACTGCACCGCGGCGCTCGCCGCGGTGCCCAGGAACAACGCGCCCAGCATCAGCGGGCGCAGACAATCAGAAAGCTTGGTCTTCACGTTCACGATAACCTTGGATGCCTTTGTCGAGGAAGCTCTCTACCTTGGCGCCAGTCACGCCGCCGAGTCCCTTCAGAACAATTTGGAGGAAGATGCCGTGGTCGCCCTTCTCGTTTTGCGGGGCTTCTTGACTGAACTCGTCATAGGAGACCCAGTAACGGTTGATCAGGCGCAGTTTCCAGCAGCAGTTGTCGTACTCGAAGCCACCGAAGGCTTCCAGGGTGCGGTTACGGTTGTAGTCATACTGCCAGCGACTGATGGCATTCCACTGCGGCACGACCGGCCAGATCACTGAGAAGTCGTGTTGCTGGATTTTGTAGTAATCCTTCACGTAGCCAGGCTGGCCAGGTGTGCCGTAGTCGCCACCGAACTGCCACTTACCGGTGTTCTGGTTGTAGATCACCTGGTCGTTGCGATAGCGGTAGCCGGCGTTGATCACCTTGTTCGGGTTGGCTTCAGGCTGGTAGTGGAACATCGCGCTGCCCGAACGGGTGCTGCGGCTGTCCGGGTCCCAGTTGAAGTCGGCCGTGGTGCGCCAATCGCGGTTCCAGTTGTAGGCGTATTCCAGGGCATACGGCGACACGTTGGACTGGGCATCAGCACGGGTCTTCGGATCGACACCTGGCAGTTGGACTTCGCGGTCCTTGAAGTACAGGGCCTGGCCGACGCTGATGCGTTGACGTTCGAAGCCGTTGTCTTCAATCCAGCGGTTGGTCACGCCCAGGGACAGCTTGTTCTCGTCGCCGACACGGTCGGAGCCGGAGAAGCGGTTGTCGCGGAACAGCGAGGCGTAGTTGAAGGTGTACTCGCCTGTGTCGAATACCGGAATGTCTTCCTGGTTTTTCTCTGGGACATAGAGGTAGTACAGGCGCGGTTCCAGGGTCTGGCGGTAGTTGGTGCCGAACCAGTTGGTGCTGCGGTCGAAGTACAGGCCGCTGTCGATGCTGGCAATTGGGATGGCGCGGCTTTGACTGCTGCCGAACTCACCACCGACATAGTTTTCACCTTTTGCGGCGGCAGCTTGTTGGTTGGCGATGATTTCCTGCTTGCCGGTTGCACCCAGGTCAAGGTCGTACTTGGTGTACTGGAACTTGAGCGTCGGCTTCACGAAGCCATAAGACGCGTTCATCGGCAGGCTCATGCTTGGAGCTAGGTTGAGACGATCACCGTTGGCCCTTGCCAGTCCATTGACGTTGTTATCAATGCGAGACTCGCCGATGGGGTTGTTAGTGATGGGGTCAAACGGACCACCATCTTTATTGAAATAGTTACCGGTCTGCAAATCCCGATCAAACCGCACCAACTCGGTGTTGTAGGCGAAGTTCAAGCCGTACGGCGTTTGCGGCAGGAAACCATTGAAGGTGATCTGCGGCAGACGGTCATAAGGCGTGATGTTCGACACCGAAGCCATCTGGAACGCCTGGGCATTGATCCGCGCGGTGTAGGTGTCACCACGGTAGCTGACCGCACCCTGCTGGTTCACGTAGTCGGAACCGCCCTTCACGCCCAACTGATCGGTCTGCAGATCCTGGAAGTAGTAAGGGTCGCTGATCTTGGTGTAGTCGACTTCGGTGAACGTGCGCGAGTCCAGGCCGCCTTTGTGCTGCCAGTTGTACATGTAGCGGTCTTTCGAGTAGTCGGACTGCAACTTGCGGTCAGTGTCTTCGTCGCTCAGGTAAGCCGCGCCCACCTGGCCTTCACTCGACTTGGTCAGGTAGCGGAGCTCGCCTTCCATCAACATGCCGCGCTTGCTCATGTAGCGCGGGTAGAGGGTGGCGTCGTAGTTCGGCGCCAGGTTGAAGTAGTACGGGGTGACCAGCATGAAGCCGGTGTCGCTGCCGCTGCCGATGGTCGGCGGCAGGAAGCCGGACTGGCGACGGTCATCGATCGGGAAATAGATGTACGGGGTGTACAGGACTGGAATGTCCTTGACCCGCAACGTCACGTTGGTCGCGGTGCCGAAGCCGGTCGCCGGGTTCAAGGTGATGTTGTTGCCCTTGAGCTGCCAGGCGTTGCTGTTCGGTGCGCACGAGGTGTACGTGCCGTCCTTGAGACGGATGATCGCGTTCTCGGCACGCTTGGCGTACAGCGCGCTGCCACGGATACGGGATTTGTGCAGCACGTATTCGGCGTTGTCGACCTTGGCTTCACCGGTGTCGAGCTGGACATCGGCGTGGTCGCCGACGATCAGTGCGCCGTTGTCGCGAATGCGCACGTTACCGTTCAGTTCGCCACGGTTCTCGGCCTGATACAGGCTGGCCTCGTCGGCCTCGACCTGCATGCTGCCCTGGCGCATGACGACGTCACCGGCCAGGGTCGCGATCTGCTCTTCCTGCTGATAACGGGAAGCCTTGGCGCCGATAAAGGTCGGGGCGTCACTTTTATTCGTCTTGTCATTCATGCCAGGACGAATCGGTTCGATATAGGAACCAGAGCAATAAGGACCGGTTTCGGCCAATTGCGCAGCGGTGAGCTTCTCACGCGGGACCCAGTCCAGGTGGCTGTAGTCGGCACTGCGCGACTTCAGACCCCGGCCCTTGGCCTCGGTGACCAGCACCGGCTTGTCGGCGCTGTCGCCTTCAACCGTGCGCTCGTCCGCGGACGTGCTGCCGGCCGCCGCTACACTGGCGTCGTGCACAGGGCGCGGCGGCAGTTGGGCGGCGTTGGTTTTCGGCGCGCAGTCCCAGGCACCCGAAGCAGAGACTGAGCAGTCATACTGTTCCGCGGCGACCACGAACGAAGTGGCTAGAGGTTGCAGGGCCAGCAGACTGCCGGTCACCAACAACGGAAATTTTTTACGAAACGCGGGGGATTTCAATGCCATCTTATTAGTCCGGGCTTCCTGCGTGCCATCTGCCCGCGGTGTGGGCCGCACGCCTCTCGATGGTCTGAAAAAGATGCTGGATAATAAAGCATGACCCGCTTGACGGCTAGCGCCGTCGGAGACCCTTGCAATGCCTGACCAAGATGTACGTCTGCAACACCTGAAAGTTTGGCTCGATGAGCAATTGGCAACCGTGTTTGCCGCACAAGGATGGGGTCCCCTACCCCCGGCCACGTTGACTGCGGCCAGCAGTGACGCGAGTTTCCGTCGCTACTTCCGTTGGCAGGGCGAGGGCCGCAGTTTCGTCGTGATGGACGCGCCGCCCCCTCAGGAAAACTGCCAACCCTTCGTGGATATCGCTCATTTGCTGGCGAAATCTGGGATTAACGTACCGAAAATTTATGCGCAAGATCTGCCGCGCGGATTTCTTTTGCTCAACGACCTGGGCAATCAGACCTACCTGGACGTGATCAACGACGAGAACGCCGACGATTTGTTCAGGGACGCGCTTGAGGCATTGCTGGCGTTCCAGCAACTGCCGATGGACGCCCCGCTGCCCAGCTATGACGTGGCGTTGCTGCGCCGCGAGCTGGAGTTGTTCCCCGAGTGGTACGTCAAGCGCGAGCTGGGTGTCGAGCTCGATCCGGTGCAGCAGGCGCTTTGGCAGCGGGTCAGCGACCTGCTGATCGACAGCGCACTGGCCCAGCCCAAGGTGTTGGTGCACCGCGACTATATGCTGCGCAACCTGATGATCAGCGAGCCGAACCCTGGGGTGCTGGACTTCCAGGACGCGGTCTACGGTCCGGTGACCTATGACGTGACCTGTCTGTTCAAGGACGCGTTCCTCAGTTGGCCCCAGGCCCGGGTGCAGGGCTGGCTTGAGGCCTACTGGCAGCAGGCCGGCGAGCGGGGCATCCCGGTGCAGGCGAACTTCGACGACTTCCTGCGCGCCAGCGACCTGATGGGCGTGCAGCGGCACTTGAAGGTGATCGGGATTTTCGCCCGCATCTGCCACCGTGATGGCAAACCGCGTTACCTGGCCGATGTGCCACGGTTCTTTGCCTATATAGAAGCAGTGCTGGCGCGTCGTCCGGAGCTGGCGGAGCTGGGCGAGTTGTTGGCCAGCCTGCGGGCCTCGGGTGGAGCGTCGGCATGAAGGCGATGATCCTGGCAGCGGGCAAGGGCGAGCGCATGCGGCCCTTGACCTTGACCACCCCCAAGCCGCTGGTGCCGGTCGGCGGCGTGCCGCTGATCGAGTACCACCTGCGGGCATTGGCGCGGGCCGGCTTCACCGAGGTGGTGATCAATCACGCCTGGCTCGGGCAGCAGATTGAAGACTACCTGGGCGATGGTTCGCGTTTCGGCCTGAGTATTCACTACTCGCCTGAAGGCGAGCCACTGGAAACCGGCGGCGGGATTTTTCGTGCGCTGCCGTTGTTGGGGGACGAACCGTTCGTGGTGGTCAACGGTGATATCTGGACCGACTACGACTTCAGCGCCTTGCGCCAACCACGGGCTGGACTCGCGCACCTGGTGCTGGCCGATAACCCGGCTCATCACCCCAACGGCGACTTCAGCCTGGCGGACCGGCTGGTGCACGATGCTCGGCCGGGTGTGCCAGCCTTGACCTACAGCGGTATCGCCGTGTTGCACCCAGGGTTGTTCGCGGGTTGCCAGGACGGTGCCTTTAAGCTGGCTCCGCTGTTGCGTGACGCCATGGCGCGCGGGCAGGTGACCGGTGAGCACCTGCGCGGGCACTGGGTGGACGTCGGCACCCATGAGCGTCTGGCGGAAGTTGAAGCCTTGTTAGAAGCGAGTCGCTGAGATGTTGTGGCCAGGGACTCTGATCGGAGCCGGGGCGGGTTTTGCCATCGCCAGCATCCCGGGGGCCATGTTGGGCGCGTTATTGGGCCAGGCGCTGGACCGGCGCCTGCAATTGCACAGCCTGGGACACCTGCGCGAGCGTTTGGGCGGGCGCCCGATGCTGCGCAACGACGAGTTGCTGTTCGTGTTGCTCGGGCGCCTGGCCAAGAGTGATGGTCGGGTGCAGGACGGCCATATCTATCAGGCGCGCCAGGAAATGCGCGCGCTGGAGATGAGCGAGCCGGCACAACGGCGCGCCATCGCCGCGTTCAATCGCGGCAAGTCCGGCCACGACCGCCTGCGTGGCTATTTGCGCCGCTTGCGTGCCCAGCCCCACGCGGCCGAAGGCGTGTTGCGTGCGTGCTGGCGCATGGTGTGGGCGGATGGCCGTGCCGGCAGCGCCGAGCGCCGATTGATTGCCCAGTGGAGCCAGTGGCTCGGCTGGACACCCGAGCAAGCCCAGGCCCTGGCCAGCGACTATGAGCCGCACACACGAGCGCTGCCTGGCAGTGGCGCGGCGTATCAGGAGGCCATGCGCGTGTTGGGGGTGTCGGTGACCAGCGAGCCATCGCAGATCAAGCGGGCTTACCGGCGCCTGCTCAGTCGCCATCACCCGGACAAGATCGTAGGGGTAGGCGCAACGGCGGCCCAGGTACGCGAGGCGACCGAAAAAACCCGTGAGCTGCACAACGCCTACACGTTGATCCGTGAGCGGCGGGATTTTCGTTAGATTGCCAGGTGTGTGCTTTCAGCGACCTCTTCGCGGGAACGCCGCGCGCTGTCAGTTGCTCACAGGCAGCGGGCTCAACCACCCGCGCACCCGACGAAACAACTGCTCCTGCTGCGCCGGGCTGTCACCCGGGATGGTCTTGAGTGAAACCTGCTTGAACATCGAGTCCTTCAACCGCTTGCTGGCTTGTAGGCGTTCAAGGGCCGCGCGCTTGGCCAGGGTCGTGTCCTGGTAATAAAGGTCGAGGGTCGCCAGCTTCAAGTCGGTGCTCAACTCAGTCAGTGCGGACTTGCCAGTGGTGGGGGCCATGGCGCCTACCATCACGAACTTCTGGACCTGCGATGGCTGCTTCTCGCTCAGGTAGCGTGCGGCCCAATAGGCGCCGGTGCCGTGGCCGAGCAGCACAATGCTGCGGGCATTTTGTTGCTCGGCGAAGGTGATCGCCGCCTCAATGCGAGTGTAGATCCGTTCGGCATCGGCCGAGAGCTGCTCGTCGTTGGTTTGGACGACCGCGCGGTCGACGACGTCGGCTTCACCGGCTGCCACTTGCTCGATGGGCGCGGTGGTGCTGGCGTCCTTATTGGCGTTCTCGGTGTTGACCGCTACGGGTGGGACTTCGACTATCCGTGGCTGCGGCGCATTGCTTTGCAGGTCCGGCAAGGTAAGACTCAGGCTGCCCCAGTCGGCATCCGGCAGCTTTTGCCGCAAAGGGCCGATTGCTTGAGGCCAGTCAGCGGTTTCACCGGCGCCGGGGATGATAATCACCACACCCTTGGGCTCGCTGGTGTTGGCTGGCTTCCACAGGGCAAGAAAACGGTCGCTGCCGGCCTGCAACGATTGTTGCTCCTGGGCGGGGACGCTGCGTTCCAGGGCGCTGGCTTCTGCTTGGCTGCGCTCTGGCAGTGGCTGGCGTTGCACCGGCTGTTCGTCGACGGATTTTTCCGCCGGGGTGGCCACCGGATCGGCCGCCTGGGCGGAAAAGGCACAGGGCAACAGCAACGACAGGCACAATGCTGGCAGTGCCAGGCGGTAGACAAAGGGCATCGGATATTCCAGGCCAGAAGTAATCCCGGCAGCCTAATAGGTTGATCAGTATTTGTCAGTGTTGAGACTTTTGAAGATGCGTTTTCGCTGCCTGTTGGTTATCGGCTGTTTCTGGTTTCCCTTGATGGCGTGGGCGGATGGGCCGCCTGCGCGTGTCGCGCCGTTCACGGGCGAGCAGCGCCAATGGCTGGCGCAGCACCCGCAATTGCGTGTCGGCGTGGTGCTGCAAGCGCCTTACGCCCAATACGACCGACGCTTGCAGCGGTTGTCCGGGGTCAACATCGAGTTGATGCAATGGCTGGCCAGTACGCTGCAGGTCGAGTTGAGTTGGCGCAACTTCTCCGACCTGCCCAGCCTGGAGGCCGCGGTGCGCGCCGGTGAAATCGATATGGCGCCGGGGCTGATGCAAACCCCGGCCAGCCTGCGGCTGTGGTTGTTTTCCGACCCTTACATGCGGGTGCCGCAACGGGTGGTGGGTGCGCGCAAGGAGGGACGGGCGGTGGAGCTGGAAAAGCTCGACAGCCAGTCGCGGGTCGCCGTGCGCATGCCCAGCGCCATCGCCGACTACCTGCGCAGCAACTATGGCAACCTCAATCTGCAGGGCGTCCCGAACGAGCGCCAGGCCCTGCAGTTGCTGTTGAGCCAGCACGCGCGCTATGCCGTGGTGGATGAGGCGCAGTTGAGCCGTTTGTCGGCCGAGCCGGAGTTCGCGGGCCTGGCGGTGGTGGGGGATATCGGCCTGCCGCAGTTGTTGCGAGTCGCCACGCGTCGCGACTGGCCCGAGTTGGCGGTGATTGTTGAAAGTGCCTTGCGGGCGATTCCGGCCAAGGACCTGGAGCAATTGCACGGGCGCTGGTTGCAGCCCAAGTACCCGCGACTGTCGGAGTCGCCAGGCTTCTGGCAGAACCTGTGCCTGTTCTTCGCGGTGCTGCTGCTCAGTGCCGCCGCCATTGTGATGTGGCAACGGCGCCAGCAGCGGGTGCTTGAACAGCGCTTGCGGGCGGCGCGCGAGGACATCGCGTTGCGCGAGGCCAGCGAAGAGGCGTTGCGCCTGACCCAGTTCTCCATCGATCAAAGCACCGTCGGCATCCTGTGGGTCAATTGGGACAGCCATGTGCGCTATGCCAACCACGCCGCCGAGGCCATGCTCGGGTATGCGCCGGGCGCCCTGATCGACCGGCCGTTGATCGACTTCGACCCCGACTTGCACATGGACCGCTGGCTCAACCTGTGGAAGCGCGCACGGGCCAGTGAGGACGGGCCGCAGAGTTTTGAAACCCACTGCGTGCGCGCCGACGGCAGCATCTTGCCGACCGATGTGTCATTGAGCTTCCTGCGCTTTCGCGACAGCGAGTACCTGGTGGTGTACCTCAATGACGTGACTGAGCGCCGCCGGGCCCTGGCCGCCCTGCGTGAAAGTGAGGCGCGGCTGAAGGGGATCGCGGCCAACGTCCCGGGCCTGGTGTTTCGCCTGGAGCGTCCACGGGGCACCAAACAGGCAGAGTTCGCCTACATCAGTGAAGGCAGCCAGACTCTGGTCGGCTACGCGCCGGCGGTGCTGGCCCATCCTGACAAGGGCATTCGCAGCCTGGTACACCCGGACGACAAGGTGGGTTATCACCAGACCCAGGATCATGCGCTGGACACCGACAGCGATTGGTCGTGGCAAGGGCGCATCCTCACGCGCCAGGGCGAGCAGCGCTGGGCCGAGATCAAGGCGATCACCCGGCGTCTGGAGGATGGCGCGTATGTCTGGGACGGGATCGTCTGGGACATCAGCGAGAGCAAGCGCATCGAGCTGGAACTGGCCAGCTCCCGCGAGCAATTGCGCGAGCTGTCGGCGCACCTGGAAAGCGTGCGTGAAGAGGAAAAGGCGCGCATCGCCCGGGAAGTCCACGACGAATTGGGCCAGATGCTGACGGTGCTCAAGCTGGAAACCTCCATGTGCGAACTGGCCTACGCCGAATTGGACCCCGGCTTGAGTGATCGCCTCAACAGCATGAAGCGCCTGATCGCCCAGTTGTTCCAGTTGGTGCGGGACGTGGCCACGGCCCTGCGCCCGCCGATTCTCGACGCCGGCATCGCGTCGGCCATCGAATGGCAGGCCCGGCGCTTCGAGGCGCGTACCCAGATCCCGTGCCTGGTGCAGGTGCCGGACAACCTGCCGCTGCTCAGCGATGCCAAGGCCATCGGCTTGTTCCGGATTCTTCAGGAGGCCCTGACCAACGTCATGCGCCACGCCCAGGCGCATACTGTGGAGCTGACGCTGGTGCTCGAAGGCGACGAACTGTGCCTGAGCGTCAGCGACGATGGCGTCGGATTTGTCGCCCCGGCAGGCCGGCCAACGTCCTTTGGTGTGGTCGGCATGCGCGAGCGGGTGTTGATCATGGGCGGGACGATGTCGCTGGAGAGTGTGGTAGGGGAAGGCACGACCTTGAGTGTGCGCGTGCCGTTGGATTGAGTCTGATGGGTGAGGGTTGACGCCTTCGCGAGCAGGCTCGCTCCCACGGTTGGCCGCATGTCAGGGTGGGAGCGAGCCTGCTCGCGACTGTTATGGGTGCTGAATAAATAGAATGGAGAAGCTTGTGATCCGTGTACTGGTAGCCGAAGACCACACCATTGTCCGAGAGGGCATCAAGCAGTTGATTGGACTGGCCAAGGACCTGCTGGTGGTGGGGGAGGCGAGCAATGGCGAACAACTGCTGGAGACCTTGCGCCACGTGCCCTGCGAAGTGGTGTTGCTGGACATCTCCATGCCTGGGGTCAACGGGCTGGAGGCGATCCCCAGGATCCGTGCGCTGAACAATCCGCCGGCGATCCTGGTGCTGTCGATGCACGACGAAGCACAAATGGCCGCACGGGCCCTGAAGGTCGGCGCCGCCGGCTATGCCACCAAGGACAGCGATCCGGCGCTGCTGCTGACCGCGATCCGCAAGGTCGCGGCGGGCGGGCGCTACATCGACCCGGACCTGGCGGACCGCATGGTGTTCGAAGTCGGCCTGACCGATTCACGTCCCCTGCATTCGCTGCTCTCGGAACGCGAGTTCTCGGTGTTCGAGCGCCTGGCCCAGGGCGCCAATGTCAACGACATCGCCCAGCAACTGGCGCTGAGCAGCAAGACCATCAGCACCCACAAGGCGCGGCTGATGCAGAAGCTCAACATCACCTCCCTGGCGGAACTGGTGAAGTATGCGATGGAGCACAAGTTGCTCTGAATGCCTGCCACAGCTCTTTGTGGGAGCGGGTGTCGGCATACCCATTTGCGACACCCCCCAAGGTCGGCGTTGCCGACGCTCGTGGGCTGTAGTGCCAAACTGCCCATAGACCCTATCTAATCGCGCCATCCTTGTAGGGCAATCCCTACCCCCAGCCTTCCATCCGGCTGAGGCGAATCTCTCCTGCGTCCCGATTTGCGCGGTTGTCGCCAGCCACTAGGCTTGATCCACAGCCGTCAAAATAATAAAGGTGTGGGTATGAGCAAGGTTGATTCAAGCGCTGGGGCGAATGATGTCCTGGTCAGCTTTCGTGGTGTGCAGAAGAGCTACGATGGCGAGAACCTGATCGTCAAAGACCTCAACCTGGAGATTCGCAAAGGCGAATTCCTCACCTTGCTCGGGCCGTCCGGCTCCGGCAAGACCACCAGCCTGATGATGCTCGCCGGGTTCGAGACTCCCACCGCCGGCGAGATCCTGCTGGCCGGGCGTTCGATCAACAATGTGCCGCCGCACAAGCGCGACATCGGCATGGTGTTCCAGAACTACGCCTTGTTCCCGCACATGACCGTGGCCGAGAACCTGGCGTTCCCGCTGACGGTGCGCGGCCTGAACAAGAGCGATGTCAGCGAGCGCGTCAAGCGCGTGCTGGACATGGTCCAGCTCGACAAGTTCGCCCAGCGTTATCCGGCGCAACTGTCCGGTGGCCAGCAACAGCGCGTGGCCCTGGCTCGGGCGCTGGTGTTCGAACCGCAACTGGTGCTGATGGACGAACCCCTGGGGGCGTTGGACAAGCAACTGCGCGAACACATGCAGATGGAGATCAAGCACCTGCACCAGCGCCTCGGCGTGACCGTGGTCTACGTGACCCACGACCAGGGCGAAGCCCTGACCATGTCCGACCGCGTGGCGGTGTTCCATCAAGGCGAAATCCAGCAGATCGCCCCCCCGCGCACGCTGTATGAAGAGCCCAAAAACACCTTCGTCGCCAACTTCATTGGTGAAAACAACCGCCTCAATGGCCGCCTGCACAGCCAGGACGGTGATCGTTGCGTGGTTGAGCTGGGGCGCGGGGAAAAGGTCGAGGCATTGGCGGTGAATGTCGGCAAGACCGGCGAGCCGGTGACCCTGTCGATTCGTCCGGAGCGCGTGAGCCTCAATGGTTCGAGCGAGTCGTGCGTCAACCGCTTCTCGGGAAGGGTGGCGGAATTCATCTATCTGGGCGATCACGTCCGTGTGCGCTTGGAAGTCTGTGGCAAGACCGACTTCTTCGTGAAGCAGCCTATCGCCGAGCTCGATCCGGCGTTGGCAGTTGGCGACGTGGTTCCGCTTGGCTGGCAGGTCGAACACGTCCGTGCACTCGACCCACTTCTAGAGGCGAACTGATCGCCCCCTTGCTTCACCAACCCTGCACGTGGAGAGAATAATAAAATGTTGAAATCCCTTAAGTTCACCGCATTGGCACTGGGCATGATGGGCGCCGCGCACGCGATGGCGGCCGGTCCCGACCTGACGGTCGTATCGTTTGGCGGCGCGAACAAAGCGGCACAGGTCAAGGCGTTCTACGCGCCTTGGGAAGCAGCGGGCAAGGGCAAGATCATCGCCGGCGAGTACAACGGCGAGATGGCCAAGGTCAAGGCCATGGTCGACACCAAGAGCGTGTCCTGGGACCTGGTAGAAGTCGAGTCGCCGGAGCTGTCCCGTGGCTGTGACGAAGACATGTTCGAACAACTGGACCCGGCGCTGTTCGGCAACCCCGAAGACTACGTCAAGGGTGCGATCCAGCCATGCGGCGTCGGCTTCTTCGTGTGGTCGACCGTGCTGGCCTACAACGCCGACAAGCTGAAAACCGCACCCACCAGTTGGGCCGACTTCTGGGACACCAAGACTTTCCCGGGTAAACGTGGTCTGCGCAAAGGCGCCAAGTACACCCTGGAGTTCGCCCTGATGGCTGACGGCGTAGCGCCGAAGGACGTCTACACCGTGCTGGCCGGCAAGGATGGCCAGGACCGTGCGTTCAAGAAACTCGATGAGCTCAAGCCAAGCATTCAGTGGTGGGAAGCCGGTGCACAGCCGCCACAGTATCTCGCCTCCGGTGACGTGGTCATGAGCTCGGCCTACAACGGTCGTATCGCGGCCGTGCAGAAAGAAAGCAACCTCAAGGTGGTCTGGAACGGCGGGATCTACGACTTCGACGCCTGGGCCATTCCAAAGGGCCTGGATAAAGCCCGCGCCGAAGCCGCGAAGAAGTTCATCGCGTTCTCGGTCATGCCGCAACAGCAGAAGACCTACTCGGAAAACATCGCCTACGGCCCGGCCAACGCCCAAGCCGTCCCGCTGTTGCCCAAGGACCTGCTGAAGGACATGCCGACCACCCCGGAAAACATCGCCAACCAGGTGCAGATCGACGTCAGCTTCTGGGCTGACAACGGCGAGCAACTGGAGCAGCGCTTCAACGCGTGGGCTGCGAAGTAACGAAAGCGCTCGCCCTCCTGTGGGAGCGAGCCTGCTCGCGAAAGCGGTGGATCCGTCAGCAATGATTGTGAATCGACCGACGCCATCGCGAGCAGGCTCGCTCCCACAATAAAGATCGAGGTGGCCCTGCCACCTCTGCAACGATCAAAGATTTTTCGGAGTTCGCCATGGCCATCGCCGTTCCCCTGAACGAGGGCAACCCACGCACCTTGAAGCAGCGCCTTGCGCGTGCCGAGCGGGTTAACCGCTGGAAGGCCCAAGCCCTGATCGCGCCATTGGTGCTGTTTCTGCTGTTGGTGTTTCTGGTGCCCATCGTGGCGCTGCTCTACAAAAGTGTCGGCAACCCGGAAGTGGTCGGCGGCATGCCGCGCACCGTGGCGGCCATCGCCAGTTGGGATGGCCGTGGCCTACCGGCGGATTCGGTGTACAAGGCCGCCAGTGAAGACCTGGCCGAGGCCCGCAAGAATCAGACCCTGGGCGACCTGTCCAAGCGCCTGAACATGGAGTTGGCCGGCTATCGCAGCTTGCTGACCAAGACGGCGCGGGCGCTGCCGTTCAAGACCGAGCCGGCTTCCTATAAAGACGCCCTCGAAGCATTGGATGAGCGTTGGGGCGACCCGGCCTATTGGCAGGCGGTACGCCGCAACACCAGCAGCATCACCCCGTACTACCTGCTGGCAGCGGTCGATCACCGGATCGACGACCTCGGCGAAATCGCCCCGGCCACGCCCGACCAGTCGATCTACCTCGACATCTTCGCCCGCACTTTCTGGATGGGCCTGGTAATCACCGGGATCTGCCTGCTGCTGGCGTACCCGTTGGCGTACCTGCTGGCTAACCTGCCGGCCCGGCAAAGCAACCTGCTGATGATTCTGGTGCTGCTGCCGTTCTGGACCTCGATCCTGGTGCGGGTGGCGGCGTGGATCGTGCTGCTGCAATCGGGCGGCCTGATCAACAGTGCACTGATGGCCATGGGCATCATCGACAAGCCCCTGGAGTTGGTGTTCAACCGCACCGGGGTCTACATCTCGATGGTGCACATCCTGCTGCCGTTCATGATCCTGCCGATCTACAGCGTGATGAAGGGCATCTCGCCGACCTACATGCGCGCTGCGATTTCCCTGGGTTGTCATCCGTTCGCCAGCTTCTGGCGGGTGTACTTCCCGCAGACCTACGCCGGTGTCGGCGCCGGTTGCCTGCTGGTGTTCATCGTGGCGATTGGTTACTACATCACCCCGGCGCTGCTGGGCAGCCCGAACGATCAGATGGTCAGTTACTTCGTCGCCTTCTACACCAACACCAGCATCAACTGGGGCATGGCGACAGCGTTGGGTGGCTTGCTGCTGCTGGCGACCATCGTGCTCTATCTGATTTACAACTGGATGGTAGGCGCTAGCCGCCTGCGCCTGAGCTAAGGGGAGAATCACCATGCTGAGTCCTTATATGTCCCCCGTCGAGCGGGTGTGGTTCTACAGCCTGCGGATCCTCTGCGGCTTGATCCTGTTGTTCCTGATCCTGCCGGTGCTGGTGATCATCCCGCTGTCGTTCAACTCGGGGAGTTTCCTGGTCTATCCGCTGCAAGGCTTCTCGATGCATTGGTACCAGGACTTCTTCGCCTCGGCCGAATGGATGCGGGCGCTGAAGAACAGCATCATCGTTGCCCCGGCGGCCACGGTACTGGCGATGGTTTTCGGTACGTTGGCGGCGATCGGCCTGACCCGTGGCGACTTCCCAGGCAAGGCGCTGGTGATGGCCTTGGTGATTTCGCCCATGGTGGTGCCGGTGGTGATCATTGGTGTGGCGAGCTACTTGTTCTTCGCGCCGTTGGGCCTGGGCAACAGTTTCTTGTCGTTGATCGTGGTGCATGCGGTGTTGGGTGTGCCGTTCGTGATCATCACGGTGTCGGCGACCTTACAGGGCTTCAACCACAACCTGGTGCGGGCGGCGGCCAGTCTCGGTGCTTCGCCGCTGACGGCGTTTCGCCGGGTGACCTTGCCGTTGATCGCTCCGGGGGTGATCTCTGGCGCATTGTTTGCCTTTGCTACGTCGTTCGATGAGGTGGTGGTGACGTTGTTCCTCGCCGGCCCCGAGCAGGCGACCTTGCCGCGGCAGATGTTCAGTGGCATCCGCGAGAACCTCAGCCCGACCATCGCTGCCGCCGCGACGATGCTGATCGCGTTTTCGGTGGTGCTGTTGCTGACGCTGGAGTGGTTGCGTGGGCGCAGTGAGAAGCTGCGTACGGCGCAGGTCTAAAGCGCACGTTGACTCCCCGTGGGAGCGAGACCGGCTTGCCGGCGAAAGCGCTAGACCGGTCACTGATGCAGTGACTGTCGGGCTCTATTCGCGAGCAGGCTCGCTCCCACATAGGTTCTCGGTGGTCACCCGGCCATTCACTGGCTGAATAACAGACAAACGCCAATCCCAAGCTACTATTGTGCCCAGCTCCCATGTCTATAAGAGGCTGCGCACGATGAGTCTGTCTTCGTTCAAAATCGCTCACAAATTGCTCACCGGCGCGGGTGCCATCGAGCAGTTGGCGGCCGAGTTGAGCCGCCTGGATGTCGACCATCCGCTGATTGTCACCGATGCCGCGCTGGTCCAGTCCGGCACGGTAGCGCTGGCGTTGGAGCAATTGGGCGGGCGCACCTACCAGATCTTTGATCGAGTCCTGCCTGACCCGGAAATCGCCATCGTCGAAGACTGCATGCGGGTCTATCGCGAGGGTGGGCATGACGGCTTGATTGGCGTGGGCGGCGGCAGTGCCATCGACATTGCCAAGAGCGTGGCGGCGTATGCCGGTTACCACGGTGCGCTGGAAGACTTGTTCGGTGTCGACCAGGTGCCGCGCAAGGGGCCGCCGTTGATCGCGATTCCGACCACCGCGGGCACCGGGTCGGAAGTCACCAACGTGGCGATCCTGTCCGACAAGGTCGCGCAGCTCAAGAAAGGCATCGTCAGCGATTACCTGCTGCCGGACGTGGCGCTGGTCAGTCCGCAAATGACCCTCACCTGCCCACGCAGCGTGACCGCCGCCAGTGGCATCGATGCGCTGGTGCATGCGGTCGAGTCGTACCTGTCGGTGAATGCTTCGCCGATCACCGACGCGCTGGCCATCGGCGCAATCAAGTTGATTGCCAAGGCGCTGCCCAAGGCCTACGCCGCCCCCGCCAACCTGCAAGCCCGCGAAGACATGGCGACCGCCAGCTTGATGGCGGGCATGGCGTTCGGCAACGCCGGGGTCGGCGCGGTGCATGCCTTGGCGTATCCGCTGGGCGGGCGATTCAATATTGCCCACGGGGTGAGCAATGCGTTGCTGCTGCCCCATGTGATGGCCTGGAACAAGCTCGCGTGCGTGGAGCGCATGCAGGACATCGCCGAGGCGTTTGGGGTGAAGACGGCGGGCTTGAGTGTCGAGGATGCGGCGGATAAAGCCGTCGAGGCCATGGCGCGACTCTGTGCCGCAGTCGAGATTCCCCAGGGCCTGCGCAGCTTCAAGGTGCCCGAAGACGCGATCCCGGCCATGGCGGTGGAGGCCGCGGGAATCGAGCGCTTGATGCGTAACAACCCGCGTCGCTTGAGCGCGGCCGATATCGAAAAGATCTACCGAGCCGCCTACTGATCGTCGCAGAGCACCGTGCGCGCGCCAAAGCATGAGGTATACAATGCGCGCCATTGTGATCCTGCTCAAAAAAGGTGCGTCATGCAGCCCTTCGTCATTGCTCCGTCGATTCTCTCCGCCGACTTCGCCCGCCTGGGCGAAGAAGTGGACAACGTCCTGGCCGCCGGTGCCGATTTCGTGCACTTCGATGTCATGGACAACCACTATGTGCCGAACCTGACCATCGGCCCGATGGTCTGCGCGGCCCTGCGCAAGTATGGCGTGACCGCGCCTATCGACGCGCACCTGATGGTCAGCCCGGTGGACCGCATCGTCGGTGACTTCATCGAAGCCGGCGCGACCTACATCACCTTCCACCCGGACGCGACGATTCACGTCGACCGCTCCCTGCAGATGATCCGTGAAGGTGGTTGCAAGGCCGGCCTGGTGTTCAATCCGGCAACGTCGCTGGACGTGCTCAAGTACGTGATGGACAAGGTCGACATGATCTTGCTGATGAGCGTCAACCCAGGCTTTGGCGGGCAGAAGTTCATTCCCGCCACCCTCGACAAGCTGCGCGAAGCGCGTGCGTTGATCGACGCGTCGGGCCGTGACATCCGCCTGGAAATCGATGGCGGCGTGAACGTCAATAACATCCGCGAAATCGCCGCCGCGGGCGCCGATACCTTCGTGGCCGGCTCGGCGATCTTCAATGCGCCGGACTACCAAGAGGTCATTGAGAAGATGCGCGCAGAATTGGCCCTGGCTCGCCCATGAGTGGCTTTGAGCAGTTGTTCCCGGGGCGGCTGCCGCGGCTGGTGATGTTCGATCTGGATGGCACGCTGATCGATTCGGTCCCGGACCTGGCAGTGGCTGTGGATAACATGCTGCTCAAACTGGGGCGTGAGCCGGCGGGGCTGGACGCGGTGCGCGAATGGGTTGGCAACGGTGCGCCGGTGCTGGTGCGCCGCGCATTGGCCGGCAACATCGACCATTCGGCCGTCGACGACGGCGAGGCCGAGCATGGGCTACAGATTTTCCTCGAGGCCTACGCCGACAACCACGCGCTGACGGTGGTCTACCCGGGCGCCCGGGAAACCCTGAAGTGGCTGCACAAGCAGGGCGTGGAAATGGCCCTGATCACCAACAAGCCGGAACGCTTCGTCGCGCCCTTGCTGGACCAGATGAAGATCGGCCGCTACTTCAAGTGGATCATCGGTGGCGACACCCTGCCACAGAAGAAACCGGACCCTGCGGCCCTGTTCTTTGTGATGAAAATGGCCAACGTACCGGCCTCGCAATCGTTGTTTGTCGGCGACTCGCGCAGCGACGTGCAGGCCGCCAAGGCCGCGGGCGTCAAGTGCGTGGCGCTGAGCTACGGCTACAACCATGGCCGGCCGATTGCCGAGGAGTCGCCGGCCCTGGTGATCGACGATCTGCGCCAGCTAATTCCCGGTTGCCTGGATTCGGCCGCTGAGATAACGTTGCCCGACGTTGCTCAATCCCCTGCTGGAAATCCCATCGTGGTGGTCACTCGCAAACTCTGGATGAAAGTCATCAAGGCCCTGGCCCGCTGGCGTTGGCGCGCCTGACTGAATCCTGGCCGGCTATCCGGCGCGTTTGCACACCTGACCGTTAGACCCTCATGCCACGAGGCACCTCATGAATCGCGAAGAATTCCTGCGTTTGGCCGCTGCCGGCTATAACCGTATCCCGCTGGCCTGCGAAACCCTGGCCGACTTCGACACGCCGCTGTCGATCTACCTGAAACTGGCCGACGAACCCAACTCCTATTTGTTGGAGTCGGTGCAGGGCGGGGAGAAGTGGGGCCGCTACTCGATCATTGGCCTGCCGTGCCGCACCGTGTTGCGGGTGCATGGCTACCACGTCAGCATCACCTGCGACGGGGTCGAGATCGAAAGCCATGACGTTGAAGACCCCTTGGCCTTCGTCGAGCAGTTCAAGGCGCGCTACAACGTGCCGACCATTGCCGGCCTGCCGCGGTTCAACGGTGGGCTGGTGGGTTACTTCGGCTACGACTGCGTGCGTTATGTCGAGACGCGCCTGGGCCAGTGCCCGAACCCGGACCCACTGGACGTGCCGGACATCCTGCTGATGGTGTCCGACGCGGTGGTGGTGTTCGACAACCTGGCGGGCAAGATGCACGCCATCGTCCTGGCCGACCCTTCCCAGGCGGATGCCTTCGAGCAGGGCCAGGCCAGCCTGGAAGCGCTGCTGGACAAACTTCGCCAGCCGATCACCCCGCGTCGCGGCCTGGACCTCAGCCGTCCACCGGCCGCCGATCCGGTGTTTCGCTCAAGCTTTACCCAGTCGGACTACGAGCGGGCCGTGGACACCATCAAGGAATACATCCTGGCGGGTGACTGCATGCAGGTGGTGCCGTCGCAACGGATGTCCATCGACTTCAAGGCCGCGCCCATCGACTTGTACCGGGCGCTGCGTTGCTTCAACCCGACGCCGTACATGTACTTCTTCAACTTCGGCGATTTCCATGTGGTCGGCAGCTCGCCGGAAGTGTTGGTGCGGGTCGAAGACAACCTGATCACCGTGCGCCCGATTGCCGGCACCCGGCCACGGGGCGCGACCGAAGAAGCGGACCTGGCGCTGGAAGAAGACCTGCTGTCGGACGACAAGGAGATCGCCGAGCACTTGATGCTGATCGACCTGGGGCGCAACGATACCGGGCGCGTCTCGGAAATCGGCTCGGTGAAACTCACCGAGAAGATGGTCATCGAGCGCTATTCCAACGTGATGCACATCGTGTCCAACGTCACGGGCCAGTTGAAGGCGGGCCTGACGGCGATGGATGCGCTGCGGGCGATCTTGCCGGCAGGCACTTTGTCGGGGGCGCCGAAGATTCGCGCGATGGAAATCATCGATGAGCTGGAGCCGGTCAAGCGCGGTGTCTACGGCGGCGCGGTGGGCTATTTCGCCTGGAACGGCAATATGGACACGGCGATTGCGATTCGCACGGCGGTGATCAAGAACGGTGAGCTGCATGTGCAGGCCGGTGGCGGTATCGTCGCCGACTCGGTGCCAGCGCTGGAGTGGGAAGAAACCCTGAACAAGCGCCGCGCGATGTTCCGTGCGGTGGCCCTGGCCGAGCAGACGCCGGATTAAGGTGTCGTCGTCTGTAGGCGCGAGGCTTGCCCGCGAAGCATTCGACCTGTTGCTGATACCGTGTTGGTCAGCCTCTGTTCGCGGGCAAGCCTCGCTCCAGTGTTCTATTGAGTCGCCATAAAAAAACGCGGCGCCTGTCAGGGCGCCGCGTTTTTTATGGCCTGCGCTTTAGAAGTCCAGCACGACCCCGGCATTGATCCCTTGCTGGGTGAAGTCGTCATCCTTGCGGATGTTGTAGCCGGCTCGCAGCGCCAGGTCGGTGGTCAGTTTGTAGCTGACCCCCAGGTTCAGGCGATTGATGTGGGACTGTGGGGTGTAGCCTTCCAGGGTGTACTGATTGCCGGGCAGGCTGTTGAGGTTCATGGTCACGTCCTGGGTATCGTCTTCGTACTCGCGTTCGTGCGCGTACTCGCCGTAGACCTGGGTTTGTGGGGTGACCTGGTACTTGCCCTGCAAGCCGATGCCCAGGCGCCGGGAGTTGCGCTTCTGGTCATCGAAGGTCAGCGCGGTGGAGTCATTGCTGTTCTCCGAGTAGCCATCGACCTGCACCTTGGCGAAGTCGGCGCTGACAAACGGCGACAGGTGCCACGGGCTGCTCGCCTCGGGTGCGATGTCGTAGCCGACACGGGCGCTGGCGGCCAGCACGGTGCCGCTGGTATCGCCTTTCTCGCCGCGTTCATTGGCGCCCAGGTCGAATTTGCGCTTGAGGCTGTCGTAATCCAGGTGCCCGGCGGTCAGTGCACCGTCGGCCCACCAGCGGTTTTGCTGGTACTGGGCGAAGGCGGTGCCCATGTAGGTGTTGAGGGTGTACTCGGAGTCGTCGCTGCCGGCTTCCAGCTTCTGGCGATAGAGCCCCGTGGCGACACCCACGCGCCAGGCATCGTTGAGGCGGTAGCTGCCACCGACGTTCAGATTGTAGCCATTGCCGTCACCGCTGGCGGCGCTGTGTTGATCGTCGAAGTCCAAGTGCTGGCCACCCGCGCTGACAATGGCTCGCCACTGGCCGACGGCTTGCCAGTTTTCCCAATCGGCTTGCCATTGGTTGCGCAACTCATCCTGGTGCGCGCGCAGGGTGCCGTGGGCCATTTCCGGCAGCAGCGTGGCTTCCCATGGCGCGGACAGGAGCGAGTAGGCGTAGTCGGCGATCAGTCGTTGCCCGGCCTCGGTGGGGTGCACCGAGTCGTTGTAAATCAGCTTGGTTGGGTCCGGTGTGGCGCTGTTGATTCCATACTTGGCGTTCATGGTGCAACCGTCGCCGCTGAAGCAGGTGGCAGTGAGGTTCTGATCCGTAGCCAGGCCGAACTGTGCCGGGTTGGCGAAGGCTTCCTTGAGCAGCACCGGGACGTTGAGCGGGATGACTTGGGCGTTGACCTGTTGCAACTGACTGACCAGTTCGGTATTGAACTGGGTGCTGAGCTGGGAGATGAAGGCTTGTGCCGGGCTGCCGTTGATGGCTGGGGTCAGGCCGAGGTCGGGCAGCAGCCAGACCATGATGTATTTGGCGCCGGCGCCTTGCAGGGTTTGCACGCTGTCGACCAGGCGGCCCGCAGCGGCATTGGCCTGGTCCGGGCTCAGGACCTTGCCCTGGAGGAAGTCGTTACCGCCACCGGACAGGTAGTAGAGCGCATTCGGATCGGCGCGAAAGCCATTGGAGGGGAGGTAGCCGGCCTTGGTGCGATCCCCGGTCGCGGAGGTGGTGGTGATCGAGTCGAGTATCTGGTCGGTACGGTAACCTCCGACGGCCCAGTTGTTGCCGTCGGGCAGGCCTTCGCCGGCGCGCACGGCCGAAGTCGAGGCGGCGGTATCGTTGGCGGAGAACCCCAGCTTGCCCCCCAGTATTTGGGTGGAGTTGGCCGCACGCACTTCTCCGGTGCCGTCCTTGTAGAGCGGACCCACTCGGTTGGTATAGCGCTGCGTTGCACCTGGCGGGCCACCAGGGTCGGCGAACTGGCCGGCGTCATTGAGACTGTCGCCAAACACCACGAACTTTGAATAAGGGGAGGGGGAGGCAATTGCCTGGGAGCAGGCCATTGCGAGGAGACAGCCAGCCAGCGGTACAAACAGCGTGTGTTTGATCATGAGCAGGTCCGTTTAATTATTGTTGTATGAACAGAACGACAGTACCAAAAACGTTTGTGATTTAGCTATGACCGAGGCCACATGTCTTACGTGCATTACGCCATATTGCGCCCTCCGCTCAGCTAAGTTACTGTGCCCGGACGTATGAATGAGACCTTCCCCGTGTTGATCGTCAGCAAACTCTTGGATCAAGTCATCAAGGCACACGCCCGTTGGCGTTGGCGCGCCTGAATCTTCCCTGCCGGCCCGGCCGGATCTGTTTGCCTTCTTAACCCGTAGACCTGCCGCATTTGCTGGCTGTTTCCAGCCACTGAGCGAGCGTGCCATCTTGCGGGTCATCATTCGAAGGCTGCCTTAAAAGTCAGTGAATTCAAGAGGTTTCCAGCCATGTTGCTGATGATCGACAACTACGACTCCTTTACCTACAACGTTGTGCAATACCTTGGCGAGCTCGGTGCCGAGGTCAAGGTCGTGCGCAACGACGAACTGACCATCGCCGACATCGAAGCGCTTGGCCCGGAACGCATCGTCGTATCCCCAGGGCCCTGCACCCCGACCGAAGCCGGTATCTCCATCGAAGCGATCAAGCACTTCGCCGGCAAGCTGCCGATTCTCGGCGTCTGCCTCGGCCACCAGTCCATCGGCCAGGCCTTTGGCGGCGATGTCGTGCGTGCCCGCCACGTGATGCACGGTAAGACTAGCCCGGTATTCCACGAGGACAAGGGCGTGTTCGAGGGGTTGAACAACCCGTTGACCGTCACCCGCTATCATTCGCTGGTGGTCAAGCACGATACCTTGCCCGACTGCCTGGAACTGACCGCCTGGACCCAGCTCGAAGACGGCTCGGTCGACGAAACCATGGGCCTGCGCCACAAGACGCTGAACATCGAAGGGGTGCAGTTTCACCCGGAGTCGATCCTGACCGAGCAAGGTCATGAACTGTTCGCTAACTTCCTCAAACAAACCGGCGGCACGCGCTAAGGACTTTCCATGGATATCAAGACTGCCCTGAGCCGTGTCGTCGGCCATCTGGACCTGAGTACTGAGGAAATGCGCGACGTCATGCGCGAAATCATGACCGGGCAATGCTCGGATGCGCAGGTCGGCGCGTTCATGATGGCCATGCGCATGAAGAGCGAGAGCATCGATGAGATCGTCGGTGCGGTATCGGTGATGCGCGAGCTGGCGGACAAAGTCGAGCTGAAAACCCTCGATGGCGTGGTCGACGTGGTCGGCACCGGCGGCGATGGCGCGAACATCTTCAACGTCTCCACCGCGTCTTCCTTTGTGGTAGCGGCGGCGGGCTGCACCGTGGCCAAGCATGGCAATCGTGCGGTCTCGGGCAAGAGCGGCAGCGCCGACTTGCTGGAAGCCGCCGGTATCTACCTGAACCTCACGCCGGTACAAGTGGCGCGTTGCATTGACAACGTTGGTATTGGTTTCATGTTTGCCCAGTCCCACCATCGTGCGATGAAATACGCCGCAGGTCCGCGTCGTGACCTGGGCTTGCGCACACTGTTCAACATGCTCGGCCCGCTTACGAATCCGGCCGGCGTGAAGCATCAAGTAGTGGGCGTGTTCAGTCAGGCATTGTGCCGACCATTGGCCGAGGTCTTGCAACGCCTGGGCAGCAAGCATGTGCTGGTGGTGCATTCCAAGGATGGCCTGGACGAATTCAGCCTGGCGGCCCCGACCTTTGTCGCGGAGCTGAAGAACGACCAGATCACCGAGTATTGGGTCGAGCCGGAAGACCTGGGCATGAAGAGCCAGAGCCTGCACGGCCTGGCGGTGGAAAGCCCGGCGGCCTCGTTGGAACTGATTCGCGATGCCTTGGGGCGACGCAAGACCGAGAACGGTCAGAAGGCGGCAGAAATGATCGTGCTCAACGCCGGCGCCGCGCTGTACGCCGCCGATCATGCCAGCAGCTTGAGAGAGGGCGTGGCCTTGGCGCATGACGCGCTGCATACCGGCCTTGCACGAGAAAAACTAGAGGAATTGGGCGCGTTTACCGCGGTCTTCCGAGTGGAGAATGAAGGATGAGTGTTCCAACGGTGCTGGAAAAAATCCTCGCCCGCAAAGTGCAGGAAGTGGCCGAGCGCAGTGCTCGCGTCACCCTGGCTGAGCTGGAGGCCATGGCCAGGTCGGCAGATGCCCCGCGTGGCTTTGCCCAGGCGCTGATCGCCCAGGCCAAGCTCAAGCAGCCGGCGGTGATCGCCGAGATCAAGAAGGCATCGCCGAGCAAGGGCGTGATCCGCGAGGACTTCGTGCCCGCCGATATCGCCCGCAGCTACGAGAAGGGCGGTGCGACCTGCCTGTCGGTGCTGACGGATGTCGACTACTTCCAGGGCGCCGATGCGTACCTGCAACAGGCGCGCGCCGCGTGCAAGCTGCCGGTGATCCGCAAGGATTTCATGATCGATCCGTACCAGATCGTTGAAGCCCGTGCGCTGGGTGCCGACTGCGTGCTGTTGATCGTGTCCGCGCTGGACGACGTGAAAATGGCCGAGCTGGCTGCCGTCGCCAAGGGTGTGGGGCTGGATGTGCTGGTGGAAGTCCACGACGGTGACGAGCTGGAGCGGGCGTTGAAGGTGCTCGACACGCCGTTGCTCGGCGTCAACAACCGCAACCTGCACACCTTTGACGTCAGCCTAGAAACCACCCTCGACCTGTTGCCGCGCATCCCGCGTGATCGACTGGTCATCACCGAGAGTGGCATCCTCAACCGCGCCGATGTCGAGCTGATGGAGATCAGCGAGGTGTATGCGTTCCTGGTCGGCGAAGCCTTCATGCGCGCCGAGAGTCCGGGGACGGAATTGCAGCGCTTGTTCTTTCCGGAGCGCGGTACTGCGGTCAGCGGTTCTACACTCGACTGAGTACTAGGCCCTTTCGCGAGCAGGCTCGCTCCCACAGAGGATTGAGTTGTTCCTGTGGGAGCGAGCCTGCTCGCGATAGGGACATAAGCAGCACCCCAGGCCCAACGTCCTACGGATGACCTGATGACTCCAACCTCCCTGACTGTCGAAGCCGGCCTGCAAGCCGAACAGGATTTGCTGGCGACGGTGTGTGCCGGCGACCAGGATTTTGCCCTGTTGTTCTGGCAGCCCACCGATCGTGCGCTGGTCATGCCCCGGCGCTTGAGCCGTTTGCCGGGGTTCGAGGTGGCGTGTGCGGCGTCGGCAGCCAATGGTTGGCCGGTGCTGTTGCGCGAAACCGGTGGCGAACCCGTGCCGCAGTCGGCGGCGACCATCAATATTGCTCTGGTGTATGCGCCGCCGCGCAGTGAGGGTGATCACGGGCGCATCGAAACGGCCTACAGGCGCCTGTGCGATCCGATTTGCCAGTTGCTCACGGAGTTGGGTGGCAATCCATCGATGGGGGAAGTCGAAGGCGCGTTCTGCGATGGCCGGTTCAACGTCAATCTCGATGGGCGCAAGATGGTGGGCACCGCCCAGCGTTGGCGCCAGAGCAAGGGCGGGCAGCGTCCAGTGGGGTTGGTGCACGGGGCATTGCTACTGGATGATGAGCGCGAGTCGATGGTGGCGGCGGTCAACCGATTCAACGAGGCCTGTGGCCTGGAGCAGCGGGTGCGGGCGCAGAGCCACATTGCGCTGCATGAACAGTTCGCGGCCCCGGATGCGCTCGCGCGGCTCGATTGCCTCTATCGGCAGATGCTGGCCGGGGTGTTGACCGCTTAGCGGGTGCCGAATACCACCATGGTCTTGCCTTTGACGTTGACCAGGTTGCGCTCTTCCAGGTCCTTGAGGACCCGTCCAACCATTTCTCGCGAACAACCGACGATCCGGCCGATTTCCTGGCGGGTGATTTTGATCTGCATGCCATCGGGGTGGGTCATGGCGTCCGGCTGTTTGCACAACTCCAGCAGGCAGCGGGCCACGCGGCCGGTGACGTCGAAGAACGCCAGGTCGCCGACCTTGCGCGTGGTGTTGCGCAGGCGCTGGGCAATCTGGCCACTGAGCACGTAAAGAATGTCCGGGTCTTGCTGGGACAGTTCGCGGAACTTGCAGTAACTGATCTCGGCCACTTCGCATTCAACTTTGGCGCGGACCCAGGCGCTACGTTCCTGTTCATGGCCAGCTTGCTCGAACAGGCCCAATTCGCCGAAAAAGTCCCCGGCATTGAGGTAGGCGATGATCATTTCCCGGCCATCGTCGTCTTCGATCAGGATCGTGACCGAGCCCTTGATGATGAAGAACAAGGTGTCGGAGCGATCGCCCGCGCAAATGATGTTGCTCTTGGCCTGATACCGACGACGCTGGCAATGCATCAACAACTTGTCGAGGTTCTTGATTTTGGGGGATGGGGCAATAGCAACCATGGTTGAATCCCGAGAAGACTGCACGGTGTGGCATGATTTTTTGTAGAAGCTGGCAAAACGCCAGCGAATTGGCGTCAGCTTAACAGACACATTCTGTGATTATTCGAGAATTTATCAATGCGTCAGGCCGCCGCGGGCACGCAGGCGGTGCGCTGTCTGTGTAAAGCCCTGTGCTAAGCTGGCCGCCCTTTTTTTACAGTGGAGACTTGGCGATGAAGGCACGTATTCAATGGGCGGGCGAAGCCATGTTCCTCGGTGAATCCGGTAGCGGTCACGTCGTGGTCATGGACGGTCCGCCAGAGGCCGGCGGGCGCAACCTGGGTGTCCGACCGATGGAAATGCTCCTGCTCGGCGTAGGTGGTTGCAGCAATTTCGACGTGGTCAGCATCCTGAAGAAGTCCCGCCAGGCGGTGGAAAGCTGCGAAGCCTTCCTGGAAGCCGAGCGTGCGAGCGAGGACCCGAAAGTCTTCACCAAGATTCACATGCACTTCGTGGTCAAGGGCCGGGCGCTGAAAGAAGCCCAGGTCAAGCGTGCCATCGAGCTGTCGGCCGAGAAGTATTGCTCGGCGTCGATCATGCTCGGCGCAGCCGGTGTCGCGATCACCCACGACTACGAAATCATCGAGCTGGGTTGAATCGACATTCAACTATCATAAAAGCAGTGCAGACTCTGGTGATCACTGGCTCAGGTCTGCATAATGCGCCACTTTTTTCAGGGCAGTGATCGGTCGACCGACCGGTTGTTCGCCCGAACAGATAACCAAAATCGCCATCGCGAAGAGGTGTTAACCGTCCTACGCAGCTGCGTTGTTCGCAACTGACGGGCATGCTTGATCACGCGGCCGGGCCGCATACATAGAGAGTTTTTAAACGGTGAAAAGCAAACTCAAGCTCCATGGGTTCAATAACCTGACAAAGACCTTGAGCTTCAACATCTATGACATCTGCTATGCGGAAACCCCGCAAGACCAGCAGGCGTATGTCGAGTACATCAATCAGATGTACGACGCTGAACGCCTCACGCAGATCCTCACGGAAGTTGTCGATATCATTGGAGCCAACATCCTGAACATCGCGCGTCAGGATTACGACCCCCAGGGCGCCAGCGTGACCATTCTGATCTCCGAGGAACCGGTGACCCCCACCGAGAGCCAGATCGAAGAGTCGCCAGGCCCGATCCCCGAAATTATCCTGGCCCACCTCGACAAGAGCCACATCACGGTGCACACCTACCCGGAGATCCATCCGGTGGATGGTATTGCGACCTTCCGTGTGGATATCGACGTGTCGACGTGCGGGGTCATTTCACCGCTTAAAGCCCTCAACTTCCTGATTCACCAGTTCGAGTCGGATATTGTCACGGTGGACTACCGCGTCCGCGGCTTTACGCGTGATGTCGAAGGCAAGAAGCACTTCATCGATCACGAGATCAACTCGATCCAGAACTATCTCTCCGAAGACACCCGCGACGGTTACCAGATGACCGATGTCAATGTGTACCAGGAGAACATGTTCCACACCAAGATGCTGCTCAAGGAGTTCGAACTGGATAACTACCTGTTCGGCGACGCCACCAGCAACTTGTCAGCGGACCAGCGTACCCACGTTACCGAACGCGTGAGGCACGAGATGCTCGAAATCTTTTACGCGCGCAACATGTCGAGCTAAAAGCATCGAGTACAAAAAAGGCGACTTCCTTGCGGCAGTCGCCTTTTTTATGGCCGGACGGATAGTGCAGCGATCAGATCCGATAGGTGCTCTTGGTCATCACCTTGGCCATCAAGCTCATTGCGAACTTCACGGGCGCCGGGAAACGAAAGCCTCCGGCCTCGAGCGCGCTGTCGGCATGCTGTTCTTCGTCGATGCGCATCTGCTGCAGGATGGCCCGGGACTTTTCATCCTCGGCCGGCAGTTGCTCCAAGTGCTCGTTCAGGTGCTTGCAGACTTGATCTTCAGTGGCGGCGACGAAGCCCAGGCTGACCTTGTCGCTGATCAACCCGGCAACGGCGCCAATGCCGAACGACATGCCATAGAACAATGGGTTGAGAATACTGGTGTGGCTGCCGAGCTGGTGGAGGCGTTGCTCACACCAGACCAGGTGGTCGATCTCTTCTTCGGCGGCGTGCTCCATGGCGGCGCGCACGTGCGGCAGCTTGGCGGTCAGGGCCTGGCCCTGGTACAGCGCCTGGGCACAGACTTCGCCGGTATGGTTGATGCGCATCAGGCCGGCGACGTGGCGAGTGTCCTCGTCGCTCAGCTTCGCGTCCGGCTGCACGATGGCGGGCGACGGGCGATGAGGCTGGCCACTGAAGGGCAGCAGGGTGCGCATCGCGGTGTCGGCTTGCAACAGCAGACGGTCAATGGGCGAGTAGTGACGTTGGGTAGTCATGCTGACCTCCGGGAAAAATCTCGGCGGCCAGTTTACCGCAATCGGCCGGGGAAGGTTTGCGCTGGGTCATTTGCCGTGCAGGGCGCACGGTGGCGTTTTTGTGGGAGAGGGCTTGCTCGCGAAAGCGGACGGTCTGGCACTGATATCTTGAAGGTGCCGAGGTCTTCGCGGGCAAGCCTCACTCCTGCAGGGGGGAGGTTGTTATGAATCAGCCCGGTGGCCAGTTCATCTGGCGCTGACCCAGCACGTGCATATGGATGTGGTAGACGGTTTGTCCACCCTTTGGATTGCAGTTCATCACCACCCGGAAGCCTTCTTCGCAACCCTGCTCGAGCGCCAGGCGCTGGGCGGTGAACAGAATGTGCCCGGCCAATGCCTTGTCGTCCTCGGTCAGGTCGTTGAGGGTGCGGATCGGCTTTTTCGGAATGACCAGGAAATGCACCGGCGCGGCTTTGGCGATGTCGTGGAAGGCCAGTACCTGGTCGTCCTCGTAGATGATGTCTGCCGGGATCTCCCGGTTGATGATCTTGGTGAACAGAGTATCCACAGCTGTTTTCTCCGTTGTTTGGGCTGGCCTGAGTGTACCCATGGCTTATCGCCGCGCCCAGCCTTTTGCCCGGCCACGGTATCAGCGTGGGCAATAGGCTTTGTTGACCATGCCGACGAGGGTGCGTGTCAGCCAGCGTGAACCCAGGCGTGGCAGGAACGCGAACCAACGATTACGGCGCCCGGGAATGATGATGGCGCGGTTCTTATCCAGGGCGCGCACCGTGTAGAGCGCCACTTCCTCGGGACTCATCAGCAGTTTGCTGCTGTCCAGCTTGTGGTCATCCAGATTGGCCGTGCGGAAGAACGCGGTGCGGGTCGGCCCGGGGCACAAGACCGAGACGTTGATCGCGCATTTTTTCAGCTCTACCCGCAAGCCTTCCGAGAAGTGCAGCACATAGGCTTTGCTGGCGTAGTAAGTGCTCATCCACGGCCCCGGATTGAACGCTGCCACTGACGCGACGTTGAGAATCTGCCCACCCCCTTGCAGCGCCATGCTGTTGCCGATGGCATGGCACAGGCGAGTGAGGGCGAGGATGTTGACTTCGATCAGGTCCTGCTCGGTCATCCAGTCTTGCGCCAGGAATGGGCCGCAGGTGCCGATCCCGGCGCAATTGACCAGTAGATCGATTTGCCGTTCGCCTTCTTCGAGCTCCAGTAGAAAGCCCGACAGACGCAACGGCTCACCCAGGTCACACGCGCGAAACAGCACCTCCACGCCAAAGCGCTGGGTCAGTTCGATCGCGATGCTTTCAAGCTGATCACGTTGGCGAGCTACCAGAATCAGGCTGCGGCCACGACGCGCCAGGGCTTCGGCCAAGGCCAGGCCGATGCCGCTGGAAGCGCCGGTGATCAGAGCGTAACGGGTCATGCAGTTCTCCATTGCAACGGCTCGCGCCCTGCTGCCATGGGAGGAAGCAGGCGCCGAGCGCGTTTATTCGTGCTCATAGTCTACAGGGGGCGGGGCGACTGGCGCCGGATCATCTGCTGGGGCTGTATCCACCGTGTCGGCGGGTTCATGGTCAAGGCTGAAAGCGCTCTGCTGCTCTTCGATCAGTGTGCCGAGGTCGCCGGTCACTGCGCTGACAAAAAACACCGCGATCATGGCCAGCCACAAGGCACACAGTACCTTGACGGCCACACTATTGGGCGGCGGTGGTGCGCCGTAGCGGTTGGCGGTTGCGTTACCGGGCACGGCCATCTGGACAATCAGGAGCAAGGTGTCCAGCAACGGCACCAGGTGCAGGAAACACAACCAGCCCGACCAGCCCAGGTCATGCAGGCGCTGCACGCTGATGGTGACGTACACATAGAGGTAGACCAGCACCGCGCCGACAAAAACAATGCCAGCCAGTATCAGTTGATCGTTGAACCACAGGCTCAATCCCAGGAGGCTGGTGACAGCGCCGATGATCAGCGTGGTCACCAGTGTCCAGGCGATGTAGCGCAGGCGACCGATTCGTCCTTGAACGCTGAACAATTTGAGTTGGGAGAACTCCGGCAGGGTTTCATCTGCGGGTGCCCGGGGTGGGGCATAGGGCGATTGCTCGGGCGTCACGGCACTGGCGGCCGAGACAGGGCTGACTTCGCTCAGGTCGAGTTCAACTGCAGGCTCTGCTTCGATGCGAGCCTGGATGCCGGTTTTCGACAGGGCATCGAGGTAGGTCTGCGCGGCGGCCTCGGACAGGTCGCGCTTGAGCGCGACAGGCTCACCGCTGAACAGGTGTTCGATGGCGGCGACGTCACACTTGAACAGTTGGGCGAGATTGAGCTTGGCGGTGGTGATATCGACCCCCGTTTGTAGCGCACCGTCGAAGACGATTCTGCAGCGTTTTTCACTCATGTAAGGCGTCCCTGTCGTAATGCGTGGCGTGTGGCCAGTCGAGTCGGCTGGCCAGGGCGGGTGTTAGCGGGGCCAGCGCTTGGGCAGTTGGCTGGCGAGTTCGAGGGCTTTGCGGTATTCGGCGTCCAGTCGCGCGATGAGATCGTCGACACTGGGCAGGTCGTCGATCCCGCCGACACCCTGGCCCGCGGACCACACGGTTTTCCAGGCTTTGGCCTCATCGTTGACGGGCTTGAGCTTGGACCCGAAGTCGATACTGCCCTTGCCTTGCAGCGCGTCTATATCAAAGCCGGCATTGAGCAGGCTTTGGCGCATGAAGCTGGCCGGCACCCCGGAAACCGCAGGGGTGTGGACAATGTCCGCCGCCCGGGACGTCAACAGCATATCTTTGTACGCTTCAGGCGCATGGCTTTCAGTGGTGCCGATAAAGCGTGTGCCGAAGTAGGCCAGGTCCGCACCGAGCAGTTGCGCAGCGAGAATCTGGTGGCCATGGTTCAGGCAGCCGGCCAACAGCAGGGTTTTGTCGAAGAACTGCCGGATCTCGGCAATCAGCGAAAACGGACTCCAGGTGCCGGCGTGACCACCGGCACCGGCGGCCACGGCAATCAAGCCATCAACCCCGGCCTCGGCGGCTTTCTCGGCATGCCGGCGTGTGGTGACATCGTGAAACACCAGGCCACCGTAGCTGTGCACCGCGTCAACCAACTCTTTCACTGCGCCCAGGCTGGTGATCACAATCGGCACTTTGTGCTCGATGCAGATCTCCAGGTCCGCTTGCAGCCGTGGGTTGCTGTTATGAACGATCAGGTTCACGGCATAGGGCGCCGGGTTTTCAAGGAGCGCCAGGCCCGCTTCGATCTCTTCCAGCCAGGCCTTGAAGCCGCTGCTTTCACGCTGGTTCAGCGCCGGGAAGCTGCCGACGACACCATTGCGACAGCAGGCGAGTACCAGTTGTGGGTTGGAAATCAGAAACATCGGCGCCACGACGATAGGCAGGCGCAAATGGTGTTCGAGCAGGGCTGGCAGCGACATTGGAAGTTCCCCGATGGAGTGTGGTCAGTAGGATTAGAACGGCCGTACGACAACCAAAATTACGATAGCCAGCAACATCAACACTGGTACTTCATTGAACCAGCGGAAGAACACATGGCTGCGGGTGTTTTCGCCGCGGGCAAAGCGTTTTACTTGGGCGCCGCACATATGGTGATAGCCGATCAGCAGCACGACCAGCGTGAGCTTGGCATGCATCCAGCCGCCCTGGCCGAAGTAGGCGCTGGGGTTGAGGCTGATGAGCCAGCCGCCAAAGATCAGCGAGGCAATCATGGCCGGGCCCATGATGCCGCGATACAGCTTGCGTTCCATGATGCTGAAGCGTTCCTTGCTGATGCTGTCTTCGGCTTGCGCGTGGTAAACGAATAGGCGCGGCAGGTAAAACAGGCCGGCAAACCAGCACACGATGCTGACGATGTGAAAAGCTTTGAGCCACAGATAGAGCATTTTAGTTATTCCCAGGTTCACGGTAGCCCGAATAGTAGAGGCTTGAGCGGCCACACGTCACCTTGACGGTTGTCGCAGGGCTGGGCGCACCCTATTATCGACGGCTTTCCAGTGGGTTCGTTGAGGGCAGGTTTATGGTCAAGGTCGGTATCGTCGGCGGCACGGGTTACACCGGTGTCGAATTGCTGCGTCTGTTGGCACAGCACCCGCAGGCAGAAGTGGCGGTCATTACTTCCCGATCCGAGGCTGGCCTGGCTGTTGCCGACATGTACCCGAACCTGCGCGGTCACTACGATGGCCTGGCATTCAGCGTTCCTGACATCAAGGCACTCGGCGCCTGCGACGTGGTGTTCTTTGCCACGCCGCATGGTGTTGCCCATGCGCTGGCGGGCGAACTGTTGGCCGCGGGGACCAAGGTGATCGATCTGTCGGCAGACTTCCGCCTGCAGGACGCCGATGAGTGGGCCAAGTGGTACAACCAGCCACATGGCGCCCCGCACCTGCTCGAAGAGGCGGTCTATGGCTTGCCAGAAGTCAATCGCGAGCAGATCAAGCAGGCCCGCCTGATTGCTGTGCCGGGCTGCTATCCAACCGCGACGCAACTGGGCTTCTTGCCATTGCTTGAAGCTGGCCTGGCCGACACCACGCGCTTGATCGCGGATTGCAAATCGGGTGTCAGCGGTGCGGGTCGCGGCGCGGCGGTTGGTTCGTTGTACGCCGAAACGTCGGAAAGCATGAAGGCCTATGCCGTCAAAGGGCATCGCCACTTGCCGGAAATTCGCCAGGGGCTGCGTCGTGCCGCAGGCAAGGATGTAGGCCTGACCTTCGTCCCACACCTGACGCCGATGATTCGCGGCATTCACTCGACGCTGTACGCGACCGTCGTCGACCGCTCCGTGGATTTGCAGGCACTGTTTGAAAAGCGCTACGCCAATGAGCCGTTCGTCGATGTCATGCCTGCTGGCAGCCACCCGGAAACCCGTAGCGTGCGAGGCGCGAATGTTTGTCGGATTGCGGTTCATCGTCCGCAAGACGGTGATCTGGTGGTAGTGCTGTCGGTGATCGACAACCTGGTCAAAGGGGCGTCGGGGCAGGCCGTGCAGAACCTGAACATCTTGTTTGGCCTGGACGAGCGCCTGGGGCTGTCCCATGCCGGGATGCTGCCATAAACCCTGCTCAGAGTAGCGAAAGGCCCGTTTAGCGGGCCTTTTTGCATTCTGTGGGTGTGATTCTGCGGGCTGCAATACCCTAACAATAGTTGACCGATTTTCTGGGAGAAGCGGATAATGCCGGTCATCACGCATTATGGCGGCGTAACGCCGGGAGATAGTCAGCATGAGCGTCGAATCCTTCACCCCCACGGCTTTGCAATTCACCCACGGTGCTGCGCACAAGGTGAAGAGCCTGGTCGATGAAGAGGGGAATGATCGCTTGAAGCTGCGCGTATTCGTTACGGGCGGCGGTTGTTCTGGGTTTCAGTATGGTTTTACCTTCGATGAAGAAGTGGCCGATGACGACACCATCGTCGAGCGCGAGGGTGTCAGCTTGGTCGTCGACCCGATGAGCTATCAGTATCTGGCGGGTGCCGAGGTGGATTATCAGGAAGGGCTGGAAGGCTCGCGCTTCGTGATCAAGAATCCGAACGCCACGACCACGTGCGGTTGCGGCTCTTCGTTCTCAATCTGATCGGTCATCGCGCTGTATCGGCAGTACTCAACGCCGCATGACCTGACAGTCTTGCGGCGTTTTGCTGTCTGTTGTTCAGGCGGGGTAGATAGCGCCGAGCACGCGTAGTCCTCTGGCGCCCGTGACGCTTGGGCGGTTGCCTGGGATGCCTTCGAGGCAGCAATGCGCCAACCAGGCAAACGCCATGGCCTCGACCCAGTCCGGATCTACGCCGTAAACCGCGGTGCTGCTGACCTGGGTATTTGGCAGCAGGCTGGCGAGGCGGGTCATGAGTGTCTTGTTATGCGCGCCGCCGCCACACACCAGCAACTCCTGGGTATCGACCTGGGCGGCTTGCAACGAATCGATAATGGTCAGCGCAGTCAGTTCCAGCAGTGTGGCCTGTGTGTCTTGTGCGGCGAACCCCGGCAGGTTGGCGAGGTGTTGGGTCAGCCATTGCAGGTTGAACACTTCGCGGCCGGTACTTTTCGGGCCTTTGGTGAGGAAGAACGGGTCGCTGAGCAGGGCGTTGAGCAGGGCGGGCTCTACTTTGCCACTGGCTGCCCACTGCCCATCGCGGTCGAAAGTTTCGCCATGTTGCTGGTGAATCCAGGCGTCCAATAGAACGTTGCCGGGACCGCA
This sequence comes from Pseudomonas sp. ok272, assembly GCF_900109995.1. Classification (GTDB taxonomy): domain Bacteria; phylum Pseudomonadota; class Gammaproteobacteria; order Pseudomonadales; family Pseudomonadaceae; genus Aquipseudomonas. Next base: position 3,751 of record NZ_FOCB01000005.1, on the reverse strand, counting down.
ATCAAAGCCCGAGACGGGCTTGTCGGTTTCAATCAGGCTCAGGTTGCTGAACCCACCGACGTTCAACACTGCGCGGTTACCACTGCGCTGTTCAAACAACGCTTCATGAAAGGCTGGGACCAGTGGTGCGCCTTGCCCGCCAGCCGCCACGTCGCGGCTACGGAAGTCGCTGACGACAGTGATCGCTGTCAGCTCGGTCAACAGGGCCGGGTTGCCAATTTGCACGGTAAACCCGCGGGAGGGTTCGTGGCGAATGGTCTGGCCATGGCTGCCAATCGCGCGGATATCCGCAGGTTTGAGTGATTGCGTTGCCAGGAGGTTGTTGATGCCTTGGGCGGCCAGTTCAACCCAGTTCTGCTGGGCAATGGCGCTTCGGGCAATCTCATCGGGTCCGCTGGTGCATAAGCCAAGCAGCTCGATGCGCAGGGCCGCGGGCATTGGGATGTAGTGGGTGGCGATCAGCTTGATCGTTGCGCTTTGTTCCACAAGTGCAATGTCCAGGCCATCAAGGCTGGTCCCGGACATCACACCTATATAGAGGGCCATGGCTTAGCGCTTGCTCGAAGCCAGCAGGGTGGCTTTCTCTTGATCCATGCGGGCCATCAGCGGTTGGCTTTGCTGTTGGAAGCGCGCACGTTCGGTTTTGGCAATCGGGTCGGCCATAGGCAGTTTCTGCCCGAGCGGATCGACGTGAACACCGTTGACCTGGAACTCATAGTGCAAGTGTGGGCCGGTGGACAGGCCGGTGGTGCCGATATAGCCAATCACCTGGCCTTGCTTGACGGTGCCGCCGGTCTTCACGCCCTTGGCGAATCCCTGCATGTGGCCGTACAGCGTACGGTAGGTGTTGCCGTGCTGGATGATGACGGTATTGCCATAACCGCCACGACGACCGGCCAGCAGCACCTTGCCATCGCCGGCCGCCTTGATTGGCGTGCCGCGGGGCGCTGCGTAATCGACGCCTTTGTGGGCGCGGATCTTGTTCAGGATCGGGTGTTTGCGGCCCATGGAGAAGCGCGAGCTGATGCGAGCGAAATCCACCGGAGTGCGGATGAACGCCTTGCGCATGCTGTTGCCTTCAGCTGTGTAGTAGCTGCTGTTGCCTTGTTTGTTGGTATAGCGCACCGCAGTGTAGGTCTTGCCGCGGTTGGTAAAGCGGGCAGACAGGATTGGGCCGTTGCCGACAGGCTTACCATTCACGACTTTCTGTTCGTAGATCACATCGAATTCATCGCCCTGGCGAATGTCCTGGGCGAAGTCGACGTCATAGCCAAACACGCTTGCCATGTCCATAGTCAGGCTGTGGGACATGCCGGCGCGTGCGGCGGACTGCGACAGCGAACTGTTGATCACACCGTGGACGTACGCGGAGCGCACGGTCGGTTTTGTCGTCGTGCGCTTGAACGCATAGCCCTTGGCGCTTTTGTTCAGGCTGATGGTTTCAAGGTCGCTGACTTTGCTGTGCAGGCTGGAGAGCTGTCCATCGGAGCTCAACTCGAATTCGAGCTTTTGCCCGTGCTTGAGTTGCGTGAACTGTTTGGCTTGCTTGTCACTGGCCAGCATCTCATGCACCGCGGTGCTGGGTAGGCCGACTTTGGCGAACAGTGTGGAGAGGGTATCGCCCTTGGAGACGATGACTTCTCGGTGATTGGGCTCTTTCTTCTGCTCGACAACTGCTGCGGGGGCCGCTTCGGCGGTTTGCGGAGCGGTCTCAGTCGCATCTTCGATCTGTGCGAATGGAGATTGCACGGCTTCATTTGTGGCTTGAACGACGTCAGCGGCGTCTTGATCTTGTGTCAGTTGTTCAGCAGGGCTTTCCAGTTCAAGGCTTAAGGTTGTCTTTTTTGCTTCAACGTCACTGGATGGAAACACCAGGAGCGCCAGGCTGAGTAGGGCGGCGATGCCACTTGCGGCTAGCAGGTGGGTCTTCGGATAAAGCGGCGGCGCTTTAGTCGGTTCTGTGGTCATAGGTAATTTGACTTTGGATAAAGATGAATTGGAAAAGATGAATGACATGATGAAGATGAAATAACTGTATAAAATATAACCAAATCATCCCTTAAGCAAGCCGCGAGTGCTCTGTTCGTGGATTGCTGTCCGTGCGCCGGGCAAAACTTGTATTTGGTGTGCGATCTTGTATGGTTGGTTCCCTTTGAATCTGAGCCTTGCAGGTTGGTTATGAAGTCGGTTGAAGAGCAGCTAGCGCTGATCAAACGTGGTGCAGAAGAACTGTTGGTCGAGTCCGAGCTCATCGAGAAGCTCAAGCGTGGCCAGCCACTGCGTATTAAGGCTGGCTTCGACCCTACTGCGCCGGATCTGCACTTGGGGCATACGGTGCTTATTAATAAGCTGCGTCAGTTCCAGGAGTTGGGTCACCAGGTGATCTTCCTTATAGGTGACTTCACCGGGATGATCGGCGATCCGAGCGGCAAGAGTGCTACGCGCCCACCGCTGACCCGTGAGCAGGTTCTCGAGAATGCCGAGACCTATAAGACTCAGGTGTTCAAAATCCTGGATCCAGCCAAGACCGAGGTGGCGTTCAACTCCACCTGGATGGATCAGATGGGGCCGGCGGACTTCATTCGCCTGACGTCCCAGTACACCGTTGCTCGCATGCTTGAGCGCGACGATTTCGATAAGCGTTATTCCACCAACCAACCCATCGCGATACATGAGTTCCTCTATCCATTGGTTCAGGGCTATGACTCGGTCGCCTTGCGCGCCGATGTCGAGCTGGGTGGTACCGATCAGAAGTTCAACTTGCTGATGGGGCGTGAGCTGCAGCGTGCGTATGGGCAAGAAGCTCAGTGCATCCTGACCATGCCGTTGTTGGAAGGTTTGGACGGCGTGAAGAAAATGTCCAAGTCCCTGGGTAACTATGTGGGTATCCAGGAAGCTCCGGGCGTGATGTATGGCAAGCTGGTGTCCATCCCTGATGCACTGATGTGGCGTTACTTCGAACTGTTGAGCTTTCGCTCGATGGATGAGATCAATGCGTTGCGTGCTGATGTCGAGGCGGGCGCCAATCCGCGGGACGTCAAGATCAAGCTGGCTGAAGAGATCGTTGCGCGGTTCCATGGCGAGGAGGCTGCTGCTAGTGCGCACCGCGCAGCGGGCAATCGTATGAAGGATGGCGAACTGCCGGATGATCTGCCGGAGATTGAGTTGAGTGCTGGCGAGGCAATGCCGATCGCCGCTGTCCTTAATAAGGCAGGCCTGGTGAAGAACTCGGCAGTGGCGCGGGATCTTCTGGGCTCTGGCGGAGTGCGTATAGATGGTGAGGTAGTGGATCGCGCCTTTATATACGAGCTGGGCGCTACGCACGTTTGCCAGGCTGGAAAGAAGGCATTTGCACGTATTACGCTTAAATCCGAATAGAGCTTGAAATAAGTGTTGACGGCGAATTGTAACTGTCTATAATTCGCCCCACTTCCGGCGCAGTCGAAACGGAAAACTCCTTGGTAAACAAAGAGTTATGAAGTTTTCGGCAGCAGGTTGCTTCGGTTCATCGAGGCCTGGAAGGAGTTGTTAGGGTCGGCTGGTTTGACACTATCAACGGTTCGATCTTCTCGGTCGAAAGCGGCGAGAAAGAGGTGTTGACAGCAGCGTGTAACGCTGTAGAATTCGCCTCCCGCTGACGAGAGATTGGAAGCGCAAGTGGTTGAAGTTGCAAGGGAAACTTTGAAAGCTTCTTAAAATAACCGCTTGACAGTAACAGAGGCTGCTGTAGAATGCGCGCCTCGGTTGAGAC
>NZ_FOCB01000033.1:5596-10301 GCF_900109995.1 Pseudomonas sp. ok272 | reverse complement strand
GCCTGGACCAGGAACGCCGGATCGGCCTTCTCCGGATGGGCCATCATCAAGTAGGCCTTGAGCTGATCGTAGGCCAGCGTGGCCCGCGCCGCGCGCTCAGGGCTGTCGGCGGGCAACTTGACCAGGGCGTTGAGTTGACGCTGCAAATTCGCCGCCGCCGGGTCGCGCAGCAGGCGGTGATTGGCCTCGACATACCGCGGCCACAAGGTCTCGAGCAGTGGCGCGTTCTGGCTCAGGCCGAAGCGCTGGTACCACGGCACACCGTGGGTGGCGCGGTAATCGAGGCGACCGAGCTCGCGCATCAGCTCATTCAGCGCGCACAATTGCTCATCGCCCTGCCCGGCCTGGTCCAGACCGGCCAAGGCGTCCTGCACCTGGACGATGTGCGCGCGGTTGCTGGCGAAGGACAGCAACAGGCCGGTGCCCCAGAGGAGCACAAGGCCCATCACCGCGGCATAGGCGATGCGGGGTGCGGGCCAGCCGAGGCGGCCCAAGTGCGGGCGTTTGTCCGCGAGCACGCCTTGCCAGGCCGGGTCCAGCGGCCAAAAGTTGTCCTGGTTGGCCTTATACGCGTTGTCGTCCGGATCGCTCTTGCCTGGCGGCAGCGGCAAACTGAACCACAGCCCGCGCAACGGCAAGCCACGGGAAAACTCCCCGAGCAACGGCACCAGCACCTGACGCCAGCGGGCAATACCCTCATCCTTCAAGTCCTGGGACAGGCGCAGCAAAAAGTCATCACCCAACCTGTGCGCGACTTGCGCCAGGCCCATTTGGCGCAGGGGCTCCAGCAGTTGGGTCAGATGGCGTTCCAACTCATCGGCCGTGCCCCGCGCCGACAACGAACACCCCACCGGCTGGGTGGGGCGCGTGCCCTGCGACCACTGGCTCGCGCAGACCTGCCACAGGTACAGCGGCAGTTGCCAGTGCAGCGTGCGGGCCAGATTCTGGAGGTGGCGCACGCCTTTGCCCATGGCGGCAGCATCGCGGCTTTGCGCCTTGTCCAACGCCCAGACCACCCCGTCGAGGGCGCGTCGGCGGCTGAGCTGCTTGCACAGACCAAGCGTCGTCTCGTCGGGCCCAACCTGTGCGCTCCCGGCCCAAATCAACACCGTGTCCTGGCCGTGCAGCCAGCGCTTGGCCACCAGGTCCGGGGCAATGGCGTTGATCTGTTCGGGCTCGCCGACGACCAACAACAGGCGGACTTTGTGGCGCCAGAAGAGGCCGTAGTGCTGGCGTAGGTGTGGTGCCAAGCGAGCGGCGGGCGAGCCGGCGAATTCGGGATCGGGTGTGCTGCGTGTTGGGCCTGGGCCCGCCATCCCCAGCTTGACTCTAAAGCGAGCCACACTCTCCATTGCGCCCAGCACCTTGTAAACCAAACCACCCAGGCCATCGAGGAACAACAAGACCAAGCACGCAATCAGCAGCACGGCCGACCACTGCCATTGCCCGATCTCGGTGTTCACATGGACCAAAGGGTTCTCGACCCAGATCAAAAGGCTACCAACCACCATCACGCAGAGGACGACGATCCAGCCGCCGAGTCTCTTACTTTTCATGACTAATCCTTATCTCAAGGTCATCGAACAGGCTGGACGACAAGCGCTTGCACGGACGTATCGCGCAGCATCACAAGCTGCGGTTGCTGATCCGTACGGGCTTGCTCACTGGCGAGAATCAGCGCGATGTTGCCCACCGCGCATTCCGGTAGGCCCAACGACTTATCCAGTGAGTGAGTCCGGGCAACATCAGGCCGATAGCCCGTGCTGAACAGGGCGAGATGGGCATCCCCCAGCGTTTGCCTGGACATCTGGCTGTGCCAGGTAAAGAACGCCTTGTCCTGTACCGAAAGTTCGCCCCATCTGCATGCATCCTGCAGCGCAGGCGCCGGGTCCATCACCCGCACCGGACGGTGCACCCGTGCCATCGGCGCGACTTCCTGCGCGGTGCAGAGCTCAGCGGTAGCCAGTAGCACCGCCGAGACCGATTCGGCGTGTTCAGGGACGGGTTCCAGAAACAGATTGACCTCAATCGACAGTAAAAGCCGGGCGCGCGGTGGTTCGTCCAGCCAACTGTCCAGCCACATCAACCCATCGTCTGTCGTTGCAAACACCACCTGATCCACAGGCCGTTCGCGGCGTAGGGATGAGCGCCATAACGACAGGATTGCATCGTCACTGAGCACCTGGTTGTGCTTGATCCGCACGCACAGCGGCACGTCGCGGTTGAAGGGCTGCAACTCCACGTCGAGGGCACCGGCCATTTGCTCGAACGAGGCCGCCAAGCGTTGCGCATACTCTTGCTCGGTATGTTGCTGCGCAACTGGCATCAATTGGCTCACACGTATTGTCGGGGAGTTTGCCCCCACGTACACCGCCTGCAATGGCTGGCTGCCGTGGCGCAATGCGTTCGCTAATTGATTACTTCCGGCCGCCGTGCAGTAGGTGCTGCCCACGACCACCACCGCACGCCGGCCCCGCGCAATGAGCGCCTGCTCCTGTTCGTCGCGGCGCTCGCTCCAGCCTTGTACGAAGTCATGCTGGCGCTCATAGGCCAACAACCGCAGGGCATAGGCCAAGAGCCCCAGCACCAACGGCAGCACCACCACGACAGGCGCCAATGGTCCGCTGGCCACAGCACCGCGATCAGGCCGCCGCCCAGCAGCGCGCACAGCGAGGCACCCAAGGCCCAGGGCCCCCGACGTGGGGGCTCGGGCAGTGACAAATGCTCCGGCAATGTCTTGAGGTCGACAGGCACGTCACCGCCTCCCGGCTTGCGTCAATGAAGAGATCAAGGTGCAGCCGCACGCGCAGCGGTGGCCGTGCAAGGCGATCGGACGCCCCAGGTACTGGCTGCCGGTATCGCCTTCGACGATCTGGTTTGACCCGTGTCCCGGCAGCGGACAAAACACCGCATCGCCCACGCACGCCACGGCACGCTGCATAAACTGCATGCCATCGGCGCCGGTCAGCACCACCCCACCCGAAGAAAGACTGTCGCCGACACGAATGACGCTTCTCATGAAACCTCCTGGGCACTGACTGCCGTGCGTGAGTTAACGGGCCACCTTGGGCAGGAAGGAAACATCGACATAGTATTTTTTAGGGTTGTCCCGTTCGATCAACACCTTGACTGTTTCGCCCTGTATATAAGGCGACGGGTCAAACCAGATATTTTCACTCTCAAATACATGCACCTCGCGGGTCACGGGGTTAAGCCACTGGCACACGATCACAAAAGGATTGCGCCCATTCACTTCAAGTTGATGGTTAAATTCAACCGATTGAAACTGCGCGATAACTTCACTGCCATTTCGTTGCAAATAGGCTTTCTTTTTGTTCTTGAGCACACCAACCAACATAATAATGACGCCAATAAACAAAAACACCGCACCCAGAATCGCCAATATAAGTGCCGCGCCCCAAAGGGAAAAATAACTATTAAGTCGTGCATCCTCAGTCTGTTGCGGCGAGTACAGAACCTCTACCGTTTCCCCGATTGAATACGCAGGTCGACTGCTACCGGTACTCGACCTGAACTGGAGCTTCTGCCCCTCATTGGCCACATACTCAATAATCGGAAAGTAACTGGTTGAATCCGCACCACGACTTTTCTCCATCCCCACCACCGTACCCTGGGTGGAAAGCGCGCTGTCCAAGAAATCATTCGAATGCTGATAAGAAACCAACGCACCTAACAGCAGGGCGAGGCCGACTGCCGAAAAGAGGTACTTGATGATTGATAATACTTTCATATTTAACGCTCCTTGAGTTTCATTACAATTGAACAGCTTGGGTTGTTTATTTTGGTTATTTGATTGGTACGGGGTTATTCACGATGCAGCGGGCGGTTCTAGCACCTAAAAATACCCGGCCATTAGCATCAGCCCGTCCATAGGGATCTGCCATCCTTCTGAACACATTGACCCCTCCCCCCCAGTAGGGATTGGCATAACCTTGGCCACGTATGACTTTTGTGTCATATCCGTAAAGGCTTTTGAATACGGGTTTATCCGGACCTTGCGGGTCTTTTACCGGAGAGCGCGCATAGTAATCGGGGTCATACCAATCGCTGACCCACTCATAACCATTGTCAGACATTGAATACAGCCCAAGTGGGTTGGGTGGAAACATATCCACGGGCAATGGCGTGAACGAGTCTGTTGTCCAACCCATTTGAGTTGCAAACTCTATCCGGTCTCCGTCACTGGATATATTTATCCCCTTGGGCTCATACGATTCAGTGCGCATTTCCATTGGCTCTGCCTTATAGGTCCCGTCGTCAGTGGCCACCATTAAAAACTGACCACGACTACGAGCCGCATACTCCCACTGTGCTTCGGTTGGCAATGCAAATGGCTCTCCAGTCAGCGTGGACAACCACTTGCAATAGCTGTCTGCTTCAAACCAATCGATATGGGCTGGCGTATTAGGCAGCGCGTTAATCGCATCCCATTCTTCCTTGATCGCTACTCCTTTCTCCCTTAGTGCGATGCCCTTAGACTTCAAATAAAACTGGAACCCATAATTGGTTATTTTAAATCGACTGATGGAATAGCTACTTAGTTCTACCTTATGCAATGGAGAACTATGTAACTTCATGTCAAATGGCAATTTTTCCGCACCGAATCTAGGACCATAGTCTCCCATGAAAAATTCACCGCCCTCGACGAAGACCAGGTCTGCCTTAACCGCTTTAATAAACGGAT
>NZ_FOCB01000033.1:0-4016 GCF_900109995.1 Pseudomonas sp. ok272 | reverse complement strand
GCCACCATTAAAAACTGACCACGACTGCGAGCCGCATACTCCCACTGCGCTTCGGTTGGCAATGCAAATGGCTCTCCAGTCAGCGTGGACAACCACTTGCAATAGCTGTCTGCTTCAAACCAATCGAGATGGGCTGGCGTATTAGGTGTCGAGTTAATCGCATCCCATTCTTCCTTAATCGGCCCTCCTTTCTCCCTTAACGCCAGACCATTGGACTTCAAATAGAGTTGGAACTCATGATTGGTTATTTTAAATCGACTGATGGAATAGCTGCTTAACTCAACCTTGTGCAAGGGTGAGCTATTCGATCTCATATCAAAGGGTAGTTTTTCAGCACCGAATCTAGGACCATAATCCCCCATAAAAAACTCGCCACCCTCGACGAATACCAGATCATCTTTAACAGCCTTAATAAATCGAGAAAGATCCGACGAAGTGCCGCGAGACTCAGAATTTTTGGCTGGCGATGGCGATTGCTCGCACCCTAACAACAAGGTAGCCAATAGACTTATCTTTAACTTTATTGTACTCATGACAAATCCAAACTAAGAAAAACGACTTGGTTGCTGTTCGAAAGAACCCAGCGTACAGCGCTGAAGGTAGTGCGCATTGTGACCGGTATTGCACTTGTAATAGGCCGAATCATTCATGGCCAGCGCATACCCCCACGTGACGTCACTTTTCAAACGATCATAAATAGTTGCCAGTTCAGCCTTGGCCTTATACAAATCCTGATCACGATTGAAGCCTTCCTTCAGGAAGTTCACCAAGTGCTGTTCTTGTTGTTCGATGATGGCGAGTTGGTTGTCGTCGCTGTGCAATTGGCGGCCATCGGCCGTCATGCGGCACAGTACCTTGTTCCATTCCGCACGGGTCTGGATGCTCTTGAGTACCCAGATCACCGCGTCCTTGCGATCTGAATAGATATCAGGAATCCATTTATCTCCGCGATTCACCCAATCCAGATGATCCCAGATACCATGGCGAGTTAGCAGGTAGAGGAGTACACCCTTGGTCTCAGGGGTGTAGAGCAGCAAATCCGCTGGGTTTGAAATGATATTCTTGGCTAATTGATTTCGGCGTTTCGAAGCGTCTAAATTTTCTTTGTTCTTGTCTGCAACTCCCAATACAAATTTTCTAAACCGTGTAGAAACCTCCTCAACACTAAGCTTTCCGAAGTTATAATCATTATATATTTTACTTTTCACATCAGCGATTTGCATAACACAATACTGGCTATACGCCTCAAAAGTCCTTCTCTCCACCACATCAAAAAACCCATAACCCAACCGATACAACTGATAGATCAACCAAGCCCCAAACTCCGTGATCGTATTGGCCTCGACCTCACAAACAAACATCCCCTTTGCACCAACGCCACAACACACACTGGCGGCCACATGAAAGCAGAACCGTCCGTTAATGAACGTGCAGTGAAACTTGCCCCCGGCGCCAACACCGGCCATCGCGCCAATGCTTTGGCCAATGTTGCAAAAGTCGGTGAACTCCCCAGAGGACTTCAATATCTCGATCACCGGTGCATTTTCATTCACCGGCGGGGTGGGTTTGAGCCATTGCAGGCCGCCCTTGAGGCCGCCTTCTACCCGGGCCCCTCCAAAGGCTTCGGCGGAGACACTGAGGCCGTCGTCTTCGGCGGCCATTTGCTGGTGGAAGACCGAACCCTGGGTTCTTCTTTGCGAAAAACGCGGCAGGCGGCTATTGGGTTGCCCGGCCAGTTTTTGTTCCCGGCCATCGACCACCACGACCTGCAGTTGCGCCTCCACCTGCACGGAGGCGCCCACAAAGCCGCTCAACTCACCGGCCAGGTACAGGCGCAGCATGCCCATGTCAAAGGCATTGCCTTTGCTGGTGGTGTAGCGCAACGCCCACCCCAGGCGATCCGGTATGTACCGGGTGAGGTTTACCATGCCGGAGACCAGGGTCTGGTTGGCCTTGGCTTCGCCCTTGAGCGCAATGTTGCCCTTCTCAGGGTCGAACTCGACACTGGCCCCGACGTTGGAAACAAAGCGCATGAACTGCGCCGCACCGGAAACATCGACGCTAGCGCCCAGCTCCCGTTTGCCGACCAGACTCTCGTTCCAACTTTGCGCCCAATCAAACAGCGCAAAATCCTTGTTCAGTGCCTCTGGATCAATATCAAGCCCGGTCCAGCTGACAATGTCCTTCATGTCTAGTTTTACTTTCTCCCATTTCAGGGTCGTCAACTGCTCTTTGAGTTTGTTCGTGTCGATCCGACGGTTACCGTGCTTGTCTTTGCTATAGATGCTTTCCTGGGCACCTTTCTTTTCACTGCCTTTCAAGGACACGGTGTGTAACTTGCGGCCGTCCTTGTTCTGGGTGAAGTAACCCTTCTTGACGTAGGCAAAACGGGCAGGCTTGCTGCCGCGTTTATTTTTCTGCCCCTTGCCCATCACCGGGATCAGTTCCACCACATCGTCATAGCTCATGTTCTGAGTGGAGAACTCGCCGAGTTTTTCGCGTAACGCCTGCCGGTCCTTCTCCAACCGAGTTTCGGCGGCGATCACCTCCAGGGCGTGGGGGTCATCTGACAGAGGCGCAAGCCTCTGGGTTGAAGCCGCCTGCTCATACGTCTCCAGGGCACTGGAGTAGGCCGCCTTGGCCAGGTGAAATTGATTCACCGTGCTCGTCATGTCTTTCCAGTGCTGTTCGAACGTGCTCGCTTCCTGGTCGGCGATATAGACCAGCTCTTCCGTGTCGGGGCGGAAGTAGCATTGCATCGACGAATGTTCCACGACCACGACGGGCGCGTGCTTGTTGATCTGGTTTTCAGCGGCGGCATCGTTGGCTTCAGTCATGTTTCAAACTCCCCCGGTTACTTAAAGATCAGCTTGATGCGCTGTAGATCAAGGCCGTAGTGGTGCTGGGTGAAACCGTTCTCGTCGGTCACCCCGCTCACCACGCAGCCGTCTGCGGTTTCGATGCGGTATTCCACGCAAGACTTGGGCGCACCGGTCTGCGCGTCCTTGACCTGGAAACCACCCTGCATCGGGCTTTTGTAAACCGGGTCTTGCAGGGTCATGGCGCCCAGGGCCTGTTCGAGCGAGGCCGAGCCGCCCCAAGCGATGTTGTCGTTTTTGATCCGCAGCTCGCCCGGTGCGCCGATCTCGATGGAGCCATCCTTGAGCTTGATGTAGGCGCCCCGACTGACCAGGGTGATGCCCTGTAGGGCGTTCAAGGTGATTTCGCCATTGATGCTTTCAAGCGTCAGTGCCTCGTCGGCCGTCAGCGCCATGGCGTCGGTTTTGGCCTGGATTTCCACCGGGCCACGGGCGGCAAACAATTTGAGGCCGAGCTTCTGGGCAAACAGGCTGATGGCCCCCCGGCGGCCACACTGAAGCGCTTGAGTACCGTGATATCGGCACTGTCTCCTGCGGTGGCGGTGAGGTTTTCCCCGGCCGAAAGCTGAAGGTTCTGCGGCGTAGTCAACGCCATGCCCCCGGGGGCCGAGGCGATCAGCCCCGCGGACTTGAGCTGGGCCAAGCGATCTCGCAGCCCCTGCTGAGATTGCCCGTCGGCCGATAATGCGTCCGCTGCGGCAGCGCTTTGCGCCAGGGTAGTGACCAGTTGCAAGGCGTTATTGAGTTGAGCCAAGGCGGCGTTCATGTCCAGCACCTGGCCCTGGGCTTGGGGTTGCGCATCGGCACTGATGAACAAGCCCTTACCCGCCCGTATCGCCCCCCAGCCATCGGTCCTCAGCTCAAACCCTTCGCCGCGCTTTTTCTTCCCGGCATCCACCAGATGCCCAAGGTTCAACTGGCTCTTGCCGCTGTGCTCGGTGCTGAGCTTGACGTGCTCCTGGCCGCGTTCATCCTCCATGCGCAGTTTGTTGTTGGCCGGGGTGCGCAATACGTTGCGTTTGTAGTTGCGCAGGCTGACGTGGTCCGGGTGTTTGCTGTCGTGCAGCGCGTGGGCGATGTAGGGGCGGTCGGGGTCGCCGTGTTCGAAGGCCACCGCCACCTCGGTGCCGGCAATCA
>NZ_FOCB01000009.1 GCF_900109995.1 Pseudomonas sp. ok272 | reverse complement strand
GCAGCCTCTGTTACTGTCAAGCGGTTATTTTAAGAAGCTTTCAAAGTTTCCCTTGCAACTTCAACCACTTGCGCTTCCAATCTCTCGTCAGCGGGAGGCGAATTCTACAGCGTTACACGCTGCTGTCAACACCTCTTTCTCGCCGCTTTCGACCGAGAAGATCGAACCGTTGATAGTGTCAAACCAGCCGACCCTAACAACTCCTTCCAGGCTTCGATGAACTGAAGCAACCTGCTGCCGAAAACTGCATAACTCTTTGTTTACCAAGGAGTTTTCCGTTTCGACTGCGCCGGAAGTGGGGCGAATTATAGACTTCCAGGATCTCCCGTCAAGCATTGATTTGATTTATCTATCGAAAACGGCGGAACGCCCTAAAAACAGGGCTATCACACAAAACGACACAAACACTGCGCAGTATATTGCTCAAGCTGTTGCACTTGAGCATGATGTGCTCCATGCACACCACCTTGCTTCCTTATTACCTGGACGACGCCCCTCAATGAATGACCAACCCCGCAGCCTTGCATCGACTCTGTTCCCGGTTGGCCTGCTATTAATCGCCATGGCATCAATCCAGACCGGGGCATCCCTGGCCAAAAGCATGTTCCCGGTCGTGGGCGCGCAAGGCACTACGACCCTGCGCTTGATATTCGCCAGTGTGATCATGATTTTGCTGTTGCGCCCCTGGAAAGCTCGGCTCACCGCCCAGTCCCTGCGCACGGTCGTTGTCTACGGGGCGGCGCTGGGCGGCATGAACCTTCTCTTCTATATGTCACTACAGACCGTTCCACTCGGTATTGCGGTTGCGTTGGAGTTCACTGGCCCACTCGCGGTAGCTATATATGCATCACGCAAGGCCATCGACTTTCTATGGATCGGCCTGGCGATCGTTGGCTTGCTCCTGCTGATACCGACCGATGCTGCGAGCGCGAGTATTGACCTCGTGGGGGCAGGATACGCGCTGGCGGCCGGTGTTTGCTGGGCGCTGTATATCCTGTTTGGCCAGAAGGCCGGTGCCGACAACGGTGTTCAGACCGCCGCGCTCGGCGTGATGATTGCCGCGCTCTTTGTCACACCTTTCGGGATCGCCCATGCAGGGACTTCGTTGCTGACCTTTTCCATCATCCCCATAGCTCTTGGCGTGGCCGTGCTATCGACAGCCCTGCCATACACCCTGGAGATGATTGCCCTCACACGATTGCCCGCCCGTACCTTCGGTACCCTGATGAGTATCGAGCCCGCGTTTGGCGCGCTATCGGGCCTGGTTTTTCTCCACGAATACCTGTCTTTTGCGCAGTGGATGGCCATCTGTTGCATCATTCTGGCTTCCGTCGGGGCGACCCTGACCATGCGCCCTGAATCAAAACCCTTGATCGCCGCCGATTGAGATACATTCCTATAGGGGTCTGGTATTTGCCGGCCAATTAGGCCATGTTTAGCAACCACTTAATGGCTGGTATGGATTTTTCGAGTAGGAAAATCGAACAGAGCACAACGAAAGCGCACGCTGTCAGACTCGGGCATAAGACCCGAGACCGTATTAGGGAAGGGAATGAAGCGATTTTTGGTGTTTGTAGCTGTACTGGCTATCGCAGGTTGTGCGGCGACGTCTAAAACCGAAGTCAAACGCGGAAAAAAGGGGCTGCATATCAGTTGCTCCGGCCTCTCGTCCTCTTGGGATCAGTGCAACAAAACGGCTGCCAACGCCTGCGGCCCGAAAGGTTACAAGGTCATTGCCAAGTCCGGGGACGCCGGCGAAGAGCCGGGGGACTACCTCTTTGGCCTGAACCCAGCGGGTTACACCAGCCGCAGCATGATAGTGATCTGCAAGTAGCGTCTGCATCACTCCGTTGTTTTCTGACGTGCAATCTGGCGCCCTATTTCATCCTGGCTGGATTGCAAGACACTACGCTGCAGGTCCGTGTTCACCAGCATCCGCGCAACCACCAATGCGCCTACGCACTGCGAGAGAATCGCCCACGCCAGACTTTCGCTCTCCAGGATACGCGCCCAGCTCTCGTGCAGCCGGCAGATCCATCGCTCGGCTTGCTCGCGCACATCAACGGTAGAACGAGCAATCTCGGCCCCCAATGCCGGCAGCGCACAGCCTGACTCCGGGTGTTCGACATGGGCCATGCTCAAGTAATGCTTGAGACAACGCTCCAACTTGGCCCCGCTCAACTCCCCTTCCCCACTCAAGCGCGCCAGACTCTGACGCAGTTCACGCTCGACAATCGATGCAAACAGCTCATCCTTCGACGCGAAGTGGCTGTAGAACGCGCCACCACTCAGCCCAATGGCTTTCATCAAGCCGTCGACACCCACCGTAGAGAAACCTGCCGCCTTGGCCGACACCGAACTGCTTTCCAGCAGCTTCTCCCTGGTTTCCAGTTTGTGACTGGCCGAATAACGCATCGCTCTACCTCGAAATTTCATCGCCTTGACGTTCGCTGGATCGTAGCATAACGTTCGTTTAGCTAACGACCGTTTACCAAAGAGCGATAACGATGACTACTGCTATCAACAACAAGAAAGTCGTACTGGTTGTCGGTGCCGGTGATGCCACCGGCGGCGCCATTGCCAAGCGCTTCGCCCAGGAGGGTTATGTCGCGTGCGTCACCCGCCGCAGCGCCGACAAACTGCAACCCCTGGTGGAGGCCATCAAGGCCACGGGCGGTGAAGCCCATGGCTTTGCCTGTGATGCGCGCAAGGAAGAGGATGTCGTTGCCCTGGTCGAGCGGATCGAAACCCATATCGGCCCGATTGAAGCCTTCGTCTTTAATATCGGCGCCAATGTGCCCTGCAGCATTCTCGAAGAAACCGCCCGCAAGTACTTCAAGATCTGGGAAATGGCCTGCTTCTCCGGGTTTCTCAATGGCCGAGAAGTGGCCAAGCGCATGGCTACCCGCCAACGGGGCACCATCCTGTTTACCGGCGCCACCGCCGGCCTGCGCGGCGCCGCAGGTTTTGCTGCGTTTGCCGGCGCCAAGCATGGCATCCGCGCCCTGGCCCAAAGCATGGCTCGCGAACTGGGCCCAATGAACATTCACGTCGCCCATGTGGTCGTCGACGGGGCCATCGACACCGACTTTATCCGTAACAGCTTCCCGGAAAAGTACGCCCTCAAGGATCAAGACGGCATTCTCAACCCCGAGCACATCGCTGAAAACTACTGGTACCTGCACCGTCAGCCCCGCGACGCGTGGACGTTTGAACTGGACCTGCGCCCCTGGAATGAACGCTGGTAAGCCTGCCCCTACAACAATAATCAGAGTCCATCGACCATGAGCAAGAACGTAGAGTTTTACTTTGACCTCGGCAGCCCGGCAACTTACCTGGCCTACACCCAACTGCCGGCGATCTGCGAGCGCAGTGGCAGCCAACTGATCTACCACCCGATGCTGCTGGGCGGTGTATTCAAGGCCACCGGCAACGCCTCGCCGGCAGCGATCCCAGCCAAGGGCCGCTACATGTTCCTCGACCTGGAGCGCTACGCCAAACGCTATGGCGTACCGTTCAAGCTCAATCCGCACTTCCCCATCAATACCTTGCTGCTGATGCGCGCCGTCACGGGTATTCAACGGCGCCAGCCCGAACGTTTCCTCGACTTTATCGACTGCTTGTTCCGGGCGATGTGGGTAGACGGGCGCAACCTGAACGATCCGGCGACCGTTGCCGCGGTGTTGAGCGAGCACGGTTTTGATCCCCATCAGGTGCTGGCCCTGACGGCGGACGAGCAGGTGAAAGCCGCACTCAAGGACACGACCGAGCACGCGATCAAGCGAGGGGTGTTTGGCGCACCGAGCATGTTCGTCGATGGCCAGTTGTTCTTTGGTCAGGACCGCCTGGAGTTTGTTCGAGAGGCCCTGAGCTAAGGGCAATGCGCCGCCCGCCACAACGGGCGGCGCAATCCGGACTCAGATCGCGGCTGTACGAGCAGTCAGCCACGCCAAGGCGGCACCGTCCAGCAATGGGCTCAGTCGTCGGCGAACTTCGGCGTGATAGCCATTGAACCACTGGCGCTCGTCCTCGCTCAGCAACGACACATCCAGGCAACGTGTATCGATCGGGCACAGGGTCAGGGTTTCGAATTTGAGAAACTCACCGAACTCACTGCTACCCGCCACGCAGTTCAACACCAGGTTCTCGATCCGCACCCCCCAGCGGCCTGGACGATAGGTGCCCGGTTCGATCGAGGTGATCATCCCCGGTTGCATCGCGGTTTGTGGCGCGGGCGCCGCTTGATAGGCGATGACCTGTGGGCCTTCGTGCACATTGAGGAAGTAACCCACGCCGTGCCCGGTGCCATGACCGTAGTCAACCTGGTCGGCCCAGATCGGTGCGCGCGCGATGGCGTCGAGCAGCGGCGACAGAATGCCCCGTGGGAACTGCGCCCGGGACAAGGCAATCACGCCCTTGAGCACCCGGGTGCAATCGCGTTTCTGCTCAGCCGTCGGCGTGCCGACTGGCACCATCCGGGTAATGTCAGTCGTGCCACCTAGGTACTGGCCGCCGGAGTCGATCAACAACAGGCCATCACCCTCGATCACCGCATGCTCTTCGGGCGTCGCGTGATAGTGCGGCATCGCGCCGTTGGCGTTGTAGGCCGCGATGGTATTGAAGCTCAGCGACACATAGCCCGGCCGCCGCGTACGCGCAGCCGTCAGGTGCTCGTCGATGGTCAATTCGGTGATGCGCTCGCGCCCCAGTGCGCTGTCGAGCCAGGTGAAGAACTCGCAGAGCGCAGCACCGTCCTGCTCCATGGCCAGACGAATATGCTCGGCATCGGCCAGGCTTTTCTGCGACTTGGCCAGGGTGGTCGGATTCAACCCTTCTATCAGCCTGACGCCGCTATTGAGGTTGTCCAGCAAACCCACGGTCACCCGCGCAGGGTCGACCTGTAGGCTGGCACCCTCGGGTATCGCGGCCAGGGCCTGCACCACTTCGCTGTAGTCGCGCAGGGTCACGCCATCGTGTTCAAGCGCCGCACGCAGTGCCGTATCCACCTTGCTCAGGGCAACGAACAGGGTGGCCTGCTGCTGGCCGATCAGGGCAAAGGAAACGAATACCGGGTTGAACGACACATCGCCGCCCCGCAGGTTGAACAGCCAGGCGATGTCGTCGAGGGTGGCCATGAAGTGCCAGTCGGCACTACGCCCGCTCAGGGCTTCGCGCAACGTCGCGAGCTTTTCGCCACGGCTAACGGTGGCCTGCGGTGGCAAGTGCGGGTAGATCGGCTGCATCGGCAGGCTCGGCCGGTCGCTCCAGACTTCACTCAACAGATCGATGTCGGTGCGCAGGCGAGCGCCCCGCTCGGTCAGCTTGCTGCCCAAGGAGCGTGCCGAGGCCAGCGCCATCACCGCACCATCCACCGCAACAACACCCCCTTCAGGGGTTTGCTCGGCCAGCCACTCCAACGGCCCTGGCTGGCCTGGTTGCAGCTTGACCAACTCGATGCCACTGCCCTTGAGTTCCTTGGTCGCCTGTTCCCAATAGCGGCTATCGGCCCAGACCCCGGCGAAATCCTGGGTCACGATCAATGTGCCAACCGAGCCATGAAAGCCCGACAACCACTGGCGCCCCTGCCAATAACCCGGCAGGTATTCCGACAAGTGCGGGTCAGCCGACGGCACGAGCAACGCGTGGATGCCCTCCCGCGTCATCAGCTCACGGGTTTGCGCCAGGCGCTGGGGAACCGTTCCTTGGGTCAAAGGCTGTGTGCTCATCATGTCTCCTGCTAACCACTTTGATTGTGTTATAGCGCGCTGACTTATGGTCGGCGCATCAGGGTTGGGCGGTCGCCCAGAACGCCGGTGCAGTGGCGATTGCTGCCTTGATCAAATGAGCGGCCTGGTCGATATCCGGCTCGGTGGTGAAGCGCCCCAGGCTCAGGCGGATGGTCCGCCCCGCCGCCCGTGCGTCATGCCCCAGGGCCAGCAGCACATGGGAAGGCGCGTTGCTGGCGGAGTTACATGCCGAGGTCGCCGAGAATGCAATTGACGCGCTCAAGGCCTGGGAATTGAACTCGCCGTCATTGAACGTCAGGCTCAAGGTATGAGGGATGCGCTGGGTCGGGCTGCCGTTGAGTTGCAGGCCGGCGATACTGCCAAGCTGCTCAAGCAAGCGCGCGCGCAGCCGCGAGATGGCCTGGTGTTCTTCGGCAAAATGCTCGGTGGCCAACGCGAAAGCGGCGCCCATGCCAGCGATCTGATGGGTCGCCAGTGTGCCGGAACGCAAACCACCCTCGTGCCCGCCACCATGGATCTGCGCCTGTAAGCGCTGCTGGGCACGCGGGCCAACGTAGAGTGCACCGATGCCTTTGGGCCCATAGACCTTGTGCGCAGAAAACGACATCAAGTCCACCGGCCACTGGGCCAGGTCAATCGCCACTTTGCCGGCGCCTTGTGCGGCGTCGACATGGAACAGCGCACCGTGCTCACGCACCCGCTGGCCGATGGCCGGGATGTCGTTGACCGTGCCCAGTTCGTTGTTGACCAGCATCAGCGACACCAGGAAGGTGTCCTCGCGCAACGCCTCATTGACGGCCTGCACCGTGATCACGCCATCGGCGTCCGGCAGCAGGTAGGTGACATCGACCCCGCTCCCCTGCAGTTGCTTTGCCGTATCGAGAATGGCCTTGTGCTCGATTTGGCTGGTGATGATATGCCCGCCAGACACGCTGCGGGCCTGGGCCACGCCTTTGAGCGCGAGGTTGTTGGATTCAGTGGCGCCGGAGGTCCAGACGATCTGCTGGGCTTGCGCGCCCACCAGGCCAGCGACTTGCTCACGTGCCTGCTCGACCGAGCACCGGGCCTGCTGGCCAAACGCGTGGGAGCTGGAGGCCGGGTTGCCGAAGTTGCCGTTGAACCCCAGGCAATCAACCATCACCTGGATGACCCGCTCATCCACCGGCGTGGTAGCGGCGTAATCAAAATATAAAGGACGCTTATTCATAAAAGACTCGCAGAGCATGTTCCGGGATCAGCTGTATTGAATGGAGTCGCCGTACGGCGCCAACGGTAGATGGCGCACGGTAGCAGGCGTTCAGCAATACCCGATCGGATGCAGTTAAAGAAGCACAACTTCATTTAAAAGTGCGTAGGAACGCTCCTGAAGTTGAGCTTAACAGGCATCGGACACCCGGTTGAAGCGCCAGTCCGCTAAAGCGCGGGTGCCGCATCGGATCCGAGAGGGCCACCCACGGCGAGGCGATGCTCCAACTGAGCAGGCGCCGTCAGTGGCGAGAACCCTCGCGCTCGCTCGTCGTTATCGACTTTTGCTCAATTCACCAGGCTGCAGTGCAAGGCATTGTCGGCACTGCGCTCGATGCTGCGCAGCACTTGGAACGAGCCGAAGGTAACGCCCTTGGCCTGATGTGCACGGATCAACTGCCAAAAGTCCTGCTCACCGCTCTCGAAACGCTGGAATGCCGCCTCGCCCGCCTCCCGTGATTGCCATTGCAGGTAATTGAGCACGCGCCGCCCGTCATCGCTGGCCTGCACGCTGGCGCTGAGAAAGCCGGCGTGATGCTGGGCCAGGTGCTCGGTTTGCGCCGCCAGCGCACTCACCAGGCCCTGCTGCTGATGGGGCTCGATGTCGAACTCGATCAGTTGGGTGAAACTGCGATTGTTCTCTTGCGGTTGCATGAGGATTCCCCCTGGCGTGTAAGTCGCGTCTTGCGAATCAATGGCTGGCAGGATAAAACCTCTAGTTAAGTCAAGGTCAAGCGGTAAATACACATGATTAGCAGCCAGCACCTGCACAAAGAACTCACCGTCGGCCAATTGGCCGCACGCAGCGGCGTCGCGGTTACCGCCCTGCACTTCTATGAGTCCAAGGGGTTGATCAAGAGCAACCGCAACCCAGGCAATCAGCGGCGCTATCCCCGGGAAGTGCTGCGCCGGGTAGCACTGATCAAGGTCGCCCAACGCCTGGGGATCCCACTGGCGGAAATCGGCCAGGCGCTCAAGTCCCTGCCCGACCATCGCGCGCCCACGGCAGCCGACTGGAAACAACTGTCGGCACAGTGGAGCAACGACCTCGACGAACGCATCAAGCAATTGACCTTGCTGCGCGACAAGCTTAATGGCTGCATCGGTTGCGGCTGCTTGTCGATGGAGGCGTGCCCGCTGCGCAACCACGGGGATGCGCTGGCGGAACAGGGCCCGGGCGCGCAGTTACTGGAGCCGGGAGCCCATAGCGCACACATGCCCGACTGAGACGGTGCAGTTCGTCGGCTATCACGAGGTACTCAAGCCACCGGCCTATAGTGAATCGACCGCAAATCGGCGAAGGATTTGCACCCCTCCTCAACCGGCAATCAGGGAGAACCGTCATGAGCGTCAAACCCATCCCAGAGGGCTTCAACGGCATTACCCCCTACTTGGGCATCCACAAGGCCGCCGAGGCCATCGAGTTCTACAAGAACGCCTTCGGCGCCATCGAAACCATGCGCCTGGCGATGCCCGACGGCAGCGTCGGCCATGCGGAGCTACGGATCGACGGCTTCGCCATCATGCTTGGCACGCCCTGCGATGAAGGTCCGCTGAGCAACCCCGACACATCGCCTTCTGTCGGCTTGCATCTGTATGTCGACGATGTGGACAAGCGCTTCGCCCAGGCCATCAAGGCGGGGGGCATCGTGGTGTCTGCGGTCAAGGATCAGTTCTACGGCGACCGTTCGGGCACCTTGAAAGATCCCTTCGGCCATCTGTGGTTCCTGGCCACCCACAAGGAAGACCTGACCCAAGCGCAGATCGAACAGCGGGCCCGGGAGATGTTCAGCCAATAACCAAACCACCATCACCCATGTGGAGCGAGGCTTGCCCGCGAAGGCGGTAAACCTGACGACATTGATGTTGGATGGACTGGCCGGTTCGCGGGCGAGCCTCGCTCCTACGGGCTCAACCCAGATTCTTGCTCGCAATGGCGGTGACGAGCGACATGGCTAAGACAGTTGCTCCCACAGTGGGTTGAGGACAACCGCTAAAGATGAGTCGACTGGCAGGCTGTCTTCGCGAGCAAGCCCGCTCCCACCCTGGTCCTCGGCGAACACACATCCAGGGAGCAGCTCAATTCCTTGTAGGAGCGAGGCTTGCCCGCGAAGGCGGTAAACCTGACGACATTGATGTTGGATGGACCGGTCTCTTCGCGGGCAAGCCTCGCTCGGGCTCAACCCAGATTCTTGCTCGCGATGGCGGTGACGAGCGGCATGGCTAAGACAGTTGCTCCCACAGAGGGCTTCAGCGAGCACACGATCTGGGCCCGGCACCGCCCCCTTGTGGGAGCGAGCCTGCTCGCGAATGCCGTGGATCAGTCGCCCGATACGTTGACTGACACTACGCCTTCGCGAGCAGGCTCGCTCCCACAGGGAATTGAGAGGTAGGCGAGTCAGGCGGGTTGCAGGGGCATGGTCAGTTCGACCCGCAAGCCATCGGGGCGGCTGTCGAAGTGCAGCCCGCAACCGCAGCGCTGGACGATCGCATGGACAATCGCCAGGCCCAGGCCACAGCCATTGCTGGTGCCGTTGCGCCAGAAGCGTTGGGTCAGGTGTTGCAGATCGTCGTCCGGGATGCCCGGGCCATGGTCACGCACCAGGAAGCGTACGTGATTGCCAGAGGTTTCCAGGCTCAGCTCCACCGGCGTATCGGCCGGGGTGTGGCGCAAGGCGTTGTCCAGCAGGTTGCGCAGGGCGGCAATCGACAGTACCGCCGGCATGTGGACCGGGGCGTGCGAATAGCTGTCCGGCAAATGCAGTTTGATCCGCGTCGGGTCACCGTTGGCGGCGTCCTGGATGGCCAGGCGCGCCACCTGTTCGGCGTTGCACTGCACGCCATCGTCGAACGACAGGCTGCCCTCCACACGCGCCAGCAACAGCAATTGCTCAAGGGTCCGGTGCATGCGGTCGGCCCCCTCCTCGGCGCGGGCCAGGGATTGATCGCGGGCCGCGCCCTCGGTCATGCGTGCCACCTGCAAGTGGGTCTTGATCGCGGTCAGCGGGCTGCGCAGTTCGTGGGCCGCGTCGCCAGTCAGCCGCCGCTCGCGCTCGATGGCCTTGCCGATGCGCTGCAACAGTTGGTTCTGGGTGTCCAGCAGCGGTTGCAGCTCACGGGGTACCGGCGGGATCTGCAACGGCTCAAGGGAATCGGCGCTGCGCCGCTTCAAGGCATCGCGCATCCGATTGAGCGGCGCCAGGCCCTGGCCAATGCCCAGCCACAGCAGGCACAGGCAAACGAGCAAGGCCACGCCGACCGGCACCGAAGCGGCCAGCAAGATCGACATGTTCAACGCCTCGCGCTCGACCTGGCGGTCGGCGGTGGTGATGCGCAAATCGCCTCGGGCCAGGGTGAAGCTGCGCCAAACCGCGCCGTCGATCATCTGGTCGTGGAAGCCGATTTTTTCCGCCTCCAGGGTCTGTTCGGGGGTGGAGTGGCTACGGGCGAGGATTTCCCCGCGCAGGGAGCTGACCTGGCACGCCATCCCCCCGGGAATATTCAATTGCTCGGCACTCAAGTGGGTGCCCTCGCCTTTGCTCGCCAGCGGCGGCAGTTGCTCCAGCAGCCCGGCGACCATACGGGCCGACGCGACCAGACGCTGGTCGAGGGAAAACATCATCTGGTTACGCAGATCGCTGAGCATCCAGGCCGCGGCCAGCGCCCAAATCAGTGCAAAGGCGGCGCCCAGGGTCAGGGTCAGGCGCAAACGCAGACTCATCACTTCGATTGTTCTCCATCATCGGCCGGCCCCAGGCGATAGCCCAGGCCGCGCACCGTCTCGACGATGCCGTTGCCCAGCTTGCGGCGCAGGTGGTGGATGTGCACGTTGAGGGCGTTGCTTTCCAACTCATCGTTGAAGCCGTAGACGCTGTCCTTGAGTTGCTCGGTGGACAGCACCCGGCCACGGTTGTGCAACAAGGCTTGCAGCAACGATTGCTCGCGGCGCGACAGGTCGACGGGTTGCCCGGCGAGCAGGGTTTCGCGGGTGCTGGGGTCGTAGGTCAGGGCGCCGTGCTCGATCAGGTTGACGCTGCGCCCCGCGACGCGGCGCAGCAAGGTATGCAGGCGCGCAGCCAGTTCGCGCAGGTCGAAGGGTTTGAGCAGGTAGTCGTCCGCCCCGGCTTGCAGGCCATCGACCCGGTCGGTGACCGAATCGCGGGCGGTGAGGATCAGCACCGGGATCTCCAGGCCCTGACGACGCAACTGGGTCAGCAGCTTCAGACCGTCTTCATCGGGAAGTCCCAGGTCGAGCACCATCACGTCGAATTCCGCCACCTTGAGCATCGCCCGTGCCGCCGAGGCCGTCGCCACATGCTCCACGGTCAGACCCTGGGCCGTGAGGCCGGCAACAATGCCACTGGCGATCAACTCATCATCTTCACAAACCAGTACGTGCATGGGCGAACTCCATGGGCAAAGACGTGATTGCAGCAGGGGGGGATTAAGGCGCAATTATGGCAAGGACCACCGCAGACGAACAGCAAGCGTTTGCAACACCTTCCCCGGCGCCTCTTCTCCGCCCTATTGGTACTGGCAACGATTAACCATCGAAACATTCGCCTATCAAATAGTGCAGTTAAAATGCCGGGCAACACGATAGCCTTGGCGTGCAATACCCAACTCACTAACTTAACCATCCACCTGAAAGGAATCAGGCCATGCCTAAACTTGAAAACGTCGTCGCCGTGGATTGGCGATCCGGAAAAGACCGCTGCTATTTCTTCTTTAAAGACAGCAATACTTACACCCGCTTCAACATCGGCGACAACCAAGTCCCCGACGACTACCCCAGCGACGTAAAAGAAAGCAACTGGGGCGCGTTTCACCCCCACGTCAAGCACCTGCGTTTTGGCTTCAGCTCCAATGGAATCATGGGTGATCACGTTAAAGGTATCGACGACGATTTCCTTTGGCTATTTTACAAAGACAACGGCACACCCATGGTCTGCAAGTACGATCAAGATAAGGATAACGTGGCTGGCATGT
The DNA here is from genome assembly GCF_900109995.1 of Pseudomonas sp. ok272. GTDB lineage: Bacteria > Pseudomonadota > Gammaproteobacteria > Pseudomonadales > Pseudomonadaceae > Aquipseudomonas. The sequence goes on along the minus strand of NZ_FOCB01000009.1, from coordinate 218,955 downwards.
ACCCCCTGGCAACGACTTTTTGGGCACCGTTACTTCCTTACTTCGATCGAATCATTGCCGGAACTTGGTGGAAAGTATCAGGCTATCCTTATTTATTCCGCTTCCTTATGAACGACGGACGCTCCATTCAATTTGAGCCTCCTTGGAACAACTTCAAAGTCGAAACTATCAACTCACACACCTGGCCCGGACTGAGCCCTTATAAAGACCGGATCATTACCGCCGTGCAAAATGACCGTACCTTTGCCGACAGCTACTACTATGTGTTCCTGACCAACAATCAATACATTCGCTACAACATCGAAGAAAACAAGGCAGATTCCGGCCTGATCGATGTCGACGACGAGTCCTGGCCCGGGCTGCTGAGGGACTGACGACTCACCCAGGCGCCTTCGACGACGATGGCGCCTGGGTGTTGACGCCTGCGCGCCAAGGCGGGTTAATCACGGGTTAATCGCCACCCTTCATCGTGCACGCAATTGCACCTGGTACAAGGCTTACCCATGCGTCGTCTGTTCACACTGTTGCTGTTTGTCTTTGCTGGCCTGGCCCAGGCCGCGTCGAATCCATTCGAGACCAAAGCCGAGTTCTTGCCCGTGGCCAAGGCGTTCGTCTTCACCTCGGAAAAACTGGAGTCGGGCGAAACCCAGTTGTTCTGGCAAATCGCCGATGGCTACTACCTGTATCAGAAGCGCATGACCTTCAGCGGCCTGCCCGAGGCCCACAAACCCGCGCTGCCCGAGGGCGAGGCCCATAGCGACGAGTTCTTCGGCGACCAGCAGGTCTATCGCCAGGGCCTGGAACTGAAGATCCCGGCCGGGGCCAGCGGGCAGATTAAAGTCGGCTTCCAGGGCTGTGCCGATGCCGGCCTGTGTTACCCGCCGCAAACCCAGGTGGTGGACCTGGGCGGTGGTGCCGCGACAGTCACGACCAATGCGTCCCAAGCCCCGGATCAAGCCCTGGCCAGCGGCCTGCAACAGCGTGCGCTGGGCTGGAGCCTGTTGGTGTTCTTTGGCCTGGGCCTGTTGCTGGCCTTCGCCCCTTGCTCGTTGCCGATGCTGCCGATTCTCGCCGGCCTGATCGTCGGCAGCGGTGCCAGCCCCAAGCGCGGCTTTGCCCTGGCCGGCAGCTATGTGGTGAGCATGGCCCTGGTGTATGCGGCGCTGGGCGTGATCGCCGCGCTGCTGGGGGCCAACTTGCAGGCGCTGCTGCAGAACGCCTGGCTGCTGGGCAGCTTCGCGGTGATCTTTGTCCTGCTGTCGCTGCCGATGTTTGGCTTCTTCGAACTGCAACTGCCAGCGGCCCTGCGTGATCGCCTGGAAAACGCCAGCCGCAAACAAGGTGGCGGCAGCCTGCTCGGCGCCGGGGTCCTTGGCGCGTTGTCCGGCCTGCTGGTTGGCCCGTGCATGACCGCCCCGCTGGCCGGCGCCTTGCTGTACATCGCCCAAAGCGGCAATGCGCTGCACGGCGGGCTGATCCTGTTCGCCATGGGCCTGGGCATCGGCTTGCCGCTGCTGCTGCTGGTGACCGTTGGCAATCGTTTCCTGCCCAAGCCCGGTGCCTGGATGAACCTGCTCAAAGGCATCTTCGGCTTCCTGTTCCTGGGCACCGCCTTGGTGATGGTGCGCCCGGTGTTGGATGAGTCGCTGTGGGTCGGTCTGTGGGGTGCGTTGCTGCTGATCGTTGCCTACTGCGCCTGGCGCCAGACCGCTGGCTTTGGCCGCGCCGCCCATGTGTTCGGCAGCGTCGCGCTGCTGTCCGGGTTGTGGGGCAGCTTGCTGGTGATCGGTGCGGCCGGTGGCAGCGATGACCTGTTCAAGCCCCTGCAGGTGTTCCGCGCCCCCGCCTCAAGCGGTATCGCCAGCCCTACGGCCCACGACGCCTTCACCACGATCAAGGAGCCCGCCGCCCTGCAACGCGAACTGGACGCCGCACGCGCTCAAGGCCAGTGGGTACTGCTGGACTACTACGCCGACTGGTGCGTGTCGTGCAAGATCATGGAGAAACAGGTGTTCGGCAAACCCCAGGTGATGGAGGCGCTCAAAGACGTCCGCCTGTTGCGCCTGGACGTAACCGCCGACAACGCCGCGAGCCGCGAGCTGTTGGAGCGCTACAAGGTGCCTGGGCCTCCCAGCTTCGTGTGGATCGCCGGTGACGGCGAAGAACGCCGCAGCCAGCGCATCACCGGGGAAGTGGACGCCACCGGTTTCCTGCAACGCTGGAACATCACTCGGGACGCTCGCTGATGCTGACCTTCACCCTCGGCACCTTTGCCATTGCCCTCAACCACCTGCTGCTGATCAGTGCCCTGGTACTGGCGACCTTCGTCGGCTGGCGGGTGGCCAAGCGCGGCGGTGAAAACCCCGAGTCGGCGTTGTTCGGTTTGTTCCTGCTGGGCCTGCTCGCCGCCCGGATCAGCTTTGTCCTCGTCTATTGGTCTTACTACCGCAATGACGCCTGGCAAATTGTCGACCTGCGCGATGGCGGCTTCCTCGCCTGGCCCGGTGTCGTGACCCTGCTCCTGGCCTCCGCCGCCTGGGGCTGGCGACGCCCGGCCCTGCGCAAACCCCTGGGGTTCGGCGTGGGTAGCGGCGTGGTGTTCTGGGTGCTGGCCAGCCTGTCGCTGAACCTCTACGAACAAGGCACCCGCCTGCCCGACATCACCTTGCGCAATGCCGCCGGTGAAACCGTGCAGCTCACCGACTACAAGGGCGGGCCGTTGGTGATCAACCTCTGGGCCACCTGGTGCCCACCGTGCCGGCGAGAAATGCCGGTGCTGGAAAACGCCCAACAAAAGCGCTCCGACCTGACGTTCCTGTTCGTCAATCAGGGCGAAAGCATGCAAAGCGTCAGCACCTTCCTCGCCACCCAGGGCCTGAGCCTGTCCAACGTGTTGTTCGACAGCGGTGGCCGGCTGGGCCAGGCGGTGGGTTCCATGGCCTTGCCCACGACGCTGTTCTATGGCGCTGATGGGCGGCTACTGGGTAGCCACCTGGGCGAGCTGTCCGAAGCCAGCCTGGCCCGCGCCCTGGAAAACTTTGACGACGCCCCTCTTTCCGACACACCTTCAAGGAAAAAACTGCCATGCCCCGCTTCCGCCACCTGCTGACGCTGACCCTGGGCGCTGCCCTGTTGCACACACCCTGGGTCCAGGCCGAAGAACTGCCTGCGGCGATCCAGAAGATCCAGGCCAAAGGTGCCAAGATCATCGGCAGCTTCGACGCCCCCGACGGCCTGCGCGGGTATGCCGCGCAGTACCAGAACCGCGGCATGGCCCTGTACCTGACGCCTGATGGCAAGCATGTGTTGCTGGGTAACCTGTACGATGCCGACGGCAAGGACCTGAGCGCCGAGCCCCTGCAGAAGCTGGTCTACGCACCGATGGCCAAGGAAGTCTGGGCCAAGATGGACGCCAGCCACTGGATCGCCGACGGCAACAAGGATGCACCCCGGGTGGTCTACCTGTTCAGCGACCCGAACTGCCCTTACTGCAACATGTTCTGGGAGCAGGCTCGCCCGTGGGTCAAGGCGGGCAAGGTGCAGTTGCGGCACATCATGGTCGGCATCATCCGCGAAGACAGCCCGGGCAAATCCGCGGCCCTGCTGGCCAGCAAGGACCCGAGCAAGGCCCTCGACGAGCACGAGAAGGCCGGCAAGCAAAGCGCCCTCAAGCCACTGAAAACCATCCCGGCCGAGGTCCAGGCCAAGCTCGACGCCAACATGGCATTGATGGACGAACTGGAGCTGTCGGCCACCCCGGCGATCTTCTACATGGACGACAAGGGCGAGTTGCAGCAGCAACAAGGCGCGCCATCGCCAGACAAGCTGGCGAAGATCCTGGGGCCGAAGTAAACACCGGTTTGTGCTAAGGCCTGAGCGTCTACGACTGCCTCTGGGCGAGAAACCTGAGCAACGCCTCGGTGACAAACGAGGCGTTCTCCAGGCTGGAAATATGTCCGGCCTGCGGCACCAACACAGACGGGCAACCAATCAACCTAGCCATTTCCCGGGTCTCCTCGGGCGGCCTGGGTTGATCCTCTTCACCACACATCACCAGGGTGCTCAGCGGATCCAACGAACACAGCCGCGCCCGCACGTCGTCACGCCCAAACGTAATACGCCCCAGCGGCACGATACTCGAACGCAGGCGGTCCGAGGGCAGCGCAGCCAGTGACGCGCGAAACCCTTGGTAAAGTGCTGATTGAGGATCGATGCCCGGCCGGAAGAATATTGGCACGATGATGTCGAGCAGGTGCGGCGCAATCTCACCCGCATCGAAGATGTGTTGGAGCAGCGCGAAGTAGTAGTGTCGAGTCGCCTCGGGCTCGGCCCCGGCATAGGTGTCCATCAGCACCAAGCCGTTGACGCGCTGCGGGGCCGAAAGCACCAGGCGCACGCCCCACATGCCACCGACAGAAAGCCCCACGAGCGTCACCCGCTCAAGTGCCAGATGATCCAACAACGCCAGTGCCTGGCGCGCCACATCATCCAGCGAGGCGGTCTTCTGCGGCAGCGGCCCGGAGTCGCCGTGTCCCCACAGGTCCAAGGCAATGACCCGATAGAGTTGGGACAACGCCGTGATCTGCGGCGCCCACATGGTCTGGTCCCATAAATAACTGCCGGCCAGCAACACCGCCGGCCCCGCCCCTTGATCAATGTAGTGAAGCGATTGTCCATCAATCGTTACGAAGGGCATCCGTTCTCTCCTTTCAAATCGAATCGCCAGCCTGCCCCGCAAGGAAATGAGGGTCAATTCAAGCTTCGATAACGGATGTAACAACACTCAGGGCGCGCAAGACCGGTCATTGCCAAAAGCAGTTGCCAGATGGAATGACTCCTCCACCTCAATTGACAACGATTATCATTAAGCCTAGCTTGTCCGTCGACGCGTAGGACGGATCCGAACCGCTGACCGTCCTATTCCCTTTTTGCAATAAGGTGATTTCCATGACGGAAGCAGTATCCACAAGCAGGTGTGATTCACCGTTACTTCAAGCGTTCGTTGAAAACCGACTGATCCTGGTCAAGATCGCAGCCCGTATCACCGGCTGCCGCTCCCGCGCCGAAGACGTGGTACAGGACGCGTTCTTCCGTCTGCAATCGGCACCGCAGATCACGTCGTCGTTCAAGGCCCAACTCAGCTATCTGTTTCAGATCGTGCGTAACCTGGCGATCGACCATTACCGCAAGCAGGCGCTGGAGCACAAATACTCAGGCAGGGAGGAGGAAGGCTTGAATGTGGTCATCCATGGCGCTTCGCCCGAAACCTCGCACATCAACTTCCGCGCCCTGGAAAACATCGCCGCCGCCCTGGGCCAATTGCCTTGCCGCACCCGTTACGCCTTCGAGGCGTATCGCCTGCACGGCGTGCCACAAAAGGACATCGCCAAGGAGCTGGGCGTCTCGCCGACCTTGGTCAACTTCATGATTCGCGATGCCTTGGTGCATTGTCGCCAGGTCTCGGGGACACGTCGCGATACCGTTGCCCAGCGCCAGGATTGACGAACGCAGGTGGCGCGGCCGGACTTCAGCCCTGGGGCACCGGCACCAGCGCGATCTTGTAGGGCGCAAAAATCTTCAGCATCTGTCCGTTGTCCCGCAGACCTTGTAGCAGCTTGGCAAACGCCTCGCCGTCGATGGCCGCCGACGGACGAATCAGGGCGAAATGGTGATACACCTGATCGATGCGGTCCGAGACCAGCAACTGTGACCTGATCGGCTCATTGCGCAGCAGGTAGTCGCTCAAATAGGAGCGTGTGACCAGGGCGACGTCTGCCCGCCCACGCAAGACCATCAGCAAGTTGCTGTCGTGGGAATAGGTCAGCTTGGCGTTGTAGTTATCCGCGAGAACCCTGGGGTCGGGATTAAAATCGGCGAAGGCGTAGTGATAACCGCTGAACAGCGCCAAACGTTTGCCCCGCAGATCGGAAAAGTACGCCTGCCCTCGTGCCGGTTGCTGTTGTGCAACAAAGATCTCGGCATCCTCCAGGCCCATGTCGACGGCGGTGTGCGGCACCTCTTGCCAGCCCCAGGACGGGTTCTCGAAAACCGCCATGTCGATCCGGCCCTGCTTGAGATCACCGAAACGACGGGCCAGGGAGGTCGGCACCAACACAAAGGTAAAGTCCGTTTGCAACTGGTTGAGGGCGGCGATCATCTGCGGCAACAGGCCGGTGTCGACGCCGCTTTCAGGGCGGACCGTGTAGGGCGGAAAGTGTGCAGCGCCCACACGCACCACTTGCGAGGCCGACGTCGGCAACACGAACAGCACACCGAGGGCCATCAACAACATCCGCGAAGCCGTGCGAACCGGCAAAAACTTCAAAACACACCTACCTCTGAAATGCACCACATTGGATAAGCTAGGCGGTTTCAGCCGCTTCGACAAATGAATGATGGCTGTTGAGTACGTTTGATCCAAGCCATCACTTTTCTTCCAGCACCAGGATCAATGCTTCCTCGGCCAGTTGATCGAGGCTCATGCTGCCGTCCGCACGGAACCAGGTGGTGGTCCAGGACAGCGCCCCGGTCAAGAAGCGCCGGGTGATGAACACGTCGCCACGAATAAAACCCGCCACCTTGGCCTCTCCCAGCACCTGCAGCCAGATCTGCTCGTAGAGGTCGCGCAGGGCCAGCACCTGGGCCTGCCCGGCCTCTGACAAGGAGCGCCATTCATACACCAGCACCGCCATCGCCTCGCCGCTGCCACCCATGATCGACTGCAACTCGCAACGGATCAGCGCCAGCACCTGTTCGCGCACGCTGCCTGCCTGGGCCAGCGCGGCACGCATCAAGGCTGTGTTGTAGACCACGGTCTCCTCCATCACCGCCCGCAGAATTTCGTCTTTGCTTTTGAAGTGATGAAAGATGCTGCCCGACTGAATCCCCACCGCCCCGGCCAGGTCACGCACCGTGGTGCGTTCATAGCCCTTGTTGCGAAACAGGTGGGCCGCCATTTGCAGCAGCTTGCCGCGAGCGCTGTCCGGGTCGGTCAGTTGCCCGCTGTCGACCAGCTCACGCATTACCAACAGGGCTTTTTGCTCGTCCACCTATTGTCTCCTACAGTCGATCCAACACACATGCGGCCACGGATGAATACGCCGTGGATTGCGCGGGCAATTTAAGCTGGCCGGCGCGACCAAGCAAGCGCTTGGGTAGAAGATAGCCGACCATTTACAAACCAAGCGCTTGCTTGGTAGTCTCGACCCACTTCTGCCGGAGGCTTGCCATGAACAAAACCGTGCGCATTGGTTGCGCCAGTGCTTTCTGGGGCGACACCTCGACCGCCGCCGCCCAGCTCGTACACGGCGCCACGCTGGACTACCTGGTGTTCGACTACCTGGCAGAGATCACCATGTCGATATTGGCCGGGGGGCGCATGAAAGATCCCCAGGCCGGTTACGCCACCGACTTCATCGACGTCCTCGGCCCGCTCCTGGGCCAGATCAGCCAACAACAGATCAAGGTCATCAGCAATGCCGGCGGGGTCAATCCACTGGCCTGTGCGGCGGCGCTGCAAGCCGCGTGCGACCGGGCCGGCGTGCCGCTGAAGATCGCCGTGTTGCTGGGCGATGACCTGCAGCCGCAGTTCAAGCAACTGGCCGCCCACGCGGTGCGCGAGATGTTCAGCGACGAACCGCTGCCCGCCCTGTGCGTGTCCGCCAACGCCTACCTCGGCGCCCCGGGCATCGTCGAAGCCCTGCGCCTGGGGGCGGATATCGTCATCACTGGCCGCGTGGTCGACAGCGCCGTGGTCAGCGCCGCGCTGGTGCATGAATTCGCCTGGTCGTGGCAGGACTACGACAAGCTCGCCCAGGCCGCGCTGGCCGGGCACATCATCGAATGTGGCGCGCAATGCACCGGCGGCAACTTCACCGATTGGCGCCAGGTGCCGGACTACGAGCACATTGGCTTTCCCATCGTCGAAGTCAGTGCCAACGGCCAATTCACTGTCGGCAAGCCCGCGGGCAGCGGCGGGCTGGTCAGCACCCTGAGCGTCGGCGAGCAACTGCTGTATGAAATCGGCAACCCCCGTGCCTACCTGCTGCCCGATGTGGTCTGTGACTTCAGCCAGGTCCAGCTCCGACAACAGGGCCAGGACGTGGTCCACGTGCAAGGGGCCAAGGGTCTGCCGCCGAGCGCGCAGTACAAGGTCAGCGCCACCTACCCGGACGGCTTTCGCTGCACGGCCAGTTGCCTGATCGCCGGCATCGATGCGGTGGCCAAGGCCCAACGGGTGAGCGAGGCGATCATCAACAAGACCTCGGAGATCTTCAGGCAACGCGGCTGGGCGCCCTACAGCGAAGTGCACATCGAACTGCTCGGCAGCGAAGCCACCTATGGCCCCCACGGCCAACGCCAGGACAGCCGCGAAGTGGTGATCAAGCTGGGCGTGCGCCATCCGAGCAAACAGGCGCTGGTGCTGTTTTCCCGGGAAATCGCCCAGGCCGCGACCGGCATGGCCCCCGGCCTGACCGGTATCGTCGGCGGTCGCCCGACGGTGTATCCACTGATCCGCCTGTTCTCGTTCCTGATCGATAAAGACACCTGCACCCTGGAAGTCGATCTGCAAGGCCAGCGCCATGCCTGCGCCCTGCCCGCCCTCGATCACCTGGACAGCCGCGACCTGCCACTGCCCTTCACCCCACCCAAACCCCGGGGCCGGGCCGACGCCAGTGTGCCGCTGGTGAAACTGGCCGTGGCGCGCTCCGGCGACAAGGGCAATCACAGCAACATCGGCGTCATGGCCCGCCACCCCGACTACCTGCCGTGGATCGCCGAGGCGCTGACGCCAGAGGTGATCGTCGACTGGATGCGCCACGTGCTCGACCCGATCCACGGGCAAGTCCAGCGCTGGTACCTGCCCGGCAGCCACAGCCTGAACTTTCTGTTGGAGAACGCCCTGGGCGGCGGTGGCGTCGCCAGCCTGCGGATCGACCCGCAAGGCAAGGCGTTTGCCCAGCAACTGCTGGAAATCCAGATCCCGGTGCCGCAAAGCATCGCTGACCAAGTCAACTAGAGGGCGTGCACCGTGGCTTTTGATTCGATCTTCAAACCTGATCTGTTCGCCGGCCAGACCCTCATCGTCACCGGGGGCGGCAGTGGCATCGGCCGCTGCACCGCCCATGAACTGGCGGCCCTCGGCGCCCATGTGCTGTTGGTGGGGCGCAAGCCAGAGAAGCTGCAAGCCGTTGCCGCTGAGATCGCCGAGGACGGCGGCAAGGCCAGTTGGCAGGCCTGCGACATTCGCGACGAAGAGGCGGTCAAGCAGTTGGTGACACAACTGATCAAGGATCACGGGCCGATCCACGGCTTGGTCAACAATGCCGGTGGCCAATACCCGGCGCCCCTGGCCTCGATCAATCAAAAAGGATTCGAAACCGTGCTGCGCACCAACCTGGTGGGCGGCTTCCTGATGGCCCGGGAAGTGTTCAACCAGTCGATGAGCAAGACCGGTGGCGCCATCGTCAACATGCTGGCCGACATGTGGGGCGGCATGCCGGGCATGGGGCATTCGGGGGCGGCGCGTTCGGGCATGGACAACTTCACCAAGACCGCCGCGTTCGAGTGGGGCTACGCCGGGGTGCGGGTCAACGCGGTGGCACCAGGCTGGATTGCCTCCAGCGGCATGGACACCTACGAAGGCGCGTTCAAGGCCGTCATCCCGACCTTGCGCGAACACGTGCCGCTCAAGCGCATCGGCACCGAGTCCGAAGTCAGCGCGGCCATCGTGTTCCTGCTCAGCCCTGCCGCGTCTTTTGTCAGCGGCAGCACCTTGCGCATCGACGGCGCGGCGAGCCTGGGCAGTCGTGCGTGGCCGCTGCACAAGGCGCAGCACAGCGCGTCGTTCAATGGTTTCCATCGCGCCTATTTACCGGATGTGCTCAAGGGCGAGGACTGACCGATGCCGCAGATTGACTCCCAACTCGACCCCCACAGCCCGCAGTTCGCCCAGAACCGCGACGCCATGCTCGCCTGCATCGAACAGGTCCGCCACCTGGAGCGCAACCTGCTGGCCAAAGCGGCGGAGGCCAAGGCCAAGTTCGACCAGCGCGGGCAACTGCTGCCCCGCGAACGCCTGAACCTGCTGCTCGACCCCGGCGCGCCGTTCCTCGAACTGGCCAGCCTGGCCGGCTACAAGCTGCACGACGACAAGGACGGCAGCCAGGCCGGCGGCGGCCTGATCGCCGGGATTGGTTTTGTGTCCGGCGTCCGGGTGCTGGTGGTCGCCAACAACAGTGCAATCAAGGGCGGAACCATTTCCCCCACCGGCCTGAAAAAAACCCTGCGCCTGCAACAGATCGCCATGGACAACAAACTGCCGGTGATCACCCTCGCCGAGAGCGGCGGGGCCAACCTCAACTACGCCGCCGAGATCTTCATCGAAGGTGCGCGCAGCTTCGCCAACCAGGCACGGATGTCGGCCATGGGCTTGCCGCAGATCACCGTGGTGCACGGCTCGGCAACTGCCGGCGGGGCTTACCAACCGGGGCTTTCGGATTACGTGGTGGTGGTGCGCGGCAAGGCCAAGCTGTTTCTCGCCGGCCCCCCGTTGCTCAAGGCGGCCACCGGCGAAGTGGCCACCGACGAAGCGCTCGGTGGCGCCGAGATGCACGCGCAGATCGCCGGCACCGCCGAGTACCTGGCCGAAAATGATGCCGACGGCGTGCGCCTGGTGCGCGAGATCGTCAGCCTGCTGCCGTGGAATGCTCGACTGCCCGCACGCACGGCACCTGACTTCGATGAACCGCGCTACCCCATCGAGGAACTGCTGGGGCTGATCCCCGATGACCCGAAGAAACCCTACGATGTGCGGGAAATCATCGCGCGCATCGCCGACGGCTCGCGGTTCCTGGAGTTCAAGGCTGAGTTCGACCAACAAACCCTGTGCGGCCACCTGCAGATCCAGGGCCGGCCGTGCGGCTTCATTGGCAACAACGGCCCGATCACCCCGCAAGGTGCGAGCAAGGCGGCGCAGTTCATCCAACTGTGCGACCAGAGCCAGACCCCGCTGCTGTTCTTCCACAACACCACGGGCTTCATGGTGGGGACCGAGTCGGAGCAGCAAGGAATCATCAAGCACGGTTCCAAGCTGATCCAGGCCGTGGCCAACGCCCGGGTGCCCAAGCTGACCCTGGTGGTCGGCGGTTCCTACGGCGCCGGCAACTACGCCATGTGCGGGCGCGGCCTGGACCCACGTTTCATCTTCGCCTGGCCCAACAGCCGCACCGCCGTCATGGGCGGCGCGCAAGCCGGCAAGGTGCTGCGCATCGTCACCGAGGCCAAGCAGGTCAAGGACGGCCTGGTCCCCGACCCGAAGATGCTCGACATGCTCGAACAGGTCACCGCGCAGAAGCTCGACAGCCAATCCACCGCCCTGTATGGCAGCGCCAACCTGTGGGACGACGGGCTGATTGATCCACGGGACACGCGCACCTTGCTCGGCTACTTGCTGGACATCTGCCATGAGGCCGACGTCCGTCAACTGCAACCCAATAGTTTTGGCGTCGCCCGGTTCTGAGCCGGCCACAGGAGAACAATAAAAATGATCTTCACCCAGGAACACGAAGCCCTGCGTCGCACCATCCGCCAGTTCGTCGACAACGAGATCAACCCGCACGTCGATGAGTGGGAAAAGGCCGGGGGCTTTCCGATCCACGAAGTCTTTCGCAAGGCCGGCGACCTCGGCTTGCTGGGCATTTCCAAGCCGGAAAAGTTCGGCGGCATGGGCCTGGACTACAGCTACTCGGTGGTCGCCGCCGAGGAGTTCGGCACCATTCGTTGCGGCGGCGTCCCGATGGCGATCGGGGTGCAGACCGACATGTGCACCCCGGCGCTGGCCCGCTTCGGCTCCGATGCGCTGCGTGAGGAGTTCCTGCGACCGGCGATCACCGGCGAGCAAGTCGGTTGCATTGGCGTCTCGGAAGTCGGTGCCGGCTCCGACGTCGCCGGGCTCAAGACCACCGCCCGCAAGGACGGCGACGACTACGTGATCAACGGCAGCAAGATGTGGATCACCAACTCGCCGAGCGCCGACTTCATTTGCCTGTTGGCCAACACCTCGGACGACAAGGCGCACATCAACAAGTCGCTGATCATGGTGCCGATGAATACCCCCGGGATCAGCTTGAGCCCGCACCTGGACAAGCTCGGCATGCGCAGCTCGGAAACCGCCCAGGTGTTCTTCGACAACGTGCGCGTGCCCCAGCGCAACCGCATCGGCCACGAAGGCGCCGGCTTCATGATGCAGATGCTGCAGTTCCAGGAGGAACGCCTGTTCGGTGCCGCCAACATGATCAAGGGCCTGGAGTACTGCGTCGACAGCACCATCGAGTACTGCAAGGAACGCAAGACCTTCGGCAATGCCTTGATCGACAACCAGGTGATTCACTTCCGCCTGGCCGAGCTGTCGACTGAAATCGAATGCCTGCGGGCGTTGGTCTACCAGGCCACCGAGCAGTACATCAAAGGCCAGGACGTCACGCGCCTGGCGTCCATGGCCAAGCTCAAGGCCGGGCGCCTGGGCCGCGAAGTCACCGACAGTTGCCTGCAATACTGGGGCGGCATGGGCTTCATGTGGGACAACCCGGTGTCGCGCGCCTACCGCGACGTGCGCCTGGTGTCGATTGGCGGCGGTGCCGACGAGATCATGCTGGGGATCATCTGCAAACTGATGGGCACCCTGCCCGGGAAAAAAAAATGAGCCGCCTGCCCGCTTGCCAAACCCTGTTGCTGGAACTGCACAACGGCGTGCTGCACATCACCTTGAATCGCCCTGAATGCCGCAATGCCATGAGCCTGCAAATGGTCGCCGAGTTGCGCGCCGTGCTGGCGGCGGTGCGCGCTGACCGAGAGGTCCGCGCGTTGGTCCTTGGCGGTGCCGGTGGGCACTTTTGTGCCGGCGGCGACATCAAGGACATGGCCAACGCCCGCGCCCAGGGCGCAGACGCGTATCGCGACCTCAACCGAGCCTTCGGCGCCCTGCTCGAAGAAGCCCAGCACGTGCCGCAGGTGCTGATCAGCGTGCTGCAAGGCGCGGTGCTCGGCGGTGGCCTGGGCCTGGCCTGTGTCAGCGACGTAACCCTGGCTGACCACAACGCGCAGTTCGGCCTGCCGGAAACCAGCCTCGGCCTGCTGCCGGCGCAAATCGCCCCGTTCGTGGTGCAACGCATCGGCCTGACCCAGGCCCGGCGCCTGGCGTTGACCGCGGCGCGGTTCGACGGTATCGAGGCGCGGCGCCTGGGCCTGGTGCACTTCGTCGAGCAGGATGCACAGGCCTTGGCCGAGCGTCTCGATGGCGTGCTGGCCCATGTGCTGTGCTGCGCGCCAGAGGCCAATGCCCGCACCAAAAAACTCCTGCTGGCCAGCGCCGGGCAGCCCTCCGGTGCCCTGCTGGATGAAGCGGCGCAGTGGTTCAGCGAGGCGGTGACGGGGGCCGAAGGGACGGAGGGGACCCTGGCCTTTATGCACAAGCGCAAACCGAGTTGGGCGCCCGAATAGCTTCGCGAGCAGGCTCGCTCCCACCCTGGATCTTCGGTGAACACATAGGTTGCGCTCGACGATGATCCACGGTGGGAGCGAGCCTGATCGCGAAGAGGCCCCCACAGACACCGCACTCACCAAGGGAACCGACTATGCCCACCCTGCGCAAAATCCTCATCGCCAACCGCGGTGAAATCGCTTGCCGCATCCAGCGCACCGCCCAGGCCCTGGGTTATCGCACGGTGGCGGTGTTCAGCGACGCCGACGCCGATGCGCTGCACGTACGCCTGGCGGACGCAGCCGTACACATCGGCCCCGCCGCCGTGTCCCAGTCCTACCTCAACGGCCCGGCGATCATCGACGCGGCACGGCGCAGTGGCGCGGACGCGATTCACCCCGGCTACGGCTTCCTGTCGGAGAACGCCGGCTTCGCAACCGCCTGTGCCGAGGCGGGCCTGACCTTTATCGGTCCGAGCCCGGCCGCCATCGAACTGATGGGCAGCAAGCGCCTGTCGAAAATCGCCATGCTCAAGGCGGGCGTGCCCTGTATCGACGGCTATCAAGGGGCCGAGCAGGACGACGCGACCCTGAGCCGCGAGGCCGAACGTATCGGTTATCCGCTGATGATCAAGGCCAGCGCTGGCGGCGGCGGACGCGGCATGCGCCTGGTCTACGGCGCCGACCAGTTGCTCGCGCTGATCCGTACCGCCCGCAGTGAAGCCCAACATGCCTTTGGCAGCGCCGAGCTGATTCTCGAACAGGCCCTGATCGATCCGCGCCACGTGGAAATCCAGCTGTTCGGTGATCAGCACGGCAACCTGATCTACCTGGGTGAACGCGACTGCTCGATCCAACGCCGCCATCAGAAGGTCATCGAGGAAGCACCCTGCCCGGTGATGACGCCTGAGCTGCGCCGGGCCATGGGCGAGGCGGCGCTCAAGGCCGGTCGCGCGGTAGACTACGTCGGCGCCGGCACCGTGGAGTTCCTGCTCGATGCAACCGGCCGATTCTACTTCCTGGAAATGAACACGCGCTTGCAGGTCGAGCACCCGGTGACGGAGTTGATCAGCGGTGTGGACCTGGTCGCCTGGCAACTGGATATCGCCGCGGGCTCGCCCCTGCCGCTGCGTCAGGAGCAGGTCGAACTCAAGGGCCACGCCATGGAAGTGCGGCTGTATGCCGAAGACCCGGCCCACGGTTTCCTGCCGCAGACCGGCCAGGTCCAACGCTGGGAGCCGGCCATACGCGAGGGCGTGCGCATCGACCACGGCCTGCTGGAGGGGCAACAGGTCAGCCCGTTCTACGACCCGATGCTGGGTAAGCTCATCGCCCATGGCGCCACCCGCGAAGAAGCCCGGCGCAAGTTGCTGCGAGCGGTTGAGGACAGCGTGCTGCTGGGCGTGCAGACCAACCAGCGCCTGCTTGCCGGCCTGCTGCAGCACCCGCAATTCATCGCCGGTGATTTCAGTACCGGGTTTATCCCCGAGCACTTTTGCGATCACCCAAGCCTGCACCCACAAGCGCCCAGCATCACCGAACTGGCCATCGCCGCAGCGATCTTCCATGAACACTCGGCCCGCGCCCACAGCTCGGTACTGAAGGGCTGGCGCAACAACGCCGGCACGCCGTTGCAACAACCGATCGGTCTCGACGACCAGCGCTGGGCGAGCGAAGTCAGCGTCCTGGCCGATGGGCAGCTCGACATTCAAACGGCCGGGGAAACCCGGCGACTCAGGCTGATCGGCCTGGACGCCGGCTGGGCGCACCTGGAGATCGACGGCATACGCCAACGCTACGCCTATCAACTGGATAACGGCGCGTTGTGGTTGTTCACCCGCCCCGGCGCCCTGCGATTAGAGGACCTGCGCCTGGCCCCCGTCAGCGCCCTGGCCAGCGCCAGCAGCGGGACGCTGAAAGCGCCGATGGATGGCGCCATCGTCGAAGTGCTGGTGAACGAAGGCGCAACGGTGAGCAAAGGCCAGCTGTTGCTGGTGCTGGAAGCGATGAAAATGGAACATCCGCTCAAGGCCGGCATCGATGGCGTGATCAAGCGCTTGCAGGTCAGCCAGGGAGACCAGGTCAAGAACCGCCAGATTTTGCTGGAGGTTGAATAAGCCACTGGGCGGATCCGCCGAGGTTGGCTACGCTCTGCCTCATCAGGACGCGGATACCAGGAACCCTGCAATGCCTCATTGGCTGGTCATTGATCTCGAAGCGACAACAGATGAGGGTGGCTGGCCCGTCACCGAGATGGAGATCATCGAAATCGGCGCCACGCTGGTCAATCGCGCGGGCCGCGAGCTGGATCATTTCCAGCGCTTCGTCCGGCCGTTGCGACGACCACTGCTGACCCCTTTTTGCCGAACGCTGACACGCATCACCCAGGCCAACATCGACACCGCCCAACCCTTGAGCGAAGTGTGGCCGGTGTTCGAACGCTGGCTCGGCCAGCATCAGGCGCGCCTCGAAGGCTGGGCCAGTTGGGGCGACTACGACCGCAAGCAACTGCTGCAGGAGTGGCAGCGCCTGAACCTGGACAGCCTGCTAGGCCAGGTGCCCCACATGAACCTCAAGCAGCGGTTCGCCAAGGCTCGCCGCCTGGAACGCCCGCTGGGTCTCAACGGCGCCCTGCAACTGGCCGGCCTGCAGTTCAGCGGCCAGCAGCACCGCGCCCTGGAAGATGCTCGAAATACCGCGCGCCTGCTGCCGCTGATTCTTCCTTGAGGGCAACAGGTGACGGCTGAAAAGGCCTTGTGCATACTGGCCAGCCTTTTTAGCCCATTTCGAGGAATCGCCCATGTTTAAAGTCAACGAGTACTTCGACGGCACCGTCAAGTCGATCGCTTTTGGCACCGCCGAAGGTCCGGCCACTGTCGGCGTCATGGCACCGGGCGAATACGAATTCGGCACCAGCCAGCATGAAATCATGCACGTGGTCTCCGGCGCCCTGACCGTCAAACTGCCGGACAGCGGCACCTGGGAAACCTTCGCCGCCGGCAACCAGTTCAACGTACCCGCCAACAGCAAGTTCCAGCTCAAGGTGGCCGTCGACACAGCCTACCTGTGCGAATACCGCGGCTAAGGTTTTCAGCGTAAAAAAATGCCCGAGTCCAGCCAGGACCCGGGCATTTTTTATGGCTGGCGCCTTACTCCAGGATCGTCACCGGCATGCCGACCTCAAGACGGCCATTGCCATCGTTGACCAGGTTCTGGCCAAACATCGCCCCATCTTCCTGGGCCCGGTACTTTTGCAAAGTGGCCAGCGGCTCACGGTCATCGCTGCGCGAGCCGGTCTGCGGGTCGATGGTGGTCAAGATGCAGCGCGAGCATGGCTTGACCACGCGGAACTCGACATCGCCAATGCGGATGCGCTTCCAGCCATCCTCGGCAAAGGCCTCGCTGCCCTCGATCACCAGGTTGGGGCGAAAGCGCAGCATCTCCAACGGACGACCGACCTGCTGCGACAAATCGTCCAACGAAGCCTGGCCAATCAACAACAGTGGATAGCCATCGGCGAAGGCGACCTTGTCGTCATCCTTGCCGTAGCCCGCCTCCGTGGTGCGCGCCCGCTCTTCAGGTACTTGCACCAAGCGGGTGGGCTTGCCGATGAACTGGCTGACCCAGGCGGCGGCCGCGTCACCGGCATCCGGCACGCGCAAGGTATCGCGCCAGATGGTCACGCCCCGCAACGGGGCATCGGTTGCCGGCAAGGCCACCTCAATCGGCGGCTGCCCCGGCGCGCCCAGGGTCAGGCCACCGCTGGCATTCCACAAGGCCGAGAGTTGGCTCATCTGCGAGACGGCGCGTTGTGTCAGGAAGCGCCCGCTGGCCTCGTCCACCAGCATCCAGCGTCGATCACCGGCCAGGCCCAGTTTGTCCAGGTCGGCGTGCTGCATGACCTCGCCCTTGCCGGACTTGAGTGGATAACGGTACAGCGCGCTGAGACGCAACATGGCCTACTCCCTGATGGGCAAAAACGCCACCCTATACGAGCTTGATCGACGAATCAAAGGCTGACGTCACGCCAGCCGGCTGACCGTCCGATCAGGCCGGGACTTCATCGAGCATCAGGCGCTGGCGCACCACGTCGACCAACTTGTCCGGCTGGAACTTGGAGAGGAAATTGTCGCACCCCACCTTCTTCACCATCGAATCGTTGAAACTGCCGGACAGCGAGGTATGCAGCACCACATACAGCCCGCGCAGACGCGGATCGTTACGGATCTCGGTGGTCAGGCGGTAGCCGTCCATCTCCGGCATCTCGGCGTCGGTAAACACCATCAGCAACTTATCGGTCATGTTCACCCCGGTATCCGCCCAGGCCTTGAGCATGTTCAGGGCTTTGAGGCCGTCGCTGGCAATGTGCATCTTCACCCCGAGCTGGCCCAGGGTGTCACGCAGTTGCGACAAGGCAACATTGGAGTCGTCCACCAGCAGCACTTCGCGCCCGCGCGCACGCGCCAGGAGCGGGTCTTCAAGTTTTTCGCGCGAGACCTTGGCGTTGTACGGCACGATCTCGGCCAGGACTTTCTCGACATCAATGATCTCGACCAACTGGTCGTCGACCTTACTGATGGCGGTGAGGTAATGCTCGCGACCGGCACTGGCGGGCGGTGGCAGAATCGCTTCCCAGTTCATGTTGACGATGCGGTCCACACCACCGACCAGGAATGCCTGCACCGAACGGTTGTACTCAGTGACAATGATGGTGCTGCCGGGGCCCGGCACCAGCGGGCGCATGCCGATGGCCTGGGACAGGTCAATCACCGGCAGGGTCTGGCCACGCAGGTTGACCACCCCGCAGACAAACGGATGACGTTGCGGCATCAGGGTCAGCTTGGGCAGTTGCAGGACTTCCTGCACCTTGAAGACGTTGATCGCGAACAACTGCCGACCGGCCAGGCGAAACATGAGGATTTCCAGGCGATTCTCACCCACCAACTGGGTGCGCTGATCTACCGTGTCGAGAATGCCGGCCATTGATGACTCCTGGGCTTTTCTGATGAGTGACTCGGGCACGTTATCGGCGGGCTGCGCGACTTCTTGACCCTTGGATAAAATGCCATGCAAATCAATTGATGTCACATTAACATCATGCTCTACTGAGTTGCCCAACTCCGCTGTTTCCAGTCGGCGCCGCATCACGACCTATAAATCCGCCTTAGGTTCCACGGCATCAGGGATTCCCCTAGCCACAATCAGGACCACCCTGATATTCGCGATATCCAATAGCCATTAATGTGACGCCATTCTCACTGCACGAATGGAGTCAGGCTTTTGTTTGTGATCACCGAGTCAGCGCCAGGCCTAGACTTGAGCCCGCCACAAACAGTTGCCCACACTTCACGGCGGCACGTCACGAATTTTTGTCGTGACGCCAGCAAGGCGACTAACTCCATGTCGGACATGTCCATACCGAACGTCGTCCCGCACAAAAACTCGGAACGGTCCTACAGACTTTCGTTCTCCAGCAGCAGTAACTTACGCCCATTCACCAGACGCCAAATCGCACAATCAGACTTGATGGCGGGGAGAAAAGCATGCTGAACGATCGTATGACCCAACGCAGTCAACGCCTGCCCGATTTTCTCATCGAGGCTGAAATGCTCCTGGCCAAATCCGAAGAGTGTCTGGTCCACCTGCAACTGATCAACAACGATCAGGACGCCATCAATTGCATGCTCGATACGCTGCTGACCCTGGCGAACCGCGCAGATGCACTGGCGCTGGTTGCCGTGTCGTCATTCGCCAGATCCATTCATGCCGTGCTCAATCGCACCCACCAGCAGATCGACCTGCAAGACAAGGCACTGCGTGCGCTAAAGGAATGCTTCATCTTGATGGCATGGCAGCTTGAGCTGGTCGACATCAATACCGGAAAACTGGGCCTGGATGATGACGAACAGGCGCGCTTGCTCGCAGCGTTCATCGAGGAGATCGGGCGCACCCCGTTGCGCTTTCCCGTCCCGGCCCGAGACTATGCCTGCACCGCACTCCCGGCCAGGCATGCCTAGAACCTGCTATCGAACCCGTTAATTATCGACACTATTTGCAATAGTTGCGCGCGTCGTTTTTGAGAACGTCTTATCTTTTAACGACGCAAGTGAAATAAACCCCAACTACGCCTGGGCACTTTAAAGCATCCCGTGTGCCAATCCGGGCTTATATGTATAGCGAGCGCGACCAACCTAATCTTAAGTGGTAATATGCGGCCCAATTAATTGACGCTACATTAATGGCACTCTGACTCCAGATAAGCTCTTACCTCTGGAAAGTGCAAAACTCGATTTTGACAATCAGACTGCATTCACTTGAAGCCGATCACTCACCCAACCGCGTCTTCCAGACACCCCCCTGTCTCCCCTCATGACCGGCCTTTGGCTCCATCCACGCTGTACGCTCGCCTCAAATTCCTCATGAGCTGGCCGCCCTCGCGAAACAATGTACGCCGTTTCACGCTGACGCTCTGCATCGCTTCGGCGGCGGGTAGCCTGCTGATGTACTGCCTGTCCAGCCAGTTTCCGTTGGCATTGCTGGTGTTGAGCTTCGCCGCCACCGCGGGGGTCTGGATGCAGCATCGCTACTTGCTGAAATCCATCAAGTTCCAGCCACAGGAGCTGGCCGACCGCTTGCTGCAGGTACAGGAAAACGAGCGCCACCGCCTCAGCCGTGAACTGCACGACGATATTGGCCAGTTGCTGACCGCCGCCAAACTGCAAAGCGAATGGCTCAAGCGCCGTTTGCCGGACGAGCTGCAAAGCCACTGCGCGACGCTCTGCGAAACCCTGGAAGAAACACTGGCCAAGGTTCGCGACGTCTCCGCCATTCTCAATCCAAGGCAACTGGCCAGCCTTGGCCTGGAGGCCAGCCTACGGGCGCACCTGCTCAAGACCCTGGCCAACACAGGGGTGAACTGGAGCCTTGAATGCCAGCAACGACTGACCGGCATCCCGGAAGAAATGGCCGTGGCGGCCTTCCGTATCACCCAGGAAGCCGTCACCAATATGCTGCGCCATGCCCAAGCGATCAATCTATTGGTTCGCTTGCAACGCTCCCCTGACGGTCTTGTCCTGTTTATTAGCGATGACGGGCTGGGTTTCTATCCTGCCGCTCATCCCGGCAGCGAAGGGCAGCGCGGGATGGCCGGGATGGCCGAGCGGGTCGAACAACTGGGGGGCAAGCTGGCGGTCAACAGCGAACCGAGCAAGGGCACTCGGATCGAAGCGCTGTTTCCCTGGGCACCCCGCGCCCTCGAACGCGCCAGTGCCGATAGGGTTAGACCGTGATTTGTAACTTGCTTTTGGTGGATGACCACTCGCTCATCAGGGCCGGCGTGCGGGCGCTGGTGATGGACATTCCCGGCTATGCCGTGGTTGGCGAAGCCAATGATGGCGCCCAGGTGCTGGAGATGGTCGAGCAGTTGCACCCGGACATCATCTTGCTGGACCTTTCGATGAGAGAAATCGGCGGGTTGCAAGCACTGCAAACACTCAAGGCCGCCCACCCCAAATGCAAGGTGCTGATCCTGTCGATGCACACCGATCCGGCCATGATCATGCAGGCCCTTGAGTCCGGCGCCCATGGCTACCTGCTCAAGGACACCACCGCTACCGAACTGGCCCATGCACTTGACGCCTTGCGCAACAACGAGCGCTACCTCAGCCCTGCCATTGCCCATACAGTGATCAACCAGGCGCTGGACCGGGCACAAAACCCGCAAGGCCCCGACCACCACAATCTGACGGCGCGCCAACTGGAAATCCTGCGCTTGATCGTACGCGGCAAATCCACCCGGGAAATTGCCAACGGCTTGAGCCTGAGCATCAAGACGGTGGAGACCCATCGCTCGCAAATCATGAAGCGCTTGCAGATCTTCGACGTAGCAGGCCTGGTACTCTTTGCCGTGCGCGAACAGATCATCAGCCTCGACGACTAGTCAGCCGCTGACGTGGAGCAATGGCGAGCCCAATGGCAAATGCACGCGCAACACCTTGGGCCGCACGGAAAAACGCAAACGCTCGCCCTCCAGTGGCTCACCGTCGAGATTGATGTGCAGCCCCTCCGAGACCTTGATCTCGACCCACGGCAAGCGGGCGCGCACAAACATATTGTCGATCCCCCAACCTTCCGCCATCAAATCCCTGAGGGTGCCAACCCATTCCTGAGGCGCAGGCAAGATACTGATATCCAACAAACCA
Organism: Pseudomonas sp. ok272; assembly: GCF_900109995.1. Lineage (GTDB taxonomy): Bacteria > Pseudomonadota > Gammaproteobacteria > Pseudomonadales > Pseudomonadaceae > Aquipseudomonas. The sequence continues at coordinate 197,275 of NZ_FOCB01000009.1, read as the reverse complement.
TCATTCACCAACGCGTCTGGACACAGCACATGGCCGCCACCGGCCTGGCGGCCATTGCCGATCCCCAACGCAAGCAGGTCGCCCTGCCACTGAAAACCGGGGCCGTGCAGCTCACCGTAGGCGGCATGCAACTCGCCAAATCGCGTCAGCCCGGTGAAAAGATAGGCGGCACCGCCCAGAATCCTCTTCAACTCCTCAGAGGTGTTTGCCGTCACCTGGCTGCCGAATCCCCCCGTGGCCATATTGAGAAAGATCTGCCCATCGACCTCTCCCAGGTCTATGGCCTGCGCCGGCACATTCAGCAACTCAAGCGCCTCCTCCGGCACCAGAGAAATGCCCGCGGCACGGGAAAAATCATTGGCGGTGCCCAGTGGCAAGATCACCAGGCTGGCCTCACCCGGGTGCAGGGCCATCGTCTCGGCGATGTCGCGTAACGTGCCATCGCCACCGCCGGCAATCAGCTGTGTGTACCCCGCCGTCAGCGCCTCGCCCACCAGGCGCTGTGCGTCGCCCGCCTCCCACGTCAGGCGCACAGCCAGCTCCCAACCCTGCTGACGCTTGCGCTCAACCGCCGCGCGAACCTGTTCGTTGAGCGCCTGTTTACCATGCAAAATCAACAACGCCTTGCGTTCACTCATGAGTATTCTCCCGGCTGATCGAAGCACTCCTGACAGCTATTGACCTCACCCGCGCGTGAAAGAGCCACAGCGACGACGCCAATTAAAGAATCGGTCCGGAGCGCTCAACCGTTTCCACAGGTCGCGTTTTTTCGTACACGTTGTGAAGAATGCGCTGAATTGACGGTCATTGGAGATTGGTACACCTTGTGGCTGTCATTTTCTGAAATCGCTTGGGACTCACAAGGATGTGTACGCATATGGACAACACCGTCTTCGATGCCTTGAACCGCTCTGCCCGCACTACCACAGGTGATGTTGCCCATGCACAGCCATAATGAACGAATTCAGGCAGGCTCGACGGCGCCACCAATGGAGGATCGCCAGCCCCCTTGTGACTGCAAGTCCGCTCGTGCCAACGCGCTGGAATCCCAGCTCAAGAACCTACGCAGGGACCTGGAGAAAGTCCGGCTTGACGCCAGGTCGACCAAGTACCGACTTGCCTACTCGACAGGCACGGTGGTGGTCATCATCGGGCTTGTGGGCTGGATCGCCAACAGCCGCTTCGATCAGTTGGTCATGTTGCTCAATTGACCCACGAACGCACATTCGATCAGGCCCGACCCCATCAATCGATTGATCGCGAGCCTGATGGCCTAACCCAGAACCTCGCTCAACGGAATGAAGTTCACCCAATCGCCCTCAACCAAGGTGCGCTCCTCCAACACCTCCACCAGCCCTTCAGCCCAGGCTGCGCTACGCAGAACCCCCGAACTCTGGTTCTTGTAGATGATTGCCCGCCCTTGCTCCAGGCGGCCGCGCAAATACTCGCGACGATTACCGGCCTTCGGCCAGACAAACCCCGCAGGGACCTGAAACTGCATGGGCATCACGTCTTCTACACCCTGACGGCGCAGCAGGTAGGGCCGTGCCAGTAACGCAAAAGTCACCAGTGTCGATGCCGGGTTGCCCGGCAAGCCAATGACCGGTACCCCCTGAAAATGGCCGAAGGTCAGCGGTTTACCGGGTTTTATCGCCAGTTTCCACAACGCCAGCTCGCCCGCTTCGCGTAGCGCGATGCCGAGAAAGTCAGCCTCACCCACCGAAACACCACCCGTTGAAAGGATCAGGTCGACATTGTCCAGCGCCGAAAGGCGCGCACGGGTGGCGTCCAGATTGTCCGGTAAAATTCCAGCGTCAATCACTTCACAGCCCAGACGCTGCAGCCAACTGCACAGCAACACTCGATTACTGTTGTAGATCTGCCCCGCCCCCAACGGCTGTCCCGGCTCGACCAACTCATCTCCGGTCGACAGCACCGCAACACGGACCTTGCGCACGACCTCAAGCTCTGCACAGCCCAGCGATGCCGCCAGGCCTTGCTCAATCGGGCCCAGACGCGTGCCGGCAGACAAGATCAACTCACCCGCGGTAGCTTCCTGCCCCTGGGGACGTATGTTCTGTCCGGTGCGCATGGGCTCGGTAAAACGCACCCGAGAATCAGCCTGAACCTCGGTGTTTTCCTGCATCTCAACGTAATCGGCACCCACCGGAAGCGGTGCACCGGTAAAGATGCGCGCACATGTCCCCGGCGCCAATGGCTCCGGAACTTGCCCGGCATAGATCTTCTGGCTTACTGCCAGCGGCTCCCCCATCCAATCAGCCACGCACAAGGCATAACCGTCCATCGCGCTATTGGGCCAGGGTGGAAGATCAAGCGTCGATACCAAGTCATTGGCCAGCACCCGCCCTTGAGTCGCCGCCAACGGCAACCGTTCGCGCTCGACTATCGATGACGCTTCGGCCAATTCCAGCAACCGCGCCAACGCCACCTCGACCGGCATCAAGCTACCCGTCTTGCCCGGCTTACCCACGGGATTCACAAGGTGCCGCCTGTTTCAAGTGTGCGACGAAGTTGCACGGACGATGCCGCGCATCCAACTGCTCGGCGAGGATGCCATCCCAACCGGTGCGCACCGCATTGGTGGAGCCTGGCAAACAGCAGACCAACGTGGCGTTGGACAAGCCCGCCAATGCGCGGGACTGCACGGTCGAAGTGCCGATGTCGGCAACCGAAATCTGTCGGAACAACTCGCCGAATCCATCGACCTGTTTGTCCAGCAGGCAACTGACGGCTTCAGGGGTACTGTCACGCCCGGTGAAACCCGTCCCCCCCGTGATCAATACGACTTGCACCACATCGTCCGCGATCCACGTCGCAACTTGCGCACGGATTTTGTACAGGTCATCTTTAAGCAGAACGCGAGCCGCCAGGCTGTGTCCGGCCGCATTCAAGCGGTCGACGAAGACCTGCCCCGACGTATCAGTGTCCAGGGTTCGAGTATCACTGACGGTCAGCACAGCGATGTTCAGGGGTACGAAAGGTGCATCAGCCTTGGCTTTCATCGGCTCGTCCGGTTGTAGGAGAAACAGCCCGGTGTTATATCACAGCGCCTGATTTTTTTGCCGCACCCTGGAGAGGCGACATGCCCCTGAATACGCAGTTACCACCGTGCTCCATCCTGCTCCTGGCTGGCGGGCGCGGCCAGCGCATGGGCGGACAGGACAAGGGGTTGGTGATTTGGCAGGGGCAACCCCTGATTGCTCACGTGCATGCACAGACCCGTCCACTGACTGATGACCTGATCATTTCCTGCAATCGTAATTCGGCACAATACACGCGCTATGCCGATCAACTGGTGCACGATGACGAGGGGGATTTCCCCGGGCCATTGGCGGGTATCCGCGCCGGCCTGAAAGCCGCCCGGCACCCTCACCTACTGGTGTTGCCCTGTGATGCGCCATGCATTGATGCCGGACTGCTCGACTCGATGCGGGAAACCGCCAGCCAGCATCCCGAAGTGCCCTTGATGGTGCGCCAGGGGAACCACTGGGAGCCGTTGCTGAGTGTGATTCCATTGCGCTTGGCTCATGCTTTCGAACACGCGTGGCACGCAGGTGAACGCAGCCCCGGGCGCATCATGCGCAACCTCGGCGCCATTGCCCTACAGTGCCCGGAGAACGACCCTCGCCTGGCCAACCTGAATACCCCCGAACTGTTAAGCCAGCCTGTCCGCATGTCAGAATGACGGCATCAAGGAACTTGCACTTGAGCTTTACGTCTCAAGTGCGGCAATCAACAAATTCAATCTCTGGAGATCCCTCATGACTCAACGGACCCTCGCTACTCTCACGCTTGCCTTGGGCCTGGCTACCCTCGCGGGTTGCTCATCGCCAGCAGTCATCACCTTGAATGACGGTCGCGAAATCCAGTCGGTCGACACCCCTGAATTTGATTCCAAGACAGGCTTCTACGAATTTGAACAACTGGACGGAAAGCGAACCCAAATCAACAAGGATCAGGTGAGCACCGTTAAAGACCTGTGAGTCTTGATGCCCTATGACAGAGCCCGCATTACGCGGGCTCTGTCATGTATGGGTGGAAGAACATCCGGGCAGCGGCCAGCTACCAGGCCAGGCTGATCTGGCTTTCAAATGTCCGCTCCGATCCATTCAACGGGTCAATGAAGCGCAACCCTTTGGCCAATAGCTTCAATGGATTGGCGTAGTCGTCCACGGCATCTTTCACGACGTCGGGATAAAATGGGTCATTGCAGATTCCCGCCCCCAGTGCCGCCATGTGAACCCGCAATTGGTGCTTTTTACCGGTCACCGGAAACAGCGCGTAACGCCAGAGATCCGCTCTCGTTTCCACGACCTCAATGGCTGTCTCGGTGTTGCTCGCACCAGGTCCCTCTTGCATGCGAAAGAACGGTTCGCCATCGACCAGGCGACTCTTGTGCACCCGAGGGAACGACAAGTCGGGTAGCGCACGCGCGATGGCTTCGTAGTGTTTGTCGATTTTACGAGTTGGAAACAAAGACTGGTATGCCGAGCGGCTCGCGGGGTTAGCCGAAAACAGAACGAGTCCGGCGGTGTGTCGGTCAATACGGTGCAAAGGCACCAGGTGGGGATTATCCAGACGACGAATCAACCGGCGGAGCAAGGTTTGCTCGACGTATTCACCCGCGGGGGTGACCGGCAGGAAATGGGGTTTGTCGGCAACCACCAAGTGCTCATCCGCGTACAGGATTGTCTCAACCACCGGGATGTGTTTCTCATCCGGCACTTCGCGAAAGTAATGAATCCGCAATCCTTCCCTGTAGGCCAGATCCACGGCAATCCCACGCCCTTGAGCGTCCAGCACGCGACCACGGGCAATCCGGTCCAGCCACTGCTCGCGACCGATGGCGCTGAAGTGTTCACACAGGCAATCAAGTACCGTGGACCAGTTGCCCGAGGGCAGATACAGCGTGCTCGCCTGGTTCTGCGCTGCGCAAAATGCTGAGGTGGACATACGAAAACTCTTACCGTTAATGCAGGAAGGCATTATCCAGCAATGGCCTGAGCGTACCTAGCGAAGATTCCATACTGACAACGGCGAAGCCACCTACGCAGTGACCGGCTCGCGCAGTGCCGCGGCCTCGGTGAACTCCTTCAACCAACGCAGTACATCTACAGCCTCCCAACGAACGGGATCGTACAGGGCATACAACAGACCTTGATAACCGACGACATCCAATTGCCGGTGATAGCCAGCCCGTTGAAACAGGGCCTCGATCTCGGCAAAGCAGGTGTTGAAATGCAACTTGCTGAACGGTGTCTTGCCTTCCGTCACCAGCCCGTCCAGGCGTAATTCCTGTACCGCCTCACGCACCACCTCCGCCGACATTTTGTTCACGCTGGCTTTCAACTGTTCGACATTGACCATGCTGCATCCCTCTGATTTCGTATATCGCCCGCTTTGACGCAGTCGCTCAACCTTGCCCCACTCAGAACCGGCGCTTAAGTATCGATTGAGCTGGAAAGGGCAGCACGTTGAAGCGAGAGCAATCGCGACCGCCCGAAATACTGTATGCGCGTACAGTAGCCGAATAATCGAGAATACGCCAATGCATTTACCCGGCGACGCGACGCGCGGACCTACCGCGCCGGCAGACGAGAAACAGTCAGCCCAGGAATGCCACAATCTGTTCGGCGTCAAAGGGCCAGCCCAATTCTGCGCCGGTATCCACGCGCCGCAGCACCGGAATCCGCAAGCTGTAGGCTTCGAACAGCGATTCGCTGTCGGCTATATCCACCAACTCCACCAGCAGGCCGTGCTCGACCAACGGCATCAATTGCGCTTCAACCAGCTCACAGAGATGGCAACCAAGGGTGCCGAACAATTGACATTCAGGGGGCATGGCGAACAGACCGATAAGAAAGTGCTGGCCATTTTAGGCCCCTCGTCCATGGTCGTCGAGCGGAGCGGCCCGTTCGCGCCCCCCGTACAGTCAGATAGACGAACACTACACCTAACAGCGCCGCAGACCGTTGCGCAGTCTGTGGACCCCGCTTTCGCACCCGGTTGACAGCAAGCCGATTGGGCGCAAAAAGCTCAATAAAATCGATCATTGCCTCGATGTTCCCGCGGGGTTCGATTATTTAGGTTAAGGTTTTCATCATGCGCGCCCGGTTTCGGCGATGCCGAGCCCATTGGCGCAGCGCGACACGGCAAAAGCGGCACCCGCCACTTGCGCTGAACCTTCGCGCAATGCTCATACTCGAACCCTTCACACGCCACTTATGGAGATCACCATGGCTCGCAAAACAGCAAAGACTGCTCAAGAAATCCTGATGGAAGACTTTCAGACCCTGGTCAGCGACACCGAGCGCTTGCTGGAGCACACCGCCAGCCTGGCCGGTGATCAAGCCGATGAGCTGCGTGGTCAGATTCACGAAAGCCTGTTGCGAGCCCGCGAAACCCTGCAACTGACTCAGGACTCCCTCAGCGAGCGCGGCAAGGCCGCCGTCACCGCCACGCAAGACTACGTCGAGGCCAACCCTTGGCAGTCGGTGGGCATTGCTGCCGGGATCGGCTTTCTAATCGGCCTGCTGGCCACGCGTCGCTGATATGGCTATTGGTGAATCCGACGCGTCGGAAACAGGCACCCTTTCCTCACCGCGACGCCTAGGCGCCGCTTTTCTGGGGTTGTTGCATAGTCATGTCGAATTGTTCGGCATTGAACTGCAAGAGCAAAAAGCGCGCACCGTCAGTCTGTTGCTGTTCGCTGGACTTGCACTGGTGTTCGCCCTGTTGCTGTTGGTGGGGCTTTCAGCGCTGGTGTTGATTTTACTGTGGGACACCTATCGACTGGCCGGGATCATCGGCCTGTGTGTGTTCTATTTGCTGGCAGCGCTGTACTGCGCCTTGCGCTTGAAAGCAGCGATCTTCGATGAATCATCTCCGTTCAGCGCCACCCTCGAAGAGCTGGCCAACGATAGGGAGCGCCTGCTGCCATGAACTTGCCTGAAATCCCCAGGAACAGCTCTCGCCAGGAGATGCGCAAGGCACTGATCCGCCTGCGCATGGAAATGCATCGCCAGGAGATTCGGCACGAGTCCCGGCAACTGCTGCAACCCTTGCAGCGCGTACGCGGGCTTGGCCAGAGTTTCCAGGACGGCCTGGGCATCAAGCACGCGCCACTCTGGGGCGTCGCGGCGGTTACCTTGCTCGGATTTTTCACGGGCAAGGGGACCAAGGGCGGAGGGTTGCGCAACGTTTCTCGCCTGGCCAGGCTGGGTGCGGTGCTGTTGCCGCTGATCAAACTGGTGATGCAAGGTGGCTCGCACAAGTCCTGACTCACCGACAGGCAGGCTCCCGGCAATGGCTGGTGCCTGCCCAGAGAGAGGCACACCGGGTGGTCGTTCCACTTGCAGCCTGTGGCATGAACCGGGAAGCTAGGGCACCAGTCACCTGACGGAGAAACCAGCCTTGGATTGGCAAACCCTGCTGAATCGTGAACGCCTCGGAAAACCGGTGCACAGCCCACAAGAACTCGGCCGCAGCCCTTTTCACAAGGACCACGACCGCGTCATTTTTTCGGGAGCCTTCCGCCGCCTCGGCCGCAAGACACAGGTTCATCCGGTCTCCAGCAACGATCATATCCACACGCGCCTGACCCACTCACTGGAAGTCAGTTGCGTCGGTCGCTCACTGGGGATGCGTGTCGGTGAAACCATTCGTAGCGCCCTGCCTGACTGGTGCGAACCCAGTGACCTGGGCATGGTGGTGCAATCGGCCTGCCTGGCCCACGACATTGGCAACCCCCCTTTTGGTCACTCCGGCGAAGACGCCATCCGCTACTGGTTCCAACAAGCGGCGGGTAAAGGCTGGCTGGACGCAATGAGTGAGGTGGAGCGTGACGACTTCCTCAATTTCGAGGGCAACGCCCAAGGTTTCCGGGTCCTGACTCAACTTGAGTATCACCAGTTTGACGGTGGCACGCGCTTAACCTACGCAACGCTGGGCACATACCTGAAATACCCATGGACCGCGCGCCATGCCGACTCCCTGGGGTACAAGAAACACAAGTTCGGCTGTTACCAGAGCGAGCTGCCGCTGCTGGAGCAAATCGCCCATAAACTTGGCTTGCCGCAACTGGACGAGCAACGCTGGGCTCGACATCCTCTGGTGTACCTGATGGAGGCTGCCGACGACATCTGCTATGCCTTGATCGACTTGGAAGACGGCCTGGAAATGGAGCTGTTGGACTACGCCGAAGTGGAGTCCCTGCTGCTCGACCTGGTGGGCGATGATCTGCCGGAAACCTACCGTCAACTGGGGCCCACCGACTCTCGGCGCCGCAAGCTGGCCATCCTGCGCGGTAAAGCCATCGAGCACCTGACCAACGCCGCCGCACGCGCATTCGTCGAGCAGCAAGACGCACTGCTGGCAGGCACCCTGCACGGTGATCTGGTGGAGCATATGCATGGTCCGGCCAAACGCTGTGTGCTGAACGCCAAAGACATGGCGCGTAAGAAAATCTTCCAGGACAAACGTAAAACCCTCCACGAAATCGGTGCTTACACCACCCTGGAGATTTTATTGAACAGTTTTTGCGGCGCCGCCCTGGAGCAGCATGGCGGACGGGCTGCTTCGTTCAAAAACCGACGCATACTCGACCTGCTGGGCAACAGTGCGCCTGACCCCCATGGCTCGCTGCACGCCTCGTTTCTGCGAATGATCGACTTCATCGCAGGCATGACTGACAGCTATGCCAGCGAAATAGCGCTGGAAATGACTGGCCGCTCGGGACGCCTGTAACCTCAACCTCGATCAGTCGCTGTGGAAGTCCACTGCCGGCTGATCGGAGTTCCTACAAACTGTAATACTGGGAAATCCCCCTACAACTTACCCAGAGCAAACTGACTATTTGTTCTATACACATACGAAATATTCGTTCTATGCTATTTGGAGTCACCGAGAATGTCATGACCCAAAGATTTCCAGCAACAAAAAATGATACTACCTGCCACAACAACAATACGGCATCGATCACAACCTGAAATTGGTTAACTTGCATGGAACGCTCAATGACCCTATATAACCTGCGCATTATGCTGGTGGAGGACCACCCCTTTCAGTTGAAGGCCACCCAATACCTTCTCGAAAGTTATGGCTTCACTCAAGTCACTGCCGTCGACAATGCCGCCAACGCATTACAGTCAATGATACAGATGAACCCTCCCTTTGAGCTTTTACTGTGCGACCAATGCCTACCGGATCTTCCCGGCCTCGACTTGATTGGCATTGCGAGTCACCAACGGCTGATTCAGTACGCCATTCTGCTGAGCAGCCTTGACTCGAATGAACTGGACACACTCAAGCAGCGGGCACACGAACAACGCCTTCCACTACTGGGCTATTTGCCAAAACCGTTGAAACAATCGGAATTCTTAAACTTGCTGACGCCTACTGACGCAAACAACAACAAAAAGCATTGAACCTCATTCAACACCGACACAACAGACCACACGAACCCACATCAAATCGTAACTCTCCTACAAGATAAAAGCATGCACCCCGGCTGACAGATGGCTGTAAACCCCATCTTCTTTGCCGCATCTCTAGTTTACATGTAGTACCTTACCTTTTTTATTGTAGGAAATATCCTATATTGCACCCTTGACCCCGTCGGTTCATACGTCGCTTCCTTTATCTGAGCTAAGGTGCTCGCCTTATTTGCGCATGTTAGGGACTTGATTATGAACTCAGTTTTTATTGTCGACGATCACCCAGTCATTCGCTTGGCAGTCCGCATGTTGCTGGAACATGAGGGTTACAAAGTCGTCGGTGAATCCGACAACGGTGTCGACGCAATGCAGATGATTCGTGAGTGTATGCCAGACTTGATCATCCTCGATATTGGCATCCCAAAACTTGACGGGCTGGAAATACTCTCTCGCTTCAACGCAATGAGCACCCCGATCAAAACACTGGTATTGACCGCACAGACACCCACGCTTTTCGGAATCCGCTGCATGCAATCCGGTGCCTGTGGATATGTCTGCAAGCGAGAAGCGCTCAGCGAACTGGTCAGTGCGATCAAGGCCGTATTGTCTGGCTACAACTACTTCCCCAGCCAAGCGCTTAACCCAGTACACAGCGATGACCAGCAATACGCCGAACTCGAACTTTTCAAGTCGGTGAATGACCGGGAGCTGATGGTTTTACAACTGTTTGCCCAAGGTCGAACCAACAAGGAAATTGCCAAGGGCATGTTTCTCAGCAACAAGACCGTCAGCACCTACAAAAAACGGCTTATGCAGAAACTCAAAGCCCAGTCCTTGGTCGAGCTGATTGAGATGGCAAAACGAAACGCGCTAGTGTGAGAACCAGGATGCCCAAGCGTTTAAAGGACTATTTACTGTATTTGAGCACGGGATTTTTCCTGAGTACTCCGGTGTCGATTGCCGACACTGGCGTTGCCAACTACACGCTGCTCAGTCGCTCGGCGACCCGTCATATGGAGATCCAATTCGACCCCTCAAAATACCCATGGATACAGAGCAAACGCGAACTGATCCTGGGGACATCCGCGCCCGACTACCCACCTTTTGACTTGATGACCAACGGACGCGAATACGAGGGGATTACCGCCGACTACGCAGGCATTCTCGGCAATACCATCGGCTTACCCATCAAGGTCCGTCGCTATCTCTCACGAGAGGCGGCCATGCAGGCGCTGGAGGATGGCCAGATCGACCTGCTTGGCACGTCCAATGGATTCGAGGCCAGGCAATCGGGCATCGAACTGTCGACCCCCTATGCCATCGACCAGCCCGTTCTGGTCACGCGGGATGCCGAGACCCGCTCGCTCACGGACGGCCTTGCCGGGATGCGCCTGAGCATGGTCTATCACTACCTGCCGCGAGATGAAGTTGAAAAGCTCTATCCCAAGGCCATCATTACCTCATACCCGTCTTACCAGAACGCCATCAACGCCGTCGCGTTCGACCAGGCCGACGTCTTTCTTGGCGATACCATTTCAACCCACTACATGATCAACAAGGGGTATCTGAACAACGTTCGGATGGCCAATTTCGGCAAGCACGAGGCGCACGGGTTCAGCTTCGCGGTACTGAAAGACAATCAGCCCCTGCTGCAAATCCTCAACGCGGTGCTTGAGCAGGTCCCCACCAGCGAACGGGAAAACATTGCCAAACGCTGGAGTGCCGGCAGCGATATTCTTCTGACAGATCACAAGCTGCAATTGACCGACCGTGAACAGCGCTGGCTGGCGCAACATCCCGTCGTTCGCGTTGCGATCAACGAAACGTTCGCCCCTCTCACCTTTTTTGATGCCGACGGAGCGTTCAGGGGGATCGCCGCCGATCTTCTGGAACTGATCAGGCTGCGCACCGGTTTACGCTTCGAGGTTCAACGCAGTACCAGCGACCGCGAAATGATCCAGCAAGTACAAGACCATCGCGTTGACCTGATCGCCGCGATAATGCCCAGCACCGAGCGCGAGGCACTCTTGAGTTTCACCCGTCCCTACCTGGAGAACTCATTCGTACTGCTTACCCGCAAGACCGATACCAACCCCCTGAGCCTCGAACAACTGGACGGCAAGAGCCTGGCTATCATCCAGGGCAGTCCGCTGCTCGACTACCTGCGCAATCAGCACCCCGCGATCCACCTGGTCGAAACACCGGATACCTTCAGCGCCGTCGCATTGCTCGCCAAGGGCCAGGTCGAGGGGGCCGTCAGCTCACTGGTGGTCGCCAACTACTTTGTCTCATCACAACCCTTCGAGGACCAACTGCAGATCAGCGCAACCCTGGGCACTCAGCAAGCCGCCTTTTCGCTGGCAACGGCGAGCGACGCCCCGGAGCTGAACTCAATCCTCGACAAAGCCCTGCTGAGCATCGCCCCTGACGAGTTGGGCATCATCAATAGCCGCTGGCGTGGCTACACGGGCGCTGCCAACAGCGCCTGGCGCACCTACCATCGCCTGTTTTATCAAGTCATCGCGGGCAGTAGCCTGATGTTGCTGGTGCTACTGGCCTGGAACACCCATATGCGTCGACAGATCAAGCAGCGACAAAAGGCCGAGCGCGCGCTTCATGACCAGTTCGAGTTCATGCGCACGCTGGTCAACGGTACGCCCCATCCCATTTATGTCCGTGATCGCGACGGGCTGCTGGTCAGTTGCAACGACAGCTATCTGGCCGCTTTTTGCGCGAGGCGCGAAGACGTAATCGGCAAAGGCGTCATGCATGGGACCCTAAGCAATGCCTTTGAAGCCCAGGAGTTCCAGGCAGACTACCAACGCGTCATGGCCGAAGGGACGCCGTTGATTGTCGATCGATCGCTGCACATTGGCGGCAAGGACCTGACGATCTATCACTGGGTCTTGCCCTACAGGGACTCGACAGGCGAGGTCCAGGGCATCATCGGTGGCTGGATCGACATCAGTGAGCGGCGCCAATTGTTCGAGGAACTGCGATGCGCCAAAGAACAAGCGGATGAAGCGAACCGGGCCAAAAGCACCTTCCTGGCAACCATGAGCCATGAAATCCGCACGCCGATGAACGCCGTGATCGGCATGCTCGAACTGACACTCAAGCGCGCCGACCGGGACCACGTCGATCGTCCGGCCATCGAAACGGCCTACAGTTCGGCCAAGGACCTGCTGGGGCTGATTGGTGACATCCTCGACATTGCCCGAATCGAATCCGGACGCTTGAGCCTCGTACCGGAGCGCGTCAACCTGGGCAAGACGGTGGAAGCTGTCGTGCAAGTATTTGACGGCCTGGCCCGACAAAAAAACCTGCGCCTGGTCCTGGCGTTTCCCGCGGCCGCCGAACAGCCCGACGTTCTGACGGACCCGCTGCGCCTCAAGCAGATTCTGTCCAACCTGATCAGCAATGCGATCAAATTCACCGCCCAGGGCGAGGTCAATGTCACGTTGTTGCTGCAACAGGCTGCGGAACCTGATCAGTTGGAAATGCAGTTGCAGGTCGCCGATACCGGGGTCGGCATTAGCGAAGCCGATCAGCGACGCTTGTTCCAGCCCTTCTCCCAGGCTGACAACAGCGGGCAAATGGCCCGAAGTGGTGCCGGCCTGGGGTTGGTGATTTGCCGCAACCTGTGCGAGATGATGGGCGGCAGCCTGCACCTGACCAGCGAACTCGGGGTCGGCACGCAAGTCCGGGTGTGCCTACCGATGAGCGCCCTGCCCGACCAGGTCAGCGAAGAGGCGCCAGAAGCAGACATCATCGGTACACAAACGCCCCTCAAGGTCTTGGTGGTCGATGACCATCCGGCCAATCGTCTGCTGATGTGCGAACAATTGGGCTACCTGGGACATCAGTGCGTGACGGCCAACAACGGTGAAGAGGGTTTACATGCCTGGAAAGACGGCTGCTTCGACCTGGTGATCGCCGACTGCAACATGCCTGTAATGAACGGATACCAACTCACCCAGGCCATCCGCCGCCTTGAACAGGATGAACAACGCCCAGCCTGCACTGTACTGGGCTTCACCGCCAACGCCCAACCTGAAGAAAAACAGCGATGCCGCGATACCGGCATGGACGACTGCCTGTTCAAACCCATCAGCCTGGCGACCCTCAGCCAGCACCTTCGCACGCTCGAACCGCTGGCCTGTAACCAGGCCTTCAGCATGGACAGTCTGCGATCACTGACCGCAGGTGACCCGACGTTGGCTCAGCGGCTGCTCACCGAACTGCTCAACAGCAATCGCCTGGACCTTGAGGAGCTACTGGCGCTACCGCTGGACGGCAATCGGCAGGACTTTATCGACCTCGCACACAAGATCAAGGGCGCAGCGCGCATTGTCGCGGCCTCACGCTTGATGGACAGCTGCGAAGCACTGGAGCGGATGTGCCACGAACGCTTGCCCCAGGACCAACTCGAAACCCGCCGCCATGCGATACAACAGGCCATCCAGGCACTGGAGCAAGCCTTGCAAAGGCAGCTCGATATTCACCACCACCAGAAAGATGGAGGAATCAAGGCAGACTGATCTTGCCTTAACTATGCTTGGTCGCAGTGGCGTGCGTACCGACCATGGAGACACCTGCAATGACCAGCCCACCGCGCCCGGACCAACGTCGATTCCCGCTGCACGTGCACATCAGCGTCATGTTTACCTTGCTACTGCTGCTCACAGGCGTGGTGCTGGGCGTGTTCAATTATCGGCAAACTACCCGGATCATCCTCTCCAGCAGTGAAAAGCTGTTCGAACGTATCGAGCAGGGTGTGCGCCTTGACCTGCAAAACACCTACCGGCCCATTCGTCACCTGTTGAGCTTGTTGGTAGGCAGCCCCTCGGTAGAGGCCACCAACCTTGAGCAGCGCTTGGCGTTGCTCAAGCCCTTCACGCAAGCACTCAAGGACACCCCCGAGCTCGCATCGCTGTATGTCGGGTATGCCAATGGCGATTTTTTCATGGTTCGCCCACTGCGCAACGACCCGCTGAAGCAAACCCTCAAGGCGCCTGAAGGCGCCGCCTATCAAGTCTGGAGCATCGAGCGTGGTGTTCCCGGTGCGAATGTGCGCTCTGAGTCACTGTTCTACGATCCATCGCTGGCCCTGCTCGAACGCCGGGAAAACCCCGACGAGGCTTACGACCCGCGTATCCGCGCCTGGTTCGGCAAGGCAAGCCGCAACACCGACCAGATCACCACCGAGCCCTACATTTTCTTCTCCACCCACAACATCGGCACCACCCTCGCCCGCCATGGCAGCCCCAACACCGTGATCGCCGCCGACCTGACCTTGGCCCAACTGTCCGCGACGCTGGCCGAACATCAAGTGACCCCCAACACCGAAGTCGTACTGTTCGATGGCCAGGCGAACGCAATTGCCTACTCCAACAGTAACCCGTTGATTGTCGCTGGCCAGGGCGCACACCTGGCCAAAGTCCGGGACCTGAGCCCGGCATTGGCAGCGTTGCTCGACAACACCAACAGCCATGACAAACGGTTGAGCGTTGCCGGTCATCCCTGGATTTTTACCCGCACCAGCCTTCAGGAGGGCGGGCCACAGGGCCTGGAACTGGCCATCATGGTTCCCGAAGAGGAACTCCTGGCCGACGCCTATCGCATGCGCTGGCACGGTGCGTTGATCACCCTGGCAACCTTGCTGCTCTGCCTGCCATTGGGCTGGTTGACCTCCAGGGTCCTGGTCAAGCCCCTGCGGGCCCTAGTCCAGGAGGCCGACGCCATCCGTAGCTTCGACTTCAACTATCCCGTCACCCGACGTTCCCCCGTACTGGAAGTCGACCAACTCAGTGTCTCGATGGCACGCATGAAAGACACCCTGGCCAGCTTCTTCAAAATCACTGACAGCCTTTCGGCGCAGACCCGTCTCGAACCCCTGTTGCAACGGGTGCTGTTTGAAACGGTGAAGATTGGCCAGGCCCGGGCTGGGTTGATCTACCTCAGCGCCAACGATGGCAACCGATTGGAGCCCTACGGGCTGATCATCGACGACCAACCCCAGGCCCTTGCCGCATTCGACATCAAGGGCCATGACCCGGACGCACCTCACAGTCATCCCTGGCTCCAGTCGCTGCTCAGCCAGAACTCATTGGTGACCACCCTTGGCTTCGAGCAGGCGGGCGATCTGCAACGCGTGTTGCTGGAAATCAAATGCCCTAGCGTTCACCTGATCGGGATTCGCTTGCACAACCGCCACAACGAAACCGTCGGTGTGCTGGTCCTGCTCCTGGCTGATTCCGGCGCTGAAGCGGACCTGGATAAGCTACGCCCGGATCGAATCGCCTTCATTCAGGCGGTTTCCGGCGCAGCGGCCGTGAGTATCGAAAGCCAGCGCCTGCAGGCCCGGCAAAAGCAATTGATGGACTCATTCATTCAGTTACTGGCGGGCGCGATCGATGCCAAGAGTCCCTATACCGGTGGTCATTGTCAGCGCGTACCGGCGCTCACCTTGATGCTGGCCCAAGCCGCCGCCGCAAGCCAGGCCCCCGAGTTCATGGGCTACAAACCCAGCGACGACGAGTGGGAAGCGCTGCACATCGCGGCCTGGCTGCACGATTGCGGCAAAGTGACCACCCCGGAGTACGTGGTCGACAAAGCCACCAAGCTGGAAACACTCAACGACCGTATCCACGAGATCCGGACCCGCTTCGAAGTCCTCAAGCGCGATGCCTGGATCGACTACTGGCAAGGCATGGCAAACGGCGGCAGCGAGCCGCAATTGAGTGAGCAACGCGTGGCAACGCTGAACGCCCTCGACGACGACTTCGCGTTCGTTGCGCGCAGCAACCTGGGCGCCGAGGCCATGGCAGACACCGATCTGCAACGCTTGCAAAGCATCGCCCAGCGCACCTGGACCCGAACGCTGGATGATCGCCTGGGCGTGTCATGGGAGGAAAACCGACGCCAGGCACGTACGCCTGCGCCTGCCCTACCGTTCAGTGAACCCTTGCTGGCGGATAAACCCGAGCACCTGTTCGAACGCGCAAGCAGCGAGCTGATCGCACACGACAATCCCCAAGGCTTCAAGCTCGACGTGCCGCCGTACAAGTACAACCGCGGCGAACTCTACAACCTGAGCATCCCCCGCGGTACCCTGACCCGTGAAGAGCGCTACATCATCAATCATCACATGGTCCAGACCATCCTGATGCTCAGTCACCTGCCCTTCCCCAGCCACCTGAGCAATGTCGTGGAAATTGCCGGAGGGCATCACGAGAAAATGGATGGCACCGGTTATCCGAAACGCCTCAAGCGTGAAGAAATGAGCCTGTCGGCGCGGATGATGGCGATTGCCGATATCTTTGAGGCGCTGACCGCGGCCGACCGGCCCTATAAGAAAGCCAAGACCCTGAGTGAGGCCCTGGGCATCATGGCCTTTATGTGCCGCGATGCGCACATCGATCCGCAGTTGTTTGCGTTGTTCGTCAAGGAGCGAATCTATCAACAGTACGCTGACCAGTACCTTGAGCCCCAACAAGTCGATGCCGTGGACCCGGCAAGCCTGCTCGCCAAAGCAGGCTTGCGCAGTTGATCAGCAGTCGGTCAATCGCAGGAAGATCTCGACCAAACGCTCGATCCCGGCCTGGTCGTCGGCGCTGAAGCGCGCGAGCGACGGGCTGTCCAGATCGAGTACACCGATCAGCCGCCCGTCCTTGACCAACGGCACCACCAACTCGCTGTTCGAGGCGCTGTCGCAGGCGATATGCCCGGGGAAGGCGTGCACATCCTCGACCCGCTGGGTACTGCGCGTAGCGGCCGCCGCACCACAAACACCACGCCCGAACGCGATACGTACACACGCTATCTGTCCCTGGAAAGGCCCGAGCACCAACTCTTCGTCACGGTTGAGGTAGAAGCCAGCCCAGTTCAGGTCATCGAGTTGATGGAACAAAAAGGCCGAGAACTGCGCGGCATTGGCAATGAAGTCACGCTCATCGGCCAGCAGCGATTCCAACTGCGCCCACAGCAGGCCATACCCCTCAAGGCCGGCGCCGGTCTTTTGCAGATCGATCATGCCTTGTTCTCCAACAACTGGAGGCCGACCCAGTAGCGGGCGAATTGGTAGGCACAGCGGCCATTGCGGTTACCGCGCCCCGTCGCCCAGCGCACCGCGAGAATATCCAGCGCTTCATTACGCTCCCACTCAAGGCCGGCCTTGCGGGCCAGCTCGCCTACCCAATGTTCGACAACATTGAGGAAGTGCTCCTGGGTGAACGGATAAAACGACAGCCACAGACCAAATCGATCCGACAGGGCGATCTTGTCCTCGACGGCTTCGTTGGGATGGAGTTCGCCGTCCACTCTCTTCCAGTTTTCGTTATCGCTTTCCTTCTCCGGTACCAGGTGTCGGCGATTGGAGGTGGCATACAGCAACACGTTGTCCGGCGCCTGCTCCAGCGATCCGTCGAGTACGCTCTTGAGGACCCGATAATCACCTTCACCGGACTCGAAGGACAGGTCATCGCAAAACAACACGAAGCGCTGCGGCAACTTGGCCAGTTGCTCGACCACACGTGGCAGGTCCGCCAGATGATCGCGCTCAATCTCGATCAGGCGCAAGCCGGCCTGGGCGTGCTCAGCCAACAGGGCACGCACCAATGAGGATTTGCCGGTGCCACGCGAACCCCACAGCAACGCATGGTTGGCAGGCATGCCATCGAGGAACTGCTGGGTGTTTCGCCCCAACTGCTCCACCTGCTTGTCCACACCGATCAGGTCCGAAAGACGCATGTCCAGGCTGACCTCAAGCGGCAGCAGAAAACCACTGCGCCCCTCACGCTGCCAGCGGGCAGCCAGGCAGTGTGTCCAGTCGATGGCCGTACGCGGCGTTGGCAGCAATGGCTCGATACGAGCCAGCACCGCATCGGCGCGCTCAAGAAAAGCATTCAATCGGGAGTCCACGGTTTCTCCTCGGGCACGTTCACAATAATGATGACGATAGAAAAGGATACGCAGCGCAAGAGCAGCCCAATCAGGATAATGGCCCCTTAGCCTCGACCGATAACCGGTCATGTTCAGCTATGCTTCGCCCAGAAGGGAAACAAACGTGGTCCAGCATCCGATGGATATCAAGCTCACCAACCGCCTGTCTTTCAAACAAGCCAGGCTCACCGTGCTGGTGGGTTTTATTCTGGGAACACTGCTCAGCCTGCTGCAAATAGGCATCGATTATGCCAGCGAAGACGCATCCATCAATCAGGAAATACGCTCGCTACTGGAAATCAGCCACAGCCCTGCCTCACGGATCGCCTACAACATCGATGCAGAACTGGCCCAGGAACTGACCCTCGGCCTGTTGCGCTCGCCCGCCGTGATCGGTGCGACGTTAATCGACAACAACGATACGGTCCTGGCCAACGTATCGCGCCCCGAATCACAAAGCGCCTACCGGGTCATCAGTGACTTCCTGTTTGGCGCCAATCGACATTTCAACGACCGCCTGTTCCTGGAGCACTCGCCCGATGAGACCCTGGGGACACTGCAACTGAGTGTCGACACCTACGCGTTCGGCAGTCGCTTCCTACGTCGGGCAGAGGTCACCTTGATCAGCGGCTTTGCCCGAAGCCTGATACTCAGTGCGATTCTGCTGGCGTGTTTCTACGTAATGCTGACCCAGCCGCTGGTACGGATCATCCGCGAACTGAGCGGGCGAGCCCCCCACAGCGCGCAGCAGCCACCACTGGAATGCCCGGCGGCGCACGAGCACGACGAAATCGGCGTACTGGTCCAGGTCGCCAACCAGCAGTTCGAAAACATGACCACCGAAATCCAACAGCGACGCCGCGCCGAGAACCGCCTGACCGACTACCTGGAGCAGTTGGAAATCATGGTCTCCTCGCGGACCGCCGAACTCAAAGCCAGCAACCGCTGCCTGACGGCCTCTAACGAAGAACTGGAACACGCGCGCAAGACCGCCATGGACATGGCCCAGGCGCGCGCCGAGTTCCTGGCCAACATGAGTCACGAAATCCGCACGCCACTCAACGGTCTGCTGGGGATGATCGCCCTGTCCCTGGACAGCCCGTTGACCGCCGAGCAGCGCCAACAACTGTCGATCGCCCATGACTCCGGCAAGGTCCTGGTTGACCTGCTCAACGATATCCTCGACCTGTCGAAGTTCGATGCCGGGCACATGGAACTCGAACACATCCCCTTCGATCTCGGCTCATTGGTCGAGGACACGGCCAACCTGCTCTCGCAAAACGCCGCCCCCAGCGTCGAGTTGACCTGCCTGATCGACCCACAGTTTCCGGCCATGGTGCTGGGCGACCCGACCCGGGTGCGGCAAATCGTCAGCAACCTGTTGTCCAACGCCCTCAAATTCACCCGCTTTGGTCGGGTAGACGTGCGCCTGAGTGCCAATGGCGAGGGTGTGCGGATTGAAGTGTGCGACACCGGGATCGGCATTGCCGAGGATGCCCAGGTAAAGATTTTCCAACCCTTTACTCAGGCCGGAGCCGGCATCACCCGCCAGTTTGGCGGCACCGGGCTCGGATTGGCCCTGACCTTCAACCTGTGCAACGTCATGCAGGGTCGCTTGAGTATCCATTCGGAGTCCGGGTTCGGCAGCCAGTTCTGCGCCGACCTGCCCTTGCCGACCCACACACCGGCGGTGATGCCCGCCCCGCTTCAGGGACGGATCGTGGCGATCACCACGCCTGGCAGTGGCCTGGGCGAATTGCTCGGCAGCCTGCTTCCCGGCTGGGGTCTGGACTATCTGCAGCGCACCATCGATGACTCACTGATCGGGCTTGAGCCTGATGTGCTGATCACCGACTGCCCGGAATGCCTGTTCGGCCTGCGACCGACCTTCAGCGCGCCTATCCTGCTCGTCACCGCCTATGGCAACTTCCTGCCCAGCGAACAGACCACCGCCCTGGCCCCCCTGCAACAGTTGGCGCGTCCACTGGCGCGCAATGCGCTCTACCAGACACTGCGACGCATCGTGCAAGCCGACGGGCCCGTGGATAGCACGGGACACCTGCCACACCTGTCGCCCCAACGCCGGGCGCGAATTCTTCTGGTGGAAGACAACCCAGTCAATCAACTGGTGGCCAAAGGGATGCTCGGCAAGCTGGGCTGCGAGGTGATGGTCGCCGCCCACGGCGGCGAAGCCCTCGACCAGTTGGAGTTGAATCACTTTGACCTGGTGTTGATGGACTGCAACATGCCGGTCATGGACGGTTATGAGGCCAGCCGGCACATCCGCCGTAGCGGTCGCTGGCCGGACCTGCCGATTGTCGCACTGACCGCCAACGCCATGCCCGAAGAGCGCGAGCGCTGCCGGGCGGCGGGCATGAGCGACTACCTGGCCAAGCCGTTTCGCCGTGAAGAACTGGCGGCCTTGCTGGACTTGTGGGTACCCGCTAGTGTCCTGTCTCGGAAATAAGCTGTTCCCTTTTGACGGCACCTGTCGCCGCCATGCTGCGTTGCCACTCCTCGCCATAGCCCTGCTATGACTCGTCGCGGCGCCTTGCCTGGCAGCAACAGATGCTCGTCAAAAAGGTAACGTATTTCCAAGACAGGACACTAGGAAAGGGCCTTGATCTGCCCCAGCAACTGGTCAAGACCGGTACGCAATTCGCTCAAGTGGCGCAGATCGGCGCCGCTGTCACACAACAGTCGCGCCTTCAACGGGCCTACCTGCTCACGCAACGCCAGCCCTGCGGGGGCCAGGCTCAAGTGAACTTCACGCTCATCACGGGCCGAGCGCTGGCGTTGGACCAGTTGTAATTGCTCAAGGCGCTTGAGCAGTGGCGTGAGCGTGCCGGAATCCAGCGACAACCGCTCGCCCAGGGCCTTGACCGTCGGCTGCTCGGGCGCACGCTGCTGCCATTCCCACAACACCAGCATCACCAGGTATTGCGGGTAGGTCAGGCCCAATTGATCCAGCATCGGCTTATAGCCGCGGATCACCGCACGGGAGGCTGCGTACAACTTGAAGCAGAGCTGACTGTCGAGCGCCAGCGAATCGGCGGAGAAGTCATTCATTTGAGCAAGGCTTCAATCTCGGACGTCAGGTCCTCGGGCTTGGTGGCCGGGGCGAAGCGCTTGACCAACGTACCGTCGCGACCGATCAGGAACTTGGTGAAGTTCCACTTGATGCCCTGGGAACCCAATACCCCCGGGGCCCGCTTTTTCAGTTGAACGAACAGCGGGTGGGCATCGCTACCGTTGACGTCGATCTTCTTGAACAGTGGAAAACTCACGCCAAAGTTCAACTCACAGAACTCGGAAATCGCCCCTTCGTTACCCGGCTCCTGCTTGCCGAACTGATTGCAGGGAAAGCCCAGCACCACCAAGCCTTGATCCTTGTAGGTCTGCCACAACGCTTCCAGCCCTTTGTACTGTGGCGTGAAGCCACATTTGCTGGCGGTGTTGACCACCAACACCGCCTTGCCAGCGTAGTCGGCCAGGGTCTTTTGCTCACCCGTGATGGTGGTGCAGGGAATGCTCAGCAGGTTGTCGCTCATGGGGGTGGCTCCAAATGAGGGGGAAGTGCAGATAACCATAGCGAGCAATTAGATTGCGTGCAATTTAATTGCCTGGATTGTTACCCACTCCTCAGCAGCCGCGCTGGCCGGCGACGGCCCCTTCGCCTGCCAGCGCACTCCTAAAAGGCTGGTACTACTCGCGCGGGACCAGGTCCAGGCAGACCGAGTTGATGCAGTAGCGCAAACCGGTGGGCGGTGGGCCGTCCGGGAACACATGCCCCAGGTGCGCATCACATTTGGCGCAGACCACCTCGGTGCGGATCATGCCGTGGCTGACATCCCGAATCTCGACCATCGCACTCTCGCCGATGGGCGCGTAGAAGCTCGGCCAGCCGCAGCCTGAGTCAAACTTGGCGGTTGAATCGAACAGTGGCTCGTTGCAGCAAACGCAATGATAGACACCCTCGGTCTTCGTCCCGTTGTACTTGCCGGAAAACGGACGCTCGGTGCCCTTCAGGCGGCACACGTTGTACTGCTCCGGGTCGAGCATCGAACGCCATTCTTCCAGGGTTTTTTCCATCTTTTCCATCGTCTCACCTCGGCAACTGAAAAAGCCCGATCTGTACCTTTTCCACGGATCAGGCGGCACGTATGATTGCGCCTCGTTCGGACGCCAGTCTGGCAGTCGCGGTACACGCACTCAAACGGATTTTGATGCGCGCGCCTGGCTTGTGTCGGAACGCAGGATTCACAGTACGGTAGTTCTAAGCGTCTGGATCGTTCATTTTCGGGAACACATCGCCATGCAGGTCAGCAAATCGAACAAGCTCGCCAACGTCTGTTATGACATTCGCGGCCCAGTGCTCAAGCACGCCAAACGCCTGGAAGAGGAAGGCCATCGCATCCTCAAGCTGAACATCGGCAACCCGGCGCCCTTTGGTTTCGAAGCCCCCGATGAAATCCTCCAGGACGTGATCCGCAACTTGCCGACCGCCCAGGGCTACAGCGACTCCAAGGGCCTGTTCAGTGCGCGCAAGGCCGTCATGCAGTACTACCAGCAGAAGCAGGTCGAAGGCGTCGGCATCGAGGACATCTACCTGGGCAACGGCGTTTCCGAGCTGATCGTGATGTCGATGCAGGCCCTGCTCAACAACGGCGACGAAGTCCTGGTGCCGGCACCCGACTACCCGCTGTGGACCGCGGCCGTGAGCCTGTCGGGTGGCAACCCGGTGCACTACCTGTGTGATGAACAAGCCAACTGGTTCCCGGACCTGGCCGACATCAAGGCCAAGATCACCCCAAACACCAAAGCGCTGGTGATCATCAACCCGAACAACCCGACCGGGGCGGTGTATTCGCGCGAAGTGCTGCTGGGCATGCTCGAACTGGCGCGCCAACACAACCTGGTGGTGTTCTCCGACGAGATCTACGACAAGATCCTGTACGACGATGCCGTGCACATTTGCACCGCGTCCCTGGCACCGGACCTGCTGTGCCTGACCTTCAACGGCCTGTCCAAGTCCTATCGGGTGGCCGGCTTTCGCTCCGGCTGGATCGCCATTTCCGGCCCCAAGCAACACGCCCAGAGTTACATCGAAGGCATCGACATGCTGGCCAACATGCGCCTGTGTGCCAACGTGCCAAGCCAACACGCGATCCAGACTGCGCTGGGCGGCTACCAGAGCATCAATGACCTGGTCCTGCCACAAGGCCGCCTGCTGGAACAACGCAACCGCACCTGGGAGTTGCTCAACGACATTCCGGGCGTCAGCTGCGTGAAGCCGATGGGAGCGCTGTACGCTTTCCCGCGGATTGACCCGAAGGTATGCCCGATCCTCAACGATGAGAAGTTCGTGCTTGACCTGCTGCTCTCGGAAAAACTGCTGGTGGTCCAGGGCACGGCCTTCAACTGGCCATGGCCGGACCACTTCCGCGTGGTCACCCTGCCGCGGATCGACGACCTGGAGATGGCCATCGGCCGGATTGGCCACTTCCTCAAGTCCTATCGCCAGTAACCGCTGGTGCGCCGAAGGCCTTGCACAGGTCTTCGGCGATCCATTCAGCAACACATTACGAATTCTTCATCACGCACGCAGCCGCAACGCCCCAGGTTGTGCATGACAACGCATCAGCCCCAGCAATGACGGGCACTGCGAATGCACAATCGGCTTGAGAGTCGGTTCGATCACTCTCGGAAATGTCCTGCAAGCATCTACAATTTTGCTGTAGGACACAGTTTGAAATAGTCACCCGGTTGAATAGCCCGGTGTGGCACCTTATATACCCCGCAGTACGCGACATATTTAGCTTGAGGAGATTTCTACAACCATGATGCGCATCCTGCTGTTTTTGGCCACTAACCTGGCGGTCGTGCTGATTGCCAGCATCACCCTGAGCCTTTTCGGCTTCAACGGGTTCATGGCGGCCAATGGGGTTGATCTGAACCTCAATCAGCTGCTGATCTTCTGTGCGGTCTTTGGTTTCGCCGGCTCGATTTTCTCGCTGTTCATCTCCAAGTGGATGGCGAAGATGAGCACCAGCACCCAAATCATCAGCCAGCCGCGCACTCGCCATGAACAATGGCTGCTGCAGACCGTCGAGCAACTGTCCCGCGAAGCCGGGATCAAGATGCCTGAAGTCGGGATTTTCCCAGCCTACGAGGCCAACGCCTTCGCCACCGGCTGGAACAAGAACGACGCACTGGTCGCGGTCAGCCAGGGCCTGCTCGAACGCTTCTCGCCTGACGAAGTGAAAGCCGTGCTGGCCCACGAGATCGGCCACGTTGCCAACGGCGACATGGTCACGCTGGCACTGGTGCAAGGCGTGGTGAACACCTTCGTGATGTTCTTTGCGCGGATCATCGGTAATTTTGTCGACAAGGTGATCTTCAAGAACGAAGAAGGCCAGGGCATTGCCTACTACATCGCGACCATCTTCGCCGAACTGGTACTGGGCTTCCTGGCCAGCTCGATCGTCATGTGGTTCTCGCGCAAACGCGAATTCCGCGCAGACGAAGCCGGTGCTCGCCTGGCCGGTACTGCCGCCATGATCGGCGCCCTGCAACGCCTGCGCTCGGAACAAGGCTTGCCGGTGCACATGCCGGACACCTTGAACGCCTTCGGCATCAACGGTGGCATCAAGCAAGGGTTCGCTCGCATGTTCATGAGCCACCCGCCACTGGAAGAGCGTATCGAAGCGCTGCGTCGTCGCGGTTAAGCGCAACGGCAACAAACAAGAAGGGGCGACTGCAGTCGCCCCTTTTTTTGCCTGGATTACGCCCGGCCCAACCGATAGACCCGCTCTTCAAGGCGCGTTACACCGCCTTTGAGAAACTTCCCACTCTCAGCCAGGATATCTCGCACCTCGAGCACCTCGAGCTGCCAGCGAGCGCTGAGCAACGCCTGGACCTCTTGATCCGTCACACAAAACGGTGGCCCATCCAACTGCGTCTGGTCGTAGTCCAGGGTGATCAACAGGCCTGCGCAAGCCGGGGATAGAATCCGTAGCAGGTGCGCGACGTATCGCTCACGCATCTCAGGTGGCAAGGCAATCAACGCCGCACGGTCGTAGAGCGACGTACAGTCGGCCACGTCTTCGGCCGCCAAAGCAAAGAAGTCACCACACCACAATTCAATCGGGCCCGCAGCGTAGACCTTGAACACACCGCGCTCAGTGATGATCGGCGTCAGTTGGTGCTCTGCGAAAAACTCCCCCACCGCCTTTTCCGACAGCTCGACACCCAGGACGCGATAGCCCTGCCCCACCAGCCACACGAGGTCGAGACTTTTCCCACACAGGGGCACCAGCACCCGCGCCTCGTCCTGCAGCGCCAATCCTGGCCAGTAACGCTGTAAATAGGGGTTCACATCGGCTTGGTGGAACCCGATCTGATTGAGTTCCCAGCGCTTTTGCCAAAACTGCGGTTGCATAAGTCATCCTAAAAATTCGATCAATATGCGCTAAAACTAATATTAGATTTAGATCGTTGACCTGATTGAAGATGAGCCATCTTAACGCTCAGGAGCGCATCCATGTTTCCCAGCCTGTTTATCTCTCACGGCTCACCCATGCTGGCACTGGAACCCGGCGCCAGTGGACCGGCGCTGGCGCGCCTGGCCAGCGAGCTGCCAACGCCCAAGGCGATTGTGATTGTGTCCGCGCACTGGGAGAGCCAAGACCTGCGTGTCAGCAGCGGCGAGCACCCAGACACCTGGCATGACTTCGGCGGCTTCCCCGCCGCACTGTTTGCCGTGCAATACCCTGCCCCCGGTCAACCGCAGCTCGCGGCGCAGGTGGTCGAGTTGCTCAAGGCTGCCGACTTGCCCGCACAACTGGATGAGCAGCGCCCCTTCGACCATGGTGTCTGGGTGCCGCTGTCGCTGATGTATCCGCACGCGAACATCCCCGTGGTGCACGTCTCACTGCCAAGCCGCCAAGGTCCGGCCTTGCAAACCCGCATTGGCCGAGCGTTGTCCAGCCTGCGCGAACAGGGCGTCCTGCTGATCGGCTCGGGCAGCATCACCCACAACCTGCGCGAGCTGGACTGGCACGCTGGCCCGGAAAGCGTCGAACCCTGGGCCAAGGCGTTTCGCGACTGGATGATCGACAAGCTCGCGGCAAACGATGAGGCCGCGCTGCACGCCTATCGCCAGCAAGCGCCGTACGCGGAGCGTAGCCACCCCAGCGACGAGCACCTCCTGCCGCTGTACTTCGCCCGTGGCGCCGGTGGTGCGTTCAGCATCGCCCACCAAGGGTTCACCCTCGGTGCGTTGGGAATGGACATCTACCGGTTTGGCTGACCGGCACGCCGAATCACCCCTATCGCGAGCAGGCTCGCTCCCACAGGTGCGGCAGATAAAACGCGGGGGCGAACCTGCTCGCGATAGCGGGCAACCCCGCACAAAACACCAGGCATAAAAAATCCCCGAACCAGTCGGGGATTTTTTATGGTCGATCAATCAGCCCAAGGGCGGATCAATCTTCGCGGTAACGACGCAGCTTCAGCTGCTTACCGGCAACACGGGTGTCCTTCAGCTTGGTCAGAAGTTTCTCCAGACCATCTTCCGGCAGCTCCACCAGGGAGAAGCTGTCACGCACCTGGATGCGACCGATTGCTTCGCGAGCCAGGCCACCTTCGTTCAGGATGGCGCCCAGCAGGTTCTTGGCAGCGATACCATCACGCGCACCCAGCGCGGTACGGCAACGAGCACGACCTTCGGCCAATGGGACCGGCGCACGACGCTCACGATCACCACGGTCCGGACGATCACCGGAACGCTCTGGACGATCGCCACGCGGTGCATTGTTCGGCACCAATGGACGCTCTTTCTCGATAGCGGCCAGGGTCAGTGCTTGACCGTTGGTAGCCTTGCGCAGCAGGGCTGCAGCCAGTGCACGCGGCGTGCAACCGATATCGGCGGTCAGGCGATCCAGCAGGTCACCGTGGGTCGATTCGGCATCGGCTACCAGTGGCGACAGGCTGTTGGTCAGTTTCTTGATGCGCGCATCCAGAACAGCTTGGGCGTCTGGCAGGCGAACTTCAGCAACCTTCTGACCGGTGACACGCTCGATCACTTGCAGCATGCGGCGCTCACGCGGCGTCACCAGCAACAGCGCACGACCTTCACGGCCCGCACGACCGGTACGGCCGATACGGTGAACGTAGGATTCCGGATCGTATGGCATATCAACGTTGAACACGTGAGTGATACGCGGAACGTCCAGGCCACGAGCAGCAACGTCAGTCGCCACAACGATGTCCAGACGGCCATCCTTGAGGGATTCGATCACACGCTCACGTTGGTTCTGGGCGATGTCACCGTTCAGCGCAGCGGCTTTGTAGCCTTTGGCTTCCAGGGCACTGGCCAGGTCCAGGGTCGCTTGCTTGGTGCGCACGAACATGATCAGGGCGTCGAAGTCTTCCACTTCCAGCAGGCTCAATACAGCCGAAGTCTTCTGGTCAGCGTGAACCAACAGGTGAGCCTGTTCGATCGCAGTAACGGTCTGGGTCTTGGTCTGGATCTTTACGTGTTGCGGATCGCGCAGGTGGCGTTCGGCAATGGCACGGATCGATTGCGGCAAGGTGGCCGAGAACAATACGGTCTGGCGGGTCGGTGGCAAGGCCTTGAAGATAACTTCCAGGTCGTCCATGAAGCCCAGCTTGAGCATTTCGTCGGCTTCGTCGAGAACCAGGTGGTTCACGGTCGCCAGTACTTTTTCGTCGCGACGCAGGTGGTCGCACAGACGGCCCGGAGTGGCGACAACGATCTGTGCGCCATTACGGATTGCTTTCAATTGTGGGCCCATCGGCGCGCCGCCGTAGACAGCCACAACCGTTACACCTGGCATTTGCTTGGCGTAGGTTTCGAAAGCAGTTGCAACTTGCAGCGCCAACTCGCGGGTTGGCGCCAGGATCAGGGCTTGCGGCTCGCGCTTTGCAGGATCGATGCGATGCAGGATCGGCAGGGCGAACGCGGCGGTTTTACCCGTACCGGTTTGCGCCTGACCAATCATGTCGTGACCGGCCATGATGATCGGGATCGATTGCTGCTGAATAGCCGAAGGCTCTTCGTAGCCAGTCGCGATGACGGCTGCAAGAATGTTCGGATTAAGATTAAAAGCGGCGAAGCCGCCGGTTTCCTGGGTCATGGGTCTGCCTCTAAGTGCATCCGCAAAGACCCATGCTCCAAAGCTGCGCGTGCCGTGTTGAGACTCAAGAGTCGCCCTGGCAGCTTTGTCGGCGGGGATTTGCGAAAACGAATGAATGAAAAGAATCGTCAAGGAAGAGTCCGCTTTGCGGACGTGCAGCCGAAGCTGGCTTCGGGGAATTGCTCTGCCTAAACGCGGCCCGGCTAAAGGCCGGCGCGCACTATACCGGAATTCGCCAAAAAAGGGAGGTTTTTTTATCGGAAAACGCCAACGGACACAGGAGCGTCACAGGCTTTGCGGATAATCGTACAACGGTCTATTTTGCAAAGGCCCGGCCCCGTTGGTCATCGAGCTTAAACGGTTCATCTTGCAGCCGTCGACCATTGGTCCGAGAGCCCCTTCCCCGCCCGAGGATTTACCCATGAATCAAGCCGGTTGCAGTCGTGTCAGCCAAGAAAAACGTGGTCATGTACTGCTGCTGGGGTTGGACCGGGTGGCCAAGCGCAATGCGTTTGACCTGGACCTGCTCAATGCCCTTAGCCTGGCCTACGGCGACTTCGAAGCCGATGACGAAGCACGGGTGGCCGTGGTCTTTGCCCATGGCGAGCACTTTACCGCAGGCCTGGACCTGGCCAACGCCAGCACCGCTTTGGCCCAGGGCTGGCAGATTCCCAGTGGCGGCTGCGATCCGTGGGGCGTGTTCGCCGGCGCCCGGGTCAACAAACCGGTGATTGTTGCCGCCCAAGGCTACTGCATGACCATCGGCATTGAATTGATGTTGGCCGCCGATATCAACCTGTGCGCCAGCAACACCCGCTTCGCCCAGATGGAGGTGCAACGAGGACTTTTCCCCTTTGGCGGTGCCACCTTGCGCCTGCCCCAGGTGGCCGGATGGGGCAATGCCATGCGTTGGTTGCTGACCGGCGACGAATTCGACGCCCACGAAGCACTGCGCCTGGGCCTGGTGCAAGAGGTCATGGCCAGCGAGGACCTGCTGCCTCGCGCCATCGAATTGGCTCAACGCATCGCGCGCCAGGCCCCGCTGGGGGTTCAGGCCACCTTGCAATCGGCCCGCCAGGCGCACGTCGAAGGTGAGGCCGCGGCGGCATTGGCGCTACCGGCCCTGGTCAAGACGATCCTGGGCAGTGAAGATGCGAAGGAAGGCGTGCGATCACTGATTGAGCGGCGCTCCGGGGTATTCAAAGGTCTCTAGCTGGAAACCATCGCGAGCAGGCTCGCTCCCACACAGGATCTACCGCGCTCCCAATCCACTGTGGGAGCGCGCCTGCTCGCGATGAGCGCCCGCCACTTACGTGGCGGGGCGAATGGCCTTGATCAGGTTCTGCAGCGAATAGCCCAAGCGTGGCGCCAGCGCTTCTGCGCGCGCGGTCAGGCCTTGCATATCCAGCGTCTGGTCCAGTTCGGATGGCACCAGCAGGATCACGTTGCCCTCCTTCACCGGCAGCTCCCAGTAATGGCGGTGGTAGAGCCCACGCAACAACGCCGCCCCCAACGGCTTGCCATCATCGGTGGCCCACTGGTTGATCACCAGCCATCCACCGGGATTCAGGCGCTTCTGGCAGTTTTCCAGGAAACTCCAGGCCAAATGACCAACGCCCGGCCCGACATCGGTGTACAGGTCGACGAAAATCAGGTCCGCAGGCTCGGCGGTCTCAAGCAACTCAAGGGCATCGCCGATGCGGATGTACAGGCGTGGATCATCGTCCAGCCCCAGGTACTCAATGGCCAGGCGTGGCACGTCCGGTCGCAACTCAATCGCCTCGACGTCTTCGAGCGGCAAAAACTTCAGGCAGGCCTGCGTCAGGGTACCGGCCCCCAATCCCAGGAATAACGCGCTTTCCGGCTGCTCATGGCACAACGCACCAATCAACATGGCGCGGGTGTAGTCGTACTCCAGCCAGCTCGGGTCCGCCGTGAACACACAGCTTTGCTCGATGGCATCGCCAAACTCGAGAAAGCGATAGTCCGCCACTTCCAGCACGCGGATCATGCCGAACTCATCGTGCACCTCGGCGAGCAAATGCTCGACGCGCTCCTCAGTCATTTCGTCTCCTGATATTGCCCGGCGCTTGTCCCGGCAACGCAATCATTCGTCCCGCATTGCGCGGCAAAGGCGCGATTGTCTGCCAAGCGCGAGGAACAGGTCACGCACTAATTGCTGATAACATGAGGCCCCGTGCGTAAACCCTAGAGAACGTGATGAGCCAACCCTGGAGCCCTGACAGCTGGCGCGCCCTGCCGATCCAGCAACAACCCCGTTACCCTGACGCCGCGCATTTGCAGGCCGTCGAGCAAAGCTTGGCCAGTTACCCGCCACTCGTCTTTGCCGGTGAGGCCCGGGAGTTGCGCCGCCAGTTTGCCGAGGTAACGCAGGGTCGGGCGTTTCTATTGCAGGGTGGCGACTGCGCAGAAAGCTTCGCCGAGTTTTCTGCGGCCAAGATCCGCGACACCTTCAAGGTGCTGCTGCAAATGGCGATTGTCATGACCTTCGCCGCCGGTTGCCCGGTGGTCAAGGTCGGGCGCATGGCCGGGCAGTTCGCCAAGCCGCGCTCGGCCAACGACGAGACGATCAATGGCGTGACCCTGCCGGCCTACCGGGGCGACATCGTCAACGGCATCGGTTTCGACGAAAAGAGCCGCGTCCCCGATCCCGAGCGTCTGCTGCAGTCCTACCACCAGTCCACCGCGACCCTGAACCTGCTGCGAGCCTTTGCCCAGGGCGGCTTCGCCGACCTGCACCAGGTGCACAAATGGAACCTGGACTTCATCGCCAACTCGGCCCTGGCCGAAAAGTACAGCCACCTGGCCAACCGCATCGATGAAACCCTGGCCTTCATGCGGGCCTGCGGCATGGACAGCTCACCGCAACTGCGTGAAACCAGCTTCTTCACCGCCCATGAAGCCTTGCTGCTGAACTACGAAGAGGCCTTCGTACGCCGTGACAGCCTGACCAATGACTACTACGACTGCTCGGCCCACATGTTGTGGATCGGCGACCGCACCCGTCAGCTCGATGGCGCCCACGTCGAGTTCCTGCGCGGGGTGAACAACCCGATCGGGGTCAAGGTCGGCCCAAGCATGAACCCCGAAGACCTGATCCGCCTGATCGACGTGCTCAACCCGGACAACGATCCCGGCCGCCTGAACCTGATCGCCCGCATGGGCGCGAACAAGGTCGGCGATCATCTGCCGCAACTGATTCGTGCGGTGGAACGCGAAGGCAAGCAGGTGCTGTGGAGTTGCGACCCGATGCACGGCAACACCATCAAGGCCAGCAGCGGCTACAAGACCCGGGACTTTGCGCAGATTCTCGGCGAGGTCAAACAGTTCTTCCAGGTGCACGAGGCCGAAGGCAGCTATGCCGGTGGTATCCACATCGAGATGACGGGGCAGAACGTCACCGAATGCATTGGCGGCGCACGCCCGATTACCGAAGATGGCCTGTCGGATCGCTATCACACCCACTGCGACCCGCGGATGAACGCCGATCAGTCGCTGGAGCTGGCGTTCCTGATTGCCGAGACCTTGAAGCAGGTGCAGCGCTGAGTCGCTAGCGCGTTCAGACGCGGCCCTGCGCCAACGCCACTCGTAACCGTGCCGCACTCGCCCTTGGGCAATTGAGTTGAATCTGCGTCAGGCCCAGCCAATCGGCCAACTGACGCAGGTTCAGCGCCAACGCCTGCATCCCTTCATCATCCAGGCCTTGCGGCTCTTCGTGCACCGCATGCACCGCCAACCTGCCAGCCGCTCGCTCGGCGCGCAGGTCAACCCGCGCGGCAATCCGTTCATGGTGCAGGAACGGCAGCACGTAGTAGCCGTACACCCGCTTGTGTGCCGGGGTGTAGATTTCCAGGCGATAGCGAAAGTCGAACAGGCGCTCGGTGCGGCTGCGCTCCCAGATCAATGAGTCGAACGGTGAAAGCAATGCACTGGCCGCGACTTTACGCGGCACCTTTGGGCTTGGCAGGCAGTACGCCTGTTGCTTCCAACCCTGCACCTGGCACCGCTCCAGCGCGCCCTCCTCGACCAGCTCAGCCAAGCCATTTCGACACTCCACCAGGCTCAGGCGAAAGTAGTCACGCAAGTCCTTTTCAGTCGCGACGCCCAGCGCCTGGGCGGCATGCAGCAACAAGCCTCGCTGTGCACTGGCTTCGTCAAGCAAGGGCTGCCTGAGAATCGGCTCGGGAATCACCCGCTCCGGCAGATCGTACAGCCGCTCAAAACCACGCCGCCCCGCGACAGTCACTTCGCCTGCCGAAAACAACCACTCCAGCGCCTTTTTTTCCGCGCTCCAGTCCCACCAGGGGCCGGCCCGTTCCTGGCGCGTCGACAAACTGCCCGCGCCCAGCGCCCCTCGCTCCTGGACCGCAACCAGGACCCGACGAATGGTGTCTTGCTGCTCGCGCCCGAAACGGGCCAGTTGCTGGTAGATCCCCTCGCCTTGCGCCGCACGCTGCATCCGCCAGCGCAGCAACGGGTACATCGACAGCGGCAACAACGAGGCTTCATGCCCCCAATACTCGAACAAGGTGCGCTGGCGGCCCTGGCTCCAGGCGGCCTGGTCGAGTAGATCGGCGGAGTAACTGCCCAGGCGAGAAAACAGCGGCAGGTAGTGCGAACGCACCAAGGCATTGACCGAATCAATTTGCACCAGCCCCAGGCGCTCCATCAGGCGGTTAAGGTGGGCCGCCTTGACCGCCGCTGGCGGCTGGCGCCCGGAGAAACCTTGGGCAACCAGCGCCAGCCGACGAGCCTGCTGGAGGGAAAAGGACAGTTCTGCGGGCATGTGGATCTCCTTGTCTGCTCGCAAACTACCTCAGTGCGCAGCCGCTTGTGTAGGGTTGGCGTACTCATTTATGCATCGCGTCGTCCCAGAACGGCCGGACCACTTCACGCGCCACATCGGCCCGACTCATGCCAATATCCTTGTCTGGGCCCAGGCGCAGGGTTTCTGCCCCAATGAGCAAACGCCGCTGCCGCTGGCGATGTTCAACAGCGATTGTTTTTGCCGGCTGTGGGCCTGCAATGCGCTGGACACCAGCGGGCGTGAGTATCGGATCGCCTACAACAGCTCCAGCCTGTCAGCGATCATGGCGGTGGTCAGCGCCGGCCTGGCCGTCACTGCCCAACTGGAAAGCCTGATCACCGCCGACCTGCGCATCCTTGGCGAAGATGAGGGCCTGCCACTGCTGCCCGAGGCCAGCATCATGCTGCTGCGCAACCCGCACCGCCCCTCGCCCATCACCGAGTGCCTGGCCGAGCATATTGTCGAGGGCTTCAAACTTTAAAGGCGAGCATCACCGCGCACAGCACCAGGAACCCACAGAACAAGCCGCGCAACCATCGCTCCGGCATGGCATGGGCGACTTTCACCCCCCAACTGATGCTGAGCAGGCCGCCCACCGCCATGGGCAGCGCGATGCCCCAGTCAACCTGATCGTGGGCGGCATAGGTCACCAGGGTCACGCCCGTGCTCGGCAGGGCCAACGCCAGCGCCAGGCCTTGGGCGACCACTTGCGTGGTGCCGAACACGCTCGTCAGCACCGGGGTCGCCACCACCGCGCCGCCCACACCAAACAACCCGCCCATCGCCCCCGAGGCAGCCCCCAGCACACCCAGCCACGGCCATGCGTAACGCATCTGCGCACTGGCGGGCACTGGCGCCATGAACATGCGCACCAGGTTGTACGCCGACAAGGCCAACAGAAACGCGACAAACCCGATGCGCATGAGCTGCGCGTCGATGCCCACCGCCCAGATCGAGCCGATCCAGGCAAAGCAGAAGCCCATCGAGGCCAGGGGCAAGGCGTGGCGCAGTGCGATACGGTTGCGCTGGTGATAACGCCACAGCGCCAGCATCACGTTGGGCACGACCATCACCAATGCTGTCCCCTGGGCAATCTGCTGGTCCAGGCCGAACAACACGCCGAGCACGGGAATGGCGATCAAGCCGCCGCCAATCCCGAACAAACCACCCACCGTGCCAAGGGCCGCGCCCAACAGCAGGTACATCGCTAACTCAATCACAAACCCGCTCCCCTGACGCTTGCCATAAAAAAACCCGACTCGACGGTCGGGCTTTTTCTTTCCAGCAAAGAGCGCTGCTTACTTAGCACGGCCTTTGTAGGAACCGCCTTCGCGGGTGTCGATCTCGATCTTGTCACCGATTTCGATGAAGTCAGCTACTTGCAACTCAGTACCGTTGCTCAGCTTGGCAGGCTTCATGACTTTGCCGGAAGTGTCGCCGCGAGCGGAACCTTCGGTGTAGTCGACGACGCGCACGATGGTGGTCGGCAGCTCTACGGAAACCAGGCGGTCTTCGAAGAATACGGCTTCACATACGTCGGTCATGCCTTCTTCAACGAAAGGCAGAACGGCTTCGATGTCTTCAGCGTTCAGCTCGTACATGGTGTAGTCGGTGGTGTCCATGAACGTGTAGCTGTCGCCGCTGATGAAGGACAGGGTCGCTTCTTTGCGGTCGAGGATCACGTCGTCCAGCTTGTCGTCAGCGCTGTAAACCGTTTCAGTCTTGTAGCCGGTCAACAGGTTCTTCAGCTTGGTCTTCATGATCGCGCTGTTACGGCCGGACTTGGTGAATTCAGCTTTCTGAACCAACCAAGGATCGTTGTCGATACGGATAACCATACCGGGCTTGAGTTCTTTACCAGTTTTCATTGCGAATATCCGAATTTGGATGGGATTTACATAAATCTAGGCCGCGTATCATATCTAATTTAGGTAAAACTGTACCAGCGCTGAGGCAAGATCGGTTTGCAACCCCTGTTCCAGACACCACGACCGGGCATGGTCCTGCAGTTGCGGCCAGTGTTGTTGCGCCGCAATCCACGCCGAAGCCATCCCCGAACCGCTGTTCCAGGCCCGCCACAATCCCTCCAGCGCCACCTTTGCCGCAGGCGACAGGCCTTGGGTGTACAACGCCAGGAAGGCTTCCAGCTTGTCCAGGTGGACATCATCTTCCTGCTGGTAAATGTGCCACACCATCGGACGAGCGGCCCATTGGGCCCTGACGAATGAGTCCTCGCCACGCACGGCATTGAAGTCGCAGCACCAGAGCAGCAGGTCGTACTGGTCCTGCCGGACGAATGGCAGCACCTGCACCGTCAGGGCGCCACGTGTTTGCACGGCACCGACCGGTAGTTCGTCGACGCCCAGCCAGCGCGCCACATCCCCAAGAATCCGCCCCTCTGGCACCAACAGATGAGTGGCCTGCGCATCACCGGCCATGACGTCCAGCCATTCCCCCAGGCCTGGGTTCTCGTAGGCGAACAACGAGATCAGCCGCGCGCCCTCGACACGTTCGACGCCCAGCCCCTGTAGCCACTCGCGCTGCGCCTGCGGGTTGGCCTGGAACTGTTCGCGGCGCAGTAACAGGTCGCGCTCGCGCAACAAGCCGCCGGTGCCCGCCTCGAAGCCAGGGAAGAAGAAATACTTTTGCACGTGCTTGTACTTGACCGAAGGCAAACCGTGGCAGCCGACGATCCAGTCTTCGGCGCTCAGGTAATCGAGGTTCAGCCAAAGCGGCGGCGTGTCTCGGAGCGCCATGGATTCCATGTAGGCGCCCGGCAACTGGCAAGCGAATGCCGCGATCACCACGTCGGCGGCCTCGGTCGGCTGCCAGTCAGCCAGCCACTGGCACACCTGCACGCCTTGCTGCCATTGCTGGCCGACGTTGATATCGAGCTCAGGACACAAGCGCTCGAATGCCCGCAGGTCGTCGACCCACAACCGCACCGCACACGAATGCTCGGCCACCAACTGGCGAGCCAGGCGCCAGGTCACGCCAATGTCACCGTAGTTATCGACGACCGTACAAAAGATATCCCAGCGGGTTTTCAGTTCAGGCATTCCAGGCTCCCGTTGGCAAAGGCACCGATTGTCCGCATAAATTACCCCGCGCAGAAGGGCCGACGACGATTAATCTTCATGCGACAATCGCCCCTCGCCCGCGACCATCCGCCAGGAGGCAGCCATGCCCTACCGTCCCGCCCCGCGCCATCCATTACAGATCCGCCTCAGAGCCCTGCCATTGAGTGCCAGCATTGCCCTGGGAATGTGGCTGGGTTTTATCGCCATCGCCCTGACCTGCTGGCTCGCGTTGCGTGTGCTGTTCACCGAACAATTGGCCCCCGTCGCCCAGGCCGTGCAGCAACTGGCTCAACCACCCGTTGAGCGCCCCGTACCGGACATTCCGTCACAGAGCCCACTGTTCGAACACTACACAGAGAACCTGCGCAAGAACGCGCAACAACAGGCGCTTGACCAGGCACGCAGTAACAGCCGCAACCTGTCGAACCCCAACTGCCAATTCTGGTTGCAACAAGACCAGACCGCGCCGAGCGAAAAGAGCCGCGCCAACGTCCTGCAGTTTTGCGACTGACCATGAACAAACACATCGTTCACCAACTGATCCTCGACAAGCTGCGCATTGACCTCGACATTGCGCAGCGCGCCGCACAGACCGCCTACGAAACCGCGACCCACGAAGAGAACATCGCCGAGAACAAGTACGACACCCTTGGCCTGGAAGCGTCCTACCTCGCGGCAGGGCAGGCCAAGCGCGTGGAGGAAATCAGGCAGTCGCTGGCATTGTGCGAAAGCCTGGTATTGCGGCCTTATGACGAAGAAAGGGGGCTTGAAGTGGGTGCCCTGCTCGGCCTGGAGGACGAAAAGGGTCGTGAACAGTGGCTGTTCCTGGCCCCCGACGCGGCAGGCTTGAAGGTCGATCTGGTGGGGCAGCAAATTACCGTCATCACCCCGCGCTCACCGCTGGGCAAAAGCCTGCTGGGCAAGTACGAAGGCGATGAGGTCGAGATCGTGGTGGCGGGTACTCGGCAACAGTTCACTGTCACCGAGGTGATCTGAGGTTTAGTGAACCGGTAGTTCAACGCCATCGAACAGTTCTTCCAGTTCCTGCTTGTTGTGGCACTGGATGGCTTTGGCCATGACTTCGCGGGTCAGGTGCGGTGCGAACTTCTCGATGAAGTCGCACATGAAGCCGCGCAGGAAGGTGCCGCGACGGAAGCCGATCTTGGTGACGCTGGACTCGAACAGCTCGCTGGCATCAAGTACCACCAAGTCGCTGTCGAGCTTGCTGTCGACGGCCATCTTGGCAACGATGCCGACACCCAATCCCAGGCGAACATAGGTCTTGATCACGTCGGCATCCGCTGCAGTGAACACCACTTTCGGGGTCAGGCCGCGATGGCTGAAGGCCTCGTCCAACTTCGAACGACCGGTGAACCCGAACACGTAGGTCACGATCGGGTATTCAGCCAGTGCCTCCAGGGTCAGCTTCGGCAGCTTGGTCAACGGGTGGCCTTGTGGCACCACCACACAACGGTTCCAGCGGTAGCACGGCATCATCACCAGGTCACCGAACAACTCCAGGGCCTCGGTAGCGATGGCAAAATCCACGGTGCCGTCCGCTGCCATTTCGGCGATCTGCATCGGTGAGCCCTGGTGCATGTGCAGGGCTACGTCGGGATACTGCTTGATGAAGTTACTGATGACCGGCGGCAGCGCATAACGTGCCTGGGTATGGGTGGTGGCGATCGACAGGGTGCCTTTTTTCTCGTTGGAGAACTCCTGGGCGATCTGCTTGATGCTCTCGACCTTGCGCAGGATTTCGCCTGCGGTGGTGATGATCCGTTCGCCGGCCGGGGTCACGCGGGTCAGGTGCTTGCCGCTGCGGGCAAAGACCTCGACGCCCAGTTCATCTTCCAGCAGACGGATTTGCTTACTGATACCCGGTTGGGAGGTGTACAGGCTTTGGGCAGTGGCGGAAACGTTGAGGTCGTGGTGCGCCACTTCCCAGATGTAGCGCAATTGTTGGAGCTTCATATGAATCCCTCAAAGCAGATAGACGCCACGGGCATCAGCGACGGTATATAACTATATTAATGGTTTGAAGAATAAATCTAGAACTTTTCAATCAAAAGGCCAGCATGCTCGCCTCAACTGTCTCCGTGGCGCCGGCGCTGCAACAAAGGCACCAGGTAAACCGGCACCTGGGACAACTGCAAGACTCGCGTCGCTGTGCGCCCCAAGGGGGCCTCACCGCCTGCACCATGACTGTGGCTGCCCAAGATCAGCAAATCCACCGAGAGTTTCTGCACCTGCTCGAGAATCACCTGCGAAGGATCCCCTTGGAAGACTCTGACCGATTGAATCAGTTCCAGGTCCTGCTGCCCCTCACCCAACTCCTCGCGAATGTTATCCAGCACCCGCTGCTCGATATTGGCCATCACTGCACTCAAGCCCTGGCGATGAAATTCATTCAAGGCC
Organism: Pseudomonas sp. ok272; assembly: GCF_900109995.1. Lineage (GTDB taxonomy): Bacteria > Pseudomonadota > Gammaproteobacteria > Pseudomonadales > Pseudomonadaceae > Aquipseudomonas. Next base: position 158,391 of record NZ_FOCB01000009.1, on the reverse strand, counting down.
TGCTCGTCCAGGTAGCTCTGCAACACTGACTCGGCAAACAACCCCATGGGTTCAACCGCATGAACCACATAAAGGTCAGCCTTGAAGGTTCGTGCCAAAGCCAGTGCATGTTGCATCACAAATGGAGCGTAGAGGCCGAGGTCAGTGGCGTACAACATCGAATGAATCATATGACCTCCTCAAGTGCCAAGGTGGCGGAGATTGATTCAGCTTAGCAGTGCCGCGCCAACTGCGAGATGCCACACCTGAGCGCTCAATTCTTCAGTTCATTACTGATGCCATGGGGAACATGGCCGGTGGCAACCACTTCACGCGCCAGCTCGCAATGACCGGCCTGATCGTCGAAGAACACATCGGCGGCGAAGGCTTCGAGGAAGGCCGACTTGGTCAGGCCACCCAGGAACAGGGATTCGTCGAGGCGGATGTCCCATTCACGCAAGGTACGGATCACCCGCTCATGGGCGGGCGCCGAACGCGCGGTCACCAACGCCGTGCGTATCGGGCAACTGTCGTCCGGGAACTCGCGCTGAAGGGCATTCAGGGCCGCGAGAAACCCTTTGAACGGGCCGCCGCGCAACGGCTCGCGCGCCGCCTCGCGCTCACTGGCCTGGAACGCCGCAAGGCCTCCGGCCTGATAGACGCGCTCGGACTCATCGGAAAACAGCACCGCATCACCGTCAAACGCGATGCGCAACTCCTCGCTCGCCGCGCGGCTCGCGCCCCCCGACAAAATGGTCGCGGCCGCAAAACCGGCGTCCAACGCGCTGCGCACGTCATCGGCATGGGTGGAGAGAAACAGGTCGCAACCAAAAGCTTTCAGGTAGGGATACGGGCTACGCCCACCGACAAACGCTGCCCGGGAAATCGCCAGGCCGTAGTGATGGATCGAGTTGAACACCCGCAAACCGGTGTCGGCACTGTTGCGCGACACCAGCACCACTTCGACCCGATCCTTGCCCAGGCTCACATTGAGATTGAGCAACTTTTGCACCAGGGGAAAGGCATCGCCAGGCGCGAGCATCTCGTCTTCATGCTCGATCTGGTACTGCCGATACGCCTCGACCCCGCTGGCTAGGTAGACCTTGTGGCTCTCACTCAAGTCGAACAGCGCCCGCGAAGAAATCGCCAGGACCAGTTTGTTGTCTATGCCTTTTGCCACGTGTGCTCCCCCAGGTTGAAAGCCTCAACCGTTACGCCGCTCAGTAAACCGCAAGGCCAGATACAACGCTGGCAAGTCATGGCAACTCCTCTGGATCCCGGCTTAGCGCCAACCGCAACGCCGCGTTCAGCTCGGCACGGCTCAGGCGCGACTGCAGCGCCCCATAAAACTCACCGTCGCGCACCACAAACAGCGCCGGCAAATGAAACACCTGATAGCGCTGCACCACACCGCCGTTGTTCCCCGCATCGATCCAGCACAACTGGTCGATCTCAAGCCCCAACGCCGGGAGTTGCTGGCGCGCCCAGCGACAGCTGGAGCACCCCACACTGGTAACCACCACCAACGAAACCCCGCTCATGGCCAACAGCCGCTGATCGGTATCGAAATCGGTCAGCTCCCATTCGGCCACTATACTGGGGGAGATCATGTCGAATGACCGACACTTGGAGTCTGCATTCATGGGGCGTTTTATTCCTCATCCTGACGACGTGCCCGTCGAGTTAACCTTGCGCAAGCACCAGTGCATTTCCCGACAAGAGCTGCACACTATCAGCCTCGGCGGCGTGGCTTGCAATTACCACCGCGCCTGGCGCAAAGGAACGGCCCTGCAAGTGCGCATGCCGACCTTGAGCGAAAATGTCTGCTATCTGGGCTATGTCGCCTGGTGCCTGCGCCGCAAGCATGGCTATCTGGTTGGCATCGCATTCATCGATGAGCAAACCTTGTTCCAGGCTCGGATGGGCGAGCAGGTTTGCCAGATCGAACGCTACTGCCGGCTGCACCCTCCTCGCACGGAGCCACAAAACGTCCAGGCGCTTGCGCTGCAATGGGTCGATCAACACGCCAGCGAGTACTCCAACGAGACTGTTCACCAGGCATTTACAACGCCTGCTGGGCATTAAACCCGTGCCTGCCCATTGTCGAGCAACTGTGTAACGCGCTAAGGTTCGGCTCCCCGCTGCGCTTAAATCATGCTGTGCTCCGCCGCGCGGGGATCGCTGGCGGCCGGCACCCGTGACCTGACGAGTAACACGATGGCTGATTTACCGATCAATGACCTAAACGTCGCCTCCAACGAGACGCTGATCACTCCTGACCAGCTCAAGCGCGATATCCCTTTGAGCGACGCTGCCTTGCAGACCGTGACCAAGGGCCGCGAAGTGATTCGCAATATCCTGGATGGCACTGACCACCGCCTGTTCGTCGTTATCGGGCCTTGCTCGATCCACGACCTCAAGGCCGCACACGAATATGCCGAGCGCCTCAAGGTCCTCGCCGCTGAAGTGTCCGATACCCTGTATCTGGTCATGCGGGTCTATTTCGAGAAGCCGCGCACTACCGTCGGCTGGAAAGGCCTGATCAACGATCCGTACCTGGACGACTCCTTCAAGATCCAGGATGGCCTGCACATCGGTCGCAAACTGCTGCTGGACCTGGCCGAAATGGGCCTGCCGACCGCGACCGAAGCCCTCGACCCGATTTCGCCGCAGTACCTGCAGGACCTGATCAGTTGGTCAGCCATTGGCGCGCGTACCACCGAATCCCAGACTCACCGGGAAATGGCCTCGGGCCTGTCCTCGGCTGTCGGCTTCAAGAACGGCACCGACGGCGGCCTGACCGTTGCCATCAACGCCCTGCAATCGGTGTCCAGCCCGCACCGCTTCCTGGGGATCAACCAGGAAGGTGGCGTATCGATCGTCACCACCAAAGGCAACGCTTATGGGCATGTCGTCCTGCGCGGTGGCAATGGTAAGCCGAACTACGATTCGGTCAGCGTCGCACTCTGCGAGCAAGCGCTGAACAAGGCCAAGATCAAGCCCAACATCATGGTCGACTGCAGCCACGCCAACTCCAACAAGGATCCGGCACTGCAGCCGCTGGTCATGGAAAACGTCGCCAACCAGATCCTTGAAGGCAACCAGTCGATCATCGGCCTGATGGTCGAGAGTCATTTGAACTGGGGTTGCCAGGCGATTCCTAAAGACCTCGCCGAGTTGCAATACGGCGTGTCGATCACCGATGCCTGCATCGACTGGTCCGCCACCGAAACCACCTTGCGCAGCATGCACGCCAAGCTCAAGGACGTACTGCCTAAACGTCAACGCTCCTGAACGACGTTTAGCTAGCGCACACAAAAACGCCGGGCAATGCCCGGCGTTTTTTATCGGGGAACCCCGTCAGAGCTTGGCAGCATGCCGCTGGTGGCGCTCCATGTAGCGCTCCACATAGGAGCACGACGGAATGACGGTGTAACCCATTTGCTCCGCATACTCGAGCGCCTGCTCGGTCAACGCCGCCGCGATACCACGGCCACGCAGTGCGTTCGGCACAAACGTACGATAGATATCCAGGGTTTGCTTACCCAGGTCCATATAGGTCAGGTAGGCACGATGACCGTCCACATTGGTCTCGAACTGATGACCAGCCTGGTCATGGTGGATGGACAACGCCTCGCTCATCACTGCTCCTCGCGGGTCTTGAATTGACCCCTACCTTACCGATGTTTTTCCGGCGAAGGAACCTCTACGCCACCCCGTGCCTGCCTGGACACCGAGAAAAAGCTGTACCCATCCCGCAGGGCTTGCACGTATCAAATAGTAGGCACCAAAGGCAAAATTGCTCAAGGCACGCTCGTCATCACGTCATCTGCGCTGATTCGACACAGCTTGGCTCAAGGCAGCTCGACCGAACATCCCAAGGGTCGATAGCCTGAACATTGCCGGATATTGAGACGTGAGACGAGCACCGCTAGTTAAAGTCACCTCAACAGGCAAAAGTGACGTGAGAAACCCCACAATCGCTAAACGAAAGTGTAGATAAGTCAATATAGAACAGCTTTAGCTCTACACTGTGAAATTGCGGTCAGCGAGTGTCGAGGTTTTTTCAGCGGATCGCTCAGGACGGGCGTCCTGCCTGGATGCTTTTCATACAGCCCACTCAAAAAGTTGCTCGAAAAAGAATCAGCGCCTACAATTTTTTTGCTTCTTGCGCTACGTCAGTTTACTTACTACAACTAATGGGTAGTATGTACGCCGGCTGTTTCCTCACTCTGGGGAGATAGCCATTAAATAGAAAGTCCTTGAAGGGGAACACGATGAACAACGTTCTGAAATTCTCTGCTCTGGCTCTGGCCGCAGTTCTGGCTACCGGTTGCAGCAGCGTATCGAAAGAAACCGAAGCACGTCTGACCGCTACTGAAGACGCAGCTGCTCGCTCCCAGGCTCGTGCAGACGAAGCTTACCGTAAAGCTGATGAAGCTCTGGCTGCTGCTCAAAAAGCACAACAGACTGCTGACGAAGCTAACGAGCGTGCTCTGCGCATGCTGGAAAAAGCTAGCCGCAAGTAATAATCCCTAGGGATTGTTATCAAGCCGATCCGTTTTTTGGGTCGGCTTTTTTATTGCCTGGCATTTGTCACTGCAATAAAAAACCCGCCGAAGCGATCAGGCTTCGGCGGGTCGATTGAAGCCGTTACTGCAGGTCGAGTGGCACGCTAGAAGCGACCGGCGCAGTGCCAGCGGGACTCGCCACCGCGATCTCAACCGGCAAGCCATCTTCAGCGGCGACCACGTCACGCACCACATCCCAGTTCATGCGCATGTTGCCGGTGATGTCTTCGCGCTTGAGCATGGCGTTGATTACCGCGGTGTGCTTATCGACCACCGACGGGTTGCCCTTGTCGTCGATCGGCGTATGCGCCTCGAGGTAGACGTTCCCGCCACTCACGCCGAATTTGTACGGTTCATTGAGAATGCGTACCGAAGTGCCCACCGGCACCATGCCCGCCATCTCCAGCACGTTGTCGTTGAACATACGGAAGCAACCGTGGCTGGTCCGCATGCCGATGCCAAACTTCTTGTTTGAACCATGGATCAGGTAACCGGGCGTGCCCAAAGTGAACTTGAACGGCCCCAACGGGTTATCCGGGCCAGCAGGCACGACGTTTGGCAACGGATCGCCATCGGCGGCGTGCTCAGCCTTGATCGAGGCCGGAGGGGTCCAGGTCGGGTTCGGGGTCTTGGCAACGATGCTGGTCTTGGTAATCGGCGAGCCCCAGCCTTCACGGCCGATCCCCAGCGGGAAGGTGTAAACCACGTTCCGGCCTTTGGGGTAGTAGTACAGCCGGTACTCAGCCAGGTTGATCACAATCCCTTCGCGCGGGCCTGGCGGCAATATGAAGCGGGTCGGCAGGACAATCTCGGTGCCCGCGCCTGGCAACCAGGGATCGACGCCCGGGTTGGCCGCCACCATCTCCAGGTACCCCAGGTCATAGGTGGTCCCCAGGTCGGCGAAGGTATCTTCGTACTTGGCCGTGACCGTTTGCACCTGGCCGACGATATCTTCGCCCGGCGGTGGTAAAGGCAGCTCCAACGCAGCGACAGGACCTGCCACACACAGGGCGGCAAGAGACAGGCAGCGGGCGACGGCAGGAAAGCGCGGCAACATCCGGAAAATCCTTTGCGTAAGCAACAGAGGGAGGAAAAAAGCGATTGTACACCCGCGCCTATAAATTCAGCGAACCGGGTCGATGGGCTGCCTGGGCGTCAGAGTTCGAAGCGCAGCTCGGGCCAGATCGGCGACGTACCGCGCTTTTGCGACTCAAGGATTGCCCGGCACAGCGAGCACAGGCGCTGATCCTGGAACACCCGGCGATTGACGCTCGACCAACGTGGCTGCGCTGGCAGCAAGGAACCGCACAAGGTGCGGTCGGCCGAACCGCCCAGCTCCAATTGACGCGTCACCAGATGCACCCGGACTTCCTGGCAGGCAAACAGATCCAGCTGTTCGTCAGGCTCGATCAGTTGGTAGGCAAACAGGGACCAGGCAGGACGCGGCATCAGGGGCTCCAAATCAGGGGGGCGCCACATTAGCTGAAAGACCGCGCCTAGAAAAGCGTCATAACAACGGTTTTAGCGCCGGCCAGACATTTTCCAGCAACTGGCCCTGGGCGTTGACGGCTGGATGAATGCCATCGGCCTGCATCAACTCGGGCTTGCCCGCAATGCCTTCAAGGAAAAACGGTACCAGGGCAATGTCCTTTTCCTTCCCCAGATCGGTATAGACCTGCGCGAATGCCGTGGTGTAGCGCACGCCATAATTGGGCGGCAGTTGCATACCCAGCAGCAGCACCTTGGCACCACCGGCCCTGGCACTGTCGATCATCGACGCAAGATTTTGTTTCAATTGCGTTGGCAGTTGCCCGCGCAGGCCATCGTTGCCTCCCAACTCAAGGACCACCACCTCGGGCTGATGCTCTGCAAGCAGCGCTGGCAGGCGCGCATGGCCACCCGAGCTGGTGTCTCCGCTGATGGACGCATTGATCACCGTGTCGCTGAATCCTTCCTGTTTGAGCCGTTGCTCAAGCAACGATACCCACCCTAGCCGGGTATCCAGGCCGAAACCCGCGCTGATACTATCGCCAACGATCAGGACAGTACCCGCCGCTGCGTTCTGGGCCATGCACATCAGGGCCAGGCCAGCACTCAAAAACCACACACGCATCGGACTCTCCATGGGCGCAAGCATTCTCACTGCGCGGAACCTTAGCAAAGTGGTTCCCAGCGCGGAAGGTGAACTGACCATCCTGCACCAACTCGACCTGGAACTCGACAAGGGCGACAGCCTGGCAATCGTCGGCAGTTCCGGCTCAGGAAAATCCACCCTGCTGGGCCTGCTGGCCGGCCTTGATTTGCCCAGCAGTGGCGAGGTCACCCTGGCCGGCTTCGCCTTGAGCCAGTTGGATGAAGATCAGCGCGCGCGCATCCGGGCCGAGCACGTGGGATTTGTGTTCCAGTCGTTCCAGTTGCTCGACAGCCTCAATGCCCTGGAAAACGTCATGCTGCCGCTGGAGCTCGATGGTCGCAAGGACGCCCGGGAACGAGCCACCGAATTGCTGCGCCGCGTCGGCCTGGGCCAACGCCTGAGCCATTCGCCGCGCCAGCTCTCCGGCGGTGAACAGCAGCGCGTCGCCATCGCCCGGGCCTTCGCCGCCGAACCGGATGTACTGTTTGCCGATGAACCGACCGGCAACCTCGACACCCACACCGGCGAACACATCAGCGACCTGTTGTTTGAACTGAACAAGGAAAGCGGCACCACCTTGGTGCTGGTCACCCACGATGAACGCCTGGCACATCGCTGCCACCGCCTGATCCGCCTTGAAGCCGGCCTGTTGGTCGCCCCCCTGGAGCCCTGATGGCACGCCTGCCGGTGTTGCGCTTGTTCAGCCTTGCCATCCGCCAGCTCCTGCGCGATGCCCGCGCCGGAGAGCTGCGGGTGCTGTTCTTCGCCCTCGTGGTGGCGGTCGCCGCAAGCACGGCCATCGGATACTTCGGTGCCCGTCTCAATGGCGCGATGATGATGCGTGCCACCGAATTCCTCGGCGCCGACCTGCTGCTCGAAGGCAGCTCGCCAGCCACTGAACAGCAGGTGCGCGGCGGCACGGACCTGGGCCTGCAACACGCACAGGTGGTGGAGTTTTCCAGCGTCATCGCCACCGACAACGGCATCCAGCTGTCGAGTATCAAGGCCGCCGACGAGGCCTACCCACTGCGCGGTGAGTTGAAGAGCGCGCCGCAGCCCTTCGCCCCTGAGGATGTCGGTGGCGGCCCCAAGCCCGGCGAAGCCTGGGCCGAAGCGCGCCTACTGACCGCCCTGAACCTGAAGGTCGGCGACAGCATCGACGTCGGCCTGAAAACCCTGCGCCTGAGCCGCGTGCTGACGTACGAACCGGATCGCGCCGGCAACTTCTACAGCCTAACGCCCCGAGTCCTGATCAACCTCGCCGACCTTCCGGCCACCGGCGTCGTGCAACCCGGCAGCCGGGTCAGCTACCGAGAACTGTGGCGCGGCGATGCCCCAGGACTGGAGGCCTATCGCCAACAGATCACCCCAGGGCTGGCGGCCAACCAACGGCTCCAGGACGCCCGCGACGGCAACCGGCAGATCGGTGGTGCCCTGGGCAAGGCCGAGCGCTACTTGAACATGGCCAGCCTGGTCGCGGTCTTGTTGTCGGGCGTGGCCGTAGCGCTCTCGGCCAGCCGCTTTGCCACTCGTCGGTTCGACGCCAGCGCCTTGCTGCGCTGCCTCGGCCTGTCGCGCCGGGAAACCCTGCTGCTGTTCAGTTTGCAGCTCATGGTGCTGGGATTGTTGGCCAGCCTGAGCGGCGCCTTGATTGGCTGGTTCGCGCAACTGGGGCTGTTCGCCTTGCTCGGCAATCTACTGCCCAGCGACGTACCACCGGGAGGCCTGCTGCCCGCCCTCGCCGGTATCGGTACTGGCCTGGTGGCCCTGGCCGGGTTTGCCTTGCCGCCATTGGCCGCCCTCGGGCGTGTACCGCCATTGCGGGTCCTGCGTCGCGACATGCTACCGATCCCGCCGAGCACCTGGATGGTCTATGGCGCCGCACTGGCGGCGCTGGGCCTGATCATGTGGCGCTTGAGCCTGGACCTGGTGCTGACCTTCGCCCTGCTGGGCGGGGGCGTGATTGCCGCGCTGGTGCTTGGCGGCCTGTTGCTGCTGGTCCTTAAAAGCCTGCGGCGCCTGCTGGCCCGAGCACCGTTGCCCTGGCGCCTGGGCCTGGGTCAACTGTTGCGTCATCCTTTGGCGGCGGCCGGGCAGTCCTTGGCTTTCGGCTTGATCCTGTTGTCGATGGCCCTGATCGCCCTGCTGCGGGGCGAGTTGCTCGACACCTGGCAGAACCAGTTGCCAAAAAATGCCCCGAACTATTTCGCCCTGAACATCCTGCCTGCCGACAAGCAGGCCTTCATCGATCGCCTGGTCGAACTCTCGGCCCAATCGGCGCCGCTGTACCCGGTGGTGCCGGGACGGCTGATCAGCGTCAATGGCGAGCCTGTGCGAGGTATCGTCAGCAAGGACTCCGAAGGCGACCGTGCCATCCAGCGCGACCTGAGCCTGACCTGGGCTGCCGATTTACCGCCCGGCAACAGCATCACCGAGGGGGCGTGGTGGTCGGCCGAACCGCAAGGCGATATCCCCGGCGTTTCAGTGGAAGGCAAAGTGGCCACGAGCCTGAAGCTCAAGCTCGGCGATCACTTGGTCTTCACCGTTGCGGGCGTCAACCGCGAGGCGAAAGTCACCAGCCTGCGGACGATCAACTGGGACAACTTCCAACCGAACTTCTTCATGATCTTCCAGCCCGGCACCTTGAAGGACCTGCCCGCCACCTACCTGACCAGCTTTTACCTGGCCGCTGGTCACGACCAGCAGATCATCGATTTGTCCCGGGCGTTCCCGGCCGTGACGATCCTGCAGGTCGAAGCCTTGCTGGCGCAACTGCGCAGCATCCTTGGGCAGGTAACGCTGGCGGTGGAGTATGTGCTGCTGTTCGTACTGGCGGCAGGCATGGCGGTGCTGTTTTCCGGCCTGCAGGCCACCCTGGATGAGCGTATCCGCCAGGGTGCTCTATTGCGCGCGCTGGGCGCCGAACGGCAACTGCTGGTCAAGGCCCGTCGGATCGAATTCGGCTTGCTGGGCGCGGTCAGCGGCCTGCTGGCGGCCGTGGGTTCGGAACTGGTGAGCCTGGCGCTGTATCGCTATGCATTCGACCTGCAATGGCAGCCCCATCCATGGCTGTTGCTGCTGCCATTGATGGGCGCCCTGATGGTCGGTGGCGCCGGCGTGTTCGGTACGCGCCGGGCACTCAATGCCAGCCCGCTGACAGTCTTGCGCGAGGGTTGATAGACTCAATGCTTTCTCAACACAAGAAGCCGCAATGAGCCGTTATCGCCCTCCTCGTCCCGCTGGCACGGCCCTGATCACGCCAGAAGGCGAAGCGCGGATGCGCGCCGAGTTCCATGAACTCTGGCATGTGCGTCGCCCGCAGGTCACCCAGTCGGTGAGCGAGGCCGCCGCGCAGGGTGATCGCTCCGAGAACGCCGAGTACACCTACGGCAAAAAGATGCTGCGCGAGATCGACAGTCGCGTGCGGTTTCTCACCAAACGCCTGGAAGCACTCAAAGTCGTCAGTGAAAAGCCCAGCGACCCGAACAAAGTCTATTTCGGGGCCTGGGTCACCATTGAAAATGAAGAAGGCAAGGAATCGCGCTATCGCATCGTTGGCCCGGATGAGCTGGACCTCAAGCAAGGCTTGATCAGCATCGATTCACCCTTGGCGCGAGCGTTGATTGGTAAAGCACTGGACGCCGAAGTGCGGGTGCTGACACCGGACGGCGAACAGCTCGTGTACATCACCGCCATCGACTATCCCTGAGCTTCAGCGTCGGGCAATCAGGCCCTGGCGGGCGACACGGATCAGTTGCTTGATCACCTCGCCCGCGTCCTCGGCACCCGGCGATTGAATCACCGCCAGGTCAAAGCTATCGCTGGCAAAGCGCACCAGCGACTCACCGTCCTCGACAAACTGGATCAGGAACGCTGCCGGCCCACCATTACGACGTGGCCAGCCATCCAGATAACGCAGGAGCGTGGGCTGGTGATGACCGCCAAGGAGGATTTTCGGGTTGCGTTGGGTCAGGTGAGCCGTGATCGGCGCGGGACGTACGGGAGGGCGCAATGCATTCATCATGTCGTGTCTCTGCCTCAAAAGTCTGCATGGCAGGTGAGAGGCAACACCGAACCAGCGCTTTAGCGGTATTTCGAAGCCTGTTTCGGGCTTCTATCGGTAACTGATCGAGTTACCTGGCGCCCCGCAAGTAGCTGTTTAAATCGGCGCATGGGAAACATCCTAGAGAAGCTGACGGGACAGTGTCAAGAATCCCCGGCAACAAAAAAGGCCCGCTGCGTGCGGGCCTATGGGTTGATCCAGAGCGGTTAGCCGGCGATGGCCCGGTCCACCGACAACTTGCCGGCGCCTTCGATCAGTACCGCGAGGCTGCCACCGAGCAGTGCCAGGGCAAACTCGTACCCGCCGTTGGCCATGAACAGGCCGTGGCTGATGTGCACGGTAAAAATCGCAACCAGCGACACAACGGTCAGCCCCAGCGCCGCAGGACGCGCCAGCAAGCCGATGATCAGCGCCAGGCCAGCGAAGAACTCGGTGCCCCCGGACAACATCGCCATCAGGTGACCCGGCGTCAGGCCGAGGCTTTCCATGTACTGCGCCGTGCCGGCCAGACCGCCGCCACCGAACCAGCCAAAGAGCTTCTGCGAGCCGTGGGCCGCGAAGATGATGCCGACGCAAATCCGCACTATCGTCAGCCCGTAGCCTGCGCGAGTGGAAAGTACGTTATTGACCAGTGTGCTCATGCTCTGTCATCCATTGTGAGTGTGTAGGAATTGGCCGTGATACTAATCAATAAATACCCTGTTGAAAGCGCAAAAAACCCGTCATAACCATCAGCGTAGCCGATCATTTTCGCGCAGCAACTTTCTGCTCTCTGGGCTCCAACGACGCGCGCTCCCGGTCATAGGCCAGATAATACTTGTTCACACTGTTGACGTAGCTGACCGGGCCCATTCCCACCTGTTCCATGGCAACGCGTTCGACCTGAAAGAACCATTGATTGGGGTTCAAGCCCCGCCGCTTGGCCTCGGCCCGCATGCCTTGCACCCGCTCCGGGCCGATGTTGTACGCCGCCAGCACAAAAGCCATGCGCTCGCGTTCATTGAGTTTGGGGCTGGAGAAGAACTTACGGCGGATCAACGCCAGGTACTTGGCCCCCGCCTGCACATTGCTGTCCAACGACTCGATATTCTTGACGCCCACCCGCTGCGCCGCCGACGGGGTGATTTGCATCAACCCCGTTGGCCCGCTGCCGCTGCGGGCATTGGGTTGCAGGGACGACTCCTTGAACGCCAGCGCGGCCAGGTTCAGCCAGTCCATCCCCTGCTCCTTCGCGTGCTTTTGCAACACCGGACGCACCTGCTCCAGGCGCTGGCGATCGGCACGGGCCAGCGGGTAACGCACCTGGTACAAGCGTCGGTAAATGCGCAGGAACGCCACATCCTGGTCGGACGGCGTTTTATAGGTGGTCAGGAACCGATCGATACTGGCCCGCAACATCGAGGCATCGCGGCGCACGAACCAGAACTCCTCGCCGGGGGAACTGATGCTCACTTGCCGATCGAAGCGCAACTTGGGCAGGATTTTGCCCCAGCGCTCGGCAATCGGTTGCTCGACAATGGTCAGGTGGAAGATCCCGCCCTGGACCATCTCCAGCACGTCTTCCACGGCCAGGCTCGGGTCAACCCACTCGATCTTCACCGGTGGTTGCTTGTGCAGCGCCAGCTTCTGGTTGATCTGACTGATCGCCTCCCCGGCTGCGCTCCCAGCGGGCAGCGCCAGGGTCTTGCCGGAAAGCTGCTCCAGCTTGGTGTAGCGGCGCTCACCTTTGATCCCCACCAGCAGCAGCGGGACATTGCTGATGATCGGCTCACTGCTGCTGACTGCGCGCGCAGTCTGATCGTCGAGCAACTCCCCGGGGGCGACCAGATCGCCCTCCCCGCGCTGTAACGCGCCAAGCAGTTGATCCTTGGCCTTGGGGATGATTTTGAGGGAAATTTCCTGGCCGTCGCGGGCACGGCTGTTGAGGTATTGCTCGAAGGCGCGCAGACGGTGGTACTCCACGCCAATGCTCTGGCCCTGGACCTCACCGGAACTGTTGCGGCTCTGATTGACCAGCACCCGCAGCACCCGGCTGGCGCGGATCTCTACCAGATCGCGGACCTTACCGGTGTGCACCGCTTCAACGGGCCCCGCCAGCCGAGCGACCGCCGGCAACGGCAGTAGCATCGACAAACACAGCACGAGTAAAACCTGGAGTCGCGTCATCCGTTCTCCGGAAAGAATACTGCCCCACCGCCCGAGAAGCTGGACAGGAGGACGACAGAAACAGAGCGCCTTGAGCGCTGGCAACGTGCGAAAGGTCGTAACCACGACAAGCAACACCCTTGTCGAAGCCCCCTTCCGACAGCAAAAGACAGCTTTAACTCTTTGTAGTTCTTGGCTTTTTTATTAGGTCGAGAGCTCTGGTATGCTTTCCGGCCAAAGGGCTAGGGTAGCACCATGCAACTCATCGATATCGGCGTCAACCTGACCAACCCCAGTTTTGCCGACAAACACCAGGCGGTGCTTGATCGTGCTTATGCCGCGGGTATCTGCCAGTTGGTGCTGACCGGCACCAGTGTCGAGGGCAGCGAACATGCCCTGCAACTGTGCCAGCAGTTGGATGACAGCGGGCAACGCCTGTTCAGCACCGCCGGTATTCATCCCCACTCGGCCAGTGACTGGAACGCCGACAGCGCGCGGGATTTACGCAATCTGCTCAAAGAGCCAAGCGTGCGGGCCGTCGGGGAATGCGGGCTGGATTTCAATCGCGATTTCTCCCCGCGCGCGCAGCAGGAGAAAGTCCTCGAAGAGCACCTGGCCTTGGCCGTCGAACTGCAACTGCCGGTGTTCCTCCATGAACGCGACGCCAACCAGCGCCTGCTGGAGATCCTGCGCGACTTCCGCGACCATCTGCCCGCGGCCGTGGTGCATTGCTTTACCGGCGAACAGAAAGCGCTGTTCAGCTACCTGGACCTGGACCTGCATATCGGCATCACCGGCTGGATCTGCGATGAACGGCGCGGCACCCACCTGCATCCCCTGGTACGCGATATCGCCCGTGGCCGCCTGATGCTGGAAAGCGACGCGCCATACCTCCTGCCCCGCAGCCTGCGCCCCAAGCCGAAGAACGGTCGCAACGAACCGGCCTATCTCACCGAGGTGCTGCGCGAAGTCGCGCTGCATCGCGATGAAAGCCTGGAAGACCTGGCAGCGCACAGCACGGCCTGCGCGCGCGCGTTCTTTGGATTGCCCACCGTCGATTGAAGCCACTGTTGATCCACATCAAACCAGACACCTCTGAATAGCGGCACAATAATGGCACCTTGCCAATACTGTTTCCGCTATCAGAGAAGACCTCCATGGGTGCCTGGCTTAGCAATATCTCGTTGAAGTACAAATTCTGGGCGGTCAACGCTGTCGCCTTCGTCACCACCTTGCTGCTGGTGCTGTACGCCGTGCAGCTTGAGCAACAGGCGCGCAACCAAGCGTCGCAACAGGCCGCCGCCCTACAAGCGCAGTTGATCGGCGCCTGGCCTGCCGGTCAGTCCGTGCCTCCCGCTGAACATCGGTTGCGCTTCAAAACGGGCCAGACACCCATGCTCAACGATCAGCCCATACCGGAGTTGAGCGGCGCCAGCGGCTGGGTCGAGATCAACCCAATGCCGCTGTTTGGCGACAACCTGCTGATCGGTGCCCAGGTGGTAGACCGTGCAGAGGGCGAACAGGTTGCCGTGCTCGCTTATGGTCCGAGCCTGAGCCAGGTGTTCAGTGAGCGCTTTACCCACTACGCGGTGGCCGTGTTCATTCTGATGCTGGCGATGCTCGGCGCTTCACAGCTGTTGATCCGTTTTCTGCTCAGCCAGCTCAATACTCTCAAGGACGTGATGCTTCACGTCGAAAAGACTGGTGACTTGTCCGCGCGTGTACCGCTGTCCTGTACGGACGAGGTCGGTCAGATGGCCAGCGCGTTCAACGCGATGCAGGCCGGTTACCAGCGAGTGGTCGGCACCGTGGCCAACACCGCTCGCCAACTGGACGAAGGTGCTGCCCGCCTGGCCGCCAGCATGAACGAAGTGCGTCACGGCATGCTCGGCCAGCAAAGCGAAACCGACCAAGCCGCCACCGCCATCAACGAGATGACGGCCACGGTCTATCACATCGCCCAGCATGCCGGCGCCACGCGCGACTTGTCGCAAACCGCCGATGCCCTCGCCGGCAGCGGCCAGCAGGTGGTGAGCCGGGTGCAAGTGTCGATTGCCGGGCTGTCCACCGGGGTGCAACAGACCGCCGAGATGATTCAGCGTCTGGCCGAAGACAGCCAGAAGATCAATGGCGTGGTCAGCGTGATCCACAGTATCGCCGAGCAAACCAACCTGCTGGCCCTCAACGCCGCCATCGAGGCCGCTCGCGCAGGTGAGATGGGGCGAGGCTTTGCCGTGGTTGCCGATGAAGTGCGCAACCTGGCCAAGCGGGTGCAGGCGTCCACTGACGAAATCACCCTGATGGTCTCGGCGCTGCAAGCCGGCACCCGGGATGCGGTGGACTTCATGCAGGAGAGTTCATTCAAGGCCGATGACTGTGTGCAACAGGCCCAGGAAGCGGGTATCGCCCTGGGGGAAATTACCGGTGCCGTGGCGCAGATGCGCGAGAGCAACACGCAGATTGCCGTGGCGGCGGAACAGCAGAGCCAGGTGGCCGAAGAAATGAACCGCGCCGTGGTGAGCATCCGCGACGTCACCGAGAATACCGTGCAGCAGACCGTGGAGTCCGCCACCACCAGCAACGAGCTGGCGAAGCTGGCCGGCGAACTGAGCCAGGCAATCGGGCAGCTCAAGCTGTAAGGCACCGTTCGCGAGCAGGCTCGCTCCCACAAGGACTCACAACGCAGACCCCTGTGGGAGCGAGCCCGCTCGCGAAGGCGTCAAACCAAGCGACATCGACCTGTCAAAGCCCCGCCTATCACTTCAATAGCCAATGTTGATTCGCCCTCCCCCCTGCCCCCACCTATTCTTTCGTCATGTGTCCCACACAAGATCAAGGAGTCGTCACATGGGCAAACGTCATCCCAACCTCCCCACCTGGCAATGGCGGGTCTACCCGGACAATCATCAGCACCCCACCAACCTGGTGCTGCACCTGATTGCCGTGCCGTTGTTCATCGTCGCGTTCCTGCTGATAGTGTCCGGCGTGTTCAGTCTGAGCTTCCCGAGCATCGCCATCGGTGTCATCGGTTTGCTCGCCGCCCTGGGCCTGCAACGTCATGGCCATCGCCTCGAAGCGCAAGCCTCGGAACCTTTCAGTGATCGCCAGGATGCGGTATCGCGCTTGCTGGTCGAGCAGTTCCTGACGTTCCCGCGGTTTGTCCTGAGCGGCGGCTGGTGGCGCGCCTGGCGCCAGCGTCACCGCCGCTGAGGCTTAGCCGAAGATCGTCACGGTCTGGCGGCTGAGTGCGATCAACTGGCCGTCGGCACTCCACAGCTTGGCGGCGGCGTGGCCGTAACCGCCGTGGGCGTGCTCGGTTTCCACCAGGTACTTGCACCAGTCCAGGGTGCTCAGGCCCAGCAATGGCTGGACGAATTCAATGGTCCAGGTCAGGGTGCTGCCGGCCACGAATTTCTTCAGGTGCGGCAGCACCGACGGTGGCCACCCATCCACCAGCGCCAGGATATGCGACTCCGTCAGCGGCTCATCTTTCACATCACCGCGCAAGCGCGTCCAGCCGCCCATGTCCCGTGATGTGTTACCGGTGAACGGCAAGCCACCGACGCTCCAGCGCATGGCCAAGTGACGCATGAACTCGGGGGTCATGCCCTTGATGTAAGGCAATTCCTGGCACTCGTCCCAGTGCTTCATGTCAGGCGCCGGCAGCGCCAGCACTTCGACTTCCGAAGGACGGGATGCACCGAAGCTGCCCTGTACCAGCGTCACGACCTGGCCCTTTTGCATGACACGGCCCAGCACCTGGCTAACCGCCTTGCCTTCACGCAAGACGTCCACTTCAAAGTTGACCGGCACATCGGGCTCGACCGGCCCGACAAAGCTGATCGCCAGCGAACGCACCGGACGATCGGCCGACACCTTGGCGCGCATGGCTTCGTACTGCAATGCCGCGACCAGCCCACCAAAACTGGCCCGACCCTGGGCCCACTCGGCCGGGATAGACAACTCACGGGGCGAGTTGCGTACGGCGTCGAGCAAATCTGAAAAGCGCATGAAAACCTCTGGGCTGGAAAAAGATGAGGGGATCTTAACCAGCCAACAGCCCCTGCACAGCACCTATTCCAGCCAAATAGGCTGACAGATAGGCCGCTTCAGCGTTTAAAACACGTCGCACTGAGCTTATCGAGCACCCGGTCCGCCCGCGCCTGGGCCTTGACCATCGTCGCCTGCCACCCCGTCACACACGGCTGTAAGTCGGCTTCATGCTCGGCACGGGCCAGCCATTGCCAGCAATCATGCCAATCGCCCAAGGCTTGCTGTGCAGACTTGAGACGGGGCATGGCGGCCTTGGGCAAGCGATCCAGCTCAGGGTAGGCTTCGATCGCGTAGCGCACACGCTTGATCAGCAAGCGCAGGCGATGGCGGTCGTGGGCCGGGTCATGCAGGGCGACGTCCAGCGTGTTCCATTGCTTGGCCAAGCGTTTCTCGATGCGCTGGCGCAAGCCCTTGAGCAAGCCTTGTCGCTCGCAGGCACGCAAGAACCGGGGAAACGCATCGAGAACCATCAACAACTGCGCCAACTCGGGACTGGCCGCCACCTGTGGATAAGCCTGCGCCATCTGGACCATGCGCCGCTCCGCCGCCTGGGGCTGACCGTGCTTGAGCAAATAGCTGGCCAGCACTTCGCGGTCGCGCAGCGGTGTGGTCAGGCTGCCAACACCGGCCGCCGCCGCCTCAAGCTGCTCGACACCGGGCACCCCGCGCAACGGTCGCAACAGGCTGCGCAGACGGCGCACCGCGATGCGCAGGTCATGCAGCGCCTCAGGGTCGGTGCTGGCACTCAGACGAGCCTGGCAGGCCAGCAAACGCACTTCCAACCCCAGCACCTGGGCCACCAACCGATCAACCAACACCGCCATCTCGTGCTTCCTCCTGCGTAGACACCGTCCTGTTTGCGAACCTACGCCCATGCTGGACGCAACGCCTGACGCTTACCTTGCGCCAGATCATGCCAGGCTCAACGACCCGCACGGGACTCACGGATGTAGAAGCGTGCCTTCTGGGCCTTGTTGGTGCAGCCTTCAAACGCCTCGAATTGCTGCTGGGTCTTGGCCCCGGTCAACAGCGACAACGCTTTGGAGTAGCTCACGGTGCCCGCAAAGCCTTCGGCCTTGGCCAGGTCCAGCTCTTGCCAGGCGCTGTCTATCTCAGTACCGCAACTGTCGCGATACGCAGTCTTCCCCGCGCAACCGGCCAGCACCAATGCAATCAACGGTAGACAGATCCAGGCTTTCATCAATGACACCTCAATTAGGTAGAGAAACAAGTGTGCTGGGTATGACGGCCGGCACGTGAAAAAGTGCCTCGGCCCATCCTTGGAAACTATAGCGCTCGCGAGGATACCTATGTGCCAGCATCGAGTGGCGAAAAAACCTCTCCACGCTCAAAGCACAGACCTTCTGGATTGAAGCACACCCTACAATGAGCGCATTGTTCAGACTTGTTTGCCAGAAGGACGACTACATGAAGAAGCGTGTCGCATTGGTGCTGGGCTCGGGTGGCGCCCGAGGCTACGCCCATATCGGGGTCATCGAAGAGATTGAGCGTCGCGGCTACGACATCGCCTGCATTGCCGGATGCTCCATGGGATCGGTGGTCGGGGGCATCTACGCCGCCGGCAAGCTCAAGGAGTACCGCCAATGGATCGAGAGCCTGGACTACCTCGATGTGCTGCGCCTGGTCGACGTGAGTTTTCGCCTGGGCGCCATTCGCGGTGAAAAGGTCTTCGGCCAGATCCGCAAGATCGTCGGTGAGATCAACATCGAAGACTTGCGCATTCCCTACACGGCGGTCGCCACCGACCTCACCAACCAGCAAGAGATCTGGTTCCAGGAAGGTTGCCTGCACCAGGCCATGCGCGCGTCGGCAGCGATCCCCAGTTTGTTCACCCCGGTGATCCAGGGCAATCGCACCTTGGTGGACGGCGGCCTGCTCAACCCGCTGCCGATCGTGCCCGTGGTGTCGAGCCATTGCGACCTGATCATCGCGGTCAACCTCAACGCCACCAACCAGAAACACTATCAGCTGCCGGTGATCCAGCGTCCGGCGGCCTTTAAAAACCGCTTCGACAACCTGGTCAACTCCCTGGGTTCGCACCTGCCGTTTCGCCGCAAACAGGCCGAGCAATTGCTGATACTGGAGGCGCTGCACAGCGAGGCAGCCGAGATCAACCCATGGATCGAATCCGCCGAGCCCGAGGCCCAGCAACCGGCAGCCTCGCCGGAAAACGAAGGCGCGCCCAGCTCCGCGACCGGTTCGTTCATCATCGACAACGTCGGGCCCGCGTCGCTGCTGGACTTGATCAACCAGAGTTTCGAGGTGATGCAGACCTCATTGGCCCAGTACAAAATCGCCGGGTATCCACCGGACATCCTGATCAACGTGCCGAAGCGGGTCTGCCGCTTCTTCGAGTTCTACAAGGCCCCGGAACTGATCGCCCTGGGACGGGAGATCGCCAGCGACACGCTGGATCGGTATGAACATGAGCGCGATTGACTAGCTGACGGTTTTTGGCTGGTCTGTTCGCGAGCAGGCTCGCTCCCACAAGGGATATCACTGGCCTTTGTGGGAGCGAGCCTGCTCGCGAAGGGGGCGGACCAGTCAAGTCAAACTCCAGCCTCCAACAACCGATACCCCACGCCCGCCTCGGTGAGGATAAACCGCGGTCGCGTCGGGTCATCCGCCAGCTTCTGGCGCAAGTGCCCGACCACGATCCGCAGGTAATGGCTGTCGTCGGTATGGGTAGGACCCCAGATGTCCTTGAGCAATTGCTGCTGGGTGATGACTCGCCCGGCATGCCGCGCCAGTTGCGCCAGCACCGCATACTCCTTGCGGGTCAGGGCAACCTCGACCCCGTCGAGCAGCACACGACGGTAGGCCAGGTCCACCGTCAGGGGGCCGAACTTGAGGGCCGCCTCCGCCGCTTCGCCGGCCGGTGCCTGGCGCAACAAGGCGCGCACGCGCGCGAGAAACTCCTGGATGCCAAACGGCTTGGTCACGTAGTCATTGGCCCCGCCATCCAGGGCCTCGACCTTCTGCTCCTCACTGGCACGCACCGACAGCACCAGCACCGGCACCGCCGACCACTCGCGGAACTCGCGCAGCACCTGCTGGCCGTCCATGTCGGGCAGGCCGAGGTCGAGCACCAGCAAGTCCGGCTTGTTCAGCGCGGCCAGGGCCAGGCCTTCAGTGCCGGTTCCGGCTTCAAGCACTTTGTAACCTTGGGAGGTCAGGCTGATGCGCAGGAACTTGCGGATCTGCGGCTCATCATCGATGACCAATAGGGTCGCGGTCTGGCTCATGGTTGCCCATCAACAAAATAAAGTGACGACAGAGTAGCGCAGGCACCATCAGGCTTCACTTTCGAACCCCGGCTGCGCCTGCAATGGCAAATGCAGGGTGATGCAGGTGCCGCGCCCGTCGATGCCGTCCGCCACGCTGATGCGCCCGCCGTGGGCGCCGACCATGCCCTGACAAATGGCCAGCCCCAGCCCGGTGCCCTGCCCGCCGCGGTCGCCCCGGGCGGCGGTGTAGAACATGTCGAAGATCTTCGCTCGCTCGTCCTCGGGAATCCCCGGGCCTTCGTCGCTGACCGAAAAAAACACTTCCGTGTCGGTAGTCCCGGCGCTCAACTGCAAACGACCGTTGGCCGGGGAAAACCGCGCCGCGTTCTCCAGCACGTTGACCAGCGCTTGCTCGATCAACGCGGCATGCACGTACAGCAGCGGCAACTCGCCGGGCACATCGATGCTGACCTGGAGCGGCGCCAGCACGGCGCGGAGGCGGTTGAGGGAGCTACCGACGATATCGGCCGGCGACACCCAGTCCCGCGCCAGCTTCAAGGCCCCATGGCCCAGGCGGGTCATGTCCAGCAGGTTCTGGATGTAGCGATCCAACCGCTCGGCTTCATCACGCGTGCCTTCGAGCAACTCGCGACGATCCTCCAACGGGATCGCCTCGCCCAGTGCCAGCAGGCTGTCGATGCTGCCGCGCATGGACGTCAGCGGCGTACGCAAGTCGTGGGACACCGAGGCCAGCAAGGCGCTGCGCAGCTGCTCGGTTTCCCCGTGCAAACGGGCGGCTTCCAGGTCTTCGGCCAACTGCGCCCGGGCCAATGCCTGGGCCAGCGGCTGGCTCAATGCGGTCAACAAACGGCGGCGCTGGCCGCTAAGCTGCTCGCCCTCCTTGGCACAGACACCGAGCAAACCCAGCGGCCCGTCCTCTACCGACAAGGGCCACCACCACCAACGGCCAAGCGGCAGCGTGCCGGTGCCCATGCCAGCGGGTTGATCGTGCTGCCAGGCCCAGTCGGCGGCGGCGCGTTCGGTTTCGTTAAGTGCCAGTCCCTCACCGGCTTCCACCTTCCAGCCGCCCTGCCCGTCCCGGTTCAGCAGGCACAATTGCAGATCGCTCCAGCCCATCAAGTGCTGCGCGGCGGCGCTGACCACCGCCTGCCTGTCGGTCGCGGCCGTCAGCTTGCGCGACAGATCGAGCAGTTCCGAGGTTTCCTCCTGGGTATCACGCAAGGCTTGCAACTGCCGACGCTGGCGGGCGGCGAGGTTGCCGGTCAGTGCCGCCATCAGCAGGAAGAACAGCAAGGTCAACACGTCTTCTTCACGCTGGATGGCGAAGGAAAAGTTCGGCGGGATGAAGAGAAAGTCGTAGGCCATGAAGGACAGCGCCGCGCAGGCCAGTGCCGGCCCGAGGCTGCTGCGCACCGCCACCAGCAACACCGCCGCGAGGAACACCAGGGAGATGTTCGGCAGCGGCAGCACACTCGACACCACCCAGGCCAGGCCACTGGCCAACACCGTCGCCAGCAGCGCCAGGGCATAGTCGAACCAGGCCAGTGAACGAGCCGAGCGCGTGCGCGGCTGATGCGGCTGCGCATCGCTGTCCAGCACGTTGATTTCCAGGCCCCGGGCATTGCGCAGCAAACGCGAAGCCAATCCGCCGCCCAACCAGCGACGGCGTAGGCGCGGGCGCGACTGGCCCACCAGCACCAGGCTCGCCCGACGCTCGGCGGCATGTTGAATCAGGGTCTTGGCCACCTCGCCCCCGGCACGCAGCAACACCACCTCGCCCCCCAGGCGCTCGGCCAGTTGCTGGGCGTTTTGCAGGCGTACGCGCGACTGTTCGTCACGCACACTGCCGTTGTCCACGTGCACCAGGCTCCAGGGCAAATGCCGGCGCTGGGCAACTCGGCTGGCGTGACGGACCAAGCGCTCGGCCTGGTCGTCGCCGTCGACCCCCACCAACAATCGACCCCGCACCGCTGGCGCTGCCTGCCCCAACTGGCGATAGCCGCGACTGAGGTCGTCATCGACTTGCGCCGCAGCGGTTTGCATCGCCAGTTCGCGCAGGGCGGTGAGGTTGGTCTGGGTGAAAAAGGCATCGATGGCCGCGCGGGCCTGCTCCGGCACATAGACCTTGCCGTCGCGCAGGCGCTCCAGCAACTCACGGGGCGGCAGGTCGATCAACAGCAGTTCATAGGCTTCTTGCAGGACCCAGTCGGGCAGGGTTTCGCGCACCTGCACCCCGGTGATCCCGCGCACCTGATCGTTGAGGCTTTCCAGGTGCTGGACGTTGACCGTGGTGAACACGTCGATGCCCGCCGCGAGCAGTTCCTGGATGTCTTGCCAGCGCTTGGCATGCCGACTGCCGGGCGCGTTGCTGTGGGCCAACTCGTCGACCAGCACCAGCTTCGGCTTGGCCTTGAGCAGGCCATCGAGGTCCATTTCCTCTAGCATCACGCCCCGGTATTCCGAGCGCAGCAACGGCTGTTGTGGCAAGCCGCCGAGCAGTGCTTCGGTTTCCGCCCGGCCGTGGGTTTCCACCACCCCGGCGATGACCTTCACGCCTTGGCGCAGCTGGGTATGGGCGGCCTGGAGCATGGCGTAGGTCTTGCCGACGCCGGGGGCGGCGCCAAGGAACACCTTGAGCCGACCACGACCATCGCGGGGTAGATCAGCTAACAGTGCGTCGGCACGGCCGGAGTCACTCATGCTTGGAACTCTCTTCATTCAGGTGTTGATGCAGTGATTGTTCAATCGCCTTCGCGAGCAGGCTCGCTCCCACATGGGCAGCAATGATCCTGTGGGAGCGAACCTGTTCGCGAATGGCCATCACACGGTGCTAGAGCTTCTCCAGCGCGATGTTCAATTCCAGCACATTCACCACCGGCGGCCCTACCAGCGGCTGCTCGATATGGGCATCCAGCAATCGCTGGAGCGTGGACACTGGTATGTCACGCGCGGCTGCAACCCGCGCCAGTTGATAGGCAATCGCGGCCGGTGGCAAGTGGGGATCCAGGCCACTGCCGGAGGTGGTCAGCAACGCCAGGGGGACCGGTCCCTGCCCGGGGACCACCTGCTGGTTGGCGGCCTCGATTACGCGGGTCGCCAGGGCCGGGTTACTCGGCGCCAGGTTGCTCGCACCGCTGGCCACGGTGGCGAACGCGCCCGCCGAAGGCCGTGGATGAAACCAGGCGTCACCGACAAAATCCTGGGCGATCAGCGATGAGCCGCGGACCTTGCCGTCGGCATCGCGCACCAGGCTGCCATTGGCCTGATCCGGGAACGCGACCTGGGCCACACCGGTCACCACCAACGGGTAGGCGACGCCGGTGATCAAGGTCATCAACACAAGCAGGCTCAAGGCCGGACGAATCATTGTGGACATTTCAAAACCCTCAATTCAGGTTGGAAGCCGCGCACAGGGCGCGGCGTCCAGCGGTTACACCAGGTGCAAAGCGGTCAGCAGCATGTCGATCAGCTTGATCCCCACGAATGGCACCACGATGCCACCCACGCCGTAGATCAACAGGTTGCGGCGCAGCAGATGGGCTGCGCTCGCGGCCTGTACCCGCACCCCGCGCAGTGCCAGCGGGATCAACGCGACGATGATCAGGGCGTTGAAGACAATGGCCGAGAGGATCGCGCTCTGCGGACTGCTCAGGTGCATGATGTTCAGCACGCCCAGCTGTGGGTAAATCGAAGCGAACAGCGCCGGCAGAATCGCGAAGTACTTAGCCACGTCGTTGGCGATGGAGAACGTGGTCAACGCACCACGGGTCACCAGCAACTCCTTGCCGATCTGCACCACGTCCAGCAACTTGGTCGGGTCGCTATCGAGATCGACCATGTTGGCGGCTTCGCGAGCAGCCTGGGTGCCGTCGTTCATCGCCATGCCGACGTCAGCCTGGGCCAGCGCCGGCGCGTCGTTGGCACCGTCGCCACACATGGCCACCAGGCGACCGTCATTTTGCTCATGACGAATGCGCGCCAGCTTTTTCTCCGGTGTGGCTTCGGCCAGCACGTCATCGACCCCCGCCTCAGCGGCAATCGCGGCGGCGGTCAGCGGGTTGTCGCCCGTGACCATGACGGTGCGAATCCCC
The DNA here is from genome assembly GCF_900109995.1 of Pseudomonas sp. ok272. Classification (GTDB taxonomy): domain Bacteria; phylum Pseudomonadota; class Gammaproteobacteria; order Pseudomonadales; family Pseudomonadaceae; genus Aquipseudomonas. The sequence goes on along the minus strand of NZ_FOCB01000009.1, from coordinate 134,086 downwards.
AGCTTGCGCAGCTCGGCGAAGCGCTCACGAATACCCGGCTTGACCACGTCCTTGAGGTGGATCGCGCCGAGCAACTTGCCCTCGGCACACACCAGCAATGGCGTCCCGCCGCTCTGGGCGATCTTGTCGATCTCGCGGGACATCGGCGCCGGTACCTCGGCACGGGTCAAGCCGACGAAGGCCAGCACCGAATCGACAGCGCCCTTACGGTACACGCGGCCTTGATAGTCCACGCCGGACAAGCGAGTTTCGGCAGTGAACGGCACGGGCGTCAGCACCTCGGCGCACGGCTCTGCTTGTGGATAGAGCTCGCGCAGGTACTCGACAATCGACTTGCCTTCAGCGGTGTCATCAGCCAGGGACGCGAACAAGGCGCCTTCGGCCAGTTCCTTGGTGCTGACGCCAGGTGCTGCATAGATGGCGGTGCAACGACGGTTACCAAAGGTGATGGTGCCGGTCTTGTCCAGCAGCAGCACATGCACATCACCCGCCGCCTCGACCGCACGGCCGGACTTGGCGATCACGTTCAAGCGCACCAGGCGGTCCATGCCGGCAATACCAATGGCCGACAACAAGCCGCCGATGGTCGTCGGAATCAACGTGACCAGCAGCGCCACCAGGAACACCAGCGGCAGGTTGCCGTTGGCGAAGTGGGCGAACGGCTGCAAGGTCACGACCACCACCAGGAAGATCATGGTCAGGCCGATCAGCAGGATGTCCAGCGCCACCTCGTTCGGGGTCTTCTGCCGCTTGGCACCTTCCACCAGGGCGATCATCCGATCCAGGGTCGACTCGCCGGGATTGGCGGTGATACGCACCATCAACCAGTCGGACACCAACCGGGTATTGCCGGTGACCGCCGAACGGTCGCCACCGGACTCTCGAATCACTGGCGCCGACTCACCGGTAATCGCCGCTTCGTTAACGGCGGCGATGCCTTCGATCACCTCACCGTCGCCGGGAATCATTTCTCCGGCTTCAACCCGCACCACATCACCTTTGCGCAGGCTGGCGGCCGGTACCACCTGAAAGCTGCCATCGGCTTTTTTGCGCCGCGCGCTCAAGCCTTCGCTGCCCGCCTTGAGGCTGTCGGCCCGCGCCTTGCCACGGCCCTCGGCCAAGGCTTCGGCGAAGTTGGCGAACAACACGGTGAACCACAGCCACAGGGCAATTTGCGCCGCGACAAAGGTCGGTACGGCCACATCCGGAATAAAGCACAGCACGGTGGTGAGAATGGCGGTCAACTCGACCACCAGCATCACCGGCGAGCGCTTGAGCTGCCGAGGATCGAGCTTGACGAAGGCTTGTACCAGCGCCGGCCGCCACAGGGCCGAGATCGCGGTTTTCGGTTGCTCCGGGGCCTTGGCGACCACCGGTTTGTTCGTTGCGGGCATGTTCATTATCCAGCTCCTAAAACGAGGCTCAGAAGCCCAGGCTCAAGTGTTCGGCAATAGGCCCCAGCGCCAGGGACGGCAGGAAGGTCAGGCCGCCCACCAGCAAGATGGTCACGGTCAGCAGGGTGACGAACAGCGGGCCATGGGTCGGGAAACTATTCTGGCCAGTTGGCGCGCTCTTCTTCATCGCCAGGCTGCCGGCCAGGGCCAGTACCGGGAGGATGTAACCGAAGCGGCCAATCAACATGCCCAAGCCCAGCATCAGGTTGTGGAAAGGTGTGTTCGCGCCCAGGCCGGCAAAGGCCGAGCCGTTGTTGGCGCTGGCTGAGGTGTAGGCATACAGCAACTGACTGAAACCATGAGGCCCGGGGTTCGTGATCGTGGCGGCGGGGCCTGGCAGGCTGGTCGCAAGCGCGCCCAGTACCAGCACGCCGACCGGCATCACCAGCAAGGTGACGACCAACAATTGGACTTCCTTGGCCTGCAACTTCTTGCCCAGGTATTCCGGCGTGCGACCGATCATCAGGCCCGCGAGGAATACGGCGATCAATACGTTGAGCAGCATCCCGTAGAGACCGGCACCGACACCGCCGAAGATCACCTCGCCGACCATCATGTTGATCAACGCCACCATGCCACTGAGCGGGTTGAGGCTGTCATGCATGCCATTGACCGAACCGTTGGACGCCGCCGTGGTGGTCACCGACCAGAGTACGGTGGCGGTAGTGCCAAAGCGCGATTCCTTGCCTTCCAGCGGGGCCGTCTGTTCAACAGCAACGTTGTTCAGGGTGGGGTTCGGCTGGTACTCCGCCCACAGCGATAGCGCACCACCAATCAAGAACAACGCAAGCATGCAGGCGATGATTGCCCGGCTCTGGCGCAGGTCCTTGACGTAGTGACCGAAGGTGAACACCAGGGCGACCGGGATCAGGATGATCGAAGTGACTTCGAACAGGTTGCTCCAGGCGGTCGGGTTCTCGAACGGGTGCGCCGAGTTGACGCCGAAGAAACCACCTCCGTTGGTGCCCAACTGCTTGATCGCAATCTGGCTGGCGGCCGGGCCCAGTGGGATGACCTGGTCAACGCCCTGCAGGGTCAGCGCGCTGACATACTGCGCGAAGGTTTGTGGCACGCCCTGCCACACCAGAAACAGTGCCAGCAGTAGGCACAGCGGCAACAAGCCGTAGAGGGTGGCGCGGGTCATGTCGACCCAGAAATTGCCCAGGGTCTTGGTCGACTTACGGCCAATGCCCCGGCACAAGGCAACCAGCACAGCCAGGCCGGTGGCGGCGCTGACGAAGTTCTGCACGGTCAGGCCGACCATCTGGCTCAAGTAGCTCAGGGTCGCTTCACCGCTGTAGGACTGCCAGTTGGTATTGGTCATGAAGCTGACGGCGGTGTTGAACGCCTGCGTCCACTCCTGGCCCGGCAGATTCTGCGGGTTGAGGGGCAAGTAGTTCTGGAACAGCAGGATGCTGAACAACAGCAAAAAGCCCGCGAAGTTGAACGCAAGCAAGGCCAAGGTGTACTTCTGCCACGTCTGTTCACTCTGCGGGTCGACCCCAGCCACGCGATAACAGCCGCGCTCCACTGGCCCGAGGATCGGTGTTAGCCAGGTGCGCTGGCCCTCCATCACCTTGTAGTAGAACTTGCCCAGGAACGGTGCCGGAATCAGCACCACGGCAAAGAAGGCGATGATCAGCCAATAGTCATAACTGTGCATAGCCGCTCCTAGTTCTGATCCGCGCGCAATAGCGCGACCAATAGATAAATGAACAGTCCCACCGCCAATAGCAGGGACACCCCGTCCAGAACGCTCATGGAATTTCTCCGTCGTACGGCGACTGCCGCGTGTGGAGCCATTGTCCGCAGCCAGGCTGTAAAGGAACGAGACCCAGAGGGCGCTCGCGGCATAAAGAAAGCGTAAAGAGTGGCTTTACGTCGGGGTTACGGGCCTGCGTATCGAGGCAGATGAGCGCTTGGGTGAGGTGATTGCAGCAGAACAGGCCTAGAATGAAACCCATGAGAAAGGCAACGACTCATACGTGGATAAGCACGGCGCTCGCGCGAAATCCTTCGCACGCGCCCCTGCACTTGAGGAGAGCCCTATGCCTTGGTATGCCTGGATGATTCTGATCGTAGCCATCGGATCGATTGTCGGTGGACTGATGATGCTGCGCGATACCGCGAACAAGGTCGAGTTGACCGACGAACAGCGCAGGCGCGTGGCCGAACGCAACGCGGAAATGGATGCCAAGGACGCAAAGGATCGTTGATCGTCCATTAATCCATGAGTTTTCACTGCACGTGCCAGCTGTTTCCGTGAAGTACAGCTAAGTTGGACGCATCTGCATGCTTTTTAGAAGTAGAAGTACAGTCACCATTCCATGATCCGTGGTTAATATGGCGCATCGTCGTGGAGATCTTCAGATGCGCTACTCACAGGACCACAAAGCCCAGACCCATCAGCGCATCATCAACGAAGCCTCAGCGCGCTTTCGTCGCGACGGCATCGGCGCCACCGGCCTACAGCCCCTGATGAATGCGCTCGGCCTGACCCATGGCGGCTTTTACTCGCACTTCAAGTCCAAGGACGAACTAGTAGAAAAGGCCCTGCAAGCGGCTGGCAGCGAGCTGGACGGCCTTTGCGCGCAGCTGTTCGCGCAAGCGCGCCCCCTGGATGCATTCATCGACAGCTATCTGTCAGAGTGGCACAAGACCTCGCCCCATGAAGGCTGCCCGCTACCGACCATGTCCTCGGAAATGGGATTGCGTGGCCAAGCCAGCTCGACGACCGATGCGGTGCTCAATGCCCGGCTCGAACAGATAAAACAATCGCTCAACAACGAAAACGCCGCTGATGAAAGTATCGTCATCATGTCGACCCTGGTCGGCGCGCTGCTGCTGTCGCGCAGTGTCGAGAACGCAGAGCTAGCTCAGCGGATTCTCGATGTCACACGTGAACACCTGAAACGCCGGGGTCAGGACGAGTAGCGCGAAGCCGCGACGCGCCTGGCGCACCAACAAAAAGGCCGGTCAATGACCGGCCTCTGGCGCCTATGCTTCTACATCCTCAGTTCACTTCGAGTTTGTCGCGGTTCTTGTCCAGAATCGCCTTGCCGATGCCTTTGACCTCCAGCAACTCATCTACCGACGAAAATGGCCCATTACTATCACGGTACGCAACAATCGCCTTGGCTTTAGCCTCTCCAACTCCAGAGAGTCCGCGCTGCAACGTGACAGAGTCCGCTCCGTTCAAATTGATCCTGGCAGATTCAACCGGCGCCGACGCCTGCACCGCCAGTGGCATTGCACTCGTTTCAAGCTTGGCCGCCGGCTCTGCAAAAGCGGCAATTGAAGCGCTGGTCATCAGAGCAAAAACCAGAGAATAGAAGTAGCCTGTACGCATAAATGACACTCCATGACATTGATTTGGGAGAAGCAACTTTTCCGAAGTTGCCTTCCAAACCTAGGTCATGGGGTGATTCTGTCAAAAATGTGTCCGTTACAGGGTATGTAACAGTCAGGGCTCGAGACGACGCTGCTGGTAGATCCAGTCGACGATTTCACTATCGGGGGTATACCCGCTGACCGTTTCGCGCAAAAGTTGGCGCACGCGGGGGTAGTCATCGCGCTCGACAGCGCTAAGAAGCTCGCTCAACTTCTCCTTGAGCACCTCCCACGCCAGATGGTCTTCGTTTGCCGTCATGATCATAGGATGCTGGGTGGCCGCAACGTTGTCACCGATCAGCAACTCCTCATACAGCTTTTCGCCCGGACGCAGCCCCGTAAATTCAATCGCAATTTCACCATTGGGATTCTTTTCCGAGCGTACGCTCAGGCCGGACAGATGAATCATCTTTTCCGCCAGCTCGGCAATCCTCACCGGTTCGCCCATGTCCAGCACGAACACATCACCGCCCTGCCCCATTGAACCGGCCTGGATGACCAATTGGGCCGCTTCCGGGATGGTCATGAAGTAACGCGTGATCTTCGGATGAGTGACGGTGAGCGGTCCGCCTGACTTGATTTGGCCATGGAACAGCGGGATCACCGAACCCGACGAGCCCAGCACATTGCCAAAGCGCACCATGGTGAATCGAGTCTTGTTGACGCGCGATACATTTCCCTTCTCACCAAACAGAACGGGGGCCATCTCCCGACTCAACGCCTGCAACGTCAACTCCGCCAAACGCTTGGTGCTGCCCATCACGTTGGTCGGTCGCACCGCTTTATCGGTAGAGATCAGCACAAAGTTAGCCACACCCGCCTGCAACGCAGCCTGTGCCGTGTTGAGCGTTCCCATCACATTGTTCAACACGCCTTCAGCGATGTTGTGCTCGACCATCGGGACATGTTTGTACGCTGCGGCGTGATAGACCGTATCCACACTCCAGGTTTTCATCACATCCAACAGCTTGTGGGGATGGCGAATCGATCCCAGGATAGGCAGCAACCGAACAGGCGAAGACTCACGCGTACCGCGCTTTTCAAGCTCGGACAAAATGCTGTAGAGGTTGAACTCACTGTGCTCGAACAGCAGAAGCGTGGCCGGCCCGATGGAGAAAATCTGCCGACACAGCTCCGCGCCAATTGAGCCACCGGCGCCAGTCACCATCACGGTCTTACCCTTGATACAGCGGGCCAACAGATCAGGCTGTGCCGGAACCGAATCCCTTCCCAGCAAGTCCGCGATATCCACTTCCTGGATATCCTCGACCTTGACCCGCCCACTGGCCAGATCAGTGAAATTAGGCACACTGCGCACGTGAAGAGGAAACGCCTCCAGCAGATTGAGAATCTCCCTACGCCGTGCCCGAGTGGACGATGGCAGCGCCAGCAGAATCTCCTGCGCACCGGTGACATCGATCATTTGTTGAATATGCTGGGGCTGGTAGACCTGTAAACCTGCGATCGAGCGTTCCGCAATGCTTGCGTCGTCATCGATAAAAGCCACAGGGCGCATCACCCGCCCCATGCGCAGCGCGGCGACAAGCTGATTACCCGCGACACCCGCCCCGTAAATCGCAACCTTGGTCAAGCCATCGTCGCGGTTGGTGAACGGCACATGCTGCGCAGCATTGAACCAGTCACCGAGGAAGTACTGGCGCATGCACAGGCGCAGGCCGCCAATGATGACCAGGCTTAGCCACCAGTAGTTGAAGATGATGGAGCGCGGCACGACAGCTTGATGATTGCTGTACCAGTAGACCACCACTGCCAGCAGCAACGACGAAAGACTCACCGCCTTGACGATGGCGATGAGCGCGTCATTGCCGAAGTAACGCATGACGGCCCGGTACATGCCGAAGCGGATGAAGAGAGGAATGGCGATGATCGGGGCGCAGATGAACAGCCAGAAATGGATCCTGACAGGGTTGTACATATCGTCGATGCCGAGGCGGACGATGAAGGCTAGCCAGAGGGAGATCCAAACCAGAAGGACATCAGTCAGAACCTGAATCAGCCTTTTTTGTCTGCGAGGCAACCCTAGCAAGAAAACACGAGTTTTATCCATACACCTCAACCGGATTGGTTTGATCCATCTTGAATCTGCGGTAATTGTACTGCAAGGAGAACGCGAACCTGATTTTTTGATATGGGTGTTTATACCCTCGTACCCCGACCCTGGTCTAGAAGAGGAGCCATGGCTTTTCTCGCATAGTCACCACGCCCCTGCAGACGAGCAAACAGGTATGGCTAGAATCTATGTATGCGATCCACAAACCCCACTTATCCTATGGCCGTGGTATGAAATCAGGTATCCGACTCGGATACGTGCTCCACTTAGGGTCTTACCCCAAATAACGGGTCGGCTATCTGCTGACCTCGCTCCAGCCCTTCAGCCGTCAACCAAATCGACTTGTTCTTGGCGCAGATGAGAGCTTTGGCGCCGAAATGATACTGGTTACCTTTCTTGGCTTGATGCATTTCAGGGTCGCGTTTGCCATCTTTGTTCCTGGTCGAACTAGGTTCTGTACGAAATCCTTTGAAACCGCCGTCACCGCACTTGAATACCGATATTCGGTAGAGTTCGCGCCCATCGAAGGCAGGAGGCCACGATGGTGAAACGGTACGAAATTCCCGATGCAGCCTGGGAGCTGGTTGCTGACCTCTTTGAACAACCCCGGCGCAATGGTCGGCCGAGAGCCGATGATCGTTTGATGCTCAATGGCGTGCTCTGGGTGCTTTGCTCAGGCGCCGCATGGCGCGACATGCCCGAGCGCTTCGGGCCGTGGTCAACGGTCTACCAACGGTTTCGGGATTGGCGTAACCAAGGAACGTTCGACCTGATGCTCAGGCGGCTGCACATTAAGCTGAACGAGCAAGGATTGATCGACCTGGAAACATGGATGATCGATTCCACAGCTGTACGCGCACCCCGAGCTTCATCAGGCGCCGGGAAAAAAGGGGGCCTGATGAACCTGCAGACCATGCGTTAGGCCGCAGTCGCGGAGGCCTGACGACCAAGATTCATATGCTTTGCGACGCCAACGGTATACCGCTGCGTTTTCTACTTTCGGGCGGACAAGCCAGTGATATCTCGTATGCCCAGCCACTGCTCGATGAAGCCTATATCCCCAGTTTGCGCGGTCGTCCTCGCAAACGATGTCGCTGGCTTTTGGCCGACAAAGGCTACGATGCTGAGGCTCTGCGTCGCTACTGTGACCGTTACCGGATGCAGCCGGTAATCCCTCTGCGATCCATGAAACGCAAACCCAAGCCCGGTTTGCCTCGCTTGTTTGATCGGCCAAAATACCGGCAGCGCAACATCATCGAGCGCATGTTCGGCTGGCTGAAAGAAAACCGCCGCATCGTCACACGCTTCGACAAGCTCGCGAAAAGTTGTGCAGCGATGGTCTCGTTAGCTTGTGCTATGCGGTGTTTGCGACATTACTTTTCGTACAGTGCCTAGGTTGCCTCCCTGTGTAATCGGGGATTGACCAATAGACAGCAACAGTGCCCGAACCGACACGCGAACGGGTGCCAGCATCGTACCTGGACAGACATTTCGACCCATCCTCTTTAAAATACGACTTTTACGACTCCACGGACAGGTAGACAATACGGATAGCCTTGGCAACTCAGAAAACAGCTCTGATTTGATTGCGTTTTCCGTCGAGACTAGGAAATTACACACTTCGTTCCCTTACTGGGTATTCCGACTCGGTAATATTTGAGATTGAGAATGAACACGCAGTCACATCACACGTTAGGCACACTTCGTAACAAAGACGCTATGGAGCTTGCCAACGTAAAGGTCGCGATATTACTTTGCACTTACAATGGCGCCGAGTTTCTAGACGAACAACTGCAATCAATCATCAGACAGACACATAAAAATTGGGTTATCTACGCATCCGATGATGGGTCTGATGACGATACTTTAGGCCTCCTTACATCAGCTCAACAATCGTTAGGAGAGAGTCGTCTAGTCATTTTTAATGGCCCTCGCCAAGGCTTCGCCAAAAACTTTCTCTCACTTATCAAAAACGAGTCCATCACGGCAGACTACTTCGCATTCAGCGATCAGGACGATATCTGGTTCGAAGACAAGCTGGAGCGAAGTATCACCCAACTGCATTTTGCCTCCGGGACACCTGCGTTCTATTGCTCCAGAACACGTCTGATATCGGCTGACAAACGTGTTTTGGGCTTTTCCCCCTTATTTTCAGCACCACCTCACTTTTGCAACGCCTTGGTTCAAAGCATCGCTGGGGCCAACACTATGCTGATCAACACCCAGGCTCGAGCCTTACTAGCGCTAACGCCGGAAGATGCGGTAATCGTGGCCCACGATTGGCTGACTTACCTTCTCATCACCGGCTGCGGGGGTAAGGTTATCTACGACCCATTGCCCACTCTCGATTATCGTCAGCATAGTGGCAATCTGATAGGTGCCAATGCAGGTTTTAACGACAAACTGGTACGAATCAGCAAAATGTGGTCAGGCCGATTCAGTGAGTGGAGCAATCAAAACTTGCTAGTTCTCGAGAGTTTCCAACAAAAACTGACTCAAAATAGCCAATTAACACTCGACAGATTCAAGACTGCTCGTAAAAGCTCTTTTTTTCAAAGAATACGCTTGATGAAGAAAGCGGGGGTTTACCGTCAGACTGCTCAGGGTAACGTCAGCCTTTTTGCCGCTGTATGCCTGAACTGTATCTGACAGATACTCCTGAAGACTGCAGTTTGGACAACGGCCATCGGAGAAACTCTGACTGACCAGCAACCTTAGACGTAGATGCCCCTACACTCCACATATGGTAAGGTTCCGCCCGCCAGCGGCGAGGGCTGATCATCAAATTGCCATCAGCCTTTGAGTGAAACAGATGAGTTCGGGTGGTGGTCGATAATGATGGACCGGCATGTCTGAACTGAAGGCATCCACAGCAAAACGATCAGCCAAACTAGCGATGCGCTCTGGAGGCATTTTGCCCTTGGGAAAGAAACCTAACCTAGCCATCGCTCACTCTGCCGCTAGTGTCATGTGAAAGGACGCTGCGACATCCGACCAAATCAACGCAAGAGAGACCGAGGGAACGAGATGAGACGAGTTGGCGTGACTCCCGCTGCACAGTCAGGTAATAAACAGCTTTGTGTGAGAGCGGTCCCCTCACTTTTTCACTGCCAAGCATCAGAAAAACCAGCGTCTTGGAACGATACCCTTTGCCTTTGTGTCTACACCGGGCGCGCCTTAAAAATCCTGATAGCTTTACAAGTGCGTCTTTCCCCCTGCTCGGCGAAAGGCCCTCACCCGCACTCTCAACGAAGCTCCTTTACCATAAAAGACCGCTGCCAAATTCTGAATGAAACACCTTTGCTCCCTAAAGGTGCCATTTTCTTCCACCCTGATCCTGTATAAAAACAGACTGGAAAAATCTTGCAACATCGGAGGCATCTAATTAATGCGATCGTATAGCTCTAACCCTGTGGAAATACCGAAAAGCATATGGAAATATTCGGGGTTGATTTTCGAGTTAATCAAACGCGAGGTCGCCGGAAAGTACAAAGGGTCTTTTCTTGGTACATTTTGGTCCTTCTTTAACCCGATACTGATGCTGACCGTCTACACCTTTGTTTTTAGCGTCGTTTTCAAAGCACGCTGGAATAATGTCGAAAGCTCCAAAGGTGAATTTGCACTAATTTTGTTCTCCGGGCTTATCATCTTCAACATGTTTGCCGAATGCTTCACTCGGGCGCCCAGTACAATTTTGCATAACGCCAACTATGTAAAGAAAATCGTTTTCCCGCTAGAGATACTTCCAATTATCTCAATGGGTGCGGCCCTATTCCATCTTTTTATCAGCCTTATCGTGTGGCTACTGTTCCACTTCGCTATTCTGGGCTTACCCCCCATCACTAGTCTTCTGTTACCCATCACGCTACTTCCACTCATATTCATGACATTGGGCTTTTCGTGGTTTTTGGCATCCATGGGTGTATACCTAAGAGACGTGTCACAAATCATCGGTATATTAACAACTGCACTAATGTTCCTCTCTCCAATTTTTTATCCGCTTTCTTCATTACCAAAAGAGTATCAGAGTCTTTTCTTACTCAACCCATTAACTTCAGCCATAGAACAGTCCAGATCTATCCTCATCTACGGAAATCTACCTAACTGGAAAATGTTTGGGGTTTCAATGGTCATCTCATTAGTTATCTTGTGGCTCGGTTTCGCCTGGTTCCAAAAAACACGCAAGGGGTTCTCTGATGTGCTCTGAAACAGTTGTCAGCGTAAAAAATTTGAGCAAATGCTTTCAGATTTATGATTCCCCTAGAGACAGACTAAAGCAGTTCTTGTTTCCCCGCTTCAGTTCGTCCGAAAAAAAGTACTTTAGAGAGTTCTGGGCCCTAAAAGATTTGTCATTCGATATAAAACGTGGTGAAACGATTGGAATCATTGGGCGTAACGGCGCCGGAAAGTCCACACTGCTGCAGATTATCTGCGGAACGTTGTCCGCATCTTCGGGCAATGTAGTCGTACACGGGCGAATAGCTGCTCTGCTGGAGTTGGGAGCAGGGTTCAATCCGGACTTTACCGGCAGGGAAAATGTTTATCTAAATGGTAGTGTACTTGGCCTGTCAAAAACCGAGATAGATAATCGCTTCGAAGAAATTGAAAAATTTGCGGATATTGGGGATTTTATCGATCAACCCGTAAAGTCGTATTCCAGTGGGATGTATGTAAGGCTAGCCTTTTCCGTACAAGCTTGCGTTGATCCTGAGATATTAATCGTCGACGAAGCACTTTCAGTTGGAGATATTGGTTTCCAATACAAATGCTTCAAACGAATGGAGCAACTTAAGAAACAGGGTGTAACCATTATCATGGTCACGCACTCTACCGGCAGCATTCTGGAGTATGCAGATCGCTGCATCGTTGTCGATGGCGGGAAAATAATCATCGATACTGAGGATGTCCTGGCTGCGGTGCTAGCCTATGAAAAAGGGATGCTAAAATCTCAGGTAGCTATCGAAATAGAGAGTAAAACTAATTCGAAAGACAACATTCATAGCAATACCGACTTGAAAAAACTGCAGCAGTCCGAGCAGAATAAAGACTTCAATGAAAAACGATTCGGAACCGCCCGCGCGATCATACGAAAACTCGACATTATAAAATCAGATGGTAGTTACTTCAACGAAAGCCCGGTTATTCGTTGCGGAGAAGAAATAACATTCAGAATGGAAGTTACATCATCAGAAGACATAGATGATGTGATATTAGGCATCTCACTCTCCAAGGCACAGGGAGGCGACGTCTGGGGTGACAACAACCTAAACGCATCGCAACCACTTCATCTGAAAATTGGTACTCAAGTTTTTGAATACCTAGTCAAGCTACCGATCAGTCCCGGAGAGTATCTCGTACACTGTGGCTTGTCCTGTAATGCTCGTGGTGAACGCGAGGAACTCGACCAAAGACGCCCTATGGAACAAATCAAATTCTGGTCAGCTCGCAATCAAGTAGGCGTAGTGTTTGCTCCGATCAAGGTTCTACAAGGGGTAGAAAAATGATTGCTGTATTCCTTCCACCTTATGCATTTAGGGGTGTTCCCGCACCCTACCTGTGGGTTTTTTACCGTTTTCTGAAAATTCATGATGAAAAGATCATGTTCATTGTTGGTGAGGAATACTTGCCCGAGCGCACCAGCGAGCAATCAGCGGCGCGCTGGGAATTTCTGGAAAGCTCACAAGAAAGGCTAGGCTACACAATCCCGACCTCTGAAGATATCGCTAGGCATGACCTGTGTTTTTTGTCACCCAATCTATTCAATGAGTTTTTATCGAATCACAACGGTAATCCAAACGCGACATTTAAAGAACTTCTGACACAACAAATTCCCGAATTAACATCAGAAATCGAAACCATTCTTAGTCCTTATAAAGGGAACCTCGAAGCTATTATTACATGGTGTAACTGCCCATCTCTGTCGGCTGCTGCCAATAAGTTTTGCGTTCCTGTCATACATCTTGAACTCGGCCCATTGCGAGACCCTGACTATCAATCGACTATGTACGTTGACTTTAGCGGCGTCAATGGCAATACCGAGGCGCAATCCCGCTATGAGGCGCTCCAAAAGCCGATCAACATGAGGATTTCCACCCGCCAACTTCTGGACTACTTCCTGACGAAAAAGGCGGTAAAGCTCGCGGAAGTTGTTGATGCCCAAAACCTTAAAATAGGGATCGTGCATCAAGTGGAGGATGACTCAAACTTGATTGCGTTTGGCAATGGCTTCGACAATCGAAGTACACTCTCGTATGCGCAGCTAAACTTTCCAATCAATGAAATATTAGTTAGAAGTCACCCCGGCAGTTTATTTCAAGTCAAGCCAGGTGACTTTGCTGTGGACGAGTCGGAAAACAGCATAAAATTTATAGAGAAATGCAAAAAGCTTCTCACGATCAACTCGAGTGTTGGACTGGAAGCCCTACTACAATCAAAGACTGTAGAGGTCTTGGGTGAGTGCTCCTACAAATTTATAATTGAAGCAGAATCTGCCAAGGAACAGACAGACCGTCTTACTTTCTATTTATTTGCTTACCTGGTTCCTTCTGGGCTCGCATTTGACTTTAACTATATAAGATTCCGCATCCGCACGAAAAACGAATCAGACATAGTTAAATACCATCTTAGTCATTACTCATCAGACAAAAACATTTTAGAACAAAAAGAATCACTCAACGACATGATAGAAGCCGAAGTTTACGCTCAGAAGATCACAAACCTTAATAAGTCCATCGACGAACGCAACAAGACCGTCGACGACCTAAATAAAACCGTCGAGAACCTCAATCAAGCTATCCAGTCGCATTCAGCAGACCTCAACACGCTCACACGGAAGGTTGTGTCGACCGAACAGCACGCAGTTCTATTGTCATCTGCCATGAGAAAAGAGAACGAAGAACTCGAAAAACAATTACAGGATGCACTACAAAACCTAAAGGCCGTCGAACGACTTTTATTTATTTCCCAAGCTCATGTCGATGGCCTGCTGAAGAGCACATCCTGGAGTATAACTCGCCCACTGCGCGCAATTCGAAACCAACTGTATAGAATACAGCAACTCAAAAAAGCATTTTCGATAGCACGCTTACACTTTGGTTCTCCTGTTACACTCGGCAAAAAAGCCTTCACCATTTACCGCAGAGAAGGGCTCAGTGGCGTACGTGCCCGCGTGAAACATCTACTTGAAAGTAGTTCCTTAGGGACACAAATCCCGGAGCATAGAGCGCGTAGTGAGTCACGCGAGATTCAACGCCATGCATCGTCGGTAGATATCATTGTCTGTGTGCACAATGCACTTTCTGATGTAAAAAACTGCCTGGAATCCATCAACTGCTACACCCTGCCACCATTCCGCTTAATTATCGTTGATGACGGCAGCGCTGCAGAGACTCAGGAGTTCTTGTCTGACTATGCCAAACACCAGGGCTGTGTCATTCATAGGAATGAAATCGCAGGCGGCTATACGAAAGCAGCCAACTGTGGCCTAAAGCTATCGGATGCCGAATACTCAGTTCTTCTCAACAGTGACACTATCGTAACACCGTACTGGCTGGAAAGACTGCTGGATTGTGCCAATAGCGATTCAAAAATTGGCGTAGTCGGCCCACTCAGCAATACGGCATCCTGGCAATCGGTACCTGAGATTTTCGACGCGAAAGGTGATTGGACCGACAACCCGTTGCCCAAAGGACTAACGATCCAAGAGTACGCAGACGAAATCGCCAGAGAATCTCTACGCATCTATCCTAAAGTCGGCTTCATCAACGGCTTCTGCTTTTTAATAAAACGCAGTCTTATGGCCGAAATCGGTATTTTCGATGAGGAAGTGTTCGGTCGCGGCTATGGTGAAGAAAACGATTTTTGCTTGCGCGCGGCGAAAGCCGGTTGGCAACTCGCTATCGCGGACGATGCCTACGTTTATCATGCACAGTCCAAGAGTTATTCACATGAAAGGCGAATGGAACTTTCTAAAGCGGCGGGGGTGAATCTCGCCAACAAACACGGACAAGCGATAATTGATCAGCAACTCAACATCACCGCCAACCACCCAGCACTCGAATACATCAGGAAGCGCACGTCTTTAATAGAAGAAAAAATGGAGACTCGCAAATCTCTCGAGTCATTCCAAGGAAAAAGATTGCTGTTTGTGCTACCAGCAAGAACTGCAGGTGGCGGCGGAAACATCATTCTTTTGGAGGCAGCTAAACTCATTGCTAATGGAGTGGATGCGCACATAGTAAACTTGCGTTCCAACAAAGAGATTTTCGAGGCCAACCACCCAGACAACAAAGTACCTACTCACTACATATACAACCCCGAAGAACTCCCAGATATCTCCCAGCACTTTGATGCCGTAATAGCCACCTTGTACCTGACCGTAGAATGGATACTGCCACTAGTCAAACAAAACAGCACTGCGATATTTGCATACTATATACAGGACTTCGAGCCAAACTTCTTTACTGAAGGTTCGACGGAGTATATACGCGCCTGGAATAGCTATACATTGATCGACCAAATGAAATTAGTTACTAAAACCAAATGGAATCGCGACATACTGAAACAACATTTGGGAGTGGACTGCAAAGTCATTGGTGCAGATTTTGACGATAAAAAGTTCCATCCGGACTCTGTTTTCCGTATCAATAGTCAATCACTGACTATTACCGCGATGGTTCGCCCGGCTACACCGCGTCGATCCCCAGAATTAACGATGCGAGTATTACGTCGTTTGAAATCCACACTGGGGAACGCCATCACCATCAAAACATTTGGAGCAGAACAGTCAGATCCGGCCTATCAGAGCTTAACGAATGACTTTCAGCATGAATGCCTCGGGGAACTCAATGCCGTGCAGGTTTCTGAGTTACTCAGAGAGACTGACGTATTCCTCGATTATTCGGCATTCCAGGCAATGGGGCTGACTGCAATGGAGGCCTCTTCAAGCGGAGCTGTCAACGTCGGCCCCATCAATGGAGGGCTCTCGGAGGTCATCATTGACGACGAAACAGGTATTCTGGTTGATACCCGTGATGAAGAAGTGTGCTTCATCAAAACATTAGAGATCATTCGCGATACTCAACGGCGTATTGACATCGGTAAGAAATCCTTGGACATGACAAAATACTACCCTGAGCAAGCGGTGCTTAAACTGATGACCAGTCTTTTTAACGATCACGCGGGGATACAAAGATGAGTCCTTTATCTCCTATCAGAGTGCACGTGCTGTACGAAAGCTCAAACGGCGCAGAACCCCACGGCTGCAGCGTTATTCGGTTGTTACGCCCATTGTCACACCCATCGATCAGCGAACAGATAGAACTAACCTATGGCACCAAGATTCCTGAGCACCCGATCGATGTGGTGATTATCGAAAGGCTCTGGGTACATCAGTTCAATACAATTGAGCTATTACTACAACTCAGAAGTTTAAAATCTCGCGACATAACAATAATTTACGAAACGGACGATGACTTATTAAATGTCAACTCTCGAATTGGTGATCGCGAGTGGCCTACGCCGGACCAAAAAAATATAATCCGATTGTTAGCCAGAGAAGCCGACGGCATAATAGTCTCCACTAAAAACCTCGCAAAAACTTTTTCAATGCTGAATAGCAATATTCATGTAATTGAAAACTCTTTGGACGAAACACTTTTTTATCGAAATACTAAAACGACAATCAATAAGAAAATAAAATTCGGCTACATGGGTACATTCACGCATTTGGAAGACCTGATATTTGTATCCGCAGCCATTAAAAACGCGCTAATAAGATTCGAACCCAACGTAGAGTTCGAAATTGTCGGAATTGGTGACGAATACACCATACAAAATATTTTTGGAGAGACTCCGGTATCGATTAAGCGTGTCCCCGAAAATAGTGTTCCGTACGAAAAGTTCTGCCACTGGATGTCTGAAAATTTACAATGGGACTTTGGTATAGCACCACTGCTTAAATCTATATTCACAGACTCCAAATCTGATATTAAATTCCTTGACTACTCCTTAGTCGGAATCCCTGGAATATACTCTAATGTTCCTGCCTACGCAGACACTGTGCAGAATAACATCACGGGGATTTTATGTGACAACTCTATAGACCAGTGGACTACGCAGATAGAGAGAATGATCACTTCAAAAAATTTGCGCCTCCAATTATCGGATGCTGCATATGAACACACGAAAAATAATAGAACTTTACAACTCAACGCGACTTTATTTCTTCAAGCAATACTTGCCATTAAAAACGCTTAAGCTTACGAAAAAGAGGGCCTTAGGCCCTCTTCAGCTACTCCGTTCAACTGCTTATCCAACGAACACCGCCAGCCAAACTCAGGGCATCCGCAGAACGACTCTCAGCTTCTCTATTGTATAACGTAACGGTGCAGTAAACTTCCAGCTACTGGAGTTTTTAAGCGCTGCTACCACCATACGACTGTCCGCAAGTTCTTGCTTAACTACCTCCAACTCATGCTTAACTTTCTCCACTTTCAGTTCAAGCGGTTCTTTTTCTCGTTTTGATTTTGAGTGCTGCCCCTCTAACCCCCTTCGAGACCCAACTTTTTCCTCCTTTCGATATTGCTCCAACACCACAACCTCAGCAACATAATGTTGGAACAAGGGAGAGGTTACACAAGCTTCATTATTGATTTTTTGGAGCAAGGCAAGACGTTGTTTATAAAAATCTTCATTTATCCACTTAGCCTGCTCTGCTTTATTACGAAAATGCACATGAAACTCACCACCCATTGCCTCGATACTTAAGAGGTCGAGTTTAGTCAAACCAAGAAAGCTCAACTCTTTAAAAATAAGCTCAAATGACGACGGTGTAAACGTCCAGCAGTGGACGTCTATATATGCCGTATCTTTGGATAAGACTCGTGCTTTCCAAATATCAAATGTCTCAGCAAGTGTTTCAAACGGCTCAATATTGGTGGCCTTTACCCCCGTATGAAATCCGCTGACGGAAACACCGTCCAACACTTGCCTTGCATAAAGGGAACTGTGTTCAAATATTTGTGCTGCACTGGGTTGGACTCTGTTAGTAAAGTGTGAATCCAACACATCAGCCAGCGAGCTATTGGGACGAAAAAAATCAAAACAACCGCGTCGGTCTGGAATGGCCATACTCAGCACACCACCAGGTTTCAAAACTCTCTCACACCCTTGAAAGAACTTTATAAGGTCCGGGACGTGCTCAAGATTATGAGAAGAAACGATATAATCAAATGCGCCGAGCGCATTAATACCTTCTACCAACTCTGCGATCTGCGAGGAGGATCCTACGAGGTCGACATCTTCGATATCACCTTCCTGCTCTTTGCTAATTGAAGGGTCGGCGTTAGCTCGAGCCTTAAGCGTCAAGGTGTCAAAGACATCCAGAACAGTACAATCATAACCTGCGCTTTTCGGCGTAAGTGGATTACACCACGGACCAATTTCAATACCTTTGGCTCCAGGTAAAATAAATTGCGTGACTTTCTGACGACGGTCCATCTACACCTCGTATTTTTATAGTTATTTATCTCACCAATCGCTAATGCCAAATAGCCTGCCTACCTCAGCGATCATCACTGACGACAAACAACCTACCGACATGCATACTTCTCCAGTAGTTCAGAAACATAACTGCTCAATGCCATCAATAGCAAGAAACATTCTAGCGCTCCCTCTAACAAACCTCTCTGAAAAAATTCATTCCAAGCCTGCCACACGGGCTATCCACTCGCCCATTATTACCTGCCGCCGGCTTTAAACTATCACTTATATACACTGTTCAAGCTCAGACTCTCCCGCCTTGAACACACAAACCATCCACATAATCGGTGTATAAGCCAAACACAAACCCAAAGGACCACTCAGCGATCCTGAGCCGACCCAATACGCAATCGGAAAAAGCCACAATACGTTAACACCTACTACCACAGCAGTTACGACCCCGTGACTTTTAAACTTTCGAGATGCATATTGATAGGCGTGGGATCGATGAGCGTTATACACTTTCTCGCCACGCACCAAACGCCGAATCAACGTCCAGGTAGCGTCCACGATAAACACACCAAGTAATATCAACCAACTCCATAACAATTCACTTGCAATAGTGGCGGCATGAAGAGCGAATATACCTAAAACAATGCCGAGAAATCCGCTTCCGGCATCCCCCATAAATATGCGTGCAGGTGGAAAGTTCCAATAGAAAAAGCCAGAAACCGCTACGGCCAAAAAAAGTGGCGGCCATACAAGCCCGGTATACCCATTCAACCAGTACACTATGCACATCGCTGCGCATACGCTGATCGCTTCAGCGCTAGCCAAGCCATCAATACCATCCATGAAGTTATAGAGGTTAAGCATCCAAACCAGATAAATCAAAGTCAGGGTATTACCGAACCACCCCAGGTCGACGAAGGCCCCGAAAAACAGGAGAGGGGGGAGTCCGCTCAACCAAAAAAGAGCCCAACTTGCAGCAATGAAATGCCCCAGAAGACGCCATCTCGCAGCTATATGACCGTGGTCATCAGCAAATCCAACAGTGGCAATTATCAAGCCAGCCCCCATCACGCCGAACACAAGGACTGGCTCCAGCAACCCCAGCATAGCAAGGACCGGTAGCGCCAGAAGAAAAGAAATGACAATGGCCACTCCTCCCCCACGAGGGGTAGGAACGATATGTGAACTCCGCTCATTGGGTATGTCCATCAGGCTCTTGGACAAAGCGTAATAGCGCAATCCATGCGTCAATACCCAAGAGACGGCAAGCACCGCCATTAGCAACCACCAAACTGTCATTTCGTTTACTTTCCCAGATAGTAACCCGCGGTCTGATACACGGATTTGTCCATGTTAATGGCTAGTGTCCACGCCAACAATTCGCGTTGTTTATTGATATCGGCTTTAAGTGAATCGCAGATATGTTGAGTTATGGTTCGCTTGCTCAATGTAGCGGCAACCAGGCTCAATAGCCATCCAGGTATCGCTTATCATTGCGCACTGAACCAGTTTCAGCGTAGCTTTCACATTGACCTTGCGAAATTCAGCCAATACATCCACCGCAGTTACGTTCAAGGCATGCACTCGGGCAACCAGGAATGACTAGCTGAACATCATCGAGTGCGGATGAGGCCGACGAAAGCCCAGGATATAGCCCATGTAACCGGGTAGCGCGCGTACCGCTGCGATCGGTTTTAGCTCCTTGCCCACCAACTGCCCGAAGACTAACGCCTCTCCAATATACCCACTTGCCTCGGTGACCAATACCTTAGAGACGGTCATTTGCTTTTCTTCCCTATCAATGCAGTAGCCCAGCAAATACAAAAGAAGAGTACTTTATCCCGTACTCTTCGCCGGCAACGCCACGCACTGAAGGAAAGTTGGATCAGTTGAATTCGGTGCAATTTCAGCCATGTTTGCACGAAAGGATCGCCCCCCTGCCCTACCGACAGCGCAATTAACTGAACCTGACTGAACCACCAACCGTCGTGAATGGTTTTGTAGCGAGCAATCAACGGGCTCAAGCCTTTGTTGGCACCTATTTGGTTACGGTCATGCTGCCGATAATCCATAGACGGCACAGGATCGATATACCAGCGGTAACCATGGCTACGTGCGAAGGCATAGCAATACCAGTCATGCAGGCTGACATCTTGCAACTGCTGCCAATTAGCGAGCAATGACCCCTTTAGCAAGTCCGCCAGCTTCTTGCTCATCACGTAGGTACAGCCGGGGCCGGCCGCTTCGAACAGGAAGTCCCATGCAACTTGAGGTTGCGCCTTATTCAGCACATGGGTACTGCCGTCCGGCCAGAACGCCGTGACATTGCTGGAGTAGCCTTCTACATGATGAGCTAGAATAGCTTGGGTAGCACGCTGGAGTTTATTCGAATGCCAAACATCATCCTGATCGGCAAAGGCGACAAAATCATAGCTTTCAAAGTCGATATCACGAATGAGGCGGAAGAAGTTGCGGGAGGCTCCGCCAAAACTACCAGAAGTCGGCAAAATTAAAACCTCGGGGTGCTTAGCGGCATATGCCGCGCACCAAGCTTCGGTACCGTCAGTGGAAGGATCGATACTGATATAAACGGTTACTTCGACAGCTAACTGGTCGAGAATCGAGGCTACCTGCTCCTCGATCCACTGCATACCATTATACGCAGCCAGCAAAACCACAACCTTGGGATGTTTTACTCGCACGCCATTCCTCCCAAGGCTGGTTAAACGCTACTATTCGAAGAGATTGAGCTTCCGAATCAGAGGGAAGGCAAGTCCAGAAGTTTCTGCAAGTACTGACCATAGCCCGTTTTCTTCAGAGCGTCTGCCTGAGCCCCCAACTGCTCGGCAGTGATCCAACCGTTGTGATAAGCGATCTCTTCGAGGCACGCCACCTTCAGGCCTTGACGCTGCTCGATGGTGTGCACGAAGTGACTGGCTTCGAGCAAGGAGTCATGAGTGCCGGTATCGAGCCAGGCGAAGCCACGGCCCAGCATCTCTACGTTGAGCGCTTTTCGATCGAGATAAGCGAGGTTTACATCCGTGATTTCCAACTCGCCGCGCTCTGATGGCTTGATGCTTTTAGCAATCTCGACAACATCATTGTCATAGAAGTACAACCCGGTAACTGCGTAGTTGGACTTAGGCTTGAGAGGCTTCTCTTCGATACTCAGCGCGCGACCGGTTTTGTCGAACTCAACAACCCCAAAACGTTCCGGATCAGACACATGGTAGCCGAAGACCGTTGCGCCACTCTGCTGCGTACTGGCTGAACGCAAATTGTCAGAGAAGTGCTGACCATAGAAAATATTGTCGCCCAAAATCAGACAGCACGGATCCTTGCCAATGAACTCCTCACCGATAATGAAGGCTTGTGCCAGACCGTCCGGGCTAGGTTGTTCCGCGTAGGTCAACTTAATGCCGTAGAGGCTGCCGTCACCCAGCAACTTACGGAAGCAAGGCAGGTCTTCAGGCGTCGATATAATCAGAATCTCGCGCATGCCTGCCAGCATCAGTACCGACAGCGGATAAAAGATCATCGGTTTGTCGTAGATCGGCAGCATCTGCTTCGAGACACCAAGGGTCAACGGGTGCAGCCGCGTGCCTGAACCACCCGCGAGAATGATGCCTTTACGATTTGTCGTGTTGATCATTTATTGAGAACTTCCATAAGCATTCGGGTTACACCACTTTGCCAATCCGGCAAGTGTAGAGAAAAATTGTCACGCAGCTTCTGAGTGTTCAAACGTGAGTTCAAAGGGCGGCGCGCAGGTGTTGGATAGGCTACGGTCTCGATCGGGTTAAGCGTTGTCACAGCCAGTTGCTCGCCCTGGAGACGGGAAAAACCGATAACGTGGCTAGCATAGCCGTACCAGGACACTTCACCACCAGCGGCCAAGTGATAAAGCCCCCCGAGCTCAGGATTTTGCACGACTTTTTGAAGGGCTAGCGCGGTGATATCGGCGATCAGGTCTGCACCCGTAGGGGCTCCTACCTGATCAGCAATTATGCTCAACGTCTCGCGATCCTTGGCCAATCTCAGCATGGTCTTGGCAAAGTTATTACCGCGCGCAGCATAGACCCAACTGGTACGGAAGATCAGGTGCTTGCAACCGGAGGCAATGATGGCCTGTTCGCCCGCCAGCTTGCTGGCACCGTAGCGATTCACCGGGGCGACTGCGTCGGTCTCCTCCCATGGCTTCGTACCCTGCCCGCTAAAGACATAGTCGGTGGAGTAATGGATCAGCCAGGAGTCGAGCGCTTTGGCTTCCTCAGCCATGACCTGGCTCGCCTGGCCATTCACACGGTCAGCAAGCTCTGCTTCGGACTCAGCCTTATCGACAGCCGTATAAGCCGCGGCATTGACAATGACGTCGGGCTTGACCTGACGAATCGTTGCACGAAGCGCATCGAGATCAGACAGGTCACCGCTCAAACCATCGGCCGGATGGCGGTCAAGTGCGATCAACTCACCAAGCGGTGCGAGGGAACGCTGGAGCTCCCACCCCACTTGGCCATTTTTTCCCAGCAGAAGGATTTTCATGCCTTGCTCGAACGATCCGCGTAGTTCTGATCAATCCACTGCTGGTAGCTGCCGCTCTTCACGTGCTCTACCCATTCAGTGTTGCTGAGGTACCATTCGACCGTTTTGCGAATACCGGTTTCGAATGTTTCTTCCGGGGTCCAGCCCAACTCACGCTGGATTTTGCTTGCATCGATTGCGTAGCGCTGGTCATGCCCTGGACGATCCTGAACATAAGTGATCAGGCTGGCGTGCGGACGATGAGCCGAATCAGGGCGCAGTTCGTCCAACAGTGCACAAAGCGTATGCACCACTTCGATATTTTGCTTCTCGTTATGGCCGCCGATATTGTAGGTCTCCCCCAAAACACCTTCGGTCACGACTTTGTACAGTGCACGAGCGTGGTCTTCGACGTAGAGCCAGTCACGAACCTGGTTGCCTTTGCCATAGACCGGCAATGGCTTGCCTTCCAGCGCATTGAGAATGATCAATGGGATCAACTTCTCAGGGAAGTGGCACGGGCCGTAGTTGTTCGAGCAATTGGTGACCAAGGTTGGCAGGCCGTAGGTACGACTCCAGGCACGAACCAAGTGATCTGAACTGGCTTTGCTGGCCGAGTATGGCGAGCTAGGCTGATAAGGCGTGGTTTCAGTGAAGAGGTCTTCCGGACCTTCAAGGTCTCCGTAAACTTCATCAGTCGAAATGTGGTGGAACCGGAAAGCCGCTTTACGCTCACTTCCCAAGGCCGCCCAATAGTGGCGCGCGGCCTCTAGCAACGTGTAGGTACCAATGATATTGGTCTGGATGAACTCAGACGGACCGGAAATCGAACGGTCGACATGGGACTCAGCGGCCAAATGCATGATTGCATCCGGTTGATGCTCACGCAGCACACGGTCGATCTGGTCACGATCGCAGATGTCAACTCGCTCGAAGACATAGCGCGCACTCTGGCTAACTTCGGCCAATGACTCAAGGTTACCTGCATACGTCAACTTGTCGACGTTCACGACAGAGTCAGTTGTATTGGAGATGATGTGACGAATGACAGCCGAGCCAATGAATCCAGCGCCGCCAGTTACTAGAATTTTCACGCAAACCATACCCTTGAGTTACAGGCCTCACCCTTAACCGGGCGCTGCCTAATCCATGAATGCAAAAACCTTCAAGCCGGGCCGAGCCTTTACAGAGTCCGTACTTGCCGAACCAGAGACACATCGCAGTTCGGACAGGCGCGACATTTTACAGTTTAATCGGGGTTTTACTAATGGATATAGACAAACTGTAGCGCGGTCTCTTTGCTAGATGCTGCCAGATTAGACGCGCTTTCTGCGTAAGGTTCGACGCAAGAACCAACTGAGTCCAGGCCCGAGCAACATTCCGACGAGTAGCGCCAAAACCATCATGACGGATATCGGCAACTGCGGCCCAGCCCACCCCAGGAACAACAAAGAAACGGGCTGCTGATTCTCCAGCACGAATGCGAGCACCACCAGAATCAACAACAAAATCAAAGCAACAAGGAGCACTTTTTTGAGGTTACGCATGATTCACTCCTTGAGCGCCGAGTATCAAACCCCCTCCTCCTCTTCCTCATTCACTCGATCACGCAATTCCTTGCCCGGCTTGAAATGCGGCACAAACTTGCCATCAAGGCTGACGGACTGACCGGTCTTAGGATTGCGACCTACACGCGGGGCGCGGTAGTGCAGTGAGAAGCTGCCAAAGCCACGGATCTCGATGCGATCACCGGTAGCCAGGCACTGGGACATTTGTTCAAGCATAGTCTTGATGGCCAACTCCACATCCTTGGATGAGAGCAGCCCTTGATGGGTGACAATTCGTTCGATCAACTCCGACTTCGTCATATTTTTCCCTTCTTTTTCAAGCAGCTAGATCAGCGCTTCAAAGGTTTTAGCATGCCCAACGGAATTTGAAAAGCCCAAGCATTGACTTATCTGCGCGACCGCTCAAGTGACATTTCCAGAACACCAGATCCAGCCTGAGCAAACAGTACCCCATGTATTAACTACCTACAGATGACCAACATAGTACGGGTGAGGTATCCCGCCGGATTCCAGCCAAACGGGTAGTCCTGATCCTCCTCCCTGGCATCACTGGACCTGGCAACAACCTTGTACCCGTCAGCCCTGCACTCGCTGTCTGCACGCGCGTAACACCGCTCCCAGCCCGAACCAAGCCCCGAACAGTCGATCTCAACCCCACTGACCCCACGCACCACGTGGGTCTTGGCATTGGTGGTGCAGCCCACCAGAGTCAGCACAACGAACACTACTAAAAACCTGCCCATTCGCCTCCCAAGGACCACACCCTTCATCCGACCAGCCCTAGCTTCAGGCTAAGCCTAGCCCAAATAAAGAAACCTCTACCAAAAAAGATCTGCGACTTCAGAGACTTGGTTTCAATACCTCCACCACAACCGACAAATCGCAGGCACAAAAAAGGGCGACCGAAGTCGCCCTTTTTCTATGGTCTGACAGAACTTAGTTCTGCTTTTCCATCTGTGCACGCAACAGGTCGCCCAGAGTGGTAGGACCAGCAGCAATGTCAGAGGTAGCTGGCTTGTCGCGCAGACTCTGGATTGCTTCTTTCTCTTCAGCATCGTCTTTCGACTTGATGGAGAGCTGGATTACGCGGCTCTTGCGGTCAACGCTGATGATCTTGGCTTCTACTTCTTCGCCTTCTTTCAGAACGTTACGCGCGTCTTCAACGCGGTCACGGCTGATTTCGGAGGCTTTCAGAGTCGCTTCGATGTCGTCAGCCAAAGTGATGATGGCGCCTTTAGCGTCAACTTCTTTCACGATGCCTTTAACGATTGCGCCTTTGTCGTTCTCTTGAACGTACTCGGAGAACGGATCGCTTTCCAGTTGCTTGATACCCAGGGAGATACGCTCGCGCTCTGGGTCAACCGACAGGATAACGGTGTCCAGCTCGTCGCCCTTCTTGAAGCGACGAACAGCTTCTTCGCCCACTTCGTTCCAGGAGATGTCGGACAGGTGAACCAGGCCGTCGATGCCGCCGTCCAGACCAATGAAGATACCGAAATCGGTGATCGACTTGATGGTGCCGGAGATTTTATCGCCCTTGTTGAACTGGCCAGAGAAATCTTCCCATGGGTTAGATTTGCACTGCTTGATGCCGAGGGAGATACGACGACGCTCTTCGTCGATGTCCAGAACCATAACTTCCACTTCGTCGCCGACTTGTACGACTTTCGAAGGGTGGATGTTTTTGTTGGTCCAGTCCATTTCGGAAACGTGTACCAGGCCTTCAACGCCTTCTTCCAGCTCAGCGAAGCAGCCGTAGTCGGTCAGGTTGGTTACACGCGCGGTAACGCGGGTGCTTTCTGGGTAACGGGCTTTGATAGCAACCCATGGATCTTCACCCAGTTGCTTGAGGCCCAGGGAAACACGATTGCGCTCGCGATCGTACTTCAGAACCTTGACATCGATCTCATCGCCAACGTTGACGATTTCCGATGGATGCTTGATACGCTTCCAAGCCATGTCGGTAATGTGCAGCAGGCCATCGACGCCACCCAGATCGACGAATGCGCCGTAATCGGTGAGGTTCTTGACGATACCTTTGACTTGTTGGCCTTCCTGCAGGGATTCCAGCAGAGCTTCACGCTCAGCGGAGTTCTCGGCTTCGAGGACGCTACGACGGGAAACAACAACGTTGTTGCGTTTCTGGTCGAGCTTGATGACCTTGAATTCCAGCTCTTTGCCTTCCAGGTGCGTGGTGTCACGCACAGGACGGACGTCAACCAGAGAACCAGGCAGGAACGCACGGATGCCGTTAACGTCGACAGTGAAGCCGCCTTTAACCTTACCGTTGATAACGCCCTTGACCACTTCTTCGGCTGCGAAGGCTGCTTCCAGAACGATCCAGCATTCAGCGCGCTTGGCTTTTTCACGGGACAGCTTGGTTTCACCAAAGCCGTCTTCAACCGAATCCAGAGCAACGTGAACTTCGTCACCGACGTTGATGTTCAGCTCGCCAGCGTCGTTGTAGAACTGCTCAAGCGGGATGAGTGCTTCAGACTTCAGGCCAGCGTGAACGGTTACCCAACGAGCCTGGTAATCGATATCAACGATAACACCGGTGATGATGGAGCCTGCCTGAAGATTCAGGGTTTTTAGGCTTTCTTCAAAGAGTTCCGCAAAGCTTTCGCTCATTTTAATTCCTGTTGATAAGGGCGAAGAATACGCCCATCTGCCACATCCCAGACGATGTGGGTTACGTTCATATAAAAGAAAGACCGCAAGACTATGACTGGTCCCCCGCGGTATTTCTTGGTCATCCGGCGATATCGCGCAGGGCGATTTCGCTCATGATGCGTTCCATTACCTGCTCGATGGACAACTCCGTGGAATCCAGTTGAATCGCGTCGACCGCCGGCTTGAGCGGGGCTACCGCTCGCTGGGTGTCGCGCTCATCGCGCACACGGATCTCATCTAGCAGACTCGACAGACTAACATCCTCGCCCTTGCCCTTCAACTGCAAATATCGACGGCGTGCCCGTTCTTCGGCGCTGGCCGTCAGAAAAATCTTCAAGGGGGCGTCGGGAAACACCACTGTGCCCATGTCGCGGCCATCGGCCACCAGCCCTGGAGCCTCCTGAAATGCCCGCTGGCGCTGCAACAAGGCATCACGCACCGCCGGCAACGAAGCGACCATGGAGGCCCCGGCCCCAACGGTTTCGGTACGGATCACGCTGCTGACATCTTCACCCTCAAGGATAATCTGCTGCAGTTTGCCCGGTTCGGCACCAATGAACTGCACATCCAGGTGGGCAGCCAGCTTCACCAACAACTCTTCATTGGCCATGCCGACGCCATGATTGGTAGCCGCGAATGCCAACAGACGGTACAGCGCACCAGAATCCAGCAGATTCCAACCCAGTTTCCTGGCGAGCATTCCAGCGACGGTACCCTTACCGGAGCCACTAGGACCGTCAATGGTGATAACCGGTGCAATGCTGATCACGACTGAGCCTCTTCGGCGACACGAATACCGACCTGCGCGCACAGCGCGAGGAAGTTGGGGAACGACGTTGCGACGTTGGCGCAGTCATGGATGCGGATCGGCGCATTGGCGCGCAACGAAGCAATGCTGAACGACATGGCAATCCGGTGATCGCCGTGACCATGCACCTCGCCACCGCCGATCTGGCCGCCATCAATGATAATGCCGTCCGGAGTCGGCTCGCACTTGACGCCCAATGCCAGCAGGCCATCCGCCATCACTTGGATCCGATCAGACTCCTTGACCCGCAGCTCTTCGGCGCCACGCAAAATGGTCCGCCCCTCAGCGCAAGCCGCGGCAACGAACAGCACCGGGAACTCATCGATTGCCAACGGAACCAGCTCCTCGGGAATCTCGATACCCTTGAGTTTAGCTGCCCGTACGCGCAGGTCAGCCACAGGTTCGCCACCGACTTCACGTTGATTCTCCAGGGTGATGTCAGCCCCCATCAAGCGCAGGATATCGATCACACCGGTACGAGTCGGATTGATCCCGACATGCTCAAGCACCAGGTCCGAACCTTCGGCAATCGAGGCGGCCACCAGGAAGAACGCCGACGAGGAGATATCGCCTGGCACTTCGATGTGGGTGGCGCTGAGCTTATGGCCAGACTCGACCGACGCCGTAGCGCCTTCGACCGCCACCGGGTAACCAAAACCACGGAGCATGCGCTCGGTATGGTCGCGGGTTGGCGCAGGCTCGGTGACCGTGGTCTTGCCTTCGGCATAGAGACCCGCCAACAGCAGGCAGGATTTAACCTGGGCACTGGCCATTGGCATGGTATAGGTCAGGCCTTTGAGCTTGCTGCCACCGCGAATGATCATCGGAGGACGACCTTCGGCAGCGGTCTCGATCACTGCGCCCATTTCACGCAATGGGTTCGCCACGCGATTCATCGGGCGCTTGGACAACGATGCGTCACCCGTCAGGGTGCTATCGAAGCTTTGCGCAGCCAGCAGACCGGACAACAGGCGCATCGACGTACCGGAGTTACCCAGATAGATCGGGCCAGGCGCCGGCTTCAGGCCGTGCAGGCCGACGCCGTGCACGGTCACACGACCATGGTGCGGACCTTCAATCACCACACCCATGTCCCGGAAGGCCTGAATCGTAGCCAGGGCGTCTTCACCTTCAAGAAAACCCTCGACCTCGGTAACACCCTCGGCCAGGGAGCCAAGCATGATCGAGCGGTGGGAAATCGATTTATCGCCCGGTACACGAATCCGCCCAGTCAGGCGGCCACCAGGTTGTGCCAGGAAAATCAGGTCGTTGGAGTTCATAGCGTCCACATAGGCCCGGCGGGCCAGGATTTTACTGAAATGCTCGCGGGCAACCCGGGCGCGAGTGAAAACGCCCAGCAGTTGATGCCCGTCCCCTGCATCGACCGCGTCGCGCAAGGCGTCGAGGTCGCTGCGAAATGTATCAAGTGTGCGCAGGACAGCGTCGCGGTTAGCGAGAAAAATGTCATGCCACATCACCGGGTCGCTACCGGCGATTCTTGTGAAATCGCGAAAGCCACCCGCAGCGTAACGGAAGATCTCAAGGTTTTCATTGCGCTTGGCCAACGAGTCGACCAGACCGAACGCCAGCAAATGCGGCAGATGGCTGGTCGCAGCCAGCACCTCATCGTGACGCTCGACCTGCATGTGCTCGACATCGGCACCCAGCTCCCGCCAGAGCCGGTCAACCAGCGCCAGTGCGGCAGGGTCGGTTTGCTCCAGCGGCGTGAGGATCACCTTGTGCCGGCGGAAAAGCTGGGCATTCGACGCCTCTACCCCACTCTGCTCGGAACCCGCGATCGGATGCCCCGGCACGAAGCGCGCCGGCATGCCGCCGAACGCCTCGGTGGCTGCACGCACCACATTGCCCTTGGCGCTGCCGACGTCGGTCAGGATTGCCGAACCCAAGTCCATGCCAGCCAGGCGCACCAGGAGTTTTTCCATGGCCAGGATCGGCACAGCCAATTGAATGACATCCGCCCCAACGCACGCAGCCGCCAGATCATCCTCACAACGATCCACCACCCCCAACTCAACCGCCAACTGGCGCGATTGCGGGTCAAGGTCGACACCGACGACTTCCTGGCACAGGCCGCTCTCACGCAAGCCTTTGGCAAACGACCCACCGATCAACCCCAGGCCGACCACCACCAGGCGGCCAATTCCGGGCACAGCAGGTTGCACGGTCATGACATCAACCACGAGCCAGAACCTTGGCCAGCGCCTGAAGGAACCGGTTGTTTTCGGCTGGCAGGCCGATGGTGATGCGCAGATGGTTCGGCATGCCGTAGTTGGCCACCGGACGCACGATCACACCCTCGCGCAACAAACCCTGGAAGATCGGCGCGGCCTCCTGGCCCAGATCAACGCAAATAAAGTTGCCCTTGGAAGGAATCCAGCCCAACCCCAGCTCGCGAAAACCCAGCTCAAGCTGCTGCATGCCAGACTCGTTCAGGCGCCGGCTTTCAGCCAGGTATTCGTCGTCCCTTAGCGCAGCGCAGGCCGCAGCCAGCGCCAGACTGTTCACGTTGAAGGGTTGGCGAACGCGGTTCAGCACATCAGCCACCACCGCCGTCGACAGACCATAACCAACGCGCAGCGCTGCCAGGCCGTAGGCCTTGGAGAAGGTCCGCGATACCAGCAAGTTCGGGTAAGCGGCGAGGAAATCCAGGCCGTCAGGCAACTCGCTGCCTTCGGCGTACTCGATATAGGCCTCATCCAGCACCACCAGTACACGCGCTGGCACATCCTGGAGAAACTCATCCAGGGCCTCGGCGCTAAACCAGGTCCCGGTCGGGTTGTTCGGGTTAGCGATAAACACTACGCGAGTGTTGCTGTCGATCGCCTCCAGCATGGCGGACAGGTCATGCCCCCAGTCCTTGGCCGGAATCACGCGCGCATCGGCACCGACCGCCTGGGTGACGATCGGATAGACCGCAAAGGCGTGCTCGCTGAACACCGCATTCAAGCCCGGCGCCAGATAGGCGCGCGCCACCAACTCAAGAATGTCGTTGGAGCCATTGCCCAGCGTCACTTGATTGAGTTCGACACGGCATTGCTCGGCCAACAGGGTCTTGAGCGCAAAGCCATTGCCATCCGGATAGCGGGTCAACTCGGCCAGCGCTTCACGAATGGCCGCCAGCGCCTTGGGACTGGCACCCAGCGGATTCTCGTTGCTCGCCAGTTTGACGATGCTGGCCGGATCGATGTCCAGCTCGCGAGCCAGTTCGTCCACGGGCTTGCCCGGAACGTAAGGCGAAAGTTGTTGCACGCCCGGCTGTGCCAGAGCGAGGAAGTCGCCACTCATTTGTTAACGCCCTTAGAGAACTGCTTTGGGGTAGGAACCCAACACTTTAAGTGCCACTGCTTCCTGACTGATTTGTTCCAGCACGCTCTTGACCAGCGGGTCGCGATGGTGACCGACGAAGTCGATGAAGAACACGTAGGTCCACTTGCCACTGCGCGACGGACGGGTTTCGATCCGCGTCAGGTCGATGCCATTGTCGTGGAACGGCACCAGCAACTCGTGCAGCGCACCCGGCTTGTTGCTCATCGACACAATGATCGAGGTCTTGTCGTCGCCGGTCGGCGGCACTTCCTGACTGCCGATCATCAGGAATCGCGTGGAGTTGTCCGGGCGATCCTCGATTTTCTCCGCCAGGCGAGTCAAACCATACAGGCCTGCAGCCATGTCGCCGGCAATCGCTGCCGAATTCCACTCACCCTTGACCCGCTTCGCCGCTTCAGCGTTGCTCGATACCGCCACGCGCTCGACGTTCGGGTAGTGCGCGTCCAGCCATTTGCGACACTGCGCCAGGGACTGGGCGTGGGAGTAGATGCGACTGATACTGTCGGTCTTGGTGTTCTCGCCCACCAGCAGATGATGGTGAATGCGCAGCTCAACTTCGCCGCAGATGACCATATCGTGCTCAAGGAAGCTATCGAGGGTGTGGTTGACCGCACCCTCGGTAGAGTTTTCCACCGGCACCACACCAAAGTTCACCGCGCCGGCCGCCACTTCACGGAACACTTCGTCAATTGCCGCCATCGGCTTGCTGATCACGGCATGACCGAAATGTTTCATGGCCGCGGCCTGGGTGAAGGTCCCCTCAGGACCGAGGTAGGCCACTTTCAGCGGCTGCTCCAGCGCCAGGCACGACGACATGATCTCGCGGAACAACCGCGCCATCTCTTCGTTGCCCAGCGGCCCCTGGTTGCGCTCCATCACTCGCTTGAGCACCTGGGCTTCACGCTCGGGACGATAGAACACCGGCACTTCGCCTTCAGCCAGCGACGCCATTTTGACCCGGGCGACTTCCTGGGCGCAGCGCGCACGCTCACTGATCAGCTCCAGGACTTTGGTGTCCAGGGCATCAATGCGAACGCGCAGGGCCTTGAGTTCTTGCTCAGACATTAGCCGTGTTCCTTCTCGAACTCTGCCATGTACGAAACCAGCGCATTGACGGCATTGATGTCGACCGCGTTGTAGATAGAGGCACGCATGCCGCCCACCGAACGGTGACCCTTGAGGTTCAGCAAACCGCGCGCCTCGGCACCAACCAGGAACGGCTTGTCGAGGCGGTCGTCGGCCAGGCGGAAAGGGACGTTCATCCACGAGCGGTCGGACACGTTAATGGGGTTGCTGTACAAGCCGCTGGCATCGATAAAGCCGTACAGCGTGCGCTGCTTGACCTCATTGAGCTTGCCGATGGCTTCGACACCGCCCTGCTCTTTCAGCCACTCGAACACCAGGCCGGACAAGTACCAGGCCAGGGTCGGCGGGGTGTTGTACATCGAGCCGTTGTCGGCCGCGACCTTGTAGTCAAGCATGGTCGGGCACAGCGAGCGCGCACGACCCAGCAGGTCTTCACGCACGATGTTGACGACGATGCCGCTCGGGCCGATGTTCTTCTGGGCACCGGCGTAGATCATGCCGAAGCGCGAGATATCCACTGGGCGCGAGAGAATGTCCGAGGACATATCCGCCACCAGCGGTACATCGCCGGTTTCCGGGATCCACTGGAACTCCAGGCCGCCAATGGTTTCGTTCGGCGCGTAGTGTACGTAGGCCGCGTCTTGCGACAGCTTCCATTCGTTCTGACCGGGAATCGCGAAGTAGTCGTAAGGCTTGGCGGTCGCAGCTACGTTGACGTGGCCGTAGCGCGAGGCTTCTTCGATGGCTTTCTGCGACCAGATACCGGTGTCGATATAGTCGGCCGTACCGCCTTCCGGCAACAGGTTCAGAGGAATTTGGGCAAATTGCTGGCTAGCGCCACCTTGCAGGAACAGCACTTTATAGTTCGAGGGGATATTCAGCAGATCACGCAGATCCTGCTCGGCCTTGGTCGCAATGGACACGAACTCATCGCTGCGATGGCTCATTTCCATGACCGAGAGGCCCTTGCCGTGCCAGTCGAGCAACTCGGACTGGGCACGCAACAGGACAGCTTCAGGCAGCGCAGCGGGACCTGCGCAGAAGTTATAGGCTCGTTTGCTCACATCCACTCTCGCTATGCAATCACGGTAGCGGACAGAGCAAACACTCTGCCCTGCTACGATTTGGTTAGTCTTGCGGCTCTTCTTCGTCAGCGGCATCAGCCTGCTGGCTTTCGATCATGTCGTCCGGCTCGGCGCCTGCGTCAATTTCCACGCCCTCCAGCTCAGCACCCTCTTCGCCTTCGAGCTCTTCGCCCTCGACTTCCGACGGTTCCTGAACCCGCTCAAGGCCAACCAGCGTTTCATCGCTAGCCAGCTTGATCAGCGTGACGCCCTGGGTGTTGCGACCCAGGCTCGACACTTCGTCAACCCGGGTGCGCACCAACGTACCCTGGTCGGAAATCAACATGATCTCCTCGCCATCGAGCACTTGCACCGCGCCGACCAGACGGCCGTTACGGTCGTTGCTGACCATGGCGATAACACCCTGGCCGCCACGCTTGTACTCAGGGAACTCACTGATAGCGGTACGCTTGCCATAGCCACGCGCCGAAGCGGTGAGGATCTGGCTGCCATCTTCCGGGATCAGCATGGAAATCAGCTTCTGGCCTTCCGGCAGACGCATGCCGCGCACACCGCGGGCAGTACGGCCCATGGCGCGAACGTCGGATTCCTTGAAGCGCGTCACCTTGCCACCGTCGGAGAACAGCATGACTTCGCGCTCGCCATCGGTGATGGCGGCCGAAATCAGTACGTCGCCCTCGTCCAGCTCCAGCGCGATCAGGCCCACGCTGCGCTGACGACTGAAGGATTCCAGCGGCGTCTTCTTCACGGTGCCTTTGGCAGTGGCCATGAAGATGAAGTGCCCTTCGGTGTATTCCTCGACCGGCAGCATGGTGGTGATGTACTCGTCACTGTCCAACGGCAGCAGGTTGACCAACGGACGACCACGGGCGGCACGAGATGCTTCCGGGATTTCGTAGGTTTTCAGCCAGTAGACCTTGCCCTTGCTGGAGAACAGCAGCAGCGTGGTGTGGCTGTTGGCGAC
This sequence comes from Pseudomonas sp. ok272, assembly GCF_900109995.1. GTDB lineage: Bacteria > Pseudomonadota > Gammaproteobacteria > Pseudomonadales > Pseudomonadaceae > Aquipseudomonas. Next base: position 99,625 of record NZ_FOCB01000009.1, on the reverse strand, counting down.
CAGCAGGTGAGCAATGTAGTCCTCATCCTTGACGCCGGTAGCCGACTTGCCTTTACCGCCACGACGCTGAGCCTGGTACGCAGCCAACGGCTGGGTCTTGGCGTAGCCACCGTGGGAAATCGTCACGACGCGCTCTTCTTCCGGGATCATGTCACCCAGGGTCAGGTCCAGGCGCGCATCGAGGATCTCGGTGCGGCGCACGTCGCCGTATTCGGCACGGATCACTTCCAGCTCTTCGCGGATCACTTCCATCAGGCGCGTGGCGCTGCTGAGGATGCGGATCAGCTCGCCGATCTGGTTGAGGATCTCTTGATACTCGGCCAGCAGCTTCTCGTGCTCCAGGCCGGTCAGGCGGTGCAGGCGCAGCTCCAGAATGGCTTGTGCCTGTTCTGGCGACAGGAAGTACTTGCCCTCGCGCAGGCCGTATTGCGGGTCCAGGGTCTCTGGACGGCACGAATCGGCGCCGGCACGCTCGACCATCGCTACCACGGCGGAAGATTCCCAGGCAGTGCTGATCAGCGCTTCCTTGGCTTCCGACGGCGTTGGCGAGGCCTTGATCAGGGCAATTACCGGGTCGATGTTCGACAAGGCAACTGCTTGACCTTCAAGGATGTGACCACGCTCGCGCGCCTTGCGCAGTTCGAACACGGTACGACGGGTGACGACTTCGCGACGGTGACGTACGAAGGCTTCCAGCAGGTCCTTGAGGTTCAGGATCCGCGGACGGCCGTCGATCAGCGCCACGATGTTGATGCCGAACACCGCCTGCAACTGGGTCTGGGCGTAGAGGTTGTTAAGAATCACCTCTGGCACTTCACCACGACGCAGTTCGATCACCACGCGCATACCGTCTTTATCGGACTCGTCGCGCAGCTCGGTAATGCCTTCGAGCTTCTTCTCCTTGACCAGCTCGGCGATCTTCTCGATCAGACGCGCCTTGTTCAACTGGTACGGGAGTTCGGTGATGACGATCTGCTGGCGACCACCGACCTTGTCGATGTCTTCGATCATCGAGCGGGCGCGCATGTAAATGCGACCGCGACCGGTACGGTAGGCTTCGATGATGCCGGCGCGACCGTTGATGATCGCGGCGGTCGGGAAGTCCGGACCCGGGATGTAGTGCATCAACTCATCGATGGTCAACTCAGGGTTGTCGATGAGGGCCAGGCAACCGTCGATGACTTCACCGAGGTTGTGCGGCGGGATGTTGGTCGCCATGCCCACGGCGATACCGCTGGAGCCGTTGACCAGCAGGTTGGGAACACGGGTCGGCATGACCGCGGGGATCATTTCGGTGCCGTCGTAGTTCGGCACCCAGTCCACGGTTTCCTTGTGCAGGTCAGCCAGCAGCTCATGCGCCAACTTGGTCATGCGCACTTCGGTGTATCGCATCGCCGCGGCGTTGTCGCCGTCGACCGAACCGAAGTTGCCTTGACCGTCTACCAGCAGGTAACGCAGCGAGAATGGCTGCGCCATACGAACGATGGTGTCGTACACCGCGGTATCACCGTGCGGGTGATACTTACCGATCACGTCACCGACAACACGGGCAGATTTCTTGTACGGCTTGTTGAAGTCGTTACCCAGCTCGCTCATCGCGAACAGCACACGCCGATGCACGGGCTTCAAGCCATCGCGCGCATCAGGCAGTGCCCGACCGACAATTACGCTCATCGCGTAGTCGAGGTAGGACTGTTTCAGCTCGTCTTCGATATTGACCGGGAGGATTTCTTTGGCCAGTTCGCCCATGAGAAGCCTGATTCCTTTTTCTGGTGAAACCTCGTCACATCCAAATGGGACGAACGAAGCTCGCCGACGCAGACTGAGTGCCATGCACCGACTTACGACAAATCAACAAGTTAAGCCATGGATTTGCGCAGTAAGGACAACCCCGCGGGACTGCCTTGGAAACCGCCGGATGTTATCACAAGAGCCGCCACGCACCTATCCCCCTGACGCGCATGGAGCATAGTTAGTTGACCGATGACAGCCTTAACGGGGACGAGAGAGGCTCAGAGCAGCGTTGACTGGAGAATCCAGGGCTGAATGCAGCCGATTTATTGACTTTTCCGGCTCCTTCGCGAGCAGGCTCGCCCCCACAAGAGATCGTTCGAGCCCGCGCGCCAATCAAATGTGGGAGCGAGCCTGCTCGCGAATGAAGTTGATCGGGCCCGCCGCCGTGTCAATGCAAGCGCTTGCGGCACATCAACTGCGCCATCTTCGCCGCATCCGGGCGCTCGACGATGCCTTTTTCGGTAACGATGGCATCAATCAAGTCGGCCGGCGTCACGTCGAACACCGGATTGAAGGCCTCGACATCCGCCCCCACGCGCTTGCCGCCCACCTCCAGCAACTCGCTGCCGTCGCGTTCTTCAATCGGGATCTCGTCACCGCTGGCCAGGTTCATGTCGATGGTCGAACTGGGGGCCACCACCATAAAGCGCACACCATGGTGCATCGCGTTGACCGCCAGTTGATAGGTGCCGATCTTATTGGCAACGTCACCGTTGGCGGTGATCCGGTCCGCCCCCACGATCACCCAGGTAATGCCCTTGGTCTTCATGATGTGGGCCGCCGCCGAGTCGACATTGAGGGTCACCGGGATGCCTTCGTTGGCCAGCTCCCACGCGGTCAGGCGCGAACCCTGTAGCCAGGGCCGGGTTTCGTCGGCATACACCCGCTCGACCATGCCTTCTATAAAGGCGCCGCGAATCACCCCCAAGGCCGTCCCGAAACCACCCGTGGCCAGTGCGCCGGTGTTGCAGTGGGTCAGGATCGCCTGCGCATTGCCCTGGTGCTTGCGGATCAGCTCCACCCCCAGCTGCGCCATGGTCAGGTTCGCTTCGCGATCACTCTCATGAATCGCCAGCGCCTCGGCCTCAAGCGCTGCCAGGGGATCGGCATGGCTCTTCAGTCGCGCCAGGCGTTCGCGCATACGGCCCAGGGCCCAGAACAGGTTGACGGCGGTCGGCCGCGAATCGGCCAGCAGGGCAAAATCCTGTTCCAGCGCGGCCTGCCAATCGCCGCCCTCGGCAAACCGTGCACGAGCGGCCAGCACCACGCCATAGGCGGCGCTGATGCCGATAGCCGGCGCCCCCCGCACCACCATCGAGCGAATGGCCTCGGCCACGCCGGCGGCGCTGGTGTAGGCAATCCACGTTTCCTCGAACGGCAAAATGCGCTGATCCAGCAGGTACAGGGCACCATCGCGCCAATCGATGGCCTTCACCTTCTCCGCAGCCAACAGTCGATCGCGCATCTCTCACCCCGTACTCATCAACAAAAGCGGCTGATTATAGCGATCCCCCCGCGAAGACGCTCGGGTATACTTCGCCATCCTTTATAAAAGCACTGGACCGAACCTTCGATGCCGACCCCCGCTGCTGCGCTCGACCTACTCTTGCTGCCGACCTGGCTGGTGCCCGTGGAACCGGCTGGCGTGGTGCTCAAGGATCACGGCCTGGGCATTCGCGACGGGCGCATTGCCTTCATCGGCCCGCGCGATGCCGCGCTCAAGCTCATGGCAACCGAGGTCCGCGAGCTGCCGGGCATGTTGCTCAGCCCCGGCCTGATCAATGCCCACGGGCATGCGGCGATGACACTGTTCCGCGGCCTGGCCGATGACCTGCCCTTGATGACCTGGCTGGAGCAACACATCTGGCCGGCCGAGGGCAAATGGGTCGATGAAGCGTTCGTGCGCGATGGCACCGACCTGGCGATTGCCGAACAGATCAAGGGCGGGATTACCTGCTTCTCAGACATGTACTTCTTCCCCAAGGTTGCCAGCGAACGCGTGCACAACAGTGGCATTCGCGCACAAATCGCCATTCCGATCCTCGACTTCCCGATCCCCGGCGCCAGCAGTGCCGACGAGGCGATTCGCCAGGGCGTCGAGTTGTTCGGCGAACTCAAGCATCACCCACGGATCAAAATCGCCTTCGGGCCCCATGCACCGTACACCGTGAGCGATGAGAACCTGGAAAAGGTCCGGATCATCACCGAGGAGCTGGACGCCGCCATTCACATGCACGTCCACGAGACCGCCTTCGAGGTGCAGCAATCGCTTGAGCAGCGCGGCGAGCGTCCCTTGGCCCGCCTTGCACGCCTGGGTTTGCTGGGTCCGCGCTTGCAGGCCGTGCACATGACGCAAGTCAGTGAGCAAGACCTGGCGTTACTGGTAGAAAGCAACACCAGCGTGGTTCATTGCCCCGAGTCGAACCTCAAGCTGGCCAGCGGCTTTTGCCCGGTGGAGCGACTGTGGCAGGCCGGGGTCAATGTGGCCGTTGGCACCGATGGCGCCGCCAGCAACAATGACCTGGACCTGCTGGGCGAAACCCGCACCGCCGCGCTGCTGGCCAAGGCCGTTGCCGGTTCGGCCACCGCCCTGGATGCCCATCGCGCCCTGCGCATGGCCACCCTCAACGGCGCCCGGGCACTGGGCCTGGAGAGCGACGTCGGGTCGCTGGAAGTCGGCAAGTGTGCCGACCTGGTGGCCTTTGACTTGACTGGCCTGGCCCAGCAACCCATCTATGACCCGGTTTCACAGCTGATTTATGCCACCAGCCGGGACTGCGTGAAACACCTTTGGGTGGCTGGCAAGCAATTGCTCGACGACCGGCGCCTGACGCGCCTTGATGAACACCAGATCGTCGCCAGCGCTACCGCCTGGGGCCGACGTATCGGCGGCCACACCGAATAGACCCAAGCCTTGAGCTGAACCTCAAGGCCGACAGCACAATTCTTTAGATTCAAGAGGACCATCCATGAGCAACGTCGACCACGCTGAAATTGCCAAGTTCGAAGCCCTGGCCCACCGCTGGTGGGACCGCGAAAGCGAGTTCAAGCCACTGCACGACATCAACCCGCTGCGGGTCAACTGGATTGACGAACGCGTCAAGCTGGCCGGCAAGAAGGTCCTGGACGTCGGCTGCGGCGGCGGCATCCTCAGCGAATCGATGGCCCAGCGCGGCGCCACCGTGATGGGCATCGACATGGGCGAAGCACCGCTGGCGGTCGCGCAGCTCCATCAACTGGAGTCCGGCGTGAGCGTGGAATACCGGCAGATCACGGCCGAAGCCCTGGCCGAAGAGATGCCCGAGCAGTTCGACGTCGTCACCTGCCTGGAAATGCTCGAACACGTACCGGACCCATCGTCCGTGATTCGCGCCTGCTTCCGCATGGTCAAGCCGGGTGGCCAGGTGTTCTTCTCCACCATCAACCGCAACCCCAAGGCCTACCTGTTCGCGATCGTCGGCGCCGAATACATCATGAAGCTGCTGCCGCGCGGCACCCACGACTTCAAGAAGTTCATCCGCCCTTCCGAGCTGGGCGCCTGGAGCCGTGCCGCGGGCCTGAGCGTCAAGGACATCATTGGCCTGACCTATAACCCGCTGACCAAGCACTACAAGCTGGCGTCCGACGTCGACGTCAACTACATGATCCAGACCCTGCGCGAGGAGTAAGCCGATGGCCATCAGAGCAGTTCTTTTCGACATGGACGGCACCCTGCTCGACACCGCGCCGGACTTCATTGCCATCTGCCAGGCGATGCGCGCCGATCGCGGCCTGCCGCCGATGAATGACCAGCACATCCGCGACGAAATTTCCGGCGGCGCCCGGGCGATGGTTGCGGTGACGTTTGCCATGGACCCCGAGTCCCCGGGCTTCGAGGCGCTGCGCCTGGAGTTCCTGGAGCGCTACCTGATCGGCTGTGCGGTGCACAGCAAGCTGTTCGATGGCATGGCTGAATTGCTGGCGGACATCGAGAACGCCAACCTGATCTGGGGCGTGGTCACCAACAAACCGCTGCGCTTCGCCGAGCCGATCATGCAACAGCTGGGGCTGGCCGAACGCTCCGCGCTGCTGATCTGCCCGGACCACGTGAAGAACAGCAAGCCAGATCCGGAGCCCCTGATCCTGGCGTGCCGCATGCTCGATCTGGACCCGGCCACCGTCCTGTTCGTGGGCGATGACCTGCGTGATATCGAATCAGGCCGCGATGCCGGCACCAAGACCGCCGCGGTGACCTACGGCTACATTCACCCGGACGACAACCCCAAGCATTGGGGCGCCGACGTGGTCGTGGACCATCCGCTGGAGCTGCGCAAGGTGCTGGATAACGCACTGTGCCGCTGCTGAGTCCCGACCGGCCTGCTTAATTTTTGTAGAGGTATTTTATGTTTGATTACACCGCCCGCCCTGAACTGCTCAAGGACCGGGTCATCCTGGTCACCGGCGCTGGCCGCGGGATCGGCGCTGCCGCCGCCAAGACCTACGCGGCGCACGGCGCCACCGTGCTGCTGCTGGGCAAGACCGAAGCCAACCTGACCCAGGTCTACGACGAAATCGAAGCCGCCGGCCACCCACAGCCAGCCGTGATTCCGTTCAACCTGGAGACCGCGCTGCCACACCAGTTCGACGAACTGGCGGCCATGATCGAAACCGAATTCGGCCACCTCGATGGCCTGCTGCACAACGCCTCGATCATCGGCCCGCGCACGCCCCTGGAGCAGCTATCCGGCGAAAACTTCATGCGCGTGATGCACGTCAACGTCAATGCCATGTTCATGCTGACCAGCACCCTGCTGCCGCTGCTCAAGCTGTCCAAGGACGCCTCGGTGATCTTCACCTCCAGCAGCGTCGGCCGCAAAGGTCGTGCCTACTGGGGTGCCTACGGCGTCTCGAAGTTCGCCACCGAAGGTCTGATGCAAACCCTCGCCGATGAAGTCGAGACCGTCGCCCCAATGCGCGCCAACAGCATCAACCCGGGCGCGACCCGCACCAGCATGCGGGCGCAGGCGTACCCAGGGGAAAACCCGCTGAACAACCCGACGCCCGAAGACATCATGCCGGTCTACCTGTACCTGATGGGGCCGGACAGCACCGGCGTCAATGGCCAGGCGTTCGACGCTCAATAACCCCCGCCGCTATCGCCGCGACGGCTTTCCGTCGCGGCATGCTCGTCTTTACCCCACAAAGCAGTCTAGACTCTAGCCAAACGTCCTACGGGACTGATGGATCAGTATGATGCGCAGCTTCTCCGCCCTCACCCTGCCTGTAAGACAGCATTCCTGCCTAGGGCCCATGCCATATGAAATCGCCGATCCAGACCAACGCAATTGACTTTGATAGCGCCAAATTGCAGCGCCTGGGCTTTGGACAAATTCCTCCGCTGTTGGCACGCCCCGCGAGCCTGGGCGAGTTGCGCCAGCAGATGGGCCAGCAATTGCAAACCAGCCTGGAACCACAGCGCATCCTGGGCCTGTTCTTCCGCGAAGTTCAGCGCCTGGTGCCACTGGACGCACTCAGTTATGAACACAAGACTAGCGATCTGCGCCTGGAGTTCGGCCAGCGAGGGCACCATTGCGCGAGCTACAGCCTCAGCCATGAAGGTCAAGACCTTGGCGAACTGGTGTTCCGGCGCAACCAGCGCTTCAGTGAACAGGACCAGGCCAACCTGGAGTCGCTGCTGTCCGCGCTGCTGTTCCCGATCCGCAATGCCTTGCTCTATCGGGCCGCGACCCAAAGCGCATTGCGCGATCCGCTGACAGGCGCCGGCAACCGCATCGCCATGGATCAGACCCTGCATCGGGAAATCGACATGGCGCGCCGGCACATGCAACCGCTGTCACTGCTGATGCTCGACATCGACCACTTCAAGCGCATCAATGACAGCCACGGCCATCGCACTGGCGATGAAGTGCTCAAGGCCGTTGCGATCTCGATCAAGCATCAACTGCGTAACGTCGACATGGTGTTTCGCTTTGGCGGCGAGGAGTTTTTGATCCTGCTCTCCAACACCAGCCGTGAGGCGGCCGCCATGGTGGGAGAGCGCCTGCGGTATGCCGCACAAGCACAGGACTTTCGGGTCGATGAGATGCTGCTCGAACTGACCGTAAGCTTGGGCTGCTCGACGTTACTGCCGGGAGAGTCGGCGCAAAGCTTGCTGCGACGCGCCGACAGTGCGCTTTATGTGGCCAAGCGCGAGGGACGCAATCGCCTGGCAATGGCCGGATAAGGCCGGGGGCAATACCTGTGGGAGCGAGCCTGCTCGCGAAACGGGGGGTGCCAGTCAACACCGGTGTAATCCCCATCTTCGCGAGCAGGCTCGCTCCCACAGTGGTTTTGAGTTAAAGAATCAACCTTCGACCAACGCCATTCGCTCACGCGCTACCGAAGGTTTCACCTGGTGCTCCAACTGCATGCAGCGCTCCAGGAACAGGTACATATAGTCGTAGCTTTTACACACCGCCTGACGCAACTCGAGCTGTAGCGCGTGGGTGGGGTTGTGGCCCGCCAGGGTGCAGATAATCTCCAGGGCTTCCCAAGGGTGGGCATCGTCGTACTGGGCGTGCATCTTCAGCCACTTCATCGCGCGCTTGCGGTCGTCCTCGGGAAACGATGCCGCGTAGATCCCGTTGGAACATACCAGCGCCGACCACTCCCCCGTCGCACCTTCGATCGCATAGTTGGTCGCGGCAATGGCGACGATCAGCGAATCCGCCGAGCTGGTATGCCAGCACCAGTGACTCAGCGCATGCAGCTCAGGGGCCACTTGCTGCGCCTGCAGGTCCTCCAGGCTGACGCCATGCGCACGGCTCCAGTGCAGCCAATAGTCAGCGTGGTTGAGTTCGACTCGAATGTTACGCATCAGCCAGCGACGCGCCATGTCCTCGCCAGGGTGGCGGGCGAAGCGGGTCTTGGTGAGGTTTTGTGCCATGTACAAGGCAAACTGCTCGACGACCGGCCAGCCACCGATCAGGTACTGGCGCATGGTCCTGGCACTGAGCTTGTTATCACGCATCCGCTGATACAGTTCATGCTCTACAACCCGACGCTTGCTCTCGCTGCAGTCCTGGATCAATTGCTGAGCCCAGGCAGGGTAACTTGCAGCTTCCATAAGCGGGCCGGATCTGTTGAAAGTATCGATCACTGTCGCACTCCTTTTGATTGTGATTGTACGGATCAACAAGAGACTTCAACGGAACGTACCAGGCGCCTTGAATAACAGCGGCTGCGGTCTGGTGGGCCGACATTGCAAACTGTCACAGGTAAACAATTGAGGGCGCTGGATAGTGTAGCCCTGGGCATAATCCACGCCGATCTCCAGCAATGCCTGCTCGATCTGCGGTGTTTCAACAAACTCGGCAATTGTGCGCTTACCCATGACATGTCCGATGTGGTTGATCACTTCGACCATTGCACGGTTAATCGGGTCGTCCAGCATATCCTTTACGAAACTCCCATCGATCTTCAGGAAGTCTACAGGTAAATGTTTCAGATACGCGAAAGAGGACATTCCGGCACAAAAGTCATCCAGGGAAAAATGGCAGCCTAACCCTTTGAGCTCATTAATAAATCTGATTGCACTGCCCAAATTGGAGATGGCGCTTGTCTCAGTGATTTCAAAACAAATCATTTCAGGCGCAATGCCATAGGCAATGAACTGCTCACGCAGGAAGACCAGGAAGGCCTCATCGCCGATGGTGGTGCCTGACAGATTGATCGCACACATGGCCAGCGGCCCTTCGCGATTTTCCGCCCTGCACTGGGCGATAATCTTGAACACATTCTCGACCACCCAACGATCCAGGGAAGTCATCAATCCGTAGCGCTCGGCGGCCGGAATGAAACTGTTGGGCAAAATCATCCGCCCGGCTTCATCGTGCAGGCGCAGCAGGATTTCGATGTGCCCGCCACCGTTCTCCACATGCCCCAGCGCGCAGATCTCCTGGGCATACAGGCAGAAACGATTCTCTTCGAGCGCGATATGCAGGCGTTGTACCCAGGCCATTTCACCAAAGCGCAGGGACAGTTCGGAGTCGTCGGCGTGATAGACCTGCACCCGGTTGCGGCCTTTTTCCTTGGCCATGTAGCAGGCCATGTCGGCGGCACGCAACGACGCTTCAAGGGTGGTCGGGGTCTGCGCAATGTGGACCATGCCGATACTGACGGTGGTCACGAATGGCCGCCCCTTCCAGACAAAGTGCAGGTTCTGCACGGTCTGGCGCAGGACTTCGGCGACTTTTTCCGAGGCCTCCGGTGAACAGTTTTCCAGCAGGATGCCAAACTCATCCCCCCCCAGCCGCGCCAGGGTGTCACCTTCGCGCAACCCCGACTGCAGCAGCGCACAGATATGGCGCAACAGCTCGTCACCCGCGGCATGCCCGCAGGTGTCGTTGACCAGTTTGAATTGATCCAGGTCGAGGAACATCAAGGCGTGTCGGGCCGGCTGGCGCGTCAAGCTGTGCAGCGCCTGCTCCAGGCGGTATTCGAACTCGCGGCGGTTGGCCAGCCCGGTCAGCGCATCGTGCGTGGCTTGCCACGACAGGTTAGCGATGTACTGGCGCTCCTGGGTCATGTCATGCAGCACCAGCACCGTGCCGCTGACTTTGCTGGCCGTGTGAATCGACGAACCCACCAGTGTGACGGAAACGGTGCTGCCATCCAGGCGCTGGATCAGCTTGGCGTGATCGCTGCCAGCGCTGAGCTGACCGCTGAGAATATGCTCGATCAGGGTAAAGCCATCGGCCTGGGCGTTCTCATCCAGCAGATTGAACAGTGCCGCCAGCGGTAGCCCCACAGCCTGCTCGGCCTTCCAGTGCGTCAACAGCTCGGCCGCCGGATTCATGTAGGTGATAACGCCCTCCACATCCGTGGTGATCACCCCGTCACCAATAGACTGCAGGGTGATCTGGGCCCGCTCTTTTTCCAGTTGCAAGGCACTGGCAAACTCATGGCGCTGCGCCAGGAGTTTGCGGGTACGCAGCAAGGCAAGGGCGATGAGACCGAGCGCGGTGGCCAGGTTGGTGAATAACAACAGCCGCAGAATGACGCGGGAGCCCTCGCCCAGGGCATCACTGAACGCCTTGGCGGCCGGCGTCACGTCTTCGTTGATGGCAAAAATCTGCGCCTTCCAGCGCTGGATATCGGCCTGCGTCGCCTGATTGCCCTGGATCTGCCCGTGCATCTCGCGAGCGACGTTATCCAGCTGCATCAAATAGGCATCGCCCACCGTCCAGTGCTTGATGGCGGTTTCCAGATAGCTGAAGTGACGGAAGTTCAGGTACAACCAGATCAGGCTCGGCACGTCGTCCGGGTGGTTGCCGCCCTGGAGAATGCCACGCCGTGCCGCCTCCAGATCCGGCGGCTGATGGTCCAGGGCAAGGCGCATTTCATGATCGCCCCGGGGAATCGCCATGACGTCCTGGTATTTGAGGAATATCGACGGGTCGCGGCTATCGGCATAAAAGTTGAGGTAGTAGATGGCATCCTTCTGGCCCTTGGACCACAGGCTCTCGCCAGCGACATAGCCGCGCACCGCCGAGAGCACATACAGGCTCACCCCACCCAGCAATGCTTGAAAGAGCACGACGGCAATAAATGGCCAGACGATGCCCAACAACCGTGGAGTTCCGAGCGTCCGCTTTTGCTTCATGAGGTCCCTTGTCCAACACTGCCCGATGAACACCTGAAAGCACAGATTAGGCTAATTTTCGCCGTGGTGGCGGCAATCGGCTTCGATCAAAACCGATTGAGCGACAACGCTGTGATCAATAGGCATCCGCTGCTGATCCCCTGCTGGAGGGCTCGCGCAGTAAACACAGAAACCGCAGTAACACTCAAGGCCGCTGTGCTTGCTGCAAATGCCCATAGAGCTTGGCGTACAACCCACCGTCCGCAATCAACTGCTGATGGTCACCGTCTTCGGCGATCCTTCCGCCATCGAACACCAGCACGCGGTCAGCTTGTTTCACCGCCGATAGCCGATGGGCAATGATCAGCGTGGTGCGCGCCTTGAGAAACAGCCCCATGGCCTGGTGCAGGTTGTATTCGGTCGCGGCATCGAGGGCCGAGGTGGCCTCGTCGAGAATCACCACTTTAGGTTCGGCCAGGACCATACGGGCGATGGCCAGGCGCTGGCGCTGGCCACCGGACAACCGCACCCCGGAGCGCCCGACGATACTGTCCAGCCCCTGCGGCAGCGCCTTAACCGTCGCTTCGAGTTGGGCGATCTCCAGCGCCTTCCAGCAGGCGTCGTCACTGCGTTCACGGCCCATGGTCAGGTTGGCGCGAATGGTGTCGTTGAACAGCGCCGGGTGCTGCAGCACCACCGCGACATTCTCCCGCACGGTGTCCAGGCCGATGTCTTGCTGGGTCACACCACCGAAGCGAATCGTCCCGGCCTGGGGCGTATACAAGCCCAGCAGCAATTGCACCAGGGTACTTTTGCCGCCGCCGCTGGCGCCGACAATGGCGACTTTTTCACCGGGGGCGATGGACAGGTTCAACTGATCCAGCACCGGTTCTTCGCCATAACCAAAGCTCAAGCCCTGGACGTCGATGCCTACGGTCTGACGCCCTTTGAACGGGTCCACACCGCCTGGATACTGCGGCTCGTCGGCCCGCGACAGCAGCTCATTGATCCGCGTCAGCGCGCCACCGGCCGCGTAATAGGCGTATTGCAGGTTGAGCAGTTGTTCGACCGGACCAATCATGAACCACAGGTAGCTGAACACCGCCAGCATCTGGCCGATGGACAGGTCGGAGAACAGCACCGTCAGCATGGCGGCCGCGCGGAAGATATCGATGCCGAACTGGAACAGCAAACCGCTGGCGCGACTTGAGGCGTCACTCTTCCATTGTGAGTTGACCGCATAGTTGCGCACGTCTTTGGCCCGTGCACCGAGCCGGCCCAGGAAAAAGCCCTGGCGGTTGCCGGCGCGTACTTCCTGGATCGCATCCAGGGTTTCGGTCAGGGCCTGGGTGAACCGCGACGTGCTGTCGTTTTCCAGCTTTTTCAGGTGCTTGACCCGCTTGCCCAATTGCACCGTGGCGTAGATCACCAGCGGGTTGAACAGCAGGATCAACAACGCCAGCTTCCAGTGCATCCACATCAGGATCCCCGCCGTGCCCACCAACGTAAGCATGGCTACCAGGAAGCGGCTGAGGGTTTCACCGACAAACTTATCGATCGTGTCCAGGTCCGTGACCAGGTGCGTGGTGACGGTTCCGCTGCCCAGGCTTTCGTATTCCCCCAGGGAGATCCGCTTGAGCCGCTCGATCAGCCTGATCCGGATACGGTAGACGATGTCCTTGGCCAACCCGGCAAACAGCTTCGCCTGCACCACGTTGAATACCAACGCCGCACAACGCAGGCCGAGGGTCACCACCAACATCAAGCCGATGTAGCCGGCGGCACTTTGCCAGCCGTCAGGCAGGAAGCGGTTCATCACTTTCAGGGCAGAGTCGCCATGCCCCAGCAGCACTTCGTCCACCAACAACGGCAAGAGCAGGGGAATGGGCACGCTGCACAGGGTTGCCAGTACCGCGACACCATTGGCGGCCCACAGGGCTTTCTTGTGCTTGAGCGCCATGGCGCGGATGTTGGCCCAGCTCAGTCGATCAAGATGCGTGGGGGGTAGCACATCGTCAGGCAACTCAGACACAGGTCGCGCGCTCCAGCCAGCGACCGAGCAATGGCGACAATTCACTGAGGGGTTGGTAACCGTTGGTCAGTAGCGCCAACTGCCCGTTGCGCTCGGCCAGCAGGGTCGGGAACCCGGCGATCCCCAGGTCCTGGACCCAGGTGAAGTCCGCCACAGTCGCGGCATGCTGGTCGGCACGATCAAAGGCGGCCGCGAACTCGATACGCGGCAACCCCGCCTGCTCGGCCAATTCCACCAGCACGCTGGCATGGGTCACGTCGCGCCCTTGCGCGTAGAAAGCGTGCTGGATGAGCTTGAGCAGGCGCCACGCGCAATCCGGCGCCAGGCTACGGGCCGTGACCAGCGCCCGGCAGGCCGGCTCGGTGTCGTAGACAAAACCGTCGGGCAACGCGCCTTCGAGCTTGAATGGCTGGCCGGTCGCGGCGGTCACCGCCTGCCAGTGTTCGAGGATATAGCGCCGGGTGGAAGGCTCCAGGGCTGCACCGTTGCCCGTGCGCAAGCCACCCACCACCACGTGCACGTCAACGCCGGCGGCGTGCGCCTGCTCTACCAACGCCTCGGCCACCGGGGCAAAGCCCCAGCACCAGGAACACATCGGATCCATTACATAGAGCAGGCGCGCGGACATGGTTCAGGCCTCGGTGTTGGATTGCTTGTAGTTGTAGCCAATCGGATGCGGCTGGTTGCGGGCCTTGGCCAGTTCAATCTGCTTTTGCCGGTCGATTGCACTGCGACGGGTCTTCTCACTCAGCTTATCCCAGCAATGTGGGCAACTGATGCCAGCGACATAGTGCTCCGATACCCGGTCTTCGATGCTCACCGGCGTACGGCAGGCGTGGCATTGATCGTAGTCACCCTCGCTCAGGTCATGACGCACGGTGACGCGGTTATCGAACACAAAGCAGTCACCCTGCCATTTGGTCTCTTGCTGCGGCACTTCTTCGAGGTACTTGAGAATCCCGCCCTTGAGATGGAACACCTCATCGAAGCCTTGGCTGAGCATGTAGCTCGACGCCTTCTCGCAACGGATACCGCCGGTGCAGAACATCGCGACCTTCTTGTGTACGGCCGGGTCGAAGTGGGCTTTGATGTAGTCGGGGAATTCGCGGAAGCTGGTGGTCTTTGGGTCGATTGCCCCTTCAAAGGTGCCGATCGACACTTCATAGTCGTTACGGGTATCGATCAACAGGACTTCGGGGTCGCTGATCAACGCGTTCCAGTTCTGCGGCTCGACATAGGTGCCCACCTGCTTGTTCGGGTCGACGCCGTCGACACCCAGGGTCACGATCTCTTTCTTGAGCTTGACCTTGGTGCGGTAGAACGGCTGCTCGTCGCAGTACGACTCTTTATGGTCGATGTCGTCCATGCGCGGGTCGTTCTTGAGCCAGGCCATCAGCCCGTCGATGCCTTCGCGGCTACCGGAGACGGTGCCGTTGATGCCCTCTTCGGCGATCAGCAGGGTGCCCTTGATGCCGTTGTCGACCATCGCTTGCAGCAATGGCTCGCGCAGGGCGACGTAGTCTTGCAGGGTGACGAACTTATACAGTGCCGCCACGACAATCTGTTGTGTCATGGGTATTTCTCCAGGTGGCTACCCTCGTAAAGGGTGAACCGGATGCGAAAAAAAACGCGCCGGCTAAGCGGCGCGTTGCGGATTCTAGCAAAAAACCCAGGCTTAATGCTTGCTACCGCCGGCACAGGTCGGCGAGGCAGGTGCCGCGCCGGTCTTGGCCCACTCTTCAGGCGTGTAGGTGTGCAGCGCCAATGCGTGGAACTCCCCCATCAGCTCACCCAGGGTCGCGTAGACCTTCTGGTGGCGCTTGACGCTATTGAGCCCGGCGAACTGCTCGCTGACCACCACGGCCTTGAAGTGGGTCTGCAACCCACGGCTGTGCATGTGGCTTTCATCCAGCACCGCCAGATGCGCCGGGTGCAAGGCCTCCAGCACCGACTCAATACGTTGTTGCATGCTCATTGCGGGCTCCGCTTAAGGCTTTTTCTTGGCTGGGGTCGCGGCTTTCGGCTCAAGCTCGCTGGTCATGTCGGCCAGCAGCTTGTTGACCACAGGCACTGCGCTTTCCAGCTTGGCCTGGGTCAGTTGGGCCGATTGCTGGGTCAGCTGAGGCATTTTTTCCAGGACCTTCTTGCCCAGTGGCGACTGGTAGAACGCGACCAGGTCCTTGAGCTCGGACTCGCTGAAGTTGCTGGTGTACAGCTTGACCATATCGGGCTTGAGCTTGTTCCAGCCAATGGCCTGGTCCAGCGCGGCGTTGGCCTTGGCCTGGTAGGTTTCCAGCAGGGCACGCTTGGATTCAGGGGCCTTGGTTTGCTCGAAGCGCTGGGCAAACATTTGCTGCACTTGCATGTACACCGGGGTGCCCAGCTTGTCAGCGTGCGCCAGGGTCAGGAAGGTCTCGGCACTGGCGTTGTGGCTGGCGGTGTCGGCAAGAACCTGGCCGCTGGCACACACCAGAGCAACTGCGGTACAGATGGCGCGAAGACGGGTCATCGAGTTTCCTTTTTCAATCTGGCGAGGTAAAACCCCAAGGGGGGCCATTCTGCACCTAAAAAACTCGGGGGCTCAACCCCTACGCCTGATCCCGCTTGATTGGCAAGGCATGAACGGTAGAAAAAGCGACTGATGGAACCCCAGCCGACAATCACGACCTAAACTTTGCTCTCAGCCCTGAAGGAATGTGACCCATGAGCCGTATTGAAACAGACAGCCTTGGTCCGGTCGAAGTCCCGGATCAAGCCTACTGGGGCGCGCAGACACAACGCTCGTTGATCAACTTCGCCATCGGCACCGAACACATGCCGCTGGCGGTGCTTCACGCGCTGGCCCTGATCAAGAAAGCCGCGGCCCGGGTCAACAGCCGCAACGGCGACCTGCCCGCCGACATCGCCCGGTTGATCGAACAGGCCGCCGACGAAGTGCTGGCCGGCGATCACGACGACCAATTCCCCCTGGTGGTCTGGCAGACCGGTAGCGGCACCCAGAGCAACATGAACGCCAACGAAGTGATTGCCGGACGCGCCAACGAACTGGCCGGCAACCCCCGTGGCGGCAAGGTGCCCGTGCACCCCAACGATCACGTCAATCGCTCGCAAAGCTCCAATGACTGCTTCCCCACCGCCATGCACATTGCCACCGTCCAGGCGGTGCAGCACCACCTGCTGCCGGCGATCAACGAGCTGTCAGGCGGGCTGGCCGAACTGGCGGCACGCCATATGAAGCTGGTGAAGACCGGGCGCACCCACATGATGGACGCCACCCCCATTACCTTCGGCCAGGAAGTCTCGGCTTTCATCGCCCAACTCGACTACGCCGAGCGGGCGATCCGCAACGCCCTGCCAGCGGTCTGCGAACTGGCCCAGGGTGGCACGGCCGTGGGCACCGGGCTCAATTCCCCCCATGGCTTTGGCGAAGCGATTGCCGCCGAACTCGCCGCCCTGTCCGGCCTGCCGTTCGTCACGGCGCCCAACAAGTTCGCCGCACTGGCCGGCCATGAACCGCTGACCAGTCTGTCCGGGGCCCTGAAAACCCTGGCCGTGACGCTGATGAAGATCGCCAACGACCTGCGCCTGCTCGGCTCCGGCCCGCGTGCCGGCTTCGCCGAGGTCAAGTTGCCGGCCAACGAGCCCGGCAGCTCGATCATGCCCGGCAAGGTCAACCCGACCCAATGCGAGGCCCTGTCGATGCTGGCCTGCCAGGTGCTGGGCAACGACGTGGCGATCGGCTTTGCCGCCAGCCAAGGACACCTGCAATTGAACGTGTTCAAGCCGGTGATCATCCACAACCTGCTGCAATCGATTCGCCTGCTGGCCGACGGCTGCAGCAACTTCCAGCAGCACTGCATCGCCGGGTTGGAGCCGGATGCCGGGCAAATGGCCGCGCACCTGGAGCGCGGCCTGATGCTGGTGACGGCGCTGAACCCGCACATCGGCTACGACAAGTCAGCCGAGATCGCCAAGAAGGCCTACAGCGAAGGGTTGACCCTGCGCGAGGCGGCATTGCAGTTGGGGTACCTGACGGATGCGCAGTTCGATGCGTGGGTGCGGCCGGAAAATATGCTGGAGGCGGGGGGCAAGGGTTGAGCCTGAGGTAATTTGGCGCCTGGTAGACCGTCTTCGCGGGCAAGCCTTAATGCCAGTCAGTTAAGGCGTCAAACCTGTGGGAGCGAGCCTGCTCGCGAAGACGGCAACACAGCCAACATCTCCGTTGACTGACCTACTGCTATCGCGAGCAGGCTCGCTCCCACGTGGGTTTCGCTTAACTGACTGGCATTAGGGCACGCCCCTCCATCCTCAGCCAGACACCACCCGCGCCCGCCGAGCCTTGAGCCCAGCGATCAACGACGGTGCCAGCGCCACCGACGCCGAGCCCAGCACCACCAGGACCGCGCCACCATAACCCAGGCCGTTGATCTGCTCGGCGTGCACATAGTCGGGCCACAACCAGGCGGCAATCGCCACCGCCACGAACGTCACCAGTGGGGTAATCGCCAGGGTCGCACTGACCCGCGACGCCTCCCAATGGGCCAGCGCCTCGGCAAACGCGCCATAGGCAATCAGCGTATTGAAACAGCAGGCCAGCAACAGCCAGCCTTGCAACGGGCTCAGTTGCAGCGCCTCCATGGGATGCACCCAAGGCAACAGCAAAAGCGCGCAGGACAGGTAAATCACCATCATCACCTGCAACGAATTCCACACCGTCAGCAATTGCTTCTGGCCCAGGGCGTAGAACACCCAGATGGTGGTGGCGAGCAGAATCGTCAGGACCCCGGCGGTGTAGGTGCCCAGGGAGGTCAACAGTTCCGTCAGCCGCTGGTTGAAGAACAAGGCAAAGCCAATGATCAGCACCACCATGCCCATGCCCTGCCCCAGACTGAAACGCTCCTTGAACAGGAACACACTGGCGATAATCAAGAAGATCGGCCCCATCTGCACCACCAATTGCGCGGTACCGGGGCTCAACATCTTCAGCCCGACCAGGTACAACACGTAGTTGCCGAGCAGCCCGCACACCGCCATCGCCACCAGCCAGCCACCGCGCCGGCCGAGGGCTTTCGGACTGGGCAAGCGTTTGACAGCGGCCAGGTAGATGAACAGGCACAAGCCGGACACCATCAGGCGAAACCAGGTCACGGTGATCGGGTCCATCACCTGCAGTACCTGTTTGAGCTTGATCGGCAGAATGCCCCAGAGCAGCGCGGTCAGCAGGGTCAGGGATAAGCCATAGACCCAGCGGCCGGAAGAGATGTGCATGAGCGCCCCAAAAACCAGAGGTGAAGGAGCGGGCATTCTAGGGGGATGCGGTGCGTTTTGGGTAAAGATCGTTGCCACGCGGTGAACGGCCCTCGGTATTTTACCGGGCACGCGTGAGCGGCGTGCCCGGCGCCGGCCTTCGAGCCCCTCGTAAACGCTCATCCGGGGTGGCTTCAGCCCTACCGTGTTAGTGGATCACGGCACGCCCATCACCAGTACCCCGCTCCCGCTGATGGTCCCGGGGGTCGGCAGGGACCCCGCTCGCCGAACGAGGGAAAACGTCACGTCGTCGCCGCCTACGCTGTTGGTGATGCGGGTCAGGAACGAGCCGCCCACTTGCACCGCAGAGCCCGCACGAACAAGCGCGGTGCCCACGTCCGGGCTCGTCATCATCAGCAGGCGTGTATCGAATGACGACGCGATACCTCGATAGCTAATGGTGATCGGCGTGGTTATCCCGGGGTCCGGGCATGTGTAGGTCAGTCGGCGGTCGGTGCGCACGGTCGTTGTCAGCGGATCGGTGCCTATTGCCCTCTGGTGTACGGTGCCGAAGTCTATGTTGATCGGGTTGTTATTGTTGATCGTGCAGGTAGACGGGGAGACTTCGAAGTTGTTAGCAGCGGTGTACGTGACCGTGAGTTCCGGCCGAGTGGCGTCGTAGTTGTTCGAACTGGTGAGACGCAAGAGGCCAAGGCTGTCGCCTATTCGAACATTGATCGGGTTAGACGGATCGTTGCGCAGCAAAATATAAGGTGTGATATCGATCGGGTAACCGATCCCGTTGTTAGGCATCGTGGCCACCCTTATGCCCACCGGGACCGGGACGTTCTGGAAAGAGCCATTGATTCGCAAACCAGCCCGTTCGCCGACAAACTTGGGACCGGGCGTCCAGGGAGCTCCTGAGCTATTCCCGGTTGACCAATAATCCGCCCCCCAAGCGGGACCCGCTCCAGCAGTGAATCGACATTCAAGCCGAGCCCCCTCCAGTAGAATCCTCACGCGATCTTCATCGAGCCGTACACTCACCGGTACAGTCAGGTGAGTGACGCGCGCCCATTCACCTCCATTGACCCGACAATCGACGGCCTGCGCGGTCGTCGTCACAGCAGTCAGGGCAAGCAGCACAGCGGCTCCATATAGTCGTTTCATTTTGATCTCTCGTTGCACCTGCGCCCAGGCACAGCCCCACGAACACTCGGTCCGTGTGTTAACGCCGCGCAGGGGAGGTTTGAGGTTTGTCCGAGGCTGGTTTCAGCCTATGAATGACGGTGCACCGCTACGGGTAGTCCAGCGTAAACGTAGAGGTCACCGTGTACGGGCCGTGCCCTATGGTTTGATCCCGGATGGCGTTCGGCTCACCTTGCACATAGGCCTTGAGCTCGATCACGTTGTTGCCCGTGCTCAACACCTGCTCGTCGCTGACGGCATTCAGGGGCAATGGCTTATCGCTCAGGGTCTCGATACCCACCCCAATACCTGAGGCACCACTGCCACCATCCAGCGCGAGCAATCCGGGCAGCGCCAGGTTTTCCCTGCCGCCGAACATGATCGTGACCGTGTTGCCGACCGTGGTATTACAGTCGTCCAGGTGCAGCCTGAAGCCCTTCCCCCGTGAACGGGTGTTGATGTAGAGATGCTTGCTGCTCAGGTCCCAAAGCTCCAGCGTGATGGCCTCGTCGCCAGGGCGAATCGTGCAGGCCTGCTCAACCAGGTTGCCCTTGAAGCTCAGGTTGTCCGCCGCGTGCCCTTTGGGCATCAGGCCGAAGGTGAGCAGAAATATCAGCCCGACACAGGACCAACACCGATGAACGATTTCTTGTCGCATGGACTCAGCTCCTACTCGTATTCGGCCAACAGCGTAGCCACCGCCGTAAACCTTGCGGGCGCCAGCATTGCTCCTGGCCGTTTGACGGGGACCACCTCCAGTCTCGGCGGCGACGACAGCGTGATATCCAGCGGCGTATTGAGTTGAAACGGCGCATTGTTCTGAAAGATCCGAATGCCCAGCTCCGGCACACTGGTTTGCACCGCGGCGCCATCAAACACCGTTGACGTACCGTTGACACTCAACTTCAGTAGCCACGGGAGCGTGTCGGTACCACAGTTGATGGCGTACCCGACGCCCCTGCGGTACTTCACGCCATCGACGCGTTTTACCCCGACATCCCCAAAATCGACTTCAATCGTATTCCCAGCATCAATCGTGCAAGGGGGTGGCTCATTGAGCGTTCCACTGAACGTCAGATTGGCTGACGCGCCACTGCACAGACCGATGGAACACAAGGCGAGCAACGCTCGCTGCTGCCAACCTGTCATTGATCGTTCCTCTTCATTGGTATTCGACCACCAGGGTCGCGGCGGCATCGAACGCCCCACCCGTCAGCCTGCTGCCCACGCGTTTGACAGGCACCGCCTGCACCACTGGAAAGTTGGGGTAGGTAAAATTCACCGCCGTATTCAGCGGCCAGTCGGCGCCATTCACGAACAGCTTGACCCCGAGATCCGGCTTGCGGGTCAAGAGCACGCGGCTATCAAACGACGCCCCTGGCCCCTTGAGTTCCAGCGTCATCGCATTACTGAACGGGGCGCTGCAGGTGACGGTGTAAGGCACATCCCGACGATAATTGACCCCGTCAACCCGTGACGTCAGCAGGTCAGCCCCAAACGGCACATCGAGCGTAGTGCCGCCGTTAATGACACACGGCGGCGGCGCGACGATGACCGCACGCAGGATCAGACTGACCTCTGCCTGCACACCCTGGCTGACGGCCCACAACAGGCCGCCACCGATAAGAAAGGCCCATGGGCCGGTTGCCTTAGCCATTACTCTGCCCTTACTCATAATTGAGCCTGAAATCGACGACGGCGCGAAACACCCCGCTGGTCAACGGCGCCAAGGTGCGTGTCGGCTGGACATTCCACGTCTGCGTGTTGCTGCCCACGGCCAAAAACAATGGCTCGCCCCTTGAACCCAGCTGTACATCCCGCCCCAGCGCATCCGTCAAGCGCAGGCCCATCCCGGTGATGCCTTGCACTTTGACCAGGCGTGGGTCATCGGCATCGGCCGGTGCGATAAACGCGACCGACAGCACCGGTTGATGGGCACTCCATGTCAGGTTGCCCGTACGCTCACTGCGGATGCTGCCGGCAGTGCGCTGGCAATCGGTAAACCGCAGTTGAAAGGGCATGGCGCTCGCCTGGTCGCCGGGCCGCTGCAACTGGCTGGCCGAGACGACACCCAAGTCAATCGTTTGGTGGAGCGATGTCATTTCCAGGCTGCACGGGATCTCATGCATGGCCCCGGTAATATTCAGCAGCCCTACCATGCCCTCGACATCCTCCTCGGCCTGGGCGTGAGCGCTCCCCACCAAGGCCAGTAACAGGCCGCCCAGGACCTTCACAGTTTGCGATTTCATGACGTTCTCCCCCGGCAGGCGCTACGGCTTAGGCGGTGATGCTTGCGCGTTCACTTGGCACGTGTCGCCACTGCAGGTGAAGGCCAGCAACGGACGCCCGCCGTAATCATTCACATAGGCCAAGTAGGGTGTTGTACCGAGTGCCTTGGCAGTCGGCCCCAAGGTCAGCATGCCTTTGGGCGGGACCATCAGCGGCTCGAAGCCCTGCACGGTTTTGCCGTCCTTGCTGCTGCGCGCATCCACCAGCGTCACGTAGTAGGGCGTCGGGTTGTGCACCTGATAACGGTCGCCTTCGCGGGTCAGGGTCAGCTTTTCTTGCCACGGGTTGGAAAAGTCCTGCTGGCTTGGGGTAATGGCTTGCGGTCGGTAGAACAACTTAATCCGGGTCTGCAGTGCGATTTGCAGGGTGTTGGACTTATCGCTGCGCGGCGGGATCTCCCTCAAGTTGAAGTAG
Organism: Pseudomonas sp. ok272; assembly: GCF_900109995.1. GTDB lineage: Bacteria > Pseudomonadota > Gammaproteobacteria > Pseudomonadales > Pseudomonadaceae > Aquipseudomonas. The sequence goes on along the minus strand of NZ_FOCB01000009.1, from coordinate 77,039 downwards.
TAGACCGTCTCTCGGTCCTGCGGTAACAACTTGGCCGCCGGCAACGCCTGAACTTTCAGCTGACTTTGTTTCCCGGGCTCCAAGCGTTGGACCGGCGGCAGCACAATCAATGGCGTGGAAATCTTTTTACCCGCTTCATCCTCAATCCAGCCCTGGGCCAAATACGGCAGCTGGGTATTGTTATTGGTGATGTTCACGCTGGTGGCCTCTTTGCCTCCATCGAAAATCACTCGGGTACGATCCAGGCCGACAGCGGCAGTGGCCCCCTGGCTCAAGCCTAGAGCCAGCAGCGCGAACGCCTGGGGGGTGAGACGCGTGTTCAACATCATGAGGATAAGTTCTCCGTATCGGTGTGCTTGCCGGGCAGCGTGGCCGGCTCAGGTAACGCGTGAACAGTGGCGAGGCTCTGGCAGTGCAGGTGCAGGGCATCCGTCAAGCCATCCGCCGGTAACGTGCCGGGAAGTGTGAGGACGCATTGCTCATCACCGGCCCAACTGACGATCATCTGCTCGCCCGCCTTGATACCGCTCAGGTAAACATTGCCGTCGTCGTTCACAATCCCGGTGTCCTGTTGCTTGATGTTCTTCACCGTCGCGCCGAAGGGCGGTGAACTGCCATCCGGCAGGCGCAGCACCGCCATGGCCTTCTCACCGGCAATCACTTCCAGTGAGCGATAGCCAATCGCCCCTTCGGTCAGCGTCAGTTGCGTGACGGATTGCGTCGCTTCGACATTGCTCGGCAAACGCTCCAGATCGACACTGGCGGCCGTCCGCTGGTAGCTGCTGATATCGGCGATAACGGCCTTGCCGAAGGCGTTACTGCGGGTCGGTGAGCCGTAGCCCCGCACCGGCACATCGGGCACACCACCGGTATCGACCATCAGACGGGTGCCGCCGGTGCCATGGGTCCGATGCAGTGCCGCACCGTAAGGCGTGAGCGTGCCGCCACCGCGCGCCGACACACCGAGGCTGCTGTAACTGCCTTCTTGCTGACTGGCGCTGACATCAATGTCAGCCTGGTCACCCCTATGGCTCAGATAACCACTGACGGCGTTATCGCTGGCACTGAGTTGGTAGTTGTTACGCTCATCGAGGCGATCACTGTAGCGCGTTGAAAACGTGTTACTGCCGGCGGCGCGACTACCATCCAACGACAGCGTGCCGCTGCGCCCCAACGGCAGACTGACCGTCAGCGACAGGCCGTTGTCCCGATAGTGGTATTCCTGGTTGCGGTACATGTTCAAGGACATGCTCATGTTTTTGACCGTGCCCACATTGAAGTAACGCGACACCGACACGTTCCAACGCTGAGTGTCCGGTCGATCCCAATAGGTTTGTTTGTTGTAACTGGCGTAGACGGTCGCCCCTGCATCACGAAACTGCTTGTTAACGGTCGCCGTATAAAGTGCCTTACTTGCGCCAATCGGTTTCCAATTGTCACCGCCTTCGTGGTATTCCCCGCGTCCGCCGAGTTCGCCATTCAAGCCGTAATGACGAGCATCCAGGTACTCACTCATGCTCAGAAAGCCCCTCTCGGAAAACCGATAACCGGCGAAGGTGACTTGGCTGTCATACTGTTCAAAGTGCTTGGAGTATTGAAGGCGGTAGGATTTACCCGAGAGCGTCTCGTTCCAAACGTTTGCGTGAGATTGGGTAACATCCAACGAGAGGGCCCCGAACATCAGCAAGTCCCGCCCTGCCCCAACGGATAACGCCTGGTAGTTGTTATCCGTTATGCCGCCACCAAACAGCGACCAACCATTGTCGACGCCCCAGGAGAACTCTCCGGTCCCGAAAAAATCGCCCTCTGCACCGTACTGAAGATTGGACGGTCGCCCAGCCGCCAGCTTGTAGCGAACTTGCCCTGGCCGCGTCAGGTAAGGAACGCCTGCCGTATCGATCTGGAAGTGGTGGACCGAACCGTCCTGTTCTTCCACCCGCACATCCAGCGTCCCCGTCACCGCATCCTGAAGGTCCTGAATACGAAACGGCCCCGCTGCCACCAGGGTTTCATACAGCACACGGCCCTGTTGGCTGATAACCACCTTGGCATTGGTTTTGGCCACCCCAACCACTTCCGGAGCGTAACCACGCAAGTTGGGGGGCAATTGGTTTTCATCCGACTTGAGCCCCACCCCGGTAAAACGGAAGCTGTCAAACAAGTCCGAATACAGGTAATCCTCACCCACCACCAAGCGCGCCTTCAGCGCCGGAATGGCGCGATAAGCGTAGTAACGACTCCATTCCAGCTTTTGATAGTCGGACGCCCCCTCGCGACGATTCTCCACACGCCCCTGCCAATCGCCCCTCAGGCGCCAGGCCCCGGCATTGGCCCCGAGCGTTCCGTTACCACTGAGGTTGTTGCGGGCCCTGTCATTGCGTTGATAGTTCGATTGCGCCGTCAGGTTGTAGTCAATCAACAGCCCCGGCACCCCCTCATCCCAGCGCGAAGGCGGATCCCAGTTAGCGGCGCTGTATTCAAGATAGGCTTGAGGCAGGTTGATGTTCAGCGTGGAGGTGGCCAGATCACCTCTGACCTCCATACCCGGCAAGCTCTGCACCTCCAGGCACTGCCCGCCGTTCCACCACGTGAGTGTGCCGGCTTCGGACCTCTTCAGACCCAACTGCTCGACAAGACCGGGCGACAAACAGGCCTGACTGCCTTTGGGATCATCATCGGGGGGATAGAACGCCACCGATTGCTCAGCAATAGGCTGGGTATTGATCTGCACGACCATCGAGTAAGTGCCAGGCAGGATAAACCCGCTGCGCGCAAACCGAGACAAGTCGATATTGGTGCGATCACTCAGATCAAGAACATCGGTATTGAACTCGATATCCCCGGCCCCCATCGCAGTGCCTGCCAGTGATATCAACCCGCCAAGGAGGCTGGGTCGCAGCGTATTTTTGACCTTCAACGTCTTCAACATGAAAGCAGCCCATCAATGTTCAAAAGTATTCCAACTTGAACCGCACCGCGGCACTGTGGGATCCAACGATCATCGGCAGTCCGTTGCCAACCAAGCGAAGTGTGTAATGCAGCGTCATATCGCCCTCAGCCAACGGCCTCGGGTTCATCCGTTCACCCGGCACACTCTCCTCGCCGGCAGAATCCACAATATGCAGAGCCACCCCCTGCGAGCCGCCAAAGACCGCAAACGAGCGCCCCTCTCTATCCCTGGGGCCATCAAACGTCACACGCAGATGCTCCCAATCAGGCAGGCTTGCGCCCGGGCGCAACGGGTCTGGGCGCGTCAATGAACAATTGATCAAGCGCAGCTCAAAGGGGTGTGGTTCGCCCCTGGCGTTTCGCACAATCCGGCCCAACGGTTCGGGAGGCATCTCGATGGTTTGATCGGCACTGGCCAGTTCCAGCCCGCAGGCTGAATCAACCACCTCTCCCCCCAGCGTGACGAGCCCATCGCCTTGCGCAGACGCCTGCGCAACAACACCTGGACTGATGAACATCGTCAAAGAAGAGGCGACAGCGAGACTTATGAATGTTTTCACCTGTATCCCCCGCCTGTTTCCCCCCGCCACACTCAGTGGCGGGGGAAAAACTTACTGATAAGCCAAGGTGAAGTTGGTGATTGCGCTGAAATCACCGGGGACGATCGGGCCGGTCGCGGCACCCTGCACATAGGCACCGAACTCCAGTGTGTTATCACCGGCGACAATGATCTGCGGGGCCGTAGCGACACCCAACTTAATCAGGTCACCGCCATGGGTCATCATGATGCCCACGCCGCCGGCACTGCCGACGGTGCCCAGTGCGCCAGGTACCACGCTCGACGGCGCGCCCGTGAAAGTCGCGTTTACCGTGTTATCCGTGAGGTCGGACAAATTGCAGCCTTCAAGTTCGACTAGCACACGGCGGGCTTCCGACTTGCCACCCGATTCCAACTGTTGTTTCGCGATCGCCCCCAAGTGAATGGTCTGGTCCACGGAGTCCGGTTTAATCGAGCAAGCGCCCGAGTGGACCGAGCCCAAAAACGTCACCGTTCCATCTGCCGCCTGAGCAACGGAAATCGAACCCATCAGCAGTCCGAGCGACAACAGCATAGTTTTAACGTTGGTATTCATTCACAGATTCCCACATAACAAACTTCATTAAAGGAGCCCTGGCGCAGCGAGGCTGCAGGACTTATTAAACAAGCGGTAGTTCAATGCCATCAGCCGACTGCCCCTGCCTCACCTTTCCAACTAGTTGCATTGCAAGTCAGGAGTTCGTCCAACGCCAGGCAAGTGTCTACGCCTCACTTGTTCAAGTAAGCCATCCTTTTCGTTTAATGAAGTAGTCTTGTCATATCAAGACAGATAGGAAAACAATGGCAATCTGCCAACAAACTAAAACAGACTGAAGGAATTAGACTACACGCACTTTAATGAGAATAGTTTAGACAAAAATACGTCCGTAAGACTAAGACTACATACACTAAAAAACAACAGTGATTACTTAATCAATTCAACTATCAAGTCGAATCACGAGAAGGGAAGTGTCTGCCGCGCGCAGTGAACCGCTGGTACGACTGAATACCCGCCAGCACGCAAGTCGCTCAGCCCTGATGATGACTAAACAGCAGACGTACAGAGGGGGAGCAAGCTCCCCCTCTGTTTTTTGCGCGTGAAAGCCATCAATGCATTAGTGTCCTGTCTTGGAAATACGTTACCTTTTTGACGAGCATCTGTTGCTGCCAGGCAAGGCGCCGCGACGAGTCATAGCAGGGCTATGGCGAGGAGTGGCAACGCAGCATGGCGGCGACAGGTGCCGTCAAAAGGGAACAGCTTATTTCCGAGACAGGACACTAGCGCACCGCTTCAAACAAACCACTGGCGCCCATGCCACCGCCCACACACATGGTGACGATGCCGTAACGCAGATTGCGCCGCTGCAGTTCGCGCACCAGGTGGCCGACTTGACGCGAGCCGGTCATGCCAAAGGGGTGGCCGATGGAAATCGAGCCGCCATTGACGTTGTACCTGGCATTGTCGATTTCAAGGCGATCGCGCGCATACAGACACTGGGAAGCGAACGCTTCGTTCAGCTCCCACAGGTCGATATCGGCCACCTGCAACCCACGGGCCTTGAGCAACTTGGGCACCGAGAACACCGGGCCGATGCCCATCTCGTCGGGCTCGCACCCGGCCACGGTGAAGCCGCGGAAAAACGCCTTGGGCTTGAGGCCCAGCTCCAGCGCCTTCTCCAGGCTCATCACCAAGGTCATCGACGCGCCATCGGACAACTGCGACGAGTTCCCCGCCGTCACCGAACCGTCCTCGGCGAACACCGGCTTCAACCCGGCCAAGCTTTCGTACGTCGTATCGGGACGGTTGCAGTCATCACGCTCCACGGCACCGTCGAGAATCTGCACCTCGCCGGTGTTTTTGTCCTCGACCTTGTACTTGACCGCCATCGGTACGATTTCATCATCAAACAACCCTGCCGCCTGGGCCTGGGCGGTACGGAGCTGGCTTTGCAGGGCATAGCGGTCCTGCGCCTCGCGGCTGACGTTATAGCGCCGCGCGACCACCTCCGCAGTCTGGCCCATGGGGAAGTAAATGCCCGGTGCCTGCTCCTTGAGCAGCGGGTTGATCAGGTGGTCGGTGTTGACACTTTTCATCGTCAGGCTGATGGACTCAACCCCGCCGGCGACGATGATGTCACTGCACCCCGAGGCGATCTGGTTAGCGGCAATGGCAATCGCCTGCAACCCCGAGGAGCAGAAGCGGTTGAGGGTCATGCCCGCGGTACCGGTGCCCAACTGCGAAAGCACGGCAACGTTACGCCCGATATTGAACCCCTGGGCGCCTTCGTTGGAACCCGCACCGACGATGCAATCCTCGACACTGGCCGGATCGATGTGATTACGCGCCAGCAGCGCATTGACGCAATGGGCGGCCATATCGTCAGGGCGCGTCTGATTGAACTTGCCCCGAAAAGACTTGGCCAGGCCCGTGCGCACGCTATCGACGATCACTACTTCACGCATGGCATACCTCATTGTTGTTGTCGTTGAAGGAAGTCAACCGAGCATAAAGCCCGCAACCGACCGACCGCGACAATCATTCACCTGACGTATGTAAAACCATGGGATTGACCGCCGGCCCTAAGCGGGGGGCATCAGGAAGGGATTGGATGGCTGGAAGCCCGCTCCCACCCTGGTCCACGGCGAACACACATCCGGGGGCAGCTCAATTCCTTGTAGGAGCGAGGCTTGCCCGCGAAGGCGGTAAGCCTGACGACATCAATGTTGAATGGGCTGGCCGGTTCGCGGGCAAGCCTCGCTCCTACGGGCTCAACCCAGATTCCTGCTCGCGATGGCGGTGACGAGCGGCATGGCTAAGACAGTTGCTCCCACCAAAAGCAAAATCACCATCACCATCACCATCACCATCACCATCACCACCATCACCACCACCACCACCACCACCACCAAACTCCCAACCACCCCGCACCGCCCTTCACCACTCAACAGGCCGAGCGTTAGCTCGCCTGCCGCTCTTGATCTGGCTCTTGATCTTGATCCACCCGCCCCATCGGCAGGCTGAGTGGAGGTATGCCTCTGGGGACTGGCGCGCAGCGCCGTTCGACGCAGTCGAACTCATCGCATGGAGGTGCAGCGAAGCAAACCGGAGGCGATGCCCCCAGAGGGATACCGGAACGAAGGAACCCCGAGCCCTAGCGAGGGGCCGGACGCTCGGGGCGAGACCTTTGCTTCCTTTGGGGCGTTTGCCAAAGGGAGTCGACCGTCAGGGCGAAACCAACAGTCGCCACACCCGCAGCAACGGATATGTACACCACCCGCCAGAGATAGGCCGGCCGGAAGGCCGCCTCGCGAGCGGGCTCGCTCCCACAGTGGACCTGGGTACATCCACAAGAGCCAGGCCGGCCGGAAGGCCGCCTTCGCTGGCAAGCCGGGCTCGCTCCCACAAAGGCTCCAGGCTCCAGGCTGTACGCAAAACACTACTTCTTGCGCGCCCTCTCATGCCTATCCGCCTTCTCGAACGCCTCTTCCAACGCCCGGTTAATGGTGCGCACCACCTTGACCCTGGCCCAGCGCTTGTCATTGGCCTCCACCAACGTCCAGGGCGCCACCTCCGTGCTGGTACGGTCGACCATATCGCCGACAGCCGCACGGTAGTCATCCCACTTCTCGCGGTTGCGCCAGTCCTCCTCCGTGATCTTGAAACGCTTGAACGGAATCTCCTCACGCTCCTGGAAACGCTCCAACTGCGTCTGCTTATCGATGGCCAGCCAAAACTTGACCACGATCACATTGGACGCGTTGACCTGCTCTTCGAAATCATTGATCTCGCCATAGGCGCGCATCCAATCGGCAGGGCTGCAAAAGCCTTCGATACGCTCCACCAACACCCGGCCGTACCACGAACGGTCGAAAACAGTGAACTTGCCACGTGCCGGAATGTGCCGCCAGAAGCGCCACAGGTACGGTTGCGCCCGCTCCTCTTCGGTGGGCGCGGCAATCGGCACGATGCTGTACTGGCGCGGATCGAGCGCTGCCGCCAGACGTCGGATCGCCCCGCCCTTGCCGGCCGCGTCATTGCCTTCGAACACCGCCACCAACGCGTGCTTGCGCATGCGCTTGTCACGCATCAAGCCAGCCAGGCGGGCCTGCTCGGTGATCAACTGCTCCTCGTAATCCGTCTTCTCCAGGCGCCGGCTCAGGTCCAGGGCGTCCAGCAGGCTGCGCTGGTCGACGCTGCGGGTCAGTGGCGCGGCACTGACCTTGTCCGGGTTGACCGCCGGGCGCTTGAGGGCACTTTGCAGGCCTTCGAGCAGCAGCTTGCCCACGGTCAGGCTGCGGTAGTTCGGGTCTACGCCCTCAATGATGTGCCACGGCGCATAGTCACGGCTGGTGCGACGAATCACCCGCTCGCCGTACTTCACGAACCGGTCGTAGGTTTCCGATTGCTGCCAGTCCAGCGGGCTGATGCGCCAGCTGTGCAACGGGTCGTCCTGCAACGACTTGAGGCGCGCCTTCATTTGTTTCTTGGACAGGTGGAACCAGAACTTGAAGATCAGCGCGCCTTCATCGCAGAGCATTTTTTCCAGGCGCTCGGCCTGGTTGATGCCTTGGTCCAGCACCGCGTCCTTGAACAGGCCATGGACCCGACCCTGGAGCATCTGGCTGTACCAGTTGCCGAAGAACACGCCCATGCGGCCCTTGGCCGGAAGCATGCGCCAGTACCGCCAGGCCGGTGGCCGGGCGAGTTCTTCATCGGTTTGCTGGTCGAACGTACGCACCTCGATCAGGCGCGGGTCCATCCATTCGTTCAGCAACTTGACCGTCTCGCCCTTGCCCGCGCCTTCAATGCCGTTGATCAACACGATCACCGGGAAACGGCCCTGCTGCTTGAGTTCGAACTGGGCCTCCAGCAAGGCCTCGCGCAGCGCCGGCACTTCGGTTTCATAGGTTTTTTTGTCGATCGCATGACCGATTTCGGCTGACTCGAACATGAACGGCTCCCAGGCAAGATGGAGCAAGACTAGCGGATTGCCCGGCGCTTTGTTCGGGCAATGGCCGCACCGTTGCCGTGGATCAATCCCCCGCCCCCACCTCACCCTTCCGGGACATGGCAAATGCCCAGGTCCTGGTGCTTGATCATTTGCTGGGTCAGGCGCTCCACCACCTCGACGATCGCTTGTCGCCGGGGCGCGCGCAGGGCTTCCATCTGCGCGAGGTATTCGCCGTCGGTGAGGCTTTGTCGGCTCTCGAAAAGCCTCTGTTGTTGCACATCGAAGGGCTCGGTCGCCGCAAGAAACTCACGGGGAAACTGCTGCTTGAGATGGCCCTTCCAAAATGACAGTTGGGCAATGAACCCCATGAATGCGGGGGACAACTCGGCCGTGCGTACCTGATCATGCGCCGCCTCCAGGCCATCACGGGTCACGTTGGCAAACGCCGCGAACTGCGTATGTTTGGGCTGCCCCGGCAGTTCCAGGGTCTTGGCCAGGCCGACGCGAAACGCCAGGCTGACTTCCAAAGGGTCCGGCGAGGCATGCTCCGTGGCATGGGCCCGGGCTATTTTTTCCAGCTCACTGAGGCGAAACAAGCCACGACCCAGTTTCAACAGCCCTCCAGGGCTACCCTGGGTGCGTCCGGGACGATGGGTCGCTCGCTCCACCTCCATCAGCACTTCCAGTTGGCTGAAAATGTCGGCAGCCCCGTCCGCGCAGTTCACCGGATGCGCCGCCAGTTGAAAGACCTGCTCACGCAGTTCGACGCTGTCATGGGTCGACTGCAAGACCTCCCAGACCCGCCGGCTCAAATCCTCGCGCACGTAGCGACTGTCTGCGGTGCCGGACAACTGGGCCAACAGTTCGAACAGCGGTGCCGACTCCCCATCATCACGCAAGTTAGCCCAGACGTTGCGTTTAAGGGCATTGCGCGTGGCCACTTCGTCCGGCAACCACAACCCCCGGGCCTTCAACTCGGTGAACCGTGTTTGATCGTCCTCCACCACGCCCATGCCGATGCCGACATCCTCACGGTAGCGCGCCAGTGCCGTCATCGCCGTCGCCGCCAGCGGGTTCCCCCCCAGGTTGATCGCCTGGCTGAAACTGCGGGTGGAGGTGAACAGCCACTCAGGCAGGAGCGTGATCCAGTTATCGCGCAGATCCGCCTGTTCCAGGTAGGCCAGACGCCCAAGCCCGGTGGGCAGGTCGGTGATGTGGGTGTCCTGCAGCAACAGGGTCTCCAGGTTGCCCATGTGGCTGACATCCACATGACCATCGAGCGGATTGTGGCTCAGGTCCAGGCGGCGCAATGTGCTCATGTCGGCCAGCTTTTTGCGGGTGTACTCGGTCAGCGCCAGCAGGTTGCGGGCCAGGGACAGGCTGTCGAGTTCGGGCATCCGGGACAGGTATTCCGGCAACCGGGTCAACCGGTTGCGGTCCAGATCCAGGCGTTTCACGCCCTTGAAACACTTGAGGAAGTACGCGACGTCATCGCCCAGGCGCATGTTTTTGAGTGACAACTGCCGGACATGGTCGAAACGAATCTGCGGCGGTAAGTTCGGCAATGCGCCTACGCGCATGTCATCCAGGGTCAGGCTGGCAACCGGCAGCTGTCGCTCATCGAGCACCACGCTCTGGCGCCGCCAACAGGCCTCGATGCGCTCGGCCACTTGCTGGCGGCTGTGACGAATGTCTCGCAGGCCCGGTTGGTACTCCAGGTCCTGGAGGTTGCTTTTCCAGTGCTTGAGAATCGCCCGCAGGCGCTCCAGGTCCAGGGTCATGCGCTCTACCGCCTTGGCCCGGGACAACTCATCGACACCGCAGGCCAGCAGCAGGTCAGTGGCTTGTGCGTCACTGAACGTGGGATAGAGCCGCTTCACCTTGCCCAGCAGCACACGGCTGCGGGCCGCCGCCCCGGCCGGTGAGTCCGCCAACCGGCAGGGCGTTTCTACCGTCTGGGGTTCGTGGGCCTGATCGGAGAACGCCTCGGCGGCCAGCTCACGCTCGCTCTGCACCTGGGCAGCCACCAAGCGTCGCAGGCGCCAGCCGTTATCGGCCTCCACCACTGGCAGCCCCAAGGCGATGCGCTGGTGGTCGGCCAGGGGGCGCTCAATGGCCTCGAACAAACCGTCGGGGCCTGAGCGGACATCGCTCAGGCTCAGCGCATTGCCATCGAACGCCTGGAAACCGGCTGGCGAGCGGACTATCACCCGCCGCTCGCGGGCACCTGCGATGGCTCCCAGGGCCAGCAACTCACCCTGTGGCGAGTCCTGGCGCAATTCCAACTGTAGCGTGCGGTCCCACCCCCCAAGGCGCGGCAACAGGCGCACGGCGACGCACTCGGTGTCGAGGCCGGCCAACTCTGGCTGCTCGAATCCCGCCAGGGCGCGGTCCAGTCGTTGCTCCTCAAGGGCCCCGCGCACCGCTTCAGCCAGGGCCATGGGGACACGCTGCTGCTCGCGCAGTGTTTGCCAGTCCAATGAAGACGCCTGGGCCATCAACTCGCGCATGACCCGGTACGGCAATTGCGGATAGGTGCTTCGTATCAATAACCACTCCGGCGGCACCCGTGCTTCGCAGGATTGGTACAACTGCTCGAACAGCGGCTTGCGATACGCCTTGAGGTGCGCGAGCAATCGATGCACCAGGGTCGCGTGCTCCTGATGGGCCGCAACGCCCTCACCCAACAAGCCGTTCTTTTGTTCCTGATCCAACTGGGAAAGCACCCCGTCAAATACCTGCCCCTCCTTCACCGCCTGTTCGGTGAGGGTCACACGCAGGCTGGTCTCGTCAAAAAACGCGCTGTCGGGGTAACGCGCGGTGACGCGGCCCTGGGCATCCACCACGTCGAAGTAACGCCCTTCGGGCCAGCCCGGCAACAACGGCAAGACGTGCATCTGCAGGGTCGCGCTTTCAGCGTTGAGGTAAACACCGCGCTCCAGCAGCCAGATCAGGTCGCGAATGGATTGCTCGAGCCTGAAACGTTCGTACAGGTCGCGAAAGCGCGCGGGAAACGGCAGGCATTCCCGGGCCAAGTGATAGGCCCAGTGATAGGGTTTGCCCATGATGTCATTGACCAGTCGCAGCTTGCGCGAGTCGAGCGCCGGGTGACGGCTCGCCGGCTCCAGACGGGAAAACAGATAATTCTGATCGTCCCACTCTTCTGGTCGTTCGAAGGAAAAGCGCCAGGCGCCCTCACCGTTGTGCAACAAGGCCGGACGATAGGCCGTGGGGCGCGCGCGGTGGATCGCCCGCCACTGATCCAGCCGGGCGTCAAAGGCCACCTGGTGGACGTAGCCATTGACCTTGACGTACCAATGGCCACCCACCGCGTAGAGGCCTTGCGCGTCTGCCACTGCGTTATCGACAAGACGCTGGTCATGGGTGTACGGCGCAATGTCCGCACGCCAGAACCGCGGGTTGCCATCACTGGAACGCACGGCCTCCAGCTCGCGAAAGTAGCCTTCGAGGTTCAGTCGGGTCCGTGTGAGTACCTTGCCGACGACCTTGCTCCCCGCCGCAAACAGCACCATCGAGGTGATGTTTTGCGCCACGGCCACCAATTGCTTGAAGGCCTCCTCCTTGTCCCCCCGCTGCCAGTCCTCAATACCGTCATACACCTCGCCGAGCATCTGCCCCACGGCCACGCCCGTCATCAACAGCCCCAGCGCCGGTACAACAAAACCGGCGAGGTTGAGCAGCGTCAACCCGGCATCCAGATACGCCAGCAAACGCTGCTGGCGGGCTTGCTCGTCCACATCCTCGACCGGCACCGCCAGCGTGCGCGCGTCGATTTGCAGCTTGCCCACGTAGGTTGCGAAAAAATGCCGCGCCAGGCTGACCTCGATGGGCTTGCTCTCCAGCACACCCACGCTGCGCTGCGGATCGAATCGACTGAAGAAACCGAGCCGGTCAACCTCCCCCAGGTACCCCGTGAAGAACGTGCGATAGCTGGCGACTTCCAGCTTCAAGTCCAGGTAGGTCTTGAAGTCGTTGAGCGAGGGGTACTCAAAGAACGGACGCCGCGGCTCATTCGGCATGTAGACCAGGCAAGGATCCTGCGGGTAGTCGGCAATCGGCCGGCCGGAGAACACCACAACGCTCCACAGGCAACTGTCGAGCGCATTCAGGCCTTGCCAGATGACCGGGCGGCCATGAAACAACAGGTCCTTGGCCTCTGCAGGGCCCAGGTTGCGGTCAAGCAGTGCACACACCAGGGCATGGCTGTCCGGGCTGATATCCCCACGCATGAGGGCGATATGGGCATCGATTCTGACATCCAGGGTTTTCATCCAGCCGATATCGACCGCGACCCCGTTGATATAGGCATCATCGCCGGCCTCACCCGCATTCAGGTAGAACACCTCGGCGATGTGTTGCTGGTACAAGCGGCCCAGATCCAGCTCCCGGCAGCCTTGGGCGAACGCCGACGGGGTAAGCCCGATAACGGCCTGCGGGACCGCTGCTGATTGCAGCACAGACTCGGGAGGGTATCGATCCACTCGCGTCTCATCTTCGGTGAAGTTCTGCAGGGCCATGTGCAACACGCTGTGCTTCTCTCGCTTGATGACCCGCGAATACTGCAACGGCAGGACGTCTTTCTCGTACTCATAGTAAGCGCGGACAAACAGGTCCTTTTCCGGGTCCACCGATACCTGCCACCGCGCCTGGCAGTAAGCCTTCAAGTGTGCGCTGCAAAACTCATCCAGCGAACGCAGCCGCCGCAGGCGCCCGGCGACGGCGTCCCTGGCCTCTTCAACCTGCGAGGCGTCTGTCTCCAGTGCCTCCAGCACACCCGGCGGGGCATTGACCATCCAGCCCGGCAGACGCTTTTGCAGCACCTGGGCCTTGGCCAGATCGCCGGTCATGTCCAGCAAGGCGGCTTGTAACTGCTGCTGGGTCAGTTGAGTCAAGGCGTGGGTCAAATCATCCTGTGTGGGCATCGGCAATGTTCCTTATTGCTCGTTGATCAGGCCTCCACGATACCCCGGTGCTGACGCTCAAATGACGCGGTTAGTTGATCGGTCCGGGGGGTGTTCGCCGCAGTTTTTTCCATGCAAAAAGCAGCGGGCTACCACCCACGCTGTTCACCGCAGCGCGTCCCGAGGTCGCCGCTACATTCGTGGCGAGCACGCTCGCTCGCCACGGCCAGGTTTAATGTCGAGATGAGCTTCGTTGGCGTGTCCCGTGATCGGCTAGAATGGCCGCCTTGTCTTGCCCGAGTTGCCCATGAACCCCGTACAGCCCAATGCCCAGCTCGACTGGGACGACCAGGGACGCCCACGCTCGCGGGTGTTCGACGACGTGTACTTTTCCGACCAGTCGGGTCTGGAAGAAACCCGCTACGTGTTCATCGAACAGAACCGCCTGGGCGAGCGCTTTGCCGCGCTCTTGCCGGGCGAGCGGTTGGTCATTGGCGAGACCGGCTTCGGCACCGGGCTGAACTTCCTGTGCGCCTGGCAGTTGTTCGAGCAGCAGGCTCACGGCGGCGCGCGGCTGCACTTCATCAGCGTCGAAAAGTACCCGCTGAGCCGGACCGACCTGCAACGGGCCCTGGCGCTGTGGCCGGACCTCAAGCCGTGGGCCGATCAGTTATTGAACCAGTACGTGGCCATCCACCCAGGTTTTCAGCGCCTGGTGCTGGACCACGGCCGCGTCACCCTGACGCTGTTGATCGGCGACGCGCTGGAGCAACTGCCGCAGTTGGATGCGCAGGTCGACGCGTGGTTTCTCGATGGTTTTGCCCCCGCCAAGAACCCCGACATGTGGACGGCCGAACTGTTCGCCGAACTGGCACGCCTGGCGGCGCCCGACTCGACCATCAGCACCTTCACCAGCACCGGCTGGGTGCGCCGCCTGCTCAATGGCGCAGGCTTCAAAATGCGCCGTACGCCGGGCATCGGCCACAAGTGGGAGATCCTGCGCGGCACGTTCGTCGGTTGGCCTGCCGAGACACCGCGACCGGCGACGGTCAAACCCTGGTTCGCCCGCCCTGCCCAGGTGATCGAACAACGTCACGCGATGGTCATCGGCGCCGGCCTGGCCGGGTGCGCCACGGCGTCCAGCCTCGCCGCACGCGGCTGGCAGGTCAGTCTGTTGGAACGCCATGCCGATCTGGCGCAAGAGGCCTCGGGCAATCCCCAGGGCGTGCTGTACCTCAAGCTCTCGGCCCACGGCACCGCGCTGTCGCAACTGATCGTCAGCGGTTTCGGGCACACCCGGCGCCTGCTGGAACACTTGCACCGGGGCCTGGACTGGGATGATTGCGGGGTGCTGCAACTGGCGTTCAATGCCAAGGAAGCCGAGCGCCAGGCGAAGCTGGTCAGTGCGTTTGCCGCCGACTTGGTGCATCCCCTGGATCAGGCCCAGGCCCAGGCCCGGGCCGGCGTAGCCCTGGACCACGGCGGGCTGTTTTACCCCGAGGGCGGTTGGGTGCACCCGCCGGCCCTGTGCCGTTGGCAGGCGACTCACGCCCACGTGCAGATGCTGACCCACCACGATGCCCTGGCGCTGCGCAAGGTCGATGACCAATGGCAGGCCTGGAACGGCGACACCCTGCTGGCCAGCGCACCGGTGGTGATCCTCGCCGGCGCCGCCGAGATCAAGCGCTTTGCCCCGAGCGCCGAGCTGCCACTCAAGCGCATTCGCGGGCAAATCACCCGCCTGGCACAGACCACCGCGAGCCAAGACCTGGCCACGGTGGTGTGCGCCGAAGGCTACGTCGCCCCGGCGCGCCTGGGCGAACACACCCTCGGCGCCAGCTTCGACTTCCACAGCGAGGACCTGACGCCCAGCACCGCCGAGCACCTGGGCAACCTGGACATGCTCAAGCAAATCTCCAGCGACCTGCTGGCCCGCCTGCACGTCGAACAGTTGGACCCGAGCGCCCTGCAAGGCCGTGCGGCGTTCCGCTGCACCAGCCCCGACTACCTGCCGATTGTCGGCCCGCTCGCCGACCACCCCGCCTTTGCCCAGGCCTACGCCGCCCTGGCCAAGGACGCCCGGCAAGTACCGGACATCGCCTGCCCGTGGCTGGACGGCTTGTACGTCAACAGCGGCCACGGTTCGCGCGGCTTGATCACCGCGCCGCTGTCCGGCGAATTGCTCGCCGCCTGGCTGGACAACGAACCCTTGCCGTTGCCCAGGAGCGTGGCCGAGGCCTGTCACCCGAATCGTTTCGCCCTGCGCCAGTTGATCCGCCACACCCCAACCAAGGGTTAGTCGACCTACGGCACGGGGCACGCGGTCGGCGCATCATCCGACAACGACTCCAGGGTCAAGCGCCGGTAGGTGCGTTCCTGGGCCTGCTCCTGCTCGCGCTGGATCTCATCGACCTGATCGCGGTAAGCCTGGTCCGTCAACGCCTGGGACCGGCTGAACGCGGCATGCATGCGCTGGTGGAAGGGTAGGTTGAGGCGTTCGAAGACGGCGGCAAACCGTCGCCGCAGATGCGTCAGCCAAAACGGTTGCTGCACCAGGAAATCCGGTAGCCGGGTACTCAACTCGGCCTGCCGGACCTCGCCCTCGGCGCGATTCAGTGCATCGCTGGTGACGCCACTCAAGCTCGCATAGCGCATGTGCTGGGGTTGCCCCGGCAGCTCAAGCTCGCGGGCCAGGCCGGTGCGATAGGCCAGGCTGACCTCCAACGGATCGACATGTGGATGCTGCTCCCGGAACGTCTGCGCGATGTTTTCCAGTTGATCCAAGCGAAACAACCCCCGCCCCAGCTTCGCCATGGCGTTCGCCTTGAACGTCGGGCTGCCCACCAGCCGCGACGCCTTGTCGATCTCGACCAGCACTTCCAGGCTGCTGAAGTTAAGCGCGGCCGCATCATCGCAATTGATCGGGGTGGCCGCCCGGTCGAAGATCTCGCTGCGCAGCGCGGCATCGGTCGACGCGGCGTGCAGCACGTCCCACACCCGGCGCACCATGTCTTCGTGCACATAGCTGGTGTCGGCCGCCCCGCCCAGTTCGGCCAACAGCTTGAACAGGCCTTCGCTGGCCGGATCGTCCTTGAGCCCCTGCCAGATAGCGCTGCGCGACGACGTGGGGAGATGCTCATGGCCAAGCCACAGTTCACGCGCCGCTTGCTCATTGAGGCGCACGATATCGTCCTCGACGTAACCCATACCGACCCCCACGGTGTTGCGGTAGGTCAACAAGGCCTCCCGGCTACTCTCGGACAAAGGGTTGAGTCGCAGGTTGATGGCTCGGCTGAAGCGCCGGGACATGCGGAACAACCAGGCCGGCAAGGTACTGATGTCGTTGCCGCGCAGGTCCACAAGTTCCAGGTTCGGCAAGCGCTGCAAGCCCTCGGGCACACTCCTGGCGCGGGTATCGCGCAACAGCAGACAGCGCAAATCGAACAGCCGGCTGACATCCGGTGCGTCACCCAGCGGGTTGTCGTTCAGACTGAGGGTTCGCAAGCGCGTCAGGCCGGCAAGACGACGACGCCCATAGTCGTTGAGCTGCAACTGGTTGCTGTCCAGGTACACCTGCTTGAGTTCAGCCAGGTGCGAGAGCACCTCGGGGACTCGGGTCAATCGGTTGCGCGTCAGGTCCAGGCTCTCGATCTCGGGGAAATGCTTGAGGAAGTACGCGGCATCGTCCCCCAGCCCCATGTGGCCCAGGGAAAGGCGCCGCACATGCCTGAACTCGACCTGCGCCGGCAAGGTCGGCAAGCTACCGACCTGCAGGTTGTCCAGTTCAAGGCCGGGCACGCTGACGTTGTATTCATCGCTTACCTTGAGCATATGCCGCCAGCAGCGCTCGATGCGGTTGGCGACGATCTCGCGACTGCGCCGCAACTCGATGCGCGCCAGCAGCGAGGACCCGCCTTGGGCGTCCTGGGACCGCCAGGTTCGCAGCGCCGCACGCAAGGCCTGATGCTGCTGTTGCAGGGCCTTGAAGGCCGTCGCCCGGGTCACGTGATCGCTGCCCAGGTTGTCGATAAAGGCATGCAATTGCGCGTCATCGAGCAGGGGGAACAGGTGACGAACCTTGCGCAGCAGACTGGCCGGGTGGGGCGCCAGCTCCGCAGGCGAGGCCTGGGCGCACGCCAGCCACGCCGTGTCCGGTTCCGCCAGTTCCCCGTGTACCGCACGGACCGCCAGGGGCCGATCATCTTCAGCCAGGCGCATCAACTTGGCCTGCAACTGCCACTTGCGCACGCTTTCCTCACCTATCCCCAACGCCGTGTGTTCCTCACGGCTCAGGGCATTGAGCAGCGCCTGGTAAAAACTCTCCGGGCCCTCGACAGGCACGCCCAGTGATTGCCCTGCCCGGTCGAATGCCTGGTACGTTTCGCCCGCGCGAACCAGCACGTTGCGTGGCGACGCGCCCCGACCAAAGGTATCGAGCAACGGGCCATCGACCGTGTTGTCGCGCACCTCGAACACCCCTTCACGCGGCCACCCCTCGAGACGGGCGAGCAATCTGCCGATCATGCGATAGGTGTCGTCGTTGGCCAGTTCCGGCACGTACAGCCCGCAGATGGCGCGATCCACCTGCACCGCGTCCCAGGCCTCGCGGGCTTTTTGCGCCAGGTGCAGGGGCACTCGCCGGCGCTGACTGAGAATCTGTTGCTCAACCGTCGACATCTCGCCGCGTAGCTGGCGGATCAGCCTGACGGGCAGTTGCGGGAACACCTCGCGCACCAGCGATGACTTGGCAGAGGCGGTGCTGTCGTAGGCCGCATATAGCAAGTCGAACACCCGCTTATGCTGCTGCTTCAAGGTCTGGATCAACCGCCCCGCCAACAACGCACGTGCCTGAGTCAGGCCTGGGTGACTTCCCAGCAAGCCCAGGGTTTCTTCCTCACTCAACGTACGGAGCAAAGTGTCCAGCACCAGCCCCTTGGCCACTTCCTGCTCAGTGATAAGAATGCTCAGGTCTGCGTAATCAAACGGCGCGACCTCCGGATAACGCGCAGCCACTTCGCCCGCACTGTCCAGCACCTCGAAGAAGCGCCCCTTGGGCCAGCCGGGCAACAAGGGCAAGGTGTTCATTTTGGCCACCGCCGTCTCCGGGTCGTGATAGTGCCCCTGCTCCAGTTGCCAGCGCAGGTCACGCACCTGCTGGTCGAGGCGAAAACGGTTGACGCAATCTTCGAACCTGGCAGGCAGCGGCCGACTCTCCCGGGCCAACTGCTGTGCCTGCGCCAAGTCCAGCCCGGTAATGGCCCGGGCATAGTTCATGACGCGTGGCGCCAAGTTGCCCAGGCGCGGGTCAATGCGTCTCAGCGCGTAGTCGGCATCAGACCACTCATGCTCATGTACATGCCGCCAGCCGCGCTCGCCGTTGTGCTCAAGGGGCAGGCGATAGGCGTCCTCACGTGTGGGGTGATGGATGGACCATTGGCCCGATGGCGCGTCGTAGCCAACCTGGTAAAGGTCACCCTCGAGGCGCAGGTAATGCGCGCCATTACGCTGATAGAGGCCCTTGGGATCGGGGGTCAATCCCTCGATTACGCTTTCGGGCTGGCGGTAGGGCCGCAGGTTCACGCGCCAGAGCCTGGAGCTGCCATCGGCGCGGTGAATGACTTCGAACTGTGCAAAGTGCTCCTGAGTGCTCACGTTCAGCCGCCCCAGCGCCGAGCCCACCACCTTGCCCGCCGCCGCGAACGCCGCCAGCGACGCCAGGCTCTGCGCCACCGAAAGCACATGGCCCAGGGCCTCGTGCCGATCCTGGTGGCGCCAATCCTGGACCGCTTCATAGGTCTCGCCGAGCATCTCCCCGATGGCGACCCCCAACATCAATTGCCCCAGGACCGGCACAAAAAAACCGGCCACATTGGCCAGTGTCAGCCCCGCGTCCAGGTAGCGCATAAATCGGGCGTCGCGCTGCTGGGCATCGACATCACCGTTGGGCACCACCAGGACACGGGCGTCCAGCAGCGCCCTGCCGGTATAGGCATTGAACACAAAATCGGAGAAGCGGGTCGCGGCGGGCAGCGGTTCGAGCGACCCCAGGCCCTGTTCGTCATCCATCCGTCGAAAGAACTCATCCCGATCGACCTCACTCAGGTAACGCTCGAACCGCTTGCGATAGGACGGCACCCGCAGTTTCAGGCCCAGGTACAGCTTGAAGGCTTCCGGGGAGGGGTATTCATAGAGCGGGCGCACCGGTTCGTTGGGCAGATAGACCACACACTGGCCGGCAAAGGCAGAGTCGGTTCCGGTACTGGAGAACACCAGCGCTCCCCACAGGCAGCAGCCATGAATCTTCAGGCCCTGCCACTTGAGCTTGCGCCCTTGGGGCAGGTGGTCGGCGGCGAGGGGTGGCGCCCCGTCGAACTCGTTCAACGTGAGCAACTGGCGATACGTCGACTCACTGATATGCGCCATGGCGTAGGCGATGTGCAGGTCGATCTGCATATCCAGGGATTTGAGCCGGGAAATATCCACCGCTGCCGGGCTGTACGAAGCGTACGCCGGGTCCTCGACAGCCGGCGCCCACTTGAAGACCTCGCGTACGTGCGCCTGGTAGCGCTTGCCCAGGTCAAGTTGGCGACAATAGCGGGCAAACTGGACCGGGCTGACCTGGGCCGCTTTTTTTGTGCCACTGCTCAGGATCACCGCGCGCGGGGACAAATCGCTGCCCTGGGCCTCACCCTCGGTAAAGCCCTGCATGGCCGCGTGTACCAGCGTTCGATAGTCGTACGTCACCTCTTCGGCCACGCCCCCCAGATCGCCTCCGGTAATCACCCGCCTGGGCAGTTCCAGCAGGTCGAGTTCAACGTCCAGCGGCCCCTCCCACTCAGGCGGTAGGTGCTGGCGCAACTGGCGCGCGCAGAATTGTTCGGGCGGTTCTAGCTCTCGCAGGTACTGCTCGACCCTGAGCTGATACCGCAGGCTGCTGGCTAGCGCCTGCTCCAGCGCCTTCAACACCGCTTCCTGGGTCGTGTACAACCAACGTGGAAGTGTCTCGTCCAGCACCTGGGCGTGATCCAGGTCCCCCGTCAGCTCCAGCAACGCGGCGAGGCGTTGTTCGTTGCTCAGCGCCGGTGCAGGCGGGTCGGTATCGTTCATCACAGACATTGGCAATGCTCCTTATTGCACATGACAGTGCTGCCCACGATACCGCTGCCACCCGGCTGATCCAGCGCAAAAAACTGGGCATAACCCAGCCTCTGCCCGCCACTATTTGCATGTATTACAGACGTATGTAACACCACGAATGCAAGGGTGGGCCGTGGATACTTATAACCGATCGATCTAAAACTCCAGAAAACCCACAGGGTCAGTTCTTCAGTACCCCACGTTTGGGTACACCCTCCCCAACGGCAAAACCGGTAAGGAATTTATGTGCGGATTAGCTGGCGAGTTACGTTTTGATCATCAACCGGCCGACCTGGCCGCCCTTGAACGCATCACCCATCACTTGGCCCCGCGTGGCCCCGACGCCTGGGGGTTGCACAGTCAGGGACCAATGGCCCTGGGTCATCGGCGCCTGAAGATCATGGACCTGTCTGACCGCTCGGCGCAGCCGATGGTCGACAGCGCGCTCGGCCTGTCGCTGGCGTTCAACGGGGCGATCTACAACTTCCCCGAACTGCGTTGCGAGCTGGAAAGCCTGGGCTATGTTTTCTATTCCGAGGGCGACACCGAAGTGCTGCTCAAGGGCTATCACGCCTGGGGCCCTGAGCTGCTTGGCAAACTCAACGGCATGTTTGCCATCGCCATCTGGGAGCGTGACCACCAGCGCTTGTTTCTGGCCCGTGACCGCCTCGGTGTCAAACCCTTGTACCTGTCGCGCACCGGGCAGCGCCTGCGCTTTGCCTCGACCTTGCCGGCACTGCTCAAGGGCGGCGACATCAACCCAATGCTCGACCCCGTGGCGCTCAATCACTACCTGAACTTTCACGCCGTGGTCCCGGCGCCCCGCACCTTGCTGATGGGGGTCGAGAAGCTGCCACCGGCCACCTGGATGCGCATCGAAGCGGACGGTCGCACCGAGCAGCACACCTGGTGGACGTTGCCCTATGGCCCGCGTGCCGATGAGCTGAACCTGACCCTCGACGACTGGTGCGAGCGGGTGCTCGACAGCACCCGCGAGGCGGTCGCGATTCGTCAGCGCGCGGCGGTGGAGGTCGGCGTGCTGCTTTCCGGTGGCGTCGACTCCAGCTTGCTGGTGGGCCTGCTGCGAGAAACCGGGGTGCAAGACCTGTCGACGTTCGCCATCGGCTTTGAAGATGCCGGCGGCGAACGCGGGAATGAGTTCCAGTACTCAGACCTGATCGCCCAGCGCTACGGCACCCGCCATCACCAACTGCGCATCGACGAACACCAGATCATCGAGCAACTGCCCGCGGCCTTTCGCGCCATGAGCGAGCCAATGGTCAGCCACGACTGCATCGCCTTCTACCTGCTGTCCCGGGAGGTGGCCAAGCACTGCAAGGTGGTGCAGAGCGGCCAGGGCGCGGATGAACTGTTCGCCGGTTATCACTGGTACCCGCAGGTCGACGGTGCCCGCGATCCGTACGCCGCCTACCGCGAGGCTTTTTTCGACCGCAACTACGCCGACTACGCCGCCACCGTGCAACCGCAATGGCTGATCGACCATGACGCTGCCGGCGACTTCGTGCGCGAGCATTTCGCCCAGCCGGGCGCCGCCGCGCCTGTGGATAAAGCGCTGCGCCTGGACAGTACGGTGATGCTGGTCGACGACCCCGTCAAACGTGTGGATAACATGACCATGGCCTGGGGACTGGAGGCGCGCACGCCCTTTCTCGACTTTCGGCTGGTGGAGTTGTCGGCGCGGGTGCCGGGGCAATTCAAACTGCCGGCCGGTGGCAAGCATGTACTCAAGGAAGCCGCGCGCCGGGTGATCCCCAGCGAGGTGATCGACCGCAAAAAAGGTTACTTCCCCGTGCCGGGTCTCAAACATCTGCAGGGCGCCACCCTGGATTGGGTGCGCGACTTGTTGCTGGACCCCAGCCAGGATCGCGGCCTGTTCAACCCCGCCATGCTTGACCGCCTGCTGAGCGACCCACAGGGCCAGTTGACCCCGTTACGCGGCTCCAAGCTGTGGCAACTGGCGGCGCTGAACCTATGGCTCAGCGAGCAAGGAATCTGACCGATGAAACCTCACCAGAACCAACGCTTGCTGCGGGGTCAGGCGCCGTCCTACGAACGCCTGCAGGCACGCTTTGCCGAAGACGGCAGCCACGGCGGCGAACCGATTGCCGTGCACTGCGGCTGGGGCCGGCTGCTGATCGGCCACACCTTCCCCGACCCCGCGTCCCTGGCCCGGGAACTGCTCCACGAACAGCCGGGAGAGCGGGACATCGCCCTGTATGTCGCCGCCCCCCAGCAAGTGCTGGGGCTTGCGCCGACGCAGTTGTTCCTCGACCCCTCCGACACCCTGCGCCTGTGGTTCAGCGACTACCGCCAAGCGACCCGGGTGTTTCGTGGCTTTGGCATACGCCGCGCGCAAAGCGAAGCAGACTGGCAGGCGATCAACCAGCTGTACCTGAGCCGCTCGATGCTACCTATCGACCCGCAGCGCCTGACACCCCGCGATCTCGGCGGCCCGGTCTACTGGCTGGCCGAAGACGAGGACAGCGGCGCGTTGATCGGCAGTGTCATGGGGCTCAATCATCACCGCGCCTTCCACGACCCGGAAAACGGCAGCAGCCTCTGGTGCCTGGCGGTTGATCCGCAGTGCTCGCGGCCCGGTGTGGGGGAGGTGCTGGTACGGCATTTGATCGAGCACTTCATGAGCCGCGGCCAGAGCTACCTCGACCTCTCGGTGCTGCACGACAATCGCCAGGCGAAACAGCTCTACGCCAAGCTGGGATTTCGTACGCTGTCGACCTTCGCCATCAAACGCAAGAACGGCATCAACCAGCCCCTGTTCCTCGGCCCGGGCCCTGAAACCGGATTCAATCCCTACGCACGGATCATCGTCGAAGAAGCGCACCGGCGCGGTATCGACGTACAAGTCGACGATGCCGCAGCCGGGATGTTCACCCTCAGCCATGGCGGGCGACGGGTACGTTGCCGGGAATCGTTGAGCGACCTGACCAGCGCCATCAGCATGAGCCTGTGCCAGGACAAAAGCCTGACCCATGCGGTACTCAAGGGCGCAGGCCTGCATCTACCGGCCCAACAGTTGGCGGGCAGTGTCGATGACAACCTGGCGTTCCTCGACGAACACCTGCGGGTGGTGGTCAAGCCCCGCGATGGCGAACAGGGTCAAGGCGTTGCAGTGGATTTGCGGACTATCGAGGCTGTGCAACAGGCCATCGACGAGGCACTGCGGTTCGACAGCCGGGTGTTGCTGGAGAGCTTCCACGAAGGCTTGGACTTGCGGGTCCTGGTGATCGGCTTTGAGGTGGTGGCCGCGGCGATTCGTCGGCCCGCCGAGATTGTCGGTGACGGCTTGCACACGGTGAGTGCACTGATCGAGGCCCAGAGCCGACGCCGACAAGCGGCGACTGGCGGCGAGAGCAAGATCCCCCTGGACCAGGAAACCCAGCGCACGCTGCACGAGGCCGGTTACGACGGGGCCAGTATCCTACCGGCCGGCGAACACCTGTGCGTGCGGCGCACGGCCAACCTGCACACCGGCGGCACGCTGGAGGACGTCACGGCGCAGCTACACCCCACGTTGCTGGACGCGGCAATACGCGCGGCGCGGGCCCTGGACATTCCCATGGTCGGCCTGGACCTGATGGTGACCGCCGCCGATCAGCCGGACTACGTGTTCATCGAAGCCAACGAACGCGCCGGGCTGGCCAATCATGAGCCGCAGCCGGTGGCCGAGCGTTTTGTCGACTTGTTGTTTCCCCATAGCCAGGGGGTGGCCTGACACATCCCCGTTGCCGGTCCAGGTCACCTTCGCGAGCCGGCTCGCGAAGGTGACCTGACCAACAACCCCCCTCTTGCCCTCATCAGGAGTTTCCATGACCCGTACCCTCCCTGAACCGGACCTGGCCTACCTGCAGAAAGTCCTGCTGGAAATGCTCGCCATCCCCAGCCCCACCGGCTTTACCGACACCATCGTGCGCTACGTCGCTGAACGCTTGGAGGAGCTGGGCATCCCCTTCGAACTGACCCGGCGCGGCACCATTCGCGCCACCCTCAAGGGCCAGAAAAACAGCCCGGACCGCGCCGTTTGTGCACACCTGGACACCATTGGCGCCAGCGTCCGTGCGGTCAAGGACAACGGCCGCCTGAGCCTGGCTGCCGTAGGGTGCTGGTCGAGCCGCTTTGCCGAAGGCAGTCGGGTCAGCGTGTTTACCGACAACGGCGTGATCCGCGGCAGCGTGCTGCCCTTGATGGCGTCCGGGCACGCGTTCAATACCGCGGTGGACGAAATGCCCATCAGTTGGGACCACATCGAGCTGCGCCTGGACGCCTATTGCGCCACCCGTGCCGATTGCGAATCGCTGGGGATCGGTATCGGCGACTTTGTCGCCTTCGACCCATTGCCGGAGTTCACCGAAAGCGGCCACATCAGCGCCCGGCACCTGGACGACAAAGCCGGGGTAGCGGCGCTGCTGGCGGCTCTGAAGGCCATTGTCGACAGCGGCGAAACGCTGATGATCGATTGCCACCCCCTGTTCACCATCACCGAAGAAACCGGCAGCGGCGCGGCCGCCGCCTTGCCCTGGGATGTCAGCGAGTTCGTCGGCATCGACATCGCGCCCGTCGCACCCGGCCAACACTCCAGCGAGCACGCGGTGAGCGTGGCAATGCAGGACTCCGGCGGCCCCTACGACTATCACCTGTCACGCCATTTGCTACGCCTGGCCGGCAACCATGAGTTGCCAGTGCGCCGCGACCTGTTCCGCTACTACTTCAGCGACGCGCACTCGGCCGTCACCGCCGGCCACGACATTCGCACCGCCCTGCTGGCGTTCGGCTGCGACGCCACCCATGGTTACGAACGCACCCACATCGACAGCCTGGCAGCCCTGAGCCGGCTGCTGGGCGCCTACATCCTCAGCCCGCCGGTATTCGCCAGCGATGCACAACCGGCCAAGGGTTCACTGGAGCGCTTCAGCCATCAACTGGAACACGATGCGCAGATGGAAAGCGACACCCGCGTGCCCTCGGTGGACAGCTTGATTGGGCAGCACCGCGATCACTGAGTGCTCACTTTAGAGGTATGCGGTTTGATTGATTGCCATCGCCGGCAAGCCGGCGATGGCGCCAGGCCAGGCGCCGCATGACCCAGGACTAGCCCACACGCCTCATTCGCCGTAGCATCGCGCCCATTGATGAGCCGAGGTAGCCATGCTGATTCCCTACGACCAACTTGAAGTCGATACCCTGACCCGCCTGATCGAGGATTTCGTCACCCGTGACGGCACCGACAATGGCGACGAAACGCCGCTGGAAACTCGCGTGCTACGGGTGCGCCAGGCGTTGACCAAGGGCCAGGCCCTGATTGTCTTCGACCCCGAAAGCGAGCAGTGCCAGTTGATGCTCAAGCACGATGTGCCCAAGCACCTGTTCGACTGACGGCCTCAGCCGCGCGAGTGCAACAGCCGTGCGCGCCTGGCCTGGAGGCGGGCATAGACTTCGCAGCGATACACGTTGATGTGCTGTGGGGCTTCGACACCGATGCGCACGGTGTCGCCATGCACCGCCAGGATACGCACCGAGATGGTGTCACCAATGGAAATGAACCGGCCTACGTTGCGGCTGAGTACGAGCATGTCTCTGATCCTTGAGATGAGCGACTCTTGAAGATGGCGGGTGCAGATCCAGGCTTCAATGTGCCGACAGCAAATCAGAGTTGCCCTACCTCATGAGTCGATACTTCTGACAGACATCCCTTTCAGAACCATCCCCATGACTCAAGGTGCGGTGAAGCGCGGCCCCAGCAGGATGATGCTCGCGCCCAGCACGCACAGTGCGACACCCAGCCAGTCCGAGGTCAACGGCCGCACCCGCTCCACCAACCCCAGCCAGCCGATCGAGGCGACGATGTAGATCCCGCCATACGCGGCATAGGCACGCCCGGCATAGCTCGACTCGACTTTGGTCAGCAACAGGGCGAACAGGGTCAGGCTCAACAGCGCCGGGGCGATCCACCAGGCACTCTTGCCCTGGCGCAGCCACATCCAGAAGGCATAGCAGCCGGCGATTTCAAACAGCGCCGCGAGAAAAAACCACAGGTAATTAAGCATTCGTCCGTCTCGTCAGGGTCGCAGATGCGGCAACCCTAACGGGGTGGACCGGTCGTCGCAAGTTCAGTGGCTGCCTTGCTTGGCCTTGGCGCGCATCTTATCGGCCATCACGGTCATGTCGTCGTAGATCAACTGCGGGTTCTTTTGCTTGACCGCCCAGGCCTGGCGGCCCTGCTCGTGGGGCAGGATCATGAACTCGCCGGCGGCGACCCGCTGGTAGATGTAGTCAGCAATCTCGCTGGCGGTGATGGGTGAGCTTTCCAGCAGCTTGCCGACCTGGGCCTTCATCGCCGGCGTCGGCCCCCGGAAGGAGTCCAGCAGGTTGGTCTGGAAGAACGACGGGCACACCACGTGCACGCCGATCTCCTGGTGCGCCAACTCGATCAACAGGCTTTCGGACAAGGCCACCACACCCGCCTTGGCCACGTTGTAGTTGCTCATGGCCGGGCCCTGCATCAACGCCGCCATCGAGGCGATGTTGATGATCTTGCCGCGGCTCTGCTCCAGCAGCGGCAAAAACGCCTTGCAGCCCTTGACCACGCCCATCAGGTTGATTGCGATCTGCCAGTCCCAGTCTTCCAGCGACAGCTCGCTGAAAAAGCCACCCGAGGCGACCCCCGCGTTGTTGACGATCACATCGATGCCGCCCAGTTTGGCCTCGCATGCCTGGGCGAAGGCGGTCAGTTGGCTGTAGTCACGCACATCGCAGCGCTGAGTGAAGCCATCGCCCCCGGCCTCGCGCACCTGGCGCAGGGTCTCCTGCAGGCCCGGCTCACTGACATCGGATAAAGCCAACTGCCAGCCTTCACGGGCCCAGCGCAGCGCGATTTCGCGGCCCAGGCCGGATCCGGCGCCGGTGATCATCATCCGATTGTGCATAGGAAACTGCCTTGTTGAGCTTGGGAAAGATGCTCGCAGTGTAGTGAAGGATTCTGCGCCGCCCATGACCATCAAAGCGCTGAATGCCCAAAGCAAACCGCGGGCGCACACGACTCCTGTGACAACGAGCGTGGCTGACGGGTAAGCCGATTCCTCTCCCCCGGCGTCACCCACCCACCGGTTCGAGATGAAGAAACATTGAATCTTCTGCCCCGCGCACCAGTCGGAACCCTTAAGCCGCTCGGATTGCTCCTACCGAGCCTGTTGCTCCATCCACGTCAAACAAGGAACACCGCATGGGCACCATTCTTCTGGTTATCTTGATCCTCCTACTGATCGGTGGCCTGCCGGTCTTCCCGCACTCCAAAAGCTGGGGTTATGGCCCATCGGGCGTCCTCGGCGTGGTCGTGGTGGTGCTACTGGTGCTGCTGCTACTGGGCAGGATATGACCAAAAAAACGCCACCCCTAGGGGTGGCGTTTCATTTACCGACTAACGCTTGGAACCTACACCCGACTCAGTTAGGCGTGCCGTTGACCACACCGGCGGTGTTGTCCAGCAGGCTCTTGGTCGCCGTTTGCAGGAACGCTTCGAGCTTCTGTTTCATCTCGGCGGTACGCGGGGCATCCGGCACCACTTCGGCGTGGGGATTGGCACCCAGTTGGTACTGGTACATCTTCGGCGCCATGTCCTTTTCCTTGGGCAATACGAGGATCTGGTCGGCCGTGATGATCGCCGTGGTCTGCTCGCTGCCCGATGGCTTGATCACACCAAAACCGGTGTCGCCTTCTGGCAGGTTGAGCAGGTCGCGTCCCCAGCATTGGTGACGCACTTCGCCACCCAGGCGACCCATGATGGTCGGCACGATGTCGATCTGAGTGCCCACGGTGTGGTCCAGCTTGCCGAACTTCTCCTGGATGCCCGGTGCAATCATCAGCATCGGCACGTTGAAGCGACCCAGGTCCATTTCGGTGATCTGGCGCTGGTTGCCAAAGCCGTGGTCACCGACGATGACGAACAGGGTTTCCTTGAAGTACGGCTCCTTGCGGGCCTTCTCGAAGAACTGCCCCAGCGCCCAGTCGGAGTAGCGCATGGCGGTCAAGTGCTCGTTGAGGCTGCCACGGTTGGTGACAGGCTCAACCGGCAACGGGCTCGGCAGCGCGTACGGCGTGTGGTTGGACAAGGTTTGCAGCAAGGCATAGAACGGCTTGCCGTTTTCGCGCGCCTTGAGCTCTACCAGGCCGCGGTCGAACATGTCCTGGTCGGACACGCCCCACGTCGGGTCGGAGAACACCGGGTTGACGAAATCGTTGCGGCCGATGAAGTTGGTCATGCCCTGGTTGCTGAAGAAGCCCGACTGGTTGTCCCAGGCAAAATCGCCGTTGTAGACATACACGTCGTCATACTTGCGGGCGCTGAGCAGTTGCGGCAGGCCCGACAGCTTGTGGCTGCCTTCAGGCGTCTGCATCAGGTACTCAAAGCCCGGCAGGTTCGGGAAGCAGGCCATGGTGGCGAACATACCCTGGTGGGTATGGGTGCCGTTAGAGAAGAAGCGGTCGAACAGCAGGCCTTCGGTGGACAGTTTGTCCAGGTACGGCGTGATGTTACCCGACGCGCCCAGGGCACCGACCGAGTGACCGGCCATGCTTTCCATCAGGATGACCACAACGTTCTTGATCGGCAGGGTCTTGTCGGCCGGCGGCGTGTAGTCACGACGTACGGCGGCGACGTCGGCATCCACCAGCTTGTCGTCCGGCATCACCAGCATCTCGCGCACGATTTTCTGTGCTTCAGGCTGTGGCAACGTGGCCTTCCAGATGTTGTCGCGATCTTCGGACATGCGGCTTTTCGCCGCCGCGACCAGTTGCAGGGTGCCATTGAGGCCCAACTGGTTGGCGAAGTTCGAGTCGGTGGTGTACACGTCACCCCAACGCATTGGCGGGCCCTGGCGCAGGGTGCCACGGGCAGCGACCACGCAGATCAGCAGGCAGACCACGAACACCGCGGTGCGCATGTACCACGGCGCCACCTGGCGGGTGCTGACGGTGCCTCCGCTGAACGGACCACGGGGACGGGTCGCACGGTCAGCGCCCTTGAACGCCAGGCTCAACAGCCAGGTGCCCACGACCCAGGCCAGCAGGTAGCGCACCACCGGAAAACCGTACCAGAGCATGCTCATCACGGTTTTCGGGTCTTCCTTCACATACTGGAAGACCAGGCCGTTGAGGCGCTGGTGGAACTCGCGGTAGAAGTCCATCTCCATCAGGCCGAGGAACAGCGCAGCGCTGGAGACCACGGTCAGCCACAACCGGAACAGGCCACGGGCCGCCATCGCCCGCACGCTGAACAGTGCCAGCAGCAGCGGAATGCTGAGGTAGACCACCAGGCGCAAGTCGAAACGCAGGCCGTTGGCGAAGGCTTCAAGGAAAGTCGAAGCCGGTGTATTGAGGATCATCTCCCGGTTGTAGACCAGCAGCGCAACGCGCAGCAGGGAGAGCATCACCATCATGACCAGGGCGCAGAGCAGCGTATAAGCCAGATGGGATTTGACGGTCGGTTGCAGCAAGCGATTCGTAGCTCGCTGCTGACTCAGGGCGTCCGGGTTTGCCATGTCGTTTCAGGACCCATTGGAGGTTGAGGTTGCAAAGATGTACTCGCGGCAATATTGCGCGGGCGAATTGTCTTGGAGGCTTTGTGAAAATTTCGTACAAAGCATATCTCGAAACACAAAAAACCGCCGGTGCACGCCAATACCTGCCGGTCAAGCAAACTCATGTGGGAGCGAGCCCGCTCGCGAAGAGACCCGTCCAGCCACCTCGACAGTGACTGACGCCGTCTTCGCGAGCGGGCTCGCTCCCACAGGTTTCATGCATTAACTGACGCCACCCGGCGCAGCTTAGTCGTTGCTGGGCTTGTTCACCGCTTGCAGCACGTATTGCGGCAAGGCGAAGGCGCCGATGTGGATTTCCGGGTTGTAGTAGCGCGTGACGATGCCGCTGCCGGCGAAACGCTGGCGCAGGGTATCGCGCGACAGTGTGCGGTACGCGGTGTCGGTCGCGCCCCAGGCAAAGGTCATGGCGCCGCCGATGTAGGTCGGCACGGCGGCCTGGTAGAAGTGCCAGTCCGGAAACAGGCTGCGCAGGCGGCCGGCGGTGGTCTTGACTTCTTCGATCTGCATGAACGGCGTGCCGTTCTGGGTCACCAGGATGCCGCCTTCATTCAGGCAACGGCGGCACGCCTGGTAGAAGTTCTCCGAGAACAGCACTTCGCCAGGACCAATCGGGTCGGTGGAGTCGGAAATGATGACGTCGAACTTTTCCTCGGTGGTGGCGACAAACCGCATGCCGTCGTCGATCACCAGGTTCAGGCGTGGGTCATCGAACGCCCCCTTGGAGTGGTTGGGCAGGAACTCCTTGCACATATCGACCACGGTGCCGTCGATCTCGACCATGGTGATGTGCTCGACACCGCGGTGCTTGGCCACTTCGCGCAGCATGCCGCCGTCACCGCCGCCGATGATCAACACACGCCTGGCCGCGCCGTGCGCCAGGATCGGCACATGGGTCAGCATCTCGTGATAGATGAACTCATCGGCCTCGGTGGTCTGGATCACACCGTCCAGCGCCATCACCCGGCCCATGCGCGAGTTCTCGAAAATCACCAGGTGCTGGTGTTCGGTGCGCACTTCGTGCAGCAGTTTGTCCATGCCAAAACGCTGGCCGTAGCCTTCGTAGAGGGTTTCCAGGTATTCGCTGGTTGGGGTAGTGCTCATGGGAAGTGCTCCGGTGAATGCGAGGGGCAACGCAAAGGCGCGCATTCTACGTCGCCGGACATGACAGGTCGAACCTCAGTGATCGGTTTTGACACGATCCTGTGGGAGCGAGCCTGCTCGCGAAGAGGCCGCATCAGTCGACACTGATGCGGCCTGACCCACAGCCTTCGCGAGCAGGCTCGCTCCCACAGTGGGTATCGGTTGAATTCAGTCGTCGTATCAAAACCGCACATTGCCCCGCGGACCGGCGATGGCCCAGATGATCAAGCCCAGCACCGGCAGCAGCAGGATCAACAACACCCAGATGATTTTCATCCCGATCTCGGCGCTGCTTTTGAGGACGTTGATGATCGCCCAGATATCCAGCGCGAGGATGATCAGGCCGACCAGGCCGTTAAAGGTAGAGCCCATGGTGTTACTCCTGAACAAGAGAAGACACTCCCACTTAGGATAGTCGGCTCTGGCAGGGGTTCCGTTTTATTACGCGGGACGTCGCAATGGCGCTAGACGTGGACAGCCACTTTCAGCGCTTCCAGGGACGGCGCTGCGCTAATCCCGACCTGGGCACACAGCTCCAGCACCCGTGGCACGTCGTTGCCATAGACCAGCACGACCTGGATCTCGTCGTCGAGCAACTGGCTGAAGTTGATCAGCGTATAGCCGCCATTGTCCGGGTTCATGCTGCCCATCTGGATCTGGATGCGATTGAGTGCCGTCAGCGCCTCAGTCTTGGCCAACTGCTTGGGCTTGATGTTGAACGCCACGCCCGGGCCAAACGAGGCAACGATCTGCGCAAACAGGTCCATGTAGCTATCGGCCTGGAACAGCACGGTTTCTGGCAGGCTGCCGACCACGACCCACTCCCCCAACGGTATCGGGAAAGTGTCGTCGTAGTTGATGTCTGGGTTGGCCGTCAGGAAAGCCGCGGGATCGGCGTAAGCCTGTGCGGCTTCGTCGGCGATCTGCGCAATTTCCGCCTCGCTCATGCAGCCGGAGCTGATTTTGCTGATGAGTTCGATGAGTGCGGCGTTCATGGCAGATCCTGTGGCTAGGGTTTTGGGGGCGCGCAGGATAGCGCATTCCAAGACAGATGCCGAAATCAGCCGACCAGCTTGCTTAGCTGCGCGAGGGTATCGGCCGCGCCCATGGTCTTGGCCGCATCCAGTGCGGTGATGCCATTGGCGTCCTTGGCCTTGGGGTCCGCGCCCTTGCTGATCAGGTAATCGACGATGGCCGTGCGGTTGAACATCGCCGCCATCATCAGCGCCGTACGCCCATCAAAGGATGAACCCTCGACCTCGGCACCGCCGTCAACCAAGGCGCTGACAACCGCCAGGTCGCCCTTGAATGCCGCGCCGGCAATCGGACTCTGGCCGTTCTCGTTACGAATCTCCGGGTCGGCGTTGTGCTCAAGCAACACTTTCACCGCATCGACATGGCCATGGTAGGCGGCCAGCATCAGCAGGGTGTCGCCCTTGTGGTTGCGCAGGTTCGGCGGCAGGCCCTTGCTCAGCAGGGCCGCGAGCATCGCGGCATCGCCATCGCGGGCCTTGTTGAAAACCTGTTCGGCAAACTCCGCGGCTTCTTCCGGGGACATCTGGCGGGATTTGTCTGACATTGGGGACTCCATCTTCGGTCAATCGCAAGGCCGCTAGTGTCCTCAAGCGGCCCGGTGCCTGTCATCCCTTTTTTCTCTTCAGCCGCCATAGCCGCACTCAATAACGAAACTTGCCGCCGTGGATGTCTGCCAGCACTTGCTCGGTGATCTGCACATAGGTGTCCGAACCCGGTAGCCAGGCATAGATCGGATCGTCCCCGGCTTTGTCTGGATCGAAGGCCTCGGCCTTGAGCCGGGTCTTCTGGTACTTGAAGGTGCCCGTGGTCTCCATCTTCACCTTCACCCGCAAGAACAGCGGCACCGCATACGCGGGCATCTGCTGCCGGGCAAAGCTGAGCAGTTCGCTGAAATCCAGGGTGGCCAGGGATTCGGCCGGCGTGATCGCCGCCATGCCGGCGCGGCCATTGGTATTGCTGATCTCCACGCCATAGACCACCGCCTCGGCAATATGCGGGTGTTGCAGCAGGATGTTTTCCATCTCGGTCGTGGACACATTCTCGCCCTTCCAGCGATAGGTATCGCCCAGGCGGTCGACGAACTGCGCATGGCCAAAACCGATATTGCGCAGCAGGTCGCCGGTGTTGAAGTAGCGATCGCCCTTCTCGAACACATCGTGGAGCACGACCTTGGCGGTCTTCTGCGGGTCGGTGTAGCCGTCCAACGGAGCTTTGTCGTCGATCTTCGCCAGCAACAGGCCCTGATGGCCCTTGCCGACTTTCTGCATGAAACCCTGGCCGTTGCGAATCGGCTCGCTGGTGTCGTGGGCGTATTCCACCAGTTCCCAGGACATCAACGAAAAACCGACGGTGTTATCGAAGTTCAGGATGTTGGAAAAGCCGATATTGCCGTCGCTCGCCGCGTACAGCTCGCAAATGTGGCTGACCCCGAAGCGCTGCTTGAACTCGCCCCAGACGCCTGGACGCAGGCCATTGCCAATCATCTTGCGCACGGTGTTATCGCGATCATCACTGCTGGGCGGTTGATCGATCAGGTAACGGCACAACTCGCCGACATAGCCCAGGGTGGTGGCGCGGTACTTGCGCACATCGTTCCAGAACTGGCTGGCGCTGAACTTGCGGCGGATGGCGAACCCCGACGCCCCGCATATCGCCGAACCCCAGCACACGCACAGGCCGGTGGCGTGATACAGCGGCAAGGTGCAATAGACGATATCGTCCGGGGCCATATCCAGGGCAATCATGCCGAAGCTGGCAGAGCTGCGCATCCAGCGCCCGTGCTTGAACACCCCGGCCTTGGGCAGGCCAGTGGTGCCAGAGGTGTAGATGTAGAAACAAGGGTCGTCCAGGTAAATCTGCTGGCTGCTGGCCGGGTTCTCGGTGAGGCCATCGGCACTGGCGCGCATCAGGTTGATGAAACCGGCTGGCGCCTGACCTGGATCGCTGAAGGTGTCCTGGTCGGCCACCCACCAGGTCCTCGCGTCGGCGATGGCCACCTGCTGACGAATGGCGCCGTAGGCATTGACCAGTTCCGCCCCCACCACAATGGCCACCGGCTTGACCAGGTTGATGCTGTGCACCAGCGCCTGCTGGGTTTGCGAAGTGTTGAGCATGGCACTGACGGCGCCCACCTTGGCCACCGCCAGCACCGTCACCAACAGTTCGGGGCGGTTCTCGATGAACACCCCCACCACGTCGCCCTTGCCGACGCCCTGGCTGATCAAGTAATGGGCGATGCGGTTGGCCCACTGATTGACCTGTGAATAGCTGAGGCTGACCGTCCCCTGCATCAGCGCCGGGCCGTCGGGGTTGCGAGCGCTGGCTTGCTCGAAGGTGAACGCCAGGCCGCAGGGCTGGTCTGGCTGTTTGACGTTGGCGGCTTTCATGCCCCGGACCACACGCGGCAGGGCTTTGACGATGGACGGCAACTTACGGAGCATCATGCCCCAGGTAATCGTGTCGCTTGGTGTGCTGCTCATGGTGCTCCCGGTTGGCCCTTCGCATCTGGCCATCTTGTTATTGTCGGGCGAACAGGTGTTCGAGGTGTTCGGGCAACTTCATCCCTGGATGAGAAACGACGCCAACCTCGCGGCGCAGCATGCAGGCGCGGCGTGAGTGCCTGACGACAGGGCAAAAAGTACGCCAGGGGTTCCCGGGCTGTACACGCGGTTTTTGAAATGTTTTGTATCCGGGCGCGGCCGTCGACCACGCCGGCACTGCCGCGGTGATGGGCCGGCGGCGATCACGCAAATTGCAAGATGCACGATGGCCATTCATGCAGAATGCACGACGACACAAATCATCAAGACATATAACTAATTGATTTTAGAGGAATTATTTAAATATTCATGCTGGCACAATCAGTGCAACTACCTCTCCATGCTGCCATTCATGTGCACACGGAGTTGATCGACATGAACCTGATCCAGGAAAAATTTTCGTCCCTGTTCTCCCACTTCGACGTCACCACCCAGGCTCGGCCTGACGGCGGGATTCTGCTGACGTTGCGTAGCAGTGAAGGCAAGGTGTTCAAGCGTTCGATTTCCTACGCCCAACTGCATTGCGGCGATCAGTTGTCCTGGGCAATCAGTGCCATTCGCCGCGACCTGGCCGAACAGGCCAGCGAACTGCCGAACATCTCCATGCTGCAAAGCCAGCATCGGTTTGCCTTGCCGACCTACCACTAGGCCTGAGCGCTGCGGCGCTACCCGAGAATTCCCTTTGGACCGCCCGGCCTTGCGCTTGGCGGTCCTTTTTTTGGTTTCAGCCGAGCAGCCCACGCTTGAGTGCCACACCCACGGCCTGGGCGCGGTTGCTGACCTGCAGCTTGACGTAGATTCTGCCCAGGTGAAACTTCACCGTACTCGGAGAAATGGCGCGGATAACGCTGATCTCCCACACGGTTTTACCCTGCCTGGCCCAGCGCAGTATCTCCAATTCCTTCTCGCTCAGCGGCCGGCCCGCCAGACTCCCATGCCGCTGCTTGACGAGCGTCACTACAGGCTCGGTATCGCCAACGACGCTGTTCATTCCCCCTCACCTCCTAGACGTTGATAACCCTCATGCCGAACCGTGATGGTCCGGGCAAGCGCATGTGTTTCAGGGCAAAAGAGTTACATAGCGAGGAGATTAAACAAGCCGGTAAAAGCACAAACAGTGATGCCTGACTTATCAACAGGCAACTTCCTACATGTCCTACAGGCGCTTGGCGGATAGCAGGGTTATTCCACTGAATTGGCCGACTGAAGCCTAGGATCTTTCAGTCAGCCGCGTCCTTCAAAAGTGTGCCGGGTCAATCTGCGCAAAGGTCGTGACAGTGAGATGCCCGGCCAATTCCCCGCCATCCCGCACCAGGCCACAAGTGGCCATCCCGGCGAGTTGGGCGGCGTCGAGTTCTTCGACGATATCGGACAGGAACAGAATCTGCTCAGCCGAGCAGCCAATGGACTGGCTGATGCGCTGGTAGGCACTCGCCTCGCGCTTGGCCCCTGACGTGGTGTCAAAGTAGCCACTGAACAACGGCGTCAAGTCTCCGGCCTCGGAGCAGCCGAAAATCAGCTTCTGCGCCTGGATCGAGCCGGACGAGTAGACAAACAATTGATAACCGGCCTGGTGCCAGCGTTTTAACGCGTCGACCGCATCCGGGTAGACATGGCCTTTGAGTTGCCCGGCCTGATAGCCCTGCGCCCAGACCATCCCCTGCAAGGCTTTGAGCGGTGTGGCTTTGCGGTCCTCGGCGATCCAGCCCAAGAGAATCTCGATCACCCGTTCCACATCGGCATCCGGCTCGGCGCTGTCGCGGCGCACCGCGTCCAGTTGCTCGGCAACGTCGGCTCGCTGCGCGTGCTGGCGGACAAACGCCGGCAGGTGCTGGGCGGCGTAGGGGAACAGCACGTCGAAGACAAAACTGACGGCGCTGGTGGTGCCTTCGATGTCGGTGAGAATGGCCTTGATGGTCATGGGCTTAGTCCTCCAGGCGTGGGAAGCGGCTGGCGATGTCTTCCCCAGTGAAATCGGCGACCCAGCCTTCAGGGTTGTTGAACAGGCGGATGGCCACGAAGTGCGGGTGCTCGCCCATGTCGAACCAATGCGGGGTGCCGACGGGGACGGAGATCAGGTCGTTCTTCTCGCACAACACGGCGTACACGTAATCGCCGATGTGCAGGGTGAACAGGCCACGACCGGCGACGAAGAAACGCACTTCATCCTCGCCGTGGCGGTGCTCGTCGAGGAACTTGGCGCGCAACTCGGCTTTTTGCGGGTGATCACTGTTGAGGCTAATGACGTCGACGGTGATGTAGCCACGCTCGCTCATCAGTTGATCGATCTGCACACGATAGGCCGCGATCACCTCTTCCTGGCTGGCGCCGGGCTGGATCTTCGCCGCCGCTTGCCAGCGGTCGAAACGCACGCCGTGCTCGGCCAGGGTGGACGCGATGTCCTCGAAGTGGGTCAGGACCTTGTTCGGCAGGTCCGGGCTGGATACATGGTAAACGGACAGGCTGCTCATACTGGCAATTCCTCGGTTGGCGGCGCTGGCGTCCGGCTTTTGCAGGCCGGTAGGGCAACGCGTTGCATCAGGCGGTGGGGAGTGGGGCTAAGGCAGGCCTTAACGGTGGCTCAAGGCGCGCATTTTCAGCTCGCATTCAAACAGGAACTCAAAGGCTTCGATCTGTCGCAGGGCGTCGTTCATCGTCGGCCCCCAGGTGTACAGGCCATGGCCGCGGATCAGGTAGCCAACGCAGTCGGGGTGGGCCTCCAGCCAGGGCTGGACCCTTGAGGCCAGGCGCTGAATGTCCTGGTCATTGTCGAAGATCGGCACGCGCACTTTGGATTCATGGGTGGCGATCCCGCTGAAGGCCTTTTGCAGCTCATAGTCTTCAAACGTGATCGAATCGCTGCGCAGCAACCGCGACAACACCGTGGCATTCACCGAATGGGTGTGCAATACCGCGCCGATGTCGGCACGCCAGCGGTACAACTGGGTGTGCAACAGGGTTTC
Organism: Pseudomonas sp. ok272; assembly: GCF_900109995.1. GTDB lineage: Bacteria > Pseudomonadota > Gammaproteobacteria > Pseudomonadales > Pseudomonadaceae > Aquipseudomonas. The sequence continues at coordinate 39,192 of NZ_FOCB01000009.1, read as the reverse complement.
GGCGGAAGGCTTCTTGCCCGGCTCCAGGCTGTTGCCGGCCAGGTCGGTGGCCAGCACGTCGTCCGCCGCCAGTTGCCCCTTGTGCTTGCCGGAGACGGTCAACAGCGCTTCGCTCGCCGACAGTCGTACCGAATAATTGCTGCTGGTGGCCGGCGACCAGCCGCGGCCATACAAAAAACGCCCGGCGTCGATGATCTGCTGAGCGAGCTGTTCACGGGTAAGGCTCATGGCCGATCCTCTTGCATACGTGTGGCAATGATAACGGCTGCAGCCAGGGCTGCGAGACTGGCAATACTAAAGGTCAAGGTGGCACCCAGGGCATTCCAGCTGTAGCCGGAGTACAACGCGCCCAACGCCCCGCCGGTGCCGGCCAGTGCGGCATAGAACGCCTGGCCCTGGCCCTGCTGGCGCGCGCCGAAGCTACGTTGCACGAAATGGATGGCAGCGGCGTGAAAGCTGCCGAAGGTGGCCGCGTGCAACACCTGCGCGAGCAGCAGCACCCACAGGTACTCGGCGAACGAGCCCAGCAACAACCAGCGCAACGCCGCCAACAGGAAACTGGCCATCAGCACCCGGCGCACCGAAAACCGCGCCAGGATCTTGCTCATGCACAGGAACATCAAGACTTCGGCCACCACGCCCAGGGCCCATAAAAGGCCAATCACACCACGGCTGTAACCCAGGCGTTCGAGGTGCAGGGTCAGGAAGGTGTAATACGGTCCATGGCTCATCTGCATCAGCGCCACGCAGCCATAAAACGCCAGCACCCCGGGGCTGCGCAGCTGTTTGACAAAGCCCTCGCCCACCAGCCGCGGGCCTTGCACCGGCTGGGCGTTGGGCACCCACAGGCTGCTGATGACAATCCCGGCCATGATCACCACCAGCGCCACCGGGTAGATATCCAGGCTCAGCCATTCGAACAGTTTCCCCAGGGCGACCACGGTGATGATGAAACCAATCGAGCCCCACAGGCGAATCTGGCTGTAGCGCGCGGTTTGCCCTTGCAAGTGTGCCAGGGTGATGACTTCGAACTGCGGCAGCACCGCGTGCCAGAAGAACGCGTGCAGGGCCATGACCATCGCCAGCCAGGCGTAGCTGTTGCTGAAGAAGATCAGCGAGAACGTCAGCAGCGTACAGATTGCGCCAAAGCGCACGATGGCCAGGCGCCGGCCCGTGTGGTCACCGAGCCAGCCCCAGATATTGGGGGCGACACAGCGCATCAGCATCGGGATGGCCACCAGTTCGCCGATGCGTGCCGCGCTGAAGCCCAGGTGATTGAAGTACAACGCCAGGAACGGCGCCGTCGACCCGAGCAAGGCGAAGTAGAACAGATAGAAACTCGATAGCCGCCAGTACGGCAGCGCCGCCACGGCCTTCAGACCGCGGCGACCTCAGGGCCCGGCATCACAGTTGACCCAGCACCGGGGTGCTGACACGCACGTCGGCGTTCTGGCCGCGATGGCGCAGCAAGTGGTCCATCAGCACGATGGCCATCATCGCCTCGGCAATCGGTGTGGCGCGGATCCCGACGCACGGATCGTGACGGCCCTTGGTGATCACATCCACCGGGTTGCCGTGGATGTCGATGGAGCGGCCCGGGGTGGTGATGCTCGATGTCGGCTTGAGCGCCAGGTGGGCCACGATCGGCTGGCCGGAAGAGATACCACCGAGGATGCCGCCCGCGTTGTTGCTGAGGAAACCCTGCGGGGTCATCTCATCACGGTGTTCGGTACCGCGCTGCGCCACGCTGGCGAACCCGGCGCCAATTTCCACGCCCTTGACTGCGTTGATGCTCATCAGCGCATGGGCCAGTTCGGCGTCCAGGCGGTCGAAGATCGGCTCTCCCAGGCCCGGCATCACGCCTTCGGCGACCACGGTGATCTTCGCGCCGACCGAATCCTGGTCACGGCGCAACTGGTCCATGTAGGCCTCAAGCTCTGGCACCTTGTCCGGGTCAGGGCTGAAGAAGGCGTTCTGCTCCACCGAATCCCAGCTCTTGAACGGGATTTCGATCGGCCCGAGCTGGCTCATGTAGCCCCGGATCACGATGCCCTGGGTGGCCAGGTACTTCTTCGCAATCGCCCCCGCGGCCACGCGCATCGCGGTTTCCCGGGCCGAGCTGCGGCCGCCGCCGCGGTAGTCGCGCTCGCCGTACTTGTGGTGGTAGGTGTAGTCGGCGTGGGCCGGGCGGAACAGGTCCTTGATGGCCGAGTAGTCCTTGGACTTCTGGTCGGTGTTGCGAATCAGCAGGCCAATGGCGCACCCGGTGGTGCGGCCTTCGAACACGCCCGAGAGGATTTCGACTTCGTCGGCTTCCTGGCGCTGGGTGGTGTGGCGGCTGGTGCCGGGCTTGCGGCGGTCGAGGTCACGCTGCAAGTCGTCCAGGGACAACTCCAGGCCCGGCGGGCAGCCGTCGACAATGGCGACCAACGCCGGACCATGGCTCTCGCCCGCGGTGGTGACAGTGAACAGCTTGCCGTAGGTATTGCCGGACATGCGGAGCGCTCCGTGAAATCGCTGAACTAAGTGCGCGCCAGTATACGCAGGCTCGTTCAGTAGTTCATCCTCGAACCTTTAGGCAGCCTGCGAGTCCAACCGGCACCTACTCAATGGTGGCTTGATGATGCTGCGAGTGATTGTCCTGAGCCTTACCCTGTTTGCCGGCCTGCTGTGCACGACAGCCCAAGCCGCTGTCCTGCAACGCCCGGTCACGCTGGATACCGGCAGCGGCGAGCTGTTCGGCACCCTGCTGTTGCCCCAATCCGATACGCCGGTACCGGTGGTGCTGATCATTGCAGGATCTGGCCCGACCGATCGCAACGGCAACAACCCCGACGGTGGCAACAACGATAGCCTCAAGCGCCTGGCCTGGCTGCTGGCCAAGCACAACATCGCCAGCGTGCGCTACGACAAGCGCGGCGTGGCGGCGAGCCTGGCGGCGACCCCGGATGAGCGCAACCTGACATTTGACGCCTATGTGGCCGACGCGGTGGCCTGGGGCAAACAGCTCAAGCGCGATCCGCAACTGGGCCCATTGATTCTGCTGGGCCACAGCGAAGGCGCATTGATCGCCACCCTCGCCGCCCCCCAGGTGGATGCTGCCGCCGTGATTTCCCTGTCCGGCAGTGGCCGGCCGGTGGATCAAGTGATACGCCAGCAATTAAGCAACCAACTGCCACCCCGTTTGCTGCTGCGCAGCAATGAGCTGCTGGACAGCTTGAAGGCCGGTCGGGTGGACGCCGATGTACCGTCACCGCTGCAGCCGATCTTCCGCCCCAGCGTGCAGCCCTACCTGATCACCCTGTTTCGCCAGGACCCCGCCGCCGCCTTCGCCCGCCTGCAGATGCCAGCACTGATCATCCAGGGCAGCAGCGACATCCAAGTCGGCGTCGACGATGCCCGGCGGCTCAAGGCCGCCAAGCCCGATGCGCAGTTGGCCGTGATCGAGGGCATGAACCACGTGATGCGTATCGTCCCCAACGACATCAAGCATCAACTCGCCTCCTACAAAGACCCGCAACTGCCGCTGGCCGCCGAGTTGGGTACGCGAATTATCAGCTTTATTGACGCCATTGGCGCCAGTTAAGCCGGGGTTACCCTCCAGTCCTGGAAAAAACGGCCGATAAGTCTGTGTCGGCGGCCCACTGGCCGTCGACCAGCAGAGCTTGGACAGGATCTTGCCGTTATGACTGATACCCCGAATTCACCCGACACCGCGCCAGACGCCAGCGCCCCGGAAGTGGCCGACCTGCCGTGGTCGGACGTCCAGGCCGAGCACCACAAGCTGCTGCGCCTGGCCCCCCTGAAGACCGATCGGGCGACGGGTGGACGCCCGCTGCGTTTTGTCGAGTACGGTTATGCCGAGCGCCACAGCAGCGACCGCAGCCTGTTGCGCATGAGCATCAGCCTGCCTGGCCAACGGGTGCGCAAAGAACAGAATCACCTGGACGTCTGGGTTGACCACGACGCCCGCCGCGTACGTTTCGAGCCCGCCAGCGGCTTGCAGGTCGAGCCGATGAACCGTGGCATCGGCCGCTTCCTCGCCGCCCAGGGCATCACCTGGGCCAAGCGCAAGTGGTCAAGCTACACCGTCGACGGCATGGACCTGAACAACAAGGACGCCCTCAACGAGGACACCCGCCTGCGCCGCGATCACTTTCTGCGCATGCACGGCTTTGATGTGGTCTACGCCGATGCGCAGCATCTGAAGGGCAGCGTCAAGGAAGGCAAGGTCAGTGACCTGCTGGGGGACTGGAACAGCGAGAAGCTGCAGTTCGTGGAAATCCTCGAAGCCGCGCAGATGCTGCAACAGGCTGAAAGCAACCTGGCCGAGCAGGAAGTCAAACTGCAGAAGCAGGAAGAAAAAGTCAGCCGCTACAAGCGCGAGGACACCGGTTTGCGCTTCACCATCACGTGCCTGGTGGCATTCTCAGTGTTCCAGGCCGGCTTGCTGATCTGGATTGCCACGCACCGCTAGGCCTGGCTCCTTGTGGGAGCGAGACCGACTTGCCGGCGCAGAGGCCGCGTGTCAGTCAACCGCAACGTTGACTGACACGCGGCGCTCAGTCCGGATCACACCCGCGAAGCAAACAGCGCCTGATGCGCACGGCACTGCTCGGCGCTGAGCATGAACACGCCGTGACCGCCGCGCTCAAAGTCCAGCCAGGCGAAATCGACTTCCGGGTACAGGGTTTCGACGTGTACCTGGCTGTTGCCCACTTCGACGATCAACAACCCCTTCTCGGTCAGATGATCAGCCGCTTCGGCCAGCATCCGGCGCACCAGGTTCAAGCCATCATCGCCGCACGCCAGGCCCAGTTCCGGCTCGTGCTGGTATTCATCCGGCATGTCGGCGAAGTCTTCGGCATCCACGTAGGGCGGGTTGGAGACGATCAGGTCGAAGCGCTGCCCCGGCAACCCGTCGAAGCCATCGCCCTGAACGGTGTACACCCGTTCATCGACACCGTGGCGCTCGATGTTCTGATTGGCCACTTCCAGCGCTTCGAACGACAGGTCCGCCAGCACCACTTCGGCGTCCGGGAACTCGTAGGCGCAGGCAATGCCGATGCAACCGGAGCCCGTACACAGGTCGAGAATTCGTGCTGGCGCCGCATCCAGCCACGGTTCGAAGCGTTTTTCGATCAGCTCGCCAATCGGCGAACGCGGGATCAACACGCGTTCGTCGACGATGAACGACATGCCACAGAACCAGGCCTCACCCAACAGGTAAGCGGTCGGCACGCGGTCTTCGATGCGGCGCTTGAGCATGCGTTGCAGGTTCACCAACTCGTCCTCTTCGAGGGCGCAGTCCAGATAGCTGTCGGCGATTTCCCACGGCAGATGCAGCGCACCGAGGACCAGTTGCCGGGCTTCGTCCCAAGCGTTGTCGGTACCATGGCCGAAAAACAGATCCTCCCCATGAAAACGGCTGACAGCCCAACGAATATGGTCGCGCAAGGTGCGCAGACGGGAAGTGATCACGGGGTAAACTCCTGAAAATACGACCGGGGATTCTAACAGCCTAAGCCTGCCCCGACGATGAATGAAAAATACCTGCACACCTATCGGATTTATCTGTTTTTTCGACGCCAGGTTGAACATTCCGCCAGCGCTTGACAGGCTACAGGCCTGCAACGACGGTGCCTACGATGGTAGCGGTTCACAGAACCGCTCAGCCAGAGGACAATGGCGCAAAAGCCCCATTCGAAGGAGCCCCCGAATGTCCGTTCCAAAGACGATGTTTCAACTCAGCGGTCGTGGCTATGCACCAGCCAATCTGGCCAGCGCGACACTGGTGATCATCGATGCCCAGAAAGAGTACCTGAGCGGCCCCTTGGCCCTGTCCGGCATTGATGCCGCCGTCGATAACATCAAGCAATTGCTCGCGGCCGCCCGCAAGGGTGGACGGCCAATCGTACATGTCAGCCATAAGGGTATCGTCGGCGGGATGTTCGACCCGAATGAAGAGCGCATCAAGTTCATCGGCGGCCTGGAGCCGCTAGACGATGAAATGCGCATCGAGAAGATTCTGCCCAGTGCCTTCCATGGCACCGAACTGGAAGAACTCCTGCAAAAGCGCGGCACCCAGAACCTGATCGTTTGCGGCTTCATGAGTCACTCCAGCGTCAGCACCACCGTACGCGCCGCCAAGAACCTGGGTTTTCGCTGCACCCTGGTCGAAGATGCCTGCGCCACGCGCGATTTGCCTTACAAAGGCGGCGTGTTGACTGCCGAGCAGGTGCAGCAGACGGAAATGGCAATCATGGCCGACAACTTCGCCGCCCTGGCGCAAACCCATGAATTGATCTGACAACCGGCTTGATGGGCGGCACCCGCCGCTCATCCGCTAAAGCCTCTCATTCCCTGTAATTGTCTTAGCCTCAGGAACCTCCCCGTCAACTCCCGGTCGAAGGGCCGATACCCATTGAGGAAGGTCGGAATGAAGATATCCGATGGATTTGACGCTCGCCGCTTGCGTCCCAAGGTGCCAGGTAACTGGCGTTATCGCATAGGCGCGACCATTTCAGCCCTGCTCGCCACGTTCGGCGTGCTACTGGCGATGGCCGGTGCGGCCAGCCTGTTGGGCCACACGCCGGCACTCGGCGAACTGAATGCCAGCCCGATGGGGGCGGCGGTGATCGTGGCCATCGGCCTGTTGCTGCTGTATATCGGTGTTGCCCTGTGGCGCCGCTGCCGACGCCGAATGCGCCAACCCCGCGAACTGAGCATGGCGGCCCACCTGATGAAAAAACACGACTGAGTCGCGCCCAACGCGTTTTAGGCGCCTGATTTGCCTCGACTTGGGTAAACTGGCGGCCCTTCGCGGAGGCTGACATGCAAGACGACGATTTTTCCCTGTTCAAAAGTGCGATCCAAGGCGTCAAGCCGATCAAGCACGATCGCGCCGAGACCGGCAAACCCAAGGCCGACCGGGCGCAGATCGCCAAGCTACGCCAAGCAGCCACCATCCGCACCGACGTGACCGCCGTCGATGGCCTGTCCGACCAGTTCGTCATTGACGTAGGCCCCGAAGACGAACTGATGTGGGCCCGTGACGGCGTGCAGGAAAGCCAGATGCGCAAGCTGAAGATCGGGCAGATCCCCTTCGAAGGCAGCCTGGACCTGCACGGCATGACCGTCGAGAAAGCCCGCGAGACGCTCTGGGCATTCCTGGCCGAAGCCACAAAATTCGAAATCCGCTGCGTGCGTGTCACCCATGGCAAAGCAGTGCGCCTGGACGGCAAGCGGCCGATGATCAAAAGCCACGTCAACACCTGGCTGCGCCAGCATTCGCAGGTACTGGGCTTCACCTCCTGCCAGGCCCGACACGGCGGTGCCGGAGCCGTCTATGTGATGCTCAAGCGCACCATGATGGAAGGTCGTGACGAGTAAAAGCTGATGCGTCACGCTTGCAGCGCCGTGCCTGCCGCCGTACCCTTGCCCTTTGCGTAAAATCCCACAGGTAGTTTCATGTCCCTGGAACAGAATTACACCGCGATTCTCGGCCAACTGGGCGAGGACGTGTCCCGCGAGGGCCTGATCGACACGCCAAAGCGTGCGGCCAAAGCCATGCAGTACCTCTGCCGCGGTTATGAGCAGACGCTCGAAGAAGTCACCAACGGTGCCTTGTTCAGCTCCGACAACAGTGAAATGGTGCTGGTCAAGGACATCGAGTTGTACTCGTTGTGCGAACACCACCTGCTGCCTTTCATCGGCAAGGCCCATGTTGCCTATATCCCGAGTGGCAAGGTGCTGGGCCTGTCGAAAGTCGCGCGGATCGTCGATATGTACGCCCGCCGCCTGCAGATCCAGGAAAACCTCAGCCGCCAGATCGCCGACGCGATCCAGCAGGTGACGGGTGCCCTGGGTGTGGCCGTGGTGATCGAAGCCAAGCACATGTGCATGATGATGCGTGGTGTGGAGAAACAGAACTCGTCGATGATCACCTCGGTGATGCTCGGTGAGTTCCGCGAAAATGCGGCCACCCGCAGCGAGTTTCTCAGCCTGATCAAGTAACACCCGACACGAAGAGAACCGGCGTTCATCGCCGGTTTTTTTTCGCCTGTGAAAAATCAGGTAAGCTGCGCGCCCACATTCAATGCCCAAGAGGCTTACATCGTGTTCGTCAAAGCGCTTCGTGTCGGCCTCGGCCAACTGATTATCTTCATCGACTTCATCACCCGCCCCGGCAAAAAGCAGCGTCCGGCTGCCGCCCAGGCCGACGTTGACGCCGCTGCCAAGGGCCTGGCCCTGTATCAGTTCCACGCCTGCCCATTCTGCGTGAAAACCCGTCGCACCCTGCGTCGCCTGAATGTCCCGGTCGCCCTGCGAGATGCGAAGAACAACGAACAGGATCGCCAGGCCTTGCTGGAACACGGCGGCAAGATCAAGGTGCCGTGCCTGCGCATCGAAGAAAACGGCCAAGTCACCTGGATGTATGAGTCCAAGGTGATCATCGATTACCTGGACAAGCGATTTGCCGCCGCCTGATCGCTGCTGGAATGCCGGTCAGCTTAGGCACTAAACCGGTAGGAGCGAGCCCGCTCGCGAAAGCGGCGTGTCAGCCACCAACCGTGTTGAATATCAGCCTGCTATCGCGAGCAGGCTCGCTCCCACGGGTTTCGCCTAACTGACTGACATGACCGCCCTTCAGGCCGCTTGCCGGGCCTGGGCCTCGCGCACCACCGCTGCCAAGCGCTTGAGCCCCTCATCCAACCGGGCCGGGTCGATGTGACTGAAGTTCAGCCGCAGGTGCCCCAGGTTGCGCTCCGGTTCCGGGAAGAACGGTTCGCCCGGCATGAACGCCACGTCCTGCTCCAGCGCCGCCTTGAGCAACGTCCGGGTATCCAGCGGTTGCTTGAGATTCAGCCAGAAAAACAGCCCACCCTGCGGCACGTTCCAGTCCGCCAGATCGGCAAAATGCGTCTGCAGCGCCGCTTGGAAGCCGTCACGTCGTACGCGATAGAAGTCCCGCAGCTCACTCAGGTGCTCGCGAAACTGTTCGGTGCCGATCCACTGCAACGCCTGCCATTGGCCAACGCGGTTGGTGTGCAGGTCCGCCGACTGTTTAAGCCGCAGCAGATGGGGAAACAGGTCCGGGCTGGCAATCAGGTAGCCCACGCGCAAGCCAGGCAATAAGGTCTTGGACACGGTGCCGGTGTAGATCCAACTGGCCTTCTTCAGGCGACTGACAATCGGCGTGGCGCTGCCGCCATCGAAGGTCAGTTCACGGTACGGCTCATCTTCGATCAGGGTTACGCCGAACTCATCCAGCAACGCTGCCACGGCATCGCGCTTGGCTTCGCTGTAGCGCACCGCCGAAGGGTTCTGGAAAGTGGGGATCAAGTAGATGAACGCCGGGGCGTGCCGCTCCAGGCGCGTGCGCAGTTCGACCAGGTTCGGGCCATCCGCTTCCAGCGGCACTGTCAGGCAGTCGGCACCGAACAATTGGAAAATTTGCAGCGCCGCCAGGTAGGTCGGCGCCTCCAGCAGGATCTCGGTGCCTTTGTCGATGTACAACTTGGCCGCCAAATCCAGGGTTTGCTGGGAACCGCTGACCACCAGCACCTGGCTCGCCTCACAGGGCACGCCCAGGGCCCGGGCCTCGGCAGCCAGGGCCTCGCGCAGGGCCGGTTCGCCTTCACTCATGCCGTATTGCCCCATGGACACTGGCATGTCAGCCCATTGCACCTTTGGCAACATCGCCTCTGCAGGCAAACCACCGGCAAATGACATCACCTGCGGGCGTTGCGCCGCGGCGAGGATTTCACGGATCAAAGAACTTTTAAGGCGCGAGACACGTTCGGAAAAAGCCATAGGGTCACCGGTAGCAAAGGCCAAGGGAATTAAGTCAAACTACTTGACCGAAATTACGCCAGTCTGAGCAGATACGTCAATATGCTTGACCTTAAACACCAAAGCACCCAGCAAGCCGCCATGGAAGCGTTTTTCTTCGGCTACCAGGCATTCACCGCCAAGGCCGATGAGATGCTTGAACGTCGCGGCCTGAGCCGGGTGCATCAGCGCATTGTGTTCTTTATCGCCCGCTACCCGACCTTGAGCGTCAAAGAGTTGCTGGCACTGTTGGGGGTCAGTAAACAGGCGCTGAACATGCCGCTGCGCCAGTTGCTGGAAATGCACCTGGTGGACAGCGTTGCGTCCGAGGCGGACAAGCGTAAGCGCCTGCTGCAACTGACGACTGAAGGTGCGCGCTTTGAAGAGTCGCTGCGCCGCGAGCAAGTCAAACTGCTGGAGCGGGTGTTTGCCGAGGCCGGTGAGGCCGCGGTGGATGGCTGGCTGGCGGTGAACCAGGCGCTGGGCAAATCCCACGCCAGCGCTGACTGAACACTCCGGCGCCAGCCAACAGGCTGGCGCCCACCCTTGATCCCATTCCCGAGTGACTGCCAAGACATCCCGCCTGGCGATATATCCCTATCGTCAAACTTTTCGTCGACAAAACCAAAAACATTATTTGCTTTATTTGTATACAAAAGCATAATCCGCTTCGCGCGAGTTCTTGACCAACAGGTCAACAAATTCGCAGATACCTCAAAGAGCCGCTGCCCACCTTGCGTGTCCGGCTCTGGAAATAACAATAAAACTCTTGAGGAGTATCGCTGTGGAAAGCCGCAAATCCGAAGCATCGACGCTGGATCTCTCGCCGCCGTTACGCACTGGCTGGCTGGAGCGCTTGTTCAAACTGAGTTTGCATGGCACCACGGTGAAGACCGAGTTGATTGCCGGTCTGACGACCTTCATCACCATGGCCTACATCATCTTCGTCAACCCCAACATCATGGCTGACGCCGGTATCGACCACGGCGCCGCGTTCGTCGCCACCTGCATCGCCGCCGCACTCGGCTGCCTGCTGATGGGCCTGTACGCCAACTGGCCGGTGGGCCTGGCCCCCGGCATGGGCTTGAACGCCTTCTTTACCTACACCGTGGTCGGCACCATGGGCTACAACTGGGAAACCGCGCTGGGTGCGGTGTTTGTGTCCGGCGTGCTGTTCATGATCCTGACCTTCTCGCGGATCCGCGAATGGCTGCTCAACAGCATCCCGGTGAGTCTGCGCTACGCCATGGGAGCTGGCGTGGGCTTGTTCCTCGGGCTGATCGGCCTGAAAACCGCCGGCATCGTGGTCGACAGCCCAGCCACCCTGATCAAGTTGGGCAATCTGCGCGAGCCTGGCCCGCTGCTCGCGGCGATTTGCTTCCTGATGATTGCGGTGCTCAGCTACCACCGGGTGTTCGGCGCGATTCTGATCAGCATCATCACCGTGACGTTCGCCGGCTGGGGCCTGGGCCTGGTGCACTACAATGGCATCCTGTCGGCCCCGCCAAGCCTGGCCCCGACCTGGATGGCCATGGATGTCGCCGGCGTGTTTAACGTCAGCATGATCAGTGTGGTGCTCGCCTTCCTCTTCGTGCATATGTTCGACACCGCCGGCACCCTGATGGGCGTGGCCCAACGCGCGGGCCTGGTGGGCGCGGATGGCAAGATCGAGAACCTCTCCCGCGCGATGAAGGCGGACAGTGCTTCCAGCGTGTTTGGCGCGGTGGTCGGCGTTCCTCCGGTCACCAGTTACGTGGAAAGTGCCGCCGGCGTGGCCGCTGGCGGGCGCACCGGGCTTACCGCCGTCACCGTGGGCGTGCTGTTTATCGCCGCGATGTTCTTCGCCCCGCTGGCCGGGATGATTCCCGCCTATGCCACCGCGGGTGCGCTGATCTACGTGGCGATGCTGATGATGGGCGGCATGGAACACATCAAGTGGGATGATGCTACCGACAGCATTCCAGCTATTGTCACCGCGATCATGATGCCGCTGACGTTCTCGGTGGCCGACGGTATCGCGCTGGGCTTCATCACCTACGTGGTGCTCAAGGCCGGCACGGGCAAACACAAGGAGATCTCGGTCAGCCTGTGGGCACTGTGCGCGATCTTCATCGCCAAGTTCATGTTCTTGTAAGCGCGACCGGCGTCACCCAGCCTCACCCCGTCGGGTGGGGCTTTTACACATAAGGAGAAACGTAATGAGTCTGGAAACCTGGTTGTTGTTCAGTGGCGCCGCCCTGGTGGTCATCCTGATCCCCGGCCCCTTGTCGCTGCTGATGATCAGTAACAGCCTGAACTACGGCCTGCGTCGCTCTTACCCTGCGTTCCTGGGAGGCGTGTTCGCCTCGATCTGCCTGTTGAGCGCCTCGGCGCTGGGCCTGGGTGCCCTGCTGTTGGCCTCGGAACAGCTGTTCAGCGCCTTGAAAGTCGTCGGCGCGCTGTACCTGTTCTACCTCGCCTGGCAGAGCTGGCAGCAATCACGGCAACCGGCCCAGGCAACTGAAGTCCCCCAGGCCGCGCCGACACCACGCTTTCGCGCACTGTTCGGGCGCGCGTTTGTGCTGGGTGCAAGCAACCCCAAGGACATCCTGTTCTTCGCCGCTTTCCTGCCGCAGTTTCTCAACCCCGGGCAACCGTTCCTCCCGCAACTGCTGATCATGATCGTCACCTGGACCCTGCTCGACCTGTGCTGCAAGCTGGCCTACGGCCTCGGCGCCCACGGGGCCGCGCGCTACCTGCGCAGTGGCAAGGGCCAGAGCTGGTTCAACCGGATCAGCGCCGGGCTGTTCGGGGGGGCGGGTGCCGCTTCTCTGTTGAGCCGTTAGACGCAACCGCTTCACGAGCAGGCTCGCTCCCACCAGGGAGGTGTACACAACACTGATCAGAGTGGGCGAGACGGCTCGCGATAGGGCCAGCACGCCGGCCCAGTGTCCTACCGGCGAAAAAAAGCCCGCAGTGTGAGCGGGCGAAAGACCAAAGAAGCTATTTGCGCAGGATTCGTGGGGGGGAAAGCCCTAGCTCCCTCTGTAGGTCGAATAGCTGTACGGCGAAATCAGCAGCGGCACATGGTAGTGATCCTGCTCGGCGCTGATGCCAAACCGCAGCACCACCACGTCCAGGAACGCCGGCTCCGGCAACTGGACACCCCGCGCGCGGTAGTAATCACCGGCGTGAAACTGCAACTGATAAACCCCGGAGCGGTAGTCATCGCCTTGCAACAAGGGTGCGTCGCAACGGCCATCGCTGTTGGTCAGCGCGCTGGCGACCCATTCCAGCTGCGAACCTTCAACGCGGTACAACTCGACCTTGATCGAGCTGCCCGGGCAACCGTGTGCTGCGTCCAAAACGTGTGTAGTCAAACGTCCCATTGATTCTGCGTGCCGGCCTGCCTTTACAGCAGCCAAGCCTCGCGCCTCCCGGAGTCAGTTAAAAAGGAGACCGCACCCTTTCGGAGCACCAAAAGCTGCGGCGAGCGACTGATTAAGACACTTTTATAAAAAATTGTACACAATAAAAACGACATTTATCCCAGCCTCCCAATGGGCCACACCTTCATGCCGATCATCGACCAAACCACGGACCACAACGACCTCCCATCTATTAGCTGACTGGACCGGCAGCTTTACTGCAGTCCCTCGCTTGAAAGACAGTTGATGAAAAAGGCAAAAAATCAGGCTTACAAAATGAATATAAAGTTGTATACAATCACTCCATCGCTGTGACGCCAGGCTGTCATCTCACCGCCCGGCCGCCACACCCACCGCATCGCGACAAATAAGAAGGAACACTGCAGTGAGCGCTGACTACCCACGCGACCTGATCGGTTACGGCAGCAACCCTCCCCACCCGCACTGGCCGGGCAATGCCCGCATCGCCCTGTCCTTCGTACTCAATTACGAAGAAGGCGGCGAGCGCAACGTCCTGCACGGCGATAAGGAATCGGAATCCTTCCTGTCGGAAATGGTCTCGGCCCAGCCGCTGCAAGGCGAGCGCAACATGAGCATGGAGTCGCTGTACGAATACGGCAGCCGTGTAGGTGTGTGGCGGATCCTCAAGCTGTTCAAGGAATTCGACATCCCGCTGACCATCTTCGCCGTGGCCATGGCCGCCCAGCGTCACCCGAACGTGATCCGCGCCATGGTCGAGGCCGGCCATGAGATCTGCAGCCACGGCTACCGCTGGATCGACTACCAGTACATGGACGAGGCCCAGGAGCGCGAGCACATGCTCGAAGCCATCCGCATCCTGACCGAAATCACCGGCCAGCGCCCGTTGGGCTGGTACACCGGCCGCACCGGCCCAAACACCCGGCGCCTGGTGATGGAAGAAGGCGGTTTCCTCTATGACTGCGACACCTACGACGACGACCTGCCCTATTGGGAACCGAACAACCCGACCGGCAAGCCGCACCTGGTGATCCCGTACACCCTGGACACCAACGATATGCGCTTCACCCAGGTCCAGGGTTTCAACACGGGCGACGACTTCTTCGAGTACCTCAAGGATGCGTTCGACGTGCTCTATGCCGAAGGCGCCGAGGCCCCGAAGATGCTCTCCATCGGCCTGCACTGCCGCCTGATCGGCCGCCCGGCGCGCCTGGCATCGCTCAAGCGCTTTATCGAATACGCTAAAAGTCATGACCAGGTGTGGTTCAGCCGTCGCGTCGACATCGCCCGCCACTGGCAGAACACCCACCCGTACCAAGGGACCGCGAAATGACCGCCTTCAAGACCTTGAAGCCATCGACCCTGGATCGCGACGCCTTCGTCGCGGCCTTCGCCGATATCTACGAACACTCGCCATGGGTTGCCGAAAAGGCTTACGACCTCGGTCAGGACAGCACGATCGATGAGATCGAAACCCTGCACCAACGCATGAGCGACATCCTGTTGAGCGCCGACCATGCCAGTCAACTGGCCCTGATCAACGCTCACCCGGACCTGGCAGGCCGCGCGGCCGTCCAGGGTCAACTGACCGAAGCCAGCACCCACGAACAAGCTGGCGCCGGTATTCACCAATGCACGGCCGAAGAGTTTTCGCGCTTCACCGAGCTGAACGATGCCTACAAGGCCACGTTCAAGTTTCCCTTCATCATGGCGGTAAAAGGCAGCAACCGGCATCAGATCCTCGCAGCGTTCGAAACGCGCATCCACAACCCGGTCGACACCGAGTTCAAGTGCGCGTTGGCAGAGATCAACAAGATTGCCCTGTTCCGATTACTGACCCTATAGCAAGCCTGGCCCGCGAACTCATGAACGTCGAAATCGCTCAGGGCCTTGCAAGCATCCCAAGCCACTTATTTAAAGGCAGACAAGAAGAATGAAAGCTTACGCCGTACCTTTCGAGAAGTTCGTCAACCTGGCCGACGCCCGCCTGGGCACCAAGATCATCTCGGTCACCGATGACTGGTTCGCCGACGCCAACCGCTTGTTCCAGCCGACCCCGGCCGTATGGAAGGAGGGCGTGTTCGATGACAACGGCAAGTGGATGGACGGCTGGGAGTCGCGCCGCAAGCGCTTCGAAGGCTACGACAGCGCGGTGATCCGCCTGGGCGTACCGGGCCGAATCAAAGGCGTGGACATCGACACTTCATTCTTCACCGGCAACTTCCCGCCGTCGGCCTCCCTGGAGGCCTGCTTCCTGGCTTCGGGCGAGCCGGACGAACACACTCAGTGGACTGAAGTGCTGTCGGCCGTCGAGTTGCAGGGCAACAGCCACCACTACCACGAAATCAGCAACGACCAGGCCTTCAGCCACCTGCGCTTCAACATCTACCCGGACGGCGGCGTAGCCCGTCTGCGCGTGTACGGCATTCCGTTCCGCGACTGGTCGGCCGTAGGCGACAACGAGCAAGTGGACCTGGCCTCGGCGCTGAACGGCGGTCGGGCCCTGGCCTGCTCCGATGAACACTTCGGGCGCATGAGCAACATTTTGAACCCTGGCCGTGGGATCAACATGGGCGATGGCTGGGAAACCGCACGTCGTCGTACCCCGGGCAATGACTGGGTCATCGTCGCGCTGGGCCACCCGGGCGAAATCGAGAAGATCATCGTCGACACCCTGCACTTCAAGGGCAACTACCCGGACACCTGCTCGATCCAGGGTGCGTTCGTCAAGGGCGGCACCGACAGCCAGATCGAAACCCAATCGCTGTTCTGGCGCGAACTGCTGCCGAGCCAGAAGCTGGAAATGCACGCCGAACACACCTTCGCCGAGCAGATCAAGGCCCTGGGCCCGATCACCCACATCCGCCTGAACGTGTTCCCGGACGGTGGTGTGAGCCGCCTGCGTATCCTGGGCAAGGTAGCGAAGTAAGCGGTTAGGCCATTCGCGAGCAGGCTCGCTCCCACATTTGAAATGCATTCCCCTGTGGGAGCGAGCCTGCTCGCGAAGACGCCAGAACAAACAACACAGAACTCAAGATAAGAAGAACAGCATGCGCACATTGACGATTGAACCGCTGACCAAAGAAGCCTTCGCCCCTTTTGGTGACGTGATCGAAACCGACGGCAGCGATCACTTCATGATCAACAACGGTTCGACCATGCGCTTTCACAAACTGGCGACGGTGGAAACCGCCACGCCAGAGGATAAGGCGATCATCAGCATCTTCCGCGCCGACGCGCAGGACATGCCGCTGACCGTCTGCATGCTGGAGCGCCATCCGCTGGGCAGCCAGGCTTTCATCCCGCTGCTCGGCAACCCCTTTCTGATCGTGGTCGCGCCACTTGGCGATGAACCGGTATCAGGTTTGGTCCGCGCCTTCGTTTCCAACGGCAGGCAGGGCATTAATTACCATCGCGGCGTTTGGCACCACCCGGTGCTGACGATCGAAAAGCGGGATGACTTCCTGGTGGTTGATCGCAGTGGCACAGGCAATAACTGCGATGAGCATTTTTTCAAAGAGGATGAGCGTTTGATCCTTGCCCCCCACCAATAAGAGAAGGCCTGAGGACTCGACAACAAGAGTGCCTGGCGAGAGGTAAAGACTGTGGAAGCACATCTGTTGGAATGGCTGAACCTGAGTGTGCGCTGGGTTCATATGATTACTGGCGTCGCCTGGATTGGCGCGTCGTTCTACTTTGTCTGGCTGGAAAACAACCTCAACCGGGTCAACCCGAAGACCGGCCTGGCCGGCGATCTCTGGGCGATTCACGGTGGCGGGATCTACCACCTGGAGAAATACAAACTGGCGCCACCGACCATGCCGGACAACCTGCACTGGTTCAAATGGGAAGCCTACTTCACCTGGATGTCAGGGGTTGCGCTGCTGTGCCTGGTGTTCTACCTCAATCCGACGCTGTACCTGCTGGCTCCGGGCAGCAGCCTCAGTGGCACCGAAGGCGTATTGCTGGGCATTGGCTCGCTGTTCGCCGGCTGGTTCATCTACTCCTTCCTGTGCGACTCGGCCCTGGGCAAGCGCCCTGCCCTGCTCGGCTTCATTCTGTTCGTGCTGTTGATCGGCGCGGCCTACGGCTTCAGCAAAGTGTTCAGCGGTCGAGGGGCTTACCTGCATGTGGGCGCCATCATCGGCACCATCATGGTCGGCAACGTGTTCCGCATCATCATGCCGGCCCAACGGGCACTGGTCGCGGCCATCGCCGAGAACCGCACCCCGGACCCGGCCCTGCCGGCCAAGGGCTTGCTGCGTTCACGCCACAACAACTACTTCACCCTGCCCGTGCTGTTCATCATGATCAGCAACCACTTCCCGAGCACCTACGGCAGCCAGTACAACTGGTTGATCCTGGCCGGGATCGCGGTGCTGGCGGTGTTGGTGCGTCACTACTTCAACACCCGTCATGACAGCCACCGGTTCGCCTGGACCTTGCCGGTTGCCGCCGTGGGCATGATCAGCCTCGCCTACGTCACCGGCCCTGCGCCCATCAACACCCCGAACGTGGCCAAGGCACCCGCGCAAGTCGAGTACCAACCGCTGCCGGAAACCGCCGTAGGGGGTGGTGCGAAACCCGCTGAAGCGGCGCCGACGCAACCGGCCCAGGCGGCCAACGCAGGTCCGACATTCGACAAGGTGCACAGCGTGATTCAAGAGCGTTGCGCGGTGTGTCACTCGGCCAAACCCACCAGCCCGTTGTTCAGCGCCGCACCGGCGGGCGTGATGTTCGATACCCCCGAACAGATCCGCCAGAACGCCCCGCGTATTCAGGCTCAGGCCATCACGACCCAAATCATGCCGCTGGGCAACATCACGCAGATGACCCAGCAGGAACGTGACTTGATCGGTGCCTGGATCAATCAGGGTGCGCAGACCAATTAATCGCTAAAGCGCTTCGCGAGCCGGCTCGCGCCCACAGGGATTGATTCAGCCTGTGTGGACGTGAGCCTGCTCGCGAACAGCCGCAACACGACCCACCTGAAACACACAATCACAAGAATAAGAATAGATCCGAGGTGTTGCATGTCCGTGTTATCCGAAACGCGCATCCCCGACACACGGAAAGACAAGTACGGCATCGAAAACAGCAGTCACTTCGACACCCATGAAAACACCACCCGCCTGCTGGTGAAGGTGCACTTCTAATGCTGCCCCGCAACCATGCGCCACATCGATTGTCGGTGCGCCGTTGCGGAGCACTTGAGCCCCAGCCCGGGAGTCAGTATTCTCCGCGGCCGCCCGAATCCGGTTTAAAAAAAAGCCCGGATGTAAAACCTGACCAGCCAGCCAACTTATCCTGGCCCTGGCAGGCACCAAGGCACTCCAACAGCCCCCTCATTCGACTGCTCTCGAGCCGCCGAACGGGAGTTTTTTGCGTTGTGAAAGCCTTGGCTCAGCGCTTGCGAACAGCACGAAAGCTGACCGAATGGATGTTTTTTTACCGCGACACGAACAGGTGCCACACCAGAGCGCCGACCTTAAAAAACGTGGAACCACCTACTTCTTTGGGAGCAACCGAATGAAACGTACGTGCACTAGCCTGATGCTTGCTGGATCCTTGCTGGCCGGGGGCCAGGTCATGGCTGACGACCTGCTGCTGTGGCAGAACAACAGCCTGACCTATCTCTACGGCAAAGGCTTCAAGGTCAATCCGTCCATCCAGCAGACGGTGACTTTCGAACACGCCGACGCCTGGAAATATGGGGATAACTTCCTGTTCGTCGACAAGATCTTCTACAACGGCAAGGACGATGCCCACGTGGGCCCGAACACCACCTACGGTGAGTTCCAGCCGCGCTTATCGATGGGCAAAATCTTCAACCAGAAGTTTGAGTTCGGCCCAATCAAAGACGTGCTGCTGGCCATGACCTACGAGTTCGGCGAAGGCGATGTCGAGTCCTACCTGATCGGCCCAGGCTTCGACCTGGCGATTCCTGGTTTCGATTACTTCCAGTTGAACTTCTACAACCGCCAGGCCGAAGGTAGCCGTGCGGGGAACAATGTCTGGCAGATCACACCGGTCTGGTCCTACACCATTCCCGTGGGCAGTTCGAACGTGCTGATCGATGGCTACATGGACTGGGTCGTGGACAACGACTCCAACTCCAAAGGCGACTACCACGCCAACCTGCACTTCAACCCACAGGTCAAATACGACCTGGGCAAGGCCTTGAACTACGGCGCCAAGCAGTTGTACGTCGGTGTGGAATACGACTACTGGAAAGACAAGTACGGGATCGACGACACCCGTGCGTTCACCACCAATCAGAACGTGACCAGTTTGCTGGTGAAGTTCCACTTCTGATCCGGCGGCGTCTTGGCGGGCAAGCCGCGCTCCTACAGTACAGCGCAAGACCGTAGGAGCGAGGCTCGCCCGCGAACAGAGGCACCGCTGCTCTTAAGCCACAACCACCGGCTGGGCAATCCCCAGGAACCGGCACAACTCCTCGCGCTTGGCCAAGGCATCGCGCCGACCCAGCTCGATCAGCTCGCTGCAATACCCCGCCTCGAACAGCAAATAACTCAATACACCAGCGCCGCTGGTCTTGGTTGCACCCGGTCCGCGCAGAAACAGACGCAACGCGGCGGGTAGCTCATGACGATGACGGGCGGCGATCTCGTCGATCGGCTGGCTGGGTGCGATCACCAGCACCTCCACCGGCGCCAATCCCAGCTCACGCTTGGGCGTGCTTTCGGGCAACAGATGGCCGAACTGATTCAGGCGCTGCAACAACTCGATGTCGCTTTCCAGGCTGTCAATGAAGGTGCTGTTGAGCATGTGCCCGCCAATCTGCGCCAACGACGGCTGCTGGCCGGTGTAGCTGCGCTGCAGCGGGTTCTCGGGATCGACCCCGCGTGGGTTGCCGCTGACGCCCACCACCAACACCCGGCTCGCCCCCAGGTGCAGGGCCGGACTGATCGGCGCCGACTGGCGCACCGCACCATCGCCAAAGTACTCGCTGTCGATTTTCACCGGGGCAAACAATAAGGGGATCGCCGAACTGGCGAGCAAATGCTCGACACTCAACTGGGTCGGTACACCGATGCGCCGATGACGCAACCAGGCATCGATGCTGCGCACGCCCTGGTAGAAGGTCACCGCCTGCCCTGACTCATAGCCGAACGCCGTGACCGCCACCGCGTGCAGGTGTTTCTCGGCAATCGCCTGGCTGATCCCGGACAGGTGCAGTCTGTCGCTGAGCAGGTCACGCAAGGGCGAGCTGTTGAGCAGTGCCACCGGCACCTTGGCGCCCATGCCCAGCAAGCTGTGACGGAAAAACCGGCTGGCCTGATGAATCACCCCCGGCCAATCGCTGCGCAGCACCAAGTGGCTGCGAAAGCCTTGCCAGAACGCGGTCAGGCGCTCGACGGCCAGACGAAAGTCCATCGCCCCGCTGGCCAGGCTCACCGCATTGATTGCCCCGGCCGAGGTGCCGACGATCACGGGGAACGGGTTGGCGGCGCCAACGGGCAGCAATTGCGCAATCGCCGCCAGCACGCCCACCTGATAGGCCGCACGCGCGCCGCCACCGGAAAGAATCAACCCTGTCACTGGCTCACTTGAACGCATTGCAACACTCCATGATGCCTGTGAGGTTCGATCCCGCGTGGTTTACTCAACCACGCTTGTCATAGAGTTTAGGCTCGCCTGGAGGACGGCTCTTGAAACGTCGGTGTGCCCAGAGGTACTGCTCGGGACAGTGACGTACCGCACTTTCGATCCACTGGTTGATGCGAATGCAGTCCGCTTCGTCGCTTTCCCCGGGGAAATTGTCGAACGGTGCATGGATCACCAGCCGGTAGCCGCTGCCGTCTGCCAGGCGTTCCTGGGTGAACGGTATGACCAACGCCTTGCCCAGCTTGGCGAACTTACTGGTCGCCGGCACTGTGGCCGCCATGATCCCGAACAGCGGCACAAAGATACTTTGCTTGGCGCCGTAGTCCTGATCCGGCGCATACCAGATCGCCCGGCCAGCACGCAGCAACTTGAACATGCCCCGCACGTCTTCACGCTCGATGGCCAACGAATCGAGGTTATGCCGCTCGCGTCCACGGCGCTGGATGAAATCGAACAGCGGATTCTTGTGTTCGCGGTACATGCCATCGATGGTGTGTTGCTGGCCGAGCAACGCCGCGCCGACTTCCAGGGTGGTGAAGTGCAACGCCATCAGAATCACGCCCTGGCCATCGCGCTGGGCCTGCTTGAGGTGCTCCAGCCCTTCGATGTGGGCCAGGCGCGCCAGGCGCTGGCGGGGCCACCACCAACTCATGGCCATCTCAAAAAAGGCAATGCCGGTAGACGCGAAGTTTTCCTTGAGCAATCGCTTGCGTTCAGCCGGGGTTTTTTCCGGGAAGCACAGTTCCAGGTTACGTTTGGCAATTCGACGGCGATCGCTGGCGACCCGATACATGCCCGCACCGAGCAGGCGTCCGATGACTAACAGCCACGCGTACGGCAACTGGACGACCAGCCACAACAGCCCTAGACCGCACCATAGCGGCCAGAAACGTGGAGATAAGAATGCAGCTCGAAATTGCGGGCGATCCATTGACGATTCCGGATGGACAACAAGGCCGCGCATTCTACAACGGATCGACCCGGCTTGCGGCCTGCGGGCGTTCTCGTTATAAGTCTCGGCACTTTTAGTGACAAGCCGTTTTCTGCCGACCATGACCCAGACCGATCCGCTAGACCAAGATCCCGTGTTCCAGTTGAAGGGCAGCATGCTCGCCATTACGGTGCTGGAACTGGCCCGCAACGACCTCGACAGCCTTGATCGTCAATTGGCGGCGAAGGTGGCCCTGGCCCCCAATTTCTTCAGCAACGCGCCCCTGGTACTGGCCCTGGATAAACTCCCGGCGAGCGAAGGCTCGGTCGACCTGCCGGCGCTGATGCGCGTATGCCGTCAACACGGCCTGCGCACCCTGGCGATTCGCGCCAGCCGCATCGAAGACATTGCCGCCGCGATTGCCGTCGATCTGCCCGTGCTGCCGCCGTCCGGTGCCCGTGAGCGCCCGCTTGAACCGCAGGAAGGCGAGCTCAAGAAAAAACCCGAGAAACCACCCGAGCCTACGATCAAGCCGACGCGAATCATCACCTCGCCAGTACGCGGTGGCCAGCAGATTTATGCCCAGGGTGGCGATCTGGTGGTGATCTCCTCGGTCAGTCCCGGGGCGGAACTTCTGGCCGATGGCAATATCCATGTATACGGACCGATGCGCGGTCGGGCATTGGCTGGCGTAAAGGGTGACACCAAGGCGCGGATCTTCTGTCAGCAACTGAGCGCTGAACTACTCTCCATCGCCGGTCATTACAAGGTTTCCGAAGATCTACGCCGCGACCCGTTATGGGGAGCCGGTGTACAAGTCAGCCTGTCGGGCGATGTGTTGAACATCATTCGGCTTTAACGGATACTGCCGCATTTTCCAAGCATCTCTAAAACGTAGTGAAAACGGCTCAAACGAAGTAGGAAAAAGGCAAAGGGCTTTGTTTACCCCCGTAAACCCCGCCCCAGACCGAATTCCAGCCAAGGCTGTCCGACTGCAGTAGTTTTCAAGAGATGTTTTTCAGGGGCTAAAAGTCCTTTTCCTTAGGGGTGAAACACCTTGGCCAAGATTCTCGTGGTTACATCCGGCAAGGGTGGTGTGGGTAAGACCACCACCAGCGCCGCTATCGGTACCGGCCTCGCTCTGCGCGGCCACAAAACAGTGATCGTCGACTTCGACGTGGGCCTGCGTAACCTCGACCTGATCATGGGGTGCGAGCGTCGCGTAGTGTATGACTTCGTCAACGTGGTCAACGGCGAAGCCAACCTGCAACAGGCCCTGATCAAGGACAAGCGCCTTGAGAACCTCTACGTGCTGGCCGCCAGCCAGACCCGCGACAAAGACGCGCTGACCGTCGAAGGCGTGGAAAAAGTCCTGATGGAGCTCAAGGAGCAGTTTGAGTTCGTGGTCTGCGACTCGCCGGCCGGCATCGAGAAAGGTGCCCACCTGGCCATGTACTTCGCGGATGAAGCGATTGTCGTGACCAACCCTGAAGTGTCTTCGGTACGTGACTCGGACCGCATGCTGGGCCTGCTGGCCAGCAAGTCCCGCCGCGCCGAGAACAACCAGGACCCGATCAAGGAACACCTGCTGCTCACGCGCTACAACCCAGAGCGCGTCAGCAACGGCGAAATGCTCGGCGTCGAAGACGTCAAAGAGATTCTGGCGGTTACCCTGCTGGGTGTGATTCCAGAGTCGCAAGCTGTACTGAAAGCTTCCAACCAGGGCGTACCGGTGATTCTCGACGACCAAAGCGACGCCGGCCAGGCGTACAGCGATGCCGTTGATCGTCTGCTGGGCAAAACCGTGGAACACCGGTTCCTTGATGTTGAGAAGAAGGGATTCTTCGAGCGCCTATTTGGAGGTAGGTAATGAACCTTTTTGACTTCTTTCGTGCCAACAAAAAAGTAAGCACCGCGTCGGTAGCGAAAGAGCGTCTACAGATTATCGTGGCGCATGAACGCGGCCAACGCAGCACCCCTGACTACTTGCCGGCCTTGCAGAAGGAATTGGTCGAAGTGATCCGCAAGTACGTCAATATTGGGTCCGATGATGTGCACGTTGCCCTGGAAAACCAGGGTAGCTGCTCGATCCTGGAACTCAACATCACCCTGCCGGATCGCTGAGTCGATCCAGCAGGAGCCACGGCAGCCAGAACACCTGCCGGTCCAATGTGGGAGCGAGCTTGCTCGCGAAGGCGCCGGAACAGTCAACACGTGATGTTGAATGTTCCGGCTTCTTTCGCGAACAGGCTCGCTCCCACTTGTTTGTTACGAGGCTGTTTTAATGCCGTTGTCCAACATCCACATCATCCATCAGGACGCCGCCGTCCTGGTGGTGAACAAACCGACCCTGCTGCTCTCGGTGCCTGGCCGCGCCGATGACAACAAGGACTGCCTGATTACCCGCCTACAGGAAAACGGCTACCCGGAAGCCCGCATCGTCCATCGCCTGGACTGGGAAACCTCGGGGATCATCCTGCTGGCGCGCGATCCGGATACGCATCGCGAGCTGTCTCGGCAGTTTCACGACCGTGAAACCGAAAAAGCCTACACCGCACTGTGCTGGGGCCAACCCGAGCTGGACAGTGGCAGCATCGACTTGCCCTTGCGCTACGACCCGCCGACCAAGCCCCGCCACGTGGTCGACCATGAGTTCGGCAAGCACGCGCTGACCTTCTGGCGGGTGCTGGAACGTTGCGGCGACTGGTGCCGCGTGGAGCTCACCCCGATCACCGGCCGCTCCCACCAACTGCGCGTACACATGCTGTCGATCGGTCATCCACTGCTGGGCGACGGGCTCTATGCCCATCCGCAAGCCCTGGCGGCCTGGCCGCGCCTGTGCCTGCACGCCAGCATGCTCGCCTTCACCCACCCACAAAGTGGTGAACGCCTGCGCTTTGAATGCCCGGCACCGTTTTAATCGCCGGTCCTCCCATTGCCGACAAGGACGTGCGGTGACAGGTGGCGCCAATGCCAGGCACGATGAGCCGGTGTTGCACTCCTGTTACCCAATGGCTTGAGCCAATACGTTAAACTCGCCGCACTGCTGTCTGGAGCTACTTATGCGCGAAGCGTTGAATCAAGGCCTGATTGACTTCCTCAAGGCCTCCCCAACCCCATTCCATGCCACTGCCAGCCTGGTCCAGCGCCTGGAAGCGGCCGGCTACCAGCGCCTCGATGAGCGCGAGCCGTGGACCACCGAAGCCAACGGTCGCTACTACGTGACCCGCAACGACTCCTCGATTGTCGCGATCAAGATGGGCCGCAACTCGCCGTTGCACGACGGCATCCGCCTGGTCGGCGCCCATACCGACAGCCCGTGCCTGCGGGTCAAGCCGCAACCTGAGCTGCAACGCCAGGGCTTCTGGCAGTTGGGCGTCGAAGTCTATGGCGGCGCGCTCCTGGCGCCGTGGTTCGATCGCGACCTGTCGCTGGCCGGCCGCGTGACCTTCCGCCGCGATGGCAAGGTCGAAAGCCAACTGATCGACTTCAAGGCGCCGATTGCCACCATCCCCAACCTGGCCATCCACCTCAACCGTGAAGCCAACCAGGGCTGGGCGATCAACCCGCAAACCGAACTGCCGCCGATCCTGGCCCAGTTTGCCGGTGACGAACGCGTGGACTTCCGCGCCGTGCTGACCAACCAACTGGCACTGGAACACGGCCTGAACGCCGATGTGGTACTCGATTACGAGCTGAGCTTCTACGACACCCAGAGCGCGGCAGTCATCGGCCTGCACGGCGACTTCATTGCCGGCGCGCGCCTGGACAACCTGCTCTCGTGCTACGCCGGCCTGCAAGCCTTGCTCACCAGCGAAACCGAAGAGACCTGCGTGCTGGTGGCCAATGACCACGAAGAAGTGGGCTCCTGCTCGGCTTGCGGTGCCGACGGCCCGATGCTGGAGCAAACGCTGCGACGCCTGCTGCCTGACGGTGACGAATTCGTACGCGCGATCCAGAAGTCGCTGCTGGTCTCGGCGGACAACGCCCACGGCATCCACCCCAACTATGCCGACAAACATGACGCCAACCACGGCCCGAAACTCAACGCCGGCCCCGTGATCAAGGTCAACAGCAACCAACGCTACGCCACCAACAGTGAAACCGCCGGCTTCTTCCGCCACCTGTGCATGGCCGAGGAAGTCCCGGTGCAAAGCTTCGTGGTGCGCAGCGACATGGGCTGCGGCTCGACCATCGGTCCGATCACCGCCAGCCACCTGGGCGTGCGCACCGTGGACATCGGCCTGCCGACGTTCGCCATGCATTCGATCCGCGAGCTGTGCGGCAGCCATGACCTGGCCCACCTGGTGAAAGTCCTCAGCGCGTTCTACGCCTCTCGCGAGCTGCCTTGACCCTCACGTGGCGAGGGCTTTGCACCCTCGCCACGGCCCTGGCAGCCCACGACGATCCCGCGTTGACACCAATCAAGCTGGCGTAGGTAAAAGCCTACTAAACTTAACTCCACACCTTCACAAGGCCGTCGCCATGATCGAGATGTCTCTGTTCAACTCCATGCTCATCCCCATTCTCTCGGGCATGATCCTGCTGGCCGTCGGCTTCAACTTCCGCGACAAGAATGCCGGCGTGTTCTCGATGTGGATCGGCATGCTGGTGATCCTGGCCACCGTGGTGATCAAGATCCTCGCCAAACTCAACGAATAAAAGCCCTGTCGCGCTCGCATTGGGTTTGCCCCCCTCGTACACTCGGTCAACCTGTCCCTGCTGAGGTTGACCGCCTAGTGTTCGCTCGTCTTCTGGCCTTGCCGTGTGCCCTGCTCATTTGCCTGCTGATGCTGCTCCCCGTGGCACCGGCCCAGGCAGTCGGCCTGCCGAGCCTGCTGAACTCCAGCAAGGCCCAGCCCGAGGCCGTCGAGCCGCTGGGGCAATCGCTGGACGAAGTGATCAAGTCCTTGGAAAACGACCAGCAGCGGGCCAAGCTGCTGGCCGACCTGAAGAAGCTGCGCGACGCCACGAAAAAAGCCCAGCCCGCCACCGAAGAAGGTGTCCTGGGCCTGATCGGTGGCACGCTGGCCAGCTTCGAGAAACAGTTCTCCGGGGCCAATAGCCCGATCTCCCTCTGGTCAGACGAATTCGACCAGGCCAACTCTGAGCTCAATGCACTGATGCTGCCGGCCAGCGAGTGGCTGCCGATTGTCTTTGCCTTCGCCGTGATCCTGATGCTCTGGAGCCTGCTCGCCGCCGCACTGATCTGGCTCAGCCACCGGGTACGCATGCGCTTTGGCCTGCCCGAAGAATTGCCCCAGCACCCGCGCACCTGGGACCTGCTGCGCTTCGCCCTGCGCAAACTCGGGCCCTGGCTGATCGCCCTGTTGATCACCGTCTACATGAGCTACGCCTTGCCGCCGTCACTGGGCAAATACCTGGCCATGGTGCTGGCCTATGCGCTGGTGGTGGGCACGTGCTTCTCGGCGGTCTGCGTGATTGCCTTTTCCCTGCTCGACGGCCCGCACCGTCACCGCGCCCTGTACATCCTCCGCCACCAGGCCTTCCGGCCGCTGTGGCTGATCGGCAGCTTCGCCGCCTTTGGCGAGGCGTTGAACGACCCGCGCCTGGTCGCCAGTCTCGGCGCGCACCTGGCCCATGCCACGGCCACCGTCGCCAATGTGCTGGCGGCGATCTTCACCGGGCTGTTCATCCTGCGCTTCCGCCGCCCGATCGCCCACCTGATCCGCAACCAGCCACTGTCGCGCCGCCTGACCCGCCGCGCCCTCAGTGACACCATCGATATCCTCGGCACCTTCTGGTACCTGCCCGCCCTGGTGCTGGTGGGCATCTCGCTATTCGCCACCTTCGTGTCCGCCGGCGACACCAGCACCGCCTTGCGCCAGTCGCTGATCTGCACGGTGCTGCTGGTGTTGTGCATGGTGATCAATGGCCTGGTCCGCCGCCATGCCCTCAAGCCACAGCGCGGGGCCAAGCGCCATGCGTTGTACTCCGAGCGCCTCAAGAGCTTCTTCTACACCCTGGCGCACCTGGTGGTCTGGCTGGCGTTCATCGAGCTGGGCTTGCGAGTGTGGGGCATGTCGTTGATCGGTTTCACCGAAGGCGAAGGCCATGACATCAGCGTCAAGCTGTTCAGCCTGGCCGGCACGCTGATTTTCGCCTGGCTGATCTGGATCCTCAGCGACACCGCCGTGCACCATGCCCTGACCCGTTCGCGCAAAGGCCTGGCCAACGCCCGGGCGCAAACCATGATGCCGCTGATCCGCAACGTGCTGTTCGTGGCGATTTTCATCGTGGCGCTGATCGTCGCCCTGGCCAACATGGGCATGAACGTCACGCCGCTGCTGGCCGGTGCCGGCGTGATCGGCCTGGCCATCGGTTTTGGCGCCCAGTCACTGGTGGCCGACCTGATCACCGGCCTGTTCATCATCATTGAGGACTCCCTGGCCATCGACGATTACGTCGACGTCGGCGGCCACCTGGGCACGGTCGAGGGCCTGACCATCCGCACCGTGCGCCTGCGGGACATCGATGGCATCGTCCACACCATCCCGTTCAGTGAAATCAAAAGCATCAAGAACTACTCGCGGGAGTTCGGCTACGCGATCTTCCGCGTGGCGGTGCCGTACAACATGGCGATCGATGATGCGATCAAGTTGATGCGCGAAGTCGGCCAGAAAATGCGCACCGACCCGCTGCAACGCCGCAACATCTGGTCACCGCTGGAGATCCAGGGCGTGGAAAGCTTCGAGTCCGGCAGCGCGATCCTTCGCGCTCGGTTCAAGACCGCGCCAATCAAGCAGTGGGAAGTGTCGCGGGCGTTCAACCTATCGCTCAAGCGACACCTGGATGAAGCCGGGCTGGACCTGGCGACGCCACGGATGAGCATCCAGGTGGTGACGGCCGGCGGCGGGCAGGAGAAGGAATAGCGGGTCGACTGCCTTCGCGAGCAGGCTCGCTCCCACACTGGATCCTTGTCGCACTGAACCCCCTTGGTGGGAGCGAGCCTGCTCGCGAAGGCCACCACACCGCCCTGGCGCTAAGCCACATCGACCCCCACATGAATCGCATCGTGGCGCCAGAACTCCAGGTCACAGTCAATCAGCCGCTCATGCTGATCGTAATTGACCCGCGCAATGCGCAACCCCGGGCTGCCCAGTGACACCCGCAGCGCCGCGGCCGCGTCCACCGGCAATGAGGTCGGCACAATCTCGAAGCGCACCCTCCCGTAGTGCAAATCGTAGTGCCGCGCGTACAACTCGGTAATCGACTGGTTCAAATCGAACTGAAGAATCCCCGGGAAAAACTGCGGGTTCAAGTAGTGCTCCACATACAGCACCAGCCGCCCGTCAATGCGCCGCGAGCGGCAGATCTGGATCACGCTCGACAGTGCCGGCAGTTGCAACCACGCGCACACGGCCGCCGACGCTGGTTGCAGCCGGGCAGAAATCACCTCGGTGGAAGGCACTCGCCCCTGGGCACTGACCATCGCGTGGAAGTGGCTGCGCTGCATCAGGTTGTAGGCCAGGCGCGGCGGTGACACGAACCAGCCGCGACGCTCCTCGCGGTAAATCTGACCCTGCGCCTCCAGTTGCAACAGCGCCTCGCGCACCGTAATGCGCGTGGTTCCGAACAACTCACTGAGCTTGCGTTCGGCCGGCAGCTTGCTCGCGGGTGCCAACAGGCCGTGGTCGATCTGCTCTTGCAGGACCTGACCGATGGCTGTCACCGCCTTGGTTGCCTCTTCGCGCATCAATGTTACCTATCTGGACTAGACCAGCACTGTTTCGGGGCCGGAGCATGGGATGACGCCGCTCCTCAAACGTAGTGCAAGCCTAGGCAATGCATATGACTGATCGATGACACAGCCGCTGAGCGGCAAGCACCGCGCACCGCCCCTAAACGACCAAGTCCTTTGAAAACGCCACTGCCACCATGGTCTACGCTTACGTCGCAGCCAGCCCACAGAGGCAAACATAAAGGGTGCGCCAGCAAGACCGACATCAAAGTGTCATCTGACCCACCTAAATTGGCTCAAGTATTGCTGACCTAGACCAACCCAACCACGTTGAATAAAAACGCAGCGTTGAATACGCCCAAAGGAGCTTTCGATGAAACAGCTTTTCCTGGCATCCCTGTTAGGCTCGACCATTGCCATGTGCACCGCCGCCATGGCTGCTGATACTGATTTGAAAGCCCTGGAGGCAGCGGCCAAGAAAGAAGGCGCGGTCAATAGCGTCGGCATGCCCGATGACTGGGCCAACTGGAAAGGCACCTGGGCGGACCTGGCCAAGCTCTATGGCCTCAAGCACATCGACACCGACATGAGTTCGGCCCAGGAAGTGGCCAAGTTCGCCGCCGAGAAAGACAACGCCAGCGCCGACATCGGCGACGTCGGTGCCGCCTTTGGCCCGATTGCCGTCAAGCAAGGCGTCACCCAACCCTACAAGCCAAGCACCTGGGCGCAAGTGCCCGACTGGGCCAAGGACCAGGACGGCAACTGGGCACTGGCCTACACCGGCACCATCGCCTTTATCGTCAACAAGAAGCTGCTGCACGGCTCTGAATCACCCACCCAGTGGTCCGACCTGAAAACCGGCAAGTACAAGGTGTCCATCGGTGACGTCAGCACCGCCGCCCAGGCCGCCAACGGCGTACTGGCTGCCGCGCTGGCCAATGGCGGGAACGAGAAGAACATCGATCCGGCCTTGGCATTGTTTGGCGAAATCGCCAAGCAAGGTCGCCTGTCCCTGGCCAACCCGACGATTGCCACCATGGAAAAGGGTGAAGTCGAAGTGGGCGTGGTCTGGGACTTCAACGGCCTGAGCTACAAGGCCAAGATGGCCAACCCGGATGACTACGTGGTGCTGATCCCATCCGACGGCTCGGTGATCTCGGGCTACACCACCATCATCAACAAGTACGCCAAGAACCCCAACGCCGCCAAGCTGACCCGCGAATACATCTTCAGCGATGCCGGCCAGATCAACCTGGCGCGCGGCAATGCCCGTCCCATCCGCGCCGAGCACCTGACCCTGCCTGACGACGTAAAAGCCAAGCTGCTGCCGAACGAGCAGTACAAGAACGTCACCCCGATCAAGGACGCCGATGCCTGGGAAAAAACCTCCAAGGCCCTGCCGCAGAAGTGGCAGGAAGAAGTGATCATCAATATGCAGTAAGGCTGTAGATCACCACCGGGTGATTTGATCGATATCCCTGTGGGAGCGAGCCTGCTCGCGAATGCGTTGTGTCAGACACCAAGGAGGGTGGCTGACACGAGCTCTTCGCGAGCAGGCTCGCTCCCACAATGGATCAAGCTCGATCTTAGCCTTTCCCTGACACCTGCCTTACGGAGTTCTCCTTCCCCATGAGTCAAAACGTCATCCTTGTCGTCCTCGACGGTCTTAACTACGAGGTCGCGCGGCACGCCATGGGGCACTTGCAGGCCTACGTGCAAGCGAATAAAGCCGCGCTGTACCGGCTCGAATGCGCGCTGCCGTCCCTGTCCCGCCCGCTGTACGAATGCATCCTCACCGGGGTTGCGCCCATCGACAGTGGCATTGTCCACAACAACGTCTCGCGCCTGTCCAACCAGCGCAGCATTTATCACTACGCCACGGACGCCGGCCTGACGACCGCCGCCGCGGCGTATCACTGGGTCAGCGAGTTGTACAACCGCTCGCCATTCGTGGCCGTCCGGGATCGACACACCGATGACCCGAGCCTGCCGATCCAGCACGCTCATTTCTATTGGAGCGACCACTACCCCGACGCCCACCTGTTCGCCGACGCCGAGCACCTGCGCCTGCGTCACGC
Organism: Pseudomonas sp. ok272; assembly: GCF_900109995.1. GTDB lineage: Bacteria > Pseudomonadota > Gammaproteobacteria > Pseudomonadales > Pseudomonadaceae > Aquipseudomonas. The sequence goes on along the minus strand of NZ_FOCB01000009.1, from coordinate 7,632 downwards.
ACCGAATTTTCTCCTGGTGCACCCCATGAACATCGACGACGCCGGGCACAAGCACGGCCTCGATACGCCCCAGTACCGCAACAGCGCCCGCAGCGCCGACATCATCCTGGCCGACTACCTGCAAGGCTGGCTCGACAGCGGTTACCAGGTGCTGGTGACCGCCGACCACGGCATGAACAACGACCGCTCCCACAACGGCCTGCTCGCCGAAGAGCGTGAGGTGCCGTTGTTTGTCATCGGCGACGCCTTCAGCCTCGACCCCGAGGCCACGCCCAGGCAAACCGAGCTGTGTGGCACGGTTTGCCAGCTACTGGGTGTGCCCCACGACAAACCCGTGTGCCGGGAGTTGCTCAAGTGAATTCGATCACCCGTGGCAAATGGCTGGCGGCCTTGTGCCTGGTGCCCTTTGCGATCTTCTTCTTCGTGTTCCAGATCGCCCCGCTGTGCTGGGTGCTGATCAACAGCGTGCAATCGCAAGAGTTCGGCTGGGGCCTGGCCAACTTCAACAAGATCTTCAGTTCCAGGTTCTACTTGCAGGCCATCCAGTACAGCCTGGAGATCAGCTTCTACTCCAGCGTATTTGGCATCATCATCGCCATCCTGGGCAGTTACTCGTTGCGTCGGGTCGATTCCAAGCTGCGCAACTTCGTCAACGCCTTCGCCAACATGACCAGCAACTTCTCCGGCGTGCCCCTGGCCTTTGCGTTCATCATCCTGCTGGGCTTCAACGGCAGCATCACCATCATGCTCAAGCAGGCCGGGATCATTCAGGACTTCAACCTGTACTCCAAGACCGGGCTGATCATTCTGTACACCTACTTCCAGATCCCCCTCGGCGTCCTGCTGCTGTACCCGGCCTTCGACGCCCTGCGTGAGGACTGGCGTGAGTCGGCCGCCCTGCTCGGGGCCAGCGGCTGGCAGTTCTGGCGGCACATCGGTCTGCCGGTGCTAACCCCGGCCCTGCTCGGCACCTTCGTCATCCTCCTGGCCAACGCCCTGGGCGCCTACGCCACGGTGTACGCCCTGACCACCGGCAACTTCAACGTGCTGCCGATCCGGATCGCCGCGATGGTCTCGGGGGATATTTCCCTGGACCCGAACATGGCCAGCGCCCTGGCCGTGGTGCTGGTGGCGTTGATGACCCTGGTCACCGTGGTCCATCAGTTGCTGTTGAAGAGGAGCTACCATGTCTCGCGCTGAACCCGGCGCCGCCGCGCTCTACCACCGCGTGGTGGTCTACCTGCTGTTTGCCATCCTGCTGCTGCCGCTGGTGGGCACCTTGATCTACTCGATTGCCAGCAGTTGGTCGGCGACCATCCTGCCCTCGGGCTTTACCTTCAAGTGGTACATCCAGCTGTGGAGCGACCCGCGGTTTCTCAGCGCCTTCGGCCAATCGTTGCTGGTGTGCGTGGGCGCGCTGATCCTGTCGGTGGTGTTGATCCTGCCATTGCTGTTCGTGGTGCATTACCACTTCCCGCGGCTCGATGCGCTGATGAACATCCTGATCCTGCTGCCCTTCGCGGTACCGCCGGTGGTGTCGTCGGTGGGGCTGTTGCAACTCTATGGCTCGGGGCCCTTCGCGATGGTCGGGACGCCGTGGATCCTGGTGGGCTGCTACTTCACCGTGGCGCTGCCGTTCATGTACCGGGCGATCACCAACAACCTGCAAGCGATCAACCTGCGCGACCTGATGGACGCCGCCCAACTGCTCGGCGCCAGCACCTGGCAAGCCGCGTTCCTGGTGGTGCTGCCGAACCTGCGCAAGGGCCTGATGGTGGCGCTGCTGCTGTCGTTCTCGTTCCTGTTCGGTGAGTTCGTGTTCGCCAACATCCTCGTCGGCACCCGCTACGAAACCTTGCAGGTGTTCCTCAACAACATGCGCAACAGCAGCGGTCACTTCACCAGCGCGCTGGTGATTTCCTACTTCTTCTTCGTACTGGTCCTGACCTGGGCGGCCAACATCTTGAACAAGGACAACAGCCAATGAGCTACGTCAGCGTCCAACACCTAAAGAAAAACTACGCCGGCACCTCGGTGTTCAGCGACATCAACTGTGAGATCCACAAAGGCGAGTTCGTCACCCTGCTCGGCCCGTCCGGTTGCGGCAAGTCGACCCTGCTGCGCTGCATCGCCGGGTTGACGGCGGTGGATGACGGCCAGATCCTGCTCGACGGCCAGGACATCGTCCCGCTCAGCCCACAAAAGCGTGGGATCGGCATGGTGTTCCAGAGCTACGCGCTGTTCCCCAACATGACCGTGCAACAGAACGTCGCCTTCGGCCTGCGCATGCAGAAGGTCAACGCCGATGACAGCCACAAGCGCGTGCTGGAGGTGCTGCAACTGGTGGAGCTCAATGACTTCGCCAGTCGCTACCCCCATCAGTTGTCCGGCGGCCAATGCCAGCGCGTGGCCCTGGCCCGTTCGCTGGTGACTCGTCCGCGCCTGCTGCTGCTCGATGAGCCCTTGTCGGCCCTCGACGCGCGTATCCGCAAACACCTGCGCGAGCAGATCCGGCAGATTCAACGCGAGCTGGGCCTGACCACGATTTTCGTCACCCACGACCAGGAAGAAGCGCTGACCATGTCGGACCGGATCTTCCTGATGAACCAGGGCAAGATCGTCCAAAGCGGCGACGCCGAAACCCTCTACACCGCGCCGGTCGATGCGTTCGCCGCCGGCTTCATCGGCAACTACAACTTGCTCGATGCCGCCAGCGCCAGCAAGCTGCTGCAACGCACGATCACTGGCCGCATCGCGATACGCCCGGAGGCGATCGAACTGAGCCTGCTGGGCGAGCCGGATGCGCTGGTCCGCAGCCACAGCCTGCTGGGCAACGTGATTCGTTATCGGATCGAGGCCCGGGGGGTAGAACTGGTGGTCGATGTGCTGAACCGCTCCGCGGCGGACTTACATGCCGATGGCCAACGCCTGGCACTGTCCATCGACCCAACGGCCCTGCGTGAAGTCGCCTGATGCCTGCGCACCGCCCACACACTTTGAAGAGAGAGCTGCACTGATGGCCCTGGCAATTTTCGATCTGGACGAAACCCTGATTCACGGCGACTGCGCCACCCTATGGAGCGAGCAAATGGGCCGCCTGGGCTGGGTCGACCCCGAGTCGTTCATGCAACAGAACAACCAACTGATGGACGCCTACAGCCAGGGCAAGCTGGCCATGGAAGACTACATGGCCTTCAGCCTGGAGCCGCTGATCGGGCGCACACCGGCCGAGGTCGAGCACCTGGTGACGCCGTGGGTAGAGGACTTTATCGAACCGATCATCTTCAGCGACGCCACCCGCACCATCGCCGCCCACCGCAAGGCCGGAGACCGGATCCTGGTGATCTCGGCCTCGGGCGTTCACCTGGTCAAGCCGATCGCTGAGCGCCTGGGCATTGACGAAGTATTGGGGATCGAGCTGGACGTCCAGCATGGCGTCTACAGCGGCCACACCGTCGGTACCCTGACCTACCGCGAAGGCAAGATCATCCGCCTGCTGGAATGGCTGGACGCCGAAGAAGAGAACCTGGAAGGCGCGAGCTTTTACTCGGACTCACGCAATGACCTGCCGCTGCTGCTCAAGGTTGACCATCCCCATGTGGTCAACCCCGACCCGGTGCTGCGTGAACACGCCGAACAGGCCGGCTGGCCGATTCATCACTGGAAGTAACCAAGCCCCTGCGTAGGCGCGAGGCGCGCCCGCGAAGGCGACGTGTCTGTCACACCTCTATCGACTGACACACTGCCTTCGCAGGCAAGCCTCGCTCAGGGTTGCTTCAGCTTGTCAGACCAGGCTTTCGTCGATCACCAACACCAGCTTGCCCGCCACCTGATTGCTCGCCAACTCGGCAAACGCGGCGTCAGCGTCCTCGATCGGGAAGGTCTTGGCCAGTTGCGGACTCAGGCGTCCCTCGGCAAACAGCGGCCAGACATGCTGGTGCAGATCGCTGAGCAGATCGGCCTTGAACTGATCGTCACGACTGCGCAGCGTCGACCCCAGCAGTTGAATGCGCTTGGCCAGCACCTGCGCCAGGTCCAGCGTGGCCTCTCGTCCGCCCATCAAGCCAATCAACACCCAACGACCGTCCCGCGCCAATACCTTGAGGTTAAGCGCCGCGTAGTTGGCCCCCACCGGGTCAAGAATCACGTCGAATGGCCCCAGGTCGCTCAAACCCTGCAGACCGTCCGTGCGCACGACGCCGCCCTGGGCCCCCAGCGCCTGGCAGTAGGCCAAGCGGTCCGCGGAACCGACGCTGACCCAACACGGATTGCCAAACGCCTTGCACAGTTGAATCGCGGCTGAACCCACGCCACTTGCGCCCGCGTGCAGCAGCACTTTCTCGCCCGGCTTGAGCGCAGCCAATTGAAACAAATTCAACCAGGCCGTGCTGTACACCTCTGGTATCGCCGCGGCCTCGCTCAAGGACAGGCCTTCAGGCACCGGCAGCACGTGGCGTCCGTCAACCACCACTTCCTGCGCCATGCCACCACCGGCGAGCAACGCACAAACCCGGTCGCCCACCTGCCAGACCGAGCCCGCGCCGACCTCGGTGATGACACCGGAACACTCCAGCCCCAACACCTGGCTGGCCCCCGCAGGTGCGGGATAGAGCCCCGCACGTTGCAACAAATCGGCCCTATTCAAGCCCGCCGCTGCAACACGAATGCGAACTTGCCCTACATCACAGGTCGGATTGGGCTCTTCAACCCACGTCACTTGACCTTCAACGCCTTGCAATGCCTTCACAGTGCCTCCATAGTGAGTCTGGACTGAGCCCGTGCTGTAGCGCCGGGCTTTTTGCATTATGCGACCGGCCCGAGAGCTGTACGAAAATTCGCCAAAACTGGTGGTTTACGTAGAGCCACTTGAAACCGGCGACTTCATAGACGGCCTAATATGCGTTATCAATTGTCCCCGCGTCGAATCGGCATGAAGCATTCGTTCTCCAGCACCGCACTCGCTCTATTCATTGGCCTCGGCAGCTTGTCGCTGTCGTCCAATACGTTCGCAGCCAATAGCTGGGACAAGCTTCAGCCCGACCGTGACGAGGTGATCGCCAGCCTGAACGTCGTCGAGTTGCTCAAGCGTCACCACTACAGCAAGCCGCCCCTGGACGACGCGCGTTCGGCGATCATCTACGACAGCTACCTGAAGCTGCTGGATCCTTCTCGCAGCTACTTCCTGGCCAGCGACATCGCCGAATTCGACAAGTGGAAGCTGCAGTTTGACGACTTCCTCAAAAGCGGCGATCTGAACCCCGGGTTCACCATCTACAAGCGTTACCTGGATCGAGTCAAGACGCGCCTGGAGTTCGCCCTGGCCGAATTGAACAAGGGCGTCGACAAGATGGACTTCACCACCAAGGAGACCTTGCTGATCGACCGCAAGGATGCCCCTTGGCTCAAGACCACTGCCGAGCTCGACGACCTGTGGCGCAAACGCGTCAAGGACGAAGTGCTGCGCATGAAGATTGCCGGCAAGGACAACAAGCAGATCCAGGAAACCCTGACCAAGCGCTTCAAGAACCAGCTCTCGCGCCTGGACCAGACCCGCGCCGAAGACATCTTCCAGGCGTACATCAACAACTTCGCCATGTCCTACGACCCGCACACCAATTATCTGTCACCGGATAACGCGGAAAACTTCGACATCAACATGAGCCTGTCGCTGGAAGGCATCGGCGCCGTGTTGCAGAGCGACAACGACCAAGTCAAAGTCGTGCGCCTGGTGCCGGCAGGCCCGGCCGACAAGACCAAGCAGGTGGCCCCGGCCGACAAGATCATCGGCGTCGCCCAGGGCGACAAAGAGATGGTCGACGTGGTGGGCTGGCGCCTGGACGAAGTGGTCAAGCTGATCCGTGGGCCGAAGGGCACCGTGGTGCGCCTGGAAGTGATTCCGGCCAGCAATGCGCCTAACGACCAGACCAGCAAGATCGTATCGATCACCCGTGAAGCGGTGAAGCTTGAAGACCAGGCGGTGAAAAAATCGATCCTGAACCTCAAGCAGGACGGCAAGGACTACAAGCTGGGCGTGATCGAGATCCCAGCGTTCTACCTCGACTTCAAGGCGTTCCGCGCCGGTGATCCGGACTACAAGAGCACCACACGCGACGTCAAGAAGATCCTCACCGAGCTGCAAAAGGACAAGGTCGACGGCGTCATTATCGACCTGCGCAACAACGGCGGCGGCTCCTTGCAGGAAGCCACCGAGCTGACCAGCCTGTTCATCGACAAAGGTCCGACGGTGCTGGTGCGTAACGCCGATGGCCGGGTCGATGTGCTGGAAGATGAGAACCCGGGAGCCTTCTACAAAGGCCCGATGGCGCTGTTGGTCAATCGCCTGTCGGCCTCGGCCTCGGAGATTTTCGCCGGCGCCATGCAGGACTATCACCGCGCACTGATCATTGGTGGCCAGACCTTCGGCAAAGGCACCGTGCAGACCATTCAGCCGCTCAACCATGGCGAACTGAAACTGACCCTGGCCAAGTTCTACCGGGTTTCCGGGCAGAGCACCCAGCATCAGGGCGTGCTGCCGGACATCGACTACCCGTCGATCATCGACACCAAGGAAATCGGTGAGAGTGCGTTACCCGAGTCCATGCCGTGGGACACCATTCGCCCTGCCATCAAGCCGGCCGTGGATCCCTTCAAGCCGTTCATTGCCCAGCTCAAGGCCGAACATGACCAGCGTACCGCCAAGGACGCAGAGTTTGTGTTCATCCGCGACAAGCTGGCCCTGGCACAGAAGTTGATGGAAGAAAAAACCGTCAGCCTCAACGAAGCCGAACGCCGCGCGCAGCACGCCGATATCGAAGCCAAGCAACTGGCGATGGAAAACGCCCGGCGCAAGGCCAAGGGCGAAGCGCCGCTCAAAGAGCTGAAGAAGGAAGATGAAGACGCTCTCGCGACCGAGCCCGACAAGGTCAAGCCGGAAGACGACGCTTACTTGAGCGAAACCGGGCGGATCCTCCTGGATTACCTGAAGCTCAATACCGCAGTCGCCAGCAACAAGAAGTGACGGCAATTTAATCCTGACGCTCTTCGGAGCGTCATCAAACAGTCATCATTCTGTCGTGAAAAAAAGGACTGGGCCTCTCCTGACAACAGGATCGGCCCAGTCCTTTTTTTATCGCCAGAGATCGCCATGCCCCCCGAACAACTGAGCGCATTGCGTTCAATCCTGGCTCAACGCAGTTCGCACAGTCTGTTCCAGCCGATCGTGGCGGTCCCTGAACGACGTGCCCTCGGCTACGAGGCCTTGAGCCGTGACCCTTCCAAAACCCCCAGCACTCGCCCATCGCACTGTTGTAAGCGCTCCATAATCCCCACATTCAAAGTCACCACCTGATCCCCGATGCTGTGCTCCCGATTCCTTTACGGAGCCAGCACCTCATGATGCGTCCCGACGCAAAAGTTGAAAAAGTCTATCTCTACCCCAAGCCCGTCGACTTCCGAAAATCCATTGATGGCCTCGCCGCTCTGGTCGAACTGGACATCAAGGTCGCGGTGTTTGACCCGGTGCTTTTCGTGTTCCTCAACAAGCCTCGAAACCGAGTGAAGATTTTGTACTGGGAGCGCAACGGCTTCTGCCTTTGGCTAAAGCGCCTGGAGTCCGAGCGCTTCAAAACATCG
>NZ_FOCB01000010.1 GCF_900109995.1 Pseudomonas sp. ok272 | reverse complement strand
GGCTGAACATGGCCGATAACCTTGATAGCGCCATGCCTCAACCGCAACTAGAACAGCCTCATAAAGCGGGCGATGTCGAGCCGTTCCCCAGTGGACGAGTGACCTATTTGGCACCGCTGCCATTGCCCTCACCGTTGCCACCCCATGGGCCGCATGTCGGCGAACTGAACGATACATATATCGACTTCGGGATGCCCTCTCCGGAACTCATGTGGCGAGCGAGCTTGCTCGCCACATGAGGGGGCGCACCGAAAAGTCCGGCGCAAACGTTACTCCAGCGTCCAGTAGCCCGCCGCCTTGACGAAGTCCGGGTCCAGGGCTTTGTCATCCAGCAGTACGCGGCGCAACTGGCGCGACAGTTTGCTCTCGGTCGCCACCCAGGCGTAGAGCGCGCCGTCGGGCACGTTCAGTTGCTGCACGGTGTCCAGCAATGCGTGGTCGCCGCCGGCACGGGACACCCAGATCACCTCGACCTGCGCCGCGCTTGCCAGTGCTTGCTGCTCGGCGTCGTTCTCCACTTGCACCACCACTTGGGCCGTGCGGCCGGCCGGCAGCGCTTCCAGGCGTCGGGCGATGGCGGGCAAGGCGGTTTCGTCGCCGATCAACAGGTAGCTGTCGAAGATATCGGGCACGATCATCGAACCGCGTGGCCCGCCGATGTGCAGGTGCTGGCCGGGGGTGGCCTGGGCCGCCCAGGTGGCGGCGGGCCCGTCGCCGTGCAGGACAAAGTCGATGTCCAGCTCCAGGCGGTCGAGGTCGTAGCGTCGGGGCGTGTAGTCGCGCATCGGCGGCAGCGGGCTGTCGCTCTTGCCGGGGGCGAGCACCAGGGTTTCCAGGGCTGCCTGTTCTTCGGCGGTCTGGGGGAAGAACAGTTTGACGTGATCGTCCGTGCCCAGGCTGATGAAACCGGCCAGCTCCGGTCCGCCGAGGGTGATCCGGCGCATGCGCGGGGTCAGGTCGGTGACCCGCAGCACCTCCAGGCGGCGGCGTTTGATGTCATGGCTGATGCGATGGATGGCGAGGTTCATTCGGCGCGCTCCTGGGACGTGGGGGTGTCGACGATGGCCTTGGCGGTGTTGTTGAGCAGGTCGCGTACCCGCAGGATTTCCTCGGGGCTCCAGCGCCCATGGTGCATCTGCAGGGCGTGGCGCAAGTTGTGCACCGCCTCGTGGATCTCGGCAGGGCGGTCGTGGCCGCGCAGTGAGCGCTTGCTGACCTCGATGCGCATGCGCACGCCATCCAGGGCCACCGCCTGCTCGGTCAGGGACACGCGACCGGCGTCGGTGAGGGTGTAGCGTTTTTTGCCGCCATCGGCGTCGCCGCTGATCATTTCGCTTTCTTCAAGGAACGTCAGGGTCGGGTAGATCACGCCGGGGCTGGGGCTGTAGGCGCCGTCGAACAGGGTTTCGATCTGGCGGATCAGGTCGTAGCCGTGGCAGGGCTGCTCGGCGATCAACGCCAGCAGCAGCAGCTTCAAATCGCCGGGGGCGAAGACCCGGGGGCCGCGGCCGCCACGTTCGCGGCCAGGACCCGGGCGTTTTTCGAAGCCATCGCGGCTGTCGACGTGATCGCGGTGGGCATGATGGTCTCTCATTTTTGCGTGCTCGCTCTCGTGGGTTAGACATAACTTAAGATATATCTTAAGTCCTGAGCAACCCCGGTCGACCAACGGCCACGGGTACGCTCACACCACTCATCCCTTTTTTTGGCACAGGCATAAGCAACTTCCGTTATAGGGTCTATACCTGCCTGTAGCGTTGATAACTCATAAGTCTTACTTGCCAGTTGCGTTGATTCGTGAGGGTCGTGGTTTGTGGTACTGTTCCTACGGAAATATAATCAGGTGCGCGATAATTAGTGTGTGTAGTCTCGTTCTTACAGATCATTTCTAAGTTTTGGCATTGTGCCATCTTTTTCCGTATATCACTGATTCCATTGGCTACGTGACTGTGCGAATCCACCTGCATATTTAAAATATAAATACCCGGATTATTCACCGGCGTTGCACTAACGGGCGACGAAAGTTGTTGGTGTTTGGTTAAGGCTTGGGCCTTCGCTGAACAGCCAGCGGCACACTTATATATTTGATAAGCAGGTATCGACCATGTTCAAGAAGTTTGTGATGGCTGCCCCATTGGCCGTTTTGGCCTTCAGTTCCTCGATGGCGTTTGCCGCCGGTGAGGCCCGTCAGTCCATCGATTTGCGGGCTCACGTTCCGACCAACACCTTTCACGTCCAACCCGTGACGCCGATCAGCGGCCCGCAGAGCTTCTTCTATCGGGTCCAGGACGGTGGTTTCGATCCTCTGAGCTTCCAGTTCGACACTCGCAACACCAATGGCTCCATCCACGCCAGCCTGGAAAGCCTGGTCGAGCTGTTCAATGGCGCCAACACGATTCCAGTCAAAGTAGAGTTCAACGGTGTTGAATTGACCACCACCCCACAAATGGTGGTCGATGAACCCACTTCCACCCCAGGTCACCGTACCTCGATGAGATTAACGCCGGCTGCCCCTGGCGTTGGCGGCTACCCAGCGGGCGACTACGTCACGGTGGCCAACGTGACGTTCGACGCCGTACCGCCAGTCGTCACGCCCTGATGACACGGTAGGGCGCCGGTCGGGCCATGTGCCTGGCCGGTGGGTTGTTCAAGGTCGGCCGGACCTGATCTCCCCGGCTGGCCTGTTGTTTCCCATTCCATCGTCCGCCATCAGAGTATTCCGTTCATGTTCCCGATGACTCCCATCGCGGCTGCGCTTGCGCTACTGATTAGTACCGGTGTGTTGGCGGCGTCGTCTTCCGAAGACGAGACCCCGGCACCCAAGAGTCTGGCTGTTCAGGCCCAAGGGCTGCCGGCCGGTTTCGAAGATTATCTGTTCAATGTGCCACTGGCGGTCAGGATCGAGGTCGACCAGCAGTTTCTCAGTGATGCCATGGTCACCCTGTCCAATGACGAGCGCGTCACGTTGCTGGAGCTGACCGAGGGCGATGAAAGCAGTGTTCCGGCGGCCGAGCGCGAGGCGCTGGCGGCCTATCTCAAGCAAGGCGTGAAGCTGGGTGCGTGTGAAGGCACTTGCCCCGAGCAAGTCATCGCGGTGCACTACAACCTTGAAAACTCCGTGTTGTCGATCCTCACCCAGAACGCCGAGCGCGATGGGGCGGCCAAGCGCTTTTATGAATTGCCCCACGACGGCAGCCGCGGGTTGATCCTGCGCAGCCAGATGAACCTCAACGGCGGCCAGGAACAGAACCTGGGCGGTCGCCTGGGCTTGGAAGCCAGCAGCAGCCTGGGCAACTGGAGCCAAGCGGTGAACCTGCAACTGTCACGCATGGAAGGCGAGGACAGCCAGCTCTACCACGCCGTGCATGAGCTCTACACCCAGCGCGAGTACGAGGGACAGTTCTTTCGCCTGGGCTATTTCACCCCCAATTCCGACGGCCTGAACCGCCAGCCACGCACCTTCGGCTCCAGCCCCGATACCGCCCTGGGCGCCATGTTTGGCAGTTCCGACAGCCTGGCGATCAACAACCCCAAGCCGGCGATCTACCCGGTCTACGTCACGGCCAACCGCCAGGCGTCGGTGGAGATCTATCGCAATGGCCTGCTGATCAACACCCAGCCGGTGCAGCCAGGGTTGCAGACCCTCGACACTCGGCCATTGCCCGGTGGCATCTACGAGGTGGAAGTGCGTTTGATCGAGGACGGCCAGACCACCTCGACCACCACTGAGTTGATCTACAAACCCAGCAACTGGCGCGACCACGATTCATCCTGGCGCTACAACCTGTTCCTGGGGCGCGAGAGCAAGCTGCTGAGCAACTGGGACGAGCAGAGCGCCGGTTCAATGACGGCCGGTGCGGGGCTCAATTATCTGTTGCATCCGCGGGTAGTCCTGGGCCTGTCGACACGCCAGGTGCGCGACAAAATGCAGTACGGCAGCTCGATCGACTGGTCCCTGGCCAGCAGCGCGAGTGTGTTCGCCAACGTCTACCAGACCGAAGACCACGGCACCGGGCTGGATGTGCAAGGGCTCTACAGCTATGGCCATGGCAACCTGATCGCCAGTCACAACCGCAGTTGGCTGGACACCCGCAACACCTACGATGTCCTGCCCGACGGCACCCGGGTGCGCCAGCGCAACGTCTTCATCGGCCAGACCAGCACCTCGTCGCTGTCGATCAACCACCGTATCGACAGCAAGAACACGATCAATGCCCGTGTCGCCTACAGCGAAGGCAACAGTGAAGGCACCAGTGTCGACCTGGGCTGGATGCAGAACCTGGTGCTGTTTGGCAACGACGCCAGTTGGCGTTTTTCGGTGTTCGATCGCCCCGGCAGTTTCAGCTCGGGCGATGTGCGCAACCGTGGCGTGGACCTGAGCCTGAACCTGGCGCTGGGCCCCAGCGGCCAGCAACTCACCGGCACCCTGGGCACCCGCACTTCGCGCGACGGTGCGCGGGACAACAACGCGTCGCTGACCTACCGCCGCGATCTGCAAGACCACTCGTTGCAAAGTGTGCTCGGCACCGTCACCACCGACACCTACGGCATGGGCCTGTCGGGCAGTGCGCATTTCCAGACCGAGCGCGTCAACGGCGACCTGTTTGCCCAGCGCTCTTCGTTCAACGGTAACCTCACCGGTGGCCTGAACCTGGACAGCACCCTGGCGGTTGGCGGCGAGCGAATGGTCCTGACCAGCCAGTACTCGGGCACCCAGGCGGGGATGATCGTCGACGTGGAGTCCGACCTGGACGACATCAGCCTGCGCGCCGATGACATGAGCGGTGGCAGCACCACGCTGCGCCCCGGGCGCAACTTTGTGCCGGTCAGTGCCTACAAGAACAGCTCGGTGAGCTTCGACTTCGAGGGCAACTACGCGCCCCCGGCGACCCTCCAGCCGCACCGGGCCGGCTACCACTTGAACAAGGGCGGGGTCGACTACCGCAAGGTCCGCGTCATGCAAACCGTGACCGTGCTGGGGCGCTTGATTGACGGCCGTGGCCAACCGCTCAAGGGCCACCACGTGATCAACCACGCCAGCCGTGGCGTCAGCGAAGTGGACGGCTTTTTCTCCATGGAAATGACGTCCCGCTCGCCGACCCTGGAAGTGCGCTATGGCGATCAGTTGCTCTGCCGGTTCCGCCTGGACCCGAGCACCACGCCCAGCGAGAACAATGTGCTGATGGCCGGCGACCTGCGCTGCACGCCGGACACCCTGGCCGACACCACCCTCAGCCCCCAGACCGCCAGTTGAGTGCAATGACGAGACCTTTCGCAATGAAACGCATCCATACATTGACCACGCCCCTGGTGGGCATCACCGCCGCGTTGTTGCTGGGCGCCATGCCTGCCTGGTCTGAAGAGATCACCGCCCGGTTCCGGCCGGACCCCAGCAACCCGCTGGTGAACCGCTTCGAAAACACCACGCCCATCAGTTCGATCTGCGCGGCGCACATTCCGGCGCGCTGCAAGCAGTTGGGCATCTTCAGTCTCCGGGACGAGAGTTTTACCTCTGCCACGATTGCCCCGATTGTCGCCAATCACGAAGACGAGCGGCAGGGCTTCATGGTCAAGGTGCCGTCCGATTGGCGTGACCTGCAAGTGACGCATGCGCGGACCGGGGAAACCGAAACGGTGCAACTGCGCATCGCCGGGATTGGCGGGTATTGGGTGGTGCCCAGGCCACCGGGAGTCTCCGGCTGGGCGCAGGAGGGGACGTGGCAGGCGCAATGGATGCGGGCGCCAGCACCGTGCGATAGCACCAGCCACCTGGCGGCCGGCACCGCTAATGCCTCGTTCTTCTGGCTGACACCGGAGAACGCAGGCGCGTGCAGCCGAAAGCCATCGCAGGATATGGCCTACATGAGAATGTCCACCATGGAGTACGCCTATGAGTTGCGTACCCCCAACCCGCTGGGCATGTCCAGTGGCGTGTACACCGGCAGCATCACCTACTCCATGGGGCCGGGCGGTGATTATGACTTTGGCGACGTGATGATCCCGTCCAAGAGCGCCATTACCTTCAACTTCACTCTGAGTGTGGAGCACGAGCTTCGGGTCGAAGTCCCGCCGGGCGGCAACCGTGTCGAGTTGATTCCCCAGGGCGGCTGGCAAGCGTGGCTGAACCAGGGGCGCGTGCCGGTCCGCTTGTTCCGTGACCAGGCCTTCCTGATTGCCTCCTCCTCACGTTTCAAGATGACGCTGGAGTGTGGCCAGGTCATGGACAACACCTGCGGCCTGCAGAACGAGGCCGGGCACCAGGTGCCCGTGGACATCAAGGTCAGCTTGCCCCATGGCTTGAACGATCCTTCCGGACAAGCGGTGAACCGTGTGCCGCTGCTCCTCGACGGCAGTCGCACCGAGTTGTTCCAGCCGGGTTTCTACGTCGATCGCAAGCCCGGAACGCTGCACTTCGAAGTCGACAAAGAGCAGGTGGCGAGCATGCTCGAACAGGCCGGCAGCACCTACCGGGGCACCGCGACGGTGATCTGGGATACCGAAATCTAAAGATTGAACACCGACGCCCGGGCGACATTTTTCATTCATACAAGGCAGTGTCATATGAAGGTTTATCTGAAGTTTTTGTTCGGGGTGCTGGGCGGCTGTTTGTTGGTCTCCAGTGCCTGGGCCGCACCGCAGATCAATGTCGGGGTGGTGTATGACTACCTCGATGGCAAGCAAAGCACCTACCTAAAACGGGTCTACAACGGCGGCACCAGCACGGCGTTCGTCAAGGTCAATATCCTGGAGATCGTCTACGACGCCGAGGGCGTTCCCCGGGAAGTGCCGTTGTCGTCCGAAGGCGCCACCGGCAGCCGTGACGGCCTGATCGCCAGCCCGGCGCGGTTGATCGTGCCGAGCAAGGGCATGCAGGGCACGCGCTTGCTGTACCAGGGTGAGCGGGACAAAGAACGCTACTTCCGTGTGCGCTTCGTGCCGGTACTGCCAGAGAAAGAAGACCAGTTCGCGGTCTCGGAGGAGGAGCGCGAGGCCTACAAAAGCACGATCAGTGCCGGGGTCAACATCCTCGCCGGCTACGGCACGGTATTTTTCGTGCGGCCCAAGGACACCCGCTTCGACACCCGAATCGAAGACACCCAGGCTCGCTACACCGTGCGCAACGCTGGCAACAGCGTGGTGGTGCTCGACGAGTTCAGGGACTGCGAACTCAAGGACGAACACGCGTGTGCGCCCACCACCAAACACCATGTGCTGGCGGGCAAGAGTTACAGCTTCGATAAAGCCCCGGGGCGCCAGTATCGCTTCAAGCTGATCGAGGGCAGTGCCCAGCGCAAGGTTGAAATCCAACGCCCGGCCCAGGGTTGAACCGGGATGTTCCGTCATTGGTGTGTACCGAACCAGCAGGTGAACCGCATGTTGAAGACAACCCTTGTGGCCGTGGCCGGACTGTTCGCCCTCATCAGCGGCGGCAACGCCCAGGCGTTGCAGGAGCGCCAGGTGTTCGAGGTTTCGGTGGGGATTCCGATCCAGGAGGCCCATGTGCTGCCCGTCAGGCCGGACTGGATCGGGCGTTCCCAGGTGCTGCCCTGGGACCTGGTCACCCAGGACCTGGGCAAGTTCCGCGAACTGTTTGATGTGAAGAACGTCAGCGGCGCGGTGTCGGCCCGCCTGGATGACGAGGCCTATTTATCCGACGGCGCCCACCGCATCGATTTGCGGGTCAGCTTCAACCGCCAGCCATTGACCCTGGACAGCCAGGAAGTGGTGTCGGCGGCCGAGGCCCGGGTGGGTAAACGGGCCGAACTGGAGATCAGCGCGATCAAGCCCGCCGAAGGGTTCCGGGCGGGCGACTACTACGGCACGGTGCATGTGATGTTTGACTTTCTGGCGCCCTGAGCGGGGTTGCCGGCTCCCACCTTTGATCGGGTCCAGCCTAAATCCCGTAGGAGCGAGGCTTGCCCTAATGCCAGTCAGTTAAGGCGCCAAACCTGTGGGAGCGAGCCTGCTCGCGAAGACGGCAACACAGCCAACATCTCCGTTGACTGACCTACTGCTATCGCGAGCAGGCTCGCTCCCACGTGGGTTTCGCTTAACTGACTGGCATTAAGGCTTGCCCGCGAAGGTGGTGGTTCAGTCGATGAAGCGGTTGGCTGTGTGGGCCCCTTCGCGGGCAAGCCTCGCTCCTACAGTGAACGTGGTGGGTCAGGCATCAACATCAATGTCGTCTGAGCCAGCGCCTTCGCGGGCAAGCCTCGGGCCTACAGCGAACGCGGTGGCTCAGGCCTCCCTATCCAGCAGTCCGGCCGTGCGCAGGGCTTGGCGGGTCAGTTGGCGGCTGATTTCTGCGTAGCCGTGCTCGATGTCGGCATAGAGCCGCATCATGGTGGCGGTCGACAAGGGCTCCTTGACCAACACCACGCTATGGGGAATCAGCAGGGCGTCGGCCAGGTCGATCAACGGTCCACGCAGTTCGGCCTCGCGGGTGGCGGACAGGTCGGGGCTGGCCCATTCGCGCTGGAGGTCCTGGAGGTCTTCGAGCTGGCTGCCGGCCTGTTCGCGTTCCGCGCGTGCCACCTGATAGTCGGCCGGGTGGGTGTCGTGCAGGTACTCGCTCCAGAACGTTTGTTCCAGCAACCCATCGGCCAGTCCGTCGCCGTTTTCCTGGACGAGGATGGCGTGGTAGGCCCGGTCGAGTGCTTCGTCCGTCACCCGGGCGGTGTTGCGATAGACCATATGCTCGGACAGCCATGGCAGGTCGAGCCGGGTCTTGAGCCCGGTCTGGTACGCCAGGTACACCTGCACGTCG
The DNA here is from genome assembly GCF_900109995.1 of Pseudomonas sp. ok272. Lineage (GTDB taxonomy): Bacteria > Pseudomonadota > Gammaproteobacteria > Pseudomonadales > Pseudomonadaceae > Aquipseudomonas. The sequence goes on along the minus strand of NZ_FOCB01000010.1, from coordinate 215,892 downwards.
TCGACCTGGTTGTCCGCGCTGCCAAACGCCAGGCCCAGGCCGCCTTCCTCCGGCGGTGCGGTGCGGTGCCGGACTTCGGCGTGGGCCAGCGCGTTGACCCGATCCAGGCGCGACGATTGCCGGGCCAGGCTGACCAGGCGGTTTTCCAGTGACACGCCGGGTTGCTCATTGCGGCCCTGGCGGATGTTTTCCAACAGGGTCTCCACGCCGATGCGGTTGAACAGGTGGGCGCCGGCGTCGGCGCAGTTGGCGGGGGTGCCGGCGAGGCTGAAGACCCGCTCGCGGAACTGTGGGTTGTAGTCGATGGCGATCATCACTTCAAAGATCCGCAACGTCAGGTCGTGGCGACCTTCGCTGAACAGCGCCTCATCGTCGTCCGTCTGGAAACTTTCGGGGCGCAGCAATTTGATCACGTCGAAGAAACCCTGGGAGCCGTGTTCATGCTCCAGGTCGTTCCACAGTTGCTCGGCATCAGGGCGAAATTCCTCGGAGAGGTTTTCCAGCCAATACGTGCTGTCGGCCCTACCGCCCGCCGGTGCGGTGCGGTACGGGTCGATGCCGGCGGTGCGGCGGTAGTCGACGAACCGCTGTTCATCGGCGACTTCGAGCTTGCTGCGGTCCAGCCAGCTATGGGCAATCACGCGGGCTTCGGCGGAGTGGGCGGGGTACTCGGGCACCGTGCGGATGAGGGTGTTGCTCAGGTCCATTTCCAGGGTACCGCTGCGCGGGATGCCGAGCCCGTTGGGCCATTGGTCAACGCGGGTGCGGCGCAGGTTCAACAGGCGCAGGTCGGGTAGGCTGGCGAGGTCGGGTGGGACACGCAGTTGTGTGTTGCCCTCCAGGGTTAAGGCTTGCAGCATCGGGGATTGCCTGAGGTGTTCATAGTCCGAAGGGCGCCATTCGATGGGATTGTCGCGCAGGCTCAGGAGCGTGAGCTCAGGCCACCGTGCCAGTTGCGCCGGGACGGCGGTGAGTTGATTGTCCGCCAGTTCTAGGTTGCGCAGGCCGGGGAAGTTGTCGAGGAACGTCATGTCCAGGTCGCCGACCCAGGTGCCGCTCAGGTTCAGATGGGTGACGTGGGTGAAGTCGGCCGGCAGATGATCAAGGGTGCGGATGTAAGGGCCTATGCCGGTCCCACTCAGGTCAAGGCTGATCCCGCGTCGAGGCCCCGCAGGGTCGCCCAGCCGGTTGAATAGCGTCTTTTCCCAGCAGGCCTTCAGGACCTTGATGAGGTACTCGCGTGTGCCGATTTCGTGGGCGGCGAGTTCCCTGTCGTGGGGGATTTGCGTGGGTTTCCTGCGCCAGGCGTGCAGGGTCTCCAGCAGGCGGCGGTGCTCGGCTTCCTCTTTGTCGAGGATGGACAAGTCTTCCAGGGTTTCCAAGTGCTGCACAAGGCCGCGCACCCGCGCTTGGCTCAGCCCCGGACAGAGCGTGGTCACCCGCTCTTCGACGCTCGGTGGCGAGCCGCGAAACCAGCGGCGAAAGGCACCGAGCATGGGCCGTTGCAGCAGGGTTTGGGTGACGCGCTCATCGGCCTGGCGCAGGGTCGGGGGCTCCAGCACTTTGCGGCGTTCGGCCGGGGGTTGCAGTTGCTCCATGAACCACTGTTTGAGCAGCCGACCCTGGCCTGGCAGGTAGTCGAGCTTCTCGGGCGGCACCACGCGCAACAGGGCCTCGAACAGGTCATACAGCGGCTGGGGCGCGGGTGGGTTGGGCGCATGGATCCGGTAGCGGCCATCGGCCTGGCGCAGCAGGCGCCGCTGCACGCTGGCGCCGACGGGGCCCGCCGCACAGCGCCGTGGGCCGCCAGGGCTGCGCTCATGGATGGCCAGGTGCAAGTCACCCAGGGCGTCGGTGTTCAGGCGCAAGGCATTGAGCACCAGGCGCTCGGTGTCCAGGGGCAGATCCTGGGCGTGGTAGAAGCCTTCGTAGGCATGGCTGGCCTGGGTTTCCCGGACCAGTTCCCGGGCGAGGTTCTTCAGGCGCAGGGGGATGCGCTGTTCCGCGGTCATCTGTGCCAGCTCATTGGGCGTGGCGCGCAGCAGCAGGGCATTGACCAGGCGCTTGGGCAGCGCTGGGAACTGAGTTTGCAGCAACCGGCCATGGGGACTGTCGAGGGCTTCGCGGGTGCTGTACAGGTGATAGAAAATGTCCGGTTGTTGCTGGGTCAGTTCGCTGGCCAGTTGCTCGCGCAGGGCCTGGATGCGCCCGGTCGGTGTCTCGGGCAATGGCGCGGGTAGCAGGGCCTGGAGTTCGGCTTCGCTCAGGAAACCGACGACCTGCTCGGGCAACTTACCCGTCGCCACGTCCCGGTAGCAGGTCGTGAGGGTGTGGACCTCATCGGCCTGCGCGGCGCCGTAGGTCAGGGCATCACCGCTCAGGTCATCGCGCAAATACACCTTGATCGCTTTGTCCGTGGGCCAGTCGGGCAGTTCGCTGGTGGTTTGCGCCGGCCAGTTCAGCGGCAGTTCCGTCGGCGCCCCGGCGCGGATCTGCTCGGGGGCCTGCTCGACTTCGGCTTGCAGGCGCAGGCGCTGGAGGCTGTCGACCAGCAGTGGCGCAGGGCCGTCGCGGTCGGCGTACATCTGGCGCAAGGCGCCGTTGTGGGTGCCGCTGCTGGTGCAGGCTTGCTCCACTTGGCTGGCACTCAAGCCGTCGGTGATCGGGCCCAGGCGGCGGCGCAGGGTCTCGCCGTCCCAGGTGTAGGGGTGCTCGCCTTCATGGACCCACGCACCGTGGCCATTGTGCTCAAGGACGGGGGCGTAGGCATCGGGCCGGGTGGGGTGTTTGACTCGGTAGGTGTGGCTGTGCGCGTCGTGCTCGACCACATAATGCCGGTTCTCCAGGCGTAGCACGGTCTGTGCATGGTGCGTATGCAGGCCCTGCGCATCGGGCTGGGCGTCCGCCGGCAAGCGCAGGTCGTGTTGGGCGTAGGGGCGCAGGTCCGGGTTCCACAAGCGTGGCGTGTCCGCGACCTGGATCGGGTGCAGGGCGTCAACGAAGGGCGAGGGTGTGAACAACTGCTCATGGGCAATTTTCCCCCCGGCGCCCAAGGCAGCCAGTTGGATGCCGTCGATGGCCACGGCGATGAAGTGCCGGGCGCATTCCTGATAGTGCGCCTCGGCCAGGTCGACCAGGCCTTCGACCACCTCGTCGGTGAATTGGAAGGCGGTGTAGACCATCATCAACTCGCCCAGCACCGGCACGAACGGCGTGACCACCAGCAGAGCAAGGTTGAACAGGTCGCTGAGCATCGCATTGACGTTATCCCACCAGGCCCAGCGGGCATTGCTGTCGGCATCGGCGGTGGGCACGGCGAGGCTGCGGCCATCGTTGAGGATTTTATTGAAGGCTTGCTGGTACTGGTGCGGCCACAGGTCGGCGTCGATGCGCTGCACGCTGAACTGCAGGTTGGGGCTGTCGATGGGGCTTTCGCGCCAGCTCGGGCGTGGGTCCAGCGGATCGTTCTGATGCCACTGGATCCGGTACAGGCGTTGGTCCAGGCCGCTGAAGAAATGCCCCCGCTGGCCATGGTCGACGAACTGACTGAAGAATTGCCGGTAGGTCCGTGTCGGCCCGTTGTGGCCAGCAGTGTGCTGGCCGTTGCTGCGCAGCTTGCGCGACAGGTCGAGCATGAACGCCAGGGGCGAGTCGTATTCCTTGAGTGGGTTTTCGGGGTCGTGGGGGATGTAGGCAATCAGCTTCGACGCATGGGTCACCCGCTCCTGGTCGGCGCTGATCAGCAGGATGCCGGTGAGCGCGGCGTCGAGTATGTTCAGTTGATAAAACTGCATCAGCCCGCGCTCGCCGCGCAGCGCGCGCAGCAACACGTGGTAGGCGCCGGTGCTCAGGTCGGGCACACCCTGGGCATTGGTTTTGATCCGGGCCAATTCGGCGGCCGTCCTGAGCGCGGCCTTCTGGCTGGCGATGACCTGCTGCTTGAGCGTGGCGCTGGCGTGGGACGCGGTGGCCAGTAAGTGGGCCTTGAGGTGCTGCTGATAGAGCCGGCCCAAGTCCAGTTCGCGGCACAGCGTCTTGAACTGTTCGATGGACATGATGCCGGTCAACGGCTTGATCGCGAAATGCCCCCGGTAGTCGGGTTGGCTGATGTAACAGGAGTCGGCCTCGAAGGTTTCGCCCTGGGCGAAGTTATGCAACGCGGCGTCCAGCAGTGAGACGTTGCGGGTGGTGACGCCCCGTGCAAAGTCATGGCTGTACCACGGCAGTTGGCGAGGCATGTACAGGTGCAGGAAGGTCGTGCGCACGTCGAGGTCCAGGTGGTAGGTGTCCTGGATGGCTTGCTTGAGCAGGGGCTCGGCGAACGCGTACACGTCCTGGAGTTCGCGTAGCTGGCGGTCGACCGCGTTTTGCGTGGTCCAACTGTTGGCGTTGGCGTGCTTGAGGGCCCGATGCTGGTCGGTGCTGGCGTGGCCGTACCACGCGGGGCGCGCGAGGCGAGCAGCCTTCAGCGCCGCCACCCTGGACAACTGGGCCGCAGACAGCCAGTGGGGAACATGGCGCTTGATCAAGGCGTGATGTGGGCCTTTCCCCGTGTGGGGCAGGGGCCGTTTAAAGGTCAGTGGTTCAGACATGAAGGTTGGACTCGATCCGTGAGTTGAAGCCTTAGCCTATGCCTCGCGGGGGAGAAAAAAAGCGCAAAAAACCGCAGCGGTAGCGGGAGGTAGACGGGATTAGGGTTAGTTATTCAAATGTTAAAAATAGATAAGTAATGCCTGGAGATGGGTGATCGGTGCGGGGCAGGGGATGGTGGGTTGTGGTCGATCAAGGTGGGAGCGATCAGGTGCACACCCACCTTAAGGTCATCTCGACATGCAAACAGCCCGTGGCGAGCGAGCTTGCTCGCCACGGGTGTCAGTATTTTACGGCCACCGGGGGATCTGCCCGCAGCGCTCTTTACTGGTCGAGTCGATCGAGCAGCAGGCGAGTCTGGTCGCGTAGCCATTGCTGGCGGCGCTCGCCCAGATCATTGAGCGCCTGGTTGTACTGCACCTCGGACATGCTTGGGTCCGGCAGCCACTGCGTGGCATCGAGCCCCAGTTCTCGGGCCCTGGCCTGCAAGGCAGTGTGCCAGATCGCGCGTTGCTCCTCGCTCAGGTCCACGTCCTGGGCCAGCGCCTGCTGTTCGCTGTACAGCTCATCCAGCGCGTCGAACTGCTCATCGATAGACTGTTCGTTGGCGTCGTACTCCGGGGCGTACTGCTCCTTGAGAAAGCGCTCCCAGTACGGTTCGAGCAGCATCTGGTTGACCAGTCCATCGCCTTCGCTCAATGCCTGCACGGCGTTGTAGGCCTGGTCGATGGCCGCGTCACTGACGCCGGCGGTCGAGCGGTAGACCATGTGTTCGCTGACCCACGGCAGGTCGAGCCGCCGGGCCAGGCGTGTCTGGTAGGCCAGGTGCACTTCCACTTCATCGACGGTGCCGGGCAGGCTGTCGATCATTTGGGTATTGAGGCGCAGGCCGAGCCCGCCCAGCTCAAGGGGCTTGAGCCGATGGGCGATGTCGGCCCGCGCGACGTTGGCCAATAGCTTGAGGCGCGCTGCGCCTCGGGCCAGGGTCACCAGGCGCTCTTCACGCTCGCTGGCGGTACGGCTGAAGAGCCGGGCCTGGCTGGCTTCCACCTCGATCCCCAGGCCATTGAAGATCTGCATCCCGGCGTCCGCGCACAAGCCCGGAAAGCTCGTCTGGCGGAACACGCGCTGCCTCAGCTCACCGTCGGCCTCCATCGCCTGGAACATGCGCCAGACCTGACGGCGCAGGATGCCCAGGTCCCGCGCATAGAGTGTTTGGTCTTCCTCGGACTCGAAAAACTCCGGGTCCTCCAGGGAGCTGATGACCTCGAAAAATCCCTGGGAGCCGTGCTCGTGTTCCAGGGCGTACCAGGTCGCCTTGAAGGCGTGCTGTTGTGCGTCATCCAAGCCTTCGAGCCACGGGCCGCTCTCGCCTTTGGGGTCGTAGTGACGATGGGGGTCGAGGCCGTGAGCCTCGCGGTAGTGCTCATAGAGGTCCTGGTAATCGGCTGTGAGCGTGCGGTAGTCGACGCGGGCCAGGGCGATGGTCAGGGCTTCGTCCGAGGCGGGAGGGACTTGGGGCAAGTGGGTGATGGGGTTGCCGGGCATCTGCAGGATGAAGTCCTCGCCCCGGGGTTGGGCGAACAGCCCGCCGGGCCATTCGCTGATTTGGGTGTGGCTGAGCAGCAGCCCGGTCAGCGAGGGCATCTGGCTGATGTCCGGCGCCGTGCCCAGTGGGTTGTTGCTCAGGGCCAGTTCGCGCAGGCGATGTCGGCCACGCAGGTGCTCGTGGGAGGCCGGGTCGAGGATGAGGCGGTTGTTGCTCAGGTCCAGGTGGGTGAGCGCGCGCATTTTGCCCACGGCGGGCGGCACGGCGGTCAGTACGTTATCCGACAGGTCGAGCCGGCGCAGCGAAGGGAAGTGCAGGAGGAAGCTGGCGTGCTCATCCGAGAAGCCGCTGCCGAACAGGTACAACTGGGTCACGTGGTGGAAGTCCTGGGTCAGTTCGGGCATCCGCTCGGGCCACGGCAACTCGGACAGGTCCAGCACGGTAGGGGTGCGCAACGAGCGGTACTCATCGTATTGCTGGGTGTAGCCGTCCTGCCAGCATTCAAGCAGTTTGTCGGCGAACAGGGCGCGGGCCTGGCGCTCAACGGCTTCCAGGCGGCTTTTGGCGGGCCAGCGGGTCGGGCCCCTGACGAAGCTGTCCAACTGCGTGCTGAGGGTGTTTTTTTCGCCTTCGATCCGCTCCAGGAGCTGGCCCCCCTCTGCGCCTTCGACCACCTCGGAAAAGCGTTCGACCCCTTGTTCGGACATCTCGGGCAGCAAGCGCTTGATGCGCGTTGCCGTCAACTGCGGGTTGGGTGCTTGTGCACCGCCCAGGCGGCTGAAGCTGTTGCCGCCGGTCAACAGGACCAAGGTCTCGCGCTCGGCCTCAGTGCGGATCGGCGGCTGGGCCAGGGCCAGGCGTCGGTGTGTGGGGGGCTGGGTTTTGCGGACCAGCCATTGGCGGAACAACTCACCTTCATTGAGGGCGAACAGCGGGGTCTTGCTGGCGTCTGCACTCAGGGCCAGGAGCACGGCGCTGTAGAAGTCCGTGGGTTCGCTCAGTGGCTGCGCGGTGTCGCCACGCACCCGGTAGCGCCCGTCGGTACCGCGTATCAGCACGCGGGCGTGGGGCGCATCTTCGGCGCCGACCCGCACACGCAAGGCCCCCGTGACGTGGGCCTCACGGACTTCAAGGCGGACATTGGCCAGTGCATCGCTATAAAGGCGCAAGGTGTTGAGGGCCAGGTTTTCACTGGTCGGGCTCAAGGGCTGTTCCCGGTAGATGGGCGCGAAGGCCCGTGTGCTGGTGGCTTCGAAGGCCAGTTCGCGAGCCCGGTTGCTGACGTCCAGCGGCAGGCGCTTGGCGTCGCTCAGGGTCTGGCGTTGCCCCGGGCGGGTGTGCCTGACCAGTTGCTCGGCGATGCTCAACGGCAGTTCCGGGTACTGCTCGCGCAGTAACTCGACCTTGGGGTCGCTGGACGCTTGGTGGCGTAGATAGTGGTCGCGGGCGACCTCGGTGCTCTTGCTCGCGACATAGTCGGCGAGCAGGTTGCGCAAGGCCTGGGGCCGTTGGGCCGGGGTCTCGATGTATCCCAGCAATTGGTTGGCGTGTGCGTCATCGAGGGTCGCGAGGACCTGCTCCGGCAAGCGCCCGTCCAGGACGTCGGCCAGGCTGATGCGCACCAGGTCGTTGCCGCTGGCTTCGCGATTGCCGTAGGTACGCGAAGCCCCGGACAGGTCGGAGCGCTCAAACACCTGCAAGCCCTTTTCTCGCGGCCAGCCCGGCAGCTCGGTGATGGTTTGCTCGAACCACAGGGCGGCGGGGTCCAGGGGCTGTGCGCTGCGAATGCGTTGCACGCTGGCGCTGGCATAGTGCTCGCTAGTGCGCTGTTGCAGGGTGTCGGCGAGCAAGGGCGGCGTTGGCTGGTTGTCGGTGTACAGGCGGCGCAAGTGGCCGTGATCGACCCCGCTGATCCGCCGCGCATCTTCCAGCTCGGCATCGCTCAGCCCATCGGTCATCGGCCCCAGGCGGCGCAGCAATTGGCGGTTGCTCCAGGTGCGCGGTTGCTCCAGTTCATGCACGACGGTCCCGTTGCCGTTGAGCCGCACGCGTGGACGGTAGGCGTCGGGTCGCCGTGGATGCTGGAGGTGGTGCTGCCCGCTGACCGGGTCCTGGCGCACTTCATAGTGCTGGCCGTCGTGGCGCAGCAGCTGCTTGCCGTTGTGCCGGTGCAGCCCGTTCTCGTCGGCCCTGGCCCGTGGCGACAGGTCGAGGGCCGGGTGTTGATAGGGACTGAGGTCGGGGTGCCACAGGCGAGTGTGGCCGCTGGGCGTCTGCACGGGCTTGAGGCCTTCGACGAAGGGCGACAGCTTCAGGCGCGCGACTTCGCCGACCTTGCCCGCTGCGCCGAAGGTCGCCAGTTCGATCACGTTCTGCACCACGGCAAACACGTGTTCCAGGGCCTCGAGGCCCTGGCCTTCGGCCCAATCGATGACCCCTTCGAACACTTCGTCGGCCAATTGGTAGGCGGTGTACGCCAGCATCAACTCACCCACCCCCGGCACAAAGGGGGTGATCACCAGCAGTGCCGCGTTCAACAGGTCGCTGACGATCTTGCCCAGGTTGTCCCACCAGGCCCAGCGCGCCATGCGGTCGGCGTAGGCGGTGCTGACGGCGATTTCCTGGGCGTCGTTGAGCACCTTGTTGTGTTTGACCCGGTACAGGTAATGCCAGAGGTCATGTTGCCCCGGGTCGCTGCTGCGGTTGGCGCTGTCTTCGCGCACGGGCGCGACCTTGAGGCGCAGGTTGGGGGTCTCCACCGGCTGCGCGCGCCAGTTCGGGCGATTGTCAGTGGGGTCGCGTGGGTGCCAGCGCACGGTGGCGAGCAGGCTGTTGAGTTCAGCGAAAAACGCACCGCGCTGTTGCTGGGCGACGAATTGGCTGAAGAATTGTTGATAGCGCACTGGCGATTCGCCCGGCGCCGGGGGCTCGTCCCGCAGTTGGCGGGTCAGCTCTTGCACGAAGTCCAGCGACGAGGGGTAGTGCTTGAGCGGGTGGTGCGGGTCATTCGGGACATAGGCCAACATCCGTCCTGTGCCCCAGTCGGCGGTTTGCGTGGCAATGATCAGGATGCCGGGCAGGCGCGTGTCCAGCAGGTCCAGGGTGTAGAACTCGATGGCTTGGCCGCCGAGGGTCAACGGGCCGGGGCGGCCGGTGAGCATGGCCTGGATCAGCGCATAGTCGTCCTCGCCGATGTCCTGTTGCGCCAGGGCCAGGTGGGCGGCGCTGTCCAGGCCGGCCTTGAGGCTGGCGATCACCTTGTGGCGCAGCGACGCCTCGACCGTGGGGGCGCTCAGTCCCAGGGCGGCGTGCAGTTCGCGTTGGTAGCGGGCGCCGAGGTCGAGGTCGCGACACAGGGTCTTGAAGATTTCGGCGCTCAGGACCTCGCCCGTGGTGGCGTGGTTGAAGGTCAGTGGGGTGCGTTGGCCGCGCACGTCTTCGCCCGAGAGGAACGCGTAGTCGGTGAAGGTCTCCCCGAGGCTGAAGTTGTGCAGCGCCGCTTCCAGCAGGGTGCGGGTCTGGCTCTTTTCGCCGGGGATGACATTGATCGTCCACCACGGCAGGTCGGCGCTGCTGTAGAGGCGGATGTAGGTGTTGCGCACATCGATGTCGCCGTAGTTGGCCAGGGCATTCTTGAGCAATGGCTCGGCGAAGCCCTGCAGGTCGTTCAAGGCCTGGAGCTTGTGATCCACGGCATTTTGCCGCTCCCAGTGTTGGCCGATGGCGTGCTTGAGGGCAGGCAACGCGGCGGGCTGGGTGGGCGCGGCGTAGACGACGGGAATCGGAGGCTTCAGCGCCTTGAACGCGGCGATGCGCTGGGGCGTGGTACCGAGCAGCCAGGGCGGGGTTTGCTGTCGGATGAAGGCGTCATGGACCCCGGTGGTCGGGGTGGGGGCACGTGTGCTCATGGAGGAATACCTGAAGGGGTAAATGAACCTTCAGGCTACTGAAGCGATCCGCTGGGTAAAAACGCAAAAGATCCGTGAAAACAGCCAGTGAAAGGGCTGGAAAGGGTTAAAAATCGAGCGCGAAAAATACCCTATTACTACCCGCGCGCGGGATCACCTGATCCCGTGCTGAACGGCGTCAGCGGGCGGCCGTCTGCACCCGGCACAAGGTCTGGCTGCCCGGTTGCAGGTAGGGCGTGAGGATCGGCGCCATGCCCTTGAGCACCTGCACCGGCAGCGCCGAGGTGAACTTGAAGCCCTGGGCCGAGGCCCCCGGCACGAACGCGGTCAGGGTGCCGAAGTGGTGGTCGCCGATGTAGAACACGAAGGTCGCGGTGCGGTTGATCGCCTTGGAACTGAGGATCCGTCCACCGGCGCCGAAGGCTTCGATGCGGTTGTCGCCGGTGCCGGTCTTGCCGCCCATGGCCAGCGGCGTGCCGTCGGCCAGTTTGAAGCTGCCCGCCACCCGTTTGGCGGTGCCGGCGTCGACCACTTGCGAGAGGGCTTCGCGCAGGGCCGTGGCCACCTCGGAAGGTATGACTCGCTTGCCGACATTCGGGTCGTTGGTCAGGCGGGTTTCGTAGGGCGTGTTGGCCGCGAAGTGCAGGCTGTCGATGCGCAGAGTTGGCAGGCGCACGCCGTCATTGAGAATGGTGCCGACCAGTTCGGCCAACGCCGCCGGGCGGTCGCCTGAGCTGCCGATGGCGGTGGCCAGCGACGGTACCAGGTGGTCGAACGGGTAGCCGACGCTCTGCCAGCGCTGGTGAATGTCGAGGAACGCTTCGATCTCCAGCATGGTGCGGATGCGACTGTCGCGGGCGCTCTTGTGCCGGCTCTTGAACAGCCAGCTGTAGACTTCCTGGCGCTCGAACTGGCTGGCCTTGACGATCTGGCTGAACGTGGCGTCGGGGTGGCTGAGCAGGTAGCCGATCAGCCACAGGTCCAGGGGGTGGACCTTGGCGATGAAGCCCTGGTCCGGCAGGTCGTAGGCGCCGGGACCATAGCTGGCGTAGAGCCGTTCGAGGCGCTCGTCGGTGAGTTTCTCGCTGAGCTTGGCGCCCACAAGGTGCGAGCGCACGAAACTGTTGAAGTCTTCCTGGCTGGCGCCGGGCAGCAGGTAGCGGTGCACGGCGGCCAGGCGAATCGGTGTCGGGTGCATGCCGTCGAGGAAGGTGTCGAGGCGTGCCTGGGTGTCCTTCTTCTGGTACTTCTTCCAGAACTTGAGCAAGAAGGTGGTGCCCTCGCGGTCGGCGAACTGGGCCAGGTATTCCTGGCGCCGGGGGTTGTCGTCATCCTTGAGCAACTCGGCACTGTTGTTGGGACCGTTGTAGGTGACGTAGCGCACCAGGTCGCGCATCAGGCGGATGAACGGCAGGTTGATCGACTCGCGCAGGGCATCGCGCAGGGTGGGCGAGCGGCCGTTGTCTTCGTTGCGAAAGTTATGGAAGTGATGCAGGCCGCCACCGGTAAAGAACGCCTCGCCGGGGCTGGCCGAGTATTTGCGGTCCAGGGCCGCGCCGAGCATCTTCGACAGGCTGCGGTCGGGGTTCTGGATCAGGTAGTCGACGCTCCAGCGGGTCAGTAGGTCCAGGGGAGGGACCTCGACTTTTTTCAGCTCGGCCGGGGGCTTGTCGCCATAGCGCTGGTGCAGCTCGGCGATGATTTGCAGGTAGGTGGTCAGCACCCGCAGCTTGGCGGTGGAGCCCAGTTCCAGTTTGCTGCCTTCGTTGATGTCGAAGGGCTGGTCGGTGCTGTCGGTCTGGGCGCGGACCCGCGAACCGTCTGGGGTCAACTCCAGGAGGGTGAAGCTGTAGCGTACCTGGGCGGTGCTGGCGGCGGTCAGCAGGCGTTCGCCGAGCAGGCCGATTTTCGCGGCGAAGACCGGGTCGGCGAGTTGCTTGAGGTACTCGGTGGTCTGGGTTTGCAGGTCGCCTTGCAGGGTGCTGGTGGCTGATAGGTCGAGGCGGTCGAGGTCGTACAGCGGCCGGTTGAGCATCGACGCCAGGCGGCTGCGGGCCACGCTGATGCCCTTGGTGGTTTCGATCGGCTGGATCGTCGGCTGCTGCAGCCAATCGCGGTAGGTCACCTGGCTGGCGAGCGCCGCGGTGGTCAGTGGCGCGTCGAGCACGCCGCTCTGGGCCAGCAGGCGGATGTGGCTGTCGGTCAGGCTGGCCAGGTCGGCGCGGCCCTTGTTCAGGTAATACGAGGGGCGGCGCTGGGCAATCATCAACGACAACACCTGGCGCAGGGCCAGGCCCCGTTGCGCCAGGCTGGTGGGGTCGGTGGCGGTGCTGGCCAAGGCCTGGTTGACCTGGGTGAAATCGGCGTCGTACCAGACCCGCAACCCCTCCGCGACGCCATGCACTTCGCCATGCCCCGGCACCGCCGACAGCGGCACGCTGTTGAGGTAGTCACGCACGATGTTCTGCCGTGCCCCCAGGGTGTTTGGACCGGCCTGGTAAGCGCGCACGCTGGCGGAAATCATCTGGCGGATCTTTTCGCTGCCCGACACCGTCAGGCCATCGGGCGAATGCCGGTACTTTTCCAACTGGGTGGCGAGGGTGCTGCCGCCCGCCGTCTGGCCGGGCAGGTGGAGCAATTTGGCCACTTGCGACCACGCGGCCATGGCAAAGCGCGGCCAGTCGACGGCCGGGTTGGACAACGGCTGGCGGGGGTCGAGCAGGTCACGGTTTTCGATGAACAGCAGGCTGTGGACCATCAACGGCGGGATGGCGGCGAAGCTTGCATACAGTTGTTGTGGGTAGTTGAACTGGTACAGCGGCGCGGCGCTGCAGTCGGTGATCGACAGCCCGGCCTGGATCTTCTCGGCGTAGGGCACGAACAAGCCTTGCCGGCTGTAATCCAGCAGCGTGGGGGAGAACCGCGCTTGTGCGGCGATCACGTAGTCGCGCTTGAGCAGGCGCGGCAGGAACTCGCCCAGGGCGCTGTAGCCCAGGCGCTTGTCGAACGGCCCGGCGCCGGGGTAGTAGATCGAATCGCTGGGGCCGGGGTGCATCGAATAACTCAGCGCCGCCGCCCAGTGGCTGAACTCACGGGCCTGTAGGCGTGAGGTGCGGATCTCCTTCTGCGCGGCCAGGAACAGCACCACGGCGCTGATCAACAGCAACAACCAGAACATCCGCCAGGCGTAGCGCCGACGGGGTTTTTCAGGCGGTGGAGACGCTTCATCCACACGGTCGGCTGGCGCTACGGTCTTGCTTGAGTCGGTCTGCCACAAGGCGCCCATAGTCGACTGATCCATTCACGCAGATTGATCGGACTTGTGTTGAGCTTAGACGTTGGCGCAGGGGCGTGAAAAAATTGTGTGGGGCTGGGCGCACAGGCTTTGTGTTCACGCAGGATCATTGTGGGAGCGAGGGTGGGCACACGTCATGTATTCACGCAGGACCATCGTGGAAGAGGTGGTGTCATGGCTTTGGGCCTGGCGCAAAGCCCCGAATTAGAGGCGTGCGCCCGCGTATATCAGCCGATGGTCGGGGCATGACGCTGCACCATTGCTGTGCAATACTCGCCGCCCCGCTGATCTTGAGGTTTTTTCCTACAAGACGAATCGACCCACGAAGTCGGTCCGGTCGCGCTCAATCCAGGCTTATCGGCCCGGGTTTTGACACTCGGTGGTCATACCCAAAAACAAGACGAGGTTGTACCCCTATGCCTGTCGGCAATCATCAGCCCCACGGCGAGACCGCTCAGGGCGGACCGCTCAAACGCGAACTCGGTGAACGGCATATTCGCTTGATGGCGCTCGGCGCCTGTATCGGTGTCGGCCTGTTCCTGGGCTCGGCCAAGGCCATCGAAATGGCCGGCCCGGCGATCATGCTGTCTTACATCATTGGCGGCCTGGCCATCCTGGTGATCATGCGCGCCCTCGGTGAGATGGCCGTGCACAATCCGGTGGCCGGTTCGTTCAGCCGTTACGCCCAAGACTACCTCGGCCCCCTGGCCGGCTTCCTGACCGGCTGGAACTACTGGTTCCTGTGGCTGGTGACCTGTGTCGCGGAAATCACCGCGGTGGCGGTGTACATGGGCATCTGGTTCCCCGATGTGCCGCGCTGGATCTGGGCGCTCGCCGCGTTGGTCAGCATGGGCTCGATCAACCTGCTCGCGGTCAAGGCCTTCGGTGAGTTCGAGTTCTGGTTCGCCCTGATCAAGATCGTCACCATCATTGCGATGGTTGTCGGCGGCATCGGCATCATTGCCTTCGGCTTTGGCAACGATGGCGTGGCGCTGGGGATTTCCAACCTGTGGACCCAAGGTGGCTTCATGCCCAATGGCGTCTCGGGCGTGTTGATGTCCCTGCAAATGGTGATGTTCGCGTACCTGGGCGTGGAGATGATCGGCCTGACGGCCGGTGAAGCGAAGAACCCACAGAAGACTATTCCCCAGGCCATCGGCTCGGTGTTCTGGCGCATCCTGTTGTTCTACGTCGGCGCGCTGTTCGTGATCCTGTCGATCTACCCGTGGAATGAAATCGGCACCCAGGGCAGTCCGTTCGTGATGACCTTCGAGCGCCTGGGGATCAAGACCGCGGCGGGCATCATCAACTTCGTGGTGATCACCGCGGCGCTGTCGTCATGCAACGGCGGCATCTTCAGCACCGGGCGCATGCTCTACAGCCTGGCGCAGAACGGCCAGGCCCCGGCGGGCTTCGGCAAGACCTCGAGCAACGGCGTACCGCGCCGGGCACTGCTGCTGTCGATCTTCGTGCTGTTGCTGGGCGTGCTGCTCAACTACATGGTCCCGGAGAAAGTCTTCGTCTGGGTCACCGCCATCGCCACCTTCGGTGCGATCTGGACCTGGGTGATGATCCTGCTGGCCCAGCTCAAGTTCCGCCGTGGCCTGAGCCCGACCGAACGCGCGGCGCTCAAGTACCGCATGTGGCTGTACCCGATCAGTTCCTACCTGGCGCTGGCATTCCTGGTGCTGGTGGTGGGCCTGATGGCCTACTTCCCGGACACCCGCGTCGCCCTGTATGTAGGCCCGGCGTTCCTGGTGCTGCTGACGGTGTTGTTCTACGTGTTCAAGCTGCAACCGAGCAGCGGTGCGCAGGGCGCGGTGCGTTCGGCGGCGTAAACCCGAACGGTTGAACTGAAAAGCCCCGGTCGAAATGGCCGGGGCTTTTTTGTTTGGGACCCGCCGTTGGTCCGAAAGCTATGCCCGCCTGGTACTTCTGACAGTAGACGCTGAGCACTTATCGCTCTAGCGTGGAATGCCTGTCTGCAGGGCCGCCTATAGAACCTGGGGCGGCACGCAACGGAGCACGGAATGAGCCTGATGAGCCTCTCAAGCAAGCCGCTGTCCGAACGTCAGGTATTCGGATTCTTTGTGCTGGCGGCATTTGTGTACGTGCTGCCGCTGATCCTCGCGGATCATGCCTACATCGACGACAACTGGCGCTCATTGGCGGCGGGCAGCGCGTGGACGGGGCAGGGGCGGTGGCTGGCCGACTTGTTTTACCACGGCCTGACGTTCACCTCGGCTGCCCCGAATGTGTTCCCTTTGCCCCTGCTGATTGCCCTCGTCGCCATTGCCCTGGCGTTGAAAAGCCTCACCTTCCATTACGCAGGACAGCCGACGTGGGTGGACTGCCTGGTGGTGCTGCCCCTCTGGTACAACCCGTTTTTCCTACAGAACCTGTCTTATCAGTACGACGGCCCGACCATGGCGTTGAGCCTGGTGGCGGTGATCTATGCCATGACCTTGCGGTTCAAGTCGGTGGCGCTGCAGGTGGTGGTGCCCGGCGTGCTGGTCGCGCTGGGCATGGGCCTGTATCAGTTGTGTATCAACGTCTTCCTCGGGCTGTGTTGCATCGAACTGGTCAGGTGGGTGAGCGAAGCCAAGCCCTGGCGGGCGTTGGGTTCGTTGCTGGCGCTGAAAAGCTCGCAGTTGATCGTGGGTGCGCTGGTCTACGGCGTGACGGGATACCCCTCGATCATTGCCCAGCGTTTGCCGATGCAGGCATTGAGTGAGCAGGGGCTCGTCCGGGTGTGGGGGAATCTGCAATGGGTCGCGAGCAACGTGGCGTTGTTGTTCGAGGGCGGCCATCGCGGGTTGCTGTGGGCCATGCTGGTGTGCGCGATGTTGGGGGGATGGCAGGTGCTTTGGGCGTTGCGTCAGCGCCCGGACGGCCGGTGGCGCAAGACCCTGCTGGGCGTGGCGTGCCTGCTCTGTGTGCCGGCACTGCTGCTGTTGGTGCCCGGGACTACGTTGCTGTTCAGGGACTTTAATGAAGGTGCCAGGACCTTGATGGGGTTCGCCGTGCTCGGGGTGTTTGTGTATGACCTGGCACGTCGCGGGTTGGTGGCCATTGATCCCCGCTTGGGGTTGCTGCTGGCGATCCCTTTACTGAGTATGTTGGCGCTGTCGTTCGCCTATGGGCGGGTGTTGAGCGTGCAGAAGGAGTTCGCCACCAACGCCCTGTTTTCACTGGGCCATGACATCGCCTCCAACCCTCAGTTACGCGAGGCGAAGCGGATCTACATGTCGCGCACGTCATCCGATCGCTGGCTGGATGAGGCGAGCGGTTCGTTCAAGGTGATGCCCGTCTTGAAGTACATCCTGAACGTGAACTTTTTCATGTTGGCCGAGAACCTGCCCAGGGTGGGGGTCCGCAATGTGTTCCCGGAGAATGAGCGGCGTAACGCAACCCTGTTGGGTTACCGGGGGTATACCCCGGTGGTCGACAGCCAGTTCTACAACCTGTACCGAGTGGGGGATTACGGCTTCATCGTCATGAAGGAACCGCCGCGCCGGTGAAGCCCTCCATCAACACCACCCGGCACGGCTTGGCCTGATACGCGTTGATCTGCGGCACCAGGCGCCGGAAGTGTTCGCTGGCGCAATGGGCATCCAGCGCCGCCTGGTCCGGCCATTGTTCGATGAACACGAAGTGCCCGGGGTCGTTCTGGTCGATGAACAGGTCGTAGGCGATGCACAGCGGTTCCTGGCGGGTCTTTTCCACCAGTTCGGCGTACCACGGGCGCACGGTGTCCAGGTGGTCGGGTTGGATGAAGTCTTCGGCGATTACGTTGAGCATGGTTCTTCCTTGAAAGGGTGGGGCCTATGGCCCGTCAGTTGATAGAGATCCAGGTGGGAGCGAGCCTGCTCGCGATAGCGCCATCACATTCAAAATCAATGTTGATGGACTGATCGCCTTCGCGAGCAGGCTCGCTCCCACAAGGGCAGTGGTGATCTCAGGCGGCCACGTCATTGGCCTCGAAGCTATCGGCCCGGGCCATCTGCCACATCCGCGAGTAGAACTCGCCGCTCACGTTCCCGGTGAGCAGTTCCCCGGGCTTCAAGAACACATGCAACTGCGAGAACAGCTTGATCTCGGTGGCCGACATGCGCCGCACCAGGTGTTTGGCCGACAGTTGGGACGGGTGTTCGAGGCCGGCGGCGGCGAGCATCTCGGCCAGGGCCTTGAGGGTGCTGCGGTGGAAGTTGAACACCCGCTGGGCTTTGTCTGGGACCACCAGCGCACGCTGGCGCAGGGTGTCCTGGGTGGCGACGCCGGTCGGGCATTTGTTGGTGTGGCAGCTTTGCGACTGGATGCAGCCGATGGCGAACATGAAGCCCCGGGCCGAGTTGGCCCAGTCGGCGCCGATGGCCAGGACGCTGGCGATGTCGAACGCACTGACGATCTTGCCGCTGGCGCCGAGCTTGATCTTGTCCCGCAGGTTCAGGCCCACCAGGGTGTTGTGCACGAACAGCAGGCCTTCGCGCAGGGGCACGCCGATGTGGTCGGTGAACTCCACGGGCGCGGCGCCCGTGCCGCCTTCCTTGCCGTCGACCACGATGAAATCGGGCAGGATCCCGGTTTCAAGCATGGCCTTGGCAATGCCCATGAATTCCCACGGGTGGCCCAGGCAAAACTTGAAGCCGACCGGCTTGCCCCCGGACAACTCACGCAGTTGCTGGATGAAATGCATCATCTCGATCGGTGTGGAGAACGCGCTGTGGCGCGACGGCGATACACAATCCTCGCCCATCGGCACGCCACGGGTGTCGGCGATTTCCTGGGTCACCTTGTGCTTGGGCAGGATGCCGCCGTGGCCTGGCTTGGCGCCCTGGCTCATCTTGATTTCGATCATCCGCACCTGCGGGTCCTGGGCCTGGGCGGCGAAGCGCTCGGGGTCGAAGCGGCCGTCGCGGGTGCGGCAGCCGAAGTAGCCGCTGCCCAGTTCCCAGGTCAGGTCGCCGCCGTGTTCGCGGTGGTAGGGGCTGATGCTGCCTTCGCCGGTGTCGTGGGCAAAGTTGCCGAGCTTGGCGCCCTGGTTCAGCGCGCGAATGGCGTTGGCGCTGAGCGAGCCAAAGCTCATGGCCGAGATGTTGAACACCGAGGCCGAATATGGCTGCGAGCATTGTGGCCCGCCGACGATCACCCGGAAGCTGTCGGGATCGCTGACCGGCGCCGGGCGCATCGAATGACCGATGAATTCAAAGCCCGATTGGTACACGTCGATCAGCGTGCCGAAGGGTTTGTCGGCGGATTCGTTCTTGGCCCGCGAATAGACCAGCGAACGCTGGGCCCGGGAAAACGGTAGGGCGTCGCTGTCGGATTCGAGCAGGTACTGGCGGATCTCCGGGCGGATGCCTTCGACCAGGTAGCGAATGTTGCCCAGGATCGGGTAGTTGCGGCGTACCGCGTGGGGGCTTTGCAGCAGGTCGAAGATCCCCAGCAGGCTCAGCAGGCCGGTGATGATCGTGATCGGCCAGAGCCAGTTGTATTCAAGAAAGGGCAGGCTGGCGAGGGTAAAGATCACACACAGCGCAAAGAAGGCGTAGCGGCTCAGGAGTGACAGGCTCATACGGGTTCCTTGGGTTCGGACTCGGTGGTGGCGCTTTGGCTTTTCATGGGGGAGCGAACCTGCTCGCGAAGGCGCACTTCACAGGTGCAGTCGACATGGAGCGTGAATCGACTGACGTCATTCGCGAGCAGGCTCGCTCCCACAGAACAGTGTTGCAGCACGGTCTCAGGCACTTTGGGCCTGTAGAAATAAAGCGAACAGCTCGGACTGGGATTTGATCCCCTGCGTGCTGTAGAGGTGTTTTTTATGGACGTTCACGGTTTCGGCAGAGATGACCAGCTTACGGGCGATTTCCTTGCCGGAGCAACCGTTGGGCATTCAGCGGCCGACGTCCAGGCGCTGGCGCCAGTCGCGGTGTTGCCCTTGGGTGTCGACCGGCGCCGTGGCGTCACCTTCATAGGGCAGGCGCTGGCGCAGCAGGCTCAGCACCCAGGGCTGGATCAACGACAACCGGGCGATCGGTCCAGGCACGGGCAGGCGATGGGCAGAGCGGTGCGGGTTAGAGGGTTCTATGGGGCGAGATAGCGGCCTGAGGCGGCTTCAGTACGCTACGGTGTCATTCTCCGAGCGCTGCTTTTTGTCGTGCTTTTGCTTGGCCGTGGGCAGGTCATTGAGGCAATAGTTGACGTGATAGAAGATGAACAACACCGACCAGACACGGTTCATGCGCAGCTCGAAATGGTGCTGGACCAACGTGTAGGCCCTGAGCGCTCGGCGCACGTGAAAGCACCAGGCGATGGCCAGCAGCGTGGCGGCGAGAGACATCGAGTAGCTAATCACCAGCGCAAACGCCACGTAGACAGATACCGAGTCCGGGTAGACGACTGCCAGGGGCGCGTAGTTAGTGACGAGGGTGAGCACCAGACCGCCCATCCCACCGAGTGTCAGGTAGCTGATCAGGAACCGCTCGCTCAGCACCTTCGCTCCCGTGACCTTTTCGATGGTCTGGCTGGTTCTATACATCCAGACATACAGGTAGAGCCCTGCGGTCACCACGGCCAGGAGAATGAGCAGTGGGGTCGGGACGGTGGCTTTTTTGAGTGTGGAAATATCGGACATGCGGGCTCTCTTTGGTGGCGCGGAGGGGGGCTGTACAGCGGGCGAGCAAGCTAACAAATACGCGTATAGGAAATTTCCGCGTATTGGGTGCGAAAGCTCTGGTTCTCCTTTTCGGCCTGGTGCCCGATGAGTGGCGGCGATCCCACGTCCATGGGATCCTTGCGTCTTTGACTCAAGGCTCCGGTTTCCCATGACCCTTTCACCTCAGATCATTCGCATCGCCGCCGCCCTGTTGATCGGTCCCGACGGCCGCACCCTGCTGGTCCGCAAACGGGGCACCCTGGCCTTCATGCAGCCCGGCGGCAAGATCGAGCCCGATGAGCAACCGGTGCAGGCCCTGGCCCGCGAGTTGGAGGAAGAGTTGGGGCTGGTGATCGACACCAACGACGCTCGCTACCTGGGCCACTTCAGTGCGCCAGCGGCCAATGAGCCGGGGCATGTGGTGGACGCCGAGATTTTCCTGCTGGATATCGAGGCGGCGGTAACCCCGGCGGCAGAGATCGAAGAAGTGCTGTGGGTCGAGGTCGACAATGTCCCGGGCATCGTGCTGGCGCCCTTGACGCGGGACCTGATCCTGCCGTTTTATCGCAATGCCCTGAAGACTCCCGCCTGATCGCCGACTGACAAGGACCGCCCCATGATTGCCCTGCCCGACCTGCTGGTTTTCGCCGCCGCGTGTCTGCTGTTGGTACTGACGCCGGGACCGAACATGATCTACCTGATCTCCCGTTCGATCTGCCAGGGCCGCAAGGCCGGGGTGATCTCGTTGTTGGGGGTGGTGGCGGGGTTTTTTGTGCATATGCTGGCGGCGGCCATTGGCGTGACGGCGGTGTTCCTGGCGGTGCCGATGGCGTATGAGGCGCTGAAGTGGGCGGGCGCCCTGTACTTGCTGTGGATGGCCTGGCAAGCGGTCCGGCCGGGCGCGCGCTCGCCGTTCGAGGCCCAGCAACTGGCGCCGGACTCATCGCGCAAACTGATGCTCATGGGCTTTCTCACCAGCGCGTTGAACCCGAAGATCGCGGTGTTCTACCTGTCGGTGTTCCCGCAGTTCATCAGCCCGGAACACGGCTCGGTGTTCGCCCAGAGCATCGCCCTGGGCCTGACCCAGATCAGCGTGAGTTTTGTGGTCAACCTGATGATCGCGCTGTTCGCCGCCGGGATCGCCGCCTGGTTCGTGCACAATCCGCTGTGGCTGGCGGTGCAGCGCTACTTCATGGGCTTTGTGCTGGCGGCGCTGGCCGTGCGCTTGATGCTGGAGCAGCGGCGGGTGGTGTGAGCCTGGTTGTTGTCACACCACCTACCCTGTGGGAGCGGGCTTGCTCGCGAAAGCGGTGTGTCAGTCAACATCCATGTTGAATGTGCGTCCGTTTTCGCGAGCAAGCCCGCTCCCACAGGTTTTTTGGGGGCAATGTGATCAGCGCACGGCACTGACCCCATCCAGCGTCGAGAAAGAAGTGTCCTTGGCCGTCAGCAGGAAGTCGCGCATGTACGGTGCGTCGAGCATGTCGGCGCGGATGCCGGCGTACAGCGTGGCGAACAGGCCTTTCTCGCCCAGGCGCTTGGCCTTCACGTAGCCCCGCGAGCTGTATTCGTGCAGGGCCCAATGGGGCATGCCGCACACGCCGCGACCGCTGGCCACCAGCTGCATCATCATCACCGTCAGCTCCGAGGTCCGCACTTGGGCCGGCTCGATGTCGGCTGGCTCCAGGAAGCGGGTGAAGATGTCCAGGCGATCACGTTCCACCGGGTAGGTGATCAGGGTTTCGCTGGCCAGGTCATCCGGGACGATGTACGGCTTGCCGGCCAGCCGGTGCTGATTGGCCACTGCCAGCATCGCCTCGTAGGTGAACAGCGGCACGTAGGTGATCCCCGCCAGTTCCAGCGGATCGGACGTCACCACCAGGTCCAGGTCGCCACGGGCCAGGGCTGGCAGCGGGGCGAAGGAAAAACCCGAGGCCAGGTCCAGCTCGACTTCCGGCCAGGCATCGCGGAACTGGTCGATGGTCGGCATCAGCCACTGGAAGCAGCTGTGGCATTCGATGGCCATGTGCAGCCGCCCGGCGGTGCCCCCGGCCAGGCGGGCGATATCGCGCTCGGCGCCGCGCAGTAGCGGTAGGGCGGCGTCAGCCAGTTGCAGCAGGCGCAGGCCGGCGCTGGTGAAACGTACGGGTTTGGTCTTGCGCACGAACAGTTGCATGCCCAGGCGTTCTTCCAGCTCCTTGAACTGGTGGGACAGGGCGGACTGGGTCAGGTGCAGGCGTTCGGCCGCTTCGACCAGGCTGTCGGCTTCGCGCAGGGCGTGCAGGGTCTTGAGGTGACGGATTTCGAGCACGGCGGCCTCCATGAGTAAACTTTGCGTTAAACGCGAAAGGGGTGAGTTTGTCTCATGATGGGGTGGCTGTCGATATGGATGTCGAAGGGACCTGGCCTTTCGCGAGCAGCGCTTGGGCTGGACAGGGTGCGTGTGTGCGACCTGGGTCACTGTGGGCGCGAGCTCGCTCGCGAAGAACGATCACGCGGTCTGCCAGACGACCGCTGGGCAATCTTCATCAAACTGTCACGCAACTGTGGCAGCGCGCTTGTACAAATTTCATCAGACTCGCGCTCTACTGGGGTTCTGCGTTTCGGTGTTTTTCATGCGTGTGTGTGTTTTCCTGGTCGGACTGCTGTTCGGCCTGTCGTCTTTTGCGGCGTCTCGATGTGATGTGACGGTACCGACCCAGCGCGTCGATCTGGAGCAGGTCAGCCTGGCGTACCAGAGCATCGGCCGTGTGGGCGATCCGGCGCTGCTGTTGGTCATGGGCCTGGGCGGGCAGTTGATTCATTGGCCGGATGAGGTGGTCGTGGCCTTGTGCGAGCAGGGGTTTCGGGTGATTCGCTATGACAACCGCGATGTCGGCCTATCGACCTGGCGCCAGCGACCGGCCAGCGCCAACCTGACCGTCGAGGCGTTGCGCTACAAGCTCGGCTTGCCGGTGGCGGCGCCGTACACCTTGACCGACATGGCCGAGGATGGCCTGGGGTTGATGGACGCCCTGCAGGTGGAGCAGTTCCACGTGCTGGGGGCGAGCATGGGCGGGATGATTGCCCAGCACATGGCGGCGATGGCGCCGCAGCGGGTCGAGAGCCTGACGCTGATCATGACCAGCTCCGGCGCCGAAGGGCTGCCGGCCCCCAGTGCGGCGCTGGTGCAGTTGTTGTCACGGCGCAGTGCGCCGAACCGTGAGGTGGCGCTGGAGCAGCAGGCGGACTTGCTGGCGGCGTTGGGCAGTCCGCAGGTGACGGATGATCGCCAGGCGTTGCTGGATCAGGCGGCGCAGTCCTATGACCGGGCGTTCAAGCCTGAAGGGGTGAAGCGCCAGATCATGGCCATCCTCGCCGAGCCCAGCCGAGTGACGATGCTCAATCAATTGCGGGTGCCGACCCTGGTGGTGCATGGCACCGCCGACCCGTTGTTGCCGATGATGCATGGCATTCATTTGGCCGCGCATATCCAGGGCAGCCAGTTGAAGTTGATTCCGGGCCTGGCCCATCGTTTCCAGGACGCGTTCAAGGCACCGCTGTTGGCGGCGGTGTTGCCCTACCTGCGCCAGCACCGCGAAGACACCTCGCACTGGGCGCAGATCGACCCGGTGGGGGCGGGACGGGTGTTGTAGCGAAACGGTGTCCCCGTAGGCGCGAGGCTTACGCGTGCAAGCGTACCCAGACGCTGACCAGCACCGTGGCCGCGATCATCCAGGCCACTGCCGCGACGGCCAGCGAAGCCTCCAGTCGCATGCGGTCGACCATCAGGTACAAGGTCGCCAGGTACACGAAGTAGGGAATGATCGACCACATGCCGAACACGATGGTGGTCTTCAGGTCGTCCAGCGAACGGCCTTTGCCGACGATGTAGTGGGCGATCAGGGCGAAGGTCGGAAACAGCGGCACCAGGCCGGCGATGTAGTAGTTCTTGGTCTTGGCGAGGAAGGCGAGGATCACCACCACCGCCGCGCCCAGCGCTGCCTTGAGAATCAGGTCCATTAGTGGCTCAGTCCGTACTTTTTCACTTTGTCGAACAGCGTGGTCTTGGCCATGCCCAGTTCCAGGCTGGCCTGGCTCAGGTTGCCGCCGCTGCGCTGCAAGGCGTCGTTGAGCAGGTTGCGCTCGAAGGCTTCCACGGCTTCGGAAAACCCCAGGCCCTGGGCGGCGCCGGTGCTGCCGGATTTCTTGAACGCCGGCAGGCCAAGGGCGAAGCGCTCGGCGACGTTGCGCAGTTCGCGCACGTTGCCGGGCCAGTCGTGGCTCATCAGGTGCGACAAGGTCTGGTTGTCCAGTTCGGGGACGCTGCGGTCAAAGCGCAGTGAGGACTGCTGCAGGAAGTGTTCGAACAGTTGCAGGATGTCCTCGCGCCGTTCGCGCAGCGGTGGCAGTTCCAGGGTCACCACGTTGAGGCGGTAATACAGGTCGCTGCGGAACTGGCCGGCGCGGCTCAGGTCATCGAGGTCGGACTTGGTGGCGGCGATCACCCGGCAATCGACCGCCACGCTCTGGTTCGAGCCGAGTCGCTCCAGGGTGCGCTCCTGCAACACCCGCAGCAGCTTGATCTGCAGGGGCAGGGGCATGCTTTCCACCTCATCGAGGAACAGCGTGCCACCGTTGGCGTGTTCGATTTTGCCTATCCGGCGCTTGCCGGCACCGGTAAAGGCGTTGGCCTCGTGGCCGAAGATTTCGCTCTCGAACAGGTTCTCTGGCAGGCCGCCGCAGTTCAGGGCCACGAACTGCTGGGCGTGACGGCGGCTGAAGTCGTGCAGGCAACGGGCGACCAGTTCCTTGCCGGTGCCGGTCTCGCCTTCGATCAGCACGTTGGCCGAGGTGTCGGCGACGTTGGCGATCAGTTCGCGCAGGTGTTGCATGGCCGGCGAGCGGCCGATGATCCGGCCTTCCAGGGAATCGCGCTCGGCCAGTTGCCGGCGCAGGGAGGTGACCTCGCGGGCCAGGCTGCGTTGTTCCAGAGCGCGGCGGGCGACGTCGACCAGGCGTTCCGGCGAGAAGGGTTTCTCCATGAAGTCGTAGGCGCCTTTTTGCATGGCGTCGACGGCCATCGAGATGTCGCCGTGGCCGGTGATCAACACCACCGGCAGACTGCGATCCCGGGCCTTGAGCCGCCCCAGCAGTTCCAGGCCATCGATGCCCGGCAGGCGAATGTCGCTGATCACGATCCCGGCAAAGTTGTCGCCCACCTGGGCCAGGGCCTCCTCGGCGCTGCCCACGCCCACACAGGGAATGTCTTCCAGGGTCAGCGCTTGCTGGCAGCCGAGCAGGACATGGGGATCGTCTTCGACGATCAGTACATGGAGTTCGTTATTCATATCGGCTCGGCAGGGTGAGGGCTTACCAGCGGTAAACCGAGGACGAAAGCGGTGCCACCGCTGGCGGGGTGTTCGACGCTCAGGCTACCGCCCGTTGCGGCGGCCAGGCTGGCGGACAGCGTCAGGCCAAGGCCCAGGCCTTGTTCGCCAGGCTTGGTGGTGAAGAACGGTTCGAACAGATGCTTGCGGGCCTGGGCGTCGATGCCATGACCGTTGTCACGCACTCGCAGGCGGTACTTGCCGTCGCTGGCCTCGCCCTCCAGCCACAGTTCGGGCGTGGGCTGGGCGTGCATGGCGTCCAGCGCATTGCCGATCAGGTTGACCAGGATCTGTTCGAGTCGGGTCTGGTCGATTTGCACCTGCGCATCGATGAATTGACCATGCACCTGCACCGCTGCGCCGTCGAGTCGCGAGGCCAGCAGTTGCAAGGTGGCGTCCACGGCCTTGGCCAGGCTGGCCTGGCCGTGGTCATCGCCGCGCCGGGCGAAGGAGCGCAGGCTGGCGGTGATGCGCCCCATGCGGTCGATCAATTCGTTGATGGTCTTCAGGTTGGCGCTGGCGATGTCCAACTGGCCACGCTCAAGGAAGCGCACGGTATTGCCGGACAAGGTGCGCAGGGCGGCCAGTGGCTGGTTCAGTTCATGGGCGATGCTGGTGGACATCTGG
This sequence comes from Pseudomonas sp. ok272, assembly GCF_900109995.1. GTDB lineage: Bacteria > Pseudomonadota > Gammaproteobacteria > Pseudomonadales > Pseudomonadaceae > Aquipseudomonas. The sequence continues at coordinate 189,899 of NZ_FOCB01000010.1, read as the reverse complement.
CCGATGGCTGCCAGCTTGCCGGCCTGCACCAGTTCATCCTGGGCGCGCCGCAAGGTTTCCTCGGCCTGGCGTCGCTCGCGGATCTGCGCCTTGAGCCGGTCATTGCTGGCCCGCAGGTCGGTGGTGCGCTCGCCGATCTTGCGTTCGAGCTGGTTGTTGGCTTCCTGCAGGGCTTCACGAGCGGCCAGGCGCGTGGCTATGACCTTGCGCCGCTCGTTCCAGGCAATCAGCAGGAAGGCCAGCAGGGCGAAGGCCACGGCAACCAGGATGCCCTGGTTGATGGCCTCGCGCCGCAGGTCTTGCAGCGGCGTGAGCAGGGTGAAGTTCCACGGTGTATCGCTCAGGGGCCGGGTCTGGGACAGGTAGCTGATGTCTTCGTTGTCGCCTTGCGCGACTTCGACGTTGGCCGGGAACGTGAGTTTCTCCACACCTTCGGCCAGGCGCTCGCGGGCCAGCGGCTCCAGCTCGTTGAGCGGGAACCAGTAGTACTGAAGGCTGCGGGCCAGGCGTTCCTTGGTGTCTTCGCTCAAGGGACGCACGGACTTGAGCCGCCGCGCCGGGTCGCTGGACAGAATGATGATGCCGTTCTCATCGCTGACGAAGGCTTCCAGGCGCGCCCGCTGCCAGCGTTCTTCCATGGACTCCAGACGGACCTTGACCACGGCGACACCGATGATCTTGCCTTGCTCTTCCAGGCCATGGGCCAGGTAGTAGCCCGGCTCGCCGTTGGTGCTGCCAATGCCATAGAAGCGCCCCGGCTGACCGCGCACGGCGTTCTGGAAGTAGGCACGGAACGACAGGTCTTCGCCCAGGTAACTGTCGACGTCGCGCCAGTTGCTGGTGGCCAGGACCCGGCCGGTGGTGTCCATCACATAGATGGCCCGGCTGCGGCTACGGCGGTTCAGGCCTTCGAGGTAGTCATTGACGGTTTGCCGGTGCTCCGGCGTGGGGTCGTCCAGCAACTGCGAAACACTCGATTCGAGTTCCAGCAGGCTGGGCAGGTAGGTGTATTTGCTGATTTCGCTTTCCACCGCGCGAGCGTTGAGCTCCAACTGGCGTTGTCCGCTTTCGCTCAGGCTGCGAATGCCGTAGTGCTCGCTGAGCCAGAAGCCAAGGAAGCCCAGGGCGACCATCAACAAGATGACCAGCGGCGGAAGGAACAGATGGCGAATCAGGCGGGGTTTCACGGCAAGTGATGGCGGCGCTGCGCGATAAAGATTGGGGTCGCATTTCATCACAGATGCCTTGGGTCAACCACCTTACAAATCAACAGACCACCGTCGATCCCCCTGTGGGAGCGGGCTTGCTCGCGAAAGCGCTGTCTCGGCCTGCACAACTGTTGAATGTGAGGGCCTCTTCGCGAGCAAGCCCGCTCCCACAGAAGCGGGGGAGCGGTGTCGGGGCTTAGTGCTGCAGGATCTTGTCCAGGAAGTGCTGGGCACGTTCGGAGCGGGCGCTGATGTCACCGAAGAACTCTTCTTTCGGGCAGTCTTCGATGATCTTGCCGGCGTCCATGAAGATCACCCGGTCCGCGACCTTGCGGGCGAAGCCCATTTCGTGGGTCACGCACATCATGGTCATGCCTTCGTGGGCCAGTTGCACCATCACGTCCAGCACTTCGTTGACCATCTCCGGGTCCAGCGCCGAGGTCGGTTCGTCGAACAGCATGACGATCGGGTCCATGGCCAATGCCCGGGCAATCGCCACACGCTGTTGCTGGCCGCCGGACAGTTGGCCGGGGTGCTTGTGGGCATGGGCCGAGAGACCGACACGCTCGAGCAGTTGCAGGCCCTTTTTGGTGGCCTCTGCCTTGCTGCGCCCCAGGACCTTGATCTGGGCGATCGTCAGGTTCTCGGTGATGGTCAGGTGCGGGAACAGTTCGAAGTGCTGGAACACCATGCCAACGCGCGAGCGCAGTTTCGGCAGGTTAGTCTTCGGGTCGGCGATGGAGGTGCCGTCGACCACGACGTCACCCTTCTGGAACGGTTCCAGGGCGTTGACGCACTTGATCAGTGTCGACTTGCCGGAGCCGGAAGGCCCGCAGACCACGATCACTTCGCCTTTCTTGACCTCGGCGCTGCAATCGGTCAGTACCTGGAAGTCCCCATACCACTTGCTGATGTTCTTGATAGAGATCATACGGCGAACCTTTTTTGCAGACGCTTGACCAGCAGCGAGGCGGCAAAGCTGATGATGAAGTACACGAGCCCTGCGAAGATCAGGAACTCATTGGAGCGACCAATGATGTCGCCACTGGCGCGCGAAGCGTTGAGGAAATCCACCAGGCCCACGGTGTAGACCAGGGAGGTGTCCTGGAACAGGATGATGCTCTGTTGCAACAGCAGCGGGGTCATCTTGCGGAACGCTTGCGGCAGGATGATCAGGCGCATGGTTTGCCCGTAGGTCATGCCCATGGCCTGTGCAGCGGCCATCTGCCCCTTGGGAATCGACTGCACACCGGCGCGCACGATTTCGCAGAAGTACGCCGCTTCAAACATCATGAAGGCCACGATGCAGGAGGCGAACGCGCCGATGGGGGTGTCTTCGCCGGTGATCCAGCGCAGCACGAACGGCACCGCCAGGTAGAACCAGGTGATCACCAGCAGCAGCGGGATCGAGCGGAAGTAGTTGACGTAGGCGCCCGCGATGTTCGACAGCAGCTTGCTGTGGGACAAGCGCATCAACGCCAGGATCGTACCGATGATGATCCCGCCGACGACGCCCAGGACCATCAGTTGGAGGGTGGTCACCATGCCGTTCCACAAACCGGGAATGGCCGGGACGATGCCACTGAAATCGAAGTCCATTATTTACCCCCCACGGAGATCAGGCCCGGGACGGAGACTTTCTTCTCCACCATGCGCATCAGGAGCATCAGGCTCATGTTCAGGGTGAAGTAGATCAGGGTGGCCAGGGTGAAGGCTTCGAACAGGTTGGCGGAGAACTCGGCGGTCTGCTTGGTCTGCGCGAGCAGCTCCATCAGGCCGATCAAGGACGCCACGGACGAGTTCTTGAAGACGTTGAGGAATTCCGAGGTAAGCGGCGGAATGATGATGCGGTAGGCCTGGGGCAGCAGCACGTTCCAGTAGATCTGCGGCAGCTTGAAGCCCATGGCGCGGGCGGCGGCTTCCTGGCCACGGGGCAGCGCCTGGATACCGGTGCGCACTTGCTCGCACACCCGGGCGGCGGTGAACAGGCCCAGGCACACGACGACGCTCAGGTAGGCCGAGGTGGTCGGGTTCAGGTCTTGCTTGTACCAGTCCTGCAGGTTTTGCGGCAGCAGGTCGGGCACCAGGAAGTACCAGATGAATAGCTGCACCAGCAGGGGTACGTTACGAAAGAGTTCGACGTAGCAGGTGGCGATCCCCGATACGATGCGATTCGGCACGGTGCGCATGACACCCAGGATCGAGCCCAGCAGCAGCGCGATGATCCAGGCCACGATGGCGATGGCAATGGTCCAGCCAAGCCCGGAGAGGTACCAGTCGAGATAGGTCTCGCTGCCCACGCCGGTAGACTTGAAGAACACGCCCCAGTCCCAGTTGTAATTCATTAGGGTCTCCCCTCGGATTCAATCGATGTACAAGTGCCCGCCTGGGGAAACTCCGTTCCCGCCCGACCAAGTGGTCGGGCACACACGAGCGGCTCGACAACCACCGGTTCGAGTGTTCCAAAAAATACCAGCAGGGAATGACAGCCTCCTGAAAGGGCATTAGCCCTGTCAGGAGGTAAGGTTAGTCAGGAATCAGGATTTCTTTTCGTCAGCCGCTTTGTCGGTCGGGTTGGCGATCAGGGCCTTGAGCTCGTCGCTCATCGGGAACATCAGGTTCAGGCCTTTAGGCGGGATTGGCGCCTGGAACCACTTGTCGTAGATCTTGTTGATCTCGCCCGACTTGTAGGTCGCGACGATGGCCGCATCCACGGCTTTCTTGAACGGCTCGTCGCCCTTGCGCACCATGCAGCCGTAGATTTCGTAGGACTGTGGTGTGCCGGTCACGGCCCAGTCGGTCGGCTTTCTGGCCTTGGCCATTTCACCGGCCAGCAGTGCGTCATCCATCATGAAGGCGACGGCGCGGCCCGATTCCAGCATCTGGAAGGATTCGCCGTGGTCCTTGGCGGAGATCACGTTCATGCCCATCTGCTTGTCAGCGTTCATCGCCTTGAGGATGCGCTCGGACGTGGTGCCAGCGGTGGTCACGACGTTCTTGCCCTTGAGGTCAGCGAAGTCCTTGTAGGTCGAGTCCTTCTTGGACAGCAGGCGGGTACCGATTTCGAAGATGCCCACCGAGAAGTCGACTTGCTGCTGACGTTCTACGTTGTTGGTGGTGGAACCGCACTCGACGTCCACGGTGCCGTTCTGCACCAGCGGGATACGGGTCTGGGAGGTCACCAGGTTGTACTTGACCTTGAGGTCCGGCATGTCGAGGTCTTTCTTGATGCCTTCAACGATGGCCAGTTGGATGTCGTGGGAGTAGCCCACTGGCTTGCCCGACGCATCCGCAATGTAGGAAAACGGAATAGAGCTGTCGCGGTGGCCCAGGGTGATGGTGCCCGACTCTTTGATCTTCTTCAGGGTGCCGGTGAGTTCGGCGGCGAAAACTGGCGTGCTGATCAGAGCGGCAGCAATGGCTGCGCCCAGGATATGGGGAACGATACGCATCAAATTTTCCTCGACATTGTTTTTTTTATGGGGCCAGTTCTTCGGCCCTCTTGTACAGCGCAATGCGTGGACGGCTCCTGAAGTGTGGCGCGTCCGGCATTGGTCCAAGAGTGTAGAGCATGAGTCGTGCCAGACCAGTGTTTATTGACCAAGTTATTGGTTTATAAGGTTATTAAGTATTTTTCAGGGTGTTTTTTAAACGCTGTGATCCGGTTAACCGAATAGGTTGCGGGCAAAGCGTTCGGAAAACCGAATGAATAGTGGGGCGCCCAGGTCCAAGCCGGTCTCGCTCCCACACCCACACAAAACGGTGGTGGCGTGGGATGTAAAAAGCCCCTGGATCTCACGATTCAGGGGCTGGTGGTGATCGTTCCAGCGATCAGGCCGCTTCGATCTTGCCGCGATTGGCGGCGGCCGTGTCCAGGTACTGCTGCACCTTGGCGTGCTCATCCGCCGTGGTGAACAGGCCCAGTTTGCTGCGCCGCCACAGGATATCGTGGGCGGTGGTGGCCCATTCCTCGCGGCACAAGTAATCGACTTCACGGCTATAGAGGCCGCCGCCCAGGTGTACGCCCAAGTCGCCCAGGTTCTGCACGCCGTCGAGCATGCGCCAGGTACGGCTGCCGTAGGTGGTGGCCCAGCGTCGGGCAATTTCCGTTGGCACCCAGTCGAAGGCGTCGCGAATCTTCGCGCTCAAGGCCTCTGGCGTGGTCATCTGTTCGCCGCCGGGCAACGGCGCGGCGGCCGTCCAGCTTGGCCGCATTTGGGTGAAGAACGGGGCCAACTGCGCCATGGCCGACTCGGCCAGCTTGCGGTAGGTGGTCAGCTTGCCGCCGAACACCGACAGCAGGGGGGCTTCTTCCCGGGTGCCGGACAGCGCCAGGGTGTAGTCGCGGGTGACGGCCGACGGGTTGTCGGATTCGTCATTGCACAGCGGACGAACGCCAGAGTAGGTGTGCAGGATGTCGTCGCGGCTGATCTGCTTTTTGAAGTGCGCATTGACCACGTTGATCAGGTAGTCGGTCTCACCTTCGGTGATCGCGACCTTGGCCGGGTCGCCGGTGTACTCGCGGTCCGTGGTGCCAATCAGGGTGAAGTGATTGAGGTATGGGATGGTGAACACAATGCGCTGGTCTTCGTTCTGCAGGATGTGCGCATGGTCGCCTTCGTACAGCTTGGGCACGATCAGGTGGCTGCCCTGGATCAGGCGGATGCCGTAGGGCGATTGCATCTTCAGGTCGTCACGAATGAACGTGGCTACCCACGGGCCGGCGGCATTCACCAGGGCCTTGGCGCTGATGGAGAACAGGCTGCCATCGGTGCGTTCAAGGTTCAGGTGCCACAGGCCTTTGCTGCGGTGGGCGCTGATGCAACGGGTCTGGGTGTGGACGTGGGCGCCCTTTTCCCGCGCGGCCATGGCGTTGAGTACCACCAGGCGGGCATCGTCGACCCAGCAGTCGGAGTATTCGAAGCCCTTGGTGATCTCGCTTTTCAAGGCGCTGTCGGCGCCGAACTTCAGGCTTCTGGAGCCGGCCAGCTTTTCGCGCTTGCCCAGGTGGTCATACAGGAACAGCCCGGCGCGGATCATCCACGCTGGGCGCAGGTGGGGGCGGTGCGGCAGGACAAAGCGCATTTGCTTGACGATGTGCGGGGCCTTGGTCAGCAGCACTTCACGCTCGGCCAGGGCCTCACGCACCAGGCGGAACTCATAGTGTTCGAGGTAGCGCAGGCCACCGTGAATCAGTTTGCTGCTGGCGGATGAGGTGTGGCTGGCCAGGTCATCCTTTTCGCAAAGAAACACCGAAAGACCGCGGCCAGCGGCATCTGCTGCAATCCCGACGCCATTGATGCCACCGCCGATCACGGCAATGTCATAGATTTCGGCAAGTGGGGGTGTCGGGATGGACGTGGGCATCGGCTGGCCTCGGGCTCTTTTGCGGTTCTGTATTTGAAATCGAACATTAATGTTCATTTTCGAAAATGGTAGCCGATAAGAGCGCCCACAGCCAGTTAACTTCGATTAAAAAAACTCATCGAAGGGGCGTCAAAGGAAGATTTTCGAACATTGGTGGCTGGCGGGGCGGTGGGTTGCTTGCGCAATCGCCTTCGCCGGCTTGCCGGTCTCGCTCCTACCAGGATTGCGCAGGCCCAGTGGGAGCGGGACCGGCCTGCCCGCGAAGGCATCGGTGCGGTGATGAGGCTGTTAGAAGGGCTTAGACCACTTCCAGGCGAATTTTGTGCTGGCTCAGCAGTTGCGCCAGTGCCGGCACCGGTTGCTGGTCAGTGACCAGGCAATCGACCAGGCTGATGGGACCCAGGCGAATCATGGCGTTGCGCCCGAATTTGCTGGAGTCGGCGGCCAGTATCACTTGCCGGGCATTGGCGATGATTGCCTGGGAAACGCGGACTTCCTGGTAGTCAAAGTCCAGCAGGCTGCCGTCTTCGTCGATGCCGCTGATGCCCACCAGGGCGAAGTCGACCTTGAACTGGTTGATGAAGTCGACGCTGGCCTGGCCGACAACCCCGCCGTCACGGCGCACATTGCCACCGGTGAGGAGCACGTCGAAGTCGTCCTTGGCACTGAGCATCGACGCCACGTGCAGGTTGTTGGTGATGATCTTCAGGTGGCTGTGATTGAGCAGCGCCCGGGCAATGGACTCGGTGGTGGTGCCGATATTGATGAACAGCGAGGCGTGATCGGGGATTTGCTTGGCGATGGCTTCGCCGATGCGCTGTTTCTCGTCGCGCATCTGGTCGGCACGCATGGCGTACGCGGTGTTTTCCACGCTGGAATCATAGGCTGCGCCGCCGTGATAGCGACGCAGTAGATGGTCTTCTGCCAACTGATTGATATCGCGGCGAATGGTTTGCGGTGTGACAACGAACAACTGGGCCATTTCCTCGATGCTGACATAGCCGCGTTCGCGGACCAGTTCGAGGATTTGCTGCTGGCGGGGAGGCAGATTCATTGGGCGTCCTTTGGGCTGCCGTGCAAATTGGCCCATGATGCCGGAGGAATCCACTCCCTGCCAGTTACGTTCCGATACGAATCACTGACTTGGCTTACTCAGCGCCTTCGTGCGGCTCCCAGTCGCGGGTGCGGCTGACGGCTTTTTTCCAGCCAGCGTAGAGCTTCTCCTTGGCGGCATCGTCCAGGGTCGGATCGAATTCGCGCTCGATCACCGCCTTGCCGCGCAGTTCTTCCAGGCTGCCCCAGAACCCGCAGGCCAGGCCGGCCAGGTAGGCGGCGCCGAGGGCCGTGGTTTCGCGCATTTGCGGACGCTCGACCTGGGTGCCGAGGATGTCGGCCTGGAACTGCATCAGGAAGTTGTTGGCCACCGCGCCGCCGTCCACACGCAGGGCCTTGAGGCGCTCGCCGGAGTCCTGTTGCATGGCGTCGAGTACGTCGCGGGTCTGGTAGGCAATCGACTCCAGGGCGGCACGAATGATGTGATCCACCCGTACGCCGCGTGTCAGGCCGAACAGTGCGCCACGGGCATAGGGGTCCCAATACGGCGCGCCGAGTCCGGTGAAGGCCGGGACCAGGTACACGCCGTTGCTGTCCTTGACCTTGCTGGCGAAGTACTCGGTGTCGTGGGCGTCGTTGATGATCTTCAACTCGTCGCGCAGCCATTGCACGGTGGAACCGCCGTTGAACACGGCACCTTCCAGTGCATAGGCCACTTCGCCCCGTGGGCCGCAGGCGATGGTCGTGAGCATGCCGTGGCTGGATTTAACGGCCTTGCTGCCGGTGTTCATCAGCAGGAAGCAACCAGTGCCGTAGGTGTTTTTCGCCTGGCCGGGCTCCACGCACATCTGGCCGAAGAGGGCGGCTTGCTGGTCGCCGGCGATGCCGCCGATGGCGATGCCACTCTTGGTGTGGCCGTAGATCTCTGACGAAGACTTGACCGCTGGCAGCATCTCGCGGGGGATGTCCAGCACCTGGAGCATCTTCGCGTCCCACTCCAGGGTGTGGATGTTGAAGAGCATGGTGCGCGAGGCGTTGGTGTAGTCGGTGACGTGGGTCTTGCCGCCGGTAAACTTCCAGATCAGCCAGCTGTCGACCGTGCCGAACAGCAACTCGCCCTTGCGTGCGCGTTCGCGGCTGCCTTCGACATGGTCCAGGATCCACTTGAGCTTGGTGCCGGAGAAGTACGGGTCGGTGACCAAACCGGTGGTGTCGCTGATGTACTGCTCGTGGCCATCGCGCTTGAGCTGCTCGCAGATCTCGGTGCTGCGCCGGCACTGCCAGACGATGGCGTTGTAGATCGGCCGGCCGGTGGTCTTGTCCCAGACCACGGTGGTCTCGCGCTGGTTGGTGATGCCGATGGCCGCGACCTGGTCATGGTGCAGGCCGGCTTGGGCCAGGGCCTCGACCATCACAGCGCTCTGGGTGGCGAAGATCTCCATCGGATCGTGCTCGACCCAGCCGGCTTGCGGGTAGTGCTGGGCAAATTCGCGTTGTGCGGTGCAGACCACATTGGCGTCACGGTCAAAAATGATCGCTCGCGAGCTGGTCGTACCCTGGTCGAGGGCAATGATGTAGTTCTTATTCTGTGGGTCGGTCATGTCGATTGCCTTGGACGAAATAAGGGAGTGGGTACGGGCGCAGGGTCAGTGGTGGGCAGGACCGGGCGCCGCAGCTTTCAAGAGGTTCGGGTTTTGCCGTCGATGGTAGATTCTGCATCCTTTGTAGCAGGTTCGGCGCCCGGCAGATGTCGGGCGATCAACCCGCGATAGGCCGCAGCCCCGAGGCAGGCGCCGATGATCGGCGCACAGATCGGAATCAGGAAATAGGGAATGTCACGTCCGCCAGTGAAGGAAATTTCACCCCAGCCAGCGAAGAAAGTCATCAGCTTCGGGCCGAAGTCCCGCGCCGGGTTCATCGCGAAGCCGGTCAGCGGCCCCATCGAGCTGCCGATCACGGCAATCAGCAGGCCAATCAGCAGCGGTGCCAGCGGGCCTTTGGGCAGGCCGTTGTGGTCATCGGTCAGGGACATGATCACGCCCATCAAGATGGCGGTGATGATCAGCTCCACCAAAAACGCCTGGGCGGTGGACAGCGCCGGGTTGGGGAAGGTGGAGAACACAGAGGCCAGCTCCAGGCTGGCCTGGCTGCCACGAATCATCTGCTGGCTTTGTTCGAAATCGAAGAATAGGTTGCTGTAAAGCGTGTAAACCAACAACGCGCCGCAGAAGGCCCCCGCGACCTGGGACACAATGTAGAACGGCAGTTTGCGCTTTTCAAAGGCAGTGAACAGGCACAGCGCAATGCTGACAGCCGGGTTCAGGTGGGCGCCGGAAACGCCGGCGGTTAGGTAGATCGCCATGCTCACGCCAATGCCCCAAATGATGCTGATTTCCCACAGGCCAAAGCTCGCGCCCGCAACCTTGAGGGCAGCCACGCACCCGGTACCAAAGAAGATCATTAAGGCAGTACCCAGGAACTCGGCCATGCACTGGCTCGAGAGCGATGGTTGTCGTAAAGCAGTTGTCATTCAAACCTCGGTTTTTTGTTGTCTGGCGCTGTTTCCAAAAGGGACCGAGCGCGACTGCCGCCGAGGCAGGATCGCCATCCTGGTCTCGGTTTGCTGCGGGGTGTGGCGTGGGAATTTTCGCACATTATTCAGATTCGAAGAAATATAGACAAGAAACACTGCTCTAAAAGATCGAAAGTGAACTATTCGGCGCGTTTGATCGATCCGTTAGGTGAGCGCTTTTTTGGCTTCTGCGGGCCTGCCGGTTTTCCAGGCGAGGAGGGCTGGCAGTGGAGCCTTTTGTGACGCGATGACCTAGAATCGGGCGCAGGTTTTTCTTCCTTCGATCGTATGGAGACGTCATGACACCTGCATTGGACCTGCTGAAAAAAGTGCGTGCCGAACATCGCATACACAGTTATGACCATGATCCAAAAGCCGCGTCCTATGGCCTGGAAGCCGCTGAAAAGCTCAACCTTGAGCCATCGCAGGTGTTCAAGACACTGCTCGCCGCCAGTGAAAAAGGTGAGTTGTTGGTGGCGGTGGTGCCGGTCGTCGGCAGCTTGGATTTGAAAGCGCTGGCCCAGGCTGCCGGGGTGAAGAAAGTCGAAATGGCCGACCCGGCGGCTGCGCAGCGGGCAACCGGTTATCTGTTGGGGGGCATCAGCCCGTTGGGCCAGAAAAAACGCCTGCGGACCTTCATTGATAACAGCGCCCAGCCTTTTGCGACTATTTATGTCAGTGCGGGGAGACGGGGGCTGGAGGTCGAGTTGGCGCCGACGGTGCTTGCCGAACACACCCAGGCCCAGTTTGTTGATATCGGCCGGGCCTGATCCCGCGCTGTATGGTGAAAATCGCCGGACTCTGTCTATGTCTGTCGATCATGCGTTGATGCATGCTTGCCCTCATCAATAAGAGGAGTGCTCCCATGCAGCTTGCGTTTCATCAAGTCGACGCGTTCAGCGACCGCCCGTTCAGCGGCAACCCGGCGATGGTCTATCGGCTCGAACACTGGCTCAGTGATGAGTTGATGCAAAAGATTGCCGGCGAGCACAACCTGGCGGAAACCGCCTTTGTGGTGCGTGAGGCCCAGGGCTGGCATATCCGCTGGTTCACGCCGACCACCGAAGTACCGCTGTGCGGCCACGCGACGCTGGCCAGCGCTTATGTCTTGTTCGAACTCTATAAAGAGCCGGTCGAACGGCTGGAATTCATTAGCCAGTCCGGGCCTTTGAGCGTGAGCCGCGAAGGTGGGCGACTGTGGCTGGACTTTCCGTCCAAGGCTGTCGCGGCAGTGGCCGCGCGTGCCGACGTGGAGCGCGCATTGGGCGTCAAGGCGCTTGAAGTGCTGGGCTCCAATGAATTGTTCGTGGTGCTGGAGTCGGAGCAGGCGGTACTCGATTGCCAGCCGGATATGGCGGCCCTGGCGAAGCTGCCTTGGCTGGGGGCCGTCGTTACCGCGCCTGGTTCGCGGCATGACTTTGTCTCGCGCTATTTCGCGCCAGCCATCGGCGTCGATGAGGACCCGGTCACCGGCTCCACCCATTGCCTGCTGATCCCGTATTGGGCCCGGCAACTGGATAAGACCCGCCTGACGGCGTACCAGTGTTCGGCGCGGGGTGGAGAGTTGTCCTGCCGGCTGGAGGGCGAGCGGGTGAAGATTGGTGGGGATGCGACACTGGTTGCCAGCGGGACGTTGATGCTGGGTTAACCCTGCTCGATGTGAGCGCAGCGCGTGCGCTCACATCGAGGGCGTAGGTTCAGGAGACGGTGCTGTGCCGGCGAACGCCGGATTCCGCGGCCAGAATCTGCGCCGCGGTACTGCCAGACGCCTGGAACAACACCAGGTGTTCAGCGGCGACGCGAATGCCGACCTCGGCGCCGATCTGATGATCGGCGTGGCTTGGGAAAATCGATTCCAACTGGCTGCCGGTCGGCAGTTGCAGGCGATAGAGCATCGAGGCGCCCAGGAAGGTCTTGCCGACGATCCGTGCCTTGAGCGGGCTTTGCGGCGCATAGACGATGTCATCCGGACGCAACAGCACATCCACCGCGGCGCCGGCGGGCCAGGTGTAGGCGCGGTTGCCGCGTAGCACGCCCAGTTCGGTCTGTACCGATTCCGGGGTCTGCATCTGGCCACGAATGAAGTAGCCCTGGCCAATGAAGCTCGCCACATAGGGCGTCAGCGGTTCGTGATACAGGTTGTAGGGCGTATCCCACTGCTCCAACCGACCTTCCTTGAACACCCCAACCTGGTCGCTGACCGCAAAGGCCTCTTCCTGATCGTGAGTCACCAGGATCGCGCTGGTGCCTCGGCTCTTGAGAATGTCGCGCACTTCGTGACTCAGTTTGCGCCGCAATTCGCCGTCGAGGTTGGAGAACGGTTCGTCGAGCAGCAGCAGTTGAGGTTCCGGGGCGAGCGCCCGGGCCAATGCCACACGTTGTTGCTGGCCACCGGAGAGCTCGTGGGGAAAGCGCTTGCCGAGGTTCTTCAGGTTGACCAGTTCCAGCATCTCCTGGGTTACCCGGTCCTTGTTTGGGTGCTTGCGAATGCCAAAGGCAATGTTGTCGGCCACGCTCAGGTGTGGAAACAGCGCGTAGTCCTGGAACACCATGCCGATTCGGCGTTTCTCCGGGGCCAGGGTGAAGCCGGCACTGGAGATGGTTTCGCCCGCCAGTTGGATTTCCCCTTCGTGAACCGGCTCGAAGCCGGCGATGGCCCGCAGGGTGGTGGTCTTGCCGCAACCCGAGGAACCCAGCAGGCAGCCGATGTCACCGGCGTTGAGGTGCAGGTTGAGGTTCTGCACCACGCGCTGGTCTTGGTAGCCGCAGGCCAGGTTGCGCAGGTTCAGCAGGAGTGAATGGCTCATGCGTGGTGGTACGCCGGCGGAACGAGAAACTCCAGCAGGGCCTTTTGTGCATGCAGGCGGTTCTCGGCCTGATCCCAGGCGACCGAGCGGGTGTCGTCCAGCAGGTCGAGGCTGATTTCTTCGCCGCGGTGGGCGGGCAGGCAATGCATGAACAGAACGTCTTCGGCGGCCAGGTCGAGCAGGGCACGATTGACCTGGTAGGGCGCAAACAGTTTGAGGCGCTTGGCGGTTTCTTCTTCCTGGCCCATGGAGGTCCAGACGTCGGTACTGACCAGGTGGGCGCCGCGAACCGCATCTTTTGGGTCACGAACGATGGTCACGCGCTCGCCGGCAGCGGCAACGAACGCAGGGTTGGGCTCGTAGCCTTCAGGGCAGGCGATGCGCAGTTGGAAGTCGAACTGGATCGCGGCTTCTATATAGCTGTTGCACATGTTGTTGCCATCGCCGATCCAGGCCACGGTCTTGCCCTGGATCGAGCCACGATGTTCAAGGAAGGTCTGCATGTCGGCCAGCAGTTGGCACGGGTGCAGGTCATCGGACAGGCCGTTGATCACCGGTACGCGGGAGTTGGCCGCGAACTCGGTCAGGGTGCTGTGGGCAAAGGTGCGGATCATCACCGCGTCGAGCATGCGCGACATGACGATCGCGCAGTCGCCGATCGGCTCGCCGCGCCCCAGTTGGGTGTCGCGTGGCGAGAGGAAAATGGCCTGGCCGCCGAGCTGGATCATGCCCGCTTCGAACGACAGGCGAGTCCGGGTCGAGGACTTCTCGAAGATCATCCCCAGGACGCGGTTTTTCAACGGCTCGAACAGTACGCCGCGGTTACGCAGGTCTTTGAGCTCAATGCCTCGACGGATGACGCTGACCAGCTCTTCGGGCGTGCAATCCATCAGGGAGAGAAAGTGCCTTGCGCTCATCATTGACTACCTTTTTGCAACAGACCGCAGATACTCAAAGCCTTGTTCAATTTGAAACGGGCGAGACCTGCGGCGTAAGCCGCACGGGGCGACGAAATAGGGGAAGGCGCGATACTGACATTAAATGTCGCGTCTTACCAATAGGGCTACGGTTTTTAGGGGAGTTCAGAGGGGCTACGGGATAACCGCAGTAGCGCTTTTGAAGCCTGGTTCCTGACAGCAGCGAACCCTTTGTACACTGCCTTCGCGCGCGTTGGCAATCCGGGGGGGGGGGCGGGGGACCGTCCTGGTCGGTTCGCGCCATGCTGGGCGGGCACTCATGGTTGGGTATCGACTGGCCTGATAGTCGTCGATTCACAAGACGAACGTCGCTGGCGTAGCGGCCGGGCCCGGCCCATAGTTTTGTCTCCGCAGCCGCGTCCGGGTTGCCTCGAATAACAGAGACTGGCCATGACCAAGACTCTCCATCACCGTGCCTGCCACTTGTGTGAAGCCATTTGTGGCTTGACCATCGAGACCACCGCCAGCGAAGACGCCGACCTGCAGATCACCTCAATCAAGGGCGATACGCAGGACACCTTTAGCCGTGGTCATATTTGCCCCAAGGCCGTGGCCTTGCAGGACATCCAGAATGATCCGGACCGACTCCGCCAGCCCATGCGGCGCGTCGGCAGCCAATGGCAGCCGATTGCCTGGGACGATGCCTTCGCGTTGGTAGCCGATCGCCTGTCGGCGATACAGGAGCGGCATGGGCAGAACGCGGTCGCCATCTACCAGGGCAATCCAAGTGTGCACAACTATGGGTTGATGACCCACAGCAACTACTTCCTCAGCCTGCTGAAAACCCGTAATCGTTTTTCCGCGACATCGGTCGATCAACTGCCCCATCACCTCTCCAGTTACTTGATGTACGGCCACGGTTTTCTATTGCCGATCCCCGACATCGATCACACCGATTTCATGTTGATCCTGGGAGGCAACCCATTGGCCTCCAACGGCAGCATCATGACCGTGCCGGATGTGGAAAAGCGCTTGAAGGCGATCCAGGCCCGCGGCGGCAAAGTCGTGGTGGTCGACCCACGGCGCAGCGAGACGGCAGCGATGGCCGACCAGCATGTGTTTGTCCGTCCTGGGGGGGATGCGGCGCTGTTGTTCGGCCTGCTGAACACCTTGTTCGCCGAGGGCCTGACGCGTGACAGCCATTTGCCGGTCGATGGGCTGGAGGACGTCCGCCAGGCCGTGTCGGGATTCAGCGCCGAGGCCATGAGCCCACTGTGCTCGGTGCCCGCGGCGCAAATCCGCCAGTTGGCGCGGGATTTTTCCAGCGCGAAGACGGCTGTGTGTTATGGGCGCATGGGGGTTTCCACCCAGGCATTCGGCACCTTGTGCCATTGGCTGGTGCAGTTGATCAATTTGGTGACCGGCAACCTCGATCGCGTGGGCGGCGCACTGTGCACCGAGCCAGCGGTGGACTTGGTGGCCTCCACTTCCGGTGGGCATTTCAACCTGTGGCAGAGTCGCGTGTCGGGTCGGCCGGAATACGGCGGGGAGTTCCCGGTGTCGGCGCTGGCCGAGGAAATACTCACCGAAGGCGAAGGGCAGGTGCGTGCGCTGGTGACCGTGGCCGGCAACCCGGTGTTGTCCACCCCCAATGGCCGGCAGTTGGAGCACGCCCTCGACGGGTTGGAGTTCATGCTCAGCATCGACCTATACATCAACGAGACCACGCGCTATGCCGACCTGATCCTGCCGTCCACCTCGGCGCTGGAAAACGATCACTACGACACTACGTTCAACATGTTCGCGGTGCGCAACGTCAGCCGGTTCAACCGGGCGATCCTGCCCAAGCCGGAAGGTGCGCTGCATGATTGGGAAATCTTCGTCGGACTCGCCCAAGCATTTGCCGCCAGGACCGGCAAGACGCTCAAGCCTACGATGCCTCCCGCGCAGATGATTGACTTCGGCTTGCGTGCCGGCCCCTATGGCGACGCCTCGACACACAAACTGTCGGTGGCCAGCCTGTTCGATCACCCCCACGGCGTTGACTTGGGGGCGCTGAAGGCCAACCTGGCTCCGCGACTCAAAACCGCCAATCAGCGTGTACAGGCGGCACCGCCGGCGATCCTGGCGGACTTGGCGCGATTTGCCGCGTTGCAAGCGCCGCCTGCCGATGAGCTGTTGATGATTGGGCGCCGGCATGTGCGCAGCAATAACTCGTGGATGCATAACTATCATCGGCTGGTGAAGGGCAAACCGCGCCACCAGTTACTGATGCACCCGGACGATCTCGCGAGCCGTGGGTTGTGCGATGGGCAGCGAGTGCGGGTCAGCTCGCGAATCGGGGAGATCGAGGTGGAGGTGATGGGCAGTGCCGACATGATGAAGGGCGTGGTCAGCCTCCCCCACGGCTGGGGGCATGCCCGTCCCGGTGTGCGGATGACCATCGCCATGGCGCAGCCGGGCTCTAGCGCCAACGACCTGACGGATGAGCGTCAGTTGGACGAGTTGTCCGGCAATGCGGTGCTCAATGGTGTGCCGGTGACGGTCGCGGCGGCGTGAGTGTGTCTGTCGGGGAGACCAAGCATGGCGTCGGGCTTTCCGTTACAATGCGCCACCGTGCCGACAACTGAGTCGGAAAGTTCAGCCGAGGTGCTCCATGGATATCATCGAAACGATTAAAGAGCAGATTGCCAACAACACCATTCTGCTTTACATGAAAGGCTCGCCGAATGCCCCACAGTGTGGCTTCTCTGCGAAAGCCGCGCAGGCCGTGATGGGCTGTGGTGAGAAGTTCGCGTACGTGGACATCCTGCAGAACCCGGAAATCCGCGCCAACCTGCCTAAATACGCCAACTGGCCAACCTTCCCGCAACTGTGGGTCGGTGGTGAACTGGTCGGCGGTAGCGACATCATGACCGAGATGGCTGCTGACGGTTCGTTGCAGGCATTGATCAAGGAAGCTGCCGAGAAGGCTGCTGCCAAGACCGAAGCGTGATGCAGCGTGAGTACGACTTACAAGTGAGTCTTCATTGCCTGTAAGTTGTATTCCAGCCGGCAACAAAAAGCCCCGCGACTCTCAAGAGTGCGGGGCTTTTTTTGGCCATCAAGAAGTTACGGCGCGGTAATGGTTACTCGCCCATCTGCGATTGCAGGTAGTTCTCGATACCCACTTTATCGATCAGGCCCAATTGGGTTTCCAGCCAGTCGATATGTTCTTCTTCGGATTCGAGAATGTCTTCCAACAGTTCACGGCTGCCGAAGTCGCCAACGGTTTCGCAATGCGCGATGGCGACCTTGAGGTCGGCGTGACCGGTACGCTCGATGCGCAGGTCGCACTCCAGCATTTCCTTGGTGTGCTCGCCGATGTGCAGCTTGCCCAGGTCCTGGACGTTTGGCAGGCCTTCAAGGAACAGGATGCGCTTGATCAGCTTGTCAGCGTGTTTCATCTCGTCGATGGATTCGTGGTACTCGTGCTTGCCGAGCTTTTCCAGACCCCAATCTTCATACATGCGTGCATGCAGGAAGTACTGATTGATTGCGACCAGCTCATTGGCAAGAATCTTGTTGAGGTGCTGGATGACCGTGACGTCGCCTTTCATGATGGGGTCCTGCCCTTTAATGACCGTATATGCGGCCGAGTCTGGGCCTGCGGGTTCTGAGTGTCAAACCTAAGTTATTGAATAATATATGAAAATTAATCGGAATAAGAATGTTTGTGTTCCGCATCCTGGCGCTAAGCGATTGAATTCTGGGCATAAAAAAACCGGACACTAAGTCCGGCTCTTTGGAATGTTCTCGTTACGCGGCGGAAAATTCTACCGGGTAGGGGATCGCGGCCTGGCTCAATTGCAAGTCGGCGAGGGTTTCGCGAACCACTTGCTTGGCAAGGCAGGCGCATTTACCGCATTGACTGGCAACGCCGGTGGCTTCACGCACCTCACGGTAGCTGCAGCAACCTTCGTAGATTGCATCGCGGATCTTACCGTCGGTGACGCCAGTGCAGAGGCATACATACATAAAGTGATAACCCATCGCTGGTTATGGCTCAGTTGCGATGGATCTTAATGTTAACGAGAATGATTGTCAAAGTTGTTTCAGTCAGCTTTGTGTCAGATCCTTGTCGAGCAGACGAACGGTGGTCGACGTCGGGCCATGCATTCCCCTGAAGGGTTTTCGAAGGTGCAGCAAAAACCGTTAAGGACAGGTCAAAAACGCGGTGTATGATGGTCGGTCCTTGCGAAGGGCACTCGATTCATCAGCCTGTCGTTTAACCACGCCAGACTGGGTCGATAGCGTTCTTCACGCCACCACACCAGGAGATATCCAATGAGCGTACTCGTAGGCAAACAAGCCCCTGACTTCACCGTTCCGGCCGTACTCGGCAATGGCGAAATCGTTGACAGCTTCACCCTGTCCTCTGCCATCAAAGGCAAATACGGCCTGGTGTTCTTCTACCCACTGGACTTCACCTTCGTCTGCCCGTCCGAGTTGATCGCCCTGGACCACCGCATGGACGATTTCAAGGCGCGTAATGTTGAAGTCGTAGCCGTTTCCATCGACTCCCACTTCACCCACAACGCCTGGCGCAACACCGCCATCAATGATGGCGGCATCGGTAAAGTCAAATACACCATGGCTGCCGACATGAAGCACGACATCGCCAAGGCCTACGACGTTGAGTCCGAAGGCGGCGTGGCGTTCCGTGGCGCATTCCTGATCGATGACAAAGGCGTTGTCCGCTCGCAGATCATCAACGACCTGCCGCTGGGCCGTAACATGGAAGAGCTGATTCGTCTGGTCGACGCCCTGCAATTCCACGAAGAGCACGGCGAAGTTTGCCCAGCCAACTGGAAAAAAGGCGACAAAGGCATGAACGCTTCGCCAGAAGGTGTTGCGGCCTACCTGACCGAGAACGCTGGCAAGCTGTAAGCCACGTTCAAGGTATAAAAAAACCGGACATTGTCCGGTTTTTTTATGGGCGCTGGAAACCGGCGACGTGATTAGTCGTTGAAGTCTTCCCAGCCACCCATTTGCTTCCAGCGGTTGACGATGCCGCAGAACAGGTCGGCGGTTTTCTCGGTGTCGTAGCGAGCCGAATGGGCCTCGCGACCGTCGAAATCGATGTCCGCCGCCTGGCAGGCCTTGGCCAGTACGGTTTGACCGTAAGCCAGGCCGGCCAGCGTTGCCGTGTCGAAGCTGGAGAACGGGTGAAACGGGTTGCGCTTCATGTCCAGGCGCGCGACGGCGGCGTTCAGGAAGCCCAGGTCGAAGCTGCTGTTGTGGCCGACCAGGATCGCTCGCTTGCAGCCGTTGGCCTTCAGCGCCTTGCGCACACCGCGGAAGATATCGGTCAAGGCTGTTTCTTCACTCACGGCCATGCGCAAGGGGTGATCGAGCTTGATCCCGGTGAACTCCAGGGCAGCCGCTTCGATGTTGGCGCCCTCGAAGGGCTCGACACGGAAGAAGTAGGTGTGATCAGGGAACACAAATCCCTTTTCGTCCATGCTGATGGTCGTTGCGGCGATTTCCAGCAAGGCATCGGTGGCACAGTTGAAACCGCCGGTTTCAACGTCGATCACTACCGGCAGGTAGCCTCGGAACCTGGCTGCCATGGGGTGGCGCGAACCACTGCCCTGGCCTTCCTGTTCGTCGTCGTAATGGTCTTCGCTCACGGGTGTTCCTCCAGCAGGCGCCAGCGCAGTTTTTCACCGGCGCGCAGCGGGATGACAGTCAGCTCGCCAAACGGCAGGCTGGCGGGGGCGGTCCACTCTTCGCGGACCAGGGTAATACGATCGGTGTTCACTGGCAGGCCGTAGAAGCGTGGGCCGTTGAGGCTGGCGAAGGCTTCGAGCTTGTCCAGTGCATTGCGTTGTTCAAACGCCTCGGCGTACATCTCGATGGCTGCATAGGCGGTATAGCAACCGGCACAGCCACACGCGGCTTCTTTGGCGTGCTGGGCATGGGGAGCCGAGTCGGTGCCCAGGAAGAACTTCTCGCTGCCGCTGGTAGCGGCGTCAAGCAGAGCTGCCTGGTGGGTATTGCGCTTGAGGATCGGCAGGCAATAGAAATGCGGGCGAATCCCGCCAACCAGCATGTGGTTGCGGTTGTACAGCAAGTGGTGGGCGGTGATGGTGGCCCCCACGTTTGCCGAGGCTTCATTGACGAACTGCACGGCATCGCCAGTGGTGATGTGTTCGAACACCACCTTGAGCGTCGGGAAACGCTCTACAAGACGGCGCATATGCTCGTCGATGAAGATTTTCTCGCGGTCGAACACGTCGACGTCGCCACGGGTGATCTCGCCATGAATCAGCAGCGGCATGCCAACTTCAGCCATGGCTTCGATTGCCGGGAAAATCTTGTCGATGCTGGTTACGCCAGAATCGGAGTTGGTGGTCGCACCGGCCGGGTACAGTTTGGCAGCGTGAACGAAACCGCTGGCCTTGGCCGTGCGGATTTCCTCGGCGCTTGTGCGGTCGGTCAGGTAGAGCACCATCAGTGGTTCGAAGCGGCTGCCGGCCGGGCGCGCAGCGAGAATGCGCTGGCGATAGGCGTCGGCTTCAGCGGCGTTTCGCACCGGTGGTACCAGGTTGGGCATGATGATCGCGCGACCAAAGGTGCGCGCGACATCCGCGACAGTATTAGGCAACACAGCACCATCGCGAAGATGAATATGCCAGTCGTCGGGACGCAGCAGGGTCAGGCGGTCGGACATTGGGGATTCCAGGCGGGTCAAACTCACGGGAATGCTACCGGAAAAGACTCTTGCAGGCACTCGCTATCAAGTTTTGCCACAAGCTTCCGATATCCCGGGGGTATGCCGTAAATATGTGTGTCGGTCTTTTTGTTGTAGAAGCCAGTGGAGCCTCCCGTGCGCCAGCGTTATTTAGCCTTGCTCAGCGTGTTTGCCAGCCTTCCTGCGATGGCGCTCACTTTCCAGACCCGCCTGGAGAGCATTGAGTGGAAGGTCGAGGGCGATAAGTTCGAATGCCGCCTGGCACAACCGATTACTGATTTTGGTACCGGCGAGTTCGTGCGGCGGGCGGGCGAGCAGGCGACCTTTCGACTCAAGGCCTACAACCCGATGCTCACCGGCGGTTCGGCGACCCTGCTGGCGGCGGCGGCACCCTGGCAGCCCGGGCGCGAAGACATCAACCTGGGCTCGGTGAAGCTTGGCAGCGGTGATGTGTTGTTCAACAGTTCTCAGTTTCAGGCCGGGCGTCTCATTGGTGGCTTGATAGAGGGCCGCAGCCCCTTGGTCCGGCATCACTCGCGTGACGGGCGGGTATCGGAAGTACGCTTGCTGCCGGTCAGGTTCAACAAGGCCTACGCCGATTACCAAGGCTGCGTCGCCAAGTTGTTGCCCATGAATTACGAACAGGTCAAGCAAGCCTCGGTCGGTTTCCCGGGGGGCGGGATTGAACTGGACGCCCAGGCCAAGGCCAAGTTGCAGGTGATGCTGGCCTTCATGAAGGCGGACCCGACGGTCAATCATATCGAGCTCGACGGTCATTCAGACAACAGTGGCAATCGCCTGACCAATCGCGACCTGTCCCGACGCAGGGCTCTGGCGGTGATGGATTACCTGAAGGCCAATGGCATTGCCGAGTCGCAAATCACCCTGCGTTTTCACGGCGAGCGATACCCCCTGGCTCCCAACACCAACAACGCCAATCGAGCGAAAAATCGGCGGGTCAGTGTGCAGCTTGAACGTGTCGAACCTGCACCAAATCCGGCCCCGCAAGTCACATCGAGCGCCAGTGTTTCAGCGACCTCCTGAGGTCGCTGGAATCGTCGCTCGCTCGACATAATCTGTCGCTTCGTCGTCATAAGCTGTCGCGCCACTGTAAATTATCTTCATGCAGCGTTAGACTTCCCGGCTTTCCGTAGAACCCCGTGGAGTGATGGCATGGCGGACGTAAACAAGGTCGTTCTGGCGTATTCCGGCGGCCTGGACACTTCGGTGATCCTCAAGTGGCTGCAGGATACTTATAACTGTGAAGTGGTGACGTTCACGGCGGACCTGGGTCAGGGCGAAGAGGTCGAACCGGCTCGCGCCAAGGCACAAGCCATGGGCGTAAAAGAAATCTACATCGACGACCTGCGCGAAGAGTTCGTGCGCGATTTCGTATTCCCGATGTTCCGCGCCAATACCGTTTACGAAGGCGAGTACCTGCTGGGTACTTCCATCGCACGTCCTTTGATCGCCAAGCGCCTGATCGAAATCGCCAATGAAACTGGCGCTGACGCTATTTCTCACGGCGCAACCGGCAAGGGCAATGACCAGGTTCGTTTCGAACTGGGCGCCTACGCACTCAAGCCAGGCGTGAAAGTGATTGCTCCTTGGCGTGAATGGGACCTGCTGTCCCGTGAAAAGCTGATGGATTACGCTGAAAAGCACGCCATCCCGATCGAGCGCCACGGCAAGAAAAAGTCGCCGTACTCGATGGACGCCAACCTGCTGCACATCTCCTATGAAGGTGGCGTGCTGGAAGATACCTGGACCGAACACGAAGAAGACATGTGGAAATGGACCGTCTCCCCGGAGAACGCTCCTGACAAGCCGCAGTACCTGGAACTGACCTACCGCAACGGTGACATCGTTGCATTGGACGGCGTTGAGATGACCCCGGCTACTGTGCTGGCGACACTCAACCGTATCGGTGGCGAACACGGCATCGGTCGCCTGGACATCGTCGAGAACCGTTACGTGGGCATGAAGTCCCGTGGCTGCTACGAGACACCGGGTGGCACCATCATGCTGCGTGCTCACCGTGCGATCGAGTCGATCACCCTGGACCGCGAAGTGGCTCACCTCAAAGACGAGTTGATGCCTAAGTACGCCAGCCTGATCTACACCGGTTACTGGTGGAGCCCTGAGCGTCTGATGCTGCAACAAATGATCGACGCTTCCCAGGCACACGTGAACGGCGTGGTTCGTCTGAAACTGTACAAAGGGAATGTGATCGTGACCGGTCGCAAGTCCGATGAGTCGTTGTTCGACGCCAACATTGCTA
Organism: Pseudomonas sp. ok272; assembly: GCF_900109995.1. Taxonomy (GTDB): domain Bacteria; phylum Pseudomonadota; class Gammaproteobacteria; order Pseudomonadales; family Pseudomonadaceae; genus Aquipseudomonas. The sequence goes on along the minus strand of NZ_FOCB01000010.1, from coordinate 166,958 downwards.
CCTTCGAAGAGGATGGCGGCGCCTACAATCAGGCTGATGCAGCTGGCTTCATCAAGCTCAATGCATTGCGCATGCGCATTGCCGCCAACAAAGGCCGCAAGTTGTTTTGATGCGTTTGTCGTGAGACTCAATTGTGGCCGCGCTTTACTGTGCGCGGCCACAATGGGGTCGAAAGTCTGTGTTTTGAATCCATCTCTCAGAGGCTGAAACATTCGTTTCTGCGCCTCACGCTTGTTTCCCATCAGTGCTTTTACGAAGTCATTTATCGTGCTGTTCGTTGCTCGATGGATTCCGGCTTCGGCGAATCTCCGTGACAGCCTGCGTACTCAGGTTGTACGTCAAGCACGCAAAATCCTTGCTGCGAAGAATGCTTGCGCCTGATTTGTTGAGTGCTTTTTCATTCAGCAAGTGCTCCGATTCCGAGCAGGTAAGAAACACGACCACCATTTTTTTGTTGTTCCCACCCTTGTCGATTCTCTCCATCAGGCTGCTGATGTGCTTTTTTTTTCGCAACCAGCGCGCGTCGATGATGTGCAGGCAGTCCACCGAGGTGAGTCGTGACATCTGGAGTTGGGCGGACACATCACCGAGCGTGGATACATGACCATCGGGTGGGTCTTGCAGGCTTTGCAGCAGGTAATCGGGTTTTCCTTTCAGGTGCGTGTGGCCCTGATGTTTTTTCGTCAGCGACTCGGCGTATGCCTTGCCAGAGGCCGCCGATAAATCGTTGTCACGCGGTTCAAGGGCGAGGGAGTCCTTGTTCTTTTCCGTTCGGGCGGCATCATCGATAACCTTTAAAAACTGTTTGCTCTTTTGAAAGTCGGAAGGTGCATACAGGGACTTGTAATTAAAGTTGAGTGTTATAAAGAACAGAAACAGCAAGTAAAAAGGGAAGCTGATCAAGAACCATATATAGATCTGGCGCTCTTGGTTATCAAGAAAGGGTAATGATATCGCTGCAGACGTTTCTGAAAGTGTCGCGAATATCGCAATAATTGCCATTGGGTTGATAGCTTTTTTTTTAGGTATTTTCATATTTCTTTGGTCCGGTTGTATTTGTGCTCATTGCTGGGGTGTTGAGGGTTGTTTGTGGTTTTGGGTTTGAGTTGATTTGTGGGGTGGTGCTGTTTGAAGTGTTATTTAGTCTGATCTTGTTGACGTTTTTAAGTTATATTTTTTACGCTGTGGTTGTGGGTAGTTAAGGTTTTCTATTTGTTTCTATGGGTATGAAAGTTATGGGTGCTACTCCGATGTGAGCGCTGGGCAGATCTTGGTGTCTAGTGTTAATGGTAGATCAAGGCAGAGAAAATGTTGCGCTGAAGTGTGCGTAGATAGATCGTCTGGCAGTTTGTAAGGTGAGCTGAACAGCCGGCCAGGAATGGGGCGTGGGTGCTATTAAACTTTAAGAGACATAGTTTTTTGTGAATTCTTGTAGGGTAATTCCTTTATGTTTGTAGGGATTGTCTTTTGGTGTGGCTGGCCGGGGTGGTCAGCATCCCAAGGTGTAAGCGACTACGCTATTGTGCGTGCTCTAAAAATTCGAACAGCGAAAATTGGACTTGCCCATGAATAAAGTGCTGATCGTGGATGATCACCCCGTCATTCGTCTTGCTGTACGTATGCTTATGGAACGTCATGGCTACGAAGTTGTTGCTGAGACGGATAACGGCGTAGATGCCTTGCAACTTGCTCGCGAACAAACGCCGGATATCGTAATACTGGATATAGGTATTCCGAAACTTGACGGGCTGGAAGTCATGGCTCGTTTATCTTCTATGGTCATGCCAATAAAAGTACTGATTTTGACCGCGCAGACTCCGGGGCATTTTTCAATGCGTTGCATGCAAACCGGGGCCGCTGGGTATGTCTGCAAACAGCAGGACCTTACTGAGTTACTCAGTGCGATCAAAGCGGTGCTGTCCGGGTACAGTTACTTTCCCAATCAGGCGTTGCACTCGGTGCGCTCAAGTTTGGGCAATGCAAGTGAGGCAGACATGGTGGAGCGTCTTTCCGGCAGGGAGATGATGGTGCTGCAGCAGTTGGCCCGAGGCAAAACCAACAAGGAAATCGCCGACGGTATGTTTCTCAGCAACAAGACCGTCAGTACTTACAAGACACGTTTGCTCCTGAAGCTCAATGCTCGATCATTGGTTGATCTGATCGAACTGGCACAGCGCAATGGCCTTGTTTGAGTTTGTTGGTTGGCATTCTGTGTCGCGCACAGTGACGGATTGCGGGGGCACCGGTCTGGAGATCGTTCGAAAAATCAGGTGCCTCACCCCGCTCAACGACCTGTTGCGGGTTCGTTGAGTCTGAATTGATTGCCCTCGCGAATGCACCGAGCAGCCGTTTTCAGCAGGTGAGCGCTTGATGAAAGCCTCCGGTGCGGGAGGCTTTCAATGGTTAAAGGTCAAAGTCGTAATCGGTCAACTGCTTTTTCAGGCGGCGCTCGTCGAGAAGATTATCGATGGTACGACGCTTGCTCAGGTTGGTCTTTGCCACCTCAGCCACCGGCTCTGCATCATCGGCCTCAACAGGGGGGAAGTCGTCTTCTACGTCCAGTTGTTCTTTGCCGTTGCTCATAAGGTCAACTCCAGACTAAGACTGCCATTGGCGCCCCTTATATCGACAATCCTCTGTCGGGTAAAAAAGATTTTTTCAATCGATAAATCAATAACAGCAATAGTGGCTCAATCGTCAGAGGTCTTTTGCTTGTACTCGCACAGGTCTTCGATCCTGCAGCTCCCGCAGCGCGGCTTGCGAGCAATACACACGTAGCGGCCATGCAGGATGAGCCAGTGGTGCGCATCGAGTAGAAACTCCTTGGGCACGAACTTCATCAGCTTGGCTTCAACCTCGACGACGTTCTTGCCTGGCGCGAGCCCCGTCCGGTTGCTGACTCGAAAAATATGGGTGTCGACGGCCATGGTCAGCTGGCGAAATGCGGTGTTGAGCACGACGTTTGCGGTCTTTCTGCCTACGCCGGGCAAGGCTTCCAGCGCTTCGCGGGTCTGCGGGACTTCACCGCCATGCCGCTCGACCAACAGGCGGCAGGTCTCGATGACGTTCTTGGCCTTGCTGTTATAGAGGCCAATCGTCTTGATGTACTCGGACAACCCCTCGACGCCAAGCGCATGAATCGCTGCAGGTGTGTTGGCCACCGGGAACAACTTGGCCGTGGCCTTGTTGACACCGACGTCTGTGGACTGCGCGGAGAGAATCACGGCGATCAGCAGTTCGAAGGGCGATGAGTAGGCCAGTTCGGTTTTGGGCTCCGGATTGTCTTCGTGCCACCGGCGGAAAATTTCCAGACGTTTTGCAGCGTTCATGGGCAGAGCGGTTCCTTGAAGGCGTTCAGGGTGAAGTGGAGTGACCAGGCCGTGCTCGTATCGCCGCCAAAAGCAGGCCCAGCAGGATGAATCCGCCCGGGGCGATGACCGCCAACCGTATGCCACCATCCGTGGCAAGGGCGCTATCCGTCAGCCACGGTATGCCGGCGGCAAATGACCTTCTGCCGAGTGCTTCGCGCAAGATGCCCAGAACAACCATCAGCGAGGCGAACACCATGGCCAGGCGCAGTTGTCCGGGGAGATGGGTTCGAGTGAAGAAACCGTTGTGCTCCAGCGCCACGCATTGCAGGGCGATCAGCGCAATGTAGATGCCCAGTTGTCGATGCAGCTCCAGCGACCAGGCCTGTAGCGCCAGCGCGGCGAAACTGGTCAGCGCGGCGGCGAGCACGATGCTGGTGAGTAACTGCAAAGGCGGGATAATTCGCGGTCGCAGCACCCTCATTTTCATCCCGTAGATGCTGATGATCAGCAGCGACAGCAGCGACAGGCCCACGGCGCCAACCAATGAGTCGCTGGCCCCGATCAGCGGTGCCAGCATCACCGACCCCTGCAGCAATGACGTTCTGTTCATTGCCCGCTCCCCAGCCACTGCGGCTGATGTTCGTCGAAATAGCGTAATCCATCATGAATCGCGTTGATGACCGCGCGCGAGGTGACGGTTGCGCCTGCCAATTGATCGAACTGTCCCTGATCTTTCTTCAATGCCCAACCGCTATCGTTGGGATCAGCCAGCGACTTGCCGGAAAAACTGCCGAGCCAGGCATTGGGCCAGGCGGCGATTTTTCCACCCAGTCCTGGGGTTTCTGCCTGCTTGAGGGTTTTGACCCCCAGCAACCTGCCGTGGCTATCGATGACGATCAGCAGGTCAATCGCTGCCTCGTGACCCAGTACCCGACTTTGCAGTATCACCGCGCTGGGTTTGCCGGCCAGTGTGGCCAGGTATCCCCCCAGCAGCGTGCTGTTGCGCAACTCGACATTCTTGAAGGGGAGCGGCTGGTCCAAGGGGTGATTGTCGTAGCGTTCGGCGGGCAGCATGTCCAGCAGGTTGCGGCTTTCGATCAAGCGCTGCTCGGCCGCGATACGAGGTGCCACCGTTCGCTGCAGCAGAACCGTCATGCACGCACCGATGGCGATCAGTATCACCAGGACCAGCAGGCTGAGGGTCCGCTTCATGGTGTGCGCCGCTCTGGTTGTTCCGCGAAAAGGCGTTCCAGGGCAGGCACGCACAGGTTCATCAGCAACACGGCAAAGGCCACCCCGTCGGGATAACCGCCCCAGGTTCGTATCAAGTAAGTCAAAAGACCCACGCCCGCGCCGAACAGCAGTCGAGCCTTGGGGCTTTTCGCCCCGGATACGGGCTCGGTCACGATAAAGAATGCTCCGAGCATGGTGGCGCCCGTCAGCAGGTGAAACAGCGGTGAGCCGTGAGAGTCGGAGCCTGAGCCGTTCCAGCACAGCAGGCTGATCACAAACAGGCTGCCGAGCATGCCGGCTGGCGCGTGCCAACTGAACACCCGTTGTTGCAGCAGGAATGCGCCACCGGCGAGAAACGCCAGGTTGACCCATTCAATCCCTTTGCCGCCTACGTGGCCAAACGCTGGATTAGCGTTAAAAAGCTCATCCATGGTCAGGCTCTTGTTGATCCGCAGGCTATCCAGGGCGGTGGCCTGGGACCAGGCATCAGGTCGCTCGGTGCCGCTGAAGTCGAGGCCGAAAACCTGTTGCAGGCCATCGAGCAGATTCATGGCGTGGGGCGCTGGCCACAGGGTCATGTGTTGTGGAAAGCACACCAGTACCAAGGCAAAACCGAGCATGGCCGGATTGAACGGGTTCTTGCCCACGCCGCCATACAGGTGCTTGCCGAACACCATCGCGAACATCGCCGCGCAGACGGTCAACCACCACGGGCAATAGGGCGGCAACGCCAGCGCCAGCAGGGTGGCGCTGACCAGCGCACTTGCATCGAGCAGCGATGGCCTGAGCGGGCGGTTACGCAACCGCAACACCGCAGCCTCGACCGCCAGCGCACTGCTACAGGCCAGTAGCAGATTGATCAGGACTCCCCAGCCAAACAGCCAGAACATCACCAGCATGCCCGGCACGGTGGCCAGCAACACCCGTTTCATCGCCTGTTGCAGGCGATCATCGACGGCTTCAAGGGGCGGCATGATCATTCACCTGGCGCTGCGCTTCATCGAGTCGGGCGCGGGCCTTGTCCAGCAACTCGGTGGGGGTGTTCGCCTGGCGTTCAAGTTTGCTCAAGTCGGCGCGGGCGTAGGCCAACTCAGTCTTGAGTTGCCTGAGTTGCGGATCGATCGGGCGCTTTTCGATGCGGACCAGTTGCGGTGCTGGCTTCTCGCTGGCGTCTTCGGCGGTGTGCAGCGCGAGCTCTGCAGCGTCAAGTTGTTGCGCAAGCGTGATCAACTGCGCTTGCTGCTCGAATGTCGGCGGATGCCCGAACGCTTTCAGCGACTTGTGCAGTTGCGCCCGGCTCATCGCCACGTTGATCTTGGCTTTTTTCAGTGCGGCGTCGGCGGTTTCGGCCTTTTGGGCCTGGACGCGGGCGATAGCGTCCAGCACGGGGTTGTTGGCCGTGTCGCTGGGGTGCACCGGATTTTTCGCCCGGGCAGCGCGTTCGGCGATCTTTTGTTGTTCCTCCCGGTGCAGGCGCGCGTTACGTTGCTCGAAGCGTTGACGGGCGTGATTGCGTTTGCGGGTTCGCGCTTGCAGGTCTTCTGGCGTTACGGCCAGGCCGCCGACAATCGGCAGTACCGGCGTGCCCGTCAGCGGGCGCATTTCGATGCAGTCCACCGGGCACGGTGCGACGCACAGGTCGCAACCGGTGCATTCGTCGATGATCACGGTGTGCATCAACTTTGCCGCGCCGACAATGGCGTCGATCGGGCATGCCTGGATGCATTTGGTGCAGCCGATGCATTCCGCCTCGCGGATGAACGCAATCTGCGCCGGGGCCGGGCCACGGCTGATGTCCAGTTCCAGAACCGGCACGTTCAGCAGCTCGGCCAGGGCGGCGATGGTTTCGCGCCCGCCCGGTGGGCACTTGTTGATGGCCTCGCCATTGGCGATGCCTTCAGCGTAGGGCTGGCATCCTGGGTGGCCACATTTGCCGCATTGGGTCTGCGGCAGTAGGGCGTCGATGTGTTGAATCAGACTCATGTCTTGATCAGTCCGTTGAAGCCGAGAAATGCCACCGCGATCAGCCCGGCGCTGATCAAGTCGATCGGCAGGCCACGAAAGGGCAGAGGCACATCGTGATTGAGTGTGCGTTGGCGCAGATCGCTGAACAGGCCCAGCACCAGCCAAAAGCCGAGACCGGCGCCCAGGCTCAAGGCAACTTGCCAGGCCAGGCCCTTGTCACTCTGCATCCCCAGCAAACTTAGCCCCAGTACACCAGCGTTACCCAGCAGCAAGGGCCATAGGCCGTTGAATGGCCATGAGGGCAGGGCGCGTGCCAGTTGTGTGAGCAGCGGCTGGATCAGCAAGACACTCAGGGGTAAAAACACAAACAGGTACAGGGCGCTCAGCCCCAGCGGCGCAAGCAGCCAGTGATAGGCCGTATAGCCCAGCACGCCGCTGAGCAGCATCAGGCACGTTGTTGCAAAGCCCAGGGCATGCACCTGTCGCCGTTCATCCGTTACCTGCAGCAACGGATCGACGCCTAGCGGCCACTGCAACACGACGTTGTTGATCAGGGCGGTGCTGATGAGCGTAAGCAGGAAGTCGGTCATGGGCGTGCCGGTTGAGCGAAGGGCCTATCTGAAAGAGTAGGCAGTATGGGGGCTGCAGATATGAAAATCCCACCGTCGCGGTTGTGCACGACGGTGGGATGGGTTCAGCCAGTCGCTTACTTGATGCGCTGACCCGGCTTGGCGCCGCTGTCCGGGCTCAGCAGGTAGATTTCCTCGCCGCCAGGACCGGCCGCCATGACCATGCCTTCGGAGATACCGAAGCGCATTTTGCGCGGCTTGAGGTTGGCGATCATCATCGTCAGGCGACCTTCCAGCTTGGCTGGGTCCGGGTAGGCGCTCTTGATGCCAGAGAACACGTTGCGTTGCTCATCACCGATATCCAGGGTCAGGCGCAGCAGCTTGTCGGCACCTTCCACGGCTTCGGCCTTGAGGATCAGTGCCACGCGCAGGTCAACCGCGGCAAAGGCGTCGAATTCGATTTCCGCCGACAGCGGATCCTTGGCCAGTTCACCGTTGCCTTGAGGGGCCGCAGTGCCGGTGTCGGTCTGGCTGGCGACGAGGTCTTCTTTCGAGGCGTCGGTCATGGCTTGGACCTTGACCGGGTCGATGCGGGTCATCAGAGGCTTGAACTCGTTCAACTGATGATCGGCGAGCAAGGTCGTGTGGTCGTTCCAGGTCAGTGGCGCGACGTTGAGGAACGCCTCGGCATCGGCGGCCAGCAGCGGCAGCACCGGCTTGAGGAAGATCACCAACTGGCGGAACAGGTTGACGCCCGTGGCGCAGATGGCCTGGACTTCATCCTGCTTGCCTTCCTGTTTGTTCAGCGACCACGGTGCCTTGTCGGCGATCCAGGCGTTGGCCCGGTCGGCCAGGCCCATGATTTCGCGCATGGCGCGTGAGAAGTCGCGCGCTTCATAGGCCTCGGCAATGCTTGGCGCGGCCGCCAGGAATGCTTCGGTCAGCTCTGGCGCCGCATCGACGGCCACCAGCACGCCGGCATTGCCTTTGTGGATGAAGCCTGCGCAGCGGCTGGCAATGTTGACGACCTTGCCCACCAGGTCGGAGTTGACCTTCTGCACGAAGTCTTCGAGGTTCAGGTCCAGGTCGTCGACGCCACGGCCCAGCTTGGAGGCGTAGTAGTAGCGCAGGTATTCCGGCGACAGGTGGTCCAGGTAGGTCCGGGCCTTGATGAAGGTGCCGCGGGACTTGGACATTTTCTGGCCGTTGACGGTCAGGTAGCCGTGGACGTTGATGGCCGTCGGCTTGCGGTAGCCCGCGCCTTCGAGCATGGCTGGCCAGAACAGGGCATGGAAATTGACGATGTCCTTGCCGATGAAGTGGTACAGCTCGGTGGTGGAGTCCTTGGCCCAGAACGCGTCGAAGTCCAGGTCGGGACGACGGGCACAGAGGTTCTTGAAGCTGGCCATGTAGCCAATCGGCGCGTCCAGCCACACATAGAAATACTTGCCTGGCTCGTCCGGGATCTCAAAGCCAAAGTACGGCGCATCGCGGGAGATGTCCCACTGTTGCAGGCCGACGTCCAGCCATTCGGCGAGCTTGTTCGCGACCGCGTCTTGCAGGGTGCCGCTGCGGGTCCACTCCTGCAGCATCTGCTGGAAGTCCGGCAGCTTGAAGAAGAAGTGCTGGGAATCCTTGAGCACCGGCGTGGCGCCAGAGATTGCCGACTTCGGATCCTTCAGGTCGGTGGGCGCGTAGGTGGCGCCACATTTTTCGCAGTTGTCGCCGTACTGGTCTTCGGTGCCACATTTCGGGCAGGTGCCCTTGATGAAGCGGTCGGCCAGGAACATTTTCTTTTCTGGGTCGAAATACTGGGTGATCGAGCGCGTGGCAATGTGCCCGGCGTCACGCAGCTTCAGGTAGATCTGGCTCGACAGCTCACGGTTTTCTTCGGCGTGAGTGGAGTGGAAGTTGTCGAAGTCCACCAGGAACTCGGCAAAGTCGGCGCTGTGCTCGGCCTGGACGTTGGCGATCAACTGCTCGGGGGTGATGCCTTCCTTTTCTGCGCGCAGCATGATGGCCGAACCGTGGGCGTCGTCCGCGCAGACATAGGTGCATTGATTGCCGCGATGCTTCTGGAAGCGCACCCACATATCGGTCTGGATGTACTCAAGCATATGGCCAAGGTGGATTGAACCATTGGCATAGGGCAGGGCGCTGGTGACGAGGATCTTGCGTGGCTCGGACATGGGGCTCGGCTACTTGATGAAACGGAGGTCGGCCACTATAAAGCGCCGGGAAAGATATTTCACCCCTGCAAATCATTGCCAGGCATGCCGCCGGACGTGTGGAACAGGTACGATAGCGGCCATCCTTTTCAAGTCTTGCTATCGGAGTTGCCCATGAGCGCCGTCAATCGCGCAGCGGTGGAAGCCGTCCTTCGCCAGTACACCGACCCTTACATGAACCAGGATCCGATCAGCGCGGGTTGCCTGCGCAGCATCGACATCCAGGGCGACCGTGTCACCGTCGAACTGGAACTGGGTTACGCCGCAGGCCTGTTCAAGAGTGGCTGGGCGCAGTTGTTGCAACTGGCGATCGAAAACCTGGAAGGCGTCGTGACGGCCCGGGTCAACGTCACCAGCGTGATTGCCGCGCACAAGGCCCAGGCGCAGATCCCCGGCCTGGCCAACGTCAAGAACGTGGTGGCCGTGGCGTCCGGCAAGGGTGGGGTGGGCAAGTCCACCACGGCGGCCAACCTGGCGCTGGCATTGGCCCGCGAAGGCGCCAAGGTCGGGATTCTCGACGCCGATATCTATGGTCCGAGCCAGGGCATCATGTTTGGCATCGCCGAAGGCACCCGGCCGAAGATCAAGGACCAGAAGTGGTTCGTGCCAATCGAGGCCCATGGCGTCGAAGTGATGTCCATGGCGTTCCTGACCGACGACAACACGCCGATGGTCTGGCGCGGTCCGATGGTCTCCGGCGCCTTGCTGCAACTGGTGACACAGACCGCCTGGGGCGACCTGGACTACCTGGTGGTCGACATGCCGCCAGGCACCGGCGACATTCAGTTGACCCTGGCGCAGAAAGTCCCGGTCGCCGGTGCGGTCATCGTCACCACGCCGCAGGACCTGGCCTTGCTCGATGCACGCAAAGGCGTGGAGATGTTCCGCAAGGTCAACATTCCCGTGCTGGGCGTGGTGGAAAACATGGCCGTGCACATCTGCTCCAACTGTGGGCATGCTGAGCATCTGTTCGGGGAAGGCGGCGGCGAGAAGCTGGCCAGCCAGTATGGCGTCGAGTTGCTGGCATCGCTGCCACTGTCGATGCTGATCCGCGAGCAGGCCGATGGCGGCAAGCCTACGGTGATCGCAGAGCCCGACAGCCAGATCGCCATGGTCTACCAGGACCTGGCCCGCCACGTCGGCGCACGGATCGTGCTGCAAGAGGCGGCAACGCCAGCGATGCCGAACATCAGCGTCAGCGACGATTGATTTTCGCCAGATAAACGCTGATCAATTGTGGGAGCGGGCTTGCTCGCGAAAACGGTGTGTCATTCAACCAATAAGTTGACTGATTTATCGCCTTCGCGAGCAAGCCCGCTCCCACAGTTGCTTCTGGGGGGCTTTAAATGCGCAAGCCGCCATCCATTTCCAGGATCCGGCCGGTGTAGTAGTCGTTCTCGAAAATGTACGCCGCCGAATGGGCGATCTCTTCGGGCTTGCCCATGCGCTTGAGCGGGATGCCAGCGGTCATTTTCTCCAGTGCCTCGGGCTTCATGCCCAGGGTCATCTCGGTTTCGATGAAGCCTGGGGCAATGCCGGCGACCCGAATGCCGTAGCGCGCCAGCTCCTTGGCCCAGGTCACAGTCGCGGCGGCCACGCCGGCCTTGGCGGCGGAGTAGTTGGTCTGGCCGACGTTGCCGGCACGGGAGATCGAGGAGATGTTGATGATCGTGCCACTGTTCTTGAACTCGATCATCTTCGCCGCCACTTCGCGGGTGCACAGGAACACGCCGGTCAGGTTGACGTCGATCACCGCCTGCCACTGGGCCAGGCTCATCGTGGTCATCTCACCGTCCTTGACCTTGATCAGCAGGCCGTCACGCAGAATCCCGGCGTTGTTGATCAGGCCGTGGATCGCGCCGAAGTCTTCGGCGACCTGGGTGACCATGTGCGTCACTTGTTCTTCATTGGCGACGTTGCACAGGTAGGCCCTGGCTTGCGCGCCGAGGGCCTGGCAGGCTGCCACGGCGGCGTCGAGTTTCTCCTGATTGAGGTCCACCAGCGCCAGCTTCGCGCCCTTTGCCGCGAAATACTCGGCCATCGAACGGCCTAAGCCCTGGCAACCGCCCGTGATAATGATTACTTTGTCAGTGAGTTGCATTCGCATGCCCCAATTGCAGGTCGAAGTGGTCTCCTCTCGCGAGCCTCTCGATCCGCGCCAGGCATGGCCTGGTTGCACATGAGAATTGCCCCCGACGGCGTTGCTGGAACTTTCTCCAGAAGCCTGTCCGTTTTTTCGACGGATTCTATGTAAGGAGTCATAAATTGAGCGTTGACGTTGCCAAGCATGCCCGAGAACTGCTGCTCAAGGAATACCGTGGGGTGCTGTCGACGCTCTCCAAGGCGATGCCTGGATTCCCGTTTGGTTCGGTGGTCCCTTACTGCCTGGACGAGCAGGGCCGGCCGCTGATCTTAATCAGCCGGATTGCCCAGCACACCCACAACCTGCAGAAGGATCCCAAGTGTTCGATCCTGGTGGGTGAGCGTGAGGCCGAAGATGTGCAGGCGGTCGGTCGCCTGACCTACCTCGCCGAGGCGCAGCAGATCGAAGACCAAGCGGCCATCGAAGCCGCTGCCGAGCGTTACTATCGCTATTTCCCGGACTCGCAGAACTACCACAAGGCCCATGACTTCGACTTCTGGGTGCTCAACCCGGTGCGTCACCGCTACATCGGCGGCTTTGGCGCGATCCACTGGGTCAATGAACTGACCTTGGCCAATCCGTTCGCCGGCAAGGGCGAAGTGAGCATGGTCGAGCACATGAATGCCGATCACGCCAAGGCCATCGCCCATTACGTCGAGCTGGCCGGGTTGCCGCAAAGCGCGCCGGCGCAGATGGTCGGTATCGATACCGAAGGCATGCACCTGCGCATTGGCCAGGCGCTGTACTGGTTGCCGTTCCCAGCCGTTTGCAATACACCGACACAAGTACGTGAGGCTTTGGTTTTACTGGCTCGCGCCGAGCATTGGCCAAAAAATGAAGCGGCCGAGGCTTGAAATCATCAAGCGGCGACGTCATCTAAGGCTTACTAGCAAGGCATTCTTGCGTTGAGGAACCATTTGATGCGCCCTTTTCTATTACTCTTTTTGCTGTTTCCGGTGCTGGAGCTGTTCGTCTTCGTCAAGGTCAGCGCGGCCATCGGGTTTTTCCCGGCGCTGCTGCTGGTCATCCTGAGCTCGATGTTCGGTGTGTTCGTGCTGCGTATCGCGGGCCTGGCCACGGCACTGCGTGCCCGTGAAAGCCTGAACCGGGGCGAGCTGCCTGCCCAGACCATGATCGAAGGCTTGATGCTGGCCCTGGGTGGCGGCTTGCTGATCCTGCCGGGTTTTGTCAGCAGCGTGCTTGGCCTGATCATGATGCTGCCGCTGACGCGCCGACTGCTGGCCAACAAAATGCGCCAGCGTGCCGAGGAGCAAGCCATTCGCCAGCGTGCGTTTGCCGATGACCTGCAACCGCGTGGCGGTCCGGCCCCGCGCCAACCGCTGGGACGCGAACCGGATGTGATCGAAGGCGAGTTCGAGCACCGCGATACCAAGTAACGACCTGCACCACACGGCACCTTCGGGTGCCGTGTGGTTTTTTATGGGCAGCCAGGTAAAAAATATTCACCGAGCTGCCCTTGTAATAACCTTATGCGCCCTTATGTAACGGTCACCGCAAGGTTTCTGGTGGTGATCACCAGACAGACTTCCGCGTCTCGCTCGACGAGTCGCACCCGGCACCGCCGGAAATCAACCCCCGCCGGGATTACACCGGCCGCTGAAACTACAATTAGGAGAGATCGACAATGAAGCTTCGTCCTCTGCATGACCGCGTCGTCATCCGTCGCAGCGAAGAAGAAAAGAAAACCGCCGGCGGTATCGTCCTGCCGGGTTCGGCTGCTGAGAAAGCCAACAGCGGCGAGATCCTCGCTGTCGGTACCGGCCGTGTGCTGGACAACGGTGAAGTGCGTGCACTGGCCGTTAAAGTGGGTGACAAGGTTGTGTTCGGTCCGTACTCGGGCAGCAACACTGTGAAAGTTGATGGCGAAGACCTGCTGGTAATGGCTGAGAACGAGATTCTCGCTGTTATCGAAGGCTGATTGACCCGCTCATTTTCCCGCGACTACTCAAGTATTTAAGGAATATCGATCATGGCTGCTAAAGAAGTTAAATTCGGCGATTCCGCCCGTAAGAAAATGCTCGCCGGTGTCAACGTCCTGGCTGACGCAGTAAAAGCGACCCTGGGCCCTAAAGGCCGTAACGTGATCATCGAGAAGAGCTTCGGCGCTCCGACCATCACCAAGGACGGCGTTTCCGTCGCCAAAGAAATCGAGCTCAAAGATCGCTTCGAGAACATGGGCGCGCAGCTGGTTAAAGACGTTGCCTCCCGTGCCAACGATGACGCAGGCGACGGCACCACCACCGCTACCGTTCTGGCTCAGTCGATCGTCAACGAAGGCCTGAAAGCCGTCGCTGCCGGCATGAACCCGATGGACCTGAAGCGCGGCATCGACAAAGCGACCATCGCTATCGTCAAAGAGCTCAAAGCCCTGTCCAAGCCTTGCGCTGACACCAAGGCCATCGCTCAGGTCGGCACCATCTCGGCCAACTCCGACAACTCCATCGGCGACATCATTGCCGAAGCCATGGAAAAAGTCGGTAAAGAAGGCGTGATCACCGTTGAAGAAGGCTCGGGCCTGGAAAACGAACTGTCGGTTGTTGAAGGCATGCAGTTCGACCGTGGCTACCTGTCCCCGTACTTCGTCAACAAGCCAGAGACCATGACCGCTGAGCTGGACGGTCCGCTGATCCTGCTGGTCGACAAGAAGATCTCCAACATCCGCGAAATGCTGCCAGTGCTGGAAGCCGTTGCCAAAGCCGGCCGTCCACTGCTGATCGTGGCTGAAGACGTTGAAGGCGAAGCCCTGGCGACGCTGGTTGTGAACAACATGCGTGGCATCGTTAAAGTCGCAGCCGTCAAGGCTCCAGGCTTCGGCGACCGTCGCAAGGCCATGCTGCAGGACATCGCTGTTCTAACGGGCGGTACCGTTATCTCCGAAGAGATCGGCCTGAGCCTGGAAAGCACTACCCTGGAACACCTGGGTAATGCCAAGCGCGTGATCCTGTCCAAAGAAAACACCACCGTGATCGACGGCGCTGGCGTTGAGGCTGACATCCAGGCTCGCGTCCTGCAGATCCGCCAGCAAGTGGCTGACACTTCGTCCGACTACGACCGTGAAAAACTGCAAGAGCGTCTGGCCAAGCTGTCCGGCGGCGTTGCAGTGATCAAGGTTGGCGCTGGTTCCGAAGTTGAAATGAAAGAGAAGAAAGCCCGCGTTGAAGACGCCCTGCACGCTACCCGTGCAGCCGTTGAAGAAGGCGTGGTACCTGGCGGTGGCGTGGCACTGGTTCGCGCTCTGCAGGCCATCTCTGAACTGAAAGGCGACAACGCTGATCAGGACGTGGGCATCCAGTTGCTGCGTCGCGCTGTTGAAGCGCCGCTGCGCCAGATCGTTGCCAACTCCGGCGACGAGCCAAGCGTTGTGGTCGACAAGGTCAAGCAGGGTTCGGGTAACTACGGTTACAACGCTGCTACCGGCGAATACGGCGACATGATCGAAATGGGTATCCTGGACCCGGCTAAAGTGACTCGTTCGGCTCTGCAGGCAGCGGCTTCCATCGCCAGCCTGATGATCACCACCGAAGCCATGATCGCCGAGATCAAGGAAGACGGCCCAGCTGGCGGCGGTATGCCAGACATGGGCGGTATGGGTGGCATGGGCGGCATGATGTAAGCCAGCCTTACCCGATACCTAAAAACCCCGCCTGCGTTAAGCAGGCGGGGTTTTTTATTGGCCGGGTTTTGACCGTGGGGGAATGAGATCAGCACTTGGAAAGAAAAAGCCTCGGACTGAGTCCGCAATGCTGTTCACTTAGACGCGATGTGGCTGGCAACAACCCTTTGTGGTGAGCGAGCTTGCTCGCGCTGGACGGCGTAGCCGTCCTTTTTATCGGGCCGCTGCGCGCCCCGGCGCGAGCAAGCCTGCTCGCCACAGGTGTTGCTTCGACATCGGGACGGCCACTCCGCCCGGGGCTGTTGGGTTAGGGCTGGACGGCGAGTCCTGCATCTGCCTTGAGCGGTTTCCAGCCCAGCAGTTGGTGCTTGAAGCCGTAGCTGGCGCTCTGGTAGTAGGTGATCGCTCGGGTAATCAGCGGGTCACTGCTCGGGGCATGGGACTCGCGGCTTTCGCTGAGCGCATCATCGTGGCGACGCAGACCCTGGCGCGGGCTGAGGATCGCCAGGTCCTTGCCGTCGAACAGTCCCAGGTGCTGATAGTTGCCAACCACCACGCGTGGCGGGAGCGGGTTGTCCTGCAGCAGGTTGCGGCCAAAGAAGGTCGATTGGTAATCCAGGTTCAACAGCCCCAGCAGTGTCGGGGCCAGATCGATCTGGCTGGCCAACTGAGCGCTTTCCCGGGCTTGGATCAGCTTGGGCGCGTAGATGAACAACGGGATTTGATAGTTGGCGATGGGCAGGTCTTCCTTGCCGGCGCTGCCTGCGGTGTGGTCGGCGACGAAGATAAAGATCGTATTGTCGAACCACGGCTTGTTACGCGCCTGTTCAAGGAAATGGCCAATCGCATAGTCGGTGTACTTCACCGCGCCATCGCGGCCATTGCCCGACGGGATGTCGATCCGGCCATCGGGATAGGTGTAAGGACGATGGTTGGACGTGGTCATCAGTTGCAGCAAAAACGGCTGCTGTTTGGCGTAGTCGGCATCGGCCAGCTTCAGGGTCTGGGTGTACAAATCTTCGTCAGCCATGCCCCAGGCGTTCTTGAAGTGAATCTCGGCCTCGGGAACGCTGCTCTGATCGACGACCCGGTAGCCGTTGCCACTGAAGAACGCATTCATATTGTCGAAGTAGCCACGACCACCGTAGACGAACACGCTGTCGTAGCCCACGGCATTGAGTTGTTGGCCGAGGCTGGCAAACCCGCTTTCACGGCCGATGCGCTTGACGATTGAACGCCCGGGCGTGGGAGGGATCGCCAGGGTGATGGCCTCCAGGCCGCGGTCGGTACGGGTACCGGTGGCGTAGAAGTTGTTGAAGTACAGGCTTTGCGGGCGCAGGGCATCGAGGTTAGGTGTCAGGTTGCGGTTATCGCCGTTGCTGCCCATGTACTTGGCGCTGAAGCTTTCGATCGTCACCAGCACGATGTTGGGCTGGCGCGGCGTGCCGGGGTTGTCGATCTCGCGGCGGATGTCCTGCGGGTCCTGGCCGATGAAGCGGGCGTTGGGCTCGTTCAGCTCGGCGCGCATCTGCTGGGCGACCACGTCGGGCGCCAGGGTACTGTAGAACTGCGGGTAATCGAGGTCGTTGTTGCGGAACGCGGCGAAGAACTGATACGGCCCGTTGCTGGCCAACTCGTTTTGATAGGCGTTGCCGCCTTGCGCACGCGGGCTGCCTTGGCTGAGCAGCTGCAGGCTCAGGCCACCGGCCACCAACACTGCCAGGGCGCAGGCCAGGCGCTTGCGCGCGGTGGGCAGTGGCGCATTGACGGCGGCGTTGAAGGCCCTGCGCAACACCAGGCTCAATACCACGGCGAGCACCGCCAGGCTGCCCAGCAACAGGCCGATAGGGTAGGACTCCAGCAGGTTGTTGAGCACCTCGTCGGAGTACACCAGGTAGTCGACCGCGATGAAGTTGAAGCGCACCCCGAACTCATCCCAAAACAGCCACTCAGCCACCGCGGTGAACAGCATGGCGAACAGACTGACCGTCAGCACCCCCTGCAAAAACCAGCGGTGCCCGGGGCGGCGCCACAACCCCGGCGGGCATAGCAACAGGTACACGCCAAGCGGCAGGGCGGCATAGGCGAGGAAGCCCAGGTCGTAGAGCAGTCCAATGCCATAGATCGAGATAAAGCCGCTGCCGGCCTCATCCAGGTGCGTGAACAGCAGGACGGTGCGCGTCAGCACAAAAATCGCCAGCCACGAGCCCGTGACCAGCAACAGAAAACGCATGGGGGCGGTCTTGAGAAAGTCCATTGATCCACGTTCCATTAGTCAAATAGTGCGTAACTGTGAATGAATCGCTGTTATGAACATGTGAGCCAAGAGTGAAAAAAATGTTATCTCGGGCAATACCTTTACTTGCCGGCTTTGCCGCTGGCCCTGAGCGAAACTTGGCCTTAAGCTGCGCGAGCCAAGACGGCCGTTACTGTGTACGGAGCAAATGCCCATGCGAATTTTATTGGTTGAAGACAACCGCGACATCCTCGCCAACCTGGCGGATTACCTGGGGCTCAAAGGCTATACCGTGGATTGCGCGCAGGACGGTTTGTCGGGCCTGCACCTGGCCGCCACCGAACACTACGACTTGATCGTGCTCGACATCATGCTGCCCGGCATCGACGGCTATACCTTGTGCAAGCGCCTGCGCGAAGACGCCCGACGCGACACCCCGGTGATCATGTTGACGGCCCGCGACCAGTTGGATGATCGCTTGCAAGGCTTCAAGTCCGGTGCGGACGATTACCTGATCAAGCCGTTTGCCTTGTCAGAGTTGGCGGCACGCATCGAGGCGGTCATGCGCCGCACCCAGGGTGGTGGGCGCCGGACGTTGCAGGTCGGTGACCTGAATTACGACCTCGATACCCTGGAAGTCACCCGCGAGGGGCGCTTGCTCAAGCTCAACCCGGTGGGCCTCAAGCTGCTGGCGGTGCTGATGCAGAAAAGCCCGCACGTGTTGCGCCGGGAGATCCTCGAAGAAGCCCTGTGGGGCGATGACTGTCCGGACAGCGACAGCCTGCGTAGCCACATTCATCAATTGCGCCAGGTGATCGACAAGCCGTTCGCCAAGCCATTGCTGCAAACGGTGCATGGTGTTGGCTATCGCTTGGCCGAGGGACGAGATGGAGTTTAAGCAGAGCCTTGCACAACGGATCATCATCGCCTTTGCCTTGATGAGTGCGTTGGTGGCGGGCGCATTCGCCCTGGGCATCGTGGCGACAGTGCACCTGGTGGAAGAGAAACTGATTTCCGCAGGCCTGGGTGGCGATCTGCAGCGTTTGTTGCTGATGGACAGCATGAGCGATTGGAGCCACCGACCAGAGCCCGATCAACTGTTCTACTTCAGCGGCGGCCCAGGTGACTTCGCATTGCCCAAGGACCTGCGTCACCTGGACGCCGGGTTCCACGAGGTGTTTCGCGACCCATTGTCCTACCACGCGATGGTCGAGATCGTTGACGGTCGCCGCTACGTGCTGTTGCAGGACCAGAGCGACTTTGAAGAGCGTGAGCGAGTGCTGTTCGCCGTGGTGCTGGTTGGGTTCGTGCTCAGCCTGGCGCTTGCGGTGTTCCTTGGCTGGGTGCTGGCCCGCAAGGTCATGGCGCCGGTGGTGCGCCTGGCCCGCCAGGTGCGCCATCGCGACCAGTTGCTGGGGCTGGCGCCGCCATTGGCCCCCGATTATGCCGCCGACGAAGTCGGTGAACTCGCCGTGGCCTTCGATGCCACCCTGGGTCGCTTGCGCCAGGCGTTGAGCCGGGAGCGGTTGTTCACCAGCGACGTCAGCCATGAACTGCGCACCCCGTTGATGGTGCTGGCCAGCTCCTGTGAATTGTTGCTGGAAAACCCCGGAATCGATCAGCGCGGTCGTGCCCAGGTCGAACGCATCGCCCGGGCCTGTGAGGAGATGCGTGAGCTGGTGCAGACCTTCCTGATGCTCGCCCGTGCGCAGAGTGAAGATGCCAGCATGTCACCCCAACAAACCCTTAAGCAGGTGGCTGAAGACTTGCTCGGACTGTGGCGCGAGCCTATCGAGTCCAAGGGCCTGGAGCTGATATATGAACCTGGCACGCCCCTGGATACTCGTTACAACACCACGCTGTTGCATGCAGTGATGAGCAACCTGCTGCGCAATGCGCTGCACTACACCGACTCCGGTTTTATCCGCCTGACCCTGCTGCCCGGCGGTTTCCTGGTGGAAGACAGTGGCGTTGGCATTCCCGAAGAGAAGCGCGAAGCCATGTTCGAACCGTTCGTGCGTGGCAGTGAAAAGCGCGGTGAGGGGTTGGGCCTCGGCCTATCGCTGGTGCAGCGGATCTGTGAAAGCCGGGGCTGGAGCGTAGAGCTGAGTACCATGGAGCCAAATGGTTGTCGTTTCTATGTGGCGTTGCACGGCAAAGCCTCTTGAGCGGTTGGCGTCACTGTCTTTTTTGCGTATTTTCCTACGCTGACGGTTAGCTAGTCCTGCGCCGTTTGTGTAAGATTCTGTAATAATTGGTGGCTGGTTCCTACAAAATTTTCACAATTGGATGACCTGTTGCTCACACCGTATTACCTATGGTTGCCCTCATCAGCTCAGGAGGTATTGATGATGGAAGACCCGATCAAGCTTGAATTTTCCGACAAGTACGATGACGAACATGCCCAGCGCTACCTGCGCAAGCACAAGGATGGTCTTGGTCGTCAACTGTCCCATAAACGTGACCTGCAACTGGCTCGCACGGCGCTCAAGCGTGTCGGTGAGCCTGGGTTGGTCCTGGACTTGCCTTGCGGTGCCGGACGTTTCTGGCCACTGCTCGCGGAAAAAGCCAACCGTGTGATCATTGGCGCCGACAACTCGGCCTCGATGGTCAAGATCGCAACCCAGTCGCAGCCTGCCCATGTGGTCGAACGGGTACGGCCTTTGCAGACATCGGCATTCGACATTGCGTTGCCCGACAACTCCGTGGACAGCATCTTCTGCATGCGCCTGTTGCACCACATCGGGGAAGCGGAGCATCGACTGGCCATCCTCAAGGAATTTCAACGTGTTACCCGCGACAGCGTGATTATTTCACTGTGGGTCGATGGCAACTTCAAGGCCTGGAAACGCAAGCGCGCAGAAAAAGAGCGGGCGCAGGAAGGGTACCAAAACCGTTTTGTGTTACCGGTTGCCACAGTCGAAGCTGAGTTCGAGCAGGCAGGCTTTCGCATTCAGGAACATTTGGACTTTATCCCGCTCTACGCCATGTGGCGCGTCTATATCTTGCGTAAGAGGTAACTTCGATGGCAGTTGAACAGGTATCTCAAGCGCAAGCGGCTCCCGAGGATCGCTTCGATTACTTCTGGAGCCAGCACGGAGAATGGGTGGAAGAACCCAACGTGCGGCGTGGCGGGGAGAGCGGTGTTCAGCGGATCCGTAGAGACGATGGCCAACTGTTGTACGCCAAGCGCCAGACCGGCCATATCTATCGCAGTTGGTTGTTTCCGTTCGGACGTCCGACCGTGTTGCGTGAGCTGGATGCCTTGACGGGGTTGCGCGCGCTGAATGTCCGTGTACCTGAAGTGGTGTTCTGTGGTGCCCGGCGTGATCCGGTCCACCAGTGGCGCGCATTGTTGGTGACCAAGGCCCTGGACGGTTTTGTCGAGATCGAAGACTGGTACGCCAGCGGTGGGCGTGAGCGTCATGGCGAGGCGTTCCATGATCAGGTGCTTCTGGACTTGGCGCAAAACCTGGCACGGATGCACAAGGGGCGCTGGCAGCACAGTTGCCTGTATATCAAGCACATTTTCCTGCGGGTGACGGGCGAGGGTGAAACGGCCAAGGCCGAAGTAGCACTGCTGGACCTGGAGAAGTGCCGCAAGCGTCCATTGAGCAAGCAAGCGGCGGCGCACGATATGAAGCAACTGCGTCGCCACTCGTCGTGGAAGTCGGCGGATTGGGAGAAACTCGTCTACTTTTATGAGACGGCGTTTGGCAGCGCTATCAAGGGTTTATAGCGATGAAAGTAGAAATTGCACGAGGTTTGTTCTTAGTAGGAGCCTTGGCAGTTGCCTCGTTGGCGGTGGCGGCCTGGGAACCGTCGCGCATGCAGGTCGTCAGCTCGGCGCATGGTGATGCGAATTGCCCGTTGCCACGGGTCGCGAAGGCGCCCGGGGTGACCAAGCCCGACAATGATTTACTGTTGTTCATGTTCGGCATGGCCCAGGGAATGAGACCACAGAGTTGAGCTCATCCAACCCCACCGAAAAGGCCTCGCATCTGCGAGGCCTTTTTTTTTGGTGCGCCCTTTGTGGGAGGGCACAGACCTTGTGGGAGCGAGCCCGCTCGCGAAGAGGTCGGCAGATCCAGCATTGATGTCGGCGGACACTACGCCTTCGCGAGCAAGCCCGCTCCCACGGGGGATTTTGGGTGGGCACAGGCTTTGTGTTCACCCCGGCCCACGGGGAATTGGGGTTGGACACAAGCTTTGTCTTCACCCCGGCCCACTGTGGGAGCGGGCTTGCCCGCGAAGAGGCCGGCAGATCCAGCATTGATGTCGCCTGACACTACGCTTTCGCGAGCAAGCCCGCTCCCACGGGGGGCATCCATTGGGTCTACACCAGATGCAAATGGTTGTCCCAGAGCCCGGCGGGCAGTTCCAGTGGCTTGGCCACCAGCGGCACCTGGCGGCAGTCGTAGTAGCGGCAACGGCCCTGGCCCGAGGTCACGACAAAGCCATCGGCCACGGCACCGACCCCTGCGCAATCAGGCAGCGGGGCATCGAGTTTGACTTCGCCGCTGTCCATGTCCCAGATGAAGAATCGGTTGCCTCGCGGGGCGGTGAGTGCCACCAGGCGCAGGTCGCTGTGGACAGCGACGCTGGCGGTGTAGTGCCCCATGGCCTGCAACTGCTGCTCGGCCACCGGGAAGGCGACGAAGGGCTGGCCGGGACGCTTGATCGCCAACAGCTCGGACGACTCATGGGCCGCGCCCATGAATTGCTGGCCGGTGACAATCGTGCCGTCGCGGGCAATGCCCATGTGGCGCACGCTGTTCATCTGCTGGCCCAGGGCTTCCTTGCTCAGCAGCGTACCGTCACGCAGCATCAGCACCAGGCTGGGCTGCATGGCGTCGAGATTCATCTCGACCCGGCTTTCGGCTTCGGTGCGAATTCCGCCGTTGGCCACCACCAGGGTTTCGCCGTCAGGCATCCATGACACTTGGTGCGGGCCAATGCCATGGGTGGCAATCTCGCCACTGTGGACCAAGCGCTCACCGTCAAAACGGTACACACCGAGCACGCCACGACCGGGATCGGTGGTGTCGTTCTCGGTGGCGTACAGCCACTCGCCGTCCTTGTGGATCACCGCGTGGCCGTAGAAGTGCCGGTTGGCTTGCGCGACCACGGTTTGCAGCAGGCTGCCGTCGCGCAGGTCCACCAGGTAGCTTTCGGTGCCCGGTCGCCGGGCGACGAACAGGGCCAGCGGCAGCGTGGGGTGATTGATGATGTCGTGGCAACGCTGGCCGACTTCGGTGGCGAACACCTGGGTGCCGTCCAGCCGGTAGCCGACGGCGTAGTGCTTACCCTCGCTGTCATCGCGGGCCGAGAGCAGCAAGGGGCCCCGGTCTTTTTGCTTGAACAGGGTCCAGCCGCCCAGCGTCACGGCACCCAGCAACACGCTGCCCAAAGTCAGAGCCTGGCGTCGTAGCATGGCGCGAACCCTCATCAGTCACCGTCGTTGGCGTTGAAGCCCAGTTGGATGCCCAGCGCCTTGGCCAGTTCGCCTTCGTGCAGGCGATGGACGGCGTTGAGGCTGTCATAGATGTCGTTCAACTGCTGGCGGCCGGCATCGTCGCCGAGCATCTCGGTCAGTGTGCGCGGGGTGCTGTCGAATAGCTTCAAGGCCGCGGCGTATGCAGCGTCGATCTTGTCCGCCAGAGGCTTCTGATCGGCTGGCAGCAGGCCTCGCAGGCCTTTGTTGTCGACGCCCGCCCACACGGTTTGGGCGGCGGCGAGGCTGGCCCTCATGCTTGGCAGCGACGACTGGCTGCGCCAGGCATCGGCCTGGAACGGCTGGGGGATGCCCTTGGTCTGGCGGCCCATCGGCGTGCCGAGCTTTTTCTTCAGGGTGTCGAGCGCGGTGACCTGGGCGCGCAACAGATCGGCGATCGCCTCGTGGGAGTCGGCGTAGCGCTGGTTGGGGAACGTGGTCATCTGCGCGAGCATGCCGTCGGTGCTGTTCCAGCTCGCGAGGATTTCTTCGGCGAGTTGTTTCTGGCGTTCGCCAATGGCGGTCAGCAGTGGGCAGTAGCGGGCCTTTTGTGTGGCGTCGGCGACGTTGCTCTTGTCGTCGAACAGAATGTATTCATACGCCGAGAGGCCCTGGACCACGACGCTGGATTTGGCCAGCGCGGCCGCATCGATCTGCGGCTGGGCAGTGACCAGTTGCTCGATCTGGCGCCCGACCAGGTTTTTCTTGTCCGGCCAGAACTGCACTTGCCACGAGCGGTTGCCCTCGGCCAGCGGCCCGACCAGCAACGGTTGCAGCTCGGCCCAGGCCTTTTGCGCGTGCTGGAAGTCGGCGCGGGCGGTGGCCAGGTCGATCTTGCCTTCGCAGTAGGACAGGGCACTGACGGCCAGTTGGCGGTCGGCCTCGACCCAGCGGCTGTAGGTCGGCAGGATCACTTGCTTGGCGATGGCCGCCGAGGTCACGGCTTGTGGATCCTGGGGCGCGCAGGCACCCAGGGCGAGGGCAGCGAGGCTGGTGAACAACAACTTGGGACGAAACATATCGGGCTCCCTTTCAGGTGGGGAAATGGCGCTAAAGCGAATTCAGGAAGGCCAGCAGCGCAGCGCGTTGCTCGGCATTAAAAGCTAAAACCTGTTGCTGTGCCGCTGCCGCTTCGCCGCCGTGCCAGAGCACGGCTTCCAGCAGGTTGCGGGCACGGCCGTCGTGCAAGAACTGGGTGTGGCCACTGACCGTCTGTGTCAGGCCAATGCCCCACAGCGGCGCGGTGCGCCAGTCGCGGCCGGAGGCCTGGAACTCGGGGCGGTTATCCGCCAGCCCTTCGCCCATGTCATGCAGCAGCAGATCGCTGTAGGGGCGAATCACTTGATTGGCCAACTCAGGCTCGGCGGCATTGGCGGCGGTGGTGAACGTGGGCGTGTGGCACGCCTGGCAACCGGCCTGGAAGAACAGGTTCTTGCCGGCCAGCACGTGGGCATCGTTGACGTCACGCCGGGCGGGCACGGCCAGGTTGCGGCTGTAGAACAGCACCAGGCGCAGAATGTTGTCGCTGACTTCCGGCTCGCCGTCCGGGCCATTGCCATTGGGCGCTTGCAGGCAGTCAACCTGGGTCTGGGTGCAGTCATCGAACGGTCTCAGGCGGGTGGTCAGGCCCATATCACCAGAGAACGCGTGAACATTTTGTTGATTGAGGTTCGGTTGCCCGGCTTTCCAGCCAAAGCGGCCCAGGACGGTCTTTTGTTGGGCGTCATCCCAGACCCGGTTCGGCCGGCCGGCGATGCCGTCCCTGGTGTTGGCCTGGGCGTTGGCCAGGATGTCGGCGTCGGAGATCGCCTCCAGCAGCCCCAGGCCAATCATCGGCGGGGCGACGCGGGCGGAGAGCAGCGCGTCGGGGTGCATCGGGCCGTAGCCCAATTGACTGAGCACCAACTTGGGCTTGCGCAGTTCGACCTCGGTGCCGTCCTTGAAATGTACGGTCAGCGGATCGTAGTCGACCCGGACCTTGCCCTCGGGGGCGACACCCGGCACCGCCATGTCCTGGAACTGCCCGCCGTAGACCGGCTCCGGCACCACGCCGAGTTGCTCGATAAGTTTGGCGTACTCGGGGGCATTGGGGATCGACAGGCGGACCAGCATCGACACGGCGTTGTTGGCGTTGGGCAAGGGTGGATGACCGCGCCCATCCTTGATGTGGCAGTTCTGGCAGGCGTTGGTGTTGAACAGCGGGCCCAGGCCGTCGCGGGCGGTGGTGGTCGACGGGGCGATCACCCAGGGGCTGCGAAAGAAACTGTTGCCGACGCTGAAGTCCAGGCGCCGGGTCGGCGAGAGGTTGGCCGAGGGCAGGGAGAAGGCGTTCTGATCGCTCTTGCGCACGGTTGCCGCACCGCCGGAGCGCGCCTCGCCAGGCTCGGCCTGGGTAAAGCGCGGGGCGTCGTCGCAGGCACTCAGGCCCAGGGCCAGGAACAGTGCGGACAGGCGAAGAGGCAGCGAAGGCATCAGGGATCCTGGAAGACGAGCCAAACAAAGGGGGCAAAGTCTAACAGGGCCGCGGACTTTGAATAAGAGGAATTATCGTTTGCTGGTGGACACCTCCGCGTTCAGGCCAGCCGATGCATATGTACCGCCAGCGTGGGTGGCCGGCGCGCCAGCATGAGCACTTCATCCCAACGAGTCATCCACCATGCAAAATCAGACCTTATCACCCGAACTGGCCGCGCTATTGAATGCCAGCGACAGCCCGGCACAAACTGCCTTGCGCCACACGCTCACCGCTCTGGATCAGCACGCGACAGAGCGCTTCGCGCAACAGCCCACCTTCCATGCCTTTGTGCAGCAGGCCTTCGACCAACACTTTGCCGACCTCAGCCCACGGCTGGACCTGCTGCGCAGTTTCATCCACCGTGGTGAGTCGCCCGCGAGCGCCGACCGCGAAGTAGACACTGCGCCCGACGGCGTGCCGCAAGCGAACGCCGAGGCCCCATCGTTGCTGCCCAGCCTGATGGATGCCGTGGTTCAGCGCGTCGTTAGCCAGCAGTCCGCAGACTACGCCGCGACGGACACGCGGTTCTACCGCAGCCCCGAGGCGGGCGCCGAACTGACGCTCGAACGCGCACTCACGGGGTCCGCGTTCGATGCCTTTCTCGATCAGATGGCCGGCGACGTGCCGGCGCGCTACAGCCGGTATGTGGACGCCTATTGGGCGCGTCCCTGCGGCCCGACTGACGCCCGCAGCCACAAACAATGGTTGATCGAATCCCGCACCCGGCAACTGCACGCCGAGGTGGCCTTGCTCAAGAGCGATGGCCTGCTCAGCGCGGCCGGTCAATCGTTGTTCAACAAAGTGCTGCGCTATCCGGATGCGGCAGCCCGGCAGGTGCTGCGCGGGTATCGCCCGGGCGTGTACGCGGTGGCCCTCAAGGACAGTGAGGGCGACGAGCTTGCCCTGCACGGCGCCTTTATCCTGGCGTCCCGGGAACCGCCGGGTTCCGAGGCGTTATGGGACGCCGAGGCCGTGGCGCCGGTGGCCCGCGCCGTGGAGCCGAGCGAGAATGTCGGCCTGGTGCTGTTGTTTACCCCCAATGGCGGGCTGGAAGAGTTCGACGCCCTGGCCAGCCTTGATCGCGAGTTGCATCGGCGCTTGCGCCATGGCACCGAGGTCGCCACGCTGCTGGCACTGATGGCCGACGAGGATCACGCGCAGGGGCTGGCGCTGCACCGCAAGGCGGCGGTGCGCGACCTGCTGCGCTACCCCGAGCGCCTGGACTCACCGCTGGTCTACGGCATCGAGGCGCAATGCCGACTGATTGAACACAACCGCGCCTCGACCATCGCCCACTATCAGGCCCGGGCCGAGCACGCCGACCGGGCGAACCTGCCCCGTGCGCTCGACCGGATCACCGATCTGCGTCGCGCCTTCAGCACCGAAGCGATTCTCCATGCCCGCCTCAGAAAACGTGGCCAGGCCCGATTGGTGGCCTTTCTCAAGGACGCGTCGGCGGCGGACCGCGACGCCTGGACCCGCGCCTTCTCTGACTACAGTGAGGAACTGGCCAACCTGGGGCCGGCCGAGGGACTGCCCTCACTGGACCAGTTCAGTGACCGACAGGAGCTGCTGACCTACGGCAACCGGCAATTGCGTATTGCGCTGGAGTCCGAGCATGGCCTGACGGTCAATCCCGATGACATCATCGTCCACACCCAAGAGCCTAATCTCCCGACACTGATCATGCCCCCCGGCGCGCCTGCCTCAACCATTCGCGACCCCAGCACCGCGCTGTACGTGCACCGGCAACGGACATTGACCGAACTGGCCCTGGATAACCTGGGTAGCCTGGACTTCAACTTCACGAACTTCTCCCGGCTGACCTTGAAGCCGGAGGGCGCCAGCGAACCCCTTCGCGCGTATGAAGGGCTGACCCTGCAACAGGTCAAGAACTTGATTCGCACGGTCAACGTCGGCCAGGGCTATCAGGACTTCTTGAAGGCAAACCTGATCACCTCGGCGGCGGCCCTCGCGCATAAGCACACGTTCGCCCGGGTCCTGGAGCGGCAACTGCGCCTGGACGCGATTGAAGCCAAGATCAACGGTGATTTTTTAGTCGATCGGCTGGCCCGTGGTTTCAACTGGGTGCAGGCGGTGCTGGACAGCCCCGTCGACAGCGACCAGCGGGCCGAAGTCGAGGGCCATCGGATTGTGGTCGAACGCTTGAAGCTGCGCGGCCAGTCGGTGCGTGGTGTGTTGTTGTTTCATCCGGCAACGGTGGGCGCGGGCACGATTGTGGTCTACACGCCACAGGCGCCTGGCGGCCGGGTCTTTCATGAGTACGTCAATGAACGCTTGATGAGCGATTTTGTGCACAACAGCCGTTGGCGTGACTACCTGGTGGGCCGGGTGGAACTGGCTTCCCGGCCTTCGGTGTTGGCCACCTTGAAGGGGCGCGGCGATGTCTCGATGGTCAGCATGGCCAGGATCGCGGGCAATGTGTTTGAGGACGCCTATGAAGTCGCCGCCAATTTCGCGATCAATGACGCGGCGGCACAGGCCACCACCACCGGGCAAACCGATGTCGAGACCGGGCTGTCCGTCGCGACGACGGTGTTCGATGTCCTGACCATGGTCTTGCCAGTGCACGTGACACTGCCCATCGGCCTGGCCAGGAGCTTGATCTCGGTGTTCAACGCGGTGGAGGCCGCGAACCTGGGGGATCGGGCCAGCGTGGCGCATCATATCGTCCGGGCGCTGGGGGAATTTACCGGGGCGTTGGCCGATGGCGCCATCGGCTCGGTGATGGCCCGGGGCCCGGGCGCGAGCGTGCCAAGGATTGCGCCCGATGTGCGTCGGCTGAACCCGCAGATGGCCTTGGCCAAAAAGCCCGAAGGCCTGACACCGCTAGCGGGGTGGGAGAGCCAGGGGATCTATTTCAAGCGCGCGGACGGGGCGGGGCCCAAGCAGTACTTCCTCAATGAACGGCAGCAGTGGTACTCGATCCTCGATGAGGGCTTTGAAGAGGCCTGGCGCGTGCGAGACATGCGCAAGCCGATCCAGAGGCATTACTCACCGATCCGCCGCAACGCAATGGGGCAATGGGAGATTGGCACGCACTACGACGCGCCTGCGTTGGGAGGGATCTCCCCGCAACGCGCGCTGAGGGACCTGTATCCGTTTCTGGGTGAGGCCCAGGCCAATCGGGTGTTTGAGTCGTTTGTATTCCCCAGTGACCGGGACCTTGATTTGGGCCTGAGCCTGGTTCAACACTTGCGCTCCGGTGCCTCCCTGACGGCCTTCGACCCGTACCGGGTGGTGAGCCTTGAAACCCTGCGCCTGCGCCTCATGGGGCTGCACGCACCGCATGCCTTCAGTGGCGGCGGGATCGTGACGCGGCCCGACCAGCCGCCCGTCGTCGAACCGATTGCCGGACCCAGTCGCCCGCGCCCCGTCGAGCCGATTGCCGGGGCGAGCCAGCCGCCTGCGCTACCGGCGCGTCCGGTCCGCCCCCCCGCCGAACAGTTCGTCAATTGGGGGCAGGTCATCGACCCCGTCGAGCTTGAGCTCAAGCAGGCGCAGTTGGGGATCTACCGGCGTATCGCCGGTGATCAATGGCTGCTGGGGCGCGAGTACATCAAGATCGACCAGCGTTTTTATCCGGTCCTGCCGGCCGGTGGCGAGCCGCCGCCGGGGGTGGTCATGATGTTTGATCCGAACCACCCCATCACTACCTTCGCGCAGTACGAGCAGTTACTGTGGACCGACCTGTTCGGGCAGCCCCGGCTGGCCGAATTCAACAGCGGCCTGTCGCGGTGGCTGAATCCGATGGAGCTGCCGTTCGACAAGAGCCTGGGGGCCTATGTGGCGGACGCGTTTCCAACGTTCAGCGCGAGCACGCAGTTGGAGATCGCCGGCGCCCTGTTTCATCGCCTCAACGCCGATGGTCTGACGCTGTGGGGGATCATCGACCTGCGACGTACGTTGCAGGCGTGGCGTTCATGGCCAATGGCGAGCGCAGGCGGGGTCGCTGATCCACTGTCGATGCTGCCGCTCACGGTGCGGGGCCACAATGGCAGTTGGCTGATCGACAGTGCGCCTGGCGCTTACAATCGTGTGCACTTGAGCACCTACGAGGTCCAATCATTGTTGCATCGGGCACTGGCCTCCGGAGCCGATGGCGCCCTCAGGGAACTGATGACCGAGCGCTTGGTGGGCAGCCACTACGAAATGCTCGCCGGCTTCAGCCCGGTCTCCGAACTGATCTTCAGGCGAGCGGGTGGCGAGCAGGTGTTCTGGTTGTCGCTGCGGCGAGTGCTGGGCAATGTGCTCGACGGTCGCCAGTACGTCGAACCCCGGCTGGGCATGGTGGACACGGCCACCCGTCACCTGGTCAGTCAGGCACAGGCCAGTAACAACCTGGTGATGCTGATCGGCGGTATTCACCTGCCGATCGAGGGCGCGGCGGCCCAGTTGTTCATCTTGCGGGTCTGAGGTTCGCGCAGGCAAAAAAATGCCCCGAACGTGTCGGGGCATTTTTAGGGGGCCGGGGTGAACCGGGTTGATCAGAACTCGTGATCAGCGTTGTCCGGGTTCAGGTCGCTGATACCCAGCTTGCCAGCAGCGGCCTCGATCGAACCGGTCTGCTTGACCAGGGCGGCGATGGCGTCGCGCACGACCTGATTGCCTGCGGCGTTGCCGGCGCCGATCAGTTGGTCGTAGTGCTCGCCCTTGTTGGCGAGGTCGACCATGACCTGGAGCTTGGCTTCGGTCGCGGCCAGGTCGGCCTTGAGGGCCGCGTCGGCAGCCGGGTCGGCCTTGGCCACCAGGGACGACAGGCTGGCGCCGGACATTTTGGTGCCGTCGGTACGGGTGTACTCGCCCAGGTACACGTTACGAATGCCCTTGGCATCGAAGAAGTGCGAGTTATGGGTGTTGTCGCTGAAGCAATCCTGTTCGTCTTCCGGGGAGTTGGCTTCCAGGGACACCTTCATGCGCTCGCCCGCCAGTTCGCCCAGGGACAGGCTGCCCATGCCGAAGAGCATTTTGCGCAAGCCGGTTCCGACAGGCTCGGCTTCCAGGGTGGCGCGGTAGTTGTCGGCCACGTTCGGCTTCCAGTTGCCGACCATTTCTTCCAGGTCGCTGACCAGCAGTTGGGTCACGGCCTTGAGGTACGCGCGACGACGGTCGTTGTGGCCGCCGGTAGCGCCCGCGCCTTCCAGGTAGTCCGACGCTGGACGGTTGCCGGCGCCAGGGCCCGTGCCGTTCAGGTCCTGGCCCCACAGCAGGAACTCGATGGCGTGGTAGCCGGTGGCGACGTTGGCTTCGGAACCACCCAGCTCGTTCAGGCTGGCGAGTTTTTCCGGGGTGATGTCCTTGACGTCGATCTTGTCTTCGCCGACCTGTACTTCGGTGTTGGCGATGATGTTGGCGGCGGCGCCAGGGTTGCCCAGGGCGTGCTCGTAGCTCTTGTCGACGTAGTCGATCAGGCCTTCGTCCAGGGGCCAGGCGTTAACCTGACCTTCCCAGTCGTCGATGATGGTGTTGCCGAAGCGGAACACTTCACTTTGCAGGTACGGTACGCGGGCAGCGACCCAGGCAGCCTTGGCGGCGGCCAGGGTGTCGGCGTTGGGTTTGGCCAGGAATGCGTCGATCGCGGTTTGCAGGGTCTTCGCAGTGGATTCGGCATCGCTGAAGACAGCGAAAACCATATCGGCGTAGTGCGCGACAACGGCTTTGGCAGCGGCTTCATCGACTTTGCCAGCGCTAGCAGGGGCCGCGGGTGCGGTGGTGCTGGCGGCGGGGGTAGGCGCTGGAGCGGCAGCCTTGTCTTTACCTTCGCCGCAACCGGCGAGGGAAATAGCGATGGCCAGCAAACTGGCGGCAGCCAGAGGCATACGAATCATGGCGAACATCCTGCTTGGGTGGTGATGGACAGGCGCGGGGTGCGCAAAACTGCGACATAATGCAAATCTTTCGCATTACCTGTAAAGGGCCATGATGGGGAATGTTCTGCTTTAGCCGATGTGCCGCCCTCAGAGGATGGCGGCGCGGCTGCGCTGGGCCTGTTTCAGGTAGGCACTCAACTCGCGTGCCGGCAGTGGCTTGCTGTAGTGATAGCCCTGACCTTCGTGGCAGCCTTCGGAGATGATGTACGCCTCTTGCTCGGCGGTCTCCACGCCCTCGGCGATCACCTGCATGCCCAGGCTTTTGCCCAGTTGGATGATGGCGCGCACGATGGTCGCGTCATCGTCGTCATCGAGCAGGTCCTGGACGAAGCTCTTGTCGATCTTGATTTTGTCCAGTGGCAGGCTCTTGAGGTAGCTGAGCGACGAGTAGCCGGTGCCGAAGTCGTCGATGGCGATCAACGCGCCGGAGCGACGCAGGCTGAGCAGGTGTTGGGCGGCGGTGCTGATGTCTTCCATCAGGCCGGTCTCGGTGACTTCCAGTTCCAGGCTGCGCGGCGGCAGGCGATAGATCTGCAGCAGGTTGTTGACCACCCGAGGCAGCTCGGCGTGGTGCAGTTGCACGGTGGACAGGTTGACCGCCATGCGCAGGTCGCTGAACCCCTGGTCGTGCCATTCGCGCAGTTGCCGGCAGGCCTGATCCAGCACCCACTCGCCAATGGCAATGATGGTGCCGTTCTGTTCGGCCAGCGGAATGAACTGGTCGGGTGGCACCAGCCCGTGCTCGGGGTGTTGCCAGCGGATCAGGGCTTCGACGCCGACCACGCGGTGATCGCGGTAGCTGATCTGCGGCTGGTAGACCAGGTAGAACTGCTCGCGGCCGAGGGCGTCGCGCAGGTCTTTTTCCAGCTCGCGGCGTCGACGCATTTCACTGTCGACACTGGCGATGTAGAACTGATAGCGGTTGCGCGAGCGCGTCTTGGCCAGGGTCATGGTCTGTTCGGCCTTCTGCAACAGCTTCTCGGTGCTGTCGCCGTCCTCGGGGAACAGGGTGATGCCGATGGTGGCGCGCAGGCGGATTTGCTGATGGTCGAAGTCGAAGGGCACTTCCAGGTCGTCGAGGATGCTTTGCGCCAGCTCGGCCGCTTCGTAGGGCTGCTCGATGTCGGCCTGGACCAGGGCGAACTGATCGCCGCCCAGGCGGGCCAGGGCACCGAGGCGACCGCTATGGGCCCGCAGGCGATCGGCCAGGGCCAGCAGCAATTGGTCGCCGGTCTGGTAGCTGAACTGCTCGTTGATCCCCTTGAAGTCATCCAGCCCGACGCAAATCACCGCGACCCGGCGTTGCAGGCGGCCGGCATCCACCAGGATCTTGTCCAGTTGCTGCTGCAATTGCTGGCGGTTGGGCAGGCCCGTGAGGAAATCGTACTGGGCCATGCGCCGCAAACTGTTCTCCGCTTCACGGCGCAGATGAGTGTTGCGTTCGATTGACTCCAACAGTTGGTTGGCGGTGTTGATCCAGATCCCCAGTTCGTTTTTCTCATGGCCCTTGAGCTGCGGGATTTTGTGCGCGCTGGGGCGGTCGGGGTTGATGTTGGTCAGGTGCTCGATGATCCGCGACAGTGGCTTGGTCAGCAGCCAGTGATAGACCAGGTACAGCACCAGGCCCATGGCCAACGCACGCAGGACCCCGGAAATGAAAATGATCACCGAACTGACAATGAAGTCCTGGCCATAGGTGGCGGTGTCGAGGGTGATGCTCAGGTCGCCGTAATACTCACTGTAGGGACCGCGACCCACCAACTGAGTGGTGAAGGTGCGTTCCTTGCCCAGGATCAGGTCGGTCAGCCAGCGCCTGTCGGACTGCTGCAAGTCGCGGGTTTTTTCCGCGAGCATGGTTTCGTTGGGGTGGCCGATGGAGGCCTTGCGCACGGCGTCATCCTGGAACAGGCCTTCGATCACCTGCATCCCCATCTCCCGGTCGAGGCTGTACACCGCCTGGGTCGAGGGGTCGCGGAACATGTCGAGGATACGCTCGGCATCATTGGCCACGGCCTGGCGGGTTTTGTAGGCGTCGAACACAATCTGCGCGCAGCTCAAGATCACCCCGACGATCAATGCCGAGAGGAGCACGACCCGGAGCAACTTCACCGACAAGCTGTTTTTGAGTTCCAGCTTCAAAGGGTAATTCCTTGTTTCGTGCGGGCGGCATCAATTTGCCATGAGTATTAGCAATCCCGTGATGGCAGTCAAAGGGACATTCAAGCCGCACAGGCGTCGTCTGCGAGCCTTGTTTCATTACGCTCGTAACCAGTCGCAGGCGCTCATTAATAGTGTGTCGGTAGGTACCCTGCGCAACTTGAGCCATTGCACGCACTATTTCTTCCAACTTGATGGTAGACGGCTGTGGCGCGGGGGCAAGGGCAAGCCGCGCACCGACACCGATTGTGCCGTCTGGCGGCAGGGCGCGCGGGCATAAAAAAACCCGGCAATGCCGGGTTTTTCACAGCAAGCGGACTTACGCGGTGAAGGTTTTGCCTTCGAACTGCTCAGCCACGAACTTCCAGTTGACCAGGTTCCAGAACGCTTCGACATACTTAGGACGAACGTTGCGGTAGTCGATGTAGTAGGCGTGTTCCCAGACGTCGCAGGTCAGCAGCGGGGTGTCGCCGTTGGTCAGCGGGTTGCCGGCGCCGATGGTGCTGGCCAGGGCCAGGGAACCGTCAGCCTTTTTCACCAGCCAGCCCCAACCGGAACCGAAGGTGCCGACCGAAGTCTTGGTGAACTCTTCCTTGAACGTGTCGAACGAACCGAACGCGGCGTTGATGGCATCAGCCAGGGCGCCGGTGGGTTGGCCGCCGGCGTTTGGCGCCAGGCAGTTCCAGTAGAAGGTGTGGTTCCAGACTTGAGCGGCGTTGTTGAAGATACCGCCCGAGGAAGTCTTGACGATCTGCTCCAGGGTCTTGCCTTCGAACTCGGTGCCTGGCACCAGGTTGTTCAGGTTCACGACGTAGGTGTTGTGGTGCTTGTCGTGGTGAAATTCTAGGGTTTCCTTGGAAATGTGCGGCTGCAGGGCATCGTGTGCGTAAGGCAGTGGCGGCAATTCGAAAGCCATGATGATTCTCCTAATCAGGTCAGTTGCGGTGGGCGCAAGGCCGATCACGGGCGGCCAGACAAGCGCCGGGGAGTTTGTACTCTTTGCGGCGCAGGTGTCGGATCATAGCACCGAGGGTGCGGCATAACCACGCAGCAACTGTGTGGGATAGAGGTCCCAGAGCCTTTTACCCTGATCAGCTCGACGCAAGCAGTTGATAGGCCACGGCGAACATCATGACGGCCACCAACAGGTCGAGAATCCGCCAGGTGCTGGGCCGCGCCAGCCACGGGGCCAGCCACGCCGCCCCGAGGGCGAGGGTGAAGAACCACAGCAATGAAGCACTGGCGGCGCCCACCACATAGGCCCCGGGTTCGGTCTGTTGGGCGCCGAGGGAGCCGATCAACAGCACGGTGTCCAAGTACACGTGGGGGTTGAGCAGGGTCACCGCCAGGGCACTGAGCATGACCGCGCGCAGCGAGCGCACGGCCTGGTTCTCGCCCTGTTGCAGGCTTTGTTTCGAACAGGCCCGGCGCAGTGCCAGGCTGCCGTACCACAACAGGAACGCGGCGCCGCCCCAACGGGCGATGGCCAGCAAGGTCGGGTTCTGCGCCAGGACCGTCGCCAGGCCAAAGACCCCGGCGGCCACCAGCAGGGCGTCACAGACCACGCACAGCGCCGCCACCGGCAGGTGGTGTTCACGGCGCAGGCTTTGCGCCAGGACGAATGCGTTCTGCGTACCGATCGCCATGATCAATCCGAATGCGACCAACAGGCCGTTTACATAGCTTTGCCACATAACCTTTACTCCGCGTTCGCCGCCAGTTGCTGCAACACCGACATCGCCCGGCTGGCGTCGGCCTGGCCGACAAACAGATGATCGTGGTAGTAGCCGGCAATCACGTTGCAGCTGATACCGGCCTGGCCCAGGGCCGTGGCGAACGCGGCGGTCAGGCCCACGGCCTCCAGGGCCGAATGCACATTGAGGGTGATCCACGCCGCCACGTAATCGAAGCTGAACCCGTGCTTGAGCGCTTGTGCACGCTCAAGGATCACCGTCAGGCCTTCCTGTTCGCGGAAGCTGCCGATGACATCGCAACCTGGGGGCAGCGGGCTGTCGCCCAGGGTGCAGAACACGTATTCGCCGGCATTGAGCTGCGGGCTCATGCTGCGCAGCAGGGTGTTGAGTGAGGTTTCGCCAGCCATTTCGCTGATCCTTGTCCGAGAGTTCTTGCTGGCTATTCTCCGGGGACAGGCTGTATAAGAAAAACCAATATTACTGATCGCTCATTAGAGAAACTGATGTTCGACTACAAATTGTTGTCCGCCCTGGCCGCCGTGGTCGAACAAGCGGGATTCGAACGGGCCGCCCAGGTCTTGGGCTTGTCGCAATCGGCGATCTCCCAGCGCATCAAGCTGCTTGAGGCGCGGATCGGCCAGCCGGTGCTGGTCCGGGCCACGCCGCCGGCGCCGACCGAGATTGGCCGGCGCCTGCTCAACCATGTGCAGCAGGTGCGCTTGCTTGAACGCGACCTGCAAAGCCTGGTGCCGGCGCTGGATGAAGAAGGCTTGCCCGAGCGCCTGCGCATCGCCCTCAACGCCGACAGCCTGGCCACCTGGTGGGCCCCGGCGGTGGGGGACTTTTGCGCCGAGCAACGGCTGTTGCTGGACATGGTGGTGGAGGACCAGACGGTGGGCCTCAAGCGCATGCGTGCCGGTGAAGTGGCGGCGTGCCTGTGTGCCAGCGAACGTCCGGTGGCCGGTGGCCGCAGTGTGTTGCTGGGGGCCATGCGTTACCGCGCCCTGGCCAGCCCGGCGTTCATCGCCCGGCACTTTCCCGACGGGGTCAAGGCCGAACTGCTGGCCCGCACCCCGGCGCTGGTGTTCGGTCCGGATGACTTCCTGCAGCACCGCTACCTGGCGTCGCTGGGTGTGGATGGTGGCTTCGAACACCATTTGTGCCCTTCGTCCGAAGGCTTCATCCGCTTGACCGAGGTCGGCTTGGGGTGGGGGCTGGTGCCGGAGTTGCAGGTGCGTGACCAACTGGCAAGCGGCGCCCTGGTGGAGTTGCTGGCAGATAAACCCATCGATGTGCCGTTGTACTGGCATCATTGGCGCAATGGTGGCCAGTTGCTTGGCCTGCTCACCGAACATCTGGTGCGTACGTCCGGGCAATGGCTGGTGCCGTTGGCCTGATGGCTGGCGTCAAGACTTCACGAACGACGTCATCACGAAACACAGCGGAGCACGACATGAAAATTCTGGTCACCGGCGCAAGCGGCTTCATCGGCGGGCGCTTTGCGCGGTTCGCCCTGGAGCAGGGCCTGGACGTGAGGGTCAACGGGCGCCGGGCCGAAAGCGTCGAGCACCTGGTGCGGCGCGGCGCGCAGTTC
Source organism: Pseudomonas sp. ok272 (assembly GCF_900109995.1). GTDB lineage: Bacteria > Pseudomonadota > Gammaproteobacteria > Pseudomonadales > Pseudomonadaceae > Aquipseudomonas. The sequence continues at coordinate 130,294 of NZ_FOCB01000010.1, read as the reverse complement.
GTGCCGGGCGACCTGACCGATGCCCAGTTGGTGCACGACCTGTGCGTGGACGTCGACGCGGTGGTGCATTGCGCCGGCGCGGTGGGTGTGTGGGGCCGCTACCAGGACTTCCATCAGGGCAACGTGCTGGTCACCGAAAACGTGGTCGAAGCCTGCCTCAAGCAGAACGTCCCGCGCCTGGTGCATTTGTCCTCGCCCTCGGTCTACTTCGATGGCCGCGACCACCTGGGGCTGACCGAAGAGCAAGTGCCCAAGCGCTTCAAGCACCCCTATGCCGCCACCAAGTACCTGGCCGAGCAAAAGGTCTTCGGGGCCCAGGAATTTGGCCTGGAAGTGCTGGCGCTGCGCCCGCGCTTCGTGACCGGGGCCGGTGACATGAGCATCTTCCCGCGGTTGCTGAAGATGCAGCGTAAAGGGCGGCTGGCGATTGTCGGGAACGGCTTGAACAAGGTCGACTTCACCAGCGTGCAGAACCTCAACGAAGCCATGCTCAGTTGCCTGCTGGCCACGGGATCGGCGCTGGGCAAGGTCTACAACATCAGCAACGGCACCCCCGTCCCGTTGTGGGACGTGGTCAATTACGTGATGCGCCAGATGGAAGTCCCACAGGTGACACGCTACCGTTCCTACGGCTTGGCCTACAGCGTCGCGGCGTTGAACGAGGGCGTGTGCGCACTCTGGCCGGGGCGTCCGGAACCCACCCTGTCGCGACTGGGCATGCAGGTCATGAACAAAAACTTCACCCTGGATATCAGCCGAGCCCGGCAGTACCTGGACTATGACCCGAAGGTCAGCGTGTGGGCCGCGCTGGACGAATTCTGTGGCTGGTGGAAGGCCCAGGACATGGCAGCACACACGTCGCACTGAACCGAGTGCCGGGCTCAGGGTCGATCAATGCGCCGGGCAAGCAGTTTATACTCGGCGCAATTTAGCCATCACTGTGGTTTTGAAAGGTTGACCCATGTCCATGCGTAACGATGCCAACGACGACTTCGATGATGTTCCCAGCCTGCGTGCCGACATCCACGATCACGATGATTTCGAACCGCCAGCCCCGGTCCGCGAGCGCACCCGGGTGCAGGCGCGCGCGGTGCCGGTGGCCAAGGCCAAGGGCCCGAGTACCGGGCCGTTGTGGGCACTGGTCGGCGCCTTGTTCTTTGCCTTCATGGGACTGGCCTGGTGGAGCTTCCAGCAGATCACCCTGATGGAGCAGCAACTGGTGGCCACCCAGGAAAGCTTCGCCCGTATCAGTGAGGACGCGGCCGGACGGTTGCAGGATATTTCCGGCAAGGTGGTCGCCAGCCAGTCGAGCGTGGTCAGCGACAGCGAGGCGCTCAAGCTGCAGGTCAAGCAGTTGGAAAGCAAGTTGCTGGAGCAGAATCAACAGCAGCAGGGCGTGGCCGGGCAAGCCACCGAGCTGGATAAACGCCTGGCCCAGATCGCCGCCCAGAGCACCGAGCAGCACGCCATCAATGCGCAGCTGCAAGCCGACGTGAAGAGCCTGAGCACTGAACTGGCCGCGCTGAAGAACACCCCGGCCGATACCAGCAAGCTCGACGCCCAACTCAAGAGCCTCGGCGCCGACATCGCCGCCCTGAAGAAACAAGGCAACCCCAGCGTGGCCATCGAGCGCCTGGAGCAAGAGTTGATGGTGCTCAAGAGCGAGCAGGACAACCGCCCTGCGTCCTCGCCAGGCGGCGCCAATGTGGCTGAGTTCGATGCGTTCCGTGGCCAGGTCACGCGCAACATCACCACCCTGCAGAGCCAGATCCAGAACCTGCAACAGCAGATCAGTGCTCGCCCTTGATCGACCGACAGCCGGGCGGTTAGAGGCAAACAATGGAGATCCCCCGTGGGAGCGGGCTTGCTCGCGAAGGCGATCTGTCAGCCGACATTGATATCGACTGATCCACCGCCTTCGCGAGCAAGCCCGCTCCCACAGAGTGTTAAAGGTAACCACCGTAAACTCGTACATATCCGCAAGCCGTCTACGCTCTTGAAACATCAACAAGAACGAGGGACGCACCATGGGGTTTGTGCAAAGGACCACCTTGCTGGGCTGGCTGCTGGTGTTGTGCCTGGGCCCGGTTCACGCCGCCGCAAAGCCTGAGGCTGACGATCAGGGCGCGTTGAAGCTGCTGGAAAAGGCCCTGGCCTATTACCACGACAACGGCGACAAGGCGTTCGCCGTGTTCAGTCGCCAGGGTGAGTTCGTGGATAAGGACAAGTACGTGTTCGTGGTCGACACCAAGGGCACCATGCTGGCCAGCGGCGGCCCGTCCTCGGCGCTGATCGGGCGTGATGTCTCCGAAGTCCTCGGCCCGGACCTGCAGCAAGCCTTCAAACATGCCCTGCTGGTGCCCGAGGGTAACGGTATCCAGGAAGCCGAGTACCGCTGGCAGAACTGGGCCGACGGCAAGGTGGAGCGCAAGCACGTGTACTACCAGCGCATCGGTGATCGGATCCTGGCCGTCGGTTACTACCTGCCAAGGGCGTCGGCGGAGCAGGCCAAGGCCTTGCTCGACAAGGCGGCAGCCGACCTGGGCAAGGACGAGAAGGGCACGCTGGCCGCGATCAACTCGCTGCAAGGCGGCTTCCTGCAAGATGACCTGTATGTGTTCGTGGTCAACCTGGACACCCAGCGCTACGTGGCCCACGGCACCAATCTGCGCTTGATCAACGCCGACTTCGGCAAGATCAAGGACCCGGACGGCAAACCCGTCGGCGAGCCGATCCTGGCCATGATGGCCAAGCAGGACCAGGGCGAGTACCAATACCGCTGGAAAAACCCGGTCACCGGCAAGGTGGAAGACAAGCACGCCTACCTGAAAAAGGCCGGCAACCTGCTGGTGGCGGTGGGGTACTACAGCCCTTGAGGCGATAGCTGTAGCTGTAGCTGTAGCTGTAGCTGTAGCTGTAGCTGTAGCTGTAGTTGTGGGAGCGAGCCTGCTCGCGAAAGCGGTCTCGCTCCCACAGTTCATTCACCGGGCATTATGCTCGCGCCCACGCAGCAGCCGGTTCGGCATCGCAATCGCCGCGGCCAACCCCAGCAACGACACCGCCGCGCTGACCATCAGCAGATGGCGGAAGGTCAGCAGCAATTCGCCGCGCAAGGCGTTCTGCTCATCCCCCGCCGCGGCATTCAACCCATCGAGCAGCACGTTCCCCGAATGACCTTCACCGATCAGCGCCGAACCGCTCAGATGGGCGAAGCTCGAATCCTGCAGCAACGCCAGGAGCAACGCCGACATCAAGGCCACCCCCACTGCGCCGCCCAGGGCGCGGAACAGGTTGGTGGTGCTGGTGGCGACGCCGATATCCCGTTGCTCCACCGCGTTTTGCGTACCCACCAGCGAAGTCGGGAACTGCATGCCGCTGGCGATCCCGCTCAGGAGCATGAACGCACTGCTCAGCAGGGTCGCTTGCGGTGCACTGAAGGCCATGTCGAGGATGGAGAACGGCATCAGCAGCGCGCCGATCAGGATCATCGGTTTGTAGCGCCCGGTCACCGAGGTTCGGCGTCCGGCGAAGTAAGCCCCGATCGGCAAGCCCATGGCCAGCGGCAACAGGTGCAGCGCGGCGCTGTCGGCACCGCCGCCGGTGACGCTCTGGAAGCGCAGCGGTATCAGCACGATCAGCGAAATGGCCTGGAAGCTGGTGAAGAAGATCGTGCACCAGCACAACACTGCGTTGCGGTTGGCGAACAGGTGCATCGGCAGCAGCGGCTCGCGGGCCCGGCGTTCATGCCAGACGAACAGCGCCAGGGTCAGCACCGCGCCGGCCAGCAGGCCGACCACCTCGGGGCTGCGCCAGGCCAGGCCCTGACCGACTTGGGTAATGCCCAGCAGCAGGGCCGTGAGGCCGATGATCATCAGCATCGTGCCCAGGTAATCGATCACCGGTTTGCGCTGCGGCACCGGCAGCCCCACCAGCGTACGGTTGGCCACCAGCCAGGCCCCGAGACCCAGGGGCACATTGATCAGGAACACCCAGCGCCACGACAGGTACTCGGTCATGTAGCCGCCGAGCACCGGTCCGGCCACGCTGGCCACGGCATACATGCTGCTGAAGTAACCCTGGTAACGCCCGCGTTCACGGGGCGGCACGATGTCACCGATGATGGCCTGGCTGACCGAAATCATCCCGCCCGCGCCAATGCCCTGGATGATCCTGGCCAGGACCAGTTGCTCCATGCTTTGGGCCATGCCGCAGAACACCGACGCCAGGGTGAACAGGCCCATGCCGAACAGCATCAGCGTGCGCCGCCCATAGAGATCGCCCAGCTTGCCGTAGATCGGCACGGCGACGGTCATCGCCACCATGTAGCCGGAGATCACCCAGGCCAGCAGGCTGACGTCCTTGAACTGCGCGGAAATCGCCGGCATCGATACGGCGACGATGGTTTGGTCCAGGGCACCGAGGAAAATCGCCAGCATCAAGGCGATCAGCACACTGCGGATGGCCGGTTTGGGAAGGTCAGGCGGGTTCAGATGGGGCACGGGTAAAACCTGTGGGCGCGGATTGACTCGCGAGGAAGGGGCGAGCGGGAATGTCGGTGAGTGTAAGTCGATAGCAGGCTATTCGATAGCCTCGTAAGATACCCAGCGCCAAGACGAGCTGTACCCAGTCGTTGCATTTTTCACTTGTGGACCGGTCAATGGCCGGTGAACACTGCTGTTTCCTGAACATTCCGCCAACAAGGGTGACTCTCGCCCGTTTCGCCGAGGTCTGGATTGACGCTATGAACAAGCCTGTCCCTCTTTTGACGCCAGCCTTCACACCCTTGGGCGAAAGCCAGGAGTGGCCGACCCCGGACCTGCTGCATTGCCAGGCAATCACCGCGGGCAGCGGCGAGCCCCACTGGCAAACCAAGCCGCAGCGCTACGCTGACCTCTGCCAGTTGCTGTTTCTGTCCGAGGGCCAGGCGCAGTTTGAAATCGATGACCAGAGCACGCCGTTGAACGCCCCGGCGATCCAGGTCCTGCCCGCGATGTCGGTGCATGGCTTTCGCCTGAGCGAGGATGCACGAGGCTTTGTCGTCACGCTGGCGGCGCCGCTGCTCGCTCAGTTGCAAGGGCAACTGGGGAGTGCGTTGAATGCCCAGGCGTTGGCCGAAAGCTACCTGGCGGGGGACGACGCGACCTATCTGCACAGCCTGTTCAGCGCCTTGCAGCGCGAATACGTCGGGCACCAACCGGCCCGGGAAATGCTCATGCACGCGCTGGTCAGCGCGATCATGGTCTGGGTCAGCCGCCAGGCGCTGCAGCGTCGCAGCGCCTGCCAGCGGCCGCAGCGGGCACGGGTGTACTTCAATGGCTTCATTCAATGGGTCGAGGAGACCTACCGCCAGCATGTAAAGGTCGAGGACCTGGCGCATCGCCTGGGGATCTCGGTCTCCCACCTCAATGGCATCTGCCGTGAACTGGGAGGGCAACCGGCGTTGCAGATCATGCACGAGCGCCAGTTACTGGAGGCCAAGCGCCTGCTGACCTATACCGGGATGACCATCTATGAGATGTCCGAGATGCTGGGCTTTTCCGATCCGACCAATTTCACTCGATTGTTTCGCCGTCGCGTCGGGATCTCGCCCAAGGCGTTTCGGGATCGCTTGAAGGCCGAGCAGGACGGCGAGGTTTAAGCGCTCGCTACCTGAGGGCATTCAGGGTGGCGTTGTGTGGGATACAACGCTCGAAGTTGCAACTGGCGTACTCGCGTGGCAGTTGCCGGGCCTGTTCAACGCGGTAGGCAGCCGTGCCGTACAGCGCCAACGCGGCGGTGCAGGTGAAAAAGACCGCGAGGTATCTTCTTGTCTTAATGCTCATGGCGCTGGCCTCTGAACCCATACCCATGGGTATTACTTTCAGCATAGGCCAGGTGGGCCAGGTTGCCACACAGCCCTGTAGGCGCGGGGCTTGTCCGCGAAGGTGTCGGCAATGCCAACCTGATCCTCTGGCTCATTCACCGTAGCCCTGTTCGCGGGCAAGCCTTAATGCCAGTCAGTTAAGGCGCCAAACCTGTGGGAGCGAGCCTGCTCGCGAAGACGGCAACACAGCCAACATCTCCGTTGACTGACCTACTGCTATCGCGAGCAGGCTCGCTCCCACGTGGGTTTCGCTTAACTGACTGGCATTAGGGCAAGCCTCGCTCCTACGGGGTCTACAGCCCCGCATCCCACGCCGGCGTCGCGGGAAACCTCACCACCAGGAAGTCCAGCAGGCTGCGCAGGGCAGGCGGCATGTGTTTGCGCGAGGCGTAGACCGCGTACATGTTCATTTGCCGTGGCTCGGCGTTGGGCAGCAGGCGCACCAGTTCGCCGCTGTGGATCGGCTCGAAGGCTTGGTAGCTGGGCAGCATGGCCACACCGGCACCCGCCATCGCGGCGCGCATCAGGGTGCTGGCTTCGTTGGCGCTGATGTTGCCCTGCACCGGCACCGAGACGTGTTCGCCGTCCTGTTCGAAGTGCCACAGGCTCTTGCCGAAGTAAGAATGGGTCAGGCAGTTGTGCAGGCGCAGGTCCTCCACCCGTTGCGGAGCCGGATGTTCGCGCAGGTAGGCGGGGGAGGCGCAGATCAGCGAACGGCAGACGGTCAGGCGCCGGGCGATCAGGTTCGGGTCCAGGTCATTGCTGGTGCGGATCGCCAGGTCAATGCGCTCGTCCACCAGGTTGACCGTGCGGTCGAGCATCTGCAGGTCGACGCTGACGCCGGGGAAGCGCTTGACGTAGGCCGCCATGGCGTCGGCCAGTTGTGCCTGGCCGAACGAGGTGCTGACGCTGATGCGCAGCAGGCCACGGGGGGTGTCGTCCGGGGCGCTGACGGCGGCCCGCATGTCGCCTGACAGCTCCAGCATCTGCCGGCACCGGGGCAGCATCTCGCTCCCGGCGGTGGTCAGGCTCAGCTTGCGGGTGGTGCGGTGCATCAGGCGTGCGCCGACCCAATCCTCCAGTTCCGCCAGGTAGCGTGACACCACCGGACGGGACAGCTCCAGATGATCGGCGGCGGCTGACTGGCTGCCGAGCTCGACCACGCTGACGAACACCTGCATTGCGTGAAGACGATCCATGATTTGCCCGCTTTCAGAAACAAACTATGTCCCAGCATCGCATTTTTTGTACTGGGTCTGGCAACTAAGCTCTGTTCCACCGCCATACCCGGCCAACGGAACACGGAGCAACCCCATGATCGACTTCACCCCACTCAAACGCCTGCTGCTCGTCGGCGCGACCCTGGGCTTCAGCGCCCATGCACTCGCGGCCCCGGCGCTGACCCTGGATGTCTACAACCCGGGGGAGGCGGCGATCTTCCCGGTGAGTTCGGTGCTGGTCAGCGGCGAGAAAGAAGCGATCCTGGTGGACGCGCAGTTCGGCAAGTCCCAGGCGCAGCAGGTGGTGGACAAGATCCGCGCCAGCGGCAAGCAACTGACTACCATCTACATCAGCCACGGCGATCCGGATTACTACTTCGGCCTGGACACCCTCACTGCCGCCTTCCCCAAGGCCAAGGTGCTGGCCTCGCAGCCGACGGTGGATCACATCAAGGCCACCGTTGACGGCAAGCTGGCGTTCTGGGGGCCGAAAATGGGCGCCGACGTGCCGGCCAAGACCATCGTGCCTGGTGTGCTCAAGGGCCACCGCTTGACCTTGGAAGGTAAGTCGTTGGAGGTCATTGGCCTGGACGGCCCGCAACCGGATCGCACCTTTGTCTGGATCCCGTCGATCAAGGCGGTGGTTGGCGGTGTGGTGGTGGCCGACAACATTCACCTGTGGATGGCTGATACCCAGAGTGCCCAATCCCATGCCGATTGGTTGGCTACCCTGGGGACCATTGAGCGTCTCAAGCCCAACACGCTGGTGCCCGGTCACTTTCTGGGTGACAGTCGCGATTCGCTGGCTGCCGTGCGGTTCACGGCTGACTACATCAAGGCGTTTGACGAGGAAACCGCCAAGGCCAAGGATTCTGCCGAGTTGATAGGGGCGATGAAGCAGCGTTATCCCAATCTGGGGGACGAAAGCTCGTTGGAGCTGAGTGCCAAGGTGGCCAAGGGGGAGGTGAAGTGGTAGCCGATTTTTCCCGACATTGATGGTGGTCATTTTTAGCGGTTGTGCTCGGACTCATTGTGGGAGCGAGCCTGTCGGTTCGCCGCACCGTCGCGATGGCGGCCTATCAGCCGACCTGTCTCTGGCGGATGTGCATCAAATCCCTGTGGGAGCGAGCCTGCTCGCGAAGCTTTTCAAGTCTCAGCGCGCCCGCGCCTGTACCACCAGCCATTCCAGCAGCTCGTGCAGTTGCGGTGCCGGCGCGGGGGTGTGTGGGAACACCAGGTAGTAGGCCAGTCCGGTGCGGACTTTCAAGTCAAAGGGCATGACCAGCCGGCCGGCGCTCAGGTCATCGCCAATCAGCGACCAATCGCCAATCGCCACTCCCGTGCCCTGGGAGGCCACGGACATGGCCAGGTCCAGGGTTTCGAAGTGTTGGCCCTTGCCCACGGTGCTGAAGTTGATCTGCGCTGCGTTCAGCCAGGCTTTCCAGTCGCGCTGGTCCCGCGTGGGGTGCAGCAGCAAATGCTTATCCAGGTCCGCAGGGCTGTGCAGGGGCACCGAGCCGTCGAGCAGTGGCTGGGAGCAGACCGGGGTCAGTTGCTCGTCAAACAGATGCAGTGAACTCAGCGAGCTGTCCGGTGGTGGGCCGTACATGACGGCGGCGTCAAACTGCTCACGATGAAAGTCCACGCCGTGCATCACCGTGGTCGTCAGTTCCACCGGCACATCGGGGCGTTCCTTTTGCCATTGCAGCAGGCGCGGCAGTAGCCAGCGCATGACGCAGGTGGGCGCCTTCAATTGCAGGGTCTCGCGGTGTGCGCCGACCTGTTCGACCGCCTCATCGATCAGGCCGAACACCTGCTGAATCCGTGGCAACCATTCCAGCCCCTCGGCCGTCAGGCTCAAGCCCCGTGCCTGGCGCCGAAACAGTGGATAACCCAGGTGCTCCTCGAGCCCGGCGATCTGCCGGCTCACGGCGCCCTGGGTGATGTGCAACTGTTCGGCCGCCCGGGTGAAATTGCAGCACTGGGCCGTGATCAGGAACGTGTGCAGGGCGGGAAGGGGAGGAAGTCGTTTCATGGAACGCCAAGGCATGAGGTGAGGACATGGCGAGTATGACTTTTTATCGATTGTTGCGGCTACCCACAGACCGTTCCAATACCCGCATGACTGAGCCTCGTCGCGCGCCTCCAATGCCGTGCGGGGCCAGTGTCTCACTCAATAAGAAGGGCAACGACATGGCGACGTGTGGCGAAGTATTGGTCAAGTTACTCGAAGGTTACGGGGTTGAGCAGGTGTTCGGCATTCCCGGCGTGCACACCGTGGAGCTGTATCGCGGGCTGGCCGGTTCGAGTCTCAATCACGTCACCCCGCGCCACGAGCAGGGCGCTGGCTTCATGGCCGACGGCTATGCGCGCACCAGCGGCAAACCGGGTGTGTGCTTCATCATCACCGGCCCTGGCATGACCAACATCACCACCGCCATGGGCCAGGCCTATGCCGACTCGATCCCGATGCTGGTGATTTCCAGCGTGCAATCGCGCAGCCAGTTGGGCGGTGGGCGCGGCAAGCTGCACGAGCTGCCGAACCAGGGCGCACTGGTGGCGGGCGTCGCGGCGTTCTCCCATACGCTGATGTCGGCCGCCGAATTGCCGGGTGTGTTGGCCCGTGCCTTTGCCTTGTTCCAGGCCGGTCGTCCGCGTCCGGTGCACATCGAGATTCCATTGGACGTGTTGGTGGAGAACGCTGACGCGTTGCTCGACAGCCAGCCGGTGTCCATCGACCGCGCTGGCGCCGCGCCTTCGGCCGTGGCGCGGATGAGCGAGCTGCTGGCCAACGCCAAGCGCCCGCTGATCCTCGCCGGTGGTGGAGCCATCGATGCCGCTGCCGAACTGACCCTCTTGGCTGAACGGCTGGATGCCCCGGTGGCCCTGACCATCAACGCCAAGGGCATGCTGCCTGCGGCCCACCCGCTGCTGATCGGTTCGACCCAGAGCCTGGTGGCCACCCGAGCCCTGGTGGCGGACGCCGACGTGGTGTTGGCCATTGGCACCGAACTGGCCGAGACCGACTACGACGTGACCTTCGCCGGTGGCTTCGAGATCCCGGGCACGTTGCTGCGCGTCGACATCGACCCGGACCAGACCGTGCGTAACTATCCGCCGAAAGTCGCCCTGGTGGCCGATGCGAAAAACGCCGCCCAGGCGTTGCTCGACGGCGTGGCCAAGTCCCCCATGGCCGAGCGCCGCAGTGATTGGGGCCAGGCCCGCGCCGCGACCCTGCGCGCCGAATTGAACAGCGCCTGGGACGCGCCGACCCTGGCCCAGACCCTGTTCCTGCAGACCGTGCAGGACGTCCTGCCCGAGGCGGTGTTCGTCGGCGACTCGACCCAACCGGTGTACACCGGCAACCTGACGTTCAACCCGGAGCGCCCGCGCCGCTGGTTCAACTCGTCCACCGGCTACGGCACCCTGGGCTACGCCTTGCCGGCGGCCATTGGCGCGTGGCTGGGCGGTGGCAGCGAGCGCAACACCCGTCCTGCGGTGGTGTGCCTGATCGGTGATGGCGGCCTGCAGTTCACCCTGCCGGAGCTGGCCAGCGCGGTCGAAGCCCGCACCCCGGTCATCGTGCTGCTGTGGAACAACCAGGGTTACGAAGAGATCAAGAAGTACATGGTCAACCGCGACATCACCCCGGTGGGCGTCGACATCTACACCCCGGACTTCGTCACCGTGGCCAAGGGCCTGGGCTGCGCCGCAGAAGCCATCAACAGTGTGGAAGCGCTGCAACTGGCCCTGCGTGCGGCAGTGGATCGCCAGGGCCCGACCCTGATCGAAATCGACCAGACCCAGTGGACGAAGGCGGTGTCGGCATGAGCTTTCCCATCACCCTGGACGGTCTGTACATAGACGGCCAATGGTCGGCGGGCGATGAGCACCTGCGGGTCATCAACCCGGCCACCGAGGCGCTGTTGACCACGGTCAATGGCGGCGACGAACGTGCCGTCGATCTGGCGGTAACCGCCGCCAGTGCGGCGTTTGCCGATTGGTCGCACACCACCGGCCGCCAGCGCGGCGCGATCCTGCGGGCCATTGCCAGCGGGGTGCAGGCCCGTCGTGAACGCCTGATGTTTGTGCAGTCGAGCAACAACGGCAAGCCGCAGTTCGAAGCGGGTATCGACGTCGATGACGTGATCGCTACCTTCGAGTATTACGCCGGCCTGGCCGACGCCATGGACGGCGGGTTGGACCGCATGGTCGAGTTGCCCAGCGATGACTTCGCCGCCCGCGTGCGCCGCGAGCCATGCGGTGTGGTCGGGTTGATCGTGCCGTGGAACTTCCCGATGGTCACCACCGCCTGGAAACTCGCCCCGGCGCTGGCCGCCGGTTGTTGCGTGGTGCTCAAGCCGTCGGAAGTCACCCCGCTGCCGGAGCTGGAGTTGGCGGCGATCATCGCCGAAAGCGGGTTGCCCAAGGGGGTATTCAACCTGGTGTGCGGGACGGGCCTGGCGGTCGGTGCGCCGTTGTCGGGCGATCCGCGCGTGGCGAAGATTTCCTTCACCGGCAGTAACGCGGTGGGCGTGCAGGTGATGCAGCGTGCGGCCGAAACCATCAAGGGCGTCAGCCTGGAACTGGGCGGCAAGTCGTCGCTGCTGGTGCTGGCCGATGCCGACCTCGACCTGGCGGTGGAGCTGGCCAGTGGCGGTGGTTTCTTCAACGCCGGGCAGATGTGTTCAGCGACCAGCCGGGTGCTGGTGGCCGATGAGCTGGCGGATGAATTCCTGCGGCGCCTGACGGCCAAGGCCGAGTCGATTCGCGTGGCCGACCCGTTCGACCCGGACGTGGAGATGGGCGCGCTGGTCAACCAGGCGCAGTACCAGCGCGTGCTGGGCCATATTGATCGCGGCTTGAGCGCCGGCGCCCGCCTGGTGTGTGGCGGCGGCCGTCCGGCCGACCTGTCGCGTGGGTACTTTTTGCAGCCGACCATCTTCACCGACGTGCCCCGGGACAGTGCGCTGTGGTGCGAGGAAATCTTTGGCCCAGTGCTGTGTGTGCGTCGCTTCGCCACTGAGCAGGAGGCCATCGCGCTGGCCAACGACAGCCAGTTCGGCCTGGTGGCCAGCGTGGTCGGCGCCGATGTGGCGAACGCCGAGCGCGTGGCCAATGCCTTGCAGGCGGGCTTGGTGTGGATCAACGCGCCGCAGGTGATCTTCCCGCAGACCGCCTGGGGAGGCTACAAACAGAGCAGCCTCGGTCGCGAGCTGGGGCCGTGGGGCCTGCAGGCGTTCCAGGAAATCAAGCACGTGATCCGGGCGCTCTGACGGCACGCAAACAGCGCACGCATGCCTCGTCGTGAGGCATGCGTGCGGAACATGGCACCAATGATTTTTTTTCGATTGTTACGCGTTTTGCGTGACCTCAGGATGGACCCGCAACCTTGCTCAAGTCCCTGTGTCCCGGGGCCTTGATGCGGATCCAATCGCGCGGTCGCAAGGGATGCAGTTACCTCATACCAACAACAATAGAGGAAGTCCTTCATGGGCGAGCATGATCTGAACAGAAGGCAATTCATCAAGACCGTCGGTGTCGCCTCGGTTGCCGCGGCGGCCATGAGCGTACCGTTCATTCGCGCCAATGCCAGCGACACACGCTTCCAGGGCAAGACCCTGCGGTTGTTGACCTGGTCCGATGACACCGGGCTTGCGGCGCTGCGCAACATTGCCGCGACATTCGAAGCCAAGACCGGTGCCAAGGTCATCGCCGACCGTACCGGCAGTACCTCGGAAATGGTCGCCAAGCTCAAGGCCGGGGGTGATCGCCCGCAGTACGACATCATCACCCTGGCCGGCGTCGGTGCCGAAGGCCTGGCCGCTGCGGGCCTGCTGGAAAAGCCCGATCTGAACCGCATCCCTAACCTGGTCGACGTCCCCGAGCAGTACCGCACCGGGGCTAATGGCCACGGCATCGGTTACCTGTTGTGGTGCAACAGCCTGGTCTACAGCACGCGCACGGTCAAGGACACGCCTGACAGCTACGCCGCGCTGTGGGACGCCGACCTGGCGCCGAACATTTTCCTGCCGCCACCGAACTGGACCGAGGCGATGGACCTGATCATCATCGCCGCGAAACTGGCCGGCGGTGACGAGCACAACATCGAGCCGGGCTTCAAGAAGCTCGCCGAGCTCAAGGACCGCGTGGTAACCCTGGGCGAAAACCCCAACCAGATCGCCGAGCTGTTCCGCACCGGCTCCCTGGACATGGGCGGCCTCTACGCCCCGGCGTTTTTCCCCAAGCAGATCCGCGACCCGGCGTATGGCCTGGGGGCCACCTTCGGCATGAAGGAAGGGTTCTACACGGACCTGATGCTGTCGGTGATGCCGAAAAATCGTCCTGGCGACACCGACCTGGCCTACGCCTTCATCAACCACTCCCTCGACCCGCTGGTGCAGGGCAAGATGGCCGAAGACATCTTCAACGGCCCGGTCAACGCCAAGGCCATCATTTCCGCCGAAGCGCGCAAGAGCCCGTACATCCTGACGCCGGAGCAGATTGCCGAGAAGGCGATCATGCACGACAACGCCTTCCTGGCGACGGTGCATGACCAGTGGATCCGTCGTTACACGGAAATCTTTTCTTCCTGATCCGATGACGCTGGAAGGTCCTTCGGACCTTATCGCGGGCAAGCCTCGCTCCTACAAGAGCGAGGTGATCCCTGTAGGAGCGAGGCTTGCCCGCGATCGAGTGCGCAGCACTCGCCATGATGTCCCGGTTGTACCCTGACGAGATCATTGCTATGGAACACCAACCCCTGACCCACCCGGTTGGCGCTGCTGCCGTGCGCCCGAACCGTGGCGTTTCGCCGACGACGCGGGCCTGGCTTTTCCTGTCGCCGTCGATGCTGTTTCTCGGCGTGCTGATTGCCGCCAGCCTCCTGGTGCTGCGCATGAGCGTGGGCACCAAAGGCGCGGAGTGGAGCGGTTTCAGCCTGGCCAGCTATGCCCAGTTGCTGGAACCCTATTACCTCAAATCCTTGCTGCTGACCCTGCGCCTGGCCTTGATCAGCGCGGTGATCGCGGTGCTGCTGGCGATTCCGGTGGCGTACACCATGTCACGCCTGACCTCACCCTTGCTGCGTCGGGTATTCCTGGCGGCGGTGCTGTTGCCGCTGCTGGTTAACCTGTTGCTGCAGAGTTACGGCTGGCTGGTGATCCTGGGGCCTGGCGGCATGCTCAATCAAGCCTTGATGGGCCTGGGCCTGATCAAGCGGCCGGTCATGTTGTTGTACAACCAGAACGGTGTGTTGATGGGGCTGGTGCAAACCGCCTTCCCGTTGGCGGTGCTGCCGATTGCCAGTGCCATGCGCGGCGTCGCCCGTACCTACGAAGAAGCGGCCGCGACACTGGGGGCCAGTCGCCTGCAAGTGTTTCGCCAAGTGGTGCTGCCGATGAGCCTGCCCGGGATCATCACCGGTGCCACCCTGGTATTTGCCTACAACGCCAGCAGCTTTGTGGTGCCCTTGCTGCTCGGTGGCCGGCGCGTGCCGATGCTGGCGGTCATGGTGCACGACCAGATCGCCCCATTGATGAACTGGCCGGCCGCGTCCGCTGCCGGTGTGGTGCTGATTGTCACCACGCTCGCCATCATGACCTTGTCCGAATTCATCACTGGCCGTCGTCGGCGCAGGCTGGAGGCTTCGCAATGAGCACCTTGATCAAGAAGCGCCAATCGTTGCTGCCCGGCGACACCGGCAAGTTTGCCGGTGTGTTGTCGGGCTTCATCCTGCTGTTGGCGGTGTTGCCGATCCTGACCATGATTGTCATGTCGTTCAGTGGCGCCTCCAACCTGGATTTCCCGCCCAGTAGCTACAGCCTGCAGTGGTACAAAGCGGCCTGGAACACCTTTGTATCCCCCGACTCCAGTGACGTGCTGAGCCTGGGCAAGGCCATGACCACCAGCCTGATGGTCGCGTGCCTGACCATGGTCTTTGCCACGCTGATCGCGGTCCCGGCCGCCTATGCGTTGACCCGTTGCGAGTTCCGGGGCAAGGCGGTGGCACTGCAATTGATGTCGTTGCCGCTGGTGTTCCCGATGGTGGTGTTGGGCCTGGCCTTGCTGCTGGTGTTCGACAGCCTGCCGTTCCACATCACCACCTCGCGGCTGGTCATTGCCCACGTGATCCTGGCCCTGCCGTTTGTGGTCAAGAACTGCACGGCGGCGATGCTCTCCATCGGCAGTGAAGTCGAAGAGGCCGCGCGGATGCTCGGGGCTTCACCGACCCGGGCGATTTTCGATGTGGTGGTGCCGTTGATGAAGTCGGGGATCCTGGCGGGGATGCTGTTGGCGTTCATCGTTTCGTTCAACGAATTCACCGTGACCTACTTCCTCTACACCATCGATGTCATGACCGTGCCGATCTGGATGTACAGCCGCACCGTGTCATCGCTGGACCCCACCGTGTTTTCGTTTGCCGTGCTGATCGTGCTGATCGACTTCGTCCTGATCTGGGCGTTGGAGAAGCTGGTCGGTGAAGGTGGCGTTTCGTTCTGATTTCTTGAGGTGATTCACATGACTGGTCTGATTCTGGAAAACGTCGAGAAATATTACGGCGCGGCCTGTGCGGTAAAAGACGTCAATCTGCATTTGCCCGAGGGCAAGCTGGTGTGCTTCCTCGGGCCTTCGGGCTGCGGCAAGACCACCTTGCTGCGCATGATTGCCGGCCTCGAGACCCTGAGCGGTGGCGAGATCCGCCTGGATGGCGCCGACATAGGCAACACCCCGGCGCACCTGCGCAACTTCGGCATGGTGTTCCAGTCGTTGGCATTGTTCCCGCACATGACGGTCGGCGAGAACATTGCCTATCCACTGAAGCTGCGCGGCGTGAGCAAGGCGGACCAGCAGGCGCGGGTCAAGGAGTTGCTGCAACTGATCCAGTTACAGGAGATGGTTGACCGTCCGGTGTCGAAACTCTCCGGTGGCCAGCGCCAGCGCGTGGCGATTGCCCGGGCGATTGCCTCGCACCCCAAGCTTCTGTTGCTGGATGAGCCGCTCTCGGCCCTGGACGCCAAGTTGCGTGAATCGATGCAGGTGGAAATTCGTCAACTGCAACAGCGCTTGAACATCACCACCATCCTCGTCACCCATGACCAGCGCGAAGCCATGACCATGGCCGACATCGTGGTGGTACTGGGCGAGCACCGGATCCAGCAGGTCGGTACGCCGATTGAAATCTACCGTCATCCGGCCAATGCGTTCGTGGCCGACTTTATCGGCTCCGGCAATATTTTCCCGGCCATCGCCCTGGGTGATGGCAAAGTCGGCCTGCCCGGTGGCGATGCACTGCATGTGCCGATTTGCAGCAGCATTGTGGTCGGGGAGAAGGTCAAGATGCTGGTGCGCCCCGAAGACCTGCAACTCTCCCATCCGCAGGCGTCGGCGGGGAATCGGTTGCTGGGTAAAGTGACGTTCGTGCGTGACATCGGCGCGACCATCGAAACCACGGTCGAGTGCTCTGGGGTTTCGCTGACCGCCCTGAGCACCCCGTGCCAGGGCATCGGCCTGAGCATCGGCAACCCGGTGTCAGTCACCATCCCGTCCGAGGCCTGCCGCGTACTCAGCGCCTGACCGGGCCCCTTCGCGAGCAGGTTCGCTCCCACGGGTGTCTCTTCAATATCGGGACGCCCTGAAGTGAACAGGATTGCCCTGTGGGAGCGAGCCTGCTCGCGATGAGGCCGTGGGGCGACTATCCACCGCTCAAGGCATGCTCCCTGCAGCAGATGGCCAGTTGAGGGTTTAGAATGACCGACTTTCCATTGGCCAGGATCCGCAACAACATGGCACGTAAAGAGTTTGATCAGTTCGAAGCCGTTTCCGCCGCTGTCCGTGGCGACGCCGGCTATAACGCCGCCATCGCCGTCAAGGCACTCGGCGGACCAGGCGCCCCGCGCTTTCACAAAGTTCTCATCGACCAGACCTTCAAGACCGCGCTTGAGGCCGACCAGGCTGCCGAGCAACAGCTCGCCCACCTGAGCGGGGTGGACGAAGAGGGTGAGTTGCTCTGGTAACTCGCGACCTCAGGCCTTGTTTGCGCCCGGGCGGTGCATCTTGAACAAGGCCTCCGGTCCCACCTGAAAATAGTCCGCCGGCCCGCCGCCGCGCAGAATCGGTTCTGCGGCGGCGGTGTCGTACACCCCATCCTTGAGCAGCCACTTGGCGATATGCACGGCGACCACTTCGCCGAGGATCAACCAACTGGGCACCAACTGCTTGTCTGCGCGCTGCAACTGAATGATCTGCGTGACCTTGCATTCGAAGGACACCGGGCTTTCAGCGACCCGTGGTACCTGAATGATGTTCGACGCCACCGGCGTCAGCCCTGCCAGTTCGAATTCGTTGACCTGGGGCCCGACCATGGCGCAGCTCTGGTTCATCTGCTCGGCCAGCGGCCGCGTGGCCAGGTTCCAGGCGAACTCGCCGGTCTGCTCGATGTTGTTCAGGCTGTCTTTGCGCCCGACGCTTGAGAACCCGATGATCGGCGGGATGTAGTTGAACGCGTTGAAGAAGCTGTAGGGCGCCAGGTTCAGCCGGCCTGCGGCGTCCTGGGAGGAAATCCAGCCGATGGGGCGCGGGCCGACGATGGCGTTGAACGGGTCGTGGGGCAGGCCGTGGCCCTGGGCCGGTTCGTAGAAATGGATATCGTCGGACATGGTGTGGATTCCTGAGCAGGTGAGGGCGGCAATAGTGCCGGGCGGGCGCGGTTAATTCCAGCGCTGGGGCCGCATAAAACACCCCCTCCAGAAACAACTAAGCCCGGCGGAAGCCGGGCTGTGAAGTCAGCATCAGGTGTTAGCTGAAATGGGCCGAGTCAGTACGATCATAGCCATCGGCGGCAACGGTCTGGCCTTGTGGGGTGCGGTCATAGCCATCAGCGGCGAGGGTTGCGGAACCGGTGCGGTCGTAGCCATCAGCGGCGAGAGTCGCGGAACCGGTGCGGTCGTAGCCATCAGCGGCGAGGGTTGCGGAACCGGTGCGGTCGTAGCCATCAGCGGCGAGGGTCGCGGAACCGGTGCGGTCGTAGCCATCGGCGGCGACAGCAGAACCTGTGCGGTCAAAACCATCCGCGGCGAAGGTGTTGGCAGCCAGTACGGACAGGGTCAGGGCAAGGATCAGTTTGGTTTTCATGGTGTGTACTCCAGGTTCGTTTGCGTGTTGTGCGTTGGGTATGGAATTCATACTACGCCTGTAAAATTGATTAAAAAGTGCAAAATAACGTTAATAACAATCGAATTATTCGATGTTATGTCCGTCGGCATCGGTGCCCAAACGGCGCTTTCAGGGCCTGCTGTGTGGGGCCGGATCAGACCTCGATCAGGGCTCTCACACGCACAGAATGGGGCAGGGGAATTAACCGATGATTAATTTTGCGAGGCGGGGGGAGGCTGGAGTCATTCCAGTCCGTGACGCGAAGTCCCTGTGGGAGCGAGCCTGCTCGCGAAGGCTATCGGTCAGTGACATTGATGTCGGCTGACACAGCGCTTTCGCGAGCAGGCTCGCGCCCACAGGTGTTGAGTGCCCTAGCTAACGGGCACTGGGGCAGGAGGCGTGCTCAGTGATTCAGTCGGTCTCGATCCGCGAGTGCTTGCGGGTGTCCTTCATGGTCAGGTAGACCACCAACGACACGGCGATGCACGCGGTCACGTACCAGTAGTAGCCGGTTTCCATGCCGATGCTCTTGAACCACAGCGCGATGTATTCAGCGGTGCCGCCGAAGATCGACACGGTCAGTGCATACGGCAGGCCGACGCCCAGGGCGCGGATCTCGGTGGGGAACAGCTCGGCCTTGACCACCGCGTTGATCGAGGTGTAGCCGCTGACGATGATCAGCGCCGCCATGATCAGGAAGAACGCACCCCACCAGGTCTGGATGGTGTGCAGGGTCATCAGGATCGGCACGGTGAACAAGGTCCCCAGCACGCCGAAGGCAATCAGAATCGGGCGACGGCCGATCTTGTCCGACAGCCCGCCCACCAGTGGCTGGATGCACATGAACAGGAACAGCGTCGCCGCCGAGATGGTGGTGGAGTCGCTGATGCTCATGCCCACGGTGTTCACCAGGTACTTCTGCATGTACGTGGTGTAGGTGTAGAAGGCCAGGGTGCCACCCATGGTCAGGCCGACCACGGTCATCAGTTCCTTGGGGTGACGCATCAAGGTGCGCATCGCGCTTTCCTTGGACTTTTCCTTCTTGGTGAACGACTCGGTTTCTTCCATGCCGCGACGCAGGTACAGCGCGACGACGGCGCACAGGGCACCGATGGCGAACGGGATACGCCAGCCCCAGGCATACAGCTGCTCGGTGGTCAGGGTTTGTTGCAGCACGATCAGCACCGCCAGGGCGATGAGCTGGCCGGAGATCAGGGTCACGTATTGGAAGCTGGAGAAGAAGCCGCGACGTTCCTTGGTCGCCATCTCGCTCAGGTAGGTCGCCGAGGTGCCGTACTCGCCGCCGACCGACAGGCCTTGGAGCAAGCGGGCGAAGATCAGCAGGATCGGCGCGCCGATGCCGATGGTTTCATAGCCCGGGCTCAGGGCGATCAGCAGGGAGCCGAAGCACATCAACAGCACCGAGGCCATCAAGGCAGCCTTGCGCCCCTTGCGGTCGGCGTAGAGGCCCATCAGCCAGCCACCGATTGGGCGCATCAGGAAGCCCACGGCGAAGATCGCGGCGGTGTTCATCAGTTGCGCGGTGCTGGAGCCGGCGGGGAAGAAGGTCTTGGCGAAGTACAGGGAGAACGCGGCGTAGACGTACCAGTCGTACCACTCGACCATGTTGCCGACCGAGCCGCTGAAGATGGATTTGATGCGGCTGGCAGTGGTTCTTTCCTTGGCAGGCGAAGCGGCCGAGCCAAGGGGCAGGGTTTGCGAGTTATCCATGACGGATCCTTCATTTAATTGTTTTTGTGGAGCGCGTTGAAGCGCAGCCTGCACAGGGGATAGCAGGACCTGTGCCAAGTCTGGAAGGGGCGGTTTAGAGGGGTTTGGCAATCTTTTTGAGCGGTAATCCGCTCATGGCCTGTGGTGGGTGAGCGGAAATCCGCTTAGTGCAGGGCGGGTGGATAGCGGTGTGTGGGCCGGCCCCTTCGCGAGCAGGCTCGCGCCCACAGGTGACCGGGTTCTCAGGTGCACCATCCCTCCAATGTGGGAGCGAACCCGCTCGCGAAGAGGCCGGTACAGACAGCACAAAAATCACTGCCCGGGGACAAACATCTCCCGGCTCAACCCATGGCGCTGCATCTTCTCATTGAAGGTGCGTCGCGGCAGTTGCAGCTCTTCGAGCACGGCCTTGATCTCACCTTTGTGCCGGGTCAGGGCGGCGCGCAGGCATTGGGCCTCGAAGGCTTCCTGTTGGGCCGCCAGGGAATGGCCGGGCTCGCTGCCGGCCAGTTCGGGTTCATCCAGCCCCAGCACCTGGCGTTCGGCGGCGTTGGCCAGTTCACGGACGTTGCCTGGCCAGTCGTGGCTCAGCAACCGGCTCAGCTGTGCGCCGCTCAAGGGGTTGACGCTGCGTCCCAGGCGTTGCGCCGCGGTGTAGGCGAAGTGTTCGTACAGCAAGGGAATGTCTTCGCGCCGCTCGCGCACCGGCGGCAGGCGCAGTTGCGCGACGTTGAGCCGGTACGCCAGGTCTTCGCGAAAACGCCCGGCACGGGCCTCATCGAGCAGATCGGGCTTGGTCGCGGCGATGATCCGCAGGTCCACGTCAATGCTCTGGTTGGACCCCAGTCGTTCGAGCTTCTGCTCCTGCAACACCCGCAGCAGCTTGACCTGCTGGGCCAGCGGCATGCTTTCGATTTCATCGAGGAACAAGGTGCCGCCGTGCGCGTATTCCAACTTGCCGATGCGCTTGCCCTGGGCGCCGGTAAAGGCGCCGCTCTCATGACCGAACAGCTCGGCTTCGAACAGTTGTTCGGGGATCGCCGCACAGTTCAGCGCCACGAACGGCTTGTCGGCGCGCGGGCCGAAATCATGCAGGCAGCGGGCGACCAGTTCCTTGCCGCTGCCGGTTTCGCCGCGAATCACCACGTTCACCGGCAACGCGGCGAGGTCCAGCACCTGGCGACGCAGGGTCTGCAAGCTGCGGGACACGCCCAGCAAGGTGCTATCGAGTTTGCTGCGGTTGTCGGCCTGTTCGTGCAGGGCGCGGTTCTCCAGGATCAGGCGACGCTTGTCCAGCGCCCGGCGCAGGCCGTTGAGCAGGGTCTCGGGGCTGAAGGGTTTTTCGAGGAAGTCGTAGGCGCCGTCGCGCATGGCTTCCACCGCCATCGGCACGTCGCCGTGGCCGGTCAGCAGGATCACCGGCAAGTCGCGATCGAGCTGTTGCACCCGGGCCAGCAGCTCAAGGCCGCTGATGCCGGGCATGCGCACATCGCTCAAGATCACCCCGGGGAAGTTCGCCGGCAGTTGCGCCAGGCACTCTTCGGCGCGGCTGAACAGCGTCACCTCGAAGCCCGAGAGGCTGAGCCATTGTTCGACGGCCTCACGAATGCTGCGTTCGTCATCGACCACAATCACCGCGTTCAGCATGGGATGTGCGCCTCCAGGTCGATCGGCAGGGTCAGGGTAAAGACCGCACCGTCGCCCTGGTTGGCGGCGGTCAGGCGTCCACCCAGTTCATGCACGATGGCAAACGAGACCGCCAGCCCCAGGCCCAGGCCATCGCCCACGGGCTTGGTGGTGAAGAACGGGTCGAACACGTTCACCAGGTTCTGCTCGGCGATCCCGCCGCCGCTGTCGGAAACACTCAGGCGCCACAGCTGTTGGTCGGCTTCCAGCTCGACCCGCAGGCGTTTGCCGGGCTTGTCGCGCATGGCGTCCAGGGCATTGCGCAACAGGTTGATCAGCACCTGTTCCAGGCGAATCGCATCACCGCGCACCCAGGCCGGGCGGGTCAGTTGCACCGTGCAGTCGATCTGTTCATCGCGCAGGCGTGCTTCGAGCAAGTGCAGCGACTGGTCGACCACGGCCGCCAGGTCCAGGCGCTCGCGCAGGCCGCTGGGGCTCTTGCGGGCGAAGGTCTTGAGGTGGCTGGTGAGGGCGGCCATGCGGGTCAGCATCTCGTCCACCGGCTTGAGGGCCTTGTAGGCGTCATCGACCCGGCCGTGATCGAGCAGCAGGCGCAAGGTCGCGAGCTGCATGCGTTGGGCGGTGAGCGGCTGGTTGATCTCATGGGCCAGGGCTGCCGACATCTGTCCCAGCGCCGCCAGCTTGGCCGATTGCACCAGGCCGTCCTGGGCGGTGCGCAGTTCGCGGGTGCGTTCTTCAACCAGGCGCTCGAGCTCTTCGCGGCTGCGCTGGCGCAGCTTGGCGATGCGCCAGCGCTGGCTGAGGAATAGCAGCACAAACACCAGGGTCAGCCACACACCGGCGGCGGCCAGCCCGGCATTGCGCACGTCTTCGAAGGCCACCTGTGGCCGGCGCAGCAGGTGCAGGGTCCAGCCTTCGGCGTTCAGGGGCAGGGATTCCCACAGGTACTCGGCCGAACCCTGGGGGCCGTCGACACGGGCCAGGTAGCTGTTGTCGTCAAAGCGCCGGACTTCGCGGTAGGCCAGCGGGATGAGTGTTTGTTTGTCGTATTGGCGCGTGCTCGTGATCTCGGCCCGGTCGCTGTCGGAGAGCGCGCCCAGCAGCCGATAGCGCCAGCCGGGCTGGTTGGCGATGAACACAATGCCTTTGGCGTCGCTGACCAGCAGGGTGTCGGTGCCTTGCTGCCATTCGCGCTCCAGTTCCGGGAACTCAAGCTTGACCACCATGGCGCCGAGAAACTCGTCGTTGTCGCCGGTCACCGCACTCGACAGGAAGTAGCCGGGGATCCCGCTGGTCACGCCCACCGCATAAAACCGCCCGCTGCCCTGGCTGCGGGTCTGGCGGAAGTAGGGGCGAAAGCCGTAGTTGTGGCCGACGTAGCTGCTGGGCAAGCGCCAGTTACTGGCGGCCACGGCCAGGCCGGTGTGATCGAGCAACTCCAGGGTCGAGGACTCGGCCGCGCCGTTGATCTTTTCCAGCTTGCGGTTGAGCAGGTCTTGTTGCGCAGGTGTCACGGGCCCGGCCAGCGCGGTGCGTAGCTGCGGGTCCAGCGCCAGCACGGCGGGCAGGGCGCGGTAGCGTTCGATCAGGGTGTGCAGGGCATTGCCATACAGCCCAAGCTGCTGGCTGGCGCGCTGGGCGTCGTCCTTCAGGGCCTGGCGCTCGGCGTGGCGCATCGCGGCGGTGGTCACCAGGACGGTGCCGGCCACGATCAGCAGGATGTAGAGCGACAGGCGCAGGGAACGATAGATAGGCGGCATGCGGTGGACACAGGCTACAAGTTCGGGGGGCGCACGATAGCATGCGGTGCGCTGCCAGGACGTGACCGAAGTTGCCCTGAACCATTCAGCAACCTTTGTCTTGCGCGGAGGCGGGCAATAAAAAAGGCGCCCGGGGCATTGAGCCCCGGGCGCCTTTATCGGTGGGTCGGAAGGCTTACTGCACTTCGACCGCCAGGCTCTCGCTGATCTTCTTCTGCCAGATGGCTGGACCGGTGATGTGCACCGATTCGCCATTGCTGTCGACGGCAACGGTCACGGGCATGTCCTTGACGTCGAACTCGTAGATCGCTTCCATGCCCAGCTCGGCGAATGCCACCACGCGGGATTTCTTGATGGCTTGCGCCACCAGGTAAGCCGCGCCGCCGACGGCCATCAGGTAGACGGCCTTGTGGTCCTTGATCGCTTCGATGGCGGTCGGGCCGCGCTCGGACTTGCCGATCATGCCCAGCAGGCCGGTTTGTTCGAGGATCTGGCGGGTGAACTTGTCCATCCGCGTCGCGGTCGTCGGGCCCGCCGGGCCAACCACTTCTTCGCGCACCGGATCAACCGGGCCGACGTAGTAGATGAAGCGACCCTTGAGGTCCACCGGCAGGGTTTCGCCCTTGTTCAGCATCTCGACCATGCGCTTGTGCGCGGCGTCGCGACCGGTGAGCATTTTGCCGTTGAGCAACACGGTTTCGCCCGGCTTCCAGCTCTGTACGTCTTCTGGCGTCAGGGTGTCGAGGTTGACGCGACGGGCCGATGGGCCAGCTTCCCAGACGATTTCCGGGTAGGCGTCCAACGGCGGCGCTTCCAGGGACGCCGGGCCGCTGCCGTCGAGCACGAAGTGCGCGTGACGAGTGGCGGCGCAGTTCGGGATCATGCACACCGGCAGGGAGGCGGCGTGGGTCGGGTAGTCCATGATCTTGACGTCGAGCACGGTGGTCAGGCCGCCCAGGCCCTGGGCGCCGATGCCCAGTTGGTTGACCTTCTCGAACAGCTCCAGGCGCATCTCTTCGAGACGGTTCTGTGGGCCACGGGCCTTGAGTTCGTGGATGTCGATGGACTCCATCAACACTTGCTTGGCCATCACTGCGGCTTTCTCGGCGGTGCCGCCGATACCAATGCCCAGCATGCCCGGCGGGCACCAGCCAGCGCCCATGGTCGGAACGGTCTTGAGCACCCAGTCGACGATCGAGTCGGACGGGTTGAGCATGGCCATTTTCGACTTGTTCTCGGAACCGCCGCCCTTGGCCGCCACGTCCACTTCCACGGTGTTACCCGGGACGATGGAATAGTGGATCACGGCCGGGGTGTTGTCCTTGGTGTTCTTGCGAGCACCGGCCGGGTCGGCGAGGATCGAGGCCCGCAGGACGTTTTCCGGTAGATTGTAGGCGCGACGCACGCCTTCGTTGATCATGTCGTCCAGGCCCATGGTGGCGCCATCCCAGCGCACGTCCATGCCCACGCGCACGAACACGGTGACGATGCCGGTGTCCTGGCAGATCGGGCGGTGGCCGGTGGCACACATGCGCGAGTTGATCAGGATCTGAGCGATCGAGTCGCGGGCTGCCGGCGACTCTTCGCGCAGGTAGGCCTCGTGCATCGCCTGGATGAAATCCACGGGATGGTAGTAGGAAATGAACTGCAGGGCGTCAGCAACGCTCTGAATCAGGTCGTCTTGCTTGATCACGGTCATGAGTCGCGCTCCTCTAAAAGACGGGAACATTTAATAAGGTGCCTGCGGCTTGGGTGCATCGGTCGGTCGCAAGCACCTTTGAAGCCACGCCGAGGTTGCTGGCGCGACGCTAAAAAGGCGCGGCAGTATACCGTGCATCCAGGTCGGGCACATCCGCCGGCAGTCAAACGAAGGTCGCATTGGGGCGATTGCCGGCCACCTGGGACGGTCCAAAAATTGATTGGTCATTTTTCAGCCGCGCCACTACAGTGGCCACTAACCTCTAGGGGGGCGCGTGTCCGCCTCCCTTTGCACGGTGAGCCCTCGATTGACCGATAACGCTATCCAGAACCTGTTGCTCAAGCGCTTTATCCTGGCGACGGGCACCTATGCGCTGGCGTTGCTGCTGGTCTGGCTGGCGATCTTCAGCGGACACTTCCAAGGCTCAGTGCGCAGCGCGCTGGTGGCGACGGTGCTGGTGATGCTCAGCCAGTCGGTGCTGTTCGCGCTGTTCTTCAGCGGGCGCAACCTGCGGTTCTCCGACCCGAGCCTGACTGAAGTGCAAGTGCTGCTGGGCCTGGGCTGGCAAACCTGGCTGATCGCCCACCTGGGCCCGGCCCGTGGCGCTTTTCTGGTGTTCTACGTGTTGATCCTGCTGTTCGGCTTGTTTCACCTGCCGCGTCGGGTGTTTGTCCGCTGCGCGGCCCTGGTGTTCTTCAGTTTTGCCAGCATCAACCTGTGGGAGGGTTACACCTTCCAACTGGTTGACCCGGCGCTGGCGGCGCTGCAGGTGTGTGTCCTGTTCATCGTGCTGGTGTGGCTGGCGTTGTATGCCAGCTATGTCCAGGCCTCGCGCCTGCGTATGCGCCAACGGCGCTTTGCCTTGCAGGCGCATCAAGACACCCTGCGCGGGATGATGCGCCAGCTTGAAGACCTGGTGGCCACCGATGAACTGACCGGGTTGTTCAACCGCCGACACTTTCTGCGCCTGGCCAGCCGTGAGCTGCACAGCATGGAAGAGGGCGCGGTGCATGGCCTGGCGCTGATCGACCTCGACCACTTCAAGCGGATCAACGATGTCCACGGCCATGCGGCGGGCGACCAGGTGTTGCAAGCCTTCGCTGCCGTGGCCAGTGCCTGTGTACGTGAGGGGGATGTGTTGGCGCGCTACGGTGGCGAAGAATTTGTATTGTTGTTGCCCGATTGTGATGCCGAACGGCTGACCGCCTGTTGCGAGCGGCTGCGGGTGGCCTTTACCGACGTCGAGCTGATCGGGCTGAACGTCAAGCCATTGAGCCTGTCGGCCGGCATGACCTTGCTGGGCTACGGCGATGACCTGGATGAGGCCCTGCAACGTGCCGACCAGGCGCTGTACCGCGCCAAGCGCGATGGCCGTAATCGCTGCGCGGCGGCGTGGGAGAACAGCCATGCCTGAACTGCAGGTGGGAGAGCATCGGTTCAGCGTGGCGCCGGGCAGTAATCTGCTGGACGCCTTGAATCGCAACGGCGTGTCGGTGCCCTATAGCTGTCGTGCCGGCAGTTGTCATGCGTGTCTGGTGCACTGCCTGCGTGGCGAGGTCAGCGACCGTCGCCCCGACGCCCTGAGCGCCGCACAGCGCGAGCAAGGTTGGCGCCTGGCCTGTCAGTGCGAGGTGGTGGATGACGTGCAGGTGGCGGTGTTCGATCCGCTGCTCGATGGCTCGCCCGCCGTGGTCGAGGCCGCAGACTGGCTGAGCCCCAGTGTCCTGCGCCTGCGCCTGGCACCCGAGCGGCCGTTGCGCTACCGGGCCGGGCAGCATCTGGTGCTGTGGGCAGGCAGCGTGGCACGCCCGTACTCGCTGGCCAGCCTGCCGCTGGAGGATCGCTTCCTGGAGTTTCACCTCGACTGTCGCCTGCCGGGGGCATTCAGCGATGCGGCACGGCGCCTGGAGGTCGGCGACTCGATCCGCTTGGGCGAGTTGCGCGGTGGTGCCTTGCACTACGACCCCGACTGGTGCGCCCGACCGCTCTGGTTGCTGGCGGCGGGCACCGGCCTGGGGCCGCTGTTCGGGGTGTTGCGCGAGGCGCTGCGCCAGGGCCATCAAGGGCCGATCCGGGTGATCCACCTGGCCCATGACGCGAGCGAACACTACCTGGCCAAACCCTTGGCCGCACTGGCCGTCAATCACCCCAACCTGACCATCGAGCTGCTGACGGCGGCCGAGCTGACAGCGGCTTTGGCGCAATTGCGCCTTGTTTCCCGGCAAACCCTGGCCTTACTCTGCGGACACCCTGACCGCGTCGATGCCTTCGCCCGGCGTTTGTACCTGGCAGGGCTGCCGCGTAACCAACTGCTGGCCGATGTGTTCCTGCCCCGTGGTTGAGCGCTGACGTTCAAATCCTGAGACTCACCATGACCAACGCCATTTTGCTGGAACGCGAGGGCGGGTTGCTGACGCTGCGCCTGAATCGCCCGGACAAGAAAAACGCCCTGACCCGCGCCATGTACAGCCAGTTGGCCGACGCGCTGCAACAGGCTGATAGCGACCCCGGGATCAACGCGATCCTGATCACCGGCAGTCACACGTGCTTTACCGCCGGCAACGACATCGGCGACTTCCTCCAGGAGCCGCCCAGCGACCTCACCAGCCCGGTGTTCCAGTTCATGCGCAGCCTGCTGGAGTGCCGCAAGCCGGTGATCGCCGCCGTTGCAGGCGCCGCCGTGGGTATCGGCACCACCCTGTTGCTGCATTGCGACCTGGTGTACATCAGCGTCGACGCCAAGTTGCGCATGCCGTTCGTCAACCTGGGACTGTGCCCGGAGTTCGGCTCCAGCCTGATCCTGCCGCGCCTGCTCGGCCAGGCCAAAGCCGCCGAGTTGCTGCTGTTGGGCGAAGGTTTCAACGGTGAACAGGCGGCGGCCTGGGGCATTGCCACCCAAGCCCTGCCCAATGGCGAAGCGGCGTTCGCCAAGGCGCGGGAGATGGCGCTGCGCTTCGACACGCTGCCACCCGAAGCGGTGCGCATCAGCAAGCAACTGATGAAGGCGCCGGACAGGGAGCTATTGCGTAAGGTGGTGGAGGACGAGGGCAAACTGTTCGTCCAGCGCTTGCGTTCGCCGGAGGCCGTTGCGGCGTTGATGGGGTTTATCAATCGATCATGATCGAGGTGACCCGTTCGCGAGCAGGCTCGCTCCCACACTGGATCGATGTCTCACCCTAAATCCCTGTGGGAGCGAGCCTGCTCGCGAAGAGGGTCGACCCGTCACCGCAATCATTGAGTCAGAACGCAAAAAGCCCCGCCATTCACATGGCGGGGCTTTTTCGTTTCAGCGCTGGCTTACTTAGACCATCTTGTCGCCAACGTGCAGGATCTTCATGCCGTTGGTGCCACCGGTAGTGTGGTAGCTGTCGCCCTTGGTCAGGATGACCCAGTCGCCTTTTTCCACGACGCCGCGCTTGAGCAACTCGTCGATCGCGGCCTGGCTGACTTGCTCTGGCGGCAGCGATGCCGGGTCGAACGGCACGGTGTAGACGCCACGGAACATGGCCGCACGGGCCTGTGCCTCGCGGTGCGGGGAGAACGCGTAGATCGGTATCGAGGAACGGATGCGCGACATGATCAGCGGCGTGTAGCCACTTTCGGTCAGGGCGATGATCGCCTTTACACCGGGGAAGTGGTTGGCGGTGTACATGGCGGCCAGGGCGATGCTCTGGTCGCAGCTTTCGAACACCTTGCCGATGCGGTGGCTGGAGGTCTTGCTGGTCGGGTGCTTCTCGGCACCGACACAGATGCGCGCCATGGCCTGGACCGCTTCCAGCGGGTACGGGCCGGCAGCACTTTCAGCCGAGAGCATCACGGCGTCGGTGTAGTCGAGCACGGCGTTGGCCACGTCGGACACTTCGGCACGGGTCGGCATCGGGTTCTGGATCATCGACTCCATCATCTGGGTCGCCACGATCACCGCTTTATTGTGGCGGCGGGCGTGCAGGATGATTTTCTTCTGGATACCGATCAGTTCGGCGTCACCGATTTCCACGCCCAGGTCGCCACGGGCCACCATCACGGCGTCGGACGCCTTGATCAGGCCGTCGAGGGTTTCGTCGTCGGCCACGGCTTCGGCGCGTTCGATCTTCGCCACCAGCCAGGCGGTGCCGCCGGCTTCGTCGCGCAGTTGACGGGCGTATTCCATGTCGGCAGCGTCACGTGGGAAGGACACCGCGAGGTAGTCGACTTCCATTTCGGCGGCGAGCTTGATGTCGGCCTTGTCTTTCTCCGTCAGCGCTGGCGCGGTCAGGCCGCCACCACGACGGTTGATGCCTTTGTGATCCGACAGCGGGCCGCCGATGATCACGGTGCAGTTCAGTTCGGTGACGGTGGCGGTGTCGACACGCATGACCACGCGGCCGTCGTCGAGCAGCAGCTCGTCGCCCACACCGCAATCCTTGACCAGGTCCGGGTAGTCGATACCGACCACGTGCTGGTTGCCGTCGGTCAGCGGATGGCTGGTGGAGAAGGTGAATTGATCACCAATCTTGAGCTCGATGCGCTTGTTGGCGAACTTGGCGATACGGATTTTCGGGCCTTGCAGGTCACCCAGCAGGGCAACGAAACGGCCGTGCTTGGCGGCCAGGTCACGGACCAGTTTGGCGCGAGCCTTGTGCTCGTCGGGGGTGCCGTGGGAGAAGTTCAGGCGGGCAACGTCCAGGCCAGCCAGGATCAGTTGTTCGAGAACTTCCGGCGAGTTACTGGCCGGGCCAAGGGTAGCGACGATTTTGGTACGACGGACGGACATGCAAAGACTCCTGAGTTCAAGCGCTGAGTGAGGCTACTATGCTCCGCAGTTGTAGTCATTGTTCGTGTGCACTACTTATTGCTTTCTTTGTTGAGCGCGGCGCATTGAAGATTTTTGCCGGCAGGTCGATATAACGCTCAAGACAGGAGAACCCTCATGCGATTCGTGCTTATAGCCGCCCTTGCCCTCAGTGCCGTGGGCTGCACCCGTTGGTCGATGGACCATCATTTGAACAATGCCTACCGGGCCTATGATCGGGGCCGGTGCGAGGACGTGATGCTCGAATTGTCCCAGGTCGACCGCGACAGCCGCGCCCGGCGGTACATCCAGCCTGAGGTGTCGATGCTGCGAGGGCAGTGCCTGGAGCGCCAGAAGCTGTACGTCGATGCCGCGCAGACCTATCAGTTCATCATGGCCCAGTACCCGAACAACGAGTACGCCTATCGCGCCCGGGCCCGCCTGGAAACCTTGCAGTCACTGGGCTGGTACCCACCGCGCAGCAGCGCCAAGAGCCTTCCTGCGGCGTTGTAATGCTGACTGTCATTTAAAGGCTGGCCGTGTGTCAGCCTTGAGCTAATCTTTGATGACGACGTTCTGGCGTGTTGCGCCTGAAGGTTGTTAATACCTGTGATCGGCAGAGGTAGCGCGAACGGGCAGCACAGCTGTTCGCACCGGGATCGGGGACAGCGGGCCTGCCAGGCGGGTTTGTTGCGAAGCATTAGTGCGACCCTGCTTAAGGGTCAAGGCAAAGCGATACTCAGCATGTTCACAGAGCGCCGGATCGAGCGGCACCAGTTGCCGTGTTTTCTGAAAGTGTTCAACAGCGTCACCGACAAGCCCGTGGGCTTTATTGGCAATGTGTCCGAGGATGGGCTGATGCTGATCAGCCAGTTGCCGATGATGGTGGGCGCGGTGTTTGACCTGCGTTTGAAGGTTCCTGCCAGCGACGGTCTCTCGCAGGTGATCGACCTTCGGGCCTGTTGCCTGTGGTGCCATGAAGACGCCACGCCCCAGCACTACGATGCCGGGTTTGTCGTGCAGCGTGCGCCGGCGGAGTACGGGCAACTGGTGGAGGCCTTGCAGCGCTACTTCAGCTTTAATCCGGTGTCGGCTTCGGCGTAGTCCAGTCAGAGCACGCTGGCTTTCTTCCCGCTCAGGTAGCGCGTCACCAAGGCGCTGCCCAAATCGGCCCGTGCGTGTATTCAAGTAGTCGACGCCATTGAGCAGCGCAGCGACGAACGACATAACCCTGTGAGACAAGATCAGAAATGGCTCGATGGCAACAGTGCTGGTCGGCGCGGTGCTTGAACGCCTAGACTTTGCCGGTCTCAAGTACAGGAACAGCCCGTGACCTCTATCTTCTGGTACGACTACGAAACCACCGGTATCTCACCGCGCTGTGACCGTGCGCTGCAAATGGCCGGCATTCGCACGGACGTTGACCTCAACGAAATCGATGAGCCGGTCAATCTCTATTGCCAGCCCAGTGACGACATCCTGCCGCACCCGGTCGCCTGCCTGATCACCGGGATTACCCCCAGTCGCCTGGCCGAGCGGGGGTTGAGCGAAGCAGACTTTATGACCCGGGTGCATGCGCAACTCGCGGCCCCGGGTACCTGCGGCGCCGGTTACAACACGTTGCGTTTCGACGATGAAGTCACTCGCTACAGCCTCTATCGCAACTTCTTTGACCCCTATGCGCGGGAGTGGCAGGGCGGTAACAGTCGCTGGGACCTGATTGATGTGGTGCGCGCCGCCTACGCATTGCGCCCGGACGGCATTGTGTGGCCGGAAGACGAGGGCCGGGTCACGCTGAAACTCGAACGCCTGACGGCGGCCAACGGCATCGACCATGGCCAGGCCCACGATGCCTTGTCCGACGTGCGCGCGACCATCGCCCTGGCGCGCTTGGTCCGTGACCGGCAGCCGAAGCTCTACGATTGGCTGTTCAAGCTGCGCAGCAAGCAGAACGTCATGGACCAGATCCGCCTGCTGCAACCGATGGTGCATATCTCCGGGCGCTTTTCCGCGGCGCGCAGCTATGTTGGCGTGGTCCTGCCGCTGGCTTGGCATCCGCGCAATCGCAATGCCTTGATCGTCTGCGACCTGCACCTGGACCCCCAGTGTCTGCTCGATCAGGATGCCGAGACCCTGCGCGAACGCTTGTACACCCGTCGCGAGGACTTGCCTGCCGGTGAGTTGCCGGTGCCGCTGAAGCTGATTCACATCAATCGCTGTCCGGTGGTGGCACCGCTGTCGGTGTTGCGTGCCGCCGATCAGCAACGACTGCAGTTGGACATGGACCTCTATCAAGCGCGAGCGTTGCGGCTAAGTGACGCACAGGCTGTTTGGAAAGATAAAGTTCAGGCGATTTATGCCCGCGAAGACTTTGTCCCCAGTGAAGACCCGGAGCAACAGTTGTACGACGGCTTCATGGGTGATCGGGACCGGCGTTTATGTGAGCAAGTGCGCGGGTCGGATCCAAAGCAATTAGCGCAAGAGCAATGGCCGTTCGATGATGAACGTTTGCCGGAATTATTATTTCGTTATCGCGCTCGTAACTTTCCTGACACGTTGAGTGCACAGGAACAGGAGCGCTGGCGATTATTCTGTCAGCAACGTTTGTCAGATGCTCGATGGGGAGCACCCAATACCTTGCACGGTTTTAATGAGGCGGCGGCACAATGCTCACTAAGTGCGAGCGATATTGAGCGTCAGATACTCAATGAGTGGAACGCCTATGCCGATTCACTGGGTGAACGCCTGGGACTTTGAATACCGTGCATACACGGGCTGAATAACAGCCAAAAAAAAGCCAGCGTTCGCTGGCGTTTTTTTGTTCGCAAATGAACCCTGCGACAGGGGGAGCGGCTTAGCCCAGCAGGGTAGCCCAGCCTTCAACCACGTCGCCGCCCCACTTGGCTTTCCACTCTTTCAGCGTCTTGTGGTTGCCGCCTTTGGTTTCGATGACTTCGCCGTTGTGCGGGTTTTTGTATTGTTTAACCTTGCGAGCGCGCTTGGTGCCGGTAGTTTTCACTGCGCCGCGTGGCGCTTTAACTTTGGATTCCGGATCCAGCAGGGCGATGATGTCGCGCAGGGATTTGGAGTATTCGCCCATCAGGGTGCGCAGTTTGCCTTCGAATTCCAGCTCGGTTTGCAGTTTGTCGTCTTGGGACAGGTTCTTCAAACGGGCTTGTAGCTCTTTGATTGCTTCTTCGGTGGCGCGGTATTCGTTGATCAGGGACATGAGGCTTACCTTATCTTTGAGGCTGAATGACAGGGGACAGTGGCGTAATAATAGTCAGGGTGTTTCATCAAGTAAACAATTAAGCGGGTTTTTATTTGATGTAATTAATGTAAGGCGCCGTGAAAAATCGTTTCACACTTAAAATACCGTGAGACGGCTCA
This sequence comes from Pseudomonas sp. ok272, assembly GCF_900109995.1. Taxonomy (GTDB): domain Bacteria; phylum Pseudomonadota; class Gammaproteobacteria; order Pseudomonadales; family Pseudomonadaceae; genus Aquipseudomonas. Next base: position 97,059 of record NZ_FOCB01000010.1, on the reverse strand, counting down.
CAGTTATTCACAAAAACCTTCTTGTCTATTTTCAACAATGAATGATTGAGGTTCTAGTGTCCTGTCTCGGAAATAAGCTGTTCCCTTTTGACGGCACCTGTCGCCGCCATGCTGCGTTGCCACTCCTCGCCATAGCCCTGCTATGACTCGTCGCGGCGCCTTGCCTGGCAGCAACAGATGCTCGTCAAAAAGGTAACGTATTTCCAAGACAGGACACTAGCATAGGAAACCTGCTGGCTGGCCCCTCGGGCCGAGCGGTGGGTAGATCGACAACCGCTGAAGGAATACTGCAGTTTTGCTGCGCAATCGCTAGAATGGCGGACTTTGCGAAGTTCTGGAGTTCTCCCCCCATGCGTACCTTTCGGCTAGTGATCGCTTGCCCGGACGGCGTCGGTATTGTTGCTAAGGTCAGTAACTTTCTGGCGTCACACAATGGCTGGATCACTGAAGCGAGCCATCACTCGGACAATCTCAGTGGCTGGTTCTTCATGCGTCACGAAATTCGTGCCGACTCGCTGCCATTTGGTCTCGAAGCGTTTCGTGAGGCGTTTGCGCCAATAGCCGAAGAGTTCTCGATGAACTGGCGGATCACCGACACGGCACAAAAGAAACGCGTTGTACTGATGGCCAGCCGCGAGTCTCACTGCCTGGCGGACCTGCTGCACCGCTGGCACAGCGACGAGTTGGACTGTGAAATCTCTTGCGTGATTTCCAACCACAACGACTTGCGTAGCATGGTCGAGTGGCACGGTATTCCTTACTACCACGTACCGGTAGACCCGCAGGATAAAGAACCGGCATTCGCCGAAGTCTCGCGCCTGGTCAAGCAGCACGACGCCGAAGTGGTGGTGCTGGCGCGCTACATGCAAATCCTGCCGCCGGCGTTGTGCACCGAGTACGCGCACAAGGTCATCAACATCCACCACAGCTTCCTGCCTTCATTTGTGGGCGCCAAGCCTTACCACCAGGCCTCGATGCGCGGCGTGAAGCTGATTGGCGCAACCTGCCACTACGTCACCGAGGAACTGGACGCCGGTCCTATCATCGAGCAGGACGTGGTGCGTGTCAGCCACAGTGACAGTATCGAAGACATGGTGCGTTTCGGCCGTGACGTCGAGAAAATGGTGCTGGCCCGTGGCCTGCGCTATCACCTGGAAGACCGCGTGCTGGTACACGGCAACAAGACCGTGGTGTTCTGATACATCGCCGGAATGCCAAAGGGCCCCAAGCGTTGTACGCTTGGGGCCCTTTTTCGTTTTAAGGTGTGGGCCATGAGCGATCCACTGGATAAAGCCACTGCCAAGGCCCCCGCTACGTTGGGGGAGGGCTGCCTGAGTCGTTACGACCCGGATGCGTTGAGCACCGAAGACGGCACCGAGTTTCCCGGTGCCGCCGAGCTTTGGGAGCAACGGCAGGAAAAGTCTGAGCCAGACTCAAAACCCTGAGGTTGTCCGACCGCTAGATCCGAAAACTGCCGACCAATTGTTTCAGGCGTGCGGCCTGCTGTGCCAGGTCGGAGCAGGCGCGCAACGTGGACTGCAGGTTCTCGACACCTTCCTGATTGAGGGTGTTGATGTGGGTGATGTCCATGTTGATCGACTCCACGACCGCGGTCTGCTCCTCGGTGGCGGTGGCTACCGACTGGTTCATGCCGTCGATTTCGCCAATGCGCAGGGTTACGCTGTTCAGGCGTTCACCGGCCAGGTTGGCGATCTCCACGCTGTCCTGGCTGTGGCGCTGGCTGTCGCCCATGGTGCTGACGGACTCGCGGGCGCCGACCTGCAGCTCTTCAATCATGGTCTGTACCTGCTGCGCTGACTCTTGTGTGCGGTGTGCCAGGTTGCGTACCTCATCGGCCACGACCGCAAACCCACGCCCCGCCTCGCCGGCGCGCGCCGCCTCAATGGCGGCGTTGAGTGCCAGTAAGTTGGTTTGCTGGGAAATGCTGGTGATGACTTCGAGGATCTGCCCGATGTTCACGGTCTTGCTGTTCAGCGATTCGATGTTGCTGCTGGAGGCGCTGAGCATGCTCGACAGTTGATTCATCGCCGCAATACTGCGCTCGACCACTTGCTGGCCATCTTCGGCCAGGCTGCGGGCATCGCTGGCCTGGTGCGATGCTTGTGCGGCGTTGTGGGCGATTTCCTGGGCGGCGGCTCCCAATTGGTTGATGGCGGCGGCGACGCTGTTGGTACGGCTGGCCTGTTCGTCGCTGTTGAGCATCGATGAGTTCGAGGCGCTGACGACGCGCAAGGCGACTTCGTTGACCCGTTCGGTGGCCGACGACACCTCGCGGATCGAACCGTGGATACGCTCGACGAAACGGTTGAAGGCGTTGCCCAGCATGCCGAACTCGTCCTGGTTCTGGATGGTCAGGCGGCGGGTCAGGTCGCCTTCACCGTCGGCGATGTCCTGCATGGCGCGGGTCATGATGTGCAGTGGCCGGATCAGGACGCGGATCAACATGCCGAGCAGGGCGATGATCGACGCCACGGCAATCAGGGTCGCCACCAGCGCCGAGGCCCGGAACGCGCTGAGCATCCCGAAGGCTTTGTCCTTGTCCACGGACAGGCCGATGTACCAGTCGACGGACGGCAGGCCCTTGATCTGGGAGAAGGTGAAGATGCGCGTGTTGCCGTCGACCTCGGTCTCCGAGATCTGGCGACTGATGCCAGGCGTGTCGTGTGGATACGCTTGGCTGAGGGTCTTCGTCAGCAGGGCTTTATCCGGGTGCACCAGGATCCGGCCGTCGGCGTTGACCAGGAACGCATACCCGATACCGTCGAACGTCAGGGCCTTGAGGTTGTCGATCAGGGTCTGCAGGTTCAGGTCGCCACCCACCACGCCAACCATCTCTCCGGCTTTGCGCGAGGCGGTGGCAATGGAAATGATGGTCTGGCCGGTGGCCGCGTCGACGTAGGGTTCGGTGAGTGTCGCGGTGGAGCTGTTCTCGGCACCTTTGTACCAGGGACGGGTGCGCGGGTCGAAGCTGGCGGGCATCGTCACGTCCGGCCGGATAGCGAAGCTGCCACCGACGGCGGCCATGTAGGTCGCCATGAAGGTGGATGTCAGGGTTTTCTGCTCCAGCAACTGGGCAACATGGGCATCGTCAGGGTTGAGGGCGATGTTCTGGGCGAGGTTGTCGATCAGCAGAATGCGCCCGGCCAGCCAGGTTTGAATGTTGTTTGCGGTGACATCACCCATTTCATGCAGGTAATTATCCAGGTCCTGGGTAATTGCCTGGCGCTGTAGGGAGTCGTTGTACAGGCTGAACGAGGCAAATGCGGCAATGACGACAAGGGTGGCAGCCAGAAGTATTTTATGGCTGAAGCGCAGATTTTTGTTCATGGCTTTTGGGGTCCGCTAAGGTCTTATTGTATGGGGCGTATTGCGGTGCAAATGCGTGCAAACTAGGGGTGCGCGTAAGCGGAGATTTTCGTCGTGCTTTAGGGAATCACCTGACCAAGCTTGAAGCTTGGTCTCTCGCTCATCTCTATCGGCTGTGTAGGGCCAAGCTTAACCATGGGTGACAAAATGCCTGACTCATTGCAACTCGTTATCGGCGCCGACCTTCAAGGGCAGCCGATAACCCAGGCCATGCGCCTGGCGAACCGCCACGGACTGGTGGCCGGCGCTACCGGGACCGGGAAGACCGTCACCTTGCAACGGCTTGCGGAAGCGTTCAGTGATGCCGGCGTTGCGGTATTCGCCGCCGATATCAAGGGCGACTTGTGTGGCTTGGGAGCGGCGGCAAATCCCCAGGGCAAGGTCGCCGAGCGGATTTCCGGGATGCCATGGCTCAACTACACGCCCAAGGCCTATCCGGTGACGCTGTGGGATATCCACGGACAGTCGGGTCATCCGCTGCGCACGACCTTGAGTGACATGGGCCCGCTGTTGCTGGGCAGTCTGCTGGAACTGACCGACAGCCAGCAGTCGACGCTCTATGCCGCATTCAAGGTGGCCGATCGCGAAGGGTTGTTGTTGCTGGACCTCAAGGACCTCAAGGCGCTGCTCAACCACCTGCGGGACAATCCTGAGTTGCTGGGTGATGACGCGGCGCTGATGACCACCGGCTCCAGCCAGGCGCTGTTGCGCCGCCTGGCGACCCTGGAACAGCAGGGCGCCGAGGCATTGTTTGGCGAGCCGGCCTTGCAGTTGCAAGACCTCCTGACGCCGACCAGCGATGGGCGTGGCCGGATTCACCTGCTCGATGCCAGCCGCTTGGTGCATGAGGCCCCCAAGGTCTACGCGACCTTTCTGCTGTGGTTGCTGGCCGAGTTGTTCGAGCAGCTTCCGGAACGCGGCGACGCGGAAAAACCACTGCTGGCGCTGTTCTTCGACGAGGCGCATTTGCTCTTCGCCGACACCCCCAAGGCCTTGCAGGACCGCTTGGAGCAGGTGGTGCGCCTGATTCGTTCCAAAGGTGTCGGCGTGTACTTCGTCACCCAGTCCCCCGGTGATTTGCCGGATAACGTGTTGGCCCAATTGGGCTTGCGCATTCAACACGGCTTGCGGGCATTCACGGCCAAGGAGCAGAAGTCCCTCAAGGCGGTGGCGGACGGTTTTCGGCCGAACCCGGCGTTCAGCACCCTTGGCGTGTTGACCGAACTGGGGATTGGTGAAGCGTTGGTGGGCACACTCCAGGAAAAAGGCACGCCAGAAATGGTCCGGCGCGTGTTGGTGGCGCCTCCGCAATCGCGGATCGGCCCGTTGAGCGAGGCCGAGCGTGCGGCGTTGATCGCCAGTTCGCCGTTGCTTGGGCGTTACGACAAGCCCATCGACCGTGAATCGGCGTATGAGGTGCTGATGGCGCGCAAGGGCCTGGCGCCTGACGCCGCAGTGGTGCCTGGCAAGGCGGCTGCCGAGGAGCCGAGCCTGGCTGACAAGGCCGGTGAGTTCCTGGGCACCGCAGCAGGGCAGGCGTTGAAGTCGGCAATGCGCCAGGCCGCGAACAAGTTGGGCCGCGAATTGGTACGTGGCTTGATGGGATCGTTACTGGGCACCAAGCGCAAGTAACGCGGGCACCTTCAGGCGCCTGTCGGCGCGATGTCAGGCCTTGGGCTTGGCGTGCGCCGCCAGTCGCTCCAGTGCGGCCCGCAGATTCGGGTCGTTGATGCCATCGGCGGTGGCCTGGATGGTGGCCGCCGCATCGCTCGACAAATCCATGGTGTGCCCTATCGCGCCTTGTTGCACGGTGGGCGGTTGCACCTTGAACAGAATTCGCGTCAGGCTGGCGAACTCGTCGAACGCCAGTAGTTGTCGTTGCAGGCGCTTTTGTTGATAGCGCAAGCGGGTTGCCCAGTGGCCGTCGGTGACGATCAACAGCAAACTGCCCTCGCGCCATGAGGCCACGTGGCAATGTTCGCGGGCGGCGGGTTGCAACTGGCTTTCCAGCAGACGCTGTAAATGGCCCAGGCGTTGCGCATGGCCGAATATGGCTTTTAATGGCTTGGCTTCGCGTAATAAAACGGCGGGTACTTTGGCCGTAAGAGGGCGAAATGCCATGATTCAATACCTGAAGTAACAGAGTCGCCATGGTAGCAGAAAGCACTGGATGCACCTGCCCCATTGCTTTGTGAGCGCTTTACCCATTAAATCAATGAGTAACTTGTGCGCCAAGTCACTTGAAGTTCAGTAAAAAGCCCTTATTTTAAGTGAGCCCCGTCACAGCGCTGTGCAAGTATCGTGGAACAACGCCACTTTCCTCACCATCGTTTCCGGGTAGAATGCTCGTTCGCATGCGGCCATGAGGGCTGCACGGGCGACTCACGGGGCCGCCCTCCATCCCTTTGTGTGGAAGATCCTGCCGATATGTTTGCACCTTTGTTAAAGAAACTTTTTGGAAGCAAGAACGAGCGTGAAGTCAAACGCATGCTCAAGACGGTACAGATCGTCAATGCCTTCGAAGAGCAAATGGTGGCCCTTTCGGACGATCAACTGCGTGCCAAGACTGAAGAGTTCAAGGCCCGTATCGCCAAAGGTGAGTCCCTCGACAAGCTGCTTCCCGAAGCCTTTGCGGTTGCCCGCGAAGCCGGCAAGCGTGTCATGGGCATGCGTCACTTCGACGTTCAGCTGATCGGTGGCATGACCTTGCACGAAGGCATGATTGCCGAAATGCGTACCGGTGAAGGCAAGACCCTGGTGGCAACACTGGGCGTTTACCTCAACGCACTGTCCGGCAAGGGCGTGCACGTGGTGACGGTGAACGACTACCTGGCCCGTCGTGACGCCAACTGGATGCGTCCCCTGTACGAGTTCCTCGGCCTGACGGTCGGCGTGGTCACCCCGTTCCAGCCACCGGAAGAAAAACGCGCCGCCTACGCCGCCGACATCACCTACGGCACCAACAACGAATTCGGTTTCGATTACCTGCGCGACAACATGGCGTTCAGCATGGAAGAAAAATTCCAGCGCGAACTCAACTTTGCCGTGATCGACGAAGTCGACTCGATCCTCATCGACGAAGCCCGTACCCCACTGATCATTTCCGGTCAGGCCGAAGACAGCTCCAAGCTCTACATCGAGATCAACAAATTGATCCCGCAACTGGAGCTGCATGTCGAGGAAGTGGAAGGCGTCGTTACCAAGGCAGGTCATTACACCGTTGACGAGAAGACCCGCCAGGTCGAACTCAACGAGGCCGGTCACCAGTACATCGAAGAAGTGCTGACGGGCATCGGTCTGCTGGCTGAAGGCGAGAGCCTCTATTCGGCGCACAACCTGGGCCTGTTGACCCACGTCTATGCCGGCCTGCGTGCGCACAAGCTGTTCCATCGCAACGTCGAATACATCGTGCAGGACGGCCAGGTTGTCCTGGTCGACGAACACACCGGTCGTACCATGCCGGGCCGTCGTTTGTCCGAAGGCCTGCACCAGGCCATCGAAGCCAAGGAAAACCTGAACATCCAGGCCGAGAGCCAGACCCTGGCCTCGACCACGTTCCAGAACTACTTCCGCCTGTACAACAAGCTGTCCGGCATGACCGGTACCGCCGACACCGAAGCGTTCGAGTTCCACCAGATCTACGGCCTGCAGGTCATGGTGATCCCGCCGAACAAGCCGTTGGCGCGTAAAGACTACAACGACCTGGTGTTCCTCACGGCCGAAGAGAAGTACACCGCCATCGTCGCCGACATCAAGGAAAGCATGGCAGCGGGGCGCCCGGTACTGGTTGGCACCGCGACCATCGAAACTTCCGAGCACATGTCGCGCCTGCTGGAAAAGGAAGGCATCGAACACAAGGTCCTGAACGCCAAGTTCCACGAAAAAGAAGCCGAGATCATTGCCCAGGCCGGTCGCCCGGGTGCGCTGACCATCGCCACCAACATGGCCGGTCGTGGTACCGACATCCTGTTGGGCGGTAACTGGGAAGTCGAAGTGGCGTCCCTGGAAGATCCAACCCCTGAGCAGATTGCCCAGATCAAGGCCGATTGGCAGAAGCGCCACCAGCAAGTGCTCGAATCGGGCGGCTTGCAGGTCATTGCTTCCGAGCGCCATGAATCCCGTCGTATCGACAACCAACTGCGTGGCCGTGCCGGTCGCCAGGGCGACGCCGGCTCCAGCCGCTTCTACCTGTCGCTGGAAGACAGCCTGATGCGCATCTTCGCCTCTGACCGGGTGAAGAACTTCATGAAGGCGCTGGGCATGCAGCCTGGCGAAGCGATCGAGCACCGCATGGTGACCAACGCGATCGAGAAGGCCCAGCGCAAGGTTGAAGGTCGTAACTTCGACATTCGCAAGCAATTGCTTGAGTTCGATGACGTCAACAACGAACAACGTAAAGTGATCTATCACATGCGTAACACGTTGCTGGCCGCTGACAACATCGGCGAGACCATCGCCGACTTCCGTCAGGACGTGCTCAACTCCACGGTCAGCGCACACATTCCACCGCAATCGCTGCCAGAACAGTGGGACGTTGCCGGCCTGGAAGCTGCCCTGGAGAGTGGTTTCGGGGTGAAGTTGCCGATCCAGCAATGGCTCGACGAAGACGATCACCTGTACGAGGAAACCCTGCGCGAGAAACTGATGCAGGCGTTGATCGCGGCGTACAACGAGAAAGAAGAACAGGCGGGCGCCGAAGCGCTGCGCACGTTCGAGAAGCAAATCGTACTGCGCGTTCTGGACGACCTGTGGAAAGACCACCTGGCGACCATGGACCACCTGCGTCACGGCATCCATTTGCGTGGCTATGCCCAGAAGAACCCGAAGCAGGAGTACAAGCGCGAGTCGTTCGCCCTGTTCTCCGACTTGCTGGATTCGATCAAGCGCGACTCGATCCGTGTGCTGTCGCACGTTCAGGTTCGCCGCGAAGATCCGATCGAAGAAGAAGCGCGCCTGCGCCAGGAAGCCGAGGCACTGGCGGCACGCATGCAGTTCCAGCATGACGCCCCCCCTGGCCTGGACCAGCCGGAGCTGTTGGGCGAGGACGTCGATGTCGCCCTGGCCGCCGCACCGGTACGCAATGAGCAGAAGCTGGGCCGCAACGAGTTGTGCTACTGCGGTTCGGGCAAGAAATTCAAGCATTGCCACGGGCAGATCCAGTAAACCCCGTACTCACTGCTGAAATACCCGCGCCGCGACTGGCTTACGCCGTCGCGGCGTTTTTCCATTCAAATCACCGATGCCACGTTAAAAAGAGCGGCGACGGTGCAGACATCACCTATTGAGGAGCGCATTCATGGCTGTTGGTCTTGGTCCTTTGCCCACGTTGCACCCGGTTGCCGGTTTTGAGCTCGGTATTGCCTCGGCTGGCATCAAGCGCCCGGGGCGCAAGGATGTCGTGGTGATGCGCTGCGTCGAAGGTTCGACTGTTGCCGGTGTGTTCACGCTGAATGCTTTTTGCGCCGCGCCAGTGATTCTGGCCAAGCAACGCGTGCAAGGGCCTGTGCGCTACCTGCTGACTAACACCGGCAATGCCAACGCCGGCACCGGCGAGCCAGGCCTGGCTGCGGCCGAGCGCACGTGTGCCAAGCTGGCTGAACTGACGGGTGTTGATGCCAGCCTGGTGCTGCCGTACTCCACCGGCGTGATCGGCGAGCCACTGCCGGTCGAGAAAATCGAAGGCGCGCTGCAAGCGGCCCTGGATGATCTGTCGGAAAACAACTGGGCAGCGGCCGCTACCGGGATCATGACCACTGACACTTTGCCCAAGGGGGCGAGCCGCCAGTTCCAGCACGATGGCGTGACGGTCACGGTCACCGGCATCAGCAAAGGCGCGGGCATGATTCGTCCGAACATGGCGACCATGCTCGGTTACATCGCCACCGACGCCAGCGTGTCGCGCGAGGTGTTGCAGAACCTGCTGCTGGACGGCGCCAACAAGTCGTTCAATCGCATCACCATCGACGGCGACACCTCGACCAACGATTGCTGCATGTTGATCGCCACTGGCAAGGCCGCGCTGCCAGCCATCACCCGTGCCGAAGGTGAGTTGTTCGCCAAGCTGAAACAGGCGGTGTTCGAGGTGTGCATGGAGGTAGCGCAGGCCATCGTGCGTGATGGCGAAGGCGCGACCAAGTTTGTCACCGTCGAGGTTAACGGCGGTGGTAATCACCAGGAATGCCTGGACGTTGGCTACACCGTGGCGCACTCGCCGCTGATCAAGACCGCGCTGTTTGCCTCTGATCCGAACTGGGGCCGTATCCTGGCAGCCGTTGGCCGTGCCGGTGTACCAAACCTGGACGTCAGCAAGATCGACGTGTTCCTCGGCGAAGTGTGCATCGCCAGCCGTGGTGCGCGTGCCGCCACCTACACTGAAGCGCAGGGCTCGGCCGTGATGCAGCGTGAAGAAATCACCATCCGGATCGAACTGGGGCGCGGTGATTGCAGTGAAACCATCTGGACCACCGACCTGTCCCACGAGTACGTGAAGATCAACGCCGAGTACCGTACCTAAGATCGCGTTGACCTTTCGCGAGCAGGCTCGCTCCCACCTGAAGTAACGTGGTCACGTGTGGGAGCGAGCCTGCTCGCGAAGAGGACCTCGCAGACGCTAAAGATTCTGACCTGTTCCCCTTTGACGAAAAGGTACCCGAACATGAGTTATCACCTGATCATCGGCGACAAACTGTATTCCTCCTGGTCCCTGCGTGGCGCCCTGGCGCTGGAGCTTGCGGGGGCGAGCTACACCGAAGAACTGATCAAGCTCAACCAGCCGGATACCCGTGAGCGCCTGCTCAAGCATTCGCCGACCGCCAAAGTGCCGTTGTTGAAGACTGAGCACGGCACCATTGCCGACTCGCTGGCCATTGCCGAATACCTGGCCGAGCAGTTCCCGGCAGCCGGCCTCTGGCCTAAAGACATCGCGGCCCGTGCCCAGGCTCGCTCGGCGTGTGCGCAGATGCACAGCGGTTTCTTCGCCTTGCGCGCCAACATGCCGTTCGACGTGAGCCGTGATGCCGCGTTGTCGCCCATGCCACCCGAAGTGCAGGCAGACATCGAGCGGATGCTGGCGTTGTGGGGCGAGTGCCGCGCCGCGTCCAGCGAAGCCGGCCCGTTCCTGTTCGGTCGTGCAAGTTTGGTCGACGCCTTTTTTGCGCCCATTGCCGTGCGTCTGCGGACCTACCGGGTGCAATTACCGGCGATAGACTCGGCCTATGTCGACACCATTTACCAGTGGCCAGCCTTCAAGGCGTGGCACACAGCCGGTTTAGAGGAAGTAGTGCGGTGAAACGAGTTCATGTAGCGGCTGCCGTCATCCGTGATGCCAGCGGCAAGATTCTGCTTGCACGCCGCGCCGATACCCAGCACCAGGGCGGCCTGTGGGAGTTTCCCGGGGGCAAGGTCGAGGACGGTGAAACCGTGCAGGCGGCCCTGGCCCGGGAGCTTGAGGAAGAGCTGGGCATTGTGGTCACCGCCGCTCGGCCGTTGATCAAGGTTCAGCACGACTACCCGGACAAACAGGTGTTGCTGGATGTCTGGGAAGTGTCGGCGTTCACCGGTGAGCCACACGGTGCCGAGGGTCAGCCCTTGGCCTGGGTCAGTGCCCGTGACCTGGGCGATTACCCGTTCCCGGCCGCCAACCAGCCCATCGTCGCGGCGGCCCGCTTGCCAGGCGAGTACCTGATCACACCTGAGGGGCTGGAGACGCCGGTCTTGCTGCGCGGCATCCAGAAAGCCATTGCGGGTGGCATCAAGTTGATCCAGCTGCGTGCGCCCAACGGCTATGACCCGAAGTACCGGGATCTGGCGGTGGATGCCGTCGGCTTGTGCGCGGGCAAGGCGCAACTGATGCTCAAGGGACCATTCGAGTGGCTGGGGGACTTCCCGTCTGCCGGCTGGCACGTCACGGCGGCACAACTGCGCAAGTATGCCAGCGCCGGGCGCCCATTACCGGCTTCGCGCTGGCTGGCGGCGTCCTGCCATAACGCCGAGGAGCTGAGCCTGGCCGAGCAGATGGGCGTGGACTTTGTCACCCTGTCTCCCGTCCAACCTACCCAGACCCATCCAGATGCCATGCCGCTTGGCTGGGAACAAGCCTCACAACTGATCGCCGGCTTCAGCAAGCCGGTGTTTTTGCTGGGTGGCGTAGGCCCTGCCGAACGGCAAAAAGCCTGGGACGCCGGGGCGCAAGGCGTGGCGGGGATTCGGGCGTTCTGGCCTGAGGCTTGATCCTGGCGTGATCTGAATCTCTATCGCGAGCGGGCTCGCTCCCACAATGGATTGATGCACATAGGTCCGGTGTGGGAGCGAGCCTGCTCGCGATGACGGCCTGACAGTCGATCAATCTCCTGTGGCTAAACTTCAGGCTTGGCTGCCGCCTGCCAAAGAATCTCGGCCACTCCCTGGCGCTTGGCAATTAACCGTGCGGCGACGAACAACAAGTCCGACAGGCGATTGATGTAGGCCAATCCCACACCCGCCAGCGGTTCGATGGCATTCAAGTGCTGGCACCGGCGCTCGGCGCTGCGGGCCAGGCTGCGGCAGACGTGGGCTTGGGCGATCAAGGCTGAGCCCCCGGGGAGGATGAAGTTTTCCAGTGGCCCCAGTTCTTCGTTCCAGGCATCGATGGCCGTTTCCAGGCGCTCGACTTCGGCGCTGTTCAGCGCTTGATACACCGGCATCGCCAGTTCACCCCCCAGGTCGAACAAGCGGTGCTGGCAAGGTTCCAGCACCTGGATCACCTCGGCCAGCCCAGGGCTGACCGGGCTCTGTTCGGCTAATCCGGCCAGCAATAGCCCGAGTTGACTGTTCAGCGTATCGACTTCGCCGATCGCCTCGACCCGAGGATGGTCCTTGGGGACGCGGCGACCATCGCCAAGCCCGGTTTCACCTTTGTCGCCGGTGCGGGTGTAGATCTTCGACAGGCGAAAGCCCATGCCTAGCCCTCCAGTTGTTTGAGTTCGTGGGCGGCAAGCGGTGAGCCCGCCAGTGGTAGGCGCAAGGTGAAGCAAGTGCCCTGGCCCAGGGTGGACTGCACCTCCATCTGCCCCTTGTGGTTGTTGGTGATGATGAAGTACGACACGGAAAGCCCAAGGCCGGTGCCCTGGCCGATTTCCTTGGTGGTGAAGAACGGTTCGAAGGTACGCTTGCGCACGTTTTCGCTCATGCCGATACCGTTGTCTTCCACCTGGATTTCGGCCCACGGCGGGTTCAGTCGAGTGCGCAGGGTGATTCGCCCTGGCTCACTGTCGTCCTCGCGCAGGTGAATCGCCTGTGCCGCGTTCTTCAGCAGGTTGAGTAGCACTTGTTCCAGCTCGTTGGCGGTGCCCGGGACGGGGCCGAGCTCCGGATCGAACTGGCGAATGATGTCTTGGCCCTTGAAGTCGAACCCAAGGGTCAGGTCGAAATCATTGCCGGCGATTTCCACGGCCTGGTCAATCAGTGCCGGTAGATCGCACGGGGCCATTTGCCGGGTGCTGCGACGGCTGAAGCTGAGCATATGGGTGACGATCTTCGCCGCCCGGGCGCCGGCCTGTTGAATGCCGTCAAGCAGTTGCGGCACTTCGCGGCTTTGCAGGTATTGATTGATGTTGTCCAGCTCAACGCCCAGTTGTTCGGCGGTTTCGATGTTCTTGGGCAAGTCCGCCGACAATCGCCGGCGGATGTTCTGCACGTTGTGCAGGATCGCCCCTAGCGGGTTATTGATCTCGTGGGCCATGCCCGCGGCCAATCCTCCGACCGAGAGCATTTTCTCGGACTGCACCATCATTTCTTCCAGGGACAGGCGCTGGGTGATGTCATCGATCCGGATCACCGCGCCGCGCCCGGCGCCGCCCATCAACGGATAAAAGGTCAGCGCATAGTGCTTGGGCTCGTCGTCCTTGATCCAGGTGACGCGTTCGATCTTGACGACGCTGTGCTGTTCGACGGTTTCCTTGAGCTGCGCCAGGAACGGCTTGAGGGGTTCGAAGGCCAGGAACACGGGTTGGTTCAGGGCTTTGTCCAGGCGGGTGCCGGAAAGGGCGCTGGCTTCCTGGTTCCATTGCGTGACGTACAACTGCTCATCAAGGGCGATCAGCGCCGACGGCATCGAGTCGATGATGCTGTTGAGGTAGTTCTGAAAGCCCGTGAGCTTCTTCTCGATCTTGCTGCGGACCTGGACTTCCAGTTCCAGTTTGCGGTTGGTATGCCGGGTTTCCTCGGCCAGGCCCTGTGCCTGGTCATAGGCCGCCTGGGAGTCGTCGCGGGCACGTTTGAGCTGCTGCTCGCGGGCTTCGATACGCGAGAGCATGGTGTTGAAGGCTTCGGCCAGGCTGCCGATTTCATCATGGTTGCCACGGGAGGCGCGCAGGGCGTAGTTCTCTTCGCGGGTGACTTGCCGGGACAGCTCTTCAAGTTGATGGATCGGTTGGGTGATCAGGCGCTTGATCTGCCGGGCAATCACCAGCCAGAGCAGGACGCTGAAGATCAGGATGCCCAGGCTGGCGGTCAGCGTGCCCGTGTAGAACGCCACCGGCAGTTCGCTGCTGGCCACCAGTAACAAGTGGCCGGGGGCCTCGCCTGGGCGGGGCAAGGTGATCAACTGGTTGCTGCGAAACTCCGTGGCCTGCCAGGTTTCGATATGACGATAGTGTTCGGGCAGTTCCAGCGCGTCGCCATGCTGCACCTGGGCCATACGCATGCCCCGACCGTCATACAGCGCTGCGGCGCGCAACGGTGAATAGCTGTTGAGCTCGTTGAGTAGTTTTTCCGCGTCTTGCGGTGAGTTCAGTGCCTGGGCCGTCAGCGCGGGGTTGCTCACCAGTCGGCCGATGGTCTGCAAGGCTTGCGGCGCCATGCTTTCCTGGGAGATCCAATAGGCGGCGCTGATGAACGTCAGGTTGGCCACCAGCAATATCGTGATCAACAGCACCAGCAGGGCGGCCAGCAGTTTCTGGCCGACCGGAAGGTTTTCGAGGCGCTGGCGCAATGGCATTGGAGTCGTCGCTGAAGGAGAACAGGAAGGCAGCGTAGCCGCTGCTCAGTCGCTGGGCAATCCGCGTGTGCGCAGGTGGGTAATCAGTCGTTGCTGCAATTGGTTGAGGTGCGGTAACACCAACCGATGCCTGGATGCGACCGCGCAAGCGTGGCCCAGCAGGTAGCTGATTTCAGTGCGGCGCAGGTTCGCGACGTCTTGGTACATCGACGAGTAATTGGTCGCGGTGGCCAGGATTACCCGTTCGACCTCCTGTTGCAGGTCCTGCGCGGCAGCGGGTTGTCCGCAGCGCTCCAGCAACTCGGCCAGTTCCGCACACAGGGTGGCGACTTCGCAATGGTGTTGCTGCAGGCCGCCATTGCGGCAGTCGTGCAGGACCGTCAAAGGATTGATCGCGCAATTGAGCGCCAGTTTGCGCCACAACCGGGTCAGGATGTCGGGGCTCCATTCGTGGGGAATGCCTGCGCCGATCAGATCGTCCAGCCAGATCGGTGCCACCGGGTGGGTGACGTCACCCAGCCAGGTGTAGCCGTGGCCGGCAAACACGACGCGCCAGTCGCCGTCACGAAAGGCACCTTCGGTGCTGGACGCAAAGATGCAGCGAGCATGAGGTACGCGTGCGGCGACCGCATCCTGGCTGCCCAAGCCGTTCTGCAACAGAATCAGCTCGGCGTCCGGGCTCAGCCGATGCGCCAGTTGCGCCACCGCCGCTTCGGCGTCGTAGGCTTTGCAGGCGACGAGCAGGCGTTGGATCGGCTGCGCGCTGTCGATGGTTTCGGCGGGCACCTGATAGCGTTGCGCGTTGCCGTGTTCGACCAGGCTCAACCCGCCGGCCGCCTGATAAGCTTGCAGGCGCTCGGCATTGCGCAATATCAGCTTCACCGGCGTGCCAGCCCTGGCCAGGCGGGCGGCCCAAAGGGTGCCCAGGCTACCCGCGCCGAGGACGTGCCAGGTGGTCGACATCAGATTTTGACTCGGATTGGCAGATGCATGTGAGGCTCGCAGCTTCGCAGGGGGAAAGACCCGTTATAATCAGCGCGGATTTTAACCGCAAGCCAGGCGTGCACCTTCTTTATTGTGCGTGCCCTATTTATTTGGAGAGATTACATGCCGTCGTTCGACGTGGTATCCGAACTGGACAAACACGAACTCACCAACGCGGTCGAGAACGCCGTCAAGGAGCTCGATCGTCGTTACGACCTCAAAGGCAAGGGCAGCTTCGAGTTCAAGGAAAAAGACCTGACGGTCAACCTGACTGCCGAGGCCGATTTCCAGCTGGAAGCGATGATCGAAATCCTCAAGCTGGCATTGGTCAAGCGCAAGATCGATGTGCAGTGCCTTGAGGTCAAGGACGCCTACGCTTCCGGCAAGCTGGTGAAGCAGGAAGCCGTGCTCAAGGAAGGTATCGACAAGGAGCTGGCGAAGAAGATCGTCGCTCACGTCAAGGACGCCAAGCTGAAGGTCCAGGCCGCCATCCAGGGCGAGCAGGTGCGGATCACCGGCAAGAAGCGTGACGATTTGCAAGATGCCATCGCGGCCCTGCGTGCCAAGGAATTCGGCATGCCGTTGCAGTTCAATAATTTCCGCGACTGATACATTTTAAGGGAACCTGCGGGCGTTATTGGCGTCCGAGCCCCAAGCAGCGGCAGAAAGATTTGGCCTTTAAGTGGTTTGATCGTTCTGCCGCTTTTTTGTACACGGCAGGTAGCCGGGAATCAGGAGAAAAAGATGGATTTGAATGCTGAAGTGGACAACCTGGTCAAGGCGTCCCAGGCCTGGCTTCCGATGATCATGGAATACGGAAGCCGTGTGCTGTTGGCGGTCGTGACCCTGGCCATCGGCTGGTGGTTGATTAATAGGCTTACCCACAAGGTTGGCAAGCTGCTGGCACTGCGCAATGCCGACTTGGCGCTGCAGGGGTTTATCAGCAGCCTGGCGAACATCATTCTCAAAGTGCTGCTGGTGGTCAGCGTCGCTTCGATGATCGGTGTCGAAACCACCTCGTTCGTCGCGGCAATCGGTGCGGCAGGCTTGGCCATTGGCCTGGCACTGCAGGGCAGCCTGGCGAATTTCGCGGGTGGGGTGTTGATTCTGCTGTTCCGTCCATTCCGTATCGGTGACTTCATTGAGGCCCAGGGTACGGCGGGTACAGTCGACAGCATCCAGATTTTCCACACGATCATCCGTACCGGTGACAACAAGACGGTCATCGTTCCGAACGGCGTGCTGTCCAATGGCATCATTACCAACACCAATCGTCAGCCAACCCGCAAGGTGGTGTTTGATGTGGGCGTGAACTATGACGCCGACCTGCAGGCCGCTCGTGCCGTGTTGTTGGAATTGGCCAAGGATGAGCGTGTGTTGGCCGATCCCGAGCCGGTAGCGGTGGTGTCGACTTTGGGAGACAGTTCAATCACGGTTTCCCTGCGAGTCTGGGTAAAGACGGCGGACTACTGGGACGTCATGTTCCATTTTAATGAACACTCCCGTGATCGCTTGAAAGAGGCGGGTATCGATATCCCGTTTCCACAGCGTGTGATTCGTGTGGTTCAGGAAACCGCGTAAAGTTTTATACTTGGCTTTTAGGTCAAGTACGGATGTTGAACTCAAGGGGCGATAAGTCCCTTGGGTTTTTTTATGTTTATTGTTTATGCGTAGCTTGGCTTAATTGTGTGCAGGCTTATTATTAGCGTGCTATTTAATTTGAAGCGAGTATTAAGCAGGGTGTGTCATCGAACTGTAATAAAAAAGCCGCTCACCCGATTAAGGTGAGCGGCTTTTTGTTAGAGCAGTGCTCTATGACGCTATCGAACTACCACAGAGTTACAAGATGCTCAGTGGGTACTCGACGATGATACGTACGTCGTTGTTGTCGGTACCGACATCGCTGTTGGCACGGTAAACAGCACTACGCAGGCGGAAGGACATGTCCTTGATCGGACCTTCCTGCATCACGTACTTGGCCTCGTAGTTCCACTCAGTTTCTTTGCCTTCCTTCGTGCCGCCGGTGTCAATGTTGTCACCCTTGACGTAGCGAGTCATGAAGCTCAGGCCTGGAACGCCGTACGACGCCATGTTGATGTCGTAACGGCCCTGCCAGGAGCGCTCGTCCTTGTTGTTGAAGTCGGAGATCTGGATGGAGTTGGTCAGGAAGATCGTGCCGCCGCCGTCAACGCCGTAGTAGTACCCAGCGTCACCGGTAGAACGCTGGTGAGCGAGGGTGAATTTGTGAGCGCCGAGGCTGTAGGCTGCTGCCAAGCTCCAGATTTTGTTGTCAACGATGCCAGCCAGTTCCTGGCCGTCACCCTTGGTGCGATAGCCGTTGAAGTCGAAGTTCAGCGACTGGCTTTCAGCGATCGGCAAGGTGTAGTTGAGGTTGATGTACTGCTTCTTGAAGTAGTTATCAACGTCCGATGCAGCAACACCACCGACGAAGTTCTCGGTGAACTGGTAGGTTGCGCCAGCGATGTTGGCGCTGGTCAGGCCTGCAGCGCCCTTACCGTTGATGCTGTCGCGACCCATGCCGGTCTGCGAACCCATCGCGGTGAAACGACCTGCGCTCAGTTCCAGGCCAGCGATTTCCTTGCTGGTGATCAAGGTGCCGGTGGCGACTTCTGGCAGCAGACGGCTGTCATCGGTGGAGAAAACCGGGCTGGCGACGAACTGGTTACCGTACTTCAGGACGGTGTCCGACAGGCGGAATTTTACAGCACCACCGGCACGCGATTGAGTGTCTTCTGGCTGGCCATCGCCATCGGTAGCGAACAGACCGTTGCCGGCACGACCCGCACCACCGTCAAGCTTCGCGGTACCGCCCACGAATGCGTCGACGCCGACACCAATGGTGCCTTGAGTAAAGCCGGATTCCAGGGTGATCAGCTCGCTGATACCGGTGTCCTGGCGATAGCCACTGGTTTTGTTGGTTGAGCCTGTAGTGTAGTTACCGTTTGCACGACGAACGTTGCCAGCGCCGTTTTTGAAGTCCCGATTCATGTACTCGATACGAGTCTTGGCGGTCAGGCTAGTGTCTTCAACAAAGCCCTTCGAATCGTCCTGAGAGGACGCGATTGCGAACTGCGAGGTGCCTGCTGAAACAGCCAGTGCGATCATGCTCCACTTCATCACGCGCATCGTGATTTGCTCCTTTGGTTTTTTGAAGAGTTCTGCCGTCCCACCTGATTTATTATCTGGGCGGCTCTTTCTTTTTGTGTCGGCGCAAACTTATATCACGCCGACATTGTTGGCGATAGTTGCGCATCTCACCTTTCAGCATCTCTACGACCCTGTCGCGAAAAGCGCGGTAGAGGTCGTAATTTTGCAAATTTCGTACATTTCAACAGACAACTTCAGCGTTGTACTTCAAGGCTTGAGTGTCAGAAAAAGTAGTCCTTGACCTGCACTTGAATCTCCTTGGGCTACCCTGCCGCTGTTCTTATTCTGGTCCATAGGAGGCCACTTCCAGTGGGCCGCTTATAGACGATGTGGGAATGAATGCAACAAGCGTGCACAAAACGCTTTTCTGTATTCATTTTCCTTCAGTGCGTTCGTTTTATTTTACGAAGACGAATAAATACGGGGCTTTGCTCAGTCATGTGTGTGGGCTTGACGCCATCGTGCTTCTGGTGTTGCACCATGAGTGTGCATTGGTGAGAGCACGAAAATGTTACCGGTCCACCCTCGGCTGTGTGTAAACGGCGGATGCTTGAGGGATATAGCGTAGACGTACGGTCAATTTGTGCTGCAAAGAAAAGATAAATTTATTGGGCGTTTACCGTTCAACTGCGGTGAGCCAAGGCGTGGGCCGGTGGGGGCGCTGGATGCTGGGTACGAGAGGTCGGAGTGCCGGGCTGGTGCGCGGAGGGTGTAAGTGTTCTGTATTGGAGCACTCGTCAGCAGGTCGGCGCATCGGCGTCGGCGTTATTTCGCCGTGAACCGTGCCGTGTTCGCGGGTATGCTGGCGCGATAGGTGTACCAGTCAGTCCAATGGTGGGCACTGGACCGATTTCATCGAGTAGGCGGGAGTGTGCGGTGTTTGCTTTAGATCCACGACTTGAACAAGACACCCTGCCCATTGGGGATTTTCCTTTGAGCCGGTTGCTGTTGTCCAACGATTCGAACTATCCGTGGTTCATTCTGGTGCCGCGCCGAGCGGATATCAGTGAGTTGTTCCAGCTGGAAATGGCTGATCAGCAGCAGCTGTGGCTTGAAACCACGCGGTTGGCCGAAACGCTCAAGGATTCATTCGATGCCGACAAATTGAACGTCGCGACCTTGGGTAACGTCGTCAGCCAACTGCACATGCATGTCATTGTGCGTAAACGTGAGGACGCGGCCTGGCCTGCGCCCGTCTGGGGCAAGCACCCGGCGCGGCCCTATACGGCCGAACAGGTGGAGGCTATTCGCAAGCGCCTGCGCCTGGTGTTGAACGATGATTTTACCTTTGTGGAGGGTTGAGTCATGAGTCTGGAAGATCGGGTCATGGATCTGGAGAGTCGCCTGGCATTTCAGGACGACGCCATCGAGGCGATGAACGATGTGCTGGTGACACAGCAGCGGGTGGTCGAGCGCCTGCAGTTGCAGATGGCCGCATTGCTCAAGCGTCAGGAGGATATGGCTGGCCAGTTCGAGTCTTTTGAAGAAGAAGCCCCGCCGCCTCATTACTGAATGTAATGACCGATTGCAGGTAATAAAAAAACCGCGAGCAGCTTGGCTGCATCGCGGTTTTTTTTGAGGCGAAGGTAAGGGGCTGGGGTCAGCGACGCGGCAGGGCGGCGATCACATCTTCAGCTTGCAGGCCTTTGTCTCGGTTCATCACGGAAAACTCCACACGCTGGCCTTCGACCAGGACGCGGTGACCTTCGCCGCGGATGGCGCGAAAGTGCACAAAGATGTCATCACCGGAGTCCCGGGAAATGAAACCAAAGCCCTTGGAGGTGTTGAACCACTTCACGGTGCCGGTATCACGGTTGGTCATGTCGTAGTTTTGAGCGGCAGCGGCGGGTGAGGACTTGTAGAAGCTGACGGCCAGGTGCAGCAATACGGCGGCCAGCGCGACGATGAGGCTGAAAAGAACGGTCGGGTGGCCGCCGATTTCCGGCATCGCCAGCAGCGCTAGAGTTTGCAGGACAACGGCAAGCACCAGCAGGGCACTGACCAGGTTTTGCAGTTGGTGACGAGGCCCTTTGTTCCAGTAGGGAATCACTGGGGCAAGGGTCAGATTCAGCAGGCCGAAGAGCGCCAGGTACAGCGCGTCAGGTTGTTGCAGGTAAGGTACAGCGGCTACAGCTTCGGCTTGCAAGCTAGGGATGAAGGACAGCAGCAAAGCTGCTGCGCCCGTTAGCAGGTGGACGATTTTCAACATTTTGATTGGCTCACATTAAGACGGATCACTAAGGAAGAGCTGATGGAGCGCGGTTCGCTTCTGAACAATGGGAGGCGGTGGACACGTGCCTGGGCATCAGCCTATGCACTGCGCGCGGGAAAATAGCGGCAGTGACACAGTCCCTATTTAACAGCAAAGGCCGGGGCTTCTCAAATCAGCGCTGACAATGTGCTGGCCAGTGCGATCGCCGGTTTGCCTGAGGGTTGCCGCGAATCTGTCGTAAGCGCCTGTTGCAGAGCGTTTCGGTTGGCTTTTGGCAGGCATGGGCCAGGTTTCAGGGCATGGGAGGGCTGTCGGTCAATTTGTCGCGGCAAGGTAGATGAATCAAGCCTGTGAGGTGCTGCTAGAGTGGTTGCGCAACGGTGGAAAGGAATTCATTAACCTTCGGGAGAACAACATGGCAATCGATATCGGTATCAGTGAAGCGGATCGCAAGTCTATTGTTGAAGGGCTTTCGCGTTTGTTGTCAGACACCTACGTGCTCTATCTGAAGACCCATAACTTCCATTGGAATGTGACCGGTCCGATGTTTCGTACCCTCCACTTAATGTTTGAGGAGCAATATAACGAGTTGGCGCTGGCGGTGGATCTCATTGCCGAGCGTATTCGTGCATTGGGCTTCCCGGCGCCGGGCGCTTATTCGATTTATGCGCGTCTCTCTTCTATTAAAGAAGAGGAGGGCGTGCCAAGTGCAGAGGACATGATTAAGCAACTTGTCCAAGGGCAAGAAGCCGTCACGCGTACGGCGCGGGGCATATTCCCACTGCTGGATAAAGTCAGTGATGAGCCTACCGCTGACCTGCTCACCCAGCGCATGCAGGTGCATGAGAAAACGGCCTGGATGTTGCGCTCGCTGTTGGATGATCGGTAACCCAGGCGGCACCCAGCGGGCGTCCCGCTACTCCGCGTTCCAGTGCCAGGGGTTGGTGTCCTACCCCCTGGCATGTGCTTTATCCGCTTCTGGCCTCGCCTTCTCCTACACACGCATTCCGTTCACTGAATAGATGTAGGACTGCGTTAACAGTCTCCTTGCTGCTGTTGGCTTGTCCTACATGGATGGTTATCAATACATCTGGATGTAGTCAATCGGTTGCGCTTCTATAACAGCGTAAATGGTTGTTCTTGTTGAAGCGGTATGACAAAGGAGTGTCAGTAGCATGGTTCGACAAATAGAGTGTTTTGCGGGTGAACTTACGAAGCATAAAGGTGTAAGGGTGAATCCGTTTGTGCGTGAGTTTGATATGGGGCTGGTACAACCTCTATCACGCTCGGTTCGTTTAAATGGGTTTGCAACGTGCTTGAGGTTGGAACAGGTCTACTGGGATATTCTCGCCAACATGGCCAAGACCAATAGTTGCTCGGTGAGTGCCTTGTTGTCCTATGTCGACAGGGAGGTTCGCCTGAGGCATGGGGGGGTGAAGAATTTCAGTGGATTGATCCGGGTGGTGTGTGTCGTGCACAGCTTGAATGGGGGGGCTTTCAACGTCCCGGATTGATTGCCACGCCCGGTCCGCCCCGGTGCCGGCTGCCGACGGATCAAGGGGGGCAACTCGCCTGTGTAGCGTTACGGCTGCACAGGCACGATTTAATGGATATAATCGCGCTCTTTGCCGGCAAACTCACGGTTTGCACGGGATTAATCTGATCGCCGAGACAACCCCCATGCCGATGTACGACTATCAATGTGCTTCCTGTGGTCATCAGTTGGAAGCCATTCAGAAGATCAGCGCAGCACCGTTGGTCGACTGCCCTGCCTGCCAGGCGCCTGAATTGAAGAAAATGTTGTCGATGCCGGGCTTCCGCCTCAGCGGCACCGGATGGTACGAAACCGATTTCAAGACCGGTTCGAAGAAGAATCTGGCTGGCGGCGACAAAGCTGACTAAGTTGAATGACCCATCGAGCTCTTGCATTATCTGACCCCGCATCCAGATGCGGCGGTGCAGCAAGACCTCCCACCGAATTTCGAATTACGAGAAGTGAAACCACTACCATGATGCGCAGCCATTATTGCGGCCAACTGAACGAGACCCTGGAAGGTCAGGAAATTACCCTTTGCGGATGGGTTCACCGTCGCCGCGACCACGGCGGGGTGATCTTCCTCGATATCCGTGATCGTGATGGTCTGGCCCAGGTAGTGTTCGATCCGGATCGCGCCGAGAGCTTCGCCGCCGCCGATCGCGTGCGTAGCGAATACGTCGTGAAAATCACCGGCAAGGTGCGCTTGCGTCCGGCCGGTGCCACCAACGCCAACATGGCGTCGGGCATGATCGAAGTGCTGGGTTATGAACTGGAAGTGTTGAACGAGTCGGAAACCCCGCCGTTCCCATTGAACGAGTTCTCCGACGTCGGCGAAGAAACCCGCCTGCGTTATCGCTTCCTTGACCTGCGCCGTCCGGAAATGGCCGAGAAGCTGCGTCTGCGTTCGCGCATGACCACCAGCATCCGTCGCTACCTGGACGAGAACGGTTTCCTCGACGTCGAAACGCCGATCCTGACCCGTGCGACGCCGGAAGGTGCTCGCGACTACCTGGTGCCGAGCCGTACCCACGCCGGTTCGTTCTTTGCCTTGCCGCAATCGCCGCAGTTGTTCAAGCAACTGCTGATGGTGGCCGGCTTCGACCGTTACTACCAGATCGCCAAGTGCTTCCGTGACGAAGACCTGCGTGCGGACCGCCAGCCGGAATTCACCCAGATCGACATCGAGACCAGCTTCCTCGATGAAAAAGACATCATGGGCCTGACCGAAGGCATGATTCGCAAGCTGTTCAAGGAAGTGCTGGACCTGGAGTTCGGTGAATTCCCGCACATGACTTTTGAAGAGGCCATGCGCCGCTACGGTTCCGACAAGCCGGACCTGCGCAACCCGCTGGAACTGGTGGACGTTGCCGATCAGCTCAAGGACGTCGACTTCAAGGTATTCAGCGGTCCGGCCAACGACCCGAAATGCCGCATCGCCGCCTTGCGCGTGCCTGGCGCGGCGAGCATGCCGCGCAAGCAGATCGACGACTACACCAAGTTTGTCGGTATCTACGGTGCCAAGGGCCTGGCGTACATCAAGGTCAACGAGCGCGCCAAGGGCGTTGAAGGCTTGCAGTCGCCAATCGTCAAGAACATCCCTGAAGCCAACCTCAACGTGATCCTCGATCGCGTCGGTGCAGTCGACGGCGACATCGTATTCTTCGGCGCCGACAAGGCGAAGATCGTCAGCGAAGCCCTGGGTGCACTGCGGATCAAGGTCGGCAACGACCTGGACCTGCTGACCTGCAAGTGGGCGCCAATGTGGGTCGTCGACTTCCCGATGTTCGAAGAGAACGACGACGGCAGCTTCAGCGCCTTGCACCACCCGTTCACCGCGCCGAAGTGCACGCCGCAAGAGCTCGAGGCCAACCCGGCTACCGCTCTGTCCCGTGCCTACGACATGGTCCTGAACGGCACCGAGCTGGGTGGCGGTTCGATCCGTATCCACCGCAAGGAAATGCAGCAATCGGTTTTCCGCCTGCTGGGGATCAATGAAGCGGAACAGGAAGAGAAGTTTGGCTTCCTGCTCGACGCCCTGAAATACGGCGCGCCACCCCACGGCGGCTTGGCCTTTGGCCTTGATCGTCTGGTGATGCTGATGACCGGTGCGCAGTCGATCCGTGAAGTGATTGCCTTCCCGAAAACCCAGAGTGCCGCCGACGTGATGACGCAAGCACCGGGTGTAGTGGATGCCAAGGCATTGCGCGAGCTGCATATCCGTCTGCGTGAAGCACCCAAGGCAGAGTAAGACTGGCGACAAGGGCGCATCCTGCGATGCGCCTTTTCGAAACCAGATAGTATTGCCCGCTCGCCTTCACGGGCGCGCGGGCATTGTTTTATAGAGAATTCGGAGCGAGTTATGGCGGGTCATTCCAAGTGGGCGAACATCAAGCACCGCAAAGAACGTCAGGATGCCAAGAAGGGCAAGATTTTCACCAAGTGGATTCGTGAACTGACTGTCGCGGCCCGTCAGGGCGGCGCTGATCCGGGCTCCAACCCACGTTTGCGCCTGGCGCTGGATAAAGCCCTTGGCGCGAACATGAGCCGTGACATCATCGACCGTGCGGTTGCCCGTGGTGCCGGCGCAGCCGATACCGATGACATGGTCGAATTGACCTATGAAGGGTACGGCCCGGGCGGCGTGGCGGTGATGGTCGAATGCATGACCGACAACCGCAATCGCACCGCAGCGGCGGTGCGTCACGCATTCAGCAAGTGTGGTGGCAACCTCGGTACCGACGGTTCGGTGGCGTACCTGTTCGAGCGCAAGGGGCAGATTTCCTTCGCGCCGGGCGTGGATGAGGACGCGCTGATGGAAGCGGCCATGGAAGCCGACGCCGATGACGTGGTGACCAACGAAGATGGCTCCATCGACGTATTTACCTCGTTCGCCGGTTTCTATTCGGTCCGCAATGCCCTCGAAGCCGCGGGCTTCAAGGGCACCGATGCGGAGATCGTCATGCTGCCGACCACCAGTGCCGAACTGGACCTGGAAGGCGCCGAGAAGGTGCTCAAGCTAATCGATATGCTTGAAGACCTGGATGACGTGCAGAACGTCTATTCCAACGCGGACATCCCTGAGTCGGTCGCCGAGCAACTAGGCTGATTGCTACGCCCTGATGGGCAGGGGCTTGCTCCTGCCCATTCTTCAGATATTCGCATCAGCTTTGCAGGCGCTATGACTTTAATTCTTGGTATCGATCCTGGTTCGCGCATCACCGGTTACGGCGTTGTGCGCGATACCGGCCGTGGCTGTGTCTACGTAGCGTCGGGATGTATTCGTACCGGCAGCGGCGAGCTACACGAACGGTTGCAAATTGTTTATCGGGGCGTACGCGAGATTATCCAGACCTACGGCCCCGTCACGATGGGCATCGAAAAGGTCTTCATGGCCCGCAATGCCGACTCGGCCCTTAAGCTCGGGCAGGCGCGGGGTGCCGCGATCGTGGCCGGTGCGGAAGAAAGCCTGGAGATCGCCGAGTACACGGCTACCCAGGTCAAGCAGGCGGTGACCGGCACGGGTGCGGCGAACAAAGAGCAAGTGCAGATGATGGTCATGCACATGCTGAAACTGACCAGCAAACCGCAGATCGATGCCTCGGATGCCCTGGCCATCGCGATTTGCCATGCCCATACCCGTTCAAGTCTTCTGCCCCACGGGTTGGGCGCGGCGCGCAGTCGTGGCGGTCGCCTTCGTCTGTGATCTGATAGCATCAGCCCACTTGTTTTATCCATTGAGCGTTTTGCGCCTGTCCTGTCGGCGAACACGTTCACTATTGGTACTCGAAAGCCAGATCTGGCCAACGCTTAAGGATTTGAAACGTGATTGGACGTTTACGCGGCACCCTGGCTGAGAAACTGCCGCCGCACCTGATTCTGGATGTAAACGGCCTGGGTTATGAGCTGGAAGTGCCGATGACCACCCTTTACAGGCTGCCGTCGGTCGGCGAACCGCTAACGTTGCACACCCATCTGGTGGTGCGCGAAGACGCTCAGTTGCTCTATGGTTTCATTGGCAAGCGCGAACGTGACTTCTTCCGTGAATTGATCCGCCTCAACGGCGTAGGGCCGAAGCTGGCGCTGGCGTTGATGTCCAGCCTGGAAGTCGATGAGCTGGTGCGGTGCGTGCAGGCGCAGGATACGTCGGCGCTGACCAAGGTGCCGGGTGTCGGCAAAAAGACGGCCGAGCGGTTGCTGGTCGAGCTCAAGGATCGCTTCAAGGCCTGGGAAGCCGTGCCGAGCATGTTTGCCTTGGTACCGAACCAGCCAGATGCGCCGCAGCCGCTGCACAGCGCGGAAAACGATGCGGTCAGCGCGCTGATTTCCCTGGGGTATAAGCCGCAGGAGGCCAGCAAGGCGATTGCCAGTATCAAGGAGAAGGACTTGAGCAGTGAAGACCTGATTCGTCGCGCCCTGAAGGGAATGATCTAAGTGATTGAAGCTGATCGTCTGATTACAGCCACCGGTGGTGGTCCGCGTGAGCGTGAAGAGGTACAGGATCGGGCGATTCGCCCGGTCAGCCTGGCTGAGTACATCGGCCAGCCGACGGTCCGCGAGCAAATGGAGTTGTTCATCCAGGCCGCCCGTGGGCGTAGCGAATCCCTGGATCACACGCTGATTTTCGGTCCGCCGGGGCTGGGCAAGACCACGCTGGCCAACATTATCGCCCAGGAAATGGGCGTGTCGATCAAAAGCACCTCGGGCCCGGTGCTGGAGCGCCCGGGTGACCTGGCGGCGTTGCTGACCAATCTCGAACCCCATGACGTGCTGTTCATCGATGAAATCCATCGTTTGTCACCGATTGTCGAGGAAGTGCTGTACCCGGCGATGGAGGACTTCCAGCTCGACATCATGATCGGCGAGGGGCCGGCGGCGCGCTCGATCAAGCTGGACTTGCCACCGTTCACCCTGGTCGGGGCAACCACCCGGGCTGGCATGTTGACCAATCCGTTGCGTGACCGTTTTGGTATCGTCCAGCGCCTGGAGTTCTACAGCACGGCGGACCTGGCAACCATCGTCAGCCGCTCGGCGAGCATTCTTGGGCTACCGTTGGACCCGGAGGGCGCGTTCGAGATTGCGCGCCGTGCCCGTGGTACGCCGCGAATCGCCAACCGCTTGCTGCGTCGGGTGCGTGATTTCGCCGAAGTCCGGGCCAAGGGCCATATCACCAAGCCGGTTGCCGACCTGGCGTTAAACCTGTTGGATGTCGATGAGCATGGCTTCGATCACCAAGATCGACGCCTGCTATTGACCATGATCGAGAAATTCGATGGTGGTCCGGTAGGTGTGGACAGCCTGGCGGCAGCGATCAGCGAAGAGCGCCATACCATCGAAGACGTGCTGGAGCCTTACTTGATCCAGCAGGGGTACATCATGCGGACCCCCAGAGGTCGGGTGGTGACTCGGCATGCGTATCTGCATTTTGGTTTGAATATTCCGTCCCGATTGGGTGAGATGCCCGTGGTCGACGCGTTTTTGGGGGCGGTAGACGATTAATCATCGCCGCGTGGCGATTTAATTCGGCTGTGTGTGGTCCTAGGTGCTGCGATTGTCGGGGTTTTTCAGATAAGGCGCAGCAGAATGAAAAAACAGTTGCCTGGCCGGATTGGCAACCCGAGGAGTAAGCACTAGAGTATGCGCGCGCAAAACGGGCTAGAGCCGTTCGCGCATCGTTGTCGCGTTTATTACGAGGACACCGATGCCGGCGGTATCGTGTATTACGTTAATTACCTCAAGTTTATGGAACGGGCTCGAACCGAGCGGCTACGTGAACTGGGCTTTGCCCAATCACAGCTGGCGGGTGAGGACCTGTTGTTTGTCGTGCATTCCAGCGAAGCGCGCTATCACGCGCCGGCGCGACTGGACGACGAACTGCTGGTAAGTGCACAAGTAATTGAATTGAACCGTGTCAGCCTGCGCTTCAAGCAGCAGGTCAGGCGAGCCACGGATAATGCACTGCTCTGCGAAGGGCAGTTTTTGGTGGCCTGCGTGCGCACCCATAGTTTAAAACCCCGGGCCATTCCCGAAGCTCTACGCGCAGCCTTTGCTGGCGTGAGCGGCGCGGGTACACACTCAGAGCAGGAGATAAAGCGTGGAAGCTAACGTCGTCGACCATTCCTCCATGTGGAGCTTGGTCAGCAATGCCAGCATCGTTGTACAGTTGGTAATGCTGATCCTGGTAGCCGCATCGGTGACTTCATGGATCATGATCTTTCAGCGCAGCAATTTGCTGCGCGCCGGTCGACGTGCCCTGGAGAGCTTCGAGGAGCGCTTCTGGTCGGGTATCGATCTGTCCAAGTTGTACCGTCAGGCGGGCAGCAACCCTGATCCAGACTCCGGTGTGGAGCAGATCTTCCGCGCCGGCTTCAAGGAGTTCTCCCGTCTGCGCCAGCAGCCTGGTGTCGACCCTGAAGCGGTCATGGAAGGCGTGGCGCGTGCCATGCGCGTGGCGATTTCCCGCGAGGAAGAGAAACTGGAGCAGAGCTTGCCGTTCCTGGCGACTGTTGGCTCCGTCAGCCCATACATCGGCCTGTTCGGTACGGTGTGGGGCATCATGAACTCTTTCCGCGGCCTGGCCACTGCCCAGCAAGCGACCCTGGCCACCGTGGCCCCGGGTATCGCCGAGGCGCTGATCGCCACGGCAATCGGCCTGTTCGCGGCTATTCCTGCGGTTATCGCCTACAACCGTTTTGCGGCGCGTAGCGAAACCCTGATCAGCCGTTACTACACCTTCGCCGATGAGTTCCAGGCGATCCTGCACCGTAAAGTGCACACCAGCGAAGAATAAGCAGGTATTTCCCAATGGCTTTAATCGCTCGAGCTCGCAAAAAGCGCAAGCCGGTTGCCGAGATGAACGTGGTGCCTTACATCGACGTGATGTTGGTGCTGCTGGTTATCTTCATGGTGACCGCGCCGATGCTCAATCAGGGCGTGAAGGTTGATCTGCCCAAGGTTTCCAGCGAAGCCTTGCCGCAAGACAACAACACCCAAGTCCTGACTATTTCGATCAAGGCTGACAAGACCTATTACTGGAACCTTGGCAGCGAAGTCGACACCGAGAAGCAGCAGGACCGGGCCATGACGTTGCCGCAGATGACCGACGCGGTGACCAAAATCATTCGCAACGGTAATGAAGGCGGCAAGCACACCCAGGTGTTCATTCGCGGTGACAAGACCGTCGACTATGGTTCCGTCATGGGCGCCATGGGCGGGCTGCAGAAAGCCGGGGTTGGTAATGTTGGCCTGATAACCGAGGCGCCCTGATGCAGCAACAACGAGAGCCAACAGCCTCGGAAAGCTACTTCTGGCCTAGTGTTTGGGCAATTGGCCTGCATGTGCTGGTGTTCGGCATGCTGTTTGTCAGTTTTGCCTTTACTCCAGAGTTGCCGCCGTCCAAGCCCATTGTCCAGGCGACCCTGTACCAGTTGAAATCGAAAAGTCAGGCGACCACCCAGACCAATCAGAAGATTGCGGGTGAAGCGAAGAAATCCGCTGCGCGCCAGACCGAAGTCGAACAGATGGAGCAGAAAAAGGTCGAGCAGGAAGCGATAAAGGCTGCGGAACAAAAGAAAGAAGACGCTGCTCAAAAAGCTGAGGAAGCCAAGAAGGCCGACGAGTCGAAAAAAGCGGAAGAGGCGAAAAAGGCTGATGAAGCCAAGAAAGCCGACGAAGCAAAGAAGACCGCCGAAGCCAAAAAGGCAGAAGAGAAACAATTGGCTGATATAGCCAAGAAGAAGTCCGAAGAAGAAGCCAAGAAAGCCGCTGAAGAAGAGGCCAAGAAAGCGGCCGCTGAAGAAGCGAAGAAAAAGATCGTCGAAGACGCGAAGAAAAAAGCCGCCGAAGACGCCAAGAAGAAAGCGCAAGCAGACGAGGCGAAGAAGAAAGTCGCCGAGGACGCGAAGAAGAAAGCGGCTGCCGATGCTGCGAAGAAAAAATCGCAGGACGCGGCGCGTAAATCTACCGAAGAGAAAAAGGCCCAGGCCTTGGCAGATTTGCTTTCCGATACGCCACAGCGTCAGCAGGCCTTGGCCGATGAGCAGGGTGATGAAGTCGCCGGTAGTTTCGATGATCTGATTCGTGCTCGGGCAGCGGAAGGTTGGGCTCGTCCTCCTTCGGCACGCAAGAACATGACGGTCGTGCTGCAAATTGGCATGTTGCCCGATGGTACGGTGACTTCGGTCAGCGTGGCCAAGTCCAGTGGCGACGGTCCTTTCGACAGTTCGGCGGTAGCAGCGGTCAAGAACATTGGTCGTTTGACAGAAATGCAGGGAATGAAGCCGAGCGATTTCGCTCCCTATCGTTCATTCAAGATGACATTCACACCTGAGGATCTAGCCTTGTGAGAAACCTTCTTCGAGGAATGCTTGTCGTTATTTGCTGCATGGCAGGGATAGCGACGGCGGATGAAAAGAACATTCTGGTTACCAGCGGCAGTGATCGGGCAACGCCGATTGCGGTCGTTCCATTCGGATGGCAGGGCGGTAGCGTCCTGCCGGACGACATGGCAGAAATCATTGGCAACGATTTGCGCAACTCCGGTTACTACGCGCCGATTCCAAAGCAGAACATGATCAGCCAGCCGACTCAGGCCAGCGAAGTCATTTACCGTGACTGGAAAGCCCTGGGCGCCCAATACATCATGGTCGGTAGCATTGTTCCATCGGGCGGTCGCCTGCAGGTGCAATATGCGCTGTTCAACGTCAACACCGAGCAGCAAGTGCTGACGGGCAGTGTGTCGGGTGGTGTCGATCAACTGCGCGACATGGCGCACTACATCTCCGACCAGTCGTTCGAGAAACTCACCGGTATCAAGGGCGCGTTCTCCACCCGCCTGCTGTACGTGACGGCCGAACGTTTCTCGGTGAACAACACACGCTACACCCTGCAGCGCTCGGATTATGACGGTGCCCGTGCGGTAACCTTGCTGCAATCGCGCGAGCCGATCCTGTCGCCGCGCTTTGCTCCGGATGGCAAGCGTATCGTCTATGTGTCGTTCGAGCAGAAGCGTCCGCGCATTTTCATGCAGAACATCGATACGGGTCGTCGCGAGCAGATCACCAACTTCGAAGGCCTGAACGGTGCTCCAGCCTGGTCGCCAGATGGCAATCGCCTGGCATTCGTGCTGTCCAAGGATGGCAACCCGGACATCTACGTGATGAACCTGGGCTCGCGCCAGATCAGCCGTGTCACCGCAGGTCCAGGCATCAACACCGAACCGTTCTGGGGTAAGGATGGCTCGACCATCTACTTCACCTCCGACCGTGGCGGCAAGCCGCAAATCTACAAAGCCAACGTCAATGGCGGCGGTGCTGAGCGTGTGACCTTCATTGGTAACTACAACGCCAACCCGAAACTGTCGGCAGATGAAAAGACCCTGGTAATGATTCACCGTCAGGATGGCTTCACCAATTTCCGCGTGGCGGCCCAGGATTTGCAACGCGGTAGCGTAAAAATCCTTACAGACACCAACCTTGATGAGTCAGCCACTGTTGCGCCCAACGGCACCATGGTAATCTACGCCACCGCCCAGCAGGGCCGGGGAGTCTTGATGCTCGTGTCTATCAATGGACGCGTAAGGCTCCCGCTTCCTACCGCTCAAGGCGAAGTCAGAGAACCTTCCTGGTCCCCTTACCTGAACTGACGCGGCGTTACACGTTTTACTTAACACATTGGGGTTCATTAGGAGTTTCACGATGGAAATGCTGAAGTTTGGTAAGTTTGCTGCGCTGGCTCTGGCCATGGCTGTAGCTGTAGGTTGCTCGTCCAAAGGCGGCGACAACGCCGGTGAAGGCGCTGTTGATCCAAACGCTGGTTACGGCGCTAACACTGGTGCTGTTGACGGCTCCCTGAGCGAAGAAGCTGCTCTGCGCGCAATCACCACCTTCTACTTCGAATACGACAGCTCGGACCTGAAGCCAGAAGCCATGCGCGCTCTGGACGTTCACGCCAAAGACCTGAAAGCAAACGGCGCTCGCGTTGTTCTGGAAGGCAACACCGACGAACGTGGTACTCGTGAGTACAACATGGCACTGGGCGAGCGTCGTGCGAAAGCCGTTCAACGCTACCTGGTACTGCAAGGTGTTTCCCCAGCTCAGCTGGAACTGGTTTCCTACGGTAAAGAGCGTCCAGTTGCTACTGGCCACGACGAGCAGTCCTGGGCTCAGAACCGTCGCGTCGAACTGCGTAAGTAATTCGTCATGCGAACGTGCCGTCGTGCTGTAACTGTCCTGGCTCTCAGTCTCGCCCCGCTTGCGGTGTGGGCTGCGGTTCCTGTGGTTGATAACAACTCCGGTTATAACAATAGCGGGAGCAGTTATCCGCCTGCGGGTTACGGTACGAACGGCGCCTATGCCGGGGGAGGGGTTTCGACCCCTGTCTCGGCACAGGGCGAGCTGTTCAACCAACTGCAACAAATGCAGGAGCAGATTGCACGCCAACAAGGTGTGATCGAGGTTCTGCAAAACGATGTCGCACGCATGAAGCAAGAAAGCCTGGAGCGATACCAGGATCTTGATCGGCGTATTGGGAGTGGCGGTACATCCGCAGCAGCCCCTGAAAATTCTCCAGCCGGTGGCGATATGAATGCCGCCGGTACAGTCGCCGGTGCGGGCGCAGCAGCCCAAGCACCCGCGGCGAGCGCTGAGCCTGCTGATCCGGCGAAGGAAAAGCTCTATTACGATGCTGCCTTCGACCTGATCAAGGCCAAGGATTTCGACAAGGCCAGCCAGGCCTTCTCCGCTTTCCTGCGTAAGTACCCTAATAGTCAGTACGCGGGTAATGCCCAGTATTGGTTGGGTGAAGTGAACTTGGCCAAGGGCGATTTACAAGGTGCTGGCCAGGCTTTCGCCAAGGTTTCGCAGTTGTACCCCAAGCACGCCAAAGTGCCGGATTCGTTATACAAGCTTGCTGACGTGGAGCGCCGCCTGGGTCATACCGACAAGGTCAAAGGCATTCTGCAGCAGGTGGTTTCCCAATATCCGGGCACTTCCGCTGCTCAGTTGGCTCAACGCGACCTGCAGCGCATGTAGCGCTGTTTGATCAGTTCATAAGAAACCCGCGCTTGTCGCGGGTTTTTTCGTTAGAATTCACGCCCTTTTTATGAAACACCGCTTTTTGGGGTCCGCGCGTTGGCGGGGTTCCATCAAGTGCCTGACGGAGGCGGACAGCCTGTTTAGCTGTTACGCCCGTGGCGACTATGCAAGACACATTGAGAATCACCGAAGTTTTTTACTCGTTGCAGGGTGAAACGCGGACTGCCGGGCTGCCCACAGTATTTGTGCGCTTGACCGGTTGCCCATTGCGTTGCGGATACTGCGACAGTGCCTACGCGTTCAGCGGCGGCACCTTGCGAACCCTCGACGACATCCTTGAGCAAGTTGCCGGCTTCCGGCCTCGCTATGTCTGTGTCACCGGCGGTGAGCCGTTGGCGCAACCGAATGCCATCCCGTTGCTCAAGCAACTGTGCGATGCAGGCTATGAGGTCTCGCTGGAGACCAGCGGCGCCTTGGACATCAGTGCGGTCGACCCGCGGGTTAGTCGCGTCGTTGACCTGAAAACCCCAGACTCCAAAGAGTCCCAGCGTAACCGCTACGAAAATATCGCGTTGCTGACAGCCAATGACCAGGTCAAGTTTGTGATCTGCTCGCGCGCGGACTATGACTGGGCAGTGTCCAAGCTGATCCAGTACGGGCTGGAGCGGCGGGCCGGCGAGGTCCTGTTCTCGCCGAGTCATCACGATCTGAACGCACGCGACCTGGCTGACTGGGTTGTCGCCGACAACCTGCCGGTACGCCTGCAGTTGCAGCTACACAAATATCTTTGGAATGACGAGCCGGGGCGCTGAAATGACTGAACAACTGAACACCACCGAAAAACGTGCGGTGATACTGCTGTCTGGTGGCCTGGACTCGGCGACCGTCGTGGCGATGGCCCGCGCGCAAGGCTATAGCTGCTACACCATGAGCTTCGACTATGGCCAGCGTCACCGCTCCGAGCTGCGTGCTGCCGAGCGTGTGGCGCGGGATCTGGGTGTCGTCGAGCACAAAGTCATCGGTTTGGACCTGAACGGTATTGGCGGTTCGGCATTGACCGATAGCGCCATCGATGTACCTGAAGCGCCCAGCGAAGGCATCCCGATTACCTATGTGCCTGCGCGCAACACGGTGTTCCTGTCGCTTGCCCTGGGTTGGGCTGAAGTGCTGGGGGCCCGTGACATCTTCATCGGGGTCAATGCGGTGGACTACTCCGGCTACCCGGATTGCCGTCCTGAGTTCATCGAGGCCTTTGAACGCATGGCCAACCTGGCGACCAAGGCCGGGGTTGAAGGCAACGGCTTCCGCATCCAGGCCCCGCTACAGAATCTCAGCAAGGCGCAAATCGTTCAGGCTGGGGTGAAGCTTGGGGTCGACTACGGGCTGACCGTTTCTTGCTATCAGGCCGATGAGCGCGGCCATGCGTGCGGCAAATGCGACAGCTGCCGCCTGCGTGCAGAAGGCTTCGCTGCGGCCGGAATCAGCGACCCAACACCTTATTTTTGATTTATTTCAAAATAGGTGTTGAATAGTCCTTAAAAATCAGTATTATACGCGCCACCACACAGCGGGTCGTTAGCTCAGTTGGTAGAGCAGTTGGCTTTTAACCAATTGGTCGTAGGTTCGAATCCCACACGACCCACCATTTTTGGCGGTTTAGAAAATCCGGAAGGCCCACGCAAGTGAGGATTTCCGGGTTTTTTTTTGCCTTTAAAAAGGTGATCGCGCGGGGCTGGGAGGTGAGCAGGACAACCGCTTTAGGGCGGACCGCTTGCCGTAGCCGGCTCCGTGCAGCGCA
The DNA here is from genome assembly GCF_900109995.1 of Pseudomonas sp. ok272. Lineage (GTDB taxonomy): Bacteria > Pseudomonadota > Gammaproteobacteria > Pseudomonadales > Pseudomonadaceae > Aquipseudomonas. The sequence goes on along the minus strand of NZ_FOCB01000010.1, from coordinate 61,968 downwards.
AGCGTTTGTTTATACTGGTTGCCGGGTACCTCAACGCGTTGGGCGCACCCGTAAACCCATGGAGCAACAGAAGGGAAAAGGAATGGCCAATCAAGGTATCGGCGCGTGTGCAGGACAGCAATCTCTGACACGGCGCTCGGGCAGTCTTCGTGGATCCGGTCCACGTTTTCGGGCGCTACTGGCCCAGTGCAATATCTCACCCATGGATTTCGCGTTGTTTTTGCGGGTCAGCCCCCAGAACATGACGAACTGGTTCGCCCGTGGCTTGCCCAGGCAGCGCCTGCCGGAGATTGCCCAGTTGCTCAGCGTCAATGAATCTTGGTTGGCGAGGGGCGAAGGGGAAAAGTACGAGGCGGGGAACACGTAGCACCGGCCTGATGCGGTGACATCATCAACGCAGGCGCGTCGACGGCGTCACGCATGTAGCGACAGCCCTCGATCAGCGCGGTTCATGAACTCATCCTTAAGGTGTGCCGACCACCTTGATCAGTTGCGACGGGACATTCCTATAGTCCACATGGACTGGTTGCTTGCGCGGTATGGATGATATTGAATGGCCGGCATGACTGCGCACCTGCTGCTTGTTGATGACCACGCTTTGTTTCGTTCCGGGGTGAGCATGATGCTGACCTCCGGCTTGAAGGCTGTGCAGATATTCGAGGCGGCCTCACTGGAAGAGGCGTTGCTGTGTTCGAGTGACACCCTCGATCTGGTCTTGCTCGACATCAAGCTCGAAGGCATTAACGGCCTGAATGGTATCGCCCTGCTCAAGCGCCGGTGGCCGCTGGCGAAGGTGCTGGTGGTGTCCGGCTTGCAGGGGCCGCGGGTGGAGCAGGAAGCGCTGGCCCACGGTGCCCAAGGCTTCGTCTGCAAGGCCGAGGCACCTGCGCGGATGTTGGAACTGATTACCCAGATGCTCGCGGGCGATGTGCAGGCCCAATCCCCGTTGTCTGACGCCAGCGGCCCCTCGATCAAGTTGACGCCGCGCCAATGGGAAGTGCTCGACCTGCTCAGCCAGGGGCTGTCGAACAAAATGATCGGCCGCCAGCTCAACCTCTCGGAGAACACCGTGCGCGGGCACGTGCAGGCCACGTTGCTGGCGTTGCAGGTGTCCAGCCGCTCCCAGGCGACGTTCGTGGCGCGACGCATGGGGTTGATCGATTGAGCCGCGTAGCGCCGGGCGGCGACGTGGACAGCGACATCCGCGTCGAGCAGATGCGCCTGGTGTTGGCGGGTATCAAGCAGTCGCTGTACCTGGGCAGCGCCCTGGCGGTGGTGCTCGTACTGGCCTTCGATTCCCCGCAGGACCGTTCCCCGCTGCTGCTCTGGCTGGGTGCCGTGGTGAGCGCACGGGTGCTGTGCGTGAGTTACGCGAGCCTGGCCTTGCGCCGTGGCGTGACGGTGGACAATCGCCGACGGTTGCTGATCCACATGGGCCTGATCAAGGTACTTGAAGGGTTGGTCTGGGGGGGCCTGGCCTGGGTTGTGATGGGCCAGGGCTCGCTCGCCGCGCAACTGCTGGCCATGACTGCTCTGGCCGGGATCAGCGGCAATGCCGCCTCGTTGCTGGCGCCAGTGCTGCCGCTGTTCTTGTGCATGCAACTGGCACAACTGGCGTCCATCAACGGCAAGTTGTGGATGATCGGGGATGAGTCCTACCGCGTCCTGGCCATCAGTTGCACCCTGTTTGTCGCGGGCCTGATCGGCCAGGCGATGATTGCCCAGCGGGCCTCGCGCAGTGCCATTGCCTTGCGCTTCGAGAACCGCGACTTGGTCGAGTGCCTGAAGATCGAGTCCGAGCGCGCCGATCAGGCCCGGCTCAAGGCCGAGGAAGCCAACCTGGCCAAGTCCAAGTTCCTGGCCGCGGCCAGTCATGACCTGCGCCAGCCGATCCATGCCCAGGAGCTGTTCCTGGAGGTGCTGGAGCGCAGTGACCTGTCCGAGGTCCAGCGCAAGGTGCTGGGCCACGCGCGCGCCGCCAGCCAGGCGTCGGCGCAGATGCTCAACACCTTGCTCGACTTCTCGCGGATCGAGGCGGGCGTGATCGAGCCGCAGCGTCGCGGGTTCCAATTACAGCCGCTGTTCAATCGCCTGGAGAACGAACTGGGTGGCCAGGCGGATGCCAAGGGCATCGTCTATCGGTGCCGCGAGACTCACCTGTCCGTGGACTCCGACCCGGCGCTGCTGGAACTGATCCTGCGCAACCTGATCACCAATGCCATTCGCTACACCGAGTGCGGCGGCTTGCTGGTGATCGCCCGGCAGCGGGGCGAGCAGGTGTCGATCGAGGTGTTCGATACCGGCATTGGGATCGAGCCGGCGCAACAGTCGGAGGTGTTTCGTGAGTTCCACCAGTTAGGCAACCCGGAGCGTGACCGCCTCAAGGGCCTGGGACTGGGCCTGGCGATCACCGAAGGGCTGGCACGTTCGCTCGATCATGGTTTGAGCCTGGTGTCCCGGCCAGGGCGTGGCAGTGTGTTCCGGGTGCGCTTGCCGAGGGTCGATCCCGTGTGGGCGGACGATGTGTTCTCCCTGAGCGATGTTCCCCAGCGCCAGCCCATGCACCTGGGAGGCCTGCGGGTGTTGGTGGTCGAGGATGACGCCTTTGTGCGCGAGGCCATGGTCCAGTTGCTGGAAGATTGGGGCTGCGAATGCCGGGCGGCGGAGTTTATCGATGAGGCCCTGCAACACGTGGCCCACTGGCCGGTACAGATGCTGATCAGTGACTATTGCCTGCGCCAGAACGAAACCGGAACCCAGGTCATCCACCAGGTCCGCGAGGCGCTGGGGATCTCGGTGCCGGCCTTGATCATCACCGGCGACACCACCACGCAGCGCTTGCGCGAAGCGCGTGACAGCGGCGTGCCGCTGCTGCATAAGCCGGTATCGCCGATGCAGTTGTACCGGGCGTTGGCCGATAGCGTAGAGGCCTGGCCTGATCCCAGGCTATCGACCGAGGACAGCGTCGCCCTGTCGCGGTGGGCGCACCCCTGAAGGCCCGGACGGCTTGATCCGTCCGATTCCGCGTGTCCGAAGGCGACGCCCAGGGCCGCCTGGCTCAGCCACGATAGATGTGCTCAAACCACCACGCCCGCCGCTGACGGTATGGGTCGCTGAGCATCTGTGGCTGGGTATCCAGCGCCAGCAGCGTGCGTGACTCACCGTCGTAGCCAACCCAGTCGCGGTACGCCGCAGAGTCCGTTGCAGCAGCGCCGGCGAAGCTGAGGATCAGCCCTTGCATCAGGCTCGCCAATGCCTCGCGCTCGACCTGTTCGGCGTCATCGCGTGGGGTTCCCGCCAGCAGTCGGCCGACGTAGGTGTCGAGCTTGCCGAAGAAATAGACCTGGTCCGCCGCATGCTGGGCGCGGCGGCGGGGGTCGGTCTCGCGGTCGAAGCGATAGACCTTGACCGCGTTACCCTTGGACAGGCCCTCGGCCGCCCACAACGATGGCATGACGAACACGCAATCGCCCAGCAGGTGCATGGCGCGCTGGCCTTCGTCTTCGTCGGGGAAGGTCTGGCGGTACAAGGCCTTGGCGGCGTCCTTGAGCGCGGGCGGGATGATGTCCAGGCGCTCGACCATGCGGTCCAGGCCCAGGTGATCCAGGGTCTCGTCCCAGTTCAGCCACAGGCCCATTTCATAGTGGGTGAAGCCGATCATCACCTCGATCCCGGTCGCCCGGCCCTGTTCGGCGAACGCGATCGGGTCCACGGGCGATGAGTGGGCGCAGGTCTTGGGCCAAAACAGTGCGTCCATGCGAAACAGCATGTCCGAGGACTCAGCGAGGTGGTGCACCTTCATCATCACCTGCGCGGTGCTCATCTGCTGGAGTTGCTCGACGCTGTCGATGGCGCAATCGGCGAAGAACTGGCGTGCGAGCTCGCCCGCGCTGGCGTCGCTGAGCCCTTCGCGAATGTCGCCGCTCAGGCCGGGCAGGCCGGCATAGCCGCTCATCATCACCACGCGCTTGACCAGCCCGCCCAGGTGCCCGCCGGCCAGCAGCCAACTGATGTCGATGCTGCCGGCGGACTCGCCCATCAGCGTGATGTTCTGCGGGTCGCCGCCGAACGCTTGAATGTTGCGCCGCACCCAGCGCAGCGCTTCGAGCTGATCGAGCACCCCGTGGGAGTGGGCGCCGGCGTAGGAGTCGTCGCCCAGCACGCTGACATCGAGGAAGCCGAACACCCCCAGCCGGTAATTGAACGAGACGAACACCGCGTCCCCGGTCTTGGCCAGCACGTCACCGTGGTAGCACTTCAAGCGGCTGCTCTCCAGCCAGTTGGCGCCGCCATGAATCCACACGATGACCGGTCTTTTAACCGGGCCCACCGAGGGCGTCCAGACGTTCAGGGTCAGGCAATCTTCGGCGCCGACCCACGGCTGCCCCTCGACGGCTTCGCTGTCGCTGAACTCGCAGAACTCGCCCTCGGTCGAGTCGAAGAGTTGGGCCGACGCGCAGCCGAAGCGCTCGGCGGCGCGCACCCCGGTCCAACCGCGATGGGCCTGCGGTGGGCGAAAGCGCAGGGCGCCCAGTGGCGGTTCGGCGTAGGGAATACCGAAGAAGCCGTGCAGGCCGCAGGTTGCGTCGAAGGCACCGCGCAGCGAGCCTTGCTCGGTGTGGACCGTGGCCGGGTGAGTGGAGGTGAATGCCATTGCAGTTTCCTTAAGGTCAGAGGCCGCTCTTGAAGCGGTTCCAGGCGCGGGTCATCAGGCGCAGGTCGGTGGCGGTCGGATTGGACTGCCAGAACATTTTGCTGCGCACCGCCTGGCTGGGAAATATCGTAGGGTTCTGTGCGACGGCTTCGGGCAACAGCGCGAGGCTGGCTGGCACGGCGTTGGCGTAGCCGACGGTGGCGGTGAAGTCGGCGCTGACCCGTGGCTCGAGGATCTCGTTCATGAAGCGATAGGCCGCCTCGGGATTGGGCGCCCCCTTGGGCATGGCCATGAAGCCGAACCAGGCCGAAGTGCCTTCCCGTGGTGCGATGTAGCGGATGTGGTCGTTCTTGCCGGCTTCCTGGGCGCGGCGCCCGGCGATCTCGACATCGCCCGACCAGCCCAGCATCAGGCAAATGTTGGCGTTGGCCAGGTCGTTGATGTAGCTGCCCGAGTTGATATAGCGCAGGTTGGGCCGGATCGCCTCCAGCAGCGTGTTGGCCTTGGCAAGGTTCTCCTGTGTCGGCTGTTGCGGGTCCAGCCCCAGGTAATTGAGCACGATCGGGTAGACGTCTTCCGGGCTGTCGATGATCCCGACCCCGCAATCCTTGAAGCGGCTGACCACCTCGGGCTTGAACAGCAGGTCGTAGGAGTCCAGTGGCGCGTCGCTCATGCGCGCTTTGATCAGGTCCTGGTTGATGCCCAGGCCAGTGGTGCCCCAGTCATAGATGAAGGCGTGGCGATTGCCCGGGTCCTTGCCTTCGACGAACTGCATCAGCTCGGGGTCGAGGTTCTTCCAGTTGGGCAGCTTGCTGCGGTCCAGTTCGGCCAGGGCGCCGGCCGTGATCAGTTGATCCAGCGACGAGCCAGAGGGCACCACCACGTCATAGCCGCTGTTGCCGGTGAGCAGTTTCACCTGCAGCGTCGACTCGTTGTCGAAGGTGTCGTACTGGACCTGGATCCCGGTCTGGTCCTGGAAGTCCTTGAGCGTGTTCTGCCCGATCAGCTCGGACCAGTTGAAGATTCGTACCTGTTGCGGTGCGGCCGAACTGATCGACGCAGTGACAGCGATGGCAATGCCAAATAGCAGTGTGAGTCTGTTCATAACCCGAGCGATCTCAATGGTGAGGGTGGCTAAAAAGTATTTGAGTGCAATTATGTAGTCAACTACATTTTTAATGATGAGCCCATATCTGTCCGACATTCGCTAGAATGCCGGCCATCGGCCCCAAGCCCTGGAGTGACTATGCCCACCCACCCGAACCACCCCGCGCCATCGCTGCGCGAGCGAAAAAAAGAAAAGTTTCGCCAGTTGCTGATCAACACTGCGATCGAACTGTTTCGCGAGCGCGGTTTCACGCACACGCGCATGGAAGACATCGCTGCCGTCGCTGAATCCGGCGTGACCACGGTGTACAACTACTTCCCGAACAAGCACACCTTGCTGATCGCCATCATCGAGAACCAGGTGGCGCTGGCCCAGGAGGCGGTGAGCCAGGTGGTGAACGCATTGCCGGAAGACCCACGAGAGGCGTTCGTCGACATGATCGCCGCCGACTATGGCGACATGGACACGCTCGAAGACAAACGCCTATGGCGCGAACTGCTGGCGGCCATGTTGTTTGCGGTGGAAGAGCACGCCCAGATCGGCCAGGCGCGCAATCGTTTCAAGGCGTCGTTGAAGCTGGCGATTGAGGCGTATGTGGCCCGTGGCACGTTCGCCGCAAGCGTGGACATCGAGGCGCTGATCGATGTCGTCTACGCGATCTATGCCTTCCATTTCCGCAGCCTGGCGTGCTCGGACACAGCCCTGACCGCCGACACCCTTATCCTCGTGCGCCGCGACATCCGGCTGCTGTTGTCGGGCTTGACGTCCGGTGATAGGCAGGGTCGCGCGGGGTGAGCGCCAACCTCGGCGTCAACTGCTGAGGGCCGCCGCCTCTTCCCTGAGCCAGGCAATGAATTGACGGGTCATTTCACTGACGCCCCGTTGCGGCTGCGTCAGCAGGTAGTAGGCGAGTGGGTGCGGCATGAGCATGTCGGGGAAGGGCAGGACCAACTCGCCATTGCGCACCGCGCGTTCGGTCAACTCGATCGCGCACAGCGCCACGCCGTGGCCTTCGATGGCCAGTTGGGCGAGGACGTTGGAGTCGGTGACGACGTGGCCGCTGCGCACCTCAAGCCCCGGCGTGGGGTACAGCGCCTGCCAGCTTTCCCAGTCGTGATAATGCCGGTCGTGCAGCAGCGCCTGGTGCGCCAGGTCGGCCGGTACGCGCAGCCCATCGAGCAAGGACGGCGAACACATCGGCGCGTAGTTCAGGCCCATCAGGAACTCGGCGTCGAAGCCTGGCCATTCGGCCGTTCCCCACTTGATCGCCAGCTCGACCCCGTCAGGGAACTCGACGCGCTGGGTGCTCAACAGTTGCTGGATGCGCAGGGCGGGGAAGCGTTGGGTGAAATGCTTGAGGCGCGGGGTCAGCCAGAATGCACTCATCACCGGTTCCGCCTCGATGTGCAGCACTGGCGGTGCGGTCTGCCGGGCGCACTTTTCAAACGCGCTGAGCAGTTGCTCGAACGGCGCGCCGATATCCTGCAGCAGTCCTGCGCCGGCCTTGGTCAAGGTGACGGTGCGGGTCGAGCGGGCGAACAGGACCACGCCCAGGGCTTCCTCCAGCTTGACCACTTGCTGGCTGACGGCCGACTGCGATAAGTGCAGCACGGTCGCCGCCCGGGTGAAGCTGCCTTGCTCGGCCACGGTCTTGAACGCCAGCAGCAAGGTCATGTGCGGCAGGCGGGTCAGGGCGAACGGTTCGGTGAATTTATTCATAAGACTTCGTTATTAGTCCATTACCAAAACGCGATTCTCTCGGCGCAGGACGCCAGCTTACAGTAGCCGCAGATCCCGCCAAGACGGGGTCTCTCCAATAATTACAATAGTTGGGACTCCCTATGCAGCAGAACACGCAGAAAGACCTGACCCTGATATTCACCAGCATCGTGGTGATATCAATGACGGTCATCGGATTGATGATGTTTCCCGATCAGGCCAAGGTGCTGGCCGATCAACTCTTCACCAGCGCGACCTCTACCTTCGGCACCCTGGTGCAGGTGCTCGGCTTTGCCTGTGTGGTGCTGATCATCGGCCTGGGCTTTAGCAAGTACGGCAACATTCGCCTGGGCGAGGGCAAGCCGGAGTACAAGAACACCAGTTGGATCTTCATGTTCATCTGCGCGGGCCTGGGGTCGGCGACCATGTACTGGGCCTTCATGGAGTGGGCGTATTACTACCTCACGCCGGGGCTGAACATCGCCGCCGCGAGCAAGCAAGCGCTGGAAATGAGCATCGCCTATTCGTTCTTCCACTGGGGCATCACCCCGTGGGCGATCTACGGCATTGCGTCGCTGGCGATGGCGTATCACTTCCACGTGCGCAAGAACAAAGGCCTGAGCCTGGCCGGCATCATTGAGTCGATCACCGGCTTCAAGGCCCACGGCCCGGTCGGGCGGATCATCGACCTGATCTTCCTATTCGCCACCTTCGGCGGCCTGGTGCTGACCACCACCCTGACCACGTCCACCGTGGCCAAGGGCCTGTCGGACCTGACCGGCATCACCGACGGCTTCATGCTCAAGGCGTGCCTGGTGCTGCTGGTGACGGTGGTGTTTTCCCTGAGTTCCTACATCGGCATCAGCTCCGGCATGCAGCGCCTGGCGAAGCTGGCGTGCGGCATGACCATGGTCTTTGCCTTGATCGTGCTGGTCCTCGGTCCGACCCTGTTCAGCGTCAACAACATCGCCAACGCGATTGGCCTGACCCTGCAAAACTTCATCCACATGAGTCTGTTCACCGACCCGACCGGGGATGGCGAATTCTCCCGTGGCTGGACGGTGTTCTACTGGCTGTACTGGATCACCTACACCCCGGGCGTGGCGATCTTCGTCACCCGTGTGTCCAAGGGCCGCACGATCAAGGAAGTGGTGCTGGCGATGATCCTCGGCGGCTGCGGCGGGTGCTGGTTCTTCTTCGGCAGTTTGCAGAGCTTTGCCATTCACCAGTTCGTCACGGACCTGGTCAACGCGCCGGCCATGCTCAGTGGGGCCGGCGGTGAGGCGGCGGTCTCGATGCTGTTGACCAGCCTGCCGTTTGGCAAGTTGCTGTCGGTGGTGTACTTCCTGCTGATGCTGGTGTTCCTCGCTTCCCACCTGGATGCGGTGGCCTACACCGTGGCGGCTACCAGTACCCGCAACCTGCGTGAAGGCCAGGACCCGTCGCCCAACCTGCGCCTGTTCTGGTGCCTGATGCTGGCGGTGCTGCCGCTGGCGATGCTGTACATCAACGCCTCCCTCAACACCCTCAAGACCGCCGTGATCCTCACTGCGATCCCGTTCATTTTTATCCTGATAGTGAAGATCTGGGGCCTGCTCAAGTGGCTGCGTGAAGACTACGCGGCCATGCCGGCCCACTTGATTGAAGAGCAGTCCGCGCGCCTGGCGGCGATGAGCACCGCCGAGGTCAATCAAGCGCGATCCGTGGTCCGTCAGGGTGCCTCGAAAGTCCTGGAAACCCAGCCATGAAAATAGTGGATGTAGAAGCGATCTGGTTGCGCGTGCCGGCGCTCGACCAGCCATGTGAGTGGGGCGAGGATGCGTTGATCGTGCGCATCCACACTGACACTGGCCTCGTGGGTATCGGTGAAACCGACAGCTCGCCGGCCGTGGTCAAGGCCTTGATCGAAACCCCGGCGTCCCATGAAACCTGCCAGGGCCTGCGCGACCTGCTGATCGGTGAAAACCCGCTGGAAATCGACCGGCTGTGGAAGAAGATGTACCGCCAGTCCGAGTACATGGGCCGGCGCGGCGCGGCGATCCATGCCATCAGCGCACTGGACATCGCCCTGTGGGACATCGCCGGGCAGCATTACGGGGTGCCGGTGCACACCTTGCTGGGCGGCAAGTACCGCACGCGCATCGCCGCCTACGGCACGTTCATCCCGCGTCCCGACGAGGCCGGCAACCGCGAGCTGGTCCGCGGCCTGCTGGCCCAGGGCTTGCGCAGCATCAAGCTGGGCGGTGCCGGGTTTGGCGAAGACCTGCGCAAGGACCGTGAGCTGCTGCGGGTCGTGCGCGAGGAGATCGGCGATGACGTGCAGTTGCAGATCGACCTGGTGGGGCGCTGGCGCAACTACCCGCACGCGTTGGCGCAATGCGAGGCGCTGCGCGAGTTCAAACTGAACTGGATCGAAGAACCGTTGCCGTCCGACGACACGCGAGGCCTGGCGCACCTGGCCGAGCGTTCCGGGCTGCGGGTGTCCGGCGGCGAAGGGTTGGCGACGCGGCATGAGTTCCGCCACTTCCTGGAGGCCTCGCGCCCGGCGATCATCCAGCCGGACATCACCCGCTGCGGTGGCATCAGCGAGATGCGCCACATCTATGAGCTGGCGCAATTGCACGGCGCGCAACTGGTGCCCCACGGTTTCAGCACCGGGATCCTGCTGGCGGCCACTGTGCACTTTCTGGCGGCCAGTGAGTTCGGTGAGTTGATCGAGTACTCGCAAAGCGACAGCCCGCTGTTCCGGGGCCTGGTGAAGAACCTGCTGCCCCTTGAAGACGGTCATGTCGCGGTGCCGGATACCCCGGGCCTGGGCGTGGTCCTGGACGAAGCCCTGATCGAACGCTATCGCGTACGGCCTTGAACCTGGGAGAGACCAATGACCAACCTTTTGATCGACCGGGTCGAGGTGTTCGCCTGCGTACCGCCGGTGCGCGGCTCGACCTGGACCCCGGAGCAGCCCGAACCCTGCACGACCCACACCTTTATCCGGGTCACCACCCGGGATGGCATCGTAGGCGTCGCGGCGACGGACTCCTACACCAGCCATCACGCCGACGCGGTCCTGGCCGAGACCCTGCGCGACATGATCCCCGACCTGCTGGGGCGCTCGGCCCTGGAGCGCGAAGGGCTGTGGTCGCACTTGCGGCCCAAGGCCTACGCCCGCTCGGCCCAGGCCCAGGCGTTGATCGATGTGGCGCTGTGGGACATCGCCGCGCAGGCGGCCGGGCAGCCGTTGTTCAAGTTGCTCGGCGGCTACCGCGAGCGCATCGACGCTTACGCCAGCACGCCAGTACTGGCAACGCCCGAGGCCTATGTCGAGACCGTGCAGCACCTGGTCGAGCAAGGGTTTCGCGCGATCAAGTTTCATTGCTGGTGCGACCCGGCGCGCGACCTGCGATTGATTGAGCAGGTGCAACGGGCCCATGGGGACAAGGGCTTGGCCTTGATGTTGGATGTCGAGCAACGCTACGACCTGGACGCCGCGCTGAAAGTCGGGCGGGTACTGGGCGAGTTGGATTACGCCTGGTTCGAAGCGCCGCTGGATGACTACGACCTGGCGGGCTATCGGCAGTTGAGCGCCCGGCTCGACGTACCGGTGCTGGCGGCGGGCAATGCGATCACTGACCACCAACTGGTGGCATTCGCAGCCAGCCAACAGTGCTGGAGCCGAGTGCGTGTGGATGTGATGACCTGCGGCGGGATCACGCCTGCGCTAAAGATCATCCATCACGCGGCCGCCAGCGGGATCAAGGTCGAGTTGCAAAGCTGGGGGCACTCCTTGGCGCAAGCGGCCAACCTGCACCTGATGCTGGGGCAGCCGGTGTGCAGCTACTTCGAGCAGGCCTGCGAGGTCGAGCTGTTCGAGTTCGCCACGGCCAACCCGATCCGCACCAACCGGCAAGGGCAAGTGACCGCGCCGGATGGCACAGGGCTGGGGCTGCAGATTGATTGGCAGCAGATCCAGCGCGGTGCCGATATCCACTTGAGCGTCGCGCGCTAGCCCCCGTGCTCAACGGCCCTCGGTTGTCACCGGGGGCTGCTTGACCGGGAACGCGATGAAGGGCTTGATTTCCTTGAGCACGAACATGCTCTGCATTTCCTTGATCCCGGTTAATCGCCGCACCACGGTCATGGAAAACTCGGCGTAGGCGTCCAGGTCGCGGGCCACCACTTGCAGCAGGAAATCGGCGTCGCCACCGATGCTGTAGCACGCCACCACGTCCTCCAACTGCATGACCTCTTGCTCGAACTTGCGTGCTTCGGCTTCGCTGTGGCGGTCAATGCTGACCCGCACGAACACCATCACGCCCAAGCCGATCTTGCGTCGGTCCAACACCGCGCGGTAACCCAGGATGTAGCGATGCTCCTCCAACTGCTTGACCCGTCGCCAGCACGGTGAGGCCGACATGCCGAGCTGATCGGCCAGGGTCTGGTTGGTGACCCTACCGTCCTGTTGCAGGGCGGTGAGGATATTGATGTCTGTCAGGCTGAGGGCTGGTCCGGTCATAAATTCCACTTTTTATTTGAATGGAGGTAGGTTCTACCTATTTATGCATGTCTGGCAATCAACATAGACAAAATAATCCTGGGTGAAGCGCGTAGTATTTTTCCCACTTCAAGGCGTTTGCCGTTGAAGTTCCAAGGGCTTTTGGCGCGCGGTAGCGGGGGGCAGATGATTTTTGATGCGGCGGTTCACAAGTGCGTGATCGTGGTCGATAGCGACCTGGGGCTGGATCTCCGAGGCCGAGAGTTCGGCCATCGGACGGCTGGCCATCGGCTTGATCGGGACACAGAAAACCATCCGCACGCTGATCGGCAACCTGGCGTTGTTCAAGTAGCCAGCCGTCAAGTGAAGGCGCATAGGCCTTCGATCAATCCACCAAGGGACACCCCATGCTCGATCTGACACAAGCACTCACCTACTCGATCGCCCTGGGCATCGCTGCCGCCATTCCCGGTCCTGGCATGGCGGCGCTGGTTGCACGCAGCGTCAGTGGCGGCACGTTGTCGGGCTTTTGCCTGTTGTCGGGCTTGATCCTGGGGGACCTGGCCTACCTCTCCTTTGCCGTGTTTGGCCTGGCGATGATTGCCGAGCACTTCCAGGCGCTGTTTCACGTGGTGCGCTGGGGCGCCGCGCTGTACCTGGGCTACCTGGCCTGGCAGTTCTGGCGCGCCGACCATCAGGCGATCGACATGGACCGGCCGGTGAAGAAGACGGAGCTGCTGTCGGCGGCGGTTTCAGGGCTGACCATCACCCTGGGTAACCCGAAGACCATCGCCTTCTACCTGGCGTTGCTGCCGCTGGCGATCAACCTGGAAACGGTCTCGCTGCACACCTGGGCGCTGGTCCTGGTGCCGCTGACGATCCTGGTGTTGCTGGGCGTCGGCGCGCTGTTCATCTTCGCCGCCGTGCGTATCCGTCACCTGCTGTCGGGGCAACGGGCGCAACGGCGATTGTTCCGGGGCGCGGCGGCAGTCATGGCGGTCGCGGCGGCGATGATCGTGGTGCGTTGAGTGAGCGGTTTCACTTCGCAGGGCAGGTTTTCTCGGGCACTTGGCCTATCATCGGCCAAGACATTCCCAAGAGGCCCGGCATGAACATCAGCATTCACAACGAAACCGCCGCAGACATCGACACCATCACGCAACTGACCGAAGCGGCGTTTCAACACGAGCAGCACTCCAGCCACACTGAGCAATTCATCGTCACGGCGTTGCGCCGCGCCGATCAACTGACCGTCTCCCTGGTAGCGGTGGCGGGCGAGGAGGTGGTCGGGCATGTTGCCGTTTCCCCAGTGAGCATTTCGTCGGGCGCACCCGGTTGGTATGGCCTGGGGCCGATTTCCGTGTGGCCGGATCGTCAGGGCCAGGGCATCGGCTCGGCCTTGATGAGCGCGGCACTTGAGCGGCTACGGCAGCTTGGCGCGGCGGGCTGTGTGGTACTGGGGGACCCTGGCTACTATGACCGCTTTGGATTTGAGGTCTATCCGGGACTCGAACTGCCCGGTATCCCGGCGCAATACTTCCAGGCCATTTCCTTTGGGGGGGCGGTGCCAACCGGCGAGGTGAAGTACCACGCAGCCTTTGACGCCACCGAGTGAGCGAAGACGGTGACTGGCGACCGGTCACAATGGTCTTTTGCATCGCGGGGATATTCTGTAGCCTTGCGCACCTGCAATGCAGTCCGTTCCTGATGAAAACTCACTCTCCCGGCGGTACCCGTTAGTGGTCCGGAGCCGGGTGTATACTCGACTTTCGCGCGAAAGCGCCCGCAGGTCTTGCGATCATGACGCAAATTTCCGAACGCCTTCTGGTTCAAGCCCACCTCGACGCCAAGCAGCCAAAGCCGCTGACGAGCGAGGAGGAGGCCCATTACCGCGCTGCCATCGCTGCCGAGCTCAAGGCTCAGGACGCGGTGCTGGTGGCTCACTTTTATTGCGATCCGATCATCCAGGCCCTGGCTGAAGAGACCGGTGGCTGTGTCTCCGACTCCCTGGAAATGGCCCGCTTCGGCAACGCCCATCCGGCCAAGACCGTGGTGGTTGCCGGCGTGAAGTTCATGGGTGAGACCGCCAAAATCCTCAACCCCGAAAAACGCGTGCTGATGCCGACCCTGGAAGCAACCTGCTCCCTGGACCTGGGTTGCCCGGTCGATGAGTTCTCGGCGTTCTGCGACCAGCACCCGGAGCGCACGGTGGTGGTGTATGCCAACACCTCGGCGGCGGTGAAGGCGCGGGCAGACTGGGTGGTGACGTCCAGTTGCGCACTGGAGATCGTCGAAAGCCTGATGGACAACGGCGAGACGATCATCTGGGGCCCGGACAAGCACCTGGGCACCTACATCCAGCGCAAGACCGGTGCCGACATGCTGCTGTGGGACGGTGCCTGCATCGTCCACGAAGAGTTCAAGGCCAAGCAGCTCGAAGACATGAAGGCGTTGTACCCGGACGCCGCGATCCTGGTGCACCCGGAGTCGCCGACCGCGGTGATCGAGCTGGCCGACGCGGTGGGTTCCACCAGCCAGTTGATCGCCGCCGCGCAAAGCCTGCCCAACCAGACCCTGATCGTGGCCACCGATCGCGGCATCTTCTACAAGATGCAGCAGCTGTGCCCGGACAAGGTCTTCATCGAAGCCCCGACCGCCGGTAACGGCGCGGCCTGCCGCAGTTGCGCGCACTGCCCGTGGATGGCGATGAACACCCTGGAGCGTACGCTGCAGTGCCTGCGTGAGGGTTCGGGGGAGATTTTCGTCGAGCCGGCGTTGATCCCCCAGGCGATTCGCCCGCTCAAGCGCATGCTCGACTTCACCGCCGCCGCGCGGATGAGGCTGGCGGCGGGCAACGCCTGATAGCAACGGCTCGTTGTGGGAGCGAGCCTGCTCGCGATGGCGTCAGATCAGTCAACGGTGATGTTGAATGTAAGATGGCTTTCGCGAGCAGGCTCGCTCCCACAGGACTTATTTCTTCTTCTTGGGGATCCGTACCAGTTGGCTGTCGGAATAGATGTCATGCCAACTGCGCTTCTTCTTGTCCAGCAGTACCCAGAAAAAACCCAGGCCCACGCACAGCAGTGAGGCAATCGACACCACGAAACGCAGCAGCGCCTGCCACAGGCTGATGGCTGTACCGTCGGCGTTCTGCACGCGGATGCACCACACCTGCATGCCCAGTGTCTGCCCGGTGTAGGTCCAGAACTTGGCGAAGAAGCCGAACAGCACAAACAGCAGCAGGGTCGAGAACAGCGGGTCGCCGTCCAGGGCACCGGCATCGGTCAAGGCCCGCATGCGTTCTTCGCCGAGGATGGCCATCTGCGCCATCTTGTAGAGACCGCCGGTGACGATCAGCAGGGCGGTGCATAACAGGAAGTCGTAGAACATCGCTGCCAGGCGACGGCCGAGACCGGCGATAGGGAATTCACCCTGGGGGCTGAGCAGGTGTTTCGACATGGAATGGCCTCGGAGCGAAAAAAGAAGCCATTTTACGGGTTTACGGCCATAAAAAAGCCCCTGATGTCAGCATCAGGGGCTTTTTGTTGCTCGATGATCAGGCTTCTGCTTGAACTTCGTCAGCCTGCATGCCTTTTTGGCCCTGCACGGCGATGAAGGTGACTTTCTGGCCTTCTTTCAGGCTCTTGAAGCCGTTGCCTTGAATGGCACGGAAGTGTACGAACAGATCCGGGCCGCTTTCTGGCGTGATAAAACCAAAACCTTTCTCGTCGTTAAACCACTTGACGGTGCCGCTCTGACGTTGGGACATTTCTTATTTCCTATGACACAAAATTAATGACAGCCTCTTTCTCATGAAAGAGTACTGGGGCTGGTTGCAGGAAGTAGAACGACGTAGAACGGGTGTAGCTAACTTGTTGGCTACTGCCCAGGTCACGATTCCAAGGGACCCATGCAAACACAGTGGGCAAACTCTACGCCAACTACGGGAGGAAAAACAACCCCCCGTGAAAGCCATGTATTGCTGGGCTTGGGGTCATGTTGTGGGTGTGTAGTGCGGCTTATTCGATAACGTGGTTCAGTTGTTTTCGATTGTTATAAGCACAGTTCATAAGCGAAAAAAAACAGTGCCTTGCACTGTTATGTGGCAGTTGCGTGACAGCGTGGTGCACTGTTACGCAACTGCGTTACTTATGGGAACAGTCAACTAGCCGCGATAGTAGCGTTGTGGAACAAATGGCAGTTTGCTTACAAGCATTGGCACCTTCTTCCCACGAACAATCGCCCAGACTTGGCTTTCAAGTGCGGTGTGCGCCGTGTCGAGGTAACCCATTGCCAGGGGGCCACCCAACGTAGGCCCGAAACCGCCGCTGCAGACGTGGCCGATGATCTCGCCGGCGTCGTTGACGATCTCCGCGCCTTCGCGCACCGGGGTGCGCTCCTGTGGCAGCAGGCCGACGCGTTTGCGGCTGACGCCGTTTTGTTGCTGGGCAAACACCGTCTCGGCCCCCGGGAAACCACCGGCACGCGCGCCGTCGGCACGTCGTGGCTTGGAGATGGCCCACAGCAGGCTGGCTTCGATGGGGGTGGTGTCGGCATTCATGTCGTGGCCGTACAGGCACAGCCCGGCTTCCAGGCGCAGCGAGTCACGGGCGCCGAGGCCGATGGCGGCAACTTCTGGCTCGGCCAGCAGGGCGCGGGCCAGGGCTTCGGCGTGGGCGGCGGGCACGGAGATCTCGAAGCCGTCTTCGCCGGTGTAGCCCGAACGGCTGACGAAGCACGGCGCCCCGAGCAAGGTTATGCGGGTGAACTGCATGAAGGTCATGCTCGCCACGTCAGGCGCCAGGCGCGAGAGCACCGTCACCGCCGCCGGGCCTTGCAGGGCGAGCAGGGCGCGTTCTTCGAACAGCGGCTCGATCTGGCACTGATCGCCCAGGTGCTGGCGCAAGTGGGCCAGGTCCTGGTCCTTGCACGCGGCATTGACCACCAGGAACAGTTCGTCGTTGCCCAGGTTGGCGACCATCAGGTCATCGAGGATGCCGCCCTTGTCGTTGGTGAACATGGCGTAGCGCTGCATGCCCACCGGCAGGTCGATGATGTCCACCGGCACCAGGGTTTCCAGGGCCTTGGCGGCGTTGGCGCCGGTCAGGCGGATCTGGCCCATGTGCGAGACATCGAACAGCCCGGCCTGCTCACGGGTGTGCTGGTGCTCCTTCATCACGCCCAACGGGTACTGCACCGGCATGTCGTAGCCGGCGAATGGCACCATGCGTGCGCCAAGCTCCAGGTGCAAGGCATGCAACGGGGTTTTCAACAGGGTTTCGGTGGACATATGCAGCTCCTGAAAACGTACGGACGTGCGTGGACGTCAGCACTCGATAATGTTGACCGCCAAACCGCCACGGGCGGTTTCCTTGTATTTGCTTTTCATGTCGGCGCCGGTCTGGCGCATGGTGCGGATGACCTTGTCGAGGGATACGAAGTGCTGGCCGTCGCCGCGCAGGGCCATGCGCACGGCGTTGATGGCCTTGACCGAGCCCATGGCGTTGCGCTCGATGCACGGCACTTGCACCAGGCCGCCAATCGGGTCGCAGGTCAGGCCCAGGTTGTGTTCCATGCCGATCTCGGCGGCGTTCTCTACCTGCTGGACGCTGCCGCCCAGCACTTCGCACAAGGCCCCGGCCGCCATTGAACAGGCAACGCCGACTTCGCCCTGGCAGCCGACTTCGGCGCCGGAGATCGAGGCGTTTTCCTTGTACAGGATGCCGATGGCGGCGGCGGTCAGCAGAAAGCGCACCACGCCGTCTTCGTTGGCGCCGGGAATGAAGCGCATGTAGTAATGCAGCACGGCCGGGATGATTCCCGCCGCACCATTGGTGGGCGCGGTCACTACGCGGCCACCGTTGGCGTTTTCTTCGTTGACGGCCAGGGCGTAGAGGTTGACCCAGTCCAGCACCGACAGCGGGTCGCGCAACGCAGACTCCGGGTGCTTGCACAGTTGCCGGTGCAGTGCCGCCGCCCGGCGCTTGACCTTGAGGCCTCCGGGCAGGATGCCTTCGTTGCGACAACCGGCATCGACGCAGTCCTGCATCACTTGCCAGATGTTCAGCAGGCCGGCGCGGGTTTGCGCCTCCGGGCGCCAGGCACTTTCGTTGGTCAGCATCACCTGGCTGATCGACAGGCCATAGGTGGCGCAATGGCCGAGCAGGTCCTTGGCGCTCTTGAACGGGAAGGTCAGCGGCGTGGCGTCCTCGACGATGCGGTCAGCGCCCGCCGCGTCTTCGTCGACCACGAACCCGCCGCCCACGGAGTAGTACTCACGGCTGCGAATCTGAATGCCGGCCGCGTCGAAGGCCCGAAAGATCATGCCGTTGGGGTGATAGGCCAGCGGTTTGCGAATCATCGCCAGGTGTTCTTTCTCGTTGAACGCAATGCGGTGTTCGCCGAGCAGGTTCAAGCGGCCGTCACTGCGCATCTGCGCCAGGCGTGCGGCCACGGTTTCGGTGTCCACGGTGTCCGGGTGCTCACCTTCCAGGCCCAGCAACACCGCCTTGTCGCTGCCGTGGCCCTTGCCGGTGGCGCCGAGCGAGCCGTACAGCTCGACTTTGACGCCGGTGGTGGCCGTGAGCAGGTCGTCCCGGCGCAGGCCTTCGACGAAGCGCGCAGCAGCCCGCATCGGGCCGACGGTGTGTGAGCTGGAGGGGCCGATGCCAATCTTGAACAGGTCGAACACGCTTAACGACATGAGTGGTTCTCCGGTTTCTTGTTATGGGGATTGGCGGGATCTAAGAACTTGGTACAACCCTTGTGGGAGCGGGCTTGCTCGCGAAAGCGGTGTGTCACTCACCGTTGATGCTGAATGGACTGACGCTTTCGCGAGCAAGCCCGCTCCCACAGGGGATAGGCGGTGTTCTTGCGAGAGACGGGCGAACCCGCCCCTCACAGGGTTAAGCGTAGCTTTCGATCGACGGGCAGGCACACACCAGGTTGCGATCGCCGAACACGTTGTCGACCCGGCCAACCGGCGGCCAGTACTTGCCGTCGATCAACGACGCCACTGGGTACACCGCCTGTTCGCGGCTGTAGGGGTGCGTCCATTCGCCGACGATTTCGGCGGCGGTGTGCGGGGCGTTTTTCAGCGGGTTGTCGTTCGGGTCCAGGGTGCCGTTTTCCACGGCGCGGATTTCTTCGCGGATGTGGATCATGGCGTTGCAGAAGCGATCCAGCTCTTCCTTGGATTCACTCTCGGTCGGCTCGATCATCAAGGTGCCGGCGACCGGGAACGACATGGTCGGGGCGTGGAAGCCGAAGTCGATCAAGCGCTTGGCCACGTCATCGACGCTGATGCCGCTGCTGTCCTTGAGGGGACGCAGGTCAAGGATACATTCATGGGCCACCAGGCCGTTGCTGCCGGTGTACAGCACGGGATAGTGCGCTTGCAGGCGGCGCGCGATGTAGTTGGCGTTGAGGATCGCCAGCTGCGAGGCGCGCTTGAGGCCGGCACCGCCCATCATGCGGATGTACATCCAGGTGATCGGCAGGATGCTCGCGCTGCCGAACGGTGCCGCGCAGACCGCGCCTTCCTTGCGCTCCATGGCCGCGTGGCCGGGCAGGAACGGCGTCAGGTGCGACTTGACGCCAATCGGGCCGACGCCCGGGCCACCGCCGCCGTGGGGAATACAGAACGTCTTGTGCAGGTTCAGGTGCGACACATCGCCCCCGAACTTGCCCGGTGCACACAGGCCGACCATGGCGTTCATGTTGGCGCCGTCGATGTACACCTGGCCGCCGTTGTCGTGAATCAGCGCGCAGATCTCGCGGATGCCTTCTTCGAACACGCCGTGGGTCGAGGGGTAGGTGATCATCAAGGCCGCGAGGTGTTCGCGGTGTTCGATGGCCTTGGCGCGCAGGTCTTCGATGTCGACGTTGCCCTGGGCATCGCAGGCCGTCACGACCACGCGCATACCGGCCATGTTGGCGGTGGCCGGGTTGGTGCCGTGGGCGGAGGAGGGGATCAGGCAGATGTCGCGAAGGGCGTCGCCGCGGCTCTGGTGGTAGGCACGGATGGCCAGCAGGCCGGCGTACTCACCCTGGGAGCCCGCGTTCGGTTGCAGTGAGATCGCGTCGTAGCCGGTGGCGGCGCAGAGCATCGCTTCCAGTTCCGTGGTCAGTTGCTGGTAACCGGCGCTTTGCTCGGCTGGGGCGAAGGGGTGCAGGGCACCAAATTCGGCCCAGGTGACAGGGATCATTTCGCTGGCGGCGTTGAGTTTCATGGTGCACGACCCCAGCGGGATCATGGTGCGGTCCAGGGCCAGGTCCTTGTCGGCCAGCTTGCGCAGGTAGCGCATCAGCTCGGTTTCGGAATGATAGCGGTTGAACACCGGGTGGCTGAGGATCGGCGATTGACGCACCAGGGCTGCTGGCAGGCGGCTGTGCACCGAGGCGGCCAGCGCGGCGAAGTCCGGTAACGCCTTGCCAGCGGCCAGCAGGCTCCACAAGGCCTGGACGTCGGCCGGGGTGCTGGTTTCGTCCAGGGACAGGCCCAGGCGTTCGCTGTCCACGACGCGCAGGTTGATGCGCTGGGCGTGGGCCTTGTCGTGCAGGACTGCGGTGTGCGCGCCGGTGTGCAGGGTCAGGGTGTCGAAGAAATGTTCTTGCTCGACCGTCTGGCCCAGGGCACTCAAGCCCTGGGCAAGGATCGCGGTCAGGTGATGCACGCGGAGGGCGATCTGGGCCAGGCCTTTGGGACCGTGGTACACCGCGTACATGCTGGCGATGTTGGCCAGCAGCACCTGGGCGGTGCAGATGTTGCTGGTGGCCTTCTCGCGGCGGATATGTTGCTCGCGGGTCTGCATGGCCAGGCGCAGGGCCGGCTTGCCGAAGCGGTCCACGGACACGCCGACCAGGCGGCCCGGCATGTCGCGCTTGAATGCATCCTTGGTGGAGAAGTAGGCCGCGTGCGGGCCACCGAAGCCCAGCGGTACGCCGAAGCGTTGGGCGCTGCCGATGGCCACGTCGGCACCGAACTCGCCTGGCGGGGTCAGCACGGTCAAGGCCAGCAGGTCGGCGGCCACGGCCACCAGGGCGTTGGCGGCGTGGAAGCGCTCGGTCAGTTCGCGGTAGTCGAACAGGTCACCGTTGCTCGCCGGGTATTGCAGCAGGGCGCCAAAGAAGGCGCTGACGTCAGTCAACTCGCGCTCATCACCGACCACCACCTCGATGCCCAGTGGCTCGGCACGGGTGCGCAGCACGTCGAGGGTTTGCGGGTGGCAATGCGCGGAGGCGAAGAACGCTTGGCTGCCCTTGTTCTTGCTCAGGCGCTTGCAGAAGGTCATGGCTTCGGCGGCAGCGGTGGCTTCGTCGAGCAGGGAGGCGTTGGCAATCGGCAGGCCAGTGAGGTCGCTGATCAGGGTCTGGAAGTTCAGCAGCGCTTCAAGGCGGCCCTGGGAGATTTCTGGCTGGTAGGGCGTGTAGGCGGTGTACCAGGCCGGGTTTTCCAGGAGGTTGCGCAGGATCGGCGACGGTGTGTGGGTGCCGTAGTAGCCCTGGCCGATGTAGGTCTTGAACAGTTGGTTCTGGGCGGCGATGGCCTTGATCGAGGCCAGGGCATCGGCTTCGCTCAAGCCGTCTTCCAGGCCCAGCACGCTGGTGCCCTTGATGCTGTCGGGGATGACGCTGGCGCTCAGCGCCTCCAGCGAATCAAAGCCCAGGGTGCCCAGCATGGCGCGCTCGTCACCGGCACGGGGGCCGATGTGGCGGGCGATGAATTCGTTGGCAGTGGTCAGGTTGACGTGAGTCATGTCAGCTCTCCTCAGGCGTCGGCTTGGGCTTTGATCAGGCGGTCGTAGGCGTCCTGGTCGAGCAGGTCGCGCACGGCGCTCGCATCCGCGGGCATGAAGCGGAAGAACCAGCCCTCGCCCAGCGGGTCTTCGTTGACCAGTTCCGGGGATGTTTCCAGCGCCGGGTTGGTTTCGACCACTTCACCGGTCAATGGCATGTAGACGCCGCTGGCGGCCTTGACCGATTCGACGGTGGCGGCTTCGGCGCCTTGTTCGTAGGCCTGCAGTTCCGGCAGTTGCACATAGACCACGTCACCCAGGGCGTTCTGGGCGAAGGCGGTGATGCCGACGGTAACGCTGCCGTTAGCTTCGGTGCGCAGCCATTCGTGATCTTCGGTAAAACGCAACTCGCTCATGGAAACTCCTCAGGGCCAGACTTGTCTGGTGGACGCGATTGAATGCTCTTGCAGGGCAGAGCTGAATGGATTGCTACGTAGCAAGATCGCGGCCAATGTTATTAAGTCGTTACAAATCAATGGGTTGATGATTATTTCAGGTGGACGAAAAGTGAGGGCTGTAGCGAAATCGATACAGTTGCGGGTGGGGAAAAAAGTTAAGGCGGATCAAAGCCTTGCGCAGACGTGTCGGATTGAGTCTGTAGCGATATCGTTCCGCTGTAGCGCTTTCAGTACAGGTGCAGGTCGCATTTGGAATGATTTTGCCCCTCTGTGGGAGCGAGACCGGCTTGCCGGCGATGAGGTCAGCACATTCAACATCAATACTGGCCTGGTGCGGGTCGCGGGCCTTACACCTTCCCCGGTATCCCATATTTGCGCAGCCGGTGGGCGATGGCGGTGTGGGAGGTTTGCAGGCGGCTGGCCAGTTGGCGGGTCGAGGGGTAGTTGACGTAGAGCTTTTCCAGCAAGGTTTTCTCGAATGCGTCGACGGCTTGTTCGAGGCTGTCGACTTCGCTGTCGCTTTGGCGTGCGACCGAGGTGCCGGCGATGTCCAGGTCGCCGATGTCCACCAGGTTGCTTTCGCAGATGGCCGCGGCGCGGAAGATGACGTTCTGCAGTTGCCGCACGTTGCCCGGCCAGCGGTTGCCCAGCAGGGCCGGGTAGGTGCCGGGCGCCAGGCGGCAGACCGGGCGCTGGATCTGTGCGCAGGCTTGCTGCATGAAGTAGCGTGCCAGCAGCAGGATGTCCTGGCCGCGTTCGCGCAATGGCGGGACTTCGATGTTGAGGACGTTGAGGCGGTAGAACAGGTCTTCGCGGAAGGTACCTTCGTTGACCATTTTTTCCAGGTCGCGGTGGGTCGCGCTGAGGATGCGCACGTTGACCTTGACCTCGCGGTCACCGCCCACGCGGCGGAAGCTGCCATCGTTGAGGAAGCGCAGCAACTTGGCCTGCAGGTACGGCGACATCTCGCCGATTTCATCGAGAAACACCGTGCCCTGGTTGGCCAGTTCCATCAGCCCAGGCTTACCACCGCGTTGTGCGCCGGTGAACGCGCCGGGGGCGTAGCCGAACAGTTCGCTTTCGGCGAGGTTCTCCGGCAATGCCGCGCAGTTCAGCGCAAGGAACGGTGCGCTGTGGCGTGCACTGATGGCGTGGCAGGCGCGGGCCACCAGCTCTTTGCCGGTGCCGGTTTCGCCCTGGATCAACAGTGGCGCGTCGAGTGTCGCCACCCGTTGCGCCCGGGCCTTGAGGGTGCGGATGGCCGGCGACTCGCCCCGCAGCGCGTCGAAGCCTTCGGCGTGGTCGTGGTGCAACGCCGACAGCTGTTCGCCGATGCGATTGGGTTGGTACAGGGTCAGCAGGGCGCCGGCGTCGGTGATCGGGGTGGCATCCAGCAGCAAGGTCTGGCCGTTGACCGTGATTTCCCGCAGCGGCAGGCGCAAACCCTGTTCGAGCAAGGCGTCGAGCAACGCCGGGTCGGCAAACAGTTCGGCGATGTTTTCCCCGGCCGGCTCACGGCCGTACAGGGCGATCAGCGCCGGGTTGGCCAGCAGGATATTGCCGGCGCTGTCGAGCGCCAGCACCGGGTCAGTCATCGCGGCCAGCAGCGCATCGAGTTGCAGGTTCCGGCGCTGGCCGGGAAGGATGTCGACCACGGTCACCGCCTGCACGCCACGCACGCTGAACAGCGCATCACGCAGCTCATCGAGCACTTGCGGGCTCAAGGTCGGGGCGTCGATGTAGACGTTGGGCGGGACCATTTCCACCGCATCCAGGTTGAGATTACGCCCACCGAGCAAGGCCAGGACTTCCTGGGTAATGCCGACGCGGTCGATGAAGCTGACGTGGATACGCATGGGGCGGTTCAGTGGTCTGGGTAGCAGAGGGTGGCCAGTATGCCTTGGCGCGGGGGATTGGTGAAATCCAGCAGGGGATTTCACCAATCCCCTCGTGGGAGCGGGCTTGCTCGCGAAAGCGCACTGGCATCCGACATGGATCTAGTGCCTTCGCGAGCAGGCTCGCTCCCACGGGTGCAGTGTGTGCGGGGTCCGGGATTACTCGAACAACTCAGGGCTGACCGGGTCGCCGGACTTCATGTTCAATTGCACCCGGACATCCTCGAACATGGCGTCGTAGTGCTTGTGCACCGAGCCGATGCTGCTCATCGCCCGTGGGATGCCGTACTTCTCGGCAATGTCGGTCACGTTTTTCGCGAAGTTGTAGGCCTCTTCCTTGCGCAGGAAGAAGGGCTCGTTGACCTCCTTGCCCTGGATGGTGCCATGCATCGTGAACTGCATGCCCTTGCCTTCCTTGGGATCCTGGACCACTTCATAGTCGATGTGGATGTTGTAGCTGACATCGTGCTTGTCCAGCGCGTGGCGTTCGATGTGCAGGTGACCAGGCTCAAACGTGGCCATAGGCGTCTCCTCCTCAAGGCATGAAAGCGGGGGGCAGGCGCGTGTCCTGCCCCGGCGTTAATTATAGATAGGTGATGCCAGGCTTGGCGGTGCTGACACGGGTGCCGGCCTTGCCCTGGACAATCGCCTCGATGTCCGACAGTGAACCGATCACCGCGACTTTGCCAGTGTTACGGGCGAAGTCGCAGGCGGCCTGGACTTTCGGGCCCATGGAGCCAGCCGCGAAGCCCAGGCGTTCCAGTTCGTCCGGGTGGGCCTGGGCGATCGCTTTCTGGGTCGGCTTGCCGAAGTCGATGAAGGCCGCGCTGACGTCGGTGGCAATCACCAGCAGTTCAGCGTCGAGTTGTTCGGCCAGCAGTGCCGAGCACAGGTCCTTGTCGATCACCGCCTCGATGCCCCTGAGCTTGCGGTTCTCGTCGTACATGGTCGGAATGCCGCCGCCACCGGCGCAGATCACGATGCTGCCCTTGTCCAGCAGCCACTTGATCGGACGGATCTCGAAGATGCGCTTGGGTTTGGGGCTGGCCACCACGCGGCGGAACTTGTCGCCGTCCGGGGCGATGGCCCAGCCTTTTTCCTTCGCCAGCGCCTCGGCTTCAGCCTTGGAGTAGACCGGCCCGATGGGCTTGGTCGGGTTCTTGAACGCCGGGTCGTTGGCGTCGACTTCAACCTGGGTCAACAGGGTGGCGAACGGCACCTCGAAGTCCAGCAGGTTACCCAGCTCTTGTTCGATGATGTAGCCGATCATGCCTTCGGTCTCGGCACCGAGCACGTCCAGTGGGTAAGGGGATACGGCGGTGTAGGCGGCTGCCTGCAATGACAGCAGGCCGACTTGCGGGCCATTGCCGTGGGCGATCACCAACTGATTGCCGGGGTGGATCTTGGCGATCTGTTCAGTGGCGATTCGGATGTTGGCGCGTTGGTTTTCGGCGGTCATGGGTTCACCACGACGCAGGAGGGCGTTACCGCCCAGTGCAACGACGATACGCATAATTGCAGTCCTTCTAATAAGCAGAGTAGTGACCAGCGACTCGGTCTCCCTGTTGGAACCCGGTCAGTGTGGGAGCGAGCCTGCTCGCGAAAGCGGTGTACCTGTCGACATCCATAGTGAATGTCCGTCTGCATTCGCGAGCAGGCTCGCTCCCACAGGGGCGGTGTTCCCTGTGGGAGTCGGGCCCTTTACAGATCAGCCAGGGTCGATACCAGGATCGCCTTGATCGTGTGCATGCGGTTTTCCGCTTGCTCGAAGGCGATGCAGGCCGGCGACTCGAACACGTCATCGGTCACTTCGATGCCGTTGGCCAGGTGCGGGTACTGTTCGGCGATCTGTTTGCCGATCTTGGTGTCGCTGTTGTGGAAGGCTGGCAGGCAGTGCATGAACTTGGTGCGCGGGTTGCCCGTGGCTTTCATCAGCTCGGCGTTGACCTGGTACGGCAGCAGTTGCTGGATACGCTCGGCCCAGGCTTCAACCGGCTCGCCCATCGAGACCCAGACGTCGGTGTGGATAAAGTCGACGCCCTTGACCGCGGCTTTCGGGTCTTCGGTGAGGGTGATGCGTGCGCCACTTTCTTCTGCGTACTTCTTGCAGCGCCCCACCAGGTCGTCATGGGGCCACAGGGCTTTGGGCGCGCAGATACGCACGTCCATGCCCAGCTTGGAACCCACCAGCAGCAGCGAGTTGCCCATGTTGTTGCGGGCGTCGCCCAGGTAGGCGTAGCTGATCTCATGAATCGGCTTGTCAGCGTGCTCACGCATGGTCAGCACATCGGCGATCATTTGCGTCGGGTGGTATTCATCGGTCAGGCCGTTGAACACCGGCACGCCGGCGAACTTGGCCAGCTCTTCAACGATTTCCTGCTTGAAGCCACGGTATTCGATGGCGTCGTACATGCGCCCCAGGACGCGGGCGGTGTCCTTCATGCTTTCTTTGTGGCCGATCTGCGAGGAGTTCGGGTCGATGTAGGTCACGTTGGCGCCCTGGTCATAAGCGGCCACTTCGAACGCGCAGCGGGTGCGGGTCGACGTCTTCTCGAAGATCAGTGCGATGTTGTTGCCTTTGAGGTGCTGCTGCTCGGTACCGGTGTACTTGGCGCGCTTGAGGTCGCGGGACAGGTCGAGCAGATAACGCAACTCGCGAGGGGTGTGGTGTTCCAGGCTCAGCAGGTTGCGGTTATGAATGTTAAAAGCCATTTTGGATCTCCTTGGGTTTCGGTTATCCCCCTGGCCGCACCGGATAGGTGTCGGCCAGGGTTAAAGGTTAGTAGTCGATTGGGTCGCGGATGATTGGGCAGGTCATGCAGTGGCCGCCGCCACGGCCCCGGCCGAGTTCGCCGGCGCTGATGGTGATCACCTCGATCCCGGCCTTGCGCAGCAGGGTGTTGGTGTAGGTGTTGCGGTCGTAGCCGATGACCACGCCTGGCTCCACGGCCACCACGTTGTTGCCGTCGTCCCACTGTTCGCGTTCGGCGGCGAAGCTGTTGCCGCCGGTTTCCACCACGCGCAGGGCCTTGAGGTTCAGGGCCTTGGCCACGGTGTCGATGAAGCTGGCTTCTTCGCGGCGGATGTCGATGCCGCCCTGTTTGCTTTCATCCGGGCGCAGGGTGAAGGCGACGATCTGGTTCACCACTTCCGGGAAGATGGTCACCAGGTCGCGGTCGCAGAAGCTGAACACGGTGTCCAGGTGCATGGCGGCACGGGATTTCGGCAGGCCGGCGACGATTACTTTTTCGACCGCTTTGTTCTTGAACAGGTTGAGTGCCAGTTGGCCGATGGCCTGGCGGGACGAACGCTCGCCCATGCCGATCAGGACCACACCGTTGCCGATCGGCATTACGTCGCCGCCTTCAAGGGTGGAGCTGCCATGGTCTTTGTCCGGGTCGCCGTACCAGATCTCGAAGTCGGCATTGGTGAACTGCGGGTGGAACTTGTAGATGGCGGTGGTCAGCAGGGTTTCCTGACGTCGCGCTGGCCAGTACATCGGGTTCAGCGTCACGCCGCCATAGATCCAGCAGGTGGTGTCACGGGTGAACTGAGTGTTGGGCAGCGGTGGCAGGATGAAGCTGGTGTGCCCGAGGAAGTCGCGGAACATCTGAATGGTCTTGCCGCCGAAGCTGTCCGGCAGGTCGTCGGCGGAGACGCCGCCAATCAGGTACTCGGCGATCTGGCGTGGCTCCAGGCTGCGCAGCCAGGTTTTCACTTCATTGATCAGGCCCAGGCCCACCGAGTCCGCGGTGACCTTGCGCTCCAGGATCCAGTCCAGCGCTTCGGGCATGGCAACGATGTCGGTCAGCAGGTTATGCATCTCCAGGACATCGATGCCGCGCTCGCGCATCTTGGTCACGAAGTCGAAATGGTCGCGCTTGGCTTGGGCAACCCACAGCACATCATCGAAAAGCAGTTCGTCACAGTTGTTCGGGGTCAGCCGCTGATGGGCCAGGCCTGGGGAGCAAACCATGACTTTGCGCAGTTTGCCGGCTTCGGAATGTACGCCGTACTTAACTTTTTCCGTGGTCATTACAGTGATCCTCCAGATGACATAAAAAACTCAGGTGTTACAGGGTCAGGAAACCGTCGTAGAGGCCGTAGGCAGCCACCAGGGCACCCACAACCACTGCGGCAAAAAGCAGCTTCTCGACATTAGTGAAAATCGGTTTGCCCAACTCGCGCTTGGCCTTGGCGAACAGAATCACGCCAGGGGCATAGAGCAGGGCGGACAGCAGCAGGTACTTGGTGCCGCCGGCATACAGCAGCCAGATCGCGTAGATCAGGGCGATGGCGCCGATGATCAGGTCCTTCTTGCGTTCGGCCAGGGCGTTCTCGTAAGTCTCGCCGCGCACCGCCAGCAGCAGGGCGTAGGCCGCAGACCACAGGTACGGCACCAGGATCATCGAGGTGGCGAGGTAGATCAGCGACAGGTAGGTACTGGCGGAGAACAGGGTGATGATCAGGAACAACTGCACCATCGCGTTGGTCAGCCACAAGGCGTTGACCGGCACGTGGTTGGCGTTTTCCTTGCGCAGGAACTCCGGCATGGTGTGGTCTTTGGCGGCGGCGAACATGATCTCCGCACACAGCAATACCCACGACAGCAGTGCACCGAGCAAGGAAATGATCAAGCCGACGCTGATCAGCACCGCCCCCCAGTGACCGACCACGTGCTCCAGCACGGCAGCCATCGACGGGTTCTGCAGCTTGGCCAGTTCAGGCTGGGTCATGATGCCCAGGGACAAAACGTTCACCAGCACCAGGAACAGCAGCACGGTGATAAAGCCGATCACGGTGGCCTTGCCGACGTCCGAACGTTTCTCGGCGCGGGCGGAGAAAATACTCGCGCCTTCGATACCGATGAATACCCAGACGGTGACCAGCATCATGTTGCGCACCTGGTTCATCACACTGCCCAGGTCCGGGTTCTTGATGCCCCAGATGTCGGCGGTGAAGATGTCCAGTTTGAAGGCGAACAGCGCGATCAACACGAACAGCACCAGGGGAACGACCTTGGCGACGGTGGTCACCAGGTTGATGAAGGCTGCTTCCTTGATCCCGCGCAGTACCAGAAAATGCACGGCCCACAGCAGCACGGAGGCACCGATCACGGCCGCGACAGTGTTGCCTTCGCCGAAGATCGGGAAGAAATACCCCAAGGTGCTGAACAGCAGCACGAAGTAACCGACGTTGCCCAGCCAGGCGCTGATCCAGTAGCCCCAGGCCGAGGAAAAGCCCATGTAGTCGCCGAAACCGGCCTTGGCATAGGCGTAGACACCGCCATCGATATCAGGCTTTCGGTTGGCCAGGGTCTGGAACACAAAGGCCAGGGTCAGCATGCCCACGGCCGTGATGGCCCAGCCAATCAGTACGGCGCCAACGTCAGCACTGGCCGCCATGTTTTGCGGCAGGGAAAAGATCCCGCCACCAATCATTGAGCCGACTACCAGCGCGACTAAGGCACCTAGTCGTAGTTTTCCGGGTGATTCAGACATTGCATGACTCCAGTGCAGGAGAAGAGAGACCACAGCGTAAATCTGCGTGCGATTTAAATAGCTGACTTAGATCAGTGCATTGTCACATTCCATTGTTAATGAATGACTTAGGAAGACTTTCGATAGGCTTTCGGCTGGCCTGGAAGGCCCTTTCCAGAGGCCTTGGTGTGTCATATTTGGGAATTGATCGTAATGTTGCGAAGTTAGACGCTAGTTGGTTTTCCGGAATGTGCAAATTTTCGTCGTGATTTTTTCCAGGTAACAGGCCGGGGTCAAAATGTTACGAAAATGACACTTAGTGCCCGGCCTTCGATAGATGGAATAGTTATAAATATCGGCATCTTCATTGGCGTTACCTGATAAACGTAATTACGCTGTACGAATTTAGTGGATCAAACATTTGTTACGCTTTCACCAGCCGTAACGCACCGAATGAAGAGGTAGAAATGTCGCAACCGGCACAAAAACTCCGACTGGGGGCATTGATCGCCCTGGTCGTCGGCTCAATGATTGGTGGCGGGATCTTTTCCCTGCCGCAAAACATGGCCGCCCGGGCCGACGTCGGTGCGATCCTGATTGGCTGGTCCATCACGGCGGTGGGCATGCTGACCCTGGCCTTTGTGTTCCAGACCCTGGCCAATCGCAAGCCGGAACTCGACTCCGGGGTGTATGCCTACGCCAAGGCCGGTTTCGGCGACTACATGGGTTTCTCCTCGGCCTGGGGCTACTGGATCAGCGCCTGGCTGGGCAACGTCGGTTACTTCGTGCTGCTGTTCAGCACCCTGGGCTATTTCTTTCCCGTGTTTGGCCAGGGCAACACGCCCATCGCCATCGCGTGCGCGTCTGTGCTGCTGTGGGCGGTGCATTTTTTGGTGATGCGTGGGATCAAGGAGGCGGCGTTCATCAATCAACTGACCACCGTGGCCAAGATCGTGCCGCTGGTGATGTTCATCGTGATTGCGGCAGTGGGGTTCAAGGCCGATATCTTTACCGCCGACATCTGGGGCCTGAAGAACCCGGACCTGGGCAGCGTGATGAACCAGGTGCGCAACATGATGCTGGTCACCGTCTTCGTGTTCATTGGCATCGAAGGCGCCAGTGTGTACTCGGCCCGCGCCGAGAAGCGTTCGGACGTCGGCCGGGCCACGGTCATCGGTTTCATCGGGGTGCTGGCGTTGCTGGTCCTGGTCAACGTGCTGTCGCTGGGGATCATGAGTCAGCCGGAGCTGGCCCGGCTGCAAAACCCTTCGCTGGCGGCGGTGCTGGAGCATATCGTCGGGCCGTGGGGAGCGTTGCTGATCAGTATCGGCCTGGCGGTGTCGTTGCTGGGGGCGCTGTTGTCATGGGCGTTGCTGTGCGCCGAGATCCTGTTCGCCACGTCCAAGGACAAGATGATGCCGGCGTTCCTGAAGAAGGAAAACGCCAACCACGTGCCGGTCAACGCCCTGTGGCTGACCAATGTGATGATCCAGATCTTCCTGCTGATCACCCTGTTTTCCGCCGGCACCTACACCAGCCTGATTTACCTCGCGTCCTCGATGATCCTGGTGCCGTACCTGTGGTCGGCGGCGTATGCGGTGCTGTTGAGCGGGCGCGGCGAGACTTATGAGCACGCCAGCGCCGAGCGCACCAAGGACCTGATCATCGGCGCCGTTGCACTCAGCTATGCGGTCTGGTTGTTGTATGCCGGCGGGATGAAGTACCTGCTGCTCTCGGCCCTGCTCTATGCGCCGGGGGTGATCCTGTTCGCCAAGGCCAAGCGTGAACAGAACCTGCCGTTGTTTACCCACATTGAAAAAGGCATTTTTACCGGCGTGGTGATCGGCGCGGTGCTGGCCGCTTATGGGCTCTACAGCGGCCACCTGACGCTGTGAAGTTGCGGCTCGACTACCAAGGGTTCTATGACTGGCCGGCGATGTTGGGGTTCTTCTCGACACGGGCGATCACCGGGCTTGAGTGGGTGGCCGACGGTGTGTACTCGCGCAGCATCTGCCTAAATGGGGTGCAGGGTACATTTTCGGTAGCCCAGGCGAGGGGCGATGCCTTGGCGTTGACGCTGAATTTTCCTGAGCCGGCGGCCGTGCCCGAAATCGTGGCGCGGGTGCGGCGGATGTTCGACCTGGATGCGGATCTGCCCCGTGTCCATCTGAACCTGGCGGCGGATCCGCTGATGGCGTGGTTGATTGCCCGCCACCCTGGCGTGCGCGTCCCCGGGGCGTGGGACGGCTTGGAGTTGGCGATGCGTGCGGTGCTGGGGCAGCAGATCAGCGTGGTAGCGGCGATCAAGTTGGCCGGCAAGTTGGTGGCGCAGTATGGTGAACCCTTGGCGGTTGCGCAGCCTGCGTTGCCGCAACTGACCTATGTCTTTCCTGTGGTCAGTGTCCTGGCTCATGCCGATCTGGCGACCCTTGGCATGCCTCGTAGTCGTGGGCGGACGTTGTCGGGGGTGGCGCAAGCGTTGCTGGATGAGCCCCGGTTGTTCGAGCCGGCGCAGCATGTGCAGGCGCAGGTGACGCAGTTGTTGGCGTTATGGGGCATTGGCGAGTGGACGGCGCAGTACATTGCCTTGCGTCAGTTGCGCGACCCGGATGGGTTTCCCGTGGGGGATGTGGGCTTGCTCAACGCGCTGCTGGCGCTGGAGGGCACACCGCTCACGGCCCGGGCGTTGCAGGCCCGTGCCGAGCGCTGGCGACCGTACCGGGGGTATGCGGCGCAGCTGTTGTGGACGTCGTTGGGCCGGGCTGACTGATTGCCGCAGGCTGATGCTTTCGCGAGCAGGCTCGCTCCCACAAGGTCTATCAGCGACACAACACCAGTGCCTGGCCCTGGCCCCCTGTGGGAGTGAGACCGGCTTGCCGGCGAAGGTGTCCATACTGTCACCGCCACTGCGGGCGATGTGATCCCAGTTCTGTGGCCGGCAATGCCCACTGCAGTGGGCTGCCGCTAATCTTCAGCGGCACCTGTAGTCGATGCGCCGGTCCCCAGGCGGTTTGCTCCACCAGCAGGCCGTGATCGTCCGTGTCTTCGGCGCGTAGCGGCGCTTGAGTGCCGGGCCCATGCTCAATCAACAGTTTTGCGGTGCGCGCCAGCGATAGGCGGGCCGAACGGCCGTGTCCGGTTGCCAGGCGCTCGGTCAATGCCTTGATCGCACTGGCCGCCATCAAGTAACCGGTGGCGTGGTCCAGTGCCTGGACCGGCAGGGGGGTGGGGTTGTCGGCGTGTGTGTAGCGCATGCCGGCGTCGGCGATACCGCAACTCATCTGCACCAGGCTGTCGAAGCCCCGGCGGTTGCGCCAGGGGCCGTTCCAGCCATAGGCATTGAGGCTGACGTCAATCAGCCCAGGGGCCAGCGCCTGTCGTTCGTCGCTGCCGTAGCCAAGTTGGTCCAGGGCGTCGGCGCGGTAGCCGTGCAGCAGAATGTCGGCGTCCTTGAGCAGGCTTTCGAAGACCCGGCGCTCGTCGGGGTTGCGCAGGTCCAGGCAGGCGCAGCGTTTACCCAGGGTCACCTCCGGGATCACCCCCGGCTCGTTCCAGTGCGGCGGATCGATGCGCAACACATCCGCGCCGACGCCGGCAAGAAACCGACTGGCAATCGGCCCCGCCAGCACACGGGTCAGGTCCAGCACTTTGATCCCCGCCAGTGGCTGGGCAATCGAACCCTGCCAGGTGCCGGGGCGCTCGCCAGGGTGGGCCTGGACGTGAACCAGCGGTTCGGCGTTGACGGCCAGGCCTTGGGGGTGGGATTGCCAGGCTGGCCAGGTGCGCATTTGCGCAGCGCAACCGCCGGCGTCGACGACCGCGTGTTCCAACTCGCTTGCGGTCCATCGGCCGACCTTGGCCGCCATCGCGATGCGGTCAGTGCAGGCGCCGAGTACGGTTTCAGTCGCCGCGCGGTGGTGGGGCGCGTTGGTGTGCAGGCGGATCCAACCGTCTTTCGTCGCGTAGTCACCGGCAATCGGGTCCCATAACGGCGGTACGTTCCAGCCGATAGGGCGGATTGAACGGGCAAACCAGAACGAAGCGAGGCGCCGGTCCACTTCCAGGGCGGGCGAGCGGCCGGTGTGTTGGCGCAGCAGTTCACTGACCGCCTGACCCGCGGCGCCGATACTGGCGCAGGCCAGTTCGGTGACGGCAAACGCCGAGGGCAGGGCGCCTTCGCCGGTGCAGGGGATGGCGGTTGCTGGCAAGCCGAGCGCGGCTTGAATGGACGTGAGTAGATCCGTCATCGAAGGCCCTCCGGTAAGAGGGCCTGAGGATACAAGAGGTCGAGGCACTTACACCCGGAACTGATCCATCAATTTCATCTGCTGGCTGGCCAGTGAGTTGAGTTGGCTGCTGATCTGCGCCGATTCGGTGGCCTGTTCGGTCAGGGTTTCGGTGACGCTGCGGATCGCCGAGACATTGCGGTTGACCTCTTCGGCCACGGCGCTTTGTTGCTCGGCGGCGCTGGCGATTTGCAGGTTCATGTCGCTGATGACCGTGACCGCCTCGCTGATCTTGCCCAGAGCTTGCACGGCCTGCTGGATCTGTCCGGCGTTGTTGTGCGCCTGGGTCTGGCTCGAATGCATGGTGGCGACCACATCACGGGTGCCGGTCTGGATACGCTCGATCACCAGGCGGATTTCCTCCACCGAATCCTGGGTGCGCTTGGCCAGGTTGCGCACTTCATCGGCGACCACCGCGAAGCCGCGACCGCTCTCGCCAGCCCGGGCCGCCTCGATGGCGGCGTTGAGGGCCAGCAAGTTGGTTTGCTCGGCGATGCTACGGATCACTTCCAGTACCGAGCCGATCTGTTCACTGTTGACCGCCAAGGCTTCGACTTCGGTCACGGCCTTGCTGACTTCCTCGGCCAGTTGGCTGATGTCGCGGGTGCTGCGCTCGATGATCGACATGCCGTCACGGGCCGACTGGTCGGCACCTTTGGCGGCGCTGGCGGCATTCGAGGCGCTGTTGGCAACGTCATGGGCGGTGGCACTCATCTCGTTGGAGGCGGTGGCGACCTGATCGATTTCGCGGAACTGCACTTGCATGCCTTCGCTGGTCTGGCGAGCGATTTCCGAAGACTGGTCGGCGGTGCCGCGTGCCTCGATGATGCTCTGTTTGATCTGGGCAATGGTCGGTTGCAGCTTGTCGAGGAAGCGGTTGAACCAGCTCACCAACTCACCCAGTTCGTCCTTCTTGGTGTAGTTCAGGCGTTGGGTCAGGTCACCGTCACCGCTGGCAATCGCCTTGAGCATGGCGGCCACGCTGTTGATGGGGCGCGTCACGCCGGAGGCCGTCAGCCAGATCAGCAACAACCCGATCACGCCCGCCACGCTGGCGACCAGCAGGGTCTTGAGCGTGCCGCTGTTGCGCATGTCATCGAGTACCCCTTGCAGTTTCAGCGCATCGGCCAGCAGCACTTGCTGGGGCAGGTCGATCACCACGCCCCAGGGCTGGGTGTCGGGTATCGGGCTGACCGGGAACACGGCGCGGATCAGATCGCCCTGCTTGAGGATCTTCGGGGTATTGGCGCCGAGCAGTTGCAGCACGTCCTTGCCGTCATTGCCCAGGGTCTGGGTGATGTTCTTGCCCACTTGTTTGGCGTTGTTGCTGTAGGCCGCCATCACGCCGCTGCCGGAGACGATCAGCATGTTCCCGGCGCCGTTGAACAGTTCGCTCTGGGAGTCGAGGGCGGCGGCTTGCAGGGAGTCCAGCGCCAGGTCGACACCGACCACACCGATGGCCTTGCCCTCGACCAGCAACGGGACAGTGATGGTGGTCATCAGCATCTCCTTGCCGTCGGCGATGTCGGAGTACGGGTCGAGCAGGCAGGTGCGCTTGCTGTCGCGCGAGCAGGTGTACCAGACGTTATAGGCCTTGCCGCTGAGGTTCAGGGTGGTCTTGGTCATGTCCTCTTCGATCATCACGCTGTTGAGCCCGGGGCCGGTGGCGCGGCTCCAATAGCTGGCGAAGCGCCCGATTTCGTTGGACATCCGCGCTTCATCGTTGACGAACTCGCTGTCCTTGCCATCCAGGGCGTTGGGTTCGTAGGCCAGCCAGATGCCCAGCACCCCGCCATTGCGCTCGAAGGTGGTTTTCAGGCTCTGGTTGAGTTCTTCACGCAAGCTGCCGGCGTCCAGCGAGCGTGTGCCGGCCATGGTGCGCAGGTCGCTCAACTGGTCGGCCAGGGCGGTCACCAGCGCCAGGGTTTCACCGAAGGTCTTCTGCACCCGCACGGCCTGCTCGGCGGCCTTGGCCTGGAGCAGGTTCTCGACGCTGCGGGTGAGCATTTTGCTACTGGAGTCGCTGACCAGTTCGTCGTTTTGATTGGTCTGGTAGAGGTTCATGCCGACAATCAACCCGACCACACCCAGTAGGCACAGTCCGGACAACAGCACGATTTTGAGGCGGATGGAAAGAGAGTCGAGCATGGAGTGATCTCGCGAATGAATGACCGGTTGGCAATGGGTCTTGATCGACCTGCTCGTCAAGTCCATTCGGCGCCATGTCTGACACATCGGCTTACAGATGAGATGCATGAGGGAAAATCGATGTGCGGTCATCGATTTGTCGTGAATAGAGGATGTTTCGGCAGAATCAGTGGGTGTTTTCGCCGCTAAAGCTCATTTTTCGTTGAATAAATTTAACATTCTGCCTCAGGAAACCTGGGCCAGGGACTCCGGTCTCGACCAGATCCACAGGTTACCCAGGCCCATGCCGGCGATGGCCAGGTAGATCGGCCAGCCGTGGTCGAGCATCACCAGCATCAGGCCGGCGCACAGCAGCATGCTGGCGGTGGCGCTGACTTTCGCCCGGCGAGCGATGATCTTGCCGTTGCGCCAGTTGCTCAGGATCGGTCCGAACAGGCGATGGTTTTCCAGCCAGGCACTCAGGCGCGGCGAACTCTTGGTGGCAGCCCAGGCGGCCAGCAGGATGAACTCGGTGGTGGGCAGCCCTGGCACCACAATGGCGATCAGGCCTATGCCCAGGCTGACGTAGGCCAGCAGGCCGTAGAGTAGGCGGGCGATTTTCGAAGAGGCGGGGCGGGACATAGGTCTTGGCAAATGGCTGCGCGGTTGGGTGGGAGGAACCTGGCTTGCGTTGATCCTGTGGCAGCGAGCCTGCTCGCGAAGGCGGTCGTCGATCCAACATCATCATTGACTGACCGGTCGCTATCGCGAGCAGGCTCGCTCCCACAGGGGACTCAGGCCAGTTCTGGCGCGCTGGCGTAGGCCTGTTCCAGCAAGACGGTGAAGCGGTTGAAGGCGTCGATTGCGCCTTTGTCGGCAGCTGCTTCTTCCTCGGCCGTGAACGCCAGGCCATCGAGGGTCTTGACGAAGCGCTTCCAGCCTTCGGCTCGGCCGCCTTCAGGCTCGCCCAGGTGACGGGCACCGAAGGTGTCGCTCAGGCCCAAGCCAACAGCACGCTTGATCAGGAAAGCCGCACCGAGTTTCGAGCCTTCGGAAACGAACAGCCAGCCCAGGGCCTCGGCCTTGCTGGGGTGGTTCACCGCGCCTGCCACCGGGGCCGGGACTTCGGTGTCCAGGTCGCTCAGGTCGGCCTTGGCCGCTTCGGCACGGCAGCGTGCCGCCAGGTCCGGGACGATGGCGATCAGCGCTGGGTCGTTGTACAGCGACACCAGTTCCGATTGGAACAGGTACTGGGCCACCACAAAACGGGCGAAGCTGACTTGGGTCTCGAACGGCGAGTGAGCTTTGACCAAGGCGTCGAGCTTGGCGTGCGGCTCGTGGGTGATCTGGTTCAGGCGTTGTGAGCGCAGGCTCGGGCGTTGGGAGGTGTCGGCGGCGGTCATGAAAATGTCCTTGAGAATGAGAGGCGCTTGGTAACTAGACGAACAAGGAGACGCGGCACAGTAAAAAATCCTCGCGGCGACTTCATAAAATCGCAGCGAGGGTTTCTTGGGGGTGCAGGTAATCAGATATCCCAGACCACGTTGATCGAGGCGTTGCGGCCAGGGTTGGTCAGGCGGTCGAGGTTGGCGGGGGCGAGCACGGCGGCTTCCCCCGAGGCGTCGAAACCGCGCACGTTGTCCCACTGCCAGTACTTCTTGTCGGCCAGGTTGTAGAGGCCGGCGCTGACGGTGACGTCGTCGGTGACCTTGTAGAAACCGGACAGATCAAGTACGCCGTAGCCAGGGGTCTTGAACTGCGCATTGATGCCGTCTGGCGACTTGAACGTGCTGTCGTCGACGCGGTTTTTCTTCTGTACCAGGGTCCAGCTCAGCAAGGCGCCGTAGTTGTCCTGGTCGTAACCCAGGCCAAACACGCCGGTCATCGGATTGACGGAGTTGAGTGGCTCGCCGGTGTCGTTGTTGCGACCGTAGGCATAGGCAATCGAGCCCTGGGTGTAGAGGCCCTGTGGCGCGCCGAAAGGGTCGAGGTTCAGGCGACCTTTGACTTCCACGCCCTTGATGGTCGCGTGCTTGATGTTCTCGCTCTTGAACGTCAGCTCGTCGTAGCCAGGTTTGATCGCGTCTTCGTTGATGAAGTCGCGGTACTTGTTATAGAACACCGCCACGCCGAAGTTACCCGACTCGAAGTTGCCGCGCAGGCCGGTTTCGTAGCTCTGGCTCTTTTCCGGTTCCAGGTCGGGGTTAGGCGCGACGCGATAGCCGGTGCTGGTGTTCTCGAAGCGACCGTACAGCGCCTTGGCGGTCGGGGTGCGGAAACCTTCGGCGTATTGGCCGTACCAGGTGTAGTTGTCGGTCAGGGCGTAGGTCAGGCCGAACTTGGGCGAGACACGGTGCCAGGTCTTGTTCTCGCTGCTGACCGTGCCCTTGCCGTCGGGGTTCACGGTGTTGAGGAACTCCTGGGTGATGTGCGGCTTGAGCTGGGTGTAGTCGTAGCGCACGCCCGGCAGGAAGGTCCAGTTGTTCCAGCTGATCTGGTCCTGGGCGAACAGGCTGTAGGTGTTGATGGTCGGGTCCGGGAAGTCGCTGGACTTTTTCAGCACGTCGCCGGGGCTGATGGCGCCGATGGCGCTGCACCCACGACCGACCGCCAGGCACGTGCCACTGCCGCTGCGCGAGCCGGTGACTTTTTCTTGCTTGAGGGTGGTGCCGTAGGTCAGCACATGGCTGGTGTTCGCGATGTCGAAGGCTTTGTCCAATTGGGCGTCGAATACCCACTGTTTTTCTTCATACACGGTTTCACGCGAGCGAATCACGTGACGGACTACCGGGAAGTAGTCTTCCACGGTGGTCTGGTGGGTCTTGGCGATCTGGTGGTTCAGGCTCCACTTGACGTTATCGACCCACCGGGAGTCGAGGGCGAAGGTGTTTTGCAGGCCGAAGCGCTCGCGGCTGACAGTGTCATTGCCGGTCCGCCAGCGGTACATGCCCAACGGTTGGCCCTTGTCGAACGGCCCACCGACGACGCTTTGCTGGTCGCTGTCGCGGTCGTCCTTGTACTTCTCGTAGGTCAGGGCCAGGCGGGCGTCGTCGGCGTAGTTCCAGCCGGCCTTGGCCAGTACGTTGGTGGTGCGTACGTCCTCCGGGTTGGCGGCGGTGCGGTCGAGGCCGGTGCCGTTGTTGTGGCCGTAGGATTCAGTCTCGTGGCCGTCGCGCTGGCTGAAGTGCAGCAAGCCATCGAACTGACCGGTGCGGCCGGCGACGGTGGCGGACTTCAGCCAGCTGTCATCGGCGGAGCTGTAGCCGGTCTTGAGGCGGGCACCGACGTCCTTGCCGGGCTTGATGATGTCGTCCGGGTCGAGGGTGTAGTAGCTGACCGCGCCGCCGATGGCGTTGCTGCCATACAGCACCGACGCCGGGCCGCGGAGGATTTCCACGCGCTTGATGATCTCCGGGTCGACGTAGTTGCGCTGGCTCTTGGCGTAGGGACCGTTGAAGAAACCGTTGGGGATCTCGACGCCGTCGACCTGGGTCAGGATCCGGTCGCCATCGATGCCGCGGATGTTGTAGCCGCTGATGCCACCACGGGTGCCGGTGCCGCCGACCGACACGCCCGGCTCATAGCGCACCAGTTCCTTGATGGTGTTGACGTTGTTGCGGTCCAGTTCTTCGCGGGTGTGCACGGTGACGGTGGCCGGGACGCTGTCGATGCTCTGTTCTTGGCGGGTGGCGCTGATGGTGGTCTGTTGCAGGGCGAGGGTGCCGGCCGCGGTGCGCTTCTCCAGCACGATGGTGTTGTTGCCCAGCTTGCGGTAGCTCAGGTTGGTCCCTGCCAGCAGGCGGTCCAGGGCTTTTTCCGGGCTCAAGGCGCCGTGCACGCCGGGTGAAGCGATGCCTTCCGCCAGTTCTGCCGGTAGGCCGACCTGCCAGCCGGTGACAGCGGTGAAGGCGTTGAGTGCCGACACCAGCGGCTGCTGGGCAATGGCAAAGGCGTAATCGCCCATGCTGCTTGGTTGCGGGGTCGCGGTGGCGGCCAGGACGGGTGCGGCGTGCGCGCCGGCGACCAGGAGGGCGACCGTCAGCAGGGACAACGTGCAGTTCTGCACGCGGGCGGAAGGTGAAGAGGACCGGCGGGTAAGGCGAGAGGACATCGATAGCGCTCCGTGTCGCACGAATCTGAATAGGTGCAAATTGGCATCAAGGATGCGAATAAGTTGCATTGACTATAACGAGACGTACGGGAAGTGACTACCGAGTAAAAATAATTCTCATTCAGTTCAGGATCACCAGGGCCGGGAACTCCTGGACCTTGGCGCGGGTGATGTGGGCCAGCGAGCGGACCACGTCCAGCGGTCGATCGAGGCGGTAGTTGCCCGTCACGGCGACGTTGGCCAATTGCTGGTTGTTGTTGATGATCCAGCCAGGGTAGTAGCGGCTCAATTCGGCCAGCACCTGGTTCAGCGGGCAGTTCTCGAACACCAGGCGTCCCTGGACCCACGCCAGCTCAGTGAGCGGGTCGAGTCGCGCCGGCTGATCAAAGCCATTGGGGCCGATGCGGATGCTTTCGCCGGCGCTCAAGCGCACGCGGGCATCGTTTTGCGTGCTGCGCAGATCGACGGCGCCACGCTGTACGCGGACCTGGGCGATGCCGTCCAGGTAGCGTACGGCGAACGTGGTGTCGCGCACGCTGGCGGTCACCGGGCCGGCGGCGATTTCCATTGGCTGGCCGCGATTGGCCGCGACTTCGAAGTAAGCCTCGCCTTGATACAGGCGGGCCACGCGCTTTTGCTCGTTGATGGTGCTGGAGAACGCCGAGTTGGTGTTGAGCAGGACGTTGGAGCCGTCCTCCAACTGCAAGCGCTGGCGCTCACCGACCACTGTCAGGTGATCGGCCTGCAGGCGCATGGGCAGGTTACTGAAACTGAGCAGGCCGAGGACCAGGATGGCTGCAGTGGTCAGCGGTTTCCAGTGCGGGCGCAGGCGGGCGACCAGGTTGGGTTTGCGTTGGCGGGTGTCGAGCGAGTGTGCGCATTGCGCCACGTGCGGGCCGTCCCAAATGGCCTGGGCCTTGGTGTAGGCCTCGACGTTACGCGGGTCGGCCGCCAGCCACCCCTGGAACTCACGCCGTTGCGCCTCGCTCGGACTGTCCAGCACGATCAGCCAGTCCAGTGCCTGGTCCATCGCACTGGCGCGGGTTGAGTCCCGCGCCGGGTCCGGCGGGTGGGAGTGTGGGCTGTCCGTCACGGGTGTTCCTCGGCCACGTCTGCGCGCGGCTGGTTTTTAATGGGGATGGTGCAAACGCCGGTCAAGGGTAGCAAAGCCTGCGTGCTGACGCAGTGGCGTAAAACCCATGCCTGGACATTCAGTTGCCGTTGAGGCGATCGGCCACACCGACACAAATCGCCATGATCAGCTTCAAATCCTTTTGCACGGTGCTCAGGGAGACGTCGAGTCGTTCGGCAATTTCCAGGTAGCTGTGCCCGTGCAAGCGGCTGAGGATGAACATCTGCTGTTGGCGCGGGGTCAGTTGATTGAGGCTGATGTTCAAGCGCTCGAGCATTTGTTCGGCGTGGGCGGCGTCCTCGGCGCTGCTGAGCGGTGCGACGACACTTTGCAGGACGTCCAGGGGCACGTCCTCAAGCATCGTCCGGGATTGAATGCGCCGTGCCCGCAGGTGGTCCAGCGCCAGGTTGCGGGCGGTCTGGAAGACGAAGGGTTCCAGGTGGTCGATGGCGCGCTCGCTCAGCGCCCGGGTCACGCGCAGGTAGGTTTCCTGCAGCAGGTCCTCGGCGGTGCTGTGGTTATTGACCATCCGCTCCAGCGTGCGCAGCAGCGACACGCGCTGCGCGAGGAAAACGTGATTGAAGCGAGATTGACTCACAAGAGAACCTGATCCATTTCGAGCGAATGATAATGCTTATCATCCATATCGAAGGTCAAGTGTTAGTTATTGCAGGGGATGTGCACGGCCTGATGCACAGGCCGGGACGAGGGTTTGCAGCGGCACGGTCTTATTCGGCGTGACACAAGGCCAGGCAATTATCGAGCATGCGGTTGGAGAAGCCCCACTCGTTGTCGTACCAGGCGAGGACTTTGAGCAACTTGCCGGTGGATTTGGTGTGATTGGCGTCGAAAATCGCCGACAGCGGGTTGTGGTTGAAATCACTGGAGACCAGCGGCAGGCTGTTGTAGCCCAGCACCTTGGAGTGCCGGCTGGCTTCCTTGAGCAAGGCGTTGACGTCCTCGGCGCTGGCTTCGCGTTTGAGCTGTACGGTCAAGTCCACCAGCGACACGTTGATCACCGGCACGCGCACGGCCATGCCGGTCAACTTGCCCGCCAGTTCCGGCAGGACCAGGCCCACCGCCTCGGCGGCGCCGGTCTTGCTCGGGATCATGTTCTGGGTGGCCGAACGGGCGCGGTACGGATCACTGTGGTAGACGTCCGTCAGGTTCTGGTCGTTGGTGTAGGCGTGAATGGTGGTCATCAGGCCGCTTTCGATCCCCAGTTCGCGGTGCAGCACCTGGGCCACCGGGGCCAGGCAATTGGTGGTGCACGAGGCGTTGGAGATGATCTGGTGCGACGGGCGCAGGATGTCGTGGTTGACCCCGTACACCACCGTGGCATCGGCGCCCTTGGCCGGGGCCGAGATGATTACTTTGCGCGCGCCGGCGCTAATATGGGCGGCGGCCTTGGCCCGGTCGGTGAACAGGCCGGTGCATTCGAACACCACGTCGATTTTTTCCGCGGCCCACGGCAGGTCGGCGGGGTTGCGAATGGCGCTGACGGCAATACGGTCGCCATTGACGGTCAGGCTTTCCAGGTCATGCTGGACATCGGCGGCGAACATGCCGTGAACGGTGTCGTATTTGAGCAAGTGAGCGTTGATTGCGCTGTCACCCAGATCGTTGATGGCAACGATCTGCAGATCCTGACGATAGCCTTGGGTATACAGTGCGCGAAGGACGTTACGGCCGATACGGCCAAAACCATTGATTGCGATTCGTAGAGTCATTTGAAAGCGCCTTCGCTATTTTGTTGTTGGAATTACAAGATTATTCGCAAAAAAATAGAAAACAAGCCTTTTTGATGGCAATATTTTGTTCTATCTACAACGAGTGGCCTGATTCAACGGGTCCGCATGCTCAAGAATCCCGTCCGCCGCCACTGGCGTCGATGCCTCTTGAGCAGAATGGACTGCACAGGTCGCCACATCCGTTAGCCTGGAGTTCAACACATGCATCCCCGCGTTCTTGAGGTCACCGAACGGCTCGTCACCCGTAGCCGCGCTACCCGTGAGGCCTACCTTGCATTGATTCGCGGCGCCGCCAGTGACGGGCCGATGCGTGGCAAGTTGCAGTGCGCCAACTTTGCCCATGGCGTGGCCGGATGCGGCACCGAGGACAAGCAAAGCCTGCGGATGATGAATGCCGCCAACGTGGCGATTGTTTCGTCCTATAACGACATGCTGTCGGCGCATCAGCCCTACGAGACCTACCCGGAGCAAATCAAGCAGGCGTTGCGCGAGATCGGCTCGGTCGGCCAGTTCGCCGGTGGCGTGCCGGCCATGTGCGATGGCGTGACCCAGGGTGAGCCGGGCATGGAGTTGGGCATTGCCAGCCGCGAGGTGATCGCGATGTCCACCGCCGTGGCGCTGTCGCACAACATGTTCGACGCGGCGATGATGCTGGGCATTTGCGACAAGATCGTGCCGGGCCTGATGATGGGCGCGCTGCGTTTCGGTCACCTGCCGACGATCTTCGTGCCGGGCGGGCCGATGGTCTCGGGGATCTCCAACAAGCAAAAGGCCGACGTGCGCCAGCGCTACGCCGAGGGCAAGGCCAGCCGCGAAGAGTTGCTGGAGTCGGAGATGAAGTCCTACCACAGCCCCGGCACCTGCACGTTCTACGGCACCGCCAACACCAACCAGTTGTTGATGGAAGTCATGGGCCTGCACTTGCCCGGTGCCTCGTTCGTCAATCCCAACACCCCGCTGCGCGACGCCTTGACCCGCGAAGCGGCGCACCAGATCACGCGCCTGACCAAGCAAAGCGGTAGCTTCATGCCCATCGGCGAAATCGTCGACGAGCGCTCGCTGGTCAACTCGATCGTGGCCCTGCACGCCACCGGCGGCTCGACCAACCACACCTTGCACATGCCGGCTATCGCCATGGCAGCGGGGATCCAACTGACCTGGCAGGACATGGCCGACCTCTCCGAGGTGGTGCCGACCCTGAGCCACGTCTATCCGAACGGCAAGGCCGATATCAACCACTTCCAGGCGGCGGGTGGCATGTCGTTCCTGATCCGCGAGCTGCTCGACGCCGGGCTGCTCCACGAGGACGTCAACACCGTCGCCGGCCATGGCCTGAGCCGGTACACCCAGGAACCATTCCTGGAGGATGGCCGGTTGGTCTGGCACGAAGGCCCGATCGCGAGCCTCGATGAAAACATCCTGCGCCCGGTGGCCCGCGCTTTCTCGCCCGAAGGCGGCCTGCGGGTGATGGAAGGCAACCTGGGACGCGGGGTGATGAAAGTCTCGGCCGTGGCGCCGGAGCATCAAGTGGTCGAGGCGCCGGCGATGGTGTTCCAGGACCAGCAGGACCTGGCCGATGCCTTCCAGGCCGGGTTGCTGGAGAAGGACTTTGTCGCGGTGATGCGCTTCCAGGGCCCGCGCTCCAACGGCATGCCGGAGTTGCACAAGATGACGCCGTTCCTGGGCGTGCTGCAGGACCGCGGGTTCAAGGTGGCGCTGGTGACTGACGGGCGCATGTCCGGGGCTTCGGGGAAAATCCCGGCGGCCATCCACGTCAGCCCCGAGGCGTTTGTCGGCGGTGCTTTGGCGCGCGTGCGCGAGGGCGATATGATCCGCGTCGATGGCGTCAACGGCACCCTGCAACTGCTGGTGGACGCCGATGCGTTTGCCGCCCGCGAACCGGCCAAGGGCCTGCTGGACAACGGCATTGGCTGCGGACGCGAGCTGTTCGGTTTCATGCGCATGGCCTTCAGCTCGGCGGAGCAGGGCGCCAGCGCCTTTACCTCGGCCCTGGAGAACCTTAAGTGACGTTAGCGC
Source organism: Pseudomonas sp. ok272 (assembly GCF_900109995.1). Taxonomy (GTDB): domain Bacteria; phylum Pseudomonadota; class Gammaproteobacteria; order Pseudomonadales; family Pseudomonadaceae; genus Aquipseudomonas. Next base: position 16,981 of record NZ_FOCB01000010.1, on the reverse strand, counting down.
TGGTCGGTGACATCGGTGGCACCAATGCCCGTTTTGCCGTGTGGAAAGACCAGCAACTGGCGTCGGTCCAGGTGTTGGCGACCGCTGACTTTGCCTGCCCGGAAGACGCCATTGCGGTGTATCTGAAGGCGCAAGGCCTGGCCCTCGGCGCCATCGGTGCGGTGTGCCTGTCGGTGGCGGGCCCCGTCAGCGGCGATGAGTTTCGCTTCACCAACAATCACTGGCGCCTCAGTCGCCGGGCGTTCTGCCAGGCCTTGCAGGTCGAGCGGCTGCTGCTGGTCAACGACTTCTCGGCCATGGCCCTGGGGATGACCCGCCTGCAGCCGGGCGAGTTCCGCGTGGTGTGCGAAGGCACGCCGCAGCCGCTGTGCCCGGCGGTGGTGATGGGCCCCGGCACCGGCTTGGGGGTCGGCACGTTGCTCGATCTTGGCGAGGGCCGCTGGGCCGCACTGCCGGGCGAGGGCGGGCATGTCGACCTGCCGCTGAGCCACCCGCGAGAAACCCAACTGTGGCAGCACCTTCACGCGGAGATGGGCCACGTCAGCGCCGAGACTGCCCTTAGCGGGGCAGGATTGCCGCGGGTCTACCGGGCGATCTGTGCGGTGGACGGGCACCGGCCGGTGCTCGATACCCCGGAGGCGATCACCGCCGCGGCGCTGGCGGGCGACCCGGTGGCCCTGGAGGTGCTGGAGCAGTTCTGTTGCTGGCTGGGGCGCGTAGCCGGCAATAACGTGTTGACCACGGGCGCGCGCGGCGGTGTGTACATCGTCGGTGGCGTGATTCCGCGGTTCGCCGAGTTGTTCCTGGCAAGCGGCTTCGCCCGCTGCTTTGCCGACAAGGGATGTATGAGCGAGTATTTCGCCGGCATTCCAGTGTGGTTGGTGACGGCGCCATACTCCGGGCTGACCGGCGCGGGCGTGGCGTTGGAGCAATCAATCCCGACCTGAAATGCCGTTCAGTGTGGGAGCGAGCCTGCTCGCGAAGGTGTCCATCCAGTGAATACACGGTGGCTGACAGGACGCTTCGCGAGCAGGCTCGCTCCCACAGGGTCTGTGCAGTGTTTGTCGATGCGCTGTTTAAGGCATGATCCGCCCCACTCATCACAACAAGGACGCCACCCAGTGAGCGCAGTCAACAAGTCGATTTTATTGGTCGATGACGATCAAGAGATACGCGAGTTGCTGGACACCTACCTGAGCCGAGCCGGGTTCCAGGTACGCACCACGCCCGATGGCGCGGGGTTTCGCCAGGCGTTGAACGAGGCGTCGAGCGACCTGGTGATCCTGGACGTGATGCTGCCGGACGAGGACGGTTTCAGCTTGTGCCGCTGGATCCGCCAACACCCGCGCCAGGCCTGCGTGCCGATCATCATGCTCACCGCCAGTTCCGATGAGGCCGACCGGGTGATTGGCCTGGAACTGGGCGCCGACGATTACCTGGGCAAGCCCTTCAGCCCGCGCGAGTTGCAGGCGCGGATCAAGGCCTTGTTGCGCCGGGCCCAGTTCGGTCAGGAGCGCAGCGGTGGCGAGGTGCTGGCCTTCGATGAGTGGCACCTGGACATGGTCAGCCACCGGCTGTTCCACACCGACGGCGAGGAAGTGATTCTCTCCGGCGCCGACTTCGCCCTGCTCAAGCTATTCCTCGATCACCCCCAGCAAATCCTCGACCGCGACACCATCGGCAACGCCACCCGTGGCCGTGACCTGATGCCGCTGGACCGGATCGTCGACATGGCCGTCAGCCGCCTGCGTCAGCGCCTGCGTGACACCGAGAAGCCGGCGCGGTTGATCCGCACCGTGCGCGGCAGCGGCTACCAACTGGCGGCCAACGTGGTCGCCGGCAATGGCCGCTGAGGTGATCAGGCGGTTGATCCGCAAGGTGCCGGTGCCGCGTTCGCTCTTGGGGCGCATGTTGCTGCTGACCTTGCTGGCGGTGTTGTTCGCCCAGGCGTTGTCCAGCGTGATCTGGGTCTCGCAACTGCGCGCCACCCAACTCGCAGGGCTGGTCACCGCCGCCCGCAGCCTGGCCCATTCGATGACGGCCAGCGTCAGCTACTTTCGCTCGCTGCCCGTGGCCTATCGGCCGATGGTCCTCGACCAACTGCGCAGCATGGGCGGCACCCGGTTTGTGGTGACCCTCAACGACAAACCCCTGGACATGCAATTGCTGCCCCCCACCCCGCGCAAGCAGGCGGTGCTGGCGGCGGTGGATGACGTGCTGCGCCAGTCGCTGGGGGCGACGACCGATATCTCGGTGAACTTCGTCAGCCCCGATGACCTGCGCATCTTCAACAGTGGCTTGAAGCTGGACGAACTGCCGCGCTCCTGGGCGCACTACGCCCTGACCCTGGAACCGATCAACCCGCCGGTGCTGGTGACCCAGATCAAACTGAGCGAGGGCGAATGGCTGTACATCGCGTCGTTGTTGCCCGAGCCCTACACCAGCCTTGAAGAACAGGGCCTGCCGTCGCAGCAAGTGTGGTTCATCCTGCTCACCAGCAGTTTCCTGTTGCTGTTCATTGGCCTGCTGGTGCACTGGCAAAGCCGGCCGCTCAAGCGTCTGGCGCGGGCGGCCCGGGACCTGTCGCTGGGTGCGGACGTACAGCCGGTGGCGGAGGTTGGTGGTAGCGAAGTGGTTGAGGTGGCCCGCGCCTTCAACAGCATGCGCGAGCGCATCAGCCGCTACCTGACCGAGCGCAGCCAGTTGTTCAGCGCGATCTCCCATGACTTGCGCACGCCCATCACCCGCCTGCGATTGCGCGTCGAGTTGCTGGAGGACGAGCAACTGCAGATGAAGTTCGGCCGTGACCTGGATGAGCTGGAGTTGTTGGTCAAGGGCGCGTTGCAGTGCGTCAAGGACACCGACATCCACGAGAACATCGAGCCGGTGGACCTCAATCATGTGCTCGATTGCCTGGTCGAGCCTTACCTGGCGCCCAACGGCAATGGGCGTGTGACCCAGCAAGGCCGGGCGCTGGCGGCCTATCCGGGCAAGCCCCTGGCGCTCAAGCGCTGCATCGGCAACCTGATCGACAACGCCCTCAAGTACGGGCAGAACGCGCACCTGCATATCGAAGACGATGAGCACGCCCTCGTCGTGCACGTCGATGACGAAGGCCCAGGCGTGCCACAGCAACGCCTGGAGCAAGTGTTCGAGCCGCACTTTCGCCTGGCCGGCCAGCAGCAGGGCTATGGCTTGGGCCTGGGGATCGCCCGCAACATCGCCCACAGCCATGGCGGCGAAGTCAGCCTGCAGAACCTGCGCGAGGGCGGGTTGCGGGTGACGTTGCAGTTGCCGCGCAGTGCGGACCAGTGAGCCCGCGTTATCGTTCTTCGCCGCCTAGCCTTACCCCCTTAAATGTCCAACATATGGGGCGCAGCTCAGTCACCTGTGGGAGCGAGCCTGCTCGCGAAAGCGCCGCTCGCCTCAACACCAATGTCACTGCCCGGTGACACACCCCACCCCCTTCGTGACCTGCACCCACCTCCCGCGTGTTTAGACTCCTACACCGTCATCACAACAAAAACAGGTACACCATGGACACTCCCCCATCGACCTCCCGCCATTGGCTGGACACGCCTGCCCATCACCGCTGGCTGGCCGACGAAGGCCTGCGCCTGCTGGACTTCGCCAAGGCCTCGGCGCTCGCCGAAGGCTTCGGCAATCTGGATGCACGGGGGCAACTGCCGGCCGGGGCCTGCGCCCAGACCATGAACACCGCGCGCATGACCCACAGTTTCGCCTTGGCCCATCTCCAGGGGCTGGCGGGTTACGCCGAGCTTGTCGATCATGGGGTCAGCGCCTTGCTCGGGCCGCTGCGTGACGCCGAGTCCGGTGGCTGGTTCGCCGCTGCTGAGCACCGCGCGGGCGACACCGACAAGGCCGCCTACCTGCATGCCTTTGTCGCCCTGGCAGCCAGCTCCGCCGTGGTTGCCCTCAGACCCGGTGCCCAGGGGTTGCTGGACGAAGCGATCCGGATCATCGAGGGGCATTTCTGGAGCGAAGGGGAGGGAGCGATGCGCGAGTCCTTCAGTCGGGATTGGGGTGTTGAAGAGGCCTATCGCGGTGCCAACAGCAACATGCACGCCACCGAGGCCTTCCTCGCCCTGGCCGATGCGACCCAGGACCACCGCTGGCTGGACCGCGCCCTGCGGATTGTCGAGCGGGTCATCCACGCTCACGCGGCCGCCAACGACTACCTGGTGGTCGAGCATTTCGACCGGCGCTGGCAACCGCTCAAGGACTACAACCACGCCCATCCGGCCGACGGCTTCCGGCCCTACGGCACCACGCCGGGCCACGGGTTTGAGTGGGCACGACTGCTGTTGCACCTGGAGGCGGCGCGGACGCAGGCCGGCTTGCCGGTTCCCGAGTGGCTGCTGACGGACGCGCAGTCGTTGTTTGCCAACAACAGCCTGCATGCCTGGGCCGTCGATGGGGCGCCGGGCCTGGTCTACACCCTCGATTGGGACCACCGCCCCGTGGTGCGCCAGCGCTTGCATTGGGTGCATTGCGAGGCGAGCGCGGCGGCCAGTGCCTTGTTTCAACGCACCGGGCTGGCGTCGTACCAGGTGTGGTATCAGCGCCTGTGGACGTACAACGAGCGCTACCTGATCGACCGGGCCCACGGCAGCTGGCACCACGAACTCGATGAACACAACCGTCCCAGCGCGCGGATCTGGGGTGGCAAGCCCGACCTCTATCACGCCTGGCAGGCGGTGCTGATTCCGCGCTTGCCGCTGGCCCCGAGCATGGCGACAGCCTTGGCCCAGGGCGTTATCTCAAGGGCGATGTAACCAAGCGGTGACATTCCGGCGTCGCTTCGTTACCTGCCGCACGGACTACGCTGTCTAAACTCGTTTGCAGCGCAAGCACCAGACTTGCATGCATAACAACAAGAAAGGTACTTCCCAGATGAATTCGATTGCTCGCCTCGCGGCTGCCATTTCCGTTGCCTCCCTGTTTCCCTTGAGCGCTTTTGCTGCCGATGCCAAAGGCACCGTGGAAGTCGTGCACTGGTGGACCTCCGGTGGCGAAAAAGCCGCGGTCGATGTGCTCAAGGCCCAAGTCGAAAAAGACGGCTTCACCTGGAAGGACGGCGCCGTCGCCGGTGGCGGTGGCGCAACCGCGATGACCGTGCTCAAGAGCCGCGCCGTGGCCGGCAACCCGCCAGGCGTGGCCCAGATCAAGGGCCCGGACATCCAGGAATGGGCCAGCATCGGCCTGTTGGACAGCAACCTGCTCAAAGGCGTGGCCAAGGACGAAAAGTGGGACAGCCTGCTGGTCCGGAAAGTCTCCGACACCGTGAAGTACGAAGGTGATTACGTCGCCGTGCCGGTGAACATCCACCGCGTCAACTGGCTGTGGATCAACCCCGAGGTGTTCAAGAAAGCCGGTATCGACAAAGCCCCGACCACCCTCGACGAGTTCTACGCTGCCGGCGACAAGCTCAAGGCTGCGGGCTTCATCGCCCTGGCCCATGGCGGCCAGCCGTGGCAGGACAGCACCGTGTTCGAAGACGTGGTGCTGTCGGTCATGGGCGCCGAGGGCTACAAGAAAGCCCTGGTCGATCTGGACCAGAACACGCTCTCCGGGCCGCAGATGGTCAAGTCCTTCACCGAACTGAAGAAACTCACCGGCTACATGGACCCAAACCGCGCCGGGCGTGACTGGAACATCGCCGCCGCCGACGTGATCAATGGCAAGGCCGGCATGCAGATGATGGGCGACTGGGCCAAGAGCGAGTGGACCGCCGCGCACAAGGTCGCCGGCAAGGACTACCAGTGCGTGCCATTCCCGGGCACCGAAAAAGCCTTCACCTACAACATCGACTCCCTGGCGGTGTTCAAGGTCAAGGACGCCGGTACCCAGGCGGCCCAACAGGACTTGGCCAAGGTCGCGCTGGGCAAGGACTTCCAGAAGGTCTTCAGCATCAACAAAGGCTCGATCCCGGTGCGTACCGACATGCTCGACGACATGAGCGCGCTGGGCTTCGACGCCTGCGCCCAGGCGTCGGCCAAGGACTTCCTGGCGGACGACAAGACCGGCGGCCTGCAACCGAGCATGGCGCACAACATGGCCACGTCCCTGGCGGTGCAAGGCGCGATCTTCGATGTCGTGACCAACTTCATGAACGACAAAGACGCCGACCCGGCCAAGACCGCCAAGCAACTGGCTTCAGCCGTCAAGGCGGCCCAGTAATCCTCGACACAATTCGACCCCTTGTGGGAGCGGGCTTGCTCGCGAATGCGGGCTGACATTCAACATGGATGTCTGCTGATCCATCGCCTTCGCGAGCAAGCCCGCTCCCACACAAGGCACTCTCCGATCTTTTTTTGCCTGGATGACTTCGATGAGCTCTGTGGCGGTTTTTAGCAAAGCCTCACCGTTCGACGCGTTGCAACGCTGGCTGCCCAAACTGGTGTTGGCGCCGAGCATGCTGATCGTGCTGGTGGGCTTCTACGGTTACATCCTCTGGACCTTCGTCCTGTCGTTCACCAACTCCAGTTTCATGCCGAGCTACAAATGGGTCGGCCTGCAGCAATACCTGCGCTTGATGGACAACGACCGCTGGTGGGTGGCGAGCAAGAACCTCGCGTTGTTCGGTGGCCTGTTCATTGGCATCAGCCTGGTGCTGGGGGTGTTCTTGGCGGTGTTGCTGGACCAGCGCATCCGCAAGGAAGGCTTCATCCGCACGATCTACCTGTACCCGATGGCGCTGTCGATGATCGTCACCGGTACGGCCTGGAAGTGGTTGCTCAACCCGGGCCTGGGCCTGGACAAAATGCTGCGCGACTGGGGCTGGGAAGGCTTTCGCCTGGACTGGCTGGTGGATCAGGACCGCGTGGTGTACTGCCTGGTGATCGCCGCCGTGTGGCAGGCCTCGGGGTTTGTCATGGCGATGTTCCTGGCCGGGCTGCGCGGGGTTGATCAGTCGATCATCCGCGCCGCCCAGGTCGATGGCGCGAGCCTGCCGACCATCTACCTGAAGATCGTGCTGCCGAGCCTGCGCCCGGTGTTCTTCAGTGCCTTCATGATCCTGTCCCACATTGCGATCAAGAGCTTCGACCTGGTGGCCGCGATGACGGCCGGTGGTCCCGGCTACTCCTCCGACCTGCCGGCGATGTTCATGTATTCGTTCACCTTCAGTCGGGGCCAGATGGGCATCGGTTCGGCCAGCGCCATGCTGATGCTGGGCGCGGTGCTGACAATCCTGGTGCCGTACCTGTACTCCGAGTTGCGGGGCAAGCGCCATGACTGATCAGCCACGTTTGAACCTCAGCCGCATCGCCATCTACGCGACCTTGCTGCTGGCCGCTGCCGTGTACTTGATCCCGCTGGTGGTGATGCTGCTGACCAGCTTCAAGACCCCGGAGGACATTCGCACCGGCAACCTGTTGAGCTGGCCGCACGTGATCGACGGTATTGGCTGGATCAAGGCCTGGGACGCGGTGGGTGGCTACTTCTGGAACTCGGTGAAGATCACCGTGCCGGCGGTCTTGATCTCCACCTTTATCGGTGCCCTGAACGGCTACGTGCTGTCGATGTGGCGCTTTCGCGGCTCGCAGTTGTTCTTCGGCCTGCTGCTGTTCGGCTGCTTCCTGCCGTTCCAGACCGTGCTGCTGCCAGCCTCGTTCACCATCGGCAAGCTCGGCCTGGCCAACACCACCACCGGCCTGGTGCTGGTGCACATCGTCTATGGGCTGGCGTTCACCACGCTGTTCTTCCGCAACTACTACGTGAGCATCCCGGATGCGCTGGTCAAGGCTGCGCGATTGGACGGCGCGGGCTTCTTCACCATCTTCGCGAAGATCCTGCTGCCGATGTCGATCCCCATCGTGATGGTGTGCCTGATCTGGCAGTTCACCCAGATCTGGAACGATTTCCTGTTTGGCGTGGTGTTCGCCAGTGGCGACGCGCAACCGATCACCGTGGCCCTGAACAACCTGGTCAATACCAGCACCGGGGCCAAGGAATACAACGTTGATATGGCGGCGGCGATGATCGCCGGGTTGCCGACACTGCTGGTGTACATCTTCGCCGGCAAGTATTTCCTGCGCGGGCTGACGTCCGGCGCGGTCAAGGGGTAGAACATGGCAACGCTTGAGTTACGCAACGTCAACAAGACCTACGGTGCCGGCCTGCCGGACACCCTGAAGAACATCGAGCTGAAGATCGACGACGGTGAGTTCCTGATCCTGGTCGGCCCGTCCGGGTGCGGCAAGTCGACCTTGATGAACTGCATCGCCGGCCTTGAGAACATCAGCGGCGGGGCGATCCTGGTGGACGACGCCGACATCAGCGGCATGAGCCCCAAGGATCGCGACATCGCCATGGTGTTCCAGTCCTATGCGCTGTACCCGACCATGAACGTGCGCGACAACATCGCCTTCGGCCTGAAGATCCGCAAGATGCCCGCTGCCGACATCGACGCGGAAGTGGCGCGGGTCGCCAAGCTGTTGCAGATCGAGCACCTGCTGGGGCGCAAGCCGGGCCAGCTTTCGGGTGGTCAACAACAACGGGTGGCAATGGGCCGTGCGCTGGCGCGGCGGCCGAAGATTTATCTGTTCGACGAGCCGCTGTCCAACCTCGACGCCAAGCTGCGGGTCGAGATGCGCACCGAAATGAAACTGATGCACCAGCGCCTGAAAACCACCACGGTCTACGTGACCCATGACCAGATCGAGGCCATGACCCTGGGGGACAAAGTGGCGGTGATGAAGGACGGGATCATCCAGCAGTTCGGCACACCCAAGCAGATCTACAACGACCCGGCCAACCTGTTCGTGGCGAGCTTCATCGGCTCGCCGCCGATGAACTTCATCCCCCTGCGTTTGCAGCGCAAGGACGGCCGTCTGTTGGCCTTGCTCGACAGTGGCCAGGCGCGTTGCGAGCTGCCGCTGGGGATGCAGGACGCCGGCCTTGAGGACCGCGAAGTGATCCTCGGCATGCGCCCGGAGCAGATCGTGCTGGCGGGCAGCGAGGCCAATGGCTTGCCGACCGTTCGCGCCGAAGTCCAGGTCACTGAACCCACCGGCCCCGACACCCTGGTGTTCGTCAACCTGAACAACACCAAGGTCTGTTGCCGCCTGGCCCCGGACGTGGCGCCGCAGGTGGGCGAAACCCTGATGCTGCAATTTGATCCGACCAAGGTGCTGTTGTTCGATGCGACGACGGGTGAGCGGTTGGCGGCGGCGGAGCAACCTCAAGCCGACAGCCGTGGGGCAAACGTGGCGCAGTTCAAAGGCCGCTGAAGATCAACTGTGGGAGCGGGCTTGCTCGCGAATGCGGTCTGCCATTCAAAACGGATGTCAGCTGATGTACCGCCTTCGCGAGCAAGCCCGCTCCCACAAGGGATATGCGGCACGCGACCTGTCGCTCGTCGCACCTGATGTAAATCGCGTTAGATCGATTCAGTTAATAACAATAAAACGAGGATGTAGGGATGAAGATCAAGAACAACGTTCAGCTCATCTGCCAGCTGTCAGCGGTGGCGGCGATGAGCCTGGCGGCCAGCGTGCACGCGGCCGAGGCGTTCAGCACCGACTCGCAGTGGATGACCGGCGACTGGGGCGGCGAGCGTACCAGGCTGATCGAGCAAGGCATCGACATCAAGATGGATTACGTCGGTGAAGTGGGCGCTAATCTGCACGGCGGCTACAACGACGACAAGACCGCGCGCTACGCCGACCAGTTTGGCCTGGGTGTGGCGTTGGACCTGCAAAAACTGATGGGCTGGGACAACACCCAGGCCAAGATCCAACTCACCAACCGTAATGGTCAGAACATCTCCAATGACCGTGTCGGCGACCCGCGTGCGGGCACCTTGAGTTCGTCCCAGGAAGTCTACGGCCGTGGCCACATGGTCCGCCTGACCCAGCTGTGGATCCAGCACCAGTTCCTCGACAACACACTGGACGTCAAGGCCGGTTACTTCGGTGAAGGCGAGGACTTCAACACCTTCCCTTGCGACTTCCAGAACCTGGCGTTCTGCGGCTCCCAGGTGGGCAACTGGGCCACCAACATCTGGTACAACTGGCCGGTCAGCCAGGCGGCGATCCGCATCAAGTACAACATCACGCCTGAGTTCTTTGCGCAGATCGGCGCCTATAACCAGAACCCCTCGCAGTTGGAACACGGTAACGGCTTCAAGCTCAGCGGCAGCGGCACCCAGGGCACCGTGTTGCCGGTCGAGCTGGTCTGGTCGCCCAAGGTCAACAGCCTGCCGGGCGAGTACCGTGTCGGTTACTACAAGAGCACCGCGCCGGCGGCTGATGTTCGCGAGGACATCAATGGCCAGGACGCCGCGACGACGGGCGACGCCTATCGCAGCCACGACAGCAAGCACGGTTACTGGTTTGTGGTGCAGCAACAGCTCACCAGTCATAACGGCGATGCGTCCCGTGGCCTGAACATTGCGGCCAACGCCACATTCCATGACAAGGACACCAACGTCGTCGACAACTACCAGTCGCTGATGTTTGTCTACAAAGGGCCGTTCGATGCGCGTCCTAAGGATGATGTCGGTATCGGTTTCGCCCGTATCCATGTCAACGATGACGTGAAGAAAAACGCCGAGTTGCTCAACCTCGCCAATGGCGTGGGCAACTACGACGATCCGCTGTATTCGCCGCTGCGCAGCACCGAGTACAACTACGAGATCAACTACGGTTTCCACGTCACCAACTGGCTGACCGTGCGCCCGAACCTGCAGTACATCACGCACCCAGGCGGTGTCGATCAAGTCGACAATGCGGTCGTTGCCGGCTTGAAAATTCAGTCGGTGTTCTGACTTCAGCTGCGATAAGCTCCTCCCACACGTGCGCAGAGTGCGGACAGCCAAGGCTGTCCGCTTTTTTTTCGCGACGCGCACCCTCTGGCGGGCACACGATTTCAGGACTGCGGTACATGCATGAGCATCCGCTACAACGCTTCTTCAAATCCCTGCGCGAGCGACCGGTGTTCGCCTGGGAACGGTACCAGCAGCGCGAGGTGCTGGTGATCGATCATCCGCTGTGCCAGGCGGTGTTCAGTCGCCAGGGGGCGCAGTTGTTGCACTTCCAACCGGCGGGCCAGAAGCCCTGGCTGTGGTGCGCGGCGAAGTGGCCGCAGGTCGGGGCCATTCGCGGTGGCGTGCCGGTGTGCTGGCCGTGGTATGGCCGCCACCCGAGTGAAAACGCCTGGCCATCCCATGGCTGGGCACGGTTGCTCGATTGGAAGCTGATTGACAGCCGCAGCGATGACGACGGTGTGCACCTGCACTGGCAGTTGCAACTGTGCGACTGGCAAGTGGACCTGCATGCGCACCTGGGCGAACAGTTGGACTTGCGCCTGTGCACCGAGCACCAGGACAGCCAGCCGTGCCAGTTGAGCCATGCATTGCACGCTTACTGGCGGATTGGCGATGTTGGTGAGGTAGCGCTGTCTGGGCTGGATGGCGTGCAAGGTTACGACCAGCTCAAGCGCGAAGTCTGCCAGCAGGAAGGCGAGCTGCGGGTCGAGGGCGGCTGTCAGCGGGTGTTCCAGCACGAGGGCGAATTACAGCTCAAGGATCACGCCTGGCAGCGTCAGTTATGCATCGACACCGGCGACAGCGCCGACACCGTGGTCTGGCACCCCGGCTCGCGACCGCTGCTGGGGGTGAGCTGGAATGAAGTCTCGGAGTTCGTCTGCGTCGAAGCCACGCGCGGCGGCACCCACAGCTTGAGCCTGGCGCCGGGGGAGCGGGCGCATTTGAGTTTGCAGGCGCGGAGGGGGGCTTAGGTTGGGTGTTGCGGGGTTACAGCTGGGGCTATCGCGAGCAGGCTCGCTCCCACAGTTGCCCCATGAAAAATGAGTTCCCCTGTGGGAGCGAGCCTGCTCGCGATGACGATGTGTCAGGCCGGCTAATCAGTTGAACTCATCCCCCACCGGGTACCGGCTGGCATTGAGGCTTTCCTTGATTTTGCGCAGGTGCGGCTGGAAGTCGACGCCACGGCGCAGGGTCATGCCGGTGGCGAGTACATCGAGCACCGTCAGCTGGATGATCCGCGACGTCATCGGCATGTAGATGTCGGTGTCTTCCGGCAGCGGAATGTTCAGGCTCAGGGTACTGGCCTTGGCCAGTGGCGAGCCTTCGGCGGTCAAGCCCAGTACGGATGCACCGTTGGCGCGGGCGATGCGGGCCACTTCCACCAACTCGCGGGTGCGTCCGGTGTAGGAAATGATCACGAACAATTCGCCGGTGTGGGCCACCGAGGCAATCATGCGTTGCATCAGCACGTCGGCGTGGGCGGTGACGGCCAGGTTGAAGCGGAAGAATTTGTGTTGCGCGTCCAGGGCGACGGGCGCCGAGGCGCCGAGGCCGAAGAAGTGGATCTGCCGGGCCTGGATCAACAGGTCGACGGCGCGGCTGATCAGGTTCGGGTCCAAGGCCTGGCAGGCGCTGTCCAGGGAGGCGATGGCGCTGCCGAAAATCTTCCGGGTGTAGGCTTCGGGGTTGTCGTCAGCCTCCACGGCCCGGCTGACATAGGCCGCGCCGCTGGCCAGGCTCTGGGCCAGTTGCAGCTTGAGTTCAGGGTAGCCACTGACACCGAATGAGCGGCAGAAGCGGTTGACCGTCGGCTCACTCACCGAGGCGGCCTGGGCGAGGGCGGCGATGCTGAAGCGAGTGGCTTGCTGTGGGTTGAGCAGGATCACTTCAGCGACCTTGCGCTCGGCCTTGTTCAGGTCGGCAAGGCGATTCTGGATCTGTTCCAGTAAATTTCGCACGCGGTCCATATGGAATTCCTTGGTTCGGCGCGGCCCATCAGGGTGTTGCCCTGCAAATAAGCCGGCGGCTATGCAAATTGGGCCTTTGATATGGCCCATAACGGTGGCCTATCCTACTGATGGCCTTGGCCGACCACCACTTCGAATCTGCATTCTGAGAAAATGTTGTGGTTATTACTACATTTTTCCTTGAGCGATGCCTTGAAAAAAGGTATTTGTAGCTTAACTTGATAAAAGAACCAACATCATGCCTTCGATAACGGTTGAACCGTGCACCTTTGCCTTGTTCGGCGCCCTGGGTGATCTGGCCCTGCGCAAGCTGTTCCCCGCGTTGTATCAACTCGATGGCGCCGGTCTGTTGCACGAAGATACCCGCATTATCGGGCTGGCCCGTGAGCCGGGCAGTGCAGAGGAACACCTGGCCTTCATCGCCCGTGACCTGCGCCACTATGTGGATGACAAGGAACTGGACGAAGCCGTGCTCGAGCGCTTCCTCGCCCGCCTGAGCTACTTGCATGTCGACTTCCTCAAGGCGGATGACTACGTCGCCCTGGCCGAACAGGCCGGCACCGCGCAACGGATGATTGCCTACTTCGCCACCCCGGCGGCCGTCTACGGTTCGATCTGTGAACACCTGGCGCAGGTTGGCTTGAGTGAAAATACCCGCGTGGTCCTGGAAAAGCCCATCGGCTCGGACCTGGAGTCGTCGCGCAAGGTCAACGACGCCGTGGCGCGTTTCTTCCCGGAAAACCGCACCTATCGCATCGATCACTACCTGGGCAAAGAGACGGTGCAGAACCTGATCGCCCTGCGTTTCGCCAACAGCCTGTTCGAAACCCAGTGGAACCAGAACTACATCTCCCACGTCGAAATCACCGTGGCCGAGAAGGTCGGGATCGAGGGCCGTTGGGGCTACTTCGACAAGGCCGGCCAGTTGCGGGACATGATCCAGAATCACCTGCTGCAGTTGCTGTGCCTGATCGCCATGGACCCACCGGCGGACCTCTCGGCGGACAGCATCCGCGATGAGAAGGTCAAGGTGCTCAAGGCCCTGGCGCCCATCAGCCCGGAAGGCCTGACCACCCAGGTGGTGCGCGGCCAGTACATCGCTGGCTACAGCGCGGGGAAACCGGTGCCGGGTTACCTGGAGGAAGAAAACTCCAACACCCAGAGCGACACCGAAACCTTCGTCGCGCTGCGTGCCGACATCCGCAACTGGCGCTGGGCCGGCGTGCCGTTCTACCTGCGTACCGGCAAGCGCATGCCGGACAAGCTGTCGCAGATCGTCATCCACTTCAAGGAACCGTCGCACTACATCTTCGCCCCCGAGCAGCGTTTGCAGATCAGCAACAAGCTGATCATCCGCCTGCAGCCGGACGAAGGTATTTCCCTGCGGGTGATGACCAAGGAACAAGGCCTGGACAAGGGCATGCAGTTGCGCAGCGGTCCGTTGCAACTGAATTTTTCCGATACCTATCGCAGTGCGCGGATTCCCGATGCCTACGAGCGGCTGTTGTTGGAAGTGATGCGCGGCAATCAGAACCTGTTTGTCCGTAAAGATGAAATCGAAGCCGCGTGGAAGTGGTGTGACCAGTTGATCGCCGGGTGGAAGAAGTCCGGCGACGCGCCCAAGCCGTACGCGGCTGGGTCCTGGGGGCCCATGAGTTCCATTGCACTGATCACGCGGGATGGGAGGTCGTGGTATGGCGATATCTGAAGTGAAACTGCCGCAGGGCGTCAACGCCCACGGCTTTCGTAGCCCTGCGTTGCTCGCCGAAGGCCTGGCCAATGAGGTTGCCGAGCAGTTGCGCAACGCGATCAGCGCGCGCGGTGCGGCGACCCTGGTGGTGTCCGGTGGCCGCAGCCCGGTGGCGTTTTTCCAGAGCCTGGCCAAGCAAGGGCTGGACTGGTCGAAGGTGGTGGTCAGCCTGGCGGATGAACGCTGGGTGCCGGTGGAGCATGCCGATAGCAATGCCGGCCTGCTCAAGCGTCACTTGCTCCAGGGCGTAGCCGCCAAGGCGCAGTTCCTGAGTTTGTACAGCGCGGCCGCCAGCCTTGAAGAGGCGGCGCAGCGGGCTGAACGATTGCTGGAAGAGCTGCCCGCCATCGATGTGCTGGTGCTGGGCATGGGCGACGACGGCCACACGGCTTCGTTGTTTCCCGGCAGCCCGAACCTGGAGATGGCCCTGCAGGCCGACGGCACCCGCCGCTGCTGGCCGATGCTCGCGCCAACCGTGCCCCATCAGCGCCTGACCATGAGCCGCGCCCTGCTGGCGTCGGCACAGGTCACGATCCTGTCGATTTGCGGTCAGTCCAAGCTGACCACCCTGAACGCCGCGCTGGCCGGTGATGATGTCGCCGCCATGCCGATTCGCGCATTTCTGCAACCCACGTTAGAGATTTACTGGTGCCCATGAGCCAAGGATCAGCCGCTATGCCAAACCCATCCCCAGTCGTTTCCATGGCGGATAAAGTTGCCCTGATTGACCGCCTCTGCGCCCAGGCGCGGATCCTGCCGGTCATCACCATTGCCCGCGAGCAAGATGTCCTGCCCCTGGCCGATGCCCTCGCCGCGGGTGGCTTGACGGCGCTGGAAGTGACCTTGCGCTCACCGTTCGGCCTCAAGGCCATCGAGATCCTGCGCGCGCAGCGTCCGGAACTCGTCACCGGTGCCGGCACCATCCTGGATCGCAACATGCTGGCCGCTGCCGAGGCCGCCGGCTCGCAGTTCATCGTCACCCCCGGCATTACCCGCGACCTGCTGGAAGCCAGCGTGGCCAGCCCGATTCCGCTGTTGCCCGGCATCAGCAATGCCTCGGGGATCATGGAGGGCTACGGCCTGGGCTATCGTCGCTTCAAGCTGTTCCCGGCCGAAGTCAGTGGTGGCGTGGCCGCGATCAAGGCCCTGGGCGGCCCGTTCGGTGAAGTGAAATTCTGCCCCACCGGCGGCGTCAGCCCGGCCAACATCAAGAGCTACATGGCGTTGAAAAACGTGATGTGCGTGGGCGGCAGCTGGATGCTGGATCCGGAGTGGATCAAGAACGGTGACTGGGCCCGCATCCAGGAATGCACCGCCGAGGCACTGGCCCTGCTGGACTGATACGGCTTACCTAACACTTCGTTGTGTGTTCTACGGCTTTTGGCGCACTCGGTCGGTGCGCCATTTTTTTGTCTGATTAAAAGTGAGGTAGTGTGGACGCAAGTTTTCTTCGCAGCTTTGAGCTGGAACAGAGAATAGTGTTATCAGGGCTGGGTACAGGAGGTGTCTTGAGTATTTATTCATGTTGGTATCTTTTTTACTAAGCGCTAGGCTACTTCTCTGTAGTGAAATCTTTCGTTATTGTATTCCCGCGCAGGGCGTGGGAGTGATCACAATATTTTTACTCCGGAGTTCTTACGTCGGAGCATTGAAGTTTGCCTAGTTTGTTATTTGATATGGGGATTAAGCACTCTCGTATTTGCTCGCCAATAGGTTCTAGAGGGGTTGTACTTAGATTGAAGTGAAGGCCGTCTGCTTTGAATGAAATATCTTTAAATTCAACGTCAGCGAAACCGTTTGAAAATGACTTGCCTTCGAAGCTGCACAAATTCAGCGTTGAAGTGACTTTCCATTTTTGTTTCGCACTAAGAATCTCAATGTCAAAGCAGTCATCATCAAATCTCTTTATATGGCGAACTAATTCCCCTCCCGCTCTCTCGGATTTTACTTCATATACAGTTGAGTAATTTGGCGTGTCGGCTTTTGCAAATTGAAATGTCAGTAGGGTTAAGAGGGTTGTGGTGATTGTTTTTTTCATCTGTTATTTTCCAGGTGTTGTGAGCGCTTATTAAATCTATCCAGTGGTACGGTCGGCCAGTTTGAACGAGAACGAATGGTTTCTGAAAATCGAGGGATATCATTGTTTATGATGTGGGTTTGTAAAAATATTCTGGTGTCTCGTGTGTAATCTCCTCGATAAATTAGATCAACTGTCACGTCTTGAATTTTTTTATTGGTGTTGCTCCAATTTAACGCACCATATTTCTCCAGTGCCTCGGTGCTTTTAGATATGCGCAATACCTCACTCACCATAGATTCGTATATGGGCAAAAACAAATCGTGTTGCTGCTTTCTAGATATGGTTATGTTCTTTATTTCACTACTAGCACGGTCCATGTAGTTTTTCGCCTCCATACCCTTGAGTCCCTTAGCACCAATAAGCCACCCGAGCAAAGGTTCAGATATTCCAGC
>NZ_FOCB01000008.1 GCF_900109995.1 Pseudomonas sp. ok272 | reverse complement strand
CGCTCGTCACCGCCATCGCGAGCAGGAATCTGGGTTGAGCCCGTAGGAGCGAGGCTTGCCCGCGAACCGGCCAGCCCATTCAACATCGATGTCGTCAGGCTTACCGCCTTCGCGGGCAAGCCTTAATGCCAGTCAGTTAAGGCGCCAAACCTGTGGGAGCGAGCCTGCTCGCGAAGACGGCAACACAGCCAACATCTCCGTTGACTGACCTACTGCTATCGCGAGCAGGCTCGCTCCCACGCGGGTTTCGCTTAACTGACTGGCATTAGGGCAAGCCTCGCTCCTACAAGGAATTGAGCTGCCCCCGGATGTGTGTTCGCCGTGGACCAGGGTGGGAGCGGGCTGGCCCGCGATAGCGGTGTATCAGCCAACCCATCGGGTGACTGACACTCAGCTTCGCCAGCGCATTCAACTCACATCAGTCAGAGCCATACTTGGGCGAACGCGGCCCGTACAACAGGCCTGCTGGCTGCCCCGCCGACAGCAGGCGCGCGCTGGCCACACCGGCAATCGGGTGGCCGGCGTCGGTGGAGCTGTTGATGATCTGCTTGACCGCCGCGGTGATCAGCATGCCGATCAGGCCACCGCCACCGTTGTTGCCGCCCTCTTCGCTCGACGCCCGTGCCGCACCGGTCCACAAGGTGGTGCCGGTCTTCAGGTCCACCAGCTTGGCCGTGGCCGTCACCACGGTCGCACTGCTGATCACCATGTAGCTGGTGCCGTATTCCGTGACGGTGATGTACAACGCCGCATCAGCACCGAAGATCTCCTGCAGCTTGCTACCCGACGCCTGGTGGATGTCGGCCGGCGTGGTCAGGCCATTCTGGCGGAACGTCTCGTCCACCAGCGCAATCGGCATCACGTAGTAGCCGGCTTCAGCCAACGGAAAGGTCACCTGGGACAACATGCTGTAGGTGGCCTTGACGTCCGGCGAGTTGTTCAGCGGCGGCAGCACCAGGATGCTCTTGGGGCGGGCTTGCTTGTAGGCCGCGTAGTCAATGGTCTTGGGCGCGGCACAACCGCCCAGCAACGCCAGGGTCAAGGCGCCGGCCATCAGTTTCAATGAGCGCGAGATCATTTGGCGTCTCCGGTCTTGGCATTCTTGAGCAGGAAGTCCATGAACGGACCGGACTCAGGGAACAGGGCTTTCTCGGTGCGGAGTTCCTGGACCATCTGGTCGTCTTTTCCCAGGCTCGAGTACAACAGGCCCAACTGGGCGTGGTAGCCCGGTGGCGGGGTGCTGCCGGTGGATTTGATCTTCTGCAGGTCGCGCTCAAGCGCTTCGGCCTGGGCTTCCTTGGGCTCTTCGCCCTTGAAGTATTCGTATACCTGTGGTTGGTAGCTTTCCCACTGGTACAGGGTTTTCGGGCTGCTGCAGCCGACCAGCAATGCGCTGCCCGACAAGGTCAAGGCCATCAGTGGCCATGCCAAGTATGTGTTCATCGGTATCACTCCTTGTTATCGATTGTTTACGGCTTCCAGGCACCGGCGTTCATGCCGTCCACCAGGCGGTTGACCGCCTCGCGCATGGCCAGGTCGAGCACTTTGCCGTTGAGGGTCGAATCGTAGGCAGCGGTACCGCCAAAACCGATCACTTCGCGGTTGGACAAGGCATATTCACCCGCGCCCTGGGCCGAATACACCACTTCCGAGGTGTTGATGTTGACGATGTTCAACGCGACCTTGGCGTAGGCCACTTGGGTCTTGCCACGACCGAGGATGCCGAACAACTGGCGATCGCCGGTTTCCTTGCGGCCGAACTCGGTGACATCGCCGGTCACCACATAATCGGCACCCTTGAGGTGCTGGGCCTGGCCCTTGATTGCGGCTTCCTGCTGGATCTCGCCCAGGTTGTCGCGGTCCAGCACGCTGAAGCGGTTGGTCTGCTGCAAGTGGGTGATCAGGATGGTCTTGGCCTGGCCGCCGAGACGGTCCACGCCATCGGAGAAGATGCCGCGCATGTAGCTGGAGCGGTTGTCGAATTTGCCAACGGACATCGGCACACGCACGCCGGTCCAGACTTGAGTGGCGCTTTCAACCTTGGCGACCGGCAATGCTTGGGAGGTTTCGGTGGCACAACCGGACATCACGCCCATGACGGCCATCGCGGCACCTGACAACAACATTCGAGACATCATTCTCACGCTTTATTCCCTTTGAAAAACGGTGTATCCCGGCACATCAATGCTCTGCCCCTGCCGCTTGCAGGGGCAGAGAAAGCCATGAGGGGAATGTAGATCGGTCACGGACGTACAGCACGTCGGCGCGGCGCATTATGCCAATGTGCCATCACCCAGAACAAATGTTTAATCTTTTGACGCCGACTTTTTGAACATCATTACCTGGCAACCACCCGGTACTGCGAAACGTCCATCGGCCACATCGGTCGCGAAACTTCAGCTCGCACATTTTCCAATGGCCAGTATTGCTGCTGCCCCCAAAGCCCCAGCACATTCCCCTTCTCCCTAGCGCTCAATGCTGCGCAGGCATCACTGACATAACTCCCAGCAACCCTCAGGATATCCAAGACATGGACGCTCACCGATACCCCGCTTTTTTTCATAGGCAGCGCAGCAGGCTGCTCGCCCTCTTGCTCATCTGCATCCTTGCCGCCTTGGGCAGCACACACGCGGCGGCCAGTTCGCCCCTGGCCAATCAATCCATTCAAGCCGGGGACAGCACATGGTCCTATTACGAAGGCGCGAAAAACGGGCCCACCCTGCTGCTGGTCCATGGATTTGCTTCAAGCAAGGAGGTCTGGCACGCACTCGGCGAAACCCTCACCACACGCTTTCATGTGATCATCCCCGACCTGCCCGGCTGGGGCGCATCAACGCGCATCGCGCAGGGCAACTATGACATCGACGCCCAGGCCGCACGGCTCGATGCGTTTATTACGGCGCTCGATATACAAGGCGTGACCCTGGTCGGCCACTCCATGGGCGGGGCCATTGTCGGGGTGTACGCGGCAGAGAACCCCGCACGTGTCGCGCGCCTGGCGTTAATCGGCTCACTGGGCCTGAGCTTTGCCGAAAACGACTTCATCCGAACGCTGACTGCCGGCATCAATCCGTTTATCTACGATGATCGCGCGGGTGTAGAGCGCACGGCTCGATGGGTGTACCTCAAGCCTCCGGCCCTGTCTGACCAACAGGTCGACGACGCGATTGCAGGTAATCGGGCTCAGCGCAGCTTTATCGAGTCGACCCTGGCGCGCATCCGCATACCGTCCCAATGGCTTGCGCTAGAGCCGCGACTGGCTCAACTCACCCTGCCCGTGCTGGGTGTCGGCTGCCGCCAGGACAAGGTGATCGATATTTCGGCCCTGGATACCTTGCGCAACGGCCTGCCCACTACCCAGGACACGCGATTGGTCACCCTAGAAGGCTGCAATCACCTGCCAATGATTGAGCGCCCAACTGAAACCGCGCAGCTTCTGGGGGATTTCATCCTCGGCACTGAAGCGCAGACCCAACGCAGCACCCGGCAATGAACGCCACCTGAAACCTTGCACCTCAGTGAAAGTCCCGACTCGGCACATGAATGCCATCGAGCAGTTCGCTGAGGTCACTCAAGCGCCCGGCGATCAAGTGGCGAACTTCGCCGACCACCTCCCAGCGCCCATCGACCTTGAGTAGCTGCGAACCAATCAGGACCTTGCGTTGACGCTCGGCGAGGTCGCGCCAGACCACCACGTTGATGTTGCCAAATTCGTCCTCCAGGGTGACAAAGGTCACGCCACTGGCCGTGCCCGGCCGCTGGCGCCCGGTCACCAGACCGGCGACGCTGACGTTGCGTCCACCCTCGACGGCCAACAGCTCCCGGGAGCTGCGGCAACGCCGCGCGCGCAATGCCGGGCGCAACAACCCCAGTGGATGGGGCCCCAGGGTCGTGCCAAGGCTATGGTAGTCAGCGTGCAGGTCTTCGCTGACGCTGGGCACCGGCAGGCACACCTCAGGTTCTTCCTGGCTCGGCAGCCCGGCGAACAACCCCAGTTGCTTGTGCACCCCCGCCACTTCCCAGCGGGCGCGATGACGATCCCCCGCCAGCGCGTGCAGGGCCCCGGCATCGGCCAACAATTCCTGGGCCCGGGTGTCGAGTTGGGCGCACTCACCCAGGTCGGCGATGTCGATAAAGACGCCCCGGCTGCGTGCCGCCTCGATACGCCGGGCATCGTCCTCGCGAAAGCCCTTGATCATCCGCAACCCCAGGCGAATGGCCGGTTGCTCGCCGGCAATGGGTTCCAGGCTGCAATCCCAATGGCTGGCATTCACCTCCACCGCTCGGATCTGCACGTGATGGCGGCGGGCGTCCTGGAGAATCTGGTCCGGGTTATAAAAGCCCATAGGCCAACTGTTGATCAGCGCACAAGCGAACGCCGCCGGTTCATGGCACTTGAGCCAGCAACTGGCATAGGTCAACAAGGCGAAGCTGGCCGCGTGGGACTCGGGAAAGCCGTAGCTGCCAAAGCCCTTGATCTGCTCGAAGATCTGCGCGGCGAACTCGGCCGAGTAGCCGTTCTTCAACATGCCCTCGCGCAGGCGCACCTCGTGCGGTTCCAGGCCGCCGTGACGCTTCCAGGCGGCCATGGAGCGGCGCAACTGATCCGCTTCGCCGGGGCTGTAGTCGGCGGCGACAATCGCGATCTGCATCACCTGCTCCTGGAACAGCGGCACCCCCAGCGTGCGCTCAAGCACGCCCTGCAATTGCGCCGAGGGGTAGACGGTCTCTTCCTCGCCATTGCGCCGGCGCAGGTACGGGTGGACCATGCCGCCCTGGATCGGCCCGGGGCGGACGATGGCCACTTCGATCACCAGGTCATAGAAGGTGCGGGGCTTGAGCCGGGGCAGCATCGACATCTGTGCCCGGGACTCGATCTGGAACACGCCGATGGTGTCGGCGCGGCTGATCATCTCGTAGGTGGCGCGGTCTTCGGCCGGGATGCTCGCCAGCGTCAGATCCAGGCCACGGTGGTAGCGCAGCAGGTCGAAACAGCGGCGAATGGCGCTGAGCATGCCCAGGGCCAGGATATCCACCTTGAGCAGGCCGATCATGTCCAGATCGTCCTTGTCCCACTGGATGATGGTGCGTTCGGCCATCGCTGCATTTTCCACCGGCACCAGGCTGTCCAGCGGTTGTTCGCTGATCACGAAGCCGCCCGGGTGCTGGGACAGGTGCCGGGGGAAGCCAATCAGTTGCCGGGTCAGCCCCAGGACCCGGCGCAGCACCGGGCTGTCCGGGTCGAAGCCGCCTTCGCGCAAGCGCTCCACGGGCGGCGCGTCGTCGCTCCAGTGGCCGCAGCAATCGGCCAGGGCGTTGATCTGGTCCGCCGGCAGGCCGAGCGCCTTGGCCACGTCGCGAATCGCGCCCGCCGCGTGATAGGTGCTGACCACCGCCGTCAGCGCCGCCCGGCGCCGGCCATAGCGCTGGAACACGTACTGCAAGACTTCTTCGCGCCGCTCGTGCTCGAAGTCGACGTCGATGTCCGGCGGCTCGTTGCGCTCGCGGGACAGGAAGCGTTCGAACAACATGTTCATCCGGCTCGGATCGATCTCGGTGATGCCCAGGGCGTAGCACACCGCCGAGTTGGCCGCCGAGCCGCGCCCCTGGCACAGGATGCGCTGGCGGCGGGCGAAGCTGACGATGTCTTCGACGGTGAGGAAGTAGCTCTCATAGCCCAGCGCTTCGATCAGCTTCAACTCTTTGTCCACCAGCACCCGCACCTGGCTGCCGGGCCCCTGCGGCCAGCGCCGGTCCAGGCCTTGTGCGGTCAGGTGGCGCAGCCAGGACGTCGGGGTCTGGCCTTCGGGCACCAACTCCCGGGGGTATTGGTAGCGCAGCTGGCCCAGGTCGAAGGTGCAACGCCGGGCAATGACCAGGGTTTGCGCGAGCAGGGCCGGCGGGTACACCGTCTCCAGCACCTGCAGGCTGCGCAAGTGCCGTTCGCCATTGGCGTACAGGCGTTG
The DNA here is from genome assembly GCF_900109995.1 of Pseudomonas sp. ok272. Lineage (GTDB taxonomy): Bacteria > Pseudomonadota > Gammaproteobacteria > Pseudomonadales > Pseudomonadaceae > Aquipseudomonas. The sequence goes on along the minus strand of NZ_FOCB01000008.1, from coordinate 241,076 downwards.
CCCGGCCTGGGCCACCGGCACATGCAAGCGAATCGCGCTCATGGTGTCCTGCAAGGCCCGCCGGCCACGAGCATGCATGTGCACGTCGCCGCTGGCCACGGCCGGGATCTGCAACTGCGCGGCCAGGGCCTGCAAGGCGGCCAGGCGCCGAACGTCGTTCTGCCCGCAGTGCAACTCCACCGCCAGCCACAGGCGCTCGCCGAACCGGCTTTTCAGCCAGGCACCCTGCTCTGGCGCGTGCTCATCCTGCGGCAACCACAACGCCAGCAACCCCGGCAGGGGGCCGTCGAAGTCTTCGCGCAGCAACCGATACTGACCCTTTTCGGCACGGCGGCGGGCGTGGGTAATCAGCCGACACAAGGCCTGGTAGCCGTCGAGGGTCTCCACCAGCAACACCAGCTTCGGCCCATCCTCAATGCGCACCTCACTGCCGATGATCAGCGCCAGGTCCACCGCCTTGGCGGCTTGCCAGGCGCGGACGATGCCGGCCAGGGTGCACTCGTCGGTGATCGCCAGGGCCTGGTAGCCCTGATGCCTGGCCCGCTCGAACAACTCGCGGGCGCTGGAGGCACCGCGCTGGAAACTGAAGTTGGACAGGCAATGCAACTCGGCATAACCACCGCTCATGCGAACCAACCTTGCAGCCACAACGGTCCGCTGTCACCCACGCCTCGATAGGCCCAGCCCTTGGCCCCAGCGCGCGTTTCGATCAGGTAGTAGTCGCGGCGCACATCGGCGCCATCCCACCAGCCGGATTCGATGCGCTCCGGGCCCATGAGGATACGGGCGGCGCCTTCGTTGACCGGCAGCGGTTCGGTCAACAACCAGCCGGGACGCTGGACATCGCCGAGCACGGCGGCGACCTGACTGGGTGCACTCGCTTGCCACGCACATTCGGGTCGATGATCGCCCTGAAACCCCAGGCCTTGTACCGCCTCATCCCCCAACCGTGCACGCAGGCGCTCGCGCAGTTGTTCCCAGGGCAAGGACTGCTGCGGGCGCTCGTCGAACAGCTCGCGGCGCTGGGCAACGAAGCTGGGCAAGTCCTGGGCCACCAGGCGAAAGCCACGCACCGGGGCCTCGACCTGCACCTGCTCCAGGCGGCCCCGCGCCAACTCGAAGAGCATCAAGGGATCGCGTTCGGCACTGAGCAAGCCAACCTTGATCACGCTGTCCGCCAACCCAGCGTGCTCCAGGTGCAGGTCAAAGCGCTGCACGCCACAGTCCCGCCCCACCAGGAACGTCGACAGGTCGCCCGTCAGCCGGCGCAACGGGAACAGCAGCGCCTGATGGGACTGCACGTCGAAATTGAGTTCGATGCGTACATCAAAACGATCCGGCGGCAGATAGAACGCTAGGGCCAGCGGGCGTTCGCCCAGCAGGGTATCGATGTGCTTGAGCACCTGGGCCTCGAAGCGTCGAGCCAGGGTTTGCCGAGGCAACGCCTGGACCTGGCTCAAGGTGCGCAGGCCCATGCGCGACAAGGCGCTGGCCGCCGTGGACGCCAGGCCGATGCGCTCGACCGACATCCGCCCAAGCAAGGCCCGCAACGCCTGATCGTCGGCCACCGCCAGGCCATCGTGGGCATTGGCCAGGATTCGCGCCGCCAGCGGGTTGGGCGCCGCCACCAGGCGATGACGAAAACCCAGGGCGGTGAGTTCGGCCCGCAACCGGGCCTCGAACTGCGGCCAGGGGCCGAACAGCCCCAGGCTCGACTCAATCTCGAACAACACGGTACGGGGGAAATGCACGCTGACCTGGGAGCTGAAACCGTAGGCCCAGGCCGCCAGGAACTGCTGCCAGTGCTCGACGTGCGCCCCATCATAGTCGGCGCAGGCAAAGGCTTTGCTCAAGGCCTGGGCGGCGCTCATCGACTGGCCAGGGCGCAGGCCCAGGGCCTTGGCCGACTCGTTGACCGCCTGCAACACCCGGCGCTGAGGCGGGCCGCTCAGCAACGCCAGCGGTTCGTCAGGATCGCTGCGTTGACGCAGCACCGCGTCCAGCGCCAATTGCGGGAAAACAATACAGACCCAACGCATGCCAACCTCAATGCCCTGCGGCGAAAGCGATCGGCGCCGGGCTGACCCATCCACCACGGCACTTGAGCACCCGCCACTGCGCAGGCTTGGCATCAATGGCAATGCGCAGGGCCGCCGGCGACGGGTTGATCGCCTCCTTGAGCGAGCGGTAGGCGAACGCCAGGGTGCGTCCGGTTTCAGCCGCCACCTGCAAGCGACGCAAGGCCCGGTCGTCCACCTGCTTCGGCCAGCACAGCACCGCACCGCAACTGCCCGAACGCAGGCATTGTTCCGCCGCCCACAAGGCCTCGCGCTCACAGGCCTTAATGATCGATAGCTGACGCAAATCCACCCCGGCGGCCTGCCACGCCTGGGGGTACGGCACATGGGGCGGCGCGACAAGGACCACCCGCTCACCCGCCTGGGTCAAGCGGGCCAGCGCCGGCCACAGCAGGTGCAACTCTCCCACGCCCTGCCCGGCGATAAGGATTTCCGTCAGCGCTGCCTCCGGCCAACCGCCCGAGGGCAACGCGGCGTCCAGTGCGGCATGCCCGGTGGGCTGCGGGCTGGCGGCCGGTGGCGCAGGCCGGCCTTTCCAGACCTGGCCACCATTGAACAGGGTATCCAGGGCAACAACGGCGCCCATCAGCCTTGCCTCACCAGGCCGCAGAACACCCCTTCAATGGCCAAGTCCTGGCTGGCATCGACCACGATGGGCTGGTAATCCGGGTTGCGCGGCAGCAGGCGTACGGTGTCGCCCGTGCGCTCGAAGCGCTTGATGGTGACTTCGCCTTCGAGCCGCGCCACCACGACCTGGCCGTTCTGCACCTCACTGCTGCGGTGCACCGCCACCAGGTCGCCGTCGAGGATGCCGTCGTCCCTCATCGAGTCACCCTGCACGCGCAACAGGTAATCGGGCGTGCGGGAGAACAGCGCCGGGTCCAGCCACAAACGGCTGTGTACGTCGGCATCGACGCCGATGGGCGCACCGGCGGCGACGCGTCCGAGCACCGGGATGTCCAGCAGTTCGGGGCGACGGGGTTGGTTGAGCAGGCGAATACCGCGGGCCTGATGCGGATTGACCTCAATCAAACCGGCCTCGGTCAGCGCCAGCACATGCTTGCGCGCGACGCTACGCGAGGCAAAACCGAACGCCTCGCTGATTTCGGCGAGGCTGGGAGACTGACCCTGGTGCGCGATACGGTCGCGGATGAAGGTCAGGATGGCGGCGCGGCGGGGCGTTAAAGTCGTCATGGAGTACATTTGTACTCCTGTGGGAATTTTCTTACAAGCACCACCGGTCATCGATCTTGCTTTGCGGGAAACGTCCTAGATACAAATGCAATAAATGTGAAAAATATGTTAAATTTTCGTGATTCCAATACGACATCACGGAAGCCGAAGTGCCCATCAGCAAGCATCAGATCGACTGTCAATTTCCCTGCACCCTCAAGGCAATGCGCGCAACGATCCACCTCGATCACACGCCGTCGAACTGCATGTCCCAAGCCCTGCTCGGACTCCTCAACAACCGTCGGCACGCCAAGGCCAGGCGCTTGAGTGCGCCGGTCAGCAGCGCAGGTGTCACGGTGTTTGCCAAGGCCCAGGCGCTGGACAACATCAAGTCGAAGCTCCGCGTCACACTCGGCAGGCCCAAGCGCACCGGGGAGTTCGACTGGCCCGTGGAAGAGTTCCTGAACGCCATCCAGGCCAATGATCGCGGCGCGGACGTCGCCCCCTTGATTGGGTTCGGCTACCGCAAGTCACGCCTGGGGTTGATCGACGAGTTCTTCATCATCACCCACATGCTCGAAGGCCACATTGATGGCCTGCAATGGCTGGAACGCGACCCAAGCCAGATCGAGCCGTTGATCCGCAAGTCCTTTGCCCTGCTGCGCTCCCTGAATGAAGACCACATTACCCACATGGACTTCTGGGCCGCCAATCTCATGCTCAGCGAACACCAGGACCTGCCGGCCAAAGGCATCGACCTGGAGAATTGCTTCCACAGCAAGCCCCAGCACCTCAGCGCCACCCTGGGCTTCCAGTTCGGCTTCTTCTACTTTCGGGAGATTTACCGCTTCATCACCGAAGCCCAATACGATGCGTTGGTCGAGGAGGCCCTGGAACCGTACGAGAACCTTGATCGCGAACAGTTCCAGCGGTTCTATCAGGCTTGCAAACACCGGCACGTCGGCCGCAAGGAACGTCGGCGGGTGTTCACTGAGGCGGTGCTGGATTTGAGTTGAAGGGGGGCACCGCAGATCAGAGCCACCGGCTCGCAGGACACGTCAGGAAATATCGTCCTGTGGCAGCCGTGCCTAGATCCGGTATCGGCTCTCGGGTCCGCACGACAAATCAACACTCGGTCACCCCCAAGTAGGCCGGTCGCCTCTGCACAAGAGTCCGCCACGAATCTAACGTCGTCCAATCGATGCCTTTTTCTAGTTCAAATCGACAGACAGGCCCACACATCGAAATCTGCGCCTGGATGACCTGTTCAGCGTCTTCTATATGTCCCCATGGAACCGTATCCAAGTCCCGAAGTAGACCTGCCAACACGTCCTGACCAAGGCGATCGCCGAAGCGTGCGACTAAAAAATGTTTCGCACGGCGAAATCGAATTCCGGTGCCGATCAGTTGCGCAGCCAAGGACGATGCGCCACGGCCCGCTACGGCAATTTCGGGGGCATGCCGCACGATCATCCCCGACATTCCAGATAGCACTGATGATCCCGCTGCCACGACTTGCTGGAGGTCATCAGTAAGGTCGAAGCGTTTGAACAGACAAGCTGCAACCAGATCATCGCCAACATTGAAAACTCCCCGCCCGGCGAGTTCCGAAAGCGCCTCTCTTGGCCAGTTGGCAGCCAGAAAAAGGCTAGCTTGGCGGAGCAACTCATAGCGATTGGACCACAACCTGTTGTCCTCGGACTCCTCATTCAGCCATTGCGCATACCCATCAATCAAAACTCGACAATAATCGAATCCCCTACGCAGGCAACGCAAGAGCAGACCACGAACAACTCGGCTCTGCGCTATCGCGGCGACCGTCGACGACATCGGCAGGGCATGCAAGGCGACGTACTGCGAAGCGTCCTCATGCACCGCTCGATGCCGCACCAGCGTGGTGATTATCGCCTTCCATTCCAACCCGTCAAAACGTTCGGCGAAGCCATCGACGGCTACGTTGGCGACATACGAGAAATCATAAGAGGCGTCGAATAGCAAACGCGTAGCGACTACAAAGTACCTGAGTTCCTCGAAATCCCAGGGGGCTAACCCTTGAGTGTTGAGGCGAATGAATAAGGTCCAGGTACCCAGCACTTGTTCGCGCCGGATCGTCAGCGCTGGAAACATCCAGATGCGGAATCGATCTAGAAATACCTCAAACGCCAGGATCCGAGCGATTTCGCCGCCAGTGCAATCAGGCGGCTCCGTCCACTCTACCGAGATCTGCCGCGGCGTGAATACGTAGCTCGCCTTGTGCGTTCCCATCGGAATCTGGATCTCGAGCAACTCTCGCTCAAAACGCAGAACCTTTGTCGAACGACTACTAAACGTCGAGCAGAAGCGTTCGAGCGCTTGTACCCGCCGTGGTAGCCCCAGCGTATCAAGCCGTAGACACGCTAGAGAGTATTGGTGGAGGAGATTGTGTAGAACGTGCGGATTCTCGTACCGCTGCGGTGTCTCGCGGGAAACAACAATGGCGTCAAACTCGAACTGCCAGTTACGGTCCTGCATCTCGAATGACTCGGGGATCACTTCATCAGTCCACTGACGCAGCCAAATTTGAAAGCGCTGAAGCACTGCGGCATCGCGCTCAGACAGAGATCCGATGCTCAGGAACTTGATCCACCATTGCATCACTTTGAGGTAGCAGCGATAGCTGCTGACGTCGCCCTCCTCCACCGCGCGCCCCAGCAGCCCTTTCAATGAGGCATCGTAAGTTTCGACTAGCGATCCTCTGATCTGCTCGGCGACATTTTCCAGACCTGCCTCATACAGCTTGCCCCGGAGCGTCGAATAAGTATCGTTGAGTTGCTGAGGAAGCCTTGCCGTCGCATCGTCACCCGACACAATGCCCCTAAACGACGCTACTGACTGCCGGAATGCATCCACCGACTCAAGGACGGCTGGATTATCGAGAGCCTGCCGCATAAGCAGGATTCCACTTGCGATCGGCAAGTCCAATGAACGGATGGATAGCATCGCTTCGACAAACAAGCCGGCTTCAAGATCGTGCGCCAATGCGTCAAGGTAGGAGACGGCGTCGTCCAGCACATAGACCGGCAGTCGTGCACACTCCGTCCTGACGAAGGCCACGCTTTCAAGAATCAACACTGCATTGTCGCACCGAAGCGCCGTCAATTGCACAGTGGCCGAATCGAGTAGGCGGCGCAACGTTTGCGGCGGTACCCAGGAGGTCGCCGCTTCACAGTCGAGCAGCGCCATGACGATTCGAAGGTCACCACTCCCAACCAGCGTGCGTGTCACGGACGACAGCGCGAACAGTGTGCGCAGTTCGCGCTTCGGTGCATCCTGCGACACCTGGACGGCACGTTCGTAGTCTCTCGAAAACTCAGTGAGTGCACAGCATTCGCCGGCATACCCTGGGTTCTTTGACCGCCAGATTGCCGCGAGTAGAGAGGGTGACTCCACCACGCCGTCGGCGCGTTGAATCCACCTCGCTGGCATCGGCTGTTCACTACGCGCGAACAGCTGTTCCTTGACCTCTCGTGCGACTGGCAGACGACGCAACTGGGAAAGGAATTCGACGCAGTCCCGCGTGAGCTCACCACCAGGCACCAACACCTCATCGGTGAAAACAAGAGCACAATCATCGGGCAACACCAACTCTCGGCGAAGCTCACTCTGAATTGATCGCAACATTGTCGAGTCGCCGAGAATACAGACGCCGCGGTCAAATACAACGTAGTCTGCTCCGGCTGGCGTGCGTCGAGTATCCATCCTGACGCAGGTAATTCTCTGCTGGCGGAACATGATACCCGCGTGCTCCTCCGCACTGCCTTCGTCCACGATCACCACCGCTACGTCGGCCTGCTCCCCTGCACTGAGCGCAAGATACCGGCGCCAAGCGCTCATAAGGTCCGGTGCCACCAGTGCGCGGCCCAAGGATTGTGCACCTAGCATCAATAAGCTTGCTTCCACGACATCGTAGCGTCCGATCAGCGCTTCATGGCATACATCGGTCAACACATAACGATCGCGAAAGGCATCATCAAAATACGCTGGCCGCGCCTGCAGTAAATGCAACCGTCGCACCGTCGTCGCGCGTAGATGGCTCCCGCGCCATAGCCTAAGGTCTGAGCAAGCCGGACGTAGGACCAAGGCCGTAGCCAGCTGGCCGGTATTCTGAGCGCTGGCGAAACCGAAACCAATCGTATGCGCGACGTTCATCAGTTGTGGGTTTCTCGGCATGATGGTGGTCACGGACACGAAACCAACTGCCGTCTCAAGACCCCATTCGCAATCGATCGCTATGAAATCGAATGTCCGCATCAGCTCGTTACATACCGCCTCCATGTGATCAAGAACTGCCGTGTCCAGATACGGCGAATGATCGTGGCCAACATTGTCGCAGACATCGATCTTCAGCAACGGCTGCACAAAGCATGAAATTGCCTCGACATGATCGTAATGCCCCGAAAGCTCAAACTGGCGTCGTGCATGCTCGGTCAATCCACTCATGGCCACAGCGGCAACGCACCGCATCAACCCTTGTGGCTCGGGACATATCAGGCTTTCGTAGCCACCGGCATTGACATGATCCGTCAGGTCCTCATTACCTGCACTACGCACGATCCAAGGTGCTGGACCACAAACGTCCTCCACACTTCGCGTCAATTGCGGAAAAGCCTCCTTCAAAGCGGCTGCGTAGGTCAATACCGCGTCATCAGTCTGTGCCAAGCCGCCCGCCACTGCGGTTGGCAATGGGGCAATCGGGAAAATAGGCAGGACAAGATTGCCTAGGGATTCGCTCCTCCGAATGCGCAGAAGACGGTCCACCTTGGGTCCGTAGAGCTGCTCGTCTGTAGTCATGGTTTAGCACTCAAGATTCGATGAATGGGGTGGTGCAGCACGGAGATGGGCCAGCAACTGGGATATCAACCTCGTTACACTTTCATTTTGGGTCGCCCAGAAACCCGCCGCTCTGGCGAGCCCACAACCTCGCGTAAAGACCTCCTTGCGTAAGCAGCGTCGTATGGTTGCCCTGTTCAACAACACGCCCCCCATCAAGCACGATCAAACGGTCCATCGCTGCAATGGTGGACAGCCGGTGCGCAATCGCGATCACAGTCTTGCCTTCCATTAACTGGAAAAGGCTTTCCTGAATAATGGATTCGACTTCGGAATCAAGTGCACTGGTTGCCTCATCGAGCAGCAGGATCGGCGCGTCCTTAAGCATTACGCGCGCAATTACAATACGTTGACGCTGCCCGCCCGAGAGCTTGACACCGCGCTCACCCACATGCGCCTCGTAACAGCTACGCTTGCTCGCATCGCAGAGATTTCGGATAAAGGTGTGTGCCTCTGCGCGCCGGGCAGCCGCCTCGATCTGCGCCGGCGTCGCATCAGGTCTGCCGTAAGAAATGTTGTCTGCTACCGACCGGTGCAGCAGCGAGATGTCCTGCGTGACCATGCCGATTTGGCTGCGCAACGAATTCTGTGTAGCGTGTGCGATGTTCTGCCCGTCAATCAAGATGCGACCGCTTTCTAGATCATGGAAGCGCAGCAGCAAGTTCAATAACGTCGACTTGCCGGCACCTGAGCGGCCAACCAGACCAACTTTTTCACCTGGCTTGATTGTGAGGTCCAAATCGTTGATCACGCGGCAACCGTATTCGGCGTAGCGAAAGCTCACTCGCTCGAAGCAAACCTCGCCACGTGTTGCTACGAGCTCGATGGCGTCAGGCGTATCCAGAACGGTAGGTGGGATCGACAGCGTCTTCATGCCGTCCTGCACTATGCCGACATTCTCAAATAGGCTAGTCATCTCCCACATAAGCCATTGCGACATGCCCTGCAGCCGCAACGCCATAGCGGTACCGGCAGCAACGGCGCCCACTCCTACAGCACCTTGCGACCACAGCCACAACGCGGTACCTGTCGCGCCAATCGTGAGCCCAATGCTCAGGAGATGGTTAACGATCTCAAAGGCACTCACCAGCCGCATCTCACCGTAGCCGGTGTACATGAACTCGCGCATGGCCTCGAGCGCAAACTCTGCCTCACGCTGTGTATGCGAGAACAGTTTGACGGTGGCGATGTTGGTATAGGCGTCGGTCACGCGCCCCGTCAACAGCGCACGAGCATCAGCCTGCTCCTTGCCTAACTTGCCAAGGCGAGGCACGAAATAGGATACCGCGACGACGTAGAGGACGAGCCAGATCACGAAAGGCCATACCAATTGCACATCAAGCACGCCAACCAGGATGATCATGGTCGTCACGTATACACTCATAGCGACCATGACGTCGGCCAGCACGAAAATGGTTTCGCGCACTGCAAGTGAGGTTTGCATCACCTTGGCCGTGATACGACCCGCAAACTCATCCTGATAGAAGGCCATGCTCTGCCCCAACATCAGCCTGTGAAAGTTCCACCGCAACCGCATGGGCAAGTTCACAGTGAGAGTCTGATGTTTGACGACAGTCTGTAGCGCCACTACTGCGATGCTGCCCACCAACGCGGCGACCAGCCATAGTAATGTCTCGCCGCGCTCAGCCCACAGACGCGACGGCACCTGGGCACTGAGCCAGTCGACGATGTTCCCGAGCATAGCAATCAGCAGGACCTCTAACGCCGACATTATTATCGTAAGTACCGCCAAGGCTGCGATATTGCCCCGTACTCCCTGCGTACAAACCCAAAGAAAGACGAAGAATCCCTGGGGCGGCGGAGATGGCTCGGTGGCAGGAAACGGGTACAGCAGTTTTTCAAAGAAGCTTAGCAAAATATAGCCTCACTGACAGTCCGCGGCTGATGCGAAACGCTCTACCGGATGGTGGGTGATGCGTTGACATATCAAGACCATGCGATAAACGCACCCCTTGCGCGGTCCGCTCAAGTACGCCGGTTGTCTATCAACCTGGCTACCTTTTCGAAAGCGGCAGCCACATGCTCTATCGCGCTCGTATCAGCCAACAGCATGCGGTGAGGCAGAACGATGCATGACTTGGAAAAGTCTTGCGCTATAGGCAACTGATAACGGGATGGATCGACCGCATCGGTGAATACCTTGCCCAGCGCGAACCGGTTTCGCGAGAAGGGCTTGTAGAGACGATTCTGGTTAAGCGCGCTGTACATCGTCTTGCAGGGCAATCCGATTTCCGCAGACAGCGCCGCAGCAAACCGTTCAGCGCCCTGGGTCTCGACAATCGACTGCGGCAATCGCACTACGTAGGTGTAATACGCCCGTTCCGTGGTGCGAGGGGAGGTAGCCTGTGGCAGGAAACCAAGAGCAACCAGAAAGCTGTCCAGAACGGCGGCATTACGACGCCTATGTGCCAGTTGCTCGTCCAACACTTCTAGTTGCGCCACCAAGATCGCGGCATGAAATTCGGAGAGACAGTGGTTGTTACCCATGATCTCCGCGCTCTCGACCAGCGCCATCTCGTCCATTCTAGGCGGCTGCGCGGAGAGCGTTCGGCCGTCGGCCCGCAGATGTGCCAGACGGCGTGCGAGGCTCGGGTTGTCGGTAATTACTGCCCCACCCTCTCCGCTCGTCAGCAGCTTGCTGTGCTGCATCGAAAAAGTACCTGCCGCACCGAAGCAACCCACATGCCGACCGGCGTACCGGGCGCCATGTGCCTGTGCGCAATCTTCGATCAATGGAATGGAGCGCGCTTGGGCGATCGCCACCAGGCGATCCAAATCGGCGACCGCCGATCCAAGATGCACCACAGTTATGGCTCGCGTACGCGGCGTAATTGCGCGTTCAACTGCCACGGGATCAAGGCAGCCCGTCTTTGTCTCCACGTCGGTCAGGACGGGAATAGCATTGATTCCGAGCACCGCGGATGCTGACGTAACCCAGCTCACACCTGGCACGATCACCTCGTCGTATGCCCCGACCTCGCTGGCCTCCAACGCCATGCTCAAACTGGCGGTCCCCGTCGAGGACGGCACGCAATACCTGGCGCCTGTGTAAACAGCAAACGCGTGTCCGAAACGCTCTTCCCAAGACGGCTGCCCACGGTATTGACCACTGATGGACCACCGGTGACCGCCCAGCACGGCATTAACATTACGCTGTGTGCTCTCAGTGCTCTGGGGCCAATTGGGCCAATTCCCGTCGTGGACCCTTTTCCCTCCGTAAATTGCTAGTTTTTCCAACATGGATGCCTCCGTCAATCAGGGTTAATTCGGTCTGACCTGGACAGCCACGAGATCTAGCCAGCGGTTGTTCTGGATCAATTCTTTCACTAGAACGAATTCAGTTCACGCGGCGCCACAGACGCTCCGCATATCGTGCGGTGTCGATGCCGACACGACCGGCATGTAGCAGCATCTCAGCGATGGTGGATGCACTGGTCTGTGAGCGGTATCCCCACATGTCCTCGCATTTACTTTCCAACACAACTTCGATGTCGGCCGTCATGGCGGGTGTTAGGCCTTGAACGGCAAGCTGTCTTTCGAGCTCGGGAAGCGGCAAGTTTGAGCTGTAGGGAACGTCTTCGTAGTAAAGGACTTCGACGTGATGCAGCGCGTCTGCGGCAATTCGGACGATCTGATGATCGACATGCCCGCCAAGGCCGCAGGGAGCAAGCACGACCTGAGGCACTCGATGCGCCACGGCGTTACGAATCAAGTTCACGACACCTTCGGTCCTGGGGTCATCGGTGGCGGAGATGCTAAGTTCCGTCTCTTTGTCATATCCCATCACGAAGCTGTCCGGAAAGGACAGGTGGTCGTAATTGATCCGCCGTCGCGCGCAATACGCACGATCTTCTCGCTCCCGCTCTACCGATATCGCATCTACAGATTTCTCGCACAAAGCCTGCGGCAGTACCCAACCGCTGTGACCGAAGATTGTCATGAGACGGATATCCGCTTGCATGGAAAGCTGCGCGACGATGCCGCCTATGGAATAGGCAATATCATCCGCGTGCGGTGATAGCAGCAAGATGCGCCTACCCATCATCGACGCTAGGGATGACGAGCTCATCGCGCGCCCTTGATCCAACGAATCGCTTCCTCGACAGGAACTACATCGCTGGCTCCGTCCATCATGTGAAAGGCCGCCTGGAAGCGCCGCTGCGGACTAATTGACGCAGGATCGCCTCTTCCGAACCGTTGCGAAGTGGCAGTGAGTCCTTTCTCGAAACGTTCGAGCAATTCGTCAAGCACTTCGCCGGTCGCGAGCGAGATAGCTTGATTGTCCCCTTCGTATAGAAGTAAGCCCGCGATGGCGCAATTCGCGTACAAGGCCTGGTCCAATGCCTCGGTGGCACCCACGATTTGCAGCAGTGGACCATCGCCGTATATCTCGATCGGCAGCTCCCTGCGCTGCACAATATTACGCATTTCTGAAGCAAGGGTGGCTCCACATTGGACCAATCGCTGGTAACCGTCGTGGCTGTCCATGTAGTCCAGCGTGGCCAACGCCGCCACGATCGGGATCGTGTCAAAATAGCCGGTATAGGTAAACTCCTTCGCCGCCGCCATCACATCGGGTCGGCCCATCAGGCACGACAGTCGGTGGCCATTCGCCAATCCTTTGGCGAAGGTGTACAGATCGGCATGGAAGCCGACCCTCCCTGAAAATTGGGAGCCGCACACCGAGCGGTAGCCTTGCTTGACGTCATCGCAGCACAGCAGCACCCCCTCATGTCGTGCGATCTGCGCCAGCCGACAAAGTGTATTCGGTTGCAAGTGGACGTAGTCGGGCGACAAAATCACCATGGCCGTTTGTCCGCGATGCTGCTCAAGCACCTGTTCCAGCAGTTCCGGCACAAAGTAGAAGTCAATAACTCCACTCGCATTGGCTTCCAGCAAGTAGTCGCTGCTGGTCCAATAGTCGCCCCAGCCGTGATAACCCGCACTCACAATGATGTGCCGGCCCGTGAATTGCCGCGCAACCTGAACGGCGGCCCGGCAGGCTTCCGTCCCCGTGCTGAATAGGGCAAGCCGTGCTTCATCCATTCCGATGTCGTCGATGATCCGGTTTGAGAGCATCTCATGAAGGTCGCTCCAGCAGGTCGCCGATGCTAGCCGGCTGTGTAAATGGCGCGTAATCGCTGAATTCACTACTGGGTGATGGTGCCCGAGCGTGACGCTGCCTTTACCATTCATCAGGTCTATGTACTGTTTGCCGTCCGAGAGTGTCACCGTGGCGCCACTAGAACTGACTGCCCGCAGCCTGGGCTGTGCGGTGTAAATGTCGGTAACGATGTGGGGGGGTCTGTCCATGTCATTTCCAGGAAGGAGCGTCGATCTCGGCCAACTCGGAAGTGGTTCTGATCAATTGATGGAAATCTTCGCAGAGGGTGATGCGTCCAGTGTCGCTGGGTACTCTCACGCTGCGTATCCTAGACTCGACGATCATGAGCGCAGCTAGCGAAAAGCTCTCCCGGACGCTCGACCAGGCAAGACCGCACAGTGATACGAGCTGCCCAGCGTCTTCGATCGCCAGGCGATTTTCGAGAATGAAAGCTGCCAACTCCAGCTCAGGAAAGCTAATGTCGCCCCAGTTAGCTTCCAGTTGAAAGCGATGAAGCGTTCCGTGCTGGTCAACCTGCCAATGCCAACCGCCACTGCCATAACGCAACGATGAGCGGAACGCCCTGCCCGCCCGTCCCGGCCACGGTACCGGCTCCGTTAGAAATGCGCTCAATGGCTCAGATATCTCATGCAGCGGATCGCAACCGCAGCGTTTTCGCATCGTATCTGCCATTGCCGACCAGCGCGGGTCAAGTGCCATTACCACAGGGCTGTGGTGTGTATGGGCAATGGTTTCCCATGCAGGAATAGCCAGCCACTTCGCCACTTGAAGCAGTAAGTCGGCTCGTCTCGGCTGGCTCGCGGCGTGAAACTGCTCCTGGAATGATCGTTTAGCCCCAATGTCGACCGTGATGGCATAACCGTCAACGAGCCAGGCTGCACCCGTAGCTCCCATCCTCCGCACGCGCTCGAACTCCGCACGACCGAACACGCCATCACCGATGAAACGCAGATGTAACAGCGCCCCACCATCAGGTCCGAGAATTTCGATCGGCGTCTTGTGTGGGTTCACCAAAGGCCGATAACCAATCAAAATCCGCGGATCGTTCCACGGGAGCCAGGCGCGACCGAACCCGTAACGCACCTCACCTTGTGGACACCGGAAATGCAGTCGCGCCTGAGCAGGGAACGAAGGTATGCCCGCTGTGTCCTGCAGTCGTGCGATGAATTCAGGCTGTTCTTCAGGTAGCAAGCATTCCCAAAGCCGTGGTGCACGCGCGTCGCGATTCACGTAAGCCATTGGGTGTGATGGCTGCGGATGAGCCGTCATGCCATGCCAAAGCCTTCCGACGCTCGAGAACCATAGATCGGCGCTGGGCTCGCGCAACCGCGCAGCTACACGTTCCATGGTGGCCCCGGTATCTGGCCGATCATCCACCACCACGATCACGGGAGCAAACTGATGCTCCAACCAGGCCCGAGCAGTTTCCAAGCCATCAGACATCACGCATCCTTCTCGCGGCCGCACCGTGCACCAATGCACATCTGCGGCACCCAACTCAGTCAACACTGCCTTCCAGAGCGGAGCAAGGTATGTTCCGCCGGTGCGGACCCCTACAATCAGGAAGGCCCGTTCAAGGCTCACCTGCGCGATCAATCGGTCGACGTCGCCGGCAATCAACGTGAGATCGGCAAGGTCGTAGCCGCAGCACTCCGGCATTGGCAGGTGGAGCACTTTGCTCAGAAAATCGGGTGATGAGTCTGCATGGAGCGCGACACTCACACTCGCAGATGTGAGGTGATCGATGTCTTCGGACGCAGCCTCTACCCGCCCCAGCATCACCTGCGCGACACAATCGGCTTCGCATTCAGCGCGGCGAAGCTGCTCTTCGAGTTCTTCCATCGTCGTATCGCCAAGCACTCCGTTCAGTTTTCCCACAGCAAGCAGGTCTGCCCAGAATTGCACGCCAGCGCAAGCCACCAGATATCGGTCAATGGGTTCTGGGGCGGCTGCGGTACGCAAGTGACTCAGTACTCGACCAATATTAATGTGCATCAGCCCCATAGAGGCTGCCTGGACAGGCTGGTTAACAAGAAGGTCGTTCATCGTTATCGCACTTACCTAGATCCAATGGTGCGTCGATCGCGAAACACCGAAGAGTTAGAGATCAGCCAGCCCGCCATGGGCCCGGGCATGAAAAGCGAACTTGTCACTTACAACTTTCCTCGACAGCAATCTCCTTGATCCCCGTTAGGCAATCCTCAATGCAAGACTGAATTAGCGAGGCGTCAACCAGTATCAAAGGTCTACCGACCGGTCCGGCCGGAACTCCCAGGCCGTCAAGCAAGATCATGGCAACTTGGTCAGGACGAGCGCAGACATAACCTCGCTTGTTGTCCAGACGCAGCAGCGTCATCACTGCGGCGACAGTAACTCCGACCGGCAACCGAACTGTCAGCCCGTTACGTGTGAGTAGCCGATAATGAAGACTCCGGTCTGCTTCGCTCAGCCGCCCTAAGCGACTGGCAGCTTCCGCTGCCACGATCATTCCGAGGCCGACGGCTTCACCATGCGGTACTCTCCCCTCAGCAGCCAGTTCTATTGCGTGGCCGACCGTGTGGCCATACTCGAACACAAGGGCCTCTTTCCGCTCGCACTTGTCGGCTTCCATCACCTTTTGCTTTGCAAGCAAACCTACCTCGACAATGACCATGAGCTCCGTATCAGAATAATTTGCGTCCTGCTTCAATCCACTTTCGAGCAGCGGAATGTTTTCGGTGGCAACGGTCAATGCGTTCTTGATGATCTCGTACATGCCAGACCGGACCTGCGTCGCTGGCAATGTCCGCAGGAAGTCAATATCAATCAAAACAGCCGTAGGCTTGTGAAAACAGCCCAGCAGGTTTTTACCTACAGAAAGATTCACTGCCTGCTTGAGTGAACCCACTGAATCCGCCGCCGCAATTAATGTTGTCGGCACATGTACGAAACGAATGCCGCGAAACAGCAATGCGGCTACAAGTCCCGCAATATTTCCGACAACTCCGCCACCCACTGCAACAATCACGCTGCCCCGGTCGATGCCGCCCAGCACCATTTCCTGCGCAAGATACTCAACAGTTCCCAAGGATTTGAATAATTCGCCATTGTCGACGACCCAAAGACTAGCAATAGTTTGAGCAGAAAGTTGCTCATACAATACGCCCGCATGCAACTGACTGACTGTTCTATCGGTAATCAAGTGATAGCTTGACGCGCTGAGCTCACGCAATTTCGATATGATCTCATCCAGGCATCGAGCACCAATCCAGACCGGATAACACTCATCTTCGAATTGAAGTCGCATGTTACGCATAAGACTCTCTCTGTTATGTAAAGGATTTATGGCAACAAGGCACTCGTCTCCTCCTCGTCAGTCAACCACGGCCAACGGCATCTGCTTTGCCCGGCCACTAAACACAAGACATCACGGAGCACCAACTCGCCGATCATACCCATACGGCAAGCGCGCCTTATATAAGAAAACCAAGTTTAATTAAACAAATCCCGCTTCTTCATTCCATGTGCATCGCGCCGAACTAAACCCGACCACTGGAAATATAAATATAGTGAATTTTTGGCACCGTCAACAGATGAAGCTGGCACGTTACAATTTATGCGACTTGAGCATATATGATGCCAGAAAAGCCCTGAAACATCGATAAAGAACAGACCTACAAAGCTTCAGGAGGCGTACTACACCCTCGCCTTACATAAAAATTAAATTTGAGATATTTATCTTTCCGCGCTGAACCCTCTGCTATGGTTAGTTGAATCAGACGAATACAGCGTGCTTTTTATGAGCATAATTTTCTTCCCATCGACAAAACACTCGAGACATTCTGAATGCACTATCACCTAAGCCGATAACTACGCGCTTATAGCTTATTGGTTTAATGAATTCGATAAAGATTTCGAGGCATCTTCACTGAGCGCCTCCATGCAACCATGCCAGAGAGCGATTATTAACAATGACTCATTCATTAGATCAATACATCGAAGACCGTCCGCTTGGTACATCCCATATGTATGGACTACGGTCAAACACCCTACAGGATGATCCTTTCGACGTTGTCATCATTGGTAGCGGGGCTGCTGGTGCGGTTGCTACAGACACCTTCGTTCGGGCCGGACTTCGCACCCTCTTGCTGGAGGAGGGTGCAAGACTCAAGTCCAGCGCGAAGAATGCGGACGTTGACGCGCATGCCGAACATGCATTGGCTGGTAATTCCGAACAAGGATGGAATCTACGTGGATGGCCATGGAGCACACGCAATCTTGGTGGCGGTACGGTTTTCTATGGCGGCGCCTCGTTTCGGTACACAGAGTTCGATTTCGACCCCAGCGATCGTATTCGTGTCGAGGGTTTGCCCGTGAAATGGCCTATCGGCGCTTCCGATCTCGCTCCTTTTTACAATGAGATAGAGTCGATTCTATCCATCGACCACGCTGGGTTTGAGTGCAGCCGAAGAAAAGCTCCAAATACACTGAGCCTGCCCGCGGAACATCTTTGGGAGGGAGCCCTTCGGCTTGGTCTATCACCCCGCCCGACTCCTGTTGCGATCGACCGCAACCTCTGCGACCACTGCTCCTTATGTATAACGGCACAATGCACGCGCGGCGCCAAGCGCGATGTAGTGACTTCTTGGCTCGGTCCATTGGCCGATATGCCCAACCTGCTGCTGTTGACCGGCGTGAAGGCTATCGCGCTAATGCAAGAAAAATACGATTGCGTCAGCACAGTGCGATGCATGGACACCGCAACTGGTCAAGTTCGTTCCATCCGTGGGCACTGTTTTGTGTTGGCTTGCAATGCAATTCAAACGGCAGCGCTCCTGCTGCGCTCAATCACACCTTATGCGCCAAGGGGGCTTGGAAATGAGCACGATATAGTCGGTAGGGGTCTTTGCATGAAGCTCAGCGAGTATTCCCAGGGCGCGGTGCATCTTGGCCGGCAACAAATCGACGATCATCTAATAGGTTATCGGGGTCCGTTTTCGACGGTCTGCACGCTTGACCATTATCTGGACGAGCGCTGTCCGACCGGTGTCGGCGGACTGATCTATGAAGCCAAGCACGACGACTGGAGCCTTCTGCAAGGTGATGGCCTGGTATTACGCGTAGAAACCGTTATTGCTGACCATCCGTCTCTCGGGAATCGGATCCGACTTTCCAGTAGTACGGACTCATGGGGACTGCCGCGCTTGATGATCGACTACACAACGAATCCACAGGATCTAGCACGCCTAGGTTATATGGTGGAGCGCTCAGCCGATTGGCTCAGGGCCTCCGGCGCGCGGGATATCCAACATGAAGCCTCGAATTTCGCGATGGGCAGCACTCACCTACACGGCACCTGTCGCGCTGGTGACGATCCGCGAACGTCTGTGGTGGATCGGGATGGCAAGCTCCATTCGCTGGATAACGTCTACGTTGCGGACGGTAGCTACATGCCCTACCCCGGCGGAGTGAATCCCACTCTGACGATCCAGGCCAATGCTTTGAGAATTGCTCGCCAGATCGCCCGCAACGCAAAGCGTCATGCAAGCGCCTCGCCAGCACAACAGCCCATAGCTAACTGAAGTTCAATCAGAAGATGACCACAGATATGACACCCCACTTCATTCACCAACTCGTCATTTACACGATCTGCAATGTGACTGGCGAAACCCCTAAAAATGTTTCGGCCCTCGATAGGGTTGAATTGAATACACGTGACTGGGAGCAGGTTTTCAGCCGACTGGAAGCAACACTCGACATCCAGACCGGTATGTTGACCTCCGTTGAGCGAGCTTTCTCCATCGACGCGTTGATGCTTTTGCTGCACACCAGGCTAACAGACGACATCGTCACCTGAGCTCTCTGCACTCTCGAATAGCCCTCGGCCCTAATTCATTTACCAAAGGCCTAACTCCTATGAAAGTTTTGAAGCTGACACCTTTTTTCCATCATCCAGATGCTGACTCGTGGCCAGCGGCGTACGACTCGGTAGGAGGCATGCAGATTCAGACCTGGCGACAAGCAGTTTGGCTTGCTCAGGAAGGTATCCATCAACATGTCATGACCATCGGGTTCCCCGGACTGCCCAAGCTGCGACAGCTGATTCCGCTTCTGTGGGTCGAGCGCATGCTACTACCTATGCCGAAGATACGGTCCGAATTCAGTGGTTTGATGGGTCTAGCACAGTCGTGGGCGATGGCAACACTGTGTGCACTGCTCCGAAAAGGGCGTAAGCATGATTTCGATATCGTTCACGCGCATCTCGACGGGCAAATTCCGGCGCTGCTGGTCGCTTGTTTAGCGCCTCGATTGCTACGATGCCCGTTGATCCTGACGGTGCACTGCTCTCGTCTCGCGGTCTACACGCCGCATTCCCGGCTGGACATACTTCAGCACGGCCTGGCCCGGTGGCTGGAACGCAAAGCAGTGCGCACGGCCTTCGCGGTAGTCGCCCTAACCCAACGAACCGCCTCCCAACTCACACGCGATGCTCATCATGTCGAGATCGTTCCCGACGTAGTCGACACCACACAATTTGCGCCGTCCCTGCAAGAAGACGTAGTTGCGTTCCGCAAACATCATAATCTACGGCGGCAAACGGTAGGTTTTGTCGGCCGTATCGCGAAAGAAAAGGGATGGCAACATCTCATCCCGCTCGCTCAAGCACTTCGCGAGCAAGAGTGTGAGTTGCTGATCGTTGGCGACGGGACACAACGGGATCGGCTGCGGTACGCAATTGACAAGGCCGGATTGCAGGACTGGGTGACGGTTACAGGCTTCATCCCGAATCACGAAATCCCCCTGGCGATAGCGGCCTGCCGCCTGATCGTGATGCCATCAGCGTATGAAGAGTTCGGAGGAGTCAGCATTGAAGCGCTGGCTACCGGCGTCCCGGTAGTAGCTTTTGCCGTAGGCGGCCTTACGGAAATTTTGCGGGGCATTACTCCTGACCTGCTGATCGCATCAGAGGATACCTCCGCGCTGATAGCACGAGTCAAGGCGGTGCTGGCCGGGAACCATCAGCAGAGTATCGATCCGGCTCGGTTGCGTGCCTACGTTGTACAACGTTATGCCCCATCCGTAATGGGCGCCCGAATCATTTATCTATACCAGTTAGCGCTAATCGACTCTACGAAACCTGTCAGACCGTGAGTGCCCCAGCGAATAACTGCGCGGCATCGGCAACGGTTTGCCCAACGGAAAACGACCTGCCATGGAGGATTCTCTATGTCCCTGATTCACCTTCCCAACACCGCTACAGCATCGGAAGTAGTGCAGTGCTTGCGCGAGCACGGCTACGCCATCATTGACAAACTCGTGCCCGGCATCACTATGGATCGCATCGCCGAAGAACTCGAACCCTACACGGCGGTGACGTCCTTCGGGTCCGACGGCATTCTCGGCAGACTGACCAAACGCACCGGCGGCCTAATTGCGCGATCTACAGGGGCGCGTGAGTTGATCCTCAATCCGACTATTCTCGATACCACTCGGCGTTTTCTCTCTCACGCTACGACGTTTCAGATTCATTGCACGCAGGTCGTGTCCATTCACCCGGGTGCAAAAGCACAGACACTCCATCAAGACGAGGTAGCCTGGGACATGTACCCCTTTCCCAACGACTATCACGTGCAATGCAACACCCTATGGGCGATGACCGATTACTCCGAGAAGATGGGTGCCACGCGCATCGTACCTGGCAGCCATCGAGCGGGGCGCAGCGTCGAGTTTAAGCATACAGCCAGCTATCCAGCGGAGATGGAAAAGGGATCAGTGCTCGTCTACGACGGAAAGGTGTACCACGGCGGCGGAGCCAATCGCTCCAACCGAGTCCGATCGGCCATCAACTTGACTTATGCGCTCGGCTGGCTTCGACAAGAGGAAAACCAGTTCCTGTCCTGTCCGCTGGAAATTGCTCGTACACTGCCAGACGAATTGTTGCGCCTTATGGGCTATCAGTGCGGAGCGTTCGCTCTGGGCTACGTCCACGGATTCGAGGATCCGATGACGGTGTTGGGGCGGAGTCCGCCTGGCAAACTTGTGGGCGCGGAGTGGATGCTGAAAGCCGAGCAGAACGACGATCGCAGATCTTTCCTACGAGAAGAAAGGTTCGATTGAAGAACGTTGATCAGGCGTTTCTGAAGTCATCTGTACTGAGATGCTCGCCCCATTGGGTAAGCGCTTCACCGCCTACGCGGGGTTCATGACAGACGCTCATGACACTCGCCAATTCGACCTCACGAACGGGCTGTTGCAAGACATTCAGCAAGGGCACGCTGTGCTCGTCGACCCACCGAGAAAAATCACGCCGCTGCTTGAAGGTCATTTCACTGACCAGTAAAAACTTGCCCATGGCAGACTCGGCGTCTCAGGCTTAATAAGGTATGCCGGTCATGACTTTTGCACGTAAAGTTATCGAAAATGAAATAGTCGAACGGCAGGCCTCGCTCCAGTGCGCGCAGTACATACTGCATATTCGAGCAGAGACCGATAGTGAAATAGCCAATGGCTTTGAGCAGACGACTGTAATTAAGCAACAGGCCTGTGTTCGCGCACAACACCACGACTGTCATGCGCCGACCTTTCACACCTGCCTCCTCACTCAATAAAATCGACACCGCCCTTCACGACTAAATACTTCAATCCTGTGCATAACCGGTGTCGCTTCAGGTCAAGTGTGCGTCGCGATCGTTTTACGCACTATAAGACAACCCTTAAAAGCCCCCCATTTAATACTGACATGAAGCAGCCATATATTTCTGGCTGACGCCGGCCATAGCCGGCAACTACCCTAGGCACCCAACGAACTAAAAAATTTAACATTTAAGACTTTTCTTAAAGGCCAAATCGTTGCCACCTGCTAGCCTGCCCCCGGTAATACAGCCTGGCACCTACAAGTCTTACAACTAAAGGATTCAAGATGAAAAAGCTCAAGATCTCCCTGGCCGCTGCAGTAGTCTCCAGCGTAATCTTCATTTCTGGCTGCACAGGACAAGTGTACAATCAGCAAAAAAACTGCTCTTATGATTACCTGTTTACTCCATCGGTATCTATTTCCAAGATCATTGGCGGTTGCGGCCCTATTGATAAGCTCCCTCAGTAATAGGGTTATACAGTCAACCTGAACAACCCGCATGACGCTAGACAGCCCCATATCAAACTCATGGTATGGGGCCTTATAAAGTTACCGTCACTGTTAAAGGCAACAAACACAGCAGCCACTAACATCGCGTTAGTGGCGTCGCACCGTTATAGCTCACCTGATGATTGCTTCATCTTTAGCCTGCCCCTCGAAGCCGGCTTTTTTATGCACGCCAGCATTAACTCGTTTAGCTCGACCTGGGCAGATGAAAAATCTTTCACTGTGCCTGTGGCGCCCAGCGCTTATATTCGCCCCGCTCATTCAAGGAACATTTAGCCCGCACCCCTTACCGCGGGCTTTTTTTTGGCTTTGAAAAAGTCAGGACCAGGATGCAAGCCGTGTACGGCGGCACTTATTCACACGGCGCGCCCCAGCCGGTAATCTGTTTCGCTCCCCCCGAACGACACAAGGACGTCGCCCATGACCCTGCGCATAGAACTGTCGCTAGCCCCCACCGCCGAAGAACGCCTGGCGATTCTCGAACCGCTGCGGGCCTATAACATCGCCAAGGCCGGCGATGGCCAGTATCAGCAAATCGCCTTGCTGGTGCGTGATGAACACAGCGATGAAGTGGTCGGTGGGCTGTTTGCCAGGCTGTTCTATCACTGGTTGTACATCGACTTGCTGTCCGTGCCCGAACAGTTGCGAGGACAAGGCATTGGCTCGCAACTGATGCACAAGATCGAAGCACAGGCGCGTCAGCACTCGTGCATTGGCATGTACCTCGACACGTTCGATTTCCAGGCACCTGATTTTTACCGCCGGCACGGGTTTATCGAGGTCGGGCAGATTGCCGACTACCCACCGGGCGGCAAGCGCTTCTTCTTCCAGAAGCGCCTGGACGGCTGAGCCTTACAGGCAGGTTGCCAGCGCCGCCAGCCGGCGCTTGGCCACCCAGTCGTCGACAATCGCGTAGTACTTCAAGGTGCCACTTTGCACGTCGATGAACGACTCGGCGGAGCGGGTGTAGACGGTGAAGCCGCCGCTGTCGCCCGGCTGCAGGTAACCGCTGGCGTCCACGCCAAAGACTGCTTCGTCCTGCCAGGCGAATTGCACGCACTGGGCGACCACCAGGTCCGGCTTGTTCGAGGTGAGCGTCTTGTAGGGGGTCTGGGAGCGCGCCTCTTTCATGGTCGAGCCCGCGCAACCTGCCAGCATCAGACCGGCCATTGCCACCGTCAACATACGCATTGTGTTTCCTTACAGGCGAGAAAAACGCGACTGTATCACCGCCCGTGCGCGCCCCGAAGCACTGCCGCTCTGCTTTACTTCATATAGCAGGCGACAGACCGCACCAATGGGCGCACCCTATCGCGCCATTATCCAAGCCACACCTTTGCTGGAAAGCCAATGACCCCCAATGCCGAGCGCTACAAACCGTCCACCGACTACGCCGACAAGTTGATCAGCCAGATCGGCCAAACCCCCTCCTGGATTGCCAAGCGCATCGGTGTGACCGATAAGCGCATTCGCTACATCCTCGATGGCGAGCGCACCGTCAAGGGCGAAACCACACCGATCCAAATGACCTACACCGAGCAATTCGCCCTGGAGTGCCTGGCAGCCGAGGCCAAAGCCAACAAACAGAAGACCTCCTGATCCCGATCAAGGCAACCACTGGCACGCCACGTAGACTTTGCTTTTGACAAGGATGATCCATGCCCCTGATCGAATCGCAGCACGAACTGGCACTGCAACGTTTTCTCGATGCGCACCCGCAGGTGCGCGAGACACTTGATCACCTCAACCCCTTGCAAGCCCAGGCCAAGGGCGAAACCATGGCCCAGTACCGCGATGAGCGGCTGCACGAAGCCTTCGAGGCTGAAGCCGAGCGACAGGGCCTGTTCGCCTGGGAACTGACCCTGCAATTGACCGCCGCCAGCCCCGAGGACTTCGCCGCCCAACGGCGGGAAGTGCACAAAGAGGTGGCGCAGATGGCGGGCATGGACTGGCAGGAATACTGCGACTTGCACGGCCTGGAACCCTAGCCGATGTTGCCGGCCTCAACCAACCCCACGCCAACTGCATACCAACTGCACACCCATAAATGGCGTGGCCGGGTCGGTTTATGCCTGGTGGCCAGCCTGTCGGTACTGGCCGGCATGACCGATGCCATCGGCTTCATGGCCACCGGCGATTTTGTCTCGTTCATGAGCGGCAACACCACGCGCCTGGCCGTGGCCATCAGCGACGGTGACGGGAGCCAGATCCTGCGCCTGTTCGCGCTGATTCTCATGTTTGTGATGGGTAACGCGCTGGGCGTCATCGTCAGTCGCCTGGGTCGGCGCCGCGCCCTGCCGTTGATGCTGAGCATCGCCGCCTTGTTATGCGCTGCCGCCGCCTGGCCCCTGGAAACGCGGTTCCCGGCCTTGGTGGCCGCCATCGTGGCCATGGGCATGCTCAACGCCGCCGTCGAACAGGTCAACGGCTTGCCCATCGGGCTGACCTACGTTACCGGCGCCTTGTCGCGCTTCGGTCGCGGCCTGGGACGCTGGGCACTCGGCGAGCGCCGCACAGGCTGGCGGGTGCAATTGATTCCCTGGAGCGGCATGCTGGCCGGCGCCGTGCTGGGTGCGGTACTCGAACACTATTTTGACCTGCAGGCGCTATACGCCAGTGGCCTGGTGGCCGCCGTGCTCGGGTTTGCATCACTGATGATTCCCCTGCGCTGGCAACTGGGCTACCTGCCACGTTGAATCGCCCTTCGCCGCCCCGCCGATAAAGCTTTATCATGGCCGCAGATTTGTTGTCAGAGTTCGCCATGAAATTCGCCATTGCGCTGTTTTCCGCGCCCCACGCGCCCTCCTCGCGCCGCGCCCTGCTGTTTGCCCAGGCCGCGCTGGCCGGCGGGCATCAGATCGTGCGGCTATTTTTCTACCAGGACGGCGTCTACAACGCCTCCAACAGCCTGGTCACGCCACAGGATGAGCAGGATGTCGCCGCGCAATGGCGCCACTTTGTCAGTGAGCAGCAACTCGACGCGGTGGTGTGTATTGCCGCCGCCCTCAAGCGCGGTGTGCTCGATGAGGCCGAAGCCCAGCGTTACCAGCGCACGGCGATTAATATCAGCGCGCCGTGGGAATTGTCCGGCCTTGGCCAGTTGCACGATGCCGTCCAGGACGTCGACCGCCTGATCTGCTTTGGAGGACCTTGAGCATGGCTAAGTCCCTGTTGGTCATCAGCCGCCACGCCCCTTGGTCCGGCCCAAGCGCCCGCGAGACGCTGGACATCGTGTTGGCCGGCGGCGCCTTTGACCTGCCTATCGGCCTGCTGTTTCTCGATGACGGCGTGTTCCAACTGGCCACGCAACAGAACGCCAGGGCCGTGCAGCAAAAGGACCTGAGCGCCAACCTGCAAGCCTTGCCGATGTTTGGTGTCGACGACCTGTTTGTCTGCGCCGACAGCGCCGCACAACGGGGCCTGGCCCTCGATGCCCTATCGCTGGAAGACGCCCAGGCGCTGGACAGCACGGCCATCACCGCCCTCATTGACCGTTATGACCAGGTGATTACTCTCTGATGTCGACCTTGCATGTGTTGTCTCACTCCCCGTTCGGCGACGACCGCCTGAGCAGTTGCCTGCGCCTGATTGGCAAGGACGATGGCCTGATGCTGTGTGGCGATGCGGTGTATGCCCTGCAACCGGGCACCGCGCCCTTCGATACGCTCAACGCCCGACGCCTGAAACTGTCGGTGTTGGCCGACGATGCGCAAGCGCGGGCCATCGGCGTTCCGGACTGGGCCGTCGCGCTCGACTACCCGGCGTTCGTCGAGCTGTCGATCCATCACGACAAGGTCAACAGCTGGCTATGAATGCGCTGACCGTCGGTGCCCGCACGATCGAACTGGACAAGGACGGCTTTCTGCTCGACCTCGACGACTGGTCGGCAGAGGTCGCCAGCGCCCTGGCGGCAGCCGAAGAGATCGAGCTGAGCCCGGAGCACTGGGAGATCCTCGAACTGCTGCGCAGCTTCTATCAGGAGTTCCAGCTGTCACCGGCCACCCGCCCGCTGATCAAGTACACCGCACTCAAGCTGGGCCCGGACAAAGGCAACAGCCTGCACCTGAATCGCTTGTTCAAAGGCACTCCCGCCAAACTCGCCGCCAAGCTGGCGGGCCTGCCCAAACCGACGAATTGTCTATGACCGATTTCGCCCCGCCGATCACCGAAACACCCGCCGAGCACCCCTTCGCCCCATTCGTACGAATCCTGGGCAAAGGCAAGCGCGGCGCGCGCAGCCTGACCCGCGAAGAAGCCCGCGAAGCCATGGGTATGTTGCTCGACGACAAGGTCGAAGACACCCAGCTTGGCGCCTTCCTCATGCTGTTGCGGCACAAGGAAGAAAGCCCCGAAGAGCTGGCCGGCTTCACCGAGGCCCTGCGCGAGCGCTTGCACGCCCCGGCACTGACGGTGGACATTGACTGGCCGACCTACGCCGGTAAAAAACGCCATCTGCCGTGGTACCTGCTGGCGGCCAAATGCCTGGCGCAAAACGGCGTGCGCATCCTGATGCACGGCGGCGGCGCGCACACCGCCGGGCGCCTGTACAGCGAGCAACTGCTGGACTACCTGCACATCCCGTTGTGCCGCACCTGGCAGCAAACCGGCGCAGCCCTGGACAACGGCAACCTGGCCTTCATGCCGCTGGGCGATTGGGCCCCGCAACTGCAACGGATGATCGACTTGCGCAACACCTTGGGTCTGCGCTCGCCGATCCATTCCCTGGCGCGGATTCTCAATCCCCTGGGTGCCCGTTGTGGCCTGCAAAGCATCTTCCACCCCGGCTACCAGGGCGTACACCGCGATGCCAGCGGCCTGCTGGGCGACAACGTCATCGTGATCAAGGGCGACGGCGGCGAAATCGAGATCAACCCGGACACCATCAGCCATCTGTACGGCACGACCGGAGGCGAGAGCTGGGACGAAGAATGGCCAGCCCTGGCCGCCCAACGTCATGTCAAGCCAGCGACGCTCGACCCCGAGCACTTGAAAGCCGTGTGGCGTGGCGAGGTGGTCGACAGCTACCCGCAACTGGCACTGATCGCCACCATGGCCCTGGCCTTGCGCGGCCTCGGCACGCCACGCGCAGACGCCTTTGCCCTGGCCCAGCAATACTGGGACGCCCGTGACACATCGATTTAACCGATCATCAACGCCGACCCTTTGCGCTGTTTACTCGACCACATGGGCATAGACTTGGCACCCACGTAAATCGCTTGAGGAGTCAGACCATGGGGTTGCTCGTTGAAGGCCAATGGCGGGATCAGTGGTACGAAAACAACAGCGACGGCACGTTCCGTCGCGAACAGGCACAACGCCGAAACTGGTTGACCGCCGATGGCAGCGCCGGCCCCAGCGGCGACGGCGGTTTCCCGGCCGAGGCGGGTCGTTACCACCTTTATGTCTCGCTGGCCTGCCCCTGGGCGCATCGCACGCTGATCCTGCGCACGCTCAAAGGGCTCGAAGCACTGATCGATGTGTCGGTGGTCAGTTGGTTGATGCTGGAGAACGGCTGGACCTTCGACAAGACACTCGGCTCCACGGGCGACACGCTCGATGATTTCGCCTTCATGTACCAGCGCTATACCGCCGACGCGGCTGACTACAGCGGTCGCGTCACGGTGCCCCTGCTCTGGGACAAGCAACAACAGCGCATCGTCAACAACGAGTCGGCAGAGATCCTGCGCATGTTCAACTCAGCCTTTGACGACCTGACCGGCAACGACCTGGATTTCTATCCGCAACACCTGCGCGCACAGATTGACGAGCTCAACGCCCGTATCTATCCCGCGGTAAACAACGGTGTGTATCGCGCAGGCTTTGCCACGACACAACAGGCCTACGAAGAAGCATTCGATGAGCTGTTTGCCGAGCTGGAGCGGCTTGAGGTATTACTGGGCACGCACCGCTACCTGAGTGGCGAGTACCTGACCGAAGCCGACATTCGCCTGTTCACCTCGCTGATTCGCTTTGACGCGGTGTACCACGGGCACTTCAAGTGCAACCTGCGCCGTATTGCCGACTACCCGAACCTGTCGAACTGGCTGCGTGAGCTGTACCAATGGCCGGGGATTGGCGAAACCGTGGACTTTACCCACATCAAGCGTCACTACTACGGCAGCCAGCGGACCATCAATCCGACGGGCGTCGTGCCAAAGGGTCCGACACAGGACTTCACCGTCCCCCATGATCGGCAGCGGTTGAGTGGCAAAGGGATTTGGCGCAAGGCCTAGGGTTTGGATGGGTTTTAAGGGCCTCTTCGCGAGCAGGCTCGCTCCCACACGAGGAAGAGTGGCCGGGCGATGCGCCGAATCATCCAGCAAACTGTGGGAGCGGGCTTGCTCGCGAAGGCGGCGGGTCAGTCAGCATAGAGGGTGGCGGACCGACCTCTTCGCGAGCAAGCCCGCTCCCACAAGGGGTCTTCCAGCGTTCACACAACCTGTGTTCACTGAAGACCTACTGTGGGAGCGAGCCTGCTCGCGAAGGCAGCAACTCAGACCTGCGCCTGAGCCCCTTCAAACCACGCCAGCTTCTCACGCAGTTGCACCACTTCCCCTACGATCACCAGGGTCGGCGCATGCACTTCGTGCTCCGCCACCAGCTGTGACAGGTTGGCCAAGGTGCCGGTGAAGACCCGCTGATTGGCGGTGGTGCCCTGCTGAATCAACGCCGCCGGGGTATCCGCCGAGCGCCCGTGATGGATCAATTGCTGGCAGATCACTGGCAACCCCACCAACCCCATGTAGAACACCAGGGTTTGTGCGGGCGCCACCAGATCGGCCCACGGCAGATCGGTGCTGCCATCCTTCAAGTGACCGGTGACAAAACGCACCGACTGCGCGTAATCACGGTGCGTCAGCGGAATCCCCGCATACGCAGCGCAACCGCTGGCGGCGGTGATTCCCGGCACCACCTGGAACGGAATTCCGTGGGCCGCCAGTTCCTCGATCTCTTCGCCGCCCCGGCCGAAGATGAACGGATCGCCGCCCTTCAACCGCACCACACGCTTGCCTTGCTTGGCCAGGTCCACCAGTTGCTGGTTGATCTGGTCCTGCGGCACGGCGTGATCGGCGCGGCGCTTGCCGACATAAATGCGCTCGGCATCGCGACGGCACAACTCGAGGATCGCCGGGGCCACCAGGCGGTCATACAGCACCACATCCGCTTGCTGCATCAGGCGCAATGCACGGAAGGTCAGCAAGTCCGGATCACCCGGCCCCGCCCCCACCAGATACACCTCGCCGGTAGCGCTGGCGGCCTGGCCATTGATCTTGGCCAGCAACAGACGCTCAGCTTCAGCCCCCTGGCCGGCCAACTGGCGGTCGGCAATCGGGCCCTGGAACACGTCTTCCCAGAACGCGCGGCGCTGCTGCACATCCGGGAACAAACCTTTGACCTGATGGCGAAAACGCGCGGCCAAACCCGCCAACTGACCGTAGGTCGAGGGGATCCAGGTTTCCAGCTTGGCGCGGATCAAGCGTGCCAGCACCGGCGCATCGCCGCCGCTGGACACGGCAATCACCAACGGCGAGCGGTCGACGATCGCCGGGAAGATCACGCTGCACAGGGCTGGCGCGTCCACCACATTGACCGGCACACAACGCCGATGCGCATCCTGGGAAACCTGTGCGTTGAGCAAGGGATCGTCGGTGGCGGCGATGATCAGCCCGCAACCGTCGAGGTCCGACTCCAGATAACCGCGCAACACCAGCTCCCCGCCGCTGCCATCCACCAGCTCACTCAATTGCGCTTCGATCTCGGGTGCAACGACCCGCAACAACGCGCCGGCATCGGCCAGCAGGCGGGATTTGCGCAAGGCAATTTCCCCCCCACCGACGACCAATACTCGACTGCCGCGCAGGTTATGAAACAGCGGCAGAAATTCCATTTAGCCGATGACCTCAAGGCCGCCCATGTAAGGCTTGAGCACGTCAGGCACACGGATCGAGCCGTCGGCCTGCTGGTAGTTCTCCAGCACCGCTACCAGGGTACGACCGACCGCCAGGCCGGAACCGTTGAGGGTGTGCACCAGCTCCGGCTTGCCGGTTTCCGGGTTGCGGAAGCGCGCCTGCATGCGACGGGCCTGGAAGTCGCCGCAGTTGGAGCACGACGAAATCTCGCGGTACTTGTCCTGGCTCGGGATCCACACTTCCAGGTCATAGGTCTTGACCGCGCTGAAGCCCATGTCGCCGGTGCACAGCGCCAGGGTGCGGTAAGGCAGGTTGAGCAACTGCAGGACTTTTTCCGCGTTGGCGGTCAGGCCTTCCAAGGCCTCCATCGAGGTCGAAGGCTCAACGACCTGCACCATCTCGACTTTGTCGAACTGGTGCTGGCGGATCATGCCACGGGTATCGCGGCCCGACGCACCCGCTTCACTGCGGAAGCACGGCGTGTGGGCCACGAACTTGATCGGCAGCAGTTTCGCATCAACGATCTCGCCGGCGACGATATTGGTCAACGACACTTCGGCCGTCGGGATCAGGTACAGATCGGCTTCGCCTTCACGGGAGATCTTGAACAGGTCTTCCTCGAACTTCGGCAACTGGCCAGTGCCCTGCAAGGCCGGCGCCTGGACCAGATAAGGCGTGTAGGCCTCTTCGTAGCCGTGTTCGCTGGTGTGCAGGTTGATCATGAACTGCGCCAGGGCGCGATGCAGGCGAGCAATCGGCCCACGCAGCAGGGCAAAGCGGGCGCCGGACAGCTTGGCGGCGGTTTCGAAATCCAGCCAGCCGAACTTCTCGCCCAGGGCCACGTGGTCCTTGACCTCGAAATCGAACGCGGTTGGCGTGCCCCAGCGACGCACTTCGACGTTGTCATCTTCGTCTTTACCGACCGGCACCGACTCGTGCGGCAAGTTGGGAATACCCAGCACGATCGAGTCCATTTCTGTCTGGATCGCGTCCAGCTCGACTTTACCGGCACTCAACTCGCCCGCCATGCGCTCGACGTCCGCCATAAGCGGCGCGATGTCTTCACCGCGCTGCTTGGCCTGGCCGATGGACTTGGAGCGCGCATTACGTTCAGCCTGCAGTGCTTCGGTGCGGGTCTGGACGGTCTTGCGCTGTTCTTCCAGCGCTTCGATGCGCGCAACATCCAGCGTGTAGCCACGGGATGCCAGGCGGTCCGCTACGTCCTGAAGGTTGCTACGTAACAGTTTGGAATCGAGCATGTCGGTCTCTCGTTTATCAAAGTTTGGTCAGGGACAGGCCAGCCCACGTTGCGAGCAGCCCGCCGAACACGCTGATGGCCAGATACCCGAAGGCGATGGCCGCCTGCCCGCTTTCCAGCAAGCGCAGCGTATCCAGTGAAAAGGATGAAAAAGTGGTCAAGCCACCTACAAAGCCGACGATCAGGCCGGCACGAATCTCGATGGGCACGTCCCCACGCGTCAGGAACCAGCCGTAGAGCAAACCAATGAGCAGGCAACCCACCAGGTTGACCGCCAAGGTCGCTGCGTAAAAATGCCGTGGCCAATGGGCGCTGACCCACGTGCTGGCGGCGAAACGCAGTAATGTACCAGCGATACCGGCCACGGACACCGCAAGAATCGTTCGAATCACTATTTTCTCCGCTGCCGGGGACTCAGCCGATCCAGTTGCGCCAAATGATTGAGCTTTTCGCCGATCTTCAACTCCAAGCCTCGCGGTACCGGCCGGTAGAACGGCTGGGGCTCCAGCGCCTCGGGAAAATAGTCTTCGCCCGCCGCATAGGCGTCCGGCTCATCGTGGGCGTAGCGGTATTCATCGCCATAGCCGAGTTGCTTCATCAGTTTGGTCGGGGCATTGCGCAAGTGCAGTGGCACTTCCAATGAACCGTGCTCGGCCGCACTGCGCATGGCGGCCTTGAAGCCCATGTACACCGCGTTGCTTTTGGGCGCGCAGGCCAGGTAGGTAATCGCCTGCGCCACCGCCAACTCCCCTTCGGGGCTGCCGAGACGCTCCTGCACATCCCACGCGGCCAGGCACAGGCTCAGCGCACGGGGGTCGGCGTTACCGATGTCTTCACTGGCCATGCGCACCACGCGCCGAGCCAGGTACAAGGGGTCGCAACCACCGTCGATCATTCGCGCGAACCAGTACAACGCGCCGTCCGGGTTGGAGCCGCGCACCGATTTGTGCAGGGCGGATATCTGGTCGTAGAAGGCCTCGCCGCCTTTGTCGAAGCGTCGACGGGTGTCGCCGAGCAAGCTTTGCAGCAGGTCGACGCCGATCTCGCTGTCGTCTTCGGCCAGGTCCGAGGCATTCTCCAGCAGATTGAGCAGGCGCCGGCCATCACCATCGGCCGCCGACAACAGCATCTGGAAGCCTTCGTCGCTAAGGCTCAAGTGGCGCTTGCCGAGGCCACGCTCTTCGCTCAGCGCACGTTGCACCAACTTGTTCAGCGCGGCCTCGTCGAGGCTTTTGAGGACATAGACCCGCGCCCTGGACAGCAAGGCGTTGTTCAGTTCAAAGGACGGGTTTTCGGTGGTGGCCCCGATGAAGATCAACGTGCCGTCTTCGACATAGGGCAGGAACGCATCTTGTTGCGACTTGTTGAAGCGGTGCACTTCGTCGACGAACAGGATCGTGCGGCGACCGTATTGCGCGGCCTGCTGCTTGGCGATCTCGACGGCCTGGCGGATTTCCTTGACCCCGGCCAGCACCGCCGAGACCGTTTCAAAGTGCGCATCCGAGACTTCCGCCAGCAACCGCGCCAAGGTGGTCTTGCCCACCCCGGGCGGGCCCCAGAAGATCATCGAGTGCAGGGCACCCTGCTCCAGTGCCTCGCGCAATGGCTTGCCGCGCGCCAGCAGGTGCTCTTGACCGACGTACTCATCCAGGTTGGCCGCACGCAAGCGGGCGGCCAAGGGCTGGGCGATCGGGGCGCTGCGAAACAAGTCCATCACTGCGTTTGCAACCTCACTGGTTCCTGGTTCCACTCATCGTAATCGCTGTGGGAGCGAGCCTGCTCGCGAAGGCGGTGGGCCTGTCACCCTCAGTGTTGACTGTCCCGCCGCCTTCGCGAGCAGGCTCGCTCCCACAAGGTCCCGCGTCTTACTCTTGAATCACATCCGCGCCTTTCGGAATGTCGAACTTGAACGTGGAGGCCGGGATTGGCTGGTTGGCCTTGACCCCGGTGAACAGGATATTGGTGCGCTGGCCGACACTGTCGATCAGCTGCATGTCATTGACCAGGCCGTTGCGGAACGACAGGCGCAGGCTGTCAAACAGCGTGTCCTTGGTTTTCGGCTTGAGGGTGAAGTCGATCACCCCGCCCGCTTCCTTGGCGCTGATGTCAAAGCTTTCGCTGATTTGCGAGACATCGCCGGACAGCAGCAGCGCCGGGGTCTGGGTCAGGCGCGGGTCGAGCTTCTTGATCGTGACCTGCTCCAGGTCCGGGTCCCACAGGGTGACTTTCTTGCCGTCGGACACCACGGTTTGCTCGGCCGGGGCATTGGTGTGCCAGTAGAACAGGCCGGGACGCTGCAGCGACATCTCACCGGCGGTTTGCTGCAACTGGGTGCCACTGCCATCGAGGGTCAACTGGGAGAACGTCGCGGTGAGGGTCTGCGACTTTTCCAGCAATTGGGTCAGGCGCGCCACATCCTTGTTATCGGCGTGGGCCGAGAGCGTGGTTAAAGCCAATACCGGCAGCAGCAACATGCGGATAAGACGCATGGGAATCCTCGTAGATGTTCGAATCAATGGCGCGCCGCGTGCGATCACGCGGCGCCGATCAATCGCGTGAAGGGCCAGGGGCCAGGACTTCACGCGAACCGTTGGTGTTCATGGAGGTCACGACCCCAGCCATTTCCATGGCCTCGATCATGCGCGCAGCGCGGTTGTAGCCGATCTTGAGCTTGCGCTGTACCGCGGAGATGGACGCCCGGCGACTTTCCAGTACGAACTGCACCGCTTCGTCGTAGAGCGCATCGGTTTCGGCATCGTCGTCGCCACCGCCGCCGCCATTTTCAAAGCCGCTGCCCGCTTCCTCGACACCGTTGAGAATATCGTCGTTGTACTCAGGAGCACCGCGCAGCTTCCAGGCTTCAACCACCCGGTGAACTTCATCGTCGGACACGAACGCGCCGTGAACCCGAATCGGCAGGCTGGTGCCGGGTGGCATGTAGAGCATGTCACCGTGCCCCAGCAGTTGCTCGGCACCGCCCTGGTCGATGATGGTCCGCGAGTCAATCTTGCTCGACACCTGGAACGCCATGCGGGTCGGGATGTTGGCCTTGATCAGGCCGGTGATCACATCCACTGACGGACGCTGGGTCGCAAGGATCAAGTGAATGCCGGCAGCACGGGCCTTCTGGGCGATACGGGCGATCAACTCTTCGACCTTCTTGCCGACGATCATCATCATGTCGGCAAATTCGTCGACCACCACCACGATGGTCGGCAGCTTGGTCAGCAGCGGTGCTTCGTCGTGAATGCTTTCGCGGTTGTACAGCGGGTCCGCCAGCGGTGTGCCGGCATCCTGGGCTTCCTTGACCTTCTGGTTGAAGCCCGACAGGTTACGCACGCCCATCTTCGCCATCAGCTTATAGCGCCGCTCCATCTCGGCCACGCTCCAGCGCAAGGCATTGGCAGCATCCTTCATGTCGGTGACCACCGGGCACAACAGGTGCGGGATGCCTTCGTAGATCGACAGTTCAAGCATTTTCGGGTCGATCATGATCAGCTTGGCGTCTTCCGGGCCGGACTTGAACAGGATCGACAGGATCATCGCGTTCACCCCCACCGACTTACCGGAACCGGTCGTACCGGCCACCAGCAAGTGCGGCATTTTCGCCAGGTCGACGATGATCGGCTTACCGCCGATGTCGTGGCCCAGGGCCAGGGTGACCGGGGATTTGGCGTCATCGTATTCAGGCGTCGACAGCACTTCGGAGAAGCGCACGATCTGGCGATCTTCGTTGGGAATCTCGATACCGACCGTGGTCTTGCCCGGAATCACTTCGACCACGCGAACGCTGGTCACTGCCAACGAGCGCGCCAGGTCCTTGGCCAGGTTAGAGATGCGACTAACCTTGACGCCCGCGGCAGGCTGGATCTCGTAGCGGGTGATCACCGGCCCCGGGTGAATCGAATCCACGGTGACTTCTACGCCAAACTCCTTGAGCTTGATTTCCAGCAAATGGCCGACCGCGGCCAACGACTCAGGGGAATAGTTGAGCTGTTTCTTTTCCGCAGGGTCAAGGATCGAGATCGGTGGCAAGGTGCCTTCCACGGCACTGTCGACAAACAACGGCGCCTGTTTCTCTTTTTCCACGCGTTTGCTGGGGGCTGCCGGCTTCGGCGGCGCCGGGGCGATCACCGGAGGCAACTGTTTTTCGCGCTCGGACATGTGCTTGCTCAAGGCCTGCTCGCGTTCAAGCAAACGCTCCTTGACCTTGGTCTGCTCGCGCTTGTCGGTGACGGTCGGGGATACTTCATGCACCCGATCATCGACTTCACGCAGTTGCGCAACCAGTTGCTTGCGTTCGGTACGGGCCGTCCACCAGCGATTGGCGGCGCCCTGAAACAGTTCGAAAAGGTCCAGGGTGATTTTGCCGGTGATGTCCATGACCTTGAACCACGACAGGTCGGTGAACACCGTCAGGCCAAACAGAAACAGGGCAATGAACATCAAGGTACTGCCCTGGATGTTCAGCGCATTCCTGGCCAGGTCCCCCAGGCTTTCACCGAGCGCACCGCCGGCACCCGCCGGCAACCCGGTCGCGGCATGGAAGTGAATGTGGGCCAGGGCGGCCCCCGACAGGATCAGAAACACCAGGCCGATCAGGCGCCAGGAAAACAGCCAGCCGCTCCACTGCCACGGCTCGTGCCGCTGGCGGAAAATCTGGTAGGTCTTGATCGCCAGCAGCAGCGGAAAGATATAGGCAAAGTAACCCAGCACCATGAACAGGATGTCGGCGCTATAGGAGCCGGCCGGGCCACCGAAGTTCTGCACATCGTCGATCTTGCTGTTATGACTCCAGCCCGGATCGTCCTTGCCATAGGTCAGCAAGGCCATCATCAGGAACAGGCACAAGGCGCCAATGGCGATCAGCGCACCTTCCTTGAGCCGGTAGTGCAAGTGCTGACGCCAAAGCGGAACAACAGTTTTAGGTGCTGCGGTGGATTTCTTCAAAACGCTTCTATTCCTGCGCCCAAGGCGCGTCCATCTGTTGAATGACTATAAAAAACTGCCCAATCCAGGCAGGTAAAAAAGTGAACAGGCACAACTGGGACTACTTTTAACACTGCGTCCTGGCTCTTATAAACACGGCGCCTGCTGAATATAGTGTTACAGGTCGGCATTGTACGGGTTTGTGAGTCTGATGACATGCTTCAAACCGTCGGGTAGAGCATAGCCAAAAGTACGTGGAGCACGCGTCAATTTGAGCATGCATTGTCTTTTGTGACAAAGGCTTATGAGGTGTTTTTATGAGCGTAGCTAAGCATTCACGTCTAATCATTCTAGGTTCCGGCCCGGCTGGCTACAGTGCCGCCGTCTACGCCGCTCGCGCCAATCTCAAGCCCGTCGTCATTACCGGAATGCAGGCAGGTGGCCAGCTCACGACCACGGTCGAGGTCGACAACTGGCCCGGCGACGTCGAAGGTCTGACCGGCCCGGTCCTGATGGAGCGCATGCAAAAACACGCCGAGCGCTTTGATACACAGATCGTCTACGACCACATCCACACCGCCAAGTTGCAGCAGCGCCCGTTTGAGCTCACCGGCGACAACGGCACCTACACCTGCGACGCACTGATCATTGCCACCGGCGCTTCGGCGCAGTACCTGGGCCTGCCCTCCGAAGAAGCCTTCGCCGGAAAAGGCGTGTCCGCCTGCGCCACCTGCGATGGGTTCTTCTATCGCAACCAGGTGGTCGCTGTCGTCGGTGGTGGCAATACCGCCGTCGAAGAGGCGCTGTACCTGTCCAACATCGCCAAGGAAGTCCACCTGATCCACCGCCGGGACAAGCTGCGCGCGGAGAAGATCCTTCAGGACAAGCTGTTCGAAAAAGCCGCAACGGGTAATATCCGCCTGCATTGGAACCAGAGCCTGGACGAAGTATTGGGCGATGCGAGCGGTGTCACCGGCGCTCGCCTGCGCGACAGCCTCACCGGCGCAACCCAGGAACTACCGCTGATGGGCGTATTCATTGCCATTGGCCATAAGCCCAACACCGACCTGTTCGCTGGCCAACTGCGGATGCATGACGGTTACTTGCGGGTGCGCGGCGGCAGCGAAGGCAATGCCACCGCCACCGAGATTGAAGGGGTGTTTGCCGCCGGCGACGTCGCCGACCATGTCTATCGCCAGGCGGTGACTTCTGCCGGTGCCGGTTGCATGGCCGCGCTGGACGCTGAAAAATACCTCGACGACAACTGAATCAGACAACTTCGCGGCAGGTCGGACCTGCCGCCGCCCTCCCCCTCTGACAAGCTGGATGCCATGCTGACCTGGTTACAACGTGACTCCCTGAGCTTCCCACCCTTGGAAAGGGCCATGCGCGAGCCCAACGGACTGCTCGCCGCGGGTGGCGACTTGTCCGCCGATCGCCTGATTCAAGCCTATCGTCATGGCTGCTTCCCCTGGTTCTCACAAGGCCAACCAATCCTCTGGTGGTCCCCGGACCCACGCACCGTACTGTTTCCCGAAGAGCTGCATGTGTCGCGCAGCCTCGGCAAACTGCTGCGACAAAAGCGCTACCACGTGACGTTCGACCAGGATTTCGCGGCCGTCATCAGCGCCTGCGCGGCACCGCGCGAGTACGCCGATGGCACGTGGATCACCGCCGCCATGCAAAACGCCTACATCGAGTTGCACGCCCGCGGCCACGCCCACTCGGTGGAAGTCTGGGATCAAGGCGCCCTGGTGGGTGGCCTCTACGGACTGGCAATGGGGCAGCTGTTTTTTGGTGAGTCGATGTTCAGCCGCGCCGACAATGCCTCCAAGTTTGGCTTTGCCACGCTCGTCCAACACCTCAAGACCGCCGGTTTTGTCCTGATCGATTGCCAGATGCCAACCGAGCACCTGCACAGCCTGGGCGCCCGCTCGATCCCCCGCCTTGAGTTTGCGCGCTTTCTCGCGCAACACCTCGACCAACCCAACCAGGCCACATGGGTTTGCTAGGCGACTTTTGCGCCCGTGGCTTACACTTAATCGAACAGCCAGACCCGAGGGTTGATTCATGACCGAGTTGGCGCGCCTCAAGTTTTATGCCACTCAGCCCCACTCTTGCAGCTACCTGCCGGAGGAGCAGGCGACAACGCTGTTCCTCGACCCTAGCCAGCCCATGGACGTGCATGTCTATGCCGACCTGTCAGAGATGGGCTTTCGTCGCAGTGGCGACCACCTGTACCGGCCCCATTGCCAGAATTGCAATGCCTGCGTGCCGGCACGCATTCCCGTCGCCCAATTCGCGCCAAACCGGCAGCAGAAGCGTATTTTCAAGCGCAACGCCGATTTACACGTGCGCCCGGCCAAGCCCGGCTTCAGTGAAGAATATTTCGACCTGTACCAACGTTATATCGAGCAGCGCCACGCTGACGGCGACATGTACCCGCCCAGCCGCGATCAATTCTCCACCTTCCTGGTCCGCGACCTGCCGTTCTCGCGCTTCTATGAGTTCCGCCTGGAAGGTCGGCTACTGGCCATTGCGGTGACCGACCTGCTACCCAACGGTTTGTCGGCGGTCTACACCTTCTACGAGCCCGAGGAGGAACGCCGCAGCCTGGGACGGTACGCGATCCTCTGGCAAATCAGCGAAGCACAGCGCCAGGGGCTGGACGCGGTGTATCTCGGGTATTGGATCAAGAACTGCAAAAAAATGAATTACAAGACCCAGTATCGCCCCATCGAGCTGCTGATAAATCAGCGCTGGGTGGTACTGAACTAGGGTCACCCCTTAAAGCTCTTGGCTTAAACCCCATTTTTCGGGC
The DNA here is from genome assembly GCF_900109995.1 of Pseudomonas sp. ok272. Lineage (GTDB taxonomy): Bacteria > Pseudomonadota > Gammaproteobacteria > Pseudomonadales > Pseudomonadaceae > Aquipseudomonas. Next base: position 201,771 of record NZ_FOCB01000008.1, on the reverse strand, counting down.
ACAATGCACGCCGCTTTTGCCTGGCGCAGTTGCACCGGGCCATTCATTGGATACCGAGGGCTTTACTGCATGTCGAAAGAAGACAGCTTCGAAATGGAAGGCACTGTCGTCGACACCCTGCCCAACACCATGTTTCGTGTGGAGTTGGAAAATGGGCACGTCGTAACCGCGCATATCTCCGGCAAGATGCGCAAGAACTACATTCGTATTCTTACCGGTGACAAAGTGCGCGTCGAGCTGACGCCCTATGACTTGAGCAAAGGGCGCATCACTTACCGCGCTCGCTAATCAAGTCAATACAAAACGCCCGGCTCATACCGGGCGTTTTTGTTTGCCTGCGATTTGACAGCCCACGTGGGCACTAGTCTGCTCGCGATTGCGGCGGGCCAGCTTGCCTTGACGCTGGATGCACTGGCCTCTTCGCCAGCAAGCCGGCCTCGCTCCCACAGGGGCAGGCAGACAGCAAAAAGGCGCCTTTCGGCGCCTTTTTGCTTTATCACGACAACCGTCAGGCCATTTCAGCCGTGGTTTCGAACTCAAAGGTGAGTTCGCCGTCCTTGATGTCGATGTGCACCACACCGCCATGGTCGGCCAGCTCGCCAAAGAGAATCTCCTCAGCCAGCGGACGCTTGATCTTATCCTGGATCAAGCGTGCCATTGGTCGGGCCCCCATGGCCGAATCGTAACCACCGGCTGCCAACCAACTGCGCGCGGCATCGGTCACTTCCAACTGCACGCGCTTGTCTTCCAACTGCGCCTGCAACTCGGTAAGGAACTTGTCCACCACGCTCTTGATGACCTCATGACTGAGGCGACCAAACTGGATAATGGTGTCCAGACGGTTACGGAACTCTGGCGTAAAGCTCTTCTTGATCACTTCCATCGCATCGGACGAGTGGTCCTGATGCGTGAAACCAATCGAAGCGCGAGCTGCAGTTTCGGCACCGGCGTTGGTCGTCATGATGACGATCACGTTGCGGAAGTCCGCCTTGCGCCCGTTGTTATCGGTCAGCGTACCGTGATCCATCACCTGCAACAGCAGGTTGAAGACTTCCGGATGCGCCTTCTCGATTTCATCGAGCAACAATACGCAATGAGGCTGCTTGGTAATGGCCTCGGTCAACAAACCACCCTGGTCAAAACCGACATAGCCTGGAGGCGCACCGATCAGACGCGATACGGTGTGGCGCTCCATGTACTCGGACATGTCGAAACGCACCAGCTCGATCCCCAGCGCCTTGGCCAATTGCCGCGCGGCCTCGGTCTTGCCCACGCCCGTAGGGCCGGCGAACAGGAACGAGCCTACCGGCTTGTCAGGCGATTTGAGGCCGGCGCGCGACAGCTTGATCGCGGTGGACAGCGAATCGATCGCCGCATCCTGGCCAAACACCGTCAGCTTCAGGTCACGCTCAAGGTTGCGTAGCAGCTCCTTGTCAGAACTGGTGACGTGCTTGGGTGGAATCCGCGCGATCTTCGCAACGATGTCCTCGACCTGAGGCACCTCGATGCGCTTGACCCGCTTCTCGACCGGCTGCAGGCGCTGGTAGGCACCCGCCTCATCGATGACATCGATGGCTTTGTCCGGCATGTGCCGGTCATTGATGTAGCGCGATGCCAGTTCGGCTGCGGCGCGCAGGGCCTCATCACTGTACTCGATGCCGTGATGGAGCTCGAAGCGCCCCTTCAGGCCACGCAGGATGCCAATGGTGTCTTCCACCGACGGCTCCGACACATCGACTTTCTGGAAGCGTCGCGCCAGGGCCCGATCCTTCTCGAAAATCCCGCGGAACTCCTGGAATGTGGTCGAGCCAATACACCGGATATCACCCGAGGACAGCAGCGGCTTGAGCAGGTTCGAGGCATCCATGACACCACCGGACGCCGCACCGGCACCAATGATGGTGTGGATCTCGTCGATGAACAGGATCGCCTGCGGACGCTTCTTCAATTCATTGAGCAACGCCTTGAAACGCTTTTCAAAGTCGCCACGGTACTTGGTCCCCGCCAGCAACGCGCCCAGATCAAGGGAATACACCACGCTGTTGGCCAGCAGGTCAGGCACTTGATTATCGACGATGCGCTTGGCCAAGCCTTCGGCAATCGCGGTTTTACCCACGCCCGCCTCGCCTACCAGCAACGGGTTGTTCTTGCGTCGACGCGCGAGGATCTGCGCGACGCGCTCAACTTCCATCTCGCGCCCGACCAATGGGTCGATACGACCCTGGCGCGCCAATTCATTGAGGTTGCTGGCGTAGGTGTCCAGGGGATTACTTGAAGAAGAAGGCTCTCCACCTTCTTCATCCTGCATATCCTGCTCACCCTCGGAGTGATCGCCGTGCCCCGGCACCTTGGAGATACCATGGGCGATATAGTTGACGACATCGATGCGGGCGACGCTCTGCTGTTTCAGCAGGAACACGGCCTGGCTTTCTTGCTCACTGAAGATTGCAACCAGCACGTTAGCACCGGTGACTTCACGCTTACCCGAGCTCTGTACATGAAACACAGCACGCTGCAGTACACGCTGGAAGCCCAGGGTTGGCTGGGTTTCGCGATCCTCGTCATGGACAGGAATCAAAGGCGTGGTGGAGTCGATGAACTCTTGCAGGTCATGCTTGAGCTTGTCGAGGTTTGCGCCACAGGCACGCAAAACGGTGGCGGCAGCCTCATTATCCAATAGAGCCAACAGGAGATGTTCGACGGTCATGAACTCATGACGTTTCGAACGCGCCTCCTTGAAGGCGAGATTGAGGGTGACTTCGAGCTCGCGGTTTAACATAGCTTCACCTCATACCCAAGTGGTCGGCGTTAACCGTCCTTCTCGATTTCACAGAGTAGCGGATGCTGGCTTTCCCGGGCGTACTGGTTGACCTGCATGGCCTTGGTCTCGGCGATGTCGCGGGTAAACAATCCACATACTGCCCGTCCTTCTGTATGAACGGCCAGCATTACCTTGGTCGCCAGCTCACGATTCAGGTTAAAAAACACCTCGAGCACTTCGACGACGAAATCCATCGGTGTGTAGTCATCATTGAACAAAACCACCTTGTACATCGGCGGTGCCTGTAAGGCAGGCTTTGCCTCCTGTACAGCAATGCCTGCGGAATCGTCGTCGTGTGAATCCGGGCGATCCTGATTGAATGTTAGTCGAATCTGGCTGATTGCATGCATGGAAAGAAAGGTTCGTCAGTTGAGCTAAATACAGTGGTGGGGGCGGCCCTGGAGCTTTTCAACTCCGACTATCCGGTCACCTTGACTATCGGCAAAACAGTGTTACAACCAATAGAGCCCACAGTGGGTAAAAAAGTCCGTGCCGGTCGATCCCGCTTCAAGCGGTTTACCGAGGATTAACTGGATGATACTCCAGTGATGGAGTCTATTGCAGAGGGAGTTGGGTATGTCAGGTGTCAAGGTCAGCGGTAAGGTCAAGTGGTTCAACAATGCCAAGGGGTATGGCTTCGTCAATGAAGACGGCAAGACAGAGGATCTGTTCGCGCATTACTCGGCGATCCAAATGGACGGCTATAAAACCCTGAAGGCGGGCCAGCCGGTGTCCTTCGAGATCATCCAGGGGCCAAAAGGGTTGCACGCGGTCTGCATCGACAATATCAAGGAAGCGCACACAGCCCCCGAGGACACTCCCCAAGGACAAACCGTGACCGCATAACGCCCCAACAACTGCACGCCCCGATCATAAAAAAACCGGCCGACTCATTCCCATGAGCCGGCCGGTTTTTTTGCTTGAGGCAGACGTACTTACATGTGCGAGATCAGCGCATCACCAAACGCAGAAGACGACAGCAACGTCGCGCCGTCCATCAGGCGCTCGAAGTCATAGGTCACGGTCTTGGCCGAGATCGCGCCGTTGGTGCCCTTGATGATCAAGTCCGCCGCTTCGGTCCAACCCATGTGACGCAACATCATTTCCGCCGAGAGAATCAGCGAGCCCGGGTTTACCTGGTCTTTGCCGGCATACTTGGGCGCAGTGCCGTGGGTCGCTTCAAACATTGCCACGGTGTCGGACAGGTTGGCACCCGGCGCGATACCGATCCCGCCCACTTCCGCCGCCAGGGCGTCGGAGAGGTAGTCACCGTTCAGGTTCAGGGTCGCGATCACATCGTATTCAGCCGGACGCAGCAGAATCTGCTGGAGCATGGCATCGGCGATGGCATCCTTGACGATGACGTTCTTGCCGGTACGCGGGTTCTTGAACTGCATCCACGGGCCGCCGTCGAGCAAGGTGGCGCCGAACTCTTCTGCCGCCACTTCGTAGGCCCATTCCTTGAAGGCACCTTCGGTGAACTTCATGATGTTGCCTTTGTGGACGATGGTCAGCGAGTCGCGGTCGTTGTCGACCACATACTGCAGGGCCTTGCGCGCCAGGCGCTTGGTGCCTTGCAGGGAAACCGGCTTGACGCCGATGCCGCAGTTTTCGTCGAAACGGATCTTGGTGACACCCATTTCTTCTTTAAGGAACTTGATGACCTTGGTCGCCTCAGGCGAGCCGGCTTTCCACTCGATACCCGCGTAGATGTCTTCGGAGTTCTCACGGAAGATCGTCATGTCGACGTCGCCAGGCTTCTTGACCGGGCTAGGTACACCTTCGAACCAGCGCACTGGACGCAGGCAGACATACAGATCGAGTTGCTGGCGCAGGGCCACGTTGAGCGAGCGGATGCCGCCACCGACCGGCGTGGTCAGCGGGCCCTTGATGGAAACCACGTAGTCCTTGACCGCATCCAGGGTCTCCTGGGGCAGCCAGGTGTCCTGATCGTAAACCTGAGTCGCTTTTTCCCCAGCGTACACTTCCATCCAGGAAATCTTGCGCTCGCCGCCGTAAGCCTTCTTAACAGCAGCATCGACAACCTTGATCATGACCGGGCTGATATCAACGCCAATACCATCGCCTTCGATGAAGGGAATGATCGGGTTGTTAGGAACATTGAGAGAATGGTCTGCATTGACGGTGATTTTGTCGCCGACTGCTGGAACCTGAATCTTCTTGTATCCCATGCTGAACTCCATTGTTTGGATTGAACATCTGGCTTGGCCCGAGCGTACCCCAGTTGAATCGGCGCGCAAACCCTCCACCCCAGGCATTTATCGCAACGCCACACAGTTCGCCATCTACAAGCCTGAAAGCAAAGGGGAAAGCGCCAAACTCAAGCACCTGGGAGGACGCTACGCTCACCCCTCGCCTGCGACCTTTAGACCAATGGACGAGTCGAGATACATATGAACCATCGGCAGATTGCCAGCTACCTATGTATAATGCCGTCGCTGACCACAGAGTCACGACGGCGGACCTCTCTACGACGAGACTTTCCGCCCGAAAAGCCGGGCCGCCACAGCGGCCCACCCGCTTGACGCTCGACTGATGCACCCAACATCACCGCGAAGAAACCTCGACATTCGGCTCATGGATGACTTTGAACGAACGCGCTTACCCGGCGCTCCTCGAGTTTCTGCGCACGCTCTAGCAAAGAAGAGAGTTAATCCGAATATGCCCACCCGCTCGAAGATCATCTACACCTTCACCGACGAAGCTCCCGCCCTCGCCACCTATTCGCTGCTGCCTATCGTCGAAGCCTTCACCGCTTCGGCCGATATCACCGTCGAAACCCGCGATATCTCCCTGGCGGGGCGTATCCTGGCCAGCTTCCCCGAGCAACTGGGCGACAAAGCCGTAGCCGACCACCTCGCCGAACTGGGCGCCCTGGCCGTTACGCCTGAAGCCAACATCATCAAGCTGCCGAACATCAGCGCTTCGGTTCCGCAACTGCAAGCGGCGATCAAAGAACTGCAGGCCCAGGGCTATGCCCTGCCGGACTACCCGGAAACCATCACCAGCGATGCCGACAAAGAAGCCAAGGCCCGCTACGACAAGATCAAGGGCAGCGCGGTAAACCCGGTCCTGCGTGAAGGCAACTCCGACCGTCGCGCACCGTTGTCGGTCAAGAACTACGCGCGCAAGCACCCGCACAAAATGGGCGCCTGGGCCAAAGACTCCAAATCCCACGTCGCTCACATGAGCACCGGCGATTTCTACGGCAGCGAAAAAGCCGCTCTGATCGACGCCGCTGACGCTGTCAAAATCGAACTGATCGCTCAAGACGGCACTGCCACCGTCCTGAAAGAAAAAACCACCGTGCAAGCCGGTGAGATCCTCGATTGCGCCGTCATGAGCAAGAACGCCCTGCGCAGCTTCATTGCCGCCGAGATCGAAGACGCCAAGCAAAAAGGCGTGCTGCTGTCGGTCCACCTCAAAGCCACCATGATGAAGGTCTCCGACCCGATCATGTTCGGCCAGATCGTTGCCGAGTTCTATAAAGACGCACTGACCAAGCACGCTGACGTGCTGGCACAGATCGGCTTCAACCTGAACAACGGCATCGGCGACCTGTACGCTCGCATCAAGGCCCTGCCGGCCGAGCAACAAGCCGCGATCGAAGCTGACATCCAGGCGGTCTACGCTGTACGCCCTTCGCTGGCGATGGTCAACTCGGACAAAGGCATCACCAACCTGCACGTACCCAGCGACGTGATCGTCGACGCGTCGATGCCGGCCATGATCCGCGACTCCGGCAAAATGTGGGGCACCGACGGCCAACTGCACGACACCAAGGCCGTGATCCCGGATCGCTGCTACGCCACCATCTACCAGGCAGTCATCGAAGACTGCAAGGCCAATGGCGCTTTCGACCCAACCACCATGGGCAGTGTGCCCAACGTTGGCCTGATGGCGAAGAAAGCCGAAGAGTACGGCTCCCACGACAAGACCTTCCAAATCAAGGCCAATGGCGTGGTCCGCGTGACCGACAGCAAGGGCAACCTGCTGCTGGAGCAAGCGGTTGAAGCCGGCGACATCTTCCGCATGTGCCAGACCAAAGACGCGCCGATCCAGGACTGGGTCAAGCTGGCCGTCAACCGTGCTCGCGCAAGCAGCACCCCGGCAATCTTCTGGCTGGACCCAATGCGCGCCCACGACGGCGTGGTGATCGAGAAAGTTCAGGCCTACCTGAAGGATCACGACACCAGCGGCCTGGACATCCGCATCATGTCGCCTGTCGACGCGATGACCTTCACCCTCGCCCGCACCCGCGAAGGCAAGGACACCATCTCGGTGACCGGCAACGTATTGCGCGACTACCTGACCGACCTGTTCCCGATCATGGAACTGGGCACCAGCGCCAAGATGCTGTCGATCGTACCGCTGATGAACGGTGGCGGCCTGTTCGAAACCGGCGCCGGTGGCTCGGCGCCGAAGCACGTGCAACAACTGCTGGAAGAGAACTTCCTGCGCTGGGATTCGCTGGGTGAGTTCCTGGCCCTGGCCGCCTCCCTTGAGCATTTGGGTGTGAACTACAACAACCCGAAAGCCTTGGTGCTGTCCAAGACCCTGGACCAGGCCACTGGCCAGTTCCTGGACAACAACAAGTCGCCATCGCGCAAAGTCGGCAACATCGACAACCGCGGCAGCCACTTCTACCTGGCGCTGTACTGGGCCCAGGCCCTGGCCGCCCAGACTGAAGATAGCGCACTGCAAGCGCAGTTCAGCCAACTGGCCAAGACCCTGACCGAGAACGAGGCGACCATCGTTGCCGAGCTCAACGCCGTCCAGGGCAAGCCAGTGGACATCGGCGGTTACTACCACGCCAATGCCGAGCTGATCAGCAAGGCCATGCGCCCAAGCAACACCTTCAACACGGCGATTGCTGCGCTGGTGTAAGGTTGTAAGGGAACATCACAAGCCCCGGCCCCGTGCCGGGGTTTGTGTTTCTGGCGCCCCTGTGGGAGCGAGCCTGCTCGCGATAACGGTTTATCATCCAACACCGATATTGACTGACCCACCGCGTTCGCGAGCAGGCTCCCTCCCACCAGGGCCCGCCTTTCAGCCATCAAGTCCGAGGATATTCCATGACCTGGCAACCCCACATCACCGTCGCCACGATCGTCGAAGACAACGGCCGCTTCCTGATGGTCGAGGAGCTCAAGCACGGGCGAATCGTCCTCAACCAACCGGCCGGGCACCTTGACCCCAACGAAACCCTGACCGAAGCCGCCGTACGCGAAACCCTCGAAGAAACCGGCTGGGACGTCGAGCCCACCGGCGTGGTGGGTATTTACCTCTACACAGCCCCGAGCAACGGCGTGACCTACCAAAGGGTCTGCTTCATTGCCCAAGCAATCAAACATCACCCGGACTATCAACTGGACGACGGCATCGTCGGCGCCAAGTGGCTGACGCGAGACGAGTTGCTGGCCCAACGCGACCACTGGCGTAGCGAGCTGATCATCCGCTGCATCGACGATTACCTGGACGGCAAACGCTTCAGTCTCGAACTGATCCGACCTTCTCTTTAGCCTTGAGGCCGCCAGCCTGATAGAATCGCGTCCTTTTTCAAGACACTCATTAAACTCCTATGCGTGATCCAGCCCCTTCTGACACCCCAAAGAAGCGCGTCATTGTCGGCATGTCCGGCGGCGTGGACTCTTCCGTTTCCGCCGTTCTGCTCATCGAGCAGGGCTACCAGGTGGAAGGCCTGTTCATGAAGAACTGGGAAGAGGACGATGGAACGGACTACTGCACTGCCATGGATGACCTGGCCGACGCCCAGGCCGTGTGCGACAAGATTGGCATCAAGCTGCACACCGCCAACTTCGCCGCCGAATACTGGGACAACGTGTTCGAGCACTTCCTGGCCGAATACAAGGCCGGCCGCACGCCGAACCCGGACATCCTGTGTAACCGCGAAATCAAGTTCAAGGCGTTCCTCGACTACGCCATGATGCTCGGCGCCGACCTGATTGCCACCGGCCACTACGTGCGTCGCCGCGACATCGATGGCCGCACGGAGCTGCTCAAGGGCCTGGATCCGAACAAGGACCAGAGTTACTTCCTCCACGCCGTCGGCGGCGAGCAGATTGCCAAGACTCTGTTCCCGGTGGGCGAGCTGGAGAAGCCTGAAGTCCGCGCGATTGCCGAGAAACACGACCTGGCGACGGCCAAGAAGAAGGACTCCACCGGCATCTGCTTTATTGGCGAACGGCGCTTCAGCGACTTCCTGAAACAGTACCTGCCCGCCCAGCCCGGCGAAATCAAGACCACCGAAGGTGAGGTGATCGGCCGCCATCACGGCCTGATGTACCACACCATCGGCCAGCGCCAGGGCCTGGGCATTGGCGGCCTGAAAGACGCCAGCGACGAGCCGTGGTACGTGCTGGTCAAGGACCTGGAGCACAACGAACTGATCGTCGGCCAGGGCAACAACCATCCGTGGCTGTTCTCCGGCGCCCTGCTCGCTTCCGAGATCTATTGGGTCAACCCCATCGACCTGAGCGAACCACGTCGCCTGAGCGCGAAAGTGCGCTATCGCCAGAGTGACCAAGCGTGCACCCTGGAGAAAACCGCTACCGGCTACCGCGCCACCTTCGATGACCCGCAACGCGCGGTCACCCCAGGTCAATCGGTGGTGTTCTACGACGGCGAAATCTGCCTGGGCGGCGGTGTCATCGAAGTCGCAGAGCCCTGGAGCAGCAAGGCATGAGCCCTACTCAGGAACAACTGACGGCACTGGGCGGCGTGTTTCTGGCCGCCGTGCTGGTGGACCGGATCGCCAAGACCGGCCAGGTCAGTGAAGCCAGCATGGCCTGCATGCTCGGCAGCCTGCTGATCGTCGACCCCAAGAACACCCTGGAAGTCTACGGTGGCGACGACATCAGCCTGCGTGAAGGCTATCGCGCACTGATTGGCGCCCTCGAACGCGACCCGAACACCCTGCAGCGCGAACCCTTGCGCTACGCCCTGTCAATGCTCGGCCTTGAGCGGCAACTGGCCAAGCGCACGGACCTGCTGGAAGTGATCGGCAAGCGCCTGCCACAGATCCAGTCCCAGGTTGAACACTTCGGCCCCGCCCACGAAAACGTGATCGCGGCCGCAGGCGCGCTGTACCAGGACACCCTCAGCACCCTGCGCCAACGCATCCAGGTGCATGGCGACATGCGCAACCTGCAGCAACCCAGCAATGCCTCGAAAATCCGCGCCCTGTTGCTGGCCGGGATTCGCTCGGCACGCCTGTGGCGGCAATTGGGCGGCCATCGCTGGCAGTTGGTGATCAGCCGCCGCAAATTGCTCAAAGAGCTTTACCCATTGATGCGCAACGAGTAAGTCGCCTCAAGAGATCGATACACCGCGTCAGGCGTAATACGCCGGTCAGTTGGCAACGGACCGGCGAATTTTTTCATGTATGATATGCGCCCCATTTCGTTGCCCGACTGTCCGAGAACACCCCATGCAGCTTTCTTCGCTCACTGCGGTTTCCCCTGTTGACGGCCGCTACGCCGGCAAAACCCAGGCCCTGCGCCCTATTTTCAGCGAATACGGCCTGATCCGTGCTCGCGTCCTGGTTGAAGTGCGCTGGCTCCAGCGCCTGGCCGCCCACGTTGCTATCCCGGAAGTGCCAGCCTTTTCCGCCGAGGCCAACGCCGTTCTCAATGAACTGGCGGAAAACTTCTCCCTGGAGCACGCCGAGCGCGTCAAAGAAATCGAGCGCACCACCAATCACGACGTCAAAGCCATCGAGTACTTGCTCAAAGAGCAAGCGGCCAAGCTGCCAGAACTGGCCAACGTCAGCGAGTTCATCCACTTCGCCTGCACCAGCGAGGACATCAACAACCTGTCCCACGCCCTGATGCTGCGCGAAGGCCGCGATGAAGTGATGCTGCCGCTGATGCGCCAAACCGCCGAGGCGATCCGCGAACTGGCGATCCGCTTCGCCGACGTTCCGATGCTGTCGCGCACCCACGGCCAACCGGCTTCGCCGACCACCCTGGGCAAAGAGCTGGCCAACGTGGTTTACCGACTGGAGCGCCAGATCGCCCAGGTCGCCGCCGTGCCGCTGCTGGGCAAGATCAACGGCGCCGTAGGCAACTACAACGCCCACCTGTCGGCCTACCCGCAGATCGACTGGGAAGCCAACGCCCGCGCCTTCATCGAAGACGAACTGGGCTTGGGCTTCAACCCGTACACCACGCAAATCGAGCCCCACGACTACATTGCCGAGCTGTTCGATGCGATTGCGCGCTTCAACACCATCCTGATCGACTTCGATCGCGATATCTGGGGCTACATCTCCCTGGGCTATTTCAAGCAGCGCACCATTGCCGGCGAAATCGGTTCCTCGACCATGCCGCACAAGGTCAACCCGATCGACTTCGAAAACTCCGAAGGCAACCTGGGGATCGCCAACGCCCTGTTCCAGCACCTGGCCAGCAAACTGCCGATCTCTCGCTGGCAGCGTGACCTGACCGACTCCACCGTACTGCGCAACCTCGGCGTGGGTTTTGCCCATAGCGTGATCGCGTACGAAGCCAGCCTCAAGGGCATCAGCAAGCTTGAGTTGAATGCTCAGAAAATCGCTGCTGACCTGGACGCTTGCTGGGAAGTACTGGCCGAGCCGATCCAGACGGTGATGCGCCGCTACAACATCGAGAACCCGTACGAAAAACTCAAAGAGCTGACCCGCGGCAAGGGCATCAGCCCCGAAGCGCTGCAGACGTTCATCGATGGATTGGACATGCCTGCCGAGGCCAAGGCCGAGCTGAAACTGCTCACCCCGGCCAACTACATCGGCAACGCTGTCGAGCAAGCCCGACGTATCTGATCGACCGCTGACCCGTTTGAGACGCCCGGCCGCGCCGGGCGTTTTTATTCCCGTCTGAAAAGTGCTTTTTTTCAATAGGTTACACATGAATCCTGACATTCCTCTTCAACTCTTGGGCGGCATCACGGCACGGGAATTCCTGCGCGACTACTGGCAGAAGAAACCCCTGCTGATCCGCCAGGCGATTCCTGACTTCGAAAGCCCGATCGATGCCGACGAACTGGCCGGCCTGGCGCTGGAAGAAGAAGTCGAATCGCGCCTGGTGATCGAGCATGGCGAGCGCCCTTGGGAATTGCGTCGCGGCCCATTCGCCGAAGACGAATTCAGCAAGCTGCCAGAGCGCGAGTGGACCCTGCTGGTGCAGGCCGTCGACCAGTTCGTCCCGGAAGTCAGCGAACTGCTGGAAAACTTTCGCTTCCTGCCAAGCTGGCGCATCGATGACGTGATGATGAGCTTCGCCGCCCCAGGCGGCAGCGTTGGCCCACATTTCGACAACTACGACGTGTTCCTGCTGCAAGGCCATGGCCAGCGCAGCTGGAAGATCGGCCAGATGTGCGACTCCGAGAGCCCGCTGCTGCAACACGCCGACCTGCGCATCCTGGCCGACTTCGAAGGCACGGACGAATGGGTTCTGGAACCGGGCGACATGCTGTACCTGCCACCGCGCCTGGCCCACTGGGGCGTAGCCGTCGATAACTGCCTGACCTACTCGGTGGGCTTCCGCGCTCCGAGTGCCGCTGAAGTGCTGACCCACTTCACCGACTTCCTCAGCCAATTCCTGCCTGACGAAGAGCGCTACACCGACGCCGACGCGCAACCTGTCGTCGACCCGCACCAGATCCAGCACGACGCACTCGATCGCCTCAAGAGCCTGCTGGCCGAGCACATGAGCGACGAACGCCTGCTGCTGACCTGGTTCGGCCAGTTCATGACCGAACCGCGCTACCCTGAGCTGGTAGCCGGCCCCGAAGACCTCGCCGAAGACGACGTGCTGAACGCGCTGGAACAAGGCGCGGTGCTGATTCGCAACCCAAGCGCACGCATGGCCTGGTCCGAAGTGGACGACGACCTGCTGCTGTTCGCCAGCGGCCAGAGCCGTTACCTACCGGGTAAACTGCGTGAACTGTTGAAGATGATTTGCGCTGCCGACGCACTGCACGTCGACAACCTTGGCCAGTGGCTGAGCGACGAAGACGGCCGTGGCCTGCTGTGCGAACTGGTCAAGCAAGGAAGCCTGGGGTTTGCTGATGAATAGAATTCACGTAGGTGTCGCAGACTGGCAAAAGGATAACGCCGAGATCCGGCGCATTCGTGAAGCGGTGTTCATTGCCGAGCAATCGGTCCCGCCTGAATTGGAATGGGATGCAGACGACGCTAGCGCCGTGCACTTCCTCGCCCTTGAAGGCGACTTTCCGATAGGCACCGCCCGCCTGCTGCCCGACGGCCATATCGGCCGGGTTTCGGTGCTCAAGGATTGGCGCGGTCTGAAGGTGGGTGATGCCTTGATGCAAGCGGTTATCCTTGAAGCCGAGAAACGCGGGCTCAAGCAGCAGATGCTCAGCGCGCAGGTTCATGCCACGCCGTTTTATGAGCGACTGGGCTTCAAGATCGTCAGCGAGGAGTTCCTGGAAGCAGGGATTCCGCACGTTGACATGGTGCGCAACTCGGCTTGAACCCGAGTCGCTGCGTCTTCGCGAGCAGGCTCGCTCTCACAAAGTTCGTGCACGACTCTGTGGAAGCAAGACCGCTCGCGATAGCCACCTGAAGAACACCACAAAACGCCCCGCCATCCACCGATGCCGGGGCGTTTTGCCGTCTACGATTCAACTTGCGCCATCGCCGGCCGACAAACTGGCACTATCAAGCTTTGAACGCGGAGATAACGGACATGTCCCTACGCACCCTGCTCACCACGCTACTGCTGAGCTGCAGTTTTTCGCTCATGGCCGCGACCGAGGTGGTGCCGCTCAACAACCGCACCAGCGCCGACCTGCTGCCGGTGGCACAGAACTTCATTGGCAAGGATGGCACCGTCAGCGCCTACGAAAACAAATTGATCGTCAACGCCGATCCCGCCAAGATCGACGAACTTAAAGCCCTTCTCGGCCAACTCGACACCGCTCCCAAGCGCCTGCTGATCACCATCGACACCCGCGGGGACAATCAACAGGACAGCGGCGACCAACAGGCCCGGACCATCCACTACAGCACCGCCAGCCGCGAAGGCGGCACCCAGCAGATTCAGGCCAGCGAAGGCGTTCCCGCCCTGATCCAGACCGGCCAGAGCGTACCGCTCACCAACGTCCAGACCGACACCTACGGGCGCCTGCAAAGCCAGACCGAGTACCGCAATGTCACCCAAGGTTTCTACGTCACCGCCAGCGTCACCGGCGACACTGTGCACCTGGCCATCAGCACCAATCGTGACCGCATGAGCCAGGAACGCCCCGATGTAGTGGACGTGCAAAGTACCGACACACGTGTCAGCGGTCGTCTTGGCGAGTGGATCACCCTGGCCGGCATCAACCGCCAGAACCAGGCCGACAAATCGGGTACGACGCGCTACTACGGGACTCAGGGCCGAGATGACATGACCCTGAAGGTCAAGGTCGAGACCCTGGACTAATCCACCGAATACTGACTGGCGAGTCGCAGCCGAGCAAATATGTAGTGCTTCAAAAAAAGCACTACAAAACATTTGACGCGTCAAAAAAGCAAAGGCATGATGGCCTCGCTCCCGCTAATCAGGGGCCCTGGCAAGGGCCTTCGGATCGCCGCTCTCACCTTATCGACCTGAGCCGATTCGTGTCTGTACCGCCCACAAGGTGTGTTTGACGAGGTTGCGACTGGAACGAAGTTGTCCCGAGGGACGGAAGCGTAATAGGTAGCCCGGCAACACACTGATGATCGTATAAAGGCCCACGATGCCCGAATGCGCCCAGCAGTTCGCCTGTACCTGCTCAGCTTTCATCCTCGAGCCCATCGTTCATCCCGTCGCCCTCCCCGTTGAACCCGACTTGAGCGCCTAAGCCTCTGGTCAGCGAGCAGCCGCCTCCCACGCACCGAATACGTGGTTGGCTACGGAATTTTCCACCAAGACCTATGCGACGAGGTTTATCTCCATGGCACTGACACGCGAACAGCAAATTGCAGCCCTCGAAAAAGACTGGGCTGAAAACCCACGCTGGAAAGGCGTGACACGCGATTACTCCGCTGCTGACGTGGTCCGCCTGCGCGGCTCGGTTCAACCCGAGCACACCTTTGCAAAAATGGGTGCCGACAAGCTGTGGAAACTGGTGACACAGGGCGCACACCCGTCCTTCCGTCCTGAAAAAGACTTCGTCAACTGCATGGGTGCCCTGACCGGCGGCCAGGCAGTTCAACAGGTTAAAGCCGGCATCCAGGCTATCTACCTGTCGGGCTGGCAAGTGGCGGCAGACAACAACTCTGCCGAATCCATGTACCCCGACCAGTCGCTGTACCCGGTGGATTCCGTTCCAACCGTGGTCAAGCGCATCAACAACTCGTTCCGTCGCGCCGACCAGATCCAGTGGAAAGCCGGCAAGAACCCGGGCGACCAGGGTTACATCGACTACTTCGCGCCAATCGTGGCTGACGCCGAAGCCGGTTTCGGCGGCGTTCTGAACGCTTACGAACTGATGAAAAGCATGATCGAAGCAGGCGCCGCCGGCGTTCACTTCGAAGATCAGTTGGCCTCGGTTAAGAAATGCGGCCACATGGGCGGCAAGGTACTGGTTCCAACCCAGGAAGCCGTACAAAAGCTGACCGCTGCTCGTCTGGCAGCTGACGTTGCTGGCACGCCGACCATCATCCTGGCCCGTACCGACGCCAACGCGGCTGACCTGTTGACCTCTGATTGCGACCCGTACGACCAGCCATTCGTGACTGGCGAGCGCACCAAGGAAGGTTTCTACAAAGTACGCGCCGGCCTGGACCAGGCTATCGCTCGCGGCCTGGCCTACGCGCCGTACGCCGACCTGATCTGGTGCGAAACTGCCAAGCCAGACCTGGACGAAGCCCGTCGCTTCGCCGAAGCGATCAAAAAGGAATACCCGGACCAACTGCTGTCGTACAACTGCTCGCCTTCCTTCAACTGGAAGAAAAACCTGGACGACGCGACCATCGCCAAGTTCCAGCGCGAACTGTCCGCCATGGGCTACAAGCACCAATTCATCACCCTGGCCGGCATTCACAACATGTGGCACAGCATGTTCAACCTGGCGCACGACTACGCCCGCAACGACATGACTGCCTACGTGAAGCTGCAAGAGCAGGAATTCGCTGACGCCGCCAAGGGTTACACCTTCGTGGCTCACCAGCAGGAAGTGGGCACCGGCTACTTCGACGACATGACCACCGTGATCCAGGGTGGCTCGTCCTCGGTAACCGCACTGACCGGTTCGACTGAAGAAGAACAGTTCCACTGATCGACTTCGCTGAGACAACAGCCGCTGCGGACTGAGTAAAAAGCTAACCGCAGCGCTGCACCTCTGATGCCCCGACTGGTTCGGGGCGTTTTTTTTGCGCCTGATTTCTCATGACCATGAAAACCCGTGGGAGCGAGCCTGCTCGCGAAGCGGCCGCCACCTCCGGCACAGGTGCTGTCTGACAGATCGCGTTCGCGAGCAGGCTCGCTCCCACAGGGAATGGAGTGCGACTGGAAAACTTTGATCCAGAGCACGACCGCCACCCGAAAAATCGGTTAAAAACCACCCCGCCGCTACTTGCAGTAACGCCCATGTAAGACAACTACCCAACTTCCCACGGCGCAAACAGTTTAATTCTCACGCCAAACAATATTGATTATCATTTAGCAAGGGTTATATTCGTTACATCCTCTACAAAACATAATTGGCGAAATGCCGGCTAATGCCCATGGGCCAAGGGCCACAGGGCTTCGAGGTGGTGCTATGTCCTTATTCTTATAAATAATTTCGCCATAGGAATTTTACTTGCAGGGTGTTTAGCCATAAAATCACCGCGATTGATTGCGCTGCGACATATCGTCACTGCTTTATTTTTTTATCAAGCTCAGAGACCCTTGCTCTCTGTTAAGGATTACCAGCATGCCCGAAGCGACAGGACTCATGGCCCACAACTGGGGCTTTGCCATTTTCCTTCTAGGCGTAGTCGGCCTTTGCGCTTTCATGCTCGGCGTCTCCAGCCTCCTCGGGTCAAAAGCCTGGGGCCGCAGCAAAAACGAACCGTTCGAGTCCGGCATGCTACCTACAGGTGGCGCCCGCTTGCGGCTCTCAGCCAAATTCTATCTGGTCGCGATGCTCTTCGTGATCTTCGATATCGAAGCCCTCTTTCTCTTTGCATGGTCTGTGTCTGTCCGCGAAAGCGGCTGGACCGGATTCGTCGAAGCTCTCGTTTTCATAGCAATTCTGTTGGCAGGCCTTGTCTACCTATTCCGAGTGGGTGCCCTTGACTGGGCTCCGGAAGCTCGTCGTAAGCGGCAAGCGAAGCTGAAACAATGAGGCTTTGGCAATGCAATACAATCTCACCAGGATCGACCCGGATGCTCCTAACGAGCAGTACCCGATCGGCGAGCGGGAAACCGTTTCCGATCCGTTAGAAGATCAAGTCCACAAAAACATCTACATGGGCAAGCTCGAAGACGTGCTGAACGGCGCGGTCAACTGGGGGCGTAAGAACTCCCTGTGGCCGTACAACTTCGGCCTTTCGTGCTGCTACGTGGAAATGACCACCGCCTTCACGGCGCCCCACGACATCGCACGCTTCGGCGCCGAGGTTATCCGGGCATCGCCGCGCCAGGCGGATTTCATGGTTATCGCCGGCACCTGCTTCATCAAGATGGCGCCGATCATTCAGCGTCTCTACGAGCAAATGCTCGAGCCGAAGTGGGTTATCTCCATGGGTTCGTGCGCCAACTCCGGCGGCATGTACGACATCTACTCCGTGGTTCAAGGGGTGGACAAGTTCTTGCCGGTGGACGTCTACGTGCCTGGCTGCCCGCCCCGCCCTGAAGCTTTCCTGCAAGGCCTGATGCTGTTGCAGGAGTCGATTGGCCAGGAGCGTCGCCCACTGTCCTGGGTCGTTGGCGATCAAGGCGTTTATCGCGCCGAGATGCCTTCGCAGAAGGAACAGCGCCGCGAACAGCGAATCGCAGTCACCAACCTGCGCAGCCCCGACGAAGTCTGATCCAGAACTGTTCCTGCAAAGAAACAAGAAGCTGGTTTCATTCTTTACGTTGACCGAAAGCGATAAATAACCATGACTACAGGCAGTGCTCTGTACATCCCGCCTTACAAGGCAGACGACCAGGATGTGGTCGTCGAACTGAACAACCGTTTTGGCCCCGAGGCGTTTACCGCCCAGCCTACTCGCACCGGCATGCCGGTGCTTTGGGTTGCCCGGGCCAAGCTGGTCGAAGTCCTGACCTTCCTGCGCAACCTGCCCAAGCCGTACGTCATGCTCTATGACCTGCATGGCGTGGACGAGCGTCTGCGTACCAAGCGCCAGGGCTTGCCGAGCGGCGTCGACTTCACCGTGTTCTATCACCTGATGTCGCTGGAACGTAACAGCGATGTGATGATCAAGGTTGCCCTGTCCGAGAGCGACCTCAGCATTCCGACCGTGACCGGTATCTGGCCCAACGCCAACTGGTACGAGCGCGAAGTGTGGGACATGTTCGGCATCGACTTCCCCGGCCACCCGCACCTGTCGCGCATCATGATGCCGCCGACCTGGGAAGGTCACCCGCTGCGCAAGGACTTCCCGGCCCGCGCCACCGAATTCGATCCGTTCAGCCTGACCCTGGCCAAGCAACAGCTTGAGGAAGAAGCCGCGCGCTTCAAGCCTGAAGACTGGGGCATGAAGCGCTCGGGCGCCAACGAGGACTACATGTTCCTCAACCTGGGCCCGAACCACCCTTCGGCCCACGGCGCGTTCCGCATCATCCTGCAGCTGGACGGCGAAGAGATCGTCGACTGCGTGCCAGACGTCGGCTACCACCACCGTGGTGCCGAGAAGATGGCCGAGCGTCAGTCCTGGCACAGCTTCATCCCGTACACCGACCGTATCGACTACCTCGGCGGCGTGATGAACAACCTGCCGTACGTGCTCTCGGTCGAGAAGCTGGCCGGCATCAAGGTGCCCGAGAAGGTCGACACCATCCGCATCATGATGGCCGAGTTCTTCCGCATCACCAGCCACCTGCTGTTCCTGGGGACCTATATCCAGGACGTGGGAGCCATGACGCCGGTGTTCTTCACCTTCACCGACCGCCAAAAAGCCTACAAGGTGATCGAGGCCATCACGGGCTTCCGCCTGCACCCGGCCTGGTATCGCATCGGCGGTGTGGCCCACGACCTGCCGCGTGGCTGGGAACGCCTGGTCAAGGAATTCATCGACTGGATGCCCAAGCGCCTGGACGAGTACCAGAAAGCCGCACTGGACAACAGCATCCTCAAGGGTCGGACCATTGGCGTCGCTGCCTACAACACCAAAGAGGCCCTGGAATGGGGCGTCACCGGTGCCGGCCTGCGTTCCACCGGTTGCGATTTCGACCTGCGCAAGGCGCGCCCGTACTCCGGCTACGAGAACTTCGAATTCGAAGTACCGCTGGCGGCCAACGGCGATGCCTACGACCGTTGCATCGTGCGTGTCGAAGAAATGCGCCAGAGCCTGAAGATCATCGAACAGTGCATGCGCAACATGCCGGAAGGACCGTACAAGGCGGATCACCCGCTGACCACGCCGCCACCCAAAGAGCGCACGCTGCAGCACATCGAGACCCTGATCACGCACTTCCTGCAAGTTTCGTGGGGCCCGGTCATGCCGGCCAACGAATCCTTCCAGATGATCGAAGCGACCAAGGGCATCAACAGTTACTACCTGACGAGCGATGGCGGCACCATGAGCTACCGCACCCGGATTCGCACCCCAAGCTTCCCGCACTTGCAGCAGATCCCTTCGGTGATCAAAGGCGAGATGGTCGCGGACTTGATTGCGTACCTGGGTAGCATCGATTTCGTTATGGCCGACGTGGACCGCTAAGCATGAATAGCACGCTTATCCAGACAGACCGTTTCACCTTGAGTGAAACCGAGCGCTCGGCCATCGAGCACGAGCTGCATCATTACGAAGACCCGCGCGCGGCGTCGATCGAAGCCCTGAAGATCGTCCAGAAGGAACGTGGCTGGGTGCCCGACGGCGCCTTGTACGCCATCGGCGAGATCCTCGGCATCCCGGCCAGCGACGTTGAAGGCGTGGCGACGTTCTACAGCCAGATCTTCCGCCAGCCCGTTGGCCGCCACATCATTCGCGTCTGCGACAGCATGGTCTGCTACATCGGTGGCCACGAGTCGGTGGTCAGCGAAATCCAGAGCAAGCTGGGCATTGGCCTGGGCCAGACCACCGCCGACGGTCGTTTCACCCTGCTGCCTGTCTGCTGCCTCGGCAACTGCGACAAGGCACCGGCGTTGATGATCGACGACGACACTTTCGGTGACGTACAGCCTGCTGGCGTCGCCAAACTGTTGGAGGGCTACGTATGACCCTGACTTCCTTCGGCCCCGCCAACCGCATCCAGCGCTCGCCAGAGACTCACCCTCTGACCTGGCGCCTGCGTGACGATGGCGAGGCTGTGTGGCTCGACGAGTACCAGGCCAAGAACGGCTACGCCGCTGCACGCAAGGCGTTTGCCGACATGGCCCAGGACGATATCGTCCAGACCGTCAAGGACGCCGGCCTCAAGGGCCGTGGCGGCGCAGGCTTCCCCACGGGCGTGAAGTGGGGCCTGATGCCCAAGGACGAGTCCATCGACATCCGCTACCTGCTGTGCAACGCGGATGAAATGGAGCCCAACACCTGGAAAGACCGCATGCTGATGGAGCAATTGCCCCATCTGCTGATCGAAGGCATGCTGATCAGTGCCCGCGCACTGAAGACCTACCGTGGCTACATCTTCCTGCGGGGCGAGTACACCACCGCCGCCAAGCACCTCAACCGTGCCGTGGAAGAAGCCAAGGCCGCGGGCCTGCTGGGCAAGAACATCCTGGGCAGCGGCTTCGATTTCGAGCTGTTCGTCCACACCGGCGCCGGGCGTTACATCTGCGGTGAAGAAACCGCATTGATCAACTCCCTCGAAGGCCGTCGCGCCAACCCGCGCTCCAAGCCGCCCTTCCCGGCCGCCGTTGGCGTGTGGGGCAAGCCGACCTGCGTGAACAACGTCGAGACCCTGTGCAACGTGCCGGCGATCATCGGCGACGGCGTGGAGTGGTACAAATCGTTGGCCCGGGCCGGCAGTGAAGACATGGGCACCAAGCTCATGGGCTTCTCCGGCAAGGTCAAGAACCCGGGCCTGTGGGAATTGCCGTTCGGCGTCACCGGTCGCGAGTTGTTCGAGGACTACGCCGGCGGCATGCGCGACGGCTACACCCTCAAGGCCTGGCAGCCAGGCGGCGCCGGTACCGGCTTCCTGCTCCCCGAGCACCTCGACGCACAAATGTACGCTGGCGGTATCGCCAAGGTGGGCACCCGCATGGGTACCGGCCTGGCCATGGCCGTGGACAACACCGTGAACATGGTGTCGTTGCTGCGCAACATGGAGCAGTTCTTCGCCCGCGAGTCGTGCGGTTTCTGCACCCCTTGCCGCGATGGCTTGCCCTGGAGCGTCAAGCTGTTGATGGCGATCGAGAACGGCGAAGGCCAGCCCGGCGATATCGAGACCCTGCTGGGTCTGGTCGGCTTCCTCGGCCCAGGCAAGACCTTCTGTGCTCACGCACCGGGCGCCGTGGAGCCATTGGGCAGCGCAATCAAATACTTCCGTCCAGAGTTCGAAGCCGGCATCGCGCCTACCAGCGCCGCCGTCCCGCCCCTGGCAAGGCCGATCGTAGTCGGCGCATAACGTTTAAACAGGCGAAGGGCCCGTGCCCTTCGCCTTCTCGTGTGATGACGCCGCAAGCGGCTGTGTTGATTCGCGCGAACAACAAGATTCCATTAGCCACGCCCGCTGACACCGGGCCAACGAAGAACTTTGAACCATGGCCACTATCCACGTAGACGGCAAAGAGCTCGAAGTCGATGGGGCAGACAACCTGTTACAGGCATGTCTGTCGCTAGGCCTCGATATCCCGTATTTCTGCTGGCACCCTGCCCTTGGCAGCGTTGGCGCTTGCCGCCAGTGCGCGGTCAAGCAGTACACCGACGAGAACGACACCCGTGGTCGGATCGTCATGTCCTGCATGACGCCAGCCACCGACGGCACCTGGATCTCCATCGAAGATGAAGAGTCCAAGGCCTTTCGCGCCAGCGTCGTTGAATGGTTGATGACCAACCACCCGCACGACTGCCCTGTGTGCGAGGAAGGCGGTCACTGCCACCTGCAAGACATGACGGTCATGACCGGCCACAACGAGCGTCGCTATCGCTTCACCAAGCGCACGCACCAGAACCAGCAACTGGGCCCGTTCATTTCCCACGAAATGAACCGCTGCATCGCCTGCTACCGCTGCGTACGCTTCTATAAAGACTACGCCGGCGGCACCGACCTGGGCGTATTCGGCGCCCACGACAACGTGTACTTCGGTCGCGTTGAAGACGGCACCCTGGAAAGCGAGTTCTCCGGCAACCTCACCGAGGTCTGCCCGACCGGTGTGTTCACCGACAAGACTCACTCCGAGCGCTACAACCGCAAATGGGACATGCAGTTCTCGCCGAGCATCTGCCATGGCTGCTCCAGCGGTTGCAACATCTCCCCGGGCGAGCGCTACGGTGAACTGCGCCGGATCGAAAACCGCTACAACGGTTCGGTGAACCAGTACTTCCTGTGCGACCGTGGCCGTTTCGGCTATGGCTATGTCAACCGTGAAGACCGCCCTCGCCAACCGCTGTTGGCCAACGGCGCGAAACTGAGCCTGGACGAAGCACTGGACAAGGCCGCCGAGCTGCTGCGCGGACGTAACATCGTCGGCATCGGTTCGCCCCGCGCCAGCCTCGAAAGCAACTACGCGTTGCGCGAACTGGTCGGTGCCGAGCACTTCTACAGCGGCATCGAAGCCGATGAGCTGGAGCGCATCCGCCTGGTCTTGCAAGTGCTGAACGACAGCCCGCTGCCCGTTCCGAATATGCGTGACATCGAAGACCACGACGCGATCTTTGTCCTGGGTGAAGACCTGACCCAGACCGCCGCGCGCATGGCCCTGGCCCTGCGCCAGTCGGTCAAGGGCAAGGCCGAAGACATGGCCGACGCGATGCGCGTCCAGCCGTGGCTCGACGCTGCCGTGAAGAACATCGGCCAGAACGCGCTGAACCCGCTGTTCATCGCCAGCCTGGCTGACACCAAGCTCGACGATATCGCCGAAGAATGCGTACACGCCGCACCTGACGACCTGGCCCGCATCGGTTTCGCCGTGGCCCACGCCCTCGACGTCAGCGCCCCGGCCGTTGAAGGCCTGGACAGCGACGCCCTGGCCCTGGCCAAGCGTATCGCCGACGCCCTGCTGGCAGCCAAGCGCCCACTGATCATCGCCGGCACCTCACTGGGTTCCAAGGCCCTGATCGAAGCCGCTGCCAACATCGCCAAGGCCCTCAAGCTGCGCGAGAAGAACGGTTCCATCAGCCTGATCGTGCCGGAAGCCAACAGCCTCGGCTTGGCCATGCTCGGTGGCGAATCGGTGGATGCTGCGCTGCAAGCCGTGATCGATGGCCAGGCCGATGCCATCGTCGTCCTGGAAAACGATCTGTACACCCGCACTGACTCGGCCAAGGTCGATGCAGCGCTGAACGCGGCCAAAGTACTGATCGTTGCCGACCACCAGAAAACCGCCACCAGCGATCGTGCGCACCTGGTCCTGCCAGCCGCCAGCTTCGCTGAAGGCGATGGCACCCTGGTCAGCCAGGAAGGCCGCGCCCAGCGCTTCTTCCAGGTATTCGACCCGAAATACATGGACGCCAGCATCCTGGTCCACGAAGGCTGGCGCTGGCTGCACGCCCTGCGCGCCACCTTGCTGAACCAGCCAATCGACTGGACCCAGCTCGACCACGCGACCGCTGCCGTTGCTTCGAGCACGCCGCAACTGGCGCGCATTGTCGACGCCGCGCCGTCCGCTGCGTTCCGCATCAAGGGCATGAAACTGGCCCGCGAACCGCTGCGTTATTCCGGTCGTACCGCCATGCGCGCCGACATCAGCGTGCATGAACCACGCACCCCGCAAGACAACGACACCGCGTTCGCCTTCTCCATGGAAGGTTACTCGGGCTCGGTCGAGCCGCGCCAACAAGTGCCGTTCGCCTGGTCGCCGGGTTGGAACTCGCCACAGGCCTGGAACAAGTTCCAGGACGAAGTCGGTGGTCATATCCGCGCTGGCGATCCGGGCACCCGCCTGATCGAAAGCCAGGGTGATTCGCTGAACTGGTTCGCCACCGTGCCTCGCGCTTTCAACCCGGCCCAGGGCACCTGGCAAGTGGTGCCGTTCTTCCACCTGTTCGGCAGTGAAGAGACCTCTTCCAAGGCCGCGCCGGTACAAGAGCGCATCCCGGCTGCCTACGTGGCACTGGCCAAGTCCGAAGCCGACCGCCTGGGCGTCAATGACGGCGCCCTGCTGAGTTTGAACGTAGCCGGCCAGACCCTGCGTCTGCCGCTGCGCATCAACGAAGAGCTGGGCGCAGGCCTGGTGGCATTGCCAGCCGGCCTGGCGGGCATTCCACCGGCGATCTTTGGCAAGTCCGTTGACGGTCTGCAGGAGGCAGCTCAATGACCTGGTTCACCCCTGAAGTGATCGACACCATCTTCGCGGTGGTCAAGGCCATCGTGATCCTGCTGGCGGTGGTTGTCGCGGGCGCGCTGCTCTCCTTCGTCGAGCGTCGCCTGTTGGGCTGGTGGCAGGACCGCTACGGTCCGAACCGCGTGGGCCCATTCGGCATGTTCCAGATCGCCGCCGACATGCTCAAGATGTTCTTCAAGGAAGACTGGACACCGCCGTTTGCCGACAAGGTGATCTTCACCCTGGCCCCGGTCGTGGCCATGAGCGCCTTGCTGATTGCCTTCGCAATCATCCCGATCACCCCGACCTGGGGCGTGGCGGACCTGAACATCGGCCTGCTGTTCTTCTTCGCCATGGCCGGCCTGTCGGTCTATGCGGTGCTGTTCGCCGGCTGGTCGAGCAACAACAAGTTCGCCCTGCTGGGTGCCTTGCGTGCCTCGGCCCAGACCGTGTCCTACGAAGTGTTCATGGGCCTGGCCCTGATGGGCATCGTGGTGCAGGTTGGCTCGTTCAACATGCGCGACATCGTCGAGTACCAGGCGCAGAACCTGTGGTTCATCATCCCGCAGTTCTTCGGTTTCTGTACCTTCTTCATCGCCGGCGTCGCCGTGACTCACCGTCACCCGTTCGACCAGCCGGAAGCAGAGCAGGAACTGGCTGACGGTTACCACATCGAATACGCCGGCATGAAATGGGGCATGTTCTTCGTCGGCGAGTACATCGGCATCATTCTGATCTCGGCGCTGCTGGTCACGCTGTTCTTCGGTGGCTGGCACGGTCCGTTCGGCATCCTGCCGCAACTGGCTTTCTTCTGGTTCGCATTGAAGACCGCGTTCTTCATCATGCTGTTCATCCTGCTGCGCGCCTCTATTCCGCGCCCGCGCTATGACCAGGTGATGGATTTCAGCTGGAGATTCTGCCTGCCGCTGACCCTGATCAATTTGCTGGTGACCGCTGCCGTTGTGTTGTTGAACACGCCTGCGGGCGCGGTTCAGTGAGGATTTGACCCATGTTCAAATATATTGGCGACATCGTTAAGGGTACTGGTACCCAGTTGCGCAGCCTGGTCATGATTTTCGGCCATGGCTTTCGCAAGCGCGACACCCTGCAATACCCGGAAGAGGCGGTGTACCTGCCGCCGCGCTACCGTGGCCGTATCGTCCTGACTCGCGACCCTGATGGCGAAGAGCGTTGTGTGGCCTGCAACCTGTGCGCCGTGGCGTGCCCGGTGGGTTGCATCTCACTGCAGAAGGCCGAAACCGACGACGGTCGTTGGTACCCGGAGTTCTTCCGCATCAACTTCTCGCGCTGCATTTTCTGCGGCCTCTGCGAGGAAGCCTGCCCGACCACCGCGATCCAGCTGACACCGGATTTCGAGATGGCCGAGTTCAAGCGTCAGGACCTGGTTTACGAGAAAGAAGATCTGCTGATCTCCGGCCCTGGTAAAAACCCTGACTACAACTTCTATCGGGTTGCCGGTATGGCCGTTGCCGGGAAGCCGAAAGGTTCCGCGCAGAACGAAGCCGAGCCGATCAACGTGAAGAGCTTGCTGCCTTAAGGAAGAAGTAAAGATGGAATTCGCTTTCTACTTCGCATCGGGTATCGCGGTTGTGGCCACGCTTCGCGTGATCACCAACACCAACCCGGTGCATGCCCTGCTCTACCTGATCATTTCGCTGATTGCCGTGGCGATGACCTTTTTCAGCCTCGGCGCACCCTTTGCCGGCGTACTCGAAGTGATCGCCTACGCGGGCGCCATCATGGTGCTGTTCGTGTTCGTGGTGATGATGCTCAACCTTGGCCCCGCTGCCGTCCAGCAAGAGCGCGTGTGGCTCAAGCCCGGTATCTGGTTGGGTCCGGTCGTGCTCGCGGCGCTGCTGCTGGCTGAACTGCTGTATGTGCTGTTCAGCCACTCCAGCGGTGCCGCCATTGGCCTGACCACCGTAGACGCCAAGGCAGTGGGCATCAGCCTGTTCGGTCCTTATCTGCTGGTGGTCGAACTCGCCTCGATGCTGCTGCTCGCCGCAGCGGTCACGGCGTTCCACTTGGGCCGCAACGAAGCCAAGGAGCAATGACGATGCCTGCTATCCCTTTGGAGCATGGTCTGGCGGTTGCCGGCATCCTGTTCTGCCTCGGCCTGGTCGGCCTGATGGTGCGCCGTAACATTCTTTTCGTGTTGATGAGCCTGGAAGTGATGATGAATGCCGCGGCATTGGCCTTCATCGTTGCGGGCGCCCGTTGGGGCCAGCCGGATGGACAGGTCATGTTCATCCTGGTGATCAGCCTGGCAGCCGCCGAGGCCAGTATTGGCCTGGCGATCCTGCTGCAGCTGTATCGCCGCTTCCACACGCTCGATATCGACGCTGCCAGTGAGATGCGCGGATGAACCTTATCTTCCTGACTTTCGTATTTCCCCTGATCGGGTTCCTGCTGCTGTCGTTCTCCCGTGGCCGACTCTCGGAAAACCTCGCGGCGCTGATCGGCGTCGGCTCCATCGGCCTGTCGGCAATTGTCGCGGCCTATGTGATCTGGCAATTCAACGTCGCGCCACCCGAAGGTGGTCATTACACCCTGGTGCTGTGGCAGTGGATGGCGGTCGAGGGCTTCAAGCCTGACTTCGCCCTGTACGTCGACGGCCTGTCGATCACCATGCTTGGCGTGGTGGTGGGCGTGGGCTTCCTGATCCACCTGTTCGCGTCCTGGTACATGCGCGGTGAAGACGGTTACTCGCGCTTCTTCGCGTATACCAACCTGTTTATCGCCAGCATGCTGTTCCTGGTGCTGGGCGATAACCTGTTGTTCCTGTACTTCGGCTGGGAAGGCGTAGGCCTGTGCTCGTACCTGTTGATCGGTTTCTACTACAGCAACCGCAACAACGGTAACGCCGCACTCAAGGCCTTTGTCGTCACCCGTATCGGCGACGTGTTCATGGCCATCGGCCTGTTCATCCTGTTCATCCAGGTGGGCACGCTGAACATCCAGGAACTGCTGGTGCTGGCACCGCAGAAGTTCCAGGTCGGTGACTTCTGGATCACCCTGGCGACCCTGATGCTGCTGGGTGGCGCGGTCGGCAAATCCGCACAACTGCCGCTGCAAACCTGGCTGGCGGACGCGATGGCGGGCCCGACCCCGGTGTCGGCCCTGATCCACGCCGCGACCATGGTAACCGCCGGTGTCTACCTGATCGCCCGTACCCACGGCCTGTTCACCCTGGCGCCGGACATCCTGCACCTGGTGGGCATCGTGGGCGGCGTGACCCTGGTCCTGGCCGGCTTCGCGGCCCTGGTACAGACCGACATCAAGCGGATCCTCGCCTACTCGACTATGAGCCAGATTGGCTACATGTTCCTGGCCCTGGGCGTGGGTGCCTGGGATGGCGCGATCTTCCACCTGATGACCCACGCCTTCTTCAAGGCCCTGCTGTTCCTGGCGTCCGGTGCGGTGATCGTTGCCTGCCACCACGAGCAGAACATCTTCAAGATGGGCGGCCTGTGGAAGAAACTGCCGTTGGCCTACGCCAGCTTCATCGTCGGCGGCGCGGCCCTCGCGGCCCTGCCATTGGTGACCGCAGGTTTCTACTCCAAAGACGAAATCCTCTGGGAAGCGTTCGCCAGCGGCAACCACGGCCTGCTGTACGCCGGCCTGGTCGGTGCGTTCATGACCTCGCTCTACACCTTCCGCCTGATCTTCATCACGTTCCACGGTGAAGCCAAGACCGAAGCCCACGCGGGTCACGGCATTGCCCACTGGCTGCCCTTGTCGGTGCTGATCGTGCTGTCGACCGCCATTGGCGCGATGATCGTGCCGCCCCTGCACGGCGTACTGCCACAAAGCGTCGGCCATGCCGGCGGCGAAGCCAAGCACAGCCTGGAAATCGCCTCGGGCGCCATTGCCCTGGCCGGTATCCTGCTGGCCGCCCTGCTGTTCCTGGGCAAGCGCCGCTTCGTCACCGCCATCGCCAACAGCGGCGTCGGTCGCTTCCTGTCGGCCTGGTGGTTCGCCGCCTGGGGCTTCGACTGGATCTACGACAAACTGTTCGTCAAGCCGTACCTTGCGATCAGCCACCTGCTGCGCAAAGACCCGTTCGACCAGACCATCGGTCTGATCCCGCGTATGGCCAAAGGCGGTCACAACGCCCTGAGCCGCACCGAGACCGGTCAATTGCGTTGGTACGCTGCCTCGATGGCTGCTGGTGCCGTGTTGGTCATCGGTGCTGTCGTGCTGGTAGCGGTCTGATATGAACCTTGCGAATTTGCGAAAGGAAACGAGCCCGTCATGATTCTGCCCTGGCTAATCCTGATCCCCTTCATCGGCGGCCTGCTGTGCTGGATGGGTGAGCGCTTCGGCTCTACCCTCCCGCGCTGGATTGCGCTGTTGACCATGACCCTGGAACTCGCCCTCGGCCTCTGGCTGTGGGCCCACGGTGACTACTCATTTGCACCGGCGCCTGGCGCCGATCCGACCTGGGCGCTTGAGTTCAAGCATGTCTGGATCCAGCGCTTCGGCATCAACGTGCACCTGGCCCTCGACGGCCTGTCGCTGTTGATGATCCTGCTGACCGGCCTGTTGGGTATCCTCTCGGTACTGTGCTCCTGGAAAGAGATTCAGCGTCACGTGGGTTTCTTCCACCTGAACCTGATGTGGATCCTGGGCGGTGTGGTCGGAGTGTTCCTCGCCCTCGACCTGTTCATGTTCTTCTTCTTCTGGGAAATGATGCTGGTGCCGATGTACTTCCTCATCGCGCTCTGGGGTCATAGTTCGTCCGACGGCAAGAAAACCCGGATCTACGCGGCCACCAAGTTCTTCATCTTCACTCAGGCTTCCGGCCTGATCATGTTGGTGGCGATCCTGGGCCTGGTCCTGGTCAACTTCAACAGCACTGGCGTGATTACCTTCAACTACGCCGACCTGCTGAAGACCAAGATGTCGATGACCACCGAGTACATCCTGATGCTCGGTTTCTTCATCGCCTTCGCGGTCAAGCTGCCGGTGGTGCCGTTCCACTCCTGGCTGCCGGACGCCCACGCCCAGGCGCCGACTGCCGGCTCCGTGGACTTGGCGGGTATCCTGCTGAAGACGGCGGCCTACGGCCTGCTGCGTTTCGCCCTGCCGCTGTTCCCGAATGCTTCGGCCGAGTTCGCGCCGATCGCCATGACCCTGGGTCTGGTCGGGATCTTCTACGGTGCGTTCCTGGCGTTTGCCCAGACCGACATCAAACGCCTGATCGCGTTCTCCAGCGTCTCGCACATGGGCTTCGTGCTGATCGGCATCTACTCCGGCAGCCAACTGGCCCTGCAAGGGGCGGTGATCCAGATGCTGGCTCACGGCCTGTCGGCAGCCGCACTGTTTATCCTCAGCGGCCAACTCTACGAGCGTACCCACACGCGCGACATGCGTGAGATGGGTGGCCTGTGGTCGAAGATCGCCTACCTGCCAGCCATCAGCCTGTTCTTCGCGGCGGCCTCCCTGGGCTTGCCGGGCACGGGCAACTTCGTCGGTGAGTTCCTGATCCTCATTGGCACCTTCGCCAGTGCGCCATGGATCACCGCGATTGCCACCTCGGGCCTGGTGTTCGGCTCGGTCTACTCGCTGATCATGATTCACCGTGCCTACTTCGGCCCGTCCAAATCGGACGCGGTGCTGCACGGCATGGATGCTCGCGAACTGATCATGGTGCTGGGCCTTGCGGCGTTGCTGATCTATATCGGCGTTTACCCGCAACCGTTCCTCGATACCTCTGCCGCCACCATGCATGGCGTGCAGCAATGGCTCGGTACCGCCTTCACTCAACTCGCTTCGGCCCGGTAAGAGCGCTATGGAATTCACGATTCAACACTTTATCGCGCTAGCGCCACTGTTGATCACCAGCCTCACCGTGATTGTGGTGATGCTGGCTATCGCATGGCGCCGCAACCACTCACAGACCTTCCTGCTCTCGGTAGCGGGTCTTAACCTGGCCTTGCTGTCGATCCTGCCAGCACTCAAGGTCGCGCCGCTGGTCGTCACCCCGCTGATGCTGGTCGACAACTTCGCACTGCTGTACATCGCACTGATCCTGGTTGCGACCCTGGCCTGCGTCACCCTCGCCCACGCCTATCTCGGCGAAGGCGGCACGGGCTACCCGGGCAACCGCGAAGAGTTGTACCTGCTGATCCTGCTGGCTGCGGCCGGCGGTATCGTGCTGGTCAGCGCGCAGCACCTGGCCGGCTTGTTCATCGGCCTGGAACTGCTCTCGGTGCCGGTCTACGGCCTGGTGGCCTACGCCTTCTTCAACAAGCGCTCCCTGGAAGCCGGCATCAAGTACATGGTGCTGTCGGCTGCCGGTTCCGCGTTCCTGTTGTTCGGCATGGCGCTGCTCTATGCCGATGCTGGCAGCCTGAGCTTCAGCGGTATCGGTCATGCCCTGGCCGCCAGCGGCGCGGCCAGCCCGCTGGCGCAACTGGGCCTGGCGATGATGCTGGTGGGCCTGGCGTTCAAACTGTCCCTGGTGCCTTTCCACTTGTGGACGCCGGACGTGTACGAAGGTGCCCCGGCCCCTGTCGCCGCGTTCCTGGCGACTGCCTCGAAAGTCGCGGTGTTTGCGGTCATGGTGCGTCTGTTCCAGATCTCCCCAGCTGCCAACACTGCCGTGCTGAGCAACGTCCTGACCGTGATCGCCATTGCATCGATCCTGTTCGGCAACCTGCTGGCACTGACCCAGAGCAACCTCAAGCGTCTGCTGGGTTACTCGTCCATCGCCCACTTCGGCTACCTACTGATCGCCCTGGTGGCGAGCAAAGGCCTGGCCCTGGAAGCCATTGGCGTGTATCTGGTCACCTACGTGGTCACCAGCCTCGGCGCGTTCGGTGTGATCACCCTGATGTCCTCGCCGTACAAGGGCCGTGACGCCGACGCGCTGTACGAGTACCGCGGCCTGTTCTGGCGTCGTCCGTACCTGACTGCCGTACTGACCGTGATGATGCTGTCCCTGGCCGGTATCCCGCTGACCGCGGGCTTCATCGGCAAGTTCTACATCATTGCCACCGGTGTCGAAGCGCACCAATGGTGGCTGGTCGGCTCCCTGGTACTGGGCAGCGCCATCGGCGTCTTCTACTACCTGCGCGTGATGGTCACCCTGTACCTGATCGAGCCAAACCTGCGCCGCGTCGATGCCGAGCTGCACTGGGAACAGAAGGCCGGAGGCGTGATGCTGTTGGCCATCGCCCTGCTCGCGTTCTTCCTGGGCGTCTACCCACAACCTCTGCTGACCCTGGTTCAGCAGGCGGGCCTGGGTTGATCGCCTGAGCGACACGCAGCACCAATAGAAACGGCACCTTCGGGTGCCGTTTCTGCATTCAGGGGATAGGGTTTTGATCAGGCGATGGCGGGCAGCGCCGGGCCGTAGCCTTCGATGAACTCGGCCGGCATGCGCTTGGGCCGGCCGGTGGACAGCTCGATGCAGACAAAGGTGGTTTGCGCACGCAGCAGCGTGGTGTTGTCGCTGGGGCGGATCAGTTGGAAGTGCCGGGTCATTTTCAGGCGCTGGTCCCAATCAACGATCCAGGTCGCCAACTGCAACTCGTCGCCCTCGTAGGCTGCCGCCAGGTAGTCGATTTCGTGGCGCACTACGGCCATGGCCCGATCAAGGCGCCGATACTCGGTCAGGTCCAGCCCAAGGCGCTGAGAGTGGCGCCAGGCGCAACGTTCGAGCCAGGTGACGTACACCGCATTATTGGCGTGCCCCAACCCGTCGATGTCCTCAGCGGCCACCTCAAGGTCAATGATGAACGGCGTTGCCCGATCCCAGCCCATGCCACACTCCCGGTCAGATGATTTCGCCCGGGCAGTGTAGCGGATGATCAGGCCGATTGGCGCGCCTGTACGGCACGCGCCGCGAGTAACGCCAGCACGCCTTCGATCAAGCGCGGGTCGGCCAATACGCGCTGGTGACCGCCCTGCTCCAGGCGCAACAGGCGACTGTCGAACCAGGCGTCGTGGATCAACTGCGACTCCCCGACCAAGACGAAGGGATCGTCCTCGGCATGCACGATCAGGCCCGGCATCGTCAACTGGTAGTGCGCGACATCGAGCCGTGACGCCTGGATCCCGACACCCTGCTCGATCTGCCGGATAAACGCCGAGCGCGCCTTGGGCGGCATGCCGACGTAGCGGGCAAAGCCACGCAACACTGCAAGGATTCGCGCGGGCGCCGCGATCGTGACCAGGGTTTCGGTACGCAAGCCCAGTTGTACGGCAAGCATCGCGCTGGCCCCGCCCATGGAATGGCCGATGACGGCGCGCAAGGGCGGCAGCTCGGCCGCGGCTTCCAGCAGGGCGCGGGCGAATTGCATCACATTGGCTTCACGCCCCGGGGACCGACCGTGGGCTGGGCCATCGATGGCGACCGCGGTGTAGCCGCTGTCGACCAACGCGCTGATCAGGCTGGCGAACTGTGTCGGACGGCCTTCCCAGCCGTGCATCAGCAGCACCGTCGGCCCCTGCCCCCAGCGCAAGGCCGAGAGGCCAAAACGCAGGGTGATGCGCTCGGCGCTCGCCAACAGCGGCATTTCCCACTCCCGCGGCGGTAGCTCTCGCGGCGTCATGAACGCCTGGCGCATCTTGCTCGCGATCATCCCGGGGGCTACCCAGCCCAACGTAGCGTTTACGCCTCGAACCCAACTTAATGTGCTCATCGTGCATCTCCACAGGCCAGCGCTTCAGGTCATAACACCGCCGACTTGGCGGCACGCAGCAATCGATCAGACAACTCACCCGCGCCAAGCGCCCGCGCCAGGCTCAACCCACCGACCATCAATGCCAAGTCCGCCAATGCCTTGTCGATGTCTTCCGGGCTACTGGCCAACTGCGCGACCATCAGTTCGAGGTGCTCGCTCAGCGCCAGCCGAAAGTCATCCGGCAAGCGTCCCATCTCCCCGACTGACGCCGGGATCGGACAGGCATTCTCAGTGGAGTCGCGGTGTCGGCGAGACAGGTAGAACGCCGCCACCAACGCCCGGCGCTCTTCGCCGGTCAACTTGTCATCCATGTTCGCGATCAGCGCCCGACGCTGACCCAGCAGTTGAGTGAACGCCTCCAACATCATCGCGTCCTTGCTGTCGAAGTGCGCGTAGAAGCCACCCACGGTCAGGCCGGCAGCCCCCATCACTTCGCCCACGCTGGGCTCGGCCGGGCCGCGCTGGACCAGCGCAGAACTGGCGGCCTGGAGAATGCGTTCACGGGTTTGCGCTTTTTTGTCGTTCATCGATGCCTCCGAATATTACGATAGAAATATTATTCTCATAATAATTTTACGCAAGTCTTTAATTTGACCGTTGGTCAGGAGAACTAGAAGGGAGGATTAAGCGGGTTGGCCAAACGCCAGACAAACAAAAGGGCCATTCAATAATTGAATGACCCCTATAAATCCCGCAGAGCGGGTAATCGTGGCGTCCCCTAGGGGACTCGAACCCCTGTTACCGCCGTGAAAGGGCGGTGTCCTAGGCCACTAGACGAAGGGGACACAAACCTTCTATACAACTGATCAGTGCTGAGTGCTGATCGATTCAAGGCCGGTGTGGCCAGACCTTGAACTGTAAATTGGTGGAGCTAAGCGGGATCGAACCGCTGACCTCCTGCATGCCATGCAGGCGCTCTCCCAGCTGAGCTATAGCCCCAGATTTTTCGCCTCGCGGCGGAGTGGCATCTTGCGACATCACTTCTGTAATACTGGCGTCCCCTAGGGGACTCGAACCCCTGTTACCGCCGTGAAAGGGCGGTGTCCTAGGCCACTAGACGAAGGGGACGCAAACCCTTCTATACAACTGATCAGCGCTGAGCGCTGATCGCTTCAAGACCGGTGTGGCCAGACCTTGAAGTGTAAATTGGTGGAGCTAGACGGGATCGAACCGTCGACCTCTTGCATGCCATGCAAGCGCTCTCCCAGCTGAGCTATAGCCCCTCATCGCTGAGGACGGGGCGAATCTTAAGGGCGTATCGAAAGTCTGTCAAACTTATTTTTCAAATAATTTAAAATTTTTTGCCGACAGAACAATCACTTACCGCCCTCCCCCCGAAAATCCGGGGGTCTGGCGACCACTGCGCACCCAACGACAGGCATGCACAATGGCCATCAGTCCTTCATGCAGCGTGTCAGGCGATAGCGCCCAGCAGCTTTTCCCACTCTTTGTTTTCTTTCTTCGACACGCCACCGAGCAGGTCGATGGCCTGGCGCAGACGGAAACGGGTCAAGTCCGGGCCGAGGATTTCCATGGCATCGAGCACCGAGACCGAGCTCGCCTGGCCGGTGATGGCGGCGAACATCAGCGGCATGGCATCACGCAGCTTCAGCTCCAGGGATTCGACCACGGCCTGGATGGTCGCGGTGATGCTGTCCTTCTCCCACTGACGCAGGCTTTCGAGCTTCCACAGGATCAACTGCATCAACTGACGAACCTGGTCGCCCGAGAGCTTCTTGGACTCGAACAGCTTGGCATCCGGGTTCACGCCACCGGCAAAGAAGAATCCGGCCAGCGGTGCGACCTGGCTGAAGGTTTCAACCCGGCCTTGCACATGCGGGGCAATCTTCATCATGTACTCGGGGTTCAGCGCCCAGGTCTGCATGCGGCTGGCGAACTCTTCCACCGGCAAGTCACGCAGCCACTGGCCGTTGAGCCAAGACAGCTTCTCGACGTCGAAGATCGGCCCGCCCAGGGAGACGCGCGAGAGGTCGAAATGGTCGACCATCTCTTGCAGCGAGAACTTCTCGCGCTCGTCCGGCATCGACCAGCCCATGCGGCCCAGGTAGTTGAGCATCGCCTCGGGCATGAAGCCCATGCGCTCGTAGAACGTCACCGATGTCGGGTTCTTGCGCTTGGACAGCTTGCTCTTGTCCGGGTTGCGCAGCAGCGGCATGTAGCACAGCTGCGGCTGCTCCCAGCCGAAGTACTCGTACAACAGAATCAGCTTTGGCGCCGATGGCAGCCATTCCTCGCCACGCAATACGTGAGTGATGCCCATCAGGTGGTCGTCGACCACGTTGGCCAGGAAGTACGTCGGCAGGCCGTCGGTCTTCATCAGCACTTGCATGTCCATGCGATCCCACGGGATCTCGACGTCGCCACGCAGCATATCCGGCACCACGCACACACCTTCGGTCGGCACCTTCATGCGGATCACGTGGGGCTCGCCGGCGGCCAGGCGCTGGGCGACTTCTTCCTTGGACAGCAGCAGCGCACGGCCGTCGTAGCGCGGGGTTTCGCCGCGCGCCATTTGTTCGGCGCGCATCTGGTCCAATTCCTCGCTGGTGCAGAAGCACGGGAAGGCATGCCCCATGTCCACCAACTGCTGGCAGTACTTCTGGTAGATATCACCACGCTCGCTCTGGCGATAAGGGCCATGCGGCCCACCGACGTCCGGCCCCTCGGCCCAATCGATGCCCAACCAGCGCAAGGCGTCGAAAATCTGCTGCTCGGACTCGCGGGTCGAACGCAACTGATCGGTGTCTTCGATGCGCAGGATGAACTCACCGCCATGCTGCTTGGCAAAGCAGTAGTTGAACAAAGCGATGTAAGCGGTGCCGACATGGGGATCGCCGGTAGGCGATGGCGCGATGCGAGTGCGGACGGTGGTCATGGCGTGTCTCGAAAGAAGATGAAAAGCGGAGATGAAACAAAGGCCGAATGGTAACAGGCGACACCCGCCCCGCTCCAGTCAGCAGGGCATTTAAGCCAAGCTTGGGGCTACAAAAGCCCTGGAGGCCGCTGAACAGCTGATTCGCCTTAGGTGGCATTTACCACTGGTCGGCTATGTGACAGATTCAGCGCCTGATAAATTTCCTTACACTTTCCCGACTACAGTCTGCCCATGCCTGCCCAACTCAAGCGTCGCCTGTTTATTTTCCTGATCATTGTCCTGCTGATTGCCGGCGGCTTCTTTGCCGAATGGTTTCTCAAGGGACGCTTCTATGAAAGCACTGATAACGCCTATGTCCAGGGCGAAATCACCCGTGTCTCCAGCCAGTTGAGCGCCCGCATCGACGAGGTGCTGGTGCAGGACAACCAGCACGTGGAAAAAGGCCAACGGCTGATCAAGCTTGAAAGCGACGACTTCCAACTGGCCATCGACCGCGCCAACGCCGCCCTCGCCACCCGCGAGGCCGAGCACCTGCAAGCGCAGAGCAAACTGACCCAGCAAGCCAGCCTGATCGCCTCCAGCGACGCGCAGGTCGCGTCCAGCCAGGCCAGCCTCGGCCGCTCGCAAATCGACTTGTCGCGCGCCGAAACGCTGCGTAAACCGGGCTATGTGTCGGAAGAGCGGGTCACCACCCTGTCCGCCGAAAACCACATCGCCCGCTCACAGGTGACCAAGGCCCAGGCCGATGCCCAGGCACAGCGCCAACAGGTCAATGCCCTCAACGCCGAACTCAAGCGCCTCGACGCACAGATCGCCAATGCCCGCGCCGATCTCGCCCAGGCACAGTTGAACCTGACCCGCTGCGCGATCTACGCGCCCATCAGCGGCCTGATCGGCCAGCGCGCCGCCCGTAATGGCCAGGTGGTGCAAGCCGGCGCCTACCTGTTGTCGATCGTCCCGGACCAGGACATCTGGATCCAGGCCAACTTCAAGGAAACCCAGATCGGCCGTATGCAGCCCGGACAAAAGGCCCAACTGATCTTCGATGCCTACGGCGACACGCCCATCGAAGCTCGCATCGACAGTCTGTTCGCCGCCTCGGGCGCGCAGTTCAGCCTGCTGCCACCAGACAATGCCACCGGCAACTTCACCAAAGTCGTGCAACGGATCCCAGTCAAGCTGACCTTCGCCGCCGACAACCCGCTGGCCGGCAAGATCCGCCCCGGGATGTCGGTCACGGTCAAAGTGAACGTCAAAGACCCTGTCGATGGCCGGTGATCAACTGATCCGCCCAGTCGGCGAACCGACTCGGCGGGACTGGATTGCGGTGATGAGCGTGATGCTCGGCGCCTTCATGGCGGTGCTCGATATCCAGATCACCAATTCTTCGCTCAAGGACATCCAGGGCGCGCTGTCGGCCACCCTGGAGGAAGGCTCATGGATTTCCACCTCCTACCTGGTGGCGGAAATCATCATGATCCCGCTCACCGCGTGGCTGGTGCAGTTGCTGTCGGCGCGCCGCCTGGCAGTGTGGGTGTCGCTGGGGTTCCTGGTGGCCTCGCTGCTGTGTTCCATGGCCTGGAGCCTGGAAAGCATGATTGTGTTCCGCGCCCTGCAGGGGTTCACCGGCGGCGCGTTGATTCCGCTGGCGTTCACCCTGACCCTGATCAAGCTCCCCGAACACCACCGCGCCAAAGGCATGGCGATGTTCGCCATGACGGCGACCTTCGCGCCTTCCATCGGCCCGACCCTGGGCGGCTGGCTCACGGAAAACTGGGGCTGGGAGTACATCTTCTACATCAACATCCCGCCCGGCCTACTCATGATCGCCGGCCTGATGTATGGCCTGGAGAAGAAAGCATCGCACTGGGAACTGCTCAAAAGCACCGACTACACCGGCATCCTCACCCTGGGCGTCGGCCTGGGTTGCTTGCAGGTGTTCCTGGAGGAAGGTCATCGCAAGGACTGGCTGGAATCGAGCCTGATCGTCACCCTGGGCAGCATCGCCCTGGTCAGCCTGATCACCTTTGTCATCGTGCAGGTGTCCAAACCCAATCCGCTGATCAACCTGGGCATCCTGCGCAACCGCAACTTCGGCCTGTCGAGCATTTCCAGCCTGGGCATGGGCGTGGGGCTATATGGCTCGATCTACCTGCTGCCGCTGTACCTGGCGCAGATCCAGAACTACAACTCGTTGCAGATCGGCGAGGTGATCATGTGGATGGGCGTGCCGCAGCTGTTCCTGATTCCGCTGGTGCCCAAGCTGATGAAGTACATTTCGCCCAAGTGGCTGTGTACCTTTGGCTTCGGCCTGTTCGGCCTGGCGAGCTTTTCCTCGGGCGTGCTCAACCCGGACTTCGCCGGGCCGCAGTTCAATCAGATCCAAATCATCCGCGCCCTCGGCCAGCCGCTGATCATGGTGACCATTTCGCTGATCGCCACCGCCTACATCCTGCCCCAGGATGCCGGCTCGGCGTCGAGTCTGTTCAACATCCTGCGCAACCTGGGCGGCGCCATCGGCATCGCGCTGCTCGCCACCCTGCTGGACGCGCGCACCAAGACCTACTTCGACTACTTGCGTGAGGCGATTGTGCCCACCAACCCGCAGGTGGCCGAACGCCTGGCGTCGCTGACCGACCGCTTCGGCAGCGAGACGGCGGCACTGGGCAAGCTCAGCGAAATCGCCCACCAGCAGGCGTCGATCATGGCCTACAACGATGCGTTCCACTTTGTCGGGATTGCGCTCGGGGTGAGCATGCTGGCGATCCTGTTGACCAAGGCGTTGCCGGCGGGATTGAAGGCCGGTGAGGCGCACTAGCGAGTCTCTGCGGTGCCTCGACTGGCCCTATCGCGAGCAGGCTCGCTCCCATAAAGGATCCAAGCCAGGCACAACATTTGAGGCCACTGAAGATCAGTGTGGGAGCGAGCCTGCTCGCGAAGATCCCCTATCCGGCGCTGACGATCAAACCGCCAACAACCGCTCGCGCATCTTGGCGATTTCGTCGCGGGTCTGGGCCGCGGCCTCGAACTCCAGGTCGCGGGCCAACTGGTACATCTTCTCTTCCAGCACGCGGATGCGCTTGGCGATCTCGTTCGGCGAGCGCAGTTCGTTCTCGTACTTGGCGCTCTCCTCGGCGGCCTTGGCCATGCCCTTGCGCTTCTTGCTGCGCGAACCCGGCACGGTAGCGCCTTCCATGATGTCGGCGACGTCCTTGAACACCCCCTTGGGGGTAATGCCATTGGCCAGGTTGAAGGCGATCTGCTTTTCGCGACGCCGCTCGGTCTCGCCAATCGCCCGCTCCATGGAGCCGGTGATGCGGTCAGCGTACAGGATCGCCCGGCCATTGAGGTTACGCGCCGCCCGGCCGATGGTCTGGATCAGCGAACGCTCGGAGCGCAGGAAACCTTCCTTGTCGGCATCGAGGATCGCCACCAGCGACACCTCCGGCATGTCCAGGCCTTCACGCAGCAGGTTGATCCCCACCAGCACATCGAAGGTGCCCAGGCGCAGGTCGCGAATGATCTCGACCCGCTCCACCGTGTCGATGTCCGAGTGCAGATAACGCACCCGGACCCCATGATCGGCCAGGTAATCGGTCAAGTCTTCGGACATGCGCTTGGTCAGCGTGGTCACCAGCACCCGCTCCCCCAGCGCCACGCGCTTACCGATTTCCGAGAGCAAGTCGTCGACTTGGGTCAACGCCGGGCGGATTTCGATTTGCGGGTCTACCAGCCCGGTCGGCCGCACCAGTTGCTCGACCACTCGGCCGGCATGTTCGGCCTCATAGTTGCCGGGGGTGGCCGAGACAAAAATCGTCTGTGGGCTGATGCTTTCAAACTCATCGAAACGCATCGGCCGGTTGTCCAGCGCCGACGGCAGGCGGAAGCCGTACTCAACCAGGGTTTCCTTGCGCGAACGGTCGCCTTTATACATCGCGCCCACCTGCGGCACGCTGACGTGGGATTCGTCGATCACCAGCAAGGCGTCGGCCGGCAGGTAATCGAACAGGGTTGGCGGGGCCTGCCCGGAGTCGCGGCCGGACAAGTAGCGCGAATAGTTTTCGATGCCATTGCAGTAGCCCAGCTCCAGGATCATCTCCAGGTCAAACCGGGTGCGCTGTTCCAGGCGCTGGGCTTCCACCAGCTTGTTGTTGGAGCGCAGGTAGTCCAGGCGCTCCTGCAATTCGACCTTGATCCCCTCGATGGCGCCGAGCAGGGTTTCGCGCGGTGTCACGTAGTGGCTCTTGGGGTAGAAGGTAAAACGCGGCAGCTTGCGGATCACCTCGCCGGTCAGCGGATCGAAGGCCGAGAGACTTTCCACCTCGTCGTCGAACAGCTCGATGCGGATCGCTTCCAGGTCGGATTCAGCCGGGTAGACGTCGATCACATCGCCGCGCACGCGGAAGGTGGCGCGGGCAAAGTCCATGTCGTTGCGGGTGTATTGCAGGTCGGCCAGGCGGCGCACCAGGGCGCGCTGATCGAGCTTGTCGCCGCGATCGATGTGCAACACCATTTTCAGGTAGGTTTCGGGGCTGCCCAGGCCGTAGATGCACGACACCGTGGTGACGATGATCGCATCCTTGCGCTCCAGCAGGGCCTTGGTCGCCGACAGCCGCATTTGCTCGATGTGGTCGTTGATCGAGGCGTCCTTCTCGATGAACGTATCGGACGACGGCACGTAGGCTTCGGGCTGGTAGTAGTCGTAGTAGGAAACGAAGTACTCGACGGCATTGTTCGGGAAGAATGCCTTGAACTCACCGTACAACTGCGCGGCCAGGGTCTTGTTCGGCGCCAGCACCAGGGTCGGGCGCTGCACTTGTGCGATCACGTTGGCGATGCTGAAGGTCTTGCCGGAACCGGTCACCCCCAACAACGTCTGGTGCGCCAGCCCGGCATCGATGCCCTCGACCAGCAAGCGGATGGCTTCCGGCTGATCGCCAGCGGGCTGGAAGCGGGTGACGAGCTGGAATTCGGACATAACGGACCTCTGGGTTCAATCCGGCACGGGCAAACCGGGCGACACGGATGAACGGCGCTCGCGACGTATGTCGCAGGGAAAAATCATGATACCCGTTGATGTGGTGGCGAATGCCGCTAGTTTCAAGGCAAACGTCCTACATGTGTCATCAGCGCCTGCCATGGCCCTACGACGAACGGCCGAAAAATAAACCGAGAAACTTGCCCGAAAAGCACAAACGCCTGTCGCTCTGCCCGGTGATGAGCCCTATACTTGCTCCCCGTTTGTGCACCGCTCTAGTGCATTCGGCTGGAGCGCCACACGTCCCTCCACATTCCATTCAGAGCCGCCGCAATAATGAGCCTGTTCTCCGCTGTCGAAATGGCACCACGCGATCCTATCCTGGGCCTCAACGAAGCATTCAACGCTGACACTCGTACCAACAAGGTCAACCTGGGGGTCGGTGTTTACTGCAACGAGGAAGGGAAAATTCCACTCCTGCGCGCCGTTGTCGAAGCCGAGACGATTCGGGCCGCTCAACACGCTTCCCGTGGCTATCTGCCAATCGACGGTATTGCCGCCTACGACCAGGCCGTGCAAAAGCTGCTGTTTGGCGCTGATTCGCCGCTGCTGGCGGCTGGCCGTGTCGTCACCACCCAATCCGTTGGTGGCACTGGCGCCCTGAAGATCGGCGCCGACTTCCTCAAGCAACTGCTGCCCGACGCCGTTGTGGCCATCAGCGACCCAAGCTGGGAAAACCACCGCGCCCTGTTCGAAACCGCCGGTTTCCCGGTGCAGAACTACCGCTACTACGATGCCGCGACTCACGATGTGAACCGTGCCGGCCTGCTGGAAGACCTCAACGCCCTGCCAGCCAACGCCATCGTGGTGCTGCACGCCTGCTGCCATAACCCGACCGGCGTCGACCTGACCCCAGCGGACTGGAAGGACGTACTGGAAGTGGTCAAGGCGAAGAACCTCGTGCCATTCCTCGACATGGCCTACCAGGGCTTTGGCGACGGCATCGACGAAGACGCGGCGGCAGTGCGTCTGTTCGCTGAGTCCGGCCTGAACTTCTTTGTCTCCAGCTCGTTCTCCAAGTCGTTCTCGCTGTACGGCGAACGTGTGGGCGCACTGTCCATCGTCAGCGAGTCGAAGGAAGAAAGCGCGCGCGTCCTGTCGCAAGTCAAGCGCGTGATCCGCACCAACTACTCCAACCCACCGACCCACGGCGCAACAATCGTGGCCGCCGTGCTCAACAGCCCAGCGCTGCGTGCCGAGTGGGAACAGGAACTGGCCGAAATGCGCCTGCGCATTCGCGGCATGCGGATCCAGATGGTTGAAACCCTGGCCAAGCTCGCACCGGATCACGACTTCAGCTTCGTCGGTCGCCAATGTGGCATGTTCTCCTACTCTGGCCTGACGGTTGAGCAAGTGACCCGCCTGCGCAGCGAGTTCGGTATCTATGCCCTGGACACCGGCCGCATCTGCGTGGCCGCGCTGAACCAGAGCAACATCGACGTGGTGACCAAGGCTATCGTCGCGGTGATCTGAGTCGTTGCGTGATACGAAAAACGGGAAGCCTTTGGGCTTCCCGTTTTTATTTGCCTCTGAAACCTCTGCACAACCTCTAGACTGCCTACCTATCAAGCGACGTTGAATACACCCGAATGCCTGCGAGAGCCCCCATGAAAAACCATGATCTTGACCTGCGCGCCGACCGCGACGACGAACTGCAGCACTTCACCCCTCGCCCCCCGACCAAGCGCGGGAGCAACCTGGTACTGCAAGTGGCGAGCGGGGTGTTTCTCGGCGGCCTGGCCCTGTGGCTGGTGCAACTGGCCGCCACCGCGCTGTATGCCAAGTTCATGCTCGGCACCCTGACCTTCGGCGGCTAGCTCGCCAGTTCACTTGCACGCTGACTCGCGGCGTCGTCATAAACGACATACAGCGACTCGGCGACTTGGCTTTTGATTGCCTTGGTACTTTCCAGCCCCAGCACAAAACCTTCGGCCTTGCCCCCGGCACGGTTCAGCTCAGCGGCGGTGCTGGCCTGGGTGATGGCATCGAAGAGTTTTTCTGCATGGGGACCCACGCCCTTGGGCAGGCTGATCTGGGCGATGCTCATGAAAGCACCCCACTGAGAAGATTAATCGTGGGTAACGGTTGGTGAGTCATGGCGCTTACCTTTTTCGGCTGAGGGCCGGCAGCGCGTGAAACCACTTCCGGGCGGCCATGGTAGACCGGCTCTGGCGTTCTGGTAACCATCAATCATGGCAATGCCCTTCTCGCCGGCTCATTACGACCGCTCACCGGGAAAAACCACCGCGCACACAATAAATTGTTGACTTGTTCTTTTTAATCAGTAACATACGGCGCATTCCGCGATAGCTCAGTTGGTAGAGCAAGTGACTGTTAATCACTGGGTCCCTGGTTCGAGTCCAGGTCGTGGAGCCAGACAGCAACAACAAAAAGCCCCTGAATCGAAAGATCAGGGGCTTTTTTGTGGGCGACGAAAACGCC
The DNA here is from genome assembly GCF_900109995.1 of Pseudomonas sp. ok272. Lineage (GTDB taxonomy): Bacteria > Pseudomonadota > Gammaproteobacteria > Pseudomonadales > Pseudomonadaceae > Aquipseudomonas. Next base: position 158,266 of record NZ_FOCB01000008.1, on the reverse strand, counting down.
GCACCACTCAACGAAAAAGGACCGGCCCGTCCACTCGACGGGCTGGCCCTTTTTTACTCGGTTACGCGGTCAGACATGCTCACCGCTTTTGGCATGTGCCGGACGATGCTCCGGCGCACCGTGACCGTGCTCATCCACCACCACTGGGATCTCCTTGCCATCACAATCGTGCAGTTTGCCATCGGCGAAGTAGTCCCCTTCGCGCAAGGCTGCCAGATCCTGGAAGCGCAGGGTACGCTCAGTGCCGGCAGCGAACACCGACTGCTGGTCCGAGTTGCCGGTGGTGAAGTGGTTGAAGGCCAGGTTGAGCAGGATCGCCATGATCGCCGACGAACTGATGCCCGAATGGAAGATGGTGGCGAACCAGCTTGGGAAGTGGTCGTAGAAGTTCGGTGCGGCAATCGGGATCATGCCAAAGCCGATGGAGGTCGCAACGATGATCAGGTTGACGTTGTTACGGTAGTCGACCTTGGACAACGTACGGATTCCGCTCGCCGCCACGGTGCCGAACAATACGATACCGGCGCCACCGAGCACGGAGGTCGGGACTGCAGCGATGACCCGCCCCATGAAGGGCAGCAAGCCGAGGACCACCAGGAAGATGCCGCCCGTGGCCACCACAAAGCGACTCTTGATCCCCGTCACCGCCACCAGCCCGACGTTCTGAGCGAATGCGCTTTGGGTAAAGGAACCAAAGATCGGCGCAATCATGCTCGACAGCATGTCAGCGCGCAGGCCATCGCCCAGGCGCTTGGAGTCGACCTTGGTGTCGATGATTTCACCGACGGCCAGGATGTCTGCCGAGGTTTCCACCAACGTCACCATGACCACGATGCACATCGACAGGATGGCGGCGAAGTGAAAGGTTGGCATGCCGAAATGAAACGGTGTCGGGAAACCGAACATCGGACCTTCGGTGACGCTGGAAAAGTCCGCCATGCCGAGGGACACCGCGATCAGCGTGCCGATCACCATGGCCAGCAGGATCGACAAGCGCGAGATGGTCGCACTGCCGATTTTGCTGAGCAGCAACACCAGCATCAGGGTCACCGCCGCCAGGCCGATGTTCTCCATGCTGCCGAAGCTCTCGGCGTGGCTGTTGCCACCCATGGCCCAGCGTGCCGCGACCGGCATCAGCGTCAGGCCGATGGTGGTGATCACAATGCCGGTGACCAGGGGTGGGAAGAACTTGGTAATGCGCGAGAACACCGGCGTAATCAGCAAGCCAATCAAGGATGCGGCAATCACCGCCCCGAGAATCGACTGAAAACCACCTTCGCCGCCACTGCTGACAATCGCCACCATGGTGGCAACGCCGGAAAACGAAACACCCTGTACCAGCGGCAGCTGACAACCAAAAAAAGGTACACCCAGGGTTTGCAGCAGTGTCGCCAACCCCCCTGCAAACAACGATGCCGCAATCAACAAACCAATATCTGCCGGAGAAAGCCCGGCGGCCTGGCCGATGATCAGTGGTACCGCAACGATACCGCCATACATGGTCAGAACGTGTTGCAGGCCGTAGGCCATATTCGCGCCGACGCCAAGGTTTTCATCCTCAGGCCGTTGGTGTGAAACAGAGGGCGTTTTCATCGTGGGGGGGATCCCTGGTTTTTTGTTATGGGCGCACTGTATGCAATACCAAAGATAAATGTCCATAGTATTGTATACAACTTACCAGTCGCATTATGAACAGGCAGCCAGCCCCACCTGCTTGCACCCCACTAGCACGCGCTTTTTCGCTGAAATCCGCCCACCAAAAAAATTGTCCAACCGATCAGGTTTTTCGTTTCTCGTCGCTACTTTGCTCACGCAGGCTCGATCAACCGGGCAATGACCTCCTCCAGCATCGGATGATTTGGCACGCGAATACCGAACTCGCTCTCCAGCAGGTCAAACAGTTCCACCGTGCCGGTAATCTCTCGCCGCTCACTGGGGGCACCGATGTGATGAATGGCAAAACTCCCGTTGTTCAGGGTCCGACGCACGCCCTCCCCGGTACGCGCCACCATCAGGCGCTGCAAAAACGGAGACTGGGGATGGGTCGAGACGTACCAGTTGCCGATCTCATAATCGATATCACCCTGGCGTTGCAGGTCAAACACATACATTGCCCACCACTGCCCGGCGACCTTGGCGTGCAGCGTATAGCTGCCGTCATGCTGGGTGATGCGATAGGGCTCGTGGGGCGTGACCTGTTCGTCTTCGGTATCGAGCAACAGCGGTGCAGTCGGTACCATGCCGCCGAAGCCCACGTCGGTGATATAGCGCACTCCCTCCAGAGTCAGCAGGGTCAGGCGATGGGTGCGCGCCACCCAGGCGTCTTTGGCAGTATTCATCACCACACGCCCGGTGATACCGCGCACCGCGTAACCCAGGTGCTGCAACAAGGTCATGTAGAGGTAATTGAGCTCGTAGCAGTAGCCGCCGCGACGGTCGTGCAGCAGCTTGCGCTGGATCGACTCAAGGTCCAGCAACACCGGCTCTCCCGCCAGGGGCGAGAGATTCTCGAAGACGAACGTACGGGTATGACGCAGTTGCAGCGTGCGCAGGGTATCCAGGGTCGGGGCTGGTGGTGCGGAGTAACCCAGGCGGTGCAGGTACAGACTGATTTCGCTCAGAACGGGCACGCTCATCACAGGCTCCTGGTTCAAGAAAAGGCGCCGCACGCCTCACGCTTCGCGACGCCTTGCTGATGAGCCAACGTTATACGAGAAGTGCCCTGGGCACGGACAATTGATTTCATCCATCGCCAGACCGCACAGGCCGTACGGCACATGCGCCAGCCGTTGGGGCGCACGCTACGACGCTAGGCGCAGTGCGTTGCGCCAATCACTTTTTCGCATCGAGGAAAGGCAATACCATGTTTGGCAGCATGGTCTGAGGCAACTTGCCATCCCAACGCTCAGCCTTGATCAACTCGACGAGATTCTGGTTGCTGGCCAGGGCAGCCGCTCGGGCCCTGATCGCATCGGCTTCGGCATCCCCGCGCAAGCGTGTTGCCTCAGCGTCGGCCTTGGCTTGCGCGAGCCTGGAGTCGGCTTCAGCCTGGGCCTGGGTGATCTGGATCTGTGCCTGGATTTTCTCGGTCGCCAGCATCTGCTCACGGGTCTTCACCTGGACCTCGGCCTTCATCCGCTCCTCGATAGACTTCTCGTAAGCGTCCGAGAAATCGATGTTCTCGATTTGCACGCTATCAATGCTAACCGGCCCATGAATGGTCGATTTCAGGGCATTCGCCACATCGGTGACGAACTGGCCGCGATCTTGAACCGCCCGAATAGCCGTGTAACGACCAAAGACATTCTCTACCTGAGTCGGAACTTGCCGGCTGATTAGGCGCGAGACCATTGCGTCGACTTCGCCATAGCTTCTGTAAAGCTCTGCAACCTGACCTGGCTCCACATGCCAGGAGACCGATACAGAAAGCGTTGCGGACTGTTGGTCCTGTGAGTACGCCTGCATCTTGGCGTAGTGGCTCGTCTGATTCTGCACGCTGATAAATTTCACCGTCTCGATCAGCGGGATCTTGAACGCAAGCCCGGGCTCGGCGGTGCCAACCAACGCACCGTTGCGCAGCACAACGCCGCGCTCCTTTTCATCGACCGTGTAGAAACTGGAGAATGCGATTGCAGCGACGACGAGTGCCGACAATGCAACACCGCCCACTTTCAGGCTGTTGCTGCTGTAGGTATTGAATTGCATAGAGAAGCGACTCCGCGATGATTGCGTTCAGACACTGCCCCCCCGCTCGCCTCTGAGAGCGTCGCAAGGGGCCACAATGCCCGGAACAGCACCCGATGATGGGTGACGTGTATTGGCCAGCCAAAAGCTTCGCAAGGCTAATCAATCACCGAAGGGATCGCTGTAAGAAGATTCTGAAAAGAACCTAGGACGGAAGTGAAGCGGCTTCCTGACGCTCATTGACCGCCGTGTTGTCGCCCGACACCACCGTACGGTTTCTACCGAAGTTCTTCGCCTGATACAGCGCCGTATCAGAACGCTCGATAAACACCTCGACGCTGTCGCCGCCCTTCGGCACAAACGCGTGGCAACCCAGGCTCACCGTCAAATACCCCGATGGCGAACCGGAATGAATGATCTGCTCCTCCTTGATCGCGTGACGGATCTGCTCGGCAATCGCCAATGCCCCCTGCGCATCCGTGTCTGGCAACAATACGGCGAACTCCTCACCACCGTAGCGCACCGCCAAGTCGGACTTGCGCTGACAGCAACGCTTGACCACGTCAGCGACCCGCGCCAGGCACTGGTCGCCGTTCACATGGCCATAGGCGTCGTTGTAGCGCTTGAAGAAGTCGATATCGAACATGATCAGCGCCAACGACTGCTGTTGACGGGCGCCGCGCGCGAACTCGACCTCCAGCGCCCGCTCGAACAAGCGACGATTTCCCAGCCCGGTCAGGCTGTCGTGGGTCGCAATCACTTCCAGGCGCGCCTGCGCCTCACGCAAGTCAGTCTCGATCCGCTCGCCGTTGCGCACCTGCTGCACAAACACCCAGCCGAACAGCCCAACGCCCAGCACCACCAGCGCCACAATCACACTGGACTGGACGGCATTGGCATACCAGCTACGAAGAATCACCTCCTCGGGTGCTGCCGCCGAGACCACGAGCGGATAGGCCTCCAACTGACGATAGCCATACAAACGAGTGACTCCATCCAGCTCGGAGCGAATCATCGCGGTCCCCGCCGAGGCCTGTGGCAAGTACCTCTGGAAAATCTGGCCCTGGGCCAGGGACTCACCGATGAGCGCCTCCTCATAGGGGCGTCGAGCCAGCAGCGTGCCATCCGCCAGCGCCAAGAACATCGCACCGTTGTTATCGAGGTTGAAGCTTTTAAAGAACTGGTCGAAGTACGACATCTTGATCCCGGCCAGCAGCACGCCCAGGAACTCGCCATTTCGATCGTTGACCCGCCGCGAAAGCGGAATGATCCATTCGCCGTTCTGCCGACTGCGAACCGCTGGCCCGATGTGGGTTTGTGCAAGCGGGTTCTGTTGGTGGAACTTGAAGTACTCCCGATCCGCCACACCGCCGCGCCGCGGCAGATCGCCGAAGGATGTCACGACCCATTGACCGTCCTTGTCGAACAGGAACAACCCGTGCAGTTGCCCCAGCACCTGAGCGCGCCGCGCAAATGCGGGTTGCAAACGCGGGTTTTGCGTGGCGTCATAGCCGTCGGCCTGAATCCAGTCGACCAGGCTGGTAACCACCAAGTCCGCTTCCAGAAAGGTGTCCTGCGCCTGCTGGGCCATCGCCCGCGTCAAGTTCGTCGACGCCAGTTGCGCGGTTTTCAGGTCGTGTTCGCGGGACTGCTCCAGTTGCAGATACAGCAAGCCGCACAAACTCAGGCATACCGCACCAATGAATAGCAGCGCCGCCTTGCGCAGCGGCAAGCGTTTTAGAGGCCCACCAGGGGCGTAATTCGGATCATGAATAGGGGTAGGCAAAACGTCATCCTTGAAGAGTAAGGCACCAGCAAACACCCGGATCCCTTAATGCGGGCGAGCTTATCTTACGGCGATGACGAGGAGCAAACAGCAAGACGCCCATACGAAGCCTCCGTCGCACAGGACTGTGCAACTTGCCCGCCAGAACCCGACGCACGCATTCAACGCACGCTGGCCCAAATCTAACGAACCGGTGGCACCCGAATATCCCCTGCGCGGCAATTACTCCTGACGCCTTTGCCACACGCTTGAAACGACAACGCCTTGTCCATGCACACCCGCACCTCCGACAACTGCGGTCCACGACACATCACCACCACACCATCGACGGGCAGGCCGGGATTACTCTCACGGAACATCTGGGCTATGTCCCGTGCCTTAAAGTAGACCTCCCGATTGAAGGGTTGCAACTTCGCGGGCACCTTTACCGCCCCCACGGCTTTGTCGGCATGCTCCAGATATGCCGCGGCGTCCAGGCCGCTGCACGTCCCGTGCTTGGCCCATTCGTGCTTGAGTAGCTGCGGCGTCACGAACACCGCTCGCCCTTGCGCCCGTTCAGATGGCGTTAGCTGCGTCATCGGCGCGCACGACTGCGGCCAGCCGCCCTTGGCGTACTGCGGCCATAGCCCGTGCAACACAAAACCGTAGCCCTTGCCTGTGCATTGCGCGTTGTCCGGGCGAGTCAGGCAGAACGTCGGCGACCAGGACAGTGCCAGCAGGTAGTAATCAAATACCCCGGCCACCGACTCGGGGCGAGACGTGCTCTCCTGGGACTGGCGAGCGCCGCTGATGCCGACGCCACCCAGTATCAGCATGCACAACACTAACCCTACATAGCGTTTATTCATTGGCTCTTTCCTTCAGAGGCGAATAATCCATCGTCGCAACTCCTACACTAAGTTCTGACGCTGGCGAGACATCGGGATACAGCCCATTGTGACAGCAAGCGGCTGGCCAATTCCCCCTAAGGTGAAGTAACGTGAAGTGGCTAACAACCCCCTCTGTGCACGATAGGAAATCGCAATGAGTAAGGCCGAAGAGCTCGCCGTAAAACTGAAGCAAAAACAACGAACTCGGGCTGACGCGGAGGCCAGTGACGACACGGCGATCGAGCATTGGCCTACGCAAGTCTATGAGATGTACAACGTGCTTGAGACGTGGCTCGAACCGCTGATCGAAGCGGGCCTGAGCATCCGCCGCGTCCCGACCCGCGTCTTCGAAAGCCTGCCAACAGGCGCCACCTTCAACTACGCCATCGACAAGCTGCAAATCGAAGGCAACCACAAGACCCTCACCCTCGACCCCATCGCTCGCTTCATCGCCGGCGGCACCGGACGCGTCGACATCCTGGGCAACGGCAAGGAACGCTACATCTACCGTATCGAGAACGATCACGGCGAGCCCCAATGGCAAATCCAGACCAGCGCCGGCCCGGGCCAGCCGAAGCCGGCACCGATGAGACTCGATGAAGACACCTTTCTGGCGGTGATCCAGGATGGCCTGGATCTCTAGTCACGGCCTTAGTACACACCCTTTTGCGCTGATCAAAAAAATGGGCGACCTACCAAGGCCGCCCATTTTTGTGACTGAAGTCGACACCTCCATGTGCCCTAACTGAATCGCCCCAGATTCTCTAGGCGCCCTGCACGCCAATTTTTCCACTCGGTGAATAAAATTCAATGCTGCGTTGACAGATAGGTATCTCGCAAATATTCTCCAGATGGAGAATAAAATAATAACAACACCCTCAAAGGACATATTCATGAAGGTCGCCAGCATGAGTCCCTGTGACGTGGGGCATCGAAATTTCCTGCATGAACTGGATCACTTCGTTGCCCGCGCGCCAGACGCGGTCTTTTTACGTGCGCTGGATCCCGTCACGACCTTGAGTCGTAGCGAGTTCGCTGATCAGGTCGGCCGTTTGGCGGCGGTGCTGCGTGAAATCGGGGTGAGGAAGGACGAGTCAGTAGGCCTCCTGATGGGCAACACCCTGGAGTTCTACGTTGCCGATGCAGCCGTGCTCGCCGCCGGCGGTGTACCCGTTTCGCTGTACCCGACGTCCTCCCCCGAACAACTGGACTACATGACCAGGGACGCGGGGATAAACTTGCTGATCACCGAAGCGGGTCTCCTCGGGCGACTCACCGAGGCCGAGAAATACCTCGACATGCTCGACACAGTGGCCGTCATCGATGATCTTCCCGCCCAGGTCGCTACCGCACGCTGGCCGATCATTGAGCTGCGGCAACTGATGAAAACAACCCGTCAGCGCATTCCCCTGGCAGAGGCCGCGAAATCGGTCCACGCAGAAGACCTTCTCACATTGGTTTATACCTCGGGCACTACCGGTGCGCCGAAAGGCGTGCGCCTGAGTCATGCGAACCTGCTCAGTGCTGCTCAAAGCATGGGCACGATCATGCAGCTTGGCGAGGGTGGGCGGATCATCTCCTGGCTGCCCCATGCTCATGTTGCGGGCCGCGTCGGACAATACTACTGCGCGGTCCTTTTCGGGGTCGAAGTCACGATTTGTCCCGATCAAAAACTACTGCCGGTGTACCTCACAATCGTCAAGCCGACCTATTTTTTTGCGGTCCCACGGTTGTGGGAGAAGCTAAAAGCCGGCATCGAGGCCGATTTTGCCCGATTACCCGAACACGCCCAGGCAGAGCTGCACCGTGCGCTCAGTGCTCATGGCGAGGCACAACCATCTTCATCCCCAAGCCCGGCATCGGGACAAGCGGACGCCGATTACTTTGCACCACTGCGGGCCAAGCTTGGACTCGACCAAGCCCGGGTTTTGAACACCGGCACGGCTCCGACGCCACGGCATGTTCTAGCGTTCTTTGCCGCGCTGGGTCTACCGATCGGAAACATCTATGGCGCAACGGAAACCTGTGCGTGTGGCGCCATGGGACAACCGGGGCAGTCCAAACCTGGCAGCGTCGGACGGGCCGTGCCCGGCATGCAAATAGCCATCGCCAAAGACGGTGAAGTGCTGCTGCGGGGTTTGCCGGTCATGCAGGGCTATCACCATCAACCCGAGAAAACCGCCGAAGCGTTAAGCGAGGATGGCTGGTATCGAACAGGTGATGTCGGGCGGCTGGATGATGACGGGTATCTGTGGATTACCGACCGTAAAAAAGAGCTGATCATCAACTCAAGCGGTAAAAACATGTCCCCAGCCAATATCGAAGCCATGATCAAGTCCGGCGACCCATTGATTGGCTCGGTATGCGTTGTCGGTGATGCTCGCCCATACAACATCGCATTGATTGTGCTCGACCCTGATTACGCGAAGGCCTGGGCAGCGGCACGGCAAATAACCGGGCCCATTACCACGCTGGCATCCCATCCGGAGGTTTTGGCTGCGGTCGCCGCCGGCGTGGAGCGTGGCAATCAGCGACTGTCCCGGGTCGAGCAGGTTAAGCGCTTCACTCTCCTTGCCGCCGAATGGCCGGCCGCAGGCGATGAACTCACCGCCACCTTGAAGCTCAAGCGCAAGGCGATAGAGCACAAATACGCCCAGAACATCGAACAGATGTACATCGACTAGCCACTCTCGAATAGGGGAAATGTGTCGCCCCGGGACCTCTCACGCACCAATACTTCTCCATCCGGAGAACTAATTAACCGCAGGAGCAATGCGCCATGAGTCAAAACACCGAGGTATTTGAGCACCTGGTACACACTGAGCGGCAGCGCGGATTCTCACGCGATTTCCTCGCCACCTGGGAGCAATGTGAGTTCTGGGATACGGTCAAAGTCGGCCAGATGCGCAAGAACCCACGCACATTTGTCGTCCACGAAGAGGACGTGCTGGCCTACAACAAGTCGCTGGGGGAAACGCACCCACTCTTCGTCGATCCCGAATACGCGCGCAGCCATGCACCGCACGGGACGATCATTGTGCACCCGGTATTCATCACCACCATCGCCTTCTGGTTCGCGCAACCAGGCGACACCGGCTCCTGGATCAGAACGCCCGGGGCGCGCAACCCGTTCCAGAAGATCGAAGTAATCGAGCCGATCCGCGTGGGAGACCGCTTGACGCAGACCCAGGAAACCAGCGACCGCTTCTGGCGTCGCGACAAGGCGTACATCACCACCCACACCATTTTGACCAATCAAAACGGGCGCAAGAAAGTTGAGTTCTCGGGGACGCTGATCTTGCCTCCAACCGCCCATGATGTCCGTCGTTTCGCGACCGCCTGACACTAAGGAGATTAAGCCATGCACTATTCTACCCAAGCACTGGACCGCCCCATTCCCTACCTGGATGACCTCAAGGCCGGTGACCCGCTGGACCCGCTGGTGTACGAAATCACCCAGGACCTGATTCATCGTTACGGCCTGGCCAGCCTCGACCTCAATCCGGTGCATATGAACCCGGCCTGGTGCGAGCGGGCCCAGGTGTTCGGTACGCCGAAAACGGTTCAGCACGGCATGATGAACATGTCATTCATGGCATCGACGGTATTACGCGCGTTCGGCCCGTTGGCCGATGTGTTCCTGGTAGACAGCAAGTTCACCAAGCCAGGTCCGGTGGGCAACACCATTACCTGCCGTGGCAAGGTGCGCGATGTGCACGTACTGAACAATGGCAACGACTTCGCGATCATTACCGTCGAGGCCACCGACCAGGAGGGAGACATCGTTGGCATCAGCGAAGTGCATGTGCGACTGCCCCGAAAACCCGGCGCTAAAGCGGTATAACCACTGGACAAATGGCCGGTCTTGGCCTGTGCTAGGATCGGCCATTTTCAGGTAACGATAACGCCTTATGAGCAAGCCTTCTGACGACGACTTCAGCGTACGATCGAAGTCCAATAGAGCGCCCGCGAACCTGACCGTTCGCGGGACCGAGCGACGCAATGCGTTACTCGCTGCCGCCCTGCGCATCATCGTAAAAGACGGGCCCGGGTCGGTCACGTTCAGAACCGTTGTCGCGCAAGCAACGGCGAGCCACGGCTCCGTGGCGTACTACTTCGGTACGCGGGAGGAGTTGATTCGCGAGGCCATGGTGCTGGTTGCCAACCGCAACATTCGAGCACTTGCCGAGATGCTCCAGGAGTTTGTGTCAACACCTGTCGAACTCGCATCACTGGCAACCGCGATCGCCCGTCATTCGACGCAACAGATGATCGAAGACCCCAGTATGGGGATCACCATCATCGAGCTGCATCTGGCGGCCGCTCGCCACCCCGAACTGCGCCCGGTCTTACACGACTGGGGGCGAGCTTATGCACGGATTATGCACGCAGCGCTGGCCAACCTGGGCTCATCCGATCCAAACGCGGATGCTGCATTGCTGATCAATACCATCAACGGCCACGTTATTGGCCAACTAGCCCTCCAGCGATCGAACTTCGAGTCGACAATCCTGCGCCCAGCGATATTTAGAGTGTTGACGGCTATCTCAAGCTCAAGTGATATCGCCGAGCCATCGGGCTGAGGCTGCAGACCGGATTGATTTCATGGCGATGCCCCCTTTTCGCTTGGGCCATTCGATGGCGCCAAGCTGATCCAGCTCAGCCTCACGTCGCCGCACCCGCGCTTGAGCCGCCTGTTTCCAGGCGCAGATCTGGCTGTCTTGGTAGACTTGCAACCCGTCGCGTGTAATCCGGATCCGAGCGATGTAACTGACCGTGCCATCGGCACGCTTTCTGGGGCTGATCGCGCCCCTATTGAAAGTGGTACACGTCGTTTTTAAGTGGGTACATTGTACCCGCGACCGTTAATATCACCTGATCACGCCCTAAAACACGCTGAAAACACGTTGAGTAAAATGATTCCAAAACAGAGCTTTAGCCCAACAGAATCAAGTCCCGCACTGTCTCGGCGCTTTAGCGTTGCCCCTATGATGGATTGGACCGATCATCACTGCCGCTATTTCCTGCGCCTGCTCTCCAAGCATGCCTTGCTCTACACCGAGATGGTCACCACCGGCGCCCTGCTCAACGGCGATCACGAACGCTTCCTGCGCCACAACGACGCCGAGCATCCCTTGGCGTTACAGCTGGGCGGCAGTGTGCCGGCTGACTTGGCGGCGTGCGCGCGGATGGCGCAGGAGCACGGTTATGATGAAGTGAACCTCAATGTCGGTTGCCCGAGCGATCGGGTGCAGAACAATATGATTGGCGCCTGCCTGATGGGGCATCCGCAGTTGGTCGCCGATTGCGTGAAGGCGATGCGTGACGCGGTGTCGATTCCGGTGACGGTCAAGCATCGGATCGGGATCAATGGCCGCGACAGCTACGCACAATTGTGTGATTTCGTCGGGACCGTGCGCGATGCCGGCTGCACCAGTTTTACCGTGCATGCACGGATCGCGATTTTGGAGGGTTTGTCGCCAAAGGAGAATCGGGACATTCCACCACTGCGTTATGACGTGGCAGCACAGTTGAAGACCGACTTCCCGGAGCTGGAAATCATTCTCAACGGTGGGATCAAGACGCTGGAGGCCTGCCACGAGCATTTACAGACGTTTGACGGCGTGATGCTGGGCCGCGAGGCCTATCACAATCCCTATGTGCTCGCTGAGGTGGATCAGCAGTTATTCGGCAGCACCGCTGCGGTGATCACCCGCGCTGAGGCACTGGCCCGCCTGCGGCCGTATATCGCCGCACACCTGGATGCGGGTGGCTCGATGCACCACATCACCCGCCATGTACTGGGCCTGGGCAGCGGGTTCCCGGGGGCTAGAAAGTTTCGTCAGCTGCTGTCAGTGGACATCCACAAGACCAAGGAACCCCTGGCCTTGCTGGACCAGGCGGCGGCGCTGCTTGAGGGGCGTTAACCGTCACTGCGGTTGAACCTGCGGCCTGTTTTGACATCGTAGTTACTAGACAGGCCAGACCTTTCAAACCGGTGTTTTCAGGATGTTACTGCCCACGCCGTTGTTACGCATTTGCGCCCTTGAGTGGTTGTCGGCGCTCGGGTAATGTCATCAGACCCACAGGATAGAGCACGCTCATGACTTCCAAGCTGGAACAACTCAAACAATTCACTACCGTAGTGGCCGATACCGGCGACTTCGAGGCTATCGCCCGCGTCAAGCCGGTCGATGCCACCACCAACCCGTCCCTGCTGCTCAAGGCCGCCGCCATCCCGGCCTACGCCGAACTGCTCAACGCCAGCGTCAATGATTGCAAGGGTGATGTGGGCTTGGCCAGTGACCGCTTTGGCGTCTCGGTAGGCCAGGAAATCCTGAAGGTGATCCCGGGGCGTATTTCCACCGAGGTGGATGCGCGGTTGTCGTTCGACAGCGAAGCAATGCTCGCGCGCGCGCACCGCCTGATTGAGTTGTACGACAAAGCCGGCATTGGCCGTGAGCGCGTATTGATCAAGATCGCCTCCACCTGGGAGGGCATCCGCACCGCCGAGAAACTGGAGCGCGAAGGCATCCAGACCAACCTGACCTTGCTGTTTTCCTTCGCCCAGGCTGCTGCCTGTGCCGAGGCCGGGGTGTTCCTGATCTCGCCATTCGTGGGGCGTATCTACGACTGGTACAAAAAGGCCAACGGCAATGACTACAGCGGCGCCGATGATCCCGGCGTGCAGTCGGTGACGCGCATCTATAACTACTACAAGGCCAATGACTACAAGACCGTGGTCATGGGCGCGAGCTTCCGCAATCTCAATCAGATCGAACAACTGGCCGGCTGTGATCGACTCACCATCAGCCCGGACCTGATCGACAAGCTAGCCGCCGACACCGGCAAGCTGGAACGCAAACTGGTACCCGGCCATGCAGGTGAAGCACGCCAGAGCCTGAACGAAGCACAGTTCCGCTGGGCGTCGAACGAGGACGCCATGGCGACCGAGAAACTGGCCGAAGGCATCCGTCAGTTCGCCCGCGACCAGGAAAAACTGGAGGCGCTGCTGCAGGCCAAGTTGTAATCAACGCCAGGTAAACGCAAAAAGGGCGAACCTTGATGGATTCGCCCTTTTTTGTGCGCCTGGTTAGCGGAGTATCAGTGCCGCTCCAGCGCGTTCACCAGATCATGGAATGCCTCACGATTGGAGTCGTTCAGCCCCATCAGGATCTTGTGGGCTTCCAGCACCTTGATCCGCACGACTTCCTCGGACTGGTCCTGGTCTGGCAGGTCGGTCAAGCACTCCGGACACGGCACCGGGCGGTCAACGATGTTGAACACCTGCTCAAAGCCCATGGACTCGAGCAGACGGGTGATGTCTTCGTGGGTGGTGACGACAGTCGGCAGCAGGCCGACCTTTTGCCGCGACATGATCGAGAGCTTGGCCAACAGGCCCAGCGTGGTGCTGTCGATGCTGCGAGCTTCGGTCAGATCGATCACGATGGCGTTGAAGTTCAACGCGGTGAAGATCCGTTCGATAGTCGCATCCAACGCCGAACACAGGGTCAGGCGAACTTCACCGACGAACTTCAGGACGAAGGTGCCGTCCTGCTCGGCGAACTGGATTCTACCGGTACTCATTAAAGATTCCTGCTCAACACCAACAGGGCGATATCATCCGGCATCTCCCCGAGCGTGGCCAATCCAAAAATCTGCCGCAGACCATCCAGGCTGCCGCCCGCTGACCTTACCCGTTGTGGCAAGGCAGCCTCTTTTTCTTTGAGTGTAGGTTCTGGCAAAAGGTCCAGAATGCCATCGGACATCAGCGTCAAGCTGAACACCGGCGGCAACTCGACCACGTGGTCTTCATAGGTGGCTTCATTGAACAAACCCACCGGCAGGCCACGGCCTTCGAGATAACCCACACTGTCGGGTGTGTACAACACGGGCAACGGCAGGTGTCCGCCGATGCTATAGGTCAACAAACCTGTCTCCTCGTCGATGACGCCACCGACCATCGTGACATGTTTGCCCAGCTTACAGCTGATCAGGCCTCGGTTGATATGGCCGAGGACTTCCGACGGCGTGAATTCCGGCAAAGTACCGTTGCGCTTGGATTCAAACAGCAAGCGCGTGGTCATGAACTTCAGCAGCACGGTGACAAATGCCGACGACGCGCCATGCCCGGAGACGTCCGCCAGATAAAACGCTACCCGACGCTCGTCAACCCGGAAGTAGTCAACAAAATCACCCGACAAATACAACGAAGGGATAATTTGGTGGGCGAACTTGAACTCGTCGATCATCCAGGGGCTGACCGGCAACATATTCATCTGCACCTGGCGACCAGCGTTTTGGTCTTCCTGCAGCAGGTTCAGACTGGCTTCGAGTTCGCGGTTGGCCGTCTCCAGCTTGATACGATAACGCTGGTTTTCCAGGAGCAGCCGCGCACGATCCAGGGCTCTGCGCACCGAGTGCTCAAGCACGGCCAGGTCTTCCAGCGGTTTGATCAGGTAGTCCGCGGCGCCCAGGCGAAGCGCCTCGACCGCATCGTTCATCACACCGGCACCCGAAACCACGATCACCGGCGTTTGCGGCGAAAGGTCGGTGACCTGGCGAATGAGTTCGAGCCCGCCCATCTGCGGCATGCGCAGATCGCAGATCACCAGGTCAGGATGGTTTTGCTCGAAGACCGCTAACCCCTGCAGGCCATTACTGGCTTGTAGGACGCTGAACCCGCTGTCTTCCAAATAGGCCGCGAGACTCGCGCGCACTACTTCGTCGTCATCGATTATCAGCAGCGTGGCACTGGTTTTTTGCATGTGGGCAAACGGCGCCAGAATTAGGTTGGCGTAGCTGGCAGGACAACGGGCCCGGCTCATACTACTGGATTCGCTTTCTAGCCTCTCTGTCGCACTGCTTTGGAGCATTTGCCCTACAAGCATGTTCATCAGAGGTGCCCTTCTAAGGCGCAGACGGTACTCCCATCCGCGAGGCGTTTCAAGCTCACGCCGATGGTCATCAGGCGTCTTTACTTCGCAAATCACCGGGAGTTATAAGAACAGCTAAATCCCCAACACAATGGAAGGATCGAGCCCATGAGCCAAACCGATCGTGACTACAGTGAGAAGCGCGATTTCATTCGCATGCGGGTCGATGCCAATGTGACGCTTATCCATGCTGGCGACCTGATCCCCGCCGTGTGTATCGACCTTTCCAGCAGCGGCATGCAGGTCCGGGCCGCCCGCTCGTTTCAGGTTGGCGACCAACTGAAGGTACGTATCGAATCCGAGCACACTGCGCTCAAGGGCCTGGAAGCCGAGACCGAAGTGGTCTGGATCAAGGCGCAAGGCACTGACAGCCAGAAACTTGGACTTACAATCCTTCGGATGAGCTGAGCACAATTCAAACAAAGAAGGCGGCCCATGGGCCGCCTTCTTGTTATGCAGGTGAAGCGTTAAAAATCGTCTTCAACCTTGCCATCCTTGACCTTGAATTCGCGGTTTTGCAGGTAGGCATTGCGAATGAAGGTGTATCTGTCGCCACTGACCAACTTCTCAGCCGGCAGCAAGCTGGCGCGGGCATCGATAATGTCCAGGCCGATCGCCATGTTGCGCGCTGGAATGTCGTTCATGTAACGGTAGGGTTCGGCATAGCTGTCGACGTACTTGGACGGCGCATCACGCACGGTGCTTGGACCCAGGATCGGCAGCATCACATAGGGACCGCTTGGCACGCCCCAGTAGCCGAGGGTTTGACCGAAGTCTTCGTCGTTGCGGTGCAGGCCCATTTTGGTGCCCACATCGAAGAACCCGGCAACGCCGAAAATGGTGTTCATCAGCACGCGCGAGACATCAACGCCGGCAGCATGCGGCTTGGCCTGCAGGATGTCGTTGGCCAGGTTACCGACGTCACCGATGTTGCGGTACATATTGTGGATGCCGTCTTCCAGGAAGCTCGGCGTGATGAACTGGTAACCCTGCGCCAGCGGCTTGAGGGCATAGGTGTCCAGCACATCGTTGAACGTGTAGATCGGGCGGTTGATACTTTCCCAAGGATCGTCCTCCGAGGCCGCCTGGGCCGCGAATGGGGCCAGAAGGACACCGGCACATACAGTCAGTCGAGCCAGGCAATTGCTCCAGCGCATAAGCAGAAACTCCTTGGATTTTACTGGCACGGGCGCAAAGCCCGAGCGATACGATGGCTAGTATAAGACGGATAATTACATTTAGGCAGCATCCCAGCAAATCCCACACCGCGACGGTGACGACCCTGGCTGATTCACCACCTGTCACTCAACTGTCATCGAGCACCAATAGCCTCTGGGACTATTTCAGGGATGTTGACATGCCCCACGCTCAAACCCTCCCCCACATCACGCCCAGCCCGACTGCCGTACTGTTTGGACTGAGCGGCTGCCTGGTGGATTTCGGCGCCCGTAGCCGCCAGGGCATCGACCACCCTGTCGACCGCTCGCACCTGACACCCGGCGCGCTGGATGCCCTGGAGAGCCTGCAACGGCAAAGTATCCCCTGCGCCTGGCTCGACGAGCTACCGATTCCCCAAAGCCACGCGTTGACCGCGCTGCTGCCGGACTGGATCAGCCCCGGCCCGCGCACCTTGAATGCCCGCCAATGGCCCTCCCCTGACGCGTGCTGGCAAGCATTGATGGCGTTGAACATCGGGCGATTGGACGGCTGCATCCTGGTCAGCGGCGAACCGCGCTTGCTGCAATCGGGTCTCAACGCCGGGTTGTGGACCATTGGCCTGGCATCGTGCGGCTCACTCTGCGGCCTGGCACCGCACGAATGGCACGCCTTGAGCCAGCAAGAACGGGAACTCAAGCGCGGCAAGGCAACGCTGCACCTGTTCGGCCTGGGCGTGCACTCGGTGATCGATCACCTGGGCGAACTGGACACCTGCCTCTCGGACATCAGTCTTCGTCGGCACAAAGGCGAGAGGCCCTGACCAACGCTTCTTGATCAAGATCATGCACTTCCTTCGCCAGTGGATTAATCTAAGGACCAGACGTAGACCTTTGGCGCGCCAAGGCGGTCTATGCCAATGCCGATCGATAAAAGGAAAGTAGCCATGCCTGCCCGCGAACTGCAAGAACAGCTCAACACTCTGCGCGAGCAACTGGAGCAGAATCCACCGCTCACAACGGAAGAGCGTGAGCACCTGCAAGAGCTGATGCTCAAGATCGATGCGCAGATCAAACTGGAAGCGGCGTCGCCTGACACCAGCCTGGCGGACGGCGTCAATCTGGCCGTAGAACGCTTCGAGCTCGAACACCCGGCACTGGCCGCCACCTTGCGCAACATCATGCAGACCCTGGGTAACATCGGGATCTAACGCCCCACATACGAAAAAGCCCCGCTAGCGATAGCGGGGCTTTTTTTATTGCCGAACCAGGCGATGGTTCGGTAACTGCACCGCTTCAGTGCTGCGATACGGGTTGATGTCCAACCCGCCGCGACGCACATAACGCGCGTACACCGTCAATTTCTCCGGCTTGAGCAACCGTTGCAGGTCGAGGAAGATCCGCTCGACGCACTGCTCGTGAAAGTCCGAGTGCTGGCGGAAGCTCACCAGATAGGCCAGCAGGCTGGCATGATCCAGCGCCGCACCACGGTACTCCACCGCGACACTGCCCCAGTCCGGCTGACGGGTGACCGGGCAGTTGGACTTGAGCAAATGGCTATGAACGCTCTCCTCGACGATGCGCGACTCATCGCAACGCAGCAGCTCGGGGCGCGGGTGTTCGTAGTTGCTGACGCTGATATCCAGGTCATCGATGCACACGCCCGGCAATGCCACGACGCCTTCGGCCTGCACCTCGTCCAGGCTGCGAATGCGCACGCCCACCGGTTTGCCCGCCACCGCAGACAGGTCGTTGACCAGCGTAGCCTCAAGGGTCGGGGTATCGACAAATGGCGTCTGGTTCAGCGAGTTCAAGTACAACTTGAACGACTTGGACTCGATGATGTTCGGCGAATCTGCCGGGATACTGAACTCACCGATGGCCACCACCGGCTTGCCCGAGGGCAATAACCACGACAGTTCAAAGCAATTCCAGAAGTCCACGCCCTTGTACGGCAGGGTATCTGCCGTCAGGCCCAATTCGGCCCATTTCGCGGTACGCGGGATCGGGAACAGCAAGGACGGCGTGTAAGTGGCGATGTATTCACTGGATTTACCCAGCGGCGAGTGTTCGGCTGCGGGATGCATGGCGGAAACCTGACTGAAGAATCAGCCGATTCTATCAGTCTTTGCATCCGCCTTTGAGTGCTTACTGACTGACAGTCACCTTGCCGACCATGCCCGCCTGGTAATGACCGGGGATGTTGCAGGCAAACTCCAGGTTGCTGGCCTGTTTGAAGGTCCAGGTCAGCTCGGCGGTTTTGCCCGGTTCCACCAGTACACTGTTGGGATCATCGTGGGTCATGGCGCCATGATCCATGCCGGCCATCGAACCGTGCCCCATCGCCACATGGTCCATTGGCGCGGCTTTCATGCCGGTCGGGGTGAGCATCCCGCTTTGCTGCATCTTCATCATTTCGGCCTGGTGCTCGGCGTGCATCTTCGCATCCCCCAGGTTGAACTCGTGCAACAACTGGCCTTTATTGACCAGCACGAAGCGCACGGTTTCGCCGGCCTTGATCTGTAGCGCCTTGGGGGTGAACGTCATGTCGCCCATGACAATCTCGACCGTACGCGTGGCCTTGGCCGCGGGGGCCGGCGCACCAAACGCATAGGTCTGCGCCGGCGAGGCAAAGACCGGAAAACTCAACGCCAACAAACAGCCCGCCAGTACCAGTCGATTACGCAAAAACATGATCACACTCCAACAAGATGGGGTTCAGCCTGTGGGAAACTCTACCGGCGCAGCGCTGCCAGCTAGCTGACGGTTAGATTACAACTTTGTAAGGTTGCCCAGCGCCGCGGTACACCACGGTATAACGCACCTGTTCCATTTACCTTGAGTCGTCCATGAAACTGCTGATCGTCGAAGACCAACCGAAAACCGGCCACTACCTGCGCCAGGGCCTGAGCGAGGCCGGGTTCAATGCCGAGCTGGTGGCCGATGGCAACACCGGCCAGCACCTGGCCCTGACCGGCGACTATGCGCTGCTGATTCTCGACGTGATGCTGCCGGGCCGCGACGGCTGGCAGATCCTGCAAGCGGTGCGCGGTGCCGGCCTGGATACGCCGGTGCTGTTCCTCACCGCCCGCGATGCCGTGGAAGACCGCGTCCACGGCCTGGAACTGGGCGCCGATGACTACCTGGTCAAGCCCTTCGCCTTCTCCGAGCTGCTGGCCCGGGTCCGCACCCTGTTGCGCCGGGGCAGCACGAGCCAGCAGGAAACCAGCCTGCAACTGGCCGACCTGCGCCTGGACCTGATCCGCCGCCGGGTCGAACGCAACGGCCAACGTATCGACCTGACGGCCAAGGAATTCGCCCTGCTGGAAATGCTCCTGCGCCGCCAGGGCGAAGTGCTGCCCAAGTCGCTGATTGCCTCCCAGGTCTGGGACATGAATTTCGACAGCGACACCAACGTGATCGAAGTGGCGATCCGCCGACTGCGCCTGAAGATTGACGATGACTTCCCCAACAAGTTGATCCATACCGTGCGCGGCATGGGCTATGTGCTTGAAGAGCGTCCCGCGTGATGCGCCGCCTGTCCTTGAGTACGCGCCTGGCCCTGCTGTTTGCCGCCTGCACCGCCGTGGTGTCGTTGTTTGCCGGGGTGTTGTTCAGCCGCGCCAGCGAAAGCCACTTCATCGAACTGGACCAGCAGTTGCTCGACAGCAAGCTGGTCGCCCTGCGAAGTGCGCTGCAGGGGGCTGATACCCTGGCGCTATTTGCCAGCCGAAAGCCCCAATTGCAGGATGAAATGAGCCATCAAACCGACCTGGCGCTCAGGGTCCGTGGCGCCGACGGCAGCCAGTGGTTCGACAACGCGGTGAACGTGCCCCTCAAGCTGCCCACCCCGCCTGGCTTCTACAGCCTGCAAAGCGCCGGCACCGCCTATCGCGTCTACAGTGTGCCGCTTGAGCCGGACAAGCCCGAGGCTGCTCAGTTGACCCTGTTCCTGGACATCACCCATCACCAGCACTTCTTGCAGCGCATGCAACACCTAATCTGGCTGACCGTCGGTCTCTCGGCCCTGGCCACCGCGCTGCTCGGTGCCTGGGCCGCTCGCAGCGGCTTGCGCCCGCTACGACGCATGAGCGAGGTCGCTGCCGGGGTATCCGCCAGCTCCCTGACCCAACGCCTGCCCGAAGAACAGATGCCCCCGGAGCTGGCCGAACTGGCCCACGCCTTCAACGCCATGCTCGGGCGACTGGACAACTCGTTCCAGCGCCTGTCCGCGTTCTCCGCCGACATTGCCCATGAACTGCGCACGCCGCTGTCGAACCTGTTGACCCACACCCAAGTCACCCTCACCCGCCCCCGAGCGCTTGAGGACTATCGCGAAGCCCTGCACAGCAACCTCGAAGAACTGCAATGGATGGCGCAACTGGTCAACGACATGCTGTATCTGGCCAAGGCCGATCACGGTTTGCTGATGCCCAAGCGCGAGCCGCTGCAATTGGCGGCGGAAGCGGATCTACTGCTGGAGTTCTATGCGCCCCTGGCCGAGGACGCCCAGATCAAACTGTCTCGCCGGGGCAACGCCAGCCTCCTCGGTGATCGCAACATGCTGCGCCGCGCGCTCTCTAACTTGCTCGACAACGCCCTGCGCTTCACCCCACCCCAAGGTGACATTCAGTTGCAGATTGTTGATGAGGGCAAGGGACTGAGCCTGAGCATCGAAAACACCGGGCAAGGCATCCCGCAGACATTGCTGCCGCGCTTGTTCGACCGTTTCTACCGTGCCGACCCGGCGCGCCACGAAGGCAGCAGTGAACATGCGGGGCTGGGACTGGTGATAACCCAGTCGATCATCCGCGCCCATGGCGGGACGATTCGTTGCGAATCAGGCCAGGGCTGGACGCGGTTTGTGATTGAACTGCCGCAGAAGGCGTGAGGTCGGTGATGGCGGCCTCTTCGCGAGCAGGCTCGCTCCCACAAGGTGAAGATCCTGTGGGAGCGAGACCGGCTTTCCGGCGATAGCGGCTTCAGGCCCTACGAATACCTGAGGGCATCCGCCGGCTCGACCTTCGCCGCCCGCCAGGCTGGGTAGACGGTAGCCAGGAAGCTCAGGATGAAACCGGCGGAACAGATCAACAGCACGTCCCCCCCCTGGAGTTCCGAAGGCAGGTTGCTGACGAAGTACACATCGGAACTGAAGATATGCTGGCCGCTGACGCGCTCCACCCAGCCCACCAACTCACTGACGTTCAACGCCGCGATCACGCCGAGGATGCCGCCAATCAGCGTGCCAACGATGCCGATCACCGTGCCCTGAACCATGAAGATCGCCATGATCTGCCGTGGCGTGGCGCCGATGGTGCGCAGGATCGCGATGTCCGCGCCCTTGTCGTTCACCACCATGATCAGGGTCGCGATGATATTGAACGCCGCTACCGCGACAATCATCAGCAACAACAGGCCAATCATGGTCTTTTCCATCTTCATGGCACTGAACAGGCTGCCCTGGGTGTGGGTCCAGTCGTCGGCCTTGAACCCGGCGCCCAAGCCACTGGCAATCGCTGCCGACACCTGCGGCGCGGCATACAGGTCCTTGACTGCCAGGCGCACGCTCTGCACTTGATTCGGTTCCCAGTGCTGCATCTGTGCGGCGTCGGCGACGTGGATCAATGCCATCGAGCCATCCAGCTCGGCGCCGACCTTGAACACGCCCACCACATTCAGGCGCTGCATGCGCGGGGTGATGCCGCCCGGCGCACTGCTGACTTCAGGGACGATCAGGGTGATCTTGTCACCGACGTTCAAGCGAAACCTGCGGGCTGTGAGCTCCCCCACCACCACGCCGAACTCGCCCGGTTTCAGGTCATCCAGACGTCCCTGCACGATGTGCTGGGCGACGATGGACACCTTGCCCTCCTGCGCCGGGTCAACCCCACTGATCTGGATCGGCTGCATCGCCCCTTTATAGGAGAGCATGCCCTCCATCTCGGTGAATGGCACGGCGGCAGTCACCTCGGGATGCTGCATGGCCGCTGCGGCCACCGGCGCCCAGTCGTCGATCGGCTTGACGCCAACGATGGTCGCGTGGGGCACCATGCCGAGAATGCGCGAGCTCATCTCCCGCTGGAAGCCGTTCATCACCGACAGCACCACGATCATCGCCAGCACGCCCAGGGCGAGGCCGATCATCGAGGTCATCGAGATAAACGAAACAAAGCGATTGCGGCGCTTGGCGCGGGTATAGCGCATGCCGATAAAGATCGATAACGGTCTGAACATTGGCGGGGGCACCGTATAGAAATAAAGAACCCGGCACCTTTTCAGGCGCCGGGTTGCAAGCCATCAGATGGACGTGAGGCAACCTTCTTGCAGGTGCAATACACGGTCCATCTGACGTGCCAGGTTCATGTCGTGGGTCACCACCAGGAACGCCGTGCGCATCGAGGTGCTGAGTTCCAGCATCAAGTCCTGGATGCCTTGGGCGGTGTGAGCATCGAGGTTGCCGGTCGGCTCGTCGAGCATCACCAGGCCGGGATTGTTCACCAGGGCCCGGGCGATGGCCACACGCTGGCGCTCGCCACCGGACAACTCCGCCGGCTTGTGCTCCAGGCGATGGCCAAGACCGACCCGTTCCAACAGCGCCGTGGCGCGCTGGCGAGCCTCGGGGATCGCGGTCTTGCCGATCAGCAGCGGCATGCAGACGTTTTCCAGCGCCGTGAACTCGGGCAGCAAGTGGTGGAACTGATAGACGAACCCCAACGAGCGGTTGCGCAGTTGACCACGCGCCTTCTCATTGAGTGCCGACAGCTCTTCACCGGCCAGCCAGACGCTCCCTTTGGACGGCGTATCAAGCCCGCCCAGCAGGTTGAGCAAGGTGCTCTTGCCCGACCCCGAGGTGCCGACAATCGCCACGCGCTCACCCGGATGCAACTCCAGCTGCAAACCGGACAACACCACCACCGACTCCGGACCTTCCTCGTAGGATTTGCCCAGGTCGCGGCAGCTCAAGATTGCTTTTTCAGTCATACCCGACTCACTCATAACGTAGCGCCTGCGCCGGCTGGGTGCGTGCAGCACGCCAGGCGGGGTACAGGGTGGCGAGAAAACTCAGGACCAACGCCGCGCCGCAGACCATCAACACGTCCTGGGCCTGCAATTGCGAAGGCAGGTAGTCGATGAAGTACACGTCAGCGTTAAGGAATTTGTGCCCGATCAGCCCTTCAAGAGCAGAGATGGCCGCGCTGACATTCAGCGCCGCCAACATCCCCACCACCGCACCAATCGCGGTACCAACGACGCCGATTACCGTGCCCTGGACCATGAAAATCGCCATGATCGTGCCCGGCGTGGCACCGAGGGTGCGCAGGATCGCGATATCGCCCTTCTTATCGTTCACCACCATCACCAGCGTGGAGATGATATTGAACGCTGCAACCGCAACGATCAGCAGCAACAGCAGGCCGATCATGGCTTTTTCCATGCGGATGGCCTGGTACAGGTTGCCGTGGGTGCGGGTCCAGTCGCGGGCGTAATAGTGGTTCTCACCCAACTGCTGGGCAATCGACCAGGCGGTACGTGGGGCCTGGAACAAGTCGTCGAACTTCAGGCGCAAGCCTTGCACCTGTTCCGGCTTCCAGCGGTGCAGGCGTGCCAGGTCGTCGAGATTGGTGATCCCCAGGTAGCCGTCGATCTCTCCCGCGCCAACATGGAAGATGCCCACCACGGTGAAGCGCTTCATGCGCGGGAACATCCCGGCCGGGGTCACGGTGACCTCCGGGGCGACGAAGGTCAGCTTGTCGCCGATCGCCACGCCCAGCTTGGCCGCGGCCTTGTCACCGATCACGATGCCAAAGCTGCCCGGCGCCAGGTCGTCGAGTTTGCCCTGCTGCATGAAGTTGTCGATGATCGAGACCTGCCGCTCCAGCGCCGGGTCGATGCCATTGAGCAACACCTTGGACACCTGGCCGTTGTTGGTCAGCAGGCCCTGCATCTGGGTGAACGGCGCGACCGCCTGCACCTGCGGATTCTGCTTGACCTTGGCGGCCAGGCTTTGCCAATCACCGATCGGCTCGCCGGACTCGATGGTCGCGTGGGGCACCATGCCCAGCACACGGGTGCGCATCTCATGATCGAAGCCGTTCATGACCGACAACACCACGATCATCACGACCACGCCAAGGGCGAGCCCGATCATCGACGTCAGGGAAATGAATGACACAAAATGATTGCGGCGCTTTGCACGGGTATAACGCGTGCCAATAAATACGAAGAGTGGTCT
This sequence comes from Pseudomonas sp. ok272, assembly GCF_900109995.1. Taxonomy (GTDB): domain Bacteria; phylum Pseudomonadota; class Gammaproteobacteria; order Pseudomonadales; family Pseudomonadaceae; genus Aquipseudomonas. The sequence continues at coordinate 133,604 of NZ_FOCB01000008.1, read as the reverse complement.
GAACATGTCGGGGCTTGTTCGGAGGGAAAAGGAACGTCCTTGTGGCGGGGGTCGATATCCAGCTTTACACTCAGACCACCGCCGCTACCATGGGTTCGCCATGTCGACACTAGATGAAGCAGATCGCCGCGAATACTACCGTATCGAGGACACGATCGCACTGGATATTCAGCCCCTGTCCGGCCCCGCCGCTACAGGCCAGGAAGTGTTGCAAGATACTTCGCCGCTATTCAACCTGCTCAGTGAACTGCACCTGAGCGAATTCGAATCCCAGCACCTGCTGCGCCAGATCAGCGAACGCGATCGAAACACTGCCGCGTACCTGAAAGTCCTGAACAAACGCATCGACCTGCTGGGCCAGGTGGTGGCCTTGACGGTGCTCGGGCAGATCGGCGCACCACAGCCAGTGATCATTTCCGAGGGCGGGATCGACTTCCAGCACCCGACCCCGATTGCCGCCGACAGTCGCCTGGCGGTCAAGCTGGTGCTCATGCCGCAAGCCCTTGGCCTGCTGCTGCGCGCACGCGTGACCCATTGCGACGCCAAGGGCACTGGTTTTGACATCGGCACCGAGTTCGAACACTTGACCGATGCCCAGCGCCAACTGTTGGCCCGCTATATCCTGCAACGACAGGCCCAGGAACGACGCCTGGCCCGTGAACACACTGAATCCGGCAATTAACTAAGGAAGCATCGTGACCCTTATCTACGGCCACCGCGGCGCCAAAGGCGAAGCACCGGAAAACACCCTGACCAGCTTCCAGCAATGCCTCAAGCACGGCGTGCGCCGTTGCGAACTGGACCTGCACCTGTCCATGGACGGCGAACTGATGGTCATTCACGACCCGACGCTCAAGCGCACGACTGACCGTCGCGGCAAGGTCGTCGAGCATACGGCGGCGGACCTGGTGACCTACGATGCGCGCAAGGGCGGGCCGGGCTGGATCACGCCGTGCCCGATTCCAACGCTAGAGGAACTGTTCGAGCAATGCGATTTCGAGCACTGGCAGCTGGAAGTCAAAAGTGCCTCGCGCACCCGCGCCGCCACCACCGTGCTGGCGATCCGTGAAATGGCCCAACGGCACGGTCTGCTCGACAAGGTGACCATCACCTCAAGCTCACGGGAAGTGTTGAAAGCGGCCCTAGACCTGGTGCCCGACGTGTCCCGTGGGCTGGTGGCCGAATACGCCTGGCTCGACCCGCTGAAGGTCGCGCAAAGCTATGGCTGTGAGATTCTGGCGCTGAACTGGACCCTGTGTACGCCGGAACGCCTGGAGAAGGCGCAGCGCCAGGGGCTGCATGTGTCGGTGTGGACGGTCAACGAACCCGCGCTGATGCGCAGGCTCGCTGACTTCGGCGTTGACAGCCTGATTACAGACTTTCCCGGTTTGGCCATTGCCACCCTTGAGAATTGCTGAAATCGGTCTCCCCGGCCGGCTCAGGCCACCGGCCGGAGCCACTCAAAAAAGCCGGTTGAGGCCGTCGTATGCGGCTACCCGATAGGCTTCGGCCATGGTCGGGTAGTTGAACGTGGTGTTGACGAAGTACTTCAGCGTGTTCAACTCGCCCGGCTGGTTCATGATCGCCTGGCCGATGTGCACGATCTCCGACGCTTGATAGCCAAAGCAGTGCACGCCCAGCACTTCCAGCGTCTCGCGGTGGAACAGGATCTTCAGCATGCCTTGTGGCTCACCGGCGATCTGCGCCCGGGCCATGCCCTTGAAGAACGCCTTGCCGACTTCATACGGCACCTTGGCCTGCGTCAGTTCCTGCTCGTTCTTGCCGATCGAACTGATCTCCGGAATGGTGTAGATCCCGGTGGGCACGTCGTTGACGAAGCGCCAGCTACCGTTTTCGATGATGCTGCCAGCGGCCGAGCGGCCCTGGTCATGGGCGGCACTGGCCAGGCTTGGCCAACCGATCACATCGCCCGCGCCGTAAATGTTCTGGATGCAGGTGCGGTAGCTTTCGTCGACTTCGATCTGGCCACGGCCATTGACCTTCACACCGATGTTTTCCAGGCCCAGCGCGTCGGTATTACCGGTACGTCCGTTGCACCAGAGCAAGGCGTCGGCCTTGATCTTCTTGCCGGACTTGAGGTGCAGGATCACGCCGTTGTCCACGCCTTCGACACGGTCGTAGTCTTCGTTATGGCGCACGGTGATGTTGTTATTGCTGAAGTGATAGCTCAGGGCCTGGGAGATCTCCGAGTCCAGGAAGCTCAGCAACTGACCGCGATTGTCCACCAGTTCAACCAGAACCCCCAGGCCGCTGAAGATCGAGGCATATTCGCAACCGATCACGCCCGCGCCGTAAACGATGAGTTTGCGCGGGGTGTGGCCGAGGCTGAGGATGGTGTCGCTATCGTAGATACGCGGGTGGTGGAAATCGATGTCGGCCGGGCGATACGGACGCGAGCCGGTGGCGATGATGATGTGCTTGGCCACCAGTTTCTCGACCACGCCGTTGGCGCACACCACTTCGATGGTCTGCTCGTCAGCGAAGCTGCCGGTACCGAAGAACACATCGACGCGGTTACGCGCGTAGTAGCCGGTGCGCGAGGCAACTTGCTTGGAGATGACCTTCTCTGCGCTCTTGAGCACGTCCGGGAACGAGAACCAGCGTGGCTCACCAATGGCCCGGAACATCGGATTGGTGTTGAACTGCATGATCTGCCGGACCGAGTGCCGCAACGCCTTGGACGGGATAGTGCCCAGGTGAGTGCAGTTGCCGCCAACCTGACGACGACTATCGACCATCGCCACCTTGCGCCCTGCTTTGGCGGCATTCATTGCCGCACCTTCTCCTGCGGGGCCGGAACCCAGCACCACCACGTCGTAGTTGTAGACAGCCATGCGTACTCCTCAGAACAGGCCGCGGCACCCCGTTGGCACCTGCGGCTAAATCATGCCGGCCATGCGGCATGAAGGAACAATTTTGGGGTCAGTCGAAAACCCAGGAACAGTCTATAGAAGCGTCAACGCCGCGCACATTAACCCTTGGTCGCGTCGTAGGCTAGTTTTGCCTGCGCTACAACGCCAGCGATCCTTGCGATTGAAACGCTGTTCATGGGGTTTTCCCAGCATTCAGGCGCTCAAAAGCCTGACTGGTTCGTGTGACGAACCCGGTATCGGTACGCATCACAAAAAATGCCGCGACACCGTGTTTGGCCGCGTAATCCCAGGCTCGCTCGGGCCCCAGGATCAATAACAGCGTCGATAAGCCATCCGCCAGCACCCCCTGAGGGTGAATCACCGTGACCGACGCCAGGTCATGCAGGATCGGCGCCCCGCTGCGGGCATCAAAGGTGTGGGAATAGCGCCGGCCGTCCTGCTCGAAGTAATTGCGGTAGTCTCCCGACGTCGAGACCCCGTATCCGTCCAGCGCCAACACACGCTCGATCACCTGCCGATCATCGCGGGGCTCCTCCAGGGCAACTTTCCAGGGGCTGCCATCGAGCTTCTTACCGACGACCTTGAGTTCCCCCGTGGCCTCAACCAGAAAGCTGTCGATGCCCATGGCCTGGAGTTTTTCACCGATGCGATCGACGGTGTAGCCCGCGGCAATGCTGTCGAAATCAACTTCGACCGGCGCGTCCTTGCACAACTGATCGCCGTCGATCCGCAAGTGCGCATGCCCCACACGCGCGCGCACCTGCGCCAGGGCCGCGGCACTCGGGACCTTTTCCTCCCGACCTTGTGGACCAAAGCCCCATAGGTTCATCAGCGGCTCGACCGTCAGGTCATAGGCGCCGTCGCTGTCCACTGACAACTGCTCGCCAACCCTGACCAACTGCAGCACCGATGCCGGCATCACCTGACAACTGTTGCCCGGCAACGCGTTGAACCGTGAGATGTCGGAGTCACTGCGGTAAGTCGACATCTGCTGATCGACCTCGGCCAGGATCGCCTCGACCTGCGCCTTCACCTCGGCCAAACCCGGATCACCGACACGGCGCACATACTGGATCGAATAGGTGCTGCCCATGGTCGGGCCGGCGAAATGCACCTGGGACTCACCCTGGCCACATCCCACCAGTCCACTGGCCAACAGCGCACATCCAACCGCCCGCTTCCATCCACTGCGCAATGCCACCGACGTCTCCCGCTAATTGTCTGCCCTGCCAGTCAGCACTTTCCAGGGCTGGCCATTATGTGACAGATCGCTGCCTGCTTTTTATCGATCGTCGAACGGTGAATCTCATTCCGCCATGGTGCCCACAGCGGCGGGGGCTTCAGCGATCCAGCTCGCTCAGAATCCGGTAGGCCAGGCGAATCCGCGCCTCATTGGGGTAGCTCTTGTTGGCCAGCACCACGATGCCAAGTTTTTTCGAAGGCACAAACGCCACGTAGGCCGAGAACCCACCCGTGGAGCCAGTCTTGTTGATCCAGACCGCCTCCTGAGGCGGCAGCGGCGGACTCAGCGGTGTGACGGCATGGCTCTCAAGAATCATCGGGTCGGCGTTGCCTTCCAGCAACGTCGCCAATGCCACTGGATAGCCGTACTGCTCCCAAATCAAGTCCTGGGTCATGGCCCCGACCCGAAAGTAACCCACGCGCGTCTGTGCCAGCGCCTGGCCCAGAATTGCCTCAACCTTGACCATCCCCAGGTTGGCCTCGACAAAGTGGATCAGGTCCGCGGAACTGGTCTTCACCCCATAGGCCTCGTCACCCAGCACGCCCGGGTTCAACCTGACCGGCGCGTCCTGCTTGTTGTAGCCCTGGGCATAGCGCGGCATTGCGTTCGCTGGCACGTTGATGAAGCTACTGCGCATGCCCAACTGCGGGAACAGTTGCTTCTCCAGGGCATCCGCGAATGGCAGCTTCATACTGTCCGCCACCAGCAGCCCGAGCATACCGATGCTGGGGTTGGCATAGGTGCGCTGGGTTCCCGGCGGGTAGGTGGGCGTCCACGCCTTGAAGTACTGCATCAGTTGCGGGTGGTTTTGCACCTGATCCGGGACCTGCAAGGGGAAACCACCGGCGGTGTGGGTGGCCAGGTTGAGCAATGTCACCTGGTCGAACGCACTGCCCGCCAGCTCAGGCAGGTACTTGCCTGGATGGTCCGCCAGTGAAAGCCGACCATTGGCCTGGGCATAGGTCGCCAAGGTTGCCGTGAAGGTTTTACTGATCGAGCCGATTTCAAACAACGTTGCGCTCGTGACCTGCTGCTGCGTGTCCCTGGAAGCCACTCCGAAGTTGTAGAACTGACGCTTGCCGTCGTGGGTGACGGCAATGGCCAGGCCGGGAATGTGGTAGCGCTGCATGACGTCCCGAGCAGCGTTTTGCACGACGCTATCGATGGGTGACGTCTGGGCAGCGGCCATGGCGACCTGGCTGAAGGCGCTCACGCAGGCCAACGCAAGCCAGGCAGTACAGCGCTTTTGGATCAAGTTCATGCAACACACCTCCACGTCTTTATCGGAGCAAAAAAGCCCAAGCCATCCTCTCGATTCAACCCCCACAAACAAAAACGCCCCGACGGTGTCGAGGCGTTTTCATCGGCGGCTAGGGCTTAGCGCGGGAAGGCTGGCGGGTTTACACCGGCCATGTCTTCCATCACGCGAATTACCTGGCAGCTGTAACCGAACTCGTTGTCGTACCAAACGTACAGAACAACGCGGTTGTCTTGGGTGATGGTCGCTTCAGCGTCCACTACACCGGCGTGGCGCGAGCCAACGAAGTCGGTGGACACCACTTCCTGCGAGTTGACGAAGTCGATTTGCTTATGCAGATCGGAGTGCAGCGCCATGTAGCGCAGGTACTCGTTCATCTCTTCACGGGTGGCGGCTTTCTCAAGGTTCAGGTTGAGGATGGCCATCGACACGTTTGGCGTTGGAACGCGGATCGCGTTACCGGTCAGCTTGCCGGCCAGCTCAGGCAGGGCCTTGGCAGCAGCGGTAGCGGCACCGGTCTCGGTGATCACCATGTTCAACGCTGCGCTACGACCACGGCGATCGCCTTTGTGGAAGTTGTCGATCAGGTTCTGGTCGTTGGTGTACGAGTGAACGGTTTCAACGTGGCCGTTGATGATGCCGAACTTGTCATTCACAGCCTTGAGCACCGGCACGATGGCGTTGGTGGTGCAGGAGGCGGCGGAAATGATCTTGTCGTCGGCGGTGATCTCGCCGTGGTTGATGCCGTGAACGATGTTCTTCAGCTTGCCTTTGCCAGGCGCAGTCAGCACCACGCGGTCGACACCCGGGCAAGCCAGGTGCTGGCCCAGGCCATCAGCGTCACGCCATACACCGGTGTTGTCCACCAGCAGCGCGTTCTTGATGCCGTACTGGGTGTAGTCCACTTCAGTCGGGTTCTTGGCGTAGATAACCTGGATCAGGTTGCCGTTGGCCGTGATGGTGTTGTTGGCTTCATCGATGGTGATGGTGCCATCGAACGGACCATGTACCGAATCACGACGCAACAGGCTGGCACGCTTGACCAGATCGTTATCAGCACCCTTGCGCACAACGATGGCGCGCAGACGCAGGCCGTCGCCACCACCGGTTTTTTCGATCAGGATGCGCGCCAGCAGACGGCCGATACGACCGAAGCCGTACAGGACAACGTCAGTGCCTTTGCGGGCGGAGACGTTTTGCTGACCTACCACATCGGCCAGTTCTTCGCGCACGAACTGCTCGGCGCTACGGCCGTTGCCTTCGGCCTTGAATTTGACTGCCAGCTTGCCCAGGTCGACCGAAGCAGCGCCGAGCTTGAGTTCGCTCATGGCTTTGAGCAGCGGGAATGTTTCGTGAACGGACAATTCGCTGTCATCGGACTGACGATGACGCGCAAAGCGGTGCGCTTTGAGAATCGCGATGACTGAACGGTTGATCAGGCTGCGGCCATAGATCGAGCTCACCACATTATTATTGCGGTAGAGCTGACCGATAAGCGGAATCATCGCTTCTGCGAGTGCTTCACGGTCGATCCATTCACCAAGACACTGGTCGGGCTTCTGAGTCACGGGAACCTTCCACATGTAGGGGCTGAAAAAAGGGGCTACATTATGCCGCCGAGTCCCTCCCGTAGCAATGCGCGCCTGTCGCGCAACCCGTAACAAAATCGTCTTCAAAAAAAATAAGGCACGCGCAAAGCCCTTAAAACCGGGGCTTGCAGCGCAGGCTATGTTTTGGGGAGCACAGCGCCATGTCTGTAACCCTCCGTAACACCGCACCATTTCGGCACTACATATCCCGTAAATAACCAGCCGTTTTTGTCATTACCACTACATTTTGCGCAGAGTGTGTAGATAGACACAGTCTGCAACTGACAGCCTGCACCCGAGGCCGCTACACTTACCGACTTTGTCGCAACGCTTGGAGCTCAACCTTCCGTGCCCGTTCTGCGTCTACCGCTTCTCCCTGCCGCGGCAGGTAAACAGCATTGGGGCAACCTGCCCGGTGCCGCCCTGAGCCTGGCCATCGCCGAGGCCGCCAGCGCTGCCAAGCGCTTCACCCTGCTCGTGACCGCCGACAGCCAAAGTGCTGAACGGCTGGAACAGGAGCTGAGTTTTTTCGCCCCCGATTTGCCGGTGCTGCATTTCCCCGACTGGGAAACCTTGCCCTACGATTTGTTCTCGCCACACCAGGACATCATTTCCCAGCGCATCGCCAGCCTCTATCGACTGCCCGAGCTGAGCCATGGCGTGCTGGTGGTGCCGATCACCACGGCCCTGCATCGACTGGCGCCGACCAAGTTCCTGCTGGGCAGCAGCCTGGTGCTGGACGTCGGCCAGAAGCTCGACGTCGAGCAAATGCGCACGCGGCTTGAAGCTACCGGCTATCGGTACGTCGACACCGTGTATGAGCACGGCGAATTCACCGTGCGCGGCTCGCTGATCGACCTGTTCCCGATGGGCAGCAAACTGCCCTACCGCATCGACCTGTTCGATGACGAAATCGAGACGCTGCGCACCTTCGATCCGGAAAACCAGCGCTCCATCGACAAGGTCGAGTCGGTCAAGCTGTTGCCGGCGCGCGAGTTCCCACTGCAAAAGGATGCCGTTACCCGCTTCAAGGCGCGGTTTCGTGAGCGCTTCGACGTGGACTTCCGCCGTTGCCCGATCTTCCAGGACCTGAGCAGCGGGATTACACCCGCCGGCATCGAGTACTACCTGCCGCTGTTCTTCGACGAAACCTCCACCCTCTTCGATTACCTGCCCCAGGACACCCAAGTGTTTTCCCTGCCGGGCATCGAGCAGGCCGCGGAAAACTTCTGGAACGATGTGCGCAATCGCTATGAAGAGCGCCGCGTCGATCCATCCCGCCCTTTACTGCCTCCCGCCGAGCTGTTCCTGCCGGTGGAAGACTGCTTCGCCCGGCTCAAGGGTTGGCCGCGCGTGGTGGCCAGCCAGCAGGACGTGGAAACGGGCGTAGGCCGCGAGCGCTTCCCCGCTCGGGAGCTGCCGAACCTGGCGATCGAAGCCAAGGCCAACCAGCCGTTGGCCGCGCTGGCCAGCTTCCTCGACGAATTCCCCGGCCGCGTGCTGTTCACCGCCGAATCGGCGGGGCGCCGCGAAGTGTTGCTGGAACTGTTGCAACGCTTGAAGCTGCAACCAAAAACGGTCGACAGCTGGCCGGACTTCGTCGCCAGCAAAGCCCGCCTGGCGATCACCATCGCCCCCCTGGACGAAGGCCTGCTGCTGGACGACCCGGCCCTGGCGCTGGTGGCCGAAAGCCCGTTGTTCGGCCAGCGCGTGATGCAGCGCCGTCGTCGCGAGAAGCGCACCGACGCCAACAACGACGCGGTGATCAAGAACCTCACCGAACTGCGCGAAGGGGCGCCGGTGGTGCATATCGACCACGGCGTCGGCCGCTACCTTGGCCTGGCGACCCTGGAGATCGACAACCAGGCCGCCGAGTTCCTCACGCTGCAATACGCCGAGGGCGCCAAGCTCTACGTGCCGGTGGCCAACCTGCACTTGATCGCCCGCTACACCGGCAGTGATGATGCGCTCGCGCCGCTGCACCGCCTGGGCTCCGAGACGTGGCAGAAAGCCAAGCGCAAGGCCGCCGAACAGGTACGCGATGTGGCCGCCGAGCTGCTCGACATCTATGCCCGCCGCGCCGCCCGCGAAGGGCATGCCTTCGCCGATCCGAAGGCCGACTATGCCACCTTCAGCGCCGGCTTCCCGTTCGAAGAAACCCCAGACCAGCAAACCACCATCGATGCCGTGCGCGCCGACATGCTCGCGCCCAAACCGATGGATCGCCTGGTGTGCGGCGACGTGGGTTTCGGCAAGACCGAAGTTGCCATGCGGGCGGCGTTCATCGCCGTGCACGGCGGCAAGCAGGTGGCGATCCTGGTGCCCACCACCCTGCTCGCCCAACAACACTACAACAGCTTCCGTGATCGCTTCGCCGACTGGCCGGTGACCGTGGAAGTGATGAGCCGCTTCAAGTCGACCAAGGAAGTGAATGCCGCGGTAGCCGACCTGGCCGAAGGCAAGATCGATATCGTCATCGGCACCCACAAACTGCTGCAAGACGACGTCAAGATCAAAAACCTGGGGCTGGTGATCATCGACGAAGAGCACCGCTTCGGTGTGCGCCAGAAAGAACAGCTCAAGGCCCTGCGCAGCGAAGTCGACATCCTGACCCTGACCGCGACGCCTATCCCGCGCACGCTGAACATGGCGGTATCGGGCATGCGCGACCTGTCGATCATCGCCACGCCGCCGGCCCGCCGACTGTCTGTGCGTACCTTCGTCATGGAGCAGAACAAGAGCACCGTCAAAGAGGCACTGCTGCGCGAATTGCTGCGTGGCGGCCAGGTCTACTACCTGCACAACGACGTGAAAACCATCGAGAAATGTGCCGCCGACCTCGCCGAACTGGTGCCAGAAGCGCGCATCGCCATCGGCCACGGACAAATGCGCGAGCGCGAACTCGAGCAGGTGATGAGCGACTTCTATCACAAGCGCTTCAACGTGCTGATCGCCTCGACCATCATCGAGACCGGCATCGACGTGCCCAGCGCCAACACCATCATCATCGAGCGCGCCGACAAGTTCGGCCTGGCGCAATTGCACCAGTTGCGCGGCCGGGTTGGGCGCAGTCACCACCAGGCATACGCCTATCTGCTCACGCCGCCACGCCAGCAAATCACCCCGGACGCGGAAAAACGCCTGGAAGCCATCGCCAACACCCAGGACCTCGGTGCCGGCTTCGTGCTCGCGACCAACGACCTGGAGATCCGTGGTGCCGGCGAACTGCTGGGCGACGGCCAGAGCGGGCAGATCCAGGCAGTCGGTTTCACGCTGTACATGGAAATGCTCGAACGCGCGGTGAAGTCGATCCGCAAGGGCGAGCAACCGAACCTCGACCAACCCCTGGGCGGTGGGCCGGAAGTCAACCTGCGGGTGCCCGCACTGATTCCCGAAGACTACCTGCCGGACGTTCACGCACGGCTGATCCTGTACAAGCGCATTGCCTCGGCCACCGATGAAGAAGGTCTCAAGGACCTGCAGGTGGAAATGATTGACCGCTTCGGCCTGCTCCCAGAGCCGACCAAGAACCTGATACGACTGACCCTGCTCAAGCTGCAAGCCGAGCAACTGGGGATCAAGAAAGTCGACGGCGGCCCGCAGGGTGGGCGTATCGAGTTCGACGCGCAAACACCGGTCGACCCACTGACGCTGATCAAGTTGATCCAGGGCCAGCCCAAACGCTACAAGTTCGAAGGGGCCACGATGTTCAAATTCATGGTGCCGATGGAAAGCCCGCAAGAGCGCTTTAATACAGTAGAGGCGCTGCTTGAGCACCTCACTCCGAAATCTGCTTGAAGGACGCCCTATGCGCCTGTTTCGCTCATTGACCCTGTTGTTGACGTTGATCGCCCCCACCGCGTTTGCCGACAGCCTGTATCAAGTTGAAATGATCCTGGTCCGGCAAAACGCCGTGCCTGCCATCGTCAGCCGCCCCGCGCCCGAAGACTGGGCTGCAGGTGCGCAACCCGTGACTGCCGCCGACCTGCGCACGCCAAGCCTCAACGCCGAAGTGGAAAAGCTGCAGGCCAGTAGCGACTACACCGTGCTGCTGCACAAGGCCTGGCAACAGAACCTCGGCGAAAGCGCCAGCAAGGTCTCGATCAGCGACGGCCCCGAGCACTTCGGCCAGTTCCCGATCCAGGGCACGCTGGACCTGAAGCTAGGACGCTTTACCGATGTGGACGCCAAGTTCTGGGTCAATCAATTCGACAGCAACGGTCTGGCCAGCAGCACGGAGCGCCTGCAACAGGAAAGCCACACCAAAAACGGCCAACTCAATTTCCTCGACAACGGTCACCTGGGCCTGCTGATCAAGATCACCTCGCTGACGGCGCCCGCGCAGCGACAAGCCCCCGCTGTCGACCCGGACTGATTGAAGTCCCTATGTCCCCGAGCCTGAGCAAACCCCTGGGCCCTTCCTGGGTCAGCCGATTCAAGGAGCAAAGCCTGGAGCGTGGCCGCCGCTACGCCCTGGAGAATCGCGTCAGAATCGTCGAGGCCGGGGACAGCACCCTCACCGCCAGTTGCGAAGGCTCTGGTGGCAACGTCTACCGCCAGACCATCACCCTGCGCGAATCCGCCAAAGCCACGTTGCTGCTGGTCGACGCCACCTGCAGTTGCCCGGTCAGGGTCAACTGCAAGCACTGCGCGGCCGTGCTGTTGAAAGTCCAGGACACCCTGCAATACCCGGCCGCCGCCAAAGACGCGCACCTGCTGGAAAAGCTGCAGTCCATCCTGGAAAACCGCTCGCCTGCGCCCTTACCGCAAAAGCTGATGGACGACGTGCCGCCAATACCACGCCTGTGGCTGGCCAGCATCGAATTCAGCGCCTTTGAACCGCGCAACGGCAAGATGCAGCGCTACATCCAGCACCGCGCCGCGCTGTCGTTCAACTACCTGGACGAATACGTCAGCGGGCAAAAGAATGCCGACGTCCTGATCCGCCAGGAACATCAGACACTGCGGATAAAGCGCCAGCCGGAAGCGGAAAAGACCTACCGCGAGCAGCTACGCCTACTGGGCTTCAAGGTCGCAACCCGCCAAAGCAAGGCCCTCCCGGAAAGCGCTGGCGATCTCTACGAGATGGTCAACGACAGCGCGTGGCTAACCTTCACCCTCAACGAACTCCCCAAGCTTCGCGAGCAAGGCTGGGAGCTGCAGATCGATGAAGACTTCGGCTTCGACTTGACGACCGTGGACGACTGGTACGCCACCGTCGACGAGGCCCCGGAGCGCGATTGGTTTGACCTGGAACTGGGGATCATCGTCAACGGCGAGCGCCTGAGCCTGCTGCCGATCCTGCTCAACCTGATGCGCTCGCACACCGAGATCCTTAATCCGGAACGACTGGCCAAGCGTCGAGACGACGAGTTGATCCTGGTGAACATCCCCAATCGCCCGAACTCCGAGTACGGCCCGCTGCAAGTCGCGCTACCGTTCGGACGACTCAAGCCCGTGCTGGCGACGCTCGGCGAGTTCTACTTGCAAGCGTCCGGCGAAACCACGCTGCGCCTGAGCACCGCCGATGCCACCCGCCTCAATCCACTGGAAGGCATGCCGCTCTTGTGGGAGGGCGGCGAACACATCCGCACCTTCGCCCAGCGCCTGCGCGACATCAAGGACTACACCTGCGGCGCGCCCGAGGGCCTGAATGCGACGCTGCGCCCGTATCAGCTCGAAGGCTTGAGCTGGATGCAATCGCTGCGACAACTGGAAGTGGGCGGCATCCTCGCGGATGACATGGGACTGGGCAAAACCCTACAAACCCTGGCCCATGTCCTGACCGAAAAAAACGCCGGACGCCTCGATCGGCCCTGCATGGTGGTGATGCCCACCAGCCTGATCCCCAACTGGCTCGATGAAGCGGCGCACTTCGCCCCACAGCTCAAGGTGTTGGCGCTGTACGGCGCGGCCCGCAAAAAACATTTCGAGCATCTGGCCGAATACGACCTGATCCTCACCACCTACGCCCTGCTGCCCAAGGATCTCGAACGCCTGGCGGCGCAGCCGTTGCACATACTGGTGCTCGACGAAGCGCAGTACATCAAGAACCCCAGCAGCAAGGCCGCCCAGGCCGCACGGGAGCTCAATGCCCGGCAACGCCTATGCCTGAGCGGCACCCCATTGGAAAACCACCTGGGCGAGTTGTGGTCGCTGTTCCACTTCCTGCTGCCCGGCTGGCTGGGGGATGTGAAAAGCTTCAACCGCGACTACCGCGTGCCCATCGAAAGGCACGCCAGCGACGCACGCCTGCAACACCTCAATGGCCGGATCAAACCGTTCCTGCTGCGCCGTACCAAAGAGCAAGTGGCGACCGAATTGCCGCCGAAAACCGAGATCATCCATTGGGTCGACCTCAACGAGGCGCAGCGCGACGTGTACGAAACCATGCGCCTGGCCATGGACAAGAAAGTGCGCGACGAGATCACCCGCAAAGGCGTGGCGCGCAGCCAGATCATCATCCTCGAGGCACTGCTCAAGTTGCGCCAGGTCTGCTGCGACCTGCGCCTGGTCAATGAAGGCGCCCTGCCCACCCGCGGCAGCACCTCCGGCAAGCTCGACAGCTTGATGGAAATGCTTCAAGAACTGTTCGACGAGGGCCGCAAGATCCTGCTGTTCTCGCAGTTCACCTCGATGCTGTCACTGATCGAAGATGAGCTGAACAAGCGCGGCATTGCCTACGCGCTGCTGACCGGACAAACCCGGGATCGGCGCACGCCAGTGAAAGACTTTCAGAGCGGCAAGCATCAGATCTTTCTGATCAGCCTGAAGGCCGGTGGTGTAGGCCTAAACCTGACAGAAGCCGATACGGTGATTCACTACGATCCCTGGTGGAACCCGGCGACGGAAAACCAGGCCACTGACCGCGCCTACCGGATAGGCCAGGAAAAACCCGTGTTCGTCTACAAGATGATTGCCCGGGGCACAGTCGAAGAGAAAATCCAACACTTGCAGAAGGAAAAGGCTGATCTCGCGGCCGGCGTCCTGGATGGACGCACCACCGGAGACTGGAAGCTGCAGAGCGACGACATTGATGCACTGTTTGCACCACTGCCGGACAAGTCAAAGGTCTAGCCGCGCCATCCAACGCATCTGTGGGAGTGAGCCTGCTCGCGAAAAAACTTACGCTGGACAGGTCATTATCAGCCCGCCAACACCCGCGCCAGCGTCGACTTCACCTTGCCCATGCCGTCATGCAACGCCTGCTCGATCTCGGCCATGGTGATCACTGCCGTGGACTTGCCGGCCGCCGGGTTCACCACCAGTGCCAGGCAGGCGTAATCCAGTTCCAGCTCACGAGCCAGCGCGGCTTCGGGCATCCCCGTCATGCCGACGATATCGCAACCATCACGCTCCAGGCGGGCGATCTCGGCAACGGTTTCCAGGCGCGGGCCCTGCGTGCAGGCGTACACGCCGTGACTGCTGTAGGCACAACCTTCGGCGGCCAGGGCGGCAACCAACTGTTCGCGCAGCGACTCGCTGTAGGGGTAGCTGAAGTCGATATGGGTAACCTGCTCCAGATCATCGGCAAAATAGGTGTGCTGGCGACCGCTGGTGTAGTCGATCAACTGATGAGGCACGCAGAAATGCCCGGTCCCCATGGAGGCATGAATCCCGCCCACCGCGTTCACCGCCAGGATGGCCTCGGCACCTGCCTGCTTGAGCGCCCACAGGTTGGCGCGATAGTTGACCTGATGCGGCGGCAGTCGGTGCGGGTGGCCGTGACGAGCGAGAAACAACACTTCACGCCCGCCATACTCGCCCACCTGAATCTGCGCAGACGGCGCACCATAGGGCGTGTCGAGTGCCAACGAGCGATGAATGTTCAACCCTTCAAGCTGGGTCAGGCCGGTGCCACCGATGATTGCGTAAACCGTCATTGCCAATGTCCTTAATCGATGAGCTGGGCGTCTCTGAGCGCGCCGAGGGCGGTCAGCCAGCGTGGATCCTGTCGGTAGTCAGTGCTGGCGCACGCCTGGCCCCGCATCCGGGCAATACGCGCCGACGGCTTGACCTTCAAACGCTGAGCCGCAGCCAGCGCCAGCTCGGCCGCCGCGCGGTCATTGCACACCAACCCCATGTCACAACCTGCGGTCAGTGCGGCCTCGATGCGGCTGGCGGCATCACCCACCACATGTGCACCGGCCATCGACAGATCATCGCTGAAAATAACCCCATCGAACTGCAACTCACCCCGCAGGATGTCCTGCAGCCAGCGACGCGAGAAGCCGGCAGGCTGGGAGTCAACCTGCGGATAGATCACATGGGCTGGCATGACGGCCGCGAGCTGCTTGCTCAAGCGGGCAAACGGTACCAGGTCGTTAGCGCGGATCTGATCAAGGCTGCGCTCATCATTGGGAATCGCTACGTGGGAATCCGCCTCAGCCCAGCCGTGGCCAGGGAAATGCTTGCCCGTGGCGGCCATGCCCGCTTGGTTCATCCCGCGAATGAAGGCACCGGCGAGCAACGCTGCCCGCTCCGGATCACCCTCGAACGAACGGGTGCCGACCACCGCACTGCGCTGATAATCGAGATCCAGTACCGGTGCAAAACTCAGGTCCAGGCCAACTGCCAATACTTCCGTGGCCATGATCCAGCCACACTGCTCGGCCAAGTACTGCGCATTAGGGTTGTCGGCAATGGCGCGCATGGCCGGGAGGCGCACGAAACCCTGGCGCAGACGCTGCACACGTCCGCCCTCCTGGTCCACCGCCAGCAACAAGTCAGGACGTACGGCGCGGATCGATGCACTCAACTCACGCACCTGGCGTGGGTGCTCGATATTGCGTGCAAAAATGATCAGCCCACCCACTTCGGGCTGGCGCAACAGGTGGCGATCTTCGGCCGTCAGCCAGGTACCGGCGACGTCCACCATCAACGAGCCTTGCAGGCCAGCAGTCATAAGGATTCCTTGATATCGAAATGCGCGCACGGCGCGTCTTTGAAGTACCTGGCTCGATGCAGACACACGACGGCGTCGCCAAAGACATTGCCCGGCGCTACGCAGTCGGTAAAGAGAAAAGGGAGCGGGTCTGAAACACGAGTCGGCATGGGCGGCTAGCTTAGCGGATGTCAGCTGCCGCGCCCACCCGTGTGCAGTTAAACCTTGGCGACAACCGGCGCTGATTTACTACGAGGACGCAATTGGGCGGCGGCCATCGCCTCATCAGTCACACCGGTTTCAGCGCGCATGCCGGCAGCGAGGAACGGCACCATCAGGCGCATGACCTGCTCAATCGAGGTATTGACCCCAAAATCGGTTTCAGCGATGGCCCGCAAGGCTTTGATCCCGGACATGCTGAATGCAGCGGCACCGAGCATGAAGTGCACGCGCCAGAATAATTCGATAGGCGGGATACGAGGTGCGGCTTCGTTGACCAGCATCATGTAGCGGCGGAATACCTTGCCGTACATGTCTTCCAGATACCGTCGCAAGTGCCCTTGGCTCTGGCTGAACGCCAGCCCCAGCAGGCGCATGAAAATCGAAAGGTCATTGCCGCTGCGTGGCTGCACGACGAGCGCCTGTTCAACGAGGATTTCCAGCAACTCCTCCAGCGTCGGCTTGTTCTCCGGCCTGGCCTGGCGGCGTTCCAGCTCGCGATCGAGGCTGGCGCAGAACGGCCCGAGAAAGCGCGAAAAGACTGCTTGGATCAAGGCCTTCTTTGAGCCGAAATGATAATTCACCGCGGCAAGATTGACCCCAGCCTTGCTGGTGATCAACCGCAATGAAGTTTCAGCAAAACCTTTTTCCGCGAACAACTGCTCGGCAGCATCAAGAATGCGTTCAACGGTTTCCGACTGGGCCATGGCTACTCCGCCTGACAAACACTTGTTTGAAACATACGTTTCAGCCTGTGCCTTGTCAAGTCTGCCAGTTCGTTTTGCGAACGGTCGGTCAGCTATTTAACCATACAAGCCAACGACTGTATTTCGTCCTACAGATACCGCCCCAGCCTTTGGAAAACTGACCGCCTGGCCGCCACCTCAAAATGGAGGATTGCCAAGATCAATTCACTGTATATAATCCCAGTCACTGTATAAAAAGACAGAGCGATCGAAATGCTAAAACTGACGCCACGCCAAGCTGAGATTCTGGCTTTTATCAAACGCTGCCTCGAAGACAACGGCTATCCACCTACCCGTGCAGAAATTGCCCTGGAGCTGGGTTTCAAGTCACCCAATGCGGCTGAAGAGCACCTCAAGGCCCTGGCGCGCAAGGGCGCGATCGAAATGACGCCCGGCGCTTCGCGCGGCATACGCATTCCAGGTTTTGAAGCCAAGGCCGACGAGTCTACCCTGCCGATCATCGGCCGGGTCGCTGCCGGTGCGCCGATCCTGGCCGAGCAGCACATCGAAGAGTCCTGCAACATCAACCCCACCTTCTTTCATCCTCGAGCCGACTACCTGCTCCGCGTCCATGGCATGAGCATGAAGGATGTGGGGATTTTCGACGGCGATCTGCTCGCCGTACACACCACGCGTGAAGCCCGCAATGGCCAGATCGTTGTCGCCCGTATTGGCGACGAAGTGACCGTCAAGCGTTTCAAGCGCGACGGCAGCAAAGTCTGGCTGATTGCCGAAAACCCCGAGTTCGCCCCGATCGAAGTCAATTTGAAGGATCAGGATCTGGTGATCGAAGGCTTGAGTGTCGGCGTCATTCGCCGCTAAAGGAGGCGTTATGCAGTTCCCCCACACACCACAGCACACACAACTTCCGCTGTTCGAAGCGTTTATGGCTCAGCCGCTGACGCCGATTTTGAAAGACGTGGTCGAGTCGCCTTGGGGCGCCGAACCCGAGGCATTCAGTGAACTGTCACTACGTGGTGCGGCCGGGAACTGCCTTAGCCTTCTGGCACCGATCCTCAGGGAACTGAGCCAGGACCAGGATGCTCGCTGGCTGACACTGATTGCTCCGCCCGCCAGCCTGACCCAGGCCTGGTTGCGCGATGCAGGCCTGAACCGCGAGCGTATTTTGCTGCTTCAACCCAGTGGCACCCAAAGCGCTCAGCAATTGGCGTGTGAAGCGCTGCGCCTGGGGCGCAGCCACACGGTTGTCAGCTGGCTGAACCCGCTAAACAGTGGCGCACGGCAACAATTGATCAGCGCCGCTCGTATTGGCGAGGCACAAAGCCTGAACATTCGACTGGGTTGAGTGACGCGCACGCGCACTTGAAAGGCGCAGGGCTTCTCCAGAACAGAGAAGCCAATCTGTAACAACTATCTATAACAATGCTTCACGAATAGCCGACAGACGGGATCAATGAAGAATCCGCGGCCCTTCTTCCTTGTCGAATTCGCCTTCAGCCAGGCGCCCCGCCATCTGCACGCCCACACTCAACATCGCCTTGGCGACTTCAACATGCTGGCCTTGCAGGAACGCTTTGGCGTCTTCAGAGAAGTCCAGAGTTACCAGAGAACCCTCGTCCTCCGCTCTGCGCAGCTCAATACGGCCGTCTGGCAGCTCGACAATTTCTAGAAAGGACGTTGGCATAAAGGTCTGTTCTCCACGAAAGGCGCAGATTATATAGCCATCGGCACCACTTCGCTCGAGATCTTGACCGACAGCACGTTACCAAAACCGTCAGCCGCGGCGGCCCCGCGCTCAGATCAGCGCACGCTTACATCCTCAGCACTCGTTCAACCCTTCACGAAAGCGAATCGCCAAGGCCTTTAGGTTCTGACGCCAGCTCTCCAGCTCTTCCCTGCTCAACTCGTCCTCAGGCTCATCATCGAGACTCACGGCGACGATCAACGGCTGCGTGACATCTCCCTTGGGCTTGTGTGGCGCGCGGGGCGGTTGAAACAGCGCGGCATGGGCCACCAGAAGCTTGGCTAGCCAGGTTTGCGGGCTGTTTGCCAGCTCCACCATCTCGGCCAGCTCAGGGATAGCGATGCTTTCAAGCACCTCGCGAGTCAACAACAACTCCGCACGCGGCGCGTTCGCCTGAGGCAGGCGATAGAACCCGGCAATCTCGTGACACAACCCCAACAATGCGCCATACAGATGAAACAGCGCTGACTCACGCCCTGCCTGGACCAGCGCCGGAGCGTTCATCGCCCGCCCATCTTCGACTCGGGCCAAGGCTTCAAGCGAGAGACCGGCAAAGTAAATTTTTTGGTTGGTGCGGGTATAAAGCTCATAGGCCATGACGGCGGTCTCCACAACGGTACAGGGCGCATAATGCAGGCTGAACAGTGTCGTGGATCAGACAAGTTACCTGCAAGCCAAAAAAAGGCCCCGTACAAACCCAAGGGTTCGTACGGGGCCTTTTTGCAACGCAATCGCTATTACTTAGCTACGCGCTTGTCTTCAACGACCCATTTACCGCCATCGTAGAACGCTTTCCAGCCGGTAGGCTTGCCATCTACCTCAGTCTGCACGTACTGCTCTTTGGTCTTGCGACTGTAGCGAATCACTGCTGGAAGACCGTCCGGGTCTTTCTTCGGCGCTTCGCAGAGGAAGTGATACTTCGGATCGATCTCGTCCTTGTGCGGCACGATCTCGATCACCAGTGGAGCACGGGTCTCGCGGTTTTTGGGGAACTGGCTGGCCGCCAGGAACAAGCCGGAAGCACCGTCACGCAGGATATAGGTGTCGTTGACCTTCTCGCACTTGAGCTCGGGCATTTTCACCGGATCCATCTTAGGCGGTGCCGCATCGCCGCTTTTCAGCAGCTTACGGGTGTTCTTGCAGGTCGCGTTGGTACAGCCGAAGAACTTACCGAAACGACCGGTCTTGAGCTGCATTTCGCTGCCGCATTTATCGCACTCCAGGCTCGGGCCTTCGTAGCCCTTGATGCGATAGCTGCCCTCTTCGATCTCGTAACCGTTGCAATCCGGATTGTTACCGCAGATGTGCAGCTTGCGCTTCTCATCCAGCAAATACGCATCCATCGCCGTGCTGCAGATCGGGCAGCGATGCTTGCCGCGCAGCACCAGGGACTCCGACTCACCCTCGTCGTCCGCGGCAATTTCGTCGCCCGGCACCAGGTTGACGGTGGCCTTGCAGCGCTCTTTAGGCGGCAGGCTGTAACCCGAGCAACCGAGGAATACGCCGGTCGATGCGGTACGGATCTGCATCGGACGACCGCAGGTCACGCACGGGATATCTGTCATGACCGGCTGGTTGGCACGCATGCCACCTTCCGGGCTCTCAGCGACTTCCAGTTTCTTCTTGAAGTCCCCGTAGAATTCGTCGAGCACACTCTTCCAATCACGCTCGCCCTGGGCGACGTCATCGAGGTTCTCTTCCATCCCGGCGGTGAAGCCGTAGTCCATCAGATTGGAGAAGCTCTCCGACAGGCGCTCGGTAACGATGTCACCCATCTTTTCCGAGTAGAAACGACGGTTGTGCAGCGCTACATAGCCGCGGTCCTGAATGGTCGAAATGATCGCTGCATAGGTCGATGGACGACCGATGCCGCGTTTTTCCATTTCCTTGACCAGGCTCGCTTCCGAGTAGCGCGCCGGTGGCTTGGTGAAGTGCTGGCTTGGATCAAGCTTGATCAACTTCAGCACGTCGCCCTGGGCCATGTCCGGCAGAACGTCGTCGTCGCCCGGCTTGGCCATTTGCGGCATGACACGGGTGTAGCCGTCGAACTTGAGGATGCGGCCCTTGGCGCGCAGCTCAAAGCCGCTCGCAGCGACGCTGACCGTGGTCGACAGGTATTTGGCCGGCAACATCTGGCAAGCAACGAACTGGCGCCAGATCAGCTCATAGAGGCGCTCAGCGTCACGCTCCATGCCCGTCAGCTTGCTCGGGTCGGTGTTCACATCAGAAGGACGAATCGCTTCGTGAGCCTCTTGTGCGCCTTCCTTGCTGCTGTACACGTTCGGGGTTTCTGGCAGGTACTTCGCGCCGAACTCACCCTCGATGTAGGTCCGCGCCATCACCACGGCATCGGCCGAGAGGTTGGTCGAGTCGGTACGCATGTACGTGATGTAGCCCGCTTCGTACAAGCGCTGGGCCATCATCATGGTTTTCTTCACGCCGAAGCCCAGGCGGTTACTCGCGGCCTGCTGCAGGGTGGACGTGATGAATGGCGCCGATGGCTTGCTGCTGGTCGGCTTGTCTTCGCGCTTGGCGATGGTGTAGCTGGAAGACTTGAGCTTCTCCAGCGCCGCCATGGCCTGGGCTTCATTGAGCGGCTTGAAGGCTTCGCCGTTTTCACGGGCCACTTCAAAACGCACATTGGCGCCCTTGGCAGTGCCGAGGTCAGCGTGCACTTCCCAGTACTCTTCCGGGTTGAACGCACGAATCTCGCGCTCACGCTCCACCACCAACTTCACCGCCACCGATTGCACGCGGCCGGCCGACAAACCACGCGCGATCTTGGACCACAGCAGTGGCGAGACCATGTAGCCCACCACACGATCGAGGAAGCGGCGTGCCTGCTGGGCATTGACACGGTCAATGTCCAGCTCGCCCGGCTTGGAGAAGGCTTCCTGGATCGCTTTCTTGGTGATTTCGTTGAACACCACGCGCTTGTAGCGGCTGTCATCACCACCGATGGCTTCGCGCAGGTGCCAGGCAATGGCTTCCCCCTCGCGATCCAAGTCGGTTGCGAGATAGATGGTGTCAGCATCCTTGGCGAGCCGACGCAGCTCTTCGATGACCTTTTCCTTGCCCGGAAGGATCTCGTACTTGGCTTTCCAGCCATGATCGGGGTCGACACCCATGCGCGAAACGAGTTGCTTGCGGGCCTTTTCCTTAGGCGACAGCAGTGGCACTTCACCAGCCGCAGCCTTGCCACGCTTGGCAGCCGGCTCTTTGCTGGCGCTAGCCGAACCGCTGGTGGGCAGGTCTCGGATATGGCCGATACTCGACTTCACCACGTATTGGTTGCCCAGATACTTGTTGATGGTCTTGGCCTTAGCCGGGGATTCCACAATGACCAGCGATTTGCCCATGGATCAGAAAATTCCTGAATTCGAGAAGTGAAAGGCGGTTGGCGCCTGACGCGGCACCGCTATATATAGTGGCAACAAGGTGAGGTCAAGCACGGGGTTCTGTGCGCCCTCAGCTTATGGCCTTGAAAAAAGGCTTGGTTCGACCTGCACCAAAGCAAAGCGTGGGACCTGCTCGCCGTCAACCTCGACTGACTCCAGGAACATACTCAAGGGACGCACCCAAAAACCGTAATCCCCATACAGGGCTTGGTAGAAGACCACTTCTTCTTCCGTCTCGGAGTGCCGTGCAACACTGAAAACACGGTACTGCGGTCCTTTGTAATGCTGGTAGAGACCGGGTTGTATCGACATGTTCAGGGGCCTCGTTCGAATGCGATCAAATAAAAAATAAAAATCTTCTGAAAAACAAAAACCGGGGCACTTGGCCCCGGCTTCCATCGACGAAGCGCTTAGACGCGTTCGAAGACGGTGGCTATGCCCTGGCCGAGGCCAATGCACATGGTCGATACACCGAAGGTGCCGCCATTCTGCTTCATGACATTAAGCAGCGTGCCGGAGATACGTGCACCCGAGCAACCAAACGGATGGCCCAGGGCGATCGCGCCGCCGTGCAGGTTAACCTTCTCGTTCATCTTGTCGAGCACTTTCAAATCTTTCAGCACTGGCAGGGCCTGTGCGGCGAAAGCTTCGTTGAGTTCGAAGAAGTCGATGTCGGAGATGCTCAGACCTGCGCGCTTCAGTGCTTTTTGTGTGGCCGGTACTGGACCATAGCCCATGATTGCCGGATCCACACCTGCCACTGCCATCGAACGGATCACCGCCATCGGCTGGATACCCAGGTCCTGGGCACGCTGCGCCGACATCACGATCATGCACGAAGCACCATCGGTGATCTGCGACGAGGTACCGGCTGTCACGGTGCCGCCCTTTGGATTGAACGCTGGCTTCAACGCCGCCAGGCTTTCCAGGGTGGTTTCCGGACGAATGGTTTCGTCGTAGTCGAACAGTTTCAGGAAACCATTCTCGTCGTAGCCTTGCATCGGGATGATTTCGTCCTTGAACTTGCCTTCCACGGTCGCCTTGTGGGCGAGTTGGTGGGAGCGCACGCCGAAGGCATCCTGCTGCTCACGGCTAATGCCGTGCATCTTGCCCAGCATTTCCGCGGTCAGGCCCATCATGCCCGAGGCTTTCGCCGCGTACAGCGACATGTGCGGGTTCGGATCGACACCGTGCATCATGCTCACGTGACCCATGTGCTCGACGCCGCCCACGACGAACACATCACCGTTACCGGTCATGATCGCTTGCGCGGCAGTGTGCAGGGCACTCATGGACGAGCCACACAGGCGGCTGACGGTCTGGCCGGCAGCGGTGTGCGGGATCTGCGTCATCAGGGACGCCATGCGGGCGATGTTCCAGCCCTGCTCCAGGGTCTGGTTGACGCAGCCCCAGATCACGTCCTCGACTTCGTTCGGATCAACCTTGACGTTGCGTTCCAGCAATTTGCTGATCAGGTGCGCCGACATATCTTCGGCGCGGGTGTTGCGGTGCATGCCGCCCTTGGAGCGGCCCATCGGAGTACGACCGAAGTCGACAATCACGACGTCTCTAGGATTCAAGCTCATAAAATTTCACTCTCGCTCTAGTGTTTGGACGCTTAACCGAAGAACCGCTGGCCAGTCTTGGCCATTTCGCGCAGCTTCGCGGTCGGGTGGTACAGCGCGCCCAAATCAGCGTACTGGTCAGCCAGGGCAACGAACTCGGCAACACCGATCGAGTCGATGTAGCGCAGCGCGCCGCCACGGAATGGAGGGAAGCCAATCCCGTAGACCAGGCCCATATCGGCTTCGGCAGCGGTCTCGACGATGCCGTCTTCCAGGCAACGAACGGTCTCCAGGCACAGCGGAATCATCATCCAATTGATGATGTCTTCGTCAGTGACTTCACGCTGTTCGTAAACGATCGGCTTGAGCACTTCCAGCACCGACGGGTCGGCCACTTTCTTCTGCTTGCCGCGTTTGTCGGTCTCGTAGGCGTAGAAGCCCTTGCCATTTTTCTGGCCCAGGCGCTTGGCTTCGTAGAGCACGTCGATGGCCGTACGACGGTCGTCTTTCATGCGATCCGGGAAGCCTTCGGCCATCACGTCGCGACCATGGTGGCCGGTGTCGATGCCGACGACGTCCATCAGGTAGGCAGGGCCCATGGGCCAGCCGAATTTTTCCATGATCTTGTCGATACGGACGAAGTCCACACCGGCGCTGACCAGCTTGGCGAAACCGCCGAAGTACGGAAACAGGACGCGGTTGACCAGGAAGCCCGGGCAATCGTTGACGACGATCGGGTTCTTGCCCATTTTCTTGGCGTAAGCAACGGTCGTGGCAACGGCCAGCTCGCTGGACTTCTCGCCACGGATCACTTCGACCAGGGGCATCATGTGCACGGGGTTGAAGAAGTGCATGCCGACGAAGTTTTCCGGACGCTTGAGTGCCTTGGCCAACAAGCTGATGGAAATGGTCGAGGTGTTCGAGGCGAGGATGGTGTCCTCTTTGACATGGTCTTCGACTTCAGCCAACACCGCCTGCTTGACCTTCGGGTTCTCGACCACGGCCTCGACCACCAGGTCGACGTGACCGAAATCGCCGTAGGACAGCGTAGGACGAATGCCGTTGAGCACTTCAGCCATTTTTGCTGCGGTCATGCGACCTTTATCAACGCGGCCAACCAGCAGCTTGGCAGCTTCTGCCAGGCCCTGCTCGATACCGTGTTCGTTGATGTCTTTCATCAGGATCGGCGTACCTTTGGAGGCCGACTGATAGGCGATACCGCCACCCATGATGCCAGCGCCCAGTACGGCAGCCTGCTTCACGTCCTTGGCGATTTCGTCGTAGGCCTTGGCCTTTTTCTTCAGCTCCTGATCGTTCAGGAACAAGCCGATCAAGCTCTGCGCGGCAGAGGTCTTGGCCAGCTTCACGAAACCTGCAGCTTCGATTTCCAGCGCCTTGTCGCGACCGAAGTTCGCGGCTTTCTGGATCGTCTTGATGGCTTCGACCGGTGCCGGGTAGTTCGGACCCGCCTGACCAGCCACAAAACCCTTGGCGGTTTCGAACGCCATCATTTGTTCGATGGCGTTGAGCTTGAGCTTTTCCAGCTTCGGCTGGCGCTTGGCCTTGTAATCGAACTCGCCGCAGATGGCGCGCTTGATCAGCTCAAGAGCCGCTTCCTGCAATTTCTCTGGCGCAACCACCGCATCAACAGCGCCTACTTTCAGCGCGTCTTCAGGACGGTTTTCCTTACCGGCGGCGATCCACTCGATGGCATTGTCGGCACCGATGATGCGCGGCAGGCGAACGGTGCCGCCGAAGCCTGGGTAGATGCCCAGCTTGACTTCCGGCAGGCCGATCTTGGCCACGGTGGACATGACGCGATAGTCCGCAGCCAGGCACATTTCCAGACCGCCACCCAAGGCGATGCCGTTGATAGCTGCCACAGTCGGGACATTGAGGTCTTCAAAATCGCTGAAAATCTTGTTGGCTTCGAGGTTGCCAGCCACAAGCTCAGCATCGGGCAGCTTGAAGTTATCGACGAATTCGGTGATGTCGGCGCCGACGATGAAAACGTCCTTGCCGCTGCTGACGATCACGCCCTTGATCGACGCATCTGCCTTGATGGTGTCCACGGCCTGACGCAGTTCGTTCAGGGTTAGACGGTTGAACTTGTTGACGGACTCACCCTTGAGGTCGAACTTCAGTTCGACGATGCCACTTTCAAGAGCCTTAACCGTGATGGCTTTACCTTCGTAAATCATCAACTGATCTCCACGATATGGAAGCTGAACAGTACACGTCGGACGCTGATGTTCTGGCTCGGCATGACGACAACGTCGATGCTAACGCCATTCCAGCAGGCACACCCGCCAACGCGATAGTCGGGATTCTGTAGGAGCGATCTGAAAATACAAACGCTCAATTCATACGCCCGTTTGATTTGGGTGTGTCACCTTCACGGAATTTCCGACAATTGTCAATCGCCCGAAATGCGTGCTGAAACGCGACTTTGCGGTCATTTTGGCACCCGCAAGCCCAACAACACGCCGGCGCATGCGCAGTCATTCATAGAATCAATAGTTAGAAACGTCGTCCTAATTCGCGGCAAACCGCGTTCGAGCGACTACGCTGACGGGGACAGTAAACGAATATGCGTGTGCGCTGGCCTGTGGCCGGCGCACGATCGACAGACGAAGAATTCCGGCCTGCCTGGCCAACTCCAGCCCGACGATGATGTCGGGCTTTTTATTGTTTCAGGCCAGCGCCTTGAGGGTGGCATCGATGTCCTGCAACACCTGGGCGTCACCCTTCTCCCCCCAATACAGGGTAATCATTTGCTTATCGGCTTCGACCTTGTAGACGTTGGCCGGCAACTTCTGGAAATGAATCAGCAACGCCGGATCCTCGCAGACCTCCTGCCACTGATTGACCCACACACCCGGCGCCTTTTGCCAATAGCTCCAGCAGGCCGGCCGATTGCCCCGGCGTGGTCGATGGTACTGCGCACACGGGCTCGGCGGCTCCGGGGTTAACCAGTGCGGCCACTCCTGTGGCACCAACTGCATGGCCAATCCCATGCGTCGCGCCTCCATGCGCAGGGCCATTCGACCACCCTGGCTACGTGAGGGACGCAGCCACGCCAAAGGGCTCAACACGAGCGCAAGGATTGACACCACTATCCAGACCGTCATATCTGTACTCCCGATTCTTGATGGGCGAATTGATTCGGGTCCAGCCCCATTCGCTTGAAACCAGCCATACTTATCCTCATCGCCATCCTCAGGAGGTGCACCTCATGCCCTACCACCACATTCTGGTCGCCGTAGATCTAACCGAAGAGTGCGATCCTGTGATCCATCGCGCCCGCGAGTTGTCCGTCAGCAATGGCGCCAAATTGTCCCTGGTACACATCGTCGAGCCAATGGCCATGGCCTTTGGTGGTGACGTGCCGATGGACCTGTCGCAACTGCAGCAACAGCAATTCGACCAGGCCAAGGAGCGCCTGGAGCGCCTGATCAACAAGTACCCCGAGCTCTCCAGGGACAACAGCCACCTGACCTACGGCCAGCCGCGCCAGGAAATCCACCATTTCGCCAAGGAGCAAAGCTGTGACCTGATCGTGGTCGGCAGCCATGGTCGCCACGGGCTGGCATTGCTGCTGGGTTCCACCGCCAACGATGTGCTACATGGCGCGCCGTGCGATGTGCTGGCGGTACGCCTGATCAAAAGCTGACCCTGCACGCATGTGCCCCATATGAAAAACCCGGCACTCATCTCCATGAGGCCGGGTTTTTCTACATCAACAACCGATCACTCAGGCATCCAGTTCGGCCCAGCGCTCGACCAATACTTCCAACTCCGCTTGCAGTTGCTCAAGTGAAGCGATGACCTTGGCGGTCTCGACCGCTGGACGCTGGTAGAACCCGGCGTCAGCCATCTCGGCTTCCACCGCGGCAATCTGCTGTTCCTTGGCGTCGATCTCACCCGGCAGGGCTTCCAGCTCGCGCTGAAGCTTGTAGCTGAGCTTTTTCTTCGCCGCCGGAGCCTCGACCGCAGCCGCTGGCGCAGGCGCGGTGTCCACCACGGCAGAGTTCAAGTCGGCCTTGCCGGATTTGCTCTCGGTCACGCCCAACAAACGCGGCGAGCCGCCCTGGCGCAGCCAGTCCTGATAACCACCGACGTACTCACGGACCTTGCCTTCACCTTCGAAGACCAAGGTGCTGGTGACGACGTTGTCGAGGAATGCCCGGTCGTGGCTGACCATCAGCACGGTGCCGTTGAAGGTCAGCAGGACCTCCTCCAGCAACTCGAGGGTTTCCACATCGAGGTCGTTGGTGGGTTCGTCGAGCACCAGCAGGTTCGCTGGCTTGCTGAACAACTTGGCCAGCAACAGACGGGCACGCTCACCACCGGACAGCGCCTTGACCGGCGTGCGGGCACGCTGCGGGCTGAACAGGAAGTCGCCGAGGTAACTCAGCACATGGCGGCTCTGGCCGTCGATGTCGATGAAGTCGCGACCTTCAGCGACGTTGTCGATCACGGTCTTTTCCAGGTCCAACTGGTGGCGCAATTGGTCGAAGTAGGCCACATCGATCCGCGTCCCCTCCTCCACGGTGCCGCTGGTTGGCTGCAAGCCGCTGAGCATCAGCTTCAGCAGCGTGGTCTTGCCGGTACCGTTGGCGCCCAGCAGACCGATACGGTCGCCGCGCTGCAGGACCATGGAGAAGTCCTTGATCAGGAACGGGCCGTCCGGGTGATGGAAGCTGACGTTCTCCAGCACCATGACCTGCTTGCCCGACTTATCGGCCGTATCGAGCTGGATATTGGCCTTGCCGGTGCGTTCGCGACGCTCGCTGCGCTCAACACGCAGGGCTTTGAGGGCACGCACACGGCCTTCGTTACGGGTACGGCGGGCCTTGATGCCCTGGCGGATCCAGACTTCTTCCTGGGCCAGCTTTTTGTCGAACAGCGCATTGGCGGTTTCTTCCGCCGACAGTGCGGCTTCCTTGTGCACCAGGAAGCTGGCGTAGTCGCCGTTCCAATCGATCAGGCCACCGCGATCCAGTTCCAGGATGCGGGTTGCCAGGTTCTGCAGGAAAGAACGGTCGTGCGTGATGAACAGCACGGCGCCCTGGAAATCCTTCAGCGCTTCTTCGAGCCAGGCGATTGCACCGATATCCAGGTGGTTGGTTGGCTCGTCGAGCAGCAGCAGATCTGGCTCGGAAACCAGCGCCTGCGCCAGCAGGACGCGACGACGCCAGCCGCCGGACAACTCAGCAAGGGTCTTGTCGGCAGGCAATTGCAGGCGACTCAGGGTGCTGTCGACCAATTGCTGCAAACGCCAGCCATCACGGGCTTCAAGGTCGTGCTGGACGTGCATCAGCTTGTCCAGGTCGGCGTCGGTGACGATGTTCTGGCTCAGGTGATGGTACTGCGCAAGCAGCTCGCCCACACCGTCCAGGCCTTCGGCCACCACGTCGAACACTGTCCGCTCGTCGGCCACTGGCAATTCTTGCGGTAATTCGCCGATCTTGAGGCCAGGTGCGCGCCATACAGAACCGTCATCGGGCTTCTGATCGCCCTTGACCAGCTTCATCATGCTGGACTTGCCTGTGCCGTTACGGCCGATGATGCACACCCGCTCACCACGGGCGATCTGCCAGGACACCTTGTCCAACAACGGCATAGCGCCGAAAGCAAGGGACACATCGCTGAATTTGAGCAGGGTCATGAGCTTCTCCAAAAACCGGGCGCGCATTCTACCTGACTTAAGGCCTCAGAAGGCCCGCAATTTCACTGTGTGGAGACTCTGCACAACAATTGTTGCGAACTTACACCGGCGGGCCGGCAAAGCTTTCACCCGTTGCCGGCAAAAGGCTAAGCTACAAGACAATCAATGCCGGCCCTAGGCCAGCATCTATCATGATTTCTCTGCACGGATGTCTCATGCGCAGTCGCCTTTTCAGCTTTTTATCGTGCCTTCTTCTCTCGACCACTGCCGTTCAATCCGCCCAGGCGGTGGACCTGTCCACCCAGCGCCAGTATTACGATGAAGCCAAGCGCGCCCTGGCCAAAGGCGATACCGGCCCCTACGTTCGCTACAGCCAGGCCCTGAGTGATTACCCTCTGGAGCCTTACCTGGCCTACGACGAGCTGACCGCACGCCTGAAAAGCGCCAGCAACCAGGAAATCGAGAAGTTCCTCGCCGAGCACGGTGACCTGCCACAAGCCAACTGGATGAAACTGCGCTGGCTGCGCTGGCTGGCGGATCGCGGTGAGTGGGTGACGTTCGTCAAGTACTACGACCCCAAGCTCAATTTCACTGAGCTGGACTGCCTCAATGCGCACTACCAGATCACCCATAACCTCAAGGCCGAGGGGTATGCCAACACCGAAAAGCTCTGGCTCACCGGCAAGTCCCAACCGAGCGCCTGTGACGCCCTGTTCGCCCAATGGGCGGCCGATGGCCAACTGACCGAACAAAAACGCTGGGAACGCGCCAAGCTGGCCGCCGGGACCCGCAACTATCCGCTGGCCAACGCCCTGGTCAGCGGCATGACCACCCTGGCACCGCGCGGTCGCTTGCTGGTGGACGTGGCGCAAAAACCCGAGCTGCTCAACCAGCCATCGCGCTTCGCCCCCGCCGATGCCGCCATGTCCGACGTTGTCAGCCTGGGCTTGCGCCGACTGGCCCGCCAGGACCCGGACAAGGCCATGGCCCTGCTCGACGGCTATGCCAGCAGCATGCATTTCTCCCGCGATGAAAAAGTCGCCATCGCCCGGGAAATCGGCCTGACCCTGGCACGCCGCTTCGACAGCCGCGCGCTCGATGTCATGACCAAGTACGACCCGGAACTGCGCGACAACACCGTGTCCGAATGGCGCCTGCGCCTGCTGCTGCGCCTGGCGCGCTGGGACGACGCCTATCAGTTGACCCGCCGCCTGCCCCAGGACCTGGCCACCACCAACCGCTGGCGCTACTGGCAGGCCCGCAGCCTGGAACTGGCCCAACCGCAGAACCCAGAGGCTCAGGTGCTGTACAAGGGCCTGGCCCGTGAGCGCGACTTCTACGGGTTCCTCGCGGCCGATCGCTCGCAATCGCCGTACTCCCTGAACAACAAGCCCCTGGTCCTGAGCCAGGCGCTGATCAATAAGGTGCGCAACACCCCAGGGGTACGCCGGGCACTGGAGTTCCATGCCCGCGGGCAGATCGTCGATGGACGTCGTGAGTGGTACTACGTCAGCCGTCACTTCAACCGCGACGAAATGGTCGCCCAGGCCAAGCTGGCCTACGACCTGAAATGGTACTTCCCGGCCATTCGCACCATCAGCCAGGCGCAGTACTGGGACGACCTGGACATCCGCTTCCCGATGGCCCACCGCGATACGCTGGTGCGCGAAGCCAAGGTCCGCGGCCTGCATTCAAGCTGGGTGTTCGCCATCACTCGCCAGGAAAGCGCCTTCATGGACGACGCCCGTTCGGGCGTTGGCGCCAGCGGCCTGATGCAGTTGATGCCCGGCACCGCCAAGGAAACCGCGCGCAAGTTCAGCATCCCGCTGGCCTCGCCGCAGCAAGTATTGAACCCGGACAAAAACATCCAGCTGGGCGCCGCCTACTTGAGCCAGGTCCACAGCCAGTTCAACGGCAACCGCGTGCTCGCCTCCGCCGCCTACAACGCCGGGCCCGGCCGCGTGCGCCAATGGCTGCGCGGCGCCGATCACCTGAGCTTCGACGTCTGGGTCGAAAGCATCCCCTTCGACGAAACCCGCCAGTACGTGCAGAACGTGCTGTCGTACTCGGTGATCTACGGCCAGAAGCTCAACGCACCGCAGCCGCTGGTGGATTGGCATGAACGCTACTTTGATGATCAGTAATGCTGATCCTGTAGGGGCCACGCTGCCGGCGAAGGGGGCTTCAAGAGCGCCAAGCGCTTCGCGGGCAAGCCTCGCTCCTACGGTGCCACACCATCATTGAACTGCAGCGCCGCCAATCGCGCATACAGCGCATTACTGGCGATCAACTCCTGATGGGTACCGATCGCCACCAGCGTGCCCTGATCCATCACCGCGATACGGTCGGCATTCTTCACGGTGGCCAGGCGGTGAGCGATGACCAGGGTGGTGCGGTTCTTCATCAGGCTCGGCAAGGCTTGCTGGATCAGGTGTTCGCTTTGGGCATCGAGGGCGCTGGTGGCTTCGTCCAGCAGCAGGATCGGCGCGTCCACCAGCAGCGCCCGGGCGATCGCCAGGCGCTGGCGCTGACCGCCAGACAGACCCAGCCCACCATCGCCCAGGTGCGTCTGGTAGCCGTCGGGCATCTGCTCGATAAAGTCGTGGGCATAAGCGATCTTAGCCGCTTCCTGCACCTGCGCCAGGGTGGCCGACGGCTTGCCGTAGCGGATGTTCTCTTCGACGCTGCCGAAAAACAGTGCCGGGGTTTGTGACACCAGGGCAAAACACCGGCGTACATCCTGAGGATCAAGCTGGGTCAATGGCACACCATCCAGCAGGATCCGCCCCCGGGCCGGGTCATAGAACCGCAACAGCAAGTCATACACCGTCGACTTGCCCGCGCCCGACGGCCCGACCAGCGCCAGGGTCTCACCGGCCTTGATGGTCAGGTTCACGCCATCGATGGCGTAGCTTTGCGGGCGTGAGGGGTAGGAAAACGCCAGGTCTTCAAGCTGCAACTCACCGCGCACACGTTCCGGCAGTGCCACCAGACCGCTGGCGGGAGGGCGGATGATATTTTCCGAGCGCAGCAGTTCGGCGATTCGCTCCGCCGCGCCCGCCGCCCGTTGCAGCTCACCGATCACCTCGCTCAAGGTGCCAAAGGCACTCCCGACGATCAGGCTGTAGAACACAAAGGCTGCGAGCTCCCCTCCGGAAATCCGCCCGGCCATGACGTCCATGCCACCGACCCAGAGCATCACCCCGACCGCGCCCAACACCAGGACGATGACCAGCGTGATCAGCCAGGAGCGCTGGAGAATGCGCTTGCGTGCGGTCTCGAAGGCCTGCTCTACCGTCACCGCGAAGCGCTGCTCGTCCTGCGCCTGGTGGTTGTAGGCTTGTACGGTCTTGATCTGGCCCAGGGTCTCGGAGACGTAACTGCCCACGTCGGCGATGCGGTCCTGGCTCAGGCGCGACAGGCTGCGCACCCGCCGGCCAAAGATCAGGATCGGCGCCAGCACCAAGGGCAACGCCACGACCACGATACTGGTGAGCTTGGGGTTGGTGATGAACAACAGCACGATGCCACCGATCACCATCAGCGCATTGCGCAGGAACAGCGACAGCGACGACCCGATCACCGATTGCAGCAGCGTGGTGTCGGCGGTCAGCCGCGACTGGATCTCCGAACTGCGGTTGTCCTCGTAAAAGCCGGGGTGTAGGTAGATCAGGTGGTTGAACACCTTGCGTCGAATGTCGGCGACCACACGCTCGCCAATCCATGACACCAAATAGAACCGGACAAACGTGCCGACCGCCAGCCCGAGCACCAGCAACATGAACAAGCCGATGGTTTGGTTGAGCAGGTGCGGCGACTGCGTCATCAACCCCTTGTCCACCAGCAGGCGA
Source organism: Pseudomonas sp. ok272 (assembly GCF_900109995.1). Lineage (GTDB taxonomy): Bacteria > Pseudomonadota > Gammaproteobacteria > Pseudomonadales > Pseudomonadaceae > Aquipseudomonas. The sequence goes on along the minus strand of NZ_FOCB01000008.1, from coordinate 100,581 downwards.
ATGCCCTGGCCCATGGACAAGGTAATGCCGGCGGTAATGATCAGCGCCAGCAAGGCACCCAGGACCTGCCAGCGATACGGGGCGATAAAGCGACTGGACAGGCGAATGGCGCGGCGATGGCGGGCAGACAGCATCAGAATCATCCGAAGGGGCTAATGGCTACCAGCCTACACCGGTCGCTTCCATGGAACGTCTGTAAATCACAATGAGTCCGGTTAAATATGCCGAGTGACAATAGCCCCTAGAAACTATTGGTCTAAGGTCTGGGTGGCAGTCATGGGGTATTTCTGATGGACTGCAATGACCGCCTGCCTTGTTGTAGGAAGCTGTCACAGCCCGGTCATTTGGCGGATTTATAGTAAGCGCACAACCTGATGAGGAGACAGGCCATGTCCTTGCAACACAGCAGCGATGACAAGATTCAAGTGATCCGCACGCAGCCACACCAGTCTCTGGGGTGCGCCATTATTGACGCCCAAGGCCGCGAAGTACCGATCACTGAAGACATGATCCAGAGCGCATGCCGCGAACTGGAGCAGCGATTGGTCAGGCCTGCCAAACAAGGTTGAGACACTGGCGCACATCCTCCGACCCGGCCACCTGTTAGGCCGGGTTTTTTATTGGAAGCAGCGCCTAGCTTGTGGGAGCACGCCTTAGCGCCCTTAGATCAGTTGCGCACCCAGCGCCGTGACGATTTGCTTGAGCTGCGGCGACTCACCGTCGATGCGCACCTGCAGCCCATCGATCTCACGCCGCTCGGGATAGTGTTTGCGCAGCAGGTCAAACGCGGCGCGCTGTTCGGCACCGCTGACCACCAGGCTGCGGCGAAAGTCGGCATCGTCGCGGCGCGGGTCGTATACGCCACGGCACAACATTGCCAAGGCCCATGCCGGATCGCTGCTGGCGTTCACGTGCACCTGCGCCAGCCACGGGGCCGGCAACAACTGATCGAGGGTGACGCTGGCCGCTTGATCGATGAACTGACAGAACGCCTGATAGATCTGCGCCGTCCCGCGCTGCTTGCCATCGAGGCTGTAGCCGGCGATGTGCGGGGTGGCGATCACGCACAGTTCGGCCAAGGCGATATCAACGCTGGGCTCGCCCTCCCACACGTCCAGCACCGCTTGCAGGTCCTCGCGCTCCAGCAGCACGTCGCGCAACGCGGCGTTGTCCACCACCGGGCCTCGGCTGGCGTTGATCAGCCAGGCGCCGGGTTTGAGTTGCTGCAACCGCTGGCGATCAAACAAATGCCAGGTCGACTGTTCGCCGGAGGTGCTCAGCGGGGTATGCAGGCTGATGACATCGCACTGTGCAATAACCTGCTCCAGGCTGGCATAGTCGCCACCTTCGGCGGCCTGGCGCGGTGGATCGCACACCAGCACATGCCAACCCAGACCCTTGAGCACCTTGACCAATCGAGCGCCCACTTCACCTGCGCCGACCACCCCATACGTACGCTCGGCCAGCGCCACGCCTTCGATTTCGGCCAGGGTCAGCAGGCTGCCCAGCACGTAGTCGACCACGCCCCGGGCGTTGCACCCTGGCGCGCTGGACCAGGTGATGCCGGCCTGCGCGAAGTAATCCAGGTCCAGGTGATCGGTGCCGATGGTGCATGTGCCGACAAACCGGACCTTGCTGCCTTCGAGCAAGGCGCGGTTGACGTTGGTCACCGAGCGCACCAGCAACACGTCAGCCTGCTCGACCGTGGCGCGATCGATGGAACGCCCCGGCACGCGGCGGATCTCACCGAAGCCCTGGAAGAAGGCATCGAGCAGCGGGATATTTTCGTCGGCAACAATCAACATGGCAGGCTCCTTTGGCGGACCGGCAGTGTAGCGCAGCGGCCAAGGGGGCGAGCTTACAAATCCGCAACACAGGAGTTTTCCTGACTGACGCGTCAACGCGTAGAATGCGCCGTCCTGTGCTTCAAAACCCTCTGGACGCTTCGCTTGTGAACTCTGCAACTGGCAACACCCCCACTCTTGCTCCCAACCAGGCCACCCCGGTACGCCTGGAGCTCAAGGGCCTGCTCAGCCTGGCGTTGCCGATCATGATCGCGCAGTTGGCGACCACGGCGATGGGCTTTGTCGATGCGGTCATGGCGGGCCGCGTCAGCCCACGGGACCTGGCCTCGGTGGCCCTGGGCAACTCGATCTGGATTCCCGTCTACTTGCTGATGTCCGGCGTGCTGCTGGCCACCACGCCCAAAGTCGCCCAACGCTTTGGTGCCGGCCAGCTTGACCAGATCGGCCCGTTGGCGCGTCAAGCCATGTGGCTGGCCCTGTGTGTCGGGCTGATCGGCAGCGGCCTGCTGCTCAGCGCCGAGCCGATCCTGCACTGGATGAAAGTCGACCCCCTGTTGATCGAGCCGAGCATGGGCTACCTGCAGGGGATCGCCTTCGGCTTCCCGGGCATTGGCTTCTACTACGTGCTGCGCTGTTACAGCGATGGCATGGGCCGCACCCGACCGAGCATGGTCATCGGCATCTGCGGCCTGCTGCTCAACATCCCGCTGAACTATGCGTTGATCTACGGCCACTTCGGCCTGCCGGCCCTGGGCGGCGTCGGTTGCGGCTGGGCCAGCGGCATCGTCATGTGGTTCATGGCCTTGAGCATGGCCGGCTGGACCCGCTGGGCCCCCTTCTATGCCAAGACCCGGGTACTGATTCGTTTCGATCGCCCGCAATGGCCGGTGATCAAGCGCCTGATCAGCATCGGCTTGCCGATTGGCATCGCGGTCTTCGCCGAGTCGAGCATCTTCGCGGTCATCGCCCTGTTGATCGGCAGCCTCGGCTCCACCGTGGTGGCCGGGCACCAAATCGCCCTGAACATCAGTTCGCTGCTGTTCATGATTCCGTACTCCCTTGGGATGGCGGTGACGGTACGGGTCGGCCAGGCGCTCGGGGCCGGCAACCCGTACCAGGCGCGTTTCGCGGCGAAGGTCGGGTTGGGCGCGGCGCTGGTGTTTGCAGCCTTCTCGGCCAGCTTGATCCTGTTGCTGCGCGAGCCGATCGCCTCGATCTATACCCCCGACCGGGAAGTGATCCAGATCGCCTCGATGCTGATCGTGTATGCCGCGCTGTACCAGTTTTCCGACGCGATCCAGGTGATCTGCGCCGGCGCCCTGCGGGGCTATCAGGACACCCGGGTGACGATGATCCTGACCCTGTTTGCCTATTGGGGCATCGGCCTGCCAGTGGGTTACATCCTGGGACTGACCGACTGGATACGTCCGGCCAGCGGCCCGAGTGGGCTGTGGGAAGGCCTGATCGCCGGCCTGAGCTGCGCGGCGCTGATGCTGTCGATCCGCCTGGTGCGCAGTGCACGCAAACGCATTCGCATCAGTCAGCGGGCAGTGAGCCAGGCATAAATAAAACAGAAGGCCCGCAATCGCTAATGTCAGTCAGTTAAGGCGCCAAACCTGTGGGAGCGAGCCTGCTCGCTCCCACGCGGGTTTCGCTTAACTGACTGGCACTCGCTACCATTGCAGGCCCTCTTTTGGGGGGATACGACGCTTAGTCAGACTTCTTGCGAATCCAGTACAGGTAGGTCCCAGCCTGTTCGTGCTGGCCCACCAGCTCATGGCCAAGAAACACACAGAACTTGGGGATATCGCGGCGGGTCGACGGGTCGGTGGCTATTACCTTCAACAGGCCACCGGCCGGCAGGTCGCGCACGTGCTGGTGCAGCATCATCACCGGCTCCGGGCAATTGAGGCCCGTGGCGTCCAGCGTGCCGTCGACCGGCGTATCGATCATTTCACTCATGGTTAACTCCTGGAACTGGCCGGCATTGTCGCGCAAGGCCGGGTGTATCGTCATCTGGGGTGTAGGTGGGCGCGAGCCTGCTCGCGAACGCGGTGGATCCGTCAACATCGATACGCAATGTGCCGATGCCTTCGCGAGCAGGCTCGCTCCCACAAGGGATTTGCGGACTCAGCGTTTCTTGGGCTTGATCACATCATGCCGACGCAGGTGACAAGTCACTTCCTCGCGGTCGTGGTAGAGCTGCTTGCAGCCGATATCGACTTTGATCCCGCGCGCCTTGAAACCTTCCTCGATCCGCTCCAGCAAACGCTTGACCTCGGCATAGCGCTGCTTCATCGGCAGCTTGAGGTTGACCACCGCCTCACGGCAATGGCCCTCGCCAATCCACTCTTCGAGCATGGCCGCGTTGCGCGCCGGCTTCTCGACGATGTCACAGACCATCCAGTCCACCGGCTGCTTGGGCTTGAAGGTGAACCCGTCAGCCATCAAATGCTGGACCAACCCGGTGTCCATCAAGCTCTCGGCCATCGGACCGTTGTCGATGGCCGTCACCAGCATGCCACGGTTGACCAGTTGCCAGGTCCAGCCGCCCGGGGCCGCGCCCAGGTCAACGCCAGTCATGTCGCTGTGCAAGCGCTCATCCCATTGATCGCGGGGGATGAAATGGTGCCAGGCCTCCTCCAGCTTCAAGGTGGAGCGGCTGGGTGCCTCGCGGGGGAACTTCAGGCGCGGAATGCCCATCGGCCACATCGCCGAGTTATTCGACTCGGCCAGGCCCATAAACACTTCACGACCGCTCTTGAAGGTCAGCAGCAAGCGCGGCTTGCTGGGGTCATCCACCAGTTTGCCGGCCGCCAACAGCGCCTTGCGCAGGTGGACTTCAAACTTCTTGCAGAAGTTCGACAGTTCCTTGCCATCGTTGGTGTCGACCATTTCCAGCCAAAGGCTGCCGCACACCGGGAAATCCACCATGTGCGCGAGGATAACGCTGATGCGGTCGGTTTCCGGCAGGTCGATGAACATGCCACGCGCCCATTGACGCGGGAAGATCAACTGCGAGAACCGCTGGCCGCGCATCAGGCGCTCGGCGCCGTCTTCTTCAGTGCACACAAATTCAGCGCAGGCGCTGGCCGTCTTGGCCTTGGCATACCCGGCCACGTTCAAGCGGGCGGCGTGCTCGGCGATCTCCGAGCAGACTTCACCTTCGAAACCTGGCCGGCAATGCATAAAGAGGATGTTCATTAAATCTCCTGGGCAACGGTGCGCAACCTTGCCCTGTCGCAAAGCCTGTCACGAAAACCGGCGCATGATAGCCGACTTCGCCACCTCGGACGTGTCCATAGCGTCCAGTTATTAGCCAGATATGCCAAACGGAGCTAGGTTAAGAGCTCTGCCCGTCCCCTCAATCCGTAGCCGTGCGGATTCAAAGGAGTGATCGTAATGCCGTCCCTCGATAGCCTCAAAACCCTGAAAACCCTGAAGGTCGACGACAAGACCTACCACTACTTCAGCCTGCCGGAGGCCGCCAAATCCCTGGGCGACCTCGACACACTACCGATGTCGCTCAAAGTCCTGCTGGAAAACCTGCTGCGCTGGGAGGACGAAAAGACCGTCACCGGCGCCGACCTCAAGGCCCTCGCCGCCTGGCTCAAGGAGCGGCGCAGCGACCGGGAAATCCAATACCGCCCGGCACGGGTACTCATGCAGGACTTCACCGGCGTCCCCGCCGTGGTCGACCTGGCCGCCATGCGCGCGGCCATGGCCAAGGCCGGTGGCGACCCCCAGCGGATCAACCCGCTATCGCCCGTGGACCTGGTGATCGATCACTCGGTAATGGTCGACTCGTTCGCCAGCCCCAGCGCGTTCGAGCAGAACGTCGACATCGAGATGCAGCGCAACGGCGAGCGCTATGCCTTCCTGCGCTGGGGCCAGAGTGCGTTCGACAACTTCTCCGTGGTGCCGCCGGGCACCGGCATCTGTCATCAGGTCAACCTGGAATACCTGGGGCGAACCGTGTGGACCAAGGATGAAGACGGTCGCACCTACGCCTTCCCCGACACCCTGGTGGGCACCGACTCCCACACCACCATGATCAACGGCCTCGGTGTGCTGGGCTGGGGCGTGGGTGGGATCGAGGCGGAAGCAGCGATGCTTGGCCAGCCGGTGTCGATGCTGATCCCGGAAGTGGTCGGCTTCAAACTCACCGGCAAGCTCAAGGAAGGCATCACCGCCACCGACCTGGTCCTGACCGTCACCCAGATGCTGCGCAAAAAAGGCGTGGTTGGTAAGTTCGTCGAATTCTATGGCGACGGCCTGGCCGAACTGCCCCTGGCCGACCGCGCCACCCTCGCCAACATGGCCCCGGAATACGGCGCTACCTGTGGATTCTTCCCGGTAGACGACGTCACGCTGGACTACTTGCGCCTGTCCGGCCGCCCCGCCGCCACGGTCAAGTTGGTGGAGGCCTACAGCAAGGCCCAGGGTCTGTGGCGCCTGCCCGGCAAAGAGCCGGTGTTCACCGACAGCCTGGCGCTGGACATGAGCAGCGTCGAAGCCAGCCTCGCCGGCCCCAAGCGCCCGCAAGACCGCGTTTCCCTGCCCAACGTCGCCCGGGCCTTCAGTGACTTCGTCGGCCTGCACCTCAAACCCACCAGCAAGGAAGTGGGACGCCTGGAAAGCGAAGGCGGCGGTGGCGTGGCCGTGGGCAACGCCGACCTGGCTGGCGAAGCGGACTACGAATATGAAGGCCACACCTATCGCCTGAAAAATGGCGCAGTGGTGATCGCCGCCATCACCTCCTGCACCAACACCTCCAACCCCAGCGTGATGATGGCGGCCGGGCTGGTGGCGAAAAAGGCCGTGGAAAAAGGCCTCACGCGCAAACCCTGGGTGAAAAGCTCGCTGGCGCCCGGGTCCAAGGTGGTGACCGAGTACTACAAGGCGGCCGGCCTGACCCAGTATCTGGATCAACTGGGCTTTTCCCTGGTTGGCTATGGCTGCACCACCTGCATCGGCAACTCCGGACCGCTGTTGGAGCCGATCGAAAAAGCCATCCAGGCCAGCGACCTGACCGTGGCCTCGGTGCTCTCGGGCAACCGCAACTTCGAAGGGCGCGTGCACCCGCTGGTGAAGACCAACTGGCTGGCGTCCCCGCCACTGGTCGTCGCCTACGCCCTGGCCGGCACGGTACGCACCGATATCAGCCGCGAGCCCCTGGGTGAAGGCAAGGATGGCAAGCCGGTATACCTGCGCGACATCTGGCCCACCAGCCAGGAAATCGCCGACGCCGTGGCCCAGGTCGACACGACCATGTTCCATAAGGAATATGCCGAGGTGTTCAAGGGTGACGAGCAGTGGCAAGCCATCGAAGTACCGCAGGCCGCCACGTACGTGTGGCAGGAGGACTCCACCTACATCCAGCATCCGCCGTTCTTCGACAACATCGGCGGCCCCTTGCCGGTGATTGCCGATATCAGCGGCGCCCGGATCCTCGCGCTGCTGGGCGACTCGGTGACCACCGACCACATCTCCCCCGCCGGCAACATCAAGGCCGACAGCCCGGCCGGTCGCTACCTGCGCGAAAAAGGCGTGCAACCACGGGACTTCAACTCCTACGGTTCACGGCGCGGCAACCATGAAGTGATGATGCGCGGCACCTTCGCCAACATCCGCATTCGCAACGAGATGCTTGGCGGCGAAGAAGGCGGCACTACGCTGTACATCCCGACCGGCGAGAAGCTGCCGATCTACGACGCCGCCATGCGCTACCAAGCCAACGGCACGCCACTGGTGGTGATCGCCGGCCAAGAGTACGGCACCGGGTCGAGCCGCGACTGGGCGGCCAAGGGCACAAACTTGCTGGGGGTCAAGGCGGTCATCGCCGAAAGTTTCGAGCGTATCCACCGCTCCAACCTGGTGGGCATGGGCGTGCTGCCGCTGCAATTCAAGCTCGACCAGAACCGCAAGAGCCTCAACCTCACCGGCCACGAAACCCTGGACATCCTCGGCCTGAGCGGCGTCGAACTGACGCCACGGATGAACCTGACCCTGGTGATCACCCGCGAGGACGGTCGCCGCGAAAAAATCGAGGTGCTGTGCCGGATCGATACGCTTAATGAAGTGGAGTACTTCAAGGCAGGCGGGATCCTGCACTACGTGCTGCGCCAGTTGATTGCCTCGTAACACTGACCCACACAAAAACACCGCCACCCGGCGGTGTTTTTGTGTTTGTGGCCCTCACTCTCCCCGCATCAATCCCTGGATGACACGCCCAAACCCAATAAACACTGACTAATTCCCGTCTTGCGACCGGGAACTCCCCAACTTGACGCATGTCTGCCCCAACGTTTACCCTCCCGCCCCTCGAATGGAAGCGATTCGTCCTACAGACGGGTAGTCCTCTGAAATTGAATTCAAACAACGCGCTCATCGTGTCGTTGTGCTGTGCGGTAAATCATGCTCAAGCCTCGCTCTGCCCTGCAAATCAAAAAATCCGTCATCTTTGCCCTGGTGTTACGCGAAGCGCGTTCGCGGATGGGCGCGCGTCGAATGGGGGCAATCTGGACGCTGATCGAGCCGATTTCTCACCTATTGATCCTAAGCGTGGTGATCACTGTACTTCGCGGCCGAACCATGGCCGGCATTGATTTCCAGGTTTTTGTCCTGGTTGGCCTAGCCCCGTTCCTGTTGTTTCGCAACACCGCCTTGCGCCTGATGAATAGCCCCAAGGAAAACCGCTCGCTGTTTGCCTATAAACAGATCAAGCCGCTCGACACCTTTATCGCACGCGTACTTGTAGAGTTCAGTCTCTCGGCGACCGTATACGCCATCCTGGTATTTGGCTTTGCCTGGTATGGCTTTGACATGTCCATCAAGTCACCGATCGAATGGATATTGACCATCCTGCTCGGCGTACTGTTCTCCTTTGGCCTGGGCGTGCTGCTTGCACTGATTGCCCATGCAATGCCCGGCAGCACATTGTTTCTACGCATGATGTTCTTTCCGCTCTACTTCATCTCTGGCGTACTCATCCCGGCCGCTTACCTGCCGCACGCGGCGCTGCCGCTGCTACTGCTCAATCCGTTCCTGCACCTGCTAGAGCTGATTCGCGCCGAAATCTTCCCGCACTACGTGCCGGTCGACGGTGTTTCGGTGCATTACGTGATCGCCTTTACCCTGGTTTTGTTGTTCGTCTCCCTTGGCGCTTACCGGGTTCGTCGACTGCATTTGATCTCCACCAAGAACGGCTAACCGCAGGCTTCCCGTGTTCGAGCTAAGAAACATCACCAAGTCGTACCTGACACCCAAAGGCCGTCGCCATGTATTTCGCGACCTGTCCCTGAAGATCCCCGCGGGGAAAAACATCGGCCTGATCGGCCGCAACGGCGCGGGCAAGTCAACCTTGATGCGCCTGCTGGGCGGCGCCGATGTCCCTGATTCAGGGACCATCGTCACCGACCAGAGCATTTCCTGGCCCGTGGGTTTATCCGGTGGCTTCCAGGGCAGCATGAGCGGGCGGGAAAACATCAAGTTCGTGAGCCGAGTCTATGGCGCCACGGGCGAAGCCATGCGCCAGAAGATCGCCTACGTCGAAGATTTCGCCGAAATCGGCAGTTGGATCGACGAGCCGGTGAAGACCTACTCCTCCGGCATGCGCTCGCGCCTGGCGTTCGGCCTGAGCATGGCCTTCGACTTCGACTATTACCTGATCGATGAAGTGATGTCGGTGGGTGATGCGCACTTCAAACGCAAGTGCGCGGAAGTGTTCCAGCAGCGCCTGCAAAAATCCAAGGTGGTGCTGGTTTCCCACAGCATGCCCGAAATCAAAAAGCTCTGTGACGTCGTGCTGCTGGTGTGCGACGGCGGGGTACAGATCTATGACGATGTCGATGAAGGCATCAAGGCCTACAACACCTGATCGCCAAAACCACGGCGTGACTGTTTCATTTCAAGGATGCGTGTGCATATGAGTAGTACGGGTAAATTCAAGGGCTGGCGCCTGACAATGGGGCTAATCGTAGTACCGATGGTACTGGCCATCATCTACTACGGCTTCTTTGCTGCGGACCGCTTCGTCAGCTCCGCCCAGGTCGTGGTGCGTCAGGAAGGTAGCAATCCGGGTGCACAATTGCCCGGCCTGAGTATGCTGCTGACGGGGGCCAACCCGGCGTCTCGAGAAGAGACCCTGTACCTGCGCGAGTACATCATGTCGATGGACATGATGCTGTTGCTCGAAGACCGCCTGCACTGGGTCGAGCAGTACAGCAAGCAGCGCAACGACCCGTTCTTCTGGCTGTCGACCGATACCCCGCGTGAAGACCTGCTCGAGTACTACCAGCGCATGGTCTCGGCCCATTACGACGAAACCACCGGTCTGCTGAAAGTTGAAGTACAAGCCTTCAGCCCGGAACTGGCCGAAGAGATGGTCAAGACCATACTCGAAGCCAGCGAGCACTTCGTAAACGAAGTCTCCCACAGCATCGCTCGCGAGCAGATGCGCTTTGCCCAAACTGAACTGGAAGGCGCCAGAAAGAACTCCACACAGCGCAAGGAAGAGTTGCTCAGCTTCCAGAACCGCAACAAAGTTCTGGACGGCAAAAGCTCCGCCCAAGGTCGCGCCAGCATCATCGACACCCTGGAAGGCGAACATTCCAAAGAACGTGCCGTCCTCACCCAGATGCTCTATAAACTTCGCCCGGATTCCCCCCAGGTCAAGCAACAGCAGCAACGGGTCAATGCTATCCGTGAGCAGTTGAACGCAGAAAAGCGCTTGCTGGTGTCCGCACCCGATGGCGACCAACTCAACGTGGTTGCCTCGCGTTTCCACCAGTTGACCCTGGACGCCGGCATCGCCGAAGAAACCTACAAAACCGCCGTTGCCGCACTCGACAACGCCCGTATCGAAGCCAGCAAAAAAATTCGCACCCTGGTGACCGTGGTCAGCCCGAACACCCCACAGATCGCCCTCTATCCAGAGCGCCTGTACAACCTGGCGACCATCCTCCTGGCGCTATTGCTGCTCTACGGCATTACCCGCTTCCTAATTGCATCGATCGAGGATCATCGTGATTAAATCCCTTACTGCCCTGCCCCTTCGCCCCCTGAACGTGAGCATGCGAAACAGTGCTGTCGCGGGTTTGCTGCTGGTGACGTTGACCCTGTCCGGTTGCGCCAACACCCTGTCCGGTGCCGGCCCTTACAAAGGTGACATCGAAAGCAGCAACACCGCGTATGACTTGGTAGAGATCAACGCCAACACTATCGCCCCGTTCATGCGTCCGGCCACCAAACCGGCCAAGGCGAACGTCTCCAGCCCCCTGGCGCAAAGCGTACGCCTGATGGGCGGAGACGAGATCAATGTGCTGATTACCGATAACGCTCCGGAAGGCAGCGGCCTGTTCGCCCCACTCTCCACCGGCGGCACCCAACTCAAGGTGCGCATCGACGACCAAGGCATGATCTCGTTGCCTTACGTAGGGCATCAGTTCGTTGCTGGCATGACCCTGATCCAGGTCGAAAACCTGATCCGCCAAAAGCTCAAGGGCGTGACCACAGATGTTCAGGCACACGTCGACCTGGTGGGCGACCTGTCCGGCTCCGTGCTCGTAGCCGGCGCCGTGAAAGCCCCGGGGCGCTTCTCCACCCTGCAAGGCCCACTGACCCTGCTGGACGCCGTCAACCAGGCCGGCGGCCCGGTACTGGAACCGCATCTGGTCAACGTCACCGTGCGTAATGGCGACCAAGCCAGCAGCTTCAACTACGAAGACGTGTTGGCGGGGAACAACTTCGTCCTCAAGCCGAACTCGGAAGTCATCCTCGACCGAGCTCGCCAGCGCTTCGTCGCCATGGGTGCGGTAGGTGACCCAGGCCTGCATGACCTGCCTGCGCAGAACACCAGCCTGCTGGATGCCCTAGGCTCTGTGGGCGGCCTGAAAGAAGCGAATGCCAACCCTAAAGGTGTATTCGTATTCCGAATGGGCGAAGGTGAAGCGACCAAACCGACAGTCATGCGCATTGATATGCGCGACCCCGCGGCCATTTTCTATGCCCGCCAGGTTATGTTGAAGCCCGATGACACGATTTACGTAACCAACGCAGCGGTTTACGAGTGGCAGAAGATTATTGGGCCGATTGTGCAAACACTGGTACTGGGACGAGCACTGGGCGCCAATTGACCGGCGGTCATTCAGCACCTTTAAGAGCGAGTACCGGGTAGCCCGATTGCCCCAGTCACTCTGCCGGGCAACTCAGACTCAAGGCTTTGGCCACACTCCGGCGTTTCGCCGTAGTGTGGTCTCTCCTCGAGCCTATCGGCAGATATTGCGCTGTAGAGCCTGGTTTACACCGAACAGCGCGGCCGCGAAGTAGCCAGCACCGAGCATCACCTACTCGTGCTGGCAAGCCTCGGCCCCTTCCTCCGCTACTGCAATACCGTCCTGTAGTCGGTGGATAGCCCCGGAAAAACCACTCGCTGTTCGCTTCCAAACCAATCAAGTCGCTGGACACCCTCTTCACTTGGTTACCGCTGTTTACTGCTTTTTACTGCTTTTTACTGCTTTTTACCCAGCAAGCCTAGGCGGCTCGGTATTACATCTAAACCTAGAGAGCGGGCATCGCGACATCCTGCTTAATCTCGGGAAGGGCACGTCGACATAGAGCCCATTACAACGTGCAAGCACGTTAGCTGGATGCCGACAGGCGAGCACTTCCCGACTCTGTAACAACAGCAGTAGATCGCTCAGTCAACATCCAGGCCAGCAGCGACTGATATTCAATTCAATAGGAAAGGATCCATATGTTAACCGCAGTGGTGCCCTACACTGGCAATCTTCAGCGTTTCCTGGAGACGATAAAATCGTTTCTAGTACAGAAATTCACGGCCGACGTTAAGCGAATCGACCAACTGCCGCAGCTTATCGTCCTCAACATGACGACCGAGGATTTACAAGCGGCTGAGACAGAGGGCTTGCTGAGACGGTTTCGTTCGCTCATCACCCTCGTAGACTGCCCGGACCTCACTCTTCCTGCGGCCTACAATCAAGCCGTCAAACTCGCGACCCGCGACTACATTACCTTTGCCTTGCCTGGCGATATGTTCCCTGTCGGCTCACTGGCGAAGGCTTGCGTCTTTTTCAAAACCCAGACCAAACTCGTTTCATTTATTTCACTCAACACCGCCTGCCTGTTCAGGGACACCGAGAAGTTCGATCTCATTTTCAGAAAAGACTCGCCTGCACTGATCGAGTTGAACGAGCACCCTGATTTAGTACCAATCGTATTTTCGGGAATCATCCTGAAAAAAGCATGCTTTGATTCCAGTAGTTTCAATGAATCGCTTGAATACGATTTCGGCCTTGACTTCATCTACCGTCTGCTCAAATCCAATCCGAAATTTGGGTTCGCAAAAACAGCTGCGTTCAGGACCACCAACTCCCTGGAGTCAACTGAGGTGGGCTCGACATTCGCCTTAAGGGCCGAGTGGTATTGGCAGACGACAAGAGACTTTCTAATTCCACTCTTCAAAAATCACGTCTATAGCGACGGAACCCTGCCTAAATACCTACAACACGCTGCCACCTACCAACTAAAATGGCGCTTCCAACACAACATAAATACAAACTCAAAACATGTTATCGACGAAGAAGTCGAAACGTTTTTTGAGTTGTGCGGCAATCTACTCAACCAAATAGATGCCGACATAATCACGACAAAATCAAAGTTTTTTACACTAACACAGTTCATCAAATATACCTTCCTGCATCTAAAGTACAAAGACCAATACACCCCTAAATATTTTTACTACGAGGGAAATACATTCCTCGAGCAAGACAATACAGTTCTATTCAAGGCCAACGACCAAAAGGTTCTGCTGGAGCTTCTTGAATACGATGAAGAAAACCTCATAATTGAAGCTTCTATAGATAATTTTGTTGATCTAACAAAGTGTCGGCTATTGGCGTTCTATGCAAAAGAACCACTGATCGTTCAAGAAACCTATCGCTACGCCCACGCCAAGTACTTCTCCGTTTCGGTGCATAAGCGACACACCTTCAAAGTGGCAATACCGAAACAAAAACTTCTATCTACTCCTGGGGCCATTGCATTCAAGCTGAAGATCGACGGCCATTTAGTTGATCTCTCCATCATAACGAAGCGCCACACATCCAGACTCTCTTCCAGCCTTCCTAAAACGTATTGGGCCTCATCTGGGTTCGTCCTTCGCCTTGCTACAAACAAAAAAACCATCAGCGTGAAGAAGGCAACGCTCACCACACGGATCAAGGCTGAATACGCATTACTCAGCAACATGTTGTTCAGCAACAAGTGTCCCACTCAGCTCTTCACGCTTCGCTGTCTCTACTGGCTATCTTATCCATTTTTCAGCCGAAGCAGAATTTGGCTTACCTATGACAAGCTCTACAAAGCGGGTGACTGTGGCGAATACTTCTACAAGCACGCCGTCACTCGCAAAGATGGAATATCAGCAGCGTACGTCCTGAACGAGACATCGCCGGATTATGCTCGCCTGCGCAGCGAAGGCTATCGCCCGCTGAAATACGGGACCCTGAAGCATAAATTGCACTTCCTTCATGCAGAAGCCATCTTCACCACCCATGGCGGCGTCCACTCATTTAACTCGTTCACTGACAGCGATATCATTTACTTTCAAAATCTACTCCGTGCGGACGTAGCCTGCATCCAGCATGGTTTGACGGTCCAGCAACTGGCATTCAACTCGAACAGGCTCTTCAATAACATGAAGAGATATTACTGCGCCTCAAAATACGAGATCCAAAACCTTGCTCATCCTGTATATGGATATGAAGACAAGTCGGCCCTAAAGCTTACTGGAATCCCGCGCTATGACGGACTGGTAAACCAGGACAAGAAGCAAATACTCATAACCCCCACCTGGCGGAACTATATCGCCATGCCCGCCACGGCAAAAAATGAATCAAAACCTTATTACCCAGGCTTCAAAAATACTGATTACTTTAAAATCTATAACTCACTGTTATCCGACGCACGCCTGATTGAAACAGCCAAGGCAACCGGCTATAAGATTATTTATCTACTTCACCCAACGGTTAGCGCTCAAATAGACGACTACCCTAAGCGTGATGGAATAGAAATCATACCTTCATTGAGCATCAACTATGAAGAGATCTTAACCGAGTCGAGCCTGATGGTAACCGATTATTCAGGTGTGCAATTTGACTTTGCCTACATGCGCAAACCTGTTGTCTATTACCACCCGCCTAAACTTCCACCGCATTACAAGGAAGGTGGATTCTTCTACGACACCATGGGCTTTGGTGAGATCTGCACTGAGCATGATGAACTAGTCAACAATATCTGCAGCTACATGCTGGATAATTGCAACGTCAAACCCTTTTATCTTGCGCGCCAAAATGACTTTTTCGCACACAGCGACTTGGACAGTAGCAAGCGTATTTATGACGACATGCTGGACTACCAAAAAACCAAAACAAAAGCTTTCAAACCTGCGCCATCAGATTCAGCAACGAACTGCGTTCAAGATTGATCGAGACCATTATCATGAATACTGCATTGATTTTCGCCGGGGGCACCGGCCAGCGCATGAACTCCAGAACAAGGCCGAAACAGTTTCTGGAGTTGCATGGCAAGCCGATCATCATTTACACGCTAGAGCATTTCGAAGCTCATCCCGATATCAACAGCATCGTGGTCGTGTGCCTGGAAGAATGGATTCCCTACCTTCAGAACCTGCTTGCCAAGTTCAATATCAACAAAGTCATCTCTATCGTGCCGGGCGGCACATCCGGGCAGGACTCGATCTACCGAGGGCTACGCAGCATTTCCGAGCGGTGTCCGAAGGACACTGTCGTACTCATCCACGATGGTGTCAGGCCGTTGATCAACGCCAAGTTGATTTCTGACAACATCGACTCGGTGTTGGCCAATGGCAGTGCTATTACCGTATCCAAAGCGATTGAGACCATCATCCTGACGTCCCAGGACAAGGTTTCCAATGAGATTCTTGACCGAAACTATTGCGAAGTCGCCAAAGCCCCCCAGAGTTTCTATTTGAAAGATATTTTGTCGGCTCACCTGAAGGCCATCGAGTGCGGGGAAACGGATATGATCGACTCCGCAACATTGATGCAATGGTTCGAAAAGCCATTGCACTCCGTGCTCTATGAAAGCATCAATATCAAGATTACCACTCCCATAGACTTCTATATCTTCCGGGCCATTCTGGATTCCAGGGAAGACACTCAACTTTACGGATTGGAATGACCATGCCTTTATTTCCACAAGAAAGCGCGATACTTCTTAACGATCTTGAGGCAATCGCCCATGAGAAGTCTGTTCCATGGGCGATGTTGAGAGATAAAACCGTGCTGGTGACCGGGGCCACGGGCCTGATGGGCGGGCTACTGGTCAAGGCCATCCTGTACGCCAACCATGTACACCAGAACCGAACCCGTGTGATAGCCCTGGTCCGTGACAAGAAAAAGGCCGAGCGCACTTTTTCCGCCTATTCGGCCTGCAGCGAATTACAGTACCTGGAGGGGGATATCCTCACGCCACTGGATATCGAAGGCCCTGTCGATTACGTGCTGCATGCGGCCAGCGTGACCCAGTCGAAATCCTTCGTGCAGGCACCGGTGGAGACTATCAAGACTACATTATGGGGAACCGATAACCTGCTTCGCTTCGCTCATGAGCACGGCGTGACCTCGATGGTGTATTTGTCGACCATGGAAGTCTATGGTGCGGTCAGCAAGGAGGGAAAAGTATCCGAGATCGATTTTGGTTACATAGATCCTTTCCAAGTACGCAGCAGCTATCCAGAAAGCAAGCAGGCTGCAGAAACCTTGTGCTGTGCCTACCACAGTGAATATGGCGTCCCGGTAAAAACAGCACGCCTAACCTTGACTTTCGGCCCCGGTATTTTCCCCGAAGACAATCGGGTATTCGCACAATTCTGTGCGAGCGTTCGCCGCGGTGAAGACATTGTTCTGCACACCCCGGGCGATACACAAAGGGACTATCTTTATACGGCCGATGCCATTACTGCACTGCTTATCATTCTGTTGTGTGGCCAGAGTGGCCAAGCCTACAACGTGGCAAACAGTGACACCTACATCAGTATTCGTGCCATGGCTGAACTCGTTGCCAAAGAGTGCGCTCAGGACACAATCAACGTAGTCATTAAGGTGCCCGAGCATCTTGAAAACCTAGGCTATGCACCGACTGTAAAAATCAACCTAGACACTCAAAAGTTAAATACTCTTGGATGGCATCCGAAGACCAACCTGCAAGACATGTATAAGAATTTACTGGCCTATATGGACGAAAAATCTTCTTAAGATTGGACCAATAAAGTGCGACGACAGAGAAGTATGTCGTCGCACCATAAATCAGCCCCTAGCAAAAAATCAACTTACCTAACACGCAACAACCAACCAATTTGAACCTCACCTGCATAAATATTAACCTCAGGCGAATGACTTGCATCGCAGCCGGAAATATACTCCTGCCCAATGTTTTTTAGAATCACGCTCTTGCTTAAAAATTATTACGCCCCACTCACCACCTCCCCCCATCAGTTGCCCAGTCGACCAGATACCAGAGCGGTGCCAACTAAGCGCTGCACCGTCTAACGACAAGAACGCACCCGAATTTTCGCTCAAGATTTCTTGTCATCCACGACTTCTTCCAAGCGCAATAAAATAAATGGATTGCTTTTGAAAACACCGGAAAAAAACATCTTCCCGCCACTTATCTTTGGCTCGAAATACTCATGCGTGACGCTCTCCTTGATAGACATTATTTTAAGCCCACCATCTATAACACTCCAATAAGCCTCATTATTATGCGACTTTCCGACGATCGCCTTCAGTTGACCACCAGCCAAAAACACTAGCGTTTTATCTACGTCAAATACAGATCCATCTCTGGAAATAAGAAGATTAAATTTCTTATTTAGAAGCTTTTTTCCCAAATCATATAAATCACCAATTTCTTTCCTTGCGCTAACTTTAACTTTAAGCCCCGAATACTCTATCTTCTCCAAATTCTCAACAACGTCATATATATTTGCCTTTGCGATAAATTTAAAATTCCTCCTCTTCAAAGAAACATTTATCCACCGCCTCAGGTACTCGCCAACGTTATGACCCGTGCGATCAATATAATCGTAAATATCACCACTCAAGAGCCTGTCATATCGCTCAAGAAAAAATCTTCTCCAGCTTTCATTTGGACCAATATAAAATACACGCGACTCACCATGACTAGGTAAAAAATTACAGCTTACATCTACATAAGCAAAATTCACTTCCCTCACTTTATCGATAACATACTGAAACTCCGGAATCGTACTATTACTTCGCAACAACCCAACCAGACTTACATTATTTCCCGCAAACAACGCCATATGCGTCAAAGTGCCTACAGTCGATACAATTTCTTTAGCGGAAGATATTGCTGCAACCTGCTCGGAAAAACTCAAATTCTGCAGATGTAAAACCTCATAACCCAAGCCTTTGTACAGACTTTCAAAATACTCTTCATTGATGCAATCAGGATCCTTCAACATGGTTCTTGACAAATAAAGTCTTTCAGGGCCAGAGCCATTACTCGCTACATTCCGCCTAATCAAATCATAGGGAACAATCATATCCTGATGAAAACTTTCAAAAAAATAAAATGATTGATCCGGAATATGCACTTTCCGAAATCTAATAGGGCTTTCATCTTCATGCAAAACAATTACATTGTCTTTAGTTAACCCAAGACAACAAAGAATATTCATCCAGTCGTATTTATTACCCGGCTCATTAACGAACACAACTTTTTTATCTTTAAGATTATCTTTTGATAAATACCACAACCTGGAAAACCCATCAGTTATAGCATGACCAAAATGATTAAAGTAAATACCCGCAAAAACAACCTCCTCATCTATATATCTTATTTCTTTTTCAGGAGAGTACGCCTGGACGCAGGTCTTATTGCCCTTGAAATCATTCCTCTTCCGAAAATAACCGGCAACGAAGTTGAACTCCCCATCACACACCCCTCCCTCATAGGTGTTTTTCTTAGAAAGAGTCGTCAACCTTAACGGCAATATAATTCCATTCTCTAAAGAGGATACTTTCAGGGTGTCCTTGGTTTCAACAATAGCATTTAGCTCCTTCTCAAACTTTGAAGGATTTTTACAAAAGAATTTTTTCATATACCCCAACCCAAAATATCAAATGTAAACACACCAAAACAACACTTCTAATCAAATATCTCCACAACCCCCACCACCTCATCACTCCCTTGCGCCGTCACCAGCAACGCCCGAATCTTATGATCCAGCATATAAGCCTCAGCCTCCGACAACTGTGCATTCGCCTTCACGGTATGGGGGTTGGCGGTCATGAAGCTCGCCACGTTTTCGTTGACCACGCCAGGGTTGTCCAGCAGTGCGCGGCGCAAGTCGCCGTCGGTCACGATGCCGATCAGTTTGTCGTTATCCATCACCAGCGCCAGTCCCAGGCGGCTGGAGGTCATGACCAGCAAACAGTCGTGAAAGGAGGTATCGCGCGTGGTTTTGGGCAGATGGGTGTGCATGACGTCGCTGACCCGGGTCAGCAGTTTACGACCAAGGCTGCCACCGGGGTGGTAGCGGGCGAAGTCCATGGGTTTGAAGTCGAGGGCGGTGATGAGGGCGACAGCGAGTGCGTCGCCCATGGCCATGGTCGCCAGTGTCGAGGTGGTGGGTGCCAGGTTGTTCGGGCAGACTTCGCGCTCCACGCCGATGTCGAGCCAGATGTCGGCATGTTTGGCCAACGTGGACTGGCCGTTGCCGGTCATGGCGATGATCTTGTTGCCGAAGGATTTCAGGCTTGGGATCAACTTGATGACTTCTTCGGTCTCGCCGCTGTAGGAAATCAGGATCAGCACGTCGACTGGCTTGAGCATGCCGAGGTCGCCGTGAAAGGCTTCGGCCGGATGCAGGAAGAAGCTCGGGGTGCCGGTAGAGGCGAAGGTGGCAACCATTTTCTGGCCAATCAGCCCCGATTTACCCATGCCGCAAACGGCAGTACGACCCTTACATCCGAGGATCAGTTCGACAGCGTGCTGGAATTGGTGATCAAGGCGTTCTGCAAGCTGGCTGATGGCTTGCGCCTGGGCACAGAGTGCTTCTTTGGCGATAGGAAGGTGATTCATGGGGACGCTATCGTTCCTTGATTGAAGTGGCGCGTATGGTAGCGGCTCACTGCCATAGAGGGAACGTTGATCACCCTTGCCGGACGCTGTGTGTTGACGACGCAATCGCCGCATTAATAGCAATCACTGGATGTTATCCGTACTATCGCGCCTCGTTTGATGAGTCGCGACGCGCACCATCAGATCGCACTACAGTGGTTGTCGACAGTTGGAGCCCATGGATACCGAATCAAAGCAACAAGTGCCGTACAGCCGTGAAGATGTTTTCTGGTGGGGTCATGCCAGCCTGGAGAAGCGTTTGGCTCATGTGTTCGGCTACACGCCGGGCGAGTACCACGTCAGCACCCAAGACCTTGAATCCAACGCCTCGTTCGTCAATTACGTGCGCCATCACCGTCTAACCCACCTGCACAGTGGTGACACCTTCGACGTGGTAGAAAAGTCGATCCGCAAGGTGCTGTTTATTTCCAGCCTGGAGGCGCGCTTTTATCGTGAGCGTGGCGCGCTGGCCGGTAGCGTGCACTTCCAACACCCCGATTGCCTGGGCGTCATTGAAACACCATGGGAAAGCCTGATCTTCACACGCTTTGTGCACGGTCAAGCACCGCGCATGGCCAGGATTGCGCCACAGATTGCGCAGGGTATTGCAGAGATTGAAGAGCGGTCCAATCGGCACGTGCAAACGAATAGCTGGCGCCAGGGTTATCGGTTCTGGGAGATGGATTTCTTCCGACCTTGGTACCTGCTGCGCTGGCGCTTCAACTTTGTGCGCTACCTGCCCTCGCTCGATGCGCTGCCCGCAGGCGACGCGCGCTTTCAAGGCCTGGCCGCACGCTTGCGCAAATTGCAGCCGGCGTTGCGTCGCGCCCAAGCACAAGCCAACCAGACGCCGCGCTGTTTCTGCCACATGGACTACCTGGCCAAGAACTTCTTTGTCTCCCCTGCCGGCTTGCAGATGATCGACTGGAGCGAGGTGAAGATCGGCCGGGTCGGCTTTGATGCGGGCGCCTACCTGAGCGCGATGTTTCGTCAACGGGACATGGTGCAGTTTGCCAAGGTCCGTGGCGAGTTCTTGAGCCGTTATGTCGAGGCACTGGATCAGCGATTCGATGCACCCAGCGCGCTGCGCAACGCGGACTATTTTTTCCTACAAAATGCCCTGTGGCATTTCCTGCGTCCCAAGACCATTGCCGAGTACCAGCAACGCGGGAAGCTTGACCTGCTACGCGAGAAGTATGAGTACTTGCTGACGCTCTCCCTCTAGCCTGATCCACCTCTGAACGTCGGCATCTGTGGTTTCGGCTTCACGATCGAGCACCACCACACCATGGGTGGTCGCGCTAACGTGCAGAGACGTCCCCTTCATGCCACTTAAGCGCTCCTACATGCAGCATGTGAAAAATCTTACCGAATTATCGTAATTTTGTGAGTGCCACCAAGCCATTTGTATTAGTATGCGCGGCCAATTTGATTGAGCTTTTTCTGTCAGACATGTCCTACTCATGCCTGGCAAATGACTGCGCTCGTTACGGATAGCCGCTGTTTTTTATGGATCAAGACTCTCCCCATCTGCGCACTTTGCTGATTTTGTCCAAGGGTGCGCAGCGGATTTCCACGCTTGCTGCGTTACTCCCCGAATATCGGTTAGCCCACGGCACCGCCAGCGACCTCGCTCAAGCAGACGAGGTGCTTGCCTGGGGCCGTAAGCCCAGCGCCCTGGTTGCCCAGGCGGCGGCGCGAGACGCCGGCTTGCCATTGCTCACGGTCGAGGATGGTTTCCTGCGTTCGGTGGGACTGGGTAGCGACGATCCGCCGTTATCACTCGTGGTCGACCCGCTGGGCATTTACTACGATGCCAGCGCCCCCTCGCGCCTGGAGCAATTGATTCCCGTCCCGCTCACCGAAGCGCAAATACTGCGGGCCCGCGCCCTGCAAGTGAGCTGGTGCGAAGAACGGGTGTCCAAGTACAACGCCGCACGCATCCACCCCTATTCGCTGCCGCAGCCCTGTGTATTGGTCGCCGATCAGACCCGCGGCGATGCTTCGCTGCAAGGCGCGACCGCCGCCGATTTCGAGCGCATGCTCGAGGCTGCACTGGCCCAGCACCCCCACAGCACAGTGGTGGTCAAGGTTCATCCGGATGTGGTGGCCGGGCGCAAGCAAGGGCACTTTGACCTGGCGGCGCTGCGCGAGCGGCCACGGGTGCAGTTGATCAGCGATAACGTGCACCCGGCCGAGTTGCTGTCGGCCGTCCAGGCGGTGTATGTGATGACCTCGCAATTGGGCTTCGACGCCTTGTTGTGGAGCGTGCCCGTGCATACCTTTGGCATGCCGTTCTATGCCGGCTGGGGCTTGACCGTCGATGCCCTGCCCGCGCCGACGCGGCGCCAGCCGGTGAGTCTTGAACAGTTGCTGCACGCCGCGCTGGTGGAATACCCGCGCTACGTTGATCCCGAGACCGGCGAGCCTTGCCCACCTGAGGCGGTGCTGACCTGGCTCGGACTGCAACGACGGATGCGCAGTCGCTTGCCGCAAGACCTGCAGATGGTCGGTTTCAGCACATGGAAGCAACCGTTGGTGCAGGACTTCTTCGATGGCTCGGCCATTCGTTTCGCCCCGCATCCCAAAAATCTGGCGAGCGACGCCGGGGTGGTGACCTGGGGTTGCCAGCACGACCTGACATTGGCGCAACAAAACAAAGCCAACCACCTGGGCCGCGTCGAAGACGGCTTCCTGCGATCGGTCGGCCTGGGCGCGAAGAAGACTCGTCCCCTGTCCTGGGTTTTCGACGACCTGGGCATCTATTACGACGCTACCCGCCCTTCGCGCCTGGAGCACCTGCTGCAACATGAGCCGTGCAGCCCGGGTTTGCTGCAACGAGCCGCTGCCTTGCGTGAAGCGATCTGCAAGGCCGGGGTCACCAAGTACAACCTGCCCGGCAGCACGTGGAAGCGTCCGGCCGGCGTCGACAAGGTGATTCTGGTGCCCGGCCAGGTGGAGTCCGATGCGTCGATCCACTACGGCGCGCACCAGATCCGACGCAATCTCGATTTGCTCAAGGCGGTGCGCACACGCCACCCAACGGCGTGGCTGTTGTACAAGCCGCACCCCGAAGTACTGGCCGGCACCCGCGAGGCCGGCATTGACGAAGAACGCTCCAGCGACTGGTGCAATCAGGTGGTGGGCGATGTGCCCTTTCACGAACTGTTGCCCGAGGTGGACGAGGTCCATGTGTTGACCTCGCAATCCGGCTTCGAGGCCTTGTTGCGCGGTGTTCCGGTGACCACCTACGGCCAGCCGTTCTATGCCGGCTGGGGTTTGACCTGCGATCAGGACCTGAGCGCGAACGTCCAGGCACGTCGTACCCGGCGCTTGACGCTCGATGAGCTGGTGGCCGGCACCTTGATCCGCTACCCGACCTATGTCAGCCGCATCACCCAGAAATTCACCACACCCGAACGCACGTTAATCGAGATACAGAACTGGGATGAAGTCCCTCAGCAAGGAAGAGCGTCAACATGGCCAGAGATGATCCTGCGTTTACTGCTTACGCCCTTCAAACGCCGCCTGAGAGCCTCGTAGCTCCGGTGCAGCGCAGTAAGCGCCTGGTAACGGCCAAGCCACGCAACTCGTTCCTGTTGCTGCAGGGCGTCAGTTCGCCGTTTTTCGCCGCGCTGGCGCAAGCCCTGCGTGCCGAAGGGCAACTCGTCAAATCCGTTAACTTCAACATTGGCGATACCCTGTACGGCAGCGGTGCCCGGGTGTTTTATTCGGCACGCCCCGAGCAACTGATGGATTTCTACAGCCAGTGCTTCCGGGCCGAGCACATCACCGACGTGGTGCTGTTCGGCGACTGCCGTCCGGTGCACCAACCGGCGGTGCAGTTGGCCAAGTCGCTGGGCATTCGCGTGCATGTGTTCGAGGAAGGCTACTTCCGTCCCTACTGGGTCACCCTTGAGCGCAACGGAGTCAACAATCATTCGTTGCTGCCCCGCGACCCTGAGTGGTATCGCGAAGTGGGCAAGTACATCCCGCGTTATCACAACGGCAATGCGTTCCGCCTGTCTTTCGCTTCGCGGGCGTTCCACGATGTGGCGTACCACATCGGCGGCGCACTGAACAAAATCGTCTTCCCTCACTACCAGACCCACGCACCGTTCAACGCGGCGGTTGAGTACGCGGGCTACATTCGCCAGGGCCTGCGCTTGCTCAAGGCCAAGGGGCACGACTCCGAGGTGATCAGTGAGGTGGCGCGCAATCGCCATCGCACCTTCCTGCTGCCACTGCAACTGGACAGCGATGCACAGATCCGCGACCACTCGCCGTTCAAACACATGAAGGACGTGTTGAAGCATGTGCTGGGCTCATTCGCCCGTCATGCCGGCAGCGACACGCGACTGGTGGTAAAGAATCACCCCCTGACCCCAGGCATCGTCAACTACCAACGCATCACCCGGCGCATTGCCGATAAGTTCGGCATCGCGGATCGAGTGGAATTCCTCGAAAGCGGGCACATGCCAACGTTGTTGTCTCATGTCGCGGGCGTGATCACGGTCAATAGCACCGTCGGTGGATCGTCGTTGATGCACAACATACCGACCATCGCCCTGAGCGACCCGATCTACAACCTCGATGGCCTGACCCACCAAGGCAGCCTTGAGGAGTTCTGGAGTTCACCTCAACCGCCTGACGAAACGCTGTTCCAGCGCTTTCGCAGCACGGTGATTCACACCACCCAGGTCAACGGCGGCTTCTACACCCGCTGCGGTATTGAGATGGCCGTGACCAACTCTGTGGAAGTGTTGCTGGCCAAAACCTCAAGAATTGAACAGTACCTATGACGCGCGCCCCCGCTCCACGCTGCATTCTCATCACCGGCGCCACAGGCGGTATCGGTGGTGCCCTGGCGCCTGCTTATGCGGCACCGGGGGTGACTTTGATCCTGCAAGGTCGACGCCTTGACCGCCTGGAAGAAATGGCCGCGCAGTGCCGCGCCGCCGGTGCCCGGGTAGTGCTCCATTCCCTGGACGTGCAAAACCTCGACGCCTTGCGCAACTGGATCAGTGAGATCAGTGCCCGCGAACAACCGGACCTGATCATTGTCGGTGCCGGGGTCAATACCTCGACGGGCGACAACGGCGAAGGCGAGGTCTGGGAACTGTCTCACGCGCTGATCGAAATCAACGTGCTCGCGGCACTGGCCACCGTACAGGCCGCGTTGCCCGCCATGCGCGCGCGCAAGTCGGGGCAGATCGCCCTGTTCAGTTCATTGGCCGGCTGGCGCGGGCTGCCGGCCACCCCCAGCTACAGCGCCAGCAAGGCGGCAATCAAGGCGTACGGCGAAGCCATGCGCGACCTGGTGGCGCCAGATGGGGTGAAGATCAACGTGATCATGCCCGGCTACGTCGAATCGAAAATGTGCTTTGAAATGCCCGGTCCCAAGCCCCTGCTGTGGCGCCCGGAAAAAGCCGCGCGGCGGATTCAGCGGGGCCTGGCAGCGAACCAGGCGCGCATCAGTTTTCCGTTCCCGTTGAACCTTGGATGTTGGGCCTTGGCGGTCATCCCGCCCCGGCTGTCGTCAATCATTTTGCGTTGGCTGGATTACGGTGCCTGATTTTTTCAATAGCGCTTTGTGCTCGATTGTGGTCGTTGGATTTCTCCTGTCGTGTGCCATGGAAATGCTCCTGGCCCCCCGCCCCGTTTGGCGCCGTCCATTGCGCAGTTGGCTGTTGCACGCTGGCGCCTGGACCTTTGCCGTCGGCCTGTTGTACCTGATCACCGGCCGGGCCCATTTCAGCGCGGTGAATGTCCTGGCGCTGTGGCTGCTGATCGTGCTGGTGAGCAACGCCAAGTACCACTCACTGCGCGAGCCCTTCGTCTGCGCGGACTTCGAGTACTTCAGCGACGCGGTACGTTATCCACGCCTGTACTTGCCCTTCTTCGGCATCGGCAAGGCCATTGGCCTGGCGGTGCTGTTTGTGATCTACCTGGCCTGTGGCTTGTACTTCGAGCCCGTCGGCACCGACGCCCCCGTCGTTGCGACATGTTGGCTGCTGGGCGGGTTGGCGCTGATGATGCTTGGCGCACTGAAGCCACTCCAACCGACCTTTGATGCCAGCCTCGACCTGAGTCGCTGGGGGCTGGCCGCCTGCCTCTGGACATACTTCTTTGCCGCTCGCCGGCCCGTGGACCTCGCCCAACTGAACTCACCTTTCTGCACCGAGCAGGCGCCTGACGCCTCCCCCAGCGGGCTGCCGGACTTGGTGTCGGTACAAAGCGAATCGTTCTTCGATGCGCGCGCGCTATGGCCTGGCATTCGCCCGCAGGTACTCAGCCACTTCGACACCTTGCGGGGCGAAGCGCTGGCCCAGGGCAATCTGCATGTGGCCGCCTGGGGCGCCAACACCGTGCGCACCGAGTTCGCTTTCCTCACCGGCATCAAGGTCGATCAACTCGGCGTCCACCGTTTCAACCCCTATCGTCACCTGGCGCGCCTGGGCGTCGCCAGCATCGCCACGGCACTCAAGCGCCAGGGCTACCGCACGGTATGCGTACACCCTTACGTCGGCGGTTTCTACGGTCGGGACAAGGTGCTGCCGGCGCTGGGCTTCGACGAGTTCATTGACGTGCGCAGCTTCACCGAGCAGCAAAAAGCCGGCCCCTTCATCGGTGACTGTGCCGTGGGCGAAAAGATCAGCGCCTTGCTCGACGACCCATCCCGTACCCAGCCGCTGTACATTCACGCCATCACCATGGAAAACCATGGCCCGCTGCACCTGGAGAACGTCGACGCCGCAGACTGCGCGCAATGGTTCGACCGCCCGCTCCCGGATGACCTGCGCGACCTGGCCCCTTATGTGCGTCACCTGAGCAACGCCGACCGCATGCTCGGCCAACTGCGTGAACACCTGTTGGCGCGCACGACGCCTACCGGGCTGTGCTTCTTTGGCGACCATGTCCCCATCCTGCCCGATGTTTACACCGCGCTCGGCGAGCCAAATGGCGATACGAACTACTTCATCTGGTCCAATACCGTGCGCAATGCCAGTGCACCGGCAGACCTGGGCGTGGAGCGGCTGGCCAAGACCTTCATCGATCACCTGATCCCCGCCCGCAATGACTGAGCCGCTGCACATCGTCCTCGCGTCCAGCATTGCGCAGCGCGACCCGGCGATTGCCCGCTGGATCACGTCGGGGCGCGGCTCGCTGGCATTCATTCTCGGGGACGTAGACTGCCGCTATCGCTTACTGGCACAGGCCATCAACTGGGACCGCGTCCTGATAGCCTGTCGCAACGGCGTCCCGCTAGGTTATGCCGCCTTCAAACAACACCGGCGCGGGCCGTTCTCTCCCGGCATTCGTCCGTTCATCAATGAGTTCGGCCTGCTCAGCGGCTTACTGCGCTATGGCTTGTTTGCGATCAGTGAGTGCCGCGAGTGGCGCTACGGCTTTTACCTGTATGGCTTGCGTGTGCGCAAGACCGCACGCCGCCAAGGCGTGGCCAGCGCCCTGTTGCACGCGACCTGCGAACGGGCTCAGGACAGCGGTCATCGAACCATCGAGCTTGAGGTACAGGCGAACAACCTCGGTGCGCGGGCGCTCTATGCCCGCCATGGCTTCACCTCGATACACAGGTTCCCGGTGACGTTGAACCGCCTGCTGCCAGTCCCCACTGTCCTCAACCTGCGCCGCAGGTTGTCGCCCCACCCATGAGCGCTCCCGAAATGAATCGACTCCCTCCCCTTCAATCGCTGGTGGAAGGCCCTGGCTGGGTAGGGATCATGTCGCAATGGGTGATGTGGAAAGTCTTCCACCTGAGCGAATTTCTCGACCCCGAAGGCTCCCCCCATTGGTTGTGGCGGCGTGGCAAAACGCGGCCCGAGGGCTTGAAGGCGATTGCCGGGATCGGCTACAAGCGCTCGTCCGACCAGGCACGGGTATTGTGCAAGCGCTGGGACATTCCTTATGTGGCGCTGGAAGACGGCTTTCTACGCTCCTCTTCCCTTGGCGTGGAAGGCGATACACCGATGTCGATGGTGGTCGACCCGATCGGCATCCACTACCTGGCCGATCGACCGTCGTTGCTGGAGAACATCCTACAGACCCCGAGCTCACTGCTCCCCTCGGAACTGGCCACCGCGCACGAGTTGATCGCACTGATGCGCAGCAGTGGCATCGGCAAGTACAACAACGCTCCGGACTTGCCCGCCGACGATCCGCTGGGCCGCGACACACCACTGATCCTGGTGGTGGACCAGACCTATGGTGACTTCTCCATCCCTGGCGGCGGGCTTCGGGAGGCGGATTTCATTCGCATGCTCGACGAAGCGCTGGCGCAAAACCCCACCGCGGATGTCCGCGTACGCATTCACCCCGACTGCATCAACGGCCACAAGAAAAGCTGCCTGCTCGACGCGGCCCTGGCCCGCGGCGTCACACTGGAAAGCCGCCATGTGTCCTGGGCTTCCTTGGCACGCCGGGCGGCACGGGTCTATGTCGGCACCAGTCAGGCGGGGCTGGAGGCGCTGATCCAGGGCATCCCGGTTACCTGTTTCGGCCTGCCATTCTATGCCGGCTGGGGCTTGACCGATGATCGCCTGGCCATCCCTCGTCGCCAGGCCCAGCCGAGCCTTGAACAACTGGTGGCAGCGGCGTACATCCGCTACTGCCGTTATGTCGATCCACTGACGGACCAACGCTGCGATGTGATGACCGTGGCCCATCAATTGGCGCGGCAAAAACACCAGGACTCGCTGTTCGCCGGCAACGTAACCGTACTTGGCGTGCCTCGTCGCCAACACGCCACCTTGCGCCGCTTGCTCGACAGCCGATGGGGCCAGTTGAAGTTCTCCAAGGACAGCAGCGGGCTGATGGCGCAGGTGGCCCGCGAACGCGGCAAGTTGCTGGTGTGGGCAGCGAGCGAAGCCGCCGACGTGCACCTGCGCGCCAAGGCCTGCGGACTGCCCGTGTGGCGCATCAGTCCGGGCACCTGGACGTCATCCGAACGCGACGCCCCGACATCGCTGATGGTTGATTGCCGCGCGCAGCAGGACGCCGCATCGCCGCACACGATCAGTCAAGCGGATGACTTGCAGCATCTGGTGCAGGTTCGTGGCCTGCCTTGCAGCCATCAACAGGCGCAGGCACACGCTGCGCGCGCCAGCACTGGCCGATTCGCCCACTGGCCACGCGGTCGTCAACTGCGCCGCTACCTCAAGGGCATGTTCTAGCAGCGGCCCCACACCCGCGCGGCTGCGGGCACCTGCATCCACACACAATGCTGACTGCCCCCAGCGCGCGCATGAACCGCCACGTCCCTAGAGCTTCTTCAGCTCCTGGGCGACGATCGCCACGGTTTCGGCAATTTGCTCGGGGGTGTGCTGACACGAAACGAAGAAACGTACCCGGGCGGCTTTCTCCGGCACGGCAGGGTGCAGGATCGGCTGGGCATTGATGCCCCGTAGCGCCAAGGCCCCGGACAGTTTCGTGGCCTTGAAGGAGCTGCCCGTGATCACCGGAATGACCGCAAGCCCCGTGCTGGTACCGGTGT
Source organism: Pseudomonas sp. ok272 (assembly GCF_900109995.1). GTDB lineage: Bacteria > Pseudomonadota > Gammaproteobacteria > Pseudomonadales > Pseudomonadaceae > Aquipseudomonas. The sequence goes on along the minus strand of NZ_FOCB01000008.1, from coordinate 71,052 downwards.
CCAGGCCGGCCTCGGCGGCCAACGCCAAGAACTGCTTGCCACGGGCTTGCAGGGTCGCGACCCGTTCGCCGTCGTGGGCCATGCACCGCAAGGCGGCCAACGCCGACGCCGCCGCCGAGGCCGGCATGCCGACACTGTAGAGAAATCCCGGGGCCATGAACTTCAGGTGCTCTACCAGCGCCGATTCACCTGCGATATACCCACCGCAACTGGCCAGGGTTTTACTCAAGGTGCCCATCCAGATATCGACATCGGCGCCCGCCAGGTCAAAGTGCTCGCGAATGCCCCGGCCATTGGCGCCCATGACGCCCAACGAGTGAGCCTCATCGACCATCAGGAACACGCGGTGCTTGCGCTTGAGCTCGACGAAGCGCGGCAGGTCCGGATAGTCGCCATCCATACTGTAGATGCCTTCGAGCACTACCAGCACCCGCTCGAAATGCTGGCGCTGGTCACTGAGCAAACGATCCAGGGCCTGCCAGTCGTTGTGGGCGAAGCTCAGGCGCCGCGCACCCGACAACTGAATGCCTTGCAGCACGCTGTTATGGATCAGTTCGTCATGCACCACCAGGTCCCGAGGACCAAACAGATAGCCGATGGTGGTGACGTTGGTGGCATGTCCACTGACAAAGGTGATGGCATCATCAACGCCATAGAGCCTGGCCAACTCGGCTTCCAATTCGCGATGGATTGGCCGGTCTCCAGACACCAGTCGACTGGCCGATACCGAGGTGCCATAGCGGTCGATGGCCGCCTTGGCCGCCTCGGCAACCACCGGGTGCCCGGAGTACCCCAGGTAGTTGTAGCTGGCAAAGTTGACGAAGCGCTGGCCCTGAATCGTCGTCTCGGCACCGGCCAGGTCCTCGTGCAGCTTGAAGAACGGGTTGCTCAGGCCAAAACGCGCCGCGCCGTCATGCATGATCCGCAGCTGCTGATAGCCAGGGTGCTGATCGAAGCGGTAGAACTGCTCAGGCACGGAGCGGGCGTTGAGGTTCACATCCGCCAACGAAGCCGCTGGCGTGTTGTCACCTGCTTGGCGCAGGCGTCGCTCCAGGGCTTGCTGGATCAGCTTGTCCTTCATCGAAGTGCCAAGCCCTGGTGAACGGTTGGTGGTCATAGTCAGTGGTCATTCAATCAAGCGGGAAGTTTCGGAATCCGGACGGCGCACGCCTTCGCTGAACAGCGCGCGTTGCACCTCGGACAGCTCGGCGCCATGGCGCACCAGGGTCTCGTCGGTCATGGCCTGTACAGTGTCATCGACGCTGGCGGCGGACTCGGCGTCCTGGCTACCGCGCAGCAGTTCAAGAATACGCACGGTCAACTTGGCGATGCTGGAGGTTTCGCTCAGTTCCATCACCGGCAGGCGGATACCAAAGCGCTCTTCGACCGCCACCACCAATTCGACGCTCATCAACGAGTCCAACCCCAGCTCCTGGAGCGGTCGGCTGCTATCGAGCTTGCTGGTGGGAATGCGCAGGATCTCGCTAATCTCCTGCTTGAGCATTTCGGCAAACAGCTCGATGAGTTCCGGGTCGTCCATTTCCAGCAGCAGACGCTGGATATCGTCGCTATTGCTCTCTTCGTCCTGCTCACCATTGTGCAACCTGGCCAGCTCGCTGAACTTGGGTGCGCCAGCGGCCGGCAGGAAGCGCGACAGGGCTTTCCACTCCAGCTCCAGTACGCCGAGCCCGGAGCGCTTTTGCAGCAGCAGTTGTTCCAGGGTGTCGAGGGCTACTTGCGACTGCAACGCCGCGCCGCCCATGCGACTTTGCAGGGCATCCTTGATCTCCTGGTTGCGCGCCAGGAAACCCGCGTCGTCGATGGCACCCCAAAGCACGACCGTGGCGGGCAACCCTTGCTGCAGACGATGACGCGCCAGGGCTTCGAGCCAGTGGTTGGCTGCCACATAGTTGGCCTGCCCCGGGTTGCCGAACAGGGTGGTCGCCGACGAGTACAAGACGAAGAAATCCAGCGCCAGGTGCGCGGTCAATTCGTGCAGGTATTGCGCGCCTTTGGCCTTGGGTTCCAGCACCCGTTGCAACTGTTCTTGCGTGAGATTGCGGATCAGCCCGTCGTCGAACACCGTGGCGGCATGCACAATGCCACGCAACGGCGCTGTGGAGGCCTCGATACCCACCAGCACGCTGCGCAGTTGGGCACTATCGGTGATATCGCAAGCCACGGCCTGCACCTCAATGCCCTGCTCGCGCCATGCCGTCAGCGCGGCTTGAGCCTCCTCGGTGGCCGCCCCGCGCCGTCCCAGCAGTGCCAGGCGACGAGCCCCTTTATCCACCAGCCATTGCGCGGTGCGCAAGCCGAAACCACTGAGCCCGCCCGTGACCAGGTAAGTACCGTCGGCGGCCAGTTGCAACGCCTGCGACTGCACGGCCGACTCGTTGAACACCTGCTGGATAGGCGTGCGATAGGTCACGACGATCTTGCCGATCTGCCGCGCCTGCTGCATGTAGCGGAAGGACTCGACGATGTCGTTAGCGTCGAACTCACGGTAGGGCAACGGGCTGAGCGTGCCGTCGCGGAACAGTTGCATCATGTCGCCGAACAAGCGCCGAGTCAGCTCTGGACGCTCGCTCATCAACTGGTCGGCGTCGATGCCGAAATAGCTGATGTTGTTGCGAAATGGCCGCAGGCCGATGCGGGTGTTCTGATAGAAGTCACGCTTGCCCAGTTCCAGGAATCGCCCGAACGGCTTGAGGACCTGCAGGTTGCGATTGATCGCCTCACCCGCCAGCGAGTTGAGGACCACGTCGACACCCCGGCCATCGGTAATGGCCAGGATCTCATCGGCAAACGCCAGCGAGCGCGAGTCGAAGATGTGCTCCACGCCCAGCAGACGCAGGAAGTCGCGCTTCTCGTCGCTGCCGGCGGTGGCATAGATCTCAGCGCCCAGCCACTTGGCGATTTGGATGGCGGCGATACCGACGCCACCGGCCGCGCCATGGATCAGGACTTTTTCGCCCGGCTCCACGCGTGCCAGGTGATGCAGTGCGTAATACACCGTGAAGAACGTACTCGGGATCGTCGCTGCCGCTTCAAAGGACATGCCCTCGGGGATCTTCGCCACCGCATTGGCATTGGTGACCAGGCGGTTGGCGAAGCTCGATGGACCGAAGCCGACAACCCGGTCGCCCGGCTGGAAGTCGCCCGCGACCTGGGCTCCCTTGCCCCGCACCACACCGGCAAACTCAAAGCCCAGCGTCGGCCCGGAGAAGCCGTTCTCGATGGCCTCGTCCGACAACAGGCCAAGGGCGTACATGACATCGCGGAAGTTCAGGCCAGTGGCATGCACCTCGATATCCAACTGATCGCCCGCCGGTATGCGCGGCGCATGGGCTTGCCAACGCAGGTTGCGCAGTTGACCGGGCAATTCGAAACCAAGGCTGACCTGCGCCGCGTGGGCAATCTCGGCACTGTCCTGCACCTGATCGGGACGCACGCGCAGACGGGCAACATAGCGATCCCCGGCGGCGCTGATAGCCAGTTCGGTTTCATCGTCAGCATTCAACAAGGCCGGCAACAGCGCCTCGACCCCGGCACCTTCACCCAGGTCCAGCAGGCGCACCCGGCAACCCACCGCTTCGTTGGCGAGCGTGCGACCAAAGCCCCACAGCGCGGCGTCAGCCAGCGAGGACAGACCTTCGTTCACGTGCCCGGCAGGCGGTTGCAGATGCACGGCCGCCCCTCGGGTCAACAGCCAGCAATCCGGGGTCATGCCCGCCTGTTCGCACGCCTGGGCCAATGCAGCCGCGCGCATGCAGCGGTCGGCCTGGGCATCCAGACCCTCGGTGCCGAACAGGCCACTGAGCAACAGCACATGCTGCGGTGCCGGGCCTGTGCGCAAACCACTGGCCATAACCTCGGCCGAAGCCGGTGCCAGCGCATCGACGGCTTGCCCCTGCCCGCGTAGTGCATCGGTCAACTGACGAGCGAATACACCTTCTGCACCGTGCTCATCGGCCACCAACAACCAGCGCTGTACCGGCAGCGGTTGCGGATCGAATGGCGCGACGCTGTCAGCCGCACCGACCAGCACATAGCTGCCGCTGGACATCGCCGGCAGGAACTCCAACGCGTCGTCGACGCTCAGGCCGTGACGACGCAGTTCCTGCTGCCAGAACCCTGGGCGCTGCTGTGCCGACAAACGTTGCTGTTCCTGCCCAGCCAACCACCAGGCCGGTTGCGCACCAAACACGAAGTCAGCCCAACGTGCCGGGTGTTGCGCCAACAACAGCAACTGACCACCCGCCGACAGCCTTGCCGCACTGTGGCGCAGGCCTTCGCTGATGGTTTCCAGCGCTGCCAGATCGGTGGCGGCCAGGACCAGGTCGAAGCCATTGCCAGGCAACTCAGACACCGGTGCAACGTCAGCCAGGGCCAGCAGTTTCAAGTCTGGAAACTCGGCCGAAAGCAGGCTGGCCGGCTCCAGGTCAGTTGCGCTGTACTGGTAGTCGACGCGGTCAAAATCCAGCTGCGCGCACAGTTGTGCGGCAAATGGCACACCCCCGAAACCCAGCTCGAGAATGCGCAAACGCTGGCCCGCCGGTAACACGGCCAGCCGCTGCTCGATGTGTTGCTTGATCGCGTCCAGCAACGCCTGATAACCACTGGCGCCCAACACTTGGCGGGCCAACTGGGCCGGCGACGTTTCTCGCGGCAGCAGTGCTTCAAGCTTCACTTCACCGCTGAGCAAACCCAGCAGATGCAGGCCAACTCGTCCCACCGAATGGATGATCTGGAAGTGTTCCGGATAACTGCGAAACAGCTCCTGCCAGATGTCCTTGGAACTGACACGCTCCCCCTGATCGGCAACCTGCCAGTGGTCAGCGCCGGCAATCAGGCTGCCGTCGAGCACCGCCTGTTCCAGCAAGTGATCGAGGTATCCCGACAACTCCAACGCCTGAAGCTGCCATTGCTGGCGTTGCGCAGCGCTGAGTTGACCGCCCAGGTGCTCGATAGCCTCCAATACGAAGCTGGCACACAGGCTGTCCAACAGCGGGTCGACTTCCAGGCTGTAACGCACCAGTGCTGGCTCATCGATCACCGTGGCCAGGCTATGTACCAACGCGTCGTGCAATGACGACGAAGGCAGCGCCGGCACCCGAGCGGCCAGCGGATAAGGCTTGGCGACACCGGCGAAATCCACCAGCTTCAACTCCGCGCTGCGATCCTTGTGCAACTTGACTGCGCGGAACCGCGCGTCCTTGATGCTAACCACCGCCTGGCCCTGGGCGTCATACAGGGTGAAATCAGCGAGCAGAGAGTGCTCCGAACGGCGCACCAGGCGCACTTTGGCCAGGCATGGAGGCAGGCTGCAGGTGGCGAAATTGATCCGCCCCAGCTTTACCGGGATGAACGCCAGACCGTTGCTCGCCTTGGTATCACGACTCAACAATTGGGTGATGAGTTGGAACGCGCTGTCCAGCAGCGCCGGGTGCAGGTGCAGCGTCGCCAGCTCTTCACTGATCTCGCTCGGCGCAATGAGCTGCGCCAGCACTTGGTCACCGTCGATCCAGCCGGCTTCGATGGCCTGGTAGGCCGGGCCGTAATTCAGGCCCACGGCCGCCGTCATGTTCAAGTGATCGGCACGGGTAAAGTCCGGCACCCGGGTCGGCAGTACCGGTGCCGGCTCAGCCAGCAACACGCCACGAGCCTCGCCCGGCAGACGAGCGACCACATGCCGCGCCCACGGCTCATCCTGGGAAATGCTGCGCGATGCAACGCTGATCGCGCCATCGCTGCTGTCGATCTGCACCCGCACGTGCTTGCTCGAATCGGCATGCAGCACCAGCGGGCTGTGAATCTCCAGCTCTTCGATATCGACGTACTCGCCCGGCTGGTAGCACTGGGCGGCGGCGATGACCAACTCGGTGAAACCCGCACCGGGGAACAACACGGCATCGCCAACCTTGTGGTCCGCCAGCGTTGGGAAGCGTTGCGTGTCCAGGCGGTTATCCCACGTCAGCGCGTGGTCTGCGACCGGGTAACCCAGCAGTGGATGCACCGCCTCGCGAGACAGCACGCCGGACGACTCGGGGGTATCGCTGTGCCAGTGGCGCTCACGCTGCCACGCGTAGTTCGGCAAGCGCACGAAACGGCCGGCATGAGGAAACAGGCATTGCAGATCGGTTTCGACGCCACTGATCAGTACTTTGGCCACGGTGCGAGTGAGCTGTTCAAATGCATCTTTATCGCGCAGCAACGTGGCAATCATCACGCCCTGCTGCTCCTGGGCAACCAAGGCATCCGTGACATAGCTACGCAAGATCGCGTGCGGGCCGACTTCTACGAAAACGTTATAGCCCTGTTGGCACACTGTCTCGCAGGCCGACTGGAACAACACCGGGAGGCGAATGTTCTGCCACCAGTATTCGGCACCCAGGGACTCCCCGCTCAACTCGCCACCCGTGACGGTGGAGTACATCGGGATCTGGCTGGCACGCGGGACGATATCGCGCAACGCGTCGACGACCTGCTCAGCGATCATGTCCATGGCCGGCGAATGAAAGGCGTAGTCCAGGCCAAGTCGGCGGACGAACACCTGGCGCTCAGTCAGCACCTGCTCCAAGCGTTCCAGGCCGGCCACGGAGCCCGCCACGGTGGCGCCCTTGAAACTGTTCTCGCCGGCCACGACCACATCGGTCAGGCCCAGCTCCTGCAACAGCTTCGCCGTGTCGTCACCTGACAAGCCAACAGCGGACATCTGCCCGGAGCCAGCAGTCAACCCTTGCAGGCGGCTGCGGTGATAGATCACTCGGGTCGCATCGGCCAACGACAACGCACCGCAAGCCCAGGCGGCCGCCACTTCACCGACGCTGTGCCCCATTACAACCTGTGGCACTACGCCCTGGTTCAACAACATACGGGTCACGCCTACTTGCAGCGCGAACAGCGCCGGCTGGGCGATTTCCGTCAGTTGATAGCGGTCTTGCCCATACTCGCCCGCCAACTCGGCAATCAGCGAGTACCCAGACAGCGGCTGGAAGATGGCGTCGACTTCACTCACGGCGGCATGGAACACCGCATCGCCCAACAACGCCCTGCCCATACCCTCCCACTGAGAGCCATTGCCGGAGAATACAAACACCGGCCCCTTGACGTGATCCAGTGCTCGCCCGCTCTCCAGGATTGAACTCAAGGCCGGGACGGCCGGATCCAGGGCGAAATCCAGCAGCGCCTGAGCGCTTTGTTGCGGGTCGCCGCTAAAGACCACTACGCGTTGGGCGTGTAGATCGCGACGCAGCATGGTTTGGTAGGCGACGTCGTAAAGGCTCGCAGCCGGACTATCACTCAGGTGCTGGGCAATGCTCTGCGCCATGTCGGCCAGCCCGGCGCTGTCTTTGGCCGTGACCATCAACGGCACAGGTGCCGAAACAGCCGGAATCACCGCCGGTAACGCCTCACAGGTGTGGCTCTGCAAGATGACGTGGGCGTTGGCACCGCCAAAACCGAACGAGTTGACGCCCACCACCAGCGTGCCGTTGGGCTTGAGGGCTTGGTTGCGCGTGACGACATCGAGGTTGAGTTCGGCGAATGGAATACGCGGATTGAGGTTCTTGATACCAATGGTGGCCGGTACCTGCCGCTCGGTAACGCAATACAGCGCCTTCATCAGGCCCGCGACTCCGGAAGCGGCCTCCAGGTGACCGATGTTGCTTTTAATCGAGCCGATCAGCAGCGGCTGGTCGGCAGCACGCGCCTGGCCCAATGCCAAGCCGATAGCCCGGCTTTCAATCGGATCACCCACCGGGGTACCCGTGCCGTGGGCCTCCAGGTAATCGATGTCGGCCGGTGAAATGCCCGCTTTGGCGTAGGCTTGCGTCATCAATGCCGCCTGGGCCTCGGCACTGGGTACGGTCAAGCCGGACTTGCGCCCGTCGGTATTGACCGCACTGCCCGCGACTACGGCCAGGATTGGGTTGCCATCGGCAACGGCTTTGTCGTAATCCTTGAGGTAGAACAAGCCGCCGCCTTCGGAGCGCACGTAACCGTCACCGGCTTCATCGAACACGTTGCAGCGCCCTTTGCGCGACAACATCGAGGCCTTGGAGAAGATCAGGAAACCGAAGGGGTGCAGGTGCAGGCTGACGCCGCCCGTCAACGCCTGGTCGATCTCTCCGCTTTGAATGGCCTGGCACGCCTGGTGAAAAGCCACCAGTGACGAGGAGCAGGCCGTATCGACCGCCATGCTCGGACCGCGCAAATCATAGATATACGACAGCCGGTTGGCCGCGATACTCAGCGTGTTACCCGTGGCCGTGGAGGAATCCACCAACGACAGGTCATGGGACAGGCGATAGGCGTAATCGGTGCTGGCAATACCCAGGTACACACCGCACTGGCTGCCGCGCACGCTCGAGGGTTTTACCCCGGCGTTCTCGAACACTTCCCAGCCCAGTTCAAGCAACAGGCGCTGCTGAGGGTCCATGATCGCGGCTTCGCGTGGAGAAATGCTGAAGAACCCTGCATCGAAGGTGGAAATATCTCCCAGGGTGCCGGCAGCAAAGGTGTAGGAAGTGCCCGGATTGGCTTTGTCAGGGTGGAAGAACTCGTCATGGGACCAACGGGCCGGATCAACCTGGGTAATAAAATCGCGTCCCTCCAGCAAGTTCTGCCAAAAAGTTGCCGAAGTGGAGCCTGGAAAACGAAATGACGCCCCAATAATTGCAACCTTGCTACCCATCAACTTCCCCACCTTTTTTATATTCCCAACGCTACCGCCATCACCTCATGCGATGACTGCACCGAACCACGCTCAATGATCCGGAATACGCTTGAAAAGCCAATCAATTCAGTTAGCTAGTAACTATTTATTTATTAGAGGCACATCGAAACGGAGGCCGACCTAACAACGACTTTTAATTGACACACGCAAACCCCAAGAGAATGGGGCGCGAAATCATACGCTGAGCGAATACTTTGGGAAACCCTGAAAACTTTTAATCTGACGTCATAACACGATGAATCCCACAGCCCGCATAACCTGATGCAAAGCAAAAAATAAATTCAATAAAAGCGCCTCAGTGCCGACACCTTGTCAAAGCCTTGCGGATTGAAAAAGCCATGCGTAATAACCAACCCATCACACAACGCGAACGGACCTTTCCGGCACAACAGCGATTGATCTCCACCACCGATGCCAAAGGTGTGATCACCTACTGCAACGATGCCTTCGTCGAGATCAGTGGGTTTTCCCGTGAGGAACTGATCCGCGCCCCACACAACCTGGTTCGTCACCCTGACGTGCCGGCGGCGGTGTTCGCGCATATGTGGGGCACGCTCAAGCAAGGCTTGCCCTGGATGGGCATCGTCAAGAACCGTTGCAAGAACGGCGATCACTACTGGGTCAACGCCTACGTCACGCCCGTGTTCGACGGCAGCCAGGTGGTCGGCTACGAGTCGGTGCGGGTCAAGCCCAGCGCCGAGCAGATCCGCCGCGCCGAAGCACTCTACCAACGCATCAACCAGGGCAAGTCGGCGATTCCTTCCACCGACAAGTGGCTGCCGGTCGCCCAGGACTGGCTGCCGTTCATTCTGGTCAGCCAACTGAGCTTCATGATTGGCGCCACCCTCAACTCGCACTGGGGCTTTGCCCTGGCGGCCGGCTTGTCGGTACCGCTGGGCCTGCTCGGGTTGAGCTGGCAACAACGCGGCCTCAAGCGCCTGCTGCGCCTGGCCGAGCAGACCACGTCCGACCCGCTGATCGCCCGGATGTATACCGACAGCCGGGGTGCGCAGGCACGCCTGGAGATGTCGATCCTCAGCCAGGAAGCCCGCCTGAAGACCTGCCTCACTCGCTTGCAGGACACCGCCGAGCACCTGACCGAACAAGCGCGGCAATCCGATGCCCTGGCGCACGACAGCTCCAGCGGCCTGGAACGCCAGCGCCTGGAAACCGAGCAAGTGGCCACCGCCGTCAACCAGATGGCCGCCACCACCCAGGAAGTCGCCAGCCATGTGCAGCGCACCGCTGACGCCACCCAGGAAGCCAATCGCCTGACCAGCCGCGGGCGTGACATCGCCGGTGAAACCCGCGACGCCATCCAGCGCTTGTCGGTGGTGGTCGGTGAAACCGGGCTGACCGTCACCCAACTGGCCAAGGACAGCGACGAGATCGGCGGCGTTGTGGACGTGATCAAAGGCATTGCCGACCAGACCAACCTGCTGGCCTTGAACGCCGCCATCGAAGCCGCCCGTGCTGGCGAGATGGGACGTGGCTTTGCGGTCGTGGCCGACGAGGTGCGGCAACTGGCGCAACGCACCAGCGAATCAACCGGGCAGATCCACAGCCTGATCGCCAAGCTCCAGCAAACCGCCGGCACCGCCGTGCAAACCATGGAAGCCGGACATCGCCAGGCCGAGGAAGGCGTGGCCAGGGTGCTGGAAGCGGACCAGGCACTGGTGGGGATTAGCGAAGCGGTGGCCAACATCACCGACATGACCACCCAGATCGCCGCGGCCACCGAGGAGCAAAGCGCTGTGGCCGAAGAGATCAGCCGCAACATCAGCAACATCTCCGATCTGGCCGACCGGACCTCGGAGCAGGCACAAAACTCGGCACTGCTCAGCGAAGAGCTGACCAAGACCGCCAGCACCCAGTATTCGCTGGTGGAGCGATTTAACCGCTGACCACGACGGCTCGACAAAAAACCCGGACAGCGAAAGCTTCCGGGTTTTTTATGATCGGCTTGAAGGTTATGCGAGCTGTGCCGCCGTCTTCGCGGGCAAGCCTCGCTCCTACAGGGCGTTATCACCACCGATCACTGTGGGAGCGAGCCTGCTCGCGAAGAGGTCAGTGCTGGCAGTCAACCTTTCACTGAAGAAATGCAGCCACCTTCTGCGCCACAGCCGCCAAATGCTGCTCATGACTGAACCCCGAAGCCTTCAACGGCTTCAAGTCATGATCCCCCGCCACCAGCCACATCAGCTCGATGCTCGGCGACAGGTCATAACCTTGCACCGCTTGCCGATTGCCCAAGGCATCGCGCTCGCCCTGGACGATCAAGGTCGGCGCCTTCAATCCGGCCAAATGCTCGACCCTCGGCTTCTGCGGCTTGCCCACCGCATAAAACGGATACCCCAGGCACACCAGCGCATCCGCCCCCAACTCATCGACCAACAAACTGGCCATGCGCCCACCCATGGATTTGCCACCGATGGCCAGCCGCCCAGCGACATGACGTCGCACCAGTGCGTACACCTGCGCCCAGCACTCCAGCAACCTGGGCGCCGGGTTGGGTGGGCGTTTCCCGCCATCGACACGTCGCTGGGCCATGTAGGGAAACTCGAAGCGCAGCACGTTGACACCCTGAGCGGCGAGGCGTGCAGCCATGTCGCTCATAAAGCTGCTGTCCATCGGTGCGCCTGCGCCATGGGCCAGGATCAAGGTGCGCGAGGCGTCCGACAGCGGCACGCCTGCGCCATCCCACAGCCAGCCATGGTCACGCACGCACTTCGCCCATTGATCCCCGTCAATACCGCCCCCGACTTCATTGCCCATGCTTACCTCGCTTTTAATCTGCCTATAACTCCAGGCGAAGGAAGCGTGCTGCCGCGTGCAGACGCCTTCACTTCAACTGATCCGTGGATGGGGAACCATGAACACTTCTACAAGCACCGCCTATAATTACAAGGTGGTCCGCCAATTCGCCATTATGACGGTGGTATGGGGCATCGTCGGCATGGGGCTCGGGGTTTTTCTCGCGGCTCAATTGGTCTGGCCCGAACTGAACTTCAACTTGCCCTGGACCAGCTTTGGTCGCCTGCGCCCGCTTCACACCAATGCGGTGATCTTTGCCTTTGGTGGCTGCGCGCTGTTCGCCGCTTCGTACTACTCACTGCAACGCACCTGCCAAACCCAACTGTTCGCGCCGAAAATCGCCGCGTTCACCTTCTGGGGCTGGCAACTGGTGATCCTGCTGGCGGCGATCACGCTGCCGCTGGGCTACACCAGCTCCAAAGAGTACGCCGAGCTGGAATGGCCGATCGACATCCTGATCACCATCGTCTGGGTCGCCTACGCCATCGTGTTCTTCGGCACACTGGTGAAGCGCAAGACCAAGCACATCTATGTTGGCAACTGGTTCTTCGGGGCTTTCATCGTTACCGTGGCCATCCTGCACATCGTCAACAACCTGGAACTCCCGGTCAGCCTGACCAAGTCCTACTCGGTGTATGCCGGTGCGACCGATGCCATGGTCCAGTGGTGGTACGGGCATAACGCGGTAGGTTTCTTCCTCACGGCGGGCTTCCTGGGGATGATGTACTACTTCGTGCCGAAACAGGCCGAGCGTCCGGTGTATTCGTATCGCCTGTCGATCGTGCACTTCTGGGCACTGATCACCCTGTACATCTGGGCCGGCCCGCACCACCTGCACTACACCGCGCTGCCGGACTGGGCGCAGTCGCTGGGCATGGTGATGTCACTGGTCCTGCTGGCTCCGAGCTGGGGCGGCATGATCAACGGCATGATGACCCTCTCGGGGGCCTGGCATAAGTTGCGCAGCGACCCAATCCTGCGCTTCCTCGTGGTGTCCCTCGCGTTCTACGGCATGTCGACCTTCGAAGGCCCGATGATGGCCATCAAGACCGTCAACGCCCTGTCTCACTACACCGACTGGACCATCGGCCACGTACACGCCGGTGCACTCGGCTGGGTGGCAATGATCTCCATTGGCGCGCTGTACCACATGATCCCGAAAATCTTCGGTCGCCAGCAGATGCACAGCGTCGGCTTGATCAACGCGCACTTCTGGCTCGCGACCATCGGCACCGTGCTCTACATCGCTTCGATGTGGGTCAACGGCATCGCCCAGGGCCTCATGTGGCGCGCAGTCAACGAAGACGGCACGCTGACCTACTCCTTCGTCGAAACCCTGGTGGCCAGCCACCCAGGCTTCGTCGTGCGGTTGGTGGGCGGTGCGATCTTCTTCAGCGGCATGTTGCTGATGGCTTACAACACCTGGCGCACCGTGCGTGACGCCAAGCCTGCCGAAATCGCCGCCGCAGCGCAGATGGCCTGAGGAGTCCGCCATGAAACACGAAACGATTGAGAAAAACGTCGGCCTGCTGCTGCTGCTGATGGTCCTCGCGGTGAGCATCGGCGGTCTGACCCAGATCGTCCCGCTGTTCTTCCAGGACGTCACCAACAAGCCGGTCGAAGGCATGAAGCCCTACACCGCGCTGCAGCTGGAAGGCCGCGACATTTACATCCGCGAAGGCTGCGTCCAGTGCCACTCGCAGATGATCCGCCCGTTCCGCGCCGAGACCGAACGCTACGGCCACTACTCGGTCGCCGGTGAAAGCGTCTGGGACCACCCGTTCCTGTGGGGCTCCAAGCGGACCGGCCCGGACCTGGCCCGTGTCGGTGGTCGCTACTCCGATGACTGGCACCGCGCGCACCTGTACAACCCGCGCAACGTCGTGCCCGAGTCGAAGATGCCCGCCTACCCATGGCTGGTCACCCAGCCGGTGGACAACAGCGACACCCAGACCAAGCTCGAAGTGATGCGCACCCTGGGCGTGCCGTACACCGACGAAGACATCGCCGGTGCCGCAGACTCGGTGAAAGGCAAGACCGAGATGGACGCCCTGGTCTCCTACCTGCAAGTGCTCGGCACTGCAATCAAGAGCAAGAGGTGAGCCATGGCCCTGTCTTTTCTAGGAAGCGAAATGAGCACTGGAATGATCCGCGGCCTGGGCACGGTCGTGGTGTTCGTGGCCTTTGTCGGCCTGGCGCTGTGGGTGTTCAACGGTAAGCGCAGCTCGGAATTTGCCGAAGCGCGCCTGCTGCCCTTCGCCGACGAGCCGTTGCCCGATGACGCCAACACTCAAGAACCTGCAACAAGGAGCATCCGGCCATGACCACCTTCTGGAGTACGTGGATCTGCGTACTGACCATTGGCAGCCTGATCGGCCTGACCTGGCTCTTGGTCGGCACCCGCAAGGGCGAAACCAAGGACAGCGTCGACCAGACCATGGGCCATGCCTTCGACGGCATCGAGGAATATGACAATCCGCTGCCACAGTGGTGGTTCATGCTGTTCGCCGGCACCCTGGTGTTCGCCGTCGGCTACCTGATCCTTTACCCGGGCCTGGGCAACTGGAAAGGCATCCTGCCAGGCTATGAAGGCGGCTGGACCCAGACCAAGGAATGGGACAAGGAAATGGCCAAGGCCGATGCCAAATATGGGCCGATCTACGCCAAATTTGCGGCGATGCCCGTGGAAGAGGTGGCGAAAGACCCACAAGCACTGAAAATGGGTGGCCGCCTGTTTGCCTCCAATTGCTCGGTGTGCCATGGCTCGGATGCCAAGGGCGCGTTCGGCTTCCCTAACCTGGCTGACAGCAGCTGGCGCTGGGGCGGCAGTGCCGACACGATCAAGACCACCATCATGGGTGGCCGGATCGCGGCCATGCCGGCCTGGGGCGAAGTACTGGGAGAAAGCGGGGTGAAGAACGTCGCGGCGTATGTCCGTCACGACTTGGCTGGCCTGCCGCTGCCGGCCGACAGCAATGTCGACCTGGCCGCCGGCCAGCAAGCCTTCAGCACCACCTGCGCCGCTTGCCATGGCGCCACTGGCCAGGGCATGGACGTGCTGGGCGCGCCGAACCTGACGCAACCGGCCGCGTTCATCTACGGCACCAGCCTGGCCCAGTTGCAACAGACCATTCGCCATGGCCGCCAGGGCCACATGCCGGCGCAGAACGAACTACTGGGTAACGACAAAGTGCAATTGCTGGCCGCGTATGTGTACAGCTTGTCCCACGATGCCAAGGCCCCAGCGCCACAACCACCAGGCAATAATGAGTAATCGGTAAATGCTTCGCTGCCGCATCCCCGGATGCGGCAGTTCCCTGCCCCTTTGCGACCCATTGTCGCACCCCGCGACAACCCTCCTTTCGATTCTGCGAATTCACGTCTAAGCTGCTGCGAAGCGGACTGGCAATAGCCGGTCACGGGTCAAGCGCTCAGGATACGTTCAACGAATCTGCTCGATGACAGGCCGCAAAGGCTGGTAGTTACCGGCTGTCGCGCAAGTTGCCACCTGTCACCTGCCCGCCTCGTTTGCACACACCTGGTTACAACTGACCCGCCCCCCTCGCCTTTTTCGTCCGCCGAGACATTTTGCCCCAGGGCGAATTTGTCCCTACGCGGCGCATGGAAAGGCCGCAGAATCAGCTTTTGAAAGCATTGACCCAGGTCATGGCGCGTTGCAATGACCCCCCGCTTTCTCCATACTTGCGGCCGATTTTTATCCCTAATAAAACACCCAAACCGTGGAACCTTAGAATGAGCACAGCAATCAGTCCGACTGCTTATAACTATAAGGTAGTCCGCCAGTTCGCCATCATGACGGTGGTCTGGGGGATCCTTGGCATGGGGCTCGGTGTCTTCATCGCCTCGCAACTGGTCTGGCCGGAGTTGAACTTCGGTCTGGAATGGACGAGCTTTGGACGCCTACGCCCACTGCACACCAACCTGGTGATCTTCGCCTTCGGTGGATGTGCACTGTTTGCCACCTCTTATTACGTCGTGCAGCGTACCTGCCAAACGCGACTGATTTCCGACAGCCTCGCCGCCTTCACCTTCTGGGGTTGGCAAGCGGTGATCGTTGGCGCCATCGTTACCTTGCCGCTGGGTTACACCACCACCAAGGAATACGCTGAGCTGGAATGGCCCCTGGCTATCCTGCTGGCCATCGTCTGGGTGACCTACGGTCTGGTGTTCTTCGGCACCATCACCAAGCGCAAGACCAAGCACATCTATGTGGGCAACTGGTTCTACGGCGCCTTCATCGTCGTGACGGCGATGCTGCACATCGTCAACCACGCCTCGCTGCCGGTCAGCTTCTTCAAGTCCTACTCGGCGTATGCCGGTGCGACCGATGCAATGATCCAGTGGTGGTACGGCCACAACGCGGTAGGTTTCTTCCTGACCACCGGCTTCCTGGGGATGATGTACTACTTCGTTCCCAAGCAGGCCGAGCGTCCGATCTACTCGTATCGCCTGTCGATCGTGCACTTCTGGGCACTGATCACCCTGTACATCTGGGCCGGTCCTCACCACCTGCACTACACCGCACTGCCGGACTGGGCTCAGTCCCTGGGCATGGCGATGTCGATCATCCTGCTGGCTCCGAGCTGGGGCGGCATGATCAACGGCATGATGACCCTCTCGGGCGCCTGGCATAAGCTGCGCACCGACCCGATCCTGCGCTTCCTCGTGGTATCGCTGGCGTTCTACGGCATGTCGACCTTCGAAGGCCCGATGATGGCCATCAAGACCGTCAACTCGCTGTCGCACTACACCGACTGGACCATCGGCCACGTACACGCCGGCGCTTTGGGCTGGGTAGCGATGATTTCCATCGGCGCGCTGTACCACATGATCCCGAAAATCTTCGGCCGCGAGCAGATGTACAGCACCCCGCTGATCAACACTCACTTCTGGCTCGCGACCATCGGTACCGTGCTCTACATCGCTTCGATGTGGGTCAACGGCATCACCCAGGGCCTGATGTGGCGTGCAATCAACGAAGACGGCACCCTGACCTACTCGTTCGTTGAAGCGCTACAAGCCAGCCACCCTGGCTTCATCGTTCGTGCCATCGGTGGTGCGTTCTTTGCCAGCGGCATGCTGTTCATGGCCTACAACGTGTTCCGTACCGTCCGCGCCTCGGACCCGGCACAAGCTGAAGCTGCCGCCAAGATCGTTGTAGTTGGAGCTCACTGATGAAGCACGAAGTAGTCGAGAAGAATATCGGCCTGCTGGCCTTCTTCATGGTCATCGCTGTCAGCATCGGTGGCCTGACCCAGATCGTCCCGCTGTTCTTCCAGGACGTCACCAACAAGCCGGTCGAGGGCATGAAGCCTCGCACCGCCCTTGAACTGGAAGGCCGTGACATCTACATCGCCAACGGTTGTGTCGGCTGCCACTCGCAGATGATCCGTCCGTTCCGCGCCGAAACCGAACGCTATGGCCACTACTCGGTCGCCGGTGAAAGCGTCTGGGACCACCCGTTCCTGTGGGGTTCCAAGCGTACCGGTCCGGACCTGGCCCGCGTTGGCGGCCGTTACTCCGATGACTGGCAGCGTGCGCACTTGTACAACCCGCGCAACGTCGTGCCTGAGTCGAAAATGCCGGCTTACCCGTTCCTCGTGGAAAACAAGCTCGACGGCAAGTACACCGCGAAGAAAATGGAAGTCTTGCGCACCCTGGGCGTGCCTTACACCGACGAAGACATCGCCGGTGCCAAGGATGCCGTGAAGGGCAAGACCGAAATGGACGCGCTGGTGGCCTATCTGCAAGGCCTGGGCACCATCATCAAAAGCAAACGGTGATTTAGATGGATATCGGGATGATTCGTGGCCTGGGCACCGTCGTCGTGATGGTGGCCTTTATTGGTCTGGCGCTGTGGGTATTCAGCCCCAAGCGCAAGTCGGAGTTTGAAGACGCGACCTTGCTGCCTTTCGCGGATGATCCCGAAGCCATCAAGCACGTCGAGCACGCTTCTAGGAGTAACAAAGAATGACTACGTTCTGGAGTCTGTATGTCACAGTCCTCAGTCTGGGTACCATCTTCGCCCTGACCTGGCTGCTGCTGTCCACCCGCAAGGGCCAGCGCAGCGAACAGACAGACGAGAAAGTTGGCCACGCCTTCGACGGGATCGAGGAATACGACAACCCACTGCCGCAATGGTGGTTCATGTTGTTCGTGGGCACCATCGTGTTCGCCCTCGGCTACCTGGCGCTGTATCCAGGCCTGGGCAACTGGAAAGGCTTGCTGCCGGGGTACACCTACCTCGACAACGAGACCAAAACCCCGTTCGCCAACGGCCAGTCTGGCTGGACCGGCGTGCACGAGTGGGAAAAGGAAATGGCCAAGTCGGACGCCAAGTTCGGCCCGATCTTCGCCAAGTTCGCCGCCATGCCGATTGAAGAAGTCGCCAAGGACCCACAAGCCCTGAAGATGGGTGGCCGCCTGTTCGCCTCCAACTGCTCGGTGTGCCATGGTTCCGATGCCAAGGGCGCCTATGGCTTCCCTAACCTGACCGACGCCGACTGGCGCTGGGGCGGCGAGCCGGCAACCATCAAGGCCACCATCATGGCTGGTCGTCACGCCGTGATGCCGGCCTGGGCTGACGTGATCGGCGAGCAAGGCGTTGCTGACGTTGCCGCGTACGTGCTGACCAACCTCGATGGGCGCAAAGTGCCGGAAGGCGCGAAGGCCGACCCGGTTGCTGGCCAGAAGCTGTTCGCCACCAACTGCGCGGTCTGCCATGGTCCGGAAGGCAAGGGTACACCAGCAATGGGCGCACCTAACCTGACTCACCCGGCGGCGTTCATCTACGGTTCGAGCTTCGCTCAACTGCAGCAGACCATCCGCTACGGTCGCCAGGGCGTCATGCCTGCGCAAGAGCAGATGCAGGGTAACGATAAAGTTCACCTGCTGGCCGCTTACGTCTACAGCCTGTCTCACGGTGAGAAGGCAGCTGACGCCGAGTAAAGCAAACGCTTGAAGCGACAAAAAACGGCCCCGCCCATGTGAATGGACGGGGCCGTTTTCGTTGCAGCCGATCATTTCAACGCCGGGATCACCTTCACCTCGGTGCGCTGGCTCCAGTCGCTGTCTCGTACAACGCTGATACTCAGCTGTTGCCGGTCCTCGCTGAAACTGGCGATCAAATAACTTTGCTGCGACGCCGACCCACTCAGGAACACCGGCACATCACCGAAGTACTCCCGCGAGTTCCAGTCAAAGTAACTGCCCACCCCCCAATGATCATGCCCTCCGAACACTGCTGTCACCCGGTACCGCTCAATCAGCTGTTGGAACCTGGCGATCTGCTCTGCGCCCCCCTGCCAGTCATAGGCCTTGTGCATGTTCACAATGATTATTCGCCCCTGAGCCCGCGCCTTCCTCAAGTCCTGCTCCAGCCAGTCAAGTGCCGAGGTGATTTCAAAAATGCTCCCGCCAAAGGGGTTACCACCCGAAAAGCTCACCGCATAAGTCGGCTCATTGTTCAGCTGGATCATGTGCACATCCCCAAAGCTCTTCGAATACGCAAGACTGCCGTAATAGATCGTCCGCAACCCGGAAGCTCGTGCCGCAAGATCGAACGTCGCGACGTTCCCCCAATAACGCTCCTTAAGATCGATCACACTCCCGATCGCACAGTTATTCAAAAAGCAATCATCCACATTATTGGCGTAGTCATGATTACCCAGGCCGTAGTCATAAACCCCTTCCAACTTACTTTCAAATACCGACTTCATATACGAACGTTCAGCAGAATGACCGAACGCGGTAATGTCGCCATTGATCATCACCGGCACGGACAGCGCCCCTCCCTGTCGCGCCCTGAAGTTGGCAATATCGGAATACTGTCGTTCTATCTGTCTCTTCGCCCGCGCGTTCTCGTCGGGGTCCGGGAGACCGTCATCGATGAGATCCGTCCAGGGGTACTGCGGATCCGAGACAAACACCAGGTGGCGGGGCGCGCCCTGTGGCTCAGCCCCCCAGGCCGGTGGCGCCAGCAGCGATAACGCAACAGCCAGCAACCCGCCAAGTTGTTTATATAAGTCCACTTAACCAATATCCATTAATAGTGAGTTGTCGCAGCGACGACTGCCACGAACAAAACATACCTCACCCCTTCATTGAGCACTATAACGCCAGACATATGGACACATTAATCACGCTTCAACTTACCGCCTTCATGGCCACACGCCCGAGCATTAGCCAAGTGCCTATCCGGACCGGCACCCTGCATGAGCTTTCCATCACGTTTGATTTCCATGAACACCTTATAACCCTGCGGTTGGCTTGCTGTTCGTGACGACCGCCAGAACCAAGCCCCGGTATCAATCCGACCGTCTGTAGCCTGACACTTGCCGCCCGCAACAGCGAGGTAGTAACGTATCTACATTCAGCCAGGTAACCGGAGGCGCACCATGACCGTCACCACCATCTCCAGCCGTGAGTTCAACCAAGACACAAGTGGCGCCAAAAAAGCCGCTCGCCAGGGCCCGGTTTTCATCACTGACCGAGGCAAACCCGCCCATGTGCTGCTAAGCATAGAGGACTACCAACAGCTGACCGGCACCCATGCCGACATCGTCGAATTGCTGGTGATGCCGGAAACGGCTGACATCGAGTTCGATACCGAGCGTGCCACGATCACCCATCGCCCTGTGGACCTGTCCTGATGTTTCTACTCGACACCAACGTCATTTCTGAACTACGCAAGCCCCAGGCGGATGCCAACGTCGTCGCGTGGGCCAAAACGGTGATTGCCCCGCGCATGTTCATTTCGGCCATCACCTTGAAGGAGCTGGAGACCGGGGTCCTGCGCATGGAGCGTCGTGACCCCGCCCAAGGGAAGGTGCTACGCACATGGCTCAAGCGCCACGTCATGCCAGCGTTCGATGCGCGGATCCTGCCAGTCGATGCCGCCGTGGCATTGCGCTGTGCCAGCCTGCATGTTCCGGACCAGACCAACGAGAGCGACGCCTTGATCGCCGCCACGGCATTGGTGCATGGCCTTACCGTCGTGACGCGGAACATCGGTGACTTTCAATCCAGTGGCGTTGCCCTGATCAATCCCTGGGACGAATGAGCCCGACACCGTGGAAAACCGTCCATAATTCACAAGTCAATTGATTCAAGTCATTACACCATCGATTGATTTCCCCCAACGCGACCAAAGGTCGCACCCTTGCACGAGTGCTACCGGCGTATCATTGCGCCACTGCAGCACCCTTTTTTGACCGCGGTTGGCACGTACTGACCGAGGCGTTTTTCCACTGCCGTGGGATGTAATGATGAGCAACCAGATTCCAGTACACGACGTCACGCCACCCAACAAGAACGCCAACAACAGCGTCGACCTTTACGCTCCCAGGGAAAAAATCTACACCCGCGCCTTCACCGGCTTGTTCCGCAACCTGCGGATGTTCGGTGGCGCCGGGTTGTTCCTGCTCTATTTCGGCACGGTCTGGCTCAACTGGGGCGGCCATCAAGCCGTCTGGTGGAACCTGCCCGAGCGCAAGTTCTTCATCTTCGGCGCAACCTTCTGGCCCCAGGATTTCATCCTGCTGTCGGGCCTGCTGATCATCTCCGCCTTTGGCCTGTTCTTCATCACGGTCTACGCCGGGCGCGTCTGGTGTGGCTACACCTGCCCGCAGAGCGTGTGGACGTGGATCTTCATGTGGTGCGAAAAAGTCACTGAAGGCGATCGCAACCAACGCATCAAGCTGGACAAGGCGCCAATGAGCGCCAACAAGTTCCTGCGCAAGTTCAGCAAGCACAGCCTGTGGCTGTTGATCGGCTTCGTCACCGGCATGACCTTCGTCGGCTACTTCTCGCCGATTCGCGAGCTGGTGATCGATTTCTTTACCGGCCAGGCCGACGGCTGGTCCTACTTCTGGGTCGGCTTCTTCACCCTCGCCACCTATGGCAACGCCGGCTGGCTGCGCGAACAGGTGTGCATCTATATGTGCCCTTACGCCCGCTTCCAGAGCGTGATGTTCGACAAAGACACCCTGATCGTGTCCTACGACCCCCGCCGGGGCGAAGCCCGTGGCCCACGCAAAAAGGGTGCGGACTACAAGGCCCAAGGCCTGGGCGACTGTATCGACTGCACCATGTGCGTCCAGGTCTGCCCCACTGGCATCGACATCCGCGATGGCCTGCAGATCGAATGCATCGGCTGTGCGGCGTGTATCGATGCGTGCGATGCCATCATGGACAAGATGGACTATCCGCGCGGCCTGATCAGCTACACCACCGAGCACAACCTGTCCGGGCAGAAAACCCATAAACTGCGCCCACGCCTGATCGGCTATGCCCTGGTGTTGCTGGCGATGATCAGTCTGCTGGTGACGGCGTTCTTCATGCGTTCGCTGGTGGGCTTTGACGTCAGCAAGGACCGCGTGCTGTACCGCGAAAACGCCGAAGGGCGGATCGAGAACGTCTACAGCCTCAAGATCATGAACAAGGACCAGCGCGACCATACCTACGTGCTGGACGCCTCCGGCCTGCCGGACCTCAAGCTGCAAGGCAAGCGTGAGATCAAGGTGGCCGCCGGTGAAATCTTCAGCATGCCGGTCGAATTGTCGAGCGCACCGGAGCAGTTGCCGTCGAGCACCAACGAGGTGAAATTCATCCTCAAGGACGCCGAAGACGACAGCATCCACGTTGAAGCCAAGAGCCGATTCATCGGCCCACAAATTCGCTAAGAACCAAGAGAAGTCATCATGCCCGCAGCAACTGCCACCAGCCCCTGGTACAAGCACCTCTGGCCCTGGATCATCATCGGGATCCTGGCCTGTTCGGTAACGCTGACCCTGTCGATGGTGACCATCGCGGTGAACAACCCTGACAACCTGGTCAACGATAACTACTACGAGGCCGGCAAAGGCATCAACCGCTCGCTGGACCGCGAGCTGTTGGCCCAGACCCTGTTGCTGCGTGCCACCGTGCACCTGGACGGCATGACCGGCGAAGTCGACCTGCACCTGGCCGGCAACAGCCAACCGCAGACCCTGGAACTGAACCTGATCTCGCCAACCCAGCCGGAAAAGGACCGCAAGATCATCCTCACCCGCAGCGAGGCTGAACCGGGCCGCTACATCGGCCAGTTGAACGACAAGGTTGAAGGCCGGCGCTTCGTCGAGCTGCTGGGCAGCCAGGACGAGCACGTATGGCGCATGTTCGAGGAAGAACAGGTCGGCCACGACAAGGACCTGCTGCTGGGCGACGAGCCGCTGCAAGGCGCTGAAGACTTGAAACAGTAACGCCGCGCTTCGCGCATCGCGGGCAGGCTCACTCCCACATTCGATACTCAACGGTGGGAGCGAGCCTGCTCGCGATGAGGCCCTTCCGGACGATATAGATCCCATCGCATGACCACCCCAACCCCCTGCTACCATTGCGCCCTGCCCGTCCCGTCTGGCAGTCGGTTTACCGCCGTGATCCTCGGCGAGACTCGCGAGCTCTGCTGCCCGGGTTGCCAGGCCGTGGCCGAGGCGATTGTCGCCGGTGGCCTGGAGCACTACTACAGCCACCGCAGCGAAGCCTCGGCCAACCCCGAGACCCTGCCGGTGCAACTGGTGGATGAGCTGGCGCTTTACGACCGCGCCGATGTGCAACAACCGTTCGTGCGCCACGACGGCGACCTGGCTGAAACCACGCTACTCATGGAAGGCATCAGTTGCGCCGCTTGCGGCTGGCTGATCGAGAAACACCTGCGCGCCCTGCCCGCCGTGGCCGAGGCCCGCCTCAACCTGTCCAATCATCGCCTGTACGTGCGCTGGGCCGATGCACAAATCCCCTTGAGCCAGTTGCTCAGTGAGCTGCGCCACATCGGCTATGCCGCCCACCCCTACCAGGCCGACCGCGCCAGCGAACAACTGGCCAGCGAAAACCGCCTGGCCCTGCGCCAATTGGGTGTGGCGGGCCTGCTGTGGTTCCAGGCGATGATGGCCACCATGGCCACCTGGCCGGAGTTCAACATTGACCTCAGCCCCGAGCTGCACACTATCCTGCGCTGGGTCGCGCTGTTCCTGACCACACCCATCGTGTTCTACAGCTGCGCGCCGTTCTTCAAGGGGGCGATGCGCGACCTGCGCACTCGCCACCTGACCATGGACGTGTCGGTTTCGCTGGCCATTGGCTTGGCCTACCTGGCGGGCATCTGGACCTCGATCACCGGTGTCGGCGAGCTGTATTTCGACGCCGTGGGCATGTTCGCCCTGTTCCTGCTGGCGGGCCGGTACCTGGAACGCCGCGCCCGCGAACGAACGGCCGCTGCCACCGCCCAACTGGTCAACCTGCTGCCGGCGTCGTGCCTGCGCCTGGGTGCGGACGGCCAGAGCGAGCGCATCCTGCTCAGTGAGTTGCGCCTGGGCGACCGCGTGCTGGTCCATCCCGGCGCGATCCTGCCGGCTGACGGCAAGATTCTTGAGGGCCAGTCGAGCGTCGATGAATCGCTGCTCACCGGCGAATACCTGCCCCAGCCGCGCAGCCAGGGCGACGCCGTGACCGCCGGGACCCTGAATGTCGAGGGCGCGCTGACCGTTGAAGTGCTCGCGCTGGGCCAGGACACCCGGCTGTCGGCCATCGTCCGCCTGCTGGACCGCGCCCAGGCCGAGAAACCGCGCCTGGCGCAAATTGCCGACCGCGCCGCGCAATGGTTCCTGCTGTTTTCGCTACTGGCCGCAGCCGCCATCGGCCTGCTCTGGTGGGAGCTGGACCCGTCCAGGGCATTCTGGATTGTCCTGGCGATGCTGGTCGCGACCTGCCCGTGCGCCCTGTCGCTGGCCACCCCGACCGCCCTCACTGCCGCCACGGGCACCTTGCACAAGCTGGGACTGCTGCTGACCCGCGGCCATGTGCTCGAAGGGCTCAATCAGATCGATACGGTGATCTTCGACAAGACCGGTACCCTCACCGAAGGACGCCTGGCGCTGCGCTCGATCCGCCCACTGGGCACGCTCGACAGCGACCAGTGCCTGGGGCTTGCCGCGGCCCTGGAGAACCGTTCCGAACACCCGATTGCCCGCGCCTTCGGCCGTGCGCCGCTGGCCGCCGAAGACGTGCTGAGCACACCCGGCCTGGGCCTGGAAGGCGTGGTCGGCGAACAGCGCCTGCGCATTGGCCAGCCGGGGTTCGTCTGCGAACTCAGCGGCTGTGCCGTGCCGAGCATGCCCGACGAAGCTGGCCAGTGGCTGTTGCTCGGTGACCGCCATGGCGCGCTCGCCTGGTTCGTGCTCGATGACCGCCTGCGCAGCGACGCCCCGGCCCTGCTCGCCGCCTGCAAGGCGCGGGGTTGGCGGACGTTGCTGTTGTCGGGCGACAGCTCGCCGATGGTCGCCAGCGTTGCCGCCGAACTGGGTATCGACGAGGCCCGTGGCGGCCTGCGCCCGGACGACAAACTGCAGGTGCTCAACCAACTGCAGCTGGAAGGGCGCAAGGTGCTGATGCTCGGCGACGGGGTCAACGACGTACCCGTGCTGGCCGCCGCCGACATCAGCGTGGCCATGGGCTCGGCCACCGACCTGGCCAAGACCAACGCCGATGCGGTGCTGCTGTCCAACCGCCTGGACGCCCTGGTACAAGCCTTCAGCCTGGCACGTCGGACCCGCCGGGTAATCATCGAGAACCTGCTGTGGGCCGGGCTGTACAATGGCCTCATGTTGCCGTTCGCCGCCCTCGGCTGGATCACGCCGGTATGGGCTGCGGTGGGCATGTCCATCAGTTCGCTGACCGTGGTCCTCAATGCGTTGCGCCTGACCCGCATGCCCAAGACGTCGCCAACGCCCACCACGCCAGAAACCCGCCCGCTGCCGGCCTGAGCCGCACGGGCATGGAGTAAAAATGCCAGCTCTCTACGTGATGATCCCGGCAGCGCTGCTGATCGTCGCTATCGCCATCTACATCTTTTTCTGGGCCGTGGACAGCGGCCAGTACGACGACCTCGACGGCCCGGCCCACAGCATCCTGTTCGACGACCAGGACCCTAACCACCAGGCCGCCATCCACGAAGCCGACCAGCCGCCGGCCGTCGATCCAGCCAAGCCGACCGACAAGGCCCCACCCCATGCTTGAACTGGCGCCACTGCTGGTATCGGCCTTGATCCTCGGACTGCTGGGCGGCGGGCATTGCCTGGGTATGTGCGGCGGCCTGATGGGCGCGCTGACCCTGGCCATCCCCAAGGAACAGCGCAGCCGGCGCTTTCGCCTGCTACTGGCGTACAACCTCGGGCGAATTCTCAGTTACGCCACCGCCGGCCTGTTGATCGGCCTGGCCGGCTGGGCCGTGGCCAACAGCCCGGCGGCGATGTTCATGCGCGTCCTGGCCGGCTTGCTGCTGATCGCCATGGGCCTGTACCTGGCCGGGTGGTGGAGCGGCCTGACCCGCATCGAAAGCCTGGGACGCGGCCTGTGGCGCCACATACAGCCCGTCGCCAACCGCCTGCTGCCGGTGTCGAGCCTGCCGCGCGCGTTACTGCTGGGTGCGCTGTGGGGCTGGCTGCCGTGCGGCCTGGTCTACAGCACCCTGCTCTGGTCCGCCAGCCAGGGCAATGCGCTCGACAGTGCGCTGCTGATGCTGGCTTTCGGCCTCGGCACCTGGCCGGTATTGCTCGCCACCGGCCTGGCCGCCGAGCGGGTCACCGGGTTGCTGCGCAAGCGTAGCGTGCGCATGACCGGTGGCCTGCTGGTGATCCTGTTCGGACTCTGGACATTGCCGGGGCCGCATCAGCATTGGCTGATGGGTCACTAAGTCGGCGGCGCGCCCTAAGCTGGCGTTGATGCAAATCAACATGCCCACCGTGGCAACCCCCTAGACTCGCCGGTACTGCCAGCCTATCCGGGGGAACGCCCGCATGCTCGACACCATTCGTTGGGACACCGATTTGATCCGCCGCTACGACCTGGCGGGCCCCCGCTATACCTCGTACCCGACCGCGGTGCAATTCAACAGCCACGTGGGCTCATTCGACCTGCTACACGCCCTGCGCGATAGCCGGAAGGCCCAGCGGCCGCTATCGCTGTACGTTCACGTACCGTTCTGCGCGAACATTTGCTACTACTGCGCCTGCAACAAAGTCATCACCAAGGATCGCAGCCGTGCCCTGCCCTACCTGCAGCGGCTGAAGCAGGAGATCCAACTGATCGCCTGCCACCTCGATCCGGGGCAGAAAGTCGAGCAACTGCACTTCGGCGGCGGCACCCCGACCTTCCTCAGCCACGACGAACTGCGCCAGTTGATGGCCCACCTGCGCAAACACTTCAACCTGCTGGACGACGACTCGGGTGACTACGGTATCGAGATCGATCCGCGGGAAGCCGATTGGTCCACCATGGGCCTGCTGCGTGAACTGGGCTTCAACCGCGTAAGCATTGGCCTGCAAGACCTCGACCCCGAAGTACAACGGGCGGTCAATCGCCTGCAAAGCCTGGAACAAACCCGTGCAGTGATTGACGCCGCGCGCACCCTGCAGTTTCGCTCGATCAACATCGACCTGATCTACGGTTTGCCCAAGCAAACTGCCGACAACTTCGCCCGTACCGTGGACGAAGTCATCAGCCTGCAACCCGACCGCCTCTCGGTGTTCAACTACGCCCACCTGCCCGAGCGTTTCATGCCACAGCGGCGGATCAATACCGACGACCTGCCGGCCCCGGCCGAGAAACTGTTGATGTTCCAGCGCACCATCGAGCAACTGACCGCCGCCGGCTATCGCTACATCGGCATGGATCACTTCGCCCTGCCCGATGATGAACTGGCGATCGCCCAGGAAGAGTCGACCCTGCAGCGCAACTTCCAGGGCTACACCACCCACGGCCATTGCGACTTGGTCGGCCTCGGCGTCTCCGCCATCAGTCAAATTGGTGACCTGTACTGCCAGAACAGCAGCGACCTCAACGAGTACCAGAACACCCTGGCCAACGCGCAACTGGCAACCAGCCGTGGCTTGCTGTGCAATCAGGACGACCGCATTCGCCGGGCCGTGATCCAGCAGTTGATCTGTAACTTCCACCTGGAGTTCGCCACCCTCGAACACGCCTTCAACATCGATTTTCGCGGCTATTTCGGCGAACTTTGGCCGCAACTGGACGCGATGGCCGACGACGGCCTGATTGAACTCGACAGCGAACGAATCCGGGTCCTGCCGGCCGGACGCCTGCTCGTTCGCTCGGTGTGCATGGTGTTCGATGCCTACCTGCAACAGCAGAATCGCCAGCGTTTCTCACGGGTGATCTAGACGCCCTATAAATGCAATGGCCCTGCGCTATGTTGCCGCAGACTGGTCTCAAGGCCACCCCGCGGGTTATCCTTACGTCTGATGTGTGTTTTCCCACAAGGACTTAAGAAATGTCTGAGCCAGTAAAACTGCGCGCTCACAACCAGGCTCATTGCAAGGATTGCAGCCTGGCCCCTCTCTGCCTGCCACTTTCGTTGAATTTGGAAGACATGGATGCGCTGGACGAGATCGTAAAACGCGGCCGTCCCCTGAAAAAGGGCGAGTTCCTGTTCCGCCAGGGCGACCAGTTCGACTCCGTCTTTGCAGTACGCTCCGGCGCCCTGAAAACCTTCAGCCTGAGTGACAGCGGCGAAGAGCAGATCACCGGCTTCCACCTGCCAAGCGAGTTGGTCGGCCTGTCCGGCATGGACACCGAAAGCCATCCGGTTTCCGCCCAGGCCCTGGAAACGACCTCGGTCTGCGAGATTCCTTTCGAGCGCCTCGATGAACTGGCCCTGCAACTGCCGCAGTTACGCCGTCAATTGATGCGCGTGATGAGCCGCGAGATTCGCGACGACCAGCAAATGATGTTGCTGCTGTCGAAGAAAACCGCTGACGAACGCATCGCCACGTTCCTGGTCAACCTATCGGCCCGCTTCCGTGCCCGCGGATTCTCGGCCAACCAGTTCCGCCTGAGCATGTCGCGCAACGAAATCGGCAACTACCTGGGCCTGGCCGTGGAAACCGTGTCCCGGGTGTTCACCCGCTTCCAGCAGAACGAATTGATTGCCGCCGAAGGCAAGGAAGTGCACATCCTCGATCCGATCCAGCTGTGCGCGCTGGCCGGCGGTTCGCTGGACAGTTAAGGGTTAACTGGCGGTCGCGCGAACCGGCCCGACCGCCGTTATACTGCTGTGTTTGTAGCCTGCCAGGACACCCCTTCGATGCTCATTGACGCCTTCGACATCAAATCCCTGATCCGCCCCGTCATCGACTTCCCCAAGCCGGGTGTGATCTTTCGCGACATCACGCCGCTGTTCCAATCGCCCAAGGCGTTGCGCCTGGTGATGGACACCTTTGCCCACCGCTACGTCGAAGCCGACTTCAGCCACATCGGCGCCATGGACGCGCGTGGCTTCTTGATCGGCTCGGTACTCGCCTATCAACTGAACAAGCCGCTGGTGTTATTCCGCAAGCAGGGCAAGCTGCCTGCCGACGTCCTCGCCGAGGGCTATCAGACCGAGTACGGCGAGGCCTTCCTCGAGGTCCACGCCGACAGCCTGTGCGAAGGTGATTCGGTACTGATGTTCGATGACCTGATCGCCACGGGCGGCACCCTGATCGCCGCCGCCAACCTGGCACGACGCATGGGCGCGAAGATCTTCGAAGCGGCGGCCATCATCGACCTGCCGGAACTGGGCGGCTCCCAACGCCTTGAAGACATGGGCATCCCGACGTTCTGCCTGACCCGGTTTGCGCTGAGCGAGCAGTAAAACCCAACACCTGCACCGGGGCACCCACCCCGTGGGAGCGAGCCTGCTCGCGAAGGCGTCGGCAGCCTCGAGTCAAAGCCCCATCTGCTTACTGATAATCTCGTTCATCACTTCACGCGTGCCGCCACCAATGGACAGGATCCGATTGTCACGGTACAGCCGCTCCACCAGGCTTTCACGCATGTAGCCCAGACCGCCGAGGATCTGCACCGCGTCGTGGGTGATCCGGTCGGCGGTGTCGGTGGCGAAGTTCTTGGCCATGGAGATTTCCTTGATCACGCTCTTGCCGACCGCCATCTTGGCCGCCTGGCGGTAAGTGAACTCGCGCGAGACCTCCAGCGCCGTGGCCATTTCCGCCAGGCGATGCTTGAGCACCTGGAACTTGCCGATCGGCTTGCCGAACGCCTCGCGCTGTCGCGCCCAGCCCAAGCTTTGCTCCAGCGCCAGTTGCGCTGTCATGTTGGCCATCAGGGCAAGCGCCAGGCGCTCGCTTTGAAAGTTGCCCATGATGCAGGCGAACCCCATGTTTTCGGCACCGATCAGATGACCGATGGGCACCCGGCAGTCATTGAAGAACAACTCGGCAGTGTCTGACGCCCACCAGCCCATTTTCTTCAACTGGCGGCCAACGGTGAACCCTGGTGTGTCCTTTTCGATCAACAGCAGGCTGATACCCGCAAACCCCGGCTCACCGGTGCGCACCGCCACGGTGTAGAAGTCGGCACGTATGCCGCTGGTGATAAAGGTCTTGCTGCCATTGACCCGGTAGAAGTCGCCCTCGCGCACCGCGCGGGTTTGCAGGTTGGCCACATCGGAACCACCGCCGGGTTCAGTGACCGCCAGGGCGCTGATTTTTTCGCCGCTCAGCACCTGGGGCACGACCCGATCACGCACCTCGGGGCGAGCCCACTTGACGATGGGTGGCAGGCCGATATCCAGCGACCCGAGCCCCGCCACCAACCCACCAGAGCCGCAACGCATCAGTTCTTCACTGGCGGCGATCTTGGCGAACAGATCGCCTTCGTGACTGCCACCGAGCGCCTCGGGATAGCCGATGCCGAGGATGCCTGCGGCACCGGCCTTGAGGTAGAGCTCACGGGGAAAACCCTCGGCCTCCTCCCATTGATCAATGTCAGGCAGGATCTCACGCTCGACGAAACGCCTTACGCTGTCGCGGACCAATTCATGGCTGGGATCGAAGTATTCCTGGAAGGCAGGCATCGGCGAACTCCACTGAAGGGTTCGCCGACGTTAACCGAGCGCTTGCTTGGCTTACAACCGGTTTGTTTGAGGCGGGCAAACCGAGGCGCCGTTTCTTTGGAGCGAGGCTTGCCCTAATGCCAGTCAGTTAAGCGAAACCCACGTGGGAGCGAGCCTGCTCGCGATAGCAGTAGGTCAGTCAACGGAGATGTTGGCTGTGTTGCCGTCTTCGCGAGCAGGCTCGCTCCCACAGGTTTGGCGCCTTAACTGACTGGCATTAAGGCTTGCCCGCGAACCCGCTGCCCCGCCGGGCTTACAGGACGATCGGCTTACGCCCGGCAAACGAGTGCGCCAGCGTACCGCCATCCACCAACTCCAACTCACCACCCAACGGCACGCCGTGGGCAATGCGCGAGGCGATCAGGCCCTTGTTGCTGAGTAACTGCGCGATGTAGTGCGCGGTGGCCTCACCCTCTACGGTGGGGTTGGTGGCCAGAATAACCTCGGTGAAGCTGCCTGCCGCGTCGATCCGCGCCAGCAGTTGCGGGATGCCGATGGCTTCCGGCCCCAAGCCGTCGAGCGGCGACAAGTGGCCCTTGAGGACGAAGTAGCGACCGCGAAACCCGGTCTGCTCCACGGCATAGACATCCATCGGGCCTTCCACCACACACAGCAGGGTGTCATCGCGACGGGTGTCGGAACATTGCGGGCACAGGTCGTCTTCAGTCAGCGTGCGACACAGCCGGCAGTGGCCAACACCTTCCATGGCCTGGCTCAGCGCCAAGGCCAGCCGCGAACCACCGCTACGGTCGCGCTCAAGCAGTTGCAGCGCCATGCGCTGGGCAGTTTTCTGGCCGACACCGGGCAACGTACGCAGGGCGTCGATCAGTTGGCGAATCAAAGGGCTGAAGCTCATGGCAGAAAAATCCGACAACTCAACGAGACGCGGTTTATACCCGCGCCCGAAGGCCGACGTCAAATGCTCATCCGCCCAATCGCCACAAACAAAAATGCCAGGCGAAGGGCCTGGCATTCTTGTCGTCCACCTGACACGCCAATGCGTATCAGAATGGTAGCTTCATGCCCGGTGGCAGTTGCATGCCAGCGGTCACGCCGGACATCTTGTCCTGGCTGTTGGCTTCGATCTTGCGCACGGCGTCGTTGACGGCGGCCGCGACGACGGCTTCGAGCATTTCCTTGTCGTCTTCGCTCAAGCCTTCTACCAGGCTCGGGTCGATGGTCACGCTCTTGACGTCGTGACGACCGGTCATCACCACGGTGACCATATCGCCACCGGCTTTACCGGTGACTTCGGCGTTGGCCAGTTCTTCCTGCATCTTGGCCATTTTTTCCTGCATCTGCTGCGCCTGCTTCATCAGGCCGGCCATGCCACCTTTCATCATGGGAATCACCTCAAATCTACTTGGATAAGAACAGCGCCCGGCTCATCGAGCCGAACGCCCTCAGTTATTAGCCCTGGCTGACCAGGGCCTCGACGGGTTCAATAGTATCGCTGCGGATCACCGCGCCAAAGTGCTGGATCATGTGCTGGATCAAAGGATCACCGTGGATCGAATCCTCGGCGTCGCGCTGGCGGTTGGCACGTCGGCGCGACGCCGCCTGGGCCGGGGTTTCCTGCTCGGGCTTGATCAGCTCGATGCGTACCGTCAGGGTGCGCTCATGGTACTGGTTCAGCGCATCGTTGAGTCGACGTTGCTGGGTGGCGTTGAACAGCGCGCTGTGGGCCGGGTCCAGGTGCAACAGCCAACTGTCGCCCTCGACGGCGATCAGGGTGCAGTTGGCCGCAATGCTGCCGGTCATGCCGGAAATCTGCAGCTTGGGGAACAGCTCCAGCCACTGCAGCGCCAGCCCGGTGGCCGGCATTGCCGCGGGTTCCGGCTCGGGTTCAGGCGCAGGTTCTGCCGCGTGCTCGCTGGCCAGCTCATCGAGGTAGCTGTAGGCCGAATCCATGTCCGGCTCGATGTAGTCCTCATCCAGCGGCGGCTCGTCGTCCTGGTCCATCTCCGGCGCAGCGGCCGCGACGTGAGCCACGGTCGGCTCGGGAATCGGCGCAGCGGCCCATTCCGGCGCATCCGGCACCACGCTGTCCGGAACAGGCCCAGGCAGAGGGGTCAGGTCAGGCTGCTCGGCGACGGTTTCCAGCACCGGCTCGATGGCTGGCTGCGGCTCGATGACAGGCTCTACGGGGTCGTTCCAGGGCAGGTCGACGACAGCCTCGGCAACCACCACCGGCTCCGGCACGGCCTCGACCACTGGTTCCGGCACGGGCGCAACAGGCTCAGGCGCGGGCACCTCGGCCACCGGGGCCGCAGCGACCGCAACCGGGGCCGCTACCGGCGCTACACGTTGCGCGCCAGCCACTGAGTGTGCGGAATCAACTGTGGCCTGGCTGATCCCCACTGGCTTTAGCGGTTGCCTCGGTGCATCCGCGGTGTCGGCCGGGCGGAACGCGAGCATTCGCAACAGCACCATCTCGAAACCACCGCGCGGGTCGGGCGCCAGCGGCAGATCGCGACGACCAATCAAGCCCATCTGGTAATAGAACTGCACATCTTCGGCTGGCAACGCCTGGGCCAGGGCCAACACCCGATCACGATCGCCATGGCCGTTGTCGACACCTTCCGGCAGCGCCTGGGCGATCGCCACACGGTGCAGCACGTTGAGGATCTCCGAGAGCACGCCATTCCAGTCCGGACCCTGCTCGGCCAAGTGACGCACCGCTTCGAGCAACGCCTTGGCATCGCCTTCGATCAACGCATGCAGGACATCAAAGACCTGGCCGTGATCCAGCGTGCCGAGCATGGCCCGCACATCGGTTGCCATCACCTTGCCTTCGCCGAAGGCAATGGCCTGGTCGGTCAGGCTCATGGCATCGCGCATCGAACCGTCCGCGGCGCGACCCAGCAGCCACAGGGCATCGTCTTCGAACGGGACGTTCTCGACACCCAGCACGTGGGTCAAATGCTCGACCACCCGCTCCGGGGTCATGTTCTTCAGCGAGAACTGCAGGCACCGCGACAAAATCGTTGCAGGAAGTTTCTGCGGGTCCGTGGTCGCCAGGATGAACTTGACGTAGGGCGGCGGCTCTTCAAGGGTTTTGAGCAACGCATTGAACGAGTGGCTGGAGAGCATGTGCACTTCGTCGATCAGGTAGACCTTGAAGCGCCCGCGGCTCGGGGCGTACTGCACGTTATCGAGCAACTCGCGGGTATCTTCGACCTTGGTCCGGCTCGCGGCGTCGATCTCGATCAGGTCGACAAAGCGCCCCTCATCGATCTCGCGGCACACCGAACACTCGCCACACGGCGTCGACGTAATACCGGTTTCACAGTTCAGGCATTTGGCAATGATCCGCGCGATGGTGGTCTTGCCGACGCCGCGGGTGCCGGTGAACAAATAGGCATGGTGCAGCCGCTGGCTGTCCAAGGCATTGATCAGAGCCTTGAGCACATGGGTCTGGCCGACCATTTCGCGGAACGAGCGCGGACGCCATTTACGTGCAAGAACCTGATAACTCATCGAAAACCGTCGCCACTGGAAAGCAGAAGCGGCTAATGCTAGCGGAGCAGGGGCAAAATTGCATCCGGTGTGCTCGGCTAATGTGGCTAAGCTGGTGATCTGGGCCATTTAATCGGTGCCCGGCAGCCGCTGGAGAGTCTATGCGTTCAGCCTTGGGGGCTTTAGTGTTGATCGGCACCAGCGCCTTGGCCGCGCCCGCACCTCTACGGTTTGCGATTACCGACAGCTGGGCCATGCCCATGGTACAGATCGAGCAAGGTCGACCGACCCAGGGCATTTTGTACGATGTGATGCTCAGCCTGGCCACCCAGGTCGACATGCCTGCCGAGTTCCACGTACTGGCCCGTGCTCGGGTGCAGAGCAGCATGGAGCACGCGGAGATCGATGTTCGCTGCTATGCCGCCCAAGCCTGGCTGCCGAACCAGTCCGGCGACTACATCTGGAGCATTCCGCTGTGGTTCCAGCGTGACCTGCTCGTCACCACCCAGGGCCGCCCCGCCTCGACGGACCTCGCCCGTATCGAGGCGCAGTCCATCGGCACGGTGCTCGGCTACAGCTACCCGACCCTGCAACCCCGGTTCGACAGCCTCCAGTTCAGGCGCGACGACGCTCGCAATCAGGACCAGGTACTGCAAAAACTCCTGGCCGGGCGCAACCACTACGGCATCAGCAACCAATGGACCCTGGACTGGTTCAATCAGCGGCTGGAACCCCAACGGAAACTGCGCACGGTCGCGGTGCTGCAGGAACAGCATGTTGGCTGCTATGTCCGCAACGACCCGAAACTGCCCGTACAACGGATTTTGCGCACGCTGCTGCGAATGAAAATGTCCGGGGAAATCGACGACATCATCCGCCTCTACACCGCCAGCGACGAGACTGCCGGGCCCTGAGCGTCAGCCACTCCAACCCCGCCCCGTTGACCATCCAAGGGGCCCATGCAAGCATACACGCCATCACCAAGCCACCATTCACCCGCGCCGCGGAACGGATACCACGCATGAGAATGACCACCCTCGCCAGCACCCTGGCAACCATCACTTTGTTCGCCAGCCTGCAAACGGCTCAAGCCGCATCGGAGCTCATTGGCAAGCGCGTCCAGAACACCTATGACACCACGCTCTATCTGGACCCGGAAAAAGCCCTGGCCTACGCGATGAAGGATTGGAAGTTCCTGCGCTACAACTACAACGATAACAAGCCGAAAATCAGCTATGCGATGGACACTGCTGCGACGACCCCCAAGTCAACGCCCGAGGAGCCGGTGATGATGCAATGGGATGTCATTAGCCAAAAAGAACTGGCAAAGATGAACTTGAGCGAGGAGGAGCAATGCTATCAAGTCTTCACCAAAGCCCTGGGGGACTTGCTTTACTACGCCGTCCACACCAATAACCTGGAGAGAAGACAGTATTTCCACATGGACAACGTGATCACCGCAGACAGCAAAAAAGTTCCCGGCCCGCCCGGCGTGATCCTCTGCGCAATCCCTGACCATGGCTCGATCTCTATGTACCTACAGGGCCAGCTCAAAGCCAAGTAACGCCCGGCAAACCAGTCGGGCGCAACCGCTCGACTGGACAGGCACACGCGCTGTCGCACGACAGACCACACAGGTCGGCAGTCGCAAGGAGGCATACGGATTTTTTGAGAGAGGGATTCGAACAGGAGGAAAGCGCGGGTCTAGCGAACGCCGGCGACTTGCACGTCACAAGCCTGGCGTTATGGAGGCAACCCCACCAGCCACACCCCGGCACACAATGTTCCCGCTGTGGCTGCTTCCTTCCGGATCTGACCAGGTTTACGGGTAATCGTTGCGGGGGGACCGATGGGGTCACCATAACGACGCTCACCTGACGGCGAGCCGCGCCATTGTACCTATCTCAGACGAAGTTACAACCGTTGGCGCGGATTAAAAACATGAGGGGACTCAAGCACTTGCTATTGCACGCCGGGCCGCTCGAAGAAACGGCATGTGGCGATCTATCCCTGGAGCGAGCCAGGGATAGATCATGATCCGCCAACTACACGGCGATGCCGTGCCCCTGTAGAAACGCGACAAAGGCCTCTTCGTCCAACACCTTCAAGCCCAGCTCATTGGCCTTGGCCAATTTGGAACCGGCACCGGGACCTGCGACGACGCAATAGGTCTTGGCCGACACAGAGCCCGCCACCTTGGCGCCGAGGCTTTCGAGCTTGTCCTTGGCGATGTCGCGGCTCATCAGCTCCAACGACCCCGTCAGCACCCAGGTTTGCCCAGCCAACGGTAACCCTTGGACGATTTTCTTCTCGCTCTGCCAGTGCATACCGAACGCGCACAACTGCTGCTCGGCTTCCAGCGCTTGCTGGCGATTGCCTTCAATGGCGAAGAACTCACGCACCGCGTTGGCCTGCTTCTCGGGCAGAGCCTGGCGCATGTCCAGCCAATCGGCAGCGATCACCGCCTGCAGCGAACCGAACTTGTCCGCCAGCTTTTGCGCGCCACCCGGGCCGACCGAGGGAATATGCAGCTTGTCGAGCAAGCCACCGAGGGTCGTGCTGGCGGCAAACTCGGCACCCAGCTCACCTTGATCCTGAATCTCCAGGCCATGGCCCAGCAGTTGCTCGATCACCTGCTGGTTGTGAGCATCGGTAAAGAAACTGTGGATCTCGTAGGCCACTTCCAGGCCCACATCCGGCAAGTACGTCAACACTTGCGGCAGCGCCTGCTGAACACGCTCCAGCGAGCCCAGGGAGCGCGCCAACACCTTGGCCGTTTCTTCGCCGACATCGGGAATCCCGAGGGCGTAGATAAAACGCGCCAGCCCGGGCTTTTTACTGTCGGCGATGGCCGCCAGCAGGTTGTTGCTCGACAGCTGCGCGAAGCCTTCCAGGTCGACGATCTGCTCGAACGTCAACGCATACAGATCCGCGGGCGAGCTGACCAGCCCCTCATCGACCAACTGCTCGACGCTCTTCTCGCCCAGCCCTTCAATGTCCATGGCCCGGCGCGAGACAAAATGAATGATCGCCTGCTTGAGCTGTGCACCACAGGCCAGGCGCCCGACACAGCGGTACACCGCGCCTTCGGTGAGGGTCTCGCGGCCCTTGCTGCGTTTGACCAGTTGCGTGCGTTCGACATGGGAGCCGCACACCGGGCAGGACTGCGGGATCTGTACCGGGCGGGCATCGCCTGGACGACGCTCGATGACCACCTGCACCACTTGCGGGATCACATCACCGGCACGACGGATGATCACCGTGTCGCCAATCATCACGCCCAGGCGCGTCACCTCATCCATGTTGTGCAGCGTCGCATTGGAGACGGTCACGCCGGCCACCTTCACCGGTTTGAGTCGCGCGACCGGCGTCACTGCCCCGGTGCGGCCAACCTGGAACTCGACATCGAGCAGCTCGGTGAGCTCCTCCATCGCCGGGAATTTATGGGCAATCGCCCAGCGCGGCTCACGGGCACGGAAGCCCAACTCGCGCTGCGCGGCGATGCTGTTGACCTTGAACACCACGCCGTCGATTTCATAGGGCAGCGCGTTTCGACGCTCGCCGATGTCGCGGTAGTAGTCCAGGCACTCATCGATGCCCTTGGCCAGCTTCAGCTCGCGACTGACGGGCATGCCCCACGCCTTGAGCTGCTGCAAGTTGCCGATGTGGGTATCGCTGATATCTGTCGAGACCTGGCCGAGGCCGTAGCAGCAGAACTCCAACGGGCGGCTGGCAGTGATCTTCGAATCAAGCTGGCGCAAGCTGCCCGCCGCCGCATTGCGCGGGTTGGCGAAGGTCTTTCCGCCCACCTCCAACTGGGTGGCATTCAGGCGCTCGAAACCGGCCTTGGACATATAGACTTCGCCGCGCACTTCGAGGGTCGCCGGCCAGCCGCTGCCCTGCAGCTTGAGCGGAATGTTGCGCACGGTGCGCACGTTGACACTGATGTCCTCGCCCGTGGTGCCGTCGCCTCGGGTAGCGCCACGCACCAGCTCGCCGTCCTGGTACAGCAGGCTGACCGCCAGGCCATCGAGCTTGGGCTCGCAACTGTATTCAACCTCGGCGCCGGCGCCGAACAAGTCGCCGACGGGCAAGTCCAGCCCTTCCGTCACCCGGCGATCGAACTCGCGCATGTCGGTTTCTTCGAAGGCGTTGCCCAGACTGAGCATCGGCACTTCGTGGCGCACCTGGCTAAAGGCCGAGAGCGCCGCGCTGCCAACGCGCTGGGTCGGCGAATCGCGGGTGATCAGCTCGGGGTTGGCCGCTTCCAACGCCTTGAGCTCATGGAACAACCGGTCGTACTCGGCGTCCGGGATGCTCGGCTCATCGAGTACGTGGTAACGGTAGTTATGCTGATCCAACTCAGCACGTAGCGCTAGAATGCGGTTTTCGGCGGCGGTCATGGGTGTTCTCTCATAAAGCAAAAGAGCAGCCGAGGCTGCTCAATCTGTTGATGCTGTACAAATCATTGTAGAAGCCTGGCGGCAGAAGCAGGCGTTAGCGAGATCGCCTTCGCCGGCGCCTGGCGCCTACAAATCAACGCTTCTGGGTCAGGGCGCGACGTTCGAACTCGACGATGCGCTGACGGTAGTGCTCGATGGTCTGCGCGGTCAGTACGCTGCGCTGGTCATCCTTGAGCTCGCCATTGAGTTCCTGGGACAGCTTGCGAGCGGCGGCGACCATCACGTCGAATGCCTGCTTGGGATGACGCGGACCCGGCAAGCCGAGGAAGAAGCTCACGGCCGGGGTGCTGAAGTGATCGATGTCGTCCAGGTCGAAGATCCCGGGCTTGACCGCGTTGGCCATGGAGAACAGGACCTCGCCGTTACCCGCCATGCTTTCGTGGCGATGGAAGATGTCCATCTCGCCGAAGCGCAGGCCACTTTCCAGAATGTTCTGCAACAGGGCCGGCCCCTTGAAACCACCGGTATCACGGCAGATCACGCTGATCACCAGGACTTCTTCGGCTCGTGGCTGCTCTTTTTCGGCAGCGGCGCTCGACGGTTTGCTGTCGTCCGGGAAATCATCGTCACGGCTGCTGAAGCTCGGGCCGCCGTCCAGGTCGAGATTGAGGTTCAAGTCACCCTGGGCCGGTTCACCGTGGCCACGCTTGCCACGCTTGGAACTCGACTCACGCGGCTCCCGCGCCGGCATGCTCACCGATGGCAAATCGTGCTCGTCCAGTTGCGGCTCTTTGTGGGTATCCAGCACGCGCGGCGGGCCCAACAGTTCAGCACTGCTGTCCTCGTCCGGCAGGTTGGACAGGCTGCGGTCCAGGCGAAACTTGAGTTTGCCCTTGCCGCCACGCATGCGCCGCCAGCCATCAAAAAGAATACCGGCAATGACAATAATGCCGATGACGATCAGCCACTCGCGCAGACCGATTTCCATGTAATCCCGTGCCTCTATAAAAAATGCTGAAAAATAAGGGGTTTACAACGTGCAAACCGCTTTAAAACGTGGCGCCAACTCTATGTTCTGACAGGCGTTTTGCCCACGTATACGAAAAATTGACATTAAACTAGCACGACCAAAGGTAACTTTACACCGTCTGTCACATAGGCTCGCGTGAATATGTCGATTAGCCATCAACGAATACGGGTAAAAATCCTTACTTCCGGCAGGCATACAACCTACAACCCAAGGCTTCAGGCATCCACCATTGCCATCGCTTCCTCGACATCCACGGCAACCAGACGCGAACATCCCGGCTCGTGCATCGTCACCCCCATCAGTTGATCGGCCATTTCCATGGCGATCTTGTTGTGGGTGATATAGATGAACTGCACAGTCTGCGACATCTCTTTGACCAATCTTGCATAACGTCCAACGTTAGCGTCATCCAGCGGGGCGTCAACTTCATCGAGCATACAAAACGGTGCCGGATTGAGTTTGAAGATCGCGAATACCAGCGCCAGTGCCGTCAGGGCTTTTTCACCGCCCGACAACAAATGAATGGTGCTGTTCTTCTTGCCCGGTGGACGCGCCATGATCGTCACCCCTGTATCGAGTAGATCTTCGCCCGTCAGTTCCAAATAAGCGCTGCCGCCACCGAAAACTTTTGGGAACAACGCCTGTAATCCGCCATTGATCTGATCAAAGGTATCTTTGAAGCGGTTACGGGTTTCCTTGTCGATCTTGCGAATAACGTTTTCCAGGGTGTCGAGCGCTTCCACCAGGTCGGCGTTTTGCGCATCCAGGTACTGCTTGCGCTCGGACTGCTGCTGATACTCGTCGATGGCCGCGAGGTTGATCGCACCCAGGCGCTGGATCCGCGCCGCGATACGTTCGAGTTCCTCCTCCGCCGCCGATTCGTTGGCGTCGCTCAGCAGCGTGGCGAGCACCCCATGCAGATCGTAGCCGTCCTCAAGCAGTTGATCCTGCAAGGTCTTGCGGCGCACGGTCAGGGCCTGCCATTCCATACGCTGCTGCTCAAGCTGACCGCGAATCAGCTGCGATTGCTGCTCGGCCTGGGTGCGGCGCTTCTCGGCTTCACGCAGTTCGCGATCAGCGTCTTCAAGGGCGATCTGCGCCGTACGCAGCTCTTCGTCGACACTCATGCGCTTGTCGAGCAACTCTTCAAGCTTGAGCCGTAACTCTTCCAGCGGCGCCTCACCCTCTTCCAGGTTGAGGCTCAACTGTTCGCGTTTTTCCGTCAGGCGTTCGGACTGCAGTTCCAGGCGCTCCAGCGCCTGGCGGGTGGAGTCGTGTTGCGCCTTGAGTGAGCCCAGGCGCACCGCCAACTGATGGGCGTGGTCCTTATGCTGGCGAGCCTCCTGGCGCACACGGTCCAGGCGCTCGCGCAGGCTGTCGCGCTGGGCCAGCAACAGTTCGCGCTGCTCGGTATCCAGCGCCATGCTGTCGAGGGCGTCCTGCAGTTGCAGGCGCGCTTCGCCGATCTGTTCGTGTTCCAACTCACGCTGTTCGCCCAACTCGCCCAACTCTTCGTCGAGACGAGTGCGGCGCAGCATCAATTGCTCGGCCTTGGCCTTGCCGGCAGACAACTGGGCCTTCAGCTCGCCCTGCTGCCGCGCTTCGTCCTGCAGCAAACGGCGCAAGTGCTCGCGGCC
This sequence comes from Pseudomonas sp. ok272, assembly GCF_900109995.1. Taxonomy (GTDB): domain Bacteria; phylum Pseudomonadota; class Gammaproteobacteria; order Pseudomonadales; family Pseudomonadaceae; genus Aquipseudomonas. The sequence goes on along the minus strand of NZ_FOCB01000008.1, from coordinate 30,002 downwards.
GTTTTCTTGCTGGCGCTGCTGGGCCCGCAGGTTCTGCAACGTGGTCTCCAGGGTTTCAACGCTGGCCTCACGCTCTTCACGTTCTAGCCCAAGACCCTGGATTTCCTGGCCTCGGGCCAGCACGCCGCTTTCAGCTTCACTGGCGCGGCGCACCCGCAAGAAGTGCCGACCGACCCAGTAACCGTCGCGACTGATCACGCTCTGCCCCGCCGCCAACTGAGCGCGCAGCGCCAAGGCCTGCTCAAGGCTGTCCACCGGCGTGACCTGTCCCAGCCAGGGCGACAGATCGACCTGTGCCTCGACCTTGTCCAGCAGGCTGCCCGGGGCACGCAGGCCATCGCTGGCCGGGCTGAGCAAGCGCAGATCGCCCTGGGTGAACCCGGCCAGGTCAAAATCGCCAAAGTCATCCACCAGCACCGCTTGTAGATCGGCGCCGAGCACGGTTTCCACCGCCAGTTCCCAACCCGCTTCAACCTTCAAGCCTTCGGCCAGGCGCGGGCGCGCGACCAGGTTCTGCTCGCGCAACCACTCGGCGGTTCCGGTACCTGGATCGAGCGCCGCTTGCTGCAACGCTTCAAGCGAGGCCAGCCGGCCATTGAGACGCTGTAGGTCGCCCTGGGCCTGCTGCTGATTGGTCAGGGCCAGTTGCAGCTCCTGACGCAACTGCTCAAGGCGCTCGACCTGCGCTTCTTCGCTGGCCTGCAAGTCTTCGAGGGTCGCTTCGCTGGCCGCCAGTTGTTCGCTGAGCTCAAGGATCGCCGCGTCTTCAGGATTGGCCGCCAACAAGTCACGCTCTTCCGCCAACCGCCGCTGACGCTCGGCCAGGCGCTCCACGCTGGTTTCCAATTGCTGGATGCGCGACTGCTGAACCTCCGCCTGTCGACGGGGTTCAGCGGCGGTCAGGTTGAAGGTGTCCCACTGCTCCTGCCAACCGTGCATGGTGGACTCGGACGCTTCCAGCAGGGCAGCGGCTTCTTCGGCGGCAGCGTGGGTGACTTCTTGCTCGGGAGTGAGCAGGTCCAGCTCTTCGCCCAGGGTCAACAGCAAGGTGCGGTCGTGGCCCAGGTGGGATTCGGTTTCCAGGCGGGCGCGCTCGGCTTCCTTGAGGTCGTCCTGCAGCTGGCGCAAGCGTTGCTGGCCGTGCTGGATGCTCTGCTCGACCCGGGCGATGTCGCCACCGACCGAGTAGAAACGCCCCTGCACCAGATTGAAGCGCTCGGAAAGCTCATGATGCCCATCGCGCAAGCGTTCGATGCTCGCATCGGCGTTGCGCTGCTCGGCCACCAGGGCTTCGAAGCCCACTTCCTGGTTGCCAATGATCGCTTCGCGCTGACCCACCTGCTCGTTCAAGTCCTGCCAGCGCAACGCCGACAACTGAGCCTTGAGCTGACGCTCCTCGGCCTTGTATTCCTGGTACTTCTTCGCCGCCTCGGCCTGGCGATGCAGGCGTTCGAGCTGGCGCTCCAGCTCTTCGCGCAGGTCAGTCAAGCGCTCTAGGTTTTCGTGGGTGCGGCGAATACGGTTTTCGGTCTCGCGGCGGCGTTCCTTGTACTTGGAGATGCCTGCCGCTTCCTCGATGAAGTTGCGCAAGTCCTCGGGCTTGGACTCGATCAGCTTGGAGATCATGCCCTGCTCGATGATCGAATAGCTGCGCGGCCCCAGGCCGGTGCCGAGGAAGATGTCGGTGATGTCGCGACGACGGCATTTGGTGCCGTTGAGGTAGTAAGTGGTCTGGCTCTCGCGGGTGACTTTACGGCGAATGGAGATTTCCGCATAGGCCGCGTACTCGCCGAGCAGCGTGCCGTCGGAGTTATCGAAGACCAGCTCGATACTCGCCTGGCTCACCGGTTTGCGCGTGGTGGAGCCGTTGAAGATGACGTCGGTCATCGACTCGCCACGCAAGTTCTTGGCCGAGCTCTCGCCCATCACCCAACGCACGGCATCGATGATGTTCGACTTGCCGCAGCCATTGGGTCCGACCACTGCCGCCATGTTGCTGGGGAAGTTCACCGTGGTCGGATCGACGAAGGATTTGAACCCCGCCAGCTTGATGCACTTGAGCCGCACGCTTAGGCGGCCGGCAACGCAGACAGCACCAGCTCGCAACTGCGCTGGGCGTATGCCGAGAGCACCACGCGAATCTGCGGCAGGTCACGGGCCAGCACCGCCGCCAGCAAGCGCTCGAACAGTTCGAGGAACTCGCTCATCTCGGCCTTGCGTTGTTCCAGGGCCAGGAAGTAGGCGCGGCTCATCGCCGGCTGCAGGTTCTCGACGGTCTCCTGCAGGTACGGGTTGTTGGCGAACGGGTACGCCGCACGCATCACATTGAAGCTGTCATCGACGAAGGTGCGGATGTCCTGGCGCTCCAGGCTGGCACGCAGGCGCTGCTGGATCTGCAGGAACGGCGCCATGTCGGACTGCAACTGCCAGCCACTGGCCACGGCATTGCCCAACAGAATGTACAGCTCGCTCATCAGCGTGCACAGGCTTTGTACCTTGTGCGCGGTGAGTTCGGTGACATGGGCGCCACGTCGCGGCAGGATCGCGATCAGGTGGCGGCGCTCAAGGATCAGCAAGGCTTCGCGGACCGAACCGCGACTGACATTGAGTGCCAGCGTGACCTTCTGTTCCTGGATGCGCTCTCCCGGCTTCATTTCGCCGCAGATAATGCGCTCGGCGAGGTGGTGAGCGATTTGCTCGGCGAGGCTGTCCGGCGCCTTGAACGTCATGGTTGTCCTTCAAACTTTCGATCTGCACAAGCGGCGCAGTGTAGCGCACTTGATGGCCTATGACGCAGGGCCAGCAGTGCAGAAGTTGGCACGATGCACGCAAAAAGCGAGGTAGCCCCAAAGGGTCAATAATCAATGAAACGCGTGTTGATCGGAAAAAGCCAATTTCCTGACCCTGAAGTCAGAAAATGATTGACCGAAAAGTCAGACCTGATAGATTCGGCTTTCGTCGATCAACAACAATAATGAGTCTGCGAGGCCTTCCGTGATCCAGTTTTTACTAAACCAGGAGCTCCGTAGCGAGCACGCCCTGGACCCGAACCTGACCGTGCTGAACTATCTGCGCGACCATTTGGGCAAACCCGGTACCAAAGAAGGCTGCGCCAGCGGTGACTGTGGCGCCTGCACGGTGGTGGTCGGTGAGTTGCAAGCCGATACCGACGGCCGCGAACACATTCGCTATCGCAGCCTCAACTCGTGCCTGACATTCGTTTCGTCACTGCACGGTAAACAACTGATCAGCGTCGAAGACCTCAAGCACCAAGGCCAACTGCACAGCGTGCAGCACGCCATGGTCGAGTGCCACGGCTCGCAGTGCGGCTTTTGCACCCCAGGCTTTGTCATGTCGCTGTTTGCCCTGCAAAAAAACAGCGACGCCCCCGACGCTCACAAAGCCCATGAAGCCCTCGCCGGCAACCTGTGCCGCTGCACCGGCTACCGGCCGATCCTGGAAGCCGCCGAGCAGGCCTGTTGCGGCAAGCAGCCGGACCAGTTCGATGCCCGCGAAACCGAGACCATCGCCCGCCTCAAGGCCTTCGCCCCGACTGACATCGGCGAACTCAACAGTGGCGACAAACGCTGCCTGGTGCCGCTGACCGTCGCCGACCTGGCCGATCTCTACGACGCTTACCCGCAAGCCCGCTTGCTGGCCGGCGGCACCGACCTGGCGCTGGAAGTCACCCAATTCCACCGCACCCTGCCGGTGATGATCTATGTTGGCAACGTCGCCGAGATGAAGCGTATCGAGCACTTCGACGACCGCCTGGAAATCGGCGCCGCCACCGCCCTGTCCGACTGCTACGACGCCTTGAAGGCCGAGTACCCGGACTTCGGCGAACTGCTGCAACGCTTCGCCTCATTGCAGATCCGCAACCAGGGCACCCTGGGCGGCAACATCGGCAACGCCTCGCCCATTGGTGACTCGCCACCGTTGCTGATCGCCCTCGGCGCCCACATCGTCCTGTGCAAGGGCGACACCCGCCGCACCCTGGCGCTGGAAGACTACTTCATCGATTACCGGGTCACGGCGCGCCAGGAAAGCGAGTTCATCGAGAAGATCATCGTGCCGCGCGCCAGCGCCGAACAACTGTTCCGCGCCTACAAGGTCTCCAAACGCCTGGACGACGACATTTCCGCCGTGTGCGCAGCCTTCAACCTGCGCATCGACAACGGCGTGATCAGCGATGCCCGCGTAGCCTTCGGCGGCATGGCCGCCACCCCCAAGCGCGCCAAGCGCTGCGAAGCGGTGTTGCTCGCCGCCCAGTGGAACCAGGCCACCGTCGAGCGCGCCTGCGCCGCCCTGGCCGAAGACTTCACGCCGCTCTCGGACTTCCGTGCCAGCAAGGAATACCGCCTGCTCAGCGCACAGAACCTGTTGCGCAAGTACTTCATCGAACTGCAAACACCGCACATCGAGACTCGGGTGACCGCTTATGTCTAATCATCACGCTGTAGAGAAGACCCAAGCCGAACTGGCGCAACTGTTTGCCCAGGACCTCACCACCGGCGTCGGCCGCAGCGTCAAGCACGACAGCGCCACCAAGCATGTGTGCGGGGAAGCGCAGTACATCGATGACCGGCTCGAATTCCCCAACCAACTGCACGTCTACGCACGGCTGTCGGATCGCGCCCACGCCAGGATCATCAGTATCGACACCCAGCCCTGCTACGCCTTCGAAGGTGTACGCATCGCCATCACCCACAACGACATACCGGGCCTCAAGGACATCGGTCCGCTGCTCCCCGGCGACCCGCTGCTGGCCATCGATGATGTGCAGTTCGTCGGCCAACCGGTGCTCGCCGTCGCCGCCAAAGACCTGGAAACCGCACGCAAGGCCGCGATGGCGGCGATCATCGAATACGAAGACCTGGAACCGGTGCTGGACGTGGTCGAGGCCCTGCGCAAGCGCCACTTCGTGCTCGACAGCCACACCCACCAGCGCGGCGACTCCGCCACCGCCCTGGCCAGCGCCGAACACCGTATCCAAGGCACCTTGCACATCGGCGGCCAGGAACACTTCTACCTGGAGACCCAGATCTCCTCGGTAATGCCCACCGAAGACGGCGGCATGATCGTCTACTGCTCCACGCAAAACCCCACCGAAGTGCAGAAGCTGGTCGCTGAAGTGCTGGACGTGTCGATGAACAAGATCGTCGTCGACATGCGCCGCATGGGCGGCGGTTTCGGTGGCAAGGAAACCCAGGCCGCCAGCCCCGCGTGCCTGTGCGCGGTGATCGCGCACCTGACCGGCCAGCCGACCAAGATGCGCCTGCCCCGGGTCGAAGACATGCTGATGACCGGCAAGCGCCACCCGTTCTACGTCGAATACGACGTGGGCTTCGACAGCACCGGGCGCCTGCACGGCATTGCCCTGGAACTGGCCGGCAACTGCGGCTGCTCACCTGACCTGTCGGCGTCCATCGTCGACCGCGCGATGTTCCACTCGGACAACTCGTACTACCTGGGCGACGCGACCATCAACGGTCACCGCTGCAAGACCAATACCGCGTCAAACACCGCCTACCGTGGCTTCGGCGGCCCGCAAGGGATGGTCGCCATCGAGGAAGTGATGGACGCAATCGCCCGGCACCTGGGCCGGGACCCGCTGGCGGTGCGCAAGGCCAACTACTACGGCAAGACCGAGCGCAACATCACTCACTACTACCAGACCGTCGAGCACAACATGCTCGAAGAGATGACCGCCGAACTGGAAGAAAGCAGCCAGTACGCCGAGCGCCGCGAAGCGATTCGCCGCTACAACGCCAACAGCCCGATCCTGAAGAAGGGCCTGGCGCTGACCCCGGTGAAGTTCGGCATCTCGTTCACCGCCAGCTTCCTCAACCAGGCCGGTGCCCTGGTGCACGTCTACACCGACGGCAGCATCCACTTGAACCACGGCGGCACGGAGATGGGCCAGGGCCTGAACATCAAGGTCGCCCAGGTGGTGGCCGAAGTGTTCCAGGTGGACATCGACCGGGTTCAGATCACCGCGACCAATACCGACAAGGTGCCCAACACCTCTCCGACCGCCGCCTCCAGCGGCGCCGACCTCAACGGCAAGGCCGCCCAGAACGCCGCCGAGATCATCAAGCAGCGCCTGGTGGAGTTTGCCGCGCGGCACTACAAGGTCAGCGAAGAGGACGTGGTGTTCCACAACGGCCACGTGCGGGTGCGCGACCACATCCTGACCTTCGAAGCCTTGATCCAGCAGGCCTACTTCGCCCAGGTCTCGCTCTCCAGCACCGGCTTCTACAAGACCCCGAAAATCTTCTACGACCGCAGCCAGGCCCGCGGCCGTCCGTTCTACTACTTTGCCTTCGGCGCGGCGTGCTGCGAGGTGCTCGTCGACACCCTGACCGGCGAGTACAAGATGCTGCGCACCGACATCCTGCATGACGTCGGCGCCTCGCTGAACCCGGCCATCGACATCGGCCAGGTCGAGGGCGGCTTCATCCAGGGCATGGGCTGGTTGACCATGGAAGAGCTGGTCTGGAACAACAAGGGCAAGCTGATGACCAATGGTCCGGCCAGCTACAAGATCCCGGCGGTGGCCGACATGCCGCTGGATCTGCGGGTCAAACTGGTGGAGAACCGCAAGAACCCGGAAGACACGGTGTTCCACTCCAAGGCCGTGGGCGAGCCGCCGTTCATGCTCGGCATCGCGGCCTGGTGCGCGATCAAGGACGCTGTCGCCAGCCTGGGCGACTACAAGCACCAACCCAAGATCGACGCGCCGGCCACACCGGAGCGGGTGCTGTGGGGGTGTGAGCAGATGCGCCAGTTGAAGGTGGCAAAGGCGACCCAGACCGGAGCCGAGCTGGCGTCGTCCTGAAACCGCGTCGCGAAGAAGCCCGAACAGACAACACAGATGTCGAGGTGAACATGTACAACTGGATCGACGCCCTCGCCGACCTGCAATCCCGGGGCGAGCCCTGCGTGCTGGTGACCATCATCGAAGAACTCGGCTCTACCCCGCGTAATGCCGGTTCGAAGATGGTCATCAGCGCCACCCAGACGTTCGACACCATCGGTGGCGGCCACCTGGAATACAAGGCCATGCACATCGGCCGCGAGATGCTCGCCGCCGGCAAGCAAGACACCCACCTGGAGCGCTTCAGCCTCGGCGCCAGCCTGGGCCAGTGCTGCGGCGGCGCCACCGTACTGCTGTTCGAACCCATGGGCCAGGTGCAAGCACAGATTGCCGTGTTTGGTGCCGGCCACGTCGGCCGGGCGCTGGTGCCTTTGCTGGCCAGCCTGCCCTGCCGCGTACGCTGGATCGACTCGCGCGAAGCCGAGTTCCCCGAGCAGGTCCCCCTTGGCGTGCGTAAAATCGTCAGCGAGGAGCCCGTGGACGAAGTCGACAACCTGCCCGCTGGCAGCTACTGCATCGTCATGACCCACAATCACTCGCTCGACCTGGAGCTCACGGCCGCGATCCTCAAGCGCAACGACTTCACCTACTTCGGCCTGATCGGCTCGAAGACCAAGCGGGTGAAATTCGAACACCGCCTGCGCGACCGCGGTTTCGACAGCAGCACCGTGCAACGCATGCGCTGCCCGATGGGCATCGGCGAAGTCAAAGGCAAGTTGCCCGTGGAAATCGCCATCTCCATCGCCGGCGAAATCATCGCCACCTACAACGCCAACTTCGGCCAGCAGACCGTGCGCGCCGAACCGATTGCCAAACTGCTGCCGGCCTCTCGCCGCAGCCAAGCCACACGCTGAGAACATTCCATGCCCTTGACTCGCAAAGCCTACCGCGCCGCCATCCTGCACAGCATTGCCGACCCGGCCGTGGTGGGGATCGAAGCCTCGTACGAGTACTTTGAAGATGGCCTGCTGATCACCGAGAACGGCCGCATCAGCGCCGTCGGCCCGGCCAGCGAACTGCTCGCCAGCCTGCCCTCAGACGTTGAAATCACCCATTACCAGGACGCCCTGATCACCCCGGGACTGATCGATACCCACATCCACCTGCCCCAGACCGGGATGGTCGGCGCCTACGGCGAACAGTTGCTGGACTGGCTCAACACCTACACCTTCCCGTGCGAAAGCCAGTTCGCCGACAAGGCCCACGCCGAACAGGTCGCCGATCTCTTCATCAAGGAATTGCTGCGCAACGGCACCACCACGGCGCTGGTGTTCGGCAGCGTGCACCCGCAGTCGGTGGACGCATTCTTCGAAGCCGCGCAAGCGCTCGACCTGCGCATGATCGCCGGCAAGGTGATGATGGACCGCAACGCGCCGGACTACCTGACCGACACGGCCGAGTCCGGCTACCGCGAAAGCAAGGCGCTGATCGAGCGCTGGCACGGCAAGGGTCGCCTGCACTACGCCGTCACCCCGCGCTTTGCCCCCACCAGTACCCCGGAGCAACTGACCCTCGCCGGCCAACTGCTGGCCGAGTTCCCTGACCTGTACATGCAGACCCACATCAGTGAGAACCTGCAGGAGATCGAGTGGGTCAAGGAACTGTTCCCGGAACGCAAGGGCTACCTGGACGTCTACGACCACTACAACCTGCTGGGCGAGCGCTCGGTGTTCGCCCACGGCGTGCACCTGTGCGACGACGAATGCGCGCGCCTGGCCGAAACGGGTTCGGCAGTCGCCTTCTGCCCGACCTCGAACCTCTTCCTGGGCAGCGGCCTGTTCAATCTGCCGATGGCCGAGAAGCACAACCTGAACGTGGGCCTGGGCACCGACGTTGGCGCCGGCACCAGCTTCTCGCTGCTGCACACGCTGAACGAAGCCTACAAGGTCATGCAACTGCAAGGCGCACGCCTGAGCCCGTTCAAATCGCTGTACCTGGCGACCCTGGGCGGTGCCCGCGCCCTGCGCCTGGAAGACCAGATCGGCACCCTGCACCCCGGCACCGACGCCGACTTCCTGGTACTGGACTATAACGCCACGCCACTGCTCAGCTACCGCCTGAAACAGGCGAAGAACATTGCCGAGACGTTGTTTGTCTTGATGACGCTGGGGGATGACCGCACGGTGTTGCAGACCTACGCCGCAGGCAACCTGGTGCACCAGCGCTAAGGTTCACGGGCATAAAAAATCCCCGGCAACCGTGGGTTGCCGGGGATGTTTGTCTCGCCTCTCAGACCGCCTTCGCGAGCGGGCTCGCTCCCACAGGGCTTTGTGAACACTGGCCCAATGTGGGAGCGAGCCTGCTCGCGAAAGCCGCACCACCGTCGATCAGGCTTTAGCGGTTGGCCGCCCCGGCTTCTTGGTCTGCAGCAAATGCGAGAACACCGCGTGCAAATCGTCTGAAGCGCTTTCCTCGTCGAGGTTGAGCTTGCTGTCGATGTGGTCCATGTGATGCATCATCAGGTCCACCGCCAGTGTCACATTGCGAGCTTCGATGGCGTCGATCAGTTGGGTGTGCTCATCGTACGAGCAGTGCGAACGGTTGCCGCTTTCGTACTGGGCGATGATCAGGGACGTCTGCGACACCAGGCTGCGCTGGAAGCTGATCAGCGGGGTGTTCTTCGCCGCTTCCGCCAGTTTCAGGTGGAACTCGCCGGACAGCCGGATGCCCGCACCACGGTCGCCACGGGAGAAGCTGTCGCGCTCGTCATTGACCATCTGCCGCAACTCGGCCAGCTCTGCCGCACTCGCATGCTCGACCGCCAGTTCGGTGATCGCCCGCTCGACCAGGCGCCGTGCCAGGAACACCTGGCGCGCTTCTTCGACACTGGGACTGGCCACCACCGCGCCACGGTTGGGTCGCAGCAACACCACGCCTTCATGGGCCAGGCGCGACAACGCGCGACGAATGATGGTGCGACTGACTCCGAAAATTTCCCCCAGCGCCTCTTCGCTCAACTTTGTACCGGGCGCCAGGCGTTGTTCGAGGATGGCCTCGAAGATATGTGCGTAGACCATATCGTCCTGGGTTCCGCTGCGGCCGGCTTTGCCTGCTCGCGGTTGTTTCTTGAGGGGCTGCAACTGTTCGTTCATGGGTTCTCGGGTCGGAGGAACTGCGGCGATCAGGCGATGACTGTAATACGACACAGCGGGTCGCGGGCAAGTTTTGCGTAAAAAACACGGCGCATTGTACACAACCTCAGGTGGCAACACACTGTATGGCCGTTTACGCCAGCGGCTGTATTGCAACGATAGGTTACGTTTGAGTTTAGGCTTCGTCCCACAATACGAAACATCCGCACGAAGGAATCCCACCGTCATGAACGACGCCACGCACACACGACTTCGTCCCCTGGCCGATACGTCGCCCTCAGCCATCGTCGCCGGTTTCATCGCGATGATGACCGGCTACACCAGCTCGCTGGTCCTGATGTTCCAGGCCGGGCAATCCGCCGGCCTGACCACGGGACAAATTTCTTCATGGATCTGGGCGATCTCGATTGGCATGGCGGTGTGCTCGATTGGCCTGTCCCTGCGTTATCGCACCCCCATCACCATCGCCTGGTCGACACCCGGCGCGGCACTGTTGATCACCAGCCTGTCGGGGGTGACCTACGGCGAGGCGATTGGCGCCTACATCACCTGCGCCGTGCTGGTGACGATCTGCGGCATGACCGGCAGCTTCGAACGGCTGATGAAAAAGATTCCCGCCTCGCTCGCAGCGGCCTTGCTGGCCGGGATTCTGTTCAAGATCGGCAGCGAGATTTTTGTCGCCGCCCAGCACCGCACCGGCCTGGTGCTGGGGATGTTCTTCACGTACCTGGTGGTCAAGCGCCTGTCGCCGCGCTACGCCGTGCTGGCCGCGCTGCTGATCGGCACTGCGCTGGCGGGCGTGATGGGTCTGCTGGACTTCACCGGCTTTCAGCTCGAAGTCGCGACACCCGTGTGGACCACCCCGCACTTCTCACTCGCGGCGACCATCAGCATCGGCATCCCGCTGTTCGTCGTGGCCATGACCTCGCAGAACATGCCCGGCATCGCCGTGCTGCGCGCCGATGGCTACGACGTTCCGGCCTCGCCGCTGATCACCAGCACGGGCATCGCCTCGTTGCTGCTGGCACCGTTCGGCTCCCACGGGATTAACCTGGCGGCCATCAGTGCGGCGATCTGCACCGGCCCGCATGCCCACGAGGATCGCAACAAGCGTTACACCGCGGCGGTGTGGTGCGGGATTTTCTACGGCATTGCCGGGACCTTCGGCGCCACACTGGCCGCCTTGTTCGCCGCCCTGCCCAAGGAACTGGTGCTGTCGATTGCGGCGCTGGCGTTGTTCGGCTCGATCATCAACGGCCTGAGCATCGCCATGAGCGAGGTCAAGGAGCGGGAGGCTGCGCTGATCACCTTCATGGTCACGGCATCGGGGCTGACACTGTTTTCCATCGGTTCGGCATTCTGGGGGATTGTCGCGGGGGTGGTGACGCTGCTGATTCTCAACTGGCGTAAAGCATAAGGCATAAAAAAACGGCGACCCTTGGGTCGCCGTTTTTTCTAGAACATCAAGCGACCGAATTGATCGGCTTTTCCGGGTACCAAACGTCCAGCAGCGGGCTGACTTCAGCGCTCTTCAGTTCGCTACGCGACTTGAGCCACGCTTCTACGGCGGCACGCTGTTCAGCGCTCACCGAGCCACGCTTCTGCAGGCAAACCAGACCGTAGTCGTCGCCGCCAACATAACCCAGACCGTTGGCTTCCATGGCTTCTTTGAGGAAAGCGTCGAGGAAAGCGTCAATGGCTTCTTCAGACAGGCCTTCGTTGAAATCCAGGTTCAGTTCGAAACCCAGCTCTTGAAATTCATCAACGCACAGCTTTTTGCGCAGACGCTGGGAACGGTTAGTCGCCATTGGAACAATCCTCATAAGTAATTACGGCCGGCACTCTAGCATTTTCAGCCACTGATTGCCCGTCTCTCTGGGGGGCGGGCGCTACCGCCGGTAAAAAAAATAGAGGTTTAGGCTCCTCCAGTACGGCACAAGCCGCTATACCTTGGGCATAATGCCGACACTTTCGTGACCACAGAGGGAATTTATCTTCATGCCCTCATCTTTTTTTCCCCTCGGCTGTAGGGTTTATTTCATATGATCAAATCTTTGCGTCCCTTGTTACTGGCCAGTCTGCTCGTGCCACTGGCCTTCCCGATCAGCGCCGCCCCCGTCAATACCACCCTGACACCCAATGTCGAAAAAGCCCTCAAGGCCAGCAAGCTGCAGAACAACGCCCTGTCGCTGGTGATGATCCCCCTCAACGGCCCCGGCACCCCCACTGTGTTCAACGCCGACGTCTCGGTCAACCCAGCCTCCACCATGAAGCTGGTGACCACCTACGCGGCCCTGGAAATGCTCGGCCCCAACTATCAGTGGAAGACCGAGTTCTACACCGATGGCACCCTGAACGGCGGCATCCTGCACGGCAACCTGTACCTCAAGGGTGGCGGCGATCCGAAGCTGAACATGGAAAAGCTCTGGCTGCTGATGCGCGACCTGCGGGCCAATGGCGTACAGCAAGTCACCGGTGACCTGATCCTGGACCGCAGCTTCTTCAACCAGCCGCTGTTGCCAACGTTCAACGACGACGGCAACGACGAGAACAAGCCGTTCCTGGTCAAGCCCGATGCACTGATGGTCAACCTCAAGGCCCTGCGCTTCGTGGCACGCAACGATTCGGGCCGGGTCCTGGTCTCCGTCGAACCGCCGATTGCCAACATTCGTGTCGACAACCAGGTCAAACCCATCAGCGGCAAGCAGTGCACCGGTGGCGTGCGCTACAACCCAGTCACCCAGGCCGATGGCAGCGTGATCGTGACCGTCGCCGGTCAGTTGGCCGATGGCTGCAGCTCGCAGACCTACCTGTCGCTGCTCGATCACGCGACCTACACCGCCGGCGCCGTGCGCGCGATCTGGCAGGAGCTGGGCGGCAGCATCCAGGGCAAAGACCGCCAGGGCGCGGTTCCCAAGGATGCCAAGGTGCTGGCCCGGGCGTTCTCGCCGGACCTGGCAGAGATCATCCGCGACATCAACAAATACAGTAACAACACCATGGCCCAGCAGTTGTTCCTGAGCCTTGGCGCGAAGTTCCGCAACGACGCCGATGGCGACGATGCCAAGGCCGCCCAGCGAGTGGTGCGCCAATGGCTGGCGAAGAAAGGCATCACCGCGCCGCACCTGGTGATGGAGAACGGCTCCGGTCTGTCCCGCGCGGAGCGGGTCAGCGCCCGGGAAATGGCGAGCATGCTGCAAGCCGCCTGGAGAAGCCCGTACTCGGCCGAGTTCGAAAGCTCGATGCCGATTGCCGGCACCGACGGCACCATGCGCAAACGCCTCAAGACCACCGCCATGCGCGGCGAAGCCCACGTCAAGACCGGCACCCTGAACACCGTGCGCGCCATCGCCGGCTTCAGCCGTGACAACAACGGCAACACCTGGGCCGTGGTGGCGATCCTCAACGACAAAGCCCCGTTTGGCGCGTCCTCGGTGCTCGATCAGGTGCTGCTGGACCTGTATCGCCAGCCGAAACTGGCGGCAGCGCCGTCGGCGTTGTAGGCCTGGGCTCAAGGTGAGAGCGGGCCGGGTCAGTCAATGATGATATTGGCGCAGCTCAATTCCTTGTAGGAGCGAGGCTTGCCCGCGAAGGTGGTAAGCCTGGCGACATCGATGTTGAATGGGTTGGCCTCTTCGCGGGCAAGCCTCGCGCCTACGGGCTCAACCCAGATTCCTGCTCGCGATGGCGGTGACGAACGGCATGGCTAAGACCGTTGCTCCCACATGTTGACCGCGTTCTGCCTTTTAGGGCAGCTCTTCCTCCACCCGATCCCGACCCGCCTGCTTCGCCGCGTAGACCCCGGAATCCGCGCGCAACAGCAACGCGTCCGCCCCCTCGCCCAGACGCCAACTGGCAATCCCGAAACTGGCCGTCGCCGTGCCCAGGCCATCAATCGGCGTCGCCCGCAGGCTTTGCCAAAGCTCGACCGCCAGGGTATAGGCCTGCTGGCCGTCAGCGTCCGGGCACAACACCATGAACTCCTCGCCGCCCAGGCGACAGAACACGTCTGTGCGGCGCAAACGGTGGCTGATGCGCTCGCAGATTGCCTGCAACACCCGGTCACCGGCCGCATGGCCATACACATCATTGACGCGCTTGAAGTGATCCAGGTCCAGCATGATCACCGCCAGTTGCCCGCCGCTGCGCTCCACCCGCGCCATTTCGGTGCTCAGGCGCTCCTGGAAATAGCGCCGATTGTGAATCCCGGTCAGCGAGTCGGTCACCGACAAGGCTCGTAACTCTTCCTCGACCCGCTTCATGTCCGATACATCTGAGATGTAGCCATGCCACAGCACCCCGCCGCCGGGCAGTTCCTCCGGGGTTGCCTCGCCACGCACCCAGCGCAGGCCGCGTGTGGGCAACAGCACGCGGTACTCTTCGCGCCACGGGCTGAGTCGTTGCGATGAGACGCGGATCGAGGCCCGTACGCGACTCACATCTTGCGGGTGAATGCGCTCAAAAATTGCCTCGGCGCTCTTGAGCAATACCTCTGGCTCCAGCTCGTAGATATCGCGGATGCCATCGCTGGCGTAGATCACACTGAAGTGACCGTCGGCCGCCATCTTGAACTGGTAGATCCCCCCCGGCACATGGGCGCTGAGTTTCTTGAGCAACAGGTCCCGCGCCGCCAGCGCCTCGTGTACACGCTTGCGCTCGGTGATATCGATACAGATCGCCAGATGCCCCACGCGCAGGCCATGCTCATCGAGTACCGCGGTGGCCAACATGTTCACCAGCACATGGCTGCCATCCTGGCGCACCAGGGTCCACTCGCGAGCCTGCTGATCGTGCGGGTCGCCACTGTCCAACCACATCGCCTGGCTCGCCGGTACCGGCCACCCGTGCAGCAGGCTCAGCTCGGCGGCACGCGCCGCCAGCTCCTTGGGCAGATGCAGGCTGTGCAGCGCGGTCTGGCCGAGCACCTCATCGGCGCGATACCCGAGCATCTGCTCGGCCCCGGCATTGAAGGTTGTAATCACCCCCCGCAGGTCGGTGGCAATGATCGCCACCTGAGTCGCCGCATCCAGCACGCCCTGCAACTGGGAGTGCGCCTGGCGCAACTCCTGCTCACGTGTGCGCAATTCGCGGGTGCGCTGCTCCACCAGCGCCAAGGCCCGTTGGCGCTGGCTGACCAGGATGTACAACAGAGCACTGAGCAACAGGCTCAGCAAGCCTCCCATCACCACCAGGCTATTGATCGTCGACTGGTTGGCCTGCTCGAACGCGGCGCTGGTACGAATATCAAGGTCGTAGACCTGGTCCCCCAGGCGCAGGATCGAGCTATATCGCAGCGGCTGACTGGCGACTGCATTGCTTGAGGCGTAGAGCACTTGCGGCTGGCGATCGGCGGACTGGCCTTGAATGTCGACAACCAGGTTGTCCTGGCTTTGCAACGGAAAACCGTCGGCCACCAGTTGCCGCATGCTGATGACGGCCAATACGTAGCCCTGCAACCCCGTACTGCCATCGACCGGGTGACCCACGACAGACTCTATCAGCAGCACGCCATGGGCGTATTCAGGGTCGACACCCGTCAACTGCAGTGGTTGCGACACCACCATCACCCCCAGGTCGCGGGCTTTCTCCAAGGCGGCGTGACGCTCGGGCTGGGCCAGCAGGTCCAACCCCAGCGGCGCGCCGGACACACTCAGTGTCTGGCTGTACAACAACGGCGCGTATTGCGCGCGCGTCGCTGCCACGTGCGTATTGCCCGCGGCATCGATATCGAGAATGGAAAACTGCTTGAGACCCAGAGCTCGCGCTTGTTGCTCGAACTCAGCGCGGTGCTCCCCCGACACCAACGGCACCCAGCCATAGGCCAGGGTGCGCTGTAGCAAGGGTTGGGTGTACCCGTCGAACTCTTCCTGCGAGACCGCATCGGAGTTGACGAAAAAACGCCGCAGGCTGTCCAGGCGCTGCTCCTGCTCCTCGAAGCGCTCGGTGATCCGACTCTTGCGCTCACTGACCAGCAGTTGGAAGCGTTGCGCCACCTGCTGGTGATAAGCATTGAGTGTGGCCCACGCCAGCAGGCCCGTCAGCATCCCGCCGGCCAGCAAAACCAGCAACGCGATGAGCCAGGCCGAAACATCTTCACTGATGAAGCCCAGGATCTTGGGTCGAGCGGGGTGCGACAGCATAGGCAACACTCGGAACGCCTGCGTGCGGTGATGTCACTTGGCTACTTGACGTTATAGCCATCAACCATCCGCTTGGCTAGCGCCAAAAGCCCATAGAGCCCAGAAAAATCAAGGCCCTATGGATCCAATCGATCAGCGCGCCATGATTTTCCAGGCACGGTGGATCTTGCTGTTACGGGCAAAGTCCGGATCGATGGTGTGTGCGGTGATTTCCTCGACGGCGTAGCGGGCCGTGAGGTTTTCTTCGAGCTCGAACTTGCGGAAGTTGTTGGAGAAGTACAACACCCCGCCCGGTGCCAGGCGTGCCATGGCCAGGTCCAGCAACTGCACGTGGTCGCGTTGCACGTCGAAGATGCCTTCCATGCGTTTGGAGTTGGAGAAGGTCGGCGGATCGATAAAGATCATGTCGAACTCATCGCGGTTGCTCTCCAGCCAGGCCATCACGTCGCCCTGCTCCAGGCGATTCTTGTCCGAGAACCCGTTCAACGACAGATTGCGACGCGCCCAGTCCAGGTAGGTCTTCGACAGATCGACGCTGGTGGTACTGCGCGCCCCGCCCTTGGCCGCGTGCACGCTGGCGGTGGCGGTGTAGCAATACAGGTTGAGGAAGCGCTTGCCGGCCGCCTCTTTCTGAATGCGCATGCGCATTGGCCGGTGGTCCAGGAACAGGCCGGTATCGAGGTAGTCGGTCAGGTTGACCAGCAACTTGACGCCGCCTTCGTTGACCTCGACGAACTTGCCCTGGGCACTTTGACGCTCGTATTGCTTGGTGCCGCTCTGCCGCTCACGGCGCTTGACCACCACACGGTTCTTGTCGATGTTCAGCGCCTGGGGAATGGCGGCCAGGGCATCGAACATCCGCGCCGAGGCCTTTTCCGGGTCGATGGATTTCGGCGCCACGTATTCCTGCACGTGAACCCAGTCGTGATACAGGTCGATGGCCATCGAGTATTCAGGCATATCGGCGTCGTAGACACGGTAGCAGTCGATGCCTTCACGCTTGACCCACTTGCCAAGGGCCTTGAGGTTCTTCTGCAGGCGATTGGCGAACATCTGCCCACCTTCGCTCAGCCGTGGCTGCTCGACCACTGGAACCGGCGCTGGTGCCGGCTTGATCGGGTTGCCGTTCTTGTTGTACTGGCGCTCTTGCGGCTCGCTCGGGGCCTGATCGTAGGCTGCCTGCTCGCGTTCGGCCTGGCGCTGCTCCGGGGTACGGCGCTCGCCAGTGACAAATTGATCGGGCAGCACCTTGATCAGCAACAGCTTGCACGGCAAGGCACCGTTCCAGAACGCGTACTGCTTGTGGCTGCGAATGCCCATGCGCTTGCCCAGGTCCGGCGCGCCGGTGAACACCGCCGCCTCCCAGTTCAGGCAAGCCTGGCGCAGGCGTTCGCCAAGGTTCTGGTAGAGATAGAGCAAGCTCGCCTCGTCGCCCAGGCGCTCGCCGTACGGTGGGTTGCAGATCACCAGGCCTTTCTGGTTCTGGTCCGGACGCGGCTCGAAGGTCGCGACTTCGCCCTGGTAGATCTTGATCCACTCGCTCAGGCCCGCACGCTCGACGTTGTTGCGGCCCGGCTGGATCAGCCGTGGGTCGGCTTCATAACCGCGAATCCACAGCGGTGGCTTGGCCAGGCCGGCAGCGGCGCGAGCAGAGGCCTCTTCATGGAGTTTTTTCCACAGCGCCGGTACGTGCCCCAGCCAGGCGGTGAAGCCCCATTGTTCACGGCGCAGGTTGGGCGCCATGTCGGCCGCGATCATCGCCGCTTCCACCAGGAACGTACCGACCCCGCACATCGGGTCGGCCAGCGCGCCGCCTTCAGCCGCGATACGCGGCCAGCCGGAACGAATCAGAATCGCGGCCGCGAGGTTTTCCTTCAGCGGCGCCGCGCCTTGCTGCAGGCGATAGCCACGCTGGTGCAGGCTGTGACCGGACAGGTCGAGGGACAGGATCGCTTCGCCACGGTCCAGGCGCAGGTGAATGCGCAGGTCCGGGTTGAGTTTGTCGATGGATGGACGTTCGCCCGATGGGGTGCGCAGCTTGTCGACAATGGCGTCTTTGACTTTCAACGCGCCGAAGTGGGTGTTGTCGATGCCCGAACCATGGCCACTGAACTCAACGGCCAGGGTGCCGTCGTTGAGCATATGGTCTTGCCATTCGATATCCAGCACGCCGTGGTACAGGTCTTCGGCGTCCTTCATCGGGAACCGCTTGAGGACCAGCAGCACCCGGTTGGCCAGGCGCGACCACAGGCACAGGCGATAAGCGGTCTCCATGGTGGCCATGCCGCGCACGGCCGAGGTGTGCTCGCGCGCTTCCTCAAGGCCAAGCCCGACGGCTTCCTCGATAAGCAGGCCTTCGAGGCCCTTGGGGCAAGTGAGGAAGAGTTCGTAACGATCAGTCATCGGGAAGCCTTTGGCTATACGTGAACGGGCAACGCATTGCCCGCTCGGTTTTCAATCAAGCGCTTTTCTAAAAGAGCGCTCGCGTGGCACGAAGGTGTGCCGTCCCACCCTGGCCGCTCATCCGCCAACTGGCTGGAGTGAGCTTAGATGCCCGGGCAGATAAAAAATTGGTTGCAACAAAATGTCTTAACTCGACCCTTCGTCGAATAGTACCCGAGCATCACGGGCGGACATTGGTACGCAAGCCTGCACCGGATGCTGTGGCCAAAGGCCGATCATAGCGGGCTTTGCCCAGCAAACGGGTACAGCGGTGTTTTTTCTTATGGCTTTAGCACCAATATCGTTACGTCCTTATGACAAAACGATCATTCCCTCGATGTGACGCATTGGTTAGAACTCAACACAGGTTGACGCCGCAACGACGTCAACACCTTGGCTCGCCACGCCGGCAGCGAGCCGCCATCGGCAGGTCGTTTTCTGCCTGACCTCGATTGAGGTCGACGCGACACTACAGTCAACAAGTGAGGGAAACACCCTATGAGAAGACTTAAGCGTGATCCGTTGGAAAGAGCATTTTTGCGCGGATATCAATATGGCGTTGGTGGTAAATCCCGTGAGCTTTGCCCATTTACTCTACCGTCGGTACGTCAAGCCTGGATTAACGGCTGGCGAGAAGGACGCGGCGACAACTGGGACGGTATGACCGGCACTGCGGGAATCCATAGACTCAACGAGCTTCACGCCGTCGGCTGATCAAAAACCAAAAAAAGGAACGCTGCACAACAACTTGAGCGAGTAACGACTTAACCACGCACGTCCCCTCCGGACGGCGGGCTTCGGCCCAAGGGCTCCTTCAAGGAGCCCTTTTTATTGCGCGTTCAGCGCAATGCCGCAATGGCATCCACCGATTCGCGAATCAGCGCCGGGCCCTTGTAGATGAAGCCGGAGTAGAGCTGCACCAGGCTGGCGCCAGCAGCGATCTTCTCAGCCGCGTGCTTGCCCTCGGTAATCCCGCCCACCGCGATGATCGGCAAACGTCCCGCCAACTCACCCGCCAGTACCTTGACCGTGTGCGTGCTCTTGTCCCGCACCGGAGCCCCCGAGAGACCGCCCGCCTCGTCACCATGCTCCATGCCTTCGACGCCGACACGGCTCAGGGTGGTGTTGGTGGCGATGACCGCGTCCATCCCGGTTTCGATCAGCGCTTGTGCCACTTGCACGGTTTCCTCATCGGTCATGTCCGGGGCGATTTTGATCGCCAACGGCACACGCTTGCCATGTAACTGGGCCAGGTCTTCCTGGCGCTGGCGCAAGGCTTCGAGCAGTTGCTTGAGCGAGTCACCAAACTGCAGGCTGCGCAGGCCCGGGGTATTGGGCGAGCTGACGTTGACCGTCACGTAGCTGGCGTGGGCGTACACCTTGTCCAGGCAGATCAGGTAATCGTCGACGGCCCGTTCGACCGGGGTGTCGACGTTCTTGCCGATGTTGATCCCCAAGATGCCTGTGTACTTGGCTGCCGCGACACGGGCCAGCAAGTGATCGACGCCGAGGTTGTTGAAGCCCATGCGGTTGATGATCGCCTCGGCTTGCGGCAAGCGGAAAATGCGTGGCTTGGGGTTCCCCGGCTGGGGCCGTGGGGTAATGGTGCCGATTTCGACGAAGCCAAAGCCCAGTTGGGCAAACCCGTCGATGGCCGCGCCGTTCTTGTCCAGGCCAGCGGCCAGCCCTACCGGGTTCGGGAAGTCCAGGCCCATGACATTCACCGGCACATGCGCCGGGGCCTTGCACAGCAAGCCGTTCAGGCCCAGACGTCCGCCCGCGCCGATCAAGTCCAGGGACAGATCGTGGGAGGTTTCAGGGGACAGTTTGAACAGCAGTTGGCGGGCCAGGGTATACATGGGCGGGCTTGACTCGGTCGGCGGCGAAATAAGGCGGCGATTATAGCCGGGCAACGGGGTCGCACGCGAGCGCACGACACAATCAGCCGGCAATGGCATATGCCTTGCAAACCTGCCTCTGCCCCCCCGGCCTGGGTCAACGGCAGCGATGCCCCGGAAAGGACCTCGGTTGTACCTGCCTCAATGTCGAGCACGCCCCCAACACCGCCCGGCGCTGGTCATGGCGATCCGGCTCGCAGGCGCCACCAGTAATGACATCGAAAGGTCGCAGCCTGCCACACCCCACTCGGGGACCCAGTGCCCGTAGAACACCTTGGAGTCGACAAATCGCAGGCAAAGAAAAACCCGGCCGGAGCCGGGTTTTTCAGAGCTGCAGGCTAATTACTTAGCTTGAGCTTCAACCGCTGCTTCTACGCGACGGTTCATAGCACGACCAGCTTCAGTGGCGTTGTCAGCGATAGGCTGAGTTTCGCCGAAGCCACGAGCTTCCAGACGGTTAGGAGCGATACCGTCTTTGACCAGGACTTCTTTCACTGCGTTGGCACGACGCTGGGACAGCTTCATGTTGTAAGCGTCTGGGCCTACGGAGTCAGTGTGACCAGCAACCACGGTAGTGGTTTGTGGGTACTGCTTCATGAAGTCAGCCAGGTTACGAACGTCGGACAGGCTGTTTTGCTTAACAGTAGCCTTGTCGAAGTCGAACTTAACGTCCAGCTCAACCTTAACCACTTCAGCAACTGGCTCTTCTGCTACTGGCTCTGGAGCCGGTGCTGGAACAACTGGAGCTGGAGCGACTTTGCCGCCGCTGCCACCGAAGTTCAGACCCAGACCTACGGATGGGATGTAGTCCCACTTGCCGTTGTCCAGCTTGTAGTCGGCTTCAACGCCAGCACGAGCGAACAAGTTGTCGGTGATGTACCACTTGGCGCCAGCGCCAGCGGTCAGGAAGGTCGACTGGTCGCGACCAGTGTGGCCATCGGCAGCAACGTTGGTCAGGCTGCCGTGCTTCACACCGCCTTGAACGTAAGGACGGATAGCGTCGCCTACGGTACCGAAGTGGTACTGGGAGTTCAGACCGAACTGATCACCACCAAGCTTCTGGTTGCCAGTGCCGTTGTTCGAACGGGTGTGATCATCTTGACCGTAGGTCAGGTTAACCGAGACATCGTCGGTCAGGAAGTAGCCGATAGAGGCGCCTGGCTGGTAGCCATCTTCAACGTTCTTAACGCTGTCGTTGTACTTTTTGCCGTAGGACAACTCGCCTTCAACTGCGCCTTGGCCTTGTGCCAGGACGCCGAAAGAAGTAGCGGCAATAAGAGAACCAATGGCAAAGCCCAAGGTGTTTTTCAGTTTCATCCGTTAAATCCCCATCTGGTGATTGTAAAGCAGTCCCGCAAACCGGGGGACAACTCGGCGGCAAGTCTATCAGAACTTGCCTACACGTAAGAGATATTTGCGCTGATACTCAAGTTTCAGCAACGCCTGCAAATTTCTCACGCAATTTATCTAGAGCGCGTTTGTACCGCATTTTTGTTGCACTCAAGCCCATGTGCATGATGTCTGCGATCTCCTGGAACTCCAGCTCTGCGACAAATCGTAGCACCAGAATTTCCCGATCGATCGGGTTCACATACACCAGCCAGCGATCAAGTCCGCCCTTATCCTCAGGTTTCGGCATCTTCTCTTCAGATGCCTCCTCGAGGGGGTCCAGACTTAAAGCGTCCATCAAGCGACGCTTACGCCGTTCCTTTCGATACTGCGTGATGCATTCGTTGTACGTGATGCTATATAGCCATGTCTTGAACTTCGATTTGCCCTCGAAGTTCTTCAGACCGTACAACACCTTCAACATCACTTCCTGACAGACATCATCTGCGTCGCGATCGTTCCCAAGGTATCGCGCGCAAACATTAAATAATGTTCGCTGGTAACGCCGCATCAACTCTTCGTAGGCGCGCGTCACGTGAAAAAGCTCGGTATGCGAGCGCGCGACCAACTCCTCATCAGAGAGCTCGCGGGGGTCGTAGCGCGTGGACAACGTTTGGGCTTTATTCAAAACAAGTCGGGCCGACAGTCAGGTCAATGTCCGCCGCAGCCCAGGCATCAGGCATTTTTTGCGGCGGCGTACATTAGCAGGGTTTGCCGGGTTAGCGGCTACTTACATGCTGCTCCAGGAGGATCCGATTGGAGAGTGAGACTAGCTCACCCTCATCGGTCAGCAATGTAGTTTTAACCGTGCCGATCTCTTCGATCTGGCCTTCGACCTCACCAACACGCACTTGTTGCCCAACCTGATACAACTCACGCACATAGATTCCCGCAAGAATCTGACCCGCGATCTCGCGGCTCCCCAGGCCCAAGGCCAAGGCAACAGCCAGACCAACGGTAATCAACACAATCACGATCACATGGTTCAGCAGGTCGGTCTTGACCTCCAACTGGCTGATCGCAACCGAAATACTGATGATAATGACCAGGCCCTGGGCGATCCGCCCCAGCCCGGCAGCATAATCGAGCCCTACCCCTTCAGCTGCGCCGCGCACCAGACCATTGGCCAGTTGAGCCAGCAGAACCCCGACCAACAACACCAGCGCGGCGCCAAATACTTTCGGCAAATACAGCGCCAGCATGTCCAGCGTAGCTGAAACTCTCTCCAAGCCAAGGGACTCGGCAGCAGAAACCAGGAAAATAAGTAAAACGAACCAGTAGACAATTTTGCCGATCAGCGTCGATATCGGCACTTGAAGGCCGGCACGGGACAGTATTTTGGTCAGACCAGTGCCCCCCATCAAACGATCCAGACCCAACTTCGCGAGCAATTTGGACAGCAGGGTGTCGAGCAATTTGGCCACGACGAAACCCAACAGCAGCACCACCAGCGCGCCGAACAGGTTCGGAATGAAGTTTGCCACTTTGGTCCACAACGCCGTCATGGCTGTGACCAGGCTCTGGGTCCAGAGATCAAGTTCCATATTCAATCAGCCTTAGCAGCAGTGCGAGCGGTAGGTTTACGACGGGAAACCGGCGCGACATGGGCCGATCCGTTATTCAGGGCAATCATCAGTGCCGGCAGCCAGCGCCCCAGCAAACTGAACAGATCACCCGCGCCAACCTGGCGGTTGGCGGTTTTCAGTACGCGCCCCAGGCACGCGTCATCGTCGCGGGTGGACGGTGATGCCTTGAGCATGTCACGCAAAGACTGTTCAAACGGATCGTGCATACGCACCTCTCGTGATGTCTGTGAAAGACGCGATCAAATTTCGTCGGGTCACATGGCGCTCCTTCATACCCAGCGCAAACGCCGGAACAACCACCATTGACCCAGCGCCACCGAGACCATGATCGAGCACGCAATCGCGAAGCCATAGGGGCTTGCCGAGAACGGAATCCCGCCGACGTTGATGCCCAGCAGACCGGTCAGGAAACTCATCGGTAAAAAGATCCCGGTGATGATGCCAAAACGGTACATCGTGCGGCTCATCTTGACGCTCAATCGCCGGTCTTCGGCCTCAAGAACCAGTCCCACGCGCTCGCGGGTCAATTCCAGCTCTTCGAGGTAACGCGTCAGGCTGTTGTTCAATTCGTTCCAGTAATCGCCGTCGTCGTCGACGAACCAGGGCAGTTTTATCCGGGTCAACTGGCCAAAAATATCCCGTTGTGGCGCCAGAAAACGCTTGAGCCCAGCCGCGCGCCGGCGGATTTGTAAAATCGACCCATGCTCGGGCGTATACCGTTCGTCGGAATCCAGTTTTTCCTCTTCCTCATCGACCACTTCCGACAGGTCGCTGACCAGATCCTGCACCTTATGGGTGAGGTACTGAGCCATATAGAGGATGAGTTCAGAGCTGGTTTTGGGCCCCTTTCCATCAGCCAATTGCACGATCAATTCATCCGTGGCGCGCAAAGGCCGCATCCGCAGGGAAATCACCCGCTGGGCCGACGCGAAGATCCGCACCGAGACCATGTCTTCCGGCTCGGCGCCCGGGTTGAGATTGACCCCGCGCAAGAACAGCAGCAACTCGGAGTCCGGCAATGCCAGCAGCCGCGGCCGGGTGTTCTCTTCGAGCAACAGGTCGCAGCTGAACTCACTCAGGCCGCTGGATTTGCGCAACCAGGTCCGGGTTTGCGGATGACTGCGATCCCAGTGCAGCCACAGGCTCTCGACCGGCTGCAATTGCAGCTCATCGAGCTCCGTCCGGGCAATCGAACGCGCGCCACCCTTGCCATCCAGTACCAGGGCATGGACCAATCCCCACTGCGCGTTTTCTTCCTCGAACATCCTCACCCCTGGCCTTGGATCATGGTCTTACTCAGGCATCTTCAGCGGGCTTGGCGAGATAATCACACCGTTGTTGTCCGCGTAGACGTAATGGCCCGGATGGAACGTAACACCGGCAAACGTCACGGCGACATTGAGGTCGCCAATGCCACGCTTGTCCGTTTTCATCGGGTGACTGGCCAGTGCCTGCACGCCCAGGTCGGTTTGCGCGATGACATCGACGTCGCGGATGCAACCGTAGATCACCAGCCCTTCCCAGCCGTTCTTCGCCGCTTTCTCCGCCAGCATGTCGCCCAGCAACGCGCGGCGCAGTGAACCACCGCCATCAACCACCAGCACTTTGCCGTTGCCATTGAGCTCGACTTGCTCCTTGACCAACGAGTTGTCTTCGAAACACTTGATGGTCACGATTTCGCCGCCGAAGGAATCACGGCCGCCAAAATTGCTGAACATCGGTTCCAGCACCTGGACCAGCTCCGGGTAGGCGTCGCACAGATCGGGCGTGAGGTAATGGTTCATCGAAAAACTCCTGTAAAAGAGGCAGACAATCGAGGATGGCACATTAAATGAAACGGGCGATGGAGAGTCTGGTTCAACCCCGCCACCACGAACTCCAGAACTGTATTGGCCACTGAAAGTGACCAAAAACACTCAATGCGTCACATCTTAGCCCTTCACTGTTCGAAGCGAAACGCCCTTGTTAGAGCCTCCCCCTCAGACTGCCCCGGTAGAATCCGAGTTTTGCGCCAGCAAGGGTGCCACCTGATCGCTTAACCAACGCTGAACCAACGGCCAGACTTCGACCTGCGCCGCCTTGCTGATCAGCATTTCAACGTGCCCGAAGTTATCCGAGAAGCCCTGCTCACGCCCCAAGCACACATAGTGTTTGTTCTCGGAACCGATTTGCTCGAACAGCTTGCGGCAGGCCCAGTCCGGGTCCTGATGATCGTTACTGGCGCTGACCGCCAATACCGGCACCTGCACCTGCGCCAGCCCCGCCCACCAGTTTTTCTCGGCATCGCCGAAGCGCCCGAACAGGCCGTACCAGCGCATGCTTTCCAGCGCCAGGCCGATGGGCTCGTCTTCCGGGCCACGCTTGAGGCGCGAACCCGAAAGCTGGGCAAAGCGCTTGAGAATCAAGCGCCCACCCCACTCCACCGGAGGAATTTTCAGCGACCAGTAGGTGCGACTGACCTGCGTCCCGAAGAATGCAGCCGACGCCACCGCCGGCGCACCCAGATACTGTCCACCCAGCGCAGCCGCCAGGGTGATCCCCCCCAGGGAATGACCGATCCAATGCGGTACCTGCCCGCTTTGCTCGCGGACAAATGCGGCAATCGCGGGCAAGTCATAGCGGGCATAGTCGGCCACACGATTCTTACGGTACTGCTGATTGCGCTGCGACAAGCCGTGGCCGCGCATCTCCGGGATCCACACATCGAACCCGGCGCGAGTCAGGTATGCGCCCAACCCAAGCCCCTTGGGGGAGTACCAGAAGCGCCGGTTGGAGAAACTACCGTGCAACAGGATGACCGGCACGCCACGCACGACGGACTCATTGGCCATCCCCAAGCGAGTCACCGCCAGCTCCACCGTACTGTCGGGGCTGTTACCCGGTTTCAAGCGATAGACGTCCTCGCTCAGATCGCCGCGACGCTCGGCGCTGATCAAGGCGACAGGAAATAAGTGACTGCTGCTTTGCATAATGCTCTTGCACAAAAAAGGGCGGCATCCACTGGAGCCCGCCCTACTTGAATCTCAAAGCCTCGACCCACCGCAGCAGGTCGAGACTTCATTCGCGTATCAAACCGCAGCCTGGCCCTCGGCCAGGAAGAACCAGGTTTCCAGCACGGAGTCAGGGTTCAACGAAACACTCTCGATACCCTGCTCCATCAGCCACTTGGCCAGGTCGGGGTGATCGGAAGGTCCCTGACCGCAAATACCGATGTACTTGCCAGCCTTGTTACAGGCGGCAATCGCGTTGGCCAGCAGCTTCTTGACCGCCGGATTACGCTCGTCGAACAAGTGCGCAATGATCCCGGAGTCACGGTCCAGGCCCAGGGTCAACTGGGTCAGGTCGTTGGAGCCGATGGAGAAACCATCGAAGAACTCAAGGAACTCTTCGGCGAGGATTGCGTTGGACGGCAGCTCGCACATCATGATCACGCGCAGGCCGTTGTCACCTCGCGCCAGGCCGTTCTCAGCCAACAGGTCAACCACCTGGCTGGCCTCGCCCAGGGTACGCACGAACGGCACCATGATTTCGACGTTGGTCAGGCCCATGACGTTGCGCACGCGCTTGAGGGCGCGGCATTCGAGTTCGAAGCAGTCACGGAACGCTTCGCTGATGTAACGCGACGCACCACGGAAACCCAGCATCGGGTTTTCTTCTTCCGGCTCGTAGAGCTTGCCGCCGATCAGGTTGGCGTATTCGTTGGACTTGAAGTCCGACAGGCGCACGATGACTTTTTTCGGCCAGAACGCGGCGGCCAGGGTGCTGATGCCCTCGACCAGTTTCTCGACATAGAAACCGACCGGATCGTCGTAACCGGCGATGCGCTTGTCGACGCTTTCCTTGATTTCCGGTGGCAAGCCGTCGTAGTTCAGCAGCGCCTTGGGGTGCACACCGATCATGCGGTTGATGATGAACTCCAGGCGGGCCAGGCCCACACCCGCGTTCGGCAGCTGCGCGAAGTCGAATGCACGGTCCGGGTTGCCGACGTTCATCATGATTTTGAAGGGCAGTTCCGGCATGGCGTCGACGGAGTTTTTCTTCACGTCAAAGCCCAGTTCACCTTCAAAGATGAAGCCGGTATCGCCTTCGGCACAGGAAACGGTGACGCCCTGGCCGTCCTTGAGCAACTGGGTGGCGTTGCCACAGCCCACGACCGCCGGGATCCCCAGCTCGCGAGCGATGATCGCCGCGTGGCAGGTCCGGCCGCCACGGTTGGTGACGATGGCGCTGGCGCGTTTCATCACCGGCTCCCAGTCCGGGTCGGTCATGTCGGAGACCAGAACGTCGCCCGGCTGGACTTTGTCCATCTCGGAAACGTCCTTGATGATGCGTACCTTACCGGCACCGATGCGCTGGCCAATGGCACGGCCTTCCACCAGCACAGTGCCGGTTTCCTTCAACAGGTAGCGTTCCATGACGTTGGCCTGGGTGCGGCTCTTCACGGTTTCAGGGCGGGCCTGAACGATGTAGAGCTTGCCGTCGTCGCCGTCTTTGGCCCATTCGATGTCCATCGGGCACTGGTAGTGCTTCTCGATGATCATCGCCTGCTTGGCCAGCTCGCTGACTTCGGCGTCGGACAGGCAGAAACGTGCGCGCTCGGCCTTGTCCACATCGACGGTCTTGACCGAACGACCGGCCTTGGCCTCGTCGCCGTAGATCATCTTGATGGCTTTGCTGCCCAGGTTGCGGCGCAGGATCGCAGGACGACCGGCAGCCAGCGTGTGCTTGTGGACGTAGAACTCGTCCGGGTTGACCGCGCCCTGGACGACGGTTTCGCCCAGGCCGTAGGCGCCGGTGATGAACACCACGTCACGGAAGCCCGACTCGGTGTCGAGGGTGAACATCACGCCAGCGGTACCGGTTTCGGAGCGGACCATGCGCTGCACACCCGCCGACAGGGCGACCAGCTTGTGATCAAAGCCCTGGTGTACGCGGTAGGAAATGGCGCGGTCGTTGAACAGCGAGGCAAACACTTCCTTGGCCGCGCGAATCACGTTCTCGACGCCACGGATGTTCAGGAAGGTCTCCTGCTGGCCGGCGAAGGAGGCATCCGGCAAGTCTTCGGCGGTGGCGGAGGAGCGTACGGCCACGGCCATATCCGGGTTACCGGCCGACAGTGCGGCGAAGGCGGTGCGGATCTCGGCGTTGAGCTTCTCCGGGAACTCGGCTTCCATGATCCACTTGCGGATCTGGGCACCGGTCTTGGCCAGGGCGTTCACGTCGTCAACGTCCAGCGCGTCGAGCGCGGCGTGGATCTGCTCGTTCAGACCGCTCAGCTCGAGGAAATCACGATACGCCTGAGACGTCGTGGCGAAGCCACCCGGGACCGAGACACCGGCACCCGCAAGATTACTGATCATCTCGCCCAGGGATGCGTTCTTGCCCCCCACATGCTCTACATCATGGACGCCGAGCTTATCGAGGGAAACTACGTACTCTACCAAGGTGATCTCTCCACTAACTGTGTTGGAAAAGCTCAGGTTACTGGCGGCTCTTCAGAGCGATTGCCAGCGATATGGCCTGGACCTGGAAAATAAGTGAGAATGCGGGCCAATCCAGGCCGGCAAATCGCGCCTATCATATCCAAGAATCGTCACCAGCTTAAGGCCCAAGGCGCAAATGAAACGATCTGCTTTCTTTATTTCCGATGGCACCGGTATTACAGCCGAAACCCTGGGTCAAAGCCTGTTGGCGCAGTTCGAAAACATTACCTTCACCAAGCTCACCCGACCGTATATCGACAGCGTGGATAAAGCGCGGGCCATGGTACAACAAATCAACGCCGCCGCTGAGAAGGACGGCTTTCGCCCGATCATCTTCGACACCATCGTCAACCAGAACATTCGCGAGATTCTCGCCACGTCCAACGGCTTCATGATCGACATTTTCTCGACCTTCCTTGCCCCGCTGGAGCAGGAATTGAGCGAGCATTCTTCGTATTCGGTGGGCAAGTCCCATTCCATCGGCCACAACTCCAACTACATGGAGCGCATCGAGGCGGTGAACTTTGCCCTGGACAACGATGACGGCGCCCGCACCCACTACTACGACAAGGCCGACCTGATCCTGGTCGGCGTGTCGCGTTGCGGCAAGACCCCGACGTGCCTGTACATGGCGATGCAGTTCGGTATCCGCGCCGCCAACTACCCGCTGACCGAAGACGACATGGAACGCCTGCAACTGCCGGCCGCCCTGCGCGCGCATCAGCACAAGCTGTTCGGCCTGACCATCGACCCCGAC
The DNA here is from genome assembly GCF_900109995.1 of Pseudomonas sp. ok272. Lineage (GTDB taxonomy): Bacteria > Pseudomonadota > Gammaproteobacteria > Pseudomonadales > Pseudomonadaceae > Aquipseudomonas. Next base: position 335 of record NZ_FOCB01000008.1, on the reverse strand, counting down.
CGCCTCACCGCGATCCGCAACGAGCGCAAGCCCAACAGCCGCTATTCGAGCTACGCCCAGTGCGAATTCGAGGTGCGTGAAGTGGAGAACCTGTTCCGTCGCGAAAACATCCCGCACATCAACTCCACGCATTTCTCCGTGGAAGAGATCTCGGCGAAGATCCTGGTGGAACGCGGCGTGGAGCGGCGGTTCAAGTAGATCGGCTAGACGCTTTCGCGAGCAGGCTCGCTCCCACTAAGAGATCGGCGTCGTACACGAATACTGTGCTCACTGAAGATCAAGGGTGGGAGCGGGCTTGCTCGCGAAGAGGCCGGCACATCCAGCCTCTTGGCAAG
>NZ_FOCB01000001.1:562818-630864 GCF_900109995.1 Pseudomonas sp. ok272 | reverse complement strand
GTGGGCACGTCGTCGACGATGTTGACGTGGATCGTCGCCGTCGTCGTGCTGGTCGCGCCGCTATCACCGTCCGAGGCGGTCACGGTGAATTGTTCACCCAAGCTATTGGTGCCACCGCCAGCGCTATGGGTTTCAGTGCCGTTCAGGGTGTAGCTGTAGCTGACCACCCCAGTGCTGGCATCGAAGCCGGTGATCGTGAGCTTGTTGCCCAAGGCGGTGGTGATCGATTGCGGGAAGAGCGTTACCCCACCGCTATCGATCACCTTGATGCCTTGCACAGTCAGGGTCTGCAGGCCGTCCGGGGCGGTCACGGTGAAGGTGCCGTTCTGGGTCAGCGCGCCATCGTTCGGGGCGCTGCCCTGCAGCAGATTTTTCTCGTAGACCGTCAGGTCGCTGCCTTCGAGCTTGATGCCGCCGAGGGTCACCGGATCGTCGTTGTTGTGCACGTTGAGCACCAGGTTGGCGGTGCTCTGGTCGCCATCGGCGTCGGTCAGGGTGTAGGTGAAGGTTTCGGTGCCATTGCCCTTGAGCGCCAAAAACGCAGGGTCGGTGCTGTGCACGGTGTAGGTGTACGTACCGTCGGCGGCCAGGACCAAGGTGCCATAGGTCCCGGTGAATGTACCCGCCGTGATCGGGCCCGCGGCTACCCGGTCAGCCCCCTGCACGTCGTTGCCCAGCACGTTGCCGGTGAGGCTCGTTTGGCTTTCCGAGGCGATGCCTTCGTGGCTGTCGTTGACTGCCGTAGGCACGTCATCGGTGATGTTGACGTCCAGCGAGTTGGTCGCCGAATCACCGTTGGTATCCGTGGCGACGACCGTGAAATGTTCGCTGAGGCTGTTACTGCCGTCACCGGCGGAATGGGCTTCGTTGGACACCAGGGTGTAGCTATAGCTGACCACGCCCGTCGTCGGGTTATAGCCGGTGATGGTCAGGGTGTTGCCCAACGTGGTGGTGATCGATTGCGGGAAGCCGGCCGCCACGCCACCGCTGACCACGCTGATGCCGCCCACGTTCAGGCTCGACAGGCCATCGGCGGCCGATACGTTGAAGGTGCCACTCTGGGTCAGCGCCGCCGGGTTGTTCGCCGAGCCTTGCGCCAGGTTGGCCTCATTGAGGGTCAACTCGCCGCCTTCCACCGACAGGCCCGTGAGGGTCACCTCATGATTCACCACGGGGGGCACGACAACCGGCGGCACCACCGCCGGTGTGTCGTCACCCTCCCGCAGCACGGCGTCATGGCGCTCCGGCACGAACTCGGGAATGCCGTTGAACCCCGCCGTAGGGAAACCAATCACCGGATCGACGCGCCCGGCCACCTCTTGCAGCATGACAAAGGTGTGCCCACCACCAACCGCGCCGGGAGTGCCCGTGCCAGGGGCGCTGGGGCCGGCAGCGGTGGCTTCGGCAGCCTGGGTCGGGTCGACGCCGGCAACAATGGCTTTTTGCAGTTGCTGCACATCCGTCAGCGTCGCTTCGGTGGGCGTCACCGCCTCCGGTGCATTCACATGCCCGGCCTGGCTGGCCAGCAACTGCGAGGTCATCTGCAGGCTGCTGTCACGCCCCAGCGTCAGTTCCTGGCCGTTCTGCAAGTGCACGGCCACCGCGCCTTCGGCACCGGTCACCAGTTGATCACCGTTGAACAATCGGTCTCCCTCGACCAGGGCGCGCCGAGTGCCATCCGCCCCCTGGGCGAAGACCTGACCAATGACCTTACTGACGGTTCCGATGAGCGTTGCCATGTGACGTCCTCCGCTGCCGATATCCACCGGCACCTGGGTTGTGCAGAGAAAGCACGCTGGGGTTGGACGAGTGACGCTACAGGCCTTTACCAGGCAAGTGACAAAATATTGTCACCAATAAAACCGCGCAGCCTCCATCCCCTCCAGCACCTCTCCACGCCTTGAAAAAATCAATACTGGGATTCGAAAGCCACCTCGAGCTAATAAAAACGTGGCTTTCGCGTTGAACAATGTGCTGGTTTTTTAAGAGCGCATAAGTTTTTTTTGGCATATGCCTTATGAGAAACCCTTCTTAGCTTCCGCTCAGGATGTTCTTAGCTCTGTTGTTACAAGCCTGAAACGGTTTGCATGATAAATAACGTCATTTTATTGACGACAATAGAGCAACATTTGGAGTCAGGGAGATTTACCTATGCGCCTTCTTACCCCCCTCAGCAGCGCGATCCTGCTGGCCATGGCCTGCACTGAACCGGTCATGGCGATGTCATTGACCGAGGCGATCCAAAGCACACTGGACACCCACCCGGAACTGCTGGCCAGCGAGAGCAACCGTCTGTCAGCTGATGAAGACGTCAAGGTCGCCAAAGGGGGCTTTTATCCATCGCTGGACTTGAACGCCGGCTACGGCCGCGGCTACAGCGACAACTCGACCACCCGCGGCCTGACTTCCAGCGGCCACAACACCGAGACCCAGTGGTACGGCCAGTCGGAGTTACGCCTGCGGCAAATGCTGTTTGACGGTTTCAACACCTCCAATGAAGTCGGGCGCACCGAATCGGTGGTCAACTCCCGTGCCTACTTCACCCGCGGCACCGCCGAGAGCCTGGCCCTGCGCACCATCGAGGTGTACCTGGACGTGCAGAAGCGCCGTGAGTTGGTGACCCTGGCCACCAACAACCTGCAAGCGCACTTGCGGGTCAACGACCAGATCGGCATGCGCACCCAGCGTGGTGTGGGCAGCAACGCCGACCTCGATCAATCCAAGGCCCGTCGCGCCCTGGCCGAGAACAACCTGGACACCGCCAACGTCGACCTGGCCGATGCCGAGGCCAACTTCTACAGTGCCGTGGGGCGCATGCCCGATGAGCTGGAGCCGCTGCCGTCGGTTCGCGGTGAAGTCCCCGGCGCCTTGCCGGACGCCAAGCAAACGATGCTCGACAACAACCCTTACCTGAAATCGGCCCAGGCCGACGTGAATGCTGCCCAGAGCCAATACGAGGTGGCCAAGTCGCCGTTCTACCCACGCTTCGATGCCGAGGCGGCAGTGGGCGCCAACGACAACATCCAGGGCGACCTGGGCCACGACAACGAATGGCGCGTGGGCGTGGTCATGAACTACAACCTGTTCAAGGGCGGCAGCGACAAGGCGCGCCTGCAATCTGACGCGCACAAGGTCAACCAGGCCATGGACATCCGCAACAACGCCCTGCGCATGCTCAACGAGAACATCACGCTGGCCTGGAACGCCATGGTCAACGCCAAGAAACAAACGCCGACTGCCCGTGAATACGCGGAAACCACCAAGAGCGTGCGCGCCGCCTACCAGGACCAGTTCGGCCTCGGCCAACGGACCCTGCTCGACCTGCTGGACAGTGAAAACGAGCTGTACAACGCCAACCGCCGCTACACCGAGGTGCGCTACACCGAGGAGTTTTCCATGTACCGCGTCCTGGCGAACATGGGTGAACTGCTGACCAAGAGCAAAGTGGTGGTTCCGGCCGAAGCCATTGCTCAAAGCGAAGTCAAAAGCGAAGCCCGTCTACCAGCGATGCGCTAGTAGCAGGCTCATTCATGGGGGAAGTTCGACTTGACCAGCATGGAACCCGGCACCACCGGCGCTGACCCGCGCCTGAGCTTTGATGATCCACTGCTGGACGGGTTGCTCATCCTCTGCAAACTGCACGGCTGCACCGTCAGCCGCGGCAGCCTGAGTGCCGGGCTGCCCCTGGAACACCAACGACTGACCCTGGACCTGCTGCCCCGCGCCGCCGCCCGCGCCGGATTACAGGCGCGAGTGCTGCGCCGTGACCTCGATAGCCTCTCGGCGCTCAACCTGCCGCTGATGGTGCTGCTCAACAATGGCCACTGCGCGGTCCTGCGCCGCTTTGGCGAGGACGGCAAGGTGCTGATCCTGCCCAGCGAGGCCGAAGGTGGCGAGCAATGGGTCGACCGCGCGGAGTTGGCCGCGCAATACAGTGGCCAGGCGTTGTTCGCCCGGCCACGACATGAACTCGAAGACCTGCGCTCGCCCCTGGTGCCACGGGTGCAGGCGTGGTTTCGCGACACCCTCAAGCTGTCGCGCTGGCTGTACAGCGACGCGATCCTGGCCAGTTTCCTGATCAACCTGCTGGGCCTGATGGTGCCGCTGTTCGTCATGCAGACCTACGACCGCGTGGTGCCGAACCAGGCCACGTCGACCCTGTGGGTGCTGGCCATCGGTTTGTTCATCGGCACCGGCTTCGAACTGGTGCTGCGGGTGGTGCGTGCGCACTTGCTGGACACGGCCGGCAAGAAGACCGACGTGATCCTTTCGGCAACCTTGTTCGAGCGCATCACGGGCATGTCGATGAAGGCCCGGCCGACCACCATCGGCGGCTTTGCCCAGAGCATCCACGACTTCCAGGGTCTGCGCGAATTCCTCACCGCCGTGACCCTGACCAGCCTGATCGACCTGCCGTTTGCCGTCCTGATGCTGGTGGTGATCGGCCTGCTCGGCGGCTGGCTGGTGCTGATCCCGCTGCTGGCGTTCCCGATCACCATTGTTTTTGCGATGGTGATTCAGATGCGCCTGCGTGACACCGTGCAAAAGAGCCTGAGCCTGGGCGCCGAACGCCAGGCGCTGCTGATTGAAACCCTCGGCGGCCTGGAAACCCTCAAGGCCTGCAGCGCCGAGAGCGAGCGCCAGCACCGCTGGGAAAGCACCCACGGCGCCCTCACCCGCCTGGACAGCCACGCGCGCAATCTCTCGGCGCTGGCCACCAACGGCACCCTGTTCATCCAACAACTGTGCGGGATGGCGACCATCGTCGCCGGGGTCTACAGCATCATCGCCGGCAACCTCAGCGTCGGTGCCCTGGTGGCCACCTACATGCTCGGCAGCCGTGTGCTCTCGCCGCTGGGGCAGATCGCCGGGTTGATCACCCGCTATCAGCAAGCCCAACTGACCATGAAAAGCACCGATGCGCTGATGTCCCTGCCCCAGGAGCGCGATACCGGGCAGCAGCCCCTGGAGCGCACCCAACTCAAGGGCGCGCTGGACGTGGTCGGCGTGACCTTCCACTACAACGGCCAACCGGCGCCAGCCCTGGCCAATGTCAGCTTCAGCGTCAAACCCGGCGAGCGCATCGGCATCATCGGCCGCAGCGGCTCGGGCAAAAGCACCTTGGCCCGCCTGGTGATGGGCTTCTATACGCCGGACGAAGGGCAGTTGCTGATTGACGGCCTGGACCTGCGGCAACTGGACATCGCCGACCTGCGCCAACAAATTGGCTACGTTGCCCACGACTTGCCCCTACTGGCCGGCAGCCTGCGCGACAACCTGACCCTGGGCGCGCGCTACATCAGCGACTCGCGGATGCTCGAAGTCGCCGAGCTGACCGGCGTCACCGAACTGGCCCGCCAGCACCCCCATGGTTTCGACCGCCCGGTGGGTGAACGCGGCCAACTGCTGTCCGGCGGCCAGCGCCAGGCCGTGCTGCTGGCCCGGGCGCTGTTGCTGGACCCGCCGATCATGGTGCTCGACGAACCCACCAGCGCCATGGACAACAGCAGCGAAGACCAGTTGCGCCAGAAGCTCCATGGCGTGGTCCAGGGCAAGACCTTGCTGCTCGTCACCCATCGCACGTCGATGCTCAGCCTGGTGGATCGGCTGGTGGTGCTGGACAACGGACGGATCGTCGCCGACGGCCCGAAAGAAGCGGTTATCGATGCACTGCGCAAGGGCCGTGTCGGCTCTGCGGCTGTCTAGGGGTCGCTCATGTCCGAGTCAATTCCATCCTCAGAAGAACCACGCGGCTACTTCGCCAGCTTCAAGAAGAGTGCCGAAAGCGAGTTCATGCCCGAGACGGCCGACGCCACGCTCCAGGACTCGCCGCGCCTGTCGCGCATTACCGTGTGGCTCGCCGCCGCGCTGATTATTACCGCGCTGGTGTGGGCCAAGCTGGCGGTGCTCCAGGAAGTGACCATGGGCGAAGGCAAGGCGATTCCGTCGAGCAAGGTGCAGGTGATCCAGAACCTCGAAGGCGGGATCGTCACCGAGATTTTCGTCCACGAAGGGCAGATGGTGGACAAGGGCGAAACGCTGTTGCGCCTGGATGACACCCGGTTCCTGTCGAACAAGGGCGAGAGCGAGGCCGACCGCTACGCCTTGACCGCCCAGGTCGAGCGCCTCTCGGCCGAGGCCGAGGGCCGGGCGCTGAACCTGTCCGCCGACGTGATCAGCAAAGCGCCCCAGGTGGCCGAGGACGAGCGCGCCTTGTATGACCAACGCCAGCGCCGCCTGGCCAGCGAACAACGCACACTGACGGAGCAACTGCGGCAAAAGACCCAGGAGCTGGCGGAGTTCCGCTCCAAGCAGGGGCAATACAGTTCCAGCCTTGGGCTGTTGAACCAGGAGATGAACATGTCCGCGCCGCTGGTGGCCACGGGCGCCGTTTCGCCCGTGGAGATCCTGCGGCTCAAGCGCAGTGCGGTGGAGATTCGCGGCTCGCTCGATGCCACCACCCTGGCCATTCCCCGGGCCGAATCGGCGATCAACGAGATCAAGAGCAAGCTGGATGAGTCGGTGCAGAGCTTTCGTTCGGACGCGGCCAAGGAGCTCAACCAGAAGCGCACCGACCTGTCAAAAATAACAGCCACCAGCATCGCCATCGATGACCGCGTGACCCGCACCACCGTGGTGTCGCCGGTACACGGGGTGATCAAGCAACTGAAGGTCAACACCATCGGCGGCGTGGTCCAGCCGGGCAGCGACATGGTGGAAATCGTGCCCCTGGAAGACAACCTGCTGATCGAGGCCAAGGTCCGCCCGCAAGACGTGGCCTTCCTGCACCCCGGCCAGCGCGCCATGGTCAAGTTCAGCGCCTATGACTACACCATCTATGGCGGCCTGAAAGCCAAGCTGGAACTGATCGGGGCCGACACCATCACCGACGACAAGGGCAACAGCTTCTACCTGATCCAGGTGCGCACCGACAAAAACCACCTGGGTGGCGACGCCAAGCCGCTGCTGATCATTCCGGGCATGGTCGCCACCGTGGACATCATCACCGGCGAGAAGAGCGTGCTCGACTACCTGCTCAAGCCGGTGCTGAAGGCCCGGACCGAGGCGATGCGCGAGCGCTAGTCGGCGGCGGCTTTCGCGAGCAGGCTCGCTCCCACAACGACATAGCCCCTTGTGGGAGCGAGCCTGCTCGCGAAGAGGCTCACTCACTGATCCCCATGGTTACGCTGATACGTGTCCTGCCCCATCGCCTCGATCTGCCCCGCGATCAACGCCTCGAACGGTTTGAGCAAGGGCTCGAACGATACGGGTGCCTCCAGCACCTGCAACGCCTGCGCGATCGCCTCCACCGTCGACAATGCCCCGGGCCCCGGTGCCTTGCGCAACCGATAACGCGAGACGCCGCCCTCGGCCAACGTCACCCGCGGCAACGCCGCCAGCAGCGGGTTGAGGTGCAGCAACTTGCGCGCCTTGCGCCAGGTGCCGTCCGGGACCACCAGCAACAGGGGTTGATCGCCCTCGGCATAGGCCTGCAACGGCTGCGCATCGTCGGCGGGGAACAACAAGCGCGCCTGATAACCCGGCAGATTGAGCAACGCCGGCAGATCCTCGAAGACTTCACCGACGATCAACTGGGCATTGTTCAGCCCCAGCGCTGCCAGCCGCGCGGTGTTCAACGCATGGTTCACTTCGCTGGGGTGTTGCAGCACCAGCACCCGGGTGCGGCTGTCGAGGCTCGGGATCAATGAGCACAGGCAATGGGTGTGTGGGCGCAGGCAGCGCGGGCATTGGATTCTGGGCATGGTCAGGCCTGATTCAGTTGGGCTTTGAGCAGGTCACGAAAGGTCTGGATCAACGGCTCGCGACTTCGCCCCCGGCGCACGATCATCGAGAACGGCGCCTGGTAGCCGAAGGTGGCCGGCAGCAGCACCCGCAAGTCGCCCTTGTCGGCCCAGGCCTGGGCATAGTGCTCGGGCAAATAGCCGATGTAGGCACCCGACAGCACCAGGATCAATTGCGCCTCCATACTGTCCACGGTCGCCGCACTGTGCTTGAAGCCATGACGCGCCAGCTCGGCCTGGCTCCAGTAGCCACGCCCGACCATGCGCTGCTGGGTGATCAGTTGCTCGGGGATACGCCGCTCGGTGAACAGCGGGTGCCGGCTGCTGCAATACAGCCAGTGCTGCTCACGGTACAGCGGCATGTACACCAGGCTGCTCATGCGCGTGGAAAACGCGCCGATGGCCAGGTCCAGGCGGTTGTCCTGCACGCCCAGTTGCAACTCGTACGGGCTCATCACCGACAAGTGCAAATGCACCGCGGGGTGTTCCAGGGTGTAGGCACCAATGGCTTCGGCGAATGGCAAGGCCTTGTCGCTGACGGTCGAGTCGATCACCCCGAGGTTGAGGGTGCCGCGCAGCTCGCCCTTGAGCGCGGCGGCGTACTGCTCGAAGCCTTCAAGCTCGCCCAGCAGGCGCAAGGTCTCCTGGTGGAACAACTCGCCTTTGCTGGTCAGGCTGAACCCACCCCGCCCACGGTGGCACAGCACCAACCCCAAGGCGGTCTCAAGCTGGCTCATGTAGGTGCTGATGGCCGAGGTCGAGAGGTTGAGTTCGTGCTGGGCATTGGCGAACCCCTGATGGCGTACCACGCTGACGAAGATGCGCAATAGTTTCAGGTCGGGTAAAGCATTGGCCATGGAATCTACGATCTCCGCTCAATAATCAGGTGAACCCGCGTTGCCAGAACAGTGGTTGCGACACCCTCCCCGTGGGAGCGGGCTTGCCCGCGAAGGCGGCGGTACAGTCAACCATCATGTGGGATGTTGCGACTCTTTCGCGGGCAAGCCTCGCGCCTACAGACGGTGGGTGCTTGTAGGAACGAGGCTTGCCCTAATGCCAGTCAGTTAAGCGAAACCCACGTGGGAGCGAGCCTGCTCGCGATAGCAGTAGGTCAGTCAACGGAGATGTTGGCTGTGTTGCCGTCTTCGCGAGCAGGCTCGCTCCCACAGGTTTGGCGCCTTAACTGACTGGCATTAGGGCTTGCCCGCGAACCGGCCTGCCCCTACAGCGCATCGCTATTGGGCGTGAAGTCTAATCCGACTCACCTCATTAGTTTAGAAAAATCTGAACTAAGTATTTGCCGGTAGCGATTCTTCTGCCGCACTACATTTCGCAGAATCGGCGCCAACAGGTGCCTGTGCATTCCCGTATGCGCTGAGCAACCCCATAAATAAAACAAATGATGATGAGGCCCTACCCGTGGACAAAATTCTTCACCAACCACTGGGCGGCAACGAAATGCCGCGCTTCGGCGGCATCGCCACCATGATGCGACTTCCCCACCTGCAAACCGCCGCCGGCCTGGACGCTGCCTTCGTTGGCATCCCGCTGGACATCGGTACTTCGCTGCGCGCCGGCACCCGTTTCGGGCCCCGCGAGATCCGCGCCGAATCGGTAATGATCCGCCCGTACAACATGGCCACCGGTGCCGCACCGTTCGATTCGCTGTCGGTCGCCGACATCGGTGACGTGGCGATCAACACCTTCAACCTGCTGGACGCCGTGCGCATCATCGAAGAGTCCTACGATGAAATCCTCAAGCACGACGTGATCCCGCTGACCCTCGGTGGCGACCACACCATCACCCTGCCGATCCTGCGTGCGATCCATAAAAAGCACGGCAAGGTTGGCCTGGTGCACATCGACGCCCACGCCGATGTCAACGATCACATGTTCGGCGAGAAGATCGCCCACGGCACCACCTTCCGGCGCGCCGTCGAAGAAGGCCTGCTGGACTGCGACCGCGTGGTCCAGATTGGCCTGCGCGCCCAGGGCTACACCGCCGAAGACTTCAACTGGAGCCGCAAGCAGGGTTTCCGTGTGGTCCAGGCCGAAGAGTGCTGGCACAAGTCGCTGGCGCCGCTGATGGCTGAAGTGCGCGAGAAAGTCGGCGGTGGCCCGGTGTACCTGAGCTTTGACATCGACGGTATCGACCCGGCTTGGGCGCCAGGCACCGGCACCCCGGAGATCGGTGGCCTGACCACCATCCAGGCCATCGAGATCGTCCGTGGCTGCCAAGGCCTGGACCTGATCGGCTGCGACCTGGTAGAAGTCTCGCCGCCGTACGACACCACCGGCAACACCTCGCTGCTGGGCGCCAACCTGCTGTACGAAATGCTCTGCGTACTGCCGGGCGTGACTCACCGCTGAGGGTTGACGATGAACGCACACGACCAGGTACTCAACGCCGCCGCCGAACTGGTGTCGGCGTTCGAACGCAACGATCGCGAAGCTTACTTCGGCGCTTTCACCAGCGACGCCAGCTTCGTTTTCTACACCCTCGACAAGCCTCTGTTGTCGCGCGATGCCTATCAGGTGTTGTGGGACAACTGGCGCCTTGAAGAAGGCTTTGAGGTGCTGTCGTGCACCTCGGGCAATGCCTTCGTCAGCGTGCAAGGGGACGTGGCGATTTTCGTGCATGACGTGGCGACAACGCTGCGCATGCAAGGGGAGCAACACTTTAGCCAAGAGCGCGAAACCATTGTGTTTCGCCAACAACCCCAGGGCCATTGGCTGGCCTGCCATGAACATTTGTCGGCGATGCCGCAAAGGCTGCCCACCCCTTAGCCAAGACAGGTGACGCTCACGCACGATGAGCGCGCCTTTATGATCGGAGCTGATCATGAATAACAACAACAAAGAACCTAGCCTTAGCCTCAGCAACATCGAAACCAACGGGGTCGAACAGATCCCGGACCACGAGCGCACCGCAGCCCCCCTGGACTTGTTCCGGATGATCTTCGGCGGCGCCAACACCTTCGCCACCGCCGTACTCGGCAGTTTCCCGGTGCTGTTCGGCCTGTCCTTTCAAGCCGGCGTCTGGGCCATTGTCCTGGGCGTGTTGGTCGGCTCGTTGATCCTGGCCCCCATGGGTCTGTTCGGCCCGATCAACGGCACCAACAACGCGGTGTCCTCGGGCGCGCACTTTGGGGTGCACGGCCGGGTCGTCGGTTCGTTCCTGTCGCTGTTGACCGCCATCGCCTTCTTCTCACTGTCGGTGTGGAGTTCCGGTGATGCGTTGGTCGGCGGGGCCAAGCGCCTGATCGACCTGCCGGAAACCGACCTGACCCTGGGCCTGGCCTATGGCATGTTCGCGATCCTGGTACTGGCGGTGTGCATCTACGGCTTCCGCTTCATGCTGTGGGTCAATCGCATCGCCGTGTGGGCGTCCAGCCTGCTGTTCCTGCTGGGCATCTTCGCCTTCGCCCCGGCATTCGACAGCCACTATGCCGGCACCGTCGCCATGGGGCAGCCAGGGTTCTGGGCCGCGTTCATTGGTGCGGCATTGGTCGCCATGAGCAATCCGGTATCCTTCGGCGCGTTCCTCGGCGACTGGGCACGCTACATCCCGCGCAAGACCTCCAAGGGCCGGCTGATGCTGGCGGTGATCCTGGCACAAGCGGCCACCCTGATCCCGTTCCTGTTCGGCCTTGCGACCGCGACCATTGTCGCGATCAAGGCACCGGACTACATTGCCGCGAATAATTATGTCGGCGGCCTGCTGGCCGTATCACCGACCTGGTTCTTCCTGCCGGTGTGCCTGATTGCGGTGATCGGGGGCATGTCGACGGGCACCACGTCGCTGTATGGCACCGGCCTGGATATGTCCAGCGTGTTCCCGCGCCTGTTGTCGCGGGTCAAGGCGACCGTGCTGATCGGGGTGATGTCGATTGCCTTCATCTTCATCGGGCGCTTTGCAGCGAACCTGGTGCAGAGCGTGTCGACCTTCGCCGTGTTGATCATCACCTGCACCACACCGTGGATGGTGATCATGATCATCGGCCTGGTGGTACGTCGCGGCTTCTATTGCCCGGATGACCTGCAAGTATTCACCCGCGGCGAGAAAGGCGGTCGCTACTGGTTCAACCACGGTTGGAACTGGCGCGGCCTGGGGGCCTGGATCCCGAGCGCACTGGTGGGCCTGTGCTTCGTCAACCTGCCTGGGCAGTTTGTCGGGCCCCTGGGCGAGATGGCTGGCGGTATCGACATCAGCCTGCCGGTCACCCTGGGCCTGGCGTCGTTGGTGTACCTGACCCTGCTGAGCCTGTTCCCGGAACCGGGCAACGTCTTCGGCCCCAACGACTCACGCAACAAGGGCATGGATTCGCTCGTAAACCCGGCAGTGCAACCTGTCGTCTGATTCAAAAAAGACCTGTGGGAGCGAGCCTGCTCGCGAAGACGGCGGCACATTCAACACCGATGTGACGGATAGATCGCCTTCGCGAGCAGGCTCGCTCCCACACATAAATGATTCCAGGCTCACCATAAGAAAGACAATCGGAGACACGCCATCATGGCTTTAGATTTATTTGTCGTACTCATCTACGCCGCCGCGATGCTGATACTTGGCTACTACGGCATGCGCAAAGCCAAGACCAACGAAGACTTCCTTGTCGCCGGTCGCAACCTGGGCCCGACGCTGTACATGGGCACCATGGCCGCCACCGTGCTGGGTGGCGCGTCCACCGTGGGCACCGTGCGCCTGGGTTATGTCCATGGTATTTCCGGCTTCTGGCTGTGCGCGGCCCTCGGCTGCGGGATCGTGGCGCTGAACCTGTTCCTGGCCAAGCCGCTGCTGAAGCTGAAGATCTACACCGTTACCCAAGTCCTGGAAAAACGCTACAACCCGATGGCCCGCTCCGCGAGCGCGATCATCATGCTGGCCTATGCGCTGATGATCGGCGTGACCTCGATCCTGGCCATCGGCACCGTGCTGCAAGTGCTGTTCGACCTGCCGTTCTGGATCTCGGTGATCCTCGGCGGCGGCGTGGTGGTGGTCTACTCGGCGATTGGCGGCATGTGGTCGCTGACCCTGACTGACATCGTGCAGTTCGTGATCAAGACCGTGGGCCTGATGTTCATCCTGTTGCCGATCTGCCTGTACCGCGTCGGCGGCTGGGATGAGTTGGTGCTGAAGCTGCCCGAAGCGGCCTTCAACTTCACCACCATCGGCTGGGGCACCATCGTTACCTACTTCATGATCTACTTCTTCGGCATCCTGATCGGCCAGGACATCTGGCAACGGGTGTTCACCGTCAAGAGCGCACGCGTTGCCCAATACGCAGGGACCTTCGCCGGCCTGTACTGCATTCTCTACGGCCTGGCCTGCGCCCTGATCGGCATGGCCGCTCACGTGCTGATCCCGGACCTGGACAACGTCAACAACGCCTTCGCCGCCATCGTCAAACTGTCCCTGCCGGACGGTATCCGTGGCCTGGTGATCGCTGCCGCCCTGGCCGCCATGATGTCCACCGCCAGCGCCGGCCTGCTCGCTGCCGCAACCACCCTGACTGAAGACCTGATCCCCAAGCTGCGCGGCGGCAAACCGTCGAGCCTGCGCATGAACCGCTTGTTCACCGCACTGACGGGCCTGGTCGTACTGGCAATCGCCCTGGTGGTGAACGATGTGATCAGCGCCCTGACCCTGGCGTACAACCTGTTGGTGGGCGGCATGCTGGTCCCACTGATCGGTGCGATCTTCTGGAAACGCGCGACCACCGCCGGCGCTATCGCCAGCATGGGCCTGGGCTTCGTCACGGCCCTGGTGTTCATGGTCACCGACGGCCTGGACGCCAACACCCCGATCTACTACAGCCTGGCTGTCGGTTTGGTGAGCTTCATCGTGGTCAGCCTGGCGACCCGTCGCCAGGAAGCCCTGGCCAGCGCGATCTAACCTCAGGTTAGACGCCTCACACCTTTCTTCGGCGGGTGCAGCATCGGTTGCTGCACCCGTTTTTTTTCGCCTGAAGGAAAGTGCTGGCCATCAACGCGCGGGCACGGCCACTGCGTACCGGGCATGACGGTAATTGCGCAATGGTTCCGGGGAGAGAAGGCGCAGCGTGCCTGGACAACCGCTGCATCGGCACCTTTGATCAGGTGCCGTATCCACAGGCTCAGGTGCCGGGATGGTTACCGGCGGCGCGGCTGACGTCGACGTTGCTCGTCATCGGTACGAATGGGCACAGGTTGCAGAGGTGGTTCGATCAAACCTAGCGCAACACCGAGGTCGTGGAGCCAGTTTTGCAGTTTCTCTTTCATGATGCCCCCCCTTCAGGGTAGTGCCGAGCGCCCCACTTCTGTAGACGCTTCGTACAGATAGTAGTCCGAAGTCCTACGCAATGCTCGCCTCAGTACGCAAAGATCTGTTACTGGATTGATCTGAATCAACCGCGGTGGCGGGCTGGGCGCGCGTCTTGCGTCGTTGCGCGCCCTCAGTGTTGCCCAAGCGCTTTGCGCAAACGTCGACGAACCCACTGCTCGGCACTCACAAACGTGATGCCCAGCAGCACCAGCACCGCACCGATCACGAAGTTGACGGTAAGTTTCTCCCCCAGCAGCAGGACCCCAAACGTGACGCCGAACAGTGGCGTCATGAACGAGAACACCGCCAGGTTCGCCGCCATGTAGCGGCGCAGCAGCCAGAACCAGATCAGGTAACTGAAAAAAGACACCACCAGCCCCTGGAACAGCACGCTGGACACCGCCACTGCCGTCAGCTGTACGTGTGTCACCTGGCCGCTGAGGATCGCGATCAGCAACAAGCCGACAAACCCGACAATCAATTGATAGAACAGGGTCAGGGTCACGGGCGCTTCCGACAACCGCGAGGCACGCACCACCACCGTGGTCGCGCCCCAGGCCGCGCCGGCCAACACGCCGAAGGCGTCACCGAGCAACATGCGCCGGTCCAGGTTGTCCCACGACACTCCACCGGCGAACGCCAACCCAATGCCGATGAAGGCCAGCACAATCCCCAGCCATTGCACCGGCCGCAAGCGCTCGCTCGGCAGCAGCCAATGCACGCCCAGCGCGGTAAAGATCGGTGCGGTGTAGAGAAACACTGACATGTGCGCGGCCGTCGTCAGTTGCAGCCCTTCGGAAATGAACAAGAACTCAAGGGCAAACAGGCTGCCCGCCAGCAAGCCGCCACGCCAGGTGTGGCCAACCTGGTCCCAGCCGCCCTTCCAGCAGATCAGCAAGCCCACCAGCAGCGCCGAGATGCCCGAGCGGCCGACGGCCTGCATCACCGGGGCGATGTCTGGCGCCGCCCACTTGATCATCACCTGCTGGATGCCCCACACCAGGCACAAGCCCAGCATCACCTGCAGGGCAAAACCATCGGCGTTGCGCCGAGTGGCAATCATCACGAAGCCTGGCGATCAGTTGATGACATGACTATCCCTCACCCGACCCTCAGCTTAGTTCGATGCGATCAGCATGAATGACGATCTGGCCGTTCTTGTACAAGGCACCGATGGCCTTCTTGAAGTTGCCCTTGCTGACACCAAACAGGCTACTGATCAGGGCCGGATCACTCTTGTCGCTGACCGGCAAGGTGCCGTTGTTGTCACGCAGCTTGGCGAGGATCTTCGAGTTCAGGCTGGTGGCGGCCTCTTCGCCGACCGGTTGCAGGCTCAGGCTGATCTTGCCGTCGGCCCGCACTTCCTTGATGAAGCCCTTCTCTTCCTTGCCGGCACGCATGAACTTGAAGATTTCGTTCTTGTGGATCAAGCCCCAATGCTTGTTGTTGATGATCGCCTTGAAGCCCATGTCGGTCGCTTCGGCCACCAGCAGGTCAACTTCCTGGCCGGGCTGATAGTTCGCCGGGGTCTTATCCAGGTAGCGGTCCAGCCGCGCGGTCGCGGTAATGCGGCGCGTGTGCTTGTCGAGGTAGACATGCACCACGCAGTACTCGCCCGCGGTCATTTGGCGCTTTTCTTCCGAGTACGGCAACAGCAGGTCCTTGGGCAGGCCCCAGTCAAGGAATACCCCGATGCTGTTGACTTCAACAACTTTGAGACTGGCGAACTCACCGACCTGAACTTTCGGCTTTTCGGTAGTTGCGATGAGTTTGTCATCGCTGTCCAGATAGATAAAAACGTTCAGCCAGTCTTCATCTTCACTGGGAATATCCTTGGGGATATAACGATTGGGCAAAAGAATCTCGCCGTCCGCGCCACCGTCCAGATATAAACCGAAGTTAGTGTGTTTAACCACTTGCAAACTGTTGTAGCGCCCGACTAAAGCCATTTCCAATACCCTCATTGCGTGGGCGGCATTCTACCCGGTTTTGCCGTCGCCGTTGGAGGACCGCTGGGACCTCGTCGGAAATTTCCTCGCCAAGCCGCGATTTTCCTGAGGTTTACACCCGGTAGCAGTCCGCTCGTCAGGCCGTGGTGACGGGCAGCGATGCGCTCCGGGAACCTCGCATTGCCCTTTTCACCGCAGGGTTGTTATTTAAAACAGTGACTTAGGTAAATATCATGACAACAACTCAGGTTTAACTGAGACAAGCCCTTGGTTATTTCAGGGGGATATTTACCAAGCAATTGTCAAGTATTTCCTGTACGATGCGTGGCCAAGTTCATTTTCTACAGGTTAATGGCCGCCATGCGTGTAAAAGCATCCAACAGCAAAGCAAAGCCAGCTCCAGCAGTTGAAACCAGCGAATCGATCAACAACCAGATCGCTGCTTTCCTCAAGTCCGGTGGCGAGATCCAGCAAATTGCCAAAGGCGTCAGCGGCCAGACATTCGGCCCGTCCAAGCAGATCACCTTGGGCAAAAAGTAATACCCCCTCGCAACACCCTGGTCCCTAAGCGCTTTGAGCCTCAAAGCGCTAGGACTGGAACCCTCCCCCGCATGACCTTAGATCAAACCCGCACCCTGCTGATCGGCTGAACGGCCGAGGCCATTGCGCGTGGGCAGCCGATTACATTCCACCGCCCATAAAAAAACCGGACATCCGTCCGGTTTTTTTATGGGCGTACTACGGCGCGTTATTCCGCCGCCGGCGCTTCTGGCTTGCGGCGCTTGAGCGGGGCCATGCCGTCCTTGCTGACCAGCGACAGGGCGTCGGTCTTCGGGCGGTTGGCGATCTTGCGCTTGGTCGGTGCCTTGGCGCCGGTTTTCTTCTTGTCGCCCTTGGCGTCGGTCTTTTTCTTCTTCACGCCAACGGCCTTGCCCGAAGCCTTGACCTTTTTCGGTCCGCCGTAGGTGCCTTTGACTTCCTTGATGGTGCGGCGCTCGAAGCTCTGCTTGAGGTAGCGCTCGATGCTCGACATCAGGTTCCAGTCGCCGTGGCAGATCAGCGAGATCGCCAGGCCATCGTTACCGGCACGACCGGTGCGACCAATACGGTGCACGTACTCGTCGCCACTGCGCGGCATGTCGAAGTTGATCACCAGGTCCAGGCCATCCACGTCCAGGCCGCGTGCGGCCACGTCGGTGGCGACGAGGATCTTCACCCCGCCCTGCTTCAGGCGGTCGATGGCCAGCTTGCGGTCCTTCTGGTCCTTTTCACCGTGCAAGACAAACGCCTTGTACTCCTGAGCCACCAGGCGGCCGTAGATACGGTCGGCCATGGCACGGGTGTTGGTGAAGACGATGGCCTTCTGGTAGGTCTCGTTGGCCAGCAACCAGTTGAGGATTTGCTCTTTGTGCTGGTTGTGATCCGCGGTGATGATTTGCTGGCGGGTGGTAGCGTTCAGGTCGCTGACGTTGTTGAGCTGCAAGTGCTCAGGGTTGTTCAGGACCTTGGCCACCATGTCGCGCAGGCCGGAACCGCCGGTGGTGGCGGAGAACAACATGGTCTGCTGGCGGTTGGTGCATTCCTCGACCAGGCGCTGTACGTCTTCGGCAAAGCCCATGTCGAGCATGCGGTCGGCTTCGTCGAGCACCAGCACTTCGACTTCTTTCAAGTCCAGGTTGCCGGCGTTCAGTTGCTCGATCATCCGCCCCGGCGTACCGATCAGGATGTCCGGCACCTTGCGCAGCATCGCGGCCTGGACCTTGAAGTCCTCACCGCCGGTGATCAGGCCGGACTTGATGAACGTGAACTGGGCGAAGCGTTCGACTTCCTTGATGGTCTGCTGGGCCAGCTCGCGGGTCGGCAGCAGGATCAGGGTCTTGATGCTGACGCGGACTTTGGCCGGGCCGATCAAGCGATGAAGGATCGGCAGGACAAAGGCCGCGGTCTTGCCGCTACCGGTTTGTGCCGTCACCCGCAGGTCACGCCCTTGGAGCGCGAGCGGGATAGCCGCTGCCTGCACCGGCGTTGGCTCGACAAATTTAAGCTCGGCCACGGCTTTGAGCAGGCGTTCGTGCAGGGCGAATTGGGAAAACACGGGTGCTACCTCGAAGAAATACAAAAATCAGCTGCATAGGGTAACGGTTTCGAGCGCTCAGGCCGAGTTTCTTTATGCAAACGAGGGTAAACAGTGGCTATTTTGTTAGCGGCTTTGTCCCAGATCGTAACCTTGCGTGTCTTAAATGCTTTAATCGAAGGGACTTGTCCTACAGAAGAATCGTTTTAGCCTATGGATCTCCAACAGCTCTGGCTCAATGCCCAACTACTCTGGAACGGCCTGGAACAGCATCCACGCGTTTACTCAGCCCTGGCTTTGTTGCTGTTACTGACCGTCGCGTTGATCGTCGGACGAGTGGCGCGCTACCTGATTATGCACGCGGTCAAATTGCTCGGCCGCCAGCCGGCGATGCATTGGCTCAATGACCTGATCAAAAACAAGGTGTTCCAACGCCTGGCCGAGATGGTGCCTTCGCTGGTGGTCCAGTTCGGGTTGAACCTGATCCCGGAGATGAACAAGACGACCCAGCACTTTCTGGGCAACGTCGCCCTGGCGTTCACCATTTTGTTTGTGATGCTGGCCATCAGCGCCCTGCTCAATGCCCTGCTGGATATCTACGCCCGCACCGAACACGCCCGAACCCGCTCGATCAAGGGCTACGTGCAAATGGCCAAGATGGTCTTGTACGTGTTCGGCTCGATCATCATTGTCGCCACCCTGATCGACCGCTCGCCGCTGTTGTTGCTGTCCGGCCTGGGCGCGATGTCGGCGGTGATCCTGTTGGTGTACAAGGATACCCTGCTGTCATTCGTCGCCAGCGTGCAACTGACCAGCAACGACATGCTGCGGGTCGGCGACTGGATCGAAATGCCCCAAGTGGGGGCCGATGGCGATGTGGTGGACATCACCCTGCACACCGTCAAGGTGCAGAACTTTGACAAGACCATCGTCTCGATCCCGACCTGGCGCCTGATGTCCGAGTCCTTCAAAAACTGGCGTGGCATGCAGGCCGCGGGGGGCCGGCGGATCAAGCGCAGTCTGTTCATCGACGCCGGCGGTGTGCGCTTCATCACCGATGAGCAAGAGCACAGGCTCACCCAAATCCACCTGCTCACCGACTACATGAGCCGCAAGCAGGCCGAACTCAAGGCCTGGAACGAAGCCCAGGGCAACGTGGCGGCGCTGTCGGCCAATCGTCGCAGGATGACCAACATCGGTACGTTTCGCGCCTATGCGCTGGCGTACTTGAAGAGCCACCCGGAGATCCAGCCGAACATGACCTGCATGGTCCGCCAGATGCAAACCACCGCCCAAGGCGTGCCACTGGAGGTCTACTGCTTCACCCGCACCACCGCGTGGGGCGACTACGAGCGTATCCAGGGCGATATCTTCGACTACTTGCTGGCGGTGCTGCCGGAGTTTGGCCTCAGCCTGTACCAGCAACCGAGCGGCAATGACTTGCGCGCAGGCGTGCTGCCGGCGGTGCTGGGGGCCGGTCATATTCCTCAGCTGGAAAACCAGGCGCTGTAACCCGCCTCCTCATGTAGGAGCGAGGCTTGCCCGCGAAGGCGATTTGCCAGTCAACCATTGCCTGTCATGCCGTCTTCGCGAGCGGGCTCGCTCCCACAGAATTAGCGTACAACTTCAGTTCGGCGCACCCCCAACCGACTGATCCACACCGCCGCCACGATCACCAACCCGCCAAACATCAGCCTGCCCAGCGCTTCATCCTGGTTCCAGATCAGCAGGTTGAGCAGCAAGCCAACGGGCACGTGCAGGTTGTTCATCACCGCCAGGGTCCCGCCATTGACCAGGCAGGCGCCTTTGTTCCACCAGTACAGGCCCAGCGCCGTGGACACCAGCCCCAGGAACACCAACACGCCCCATTGCAACGGCGCTTCAGGCAGGAAGTTCGACTTGCCGAACAGCAGGAACGCCGGCAACACCACCAACAGGGCACCCAGGTAGAAGTAGCCGAAACGCCGGTAATGCGGCAGGTCGCTGGGGTAGCGAGCGACCAGGTGCTTGTACATCACCTGGCCTGCGGCATAGGTGAAGTTGGCCAGCTGCAGCAGCAGGAAGCCCATCAGGAAGTCCGGGCTGATGCGGTCGTAACGAATCACCGCGGCCCCCAGCACCGCGACCAACGCGGCCACCAGCGCCCAGGGATTGAAGCGCCGGTTCAGCGCGTCCTCGATCAAGGTCACGTGCAACGGCGTGAGGATGGTGAACAACAGCACTTCCGGCACCGTCAGCACCCGAAAGCTCAGGTACAGGCAAACGTAGGTCACGCCGAACTGCAAGGCGCCGATCAACAACATCCCACGCATGAACCCAGGCTCCACCGAGCGCCAGCGGGTCAACGGAATAAATACCAACCCCGCCAGCACCACACGCACCAGTACGGCGAAGTAGCTGTCGACGTGACCGGCCAGGTATTCGCCAATCAGACTGAAGGAAAACGCCTGGATCAGCGTGACAAAAAGTAGATAGCCCATGTTCGCCTCGTTTCGAATGGCGGCGACGATAGCGGTTTTTGCCCCTGACCGCGAACAGTCAAACGACACAAAGTTTGTGTGGGAGCGAGACCAACAAATCCCAGGCAAAAAAAAGCCCGATCTCGCTAAAGCGTTCAATCGGGCGGCAGCACTCAGGAGCAACAAGTGCAAAGGGAGGTTCGATGCGCGTAGAGCCTTGAAGGGGTTGCGCCAGGTCACTAGACCATCCGGCGATTATCTGGCGATTAACGTATCAGGCGACCTGGGCCAGTTGAGCGTTGGCCTGGTTCAAGCCCTTCTCCTGGAAGTCACCACCCAGGTTCATGCCTTCGGCGTGAATGAACGTGACGTCGTGGATACCAATGAAGGCCATGACCTGGCGCAGGTACGGTTCCTGGTGATCCGTCGTGCTGCCGGCATGGATCCCGCCGCGCGCGGTCAGCACGTAGGCACGCTTGCCGGTGAGCAGGCCTTGCGGGCCAGTGTCGGTGTACTTGAAGGTCACGCCGGCACGCAGTACATGGTCGAGCCAGGCCTTGAGGGTGCTGGGGATCGTAAAGTTGTACATCGGCGCTGCCATCACCAACACATCGGCGGCCAGCAATTCGTCGGTCAGGTGGTTGGAGCGTTCCAGCGAGGCTTGCTCGATCTCAGTGCGCTGCTCGGCAGGCTTCATCCAGCCGCCCAACAGGTTGACGTCCATGTGCGGCACCGGATCGGTCGCGAGGTCGCGAACGGTGATCGAGTCAGCCGGGTGGGCTACTTTCCACTGCTCGATGAAGGTCTGGGTCAGTTGACGCGATACCGAGTCTTGCTGGCGGGCGCTGCTTTCGATGATCAGAACGCGGGACATGGGATGTAGCCTCCATCGGTGAATGCTGTAAGTCGATGGAGTGAAGGTTAAACAGAGTCGTATCGATGAAAAAGCGCAAATAACTGCTATAACCCATCAATAAATTCGTTTATAAGCGGAGCATACCCAGCGCGCCTGCTCCACCCGCGGTCATTTTTCAGTGCAACTCAGATCGATCTTCAGCCGGATGATGGCGCGGCTGAATTTGGCGCTGGCGTTTTTGTGTTTGCCGGCAGGGACCTCGATCCGGCGGGTGCGGGGTGCTTCCGGGCCGTTGGAGAACACCACCTTGCATGACGCATCGACATCGCCGTAGTTCGCCACTTGGATGGAGCCCATGTCACTGTCGGTGTCGTAGGTGATGTAATCGATCTTCAGGCCATTGAGGCTTTTTTCGACCGCGATGGGATAGGCAAACGCACTCAACGGCACCATCGCCAGCAACACACAACAGATTTTTTTCATTCGGCAGCCTCCATGGGAAGCTGCCAGCTTAGGACAAGAGGAGCTCATCATGAAAGCGCCCCGCGTGACCCTTGATCAATGGCGCACGCTGCAAGCCGTGGTCGATCACGGTGGATTTGCCCAGGCTGCGGAGGTGCTGCACCGCTCGCAGTCGTCCGTCAGCTATACCGTGGCGCGTATGCAGGACCAACTCGGCGTACCGCTGCTGCGCATAGACGGACGCAAGGCGGTGCTGACCGACGCTGGCGGCGTGCTGCTGCGACGCTCGCGGCAACTGGTCAAGCAAGCCAGCCAGTTGGAAGACCTGGCGCACCATATGGAACAGGGCTGGGAGGCGGAAGTGCGGCTGGTGGTCGATGCCGCCTACCCCAGCGCCCGCCTGGTTCGCGCCCTGACTGCCTTCATGCCGCAAAGCCGCGGTTGCCGGGTGCGACTGCGCGAGGAAGTGCTGTCCGGTGTCGAGGAAGTCCTGCTCGAAGGCGTGGCGGACCTGGCCATCAGCGGCTTCAGTATTCCCGGTTACCTGGGCGCCGAATTGAGCGCGGTCGAGTTCGTCGCCGTGGCCCATCCCGAACATCCGTTGCACCGGTTCAACCGCGAGTTGAACTTCCAGGACCTGGAAAGCCAACTGCAAGTGGTGATCCGCGACTCCGGGCGCCAGCAACCGCGCGACGTCGGCTGGCTCGGCGCCGAGCAACGCTGGACCGTCGGCAGCCTGGCCACCGCGGCCACGTTCGTCAGCAGCGGCCTGGGTTTCGCCTGGCTGCCACGGCACATGATCGAACGCGAACTCAAGGAAGGCGTGCTCAAGCTGCTACCGTTGGATCAGGGCGGCAGCCGCAACCCCAGTTTCTTTCTCTACTCGAACAAGGACAAACCCCTGGGCCCGGCCACGCAGATTCTCATCGAGCTGCTGCGCACCTTCGATACAGCGCCGCTGGATGCACCGTTCGCCGCCCCCCAACAAGCCTGACAAGGAGTCGCCCCATGGCCTATTTCGAACACGACGGTTGCACATTGCACTACGAGGAATACGGCCACGGCACCCCGCTGCTGTTGGTGCATGGGCTGGGGTCGAGCACCCTGGACTGGGAGAAGCAGATTCCCGAGCTGTCGCGCCACTATCGGGTCATCGTTCCCGACGTGCGCGGCCATGGCCGTTCGGACAAGCCACGGGAGCGCTACAGCATCGCCGCGTTCAGCGCTGATACCGTGGCGCTGATCGAACACCTGAATCTGGGCCCGAGCCACCTGGTGGGATTGTCCATGGGCGGCATGATCGGGTTTCAACTGGCGGTGGACCATTCGGCCCTGCTCAAGAGCCTGACCATCGTCAACAGCGCGCCGCAGGTCAAGCTGCACAGCGCCGACGACTATTGGCAGTGGTTCAAGCGCTGGAGCCTGATGCGCGTGCTCAGCCTCGCCACGATCGGCAAGGCCCTGGGCAGCAAATTGTTCCCCAAGCCGGAACAAGCCGACCTGCGACAAAAAATTGCCGAACGCTGGGCAAAAAACGACAAACGTGCTTATCTCGCCAGCTTCAATGCCATTGTTGGCTGGGGGGTTCAGGAACGACTGAGCAAGGTCACCTGTCCAACCCTGGTCATCAGCGCTGACCGCGACTACACCCCGGTGGCGCTGAAAGAAGCCTACGTCAAGCTGTTGCCCGATGCGCGGCTGGTGGTGATCGATGACTCACGCCATGCTACGCCCCTGGACCAGCCACACCGCTTCAACCAAACCCTGCTTGAATTTCTAACCGCCGTTGACACCACAACCCAGGATCACTGACCCATGCTGAAAAAAATTGCCCTTGTCACAGGCGCAGTCCTGTTCGCCGCCAACCTGATGGCCGCCACCGAGTCCGCCAAGGCGCCACACGTGCAACTGGTCACCACCAACGGCACCATTGAAATCGAACTGGACCCGGTCAAGGCACCGATCAGTACCGCGAACTTCCTCAAGTACGTCGACAGCGGTTTCTACAACAACACCATCTTCCACCGCGTGATCCCGGGCTTCATGGTCCAGGGCGGCGGCTTCACCGCGCAAATGGCGCAAAAGCCCACCGAGGCACCGATCAAGAACGAAGCCAAGAACGGCCTGCATAACGTGCGTGGCACGTTGTCGATGGCCCGTACCTCCGATCCAGACTCGGCCACCAGCCAGTTCTTCATCAACGTCAAGGACAACGACTTCCTGGACCCGGGTCGCGACGCGGGTTACGCGGTGTTCGCCAAAGTGGTCAAGGGCATGGACGTGGTGGACATCATCGTCAACTCCCCGACCACCCGAAAAAACGGCATGTCGGACGTACCCACCGACCCTGTGTTCATCAAGTCGGCCAAGCGCATCGACTGACCTGTCCAGGGCGTATTGGGCGGCAGCGACTGATCGTCGCGCCGCCCGCATCGACTAAAAGGAGAGCCCGTCCCCGGGCGTTCAACTGATGCTCTATCGCCGCTTCGAAAAACTCATCGATTATTTCCGCGACGCCCCCGCAGACGCCCCGCCGAACCGGGTCCTGCCCTTCTATCTCTACTACCTGCGCCAAGTCTGGCCGAGCTTCGCCGCCCTGCTGTTTGTCGGGCTGGTCGCCTCGCTGATCGAAGTGGCGCTGTTCCGTTACCTGAGCCGCATCATCGACCTGGCCCAGGGCGCGCCCAACGCCAACATATTCCAGGAACACGGCCTCGAACTGGCCTGGATGGCCGTGGTGGCGCTGGTTCTGCGGCCCATCTTCGTCGGCCTGCACGACCTGCTGGTGCACCAGACCCTGAGCCCGGGCATGACCAGCCTGATCCTGTGGCAGAACCACAGCTATGTGCTCAAGCAGAGTCTGAACTTCTTCCAGAACGACTTCGCCGGGCGAATCGCGCAGCGGATCATGCAAACCAGCAACGCCCTGCGCGACTCTGCCGTGCAAGCAGTGGACGCACTGTGGCACGTGCTGATCTATGCCATCAGTGCGCTGGTGCTGTTCGCCGAAGCCGACTGGCGCTTGATGATCCCCCTGCTGATGTGGATCGGCGCCTACATTGGCGTGCTGTTCTACTTCGTGCCCCGGGTCAAGGAACGCTCCGTGGCGTCCTCCGATGCGCGCTCCCGCCTCATGGGCCGCATCGTCGATGGCTACACCAACATCACCACCCTCAAGCTGTTCGCCCACACCCGCTCCGAACAGCAATACGCCCGCGAAGCCATTGCCGAACAGACCGAAAAAGCCCAACTCGCCGGACGCGTGGTCACCAGCATGGACGTGGCCATCACCAGCATGAACGGCCTGCTGATCGTCGGCACCACCGGCCTGGCCCTATGGCTGTGGAGCCAGTCGCTGATCTCGGTGGGCGCGATTGCCCTGGCCACCGGCCTGGCGATCCGCATCGTCAACATGTCGGGCTGGATCATGTGGGTGGTCAACGGCATCTTCGAAAACATCGGCATGGTCCAGGACGGCCTGCAGACCATCGCCCAACCGATCAGCGTCACCGACCGCGAAGGCGCGCAACGCCTGAACGTGGAGCGCGGCGAAGTGCGCTTCGAGCACGTAGCGTTCCACTATGGCAAGCACAGCGGGGTCATCGACGATCTCAACCTGATCATCAAGCCCGGTGAAAAAATCGGCTTGATCGGCCCTTCGGGCGCCGGCAAGTCGACCCTGGTCAACCTGCTGTTGCGCCTCTACGACCTG
Organism: Pseudomonas sp. ok272; assembly: GCF_900109995.1. GTDB lineage: Bacteria > Pseudomonadota > Gammaproteobacteria > Pseudomonadales > Pseudomonadaceae > Aquipseudomonas. The sequence goes on along the minus strand of NZ_FOCB01000001.1, from coordinate 605,249 downwards.
CAAGGCGGGCAGATCCTGATCGACGGCCAGAACATCGCCCACGTTGCCCAGGAAAGCCTGCGTGAACGGATCGGCATGATCACCCAGGACACCTCGCTGCTGCACCGTTCGATCCGTGACAACCTGCTGTACGGCAAGCCTGACGCCACCGACGAAGAACTCTGGTCGGCGGTACGCAAGGCCCGTGCGGACGAGTTCATCCCGCTGCTGTCGGACGCCGAGGGCCGCACCGGCTTCGACGCCCATGTCGGCGAGCGCGGGGTCAAGCTGTCCGGCGGTCAGCGCCAACGGATCGCCATCGCCCGGGTGCTGCTCAAGGACGCGCCCATCCTGATCATGGACGAGGCCACCTCAGCCCTCGACTCCGAAGTGGAAGCGGCGATCCAGGAAAGCCTGGAAACCCTGATGCAGGGCAAGACCGTGATCGCCATCGCCCACCGGCTTTCCACCATCGCACGGATGGACCGCCTGGTGGTCCTGGAAAATGGCCGCATCGCCGAAAGCGGCACCCACGCCGAGTTGCTGGCCCATGGCGGCTTGTACGCGCGTCTGTGGCAGCACCAGACCGGGGGATTTGTCGGGATCGATTGAGCCTTGCCCCTGTGGGAGCGAGCCTGCTTGCGAAAGCGGTCTGTCAGTCACATCAGTGCCGGATGTGGCGCCGCCTTCGCGAGCAGGCTCGCTCCCACACAGGTTGCTCACACAGGTTGATCCGCGATAGCCGCCAGAGCCCCATGCACAGGGCCTCTGGCGTTTTTATGTCTGAGTGGAATTCGGGAAAAATCCTGCTTCACTCAGCTCAGGATCTGGTGATGGTTCTGCAGTCCATCTGCTGGAGGCACACGGCGGCGTTAACTCGATAGGGCTCTCTCATGTCTCTGTTCAAACGTTCGGCTACAGAGTTGGTAGGTACGTTCTGGCTGGTGTTGGGTGGTTGCGGCAGTGCAGTGCTGGCAGCGGCATTTCCCAACGTAGGGATCGGCTTGCTCGGGGTCGCCCTGGCATTCGGCTTGACGGTACTGACCATGGCCTTTGCCATCGGCCACATCTCCGGTTGCCACCTCAACCCCGCCGTGTCGGTCGGGCTGGTGGTCGGTGGACGCTTCCCGGCCAAGGAGCTGCCGGCGTACATCATTGCCCAGGTGCTCGGCGGGATCATTGCCGCCGCGCTGCTGTACTTCATCGCCAGTGGCAAGCCCGGCTTTGAACTGGCGGGCGGCCTGGCCTCCAACGGCTATGGCGATCACTCGCCCGGCGGCTACTCGATGGCGGCGGGCTTTGTGACGGAGCTGGTGATGACGATGATGTTCATCCTGATCATCCTCGGCGCCACTGACAAACGGGTGCCCGTCGGCTTTGCCCCGATTGCCATCGGCCTGGCCCTGACGCTGATCCACCTGATCTCGATCCCCGTCACCAACACCTCCGTCAACCCGGCGCGCAGCACCGGCCCGGCGTTGATTGTCGGCGGCTGGGCGATCCAGCAACTGTGGTTGTTCTGGCTGGCACCGATTCTCGGCGCGGTGGTGGGCGGCGTGCTGTATCGCTGGCTGGCCAAGGAAGACGACTGACCGCACGCAAGGTTCAGCCCTGTCGATAAGGCAGGGCTGATCGCGCTTCCTCTGCATAGCCCAACACCCCGATGCGCTCGCGCGCCAGGAAGTCCGCCACGGCGGCCTTCAACCCCGGATGGCGCAGGTAGTGCCAGGAATGGGTGATCACCGGTTCGAAGCCTCGAATCAGCTTGTGCTCACCCTGGGCGCCGGCATCAAAGCGCTGCAAACCCTGGGCGATGGCGTAGTCCATGCCCTGGTAGAAGCAGGTCTCGAAGTGCAGGCGGTCGAACTCCGCCAGGCAGCCCCAATAGCGCCCGTAGAAACTGTCGCCGCCCACCAGGCTGAAGGCCATGGCCACCGGCCGTGAACCCTGCGTGGCCAGTACCACCCGGATCGCCTCGGGCATGCGCTCGGCCAGAAGACTGAAGAACTCCCGCGTCAGGTAGGGCGACTGCCGACGGACCGCGTAGGTGTTGGCGTAGCAGGCATAGACAAAATCCCACTGGCCCTCGTCCAGTTGATGCCCCTCCAGCCATTGGAACTCAATACCCTGCCCCGCCACTTGCTCGCGCTCCTTGCGCATCTGTTTGCGCTTGCGTGAACTCAAGGCGTCGAGAAAGTCCTGGAAGTCCCGATACCCTCGGTTCTGCCAGTGATATTGGCAGCCCACGCGCTGCAACCAACCCGGCTGTTCGGCCAGGGCGGCATCGGTAAAGGGGTCGGTGAAGTTGATGTGGGCGCTGGACAGCCCTTCGATCTCCAGGTAACCCGGCAGGCTGGCCAGCAGCTCAAAACCCTCTTGTACGGTGGCTGCCAGCAGGCGCGGACCACTCACCGGGCTGAACGGCACTGCGCTGAGCAACTTGGGATAGTAGTCAATCCCGGCTCGATCACAGGCTTCGGCCCAGGCATGGTCGAACACGTACTCACCGTAGGAGTGCCATTTACGATAACTGGGCAGTGCCGCCACCAGGCGCTCGCCTTCGCGGTGCAGCAAGTGCTCGGGCCGCCAGCCGGAATGCGGCCCCAGGCTGGCGCTGTCTTCCAGGCTGCTGAGGAATGCATGACGCAGGAACGGCTGGTTCAGGGGCACCAGCGCATCCCATTGCTCGGGAGCAATGTCAGACACACTGTGCAAAACATGTAGCGGCATTCTTAACTCCAACGGCGTAGCCCCCAAGACTCGCGAGTATCCCCCATCTCATGCAACCGCCGAAATAAAAAAACCCCGCCGGGGCGGGGTGAAACAAAAGGAGAGCTTTAACGGATGAAGGAAGAGCTCTTGCTACGTTGGATACACGTTAGAACACGTACTGCACACGGCCGACGAAGGCGCTGCCGCTGTCATCGCCCACGTTGTTGGTGATGTTGTCGGTCTTGGTATTGACGTAGTTAGCCGAGAGCTTGACGGCCTCGTTGGCGTACCAGTTCAAACCGATGGTGTTGACGTTGGCCTTGGCGTCGCCCACATCACGGGTAGCGGTCTTGGAGACCACGTTCTCGTCATCGACGCTGATGTGGTCGTAGCGGTAGAACACTTCCCAGGCACCGTACTGCTTGTTCTCCGGCTTGATGGTGTCGAACTTGGCGCCGTCGAGTTTGTAGACCCGCGATTCGCCAGTCAGGGTGTAGGCCAGTTGACCGTAGTAACCGCTGGCCTTCACGTCTTTGTACGAACTGCTGTCGGCCTTCATCTTGCGGGTCAGGTATTCACCCTGGGCCGAGAACGGACCGGTGGCGTAGGCGAATTCACCGCCCCACACCGTGTCGGTGTCATAGGCGCCAACCGCCGTCAGGTTGGAGGAACTCAGGCCCACGCCGCCGCCGAAGGTCGCGCGGTTGCCGTTGGTGCCCGCATCGTTGCCGCCGTTGGTGGACACGCCACGAACACCCAGGCGCGGACGGATCCGCGAGTCGAAGGAAACGTCGCCCAGGTCACGGGTCGCGAAGTCCAGACCAAAGTGCAACACGTTGCCGGTTTCATGCAGCGGCGCGAACACCGCACGGGCGTTGAACTGCTTCACGCTGTTGCCGTGGCTGTCGTTCATGTCCTTGGCCGCAACGCTGGACGACAGGTAAGCCATGTCCCCTACGACGGAACTGGCCTGGATACCCATGCCGTTTTCGTGGGAGTTGGCCCAATCCGCCACCTCGTAGGCCGCGTTTCGCTCGATCGCCGTCACCCACTTGGAGCTGGTGGCTTTTTCCAGGCCGAAGTCTGCGTCGAAACGGCCCACCTTGAGACCGACCGGTTTGAAACCGACGTAGGAAATCGACGCTTCATCGAAGTAACCGTCGTCAGCCGTACCGGAGTTATGGGAGAAGTCGTAGCTGATCTGGTACTTCCAGTCCTTGTACGCAGTGCCGCCCAGCTCCAGGTAGGCCCGGCGGAAGTAGGCGCCGTCACCAGTCTTGCCATCCTTGGTGTAGTAATCGTCGAACGTGCCGTAGTCGGCCTGCAGACGACCGCCCAGCTTGAAGCTGAACGCCGAATCCGTGGTTGCGACCTCAAGGCCGCCTTTGGTTTTGACTACGATATCGGCGCCGTCAGTGGTCACGGTGCCAGCGAAAGCCTGGGCGGTTACTGCCAGGGCCAGTGCGCTGGCGGCAAAACCGGCGAAGTGCTTACGGATCATCGAAGAGTTCCCCTAATTGGTGGTCTAAAAGCGTTGGAAACACGCGGTTCAGGCCCGCTTGTGTTGGGAGGGAATCTTGGCGACGGGTTATTTCAGAGGGGTTTCTTTTAGATAAAGATTTTATGACAGCGGAACTTTTTTACTTCGAAAGGAAATATATAAAACACGCCGACAGCCCCCCGGGCGGGCGGCCTCAGATCAGTACGATGACGGGATAGTACGCGAGGGCGTGAACTAGTCGCGGTGCTTGCGCTGCTCGCTGGCCAGGCGCTCAGCCAGTTCATCGACACCCACGACCGGCTCCTCGGGCATTGCGCGCAAGGTGGCCTGCATCAGGCGCATCTGCCGGATGAAACGCCGGCAGTTGGGGCAAAACATCAAGTGATGGCGCACCATCAAGCGTTCGCGAAAACTCAACTGGCCATCGAGGTAATCGCTGGAGCGCGCCACTTGTTCCTTACACGTCAGCATTGGCCTGACTCCTCGAAATGCTCAACGGTCGCGAAGACCTTCAACCGTGCCCTGTGCAGCAGCACGCGAACATTGGAGAGGGAGATCTCCAGAAGATTACAAATTTCTTCCAGCTCCAGGCCCTGTCGGTCACGCAGCAGCAGGACGCTGCTTTGCAGTTCGGGCAGGCTGAGCAGAGTTTTCTCCAGGCACTGGCGCAGTTCGTCTTCAGTGAGCAGCGCCTCCGGCGTGTCCTGATGCCAGGCAAACGGTGCCACTCGCCAATGCTCATCGCCGGCAGAGAATCGATCATCATCGACCGTGCCATGGGGCGACGGCAGGTCGTCCAGCAGCACTTCGCGGCGGTTGTGCTTGTACCGGCTCTTGGCCGCATTGGCGGTGATGGTCAGCAACCAGGTCTTGAGGCTCGAACGCCCCTGGAACCCGGCCAGGTTGCGCACGACCGACAGCCAGGCATCCTGCACCACTTCATCGGCATTGCGCGAGCCGACGATGGCATACGCCACCGCACGCATCGCGCCCTGGTAGGCGGCGACCAATTCCTTGAACGCCTGCTGCTCGCCCGCCAGCAGGCGGTCGAGTAACTGCCGGTCTTCGCTCATTAGCGCTTGCGCAGAATCACGCTACCGATCGAGTAACCGGCGCCGAACGAACTGAGCACGGCCAGGGAACCGGCGGGCAAATCGTCCTGATGCTTGTGAAAGGCAATCACCGAGCCTGCCGAACTGGTGTTGGCGTAGGTGTCGAGAATCACCGGGGCCTCGACTTCAGTGGCCTCACGACCGAGCAACTTCTTGACGATCAAGTGGTTCATGCTGAGGTTGGCCTGGTGCAGCCAGAAGCGCTTCACATCACTGACGTCCAGGGCGTTTTCCGCCAGGTGCGTGCCAATCAACTCCGCGACCATCGGGCAGACATCACGGAACACCTTGCGGCCTTCCTGGACGAACAACTTATCTGGGGCGCCAATGCCCTCCTCCGCCGCGCGGTTGAGGAAGCCGAAGTTGTTGCGGATGTTGTTGGAGAACTTGGTCAACAGCTTGGTGCTGACCACATCGAACTGGTAGGCCGACGTCGCGAGGTCGGCACGTTCGATGATCACGGCTGTGGCAGCGTCACCGAAGATGAAGTGGCTGTCGCGGTCACGGAAGTTCAGGTGACCGGTGCAGACCTCCGGATTGACCATCAGAATCGCCCGGGCCTGGCCCAGCTTCACACTGTTGGCCGCCGTCTGGATCCCGAAAGTGGCCGACGAACAGGCCACGTTCATGTCGAACCCGAAGCCTTCAATGCCCAGCGCTTCCTGGACTTCGATGGCGATAGCCGGGTAGGCGCGTTGCAGGTTGGAACAGGCGACAATCACCCCGTCGATATCGGCGGCGGTCTTGCCGGCGCGTTGCAGGGCCTGCTCGGCCGCGCCGATGGCCATCTGGCACAGCACCGACCACTCGTCATTGGAACGCTCAGGCAAGCGTGGCGCCATGCGCGTCGGGTCGAGAATGCCTTCCTTGTCCATGACAAAGCGGCTCTTGATCCCGGAAGCCTTCTCGATAAACGCAGCGCTGGACTCGGTCAGGGCCTGCACATCGCCACGCTCGATGGCCTCGGCGTTATCGGCGTTGAACTGGGCGACATACGTATTGAAAGACTGCACCAGCTCTTCGTTGGAGATGCTGTTGGCCGGGGTGTACAGGCCGGTGCCGCTGATGACGACGTTATGCATGCTCGTTTCTCTAATCTGTTTTAGGCACAAAGCGTTGGTACCGTCGTACCAACACATAAAGAGTCGCGTCCCGTTCGTGGGCGTCGACCAGACGTCGCGTTGTTCCGCCCCGCCCAACCCCTCAAGGGCTCAAAACCGCGGGACCGGCATTTATAGGCGCGAAGTTTGCCATAAATGCCGGGGTTTGGCCCCTGCTACGAGATTATCGGCACCACAACCACGCCCCCCCACTGTGCCCTTGAGCACTCAACAGGCCGAGCGGTAGCTCGCCTGAAGCTCTTGATCCACCCGCCCCTTCGGCAGGCTGAGCGAAGGTATCCCTCTGGGGACTGGCGCACAGCGCCGTTCGACGCAGTCGAACACATTGCAGGGAGGTGCAGCGAAGCAAACCGGAGGGCGATGCCCCCAGAGGGATACCGCAGCGAAGGAACCCTGAGCCTAGGCGAAGGGCCGGACGCTTGGGGCGAGACCTTTGCTCACTTTGGGCTGGGCCGGCACCCCGGCGTTTGCCAAAGTGAGTCGACCGTCAGGGCGAAACCGCCAGCAGCCACACCCGCAGCAATGGATATGTACACCCACAAAAAACAGGTCGGCTGTCAGGCCGCCTTCGCGAGCAAGCCCGCTCCCACGGTTTTTGGCGGGGTACATCCGCGAGAGATTGGGTGCTGCCCCTAAGGCTCCACCTGACTCCACTGCTTGCTCAAGCGCTTATCGGAAATCGGCACCTTGGTCCCCAACTGCTGGGCAAACAACGACACCCGATACTCCTCCAACCACCAACGATACAACTCAAGCTGCGGATCACGCTTGCCCTCCTGGGCATGCTTGCCAGCGCGCGCCTGGTACTGCGCCCAGAGTCCGTTCAACTCCCCACTCCAGACCCGGTCCTTCTGCACCTGCGACCCCAGCTTCTCGAAGCGCTGCTCAACCGCCTTGAGATAACGCGGCAGCTCCTTGAGCCAGACCATCGGCGTCTCCCGGACAAACCCCGGATACACCAAGTGGCTGAGCTGCTGCTTGATATCGTTCAAGGCCACCGCCTGTGCCAGGTCGATCTTGCCCTTGAAGCGCTTCTGCAAGCCATGCCACAGCTTGAGGACCTCCAGGGTCAGCCTGGCCAGGCGCTCGGCGTGCTCGGTCCAGCCGCCGCGCTTGCGTTCGGCCAGCGCCGCCAACCCGGCCCCATCACGCGGCAGATTAGCCTCGCCGTCGAGGATGCAGCTGTCCAGGCTCGCCAGCAGGATGTCTTCGACCAGCGCGTCGATACGCCCCAGCTCGCGGTACATCAGGCCCAGCTCAGTGAGCCCCGGCAGCTTGCCGCGCAGGAACTTCGCCGGCTCCGCCAGTTGCTGCATCAGCAACCGCTGCAGCGCCCGACGGTGCTGGAACTCGGCCTCGGCCGGGGTCGAGAAGCGCCCTTCCTTGACCGTGCCGCCCTCTTCCACCAGTGCCGGGTACACCGTCATCGACAACCCGGCGATCTTCTGTTGGGAGGTCTGGGCCACGGCGGCAAAGACTTTCGCCTCCACCGGCTGCTGGCTCTTGGCGGTTTGCGGGACGGCCAAGGCCGCCTGGCTGGCCGCGGCGAAACGGGCCGTCAGCTCGGCCAGGTCACGGCCTTCGCCGAGGAACTTACCCTCGCCGTCGACGATTTCCAGGTTCATCCGCAGATGGCTATCGACCTGCTGCGCCGACTCGGCCCAGGCCTCGTCGCTGACCCGCGCGCCGGTCATGCGCAACAGTTCGCGCCCCAAGGCCTGGGGCAACGAACCTTCAGCGAAGGTGATGCGTTGCAAGGCCGCCTTGACGAAGTCCGGCACCGGCACGAAGTTCTTGCGCAAGGCCTTGGGCAGGTTGCGCACCAGGGCAATGCACTTGGCCTCGATCATCCCCGGCACCAACCACTCCAGGCGCTCGGGCGGTAGCATCGGCAGCAACGGCGCCGGCACCCGCAAGGTCACGCCGTCGCGGGGATGGTTGGGTTCGAAGTGGTAGCTGAGCGGCAACGTCAGGTCGCCCAGTTGCAAGGTATCCGGGTAATGGGCGGCGGTGACTTCGTTGGCCTCGCGGGCCAGCACGTCTTCCTCGCGCATGATCAGCAACTGCGGGTCTTTCTGGCTGTTGACCTTGTACCAACTGTCGAAGGTTGCCGTCTGATGAATCTCCGCCGGCAGGCGCGCATCGTAGAAGGCGTACAGGGTTTCTTCATCCGCCAGGATGTCACGGCGCCGGGCCTTGGCCTCCAGCTCGTCGAGCTGCTCCAGCAACTGGGTGTTGGCCGCCAGGCACTTGGCCCGGGACTGGATTTCACCGCGCACCAAGCCTTCGCGGATGAACAGCTCGCGGGACACTACCGGGTCGATAGGCCCGTAGTGCACCGGCCGCCGCCCGACCACGATCAGGCCGAACAGGGTGATCTGCTCAAAGGCCACCACCTGCCCGCGCTTCTTCTCCCAATGGGGTTCGAAGTGGTTCTTCTTGATCAGGTGCCCGGCCAGGGGTTCGATCCAGTCGGAGTCGATCTTGGCCACCATCCGCGCATAGAGCTTGGTGGTCTCCACCAGTTCGGCGGTCATCAGCCACTGCGGGCGCTTCTTGCCCAGCCCGGATGAAGGATGAATCCAGAAGCGTCGCTGGCGGGCGCCCAGGTAATCGCCGTCGTCGGTCTTCTGGCCGATCTGGCTGAGCAGGCCACAGAGCACTGCCTTGTGCAACTTGGGGTAGTCCGCGGGCTCTTTATTGAGGGACAGCTGCATGTCGCGGCAGATCAGGCTCAACTGGCGATGGGAATCGCGCCACTCGCGCAGGCGCAGGTAGTTGAGGAAGTGCTTGCGACACCAACTGCGCAGCGGACCGGCCGTGAGCGCCTGGCGCTGCTCCTCGAAACCACGCCACAGATTGACCAGCCCGGCGAAGTCCGAGTCGACGTCCTTCCACTGGGCGTGGGCCTGGTCGGCGGCCTGCTGGCGCTCCGGTGGACGCTCGCGTGGGTCCTGGATCGACATGGCGCTCGCGACAATCAGTACCTCTTGCAAGCTGCCGAGCTTGGCCCCTTCCAGCAGCATACGTCCCATGCGCGGGTCGACCGGCAAGCGCGCGAGCTGGCGACCCAACGGCGTCAGTTGGCTGTTGCGGTCCACCGCCGACAGCTCTTGCAGCAGGTTAAAGCCGTCGCTGATGGCCTTGCCATCGGGCGGCTCGATAAACGGGAAGTCGGTGATCTCGCCCAGGCGCAGATGGAGCATCTGCAGGATCACGGCGGCGAGGTTGGTGCGCAGGATCTCCGGGTCGGTGAACTCCGGGCGGCCGACAAAGTCTTCTTCGCTGTACAAGCGAATACAGATGCCCGGCTCGACCCGTCCGCAACGACCTTTACGCTGGTTGGCGCTGGCCTGGGAGATGGCTTCGATGGGCAGGCGCTGGACCTTGGCGCGGTAGCTGTAGCGACTGATGCGCGCGGTGCCACTGTCGATCACGTAGCGAATGCCGGGCACGGTCAACGAGGTCTCGGCGACGTTGGTCGCCAGCACCACGCGCCGACCTGGGTGCGACTGAAAAATCCGCTGCTGCTCGGCCGGCGACAAGCGCGCGTATAACGGCAGGATCTCGGTGTGCTTGAGCTGGGCCCTGCGCAGCAGTTCGGCAGCATCGCGGATCTCGCGCTCGCCGGGCAGGAACACCAGCACATCGCCCGGGCTCTTGCGCTCGCTGCGCTCGAAGGCGGCGATCTCGTCGAGGGTAGCGAGGATCGCCTGATCCACCGTCAAGTCGTCCTCGACCCGATTGCCCTCCTCGTCCTGCTCCAGCGTCAACGGGCGATACCAGGTTTCTACCGGGAACGTCCGCCCGCTGACCTCGACAATCGGCGCATCGTCGAAATGCTTGGAGAAACGCTCCAGGTCGATGGTCGCCGAAGTGATGATGACTTTCAGGTCCGGGCGACGGGGCAGCAGGGTCTTGAGGTAGCCGAGCAGGAAGTCGATGTTCAGGCTGCGTTCGTGGGCTTCGTCGACGATGATCGTGTCGTAGCGTTCCAGGTAACGGTCGTTCTGGGTCTCGGCCAGCAGGATACCGTCGGTCATCAGCTTGATCAGGGTGTTGGAATCGCTCTGATCCTCGAAACGCACCTGATAGCCGACCAGTACGCCGAGCGGCGTGGCCAGCTCCTCGGCGACCCGGCTGGCGACGCTGCGCGCCGCGATACGCCGGGGCTGGGTGTGGCCGATCAGCCCATGCTGGCCGCGACCGATTTCCAGGCAGATCTTGGGTAGCTGGGTGGTCTTGCCCGAGCCGGTCTCGCCGGCAATGATCAGCACCTGGTGCTTGAGCAACGCTGCCTTGATTTCATCGCGTTTGGCGGCAATCGGCAGGCTGTCGTCGTAGCGAATCACCGGCAAGCTGGCACGCCGCGCCGCAACCTGGTCGCAGGACGCCTGCATCCGCGCCACCCAGGCAGCCAGCTTGGCCTCGTCGGGTTTCTTGCGCAGCTCGAGCAACTGCCGACGCAGCCGGTGACGGTCGGCGAGCATGGCGTGATCGAGGTTGTTCAGCAATTTGTCGATGGAGGGCGTTTGGTCGGTCATCGGGTACGCAAGGGTCGTCTGGTGGCGCGAGGGGGGTGATTGTCGCAGATTTTACGACCGCTGCGCGGCCCATCGCGAGCAGGCTCGCTCCCACAGGGGGTCCACGCCGAACACAAACGGTATGCACGATGGAGTCACCTGTGGGAGCGAGCCTGCTCGCGAAATGCCCTACTCGTCTTCCAGCCCCTTGCGCCGATACGGGAACACATCGATCACCTTGCCCGCCCGAATCGCCTCCTGCAGGCTTTTCCAGTAGTCGGCGTTGTACAGCTCGCCGTGCAACTGGTCGAACAGCTTGCGCTGCCCGGCGTCGGCAAACAGGAACGGCGGAAACTCCTCGGGGAATACGTCGTGGGTGCCGATGGAGTACCAGGGCTCGGAGGCCATTTCGTCTTCCGGGGTACGCGGCTGCGGGATGTGGCGGAAGTTGGCTTCGGTCAGGTAGCAGATCTCATCGTAATCATAGAACACCACCCGGCCGTGACGGGTGACGCCGAAGTTCTTGAGCAGCATGTCGCCGGGGAAGATGTTCGCCGCCGCCAGTTGTTTGATCGCCAGGCCGTAGTCTTCCAGGGCCTCGCGCACTTGCGCCGGGTTGGCGTTTTCCAGGTACAGGTTGAGCGGGGTCATGCGCCGCTCGGTCCAGCAGTGGCGGATCAGCACCGTGTCGCCTTCGACCTGCACCGTGGCCGCGGCCACCTCCAGCAGTTCCTCAAGGCACGCCGGCTCGAACTTGCTCAGGGGAAAGCGGAAGTCGGCGAACTCCTGGGTGTCGGCCATGCGCCCGACCCGGTCGACGCTTTTGACCAGCCGGTACTTCTCGATCACCGTCGCACGGTCGACGTTCTTCGACGGCGAGAAGCGGTCCTTGATGATCTTGAACACGGTGTTGAAGCCCGGCAGGGTAAACACGCTCATGACCATGCCACGCACGCCGGGGGCCATGATGAACTGGTCGTCGGTGTTGGCCAGGTGGTTGATCAGCGCCCGGTAGAACTCCGACTTGCCGTGCTTGTAGAAGCCAATCGAGGTGTACAGCTCGGCGATGTGCTTGCCCGGCAGGATGCGCTTGAGAAAGCCGATGAACTCGGCGGGCACCGGCACATCCACCATGAAATACGAGCGGGTGAAGGAGAAGATGATCGACACATCGGCTTCGTCGGTAATCAGCGCGTCGATCTGGATGCCCCGGCCTTCGCGGTGCAGCAGCGGGATGACCAGCGGCCATTGTTCATCGGTGGTGTAGATGCGGCCCACCAGGTAGGCCCCTTTGTTGCGGTACAGCACCGAGGAAAACAGCTCCACCGCCAGGTCCGGGTCCTTGCACACCCAGTCGGGCAGGTTGTCGCGCAATTGCCCTTCGAGCCGGTGCAGGTCGCCAGCGAGGTCGGCGTAATCTTCGCTGAAGCGGTAGTCGGCGAAAATGCTCGCCAACATCGACGACAACTGACCATGGGGTTTATAGGTGCGCGTTTGTGCGGCACGCGCCCGGCGCAGGCTGGGCCGGGTGGTGTGGATGAACATGCAGCCGTCGCTGATCAGGTCGTGGCTGAACAGGCCGCAGAAAGTCGAGTTGTACCAGGTCTCGGACAATTCATCGTCGAACCGCAGGTCGATCAGGCTGATGTAGGCGCTCTTGACCAGCGGCCAGCAACTGACATCCAGCAGGAGCTCGGCGTCGAAGGCGGCGTGCAGGCGCCCGACCACTTCGCTGACCTTGTCTTCATAGAGGTTGATCCGCGCCGCCGACGCCACCTGCGCTTCCTGCCACTGCGCCTGTTCGAAACGCGCCCGAGCACCGTCGGTGATCTGGCGGAAGTGCTCGCGGTAATCGTCGAAACCGTCAAGGATCATTCGGGCGATTTCGGCGGCGGGCCATGGCTGCGGCATGTGAAGACCTCATGATCGTTGGAGGCCTGAGCTTAGAGGTCAATTGTGACGCGGTGCAACCGTTGCCTTGGTCCGGGCGCAGGGTAAAAGCGCCATTGTCCGGGGTGCGAGGGTGAATGCCATCGCCGGCAAGCCGGTCTCGCTCCCACAAGGGTCTGGTGGGACCTGTGGGAGCGGGCGTGCCCGCGAAGAGGCCGACCTGACGCCCCCTACGGTGCACTCGGTGATGTTGACGTCGCCCCGGGCCTCTTCAGGTTCACCCCGTCTTACGGAACACAAACGCCAACCCGACGATGATCAACAGCATGCCCAGCAGGCTCAACAGCGCCAACCGGTTGCCGAAGATCAGGTAGTCCATCACCGCCGTCACCGCTGGCACCAGGTAAAACAGGCTGGTGACGTTCACCAGGTTGCCCCGGGCAATCAGCCGATACAGCAACAAGGTCGCGAGCACCGACACCACCAGCCCCATCCACAACACCGGCCCATAAAACCCGGCGCTGTGCTCGAAATGAAACGGCTGGAACGGCACGAACACCCCGCACAGCAACAGCCCGGCCAGGTACTGCACCGGCAGCGTGCCCAGCGGATTGTCGGTGATACGCTTTTGCATGATCGAACCGACGGTCATGCTCACCAGCGCCAACAAACCGAAGAGCATCCCCGCCAGCGACATCCCGGCCAGGCCAATGCCCTGGTAAACCACCATGATCAATCCCACCAACCCCAGTGCCAGGCCGAACAGCCGGCTCCAGGAACGCTGGCGCTCCATCAGCACCACGGTGAGGATCGGTTGCACCCCCATGATGGTGGCCATGACGCCGGGCGTGACCTTGAGGTCCAGCGCCAGCAGGTAAAAGATCTGATAGGCACCCAACAACACCAGGCCCGTGGCAGCGGCATAGCGCATCGATGTGCCGTCACGGGGCAGCTTGAGCTTGAGCAACGGCACCAACAGCACCAACCCGCACAGGGCAATGGCGAAGCGGACAAACAGAAAGGCAAAGGGCGAGGCATGTGCCAACCCCAACTTAGAGAAAATCGCCCCGCTGCTCCAGAGCAAAACAAACAGACTCGTGGACGCCGCCGCAAGCGCGGATTGTTTGGAAATACGTAACATGAAAACCACCTGTCATCAGGCAATAAGCCAACTCAGCCGGAGCTGAAGTTCAATGTTGTGTGTTCAGGCGAATACAGGGAGCAGCACACACCTGCTGGTCAGCCCTGGACAACACCTGGCGGTGAGACCACCGCGCACACTGGCGTGTGACTGACAGGAGGGGGGTAATGACTGATCTGCTCAGGCTGCGTGTTCCCGCACGGCACAACGCCAGCGTTGACCGCTGAATCGACTACCGCGTTGATGTGGGATACAGGCATTGGGCTGATCTTTTTTGAAGAGAGGAAACGTCCGGTGACACACCTGACGAGCGCCGACTATAACCAGCGCTCGACACAGATTGCAATCACTTGAGCAAAACGCCAGCAGCGACGAATGGAAGAATCGTGCCTAGCCTTGAGAGCAGGCTCTTTATTCATGACTTGGGACAGGGAACTCACGCGCACACATGCCAAGGGAACGGACTCATCTTCGGTATCCGTTGTACAAATCAAAAGCGAGAAAACTCACCGCCATTCACGTCAACCACTTGCAGCGGGAATTGGAGTTAGCCGGGCCAACCGTTCTCGACCTGTCAAACGTGCGCTTCGAGCCCATTGACAAAAACACGGCAGCCATTGGCCCTGGATATCGCCATCTGGTTCGATGACCAACTGTGTGGACTGTGCTTTGCAAATCCAAACAATAGCCGACAGCGAATCCGTATCGTACGGCTGGAGGGGAACAGGAGCGTCATCCATCCCCTGAAAAACCGTATTGCGCCATTGGCCATATTGGTTATTGAGCAATACGCCCAACTCATCGGTAGCACACTGATTGAAGTTCAACAGCCGCTGGCGGGCGCGGTGTTCATTTATCAACAGCTCGGCTTTGATTTCGACTCCCAAGGCCGGCTTGTCAAAACACTGGAGAGCCTAGTACCGTGAAACCTGTTCAATTAGTAACCAATAGCGGAGGGCGCATGCGCAAAGAAACGAAAAAGTCCCCCACACGAAAGGGTTCGTCCTCAACAGCGAATCGGCATGTTGCGGTAGAGCCGACAGCCAGTCAGCGACGCATCTTGCAAGTCATTGCGACGGGCACTGCCGTTGAAGAACCCGACGGCGTTCTCGCCGGTGCCTCATTCACTTTGTCACGATAAAAAAACCGCTCACCAGGAGCGGTTTTTTTAATGCTGACAATCAACCCAACAGCCAATACCCCAACAACGTCAGCACCACCACCGCCAACACCGGACGCAGGATGCGATACAGCTTGGGATTAGCGCGCTTCCATTGCTTGAAGTCCTTGTTGAACGTGTCGCTGGAGTTCTTGCTCCAGGCATAGACTTTGTTGATCCCCCCTACGCGTTCGTCATCCAGGTTCTGCGGTGCAGTGGCGCGGCCCAGCAGTGCACTGACCCAACGATTGAGGCCGATCATCAGGCGGTTGCTCAGCGGGCGCTCGATGTCGCAGAACAGGATCACCCGGGTCTTGTCGGTTTCGTTCTTGACCCAGTGCACATAGGTTTCATCGAACATCACGTCCTCGCCGTCGCGCCAGGCATAGACCTGGCCGTCGACAAAGATGCGGCAGTCGTCGGAGTTCGGCGTCGACAGGCCCAGGTGATAACGCAGGGAGCCGGCGAATGGGTCGCGGTGCGGGTTGAGGTGGCTGCCGCCCGGTAGCAGGGCAAACATCGCGCCTTTGACATTGGGAATAGCGCTGAGCAGTGCCACGGTCTTGGGGCACAGCAGATCAGCCGATGGCAGCGGCTTGTCGTACCACTTGAGGTAGAAACGCTTCCAGCCTTTCTTGAAGAACGAACCAAAGCCGGCATCGTTGTTCTTTTCGGCTGCACGAATATAGCCCTCGTCGAACAAGTGCATCGCTTCGTCGCGAATCACTTCCCAGTTGTCCTTCAGTACGTCCAGTTCCGGGAACTTGCTGCGGTCCAGGTACGGCTTGGACGGCACGGCGGAAAACAAATACATCAAGGCGTTATACGGTGCGAACAAGGCCGAATGGTTGACGAACTGGCGCAAGATCGGCAAACGCGCCTTGCCGCGTAAATGCACATAGAGGGTGCTGCCAATAAACATCAACAGCAGCGAGGCCTTCACGACGAAGGAAAAGGTCATGCACAACTCCTTGAGAATAAACGTCACTGCGCATCGCTATGTACCCAACGAGGCAGGTCGCCATGATAAACACTAGCGACCGTCCGAAAAACCCGCATACCTGAACAAGGTGTATTGAGGATTGCGCAACAAAGCACTTACTAACATAAGGTAGCTGAACACCCGCTGATAAAAATCAACCCAGGCCGATGACTGCAATCAACCTGGCTTGCGTCTCAGCACATTACTGCTGGTTCTCCTGCTCGGTGAACAAATCACTGAACAACATGCTCGACAGGTAACGCTCACCGGAGTCCGGCAGGATCACCACGATCGTCTTGCCCTGCATCTCGGGGGTCTCGGCCAGGCGCACAGCCGCCGCCATCGCCGCACCAGAGGAAATCCCGCACAGGATGCCTTCTTCCTGCATCAGGCGCAGGGCCATGGTCTTGGACTCCTCATCACTGACCAACTCAACCCGGTCGACCATCGACAGATCGAGGTTCTTGGGCACGAAGCCGGCGCCGATGCCCTGGATCTTATGCGGGCTCGGCTTGATGTCCTCACCGGCCAGGGCCTGGGTGATGACCGGCGACACGATGGGCTCGACTGCCACCGAGAGAATCGGCTTGCCCTGGGTGTTCTTGATATAGCGCGACACCCCAGTAAGGGTGCCACCGGTGCCGACGCCCGCCACCAGCACATCGACGGCGCCGTCAGTGTCGTTCCAGATTTCCGGACCGGTGGTCTTCTCGTGGATAGCCGGGTTGGCCGGGTTATCGAACTGCTGCGGCATGAAGTACTTGGCCGGGTCGCTGGCCAGGATCTCGGCCGCCTTGTCGATCGCGCCTTTCATGCCTTTGGCCGGCTCAGTCAGCACCAACTCGGCACCCAGGGCCTTCAACACCTTGCGTCGCTCGATGCTCATGGACGCCGGCATGGTCAGCAGCAGCGTGTAGCCCCGCGCGGCGGCAACGAAGGCCAGGCCAATGCCGGTGTTACCCGAGGTGGGCTCGACGATGGTCATGCCCGGCTTGAGCTTGCCGCTGCTTTCAGCGTCCCAGATCATGTTCGCGCCAATCCGGCACTTGACCGAGTAACCGGGGTTGCGCCCTTCGATCTTGGCCAGGATGGTCACGCCGCGCGGGGCAATACGGTTGATCTGAACCAGCGGCGTATTGCCGATGGAGTGCGCGTTGTCAGCGAAAATTCGGCTCATGGCTGGGTCCTTATGCAGCATTGGATGAGCCCCCAAGGGTATGCCTCGTCCCCTTGGGCGTCCAGTCGTGCTGCATAAACGCACGCCTATGCCGACCGGCTACGGCTTGCGGCTGACCTCGTACTGGGCTGGCGTCTCGGCCACCCGCAACGAGCCGGCCGATTGCAGTGCGTCCCATCCCAGGCACGCCAGTGCCAGGGCGCGCGGTACCGCTTCACGACCACTGCTGTAGCGGCTGATGCTGCGCCGGCTGACGCCCAGGGCTTCCGCCGCCATGTTCAGCGACAAGCCGGAGCGGGCGCGCCAGCCAATGAAAATCCGCGTGTTTTCGTCCGTGGCATTTTGCGCCAGTGCATCCAGGTACAGCGTATCGGCGCCGATCTGGATATCTGGCTCGGGCCACTCCAGCGTCCAGCCAGCGTCCCCCACTTGCGCCCCCGCAAACACGCGCGCGTCCTGCAAAGGATGCAGGCCGGGGAAACGCTGTACATCGGCGCTCATGTCCAGGGGCAGTTGCTGACCGTCAACAAAGGTCAGGATCAGTTGCTTGTCCGGCAAAACCTGCACGGCCGACAAGCGGGGCCGTTTCATGGATGCCATCGCTTCCACTCCTCCAATAGTTCTTCACGGTGTGCCCTTATCCATTCCTGTGCCTCCTGCACAATCAGCGCCGGCGCATAGCCCA
This sequence comes from Pseudomonas sp. ok272, assembly GCF_900109995.1. GTDB lineage: Bacteria > Pseudomonadota > Gammaproteobacteria > Pseudomonadales > Pseudomonadaceae > Aquipseudomonas. The sequence goes on along the minus strand of NZ_FOCB01000001.1, from coordinate 587,267 downwards.
CCATGACTTCGATGGTTTGCAGGCTGATCATCACATCCAGCCCGCCTCCCACCAGGTGCACGGGCGGCGGCAGATGGTCCCTTTCCCGCAGTTGAATGCGGTATTTGTCACGAAATCGATGTTTAGTAGACATGAAGCCCAACCTATAGCCAATTTGGCTATAGATAAATACTGGCCTCTTGCCGAGACTGAGTCAACATGTGACGCCCCATTCAGAGACTGAATAAGCCGTCTGCGTTCACAGTCGACCGGGCGGCGCGTTATAGTCAGGCATGCTATTTACTTCGCCCGCCCTGCCCCGCGCCGGTCGGCTAACGCTTGAGGAATGACCGATGAAGTTCGAAGGCACCCGCGCCTACGTCGCCACTGATGACCTGAAGCTGGCAGTGAACGCCGCCATCACCCTGGAGCGTCCCTTGCTGGTCAAGGGCGAGCCCGGCACCGGCAAAACCATGCTCGCCGAGCAACTGGCCGAATCCTTTGGCGTCAAGCTGATCACCTGGCACATCAAGTCCACCACCAAGGCTCACCAGGGGTTGTATGAGTACGATGCGGTCAGCCGCCTGCGCGACTCGCAACTGGGCAACGAGAAGGTCCACGACATCCGCAACTACCTGAAAAAGGGCAAGCTGTGGGAGGCCTTCGAGTCGGATGAGCGCGTCATCCTGCTGATCGATGAAATCGACAAGGCCGACATCGAGTTCCCTAACGACCTGCTGCAAGAACTCGACAAGATGGAGTTCTACGTCTACGAGATCGACGAGACCATCAAGGCCAAGCAGCGCCCGATCATCATCATTACCTCCAACAATGAAAAAGAGCTGCCGGACGCCTTCCTGCGCCGCTGCTTCTTCCACTACATCGCATTCCCGGACCGCACCACCCTGCAAAAAATCGTCGACGTGCACTACCCCGACATCAAGAAAGACCTGGTCAGCGAAGCGCTGGACGTGTTCTTCGACGTGCGCAAGGTCCCGGGCCTGAAGAAAAAGCCCTCGACCTCCGAGCTGGTGGACTGGCTCAAGCTGCTGATGGCCGACAACATCGGCGAGGCCGTACTGCGCGAACGTGATCCAACCAAGGCCATCCCGCCACTGGCCGGGGCCCTGGTCAAGAACGAACAGGACGTGCAACTGCTCGAGCGCCTGGCGTTCATGAGCCGTCGCGGTACTCGATAGGGGCTTGCGCCATGCTGCTCAACCTGTTCAATGAAATGCGCGCCGCCAAGGTGCCGGTCTCGGTGCGTGAGCTGCTGGACCTGATCAACGCGCTGAAACAGCGTGTGACCTTCGCCGACATGGACGAATTCTATTACCTGGCGCGCGCGATCCTGGTGAAGGACGAACGGCACTTCGACAAGTTCGACCGCGCCTTCGGGGCCTATTTCAATGGCCTGGAAAAGCTCGACGATCACCTTCAGGCGTTGATCCCCGAAGACTGGCTGCGCAAGGAGTTCGAGCGCTCGCTGAGCGACGAGGAGCGCGCGCAGATCCAATCCCTGGGCGGCCTCGACAAGCTGATCGAGGCGTTCAAGAAGCGCCTGGAAGAACAGAAGGAACGCCATGCCGGTGGCAACAAATGGATCGGCACCGGCGGTACCAGCCCTTTTGGTTCCGGTGGTTTCAACCCCGAAGGCATCCGTGTCGGTGACGCCGGCAAGCGCCAGGGCAAGGCGGTCAAGGTCTGGGACCAGCGCGAGTACAAGAACCTCGACGACTCGGTGGAGTTGGGCACACGCAACATCAAGGTCGCCCTGCGTCGCCTGCGCAAGTTCGCCCGCCAGGGCGCGGCCGAAGAGCTGGACATCGACGGCACCATCGACCACACCGCACGCGATGCCGGGCTGCTGAACATCCAGATGCGCCCCGAACGACGTAACACGGTGAAGCTGTTGCTGCTGTTCGATATCGGCGGCTCGATGGACGCCCACGTGAAGACCTGCGAAGAGCTGTTCTCGGCTTGCAAGACCGAGTTCAAGCACTTGGAGTACTTCTACTTCCACAACTTCATTTATGAATCGGTGTGGAAGAACAACATGCGCCGAAGCTCGGAACGCACCGCCACCATGGACCTGCTGCACAAGTACGGCGCCGACTACAAAGTGATCTTCATCGGGGACGCCGCCATGGCGCCCTACGAAATCACCCAGCCCGGCGGCAGCGTCGAACACTGGAACGAAGAAGCCGGCTACGTGTGGATGCAGCGGTTCATGGAGAAGTACAAGAAGCTCATCTGGATCAACCCGTACCCGAAGGACACCTGGGGCTACACCAGCTCGACCAACATCGTGCGCGATCTGATCGAGGACCAGATGTTTCCGCTGACGTTGCGCGGGTTGGAAGAAGGGATGCGGTTTTTGTCCAAATAGGTGTTACTCCTATCGCGAGCAGGCTCGCTCCCACAGGTTCCTGGGTGCACACAGCAATGTAAGCACTTTGGACCCTTGTGGGAGCGAGCCTGCTCGCGAAGCTTTTAACGGTTGATCAACCGCCGCAAACTCTCGACCTGTTCCCGGTGCGCCGTCTCCTGCAGCACCGGCGCCAACCGCACCACCTGCCCCGGCAAACACTGCGCCAGCCGCGCCAACGCCAACGGCGTCAACGCCCCCAACCGTGGGTAGCCGCCGATGGTCTGGCGATCATTGAGCAATACGATCGGCTGCCCATCCGGCGGCACCTGCACCGCGCCCAGCGGAATGCCTTCGGAGATCATTGGCCGGCCCTGATAGTGCAAGGCCGCCCCGAGCAAGCGGATCCCCATGCGGTCGGCGCGGCTGTCGAGGGTCCAGGGGCAATTGAACACGTCGAACAGGCTTTGCCCGCTGAACTCGCCGTGTTGCGCGCCGAGGACCAGGTCCAGCGGCGCGTGTGAGTTGAAGTCCGGGCGGTGCTCGCGGGGCACTTCGCGCAGCGCCAGCGTCGGTCCCGAATCGCTCAGCTCATCACCTCGAACCAGCGCGCGGCCAAAGCCGTCCAAGCCGCCCAGTGCTTCGCGCGCCACCGTGGCACAGCTGCCCAGGATTCGCGGCGCATTGAAGCCGCCCGGCGCGGCCAGGTAGGCGCGAGCACCGAGCACGGGCCGGGTGTACTGCAAGCGCTGGCCCTTGCGCAGGGTAAAGCTGCGCCACGGGGCCTGCGGCTGGCCATCGATCAGCGCCCCAAGATCCGCGCCAGCCAACGCCAGGCAACTATCCTCCAGGGCGTGCAACTCCAGCCCGCCGAGCGTGACCTCGATCACCGGCGCATCCAACGCATTACCCAGCAGCCAGTTGGCCCACGCCATCGACAACCAATCCGCGGCCCCGCCCTGGGTCACGCCCAGGTGCCGCACGCCGAATCGCCCGGCATCCTGCAACAGGCACAACGGGGTGCTGGCCTCGACACGCAAGCGACTCATGTCGGCAGCGCCAACGGTGTGTCGTCACCGCCCAGGCTGACGAACTCGGCATGACTGACTGGCACAAACCGCACGGTATCGCCCGGCTGCATCAGGCTGTAGCCCTCACGCTCGCGGTCGAACAGTTTGGCCGGCGTGCGGCCGATGAGGTTCCAGCCGCCCGGCGACACCGACGGATAGGCTGCCGTCTGGCGCTCGGCGATCCCGACACTGCCCGCCGCAACCTGCTTGCGCGGGGTGCTCAAGCGCGGCGCAGCAAGCGCCTCCTCCACCAGGCCCATGAAGGCAAAGCCTGGGGCAAATCCGAGGGCGAACACTTGATATTCACGCTCGCTGTGTCGACGAATCACTTCCGGCACCGGCAATCCACTGCGTTGCGACAACAGGCGCAGCTCCGGCCCGACGCTCAGGTCATACCAGACCGGCAGGGCATGGCACCGACCACTGGCCTGGACACCGGGCGACAGGCCGGTCATGGCCCGGGCGATAATCTCCCGCGCCTGGGATGGGCTCAGTGCCAGCAGATCGTAATGCACCATCACCGTGGTGTAGGACGGCACCAGGTCGATCAAGGACCCGGCGAACCCTTCGCGCAAGCGGGCACCGGCGGCGAGCATCCACGGCATGTTGCTTTCAGCAATCTCATCGAACAGACGCACCATCAGGCAATCGATAGCCACCACCTCGACCCGTGGCCTCATGACGCGCTCTGTTGATCCAGGGCTTGGCGGATCCGTTGCACCGCCGCCACCGAACTGGCGTTGTCGCCGTGCACGCACAACGTGCTGGCCTGCAAGCGCAAGGCGCTGCCATCGCTGGCCAACAGCTCGCCGCCACGGGCGATGGTCAGCGCCTGGGCGATAACGGTCTCAACGTCGTGATGCACGGCACCCGGCAACTGGCGTGACACCAGGCGCCCGGCACTGTCGTAGGCACGGTCGGCGAAGGCTTCGAACCACAGCGTCACGCCGTACTCGTCGCCCAGGCGTTGCGCCTCACTGTTGTCACGGGTGGCCATGAGCATCAGCGGCAAGTGCCGGTCATAGGCCGCGACCGCCGCAAGTACCGCGCGCAGTTGCCCCGGGTTGGCCATCATGTCGTTGTACATCGCACCGTGGGGTTTGACGTAGCTCACCCGAGTGCCCTGGGCCCGGCAAATGCCGTCCAGCGCACCGATCTGGTAATGCAACAGGTCTTGGAGTTCTTGTGCCGAGTAGGCCATGGCGCGGCGGCCGAACCCTTGCAGGTCCTGATAGGCCGGATGGGCGCCGATCTGCACGCCGTGGCTCACGGCCAGGCTGACGGTCTGGCGCATGATGCCCGGGTCGCCCGCATGGAATCCGCAGGCGATGTTGGCGCAATCAATGAGCGGCATCACCTCGGCGTCCAGGCCCAGGGTCCAACTACCGAAGCTCTCGCCGATGTCGCAGTTCAATAGCAGACGGCTCACAGTGCGTACTCCTGTGGAGGCTGGGGTTACAACCCGCGCACGTCCCGATCCTCGATCGGCCGGCTCTGGCGCAGGCGCTTGCCACCCAACACGACCCAGTCGATCAGGCGGAACAGGCATTCCAGGCCGAACGACAGCAGCAGCGCCCCGCCCAGGCCCCAGCCCATGGCCTCGGGGGTCAGCAGGATCTGGTAGCTGTAGCCGTTCCAGGTTTCCTGGCGGATGTCCGGATCGGCGGCCAACGCCACCTGCAGGACGCGGATGTACCACGGCCCCTGCATGGCCTGGAACTGTTTATCCAGCGCCAACTGACGGGTGAGCAAGGTATCCAGGCTGTCGGCATCGCTGCGAAACACTGGGTCATCGCTGGCGCGGTAATGGGCCACCAGCGCTCGCAGGTCACCCTTGAAAAATTGCTCGGCGGTGCCCTGGAAGCCCCGCAGGCCGGTCTGCGCCTCGATCAAATGGGCTTCTACGCGCTTGCCGTAGTCGTTGACGAACCCCGGCACCTGCACACCCACCAACAGGCCGATTGCAAACAACACCAGCCGCAAATAACTGAGCAACATATCGGGCGTTCCTTATGCGGTCTTGCCCTGGCTGACGCATTCTCCGCGTCGCCACAGGCTCCATTGGCCCGGTTCGTAACGGGTCCAGGTTTCGTTTTCGGTCAGGGGTTCGGTGGCAATCACCGTCACCACGTCATTGGGTGTGGTTTCGGCCTGGAAGTCGACGATCACGTCCACATCCTTCAAACGGGCCGGACCGAACGGTGCACGCCGGGTGATCTGCGCCAGTTTGGTCGAGCAATAGCAGAACAGCCAATCGCCATCGCTGAGCAGGCAATTGAACACGCCTTTGCTGCGGTACTCGGCGCAGGCCGCGACCAGGTCCGGCAGCCACTGCTCGACGTCCACCGGCTCCGGGAAGGCCTCGCGCACGCGGTTGAGCAGGTCACAGAAGGCCGCTTCGCTGTCGGTATCGCCCACCGGGCGGTAGAACGTGGCGCTGGGTTGGAAGTCGGCGAGCTGGCCGTTGTGCGCGAAACACCAGTTGCGCCCCCACAACTCGCGCACGAACGGGTGGGTGTTGGACAGGCAGACCTTGCCGACGTTGGCCTGGCGGATGTGCCCGATCACCACTTCGCTCTTGATCGGATAACGCTGCACCAACTGCGCGACTTGCGAGTCGCAACTGGCGGCCGGGTCCTGGAACAAGCGCAGGCCACGGCCTTCATAGAAGCCGATGCCCCAGCCATCACGATGCGGGCCCGTCCGGCCGCCCCGCTGCATCAGCCCGGTGAAGCTGAACACGATATCGGTCGGTACATTGGCGCTCATGCCCAATAACTCACACATGCCGGGACTCTCGCTTCAATGCAGGGCCGTCAAAGACGTGGTTCGACTCGCGAACGCTGGGGGTTGCTGGGCACCGGAGGGCGACCATAACGGTCATCGCCGGCACCGCCAAAGGGCTGGTCATCGTCAGGCTCAGCCGCTCGGGCAGCGGCCTTCTTCGCCTCGGCCTGGGCCTTGCGCGCCGCGGACGCACGCTCGATGGGGAAACGGATCAACACCAGCACCAGGTAGAAACCCAAGGCGATCATGCCGTACATGAACAGGTCGGAAATCGCCCGCCAGGCGTTGTTACCTACCTTGAACAGCAAGTCCAGGGCGGTGATGGCGATGGCCGGGGCGAATTTTTCCTTCACCGGGTCGATGATGGTCGGGCTGAACAGCAGCACCGCCATGATCAGGCGCAGCGGCTCGCGCAAGTAGCGCCACATCCAGCGAGTCATGCGCATCCACACCAACAGGCAGCCTAAAGCGGCAAAGGCGTAAAGGCCCCAAGCGATCAGATAGTCGTTCTCGGTCATGGTGTCCATGGCAAGGCAGGCAAAGAGGCGCTTATGATAACGGCTTTTCACGGATCAAGCTGCCCCGCTGTCCATGAAGCCCCTATTGCCTATCGTTCGAGAACCCCCATGCCCCTATCTGCCCACGTTTGCAGCGCCCCGATTGCCCGCAAGGCCGAAGGCGATGATCCGTACGCCTGGTTGCAGGAGCGAGACACGGCGCCGGTCCTGGATTACTTGCAGGCCGAAAACGCCTATCAGGAGGCACAACTGGCCGACCAGGCCGGGCTGCGCGAAACCCTGTTCAATGAAATCAAGGGACGGATACTCGAAACCGACCTGTCGCTGCCCTCGCCCTGGGGCCCGTACCTGTATTACACCCGCACCACAGCGGGTGATGAATACGCCCGGCATTACCGCTGCCCACGCCCGGCGGACGACAGCCAGCAGGTGGATGAAAGCCGCGAAGAACTGCTGCTGGACCCCAATGTGCTGGCCAACGGCGGCTTCTTCTCCCTCGGCGCGTTCAGCATCAGCCCCGACCACCGGCGCCTGGCCTACAGCCTGGACACCAGCGGCGACGAGATTTACACCCTGTTCATCAAGGAGCTGTCCACCGGCAAGGTCAGTGAACTGGCGTTCGAGGATTGCGACGGCAGCATGACCTGGGCCAACGACAGCCTGACGCTGTTCTTCGGCGAGCTGGACGACACCCATCGCCCGCACAAACTGTATCGCTATCGCCTCGATGGCACCGCCGCCGAAGAAGTCTTCCATGAACCGGACGGGCGGTTCTTCATGCACTGCTACCGCGCCAGCTCCGAACGGCAGTTGCTGTTGTCCGTGGGCAGCAAGACCACCAGTGAAGTCTGGGTGCTCGACGCCGACCAGCCACAGCAGGCCTTCACCTGCCTGGCGCCACGGGTTGAAGACCACGAGTACGACGTCGACCACGGCAAGCTGGATGATCAGTGGACCTGGCTGATCCGCAGTAACCGCGAAGGCATCAACTTCGCCCTGTACCAGGCCGCCGACACGGGCGTGGTGCCGACGCAGGACGACTGGCAGAGCCTGATCCCCCACAGCGACACGGTGATGCTCGACGGCATGAGCCTCAATGCCTCGGCCATGACCCTGAGCCTGCGCGAAGGCGGCTTGCCGATCATCGAGGTGCACCCACAAGGCCTGCCGGCTTATCGCGTGCAATTACCGGATGCGGCCTACAGCCTGCATGTGCAGAACAGCCTGGAGTTTGCCAGCGACAAGATCCGCCTGCGCTACGAAGCCTTGAACCGCCCGGCCCAGATACGCCAATTGGACCTGGCCAGCGGCGAGCAGAAAGTCCTCAAGCAGACCCCGGTGCTCGGGCCGTTCGACGCCGACGACTACGTCAGCCAGCGCCTGTGGGCCACCGCGCCCGATGGCACCCAAGTGCCCATCAGCCTGGTGCTCAAGCGCGACCGATTGGGCCAGCCTACGCCGCTGTATCTCTACGGCTACGGTGCCTACGGCGAAAGCCTCGACCCCTGGTTCTCCCATGCCCGCCTGAGCCTGCTCGATCGCGGCGTGGCGTTTGCCATTGCCCACGTGCGCGGCGGTGGTGAACTGGGGGAAGCCTGGTATCGCGCCGGCAAGCAGGAGCATAAGCAAAACACCTTCAGCGACTTCATTGCCTGCGCCGAACACCTGATCGCCAACGGTTTCACCACCGCGCAGCAACTGGCGATCAGCGGCGGCAGCGCCGGGGGATTGCTGATCGGTGCGGTGCTCAACCAGCGTCCCGAGCTGTTCGCGGCGGCGATTGCCGAGGTGCCGTTCGTCGATGTGCTCAACACCATGCTCGACCCCGACCTGCCACTGACCGTCACCGAGTACGACGAATGGGGCAACCCCGAGGAGCCGCAGGTTTACCAGCGGCTAAAAGCCTACGCGCCGTACGAAAATGTCCGCGCCCAAGCCTACCCGGCGACCCTGGTGATCGCCGGCTACAACGACAGCCGCGTGCAGTACTGGGAAGCCGCCAAATGGGTGGCCAGGCTGCGGGCCACCAAGACCGATGACAACCTGCTGCTGCTCAAGACCGAACTGGGCGCCGGGCATGGTGGGATGAGTGGGCGTTACCAGGGATTACGTGACGTAGCACTCGAATATGCATTTGTCTTCAAGGTATTGGGAATAGCCTGAGGAACTTGGCAGAGCATTTGGGTTTTAAATGTGGGAGCGGGCTTGCCCGCGAAGAGGGAGTATCAGTCGATATTGATGTCGCCTGACACACTGCCTTCGCGGGCAAGCCCGCTCCCACAGAGTTTCTCGCTGACCCCAAGCCCTCGACAGACATAAGAAAAGATCGTGACGACATGCCCGAACCCACCTCATTGAACACCGAAATACGCGACTGGCTGATGGACTGCGGCCTGTTCGATCAATTGCAACTGGCCGACTTCGCTGCCGCCGCCGGTTACTTCAGCATCAGCACCATCGCCGAGGGTGAAGCCATCTTCCACGAAGGCGATGCCGGGACCTTTATGTGCATCATTCATACGGGCCAGGTGGCGGTACAGAAGAGCAACGGCGACGGTCAACCGGTGACCATCGCCACCCTGCGCAGCGGCCGGGCGCTCGGTGAAATGGCGGTGCTCGATGGCGAGCGTCGCTCGGCCAGTTGCGTGGCGGCCAGTCATTGCCAGTTGCTGTACCTGGGCAAGGACTCGCTGGAGAGAATGCTCAACGACGCCCCGAAGATTGCCGCCAAGATCATCCGCGCCATGGCCGTGTCGCTGTCCAAGCGCCTGCGCATGGCCGACGGCCAATTGCTCGCGCAGCAGGTCTAACCGCCGGAAGCCTTGGCCTTCGGCGTGATGGGCTCAAGCCCTGGCAGCGGCTGGTCCCTGGGTGGGCCAGGCACGGCGATCGGCGTCAAGGCCGGGGCATTGCCGCCCGCCTTGGGCACGTTGGTCGGGGTGATCTGTGGATAGGGCGTGGGCGTCGCGGTACCGGGTGAGCCGGGTGCCGCCGACGGTGTCACGGGTATGGTTTGCAACTCTTGCGCGTGCACTGCACTTATCGAGAGCACGGCCAACACAATGGCCGTTAGAATGGTGCGCTTCATCAATGGCTCCGTTGCCCTTGCTTGTCGCCTCAAGGCTACTCTCAACCGCGCAAGATTGCCCTTCTCAATAGCCGTTTTCCTTTCTCGACGAGAGCCCCATGAAACGTTTCGTTCTGCTCGACACCACCCCCATCCCCGAAAACGGCGGAGCCCTGTGCCTGTTCGAGTACGGCGAAGACTTCGTCATCAAGATCCAGGGCGGTGACGGCGGGCAACTGATGAACACCCGCATGCACGGCTCCGAAGACGCCCTGGCCGAGATCCCTTGCCGCAAGGTGGCCGGCCGGCCCAATTCGCGGGTGCTGATCGGCGGCCTCGGCATGGGGTTTACCCTGGCCTCGGCGCTCAAGCATCTGGGCAAGACCGCCGAAGTGGTGGTCGCGGAACTGGTGCCAGGCGTGGTGGAGTGGAATCGCGGGCCACTGGGGGAAAAGTCAGGGCGCCCGATGCTCGACCCACGCACCGTGATCCGCCTGGAAGACGTGGCCAAGGTGTTGCAGGCCGAACCGCAAGGCTTTGATGCGATCATGCTCGACGTCGACAACGGCCCCGAAGGCCTGACCCAGAAGGCCAACAGCTGGCTGTATTCGGCCGGGGGCCTGAGCGCCTGCGCCAAGGCCCTGCGCCCCAAAGGTGTGCTGGCCGTGTGGTCGGCCAGCGCCGACCGGCAGTTTTCCGACAAGCTGAAGAAGGCCGGCTTCAAGGCCGAAGAAGTGCAAGTGTTCGCCCATGGCAACAAGGGCACCCGGCACACCATCTGGATTGCCGAAAAACTCAAGGGCTAAACCCTTTAGCCGCGGCGCGGGAGCTGCTGGGACACGTTCCGGTACTCGATCACATACGGCACTTTGTTCTTGAGTGTCTTGTTCAGCTCCTTGCGATTGAGCGTGGTGAAACCGCCCAGTTGCGAGGCGCTGAAGCCGCTTTCCCCCACCTGCGCATCCGGTGCCAGGCTGACCATGCGCTGGGCAACCGCCTTGATGGCAGCCTGATACCCGTCCTGTTTGTTCAGGTCGAAACGGCCCAGGTCGATCTGCGACCGCAGCCAGTTCCCCCAATAGAACTCCAGGAACTCCGGCACGACGGCGCCCGAGTTGGGCTTGCCGTAGGACGCCTTGCGGGTGAAGTACACCAGGCTGCGAAAAGTATCGTCAGTGAGGCTTTTGAAGCCCAGGTGCGCCGGAAGCTGCGCCGGCGTGATGGCTTGGCCGTGGCTGTCCTTGAGCCAGACCTTGCGAGCGTGTTCCATGCGCGTCCAGAACGTGGCCATGTCCGGGCTATCACTGAAGTCGTCGGTCACCCGCACCCACATCTTCAACGTCGGCCCGGCGCTCGGCTGTTCCCACAAAGTGCTGAAACTGTGGTGCCCGTCGGTGAGGTACAACTGGCCAGCGGGGCCGACGACCACGGTCTTCATGTCCGCCGGGTGGGTGCCCACCGGATCCTGGCACGTGAAGCTGGCGAATTGATGCAGGCTGGCATCCTTGGGCACCTTGTCGGCGCCGCCCTGGCCGTTGGTTTCACAGTATTCGTCGAACACCTTCCTGGGGGACTCGGCAAACACGCCCAGCTTGTAATAGACCTGATCAAAACCGATGACCGCCTGGGTCGGGTGGAGTTGCTCCAACGCCACATCGATCACCTGCCCCGGCTGGGGCGTGGAGAACGCCTGGACCTGGACGGTGACCGCACACAACAGCAAGGCTAATAACACACGCATGAAATCCAATCCTTAACCCCCGTGGGGAATCCGTCAAAACACGTACTGTGCCCGCAGCGCCAAGGCCTCGCCAGCCTGGTCGCCGACCGTATTGCTGAAGTGTTCGGCCTTGGCCGTGACGTAGTTGGCAGAGATCCTCACCGCGTCGTTGGCATACCAGTTGACCCCGAGGGTATGCACCTGGGCGGTGTTGTCCAGCAGGCCTTTTTCCTGGGCGTTGAGGTGGTCGTAACGGTAGAACACCTCCCAGGCACCGAGCTGTTTATCCTGCGGCTTGATCCGCTCGAATTTACCGCCGTCGAGCTTATAGCCCCGCGCCTCTCCCGTCAGGGTATAGGCCAACTGGCCGTAGTACCCCGTGGCGTCGCGATCCTGGTGCTGGGCCTGGGGCCTGGCCCCCAACTGCCGGCGCAGGTATTCACTCTGCAGCGAGAACGGTCCGGCGGCGTAGGCAAACTCCAGGCTGGCCGCCGCATCCGCGTCAAAGGCGCCCTTGGTCTTGGGCGCCAGGTCCGGGCGGTTGCCGTTGTCGCCCGCCTCTGAAACCCCTCGAACCCCCAACCGGGTGCGAATACGCCCGTCGAAACTGTCGGCGTCGTTGTAGGCATAGTTCAGGCCGAAATGCAGGACCTGTCCCGCACGCGCCATCGGCGCCAACACCAGGCGCAGGTTGTAGTTGTTGGCGCCCTGGCCGTCGGCGTCCTTGTTGCTCGCCGGGCGCAACACGCTCGCCGAGCCATAGAACATGCCATGGGTCCCCGCCACCTGAGCCCCCAGGCCTTCGTCGCGGTCGTTGACCCACGGCGCCAGGTCACTGATCGCACTGCCCTCGATGCCAGTGGTCCACTTGGAGCTGGTGGCGCCTTCCAGGCCGAAGTCCGGGTCGAAACGCCCGACCTTGAGGGTCACCGGATCCAGCCCCAGGTAACTGACGGAAGCTTCCTTGATCGGGGTATCGGACTTGTTCAGTTCGAGCGCGAAGTCATACGCCCAAACGCCGTCGGCCCTGCCGGAAACTTCCAGGCGGCTGCGGCGAAAATAGCTGGCATCCGCGCGATGGCCGTCATGGGTGTACAACCCGTCGAACGTGTCGAAGTCGGCCTGCAAGCGACCACCGAGCTGGAAACTGAACTGGTCATCGGTCGTGGCCACCGCCAGGCCGCCCTTGGTCTTGACCAGCAGGTCGGCTCCGTCGCTGGTGACCGTGCCGGCAAACACCTGGGACGCGCCGGCCAGCACCGCGGCAGCCAGTGTGAGACGTGTCGCAAACATCAACATTTCCACCTCCCCTTGATCAGGCTCCAACCGTCTGGTCAGGCCTGCTTGATTTAAGGGACGGCAGCTTGGCGAGGAAAAATGTCAGGGAAGTTGCAACCTGTCGCCAATTGGATGACAGGCGCATCGGCATGGATTTGGCGGCGTGTTTGCGGGGGCGATCCAAACATCCCTTTACAAAATGCCGGGGCCTGCACGTGGTCCGACAGGCGAAAAAGCCAGGGGCTAATTAGCGCGCGAGCAGCTAGAATCAGCGCTATCCGTGATCCACTAAAAGACAGGAGCCATGATGAGCTCGACCAACCCGCCCTCCAACACCGCCAAGCTGGACCGCATCCTCGCCGATGCCCAGCGTGACCGGGAGATGGGCTACCGCGACAAAGCCCTGAAAATGTACCCCCACGTCTGCGGGCGCTGCACCCGCGAGTTCTCCGGCAAGCGCCTGAGCGAACTGACCGTGCACCACCGCGACCACAACCACGACAACAACCCGCAAGATGGCTCCAACTGGGAGCTGTTGTGCCTGTACTGCCACGACAACGAACACTCGCGCTACACCGACCAGCAATACTTCAGCGAAGGCTCCCTGAGCACGCCGACCATTGCCAAGGCGACCCACAATCCGTTTGCCGCATTGGCCGGGTTGATGAAAAAAGACGACTGAGCCCACCGTTCCCCGTGGGAGTCGGCTGCCGACTCCGCCAGGGAACGCCGGATCATCGATTGAACCTCAGGGCGATGAAGGCAAATCACTCAACCGACCGCCAACGCCCATCCCAAACTGCCCCTGCCCCGCCAATCCCCGTATAATCGCCTCCTTTTTCCCGAAGGCACCCCGCTCGTGGCAGACAAACGGTACAGCTGCATTGGTTTGTATAACCCCAAGTCACCCGAGAACGTCGGTTCGGTGATGCGCGCCGCAGGCTGCTATGGCGTGGCGTCGGTGTTCTACACCGGCAAGCGCTATGAACGCGCCGCCGACTTCGTCACCGACACCAAGCGCGTGCACTACGACATCCCGCTGATCGGCATCGACGACCTGAAGAAAATCCTACCCCTGGGCTGCGTCCCGGTGGCCGTCGAGCTGGTCGAGGGCGCTCGCTCGCTCCCCGAATACACTCACCCGGATCGGGCGCTGTACATCTTCGGCCCCGAGGACGGTTCGCTGGACCAGGACATTCGCGACTGGTGCGAAGACGTGGTGTACATTCCGACCACCGGCTGCATGAACCTCGCCGCCACGGTCAACGTGGTGCTTTACGACCGCATGGCCAAGGGGCTGAACACCCGCTCCGGGCCAAAATTCCGCTGATCCGCGCCGAGCCCGACGGAACGCGTCGAGCCCCTGCGCAGTCAGCTCTGTATCCATTGCCCGTAGAGGAAACAGATCATGAGCGAACGCAAATCCACAGCCCCCCTCCAGGACGCACCTGCGCAAAACGTACAGGGCTGGGAGCGCATCGGCTCGCTGGCCGGTGGCGTGATGATGGTCGGCAAGGGCCTGCGTCGCGGCGGTGTGTTCGGCCTGGTGCAGGTCGCGCTCGGCGGCGTTGCCCTGGCCCGGGGCATTACCGGCCACAGTTCGGCGAAGAGCTTCCTGGAGAAAAGCCGCCAGGACATGGACAGCGTGCGTCTAAGGATCGCACGGGCGGGCGCGCAGTCGAACGACCTCAAGGCGGATCAATCGCCCAAGGCCGAAGGCTGAGCCTGGATTTTCGCTGGGGTTGATGGCTGCCTATCCTTACAACCTTAAATGTCCAACATCTGGGGCGCAGCTCAATTCCTTGTGGGCTTGCCCGCGAAAGCGGTAAGTCTGGCGACATCGATGTTGAATGGGCGGCCGGTTCGCGGGCAAGCCTCGCTCCTACGGACTCAACCCAGATCTCTGTGGGAGCGAGACCGGCTTGCCGGCGATGGCGATGGCGATGGCGATGGCGATGGGGCAGCCAATGCTGATGGCGCATGTGCCGGCCTCTTCGCGGGCAGGCCCGCTCCCACCCTGGTCCACGGCGAACACACATCCCGTGTCAGGCCCGGATTCCTTGTAGGAGCGAGGCTTGCCCGCGAAAGCAGTCAGCCTGGCGACATCAATGTTGGATGGGCGGCCGGTTCGCGGGCAAGCCTCGCTCCTACGGGCTCAACCCAGATTCCTGTGGGAGCGAGACCGGCTTGCCGGCGAAAGCGGTGCTACCGAAGCAACGCACTATCGAGCACCTTGGAAGGCTCGCCCATGACGCCTTCGGCGAGCGCCACGAAGGCCTGGGTGCTCACCCGTTCCTGGTGCATCGCCGCGCGCAGCACATCGTCCAGGGAACGCTTGTTGCGGGTCTTCAAACGGATCTCGCGGTCCAGCTCCTGCAGCAACAGCACCGCCTTGGCCACCTGTGCCGGGTTGGCTTGCTCTCCCCGCAACGTGCTGACGCCGTGGCTGACCGTGGCCAGGCGGGTCTCCAGCGTCTGGTAGCGCTCATCGCTCATGCCACCGGCACGGCGCAGCAGCTCAATGGCGTAGTACTCGGCAAAGCCTTCGCCAATCCAATCGCTGCGTTCACGCCCACTGATGCGCGCAAACACCTTAGCCAGCTCCCGCAACATCGGGCTGCTGCCGCTCTCATTGACCAACGGCACCCGGCTGTGCAGGTAGATCGATTCGCGCCCGGCCACACTGGCGCGCCACATCGGGTCCGCCGCGCCGACAATCAACAGTTTGCCGGGCTGGCGTGGGTACAGCGCCTGCACGTGCGGCCAGACGAACGTCAGCATCGTCAGCACATCCATGCGGTGCATACCCTGCCCTTGTGGCGACGCCACGGTCACCCAGGTGTCTCCCAGGCGCGTGCGACGACTGCCCAGGTTGCCGGCCAGCATCCACCCGGTCGGCCGATCGAACAGGCGCGAGACGTTATCGATGCGAAAACGGTTCTTGCCGATACGCGGCCAGGCCGTCTCGACACTCTTCCAGGTGCCGGGCAACTCGAACTCCAGGCGCGCGACCAGCTCGACGCCATCCTGTTGATCCAGGCGCGCCGCCGGCACCAGGTCATCGCCGCGCAGCAACGCCCAGTTCGGTGTCATGCGCGTTTCAAAGCTGCCGTTCTTGCGCGCCTGACTGACGCGCACACGGTAGGTGAGGCTGGCCTTGTCGGCACTGGGTCGCCACACGCCGCGGGCAGCCTTGCCGGGTGAGAGCTGCCACTGGCCATCGGCCTTGAAATCGCTGTAGTGACTGCCGTCCCCCAGGTCGAGGTCGAGGCTGCGCACCGCCGATCCCCGGGCCAGGGTCAAACGCACTTCGGCCTGATCGCTCTGCGGCAAAAAGCGCACGTGATAGTCCAGGTTGACCTTGTTGGCCGCCCACGCCGGGGCCGCCAACATTGATAGCGACAAGGCCAGCGCCAACCGCAACCCTAGCGTCATACACACTCCTTCGTGATTCATTGGTCACGCCAAAGGCGTTAGCCTGCGCGAAAAATCAGATGATCTTCCCAATCATCTTCGGCCACGCTGCCCTCGGCGAGCATGCGCCCGGACTGGGAAATCCGCTCGTGGTGCACCGCCTCTCGGTCACCGCAGACCAGGTGATGCCAGAGCGGCAAGTCCTTGCCCTCGCTGACCAGGCGGTAACCACAGGTCGGCGGCAGCCACTTGAACTGATCGGCCTTGCCCGGCGTGAGCTGGATACAGTCGGGCACAAAGTCGCGGCGATTGGGGTAATCGGTGCACTGGCAGGTCTTGAGGTCCAGCAGCTTGCAGGCGATGCGTGTGTAATAGACGCTGTTGTCTTCTTCGTCTTCGAGCTTTTGCAGGCAACACAGGCCACACCCATCGCACAACGACTCCCATTCCTGTGGGTCCAGTTGTTCGAGGGTTTTGCGTATCCAGAACGGTTCGACTTTGGCGGCCATGGCTCAAGCATCTGCATCAGGTAGTGAAAAGGCCGCCAGTCTAGTGCCCCAAGCCCCACGGGCCAAGCGCGGGCGACTGGCGGTGTCGTTTGTTACACCTGGGGCCCTTGTCAGTTGTCGCGCCGCACAGTAGCGTGGCCCCCGCAACTGCCCGCGTCCGCGTGCTATCAGCGCTCAACCGCGCCGCTTTGACGGACATCGCCACGGGCCCGCAAACCTTATTGCCCAGCTCATCTGCGCGCGCAGGTTTACCCCATTCGTTGATTCACCCACCTAGTCAGGAGCCTCGTCCATGAGCGCCAATCCTCGCGTTGCCGAATACGCCATCGATCCACAGTTCACCCAGCGCTGGTCGCCACGGGCCTTTACCGGCGAAGCCATCCCGGAGCAAACCCTGCTCAGCTTCTTTGAAGCGGCGCGCTGGGCCCCTTCGGCCTACAACTCGCAACCCTGGCGCTTTCTCTACGCGCGCCGCGACACCCCGAACTGGGCGCGTTACCTGGGCTTGCTGAACGAGTTCAACCGCAGTTGGGCACAGCACGCTTCGGCACTGGTGATCGTGATCTCGAAAACCACCTTCACCGCCCCCGGTGCGACGGAAGAAACCCCGGCCCTGTGGCACACCTTCGACACCGGCTCGGCCTGGGGCCATCTGGCACTGCAAGCCACGCTGAGCGGCTGGCACACCCACGGCATGGCCGGCTTCGACCAGGAGCTGACACGCCAGACGCTGAACATTCCAGAGGGTTACGCGCTGCACGCCGCCGTGGCCATCGGCAAGCTCGGCGACAAGACCACCCTCGCCGACTACCTGCAAGCCCGCGAAGTACCCAGCCCGCGCGTACCGCTGAGCGAGCTGGTGGCCGAGGGGGATTTCAGCCTGTAAGCCACAGCAACATCCAACACTCATGTGGGAGCGAGCCTGCTCGCGAATGGCGATGTATCCGTCACTGGCGCTTTCGCGAGCAGGCTCGCTCCCACAGGGGGTTGAGTGGGGTCAGTAACCCCGTGCGAAATCCACTTCCCCACGCAACGCTTCACCGGCTTGATAGGCCCGCAGGTTGTCGACAAACAGTTGCGCCATCAGCGACGGTGAGGTCGGTGCCGAGCTGTGGCCGGTCAGCAGCAAGCCCCAGGCCGTCCAGAACGGATGGCGCTGCGGCAAGGGTTCCTGACGGCAGACGTCAATCACCGCGCCCGCCAGATGCCCCTCTTTCAAGGCCTCCACCAGGTCCGCATCGACCACCGCCACACCGCGCCCGGCGTTGATGAACAGGCCGGTTGGCTTGAACTGTTTGAACAGCGCCGCGTCGTACAGGTCATGGGTATTGGGGGTGTTCGGCAGCAGGTTGACCACGTAGTCGACCTCACCCACCAGGCGACCCAGGTCTTCAAGTCCCGCCACTTCGATGAACGGTGCCTGCTCGCGGGGCGCGCTGGCGATCCCGTAGAGCTCGACACCAAAGGGCAACAGGAACTGCGCCACGCTCTGGCCAATGTCCCCGGTGCCGACGATCAGCACTTTGCGCCCGGCCAGGCTCTGGCCCAGGCGGTTGTCCCACTTGCGCTCGACCTGGCTGACCAGGCGCGTCAAGACTTCACGTTCATGGCCCAGCATGTAGGTCAGCACGTACTCGGCCATGACCTGGCCGAAGATCCCCACGGCGCGGGTCAGTCGGTAGTCACGCGACAAGCCTTCGGCCAGCAGCGGTGTAATACCGGCCCAGGTCGATTGCAGCCACAGTGGCCTGTGCCCTTGGCGCAACAGGGTTGCCAGCAAGTCCGGCTGGCCCAGCCAGACCGGACAGTCGGCGGCCAGGCTGGCCAGTTCGGCAGAGTCGCCACTGGTCAGCACCTGCAGCTCGGGAACCGCTTGGCGCAGCAGTTGGGCGTAGATCGCGTGGTCGTGTTCGGCAATTAGAACGCGCATGGTTCAAACCTTTAAAAAACAGTGCACAAGACCGCCACAGGAGCCGTGCTCCTGCGTCGTGCGGTCCTCGCCAGAATAATCAGTTCAATTGTTTGAAACGCTTCTGGACTCAGATCGGATCATTGCGCCGCAGCAGTTCTTCGGGCAAATGTTCGATGTACTCGTCTTCGGCCGGCGGCATTTGCAGGTGGTAGCCCTGCTTGTCGAGGTTCTCCAGGACCACCGCGATGTCTTCGCGCGAAAGCTTGCGCTCGGGGGTCAGGACCAGGTCGAAGGCGTGATGGGGCTTGCCAAAGGCCAGCATCAGGTTTTCCGGGACGCGCTCCAGTGCATCACTCTTGAGCACATAGAGGTACATCTCGTTTTTCTTCAGGCTTCGGTAGATGGAGCAAATACGTTTCAAGGCTGTTCTCCGGCGGTGGCCAGGCTGTCGAGCAAGGCCTGGCCCATCAACTCGCGGCGCCAGCCACGCAGCGAGTCAGGCAATTGATAAGGGCCCTCGGGATAGCCGCTCTTGAGCAGCGCTTCGAGGGTTTTCTTGCGCAGCATCAGTTCGGGGGCGACGTTCAGGCGCTCGGCCTCGGCCTGGCCGAGGGCGCGCAAGCGCTTGACCAGCGCAGCGGCTTCGATCGGCAACGGCTCCGGCACGGCGGGCGGCCATTGCTCAGGCGGGAGGCTGGCGGCCTGTTTGATCAGGTCCAGCAGGAACGTGCCGTCCTGGCGCACGGTGCGCGGGTGCATGTCTTCGATTTTGCCCAGCGCCGCGAGGTTATCCGGCTGGGTGCGGGCCAACGGCCACAACGAATGCTCGCGCACGATGCGGTTGCGCGGCAGATCGCGGGCGCGGGCTTCACGCTCACGCCAGGCGCACAGTTCACGCAGCACGGCGAGTTGGGCACGGGACAGTTTCCAGGCCAGCTTGGCGTCGCGATAGACCTCGTAGGGATCGACTTCGCGGCGCAGGTTGGCCACCAACTCGGCGCCATCTTCCAGGACCCAGGCGTACTTCTCATCCGAGAGCTTGGGCCGCAGGCGCACGAACACTTCGGCCAGGTGCAGGGCATCTTCGGCGGCGTAGCTGATCTGGGTGTCCGACAGCGGGCGTTGCAGCCAGTCGGAGCGGGTTTCGCCCTTCGGCAGGTCGATACCCAGCACCTCGGACACCAGGCGCGAGTAGCCCATGGAGAAACCCAGGTTCAGGTAGGCCGCCGCCAACTGAGTGTCGAACAACGGCACCGGCAAGCTGCCGGTCAGGCGCAGCAAGACTTCGAGGTCTTCGCTGCACGCGTGCACCACCTTGACCACCGCCGGGTTTTCCAGCAGGTCGGCCAGGGGCTGCCAATGGGTGATGGTCAAAGGATCAATCAGGTAGGCACGCTCGCCATCACCGATCTGTATCAGCCCGGCAATCGGATAGAAGGTGTCGACCCGCATGAATTCAGTATCGAGCGCGACAAATGGCAACTGCTGCCATTGGGCGCAAAACTGACCGAGGCTATCGTCGTCGCGAATCCAGTGAATATCGATGGCCACACGGCTCTCCCTTGAAGAATGGCGCGCAGTATATATCGCTCCCGGCGATTTCCGCGCGTTCACTGACCAAGAGCTGAAGGAAATCACCGACAACCGCACCAGCGCCGTGGCCCTGATCAGTCCTGGCTGGTTTTGCGCAGGACGTAGGTGCGCGAAGAGGAAAAGCCGGGGCACAGATCCTGGCGCATGAGGATCTCGAAGCCGGCGGCCTTGAATTCAGTTTCGGCCGTGCTTTTGCTGAGCAGAGGACCCGGCAAATCGGGGCCGAGCCTCAAGCACGCCTTGATTCCCACGCACAGGATCACGGTGTCACGACTCACCCGCTGGCATTCCCGCAGCAGGGCCATGCGCGCCTCGGCGCTGTCCAGGCGAGCGAACAGTGTGGAACAGACGATGCAATCCACCGCGTTTTCCGACAGGCCAATGTTGAACGCCGAACTCTGGAAGGTGCGGATGCGCGCCAGCAAGCTTGCCGGGTGGTGCGTGCGGGCATGGTTGAGTACGTCCTGGGAATGATCGGCAGCCAGAATCACCCGGTTACCGTGCTCCCCCAAGACCGGCCAGAATCGTCCCACGCCGCAGCCCAGGTCAAGCACCAGCCCAGGCTCGCCGGCTTCGGACAGCGCGTTGCGCAGCAACTGCTTGGCGCGCCAGCGCGACAAGCGTCGCAGCAACCCGGGTGGCTGTGGCTCTGCACAGGCGCAGGCGTGGTCATGAGTTTCATACATGGCGATTGCGCTGATTCCTCAAAGTTAATGCGCTCACAGAGAAGCAAAAACAGTTGCCCCCATGACCTGACAAACTTTAAGTAGCGCGCCATCAATTTTTCGTGAAAAGAAAGCCAACAAACAGTTGGCTTCCGTCAATCAGTCACGCATTAACCGGGTGGCCCCTCTCAGGCCTGATGCAAGTACCAGCGCCAGTCCTGCTCGCCGACTTCGCCCATGAACTGCCGATACTCGGCACGCTTGACTGCCAGGTAAACCCCGAGAAACTCCGTGCCAAACGCATCCCGTGCCCAGGCCGAATCTTCCAGCGCACGCAGGGTGGTCAGCCAGTCGGTGGGCAGCAGTTCCGTGGCCTGGGCATAACCATTGCCTTCGACCGGGGCACCGGGATCACGCTGCTCGCGAATCCCGCGATGAATACCGGCCAGGATCGCCGCTGCCGCCAGATAAGGGTTGGCATCCGCCCCGCAGATGCGGTGTTCGATGTGCCGCGAGAACGCCGGCCCGCCGGGTACGCGCAGGCTCACGGTACGGTTGTCCACTCCCCACGTGGCCGCCAGCGGGGCATAACTGTTGGCCTGGAAGCGGCGATAGGAGTTGGCGTTGGGGCAGAACATCAGCAACGAGTCGAGCAAGGTACTGAGCATGCCGCCTACCGCGTGCTTGAGCAGTGGCGTGCCGTCCGGCGCTTCGCTGGCGAACAGGTTGTTGCCGTCCTTGTCGGCGATGCTGACGTGCATGTGCATGCCGGTGCCCGCCAGGTCATCGAACGGCTTGGCCATGAAGCACGCACTCATCCCATGCTTGTGGGCCACGCCTTTGACCAGGCGCTTGTAGCGCACGGCTTCGTCCATCGCCTGCAGGGCATCTTCGCGATGCTCCAGGGTGATTTCCACCTGCCCCGGGGCGTACTCGGAAATCGCCGTGCGCGCGGGAATCCCTTGCAGCTTGCAGGCGGCGTAGAGGTCGGCCAGGAACGGCTCGATTTGTTCCAGTTCACGCAAGCCGTAGACCTGGGTCGAACGCGGTCGACCACCGTCGACATCCCGCGCCGGCTGCGGACGACCATTGCTGTCGCGTTGCTGGTCGAGCAGATAGAACTCCAGCTCAGCCGCCATCACCGGGTAGTAACCATCGGCCTTGAGCCCGTCGATCACCTGGCTCAGCAGGTGCCGAGGATCGGCCACGGTGGCGGGCATGCCCTCTTGCGGGTGCATGCTGACTTGTACCGCCGCCGTCGGAATCAACCGCCACGGCATGCGCTGCAAACTGCCGCTGATCGGGTAGGCCCGGCAATCGATATCGCCCACCTCCCAGACCAGCCCGGAGTTTTCCACGTCGTCGCCATTGATGGTCAGGCCCAGAATGGTGCTGGGCAGTGGCCGACCGCTTTGGTACACCGCCAACAGTTCGTCACGGTGCAGCAACTTGCCCCGTGGCACACCGTTGTTGTCGAGGATGAACAGCTCGAACATCTCGATGTCCGGGTTGTGTTCCAGAAAGGTCTGGGCTTCTTGCAGGCTGGCAAAGGGGGTGGTCATGGTTGTTCTCGTAGGTCCACATCAGGCCGACGCGCAGGCGTCGCCAGTCAGGTCCCCGCACAAGGCCGGGACCGATGAATAGATTCAACGCAAAACACACACGTCCGGTGGGCGCGCATGACGACAGTGCCACAGCGCCCAGAAGGCCAGTTCAGAAGGAAGTGCAGACAAGTTCAGGGTCGTGGCGGGCAAGAATCGACGGCGAGGCTGGCGTCGTGACGCAACAGCGCCAAGGCAACCTCGGGGGTGGGTGTCGACTGAGCAACCGTCCATAACGTCAACCGCAGAACACAGAGGACCGGCAGCGTCACACGGGGCGATAAGTCGTTAAATCCAGACTTGAAGAACATTGGTTGTGGATTGGCTAAACATTGGCGGTTTTTTACACGGGGTTGGACGATGCCGGTACGATCACCGCGCTCCATAGCCACGCCTCCACGTCCTGATCGCCACTGACAATCATCTGGGGCGTCATATCGTTGCGAGTTGATTCCACGGCGGCGGCTACCGCCACCCACGGTGCCGCGCACCCCGGATGGCCCAGCATAGCGTCAAGGTCATGCCAGCCTTGCGTCACTTTCACAGGCATCACGGCCTCGCTCACCACCCTGCTGATCGCCGCCGTCCGCTGCGCGTCCATCCCGGTCAGCCAGAGACGACCGATTGTCGACGCCTCGCTCGTCCCCCAATACAGCGCTTGTTGGATGGCATACCCGACCCCCTCAATACTTGGCGCACGGGCGGGCTCAGGACGATGCAGATAGGCCAACGGTGCGAGTGTGTCTTGCGTCAATCGGTTGCCGAACAGCAGGCCCACAACCGCTTCCCCGGTGCCCGGTGTTTCGACGGGAGCCAGTTGGAAAGCCACCACGAGCAACAACGCCTGATCGTTGATGCGCTGATCCAACCATTCATCCACCACGGCCAGCCCCTGGCCTTCGATGCGCGTAACGCTCTGGCGAATGCCCGACGCAGACCAGACGTCCTGCCAAAGTTGGTCCACGTCCTCCTGAGGGATACGGCTATGGCTCTCCACCAGCAAGGCAAGGGGCTTGTCCGTCGGTAGCCGCGCCAGCATTTGTGCGATATCACCCAGCACTTGCCCCAGGACTCGTCGCAGCAACACCTCAGGCGTGTCGTGCGGCTCAATCGCCAAGCGGCTGTGACGCGCGCCCTCCTCACTGGCCAGCCAATCGGCCTGGCTCGTCAAGGCCTTGGTCCCGCCGAGCAACGCCTCACACTGGTCCTCGCTGCTATGCGCATTCACCGCTCGCAACGCGGTATGCAAGCTGACCGCCAGCACCTGTTGCGAGCGACGTCCTTGACGTATGTGCTGGGCCAGATACTGCTCGCGAATCTCATTCCACTCACCCAGCACACCCCAATAGGCTGAGTAAAGGCTCATGCGCAATAGTCCCGACACAACCCAGATCAGCGCGGGCACGCCAAGCGCCGTCCACCAGAACCGGTGCGGGTCTTGCGCCTCGACATCTGGTTGGAACAGCATCATCAAGCCCAAACCCAGCAGAAGAAACAGCACCAACAAGCCAAACCAAGTGCCAACACTTGGAAGGGGCGGTGCACCTTTGGGCGGGGGGATTTTGTCGATTCGTACAGGCATGGGTGAGTTCTCAGACGTTGTGGACGCGGATGGCGTCAAGGCATTTCCAGCGGGTAGCGTTCGAGGGGGGCAGTACTGCGATGTCAGGACTCCTTGTGCGGTTCGATGCATGAACCGCCATCTGCCCGCGCAATCAGGGTCCACTTCACCGGCTGCTCGTTCTTGTACGACAGGCGCTGGCCTTGTTGCAGATCGACGTATTCAAGGCCTCTGCGGCCGTTCATCGCCCACTTACCGGCGTGGCCCGTGAGTTCGCCGGACAACGCGGTGATGTGGGGACCTTCACGGTAAGTGAACCGCGCTTCGCGCTCGGGCCAGCGGTACAACTCGTCGGGCTCGCCTTTGGGGAAAAAGCCTTGTGCCGGGACGTCGATGAATTCGCCTTC
>NZ_FOCB01000001.1:422134-560728 GCF_900109995.1 Pseudomonas sp. ok272 | reverse complement strand
TTGCTGCGCTGGCGTGGGTCGAGTTGGCTTTGCAGGCGGGCATAAGCCGCCTCATGCGCATCGATCCACTCGATGATTGCATCGCGGGTGGCGGCGAAGTGTTCGGGGGAGCTGAAGGTTTCCAGCAGATAGCATTCAAGGGGGTGCAAAACAGCCATTTCAAGGCTCCTTTTTGATTTCGGGCATGTGCCACTTATGGGTCAATTCGGGTAGCCCCAAATAGGGCTTGAATGGGTCCAGGCGCATGTCGCCGGTACCATCGTCATAACCCCACCCCGTTCTCTGTCGTGGGCTGACGAACTTGGGGCTAAGGTCATCCGGATTCAGTACGATCTGCTGCCGGCCGCCTTCCAGCTTGTAGCCTGGTACAGGTTTAAAGATCTGCGTCGCCGTAGTCCCTTGCCAGACTTTGAGCGGGTCGCCCGGCGGTACGGTGTAGATGACGTACTCACCGTTCTCGTTCCAATGCTTCCAGACCGCGAATTCGCGACGCCATTGGCTTTTCGATCGCAGAGCCATGAACTCGGCCTCATGCATCCAGCAGATACTGTTGTCTCCGGAGCCAGGATCCACTACACGATAGATCCGCTTACCCGGCGAAACTTCAACTGCTTCAATGGACTTATGAAAAGTCTTGAATGCCTTCCGCAAGCTTTTATTCTTGGAGGCTGAACTAACATCCGGCCAACCTTCGGCAATACTTTTCAACGCACTAGGCGGAAGATCTGCTAGTGCCGAGTGCTTCTCACCTTTCACCTTATCCACCCACTCTGGCCGCTTCAGCTTAATCAACTCCAACTCCGCCACCTCTCGCTGCCCCAGCACATGCGTGTTATTACCCGGCAGGGCGCGATAAGCGTTATCGCCCTCCACTCGCAGACGATTGATAATCCGATCAAGGCAGTCCTGCGCCGGACTCAAGGCCCTGCCTAAACCTTCATCAGCCTTGCTCCTGACATCCAGCATGAGCGTCCAGAGTTGCTCAATCCGCTCACGCATCGATTGCGGCACCCACTTGATAATTGAATCAAACAGCTGACGCGTGACTTGCATCAAGTCATCCAGGCGCTGCAATAACGCCGTGACACTCAGGTTATTTCTCAACTCACTCAGCTTTGTGGCCATATACAGATAGGCATTAGGAATCTTCATCGCATCCAGTGTTTTACGAACAGCAGGATGGTCCAAATGGCGCCTCAACAAACCAATACTGTTATCAATCACCGCGTCGTCTATTCGCGGCATATGTTTCGCAGCCTTAAAGAGTTCCCGGCGAATTTGAAAGACAACCACCTTAAAGCAGCCCTTTACCAGCGACCCCAAGACCGGAAACAAGCCAATGAGTGTCAACACCAATGCAACCCAGGCCCAGCTATCACTGCCGTCTTTGTTGATCTTCCGGCAATTGGCAATCAGGTCACGTACATCGCCGATTTGATCCACCAGCGGAATCATGAAGATCACCGTGCCGGTGACAACTTGTGCCGTGCTCGGGGTCTCATGGAAATCCCCTTGCAGCACTTCCCAAAACCAAAGCCACTTGCCTTCAATTCCGGAGTAATCGTCCGGCGGAGCAGATTCATAAAACGCCAGTGCGTTCTCAAGTTCTTTATTCATGGACACTCCACTGCACGACTTACTGAAAGCGGTACCTGACCGCGCACCAGGTAACAATGGCAACGCCAAACCCTTACAAAACGAGCCATAAAAGAGTACATGCCAGTCAGTCCTCCTGTACCCGAGCGCTACCAACGCGATATAGGCTGAAGACTTTCAATGCTTCGCAAATCAACAATATCGCAATAACCAAAGTCACTTGCCGCACACCAAAAGCACCCAACAACCAAGGAATAAAAGACAGTGAAGGCACGACAAAAAGAAGACGAAAAGGAACTTGAAAATACGCAATCACCCGCGCCACTGGACACTTATTAAAAAACAGCACCATCGTAACCACAACAGACACTGTCAGCGACACAGAAGCAACAAACCACCAGACCAGCACATTCCAACCATGTTGCGCATCCAGCTGTAAAAATGAAACAACATCGTCATAAAGTGGAACCCGCCCGCGGCTCAGGCTTCCATACACGACCCACAGCACATATGTAAGATCCATAAAACCCCAAAACATAAACACATGATCCTTACGCATGACCAGCCTCATTCTTTAACTCGTACTCTTTATTAGAAATCACCGGCATCCAGCGCCAAGAACTTCCACCAACCGCCCATTCATCATGACCCTCCAGGAAACGCTGCCGCACACGTCTAATCGCTCCGTACTTATGCGTCACCGACTTCTCTAACAATGTTTCAGGTGTATCTCTGGGAAGTGGCTTCCACTCTTGAACAACATCTCTTAGTGTGTTTTTTAGATCCTTACCATCGCTAAGAGCCAACCGACCTTGATCCCCCATGGTTGTCGCACGGTTGAGCAGCCCGATAGCTACATTGGCAATGCCCAGATAGTCGAACTCCTTGACTACCCAGACGCCAGGCCCTGACTCCTGCACGTCCCACGACAACGCCTGTATCAACACGTCATAAGCGGGCCAGGGCTGTTCCAACTCAGGCTCAGGCAACTGGTACTCCACCTGTGCCGGACTGTCGGGAACCGGGTAATGCCGAGCATGTCCGCGCTCGTCCAGCGTCCCTTGCAACACTTGGCCCGTGTCGAACGTCAGGGTGTAGGGCACGCCGGCCATGGCCTGCGCGTGGGCACCGTAGAAGTTCAGTTGCAGGCTGTTGAACGCCTCGCCCAAGGGCGATGCCAACGCGCAAAGCGCGGTTTTCAAGCGACCCGCCTGGGCGATGTAGTCAAAGTGCGGGGACTTGATCTCGACCTCACCCGGTGAGCCAATCTCAATGCGATAGGGGTCCAGGGTGATGTAGTTGCTGCCGACGTTGAGGGTGATTTTTTTCTTGGCGGTGATGCGGATTTCATCGTCGGTGCTGCTGATGTCCAGGCCCTGTTTGGCCAACAGGTCCATGCGCTCGTTCTGCGCCTGGATCGACACCGCCCCCTGGTTGGCGATGAACTTCATGCCCTGGCGTTGAGCGAACAGGCCAATCGCTTGCCCCGACGTGACGGTGAAGCACTTGAGCGTGCTGAAGTCGGTGTTGTTGCTGGTTGCGGTGAGTGTTCGGCCGGCGGCCAGTTGCATATGCTCCGGGGTCACCAGGGCCATGCCGGCCGGCGCGGAGACAAGAAAGCCGGCCTCCCGCAATTGCCCCAACGCGTCCTTGAGGTGCTCCGGCACCGTTGCATCGGGCTCCATCGCCCCCACGGCGGCGGCATTGCAGGCCAAGCCGCGCACCCGTTGCAGTGCCTCGTCCAACTGCGCCAAGGCCTGGCTCATATCGAGTATATCGCCTTGCGCCTTCGGTTGTAGGTCGGCACTGATGAACAAGCCCTTGCCCGCGCGTATCGCGCCCCATGCATCGGTCCTGAGCTCAAAGCCTTCGCCGCGCTTTTTCTTCTGTGCATCCACCAGATGCCCAAGGTTGAGCTGGCTCTTGCCACTGTGGTCGGTGCTGAGCTTGACGTGCTCCTGGCCCCGCTGATCCTCCATGCGCAGTTTGTTATTGGCCGGGGTGCGCAGCACGTTGCGCCGTTCGTTGTGGGCGTTGACGTGGTCGGGGTGTTGGCTGTCGTGCAAGGCGTGGGCGATGTAGGGACGGTCGGGGTCACCGTGTTCAAAGGCGATGGCCACTTCGGTGCCGGCAATCAGCGGCAGGTGCAGGCCATAGGTGTCGCCGGCGTAGGGCCGGGCCTGGCGCAGCCACATGCTGGCCTCGCCGGGCTCCCAGTCGTCGCGGTCGAACAGGAACTGCACGCGGTAGCGGCCTTGCAGATCGGTGTCGGCGTAGACCGGGTTTTTGCTTCGGCTGGCGACCCGTGCCGGGACAGTGCCGGCCATGACCGGTTTAGCCAACAACGGCGGGCGAAAGCACACGTCTTGCGAATAGGGAATGGCCTGGAAGTGCGCGATGAAACTGCTATCGCGAGCGGCGCGGGTGCTCAGGTGGGTGATCACCACCTGTGAGTCGAACGCTTGGGGCGCGCCGCCAGTGACCGTCAGCACCTGGGCCGGCGCCAGGGTGGCGCTGTCGCTGGAGCCGCTCAGGCGCGTACGGTCATTGAGGTAGCGCTCGTGGCGCAGGCGGGCGAAGAAAAAGCCGCTCTCTGTTTGCAACTCGATGTCCCGGTCAATGCTATCGCCAAGCACGGTGTAGGGTTCTGCGTAATGGTAGGCCTCGCCGTAGGTGCCTTCGGCGGCGCGGCTCTGGTCGACGTCGGCGTTGAGCCAGGCGTGGGCCTCGCGGGGGTTGTAGGCACGGATGTTGATGTGTTTCTCCACCACCTGATGGTGGGTTTGCAGGTTCCACACACTGTCTTGATCGCTGCTCAAGCCGGCAGGCGGGCGCAGGGGCAACTCGACGTCGAACTGGTAGGCGCGTTGCAGGTCGTGGAACTCCACCACATCGATGCTCAGGCGCTCGTCACTGGTGAAGCGATACCAAATGCCGACCTCGGCGAGCAACCGGCCGATGAAAGCCAAATCGCTTTCGCCGTACTGCATGACCTGCTCGCGCCGGGGATAGTCGCGGTGCAGGTGAAACAGAAAGTCCTGGCCCTCCAAGTCGTGGCGATTGCGCAGGATGCTTTCAACGATCTGCGGCACCGACTGGTTCTGATAGAGGCGGTACTGCTTGCCCCGGCCGAGCAAGGCCAGGCGTGGCTGCAAGGTGATTTCGTAGCGTGCTTCATCCCTGGAACCGGACAGGCGCTTGAAACCGCTAACCACACCATGCAGCACCCGCAATGGCTTGGCCTCGGCTACCGTCGCCCCACGGTAGGGGAGCTTTTTTGGCGCTGCATACAGGCTGAAACTGGCATCGCGGTTGAGTATCTGCTCAACGCGGATATCGCACTCGGGACTGGTGAACTCAATGCGGTAGGTGAAGAGTTGGCTGAGGCGTTCTTCGCCTTCGAACGCCAGGACGTCGAGCGCTACATCGAGCTGTTTGATAACGAGCGTGTGGCGAGAATGATCGAACAACGTGCGCAGGGGGATGGGCATATGCAGGCGTCCATGGCGGCAAAGGGCCGTGAACGATGAATCATCTCAGGGGAGGAGTTCTAGACCCTGATGGCTGATCAGGAACAGTCCTATCTAGTTTGCAGATTTAACCTACATTAGGTGACTAAAGAACGCCTTGTACCGAACGTCCAATTACGCCAGCTCATTCCAGGCACCTCGATAGGTGGTTTCGACGCCATCGCCCAGCCCCGTATTTAATTTCTAGCACCCTCCCCCGACTTTCTGATTTGCCGATCACCGCCACACACCGCCTAATCCAAACCTTGCTCCCCCAAGGCCTCATCATGGAAATCACCCGCACCACCACCCGCCCCACCGCCTGGCTGCTGATGGCCGTCGTCCTCGTTGCACTCAACCTGCGCCCCTCGATGGCCGCCGTGGGCCCACTGCTGTCCGGCATTCGCAGCGACATCCCACTGAGCTTCAGCCTCGCCTCACTGCTGACCATGTTGCCGGTGATGACCATGGGACTGGCGATGTTCGTTGGCATGGCCGTCAGCCGGCACCTGGGCGAACATCGCACCGTGGTGCTGTCGCTGCTGATCATCGGCCTGGCCACCGCCTCGCGACTGTTCCTCGATGGTGCCGTCGAGCTGATCCTCAGCGCCGTGCTGGCCGGCATCGGCATTGCCTTGATCCAGGCGTTGATGCCGGCACTGATCAAAGCCCGCTTCAGCGACAACGTCTCGTTGTTCATGGGGCTCTACGTCACCTCGATCATGGGCGGCGCAGCGATTGCTGCGTCGTTTGCCCCCCTGGTGATGGCCCGCACCGGCAGTTGGCGCGTGGGCCTGGCGATCTGGGCGGCCTTGGCGCTGCTGGCGTTGCTGGTCTGGTACGGGCAACGTTCGACGATCCCAAGGCAAGCGACGCACGCCCCGCGCAAGGCGTCGTTCGCCAACAATCGACGCGCGTGGCTGCTGGCAATCTTCTTCGGCCTGGGCACTGCGTCCTACACCTGCGTGCTGGCCTGGCTGGCGCCGTACTACGTGGAAAAGGGCTGGAGCGAGCAAAGCGCCGGCCTGCTCCTGGGTTTCCTGACCGCGATGGAGGTGATCTCCGGCCTGCTGGCCCCGGCCCTGGCCAACCGCAGCCGCGATAAACGCGCGGTGCTGGTGGTGTTGCTGGGCTTGATCATGGCGGGTTTCTGCGGGCTGATCCTCAGTCCCGAGCACTTGAGCCTGCTGTGGGCGAGTCTGCTGGGACTGGGCATCGGCGGGCTGTTCCCGATGAGCCTGATCGTCTCCCTCGATCACGTGGACAACCCCCAGCGCGCCGGTGGCCTGACGGCCTTCGTCCAGGGCGTCGGCTACCTGATTGCCGGACTCTCGCCGTTGCTGGCCGGGATGATCCGCGACCAGCTGGGCAGTTTCGAATGGGCCTGGTGGTCGCTGACCGCCCTGACGCTGCTGATGATCGTGATGGTGCTGCGCTTCGATCCCCGGCACTACGCCAGGCACATTGAGTGATCGCCAGCCGGCGAATGAAGCCGACAGCCCATTCTTCTTGACCCCCCGTTGCGTTAGCATCCCCGACGCACGCCTGCGCTGAACCGGCGCAGGCGGCCGAACGAGATGGGTTGGATGCTGAACAGTAATTCGCTTCGCAAGCTCGACATGCAGGACCTGATGGTATTCGTCGCCGTGTTTGAACAAGGCAACGTCACGGGTGTGGCCGATGCCCTGTGCGTCAGCCAGTCCACGGTCAGCTACTGCTTGAAGAAGCTGCGCGGCAGTTTCGAGGATGAGTTGTTCATCAACACCCGTACCGGCATGCGCGCCACCTACAAGGCCAGCAGCATGTACCCCCACGTGCTGAGGATTCTCGACAGTATCAACCTGTGCCATGCCCAGGGCCTGGCCTTCGACCCGGGCCGGCAGGCCGTGACGTTCAACCTGTGCGCCCCGGAATACTTCGAGCAACGGGTCCTGCCGCGCCTGCTGAAGCACTTCAACCAGGCCAACCTGCCGGTGACCATCAATGTGCACAAGCTCGAAGCCGAGATCCCCGCCGAGGACTTGCGTGATGGCGGCATTGACCTGGTGATTTGCTTTGGCCCGAACTTTCATCGCAACCACAGCGATTTCAAGTCCCAGGTGCTCCTAGAAGATGAGTTGGTGTGTGTGCTCGATAAACGCGCCGCGCCCGCGGTAGAGCGCATGAGCCTGGCGACCTTCGTCGAGCGCCGGCATGTGTTCCCCACGCCCTGGACGTCCACCACCAACATGGTTGACGGGTGGCTGGCGCAGCAACACCAGCAGCGCCAGGTCGTGGCGCGCGCCAACAGCTACAGCGCGGCACTCAAGCTGATCGTCGGCACCGACTTCATCCTGGCCATGCCACGGTGCATCGCACAGGGGTTGGCCAGCGATGCGCTGTTCAGCCAGTGCGAGGCGCCCAACGGCTTGCCGGGGTTCACCCTGGACATGCAATGGAGCCAGGCCAACGACACGGACAGCGCCAACGCCTGGCTACGCGAGCAGATCATCAAGGCCTGCGCCGAGCCCGAGTTGATCTGAACGACGGCGTCTTAACGAATGATGGCGGACTTGGTGTAGGACTCGCGGTCAATATCAAGAATCTCAACACACAGCTGCACATCGACCGTGGCCGGCCATGCGCACACGTCCTGCAGCACCGCGAGCAGGCTGTCGGACAGTTGCTTCTTGATCTGTGCCGAGCGCCCGCTCAGCAGGGCCAGCCTCACGGACACAAACCCGCGCTCGCCCAAACCGGTCCCCACGCGGAAGGTGTCGACCTTCACCGCCCGACTCTTGATGTCGAATTCAGCGGCAAACTGCCCGGATGCCACCAGTGCATGGTTAAGGCGCAGCAAGGCCACATCGGCGTTGAGTTCCGGCAGGTTGGCGGTGTATTCCATGTGCAGGTGCGGCATTCACGGTGCTCCTTGGGGACTCATTCAAAGGCCGTAGATATACCACAGCGCCCTGGCTCGCGCTCACCGGGTGCTGACTCAACTCAAAGGTGCTACGCAGGCACGCGGTTACTCATGAACGCCTCAAGCCGCGCGCGCAGCCAACGCTCGGCCGGGTCGGTGTCGACATGGCTGAGCCAGACCATGGACAGGTCCAGGGTCGGGGTGGTGAATGGGAACGGCTCCTTGAACAGCAAGCCCGAAGCGGCCATCGCCGTCGCCGTGTAGTCCGGCAGGCTGGCGATCAGGTCGGTGCCGGCCAGCAAGGCCGGCAGCGCGCTGTATTGCGGCACCGACAACACCACCTGGCGAGTGCGACCGATTTCGGCCAGCCACTCATCGGCATAGCCGCTGACATTGGCGGTGTGGGACACCAATACGTGGGGCCGTGCGCAGTATTCATCAAGGGTCAGCGGGGTGTCGGACGCGTCCGCACGCAGGATGCAGGGCTGGATGTGCCGCAGCAATTTGCGCTTGGCATTGGCCGGCAGGCCGCGGGTCTGGCTGATGCCCACTGTGATGTCGCCGGATGCGAGCAGGTCGGGGATGCGCCAGTAATCGACATGCTGGACCACGAACACCACCCGCGGCGCCTCCTGGCGCAAGGCGCTGAGCAACGGTGGCAGCAAACCGAACTCGACGTCATCGGACAAGCCGATACGAAAGGTCATGGTGCTGCTGGCGGGTTCGAACTCGCGGGTCAGGCTCAGGGCCGACGACAAGGCATCGAGCGCCGGCGACAGATACTGAATCAACTCTTCGGCGCGGGCAGTGGGTTCCATGCGGTGGCCGACCCGGATGAACAACGGATCGTTGAGCA
This sequence comes from Pseudomonas sp. ok272, assembly GCF_900109995.1. Classification (GTDB taxonomy): domain Bacteria; phylum Pseudomonadota; class Gammaproteobacteria; order Pseudomonadales; family Pseudomonadaceae; genus Aquipseudomonas. The sequence continues at coordinate 551,865 of NZ_FOCB01000001.1, read as the reverse complement.
TCACCCGCAAGCGGTTGAGCGCCGCACTGATGGTGGGCTGGCCGAGGAACAGTTTCTCCGCCGCCCGCGTCACGTTGCGCTCAAGCATCAGCGTTTCAAACACCACCATCAGGTTGATGTCGGCCTTGCGCAGTTCATTGCGGTTCATCTACTGCCCCCAGTCCCCAAGACGTGGGGCAGTGTAGAAAGGCTCGGTGGGTGGCGTCTATGGGCATCAATTCACGGTCAGTGCCAATATCCCGATCCCGAGCTCGCGCCCATCCTCACTAACCCCCAACGCCTGTGGACTCGCTGCATTGGGCAGGTGGAACTGAATACGCAACATGCCTTGCTGGGCGACGAGTTCGCGCACCTCGGCGGGCAACGCAATGTCGATCATATTGGGTTGGGCCTGGGTCAACCGAGTCGTAAAGACTGCGACATCATTGACGCGAATCGCAACGTCCTGGTGGGTAAGGGTTGGCGCCAGCCACGGGGACGCCTCCAACAACAGCGAATGTACCTGCGACGTCGGCCGCAAAATGATCTCTGCGTCCTTGCCATCTGACCAGGTCCCCCACGTTTCGCTCGGGGACCAGCCTTTTGCCAGGTAGTCCGCCCCCTTTCCCTGGGTCATGAACGGCAATCGCTCTCCTGGGTGAGCCTGTGGCACAACCTCCAGACTCTTGGCGTTATTGATGGGCGGACAGTCGGCGCAGCGCTTCCAGCCAGGCGCCAACACATTGAAGCCGTCGATGACTGCCAGCACATCAGCACTGCTGTCGTGGTTCACCACCGCTTGCAGCGCGCTTCGCTGATCCAGGAAGTACAGCGAGTTGGCTTCGTACTTTCCGCTTTCAAGTGCCAAGCGCGCCTTGCGTTGCGCTTGTTCCAGGGCACTACCATCAACACGGGCCAGATAAACAGCATCCGTCCCCAGTTGGTACCTACCGGCGTAATCGGCCAGTGTCATCCAATGGTTCGAATAGTTTTGGGGGCGAATCCAGCGCACCTTCTGGTAGTGCGATGCTGCACGTTGCCAAAAGGGGTCCACTAGCGGCGTTTTCCAGGTCGACCCTGGCGAAGCCATCAAGAAGCTGCGCGTCGCAGCGCCGCCCGCCCGGGTGTCGATGACCTGCATCACCAACGCCGCCGCCAACAACAGGATGGCGGTACGAGCACTGTGGCCGCGCACAACCACCCACAGCAGGCTGAAGATCACGAGGTACATCAGTGGCCAGATCATCCGGCCCGATGCGCGAAACAAACTCGCCAGGGTGATCAGTGGCTCCGGCAGCCAATAGCCGAACTCCCATGACCCCACCCCCACCCGGTTGGAAAAGGCATACAGCGCCAGCGCCAGTACCGCCAGCAACAGCACCGCTCGCTTGCGTGCGATGGCCGTCACGTTGACGTTACCCGACAGCACGACGGGTAACGCACATACAGCCAGGAACAGCCCCCCCAATCCGATAAATGCCAGGCCATCGATATCGCCGGGAAAACCCGGGATATCGTTCAGGGCATAGGACCAACCCGCCGCGTTGAAAAAGGTCAGCACGTTAGCGCGATACAACCCAAACCCAGAGCTCCCCAGGCCATCGCCGCCCACGCCGAAATAACCGACCTGCCAGCAACACAGCGCGACCAATACGAGCAGGCCAAGCCACTCGAGAAAAACCTTGCGCCATGTCAGTTGCCGCGCGATGGTCCTGGCCAACAGATCCGCCATCCAGATCAGTAAAACCATTGCCAACAGGTACGCATGAACCAACGCCGATGCCGCCAATAACACCCCCCATCCCAGCCGGCGTCGCTGGACACTCGGGCGTAGGGACAGATAGAGCGCGGCCAGAATCAGGAAGTGCCCGGCAAGGGACAGATGAACCCCCATGCGCAAGATCATGGCCGGCATGAACAAGAACAGTCCCGCCCCCAGCAACCGCACAGCCACGTTGTTGCTGGCCAGCCCCATCAGTTTCCAGGCAAACCAACTCTGCAGGACGAAGCACATCAAGAACCACAGGCCAAAGTACTGGAAAGGTTCGGGAAGCAGCGCCGAGAAAGGTTTGAAGAGCAAGGCGAACAACGGAATCGAGTCGGAAAAAATCAGGCCATTGCTCAGTTCCAGGCCATAGCCGGGGTTGAGCCCCAGCGGGAATGTCCAGGGTGAATACCTGAAGAACTGCCAGCCCTGATAGTGGGTGGCAGGGTCTCCGCCCGCCAGCCAGGCGATATTCATTGGGTTCAGGACCCGAGGGCCCGCCACGATCAGCAGCGCGACGAGTCCCATCAGGACAGGCAGCATCGCCGTGACTAGGCGTCGTGCAGAAAAGTTGAAGCGCATTTATTGCTCTGCCTCTTGCAGTGGCAGGCATTGAGCGCACTGCTTCCAACCGGGTGCCAGCACGAGCAGGCCGTCGATACGAACCAGCACGTCAGTGGCGCCATTGAGGGTTTTCGCCGCCTCGAGCCCGGTGCTGTCATCCAGGATATACAGCGAATCCTGGTCGTACTTGCCGGTTTCAAGCAGCCGCTGAGTGACTCGCTGAGCCTGTTGCAGTGCGGTCGGGCTCATGCGCCCCAAGTACGCCGTATCAGTCTTCATGCCATGGTTCCCGGCGTAGTCAGCAATGACCTGCCAGTTGGCTGACTGGTTCAGCGCCGGCAACGAGCGCACCTTCGTGTAATGACTGGCGGCACTGGCCCAGAACGGGTCATTCAAGGTGGTCGGCCAGGCACTGGCCGGCGGCACCATCCGAGCCTGATGCAGGCCCATCCAACCGTTGCGGGTATCCACCACCTGGATCAACAACGCGGCGGCCAACAAGCACCCCGCGACACCCGGCCGGGTGCCTCGCACCACCAAGAAGATGGCCGCAAACACGATGATGTAGAACACCGGCCAGAACATGCGCCCCGAAGCACGAAAGACGTTCGCCAAATTGACAATAAACTTGGGCAGCGGGTAATGAATATTGAACAGGCCGATACCGATTTCGTTCGACAGTGCAAAAACCGTCAACCCCGCCAACACCACCATCAGCGCTGGCAACCGGCGCACGAGGGCGCCACCGTCAACCTTGCCACGCAACAGCACGAGGACAGCGCAGATCACCAGTAGCAGTGTCCCGGTTCCCAGGAAGTTGAACCCCTCGTAATCCCCCACCCCTTCTCGCAGGTCTGGCAGGAGCAACGACCAGCCACCGGAGTCGACCAGCGCCAGCAAGTTCATCCGGTACAGGCCAAAGCCGCCAGCCACCACGCCGTCACGCAGGCTGAAATAACCGGCCTGCCAGCAGCTCAGGCTCACCACCACCAACAACACCAGCAACTCGATGAGCGCAGTCCGGCGGGTCATTTGTTGCTTGAGGGTCCTGCCAGCCAGGTCAGCCAGCCAGATCAAGGCCACCATCGCCAGCAAGTAGGAATGCACCAGCGCGGTGACGGCCAACAGAGAGCCCCAGGCCAGGCGCCGCTTCTGTACACCGGGATGCAGGGCCAGGTAAAGACCGGCCAGGATCAGGAAGTGCCCGGCCAGGGACAGGTGCCCCCCCATGCGCAGGATCATCGGCGGCGAAAACAGAAACAATCCCACCCCCAACAGCCGCAACACTGCGTTGGGCGTCGCCAGCCCCAGGAGCTTCCAGGCAAACCAGGCCTGCAGGACGAAACACATCAACAGCCAGATGCCGAAGTACTGGAACGGGTGCGGCAGCCAGGCACTGAACGGTTTGAACACGAACGCCAGCAGTGGATTGGAGTCGGAAAAAATCACCGCACTCCCCAGTTCCAAGCCATAGGACGGGTTCAGGCCCAGAGGAAAACTCCACGGCGCATCGCGAAAGAACACCCACCCCAGGTAATGCGTCGCCGGATCGCCACCGCCCAGCCAGCCGATGTTTTGCGGGTCCAGGATCAAAGGCCCGTTCGCCGCAAAAAACGCCAGCACGCCCATCAACAGAGGGAGCAATGCGATTGCCACCCGCTTGCCTGAAACCTTCATCATCGATACGTCCAGAAGTTATGCAGCACAAAGGTGAAGGCCGGGATGGTCAGCGCCACGGCGCCTATCCCCCACAAGTAATTCAGGCCCGCCCGTTGTGCGACCCAGGCCACCAGCATCGCCAGGAAAAACCCCGCGACCGAGACCAGCATGAAGCGCAGCAGGGTGCGGCCGTGCAGGCGGCTGGAAAAGCTCCAGGTGGTGTTGATCACGTAGGACACCACCGTCGCCACGGCAAACGCCACGCCATTGGCCAGTGGTGGCAAGGGCGACACGTAGTGGATGAACAACACGGCGACCACGGCATGCAGGGCCGTGACCAACAACCCGGTCACGGCAAAGCGCAGGCCGCGCTTGATCAACGCCGACTGTTCGGCTGACGTCACGGCTTGCGCGCCAGGCAGAACACCGTCAGCCCGGCCAGGCGATTGGCTTTCATGAAGGGCCGCTCGATGCTGCACAGGGTCTTCAGCGCCGCATTGACCAGCCAATGATGCTGCTTGAGCTGCGAGCGCGGCGGCGACGGTTGTGCGCCGTTGGGCAGCAGGCGCAACGTCGCGGCAATCGGGAACACCAGCCCGAAATAATAGGCCCCCTGCTGCACCGTCAGGCCGGCGTCCCTGGCCACGGTTTCCAGTTGTGTCAGGGTGTAGCGGCGCTTGTGTTCCAGAAAGTCATCGTGCCCGCTCCAGAGAAACTGGAAGGCGGGCACGGTCATCAGGAAACGGCTGCCGGAGGGCACCTTGTCGACATAGGCCTTGAGCAGGCCGACGTCGTCATCGACATGCTCCAGCACGTCCATCAGCAGCACCAGGTCGGCGTCAACCGCATCGATCGCGCGACGATAGTGCACCGGCTTGCCGGCCGTGCTGGCGTCCGAGTCGGCGTCCGAGTCGGCGTCATAGCTGATGTCTACGCACCAGGCTTCGCTGGCGCTGGTGTGGCTCAGCAAGTGATGGGAAAAGAACCCGGAGCCGGCGCCGACGTCGAGGATGGTCCGAAAGGACGTATCCCCCAGCACCCGGCGAGTGGCGGCGGCCTTTGACGCGTAGTACCAGTGCTGGTCGATGCGTGAACCGAGGATGTCGGTTTCCTTGAGATCCATGGTTCAGTCCTTTGGGTTGTAGAGACGACGCACCAGGAATATCGGGCGGCGTTTTGATTCGATGTAGGTGCGCCCCAGGTACTCGCCGAGCACGCCAATGCCGATCAGTTGCAGGCCCCCGAGGAAGGTCACCGCCACCATCAGCGACGCATAGCCCGGCACATCGACCCCGGTGAACAGGGTCCGCAGGACAATGAACATGGCGAAGGCGAAGGAAATCACCGAGACGAACAGGCCCATGTAGGTCCAGACCTTGAGCGGATCGGTACTGAAGCTGGTGATGCCTTCGAGGGCGAAGTTCCACAGCCGCCAGCCATTGAACTTGCTCTCCCCCGCGATCCGCTCGCTGCGTTCGTAGTCGACATGGGTGGTCCGAAACCCGACCCAGGCGAACAAGCCTTTCATGAAGCGCCGCGACTCGGGCAAGGTCAGCAGGGCGTCGACCACACAGCGGTCCATCAGGCGAAAATCGCCAACGTTCTCCGGCAGTGGCTGGTCGGAGATTTTGTTGTGCAGGCGGTAGAACCAGTTGGCCGAGGTTTTCTTGGCCCAGGTGTCGCTCTTGCGACTGACCCGGTGCCCCAGCACCACCTCAAAGCCGTCGCGCCACCGGACAATCATTTGCACAATGATTTCGGGCGGGTCCTGCAGGTCGACATCGATCGGCACCACCACCTGGCCGCTCGCCGCCTCAAGGCCGGCGGTCAACGCCGCTTCCTTGCCGAAGTTACGGCTCAGGTCGACGATACGGATCCGCGAGTCGCTCGCCTGGCACGCGAGCAGTTGCTCCAGCGTCGTGTCGGTACTGCCGTCGTTGACAAAGATCATCTCCAGGCTGACGTCTGCTTCGCGAGCGAACACCTCATCGATCCTGGCCAGGAACAAACCAATGGCTTGTGCCTCGTTGAACACCGGGACAATAAGTGACACCCGCACATGATCAATCAGGGGCATTGCGTGCTGATGGGTCAATTGATTGCTCTTTCTTATTAGTGATTGTCCGACAATCCACCGCCTCCGATAGTGTCTCGGGGCCAGGTGCGGATCACATTAAGCAGGAGCGCGAGGGGTGATGCAAGGGCGAAACCGAGGCGGTTTCGGCCATTGACCAGAGGTGGATTCGCGTCAATTCGAGGGGTGCAGTACATCTGAATGTGGGAGCGAGCCTGCTCGCTCCCACAGAGGTCGGTGCATGATCGAGGGTTTAGTTACGGGCCTGGAGGCGCTCGATGAAGCTGGCGATACGGCCACAGGCGTCGCTCAGGGCTGCATCGGAGACGGTGAACGAGATCCGCACAAAGCCGGCGGTGCTGGCGCCGAACGCCGTGGCGTCGAGTACCGCCACACCGGTTTCGCGGAACAGTTGCCAGGCGAAGTCGGTGCTCGAAAGCCCCGTGCCGCGCACGTCCACCAGCATGAACATGCCGGCCTCGGGGACTTTGCACTTGAGCAGCGGCACGTTGCGCAAGCCCTCGGCCACCAGGTCACGGCGCCGGCGATACAACACCCGCGCCTCGCCGATCACCCGCTCATCCACCTCCAACGCCTTGAGCGCCGCCGCCTGGATAAAGCCCGGCAGGCCATAGAGCATGCACAGCAACAGGTTATCCAAGTGGCCGATCAGTTCCGTGGGTGCCACCACCCAACCTACCCGCCAGCCCGTCATGGCATGGGACTTGGACAGGCTGTTGAGCACCACGGTGCGCTCGGCCATACCTTCAAGCGTGGCCACGCTCACGTGTGGGCGATCATAGGTGAGTTGGCCGTAGACCTCGTCACTGATCACCCACAAGTTGTGGCGCTGGGCAATCAGGGCCACGGCTTCCAATTCTTCACAGGTGTAGACATTGCCCGTCGGGTTGTTCGGGGTGGCCAGGGCGATGCCCCGGGTCTTGTCGGTGACCGCCGCTTCAATCGCCGCCAGGGTCAGGCGGAAATCATTCTCGGCCGGCTGGGCAATCGGCACCAGGCGCGCGCCCGAGGCCTGGATGCTGGCCTCGTAGGTCAGGTACATCGGCGCCGGCACCAGCACTTCGTCGCCCTGTTCGAACAGGCACATGGCGGTGGCGTACAAGCCATTCTGCGCCCCGGCCACCAAGGCGACGTTGTCGGCGGACACCGGCAGGCCCAGCAAGGCCGCCTGCTTGGCGGCAATCGCTTCACGCAACTGCGGCCGACCGATCACGTGGCTGTAATGGGTGTCACCTTCGTTCAGCGCTTGAATCGCCGCCGCGCAGATCGCCGAGTCGGTGGCGAAATCCGGATCGCCAATGCTCAGCACGATCGCATCTTCACCCCGTGCCTGGGCATCGCATGCCGCGTAGTGAATATCCCAGGCGGTGACGGTTTCACCGCTGATGCGCTGGACCATGGACGAGTATTTCATTTGAAACTCCTTATAAGCCCTCGGGCCGACGCTTCAATCAACCTTGGGATCAGGCCTGCCGTTGGGGCGTTTTGCCGATACGGGCAAAGCTCTGTTCAATCACAATCGCCAGAATGATGTAGACCACCGCCACCACCAACAGCGGCTCATAGACCCGTAGCGTTTGCGCTCGGACCAGGTTCGCCGCCCCGAGCAGGTCGGTGACGGCCACGGTCGACGCCAGTGCCGTGGCCTTGAGCAGCATCACGCTCTCGCCCGCCAGGGTCGGGCGCAACATCTGCAAGGCGCGCGGCATCCACACCCGCCGCAACACCAGCCACGGCCGCATGCCATAGGCCCGCGCCGCTTCCAACTCACCCCGTGGCACCGCCCGCAGGCCGCCGCGCAATACCTCGCCGACATACGCCGAGACACTGAGGGTCAGGGCAAACGCCACGTACCAGAAACCTTCACGCAGGTACGGCCAGAACAGACTGCCGCGAATCAACGGGAAGGTGGCGAACAAGCTGCCTACGCCGTAGTAAAGCACGTAGATCTGCACCAACAACGGCGTGCCGCGCAGGACGCTGGTGTAAAAACGCAGGCTATTGGCCAGGATCGGGTTCTTCGACAATCGCCCCAGGGCCACGCCGACCGCCATCAGGAAACCGAAGAAACCCGAGATCAGCAACAGCTCAAGCGTCAGCCCCGCGCCCCTGACCAACTCGCCGTAAAAACTGCTCAACCAATCAAAGTTCATGCAGAGCCTCCCCTATGCGTGCCGTGGCATCCAGCGTTCGAAGCGAACTTCGACCTGCCGGAAGACTGAGCTTGAAACCAGGGTGATCAGGTAATAAAACGCGGCAACCGCCAGGTAAAACAGCAAGTAGTGCTTGGTGGAGGCCGCCGCCTGGCGACCCGCCGTCAGCAACTCGCTGTAGCCCACCACGCTGATCAGCGCACTCTCCTTGACCAGCACCAGCCACAAATTGGACAACCCAGCGATGGCGAACGGCAGCATGCTCGGCAGGATCACCCGGCGCACCAGCAGCACCCGGTTGATGCCGTAGGCGCGGGCCGCTTCGATCTGGCCATGGGGGATCGATTCGATGGCGCCACGGATGATTTCTCCCGAGTACGCCCCCTGCACAATCCCCAACACCACCACCGCCGCCATGAAGCCGTTGATCTCGACGGCAGGCTGACCGAGGGCCGCCATGGTCAGGTTGATCAGGTCGGCGCCGGCGTAGTACAGCAGCAGAATCAGCAGCAATTCCGGCACCGCCCGGTACAAGGTGGTGTAGCAATTGGCACAGACCACCATCCAGCGTGGTCCCTTGAGCTTGACCATGGCCACGACCAAGCCAATCGACAGGCCCAGGACAAAGGCGCCCAGGGAAATCCCCAGGGTCTTGACCATGCCTTGGGCCAGGGCCTGCAGCCAACCGTCGGTAAAGAACAGCTGGGAAATTTCAGATAACGTCATGAGCACCCCTTCACAGGACTTACTTGAACCAGCGGATTACTCAAGGACGGTGATGTCGCTCTTAAAGTAGCGCGCGCGGATCTTTTCGTAGGTACCGTCGTCACGCATCGCTTGCAGGGCCACGTTCAAGCGCTCGCGCAAGGCATCGCTGCCCTTGCGCACACCGGCGCCCACGCCATCGCCGAACAGCGGGTCGATCGGCGCCAGGCCTTTGCCGGCGAGCATCGAGTTGTCCGGCTTGTCCAACAGCGGCTCGACCACCAACTGATCAGCCAGCATGATGTCGACCCGGCCACTGCGCAGGTCGGCGAGGATGTCGTCCTGGTCGTTGTAGTAGCGAATGGTCGAGTCGCCGTAGTACTTCTTGACGAAGGCCGAGTGGGTGGTCGAGCCCTGCACGCCGATGATCTTGCCCTTGAGGCCGGCCGGGGTTGGCACCAGTTCCATGCTGCGATCACCGATCCACAGGGCGCGGGTGAAGAAGTACGGCTGGGTGAAATCGATCACCTGCTGGCGCTCGGGGGTGATCGACAGCGAGTTGAGCACCACGTCCACTTGCTGGGACTTGAGGGCTGGGATCAAGCCGTCCCAGGACATTTCATTGAGGGTGCACTCAGCCTTCATCTGCGCGCAGACGGCGGTGATCATCTCCGGTTCGAAACCGCTCCAGTCGCCCTTGCCGCTCTTGAACGAGAACGGCGGGTAGGGTTCCAGGGCGATGCCGAACACCAGTTTGTCGGCGGCCAACGCGGTGCTTGCGACACCGGCCAACAGGCAGGCTTGCAGCGTCATCAACAGGGCTTTTTTCATTGTTAGTGCCTCTTCCAGGTTGGTGTTATCGAGCGTGCAAAAAATCGCTGCGGGTTATCCGCGGTTGTCCTGCGCCATCACAAACTGCCGGCAGCGCTCGCTGCGCGGATCAAGCAATACCTGCGACGGCGGGCCTTCTTCCTCGACCAAACCCTGGTGCAGGTAAATGACCTTGCTCGACACATCCCGGGCAAAGGCCATCTCGTGGGTCACCAGAATCATCGTGCGGCCTTCTTCGGCAATCCCCTGGATCACCCGCAACACCTCGCCCACCAGTTCGGGGTCGAGCGCCGACGTCGGCTCATCGAACAGCATCACTTGTGGACGCATGGCCAAGGCCCGGGCGATCGCCACCCGCTGCTGCTGGCCCCCGGAGAGGAACGCCGGGTAGGTGTCACGCTTGTCGATCAGGCCGACTTTTTCCAGCAGGTGCTCGCCGTGGGCGATGGCTTCCTTGCGGTCCTCGCCGAGCACGTAGACCGGGGCTTCGATGACGTTTTCCAGCACCGTGCGGTGGGGCCACAGGTTGAAACTCTGGAACACCATGCTCAACCGCGTGCGTAGCCGTTCGACCTGGCGCGGGTCGGCGACCTGCACCGCACCATGGCGCCCGGTCTTGAAGCCCACGGTTTCACCGTTGATGCGCAGGCTGCCACTGCACGGGATCTCCAGCAGGTTGATGCAACGCAACAAGGTGCTCTTGCCCGAACCGCTGGAGCCAATCAGCGACACCACTTCGCCCTCTTTGGCGCGCATCGAAATGCCCTTGAGCACATGGTGATCGGCGTAGCTCTTGTGCAGGTCGTCAATGGCGACGACCGCTGTGTCCGCTTCAGGCTGCGGGATGTTCACGTTGGTCAGTGCTTGCACGTCTGGTTCCTCGAATGCTGGTTGTTTGATCCGCCGGCCCCGCGCCCCTCGGTGGGAGCGAGCCGGCTCGCGAAGGCATTGCGCTTTCGCGAGCAGGCTCGCTCCCACAGGGGTGGCCGGATGAGCGGGGACTTACTCGTCCTCACGCGCCGGAATCCACCACTCTTCACCGCGCACAGTGCTGATGTACTCCGGCCAGCGGAAACGATGGGGCGCCTGGAAGTCGGCCGGCAGCAAGGGGGCCTGCCAGTGCTCGCCACCGATGCCGCCGCCCGTGCGCTGGTCGAACTCGGCCTTGGCCGCGCTGAGCAACTCGTCACGGCAGAACAGGTCGAGCAAGGTGGTGGCAATGGTCTTGGAGGCCACATTGATCATCGGGTCGATGGTCTCGCGAATCCCGCCCAACGCATTGGAGACCCAGTCCGGGTACACATGGCCCGCCGGCGCGGACAGCATCGGCCGGGCCACCAGCAAGCGCACCGTCGGGCAATGCCAGGTGTATTCGGGGTAGTCGTCGGAGGTCAGGTACTTCTGCCACGCCGGCATTTGCAGGCGCATCTGGCGTTCGCACTCCTGGGGATCGATCAACTGCTCAATCGCCGGCAAGAAAGGTTCGGCCATCGGTTCCAGGCCCAGGTTGACCTGGATCTCGCGCGCAAGGTCGCAGGCTTCGGCGCCCCACTGCGGAGCTCCGATGGCGGCGAGGTTGTCGTAGGTCGCCTGGGCCATCACATGATTGGGCAAGCCGCCACGGGACTTGCAGACCCAGGTCTTCTTCCACTGGCAGCCGGTCGCCATCGCGGCAGCGGCAGCGTTGTTGTCCATCACCGAGGAGATGGTCTCGGCCTGCTCGATCGAGTCGCAACGCAGCAGGTACTGGATCTGCGACAAGTGCGGCGGCAGGTTGTCGGCGGTGGCTTGGCCGGCGGTGAGGATCGCTTCGTTGTAGCTCCACAACCCGGTGAACGGCAGCGTCGAACGGCGCAGGCTTTCGTTGAGGTTGTAGAAGTGCATCAGCGCATCGTTGGCCCCCGGCGCACGGGCGGCCAGGTGGTTCTGTGGGATCGGGCTGTAGCGGTCGGCGGCGATCCAGTTTTCCGGGTCTTCGCAGGTGAAGCTGTAGATGTACGCATAAGCGATGCCGCAATGGGTATCCCAGGTCGTGGTGTTGTTCAACGGCAGCATGTAGGTGGGGTGAAAGCTGATCGCCGCGTCGAGGTTGTCGTAGTAACCCTTGGCCGCGTGTACCGGCTTGGAGGCACGCAGTTTCTCTGCCGGCTCGCCGAAGAAGCGGATGGTGCCCTGGATGCCGAACTCAAGCATGGTCGCCTTGGCGGCCAGCACGCCGCCCAGGGCACTGATACCCAGCGCCGAATGCGGGTCGGTATGGCCCGGGGCAAACCGCGACAGGCCGTCGCGGGGCATCTTGCGGGTGGTCGCCGCCTGGCAGTTGCCCGGCACCGCGTCGTATTCGGCGTAGGTCGCCAACACCGGGCCTTCGCCGTTGGTGAAGGTGGCGCAGAAGGCCGTCGGCATGCCGCCGCTGCCCTCCTCGACCGTGAAACCTTCCTGGCGCAGCAACTCGACGTACCAGGCGCAGGACTTGTACTCGCGAAACGCTGGCTCGGCGTAGTGCCAGATGATCTGGTGCCAGTCCGACAGTTGTTGACGATGCTGGTCGATCCAATTCAGGGCAAATCTTTTTTGCAGCTCCATGCAGCTCACTCCCAAAAATTCGGCAACGTTGACTCAGGCAGACAAAAAGGCGGCGGCGTCCAGTTCCAGCAACACGGGTTGGCGGGTGTCGGCCAGACCGGTCAACACTTCGCGCAACTGCTCGCGGCTACGGATGGGCAGATGCTGCACATGGCACGACTTGGCCAGCGCGGCGAAGTCCGGCGGCAGGATGTCGACCCCCAGGGGCGGGATATCGCGAGCGGTCATGTAGTCGCGGATCTCGGCGTAGCAGTGGTTGTTCCACAGCACCACGATCACCCCGGCACCGGCTTCGCGAGCGGCGATCAACTCGGCACTGGAGAACTGCACACCACCGTCGCCGACCACCGCGACCACCGGGCGATCGGGCATCGCCAGCTTGGCGCCAATGGCGGCGGGCAAGCCGTAGCCCAGGGTGCCGAAACCGGTACCGGCATTGAACCAACTGTTGGCTTGCGGAGCGCGATAACCCAGCGCGCCTTGGTACACCGGCTGGGTCGAGTCGCCGACCACAATCGGTGCCGGCAGGCTGTCGCGCAGGGTGTCGAGCATCTGCTGCATGACGTTTTGCTTGGGGCTCCAGCCCGCACGCTCGGCGGCATTGACCCGGGCCACACTCGCCGCTGCCCACTCGCTGCTGGCGGATTGCGGCAGGACGTCCAACAGTGCCAGCAGGCCCTGCTCGGCATCGCCCAGCAACCCGACATCGGCACGGGCGGCACCGAGAATCTGCAGTGGGTCGATGTCCAGGCGAATCAGCGGGGCATTCAGCACCAAGGGCCCGAGGCCAAAGAAGTCGTAATCGGTTTCACCCAGCTCGGTGCCCACCGCCAGCACCACATCGGCCTCGGCAAACAGCGCACGACCATGGGCCGATGACTGCACGCCATCGAGCAGCAAGGGGTGTTCGGGGGCCAGCAGGCCACGGGCGTTGGTGGTCAGGGCCACCGGCGCCTGCAGCCGCTCGGCCAGCGCTTGCAGCACCGGGCCGGCATTGCGTGCACCGCCGCCGGCGAGGATCAGCGGCTTGCGGGCCGCCGCCAGCAACTGGCTGGCCGCCGCGATGTTGACCGCCGCCGGGGCCGGGGCTTGGGGCAAGGTGCGTGGACGCAGGTCGAGGCCATCGGCGGACATCTCCAGCACATCCAGGGGGATTTCGATGTGCACCGGCCGTGGACGGGCGCAACTGAACAGAGCGAAGGCCCGGGCCAGCACTTCCGGCAGCTCTTGTGGACGCTGCAAGGTGTGACTGAAGGCGCAGACCCCGGAAACCACGGCGCGCTGGTCGGGCATTTCGTGCAGGTAACCGTGGCCCAGGCGCTGGTGCTCGCGCCGGCTGGTGGTGGAGATCACCAGCATCGGCACCGAGTCGGCGTAGGCCTGGCCCATGGCGGTCAGGATGTTGGTCATGCCGGGGCCGGTGATAATGAAGCACACACCGGGCTTGCCACTGGCGCGGGCGTAACCGTCGGCCATGAAGCCGGCACCCTGCTCATGCCGCGGGCTGATGTGGCGCAACGAACTGCCATGCAGGCCGCGGTACAACTCGACCGTATGCACGCCGGGAATACCGAACACCGAGTCCACGCCATAGCCTTCAAGCAGGCGAACGAGCGCCTGGGCACAACTGGTCATGCGAGCACCTCTTGTTTGTTCTTATTGTTGTCAGGTGCAGAGCGACCTGAACCGAGGGCTCTAGTATTGGTGACTAAATATTTACATCAATCGAAATTAATTTGCGTCATTGTCCAATTTTATTGAACAGACACATTCCCCAGCAGACGGCTTGACACGATCATTTCGCTCACCATTGACGGGGAAATTATTCGATTGTGGGGCGCCTTCATTTTCATAAAGATGGACCCGCCTCACGCCCCCACAAGGAACACCCCATGCGCGTCGAACGCCATCCCCTGCTGACCCGCACCCCTTGTACCCAACGCCAGTTGATCAGCCTCCACTACGGTCGGCCTGGGGCTGGCGGCAAGGCTTACCTGCAAGCCAGCCTGCACGCCGACGAACTGCCCGGCATGCTCGCGCTGCACCATCTGCGGCAATTGCTGGACGCGGCCCAGGCCCGTGGCGAGCTCCTCGGGGAGATTGTCCTGGTGCCCATCGCCAACCCTATCGGGCTGGAGCAGACGCTGATGCATGACGCGATGGGGCGCTTCGACTTCAACAGCGGTGAAAATTTCAACCGCCGGTATCCAGACCTTGCGCAGATGATCGCCGAACGCGTGGCCGCTCGACTGGGTGACGACGCGCAAGAGAACCAGCGCATCATCCGCCACGCCATGGGCGAGGCCCTGGGGCAGATGCAACCGAGCAGCGAAATCGACTCCATGCGCCAGGCCCAACTGCTGCTGGCCCATGACGCCGACGTGGTCCTCGATTTGCATTGCGACGCCCAGGCGGTGGTCCATCTCTATGGTGAAACGCCCAATCAAGCACAGCTTGAATCGCTGGCCCGCTACCTCGGCGCCCGCGCCACCCTGCTGGCTGACGGCAGCGGCGCCGGCTCATTCGACGAGGCCTGCGGCCAACCGTGGTGGCGCCTGGCAGAACAGTTCGCCGGACGCTTCCCGATCCCGGCCGGCTGCATGGCCGCGACGGTCGAGTTGCGCGGCGAAGCCCAAGTCGAATACGCCCTGGCAACCACCGATGCCGCAGGCTTGTACGCCTTCCTGCAACACCGCGGCCTGATCAAAGGCCCGCCACCGCCCTTGCCCGCCCTGCTCCAGCCCGCCACACCATTCAACGGTTCACTGACCCTGCGTGCGCCCTGCGCCGGGCTGGTGGTGTTCCTGCATCAACCGGGGGCCTGGATTGAAACGGACGAACCCGTGGCGCACCTGATCGATCCCATCAGCGGGGTGACACACGTGGTGTGCAGCGCCGTGAGTGGCGTGATGTACATGCGCAGCGCGATCCGCTTCGCAGCGGCGGGGGTTGAGCTGTGCAAAGTGGCGGGCGCGCAGGCGCTGGAGGGTGGCGTGGTGGTTTCGGCATAAGGCCGGACCATCAAGGCCGTCAGGACCTCGCGTGACGAAAACATTGCGTTAACGTAATGACACAGGCACCAAGACCGTGCCGCCCCCTGCCACTACACTCAGCTAAAGAAGGCCACCGAAGTGGCCTTTCTTATCACAACTCAGTCTTGAGCTTGTCAAACTCAGTCTTGATATCGCCAAGCATTAACTTGCGACCTGCGTTTTCTTTCATGTTGCTATAGACACATGAAATCGTATTGGGAATGGCACTCAGTGCCGTGCCAACAATATAGGCAACCCAACTACCGGTAACGTAAATACCCAAGGAAATGGCGGCCAACCCCAGCCCGCCCGTGAGGCGGCTAGCGTTATAGGGTTTCATTTCCCCATCTTCATAATAACTATCAGAAGTACATGCCATCCCCACGCCCGCGATAGTCCCTCCGATAGGGATCGCCATGAACATGACGTCTTGAGCGCTAAGTGTGCTCTTGCGGGTCACGTACCCAAGTGGGTAAATCGCGCCGACCGGCGTGACTTGGTAAGCGACGGGTTGACCTTCTTTAAACGCCATCAGGATCTTTTGCCCAACAGGCGCGTGCAGGCTCTCGTTGATCAAAATCGTTGGCAACAAATCACCGTCAGGAAACTCGAGCACCACCTCGAGCTTTACATCGGTGCCGATGTTGTTTGTGACGGAGACGTTATTACCCTGCTTGGACGTAGTCACTGAGCCAGTGGTGTGAGAACTGACCGTTTTGTCTCTTATGATGACAGGCAAACACTTGAATACCGGTTTTTTGCTCATGACTATTCCTTAGCTCCAGTGACTTCCAATACACACACAAGGCCAAACGCGAACGATGAACTCATCCCTTTCCCCACCTCGTTAAAATCCATATGCCCAAGCCGTACCGGGCAGAACGCCATCATCCATGAAGGCGAGAAACCTATCAAGCCACCGCCCATCAAGTGGATCACACACTTAAGCGTGATGACTGGCCCTAAAAGCGCCCTAACCCAAACGCCAGAAACGAAAAAGCCCCCGTAATCTTTAACAATTACGGGGGCTTAGTCTTATTCAATAATGGCGGAGAGATAGGGATTCGAACCCTAGGTACCGGTGAAGGTACAACGGATTTCGAATCCGTCCCATTCGGCCACTCTGGCATCTCTCCAACGGCGCGCATCATAACAGTACATTTGCCGGAAGCGAACCCCCTTGGCGAATTTTTTTCCGTGCTATCAGATGCTTGCGTCGATTACAGCGGTACGCCGAGGCGGTTGGCGACTTCTTCGTAGGCTTCGATGACGTCACCCAGGCCCTGGCGGAAGCGGTCCTTGTCCATCTTCTTGCCGGTGGCCTTGTCCCACAGGCGGCAGCCGTCCGGGCTGAATTCGTCGCCCAGGACGATGGAGCCGTCATGGAACACGCCGAATTCGAGCTTGAAGTCGACCAGCAGCAGGCCTGCGTCGTCGAACAGCTTGTTCAACACCTCGTTGACCTTGAGCGACAGTTCTTTCATGCGAACCAGTTGCTCGGCCGTGCCCCAACCGAATGCCACGACGTGGGATTCGTTGATGAACGGGTCGCCCTTGGCGTCGTCCTTGAGGAACAGCTCGAAGGTGTAAGGGTTGAGCTTCATACCCTCTTCAACGCCCAGGCGCTTGACCAGGCTGCCGGCGGCGTAGTTACGCACGACGCACTCGACCGGGATCATGTCCAGCTTCTTGACCAGGCATTCGTTGTCGCCCAGCAGCTTGTCGAACTGGGTCGGCACGCCGGCAGCTTCGAGCTTCTGCATGATGAAGGCGTTGAACTTGTTGTTCACCATGCCTTTGCGGTCGAGCTGTTCGATACGCTTGCCGTCGAACGCCGACGTGTCGTTGCGAAACAGCAGGATCAGGCGGTTGGCGTCATCGGTCTTGTAAACCGACTTGGCTTTGCCGCGGTAGAGTTCTTCACGTTTTTCCATGATGGGCTCCGCTTACTCAGTAGATGGGCTAGGCGATGTGTCGCCAGTCGAGCCCTGAATCTTGATCGGCCAGTTGCAGCCAGTCCGGGTCGCACCCAAGGGCGTCGACAAAACACTGCCGGGCCAGCTGTGGCAGGTTGTTCTTGCTGCTCAAGTGGGCCAGTACCAGGTGTTGCAGGTTTTGCCAGCCCAACTCGACCACCAGGCTTGCGGCCTGATGGTTATTCAAATGTCCCAGTTCGCCACCGACCCGCTGCTTGAGAAAGACCGGGTAATGACCACGGGCCAAGCGGTCGCGGCAGTGATTGGACTCGATCATCAATGCATCGAGGCCCTGGTAGCCCTGCACAACGCGTGCACAATATGACCCCAGGTCCGTCAACAGACCGAAGCGTCGCGTGCCGTCACTGAAGACGTACTGCGTCGGTTCCAGGGCATCGTGGGCAACGGCAACCACGCCGATACTCAACCCGCCGATCTGCAACTGCTCGCCACCGGCCACAAACCCCGCCGGCTCGACCGGCTTGCGCATCCCGCGCAGGGTTCCACGGCTCAGGTAGACCGGAATACTGTAGCGCCGAGACAGCAAACCCACGCCATGCACGTGGTCGGCATGTTCGTGGGTCACCAGTATCGCGCTCAACTGCGCAGGATTCACACCCAAGCGCAGCAGGCGTTTTTCGGTTTCCCGCAGGGAGAAACCACAATCGACCAGGATGACGGTGTCATCACTGGCTATCAGCGTGCCATTCCCTTGACTACCACTGCCGAGAACGGCGAAACGCATCGGATCAGCCCAAGTTGTCTTGAATCACGCCCAACACTTTGCGCGCCACTTCAGCCGGCGCCACGGTGTTGATGTTTTTCTCGACAGTCACCTGGACGTTATCGCCGACCTTGCTCAGGCGAACCTGATAGCGCTCGGCACGGGCTTCGATCTCTTCCTTGGCTGGCGTACTGCCGAACAGGCTGCTGAAGAAGCCAGGCTTTTCGTCTTTCTTCTCGGCTTTTTCGGCCAAGTTGATGTAGTACAGGCCCAGGGTGCGGTTGATGTCTTCAACGCGCCACTCGCCCAACTCCAGCGCGCGGCCCACACTCGACCAGGCACGGTCGAGATCGGTGCCAACGTTGAGCACCGGGTTGCCGCTGCCGTCTTCGCTCAGGCTGACGCGGTTGGGGGTGTCGAAATCACGCGAGGCGAGCATCGATACCGAACCGCCCTTCTCCGCAATGCGGCTCATGCTGACCAGCATGTCGTCGACCAATGCTGCGTCCAGGCCCGTGTTGACCGAACGGTTGGCGAAGGCGACATCGTCGGTGCTACCGGCAGCACGCTCGGCGCTGACCACATAGACTTCACTGGTGTTGCGCTGCACGCCAGGCTCGATCCGGACCCGCACGCGGGTCTCGGCATCGGCGGCGACGCCCGCGGCGGACAGGCGCTTGGCCATCGCGGCGGACAGTTCGTCCGAGCGCTGCCAGGTGGTGGTGAACTCGCCTGTTTGCGGGCGCTGCTCATCCAGGCGGAAACCGTTGTCCTGGAAGAACTGCACCGCCACTGGCCAGACTTCGGCCGGTGGGTGCTGGGCCATGACCCAGCGCGAGTCGCCGCTCTTCTGCAGGCTGTAGTCGGTGGCTTCGGCAATGGCCGACAGGGGCTGCGGACGCGGAACGATGTACTCGCCCTTCTGCGTGTCATCGGCCACGTTGCTCGGGATCGGCAACAACGGATCCAGACGCTTGGCCACCTGGACATCCGGCGGCAGTTTCATCGGGGCAGTCTGTTGCGCTTCGAGGTAATCGCTACCACGGTCACGGAAATAACCTTCCGGGCCCCAAACCCATCCGCAGCCACTGGTGCTGGAGATAATCAAGGCAAGTGCGGAAAGTCCGGCCAGTCGCTTCATGCGTTGTACTTCCTCAATTAAACCAGGACGCCGGACTGGCGCATGGCCTGCCGCAGCGTTTCATGACAAGGGGTGCTCAGCCAGGTCAACGGCAGGCGAATGCCTTCATGCATCAGGCCCATTTCGACCAAAGCCCACTTCACCGGAATCGGGTTGGCTTCGATGAACAGGTCCTTGTGCAGCGGCATCAATTTTTCGTTGAGGGCGCGTGCGGTCTCGGCGTTGCCTTCGAGTGCAGCCTCGCACAGGTCGGCCATCTCGCGCGGGGCGACGTTGGCGGTGACAGAAATGTTGCCCTTGCCGCCCATCAGGATCAGCTCGACCGCGGTCGGATCATCGCCGGACAGCACGATGAAGTCCTTGCTCACGCCATCGAGAATGGCCTTGGCGCGCTTCAGGTCGCCGGTGGCTTCCTTGATGCCAATGATGTTTTTCACGGTAGACAGGCGAATCACGGTCTCGGCCTGCATGTCGCACGCGGTGCGGCCAGGAACGTTGTAGAGGATCTGCGGGATATCGACCGCTTCGGCAATGTGCTTGAAGTGCTGGTACAGGCCTTCTTGCGTCGGCTTGTTGTAATACGGGACAACCAGCAGGCAGGCGTCGGCGCCGGCTTCCTTGGCGTTACGGGTCAGCTCGACGGCTTCGCGGGTGGAGTTGGCACCGGTACCGGCGATCACCGGGATACGGCCGCCGACCTGCTTGACCACGGCACGGATGACTTCGATATGTTCGTTGACGTCGAGGGTTGCCGACTCGCCGGTGGTACCGACGGCGACAATGGCATGGGTGCCATTTTTCAGGTGGAAGTCCACGAGTTTGCTGAGGCTGTCCCAGTCAAGACGCCCTTGTGCATCCATGGGTGTGACCAATGCCACCATACTGCCCGCAATCATGAAACCGCTCCTGCCGGAAAAAGAGAGCCGTAATGGTACTGGCGCCAAGATGCTTGCACAAGCGAAGTACTGCGCTCGTGCCATTCCCCTTGGCGCCGCTTTTCGCTACCCTTCAGACTTTGATCGGTACCGACTGGCTCATCCACCGGGTTAAAGCCTCCACTTTCGGCCTCACAAGCCCCGTTCCTGCGTTGCCACCCCATCGATCTCGCCGTACTTGAGTTCGTCGCAACCTGCTGGCACGGGCTTTGTCGATGTCACATCCGGACGCACACCCCGACACTTGAGCCTATAAACGTACCGACCGCTCATCGCTTTAGGAATGCTGCATGTCCACCCCCACAGTTCGCGAACAATTCCTTGTCATCAGTGCCCTCGGCGCCAACCCCATGGAGCTGACTAACGTCCTGTGCCGCGCCAGCCATGAAAACCGCTGCGCCGTGGTCACCTCCCGCCTGACTCGCCATGGCGAGTGCAGCGCGCTGGTCCTGCAGATCTCCGGCACCTGGGATGCCCTGGCACGCCTGGAAGCCGGCTTGCCCAGCCTGGCCAAGAAGCACGCCTTCACCGTCAACGTGGTGCGCAGCGCCGCCCTTGAGAACCGCCCGCAAGCCTTGCCGTATGTGGCCTATGTCAGCTCGGCCTACCGCTCGGACATCGTCAATGAGCTGTGCCAGTTCTTCATCGACCACAACGTCGAGCTGGAGAACCTGACCTGCGACACCTACCAGGCCCCGCAGACTGGCGGCACCATGCTCAACGCCACGTTCACCGTGACCTTGCCAGCCGGTGTACAGATCAGTTGGCTGCGCGATCAGTTCCTGGATTTCGCCGACGCACTGAACCTCGACGCGTTGATCGAACCGTGGCGCCCACAGAACCCAATGTAAGGAAGCGCTCCATGGCCGTTGCTATCGACCAACCGGTTCCAGCGTTCCAAGCCCCTGCCACCAGCGGGCAGACCGTCAACCTGGCGAGCCTCAAGGGCCAGCAAGTGGTGATCTACTTCTATCCCAAGGACAGCACGCCGGGTTGCACCACCGAGGGCCAGGGTTTTCGCGATCAGTACGCCCAGTTCAAGGCAGCCAACACCGAGGTGTTCGGCGTCTCCCGCGACAGCCTCAAGTCCCACGAGAACTTCAAGTGCAAGCAAGCGTTCCCGTTCGAGCTGATCAGCGACAAGGATGAAGCCGTCTGCCAACTGTTCGACGTGATCAAGTTGAAGAAGCTCTATGGCAGGGAATATCTGGGGGTTGATCGCAGCACCTTCCTGATCGACAAGAACGGCGTGCTCCGCCAGGAATGGCGCGGTGTGAAAGTGCCAGGGCATGTGGATACGGTGCTCGCTGCGGCTCAGGCGCTGAACAAGGCCTGACGCTACTGGCACCTAACAGGTCTCATCGCCAACGGGATAGCGATGAGACCCTCCCCTGCCGGCTAGAGCAACGGCGCAACCTCTGGCTCCTTGCGCGGCCACGCGTCCAGCACGGCCTTGAACAGGGTTGCCAGCGGAATCGCGAAGAACACGCCCCAGAACCCCCACAGCCCCCCGAACAGCAGCACCGCGCAGATGATCGCCACCGGGTGCAGGTTCACGGCCTCGGAGAACAGCAACGGCACCAGCACATTGCCATCGAGCACCTGGATGATCCCGTAGACGGCCATCAGATAGATGAACTGATCGCTCCAGCCCCACTGGAACAAAGCGATCAACATCACCGGTACCGTCACCACCACGGCCCCGACGTAGGGCACCACCACCGAAATCCCCACCAGCAACGCGAGCAATGCCGCGTAGTTGAGCCCCATCGTCACAAAGCCGATGTAGGTCACGACGCCGCAGATGACCATCTCCATGACCTTGCCACGGATGTAATTGGCGATCTGCCGGTTCATCTCCTCGGCCACCCGGGTGATCAGCGCCCGCTCACGTGGCAGGTACCCGCGCACCCACTGGCCAATCATGGCCCGGTCCTTGAGGAAGAAGAACACCAGGATCGGTACCAGCACCAGGTAGATCATGATGTTGACCAGCAGCGGCAGGCTGGACAGCGAAAACGTCAACGCCCACTGGACGAACTTGCCGATCTCACCCCGCGCCACCTCAATGGCCTGCAATACCTGCTCATCGGATACCAGGTGAGGATAGCGTTCCGGCAACAACAGCAGCAGCGATTGCCACTTGGCGAGCATGCCGGGCAGTTCGTTGAACAAGGTGATCAGTTGATGCCAGAGCAGTGGCAGCACCACGATCATGAACACCAGCACCACACCCATGAACACCGCGAATACCAGCCCCACCGCCGCTACGGCCGGCACACGAAGGCGCTCCAGGAAGCTGACCTGGCCTTGCATCAGGTACGCCAGCACCATCCCCGCCAATACGGGCGCAAGCATGCCACCGAGGGTCAGGACGGCGGTGAACGCCAGAATCAACAGAACGGCCAGCACCACCGCCTCTTCGTCGGAGAAGTAGCGCTGAATCCAGTCGCGTAGCACTTTGAACATCAATAATCCTTAACCGTGGGCCCCGAGAACACTCAGGCTTTTTTCAACCAGTAGCGATAGACACCCGCTTCGTCTTCTTCGCGCAGCAAGGTATGACCGGCGAGCCGGGCAAAGGTGCGAAAGTCGCGCTGCGAGCCCGCGTCGGTGGCGATAACCTTGAGCACCGCACCGCTGGCCAGCCCGTTGAGTGCCATCTTGGCCTTGAGCAACGGCAGCGGACAGTTGAGCCCGCTGGCATCCAGCTCGGCGTCATGTACTACAGCGTCGGTCATCGAGTCGCTCCGTTCAGGTGATTGAGTTGCCTAGAATATCTGGTCGCAACGTCACTGTCCGGCTACAGTAAGGTCTTTGTCGACTAAGGCCCTGTGCATGACTTTTCTGCGCCCCACGCTGCTGACGCTCGCCTGCCTGCTTGCCTCACCAGGCTTCGCCGACGACCTGCCGTCACTGGGTGATGCCAGTTCAGCCATCGTCTCGCCGCAACAAGAGCACCAACTGGGTCGCGCCTGGCTGGCCATGCTGCGCAGCCAGGTGTCGCAACTCAATGACCCACAGCTCAAGAACTACGTTGAAACCAGCGTCTACAAACTGGTGGAGACCAGCCAGCTCAACGACCGGCGCCTTGAGTTCATCCTGATCGACAGTCCGCAACTCAACGCCTTCGCCGCGCCCGGCGGGATCGTCGGGGTCAACGGCGGCCTGTTCCTCAATGCCCAGACCGAAGGCGAATACGCTTCGGTACTGGCCCACGAACTGGCTCACTTGTCGCAACGCCACTTCGCCCGGGGCGTCGAAGCCCAGCAACGCATGCAAGTACCGATGATGGCCGCCCTGCTCGCCGGCATCATCGTGGCCGCTGCCGGCGCCGGTGACGCCGGGATCGCCGCCATTGCCGGCACCCAGGCTGCCGCCATCCAGGAACAGCGACGCTTCTCGCGCCAAAACGAGCAGGAGGCCGACCGTATCGGCATCCTCAACCTGGAAAAGGCCGGCTACGACCCACGCTCGATGCCGTCCATGTTCGAGCGCCTGATGCGCCAGTACCGCTTCGATGCCAAGCCGCCGGAATTCCTACTGACTCACCCGGTCACCGAATCGCGGATCGCCGACACCCGTAACCGCGCCGAACAGGCACCGTCGGGCGGCCGGGAAGACAGCATGACCTATCAGTTGATTCGCGCACGCGTGCAACTGATCTACGAAGAAACCCCAGGCCTTGGCGCCAAGCGCTTTCGCGCCCAGCTCGATGAAAACCCGAAGAACGACGTGGCCCGCTACGGCCTGGCCATCGCCCAGATCAAGGGCGGGCAGTTCGATGACGCCCGCGAAAACCTCAAGCCATTGCTGGCCAAGGCGCCCAACGAAATCATCTACAACCTGGCCCAGGTCGACCTCGACTCGACCAGCAATCGACTGACTGAAGCCCAGAGCCGGGTGGACCGGTTGCTCACCCAGTATCCTCGCAACTATCCACTGAACCAGGTGCGCGTCGACCTGCTACTCAAGCAAAACCGCCCCGCCGACGCCGAGAAAGCCCTGGAAGCACTGCTCAAGAGCCGCCCGGACGATCCGGACGTGTGGTACATGGTTGCCGAAACTCGCGGCCTGTCCGGGAACATCATTGGCCTGCACCAGGCACGCGCCGAGTATTTCGCACTGGTGGGCGACTACCGCCAGGCGATCCAGCAACTGGACTTCGCCAAGCGCAAAGCCGGCAGCAACTTCCCACTGTCCTCTCGCATCGATGCGCGCCAGCGCGAACTGATGGAGCAGGAGCGCCTGATCAAGGACATGATGGGCTGACACCCGCCCCACGAAAAAGCCCCTCGATGAGGGGCTTTTTTTTGCACGGCGGGTATTAGCCCGTCAGCATCAGGTCATCTGAATGATGGTCTGCATGATGGTGCTTTGGGTGGAAATAGTCTTGGCGTTCGCCTGGTAGTTGCTCTGGCCCTTGATCAGGTCGACCAGCTCGTTGGTCAGGTTGACGTTGGAGTCTTCCAGGGAGTTGGAAACCACTGAGCCCAAGGTACCGGTTTCAGCAGTGTCATACGCGGCAAAACCGGAGGAATATGTCTCTTTCCAGCCGGTACCGCCCACCGGTTGCAGACCCTGCTCGTTGTTGAAGCTGGCCAGGGAGACCTGACCGATGGCCTTGGACTGGCTGTTGCTGAAGTTGGCGAACAGGGTGCCGGTGCCGTCGATGGTCAGGTTGGTGATCTGGCCGGTGGCATAGCCGTCCTGAGTCGGCAGGTTACGCGTGCTCTGGGCATTGAACTGGGTGGTGCTGGTCAAGTTGTTGGCAACACCGCCCGGGTTACCGGCTGCGCCGTTCGCCGTCCATACGCCATCAGTAACCTTGCCTGGCGTCCAGACGCCAGCACCCATGACGATCGAGTTACCGCTAATCGTAAACGGGCTATCGGTTGCCGGCGTAGGCGCGGCAATACCCAGCAGCTTGCCGTCGGAACCGAACGTCAGGGTCATCGGTGCCTGGTTGCTGGCAGTCGGTGGCGTGGCCTTGGGATCAGCAGGCACATAGGCGTCGCCGTTAGGATTGCGACCATCTATCAGGGTGTAGGTCTCCCAGGTGTTGGCGCCAGTCTTGACCATGTACTGGTCCATGAAATGCTGGTTGCCCTGGCTGTCATAGATCGGCGTACTGAACATTTCGGTGTAGGTGTCGATCTTAGTCGGGTCGAACGCCGTGGTGGTCTGATCAATCGGCAACTTGCTGGAGTTCAGGTTGATCTGGGACGCAATGGAACCGGTGCTTTTCGGCGCCAGGTTCGACTGGTCGATCTTCAGGTCACTGAGCACGCCATTAATGATCTTGCCGTTGGCATCGACGCCGTAGCCCTGCAGGCGAGCAGTACCGGTGCCGTTGGTGATGAAGCCATCCTTGTCGACCCTGAAGGCACCGGCACGGGTGTAGGTCAGCGAGCCGCTGTCGTTGAGCACGAAGAACCCCGAGCCCTGGATGGCCATGTCCAGCACGTTGCCGGTGTTGGTCACGTCACCTTGGCCAAATTGCTGGGAAACGTTGGCCAGGCGTACACCATTGCCGATGGTCTTGCTGCCGCTACCCAGCTTGGTGGCCGAGTAGACGTCTTCGAATTCAGCACGCGAGGATTTGAAGCCGGTGGTGCCGACGTTGGCGATGTTGTTGCCGGTAACGTCCAGTTGTTTGTTGGCCGCATAGAGACCGCTAAGGCCGATATTAAAACTCATATTCCACTCCTTAATGCCGCATTAGCCGGCGCTATAGACCAATCGTTTGTACTTTGGACAGGGCGATGGAGCCCATGTTGGCCAGGTTCAACATCATCTCGCCGCCGGTCTGGCTGACGGTCACGCTGTTGACGGTTGCCGGCAGGTAAGTAATCAAGTCGGTAGCCTTGCCGTCGATCTGCGCGCTGGCCTTGAAGGTGTAAGTCCCCGGATCGACTTTCTCGCCGTCGGCATTGGTGCCGTCCCAGACGAAACTTGCCTTGCCCGCTGCCTGGGAACCCAGGTCGATGGTCTTGACCACCTTTCCGTCCTTGTCGGTGACGGTCACCGTGGACGCGCCCACCGAAGTTGGCATGACGGCCGTGCCAGTCATGCTCTTGGTGGTGTCGACATACGCGGAACCGGCTTGCACGATCACCGAGCGCCCTACCAGCGACGAGGCCTGCAAGGCTTGCGAGGAGTTGAACGTCCCGGCGATGTTGTTCACCGACGAATTCAGCGTCGTGATGCCTTCCAGGCTACTGAACTGTGCCAACTGGGCCACGAAGGCGCTGTTGTCCTGAGGGTCGAGCGGGTTCTGGTTCTTGAGCTGGGTGACCAGCAACTGCAGGAACGCGTCCTTGCCCAGCTCATTCTTGCCGGTCTTGCCGTTGGTGGCAGCCGCCAGGCCATCGTTGTTGGGGGTCACGGTCTTCTTCGAGGAATTCGCGAGAATGTCCTTGAGACTCAGGCCACTGGTGGTATCGGTAACACTCATCTGAGTTGCCCCTTATCACTGACCGAGGGTCAGGACCTTCTGCATCATGGTCTTGGCGGTGTTCATCATTTCCGCGTTGGTCTGGAACGAGCGGCTGGCGGAGATCATGTCTGCCATTTCTTCAACCACGTTGACGTTGGGGTAAAACACATAGCCCTTGGCGTCAGCCGCTGGATGGTTCGGCTCGTAGCGCGCCTCAAGATTGCTTTGGTCTTCAACCACACCCAGCACCTGGACACCCTGGCCCGCCGCGTCCTGGTTCTGGAACAGCGAATCACTGCCGCCCGATTGGCCGCCCTGGAACATGGTGGCGAACACCGGGTGCCGGGCACGGTAGGTCTGGTCGATGCTCGAAGAGACTGTCTCGGCGTTGGCGATGTTACTGGCCACCGTGTTCAGGCGAGTGGTCTGGGCACTCATGCCGCTGCCGGCAATGTTGAAGACACTGGAAAGAGACATCCGATTACTCTCCGCGCAGGGCCGAGATCAGCCCTTTGAATTTGCTGTTGAGCAGCGTGAAGCTGGCCTGGAAGTTCACCGCGTTTTCGGCATAGCTGGATTGCTCCAGTTGCGCGTCCACGGTGTTCTGGTCAATCGAGGGTTGCATCGGCGTGCGATACAGCAACGACTCGTCACCACCGCTCAAGCCTTGCGCTTCGATATGACGCTTGTTGGTCATGTTCAAGGCAAACGTGCCGTTCTTGCTCTTGTCGCTTTGCGCGGCCAGGACTGCCGAGAAGTCCAGATCCCGAGCCTTGTAGTTCGGGGTATCGGCGTTGGCGATGTTGTTGGCCAGGACTTCGGCACGCTGGGCGCGGAAGCCCAGGGCTTGTTCGTGGATACCGAGCGCTTTGTCGAAGCTGATGCTCATGGCGCAAACCTTTGGATGACCTGATTTTTCGTAACAGGGATATAGCAAGCCCCGTGCCAGTTTCGCCACCCCCTACAAACCGGGGCTTTGGGCGCAGTGGCAAGGCGTCAATGCCAGAAAAGCGGCAACAAATGACCGTCGGCTGCCGCTTTTCTGCCGCCTGTCGCCCTCCCTACAAGGAAGGCCAGGGGAAGACACAAAAAAAACGGGAGCCCCTGAGGACTCCCGCTCTGCTTGAAGCGCCATACCCTTACTTGGCCTGGTAGATGATTCCAGGACTGCACTGAACCATCTGGTAGTGGTCCGGCAAACCGTTCAATGCCTCGGAGGCACCAAGGAACAAATAACCACCCGGCTTGAGCGTGCTGTGAATGCGCAAGAGAATGTCCTTCTTCACTTCGGCCGAGAAGTAGATCAGCACGTTGCGACAGAACACGATGTCGAACTTGCCCAGGCCGGCGTAGCTGTCCAGCAAGTTGAACGAGCGGAACTCCACCCGGCCCTTGATCGGCGCCTTGATCGCCCAGCGGCCCGGCCCTGCGGGGTCGAAGTAACGCTGCAAGCGCTCCGACGACAGGCCACGACCAATGGCCAGGCTGTCGTACTCGCCGCTCTTGCAGTTGGTCAGCATGGTACCGGACAAGTCAGTGGCAACGATCTGCGCGCCCATCCTCAACTGCCCCATGTTGACGCGCTCGAACTCGTCGATCGACATCGACAGCGAATACGGTTCCTGCCCCGATGAGCAGGCCGCCGACCAGATGCGCAGGCGCTGGCCGGGGCTGGCCTTGATCGCCTCGGGCAACACTTTGTTCTTCAAGACTTCAAACGGGTAGGTGTCACGAAACCACAGGGTTTCGTTGGTGGTCATTGCATCCACCACCATTTCGCGCAAGCCGCTGCGTGGCTGGGCCTGGATACGCTGGACCAACTCACCCAACGACTTGATACCTTGCTGCTCCATCAGCTTGTTAAGACGGCTCGACACCAGGTACTGCTTGTTTTCACCGAGCAAAATGCCACAGGCTTTTTCCAGGAAGACCCGGAACTGTTCAAAATCCAAATTACCCGTAGACAATGATACCGCCTCTTAAATCGTGTTGACCGCCAGGGGAGAAACCCCCGGGCTGTTGTCTGCTGCTTTGATCCGGTCGACCACCCGGGATGCCAAGTCATCAGGGCGAAATTTGGCCAGGAAGTCATCTGCGCCGACTTTCTTGACCATCGCCTGATTGAAAACACCCGACAACGAAGTATGCAGGATGATATGCAGCTTTTGCATGCGAGGGTCGTGGCGTATCTCGGCCGTCAGCGTGTAGCCGTCCATTTCAGGCATTTCGATGTCGGAAATCATCATCAAGAACTCTTCTTCCGGCTTCTTGCCTTCCTCGACCAGCTTGCGCAAGTAATCCAGCGCCTGTCGGCCGTCGTTCAACGCGACAACCTCAACCCCCACCGTTTGCAGGCAGCGCGAGACCTGCTTGCGCGCCACCGATGAGTCATCCACCGTCAGCACCCGCAACGACAATGCCTTGTGCTGGGTCTCGACATCCACCACACCGGCGGAGATCGCTTCCGGGGCTGGCGCCACTTCCGCCAACACCTTCTCGACATCAATGATTTCGACCAATTGATTGTCGACCCGCGTCACCGCCGTCAGGTAGTGCTCATGCCCCGTCCCCTTGGGTGGCGGATGGATCTCCTCCCAGTTCATGTTGACGATCCGCTCCACCGAACGCACCAGGAACCCCTGGGTCTTGGTGTTGTATTCGGTAATGATCACAAAGGGATTGCTCTGGTCCTGCAACCTGCCGGAGCCGGTAGCCATGGACAGGTCCAGAATTGGAATGGTTGCCCCACGAATATTGGCCACACCGCACACGACAGGATTGGATTTGGGCATCAACGTCAGCTTCGGGCACTGCAGCACCTCCCGAACCTTGAACACATTGATCCCATAGAGCTGCTGCCCGTCGAGACGAAACAGCAACAACTCCAGGCGATTTTGCCCTACCAGTTGCGTGCGCTGGTTTACCGAGTCCATTACACCCGCCATGCTCACTCCCCAAAACCAACGCTAAGTGTGTTGCGACGCACATTAATCACTAAACGGCACGGCGCTTGCTTTTTAACTGCCATGAAACCAAACCCGACATTTTTCCGACACCTGACCTCAGCAGGCCGCCGATGGCTCTGCGCAACGGCAGCCCTGTGCCTTTTCGGCACCAGCCACCCTGCCCTGGCCGAGCCGGTTACGTTGCCTGATCTACTTATCGGCGTCACTCAGGGCTTTCTTGAGTTCACCGTAGAAGACTACCTGGCCACCAGTCAAACCGAAGGCCGCTACGAAATCGAAGTCAACAAGCTCGATCCACGCCTGCGCCTGCCTGCTTGCGACAAGGAATTGACAGCCACTCTGGAGAGCCCGGCCAAGCCAATCGGACGGGTTACCGTGAAGGTCCGGTGCGACGGCGCCTCCCCCTGGACCGTCTTCGTGCCCGCTCAAGTCCGCCTGTTTCGCGACGTCGTCACCACCACCCGGCCACTCAAGCGCGCCGGGATCATCGAGCCTGGCGACGTGGCCATGCGCGAGCGCGATATCAGCCTGATCAACCAGGGGTACATGACCGATGTCGACCAAGCGATCGGGCAGAAACTTGTCCGACCAATGGTCAACGATCAGGTGATTACCCTGGTCCACCTGGAACAGGCGGAAGTGGTGCGCAAGGGCGACCAAGTGGTCATTACAGCCCGCAGTGGTACGCTCAGCGTGCGTATGCCCGGTGAAGCACTGACCAATGGCGGCATGAACGAACAGATCCGAGTCAAGAACCTCAACTCGCAACGCGTGATAAAGGCGCAAGTCACCGCGCCGGGGCAAGTGGAAGTCGCCATGTAGATCACTGGCGCAGCATCGGCCCTTTCCCTAAACTGCTCCTCATGCAGGGCTGATACTGACGTGCCCGGGCTCCCCAAGAATTGAGCCTAAAGTTTTCCCGGGGAGTGCCGAAAACATGGCAAGCGTCCAAATTCCCAGAGGTTTTTTACATCATGGTCATCGATTTCAGCCGTTTGAACAGTTCCTCTACGCTCACCAGCAGCACGCGTGCCAGCGCCAGCCAGGACACCGGCGAAACCGCTAAAACCGCACCACTGCCGACTCAGGCCGAACAGGTCGGGGCCAGCAAGAGCGGAGAATCGGTACACCTCAGTCACGAGGCGCAGCAGTTGCAAAAGCTCACTGACAAGCTGGCCGATCAGCCTGCCGTCGACAAAGCCCGCGTGGCCGAGTTGAAAGCAGCGATTGCCGATGGCAGCTATAAGGTCGACAGCAACCGCGTAGCCAGCAAATTGCTCAACTTCGAAGCCCAGCGCTAGCCAAAGGCCTGCGCAGGCTTTTGGACGCTTAAACCCCAAGGCCAGCCATGCACGACACTAATTTACTGCAACTGATCATCGACGACCTTGCTCCAGCTCAACAGTTGCTGGAGTTGCTCAACAGCGAATCCCTCGCACTGCACGGGCGCGACATGCCGTTGCTCGAAAGCATTCTGGCGCGCAAGCAAGGCTTGATCATCCTGCTGGAACAACATGGCCGCCGCCGCAGCGAAATACTTGCCAGCCTCAACCTGCCAACCAACCGCAGTGGCCTGGAGCAACTGGCTGCCCAGTCCAGCATCGGCGATCAACTGCTGAGCCAAAGTGATGTGCTGAATCAATTGCTCCAGGACTGCCAGGCCGCCAATGAGCGCAATGGCCAGTCGATTCAGGTGCAACAAGCCACTACCGCCAATCAACTGAAGATCCTCAACGGGGGCGAGTCTCCAACCCTGTATGACGCTCGCGGCTCAACGGCCATGGTCATGAAGCCTCGCCCACTCAGCCAGGCTTGAGCTCTTCATCAAGCGTGCTCTATCAAGGCACCGAACATGCTGGCAGAATGCTGGCTCTTGCGTGTGACCGTATCCTGTCTGGAGATTGATAAACCGTGTTCAACGCCTCAAGCGCGGAAGAAGCTCCGCAGCCACCCAAGGTGCTTGCCACCCCCTTGGAAATCGCTAGCAACCTGCGAATGCTGCAAGAGAGCCATGATCCCCTGATCATTACTTTTCATGAACGCAACCAGCGCTTCCAGAGCTACCTGGTCGACATCGATCGCGAAAGCAACCTGCTCGCGCTCGATGAAATGATCCCCCGCGATGGTGAACGCTATCTGCTGGCAGGTGAGCCGTTCCGGGTTGAAGGCTTTCACGAGGGCGTACGCATCGCCTGGGAAAGCAACGGTCCGCTGACCATCGATGAGTCCAACAACGGTCGCTGCTACCGCGGCACACTGCCCACCGAAGTGGTTTACCACCAGCGCCGCAATGCCTTTCGTGCGGCCTTGAAACTGGCGCAACTGGTCAACATCGAACTGGGCGGCGACAAGCTCAAGACGCCGCTGACCGGCAAGCTGCTGGACATCTCGGCGACCGGTTGCAAGTTGCGCTTTGAGGGCGACATTGCCAGCTCCAGCGGCCTGCAACTGGGCCAGGTGTATGAACGCTTCGTGGCTGCCCTGCCCTTCGGCGGCATGAGCGCTCCGGTTGAGCTGCGCTATCTGCACCATGAAGAGAAAATCGACACCACATTCGCCGGTGTACGCTTTCACAACATGAGCGGGCTGGTGCAGCGCCAGGTTGAGCGTTTCGTCTATCAGTTGCAGCGTGAAGCGCGCCGGTTCGACAAAGACGATCTCTGATCCAACCCCAAAAAAACGGGCAGCCCCTTGCGGTGACTGCCCGTTTTTTTATGCCCGGTTTAAGGCCTGGCCCTGGTAAAGCTTTCCGGCCCTGGGTGATCGGGCGGTGGATCGGCGTCATCCAGGTCGGTCTCGGGGCCTGGTTCAGTTTCGGGGTCCAACTCAGGACTGACGGCGGACTGCATCTGGTCCTGCACCACCTGCTCATCCACCCGCGGATCAAGCGCCGCCACCAGCGGTGAACTGGACATGCTTTCCGGCATCGCGACGTGTTGCAGCGGTGCGTCGTCGACCTGATGCAGGTTGGTTACCGCCTTTGGCCGAATCCGCCATACCAGCACCAGGGCGAAAAAACTGAAGAACGCGTACAGCATCTGGCTACCGAAAAACTTCATCAGCACACCCGCCAATAACGGCCCGATGCTGGCCCCTATGCCATAGGTCACCAACAACATCGCTGTCAGCGAGACCCGCCGATCCCCCTCGACGTGGTCGTTGGAGAACGCCACCGCCAATGGGTACAGGCAGAACTGCACCAACGAGCAGAGGAACCCGGCGATGAACAGCACTTCAAGGGGCACCTGCGGCATGATCGCCAACGGCAGCGCCGCGACGGCAAGGCAGATGGCAAAGCTGCGGATCAGCAGCGCCCGATCATAACGATCCGACAACCACCCCAACGGCCACTGCACCACCAACCCGGCAAAGATGCAGCTGCCCATGAACAAACCGACTTGCTCGGTAGACAGCCCTTGCTGTGTGGCATACAGCGGCGCCAGACCGTAAAACGAACCCACGATCAAGCCAGCGCCCAGCACCGTACTGAGGGACTGCGGAACGCGCTTCATGAAAAAGCGCGGTTCCATCGGTGCCGGATGCAGGGGCGCCGGGTGAATACGTCGGGTCAAGGTCACCGGGACCAGGCACAAGGCAAAACACAGTGCCACCAACATCAATAGCTCCGACCCCAGCGCCGGGTGCATGACCAGTATCAACTGACCCAGCACCAGCCCCAGATAGGACGCGATCATGTAGCCGCTGAACACCATCCCTCGCTGCTTGGTCTCGGCTTGCTCGTTCAGCCAACTCTCGATCACCATGTACTGGCACATCATGCCCAGACCGACGACCGTTCGCAGTACCAGCCATGCCGGCAGCCAGTCGATCAAGCCGTGCCCAAGCACGGCGGCGCCAACGATCCCGGCGCACGCCGAGTAGGCGCGGATGTGCCCGACCCGGGCAATCAACCGATGACCGATTTTGCCGCCCAACACCAGGCCGAAATAGTAGGCCGCCATCAAGGCACCGACCCACAAGCCATCGACGTGGTCAGCTGCCAGGCGCAACGCCAGGTAAGTGCTCAACAGGCCCGAGCCGATCAGCATCATCAGCGAAGAGAAATACAGCGCGCGAAAGGATTTCCAGATTAGGCGCATCGGCGTTCCGAGCGGCTCCTTGCGGTAAGTACCAGGCTAGCGTCAACGACAGCCTGGCGGCGACGGGTCGATTAGGCCTGGGCAGCTAGAACACGCCGTTCCCAGGGGGAGATTTCATCAAAGTAACTGGCCAACTCCAGGGTCTTCGACGCAATGTAGCCATCGATGAACTCCTTGCCGAACAACTCCTTCGCCAACTGGCTACGCTTCAGACGCTCAAGCGCCGCATGCAAGGTACACGGCAGTGACAAACTCTCCGGTACCTCGAACTCACCCTGGATCGGCGCAGTCGGTTCGAGCTCGTTTTCGATCCCGTGCAACCCCGCCGCCAGGCTGGCCGCAATGGCCAGGTACGGATTGGCATCGGCGCCCGGCAGGCGGTTTTCGACCCGACGAGCAGCCGCAGAACTGGCCGGGATCCGCAATCCAGCGGCCCGATTATCATGGGACCAGCACGCATTGTTCGGTGACGCGTAAGGATGGCACAGACGCTGATAAGAGTTCACGTTCGGCGCAAACAACGCGGTGAAATCCGCCATGCCAGCCTGCTGGCCACCAATGAAGTGGCGGAACATCGCCGTAGGTTGCCCGACGTCGTCACTGAACACATTACGTCCCGTGCCGATCTCGACGATGCTCTGGTGGATATGCATCGAACTGCCAGCAGTGTGGGCCAGCGGCTTGGCCATGCACACCACGATCAAGCCATGCTTGAGTGCCACTTCCTTGAGCAGGTGCTTGAACAGGAACGTCTGGTCGGCCAGCAACAAGGGATCGCCGTGCAGCAGGTTGATCTCGAACTGAGTGACGCCCATTTCATGCATGAAGGTATCGCGCGGCAGACCCAGCGCAGCCATGCACTCGTAGACCTCATTGAAGAAGGGTCGCAAGCCGTTGTTGGAACTGACGCTGAATGCGCTATGCCCCTCTTCGCGACGTCCATCCAGGCCAACAGGCGGCTGGAAGGGTTGGCTCGGGTCGGCGTTCGGGGCAAACACAAAGAATTCCATCTCGGTCGCCACCACCGGCGCCAAGCCGCGTGCCGCATAACGGGCAATCACCGCTTTCAACTGGCCGCGGGTGGACAGGCGCGAGCTTTCGCCGCTCAGCTCATCCGCATCACAGATGGCCAGGGCCCGAGGTTGCTTGCTCCATGGCAAGCGATGGATCTGTTGTGGATCGGCATTGAGCGCCAGGTCGCCATCGTCACTGCCGTAAAAACGTGCCGGTGGATATCCCCCCATGATGCACTGCAGCAGCACCCCGCGCGCCATCTGCAACCGCCGTCCCTCAAGGAAACCTTCAGCCGTCATTACCTTGCCACGCGGCACGCCATTGAGGTCCGGCGTGACACATTCGATCTCATCAATGCCGGTCAATCGCTGTGCGAGTGAACTCTGGCCATCGGTCGTCATGACGCTATCCTTGTTGTTCAAGCCGGGAACGGCGACCCGTACAAAATAGGCATCAGCCGTTCAGAATATCAAGCACACCCCGGAAAAATACCGGGGCACGCGCCCTAGCCGGCCTGCTCGCAAGGACTCAAGGAAGATAAAGACTGAACAACCCGCCACCCAAGGGACCGCCATTGCTGATTTCGGTCCGCCCGAGCACCCCATTTCGCTGATGCAATCGAGCGATGCGCGCGGCAAAGTACAGGCCCAGGCCGGTACTGCCACTGGCCGGGTTGATGCCCTGTACGTAATCAGCCTGACGTTCGATCATCTGGGCCGGATAACCTTCACCATCATCGTTGATCGCCAGCACCAGTTGGCCGGTCTCCTCACCCACGCTGATCAGCAATGAGTGGCGGGCGTATCGGATTGCGTTGTTGATGGCATTGGCTAGCACCGTACCGATCAACTCACGATCGAAAAACCCTAGAGGGCTCAAGGGGTCGACCTCATACGTCACAACCAGGCCACGGCTTTTGAACACCTCCTGGTGCGCCGCCAATTGCGCCTCGATAAAATCGTCCAGCTCATGGTAGTCGGGCCGTAACGGCAACTGATTGACCCCCAATTTGTACAGCCCCAGCAACTGCACCAGCATGCTGTTGAGATGAGCGAACTCGAAGTCGATCACACCCTGCTGCGGATGTTGCGGCTGTGCTTCGGGCAACCGTGCCAACCATTGACCATGCGCCTGCATCAGCACAGCGAGGGAGTTCTTCATGTCATGGACGGTGGAGGCAATCACCGTGGAAAAATCCAGCCCCTGGTCAGCTTCATTCATTCGCCAAATGCCTTGCTTTTGAGCTTCTGATATCGCGAATAACGCGGGTCGCTCTCGGGCATCAACCCAACCCGCTTCAAGCAGGCGCGACACTCCTCCAGCAGCGCCGGGTCGAGGCTGGCATCAGCGCCGTGCAACAGCGACTGCGCCATGTTCAGGGCAATACTGATGTTCTTGGGCTGCAATAGCAGCGCACCGCGAAACAGCTCCCGGGCCTCGGTCAGGGTGCCAGCCTTGTAGCTGCGTACACCCTGGCGGTTAAGATCCGCCGCCGCGTTGCCGGAGTTGAGAATCGCCGGATCATCGGTCTGCTTGGCAATCCCCTGCATCACCTGCGGGTCGTCGCCGTAGATTTCCGCGCAACTCTTCAACATCGAATGACCGGCGTCGGCCTGGCCGAGCATTTTCAGTTGTTTGGCCACCAGTAACGCCGCTTCGGGGCTCATGAACTGCTCCATGCCATCCAGGCGCATCAGCGCCTGCTCGGTCAGCTTTTCCGCCGTCTCGGCATCGTTGATCAACAGGCTGGTGGCTTTCATCAGGCGGGCGCGGATCTGCAACCCCGGATCATTGATGTTGTCCTTGGCCACCGCACTCAAGGTCTGGTTGATTTCCAGGCGAGTGCGGGTATCCAGGCCCCGCTCACTGCCCTTGCTGATCAGGGCATGGGCCAGGCCCAGATTGCTTTCCGGGTCCTTGAAGCGTGACTGCGCACCTTGCGATACCGCCTGGCGATAGGCCCTGGCCGCGCTGTCGAAGTCTTCGTTGGTCATGGCCAGTTTGCCCAGCAACGATTGCCGACGTACCGCCAGCGGCGAAAGACGCACCGCCTCCTCCAGCACACTCTGTGCGGCCTTGGTATCACCTTGCGCCACCAGCACATCAGCGAGACCGTCATACAAGCCTGGCATCAACGGGAAGACCTTCAGGGCTTTTTCATACAACGCCTTGGCCTCATTGATCTGCCCCCGCTTGAACAGCAACCGCCCCAGGCCGACATACGCCCAAGGCAACGGGCGATCAGCCAGGATGCTGTTGTACAAGCGCTCCAGCACTTCGTTCTGGTTCATGTCGCGCAGTGCATCGGCGCGGTAGCGCAGGCACAGCGGGGAAAAGCGCGGGTCCTGGCGGCACAACGCGACGCAAGCGTTGAGCACTTCTACCGGCTTGCCCCGATCCAGCGCTTGCAGGATCGGCTTGAGCAAGGTCTTGCGCTGCTCCAGCCGCTCCAGCCGTTGGGCCAGCCCGGCGCGGTTGAACGGCTTGGTCAGGTACGCGTCCGGCTCGTGCTCAAGGGCACTGAGCACCATGGCTTGGCTGCTCTCGGCGGTGACCATCAGAAAGACACTTTCGTGGCTGATCAACTTCTCGATCATCAGGTCCTCAAGCACCTGCTGACCATTCTTCTTACCGTCACCCAGGTGATAGTCCTGGAGGATGAAGTCGTAGCGCTTTTGCGCACACATGCGCAACGCCGCCTCGCCCGTGTCGGCCGTGTCTACATCCTTGACGCCCAACTCACGCAGCATCGACCTGACCGAACTGCGGAAATCCGAGAAATCATCGACGATCAAGAAGCTCTTTTGGTGGTACGCCAGCATCGAAGATTCCAGGCAATTAAAAAGATGAACCCAAAGGCGCAGCCCAGGACCGGCCCGGCTTGACCGTCCGGCTCCAATTGCGCAGAACAGCAGCCCAACAGGCTATCGGCCAGAGCGGGTGTTCTCTTGAAGAGATCGTCAAACAATCGCGTAACCATCGGAGTCACCGCGACTTCAACAAGGTGTACGGGACTGTTCATTGGCCGCGCGCGAACGCGCAAGAGAGGTGGCGTGCGGCATCACGTCAACACCAGGATCACCGCATACTCGGCCCAGGCCTGCACATGAAACCCAAGTGGAGTCAGCGAATGAAGCAACAAAAAGGCCCCGTCTGATCGATCAGCGCGGGGCCTTCTTTTTGAGCGTGGATACGCTGCTGCTCCATCCATGCGATTGCCGGTGGCGGCGAAATCGACTGGGCAACGTCGGGAGACAAGGTCGTTCCAGTCGATATTTTCGACGAGGGCGGCGTAAAGGTATTTACCGCTCGCATCACCATGAATGTGAAGGTTGGTTAATTAGGCCCCGTCGACCAGACGCTTGAGCCCTGAGTGGCTGGTCGCGGTAATCTTTTAATGTCTGCTTTTGGCCGATTCTGTTGAAAAAGTCGGCTCGCCCAAACGGCCTGGTCATTGACTGGTTAAAACGCCTTCTTTGCACACGGCTACGTGAAATCTGAGTCCGGAAGCCTCTGCCGAAAATAAAGATTTCAATCTCGAACGCATTCTTTTCTGCTGCGCAATCCATGGTCGACTTTTTCAACAGAATCGACCCAAAGCTGTCGGCCAAGAACGCCGAAGACATGAATGCACTCATGTCGTTCAGACGCAGTTCAGATCATTGCTTGATCAAATCCCCCGGTTTCCATGCCTTGTCGAAGAACGCCTTGGTCGGGCCATATAACCGCAGAATCACGAAGTAGCCTTCGCCCGGCAGGGTTTTGATCCAGTTTTTGCCGGCGCCCGGTGAGTTCGGGCCGAAATGCACATCGATCGAGCCGTCGGCGTTGGTGACGGGCTTGTCCATGGTGTTCAGCGACGGGAACGGCTGGCCGTTATCCAGACCTGACGCAGTGATCGAGTCATACGCCGTCACCGACCAGAACAATGCCGCCGGAATGCCTTTGGGCAGGTTCAGCGAGTAGCTGTTGCTGCCGGACAGGAATTGGCCTTTGGCATCGACGAAGGTGGCCGGGTACTTGGCACCGACGCTTTCCATGTTCACCGCCATGCCCGGGCTGGCCGAGTAGGCGTTGGTGAAAAAACCGGTGCGCGGGTCGATGTAATTGAAGGTGTCGGCGGTGAACGTCGCATTGCCGGGGAATACGTTCAACCACTTGCGATCCGGATACCAGGTGCCATTGGCGACAATGGTTTGCGGCGTGTAGGAAATGGCATGGCCGATCTTGCTGGCGGTTTTCGCTGCCTTGTCGAGCAGGTCGCGGGTGGCTGGCTCCGGTTTGAACGGTTTGCCTTTAACGATACCCAGAGCGGCGAGCATGCCGCGCATTTCCATGTCTTGCGGGTCAACGTATTCGTGATCGATGAACCGCGACAGCATGTCGAACGCACTGCCGTCGGAGGGGTAGAGCATGTTGACCGGAGTTTTCGAGGCGTTGGGGAATTCCATCGCTTTGGCCGTGGCCTGTTTGCCCAGCGGATAGATGCGCGTCTGCTCCATGACTGCGACCGGTGCCTCCAGTTGTTTCGGGTCCTTGAAGAATCCGCGCCAGAACACGAACACACCGTAAGTGCGCGAGCGGTAAGTCAGGTAGCCCGGCGGTACCTCGCCCTTGTAGTCCGGTGGCAGCACCAGATACTTGGCACCCTTGCCTTTGTCCGGTCCCGGCAGCCCGACATCACCACACCATTGGCGACCTTCGATCTGGCCCTCGGAGCAGATCGGCCGTTGGAAGAAGTCATCGAGAATGCCCTGCAAGCCTGGCGGGACTTCGATCACCATCGGGCCGTCCTGCTTGAGATCCAGATAGCCCATGGCATAGATCACGTCGGAATTTGGCGTGGTGACGCGGGTCTTGGCGTTGAGGCGGTCCTTCCAGATCGGCAGCACGTTGTAGCCGGCACCGAAGGCTTTTTCCGAACCTTCTTTCATGGCGTACATGTTCAACGCCGGCAGTGCCCAGATGTACGACTGCACGGCACGCTGGAAAAGCAATTCGTTTTGCAGTTGCGCCACGCCCTCCAGTGTTGGATAGCCGCCGGCAAAAGGCAGATCGGCCAACTGTTCATAGTGCGTGGCCGCCTGGGCGCTGAGGCTGATCGAGATGGCCAGGCCCGTTGCAGTCAGTGATTTTGCAAATGTGCTCATCGCGAACGTCCTGTTCTGGTCAATTGGTTTTCAGTACGGCTGGGGGCACCCACTGGCCATTCAGCGCGGCCGGTTCAGGCCAGTAGGCGCGGATGTACAGCGAGAAATCAGCACCTTGGGGCGTCGGCAGCCAATTGCTTTCCTTGTCCTTGCCCGGTGATTCGCTCTGCACGTAAATCGTCAACGAACCATCGGCATTGGCCTGCAGTGATTTGTTCTTGGTGCCGATCGAATAGCGCTTAAGGTCATTCGGGGAAAAGAAGTGCTGCTCGTTGTACAGGGTCAGCGACCAGAAGCCTTTAACCGGCGGCAGTTGCCCCTTAGCAAAGGTCACGGAGTAGCTGTTCTGCCCATTGAGACGCGTACCGGACTTGTCCAAGTCCTGATAGAAGTATTTGGTCTCTTTCTGTTGGTTGACGAAAATATTCGAGCGCGCCACGGCGGTACGGCTGAAGTAGTCGGTGCCAAACGCTGCACCGTTGCTGATGGTGCTCCAGTGATCCGGCAGTTGCAGGCCATAGTTGCGGAACTGCAACAGCGGATCGATCACTTCGCTGTCGGCTTTTTTCGCTTCATCGATCATCGCCGCCTTCAGTTGCGGATCAGCCTTGGCGATGGCCGCGAGGGTGGCCATCTGCGCGTAGCGGGCTTCTTCGCCCGGCAACGGTTTGGCGTCCTTGAGTAGCGCCGGCAACTCGTCGAAGAATTTCTCCGGCATCACCCATTTGGTTTCGCCGCTGCCCGCCGCCTGCGCCGGGAATTTTGGCAGTTTCGCCCAGTCCCGGTGTTTGACCTTGCCGTCGTATTGCGACAACGGGTACATGTCCACGCCCGACAGCGACGCTTGAATAGCTGTGCGGTCGGCTGCGGTATCATCCTGGAACACTCGGGGAATCACGAAGCCGGTGCTGGTACGTGCCCGAAAGACTTTGGTGATGCCCGCAGGCACCTTGCCATTCCAGTCAGGGCCAACCAGCAGATAGAAGCCGGGTTTGCTGCCGTACATCTTGCCGAGTTCGGCAAAGCTATCGGAGCGTAGATCCACCACTTGATACACCCAAAAACGGCTGCCGAAGTCCGGCACTTGCAGCACGACCGGTTCCAGATCCAGCGCGATGCTGCCCGCGCCGTACACCACATCCTGATTCGGGCATGCGACCAGCCGTTCCGCCGGATCAATGTAATCACTGAGCATCGACAGTCGATTGATCGGCGCGACCGGAACGATGCCACCCATCAAGCCCGGTTCGGGCAGGTCTTTGAAGGCCTGGCGACGGTTGAAAATATTGGCCATCGGCCAACCCCAAAAATACGCTTCGCGCGCCATCATGCGCACATAGGGTTCGGTGACCTTGGTGCCGGCGACAGGCCCGGCAACGGCAGCTTCGCCAGCGTAGCTGGGTGGCACCAGCAGGGATGTGGTTGCCAATGCACCGAGCAGCGTCAGTGCGAACAGGTTCAGGCGATGGGCCGATTGATTCATAAAAGCATCCTTACTTGCGGGATCACCTTTTGCTGGTGAGTCGCAGGAAAGATAGCTCAAGTTTGGCGGGGTGACGCTTGATCGGCTTGAACGTCAGCTTTTGGCCGATTCTGTTGAAAAAGTCGACCATGGATTCCGCAGCAGAAAAGAATGCGTTCGAGATTGAAATCTTTATTTTCGGCAGAGGCTTCCGGACTCAGATTTCACGTAGCCGTGTGCAAAGAAGGCATTTTAACCAGTCAATGACCAGGCCGTTTGGGCGAGCCGACTTTTTCAACAGAGTCGGCCGGTTTCTGCCTGTCACGAAGGGCAGCAACCGACCTACATCTGCCGACCAGCATCGGCAGAATCTGGCGGTCAAATGGTTGTCCCTTCATCAGTATGGAACCTCGACCCAAAAGGTAGACAAGCAGAAACAACAAAGCCCGCACAGGGCGGGCTTTGCGGCGAGTTACGTAGCCATCGAAAGACAACTAGAAACATCAATTTGGTGCACCAAGCGGGATTCGAACCCACGCGCCCCCACCTTCGGAGGGCTGTCCCCTGAGGGCATTTTCATGAGCTGAAGGTTAGCAATTGCACCCATCCTGCACCCATGAATGTTTATCTCTCGTCGCTTTAATAGCTAGAGGCCTTGAATTATATGGTGTCCCAGGGCAGGTTCGAACTGCCAACCTTCCCCTTAGGAGGGGGATGCTCTATCCAATTGAGCTACTGAGACACAGACCGGCCGCAAGAACATGCGGCGCGATGGACGGCGAGCATGTTAACGGCCAGACCCGCTTTTGTCATGTCGTCTGTAGGCTTATTAAGTGTAGGCAAGCGCGCTACTGCAGCAACCCGGCGGTTGCGCCAACTGGCGTGCCGGATCACTGGCTGCCAGGTACCTTTGCACCGAGGACCGTGCGAAGCCTTCTCGCGCAGCGGACTCCTGTGAGGTGACACTTACGGCAGACTCTCCGCACACATCGGTTGCGCGGGCCATCACCCGGCGCGCCACGACACAATCAAAACACGCCCGGGAGTCACGAGCGACATCGATCGGGCTGTCTTTGCCTGAACCTGAGGGACCCAGCAGACAAATAAGCCTGCCACCCATCCCAAAACGCTCCAAATTTGGTGTTCTCCCCTAGCAAATCGGCCATTTGCCACTATTCTATACAACGAAAGAATGAACGATTGAATTCGCATGGAGTGCACGTCAGGTCATGCCTGCAAGGCATCACCCTGTCGGCGGAAGGGTGCGAACAGGTATTCGGACAGGCCCGTGTTTTCCAACCAGTCCGCATTTCTGACAATTGAAGCTGGCATAATGCCTGCTTACCGTTCAATATTTGTCACAGAATTGACGCCAAGTATCTGGCAAATTTGAGGCATGATGCGAGCCTCTCATCAATTCAGGTTGAACATTTGGCTGCCACGCTTGTCCTACTGACATCCTGCGGCAACTCCCAGAACCGCTCCCCTGAACTAACCGGTTAAATATATGCGCCCATTGAAACAGGCAATTTATTCCAGCCGTACGGCTGACAAGTTTGTCGTACGCCTGCCAGACGGAATGCGCGAGCGCATTGCCGAGGTGGCACGCAACCATCACCGCAGCATGAACTCCGAGATCATTGCGCGATTGGAGCAGAGCCTTATTCAGGAGGGCGCATTGGGCGAGGAGCTGAGCATGCGCTTGGACAGCCCCGAGCTTTCGCTGCACGAGCGCGAGTTGCTGCAACGTTTCCGCCAACTCTCCCACCGCCAGCAAAACGCCCTGGTTTCTCTGATCGCCCACGATGCAGAGATGAGCGCAAGCGCTTCCTGATACCCGCAGAACACTCAAGCCAGCCAAGCGCTGGCTTTTTTTTGCCTGAATTTCAGCCGCGCGCCCTCCCGATGGCGCCGGCGGCTTGCTCCATCGAGATCACATTCAGGGAATTGGGCAGAGCAACGCGCGACCCGCCCAGCGGGCAAGATCGCGCCATAGGCACTTAGAGCAGGAAGATCGTTGCCAGCCCCAGGAAGATGAAGAATCCACCACTGTCGGTCATGGCCGTGATCATGACGCTGGCCCCCATTGCAGGGTCGCGTCCGAGGCGTGCCAGGGTCATTGGGATCAACACCCCCATCAAGGCAGCCAACAGCAGGTTAAGCGTCATCGCGGCCGTCATCACCACGCCCAACGACCAACTGCCATAAAGCAGGTAGGCTACGACGCCGATAACCCCTCCCCAGACCAGGCCGTTGATCAAACCCACCGCCAATTCCTTACGCATCAGGCGCGAGGTATTACCGGTACTGACTTGATCGAGCGCCATCGCACGCACAATCATGGTGATCGTCTGATTGCCCGAGTTACCGCCAATACCCGCGACAATCGGCATCAAGGCCGCCAGGGCCACCAGCTTCTCGATGGAACCTTCGAACAGACCGATTACCCGCGATGCGATAAACGCTGTGATCAGGTTGATCGCCAGCCACGCCCAACGGTTGCGCAAGGACTTCCAGACGGAGGCGAAAATATCTTCCTCCTCCCGCAGACCCGCCATGTTGAGCACTTCGTTTTCGCTCTCTTCACGAATCAAGT
Organism: Pseudomonas sp. ok272; assembly: GCF_900109995.1. Taxonomy (GTDB): domain Bacteria; phylum Pseudomonadota; class Gammaproteobacteria; order Pseudomonadales; family Pseudomonadaceae; genus Aquipseudomonas. The sequence continues at coordinate 507,993 of NZ_FOCB01000001.1, read as the reverse complement.
CGACCATTTCGTCGATCGTCAAACGACCGATGAGCTTGCCGTTCTTGTCGACCACCGGGGCCGAAATCAAGTCGTAACGCTCAAAAGCCTGTGCCGCGTCGTAGGCGTCCTCATCCGGGTGAAAGCTTACCGGATCGCTGGCCATGACTTCCGATACTTGCTTCTCCGGGTCATTGACCAGCAAGCGCTTGATCGGCAGAACCCCTTTGAGCACGCCGTCATAGTCGACCACGAACAATTTGTCGGTATGGCCTGGCAACTCCTTGAGGCGACGCAGATAACGCAACACCACTTCAAGGCTGACATCCTCACGGATCGTCACCATCTCAAAGTCCATCAAGGCGCCGACCTGATCCTCGTCATAGGACAACGCGGAGCGCACGCGCTCACGCTGCTGACCATCGAGGGTTTCCATCAGCTCATGGACGACGTCTCGCGGCAGCTCGGGAGCCAGGTCAGCAAGTTCGTCAGCGTCCATCTCCTTGGCCGCTGCCAGGAGTTCGTGATCATCCATGTCGGCGATCAGGGTTTCACGAACCGAGTCGGACACTTCAAGCAGGATGTCGCCGTCACGCTCAGCCTTGACCAACTGCCAGACAGTCAAACGCTCGGCGAGCGGAAGGGCTTCAAGGATATAGGCAACGTCGGCGGAGTGAAGATCATCGAGCTTGCGTTGCAACTCGACGAGATTTTGCCGGTGGACCAGGTTCTCGACCAGATCCTGATGATGACCTTCCTGGCGATGAGTCAGGTCTTCGACCACCCGCTGGCGCTGCAGCAGCTCAACGACTTGAGCAAGGCGGTCCTGCAAGCTTTCTTGTGTTTTCTTTACTTCTACTTCAGACATAGGCGAACTCCACTCCCAGCAGCGGGGCACGCCGGAAGGATCAATCAGTCAATTCATGATTGGAAAAACGGTTTACTGAGTAACTACTGGGTAAGTCCATGGAGGTATTCCACAAGCCCCGGCGGGGCTGACGGGCGCAATCATACACGGCTTGGCGGTTTTAAACGCTAAAAAATCCGCACTGGAACAAGCGCTTGCAAGAGAAATCCAACCCTCTCCGGCACGGGTGAATCTGCGACGACTCATCCTGAAAAGAAAACACACCCGCACCAAGAAATGTAGCAGCTACCCTCAACTACAACCGTCACGGAGGACGTCCAATGCCAACCACAGCCCTTGCAGCCTTATTCCTGGCAACCCTGCTCTATCCGTCACCCAAGGCCCTTGGCGCGACGATCCAACGCTGTGACGATGACAACGGCCATGTCACGTTCACGACACTGGGCTGCCGCCCGAACGAACACCTGTCACTGCACAGCATCCAACCCCCCACCCCAGGCAACAGCAGCACTGCGATGCCTGAGGCCGCCCCTGCTGAAACATCACGCAAGCAAACAGAACCGCAATCACTGACGATCGTCGGCCAGTCTGAAGACAAGTGCGACAGAGCACCTGACGCACGCGAACGTCGCGAAGCAATCATCGATCGCAGGATTATTGTCGGCATGAACCGGCAGGACGTGGAAAGCGCACTCGGCAAACCAAACCGCGTACGTACAAAGGCATCGTCAACGGACTATTACTATGACGACAAGAAGGGTCGGAGCGCGAACATTACGTTCGATGGGAATGGCTGCGTAAAAGCCAAATCCCAGACAGCAAAAAGCCCGCGTTAGACGCAGGCTTTTTGGTGTTTGGTGCACTCGACAGGATTCGAACCTGTGACCGCTCGGTTCGTAGCCGAGTACTCTATCCAGCTGAGCTACGAGTGCAAGTTGTGTTTTTATACCAGATCACAACTGGTTGAAGCCAGGTTATCCGCATTACTGCAAACAACCCTTAAATGGTGCACTCGACAGGATTCGAACCTGTGACCGCTCGGTTCGTAGCCGAGTACTCTATCCAGCTGAGCTACGAGTGCATTTGTTGCCGCGCATTATAGGCCGTTGAATCTCTTTGTAAAGCTCTTTTTCTAGTAATTTCAACAACTTACAGAAGAAGCCAGATTACAACGTACTACGCAAATAATGGCGGAGAACGGGGGATTCGAACCCCCGACACCCTTGTGAGGTGTACTCCCTTAGCAGGGGAGCGCCTTCGGCCACTCGGCCAGCTCTCCGCAACACGGGGCGTATCTTAACCAACCTTTTCCCCGTTTGCAAACATAAAAAACGATAAAAATTAATGGCTTGGTTCTTCGTCCTTCTCTTTCTTTATACGCAGGTAGATTTCCTCACGATGCACCGCCACCTCCTTGGGTGCGTTAACACCGATGCGCACTTGATTTCCTTTAACGCCGAGCACGGTCACGGTGATTTCGCCATCACCAATAATCAGGCTTTCTGCGCACCGACGAGTCAGAATCAGCATACCTTTCTCCTCACGCATTTCAGTTCAGGGACAACAGTCTGCAAAAAAAAGGCGCTCGACCTACAACCACAGCGGTCGCAGCCCTACACGCCTAAGTATTGACCAGCACACGTAAAAGAACAGCCTTGTGTGCACAGCTCAAAAAACAAAGGGCGCGGTCAGACCGCGCCCTCACTGGACCGCATCACTCGCCCTGGCGGACCGGTGCATCCAGCTCGAAAGCTGTGTGCAGTGCACGCACCGCCAGCTCCAGGTACTTTTCTTCGATGACCACCGAGACCTTGATCTCCGATGTCGAGATCATCTGAATGTTGATGGTTTCCTTGGCCAGCGATTCGAACATGCGGCTGGCAACGCCTGCGTGCGAACGCATGCCAACACCGACGATCGAGACCTTGGCAATCTTGGTGTCGCCCGAGACTTCACGGGCACCGATCTCGCGAGCGGTGTTTTCCAGCACGGCCTGGGCCGCCTGGTAGTCGTTGCGATGCACGGTGAAGGTGAAGTCGGTGGTGTTATCGTGCGCGACGTTCTGCACAATCATGTCGACTTCAATGTTCGCGGCGCTGATCGGCCCAAGAATCTTGAAGGCGACGCCCGGGGTGTCTGGCACACCACGGATGGTCAGCTTGGCCTCATCGCGATTGAAAGCGATGCCGGAAATGATCGGCTGTTCCATGGTTTCCTCTTCATCAATAGTAATGAGGGTACCCGGACCCTCCTTGAAGCTGTGCAGAACGCGCAGCGGTACGTTGTACTTGCCGGCGAACTCCACCGCACGGATCTGCAACACCTTGGAGCCGAGGCTGGCCATTTCCAGCATCTCTTCAAAGGTGATCTTGTCCAGGCGCTGAGCGACTGGCACCACACGTGGGTCGGTGGTGTAGACACCGTCGACATCGGTGTAGATCTGGCACTCACTGGCCTTCAGGGCCGCTGCCAGCGCCACGCCGGTGGTGTCGGAACCGCCACGCCCCAGGGTGGTAATGTTGCCGTGCTCATCGACGCCCTGAAAACCGGCGACAACAACAACCCGGCCAGCCTTCAGGTCACCGCGAATCTTCTGGTCGTCAATCTGTAGGATCCGCGCTTTATTGTGCGCGCTATCCGTCAGAATCCGCACCTGATTACCGGTGTACGACACCGCCGGCACACCACGCTTGATCAACGCCATGGCCAACAGTGCGATCGTCACCTGCTCACCGGTGGAGACAATCACGTCCAACTCACGTGGAACCGGCTGATCGTCGCCACTGACTTGCTTGGCCAGATCGATCAGACGGTTGGTCTCGCCGCTCATCGCCGACAGCACAACCACCAGGTCATCGCCGGCATCGCGGAACTTCTTAACCTTGTCGGCGACCTGTTCGATTCTCTCGACAGTACCGACCGAGGTGCCTCCAAATTTCTGTACGATCAAAGCCATTTCAAAGCCGCCTCTGCCCATGAAGGGCGCCCATTAGTCACTCAAACAGCAGCCCGGCCCGCCACTAGACGAACGCGCCGGGCACACAGCCTTAAATACCCTGTTCGACAAACGGTACGGTCAGGGCCAGTGCGGCGTCCAGGCTGTTGGCGTCAGTACCACCGCCTTGCGCCATGTCCGGACGACCACCGCCCTTCCCGCCCACTGCCGCAGCGGCTTGCTTCATCAAATCACCGGCTTTGAGTTGGCCAGTCAGGTCCTTGGTCACACCGGCAACCAGCACGACCTTTTCCTCATGGACACTGCCGAGCAGGATCACTGCGCGGCCGAGTTTGTTCTTCAGTTGATCAACCAGCGCCAACAGCGCCTTGCCATCCTGACCGTCGAGACGCACGGCCAGCACCTTCACACCTTTGACATCCAGGGCCGAGGCCGACAGATCGTCGCCCGCCGCACTGGCCGCCTTGGCTTGCAACTGCTCGAGTTGCTTCTCCAGCAGACGGTTGCGCTCAAGCACAGCCGACAGCTTGTCGATCAGGTTGTCGCGGCTGCCCTTGACCAGGCTGGCCGCTTCCTTGAGTTGCTCTTCAGCAGCGTTCAGGTACGCCAGCGCGGCTGCGCCGGTCACCGCTTCGATACGGCGTACGCCCGAAGCCACACCACCTTCGCTGGTGATCTTGAGCAAACCGATGTCGCCGGTACGGTTGGCGTGGATCCCCCCGCACAGTTCAACGGAGAAGCTACCGCCCATGCTCAGCACGCGCACTTCATCGCCGTACTTCTCGCCGAACAGCGCCATGGCGCCTTTTTGCTTGGCGGTCTCGATGTCGGTTTCTTCGGTCTCAACGGGCGTGTTCTTACGAATCTCGGCGTTGACGATGTCTTCCAGGGCCTTGATCTGCTCAGGCTTGATGGCCTCGAAGTGGCTGAAGTCGAAGCGCAGGCGCTGACTGTCGACCAACGAGCCCTTCTGCTGGACGTGCTCGCCCAGTACCTGGCGCAATGCGGCGTGCAGCAAGTGCGTGGCCGAGTGATTCAGCGCGGTGGCATGACGCACTTCGGCATCCACCTGAGCCTGCACCGGTGCGCCGACGATCAGGCTGCCCGAAGCCTGCACGCCGTGGTGCAGGAACGCACCACCGGTCTTGGTGGTGTCACGCACGTCGAAACGCGCGTTGCCGGCCTGCAGGTAGCCACAATCGCCGACCTGGCCACCGGACTCGGCGTAGAACGGCGTCTGGTTGAGGACGATCACGCCCTCGTCGCCTTCGCTCAAGACGTCGACCGACTGGCCATTCTTGTACAGCGCAACGATCTTGGCCGCAGCGCTGGTCTGGGTGTAACCGGTGAACTCGGTTGCCACGTCGACCTTGACCAGGGTGTTGTAGTCCAGGCCGAAGGAGCTGGCCGAGCGCGCACGGACGCGCTGGGCTTCCATCTCACGTTCGAAACCGGCCTCGTCGATGGTCAGCTCGCGCTCGCGGGCGATATCGGCGGTCAGGTCCATCGGGAAGCCGTAGGTGTCATACAACTTGAACACCACGTCGCCCGGGACCACGGTGCCCTTGAGTTCAGCCAGGTCCTGTTCGAGGATCTTCAGGCCGTGCTCCAGGGTCTTGGAGAACTGCTCTTCCTCGGCCTTGAGCACACGCTCGATGTTGGCCTGTTGCTGCTTGAGTTCCGGGAAGGCTTCGCCCATCTCGGCCACCAGGGCGGCAACGATCTTGTAGAAGAAGCTGCCGGTCGCGCCCAGCTTGTTACCGTGACGGCACGCACGGCGAATGATCCGGCGCAACACGTAGCCACGGCCCTCGTTGGACGGCAGTACGCCATCGGCAATCAGGAAGCCGCACGAACGGATGTGGTCGGACACCACCTTGAGCGAAGACTGGTCGTCATTGGCGCAACCGATCGCGGCGGCCGACGCGACCAGCAGATTCTTGAACAGGTCGATTTCATAGTTCGAGTGCACGTGCTGCATTACCGCACTGATCCGCTCCAGGCCCATGCCGGTATCGACCGACGGCGCTGGCAGCGGATGCAACACGCCATCGGCGGTGCGGTTGAACTGCATGAAGACGTTGTTCCAGATCTCGATGTAGCGGTCGCCGTCCTCGTCCGGAGAGCCCGGCGGGCCGCCCCAGATGTCGGCGCCGTGATCGTAGAAGATCTCGGTGCACGGGCCGCAAGGGCCGGTATCACCCATAGTCCAGAAGTTGTCGGAGGCGTACGGCGCCCCTTTGTTGTCGCCAATACGGATCATGCGCTCGACGGGCACGCCGATGTCCTGGGTCCAGATGTCGTAGGCCTCGTCATCGGAGGCGTAGACGGTCACCCAGAGTTTTTCCTTGGGCAGCTTCAGCACGCCGGTGAGGAAGGTCCAGGCGTAGTTGATCGCGTCGCGCTTGAAGTAGTCGCCGAAGCTGAAGTTACCCAGCATCTCGAAGAACGTATGGTGACGAGCGGTATAACCGACGTTTTCCAGGTCGCTGTTCTTGCCGCCGGCACGCACGCACTTCTGGCTGCTGGTGGCGCGGGTGTAGGCGCGCTTTTCCTGGCCCAGGAAGCAGTCCTTGAACTGGTTCATCCCCGCGTTGGTGAACAGCAGGGTTGGGTCGTTGCCAGGGATCAAAGAGCTGGAGGCTACACGGGTGTGGCCTTGCTCTTCGAAGAAGCGAAGGAAGGCTTCACGGATTTCTGCGCTTTTCATTAGGTTCTTCCACGGAGGCTGCGGCCAAAGGCCTGTGCGCATCGTCAACGGACGAAGCGACGGCAAAGGGCCGCATTATATCGGCCCTGCGCGCGCGGTACAGCGTGTTTATAAGATAGAAACACTCAATTGGACGGCCAGCATGGCCATTTCCGGGGTCATTTGCTGGAAAACTCGACGAAAGTCGCGATGACTTGCTCGATTTGCGCACGACTCACGTCCATGTGTGTCACCAGGCGCAGGCGAGAGGCGGCGCTGAGGCGGATCCCGCGCTCAGCGGCAAACACCTTGAATGCCTCGGCCGTGTCACCCATCTGCACGTAAACCATGTTGGTCTGTACCGGCTCGACGTCAAAGCCCGCTGCACGCAAGCCATCGGCCAGCGCCCAGGCGTTGGCGTGGTCGTCCGCCAGGCGCTGGACGTTGTGCTCAAGGGCATACAGCCCCGCCGCCGCCAGAATCCCGGCCTGGCGCATGCCGCCGCCGACCATCTTGCGCAGTCGCCGGGCCTTGCCGATCAACTCCGGCGAGCCGCACAGCACCGAGCCCACCGGCGCGCCCAGGCCCTTGGACAGGCACACCGACACCGAGTCGAAGTGCCGGGTGATCTCCCGCGCGTCCACGCCCAACTTGACCGCCGCGTTGTACAGCCGTGCGCCATCGAGGTGCAGTTGCAAACCATGCTCATGGGTAAAACGGCGGGCCCGGGCCAGGTACTCCAGCGGCAAAACCTTGCCTTGCATGGTGTTTTCCAGGGCCAGCAAGCGGGTACGGGCGAAGTGGAAGTCGTCAGGCTTGATCGCGGCGGCCACCTGCGCCAGGTCCAGCGAACCATCGGCCTGGACCTCCAGCGGTTGTGGCTGGATGGAGCCCAGCACCGCCGCACCGCCACCTTCGTATTTGTAGGTGTGGGCCTGCTGGCCGACGACGTATTCGTCACCGCGCTCGCAATGCGCCATCAGCCCCAGCAGGTTGCTCATGGTGCCCGTCGGCACGAACAACGCGGCGGCAAAGCCCAGGCGCGAGGCCAAGTCAGCTTCAAGACGATTCACCGTTAGGTCCTCGCCATAGACATCGTCCCCGGTGGCCGCGCGGGCCATGGCGTCGAGCATTGCTGCGCTCGGTTGAGTGACGGTGTCGCTGCGAAGATCGATAACGCTCATGGATCAGCCCTCGGAATGGCGCGAAAAAACCGATGTATATCATCACAACGCAGCGATGCGCAGCTTAACAATTTGTGTTAAAAACGCTGCGCCGCCAGATAATCTGTCGGCAAAACGTTCTCAGGGCGGGGTGCAACTCCCCACCGGCGGTAATTGCGCGCAATGCGCATAGCCCGCGAGCGCTTGGCATTCACACAGGCTTTGGCCTGGGTAATGACAAGGTCAGCAGACCCGGTGTGATCCCGGGGCCGACGGTCATAGTCCGGATGAAGAGAGAACGGGATTGGCGCCACAGGGCCGTCCACGGTCAACGCGCAGGCACTGCATGCTTGAACCGGACGTACCCTTAAATCCCATTCGATTCATAACGCCCTGTTTTTTACACAAACAGGAGTCAGAACAGATGCAACCCACCGCAATCGATAGCAAGAGCAAAAACCATCAGGGTGAGCGCGTCGCCTTCATCCAGGCCTGCTGGCACAAGGAAATCGTTGATCAAAGCCGTAAGGGCTTCCTCAGCGAGATGATCGCCCAGGGCTATCAGGAATCGGACATCGACTTCTTTGAAGTCGGCGGCGCCTTTGAAATGCCGCTGCACGCCAAGCTGCTGGCCAAGACAGGCCGTTACGCTGGCATCGTCGCCGCCGCACTGGTGGTGGACGGCGGCATCTATCGCCACGAATTCGTTGCCCAATCGGTCGTCAGCGGCCTGATGCAGGTCCAGTTGGAAACCGAAGTGCCCGTGTTCTCGGTCTCTCTGACGCCCCACCACTTCCACGCGGGCGAGGAGCACCAGAAGTTCTTCTTCGAGCACTTTGTGCACAAGGGCCAGGAAGCGGCGAAGACCTGCGCTGACACGCTGCACAAGATCCGTGCCTTGCGCCGTAGTGAGCCGCGCGCGCTAGCCGTCTAAGCCAGATACCCGCTCCCATAAATGGTGTGATACCTCTGTGGGAGCGGGCTTGCTCGCGAAAGCGTCGGCACAGCCGACACTGCTGTTGAATGTGATGGCCTCTTCGCGGGCAAGCCCGCTCCCACCCTGGTCCACGGCGAACACACATCCGGGGAGCAGCTCAATTCCTTGTAGGAGCGAGCCTGCTCGCGAAGACGGCAACACAGCCAACATCTCCGTTGACTGACCTACTGCTATCGCGAGCAGGCTCGCTCCCACGCGGGTTTCGCTTAACTGACTGGCATTAGGGCAAGCCTCGCTCCTACGGGCTCAACCCAGATTCCTGCTCGCGATGGCGGTGACGAGCGGCATGGCTAAGACAGTTGCTCTCACATTTGATCTGCGCTTAGCTCAAGTCTTCGCCAGAACTTGGCACAATCAAGATCCCCGCCCGCAAGCCATTCTTCACCTTCGGGTTGGGGAAGATGATCCGCGCGCCCTGCTCCTTGACGATCCAGCGAGTCTGGGCGATGTCCTCGGCCAGCAGGTAGCCCACGTCAAGTTCCGAGAAGTTTTCAATGCTCGCTGGCAGGTTCAGCTTGAAGCTGTCGCTGTGCTTGATGATTTCCCGCGCCACGCTGAACAGTTGCAAGCCATCCAGGCCTTCCTGCGCCAATGGCGGCTCGGTGCCTTCGATGATCTGCTTCAGGCGGGTCTCCAGGCGTGAAACGTCGACCCCTTCGTTCTGCCCGAAGGGTCGAGCCTTGCCCAGTTCCAGGGTGAAGGCCTCAGCGCCCAACGTGTCGTAGGTGTACGAGCTGAACACGATGGACGGCTTGTTCTGCAGCAGCACCGCCTGCATGCCAGCGGCCCGCAGGCGCGCCAGTTCCCGGCGCGAATGCGCGCGGCCTTCTTTCCAGGGGTACAAGGCGAACTGTTCGATCTTCGAGCCGCGGATCGCGGTGTGCAGGTCGTAGTGCAGGCGCTCGCGGTCCGGCAGGCTGAAAAAGCTCGCCGCCAGGCGCTCAAGCTCGCAGGCGCGCAGGGCTTCGAAGCCGCTGCTCAGTTCATGACGGCCATTGAACAGCCGATTAACGTCCTGTTCGACAAAGCGTTCGCCGCGGCGCATGGCCTCGGGGTTGCCAAACAGGAACAGGATACGGGCACACGGTTTCAATTCGCCGCGGGCGATGTCATGCAACAGGCGATCGAGCAACTCGATCGGCGCTGTTTCGTTACCGTGGATGCCGGCTGACAGCAGCAGGTCAACGCCGTTGTCACGGGCCTCCGGTGGCCGGACTTCCAGCGCACCTTCACTCAGCCAGCGCATCCGCACGCCTTCGACAGTCAGTTGAGTCTTCTCCGCCGGTTCACGGCCGGCGAGGGTCAGTTCAAGCAGTTTGCCGAGGGCGAGCATAGCGCGACTTCCTTAGTGATCGTGATTGCAATCCGGGCCATGCACATGGTCTTCGTCACCGACATCAGCCGGTTCCATTTCCAGTTGCAGACTGACCAGGTTAGTCGCCAATGGGCGCAGCAGCAGGTTGGCGTATTCGGCGTCGCCTTCTTCGACGTCGACGCCGATCAGCAGTTGGCCACGGCCATCTTGCTGGATCCACAGCTCTTTGCCCTGCCACATCACCGCCACGCGGGTGCAGGAGGTTTCCAGTTGAGTGCCGTCGGTGTCTTCAAGGATCAGCTTCAGGGTATCGCTCATTTTTACGTTCTCATCTGGATGATAAAACCTCGCGCCCGGCTCATTGGAGCCGCACGCGGGCCTTTAATTGATCTGGAATGGATAAACCGCGCCCAGTTTAAGGATTTGCGTCAGTTCATCCAGTGCCGTCCGGCACTCAAGCAACAATTGTGGGTCCGCCAGATCGTTTTCGGTCATGCGGTCACGGTAGTGCTTGTCGACCCACTGGGTCAGCGAGCCATACAGCGGCGCCGTCATGATAACCCCCGGGTTGACCGCCGCCAGTTCGGTTTCATTGAGCGCCACGCGCAGCCGCAGGCACGCCGGGCCACCGCCATTCTGCATGCTTTGCTTGAGGTCGAAGACCTTGACTTCGCGGATCAGGCCGCCGGAACCGGTCAAGCCTTGCAGGTACTGCCAGACGCGTTCGTTGTTCTGGCACTCCTGGGGCACGATCAACAGCATCGAGCCGTCGGCACGGGACAACAACTGGCTGTTGAACAGGTAGGAACGCACGGCGTCCTCCACCGACACCTGCGAGCGTGGCACGCAGATCGCCTTGAACTGGCCACCGCGCGCTGCCAGCTTGCTCGACAACTCAGCCAGCATCGCCTCGGTATTGAGGAACGCCTCCTCGTGATAGAACAGCGCCTCGCCGTTACCCACCGCGATCACGTCGTTGTGGAACACGCCCTGGTCGATCACCGACGGGTTCTGCTGGGCGTAGACCACACCGTCCTCGCTCAAGCCGTGCAGGCGGACAACCGCTTGCGACGCTTCGAGGGTCTGGCGTGCCGGGTACTTTTGCGGTGCCGGATAGCGGGTGTCGAACGCGCTGCGCCCGAACACAAAGAACTCGACGCCGGCTTCGCCGTAGTCACGGCAGAAACGGGTGTGGTTGGCCGCGCCTTCGTCACCGAACTGCGCCACCGCCGGCAACGCGGCGTGATGGGCGAAGTGCTTCTGGTCGGCGAACATCGCCCCCAGCACGCGGCTGGTGGTCGGGTGCTCGATGCTGCGGTGGTACTTGCAGTTGAGGTTGGCGGCGGTGAAGTGCACGCGCCCGTCGGCCGTGTCGGCGCTCGGGCTGACGGTGGCGGCGTTGGCCACCCACATGCTCGACGCCGAGCAACTGGCGACCAGCAGCGGCATCGCGTCCTTGGCCGCGCGCTCGATCACCTGGGCGTCGGTGCCGCTGAACCCCAGGCTGCGCAGTGCGCCGACATCCGGACGTTCTTGCGGCGCGAGTACGCCTTGTTGAAAGCCCATGTCCATCAGCGCTTTCATTTTCGCCAACCCTTGCAGTGCCGCTTCCCGGGGATTGGAAGACTGCTGGCTGTTGCTCTGGGACGCCACGTTGCCGTAGGACAGGCCACCGTAGTTATGGGTCGGCCCCACTAGACCGTCAAAATTGACTTCATAGGATTTCATCAGCGAGGCTCCACGAGAATCTGTTGTTATAGGCATCAATTTTCTTGAATACACCACAAATCAAGGCGTGGGAGCGGGCTTGCTCGCGAAGGCGGTGGTTCAGTCACTGATAGGTTGGATGACACGCCGTCTTCGCGAGCAAGCCCGCTCCCACATTAGTTCAGCGTTACGCCAGGCGTCAGGACGGCAGGCAGCACCAAGCTCGGCGTCTCCAGCGAGGCCACCGGGTACGCGCAGTAATCCGCGGCATAGTAGGCGCTGGCGCGATGGTTGCCCGAGGCCCCGACACCGCCGAATGGCGCACTGCTGGCAGCGCCGGTCAGTTGCTTGTTCCAGTTGACGATCCCGGCACGGCTCTCCAGCCAGAACTGCTGGTAGCGCGCTTCGGAGTCCGAGAGCAGTCCGGCGGCCAGGCCATATTGGGTGTTGTTGGCTTCGCGAATCGCCCCATCGAAGTCAGCGTAGCGAATCACCTGCAGCAATGGCCCAAACAATTCTTCATCCGGACGATCGGCCACGGCACTGACGTCCAGGATGCCCGGGGTCAGCAAGGCGGCCGTCGCGTGTGGCTGGGTCATGGCCAGCAGGCTGACCGCGCCATTGGCCAGCAAGTGCGCCTGTGCGTCCATCAGCGCCTTGGCTGCGCCCAGGGAAACCACGGAGCCCATGAACGGCGCCGGTTGCTGGTCGAACGCACCCACCTCGATGGTCGAGCTGACCGCCACCAGGCGCGCCAGCAGCGTGTCGCCCCAGGCGCCTTGTGGCACCAGCAGACGGCGGGCGCAGGTGCAGCGCTGGCCAGCCGAGATGAACGCCGACTGGATGATGGTGTACACCGCGGCATCCAGGTCGGCGACCTGATCCACCACCAGCGGGTTGTTACCGCCCATTTCCAGCGCGAGGATCTTGTCCGGGCGCCCGGAGAACTGGGCATGCAAGTGGTTGCCGGTGCGGCTGGAGCCGGTGAAGAACAGGCCATCGATCCCTGGGTTGGCCGCCAGGGCGATCCCAGTGTCGCGGGCACCTTGCAACAGGTTCAGGACACCCGCCGGCAAGCCGGCTTCGATCCAGCACTTGACCGTCAGCTCGGCGACTTTCGGCGTCAGCTCACTGGGTTTGAACAGCACACAGTTACCGGCCAGCAGCGCCGGGACAATATGCCCGTTGGGCAGGTGACCGGGGAAGTTGTAAGGGCCAAACACGGCGACCACGCCGTGGGGCTTGTGGCGCAATACGGCGGTGGCGTCGCCCAATGGGCCGCTCTTTTCGCCGGTACGCTCGCGGTAGCTCTGCACCGAGATGGCGATCTTGTTGACCATGCTGGTCACTTCCGTCGCCGCTTCCCACAGCGGCTTGCCGGTTTCCTCGCCGATGCACCGGGCCAGTTCGTCGCCATGGGTTTTCAGGCAGGCGGCAAAGGCCTCCAGCACGTCGATGCGCTCCTGCAGCGTGCGCTTGGCCCAGGCCGGGAACGCCTGGCGGGCGGCGTGCACGGCGCTGTCGACCTGGGCCGCACTGGCGCCCTGCCCCGACCACAACACCTGCTGGCTGACCGGGTTCAGCGACGTAAAGGCCTCGCCCTGGCCCGCCAGCCACTGACCTGCGATGTATAGCGAATTCATTATTTCGACTCCCGTGCAGCAGACAACGGCACGGCGCGCACCTGGTCGCCGGCGTTCAGTTGAAGACGTTTGGCGGTCTGTGGATCGACCACCAGGGTGCCCGCGGCAAAGCGCGCTGGCGCGGCGGTGATCCGGCAGTCTTCACGCTTGCGGTTGTGGATCAGGAAGGGCGTGGCATCGTCGCCCGGTGTGCCAATGGCCAGCACCAGCGCCTGGCTGTCGCGTACCGCGCGGATCTTGCTGGTTTCACACTCGATCGCCGGGCCCGCGTCGAAGATGTCGACGTAGCCCTGATAGCTGAAGCCTTCACTCTTGAGCATCGCCAGCGCCGGCTCGGTGTCCGGGTGCACTTGGCCGATGACGCCACGGGCGTCCTCGGAAAGGAAGCAGGTGTACAGCGGAAACTTGGGCATCAGCTCGGCGATGAACGCCTTGTTGCCCACGCCGGTCAGGTAATCGGCCTGGCTGAATTCCATCTTGAAGAAGTGCCGCCCCAGGCTCTCCCAGAACGGCGAGCGACCGGCTTGATCGGAGACGCCACGCATCTCGGCAATGATCTTGTTGCCAAACAGTTCCGGGAACTCGGCGATGAACAACATCCGCGACTTGGCCAGCATGCGACCATTGAGACCGGTACGGTAATCGGCGTGCAGGAACAACGAACACAGTTCGGAGTTGCCGGTCAGGTCGTTGGCCAGGAACAGCGTCGGGATCTCGCGGTAGATGTTCAACTCTTGCGAGGCGCTGACGGTCAGGCCGACCCGAAAGTTGTACCACGGCTCGCGCAGGCCGACGGCGCCGGCGATGGCGCTGATGCCGACCACCTGGCCGTTGTCGTCTTCGAGCACGAACAGGTAATCGGCGTCAGCGCGCCCCGCTTCGCCGCTGAAGGTTTTTTCCGCCCAGCCGACCCGATGCGCCAGGCGCTCTTCGTTGGCCGGCAAGGTGGTCAGGCCGGTGCCGGTGCTACGGGCCAGGGCAATCAGGGCGGGTAAATCACTGCTGCGTACGGGACGAACGATCATGCTATCTCCTCAGACGGGCAACCGATAACGGCCCCCCGTGAAACTCGCTGCGTTACTAGGCAATCAGGTCGCTGGGCCAGGCCTCAAACGGCCACCAGGCGTACGCTGACGCCCTCACCGACACCCAAGGCCTCGGCCGCCTCCAGGTCCAGGATCACCGGTTTGCCTGGCGCGTAATCGAGCTCAAGCATCACCGCGCGGTAATCCTGTAACTGGGCATTGGCCACCAGGTACTGGCGCCCGGCACCCTTGACTGGCTCGCCAATCTTCACCGGCACCAGGCGACTCTGGGCAATCGAGCGAATGCCCGAGACACGGGCGTGCAGGGTTGGGCCGCCGTCGAAGATGTCGATGTAGTGATCGGTCTCGAAGCCTTCGCGCATCAGGATGTCGAAGGTGATCTGTGCCCGCGGATGGACCTGGCCCATGGCTTCCTGGGCCGAGTCCGGCAGCAGGGGCACATAGATCGGGTAGTGCGGCATCAGTTCGGCCAGGAACGTCCGGCTCTTGAGGCCACACAGGCGCTCGGCCTCGGCGTAGTTGAGGTCGAAGAAATTGCGGCCAATGGCGTCCCAGAACGGTGAGTCGCCGTTTTCATCGCTGTAGCCGACGATCTCGGTCACCACCGAGTCGGCAAAGCGCTCCGGGTGGCTGGCGACGAACAGCAGGCGCCCACGGGAGTTGAGCTCCGACCAGGGCGATCCGACCAGGTCACGCTTGACGTAGAAGCTGGTCAACAGGCTGTTGCCGGTCAGGTCGTGGCACTGGGAGAGCACGTGGATCTTGTTGTGGATCTTCAGCTCGCGGGAGGCGTGCACGAAGGTTTCGTTGCGAAAGCTGTAGAACGGCTCGGAGTAACCGGCCGAGGCAACGATGGCCGAGCAACCGGCCAACTGACCGGTGGCGGTGTCTTCAAGAACGAAGAAGTAGCTTTCTTCGCCATTGAAGCTGACTTCGGCGGCGAACGAGGCTTCGCTCGCGGCGATCTTGTCGCTCAGGCGTTCAACGTCATCCGGCAAGGAAGTGACACCAATCGGGCTGTCCGCAGCCAGACGCTGTACCTCGCCCAGATCAGCCATTTGCGCGGGGCGCATCACCAGCATGGTGTCACTCCTATCTCTCAAGACTTACAGAAAAATAACCGGGCACACACATCAGTGTGGGAGCGGGCTTGCTCGCGAAAGCGCTGTATCAGTCAACACGCTCGCTGTCTGAGCCACCGCTTTCGCGAGCAAGCCCGCTCCCACCTTTGATCTGGCCCGGCATTAAAATTTTGATCGGCGCCCGGACAACCAGGCGCCGAAGGGTCTATCAGGCTTGCGTCAGCTTGGCCGCTGCGCGCTCGAAACGGTCCAGGCCGGCATCGATGTCCGCGTCTTCAACCACCAGGCTCGGGGCGAAACGAATCACGTCGGGACCGGCTTGCAGGATCATCAGGCCTTCTTTTTCAGCGGCGTTGAAGATGTCCTTGGCGCGGCCCTTCCAGGCATCGCTCAGCACGCAGCCGAGCAACAGGCCCAGGCCACGGATCTGGGTGAACAGGCCGTACTGCTTGCCGATCTGCTCCAGGCGCGCCTTGAACTTGTCGTGCTTGGCGTTGACGCCATTGAGCACCTCTGGGGTGTTGATCACGTCGATCACCGCCTCGGCCACCGCGCACGCCAGCGGGTTGCCACCGTAGGTGGTGCCGTGGGTGCCGACGACCAGGTGCTTGGCCAGGTCTTCGGTGGTCAGCATCGCCGCAATCGGGAAACCGCCGCCCAGGCTCTTGGCGCTGGTCAGGATGTCCGGGGTCACGCCGTAGTGCTGGTAGGCGAACAGCTTGCCGCTGCGGCCCATGCCGGTTTGCACTTCGTCGAACACCAGCAGCGCATTGTGCGCGGTGCACAACTCACGGGCGCCTTGCAGGTAAGCCAGCTCGGCCGGCAACACACCGCCCTCGCCCTGGATCGGCTCCAGCACCACGGCGCAGGTCTTGTCGGAAATGGCGGCCTTGAGGGCGGCCAGGTCGTTGAACGGCACGTGGGTGATGCCGGTGATCTTCGGACCGAAACCATCGGAGTACTTGGACTGGCCACCGACGTTGACGGTGAACAGGGTCCGGCCGTGGAAGCTGTTGAGCGCGGCGATGATTTCGTACTTCTCGCTGCCGAAGCGGTCGAACGCGACGCGACGGGCCAGCTTGAAGGCGGCCTCGTTGGCTTCAGCGCCCGAGTTACAGAAGAACACGCGTTCGGCGAAGGTCGCGTCGATCAGCTTATGAGCCAGGCGCAGGGCCGGCTCATTGGTGAACACGTTGGACACGTGCCACAGCTTGTTCGCTTGCTCGGTCAAGGCACCGACCAGCGCCGGGTGAGCGTGACCCAACACGTTGACGGCGATCCCGCCGGCGAAGTCGATCAACTCGCGGCCGGACTGGTCCCAAACGCGGGAGCCGGCGCCACGTACCGGGATGAATGCGGCAGGCGCGTAGTTGGGAACCATTACCTGGTCGAAATCGGCGCGTTCTACCGCAGCGTGCTCAACGGACATCGGAGTCTCCTGATGAGAAACACCCGCCTGGAACTGGCGAGCTTGGTGAGGATTGTAGGGACAGTTTCGAGCTTGGCCTTGCCGCCAAGCGACAACTTCTTATAGCGCAAAACCCGCTTTTGACCGGGTTTACGGCAATGCGACAAATAGCGTCGCAAAGGCGCAGTTTAAACCGTGCGTCGGCGCAGAGGCAGGATTACAACCGGCCGATTGCATATTCACCGACCTTCACCTCGCTAACTATCTACCGCCTTTGCACCACGGCAAGCTGGTTTGCTGGCTCGACACCCCATCCACCAGGAGCCAAACCCATGCCACAACCACCTGCCACCCTGCCCGACGCCGCCACCGCACCCCGCGATCCACGCCACGAGATCCTCGCACAGGTCATTGCCCCGTGGCTCGGCCACGCCTCGACCACCAAGCGCGATGCCCTGGCCCATCACTCGCCGATCATTGCCCGGTGGCACACCACCGCCTCGCCTGCGCAGCACCAAACACTCAAGCGCCTCAACGCCCATGCCTGGACCACACAGAATCACCTGGACAAGGCCATGGCCAACCTCAAGACCCCCAGGGATTTTGCCGCTGAACGACTGCAACAGGCATTGAACACCCGCTACGCCCTCGACGTCGACGTTGCCAGCACCTACCTGCAACTCTATATCCCGCTGAAGATCGCCACCTTTACCGTCTCCCCCGGCGCCGCCAGGACCTGGACGGTATCGATGCTCGACGCGGCGCTGCACAACTTCGAACCCTCAGAAGCGCAACCCCAGGCCTACGAGCAGAACTCCGGGTTCATCAGCCAACCGAGCAGCACCGGGCACTTCGAAAGCCTGCCGGCGATCGCCGCGAAGATCAGCGTGGCCCAGTTCGCCACGCTCTGCCGCGAGCTGGATATCGGCGGTCACTACCAGCGTTATCTCAATGACTACCTGGGGATGACCAACCCTGTGGCCCAGGCCAGCCTGCGGCACACCCTCAAGCAGAGCCAACGGGCGGCGCTGGACCTGGCTCTGGAGATGGCGCTGATCAGGGCCGACATCCCCCAGGCCGGTTATGACGGGATCAAACAGCTGATCGGCGATCCGCGCGGCGCAACCCATGGCTGCCCGGCGCTGACCGGCTACAACCTGAGCATGATGTCGAGCCGCCTCACCGGCATCGTCGTGTTTGCCGAGGACCTGGACACACGCCGTGGGGAGGTCCCCGTCATCGCCTACATCCCGGACGACCCGCACCACCCGCTCAAGCACTACGACAACACGAGCGCCTTGATGCGGGCGCTGAGCCATAAACTGCGCGCCCCCGACTATCAACGCTTCTTCAGTCGCTTTGTCGATCACGAGGAGCAGGGCCAAGTGTTTGCCAGTCTCAACCACCGCCTCACCGAGGTGACCTGGCACCCCCACACGCCCGGCGAGCCATTGCCCAGTTGGCGCGAGACGGCCGTCGAGCGACCCAACCTGGAGTTTCGCTCGGAAAAAATCACCCGCGACCTGTTCGAGTATTTGTATCAAGTCAAACTCAGCAAGGTACTCAACGATGCCCGCAGCCAAGCCGTCTCCACGGCCGACGTCAACCAGAAAGCCCGCTGGGAGCGCTGGGGTTTCATTCAGAAAATCGCCTCGGCCGTGCTGCAAGCGATTGCGTTCATTGCCACGCCCTTCGTGCCACCGCTGGGGGCGCTGATGCTCGGCTACAGCGCCTATCAACTGCTCGACGAGACGTTCGAGGGCATCGTTGACTGGGCCGAAGGCCTCACACGCGAAGCCTTTGGACATGCCATGGGGTTCGTCGAACAACTGATCCAACTGGGCCTGTTTGCCACGGGAGTGCCGATCGCCGAGACGCTAATGCGCCAGGTACTACCGGCCGAACTCCTGCAGTTCATCGACCGTTTCAACCCCGTCACCTTACCCAATGGCCAGCGTCGCTTGTGGGACCCGGACCTGGCGCCCTATCGCCATGAGCTGACGCTGGCCAAGGACTCCCGCCCCAACGAGCGGGGCTTGCATCATCACCACGCAAAACTCGTCCTGCACCTGAACGGTGAGCATTACAGCGTGCTGTGGAACCACGCCGACGAACGCTACTACCTGCAACACCCCACGCGCGCCAATGCCTACCGCCCGCCGGCCATGACCAACGGCCAGGGCGCCTGGGTGATCGAACTGGAACGCCCCTTGAGTTGGGACAGCGCCACGCTCATGCGCCGCTTGGGCTATCAGGCCGACACCCTCAGCGACGCACAATTGCAGCAGGTGCGGGATGTCAGCGGGACCCACGACAACACGCTGCGCAAAATGCACGTCACCCAACAGACGCCCCCACCGCTGCTGGCTGACAGCCTCAAGCGCTTCCAGGTCGACCAGGGCATCCAAGACTTTATCAGCCAGATGAACAGCGACGACCCTGCGCTCTACAGGCAGGCCGACCCGCAGATACAGCTGCAACTGCTGACCAGTTACGGCTTGTGGCCCGAGGGCAAGACCCTGCGCTTTCTCGACGCCTCGGGCAACACCACCTGGGAATTTGGCCAGCACCGCGGCGCCAGCGTGGTACAGATCCACGAAGCCCAACTCAACAGCGGTGACCTGTTGCGCACCGTAATCGAAAGCCTTGACGAAGCGGAGCGCAAAACGCTGCTGGAGGAGGAATTCGGCCAGCCACCCCGCTCGGCGCAGACCCGTGCAGCGGCCTTGCGCAAAAAGCTGGCGCGCATCGCCCAGGACAAACGCTTCACCCTGTTTGACTCACACTATCGCAGCGCGAACCGAGCCCACAGCGCCCGCCAACAAAAGCTCATCGACTCCGCGCCACACCCTGGTCTGCCGACCAGCGTCGCCCAGGAGTTGCTCGATCACGCCAGCGCCCAGGAGTTGCGCGCCATCGACCAGGGCCAAGTGCCCAAGCGCCTGGCTGACCTCGCCGCATGGACCCAACAGGAAGTGCGCACCACTCGCGCCTACGAAGGCCTTTACCTGGACGCCGTCGACAACCCGGACACCGCCCGACTGGCCCTGCATTCCCTGGACAACCTGCCCGGCTGGTCACCCCAGGTGCGCATCGAAGTCAGGCACTACCGCAGCGACGGACCGCTGCTCGACAGCATCGGCGCCGAGCAGGCCCAGATAAAAAGACGACTGATCCTGACCGCCGAAGGTGATTACGTCCCTGAAGACAATGGCAGGCTGTTTGGCGACACCGATTTCTACACCGCGATCCTGCAGGCGATCCCCGATGCCCAGCGCAACGCCTTGGGCATCCACATCGGCCAGGGCCCCGTACTGCGCCAGGCCATTGCCCGGCACCCGCTGGACCGCCCGGCGCTGCGACGCTTGCTCGACACCGACCCGCTGCTCAAACCGGCCTATGACCCCGAGGTGATGCGCCTGCGCGGCGGGATGGAAGGCTATCGCGCCGCCGACGCACCCACGCCAGGCCCCAGCCAGGGACCGTCCCTTGAGCGGATCGCCCATGAATTGTTTCCCGCCCAGACCCCCGAACAGATCCAGCATCTGCTGCACCTCTTCGCCGCACGGCCCGCAGGCGCGCTGGCAACCCTGCGGGCGATGAAAGACGAGTTCTTTCGAATGGACATTGTCCTGGCCATGTGGGAGGTCAACACCCCCCGCATCCATCCCGAGACAGGGATTGCCCTGAGCCCCGAAGCGCTTGGCTATGCGCGACACAGTCGCAACCTGTGGGTCCGTGAACTGAGGAGCGCCTGGCGTCACGAAGGCGCCGTCGATCACTACCATGAGCCCCCCACCATCAACGGCAGAATCCTCAGATTGAACGCGCCGGTGTTTGGCGAGCTGCCCAGGATCAACGCGCACATGGCGCATATTTCCTGGCTGGAGATCTCGGGAGAACACGCGCGGCTTGAGCTCAATGGTTTCTTGCAGGTGTTCCCACGACTGCGTCAACTGGCCGTGCGGGACATTGCCCTCGAACACTTGCCGTCACAGATCCTCTCGATGCCACAGTTGAACGAACTGATCCTGAGCCACTGCGCGATCACCCTCAGCTACGAAAGCCGGGCAGGAATCAGTGCCATGTCGCGCCTGGTCACCCTGGACCTGTCCAACAACCCACTGACGCTGTTCCCCAGCGTCGCCAACATGCCGAACCTGCGCTACCTGGACCTCGCAAACACCGGGCTCAGCGAGTTACCTGAAGGCCTGCTGGGCCGTGCAAACCTGGAACTGGTGATGCTGGCCCACAACCAGATCCGCGAACTACCGCCAGCGTTCTTCAACCTGCCCGCCGCCGCCAGCGAACGCTTTGACCTGTCCAACAACCCACTCTCGCGGGCGACCCTGGAGCAGGTCAAAACGTACTTCCAGCGTACCGGCAATTCCATGGCGATCGACGCCGATGCCCTGGATACCGAACGTGTCGCACGGCTCTATCCGACCTTCACCCACACTGACGTCAACCACTTCATCTATTCCCTGCCCGGCGACCTGGCGTCGGGCACGGCGGCCATCGACCAGCTTGAGCGGGACTACGCAGCGATAGGCCTGGACATGGAGCCCTGGACCCAGGACCCACACGCCTCCCTGCAAGAGCGCACCTATCGGCACCTGTTCATGCAAGACCTGCAAGCGGGCTGGCGCCAGGAAACACCCCTGGATGAACACACCGCGCAGGACACGCCACACCATGAACTGGTCTTGACCAAGCCGGTCAGTGCGGCGCTGCCTGCGCTGCGCACACCGTTCAAGCACGTGACCGCGCTGACCCTGCAGGGCCGCGGCTCCGCCTTGCAGTTGGGCAGGTTTTTACAGCACTTCCCTGCGTTGCGCCGACTGTCGATTGAAAACTACTGGCTCGGCGAATTGCCGACGGGCATTGAGCAACTGCCGCAACTCAACCACCTGAGCCTTAGCCGTTGCGGCCTGCGACTGCCTGCAGCGCAAGCCGATGTCATCGCCGGCATGCGCAACCTGCAACGGCTGGACCTGAGCCACAACCCGCTGGAGCGGATACCCGACATCAGCCAACTGCCCCAGCTCTCGCGACTCTCGCTGAGCCACACTGGTCTTGGCGAAGTCCCGGAGGCCCTGCTCTCCGCGCAAACATCCGGGGTCTGGAAGGACCTGAGCCACAACGCCATCCATGATCTGCCCGACGCGTTATTCCACGCAGGGTCCGGCCTAAACGCCGGCCTGAATCTGTCGGGCAACCCCTTGTCGCGCCAGACACTGCAGCGGATAAAAAACCATAGCCAAGCCACGGGCGAGCTGTTTCTGGTCGATGCTCCTGCCGCTGAGTTTCAACGCCTGCGGCTGCTCTACCCCGAGCTACCGGACAGCGAAGTCAGTCATATTTACTTTCAACTGCCCGGCGACCTGGACGCCGCCGGACCCGAGATCACGCGCCTGGGCTCCGAGTTCGAACAGATGCGCACCGATCTTCAGCAATGGGTGATCGATATCCCGTTGCGCGACCCGTGGCTCGATACCGTCCTGGACGAAGGCGCACGGGCCGAAGAACAAATCCGCCGCCGGCTCTTCAAGGAGTTGCTGGAGGAATGCTGGCGCCGGGAAACCGAACCGGACGACGAAAACATCACCACGCAGCTCACCTACAAACTGGTGTTTCATGGCCAGTTGCTGGGCGACATGCCCAGGCTGGACGCCCGGTTCAAGCACGTCACGCTGATCGAGATCATTGGCGAAGGCACCAACGGACGGATCGATGGGTTACTGGCGTGCTTTCCCAACCTCAGGCAACTGACCGTCGAGCGGCATCGGTTGACCGACATCCCCGAAGGCGTGTTCGACCTGCAGCACCTGCAAGACCTGGCGCTGCCGGACAGCCAGATCCGACTCTCCGCCCACAGCGCCCAGCAACTCGCGAGCCTGACCGACATTGAATACCTGGACCTGAGCGATAACCCACTGGGCCTCAGCCCCGACCTAAGCCACCTGTCGAGGCTGACCACGGTGTTCATGCACAACTGCGGGCTCAGCGAAGTGCCGGCGGGGGTATTTGGCCTGAGCCGCTTGAAAGTGCTGGACCTGAGTGACAACCAGATTCAACACCTGCCCAGCGACATCCTGGAAATGCCCCTGCCACTCAATGACGATTCCGATTTGAGCGGTAACCCGCTGACGGCCGAAAGCATGGAGCTGCTGCGCCGCTACTACCAACTGACCGGGTACGAACTGGGGGTAGAGGAAGCCATGGAGGATGAGTTCGGCGTGCCACTGCTGCCGCCGCGCAGCCCGCAACCGATGGAGGAATAAACCGCTCGCCCCGCTCAGCCGCGCTCGGACGGCACCGAGGACAACTCGAATGGGCTGCTGCTGCGCCGCTGGTTACGGTCTTCACGCGGCGTGGCACCAAAGAAGTTGCGGTAGGCGCTGGAGAAATGCGGCCCCGAGGAGAAGCCACACGACAGGCCGATCTGGATGATCGACTTGCTGGTCTGCATCAACATCTGCCGGGCCTTGTTCAGGCGCAATTCCAGGTAGTACTGGCTCGGCACGCGGTTGAGGTATTGCTTGAAGATGCGCTCCAACTGCCGACGGGACACGCACACATGCTGGGCGATTTCGTCGGTGGTCAGCGGCTCTTCGATGTTGGCTTCCATCAGCAACACGGCTTGCGTGAGCTTGGGATGGCTGGAGCCCAGGCGATTCTGCAACGGAATGCGCTGGCGCTCGCCGCCTTCGCGAATGCGCTCGACCACCAGTTCTTCCGACACCGCACCGGCCAACTCGGCGCCATGGTCGCGGGCCAGCACCGCCAGCAACAAGTCGAGCACCGACATACCGCCACACGCGGTCAGGCGATCACGGTCCCAGTCGAACAGATGACTGGTGGCGATGACTTTGGGGAAGCGTTCGGAGAAATCATCCTGCCAGCGCCAGTGCACCGCCGCCCGGTAACCATCGAGCAAGCCCAGTTGTGCCAGCGGATAGACACCCGCCGACAAACCACCGATCACACACCCGGCACGCACCAGTTGCTTGAGCGCGCTACTCAGGGCCGGGGCCAAGGCCGTGGGTGGCTCATCGGCCAGCAGGAACAGCTTCTGGAAGTTTTCCAGCTTGCCGGCCCAGGCCTCGCCCGGCAATTGCCAGGCCCCCTCGATCGGTGGCTCGGCTTGCAGGAACGACAGTTCGTAGACCACGTCCGGATGCACCCGCTGAGCGACACGCAAGGCCTCCTCAGCCAGCGCAAGCGTCAGAGCTTTAGTGCTGGGCCAAATCAGGAAACCTATTCGATGGGCAGTCATGGCGGGCAATCCGAAACAAAAACAGTGTTAAAGGCCAAAAGCGGCTGCAACCAAACTAGACCATCTGGTGCGCGTTGCGCAGCATGACCTAATTGGGTGCACAACGGCAGCGATTACTTCAGGCTACCCGAGAGGAATTGTTGCAACCGCTCGGACTGCGGGTTGACCAATACCTCACGCGGATCGCCACTTTCCTCGACCACACCTTTGTGCAGGAACACCAGTTGGTTCGACACTTCACGGGCAAAGCCCATTTCGTGGGTCACCACCACCATGGTCCGGCCTTCCTGCGCCAGGGCCTGCATGACTTTCAGGACATCGCCGACCAGCTCCGGGTCGAGGGCCGAGGTCGGCTCGTCAAACAGCATCACCTCGGGCTCCATCGCCAGCGCCCGGGCAATCGCCACGCGCTGCTGCTCACCACCGGACATATGGCCCGGGTAAGCGTCCTTGCGATGGGACACGCCAACCTTGGCCAGGTACAGCTCGGCCTTTTCACGGGCCTCGGCCTTGGACAGGCCCAAGACGTGGACCGGCGCTTCCATGATGTTTTCGATGGCCGTCATGTGCGACCACAGGTTGAAGTGCTGGAACACCATCGACAAGCGCGAACGCATGCGTTGCAACTGCTTGGGGTCGGCTGCCTTCAGTGCGCCTTCCTTGTTCGCCACCAGCTTCAGCTCTTCGTTGTTGAGCAGAATCTTGCCGGCATGGGGTTGCTCAAGCAGGTTGATGCAACGCAAGAACGTACTTTTGCCGGAGCCACTGGAGCCGATGATGCTGATCACATCGCCTGCCGCTGCCTTCAGGGACACGCCCTTGAGCACTTCGTGACTGCCATAGCGTTTATGCAGGTCTTGGACTTCAAGTTTGTACATGTTGTCGGTTCTCACAAAACACATCAGTCGTTGAGCAAGCGCCCGTGACGCAGCGCTTCGCGCCCCGCCACCTTGGCCAGCCAGAAACCGGGTTGGGCATACCGCAGCCGTTCAACGGCAAACAGCACACCGGCCGTACCAGCACACACGGTGCTGACCCGATCAGCCAAAGGATCGATCACTTCAAAAATCTCGTCGCCGGCTTCGACCCACTCGCCAGGTTGACGCAAGAAACTCACCACGCCCGGATGCGGCGCGTACAGCAATTCGGTGCCGTCGAACGGCATGCCTTCACACGCCTCTTGCGCTGGGGCCGGCCATTGGCCGCCGATCAGGCCCTGCTCGGCGAGGAACGCCAGGATCCCTTCGGCATGGGCCGTGGCCTGGGACCGGCCGGTGTCGGCCTGGCCGCCCAGCTCAAGAGTCGTGGCCAGGCACGCCAAGGGAATCTGCGCCTGGGGGAACTGCCGGGACAACCGCAACCACGGCAGCGAACAGGCCTCGTCGAACGAACTGCCGCCGGAGTCTTCCGCCAGCAGGCCCACACGCACCTTCAGATGCGCTGCCAGTGAGCGCCATTGCGGCCAGTGTTGCGGCAAGGCATACATATGCAGCGCCGCTTCGGCATCGCAGTGCAAGTCGAGCACCACGTCGGCGGTGCAGGCATGGCTCAGCAAAACACGCTGCATGCCTTGCAACTGACTGCTCGGCGCGGGCAAGGCGGCCAACGCGTCGCTCATGGCCTGGCGAATCAAGCGAATGTTAGCGTGCGGATCATCCCCCAGCCGCCCCGCCAACTCAGCGGCCACCGGCGCGCTCAGCTCGACGAAGTCACGGTTGAAGTTCTTGCCGCTGCCCGCCTCGAAGCGCCCTTGATGGTTGCCCTGGAGCAGTTGACCGAGGCCCAGTGGATTGGCCACCGGCACCAACTCGATCACCCCCTTGAGCAAGCCCTGGGCTTCGAGTTCGCCCAGGCGCTTTTTCAGCTCCCAGGCGGTGCGCATGCCGGGCAATTCGTCGGCGTGCAGGCTGGCCTGAATGTAGGCCTTGCGCTCGCCGCTGCCAAAGCGAAACACCGAGAGATGACGTTCACTGCCCAGGTGACTCCACGGCAGCACATGGTCGATGCGTTCCATGTCAGTGCTTCCTCGGGGCCAGGTAGCTCAACCAGCGGCGCTCGGCGAGCTTGAACAGGCGCACCAGGATAAAGGTCAGGCACAGGTAGAACACGCCAGCGGTGATGTACGCCTCAAACGGCAGGTAGTACTGGGCGTTGACGGTACGGGCGGCACCGGTGATATCGATCAGGGTCACGATGGAGGCCAGGCTGGTGGTCTGCAACATCATGATCACTTCGTTGCTGTACTGCGGCAGCGCCCGGCGGCAGGCCGAAGGCAGCAGGATCCGGGTATACAGTTTGTAGCGCGACATGCCCATGGCCTTGGCCGCCTCGATCTCACCATTGGGCGTGGCCCGCAGGCTACCCGCGATGATTTCGGCGGTGTAGGCGCTGGTGTTGATCGCGAAGGCCAGGCACGCACAGAACGTGGCACTGGACAAAAACGGCCAGAGGAAGCTGTCGCGTACCGCCTGGAACTGCGCCAGGCCGTAGTAGATCAAGAACAACTGCACCAACATCGGCGTGCCGCGGATCACGTAGGTGTAGAGCCAGGCCGACAGGTTCACCGCAGCGTTCTTCGAGACCCGCATCAGGCCCAATGGCAGTGCGAGCAACAGGCCGAAGAACAGCGACAGCCCAAGCAGTTTAAGGGTGGTCAGCAGGCCACCGAAGTACAGCGGCAGTGCCTCCCAGATGACGTTGTAGTCGAAGATCATAGATCAGCCGCCCTTACGCCTACCGAGTAGCGCTTCTCAAGGTGACGCAGTGCCAGCAACGAGACGCTGGTAATCACCAGGTACATGGCCGCCACGGCGAGGAAGAAGGTGAAAGGCTCGCGGGTGGCATCTGCCGCCTGCTTGGCCTTGAACATCATGTCTTGCAGACCGACCACCGAAATCAAGGCGGTGGCCTTGGTCAATACCAGCCAGTTGTTGGTGAAGCCAGGAATCGCCAGGCGAATCATCTGCGGCACCATGATCTTGAAGAACACCTGGAAACTGCTCATGCCGTAGGCCATGCCCGCTTCGGCCTGCCCCTTGGGGATCGCCATGAAGGCGCCACGGAAGGTTTCCGACAGGTACGCGCCGAAGATGAAACCCAGGGTGCCGATGCCGGCCACCAGTGGATTGAGATCGATGTAGTCGTCGTAGCCCAGCATCGGCGCGACGCGGTTGAGCAGGTCCTGGCCGCCGTAGAAGATCAGCAGGATCAGCACCAGGTCGGGAATCCCGCGGATCACCGTGGAGTACAGGTCGCCCAACCAGGCCAGCCAGCGTACCGGCGACAGGCGCAGTGCAACCCCGATCAGCCCCAGGACGATGGCCAAGGCCATGGACGACAAGGCGAGCTGGAGCGTCAGCCATGCGCCATCGAGGATGACAGCCCCGTAGCCTTTCAACATGATTCAAGTCCTCGGAAATTGGGATGAAAAAATGGCGCAAACTTCAGAGATCCTGTTGCTTGCGCCATTTCGGACTGTTCGCTCAGACGTATTACTTGCCGTAGATATCGAAGTCGAAGTACTTGTCCTGGATTTTCTTGTACGTGCCGTTCTCGCGGATACCCGCGATGGCCGCGTTGATCTTGTCTTTGAGGGCATCGCCCTTGCGTACCGCGATACCCACGCCGTCACCGAAGTACTTGACGTCGGTGAACGCCGGGCCGACGAACGCGAAGCCTTTGCCCGAATCAGTCTTGAGGAAGCCGTCATTCAACAGGGTAGCGTCTGCCACCGTGCCGTCGAGGCGACCGGCTTGCACGTCCAGGTAGATTTCGTTCTGCGAGCTGTAGGGCTTGATTTCAGCACCCAGTGGCTTGAGGACTTCCTCGGCGAAACGGTTGTGGATCGAACCACGCTGCACGCCGATCTTCTTGCCCTTGAGCTCCACCAGGCTGTCGCTGACCACGGTGCCGTCCTTCATCACCAGACGGGCCGGGGTGTTGTAGTACTTGTTGGTGAAGTCCACGGACTTCTTGCGATCGTCAGTGATCGACATGGACGACAGGATCGCATCGATCTTGCGTACCTTGAGCGCCGGGATCAGGCCGTCGAACTCTTGCTCGACCCACACGCACTTGACCTTCATCTCTTCACACAAGGCGTTGCCGATGTCGTAGTCAAAACCAACGATGCTGCCGTCCGGCGCCTTGGAGGCGAATGGAGGGTAAGCCGCCTCGATACCAATTTTCAGAGGCTTTTCGTCGGCAAAGGTTGGCAGAGACAGCACGGACAGTGCCAGGGCGCCAAGAAGCACGAGTTTCTTCATCGTTAGGACTCCATCGGTATAGGGCAAAAACAGCAGAATGAGCCACAGCCCAATATGCGAATGAGTGAAACGAAAATCGGTGCTGCATCGCGGGAAACAGCCGTTTAAATCAACGTTTATTTAAACGATGGCGACGACGAGCGAATGATCGGCATTCTAACGACAGGCCCGAAGCCGATATTTCTTCAATGCGACAACAAATTACAGAAGCACCGAGAAAGCCGACCGAGCACATTGACAGCCCCTGAATTTCATGCAAGGGCAAAAGACATTAAACCGATAGGTATTGCAAATAGCGGGCCTATTATTGGCAAAGCCTTTGAATCCGGCAAGCGCAGCGTCATACCTAATTTACCAAGGTCACTGAGAAGCCCAGAAAACGGGCATTTATGTTTCTCCATGCCCCGAAAATGGACAAGCGGTTACACATTCGGTTACGTGAACCCCGCCCGGTAACATGGCGAATCACCCTACAGATCAAGCCGATAGATATTGGCAACTGTTGATACATCCGCTGACAGACCGCCTTCGCGGGCAAGCCTCGCTCCTACGGGGAGGATGCATTTCAAACGTAGGAGCGAGGCTTGCCCGCGAAGGTGCCGCCACCAATACCGCAACAATAAAAAACCCCGCCAGGCGCAACACCGGACGGGGCTGTGTGACTCAAGACCGACGCTTACGCGGCGCTCATCGCCTTATGAGTCTCAACCAACTGCTGCACCACACCCGGATCCGCCAACGTCGAGATATCACCCAACGTGTCGTACTCAGCCGTAGCGATCTTGCGCAGAATCCGCCGCATGATCTTCCCCGAGCGCGTCTTCGGCAAACCCGGCGCCCACTGGATAACATCCGGCGAGGCAATCGGACCAATCTCCTTGCGCACCCAGTTCTTCAGCTCCAGGCGTAACGCTTCGCTCGGCTCCTCACCGTTTTTAAGGGTGACGTAGACATAGATCCCCTGCCCCTTGATGTCGTGCGGCACACCCACCACCGCCGCCTCCGCGACGCGCGGGTGGGCGACCATCGCGCTTTCGATCTCGGCGGTGCCCATGCGGTGGCCGGAGACATTGAGCACGTCGTCCACCCGACCGGTGATCCACCAGTAGCCATCGGCATCGCGGCGGGCGCCGTCGCCGGTGAAGTACATGCCACGGAACGTCTTGAAGTAGGTGTCGACAAAACGGTCATGGTCGCCATACAGCGTGCGCGCCTGACCTGGCCACGAATCGAGGATCACCAGGTTGCCCTCGGTCGCCCCTTCCAGGATGTTGCCCAGGTTGTCCACCAGGGCGGGCACCACGCCAAAGAACGGACGCGCCGCAGAACCCGGCTTCAGGGCGTGCGCCCCCGGCAGCGGGCTCATCAGGGTGGCGCCGGTCTCGGTCTGCCACCAGGTGTCGACGATCGGGCAACGGGATTGGCCGACGTTCTTGTAGTACCAGTCCCACGCTTCCGGGTTGATCGGCTCACCCACCGACCCTAGCAGGCGCAGGCTGCTGCCATCCGCACCTTCGCACGCGGCCGTGCCGGACGCCATCATGGCGCGGATCGCGGTCGGTGCGGTGTAGAGGATGTTGACCTTGTGCTTGTCGACGATCTTCGCGACGCGCGTGATGTCCGGATAGTTCGGCACGCCTTCGAACAGCAAGGTGGTCGCGCCATTGGCCAGCGGGCCATAGACAATGTAGGTGTGGCCGGTGACCCAGCCAACGTCGGCGGTGCACCAGTAGACTTCGCCCGGACGGTAATCGAACACCCGCTCATGGGTCAGGGCGGCGTACAGCAGGTAGCCACCCGTGGTGTGCTGCACACCTTTCGGCTTGCCGGTGGAGCCGGAGGTATAGAGGATGAACAACGCTTCTTCGGCGCCCATCTCTTTCGGCGCACAGACGGTGCCCGCCACTTTCATCAGGTCTTCGTACCAGATGTCGCGATGCTGGTTCCACTTGATGTCGCCACCGGTACGCTGGCACACGATGACTTTCTGGATGCTGCTGGTTTCCGGGTTGGTCAGCGCGTCGTCGACGTTGGCCTTGAGCGGAATTTTCTTGCCTGCACGAATGCCTTCATCGGCGGTGATCACCACTTTCGACTTGCAGTCGATGATCCGGCCGGCCAGGGCTTCCGGCGAGAAGCCGCCGAACACCACCGAGTGAATCGCACCGATCCGGGTACAGGCCAGCATGGCGACCACGGCTTCGGGGATCATCGGCATGTAGATGGTCACCACGTCGCCGCGGTGCACGTCCTGGCCACGCAGGGCGTTGGCGAACTTGCAGACTTGCTCGTGCAGCTCGCGGTAGGTGATGTTGCGGCTCTCGGCAGGGTCGTCGCCCTCCCAGATGATCGCGATCTGATCGCCACGTTCGGCCAGGTGGCGATCCAGGCAGTTGTAGGAAACGTTGAGGGTGCCGTCGGCGAACCATTTGATGTCGACGTGGTGGTCATCGAAAGATGTCTGCTTCACCGTGGTGAAAGGCTTGATCCAGTCGAGGCGCTTGGCTTGTTCGCGCCAGAAGCCGTCCGGGTTGACGACCGACTGCTGGTACATGGCCTTGTAGGTCGCCTCGTCAGTCAGCGTGTTGGCCGCAACCTCGGGACGAACAGGATACAGAGAAGCCGCACTCATCTTTCTTACCTCGGTGAAATAGTTGTTTTTGTATGCCCCAGTTGTAGCCGGGGTGGACGTATAGAACCATTCGACGATGGTAGTAACAACCCCTGCAACCGCTTCAAACCCTAGCCTGGACGAACGGCCCAGAAACAACGAATCCCCCCTTGTGGGAGCGAGCCTGCTCGCGAAAGCGTCATATCCGTCACCCTCATCGCTGACTGACAGATTGTATTCGCGAGCAGGCTCGCTCCCACGGGTCAGTGCTCTACTGGGAGAACCACAAGAGTTAAAAGAAGATTGTTACGAATTTTGTCAAAGGTGTTTATCAAAAGCTCGCCTATATGAATACACCCTGCGCGCCTAGAATCCACCTCGCCAACACGGCACCTGATTAACCCAGTTGCAGCCCCCACGAAGGCCGTTAATCAAACTCCCTGTCGACACGTTCCACACGCAACCTCACAAAGGTTGCGTGACCCCACTCGACCTTAGAAAGGTAAATTTGAAATGAAAGCTTTATTAGTTCTGGCCCTCAGCAGCCTGTGTGCAAGCGCCATGGCTGACGAGATCCCGACTGATGTCGCCCGAAATAACGTACCGGTAGAGGAATACACTTACTCCCTGCACTTGGACATCGCAAAAGTTATCTCCATGAGCGAAGTTCCCAGTGTCTGTGAAGTTGTCCCGGCGCGAATGGAATATGAAGACTCAACCGGTCAACGGCATATTCTGCGCTACAGCGTAATGGGCAATGGTTGCTCTAACGGCTAATACGCACGTTTCAAGTTTGCTTGACGACTGCTTCCCCAAAGCCCGGCATTGGCCGGGCTTTGGGGTGTTTAAGGCTCAGGTTTATCCGGCAGTAAAGTTGACGCGCACGTTCAAGCCCGCCTGGGCACCATCATGCAGGCTGATCTGCGCCAAGTGCGCGCGGCAGATTTCACCGACGATGGCCAACCCCAGGCCTGAGCCGGCAACCTGCTGATTGCGACGGTAGAACCGCTCGAACACCCGCTCACGTTCTTGCAGTGGAATGCCCGGGCCATCGTCTTCGACCTCCAGCACGGCGGGCGCGCTGACACGCAGGATTACATTGCCGCCTGCCGCGGTATGGGACAAGGCGTTGTCCACCAGGTTGCTCAGCAACTCGTTGAGCAAGGTCGGTTCACCGCGGATCCACACCGGTTCGTCGGCCTCCAGCGCCAAGGCGATTCCCTTGGCATGGGCGAGCGGCGCCATGGCCATGCCCAACTCACGGGCCAACTGGCTGAGGTCGAGCAACTGCGCCCCACCTTCGGCAATCGCCCGCGCGCCATTCTCGACCCGCGCCAGCGACAGCAGTTGATTGGCCAGGTGCGTCAGGCGATCGGTGCCCTGGGCCGAGCTTTGCAGGGTATCGCGCCAGGTCTGTGGCTCGTTTGAGCGCAGCCCCAACTCCAATCGCGCCTTGAGCGCCGCCAGGGGGGTGCGCAACTCATGGGCGGCATCGGCGATAAATTGCGCCTGGCGCTCGAACTGCCCGCGCAAGCGCTCGGTGAAGTGGTTGAGTGCCCGCACCAGCGGCCACAATTCATGCTGCACTTCCACCAGCGGCAGCGGCCGCAAGTCATCGGGCTGGCGCTCTTCTACGGCCGTGCGCAAACGCTCCAGCGGGCGCAACGCCGCACTGACCGCAAACCACACCAACAGCAACGCCCCCACCGCCAGCATGCTCAAGCGCAACAGGGTGTCGGCCATCAGGCTACGCGCCATGCTGACCCGCGCTTCGTCGGTTTCCGCCACGCGGATCTCCGCCATGCCATTCATGTTCGGCTCGATCACCGGCTTGAGCAGGCTCACCACCCGCACGGTCTGTCCCTGGTAGGTGGCGTTGTAAAAGCGCGCCAACGCCGGGTAGTCATCCGTGCGCGGGGTACCCGGCGGCGGAGCGGGCAAGTGTTCGTAACCGGAAATCAGCGTTTGATGGATGTCGATGACCGAGTAGTAGATCCGCCCGGCGCTGTCGTAGGCGAACGTGTCCAGCGCCACGTAGGGCACGTCGGCGCTCAGGCTGCCGTCACGCTGGGAAAGACCGGCGGCAATGGTCCGCGCCGAAGCGAGCAAGGTACGGTCATAGGCGGTGTCGGCCACTTGGCGACCATTCCAATAGGCGCTCATGCCACTGGCAATCATCAGCACCACCAGCAGCGCGGCCAGGTTCCACACCAGCCGCCAGCGCAGACTGCTGGGCTTATACATCGCGGCTTTCCAGCAGGTAACCGAGCCCCCTGAAGGTCACGATGGCCACCGGGTGGCCGTCCAGTTTCTTGCGCAGGCGGTGCACGTAGATCTCGATGGCGTCGGGGCTGGCCTCTTCATCCAGGCCGAACACGTGAGCGGCCAGTTGCTCCTTGCTCATCACCCGTCCGGGCCGTGCGATCAAGGCTTCGAGCACCGCCTGTTCACGGGACGTCAGGGTCAGCAACTCCTCGCCCAGGGTGAAGCGCCGGGTATCCAGGTCATACACCAATGCGCCGCAGCGCTGCTGGCGTTCCCCGCCCAGCACGCTGCGCCGCAACAGCGCCTTGACCCGCGCCTCCAGCTCGGTCAGTTCGAACGGCTTGGCCAGGTAGTCGTCAGCGCCCAGATTGAGGCCATGGACCCGATCCTTGACGTCACTGCGGGCGGTCAGCATCAGCACCGGCAGGTTCTTGCCGCGGCTGCGCAAGCGTGCCAGCACTTCAAAACCATCCATGCGCGGCAAGCCGACGTCGAGAATCGCCACCGCGTATTCCTCGCTGTTGAGGGCCAGGTCTGCGGCCACGCCATCGTGCAGCACGTCCACGGTCAGGCCGGTGCTCTTGAGCGCCTGGGCGACACTTTCGGCCAACTGCAGATGATCTTCGACGAGAAGAACACGCATCAATCCTTACCTCAATCCGGGGGTGGTCGACGCCACTGTGTGGCGCGGAGTTTACAGCCGCATCCGCCGCTGTGAAGCCCGAAAGCCGGGAATTGTTTCTGAAAGGTTAGCGAAAGGTTACAGCGCTAGAGTCCGGCCACGGACAGTCTCGACTGCCGTGCCCTTGAAGAGCAGTTAACGAAAAACGCCACGATGCGTTTTCGCCCAATAAGAACAATAAATGGAGTGTTTCACGATGCGGCCTACACAGCCCCAGGCTTCTACGCCTGTTCGCTTTACCCGCCTTGGTTCCACCGCCCTCGCCAGTGCCGCTGCCCTTGCCGGCTTCTCGCCAGCCAGCCAGGCTGCCTTCTTCGAAGACAGCACCGCGACCCTGGAAACCCGCAACATGTACTTCAACCGCGACTTTCGCAGCGGTACCAGCGCCCAGCAATCCAAGCGCGATGAGTGGGCCCAGGGCTTCATGCTCAATCTCGAGTCCGGCTACACCGACGGCACCGTGAAGTTTGGCGTCGACGCCCTCGGCATGCTCGGTGTCAAGCTCGACTCCAGCCCCGACCGCACCGGCTCCGGCCTGTTGCCGACCCACGATGACGGACGCGCGGCGGACTCCTACGCCAAGCTCGGCCTGACCGGCAAGGTGAAGATCTCCGACACCGAACTGAAGATCGGCAGCCTGATCCCCGAGATGCAGGTCCTCAAGGCCAACGACGGACGC
The DNA here is from genome assembly GCF_900109995.1 of Pseudomonas sp. ok272. Lineage (GTDB taxonomy): Bacteria > Pseudomonadota > Gammaproteobacteria > Pseudomonadales > Pseudomonadaceae > Aquipseudomonas. The sequence goes on along the minus strand of NZ_FOCB01000001.1, from coordinate 473,359 downwards.
ATCCTGCCGCAGACCTTCGAAGGCGGCATCCTCACGTCCAAGGAGATCAAGGACCTGAAGTTCACCGGTGGCCGCCTGGACAAAGCCAAGGACCGCGACAGCACCGACTACCAAGACATTGCCCTCAACAACAAGAACGGTCGCTTCGCCGGCACCGTGGCGGGCGATCACTTCGACTTCGGCGGCTTTGATTACAAGCTCGCCGAGAAGGTCACCGCCAGCTACCACTTTGCCCAACTGGGCGAGGTCTACAACCAGCACTTCCTCGGCTTGGTGGCCAGCCAGAAAGTCGGCCCGGGCACCTTCGGCACAGACCTGCGCATGGCCTTCAGTGATGACGACGGCCAGGCCCGTGGCGGCAAGATCGACAACACCTCGCTCAATGGCTTGGTGAGTTATGGCCTGAGCGGGCATAAACTGACGGCCGGCTACCAGCACATGTCCGGCGACAGTGCCTTCCCTTACGTCGATGGTTCCGACCCGTTCCTGGTCAACTTCGTCCAGATCAACGACTTTGCCGGCGCCGAAGAACGCTCCTGGCAGGCCCGTTACGACTACGACTTCACTGCCCTGGGCATTCCCGGCCTGAGTTTCATGAGCCGTTACCTGAGCGGCGACAACATCAAGTTGAAGAACGGCGACACCGGCAAGGAATGGGAACGCAACACCGAGATCAAGTATGTCGTGCAAAGTGGCGCCCTCAAGGACGTCGCCCTGCGCCTGCGCAATGCCACCTATCGCTCCAACTATTCCGCCCGCGATGCCGATGAAGTGCGGGTACTGGTCAGCTATAGCGTTGCCCTGTGGTAATCGATTCACCCCGCGAAAGCTCCTGCACACAACAACAATTCTTGTGGAGACGAAAAATGGACTTCTCATTGCGTAAAGTGGCCCTGGCCGTCAGTTGCCTGCTGTTCACCGGCCCCCTGCTCGCTGCCGAAACCAACGAACCCAAGCGCCCCGAATGCATCGCCCCGGCCTCTCCGGGCGGTGGTTTTGACCTGACGTGCAAGCTGGCGCAGAGCGCGCTGGTCAACGAGAAACTGCTGAGCAAGCCGATGCGTGTGACCTACATGCCCGGTGGCGTGGGCGCGGTGGCCTACAACGCCGTGGTCGCCCAGCGCCCGGCCGACGCCGGCACGCTGGTGGCCTGGTCCAGCGGTTCGTTGCTGAACCTGGCTCAGGGCAAGTTCGGTCGTTTCGATGAAAACGCCGTGCGCTGGTTGGCCGCCGTTGGCACCAGCTACGGGGCTATCGCAGTGAAAAGCGACTCGCCCTACAAGAACCTCGACGATCTGGTGCAAGCACTGAAGAAAGATCCGAGCAAAGTGGTGATTGGCTCCGGCGGCACCGTTGGCAGCCAGGACTGGATGCAAACCGCGCTGATCGCCAAGGCCGCCGGGATCAATCCGCGTGACCTGCGCTACGTGGCCCTCGAAGGCGGCGGCGAAATCGCCACGGCCCTGCTGGGTGGTCACATCCAGGTCGGCAGCACCGACATCTCCGACTCCATGCCGCACATCCAGAGCGGTGACATGCGCCTGTTGGCCGTGTTCGCCAACGAACGCCTGGACGAGCCGGAAATGAAGAACATCCCGACCGCTCGCGAACAAGGCTACGACATCGTCTGGCCGGTGGTCCGTGGTTTCTACCTGGGGCCAAAGGTCAGCGATGCCGAGTACGCCTGGTGGAAAGACGCCTTCGACAAGCTGCTGGCCTCCGAAGACTTCGCCAAGCTGCGTGACCAGCGCGAGCTGTTCCCGTTCGCCATGACCGGGCCTGAGCTGGACACCTACGTGAAGCAGCAGGTCGCCGACTACAAGACGCTGGCCAAAGAATTCGGCTTGATTCAGTAATCGCCCCCTGTTCGCCCGGCCACGCCTTTGCGCATCGAGGGCGTGGCCCAGGAGTTTTCCATGCTCTTACAACGCATTTTCGCTGCTGCGCTGTTACTGGCCTGTATCGGCCTGGCGCTGATGGCCTGGCCCTATCAGGCAGCTTTTTCCTACGAACCCGTAGGACCTCGGGCCTTCCCGCTGCTGCTGCTCGGGCTGATGGGCCTGGCGCTGATCTACATGCTGATTCGCCCGCAACCGACCAAACACACCGAGGATGAACCCGCGCTGGACCGCCCGACCCTGATCAAGATCGGGATATGCGTGGCCTTGCTGCTGGTGTTTGCCGGCACGTTCGAATCCCTGGGTTTCATTCTCAGCAGCATGCTGATCGGTATTCCGATGGCACGGCTGTATGGCGGCCGCTGGTTGCCCAGCGTGGTAATCATCAGCTTGATGAGCGTCGGTCTTTATCTGCTGTTCGATAAAACCATGGACGTGCCGCTGCCCCTCGGTCTGCTCGACGTTCTGGAGAACTGATATGGATACTTTTGCCTATTTGGGCCAGGGTTTCGGCGTCGCGCTGAGCCCCTACAACCTGGTGACCGCGCTGTGCGGCACCCTGATCGGCACCGTGGTCGGCCTGTTACCGGGCCTGGGCCCGATCAACGGCGTGGCGCTGTTGATCCCGATCGCCTTTGCTCTGGGCCTGCCGCCGGAGTCGGCGCTGATCCTGCTGGCCGCCGTGTACCTGGGCTGCGAGTACGGCGGCCGGATCAGCTCGATCCTGCTGAACATCCCGGGCGAAGCGTCCACCGTGATGACCACCCTCGATGGCTACCCGATGGCCCGCAAAGGCATGGCCGGCGTGGCGCTGTCGTTGTCTGCCTGGAGTTCGTTCATCGGCGCGTTTATCGCCACCTGCGGCATGGTGCTGTTCGCCCCGCTGCTGGCCAAATGGGCGATTGCCTTCGGACCCGCGGAATACTTCGTCCTGATGGTGTTCGCGATTGTCTGCCTGGGCGGCATGGCCGGTGACAAGCCGCTGAAAACCTTTGTTGCCGCGCTGATCGGCCTGTTCCTGTCGGCGGTGGGCATCGATGCCAACAGTGGTGTGTACCGGTTTACCGGCGACAACATTCACCTGACCGACGGCATCCAGTTCGTGGTCCTGGTGCTGGGCCTGTTCTCCATCAGTGAGATCCTCCTGCTGCTGGAAAAAACCCATCGAGGCCAGGAAGCGGTGAAAGCCACCGGACGCATGATGTTCAACGTCAAGGAAGCCATGTCGGTACTGACCGTGAACCTGCGTTGCGGTGTGTCGGGCTTTATCATCGGCGTCTTGCCAGGTGCCGGCGCGACCATGGCCTCGGCCGTGGCCTACATGACCGAGAAACGTATCGCCGGCGCCAGCGGCAAGTTCGGCCAAGGCGACATGCGCGGCCTGGCCGCCCCGGAAACCGCCATCGGCGCTTCGGTCTGCGGCGCCATGGTGCCAATGCTGACCCTCGGCGTTCCAGGTTCGGGCACCACGGCGGTGATGATCGGCGCCCTGTCGCTGTACAACATCACCCCGGGGCCGCTGCTGTTCCAACAGCAACCGGACATCGTCTGGGGCCTGATCGCTTCGTTGTTTATCGCCAACATCATGCTGGTGATCCTCAACATCCCGATGATCCGCATCTTCACCCGCATCCTGGCCGTGCCGAACTGGGCACTGGTGCCGGTGATCGCGATCATCACCGCGATTGGCGTCTACGCCGTGCACGCCACCACCTTCGACCTGTTCCTGATGATCGCCATCGGCATCTTCGGCTACATCCTGCGCAAGCTGGACTTCCCGTTGTCGCCGCTGCTGCTGGGCTTCATCCTCGGCGGTTTGATGGAGCAGAACCTGCGCCGGGCCCTGTCGATTTCCAACGGTGCGCTGGACATCCTCTGGTCGAGCCCGATCACCTTCGGCTGCTGGGTCCTGACCCTCGTCATGCTGCTGGTGCCGCTGCTGCGCATGTGGCGCAAACGTGTTGTGGCCCGACGCCTCATCACCGATGTCTGATCGGCCGTTCAACACCTGGTGGGGAACCCCGCTGGTCGGTCTGCTGGGCGGTTACCTCGCCAGCCAGATCGGCTGGCCCTTGCCCTGGATGGTCGGCTCGTTGCTGGCGATCATCCTGGTGCGCTGCCTGACACCCTGGCAGTTGGCGGAGATCCCTGGCGGGCGTAAATGTGGCCAGTGGATCGTGGGTATCGGCATTGGCCTGCACTTCACCCCGGTGGTGATCGAGCAGGTCATGAGCCACTTCGGCTTGATCTTCTTCGGTGCGCTGATCACCAGTCTCTCGGCCGTGGTCGGGGTCTGGTTGCTGCGGCGCACCGGCGAGGATCGCGCCACCGCGTTTTTCTCCAGCATGCCGGGCGGTTCCGGCGAGATGGTCAACCTGGGTGCCCGCAATGGCGCCGTGCTCAGCCGCGTCGCGGCGGGGCAAAGTCTTCGGGTGTTGGTGGTGGTGCTGTGTGTGCCGGCCGCCTTCAAGTATCTGTTGGGCGATGGCGCCGCGGTGTTACACCCGGCCACCGTCGATTGGCGCTGGCTGGCGGTGCTGTTCCCGGCGGGCGCCCTGCTCGCCTGGCTCTGGCAACGCTTGCGCCAACCCAACCCCTGGCTGTTCGGCCCACTGCTGGTGAGTGCTGCCGCGAGTATCAGCCTCGACCTGCACATCGGCCTGCCCGACGGCGGCAGCCAGATCGGTCAATGGTTGATCGGCAGCGGCCTGGGTTGCCACTTCAACCGGCAGTTCTTTCGCCGCGCACCCTCGTTCATGGGCCGCACCCTGATCGGCACCGCGCTGTCCATGTTGATCGCGACCCTGGCGGCATTGGGATTGAGTGCGCTGACCCAACTGGACCTGCGCTCGCTGACACTGGGCATGATGCCCGGCGGGATCGCGGAAATGAGCCTGACCGCCGAGACCCTGCAATTGTCGGTGCCGCTGGTGACCGCCATGCAGGTGATGCGCTTGCTGTTTGTGTTGTTTCTGGCCGAGCCGTTGTTCCGGTATTGGAACCGGGAGCCGGAGGCGGCCTGATAGACCTAGGCGTCTTCAATCGCGAGCAGGCTCGCTCCCTCCGTTGATCGCAGTCCCCTGTGGGGGCGAGCCTGCTCGCGAAAGGGGCGCATTAGATCGGCGGCAATCGCCACTCAATCGGCGTCTCGCCATTCTGCTCGAGGAATTTATTGGTGCGACTGAAGTGCCCACACCCGAGAAAGCCCCGATAGGCTGACAGCGGCGATGGGTGCACCGAGGTCAATACCAGGTGCTTGGTGGCATCGATCAGCTTCTGCTTGCTCTGTGCATGGGCGCCCCACAGCATGAACACCAGGTGCGGTTGCTGCTCACTGACCAACTCGATGATGCGATCGGTGAAGAACTGCCAGCCCTTGTCCTTGTGGGCGTTGGCATTGGCGCGCTCCACGGTCATGGTGGTGTTGATCATCAGCACGCCCTGATCGGCCCAGCTTTGCAGGCAGCCGTGGTTGGGGATGTCGATGTTCAGGTCGCGCTTCAACTCCTTGTAGATGTTCACCAGCGACGGCGGCGCCGGGATGCCCGGTTGCACCGAGAAGCACAAGCCGTGGGCCTGGCCCGGGCCGTGGTATGGGTCCTGGCCGAGGATCACCACCTTGACCTTGTCCAGCGGGGTGGAGTTGAGCGCATTGAAGATCATCGGCCCCGGCGGATAGATTTCCTTGCCCGCCGCACGCTCCTGTTGCAAGAACTCGCGCAACTGCACCATGTAGGGCTGATCGAACTCGGCACGCAGGGCTTGCTTCCAACTCGGTTCAAGCTTGATACGGTCGTCAGTGGTCATGGTCATACCCGAAAATTCAATGGGGCGAACCCTAGGAAAGCCGGCCGCGCTTGTCAATTGATCCGACACGGATCCAGCACTTTCCTACGCAACGATCATACTGAATCTTCAAATAAGCCATCGAGGTCAAAATGAACCTGCACTTCGAAGAACTCACCGGCACGGATGGCGCACGCATCGGCATCGCCAGCCTGGATGCCGAAAAATCCCTCAACGCCCTGTCGCTGCCCATGATCAACGCCTTGAGTGAGCAACTGGACGCCTGGGCCAGGGAACCCCAGGTCGTCTGCGTGCTGTTGCGCGGCAATGGCGCCAAGGCGTTCTGTGCCGGCGGCGAGGTCCGCAGCCTGGCGCAGGCGTGTCGCGAACAACCCGGCGAAGTGCCGCCGTTGGCCGCCCAGTTCTTTGCCGCCGAGTATCGCCTGGACTATCGCCTGCACACCTACCCCAAACCCTTGATCTGTTGGGGCCATGGCCATGTGCTCGGCGGCGGCATGGGCTTGTTGCAGGCCGCCAGGATCCGCATCGTCACCCCCAGCAGTCGCCTGGCCATGCCCGAAATCAGCATCGGCCTGTACCCGGACGTGGGCGCCAGTTGGTTTCTATCGCGCCTGCCGGGCAAGCTTGGCCTGTTTCTCGGCCTGACCGGCGCCCCGATGAACGGGCGCGATGCCATTGATCTAGGGCTGGCCGACCGCTTCCTGCTCGATGACCAGCAGGAGCAACTGATCGAGGGCCTGCTGCAACTCAACTGGCAGGAACAGACCCCGATGCAGCTCAACAGCCTGCTCAAGGCCTTGCAACAGGAGGCCGTCGGGCAAATGCCCCCCGGTCAGTGGTTGGCGCGCCGCCAGCAGATTGATGAGCTGCTGGATGTCAGCGATGTGCGCTGCGCCTGGCGCGCGATCACCCGATTGGACGATCACGCCGACCCACTGCTGGCGCGCGCGGCCAAGAACCTGCGCGAAGGCTGTCCGTTGACCGCGCACCTGGTGTGGGAACAACTCCAGCGCGCACGTCACCTGTCGTTGGCCGAGGTGTTTGAGATGGAATACACCCTGAGCCTGAACTGCTGCCGACACCCTGAGTTCAGCGAAGGCGTCCGGGCCCGCCTGATCGACAAGGACCAGACGCCGCACTGGCATTGGCCAGACATCAACACGCTCCCCGACGCGGTGGTACAGGCGCACTTTCACAAGGCGTGGGAAGGCCGGCACCCGCTGGCGAACTTGTCGGGCTACTAACGTCCTGGGCACAAAAAAGCGGCGCTAAAGGCGCCGCCGATTGCTTGCCTGGCTTAGCGGTTACGTGAGCCGCGATCGCCACGGCCGTCATGGTCGCCATGTCGGCCACCGTGATCACGCCCGCCACGCTCATCCCCATCCCGGCGCTGGTTGCCATACGTATGGCCCCAGCCCGAGCTCTGATGACCGCTCCACCCCTGATTCGGGTATGGCCGATAGGCGGCTCTCGGCGGCGCCTGATAGTAACGAGGAGCGGGTTGATAGTAGCGAGGGGCTGATGGGTAGTACCGAGGCGCCGGCTGGTAGTAGCGCGCCGACGGATAGTCATTGCGTGGATAAGCATTGTAAGTGCCTCCTCCGTAGTAATACGCCGGCGAGGAGTAGACCTCGGAGCTGTAGTAGCTGCCTCCCCCATCGCTGTAGGGCACGCAGGCGGCAAGGCTCACACTCATTGAAGCAATCAGGATAAGTCGACGATACATGGCGGCCTCCTGGACCGCGAAAGAGCCACATCCGCGACGCGGGTGGGCGGCAGTCAAAGACGCTGACTGACGAAACATCTGACATCGAAATCGGAAACTGGTGCGATTTGGACACACATTGAAATAACTAGTCGAACAATCTGCCTCACGCGGATGCCCGCCATCTCGAGCAGGACTCTGGGTTGAGCCCGTAGAGCGAGGCTTGCCCGCGAAGAGGCCAGCCCATTCAACATCGATGTCGCCAGGCTTACCGCCTTCGCGGGCAAGCCTCGCTCCTACAAGGAATTGAGCTGCTCCCCGGATGTGTGTTCGCCGTGGACCAGGGGGCTTGCTCCCACAGCATTTCGTCTAACTGACGGTCATTCAATGATGCCCATGGTAGTAACGTCCGCCACCACCGTAGTGGTACCCGTGATACCCGTGATACCCGCCGTCATAGTGCCGGTATCCACCATAGTAGCGAGGGCCGTAGTAACCGCCGAAGTAGAGCGGCGAGTAAAAACCACTGTTGTAATAAGGGGCTGGCGCCGCATACACCGCCGGGGGGTAATAGCCGGGACTGTCGTAGTAGTAACAGCCCGAAAGACTCACACCCAGTAACGCACCCAACACGACTGAACGGAACATGGCGGCCTCCTGGACCGCAGGGAAGCACAAACCAGCGACGCTGGTCGGCGGCAGCTGCGAGAACACACACCTGACATCACTTAAGACCCACCCACAGGCGCCAAGTGCTGGGCGAGCAAAAACTTCAGATCAGCGGCCAGCGCCACGATACGGTGAGCCGCAGCGATTAAATCATTCCGTCATTTCCCTGCAGTGCCACTAGAATGCAGTCATCGAACACCGCCAACGGAACTGTCATGCCGCTACGCTCTGCGCTGTTTTCGCAACGTTGGTTGGTCCTCACCCTGATCGCACTGCTGGGCGCCGGCTTCCTGGCCACCTCCTTGCTCAGCTACTACGCCTCGCGCGCGTCTATTCGCGACAGCATCGTCAACACCGAGTTGCCACTGACCTCCGACACCATCTACTCGGAAATCCAGAAGGACCTGGTGCGCCCGGTCCTGATCTCTTCAATGATGTCGCGCGATACCTTCCTGCGCGAGTGGGTCGTCGAGGGTGAACGCGACCCGGCACAAGTGACCCGTTACCTCAAGGAGGTCATGACTCACTACGGCGCCTTCACCGCGTTCTTCATTTCCAACAACAGCCTGACCTACTACCAGGCCAAAGGCGTGCTGAAGAAGATTCGCGCCGATGAACCCCGCGATGCCTGGTACTTTCGCGTGCGCGACATGACCACCCCATATGAGATCAATGTCGATGTCGACATGGCCAACCAGGACAGCCTGACCTTCTTCATCAACTACAAGGTCTACGACTACCAGGACAATTTCATCGGCGTGGCGGGTGTGGGTCTGACCGTCGACGCGGTGATCAAGCTGATCGACACCTACCAGCAGCGCTACCAGCGCAGCGTGTATTTCGTCGACACCAACGGGCACCTGGTGTTGACCGGCGCCGAAGGCGGCCCCCAGGGCGCGCACAGTGGCCAATCCCTCAGTGAACTGGAGAGCATGAAAGACCTGCTGGCCAAACTGCCCAAGCCCCACAGTGGCAGCTACGAGTACTCGGCCCAGGGCCAGGGGCACTTCCTCAACGTGCGCTTTATCCCGGAACTGAACTGGTACCTGTTCGTCGACAAGCGCGAAGACAGTGCGCTGCATGGCATTCGCCAGTCGCTCTATCTCAACCTGCTGATCTGCCTGGTGGTCACGTTGATTGTGCTGCTCCTGCTCAATCGGGTGATCAGGCGCTTCCAGGGCCGGATCGAAGCCCAGGCGACCCTCGACAGTCTCACGGGCCTGCCCAACCGCCGTGGTTTCGACCTGCTGGCGGCACAAGCGCTACACGAAGCCCAGCGCGAGCCCAAGCCACTGACGGCGCTGCTGCTGGACCTCGACCACTTCAAGCGCCTGAACGATACCTATGGCCACCTTGCCGGCGACCTGGTGCTGGCCGGGTTCGCTCGCGACCTGGAAAGCTGCTTGCGCCAATCGGACATCGTCTGCCGCTGGGGCGGCGAAGAGTTCATCGTGCTGCTCAAGGACACCGACACCACCAACGGCCTGAAGATCGCCGAAAAAATTCGCCAGCGGATCGAACAACAGCACTACCCCTATGAAGGACAATCCCTACAGATCACCGTCAGTATTGGCCTGACCACCCTGCAGTCAGGCGACACCCTGCACAGCCTGCTGGCCCGGGCCGACCATGCCATGTACCGGGCCAAGCAAACCGGACGCAACCGCACCTGTTCGCAAATGCCCCACTCCAGCTATGAATAACCCCAGCCTCTGTCCGGCCTGTGGCGCATTCAACGACTGCAGCCTGGCCGACCCCCGCACCGCCGACCAGGCGTGCTGGTGCTTCACGGTGTCCATCGACCCGGCGGTGCTTGAAGCCCTGCCTGCCGAACGGCGTAACCAAGCGTGCCTGTGTCCGCGCTGTGCCCAGGTCGACGCACAACTGCGGGCAAGCCCAGCGCCCATCAAGTAAGATGCGCGCCCTCTCCCCATCTGCCGACCGTCATGCGCGTTGACCGTTTTTTAAGCAACCTGCCCTGCTTCAACCGTCAACAGGTACGCCTGCTGCTGGCCGAGCGCAGGATCAGGGTGGACGGGCAGATCGTCAGCGACCCGCACTTCGACGTGCGCGAGTTCAGCCGTGTCGAGTGCGACGCCCAGGTGCTGCAAGCCGGCAAGCCCGCACGCTACTTCATGCTGCACAAGCCACCGGGCTGCGTGAGTGCCACCCGCGACCCCGAGCACGCGACCGTCCTCGACCTGATCCATGAGCCCGACAAGGACCAGCTGCACATCGCCGGGCGCCTGGACTTCAACACCACCGGGCTGATGCTGATCACCAACGACGGCAGTTGGTCGCGACGCTTGACCCAGCCACACACCAAGCTGCCGAAGATCTACTACGTCGAAACCGAACAACCGATCACACCGGAATACGTGCAGGTCTTCGCCCACGGCCTGTACTTCGCCTTTGAAGACCTCACGACGCTGCCGGCGACCCTGGACATACTCAGCGCGACCCGCGCCCGACTGAGCATCGTTGAAGGCCGCTACCATCAGGTCAAGCGCATGTTCGGCCACTTCAACAACAAAGTCGTACGCCTGCACCGCGAACAGATGGGCCCTCTGGCGCTCGACGATGACCTGGAGCCAGGCCAGTACCGGGCCCTCAGCGACCGCGAAATCGCCTCGGTCTGACCAAGCGACCAGCGGCCGAACAATTCACCCACGGCACTTGCGCGATAGCCCTCCCCCTGCTTGAATCAGACCGTCGGCCTGAATTTGACCGACCGGTCACCGCTTGCACCCGAGCACCTTTCTGTCAGTAGAGAGCCCCAAGGCTCCACCTCCCCCGACAGACTGCCCGCCTATAACAATACCCGTCGACCAGCCTGCACCGGATCGACATGGGCCCTCACATTCCAGGCGTATGCCTACCTGTCATAAAGCCCGTGCACACTCACGTTGCGCGCATACCCGCTTGCCAGGAGTCTTACGACATGAGGCCAGAAATCGCAGTGCTGGATATACAAGGTCAGTACCGGGTCTACACGGAGTTCTATCGCGCAGACGCCGCGCAAAAGACCATCATCCTGGTCAATGGCTCAATGGCCACCACCGCGTCGTTTGCCCAGACCGTGAAAAGCCTGCACCCCGCGTTCAATGTGGTGCTCTACGACCAGCCCTACGCCGGCAAGTCCAAAGCCCACAACCGACACGAGAACATGCTCACCAAGGAAGTCGAAGGGCAAATCCTCCTGGAGTTGATCGACCACTTCGCCGCCGAGCACGTGCTGTCATTCTCCTGGGGCGGTGCCGCCACCCTGCTCGCCCTGGCGCACCGCCCGCGGCGGATCGAAAAAGCCGTGATCAGTTCGTTCTCGCCGGTGATCAACGAACCGATGCGCGACTACCTGGAGCGTGGCGTCGACTACCTCGGCAACCTGGACCGCGACCGGGTCGGTCACCTGGTCAACAACACCATCGGCAAGCACCTGCCGTCGCTGTTCAAGCGCTTCAACTATCGCCACGTCAGCAACCTGGCCGAGCACGAGTACGGGCAGATGCACTTTCACATCCGCCAGGTCCTCGACAGCGACCGCCTGTGCTACCTCAAGGCCGCCCGGCAGATCGACGTGCCGGTGCTGTTTGTCAACGGGGAATGGGACGAGTACACCGCCGCCGGCGATGCGCAGTTGTTCGCCAACCACGTGCAATACAGCAGCTTCAGCACGATCCAGGCCACTGGGCACTTCCTCGACATGGAACACAAGGCGGCCCTGCGTGACAGCCGCCAAGCCCTGCTGGGCTTCCTCAAACCGACGCACCATGAGAGCCGAACACGCGCCTACTTGCCCCAGGAGCAGCATGCACAGGCCATTTGAACGCGCGCCGACACGAGCAACCTCGCCGCCCAGGTCAACCCACTGCCTGAGTCGCGCGAGGCTTGCCCACGAACGCCGTCCTATGGCTAAAAACTTACGTAAATGCAGTTCCCACAAAGAAAAACTTCAAATCCATCGCGACATCTGGTACAAAGTCAGCCGCTCTGAGCGGGTATAGTTTAGTGGTAGAACGAAAGCTTCCCAAGCTTTAGATGAGGGTTCGATTCCCTCTACCCGCTCCACCTCCTTGTTCCAGCATGTTCCCGTCTATTCCGGTGAGCAGTTGAGCACCACAGAAACCGGCCCTTTAAACAAGCCGGTTTTTTTGTGCCCGCCTGTTTTTTATTGGTGCCGTGGCCCACAACCTCAATGCAAACCTTATCCAGAAGTGCAGCTCAGCAGCGCTGTGCTTATCTGTACGGCAACCGCCGCGCGACTCGTATGAACGTTCTGACGCATGGCAGCCTTCGTTTGAGGTGCGCATTGTCTCCGCGAGTGTCTCCGTCCAGAACCGGGTGACTTCTTGTTCCGCTGATTCCATTGCTTTGCCTGCCTGTCATTCAAGCTGACGCACTCCTAAGCCGGGGCTCGAATTGCCAGGAAAAACGCCACCTGCGCAGAACTCGTACGCAGCAGGAAGTTTTGCGTCCCGAAAGAAGTGCACACGGGATGGGCTGTGCTGGGAGTCAATGGACGCCAGAGGAAGACCATGGAGAGCGAAGTCAAGGCCGACGTGTCCGAGTCGCGATGTGTGTGGGCCAGCGGTGATCAACAGGGGGGGTGTTTCTGGGCACGTTCCAGGCCGCGTCCAGCCTTGGTATTGGCTACGACATGCATCAAGCCAGAATATGAATGGATCTATCAGACCGCTTGCAGGGTAATCGAACAGCACTTGGCTGATACGACGTTGAACGTCTGTGCCGTCGCGCGGTTGGTCAGTTGTTCACGCACCACGGTGTACCGCGCCTTTGCCGAGCGCCAACAGACCGTGGCCGAAACCATCCGCATGTTGCGCCTGTTACGTGCCAGCGAAATGTTGGCCGTACCGCCCTACAGCATTCCAATCGAAACAGTTGCCTACCGCTGCGGCTTCGAGGAGGTCAGAACGTTCAACCGCTGCTTCAGCAAGGTCTTTGGCATGTCCGCCGGCCGCTACCGCCAGGCACACATCGGCGAGAGTCTGAAGGCGTTGCGCGAGCGTGCTGATCCTTGAGTGGGGCCGTCGGCGTTGAAGCCGACGGCCTGCTCAACGCCTGCATCATGAATGGGCGAGCAACCAACCCTCGTTAAATGCGTACTCACGCTCCTTGCCCGCCTTGAAATCCTCATCCTCATCATCAGGCGCTATGTAAACCTTGTCGTACACATACTTTTGCTGGTTACCTACGGGCACCAGCCCACCGCTGTACCAAAGGATATTGCGAGGCCCGTAGACCTTGATAGTAAGCCCTGCCTGACCCAAGTAAACGCTCAAGTCATTGACAAAGCGGCTGACGGCCTTCGGCCCTGGCTGCTGCTTCTGCAGCGCCACACTGCACGCGGCGACCCAGATTTCCTTGGTGCCGGCTGCCCGAATGCCCAAGGTTTCAAGCATGGCCCCTACCTCTTGACCGGAATAGCCGTTGAACACCTTCGCGTTGCCGTGGGCGTTGAGCACCAGGATCGACGGGTCTCCGCTGTAGTCGCGCAGTTGCTTGACGGGCTTTTGCTCAAGGGCATTGAGCATTTGCTGGATGGCATGGGGCTGGAAGGACGCATTGGGAGCGAACTCCTTCCACTTCTTCCAGGCGTAGAAGTGGCTGCGCAACGCTTGCAGGCGGCCTGCACGGGAAGCGTTTTCGTCGACGGTGTCTGCACTGCCTTTGGGTTTGCCGAAAAATAACATCATGATGAATCTCCTTCTTCTCGATCAGTTGGCCTGGGCTCTCATCATTCGCAGAATGCCGAGCACAGTGGTCAGGTAGAGGCGCGCGTTATCAGGCGTCGCCAACGACGCAAAACGCTCCTCGTTACTCAAGTAGCCCTTGAGCAGCGCTTGCTGGTTGATCACCCCCTGCAACCCTTCGGCCATGGCGCTGAGCAGGCTAAGCAGTTGCTCGCACACATCGCTGATACGGATCAGGTTGCTCGCTTCACGGCGTTTGTCACCCAGCTCCCGGATCGCATCCTCCAGAGCCGCTTCGGTTGACTTACCGTGTTGACACACACTGACCAACTCATCGATCGCCTTGGCCAGCGGGAACAGCCACGTCCAGGCTGAGCGATTGCGCAACTCCTGGGCCTTGTCGGACAACTCCCGTTGACGATCCTCCAGCGACTTGATGCGTGCGCGTGCTTGCATGGCCTCGCTCTTCAGGGCCCCGGAGTCCTGGCCGAGCAAGCTTCGGAAGTTGCCAATCGTCTGCATCAGGCTTTCTACCTCACCACTGACCTGCTCAATTTCAGCACTTGCCTGTGAGGTGTAGGACTGCAAGGCATCGTTGCTGTCGGTGGTGATTTCGGAACTGTGCAACAGGGCGGTGTTGATCAGTTCGGTAGAACGCTCAACGTGTTGGATGATGCGAAGTTGAACGTCCTCCACCTGCTTCATCGCCGCGGGCAACTGGTCAATATGCGCCTTGACCTCACCCAGTTGACCGGGGGGCGCTGGCAGCGAACGGGTTTCTTGCACTACGTCGTTAATGTGAGCCGTGATTTCTTGCCACATGATGAACTCCTTGTGTGATCCGTCAGGATGCTTACTGTCAGGCAGCCACTTCCAACGAGCCGGATTGCTCGGTGATCAGGTCAGCGGTGCGTTTTTTGGTGTCGATGGTGGCCTGCGGGGTGGTCATTTGCCGCTTGATCGTTTCCGCATCGTCCAGGACCCGGCCCACGCCGCCCTGGCTTGCACGGATCAAGAGTTCACGCAGCATCGGGCTGTCGATCTGCCCGCGCTTGAGTTGGTCACGCAGTGTTTCCAGATGACTGCCCATGAAGCCCCAGGCATTCGCCATCAATTGCGCGCCCTCCTGTGCCTGACCGGCACTGATGCCCAACGCGCCGAAGCCAGAGGCAATGCCGGTGGCCACCGCGACTTCGGCATTGAGACGATCTCGCCGAGTGACCAATTCGCCTTTGAGCGTGAGCAAGCCCGCCAGCGCGATAGCAGACCCCACGGCGCCGGCCACACCACCGATCAACAACGCGCTGCCACCAACGCACAGAGCCGTGGCGGCGCCCCCGGTGAAGACGGTACCCACCGCCCCGACCAAGATCAGCACGATGCCACCGATGGCCGCTAACCCGCCGAGGGCGATGCCCGTTGCCACCCCCGCTATCTTGCCGTCGATACCGGACAGCTCGCCGTTGATGCTTACCAGCACGCCTTGATCACCATTGACCAGCGCATTGAGATCGATGGTGCAACGATCAAAAAATGCCTTGTCGTCGCTAAACCCGGTGCGCATTTTCGACAAGTCAGTCTGGATGATGGACGCCTGGCGACGGTACACCTCGACGTTGCTTTCCATCTCCCGCAGCATGGCGATGGCAGCGGTGCTGCTGGTGGTGGGTAGCAACATCTGAGCCAGCGTGTTGTGCAGTCCGAAGTAGGCCTCGATGTTGGCCACCGTGGTGATGATCCGCGGCTGCAGGTCATTGAGGTAGTACGTCGTGCTCTGTTTCGCCTTGACCAAGCCACTGTTGATCTCGTTCTGCAGGGGTTTGAGCCGTTCCTGATCGCCGAAGTCCACAGCCGGCTGCCTCTCTACGCCCAGGCAATGGGCTTGAACCAGCATGGCGGCGGAGGATTGCCTCTTCAGCGCGATGCGCGTCTGGCCGTAGTCTTCATCTTGGGTGGCACTGTTGATGTCGTTCATTTTGTATCTCCTTTGGGTAAAACGACGAGGGCAGCCTTGTGCTGCAGTCGAGGGATATGCCCCTGCGGGCTGGTTAGAGCGTGTTTGATGCTGTCCAGCCGCCCGGTGATCCGCTCCCAACCGGCATCGAGCAGGTGATCGTCCACAGCGCTACCGTTCGTGAGCGCCTGCTGCCAGCTGTTATCGAGCTGAGTCCAGGCGTCATTCAACGTCGCGGCGGCCTGGCTGAACCGCTCGATGGCCACCTGATGATCCAGGCCTTGCTGCTTGATCACGATCGCGACCGACAGGGCGGCTTTCTGGCGATAGAGCTGTTGGTATTGGTCCTCAAGCACATCGGTGAAGGCGCTGAAACTGTTGATGGCATCCACCACTGCAGTGGCGCCGTTCGCGATCTCGCCAATGGTCTCGACCGGAAATGGCAGGGCCTGACTGGTCTCGTCGGGCGTGTCATCGTCATCCGTGTCATCGTCAACCAGTGGCTGTTTGTCTCCGGCCTTGGGCTTGACCTTGATCGTCTTCGGCTCATCCTTGGACCCGAACAGGGAAAACACCCAGGTGGCGACGGCCTTGGTGTTCCCCCCTATTGACTGCGAGGCGAGCAGCATCCGGCTGATGGCCTCATCCATGTCCCGGCTGGTCTTCTGGATCGCGGCTTGAATGCTGGCAATCTTGCCTTTGTCACTGCCAAGCTCGACGGCCAGCGCGTCGATACTTGCCTGCAACCGGCTAATGACCTTGCCCGTGTCCTCCTCCCACTGAGCGGTGTGGCCTACCAGGACTGCGATGTGCTCCTGGGCGAGGGAAACTTCGGATCCGATCACTTGATAGAACTGCTGCACCGCCATGGCCAGTTCATCGTCGCCGACAGTCTGTAGATGCTCGCGCAAGGTCTTGACCATCACGCTGAAGGCGTCCACGTCGCAGATGCAGGTAATGGCAGCGGGCATCAGGTCGTTGAGGTAGTGGGTGGCGCACTCTCGCAGTCGACCCTGCAGGCCGCTGATCAACGTTCGTGTGAGGGGGTCATCGATAAAGGCACTGACGTCTTGCTGACGCTCGGTGACCATTGCTCGCGCCTGGCCATTGCGAGCACAGGCGGCGAACTTCTCGAGTGAGGTGATTAAAAGTAACGAGCCGATGGGTGTGTTCACAGCATCCTCTCCTTTGGTGGTGAGGCTGCATCTTCAAACGGTGTACTAGGCGGGGTAAGGGCATGACGTCCCAAGGCAGGACAATTCGTCTCGTGGTGTACGAGATCGGATCTGAGGCTACTTTACCTGCGGACTCAACGCGGCTTGAACGCCGACATCTCCTGGACCAGCATGCCCAGCAATCGGTTCGAGCCCACGCTCAGTTGCCTGCCCAGGCGACTGATCAGGTGCACCCTGGGGCTGGCAAAGATCTCGTTGTGCAGTGCGATGGCGCACAGGCGTCCGGCCTCCACTTCTTCATCCACCACAAAGGTGGGTAGCAACGTCACCCCACCTTGCATGGAAAAACGCTTGAGCATGGCGATGGTGTTGCAGGTCAGCGTGGGATTGAGCATCACCCCCAGTTGCTGCTCCGCCAGGGTCAGGATTTGCCGGATGCCGAATGACACGCCGGGCAGCGCCAGGCGATAGGTGTCCAGGCCAGCCAGCTCGATGGGCCGGGTTTCCTGCGCCAGCGGATGCTGGGGATTGACGATCACGCGGACCGGCTGGGGCTGCGAGGCGTGGGAGCGAATCTTCGGGTCAGCCGCCGGATTGAACACCAGCCCCAGATGCGCTTCATCCTCGACCACCTGGCGAATGACCTCGTTGCTGCCGCACATGTTCACCTGAATCTTGACCTTGGGGTGCTGTTCGGAGAAGTGACTGAGCGGGCCGGCGAGGCCATCGATAAACCCCTCCCCCACCGCCAGCACCACCGAACCACTGTGCAGGCCGCGCAGCGCCTGGAGTGAGTCCAGCAACAGTTCCTGGTGTGTCAGGCGCTGACGGTAATAGCCCAGCACGCGATCACCGGCCTCGGTCGGCTTCACCCCCCGGCGATGCCGCTCCAGCAAGGGTGCGCCCAACTCCAGTTCAAGCTGGGCGATCTGCCGACTCACCGCCGAAGGCGCGACGTTGAGGTGGTCCGCGGCGGCTCGCACGCTGCCGAGCCTTACCGCCTCGAAGAAATAAAGAATCCGTCGATCCTGAACCAGGCTCATGGGCCTCCTATGTTGCCTTTAAGGCAACAAAACGTTGAATTGGCGATTATTGCTGGAGGCTCTCGCCCATGTCCATACTCGGCCCATCAGCAAACGGAGATGGACATGAATGCTCTTTGGCAGCGCCTTCGTAATCAAGCCCAGCAGTTGATCGAACGCAACCCGGTCCTGCGCGACTACGCAACAAGCCACCTGCTGGCCCACGCCTCTTTCGAGGCGGCGCTGGCCGCCAACCTCGCTCGCCAAATGCACGCCCAGGCGAGCAACGTGGCGTTGGAGCCTTGGTTCAAGTCAATCATTGACGCCACCCCGGCCATCGCCGATGCGGCAGCCGCCGACATCGATCACCTGCACGTGGTCAATCCCGCCTGCCCCGACCATCTCACCGCGTTTCTCACGTTCCGCGGCATTCAGGCGGTCCAGGCCTACCGTATCGCCCACGCGTTGTGGAATGACGGCGACGTGCAAAGCGCGGTGCTGGTCCAGAACTGGGCGGCCAATACCTGGAGCATCGACATTCATCCGGCTGCCCGCTTGGGCAAAGCGCTGTTCGTTGATCACGGCATTGGCCTGGTGATTGGCGAGACCGCGGTGGTCGAGGATCACGTCAGTCTCTGGCACGGCGTCACGCTCGGCAGCACCCTCAGCGAAGCCGGCGACCGTCACCCCAAGGTCCGTCGAGGCGCCTTGATCTGCGCGGGGGCCACCGTACTGGGCAACATTGAAGTCGGCGCCAACGCCATCGTCGCCGCCAATTCCGTGGTGCTCAAGGCCGTGGCCGCCGGCACCGTCGTCGCCGGAACCCCGGCCCGGGTTGTCGGCCAGGCCCCGACGTCACTGGCCACCCTCACAACCAAATCCGCAGGCTAACCCGGAGCCACTCCCATGACCGCTGTCGCTCAATTTCCACAAGGTATCGATCATCCCCTGGTCACCGTGCGTGATCACGCCGCCGCCCTGGAGCTTTACCGGCAGATGGGCTTCGCGCCGTCGCCCGTCAGCTATCACCCGTGGGGCAGCGTCACCTCCCTGATGATGTTCCCCAGCAACTTCATCGAACTGATCGGGGTGGATGATCGCTCCAAGTTCGGCACCCACTCGGTGGACGGATTCTGCTTCGGACGCCAACTAGGCCAGTTCCTTGACCGCGGCGAAGAAGGGGTTTCCCTGGTGGCGCTGCACAGCAAGGACGCCGATGCCGACCATGCACGCATGGTGCACGCCGGGCTCGACAGCCAGGGACGGATTGATTTTCGCCGGCGCATGACCCTGCCCGATGGCCGCCATGATGAAGCCGTGGTGTCACTCGCGCTGTTCATTGATCCCGAGCTTCCCGATGCGTCCAACTTCATCTGCCACCAGCACCGGCCGGAACTGATCTGGGTCAAAGGCTGGCAGAACCACCCCAATGGGGCCGACGGCATTCTCGCGATCACCTACCTGGCCGACCCCAAGCAGCTCGAACCGCGCTGGCGCGCCATCTACGGCGATGCCGTGAAGTACAACGGCACGGTCCTGGAAGCCGATACCCAATGCGGCGTGTTGCGCGCCATCGATGCGGCCACCGCCGCCCTTGAGTACCCGGGGATCGAGTTACCCGTCGTCACCCAGGAACGCCCGCACGCGATTGCCATTCGCTTGCACACCACCCGCCCGGACAGCTTGCGCTCGATCCTCGAACACAACGCCATCCCCCACCGTGACGTGGCGGGACGTGTGCTGGTGGCGCCGCAATCGGCAGGCAACGTCATCCTCGAATTCATTAACTGAGACTGTTGAAATGACTATGAAAGTAGGCGTCATTGGCCTGGGCAACATGGGCGGCGGCATGGCCGCCACGCTCGCCGGCAAGGGTTTCGATGTGAGCGGTTTTGACCTGTCCGACGCCGCACTCGCCCAAGCCGAAAAGAACGGGGTCAAACCCGTCAATAACCGCAACCTGTTGATCAGCCACTCGGACCTGCTGATCCTGTCGCTGCCCAAGGCCGAGCACGTGGAAGCGGTGTGCCTGGGTAAAGAAGGCATCATTGAATGGGGCCGCGCAGGCTTGATCGTCGTCGACACCACCACCTCCACGCCCGAGGCCAGCCGCAAGGTCGCCGCCGTACTGGCCGAGGTCGGCGTTGCCTTCATCGACGCCCCCGTCTCGGGCGGGCCAAAAGGCGCCGCCAGCGGCACCATGTCCATGGTCATCGGTGCCGAGGAGGCCGACCTGGCCCGGGCCCTGCCGGTGCTGGAGGCAATGAGCGGGACCCGCGTGCATGTCGGCAAATGGGGCGCCGGCAACGTGGCCAAGATCGCCAACAACATGCTCGCCGCCTGTCACCTGATCAGTACCGCAGAAGCGATGTCGATGGCCGCCAAGGCCGGCGTCGACCCTGAAAAGCTCCTGCAAGGCTTGAACGCCGGCTCCGGCCGCAGCGGCGCGACCCAGGTCATGTTCCCCACCTGGGTCCTGAACAAAGCCTATGACTCCGGCTTCACCATGGGTCTGATGCGCAAGGACGTCGGCCTGGCCAGCGACCTGGCCGCGAACCTGGGGCTCGACCTGCCGCTGTCCCAGGTCGTCGCCCAACTGTGGCAAGCCAGCAGCCAGTCGCTGCCCGACAACGAAGACTTCTGCGCGATTGTCCAGCGCACCGATGCCCGCCTGTATGGCCGTGGAGAGTAAGTGATGAGCATGCAAAAAGTCCTGGAACTGATGCGCCCATTCTGGGGTGAGCGCAACGTGATCGGCAGCTACGTCGGTGGCGAATTCATCGATGGCCACGGCTCGCCGATTGAAGTGCGCAACGCCCATGACGACAGTGTGTTATTGACCTTCCCCGATGCCGACGACTCGTTGATCGCGCACACGGACGCGGTGGCCAAGGTCGCTCAAGCCCACTGGTGGGCGCTGACGGCACAGGCCCGCGGGCGGGCGATGTATCAGGTCGGCGCGCAGATTCGCGAGCACGCCGAGAGCCTGGCGCAGATCGAGTCGTTCACCGCGAACAAACCGATCCGTGACGCCCGGGTCGAGGTGGCCAAGGTCGCCGAGATGTTCGAATACTACGCCGGCTGGGCCGACAAGCTGCACGGTGAAGTGATTCCCGTGCCGACCTCACACCTGAACTACGTCACCTACGAACCCCTGGGCAGCGTGCTGCAAATCACCCCGTGGAATGCGCCGATCTTTACCTGCGGCTGGCAGATCGCACCGGCCATTGCCGCCGGCAATGCGGTGATCCTCAAGCCATCGGAACTGACCGCCCTGTCTTCGCTGGTGGTCGGTGTCTTGATCGAGCGCGCCGGCGTACCCAAGGGCCTGGTCAATATCATCGCCGGCTTCGGCCACACCATTGGCCAAGGTTTCATTGCCAAGGCGGACATCCGCAAAGTGGTGTTTGTCGGCTCCCCCGCGACCGGTCGACACATCGCCGTCGCCGCCGCGCAACGGTGCATCCCGGCCGTGCTGGAGTTGGGCGGCAAGTCGGCCAATATCGTGTTCGACGATGCCGACCTGGACATCGCCCTGCGCGGCGCCCAGGCCGCCATTTTCTCCGGCGCCGGACAAAGCTGCGTCTCGGGCTCGCGCCTGTTGGTCCAGCAATCGATCTTCGACAAGTTCACCCAGGCCCTGGCGCAAGCGGCCCGGAACTTCAAGGTAGGCGATCCGAGCGACCCCGAAACCCAGATCGGTCCAATCAACAATGCCAAGCAGTACCACCACGTCAAAACCATGATCGAGGGCGCACTCAACGATGGCGCCAAACTGCTCGGGGCAGAGGCCGATCCCATCCCGAGCACACCGGGTTACTACATCAACCCCACCGTGCTGACGGGCACCAACGAGCTCTACTGCGCCCAGGAAGAAATCTTCGGCCCGGTGGTGGTCGCGATCCCCTTCAAGGACGAGGCCGACGCGATCCGCATTGCCAACGACAGCCGCTTTGGCCTGGCCGGTGGTGTCTGGACCCGTGACGTCGGGCGGGCCCACCGCGTGGCCAGCCAGGTGCGTGCCGGGACATTCTGGATCAACGGCTACAAGACCATCCACGTCAGCTCACCCTTTGGCGGCTATGGCGACAGTGGCTACGGTCGTTCCTCGGGGCTGGATGCGCTGCGCGAGTACAGCGAAGTCAAAAGTGTCTGGGTCGAGACCGCGGCCAAACCGGCGGCCAGCTTCGGCTACGGCGCGAGCCTGGAGTGAACCGCATGTCGATCTCCAAGGCACTGATAGACGAGGCTATCCAATGGCGTCGCGACTTTCACGCCCGCCCCGAACTCGGTTACCACGAACAGCAGACATCCGAGCGCGTGGCACAGCTGCTGGAGCGCTTTGGCATCGACGTCAACCGTGGGCTGGCGGGCACCGGGGTGGTGGGCACATTGCGCAATGGCCAGGGCCCCACGATCGGCATTCGTGCCGACATGGACGCCCTGCCCATTCAAGAGTTGGGGCAGTGCGCGCACACCTCGACGCACCAGGGCTGCATGCATGCCTGTGGTCATGATGGGCACACCGCGATCCTGCTCGCCACGGCGCGGCATTTGAGTGAGACACGCCGCTTCAGCGGGACGGTCCACTTTGTGTTCCAGCCGGCCGAGGAAGGTCTGGCCGGGGCCAGGAAGATGATCGAAGACGGACTGTTCGAGCAGTTCCCCATGGATGCGATCTACGGGCTGCACAACTGGCCGGGCGTTCCCGCCGGCCATGTGGTGATCAACCCGGGGCCGATGATGGCGTCCCTGGACACCTTCGAAATCACCCTGACCGGCAAGGGTTGCCACGCCGCGATGCCGGACAAGGGCGCCGACCCGATCATTGCCGCCGCACAGTTGATCCTGGCCCTGCAAACGATCGTGTCCCGCCGACTGTCGCCGCTCGACAGCGCGGTGATCAGCGTCACCCAGATCAATGCCGGCGAGGCGATCAATGTGATTCCCGAGACGGCGAGCATCAAGGGCACCGTCCGTTGCCTGCAGCCGCAGGTGCGCGACACGGTTGAACAGTTGATCCGCCAGTTCGTGGAACAACTGCCCGCCGTCTTCGGCATTGGCGGCGAGCTGGTTTATCACGCCGGCTACCCGGTGACACAGAACCATCGCGAAGCCGCGGCGGCGGTTCGCCGGGCAGCGGTGACGGCGGTGGGAGAATCCAGGGTCCAGTGGGGCTGCAGCCCTTCGATGGCCTCGGAAGATTTCGCCTTCATGCTCCAGGCATGCCCCGGCGCCTACCTGTGGATCGGGGTGGATGGAGAACACCCTGGCGCTGCGCTGCACAACCCGTACTACGACTTCAACGATCGGGTGATCGAGCCGGCGATCGCCGTCTGGACTCAGTTGGTAGAGCAATCGCTACCGGTGACCTGAAACACCGCAAGCACGGTAAACCCGGCCCCTTGGGGCCCCTATAACAACAAGAAGACGACCTATGCCAAACCATAAGAAGAAATACAGCCATTGCTGGGTCCCCTGAAGACCCGCTCTTGTTTCTGCCCTCCCGATTCGATGTTGAACACAGCGCCAGCAACCGGAGCTTTAACCTCCGTGCGCCTGGATTTAGCACTGACCCGTTACACACACGAGAGCACCGCCATGAAACGAGAAACAACGCTGTTGAAACTGGCCTCAACCGTTGCGTGCCTGACCCTCGGCACGGTATTCGCCATCAATGCCCACGCCGGCGCGACGCTGGATAACGTCAAGAAGAAAGGCTTCGTCCAATGCGGCATCAGCGATGGCCTGCCGGGCTTTTCGTACACCGATGCCAAGGGTGAGTTTCATGGCTTCGACGTCGACGTCTGCCGCGCCGTGGCAGCGGCCGTGTTCGGCGATGCCAAGAAGGTCAAATACACCCAACTGACGACCAAGGAACGTGTCACCGCCCTGCAGTCGGGCGAAGTCGACATGCTGTCGCGCAGCACCACCTGGACCTCATCGCGCGATGGCGGCATGGGCATCCAATTCACCAACGTCGCCTACTACGATGGCCAGGGCTTCTTGGTCAACAAGAAGCTGGGGATCAAGAGCGCCAAGGAACTGGACGGCGCGACCTTCTGCATCCAGGCCGGCACGGTCACCGAGCTGAACCTGGCGGACTACTTCCGCAGCAATGGCATGAAGTTCACCCCCATCACCTTCGACACCTCCGATGAAAGCTTCAAGGCGCTGGAGTCGGGACGTTGCGATGTCCTGACCACCGACCAATCGCAGCTCTACGGCCAACGCCTGAAGCTCGGCGCGCCGGATGATTTCGTGGTGCTGCCCGAAGTGATTTCCAAGGAACCCCTGACCCCGGCGGTGCGCCGTGGCGATGAAGACTGGTTCACCATTGTGCGCTGGTCCCTGGCCGCCATGCTCAATGCCGAGGAGCTGGGCATCACCTCGAAGAACGTCGCGCAGATGATCAAGTCCACCAACAACCCCGACATCGCCCGGCTGCTCGGCACTGAAGGCGCCTACGGCAAGGACCTGAACCTGCCCAATGACTGGGCCGCGAAAATCATCGCCCAGGTGGGCAACTACGGTGAGTCCTTTGACCGCAACCTGGGGGCCGGCAGCGACTTGAAGATCAATCGTGGCCTCAACTCCCTGTGGAACCAGGGCGGCATCCAGTACGGCCCGCCGATCCGCTGAACTTCACTGGCCCGGCAGGTCACTGCCGGGCACTGTCCCTTCGCCTGTGTTTCAGGGGCGCATCATGCCAACGCACATCGCTGCTTCACCTGGTCTGTCTCTCAACAACCCGGCCACTCGCGCCTGGACCTTTCAACTGTTGACCGTCATCGCCGTCATCGCTTTCGGCTGGGCGCTGTATGACAACACCCACACCAACCTGATGCATCGCGGGATCACCACCGGGTTCGCCTTCGTGCAGAACACCGCCGGCTTTGGCATCGCGCAACACTTGATCGACTACACCGAATCCGACAGCTATGGACGCGTGTTCCTGGTCGGCCTGCTCAACACGCTGCTGGTGTCGGTGATCGGTATCGTCCTGGCGACGGTGCTGGGCTTCATCATCGGCATTGCCCGGCTCTCGCCGAACTGGATGGTCAAAAACCTAGCCACCGTCTACGTCGAGGTCTTTCGCAACATACCGCCACTGCTGCAGATCCTGTTCTGGTACTTCGCGGTGTTCCTGACCCTGCCGGGGCCGCGCAACGCCCATGAGGTGATGCAGGTGTTCTTCATCAGCAGCCGGGGCCTGAACATGCCCGCGGCACTGGCGACTGACGGTGCAGGGCCGTTCTTCATCAGCCTGGTGATTGCCGTCGCGGCCACCGTGTTGATGTGCAAATGGGCCAACCGCCGCTTTGAAAGCACCGGCCAAGCGTTTCATAAGTTCTGGACGAGCCTGACCCTGCTGGTGCTGATACCCGCCCTCAGCGTCGCACTCTGGGGCAGCCCGGTGCAGTGGCAAGTGCCGGAAGTCAGAGGCTTCAATTTCGTCGGCGGCTGGGTACTGATCCCCGAGTTGCTGGCCTTGACCCTGGCCCTGACGGTGTACACCGCCGCGTTCATCGCCGAAATCGTGCGCTCGGGCATCAAGTCGGTCGGCCACGGCCAGACCGAAGCCGCGCGCTCGTTGGGGCTGCGTCCGGGGCCGACCTTGCGCAAGGTGATCATCCCGCAAGCCATGCGCGTGATCATTCCGCCCTTGGCCAGCCAGTACCTCAACCTGGTGAAAAACTCCTCGCTGGCCGCCGGCATCGGTTACCCGGAAATGGTCTCGCTGTTCGCCGGCACGGTGCTCAATCAGACCGGGCAGGCGATTGAGGTCATCGCCATCACCATGAGCGTGTACCTGGCCATCAGCCTGTCGATTTCCATGCTGATGAACCTCTACAACAAGCGCATTGCGCTGATCGAGCGCTGAAGGCCCATGAACGCACATACCTTTAAACCCGATATGCCACCGCCCAACACCAGCGTCGGCGCCATCGCCTGGATGCGGGCGAATCTGTTCTCCAATGGGCTCAACACACTTCTGACCCTGGTCGCGGCCTACCTGGTCTGGCTGGTGGTCCCACCGTTGCTGGACTGGGCCGTGTTCAATGCCAACTGGATCGGCAGCACACGGGCCGACTGCACCCAGGACGGCGCCTGTTGGGTGTTCATCCAACAGCGCTTCGGCCAGTTCATGTACGGCTACTACCCGTCCGAGTTGTGGTGGCGGGTCGACGCCACGGTGTTGCTGGCAATCATCGGCGTGGCCCCGCTGTTCTCCTCGCGCTTTGAGCGCAAGGCCGTCTATGGCCTGGGCTTCCTGGTGCTGTACCCGATCATCGCCTTCTGCCTGCTGCGCGGGGGAGTGTTCGGCCTGAGTAACGTGGCGACCAGCCAATGGGGCGGCTTGATGCTGACCCTGGTGATCGCCACCGTCGGCATCGCCGGGGCCTTGCCGCTGGGGATCATCCTGGCGCTGGGGCGCCGTTCGAACATGCCGGCGATTCGGGTGGTCTGCGTGACCTTCATCGAGTTCTGGCGCGGCGTGCCGTTGATCACTGTGCTGTTCATGTCCTCGGTGATGCTGCCGTTGTTCCTGCCCGAGGGCATGAACTTCGACAAGCTGCTGCGGGCCTTGATCGGGGTGATTCTGTTCCAGTCGGCCTATGTCGCCGAGGTGGTGCGCGGTGGCCTGCAAGCGATCCCCAAGGGTCAGTACGAAGCGGCGGCCGCGATGGGCCTGGGCTACTGGCGCAGCATGGGCCTGGTGATTCTGCCGCAGGCCTTGAAGCTGGTGATCCCGGGCATCGTCAACACCTTCATCGCGCTGTTCAAGGACACTAGCCTGGTGATCATCATCGGCCTGTTCGACCTGCTCAACAGCGTCAAGCAAGCCGCCGCCGACCCCGCCTGGCTGGGCATGGCCACCGAGGGCTATGTGTTCGCCGCCCTGGTGTTCTGGATCTTCTGCTTTGGTATGTCGCGCTACTCCATGCATTTGGAGCGCAAGTTGGACACAGGCCACAAGCGCTGAGTCGCCACCTAATTTGGGAAGTTTTGTCATGAGCGAAGCAATCAAACAGCCTGTGAGCCCTGAAGGCATTATTCAGATGCAGGGCGTGAACAAGTGGTACGGCCAGTTCCACGTGTTGAAAGACATCAACCTCGACGTCAAGCAGGGCGAGCGTATCGTCCTGTGCGGGCCGTCGGGCTCGGGCAAGTCGACCACCATTCGCTGCCTCAATCGCCTGGAGGAACACCAGCAAGGGCGCATCGTCGTCGATGGCGTGGAGCTGACCAACGACCTCAAGCAGATCGAAGCGATCCGCAGCGAAGTCGGCATGGTGTTCCAGCACTTCAACCTGTTCCCGCACCTGACCATCCTGCAGAACTGCACGCTGGCGCCGATGTGGGTGCGCAAGCTGCCCAAGCGCAAGGCCGAGGAAATCGCCATGCACTACCTGGAGCGGGTGCGCATTCCGGAGCAGGCGCACAAGTTTCCGGGGCAACTGTCCGGTGGCCAGCAACAGCGCGTGGCGATTGCCCGGGCGCTGTGCATGAAGCCCAAGATCATGCTGTTCGACGAACCGACTTCGGCGCTCGACCCAGAGATGGTCAAGGAGGTATTGGACACCATGATCGGCCTGGCCGATGACGGCATGACCATGCTCTGCGTGACCCACGAAATGGGCTTCGCCCGGACCGTAGCGGACCGGGTGATCTTCATGGACAAAGGCGAAATCGTCGAACAGGCCAAGCCCGACGTGTTCTTCGACAACCCACAAAACGAGCGGACCCGACTGTTTCTGGGGCAGATTTTGCATTGAACCCTACTGCTCGGAAATCATCTGCAACATGACCACACCCACCGTCGACCACCCGGCACAGCAGCGGTTTCTACACTGAACCTGACCATTGATCACCTGCCCCACCCAGCTCGGTGGTTATAGTGTTGATCAAAAACAATCAGTAGGTATAGTAACCACCTACACAGCACAGGGACGTGATGTGAATAGCCGATATTTGATTAGTCAGATCGTCGCCGACGGTTGGTACTTGGTGCGCGTCAGAGGCAGCCACCACCACTTCAAGCATCCGACCAAACCTGGATTGGTCACCGTCCCACACCCAAAAAAGGACTTGTTGACCAAGACGGCCGTGAGCATCCTGCAACAGGCCTTGCTGTCTTGAATCGGCGCAGAACCACCAGAGGACACTGAACATGCTTTATCCCATCGCTATTTCAATGGGCGATCACGAACACGCCTGGGGCGTTGAAGTGCCGGACATTCCAGGCTGTTTCTCGGCCGGGGATGACCTGGACGATGCCATCGCCATGGCCCGCGAAGCCATCGAAGGGCACTTCGAGATTCTCGCCGAAGACGGCTCGGTGATTCCGCCAGCCAGCAAGGTCACCCTGCACGCGGCCAACCCGCAATACGCTGGCGCCACCTGGGCGCTGGTGGACATCGATATCACCAAGTACCTGGGCAAGGCACAGAAGCTCAACATCACCCTGCCCGGCTACCTGCTGACCCGCATTGATGAATACGTACTCAATCATCCGGAACAAAAAAGCCGCTCCGGCTTTCTGGCCTCGGCGGCGTTGAAGGTGCTGCAACAAGGCTGATCGGCCTTAGCGCGTCGCGACGATGAACACCCGCGGGAACGGCAGCAGTACCGAACCGTCGGCCAGCACCGGGAAGTACGGCTCGATGGCATCAAGGTACTGCGCGAGGTACTGCGCCTTTTGCGCCTCGTCCAACGGTTCCAGGAACGGCCGCAGGCCACTGCCCTTGAACCACTCGACCACCGCCGCCGGCCCGCCGGCCAGCGGGTGATGGTAGGTGGTGCGCCACACATCGACCCGCGAACTGCACGTACACAGCATCTGGTAGTAGCTGTTGGCATCGGCCAGCGTCGTGCGCTGCCCGGCCACATCCGCCAGCTTGCTCGCCCATGGACCATTGGCCGCGACTTCACGCATCATCCGGTGGGGCGGCTGTTCGAGGTTATCGGGCATCTGGATCGCCAGGCTGCCACCGGACGCCAGCTTGGCCACCAGCGAGGGCAGCAAGCGGGCGTGGTCGGGCAACCACTGGAACACCGCGTTGGCGAAGATCACATCGAACGGACCGGGTTCACTCCACGTGGCGATATCGGCCGTATCAAACCGCACCTGGGGCAGACGCTGACGGGCCGCGTCGATCATGTCCTGGGAACTGTCGAGCCCACGCACGCTGGCACTGGGAAATCGCTCGACCAGCAACTGCGTGGAGTTGCCCGGGCCGCAACCGAGATCGATCACCGAGCGTGCATCCTGGATGGGGATTGCGGCCAGCAAGTCACGCGCCGGGCGCGTGCGTTCATCCTCGAAAGCCACGTACTGTTTGGCAGACCAGCTCATCGCATACTCCTGTGACCGATCAGGACAAGAGCGACGCGCCAGACCCTGCGTTTCGCTCGAAGGGCGTCAGTAAGCGATGGCCGGCGCCACTTCGTCAAGACTCGGTTACCGCTTGAAACACCTGGCCCTACGGGCGGACAGATACCCCACGAATGCCGTTAACGACTGGCCTGCAGCGCCCGAGCCATTTGCAGGTGTTGCTGCAGCTTGGGCAGGGTTTCTTCGGCGAAGGCCTTGATTTCAGGCACGTCGCTGGCGCTGGCTTGCTGTTGCAGCTGTTCGATGGCCTGCTCGGTGCTGTGCACTTGGCTGGCGGTGTAGGCCGCGTCGAATGAGGCGTCGTCGTTGACCGGCGGCATCAGGCGCTGGGTCTGGCTGACCACTTCCTCCCGGGGGGCAAGGGGCAGGTCGAGCTTCTTGGCGATCTTGGCCAGGTGCTGGTTGGCTGTGGTGCGGTCGTTGATCACCACGATGGTGTAGTCCTTGATCTCCTTGGACTCGGTTTTCTGATGGGCCAGGCGGCTGGCTTCGATATCCGCCATGCCTTGGGCCGAGGCCTGGTTGATGAACTCGGCCGGTGATTGGGCAAAGGCGCTGCTGGCGCCAATGCCAAGCAATGCAGCAAAACTGATGGTCAATAATCGGCTGGCCACAGGCTTCATGGGGGCGCCCTCCTTAAACTGGCAAATGATTGCTGCGGGTATCCCCGCCTGTCTTCTGAAGGCAAATCCCGCGAAAGGTTTAGACACTGCGACGAACGGCAACGCCCAATCAGTGGCGACCTAGGCGGTCACTCAGGCGTTTGGCGGCGTACATCGCTTCATCGGCATGCTTGAACAACTGGTCTTCTTCGCTGCCATGCTCCGGGTACAGCGCCACGCCGATGCTTGGCAGGATGTTCAGGCTGTGGCTTTCCAGGCGCATGGGTTGGCTGAGTGCCTGGCGAAGTATGATCGCCACCCGCGCCGCATCCTCAGCAGCCTGGACGCTGTCCAGCAACACCACGAACTCATCACCACCGATACGCGCCACGGTGTCGGACTCACGGACACAACCTTGCAATCGATTGGCCACGGTTTGCAGCAACATGTCGCCAATGCTGTGACCATAGGTGTCATTGACGTGCTTGAAGTGGTCCAGGTCGACGTACAGCAACGCCAGGCGCCCCCCGTCCTTGCGGGCCTTGAGCAGTGAGCCGGTCAGGCGCTCGCGCAACAGCTCGCGATTGGGCAAGCGGGTCAAGTGATCGTGCTGCGCCATGTATTGCAGGCGACTGTGCAGTTGTTTGCGTTCGACGGCTGCCGCGACCTGGGCACACACGTATTGCAACAGATCCTTGTCGCGCTCGGTGTAGCGTTCGCTGCCCGGCATGCTCTTGACGATCAGCGCGCCGATGGTGCCTTTCTGTGAGTTCAACGGCACACCCAGCCAGCAGGGCGAATCCTGCTCGTTCTGGGTGCCCGTGAATCCGTGCAGGGCGAATGGCTGGTCAGGTGTCACCAGCACGGGCTGGCCGGTGCGGATCACCTCGGCACACAGCTGCCCGGTCACCGAGCGCTCGGGGTCGCGCTCATGGGCATCGACGTGGTAGGGAAAATTCAGCTGCGCGCAGTGCTCGTCATACAGGGCCACCGAGAAGTTCAGCGCCGGCAGCCATTCGCCGATCAACTGGTGCACGCGCTTGAA
Organism: Pseudomonas sp. ok272; assembly: GCF_900109995.1. Classification (GTDB taxonomy): domain Bacteria; phylum Pseudomonadota; class Gammaproteobacteria; order Pseudomonadales; family Pseudomonadaceae; genus Aquipseudomonas. The sequence continues at coordinate 442,370 of NZ_FOCB01000001.1, read as the reverse complement.
CAGCGCCAGCAGGTCTTCGGCGGCATGGGCCGCTTCGCTGATCGCATACAGCGCCGCCTGTCGCGACTCGGCCTGCTTGCGCTCGGTGATGTCGCGGGCCACGGCGATACGCAGTTGATCGACCTCTGACCAACGCGCCGACCAGAGGATATGCACCACCTGGCCATCCTTGCGCAGGTAGCGGTTTTCGAAGTTTGGGTTGGGCTGGCCGCTGATGATTTCGCGGGCGGCGTCCAGGGTACGCTGGCGGTCGGCCGGGTGGACCATCTCGATCATCGGTTGGCCGATCATTTCTTCCGGGGTGTAGCCAAACACCTGTTCAGCGGCGGCGCTGACAAAGACGAAACGGCCCTCGCGATCGACGGCACACACAACGTCGAGCAAGAGATCCATGTAGCTGGCCAGCGGTGCAGCGTGTCGAGTCGTCATCGCGAATGGAACACCGTCCAGAAAAAGCCTTCGTGAGTGCCTGATGTCAGTGCGCCAAGCAAAACCCGCGTGGGAGCGAGCCTGCTCGCGATAGCCGTGGGTCAGTCGACGCAGATGTTGGCTGTGCTGCCGTCTTCGCGACGGTGCGGCGATCCGACAGGTTTAATGCCTGTTCGCCAGCAACCCCGGCACCGCGTGCAGCAAGGCGTTGATGGCAAAGCCGATGAACATTACTCCGCATATCCGGGTAATAGCCAGCTCATGTCGCTGGTAGGCCGTGCGTACCCGACGAGCGCCCACAATACCGATCAGAATCCCGTAGGCCGCAATGCCGCCGACGAAGCTGATGAAGATCAACCACGGCAGCATCGACCACTGCAGCAGCTCGGCACGGCTGGACAGCAACGCGGTGAAGGTCGCCACCGCCACCGGGTACGCCTTGGGGTTGGTCAGGCCGAACACAATGCCGTGCCAGAACGGCTGGCGGGCCGCCCCTTGCGGCGCGTCGGTGCTGGTGCCGCGACTGCGGATCGCACGCATGCCGAGCCAGAACAGGTACAGCCCGCTGAGCACGCCGAGGACGTCAAACGCGCCGCTGCCGATCTCCCGCGCCCCGACAATCGCAATCAGCGCGGTGCTGCACCAGATCACATCCCCCAGCAAGTGCCCGCACAGGAACCCGGCGCCCGCCCGGCGGCCACGGGACGCGCCAATCCCGAACACCGCCAGCACACCCGGCCCCGGGGTGATGGCATAGATAAAACCCGAGGCCAGTACGGCGAACAGCAACGATGGGGTCATGCGGTGCAACTCCTCAATGGCCCGCCCGGACACAGGCAAGTGAAACCCAGGATCTGTGGCAGCCCCCTCAGATGCCCTGCATGTCCTTGGGCACCACATACCGGTGCCCGTCATAGCGCAAGGTGGTCAGCACGGTTTTGCCCGTGGTGTCCCTGGAGGTGCAGTCATCGTTTTGCGCGGTGTTCTGGGTGCCGGTGGTCACCGACCTGACGATCAGGTCGGCGAACCCATGGCTGCTGGTCTTGGCCAGGTCCAGGGTGCGCTTGGTGTGGCTGAACTCACCGGCACAGCGGGTATCCCATTCACCGTTGCGGGTCTCGATGGCCAGTTGTTCCAGGACCGGGCGCAGCGTGTTGCCTTCGCGCACATACAACGACAGCACCGCCTGCTCGAACGGATTGGCCCGCGATGCACCGGTGAACCCGGCGCGCACCCCGAAGGCCCGCAGGTCGGACGTCAGCTTGTAGCGTGCGGTGTCGATGCTCAGCCCATCGAAGCGCACGGCATCGCTGCTGTACACCGACGCCTGGGCGTAACGGGCCAACGGCTTGCCATCGATGTTGGACACGACCGCCAGTTTCAAGTCGTACAGGCCCATGCCATCGGGGGCCTCGTTCAGGGTCGGGTCCGGTTCAATCTGCGACAGCGCAGTGATGGACTGGCCATCGTAGGCCGGCCAGTCCTTGCACACGGCAAAACCGGGCACACCCTCGGGCAACGGCGGGGTTACACACTCGGCCCAGGCCTGGGTTGCACCCAGCGCGCCACTCATTGCCACACATCCCAACCAGCGGTACTTCAACGTCATTGCGTGTTCCTTACGAACGTCATCCATTAACAGTCAGCCGTGCACTATCGCCCGGGCGATCTGGCGATTCAACCCGTTCAACGCTTGATCCCCGCCACGGTGCTCATGCCAGGCCAGGACGAAGGTGAATGAGGGGATGTGGAACGGCGGTGGCAGGACCAGCAACTGCGGCTGGTCAATGCCGTGCAGGCCACGGGCGGCCACGGTGAGAATCAGGTCGGTGCCGCGGATCAAGTGCGGGGCGACCCTCGCCTCGTTGCTGGTCAGAATCATGGTGCTGTTGCCGGTGATCATCGCCCTGCGCCTGCCGCTGCCGTCCCTGGGCTTTATCAGCAAGGCGCCGTTGTGGATGTGGACGGGCGGAGCGCTCGGCGTGTGTTTCATTGCCCTGGCCTTGATGTTGCTGCCCAAGCTCGGCGCCTCCGGGTTTATTGCCCTGGCGCTGAGTGGGCAGGTCGTGGCCTCGCGGGTGCTCGATCATTTCGGCCTGTTCGGCTTGAGCGAGCGGCCATTGAACCTGCCCCGCCTGCTGGGGGCTGGCCTGCTGATCGGCGGGGTGGTGTTGATTCAGTTCAGCGCCAGCCCGGCGCGGGCGCTGGTGGCCAATGGCTGATCAGAACGCGTTGCGGAAGATTTCCTCGATCTGCCGCTGATCGGCCGCCCGGGGATTGGTCAGGCCGCAGGCATCCTTGAGCGCGTTGGCCGCCAGGACCGGGATGTCGTGCAGCTTGGCCCCTAAGTCGCGCAAGCCGTTGGGGATCTCGACCTCGCGCGCCAGGGTGCGAATGGCCGCGATGGCGGCCTGGGCGCCCTCCTCCGGGCCCATGCCACGGGTGTCGGCGCCCATGGCATGGGCCACCACGGCCAGGCGCTCGGCGCAGACCATGGCGTTGAAACTCTGCACGTGGGGCAACAGCACCGCGTTGCACACGCCGTGGGGCAAGTCATAGAAACCGCCCAACTGATGGGCCATGGCGTGCACAAAACCCAGGGACGCGTTGTTGAACGCCATGCCCGCGAGGAACTGGGCGTAGGCCATGTTTTCCCGGGCCACCAAGTCGCTGCCCTCACGCACCGCCTGGCGCAGGTTGCGGCTGATCATCTCGATGGCCTTGAGCGCGCAGGCGTCGGTGATCGGGTTGGCGGCGGTGGACACATAGGCTTCGATGGCGTGGGTCAAGGCGTCCATGCCGGTGGCCGCGGTCAGGCCCATGGGCATGGCGACCATCAGCGCCGGGTCGTTGACCGACAGCAGCGGCGTGACGTTGCGGTCGACGATGGCCATTTTCACGTGGCGCGCCTCGTCGGTGATGATGCAGAAGCGGGTCATCTCGCTGGCCGTGCCGGCGGTGGTGTTGATGGCAATCAAAGGTAGTTGTGGCTTGCTCGACTGGTCGACGCCTTCGTAGTCGGCGATCGTACCGCCGTTGGTGGCACACAGGGCGATGCCCTTGGCGCAGTCGTGGGGCGAGCCGCCCCCCAGGGAGATCACGCAGTCACAGTGATGGGCCTGCAGCATCGCCAGGCCGGCTTCGACGTTGGCGATGCTGGGGTTGGGCCTGGCGCCGTCGAAGAGCACCGACTCGATGCCTTGCCCCGCCAGCTTTTCAGCGATCAACGTCGCCACACCGGCCTTGGCCAGCCCTTGGTCCGTCACGATCAAGGCCTTGGTAAACCCATAGTTGCCGATGGCCGTCATGGCTTCGTCCAGGCAACCGGTGCCCATGATGTTCACGGCGGGAATGAAAAACGTGCTGGTCATGGCGAGCTCTCTTCAAGGGGACCGAACCGACAACCCCGATTCGCTGGATACCTCAAGCGTCGCCCCATCCGTCAACGCGCATGTTGATCTGGCTCAATGGCCGGGCGTGATAAAGTCCGCGCCCTGTAACCCACCTGTTTGAGATGAGCGACACGATGAGCGACTTCCAGGAATTTGATACCCGGCTAGAAGACTGGAACGCCTTGCGCGCAACCACCTCGTTCAGCGCCCTGCTGCTGGGCAATGGCGCCAGTCGCGCGGTGTGGGATGACTTCGGCTACGACTCGCTGTTCGACAACGCCCGCACGGTGGAAGAAAAGCCCCTGGGCCCGTCCGAACTGAGCGTGTTCGAAGCCCTGCACACCCGCAGCTTCGAGCACGTGCTCAGCGCGCTGAAAACCACCAGCCGGGTCAACAAGGCCCTGGCCGTGAGCTCCGCCGCCCCGCGCAATCGCTACTACGCGATCAAGGAAGCGCTGATCAACAGCATCCACGCGGTGCACATCCCCTGGCGCCTGGTTCGACCGGCCGGCCTCGCGGCGATCAGCCAGGAACTGAGCACCTATCCGACGGTGTTCACCACCAACTACGACCTGCTCAACTACTGGGCAGTCCAGCACCAGGGCGACGCCATCGACGACCTGTTCCACGGCGCCGCACCGTGCTTTGAACTGAGCAACCGCCACACCGACAAAACCCGCCTGCTGTACCTGCACGGCGGCCTGCACCTGGTGCGCAACCAAGACGGTACCGCGCGCAAACTGGCCTCCACCGAAGGCACCCTGCTCGCCAGCTTCGCGATCAACAACACAATCAAAACCCTCGACGACGTGCCACTGTTCGTCAACGAAGGCAGCAGCGAAGACAAACTCAAGACCATCCGCAGCTCAGATTACCTGTCGTTCTGCTACGACCAATTGCTGCACCAACACGACGCGCTGTGCCTGTTTGGCCACAGCCTGGGCAAACAAGACGCACACATCCTCCAAGCCCTGCGCCAGGCCCGCCCCTGCACCCTGGCAATCTCGATCTACCCACGCAGCGCCGCCTTCATCCAAAGCCAAAAACGCCACTACACCACACTGTTTGAAGGCACAGGCGTTGAACTGCGCTTCTTTGACTCCAAAAGCCATCCGCTGGGAAGCCCGAAGCTGTCAGTGCCCGTCGAGGTATAGCGGCGACTGAGCGGGCCTCTTCGCGAGCGGGCTCGCTCCCACCCTGGTCCACGGCGAACACACATCCCGTGTCAGGCCCGGATCCTTGTGGAGCGGGCTTGCCCGCGAAAGCGCTAAGTCTGGCGACATCGATGTTGAATCGGCTGGCCTCTTCGCGGGCAAGCCTCGCTCCTACGGGCTCAACCCAGATTCCTGCTCGCGATGGCGGTGACGAGCGGCATGGCTAAGACCGTTGCTCCCACCAAAAGCAAATCCACCATCACCACCAGACGCCCATCGATCCGCCCCTCACCACTCAACAGGCCGAGCGGTAGCTCGCCTGCAGCTCTTGAGCTGGTTTTTGATCTTGATCGATAGGCTGAGTGAAGGTGTCCCGCTGGGGACTGGCGCGCAGCGCCGTTCGACGCCGTCGAACTCATCGCATGGAGGTGCAGCGAAGCAAAATGCCGCGGGCGCTCAGTTGCAAGGGTTGCTCACCCCCCTGCGCTGATCGCCCGCCATGTGCCGGCTGCCGGAGCGTCACAGCGCCGGCAGAGTCTTATCCTTGATCACCGTGGTCGGGCCGTTGCTCTTGACGCTGGCAATGCCTTTTTCCAGAGCCGCATCAGAGGAATAGGATTCGCTGCTGCCGATGACCTGGTGGTTGGCCGCCTTGAGGTTGAAGTACGGGTGGCCATCCTTGGTGGTCTTTTTCTCGTAGCGTTCACCCAGCGGGCTATTGACCTGGACCGAGGCGATACCGTTTTCAGCGGCGGAACGCGTGGTGTAGAGCTCACTGACGAGAATGGTCTCGGCATTCGCGGCCTTGAGCACAAAGCGGAACTGACCGTTGCTGCTATTACTCAACTCGTACCATCCAGACATGGGACTTCTCCTGTCATTCAAAAGGCGAGGACTCGCGCCACTGATTAAAGCCGCTCCTGCGGGTTTCACCACTGGCAACGGATCGAGTGCATTTGCCACACAACAACCCGCAACAGTTCTCGGCATCATTCGCCACGTTTGCGCAGCCGGTTCGGCTCGCAGCCCTGGCGCAACACCGGCTAGCCGCCCGTTGCGCGCACCATCGACAAACCCGGCACGGTCGCCCGCCGCTGACTCAGGTAGCGGGTGCAACTGACCCGCAGGAACGAGGCGAAGTTGACCACTTCGCCTCGGTAATCCATCACCTCTTCATACAGCTTGGCGATCAGTTGGTTGGTGGTCATGCCATCGACCTGCGCGATCTCGCTGAGGATGTCCCAGAACTGGTTCTCCAGGCGCACGGTGGTCACCACCCCGCAGATGCGCAGCGAGCGCGAACGGGACTCGTACAGAATCGGGTCGGCCTTCACGTACAGCTCGCACATGGGCAGTGCTCCAGTTACAGGATGATCCGGGTGCCCAGCAAACCGAGAAAGCCGGCCAGCCAGTTCGGGTGCGCCGGCCACGCCGGGGCGGTTGCCAGATTGCCTTGTACGTGGCCCTGGGTCACGGGGATGTCGATGAACGTGCCGCCGGCCAAGCGCACTTCCGGGGCACAGGCCGGGTACGCGCTGCATTCGCGGCCTTCGAGGATGCCGGCGGCCGCCAGCAACTGCGCGCCATGACAGACCGCCGCAATCGGCTTGCCGGCTTGGTCGAAGGCGCGTACCAGTTGCAGGACTTTTTCATTCAAGCGCAGGTACTCCGGCGCACGACCGCCCGGCACCAGCAAGGCGTCGTAATCGGCGGCCTCGACCGTGGCGAAGTCAGCGTTGAGGGCAAACAGATGACCGGGTTTCTCGCTGTAGGTCTGATCGCCTTCAAAGTCATGGATTGCGGTGCGCACGGTCTGACCGGCGGTCTTGTCCGGGCACACGGCATGCACGGTGTGACCGACCATCAGCAGCGCCTGGAACGGCACCATCACCTCGTAGTCTTCAACGTAATCGCCAACCAGCATCAGAATCTTTTTCGCAGCCATGGGAAGGACTCCTGTGGATCAAGGGTGGGCACACTGCAGTCTTCAAAGTAGTCCGAATCCTCTGAGACGGGTAACACCCCGCTACTACGCGGCCAACTGTACGGATAACTCTGCGCCTAGCTGTAGCAGCGTCCAATCCCGGGCCTGTGGCTAGATGAAGACCTCTGCCCCGTGGATTCTGGTTACCGTCATGTCCTCACGCGAAAACACCGGCATGGCCCTGGGCCTGCTCGGTGTCATCATCTTCAGCCTGACCCTGCCGTTCACCCGGATCGTGGTGCAGGAACTCCACCCGCTGCTCAACGGCCTGGGCCGCGCCCTGTTCGCGGCGGTCCCGGCCGCCGCGCTGTTGCTGTGGCAACGGGAGAAATGGCCGACCTGGCAACAGATCAAGGGCCTGACGCTGGTGATCGCCGGGGTCATCCTGGGTTTCCCGGTGCTGTCGGCCTGGGCCATGCAGACCTTGCCGGCGTCCCACGGGGCGTTGGTCAATGGCTTGCAGCCCTTATGCGTCGCGGTGTACGCCGCCTGGTTATCCCATGAACGACCCTCGAAAGCCTTTTGGGCCTGCGCCGCCTTGGGCAGTGCGCTGGTGCTCTGTTATGCGCTGATCAGCGGGGCGGGCAGCATCCAGGCCGGCGACCTGTTGATGCTCGGGGCGATTGCCGTGGGCGGGCTCGGTTACGCCGAGGGTGGCCGATTGGCCAAGGAGATGGGCGGTTGGCAGGTGATCTGCTGGGCGCTGGTGCTGTCGACGCCGCTGTTGATCGGCCCGGTGCTGTACCTGGCCCTGCAGCACCAGGGGGCGATTTCGAGCAAGACCTGGTGGGCCTTCGGCTACGTGTCGCTGTTCTCGCAGTTCATTGGTTTCTTCGCCTGGTACGCCGGGCTGGCCATGGGTGGCATCGCCCGGGTCAGTCAGATCCAGTTGCTGCAGATCTTCTTCACCATCGCCTTCTCGGCGCTGTTCTTCGGTGAGCACATCGAGCCGATCACTTGGCTGTTTGCCGCGGGTGTGATCGTCACGGTGATGCTGGGGCGCAAGACCAGCGTGCAGGCGAGCGCCCCGAAAATCGCCACCTAACGGTCAGTCAGCTCAGGTAACCGTCGGCCTTGAGCAGGGTTTCCAGGCAATGCTCGCTGATGTGATAGAACGCCTTGAGTGCCTGGATCTTTTCCAGCAGTTGCGTCGGGTCCACCGGCTCGGCGCGCTTGACCGCCAGGATCATCTTGTTCTTGTTGGTGTGGTCCAGGGAGATGAACTCGAAGACCTTGGTCTCATAGCCACAGGCTTCCAGGAACAACGCGCGCAAGCTGTCGGTGACCATCTCGGCCTGCTGGCCCAGGTGCAAGCCGTATTGCAGCATCGGCTTGAGCAGCGCCGGGCTCTGGATCTGCAGGCGGATCTGCTTGTGGCAGCACGGCGAGCACATGATGATCGCAGCGCCCGAGCGGATACCGGTGTGGATCGCGTAGTCCGTGGCGATGTCACAGGCGTGCAGCGCGATCATCACCTCCAGTTCGCTGGGCGCCACGCTGCGCACGTCACCGCACTTGAACACCAGGCCCGGGTGCTCCAGGCGTGCGGCAGCGGCATTGCACAGGCTGACCATGTCTTCGCGCAACTCGACCCCCGTGACCTCGCCTTCGGCCTTCAAGGTATTGCGCAGGTAGTCGTGAATGGCAAAGGTCAGGTAGCCCTTGCCCGAGCCGAAATCCGCCACTCGCACCGGCCGGTCCAGCGCCAGCGGTGACGACGTCAGGGCGTGACTGAAAACTTCGATGAACTTGTTGATCTGCTTCCACTTGCGCGACATCGTCGGGATCAGTTCGTGCTGCGGGTTGGTCACGCCCAAGTCAGCGAGGAACGGACGCGTCAGGTCCAGGAAGCGGTGCTTCTCGCGATTGTGCTCGGCCGACGGCACTTCACGCAGTTGCTGCGGCTTGCTCTTGAACAGCGAGCTTTTGCCCTTCTTGCTGTACTCAAGCTGGGCTTCATCGGTCAGCGACAGCAGATGGGCGTTCTTGAACGACTCAGGCAGCAACCCGGCAATCGTCGCCACCCCCTCCTGCACCGGGAGGTTCTTGGTGATGTCGCGGGTCTTGTAGCGGTAGACAAAGGACAGGCAAGGCTGATCCTTGACCATCAGTTGCTTGACGATGATGCGCTGCAAGTCCGTTTCGCTGCCGACATACTTGGCCAGCACCAGTTTGATGAACGCGCCCTGCGCGAGGCTCGCGCTCAGCAAGTCGATGAATTGCGCGTGATGATCCGGCGAGAGGCTGGCAGGAGTTGCGGTAACGGACATGTAAAAACGCCTCGGGCGATGCAGATCGGGGAATGGCCGGTATTTTAGGGGGGATGGCGCTTCAGGGCACGGGGTTATTTTCCACCAGGCCCGGGCAGCACACCCCTGAGCCTGGTCTCGCCTTCAAAAAGGTCAGCGCTGGACCAATCGAAGCTTGCGATTGCTCGGGGAATTGATCACGTATTTGACAATCAAGCCCACCGGCACGGCCCAGGTCAGGCCACTGGCCGGGTCCGTGACCACGGCCACGGTTTCCGAGCTGGCCGCGACATCCAGGCGGCGACGGTCTTGACCGGACTTCAGCGTCCCGTAGGCATGGCTCACCAGTCGCTCCGCCAGAGGCCTGGGTACATCAATGTCCTGCAAATGCTTCACGGCACGACAGAACAACACCTGGTCGGCATTGACGACCTCAGGCTCATGACGACTCAGAAAGGCCTGGGCAACGGCCAGCAGCTCCAGGTCACGCGTGTTCTCAATGCCTGCCATGTTCACGACTCCACCGGGGACGGCGGGCTGGGCGCCACCAGCGCCGGTCGTGCGGCACGGCGCAAATCGGGCCCGGCGCAAGGCAAATGCACGGCGGGGTTGGGCATGCCACTGGGCGACAATTCATGGGTCATTTCAAACTCTGCCCGTACCGACCAGCCGCAGGCCTCGGAGGTGCATTGCAAATAGGCGACCCGCAGGAAAATATGCCGACCTTCACTGGTGCGAATACGCATCTTGCTCAAGCAGTGCGGGCAGACCATTTTGTAGGTACTCATGCCGCGCCCCCAGCACTCAGTGACGCATTGCGCGAGAATGCTCGTCGATACATAACACACCGGTCCCATATAAGGCGTTGCGACGAACCGGTGTGCAACACATGCACACCACACTCGTAGAAAGTCCCCCTGGCACCCATAGGATTTTTAAAACACATGGTCTTCTGATTCATCGTTGATGGTTGATTATTCATACAAACAAAGTACTCATTGCGCATAAGCTAGGCACTCAATAAGAATATGTCAAAAGGAAGAGACTCAAATTGCGTAGCAAAAAATCACAGACTGTTTTGGCTCGACTGAAGCAAGTAACCGGCACAACCACCGACGCATCGTTATCTTCAGCATTAAAGATCAGCCCGCAAACACTCAGTAGTTGGAAGGGTCGCAACAGCACGCCATACGCATTATGCGTAGACATTGCCCAAGTACACCGCATTTCCCTGGACTGGCTCCTGCTGGGCGAAGGCCCCATGCAAAGGCCTGTGCATGCCAACGACACTGAACAACCGACCTCGAATACAACACGCGAACATGCGATCCTCAGCCTCTGGCGATTACTCAATGAAGAGGACCGTCGGGCCATACAACGTGCACTTGAAGAAAAACATCGCCTGCGAGAAATCGAGTTACAACTTGCTGAAATGGCCTCACTTCTATCAGCTCTCAAGCCAATAAATGAAACATGAAGTTATAGATTAGCCAACAGCCACTACTTCGAGGCACGCCATAAACAAACAATGTTTCCGCCACTGCGCACAATGAGCACGCACAACAACACACTGACCAGTGCGTGCCACGGACTCACGGGCTGAAGTTTGAGCATTACATCCATACCCGCCAGGCAGAACATGCCTCCAAACAGGCTGGTCAGCAGGCTGCTTGGCCAGCAGTAGTGGTCTTCATTGCGTTGGTAACACGCCAACCTGAAGGCGCTGAGCAGGTGGGCGGCGGCGGTCACATAGGTCAATGCCAGCGGCAAAAGGTCCATTATCCCCGCCCCCTCAGGTGCCGAATAATCTCGGCGATACCGGCACCGTCGACCCACAACATGATCTTGATACTGATCGGAATCACGATCAGCGCACACAGGAACGCCGCCACACCGCTGGTCAGAAAAGGTACCAACGGCAGCGCCACAGGGGTGAACAGGTACCCCACCCCCGCCGACAACAGCAATGAACCGATACGCTGCCACGCCTTGAAGTTGCTGCGCGTGGTCGTGGCCAGCCAGGCGCCCAGCGCGGCCCCAAACAGCGTCTCACCATCAACCGAAGGGAGCGTGGCCGCCACGCTCATGCCCAACAGCAGGCCACTGATGCCGTTGTAGGCCGAGTCAGTCAGGCTCATGAGCGCCTCCGGCATCGGTGCTGGCCACATTGATGAAGCCCAGTTCAATGGCCTTGAGCAAGGCCGCACTGCGTGAGGTCACCGATAACTTGCGGCGAATATTGCTGAAGTGAAAATTGATCGTGGATTCCGAGCAATTTTGAATCCTGGCGATCTCCCAGGAGGTTTTACCCTTGAAACTCCACAGCAGGGCTTGCGTCTCCTTGGCGGTCAACAGGGCCGGCAAGGGCGTTTCTCCACGGGCAAGGTCAGCACCGCCAGCGGAATCAGGTGGATGATGCATAGGCATGACAACAACTCCCTCTACGTCGAAACGCCCAAAACCAGGGCGCATCCAGATGAGGAGAGAGGTTGAAGGTCTGCTGGCGTCAGGACAACGGGCAGGCTTTGTAGGATGAAATCCTACAAAGCAAACATCAAATACCTAGTGTCCTGTCTTGGAAATAGCATCTGTTGCTGCCAGGCAAGGCGCCGCGACAAGTCATAGCAGGGCTATGGCGAGGAGTGGCAACGCAGCATGGCGGCGATAGGTGCCGTCAAAAGGGAACAGCTTATTTCCGAGACAGGACACTAGCTGAGCACGACCAAACGGTTAGGCAACTCATTGCGCACGTGGGTCACCGGCACATGCACCTTGAGCAACTCGCCACAGGCTTCGATACAGGTCACAAAGCCTTGCAGGGTCTGGCCTTGCTTCACCTGCTGGGTGAAGTTGGCGACGATCGGCTCCCAGCACTGATTGTCCAGGTGCCGGGAAATGCCCTCGTCCACCAGGATCTCCACATAACGCTCCGCCTCGCAGACAAAGATCAGCAAGCCGGTGCTGCCCACGGTGTGGTGCAGGTTTTGCTCCAGAAACTGCCGGCGCGCCAGGTTCGAGGCACGCCAGTGCCGAACCGAGCGCGGGATCAGGTGCGTAGTGATCGCCGGGATGCGGAACAGCAGGCACAACGCAACGAAGGTCGCCCACTGCACCAGCAACAGCGTGTGCGTGTCCAGCCAGCCGAAAACGTAGTGCACGACCCCTGGCACAATCAGCGCCAGCAAGCTGGCCCAGAGCAGTGGGATGTAGGCGTAGTCGTCGGCACGGGCCGCCAGCACGGTGACCAGTTCGGCGTCGGTTTCACGCTCGACCCGGGCAATCGCCTCGGCGACCTGGCGCTGTTCGTATTCACTCAGTAGTGCCATGGTTTTCAATGCTCATTCATTATTGTTGTCACCAGCCGCCCGACGAACCGCCGCCCCCGAAACTGCCCCCACCGCCGCCAAAGCCACCGCCCCCTCCTCGCGAGCCACCGCCAAAGCCACCACCGCCCCTCCCACCAAACCCACCGCCACCGCGTCCGCCACCACGGGGCAGGATCCCCAGCAACTGGCAGACAAAAACAATGATGCAGAACAGCACTATCAACAGGGTCGGATGCTGGTCGTAAAAGCTGCTACCACGCTCCCCACTCGGTCCATAGGCGGCGGTGGCGGACTCATCCAGCGGACTGCCTCCCAGCACCACCAGCATCGCCGAGACCCCCTCGCTGATGCCCCTGCTGAAGTGGCCGGCCTTGAACGCCGGGGTGATTATCTGGTTGATGATGATGGAGCCTTGCGCATCGGTCAGGCGCTCCTCCAGGCCGTAACCCACCTCGATCCGCAACTTGCGCTCATCACGGGCGACGATCAGCAAGGCGCCGTTGTTCTTGTCCTTCTGGCCAATGCCCCAAAAGCGCCCCAACTGATAACCGAAGTCTTCGATGCTGGTGCCCTGCAGGTCCGGCACCGTCACCACCACCAGTTGTTCACCGGTGGCCTGTTCGTGGGCCTTGAGTTGTTGCGTCAGTTGCTCGCGCACCGCCGGCTCGATCATCTGGGCGTTGTCCACCACCCGCCCGGTCAACGCCGGGAACTTCAGCTCGGCCTGCGCGGCGATGGTCAACACCCAGAGCACTAGCACCAGGCTCATCTTCAGAATGCGCATCGGCACCTCATCCCTCATCAAAAAGCGCGAGCATTCCGGCAGCAGTCGTGCCGCCGGAGACCTGGGCCGATCAGAACTTCACGGGTGGCGCTTTTTCGGCATCGGGGCTGGTGGCCTCGAAGGTCTCGCGCAGCGGCAAGTCGCTGTACATCACGCTGTGCCACAGGCGACCGGGGAAGGTGCGGATCTCGGTGTTGTACTTCTGCACCGCGAGAATGAAGTCGCGACGCGCCACGGCGATACGGTTTTCCGTGCCTTCGAGTTGCGATTGCAGCGCCAGGAAGTTCTGGTTGGCCTTGAGGTCCGGATAACGCTCGGACACCACCATCAACCGACTGAGCGCGCCACTGAGTTGGTCCTGGGCCTGCTGGAATTGCTTGAGCTTTTCCGGGTTGTCCAGGGTGCTGGCGTCGACCTGGATCGACGTCGCCTTGGCCCGCGCCTCAATCACAGCCGTCAGGGTTTGCTCTTCATGCTTGGCGTAGCCCTTGACCGTTTCCACCAGGTTGGGGATCAGGTCGGCGCGCCGCTGGTACTGGTTCTGCACCTGTGACCACGCGGCCTTGGCCTGCTCGTCGAGGGTGGGAATGGTGTTGATGCCGCAACCAGCCAGCATCGTGGTCAACAGCAGCACGGCTGCCACTTGCCAGCCAGAGCGCGAGAACGGTTGTAGGTTCATGTGCGTGGTGCTCCTGATGGAAATAGTCCTGCGGCCCTTCAAGCTCAACTCTTCGGACATATTCGGCCGCCGCCACTGGATTGCAGTGAGCCAATCGGCTAAAAGATGCGCAGCGCGAAAACGTTCTGAAGTGTGCTGTATTTACTCGAACAACAATAGACGCTCCCTAAACTTTGGCTGAGCGATGCGTATTGAGTACCGTCGTTTGGGCACCTGAGAAAACTATTCATGAAGAAGCTGTGTTTGCTGGGCCTTGCCATCGGTCTGGCCAGTCACTCGGTATTGGCTGACACCCAGCCAGCCCCCTTGCAAAGCAAGGATGCATTCGTCAGCAACCTGCTCAAGCAGATGACCCTGGACGAGAAGATCGGCCAGTTGCGTCTGATCAGCATCGGCCCGGAAATGCCGCGCGAGCTGATCCGCAAGGAAATCGCCGCCGGCAACATCGGCGGTACGTTCAACTCCATCACCCGCCCGGAAAACCGTCCGATGCAGGACGCGGCCATGCGCAGCCGGTTGAAGATCCCGATGTTCTTCGCCTATGACGTGATCCACGGCCACCGCACGATCTTCCCGATCCCCCTGGCCCTGGCCTCGAGCTGGGACATGGACGCCATTGGCCTGTCCGGACGCGTCGCCGCCAAGGAAGCCGCGGCCGACAGCCTGGACCTCACCTTCGCGCCGATGGTCGACATCTCCCGCGACCCACGCTGGGGCCGCACCTCCGAAGGTTTTGGCGAAGACACCTACCTGGTCTCGCGCATCGCCAAGGTGATGGTCAAGGCCTACCAGGGCAGCGGCCTGATCGGCGCCGACAACATCATGGCCAGCGTCAAGCACTTCGCCCTGTATGGCGCCGTGGAAGGCGGTCGGGACTACAACACCGTCGACATGAGCCCGGTGAAGATGTACCAGGACTACCTGCCACCGTACCGCGCCGCGATTGATGCCGGCGCCGGCGGGGTGATGGTGGCCCTGAACTCGATCAACGGCATCCCGGCCACCGCCAACCTGTGGCTGATGCAAGACCTGCTGCGCAAGGAGTGGGGCTTCAAGGGCCTGGCCGTCAGTGACCACGGCGCGATCTTCGAGCTGATCAAGCACGGCGTGGCCCGCGATGGGCGCGAAGCGGCGAAGCTGGCGATCAAGGCCGGCATCGACATGAGCATGAACGACACCCTGTACGGCAAAGAGCTGCCGGGGCTGCTCAAGTCCGGCGAGATCCAGCAGAGCGACATCGACAACGCGGTGCGCGAGGTGCTCGGCGCCAAGTTCGACATGGGCCTGTTCCGGGACCCGTACCTGCGCATTGGCAAGGCCGAGAATGACCCGGCCGATCCCTACGCCGAGGACCGCCTGCACCGTGCCGAAGCCCGTGACGTCGCCCGTCGCAGCCTGGTGTTGCTGGAGAACAAGAACCAGACCCTGCCCCTGAGCAAGAGCGCGAAAATCGTCCTGGTCGGCCCGCTGGCCAAGGCACCGATCGACATGATGGGCAGTTGGGCGGCGGCCGGTAAGCCGGCGCAGTCGGTGAGCCTGTTCGACGGCATGACCCGCGCCCTGGGCGACCAGGCCAAGCTGACCTACGCCCGTGGTGCCAACATCACCTCGGACAAGAACGTCGTCGGCTACCTGAACTTCCTCAACTTCGATGCCCCGGAAGTGGTGGATGACCCGCGCTCGGCACAGGTGATGATCGACGAGGCGGTGAAAGCCGCGCAGCAGGCTGACGTGGTGGTGGCCGCCGTGGGCGAGTCCCGTGGCATGTCCCATGAATCGTCGAGCCGTACCGACCTGAACATCCCGTCCAGTCAGCGCGACTTGATCAACGCCCTCAAGGCCACCGGCAAGCCGCTGGTGCTGGTGCTGATGAACGGCCGACCGCTGACCATTTCCCATGAAAAGGAACAGGCTGACGCGATCCTCGAAACCTGGTTCAGCGGCACCGAAGGCGGCAACGCCATCAGCGATGTGCTGTTCGGCGACTACAACCCGTCCGGCAAGCTGCCGATCAGCTTCCCGCGTTCGGTGGGGCAGATCCCGACCTACTACAACCACCTGAGCATTGGTCGCCCCTTCACCCCAGGCAAGCCCGGCAACTACACCTCGCAGTACTTCGATGAAACCACCGGTCCCCTGTACCCGTTCGGCTACGGCCTGAGCTACACCGACTTCAGCCTGTCGGACATGGCGCTGTCCTCGACCACGCTGAACAAGACCGGCAAGATCGACGCCAGCGTGACCGTCAAGAACACCGGCAAGCGCGACGGCGAGACCGTGGTGCAGCTGTACATCCAGGACGTCACCGGCTCGATGATCCGCCCGATCAAAGAGCTGAAGAACTTCCAGAAGATCATGCTCAAGGCCGGCGAACAGCACGTCGTCCACTTCACCATCGATGAGGACGACCTGAAGTTCTACAACACCCAACTCAAGTACGCGGCCGAGCCGGGCAAGTTCAACGTGCAGATCGGCCTCGACTCCGAGAACGTGACGCAACAGAGCTTCGAGTTGCTGTAACCCCGCAAAAGCGTAGGAGCGAGGCTTGCCCGCGAAGGCAATCTGTCAGTTGACCAGGTGTTGGCTGACCCGCCGCCTTCGCGGGCAAGCCCGCTCCCACAAGGGATTGGGCCCGGACACCGGACTTGTGTTCGCCATCGATCAGCGTAGGAGCGAGGCTTGCCCGCGAAAGCGGTAAATCTGGCGACATCGAGGTTGAATGGGCTGGCCTCTTCGCGGGCAAGCCTCGCTCCTACGGGCTCAACCCAGCTTCGGGTGTGCTTAAGAGAGGGTTCAGCCCCGCCGATCCAACAGGTTCACCACCACCCGATCCACCCATCCCCACACCCGCTGCTTGACCCGCTTCCACAGCGGTCGACGCTGCCACTCTTCCAGGCTGACCTCCTGGCTCAAGGCAAAGTCGCGCTCGAAGCTCGCCGCCACCGCTCGCGTCAGCGGCGGGTCGAGCGCCTCCAGGTTGGCTTCCAGGTTGAAGCGCAGGTTCCAGTGATCGAAATTGCATGAGCCGATGCTCACCCAGTCATCCACCAGCACCATCTTCAGGTGCAGGAAGCACGGCTGATACTCGAAAATCTTGACCCCGGCCTTGAGCAGACGCGGGTAATAGCGATGCCCGGCGTAACGCACCGAGGGATGGTCGGTGCGCGGCCCGGTGAGCAACAGCCGCACGTCAACGCCGCGTGCCGCGGCCTTGCGCAATGAGCGACGGATCTTCCAGGTCGGCAGGAAATACGGGGTCGCCAGCCAGATCCGTCGCCGGCCGCTGCTCAGGGCGCGCACCAGTGCTTGCAGGATGTCGCGGTGCTGGCCGGCGTCGGCATAGGCCACCCGCCCCATGCCTTCGCCCACGGCCGGCACCTTGGGCAGGTGCGGCAAGCCAAAGTGCGTGGCGGGGCGCCAGGCGCGGCGATGGCGGTTGGCGACCCACTGCCGGTCGAACAGCAACTGCCAGTCGAGCACCAGCGGGCCGCGGATCTGCACCATGACTTCATGCCATTGGCTGGTGTCATGGCCCGGGGTCCAGAACTCATCGGTAACCCCGGTGCCGCCGACCACCGCCAACGCCTGATCGACCAACAGCAGCTTGCGGTGATCGCGGTACAGGTTGCCCAGCCAGCGCCGCCAGTTCAGGCGATTGTAGAAGCGCAGCTCGACACCGGCCTCGCTCAAGCGCCGGCGCAGGCTCAGGGTGAAGGCCAGGCTGCCATAGTCGTCGAACAGGCAACGCACCCGCACGCCGCGCTCGGCAGCCGACACCAAGGCCTGGACCACCGCCTCGGCGCAAGCGCCCGCCTCTACCAGGTACAACTCCAGCTCGACCTGCTCGCGCGCCTCGCCAATCGCCGCCAGCATGCGCGGGAAGAATTGCGGGCCGTCGATCAACAACTCGTAGTGGTTGCCTTCACGCCAGGGAAATATCGCGCCACCCATGGTTCAGCGCGCCGTAAAGATCAGTACCGCACCCACCGGCACCGACGGATTGATCACCGACAGGCCGGCGGCCTGGCGCAGCGCTTCAACGCCCGGCAGCAAGTCGAAGTCGGCGGCATTGAGCACCAACGGTTCGAGGGTCACCACTTGAAACCGTTGCTCGTCCAGGCGCGTGGCCAGCAACTCGGCGTTGTAGGTGTGCTGCTTGCCGTGGAGGCTGATGGTCACCGGCAAACGCAGCTCCAACTGGGCGCCGGGGGCCAGGTCCTTGATGGGCCGCAGGTCGATCTGCGCGCTGATCAGCGCTTCGGGGAAGGCCTTGATCTCGAACAGGTCCTTGCGCATGCGCTCATCGCGCAGCGGTATGCCACTGTTGATCGAATCCAGCTCGACCTGGACCCGGGCCAGGCCGTCCTGGTCGACCTTGCCGTGCAGGACCAGGAAGCGCTGGACCTCCGCGATACTGGCGTTCTTGGTCGAGACAAACGACAACCGTGAGGACTCGCCGTCCAGGTACCAATTGGCCTGGGCATGCAGGGCGGCCAACATCAGCGGCACGCAAGCCAGGGAGGTGTAGCGCAACGCTTTGAACATAAACACTCATGGGCAAGTAAACCTGAGCCGAACCTTAGCCTGAGTGACGACGCTTGCAAACAGCGCAAGGCAAAACACCGTCGTTCAAGGCGTCAATTGGCAGCCCTGGCGCACGCCGAGCCAGCACGCGCTATGACTGCGCCCCATGCCGCTGGCGGTCACGCGCTTGAGGTCGGCGTCATCGACAAACCCGCGGGTGGCCAGCCACTGCTTCACGTAGCCCCGGCAATAGTCCGCCGGCTGGTTGGCCACGTAACGGCATGAGCAGTACTCCTTGGCGGTGTAGGCGCCGATGATGTCGGGGAACGCCGACAACGCCACGCGCTGCTGCCAAGCCCAGCCCAACAGCACGACGATCAGCAACAAAAATACGCCGAGGATGGGGTGCCGTCGAAGCCATCCGAGTCTCATGGCTGCACCTGCGAGGCAAACGCTGTCAGCACACGCTTGAGCAGCTCGTTGTGTTGGTAGCTGGCGTCGCGGTCATCACCGTAACGTACGATCACCAGGTTCTCGCTGGGCACCACGTACAGCGCCTGGCCCCAGTGGCCAAGGGCGGCGAAACTGTCATCGGGGGCATCCGCCCAGGGTTTCTCGGCCCCGTCCACCGCCCGGTTGAGCCACCAATGCCCGCCCGGCACGGCGCCGTCCTGGCCGGCCCGGTAATGGCTGAACGGCTGGAGGTTGAACGCAACCCAATCCTGGGGCAGCAACTGACGTTCGCCCCAGCGCCCGTTGCGCTGCATCAACAGGCCGATGCGCGCCAGGTCCCGGGCCGTCATGTAGGCGTAGGACGACGCGACAAAGGTCCCGGTGGCATCGGTTTCCCAGGTCGCACTGCGAATGCCCAGGGGTTCGAACAATGCGCGCCAGGGGTAATCGGGATAACGCTGTGGCCCGACCATCGCCTTGAGCGTTGCCGCCAGCAGCGTGCTGTCGCCACTGGAGTAACGAAAGCTCGACCCCGGCGCGCTGAACGCGCCATGCCCGGCGATAAAGGCAGCCATGTCGGCATGGCCACGGGTGTACAACATCGCCACCACTGAGGAATTGAGCGGTGCGTATTCGTAGTCTTCCTGCCAGTCCAGGCCCGAGGCCCAATGCAGCAGGTCGGCCTGGGTGATCGCCGGATGGCCCTGCAACGGTGGATAGAACCGTGCCGCCGGGTCCTCCAGTTTGAACAACCCTTCGCCATAGGCCACGCCCAGCACGGCGGCCATCACGCTTTTACTCACGGACCAGGTCAGGTGCGGGGTGTCGGCCGTAGTGGGGGCGGCGTAATGCTCGTAGATCACCTGCCCGTCACGGATCACCAGCAAGGCATCGGTGCGAATGCCCTGGCGACTGGCGTCGTCGCGCGGGGGAAAGGCGTAGGCCTCCAGCGCCTGGACCGCCGGACCACTGATCGCTGGGCCTTGAGCCCATTGTTCGGCGGGCCAGTGCTCGGCCAGGGCCGGGAGGCTGAGCAGGCAGATGAGCAATAGCGAGAGACGTTTGAACACGGCAAACACTCGTAGGTTTTAACGGGCCTGAGCGTAGCCCAGATCGATGACCGCTCAACAGCGGCGTCGTAGCTGAAGCGGCTTTCGCGAGCAGGCTCGCTCCCACAGGGTTTTGTGGCCGCTCACCACAATGTGATTCAACTCGCTCAATCGTGGGAGCTAGCCTGCTCGCGCGGCGGATGACGTCTTCGC
>NZ_FOCB01000001.1:0-421969 GCF_900109995.1 Pseudomonas sp. ok272 | reverse complement strand
GGATGACGTCTTCGCGAGCAAGCCCGCTCCCACAGGGTTTTGTGGCCGCTCACCACAATGTGATTCAACTCGCTCAATCGTGGGAGCGGGCCTGCCCGCGAAGAGGCCCGTCAGCCGGGCACAAACCCCGCCAACGCCTTGGCCAGTCGCTTGGCCCGCGCCCCGGCTGCCAGGCTCAACACCGCTTGATCACGCGCCCACAAGGTCGCCCAGTGCGGCGAGCCAGCGGCGAAGGCTTGATCGAGTGCAGCCTTCAAGGCCTCGAACTGCGCAAACAACCCACCCAGCAACACATGCCCGACGCTGCTGGTGGGCGGCTGGCGGCTGGCCTCGCTGCACCCGGCCAACACGGCCAGCAATTGCAGTTGCAGCCCTTGCGGCCAGCCGCTGTCATGGCCGACGCCGTACAACCAGGCGCACAGGGCGCTGAGCACGTAGATGTCTTCCAGGGTGCGAAAGGGTTTGACGTAGGCGTCCCAGCCATCGCCGGCCAGCAATTCGCACCCTGCGTTGTCCAGGTACAAGCGGCCATGGCTGATGTCCGGCATCAAGGCGATGGCCGGGAGCTTCTCGACCCGCACGCCCAACTCGCCGCAATACACCACCGCCAGGCTCAGGCGCGGTGGTTCGCCCTCCTCCTCGTTGCGGGCGGCCACCAGCATCCAGTCGGCGGCATCACCGGCGGTGACGAAGTCCTTGCGGCCGCTCAACCGCAACCCGACCAGGCGGGTCTGCATGTCGGCCGGGCGCAGGCTGCGCTGTTCGGTCGCACACATCGCCCCCAGGGTTTGCGGCGCACTGGGCCACAACATGCGCAGGGCCGCCTGGTAACCCACCAGGAACGCCAGGCCCGGCGTGGCCATCATCCGCCCGCCGCGCACGGCCAATTCAAACGGTGTCACCACTCCCAGTTCGTGCAGCAAGGTCGCGTAACCCTCCGCCAGGTCAGCGTTTTCGGGCAATCGCGCAGTGTTGCTCAACAGGGCTTGCCAAGGCATAGGAGGTTCCTCAAAGGCTGTCACACAAGCATCACCAAAGCTTCATGGCGATGACACCGGGGCTACATAGCCTGACTTTGCACAACAAAGTCGATCGACTGCAACCCATGACGGGTGAACAGTCCGTATGGAGATTCGCAATGACTCAGATCGCCAACATCAGCGACACCGGCACGGAACGCCGCCTGCAAGCCGAACGCCTGATCGGCGCCCAGGCCTTGCAACAAGCCCAGGCCCTGCGCTTCAAGGTTTTCAGTGCTGAGTTCAACGCCAAGCTCAAGGGCGCGGAACGGGGTCTGGACATGGATGACTACGATGTTCACTGCACCCACATTGGTGTGCGCGACCTGAATACCGGGCACTTGGTGGCCACCACCCGCCTGCTCGACCATACGGCCGCCAGCAGCCTGGGCAAGTTCTACAGCGAAGAAGAATTCAGCCTGCACGGGCTGATCCACCTCCAGGGCCCGATCCTGGAGATTGGCCGGACCTGCGTCGACCCGGCCTATCGTAACGGCGGCACCATCGCGGTGCTCTGGAGTGAATTGGCCGAGGTGCTGAACCAGGGCGGCTACCGCTACCTGATGGGCTGCGCGAGTATTGCGATGCAGGACGGCGGGATCCAGGCACACGCCATCATGCAGCGCCTGCGCGAACGCTACCTGTGCACCGAGCACCTGCGCGCCGTGCCGAAGAAGCCGTTGCCCAGCCTCGACATCCCCGCCAACGTGATCGCCGAAATGCCGCCGCTGCTCAAGGCCTACATGCGCCTGGGGGCGAAGATTTGCGGTGAGCCGTGCTGGGACGAGGAATTCCAGGTGGCCGACGTGTTTATCCTGCTCAAGCGTGACGAGCTCTGCCCGCGCTACGCCAAGCACTTCAAGGCGGCCGTGTAATGAGCCGGCTGCGGGTGTACGCGCGGATTGCGCGAGTGCTCGGGGTGGTGGCGCTGGGGTTGAGCATGGCCGGGGTGTTTGGCCTGCTCGAACGCCTGGGGGTGGCCAACTCGATGGTGCGGCGCCAGCGCTGGTCGCAGTTCTTCATGAGTCGCCTGAGCCATGCCTTGCCGTTTCGCGTCACGGTGCACGGACCGTTGCCGCGCCAGCCGATGCTCTGGGTCAGCAATCACGTGTCCTGGACCGACATCCCGTTGCTGGGCATGCTCACCCCGCTGTCGTTCCTGTCCAAGGCCGAAGTACGCACTTGGCCGGTGGCCGGCTGGCTCGCCGCCAAGGCCGGCAGCCTGTTCATCCGCCGGGGTGCGGGCGACAGCCAGTTGATTCGCACACAGATGAGCCGCCACCTGGCACAACAGCATGCTCTGCTGATGTTCCCCGAAGGCACCACCACCGATGGCCGCTCGCTGCGCACCTTCCATGGCCGCCTGCTGTCGGCCGCCATCGACGCGCAGGTGTCACTGCAACCGGTGGCGATTCGTTACCTGCGCGATGGCCAGGTCGACCCGCTGGCCCCTTTCATTGGCGACGACGACCTGCTGTCGCACCTGATGCGCCTGTTCACTCACGACCAGGGCGATGTCGAGATTCACCTGCTGCGCCCGATTGCCTGCCAGGGCCGCGAGCGTGCAGCGCTGGCGTTCGAGGCGCAGCAGGCGGTGCATCTGGCGTTGTTTGGGGCGAGCCCACTCACCCAGCAAACACCGATGCGACCGGCCATTGCAGCCTGAGCAGATGATTCAACTAAAGGAATAGAGACTCCTTGGGGGAGCGAACTCGTTCCCACTTTCAGTTCTGCGCTGTCAGTCGATCGTGGGAGAACGCCTGCAACTGTGGATAGAAACCGCGAAAGTCCTCGCTCAACGACTCATACAGGCGCTCCAACTCCTGCATCGCCAAGGCCAATTCCTCGGGCCGCGACAGGCGTCGGGAAATCCCGCGCAGCACCTGATCCAGCACCGCGAAGTCGCGATACGAGCCCAGCCAATCATCGGCCGCCATGTACGGTGCGATCCGCGCCAGGCGTTCAGGCAGTTGAGGCTCGGCCGACAGCACCCGGTACACACCCGAGGTGAACTGATCCAACGGCGAGTCGGCATACAGCGTCCAGTCCCGTGCCAGGCAATGGTCGAAAAACACATCGAGGACGATCCCCGCATAACGGCGCCGGGTCAGGGTGAAGCGCGACAACGCGGCGTCCACCAGGACATGGCGGTCGGTAAACACGTCGATGTGTCGATGCAACGCGATGGCGCGCTCGATCTCCGGGTTGAATTGCCCTTGCAGCCGCCCTTTGACGAAATCGCCATACAGGCTGCCGAGCAATTGCCCGGGACGCTGGCCGCCGAGGTGTAGATGTGCGAGATAGTTCATGACGCGTAGCTTAGCACTGCGCCCCATATATCGTTATAACCCGATATACCGATTTAAGCGGACATCAGAACCAAATCATATTGGTATATCGCGAACTAACGATTTAAAGTTCGCCTTATCGCGATATAACGCTATACCCACCCGAGCCCTGCCATGTCCACCATCGACCTCGACGAAATAATAAAAGCCCTGGCACACCCAGTACGGCGAGAAATCCTGCACTGGCTGAAGAATCCGACTATCGAATTCCCCGACCAGTCCCACAGCAATGAGCACGGCGTCTGCGCCGGGCAGATCGATCAACGTTGCGGCCTGTCGCAGTCCACGGTGTCTGCACACCTGGCGACCCTGCAACGCGCCGGTCTGATCAGCAGCCGCAAAGTCGGCCAATGGCACTTTTTCAAACGCAACGAGGAAACCATCGAGGCGTTTCTCGGCACACTCAGTAAAGAGCTCTGACCCTTAACGTCAGTCGGCCAACAAGGAAATACCCATGCCCCTCCCGCTTCTCATACTGGCCTTGAGTGCCTTCGCCATCGGCACCACCGAATTCGTCATCATGGGCCTGCTGCCCGATGTGGCGGCCGACCTGGGTGTGTCGATCCCCGGCGCCGGCTGGCTGGTGACCGGCTACGCCCTGGGCGTGGCCATCGGTGCGCCCTTCATGGCACTGGCCACCGCCAAGCTGCCACGCAAGGCGGCACTGGTAGCGTTGATGGGCATCTTCATCATCGGCAACCTGCTGTGTGCGATGGCCAGTGACTACAACGTGCTGATGTTTGCCCGCGTGGTCACAGCCCTGTGCCATGGCGCGTTCTTCGGCATCGGCTCGGTCGTGGCCGCCAGCCTGGTGCCGGCCAACAAGCGGGCGTCCGCCGTGGCCCTGATGTTCACCGGCCTGACCCTGGCCAACGTGCTGGGCGTACCCCTGGGCACCGCGCTGGGCCAGGAAGCGGGCTGGCGCTCGACCTTCTGGGCGGTGACCGTGATTGGTGTGGTCGCGCTGATCGGCCTGATCCGCTTCCTGCCGGCCAAGGGCGATGAAGAAAAACTCGACATGCGCGCCGAACTGGCCGCCCTCAAGGGTGCCGGGATCTGGTTGTCGCTGAGCATGACCGTGCTGTTCTCGGCGTCCATGTTCACCCTCTTCACCTACGTCGCGCCGCTGCTCGGTGACGTGACCGGCGTCTCGCCCAAGGGCGTGACCTGGACCCTGCTGCTGATCGGCCTGGGCCTGACGGTGGGCAACATCATCGGTGGCAAGCTGGCGGACAAACGCCTGGCCGCGACCCTGATCGGTGTGTTCATCGCCATGGCCGTGATCTCGACCGCACTGAGCTGGACCAGCGTTGCCCTGATCCCCACCGAAATCACCCTGTTCCTCTGGGCCACCGCCGCCTTCGCCGCCGTACCGGCGCTGCAAGTCAACGTGGTGGCCTTCGGCAAGGCTGCGCCCAACCTGGTGTCGACCCTCAATATCGGCGCTTTCAACCTGGGCAATGCCTTCGGCGCCTGGGTCGGCGGCAGTGTCATCGCCCACGGTTTCGGCCTCACCCGCGTGCCCCTGGCCGCTGCGGTGCTGGCGATCCTGGCCCTGGTGGTAACCCTGATTACGTTCCGTCAGCGCGGCGATGCCGAGCTGGCCCCGGCAACTCTTTGATCACTTTCGAGGCATATTTCTTATGACGACTATTTTCGATCCAATCAAACTTGGCGACGTCGAATTGGCCAACCGGATTATCATGGCTCCGCTGACCCGCTGCCGCGCCGACGAGGGCCGTGTGCCCAATGCACTGATGGCCGAGTATTACGTACAACGTGCCAGCGCCGGCCTGATCCTCAGCGAAGCGACCTCGGTGACGCCAATGGGCGTTGGCTACCCGGACACGCCGGGCATCTGGTCCAACGACCAGGTACGCGGCTGGGGCAACGTGACCAAGGCGGTGCACGGTGCCGGCGGTAAAATCTTCCTGCAACTGTGGCACGTGGGGCGGATTTCCCATCCGTCCTACCTTGACGGTGAAACACCCGTGGCCCCCAGCGCCATCCAGCCCAAGGGCCACGTCAGCCTGGTTCGCCCATTGGCCGACTACCCAACGCCGCGCGCCCTGGAAACCGCGGAGATCGCCGACATTGTCGACGCTTATCGCACCGGTGCCGAGAACGCCAAGGCCGCCGGTTTCGACGGTGTGGAGATCCATGGCGCCAACGGCTACCTGCTCGACCAGTTCCTGCAAAGCAGCACCAACCAGCGCACCGATCACTACGGTGGCTCCCTGGAGAACCGGGCGCGCCTGCTGCTGGAAGTGACGGATGCGGCGATCGAGGTGTGGGGCGCCGGCCGGGTCGGCGTGCACCTGGCGCCACGCGCCGATGCCCATGACATGGGCGACGCCAACCGCGCCGAAACCTTCCTCTACGTCGCCCGCGAGCTGGGCAAGCGCGGCATCGCGTTCATTTGCGCCCGCGAACACGCAGCCGACGACAGCCTCGGCCCGCGCCTGAAAGAAGCCTTCGGCGGCCCGTACATTGCCAACGAGGGGTTCACCCAGCAGAGCGCCAACGCCTGGCTGGCCAGTGGCAAGGCCGATGCAGTGGCGTTCGGCGTGCCGTTCATCGCCAACCCGGACTTGCCAGCGCGCCTGAAGGCCGATGCCCCGCTCAACGAAGCCCACCCGGAAACCTTCTATAGCAAGGGCGCGGTCGGCTACATCGACTACCCAACGCTCTAAGCCTGACCACTGAAACGCAAAAGCCCCGACTCGAAAGCGCCGGGGCTTTTGCATTGAACGGTGATGAACCGCGGGCGGCTCACACACGTTCACCTCGATGACACAATTTCCCTACAAAATACGCAGTCCGCTACCTATCAAGCGACCGGGTGTGCGTATATAAAAGCACCCCTTTGTCAGCGGCAGGTAAAGTCCGGGCGTCAACTACCGTGGGTGTTGACACAAACGGGTTCTATTACGCATGTTGTCTTCTGGTCAGTCGCAGGCTGGGGCTCAAGCGCAGCATATCCAGCCCGGCGTCGACCCAGTGTTCGGCGTCGCTGTGGAGCTCAAAGCTGTCGGGGGCCAACAACCATTGGTACAGCAAACCGTCGATGTAGGCATGAATACTGATCGCGGCGCGGGTCGTGTCGAGGTCTTCGGGCAACTGACCCTGTCTAACCGCATTTCGCAGTGCCAGGCCGATACGCACATTACAATCCAGGTGGATCGTGCGGCGCTGCTGGCGCAGATCACACATCTCATCAGTGAATTCGCACTTGTGGAACAGAATCTCATTGATGCGGCGGGTCTTCGGGTCCAAGGCTACTTGATGAAACAGATGAATCAACAGCTTGCGCATGCACCCCAGCGGATTCTCTTCCTCTTCGCTTTCACTCGCCCGGGCCATGTCAGCCAGCGGCTCGTGCAGGCTGTCGAGCATCGCCTGGACCAAGTCCGCTTTATTGCTGAAGTGCCAGTAGATCGCACCACGCGTGACGCCGGCCAGGGTGGCGATATCCGCCAGCGTCGTGCGCGCAACGCCTCGTTCATAAAAGGCTTTTTCTGCCGCTTCGAGTATCTGGCTGCGGGTTTCTTGAGCTTCCTCTTTGGTACGACGAACCATGACAGTAAAACCTCGATCAGCAATGCTTCAGCGATGCCTGAACACCCTCTGAACAAATATGGAGACAACCTCTCTCGGATCGTTTCTCCCGCCTACAATTCATACTTTGCAACTGCGTTTGTAACTGGGTGGATACACAGTCTAGGTATTTACAAACAACCACGAACGTAAGTATATTACTTAGCATGCTACTTATCCACCCGGCAAAAAATTTTACCTTTCCACTTTTCTAGTGCGCGTCTTGCGCGCCTGACCCGAGGATCTTCATGCAATTCAAGCCAGCTGTTACTGCTCTGGTCACCGCCGTCGCCCTGGCATCGCTGCTCAGCGGATGTAAAAAGGAAGAGGCGGCGCCAGTCGCACAAACCCCTCAGGTCGGCGTCGTTACCCTTAAAGCCCAGCCCTTTACCCTGACCTCCGAGTTACCGGGACGCACCACGGCGTACCGCATCGCGGAAGTTCGCCCACAGGTCAACGGCATCATCCTCAAGCGCCTGTTCAAAGAAGGCGGCGACGTCAAGGAAGGTCAGCAGCTCTACCAGATCGACCCTTCGATCTACCAGGCCAACCTGAGCAGTGCACAGGCGAACCTGCAATCGACCAAGTCGATTTCCGATCGCTATGCGCAACTGGTCAAGGAACAGGCCGTCAGCCGCCAGGAATACGACACCGCCGTGGCCAATCGCCTGCAATCGGAAGCCGCCCTGCAGACCGCGCAGATCAACGTGCGCTACACCAAGGTGCTGGCGCCGCTGTCCGGTCGAGTTGGCCGCTCCAACGTCACCGAAGGTGCCCTGGTCAACAGCGGCCAGGCCAACGCCATGACCGTCATCCATCAACTGGACCCGATCTACGTCGATGTGACCCAATCCTCGGTGGCACTGCTGGAATTGCGTCGCGAACTGGCCACCGGCAAATTGCAAAAGGCTGGCAATAATGCCGCGATGGTCAAGCTGACCCTCGAAGACGGCAGCCCCTACAACCTAGAGGGCCGCCTGGAGTTCTCGGAAGTGTCGGTTGACGAAACCACCGGTTCGGTGACCATTCGTGCGGTGTTCCCGAACCCGGAACACACCCTGCTGCCTGGGATGTTCGTGCACGCCCAACTGCAAGCGGGCATCAATGACGCCGCGATTCTCGCGCCACAGCAAGGCGTGACCCGTGATCTCAAGGGCATGCCAACCGCTCTGGTCGTCGGCCCGGACAACAAGGTCGAACTGCGCCAGCTCAAGGCCAGCCGCACCGTCGGCAGCCAATGGCTGGTTGAAGATGGCCTCAAGGCTGGCGACCGCCTGATCACCGAAGGCCTGCAATACGTCAAGCCGGGGGTTGAGGTCAAAGTCAGCGAGGCAACTAACGTAGCACCGAGCACCCCGGCCCCTGCACAGGCAACAAACAAAGCTGCGGACGGCAAAGGGGAGTAAACAATGTCGAATTTTTTCATCGACCGTCCGATTTTCGCCTGGGTAATTGCCCTGGTGATCATGCTGGTCGGGGCTCTATCGATCCTCAAATTGCCGATCAACCAGTACCCGAGCATCGCACCACCAGCGATCGCCATCTCCGTTGCCTACCCAGGTGCTTCTGCGCAAACCGTGCAGGACACCGTGGTCCAGGTGATCGAGCAGCAACTCAACGGTATCGACAACCTGCGTTATGTGTCCTCGGAAAGTAACTCCGATGGCACCATGACCATCACCGCGACCTTCGAGCAAGGCACCAACTCCGATACCGCACAGGTTCAGGTGCAGAACAAGCTGAACCTGGCCACCCCGCTGCTGCCCCAAGAAGTGCAGCAACAGGGTATCCGCGTGACCAAGGCGGTGAAGAACTTCCTCTTGGTGATCGGCGTCGTATCGCGCGACGGCAGCATGAACAAGGACGACCTGTCCAACTACATCGTGTCCAACATGCAGGACCCGATCTCGCGGACAGCCGGTGTCGGTGACTTCCAGGTGTTCGGTGCCCAGTACGCCATGCGTATCTGGCTCGACCCGGCCAAGCTGAACAACTACAACCTGACGCCGGTCGACGTGCGTAGCGCCATTTCGGCCCAGAACGTCCAGGTATCTTCCGGCCAGCTCGGCGGCTTGCCTGCCGTGCCTGGCACCCAATTGAACGCCACGATCATTGGCAAGACTCGCCTGCAAACGGCGGATCAGTTCAAGGAAATCCTGCTCAAGGTCAACAAGGACGGTTCCCAGGTTCGCCTCAAGGACGTCGCTGATGTCGCCCTGGGTGGCGAAAACTACAGCATCAACGCCCAGTTCAACGGTGCCCCGGCTTCCGGCCTGGCGGTGAAACTCGCCAACGGCGCCAACGCCCTGGACACCGCCAAGGCCCTGCGCGCCACCGTTGACAGCCTCAAGCCGTTCTTCCCGGAAGGCATGGAAGTGGTGTTCCCGTATGACACCACCCCGGTGGTGACCGAATCGATCAAGGGCGTGGTTGAAACCCTCGTCGAAGCGATCGTGCTGGTGTTCCTGGTGATGTTCCTGTTCCTGCAGAACTTCCGCGCCACCGTCATCACCACGATGACCGTGCCCGTGGTACTGCTGGGCACTTTCGGCATCCTGGCGGCCTTCGGTTTCAGTATCAACACCCTGACCATGTTCGGCATGGTGCTGGCCATCGGCTTGCTGGTGGACGACGCCATCGTCGTGGTGGAAAACGTCGAGCGGGTAATGAGCGAGGAAGGCCTGTCGCCCAAGGAAGCCACCAAGAAATCCATGGGGCAGATCCAGGGCGCACTGGTCGGTATCGCCATGGTGCTTTCGGCGGTACTGCTGCCGATGGCATTCTTCAGCGGTTCGACTGGGGTGATCTACAAGCAGTTCTCGATCACCATCGTCTCGGCCATGGCCCTGTCGGTACTGGTTGCGTTGATCTTCACCCCAGCCCTGTGCGCCACCATGCTCAAGGCCATTCCAAAAGGTGAGCACGGCGCGAAAAAAACCGGCTTCTTCGGCTGGTTCAACCGCAACTTCGATCGCGGTGTACAGAGCTACGAGCGCGGTGTGGGCAACATGCTCAAGTACAAAGCGCCGTACCTGCTGGCCTACCTGGTCATCGTCGTCGGCATGATCTGGTTGTTCACCCGTATTCCAACGGCGTTCCTGCCTGAAGAAGACCAGGGTGTCCTGTTCGCCCAGGTCCAGACGCCAGCGGGCGCCACTGCCCAGCGCACCCAGGTGGTCGTGGATGAAATGCGCGAGTTCCTGTTGCGTCCAAACAAGGACGGTGGTGAAGGTGACGCGGTGGCCTCGGTGTTTACCGTCAACGGCTTCAACTTCGCCGGTCGTGGCCAGAGTTCGGGCATGGCGTTCATCATGCTCAAGCCATGGCACGAGCGTAACGCCGACAACAGCGTGTTCAAGGTCGCTGAACGTGCCCAACACCACTTCTTCACCTTCCGCGACGCCATGGTGTTTGCGTTTGCACCACCGGCGGTACTGGAACTGGGTAACGCCACCGGCTTCGACGTGTTCCTGCAGGACCGCGCCGGTATCGGCCACGAGAAACTGATGGCCGCTCGTAACCAGTTCCTGGGGATGGCGGCGCAGAGCAAGGTGCTGGCGCAAGTACGTCCGAACGGTCTGAACGACGAACCGCAATACCAGTTGGAAATCGACGACGAGAAAGCCAGCGCCCTGGGCGTCACGCTGACCGAAATCAACAGCACCCTGTCGATTGCCCTGGGCAGTAGCTACGTCAACGACTTCATCGACCGTGGCCGGGTGAAAAAGGTCTACGTGCAAGGTCTGCCAAGCTCACGCATGAGCCCCGAAGACCTGAAGAAATGGTACGTACGCAACAGCCAGGGCACCATGGTGCCGTTCTCCGCATTCGCCAAGGGCGAGTGGGTCTACGGCTCGCCGAAGCTGGCGCGTTACAACGGCGTGGAAGCCATGGAGATCCTCGGTGCTCCGGCCCCGGGTTACTCCACCGGTGACGCCATGGCCGAAGTCGAAGCCCTTGCCAAGAAACTGCCGGCCGGTGTCGGTATCTCCTGGACGGGCCTGTCGTACGAGGAACGCCTGTCCGGTTCTCAGGCACCTGCGCTGTACGCCTTGTCGCTGCTGATGGTGTTCCTGTGCCTGGCGGCGCTGTATGAAAGCTGGTCGATTCCGATCGCGGTCATGCTCGTGGTACCGCTGGGGATCATCGGCGCCCTGCTCGCTACCAGCTTGCGCGGCTTGTCCAACGACGTGTACTTCCAGGTGGGGCTGTTGACGACCATCGGCTTGGCAGCGAAAAACGCCATTCTGATCGTCGAGTTCGCCAAGGAACTGCATGAACAGGGACGCAGCCTGACAGACGCAGCCATCGAAGCCTGCCGGATGCGTCTGCGACCGATCATCATGACGTCGCTGGCCTTCGTCCTCGGGGTCGTGCCGCTGGCGATTTCCACCGGCGCCGGTTCGGGCAGCCAGCATGCCATCGGCACTGGCGTGATCGGCGGTATGATCACGGCCACCGTCCTGGCGATCTTCTGGGTCCCACTGTTCTTTGTCACTGTGTCCTCGATGGGTCAGCGCAAAAATGCCGACCTCGACGATGCACCAAAAACTTCTAAAGAGGCTGGCCAATGAGCAAGTCGCTACTCTCGCTAGCCGTCGCCGCGTTCGTACTCGGTGGCTGCTCGCTGATCCCCGATTACCAGCAACCCGAGTCCCCTGTGGCCGGGCAGTACCCGCAGGGGCCGGCCTATTCGCCGGCCCAGGCGCCAAGCCAGGCGGCCGCGGAACAAGGCTGGAAGCAGTTCTTTCATGATCCGGCCCTGCAACAGCTGATTCAGGTCGCCCTGGAAAACAACCGCGACCTGCGTGTCGCGGCGTTGAACATCGACGCCTATGCGGCTCAATACCGCATCTCGCGGGCCGACCTGTTCCCGGCGGTTTCGGCCACCGGCACCGGCAGTCGCCAACGGATGCCGGCCAATGTGTCGAGTTCCGGCAATGAAATGATCGCCAGCTCCGCCTCGGCCACCATCGGTATCAGTGCCTACGAACTCGACCTGTTCGGTCGTGTGCGCAGCCTGAACGAGCAAGCGCTGCAGAACTACTTCGCCACCGAAGAAGCTCGCCGCAGCACGCAGATCAGCCTGGTGGCCAGCGTGGCTAACGCCTACCTGACCTGGCAGGCCGACAAGGAACTGCTGAAGCTGACCCAGGACACCCTCGCCACCTTCGAAGAAAGCTACCGGCTCACCGCCCGCAGCAACGAAGTCGGCGTGGCCTCGGCGCTGGACCTGAGCCAGTCGCGGACCTCGGTGGAAAACGCCAAGGTGCAACTGGCCAAGTACACCCGCCAGGTCGCCCAGGATCAAAACAGCCTGGCCTTGCTGTTGGGTACGACCGTGCCGGCTAACCTGAGCGCCGCCAAGCCACTGGCCGACGACCTGCTGAGCGATGTGCCGGCCGGACTGCCTTCGGACCTGCTGCAACGTCGCCCGGATATCCTGACCGCCGAGCACAGCCTCAAGGCCGCCAACGCCAACATCGGCGCGGCACGGGCAGCGTTCTTCCCGAGCATCAGCCTGACCGCCAATGCGGGCTCCCTGAGCCCGGACCTGTCCGGCCTGTTCAAGGGCGGCTCGGGCACCTGGTTGTTCTCGCCAACCATCAACCTGCCGATCTTCAACGCCGGCGCCCTGAGCGCCAGCCTGGATTACTCGAAGATCCAGAAAGACATCACCGTCGCGCAGTACGAGAAGTCGATTCAGACCGCCTTCCAGGAAGTCTCCGACGGCCTTGCCGCACGCCAGACCTACAACCAACAGTTGCAGGCCCAGCGTGACCTCGTCCAGGCCAACCAGGATTACTACCGCCTGGCCGAGCGTCGCTACCGGATTGGTGTCGACAGCAACCTGACGTTCCTCGACGCCCAGCGCCAGCTGTTCAGTGCCCAGCAGTCGCTGATCACCGACCGCCTGTCGCAACTGGTCAGTGACGTGAACCTGTACAAGGCGCTCGGTGGCGGCTGGAACGCCCAGACCGCGAAGAACGAGCCGGTGAAAGAACAAGCACCGGAACTGAAGTTGTTCTGATAATCGCCGGAAAAAACGAAGCCCACCTTTTGGTGGGCTTTTTAGTGGGCGCGCAACAACAGGTGAACCGCTCAGTCCGCCAGCAAGAAGCTCAACACCCGCTCACTGAACGCGTTGCCAGCCTGCACGTTGGACAAATGCGCCGCGTAGAACTCGGCGTACTCGGCGCCTTTGACCTGCGCCTGAATGAAGCGCGAGCCCGACGGTGGCGTGACCGCATCTTCGGTGCCGGCGATCACCAGCAATGGCACCTGAATCGACGACACCTGCTCACGGAAGTCGGCATCCCGTACCGCCGCGCAGTTGGCGGCATAGCCTTGTGGCGAGGTGGTCGCGAGCATGTCGGTGATCTGCTTGGCCACGGCAGGATTGGCCACGGCAAAGTCCGGGGTAAACCAGCGGGCAATCGACGCATCGCGCAAGGCCACCATCGCCACCGGACCATCGCGTAGCACGGTTTCGATACGCGGGTTCCAGACCGAGGGCTCACCGATCTTCGCCGCGGTGTTGCACACCACCAGCTTATGCAGGCGCTCGCCGGCGTTGATCCCCAGCCACTGGCCGATCAAACCGCCCATGGACAGGCCACAAAAATGCGCGCGCTCAATGTGCAGGGCATCGAGCACCGCCAGGACGTCCCGGCCCAATTGCTCGATGCTGTACGGCCCCGGCGTGACCAGCGAGCGACCGTGGCCACGGGTGTCCAGCCGCAGCACTCGAAAATGCTCGCTGAACACCGGCATCTGCACATTCCACATGTTCAGGTCGGTACCCAGGGAGTTGGACAGCACCAGCACGGGCGCGCCTTCGGGTCCGTCCAGTTGATAGTGCAGCTCACCGTCAGTCAGTTGTACAAATGCCACAAAAACACTCCTCAAGGCTGTCAGGGGGAAAACGCACACTCACCTCGAGCGCACGCCACCCGGTCAAAGGTCGTGATGCAGATAAGCCGCCTGCTTGGGCAGGCGCAAGCTGAACAGGAACGCGACGGCCATCATCACCGTCACGTACCAATAGAACGAATTCTCCATGCCCACCGCCTTCAGGCTCAGGGCCACATACTCGGCCGATCCACCGAAGATCGCGTTGGCCACCGCATAGGCCAGGCCAACCCCCAGTGCACGGACTTGCGGTGGAAACATCTCGGCTTTCACCAAGCCGCTGATGGAGGTGTAGAAACTGACGATGGCCAACGCCAAGGTAATCAACACGAATGCCAGGAACGGGCTGCTCACCGACTTCAAGCTCAACAGGATCGGCACGGTACACAGGGTACCGAGTGCACCGAACCAGAGCATCGAGTTACGCCGGCCAATCCTGTCCGCCAGCATGCCAAACAACGGCTGCATGCACATGTACAGGAACAGCGCGCCGGTCATGATGTAGCTGGCGGTCTTGGCGCTCATCCCGGCGGTGTTCACCAGGTACTTCTGCATGTACGTGGTGAAGGTGTAGAAAATCAACGAACCACCGGCGGTGTAGCCCAGCACGGTAATAAACGCAGCCTTGTGATCGCGCAACAGTGCCCGGATGCTGCCCGCATCCTTGTTTTCGCGCATTTCCTTGCTGGTGGTTTCCTTGAGCGAGCGACGCAGCAACAGCGAAATCACCGCCGCGAAGGCACCGACCACGAAGGGAACTCGCCAGCCCCAGGCACGCAACTCGTCCTCGGAAAGGAACTGTTGCAGGATCACCACCACCAACACCGCCAGCAGTTGCCCGCCGATCAGGGTCACGTACTGGAACGAGGCGAAAAACCCGCGCTGGCCCTTGAGGGCCACTTCGCTCATGTAGGTCGCCGTGGTGCCGTACTCCCCGCCGACCGAAAGGCCCTGGAACAGCCGGGCGAGCAACAGCAGGATCGGCGCCCAGACGCCAATGTCCTTGTAGGTGGGCAAGCATGCAATGAGCAATGAGCCGGCGCACATCATCAGCACCGAAATCATCATCGAGTTCTTGCGCCCGTGCTTGTCCGCCACCCGGCCAAACAACCAGCCGCCAATCGGTCGCATCAGGAACCCGGCGGCGAAAACACCGGCCGTGTTGACCAGTTGCACCGTGGGGTTATCGGAAGGAAAGAACGCCGGGGCGAAGTAGATCGCGCAGAACGCGTAGACATAAAAGTCGAACCATTCGACCAGGTTGCCGGACGAGGCCCCGACAATCGCAAAGATCCTTTTGCCGCGCTCTTCTGCGGTGTAGTGACTGGTTGTTGTCATGGTTATTCACTCATTGGGGACAGTGAGAGTCTAGACACACTTTGCAACAACCCCGTTCCACAGAACCACTATTGGATGGCTGTTGTGATGGTGAAACGCCAACCGTATGGGAGCGGGCTTGCTCGCGAAGACAGACTGACACTCACCATCAATGTCGACTGCTAGACCGCTTTCGCGAGCAAGCCCGCTCCCACACCAGGTATCTCCCGACGAACGAGTATCAGACCCGCTCAATCGCCAATGCCAAGCCCTGCCCTACGCCCACACACATCGTCGCCAGGCCTTTCTTGCCGCCGGTCTTTTCCAACTGATGCAGTGCCGTCAGCACCAGGCGCGCCCCGCTCATGCCCAGCGGATGGCCCAAGGCAATAGCGCCGCCATTGGGGTTGACCTGCGCCGCGTCGTCGGCCAGGCCGAGTTCACGCAACACGGCCAAGCCCTGGCTAGCGAAGGCTTCGTTGAGTTCGATCACGTCGAAATCACTGATCGCCACGCCCAGGCGCTCAATCAACTTACGCACCGCCGGCACCGGGCCGATGCCCATCACACGCGGGGCAACACCGGCACTGGCCATCCCCAGCACTCGGGCACGGGCGGTCAAGCCATGTTTCTTCACCGCCTCGGCCGAAGCCAGGATCAGCGCCGCTGCACCGTCGTTGACGCCAGAGGCGTTCCCGGCGGTGACGGTCTTGTTCGGACCGTTGACCGGTTTCAATTTGCCCAGGGTTTCGAGGCTGGTATCGGCCCGTGGATGCTCGTCCTGCTCGACCACGCTTTCACCCTTCTTGTGGGCAATGCGCACCGGGACGATTTCCTCGGCGAAGTAGCCGGCCGCCTGTGCCGCAGCGGTGCGCTGCTGGCTGCGCAGGGCAAACGCATCCTGGTCGGCGCGGGATATGGCGTAGTCGTCGGCCACGTTATCGGCGGTCTGCGGCATCGCATCGACGCCGTACTGGGCTTTCATCAAGGGGTTGATAAAGCGCCAGCCAATGGTGGTGTCTTCCAGCTTCATGCCGCGCGAAAACGCGGCATCGGCCTTGCCCATCACGAACGGTGCGCGGGACATCGACTCGACGCCGCCGGCAATGGCCAACTCCATCTCACCGCTGGCAATCGCGCGGAACGCGGTGCCAATCGCATCCATGCCCGAGGCACACAGGCGGTTGAGGGTCACCCCGGGAATACTCTCCGGCAAGCCGGCCAGCAGCAGCGCCATGCGCGCCACATTGCGGTTGTCTTCACCGGCCTGGTTGGCGCAACCGAGGAACACCTCATCCACCGCCGTCCAGTCGACGCCCGGGTTGCGCTCGATCAAGGCCTTGATCGGGACAGCGGCCAGGTCGTCGGCACGCACCGTCGACAAACCACCCCCAAAGCGACCGATAGGGGTACGAATCGCGTCGCAGATATAGACATCACGCATCACGCTTCTCCTGGTGCCTGGCCGTGGGCGGCAGCGGTGCGCGCTTCGAGATCGCGCAGGGCCGTCAACTCGACCTCGGTTGGCTCGGCGGTGTGCGTCACCTGCTCGGCAAAACGGACCGGCCAGCCGGTGGCCGCGACCACTTGCTCTCGGGTCACGCCTGGGTGCAACGCGGTCACTACAAACTCATGGGTGTCGGCTTCCGGTTCCATGATGCACAGGTCAGTAATAATCCCCACCGGCCCGGCGCCTGGCAGCCCCAGGCGCTTGCGCGAGTCGCCACCTTCGCCATGGCCCACCGAGGTGATGAAGTCGAGTTTTTCGACGAACGAACGGGCCGATTGCTTGAGGATGATCAGCACACTCTTGGCGGAGCCGGCGATTTCCGGCGCACCACCGGCACCCGGCAGGCGGACTTTCGGCTGATGATAATCACCGACCACCGTGGTGTTGATGTTGCCGAAGCGGTCGACCTGCGCGGCGCCGAGGAAGCCGACGTCGATGCGCCCGCCTTGCAGCCAGTAGCGAAAAATCTCACCGGTCGGCACGACCGTGTCGGCGGTCTCGGCCAGTTCACCATCACCGATGGACAGCGGCAGCACGCTCGGTTTGGCACCAATCGGACCCGACTCGTAGATCAGCACCACATCCGGCGAGGACGTCAGGCGAGCCAGGTTGGCCGCTTTCGATGGCAGACCGATCCCGACGAAGCACACCGAACCGTTCTTCAGGCGACGGGCAGCGGCAACGGTCATCATTTCATTGGTGGAGTACGTCATTATTTGGCCTCCGAAGCGCGAGCCAGTTTGGCCTGGAATTCACTGAAGTCCGCAGTGCCATGGATGTATTCGTTGATCCACGCGGTGAAGGTCTCACGGTCGCGGGCGATCGGGTCCCACGCCTGGTAGAAGCGGTTGTCACGCTCGGTGTAACCGTGGGCGTAGGACGGATGTGCGCCGCCAGGCACATGGCAGACGGCACTCAAGGCCCAGGTTGGCAGGACGCAGGCGTTCATCGGCGCCTTCAAGTCATCGACGATTTCTTCAACTGTGACGATGCAACGCTTGGCCGCCAGTGCGGCTTCTTTCTGCACGCCGAGGATACCCCAGAGCAACACGTTGCCCTTGCGGTCGGCCTTCTGTGCGTGGATGACCGTGATGTCCGGGCGTACCGACGGTACCGCCGCCAGCACTTCGCCGGTGAACGGGCAGGTCACGGTCTTGATCAGTGGGTTGACCTTGGGCAGGTCAGAACCGGCGTAGGCCCGCAGCACTGCGAACGGTAGGCCCGAGGCTCCCGCGACGTAGGCGTTGGCCAGGTCCGCATGGCTGTGCTCTTCGATTTCCAGGGCGTGGGGCCACTGCTTCTCGACCGCGTCACGCAGACGGTGCAGCGAACCGACGCCCGGGTTACCGCCCCAGGAGAAAATCAGCTTGCGTGCGCAACCGGCACCGATCAATTGGTCGTAGACCAAGTCGGGAGTCATCCGCACCAGCGTCAGGTCTTTCTTGCCCTGACGAATGATTTCATGACCCGCGGCGGTAGGAATCAAGTGGGTGAAGCCTTCGAGCGCGACCGTGTCGCCGTCATTCACGAATTGCTTCACTGCGTCGTGCAGCGAAAGGATTTCAGCCATGGGTTGGACTCCCGGGTATCAGTAAACCGATGTGGAGGACAAGGCGCGATGGACAGCGCCGGAATGACTGAAGGTTAAGCCGCCGGAAAAACCCAAACAATCCGATAATCGACTAAGTGTTCGTTTATCGAACAGATTGTTGTCTACCTATCGTTTTCCCCGGGGGTGACGGCAACCCATCGCCATATAGAAGAAGGAAGGTCTCAAGCAAACAACTGGGAACTCAGCTCGCGGCTGGCGTCGAGCAAGCCCGGCAGGACCCGCTGCTGCAACTCAGTGCAACTGACGCGCCCGGCATGGGTGCTCACATTCAAGGCGGCCAGTACCTGACCGGAGGCGTCATACACCGGAACGGCAATCGAACGCAGGCCTTGTTCCAGCTCCTGGTCGACAATGCACCAACCTTGTTGCCGGACCTGCTGCAAACACTCAAACAACGCCTGGGGGGTGTGCAGGGTGCGGCTGGTCTTGGCTTGCAGGTCGACACTGTCCAGGTATTCACGTAACGAAGTGTCATCCAGCGCCGCCAACAGAATCCGTCCCATCGATGTGCAATAGGCCGGCAAGCGACCGCCCACCGACAGATCCACGGAAATCAGCCGCTGGGTCGTCGCCGAGCGGGCGATGTAAAGAATGTCGTTACCTTCGAGCGTGGCCATGTTGCACGCCTCGTGCAGTTGCTCGCTCATGCGGTCCAGGTAGGGTTGCGCCGACACCGCCAACGGCGTCGAGGACAAATAGGCGTGGCCCAGGGTCAGCACCTTGGGCAACAGCGAATAGGTACGCCCATCCGTCGTCGCGTAGCCGAGCTTGATCAACGTGTGTAGGCAACGGCGCACGGCAGCGCGAGGAATTTCGGTGCGATGGCTGATCTGAGCAATGGTCAGGTGCCGCTTGCGCTCCTGGAACGCCTGCACCACCGCCAGCCCCCGGGCCAGGGAGGTCATGAAATCGGGATCACCGGTCAATGCCTGGATCCGCTTGGCGGGAGACGCGACAATCGGCGGCGCGGCAGAGGTGAAGGCGTTTCGCAGTTGATCGTTCATTTCAGGTGGATCCCCAAGGCTCAAAGGCTATTAGCAGTGCTGGCCAACCCTGCGCGCAAGCCATTGGCCGCCAACTCCGGGCGATTATCGAACCACCGGCCGATAATCGCAATCATCACCCCAGCTTGCCGCACACCTTGAACAGTGCGAAATACACCCCACATTTAATACCCTGGCACCTTAGTCGCGTAATCGGCCAACGAGGCGCGAACCGAAGTACACAAACAGCGACTTGTAAATGACGCCAGGAAATGCACCCCGCGTGAGGTTACATTCCATGTATTCACTGAAATACTTCCAGACAACAACATAAATTCACCCGCTGGCACACTTTTAACTTGTGAAAGATAGTCATCAGCTATTCCGCCGCTATAATCTAACTCAGTGATCAGTCCTGTTGTCCTTCAATAACCGGATCCAATCACTGATCAGGCAGTGCGCGGGCAACGACCGCCAACCGCCGGCAAGCGCCAGACCCAGACCCGGGCACAGCGCTCGCGTGAGACAATCGACCTGACGCTACATCAATGGTTATTCTCTGGTGCTGTGGCCGCCTGTAAAAGCGCTGCGGTGAGCAGGACGTTACTCATGAAGTAAGGAGCCCATGGCGACTTTCATGACAACGTCTGTCCACAACAGATCGCACGCCGGGCGTTTCACCAGAGCTCATTTCAACTTAAATTAGGTAACACTGTGACGAAAGAAGAACTGCGCGCGGAACTTGAGCGCCAGGAACAACGTTACAAGGAAGTTTACGGCGGAGAAGTCACCACCTACGCCGCACAACCGGAACCGGAACGCAAACCCTGGCGTAAGCGCGCCAGCATTCAGGATCAGGCATTCTCCCAAGAACTCCAAAAGATGGAAAAGGAACTCAAGGCCGAGGAGCCCTGATCGTTTCAATTTCCGTCCCGCAGGGCCTGCGTACCGTTGAGCCAAGAACTGGACGGTTCGCCAAGTCATATTGCGCCTGCCAAGAGCAGGCGACAGCCACCTCAGCCCATGGGACGAGTCGTTTGGCATATGACTGGCCCCCATTTCAGAAATTTCATACAGCGCCTTTCTCCCTCGACTGACGTCAGTAAACCCCTGCCTGCAAAATATATTCTCAATAAAATCAACACCTTAAGGAACCTACAAGCACACTGGGACTTAAGCCCCTGTTACAAACTAAATCGTTGAATCATGTTACCGATGGGCACCTAGTGCATCGATTAACCGTCTTTTCTGGCATAATCGCGCCCCCTTACGACCGGGTCAGAAAACCTTCATGATCGATTTATTCAGCGGACTAGATGCTTGGGTGCTTGTGAGCCTCTTGCTCGCCCTAGCCTTTGTCCTCGCCTTCGAGTTCATCAACGGCTTTCATGACACCGCTAACGCGGTTGCCACTGTTATCTACACCAAAGCCATGCCGCCTCACCTGGCGGTGTTCTTTTCCGGTGTGTTCAACTTCCTTGGCGTGTTGCTCGGCGGTGTGGGCGTGGCGTATGCCATCGTCCATTTGCTGCCGGTAGAGCTGTTGATCAATGTCAATACAGGCCACGGACTGGCAATGGTGTTCTCGCTGCTGGCAGCGGCCATCACCTGGAACCTGGGCACTTGGTACTTCGGTATCCCGGCCTCCAGCTCCCACACCTTGATCGGTTCGATCCTCGGTGTCGGCCTGGCGAACGCCCTGATCAACGACATCCCGCTGGCTGACGGTGTCAACTGGCAGAAAGCGGTCGACATCGGCGCGTCGCTGGTGCTCTCGCCAATGGCCGGTTTCCTCGTGGCTGCACTGGTGTTGCTGGGTCTGAAATGGTGGCGTCCGCTGTCCAAGATGCACAAGACACCGGACCAGCGCCGCAAGATCGATGACAAGAAACACCCGCCATTCTGGAACCGCCTGGTCCTGGTGATCTCGGCCATGGCCGTCAGCTTCGTTCATGGTTCCAACGATGGCCAGAAAGGCATCGGCCTGATCATGCTCGTCCTGATCGGTATCGTGCCGGCCCAGTTTGTACTGGACCTGAACAGCACCACGTACCAGATCGAACGGACGCGCGATGCGACCTTGCACCTGAGCCAGTTCTACCAGCGCAATCACGACACCCTGGGTGAGTTCCTGGCCCTGGGCAAAAGCGTGAAGGATGACCTGCCGGAGAAGTTCCGTTGCAACCCGCAACAGACCGAGCCGACCATCACCGCATTGCTGGGCACCCTCAAGGGCGTGTCGGATTACCACTCCTTGCCACAGGACAGCCGCATCGAAGTGCGCCGCTACCTGCTCTGCCTGGACGACACCGCGAAGAAAGTCGGCAAGCTGCCTGGCCTGGAACCCCGTGAAAAGGCTGACCTGGACAAACTGCGCAAAGACCTGACCGCCACCACCGAATACGCCCCGTTCTGGGTGATTCTGGCCGTCGCCCTGGCGCTTGGCCTGGGCACCATGGTCGGCTGGAAACGCGTGGTCCTGACCATCGGCGAGAAGATCGGCAAACAAGGCATGACCTACGCCCAGGGCATGTCGGCACAGATCACCGCCGCGTGCATGATCGGCGCAGCGAACATCTTCAGCCTGCCGGTCTCGACCACCCACGTACTGTCCTCGGGCGTCGCCGGGACCATGGTCGCGAACAAAAGCGGCCTGCAAGGCGGCACCGTACGCACCATCCTCCTGGCATGGGTCCTGACCCTGCCCGCCACCGTAGGCCTGTCGGCCGGCCTGTTCTGGCTGGCCTCGAAAGCCCTCGGCAGCTGATCCACTGACGTACTAAAAAAGGCGACGACCGCAAGGACGTCGCCTTTTTTGTGGGCGCTGTTTAAGCCGCCTTCGCCGGCAAGCCGATCTGCTCCCGCAGGGGATCGAGGTGCATCCACCTGAGACAGGCTGACTGTCAGGCCGCCTTCGCGACGGTGCGGCGATCCGACAAGCCTGCTCCCACCCTGGTCCACGGCGAACACACATCCGGGGGCAGCTCAATTCCTTGTAGGAGCGAGGCTTGCCCGCGAAGGCGGTAAGCCTGACGATATCGATCGTTGAATGGGCTGGCCGGTTCGCGGGCAAGCCTCGCTCCTACGGGCTCAACCCAGATTCCTGCTCGCGATGGCGGTGACGAGCGGCATGGCTAAGACAGTTGCTCCCACCAAAGGCAAATCACACCGCCAGTATTCCTGCGACCCCGATGCGCCCTTCACCACTCAACAGGCCGAGCGGTAGCTCGCCTGCAGCTCTTGATCTGGCTCTGGTTTTTGATCTTGATCCACCCGCCCCTTCGGCAGGCTGAGCGGAGGTATTCCTCTGGGGACTGGCGCAAAGCGCCGTTCGACGCAGTCGAACTCATCGCAGGGAGGTGCAGCGAAGCAAACCGGAGGGCGATGCCCCCAGCGGGATACCGTAGCGAAGGAACCCCGAGCCTTAGCGAGGGGCCGAACGCTAGGGGCAAGCGTTTTTTTGCTTACTTTTTTTAGGCGCTTGTAAAAAAAGTGAGTCGCCGTAAGGGCGAAACCACCAGCCGCCGTGACCGCAGCAACGGATATGTACACCCACCGGCTGATAGGCCGCCTTCGCGACGGTGTGGCGATCCGACAGGCTCGCTCCCACAGTTCGGATTGGGGTACATCCGCAATAAATTGGCCGCCTTATCGAACAGCCCCGCCCAGATCAAAAACAACAGACGAAAAAAAGGGCAACCTAAGTTGCCCAAAATGCCTTGCGTGCTCGTGCTTCCAGAAAGACCTGATTTAAGGCTTTTTACGCTTATGCGCGTCCTTCCAGATAAAGAATCCAAACCCAACAAAAAACAAAAGCATGAGGCTGACTGTCAGCACCCCGGCGATCACTACGTTGTCGAAAAACATGACTGGCCTCCTGCGGTTGCCCTGTTGCGATAGAGCTAAGTTAACCAATCAGGCACAGAAGAACATTGACCGGGGTCAATGCCGCCCCAGAGCGGGCGAATAAGGAAGGGAGTTAACTGACCTGCATCAACGAATACAGCGGGCGATCAACGCTTTTTCGGCTTGCTCTTCGGTTTTTTCTTAGGCTTACCCAACGGCATCGCCTGCTCGAACTGCTGACGCACTTCGTTCAGGCGCTTCTCCTTCAGGTCGTGCACACGCTTGGCACGCTCAGTGTTGAGGTCGATCAGCTTATCGTCTTGGCTCATGGCGTCATTAACATCGTCAGGT
Source organism: Pseudomonas sp. ok272 (assembly GCF_900109995.1). Taxonomy (GTDB): domain Bacteria; phylum Pseudomonadota; class Gammaproteobacteria; order Pseudomonadales; family Pseudomonadaceae; genus Aquipseudomonas. The sequence goes on along the minus strand of NZ_FOCB01000001.1, from coordinate 398,474 downwards.
TTAAAACAGGCGTGGCGCAACGACCACGGTCGCACCGCCTACGCAAAGTCTGCCAATCATGCGGTCTCTGGCCGACGATGACCAGCCGCCCGCCCTCCTGCGAACCTCAGACCTCGATATCGACCCACAGCCCCTGGCGCGGCTGATCGTCGATCAAGGGCGCCACGGGCACCGTATTGTCGGCATTGAGTTCATCCCCCGGCACAGCCAGGTGTGCCTCGGGATCATCATCGGCTTCGCGGCGACGTTTATTGCGCTCCTGCTGGCGACGCTGCTCTTCGCGCAGCATCATCGCCGCTTCTTCAGGGTCGCGTTTTTGCAGGTCAATGGTGCTTTCACTGGAACTGGCCTGCACCGCCACCACCGGGGCAATGTCGGGGCGCGGACGTACCGGGTCGTGCTGAGAGGTGATCGGCACGGCACTTAATGGAAGCATCGGTGGCAGCATGATTTGGCGTCTCCTGTCGGCAGTCTGTCGGCTGCTGGCGCGATGACTTGAGCCATCGGTCGTAAACTTGTGAGCGAGTTGACACCTCTGGCCCCCATTCGCTTCCATGCGCTACCGTAAGACTAGTAGTTTTTATGAGAGTCCTTTGGCTCTGAAGGCAGCGATCCGTTAACATAGTCGGCTTTTTCAGGCGGGAGTCAGGCAGCATGGCGCAGCAGTATCAACCGGGGCAACGCTGGATCAGTGACAGCGAAGCAGAGCTAGGTCTAGGCACCGTTCTGGCACAGGACGGTCGCTTGTTGACCGTGCTCTACCCGGCCACTGGCGACACTCGCCAGTATGCGCTACGGAATGCGCCCCTCACCCGCGTGCGGTTTTCGCCGGGTGACACCATCACTCACTTCGAAGGCTGGAAGATGACCGTGCGCGAAGTCGACGATGTCGACGGCCTGCTGGTCTACCACGGGCTCAACGCACAGAACGAACCCGTTACCCTGCCGGAAACCCAGCTGTCGAACTTCATCCAGTTCCGCCTGGCCAGCGACCGTCTGTTCGCCGGGCAGATCGACCCCCTGGCCTGGTTCTCCCTGCGCTACCACACCCTGGAACACACCAGCCGTCAATTGCAGTCCTCGCTCTGGGGCTTGGGCGGTGTGCGCGCGCAACCGATCGCGCACCAATTGCACATCGCCCGCGAAGTCGCTGACCGTATTGCGCCGCGGGTTCTGCTGGCCGACGAAGTGGGCCTGGGCAAGACCATCGAAGCCGGCCTGGTGATCCATCGCCAACTGCTCTCGGGCCGCGCCAACCGCGTCTTGATCCTGGTCCCGGAAAACCTCCAGCACCAATGGCTGGTGGAGATGCGCCGCCGCTTCAACCTGCAGGTCGCCCTGTTTGACGAAGAACGCTTCATCGAAAGCGATGCCAGCAACCCCTTCGAGGACACCCAACTCGCGTTGGTGGCCCTGGAGTGGCTGGTTGACGACGAGAAAGCCCAGGACGCGCTGTTCGCCGCGGGCTGGGACCTGTTGGTCGTCGACGAAGCGCACCACCTGGTCTGGCACGAAGATCAAGCCAGCCCCGAGTACTCGCTGGTCGAGCAATTGGCCGAGACTATCCCCGGTGTCCTGCTGCTGACCGCTACCCCGGAACAACTGGGCCAGGACAGCCACTTCGCCCGCCTGCGCCTGCTCGACCCCAATCGTTTCCACGACCTGAAGGCCTTCCGCGCCGAGAGCGAAAACTATCGCCCGGTGGCCGAAGCCGTCCAGGAGTTGATGGACCAGGGCCGCCTTTCGCCCGCCGCGCACAAAACCATCCACGGTTTCCTCGGCGATGAAGGCGAAGCGCTGTTGGCTGCCGTCAACGATGGCGACGTCGAAGCCAGCGCCCGCCTGGTGCGCGAGCTGCTCGACCGACACGGTACCGGCCGCGTGCTGTTTCGCAACACCCGCGCCGCCGTACAGGGTTTCCCGGAGCGCAAGCTGCATCCGTACCCACTGCCGTGCCCGGACGAATACCTCGAACTGCCGCTGGGCGATCACGCCGAGCTGTACCCGGAAGTCAGCTTCCAGGCACAGCCGGATGCCAACGAAGAAGAGCGCTGGTGGAAGTTCGATCCGCGGGTCGAATGGCTGATCGACCAACTGAAAATGCTCAAGCGCACCAAAGTGCTGGTGATCTGTGCCCACGCCGAAACCGCCATGGACCTGGAAGACGCCCTGCGCGTGCGCTCCGGCATCCCGGCGACGGTGTTCCACGAAGGCATGAACATCCTGGAACGCGACCGCGCAGCCGCCTACTTCGCCGATGAAGAGTTCGGCGCCCAGGTATTGATCTGTTCGGAGATTGGTAGCGAAGGCCGTAACTTCCAGTTCGCCCACCACCTGGTGCTGTTCGACCTGCCGGCCCACCCGGACCTGCTGGAGCAACGGATCGGCCGCCTCGACCGTATCGGCCAGAAACACATCATCGAGCTGCACGTGCCGTATCTGGAAACCAGCCCGCAAGAGCGCCTGTTCCAGTGGTACCACGAAGCGCTGAACGCATTCCTCAACACCTGCCCGACCGGCAACGCCTTGCAGCATCAGTTCGGCCCGCGCCTGCTGCCGCTGCTCGAAAGCGCCGACGATGGCGAGTGGCAAGCCCTGATCGACGAGGCCCGCACTACCCGCCAAGCCTTGGAAACCGAACTGCACAGCGGCCGCGACCGCCTGCTGGAGCTCAACTCCGGCGGTGCTGGTGAAGGTGAGGCCCTGGTTGAGGCGATCCTTGAGCAAGATGATCAGTTCGCCCTGCCGATCTACATGGAGACCCTGTTCGACGCCTTTGGCATCGACAGCGAAGACCACTCGGAAAACGCCCTGATCCTCAAGCCAAGCGAAAAAATGCTCGACGCCAGCTTCCCGCTCGGCGACGACGAAGGCGTGACCATCACCTACGACCGCAACCAGGCGCTGTCTCGCGAAGACATGCAGTTCATCACCTGGGAACACCCGATGGTCCAGGGTGGCATGGACCTGGTGCTGTCCGGCTCGATGGGCAACACCGCCGTCGCCCTGATCAAGAACAAGGCGCTCAAGCCTGGCACCGTATTGCTCGAACTGCTGTACGTCAGCGAAGTGGTTGCCCCGCGCTCACTGCAATTGGGCCGGTACCTGCCGCCCGCCGCCCTGCGCTGCCTGCTCGATGCCAACGGCAACGACCTGTCGGGCCGGGTATCGTTTGAAACCCTCAACGATCAGCTCGAAAGCGTGCCACGTGCCAGCGCCAACAAGTTCATCCAGGCCCAGCGCGATCAACTGACCCCGCGCATCAATGCCGGCGAAGAGAAAATCGCCCCGCGCCACGCCGAACGCGTCGCCGAGGCACAACGCCGCCTGGCAGCGGACACCGATGAAGAACTGGCCCGCCTGACCGCCCTGCAAGCCGTCAACCCAACCGTGCGCGACAGCGAACTGATCGCCCTGCGCCAGCAACGCGAGCAAGGCCTGGCCATGCTCGACAAAGCGGCATTGCGACTGGAAGCGATCCGGGTATTGGTCGCCGGTTAAGCACCGCCCAATACCGCAGTAAAAAAGAAGGCCCGCAGCGATGCGGGTCTTTTTTTGCCGGCTGATTTGATGGGGTGAGCGTCAGCCGTCTTCGCGAGCAAGCCCCCTCCCTGGTCCACGGCGAACACACATCCCGTGTCAGGCCCGGATTCCTTGTGTGCGGGCTTGCCCGCGAAGGCGGCATGTCTGGCGCCATAACCGGCGCCTGACACACCCTTTTCGCGAGCAGGCTCGCTCCCACACCAAGCACGTGTACGACCCAAAACACTGTGGGAGCAACTGTCTTAGCCATGCTGCTCGTCACCGCCATCGCCGGCAAGCCGGTCTCGCTCCCACAGGGGATTCGGGCCTGACATCGGATGGCTGCCCACCGCCGTTCAAGCAGTCACTGCTACCCCCCCAGGCTCAACCGCCACCAGCCCATCCTTCATCCGCTTGGCATCGCGCACAAAACAACGCGCCGCCAGGACCAGAAACACCATGGTCAGCAACAACGCGACCGGGACCAAATACAACGCATCGTGCAAGCCAACGGCCTTGAACGCCTCAGTCATCTGCTCCGTGCCGGCCGCCAGCATCGCAGTGTTCGCGAAGTGATCGGACAACCCGCCCACCACCACCGGCCCCAAGCCGCCACCCAATAGATACAAACCGGCAAAGAACAACGCCATCGCCGTTGCCCGCAAGCGCGGCTCCACCACATCCTGGATCGCCGTGTAGACGCAGGTATAGAAGTTGTAGGCAAACAACCACCCCACACTGAACACCGCGACAAACACCCCGATCTCAATCCGCCCGGCATACAGCGCCCAAGCCGTGCACAGGGTTGAAATGATCAAACTAAACGCGGCGAACAGCAGCCGGCCGTTGGCCACTCGCAGGTGAATCTTGTCGGCCACCCAACCGCCCAGCGTCAGGCCAAACAGTCCAGTCACCCCGACAATCACCCCGGTAGCCACCGCGGCCTCATGCAACGGCAACAGGAAATAACGCTGAAGCATCGGCACCATGAACGAGTTGCAGGCATACGTGGCGAAGTTGAAACACAGGCCAGCCATCACCAGCCACAGGAACGTCGGGATCGCCAGCACACGACGAATCGGCCGATCCACCCGCTCCTGGGACACGCGCACCGACTCCGCCGCACCGCGCTGGGGCTCCTTGATGAAGAACATGAATACCGCGAGGATCAACCCCGGTACCGCTGCGATGAAAAACGGTGCACGCCAGCTGTCGAACGTCTTGACCATCCAGCCGATGGTGAAGAACGCCAGCAACAGCCCAAGCGGCAGGCCGAGCATGAAAATCCCCATGGCGCGTGCCCGGCGATGAGCCGGGAACAGGTCTCCGATCAGCGAGTTGGCGGCCGGCGCGTAACTGGCCTCGCCAATGCCGACGCCCATGCGCACGATCAGGAAGCTCCAGAAACTGCCCACCAGGCCATTGACCGCCGTCAGCCCGCTCCACACCGCCAGGCCCCAGCCCATCAACTTACTGCGCGACCCGTTATCGGCCATCCGCCCCAGCGGCAGCCCAGCAATGGCATACACCAGGGTAAATGCAGTGCCGACCAGCCCCAACTGGAAATCGCTGAGGTTCCACTCCATGCGGATGGGTTCGATGATGATCGCCGGAATCGAGCGATCGAAGAAATTGAACAGGTTGGCCAGGAACAGCAAGAACAGAATGCGCCAGGCATTCGCCGCTTGGGTCGAGTTCTGCATGGGTCCGTCTCTTTTATTGTTGTTATAGGGGCTTCACTGCCGAGAGCATCCGAGCCCGGAACCTGCAATCTAGTAAGGCCTGCCCGGGTTGTCTGTAATGATTCGTAAAGCTGATACCCACCGATGGCAACCACCCAGGCAGCCACTTCAACTTATTCCAAAACGCTCTTGAGCCCATTGCAAAATCATTGGAGCCAATGTGCCACTATCGGTTGCGCTCTGTAGATGGCCTCTATACTGCAATCATTCGCCAGCGTTCATGGCGCGGGCGCAATGACTCAGAGACGGGACATGCTATGGAGTGGCTTGGCTTGCATTTCCTGACCGAACTGCCGCAGGGCAGTGCACAGGTCGTACTCAACTGCAGTCATAACTCCTTGTTGGTGTTGCTGGCCTACCTGGTGGCCTGCGCGGCCAGTTTTGGCACGCTAGGCATGGCCGAACGGGCCGGCCATGCCGAAGATCCGACCTCGCAACGACGCTGGCGCTGGGTGGGTGCGACGTGTCTGGCGGGGGGCATCTGGGCCATGCACTTCATCGGCATGCTGGCCTTCCAGGCCCCTATCGACATCCAGTACGACCTGTCGATCACCCTGTTGTCCTTGCTGATCGCCTTCATTGCCGCGTTCCTGGCCATGAACACCTTGAGCGCCCCCGAACTGCGTCCCTGGCAGTATGTACAAGCCTCCATCGGTATCGGCCTGGGGATTGCCGCCATGCATTACGCCGGCATGGCCGCCATGCGCTCCTCTGCCGTGCCCTACTTCGAACCCACGCTGTTCATGCTGTCGATTGTCATCGCGATCCTGGCCAGCGGCGTCGCCCTGGTGCTCTCGCATTACCTGCGCAACGGCAACGGCATGTTCCATCAACTGCTCAAGTACGCCGCCAGCCTGATCCTCGGCGCCGGGATTGTCGGCATGCACTTCACCGGCATGGCGGCCATGCGCCTGGTGCTCCCGGAAGGGGTTGCAGCCCGGATCGCGGTGGACAACAACCACATGCAACTGGGCCTGACCATTGCCGTGATTGCCCTACTGGTGATTGGCAGCAGCATCAGCGCCGCGCTGGCCGACAAGAAGCTGCAGCAAAAGGAGTACGACCTGCGCCGGGTCAACGCGCTGCTCAGTCAATTGGATCAGGCCCGCATGTCACTGCAACAAGCGGCGAACTACGACGCGCTGACCAACCTGATCAACCGCCGGGGCTTCAATCAGATCTTCGCCGAGAAGCTCATCGAAAAAAGCGTTCAGGGCGGCAGGCTCGCCATCATGTTTCTGGACATCGACCACTTCAAGCGCATCAATGACAGCCTCGGCCATGATGCTGGCGACGAGTTACTCAAAGTCATCGCCGCCCATATCAAGAGTTCGACCCGCAGCCACGAAGACGTGGTGGCGCGGTTTGGCGGCGATGAGTTTTGCATCCTCATCACCCTGCACGACCGCGACGAAGCACGGCATATGGCCCAGCGCATCATGCACAAGATGAAAGAGCCCATCGAACTGGCTGGCCGGCGCATGGTCATGACCACCAGTATTGGCATCAGCGTCTATCCCGACGACGGCAAGACATGCGAAGAGTTGCTGAAGAACGCAGACCTGGCGCTCTACCAGTCCAAGGACAATGGTCGCAACGGCCTGCACTTTTTCAGTGCCAACCTCAAAACCCGGGCCACGATGGAACTGCAACTGGAGGAAGAGTTGCGCAACGCGCTGCGCGACGGAACCGGCCTGATGCTGTATTACCAGCCAATCTGCGACCTCAAGACTGGCCAGGTGACCAAGCTTGAAGCGCTGATCCGCTGGCAGCATCCGGTCCATGGCTTGCTGGTGCCCGACCGTTTCATTGCTATCGCCGAGGCCAATGGCCTGATTGCCGAACTGGACAACTGGGTCCTGCGCCGGGCCTGTGCCGACTTGAGCGAACTGTCCAGGGGCGGCTGCGAATCGCTGAAGATCACCGTCAATTGCTCCCCCCTCAACCTGGCCCGCGAGGAACTCGCCGAAGAAATCGAAAGCGCCCTGCGCACCGCCGGGGTGGCGCCACAACGGCTGGAGCTGGAAGTGACCGAGAACGCCTTGATGGGCAACATCGCCAACACCCTGGTGCTGTTACGACAGATCCGCGCGCTGGGCGTTTCGCTGTCAATCGACGACTTTGGCACCGGCTACTCGTCCCTGGCCTACCTCAAGCGCTTGCCGCTCAACACCCTGAAAATCGACCGCTCGTTCATCCAGGACATCCCCAAGGCGACCCAGGACATGGAGATCGTGCAGGCGATCATCGTCATGGCGCATACCCTGCATTTACAAGTGGTCACCGAAGGCGTCGAGACGCTGGAGCAGTACCAGTTCCTCGAACGCTTCGGTTGCGACTTCATCCAGGGTTATCTGTTGAGCCGCCCGGTGCCACTGAGCGAACTGCGCCCGGTATTGAACGAAATCAACCAGCGACGCCCTGTTCAGATCATCAGCCCTTTGAACCTGGCTCGCGGTATAGATGGATCAACGTCGCGGGATCTTTTTCCAGAAAGCCTTGGCCACCATGCAAGCGCATCAGCTGTGCGGCCAAGCCACTGATCGGGGTCGCCGAGCCTTGCTCGCGGGAAAATTTCACTGCGCTGTCCAGGTCCTTGAGCAAGGTGCGCACGTGCCACTTCACCGGCTCAAAACGGCTCTCGGCCATTTGCGGGGCGAGAATCTGCAACGGCCTGGAGTCCGCAAAACCGCCGCCCAGGGCCTCGGCCAACAAACGGGCATCCACCCCGGAGCGTTCGGCCAGCGCCACCACTTCGGCAATCACCAGGGCGTTACAGGCCACGATCATCTGATTGCAGGCCTTGGTCACCTGCCCTGCCCCGACGGGCCCCATGTGCGTGACCCGCTGGCCGACACTCAATAGCGCGCCACGCACCCGTTCCAGATCAGCCAACTCACCGCCGACCATGATCGCCAGGCTCCCGGCCTCGGCCCCCGCCACACCACCGGACACCGGCGCATCGAGCCAACCCATGCCGCACTGATGTACGAGTTGCGCCGCCATTTCCCGGGTCGCCGTCGGTTCAAGGCTGGAAAAATCCACCAACAACTGACCACCTTTCGCCCCGCTGGCCACACCATCGGCAGCGAACACCACCTCACGCACCACCTCGGTATTGGCCAGGCACACCATCACCACATCGGCGTGCTCGCACAACTGGGCCGGGGTAGTGACCCGCCGCGCTCCGGCCGCCACCAACGGGGCGCATTTCTCGGGATTGCGGTTCCACACCGTCAACGGATAACCCGCCGCCAATAGACGCTGGCACATCGGCAACCCCATCAAGCCGATCCCCGCGAACGCAAGTGAAGGTAGCGCTGCCATCATTTCGCCTCTTTTTGATTAAAGATCGCCGAATACTGGCCGATTCAACATGACTTAGGAAAAAAACATCCCCGGCGAGGCTCAGGCTGACCACCTGCGCCAGGGTAAAAAACGCACTGTAAAGTCGCGAACTCCTTTCGCACTGGCTCGATGATATCGACCCCGCGAACCAACCAGTCCAGGCACATGGCGCACAATGACTTCTAAAAACAATCCAGCCCCCGCGGCATCCGAACTGACGCTCAGCGCCGCCATGGATAAACCCGCCTACTCGAAGCCATTGACCAGCTCGCGCCCGCTGGCGACTCAACAGTATCTGTACTTCACCGAGACCAACACCGACCGCATCCTCGACAACCTCGACGGCCTGCGCGACATGGTGTTCCCGCAGCCGCCGCGCCTGGAGGGCGACAACGAACAGCACAGCGAGCAGGAGTTTCCTTCGGTGTGCTTGATCGGCCTGGGCCGCTGCGGCTCGAACATTGCGCTGGACGTCGCCGAGCTGGTGTACAACGCCCGCAAGTTCTACCTCAATGAGTTCAACAACGAAGACCGCGCCTACCCGGAAAAGAAGTACGCCGAAAAGGGCTATAGCCCGGCGCAATGGATCCGTAACAACCTCAAACTCGGTGCTGGCAAGACGGCCAAGCCGGTGTTCCTGGTCGAGCCGCTGGTGATGCTGGGTGACCTGGACAAGGACATCGCCGGGCGCATCCGCTTCTCGCGCAAGGGCGAGAAGAGCGGCTTCCTGCGCGACTACAGCAAGATGAAGATCATGGACCTCTCGGAAGTCCACGCCGGTGGCGCCGGTAACGCGCCGATCCTCGGCCAGTACCTGGCCAAGATCATCCTGAACAAGGACACCCAGCGTTTCTCCAGCCCAGACTGGAAGATGATCCACTCCTACCTGATCGACAGCTGCGGGATCAAGGCCAACCAGTCGCGCCTGTACTTCTCGATCTTCAGCGCCGGCGGCGGCACTGGCTCGGGCATGGCCTCGGAGTTCGGCCTGGCCCAGCAGCATTCGTACATGAACAAGACGTTCGACACCAAGCCGATGGACGAGCACGACAGCAAGAGCGGCCACGCCTTCGTCTTCGAGCCCATCTTCACCAGCGGCATTTGCGTGCTGCCGAACATTTCCGATCACCGCAGTGAAATGTCCGAGGCGCTGCATATCAACGCCGGGCGCCTGCTGTGCAAGTACCTGTCAGAAGAGTGGGACTTCTCGTACAACTTCGACAACGAAGACAGCAGCGAAGCCAGCGTCATGGGCCGTATCCGCCCGTGGAACGCCATGATGCTGATCTCCAACGACATCATGCGTTACGCCGAAGAGAACGATGACGGCAACATCCAGAACATTGATGTCAATGCCATGGAGAAGCACGCCAACCAATACATCTCGCAGCAGATCTTCAACATTCTGACGGCCCAGGCGGTGACCACCGACTACGACCAGAACTACTTCCGCCGGGCCGGCATCGACATCGGCGAAACCATTCGCCTGGACGCCAACGATCTGTTCATGAGCCTGGCCGGCCCGGTGGCGATTGCCTACGCCGAATCGGTTGTGCCAGAGCAGCCAGCGCCCAGCAATGACAAGTTCAAGGTCTTCGACAAAGAGCCGCAGCGCCTGAACATCGATGACCTGTTCTTCCGCTCCATCGACTTGCCGCACTTCAACAAGGTGACCCAGGCCATCGAAGGCATCAGCCTGCTGCCGATCGAGTCCAAGCGCTATCGTGCGTCCCTCGAGCAGTACAAGAACTCCGGCTACGACGCCGCGGCCCTGCACGACCTGCACTTCTTCAAGAACTGCTCGTCGGTCGTGTCGATTGTGTCCTTGCCCAAGGACTACAAGCTGTCCTACATGGACCTGAACCGGTTGAAGACCCACCTCAACAGCCTGTTCCCCAACACCACCCTCAAGCGCTACGCACTGGTGATCGGTGCCTCGGCCAACTTGTCGCTGACCACCCTGATCGCCAAGAGCCCGTGCCTGTCCGACGACTTCCTGACCTTGATCGTCGCGTTCATCAAGCGTTGCTTTGCGAAGAACCCGTATCGCTTCGACGAAACCCTGGACAACTCGATGCTGGACTTCATCGTCAGCGAAGACTTCGACGAAGATCGCATCGACGATTTGCTCAACGAGTTCGAAAACCCGGCGAAGATCCTCGACACCAACTGGTACGCGATCAAGCCGATGTACGAGAAGAAGTACCGCGAGCTGATCAACGACAAGGACAAGTTTGTCTCGATCAACGACATCCGCCTGTCGCGCGACTGCGTGAAGAAAGCCATCAAGTACCTGCGCGAGATCTACCGTCACCGCATCGGCAAGACCAAGGTTATTTCCCTCAATAACCACACGGGCAAGACGTTCACGGTCTGATATCAGACCGTTGGGCCCTCAATCGCGAGCAGGCTCGCTCCCACCTTCGCGTCGCTCACAGAGGTTGTGTTCGGCATCGACACCGTGGGAGCGAGCCTGCTCGCGAAAACGCCCCTCCAATCACCACAAAAACCAGTATTCCAACATCCAGAAACAATTGAGCGGCCCTTAGGCCGCTCCATCAACTGTTCCCGTGACGTTTACGTCACCGTGACGCCAAACGCTCTGTGGTGTTTCTCTACGGCAACGTGCCATCACGCTACCCCGCTACACACTTTTGTCAGCGCCCGATAAGCACCAACACGGTGCAACCATTTAGGCCTGCGCTCTTTCCTGGATCAGAATCCACGGCGAAACCACCACCGCCCACAGCGGTGGATCACGCTCGAAAAGATCCAACGCCCGCGTTTCAGAGAGCTTGGCGAGTTTATCCGCGGCCAGCCAGGCGGCCACTTTCTCGCCTTCGTCTTGCGCTACGGCCTCGGCGGCCGCGATCAAATCCAGGTCAGAATCGACCCACAATAGGGCACCCTTGGCGAAGAACGGTTCCAGTTCCTTCCAGGTAATAGATGCGGTTTCTCCAAGCAGCTTGGCATAGAGGGTGCTAGGTTCTTGAGTCATGGGTCCTGTCCGGAAAAGAAATCGGCGCAATCATAACGTCGGTGCTCTGGCAGAAAAACCCGGATTCAAATGCGATACCGAACGAAAAGCGCCGGAATGCCAAGGATTGCCGCTGAAACGAGCTATCACCCAGCCACAATCCTGCCGCCATTCTGTCTTTTTCTTTCAATAAAGCGACACCCCCGGGTTTTGCCCCTAGCAGCCAGCTTTTCAAGCGAACAACCGGCGCTCTACACTGTACCGGTACAGTTGCCAGGGGCAGTTCCGAGGATATCCCAGATATCTGATCCGGTTCTGTAGCTCACAAGGCCGCTAGAACTATAAAAACTACAACAGTAAGAGTGGAGCACTATGAATAAGGCTACTAAGCAGATTTCCAAACTGTTTGCCGCTATGGTTCTGGCCGGGGTCGCCAGCCATTCGTTCGCAGCTGACACGATCAAGATCGGCATTGCCGGCCCTAAGACCGGCCCTGTAGCCCAGTACGGCGACATGCAGTTCAGCGGCGCCAAAATGGCCATCGAACAAATCAACGCCAAGGGCGGCGTAGACGGCAAGAAACTCGTCGCCGTTGAATACGATGACGCCTGCGATCCAAAACAAGCCGTGGCCGTGGCCAACAAAGTCGTCAACGACGGCGTCAAGTTCGTGGTCGGTCACCTGTGCTCCAGCTCTACCCAGCCTGCTGCCGACGTCTACGAAGACGAAGGCGTGATCATGATCACTCCAGCAGCCACCAGCCCGGAAATCACGTCCAAGGGCTACAAGATGATCTTCCGTACTATCGGTCTGGACAGCGCCCAGGGCCCTGCCGCCGGTAACTACATTGCCGACCACGTGAAGCCGAAGATCGTTGCCGTCATCCACGACAAGCAGCAATACGGCGAAGGCATTGCCACTGCCGTCAAGACCACCCTTGAAGGCAAGGGCGTCAAGGTTGCCGTGTTCGAAGGCATCAACGCCGGCGACAAGGACTTCTCCTCGCTCATCGCCAAGCTCAAGCAAGCCAACGTCGACTTCGTCTACTACGGCGGCTACCACCCAGAGCTGGGCCTGATCCTGCGCCAAGCCGAAGAAAAAGGCCTGAAAGCCAAGTTCATGGGCCCGGAAGGCGTGGGCAACGACTCGATCTCGCAGATTGCCAAAGGCGCTTCCGAAGGCCTGCTGGTGACCCTGCCGAAGTCGTTCGACCAGGACCCTGCCAACATTGCACTGGCTGACGCGTTCAAGGCCAAGAAAGAAGACCCAAGCGGCCCGTTCGTGTTCCCGTCCTACTCGGCGGTTGAAGTGATCGCTCAGGGTATCGCCCAGGCCAAGTCCGAAGACCCAGCCAAAGTGGCAGCTGCCATCCACGCGGGCACCTTCAAGACCCCGACCGGCGACATCAGCTATGACGCCAAGGGCGACCTGAAAGACTTCAAGTTCGTGGTCTACCAGTGGCACTTCGGCAAACCTAAAACCGAAGCTTCGCCTCAGTAAGGCGCTGCCTGACTGACTGCCAACAAAGCCCACGGCCTGCCGTGGGCTTTGTTTTACGAATGTACTGGGCCGCGCTTGCGTGATCCGCAAGTCTCCCCACCTGAAAATCTCAAAACCGTCATCAGCGGTTCGCTGGCCAATCTCATGCTCGAAGTGGATGCAAATCCTCGGGGGGCTGGGCGGGAAAATGACTCCACCAGTGAAATGCGTATCAGGTTTTTAGGAGCGCTGTAATGCCTGACATCTATCACTTTTTCCAACAGCTGGTTAACGGCCTGACCGTTGGCAGTACGTATGCCCTCATCGCCATCGGCTATACGATGGTTTACGGCATCATTGGAATGATCAACTTCGCCCACGGCGAGGTGTACATGATCGGCTCCTACGTGGCGTTCATCGCTATCGCCGGGCTGACCATGATGGGACTCGACAGTGTCCCGCTCTTGATGACCGCCGGTTTCATCGCGAGCATCGTCGTTTGCAGTGCCTACGGATACAGCATCGAACGAGTGGCCTACCGCCCGCTACGGGGTAGTAACCGCCTGATCCCGCTGATTTCCGCCATCGGCATGTCGATTTTCCTGCAGAACACCGTTCTGCTGGCACAAGACTCCAAGGACAAGTCCATCCCCAACCTGATCCCCGGCAACATTACCTTCGGGCCAGGTGGCGCACATGAAGTGCTGATTTCGTACATGCAAATCGTGGTGTTCGTGGTGACCCTGGTCGCCATGCTCGGCCTGACGTTGTTCATCTCCCGCTCTCGCCTGGGTCGTGCCTGCCGCGCCTGTGCCGAAGACATCAAGATGGCCAACCTGCTGGGTATCAACACCAACAACATCATTGCCCTGACCTTCATCATCGGTGCGGCGCTGGCAGCGGTCGCGGCCGTTCTGCTGAGCATGCAATACGGTGTGATCAACCCGAACGCCGGCTTCCTGGTCGGGCTCAAGGCCTTCACCGCCGCGGTACTGGGTGGCATCGGCAGTATTCCGGGGGCCATGCTGGGCGGCCTGGTACTGGGGGTGGCTGAAGCATTCGGCGCCGACATCTTCGGCGACCAGTACAAGGACGTCGTGGCTTTCGGCTTGTTGATTCTGGTTCTGTTGTTCCGGCCGACCGGCATTCTGGGCCGTCCGGAGGTTGAAAAAGTATGACTAGGAATCTTAAGCAAGCGCTGTTCAGCGCACTCTTGGTGTGGGCAGTTGCCTACCCGGTTCTGGGCCTGAAACTGACCATCGTCGGTATCGACCTCGAAGTCCATGGCACCAGCGACACCACCCTGGCGATCATCGCGATCTGCTCGGTACTGATGTTCCTGCGGGTGCTGTTCAACCAGCAGATCAGCGCGGCGTGGAAATCCTCGCCAAGCATGCCGCTCATCCCGGCCAAGGCCAGCAACTTCCTGACCCTGCCGACCACCCAACGCTGGATCATCGTCGCGTTGGTCGCCGGTGCCCTGGTGTGGCCGTTCTTCGGCTCACGCGGCGCGGTGGATATCGCCACCCTGATCCTGATCTACGTGATGCTCGGCCTGGGGCTGAACATTGTGGTTGGCCTGGCGGGGCTGCTCGACCTGGGCTACGTCGGTTTCTACGCGGTCGGGGCCTACAGTTATGCACTGCTGTCGCATTACTACGGCCTGAGCTTCTGGATCTGCCTGCCTATCGCGGGGCTGATGGCGGCCACCTTCGGCTTCCTGCTGGGCTTCCCGGTCCTGCGCCTGCGGGGTGACTACCTGGCCATCGTGACCTTGGGCTTCGGTGAAATCATCCGACTGTTCCTGCGTAACCTGACCGACATCACGGGCGGTCCGAACGGCATCAGTGGCATCGAAAAGCCTACGTTCTTCGGTCTGACCTTCGAGCGCAAAGCGGCCGAAGGCCTGCAGACGTTCCACGAATACTTCGGCCTGGAGTACAACTCGATCAACAAGGTGATCTTCCTCTACCTGGTTGCCCTGTTGCTCGCCCTGCTCGCCCTGTTCGTGATCAACCGCCTGCTGCGCATGCCCATCGGCCGAGCTTGGGAAGCGTTGCGTGAAGACGAAATCGCCTGCCGTGCGCTGGGTCTCAATCCTACGGTGATCAAGCTTTCGGCCTTCACCCTGGGCGCCAGCTTCGCCGGTTTTGCCGGCAGCTTCTTTGCGGCCCGCCAAGGCCTGGTGACACCGGAGTCTTTCACCTTCATCGAGTCGGCCATCATCCTCGCCATCGTCGTACTGGGCGGGATGGGCTCGCAACTGGGGGTCATCCTGGCCGCGATCGTGATGATCCTGCTGCCAGAAATGATGCGTGAGTTCAGTGAGTACCGCATGTTGATGTTCGGCGCCATGATGGTGCTGATGATGATCTGGCGCCCTCAAGGCCTGCTGCCCATGCAACGTCCTCACATGGAGCTGCGAAAATGAGCCGTGAGATCCTGAAAGTCACCAACCTGAGCATGCGCTTCGGCGGCTTGCTGGCGGTCAACGGCGTGGCCCTGACCGTCAAGGAAAAACAGGTCGTGGCCTTGATCGGGCCCAACGGCGCCGGCAAGACCACCGTGTTCAACTGCCTGACCGGGTTCTACAAACCGAGCGGCGGCAACATCCTGCTCGATGGCCAGCCCATCGAAGGCCTGCCGGGCCATCAGATCGCTCGCAAGGGCGTGGTGCGAACCTTCCAGAACGTGCGCCTGTTCAAGGACATGACGGCGATCGAGAACCTGTTGATCGCCCAGCACCGTCACCTGAACACCAACTTCCTGGCGGGCCTGTTCAAGACCCCGGCGTTCCGCAAGAGCGAGCGCGAAGCCATGGAGTTCGCGGCGTACTGGCTGGACAAGGTCAACCTCACGGAGTTCGCCAACCGTCCGGCCGGCACCTTGGCCTACGGCCAGCAACGTCGCCTGGAAATCGCCCGCTGCATGATGACCCGTCCGCGGATCCTCATGCTCGACGAACCAGCGGCCGGCCTCAACCCCAAGGAAACCGAAGACCTCAAGGCGCTGATCAGCATGCTGCGTGAGGAGCACAACGTCACCGTGCTGCTGATCGAGCACGACATGAAGCTGGTCATGAGCATTTCCGACCACATCGTCGTGATCAACCAGGGCACGCCATTGGCTGACGGCACGCCGCAACAGATCCGTGACAATCCTGAAGTGATCAAAGCCTACCTGGGGGAAGCGTAAATGCTGCAGTTCGAAAACGTTTCCACCTTCTACGGCAAGATCCAGGCCCTGCACAACGTCAACGTCGAGATCCGCCAGGGTGAAATCGTCACGCTGATCGGCGCCAACGGTGCCGGCAAGTCCACCCTGCTGATGACCCTCTGCGGCTCGCCGCAGGCTCACAGTGGCAGCATCCGCTACATGGGTGAGGAGCTTGTGGGGCAGAGCTCGGCGCAGATCATGCGCAAGAGCATCGCCGTGGTGCCGGAAGGTCGTCGAGTGTTCGCTCGACTGACCGTGGAAGAGAACCTCGCCATGGGCGGGTTCTTCACCGACAAGGGCGACTATCAGGAACAGATGGACAAAGTCCTGGGACTGTTCCCACGCCTGAAGGAACGCTTCAGCCAACGCGGCGGCACCATGTCCGGCGGCGAACAGCAAATGCTCGCCATCGGCCGCGCGCTGATGAGCAAGCCCAAGCTGCTGCTGCTCGATGAGCCGTCGCTGGGGCTGGCACCGATCATCATCCAGCAGATCTTCGACATCATCGAACAACTGCGCAAGGACGGTGTGACGGTGTTCCTGGTGGAGCAGAACGCCAACCAGGCGTTGAAGATTGCCGACCGCGCCTACGTGCTGGAAAACGGCCGGGTGGTGATGCAAGGCACCGGCGAAGCCCTGCTGACCGATCCGAAGGTGCGCGAAGCGTATCTGGGGGGCTAAGCCTCTGCGGTAAACGAAAACGGCCTGCGGGCCGTTTTTTTTCGCCTGCGCTGTAACGAACGTGAATGACCACTCTCTAGAGGGGTAAGCAAGCGCAAACGCTTGTTCAACCAAACACCCTTAGGAGAAACACCATGACCACCACCTCCACCCTGTCTGCCGCAGCACTTGCCCTGGCCCTCGGCTCCGCCCTGAGCCTGGCCGCCTTGCCAACCGTCGCCCACGCTGACGACACCATGGAAAAATGCTTTGGCGTTGCCATGAAAGGCAAGAACGATTGCGCGGCGGGCGCCGGCACCACCTGCGCGGGCACCTCAAAAACCGATCATCAGGCCAACGCCTGGAAACTGGTACCAAAAGGCACCTGCGAGCAGACCGCCAGCGCCACCTCCCCCACGGGCTTTGGGCAGATGGCCGCGTTCATGGCCAAGTCCTAATCAACCTGCCTGCCTGAGCATCGATCATGCCGAAATCTTGCGCACCGCCCATCCGGCACGCGGCCCAGGCAGGCGTCAACCGACTCCCGGCCCGCGCGGGTCTGGGACTCAAGCCCGAGCACTTTACCCACGTACTCGACACCTTACCGGACATTGGTTTCTTCGAAGTCCACGCCGAAAACTACATGGTGGCAGGTGGTCCGTTTCATCACTACCTGGGTCAGATCCGCGAGCGCTATGCCTTATCGCTGCACGGCGTCGGGTTGTCGATTGGCGCCGAAGGACCGTTGGATACCTTACATCTGGAGCGCCTCGGGACGCTGATCGAACGCTATCAGCCCCATGCCTTTTCCGAACACCTGGCCTGGTCCAGCCACGGCCAGGTGTTTCTCAATGATTTGCTGCCACTGGCCTACAACCAGGCCACCCTTGACCGTGTTTGCACCCACATCGATCAGGTACAAAGCCACCTCAAGCGTCCAATGCTCCTGGAGAATCCGGCGACCTACCTACAATTCGAGCATTCGAGCCTGCCAGAGACCGAGTTCATCCGCGCGGTCATTCAGCGCACGGGCTGCGGCCTGTTGCTGGATGTGAACAACGTCTACGTCTCTTGCATCAATCACCTACACGACCCACTGGCCTACATTGATGCGCTGCCCCTGCACGCGGTGGGTGAGATTCATCTGGCCGGTTTTGCCGAAGACACCGACAGCCTGGGCGAGCGTTTGCTGATCGACGATCACGGTGCGCCTGTCGATCGCGCGGTCTGGGCGTTGTATCAACAGGTGCTGGAACGGGTGGGGCCGGTCGCCACCCTGATCGAGCGCGACAATCGGGTCCCGGCGTTTGCCGTCCTGCACGCGGAGGCGCGCCAAGCCGATCAACGGCTGCAACGCGTTGGCGCGCCATCATGAGCGATCAATCCGCCTTCACCGCCGCCCTGCTGGACACCCAACTGCCCTGCCCGCCCGGATTACGCTGCCGCAGCGGCGCCGACCCGGGCAGTCGCTTCGCGGTCTATCGCAATAACGTCCACAACTCGCTGATCAACGCCCTGGCAGACAGCTATCCGGTGGTCCTGCAATTAGTCGGCGACACGTTCTTTCGGGCAATGGCCGGCCTCTATGTTCGACACTCCCCGCCCAGCCACGTCTTGATCAACGACTACGGCCGTGACTTCGCGGACTTCATCCAAGGCTTTGCCCCCGCCGCCACGGTGCCATACCTGGCCGACATGGCACGCCTGGAGCGGCTGCGGATCGATGCCTATCATGCCGACGATGCCTGCGCCGTCGAGCGCACGCAGATTGCCGCCGCCATGAGCGTTCCATCCACCCTGGCCCACCTGCAGATCCACCTGCATCCGTCACTGTTTACCCTGCGCTCGGCCTACGCCGTGGTCAGCGTGTGGACGGCCCACCAACACAGCACCGCGCCGCAACAACTCGCGCCCTATCAAGAAGAAAACGCCCTGGTGTTACGCAATGGCCTGCACGTCGAGGTGTTTCTGGTCGACAGCGGGCTCCTGGTCTTCATCAACCACCTGAAAAGCGGTCTTGCGCTGGGCCAGGCCTTGGTCAGAACCCTGGAAGTCGCCACCGATTTCAACCTGCCACTGAGCCTCACCCTGCTGATCAACCACAACGCGATTACTCACCTACAACAACAAGACAAGGCCTGACCATGAACATCCAACCCATTGCCCATCAGATCGAACACTTGGTTACGCTGCTTAACCGCATTCCCCACAGCCTGATCGCCTTTATTGCGCGCTTTTCCATTGCCGCTGTGTTCTGGAAGTCGGGGCAAACCAAGGTCGAGGGACTCGCCATCGACCTGATTGATGGCACCGTGCAACTCGGTGTGCCGCAGCTTGCTGCCTCTACCGTCCCCCTGTTCAAAAGCGAGTATCACCTACCGCTGCTGTCACCGGAGGTCGCCGCGTACCTGGCGGCGCTTGCCGAACACGCCTTTCCAATACTGATTCTGCTTGGCCTGGCGACGCGTTTTTCGGCGCTGGTCCTACTGGCCATGACCTTGACCATCCAGCTCTTCGTTTACCCTGACGCTTACCCGACCCATGGCACCTGGGCCGCGCTCCTGCTGTACCTGATGGCCACCGGCCCAGGCACACTGTCGATCGATCACCTGATTGCCCGGCACTATCGCTGCAGTCGGTCGAGCGCCTCGCCGCTGAGCTTGAACCAGTCCATCAAGTAATCGGCCAGCACTTGCGTGCGCTTGGGCAGCCCGCCCTGGTAGGGGTGCACGAGGTACATGGGCAGGCGACGGGTCTGGTAATCGCACAGCAGCCAACGCAAACGGCCGTCAGCCAATTCAGCCTGCAGCGAGTAGGACGGCAGGCGTGCGATCCCGGCATGGGCCAGCGCCGCCTTCTTCAGCAGGTTGTAATGGTTGCTCGCGAACGGTCCGCACACCCGCACCCGTAGCAGCTCATGTTGCTGGTGATACAGCCATTCCTCACGAGCGCTGTAATGGCTGTTGAGCAGGCAACGATGCCCCGCGAGATCGGCGGGGGTCTTCGGCTCACCGAACTGCTCTAGATAAACGGGGCTCGCGCAGGTCATCTCGTGCCAGGCCAACAGCGGCTTGGCCACCAGCCGTTCGTCGTTGGCCACCTCAGAGCGAATGGCCAAGTCGAACCCTTCGCGCGCCAGGTCCCGGTAGTGGTTACTGAGTTCAAGCTCAACCTGGACCTGAGGATATTGGCGAGAAAAGGCCAGCAACACCCCGTCGAAGAACGTCTCCCCCAGCGATACTGGGACGGTGATCCGCACCGGACCGACCATATCGTCCTTCAGCCGAGCCAACGCCTGGCGGGCCCGCTCCACCTGAACCACCAGGGCCTGCGCCTGGGGTAGCAGCGCCACGCCGGCTGCCGTCAGGCTCAGGCGGCGGGTGGTGCGTTGCAGCAGTACGACGTTGTACCGCGACTCCAACAGGCTGATGCGCTTGGACAGTTGCCCCTTGCTGCACCCCAACTGCTGCGCCGCCAAGGTGAAGCTGCCGGCTTCGATCAGCACGGCAAACGCCGCCAAGTCATCCATCTCGCTCATGGATTGTTTCCAATTGAAAACCAAAGGTTGCCTATTAGCGCGCTTATCTACGGAAAAAACCACTCTAGACTCAAACCTCGCTTACCCACCCGAGGACACCACACGATGAAGATTCTATTGATTGGCGCCAGTGGCACTGTTGGCTCGGCCGTCGACAAAGAGCTGTCGCAACGCCACGAGATCATCCGTATCGGCCGCACCCGCGGTGATTTCCAGGTCGATATCAGCGACAGCGCCTCGATTCGGGCACTGTTCGAAAAAACCGGCACGTTCGACGCGCTGGTCTGCGCGGCCGGCAACGTCACCTTCGCGCCACTGGGGGACATGACCGAACAGAGTTTTGCCCTGGGCCTGCAAGACAAATTGATGGGCCAGGTCAACCTGCTGCTGATCGGTCGCGAGTATGCCAACGACGGTGCTTCATTCACCTTCACCAGCGGCGTCCTCAGCCACGACCCGATTCGCAGCGGCGCCTCGGCCGCTCTGGTCAATGGAGCACTGGACAGCTTCGTGCGTGCGGCCGCCATCGAGTTGCCGCGTGGCTTGCGCGTCAACTCGATCAGCCCCACCGTACTGGTCGAAGCCATGGGCAGCTACGCCCCGTATTTCCGCGGCTACAAGCCGGTGGCAGGCGCCGACGTAGGCCTGGCCTACGCCAAGAGCGTTGAAGGCCTACAAACTGGGCAGACGTTTCGCGTTGGCTAACAGCCCTTGTGATGAACGAGCAGCCTGAGTAACGTGTCGGCACTTGCCTGGAGACCCTACGATGCGCGCTGCCCGTTCCCTGCTGTTTGTCGCCCTGCTGCCGTTGTTCGGTGGCTGCCAGTTACTCCAGAGTTCGCCCCAGGCGCCGTCCACGGCTGGCCTGACCCGCCTGCAGGGCGAACTGAGCATGGTCAACGGCAAGCTCGCGTTCACCCCCTGCCAGACAAACACCTCGTACCGGGTCAATGACACCGGCAGCACCAGCGTGCTGCAGGAAGCTGCAGCATTGGCCGGCCCCCAGCACAAGGTGTTTGCCGATGTGCGCGGGCGGTTTCCCTCGACCACGGCCTCTGCGAGTGGAGCGCCGTTCGATGTGCAGCAACTCTATCGCCTGGAGCGTTCAACCACTGCGTGTGACAACCCCAACTTCCAGCGCCTGATCCTGCGGGCCAGCGGCGCCACGCCCGAGTGGAGCGTCAACGTCCACAGCAAGGGCATGGTGATCACCCGTGCCGGCCAGCCTGACCTGGCCTTGCCTTACCTGGAAGAGCAGATGGGTGACGGGCGCTTCAGCCTCAGCAGTGAAGCCAACAACCAGCACGTCGAACTGTGGGTCGCCCCGCAACGCTGTGTCGATCCGCGCCAACCCAGCGTGCAGTTCATGAGCGCCGAGTTGCGGATCAACGGCCAGGTGCAGCGCGGCTGTGCGTATTTCGGCGCCTCACGCAACGATTGATTCGACGAGCTGCGGTTTAAGCCTCACTGGACGCCGGCTTTGAGGCTTATAATCAGCCGCTTGTGAAACGCCTTGGCGCATTGGTGCGCCCGCGAACCGGATCCTGTCATGTTACGAATCACCGAACTCAAGCTGCCTATCGACCATCCCGAAGAAGACCTGCGCCCTGCCATCGTGCAGCGCCTGGGTATCGCCAGTGATGACCTGCTCGATTTCACCTTGTTCAAGCGCAGCTACGATGCGCGCAAGAAATCCTCCGAACTGTGCTTCATCTACACCATCGACCTTGAGGTGCGTGATGAAGCGAATGTGCTGCAAAAGTTCGCTGACGACCGTAACGTCAATGCCGCTCCAGATGTCAGCTACAACGTTGTCGGCCAGGCCCCACACGACCTGACGGACCGACCTGTGGTGGTCGGTTTCGGCCCCTGTGGGATTTTCGCCGGCCTGCTGCTGGCGCAGATGGGCTTCAAGCCGATCATTCTTGAGCGCGGCACCGAAGTGCGCCAGCGGACCAAGGACACTTGGGGCCTGTGGCGCAAAGGCGTGCTCAATCCAGAATCCAACGTGCAATTCGGTGAAGGCGGCGCGGGAACGTTCTCCGACGGCAAGCTGTACAGCCAGATCAAGGACCCCAAGCACCACGGCCGCAAAGTGCTACACGAGTTCGTCAAGGCCGGTGCGCCGGATGAAATCCTCTACGTCAGCAAACCCCATATCGGTACGTTCCGCCTGACCGGCGTGGTCGAGAACATGCGTGAGCAGATTCGCGCCCTGGGCGGTGAAGTGCGCTTCCAGGAGCGGGTCACCGATGTGCTGATCGAAGACGGCCAACTGACCGGCGTCACGCTGGCCAGCGGCGAGCAGATCCACTCCCGGCACGTGATCCTGGCCCTGGGCCACAGCGCCCGCGACACCTTCCGCATGCTCCACGAGCGTGGCGTGTTCATGGAAGCCAAGCCGTTCTCGGTGGGTTTCCGTATCGAACATCCACAATCGCTGATCGACAGCGCACGCCTGGGCAAGTACGCCGGCCACCCGAAACTCGGGGCCGCCGACTACAAGCTGGTGCACCACGCCAAGAACGGTCGCTCGGTCTACAGCTTCTGCATGTGCCCGGGCGGCACCGTGGTCGCCGCCACCTCCGAGCCGAATCGGGTGGTCACCAACGGCATGAGCCAGTATTCGCGTAATGAACGCAATGCCAACTCCGGCATCGTCGTCGGTATTACCCCGGAAGTCGACTTCCCGGGCGGCCCGTTGGCCGGGATCGAGTTGCAGGAGCAACTGGAGTCCCATGCCTTCGTGCTTGGTGGCAGCAACTACGAAGCGCCGGCGCAGTTGGTCGGTGACTTCATTGCCGGCAAGCCATCGACGGCGCTGGGCAGTGTCGAGCCTTCCTACAAGCCTGGGGTCGCCCTGGGGGACTTGGCGCTGGCGTTGCCGGCCTTTGCCATCGAAGCCATTCGTGAAGCATTGCCGGCGTTCGAGAAGCAGATCCGCGGCTACTCGCTACATGACGCGGTACTGACCGGGATCGAAACCCGCACCTCATCACCCCTGCGCATCACCCGTGACGAATCGATGCAGAGCCTCAACGTCAAGGGCTTGTTCCCGGCCGGAGAAGGCGCTGGCTACGCCGGTGGGATTCTGTCGGCAGGCGTGGACGGGATTCGCATCGCCGAAGCCGTCGTGCGGGATATCCTGGGTATCGAGGCCTGATCGCCACTCCACGGATTGACAACGGTAGGCGCGAGGCTCGCCCGCGCCTACATTGAGTCCTTGGGCGGTTAGATGTTGGCGCGCAGAATGCTGTCCGGCAGCGCCTCGCCCCGCTCGACACAGGCCGCAATGGCCGCCACCAACCCCTCCAATTCATATCCCTGGGCCTTCAACCAGTCCGGGTCGTAATAGGTAGTGGCATAGCGCTCACCGCCATCACACAAAATGGCCACGATCGAGCCACTCTCCCCCACCGCTACCATCTCCTGGGCCGCCATCAAGGCACCGACCAGGTTGGTACCACTGGAACCCCCCACACGCCGGCCCAAGCGTTGCGCCAAGTAGTGCATGGCCGCCAGCGACAAGGCATCCGGGACCTTGACCATCGCATCGATCACCTTCGCCAGGAACGAGGCCTCGACCCGTGGCCGCCCGATCCCTTCGATACGCGAGCCGCAATCCAGGCGCAGACTCGCGTCACCACTCTGGTAATAGTCGAAGAACACCGAACGCTCGGCATCGGCACACAACACGCGGGTGCAATGCTGGCGATAGCGCACGTAACGGCCCAGCGTCGCGGTGGTGCCACCGGTCCCGGGGCTGGAAATCAGCCAGCTCGGCTCGGGATGACGCTCAAAGCGCATTTGCTGGAAGATCGACTCGGCGATGTTGTTATTGGCACGCCAGTCCGTGGCGCGCTCGGCATAGGTGAACTGGTCGATGAAATGACCGTCATGTTCACGGGCCAAACGCTCGGACTCGGCATAGATCTGCGTCGGATCCTGCACCAGATGGCTCTTGCCACCATAAAACTCGATCTGCGCGATTTTTTCCCGGGACGTGGTGGCCGGCATCACCGCAATGAAAGGCAGGCCGAGCAACCGTGCGAAATAGGCCTCGGAAATCGCCGTCGAGCCGCTGGACGCCTCGATCACCGGCGCCCCCGGCTTGAGCCAGCCATTACACAAGGCATACAAGAACAGCGAACGCGCCAGGCGATGCTTGAGGCTACCGGTGGGGTGACTGGACTCGTCCTTGAAGTACAAGTCGATGCCCGGCAGCCCTGGCAATGGCAGGGGAATCAAATGGGTATCGGCACTGCGCTGGAAGTCCGCCTCGATGATGCGGATGGCTTCGCGGGCCCACTGACGGTTGTCGCTCATGGTCGTTTTCTCATTGGATCGGCTGGGCACGGGCAAACCTGACAGTGACAATAGGCTAAGCCGTTAAGCTTAGGAAAAATCCCACATGACGCACAGATACAGCTGCCGCCCAATATGTCGGTCAACTGCTAGGCTCAGTCCGACACTTGTGACCAGCGCATATAACAAAAAAGAATATAACTTTTGTTTTAACAACTAAGCGTACAGGTTAGGGTGTTCCACCTTTTGAATCCATAGATGGAGAGCGACCTTGCCTCTGCGTAGCACGTTCACGCGTTTCTTTCAGATGGAGGCTGCCAGCGGACTGTTGTTGATTGCCGCCGCAGTTCTTGCCTTGATCGTCAACAACTCACCACTGTCCTGGCTCTACAACGGCCTGCTGGAGACCCCCGTGGTCGCCCAGATCGGCGCCCTGCAAATCGCCAAGCCATTGCTGCTCTGGATCAACGATGGCCTGATGGCGTTGTTCTTCCTGCTGATTGGCCTGGAGGTCAAGCGCGAAGTCCTGGAGGGCCACCTGTCCAAGCCTTCGCAGATCGTCCTGCCCGGTGCCGCCGCCATTGGCGGCATGCTCGTGCCGGCGCTGATCTACTGGTTCCTCAACCGCGACAACCCGCCCGCCCTCGATGGCTGGGCGATCCCGACGGCAACCGACATCGCCTTTGCCCTGGGCGTGCTCGCCCTGCTCGGCAAGCGCGTGCCCGTCTCGTTGAAGCTGTTCCTGATGACCTTGGCCATCATCGATGACCTGGGTGCGATCATCATCATCGCAATCTTCTACTCGGGGGCCTTGTCCACACTGTCACTGATGCTCGCCGCCGCCTGTATCGCCGCGCTGGTGGCGATGAATCGCCTGGGGGTGGTCAAGCTGGGTCCCTACATGATCATCGGCCTGATCCTGTGGGTCTGCGTACTCAAAAGTGGCGTCCACGCCACCCTGGCCGGTGTGACCCTGGCGTTCTGCATCCCGCTGGGCACCAAGAATGCCGAACCCTCGCCGCTGCTGGCCCTGGAGCACGCCCTGCATCCCTGGGTAGCGTATGGCATCCTGCCGCTGTTCGCATTCGCCAACGCCGGCCTGTCGCTGACCGGCGTCACCGCTGAAAGCTTCACCCACTTCGTGCCAATGGGCATCGCCATCGGCCTGCTGCTGGGCAAGACCGTCGGGGTCTTCGGCCTGACCTGGATCGCGGTCAAGACCGGCATCGCCGCCCTGCCTGCTGGGGCCAACTGGGGGCAAGTGCTTGGCGTGGCGATTCTCTGCGGGATCGGCTTCACCATGAGCCTGTTTGTCGGCTCCCTGGCCTTCGTTGCAGGCAGTAGCGAATTCGCTGGCATGGACCGCATGGGCATCCTCACGGGCTCGACGCTCGCCGCGCTGATCGGCTACACCGTGATGGTCATTGCCAGTCGCAAGAGCACAACGCTCGCCTCTTAATCCCTAGTGTTTTAGGGACCCTTCCTACAGCCACAAGCAGCCACATTCGCTAACGTCGCGCAGCCCCTACCCACGGGGGCTGCCGAATGACGAATGAGCAAGGGCGCATGCGTGGCTGAAAACAAGAACATCCCCCTAGTTCCAGACCTACCGGTTGGCTGTGGACACCACATCACCCGGCGCTACCTGAATCCCGACGAACCGGCGGAGCGCAAGGCCCGACAAGCGGCCTATGATCAGATGCTCGCAAGGCAGGAAGCCTACGAAAACGCCCGTTGGAACCGCCCCCCCCGCCCACCGCGCCCCACCATGGTCGGCTGCGTTTTCGCCAAGTCGTGCAAACTGCCAGACGCCATCATTAGCTATTTGTACCCTTGGGAAAGGGTACCCACCGACAGCCTGAAGGACTACGGGGAAATCGCCTGGCTCGGCGCTCGTGAAGTCGACAAGGCTGGCCTGCAGAACCTGGAGACCATCAGCGGCAGCACCATTGCACTGGGTGTGGGCCAGCTGGCACTGCGCGCCCCAGCACTCGCAACGCCGCTCGTCACGCTCGCGACCAAGGCCGGTGCCGCGGGTGCCGTGGTACTCAGCGCGGTGGTCGCGGTGTTCTGGACGCCTCGTCTGGGCGACAGTGCCCTCTATAGCGAAGAGCAACTGCGCAGCCTCACACAAGCACGGACCCGCATGCGCCTGCAGGTCGAACAACGCGCGGACGGCAGCCTCAAGGGTTATGCCTTCTACACCGGCAAAAACCCCGACTGGGAAATGGTCGATGTCGTGCAGCTCACCGCACGTGGCAGCCACTACATCGCTGACCTTGGCGACGGCATCGAACTGATTTGGACACCTGCTGTAGACGGCTCCGACATCCTCGGCATCCCCGCCCTGGAAGCCGCACCACAGACCCCGCACATCTGGGTGTTTCCTCCGACACCCTTGGCTGACAGCATTATCGTTGACCCGGTTTACCCGCCTGAATACAAGGATTTCATCCTGGTGTTCCCGGTAGGGTCGGGGGTGAGGCCGGTTTATATTGTTCTGAGTGTTCCTGGAGACTTCAAATACTACCCAGCACCAACGACTCTTTCAGCGTTTCCTGACACAAAGTCTGCCCCGTTAAAAACATCCGTACGTGGAGGCGGAAAAAAACGTAGACGCTGGAAGGACTCGTCAGGAAGAATTTATGAATGGGACTCACAACATGGAAAAATAGAGTTGTATACCAAGCAAGGTAAACACCTTGGAGAGTACGATCCACAGACAGGAGAGCAAACAAAACCCGCTGACCCAACAAGAAGAGTAGAGAAATGAAGCATGTCATTGAGGTTTTCGACAAAAATACCGAAGAACTATTACTGAGTGTAGAAATACCGGGTAGCCGAAGTGAGGCGCTAAAAAAACTAATGAACTGGCAGTATCCTGGCGACGAATACGATGGTTACGACTTGTCGTCAGAACAAGTAAAAATACTGGAAGACTGGACCGGCAGAAATCTTGATGATGCCAATCACCTTGTCCAACTGGTATGCACAGAATGAGCCCTATCGGGTCATCGACCCCAGAAATACGAACCTAGCAACACAATAAGAAAGCAACTACACGCAGTAACACGACAACGTAAATCTTCGAGAGAGGCCAGTTATGCACTTGAGTATCAGCGGGTTTTTTGTCAATGACAGCAACAACCACTCAATACAGTACGAACTCGACATCCCCCAACACAGCGAGCATGCAGTGCTGGAAGTGATGAACTGGAAGAGTTTCGCTGAAAGCCCCGACGGCGAGTTTGCGCTATCCCTTGCTCAAGTCCAGAAAATCGAACAGGTGCTGCAGCGCCCCATGCCTCGAGAACTGGCTTTATACATTGGTATCGAGGCGTAGTGGAAAGATCGAGATGGAACGATTTACGAATGAGATTTCCAGCATGGTGCTATCGAAAAATACAACAAACGCGGAAAACACCTTGGTGAGTTCAACCACACAACAGGCGCCAAAAACAAATCCGCCGACCCAACCAGAAAGGTAGAACCATGAAACATCTGATTATGGGAGTTGTGAAAGGTGAAGACCTCCCCTCATTTGAAAGGCTAATTCCTATTACCGCCGAAAAACCCACACACATCATGGAATGGAGCAACAGCGAAGACCCCTTGTATGACTACAGACTTTCCCAACAGCAAATTATCGATATAGAAAACGCGCGCTCATTAGACCTACCTAAAAATCTAGATCTGTTTTTAACTTCACACGATTGAAGGGCGTGGCACACGAACGTCCTGGAGGACAGGAAATGATCGTATTCTAGTGTCCTGTCTTGGAAATACGTTACCTTTTTGACGAGCATCTGTTGCTGCCAGGCAAGGCGCCGCGACGAGTCATAGCAGGGCTATGGCGAGGAGTGGCAACGCAGCATGGCGGCGACAGGTGCCGTCAAAAGGGAACAGCTTATTTCCGAGACAGGACACTAGAGTGGGACTACCAGTCATAGCGCAGTAGAGATGTATGACAAAAGAGGTCGCCATCTTGGTGAGTTTGATGCATCAACTGACAAATAGACTTTCAACGCTTCAAAAACACAAAACCCCGACCAGTCACCTGATCGGGGTTTTGTTTTAACGCTTACTGCTTACTGCTTACTGCTTACTGCTTACTGTTTACTGCTTAGTGCGAAACGCGGCTGGTGCCACCGACGGTGGAGATGCGCACGCGCTCACCCACACGGAACACTTCGTTTGGTTGCACTTGCTGCACATAGGCACGCATGCTGCCGTCGTCTTCGCGAACGGTGATTTCCACGCCTTGGGTACGGGTCAGGCCTTCTTCAGCAGCCGAACCGACCAGGCCGCCCGCAACGGCGCCGATGACCGCGGCCACAATGCTGCCCTTGCCGCCGCCGATGGCGCTACCGCCGACACCACCGATCACCGCACCGGCAGCACCACCGATTGGGGTCTTGGTGCCTTCGATTTTCACTGGACGCAGGGATTCGATGGTGCCCATACGGATCGTCTGCACCCGACGCGCTTCGTCACGGGAGTAGGAGTCACCGGTGAGGCTGGACTGGCAGCCCGTGAGCAACATCGCCATCGTGGAAAAAGAAGCAACTAACAGAACAGACTTACGCATAGCATCAACTCCAAAGGACAAGGATTCATTAGACTCCGCAGCTTGACGCCTGTCACGGTGTCACCGAGGTAAATGAGTGTTCATTCAGGCGCAGTACAGCGGCACCTGGGCTCTCCTCACACATTAGCGGCAATTCTAGCAACCTGCGCCACCGACCAAGGATTTTCATGGATTACTTCATCATCGTCATTACCACCGCTGCCGGGCTGTACTTCCACGGGTGGCTGTACGTTCGGATCAAGCGGTGGATGGATCGCGACCTGGCGCTGGCACTGGCCGGTGACGACGAACAGAAAAAACACTTCATGCTGCAACAACTGGAAACCGCCCGGCAGCAGAAGGTCAAGCGTCGAGACCTGCCACAGTGGCTGGAGGCCGTTGCTGGCACCTATCCAGCCAAGTGAACGGTCAAGGCGCCAGGCGTTCGCGGCTCCAGCCGCCGTCCTGGCGCCGATAGTTCAAGCGGTCGTGCAATCGGCTCGTGCGTCCCTGCCAGAATTCGATGCGCTCAGGTAGCAGGCGATAGCCGCCCCAATGGGCCGGGCAATCAGGCTGGGTGTCACTGAAACGCTGCTCGGTGCTCTTGAGCAAGCCTTCAAGCTCGGCACGATCAGCAATCACCCGGCTCTGCGGTGATGCCCAGGCGCCCAGACGACTGCCCAAAGGGCGCACCTGGTAATAAGCGTCGGACTCCTGCGGAGTCACTTTCACCACTCGCCCTTCAATCCGCACCTGGCGCTCCAGGGTCGGCCAGAAGAAGGTCATGGCCGCGAACGGATTGGCCGCCAATTGCTGGCCCTTGGCACTGTCGTAGTTGGTGAAGAAGGTAAAACCTTGCTCATCCAGCCCCTTGAGCAACAGGATCCGGCAGTGCGGGCGTCCGTCCGAATCGACAGTGGCCACGGTCATGGCATTCGCCTCGACCGGAGGCTGCTCGGTCTTCACCGCATCGGCGAACCACTGATGAAACAGTGCAAATGGCTCGCTCGGGGCCTGTGCCTCGGTCAAACCATCGCGGATATAGTCGCGTCGCATATCTGCCAGGGCCTGGGTCATGGCGTTTTCCTTGTGCTGAGTCGATCAGTGACCGCTCTGATTACTGGCCGCTGGCAGGCTTGGCCACTGGAGTAGCCTTGGCTACCACCGGTTTCTTGGCCTGGGCAGTCGCTTTCTTGGCAGGAGCGGCTTTCTTCGGCGCAGCCGCCTTCTTGGCGATTGTGGTTTTCTTCGCCGGGGCGGCTTTTTTCCCGGCCGGGGCGACAGCGGCAGGCTTGACGTCCTGGACCGCAACCATTTCTGCCACGGGCGGGGTTGGCGAGCTGTACTTGCTCAACAACGCGAGCATGGTGGTGCGTTGGGTCAGTACGATTTCCATTCGACGGTTCAAGGTACGGCCTTGCACGCTGTCGTTCGCCGCACGCGGCATCAGGTCACCCATGCCACGCAGCATCAGGCGATCACGCTTCATGCCGCTGAGGCTGAAGATCGAGGCCACGGACGTTGCACGCTCCTTGCTCAGCACCTGGGTAGCCGAGGCGACGCCGGAAGAATCGCCGTGACCGAGGACCAGCACGGACGTCTTGGTATCCCCCTCCACCAGCTTGGCAATACGGCTGAATGAGCCCAGGGAGGAAGGCAGCAGCATGGCCGGGCGCTTCGAGTTGAAGGTGTCATCCACCGGCACCACGACCACCAGCACGTTTTCGCGACGCTCGACCTGCAAGTGCTTGTCCTGGATAGCGCTGCGCAGGCGCGGCTCGTAGTCGTCCAGCCACGCCTGGGTGATTTTCGGATCAGGCATCGGCACATCCTTGATGTCCGCCTTGGTCACGGCCTTAGGCTGGTCGCTGAACGGCCACCACCATTTGCTCTCTGAATCAGCCTTGGCTGCAGCCGCTCCTGCGCTGGTTGCAACGATGGGGGCCATGAGCTTGCTATCAACGGCTGGAGTTGGAGCTGGAGTAGGTGCTTTAGCGGTGTCGCCCTTGGAAGAGAACGGCCACCAACTGCTGCCCGTGTCCTGTGGCTTGGCAACCGGAGCCGGGGTAGCCGCTGGCGCGGCTGGCGCCGGGGCACTGGCAACCTTGGCCGCTGGCTTGGCGTCCGGCGAGGTCACGGGCTTGGCATCCGCGACCTTGTCGGAGCCCTGGGACCACCAATGGCCGCCGTCTGCATCACTTTGTGGGGTTTGCGCACAACCGGTGATGCTGATGCACAGTGCCAAGGTTAGAAATTTGTTCAGTGACATGGGATATCCACAAAATGAGATAGAAAGCAGTGGGTCGCATCGACCCGTATAAACAAACGCTGTGCCACGTTAAAAGCCATGGGAGTTGCCTCCCGGGGCGATGAGTATCTTTTTAGCAAATAACCGCTTAACCGCAACCCCTATTACAGGCAACCGGCCAAAACCCGTACCAGCTTCTGTGCCCGAGGGTCCATCAACACGTAGGGCCCCAGGGTGTTGGTGACGAAACCGAAGGCGACATCGTATTGCGGGTCGGCAAACCCGACGGAACCACCCGCCCCCGGATGACCAAACGCGCTAGGGCCAAGGCCGAAGGTTGCATTGGGTACATCCGGTTGGTCGAGCATGCAACCCAGGCCAAAACGGGTCCGGGTCAGTAGCGTCTTGTCCTCGCCAAGGCTGTGCTCGCGGGTCAGTTCATCGAGCATCTCGCCTTCCAGCAAGCTGCCGTCCAGCAAACCGGCGTAAAACCCGGCCAGGCTCCGTGCATGGCCATGGCCATTGGCCGCTGGCTGCTGCATACGCCGCCACTCCGGCTTGTTGGTACTGGTCATGATCGACGGAGGGTTGGCGAACGCCCGGGTCGTCATCGCGGTCGGATCACGCATCATCACCTGTAACAAACGCTGAGCGGCAGCATCACCGACATTGCCCTTGCCACGCGCGATATGCGCCACGCGGTCGAACTCTTCGTCGGCCAGGCCCACGTGGAAGTCCAGCCCCAATGGCCGGGCAACCCGCGCCACGATGGATTCACCCGGGCCACGGCCATCGGCGCGGCGCAACAGCTCTCCCACCAACCAACCATAGGTAATCGCCGCGTAGCCATGCCCTTCGCCCGGCGTCCACCAGGGGGCCTCGGCCGCCAACGCATCGACCATGGTTTGCCAGTCGTAAAGGGCTTCTGGCGCCAACAACTCGCGCAGCGCCGGAAGGCCGGCCTGGTGGCAGAGTAATTGACGCAGGGTAATGGATTGTTTACCGGCCGCCGCGAACTCGGGCCAGTAGCGGGCTACCGGGGCGTCGAGTTGCAACTTGCCTTCGGCAACCAACTGCAGCGCCGTAACGGCGGTAAAGGTCTTGGTGCAGGAGAACAGGTTGACGATGGTATCGCTGTGCCAGGCCTGGCTACCGTCCTTGTCCGACGTACCGGCCCAGAGGTCGATGACGGTTTCCCCACCCACTTGAATACACAGCGCCGCGCCGCGTTCCTGAGGGTCGTCGAACAACGCGGCAAAGGCTTCGCGCACCGCTTCAAACTTAAGCTCGTAATGACCCTGAATCTGCACCCGCACCTCTTCGCAAGAACATCTCGACACAATGGCCCGCATTGTTCCAGCCCCTGAGGCTTTTGGGAACCCGCGCAAGCTGGGCGGTAACTATCAATCAGCCATCAATGTCCGTTAGCCGAGTGCTCGCCCGTGTGCTCCACACCTGCCCCTAAACCCTTGCCAGCCGGCCCTTTGCCGCCATCTGGCAGGGCAATCGTTTCACCCGCCTTGTCGGCGGCGGCCTTGGCCAGCGCCGCTTCCTTGCTCAGCCGAGCAACAACTTGAAGATTTGTCTTACGCACGCTATCGACAAAACCCTGAAACGGCAGGTCGGTAATCCCCAACAAACCGAAATGGCCATTCTCGCCATCCAGCAGACGACCGGTCACAGGCTGGTCGAGGTATTGAAACCAATGGACCCCGACGATCGAAGGTTCGCTGAGCGCATGCTTGACGAAATTGGCATACGCCGGCCCACGGTCTTCTTCCTTCGCCACCTGCGTGACACCGCCCCAGAACGGACCTCGGTCACGCGAGCCGAAGTTGATCTCAGTGATCAGCACCGGCTTATCAAGTGCCCGCAACTGGGTAAAGTCATAGCCGTCTTGAGGCTTTTGCGTGTACAGGTTGAAGCTCAGCACATCGCAATACTGGGCGCAGGATGCAACCGCCTCGGGCGTGCTGACCGCAAAACGGCCACCGAGCAGCAGGTGGTTCGGCGCGTGCCATTTCAACGAATCGGAGATGGTCTTGAAGTAGGTGTCGGCGAAGACCTTCTGGAAGTATTTGAAGTCCGCTTCGATTTCCGGGTGCTCGGGGTTCGGCAGCGGTGGCACGAAGCCCGGGTCTTCCATCAACTCCCACGCCGGCAGATCGACCCCCCACGCCTTGGACAGGCCGGCCTGGTTGCGGTACTTGTCCCGCAGTTGCTTGAGGAATGCCCGTTTGGCGGGCGCATCGGTGGTCATTTTCAAGGTGCCGTAGGCCAGGGCATAGCGGGCCTTGGGATCGTCACCCGGCCCCGCCCAGGCCAGTTCGTTATCGGCAAAGTAGCCGATCAGCCAGGGATCGTCACGATGATCGCGGGCGGCAATCGCCACGGCACGCTCGGTGGCCATGGCAAAGCGCGGGTCGAACGGATCGGGCATGCCGCCCCACCAGTCGCTGCCGGTGCTGATGCTGGTGTAGTCACCGACAATCGACAGCGGCAAGGTGTACGGCACCCGATCATTCAGGCCCAGCGCCGGTGCACTCCAGTTCCCCAGCGTATTGAAGCCCCAGGCCTGCAGGCGATCCAGGGTACGGCTGTTCCAGCGTTGTTCGTCGAAAACGTAAGGCGCACAAGGTGCATCGGCGGTGCCAGGGGTTTTAATCGCCACGGCACACGGCTGACCGTAGAGACGGTGCAGGTTGGCACCATAGAAGTCATACCAGCGGCCGGCGTTGAACCCCCGCCCCTGGTCGGCGCCATTGCCACTACGGTTATCACCTTCTCCGTAGTGAGCGGCCAATGGCTCATCGGCTCCAGGCAATGAGTCGAACATCCCCTCGCGACCCGCGACATAGGTCTGGCTGGCGCCAGCGGTCACGGCATTGACCCCCAATGAGTAGAACGGATGCCCTTCAGGTGTCACCAGGTACCAGCGACCATCGAGCTTTTGCGTACGGAAGAAGCCACTGGCCTTGAACGCCGGGCCTTTGCTCCAGCCACCAAACGTGTCCAGCGACGAGCGCTCACGCTCCGCCAGCCAGGTCTTGAGTTGGGTTTGCTCCTTGTCGGCCGCCGCCTTGAGCTGATCGTCGCGGGTGACTTTTTCCGGCCATGTGGCGCGGTTGGACTGGCCGTAGGCGTCCACCAACGAGGCATAGACCGCCTTGATCACCGTGTCACCATCCTGCACCCCAAAGCGCTCCAGCAGGATGCTCTGGGCGACTTTCGGCCGGTCCATCGACAGCGAGACGGACACCACCTGGCTGCGATCAAGTGCTCCCTCACTGCTGACCAGCAGGATGCGCTGACCATCGACGGTCATCGGCATCGGCGGCCCGGCTTTCATGCCCTGGCTCAGTGGCGAGCTGGGCGTGAGTGGCACCAGCAAGGTTTGCGCAGGGCCGGCAGGCAAGTCGATGCGACTGACCAGCGTTTTGCCGTCGTTGCTCTGGACCTTCACGTACAGCGTCACGGCCCAGCTCATCGCGCTCTGGATGCGCAAGGTCATGACGCCGGACTGCGACCAGTCCCAGGCACCGCTTTGCGGGGTCAGGCGCAACGTCGGTTGCACCGCTGGGTTGAACGTCACCCGACGCAGCACTTCGCCTTCGGCCGTTTGCTCCGCATTGGATTGCGGCAGGCTGGCATCCTGGGTCGCCACCTGGACCACATCGGCGGGCCGGACAAAGTTGAACAGCGTCTGCGGGGCGACAGGAGCCGCCCACAGCGGAGCCGTAAACATCAGGGCAAAAGCGGCGGATAACGAACGGCGAATCATATGAACCTGGTTCTCCCTAAGGTCAGAGCAAATCGGTGACGGGGGATAGACAACGAAATGGGCATTTGTGCCCATTTCGTCTCAAGATATTTCGCGGCGAAACGGCGGCAGTGCGTTGAGGATCGCCTTGCCATAGCGTTGCGTGACCAGGCGTCGGTCAAGCAGGGTGATGGTGCCGCGGTCTTCTTCGGTGCGCAGCAGCCGACCACAGGCCTGGACAAGTTTGAGCGAGGCGTCCGGCACCGAGATTTCCATGAACGGATTACCGCCCCGGGCCTCGATCCATTCGGCCAATGCGGCCTCGACCGGGTCATCGGGTACCGAGAACGGGATCTTGGCGATCACCACATGCTCACAGTAGGCCCCCGGCAAGTCGACGCCCTCGGCGAAGCTCGCCAGGCCGAACAACACACTGGAGTCCCCGCCATCGACCCGCGCCTTGTGCTTGTTCAGGGTTTCCTGCTTCGACAGGTTGCCCTGGATGAACACCTGCTTGCGCCAGTCGCGCTCCAGGCCGTCGAACACGTCCTGCATCTGTTTACGCGAGGAAAACAGCACCAGGGTGCCGCGCGAGCCTTCAACCAATGCCGGCAAGTCGCGAATGATCGCTGCTGTATGAGCCGGCGCGTCGCGGGGGTCGGCCTTGAGGTCCGGCACCCGCAGCACGCCAGCATCAGCGTGATGGAACGGACTTGGCACCACGGCTGTCACGGCTTTTTTCGGCAGCCCGGCGCGCATGCGGAAACGGTCGAACGTCCCCAGGGCCGTGAGGGTCGCCGAGGTGACGAGCGCACCGTAGGCCACATTCCACAAGTTGCGGCGCAACATCTCGGCCGCCAGGATCGGGCTGGCGTTGACCTCGATGTCGAACAGCGAGCCGCTTTCGGCCAGGGTCAGCCAGCGCGCCATCGGCGGGTTGTCGTCCGGGTCTTCGGCGGTGAACGCGGTCCACAATTCCCAGTTGCCCTGGGAACGCGACAGCAGGCTGCCGAACAGCGGGTACCATTCTTCCGCCTGGTTGCTGGCGATGCCGATGTTGACCTCGCCATCCATGCCTTCCTTGAGCAACTCGGTGAGGCGGGTGAAGACGTCGGTCAAACGGGCGAAGCCCTTCTTCAGCTCGATGCCCATCTCGCGCATGTGCTCGGGCACCACGCCGCCGACAAAGCGATAGCGTGGGCGCTCGCGGCCTTCGGCGTCTTCGCCGGGCTTGAAGTCGGCGATCTGCTCGCAGGCGCTGAACATGAACTGTTGCTGGGTCTTGATCTCGCGCGCCAGCTCCGGCACTTGCTCGATCAACTTGCCCAAGTCCCCCGGCAGCGGATGCTGGGCCAGGAGTTTGGTGAGGTTCTTGGCGGTGGTTTCCAGCCAGTCGGCAGTGGAGCGCAGGCGCGTGTAATGGGCGAAGTGGCCGATGGCCTTGTCGGGCAGGTGATGGCCTTCGTCGAACACGTAGAGCGTGTCACGCGGGTCCGGCAGCACCGCACCACCGCCCAGGGCCAGGTCCGCCAGGACCATGTCGTGGTTGGTGACAATCACGTCGACCTTGCCCATGCCTTCGCGGGCCTTGTAGAAGGCGCACTGGCCAAAGTTGGGGCAATGGCGGTTGGTGCACTGGCTGTGATCGGTGGTCAAGCGGGCCCAGTCGGCATCTTCCAGGGCGGTGGACCAGCTGTCGCGGTCACCGTCCCACTTATTGCCGGCCAGCTTCTCGATCATGCTGGTAAACAGCTTCTGGCTGGCTTCATCGACTTCGATCTTGAAGCCTTCTTCTTCGAACAGCTGGGCCGTGGCGGTTTGTGCGTGGCCTTCCTGCAGCAGCATGTCGAGCTTGGACAGGCACATGTAGCGGCCACGCCCCTTCGCCAGGGCGAAGGTGAAGTTCAGCCCGCTGTTGCGCATCAGGTCCGGCAGGTCCTTGTAGACGATTTGCTCTTGCAGGGCGACGGTCGCGGTGGCAATCACCAGTCGCTTGCCGGCGGCCTTGGCAGTCGGGATCGCCGCCAGGCTGTAGGCCACGGTTTTGCCCGTGCCGGTGCCGGCTTCCACCGCCACCACAGCGGGGTCGCCACTGCGCCGGCCTTCGTCGTCGGTGTCGATATCGCCCAGGACTTTCGCCACTTCGGCGATCATCAGGCGCTGGCCGTATCGCGGCTTGAGGCTCTTGGCTTCGAGAAAACGCGAGTAGGCGCCCTGGATCGTGGTTTTGAGTTCAGTGCTGATCATGGATTGTCGGGCGCAAAAAACGCTGGATAAATTTTCAGTGGTTCGGATCGGCCGCTATCATACCCCGCTAATTAGTCCTGCGCAGAACGGAGTACCCCGATGACCGCTTTCGCCTTCATTTATAGCCTGCATGTGCTGGCCGCCCTGGTCTGGGTCGGCGGCATGTTTTTCGCCTGGATGGTGCTGCGCCCCGCCGCCATGAAGGCGCTGGAAGGCCCGGCCCGACTGAAACTGTGGGTAGAAGTGTTTCAACGATTTTTCGTCTGGGTCTGGGTCGCGGTGGTGATCTTGCCGATCAGCGGTGTCGGCCTGATCCAGATGCGCTTCACCGGCTTTGAGACGGCGCCCAGGTATGTGCAGATCATGATGGGCCTGTACCTGGTGATGACGGCACTGTTCATCCGTATCCAGACATTGCAATTGCCCGAGCTGCGCCAGGCGGTGCTGGCCGAAGACTGGCCAGCGGGGGCCGCCACCCTGGGCAGGATTCGGCGCCTGGTGGGGATCAACCTGATCGTCGGCTTGGTGTTGGTGGCTATCGCCTCGGCGCGGCCGATGTTTTAACCGTCCCAGGGTAGTGACGCATCAATGTGGGAGCGAGCCTGCTCGCTCCCACCAGAACACTCAAAGCCGCTGCACGGTCACCGCCCCGGGTGCCCCCACAGCGCCTGGTTGGCCGGGCGTACCCGCACGACCACGCTTGCCGCCATCGGTATCGTAGACAAAACAGCCCTTGGCCTTACCACCCTCGCCGGGCTTGCCGCCAGCACCGGCCACGCCACCGGCGCCGCCGTCGACCAGCACCTTGATCTGCTCGGCCGGGTAGTCACGAGGCAACTCTACGCGCACCTGTGCACCCGGCGCCCCGGCATGCCCATCGCCGCCGTTATCACCGTCATAGCCACGCCCGGCGGCGCCCCAGGTACATCCCGGATCCGCGCCGTTGGCACCATCGAGTCCGACGAAACCAGGTGCACCGGTGCCGCCACGGGCATCCACCGATAATTGCGCGGCGTTCAGGGAGGCAATGTGCAGGTTGAGGTTACGCCCGGCGCGAGCGGCCTTGAGATACGTCCCCGGCGCACCGCGGGAAGTGATCTGACTGCCGCTGTCCAACTGCGCACGACTGGCTTTCAGGTTCAGGCCCTGTTCGCCGGGGACGATGGCAATCCGCGCGTCTCGCCCCAGGCGCAACTCACCCACCGTCAGCTCAGTGACGTTGGCGGGAATCAACAAGGTGCCGTAGTCCGCGACTTCCAGGCGCTCCAGTTGCAGCGTGCTGGCGGTGTTGGGCAGGCGCATCAGCGAGTTGGTTTCGACGGTCACGACCTGGGCCATTGCCATCGGACTGACCAGCACGGCGAGCAGACAGAGCTTACGCATGGGTCGTCTCCGTCGCAGCAGGTGCAGCCAGGGTACGCACGTGGAGAATACCGACCAGCAGAATCAGCAGGCGATCGCGCCAGGGCTGCGGTCGCGCTTTAATGGTGCGGTGAAATAGCAGCAACTCCAGAAGGTGGGTCAGCAACAACAGGCAACCCGCCAGATTGATCAACACATCGAACGGATTGACCAGTGGCTGGTACAGATTGATCAGCACCACCAGCCAGAACACCAGCGCCAGACACTTGCCAAGCCCCAAAATCACTTTCATACCCTCCCCCCTGGATAATTATTCTTTGCGCGCACAGTAACGACTTCCACAAGGGGTGCGCCAGAGGGCTTTGAAAATTCTTGTCGGGTACGCGCTTGGCAGCCTGATCGGCGAGGATCGGCATCCGCGACTGTACCGCCGCGGATGCCGAGGAGCGGTACTAGCGGTTGATCTTGATTTCGGTACGGCGGTTCATCGCACGACCGTCCGCCGTTTTGTTGTCGGCCACCGGATTGCTTTCACCAGCGCCGCTCACTGACACGAAGGACGCACTTGGCACGCCTCGTTCGACCAGGTACTCAACCACCGAATGGGCACGTTTTTCCGAGAGTTTCTGGTTGTAGGCATCGCTGCCGACACTGTCGGTATACCCGGTCACGGTCAGCCTGGCGGTCGGTGCTTCCTGTTTCAGGCGGGTGGCGATGGTTTCCAGCTTGTCCTTATCGGCGGCGGTCAACTTGGCCGAATCGAACTGGAAGTTCACATCGCGGATGACGATGACCTCTTCCTTGATCACCACGACTTCTTCCACCACAACCGGTGGCGGAGGGCAGCCGTTGGCATCGACCTGCACGCCCTTCGGCGTACCTGGGCACTTATCGAGGCTGTCTAGTACACCATCGCCATCTTCGTCGCCGTCACCATGTACCCAGCAGTAAGCGGCCGCCATGCCGCCCACGAAGAGTGCGCCACCGCCGGCCCATGCCGAGCTTTTTGTCGCACCGAGTCCCGCACCCACGACACCACCAACGGCCGCACAGGTTGGCCAGTCGGTTTTCTGCAAACCTGCACAACCAGTCAACACACTGGTTAGCAGAATCAAGGGCAATGCTGTCCGGACTATGCTCATTCTGGTTTTCTCCTTAAGGATCGGCTTGAAACCGATGGGGTGAGTAAAGACCCCACTTTTAATCTGCGCCAGCATTCAGCCATACGTGGTTACGCCCGTATTCACGGGCGATCGTGACAAATGCAACAAAGCCGCTCTAGGCCAGGACGTTCGGGCAGGCTAGTCTCTGCCAATCTGATTGAGGATCTTCGATGACTGCCGGCATCTCTTCACGCACACCCCAGCAAGCCCTCGCCGCCCTGCTTGAGCGCTATGCCCCGAAACGACTGCTGCTGATCGGCGCCAGCGACTTCCCGGCGTTGCAGGCATTCCAGCAAGCCCACCCCGATGCCAGCGTGACGCAAGTCCCGCCGGGGCCGCTGCCGGCCGAGGTGGCCGCCCAGCGTTTCGACC
Organism: Pseudomonas sp. ok272; assembly: GCF_900109995.1. Lineage (GTDB taxonomy): Bacteria > Pseudomonadota > Gammaproteobacteria > Pseudomonadales > Pseudomonadaceae > Aquipseudomonas. The sequence continues at coordinate 357,968 of NZ_FOCB01000001.1, read as the reverse complement.
TGGCGCTGGCACTCGATTGCCTCGAACACCTGCCCAAGCGCGACGGCCTGAATCTGTTGGGGGGTATTCGCAACCTCAACGCCAGCCGCATCGCCGTGCTGGCGGACTTGCAGGCCTGCGCCTGGCTGGAGACCGACTTCTTTTCCCTGGCCCTGCAAGCCAGCGAACGCTTCCAGCGCAACGAGCAGGTGCTGACCCTGTTCACCTACGATCTGCTTGACTACAAACAAGTACCCGACTGGCTCAACGCCCGGTTCTGGGCCAACCCGGAAAACTTCGGAAAATACTGGTGGTAACCATGAGTACATCCATTTGCCCGTGCGGCAGCGGCACCCTGCTCGACGCATGCTGCGGCCACTACCACGCGGGCCATCCGGCGCCCTGTGCCGAAGCCTTGATGCGCTCGCGCTACAGCGCCTATGTACTGGGCCTGGTGGATTACCTGGTGGCGACGACCTTGCCTGCACAGCAGGACGGCCTGGATCGCCAGTCGATCAGTGACTGGAGCGCGCAAAGCACCTGGCTGGGCCTGGCCGTCGAGAGCTGCGAGGTATTCGGCGGCCAACCCGAACACGCCTTCGTTACCTTCACCGCACGCTGGCACGACAGCAACGGCGAGCACAGCCACCGCGAGCGCTCCTCCTTTGTACAGAACACCGGGCGCTGGTACTTCATCGACCCCACCGTGCCACTCAAGGCCGGACGCAACGACAACTGCCCCTGTGCCAGCGGGCAAAAGTACAAGAAGTGCTGTGCGGCGTATTTCGCCTAGTCTTGCAGCGTAAAAGGGGAACTCATCACATGCTCAGCCAGTGGCGCGCCTTACGCACGATCAGCCTGCTGGCGGTACTGGGGCTCAGTGGCTGTGCGTCATGGTTTGCCGACGAAGAACGCGACCCCGCCGTCCACCTGGTCAAAGTCGAAGTGGTCAGGGCCAAGCTGCTGGAGCAGAAGTTCATGCTGCACTTTCGCGTCGACAACCCCAACGACAGCGACCTGACGGTACGCGGCCTGGTGTACCAGATCCACCTGAGTCAGTTCATGCTGGCCGAAGGCGAGTCCAGTGAGTGGCTCACCGTCGCCCCGAAAAGCAGCGGCTACTTCCAGGTGCCGATCCGCACCAACCTCTGGCAGCACCTGCGCGAAGTGGTGAAGTTACTGAAGAAACCCGACCAACCCATCCCCTATCGGCTGGAAGGTGAGTTGAAAACCGGATTATTCTTCGGCAATGACGTGCACCTGTCGCATTATGGCGAGATAATTCCCGGCGATTTTATTCCGGAGTAACCTCGATGACCCAACAACCCCACGTCCATGGCCCTGACTGTGCCCATGATCACGACCATCACGACCATCACGAGCACCATGATCACGACCATGGCCACGTGCACGGCCCCAACTGCGGCCACGCGCCTCAGGAGCCGGTACGCAACGCCTTGAAGGACGTCGGCCGCAACGACCCGTGCCCGTGCGGCAACGGCAAGAAGTTCAAGAAGTGCCACGGCGCTTGATGAATTGATCCACGTGGGAGCGCCGCCTGGCGGCTCCCATTGGTTTTACGGCGCAGCCGGCCCCCAGGCAAACGGCTCGACGCCCACCTCTTGCAGACACCCCTCCAGCATCGCCCCCCCATCAAGCGCAATAGCGACTTCTCCTGTTCGAAGGCCGGGTTCCCCACCAGCGCACTACCACCCCGCGCGACAGACCGTCGGCCAGGGAGGGTAAATCCAGCGTTTTATCGGACAAACCTTGAAATAAGATCGCCCCGCGCTTGCGCGGCCCTCGGCCGCTCACTAACGTAGCGCCTTTACTGACGCTACCCCCGCCCCGCAGGAGCTTTGCCATGGCCTCGCCAGCCCTTACATCCCTTTTTCCCCGGTTCGGCGTTGCCGCAGCAGTGGCCAGTATGCTCAGCCTCGCGGGCTGTCAGACCTGGAATGCCCAGGACAGCCTCCCACCGACCTCCGGTGTGCAGCCACTCAAGGGGCTGGCACAGAATGTTTCCGTGCGACGCAATGCCATGGGCATGCCGCTGATCGAAAGCAATACGTTCCACGACGCGCTGTTCACCCTCGGCTACGTACACGCCAGTGATCGCATCAACCAGATGGTCACCCTGCGCTTGCTGGCCCAGGGTCGTCTGTCGGAGATGTCCGGCGCGCAGATGCTCGACGCCGACCGCTACATGCGCGCCGTCAACCTGAAGAAGAGCGCTGACGAGCTGTACAAAGCCTCATCGCCGCGCCTCAAGCGCTTCTTCGAGGTGTATGCGCGCGGGGTCAATGCCTACCTGTTCCGCTACCGTGACAAGCTGCCCGCCGACCTCGCCGCCTCGGGCTACCGGCCTGAGTACTGGAAGCCGGAAGACTCGGCGCTGATCTTCTGCCTGTTCAACTTCAGCCAATCGGCCAACCTGCCGCAGGAGATTTCGGCACTGGTGATGGCGCAAACCGTCACCACCGACAAACTTGCGTGGCTGTCGCCGTCCGCCCCGGATGAAAAACTGCCGCAGGCTGAGGCACAGAAGCTCCAGGGCGTAAAACTCAACGGCACGATCCCCGGCTTGAGCGAACTGTCCAAGGCTGGCGAGCAGTTGTCCGGGCTGAACCTGCTGGGCCCCACCGCCTCGAACAACTGGGCGATTGCCCCGCAACGCAGCCGCAGCGGCAAGAGCCTGCTGGCCAGCGACAGCCAGTTGTCGATGGGGGTGCCGTCGCTGTGGAGCTACGTGCAGATTCGCGCACCGAAGTACCAGGCGAGCGGCATTACCATTGCCGGTTTGCCGATGGTGCTGGCCGGCTTCAACGGCAAGGTGGCCTGGAGCATGAGCGCCGTCATGGGTGACAACCAGGACCTGTTCCTTGAGAAATTGAAGCGCCAGGGCAACGGCCTGGCCTACGAGGCGAGCGGTAAATGGCTGCCGGTCATGGTGCGCAACGAAACCTACTTCATCAAAGGCCAGCGACCGATTCGCGAAGCCGTGTACGAAACCCGCCACGGCCCCCTGCTCAACAGCGCCCAGGGCACTGCGCTGGGCAACGGTTATGGCCTGGCCCTGCAAGTGCCCAGCTTTACCGATGACAAGAGCCTGGACGCCTACTTTGACCTGACCCGCGCCCAGAACGCGGAAAAGGCCTCGGACGCCAGCCGCGAGATCCGCGCGATTGCCCTGAACATGATGTATGCCGACGCCAGCCACATTGGCTGGCAGGTCACCGGGCGCTTCCCCAACCGACGCGAAGGGGAAGGCCTGCTGCCATCACCGGGCTGGGACGGCCAATACGACTGGGACGGCTACGCCGACCCGATGCTCCACCCCTACGACCAGGATCCACCCCAGGGCTGGCTCGGCACTGCCAACCAGCGGGTCATTGCCCATGGCTACGGCATGCAGCTATCCAACTCGTGGGCAGCACCCGAGCGCGGCGAGCGCATTGCCGAACTGGCGGGCACCGGGCGGCATGACAGCCGTAGCATGATCGCCATGCAGTACGACCAAAGCACCGTGTTTGCCGCCAAGCTCAAGCGGATGTTTGAAGCGCCGGGCATGTCCCAGCCGCTGAAACAGGCGATCAACGCCCTGCCGGCCGTGGAGGCCGCCAAGGCTCGCGAGGCCTACGGTCGCTTGATGGCATTCGACGGCCGGCTCAGCCCGACCTCGAGCGACGCGGCGATCTACGCGCTGTTCCTTCAGGAGAGCATGCAGCAGATCTTCCTCGACGAACTGGGCCCGGAATCCGGCCCGACATGGCAAGCCTTCGTCGCCAACGGCGAACGCTCCTATTCGGCCCAGGCCGACCATTTGCTGGGACGCGAAGACAGCCCGTTCTGGGATGACGCGCGAACCGCGCAAAAAGAAGACAAACCCGCGATCCTGGCCCGCAGCCTCGCCGCCGCCATCAGCGCTGGCGAACGCCAGATGGGGACCGACCGCAAAACCTGGCAGTGGGGAAAACTGCACCATTACGCGTGGAAAAATACCCGCGACCAGGTCGTACGTGGCGCGATGTCCGCCGGTGGCGACCACAACACCCTGAACGCTACCGCCTATGCCTGGGGCCAGGACTTCAACGTGACACGAGCCCCGGCCATGCGCATGATCGTCGACTTCGGCCTGGCCGAACCGCTGCTGGGCCAACTCGGCACCGGCCAGTCCGGCAACCCGGCCAGCCCCCAGTACCTCAACAGCCTCGACCCATGGCTCAGGGGCCAGTACCAGAGCCTGCCGATGCAACCGCAGAACTTCGACAAGGTGTATGGCACCACGCGCCTGACCCTGGTGCCCGGTAAATAGCTGAAGCCAGCGCCTGCCCCAGCATGGTGCACACTATCAGCCGCGCCCGATTTCGGGCGCGGGTTGAATTCAGATGTCGGTTGAAATCTCTTTAAATCGCGAGCGCAGCACTCTGGTTCGGAAATTGCTACCTGCATAAGGTCTTACGCATTCCAGTAACAATAATTCCGCGCCACAAGCGCTCATCTTGGTTTTAGGGATTGAATAATGAAAAAAGCATTGCTGACCCTATCTGCACTGGCGTTGTGCATGGCTGCAGGTGGAGCCATGGCCAAGGAATACAAAGAGCTGCGTTTTGGTGTTGACCCGTCCTACGCCCCCTTTGAGTCCAAAGCCGCCGATGGCAGCCTGGTGGGCTTTGATATCGACCTGGGCAACGCGATCTGCGCCGAACTGAAGGTCAAGTGCAAGTGGGTCGAAAGCGATTTCGACGGCATGATCCCGGGCCTCAAGGCCAAGAAATTCGACGGCGTGATTTCGTCGATGACCGTTACGGCGGCGCGTGAAAAGGTCATCGACTTCTCCAGCGAGCTGTTCTCCGGCCCCACCGCCATGGTCTTCAAGAAAGGCTCGGGGTTGAGTGCCGACACCGCGTCCCTCAAGGGCAAGAAAGTCGGCTACGAGCAAGGCACCATCCAGGAAGCCTATGCCAAGGCCGTGCTGGACAAGGCTGGCGTGACCACCCAGGCCTACGCCAACCAGGACCAGGTCTACGCCGACCTGATTTCCGGTCGTCTCGACGCCTCGATCCAGGACATGCTGCAAGCGGAGCTGGGCTTTTTGAAGTCGCCACAAGGCGCCGACTATGAAGTCAGCGCGCCGGTCGACGATCCCTTGCTGCCAGCCAAGACAGCTGTCGGTATCTCGAAAGGTAACAACGACCTCAAGGCGCTCTTGGATAAAGGTATCAAAGCGTTACACGACGACGGCACCTACGCGACCATTCAAAAGAAACACTTTGGTGAGCTTAACCTGTACAGCGGTAAATGATGCCCGGCGCCCATCCCCGTGATGGGCGCCTTTTCTACCGGATCGGGTCGCTGACTTTATGTTCGAACAACTCCTGCACTCCCTCGGGCTCTCGGCCTTCAGCCTCAAGGGCTTCGGCCCGCTGCTGATACAAGGCACCTGGATGACCGTCAAACTGTCCGTGGTGTCGCTGCTGCTGGCCGTGCTGCTCGGCCTGCTGGGCGCCAGTGCCAAACTCTCCTCCAACCGGTTGCTGCGCATCCCTGCCCAGCTCTACACCACGCTGATTCGCGGCGTGCCGGACCTGGTGTTGATGCTGCTGATTTTCTACAGCCTGCAAACCTGGCTGACTTCCCTGACCGAGCTGATGGGCTGGGACTACATCGAGATCGATCCGTTTGGTGCCGGGGTCATTACCCTGGGCTTCATCTACGGCGCGTATTTCACCGAGACTTTCCGCGGCGCAATCCTCGCTGTCCCCCGGGGCCAGGTCGAAGCGGCCACGGCCTACGGCCTCAAGCGCGGCCAACGCTTTCGCTTCGTGGTGTTCCCGCAAATGATGCGCTTTGCCCTGCCGGGGATCGGCAACAACTGGATGGTGATCCTCAAGGCCACCGCCCTGGTGTCCATCATCGGCTTGGCGGACCTGGTGAAAGCCGCCCAGGACGCGGGCAAAAGCACCTATCAACTGTTCTACTTCCTGGTACTCGCCGCCTTGATCTACCTGGTGATTACCAGTGCCTCGAACGCGGTTTTGCGCTGGCTGGAACGCCGGTATGCTGCCGGAAGCCGGGAGGCCATACGATGATCGAACTTCTCCAGGAGTACTGGCGACCGTTTCTCTACAGCGACGGCTACCACATCACCGGCCTGGCCATGACCATGTGGCTGCTCAGCGCCTCGATCTGCATCGGCTTTGTGGTGTCGATCCCGCTGTCCATCGCCCGTGTCTCGAGCAAGCCCTACATCCGCCTGCCAGTGCAGTTCTACACCTACCTGTTCCGCGGTACGCCGCTCTACATCCAGTTGTTGATCTGCTACACCGGGATCTACAGCCTAGCGGCGATCCGTGCGCAGCCGGTGCTCGACGCGTTCTTTCGCGATGCGATGAACTGCACCATCCTGGCCTTTGCCCTGAACACCTGTGCCTACACCACGGAGATTTTCGCCGGGGCGATTCGCAGCATGGCCCATGGCGAAGTCGAGGCCGCCAAGGCCTATGGTCTGACCGGCTGGAAGCTGTATGCCTACGTGATCATGCCGTCTGCCCTACGGCGCTCGCTGCCGTACTACAGCAACGAAGTGATCCTGATGCTGCACTCGACCACGGTGGCGTTCACCGCGACCATCCCGGACATCCTGAAAGTGGCCCGCGATGCCAACTCGGCGACCTTCCTGACCTTTCAGTCGTTCGGTATCGCTGCGCTAATCTATCTGACCATCACCTTTGCATTGGTCGGTCTGTTCCGACTAGCCGAGCGCCGCTGGCTGGCGTTCCTTGGACCGACTCACTAGGACTTCCCTTCATGCGCCACCAGATCCATGACCTGCTTGCCCCTTTGCCGGGCACTGCGCGACAGATCCACAGCTTCCACTTCGGCCCGACCCAGGGCCACGGCAAAATCTACATCCAGTCTTCGCTGCACGCCGACGAACTGCCCGGCATGCTGGTGGCCTGGCACCTCAAGGCGCGCCTGAGCGAATTGGAAGCCGCCGGCCGCCTGCGCAGCGAAATCGTGCTGGTGCCGATCGCCAACCCGATTGGCCTGGAACAGGTGGTGATGGACGTCCCCCTCGGTCGCTACGAGCTGGAAAGCGGACAGAACTTCAATCGCTGGTTCCTCGACCTGAGCGAAGAAGTCGGCAATGAGATCGAGGGCCAACTCACCGACAACCCGCAACACAATCTGGCGCTGATTCGCCACAGCCTGCGCAACGCCCTGGCTCGCCAGACCGCCAGCAGCCAACTGCAATCCCAACGCCTGACCCTCCAGGCACTGGCCTGCGACGCCGACATGGTGCTGGACCTGCATTGTGATTTCGAGGCCGTTGCCCACCTGTACACCACGCCCGAGGCCTGGCCGCAGGTCGAGCCGCTGGCACGCTACATTGGCGCGGAAGCCAGCCTGCTGGCGACCGACTCAGGCGGGCACTCGTTCGATGAGTGCTTCACCTTGCTCTGGTGGCAGTTGCAGGAGCGCTTCGGCGCGCAGTTCGCCATCCCGATGGGCAGTTTCTCGGTCACCGTGGAGCTGCGTGGCCAAGGCGACGTCAATCACCCCCTGGCCAGCCTCGACTGCCAGGCCGTGATCGACTACCTGATTCACTTCGGCGCCATTGAAGGCCAGGTCCAGCCATTGCCGGACCTGCCCTACCCCGCCACCCCGCTCGCGGCGGTAGAACCGGTGGCCACCCCCGTGGGTGGATTGTTGGTGTACTGCGTCCTGCCCGGTGAGTACCTGGAGGCCGGGCAACTGATCGCCGAGATCATCGACCCCATCAGCGACCGGGTCACGCCCATCCACTGCACCTACGCCGGCCTGCTCTATGCCCGCTCGACGCGGCGCATGGCGACCGCGGGCATGGTGATTGCCCACGTCGCGGGCCTTGAGGCCTATCGCACCGGCTACCTGCTTTCGCCTTGAGGATATTTGCCCCATGTACAAACTGACCATCGAAGGCCTGCACAAATCCTATGGCAGCCACGAAGTGCTCAAGGGTGTCTCGCTCAAGGCCAGGACTGGCGATGTTATCAGCCTGATCGGCGCCAGCGGCTCGGGCAAAAGCACCTTTTTGCGCTGCATCAACTTTCTCGAACAACCCAACGACGGCGCCATGAGCCTGGACGGCCAGGCGGTCCGCATGATCAAGGACGCCCACGGCATGCGGGTGGCCGACGAGGCTGAGCTGCAACGCATTCGTACCCGGCTGGCGATGGTGTTCCAGCACTTCAACCTGTGGAGCCACATGACCGTACTGGAAAACATCACCATGGCCCCGCGCCGGGTGCTGGGTGTCAGCAAGAAGGACGCCGAAGACCGCGCCCGGCGCTATCTGGACAAGGTGGGCCTGGCGGCGCGCGTCGCGGATCAATACCCGGCGTTCCTCTCCGGCGGCCAGCAACAGCGGGTGGCGATTGCCCGGGCGTTGGCGATGGAGCCGGAAGTGATGCTGTTCGATGAACCCACCTCGGCACTGGACCCGGAACTGGTGGGCGAAGTGCTCAGGGTGATCCAGGGCCTGGCCGAAGAGGGGCGGACCATGATCATGGTCACCCACGAAATGAGCTTCGCCCGCAAGGTGTCCAATCAGGTGCTGTTCCTGCATCAGGGCCTGGTGGAAGAAGAAGGCGCCCCCGAAGCAGTGCTCGGCAATCCGCAGAGCGAACGCCTGCAGCAGTTCCTCAGCGGCAACCTGAAGTAGCCGCGGTTGAGTGGGCGCGGGTCATCCCGGCGCCCACTCAACCGCGTTCCGGTTTATGCATCACCCTCAAGTCTGAAGCTGCCGTTTTCGATCACGATGCCATTGGCATCGACACCGCTGAAGGTGCCGGCGAACCGCGCAGCCCCGCCGACCGTCAACGTCAACGTGCCCACGGGGTAAAGCTCTGCTTCGCTGGCTGGCATCACATGGATAACCGACGGCAGGCCGACTTCCAGCGCATAGGTACCGCTCTCGATGTGTGCAGGCAGGTACACGTAAAAACCCTCACCTGAACCGTTGATAGCCTCGATGCAATGCACGCCCTGGCGTACGTCGTAACTAAGACCGTTGGTCATGCGAAAGCTCTCTCGGCCATTGGCCGTGTTCAAGTCGGCACTGAAATGGCCTTTTTGATCTGTATTCATTTGAAATTCCTTTTTCACCTTGATGGATTACCGCTCGTCGCTGGCGTTGAAACACGCGCAACACAAGCCTCCCCGCGATAAAAACACGCTGGGGTCCGCCAAAGGTTTCAAAGGCAAACACAGTTATTGCCTGGCGTGACAGATCAGTGGGCCAAGGCTGTCGCGACCCTGATGAACATCAGGCCATGGGCGCTGGGGGCGGCTCATCGGGCAAGGTCGGCTCGCCGGGCTCGGAGGGTTGTTCGTTCGGGGTGTCGGGGTCGGGTTGACCGGGGATCCCGCCAGCCTGGGCGACAGACGGATACGCCAACAAGGACCAGGCCAACATCCCCACCTGATTGGGCGCAAGCCTTGCCAGTTCAGCGGTGATTCGCGGATCGATCTTCATCAGGGACTCCTTGAGCGCTCGCCCGACCCGCCTTGCGCGGATCGGAGCCGTACACTCCATAGAGTGTACGCTCGCTCAAGAATTCAAACGGCTCGCCGGACGGCTGACTCAGGTACGCGGCAGGGTCACGCCACGTTGCCCCTGGTATTTGCCGCCACGGTCTTTGTAAGACACTTCACACTCTTCATCCGACTCGAAGAACAGCATCTGCGCCACGCCTTCGTTGGCGTAGATCTTGGCCGGCAGCGTGGTGGTGTTCGAAAACTCCAGGGTCACGTGGCCTTCCCATTCCGGCTCCAGCGGCGTGACGTTGACGATGATGCCGCAACGGGCGTAGGTGCTCTTGCCCAGGCAAATCGTCAGCACGTTACGCGGAATGCGGAAGAATTCCACGGTGCGCGCCAGGGCAAAGGAGTTGGGTGGAATGATGCAAACATCGCTCTTGACGTCGACGAAGCTCTTCTCATCGAAGTTTTTCGGATCGACGGTCGCGGAGTTGATGTTGGTGAACACCTTGAATTCATCGGCGCAACGCACGTCATAGCCGTAGCTCGACACACCGAAGGAAATCAGCCGTTCGGTGCCTTCGCCACGCATCTGGCGCTCTACGAAGGGCTCGATCATGCCGTGTTCTTGCGCCATGCGGCGAATCCACTTGTCCGATTTGATGCTCATGGCGGGTGTCCTGAATAGCGAGGTGGAGAAAATCTGTCCGGCATCTTACCGGGGCGCGCCGTCGGGTTCAAAGTCCGGGACGTATTAATCGCCGGCCCCCGCAATAACAGAAGCCTTACCCCGTGCAAGGACACCGTCAGTCACGAAAACAGAGAAACCTTGGCAAATACCATTGGCACGTTCCGGAAAAAGGGTTAAGGTGGCGCCACTGTGCTGCTTGTGTCACTGAGAATCTCTACACGATATGTTGAATTTCGATCCAACCATCTACAAGAATTTTTCCTGCTCTTTGCACTCAGTCTCGGCCAGGGTTCTTCCTGAGTCGCAGTTATCTTTGTTCAAGGAGTTACACCATGTCTAATCGCCAAACCGGTACCGTTAAGTGGTTCAACGATGAAAAAGGCTTCGGCTTCATCACCCCACAATCCGGTGACGACCTGTTCGTTCACTTCAAAGCTATCCAATCCGACGGCTTCAAAAGCCTGAAAGAAGGCCAACAGGTTTCTTTCATCGCTACCCGCGGTCAGAAAGGCATGCAAGCTGAAGAAGTTCAAGTTATCTAACTTGTCCTGATTTAGTAAAAAGCCCCGCCCTCAAAAGCGGGGCTTTTTTGTGCCTGTGTGTTTTCTACCAGGTCACGCCAAACCCAGCGGTGTAGCGAGTCTTGCTGAAGTCGGCATTCTGGGAGCCGGTGATGATGTCGCGCTCGGCCTTGAGATTGAGCGACGCCCAGTCCGTGACCCTGTAACGCAAGCCCATTTCGGCATCGAGGGCAAAGTCCGCGACGTCGGACAATGGCTTACCCACCTCGCCACTGGTGAAGAACTCCACGGACTTGCCGATCAGATAGCGGTTGTAGTCCCACTTCATCGCCAATGAGTAGAAGTTGTCCTTGCCGCCATCCTCATACTCATAGTCGGTACGGTTTAGCAGAGAGCCCAGGGAAAACGCGCCCAGTTCATCATCCCAGAACTGATAACCCGGACCGCTGCCCACCGTGCGCTGACGGGAAAGCTCTTCCACCTTGTCGCGCCTGTAGTTCAAACGCCCTTGCCAGAACCATTGCTCAGTAATGAAGCGATCGAGGGAGTACTGAGCGCGCCAATTGTCCGAGGTCACATCGCCATCCTGGAACTCGCGGTTGTACTCCCCTTCCGCGGTATGCCGCCATTTGCCATGGCGGGCAGAGGTTTTGAAATCGAGGTCGTAGTCGTCCGTATCCTTTTCCGCTCGCTCATAGTCCAGGGCAACATCGACATTGCCCCTCCACACCAGATCCTCAACCACCGGCCTGGGCTTGAGGATCTGCTGGATACTGGCCAGCTCCACCGCCTTGGGTGCATCGCCATTAGCCAGAACGACTGTGCCGACGCCGGCAGCCTGCAGCGACTTGGCCTTTTCGCCGACATAGGCATCCTGCTTGACCAGCAGCTCCTGGTCGCTTTCCAGGGTCTTGACCTGCGTCCAGTCAATCGCAACGGCCCCGGCGTATTCGGTCTGGATCAGCAACTTGCCACCGTCGAACAGCTTGATCTTGCCACTCAGGCGATCACCATTGTTCAGCCATACGGTATCGGCCATGGCCGGCAGGCAAACACTGGAGAGGGCGAGGCATAACAGGGTTCTGGGAAACATAAGCAAGGGCAAGACTCGGGATTACGAAAAAAGGCGGCATTATCCCCGAAAGGAATGCCGAACCAGGACTGACCGGGGCAATTGTATCGAGTTCATTTATCATTCAATCGTTGGCGATATACCCTACAAACGCCAGACGGCCCTCCCTTCAGGATACCCGCCCGTGAGTGACCGCGAGAACGAACCCCAGGACCCGGCACAAATCCGCCGAACGGCACTCTACCTGACCCTAGCCCAAGTCCCGTCGGGTAAGGTCGTCAGCTACGGGCAACTCGCCGAACTGGCCGGCCTGGGGCGCGCCGCACGCTGGGTCGGACGTACCCTGAGCCAACTGCCCACTGACAGCAAGCTGCCCTGGCACCGCGTACTCGGCGCCGGAGGACGGATCAGCCTGGCAGCGGGAACGCCATCGGGGGACGAGCAGCGCGCACGGTTACGCGTGGAGGGCATCAGTATCCTGAACAATCGTGTTGATATTCGGCGCCATGGCTGGCGCCCGATGGAGCACAGCGGTTAGAGTGCGCGCTTTGTTTTCGCAATTTTGAGGCAGACTCCAGCCCATGCCCCGTAAAACCTGGCGCGCCGCGCTCGCCGCTTATGCCAGCCCCTCGACGCTCGTGCTGTTGCTGCTCGGTTTCGCCGCCGGCCTGCCCTACATGCTGGTGTTCTCGACGCTTTCCGTCTGGCTGCGCGAAGCGGGTGTGGCCCGTGAAACCATTGGCTACGCCAGCCTGATCGGGCTGGCCTATGCCTTCAAATGGGTGTGGTCGCCACTGCTCGACCAATGGCGCCTGCCGCTGCTCGGCAAACTGGGGCGACGACGTTCCTGGCTGGTCCTGTCGCAGCTACTGGTGATCCTCGGCCTGATCGGCATGGGTTTCTGCGACCCGCAACAGCACCTGTCCTGGCTGATTGCAATTGCCGTCGTGGTGGCCTTCGCCTCGGCCACCCAGGATATCGCCGTCGATGCCTATCGCCTGGAAATCGCCGACGACACCCGCCAGGCCGCACTCGCCGCCAGCTACATGTCCGGCTATCGGGTTGCCGCACTGCTGGCGACCGCCGGCGCACTGTTCTTTGCCGAAGGTTTCGGCTCCACCGGCTTCAACTACAAGCATTCGGCCTGGACCGGCACTTACGTGCTGTTCGGCCTGCTGATGGTGCCGGCGCTGCTGACCAGCCTGTTCATGCGCGAACCGCCCGTGCCGCTGCGTACCCAACTCCAGGCCGGGCGCTACAGCTTCGTCCACCAACTGGCGTCGGTGTTCGTGCTGATTGTGTTGCTGGTCTCGGTACCGGCGATGTTCACCCAACTCTACAACACCGACTTTGCCAGCGTGCTGTTCGGTGATGCCAGCCTGCTGGACTTGCTGCTCGAAGACCGCGCCTTCCTGCGCGCCATTCTCTACATCACCCTCACCGCCATGTGCCTGTCGACCATGGGTCGGCGCGGCCTGGCGCCGGTGCTGACCCCCGTCAACGACTTCGTCGTGCGCTACCGCTGGCAGGCGCTCCTGCTGCTGGGGCTGATTGCCACCTATCGCATGTCCGATACGGTGATGGGCGTGATGGCTAACGTGTTCTACATCGACCTGGGCTTCACCAAGGATCAGATCGCCGGGGTCAGCAAGATCTTTGGCCTGATCATGACCCTGGTCGGCGCCGGCATGGGCGGCCTGTTGATCGTGCGCTTCGGCATCCTGCCCATCCTGCTGATCGGTGGCATCGCATCGGCCGCCACCAACCTGTTGTTTGTGATGCTGGCGGACATGGGCGCCAACCTGGACATGCTGGTTGTCACCATCTCCCTGGACAACTTCAGCTCCGGCATGGCCACCTCGGCGTTCGTCGCCTACCTGTCGAGCCTGACCAACCTGAAGTTTTCCGCCACCCAATACGCCCTGCTCAGCTCGATCATGCTGCTGTTGCCGCGCCTGATCGGCGGTTACTCCGGGGTCATGGTGGAAAAATTCGGCTACCACGACTTTTTCATCATCACTGCCCTGCTTGGCGTGCCCACGCTGCTACTGATCGCCCTGCACTGGTATCAGGAAAGCCACCGCGAAGGCCCGACGCCCACGCCGGAACCGGCACACAAGAACAGCGTCGTCGAAGAATCGTAACAACCCCCTGCGGCGCGGGGCTTTCCTCGCATCCGGGCGACACCGCCGGCCGCACTCCTGTACGTCAGCGGATCTCGCCCGTACAATGCCCCGTCATTTCTCGTCATCAGCAACCGACAACGGCCTACCATGCGCACCAGTCAATTTTTGCTCGCCACACAGAAAGAAACGCCTTCCGATGCGGTCGTCATCAGCCACCAGCTGATGCTGCGTGCCGGCATGATCCGCAAACTCGCCTCGGGCCTGTACACCTGGCTGCCCATGGGCCTGCGGGTAATGCGCAAGGTTGAGGCCATCGTTCGCGAAGAAATGAACGCCGCCGGCTCTCTCGAAGTGTTGATGCCGAGCACCCAGCCCGCCGAACTGTGGCAGGAGTCCGGTCGCTGGGAAGAGTACGGCCCTGAATTGCTGCGCTTCAAGGACCGTCACGGCCGTGACTTCTGCGCGGGCCCAACCCACGAAGAAGTCATCACCGACCTGATGCGCAACGAGTTGAGCAGCTACAAGCAACTGCCTATCAACCTGTTCCAGATCCAGACCAAATTCCGTGACGAGATCCGCCCACGCTTCGGCTTGATGCGCGGTCGCGAATTCATCATGAAGGACGCCTACTCGTTCCATGCGGACCTGCCTTCGCTGCAGGTCACCTACGACCGCATGCACCAGGCCTACTGCAACGTGTTCACGCGCCTGGGCCTGAAGTTCCGTCCGGTAGAAGCCGACAACGGCTCGATCGGCGGCGCCGGCTCCCACGAATTCCACGTACTGGCCGAGTCGGGCGAGGACGACATCGCCTTCAGCAACGGCTCCGACTACGCGGCAAACATCGAGAAAGCCGAGGCAGTGCCACGGGAAACCGCCCGTCCTGCGCCAAGCGAAGCCTTGCGCCTGGTCGATACACCAGAGACCAAGACCATTGCCGCGCTGGTGGAAAAATTCAATCTGCCGATTGAAAAGACCGTCAAGACGCTGATCGTGCATGCCGAGGAAGAAGGCAAGCTGATCGCACTGATCATCCGCGGCGACCACGAACTCAACGAAATCAAGGCCGCCCAACAACCAGGTGTGGCCAGCCCACTGGTCATGGCCAGTGATGTCGAACTGCGTGACGCCATCGGCGCCGGCGCCGGCTCCCTCGGCCCACTGAACCTGCCGCTGCCGATCATCATCGACCGCTCGGTCGAGCTGATGAGCGACTTTGGTGTCGGTGCCAACATCGACGACAAACACTACTTCGGCGTCAACTGGGAACGCGACCTGCCGGTGCCAACCGTGGCCGACCTGCGCAACGTGGTCGCCGGCGACCCAAGCCCGGACGGCAAGGGCACGCTGGAGATCAAGCGCGGCATCGAAGTCGGGCACATCTTCCAGCTGGGCAACAAGTACAGCAAGGCGATGAAGTGCGAAGTGCTGGGCGAGAACGGCAAGCCGGCCACCCTGGAAATGGGCTGCTACGGCATTGGCGTTTCCCGCGTAGTGGCGGCCGCCATCGAGCAGAACAACGACGCCAAAGGCATCATCTGGAGCGACACCCTCGCCCCCTTCCAGGTTGCCCTGGTGCCATTGCGCTATGAAACCGAACTGGTTCGCGAAGCGACCGACAAACTGTACGCAGAGCTGACCGCTGCCGGCTTCGAAGTGCTGCTGGATGATCGCGACAAGAAAACCAGCCCGGGCATCAAGTTCGCGGACATGGAACTGATCGGGATTCCTCACCGGATCGTGGTCAGCGACCGCGGCCTGGCCGAAGGCAACCTGGAGTACAAGAGCCGTACCGAGGCCGAGCCGCAAGCGCTGCCGGTCGCTGACGTATTGTCTTTCCTTCAGGCCCGTATCCGCCGCTGACACCAGATAGAGAAGTCATGTTCAAGCGAAACACCTTAAACCTCGGTGGTGCCGCCCTGTGCGGCACCCTGTTGCTCAGCGGCTGCGCCAACCAGATGTCACAACGCAGCGAGCACGAGGAACGTGTCGAGCGCAAATTGCTCGATCACAGCCTGCAGATCGATGTCGGCGAGCCTAAGGTGCTTGAGCTGCCGCAACGCCGGGTACGGATTCACGAGCAAAAGACCTTCGAGGTCACTGAGTTCGAAGTCACCCGGCGTTACGATCGCTACACGCCCTACCAACCGTGGCGCAAGATCTACGAGATCCCGCTCGGTGCGGTGGCCGTGGTGGCCGGTGTCGGCGCCAACGTGGTCAACGTGTTTGCCCTGGGCAACCTGCCGGACAGCGTCACCCGGGACTGGATCAGCTACGGCTTCGCCGGGCTCAACCCGTTCATGAACGTGCAGTCCAACGGTCGCGCCCAACAGAACCTGGCAGCCATCGATGAAGTCCAGCGCGACAAGCGCACGGAGTATTCGAGCCTGCCCTGGAGCGAGCGCCCGGTTCAGGTCAAGGCCGGCAAGCAAACCTTCGAGCTCACGACCGACCGCAACGGCGTGCTGCGCTTGAACCTACTCGACAGCCCGTTCTCCGAAACCGACCTGCGCGCCATCAACACGCTGCACATTACCGTTGAAGACGCCCAGGACGACGTGCATATCGACTCGTCCCTGGCCATCAGCGGCAACCTGCGCAACAAACTGCTGGAAGCCCACGAACTGATCTACGACGACTTGGAAGATGACGAAGTGAGCCAGTGGGTACACCGCGTCAAACGCCTGTCGGAGCTGGGCCTGGAAGAAGAAGCAAGCGAACTGGAACAAAGCCTGATCGAACTGACCCGCAACGATCCCGAGTTGCAGACCGAATTCCTCAAGTCACTGACCAAGGATGCCGGGCGCCTGGTGGCTGATCCGGGCGCCAACTAGTCGCTGAGTGCCTCCGTGGGCGGCCTCCAACCCCACTGAAACCTCAAATCTGTGGGAGCGAGACTGCTCGCGATAGCGCCGTCACACTCAATATCAATATTGACTGAGCGATTGCCTTTGCGAGCAGGCTCGCTCCCACGGCGGCGCACCCGGTCGTTAGCGAGCAAACAGATCCAACTGCTCAAACCCGCCCCGCAGATCCTGCAACCGCACACCAATCCCCAGCAGCCGTACCGGCTTGCCACCTCGATTGAACGCCTGCGTCAGCAACAACTGATAACTGCCCAGGTCCCGCCCTGCCCCGGATTGCTCCAACGTCGTCTGGGTAAAATCATGGAACTTGACCTTCACAAACGGCTTGCCCGGCCGGTAACTGCTGTCGATCCGCGCCACACGCCCGTTCAAGGTCGCCAGTAGCTCCGGCAACTTATCCAGGCAACTGACCAGATCCGGTAGATCGGTGTCGTAGGTATTTTCGACACTTATCGATTGCCGCCGACTGTCGTTGTGCACCTGCCGATCATCAATCCCACGGGCCAAACCCCACAGCCGCTCGCCAAAACTGCCGAACTCGCGCACCAGCGCCAACTTGTTCCACTCACGCAGCTGCAGGCAATCGACGATCCCCAGTCTGCCCAGCTTGTCGGCGGTGACTTTGCCTACGCCATGCAACTTGCTCACCGACAACTGCGAGACAAAGTCCTCAACCTGATCCGGGGTAATCACAAACAGGCCGTTGGGCTTCTTCCAGTCACTGGCGATTTTCGCCAGGAACTTGTTCGGCGCCACTCCCGCCGAGACCGTGATGTGCAACTGATTGGACACCCGCCGCCGAATATCCTGGGCAATGCGCGTGGCGCTGCCGGCAAAATGAGTACTCTGGGAAACATCAAGGTAGGCCTCGTCCAGCGAGAGCGGCTCGATCAGGTCGGTGTAGTCGCGAAAGATCGCCTGGATTTCCTTGGAGGCTTCCCGATAGGCCTCCATTCGCGGCTTGACGATCACCAGGTCCGGGCACAGTTTCAGCGCATGCCGCGACGACATCGCCGAACGCACCCCATAAGCCCGGGCTTCATAGTTACAGGTCGCAATCACCCCGCGCCGATCCGCCGAGCCACCTACGGCCAGCGGCTTGCTGGCGAGAGTCGGATCGTCACGCATCTCGATGGCGGCATAAAAGCAGTCGCAGTCGACGTGGATGATTTTGCGCTGGGTCATATAGAGGGCGACATTGAGTGTGGGAAAAATGGTCATGACGGGCCGGGGCGCCAGTATCTCACCGACACCTGTATATAGCACCAGTGCTTTAAATCTTCTGCACGGGCGGCATGGACCCCTCGCTGGATTTATTTTGTTAATCGAATTGAACCCTCTAATAGAGCTACAACCCTTGTACAACAAGGCCTCAGGCCCATCTAGCACTCCCCACACGAATGCTAAGCGATTGAACAGGAAGAGATTTTTCTCAATCGATGGTTGACAGCCCAGCGTTCCTCTGTAGAATGCCGACACACAGACGCGGGATGGAGCAGTCTGGTAGCTCGTCGGGCTCATAACCCGAAGGTCGTCGGTTCAAATCCGGCTCCCGCAACCAAACATCAAAAAAGGCTACTCGAAAGAGTGGCCTTTTTTGTGCGTGGGGGTTTTTCATCCCCACCCTCTTGACCGGCAATCCTGGTCACGACGATTTCTCGTTACGTTTGCGATACTTAAGTCTCCATGGACGACCGTTTAGCGCCCATACCGGTTTATTTGACCCTTCTGAGCATTAACGGTTGACACCCTGGCATTCGCCTGTAGAATGCCGCCACACAGACGCGGGATGGAGCAGTCTGGTAGCTCGTCGGGCTCATAACCCGAAGGTCGTCGGTTCAAATCCGGCTCCCGCAACCAAACATCAAAAAAGGCTACTCGAAAGAGTGGCCTTTTTTGTATCTGTCGAAAAGTCCTTTCGCAACAATGATGTGGCAATCTGCAGCGAACCTTTTGCGCAATGCCAAAGTCCATCAGTTCAGGCTATGCTCAATCGCAGTCACGCCCCTTAAGGTTTCAATGCGCGCGTCTCCCAATGCGCGATGATCCGCGTCAACATTTGTAACTATTTCTTTCTACAGGGATTGGTAACTTGGCTCGATGCATCCATCCTGTCGCGCACAATCCAAGAGGTGATTGATGCGCGCCAACTCGTCTGACTCCCAAGACACTGCCACAGGCACCCAACCGATTGCAGCCACCCGCCTGCACTGGCTGGACCTGATCAGCAAATATCGACAGCCCATCGGCCTGGCGGTGACGTTGCTGTTATTTGCCATCGCGCTGATCGCCTGTCGCCATCTATTGAGCGAACTCGACCTCTACGCCCTGCACGACTCAATCCTGGAAGTGCCCAAGCCCGCCCTGCTCGGTGCCGTGGGGGCGACCATCGTCGGCTTCATCTTCCTGCTGGGCTATGAATGGTCGGCTACCCGCTATGCCGGCGTGAGCCTGCCACCGCGCACCATGATCCTGGGCGGCTTCACCGCCTTCGCCATTGGCAACGCGATTGGCCTGTCTTTATTGTCGGGCGGCTCGGTGCGCTATCGGTTGTACGCACGCCATGGCCTGGGGGCTTCGGACGTCGCTCACATGACGCTGTTCGCCAGCCTGTCGCTGGGTTGTGCGCTGCCACCGCTGGCGGCCCTGGCCACGCTGAGCAACCTGTCGGCCGCCTCGAACGCCCTGCATGTGTCGCCACTGATACTCGGCTCGATTGCCACGGCCGTGCTGCTGTTGTTCGCCGTGCTGGCCATTGGCATTTACCGCCGTCGCCTGCCCGAGCAGCCTTACGCGGACAACCTGCTGGTGCGCGTCGGTCGCCGCACCCTGCGCCTGCCGGGTCGCCGCCTGACCCTGCTGCAACTGCTGATCACCGCATTGGATGTGGCCGCCGCCGCGACCGTCCTTTACCTGCTGCTACCCGAAGCGCCACCGTTCGGTGCGTTCCTGCTGGTGTACCTGCTGGCCCTGGCGGCGGGCGTGCTCAGTCACGTGCCGGGGGGCGTCGGGGTCTTCGAAGCGATCTTGCTCGCGGCCTTCGCCGACAAGCTCGGTGCCGCGCCCCTGGCTGCCGCCCTGCTGCTGTATCGCCTGATCTACGTGATCCTACCGATGCTGGTGGCGTGCCTGCTGCTGCTGATCAACGAAGGACAACGGCTGTTCCAGACGCGCCAATCCCTGCGCGCAGCGTCGGGCCTGGCGGCCCCGGTGCTGTCGGTGCTGGTGTTCCTGTCCGGGGTGGTCCTGTTGTTTTCCGGCGCCACACCAGAAATCGACAGCCGCCTGGAGCATATCGGCTTTCTGATCCCCCATCGCCTGATCGACGCCTCGCACTTTGGCGCCAGCCTGATCGGCGTGCTCTGCCTGCTGCTGGCCCAAGGCTTGCGCCGTCGGCTGTCGGCAGCGTGGATGCTGACCACCATCTTGCTGATCGCCGGCGCCCTGCTCTCGCTGCTCAAAGGCTTCGACTGGGAAGAGGCCTGCCTGCTGATCCTGACGGCCAGCCTGCTGGCCGTGTTCCGGCGTTCGTTCTACCGCCCCAGCCGCCTGACCGAGGTACCGTTTTCGCCGCTGTACCTGGTCGCCAGCGTTTGCGTGCTGGCCGCCTCGATCTGGCTGTTGTTGTTCGCCTACCAGGACGTGCCCTATAGCCACCAACTATGGTGGCAGTTCACCCTCGATTCCGACGCCCCTCGTGGCTTGCGCTCGCTGCTGGGCGCCGCGGTATTGCTGGTGATCGTGTCGCTGACCTGGCTGCTGCGCACCGCGCGCCCAGTGATCCACCTGCCCGATGCGGAAGAGCTCGCCAAGGCACAGAAGATCCTGATGGCCTCCGCCCAACCCGACGGAGGCCTGGCCCTGACCGGTGACAAAGCGCTGCTGTTCCACCCCAACGACGACGCCTTCCTGATGTATGCGCGCCGTGGCCGCAGCCTCGTGGCCCTGTACGACCCCATCGGGCCGCCCCAGCAACGCGCCGAGATGATCTGGCAGTTCCGCGACCTGTGCGACCTGCACCATGCCCGCCCGGTGTTCTACCAGGTGCGCGCGGAGAACCTGCCGTACTACATGGACATCGGCCTGACGGCGATCAAGCTGGGCGAAGAAGCCCGGGTCGACCTGCTGCGCTTTGATCTCGAGGCCAAGGGCAAAGAGATGAAGGACCTGCGCTACACCTGGAACCGCGGCTCGCGCGATGGCCTGTCCCTGGAGATCTTCGAACCGGGCCAGGCGCCGATGGACCAGCTGAAAGTGATCTCAGATGCCTGGCTCACGGGCAAGAACGTGCGCGAGAAAGGCTTCTCCCTCGGCCGCTTCAGTGACGATTACTTGAAGCACTTTCGCATCGCGATCATTCATTTTGAAGGACGCCCGGTCGCGTTCGCCAACCTGCTCGAGACCTACAGCCACGACCTGGCCAGCCTCGACCTGATGCGTGCGCACCCAGACGCCCCGAAGCTGACCATGGAGTTCATGATGGTCGGCCTGATCCAGCATTATAAAAATCATGGCTATGCACGTTTCAGCCTGGGCATGGTGCCGCTGTCGGGCCTGCAACCGCGTCGTGGCGCACCACTGACCCAGCGCCTGGGCTCAATGGTGTTCCGTCGTGGCGAGCAGCTCTACAACTTCCAGGGCCTGCGTCGCTTCAAAGACAAGTTCCAGCCTGACTGGGAACCTCGTTACATGGCCGTGCCTGCCGGACTCGATCCGTTAGTGGCCCTGGCCGATACCGCCGCCCTGATTGCGGGCGGCTTGACTGGATTGGTGAAACGCTAATGATTCAACGCGCCTGGCGGTATGTATTGGCCATCCTGGTGGTCCTGGCTGTAATCCTTGGCGGCGGGTACTGGTACTGGAACCGCCCGGCACCAGAGCCCACCCTCGAACGACTGACGCCGGCCGACGGCGCGCCGATGACCCGCGTCATCCCAGGCATCAAGCCGCGGGCCCAGGTCGTGGTGGCGGTGAACGACGAGCAGAAACTCAGCGATAGCCAACTGATGACCCTCAGCCGAGGTGGCGCCGCACAGATCGTCCAAGTGATCCTGCCCAAGGATTGCCTGCTGCAACGACGTGCCCTGCAAGCCGCGCTCGGCCAGTTGCAAGGCCCGGCCACCGTGGTCGGCGGTATCGGCCCTGGCGCGGTCCTGGCCTGGCGCTGGCTGGCCGAGCAGAAGAACGACAAGTCCGTGGCGGTCTCGGTTGACCTGGCCCTGGAGAAATCCAGCTGCACCGACCTGCTGCCCAAAAGCGCGGCCCACGGCCATTGGCTGGCGGCCTGGAACGACGGCCCAGACGACACCAGCGCCGGATTTGTCCGTGACCAACCGAATGCCCAAACCAGCATCAGCGACTACGACATCAACCTGCCGCAGGTCCTGAACAACGAGCTGCGCAAGATCCTCATCGGCGCCGACCAGGGCAATGGTGGCCTGAACATCCCGGTGGTCGAAGTGCCCGCCGGACAGGCCAAGGACACCGTCACCCTGTTCCTCTCCGGCGACGGCGGCTGGCGCGACCTGGACCGTGACGTGGCCGGCGAAATGGCCAAGATCGGCTACCCCGTCGTGGGCATCGACACCCTGCGCTACTACTGGCAGCACAAAAGTCCCGAGCAAAGCGCAACCGACCTGGCCGAACTGATGCAGCACTACCGCCAGAAGTGGGGCACCAAGCGCTTCATCCTCACCGGTTACTCGTTCGGCGCCGACGTCCTGCCGGCCATCTACAACCGCCTGCCGGAAAGCGAACAGCAGCGCGTAGACGCAATCATCCTGCTGGCCTTCGCCCGCACCGGCAGCTTCGAGATCGAAGTCGACGGCTGGCTCGGCAACGCCGGCAAGGAAGCCGCCACCGGCCCGGAAATGGCCAAACTGCCGGCCAACAAAGTGGTGTGCATCTACGGTGCAGAAGAGTTCAATGAAAGCGGATGCACCGACAAGACCGTGGTCGGCGAAGTCATGAAGCTACCTGGCGGCCATCACTTCGACGAGAACTACCCGGCCCTGGCCCAGCGCCTGGTCGACATCATCGTCAAGCGCCAGGCAGCCGCCAAGGTCGCTGGCGAGTGATCTGAGCGGCCCAACAAAAAGCCCCCGCAACCTCAAGGCTGCGGGGGCTTTTTCATTCCAGCACGGCTTACATCTCGACCTGGGTGCCCAACTCGATCACCCGGTTCACCGGCAGGTTGAAGAAGCGCAGGTTGCCGTTGGCGTTCTTGAGCATGAAGGCGAACAACGCCTCGCGCCAGCGTGCCATGCCTTCGAGCTTGGAGGCGATGACCGTCTCGCGGCTGAGGAAGTAGGTGGTGCGCATCGGGCTGAAGTCCAGCTCATCCAGATGGCACAGCTTCAGTGCTTGCGGCACGTCCGGCTCGTCGGTAAAGCCGAAGTGCAGGATCACCCTGAAGAAGCCCTCGCCGTAGGAGTCGACTTCGAAGCGGCGCTCAGGCGATACGCGCGGGATGTCTTCGTAGACCACTGTCAACAGCACCACTTGCTCGTGCAGCACCTGGTTGTGCAGCAGGTTGTGCAACAGCGCATGGGGCACGGCGTCCGGGCGCGCGGTCAGGAACACTGCAGTCCCCTGCACCCGATGCGGCGGTTGCACCGCGATGCTGCTGATGAAGATCGGCAGTGGCAACCCCCCTTCATCGATGCGCTCGACCAGCAATTGCTTGCCGCGCTTCCAGGTGGTCATCAACACAAACAGCGCCAGGCCGGCGATCACCGGGAACGCCCCGCCCTGGAGGATTTTCGGTACGTTGGCGGCGAAGTACAGGCCATCGACCAGCAGGAAGCCAAGCAGCACCGGGACCGCCAGGATCGGCGGCCATTTCCACAGCAACAGCATGACCGCCGACACCAGGATGGTGGTCATCAACATCGTGCCCGTCACCGCCACGCCATAGGCCGAGGCCAGCGCACCCGAGGACTCGAAGCCGAGCACCAGCAGGATCACGCCGACCATCAGCGCCCAGTTCACCGCACCGATGTAGATCTGGCCCTGTTCGGCGCTGGAGGTGTGCTGGATGTGCATGCGTGGAATGTAGCCGAGCTGAATGGCCTGGCGAGTCAGGGAGAACGCCCCGGAAATCACCGCTTGCGAGGCAATCACCGTGGCCAGGGTCGACAACCCGACCAACGGGATCAGCGCCCAACTCGGCGCCAGCAGGTAAAACGGGTTGCGGGCCGCGGCCGGGTCGCCCAACAGCAAGGCGCCCTGGCCGAAGTAGTTCAGCACCAGCGCCGGCAACACCAGGATGAACCACGCACGGGCAATCGGCTTGCGCCCGAAGTGCCCCATGTCGGCATACAAGGCTTCGGCACCGGTCAGTGCCAGGACCACGGCGCCGAGGATCGTCACGCCCATGCCCGGGTGCACCATGAAGAAACGCACGCCCCACATGGGGTTCAACGCCTGCAACACTTCCGGGTGCTGAAGGATGCCGTAGACCCCCAGCGCACCCAGCACCAGGAACCAGGTAACCATGATCGGCCCAAACAAAATGCCAATGCGCGCGGTGCCATGGCGCTGAATCAGGAACAGCGCGACCAGCACCACCAGGGACAACGGCACCACCCAATGGTCGATGCCATCGAACGCCAATCCCAAGCCTTCAATCGCCGAGAGCACGGAAATCGCCGGGGTAATCATGCTGTCACCATAAAACAGCGCGGCACCGATCAGCCCGCACACCACCAACAGCGTGCGCAACCGGGCGTGTCCGGCAGAAGCCCGCCGGGCCAGCGCGGTCAAGGCCATGATCCCGCCCTCCCCCTGGTTGTCGGCGCGCAGGACAAACATCATGTACTTGATCGACACCACCCAGATCAGTGACCAGAAGATCAGCGCCAGAATCCCCAGCACACCGTCATGATTGACCGGTACGCCATACCCACCGGAGAACACTTCCTTGAGGGTGTACAGCGGGCTGGTACCGATATCGCCGTACACCACGCCGACCGCCGCGACCAACATCCCAATCGGCTTGGCCGCCGAACCCTCCGAGCCCACCGCCTGACTACTTGCCTGACCCATCAACCACTCCTGCCACCAAGTCGGGGGCTTTATATAAACAGCACGACACTGATCAAGCGCCTAAGCTCTGCAAACCCGCGCGAACTGCCTCGCAGCATGCGCCGTTTTACTTATTGATACAGACGATTTATTGACTACAACCCTACGCCTGGGTGTAACGGCGCGAAGCATAGCGCAGCACTGGTCGTATTTCCCTGCATAAAGCTGGTCAAGTGCGTCGGCCATCGCTAGAATTGCGCACTTTTTGATCAGAGGCGCCATTCAAGCGCCCGTCAGTCGCCTTGCCATTTGTGGCTTGAGGCGTCACCAAACACCGAGGTTAGACATGTCCACCACTCCTGCGCCAGCCAATCCAAAAGTTGGATTCGTATCCCTGGGTTGCCCCAAAGCACTGGTCGACTCCGAGCGCATCCTGACCCAACTGCGCATGGAAGGTTATGACGTCGTGTCGACCTACCAGGACGCTGACGTGGTCGTCGTCAACACCTGCGGCTTCATCGACTCGGCGAAGGCCGAATCCCTGGAAGTCATTGGCGAAGCGATCAAGGAAAACGGCAAGGTCATCGTGACCGGCTGCATGGGTGTGGAAGAAGGCACCATCCGCAACGTACACCCCAGCGTACTGGCCGTCACCGGCCCGCAGCAGTACGAGCAGGTGGTCAACGCCGTGCACGCCGTCGTGCCGCCGCGCCAGGACCACAACCCGCTGATCGACCTCGTACCGCCACAAGGCATCAAGCTGACCCCGCGCCACTACGCCTACCTGAAGATTTCCGAAGGCTGCAACCACAGCTGCAGCTTCTGCATCATCCCTTCGATGCGCGGCAAGCTGGTCAGCCGTCCGGTCGGCGATGTGCTCGACGAGGCCCAGCGCCTGGTCAAATCCGGCGTGAAAGAGTTGCTGGTGATCTCCCAGGACACCAGCGCCTACGGCGTTGACGTCAAGTACCGCACCGGTTTCTGGAACGGCGCGCCGGTGAAGACCCGCATGACCGAACTGTGCGAAGCCCTCAGCACCCTGGGCGTCTGGGTCCGCCTGCATTATGTCTACCCGTACCCACACGTCGACGAGCTGATCCCGCTGATGGCCGCCGGCAAGATCCTGCCGTACCTGGACATCCCGTTCCAGCACGCCAGCCCTAAAGTCCTCAAGGCCATGAAACGCCCAGCCTTCGAAGACAAGACCCTGGCGCGGATCAAGAACTGGCGTGAAATCTGCCCGGACCTGATCATCCGCTCGACCTTCATCGTCGGCTTCCCCGGCGAAACCGAGGAAGACTTCCAGTACCTGCTGAACTGGCTGACCGAAGCCCAGCTGGATCGCGTCGGCTGCTTCCAGTACTCGCCCGTCGAAGGCGCACCGGCCAACCTGCTGGACGCGGCGATCGTCCCGGACGACGTCAAGCAAGACCGCTGGGACCGCTTCATGGCCCACCAGCAGGCCATCAGCTCGGCACGCCTGCAACTGCGCATCGGCCGTGAAATCGAAGTCCTGGTGGACGAAGTCGACGAGCAAGGCGCGGTTGGCCGCTGCTTCTTCGATGCCCCGGAAATCGACGGCAACGTGTTCATCGACAACGGCAGCAACCTCAAGCCGGGCGACAAGGTCTGGTGCAAAGTGACCGACGCCGACGAGTACGACCTGTGGGCCGAACAGATCTAACGTAAAAAAAACACCGAGCCCCGCTCTCCTGAAAGGATGCGGGGCTTTTTTACAGCTAGAGTTTCGTTTGTCACTTCATATGACAAGGAGCCGGCGAGCATGCGCCATCATTCGGTCATCCACACACCGAAACTCAGCGACTACCAGGAACTGGCTCAGGTCTGGGAAGCGTCCGTACGCGCTACCCACGATTTTCTGCCCGACAGCTACATCGAGCTACTGAGGAACCTGGTCCTGACCCGGTACCTGGACGCCGTGATGCTGATCTGTACCCGTGATCGCAACCAGCGCATCACCGGGTTCGCCGGCGTGGCGGCGGGCAAGGTGGAGATGTTGTTCATCGCCCCCGGGCATCGCGGCGAGGGCCTGGGCAAACAATTGCTGCACTACGCCCTGGCGCACCTCAATGCCGACGAACTGGACGTCAACGAGCAAAACCCGCAAGCCTTGGGCTTTTACTTCAAGCTGGGCTTTGAGGTGATCGGTCGCTCGGAGGTCGACGGCATGGGCCAGCCCTATCCGTTGCTGCATATGCGTTTTAAACAGCCCGAACCGCAGGTCCAGCGCGGCTAAAAGCCACACGGTCCAAATGGACTCGGGATTAACCGGCGCGAGGCAGGTACAATGCCTGCCCCCTTTTGTTACGGCCCCTGTCATGACTGACCCGATTCGTCTCTCCAAACGCCTCATCGAACTCGTCGGCTGTTCCCGTCGAGAGGCTGAGCTGTTCATTGAAGGCGGCTGGGTTACCGTGGACGGCGAAGTCATCGATGAGCCGCAGTTCAAGGTCGACACGCAAAAAGTCGAACTGGACCCCGAAGCCAAGGCCACCGTGCCGGAGCCGGTGACCATCTTGCTGCATGCCCCAGCCGGCATCGACGTCGAGGCCGCGCAACAACTGATCGGCCCCGAGACCCTGAGCGAAGAACATCGCTTCAGCAAGCGCCCGCTCAAGGGCCACTTCCTGCGCCTGACCGCCAGCGCCGACCTGCAAGCCAACGCCAGTGGCCTATTGGTGTTCACCCAGGACTGGAAGATCCTGCGCAAGCTCACCGCCGACGCCAGCAAGATCGAACAGGAATACGTGGTCGAAGTCGAAGGCGACATGGTTGCCCACGGCCTCAACCGCCTGAACCACGGCCTGACCTACAAGGGCAAGGAACTGCCGGCGGTCAAGGCCAGTTGGCAGAACGAAAACCGCCTGCGCTTCGCGATGAAGAACCCGCAACCGGGAATCATTGCCCTGCTGTGCCAGGCGGTCGGTCTCAAGGTCATCGCCGTCCGTCGTATTCGTATCGGCGGCGTGTCCATTGGCAAGGTACCGGTGGGCCAATGGCGCTACTTGTCCGCCAAAGAGAAGTTCTAAGGCCGCCCTCCCCCCACATTCAGGCGTCGCCGGCACCGGCAACGCCCCCATCAGGACTGCACACATGATTCATAACGACGTACTGCGCAGCGTGCGCTACATGCTCGACCTCAGCGACAACAAAGTCATCGAGATCATCAAGCTCGGCGGCGGCGAAGAGCTGTCCAAGGAAGTCCTGCTGACCTACCTCGATAAAAAGGAAGAAGACGAAGAAGGCTTCGTGCGCTGCCCGGACACGGTCATGGCGCACTTCCTAGATGGCCTGGTGATCTTCAAGCGCGGCAAGGACGAAAACCGTCCACCGCAGCCGGTCGAGCTGCCCGTGACCAACAACATCATCCTGAAGAAACTGCGCGTGGCCTTCGAACTCAAGGAAGACGACATGCACGCGATCCTCAAGGCGGCCGAGTTCCCGGTGTCCAAGCCTGAGCTGAGCGCGCTGTTCCGCAAGTTCGGCCACACCAACTACCGTCCGTGCGGCGATCAGTTGCTGCGCAACTTCCTCAAGGGCCTGACCCTGCGGGTTCGCGGCTAAGGCCATGAGCTACAGCGTTTCCCCGGTCGGGTTCGTACGCTCCTGCTTCAAGGAGAAGTTCGCCATCCCGCGCCAACCGCAATTGGCCCCGGCCGCCCGCGGGGTGCTGGAACTGGTCGCGCCGTTCGATCAGGGTGAGGCGGTACAAGGCCTGGAACAGGTCAGCCATATCTGGCTGCTGTTCCTGTTCCACCAGGCCCTGGAAGACACGCCACGGCTCAAGGTCCGCCCGCCGCGCCTGGGGGGCAACAAGTCCATGGGGGTGTTCGCCACCCGGGCCACCCACCGGCCCAACGGCATCGGCCAGTCGGTGGTCAAGCTGGACAAGGTCGACGCCGGCCGCCTGTGGATCTCCGGCATCGACCTGCTGGACGGCACGCCGGTGCTCGACATCAAGCCGTACGTGCCCTACGCCGATATCATCCCACAAGCCACCAATCAGATCGCCAGCGCTGCGCCACCGCTGATTGCCGTGCAGTGGACGGACATCGCCCTGCAACAGGCCCATACCCACGCTCAGCGCCTCGAAGAGCCCCTCATCGAGCTGATCGAGCAGTGCCTGGCGCAAGACCCACGTCCGGCCTACCAAACGCCTACGCCCGAGCGCGAATATGGCGCGCAGTTCTGGGATGTGGATGTGCGCTGGCACTACCCGACACCGGAATCGATCCGCGTGCTGGAAGTCATTCCCGCCAAGCGTTGAACGCCGAAAACAACGGTGGGAGCGAGCCCGCTCGCGAAGACGGCTGCACACTCAACGATGATGTTGAATAGCAGTCCGTTTTCGCGAGCAGGCTCGCTCCCACAGGGCCCTACAGGGTATCGGCAGGGTGTTCGGCTTACTTCTCGACGAACGCTCGCTCGATCAGGTAATCACCCGGCTCACGCATGCGCGGCGAGACTTTCAGGCCGAAGCTGTTGAGCACTTCACTGGTCTCGTCCAACATGCTTGGACTGCCGCACAACATGGCGCGGTCGTCCTGCGGGTTGATCGGTGGCAGGCCGATGTCAGTGAACAACTTGCCACTGCGCATCAAGTCGGTCAGGCGACCTTCGTTCTCGAACGGCTCGCGGGTCACGGTTGGGTAGTAGATCAACTTCTCACGCAGGGCCTCGCCGAAGAACTCGTTCTGCGGCAGGTGCTCGGTGATGAACTCGCGGTAGGCGACTTCGTTGACGTAACGTACGCCGTGGCACAGGATCACTTTCTCGAAACGCTCGTAGGTTTCCGGGTCCTGAATCACGCTCATGAACGGCGCCAGGCCGGTACCAGTGCTGAGCAGGTACAAATGCTTACCCGGCTTCAGATCGTCCAGCACCAGAGTGCCTGTCGGCTTCTTGCTGATGATGATCTCGTCGCCTTCCTTCAGGTGCTGCAACTGAGACGTCAGCGGGCCGTCGGGCACCTTGATGCTGAAGAACTCCAGATGCTCTTCCCAGTTGGGGCTGGCAATCGAGTAAGCGCGCATAAGCGGCCGGCCATTGGGTTGCTGCAGGCCGATCATCACGAACTGGCCGTTCTCGAAGCGCAGGCCCGGATCACGGGTGCACTTGAAGCTGAACAGAGTGTCGTTCCAGTGATGAACACTGAGGACACGCTCGTGGTTCATGTTGCTCATGTACGGGGAACTCCTGGAGATTTTGTCTGCGCCGACGATAAGCGCAATTGCATAGCATTCTAATGGCGGCGACAATATCTGTTAAATGGATTATTAAGATAAGGGTTATCGGTTATATAGATATGCGATTTACTCTACGTCAACTTCAAGTCTTCGTCGCCGTCGCTCAGCAAGAGAGTGTGTCCCGTGCTGCGGGCCTGCTCAACCTGTCACAGTCGGCGGCCAGCACCTCCATCACCGAACTTGAGCGCCAATCGAGCTGCCAACTGTTCGACCGTGCCGGCAAGCGCCTGAGCCTCAACGCCCTGGGCAAACAGCTGCTGCCACAGGCGGTGGCCCTGCTGGACCAGGCCAAGGAAATCGAGGACCTGCTCAATGGCAAGTCCGGCTTCGGCTCGCTGGCGGTCGGTGCCACCCTGACCATCGGCAACTACCTGGCCACCTTGCTGATCGGCAGCTTCATGCAACGCCATCCGGAAAGCCAGGTGAAGCTGCATGTGCAGAACACTGCCAATATCGTGCAACAAGTCGCGCACTACGAAATTGACCTGGGTCTAATCGAAGGCGACTGCAGCCATCCGGACATCGAAGTGCAGAGCTGGGTCGAGGACGAACTGGTGGTGTTCTGCGCCCCCCAGCATCCGCTCGCCGCCCGTGGCCAGGCCAGCATGGAAGAACTGACCCATGAAGCGTGGATCCTGCGCGAACAGGGCTCCGGCACCCGCCTGACCTTCGACCAAGCGATGCGCCATCACCGCAACGCGCTGAATATCCGCCTGGAGCTGGAACATACCGAAGCGATCAAGCGGGCCGTGGAGTCGGGCCTGGGGATTGGCTGCATCTCACGCCTGGCACTGCGCGACGCGTTTCGCCGGGGCAGCCTGGTGGCGGTGGAGACACCGGACCTGGACCTGGCGCGACAGTTCTATTTCATCTGGCACAAGCAGAAGTACCAGACCTCGGCCATGCGCGAGTTCCTCGACCTGTGCCGCGCGTTCACCGCCGGGGTTCAGCGCAGCGACGAGATCGTCCTGCCCACCATCGCTTAAAGCAGAATCACCGCCCACACCAGCCCGATCATGCACAGGGCCACGAACTGGGCCGCGCTGCCCATGTCCTTGGCGTTCTTGGACAGCGGGTGCAGGTCGAGGGAAATCCGGTCGATGGCGGCTTCTACGGCCGAGTTGAGCAACTCGACAATCAGGGCGAGCAGGCACACGGCAATCAGCAGCGCCTGTTCGACACGGTTGACATCCAACACGAACGTCAGCGGGATCAGGATGACGTTGAGCAACACCAACTGACGAAAAGCCGCTTCGCCAGTGAAGGCTGCACGCAGGCCAGCCAGCGAATAGCCGGAAGCATTGAGGATACGTTTAAGACCGGTTTGACCTTTGAAAGGCGACATAGATAGGCAACTGAACCAAAAAGGGGTGGGAAAGCTAGATCAACAAAAGTCAAAAAAACGTGAAGTCAGCGCGTTTAGTGGCTTGAAATTGATTCGAGTTGTTGCAAAAGCAACGCCGCCTGAGTGCGGGTGCGTACACCCAACTTGCGGAAAATCGCCGTCACGTGCGCCTTGATCGTGGCCTCGGAAACACTCAACTCATAGGCGATCTGCTTATTGAGCAGGCCTTCGCAGACCATGGTCAGCACGCGGAACTGCTGTGGCGTCAAGCTGGCCAGGCCTTCGCTGGCGGCCTTGGCTTCAGGCGAGACACTGACCGCCTCAAACGCCTGCGGCGGCCAGAACACATCGCCATCGAGCACCGCACGGACCGCCTGCTGGATCACTTCCAGGGAGCTGGACTTGGGGATAAAGCCACTGGCCCCGAACTCACGGGACTTGACCATGATCGATGCTTCTTCCTGCGCGGAGACCATCACCACCGGGATTTGCGGGTACTGACCGCGCAACAGCACCAGTCCGGAAAACCCATAGGCGCCGGGCATGTTCAAGTCCAGCAGCACCAGGTCCCAATCAACCTTGGCGGTCAGTTGGGTTTCCAACTCGGCAATGCTCGCCACTTCCACCAGACGTACGTCAGGCCCCAGCCCGAGGGAGACGGCCTGGTGCAGCGCACTGCGAAAAAGGGGGTGATCATCGGCAATCAGGATGTCGTATGTGGCCATTTTTCAAATGATCCTGTTTTTTATGACGGGCTCGATGCATTCAAGCCTCGCCAAAGCAACT
This sequence comes from Pseudomonas sp. ok272, assembly GCF_900109995.1. Taxonomy (GTDB): domain Bacteria; phylum Pseudomonadota; class Gammaproteobacteria; order Pseudomonadales; family Pseudomonadaceae; genus Aquipseudomonas. The sequence continues at coordinate 325,764 of NZ_FOCB01000001.1, read as the reverse complement.
CGAAGTAGCGCCAGAGGGCGATACCAGCAGGGTACGTTCAACGCCAAACGTTCATAAAACCAGCGTTTCAATCTTCGGCCGCACCCTAATCGGCGCCAAGGATGCCCAGCGAATCCGGGGTGGTCAAGCCGCATCCTTTACGGCATCTTAGCCGGCTATCTAATAAGAGCGCCTTCATGCAGACCAAAGCCCTGCGTGCCGACGTCCTGATGCTGATCACCGCAGTGATTTGGGGAACAGGATTTGTCGCACAAACCTCCGGCATGGATCACATCGGTCCCTTCCTTTACTCCGGCCTGCGCTTCGCCCTGGGGGCGCTGTGCCTGTTGCCCTTGGTGTTACGCGGCAACCCGCATCACGCCAAGCCCGAACCGTTCCTTTCCCGGGGACTGCTGATCGGCGGAGGCGTCATGGGGCTGGCCCTGGCGCTGGGGATCAATCTGCAACAGGTCGGCCTGCTGTTTACCAGCGTGACTAACGCCGGGTTTATCACCGGCCTGTATGTGATTGTAGTACCGCTGATTGGCTTGTTTATCGGCCACAAGACGGGGTTGGGCACCTGGCTGGGTGCGGCGCTGGCGGTGATCGGGATGTTTCTGCTCAGCGTCGGCGAGCAGTTCCACGTCGCCTCCGGGGACTGGCTACAACTGATTGGCGCATTCGTCTGGGGCGGCCATGTGATTCTGGTGGGCGTGTTCGCCAGCCGGCATGACGTTATCCGCCTGGCGTTCATCCAATTTGCCACCTGCTCGGTGATCAGCCTGATCCTGGCCCTGTGCCTGGAAACCTTCGATCTCAATGCGATCATCGCCGCCGGCCCGGCCATCGTGTATGGCGGGATGATTGCCGTCGGTATCGGCTACACCCTGCAAGTCATCGCCCAAAAAGACGCCATCGCCTCCCACGCGGCCATCATCTTCTCCATGGAAGCGGTGTTCGCGGCGATCGCCGGTGCATGGCTGCTGGACGAACACCTGCAACCGCGCGGCTACTTTGGCTGCGCGTTGATGCTCGCCGGCATGCTGGTGGCGCAGCTCTGGCCGAAGAAGCCCGAGCTGGCGAGAGCCTGAGGCCTATAAGAAAGGTTTGAGGCGGGTGTGGGTTGCGTCGTCAGGCTCAATCGGCTTCTGGAATTTAGCCGACAGGTAATGGGTACTGAAGACGTCCAGGTAGGCGTCCAACACTTCACTGGCCACCTGATCGTTGGCCAGCTCCAGGCACAACGCGGCGACTTCAGCGGTGCAGAAATGGTCATCGCGCTTGGAACGTCGCAGCTTGTAGCGCGACAGTTGCTCAGGCGCCAGGCTCAAGACCGGCAAGTGCTCCAGGTAGGGACTCTTGCGGAACATCTTGCGCGCTTCGCTCCACGTCGCATCCAGCAGGATAAACAGCGGGCGCTTGCCCGCTTGCAGCTCGACCTGAGTCACCACGCGCTCTGGCGCGACAAACTCCCCCGGGAACACGATATACGGCTGCCACTGCGGGTCAGCGATCAGCGCCAACAAGTCCGGCTCGACCTCGGTACGTGACCAGGGAAAGGCGCTGGTGTCGCTGATCACGTCCGCAATCAGCCAGCCCGTATTGCTCGGCTTCATCGGCTCAACATCGTGCATGAGCAGGCACATGGCGGATTTGGCCGCGACCTTCGGTCGCCAAGCGCACAGGCAGTGACTGGGAATCACTCGACAACCGGCGCATCGCTCAGCTCGCGAACCGCGGGCAACGAAGGGCCTGACGGCACGCGCCAGGCGCTGGGCACGCAAGCGGGAAACGGCGTGGCTCATGACTGGCACAGATGGCAAAGGGATTGGATCGACACAAAAAGCGCTCGGCGGGGCAATAAAGTGCCGGCAGTTTACCAGAGCCATCCGCCCAAGCCTGTACCGCCCACCCCCAAGCCCCCTATAATTCGCCGCCACTGAACGCTCAGCCCCGTGACGGGTCGAAGCACCAGTCACTGAATCAGGAGAGACTCATGCTGCGCCTCATCACCACGACCGCTGCCCTCGCATTGGCGCTGCCTTTCAGTGTCCAGGCAGCGTCGCTGCAAGACTTCCAATTGAACAAAATGCTGATGAAGGTCGCTGCGGAAAGTAACGCCGGGCTGCCGCGTGAGGTCAATGAGTACATTCTCGACCGCGGTTATACGGTCGAAGGCAACGAGTTGATCGACAATCTGAGTGTGCAGGCCGGTTACGCCGAACAAATGCGCGCCAATCCACAAGCGGTGTACCTGCAATTGGGCGCCAGTGTTTGCCGCAATCCGAACTACCGCAAGCTGATGGCCAAGGGCGCGATCATGCGTTACGAGTTCACCGAGAACAAAACCAACCGCCCTGTGGCCTCGGCCAAGTTCCAGGAATCGGACTGCCCGGCCGAACCCGCGCCGAAGAAGAAAAAGTAATCAGCCCACCCGCGCGCGCCGCTGCTCATCATCGGCGCGCAGTTCCGCCACCAGCGCCAGCAAGTAAGGCGAGCGCTGTTCCTGGCCTTCCAGGCGCCGGCGGCACTCCTCTTCGAGGCTGATACGATGGGCCTCGGCCGCTGTTTTCAGCATTCGATACAACTGTGTATCAATGTCCAGTACCACCCGGGTCATACCCCGCCTCCGTGCCTATGAATCGCCAGTGCCTGCGCGATAACCACTCACTCCTGAAACCGTGCGCTGCGCCCCGCAAGCGCGACTGTCTTGTTCTGCCTGTAGATTAGTAAATCAGAGCCGCGACTATTGAGCGTAGGTTCTGACGGGCGGTGAAAGCGGATTGAGAACCGCTAATAAGTGATTGCCAGCACAGACTTTCCAGGACCATGATCATCTCGACACGCTCGGCGCGAGCGTCTGGATTCAAAGCGGCACCAACGAATCTCTCGTTCGAGCCGTAGTTCTGCGTAGAAGGAGAAGTTGAATGCCCTACCAGCCGAATGACCTTCTGATACGTCACTTTCAAGAAAACGGCGTCGATCTCACGACGAAGATCGAAGAGCAGCTCAACCTGGTTTGCCCCAACAGTCCGAACATCCCGATTTATCGCGACATGATGCTGACGGTGCTGTGCATGGCACAAGAAGACCACAGCCGCTGGAATGCCAAGATCACCCTGCAAGCGCTACGCGAACTGGAGCACGCCTTCCACGTACTGGAAAAGTTCAAGGGACGGCGCAAAGTGACGGTGTTCGGTTCCGCACGAACGCCGATCGAACACCCGCTGTATGCCATGGCCCGGGAGCTGGGGGAGAAACTCGCCGAATCGAACCTGATGGTCATCACCGGCGCCGGTGGCGGCATCATGGCCGCCGCCCATGAAGGCGCGGGCCGGGATCACAGCCTGGGGTTCAACATCACCCTGCCCTTCGAGCAACACGCCAACCCGACCGTCGGGGGCACTGACAACCTCTTGCCGTTCCACTTTTTCTTTACCCGCAAGCTGTTCTTCGTCAAAGAGGCCGACGCCCTGGTGCTCTGCCCTGGCGGTTTCGGCACCCTGGATGAAGCCCTGGAAGTACTGACCCTGATCCAGACCGGCAAGAGCCCGCTGGTGCCCGTGGTGTTGCTGGATGCACCGGGTGGCCGCTTCTGGGAAGGCGCGCTGGACTTCATTCGCAGCCAGCTGGAGGCTAACCGTTACATCCTGCCGACCGACCTGAAGCTGGTGAGCCTGGTGTACAGCGTTGAAGAGGCCGTGGCGCAGATCAATCAGTTCTACAGCAACTTCCACTCCAGCCGCTGGCTGAAGCGTCAGTTTGTGATCCGCATGCATCATTCACTCAATGAGCAGGCCCTTGCGCACATGCAAACAGCTTTCGCCGACTTGTGCCTCAGCGATCAATTTCACCAGCACGCCTACGCTGGCGAGGAGCACGATGAGATCCAGTTCAGCCACCTGACGCGACTGGCCTTCGCCTTCAACGCTCGTGATCATGGACGCCTGCGCGAATTGGTCGACTACATCAACCTGCCAGAAAACTGGGGCGCGACCCAGGCCACGACACCCCAGCGCCAACGCGAACCAAGCAAAGTCTCGTGAACAAAAAAGGGCCCGACTACTGACATAGTCGGGCCCTTCCTAGTCTTCCATCCCCCGGCCACTGAACAAGCGACCGATCATCTCCATGGAGTAACCACGGTAGGCGAGAAAACGCCCTTGCTTGGCACGCTCACGGGCGTCTATCGGTAGATGCCCGGCAAACTTGCGCCGCCAGGTGTCTTCCAGGTGTTCTTGCCAACTGATTCCGCACTCGCGCAGGGCCAATTCGATATCGGCACGCTGCAAACCACGTTGGCCCAGCTCTTCACGAATCCGCAAAGGGCCATAACCAGAGCGAGCACGATAGGAAACAAAACTTTCCAGGTAGCGTGATTCCGACAGCAGGCCCTCTTCCGTCAGACGGTCGAGGGCCGTGTCGATCATTTCATCTGGAGCGCCACGCTGACGCAGTTTACGCGTCAGCTCGACTCGACCATGCTCACGTCTCGCGAGCAGGTCCATTGCGGTCCGCCGCACTGCGACGGGGGTATCGAGTACGGCGGTCATGGCGTTAATCAGATATCAGCGTCAACCAGCTCTTCTTCGGTCTCTTTGACCGGAGAAGCATTGGTATCAATAACCGCTGGCGTCAGCAGCTTGTCACGAATCTGCTTCTCGAGCTTGGCAGCGATATCCGGGTTGTCCGCCAGGTACTTGGCCGAGTTGGCCTTGCCCTGACCGATCTTGGTGCCGTTGTAGGCATACCAGGCGCCGGACTTCTCGACAAAGCCGTGCAGCACGCCCAGGTCGATCATCTCGCCATTGAGGTAGATGCCCTTGCCGTAAAGAATCTGGAACTCGGCCTGACGGAACGGCGCTGCTACTTTGTTCTTGACCACTTTGACGCGGGTTTCGCTGCCCACTACTTCGTCGCCTTCCTTCACCGCGCCGGTACGGCGGATGTCCAGGCGAACCGAGGCGTAGAACTTCAGCGCGTTACCACCGGTGGTGGTTTCCGGGCTGCCGAACATCACGCCGATCTTCATCCGGATCTGGTTGATGAAGATCACCAGGCAGTTGGCGTTCTTGATGTTACCGGTGATTTTACGCAGCGCCTGGGACATCAGGCGGGCTTGCAGGCCCACGTGCATGTCACCCATTTCGCCTTCAATTTCAGCCTTCGGCACCAGGGCAGCCACGGAGTCGACGATGATCACGTCAACCGCGTTGGAACGCACCAGCATGTCGGTGATTTCCAGGGCTTGTTCGCCAGTGTCTGGCTGGGAAACCAGCAGGTCGTCGACGTTGACGCCCAGCTTGCCGGCATATTCCGGGTCCAGTGCGTGCTCGGCATCGACGAATGCGCAGGTCGCGCCGGCCTTTTGCGCTTGGGCGATAACAGAGAGCGTCAGGGTGGTTTTACCGGAGGATTCAGGACCGTAGATTTCAACGATACGGCCTTTTGGCAGGCCGCCAATGCCAAGCGCGATGTCCAGACCCAAAGAGCCCGTGGAGATAGCCGGGATCGCCTGACGGTCCTGATCGCCCATACGCATTACGGCACCCTTGCCGAATTGACGTTCGATCTGACCCAGGGCCGCAGCCAAGGCTTTCTTCTTGTTGTCGTCCATTAAAGTCCTCACGTAATCAATAAGGCCTGTCGGCCAACACCTGTATAAGTAGCCAGTATTATTCCACAGCGTTTGGGGATCGCCTACCCCTGATTTGAGATTTCTCCGTCGGCATGCAGCAGCAGCCCCTCTAGCGCGGCCTTCACCGTTTGTCGGCGGACCTCATCGCGGTTTCCGGGGAAGTGCCGACACTCAGCAAACACGGCGTCGCCGACGCCCCACGCCAGCCAGACAGTGCCCACCGGCTTGCTCGGAGAACCACCGTCCGGCCCGGCAATCCCGCTGACCGCCACGGCAAACCGCGCATGGCTATTACGCTGCGCGCCCTGCACCATCGCCTCGACCACCTCGCGACTGACCGCCCCGACCTGGGTGAACAACTCGGCCGGCACGTTCAGCTGTTGGGTTTTCTGACGATTGGAATAGGTGACATAACCGGCCTCGAACCACGCCGAGCTGCCGGCGACCCGGGTAATCGCCTCGGCGATACCGCCCCCGGTGCAGGACTCGGCCGTGCTGACGTGGGCATTGAGCACCTGCAGACGACGACCAAGGTCCGCGGCAAGCTGGGTGATTTCGTTCACGACTCTCTCCTTAAATCAGGCGGGTATGAGCGTTACCGTACACGAGCAGTACACGCTTGCAAGGCGTGGGCAAGATCAAAGTATTAGCGGGCAATCGTCCTGATATAGGCCTGACAGGCCTCAACCCCCGACCGCCTGCGTCGGTGATGCCGAAGGCTTGAGTAAAGGAAAGTTTCCGTCGATAACCCGCATCCTTGCGGGGCGGGGTCATTGTCTACGCCCCTCGTCAGCCATTCCATCGGACTTGTTCTGGATCGGTGGTGGTTGGCTGACCGCTAGCGGTCCTGGCTGGAGTCACGCGGCAGCACATCGCTCACGCCTATGCGCTTGGCGGCCCAACGCTCGTAGAGCCCGATCGCCACATCGGCGCCGGCCATCGCGGTGAGGCAGCCGAAGGCGCCAGCGGTCCAGATCGACACGCCGGCGGCATACAGCAGCATGATGGTCGAGACCCCGCAGACCATGCTGGCCCCCGAGCGCAGCGCCAGGCGCCGCAACAGCGGCCAACCGCGAGCGCCGTCCTTGTCGGCGCGCCACATTTCGCCGGACACCCCGCCGATCACCGCCAGGGCGATGACAAGCCAGATCGGCATGTCCAGCAACACTTGCGGCTCGTTCGTCATGTCACGCCTCCTGCGTTGATCAATAGGTCATGGGTTTGTGTGCTGTTCAAACGTTGTCTCTTGATGGGCCTGGCGGCAGGCAGGCATTCCAAAAAGCCCGACGCGTGCCAGGCATTTTCAGTAATGCGGTCCTGCGTCCTGTCTCAGTCGGCATTGAAACCGGACACGCGATCGTTCGGTGCGACTGGCCCGGTACGGATCCATTCAAACTTGTTCCTCCGACCGCGACCCTGTCCGCCAGATAGCTGCTTACGGTGCTTTACGCTGCACACCCGTGTCAGTTGCCAACCCTCTGAACCGTTGAGGCCGGTCCATCGCTGCCGTTGCCGTGGAACTAAAAAGCTTCGTTTCCAGCCACCTTGTCGGGCGGCTTAAGACAAAGATTATGCATGTATGCATATACAGTCAATGCATAAATGCATTTGCTTGTGCACCATCAATGCATTAACGCATCAACCCTTGCGAATCCTGGCGTTAGGACTTTTCAGCAGGCGAAAAAAAACCCACCTGACTGGGCGGGCTTTTCTGACAGCAGTGAGGTTAGCGGGCGTACATGCCCCACCAGAAGACATGGCCGAGGATCACGATTTGCTCTTCCTGGATGTCCTGGAAGCTGTAGTCCTCGTCCGGGTGCTCATCGCGATTGAAGCTGCGCAGGCGAATCCCCGTTGGCAGGCGATAAAGCTGCTTCACCCGCAACTGGCCGTTGTGGTTGATGGCGTACAAGTCGCCGTCGATGATGTCGCCAATCGTGCACTTTCCGGCGTTGACCCCGACCGTGGCACCGTCGCGCAACACGGGCAACATGCTGTTGCCGCGTACGGTCACGCACTTGGCCTGGTCGAACTGCACGCCGTTATGACGCAGGCTGCGCTTGCCGAACCGCAGGCTGGCGCGCTCGCTTTCCTCAATGACGAATCTTCCTGATCCAGCAGCCAATTCAACCTCGCGCAAAAAAGGCACCGACACCTCATCGTCATCAACGGGGGTATCGTCATCCCACAGGCTTATGTCCTTGAGTTCGGAATGCGCCGCCTGAACGGCCGCCACCGAGGTCGGCACTATATCGGCGCGACCGCGCAATTGATCGGTACTCACGCGAAAGTACTCGGCGATCTTCGATATGTGCTTATCCGAAGGGTCGACGATCTTCCCGCTGAGAATCCGCGAGAGCGTGGATTGAGGCACGCCGGTACGCCGGTGAAGCTCCGTAGGGGAGATCCGGTGTTGATCGAGCAGTGCCCTTAGGACGGTAGAAACGTTGCGTTTTTGCATGGAACGCATAATGGTGGTTCTTTAGGATGAAGACAATTGCGTATTTGCATAAAAGTGCATCGTTCTTGGAAAAAAGCGGTACGGCTTTGATCCCTGGGTCGCTCGGACTGGCCCATGGTAACCTTGCATCCATCGTGGAAAAGCCGGGCAAGCGCTCTCCTTTATCCCACCCCTTTTGAATGAATTCGCCTAATTATCCGATGAATAAACCAATTTCAGACCTCTCCAGCCACACCCCGATGATGCAGCAGTACTGGCGCCTGAAGAACCAGCACCCCGACCAGTTGATGTTCTACCGCATGGGCGACTTCTACGAGATCTTCTACGAGGACGCGAAGAAGGCCGCCAAGCTGTTGGACATTACCCTGACCGCTCGCGGGCAATCGGCTGGTCAGGCGATTCCCATGTGTGGGATTCCTTACCACGCTGCCGAAGGCTACCTGGCCAAACTGGTCAAGCTCGGCGAATCGGTGGTGATCTGTGAGCAGGTTGGCGACCCGGCGACCAGCAAGGGGCCGGTGGATCGTCAGGTGGTGCGCATCATCACCCCAGGCACCGTGAGCGACGAAGCGCTGCTCGATGAGCGCCGCGACAATCTGATCGCTGCCGTGCTGGGCGATGAACGCCTGTTCGGCCTGGCCGTGCTGGATATCACCAGCGGCAACTTCACCGTGCTGGAAATCAAAGGCTGGGAAAACCTGCTGGCTGAGCTTGAGCGGGTCAACCCGGTCGAGTTGATGATTCCAGATGATTGGCCAAAGGACCTGCCGGCGGAGAAGCGTCGCGGCGTTCGCCGTCGTGCGCCGTGGGATTTCGAGCGTGATTCGGCGTTCAAAAGCCTTTGCCAGCAATTTTCCACCCAGGATCTCAAGGGTTTTGGCTGCGAAAACCTGACGCTGGCCATCGGCGCGGCCGGTTGCCTGTTGAGCTACGCCAAGGAAACCCAGCGCACCGCGCTGCCGCACCTGCGCAGCCTGCGCCATGAGCGCCTGGACGACACCGTGGTGCTCGATGGTGCTAGCCGTCGCAACCTGGAACTGGATACCAACCTGGCGGGCGGGCGCGACAACACCCTGCAATCGGTGGTCGACCGCTGCCAGACGGCCATGGGCAGCCGCTTGCTGACCCGCTGGTTGAACCGTCCACTGCGCGACCTGAACGTCTTGCAGGCGCGGCAACGCTCAATCACCTGCCTGCTCGATGGCTATCGCTTCGAAAAACTGCAACCGCAACTCAAGGAAATCGGCGACATCGAGCGGATCCTCGCGCGGATCGGCCTGCGTAACGCCCGCCCGCGAGACCTCGCCCGCCTGCGTGACGCCCTGGGCGCCCTGCCGGCGCTGCAGGTCGCCATGAGCGAGTTGGACGCCGAGCATTTGAACCAGCTGGCGACCACCACCAGCACCTACCCGGTGTTGGCCGCCCTGCTGGAAAAAGCCATCGTCGACAACCCGCCCGCGGTGATCCGTGATGGCGGCGTGCTGAAGACTGGCTACGACAGCGAACTCGACGACCTGCAATCGCTGAGCGAGAACGCCGGCCAGTTCCTGATCGATCTCGAAGCCCGCGAGAAAGCCCGTACCGGCCTGTCTCACCTCAAGGTCGGCTACAACCGTATTCACGGCTACTTCATCGAGTTGCCGAGCAAGCAAGCCGAGTCAGCCCCAGCCGACTACATCCGCCGCCAGACCCTCAAGGGCGCCGAGCGCTTCATCACGCCGGAACTCAAGGCGTTCGAAGACAAGGCCCTGTCGGCCAAGAGCCGCGCACTGGCACGGGAGAAGATGCTCTACGAAGCACTGCTCGAAGACCTGATCAGCCAGTTGCCACCGCTCCAGGACACCGCAGCGGCGCTGGCCGAGCTGGACGTGCTGAGCAACCTGGCAGAGCGGGCACTGAACCTGGACCTGAACTGCCCGACATTCGTCAGCGAACCGTGCATGCGCATCAGCCAGGGCCGTCACCCCGTGGTCGAGCAGGTACTGACGACCCCGTTCGTGGCCAACGACCTGAACCTGGACGACAGCACCCGGATGCTGGTGATCACCGGTCCGAACATGGGCGGTAAATCCACCTACATGCGTCAGACCGCATTGATCGTTCTGTTGGCACACATCGGGAGCTTCGTACCGGCGGCCAGCTGCGAGTTGTCATTGGTGGACCGCATCTTCACCCGGATCGGCTCCAGCGATGACCTGGCGGGCGGCCGTTCGACCTTCATGGTCGAAATGAGCGAAACCGCAAACATCCTGCACAACGCCACCGAACGCAGCCTGGTGCTGATGGACGAAGTCGGCCGCGGCACCAGTACCTTTGACGGACTGTCCCTGGCCTGGGCCGCGGCCGAGCGCCTGGCTCAACTGCGTGCCTACACGTTGTTTGCCACCCACTACTTCGAACTGACGGTGCTACCGGAGAGCCAGCCACTGGTGGCCAACGTTCACCTCAATGCCACCGAGCACAATGAGCGAATTGTCTTCCTTCACCACGTGCTGCCTGGCCCAGCCAGCCAAAGCTATGGCCTGGCGGTTGCGCAGTTGGCCGGAGTGCCCACCGAGGTCATCGTGCGCGCTCGCGAGCATCTGGGTCGACTGGAAGCCACGGCCCTGCCTCATGAAGTTGCGGCACCAGCCAAAGGCAGGCCCGCGACGCCACAGCAAAGCGATATGTTCGCCAGCTTGCCCCACCCGGTGCTCGATGAACTGGCCAAGCTCAACCTGGATGACATGACGCCGCGCCGTGCACTCGAAATGCTCTATACACTGAAGACACGGATCTAACGCTGTTAGCCGCAAGCTGTTAGAATCTCGCGCGGTTTGGGATGCTGCAGGCTTAGCCCGCCTGCAGATTATCGCTCCCAAACCTGGCGACCCCACCGTGAAGGGGCGCAGCACGCCGCCTGAGGAGAGAATTAGAAATGACCTTCGTCGTCACCGACAACTGCATCAAGTGCAAGTACACCGACTGCGTAGAAGTCTGTCCGGTGGACTGCTTTTACGAAGGCCCGAACTTCCTGGTGATTCACCCGGATGAGTGCATCGACTGCGCCCTGTGCGAACCAGAATGCCCTGCCGTGGCCATCTTCTCCGAAGACGAAGTCCCGGAAGACATGCAAGAATTCATTCAGTTGAACGTTGAGCTAGCCGAAATCTGGCCCAACATCACCGAGAAGAAAGAATCGATGCCTGATGCCGAAGAGTGGGATGGCGTTAAAGGCAAGATCAAAGACCTCGAACGCTGATCGTCGCGACCTCGCCCCCCATCAACGACTTACGCTCTAACACACACAGTTAGTGCGTGAGTCATGGCGCTGGACCCGCAAAACCCCGACATACCCGGTTTGCTCACCCAGCGTCTTGCCGCGCGGGGTGGTTGAGTGCGTGAGCCTTTGGATTTCAGGGCCAATGGCTTTTTCGCAGGCAAAAAAAGGGGCGGTATGACCCGCCCACATTTTTTCCCTATTCCCTATGTTCCCTTTCATCATCCTGATGAATCACGTCCTTGCGATGTTCCTAGACCACCCTCCTTGATGGCTGTGTCTATCCGTTGACACAGGACTGATATTAGAGCTTTTCCCCATAAGAGCAACCACTACGCCCGGTTAAACACATGGGAAATATCGGCGCGCCATAAAACTAAATATCTTTTAAAAACAACAAACTAGAAACATAGCAAGTTCCTAGGCGACAACTATCTCCAGCCATACAAACCGAATACTTACGAAAGAGTAAGCCACGGCTTACACAAGCCAGAGAAATAGCTTGGACTGCACTTAAACATTCAAACATCGCACTTACAGACAAACAACAAAAAGCCCCGTAACAGACGGGGCTTTTTTGACTTTCAAGTAAGTATGTTTCCACTACTGGAATAGCGACTCACTCGACAGTCCATTTTTCTCAAGGATTTCACGTAGCCGTTTCAGACCTTCAACCTGAATCTGCCTGACGCGCTCACGAGTTAAGCCGATCTCCAGGCCAACGTCCTCCAGCGTGCTGCTCTCGTGACCGCGCAACCCAAAGCGGCGGATCACCACCTCTCGCTGCTTGTCGGTCAACTCAGAGAGCCACTGATCGATGCTCTGTGACAGATCATCATCCTGAAGCAGTTCACACGGGTCGGTAGGCCGATCATCAGTGAGCGTATCCAGCAGGGTTTTATCCGAGTCCGGCCCCAGCGAGACGTCGACCGAAGAAACCCGCTCATTCAAGCCCAGCATGCGCTTGACCTCTCCCACCGGTTTCTCCAGCAGGTTGGCGATTTCTTCGGGTGAGGGTTCATGGTCGAGCTTTTGAGTCAGCTCGCGCGCTGCCCGAAGGTAGACGTTGAGCTCTTTTACCACATGAATCGGTAACCGGATGGTCCGGGTCTGGTTCATGATCGCACGCTCGATGGTCTGACGAATCCACCAAGTGGCATAGGTCGAAAAGCGAAAGCCACGCTCCGGATCAAACTTCTCCACAGCCCGGATAAGCCCGAGGTTGCCCTCTTCAATCAGATCAAGCAACGACAGCCCACGATTGACATAACGTCGAGCGATTTTCACCACCAGGCGCAAGTTACTTTCAATCATCCGCTTGCGCCCAGCCGGATCACCACTTTGCGACAGGCGCGCAAAATGAACTTCTTCTTCCGGGGACAACAGGGGGGAAAAACCGATTTCATTGAGATACAGCTGAGTGGCATCAAGCGCACGCGTGTAGTCAATGTACTTGTGTTGCTTGAGTGAAGCGGAGTGTTTGGACTTGGCGCGAGTCGAAGGCATAGCTGAGCCTTCTATCGGCGTCGAATCCGATGCGACGTCGGTCTCCATCAGGAGAACCTCATCGTCGATGTCAAACTCCGGCACTTCTTTACTGAGAGCCATTGTTATAGTCCTTTGGTGAGTTCGACCTCAAGCTCAAGCGGCGCCTTTATCCTTGGCAACGCTGGAGCCTGTTCCCTCTACGTGACGGAACAGGCTGGCAACAAATCAACGGCGTGGCAGGAATTGCAGCGGATCTACAGGCTTACCTTGTCGGCGAATCTCAAAATGCAGTTTCACCCGGTCTGTACCCGTTGACCCCATTTCGGCAATTGTCTGTCCGACCTTGACCTGCTGCCCCTCCCGAACCAACAGCCTGCGGTTGTGACCGTAGGCACTGACGTAGGTATCGCTGTGCTTGATGATGACCAGTTCGCCGTAGCCCCGCAAGCCACTCCCGGCGTATACGACAGTCCCATCAGACGCAGCCAAAACAGGCTGTCCCAAATCTCCGGCGATATCAATTCCTTTATTCAAACTACCGTTTGAAGAAAATTTTCCAATCAAAATGCCGTTAGATGGCCACCCCCATCCTTTCGGCGCAGGTCCGGCCAGTGGCAACGTTACGGGGGCTGGCTTGTTTGCGACGGACGGCGCAACGGACGCCGTGGTACCGCTGGCGCTCGACGCAGGGCGCCGGGTGACGGTGAATTTGCCGGACGAAGAGGTGTTGGTTGTCGACGACGTCACAGTTTGGCTTGGCGTTGAACCCGCACGGCCATCAAAGCGAATAGTCTGACCTGGGTGAATGGTGTAGGGCGTAGGAATATTGTTTCGTGCCGCCAGGGCCTTGTAGTCCCAGCCGTAGCGAAAGGCGATGGAAAACAGGGTATCGCCCTTACGGACTACGTGCTGGCCCGTGGTGACCGCGGGCCGCTGGTTGGCCGTACTGTTGCGATCGACGACACGCACGTCGCTGGATCGCGTGCTGGAGCAACCGACCAACAAGGAACTCAAGACAAGGCCAGTGACCAGGCACTTAAAGCTTGCTGTACCGATACGCTGCGCAATGACATTGAGACTCACCCGCCGCTCCCTTTCTGGTGGCTGAAAATAGAATGTGCCTTGTTCAGGCATGAAGTGTCGCAAGTATAACTGGCCGTCCGCGCTTTACCGCCGACAAAGCGAAATCCAGACACACGCAGGCTGGCTTGAAGCTACACAGGTGCGTTTATCCAACCGATGCCGCCGTAAGACCCAGGCAATCGAAGAGCGTTCAGCGCCGTTGAACAAAAGCTCAGGCCAGCGGGCCATTGAGCAATGGGACGAAGCGAACCGCCCCCAGAACACGCCTGGAGAAACCCTGCTCCTCACGAATGATCAACATGAGTTGCTGCACCTCACCCGAGCCTACCGGAATCACCAAACGGCCTCCAGGCGCCAGTTGATCGAGCAGCGCCTGCGGTACATCGGTGGCCACCGCGGTGACAATGATGCCGTTGTAAGGCGCCAGCGCAGGCCAGCCCTCCCAGCCATCACCCCAGCGAAAGACCACGTTGCGCAGGTTCAATTCGACCAGGCGTTCCTTGGCTCGGTCCTGCAGCACCTTGATGCGTTCTACCGAGAACACTCGCTCGACCAACTGCGACAGCACGGCTGTCTGGTAGCCCGAACCCGTGCCGATCTCCAGCACTTTATCCAGAGGACCAGCCTCCAGCAGCAGCTCGCTCATGCGCGCCACCATATAGGGCTGGGAAATGGTCTGGTTGTGGCCAATCGGTAGCGCCGTGTCTTCATAGGCACGGTGGGCCAGCGCTTCATCAACGAACAGATGGCGCGGGGTACGACGGATCACTTCCAGCACCTGCGCGTTGCTCAGGCCCTCTTCATACAGACGTTGAATCAGGCGTTCACGGGTACGCTGGGAGGTCATGCCGATTCCGCGGCGCAGCATATCGTCTTGCTCGCGAGCCATCAGCGCAGCCCCTCCAGCCAGCCATCGAGACTTCTGAAAGCATCATTGAAGGTGCGATCAAGCAGCAGCGGTGTAATGGAGACATAGCCCTGCATCACCGCATGGAAGTCTGTGCCCACGCCACCATCCTCGGCATCGCCGGCTGCAGCAATCCAGTAGCCGGACTTGCCACGCGGATCGACGACCTTCATCGGCGCTGCCGCGCGGGCACGATGGCCCAGGCGGGTCAGTTGGATGCCGCGGATGTGATCCAGAGGCAAGTTGGGAATATTCACGTTCAGCACCGTACGCGGCGGCAACGCCAATCCGGCATGGGCCTCGACCAGCTTGCGCGCGAAATAGGCCGCCGTCGGCAGGTTTTCCACTTGCCGTGAGACCAGCGAAAAGGCGAAGGAAGGCTTGGCCAGGAATCGCCCTTCTAGCGCCGCGGCGACCGTACCGGAATACAGCACGTCGTCGCCCAGGTTGGCGCCCAGGTTGATCCCGGAAACCACCATGTCCGGTTCAATCTCCAGCAGACCATTGAGACCCAGGTGTACGCAGTCGGTCGGCGTGCCGTTGAGACTGATAAATCCATTGGCCAGCGTTTGCGGGTGCAACGGACGGTCGAGCGTCAGCGAACTGCTGGCGCCACTTTTGTCCTGGTCCGGGGCAATCACCACGCACTCGGCATAATCCGCCAGCGCGGCATGAAGCGCGGCAAGACCCGGGGCGGTTACCCCGTCGTCGTTAGAAATCAGAATACGCATGAGCTGTCCGTCTGCCCCACCGGCACCAGATCAACGAGTTCGCGCACCAATACAGTGGCGAAGCATCCGGCCGGCAGGACGAATTCCAGTTGCAGAATGTCAGGTTCGGGATAATGCCATGTCAAACCGCCAATGGGCAGTCGCAGGATGCGACGTTCATGGCTCATTCCGGCATTGACCAACCAGTCGCGCAGGTCCGCTTCGGCCGTGGCGATCCATTGTTCCAATTCGTGGGTCGCACCGCTGGCCGGTGACTCGCCCTCGCCCCATTGCGGACCCGTGGGGTGCAGATCAAGTATGGCCAAGCGCGGGTCGCTGCATTCAGCTTCGCCCGCGGGGAAAAAACTGCGGCTGTCGGTGAAGGCCAGCAAGTCGCCCACTTGGGCGCGCTGCCAACTGCCGTCAGCGACGCGGGCCGCCAACACTTGATTGAACAAATAGCTACGCGCCGTGGACAGCAGGCGCGAACGCACATTGCGCTGCTCCGGCAGAGCCTTGCGCGCAGCCCAGCTACGGGCATCGACCACGTTACCGCCGTCATGGCCGAAACGCTGGGCGCCGAAATAGTTGGGGATGCCTTGCTTGGCGATCAATTGCAGGCGTGCGTCAAGGGCGTCCTTGTCCCCGGCAAACTGGGTCAGGCGCAAGGTGAAGCCGTTGGCGGAATGGGCACCCCGTTGCAGCTTGCGCTTGTGCCGCGCGGTCTTCAGGACTTTCAGTGTGTCGTTTTCTGCAGCAGACAGGTCCGGATCGGCCTTGCCCGGCAATTGCACGCTGAACCACTGGCGCGTGAGGGCCTGGCGATCCTTCAAGCCGGCATAGCTGACGGTACGCAACGGCACACCGGCAGCCTTGGCAATGCGCCGCGCCGCCTCCTCGGTATTCAGGCCACGTTTTTCAACCCAGATCCATAGGTGCTCGCCGTCGCCGGTCAGGGGAATATCGAGGACTTCATCGACCTGGAAATCCTCGGCGATGGCTTTCAATACGGCAGTGCCCAAGGGCTCGCCATAGGCCCGCGGGCCGAGCAATTGCACGTCGTTCATGGACGCAGCAACAAGGCGACGGAATGCACGGCAATACCTTCTTCGCGACCGACGAAGCCAAGCTTCTCGGTGGTGGTGGCTTTCACGTTCACTTGATCCAACTCAATTTGAAGATCCGCGGCAATCAGCGCACGCATCGATTCGATATGCGGGGCCATTTTCGGCGCCTGGGCAACGATGGTGTTGTCGACGTTACCGACTTTCCAGCCTTTAGCGTGGATCAGCGCAACGACATGCCGCAACAGCGCACGGCTGTCGGCCCCCTTGAACTGCGGGTCGGTGTCCGGAAAATGCTTGCCGATATCACCCAGCGCCGCCGCCCCCAGCAAGGCATCGCTGAGCGCATGCAGCAACACGTCGCCGTCAGAGTGAGCCAATAGCCCAACGCTGTGGGCAATCCGCACCCCGCCCAGGGTAATGAAGTCGCCTTCGGCGAAACGGTGCACATCGTAGCCGTGGCCAATACGCATAAAAAAACGCCCCGATAGAGTCAGGGCGTGATTCTACCTGCTTTAGGCGTCCAGGGCGTGGGCGTGATGTCGCAAGTGATCGTCGATGAAGCTGGCAATGAAGAAGTAACTGTGGTCGTAGCCCGGTTGCAGCCGCAGCGTCAGGGGATGGCCTGAAAGTTTTGCCGCTTGTTGCAGCGCATCCGGCTTCAACTGGGTTGCCAGGAAGTCATCCCGGTCCCCCTGATCCACCAGCAACGGCAACTGCTCGCGCGCTTCGCTGATCAGCACACAGGCATCCCACTCTCGCCACTTCGAACGCTCTTCGCCCAAGTAGCGGGAGAACGCCTTTTGCCCCCAGGGGCAATCCATTGGATTGCTAATGGGCGCAAAGGCCGATACCGATTGGTAGCGGCCTGGATTGCGCAAGGCGCACACCAGGGCACCATGCCCGCCCATGGAGTGACCGCTGATTCCGCGCTTATCCGACGCCGGGAAATGCGCCTCGACCAACGCCGGTAATTCCTGCACTACGTAGTCATGCATCCGATAGTGCTTGGCCCAGGGTTCCTGCGTCGCGTTCAGGTAGAACCCGGCCCCCAGGCCGAAGTCCCACGCCGCGTCCGGATCGTCTGGTACCTCCGCGCCACGGGGGCTGGTATCCGGTGCGACGATGATCAACCCCAACTCGGCCGCCAGGCGCATCGCCCCGGCCTTGTGCATGAAGTTCTCATCGGTGCAGGTCAACCCGGACAGCCAGTACAGTACCGGCAGCTTGCCGCCCTGCTCCGCCTGTGGCGGAAGGAACACGGCAAACACCATGTCGCAGCCCAGCACCTGGGAGTGATGCTTGTAGCGTTTATGCCAGCCGCCAAAGCTCTTCTGGCAAGAGAGATTCTCCAGAGTCATGGCCCACCTCAGAAATGGATGACGGTGCGGATGCTCTTGCCTTCATGCATCAGGTCGAAGGCCTTATTGATGTCTTCCAGGCCCATGGTGTGGGTGATGAAGGTATCCAGCGGGATCTCACCGGTCTGGGCCATTTCCACATAGCTCGGCAGTTCGCTGCGGCCACGCACCCCACCGAATGCCGAACCGCGCCAGACGCGACCGGTCACCAGTTGGAACGGACGGGTCGCAATTTCCTGGCCGGCACCGGCAACACCAATGATCACCGACTCGCCCCAACCTTTGTGGCAGCACTCCAAGGCGGCTCGCATCAGTTGAACATTACCGATGCACTCGAAGGAAAAATCGACGCCGCCATCGGTCATGTCAACGATGACCTCCTGGATCGGACGGTCGAAGTCTTTCGGGTTCACACAATCGGTGGCCCCCAATTGCTTGGCGATTTCAAACTTGCCCGGGTTGATGTCGATGGCAATGATACGGGCTGCCTTGGCCTTTACCGCACCAATGACTGCCGACAAACCGATCCCGCCCAGGCCGAAGATGGCCACGGTGTCGCCCGGCTGGACCTTGGCGGTGTTGATGACTGCGCCAATGCCGGTGGTGACGCCACAGCCCAGCAAGCAGACTTTTTCCAGTGGTGCGTCCTTGGGAATCTTCGCCACGGAGATTTCCGGCAACACGGTGTACTCGGAGAAGGTCGAGGTGCCCATGTAGTGGAAAATCGGCTGACCCTTGTAGGAGAAACGCGTGGTGCCATCCGGCATCAAGCCTTTGCCCTGGGTCGCACGGATCGCCTGGCAGAGGTTGGTCTTGCCCGACTTGCAGAACTTGCACTGGCCACATTCCGGGGTGTACAGCGGAATCACGTGGTCGCCCACCGCCACCGACGTCACGCCCTCGCCAATGGCTTCGACGATCGCCCCGCCTTCATGGCCGAGAATCGACGGGAAGATGCCTTCCGGGTCAGCGCCTGACAGGGTGTAGGCATCGGTATGACACACACCGGAGGCAACCACACGCAGCAGGACTTCGCCCGCCTTGGGCATGGCGACATCGACTTCAACGATCTCAAGGGGTTTCTTGGCCTCGAAGGCAACAGCAGCGCGCGACTTGATCATCCTGACTCTCCAGTGAATAAAAACGAGGCTGGGAGTGTAATACAGGGCCATCCGATGAATAATCGAGACAAATGCAAAATATTATTGCCATACAGGGATAATCAACATGTCCGAGAGCCGCTGGGAAGGTATCGACGAGTTCGTCGCCGTCGCCGAATGCAGCCAATTCACCGCGGCGGCCGAGCGGCTCGGGGTTTCATCGTCCCACGTCAGTCGACAAGTCGTACGCCTGGAAGAGCGCCTGCAAACCCGCCTGCTCTATCGAAGTACCCGGCGAGTGACCCTGACCGAGGCTGGACAAACGTTCCTCCAACACTGTCAGCGCCTGCAAGACGGTCGCGAAGAAGCGTTGCGCGCGGTCGGCGATCTGGCCAGTGAACCCAAGGGCATGCTGCGCATGACATGCGCAGTGGCCTATGGCGAGCGGTTTATCGTGCCGCTGGTGACGCGTTTCATGGGGCTTTACCCGCAACTGCGGGTCGACATCGAGCTGAGCAATCGCCCCCTGGACCTGGTGCATGAGGGCCTGGACCTGGCGATCCGCCTGGGACGCCTGCAAGATTCACGCTTGATGGCCACCCGCCTGGCCCCGCGCCGCATGTACCTGTGCGCGTCACCCTCCTACCTGGAACGGTATGGCCGGCCACACAGCCTGTCGGAACTCAGCCGGCATAACTGCCTGATCGGGAGTTCGGATATCTGGCAACTGGCGCAGGACGGTAGGGAGTTTTCCCAACGGGTACAGGGCAATTGGCGCTGCAACAGTGGGCAAGCCGTACTGGATGCAGCGTTAGAAGGAGTAGGACTGTGTCAGCTACCGGACTACTACGCGCTTGAGCACCTCAAGAGCGGCGCACTGGTGTCGCTGCTCGATGCTCATCAACCGCCTAACACCGCAGTGTGGGCGCTGTATCCACAGCAACGGCATTTGTCGCCGAAGGTACGCAAGTTGGTGGACTACTTGAAGGAAGGTTTGGCGTTACGGCCGGAGTACGTAACCTAAGGCCGATTGATCCAGCGCAGGCGCAGCCATTCGAGGTCTTCGGGACGGGTAACCTTGAGGTTATCCCCGCGCCCCTCGATCAAGCGCGGTGCCTGCCCTGCCCACTCCATCGCCGAAGCTTCGTCGGTGATGCTCACATCCGCCACCAGGCTGTCAGCCAATGCCCGATGCAACGCGCCCAGGCGGAACATTTGCGGCGTGTAAGCCTGCCAGATCAAGCTGCGGTCGACGGTCTCGACGACCCGCCCCTGCTTGTCCACGCGCTTGAGCGTGTCACGTGCGGGAACCGCCAGCAAACCGCCGACGGGATCATCAGCCAGTTCCGACAGCAGTTTGTCCAGATCATCGCGCGTCAGGTTGGGGCGCGCCGCGTCATGAACCAACACCCAATCGTCATCGGCCGCCCCTTGCGCATGCAAATGCAGCAACGCGTTGAGTACCGACCCCGAACGTTCTTCACCCCCGTCAACACGCTGGATACGAGGATCGGCAGCGCAGGCCAGGTTTGGCCAATAGGGATCATCTACGGCAAGACTGACCACCAGGCCCTTGAGGGCTGGGTGATCGAGAAAACAGCCAAGGCTGTGTTCGAGAATAGTGCGCCCGCCCAGTTGCAGATACTGCTTGGGACGGTCGGCCGCCATACGAGCACCAACGCCCGCGGCGGGAATCACGGCCCAAAAGGCCGGCAAGGAATGCATCATTGGGCCAACTGGTAAAGCGTTTCACCGTCCTTGACCATGCCCAACTCGTGGCGAGCCCGCTCTTCAACGGTCTCCATGCCTTTTTTCAACTCCATGACTTCGGCGTCCAGCACCCGGTTGCGCTCTAGCAGTGCCTGGTTTTCAGCGTGCTGGTCAGCAATTTGCTGAGTCAGTTCGGCGACTTGGGCCAGGCTGCCATTTCCCACCCACAGGCGGTACTGCAAACCACCCAGGAGCAAGAGCAGGACAAGAAACAACCAATAGGGACTGCGCATCGAATATCAGGTATCCAGTGAAAAAACAGCCATGCCAATACTTTGAAGCATCTGATAGCACGAAGCCTGGAAAGATCCAGGCTCGCACTCTAAGGCATCAGATTAGCGTCGATCGACTAATACAGCGACGATATCGACGCAATCCGCTGTCTTTTTACGCTTCAGACTTAGCCGCGGAACTCGCTACGGCCGTTGTACGTGGCCTTGGCGCCCAATTGCTCTTCGATACGCAGCAGTTGGTTGTACTTGGATACGCGATCGGAACGGCACAGCGAACCGGTTTTGATCTGGCCTGCCGCAGTGCCCACGGCCAGGTCGGCAATGGTCGAATCTTCGGTTTCGCCGGAGCGGTGCGAGATCACGGCGGTGTAGCCCGCGGCCTTGGCCATCTGGATGGCTTCCAGGGTTTCGGTCAGGGTGCCGATCTGGTTGAACTTGATCAGGATCGAGTTGGCAATCTTCTTGTCGATGCCTTCTTTCAGGATCTTGGTGTTGGTCACGAACAGGTCGTCGCCTACCAACTGGGTCTTCTCGCCGATCTTGTCGGTGAGGATCTTCCAGCCAGCCCAGTCGGACTCGTCCAGGCCATCTTCGATGGAGATGATCGGGTAACGCTCGGTCAGGCCCTTGAGGTAGTCGGCAAAACCTTCGGCGGTGAACACCTGGCCTTCGCCGGACAGGTTGTACTTACCGTCTTCGTAGAACTCGCTGGCCGCGCAATCCAGGGCCAGGGTCACGTCGGTGCCCAGCTTGTAGCCAGCGTTGGCCACGGCTTCGGAGATCACTTTGAGTGCATCTTCGTTGGACGCCAGGTTCGGTGCGAAACCACCTTCGTCACCGACTGCGGTGCTCAGGCCACGGGCCTTGAGCACAGCCTTGAGGTGATGAAAGATCTCGGTACCCATGCGCAGGCCTTCCGAGAAGGTCTTGGCGCCAACCGGCTGGACCATGAACTCCTGGATGTCGACGTTGTTATCGGCGTGCTCGCCACCGTTGATGATGTTCATCATCGGCACCGGCATCGAGTAGACACCCGGGGTGCCGTTCAGGTTGGCAATGTGTGCGTACAGCGGCAGGTCTTGATCATGGGCGGCGGCCTTGGCAGCGGCCAGGGACACGGCCAGGATCGCGTTGGCGCCCAGGCTGCCTTTGTTCTCGGTACCGTCCAGCTCGATCATGATGCGGTCGAGGGCTTTCTGGTCAACCGGGTCTTTACCCAGCAGCGCGGTGCGAATCGGACCGTTGATGTTAGCCACAGCCTTCAGGACACCTTTGCCCAGGTAACGGCTCTTGTCGCCATCACGCAGCTCGAGCGCTTCACGCGAGCCGGTGGAAGCACCGGACGGCGCGCAGGCGCTGCCGATGATGCCGTTGTCGAGAAGTACGTCTGCTTCGACGGTGGGGTTGCCACGGGAGTCGAGAACTTCACGACCTTTGATGTCGACGATTTTTGCCATTGTTGTAAACACTCCAAAGTTGACGAAAGCGACGCAGCTATAGGAAATCTTCTTATCAGCGACAAGATTGATCTAGCGGGCAGTCTTGCAGACGATAAAAGCTCAGGCCCGAGGGCCTGAGCGATAAATCGAGCGGTACTTTACCGGAGAATCGAGGATTACGCGGTTTCTACCGTCGGAAAACTCTTAACCAGTTCGTCCAGTGCCTTGAGCTGGGCCAGGAACGGCTCAAGCTTGTTCAGGCGCAAGGCGCAAGGGCCATCGCATTTCGCGTTGTCCGGGTCCGGGTGAGCTTCCAGGAACAGGCCAGCCAGGGACTGGCTCATGCCGGCCTTGGCCAGGTCGGTGACCTGGGCACGACGTCCGCCCGCGGAGTCCGCGCGACCACCGGGCATTTGCAGCGCGTGGGTCACGTCGAAGAACACCGGGTACTGGAACTGCTTCATGATGCCGAAACCGAGCATGTCGACGACCAGGTTGTTATAGCCGAAGCTCGAACCACGCTCGCAGAGGATCAGTTGATCATTACCCGCTTCTTCGAACTTGCTCAGGATGTGCTTCATCTCCTGGGGTGCGAGGAACTGGGCTTTCTTGATGTTGATCACCGCACCGCTCTTGGCCATCGCGACCACCAGGTCGGTCTGACGCGACAGGAAGGCAGGCAGCTGGATGATGTCGCAAACCTCTGCGACAACCGCCGCCTGGGCCGGCTCATGGACATCGGTAATGATCGGCACGCCAAAGGCTTGCTTGATGTCCTGGAAGATCCGCATGCCTTCTTCGAGGCCTGGGCCCCGGTAGGACGCTACCGACGAGCGGTTAGCCTTGTCGAAGCTGGCCTTGAACACGTAGGGGATCCCGAGTTTCTCGGTGACCTTGACGTACTCTTCACACACCTGCATCGCCATGTCGCGACTTTCCAGTACGTTCATACCGCCGAACAGTACCATCGGTTTGTCGTTGGCGATTTCGATGTTGCCTACGCGGATAATCTTCTGACCCATCAGTTTCACGCCTTCTTCTGGTGTTGAGCGAGCGCCGCCTTGACGAAGCCACTGAACAACGGGTGACCGTCACGGGGAGTCGACGTGAACTCAGGGTGGAACTGGCATGCGACAAACCAAGGATGGTTCGGCGCCTCGACCACTTCCACCAGCGCGCCATCACCGGAGCGACCGGAAATTTTCAGGCCGGCCTCGATGATTTGTGGCAGCAGCTTGTTGTTCACTTCGTAGCGATGACGGTGACGCTCGACGATTACATCTTTGGCGTAGCAATCGTGCACCAGGGAACCGGCTTCCAGCAGGCAATCCTGGGCGCCCAGGCGCATGGTGCCGCCCAGGTCGGACGTTTCGGTGCGGGTTTCCACGGCGCCGGTGGCATCTTCCCACTCGGTGATCAGACCCACGACCGGGTGACCACTGGCGCGGTCGAACTCGGTGGAGTTGGCGTCTTTCCAGCCCATCACGTTACGTGCGAACTCGATCACCGCGACCTGCATACCCAGGCAGATCCCCAGGTAGGGAACCTTGTTTTCGCGAGCGTATTGAACCGCCGTGATCTTGCCTTCCACGCCACGCAGACCGAAGCCGCCCGGAACCAGGATGGCATCGACGCCTTCCAGCAGCGCGGTGCCCTGGTTCTCGATGTCTTCGGAGTCGATGTAGCGCAGGTTGACCTTGGTACGGTTGCTGATACCGGCGTGACTCATCGCTTCGATCAGCGACTTGTAGGCGTCCAGCAGCTCCATGTACTTGCCGACCATGGCGATGGTGACTTCATGTTCCGGGTTCAACTTGGCGTCAACCACAGCTTCCCACTCGGACAGGTCGGCACCGCCGCATTGCAGGCCGAAGCGCTCGACGACGAAGTCGTCCAGGCCCTGGGCGTGCAGGATGCCCGGGATCTTGTAGATGGTATCGGCATCTTCAAGGGCGATCACCGCACGTTCTTCAACGTTGGTGAACTGCGCGATCTTGCGACGCGACGACAGATCGATCGGGTGGTCGGAGCGGCAGACCAGCACGTCTGGCTGCAGGCCGATGGAACGCAGTTCCTTGACCGAGTGCTGGGTGGGCTTGGTCTTGGTCTCGCCAGCGGTGGCAATGTACGGCACCAGTGTCAGGTGCATCAGCATTGCGCGCTTGGCGCCGACTTCGAAACGCAACTGACGGATGGCTTCGAGGAACGGCTGGGATTCGATGTCACCCACGGTGCCACCGATCTCGACCATGGCCACGTCAGCGTCGCCAGCACCCTTGATGATGCGGCGCTTGATTTCGTCGGTGATGTGCGGGATCACCTGGATGGTTGCACCCAGGTAGTCACCACGGCGCTCTTTGCGCAGCACGTGCTCGTAGACACGGCCCGTGGTGAAGTTGTTGTTCTGGGTCATGGTCGTGCGAATGAACCGCTCGTAGTGGCCCAGGTCCAGGTCGGTCTCGGCGCCGTCGTGGGTGACGAACACTTCACCGTGCTGGAACGGGCTCATGGTGCCCGGGTCAACGTTGATGTACGGGTCCAGCTTGAGCATGGTGACCTTAAGTCCCCGCGCCTCCAGGATGGCCGCCAATGAAGCCGATGCGATGCCTTTCCCCAATGAAGAAACAACACCGCCCGTGACGAATATGTAGCGCGTCATGAAAAACCCTAGAAGTCTGCGTTAAAGCGGTCCGAGCCGCCGGGGAAAGCGAAGGAAGGCCGAAGCCCCCGATCACCTGCATTAATTACAGTGCATCTTTCAAAAAAACCGCCGCGTTGTGACAGACCGGCAGATGAAGCACCGGTAGGTTGATCGCTACACATTTTTTGGAATCGCCCAGCAAAGACTGCTTGGTAATCGGCAACTGCTGCAATTCAGTCGAATCCACAGAAGTTGTATCAAGAAGGGAGCGTAGTCTACCGGAAAGCCCCTTTCAGCTCAAACCTAGATCTTGGCCTGTTGGCTGCCAGCGCAAAACCGCCCCGGCACCCGCGCCACCGTCCAGCCCAGCCAGGTTGGCCACTGCGATCAACTGCTCGTCGCAATACAGCAGCGGCAATCTGCCACGGACAAACATCGGCACCGCACGCTCATTGAGCAAGCGCTTGAGATCACGATGCCCACGACCGGGCACCGGCATGACTTCTCCGCCCTGGCGGTAGCGCACGCTGAGCGCGCCGCCGGGCACCGCACCGCGCAGGATCAGCCGACCATTTTCACCCAGCAACAGCGGTTCCAGCGGATCCGGCCACGCCATCGGCACCGGCGCCGGGCTCAACCACGCACCCGACAACCACCAGAGTCGCCCATTCGAGCGATGCAACTCGCCATCGGCCAGGCGCCAGACCGGCCGCGCATCCACTGCCGCCTCACGCAGATCCGCCCAACCCGACCAGTGGTCGCTATCCGGCAAGCGCGATAACGGTGCCAGCCAATGACTCAGCGCATTACGCTGGCGAGCAGCGGAAAGCGTGGTCAGCGCCGGCAACGCCAGCGACGGCACACCCAGCCAATCAAAGGCATGGGGGGTTGCCGCGTGCGCCAAGTCCACTTGCGCCAACTCTTCGAGCAATCCCTGCGCCTCACTCAAATGCGCGGCACTACGGGCAATGGTAGCTGCCGCCTGGGGCCAGCGCTGAGTCAGTATCGGAAAAATCTGCTGGCGAAGGTAATTACGCGAGAACTGTTGATCCCCGTTGGAAGGGTCTTCGATCCAGCTCAACTGGTGCTCGGCCGCGTAGGCCTCAAGCGCAGCGCGTGAGATCCCCAGCAATGGCCGCACCAGGTGCCCATGCCCCAATGGGCGCTGCGCCGGCATCGCGGACAGGCCTCTTACTCCGGCTCCGCGCAACAGGCGAAACACCAGCGTCTCGGCCTGATCGTCACGATGCTGGGCAGTCAGCAGCACCTCGTCGACCTGAGTGGCCTCGATAAAGGCACCATAGCGCGCCTCACGCGCCGCACGCTCAAGGCTGGCGCCGGACAACACCTGAACTCGAACCACCGTGAGCGGCACACCCAGGGCATCACACGCAGCCTGGCAATGTGCCGGCCACGTATCCGCCACCGCCTGGAGGCCGTGATGGACGTGAATGGCCTTGAGCTCAGGCAGGGATTGGGTCTGGGCAAGCCGAGCGAGCGCGTGCAGCAGGACCGTGGAGTCGAGGCCACCAGAGAACGCGATGCGCCAGGTGGGCGCGGCGCGCCAGGGCGCCAGGCTCAACAGCAGTCGTGCAGACAGATCAGTAGGGGATTGACTCATGAATCACTTCGCCAAAAACGACTGTGGGAGCGAGCCTGCTCGCGATCAGGGCCTAACATCCAACGAATCGGTTGATGTTATACCGCCATCGCGAGCACGCTCGCTCCCACATTTAAAGCCGAGGTCAGATCAGAGACCGTAGCTCATCAGACGCTCGTAACGGCGCGCCAGCAGTGCATCGTTGTCGAACTTCTTCAACATTGCCAGCTGCGAACTCAGCTCCGCGCGGATCGAGGCCGCCGCGGTGGCCGGATCACGGTGTGCACCACCCAATGGCTCGCCAATCACTTTATCGACGATACCCAGGCCTTTGAGGCGCTCGGCGGTGATGCCCATGGCTTCGGCGGCATCCGGTGCCTTCTCGGCGGTTTTCCACAGGATCGAAGCACAGCCTTCTGGCGAGATCACCGCGTACGTGGAGTACTGCAACATGTTCAACTGGTCGCACACGCCAATGGCCAGCGCACCACCAGAACCACCTTCACCAATCACGGTGGCAATGATGGGGGTCTTCAGGCGCGACATGACACGCAGGTTCCAGGCGATTGCTTCGCTCTGATTGCGCTCTTCGGCGTCGATACCCGGGTATGCACCCGGTGTGTCGATGAAGGTCAGGATCGGCATCTTGAAGCGCTCGGCCATTTCCATCAGGCGGCACGCCTTGCGGTAGCCTTCCGGGCGCGGCATGCCGAAGTTGCGACGTACCTTCTCGCGTACTTCGCGGCCTTTCTGATGGCCAATGATCATCACCGGCTGGTCGTCCAGGCGGGCAACGCCACCGACGATAGCCGCGTCATCGGAGAAATGACGGTCGCCGTGCAACTCATCAAACTCAGTAAAGATGTGCTGGATGTAGTCCAGGGTATACGGACGGCGCGGGTGGCGTGCCAGGCGCGCAATCTGCCAACTGGTCAGCTTGCCGAAGATGTCTGCGGTGAGCGTGTTGCTCTTGTCTTGCAGGCGGGAGATTTCATCGCCGATATTCAGCGAATTGTCATTACCGACCAAGCGCAACTCTTCGATCTTGGCTTGCAGGTCGGCGATTGGCTGTTCGAAATCAAGAAAATTCGGGTTCATAGGCGTCCGTCTTGGGTCGACGTCCAAGAGAGCTTGGGCCGGCCGGTTGTCTATTCGCGCCCTACCTTAAGGGAGAGGCGCGTTCAGGTCGAGATTAAAAATTCAGGTCAGGGCCGGAGCACTTCAGCGGCCCCTGCCCGTCAACGGTATTGGAGGAAGACGTTGTCTCGCCCGAACTGGTCACGCAGGGCTTGAATCAAGCTGTCTGCCGGATCAATGCGCCAGCCCTCGCCAAACTGCAACAAGGCCTTGGCGTCGGGGCTGGCGTATTCCATGGTGATCGGGCAAGCGCCGCGATGGCGCTTGAGCAAATCGCCCAGCCAGCGCAACTGATCGCCTTTCAAGTCCTGGGTCTGCACCTTCAAGCGCAGGCTCTCGGCCAAGTTGGTACGCGCATCTTCCATGCTCATGACCCGCTTGACCCGCAGGCGCAAGCCACCGGAGAAGTCGTCGTTGCTGACTTCACCTTCCACCACCACCATCGCATCGGTCTGCAGCAACGATTGCGCCGAATGGAACGCCTCGGCAAACAGCGACGCCTCGATCCTGCCCGAGCGGTCATCGAGGGTGATGAACCCCATCTTGTCGCCCTTCTTGTTCTTCATCACCCGCAGGGCAATGATCATGCCCGCGACCGTCTGGGTATCCCGGGCCGGCTTCAGGTCGATGATGCGCTGGCGGGCAAAACGGCGGATCTCGCCTTCGTACTCGTCAATCGGGTGACCGGTGAGGTACAGACCCAAGGTGTCCTTCTCACCCTTGAGACGCTCCTTGAGGGTCAGTTCCTTGGCTTTGCGGTGATTGGCATAGACATCGGAGTCCGCTTCGACGAACAGTCCGCCAAACAGGTCGGCGTGGCCGCTGTCGTGGGTGCGCGCGGTCTGTTCGGCCGCCTTGATCGCTTCTTCCATGGCCGTCAGCAAGACTGCGCGGTTGCGATCGATATTGGCCTGATAAGCCTTGGGCTCATCATGGAAATACGGACCGAGCCGGTCCAGGGCACCACTGCGGATCAAACCATCGAGGGTGCGCTTGTTGATACGTTTGAGATCGACCCGCGCGCAGAAATCGAACAGGTCCTTGAATGGCCCTTCCAGGCGCGCTTCGGTGATCGCCTCGACCGGCCCTTCGCCAACCCCCTTGATCGCGCCCAGGCCATAAATGATGCGGCCGTCGTCGTTCACCGTGAACTTGAACTCCGAAGCGTTCACGTCCGGCGCATCGAGGCGCAGCTTCATGGTCCGCACTTCTTCGATCAAGGTCACGACCTTGTCGGTGTTGTGCATATCCGCCGACAGTACCGCGGCCATGAACGGCGCCGGGTAATGCGCTTTCAGCCAGGCCGTCTGGTATGACACCAGCCCGTAGGCGGCAGAGTGGGACTTGTTAAAGCCGTAACCGGCGAACTTCTCCACCAGATCGAAGATGTTACCCGCAAGATCAGCATCAATATTGTTGGTGGCGCAACCTTCAATGAAACCGCCCCGCTGCTTGGCCATCTCCTCGGGCTTTTTCTTACCCATGGCACGACGCAGCATGTCCGCACCCCCCAGGGTGTAGCCAGCCATGACCTGGGCGATCTGCATCACCTGTTCTTGATACAGGATAATGCCGTAGGTCGGCGCCAATACGGGCTTGAGGCCTTCGTACTGATAGTCGGAGTGCGGATACGCCAGTTCGGCGCGACCGTGCTTACGGTTGATGAAGTCGTCCACCATGCCCGACTGCAACGGACCGGGACGGAACAGCGCTACCAGTGCGATCAAGTCTTCCAGGCAGTCGGGCTTGAGCTTTTTGATCAGTTCCTTCATGCCCCGCGACTCAAGCTGGAACACCGCGGTGGTCTCGGCCTTTTGCAGCAGCGAGTAGGTCGGCTTGTCGTCCAGCGGGATAAAGGCGATATCCAGCGGCGGCTCATTGACCTTGGCGCGCTCACGGTTGATGGTTTTCAACGCCCAATCGATGATGGTCAGGGTTCGCAGGCCCAGGAAGTCGAACTTCACCAGGCCAGCCGCCTCGACATCATCCTTGTCGAACTGGGTGACCAGGCCACCGCCCTCTTCATCGCAATAGATCGGCGAGAAGTCAGTCAGCTTGGTCGGCGCGATAACCACGCCACCGGCGTGCTTGCCGACGTTACGCACAACACCCTCGAGCTTGCGCGCCATTTCCCAGATTTCGGCCGCTTCTTCATCGACCTTGATGAAGTCACGCAGGATCTCTTCCTGTTCGTAGGCTTTTTCCAGGGTCATGCCGACTTCGAACGGAATCATCTTCGACAGACGATCCGCCAGCCCGTAGGACTTGCCCTGCACCCGAGCCACGTCGCGAACCACCGCCTTGGCGGCCATGGAACCGAACGTGATGATCTGACTTACCGCGTTGCGCCCGTACTTCTCGGCCACGTACTCGATAACCCGGTCACGACCGTCCATGCAAAAATCGACGTCGAAGTCGGGCATGGAGACCCGTTCCGGGTTAAGGAACCGTTCGAACAGCAGGTCGTATTCCAGCGGGTCAAGGTCGGTGATCTTCTGAACGTAGGCCACCAGCGACCCGGCACCCGACCCACGGCCCGGCCCTACCGGCACACCGTTGCTCTTGGCCCACTGGATAAAGTCCATCACGATCAGGAAGTAACCGGGGAACCCCATCTGGATGATGATATCCAGCTCGAAGTTCAACCGATCGACATACACCTGGCGCTTGGCCTCGTAGTCGTCGGTCGTGTCCTTGGGCATCAGGACGGACAGGCGCTCCTCAAGGCCGTCGAAGGACACCTTGCGGAAATACTCATCGATGGTCATGCCATCGGGAATCGGGAAGTTGGGCAGGAAGTGCGTCCCCAGCTTCACATCGATGTTGCAGCGCTTGGCGATCTCGACGGTGTTTTGCACCGCATCCGGCAAGTCGCTGAACAACGCGAGCATTTCCTCGGCGCTTTTGAGGTACTGCTGATCGCTGTAGTTCTTCGAACGGCGCGGGTCGTCCAGCGCCCGCCCTTCGCCGATGCACACACGAGTTTCGTGAGCGGCAAAGTCTTCTTGCTTGATGAAGCGTACGTCGTTGGTCGCGACCAGCGGCGCGCCGAGCTTGTCAGCCAGGGCCACCGCGGCGTGCAATTGCTCTTCGTCGTTGGGACGATTGGTGCGCTGGATTTCCAGGTAGAAACGATCCGGGAACACCGCCATCCACTCGCGGGCCAGGGCTTCGGCTTCGTCCGGGTTGCCACTGAGTGCCGCGATGCCGATCTCGCCTTCTTTGGCCGCCGACAGCATGATCAGGCCTTCGTTGGCCTCGGCCACCCACTCACGCTCGATGATGACCTGACCGTTGCGCTGGCCCTCGATGAAGCCGCGGGAAATCAGCTCAGTGAGGTTACGGTAGCCAACGGCGTTCATCACCAGGAAGCTGATCCGGCTCAGCGCGTTGTCCGGATCCTTGTTCGACAGCCACAGGTCGGCGCCGCAGATCGGCTTGATCCCGGCGCCCATGGTGTTTTTATAGAACTTGACCAACGAACACATGTTGTTCTGGTCGGTGACCGCCACGGCGGGCATGTTCATGCCGACCAGCGCCTTGACCAACGGCTTGATCCGAACCAGACCGTCAACCAGGGAGTATTCAGTGTGCAGGCGTAGGTGAACGAATGAAGCCGGCATAGTGATCCTGCGTTAAGTCATGAAAACAACAAGGCCCGGATTGTACCGGGCCTTGGCAAAAACATCAGCCTCGCCACTAGCGCTCGAGCAAACCTTCACGGGCCTCGTACGCCAAGCGTACCGGTGCGAACGAGCGCCGGTGGATCGGGGTCGGTCCCAGGCGGGCCAGGGCTTCCAGATGAACGGGAGTCGGGTAGCCCTTGTGGCCCCCAATGCCGTACCCCGGGTAGATCAATTCGAACGCCGCCATCTCGCGATCACGGCTGACCTTGGCCAGGATCGACGCGGCGGCAATCGCCGGCACCTTGCTATCCCCCTTGACCACCGCTTCGGCCGGCATCGCCAGCTTCGGGCAGCGGTTGCCGTCGATCATCGCCAGCTTAGGCGTGACGTGCAGCCCTTCGACCGCACGCTGCATGGCCAGCATGGTGGCGTGCAGGATGTTCAGCTCATCGATTTCCTCGACCTCGGCCCGGGCAATGCACCAACTCAGGGCCTTTTCGCAGATTTCGTCATAAAGCTTTTCGCGCCGTGCTTGCGTGAGCTTCTTGGAATCATTGAGCCCCAGGATCGGCCGCTTCGGGTCAAGGATCACGGCCGCCGTGACAACCGCGCCACACAAGGGGCCGCGCCCGACTTCGTCAACGCCTGCGACCAAATCTTCGGCATCGGCGACGAGGGTAAAATCCAGGCCCATCTGTATCTTCTGCTGACTCATCAGGATTTGCCGATCAGGTTGAGGACCGCTTCGGCGGCCTGATTGGACGCATCGCGACGCAGGGTCCGATGAATCTGGTCAAAACCGGTGGTTTGCTCTTCGCCGCCATCGATCAACGGCGACAACGTCAGCGCCAACGCTTCAGGCGTCGCATCATCCTGCAGTAACTCGGGCACCAGCAAGCGCTGGGCCAGCAAGTTCGGCAAGGAGATGTAAGGGCTTTTGACCATGCGCTTGAGAATCCAGTACGTCAGCGGCGCCAGGCGGTACGCCACGACCATTGGCCGTTTGAACAGCAGCGCCTCCAGCGTCGCGGTACCCGAGGCAATCAGCACCGCATCACACGCGGCCAATGCCTGGTGGGAACGACCGTTGAGCAGGGTAACCGGCAAGTCTCGACTGGCCAGCAGTTCCTCGAGCTGCGCCCGCCGCTCGGGGTTGGCACAGGGCATGACGAACCGCACGCCAGGGCGCATGGCCCGCAGACGCTCGGCGGTATCCAGGAACAAGGCGCCCAGGCGTCCGACCTCGCCGCCACGACTGCCCGGCATCAAGGCGACCAGCGGTCCATCAGGCAGCCCCAACTCGGCCCGCGCCGCCGCGCGATCCGCTTCCAGCGGAATCGCATCCGCCAACGAGTGACCGACAAACCGCACCGGCACGCCCTGCTCTTCATAGAACTTGGCTTCGAAGGGGAACAGCGTGAGCATCAGGTCACAGCCTTCGCGGATCTTCAGCACGCGCTTCTGTCGCCAGGCCCAGACGGACGGACTGACGTAATGCGCGGTCTTGATCCCGGCTTGACGCAGTTTCAATTCGATATTGAGGGTGAAGTCCGGCGCATCGATACCGATGAACACATCGGGCTGCTGCGCAATCAAGGTCTTGATCAGCTTCTTGCGGCGCGCCAACAGTTCACGCAGGCGACCCAGGACCTCCACCAGGCCCATGACCGACAGGCGCTCCATCGGAAAATAGGACACCAGGCCTTCAGCCTCCATCAGTGGACCGCCGACGCCAATGAACTCAACCGCTGGATGCTGCGCCTTGAGTGCACGCATCAGGCCTGCGCCTAAAATATCGCCGGAGGCTTCGCCAGCCACCAGCGCAATACGCAAATTGGCCATGATTAACGAGTAATACCGCGAGTCGAGGACTGGATCGAGTCGCGGAATACCGCGACTTCGGGGAACTGCAAGGACGGTTCAGCCAACTCGGCCAACGCCTGTTCAACGGTCAGGCTCTGGCGGTAAACCACCTTGTAGGCCCGACGCAGGGCGTGGATCGCTTCTTCGCTGAAACCACGACGGCGCAGACCTTCAAAGTTCATGCTGCGTGCCTGGGCCGGATTACCGAACACCGTGACATAAGCAGGAACATCCTTGCCGATGGCGGTGCCCATGCCCGAGAAGCTGTGGGTGCCAATATGGCAGTACTGGTGAACCAGGGTGAAGCCGGACAGGATCGCCCAGTCGGCAACGTGCACATGGCCGGCCAACGCCGTGTTGTTGACCAGGATGCAGTGATTGCCGATAACGCTGTCGTGGCCGATGTGCGCATAGGCCATGATCAAATTGTGATCACCCAGAGTGGTCTCCGACCGATCCTGGACGGTGCCACGGTGAATCGTCACGCCTTCGCGAATGACGTTATGGTCACCGATCACCAGGCGGGTTTCCTCACCCTTGTACTTCAGGTCGGGCGTATCTTCACCGATTGAAGAGAACTGGTAGATGCGGTTGTGCTTGCCAATCCGGGTCGGCCCCTTGAGCACTACGTGCGGGCCAATCACTGTGCCCTCGCCGATTTCCACACCAGCGCCGACAATCGACCAGGGGCCGACTTCAACGCCCTCGGCCAGGACGGCCGAGGGATCGATGATTGCGCGAGGGTCAATCAAACTCATACTTTTTGTTCCGCACAGATGATCTCGGCCGAGCACACCGGCTTGCCATCCACCGACGCCTGGCATTCAAACTTCCAGATCTTGCGCTTGCAACTGATGAAGGTGGCTTCGAGGATCAATTGATCACCCGGCTTGACTGGCTGGCGAAAGCGCAGCTTGTCGGAGCCGACGAAGTAGTAGAGCGTGCCGTCGGCCGGCTTGACGTCGAGCATTTTGAAACCAAGGATCCCGGCAGCCTGGGCCATCGCCTCGATGATCAGTACGCCGGGCATGATCGGATGCGCCGGGAAGTGACCATTGAAGAATGGTTCGTTGATGCTGACATTCTTGTAGGCACGAATGCGCTTGCCCTCAACATCCAGGTCCACTACACGGTCCACCAGCAGGAACGGGTAACGGTGAGGCAGGTATTCGCGAATCTCGTTGATGTCCATCATTTCGGGGGGAAGCCTATGTAAAGATTGGGAGCATGCGACTGCGCACACTCCTCTAGCAAATCAAGGAGGCAGTCTAACGGCTGTGCACACTTGATATGGAATGGGTATCAGCCATCTGATGAAGCATTGCTGCCGGGGGTCACTTCACCCACCTGCTTTTCCAGCTGTCGCAGACGTCGCGCGATGTCATCGAGCTGACGGATGCGTGCCGCGCTTTTGCGCCACTCGGCAGCCGGTTGCATGGCCGTACCGGACGAATAGGCACCCGGCTCGGTAATCGAGTGGGTCACCATGGTCATTCCGGTCAGGAACACGTTGTCGCAAATATCGATGTGCCCTACCAACCCGACACCGCCGGCCAGCATGCAATGCTTGCCGATCTTGGTACTGCCGGAAATCCCCACGCATGCCGCCATGGCCGTGTGATCGCCGACCTGCACGTTGTGGGCGATCTGGATCTGGTTGTCCAGCTTCACGCCATTGCCGATGATGGTGTCGGCCAACGCACCGCGGTCGATGGCGGTATTCACGCCGATCTCCACGTCATCACCGATCAACACACCACCGACCTGGGCAATCTTCTCCCAGACGCCCTTGACGTTGGCAAAGCCGAAACCTTCGCCACCGAGCACCGCACCCGATTGAATCACCACACGCTTGCCGATGCGCACGTCGTGGTAGAGCGTCACACGGGGCGCCAGCCAACCACCCTCACCGACCTCGCTACGAGCACCGATGACACAATGGGCGCCAAGGGTCACGCCAGCAGCAATGCGTGCAGCGCTTTCGATCACCACGAAGGGACCGATGCTCGCCGCTGGATCGACCACAGCATCCGGCGCAATCACCGCAGTGGGATGAACCCCCGCAGCAGATTTCGGCTTGGGATCGAACAGGTGGGAAACCCGCGCATACGCCGCATACGGATCCGGCACAACCAGCGCATCCCCGACAAAACCCTCGGCATCAGCGGCCTTCAGCAACACGGCTGCGGCCTGACTGTCGACCAGGTATTTACGGTACTGGGGATTTGCCAGAAAGCTCAACTGAGCTGGGCCAGCCTCCTGCAAGGTGGCTAGCCCAGTAATTACTTTCTCCGGGTCGCCACGTAAGGTGGCGCCAAGGAACTCGGCCAACTGGCCGAGCTTTTTAGTCGCAGTCATGGATTATTTCAGCTGATTCATGCGCTCGATAACCTGGCGAGTGATGTCATATTGAGGTTTGACATCGATCACTGCGCCACGCTCGAAGACCAGGTCAAAAGCACCTTTCTTGATGACTTCTTCCACAGCGCTGTCCAGTTTCGGCTTCAGCTGCTTCAGCATTTCACGGTCAGCAACAGCCTTGGCTTCGTTCAGCTCCTTGGACTGGAACTGAAAGTCACGGGCCTTCTGCTTGAATTCCAGCTCAAGTCGCTCGCGCTCGCCCTGGGCCATCTTGTCGCCACCGGCTACCAGTCGATCTTGGATGCCCTTGGCGCTGCTTTCCAGGGTCTTGAGTTTGGTCAACTGCGGACCGAACTTCTTCTCGGCATCCACGGCGTATTTCTTGGCCGCGTCAGACTCAAGCAATGCCATCTGATAGTTCAGTACAGCGATTTTCATCTCGGCAAACGCCGGGGTTGCTACCAGGACAGTCGCCAGGAGAACCAATTGAGTCAACTTACGCACGATGCACTCCTACAAATCCATTGTCGTTATCTTGAGTTAGACGCTTAGAACGTCTGACCGAGGGAAAATTGGAACACTTGGGTTTCAGCGTTATCAGGTTTCTTGACCGGCATGGCCAGCGCAAAGCTCAAAGGACCCAATGCGGTGACCCAGGTCACGCCAACGCCCACGGAGCTGGCCAGGTTGCTCAGACTGATGTCGTTGCATTGCGTGTTGGACTTCGTAACACCATTGGTGTTGGTGCTCTGATCACACTTGGAATCGAACACGTTACCCACGTCCCAGAACACAGAGGTACGCAACGAACGCTGGTCCTTGACGAACGGCAGTGGGAACAACAACTCCGCACCACCCTGGATCAATACGTTACCACCAAACGGCAGCGGATCCTGGTCCGGGTCAGCGATCGTACCCACGTTACCGGTATCTTTGGCGCCACGGCTCGGCGTACTACGCGGCCCCAAGGTACTGTCCTTGAAGCCACGAACCGAGTTGAAGCCACCAGCATAGTAGTTTTCATAGAACGGCAAACCATCGGTGGAACCATAACCGTCGCCATAACCCAGTTCGGTATGCAGGCGAACGGTGTAGTTGTCACTCAGCGGCTGGAACAACTGGCCACGGTAGTCGAGCTTGAAGAACGACAGGTCGCTGCCCGGTGTAGTGGCTTCCAGGGTTACGCTCTGGGAGTGGCCACGGGTCGCCAGCACACCCTTGTTCAGGGTCGACTCGGACCAGCCGGCCGACGCCTTGAAGTTCAGGTACTGATCACCTTCCCTGTTCACGAAGTCGAAGATCTCGTCAACGGTGTATTGACCGGTCTTGATCTTGTCTTGCTGTGCCGTCAGGCCGAAGGTCAGGCGGGAAGTCTCGCTGATCGGGTAACCAACGCTGACGCCCGCACCCAGGCTGTCTACTGCATAGCTGGCTACGTCGACGTCGAGGTCTTTGTAGTCGGTGGTGCGATAGAACGCGTTGTAACCCAGGCTCACGCCATCAGCAGTCCAGTAGGGGTCCACATAACCGAAGTTATAGCGGCTCTGGTATTGACTGCGGGTCAGGCCAATGCTGACCTTGTTACCGGTACCCAGGAAGTTGTTCTGGGTGATCGAGCCACCGAGGATCAAACCGGCACTCTGTGCAAAACCGACGCTGGCGGTAATCGAGCCGGACGCCTGTTCCTCAACGCTGTAGTTCACATCAACCTGGTCATCCACGCCCGGTACAGCCGGGGTCTCGACGTTGACTTCCTTGAAGAAGCCCAGACGCTCCAGGCGGGTCTTGGATTGATCGATCAGGTAGGTCGAAGCCCAGCCACCTTCCATCTGGCGCATTTCACGACGCAGCACTTCGTCTTCCGACTTGGTGTTGCCGCGGAAGTTGATGCGGTTGACGTAGGCACGCTTGCCCGGGTCGACGACGAAGGTGATATCAACCGTGTGATCATCGTCATGAGGCGACGGTACGCCGTTGACGTTGGCGAAGGTGTAACCCTCGTTACCCAGGCGACGGGTGATCAGCTCGGAAGTGGTGGTCATCAGCTTGCGCGAGAACACCTGGCCTTGCTGCACCAGCAGCAACGCCTTGACCTGGTCTTCAGGCACCTTCAGGTCACCGCTCAGTTTTACGTCACGGACCTTGTACTTCTGGCCTTCGTTGACGTTGACAGTGATGTAGACGTGTTTCTTGTCCGGGGTGATCGACACCTGGGTGGAGGCGATATCCATGTTGATATAGCCACGATCCAGGTAGTAGGAGCGAAGGCGCTCCAGGTCACCGGAGAGTTTTTCGCGGGCGTACTTGTCATCGTTCTTGAAGAACGACAGCCAGTTGCTGGTCTTGAGTTCGAACAGGTCGATCAGGTCTTCGTCGGGGAAAACGGTGTTGCCCACGACGTTGATGTGCTGGATCGCTGCAACGGTACCTTCGTTGATATTGACCTTCAGGCCAACGCGGTTGCGCGGCTGGGGCACAACTTCAGTATCAACGGTTGCCGAGTAGCGGCCCTGGGCTACGTACTGACGCTGTAGCTCGTTACGCACACCTTCAAGCGTCGCCCGCTGGAAGATTTCGCCTTCGGCCAGACCGGACTGCTTGAGGCCTTTCATCAGGTCTTCAGTGGAGATCGCCTTGTTGCCTTCGATCTCGATACTGGCGACCGACGGGCGCTCGACTACCGTGATGACCAGGACATTGCCGTCGCGACCCAGTTGGATGTCTTGAAAGAAACCGGTTTTGAACAGCGCACGAGTGGATTCCACCAGGCGACGATCGTCCGCCTGCTCACCGACGTTCAACGGCAAGGCACCAAAGACGCTACCCGCGGAGACCCGCTGGAGGCCATTGACGCGAATATCGGAGATAGTGAAGGACTCGGCGTGAACTTCGGCGATCATCAATACGGAGAGAACCGCAGTTAGCAGCAGACGTTTCATGAAGTCCTTTCTTATTCCAACTGGCAATAAACAAACTGCCGCAAATGCGGCAGATTCGCAATTCAGCGAAGCGTTACAGTCGACCCAGATCGTTGACCAGGGCAAGTAACATCACCCCGACCACCAAGCTGATACCGATCTGTATCCCCCAACCCTGCACCCGATCTGACAAGGGGCGACCACGCACCCACTCGATCAGATAAAACAACAAATGCCCCCCATCCAGTACAGGAATGGGCAACAAATTCAGAACCCCCAGGCTAATACTCAGATAAGCAAGGAAATTCAGGAAATCAGCGACACCCGACTGGGCAGAAGCGCCCGCCACTTTAGCAATGGTTATCGGTCCACTCAAGTTTTTTACCGAGAGCTCGCCGAACAACATTTTCTTGAGCGAGTCGAGGGTCAGTACACTCATGGTCCAAGTGCGCCTTGCACCCTCGCCAATGGCCGCCAAGGGACCGAAACTGACTTCACGGACCATCTCTGGTGGCCAGTCGACAGCCTTTACCCCTGCACCCAGATAACCACCCGCCGCTTTCGCTTCGCCGCGTGTCGCCAAGGTTACCGGGACGTCGATTTGAGCACCGTCGCGCTCGACGCGCAGCATAATTTTGGTATCAGGACGTACACGGACCCAATCCACCACTTGCTGCCAATCGCTCAAGGCCTGACCGTCGAGCGCCAGCAGGCGGTCGCCGGCCTTCAGGCCTGCCGCTTGCGCCGGCCCCTTGGGGTCGAGTTCCGCCAGCACCGGCGGCAACGCCGGACGCCATGGACGAATGCCCAGGGAGCGGATCGGGTCCGGCTCATCGGCGCCCTTGAGCCAATGATCCAACACCAACTCGCGCGGCGAGTCGACCGTAGAGCCTTGCTCGCGCACCAGCAACTGCAGGGCACCGCTCTCACCAAGACGCCGGACCAGTTGCAGGTTAACCGCGCCCCAGCCCACGGTCGGCTCGCCATCGATGGCGACAATCTCCTGCCCGGCGGTCAACCCCGCCTTGGCCGCGATACTGCCCGCCTCGACACCACCGATGACCGGACGCAGTTGCTCGCTGCCCAACATGGCCAGCACCCAGAAAAACACCAGGGCCAGTAAAAAATTGGCAATCGGGCCCGCCGCAACGATTGCAATGCGCTGGCGCACGGTCTTGCGATTGAAGGATTGATCTAACTGCTCGGCCGGGACTTCGCCTTCGCGCTCATCAAGCATCTTGACGTAGCCGCCCAGCGGAATAGCAGCAATCACAAACTCGGTGCCGTGCCGATCATGCCAGCGCAGCAGCGGCATGCCGAAGCCTACGGAAAAGCGCAGCACCTTGACGCCACAGCGGCGGGCGACCCAGAAATGGCCAAACTCGTGGAAGGTGACCAGCACGCCCAATGCCACCAGGGTGCCGACAATCATATAGAGCGCGCTCATCTACTTTCTCCGTATTCCCGCTCAGCACTACCGCTGGCCAATCGGCCACCACACTATCGCCCGTGGCGACCCAACCAACGCTGCGCCAACTCACGCGCTTTAGCGTCCGCCGTAAACACTGCATCCAAGTCATCGACCGCAACCACGGGCTCGAGGTTCAGGACCTCCTCGATGATACTCGCGATCTCCAGGTAACGGACACGCCCATCAAGAAACGCCGCAACTGCCACCTCATTCGCAGCATTCAACATGGCCGGCGCACTGTTGCCCGCCTCTGCCGCCTGGCGTGCCAGGCGCAGACACGGGAAACGCTGTTCGTCAGGCGCCTGGAAGTCCAAGCGCGCGATGGCAAACAAATCCAGGGGTGCCACCCCGGAGTCGATACGCTCCGGCCAGGCCAGCGCATTGGCAATCGGTGTGCGCATATCCGGATTACCCAATTGCGCGAGTACCGAGCCGTCTACATAGTCGACCAACGAGTGAATCACGCTCTGCGGGTGAATCACCACTTCAACCTGTGACGGCTTGGCATCGAACAACCAGCAGGCCTCGATCAGTTCCAGGCCCTTGTTCATCATGCTGGCCGAATCGACCGAAATCTTGCGCCCCATCGACCAATTAGGGTGGGCGCACGCTTGATCCGGCGTCACATCCACCAGCTCATGCATTGGCGTCTGGCGAAAGGGACCACCAGAAGCCGTCAGCAAGATCCGCCGGACACCCACCGCACCCAGTCCGCGGGAAAAGTCTGCCGGCATGCACTGGAAAATGGCGTTGTGCTCACTGTCGATCGGCAACAACACCGACCCACTCCGATGCACTGCCTGCATGAACAAGGCGCCGGACATCACCAGCGCCTCCTTATTGGCCAACAGGATTTTCTTGCCGGCCTCGACCGCGGCTAGGGTCGGCCGCAAACCCGCGGCCCCGACAATGGCCGCCATCACCGCATCGACTTCAGGGTCAGAGGCGACCTGACACAGCCCCTCCTCCCCCACCAGCACCCGAGTCGACAGTCCGGCCGCCCGCAGGTCATCCTGCAAACGTCGCGCCGCCACAGGCTCCGGCACCACCGCGAAGCGCGGCACATGGCGAATGCACAGGGCCAGCAACTCACCAAGCCGGGAGTAGCCACTCAAGGCAAACGCCTGGAAACGATCAGGATGACGTGCAATGACGTCGAGGGTGCTCAGACCGATGGAGCCGGTCGCCCCAAGAACGGTAATCTGTTGGGGACGACTCACGGCGCCGCCATCCAAAGCAGCACGGCGAACACCGGAATCGCGGCGGTCAGGCTGTCGATTCGATCCAGCACCCCGCCGTGACCAGGCAGCAGGTTACTGCTGTCCTTGATCCCCGCCTGGCGCTTGAACATGCTCTCGGTCAGGTCGCCCACCACCGAAATGAACACGATGATGGCTGCACCGATCAACCCCAGCAGCACCTCGCCGACACTCCAATCACGAACCAGGCCGACAATGAGGGCAAGCACCAAACTCAGCGCCAGGCCACCGTAGACGCCTTCCCAGCTCTTGCCTGGACTGACCAGCGGCGCCAGCTTGCGCTTGCCAAAGGCCCGACCAGAGAAATAAGCGCCGATGTCGGCACCCCAGACCAGCACCATCACCGCCATGATCAACCCGTTCCCCAGCGGGTACTGCTTGATCAGGACCAGGCCTTGCCAGGCCGGCAACAGTATCAGCAGGCCGATCACCAGCTTGCAGGCCGCACTGGCCCAATGCTCGCTGGTCCTGGGGTAAGTCAGCACCAGGAAGGTCGCCACCCCCCACCACAGCACGGCAGCGCCCAGCACCCAGGGCGCAAGCCCCGGCACCAGGTGCATGACAAACAGCATCGCGGCCACGACAGCGGCATAGGCCACACGGATCGGCTGGGCCTCGAAACCTGCCAGGCGCGCCCACTCCCAGGCACCG
The DNA here is from genome assembly GCF_900109995.1 of Pseudomonas sp. ok272. Classification (GTDB taxonomy): domain Bacteria; phylum Pseudomonadota; class Gammaproteobacteria; order Pseudomonadales; family Pseudomonadaceae; genus Aquipseudomonas. The sequence goes on along the minus strand of NZ_FOCB01000001.1, from coordinate 283,745 downwards.
AGGGTTACCACCAGGCCGATGAACAGCGCAAAGCCGGAGCCTTCAAGCAGAAAAAAACCGCACAAGGCAATCGGCAGCAGGATCAGTGCCGTAATGATTCGTTGTTTAAGCATTAAACCCGGGCTCCAGCTTCGACCTGCTCGCTCGTTTTACCGAAGCGACGCTGGCGAGAAGCGAAATCGGCCAGCGCATTGCGCATGGCTTCGTGTTTGAAGTCCGGCCAGAACAGGTCGGAGAAGTACAACTCGGAATAAGCGAGTTGCCATAGCAGGAAGTTGCTGATGCGATGTTCGCCACCCGTGCGGATGCACAAGTCCGGTAACGGCAGGTCGCCGGTAGCCAGGCAGGTTTGCAACAGCTCTGGAGTGATGTCGTCAGGACGCAGGTGCCCCGCTTGAACCTCCCGCGCCAGACGCTGTGCAGCCTGGGCGATATCCCACTGACCACCGTAGTTGGCGGCGATCTGCAGGACAAAGCGATTGGCGCCCGCCGTCATCGCCTCGGCTTCACGCATGGCTGCCTGAAGCTCGGGGTGAAAACGCGAACGGTCGCCAATGATGCGCAAGCTGATGTTGTTCTCGTTAAGGCGCTTGGCCTCACGACGCAACGCCTTGAAGAACAGGTCCATCAGCGCACTGACTTCATCGGCGGGGCGCTGCCAGTTTTCACTGGAGAACGCAAACAGGGTCAAGACCTCGACACCCGATTCAGCGCACACCTCGATAACAGCGCGCACCGCATCGACGCCCGCCTTGTGCCCGGCAACGCCGGGCAGGAAGCGTTTTTTGGCCCAGCGATTATTACCGTCCATGATAATCGCGACGTGACGCGGCACCGAGGGCGGTGCAGGTTGCTTGTTCTTTTCCATGAAAGCGCGACCCTTATACGGCCATCAAATCCGCTTCTTTTTGCTTGGTAGCTGCATCGATATCAGCCTCAGCCTTATCGGTCAGCTTCTGGATGTCGGCAGCAGCGCGACGCTCTTCGTCTTCGCTGATTTCCTTGTCCTTGACCAGCTTCTTCAGGTCGCTCAATGCGTCACGGCGGATATTACGCACGGCAACACGAGCATCTTCCGCTGCACTACGTGCCTGCTTGGTGAAGCCCTTGCGGGTCTCTTCAGTCAGGGCCGGCATGGAGATCAGCAGCAACTCACCCAGGTTGGTTGGGTTGAGGTTCAAGCCAGCACTCTGGATCGCCTTGTCGACCGCTGCGAGCATGTTGCGCTCGAAGGCCACGACTTGCAGGGTACGAGAGTCCTTCACGGTGATGTTGGCCACCTGGGTGATCGAGGTGTCTGTGCCGTAGTACGGCACCATCACGCTGCCCAGGATACTTGGGTGTGCCTTGCCGGTACGAATCTGACCAAATGCATGGTTCAGCGAGTCCAGGGATTTCTGCATGCGCTCTTGAGCGTCTTTTTTGATTTCGTTGATCATTGTTCGATTTCCTCGATCAGAGTCCCTTCCGCGCCGCCGTGTACGATGTTCAGCAGGGCGCCGGGCTTGTTCATGTTAAATACGCGCAGCGGCATCTTGTGGTCGCGGCACAAGCAAATAGCAGTCAGGTCCATTACACCCAGCTTGCGATCCAGCACTTCATCATAAGTCAGATGATCGAACTTCTCGGCATGCGGGTCTTTGAATGGATCTGCAGTATAAACACCGTCAACCTTCGTGGCTTTGAGCACCACATCCGCATTGATCTCGATACCGCGCAGGCATGCCGCCGAATCGGTGGTGAAGAATGGATTGCCGGTACCCGCGGCGAAAATCACCACTTCCTTGGCATCCAGGTGACGCATGGCTTTGCGCCGATCATAGTGATCAGTAACGCCGACCATCGAAATCGCCGACATTACGATAGCGGTGATGTTGGCTCGCTCAAGGGCGTCGCGCATGGCCAGAGCGTTCATCACAGTGGCCAGCATGCCCATGTGGTCGCCTGTAACCCGATCCATGCCGGCAGCACTCAGTGCCGCACCGCGGAACAGGTTGCCACCACCAATCACCAGACCCACCTGAACACCGATACCGACCAGTTGGCCGACTTCCAGTGCCATGCGGTCGAGTACCTTGGGATCGATCCCGAACTCTTCGGAGCCCATCAGGGCCTCGCCACTAAGCTTGAGTAGAATGCGTTTATAGCGAGCCTGATAACCACTGCCCTGCTGAGCCATTGCGAATCTCTCCTGTGGCGTTTGTTAAAAATTCTTTGCTGGCTGTTTACAGCCTGCGTTCACTCTAGCTTGACGCTGTCACAGCGCCATCGGATCACGGCTTTGTAAGCCAGTTCCGACGAGAATCCAAATAAATTGGCATCCCCATCTGAAAAGAGGCTGCGCGCGTGAGCGGGCAGCCTCTCTTGGGCGACAGTTGAAAACTGTCTTATTGCTTCGAAGCAGCCAGTTGAGCAGCAACTTCTTCAGCGAAGTTGTCGACTGGCTTCTCGATGCCTTCACCTACTTTGTAGTAAGTGAAAGAAACGATTTCAGCGCCGGCTTTCTTGACCAGAGCACCAACGGTGATTTCTGGGTTTTTAACGAAAGCCTGTTCAACCAGGCTGGCTTCAGCCAGGAACTTGCTGATACGACCGGCAACCATTTTTTCAACGATTTCGGCTGGCTTGCCTTTGATCTTGTCTTCGTTGAGCTGCATGAACACGGCTTTTTCGCGCTCGATAGCTTCAGCGGAGACCTGCGTTGGCAGCAGGAACTCAGGGTTGGTCGCTGCAACGTGCATGGCAACGTCTTTAGCCAGCTCTTCGTCGCCGCCTTTGAGCGCGACAACAACACCGATTTTGTTACCGTGCAGGTAAGCACCCACAACATCACCTTCGATACGAGCCAGGCGACGGATGTTGACGTTTTCGCCAACCTTGGCAATCAGCGCTTCGCGAGCCAATTCCTGAGCGGCGATCAGCGGAGCTGCGTCGGTCAGTTTTTCAGCGAAGGCTTTCTCAACGCTTGCAGCGACGAAGTTCTTGAAATCGTCTTGCAGGGCCAGGAAGTCAGTCTGCGAGTTCACTTCCAGGATCACGGCAGCCTTGCCGTCGCCCTTGATAGCGATTGCGCCTTCAGCAGCAATGTTGCCTGCTTTCTTGGCAGCCTTGATGGCGCCCGAAGCGCGCATGTCATCAATGGCTTTTTCGATGTCGCCGTCAGCCTTGGTCAAGGCTTTCTTGCAATCCATCATGCCTTCGCCAGTACGCTCGCGCAGTTCTTTGACCAACGCTGCAGTAATCTCTGCCATTTCAAAATTCCTCTTGGATAGGTTATCAACCATTCCACCCGATCGAACGGGCGTTCAATTCTTCCCGAACCACCTTTGTTAGCTGCCACACATTACAGTTAAAGCAGTGGGCGCCGACAAATGGTTTTCGAGGTGGCAAAAAGGGGGCCAAGCCCCCTTTTTGCTTACTGAGTCAACGCCAAGGCGTCAGTTACTCAGCTGCTGCTACCGGAGCTTCTTCTACGAACTGCTCGGTGCCGCCAGCAACGTGGTTGCGACCGCGGATGACAGCGTCAGCCATCGAACCCATGTACAGCTGGATAGCGCGGATTGCGTCATCGTTGCCTGGGATGATGTAGTCAACGCCTTCCGGGCTGCTGTTGGTATCGACTACGCCGATAACCGGGATACCCAGCTTGTTGGCTTCGGTGATCGCGATGCGCTCGTGATCAACGTCGATAACGAACAGTGCGTCAGGCAGACCGCCCATGTCCTTGATACCACCCAGGGAACGATCGAGCTTTTCCAGGTCGCGAGTGCGCATCAGCGCCTCTTTCTTGGTCAGCTTGGCGAAAGTACCGTCTTCGGCTTGCACTTCAAGGTCACGCAGACGCTTGATGGAAGCACGGATGGTTTTGAAGTTGGTCAGCATGCCGCCCAACCAGCGGTGATCGACGTACGGCGAACCGCAACGTGCTGCTTCTTCAGCAACGATCTTGCCAGCGGAACGCTTGGTGCCGACGAACAGAATCTTGTTTTTGCCCTGGGCCAGGCGCTCTACGAAGGTCAGTGCCTCGTTGAACATTGGCAGGGTTTTTTCAAGGTTGATGATGTGGATCTTGTTACGCGCGCCGAAAATGTACTTACCCATTTTCGGGTTCCAGTAACGGGTCTGGTGACCGAAGTGCACACCGGCCTTCAGCATATCGCGCATGTTGACTTGGGACATGATAGTTCCTTAATAAGTCGGGTTTGGCCTCCACGTATCCCAATGACCAACCAGCAGCTTCAGCTGAAGGCACCCAGGTCATCGTGTCGACACGTGTGTGGATTTAAGCCTTTCGGGGTATCCCCGGAAAGCGGCGCATTTTATATCATACCGAGGGCGAAAACGAAACCCGGATTGTAAAAACCAGGCGCCCGCCCGGGTTCTACCCTTGGAATCGTCCAAGAATGCGCCATTCTATAGGGCAACGCGATACACAGAGCCACGGATTTGCCGTAATCGTCTGTTAGAATCGCCTTTTTCAGGGCCGCGAGCAGCATCGCGCCAAGCCCATTGCGTATTAGAAAACGCCACTGAGCGTAGAGAGAGCCTGTATGACTGTCACCCTCAAATCCCCAGAGGACATCGCAAAAATGCGCGTCGCCGGCAAACTCGCCGCCGAAGTGCTGGAAATGATTGCCGAACACGTCAAGCCCGGCATCACCACCGAAGAGCTGGACCGCATCTGCCACGACTATATCGTCAACGTGCAGCACGCCATCCCTGCCCCGCTCAACTACAAGGGCTACCCGAAGTCGATCTGCACCTCGATCAACCACGTGGTCTGCCACGGCATCCCGAATGAGAAGCCGCTCAAGGATGGCGACACCCTGAACATCGACGTGACGGTGATCAAGGACGGCTTCCACGGCGACACCAGCCGCATGTTCCACGTCGGCAACGTGCCGGTCTGGGCCGAGCGCCTGTCGCAGATCACCCAGGAATGCATGTACAAGGCCATCGAAATCGTCAAGCCAGGCTGCCGCCTGGGCGACATCGGCGAGATCATCCAGAAGCACGCTGAAAAGAACGGCTTCTCGGTCGTGCGCGAGTTCTGCGGCCATGGCATCGGCAAGGTGTTCCACGAAGAGCCGCAGATCCTGCACTACGGCCGCGCCGGCACCGGCATGGAACTCAAGGCGGGCATGACCTTCACCATCGAGCCGATGATCAACCAGGGCCGCGCCGACACCAAGGTGCTGGGCGATGGCTGGACCGCCATCACCAAGGACCGCAAGCTCTCCGCCCAGTGGGAACACACCCTGCTGGTGACCGACACCGGTTACGAGATCTTCACCCTGCGCAGCGATGACACCATTCCACGCGTATCCGCCTGACCTGCCGTTCCCAGCTTTATAGATAGATAGGAAAGCCAATCGATGCCGCAGGTGGATCCCGAACTCTTCGACCGCGGCCAGTTCCAGGCTGAACTGGCCCTGAAGGCAAGCCCTATCTCGGCCTTCAAGAAGGCGATCCGCCAGGCTCGCGAGGTGCTCGACGGGCGCTTTCGCGCAGGCCGGGACATTCGCCGACTGATCGAGGATCGTGCCTGGTTCGTCGACAACATCCTGCAAAAAGCCTGGGAACAGTTCAGTTGGAGTCAAGACGCCGATATCGCCCTGGTCGCCGTCGGCGGTTATGGGCGCGGCGAATTGCACCCCTATTCCGACATCGACCTGCTGATCCTGCTGGACAGCGCCGATCACGAGATTTTCCGCGACTCCATCGAGCGTTTTCTCACGCTGCTATGGGACATTGGCCTGGAAGTCGGCCAGAGCGTGCGTTCAGTGGACGAATGCGCCGAAGAAGCCCGCGCCGACCTGACCGTCGTCACCAACCTGATGGAAAGCCGCACCATTGCCGGCCCCGAACACCTGCGCCAGCGCATGCTCGAAGTGACCAGCACCGCACACATGTGGCCGGCCAAGGAGTTCTTCCTCGCCAAGCGCGCCGAACAAAAAGCCCGCCACCATAAGTACAACGACACCGAATACAACCTGGAGCCCAACGTCAAAGGCTCGCCGGGCGGCCTGCGGGATATCCAGACCATATTGTGGGTGGCCCGCCGCCAATACGGCACGCTGAACCTGCGCGCCCTGGCCGGCGAAGGCTTCCTGGTCGAAAGTGAAAACGCCCTGCTCGCCTCGTCCCAGGAGTTTCTCTGGAAGGTGCGTTACGCCCTGCACATGCTCGCCGGGCGTGCCGAAGATCGCCTGCTGCTCGATCACCAGCGCTCGATTGCCGGCCTGCTGGGTTTTGAAGGCGATGATGCCAAGCAGGCCATCGAAAACTTCATGCAGCAGTACTACCGAGTGGTGATGAGCATTGCCCAGCTCAGTGACCTGATCATCCAGCACTTCGAGGAAATCATCCTCGCCCCGGAAGACGAGGCACTGCCGCAACCCATCAATGCGCGCTTCCAGTTGCATGACGGCTACATCGAGGCGATCAACAGCAACGTGTTCAAACGCACGCCGTTTGCCATGCTGGAGATCTTTGTCCTGATGGCCCAGCAACCGGAAATCAAAGGCGTGCGCGCCGATACCATTCGCCTGTTGCGCGAACATCGCGGCCTGATCGACGACGATTTCCGCCACGACATCCGTAACACCAGCCTGTTCATCGAGCTGTTCAAGTGCAAGTTCGGTATCCACCGCAATCTGCGGCGGATGAACCGCTACGGCATCCTCGGGCGCTACCTGCCCGAGTTCGGTTTCATCGTCGGGCAGATGCAACACGACCTGTTCCACATCTATACGGTCGACGCCCACACCCTGAACCTGATCAAGCACCTGCGTAAATTGCAGTACACCCAGGTGTCGGAAAAATTCCCGCTGGCCAGCACGCTCATGGGCCGCCTGCCCAAGCCCGAGCTGATCTACCTCGCCGGGCTCTACCACGACATCGGCAAGGGCCGGCATGGCGATCACTCGGAGATCGGCGCCGTCGATGCGCAGGCGTTCTGCCAACGCCATCAACTGCCGGTCTGGGACAGCCGCCTGATCGTCTGGCTGGTGCAGAACCACCTGGTGATGTCCACCACCGCCCAGCGCAAGGACCTGTCCGACCCGCAGGTGATCCACGACTTTGCGCAAATCGTCGGTGACGAAACCCACCTCGACTATCTGTATGTGCTGACGGTGTCCGACATCAACGCCACCAACCCGACCCTGTGGAACTCCTGGCGCGCCAGCCTGTTGCGCCAGTTGTACACCGAGACCCAGCGCGCGTTGCGCCGTGGCCTGGAAAACCCGGTGGACCGCGAAGAGCAGATCCGCCAGACCCAGGACGCCGCCCTGGATATCCTGGTACGCGGCGGCACGGACCCGGACGACGTCGAACAACTCTGGTCGCAACTGGGTGATGACTACTTCCTGCGCCACACCGCCGACGACGTGGCCTGGCACAGCGACGCCATCCTCCAGCAACCGGCCGAAGCCGGTCCACTGGTGTTGATCAAGGAAACCACCCAGCGCGAGTTCGAGGGCGGCACACAGATCTTCATCTACGCCCCCGACCAGCACGACTTCTTCGCCGTGACGGTGGCGGCGATGGACCAGCTCAACCTGAACATCCACGACGCACGGATCATCACCTCCAGCAGCCAGTTCACCCTCGACACCTACATCGTGCTCGACACCGATGGCGACTCGATTGGCGACAACCCGGCCCGGGTCAAACAGATCCGCGACGGCCTGAGCGAAGCCCTGCGCAACCCGGATGACTACCCAACCATCATCCAGCGCCGGGTGCCACGCCAGCTCAAGCACTTTGCCTTCGCCCCCCAGGTGACCATCTCCAATGACGCCCAGCGCCCTGTGACGGTGCTCGAACTCAGCGCCCCGGACCGTCCCGGCCTGCTGGCGCGGATCGGCGGGATCTTCCTGGAGTTCGACCTGTCGCTGCAGAACGCCAAGATTGCCACCCTGGGCGAGCGGGTCGAGGACGTATTCTTCATCACCGACGCTCACAACCAACCGCTGTCAGACCCTGAACTCTGCCGCCGGCTGCAGGATGCAATCGTTGAGCAACTGAACGTCAACCATGAGCCCGACATCAAGCTGTCGCGCATCAACATTTGAGCCACCCCATTCCACCCTGTGGGAGCGAGCCTGCTCGCGAAGCTGTCGTCGTGCCGACTGACACCTCGCCTTCGCGAGCAGGCTCGCTGCCACACTGAACGAGGCCCCCATGAACAACGCCCTGAACCAGCTCCAGCCCTACCCATTCGAGAAACTGCGCTCCCTGCTCGGTGCCGTCACGCCCAACCCGGACAAGCGCCCGATCGCGCTGTCCATCGGCGAACCGAAGCACCGTTCGCCCAGCTTTGTCGCCGAAGCCCTGGCCAGCAACCTGGACCAGATGGCCGTGTACCCGACCACCCTCGGCATCCCGGCCCTGCGCGAAGCCATCGCCGCCTGGTGCGAACGGCGCTTCAACGTGCCCAACGGCTGGCTGGACCCGGCGCGCAACGTGCTGCCGGTCAACGGCACGCGCGAAGCCTTGTTCGCCTTCACCCAGACCGTGGTCAACCGCGGTGACGATGCGCTGGTGGTGAGCCCGAACCCGTTCTATCAGATCTATGAAGGCGCCGCCTTCCTCGCCGGTGCCAAGCCGCACTACCTGCCGTGCCTGGATGAAAACGGCTTCAACCCGGACTTCGACGCGGTCTCGGCCGATGTCTGGAAGCGCTGCCAGATCCTGTTCCTGTGCTCGCCAGGCAACCCCACCGGCGCGCTGATCCCGGTGGACACCCTGAAGAAGCTGATTGCCCTGGCTGACGAACACGACTTCGTGATCGCCGCCGACGAGTGCTACAGCGAACTGTACTTCGACGAACAAACCCCGCCACCGGGCCTGCTCAGCGCCTGCGTGGAACTGGGCCGCCAGGACTTCAAGCGCTGCGTGGTGTTCCATAGCCTGTCCAAGCGTTCCAACCTGCCGGGCCTGCGTTCGGGCTTCGTGGCCGGAGACGCCGAGATCCTCAAGGGCTTTTTGCTGTATCGCACCTACCACGGTTGCGCCATGCCGGTTCAGACCCAACGGGCCAGCATCGCCGCCTGGAACGACGAAGCGCACGTACGCGCCAACCGCGACTTGTACCGCGAGAAATATGATGCGGTGCTGGCGACCCTCAGCCCGGTCATGGACATCCAGCGCCCGGACGGTGGCTTCTACCTCTGGCCAAACGTAAAGGGCGACGACGCCGCGTTCTGTCGCGACTTGTTTATCGAGGAACACGTGACCGTGGTCCCGGGCTCCTACCTGTCGCGGGAAGTTGACGGATTCAACCCAGGCGCAGGCCGCGTGCGTCTGGCCCTGGTTGCGCCGCTGGCCGAATGCGTCGAAGCCGCCGAGCGGATTCGCGCGTTTATCCAACGCCGTCCGTAAGCCCCAGGTACATCGCCTGTTCGCGAACGCCGCAGTGCATTCGACATTCCTGTTGACTGACGCACCGCCTTCGCGAGCAGGCTCGCTCCCACAGTTTTGAACGGGGTACATCCGCAAGAGATTGGTCGGCTGGCAGGCCGCCTTCGCGACGGTGCGGCGATCCGTCAGGCGCACTCCCACACGACGGCCCGTGCTCACTTAACACGCAATAACACACATCAGGTAACACCTTGCCGTCGAAGTGCCACATTAGCCGCTTAGACTAAGGGCTGGCTTTTGCACCAAGGTCGCAGCCGGCCACCCCGCGCACCAATGCCCGGCCAGGACGACCCCCAAGCCGCCCGGTCATGGCATAATCCGTCACCTTTGAACTCCAGCACCTGTAAAGGGGGCAATTCCTTGACCGATTCAAGCAAACCGTTGCACCTTTTCGGCATCAAAGCCTGCGACACCATGAAAAAGGCGCGCACCTGGCTCGATGAACACGCTGCCGGCTATGAATTCCATGATTACAAGACGGCCGGAATCGACCGTGAACACTTGACCCAGTGGTGCAACGAGCATGGCTGGCAAGTGGTGCTCAACCGTGCAGGCACGACCTTTCGCAAACTCGATGACGAACGCAAAGCCGATCTCGATCAAGCCAAGGCCATCGAACTGATGCTCGCACAACCCTCGATGATCAAGCGCCCGGTGCTCGATCTCGGTGACCGAACCCTGATTGGCTTCAAGCCAGATATCTACGCGGCCGCACTCAAGTAAGGCAGCCCGTTCAATTTCGTTAGAGGTAATAGCATGTCCAATTCCCTGTTCAGCATGGCCTTCGGTGTAGGCACGCAAAACCGTCAAGGCACCTGGCTGGAAGTGTTTTACGCCGCCCCCCTGCTCAAGCCATCGGCTGAGATCGTGGCCGCCGTTACGCCGATCCTGGGTTACAGCGAAGGCAACCAGGCCATTGCCTTCACCACCGCCCAGGCGTCACAACTGGCCGACGCCCTCAAAGGCATCGACGCCATCCAGGCCGCGCTGCTGACACGCCTGGCCGAGAGCCACAAGCCGCTGGTTGCCACGCTGCTGGCCGAAGACACCCAACTGAGCTCCACCCCCGAGGCCTACCTCAAGCTGCACCTGCTGTCCCACCGCCTGGTCAAGCCCCACGGCCTGAGCCTGGCCGGGATCTTCCCGTTGCTGCCGAACGTGGCCTGGACCAGCCAAGGCGCCATCGACCTGGGCGAACTGGCTGCACACCAACTCGAAGCCCGCCTGCGTGGCGAGTTGCTGGAAGTGTTCTCGGTGGACAAGTTCCCGAAAATGACCGACTACGTGGTGCCGGCCGGCGTGCGCATCGCTGACGCCGCGCGCCTGCGCCTGGGTGCCTACGTGGGCGAAGGCACCACCGTGATGCACGAAGGCTTCATCAACTTCAACGCCGGCACCGAAGGCCCGGGCATGATCGAAGGCCGCGTATCGGCGGGCGTATTCGTCGGCAAGGGTTCGGACCTGGGCGGCGGTTGCTCGACCATGGGCACCCTGTCCGGCGGCGGTAACATCGTGATCAAGGTTGGCGAAGGCTGCCTGATCGGCGCCAACGCCGGTATCGGTTTCCCACTGGGCGACCGCAACACCGTCGAGTCGGGCCTGTACGTGACCGCCGGGACCAAGGTGGCGCTGCTGGACGCCAATGACAACCTGGTCAAAGTGGTGAAAGCCCGCGAACTGGCTGGCCAGAGCGACCTGCTGTTCCGTCGCAACTCCCAGACCGGTGCCGTGGAGTGCAAAACCCACAAGTCGGCCATCGAACTGAACGAAGCGCTGCACGCCCACAACTAAGCATTGCGGGCAACGTAACCGATCGATTGTGGGAGCGAGCCTGCTCGCGAAGCTTTTTGGCGGCCTCATGGACGCTTTCGCGAGCAGGCTCGCTCCCACACGGTCAGACGCATGGGCCATACACATGATGATTGCCTCACCCTGGCGCGCCGACTTCCCGGCCATCGCCGCCCTGCAACGGCAAGGCCAGACCTACCTGGACAACGCCGCTACCACCCAGAAGCCCCAGGCCCTGCTGGACGCATTGACCCACTACTACGCCAATGGCGCGGCCAACGTCCATCGCGCCCAACACTTGCCCGCCGCCCACGCCACGCAGGCGTTCGAGGACAGTCGACGCAAAGTTGGCCAATGGCTCAATGCTGGCGATCACGGGCAGATCATCTTCACCCACGGCACCACCTCTGCGCTGAACCTCCTGGCCTATGGCCTGGAACATCTTTTCAACCCGGGCGATGAGATTGTCATCAGCGCCCTGGAACACCACGCCAACCTGTTGCCCTGGCAGCAACTGGCCAAGCGCCGGCAGTCGACGCTGGTGGTCTTGCCGCTGGACGCCGACGGCCTGATCGACCTCGATGCCGCCGCCCGCCTGATCGGCCCGCGTACCCGCTTGCTGGCGGTCAGCCAGTTGTCCAACGTGCTGGGCGCCTGGCAACCGCTGGCCCCACTGCTTGAACTGGCCAACGCGCAAAACGCCCTGACCGTGGTCGACGGCGCCCAAGGCATCGTCCATGGCCGGCACGATATCCAGGCGCTGGGTTGCGACTTCTACGTGTTTTCCAGTCACAAGCTGTATGGGCCCGACGGCCTGGGCGTGCTATTCGGACGCAATGAGGCGCTGGCATTGCTGCGCCCCTGGCAGTTCGGCGGCGAGATGGTGCTGGACGCCAACTACCAGGACGCACGTTTTCGCCCCGCACCGCTGGGCTTCGAAGCCGGCACCCCGCCGATCGCCAGTGTGATCGGCCTGGGCGCGACCCTCGACTACCTCGCCGGCCTGGACCAGGACGCGGTGGCCGCCCATGAAGCGGCGCTGCATGATTACTTGCTGCATGGCTTGCGCGCGCGCAATGGCATTCGCTTGCTGGGCAACCCGCAACTGGCGCTCGCCAGCTTTGTCGTCGACGACGTGCACAACGCCGACCTCGCCCACTTGCTGACGGAACAAGGCATCGCCGTACGTGCCGGGCATCACTGCGCCATGCCACTGCTCAAACGCTTCGAACTGGCCGGTGCCATCCGCGTGTCGCTGGCGCTGTACAACGACTCCGACGACCTGGAGCGCTTCTTCGACGCCCTGGATCGAGCCCTGGAGTTGTTGCGATGAGCCTGCCCGCCGACGCCATTACCGCGCTCCAGGCATTCCAGGACGCTGCCGGCTGGGAACAACGGGCGCGCCTGCTGATGCAATGGGGCGAACGCCTGCCCGCACTGAGCGATGCCGACAAGTGCGAGACCAACCGCGTACACGGCTGCGAGAGCCAAATGTGGCTGGTGGGCACCCTGCACGCGGGCCACTGGCAATTCACCGCCAGCAGCGATGCCCGGATGATTCGCGGACTGGTGGCACTGCTGCTGGCGCGAGTCAACGGACTGTCGACAGAAGCATTGCAACACGTGGACCTGCCCGAATGGTTCGAACAACTCGGCCTCAGCCGCCAATTGTCCCCCTCGCGCAGCAACGGCCTGACTGCAGTGCTACAGCGCATGCGTGAAATAGCTCGGTAAAGACTGCGCAGTCCATCGCAACCGTGCAGCAATCCGACAGACTTGCTCCCACAGGGAATCCGGGTACATCCGCCAGAAACAGGCCGGATTTCAGGCCGCCTTCGCCGGCAAGCCAGCTCCCACAATGGATCTGGGTACATCCGCTAGAAACAGGCCGAATTTCAGGCCGCCTTCGCGAGCAAGCCCGCTCCCACAGGGAATCTGGGTACATCCGCCAGAAACAGGCCGGCTGTCAGGCCGCCTTCGCGACGGTGCGGCGATCCGTCAGGCTCACTCCCACCAAAAGCAAATCCACCACCAAACTCCCGCCGATCCGCCCTTCACCACTCAACAGGCCGAGCGTTAGCTCGCCTGCCGCTCTTGATCTGGCTCTTGATCCACCCGCCCCATCGGCAGGCTGAGCGAAGGTATCCCTCTGGGGACTGGCGCGCAGCGCCGTTCGACGCAGTCGAACACATCGCAGGGAGGTGCAGCGAAGCAAACCGGAGGGCGATGCCCCCAGCGGGATACCGTAGCGAAGGTACGCCGAGCATTAGCGAGGGGCCGAACGCTTGGGGCGAGCGTTTTTTTGCTTACTTTTTTTAGGCGCTTGTAAAAAAAGTGAGTCGCCGTAAGGGCGAAACCGCCAGCCGCCACACCCGCAGCAACGGATAGGTACACCCGCCAAGAGCCAGGCTGGCTGTCAGGCCGCCTTCACGACGGTAAGGCGATCCGACAAGCCCGCTCCCACAGGGAATCCGGGTACATCCGCTAGAAACAGGCCCGCTATCAGGCCACCTTGACCTTATCCGCCGGCCGCCGCACACCCGCCACAATCTTATCCACCGCCTTGGTCGCTGCCACCATGCCAAAGGTCGCCGTCACCATCATCACCGCGCCAAAGCCCCCGGCGCAGTCCAGCTTGACCCCGTCGCCGACAAAACTCTTCTGCAGGCAAATGCTGCCATCAGGCTTGGGATAGCGCAGTTGCTCAGTGGAAAACACACACGGCACGCTGTAGTGGCGGGTCACCGTGCGTGAGAAGTTGTAGTCCCGGCGCAGGGTGGAACGCACTTTCGAGGCCAAGGGATCATTGAACGTGCGGTTCAGGTCACACACCTGGATCAGCGTCGGATCAATCTGCCCGCCCGCACCGCCGGTGGTGATGATCTGGATCTTGCGGCGCTTGCACCAGGCAATCAGCGCCGCCTTGGCGTTGACGCTGTCGATGCAATCGATCACGCAATCGATGTTCGGGGTGATGTACTCGGCCATGGTCTCGCGGGTGACGAAGTCCGCCACCGCATGCACCGTGCAGTCCGGGTTGATCCCGCGCAGGCGCTCAGCCATCACCTCGACCTTGAGTTTGCCGACGGTACTGTCCAACGCGTGCAACTGGCGGTTGGCATTGCTGACACACACGTCATCGAGGTCGAACAGCGATATCTCGCCCACCCCGCAACGGGCGATGGCTTCCGCCGCCCAGGAACCCACCCCACCGACACCGACAATCGCCACATGGGCGCTGCGCAAGCGTGCCAGGCCCTCGATGCCGTACAAGCGGGCGATACCGGCAAACCGTGGATCTTCTGTACTCATGACCGATGCATCCCAAAAACCGGCGCGCATTATAGGACCGACGGAGAATTGGAGCACATAAAACAGCAAAAAACCGACGACCCGATAAAACCTTCCCACCTCAAAAGGTAAATCTTCAGCGCGCTGACCGGAAACAGAACTTAAGCCGTCAATCACTGCCCAAGGTCGGAGCAATACTCCACATGCTGTAAGCTCCTTTAAGTACATGTGTAGGATTCGCACCACCGAAAGGTAGCTGTCTTCTCCAATGTTCCACTCTCTTTGGAACCCGAAACATCTATGTCATCGCGTAAATTAGGACTCAACCTGGTCGTAGTGCTGGCCATCGCCGCACTGTTCACCGGCTTCTGGGCGCTGATCAACCGCCCGGTTACTACCCCCAACTGGCCTGAGCAGATCTCCGGTTTTTCCTACTCGCCGTTCCAACAAGGCCAGTACCCACAGAAAAACCAGTACCCCTCCGACGATGAAATGCGTCGTGACCTGGAGATCATGAGCAAGCTGACGGACAACATCCGCATCTACTCGGTCGACGGCTCCCTGGGGGACATTCCCAAGCTGGCCGAGGAATTCGGCCTGCGCGTGACCCTCGGCATCTGGATCAGCCCGGACCTGGAGCGCAACGAGCGCGAGATCCAGCGCGCCATCGAGCTGGCCAACACCTCGCGCAGCGTGGTGCGGGTGGTGGTCGGCAACGAAGCCCTGTTCCGCGAGGAGATCACGCCCGAGGCGTTGATCGTCCTGCTCGACCGCGTCCGCGCGGCGGTCAAGGTTCCGGTGACCACCTCCGAGCAATGGCACATCTGGGAGAAGTACCCGCAACTGGCCAAGCACGTCGACCTGATCGCCGCGCACATCCTGCCCTATTGGGAATTCATCCCAGTGGACGAGGCCGGCCAGTTCGTCCTGGACCGCGCCCGCGACTTGAAGAAAATCTTCCCGAAAAAACCGCTGCTGCTCTCCGAGGTCGGCTGGCCGAGCAACGGCCGCATGCGCGGTGGAGCCGATGCCACACCGGCGGACCAGGCAATTTACCTGCGCACCCTGGTCAACAAGCTCAACCGCCAGGGCTATAACTACTTCGTGATCGAAGCCTTCGACCAGCCGTGGAAGGCCAGCGATGAAGGCTCCGTCGGCGCCTATTGGGGCGTGTACAACGCCGCGCGCCAGCAGAAGTTCAACTTCGAAGGCCCGGTGGTGGCGATCCCGCAATGGCGCGTGCTGGCCGTTGGCTCGGTGGTGCTGGCGTTGCTGTCGCTGACCCTGCTGATGATCGACGGCTCGGCCCTGCGCCAGCGCGGCCGGACCTTCCTGACCTTCATCGCGTTTCTCTGCGGTTCGGTGCTGGTGTGGATCGGTTACGACTACAGCCAGCAGTACAGCACCTGGTTCAGCCTGACGGTGGGTTTCTTGCTCGCCCTCGGCGCGTTCGGGGTGTTCATCGTCTTGCTCACCGAAGCCCATGAATTGGCCGAGGCCGTGTGGGTGAAAAAACGCCGGCGCGAGTTCCTGCCCGTGCACGGTGACTCCAACTACCGGCCGAAAGTCTCGATCCACGTGCCGTGCTACAACGAGCCGCCAGAGATGGTCAAACAGACCCTCGACGCCCTGGCCAAGCTCGACTATCCGGACTTCGAAGTCCTGATCATCGACAACAACACCAAGGATCCGGCCGTCTGGGAGCCGGTGCAGGCCTATTGCGAAACCCTCGGCCCGCGCTTCAAGTTCTTCCACGTCGCCCCGTTGGCCGGGTTCAAGGGCGGCGCGTTGAACTACCTGCTGCCGCACACCGCCAAGGACGCCGAAGTCATCGCGGTGATCGACTCCGACTACTGCGTCGATCCGAACTGGCTCAAGCACATGGTGCCGCACTTCGCCGACCCGAAAATCGCCATCGTGCAGTCGCCCCAGGATTACCGCGACCAGAACGAAAGCACCTTCAAGAAGCTCTGCTACGCCGAGTACAAAGGCTTCTTCCATATCGGCATGGTGACGCGCAACGACCGCGACGCGATCATCCAGCACGGCACCATGACCATGACGCGGCGCAGCGTGCTCGACGAGTTGGGTTGGGCCGACTGGTGCATCTGCGAAGATGCCGAACTGGGCCTGCGCGTCTTCGATAAAGGCTTGTCGGCGGCTTATCACCACCACAGCTATGGCAAGGGCCTGATGCCCGATACCTTTATCGACTTCAAGAAGCAGCGTTTCCGCTGGGCCTACGGCGCGATCCAGATCATCAAGGGACACACCGCCAGCCTGTTGCGGGGCAAGGACACCGCGCTGACCCGGGGCCAGCGCTATCACTTCCTCGCGGGCTGGCTGCCGTGGGTCGCCGATGGCATGAACATCTTCTTCACCGTCGGCGCCCTGCTGTGGTCCGCGGCGATGATCATCGTGCCGCAACGGGTCGACCCGCCGCTGCTGATCTTCGCGATCCCGCCACTGGCGCTGTTCGTGTTCAAGGTGGCCAAGATCATCTTCCTCTACCGCCGTGCGGTGGGTGTGAACCTCAAGGATGCGTTCTGCGCGGCCCTGGCCGGACTCGCGTTGTCCCACACCATCGCCAAGGCGGTGCTGTATGGGTTCTTCACCAGCAGCATTCCGTTCATTCGCACGCCGAAGAACGCCGACAGCCACGGTTTCTGGCTGGCGATCTCCGAGGCCCGCGAAGAGATGTTCATCATGTTGCTGCTGTGGGGCGCGGCGCTGGGCATTTTCCTGGTACAGGGCCTGCCGACCAACGACATGCGCTTCTGGGTGGCCATGCTGCTGGTGCAGTCGCTGCCGTACCTGGCCGCGCTGATCATGGCCTATCTCTCGTCGCTGCCTAAACCGGCACCTGAGACGGAGCCGGCCACCGCGGCATAAATCGCTGCAATCCACTAAACGGCGGCCTCTGGTCGCCGTTTTGCTTTAAGATAGCCGCCATTTTGCGGGGCTTGGCCAGGTACGATTCAACGGCCGAACTCAATCCCTGTGGGAGCGGGCTTGCCCGCGAAGAGGCGATCACTGACGCCAAAAGCTTCGCGACCACGCCCGCTCCCACATTAGCCTGTGCCCAATTTCATGTTTCCGGAGTTTTCCATGACGGCCCACGCCGACCTTTCGCCGACCCTCCAACTGGCCATCGACCTGATCCGCCGTCCTTCCGTCACGCCGGTGGACGCCGATTGCCAGAAGCAGATGATGCAGCGCCTGGGCGATGCCGGCTTTGCCCTTGAGCCGATGCGCATCGAGGATGTGGATAACTTCTGGGCCACCCATGGCCGCCACGACGGCCCGGTGCTGTGCTTCGCCGGTCACACCGACGTTGTCCCCACCGGCCCGGTAGCGGCCTGGCAGATCGACCCGTTCAATGCCCTGATCGACGAACACGGCATGCTCTGCGGCCGCGGCGCAGCAGACATGAAAGGCAGCCTGGCGGCCATGACCGTGGCGGCCGAGCGTTTTGTCGCCGACTACCCGGACCACAAGGGCAAGGTGGCCTTCCTGATCACCAGCGACGAAGAAGGTCCGGCCCATCACGGCACCAAAGCCGTGGTCGAGCGCCTCATGGCCCGCAAGGAGCGCCTGGACTGGTGCATCGTCGGCGAACCGTCGAGCACCACCCTGGTCGGTGACGTGGTCAAGAACGGTCGTCGCGGCTCCCTCGGCGCCAAGCTCACCGTGCGCGGCAAGCAGGGCCACGTGGCCTACCCGCACCTGGCAAAGAACCCGATCCACCTCGCCGCCCCGGCCCTGGCCGAACTGGCCGCCGAGCACTGGGACGACGGCAACGACTTCTTCCCGCCGACCAGCTTCCAGATCTCCAACCTCAACTCCGGCACCGGCGCGACCAACGTGATCCCCGGCGACCTGGTGGCGGTGTTCAACTTCCGCTTCTCTACCGAATCCACCGTCGAAGGCCTGCAACA
Source organism: Pseudomonas sp. ok272 (assembly GCF_900109995.1). GTDB lineage: Bacteria > Pseudomonadota > Gammaproteobacteria > Pseudomonadales > Pseudomonadaceae > Aquipseudomonas. The sequence continues at coordinate 265,302 of NZ_FOCB01000001.1, read as the reverse complement.
GCGCGTGGCAGTGATCCTCGACACGCATGGCCTGGACTGGCACATCGACTGGGCGCTATCCGGCCTGCCGTTCCTCACCGAGCCGGGCGCCTTGCTCGACGCCGTGTCGGCCAGCATCAAGGCCGTCACCGGCCGCGACACCCGCGCCTCCACCAGCGGCGGTACCTCGGACGGGCGCTTCATCGCCACCATGGGCACCCAGGTGGTCGAGTTGGGCCCGGTCAACGCGACGATCCACCAGATCAATGAGCGGGTATTGGCCGCGGACCTCGATGTGCTGACCGACATCTACTACCAGACCCTGATCAAGTTGCTCGCCTGATGCTCGCCTGCCCCCTTTGCAGCGCGCCGCTCCATGCGGTCGACAATGGCGTGGCGTGCCCGGCCGGGCACCGCTTCGACCGTGCCCGCCAGGGTTACCTGAACCTGCTGCCGGTGCAGCACAAGAACAGCCGCGACCCCGGTGACAACCTGGCCATGGTCGAGGCCCGCCGCGACTTCCTCAACGCCGGGCATTACGCCCCGGTAGCCAAGCGCCTGGCCGAACTGGCCGCAGAACGCGCGCCCCAGCGCTGGCTGGACATCGGCTGTGGCGAGGGTTACTACACCGCACAAATCGCCGACGCCCTGCCCCAGGCCGATGGCTACGCGCTGGACATCTCCCGCGAAGCGGTGAAGCGCGCCTGCAAGCGCAACCCGCAGGTGACCTGGTTGATCGCCAGCATGGCCCGCGTGCCGCTGGCCGATGCCAGTTGCCAGTTCCTGGCCAGCGTCTTCAGCCCGCTCGACTGGCTGGAGGCCAAGCGCCTGCTCAGCCCTGGCGGCGGCCTGATGAAAGTCGGACCGACCAGCGGCCACTTGATGGAACTGCGCGAGCGCTTGTACGACGAAGTGCGCGAGTACACCGACGACAAGCACTTGGCGCTGGTACCCGAGGGCATGTCGCTGCAACACAGCGAAACCCTGGACTTCAAGCTGACCCTGGACCAACCCCAGGACCGCGCCAACCTGCTGGCCATGACGCCCCACGGCTGGCGCGCCAGTGCCGAGCGCCGGGCAGCCGTCATCGAACAGGCCGAGCCGTTCGAGGTCAGCGTGTCGATGCGCTACGATTACTTCGTTTTGTCCTAACCTTTAACCTTCTTGGCCCTGGGCACCTGCCCATGGCCGGCTAAATCCGCGAATGGATTTTTCGTAACCCGCAGTGAGGAACATCCATGCGCCAACCCGATATCGAGATTTACCTCAAGGACGCCGACGTCGACCACAAGGCCATCGCCACTTGGCTGGGTGCGGCATTGGGTCCGTGCACCGACTGGGTGCAGAAGGGCCAGACCTGGAAGTGCAAGGCCGGCAACGTGCCGGTGACCTGGCTGCCAAAGGCCGTGGGCAAATGGAACAGCCTGTACCTGGAAAGTGACCAGACGCCGTGGGACGACGATCTCGCCTGCGCCCGCGCCGCCTTTGCCGCGCTGAACGTCGAAGTGCGCTGCGCGCCGGGGACCTGGGTCGAGGAAGAAGGTGAAGAAACGGCCGATCGCTGGATGCGCATCAGCGCGGACGGTGAAGAAGAGATCACCTGGAAGACCGTATAACCCTGAACAGCACGGATCAAATGTGGGAGCGGGCTTGCTCGCGAAGAACGATGACACGGTTAACCTGACAGACCGCATCGCCTCATTCGCGGGCAAGCCCGCTCCCACATGGATTTTCAGTGCTCTGAAAAGATGGGGTTACAACCCCACGACGTCTTCAGCCTGCAAACCCTTCTGCCCGTCCACCACGGCGTATTCCACCTGCTGGCCCTCGGCCAACGAACGGTGGCCTTCGCCACGGATCGCGCGGTAGTGCACAAACACGTCTGCCCCGCCTTCGCGTTGAATAAAACCGTAGCCCTTGGCGTCGTTGAACCACTTAACGTTGCCGATCTCGCGCGTTGCCATCAATCAGTACTCCCTTTTTATTATTGAATCGACCTGTTCATGGACAAGTCTTTATGGCGCCTGCCAGGTCTCGCCGAGCTGTCGTGGACAGCCTCGATAGTGGCAAATCGCGGGCCGAGTATATGACAGCCGTGAAAACTCTCAACTCACTTTACTTCGGTGCTTTTTTGCCGATTTTCGATGAATCCGGCACACTACCGGCCCCGAGCAGTCGCTCGGTTTTTTCAACTAAAGCAGATGCCGTATGACCCGCTCCCCGTTTCGCCGTCTTGTGTTTGGTACCGTGCGTCGACTGTTGTACCTCTGGGTTCGCTCCGAGACGATCAACCAGTCGTCCCTGACCCTCGACCTCGACCGCAGTCGCCCGGTGTTTTACGTCCTGCAAAACCCCTCGTTGAGTGACCTGGCCGTGGTCGACACCGAGTGCACCAAGGCCGGCCTGCCGCGCCCGGTGCTGCCGGTAGCGGTGGGTAACCTGGTGGAACCCGCCGCGTTCTTCTACCTGACGCCGGAGCCCGACTGGCTCGGCCGCCAGGACAAACGTGGCGCGCCGCCGACCTTGACCCGCCTGGTCAGCGCCCTGACCCAGAACGCCGCCGAAGACGCGCAGATCATTCCGGTCAGCGTGTTCTGGGGGCAGTCGCCAGACAGCGAATCCAGCCCCTGGAAACTGTTGTTCGCCGACAGCTGGGCGGTCACCGGGCGCTTGCGCCGCCTGCTGAGCATCATTGTGCTGGGCCGCAAGACCCGGGTGCAGTTCTCCGCACCGATCCACCTGCGCGAACTGATCGAACACAACAAGGGCCACGAGCGTACCGTGCGCATGGCCCAGCGCATCCTGCGGGTGCACTTTCGCAACCTCAAGGCCGCCGTCATCGGCCCGGACATCTCCCACCGCCGCAACCTGGTCAAGGGCCTGCTCAACCAGCCGCTGGTCAAGCAAGCCATCCTTGATGAGGCCGAGCGCGAGAACATCTCCCCCGAGAAGGCCAAGGCCCAGGCGCTGCGTTATGGCAATGAGATCGCCTCGGACTACACCTACACCGCCATCCGCTTCCTCGAAGTGGTCCTGAGCTGGTTCTGGAACAAGATCTACGACGGGATCAAGGTCAACCACATCGAAGGCGTGCAAAAGATCGCACCGGGCCACGAAGTCATCTACGTGCCGTGCCACCGCAGCCACATCGACTACCTGCTGTTGTCCTACCTGCTGTTCAAGAATGGCCTGACCCCGCCGCACATCGCCGCCGGGATCAACCTCAACATGCCGGGGATGGGCAACTTGCTGCGCCGTGGCGGGGCGTTTTTCATGCGCCGCACGTTCAAGGGCAACCCGCTCTACACCTCGGTGTTCAACGAATATCTGCACACCTTGTTCACCAAGGGCTTCCCGGTGGAGTACTTCGTCGAGGGCGGTCGCTCGCGTACCGGGCGCATGCTGCAACCCAAGACCGGGATGCTGGCGATCACCCTGCGCAGCTTCCTGCGCTCCTCGCGCATGCCGATTGTCTTCGTGCCGGTGTACATCGGCTACGAGCGCGTACTGGAAGGCCGTACTTATCTGGGCGAGCTGCGCGGGGCAAGCAAGAAGAAAGAATCGATCTTCGACATCTTCAAGGTCATCGGCGCGCTCAAGCAGCGCTTTGGCCAGGTGGCGGTGAACTTCGGCGAGCCGATCAAGCTGGCCGAGTTCCTCGACAGCGAGCAACCGGACTGGCGCAGCCAGGACCTGGGCCCACAGTTCAAGCCGGCCTGGCTCAATGAGACCACCAACCGCTTGGGCGAGCGCGTGGCGCGGCACTTGAACGAAGCCGCGGCGATCAACCCGGTCAACCTGGTGGCCCTGGCGCTGCTGTCCACCAGTCGCCTGGCCCTGGACGACCGCGCGATGGCGCGGGTGCTGGACCTCTATCTGGCACTGCTGCGCCGTGTGCCTTACTCGCCACACACCACCTTGCCCGAAGGCGATGGCCGGGCGCTGATCGAATACGTCAAGGACATGGACCTGCTCTCGGAGCAAAGCGACGCCCTGGGCAAGATCCTTTACCTGGACGAGCAAAATGCCGTCCTGATGACCTACTACCGCAACAACGTGCTGCACATCTTCGCCCTGCCGGCGCTGCTGGCCAGCTTCTTCCAGAGCGCCTCGCGGATGACCCGCGAACAGATCCTGCGCTACACCCACGCGCTGTATCCGTACCTGCAATCGGAGCTGTTCATTCGCTGGTCGCTGGACGAGTTGGACGGCGTGGTCGATCAATGGCTCGAAGCGTTTGTCGAACAAGGCCTGCTGCGCCTGGAGAACGACGTGTACCTGCGTCCGGCGCCAAGCTCGCGGCACTTCGTGCTGCTAACCCTGCTGTCCAAGAGCATCGCCCAGACCCTGCAACGCTTCTACATGGCGATCTCGCTGCTGCTCAACAGCGGCCAGAACACCCTCAGCGCCGAAGAGCTGGAAGACCTGTGCACCGTCATGGCCCAGCGCCTGTCGATCCTGCACGGCCTGAACGCCCCGGAATTCTTCGACAAGAGCCTGTTCCGCCACTTCATCCAGACCCTGCTCGACCAGGGCGTCGTGCGTCGCGACGAGGCCGGCAAGCTGAGCTACCACGAACTGCTCGGCGAACTGGCCGAAGGCGCTGCCAAGCGCGTACTGCCGGCGGAGATTCGCCTGTCGATTCGCCAGGTCGCACTGCATCGCAGTGAAGATGCGGCCGACCAACCGGCGCCACCGCCGCAAACCGTCTAGATTGTTCCAGGCGCCAACATGGGTTCGGCGCCTTCGACACGGAGATTACCGATGAAAAAACTCACCCTGCTCGCCGCCGCCGCGTTGCTGGCAGCCTGCCAAACACCCTCCTCCGCGCCCAAGACAGCGCTGGATGGCGAAGTGTTCTACCTGCAGCGCATCGCCCTGCCACCGACCGCGACCCTGAGCGTCACCTTGCAGGATGTGTCCCGGGCCGACGCGCCGGCGCAGATCATCGATCAACAGCAAGGCCCGGTCCAAGGCCAGGTGCCGCTGAAGTTCCACTTAAGCTATGACCCGCTGCTGGTCGAGCCCGGCCACCGCTACTCGGTCAGCGCGCGCATCGAAGACCAGGGCAAGCTGATCTTCATCACCACCGAACACCACGCCGTGCTGTTGGATGGCAAGGATCCGCAGCCGTTAAAAGTCCGCGTCGACGCGGTGCGCTAAGTGTCTTTTTCGAACAAGGATATCGTCATGCTCCGCCCTACCCTTCGCGTCGCCAGCCTGTGTGCGGGCCTGCTGATCTGTGCCAACGCCCTGGCGCTGTCCCTCGGCGACCTGTCGCAAGGTGACGCCACCGGTGGACTCAAGGATGCCTTGACCCAGGGAGCGCAGTTGGCAGTCAAGCAATTGGGCACACCCGGGGGCTTCAGCAACAACCCCGAGGTGAAGATCGAACTGCCCGGCAACCTGGGCAAGGTCGCCAAGAAGATGAAACAGTTCGGCATGGGCGCCCAGGTCGATCAACTGGAAACCAGCATGAACAAGGCCGCTGAGGCCGCCGTCACCCAGGCGCAGCCAATCCTAGTCAATGCGGTCAAGAACATGAGCGTGAGCGACGCCAAGGGCATCCTCACCGGCGGCCAGGAGTCGGCGACCCAGTACCTGGACAAGAGCAGCCGCGATCAGATCCGCGCCAAGTTCCTGCCCATCGTCAAGCAAGCCACCGACCAGGTCGGCCTGGCCAAGCAGTACAACGCCTTCGCCGGACAGGCCGCCACCCTCGGTGTGCTGGATGCGAAGAACGCCAACATCGAAAACTACGTCACCGAACAAGCGCTCAATGGCCTGTTCGAGATGATCGGCAAGCAAGAACAAACCCTGCGCCAGAACCCCGCCGCTGCCGCGACCAGCTTGGCGAAAAAGGTGTTTGGGACCCTCTAAGCCTCACCCACATCCCGTGGGAGCGAGCCCGCTCGCGAAGGCGTCGGCATGCCGACCACCTTCGCGAGCAGACGGAACACCGTCCGGCCGCTCGCCCATGCCCCTCACTGCATCACCGGCACGTCCCCGATCACGCCGGCTCCTTCCTGACCCTGAACCACGCCGCATACAGCGCGGGCAGGAACAACAAGGTCAGCGCCGTTGCGACGATCAAGCCCCCCATGATCGCCACCGCCATCGGGCCGAAGAAGATGCTGCGCGACAATGGAATCATCGCCAGCACGGCGGCCAGGGCGGTGAGGACGATGGGGCGGAAGCGCCGCACCGTTGCTTCGATGATCGCGTTCCAGGGCTTGAGCCCGGCGCGGATGTCCTGCTCGATCTGGTCCACCAGGATCACCGAGTTACGCATGATCATCCCCGACAGTGCGATGGTCCCGAGCATGGCCACGAAGCCGAATGGCTGGCGGAACACGATCAGGAACAGGGTGACGCCGATCAAGCCCAGCGGCGCCGTCAGAAACACCATCGCCGTGCGTGAGAAACTGCGCAGTTGCAGCATCAGCAACGTCAGCACCACCACGATGAACAAGGGTACGCCGGCTTTCACCGAGTCCTGTCCACGGACGGAGTCTTCCACTGTGCCTCCGACGTCCAGCAGGTAGCCGTCCGGCAACTCGGCGCGAATCGGCTCCAGGCTCGGCAGGATCTGCTGGACCAGCGACGACGGTTGCTCCTTGCCATAGATGTCGGCGCGCACCGTCACGTTCGGCAGGCGATTTCGGTGCCAGATGATCCCCTCTTCGAAACCGTACTCCAGGGTCGCCACCTGGGAGAGCGCGACGCTTTTGCCGTTATCGGTGGGCACCGCCAGGCTCGACAGCGAGGACAGCTCGCTGCGCTCGCTCAAGGTGCCGCGCAACAGGATCTCGATCAACTCGTTGTCTTCGCGGTACTGGCTGACGCTGGAACCGGTGAGCGAGCTCTGGAGGAACTTCGCCAGGTTCGCCGTGCTGACACCCAGGGCCCGGGCGCGGTCCTGATCGACGTTCAGGTACACCACCTTGCTCGGCTCTTCCCAATCCAGGTGCACGTTGACCACATGGGGGTTCTGCCGCACCTTGGCCGCGACCTTGCGCGCCAGGGCCCGCACTTGCTCGATGTGTTCACCGGTCACCCGGAACTGCACCGGATAGCCCACGGGGGGCCCGACTTCCAGGCGCGTGACCCGCGAGCGCAAGGCCGGGAATTGTTCGTTGAGGGTTTCGATCAGCCACGTGCGCAGCTTTTCACGCTCCTCGATATTGTTGGCCAGCACCACGAATTGGGCGAAGCTGGCGGCCGGCAATTGTTGATCCAGCGGCAGGTAAAAACGCGGCGAGCCGTTGCCCACATAGGCGACGTAGTTGTCGATACCGGCGCGCTCCTTGAGCAGCGCTTCCAGGCGTGTGACCTCGGCGGTGGTGTTGCTCAGCGACGCGCCTTCGGCCAACTTCAGATCCACCATCAGCTCCAATCGCCCGGAAGCCGGAAAGAACTGCTGCGGGACAAAGCGAAACAGCACCACCGAGGCCACGAACAACACCACGGTCAAGGTGATCACGGTTTTACGCCGGCTGACGCACCACTCCACCAGGCGCCGCACACGCTGGTAAAAAGGCGTGGCATAGGGGTCCGGCTGGCCAGCGCCGTGTTTGGCCGCGTGAATTTTCGCCAGGTCCGGCAGCAGTTTCTCACCCAGGTAAGGCACAAAGACCACCGCCGCGACCCACGACGCGAGCAAGGCGATGGTCACCACCTGGAAGATCGAGCGGGTGTATTCGCCGGTGCCGGACTGCGCGGTGGCAATCGGCAGGAAGCCGGCGGCGGTGATCAAGGTCCCGGTGAGCATCGGGAATGCCGTGCTGGTCCAGGCGAAACTCGCCGCCTTGATTCGGTCGTAGCCCTGCTCCATCTTGATCGCCATCATTTCCACGGCAATGATCGCGTCGTCCACCAGCAAACCCAGGGCCAGCACCAGGGCGCCCAGGGAAATCTTGTGCAGGCCGATCCCCAGGTAGTACATGCAGGCGAACGTCATCGCCAACACCAACGGGATCGACAGGGCCACCACCATGCCGGTGCGCACGCCCAGGGAGAAGAAACTCACCAACAAGACAATCGCCAGTGCCTCGATCAATACCTGGACGAACTCACCCACGCCGGCTTTCACGGCGGCGGGCTGATCCGAGACCTTGCGCAACTGCATACCGGCCGGGAGGTTGGTCTGGATGCGCTTGAATTCCTGCTCCAGCGCCTTGCCCAGCACCAGGATGTCGCCGCCGTCTTTCATCGCGACGGCCAGGCCAATAGCGTCCTCGCCCATGAAGCGCATGCGCGGGGCCGGAGGATCGTTGAAACCTCGGCGCACCTCAGCCACATCACCAATACGGAACGTGCGGTCGCCCACGCGGATCGGGAACGCCTTGATCTGCTCGACCGTCTGGAAGTTGCCGGTCACCCGCAGCGGCAAGCGCTCGCTGTCGGTTTCGAAGAACCCGGCATTGGAGACTGCGTTCTGCTCTTCCAGTGCCTGCTGCACCGCCGCCAGCGGCAAGCCGAGGGTGGCGAGTTTGACGTTGGATAACTCAACCCAGATCTTTTCGTCCTGCAGCCCGAGCAGGTCGACCTTGCCCACATCCTTGACCCGTTGCAGCTGGATCTGGATGCGGTCGGCGTAATCCTTGAGCACCGCGTAGTCAAAACCGTCTCCGGTCAGCGCGTAGATATTGCCGAAGGTGGTACCAAATTCATCGTTGAAGAACGGTCCCTGGATGCCCGGCGGCAAGGTATAGCGAATGTCGCTGACCTTCTTGCGCACCTGGTACCAGAGCTCGGGGATTTCCTTGGAGTGCATCGAGTCCCGGGCGATGAACGTCACCTGGGATTCACCGGGGCGCGAGAACGACACGATGCGGTCGTACTCGCCGGTTTCCATCAGTTTCTTTTCAATGCGCTCGGTGACTTGTCGCGAGACCTCCTCGGCCGTCGCCCCCGGCCAATTGGTCTTGATCACCATGGCCTTGAAGGTGAACGGTGGGTCTTCGCTCTGCCCCAGCTTGGTGTAGGACAACGTGCCGACAACCGCCAGCAGGATCATCAGGAACAGTACGATCTGGCGATTGCGCAGCGCCCAGGCGGAAAGATTGAAACCCATCGGGGACTACTCCTTGACCGCTAGATTGACCACACGGTTGGAGCGATCCACCGGCCGCACCTGCTGGCCGTCATGGAGCACATGCACGCCGGCCGCCACGACCCAGTCGCCGGGGCTGAGGCCTTGGAGTACCGGCACGCTTTTCTCACCGAATGCTCCGACACTCACCGGGGTCTTTTTCAGGGTGTTATTGGCACCGACCACCCACACATACGTCGCGCCGTTTTCGGCGGTGAGTGCCGAGAGCGGCACCGACAGCGACACCGCGTCGCCCGCCTGGATAAACACCCGGGCACTCTGGCCCAGCTCGGCCGGCACCTTGCCGGCGGTGAAGGCAATGCGCGCGGCGAAGGTGCGCGACTTGGGATCGGCAGCGGGCGACAGTTCACGGATGCTCCCGGCGAACCGCTGGCCCGGCTGGCTCCACAGTTCAACCGTCACCGGCTGGCCGACCTTGAAACGACCGAAGTTGTGCTCCGGCAGGCTGATCAACACTTCACGCTCGCCATCGGTGGCCAGGGTAAACACCGTTTGCCCGGCGGCGACGACTTGTCCGACTTCCACCGCCCGCTTGGCCACCACCCCATCTTGCGGGGCACGCAGGACCGCATAGCTGGCCTGATTGCTGGCCACGTCGAACTCGGCCTTGATCTGCTTGAGACGGGCCTCGCCGGAGCGGTAGAGGTTTTCGGCATTGTCGTACTGCGAGCGGCTGACCATCTGCCGTTCCATCAGGGTCTTGTAGCGATCACGCTCGGCGCGCACCAGATTGAGGTTGGCCTGGGCGGCCGCCACTTGGGCGCGGGCGGCTTCCAGTTGCAGGCGCACATCCTGTGGGTCGAGTTCGGCCAACGGCTGGTTGGCCTTGACCCGCTCGCCCTCCTCGACCAGTCGTCGGCTGACCTTGCCGCCAATACGAAACGCCAGGTCTGGCTCGAAGCGCGCCCGAACTTCACCGGGATAGCTGCTCATCGCCTGGGCCGAAGGCTCTGGCTGAACCACCATGGCCGGACGCACAGAGGTTTGCGCCGGTTCTTCGTGGCCACACGCGGACAAGAAGAACGCCAGGCTGACTGGCAGTGCGAGGGGCAAGACATAGCGGAACATGGTGAAGGACCTTTCGCTAATGGTGCTTGGAATATTTATACTGGCCGGTATGTTATTAATAGCAAACTCACCAGTCCAGTATTAAAAGAAAATGTCCGACAATCTCTTCACCTCCAACGGCCCTGGCCGCCCGAAGGATCTCGCCAAGCGCCAAGCGATCCTTGAGGCGGCGAAACGCCTGTTCCTCGACAACGGCTACGCCAACACCAGCATGGACGCGGTAGCCGCCGGGGCCGGCGTGTCGAAGCTGACGGTCTACAGCCACTTCAACGACAAGGAAACGCTGTTTTCCGCCGCGGTGATGGCCAAATGCGAAGAGCAATTGCCTACGTTGTTCTTTGAATTGCCCGACGGCATGCCGGTAGAAAATGTATTGCTGAACATTGCCAGAGGCTTTCATCAGCTGATCAACAGCGATGAATCGGTGAATTTGCATCGCCTGATCATGGCGCTCGGCAGCCAGGACCCAAAACTGTCGATGATCTTCTTCGAAGCCGGTCCCCAGCGGATGCTGCAGGGCATGGAGCGCCTGCTCGGCAAAATCGACCAATTGGGTGTGCTGGCCATCGACAAGCCGCGCAACGCTGCCGAGCACTTCTTCTGCCTGCTCAAGGGCGCGGGGAATTTCCGTCTGATGTTCGGCTGTGGCGAGCCGTTGACCGGTGAGGCGGCCGAGGCTCATGTGTGCGAAGTGGTGGCGTTGTTTATGCGCGCTTATCGGCCTGAGTGAGCCTGACAGGGCTGGGGTGATGCGTTCGCCGGCAAGCCGGTCTCGCTCCCACAGGGCTGGTACGTCGACCCACTGTGGGAGCGAGCCTGCTCGCGATGAAATCAGCGCGGTCTCAAGGCTTGAGGGCCTTCTTCGGATAGATGTCGTAGCGGCTTGATTTGCCATCCAACGCATGGCTGGGCTTGGGCCCCTCAATGCACGGTGCCTTGCGCGGGCGCTTGACCACCACGCGGTGACTCGCCAGGGCCAATGCGGCCGCCAGCAACGCGGGGGCATCATTGTCATCGCCCACCAGTGGCCGGAACAGGCGCATTTCCTTCTTCACCAGCGCGGTTTTCTCCCGGTGGGGGAACATCGGATCGAGGTAGATCACCTGCGGTGGCTCGCCTTGCCAGGTGCGCATCAGCTCAATCGAGTTGCCCTTGAGCAACTGCATGCGCGCGACAATCGGCGCCACGTCGAAATCCTGCGCCGCGCGGGCCAGGCCATCTTCAAGCAGGGCGCCAATCAGCGGCTGGCGCTCGATCAGGCTCATCTCGCAGCCCAGGCTGGCCAGCACGAAGCCATCCTTGCCCAACCCTGCCGTGGCATCCAGCACCCGCGGGCGTACGCCCTGGGCCACTCCCACGGCCTTGGCGATCATCTGCCCGCTGCCACCGCCGTACAACCGGCGATGGGCCGCGCCACCCTCGACGAAATCCACACGCACCGGGCCAGGCGCATCCGGGCCCAGCTGTTGCAGCTGCAAGCCCTGCTCGCCCACTTGCAAGGCGAACTCGGCATCGTCCAGTTGCAGCGGCAAACCCAGGCGCTCGGCCCAGTGCTCGGCTTGCGCCTGAAAGGCATCGGCCAGGGCCTCGACTTTGATACGGCTGGCCGCAGGTTGCTCACTCATCAGAAAACACACTCAAAAAATTAAATTTCGGCAAAAACGGCCGATAACCAAACTATCGAGCATTTTGCCAGAGCTGAGCGTCGACCGAGAAAAATGTCAGACCTTCAACGCATCCCCAGCGGCTTTATTACGCCTTACCGCGAATACAGCCGGCAGAACACCCAAACACTGAGCGGCGTCAGTCATCTGTGGCAGGATTTCTTTGCCCAGGCGCTGGCCGATCAGTTGGGTGAGGGGGCACCGCCAGCCGGCTCCTACGTCCCGGTGGCCGTCGACGGTCCGGATGAACCCCCTGGCGGCTCGCAATTGCTGGACAAGATCGTCGCGCAACGCGCCTGCGATGTGGTCGACACCGAGATTCGCCCGCCGGAGCCGCTGTTCCTGCCGATCGCCGAATTCGAAATGGAGCTGCTGGACAAACCGGCCCCGCCGTTCCCGGCCGATGACATCGTCGCCCAGCAGTCACAGCAAAACTACGACAGCGCATGGGTTCGCCCGATCGTGCTCACCGCTGGCCAGCCGCTGCCCGAGCCGGGGCCGGCGCCACAACCGCGCGCGTTGTTCCTGCCGATTGCCGAGTTCGAACTCGACTTGCTGGACAAGCCCGCGCCGCCCTACCCGCCTGAAGAGTTGGAGGAGCAGCGCAAGCAGTTCGACTTCGACATCGGCTGGGCCCGCCCCATCGTCCTGCACAACCTGCGCATCGCTGCCTGAATCAGGCAAGGCGCTCACTACCCGCCTCGCCCGACGCTATGGCTCAGCCCTTGAACAACTGATTGGCCTGCTGGAACGGCATCGACCGCTCGGTGTAGGTGAACGTGCCATGGTCGTGGATCTCCTGGGCAGCCCGGTAGAACTCGCCATAAGCGGCCAGCGCCATGGACGAGCCGACGCTGATGCGCTTGACCCCCATCTCACTGAGCTGCGCCACATTCAGCTTCAACCCGCCTGACATCAACACATTGACCGGTTTGGGCGCCACGGCGCGGACCACCGCCAGCACCTCTTCGGCCGTGCGCAAGCCCGGGGCGTAAAGCACATCGGCGCCTGCTTCGGCGAATGCCTGCAAACGGCGAATGGTGTCGGCCAGGTCAGGCTTGCCGTGCAGATAGTTCTCGGCGCGTGCAGTCAGGGTGAACGGGAACGGCAAGCTGCGGGCAACCGCGACCGCCGCCTCGATCCGCGCCACGGCGTGTTCGAAGCAGTAGATCGGGCCTTCTTCGCGCCCCGTGGCATCCTCGATCGAGCCACCGACCGCCCCGGCACTGGCGGCGTGCAGCAGGCTCTGGGCCGATCGCCAGGGATCGTCGCTGAAGCCGTTTTCCAGATCGACCGCCACGGGCAAGTCCGTCGCCGCGACAATCGCTCGCACGTTGGCCAGGGTATCGTCGAGCGTGAGCGCGCCGTCCGGGCGCGCCATCGAAAAGGCGTAGCCGGCGCTGGTGGTCGCCAGCGCCTGATACCCCAGGCTCGCGAGCATCTTGGCCGAACCGGCGTCCCACGGATTGGGAATCACAAAGGCCCCGGCACGTTCGTGCATGGTCTTGAACGCTTCAGCTCTAAGGGTTTGCGCATCCATTGGCTCGCTCCTGTAGGCGATGGGAAAGACCCGTCGTCAGAGCAAGCCCAATTGCTCGGCGACGGGCTCTCTGTATAACTCAGGCAAGGCCGCCAAGCCAGGCAAACGCAGCATCAAGCGCGCATGAAAACGCTGTGCCAGCGCGGCGGCCAGCAGGTTGTCGGCGGTGTGCAGGAAGATGTACGGCGTGCGCCCTTCTTCGATCCACTGGGCGATTTTCTCGACCCACGGTGTCAGGAATGCCTCGTTGGCTTCAAGCACCGGATGACCGATGAAACGCACCTGCGGAAACTGGCTGAACGCCGCCGGCCGCGTGGGCACGTTGGGCTTCTTCGATTGGGCATGGAGCACTGACGGTTCGCCCGAGGTGCAACTGAACAGTGCCCGTGGATCGAGGCAGATGCGCTCCACCCCACGCTCGCGCAACAGGCGATTGAGACGACGCTCGGCATCGCCCTTGGCAAAGAACTCTGGATGGCGCACCTCCACCGCCAGTGGACGCTGCACGCCATCGATGAACCCGGCCAGTTCCCCCAGGCGTTGCGGGGTGAAGGCCTTCGACAGCTGCAGCCACAGCGGCGCGACGCGCGCGCCCAGGGGGCTGAGCAGTTGCACGAAGGTGTCGGCCGCCGTCAGTTGCTCACGCAGGTCGCCCCCATGACTGATGTCGCTGGGGAACTTGGCGGTGAAGCGAAAGTGTTCGGGCATGACCTGTGCCCAGCGCTCTATCGTCGTCGGCGCGGGCCGCGCATAGAACGTGGTGTTGCCTTCGACGGCGTTGAACACCTGGCAATACAGGCCTAGAAACTCATTCGGGCGGGCGGTGTGTGGATACAGGTAGTCGCGCCAGGCGTTTTCGCTCCAGGACGGACAACCGAGGTAATAAGGCCGTTGCATCAGATGTACAGGTCGAGACCCAGCACTTCCATTTCCCAGTCAACAAAGCCGGCGGTGCTGAGGTAGCTGGCCAGGGCCATCGCCACGCTTCGGTTCATCGAACGATGGTAGAGCATGTCCTGCTGGCGGGCCGGGAGGTTGCTCAGGCGCTGGGCAGCGGCTTTGGCAGCTCGGGCGGCCAGTTGCTCTTCGGTCGGGAATTCCAGCTCGCCTTCGATATCCTCGAGGGACTCATCCACCGTCGCCTGGCCCTTGCGAGGCTTGCGCTGGATGGGAAAGGACTGAGAAGAAAAGCCGTCAATACGCATAAGTACATGCCCGTGTTCAATGATGGCAATTTAGCGGCACTTAACCTCGTTCGCAAATCGCCAAGTGATAACTAGAACACATAAAGGACAAAAGGTTTAAAACCGCGAGGGGAAACTGACGATTGGCTTGCCCAGGAGATCGCTTTCGCGGGCAAGCCTTAATGCCAGTCAGTTAAGCGAAAACCACGTGGGAGCGAGCCTGCTCGCGATAGCAGTAGGTCAGTCAACGGAGATGTTGGCTGTGTTGCCGCCTTCGCGAGCAGGCTCGCTCCCACAGGTTTGGCGCCTTAACTGACTGGCATTAGGGCAAGCCTCGCTCCTACAGGAGTTCCCCGGCATCTGTGGGATGCGAGGCGGTGCAATGAATTACCGCGCCTTGGGCGTCGCCACTTTGTCACGCAGGTAGACCGGCTGCGCATTGTCGGCCGGGATCGACTCGCCCCGCGCCCAGGCGAACTGCGCCAGGGTCAGCAAGTCCAGGGCGTGCGGCAGCATGCTGGCGTCCTGCCCACTCACGCTGACCGCGATGCGCTCGCCATACCCCCAGCCAGTGCCCGCCCCGAACCACTCACCCGAGGCATCCGCCGGCAGCGCCGCGACTTCCGGCGGCAGCACCGCCTCGGCACCGAGCAAGCGCATTTCCCCGGCGGTTTCGCGGTAGCAGCCCCAATAGACTTCGTCCATCCGCGCATCGATGGCCGCCGCGACCTGGGTCGCGCCGTGCTCACGCAAGGCCCGCTGGGCCAGCACGGCCAGGTTGGACACCGGCAACACCGGACGATCCAGGGCAAACGCCAGTCCCTGGACAACGCCAATGGCAATCCGCACCCCCGTGAATGCGCCCGGGCCCCGGCCAAAGGCAATCGCATCGACCGCCTGCAACGTGGTACCCGCATCAGCCAGCAGTTGCTGGATCATCGGCAGCAGCTTCTGCGCATGCAGGCGCGGGATCACCTCGTAATGGCTCGTGACCTTGCCGTCATGCAGCAAAGCAACGGAGCAAGCTTCAGTCGCGGTGTCCAGGGCCAACAAGGTGCTCATCGATGTATCCGTCACAGAGGTAAAAAGTGCGCCAGTATAAACAACTACGGCCCGCAAGCGGGCCGTAGAAGGTAAAGCCACTCAGACTTTTCAGCTCAGCGCTTCAAGCACCTTGCCGGTGATGGCTTCAACCGAGCCAACGCCTGCGATGTGGCTGTAGACCGGCTTGCCCTTGGCAGCCGACAGCTTCTGGTAGAAGTCCACCAGCGGCTTGGTCTGGGAGTGGTAGACCGACAGGCGATGACGCACGGTTTCTTCAGTGTCGTCTTTGCGCTGCACCAGTGCTTCACCGGTGATGTCGTCCTTGCCCGCCAGTTTTGGCGGGTTGTACACGGTGTGATAGACACGACCGCTGGCTTCGTGGACACGACGACCGGCGATACGCTGGACGATTTCTTCGTCGTCGACGGCGATCTCAACCACGTGGTCCAGTTCAACGCCGGCGTCTACCAGTGCTTCGGCCTGGGGAATGGTGCGCGGGAAGCCGTCGAACAGGAAACCATTGGCGCAGTCTGCCTGGGCGATACGGTCCTTGACCAAGGCGATGATCAGGTCATCGGAAACCAGGCCACCTGCATCCATGATGCCCTTGGCCTTCACACCCAGTTCGGTGCCAGCCTTGACGGCGGCACGCAGCATGTCGCCGGTGGAGATCTGTGGAATAGCGAATTTTTCAGTGATGAACTTAGCCTGAGTACCTTTTCCGGCCCCGGGAGCTCCCAGCAGAATGACGCGCATTGATGTGCTCCTCAATTTTTTATTTAGATACGAAACAGACTCGCCGCATGGGGCCAATCTTAAAAATAGGGTCGTGTAGGCCGCCCAAACGGCCAAAGGCTGATCAAGATACACAGCAGGAACGACCCACACAAGCCGCCGAAAGTCGGAGGAACCGGCACCTGTTGCACCCCGGCGCGCCGGCCAGCGACGTCGCAACCCCATCACAAACTGTCGCCTGGCAGGTGCAACCGGCCCTCCAGGACCGCTCGCGCGCCACCGCAACGTCGCGACCCAAACCGTGCCGGGCGCTTTATCCGGTGTTGCGCAAACCGGCCGCAATCCCCGCCACAGACACCAGCAACGCCTGTTCCACCGGGCTGCCCTGCAGCACATTCGGCTGTCGCGAACGGGCCAGCAACTCGGCCTGCAATAGATGCAGCGGGTCCAGGTAGGTGTTGCGCAGGCGGATGAACTCAAGCGTCTCGGGGCTATGGGCCATCAGTTGCGACTGCCCGGTCAGGCCAAGCACCACGGCACAGGCCTGCGACAATAGGTCGCGTAAATGCGCGCCTAAAGGTAACAATTCAGGCGCCACCAATCGCTCATCGTAAGACCTGGCAATGTCGGCGTCGGCCTTGGCCAGCACCATCTCCAGCATATCGATGCGGGTGCGGAAGAACGGCCACTGCTCGCGCATCTGCGCCAGCAACGCCCCTTCGCCCCGGGCCAGGGCATTGCTCAGGGCCGCTTCCCAGCCGAGCCAGGCCGGCAGCATCAGGCGGGTCTGGGTCCAGCCGAAGATCCACGGAATCGCCCGCAGGCTTTCGATGCCGCCAGCCCGGCGCTTGGCCGGACGACTGCCCAAGGGCAAGCGACCCAGTTCCTGCTCGGGGGTGGACTGGCGGAAGTACTCGACGAACTGCGGATTCTCCCGCACCACGGCGCGGTACGCTGCCACGCCGTCGGCCGCCAAGGCATCCATCATCCCACGCCACGCCGGCTCGGGCGGCGGCGGTGGAAGCAAGGTCGCTTCGAGCACCGCGGCCAGGTACAGGTTGAGGTTTTGCTCGGCGATGTCCGGCAGGCCGAATTTGAAACGAATCATTTCTCCTTGTTCGGTGGTGCGCAAACGCCCCGCCACCGAGCCCGGCGGTTGCGACAGGATCGCCGCGTGGGCCGGGCCGCCGCCACGCCCGACGGTGCCACCGCGACCATGGAACAACAGCAGCTCGACTTGCTGCTCGCGGCAGATCTCCACCAGGCGCTCCTGGGCCCGGTACTGGGCCCAGGCCGCCGCCGTGGTGCCGGCGTCCTTGGCCGAGTCGGAGTAGCCGATCATCACTTCCTGCGGCCCTTGCAGGCGGGCGCGATAGCCCGGCAGCAGCAACAGCTGCTCGATCACCGGCCCGGCGTTATCCAGGTCAGCGAGGGTTTCAAACAGCGGCACCACGCGCATCGGGCGCAGCACCCCGGATTCCTTCAGGAGCAGTTGCACCGCAAGCACGTCCGACGCCGCGCCCGCCATGGAGATCACGTACGAGCCCAGCGACGCGCCGGGGGCCGCCGCGACTTCACGGCAGGTCGCCAGCACTTCGGCGGTGTCGGCCGACGGTTTGAAGTGGGCGGGCAGCAGCGGGCGCCGGTTGTGCAACTCCGCCATCAGGAAGCGGATGCGTGCCGCTTCGTCCCAGTCTTCATAACGACCGAGCCCGAGGTAATCGGTGATCTCCGTCATCGCCGAGGCATGGCGCGCGGCGTCCTGGCGCACGTCCAGGCGCACCAGGAACAGGCCGAACGTCACTGCCCGACGCAGGCAGTCCAGCAACGGGCCATCGGCGATCACCCCCATCCCGCACGCGTGCAGCGACTGAAAGCACAGCTCCAGCGGATCCAGCAGCTCACGGTTGTGCTGCAATACCTCGGCTGGCGCCGGGGTGTTCGCGGCCAGCGAGGCCTGCGCCCAGTTACGCGTGGCACGCAGGCGTTCACGCAGTTGCTTGAGCACCGCGCGATAAGGTTCGGCGCTGTCGCCGGCCTTGGCCCGCAAGGCGGCATCGGCCTGCTGCATCGACAGGTCGGCGGCCAACTGATCAACGTCACGCAGGTACAGGTCAGCCGCCATCCAGCGGGCCAACAGCAGCACTTCGCGGGTCACCGCCGCCGTGACGTTCGGGTTGCCATCGCGGTCGCCACCCATCCACGAGGCAAAGCGAATCGGCGCCGCCTCCAGCGGCAAACGCAGGCCGGTCGCGGCGTGCAGCGCTTGGTCGGCCTTGCGCAGGTAGCTGGGGACCGCCTGCCACAGCGAATGCTCGATCACCGCAAACCCCCATTTGGCCTCATCCACGGGCGTGGGCCGGGTACGGCGGATTTCTTCGGTGTGCCAGGCTTCCGCGATCAAGCGCTGCAAACGTTGCTGGATCTGCCCGCGCTCAGCGCTTGTGAGGTCGCGGTGGTCCTGTGCCGCCAGCTGTGCGGCGATGGCATCGTACTTCTGGATCAGGGTGCGGCGCGCGACTTCGGTGGGGTGCGCGGTCAGGACCAGTTCTATTTCCAGGCGAGCCAACTGCCGGGCCAGGGACTCGGCACTGTGCCCCTCGGCGCGCAGCCGGGCGAGCAACTCGGGCAACACCCGTGCCTCGAACGGTGCGGGCTGGGACTCTTCGCGGCGATGGATCAACTGGTACTGCTCGGCGATGTTCGCCAGGTTGAGGAACTGGTTGAACGCCCGCGCCACCGGCAGCAGCTCGTCGTCACGCAACTGATTGAGGCTGGCACTGAGCTCGGCGTCCATCGAGCCACGCCGGTCGGCCTTGGCGCCTTTGCGGATCTGCTCGATCTTGTCGAGAAAGCCATCCCCGTACTGGTCGCGAATGGTGTTGCCCAACAACTCACCCAGCAGGTGAACATCTTCGCGCAAGCGTGCATCGATATCAGTCATCAGCAGATCTCCGGCGTAGAGCCTCAAGAGTGCCGCCAACCGTGGGCGCTGACAAGCAGGCGACGAATGACCTCAAACCTTAGCCGTTGCGGCTAGTCTCAACAGTAAGCCGTACCCTGGCTTGCCGGCCGCGGCCGGACACTCAGCGCAACCTGTCACGAGCAGGCGTTAATTGAGGTCATCATGAGAATCCGTGAACTTGCCCAGCACTGGGAAGCAACCGCCAAAGGCCGCTTGACCAAGACCGGCTACACCCTTCACCTGGACGTCGAAGCCGCCGCACGGCTGGCGGCACTGAGCGAGATGTACCCCAAGCGGCACCCTGAGGAATTGCTGGGTGAACTGATCGGCGCGGCCCTCGAAGAACTGGAAGCGAGCTTCCCCTACATCAAGGGCCAGCACGTCATCGCAACCGATGAAGAAGGCGATCCGCTCTACGAGGACGTCGGCCCTACGCCACGTTTTCTCGCGCTGTCACGCCAGCATTTGCATGACCTGGCGTCCGACAGTGGCAAGCACAAGCACTGATCAACAGCAGGGGGTGCAATCCCTGTGGGAGCGAGCCTGCTCACAATGGTGGTGTGTCAGGCCAACATTGCTTTGACAGATGAATCGCATTCGCGAGCAGGCTCGCTCCCACAAGGGGGCGGACTCAATCAGCTCAAGGCTCAAGCTGTTGCGGGGTTTCCTGGCCCATGCAGCGCACGGCCTTTTTCTTGCTGTTGATCAGCACGCCGGTCAGGCCTTTCTGCTCGGTGTCGAACAGCACCAGCACGCCATCGATGCACTGTGCCACCTGGGCGGCCGGCTCCAGGGAGACTTTGTAGTCCTCGCCCGGCACGGTCTTGAGCATGGTGAACTCGTTGAGCAGCAGCGCGTCTTCGGGTTTGGCAAAGTGCAGGTAGCCGTACCACCACAGGGCACCCACCGTGCCGAGGATGGTGCAGATACCGGTGATGATCAGCGGGATGGCGTTACGTTCTTCACTCATTGCGGGCTCTCTTGCGGGTCAACGTCAGAATTCGGGGGTGCAGGGTAATTGGGCAGCTCACCCAGGCGGCGGATACCGTTGAAATGCTGCGGGTCATCCAGGTAACGCAGCATCACGGTGCGCCAGGCCGGGTTGGCGAAGGTCTGCACATGGCCGCCACGGGTCAATTGCAGCACCTTCGGCGGGGGCGCAGCTTGATACAGTCGGATGCCGTTGGAAAGAGGGATGATCGAATCGTCGAGGCTGTGGAAGATCAACTTCGGCACACCCGTCAGGTACGGCATGGCCTTGATTGCACTGTCGCCGTCCGGCACCACCCACGACAACGGCACCTGCAGCGGCCAGGTCAGCCACGCGGTGCTCAGCGCATACTGGCCGATGTCTCGATAACTGGCGGGGGCACCATCGAGCACCAGGGCCTTGAGCTGGCGCTGGCGCTCGGGATGTTCGACCAGGTAATGCACGACCAGCGAACCGCCGAGACTCTGGCCCAGGACAATCAACGGTTTACCTTGAACCTCTGGCGCGCGGTCGAGCCACTTGAACGCCGCGTCGACGTCCAGAAACACCGCCGGCAGGCTGGGCGACCCCTCGGACAGGCCGTAGCCGCGATAGTCCACCAGCAACACCTGATAACCCTGCTCCGGCAACCAGTAGCTGCCGCCCAGGTGGGCCGCCAGATTGCCGCCGTTGCCATGCAGGTGCAGCACCGTGCCCTTGACCGCCACCCCCGCCTTCACCGGCAACCACCAGGCATGCAGCTTCACGCCGTCGGCGGTGGTCAGGGTGACGTCGCGGTAGGCCAGGTTGGCGCGCTCCGGGGTGAACGCCAGGCCACGCTCGGGGTAGAACAGCCAGGAACTGCAACCGCCGAGGGTCAGGAGCAGGCAAAGAATGCCGAGGATTCTCATCCGTTTGAAGCCTCGCAAAAATAAGTTAGAACACACCCTGGCGGGAAATGACGGACCTGTGGGAGCGGGCTTGCTCGCGAACGCGGTTTCACATTCAACACCTGCGTTGTCTGACACACCGCTTTCGCGAGCAAGCCCGCTCCCACATAGGGCCTCATCGTCCTTAAAGGATGTTCGAGTAATCCGCCTCGATCCGATCCAGGCTCAGGTGGTTGAGGAAGTTGGAGAAACACATCCAGGCCGACAGCGCATTCATGTCGCGGAACTGCGCGGGCAGGTACTTGGGCGGTTCCACCAGGCCTTCGTCCACCAACTGGCGCAAGGTCCGCATGTCTTCCAGGGTGGTCTTGCCGCAAAACAGCAACGGAATCTGCTCAAGCTTGCCTTTGCGCACGGCCAACTGAATGTAGTTGTAAACCATGATAAAGCCCTTGAGGTAGGACAAGTCTTTGGTAAATGGCAGACCCGTCGGCACCGAACCACGGAACACTCGACTGGCATTGCCATAGCTCTCGGCCATTTCAAAGCCCTGTTCACGGAAGAACGCGAACACCTGCAGGAAGTCCGCGCCCTCCTCCACCATGTGGATGGCGCGAGTCCGGTTGGTCAGCTTGCGCAGGCGGCTGGGGTAGGAGGCAAACGTGATGATCTCCATCAGGATCGCCAGGCCTTCCTGGGTCACGGTCGAAGACGGTGGCCCCTTGGACAGGAAGGTGCAGATCGGCTGGTTCAGGCCATTGAGGGTGGTGCCGACATGGACCAGGCCTTCATGGACTTCCAGGGCGCGCACATCGCGCTCGTTGAACATCGCGTCGGTGCGAATCTTGATGTAGTCGGCGCCGGCCGCGGCATCGGCGACGATACCGTCGGACTCAAACACCCGGATGGTTTCCTCGGCCTCGCCAAAGACCTTGTTCAAGCGAGTTTGCAACATGCTCACCGCTTCCTTGGCGGTGAGGATCTTCGGCTCGTCCTTGAGATCGCCGCGGCCATCGATGTTGTTCAGGTAGTCGGACATCATCAGGCCGAGGTCAGCCAGGGTCGGGTCGCCGGCGTGGAACGCGTCGGAGGCGGCGCCGTACAGTTCCTGGGAGATCAAGCCGAAATCCTCGGTGCCCCGAGCTTCGAGCATGCGCACCACCATGCGGTACTCCTTGCACATGCGCCGCATGATCTGCCCGACCGGGTTGAACTGGCCGAGCTGGCGGGTGATGTCGCGCTCGATGTTCTGGAACTCCAGCTTGACCTTGCTTGAATCGAAGGACAGCGGCCGATTGAGGTAATAATCACGGTCCACGGCCGGCATTTCCTTGCCCTTGGCCTTGAGGAACCCCTGGCGGATGCTTTCATCCCACTTCACCGCATCGAGCACGCGGATCGGTGTCTGCGCCAGCACAATGCGATCGGACAGGGTGCGTATCGTCTGCTGGTAATCGTCCACCGGTTGCTCCCTTGGTTGTGCCTTACGTGCTGCGTTTATTGGGTCTTGAGCGGCCGTTGATAGCGCGCCGCTTCCACGAATACATCCGAGTTGGCCGGGTCGTCGAGGTAGGCAAACACCCGGTCCAGGTCACTGTCGACCAACACGACAAGGCGATCACCACCACACGCCAGTGCTTCATTCATGACTCCTGGTGAAGACGCCACCGACCTTCAGTTGATACACCCCACCTTGTGGGAGCGAGCCTGCTCGCGAAGCGGCCATCACATTCGCCGTCAGTCGTCATTGGCTGACGCTTTCGCAAGCAGGTTCGCTCCCGCAGGGCTCGTCCCCACAAGGGCGGTGTCGATGCCCATGAGTTACACCGACGCCAACACCAAATGCATATACCGCGTCAGGATGCCCAGCCGGTCCTGCTCCGCCTGCGGCTCTGCGCCATTGAGCAGGCCCTGATATTCCATCCGTCCGATAATCGCCGTCAACACTTGGCCATCTTGCTGTGGCTCTGGCGAACCCAGGACCTGGAACAGTTGGCACGTACCCTGTAGGAGAATTTGCTGGTGCGAGCGCACCAACAGCGCCAGGCGCGGGTTCAGCAGCGCTTCCTGGCGGAACGCCTGCTCGGCCATCAGGTGCTCGCGACGATTGATCAGTTGCCGATGAATATAGTCGGCGGCGAACCGGGCAATGTCGTCCGCCAGTTGCGCTCGCGCCTCACCGTTGCCTTCGCCAGCCGCGACCATTTCCCGCAGCAGGCCTTCGTGGTCGGCCCACAACTTAGCCATGTAGGCCGCGCTGCGCTCCACGTATTGGGCAAAGGTATCGGTGAGCAGGTCATCGATATCCTTGAAGTAGTAGGTGGTCGCCGACAGCGGCACAGCGGCCTCGGCCGCCACCGCCCGATGACGCACGGCCCGCACGCCGTCACGCACGACGATGCGCATCGCGGCATCGAGAATCTCCTGTCGACGCTGCTCGCTGCCTTGTCGGCTGGGCTTGCGGCCCTGGTACTGAACGCTTTCAGCGACCGCTGTGGCGACGCCCGCCGCCCCCTGTTGAGCCATTGCACGATTCACGACAGGCATTCCTCTCAGATGAAAGCAACAAATTGATACATTTGTACCAGACGGGCAATAAAAAGCCGCCTGAAGTAGGCGGCTTTTTAAAGGGAAGCACTTACGCTTGCGGTCGCATATGCGGGAACAGGATCACATCGCGGATCGACGGTGAGTTGGTCAACAACATCACCAGACGGTCGATACCGATACCTTCACCGGCGGTCGGCGGCATCCCGTACTCCAGGGCGCGAACGAAGTCGGCGTCGTAGTGCATGGCTTCGTCGTCCCCGGCGTCCTTGTCGGCAACCTGGGCCATGAAGCGTTCGGCCTGGTCCTCGGCATCGTTCAGCTCGGAGTAGGCGTTGGCGATTTCACGGCCACCGATGAACAGCTCGAAACGGTCAGTGACGTTCGGGTTGTCATCGTTGCGACGGGCCAGCGGCGAGACTTCGAACGGGTACTGGGTAATGAAGTGCGGCTGTTCCAGCTTGTGCTCCACCAGCTCTTCGAAAATCATCACCTGCAACTTGCCCAGGCCTTCAAAGCCCAGCACCTTGGCCCCGGCTTTCTTGGCGATGGCACGAGCCTTGTCGATGTCGCTCAGGTCATCGGCGGTCAGCTCGGGGTTGTACTTGAGGATCGAGTCGAACACCGACAGGCGCACGAACGGCTCGCCGAAGTGGAACACCTTGTCGCCGTACGGCACGTCGGTGCTGCCCAGGACCAACTGGGCCAGCTCGCGGAACAGTTCCTCGGTCAGGTCCATGTTGTCTTCGTAGTCGGCGTAGGCCTGGTAGAACTCCAACATGGTGAATTCTGGGTTGTGGCGAGTCGATACACCTTCGTTACGGAAGTTGCGGTTGATCTCGAACACCTTCTCGAACCCACCCACGACCAGGCGCTTGAGGTACAGCTCCGGAGCGATACGCAGGAACATTTCCATGTCCAGCGCGTTGTGGTGCGTCTCGAACGGCTTGGCCGCCGCGCCACCCGGGATGGTCTGCAGCATCGGTGTCTCGACTTCCAGGAAGTCGCGCTGCATCAGGAAGCTGCGGATGTGGGCAATCACCTGCGAACGTACGCGGAAGGTCTGGCGCACCTCTTCGTTGACGATCAGGTCAACGTAGCGCTGGCGATAGCGCTGCTCAGTGTCGGTCAGGCCGTGGTGCTTGTCCGGCAGCGGGCGCAGGGATTTGGTCAGCAGGCGCACGTTGGTCATCTCAACGTACAGGTCGCCCTTGCCGGAGCGCGCCAGGGTGCCTTCGGCGGCAATGATGTCGCCCAGGTCCCAGGTCTTGACGTCGGCCAGGGTGTCTTCAGACAGGGTCTTGCGGTTGACGTAGACCTGAATGCGCCCGGTCATGTCCTGGATCACCATGAACGAACCACGGTTGAGCATGATGCGACCGGCAACCTTGACCGGTATTGCAGCCTCTGCCAGCTCTTCCTTGGTCTTGTCCGCGTATTGCTTCTGCAGCGCATCGCAGTAGTTGTCGCGGCGGAAGTCGTTCGGGAAGGCATTGCCCTTGGCACGCTCGGCAGCCAGCTTTTCCTTGCGCAGGGCGATCAGGGTGTTTTCTTCCTGTTGCAGGGCTTGCGGGTCGAGTTCTAGGTCGCTCATGTCTTTAAAGATTCCATCAGGTTCGTTGCCCCAGGCTTATGGCCGGGGTTCGCGGGCGGGCCACGCGCCTACAGGATGCAGCCTCTGTAGGGCGGGCCTTAGAGCCCTTGTTTCAAGCTGGCGATCAGGTACTCGTCGATGTCGCCATCGAGCACCTTGTCGCAGTCGCTGCGTTCGATGTTAGTGCGCAAATCCTTGATCCGCGACGCGTCGAGCACATACGAGCGGATCTGGTGACCCCAGCCGATGTCCGACTTGGTCTCTTCCAGGGCCTGGGAAGCGGCGTTGCGCTTCTGCACTTCCTGCTCGTACAAGCGCGCCCGCAACATTTTCATCGCGGTGTCTTTGTTGGCGTGCTGGGAGCGTTCGTTCTGGCAACTGACCACGGTGTTGCTCGGAACGTGGGTGATCCGTACCGCCGAGTCGGTGGTGTTTACGTGCTGGCCACCGGCACCCGAGGAACGGTAGGTGTCGATGCGCAGGTCGGACGGGTTGATGTCGATTTCGATGTTGTCATCGATTTCCGGCGACACGAACACGGCCGAGAACGAGGTGTGGCGACGGTTGCCCGAATCATATGGGCTCTTGCGTACCAGGCGATGCACGCCGATCTCGGTGCGCAGCCAGCCAAAGGCGTATTCACCCTTGATGTGGATGGTCGCGCCCTTGATCCCGGCCACTTCACCGGCCGACAGTTCCATGATGGTGGCGTCGAAACCGCGTTTATCCGCCCAGCGCAGGTACATGCGCAGCAGGATGTTGGCCCAGTCCTGGGCCTCGGTGCCGCCGGAGCCGGCCTGGATGTCCAGGTAGGCGTTGTTGGCGTCCATCTCACCGCTGAACATGCGGCGGAACTCGAGCTTCTCGAGGGCCTCGCGCAGGCGTTCGACTTCGGCAGCGACGTCATCGACGGCGGCCTGGTCTTCTTCCTCGGCGGACATCAACAGCAGGTCCTTGGCATCCGCCAGGCCGCTGGACATTTCATCGAGGGTTTCTACGATCTGGGCCAGCAGCGAACGCTCGCGACCCAGGTTCTGAGCGTACTCAGGGTTGTTCCAGACAGCCGGATCTTCAAGCTCGCGATTGACCTCGGTCAGACGCTCATGCTTTTGATCGTAGTCAAAGATACCCCCGAATAGTTTCGGAGCGCTCGGACAGGTCCTTGATACTGTTAAGGATCGGGTTGATTTCCATGGCGGGCAGCACTCGTTGGCGAACTTTTGAAAGCCGGCGAGTATAACGTAATCAGGCTGTCACGGCAGCCCGCCAGGTGGCCAATCATCGAAATCACCAGGGTCAGCCCGATCATGCCCTTGAGCACATGCCATGGACTGAAACCTTTCAGGCCGGGGCAGTCCCGGAATCTCGTCTCAGACATATCCGCCACACCATCAGAAAATCCATCCACGACAAGATGACTACACCAATAATCTTGTAGGAAAAAACCTCAAAAAAAACGGAACCGTCCTACCAAGTTAGCAATTGCACAACACCGAATTCACGCATATAAATATGTAACGAAAGACGAATCAAAGCACACGACCAACACTTAACTAAAGCCACTCCAGCATATCAAGTTAATCGTTGAGACCACACGCTGCACGCCACATAGTTTTAACTACTACAGAGAAGCCGCCTGACAACTCAATTAACCCTGGCCTCTCGGCCGCCGCCTAAAATTAAAGGACTATTATGAGCCCCATCAACAACATAATAATCGTCGGCTTTGGCAGCATAGCCCAGGCACTACTGCCGCTATTGATTGAACACTACAATGCAAATATAACGATCTTCGACAAAGAAGTAGACAAAACTCGACAGGACATTGCAACCGAGTTCTCAGCCACACTACACAAGAAACACATCACCAACAACAACTTCATCGAAGTCTTGTCTCCCCTACTAAGCAGCACACGTTTTCTTTTGAACCTAGCGGTATCCGTTTCAAGTACAGCACTGATAGGACTCACACAGCGATTTAAAACACTGTACCTAGACACGTGTATAGAGCCTTGGGAGTATGGCAACCAGAAAGACCACAGCCTTACTAGCAATTACGATCTACGGAAAGAGTTGAAAAATACGCACATGGATTAAAAATTTAATATCCGATGAAGCCATCCACTTTGGAAACGCGATAAAAATACTCAAACACACTCACACCTCGAATTTAAGCAAGGCTGAAAATGCACTTCACAGCATAGCTAAACTTGAAGGAGGCGCCTATCAGAACACTTTCCTGCTTGATCACGACGGCCCTCACTTCCTGCTGGATGACAACGAACTCGGAAACAATGTAATCAATGCGATTTTATCTGCACTCTATAAAGGTCGACAATGAAAAATCATCACTACATGATTGCAGCACTAATACTGATGATCATCGGCGAAGTACTCACAATCTACAGCGAAGTATACGCTTCAAAACTTGAGGGTCGACCAATGGAAAACCCATTAATGTTTCTAAAACCCATACTACTGATTAGTATCGCCGGCATAAGCCTGATTTTTGCATACTGGCTTGGATATAAAGCCACCGGAAACATCTGGGTAGTGACTGTCGCCTCTTTGACGCTCCTGCTTATTTTAGAGCCTATCGTTATATACGCCATGCTAAAAGAACTACCTGGCAGAGGCGCACTCATAGGTTTTTTTCTAGGTGCGACAGGGTTAATTGCAACAGTAGCACTCTAACAAACCAACAGGACTTTAATCATGCCAACCAAAGAGCTCGTAATGATCTGTACTGTCTGCGGCTATGAGTACAACCCTACGATGGGTGATCCTGAAAATGGAATAGCACCCGGTACGTATTGGGAAGATATCCCCGACAACTGGCTATGCCCGGATTGCCAGATGCCTAAGGAGGATTTTGAGCGAGTACTCCTACCGCGAAGCTAATTTTATCTACGACGCAGCACACTATAAGTCTGTTGAGTCTTCACGAATCGCTGACAAGTTTATTTCTAGTCCATCAAGAACAAACTTGTCAGCAACTTCTTCAACCCTTCCTTGTGCAAGCCCAGGCGATACATAAGAAGCTGGGTTACTACTCAATCCCCACCTGATTGCGCCCATTGTGCTTCGCCAGGTACAGGCCCTTGTCCGCCGCCAGGATCAACTGCCGGCTATCGCTGCTCTGCTGCGGGGTGATGGTCGACAGGCCAATACTGATGGTCAGGCTGGCGCCATCGGCCGGGGCGATGTGGGGGATTTTCAGGGCGACCACCGTCTGGCGCAGTTTCTCGGCCACCAGTCGCGCGCCGCCCGGCGAGGTGTTGGGCAGCACCAGGGCGAACTCTTCTCCGCCGTAGCGCGCGGGCAGGTCCGACGGTCGGCTGCTGGCGTTGCGGATTGCCGCGGCAACCTTGCGCAGGGCTTCATCGCCTTCCAGGTGGCCGAAGCTGTCGTTGTAGGACTTGAAGTAGTCGACATCGATCATCAGCAGCGACAGTTGGCTCTGATCACGTATGGCCCGTCGCCACTCCAGTTCCAGGTACTCGTCGAAATGCCGACGGTTGGACAGCCCGGTCAGGCCGTCGGAGTTCATCAGGCGTTGCAGCACCAGATTGGTGTCGAGCAACTGCTGCTGGCTGACCCGCAGCGCCCGGTAGGCCGCGTCACGCTGGATCAGCGTGGTGTAGGAGCGCGAATGATAGCGAATGCGCGCCACCAACTCGATGTTGTCCGGCAGCTTGACCAGGTAATCGTTGGCCCCGGCCGCGAACGCCGCGCTCTTGATCAGCGGGTCCTCCTTGGTCGACAGCACGATGATCGGAATGTCCTTGGTCGCCGGGTGGTTGCGGTATTCGCGCACCAGCGACAAGCCATCGAGCCCGGGCATGACCAAGTCCTGCAGGATCACCGTGGGCTTGATGCGCACGGCCTGGGCGATGGCCTGGTGCGGATCGGCACAGAAGTGAAAGTCGATGTTTTCTTCGTTCGCCAGGCCACGGCGCACGGCTTCGCCGATCATCGCCTGATCGTCGACCAACAGCACCATCGCGGCGTTCTCATCGGTCTTGAAGTCGTCGAGCTGTAAATCATCCATAAGGGTTCACCTGAGTGACTGGCTGATGAGCACAGCGGCGGATGTCGTTCATTGGGTAAAGATCTCCAGCAATCGTGGCGCTATTTTTTCCAGCGGGTGGATTTCCACAGCGGCATCGATCGCGGCGGCCGCCTTGGGCATGCCGTACACCGCGCTGCTGTGCTGATCCTGAGCAATGGTCAGGTAACCCTGCTGGCGCATCATTTTTAGTCCCTGGGCCCCATCACGGCCCATGCCGGTCAGCAGGACGCCCACGGCATCGCCATGCCAGTGGCTGGCCACGCTCTCGAAGAACACGTCGATCGAGGGACGGTAAATCTCGTTGACCGGCTCGGCGGTGTAGGCCAGCGCGCCGCTCTTCAATAACCGAATATGGTGGTTGGTGCCAGCCAGCAACACCGTGCCCGCCTGGGGCTCCTCGCCCTCCTCGGCCAGGCGCACGTTCAGGCCGCTGGCGCTGGCGAGCCACTCGGCCATGCCGGCGGCGAACACCTGGTCGACATGCTGCACCAGCACGATGGCCGGCGCGAAATCGGCGGGCAGCCCCTTGAGCAGCACTTCCAGCGCGGCCGGTCCGCCCGCCGACGAACCAATGGCCACCAGGCTCTTGCGCTGCCCCAGGTGCCGCGATGGCGGTGGCGCCGAACGCACCCGGGTGCCACGCTCGCCAATCAGCCAGCCGATATTGAAGATCTTGCGCAGCAACGGTGCGGCGGCGTCCTTTGGGTTGCCCGCGCCGAGCGCCGGGGTATCGACCACGTCCAGGGCGCCGTGGCCCATGGCTTCGAACACCCGGTGCACGTTCTGCTGGCGGTCCACCGTAACGATGACGATGGCGCACGGGGTTTCGGCCATGATCCGCCGGGTGGCCTCGACACCATCCATCACCGGCATGATCAGGTCCATCAGGATCAGGTCCGGGGTCAGCTCGGCGCACTTTTGCAGCGCTTCCTGGCCATTGCTGGCGACCCACACCACCTGGTGCGCCGGCTCGAACGCCAGCGCCCGGCGCAGCGCCTCCACGGCGATCGGCATGTCGTTGACGATTGCGATCTTCATGCCCGCGCCCCTCCAATGAGTTCGACGACAGCGTCAAGCAGGGCGTCGTCATGGAAGCTGGCCTTGGCTAAATAGTAGTCAGCCCCGGCGTCCAGCCCACGACGACGATCCTCTTCACGATCCTTGTAAGACACCACCATCACCGGCAGCGATTGCAGCCGGTTGTCACGGCGCAGCAACGAGACCAGTTCGATCCCGTCCATGCGCGGCATATCGATATCGGTAATCAACAGGTCGAAGTCCTCGGCCCGCAAGGCGTTCCAGCCGTCCATGCCATCCACGGCGACGGCCACGTCATAGCCGCGATTGAGCAACAGCTTGCGCTGCAACTCACGCACGGTCAGCGAGTCATCGACCACCAGGATGCGCTTGCGGGCCACCTGGTTCGCCTGCTGGCTGTGGCGGGCAATGCGCTCCAGGCGCCCGGTGTTGAGCAACTTCTCCACCGAACGCAGCATGTCTTCGACGTCGACGATCAGCACCACCGAGCCATCATCGAGCAAGGCCCCGGCGGAAATATCCTGAACTTTGCCCAGGCGCTCATCCAGCGGCAGCACCACCAAGGTGCGCTCACCGATAAACCGCTCGACCGCCACGCCATACACCGCGTCGCGCTCGCGAATCACCACCACCTTGAGGGTCGCAGAGCTGTGCTGGCTGGCCGGGCGCTGCAATAGCTGGTTGGCCGCCACCAGGCCGACGTGGCGACCTTCGTGCCAGAAGTGCTGGCGGCCCTCGACCTGGACAATCTCTTCCGGGGCCAGGTCGCACATGCGCTCGATATGGGCCAGCGGGAAGGCATAGGCCTCATCGCCGACCTCCACCACCAGGCTGCGCACCACCGACAAGGTCAGCGGCACTTCAAGATGGAAGTGACTGCCCTGGCCCGTCTGCTGCTCCAACACCACCGCGCCGCGCAACTGGCGGACCATGTGCTGCACGGCATCCAGGCCGACTCCCCGCCCGGAGACTTCGGTGACGGTGTCGCGCAGGCTGAAGCCGGGCAGGAACAGGAACGTCAGCAGTTCTTCTTCACTCAACTGCGCCGCGGTCTCGGCCGGCGACAGTTGCCGCTCGATGATGCTGCGACGCACGCGCTCCAGGTCCACGCCGTGGCCATCGTCGCTCAATTGCAGCACCAGCAAGCCCGCCTGGTGCGAGGCGCGCAGGCGAATCAGGCCCTCGGCAGGCTTGCCGGCCAGCAGCCGCTGCTCGGGGGATTCGATGCCGTGGTCCACGGCGTTGCGCAGCAAGTGGGTCAACGGCGCTTCGAGCTTCTCCAGGACATCGCGGTCGACTTGGGTCTTCTCGCCCTCGATCTCCAGGCGCACCTGCTTGCCCAGGCTGCGGCCCAGGTCGCGGACCATGCGCGCCTGACCGGCCAGCACATCGGCGAACGGCCGCATCCGGCACGCCAGCGCGGTGTCGTACAGCACTTGGGCACGCTGGCTGGCCTGCCAGGCGAACTCATCGAGTTCGGCGGTCTTTTCCGCCAGCAGTTGCTGGGACTCGGCCAATAAGCGCCGGGATTCTTCCAGCGCGGCTTGCGCCTCCAGGCTCAGGGTTTGTTCGCTGAGCTGGGCGTTGAGGTTCTCCAGGGCGCGCAGGCCGTTGCTCTGCAGGCGTTTGAGGCGTTGCAGGGTGGCCAGGTACGGTTTGAGGCGCTGGGTTTCCACCAGGGATTTGCTCGACAGGTCGAGCAGACTGTTCAGGCGTTCGGCGGTCACCCGCAATACCCGCTCGCCCCCTTCGGTGATCCGCGAGCTCTTGCGCGGCGCTTCGACGACACGCTCCGGCAGCGGTTCCGGCGCGGGGGCCTGGGCGGCGGGCGGTTCGAGTTGCAACTCAGCCATCGCCCCCTCGGCGGCCGGCGCTGGCATTGGTGGCGCCGACGCCGGATCGAGCAGTTGCCCCAGCAACCGCACGTAAGCATCGATTGCCGCCGGCCCGACCTCGGCGCCCGGGGTGGCAATGCGCATCAGCAGGTCGGTGCCCTGGAGCAACGCATCGATGTGTTCGGGGCGCAGCAGCAACCGGCCTTCCTGGGCGCTGACCAGGCAATCCTCCATCACGTGGGACACACTGACCCCGGCCTCGACCCCGACAATCCGCGCCGCGCCCTTGAGCGAGTGGGCGGCGCGCATGCACGCTTCCAGGTGATCGGCCTGGCTCGGATCGCGTTCCAAGGCCAGCAGGCCGGCGCTCAGCACTTGGGTCTGGGCGTCGGCCTCCAGGCTGAACAGCTCCAGCAGCGAGGCATCGCGCATTTGCTCGGGGGTCATGTGAGGCTCCGGGTCACGGCGGACAACACCTGTTCTTCATCCAGCCAACGCAGGCTGCGCCCCTTGAAAGGCAAGACGCCACGGGTGTACTTGGCGCTGGCCTGGGGCCCCGAGAGCGAGGCGCTGTCGAGCAGGCGCTGATCGATGGCGTGAATCCCGTCCACCTCATCCACCGGCACCACCACCGGGCCACCGTGGGCGGCGATGATCAACAGGCGCGGCATCACCCGTGCCCCCGGCGCCACGTCCGCGCTGGCTGGCAGCCCCAGCAGTTCGACCAGCGACAGGCAGGCGATCAGCGCGCCCCGCACGTTGGCCACGCCCAACAATGCCCGCGAGCGCTGGTGCGGCAGCGAATGAATGGCCTGCACCGGCGCCACTTCCACCAGGCTGCGGGTGGTCAGGGCCAGCCATTCTTCGCCCAGGCGGAACACCAGCAACGAGCGCGTGGCGACTTGCGCCTCAACCGTCGCCCAGGCATGGACCTGGTCGTCCTGCTGCAAGGCATAACGGTCCAACAGGCGCGTGGCGGCCGCGGAATACACCGCGCAGTTGCGGCAGTGAATGTGTTCGACCAGCAGCGGGCAGGACGTGTCGCCGCGGATACCGATGCGGTTCCAGCAGTCGTCGATGGCCTGGGCATCTTCATGGGTGACGTTCAACGAAACAGAACCGGTCATCGTTTGCGCTCACTGTCAGCGATACGTTCGTTGCGTGCGGCACGCGCCTGCATGCGCCGGCTCCCGGCCACATCCCCCTGGGCGGCGAGCAGTGCCGCCAGGTGCATCAGGGCTTCGGGGTGTTGCGGTTCCAGGTACAGCGCCTTGCGATAAAAGCCCTGGGCCTCCAGCACTTGGCCGGCCATGTCACTGAGCAAGCCCAGCCAGTAAAACACTTGGGCCGCCGGCTCGTGGTCACGCAGGTACTGCTCGCAGGCCGCCCGCGCTTCAGCGCTTTTGCCTGTGTTGGCCAGGCGGGTGATGGTGGCCAGCACGGCCACGGCGTCGGTGGCCGGCACCGGTTCAAGACGGGGCGACGGGGCGACGCGGCTAAACGGCCGGCCACGCGCCGGGGCTGACGCAGGCACGGGACGTGCAGGCAGGCTCACCGGCGCGGGCGGGGTGATGAATGCGGGCGCGGGCTCGTGGTGACGACTGAAGGCAAAGGACTGGGCAATGCCAATCGAGCGCATGCCCAGGCGCCCCAACAAGCTGCCTTCGGCCGGGCCGATAAACAGCACGCCGTCGACATGGGTCAAGCGCTTGAGCACCTCGAACACTTGCTTTTGGGTCGGCTGGTCGAAGTAGATCAGCAGGTTGCGACAGAACACGAAATCGTAAGGGGCTTCGTTGGCCAGCAGGTTCGGATCCAGCACGTTGCCCACCTGCAGGCGCACTTGCTCGCGCACCCGCTCGTGGAGGCGATCGCCCTCGGCCTCGGCACTGAAGTGGCGCTCGCGGTAATCGATGGGCTGCCCGCGAAAGGAGTTCTTGCCGTAGCACGCCCGCTTCGCGCGCTCCACCGACAACGGGCTGACGTCCAGCCCATCGACCTTGAACTGATGGGGCAACAGCCCGCCATCGAACAGGGCCATGGCAATCGAATAGGGTTCTTCGCCGGTGGAGCACGGCAGGCTAAGCAGACGCAGTGCGCGCATGCCCTTGAGCTCGGCGAGGCGCTTGGCCGCCAACTTGGCCAGCGTGGCGAACGATTCCGGGTAGCGGAAGAACCAGGTCTCCGGGACGATCACCCCTTCGATCAGCGCTTGCTGCTCATCGCGCGAGCCTTGCAGGTGCCGCCAGTAATCGTCGCTGGACTCGATGCGCAGCGCGGCCATGCGTTGGCGCACGGC
Source organism: Pseudomonas sp. ok272 (assembly GCF_900109995.1). Taxonomy (GTDB): domain Bacteria; phylum Pseudomonadota; class Gammaproteobacteria; order Pseudomonadales; family Pseudomonadaceae; genus Aquipseudomonas. The sequence goes on along the minus strand of NZ_FOCB01000001.1, from coordinate 230,763 downwards.
CCGCTCAATGATCGCCGGCCCCACCGAGGTAACGTCCAGGCCGATGCGTTCCTTGAGGAACTCGACAAAGCGCTGGTCGCCGCTCATGGCATGCCCCCGAGGCTCGCCACATCACGCGCGGGGGTGGGGAACAGCAATGCCCGCACCGACGCGTCCAGCAGATCGGCCACCCGCACCCATTGCAGCAAGCCCTGGGCATCTTCGCGCACCGGCCCCAGGTACGGCGCCTGGCGATTGTCCAGCCCGTACGGCTTGAAGTCCGCGGGATGACAGCGCAGGGTGTCGGTGGCCTGCTCCAGGATCAACCCCAGCCGTTGAGCCACCTCGGCGCCCTCGGGTTGATAGTTGACCAGCACCAGGCGCGTGCTGGTGCGCGCCTGGGCCGGTTGGCCGAACGTCAGTGCCGCGACATCGATCACCGGCACCACCGCGCCGCGATAGGCGAAGACCCCCGCGACCCAGTGCGGCGCATGGGCGATCGGCTTGAGCGGCAGGCACGGCAACACTTCCGCCACCTCAATGGCCTGCAGCGCGTAACGCTCCTCGCCAATGCGAAACACCAGGAACAGCGCCTGTTTCGCGGTGGTACCCGTGCCCCGCTTGACCACAAGCTCGCTCATCAGACTTTGAATCGCGAGACGCCACTGCGCAGCCCGACGGCCACCTGGCTCAGTTCGTCGATCGCGAAGCTGGCCTGGCGCAGGGACTCCACCGTCTGGCCGCTGGCATCCCCCAGCTGTACCAGGGCGTGGTTGATCTGCTCGGCCCCGGTGGCCTGGGCCTGCATGCCTTCGTTGACCATCAACACCCGCGGTGCCAGCGCCTGGACCTGATGGATGATCTGCGACAGTTGCTCGCCCACCTGCTGCACTTCGGACATGCCACGGCGCACTTCTTCGGAGAACTTGTCCATGCCCATCACCCCCGCCGACACCGCCGACTGGATCTCACGGACCATCTGTTCGATGTCGTAGGTGGCCACGGCGGTCTGGTCGGCCAGGCGCCGCACTTCGGTGGCGACCACGGCAAACCCGCGCCCGTACTCACCGGCCTTTTCCGCTTCAATGGCGGCGTTGAGCGACAGCAAGTTGGTCTGGTCCGCGACCTTGACGATGGTGACGACCACTTGGTTGATGTTGCCGGCCTTCTCGTTGAGGATCGCCAGCTTGGCATTGACCAGGTCGGCGGCACCCATCACCGAGTGCATGGTGTCTTCCATGCGCGCCAAACCTTGCTGGCCGGAACCCGCGGCGACCGACGCCTGGTCGGCGGCGGTGGAGACTTCGGTCATGGTGCGCACCAGGTCACGGGACGTGGCAGCGATCTCGCGCGAGGTGGCGCCGATCTCGGTGGTGGTGGCCGCGGTTTCCGTGGCGGTGGCTTGCTGTTGCTTGGAGGTGGCGGCAATTTCGGTGACCGAGGTGGTGACTTGCACCGCGGAGCGCTGGGCCTGGGACACCAGGGCCGTGAGTTCGGTCATCATGTCATTGAAGCCGGTTTCCACCGCGCCGAACTCGTCCTTGCGGTCCAGGTTCAGGCGATTGCTCAGGTCACCGGTGCGCATGATGTCGAGGATCTTCACGATGCGGCTCATCGGCGCCATGATCGCGCGCATCAGCAACAAGCCGCACAGCCCGGCGGCGAGCACCGCCACCAGCAGGGACACGCCCATGCTGATCTTCGCCGCCACGACCGCATCGTCGATACCGGCGGTGGCATGGTCGGCCACGCTTTTGTTCTCGCTGATGATCTGATTGAGCTTCTGGCGCCCGGCGACCCAGGCCGGGGTCAACTGTTCGGTGAACAACCTGTTCGCCTCGGCGCTCTGTTTATTCTTGTGCAACTCCAGGGCCGTGGCCAGCAGCCGGCTGTAATCCTGGTGCGCCTTCTCGAACGCATCGAACGCGGCCCGGTCTTCCACGCTCCGGATGGTCAGGGCGTAGTTGCTCATCTGCTCGCCGAGACGCTGCTCGAAGGCCTTGAACTGCGCGACATCGTCAGCGGTGACACCCTGCTCCGCCTCCATGCCGAGCATCCGCTGGATGGTCAGGTAGCTATCGACCCAGGCACTGCGAATCATCGAACTGTAATAGACACCCGGCACGGCATCCTCACGGACCGTGGTCTCGCTGGCCTCGATCTTCAACAGCCGTGAATAGGAGACGACGACCATCAACAGCATGATGGCAATAATTACCGCAAAGCTCGCCAAAATGCGTTGGCGCAACGTCCAGTTCTTCACAGTCAGTCCTCGGGGCCATTCAAATGGGGCCGAGTATAGCCCAGGGCCTGCCGCGTTCTATAAGCGCGCGTGCACTGTGTCTCATCCCGAGTAAATATGAACACCGCTCTACCGCTTATGGGCGCGCGCCTGCTCGCGCCCATAAGCGGGACTTACCCGGTGAGGCCTGGGTTCAAACCAGCGCCTGGCGCACCTGTTTCTCCAGCTCGGCCTTCAAGCCCGGTTCCAGCTTGAGCTGGCGAGCCAGTTCGTCGAGGTAGGATTTCTCCATGAAGCTCTCTTCATCCACCAGCATCACACTGGCGATGTACATCTCGGCGGCCATTTCCGGGGTGCTGGCGGCGCGGGCGACGTCGGCCGGGTCTAGGGGTTTGTTGAGTTCGGCGTGCAGCCAGTGGTGCAGCGCCTGGTCGTTGTCCAGCTTGCTGAACTCGCCTTCGATCAACGCCCGCTCGCGCTCATCGATATGGCCGTCGGCCTTGGCCGCTGCCACCAGGGCCTTGAGGATCGCCTGGCTGTGCTGTTCGACCTGGGCCGGCGGCAAGCGGTCGAGGGTTTGCGGCTCAGTCCGGGGCGCCGTGCCCTGTTGGGCCTGCCAGTTGCCATACGCCTTGTAGGCCATCACGCCCAGGGCCGCGAGGCCACCGTAGACCGCCACCTTGCCACCGACCTTGCGGGCCTTCTTGCTCCCGAGCAACAGGCCCATGGCGCCAGCGGCCAAGGCACCACCACCGGCCCCGGACAGCAAGCCGCCCAATCCGCCGGCCCCACCCCCCAACAAGCCGCCCAGGGCGCCCTTGTCGTGACCTTGAGTGTTGCGCTGCGCGCCACCGGCCTTGTTCTGCAGCAGGTCCTGTCCGGACTTGAGTAGTTGATCGAGCAAACCACGGGTATTCATGTGCGGCCTCCGGAAAAATGACGTTACACCAATAAATAAGGCCACCAGCCTAGATCTAAAGTGCCACGCGCCCATTGGCCAGACTGCTTCCAGATGTTGCGGAGCATGGCTGCGCACCCTGCCACGGATTGCCGCGACGCCAAACGTCATCCGGCCCGGGCTTCACCGATAAGGTTTCGCAAACATCTTAGATACCTTTGTGAACGGCGCTGCTACCCTGCCGACTTCACGTTAAGTCGACTGTGAATGGCCACGACACACACGCCAGACACGCCCACTAAAAAGGTAATGCTCGACACTCAAACAGCTCGCTCGCCACGGGGGTTTCTTCACTATCGGGACGCCCTTAAGTGAACAGCGTTGCACTAAAAAGGTATGTATGGGTATGAGCAGGCCGCCGCGAACGGATCGCAGAAGGCGCAGGCCGAACTCACCAGGCTGAGCGAGCGCTCATTGCTGATTAAAGCGATGGAATGCGTAGACAACCTCTCCAAACCGTCTGAAACGGCAGCGAACTGCCCTGATGACGCCGCCGTATTAGACTTGTAAGGGATTACCCATGATTACCGATAACGTTAGAGCGTCCATCAAGCCCAAATACTTATGGCTGCTTCTGGGCGCACTCTGCTCGATTGGTTTGTTAGTCATCTACCTCCAGACCCACGCCTCGAAGGTTGAACGTGAAGCCAGGCTCGCCGCCAACCAGGTCATGAAGGATGAACTGGAAAGCGAACTGGGGGACAAAACCCTGGCACAGATAAAAGACATGCTCAGCGAACAGATCGCGTCACTGGACGACGTGTCCAGCCTCGCCAGCCTGCGCCTGTCCGCCACCGCGTCAGATGAGCGCGACGATCAAGAGGTCGAACCCTTCATCCCGCCCAGCGCCGCGGAGATCCAGGCCAAGTTCGATCAACATTTAGACTCGCTGGCCTTTGGGCAGAAAATCGTCGGCAGCTTCTCTTATGTACAGAGCGACTTTCGCGAGTACGGCTTCAACGTGATAGCCCCTGGGTATGACGAATATCAATATGCCCCGGTACAAATCGAGACCACATTAGTCCACTTCAAAGACGGCTCCTCAATGAGCCCGAAGACAACCGACGATGCTGACTCGGTCATCGTCAACGCCAACAAGCGCATCGTGTCCGTTGATCTGGCGGCCACTTACACGTTGCCCGGCACCGTCAAACCACTGACCTTTACTGAGCCATCCAAGGACCGCCAGGCCGGTATCGCGCTGCAATCCATCAACGCGGGTGAAGTCACCCTGACACTGCCCGCCGGCGACGCTGACACGTTATTGAACGTGCAAGCGTTCAATGCGCAAGGTAAAGCGCTGAAGTTGAATGGCCAGTCGTCATACACCAACGACGCGTACTACATTGAACAGCTCAACGCGTTCCTGATGACGACGGTTCAACGAATAGACGACGGAACGATCAGCGATAAGAAACAGCTGGCCAGTTACTACATCGACAACGCTCCTTCAAAAGAGGCGATCGCCAAAGAACACCCACCTGAAACCCTGGCCTCTTATCAATTCAGCGGCAACCCGACGTCCGTCATCGTGTACCTCAAGCCCAGCTCACGGCAGCGCACCCACACCTTCAGCATCACCAAGACCCAACACAGCTACGCCAATGGATTGACCGTCGCCGTGGACGAGCACCTCGACCTCTACGGCCTCATTGATGAGCAAGGGCAGTGGCTGATCAAGCCGGCTTACCCCCGCCTTCATCAAGTCGCCGATGACTACTACGACATCTCCGATGCCAAGGGCGACAGCCGTATCTACTTGCTGGATCGCGCCGTTCAGACCTTCACGCTGCAACCCTTTCACATCATGAATGCCGAGCTGCATCAGAATCGCTTTCTGGTGATCAACAAAGACCCGAGTGACAACCTGGTAAAGGGACTTGTAGACATCAAGACCCATGAAATCATCTTGCCGTTGAAGTATTACAACATTGAAGTCAACGACCCGTTCATCACGACGCTCAACTACAGCAAACGAAAAGGCAGCGACGTCCCGCACCGCGAGGTCTATCGACTCAGTGATCGGCAACTCATTCTCAGCGGTGAGTTTTACGAGATGGAAACCGACAATGGCATCGTCATTGTCAACAGCAGGATTCGTTCCGCCAAAGCGCTGAAATCCAGAGAGACACAGGCCATGGACGGTGATGGCAATTACCTCTACAGCAACTACGACATTTACAACCTCGACGGAAAACGCCTCAACCTTGAACCCTACTCGGAGATATACGACACCTTCGGCAAAGATGGCTTGCTGCTCGTAACCGATATCAAAGACCGTAACTTCTATATCCAACGAGACGGACAGACCGCCCCGCTGGACCTGAGTAGCTATGAGCAACTAAAGCCATTCTCCAACGGACTGGCTGCCGTCAAAGGCAGCGATGACCTGTTTGGCTATATCGACACCCAGGGAAAACGGGTCATCCCCTTCATGTATGACGATGCCGGCACCTTTTCAGGAGGCACCGCCCTGGCTGCCGAGGCCGGTGTTTATCGGCTGATTGCGCCTGACAACCAGTCTGTCGCTGCATTTGCCGGCGACCTGCGCAGCTCTACCACCGCGAAAGATGGCGAAACCGCCCGCTATACCTTTGTCACCGCCAATGGCGAGGACGATGACGTCTACACCGTCTACGATCAAACAGGCGCGGTGATACCGGACGCCAACTAATCTGCTGACTGAGTTGATCGAGACGCCGAGCCAGTCACTTCCCGCAGTCCTCGTGTTCACCGCCACCTTCGCCGCGGTGTGCCTGGGCCTGTTCACGCGACGAAACGCCCCGCACCCAACCCCCTCCTGATGGGCCGACCCCGTTCGGCCCATAGTCAAAAATACGCACATGCGCCCGCCCCATTCGATTTAAACGATATACACTGTTACAAATCTAAAAAAACAGCCCACCGGGTACTTTCACCATGATGACCCTGCGTCAGATTCGCCATTTCATCGCCGTCGCCGAAACGGGCTCGATCTCGGCCGCCGCCCAGGCGGTGTATATCTCCCAGTCCACCCTGACCCTGGCGATCCAGCAGCTTGAGCAGGAGATCGGGGTCAACCTGTTCAACCGCCACGCCAAGGGCATGACCCTGACCCACCAGGGCCACCAGTTCCTGCGCCAGGCGCACTTGATCCTGGCCACCGTCGACAACGCCAAGCGCAGCCTGCAGCAGAGCACCGACCAGGTGGCCGGCCAACTGATCATTGGCGTGACCAGCCTGGTGGCCGGCTACTACCTCGCCGACCTGCTCACCCGCTTCCAGCGCGCCTACCCCAACGTCGAACTGCGGGTGATGGAGGACGAGCGGCCATACATCGAGCACTTGCTGGTCAGCGGCGAAATCGATGTCGGGGTGCTAATCCTCTCCAACCTCGAAGATCGCCACGCCCTGCAAACCGAAGTCCTGACCCACTCGCCCCATCGCCTGTGGCTGCCGGCCCAGCACCCGCTGCTGGAGCGCGACAGCATCAACCTGGCAGATGTCGCGCGCGAGCCGCTGATCCAGTTGAACGTCGATGAAATGGACCGCAATGCCCTGCGCATGTGGCAAGCCGCCTCCCTGCAACCGCGCATCACCTTGCGCACCGCCTCCACCGAAGCGGTGCGCAGCCTGGTAGCGGCGGGCCTGGGGGTGTCGATCCAGCCGGACATGACGTACCGCCCCTGGTCACTGGAAGGCGACATCATCGAGGCACGGCCCATCGCCGACCTCAGCCAGACGCTCGACGTCGGCCTGGCCTGGCGCCGTGGCACCGCGCGGCCGGCATTGGTGGACCCATTCCTGACCGTTGCCCGCGAGCAACCGCCCGGCGGACGCAAGCCATCTATTTAATCGAACGCTACATTCAGTATTTAGCATTTGTCGTCCTCAAGCCCCACCACTAGTCTTTACACATCTATATAAGACGGTCGGGGCCCCAGTTGCAGGGAGCACCATGACCACACAACAAAAGAGAATCCGTAAGATGGCTGGCGCACAGACCCCCTTGTCCACCGCACTGCTGATCAATGGTGAATTGGTCACAGGCCAAGGCATTGCCGAGCCCATCATCAATCCGGCCACCGGTGAAGTGCTGACCCACATTGCCGAAGCCAGCAACGAACAAGTCGAAGCGGCCATCCTCGCGGCCCACCACGCCTTTGCCGGCTGGTCGCGCACCACGCCACAGCAGCGCTCGAACATCCTGCTGGAAATTGCCAACGCCATCGCCAAGCACGCCGACCTGCTGGCCCGCCTGGAAGCGCTGAACTGTGGCAAGCCGCTGCATCTGGCACGCCAGGACGACCTCAACGCAACGGTCGACGTGTTCCGTTTCTTCGCCGGCGCCGTGCGCTGCCAGACTGGCCAGCTCAGCGGCGAATACATGCCCGGCTACACCAGCATGGTGCGGCGCGACCCCATCGGCGTCGTCGCCTCGATTGCGCCGTGGAACTACCCGATCATGATGGCCGCCTGGAAAATCGCCCCGGCCCTGGCCGCCGGTAACACCCTGGTGTTCAAGCCGTCCGAACACACCCCGCTGTCGATCCTGGCCCTGGCGCCGCTGTTGGCCGAGATCCTCCCGCGCGGGGTGATCAATATCATCTGCGGCGGCGGCGAAAGCGTGGGCAGCCACCTGGTCAGCCACCCGAAAGTGCGCATGGTGTCGCTGACCGGCGACATCGTCACCGGGCAGAAGATTCTCCAGGCCGCGTCCAAGACCCTCAAGCGCACCCACCTGGAACTGGGCGGCAAGGCGCCGGTGATCGTCTGCAACGACGCCGACCTCAAGGCCGTGATCGAAGGCGTGCGCAGCTACGGTTACTACAACGCCGGGCAAGACTGCACCGCCGCCTGCCGGATCTACGCGCAAGCCGGAATTCACGACAAATTGGTCGCCGACCTCGGCGCGGCCGTCAGCAGCCTGCGCTTTGCCGGCAAGCGTGACGCCGACAACGAGATCGGCCCGCTGATCAGCACCCGCCAGCGCGACCGCGTGGCCAGCTTCGTCGAGCGCGCCCTCGGCCAGCCGCATATCGAACGCGTCACCGGCGCCGCCGTGCATTCCGGCGCCGGCTTCTACTACCAGCCGACCTTGCTGGCCGGCTGCAAGCAGAACGATGAAATCGTCCAGCGCGAAGTGTTTGGCCCGGTGGTCACCGTGACCCGCTTCGATGAACTGTCCCAAGCCGTGGACTGGGCCAACGACTCGGAGTACGGCCTGGCCTCGTCGGTCTGGACCCAGAACCTGGACAAGGCCATGCAGGTGGCGTCGCGCTTGCAGTACGGCTGCACCTGGATCAACAGCCATTTCATGCTGGTCAGCGAAATGCCCCACGGCGGTTTGAAACGCTCGGGCTATGGCAAGGACCTGTCCAGCGATTCGCTGCAGGACTACAGCGTGGTGCGACACATTATGGCGCGCCACGGCAATGACCTGGAATAACGCAACTAAGCTGCAAGACGCCAATAACAAGCCGAAAAGGCCTGCTTCACCTATTCAACCCACTGCCCCGACCATAATTAAAGAAGAGGGAAACCCCATGTTCGTGCACAAGACCGCACTGCTCAGTGCAATCACCACCGCGCTGCTGGCCAGTGTCAGTATTCAGGCCGCCGAACCGCTCAAGGCAATTGGCCCCGGCGAGGGCCAACTGGACATCGTGGCCTGGCCTGGCTACATCGAACGTGGCGAAAGCGACAAGGCCTACGATTGGGTGACCGGTTTCGAGAAAGAAACCGGCTGCAAGGTCAACGTCAAGACCGCCGCCACCTCCGATGAAATGGTCAGCCTGATGGCCAAGGGCGGCTACGACCTGGTCACCGCCTCCGGCGATGCCTCGTTGCGCCTGATCGTCGGCAAGCGTGTGCAACCGATCAACACGTCGCTGATTCCGAACTGGAAGAACCTCGACCCGCGCCTCAAGGATGCCCCTTGGTACGTGGTCAACAAGCAAGCCTACGGCACCCCGTACCAGTGGGGCCCGAACGTGCTGATGTACAACACCAACGTGTTCAAGACCGCGCCGACCAGCTGGAACGTGGTGTTCGACCCGCAGAACCTGCCTGACGGCAAGCCGAACAAAGGCCGCGTGCAGGCCTACGACGGTCCGATCTACATCGCCGACGCCGCGCTGTACCTCAAGACCGCCAAGCCGGAACTGGGGATCCAGAGCCCATTCGAGCTGACTGAGGAGCAGTACAAGGCCGTGCTCGACCTGTTGCGCACCCAGCAGCCGCTGATCCACCGCTACTGGCACGACACCACCGTGCAAATGAGCGACTTCAAGAACGAAGGCGTGGTTGCCTCCAGCGCCTGGCCGTATCAGGTCAACGGCCTGATGAACGAGAAGCAGCCGATCGCTTCCACCATCCCGAAAGAAGGCGCCACCGGCTGGGCCGACACCACCATGTTGCACGCCGAGGCCAAGCACCCAAGTTGCGCCTACAAGTGGATGGACTGGTCGCTGCAACCCAAGGTCCAGGGTGACGTAGCCGCCTGGTTCGGCTCGCTGCCAGCCGTGCCTGCTGCCTGTAAGGAAAGCGAACTGCTGGGCGCCGAGGGTTGCAAGACCAACGGCTTCGACCAGTTCGAGAAGATCGCCTTCTGGAAGACTCCACAAGCTGAAGGCGGCAAGTTCGTGCCGTACAGCCGCTGGACCCAGGACTACATCGCGATCATGGGCGGTCGTTAAGTACCCCCCCTGTGGGAGCGAGCCCGCTCGCGAAAGCGGCATGCCAGTCAACATTGATCTCGACTGACACGCCTTCTTCGCGAGCAGGCTCGCGCCCACGGTTGATCACCGTCGCCGGCGCTATCGCGCCCGACTTTATAGACAGTTGCTAATCGTTTTCTCAGAAGTCCAGGCAGGGCCGCTGTGACGACCCTTGCCTTTTTGGAGCACCGCACCATGACACTTGCAGTCCAGTTCACCAACGTTTCCCGTCTATTCGGCGAAGTGAAAGCCGTAGACCGGGTTTCCATCGACATCCAGGACGGCGAGTTCTTTTCCATGCTCGGCCCCTCCGGCTCGGGCAAAACCACCTGCTTGCGCCTGATCGCCGGTTTTGAACAACCGAGCGCCGGGTCCATCCGCATTCATGGCGAGGAGGCCGCTGGCCTGCCGCCCTATCAGCGTGACGTGAACACCGTGTTCCAGGATTACGCGCTGTTCCCGCACATGAACGTACGCGACAACGTCGCCTACGGCCTGAAGGTCAAGGGCGTCGGCAAGGCCGAACGCCAAAGCCGCGCCGAAGAAGCCCTGGGCATGGTCGCCCTCGGCGGCTATGGCGACCGCAAGCCGGTGCAACTGTCCGGTGGCCAGCGTCAGCGCGTGGCCCTGGCCCGTGCCCTGGTCAATCGTCCACGGGTGTTGCTGCTCGATGAGCCGCTCGGCGCCCTCGATTTGAAGCTGCGCGAACAAATGCAGAGCGAGCTGAAGAAGCTCCAGCGCCAGCTGGGCATCACCTTCATCTTCGTCACCCACGACCAGACGGAAGCGCTGTCGATGTCCGACCGCGTGGCCGTGTTCAACAAAGGTCGGATCGAGCAGGTCGACACGCCACGCAACCTGTACATGAAGCCGGCCACCACCTTCGTCGCCGAATTCGTCGGCACCTCCAACGTGATCCGCGGCGAGCTGGCGCAGAAACTGAGCGGCGCTGCGCAGCCATTCTCGATTCGCCCGGAGCATGTGCGTTTCGCCGAAGGCCCGCTGGCCAGCCACGAGATCGAAGTCAGCGGCCTGCTGCACGACATCCAGTACCAGGGCAGCGCCACCCGCTACGAGTTGAAGCTTGAGAACGGCCAGACCCTGAACATCAGCCAGGCCAACAACCAGTGGCTGGACACCAGTGCCCAGCACCAGACCGGGCAGCGCATCACCGCACGCTGGGCGCGCGAGGCGATGACCCCGCTGCACGACACCGTTGCGAGCGGGGTCTGAGATGAACACCGTGGCTCTCTCTCAAGCAACCTCGGGCGGCTCGCCGCTGCGCAGGTTCTCCAACCTGCTGTATCGCCGACCCAACCTGTACCTGTCGATGCTGCTGGTGCCGCCGCTGATCTGGTTCGGCGCGATCTACCTCGGCTCGTTGCTCAACCTGTTGTGGCAAGGCTTCTACACCTTCGATGACTTCACCATGGCGGTCACCCCCGACCTGACCCTGGCGAACTTCGCGGCGCTGTTCCAGCCGTCCAACTTCGACATCATCCTGCGCACCCTGAGCATGGCCATCGTCGTGTCGATCGCCAGCGCCATCGTCGCGTTCCCGATTGCCTACTACATGGCGCGCTACACCACGGGCAAGACCAAGGCGTTCTTCTACATCGCGGTGATGATGCCGATGTGGGCCAGCTACATCGTCAAGGCCTACGCCTGGACCTTGCTGCTGGCCAAGGGCGGCGTGGCGCAGTGGTTCGTCCAGCACCTGGGCCTGGAACCGCTGTTGCAGTTCGTGCTCGGCATCCCGGGCGTGGGCGGCAGCACCTTGTCGACCTCGCACCTGGGCCGCTTCATGGTGTTCGTCTACATCTGGCTGCCGTTCATGATCCTGCCGATCCAGGCCTCGCTGGAGCGCCTGCCGCCCTCCCTGCTGCAAGCCTCGGCTGACCTCGGCGCCAAGCCGCGCCAGACCTTCATGCAAGTGATCCTGCCGCTGTCGATCCCGGGCATCGCCGCCGGTTCGATCTTCACCTTCTCCCTGACCCTGGGCGACTTCATCGTGCCGCAACTGGTGGGCCCACCGGGCTACTTCGTCGGCAGCATGGTCTACGCCCAACAAGGCGCCATCGGCAACATGCCCATGGCCGCCGCTTTCACCCTGGTGCCGATCGTACTGATCGCCATCTACCTGACCATCGTCAAACGCCTGGGGGCCTTCGATGCACTCTGAGAAAGCTTCACTGGGTCTGCGCATCGCAGCCTGGGGCGGGTTGGTGTTCTTGCACTTCCCGATCCTGATCATCTTCCTGTACGCCTTCAACACCGAAGAGGCCGCGTTCAGCTTTCCGCCCAAGGGCTTCACCTTGAAGTGGTTCAGCGTGGCGTTCTCGCGTCCCGACGTACTGGAAGCGATCAAGCTGTCGGCACAGATCGCCGCCATCGCCACCCTGATCGCCATGGTCCTCGGCACCCTGGCCTCGGCCGCGCTGTACCGCCGCGACTTCTTCGGCAAGCAGGGTATTTCGTTGATGTTGATCCTGCCGATTGCGTTGCCGGGGATCATCACCGGTATCGCCTTGCTGGCGACGTTCAAGACTTTCGGCATTGAGCCGGGGATGTTCACGATCATCGTCGGTCACGCGACCTTCTGTGTGGTGATCGTCTACAACAACGTCATCGCTCGCCTGCGGCGCACGTCCCACAGCCTGATCGAAGCCTCGATGGACCTTGGCGCCGACGGCTGGCAGACCTTCCGCTACATCATGCTGCCAAGCCTGGGCTCGGCACTGTTGGCCGGCGGCATGCTGGCGTTTGCCCTGTCGTTCGACGAAATCATCGTCACCACCTTCACCGCCGGCCACGAGCGCACCCTGCCGCTGTGGTTGCTCAATCAGCTCAGCCGTCCACGCGACGTGCCGGTGACCAACGTGGTCGCGATGCTGGTGATGATGGTGACCATGCTGCCGATCCTCGGTGCGTACTACCTGACGCGCGGCGGCGAGAGTGTGGCGGGCAGTGGTGGGAAGTAACGCTAACTGACGATGAATTTCCCTGTGGGAGCGGGCTTGCCCGCGAAAGCGGTGTGTCAGCCGACATCAATGTTGACTGAGCCGGCCTCTTCGCGGGCAAGCCCGCTCCCACAGGGATCCGGTTCTGACAGAAAAATAAAAGATTCAACGAGGACAATGCCATGCAAACCAAACTTCTGATCAATGGCCAACTGGTCGACGGCGAAGGCCCGGCCCAAGCCGTTTTCAACCCGTCCCTGGGCCGCGTGCTGGTGGAAATCAACGAAGCCAGCGAAGCCCAGGTCGACGCGGCCGTGCGCGCGGCCGATGCGGCCTTCGACAGCTGGTCGCAGACCGCCCCCAAGGACCGCTCGCAGTTGCTGCTCAAGCTGGCCGACGCCATCGAAGCCAATGCCGAGGAACTGGCCAAGCTCGAATCGGACAACTGCGGCAAGCCCCTGAGCGCCGCGCTGAACGATGAGATCCCGGCGATTGCCGACGTGTTCCGCTTCTTCGCCGGTGCCAGCCGTTGCATGAGCGGCATGGCCGGTGGCGAGTACCTGCCGGGCCACACCTCGATGATCCGTCGCGACCCGGTGGGCGTAATTGCCTCCATCGCGCCGTGGAACTACCCGCTGATGATGGTTGCCTGGAAAATCGCCCCGGCCCTGGCCGCCGGCAACACCGTGGTGCTCAAGCCGTCGGAACAAACCCCGCTGACCGCCCTGCGCCTGGCCGAGATTGCAGCTGAAATCCTCCCGGCTGGCGTACTCAACCTGGTGTTCGGCCGTGGGCCAACCGTGGGTAGCCCGCTGGTGACCCATCCGAAAGTGCGCATGGTGTCGCTGACCGGCTCCATCGCCACCGGTTCGAACATCATTTCCAGCACCGCCGACACCGTCAAGCGCATGCATATGGAGCTGGGTGGCAAGGCCCCGGTGATCATCTTCGACGACGCCGACATCGACGCCGCCGTGGAAGGCATCCGCACCTTCGGTTTCTACAACGCCGGCCAGGACTGCACCGCTGCCTGCCGCATCTACGCCCAGGCCGGGATCTACGAGAAATTCGTCGAGAAGCTCGGTGCCGCCGTGAGCAGCATCAAGTACGGCTTGCAGGATGACCCGGCCACCGAGCTGGGCCCGCTGATCACCGCCCAGCACCGCGACCGCGTAGCCGGCTTCGTCGAGCGCGCCGTGGCGCAGAAGCACATTCGCCTGATCACCGGCGGCAAGGCCGTGGAAGGCAATGGTTTCTTCTTCGAGCCCACCGTACTGGCCGATGCCCTGCAGGACGACGAGATCGTCCGTCGCGAAGTGTTCGGGCCGGTGGTGTCGGTGACCAAATTCAGCGACGAAGCGCAAGTACTGGCCTGGGCCAACGACTCGGACTACGGCCTCGCCTCTTCGGTGTGGACCGCCGACGTCGGCCGCGCCCATCGCCTGTCGGCTCGCTTGCAGTACGGCTGCACCTGGGTCAACACCCACTTCATGCTGGTCAGCGAAATGCCTCACGGCGGGCAGAAACTCTCCGGCTATGGCAAGGACATGTCCATGTATGGCCTTGAGGACTACACCTTTGTGCGGCATGTGATGTTCAAGCACTAAGCGCCAGCCGGCTCACTCCCACAGATTCACCGCGATCCCCGTGGGAGCGGGTTTGCCCGCGAAGGCGTCAGGTCAGACAGCATCCAGGTTGACTGTGCTGCCCTCTTCGCGAGCAGGCTCGCTCCCACAGATTCACCGCGATCCCTGTGGGAGCAGGCTTGCCCGCGAAGGCGTCAGGTCAGACAGCATCCAGGTTGACTGTGCTGCCCTCTTCGCGAGCAGGCTCGCTCCCACAGATTCACCGCGACCCCTGTGGGAGCGGGTTTGCCCGCGAAGACGTCAGGTCAGACAGCATCCAGGTTGACTGTGCTGCCCTCTTCGCGAGCAGGCTCGCTCCCACAGATTCACCGCGATCCCTGTGGGAGCAGGCTTGCCCGCGAAGGCGTCAGGTCAGACAGCATCCAGGTTGACTGTGCTGCCCTCTTCGCGAGCAGGCTCGCGCCCACGGGATTGTCGTAATACATGTGGGGGCTGGTTTGTCCCACGGGTTCACCGCAATACATGTGGGAGCGAGCCTGCTCGCGAAACGCGTCACCTCGGTATCAAGGCAGACACCGTCACCAGGCACCACCCAGGCACCACCTAAAACAACACCGATCCGGGCGAGGCCTTTGCGCCTGCGCCACGGCTTCGGACATCCGAAATCTGCCGATTTTCCGGAGTATCAACGCCATGAGTGCATCACCTGATCTCGCTGCCACCGTCGCCGACAGCGATGCCGAGCAACTACGCAAACTGGGCTACTCGTCCAACTTCAATCGCAGCATGAGCCTGTGGGAAAACTTCGCCCTGGGCTTCACCTACCTCTCGCCCGTGGTCGGGGTGTATACCCTGTTCGGCCTGTGCCTGGCCGCCGGTGGCCCGCCGATGTTCTGGGCGTACTTGCTGGTCGGTTGCGGCCAGATGCTGGTGTGCCTGATTTTCGGTGAAGTGGTGTCCCAATTCCCGATTTCCGGCGGCGTCTACCCGTGGGCCCGTCGCTTGGTGGGCAAGCGCTGGGCGTGGATGGTCGGCTGGATCTATTCCATCGCCCTGTGCGTGACCATCGCCGCCGTGGCGGTCGGTGCCGGCCCTTACCTGGCGGCCATGCTGGGCTTTGAACCGAGCAACAACACCAACATCATCATTGCCCTGGTGCTGACGCTGTTCGCCACCCTGGTCAACCTGAGCGGCACCAAGGTGCTGGCACGCATCGCCATGTTCGGCTTCCTCTGTGAACTGGTCGGCGCGGTGATCGTCGGCGTGTACCTGCTGGTCTTCGAGCGCCACCAGCCGCTCAGCGTGCTGTTCAACACCTTTGATATCAGCGTCGACGGTTCCTACCTGCCGGCCTTCCTGACCGCCTCGCTGGCGGGGATGTTCCTGTACTACGGCTTCGAGGCCTGCGGCGACGTGGCCGAAGAGACTCCGAACCCGAGCAAGAAGATTCCGGTGGCCATGCGCATGACCATCTACATCGGCGGGATCGCGGCGATGTTTGCCTGCCTGGCGCTGATCCTGGCGGTCCCGGACATGCAAGCGGTGATCGATGGCACCGACAAGGACCCGGTCACCACCATCCTCAACAATGCCTTTGGCCCGGTCGGCTCGAAAATGGTGATGGGCGTGGTGATGATTTCCTTCATCTCCTGCGTCATCAGCCTGCAAGCCGCCGCGAGTCGCCTGCTGTATTCCTACGCCCGTGACGAGATGGTCATCGGCAGCGGCCTGCTCAAGCGCATCTCGCCCAACACCCAGGTGCCGGTCGCGGCGTTGTTCGTGGCCGGTGTCCTGCCAGGCTTGATCATCGCCCTCGGGTTCTTCCTGCAAGATGCCGTCGCGACCATCGTCAGCTTTGCCGCCATCGGCATTTACCTGGCATTCCAGATGATCGTGCTGGCCGCCCTCTACGCCCGCGCTCGCGGCTGGAAACCCAGCGGCAAGTTCACCCTGGGCGCCTGGGGCCTGCCGGTGAACATCGGCGCGCTGGTCTATGGCGTGGCGGCGATCATCAACATGGCCTGGCCGCGCACGCCGGACGCGCCGTGGTACATCAACTACGCGATGGTGCTGAGCACGGCCATCGTCATTGGCCTGGGCCTGCTCTACATGTGGCTGGGCAAACCGTATGACCACGGCACCGCGCCTGCAGGCGATGCCTGGAAAGTCAGCCGGTAACGACAGCGCCCTGGCCCGCACCCGCGAGTCAGGGCGATTTAAACGATAAACAAGGATTGAACATGGACATTACACGCCGCGACTTTCTCAATGGCGTCGCTATCACCATTGCCGCTGGCATGACCCCGCTACAGATCCTCCAGGCCGCACCCGACGGTCGCTACTACCCACCTGCCCTCACCGGCCTGCGCGGCAGCCACGTCGGCTCGTTCGAGTTGGCGCACCAGATGGGCTGGGAAAAGAAGGTCTTCGACACCGACAAACTGCCGATCACCGAAGAGTACGACCTGGTGGTGGTGGGCGCGGGCTTGAGCGGTCTATCGGCCGCCTGGTTCTACCGTGAGAAACACCCCAAGGCGCGCATCCTGATCCTGGACAACCACGACGACTTCGGCGGCCACGCCAAGCGCAACGAGTTCTCCGCCGGCGGGCGCATGATCCTCGGCTACGGCGGCAGCGAAGCCTTCCAGTCGCCCAATCACTTGTTCAGTGACGAGGTCAATGGCCTGCTGAAAAAGCTCGGGGTACAGACCAAGCGCTTTGAAACCGCATTCGACCGCCAGTTCTACCCTGGCCTGGGCCTGTCGCGCGCGGTGTTCTTCGACAAAGAAAACTTCGGCGAAGACAAACTGGTAACGGGCGACCCGACGCCGATGGTGGCTGACGACATCGCCCCGGACCAACTGCACGCCCGCGCCATCGAAGACTTCATCAACGATTTCCCGCTGTCGCCCGCCGATCGCCAGGCGCTGATCGCCGTGCACAAAGCGCCCAAGGACTACCTGGCGGGCAAGTCCACCGAAGAAAAGACCGCGTACCTGGAAACCACCAGCTACCGCGACTTCCTGCTCAAGGACGTCGGTCTGTCGGAGCAGGCGGTGAAATACTTCCAGAGCCGCACCAACGACTTCATGGCCCTGAGCATCGACGCCGCGGCGGCGTATGACGCCTACAACGTCGGCTTCCCCGGCTTTGGCGCGATGAACCTGGATCCGATCAACGAAGAATCCAAGGCGGAAATGGAAGAGCCCTACATCTACCACTTCCCCGACGGCAACGCCTCGCTGGCCCGCCTGCTGGTGCGCAGCCTGATCCCGGCCGTGGCCCCTGGGCACACCATGGACGACATCGTCCTGGCGCCGTTCAACTACGCCAAGCTCGACCAGCCCAAGACCCCGGTACGCATTCGCCTCAACAGCACCGCGGTCAGCGTGCGCAACGTCGGCGACGGCGTGCACATCGGCTACAGCCGTGGCGGACAACTGAGCCAGGTACGCGGCAAGCGCTGCATCATGGCCTGCTACAACATGATAATTCCTTATCTGTTGCGTGACCTGTCGACCGAGCAAGCCCACGCCCTGAGCCAGAACGTCAAGTTCCCGCTGGTGTACACCAAGGTGGTGATTCGCAACTGGCAGTCGTTCCAGAAGCTGGGGGTCCACGAGATCTACGCCGCGACCCAACCATACAGCCGGATCAAACTCGACTACCCCGTGAGCATGGGCGGCTACGAGCATCCGAAGGACCCAACCCAGCCCATCGGCCTGCACATGGTCTACGTGCCCACCAGCCCCAACAGCGGCATGAACGCCCGCGACCAGGCACGCGCCGGCCGTGGTCGCCTGTACGGGCAGTCCTTCGAAGTCCTCGAAGCCCAGTTGCGCGACCAGTTGCAACGCATGCTCGGCCCAGGTGGCTTCAACCACCAGACCGACATCCTCGACATCACCGTCAACCGCTGGTCACACGGCTACGCGTACTTCTCCAACAGCCTGTTCGACGACGCCGATGAGAGCGAGAAACTGATGAACCTGGCCCGCCAGCCGGTCGGCCACGTCAGCATCGCCAACTCGGACGCAGCCTGGAGCGCCTACGCCCATGCCGCGATTGACGAGGCGTATCGCGCGGTGGGGGAAGTGGGCTAAACACGCCAAGCCCTGCCTGCAGCGATGCAGGCAGGGTCATGTGACACGCTCAAAACCGCGAAATGCTGCGCATCGCATCCACCAGGTAGCGCATGGCGATGCGGTCACTCTCCGACAGCTCACGGTACTGCTCGACAAGCCTGATCTCCTCCGAGCTGAGCTTGCGCGACCTGCGCGACTCGCCCATGCCTGAGAACCGCCCCAGAAAGCCGATGATGCGTTGTGCCTTTGCCATGGACGATGCCCCTCTATACGTCAGTTGAACCCTCAGCTACCTCATCGCCCTGCACCTGTTTCAGTCGCGGCCAGGCCCCGCCTGAACACTCACCCGCCTCACGGGCAAAGACGGGTCATGGTCTAAGCGTAGAAACAAAAAAACAGCTGCGGAGGGTTTTTAGAGTAATTAGTCAAAAATAGGAAACGCCCTACTTAAAACGCCTGCAAAGCCCCCATACAGATGGCATTGCCGTAGGAGCGAGGCTTGCCCGCGAAAAGGCCGGCACAGGCACTGCAAGCCCTCAGACACAACAAAGCCCCGGCCAATCAGTTTGCGAGTTATGTCCAAGCCTTTCACTTGCCGGGCATCTGTTTACAATCCGACACGTTTGGCCGATGGCTTGTCCGAACCTCTCTTCTTGATCCGTAACGCCGCCAGGAATGCGACGGGATCGTCCAACACAGGTTGTCCTATGCACCGCAGGAATTTGCTCAAGGCCTCCATGGCCATCGCGGCCTACACCGGCCTTTCGGCCACCGGTTTGCTGGCCGCACGGGCCTGGGCCGGGACGGCCGATGGCGAGGCACAAGCCTTTGACTTTGCAACCCTCAAGGCCCAGGCCAAGCAACTGGCCAGCCAGGGTTACCAGGACACCAAGCAGGTGTTGCCGCCGACCCTGGCGAACATGACGCCGCAAGACTTCAACGCCATTGCCTACGACGCCGACCACTCGCTGTGGAACGAGCTGAACGGGCAATTGGACGTGCAGTTCTTCCACGTCGGCATGGGCTTCAAGCAGCCGGTTCGCATGTACAGCGTCGACCCTACGACCCGTCAGGCGCGCGAGGTGCATTTCCGCCCTTCGCTGTTCAACTACCAGAAGAGCAACGTCGACACCTCGCAGCTCAAGGGCGACCTGGGCTTTGCCGGGTTCAAGCTGTTCAAGGCCCCGGAACTGGATCGCCACGACGTGGTGTCGTTCCTCGGCGCCAGCTACTTCCGCGCGGTGGATAACACTGGCCAGTACGGCTTGTCGGCCCGTGGCCTGGCCATCGATACCTACGCCAAGCAGCGCGAGGAGTTTCCCGACTTCACCAAGTTCTGGTTCGAGACGCCGGCCAAGGACAGCACGCGCTTCGTGGTCTACGCCCTGCTCGACTCGCCAAGCGCCACGGGCGCCTACCGCTTTGACATCGATTGCCAGGCCGAGCGCGTGGTGATGGACATCGACGCCCACGTCAACGCCCGCACCGCCATCGAGCAATTGGGTATCGCGCCGATGACCAGCATGTTCAGTTGCGGCACCTACGAGCGGCGCATGTGCGACACCATTCACCCGCAGATCCACGATTCGGATCGCCTGGCCATGTGGCGCGGCAACGGCGAGTGGATCTGCCGGCCGCTGAACAACCCGGCCAAGTTGCAGTTCAACGCCTTCGCCGACAAGGACCCGAAAGGTTTCGGCCTGGTGCAGAGCGACCATGAGTTCGCCAGCTACCAGGACACCGTCGATTGGTACAGCAAGCGTCCAAGCCTGTGGGTCGAACCCACCACGCCATGGGGCGAAGGCTCCATCGACCTGCTGGAGATCCCGACCACGGGCGAGACCCTGGACAACATCGTGGCCTTCTGGACCCCGAAAAAACCGGTGGCCGCCGGTGATTCTCTGAACTACGGCTACAAGCTGTACTGGAGCGCATTGCCGCCCGTCAGCACGCCACTGGCACGGGTCAACGCCACGCGCTCGGGCATGGGCGGCTTCACCGAGGGCTGGGCACCGGGCGAGCACTTCCCCAAGGTCTGGGCCCGGCGCTTTGCCGTGGACTTCAACGGCGGCGGCCTGGATCGCCTGCCGCCAGGCACGGGCATCGAACCGGTGGTCACCGCGTCGAATGGCGAGGTCAAGGACTTCAATGTGCTGGTGCTCGATGACATCAAGGGCTATCGGATCACCTTCGACTGGTTCCCGACCAACGACAGCGTCGAACCGGTGGAACTGCGCCTGTTCATCCGCAGCCACGACCGCACCCTGAGCGAGACCTGGCTGTACCAGTACTTCCCGCCGGCACCGGACAAGCGCCAGTACCCGGAGTGGCCGGGGGTTTAACCTCGCGGCGCCTGTGCCGGCCTCTTCGCGAGCGGGCTCGCTCCCACATTGATCTCGGTTGTTCATTGCATGTGTGAACGACGATGACGGAGGTACAGGCGCTACAAGGCCATCCAACAAAACAAAGCCCCGGCCTAAGCAACCGGGGCTTTGTTTTTAGCGCGTCACCTCAATCGCGCAGGTCCGACTCATGCACCGGCTGGTCCCGATGCGTCGCCCGCTGGTACTGCGACGGCCAAGTGGCCCGGCGTCCGCCCAGGTCATCGTCGGCATGCAGTGGCCAGTAAGGATCGCGCAACAGCTCACGGGCCAACAGGATGATGTCGGCCTGGCAGGTGCGCAGGATGTGCTCGGCCTGCGCCGGCTCGGTAATCAGGCCGACGGTGCCGGTGGCAATCCCCGCCTCCTTGCGCACCCGCTCGGCGAACCGCGTCTGGTAGCCCGGACCGATGGGGATCTCGGCATTCGCTGCCGTGCCACCCGACGACACATCAATCAGATCCACCCCCAGCGCTTTCAGGCGTCGCGCCAACTCCACGGTTTCATCCGGGTTCCAGCCGTCTTCGACCCAATCGGTGGCCGAGACCCGCACGAACAGCGGCAATTCTTCAGGCCATACTTCGCGCACGGCCTCCGTGACTTGTAGCACCAGGCGGATACGGTTCTCGAACGAACCGCCGTATTGGTCGCGGCGCTGATTGCTCAATGGCGAGAGAAACTGATGCAGCAAGTAACCGTGGGCCGCGTGCACCTCCACCACTTTGAAACCGGCCACCAGCGCACGCCGGGCGGCCTCGACAAAGGCCTGGATCACCTCGCCGATCTGCGCTTCGCTCAACTGTGTGGGGGCCGTGTGTTCGGGGTCGAAAGCAATCGGCGACGGCCCGACCGGCACCCAACCGCCATCGCCCGGCTTGACGCTGCCGTGCTTGCCCAGCCAGGGCCGATGGGTGCTGGCCTTGCGCCCGGCGTGAGCCAGTTGAATCCCGGCCACCGCGCCTTGCGCGGTGATGAAACGCGTGATGCGTTGCAGCGGTTCGATCTGTTCATCGTTCCACAGGCCCAGGTCCTGGGCGGTGATACGGCCATCGGCGGTCACGGCGGTGGCTTCGGTAAACACCAACCCGGCCCCGCCCACGGCACGGCTGCCGAGGTGGACCAGGTGCCAGTCATTGGCCAGGCCATCGACACTGGAGTACTGGCACATCGGCGACACCGCAATGCGGTTGAGCAAAGTCAATTGACGAAGGGTATAGGGTTCAAGCAGCAGACTCATGGCGCACCTCTCGAATCAGTGGGCAGGCTCCAGGGTTCTGTTTGAAAAGTCGACGAGTGACAGGAAAAAACGCAACACCGCCCCCGCGGGTGGAAATGAACAAGACGTCACCAGGCCAATCAAGCAGTGCCTAGAGCCTAGTCCACAACCGAGGATGGGGGTGAGATTCCGGTGGAGCGAGATATATCTGCCAGAAGCAGAGGCGTTCCCAGCAGAAATAAATCACCACCACCACCACCACCACCACCACCACCACCACCACCACCACCACTAAACTCCCAGCCACCCCGATACGCTCTTCACCACTCAACAGGCCGAGCGTTAGCTCGCCTGCCGCTCTTGATCTTGATCTGGCTTTTGACCTGCCCGCCCCATCGGCAGGCTGAGCGGAGGTGTCCCTCTGGGGACTGGCGCGCAGCGCCGTTCGACGCAGTCGAACTCATCGCGTGGAGGTGCAGCGAAGCAAACCGGGGGCGATGCCCCCAGAGGGATACCGTAGCGAAGGAACCCCGAGCCTTAGCGAGGGGCCGAACGCTCGGGGCAAAGCCTTTTGGTTACTTTTTGGCGTTTGAAAAAGTGACCCGCCGTAAGGGCGGAACCGCCAGCCGCCACACCCGCAGCAACGGATATGCACACCACCCGCCAAGCCTTCGCGAGCGGGCTCGCTCCCACAGTGGACCTGAGTACATCCACAAGAGACAGGTCGACTGGTAGGCCGCCTTCGCCGGCAAGCCGGTCTCGCGCCCACAAAAGGTGATGACCTGCCTGACGAGTTAACGCGGCTCGATATGAGCAATCATCAATTGCACCGTCTCATTGCCCCGGAACTCATTGACATCGAGCTTGTAAGCCAACTCCACCCACTTGATCGTCGGGTTCGGCCACACATCGCGGTCAATGCCAAAAGCGATGCCATCAAGCTTCACCGCGCCGCACTCACTCTTGAGCACCACCTTGAGATGACGCTCGCCGACCACCCGCTGCTCCACCAACTGAAACACCCCATGAAACAGCGGCTCCGGGAAGTGCTGGCCCCAGGGACCGGCGTGGCGCAAGGCGCGGGCCAGCTCCAGGTGGAACTCCTCGACCGCCAGCGTGCCGTCCGACAGCAGGCGCCCGGTAAGGTCCTCTTCGCACAACTGTCGCCGCACCTCGGCGTCAAAGGCCTCGGCGAACTGCGCAAAATGCGCTTCTGGCAACGTCAGCCCCGCCGCCATGGCGTGACCGCCGTACTTGCTGATCAGCTCCGGGTGCTGCGCCGCCACCACGCTCAAGGCATCGCGAATATGAAAGCCCTGCACCGAGCGACCCGAACCCTTGAGCATGCCGTCGCCGGCATCGGCAAAGGCGATGGTTGGACGGAAGTAACGCTCTTTCATCCGCGAGGCGAGGATGCCGATGACACCCTGGTGCCACTGCGGGTCGAACAGGCACAGGCCGAAGGGCATCGAGTCCAGCGGCAAGTCCTTGAGCTGGGCCAACGCTTCGCGCTGCATGCCCTGCTCGATGGATTTGCGGTCCTGGTTCATGCCGTCCAGTTGCGCGGCCATCTCCTGCGCCAGGCCCGCGTCGTCGGTGAGCAGGCATTCGATGCCCAGGCTCATGTCGTCCAGGCGTCCGGCCGCGTTCAGGCGCGGGCCGAGGATGAACCCCAGGTCGGTGGAGGTGATGCGCGAGTGATCGCGCTTGGCCACTTCGAGGATCGCCTTGATCCCCGGCCGCGCCCGGCCGGCGCGAATCCGCTCCAGCCCTTGGTGCACCAGGATCCGGTTGTTGGCATCCAGCGGCACCACGTCGGCCACGCTGCCCAGCGCCACCAGGTCCAGCAGTTCACCGATGTTCGGTTGCGGCCGGGTCTCGTACCAACCCAGGCTGCGCAAGCGCGCACGCAAGGCCATCAGCACGTAGAAAATCACCCCCACACCGGCCAGCGCCTTGCTCGGAAACTCGCAGCCCGGCTGGTTCGGGTTGACGATGGCGTCGGCCAGCGGCAGTTCATCGCCCGGCAAGTGGTGGTCGGTGACCAGCACCTTGAGCCCGGCCTGTTTCGCCGCGGCCACGCCTTCGACGCTGGAAATGCCGTTGTCCACGGTGATCAGCAACTGCGGCTGGCGCTGCAGGGCCACCGCGACGATTTCCGGGGTCAGGCCGTAGCCATACTCAAAGCGGTTCGGCACCAGGTAGTCGACATGGGCCGCGCCCAGCAGGCGCAGGCCGAGCACGCCCACCGTGCTGGCCGTCGCGCCATCGGCATCGAAGTCACCGACGATCAGGATCCGCTGGCGCTGCTCCAGGGCCACCACCAGCAAATCCACCGCAGCGTCGATCCCCTTGAGCTGCTGATACGGGATCAAACGCGCCAGACTCTTGTCCAGCTCAACCTCGGACTGCACACCGCGCGCGGCGTACAGGCGGGTCAGCAACGGTGGCAGATCACCGAGGAACGGCAGGGTGTCGGGTAGCAGGCGAGGTTCGATGCGCATGGGGCGATAAGGCTTCTCTGGGTGGGATCTAGGCAATCGGCGTCACACGCGGTCTCAGCCGCGTTCGCCCAGCAACCACTGCAACTGGACTTCATGCTGGCCACGGTCGTCGGTGACGAAGATCGTGCCTTCGCTGATCATCACGTCCCACTTGATTACGCGTGGCATGTCCTTGGCCAGGGTCTCCAGCACTTCCTGGGGCACGGCGGCGATGTTGACGTTCTTCAGGTTCTTCACCGCGGGGATCACCTTGGTTTCCCATACGCGCAGGCTGCCGTAGGCCAGCAGGCTGGTGCGTTCGGTGCGGCGCGAGCACCAGGTCAGGCGATCGGCGTCAGGCTGGCCGACTTCGATCCAGTGCAGGACACGGTCGTCCAGGCTCTTTTCCCACAGGGCCGGCTCGTCCACGTCCGACAGACCGCGACCGAATGACAGCTGCTCGTTGTACCAGAAGGCGTAAGCCAGCAGCCGCACGGTCATACGCTCTTCGGTTTCCGAAGGGTGGCGGGCGATGGTCTGCTTGACGCTCTCGTACACGCTGCGGTCGAGGTCGGTGAGGGTCAGTTCAAACTTGTAGGTGGTGGACGGCTGGGCCATGAACGCGCTTCTTGATACGAGGAAAGGCGGCAAGTCTAACCGATGCGCAGGCCATTGAACGAATCATGACCACCATCAAGCTTGGCCGAGAACCGTCGGGCTATGTTAAAACGCTCTCCTGATTACACCTTTGTCCTACAGGATCGTCCATGCCGCTCACCGCCAAACCCCTTGCCGGCCTGAAAGTCATCGAACTCGGCACCTTGATCGCCGGGCCGTTCGCCTCGCGCATTTGTGCCGAGTTCGGCGCCGATGTGACCAAGATCGAGTCACCGGACGGCGGTGACCCGTTGCGCAAGTGGCGCAAACTCTACGAAGGCACGTCGCTGTGGTGGTTCGTGCAGGCGCGCAACAAGAAGTCCCTGACCCTGAACCTCAAGCACCCGGACGGCCTGGCGATTCTCAAGCAGTTGCTCGCCGAAGCCGACATCCTCATCGAAAACTTTCGCCCCGGCGTCCTGGAAAAGCTCGGCCTGGGCTGGGACGTGCTGCATGCGCTGAACCCCAAACTGGTGATGGTGCGCCTGTCGGGCTTCGGCCAGACCGGGCCGATGAAGGACCAGCCGGGATTTGGCGCGGTGGGTGAGTCCATGGGCGGGTTGCGCTACATCACCGGCTTCGAGGACCGTCCGCCGGTGCGCACCGGGATCTCCATCGGCGACTCGATTGCCGCGCTGTGGGGGGTGATCGGCGCGCTGATGGCCTTGCGTCACCGTGAAGTCAACGGTGGCCAGGGGCAAGTGGTGGACGTGGCGTTGTATGAAGCGATCTTCGCGATGATGGAAAGCATGGTGCCGGAGTTCGACGTGTTCGGTTTCATCCGCGAGCGCACCGGCAACATCATGCCCGGCATCACACCTTCCTCGATCCACACCAGCCGCGATGGCAAGCACGTGCAGATCGGCGCCAACGGCGACGCGATCTTCAAGCGCTTCATGCAGACCCTGGGCCGCGACGACCTGGCCGACGACCCTGCCCTGGCCAGCAACGATGGCCGTGACAGCCGCCGGGACGAGCTGTACGGGGTGATCGACCGTTGGGTCGGCTCGTTGCCGCTGGAGGCGGTGATCGAGCAGTTGAACGCGGCCCAGGTGCCCGTCAGCCGGATCTTCAGTGCCGAAGATATGTTCAGCGACCCGCAGTTCCTCGCCCGGGAAATGTTCCTGCAGGCCAAGCTGCCCGACGGCAAGGACTTCAAGATGCCGGGCATCGTGCCGAAACTTTCCGAGACACCCGGGACCTGCGAGTGGGTCGGCGCCCAGTTGGGTGAGCACAACGCGCAGGTGCTGGGCGAGTTGGGCTATGACACGGCACAGATTGCGCAACTGCGCGAATGTGGAGCGATTTAAGCTGAACAGATTATCAACCCTGGACCGCGTGATCGGGCAGCGCCTGCGGCAGTTGGCTGTCGGCGTGGCGCTGGCGTGCCTGGCGCCTGGCGCCGCAGCCGACGACAAGGACGCGCTGACCTGGTTGCTGCGTGATTTGCCGCCGCTGACGATTTTCGAGGGCCCGCAGAAAAACCTGGGGGCGATCGACCAGTTCATACCCCTGCTGATCGCCAGCATGCCGCAGTACCAACACAGCCTGTTGCGGGTCAATCGCGCGCGCGCCATGCAGATGCTCCTGGAGCCCAGTTTCACCTGCGACCCGTCGCTGGTCTGGAACCCGCAACGGGCCAAACGCCTGGCCTATTCCATCCCCGCCTACCGGATCCGCAGCAACGGCATCGTCATACGCCAGCAAGACCATGACCTGCTGGCGCCGTTCATCGTCAACAATCAGGTTGATTTGACCCAGATGCTGGCCGCCGAGTCGAGCCGGCTGGGCGTCGTCGCCGAACGCAGCTATGGCGAGGTGGTGGATCGTATTGTGCAGCAAGCCCCCAACAGCAGCCTGGCGGCCCACTACGGCAACGACGCGCTGGGCAGCCTGCTGCAAATGCAGCGCCTGGGACGTTTGAGCGCGGTGCTCGGCTATTGGTCGGAAATTCGCTACCAGGCGCTGCAACAGGGCATCGCCCCCACCGAGCTGGAGTTCTTTGCCATTCGCGGCACCGACAAATACCAGTCGATCCACGTCGCCTGCTCGAACACGGTCCAGGGACGCCAGGCCATCAGCGCGATCAACGAAACCATCAGCCGGCTGCGGCACACTCAACTGATCGAATTCTATGCCCAATGGCTCGACCCGCAGATGCGCAGCGAGTATCGGGAAGACGCCAAGGCGTTCTTTGACCAGCAAAGGCCTTGAGCAAACGCCAGACAAAAGAAACCCCGAGAAGTGGGGAGACGACTCGGGGTCAAACGTGGCCTACAAAGGCCAGTACCACAAGCGACAAGCACCGGAGCACAATGCTTGATCTTGATGGTATGGGTATGACTGACGCATTCGCCAGAAGGTTCCCACAGATAACGAATCAGTTTCTGAGCGCGAGCAAATACGCCCCTCCGCCCTGCCACGCCGCTATCAATCGCGCGCCTCGCCCGGGCGCTCGCCGATCTCGCGCCATCCCCCGACCACACCCTGTAACAAGCCGTCGGCGCTGTAGAACGGCACCGTCCATTGATAGACGTCCCTGACACCACACTTGAAGAGCAACCGACGTTCGACAAAGCGCCCTTTGCGATGACTGAGCTGCTCCATGATTTCCCCGTGCAACAGCCTGGCCGTGTCGATGGGA
Source organism: Pseudomonas sp. ok272 (assembly GCF_900109995.1). Lineage (GTDB taxonomy): Bacteria > Pseudomonadota > Gammaproteobacteria > Pseudomonadales > Pseudomonadaceae > Aquipseudomonas. The sequence continues at coordinate 202,874 of NZ_FOCB01000001.1, read as the reverse complement.
AAGGTGTCGACTTCGGTCAAACGCTTGCCTTGCACCTGATCGAACCGGGTGGACAAGCGATCTTCATAGCTTTTGTTGCACTGGATCAATCGCCCCTCCAGATCCCTGACAAACACCGGGTCGGGCATGGCATTGATCAAGGTGGCCTGAAAGGCCAGTTGATCACTGAGCTGGCGCTCGACGTTGCGTTGCTGTTCGACTTGCCGTTTCAAGCGCCGTCCCCACAGCAGCGACAGCAGCGTAAACAGACTGGCAACGACCGCCCCCCAACACCCCCATAGGTACACGCGCTGCCACAGCGTGGGCGGCTTGCTCGGCAGCACACTCCCCAGCCACTTGAAGCGCATGGCCCGCAGCTCTGCCGCGGAAAACGCTTCAAGGGCTTTGTTGAGGATGCTCAGCAGGTGCGGCTGGCCCTTGCGCAGGGCGAGTTTGTCCGCTTCCCATTTGCCCTCGATACGCGAACCGATCAGCAGCCGACCGGCCGGGTACAGGTAGGCACCGGTTTCGTTTTCAATGGTGGCGTAGGCTTCACCGCTCTCTACCAGCGCGCGCGCCTCGGCGTAGGTTTTGACCGAACGCAGTTGGATCTGTGGATAGTCGGCCCGGATGCCGGTTTCCAGGGCATGCCGGGTGGGCAGTGCCAGTACCTTGCCAGAGAGATCCGCCAGCGAATGCACGGCTACCGCCCCACTGCGCCCAACGAACACCCAGCCTGACCCGCCAAAGGCATGGGTGAAGTCCAGGAACGTCTGGCGCTCTTCATTCGCGGCCAGGGTCGTGCTCATGTCGGCACGCCCGCTCTCCAGCAACCCGAGCAGGTGGTCGGTGGAGAACGACTCCTCATGCACGAACTCAATCCCCGTCATGCTAGAGATGCGCTGCAGGATGTCGTTATTCAGGCCATTCCACTGCCCCTGCTCGTCCTTGAACAGGTACAACGGATACTGCACCGACGCAACGATGACCCGGGGATGCTCGGCGATCCACGCACGCTCCTGGGCATCCAGCCCCAGAGACGCCGAGGCCACCTCCACCGCCCCATTCAGCGTGTTCAGTTGAGTCGCCGACACGCCGCGAGTCGATGCCAGGACCCCCAGCACAATCACCCAGCGCAAGGCTGGCTGCAACCGTAAGAAAAACCGCATAACCACTTCCTTGATGTTCACTCACCCATCCCTGAGGGGGGAATCCACGCCAAGTGTGCCACGCAAGAACAAGAAAGCCCGTCAGGAGACGGGCTTCAAGATGTGACGGATTTTGCCGGTCAGAGAGGCTTGCCGCGGTTGCCATGCTGGCTGACAAAGGCCTGCACGGCCTTCAGGTCATTTGGCAAAACCGTGCAGCGCTCATCTCGCTCGAACAAATCAGAAAGGTGCGCGGGTAGTTCAAGCGCTTTTCCTACGCCTGCCTTTTCCACTGCCTCAGGGAACTTGACCGGGTGGGCGGTCCCCAGGATCACCATCGGGGTATCCAGGCTGCGACGGCACTCGCGAGCGGCCTTGACGCCAATGGCGGTGTGCGGATCCAGCAACTCGCCGGTTTGCTCGTAGACCTCGGCGATGGTCTCGCAGGTCTGGGCATCATCCACGGCCAAGGAATCGAACAGCTTGCGCGCTTCGGTCCAGCGCTCCGCTTCGACGCTGAAACCGCCGCCTTGCTTGAAGCTGTCCATCAGGCCGGCGATGGCCGCGCCATTGCGACCGTGCAGGTCGAACAGCAGGCGCTCGAAGTTCGAGGAGACCATGATGTCCATCGACGGCGACAGGGTGGCGTGCAGGGTTTGCTTGACGTACTGATTGCCGCTCATGAAGCGGTGCAGGATGTCATTGCGGTTGGTGGCGACAATCAGTTGGCTGATCGGCAGGCCCATGTTGCGAGCCAGGTAGCCGGCGAAGATGTCGCCGAAGTTGCCGGTAGGCACCGAGAACGCCACCGAACGCGCCGGCCCGCCCAATTGCAGGGCGGCGTGGAAGTAGTAAACGATCTGAGCCATGATCCGCGCCCAGTTGATCGAGTTCACGGCCACCAGGCGGGTGCCCTTGAGGAAACCCTGGTCAGCGAAGCTGGCCTTGACCATTTCCTGGCAGTCATCGAAGTTGCCTTCGATCGCGATGTTGTGGATGTTGTCGCCAAACAGCGTGGTCATCTGCCGACGCTGCACTTCCGAGACCCGGTTGTGCGGGTGCAGGATGAAGATGTCGACGTTTTCGCAATGCTTGCAGCCTTCGATAGCGGCCGAGCCGGTATCACCGGAAGTGGCGCCGACAATCACCACGCGCTCGCCGCGCTTTTGCAGCACGTAGTCGAGCAGGCGGCCGAGCAGTTGCAGGGCGAAGTCCTTGAACGCCAGGGTCGGGCCATGGAACAGCTCCAGCACCCATTCGTTGCCGTTCAACTGTCGCAGTGGGGCCACGGCGCTGTGGGAGAACGCACCGTAGGTGGCTTCGAGGATTTTCTTGAAGTCGGCGTCCGGGATGCTGCCGGCGACGAACGGGCGCATCACCCGGAAGGCCAGCTCGTGGTACGGCAGGCCGGCCCAGGAGGCGATTTCTTCCTGGGTGAAGCGTGGCAGGTTTTCCGGCACATACAGGCCGCCGTCGCTGGCCAGGCCAGCCAACAGGACATCTTCAAAATTCAGGGCCGGTGCCTGGCCGCGGGTACTGATATAACGCATGACTGGCTCCAATAGACAGAGTTCGCAAACCCGGGCCCGCGCGGGCCCGGTGAACAAATCGGCTTAGTTCAGGTGCTCGACGCGGATCCGCACGACCGGCCCGTCCACGCCTTGCAGCGCTTCGAGGGCCGTGATCGCATCGTTCATGCGCTGTTCCAGCACACGGTGCGTCAACAGGATCATCGGCACCAGGCCATCATGTTCTTCGACTTCTTTTTGCATGATCGATTCGATGTTGATCCCGCGCTCCGACAGGATGCTCGCCACCTGGGCCAACACGCCGGGATGATCCTTGGCCTGGATGCGCAGGTAGTAGGCACTTTCGCACGCATCGATCGGCAGGATCGGGTGAGCCGACAGCGAGTCCGGCTGGAAGGCCAGGTGCGGCACCCGGTTTTCCGGATCGCTGGTCATCGCGCGGACCACGTCCACCAGGTCGGCGATCACCGACGAAGCGGTTGGCTCCATGCCGGCACCGGCACCGTAGAACAAGGTCGAGCCCGCGGCATCACCGTTGACCATCACCGCGTTCATCACGCCGTTGACATTGGCGATCAGGCGATCGGCCGGAATCAAAGTCGGGTGCACGCGCAACTCGATGCCGCTTTCGGTGCTGCGCGCGACGCCCAGGTGCTTGATGCGGTAACCCAGGGCTTCGGCGTAGTTCACGTCAGCGGTGGTCAGCTTGGTGATGCCTTCGGTGTAGGCCTTGTCGAACTGCAGCGGGATACCGAAGGCGATGGAGGCCAGGATTGTCAGCTTGTGGGCCGCATCGATGCCTTCGACGTCGAAGGTCGGATCGGCTTCGGCGTAACCCAGGGCCTGGGCTTCGGCCAGCACGTCTTCGAAGGTACGACCCTTCTCGCGCATCTCGGTGAGGATGAAGTTACCGGTGCCGTTGATGATGCCCGCGACCCAGTTGATCCGGTTGGCCGACAGGCCTTCACGAATCGCCTTGATCACCGGGATGCCACCCGCCACCGCCGCTTCGAACGCCACGATCACGCCCTTCTCGCGGGCCTTGGCGAAGATTTCGTTACCGTGTACCGCGATCAGCGCCTTGTTGGCGGTGACCACGTGTTTTCCGTTCTCGATCGCTTTGAGTACCAGCTCGCGGGCAACGGTGTAGCCGCCCACCAACTCTATGACGATGTCGATCTCAGGGTTCGTGGCCACATCGAAGACATCGTTGGTAATCGCAATACCGGTCGTCTGGAACTGAGGCTTTGGCGTGCGCGTGGCAATTTGTGCCACTTCGATTCCACGCCCGGCACGACGAGCAATTTCCTCGGCGTTGCGCTGAAGTACGTTGAAGGTACCGCCACCGACGGTCCCTAACCCACAGATGCCTACTTTGACCGGTTTCACTGTGAACTCCCCATGAAACGGCCGACTCAAGGTCGGCCGTGAAAACAACCGCACACGCGGCTCTCTATTAATGGAGCGCCGACGGCTGTCGTCGCTCCATGATCGTCAAAGGCTTACCGTGACGACGCAGGATTATTTCGCACCCAGGGCCAGTTTGGCCACTTGTGGTGCTGGCTGGTAGCCAGGAATCACTTGGCCATCGGCCAACACGATGGCTGGCGTGCCGTTCACGCCAATGGACTGGCCCAGGGCGAACTGCTTGGCAACCGGGTTGACGCACTTGGCGGCCTTGATTTCCTTGCCATCGACCATCTTGTCCATGGCGGCTTTCTTGTCGCTCGAACACCACACGGCCTGCAACTGCTCGTCACCCGGCGAGCCAAGGCCCTGGCGCGGGAACGCAACATAACGCACTTCGATGCCCATCTTGTTCAAGGCCGGCACTTCGGCGTGCAACTTGTGGCAGTACGGGCAGGTGGTGTCGGTGAATACGGTGATGTGGGTCTTGGTCTCGCCAATGGCCGGGTAGACCACGGTTTCAGCCACCGGAATCCCGTTGATCAACTTGGAGATCCCCACGCGCTCGGCTTTCTCGGTCAAGTTGACGGGCTGGCCATCCTTGAGCTGGAACAGATAGCCCTGGACGATGTACTGGCCGTCGGCACTGGCGTACAACACGCGACTGCCCTTGAGCTTGACTTCGTAAAGGCCGCTCAACGGACTGGCGCTGATCGATTCGATCGGGGTGTCGAGCTGGAGCGTATCCAAGCTCTTACGAATGGCTTTATCAGCCGCATCATCGGCGACGGCAAAGGTGCTGACCAACGCGATAGCGGCGGCGGCGAAAATTTGGGTCAGACGCATGAGATCTCCTGAAGACAGACAAATGGCTCAGCTAGAACACCCGTGCCGAAACACCGGGTCATAACTGCCCACCGTACAAACCGGCAAAGCCTACCACATAAGGCTTGCGTGGCCGACTCCCGGTGATACGAGGGGCCAGTCCTTTGTGGGAGCGAGGTGTCTCCACAAAAAATAGGCCGCTGCCAGGGCACCTTCGCCGGCAAGCCGGTCTCGCTCCCTGGTCCACGGCGAACACACATCCCGTGCCAGGCCCGGATTTGTGTGGTGGGCCTGCCCGCGAAGGCGGTATGTCTGGCGACATCGATGCTGAATGGGCTGGCCTCTTCGCGGGCAAGCCTCGCTCCAAGGACTTGAGCTGCTCCCCGGATGTGTGTTCGCCGTGGACCAGGATGGGGCTCGCCCGCGAAGAGGCCGGCACAGCCAGCATCTCCGTTGACTGACCCACCGCTTTCGCGAGCGGGCTCGCTCCCACGGGGATCCGTGTCGAGCGCAGGATTTGCATTCGCTGAGGACCCGCGTGGGAGCGAGCCCGCTCGCGAAGGCGCTGTATCAGTCGGCATCTCAGTCAACTGTCAGGCCGCCTTCGCCGGCAAGCCGGTCTTGCGCCCACCGTTTGAATCGATCAGCCCCGCGGATGATGCTTGGCATGCAAGTCCTGCAAACGCGCCCGGGCCACATGGGTATAGATTTGAGTGGTAGACAAATCGCTGTGCCCCAGCAGCATCTGCACCACCCGCAAATCAGCGCCATGGTTCAACAAGTGGGTCGCAAACGCATGACGCAACGTGTGGGGCGACAGTGACTTGCCAATCCCGGCGACCTTGGCCTGGTGCTTGATCCGATGCCAGAACGTCTGACGGGTCATCTGCTCGCCGCGCAGACTGGGGAACAGCACATCGCTGGGCCGTCCGCCCAGCAGCTCGCCACGGGCATCGCGCATATAACGCTCGATCCACACAATCGCCTCCTCGCCCATCGGCACCAGGCGCTCCTTGCTGCCCTTGCCCATCACCCGCAGCACGCCCTGGCGCAAGTTGACCTGCTCCAGGGTCAGGCTGATCAACTCGGTCACCCGTAGGCCACAGGCATACAGCACTTCGAGCATGGCGCGGTCTCGCTGGCCGATGGCCTCGCTCAGGTCCGGCGCTTTGAGCAGCGCCTCCACATCCGCTTCCGACAACGACTTAGGCAATGGCCTGCCCAACTGTGGCATGTCAACCCGCAGGGTCGGGTCCACGGCGATCAGCTTTTCACGCAATAGATAGCGATAGAAACCACGCACACCGGAAAGAAACCGCGCGGTGGAACGCGGCTTGTAGTTTTGCTCCAGACGCCAGGCCAGGTGATCCAGGATCAGCTCGCGACCGGCATTGGCCAAGTCCAGTCCCTTGTCCACAAGCCAGCCGTTGAACAGCGCCAGGTCACTGCGGTAGGCACCTCGGGTGTTGTCGGAGAGACCTTTTTCCAGCCACAAGGCGTCGAGAAACTGGTCTATCAAGGGGTGATCGATGGCAGGCATGGGCACTCAGACTCGCGGCCCAGGGGCTACGCGAAAAAAAAGGATGAACGGCAAGAATGGCCGCTAGTCTTTCATAGCCAGCCATTTCAAGGAACAGGGTGCATCAATGAACGAGCAGCAAATCCTCCTGGCCTTCGGTGGCGTCGGTCTCGCAGCACTGGCCTGCCAATGGCTGGCCTGGCGCCTGAAACTACCGGCCATTTTGTTCCTGTTGATCACCGGCATCCTGGTCGGGCCGGTCATGGGCTGGTTCGATCCGCAAACGATGTTCGGCCCACTGCTGATGCCCCTGGTTTCACTGGCCGTGGCGCTGATCCTGTTCGAGGGCAGCCTGACCTTGCACCTGTCGGAGTGGCGCGAGATCGGCAGTGTCGTGCATCGCCTGGTGACCATTGGTGCCCTGGCAACCTGGGTGGTGATCGCCGTGGCCACCCATTGGCTGCTGGACTTCGACTGGCAGCTGGCGATCCTGTTCGGCAGCCTGACCCTGGTCACCGGCCCCACCGTGATCGTCCCCATGCTGCGCGTGGTTCGCCCCAACGCCTCGATCGCCAACATCCTGCGCTGGGAAGGCATCGTCATTGACCCCATCGGTGCACTGCTCGCCGTGGTGGTCTACAGCTTCATCATCGCCAGCGCCGAGGGTCACGGGCTCAAGCACAGCCTGTTGACCTTCGGCGGGGTCATCCTGTGCGGCAGCCTGTTCGGCATCCTCGGAGGCTGGGCGCTGGGTGTTCTGATCCGCCGCCAATGGTTGCCGGAGTACCTGCACAACCTGGCCTCGCTGGCCGCCGTGCTGGGCATCTTTATCGCGGCCAACCAAACGATGCATGAGTCCGGCTTGCTGGCGGTCACCCTGATGGGCATGTGGCTGGCCAATATGAAAGGTGTGGATGTGCGGCACATCCTGCACTTCAAGGAAAACCTCAGCGTCCTGTTGATCTCCGGGCTGTTCATCCTGCTGGCGGCGCGCCTGGACCTGGACGCCATGATTGGCCTGGGCCCCTACGTACTCTTGTTGCTGCTGGTGATTCAGTTCATCGCCCGGCCGTTGAATGTCATGTTGTCGACCCTGGGCTCGAACCTGAACTGGCGTGAGCGCGCACTGCTGTCCTGGATTGCCCCCAGAGGGATTGTCGCGGCTGCGGTGTCGGCGATCTTTGCCATCCGCCTGCACGAAGCCGGCCATGCCGGTGCCCTGCTGCTGGTGCCCCTGACCTTTGCGGTGATCATCGGCACGGTGGTGCTGCAAAGCGCCACCGCCCGCCCATTGGCGCGCTTGTTGAAGGTGGCAGAACCGGCGCCCAGCGGCTTTCTGATCGTCGGCGCCAACGGCCCGGCACGCACCCTTGGCAAATCGCTGCAACAACTTGGCAGCCGCGTGCTGCTGACCGATTCAAGCTGGGAGAACATTCGGGCGGCGCGCATGGAAGGCCTGCCGACCTACTTCGGCAACCCGGCCTCGCAGCACGCCGACGCCCACCTGGACCTGGTCGGCTTCGGGCACCTGTTGGCGCTGTCACCTTCGGGCGAGTTGAACACCCTGGCGTCCATGCGCTTTCGTCACGACTTTGGCCATAAACGGATATTTTCACTGGCCAGCGGCCAGGAAAGCCGGCGCACCGACAAGCACCGGGCCAGCGACGAGTACCGTGGGCAATTGCTGGGCAGCCAACCGCTGACATACACCAAACTCGCCAGCCTCCTGGGCCAAGGAGCGGAGTTGTACACCACCCACCTGACCGACGGCTTTGGCTGGGACGATTACCAAGCGCTGCACGGCGAGCGTGCTACCTTGCTGTTTGCCCGCGACACCAGCGGCTGGGTGCACGTGCTGACACCTGAACGCCTGCTCAAGCCCTCGCCAGGCTGGACGCTGGTGGCACTGATCCAGCCCGAAGCCCAGGCGGATTGAAGCCCCGTACGGCAAAGGGACGAGGACAAATCGCAGGCACAAAAAAGCAGCCCGAAGGCTGCTTTTTTCTGCATCGGAAGCTGGACTTAAGCCAGTTTTTCCTTGATGCGAGCTGCTTTACCCGACAGGTCACGCAGGTAGTACAGCTTGGCTTTACGTACGTCACCGCGACGCTTGACAGCCATGCTGTCGATTTGCGGGCTGTAGGTCTGGAAAGTACGCTCTACGCCAACACCGTTGGAGATTTTACGAACGGTGAATGCACTGTTAACGCCGCGGTTACGCTTGGCGATTACAACGCCTTCGAACGCTTGCAGACGCGAACGGTCGCCTTCCTTCACTTTCACCTGAACGACAATGGTGTCGCCCGGGGCAAAGGTAGGGATCTCTTTGGTCATCTGCTCTGCTTCGAGTGCAAGGATGATTTTGTTAGTCATGCTGTGCTCCTAAGGCAAGTCATCGGACTTACCATCGATACGTTGTTAACTATCGTCCCGCTCGCGGATGTATTCCTCGAGCAGCTTCTTCTCTTCTCCAGAAAGCGAGCGGCTTTCCAGAAGATCGGCGCGTCGTTCAAAGGTCCTACCAAGGGACTGCTGTAAACGCCAACGCCGGATGTGCGCGTGATTGCCACTAAGCAACACGTCGGGAACACGCTGATCCACATACACCTCCGGTCGGGTGTAATGCGGGCAATCCAGCAGACCATCCGTAAAGGAATCTTCCTCGGCGGAGTCTGCATGCCCTAAAGCTCCAGGCAGCAGTCGTGTAACCGCGTCAATCAGGACCATCGCCGGCAGCTCGCCGCCAGACAATACATAGTCACCAATCGACCACTCTTCATCGACATGAGCTTCAATAAAACGCTCGTCAATGCCTTCATAGCGGCCGGCAATCAGGATTAATGCTTCCTCATTCGCCAACTCGCGTACCGCCGACTGATTCAGTTGACGGCCTTGGGGCGACAGGTAAATGACCTTCGCCGCCTCCCCGGCTGCTGCCTTGGCCTGAACCAGAGCATCTTCCAGGGGCTTGATCTTCATCACCATGCCCGGGCCACCGCCAAACGGGCGGTCGTCCACAGTGTGATGTCGATCCGTCGTGTAGTCTCGCGGATTCCAACAGGTGAGCTGCAAGAGCCCCTGTTTCACCGCCCGACTGGTGATGCCGTACTCGCTGATGGCGGAGAACATCTCGGGAAACAAACTGATCACTTCTACGCGCAAGTTAGCCACGCTTAGAAGTCCGCATCCCATTCCACCTTCATCTCGCCTGCGGCCAGGTCGACGGCCAACACGCATTGCTCCGTATAGGGCAACAAGCGTTCGCGATCATCCAGGCTGCCAGCGCAAGGCTTGACCACCATTACATCATTGGCGCCGGTTTCCAGAAGATGATCGATCTTCCCGAGCAATTGCCCGAGTTGGTCAATGACCTTCAGACCTTCGAGCTGGTACCAGTAGTACTCGCCGTCGGTCAGTTCAGGGAACAGGTTGCGCGGCACGCAGATCTCATAACCGGCCAGAAGACGCGCTTCTTCACGATCATCAAGACCCTTGAGCTTTGCGACCAGGAACTTGTCGTTCCCACGTCCGCTGACCAGCTCAACTTGCTTGACGCTGCCTTCGCGCTTGAGCGTCCAGGTTTTGTACTGCAAGAGGTTTTCTGTCGGATCAGTAAAGGAATACACCTTCACTTCGCCGCGAACGCCATGAACAGAATAAATTTTGCCGATAACGATCAAATCATCAGCAACAGCAGGCGTCGCGTTCATATTGCTCAGGCCGCAGCCTTAGCAGCGTCCTTCAGCAACTGAGCAACACGCTCAGAAGGTTGTGCACCAACGCTCAGCCAGTAGGCTACGCGCTCTTGGTTCACGGACAGACGGACTTCTTGACCACGAGCAACAGGGTTGAAGAAACCAACCTGTTCCTTGTGCGAACCGTCGCGCGGGTTGCGGCTGTCGGTTACGGTCAAGTGGTAGAACGGGCGCTTTTTGGAGCCGCCAAGGGCAAGACGGATTGTTAGCATGTGAACATAGTTCCTGTAGTCGGTGCTGCAAATCTAAATGCACAGCGGGCATAGGTGCCCGAAAGGCCGCATATTCTAAGGAATATCCGGACTTTTGCAAATGTCTTTTTCCGGCGCCTATCGGCGTGCCATCCAGATTTGCCATAGAGCCGTCGGTAAAAACGGCCAGTCAGCTCCCGCCAAGTGCGGGTTTGCTGGAAGTCCCACGTCCGTGTGGGTCAGCACAGGGCGAGCCCCGTGCGAATTCTTTACATCTTGGGCATGCCGCCGCCGGGCAACATACCGCCCATGCCGCGCATCATTTTGGCCATCCCGCCCTTGGCGGAGAATTTCTTCATCATCTTCTGCATCTGCTTGTGTTGCTTGATCAAGCGACCGATGTCCTGCACCTGGGTGCCCGAACCCATGGCGATCCGACGCTTGCGCGAACCGCTGATCAGCTCGGGGTCGCGGCGCTCGGCCGGGGTCATGGAGTTGATGATGGCTTCCATCTGCTTGAATTGCTTCTCTGCCGCGCCCTGGGCGTTGCCCATTTGCGCCAGGTTCACACCGCCCATGTTCGGCAGCTTGTCCATGAGACCGCCAAGGCCGCCCATGTTCTTCATTTGTTGCAACTGATCGCGGAAGTCTTCGAGGTCGAAGCCCTTGCCCTTCTTCAGTTTCTTGGCCAGTTTTTCGGCCTTGTCCTTGTCGAGGGTGGCTTCGGCTTGCTCGATCAGGCTGAGCACGTCGCCCATGCCGAGGATGCGCGAAGCGATCCGCTCGGGGTGGAACGGCTCAAGCGCCTCGGTCTTCTCGCCCATACCGATGAACTTGATCGGCTTGCCGGTGATGGCACGCACCGACAGCGCGGCACCACCACGGGCATCGCCGTCGACCTTGGTCAGGATCACGCCGGTCAGCGGCAAGGCTTCGCCAAACGCCTTGGCGGTGTTGGCGGCGTCCTGGCCGGTCATGGCATCGACCACGAACAGCGTCTCGACCGGGTTGATCGCGGCGTGCAGGGCCTTGATCTCGCCCATCATCTCTTCGTCGATGTGCAGGCGACCGGCGGTATCGACAATCACCACGTCGATGAACTTCAACCGGGCTTCTTTAATAGCCGCCTCAGCGATGTCCACCGGTTTCTGGCTCAGGTCGGACGGAAAAAACGTCACGCCGATGTCGTTGGCCAGGGTTTCCAACTGCTTAATAGCCGCCGGACGGTACACGTCCGCCGATACCACCATCACCGACTTCTTCTTGCGCTCCTTAAGGAAGCGCGCCAGCTTGCCGGCGGTCGTGGTTTTACCCGCGCCCTGCAGGCCAGCCATCAAGATCACGGCCGGCGGCACGGCGCTCAGGTTCAAATCTTCGTTGGCCGCGCCCATCAGGCTTTCGAGTTCGGCCTGGACGATCTTCACAAAGGCCTGGCCCGGCGTGAGGCTACGCGACACCTCGGTGCCGACGGCGCGCTCCTTGACCGAGTTGACGAAGTCCTTGACCACCGGCAGGGCGACGTCGGCTTCCAGCAACGCCATGCGCACTTCACGCAAGGTGTCTTTGATGTTGTCTTCGGTCAGCTTGGCCTTGCCGGTGACATGGCGCAGCGTCTGCGAGAGACGGTCGGTTAAGTTTTCAAACATGCGCGATCCTTTCAGGCCCTATGGAGACCGAGGTAATGGCGGCCCAGACCGTGAAAAACATGTGCTCGGCGAGCCTGCGGCGTGGGCAGGTCGCGGATTATAGCGAAGACTGCGTCTGGCGCACACCCGCCATCCGGTTGTGTGGTCTTTCATGCGACAACGGTTGTATGCCAAACTCATTCCCTTTCGGGCTTGCCTAACAGGATTTATGCTCCCCTTGTCACCCAGTTTGCTCACGACCCTCGCCGCCGCCTGCCTATACGCCGCTGCGACCCTCTATCAAGGCTCTCGCCTGGCCACTGGTGCCAAGGCGAACAAACGCCTGCTGGTCTGGCTCGGCATTCTCGCCGTGCTCGCCCACGGCGCCAGCCTGTTCACCCACCTGGTGACGCCGATTGGCCTGGGACTGGACTTTTTCAGTGCCGCCAGCCTGATCGCCGCTGCCGTGATCGCCCTGACGCTGCTGGCCTGCTCGCGCATTCCCGTGGAAAACCTGCTGTTGCTGCTGTTCCCCCTAGGCGTCGCGACGGTGTTGATGGCGCAATTCGCGCCGTCGGGCACGGTGCAGGTGATTGACGAGGAACCAGGCATACTCGCGCACATCCTGCTGTCGATCCTGGCCTACGGGATGTTCACCATTGCCGTGTTCCAGGCGCTGTTGCTGCTGGTGCAAGACCACCAACTCAAGCACAAGCACCCGTGGGGGCTGATCAAAAACTTCCCGCCCCTGCAAACCATGGAAAGCCTGCTGTTCGGTTTCCTGTGGGCCGGCTGGAGCCTGTTGTCACTGTCGCTGATCTCCGGCTGGCTGTTCGTCGAGAACCTGTTCGCCCAGCACCTGGTGCACAAGACCCTGCTGGCGTGCCTGGCCTGGATCGTGTTCAGCGTGCTGCTCTGGGGTCGCAATCACCTGGGCTGGCGTGGCCACAAGGCCATTCGCTGGACCCTCGGCGGCTTCTGCCTGCTGATGCTGGCCTACTTCGGCAGCAAGCTGGTTCGCGAATTCATCCTGCACATCTGACGAGCCTTCGTAATGGACAACCTGCCCATTGGACCCATGCTCGCCGTGCTGGCCCTGCTGACTCTCTGGTCAGGCCTGTTTACTGCCATCGAAGCCGCGCAACAGTTGCTGCAGAGCCAGCGCCCAGCCTCGCGCAAGGGCGACAAGCCGCCCTTGCGCCTGAGCTTCCCACTCAACAGCCTGATCCTGTGCAACACCCTGTGCCGCTCGCTGGTGGTGGTCATCAGCACCGTGCTGGCGATATTCGGCTGGGGCCATAACGGCCCATGGCTGGCCTGCCTGGGGGCGACCGTGGCGCTGTTGATGTTCGCCGACTACCTGCCGCGCGCACTCGCCAACCGCTATCCCGAAACGATCCTGACACTGGGCAACACCCTGCTCGGCGTGCCGTTGAAACTGCTCTCCCCGCTCGCTTGGCTGCTCGACGCCGGCAGCCGCCTGCTGCTCAAGCCCTTCGCACGCAAGCCCAAGGTTGTGCAGCAAAGCGAAGACGAAGCGCCCCAGGACCGAACCGAGCATGAGCACGCGGTGTGCCGCCCGCATGTGCTGAGCGGCATCCACGCCCTGGACAACATCACCGTCAACGACATCCTGGTACCGCGCAGCGAAGTCGACGGGATCAACCTCGACGAGCCGATCGCAGCCATCATCGAACAGCTGCGCGCCAACCGCCGCACGCGCCTGCCGGTGTTCCACAGTGATATCAACCAGGTCGAAGCCGTGCTCAACACCCGGCAGATCCTGCACTTGCTGCCCGATGCCAGCCTGACCAAAGAAGCCCTGCTGGCAGCCTGCCACGAACCGTACTTCGTGCCGGAAAGCACCCCACTGCAACTGCAACTGCTGAACTTCCACAAGCAGCAGCGGCGCCTGGGCATGGTGGTGGACGAATACGGCGAAGTGCAGGGCATCGTCACCCTGGAAGACATCCTCGAAGAGATCGTCGGCGAGTTCGAAAGCCAGCACAGCCTCACGAACCCCCATGTGCATCCCCTGGCCGACGGCCGGCTGGTGATCGATGGCGCGGCCTCCATTCGCGAGCTGAACAAGAGCCTGGGCTGGCACCTGCCCAGCGACGGCCCGAAAACCCTCAATGGCCTGGTGACCGAAGCGCTGGAAACCATTCCCGACTGCCCGGTGTGCCTGAGAATTGGCCGTTATCGCCTGGAAATCCTTGCCACCGAAGACAACCGTGTCAGCCGCGTGCTGATCTGGCACACCTCGTCGGTGCCAACGGCGCGCTAAGCCCCTTGTTCAATCGTTAGCCTCCTTCCTATAATCGAGCCGCTTACCCAAGCCCCGCCGCCGGCCGTGCTACCCGCACTCAACCCGGCGCGCCAGACTATCGGCAAGATCCGTAACACACCGGCGACCGCTCCTACCTTGAGCCTGTGCCGCGCTCCTACCCACATCCCTGGGCGCTTGACCATAATAATTCGCTCCAAAGGAGCACATGACTGTCAGGGATAACCGCATGACGACCAGCACGACCTACAGCGACGCAACGCCTGCCCAGCCGACGAACTCGACCGGCCGGGTGGCGACCGCGAGCATCATTGGCACCGCCATTGAGTTCTACGACTTCTATATCTATGCCACCGCCGCCGCACTGGTGATCGGCCCGGTGTTCTTCCCCCAGAGCTCCGGCACCGCGCAGATGCTGGCGGCGTTCCTGACCTTCGGCATCGCCTTTATTGCCCGCCCACTGGGCTCGGCCCTGTTCGGCCATTTCGGTGACCGTATCGGTCGCAAGTCGACCCTGGTTGCCTCCCTACTGTTGATGGGCGTGTGCACCACATTGATCGGCTTGTTGCCCGGTTACGACACCATCGGCGCCTGGGCACCGATCCTGCTCTGTGTGCTGCGCTTTGGCCAAGGCCTGGGCCTGGGCGGGGAATGGGGCGGCGCGGCATTGCTCGCCACGGAGAACGCCCCCAAGGGCAAGCGTGCCTGGTTCGGCATGTTCCCGCAGTTGGGGCCCTCCATTGGCTTCCTGGCGGCCAACGGACTGTTCCTGATCCTGGCGTTGAACCTGAACGACGAACAGTTCCGCAGCTGGGGCTGGCGCATTCCGTTCCTGCTCAGCGCTGCGCTGGTGATGGTCGGCTTGTATGCGCGCCTGAAACTGCACGAAACCCCCGTATTCGCCAACTCAGTCGCCAAAGAGAAACCGGTGAAAGTGCCGCTGGTGGAGCTGTTCAGCGGACATTGGTTGCAGGTGCTGCTGGGCGCGGCGGCGATGGTGGTGTGCTATGCGCTGTTCTACATCACCACCGCGTTTTCCCTGAGCTACGGGGTCACGACGCTGGGCTACAGCCGCGAAACCTTCCTCGCGCTGCTGTGCTTTGCCGTACTGTTCATGGGCGCCGCGACGCCGTTGGCCGCCTTGGCCAGTGACCGTTATGGCCGCAAGCCGGTGCTGATTGTCGGGGCGATACTGGCGATTCTCTCGGGCTTCACCATGGAACCGTTGCTGACCCACGGCTCGACCTGGGCCGTGGCCCTGTTCCTGTGCCTGGAGTTGTTCCTGATGGGCGTGACATTCGCCCCGATGGGCGCGCTGTTGCCGGAACTGTTCCCGACCCGCGTGCGTTATACCGGCGCGTCGGCGGCGTATAACCTGGGTGGGATTGTCGGGGCGTCGGCCGCACCGTTTTTCGCGACCAAACTGGTGGCGATGGGTGGGCTGAGTTATGTCGGCGGGTATGTGTCGGCGGCAGCGTTGCTCAGTTTGATTGCGGTGCTGTGCCTGAAAGAGACGCGGGACAACGACCTGAACAAGGTCGCCTAAGCAAAGCAAAGGCTTCGCCGGCAAGCCGGTCTCGCTCCCACACTGACCTGGTGTTCACCGCGGTCAACTGTGGGAGCGAGCCTGCTCGCGAATGGACGCGCCTCGGTTTACAGCTCGACCACCACAGCCTGGGCCGCACGGGTCGCCTTGGCACGAGCGGCTTCAATCGACTCATCCCGCGCCAATGCCACGCCCATGCGGCGCTGGCCGTTCACTTCCGGCTTGCCGAACAGGCGCAGTGCGGTGTCTGGCTCGCTCAGTGCAGCGCCCAGGTTGGCGAACGCGGTCTGGGTCGACTGCCCTTCCACCAGGATCACCGCCGACGCCGATGGACCGAACTGACGGATCAGCGGGATCGGCAAGCCGAGGATCGCCCGCGCATGCAGGGCGAACTGCGACAGGTCCTGGGAAATCAGGGTCACCAGGCCCGTGTCGTGCGGACGCGGCGAGACTTCGCTGAACCACACCTGATCACCTTTGATGAACAGCTCGACGCCGAACAGGCCACGGCCACCCAGGGCTTCGGTCACCGCCTTGGCCACGCGCTCGGACTCGGCCAGGGCAATCGGGCTCATCGCTTGCGGCTGCCACGACTCCTGGTAATCGCCCTTCTCCTGGCGATGGCCGACCGGCGCACAGAACGTGGTGCCGCCGACATGACGCACGGTGAGCAAGGTGATTTCGTAGTCGAAGTCGATAAAACCTTCGATGATCACCCGGCCCTTGCCCGCACGTCCGCCTTCCTGGGCGTAGTCCCAGGCTTTTTGCACGTCATCGGCGCTGCGCAGCAGGCTCTGGCCCTTGCCCGAGGAACTCATGACCGGCTTGACCACGCACGGGAAGCCGAGGTCTTGAACCGCGCGGCTGTAGTCCTCGAAGGTGTCGGCAAAGTGGTACGGCGAGGTCGGCAGGTCCAGCTCTTCAGCGGCCAGGCGACGGATGCCTTCACGGTTCATGGTCAACTGCGCGGCACGGGCGGTCGGGATCACGGTGAAGCCTTCAGCCTCCAGTTCCACCAGGGTGGCGGTCGCGATGGCTTCGATTTCCGGCACGATGAAGTGCGGCTTCTCGGCTTCGATCACCGCACGCAGCGCGGCACCGTCGAGCATGTTGATCACATGGCTGCGGTGGGCCACTTGCATGGCCGGGGCGTTGGCGTAACGGTCCACGGCAATCACTTCAACGCCCAGGCGTTGCAGTTCGATCACCACTTCCTTGCCCAACTCACCACAGCCACACAGCAATACGCGGGTCGCGGTTGGCGACAATGGAGTTCCGATACGAGTCATCTGAAGGTCCTCAAAGGAGCGGATCATCGAGGGACAGCGCGCAACAAGCGCTTCCCGGGGGAGAAAGCGCGGCATTTTACATGAACCGCGGGGTTTGGCTTCAGTTGGCCACAGCCTGCTTGCGCAAGCGCCAGGCCATGATCAGCCACACGGCGGTGACACCGGCGAACTTGGAGCCCAGGGCCGTGAGGATCACGCCCGGCGTCAGCGCATCGATCATGCCGAAGAAGATAAAGGTATCCAGCGGGATGCTCAGCGCCGAACTGATCCACAGGCGGTCATGCAACGGGCGCTTGGTGATGCTGAACACCAGCCAGTCGATGCACTCGGACACCGCGAACGCCGTGGCGCTGGCCAGGGCAATGGACGGGTCGGAGGTCAGGTACGACAGCACCAGCGCGGCCAGCATGGCAATGATCGCGCCGTGACCGAAGCGGATCTGCACCATGTCGCGCAGGACAAATACCAGGCCACCCCAGGCCGACCAAATGATGTCCAGGTGTGGCGCGGTGGAAAAGGCGTAGTTGATCAGCACGACACTGCTGATATAGGCAATCAGGAAGAGCATGGGGCGAAGGACCTGTGAATAAGGGCGACAGGGTACTTCACAATTAAAGTGATGTCGTCGCCAAGAACCTCTTCGCGAGCAGGCTCGCTCCCACAATGGATTTGCGCGAGCACATAGAACGTGATCGGCGCAAAACCCGTGGGAGCGAGCCTGCTCGCGAAAGCAGAGTGTCAAGCTACGTAAGTGTCGACTGATGCGGCCCCTTCGCGAGCAGGCTCGCGCCCACAGGGGCTGGAGGGATATCCGCTCAGGCGCTAGACTTCCCGGGGATCATCCACACCAGTCCATTGGCCAGCGCCCGCTCATGGCACAACCCCAGCACCCGACGCCGCTCATCGTTGTCCATGCGGCTCCAGCGGGTGATTTCGTCCACCGTGCGCTGGCAGCCGGTGCACAGGTCCTGCTCGTCGAGCGCACAAATGCTGACGCAGGGCGACGTCACCGGGCGTTCAACGGGATTCATTGTTCCTGCTCTGCCAAGTCCCGGGCATAACGCTGGGCATTGTGCACATAGTGCGCCGCGCTGGCCTGGAGCATGCTCTTCTGCTGCTCGGTCAGCTCGCGCACCACCTTGCCCGGCGACCCCATGACCAGCGAGCCGTCGGGGATTTCCTTGCCTTCGCCAATCAGCGCATTGGCGCCGATGATGCAGTGCTTGCCGATCTTCGCGCCATTGAGGATCACCGCGTTGATGCCGATCAGGCTGTAGTCGCCCACCGTACAGCCATGGAGCATGGCGTTGTGGCCGATGGTCACGCCAGTGCCGAGGGTCAGCGGGTACCCCATGTCGGTGTGCATCACCGCGCCGTCCTGCACGTTGCTGTCCTTGCCGATCAGGATCAGCTCGTTGTCGCCACGCAGTACGGCGTTGAACCAGACGCTGGCCCCTTCTTCAAGCTTGACCTTGCCCACCAGCACGGCGTTGGGCGCAACCCAGCTCTGCGGGTGGGTCTCGACTCGGGCGTCGCCCAGGCGGTATTTCATCGTGGTTATCCTCAAGCCTCAGACAGGCCTTCAATCGTCACGCCATACGAGCGATGGCTTCAAACAGCGATAAAGCTTTTGGGCGGCTGGTGCAGGTTGATCTTGGCGTCATAGAGCAGGTTGATCAACTCGACGATCATGATTGCCGTCAGCCCCCAGATCTTGTACTCGCCAAATCGGTAGCTCGGCACGTACCAGCTGTGGCCCTGGTAATCGATGCGGTGCGTGTGTTCCCGGGGGTCGCTGCGAAAGAACTCCAGTGGCACGCTGAACACCGCGGCAATCTCGGCATCGTTGGCGCGGTACTCGACGAAATCGGGGATCACCGCCACATAAGGCGTAACCCTGATGCCATGCAGTGAGATCAGCGGGCTCAACGGCCCGATCACCTCGACCAGCCCCGGTGGCAGGCCGATTTCTTCTTCGGCTTCGCGCAGGGCGGTAAAGATCAGGTCCGGGTCTTCGGGGTCGCGCCGCCCGCCGGGGAAGGCCACTTCCCCGCCATGGGTCGACAACCCGCTGGCACGCAGGGTCAACACCAGTTCCGGGGCGTCGCTACGGGTAATGGGCACCAACACGGCAGCCTCCGGAAAACGGCTGTCCGTCTCCAGGATCCGTGGCGTGTGGTTGCTTATCCGCTGCAGTAGCTCGTCCAGCATAAGCGCTCTCGATCTGTTGGCTACTGGGCATCATGCACCAATCACACCAGCCGCCCAACCCCCGAACCCCGGCATGTCGCGAAACGACAACTTGCCGACAGCCATCGTAGCGCGCCAAGATAGGCGCAGCCTATTCGGAACCCCCAGCATGAAATTCTGCAGCCACTGCGGTAACCCGGTCACCCAGCGCATTCCCGAAGGCGATTCACGCCTGCGCTACGTCTGCAATCACTGCCAGACCATTCACTACCAGAACCCGAATATCGTTGCCGGTTGCGTGCCGACGTGGGGCCGCCAGGTGCTGTTGTGCCGCCGTGCGATCGAACCGCGCCTCGGCTATTGGACCCTGCCGGCCGGCTTCATGGAGAACGGCGAGACGGTCGCACAGGCCG
This sequence comes from Pseudomonas sp. ok272, assembly GCF_900109995.1. Lineage (GTDB taxonomy): Bacteria > Pseudomonadota > Gammaproteobacteria > Pseudomonadales > Pseudomonadaceae > Aquipseudomonas. Next base: position 183,171 of record NZ_FOCB01000001.1, on the reverse strand, counting down.
CCGCCCGCGAAACCGCCGAAGAAGCCTGCGCCCGGGTGCGCAACCTGCACCTCTACACCCTGATCGACGTGCCGCACATCAGCCAGGTGCATGTGTTCTTTCGCGCAGAGCTGACCGACCCGGATTTTGCCGCCGGTATCGAGAGCCTTGAGGTACGGCTTTTCGACGAAGCCGACATCCCTTGGTCAGAGCTGGCTTTCCGCACGGTGGGCCGTACCCTAGAATGCTTCTTCGCCGACCGCCGCACCGGGGAGTTCCCGGTGCGCTGCGAGTCCATACCTGCGCTTGCCCAGGCAGCGATCACTTAAACAACAAGAAAGTACCTAGGGATATCGTTTTAATGCGTTGGTTGCTTGTGTTCTTCTGCCTGTCGTTCGTTGCCGTCTCCCAGGCTTCCAGTACGGAAACCCTGAACGGTAAACGCATCGAAAAAATCCTGGTGCTCAAATCCGCCCATCAGTTGCAACTGATCAATGACGGCAAGCCGCTCAAGACCTACCGCATCTCATTGGGTAAAAGCCCCAGGGGCCACAAGCTCATGGAAGGCGACCGCCGCACGCCCGAAGGCCTGTACTGGATCGACTGGCGCAAGGTCAGCGACCGCTTCAACCTGGCGATGCACATCTCCTACCCGAACATCAGTGACGCCGCGCGCTCACGCCGTGAAGGGGTAAACCCCGGTGGCATGATCATGATCCACGGCACCCCGGACACCGAGGACAACCCCGAAGACCTGTTCCACACCCTGGACTGGACCGACGGTTGCATCGCCATGCGCAACGTCGACATGCGCGAAGTCTGGGGCCTGGTGCCGGACGGCACGATGATCGAAATCCGCCCGTGATGCCGTAGCGGGCGGACATCGGGCCACGCCCCGCGCGATACATATGTACCGCCACCGCCCACATTCCGCTCCCCATGCTGAGAGTTCTATCGATCAGCATGGAGACTGTGCCCATGAGCACACCCACCACACCGCCGTCCTTTGACGCGATCAAAGGCTATCTCAATCAGATCGGCCACCATCTGTTCAACAGCCAGGCCCCGCTGCTGCCTGACACCCCACCCACGGCCGAACAGCGCTACCTGGAACGCCTGGATGGGATCCTCAGGCGCTACCGCGAGCAATTCCTGCACCTGAGCCGCAGCCACTTTCAAGCCCTGGAAAACGCCGACCTGCGCAGCCCCCAGGGCCTGGAGCTGCTCGCCAGCCTCAAGGTCACACTCAACAATCAGTTGCTGGAACTGGACCTGCACGCGCAAATCGATGGCAAGTCACGCAAATCCTTCATGACCTTTGAGGCGGGCTTCAGCGCCCTCGACAACGAAGCCCGGCTCGCCGTCCAGGATCGCCTGCTGCACCCGCAAGCCGGCGCGATCCTGGAGCGCCTGGCGCTGTACCCAACCCTGCGCCCCGGGCTGTACGCCTTGACCTTCCGCTACCAGGCGCAGCGTGTCGAACTGGCCGGGGCCTTTGTCGTCACGCAACAGAACAGCCCGGTGCCCAGCGACCTGACGAGCACCCTGGATGTCGGCCACGTGATGCTGTTCACCCCCGCTCGCGGGCTCGAATCCTTCGACTCGCTGGCCCAACTCAATGATCGCCTGCTGCAAACCCTGGAACACCCCAGCGCCCGCGACGAGTTCATGCAGCAACTGCCCGTGCGCTACCACGCACTCAGCGCCAGCGGAATCTGGCCCCTGGAGCTGTCGCCCATCAACGACACGTCGGTGTTCGAACACACCTTCGCTGCGCTCATCGACAAACGCATGCAAGACGTCGAGCGCGCCTTGAGCCTTGACGACAACCCGGAGCACGATCCGGCCCGGTTGATCGACGCCCTGGAGCACGCCATCGGCGCCGCCCTGCCTGACCTTGGCGCCCGCCTCGAACTGCGCGCCCAGACGCTGTTCGAACGGTGCCTGCGCCTCAGCGCACCGGATTGGTATCGCAGCGCCAGCGCGCCCAGGCGCACGGCATTGGCTCAACACCTGGGGGACTACAACCAGGCGCGTCAGGCCATGCTGGAAGTGTTGGGCCCGGTCGCGACCCCCGAAGCGCTGAGCCACTATCACTGGCTGCAACGCCTGAGCGAGGACTTGGATATCCATGACCTGGACCCCGGGCACCTGATCCTCAAAACCCGGCGCTATGTCTCGCCCATCGGCGAATACACCCAGGAGCGCAGCCTGATCGAATGGGCACTGCGCGGCCTGCACACCGGCGATGAACGCGACGGCTCGGATTTCCTGAAGAGCACCACCCTCACCTACCAAGGCGCGCCAGTGCCCTACAAGGAACTGACACTCCGTTGGCTGGTGCAACAGCTGAACACCCTGCCAACGCGCGTCGGGTTTGGCGAAGTGCAACGGCAACTGCATGAAAAGACCGAACTCAACCGCGCCATCGAACACTTGCTCGATCAGCGGATCAGCGCACTGGCCTACACCGCGCTGCTGCAAGGCCACCTCAGCGAAGACGACCTGCAGTTGATCCAGAGCCTGCGCCAAGGCAGCGATCCCGCCCTGAGCGCCTCGACCCTGTCGCTGCACGAGGCCCAACTGCAGGACGTATGGGTGCTGCGCCAGCGCGACCCCCATGGCCGGGTCAAGCGCGTGCTGCTGTGCACGCCTGAAGCCCCACAAGAGCAGCAGTTCCAGGCGTTCGACAACGAAGTCGCCTGTCAGAGCCACGTCCTCGCCTGGGCACTGGACAATGGCCGCAAGGAACCTCCAGGCAGCCTGGCGGACTACCTGATCAACCGGGTCGCCCTGCGTTTTCGCGCCAAGATGAAACAGGTGTTGAACGGCCTGAGCTTCAAGCCACTCGCGCAGGAGTACAACGAGGTGGTCTTCGGCAACACCGGCAGCCACGCCGATTGCCTCAAGGCCATGGCGGCCCATGTCCTGGCCACCCGTGTCGATGACTATGAGTTCTGCACCCCGGGCTGGTATCGCTCGGCCAGCGTCGACACGCGCCAGAGGCTGCTCAAGTTAGCCGACGACGCCGAAGGCGCCTTGCACACCTACAACGACTTTCCCCTGTCCGATGCACGCTTCCCACCCTTCAACGCGTACCTGCACGAGCAAGCGAAAAGCACCCTGAACCAACTGCTGGGCCGCCCGCAAAACGACGTCGACCCCGACACCGTCTGGGCCTACTCGCCCCCGTCGCTGATCGGTGCATGGACCCCGCCGCCGGTGACCTACACCCAGCTCTACCGCGACGGCTACGCCGATAGCGTTGGGATTATCGATGAAAAATTCTCCCGCTCCGCACGCTTCACCGGCCCCCTGGGCCTCGACATCAGCCGGTTAACGCCAGAAAAGGTCGCGCGCTCGGTAACGGGCGTATGGATCGGCCAACGCTACATCAACGAGGTTCGGCGCCGCCTGCTCAATACCGGCGATGCGGACTATGACCTGCGGCGCAACGTGACCCTGGCCATCACCCAGTTGCAAATGCACAACGCGGCGCTGGAGTGTCGCCTGCAAGGGTATATCGCCGGGGTTGACCTGCAATGGCTTGAGCAAAGCATCGCCAACATGGGCGATACCTCGGTGCAGGCGCGTAACGCCTACCCCATCCATCGCCTGATGATCGACGGCGACTGGGTGATCGACAACTACCTGTTCAGCCACCAAGACCACCCGACCCTGCTGTACACCCCCAATGCCCCGGACGGGATCAGCTTTCGCGAAGCCAAGCTGTTCAACTATGCGCTGAAAAAGATCCCCGGCATGCTCGGCTACTTCGTTCCTCGGGTCGCGATGCAGTCCCAGGTCCGGGTCCAAGCCTTCCTCGAAGACGCCAAGCGCCAACTGCCCGATGACCTGGATAAAACCAGCGCCAGCCCGCCGCGCTATGACTCGACACACCGGCAAACCCCGTTGCTCGACCTGCGCCTGGAATTCTATGACCTCAAGCAACAACGGCGGATCGACGACGTTGAAGGCAGCACCGTCAACCGTACGCAAATGATCACCAGCATCCTCTGGACCTGTGTGGAATGGGTCACCGCCGTTGCCACCGCGCCCTTCCCCGTCTTGAGCCTCAGTGCTGGCATGCTCCTGGCATTCAAGGACGGCATGCTCGCGCTGCACGCCTACAACCAGGGCGATAACGCCGCCGCCCTGGAGCACTTCGCCGGTTATCTGCTGAACAGTGCCGGCGCCATTTTTACCGACCTGCGCCCGGCGCTTCGCTCACTCACCCCGGTCCGTAACCCCGTGCGGTTGGTGACGGCCAGCACCGAGCACGCTCAGGCAATGACGCTGATCCGCCAGTTGGAGCCCGTGGCGCCGACCCCCACCGGCATGCAGCCGGTGTTCTTCGACGGGCAAGCGCTTTGGGCCCCCAAGACCCCGGACCCGATTGGCCGTTACTTGCTGTATCGCCTGGACCCGGCCACGGGCAAGCTGGTCTCGACCACCCGCCTGGTGGCCCCCAACAGTGAAGGCGTGTGGGCTCGCACCGGTGTTGTCGGAGGCGCGCCGAAATACGAAACGGTGCCGCAGACACCTGGCCCGTCGAAAGACTATGGAATGCCCGCCAAATACTGGAGCCAGCTTGAGCACGTCCTTGACCCGCAGCTACGCGAATACCTGATCCGACAAGCACCGTGGGTCGACAACCATATGATCAGCCTCACGCTGACCAACGCCGCCAAAGAGCTGAGCCCGCTACGCGCCGCCTACCTGCAACAGGTCGAGTTGTTGAGCAAGGACGCGGATAACTTTTTCCGCTACCTCGACCCGCTGCCGCCCCGCGCCGACGTACCGCCCATCGAGGCCAGCAGCCCATTGACGCAACTGACCGCCAGCGGTGCCCCGGCCGGCGACCAGAACCTGATCATCGGCGCCGTACCGGGGTCGATCGCCAGCAAGCAGGCACTGATCGACAACCTCGATACCCTGATCGAGCAAGGGTACAAGCACCTGTATGTGGAGTACCTGCCGGGTGACGTGTTCCAGCCAAAGCTGGTGAAGCTCAACAACGGCGGGTCGTGGCGGCACATCGAGAAGCACTTGAAAGCCATCGACCAGTCCTTCGGCACCCCCAAGGACGCGGAATACTCCTACTACGCCCTGGTGCGCAAGGCGCACGAGAAGGGCATGACCATCAGGGCGCTGGATGCCTCGACCTCGTACCAACTCGAAGACGTCATGGCCATGGCCGGTACTTCGCCGACGGCACCGCGGAGCAACGCGGTGCGAAACTTCTACTCACACAAGGTCATCGCGGCCGACAGCGTCGACACCCCGAATGAGCGCTGGATCGCCCTGGTCGATGAATCGCGCCTGCGCACCGTCGGTGACACTCCCGGCCTGGCGGACCTGCAACCTGCCGTTGCCCTGCGCGTCGAGGATGTCGGCCTGGATCAACCCGTGGGTATCTGGCCGGACCGCGCCGGCGCGATCGCCGGTGATCCATTGGCCAGGGCCGACTACCGCATGACCCTGCACACGGCGTACAAGGCCCCTGAACCCGTCGTTCCACCAGCCGCCGCAGCCGCTGCCCCGGTCGAGCATTTCGCCGAGTTCGATGTCCCCACCGAGATGCGGGACACCGTCGCGCACCTGGCGCAAGAATACCGAGGCCTGGACCCACGGTTCGCCTCGTCCAATCCGCGTAGCATCAAAGCGCTCAATACCGTTATGGACCTGCGCCGCAAGCTCCTGGACAAGGCCCAAGCGTACCTCGCCGACCACGTCCCCCCGCCCAGGCCGACGCTGCCGACGATCACCGCGAGCACCACGCCCGAGTCATTCATCAAGCAGGTCGGCCAAAGCGACTTGCCGGGATTGGTGATCGGCGAAGCCCACATGGCGCAGTCGAGCAAGGCACTGCTGCGCAACCAGATGAAAACCCTCAAGGACGCCGGGTACAAAACCCTGTACGTCGAACACCTGTTCACCGACCTGCACCAGGCGGACCTGGATGTGTTCCATCGTACCCAGCGCCTGCCGGACACTCTCAAGACCTACCTCAAGTACCAGGACAACGGCCACATGCCGTTCTACCGCGGCTCCGACACCTACACCGAGGTGATCCAGGCCGCGGGCAAACACGGCATCCGCGTGCGGGCGCTCGACTGTACCTCCAGCTATCACGTCAAGGGCCTGGGTGACGAGCACATTACACGCCCCCAGATGTTCAGCTACTTTGCCAACCAAATCATCCAGGCCGACCAGGCCGCGCAGGGCCCCCATAAATGGATTGCCTTCGTGGGCAGCGCCCACACCAATACCTACCTGGGCACTCCGGGGCTGGCCGAGCTGCAAGGCACGATTGGCCTGCACGTACGCGACAGCGCCCCGGCACTGGCCAGGAGCATTCACCCTGGCTACTGGGAAACCGATATGCTTGGCGTCTATTGGACCGCGGTCCGCAGTGACTTCAAGCTGGAGGTCGCCATCGCCGGCCAGCGCGCACCAGCCCCCTTCGTGCCGGTCGACCGCTCAAGGCTGAGCCAGCCGGGCCACTTCCTGGTCGAACGCCCTACGGCCGCCGAGACCAACTTGTTGCATCACTCCAACAGCGGGGAGATTGTCTCCACCCCCATACAGGTGGACGACAACGGAAGGTTCTTTATCCATCGCTGGGGCATGGAACAAGAACGTTTCGAGTACCAGAACACCTTGCTCGATGCCCTCAAGAGTAAAGTCAGGCTGAGGCCGGCTCCGTAACCACGGAGGGTTCGTCCCCGGTGGCGCCATAACCCGGCGCGCACAAAAAACCCGCTGGCCAACCTGGCCCAGCGGGTTTTTTATGTCGTGGACAAGCGGATCAATAATCCGCCAGCAACCACACCTCATACGCCGGTGTTTCGTAGGGGTGACTGAGTTTGAGCGCAGCCACCACGGCCGTGATCAACTCATCGGCCACCACCAACTCGACCCGCCACTCTTCGACCTGCTCGAGCAGACCGGTTTGCCCAAGGAACGGCTGACTGCCGTCCAATGGGCGAAACTGACCAAGCCCGAGCACCTGCCACGAACAGCGGTCATAGGCGCCGACTCGTCCGCCACCGGCAGCGAATACGGCGTTCTTGACCACGTCGACGTGGCTGGGCGGGACGAAGAAAGCGAGCTTGTACACGGCGCTTAGTTCACCCACACGCGAGCGTTACGGAACATGCGCATCCACGGTGCGTCTTCGTTCCACTCTTCCGAGCGCCACGAGTTCTGCACGGCACGGAACACCCGCTCCGGGTGCGGCATCATGATGGTCACGCGACCGTCACGGCTGGTCAGCCCGGTGATCCCCCGCGGCGAGCCGTTCGGGTTGGCCGGGTAGCGTTCAGTGACCTTGCCGTGGTTGTCGACGAAACGCATCGCCACGCAACCGGACAGGTCGGCTTCGAGCAACGCTTCTTCGCTTTCGAACTCGGCATGGCCTTCACCGTGGGCGATGGCGATCGGCATGCGCGAACCGGCCATGCCCTGCAGGAAGATCGAGTTCGACTCCTGGACCTGGACCATCGCCACGCGGGCCTCGAACTGCTCGGAACGGTTGCGCACGAAGTGCGGCCAGAACTCGCTGCCCGGGATCAGTTCATGCAGGTTGGACATCATCTGGCAACCGTTGCACACACCCAGGGTGAAGCTGTCGTTGCGTTCGAAGAAGCCCTGGAACGCATCGCGGGCACGGCTGTTGAACAAGGCCGACTTGGCCCAGCCTTCACCGGCACCCAGCACGTCGCCGTAGGAGAAACCACCGCAGGCCACCAGGCCCTTGAACTCGTTGAGGTCAACGCGACCGGCGAGGATGTCGCTCATGTGCACGTCGATCGCACTGAAGCCGGCGCGGTCGAACGCCGCTGCCATTTCCACCTGGCCGTTGACGCCCTGCTCACGCAGCACGGCAACCTGTGGGCGAATGCCTTTCTTGATGTAGGGCGCGGCGATGTCCTGGTTGACGTCGAAGCTGAGCTTGGCGCTCAGGCCCGGGTTGTCTTCTTCCAGGATCACGTCGAACTCTTGATCGGCACAGTCGGCGTTGTCGCGCAGGCGCTGGATCTGGTAGCTGGTCTCGGCCCACTGGCGTTGCATCACCCGACGCTGACCTTCGAACACGGTCTCGCCGTTGAAGGTGATGCTGATTTCGCTGTTGTTGATCGGCTGGCCGATCACCGCCACGCAGTCGCCCAGGCCCGCCGCGCTGAACTGCGCGAGGATGTCCGGGGTGGCGTCCTGGCGGACCTGGATCACGGCGCCCAACTCTTCGTTGAACAGGATCGCGGCGATATCGGCCGAGGTTTCCGCCAGGCCATCGAGGTTCAGGCTCAGGCCGCAATGACCGGCGAAGGCCATTTCCACAGCGCTGGTCAGCAAACCACCGTCGGAACGGTCGTGGTAGGCCAGCAAGTGACCGTCGGCGTTCAGGCCCTGGATCACGGCGAAGAAGGCTTTCAGGTCTTCGGCGTCATCGACGTCCGGGGCCTGGCTGCCGAGCTTGCCGTGAACCTGGGCAAGGATCGAGGCGCCCATGCGGTTCTGGCCACGGCCCAGGTCGACCAGGATCAGGTCGGTGGTGCCCTTGTCCATGCGCAGTTGCGGGGTCAGGGTCTGGCGGATGTCCGTCACTGGGGCGAAGCCGGTGACGATCAACGACATCGGCGAGGTGACGGTCTTGTCCACGCCATCATCGTTCCAGCGCGTGGCCATGGACATCGAGTCCTTGCCCACCGGAATGGTGATGCCCAGTTCCGGGCACAACTCCATGCCGACAGCCTTGACGGTGTCGTACAGACGCGCGTCTTCGCCGGGGTGGCCGGCAGCGGACATCCAGTTGGCGGACAGCTTGATGTCGGAGAGCTTGCCGATACGCGAGGCGCAGATGTTGGTCAGGGTTTCACCGATGGCCATGCGGCCCGACGCCGGGGCGTCCAGCAAGGCCAGCGGCGTACGCTCGCCCATGGCCATGGCTTCGCCGGTGTAGACGTCGAAGCTGGTCGCGGTGACGGCAACGTCGGCCACCGGCACCTGCCATGGGCCGACCATTTGGTCACGGGCCACAAGGCCGGTGATGGTACGGTCGCCGATGGTGATCAGAAAGCTTTTGCTGGCCACGGCCGGGTGATGCAGGACGCGCTCGACGCAGTCGGCGATGTTCAGGGTCGACGGATCGAAATCGTCGCCCATCTCGCTTTCACGCACCACCGAACGGTGCATGCGCGGTGCCTTGCCCAGCAACACTTCCAGCGGCATGTCCACCGGGCTGTTGCCGAAGTGGCTATCCGTGACAGTAAGCTGCGGCTCGGCAGTCGCTTCGCCAACCACGGCGAACGGGCAACGCTCGCGCTCGCAGATCGCCTTGAAGATCTCGAAGTCCGCCGGGCCAACGGCCAGGACGTAACGCTCCTGGGATTCGTTGCTCCAGATTTCGTGCGGGGCCATGCCCGGCTCGTCGTTTGGAATGTTGCGCAGTTCGAAACGGCCACCACGGTCGCCGTCGTTGACCAGTTCCGGGAAGGCGTTGGACAAGCCACCGGCGCCGACGTCGTGGATGAAGCTGATCGGGTTCTTGTCGCCCAACTGCCAGCAACGGTCGATGACCTCCTGGCAACGGCGCTCCATCTCCGGGTTCTCGCGCTGCACGGAAGCGAAGTCCAGGTCCGCCGAGCTGGTGCCGGTGGCCATCGAGGACGCCGCACCGCCACCCAGGCCGATCAGCATCGCCGGGCCGCCGAGGACGATCAGCTTGGAGCCGACGAGGATCTCGGCCTTCTGCACGTGTTCGGCGCGGATGTTGCCCATGCCGCCGGCCAACATGATCGGCTTGTGGTAACCGCGCACTTCATCGCCGTGCGGGGTGGTGATGGACTGCTCGAAGGTACGGAAGTAACCGGTCAGTGCCGGACGGCCGAATTCGTTGTTGAACGCCGCGCCGCCCAAGGGGCCTTCGATCATGATGTCCAGCGCGGTAACGATGCGCTCGGGCTTGCCGTAGGGCACTTCCCACGGCTGTTCGAAGCCGGGGATCTGCAGGTTGGACACGGTGAAGCCGGTCAGGCCAGCCTTGGGCTTGGCACCGCGACCGGTGGCGCCTTCGTCGCGAATCTCACCACCGGAGCCGGTGGATGCGCCCGGGAACGGGGCAATCGCAGTCGGGTGGTTGTGGGTCTCGACCTTCATCAGGATGTGCACCGGCTCCTGCACCGCGCCGTACTGGCGGGTCTCGGGGTCCGGGAAGAAGCGGCCGGCGACGTTGCCGACGATCACCGAGGCGTTGTCCTTGTAGGCCGACAGGACGCCTTCGCTGTGCATCACGTAGGTGTTCTTGATCATGCCGAACAGGCTTTTTTCCTGGCTCTGGCCGTCGATGTCCCAACTGGCGTTGAAGATCTTGTGACGGCAGTGCTCGGAGTTCGCCTGGGCGAACATCATCAGTTCGATGTCATGGGGGTTGCGCTTCAAACCGATGAAGGCGTCGACCAGATAGTCGATCTCGTCTTCCGCCAGGGCCAGGCCCAGCTCGACGTTGGCGCGTTCCAGGGCGGCGCGACCGCCACCGAGCACGTCAATCGCGGTCAGCGGCTTGGGTTCGGCGTGGCTGAACAGGCCGGCGGCCTGTTCCAGGTTATCCAGCACGATCTGGGTCATGCGGTCGTGCAGCGCGTCGGCCACGAGTTGGGCCTGGGCGTCGGTGAACTCACCCGCCACGTAGAACGCGATGCCGCGCTCCAGGCGCTGGATCTTCGCCAGGCCGCAGTTGCGGGCGATGTCGCTGGCCTTGCTCGACCAGGGCGAGATGGTGCCAAAACGTGGCAACACCAGGAACAGACGACCGGCAGGTTCCTGTACCGGAACACTAGGACCGTACTTCAGAAGGCGCGCAAGCACCTGCTGTTCGTCGCCGGTCAGGACGCCCGTGACTTCGGCGAAGTGAGCGAATTCAGCATACAAGCCACTGACAGCCGGGACTTTTTGGCTCAGTTGCTCAAGGAGTTTGCTGTGGCGAAAGGCAGAAAGGGCAGGAGCGCCGCGCAGGATCAACATCTTCGGGACAGCCTCGGGAAGGGGGTGTGCTTTGAGGCCGTGCATTCTAGCCTAAACCGCCCGCGACGGCACCCGAAACGCTGCACCGGCCATTGCCCGAACGTCGGCCAGCGGTCCGCAGCCTATAACCAATGCTCATTAAGAAACCCCAAGGTGATTATTTTGGTACTCAAAATCTACCCGCAAGGCCCATTCCACCGGGTCCGGACCGGGATCGACGGCCTCTAGCAGACAAGCCCCTTGCTGTCGAGATATGGCGGCCACGGTCCTTTGCGTATACTGCGCAGATGTTTCTCCCAATGGTTTTGCGTCCCCGATGGGCCAAATGGCTCCTCGCAACCGGACTCTTCCTGGTGCTCAGCGGCTGTGTTGATAAACCCAACACCCTGGAGCGCATAAAGGAGGATGGCGTACTGCGCGTGGTGACACGCAACAGCCCGGCCACCTACTTCCAGGATCGCAACGGTGAAACCGGCTTCGAATACGAGCTGGTGAAGCGCTTTGCCGACGATTTGGGGGTCACGCTCAAGATTGAAACCGCCGACAACCTGGATGACCTGTTCAATCAGATCGGCAAGCCAGGTGGCCCGGTATTGGCTGCTGCCGGCCTGGTCAGCAGCGATCTGCGCAAGGCCCAGGTCAGGTTCTCCCACCCGTACCTGGAAGTGACCCCGCAGGTCATCTACCGTAACGGCCAGCCGCGGCCCACCAGTGCCGCAGGCCTGGTGGGCAAGAAGATCATGGTGCTCAAGGGCAGCACCCACGCCGAACAGTTGGCCGCGCTAAAGCAGAAAGATCCCAGAATAGAATACGAAGAATCTGACGCTGTTGAGGTGGTTGACCTACTGCGCATGGTGGACGAGGGGCAGATTGACCTCACACTGGTCGACTCCAACGAAGTGGCCATGAACCAGGTGTACTTCACCAACATCCGCGTCGCCTTCGACCTGGGCGACACCAGCGAGCAGCGCTGGGCAGTGGCCGCTGGCGATGACAACAGCCTGCTCAACGAGATCAACGCCTACCTGGACAAGGTGCAAAAGAACGGCACCCTGCAACGCCTCAAGGATCGCTACTACGGGCACGTCGACGTCCTTGGCTACATGGGCGCCACCACCTTTGCCCAGCACTTGCAGCAGCGCTTGCCCAAGTACGAACAACACTTCAAGACCTACGCCAAGAAAGAGAAAGTCGACTGGCGCCTGTTGGCGGCCATCGGCTATCAAGAGTCCCTGTGGCAGCCGACGGTGACCTCCAAGACGGGCGTGCGTGGCCTGATGATGCTGACCCAGAACACTGCCCAGGCCATGGGCGTGTCCAATCGCCTGGACCCCAAGCAAAGCATCATGGGCGGCGCCAAGTACCTGGCTTACATAAAGGAACAACTGCCCGACTCGATCAAGGAGCCAGACCGCACGTGGTTTGCACTGGCCGCCTACAACGTAGGCACCGGCCACCTCGATGACGCCCGCAAGCTGACCGCCAAGGAAGGACTGAACCCCAACAAATGGCTGGATGTGAAGAAGATCCTGCCCCGCCTCTCGCAGAAACAGTGGTACAGCAAGACCCGCTACGGCTACGCCCGTGGCGGCGAGCCGGTGCACTTCGTGGCGAACATCCGCCGCTACTACGACATCCTGACGTGGGTCACGCAGCCGCAACTGGAAGGCGACCAGATCGCCGAAGGCAACCTGCACGTACCGGGCATCGACAAGAGCAAACCGCCAGAAGAAAACCCGCCGCTCTAAAAGCTTCGCGGGCAAGCCTCGCTCCCACAGGGGATTTGTGCTGGCCACATGTTTTGTGGTCACCCAGGACCCTTGTAGGAGCGAGGCTTGCCCGCTCCCACAGGGGATTGAGCAAGGTTCAGGCCTTGGCGGCCGCCGCCAGGATCAGTGCCTTCATCTCCGACACCGCCGACTTGAACCCGACGAACAGCGCATGCGCCACTAGCGCGTGGCCGATGTTCAGCTCGTTGATCCCCTTGATGGCGGCCACGGCTTCGACGTTGTGGTAGTGCAGGCCATGGCCGGCGTTGACGATCAAGCCCTGGGCCAGACCAAACGCCACGCCATCGGCCACGCGCTTCAACTCCTCGGCCACCGACGTCGGTGTCTGCGCATCGGCGTAGCGCCCGGTGTGCAATTCAATCGCCGGTGCGCCGACGCGCTTGGAGGCGGCGATCTGGCGCTCGTCGGCATCGATGAACAGCGACACTTCGCAGCCAATCTTCGCCAGGCGCTCCACCGCGGCCTTGATCCGCGCCTCCTGCCCCGCCACGTCCAGGCCGCCCTCGGTGGTCAGCTCCTGGCGGGTTTCCGGCACCAGGCAGATGTGTGCCGGGCGGATGCGCTCGGCGAACAGCATCATTTCTTCGGTGACGCCCATTTCGAAGTTCATGCGGGTTTGCAGCACGTCCTTGAGCAACAGCACGTCGCGCTCCTGGATGTGCCGGCGATCTTCGCGCAAATGCACGGTGATGCCATCGGCGCCCGCTTCTTCCGCATCCAGCGCCGCCTTCACCGGATCAGGATAACGCGTGCCCCGGGCCTGACGCAGGGTGGCAACGTGGTCGATGTTCACGCCAAGAAGAATACGGGTGCTGGTGGTCACGGCAAGCGCTCCAGAAGAAGAGAAAGTTCGGTGCACAGCATACGGATTGATCAGGGCTTGCGAAACAACTCGCGACTGACCAATGGCCGGCCACCCAGATGAACGGCCAGCGCCTGGCGCATCAGCCGCTTGGCCGCCGACAACGCGCCGGGGGCGCTCCAGTCGGTGCTCGCCATCGCCAGCAACTCGGCGCCGTTGAACAGGCCAGGTTGCAGCAGGTAGACCCGCTCGAGTCCAGCATCGACCTGCAAGCGATACAGGCCATCAACGGCAATGGGTTCGCCCTGCACGTCTGCGGTCAACGCAAAGCCGTAACCCAGGTCATCCAGCAGGCGCCATTCGAAGGAACGCAGCAAGGGCTCCAGCGCGCGACCTTCCGCCAAGGCCAGCAACGTGGCGGCGTAGTGCTCAAACACCGCGGGATGGGGATCTTCGGCAGGCAGCAGGCGAATCAGCAACTCATTGAGGTACAGGCCGCTGAACAGCGCTTCACCGCTGAGCCAGGTAGAGACGCCCGCACTCTCCATGCGCCCGACGTTTTTCAACTCGCCGCGCCCCCGGAACTCGACCTCCAGCGGTACAAAAGGCCGAGCCAGTGTCCCGGCCTTGCCCCGCGCACTGCGCAACACCGCCCGCAGCCGCCCTTGCGGCGTGAGGAAGTCGACCAACGCGCTGGTCTCACGGTAGGCGCGAGAGTGGAGAACGTAGGCGGGTTGGGCGAGGGGTTGGGACATAGAAATCGCATCTTAGTGTGGGAATGCAGTTTTACTAACGACCTCAAACCAATGTGGGAGCGGGCTTGCTCGCGAAGAGGGAGTCTCAGTCGGCATGGATAGCGCCTGACACTCTGCCTTCGCGAGCAAGCCCGCTCCCACAAGGTTCTACAATGTGGCCAAAATCGGTACTACAAATCGCCATAACCCAGCGAACGCAAGGCGCGCTCGTCATCGGACCAGCCGCCCTTCACCTTGACCCACAGGTTGAGCATGACCTTGGAGTCGAACAACAGCTCCATGTCCTTGCGCGCTTCGGTGCCGATGCGCTTGATGCGCTCGCCCTTGTCGCCAATGATGATTTTCTTCTGGCCGTCACGCTCGACGAGGATCAAGGCATGGATGTGCAAGGTCTTGCCTTGCTGCTTGAACTCTTCGATTTCGACGGTGATCTGGTACGGCAGCTCGGCACCCATCTGGCGCATGATTTTCTCGCGCACCAGCTCGGCAGCCAGGAAACGACTGCTGCGGTCGGTGATCTGGTCTTCCGGGAAAAAGTGTTCGTTTTCCGGCAGGTGCTCGGCGATCACCCGCTCCAAGGCATCGAGGTTGTGGCCGTGCTGGGCAGAGATCGGGATGATCTGCGCGTTCGGCAACTGCTCCTGCAACCAGCTCAGGTGCGGCATCAACTCGGCCTTGTCTTCGATACGGTCGGTCTTGTTCAACGCGACGATCAAGGGGCCCGTGACGTACTGGACGCGTTCGAGAACCATCTGGTCTTCGTCGGTCCACTTGGTGCGGTCGACCACGAAGATCACCACGTCGACGTCTTTCAACGCCGCCGAAGCGGTCTTGTTCATGTAGCGGTTCAGGGCCTTCTCGCCACCTTTGTGCATGCCGGGGGTGTCGACGTAGACCGCCTGCACGGCGCCCTCGGTCTTGATCCCGAGCATGTTGTGGCGGGTGGTTTGCGGCTTGCGCGAGGTGATGGCCAGCTTCTGGCCGAGGATGTGGTTCAGCAACGTGGACTTGCCCACGTTCGGACGGCCGACGATGGCGACATAGCCACAGCGAGTTGCAGTTGAATCAGTCATGGCCATTCTCCACGCCCAGGGCTATCAGTGCTGCGGCGGCCGCTACCTGTTCGGCAATACGACGACTCACACCCTGACCTCGGCTTTTTTCGTTCAGTAGGGTGATTTCGCATTCGACGAAGAACGTCCGGCAATGGGGCTCACCCTGGATATCCACCACTTCGTAACGCGGCAGCTCACAGGCACGCGACTGCAGGAACTCCTGCAGTCGGGTCTTTGGATCTTTGTTGGTATCGACCAGGGTCAGGCTCTCGAACTCGGACGCCAGCCAGGCCAATACGCGCTCACGCGCCATGTCCATGCCTGCATCCAGGTAGATCGCACCGATCAGCGCTTCAAGGGCGTCGGCCAGGATCGACTCGCGACGAAAGCCGCCGCTCTTCAATTCACCAGAGCCCAGGCGCAGGTACTCACCCAGGTCAAAACCACGGGCCAGTACCGCCAGCGTCTCACCTTTTACCAAGCGCGCACGCAGACGCGACAGTTGGCCTTCGCGGGCCAGCGGGAAGCGGTCGAACAGCGCCTCGCCGGCAACGAAGTTGAGAATGGCGTCACCGAGGAATTCCAGGCGTTCGTTGTTGCGCCCGGCAAAACTGCGGTGAGTCAGGGCCAGGATCATCAGTTCCTGGTCCTTGAAGGTGTAGCCGAGCTGACGCTCGAGACGGCTTAAGGAGACGCTCACGGTGTACCCACGCTGAGTTCGTGGTCGACGTCCGTCGCAGCGAGGCTGCTAGGCGTTTGGACAATTAACGCTGTGTTCAAAAATGACTTCCTGAATATCGTTGGCTTCATGCTTCGTGCAACCTTGTTCAGGCTCCAGAAAAGCATTCGGCGCTGTGTTCAACAGCGCCGTGGGTGATTACTTGATCAGGCCAACCCGCGAGAAATTCGGCAGGTGGCTGAGTTTGGGTTCTGGCCAGCTCATCCAGACCGCGAAGGCCTTGCCGACGATATTCTGGTCGGGAACCATGCCTAGCATGTCCTTGGGAATAGTAGGGTCATCCCAATAGCGACTGTCGTTGGAGTTGTCGCGGTTGTCGCCCATCATGAAGTAGTGCCCGGCAGGCACGGTCCATGTACGGTCAGGCGTTGCCCGGTAGCGGCTCATTTCCTTGCGGATCAGGTGCTCGGCAGTGCCGAGTTTTTCCTTGTAGAGTTCCGCGCTGCCCAGGGTGCCCGGCTCGGAGCCAACCAGTTGCTCGGCAATCGACTGGCCGTTGACGAACAGACGCTTGTCAGCGGTATAGCGCACCGTGTCGCCCGGCAGACCGACTACACGCTTGATGTAGTTGACGTTCGGGTCGCTCGGGTAGCGGAACACCATCACATCCCCGCGCTGCGGATCACCGACTTCGATGACTTTCTTATCGATCACCGGCAAGCGGATCCCGTAGGAAAACTTGTTCACCAGGATGAAGTCACCCACGTCCAGGGTTGGCTTCATCGAGCCAGACGGAATCTGGAACGGCTCCACCAGGAACGAGCGCAGCACCAACACGATGAACAGCACCGGGAAGAACGACTTGCCGTATTCGACCAGCAACGGCTCTTTGCTCAGCTTCTCGATCACGGCCACATCAGGCGGGCTGACGCTGCCTTGATAGGACGCAATCGCGGTCCGCCGGCGCGGTGCCAGGAAAACCAGATCGAGCAACGCCAGCAAACCGCAGACGAAGACAGCAATAACCAGCAACAGCGGGAAATTTAGTGACATAGGACCTAACTATCCAACCTGAGCACAGCAAGGAAGGCTTCTTGTGGAATTTCCACGTTGCCGACCTGCTTCATGCGTTTTTTACCGGCCTTCTGCTTTTCCAACAGCTTGCGCTTACGGCTAACGTCACCGCCGTAGCACTTGGCCAATACGTTCTTTCTGAGAGCCTTGACGGAAGTCCGCGCAATGATCTGCCCGCCAATGGCGGCCTGGATCGCGACGTCGAACATCTGACGAGGAATCAGTTCCTTCATCTTCTCGGTCAACTGGCGACCTTTGTAGTGCGCATTATCTTTGTGCACGATCAACGCCAGGGCGTCGACCTTGTCACCATTGATCAGCACATCCAGCTTCACCAGACTAGCCGATTGGTAACGATCGAAATGGTAATCCAGAGAAGCATAGCCGCGACTGGTGGATTTCAGACGGTCGAAGAAGTCCAGGACCACTTCGTTCATCGGAATATCGTAGGTCACCTGGACCTGGGAACCGAGGAACAGCATGTCGTGCTGCACGCCACGCTTCTCGATGCACAGGGTGATGACGTTACCCAGGTGCTCTTGCGGCACAAGAATATTGGCCCGCACGATCGGCTCACGCATGTCTTCGATAGACGACACGTCCGGCAGCTTGGACGGGTTGTCGACGTAGATCGTCTCGCCGGTCTTGAGCACCAACTCAAAAATAACCGTCGGCGCCGTGGTGATCAGGTCCAGGTCGTACTCGCGCTCCAGGCGCTCCTGGATGATTTCCATGTGCAGCATGCCGAGGAACCCGCAACGGAAGCCGAAGCCCAGGGCGTCGGAGCTTTCCGGGGTGTACTGCAACGACGAGTCGTTCAGGGTGAGCTTCTGCAGCGCTTCACGGAAGTCTTCGAAGTCGTCGGAGCTGACCGGGAACAGACCGGCATACACCTGCGGCTGGATACGCTTGAAGCCTGGCAGCACGTCGACATCGGGCGTGGAGCTCAAGGTCAGGGTGTCGCCGACGGGCGCACCGTGGATGTCCTTGATGCCCGCGATGATGAAGCCTACTTCACCGGCCTTGAGGTCAACGGTGGCGGTGTGTTTCGGGTTGAATACACCGACGCTGTCCACCAGGTGGATCTTGCCGGTGGACTTGACCAGAATCTTGTCGCCCTTCTTCACGCGGCCATGGCGCACGCGAACCAGGGACACAACGCCCAGGTAGTTATCGAACCAGGAGTCGATGATCAACGCTTGCAGCGGATCTTCGTAGTTGCCGGTTGGCGCGGGAATGGTCTTGACCAGGCGTTCGAGCACTTCATCGACGCCCAGGCCGGTCTTGGCGCTGCACTCGACCGCATCGGTGGCATCGATGCCGATGATTTTTTCGATTTCCTCTTTGACCCGGTCCGGATCGGCCTGTGGCAGGTCGATCTTGTTCAGCACCGGCATCACTTCCAGGCCCTGCTCGATCGCCGTGTAGCAGTTGGCGACCGATTGCGCTTCCACGCCCTGGCCGGCATCGACCACCAGCAGTGCACCTTCACAGGCCGCCAACGAGCGGCTGACTTCATAGGTAAAGTCAACGTGGCCGGGGGTGTCGATGAAGTTCAACTGATATTTGATGCCGTCTTTGGCGGTGTAATACAAGGTAACGCTGTGGGCCTTGATGGTGATGCCGCGCTCACGCTCAAGGTCCATGGAGTCCAGTACCTGGGCTTCCATTTCACGCTCGGCCAGGCCACCGCACATCTGGATGAAGCGATCGGCCAGCGTCGACTTGCCATGGTCAATGTGGGCGATGATGGAGAAATTGCGGATATGACTCAAATCACTCACGGATCAACACTCAAAAAGGCTGCAGGCATAGCCCGCCGAAAAATAGCCGGGAATTGTACCTGATCCGTGGCGCGAGCGTCACGTTTGCTGGCCAGGCAAACCATGCAAAAACGCCCCGTCCTGGCGAACGGGGCGTTTGAAAGGCCTGCAACGGCTGAAAATACCGACCGTCAACCGGCCCGACGCAACAGCCAGAAGCCGGCCAGCGCACAGATGGACGCGGGTATCAGGACCGCAAACAGCGGCGAGAAGCCGAACACCAGGCTCGATGGGCCCAGCAAGTCCTGGGCGATCCGAAAGGTGAACCCCACCAGCACACCGGTGAAGACCCGCTGCCCCAGGGTCACTGAACGCAACGGACCGAAGATGAAGGAAATCGCCATCAGCACCAGTGCTGCGGTGACCAACGGTTGCAACACCTTGACCCAAAATGCCAGCCAGTAACGGCCATTGTTCAGACCCTGCTCCGCCAGGTAGTGGGTGTAACCCCACAAGCCGCTGATCGACAGGGTTTCCGGGGTCATGACCACAGTATTGAGCAACTCCGGGCTCAAGGCCACGTCCCAGCGCTCGCTCGGCGTGCTCACGACCTCGGTGCTCTTGTCGTGGAACAGCGTGGTACTGACGTCGGTCAGTTGCCAATGGTCCTTGTCGAACTCCGCACGCTTGGAAAAGCTCGCGGACAACAAGTGCCGCTCTTTATCGAAGTGATAGCGGGTCACGCCATACAGCACGCCGTCGGGCTGTACCGAGTTGACGTGAATGAACTCGTCACCCTGGCGGTGCCATAGGCCGTGCTTGGCGCTTTGCGCGTCGCCACTGCCCTGGGCCAGTGAGCGATTGGCCTGGGCGATGTTTTCCGTCGCTGGCGCCACGTACTCACCAATCAGCAAGCCCGCCAGCATCAGCACCAACATCGGCTTCATGACTGCCCAAACGATGCGCCCGATGGACACACCGGCCGCACGCATGATGGTCAGCTCGCTGTTACTGGCCAGATTGCCCAGGCCGATCAGGCAACCGATCAGCGCGGCCATCGGCAACATGTCGTACATGCGGCGCGGCGCGGTCAGCAGTACATAGCTCAAGACATCCAGCACGGTGTACGTGTCGCTGGCATCACCCATTTCATCGATGAACGCAAACAGGGTCGCCAGGCCGAGGATAATCCCCAGAACCGCCAAGATCGCCATGAACACGCTGCTACCAATGTAGCGATCGAGCTTAACCACGGGTCACCTCCTGCGCACTGCGGCGACTCGCCATCTTCAATCGCAACGGTTCCCAATACAGCAGGCCAAGGCCAACGACCAGGAAGATCCCGTGGACCCACCACAACCCCAGCGCCACCGGCAGCTTGCCTTTTTCAAGGGCGCCGCGAGCGGCAATCAGGATGGTCAGATAAGCCATGTAGAGCAGAATCGCCGGCAGCAGCTTGAGGAAACGCCCCTGGCGCGGGTTGACCCGCGACAGCGGCACCGCCATCAGGGTCACGATGAACACCAGCAAGGGCAAGGACAGGCGCCACTGCAGTTCGGCATGGTTACGCACATCGTCGCTCGCCATCAGGACACGGGTGCTGATGGCATCGCGATCAGTCACCTCGTCACTGACATCGGGCTTTGGCAGCACGACACCGTAGGTTTCGTACTGGATGGCCCGGTAGTCGGCCTGGCCAGGGTTACCGTCGTAGCGATAGCCATTGTCCAGAATCAGGTAGCGATTGCCGTCGGCCAGGACTTCCTGGCGGCCCTTTTCCGCCACCAGTACCGAGATACCACGGTCCTTACCGTCGCTGGCGACGTTCTTTTGCGTAATGAACACGCCCCCCAGATTGACCCGATCATCGGACAAATGCTCGGTGTAGGTCACTCGGGTGCCATCGCGCAGGGCCTGGAAACGCCCGGGCTCCAGGGTATCGAACTCGGTCAGGGCGTCCTGTTTGTTCAGCAGCAACTGGAACTGGTTGGCGCCTTGCGGGGCCAGACTCAGGCTCAGCCATGCGACCAGCAGGGCCACCAGGGTCGCCGGAAACAGGGTCATGCCCAGCAGGCGTTGCTGGCTCATGCCGGTGGCCGAGAGCACGGTCATTTCACTTTCGAGGTACAAGCGGCCATAAGCCAGCAAGATCCCGAGAAACAGCCCCAGCGGCAGGATCAGTTGCAGGAAGCCCGGCAGGCGAAAGCCCATGATCAGGAACAGGGAGCCCGGGTCCAACAGACCGGAAGCCGCCTGGGCGAGGTATTTGATGAAGCGTCCGCTCATGATGATGACCAGCAACACGGCGCTGACGGCGCTCAAGGTCAACAGGACTTCGCGGGAGAGATAACGGAAGACAATCAAACCAGACACTCCAGGGTTGTCAGGCTAGGGCGGCCAAACAAGCAAACGTAGCAGACGGCCCGCAGAACCCGAGCCATCGAAAAAGATGGCGCATTATCCTGTGATTGACCGCGCCTGTCACTGCGCATGCTCAAGCCGGCGGGCAAAGCGCTAAAGATCGACGGTGCAAGGGTTGTCAGGCGCACGGGGCGAGGTTCAAACTGCGGCCTTTGTCGCAGGCTTGCCAGCGTCTTTCTATATAGATGTACCGCGCGCGCGACGCGCCGCACTTTGACCATTTATTCAGGGACCCGGACATGGAACTGGTTGTAAAAAGCGTTAGCCCAGAAACGTTGAAAACCGCCACTCTGGTGGTCGCCGTCGGCGAAAACCGCACACTCGGCACCGTCGCCAAACAGATCGACGAACTGACCGGCGGCGCCATCAGCGCCGTGCTCAAGCGCGGTGACCTGGCCGGCAAGGTCGGCCAGAGCCTGTTGCTGCACAGCCTGCCGAACCTCAAGGCCGAACGCGTGCTGCTGGTGGGCGTGGGCAAAGACGCTGAACTGGGCGACCGCCCGTTCCGTAAAATCATCGCCGGCGCGCTCAGCACCCTCAAGGGCCTGGGCGGCACCGACGCCACCCTGGCGCTGGACGAAATCGTGGTCAAGGGCCGCGACAGCTATGGCAAGACCCGCCTGCTGGCCGAAACCCTGGTGGACGGCGAATACAGCTTCGATCAGTTCAAGAGCCAGAAGGCCGAACCCCGCGCCCTGAAAAAAATCACCCTGCTGACCATCAAGGCCGCACAGGCCGAAGTGCAGCGCGGCGTGACCCACGCCACGGCGATTGCCAACGGCATGGCGTTCACCCGTGACCTGGGCAACCTGCCACCGAACATCTGCCACCCGATCTTCCTGGCCGAACAGGCCAAGAGCCTGGGCAAGGAATTCAAAGGCCTGAAAGTCGAAATCCTGGATGAGAAGAAGATCAAGGAACTGGGCATGGGCTCGTTCTACGCCGTTGGCCAGGGCAGCGCCCAGCCTCCGCGCCTGATCGTCATGCAATACAACGGCGCCAAGAAGTCCGAGAAGCCCTACGCCCTGGTCGGCAAGGGCATCACCTTCGACACCGGCGGCATCAGCCTCAAGCCGGGCGCCGGCATGGACGAAATGAAGTACGACATGGGCGGCGCGGCCAGCGTGTTCGGCACCTTGCGTGCCGTACTCGAACTGAAACTGCCGATCAACCTGGTGTGCATTCTGGCCTGCGCCGAGAACATGCCCAGCGGCAACGCGACCCGTCCGGGTGACATCGTCACTACGATGAGCGGCCAGACCGTGGAAATCCTCAACACCGACGCCGAAGGCCGCCTGGTGCTGTGTGACGCCCTGACCTACGCCGAGCGTTTCAAGCCACAGGCAGTGATCGACATCGCCACCCTGACCGGCGCCTGCATCGTGGCCTTGGGTTCCCACACCTCGGGCCTGCTGGGCAACAACGACGAACTGATCGAGCAGTTGCTCAGCGCCGGCAAGGCCGCCGACGACCGCGCCTGGCAATTGCCGTTGTTCGACGAATACCAGGAGCAACTGGACAGCCCGTTCGCCGACATCGCCAACATCGGCGGCCCGAAAGCCGGCACCATCACGGCCGCCTGCTTCCTGTCGCGCTTCACCAAGAACCTGAACTGGGCGCACCTGGACATCGCCGGCACCGCCTGGATCAGCGGCGGCAAGGACAAGGGCGCCACTGGCCGCCCGGTGCCCCTGCTGACCCAGTACCTGCTGGACCGCGCCAAAGCCTGAAACCGATGACCCTGCGCGGCGCCCACCCATGGCGCCGCACGGGGCTCAGGAACCGCAATGACCAAAGTCGACTTTTATATCCTGCCCAGCGCCGATCCGTCGGCGCGGCTGGACTTTGCCTGCAAGCTCACCGAAAAAGCCTGGCGCATGGGCCACCGCATCTACCTGCATTGCAGCGATGCGGCCCAGCGCGACGATCTCGATGCACGCTTGTGGGCATTCAAGGGCGAGAGTTTCGTGCCCCACGGCCCCGCCGAAAGCGAGCCGGAGGGCTTGATTGTCCTGGGCCTGGGCGATGACCCCGGGCAACACCGGGACTTGCTGGTCAATCTCGACCTCAAGGTTCCGTCTTTTGCCCAGCGCTTTGCCCGCGTGGCAGAGGTGGTGGTGGAAGACCCCGCTATTCGTCAGGCCGCGCGGGAGAGTTTCCGCTTCTACCGCGAACAGGGCTATCCTCTGCAAGATCACCGTCTACAGCGCCTCTGAGTACACGATGGACACGCCAAATCCGCTTCCCAAGTCCGCGCACCTGCTGGACGACCTCGAGTCGATCCGCCAACTGCTCGGCGACGACAACCTGCAACCTCCCCTGTTGACCGATACGGTCGATCCCGTGGGCGGTGATGAGGGCCAGATTCCATTGCTGTTCGACCAGATTGGCGCCCAGGCGCCCGCGGCAGCCATCGAAGAGCCAGCTCCAGGTCCAACGCCTGCGCCTGTGCAAGCACCTGCTGCCCAGCCGGCAACGACCGCCCAGCAAGCCGCCGACGTCATGCTGCACCTGGACAGTGAACTGCGCGCCGCCGCGCAATTGATCATGCAAGACGTGATCGACGATTTCGCGCCGCACATCGAGACCGAGATCAAGCGCCGCCTTGATGCACGGATGGAGCGATTGTTGAGTCAATACGACCACTGACGCTATGGGCGGAAGTGAACGCACTCCCCGCCCCTTTAAACGCACTAGAAAACAATTAACCTGCCCCCTACAAATAACATGTAGCGGGCAGTTATTAACGCAGGCAACTACCGCCGTAAACCCGACCTATAACGATTGATTGCGTCACGGCCGGCAACCATCAGCCGACCCAACACTCATCATTTATATAATCAGCCTTTACCTGGACGCACCAACTCTTTGAACGTGCAGGCACCTTCGGCTTTATCTTCACAGTAGTATTGGTTGTACCACTGCTCCCACACTTTGCCCGCCTTGATACTGACGACCGTTCCCTCTTGCTTGAATCTCATGTCCAACTTCCCGCCATCGCGCAACGCGTAGCCACAATGCAGGAGCTCACCGACGACAGCGCCTTTTTTCGGCTCCCCGTGGGCCTTGAAGATCGCTTCCTCGAAACGCCCAACCGCCCCGCGACCGGTTTGTGACGTGCCATACCAGTCGCCCGTGCCGCCCACGGTTGGCGCCGTATAGGTTCCCACACCCACTTCCTTTATATCGGCGATCTTCGGACAATGCTCCATTGGCCCGGCCCACGCATTTGCCGACAACAGAACACAAAACAACAGCACCACTTTCTTGATAGCCATAAACACTCCATTTAGTTATTGAAACGCCATGATTGATTCACAGACACTTCGCACAAGTCGTAACTGCCTTGTTGTGCCCGCTGAATATTACTCATACCCACCCCGCACTCAAACATGCAGACTTGTAGGGAAAGTCCTTACATGTAAGCGAAAAATCACCGACATCATTCGCTTCAAATTCGTCTCACGCGCCTGCCGGCCCAATCAGGGCGTATCGGGCAGAGGGGGGCGCAGCCGATGCCCAGCGCCCTCGACACCGCCACGCGCCGTCGCGGCCTGCAGCACGAAAAGACTGAATTTTCTCCCCCTGCCATCAGCTCGCTCTACGCCCCAGGCAACATCCCCGCTATACTTGCCGGCTTTTCCTGAATAAATGCCAATAGGGTCCCGCCGCGCATGGATAAGACCTACCAGCCGCACGCCATTGAAACTTCCTGGTACAAGACCTGGGAGTCCGAGAACTACTTCGCCCCGCAAGGCGCGGGCGATTCCTACACCATCATGATCCCGCCGCCGAACGTCACCGGCAGCCTGCACATGGGCCATGGCTTCAACAACGCGATCATGGACGCCCTGATCCGTTTCCGCCGCATGCAGGGTCGCAACACCCTGTGGCAGCCGGGCACCGACCACGCCGGTATCGCCACCCAGATGCTGGTGGAGCGCCAACTCGAAGCCAAGGGCCAGAGCCGCCACGACCTGGGCCGCGAGAAGTTCCTGGAAAAGATCTGGGAATGGAAGGATGAGTCTGGCGGCAACATCAGCCGTCAAATCCGTCGCCTCGGCTCGTCGGTGGATTGGAGCCGCGAGCGCTTCACCATGGACGATGGCCTGTCGGAAGCGGTCAAGGAAGCCTTCGTCCGTCTGCACGAAGACGGCCTGATCTACCGTGGCAAACGCCTGGTCAACTGGGATACCAAGCTGCACACGGCGATTTCCGACCTTGAAGTGGAGAACCACGACGAGAAGGGTTTCCTGTGGAACCTCAAGTACCCACTGGCCGACGGCGCCAAGACCGCTGAAGGCAACGATTTCCTGATCGTCGCGACCACTCGTCCGGAAACCATGCTCGGCGACAGCGCCGTCGCGGTGAACCCGAACGATGAACGCTACCAAGCCCTGATCGGCAAGTTTGTCGAGCTGCCACTGGTTGGCCGCCGCATCCCGATCATCGCCGACGATTACTGCGACCCCGAATTCGGCACCGGCTGTGTGAAAATCACCCCAGCCCATGACTTCAACGACTACGAAGTCGGCAAGCGCCACAACCTGCCGCTGCTCAACATCTTCGACAAGAACGCCGCCGTGCTGCCCGCCTGCCAGGTGTTCAACCTCGACGGTACGCTGAACGAGAGCATCGACGGCAAGATCCCGGCTGAGTACGCCGGCCTCGACCGCTTCGAAGCGCGCAAGCAAATCGTCGCTGCGTTCGACGCCGCCGGCCTGCTGGTCAGCGTTGACGACCACAACCTGAAAGTGCCCAAGGGCGATCGCTCCGGCACCATCATCGAGCCGTGGCTGACCGATCAGTGGTACGTGTCCACCAAGCCCCTGGCCGAACCGGCCATCGCTGCTGTCGAAGACGGCCGCATCCAGTTCGTGCCCAAGCAGTACGAGAATATGTACTTCTCCTGGATGCGCGACATCCAGGACTGGTGCATCAGCCGCCAGCTGTGGTGGGGCCACCGGATTCCCGCCTGGTACGACGAGTCGGGCAAGGTCTACGTGGGCCGCGACGAAGCCGAAGTGCGGGCCAAGCACAACCTGGGCCCGGACGTTGCGTTGCAACAGGACAATGACGTCCTCGACACCTGGTTCAGCTCGGGGCTGTGGACCTTCTCCACCCTCGGTTGGCCACAGCAGACCGAGTTCCTGAAGAAGTTCCACTCCACCGACGTCCTGGTGACCGGCTTCGACATCATTTTCTTCTGGGTTGCCCGGATGATCATGCTCACCATGCACTTGGTGAAGAACGAAGACGGTACGCCGCAGGTGCCGTTCAAGACGGTGTACGTGCACGGCCTGGTGCGTGATGGCCAGGGCCAGAAGATGTCCAAGTCCAAGGGCAACGTCCTGGACCCGCTGGACATCATCGACGGCATCGAGCTCGAAGAACTGGTGCAAAAGCGCACCTCGGGCCTGATGCAGCCGAAACTGGCGAAGAAGATCGAGAAGCAGACCCGCGACGAGTTCGCCGACGGCATCGCCAGCTACGGCACCGATGCGCTGCGCTTCACCTTCTGCTCGCTGGCGTCCACCGGTCGCGACATCAAGTTCGACATGGGCCGCGTCGAAGGCTATCGCAACTTCTGCAACAAGATCTGGAACGCTGCGCGCTACGTGCTGGACAAGGGCGAAGACTGCGGCCAGAACGGCGAAGCCTTTGAGCTGTCCCTGGCGGATCGCTGGATCATCTCGCAGTTGCAGCGCACCGAAGCCGAAGTGACCCGCCAACTCGACCAGTTCCGTTTCGACCTGGCGGCACAGGCCTTGTACGAGTTCATCTGGAACCAGTACTGCGACTGGTACCTGGAACTGTCCAAGCCCGTGCTGTGGGACGAAAACGGCCCGATCGAACGTCAGCGCGGCACCCGCCGCACCCTGGTTCGCGTGCTGGAAGTGGCCCTGCGCCTGGCGCATCCGTTCATGCCGTTCATCACCGAAGAAATCTGGCAGCGCATCGCGCCGCTGGCTGGCGTCGAAGGCAAGACGATCATGCTGCAACCTTGGCCAGTGGCCAACGAAGCGCGCATCGACCAGGCCGCCGAAGACGACATCGAATGGCTCAAGGGCCTGATGCTGGGCACGCGCAACATCCGTGGCGAGATGAACATCGGTCCGGGCAAGCCGCTGCCGATCTTCCTGAAGAACGTCAGTGCCGAGGATCAGCGTCGCCTGAGCGAGAACGAGACCCTGCTCAAGAAGCTGGCCAAGCTCGAATCGATCACCGTGCTGGCGGCCGGCGAAGAAGCACCGCTGTCCGCTACCGCCCTGGTCGGTGAGATGGAAGTGCTGGTGCCCATGGCCGGCCTGATCGACAAGGGCGCCGAACTGGCGCGCCTGGACAAGGAAATCCAGCGTCTGCAGGGTGAAGTCCAGCGTGTCGGCGGCAAGCTGTCCAACGCCGGCTTCGTTGACAAGGCCCCGGCCGAAGTCATCGAGAAGGAACGCGCCAAACTGGCCGAGGCCGAACAGGCCCTGGGCAAGTTGGCCGAGCAGCACGCGCGGATTGCCAGTTTGTAACGGTAAACCGCAATGAAACAGGGAGGCCCGCAACGGCCTCCCTTTTTTGTTCGCATCATTCCCAAAACACCAACAATCCCCTGTGGGAGCGGGCTTGTCCGCGATAGCGGCGGGTCAGCCAGCCTCTGTATTGCGTGTGTCTACGTCATCGCGGGCAAGCCCGCTCCACCCTGGTCCACGGCGAACACACATCCGGGGGCAGCTCAACTCCTTGTAGGAGCGAGGCTTGCCCGCGAAGGCGGTAAGTCTGGCGACATCGATGTTGAATGGGCTGGCCGGTTCGCGGGCAAGCCTTAATGCCAGTCAGTTAAGGCGCCAAACCTGTGGGAGCGAGCCTGCTCGCGAAGACGGCAACACAGCCAACATCTCCGTTGACTGACCTACTGCTATCGCGAGCAGGCTCGCTCCCACGTGGTTTTCGCTTAACTGACTGGCATTAGGGCAAGCCTCGCTCCTACGGGCTCAGCCCAGATTCCTGCTCGCGATGGCGGTGACGAGCGGCATGGCTAAGACAGTTGCTCCCACAGGGATTGCGTTCAGAAGGCCTGGATGTGGGACAATGCCCCCACTTTCAGCCATACCCGAATCGACTACGCCCATGACCACCCCCCGCACACCCCGCCCTGCGCGCAAGAAGCCCGAGTCCGCGACCCCGGCCAAGACCGTGGAACCGCGCGAAAAGGCCAGCCTGCACCCGCGCAACCGCCACCAGGGCCGTTACGACTTCCCGGCGCTGATCAAGACCACGCCGGAACTGGCGAAGTTCGTGATCATCAACCCGTACGGCAAGGAAAGCATCGACTTCGCCAGCCCCGACGCGGTGCGGGTGTTCAACCGGGCGTTGCTCAAGTCGTTCTACGGTGTCGCGCACTGGGACATTCCCGCCGACTACCTGTGCCCGCCGGTTCCGGGGCGCGCCGACTACGTGCACTTCCTGGCCGACCTGCTGGCCAGCGTCAATGACGGCGAGATCCCACGCGGGGCGCCGGTCAAGGTGCTCGACATCGGCATGGGCGCCAACTGCGTCTACCCGCTGATCGGCTACAGCGACTACCGCTGGCACTTCCTCGGCTCGGAAATCGACCCGACGGCCGTGGCCGCCGCCAAAGCCATCGTGCAGTCCAACGGGCTGAACAAGGCCATCCAGCTGCGCCAGCAGAGCAACCCCAAGCACATCCTGCTGGGCCTGCTGGAGCCGGGCGAGCGCTTTGACCTGACCATGTGCAACCCGCCCTTCCACGCCTCGATGGACGAAGCGACCAAAGGCAGCGAGCGCAAGTGGCGTGCCCTGGGACGTGCCGACCCGAAACGCAAACTGCCGGTACTGAACTTTGGCGGACAATCGGCCGAATTGTGGTGTGAGGGCGGTGAAGCGCGCTTTGTGACCCAACTGATCGCCGAGAGCGCGCACTTTCAGCACAAGGTGCTGTGGTTCAGCACCCTGGTCTCCAAAGCCTCCAACCTGCCCGCGATTCAGACCGCCCTGAAGAAGGCCGGCGTGCTGGAAAGCCAGGTCGTGGAGATGTCCCAAGGGCAGAAGCAAAGCCGCTTCGTCGCCTGGACCTTCCAGACCAAGTCCGAGCAGCAAGTGTGGCGCCAGCGTTGGGCGCGCAAGAGCTGACAAGCCATTGGTAGGAGCAAGACCGGCTTGCCGGCGAAAGCGGTCTGACCTTCAACATTGATGCTGAATGTTATGGCGCCTTCGCGAGCGGGCTCGCTCCCACAGAGATTAAGGGTGCTGACAGAGGCCATCACCAAATCGCAGGCATAAAAAAACCGTGCCCGGATCGCTCCGAGGCACGGTTCTTTTTTATGCGTCTTACTTGTTAACAGCGTCAGTCAGGCCTTTGGCCACGACCAGCTTGATAACTTTCTTGGCAGCGATTTCGATGGCAGCGCCAGTCGAAGGGTTGCGGCCGGTACGGGCAGGACGCTCGGTCACTTTCAGCTTACCGATACCTGGCAGGGTGATTTCGCCGCCGTTTTCCAGTTGATCAGCAACGATTTGGCCCAGTTGGTCCAGAGCGTTACGCGCGGTGGTTTTTGGCGCGTCGATAGCTTCAGCGATATCGGCGATCAGTTGGTCTTTAGTAAGAGCCATGTAGTGTTCCTTCCCTATCAAATTCATATGGATTGCAGAGTGCAGTGTCAGCCATCGAGCCCGATCTTCTGGACCTGGCACCCTCGGCCATAACACCGACGGGGCGGGTTATAGATGCCGAAATCAGGGTTTGGTTCGACCTGACAAATGCTGAATGCACGCTTAACGCAGTGACTTCGCGTAAGACGGGGCAAAACTAGCACAGCGCCGGGGAAATATCCGCCTCTACCTACCCATTTGGTCAGCTTTATTGCTCTAAATCGGTAAAAAAACGCATAAGCCCGACCAGACGCACCCGGCGCCCCGTTCAAGCACCGCCAAAACCCGCTGTTGCGCTACACTGGGCACTTTTTCGGGGAGCACGCCCTCCTCCATTCATTGAGCCGAGAAACCCATGCCGATCCGTCATTGCATCGTCCACTTGATCGACAAAAAACCCGACGGCACGCCCGCAGTCCTGCACGCCCGCGACTCGGAACTGGCCGAATCCAGTGCCATCGAGAACATGCTCGCCGACCTCAACGAAAGCTATAACGCCAAGCAGGGCAAGGCCTGGGGGTTCTTCCATGCCGAGTCCGGCGCGCACCCCTTCAGCGGCTGGCTGAAGGAGTACCTGGACGGCGGCAAGGACTTCACCGCGTTCAGCCGCGTGGCGGTCGAGCACCTGCAAAAGTTGATGGAAGAGTCCAACCTGTCGACCGGTGGCCACGTGCTGTTTGCCCACTACCAGCAAGGCATGACCGACTACCTGGCCATCGCCCTGCTGCACCACAGCGAAGGCGTGGCGGTGACCGACCAACTCGACGTGACGCCCTCGCGCCACCTGGACCTGGGCCAGCTGCACCTGGCGGCCCGGATCAATATCTCCGAGTGGCAGAACAACAAGCAGTCCAAGCAGTACATTTCGTTCATCAAAGGCAAGAACGGAAAGAAGGTTTCAGAGTATTTCCGCGACTTCATCGGCTGCCAGGAAGGCGTCGACGGCCCCGGCGAGACTCGCACCTTGCTCAAGGCCTTCAGTGACTTCGTCGAAAGCGAAGACCTGCCCGAAGAGTCCGCCCGAGAGAAGACCAAGACCCTGGTCGACTACGCCAGCAGCCAGGCCAAGCTCGGTGAACCGATGGGCCTGGAGGAGCTGTCGGAATTGATCGACGAAGAGCGCCCGAAAGCCTTCTACGACCACATCCGCAACAAGGACTACGGCCTGTCGCCCGAGATCCCGGCCGACAAACGCACCTTGAACCAGTTCCGCCGCTTCACCGGCCGCGCCGAGGGCCTGTCCATCAGCTTCGAAGCGCACCTGCTGGGCTCGAAGATCGAATACGACGAAGAAGCCGGCACGCTGATCATCAAGGGCCTGCCGACTTCGCTCACCGACCAGCTCAAGCGTCGCAACTGATGCTGGCAAGGACGCTGAAGAAAGTCCTGCTGATCATGCTGGTGGTGGTGGTCTACCAGAACTGGGGCAAGATCGAGCGAGTGTTCAACCCCTCGCTCGTGGTGGCCGATCAGACCCGGGCCAACGCTCAGGTCGTGCTCTACGCCACCTCGTGGTGCGGCTACTGCACGCAGATCAGGCGTTTTCTCGATGCCAAGGGCATCCCGTTCAAGGATGTGGATATCGACACCGACACTGAAGCGCGCAAGGCGTACGAAGCCCTGGGCGGACGGGGGATCCCGATCCTGGACGTCAACGGCACGTTGATCCGTGGTTTCGAGCCCGAAGCGATCCTGGCCGCGTTGAAGTAACGACCTGGGCGGGCCCCTTCGCGAGCGGGCTCGCTCCCACGCGGGTCCTCAGCGAATGCAAATCCGGCGCTCGACACGGATCCCCGTGGGAGCGAGCCCGCTCGCGAAAGCGGTGGGTCAGTCAACGGAGATGCTGGCTGTGCCGGCCTCTTCGCGGGCAAGCCTCGCTCCTACGGGCTCAGATTCCTGCTCGCGATGGCGGTGATGAGCGACATGGCTAAGACAGTTGCTCCCACCAAAAGCAAAAGCAAAACCACCAGACTCCCAATCACCCCGATCCGCCCTCCACCACTCAACAGGCCGAGCGGTAGCTCGCCTGCAGCTCTTGATCTTGATCCACCCGCCCCATCGGTAGGCTGAGTGGAGGTATGCCTCTGGGGGACTGGCGCGCAGCGCCGCTCGACGCGTTTGCCAAAAGGGACTCGCCGTAAGGGCGCACCCGCCAGCAGCCGTTACCGCAGCAACGGATATGTACACCCGCCAGAGCTAGACCGGCTAGCAGGCCTGGAGAGCAAACCCATACCGCGGAAAATGCACATGCACCCGCCCACCACGGGGATCCTCACGGCGCAGGATCAACTCTTCACACCCCGCAAACAACAACTCGCCCTGCACCGGATCGACACCATAATCGGTCGCCGCAATCGTCACCTGCTGGCCCACCTTAAAACCGTTTGGCTCGCTGAAGACTTCATCCGGCAACGGCGCCGGGGTCGAATCCCGGGCAACCTGCAACGCCTCTTCGGCCGTCATCTCGCTCGATGCGCCATGGCCAAAGCCCAACACTCGCGCCAACCACGCCGACACGGCCGGATAAGCGTCCACCAGCGGCGCCGTCACCGGCGTGCCCTTGAGGAACCACAAGGGATGAGCCATGGCAAAGTCAGCAATCGAAGGCTCGCCGAACAGGAAGTCACCCTCCTCATGCAGCAACTGCGCCTCCAGGCGGGCCATGAGCACTGGCCATTGGTGCCGGGCCTGCTCGGCCGACAGCCGCGTGGCGCTGCCGCCGCTGAACAGCCCGGCACGGTCGGCCAGGAACGCCTTGATCGCTTCCGGCGGCAACTGCCCAAAACGCGCCGCCACCGACGCCGGCTGGAACACCAGGCTCACCGCGTGCTGGAACACCACTGAATCCGCCCAGGCGGCAAAGGCGGCGCAGGTCATCTGCTGGCCCTGCGGGAACAACGTAGGCGAAGCCTTGGCGTGCTCCAGGCGGCGGGCGATCAGCGCGGTGTCGCAATAGATGTCCGCGCCGACCTGCAAGACCGGGGTCTTGCGATAGCCACCGGTCAAGGCCGTCAGGTCCGGCTTGGGCATCACCGGCGAGATCTTCACCGAGTGCCAGGACAAGCCTTTGAAGCCCAGCAGCAACCGGGCTTTCTCGGCGAATGGGGATGTCGGGTAATGGTGCAGGATTAACGCTGACATGCTGGGCCCGCCGCGGATGTGAGGAACCGGCAGCTTAGCGCGCAATCGCAGCGTGGCCTACCCGTCGGCGTGACGAGAACCGCTCAGTCAGCTTGGCTCGCCACCAGGCATTCCTTGGCGCTCTTCTTGAGCTTCTTGATCAAGCGCTCCTGGCGCAGCGCCTCGCCCTTGTCGCGGCACGCTTCGGTGTAGACCAGCGCCACGGCAGGGCTTGAGAGGAAAAAACGCGCGCCCTTGCCGCTCTGGTGCTTGGCGAAGCGCTTTTGCGGATCGTCGCTGATCCCGCAGTACAACGCACCGTTGGCGGCGCGCACGAGGTAGACGAACCAGGACTTGCTCGGCGCAATGTCCGGCTCAACGGCGCGGGAAGGGCAATCGCTCAGGGTGCTCACGTGACGTTCAAGGCTTGAAAGTGGACAGGTGCCGATCTTATCAGCGACTGGCCTGAAACGCCTTCAGGCCTTTGAGCGCCTGGCCACGAACCGCGTTGCGCACCAGCGGTGTCCAGCCCAGCAGCCAGCCCTTGAACCCCAGCGCCTGGCGCGACCACCGCCACAGGTCGAAGCGGTCGTGGTGCTCGCAGATCTTGCCGTCGCGAAACACGAAGCGCGCCTGGATGTCGTTGACCACCGTGTGGCCGGTCTGGCTGAACAGGTACGTCGCCACCCAATGGGCGCTCCCGCCGTGCTCATCGGCCTGCACACTGTCGAACACCAGGGAAAAGTCCTTGGCCCGGGTGGTCAGCATGCGCCACATGTCAGCGGCATCGCGCCCGCGCAACTCGCCAAAGGCCGGGTCGCTGAACAGCACGTCCTCGGTGTAGCAGGCCGCCATGGCTTCAGCGTCCAGGCGTTGGAACGCCTGATAGAACGCGGTGATCAAGGCGCTATGGGGATCATTCATGGGCTGACTCCAGCATCAACAGGCGGGCCTCGCACGATAGTGTGCCGGCGAACGAAACACTATCGCCATCCACCCGGCAAATACCCCGTGCTAAGGCACCATACCGCTGGCCCGGGCGTAGGCGAACAAGTCCACGTCGGTGGAGATGCACAAGCGGCTCATGGCCGTGCTCTTCTGCTTGCTGATGGTCGAGATGCTGCGATTGACCCGTGCGGCAATCTGGCTGACGGTCATGCCGCTGGCAAGCATCCTGACCACCTCACGCTCCTTGCAGGACAACTCAGGCTCGCGCGATTGATCGCCGATGCCCGCCTCACTCAGTTGGTCACGCAAGCACCGGCTGATGAAGGTCTGCCCCTCGCTCACCGCCTTGATCGCCAACGGCAACTCAAGGGCCGCGCCACTCTTGGCCACAATCGCCTGCGCGCCATGGGCGAACGAAGCCCTGAGGGTCGCCACGTTGGCAAACATGGTCACCAGGATCACCGGCAACCGCGGGTATTGACGCCGCAGCAGGCTCAGCAAGCCGTAGCCGTCGCTGTGCCGGTCACCCGGCATGGCGAAGTCCGTGACCAGGACATCGCAGGGCGTGGACGCCAACAACGCCAGCAGCGCATCCGGGCCATCAGCCTCCCCCACGACCGTGCATCTTTGGTTCGCCTCGATCACGACTTTCTGCCCGATACGGATAAGGGGGTGATCGTCAGCAATAATCACACGAAGCATTGGACCCACTCATGATGGCAAATTGAATTCGCGCAAAATACCCCCACAGACTTTGCCCTACAACCGTCAATGAATCCTCCCGATTTACGAGCGCCAATGTTCCTTGGGCCAAACTCCAATTCCCACAAAATAAAGAGAAAACACCTACAGATTAAAAATAGACTTTAGTCAGGAAACGGCTCGCCACCGCGTCCAAAAAAACCGGCGTCAAATCCGCGCCAGATCGTCAAGACAGTGTTCCAAATCATCCAGCAAGCGCTCCAGTGAGACGCGGTTGGCGGCAATCCCCGAGCGACGCACCGCACCGATCAAGCCAACGCTCTGGCGCTCCAGTCCCGGGACACCGAGAAAGGCCATGCTGCCCACCAGGCGATGCAAGTGCTCCAACACCTGCACCGGGTCCCGGCGCACCAACGCGAGGGCCAGCGCGGCTCGGTCCTTGGCGGTTTCTTCAAGCAAGCTGGACAAGAGACGCTCCACCACCTCGGCAGAACCAAAGAGCTGGATCAGGCTGGCGCGCGTGGGTTGATCAACGCCGTGCTCGAACGCTGCCAGTGCCTGGCCCGCGGTCAGCGCATCCGTCCCGGGCAGCCAGTGTTCCAACACCGGCTGCAGGCGTTGCAGCGTCAGGGGTTTGCTCATCCAGGCATCGATGTCGACGGCCAGCGCGCGCGCGGCCCGTTCCTGATCCAGGGCCGCCGTCAGGACAATGAACGGCACCCGCGCCACCCCCAGGCCACGCTCGCGCTGGCGTACGGCGCGGGCCAGCGCGATGCCGTCCATGCCCGGCATCTGGCAATCGCTGATCAGCAGATCAAAGTGCCGGCGCTCCAGGGCGTCCAGCGCCAACTGAGCGTTTTCAACCACCTCGTGGGCCAGCCCCAGGGTATCGAGATAGCAGGCGATCAACAGTCGATAGCAGGCATGGTCCTCCACCACCAGCACCACGCGGTTGCGCCAATGCCGTGGTGGGGCCGCGAAGAGGGTCGGGCCGGGTCGTGGGGGGTTGCAGGAAAGCGCCTTCAATGCCGTTGTCACCTTGCTGTGGGCGAGACGCACACGGGGGATATGCGCCTGGCGCCGCCCACATGACTGCATTCGACAGCGCATTGAAGGCACCCGCGCGCACCCTTGTCTGTGTGCGTGTGATGGAGGGCGCACGCTACAGCGGTAAACATTCAGATGGCCATACAACAACTACGAAACAGCAATCGTCCTACGCCGCCACACCAAGTTTCCGACAATTACCCGTCCTATCGAAGCCACTCAAGCATTGTCGTAATTGTTGTATTTCCCCGGCCCCCCCCCCCCCGTATCTTTCGCCGCGCACCGCTTCGGGGGTGCAGACATCCGCCCTGTCACAGGGTGACCGACCTTTAAAACTGACGCGCGACACCGACGCGGATCGACGCCTAAAGAGCGCGCTCGCTCGTCAGTCGCCTGACACCGGAACACCCTCTAATGAACACACTCTACCCAGCTCTTGCTACCGCATTATTTCTGACCTGCGCACCGTCCGCCTTCGCGGCCAGCACCGTGGACTTGACCGTCACCGGCAAGATTACGCCGAGCGCCTGCACGCCTAGCCTATCGGGCGGTGGCGTGGTCGATCACGGCAAAATCTCGGCCAAAGACCTGAGGCCGAACAACTCGACGAGCTTACCCAAAGTCATCTTGCAGTTCAGGGTCAACTGCGAGGCGCACACTCAGTTTGCGATCAAGCCCACGGACAACCGCGCCGGCTCATCCACCCAGTCAAGCGATTTCGGCCTGGGCCTGGTCAATGGCAATAAAAAGCTGGGGCGTTTCTACCTGGACCCGTTGAACATGATCGCTGACACCACCCCCGTTCAACCCATTGTGTCGAACGACGGCGGTAGCACCTGGCATGCCGGCTCTTACTGGGAGCTGGAGGGGATTTGGGGCGTCGCAGCCACCGATGACGGTACAACCTTGCTGGCCGTGAAAGACCTGAGCCTGGACTTTCAAGTGAGTACCCAGATCGCTCGCGCCGACCAGTTCGACTTCACCGACGAGGTCACGCTCGACGGTTCCGCCACGCTGGACATCAAGTACCTGTAATCCCCTCTGACCCACACCGGAACAACCTCAAATGAACAAGCTCTACCCTACCCTTGCCACTGCACTGCTTCTGACCTGCGCACCGTCTGCCTTCGCGGCCAGCACCGTGGACTTGACCATCACCGGCAAAATTACGCCGAGCGCGTGCACGCCCACGCTGCCCAATGCCGGCGTTATCGACTATGGGAAAATTTCGGCTAAAGACTTGAACCAAGCGGCGAATACCTACCTGGGTAAACGAAAAGTTCCGCTGGCGGTGACCTGTGAGGCAAAAACCTTGCTTGCGCTTGGGCTCACCGACAATCGAGCAGGCACATCGTCCTATCAACCCGCAGTCACTTACGGCTTGGGCTTGATCAACGAGAGCGAGAAGCTGGGTTTCTACTACATGAGTTTTATGAACCCCGTCGCCGATGCGGACCAACCATCAACCTTGCTGCATTCAACGAACAGCGGCACGACATGGCGTGAGCTTTTCGATGACGATTCCGTACTGCCCAATTATTGGATCGCCCTCGGCCACTTCGACATCAGCACAGGCTGGGCACCCCATCCTCTGCAAAACCTGACCGTCGATATTGAGGTCAATCCCGGTATCGCCCCCGCTAACTCCCTGACGCTGAACAACGAAGTGACGCTGGACGGTTCAACCACCGTTGAGGTGCTGTACCTGTAAGGGCCAATCCCCTTTGCGTTGTCCCCAACCGAGGTCTCTACGATATGAACGCTTTTGTCCCACGCCTTCTGATGATGCTACTGGTCGCCCCGGCGGTGTTTGCCGACAGCGCCACGAACCTTTCGCTGCGCGGCGCCATTGTCCCCACGGCCTGTGAGCCGATGATCTCCGGTGGGGGCACTGTCGACTACGGCAAGATGTCGGCCAAGACACTTGATCCAGAACAGCCCACCTCACTGCCCCGGCAGTCGCTGCTACTGAGCGTGCGCTGTGAAGGCCTGACGCTGTTCAACCTGACCACCCAGGACAATCGTTCAGGTTCCTCCGCCATCCACGATGACTGGCACGGCCTGGGCATGACGCCCAACGATGAGAAACTCGGTAGCGTCGGATTCGGCCTGTACCACCCGGTCGCCGACGGGGCTGAGGCACGCACCATCATCTCTGAAGACGGCGGTGCGACCTGGCATCCCGGCTCCGTGCTGGGCCACCAGCTCTTGCTCGCCGTCGCCCAGGGCACTGGCCTGACACCGATTGCCGTCAAGGACTTCGATGCCGAGCTGGTGCTGTACACCCTGATCGCCCATGCCAACAGCCTGACCCTCACCGATGAAATCCCCATGGATGGGCACACTACCGTGCAATTGAACTACTTGTAAGCACCGCGAATGCATCCCACTGAAAGGAACTCAGCCCCCATGAACAAAACGTTTTACGCGCTGACCGCCACCGCCTTGCTGGCCACCAGTACCTCGGCACTGGCGACCTCGACCGTCGACCTGCGCGTCACCGGCAAGATTGTCCTCAGCTCTTGCACGCCCAGCCTGTCACGCAACGGCGTGGTGGACTACGGCAAGATCTCCGCCAAAGACTTGAACCAGGCCACGCCGACCGCACTGCCCGAGGTCACCCTGCAACTGGCCGTGGATTGCGACGCCCCCACACTGTTCAGTGTCAGCGGCGCCGACAATCGCTCAGGCAGCGCCTCCCAACCCGGGGCCTACGGCCTGGGCTTGATCAATGGCAACCAGCAGTTGGGCTACTACGCCCTGTACCTCAACAGCGCCATCGCCGACTCGCTGGAGACCAACATTCTCCAGTCCGTCGACGAGGGCATTACCTGGGGTCTACTCGGTGAGGGGACGCTGCCTCCAGCGGTCTGGGCCGGTTTCGGTGACCAGACCGGCGGGAAATGGTCGCCCAAGGCGATCGCCAACCTGACGACCAACCTGGTGGTGCAAGGCGCGATTGCCCGGGCCGATCAACTGGACCTGACCGACGAGCAACCCATCGACGGTTTGGCCACCTTAGAAATCAATTACCTGTAACCCACGCCGTGGTCGCCCATGCCATACCCAATCCCCGCTGGCATGGGCGTGCCAAACCCGCGACGTCACCGCCTCCACCGTCAATGCCCAGGACCGAACTCCACGAATGAATACGTTCTCGCACTTTCTGGCCACACTGGTTTTGACCCTGCTCGCGCCACACCTGCTGGCGGCGAGCGAAACGCAATTGAGCGCCACCGGGAACATCACCCCCAGCGCCTGCCTGATTGGGTTGTCTGCCAACGGCGTCATCGACCATGGCCGGATCCCCGCCAGCAGCCTCAAGCGCGATGAGTTCACGGTCATGCCCGGGCAACTGATGGTACTGGAGGTGAACTGCAGCGCCCCGTTGCTGTTCACACTCGTTGGCCTGGACGGCCGGGAAGACTCTTCCCTGGCCCCGGACTTTTTTTATGGCCTGGGCAAAAACCCCCACGCCCCCGACGAACGCCTGGGCTCCGTCGCCTTGTCCTTTCGCAATCCGCTGGGGGACGGCCAGCCCATGTTGTCGCTGACCACCTACAACAACGGCACCAGTTGGTCGCCGGAACCCAACATTTACCCACGCCACTGGATGGGCTTCGCCCGTCCCGGCCGCCCGTTGCCGGAGCCGATCATTCACTTGGTCACCACGCTGCGGGTGGACACGTCCATCAGCCCGGCGAACAACCTGAGCCTCAAGCAGGAAGTCCCACTCGACGGTGCGATTGTGCTGGACCTGCGCTACCTCTAATCCCCACTCCAGGAAACAACCATGACGATTTACGCAACATTGGGCGGCTTCGCCTGCGCCCTGACTTTGTTGGCCAGCCCCTTGGTCCAGGCCGATGGCATGGTCCCGGACACCTCCGTGGTGATTGTCGAAGAGGCCGATGGCGAAGCCGCCGTGTCCGTCACCAACACCGACACCAACCTGGCGCTGTTGCACGTCACCCTCCAGGACATTCCCGAGGACACCCAGCCCCTGCTGTTCGTGACCCCGCCACTGGCGCGGGTCGAGCCCGGCAAAAGCCAACTGGTGCGCTTCATCCTGCAAACCCAGGAGCCGCTGAAAACCCAGCGCCTCAAGCGCGTGATCTTTGAAGGCATGCCCCAGGGTCGTCCTGCGGCAAAGGATGGCCACGCCCGCGTCGGCGTCACGGTGCGCCAGAACCTGCCCGTGATCCTGCACCCCAAGGGCCTGGCCACCAACCGTACGCCCTGGACCGGGCTGAGCTGGACGCTGGACAAGGGCCAATTGCGCGTGCAAAACGCCACGCCCTACGTGGTCCGCACCGCCCAGGAACTGCAACTGCTGCCGGGGAACGGCAAGGCCATGCTGCCGCGCACCTACATCCTGCCCGGCGAAACCCTGCACATGAGCGCGCCCCCCGGCGTTGCCACTGCGGTACGCATGCAGCCGGCCACCGTCTACGGATTCGCCGTCGCACCCTATGACGCGCCCCTCACCGTGGCCGACCGTTAATACCCACGTCCCAGCCCCCGGCAACTACACCGTGACGACCCGGTAGACGCCACGTTCATCATCCGAGCACACCCTGTGAACACAGTAATGACTTACCGTGGTGGCGAAGCCATGCCCCACGCCAAGCGCACCACGCCGCTGCTACTGGCCCTGGCCATCGCCCTGCACGTGAACCCGTCGCAAGCCAGGGCCACACCGTCCTTCGACGCACAAACCCTGCACCAGCGCGGTATCGACCCGGCGCTCGCGCACCTGCTGCTGGACGCCCCGCGCTTCACCGCCGGCAGTCACGCCGTGAGCCTGATCGTCAACGGCCAGCGACGCGGACGGCTCGACGCGCGCTTCGACAACCAGGGCGCGCTGTGCTTCGACCGCACCCTACTGGACGCCGCCAACCTGATCGTGCCGCAGCCCTCGGTGCCGGACGGCGACTGCCACGGGTTTCTCGCCCAGTACCCACAAACCCTGGTCGAACAAGACCCCGCCAGCCTCAGCGTGACCCTGGTGGTGCCCACCGACGCGCTGCGCCCGCAGCAACGCGATGTCAGCGGCTACCAGAGCGGTGGGGTCGCGGGCCTGCTCAACTATGACCTGACGGGCCTGTACAACCACTACGGCGATAACAGCAACCGGTTCGGCTCGGCCAACACCGAAGTCGGGTTCAACGCCGGTGACTGGATCGTGCGCAGCCGCCAGGTGCAGACCTGGCAGGACGACCGTTCCAGCAGCACCCACCTGGAAGCCTACGCCCAACGCACTTTTGCCGAGCACCAGACGGTGTTGCAGGCCGGGCAGATCAGCCTCTACAACCCGGTCTCGTCCGGGGCGCAGATCAACGGCGTCCAGCTGTTCACCGAACAAACGCTGCAAGACCAGGCGCAAGGCGCGACCATCGACGGCATCGCCAACAGCCCGGCCCAGGTCGAGGTGCGGCAGAACGGTGCGCTGATCCACTCCACGGTGGTCCCCGCCGGGCCGTTTTCCCTGACCGACGTGCGGCGCCTCAATGGCCGCTCCGACGTCGAAGTCACCGTCAAGGAATCCTCCGGCGACGAACGCCGCTTTACCGTGCCCGCCGCCATGCTCGGCCTCGGCCAGCCGGCCGCCGGCTACTCGCTGGGGGCGGGACAGGTTCGCCGCATCGGCGACTCCCCGGGCGAAAACCCGTGGGTGCTCAGTGCCGGCTGGAGCGGCGCGCTGAACACGCGCACCAGCCTGAGCCTCGGCGGGCTGGTGGCCAACGACTACCGCTCGACCGGCGTCAGCCTGGGGCTGCAGCCCTGGCCAGACGCGCAACTGCAACTCACCAGCCAGGTCGCGGACGCCTACACCTGGGAACGCGAGCGCGGGGTGCAGACCGACCTGGCGCTGTCCCAACTGCTGGGCAGCCGCTGGTCAATCACCGCGGCCGCGTCCCACCGCAGCGAAGGCTACCGGGAACTGGACGACACCGCCTACGCCACCGACGACCATTCCCGGGAACGCTCGCGCTACCGCGATCAACAAAGCCTCTCGCTGGGTTGGTCACACCCGTGGCTGGGGGCGTTCAGCGCCGGGATCTCGCGCTCCAGCGACTTCAACAACGACAGCAGCAGCCGCGCGCTCGCCTCCTGGGGCACCAGCGTGCGCGGCGTGTCGATTTCCGCCACCGCCGAGCGCCAAGTCAGTGGCCAGCAACGCAATGACAACGCCCTGTACCTGACCCTTGGCATCCCGCTGGGGGAAAACCGCCGGGGCCGCACCTGGGTGCGCAACTCGGGCGGCGAGCACCGCATCGGGGCCGGCGTGAACGAGCAGGTCAACGATCAATTCAACTACCGGGTCAGCGTCGAACACGACAGTCGCGATCAAGCAGTCGAGTCGACGCTGGGGGTTTCGCTGCTGCCGCGCTACACCCAACTGGACCTCAATTACACCCGCTCGGATGCCGAACGCTCCAGCTACCAGGGCGGCGCTCGCGGCGCGGTGGTGGTGCATGGCGGCGGCGTCAGCCTGTCGCCGTACCCGGTGCGCGACACCTTCGCCCTGGTGTCGGTGGGCGAGATGCAGGGCGTCAAGCTCAGCACCCCGAGCGGTCCGGTCTGGACCGACGGCCAGGGCCAGGCGGTGGTCGCGCAAGTGGCCGCCTACGGCCGCAGCCCGGTGGAAGTCGAGACCCGCTCGCTGCCCCGCAACGCCGATATCAACAACGGCCTGGCCGTCATATCCGCCGGGCGCGGGGCGGTGGACCGCGTCGACTTCGGAGTCGCCCTGACCCGCCGCGCACTGCTGGACGTCACCACTGAAACCGGCACCCCGCTGCCACGCGGCGCCACCGTCAGCACCGCCGATGGCGAGTTCGTCACGCTGGTCCAGCAAGGCAGCCAAGTGTTCCTGCCCAACGTCCTGGATGGCCGACGGCTGTGGGTCACGGCGCCGGGACTGGCGCGCTGTGAACTGCACTACGAACTGCCGTCAAAAGCCGACCCGCAGGTGTATTACGAAACCGCGCCGGCACGTTGCCTGAGCCCCGGAGGAACCGCACCATGAACACCGATCACATCCCGAGGCTGACCCTTTGCCTGGCGCTGCTCGGGCTGGCGGCGCTATCGCCGGCACCGGCCCTGGCGGATGAGTGCCGGCTCTCCCTCAGCCAGACGCAGCTCGATTTCGGCCTGATGAACCGGGCGATCCACAGCACCCAGGCTCGCGAACGCTTGCTCGGCGAGCGGCGCGTGAGCCTGACCCTCAACTGCCCGCACCCCACCGACATGAGCCTGTTCTATCGTGGCCTGGCGGCCTTTGGCGAACGCTTGCGCTTCACCGATCGCGGCAGCTACCACGTACAGGTCAGCGACGCGGTGCTCGATGGCAAGGCCGTGGAGCTGGGCTTGCTCGCCGGCAGCGGGCAGGCGCCGAGCCTCAGCGCCAGCACACTGACCTGGCGCCCCGAGCACGCCATCGTGCCGCTGGCGGACGGTAGCCCGGCGCAGGGCAGCAGCTTCTCCGCGCAACTGCTGGTCAGCGCCTGGGCACAAGAGGACGCCGCGCAAGTGCGCGACGCCGTGACCTGGGACGTCAGCGGGCTGATCGACAGCCCGGCCACCGGGCGTTCACGCGAACTGGGCCTGCACGCCCGTTTCGCCCCCGCCGCGTGCGAGCCGACGCTGTCCAACAATGGCGTGGTGGACTTTGGTCGGATGTGGGCCAAGAACCTCAACGCCGAGCACGACACGGCGCTGGCCTCGCGCAGCCTGATGCTGAACATCGGTTGCGATGGGCCCACGCACTTTGCCCTGCTCATGCAGGACAATCGCCACGGCTCGGCCACCGGCGGCGTGGACGAAACCGCCTTTGGCCTGGGGGTCGACAGCAGCGCGAACAAGATCGGCCGCTACTACCTGTACTTCGACCCCGTCGACCTCAGCGCCGATGCCCTGCCCCAGGTCTATCGCACCGACTCGACCACCTCCGGCGCGGCCTGGAGCACCTCCAGCAGCTACCCGATCCCCATTGGCGCCAACAGCTACCTGGGCTTCACCAACGTGCCTGGCAGTGTGGCCGGGCCCACGGCGATCCAGCACCTGTCCGGCCTGGTCAACGTCAGGGCGATGCTCGCACCGATGAACAGCCTGGACCTGAGCACCGAGGTGGTGCTGGACGGCTCGGGCACCCTTGAAATCATTTACCTGTAACCCTCAAGCAAAGGACGCTGTGATGAACCGACGTTGGCTGGCACTGGCAACCCTCCCGCTCTGGACCGTCGGCTCGACGGCCCTGGCGGCCTCGACCACCG
This sequence comes from Pseudomonas sp. ok272, assembly GCF_900109995.1. Taxonomy (GTDB): domain Bacteria; phylum Pseudomonadota; class Gammaproteobacteria; order Pseudomonadales; family Pseudomonadaceae; genus Aquipseudomonas. The sequence goes on along the minus strand of NZ_FOCB01000001.1, from coordinate 139,071 downwards.
AACTGGGCCTGCACGGGCAGATCACCCCGACGGCGTGCACCCCGCAACTGTCGAGTGGCGGGGTGATCGACTACGGCAAGATTTCCCAACAGGACCTCAATTTCGACAAAGGCACACGCCTGCCGGTCAGGACGCTGGTGCTGACCCTCGGCTGCACCGGCCCGAGTCGTTTCGCCCTGCGCATGGGCGACAACCGCGACGGCACGGCCACGGTCAACAGCGAGATCTACTACGGCCTGGGATTGGACGGCAGCGGCAACAAGGTCGGGCTGTACTCGATGACGTTCGACCCGACGCAAACCAGCGCCGATGCCATGAACCCGGTGTACGGCACCGAGTCCACCACCGGCGGCGTTGCCTGGCGCACGGCCAACCGCAATCGCATCGACATTGGCGCCAAGAGCTACCTGGGCTTCACCGACCAGGACGGCAGCACCGCCGGCCCCGCCGCGATCCAGGCCTTGAGCAGCACGGTCACGGTGGAAACGGTGATCAACGCCAAACAGAACCTGGACTTGAGCCACGAGGTGCTGCTCGACGGTTCGGCGACGCTGGAGGTGGTCTACCTCTAGAGCTTTTCGCAGGTGGCCTGCACGTAGCGCGAACGCCCGGCGCCCAGGCCGGCGATGATCGCGCCCAGGCCAATGAGCCCGAAGATCCAGCCCACCGCGCCCCAGCCACCGGTCCAGTCATGAACCACGCCGACCGCGAACGGCCCCATGGACGCCAGGGTGTAACCAAAGCCCTGGGCCATGCTCGACAGGTTGGCCGCCACATGGGCATCGCGCGAGCGCAGCACGATCAAGGTCAGCGCCAGGGCGAAGGTCGCGCCCTGGCCCAGCCCAAGCAGAATCGCCCAGCCCCACAGCCCATCGATGGGCGCGAACAGGCAGCCGAACAGGCCGCCCAGGGTCATCAGCATGACGACGACAATCGCCGGGCGCTGGTCCTTGCCCCGCGTGGCCAGCCAGGGCGCGGCCAGGGAGCTGGTCAACTGCACGATCACCGAGCCCGATAGCACCAGCCCCGCCTGGGTCGCCGTCAGGCCACGGTCGATCAGGATCGACGGCAACCAGCCAAACACGATGTAGGCCAGGGACGACTGCAGGCCCATGTACAAGGTCACTTGCCAAGCCAGCGGATCACGCAGCAATCCACGTACCCGATAAGCCACGTTGTGGCCGCTGTGTTTCGGGCCCACTTGCGGCAACCAGAAGATCGCCGCCACCAGCGCCGGCAACACCCAGAACCCCAGGCCCGCGGCCCAGCGCTGGTCGAAGTGCTCGCTCAATGGCACGCTCGCCCCCGCTGCCATCGCCGCCCCCAGGCACAGGGCCATGGTGTAGACACCGGTCATGGTGCCGGCGTGCTTGGCGAAGTCGCGCTTGACGATACCCGGCAGCAACACACCGATCACCCCGATGCTGGCGCCCGCCAGGATACTGCCGGCAAACAGGCCCACCTCACCGAACGAACTGCGCAGGATGATCCCGCCCGCCAGCGTCAGCAAAATCCCCAGCACCACCCGCTCGGCACCAAAACGCCGCGCCAGGATCGGCGCCAGCGGCGCGAACAGCCCCAGGCACAGGACCGGCAAGGTGGTCAGCAAACCGGCCTTGGCCGCCGACAGCCCAAGGGCATTCGACACTTCGCTGAGCAACGGCGCCATGCTCGACAACGCCGGGCGCAGGTTCAACGCCACCAGCACCAGCCCCAGCAGCAATAGCCACGGGCGATGCAAGGCCGGCGGGGTTTGTTGGACGAGCTCGTCGTCGGCCTCGGCATCGATCAGCAGCTCTTCGAGCTCTGCGGTGCGCTTGGCTGCGGGGGTATCGCTGGGGCTTGCCGGGTGGCCAGTCATGGTGGTCTCGGGTTCAAGGTTCATTGATCAACTGCCGGCAAATCGCTTTGGCCCGTTCCGGGTCGCGTTGCTCGACGGCATCGAGCAGATCGACGTGCAAGTCGAACACTTCCTGGCGTCGGGGGACGATGTTCAGGCTCTGGCGCAGTTGCGCGCCGACGATGCTGGAGAAGTAGCGGTATAGCTCGCTGAGGGTCGGGTTGTGCGCGGCGTCCACCAGACGGCGATGGAACACCAGGTCGCAGGCGATGTAATGGTCAAGATCACCGTGGTAGTGCGTGCCGCTGACGCCGAGCGCCTCGCGCAGCGCCACCAGGTCTTCGTCGGTGCGGCGCAGCGCCGCCAGGCCAATGGCCTCGACTTCGAGGATGCGCCGAGTCTCGCGGGCCTGCTCAGGGGAGCAACGGGACAAGGCTTTCATCGTATCCAGCGGATCGACCACCGCCCGCAGGTAACTGCCATCGCCCTGGCGGATCTCGATCAACCCGGAAAACGCCAGCACGCGCATGGCTTCACGCACGGTATTGCGGCTGATGCCCAACTCGGCGGACAGCTCGGGCTCGGTGGGCAAGCGCTGGCCTACCTGCCAGGTGCCCTGATTGATGCGCAGGCGCAATTGCTCCAGGGCCTGATCGACCAGGGAGCGTTTGATCAAGGGAGCAATCTCTGTCATGGCTATCGTCCTTTCATCCAATCATAGGATGAATTTTCCGACAGGTTAGTCAGCTTCGTCCGAGAGGGCAAGCTTCTAGGGTTAAAGGGCAAGGTATCGAGCGAAATTTTCGATTAGTCATTATTACCCTTTAAGGGTAATTTTCAACTCAAGGTGCTTAGCTCTTATGGACAAGAACACACCTCATTACGACTTGCGGGTGGTGAAAGCGCAGGTTGTCCTGCTGGGGAAGAAGGCGTTCACCCGCAGCGCCCTGGAGTCAGGCAGGGATATCGGCTTGAGCTATCCGTCGATGGTGCAGGTGATCGCTGCACTTGAACGCAGGATGCTCTACAAATCGATGACCTCCTATGACGACCATCGACGCTGGCACGACGTGTACCACACGACATTTCGTGGCCTGCAGATCTACATCAAAGTGACTTACCGCCCTGGCGGAGGGCCCCCGGTAATCTCTTTCAAGGAGAAAGACCAATGAACACACAGCCATGCGTTAGCTGCGGCACTCGGGAGGGCATGCATCCGTTCAAAGGCCGCAGCCTCTCAGTCAACTACAAGCAAATGTCCCGGCCCGTGCACGACCTCGCGGGATGGGAGTGCACGGTTTGTGGTGAAATCGAGTTTGATCCTGCTACCGACAGCGCAGAGCGCTATGTCGATCAGGGCGACAAGCTGCTCGACGACTGCCTTCAACTGATGGGATCAGAAGTGCAGCGGATCCGGCGCAAGTTGCACCTCACCCAAAAGACCGCCGTCAAACTACTCTCCGGGGGCGGCCACAATGCCTTTTCCCGTTATGAGCGCGGTGAACTGCCGCCACCGCAGCCCCTGTTCACGCTGATGCGCCTGCTGGATCGCCACCCTCACCTGCTTGCCGACGTGCAATCGCTGAGCGCGGGGGATGACTTGAAGCAACTGCTGGCAACACGTCACCCGGAACACCAAACGACGCCTTCGCGCTGATCCAAACCGCTGATAACAATAAACCCGGCACTCGGCCGGGTTCATTGTTCAGCGTCTACGGCGCATCAATGCAGGATCTGGCTCAAGAACAGCTTGGTGCGTTCATTCTGCGGGTTGTCGAAGAAGTCGTTCGGCGCGGCCTGTTCGACGATCTCGCCCTTGTCCATGAAGATCACCCGGTTGGCCACGGTCCGGGCAAAGCCCATTTCGTGGGTCACGCAGAGCATGGTCATGCCGTCTTCGGCCAGGCCGATCATGGTGTCCAGCACCTCCTTGACCATCTCCGGGTCGAGCGCCGAGGTCGGTTCGTCGAACAGCATGATCTTGGGCTTCATGCACAGCGCCCGGGCAATCGCCACGCGCTGTTGCTGGCCCCCGGACAGTTGCCCCGGAAACTTGTGCGCCTGCTCCGGAATGCGCACGCGCTCCAGGTAGTGCATGGCGATTTCCTCGGCCTTGCGCTTGGGCAGCTTGCGCACCCACATCGGCGCCAGCGTGCAGTTCTGCAGGATGGTCAGGTGCGGGAACAGGTTGAAGTGCTGGAACACCATGCCGACCTCACGGCGGATCGCCTCGATCTGCTTGAGGTCGTTGGTCAGCTCCACGCCATCGACGACGATGCGCCCTTGCTGGTGTTCCTCCAGGCGATTGAGGCAGCGAATGGTGGTCGACTTGCCCGAGCCCGACGGCCCGCACAGGACGATACGCTCGCCCTGCTTGACGTCGAGGTTGATGTCTTTCAACACGTGGAACTGGCCGTACCACTTGTTCACGCCCTGCATCTGAATAATGCCTTCAGGGCTCACAGGCTGTTTGATTGCTTCGCTCATGACAAAACTTCCCAAATTAGGTGGCGACTCAGCGCTTGTGGCCTGTGTCCAACTTGCGCTCCAAATGCATGGAGTAGCGCGACATACCAAAGCAGAAGATCCAGAACACCAGGGCGGCGAACACATAGCCCTCGGTGGCCATGCCCAGCCAGGCGGGGTCGGCGGCGGCTTGCTTGACGCTGTTGAGCAGGTCGAACAGGCCGATGATGATCACCAGGCTAGTGTCCTTGAACAGCGCGATGAAGGTGTTGACGATGCCCGGGATCACCAGTTTCAAGGCCTGCGGCAGAATCACCAGGCCCATGCTGCGCCAGTAGCCCAGGCCCATCGCGGCCGCGGCTTCGTACTGACCCTTGGGGATCGCTTGCAGGCCACCGCGCACCACCTCGGCGACATAGGCCGACTGGAACAGAATCACCCCGATTAAGGCCCGCAGCAGCTTGTCGAAGTTCATGCCCTCGGGCAGGAACAACGGCAGCATCACCGAGGACATGAACAGCACGGTGATCAACGGCACGCCGCGCCAGAACTCGATGAAGGTCACGCAGATCACCCGAATCGCCGGCATGTTCGAACGGCGCCCCAGCGCCAGGATGATCCCCAGCGGCAAGGCCCCGGCGATGCCGACGGTGGCGATCACCAGGGTCAGCATCAAGCCGCCCCATTGGCTGGTCGCCACGTTACTCAGGCCGAACACTCCGCCATGCAACAGGCAGTAGGCAATGATCGGGTACAGCACCAGGAAGCCCAGGCCATAGATGGCCTTGCGATGAAAGCGCGAGATGAACAGCGGCGCCACGCCAATCACCGCCAGCCACACGGTCAGGTCGACGCGCCAGCGCAGGTCCGGCGGGTAGTAGCCATACATGAACTGGCCGAAGCGCTGCTGGATGAACACCCAGCAGGCGCCGTCCTTGGTGCAGTCGGCCCGTGTGGTGCCGACCCAATTGGCGTCCAGGATCGCCCACTGCACGATCGGCGGCACCACCAGGTAGATCAGGTAGAACGCGAACAACGTCAGCAAGGTGTTGAGCCAACTGGAGAACATGTTGGCGCGCATCCACGCCACCACACCGATAGCGTTGCTCGGTGGCGGCATGTCAGGTTTGAAAGTATGAGTGCTCATGCGCGTTTCCTCACCGCTCGATCAGCGCAATGCGCTTGTTGTACCAGTTCATCAGCAGGGAAATGCTGATACTGATCGCCAGGTACACGCTCATGGTGATGGCAATGACTTCGATCGCCTGCCCGGTCTGGTTCAGCACCGTGCCGGCAAACAACGAGACCATTTCCGGGTAGCCGATACCGGCCGCCAGCGAGGAGTTCTTCGCCAGATTCAGGTATTGGCTGGTCAAGGGCGGGATGATCACCCGCAAGGCCTGCGGGATGATCACCTTGCGCAACGTCGGGCCATTGCGCAGGCCCAGCGAACGCGCCGCCTCGGTCTGGCCGTGGCTGACCGACTTGATGCCCGAGCGCACGATCTCGGCGATGAACGCCGCGGTGTACACCGTCAAGGCCAAGGTCAAGGCCAGCAGTTCGGGAATCAGCACCCAGCCGCCGACAAAATTGAAGCCCTTGAGCTGTGGCAACTCCCAATGCAGCGGTGCACCAACGACCAGCGCGCACAGTGCCGGGATCACCAGCAGCAACGCCAGGCCGACCCAGAACTTATGGAACGGCACACCGGTCGCCTCGAAGCGTTTGTTAGCCCAGCGGCACATCAGCACGATTGCCACAATCGCCACCACCACCGCGATGAAAAATGGCCAGAAGCCCTCCGCGATCTTCGCCGCCGGCATGTTCAGGCCACGGCTGCTGACGAAGAACGTATCGCTGAAGTTATGGCTGTTGCGCGGCCCCGGCATGGTCAGGAACACCGCGAAGTACCAGAACAGGATTTGCAGCAGCGGCGGAATGTTGCGGAAGACTTCCACGTAGACCGTCGCCAGCTTGCTGATGATCCAGTTCGGCGACAGCCGGGCGACGCCGACAATGAAGCCCAGGATCGTCGCCAGGATCACCCCGATGAACGTCACCAACAAGGTATTGAGCAGGCCGATGACAAACACCCGGGCATAGCTGTCCGATTCGGTGTAGTCGATCAGGTGTTGCGCGATACCGAAACCGGCACTGCGCTCAAGAAAGCCGAAACCGGAGGTAATGCCCCGGTGCTGGAGGTTGGTTTGCGTATTGTTGAACAGGTACCAGCCCATCGCGACCACGGCCACGATAGTGATGATCTGAAACAGCCACGCACGCACGCGCGGATCGCTGAGGCTGAGCCTCTGCTTGGGTGCGCCGATTGATTTTTGCATGAAGTGCCCCGCAAGGAATGGAACAGAACATCACCCGGTGGTTGGCCCACCGGGTGATAGATCCATCAGCGCACAGGTGGTGCGTATTGAATGCCGCCATTGGTCCACAGCGCATTCAGGCCACGGTCGATTTCCAGCGGCGTGCCCTTGCCCAGGTTTTTCTCGAAGACTTCGCCGTAGTTACCCACTTGCTTGACGATCTGTACCACCCAGTCCTTGCGCAGTTTCAGGTCCTTGCCGTATTCACCGTCGCCCCCCAGCAGACGCGCGACATCCGGGTTCTTGGTCGACTTGGCTTCAGCCTCGACGTTTTTCGAGGTAATGCCCGCCTCTTCAGCGTTGAGCATGGCGTAGCCCACCCAACGGACAACTGCCAGCCACTCGTCGTCGCCGTTACGCACCACCGGCCCCAAAGGCTCCTTGGAGATGGTTTCCGGCAGCACCACATACTCTTTCGGTGCGGCCAGCTTGCTGCGCTGGGCAAACAGTTGGGACTTGTCGGACGTCAGCACGTCGCAACGACCGGACTCCAGCGACTTGGCGCTTTCATCGGAGGTATCGAACGTGATGGGGGTGTACTTCAGGCCATTGGCGCGGAAGTAGTCGGAGACGTTCAACTCGGTGGTGGTACCGGCTTGAATGCAGATGGTGGCGCCGTCCAGTTCCTTGGCGCTTTTCACCCCCAGTTTACTGTTGGCCAAAAAGCCGATGCCGTCGTAGTAGGTAATGAAGCCGGGAAACTTCAGGCCCATGCCCGCGTCACGGGAACTGGTCATGGTGGAGTTACGCGACAGCACATCGATTTCGCCCGACTGCAGCGCGGTGAAACGCTCCTTGGCGTTCAACTGGCTGAACTTGACCTTGGTGGCGTCGCCGAACACGGCGGCCGCCACGGCGCGACAGAAGTCAGCATCGATACCGACGATCTTGCCGGTGGAGTCTGGAACCGAGAAACCCGGCAAGCCATCACTCACACCGCACTGTACGAAACCTTTCTTCTGTACCGCATCCAGGGTTGCACCCGCCTGGGCGAACCCACTGACACCGAGTACCGCGGCTGCAGTCACGACTGCCAGGGTGGATTTCAACATCTTCATTCAAACCTCCAGTTTTGCTCTTGTTGTGTAGGAGCGAGCGTCTTGCCGCACCCTTATGAGGCGCTGCCGACCCGTCATGTTGTTTTTATGTTGTCCAACGTAGGACGCTAGCCATGAGTCTAGTAGGAGAAAATCCACCCAAATGGAAAACTCATCCCCCCATGACCCCATAGGAATAGCCATGGCCTTTTTCCTATTTCCAAGGCCACAGCCCCATGGCGAATGCCCAACACTCGACACTTCGCCCTCCCACCACCGGACGTACACTGATAGTGTTACCGCCAGGCGCGGGATGACCTGCCCAAGTCTCATAGCAAGGCCCGTACCACACCGACCGCGAAAGCGAGTCAGCGCAAGGTCAAGGGCAAAACATTCACCGCCGCGACATCTTCTTAACTGATCGACCCATCGCGCACCCCACCTTCGCCCTTGAATCGGGCAGGTGCACAACATTGGAGCAAATATGACCGAGCCCTTGATTCTTCAGCCCAGCAAGCCCGTAGACGCTTGTGTGATCTGGCTGCACGGCCTGGGCGCCGACCGCTATGACTTCTTGCCGGTGGCCGAAGCGCTGCAGGAAAGCCTGCTCACCACCCGCTTCGTTTTACCCCAGGCACCGACCCGCGCCGTGACCATCAACGGTGGCTATGCGATGCCCAGTTGGTACGACATCAAGGCGATGAGCCCCGCTCGCAGCATCAGCCTTGAAGAGCTGGAGGCGTCGGCCGACAGCGTCATCAAATTGATCGAAGAACAGCGCGCCGCCGGAATAGACGCCTCGCGGATTTTTCTTGCCGGCTTTTCCCAGGGCGGCGCCGTGGTGTTGCACACCGCCTTCCTGAAATGGCAGGGTGCACTGGGTGGCGTGCTGGCCCTCTCCACCTATGCCCCGACCTTCAGTGATGAGCTGGAACTCTCGGCCAGCCAGCAGCGAATTCCGGTGCTGTGCCTGCACGGTCATTACGATGACGTGGTGCAGAACGCCATGGGCCGCAGCGCCTATGAGCATTTGAAGCAGCGTAATGTCACCGTGGCATGGCAGGAATACCCAATGGGACACGAAGTGTTACCTGAGGAAATTCGCGATATTGGCGCCTGGCTCGCCGAACGCTTGCGTGGTTGAGTCAACAACTTGTAGCCGTATGACCAACACACTACGCCGCGCCCGGTTCTTGCATTACACTGGCCGGCGTACATTCCTTAACCAACTGATGAGATGACCGTGCTCAAAGCACTCAAAAAAATGTTCGGTAAAAGCGAGGCTGAGCAGCTCGCGCCAGTTTCCAGTGCGCCATCGCACGCCCCCGCCCCCCGCAACGAGACTCGGCAGGCCGAACGCCCCGCTCCGGTAGACGCCCCGCAACACGCGCCCAAGCCCGTCGAGGCCGCCGCTGTCGTTGCCGAACCGCAACCCGACGAAGCGCCGAAACCCGCCCGACCGCGCCGCGAGCCGAAGCCCAAGGCCCCGGTCATCCCGTGGAAGCTCGAAGACTTCGCCGTCGAACCCCAGGAAGGCAAGACCCGCTTCCACGATTTCAACCTCGCCCCGGAGCTGATGCACGCCATCCAGGACCTGGGCTTCCCGTACTGCACGCCGATCCAGGCGCAAGTCTTGGGCTTCACCCTCGCCGGCAAAGACGCCATCGGTCGCGCCCAGACCGGCACCGGCAAGACTGCCGCGTTCCTGATCTCGATCATCACCCAGTTGCTGCAGACCCCACCGCCCAAAGAGCGCTACATGGGCGAGCCACGGGCCTTGATCATCGCGCCGACCCGTGAACTGGTGGTGCAGATCGCCAAAGACGCCGCCGACCTGACCAAGTACACCGGCCTCAACGTGATGACCTTCGTCGGCGGCATGGACTTCGACAAGCAGCTCAAGCACCTCGAAGCCCGTCACTGCGACATCCTTGTCGCCACGCCTGGCCGCCTGCTGGACTTCAACCAGCGCGGCGATGTGCACCTGGACATGGTCGAGGTGATGGTGCTGGACGAAGCCGACCGGATGCTCGACATGGGTTTCATCCCACAAGTGCGCCAGATCATTCGCCAGACCCCACCGAAAAACGAACGCCAGACCCTGCTGTTCTCCGCGACCTTCACCGAAGACGTGATGAACCTGGCCAAGCAATGGACCACCGATCCGGCCATCGTCGAGATCGAGGCCGAGAACGTCGCCAGCGAGAACGTCGAACAGCACATCTACGCCGTCGCCGGTGCAGACAAGTACAAGCTGCTCTACAACCTGGTGAACGACAACGGCTGGGAACGGGTGATGGTCTTCGCCAACCGCAAGGACGAAGTGCGCCGCATCGAAGAGCGCCTGGTGCGCGATGGCGTCAACGCCGCCCAACTGTCGGGCGACGTGCCGCAGCACAAGCGCATCAAGACCCTGGAAGGGTTCCGCGAAGGCAAGATCCGCGTGCTGGTGGCCACCGATGTCGCCGGACGCGGGATCCACATCGACGGCATCAGCCACGTGATCAACTTCACGCTGCCGGAAACCCCCGACGATTACGTCCACCGCATTGGCCGGACCGGCCGGGCAGGCGCCGCAGGCGTGTCCATCAGCTTTGCCGGTGAAGACGACTCCTATCAGTTGCCGTCCATCGAGGCGTTGCTGGGGCGCAAGATCAGTTGCGAAACCCCGCCGACCCATCTGCTGCGCCCTGTCGAGCGCAAGCGGCCGTAACTATCGGTGGGACACAGAAGGCGCAGCCCGGCAACGGACTGCGCTTTTTTTACGCCTGGATGTTGCCAATCAGGACAATAAGTCCACAATGGACAAATTAGTTTAACATCAGCCCCACGGAGCCCTCCGCATGTCCAGCACCCCGGTTGTGATCGCCAAACCCCAGGCCCGCGAACTGCTTGAGCGCGTCGACGTGCCCAAGATTCTGCGCAAGCTGTTCCGTGACCTGGCGGCGGGCCAGGCGGTGCAACCGGCGCAACAACTGGTGGAGTTCCCCCAGGGGGCCGGCGACTTCATCAACTACCTGGGCGTGTTGGCCGAAGACGGCGTGTACGGGGTGAAGACTTCACCCTACATCGTTCGCCAGGAAGGCGGCCCGTTGGTCACCGCTTGGACGCTGCTGATGTCGATGCACACCGGCCAGCCCTTGATGCTCTGTGATGCAGGCGAGCTGACCACCGCCCGCACGGCGGCCACCACGGCCGTGGCGGTCGATGCCCTCGCGCCCCTGCAGGCCTCGCGCCTGGCCATCATCGGCAGCGGCCCGGTGGCCCTGGCGCACCTGCGCTATGCCAAAGACCTGCGCGCCTGGCAGCGCATCAGCGTCTATTCACCCCGCCTGGCTGGCCGCCCCGAGATGCTCGCGCAACTCCAGGCCATCGACCCGCGCGCGCAGGTGTCCGATAGCCGTGAAGCCGCCATCCACGACGCCGACGTGATCATGCTCTGCACCTCATCGGCCACGCCGGTGATCGACCCGCGCACCTTGAGTCGCCCGGCGCTGATCACCTCCATCAGCACCAACGCGGCACGCGCGCACGAAGTGCCGCCGCAAACCCTGGGGCAGATGCAGGTCTACTGTGACTATCGCCTGACCACCCCCGGCTCGGCCGGCGAGATGCTGATCGCCAGCGAGCAGCATGGCTGGGACAAGGCGGCGATCATCGGCGACCTGGCCGAACTGTTGAGCGAGCAAACACCGCGCCCGGTCTATGATCGCCCGGTGTTCTTCCGCTCCATCGGCCTGGGCCTGGAAGACATCGCCCTGGCGAATGCGGTGTACCAGCTACAGCGCTGACCCCATAGTCCTGGTGGGAGCGGGCTTGCTCGCGAATGCGGTGTGCCAGTCGCCCCCATGTTGAATGACACACCGCATTCGCGAGCAAGCCCGCTCCCACAGGGGATAACTGACACCTCGGCGACATCGCCCCCACTGGAGAAACTCATGACCCAGGCAGATTTCATCATCATCGGCGGTGGCATCGCCGGTGCTTCCACCGGTTTCTGGCTGTCGCCACACGGCCGGGTGATGGTGCTCGAACGCGAGTCCCATCCCGCTTACCACTCCACCGGCCGCTCGGCGGCGCTGTACACCGCCGCCTACGGCACCCCGCAAGTGCGGGCGCTGACCCAGGCCAGCCGGGACTTTTTCGACGCGCCACCCAGCGGTTTCTGTGAGCACCCACTGCTGACCCCGCGCGGCGAAATGACCGTGGACTTCACCGGTGATCCCGCCGAGTTGAACAATCAATACCTGAGCGCCAAGGCGACCGTGCCGCAGATGCAATTGCTCAGCGCCGACGAAGCCTTCGCGCGCCTGCCGATCCTGCGTCGCGAGAAGGTATTTGGGGCGATCTACGACCCGACCGCCACCGACATCGACACCGACGCCCTGCATCAAGGCTACTTGCGTGGCATCCGCCGCAACCAGGGCGAAGTGCACACCGATTGCGAAGTCCTGGGCCTGGTTCGCGAGGCCGATGGCCAGTGGCAGGTACGCACCGCCGGGCAAACCTTCCGCGCCCCGATCATCATCAACGCCGCCGGGGCCTGGGCCGACCAGCTCGGTGAAATGGCCGGGGCCAAGCCGTTGGGGCTGGTCCCCAAGCGCCGCGCCGCCTTTATCTTCGCCGGCCCCGAAGGCCTCGACTGCCACGACTGGCCGATGCTGGTCAGCCTCGACGAATCGTTCTACATGAAGCCCGACGCCGGGATGTTCCTCGGTTCGCCCGCCAACGCGGACCCGGTGGAACCCCACGACGTACAGCCCGAAGAGCTGGACATTGCCATGGGCATCTACCAGATCGAAGAAGCCACAACCCTGACAATCCGCCGCCCGACCCGCACCTGGGCCGGGCTGCGCAGCTTCGTCAGCGACGGCGACCTGGTGAGCGGCTTCGACCCGCTCGTACCGGGGCTGTTCTGGGTCGCGGCCCAGGGCGGTTATGGCATCCAGACCTCGCCCGCCATGGGCCAGGCCAGTGCGGCGCTGGTGCGCGGCGAAGCCTTGCCCCAACAACTGACCCGGTTTGGTCTCAGTGCCCAGATGCTCTCCCCTTCGCGCCTGGGCTAAACCGGCCCTGGGGTGACGCCCGATCCTGATTGCGGCAAACTCCCAGCGCCCCACCCCAGGGGCGCTGATTGCCTGGAGCCCGACCGATGACCCCACCGCTTCAAGACCCCGCACTGGATAACTTCCGGGCAATCGCCGACGCCATTGCCACGCTGTTCTTTCCCCATGCCGAGGTGGTGCTGCACGACGTGCGCACGCAAAAAATCGACTACATCGCCAACAACCTGTCCAAGCGCGAGGTCGGTGATGAAGCGGCGCTGGAGGACATGCTCAAGGAAGGCATCAACGAGCGAAACATCGGGCCGTATGAAAAGCTCAATTGGGATGGTCAGAAGATTCGCAGCGTCAGCACTGTCCTGCGTGACAGCGAGGGGCGTCCGCTGGCGCTGCTGTGCATCAACCTGAACATTTCACTGTTCGAGAGTGCCCGGGCGGCCCTGGATTTGTTCCTCTCCCCCAGCAAACTGATCCCACAGCCCGACGCGCTGTTTCGCGATGACTGGCAGGAGCGCATCAACACCTTCCTGCATAGCTGGCTACGGGAACGGCAACTGGGCTTGAACATGCTCAACCGCGAACACAAGCGCGAACTGGTGCTGGCGCTGCATGCCGAAGGCGCCTTCAAAGGCAAGAGCGCCTCCAACTATGTGGCCAATGTGCTGAACATGGGGCGGGCGACGGTGTACAAGCATTTGAAGGAATTGAAGGGCTGAGTCTTCCTGGATCGATGCCTTCGCGAGCAGGCTCGCTCCCACAAGGATGGCGCTGAACCTGTGGGAGCGAGCCTGCTCGCGATTGGCGTTTGATCAGTCGCCGTAGATATCCGACTTGAAATACTTGTCGGAAATCTTCTGGTACTCACCGCTGGCCCGAATGCCGTCGATGGCCGCGTTCAACTCGCCGACCAGCGCGGTATTGCCCTTGCGCACCGCAATCCCGGCACCCTCGCCCACGTATTTCGGGTCTTTGAGTTCAGGTCCGACAAAGGCGTAGCCCTGGCCACGGGGCATCGACAGGAAGTCCGCCAGGGGAATGGTATCGGCGAACACCGCATCCAGGCGACCGGCGGCCAAGTCCATGTAGATTTCTTCGTTGTTGCCGTAGCGCTTGATCACGATGCCCTTGGGCTCCAGCACTTCGGTGGCATAACGGTCAGTGGTGGTCGCGCGCTGCACACCGACGGTCTTGCCCTTGAGGCTGGCGTACTGGTCATCCACCACCGCGCCGTCCTTCATCACGAACCGCGATGACGTGAAGTAGTACTTGTGGGTGAAATCCACTGACTTCTTGCGGTCTTCGTTGATGGTCATGGACGACAGGGCCGCGTCGATTTTCTTCACCTTGAGGGACGGAATCAGGCCATCGAACTCGACCTCGGTCCACTCACACTTGACCTTCATCTGCGCGCACAAGGCATTGCCGATGTCGTAGTCAAACCCGACGATCTCACCCTTGTCCGTCTTGGAGGCGAACGGTGGATAGGCGGCTTCGATGCCGATGCGCAAGGTTTTCTCGGCCGCGAACAGACTGGTCGAGGCCAACAGGCTCAGGGCCAGACCGGTAATGAGGGGGAACTGCTTCATAATCGTTCTCTCGCAGGTTGTTGTTGGTTTGGCAAGACTGAGGCAAAGCAATGGCAGGCATTTTTGTACTTATAATTCCATACTGGACTTTTACGTACAAATCGTCAATTGGGCAAGCAGGGATGCCGCGCCAGAGGGTTGGAGCGGTGAGCCAGGAGGTTTGGTGGTGTGGCGCAGGGCCTCTTCGCGAGCAGGCTCGCTCCCACGTACATCGAACCCATATGGGAGCGAGCCTGCTCGTGAAGGCGACAGATCAGACACCCAAGCAACAACAGACGATTGACTACGGCTTCCAGCGATCAGCCGCCGCATGATCACTGTCACGCCCCTCGACCCAGCGCGGGCCTTGCTGGGTCTGTTCTTTCTTCCAGAACGGCGCGCGGGTCTTGAGGTAGTCCATGACAAAGGCGCAGGCATCGAACGCTGCCTGGCGATGGGCGCTGGCGGCGCCGACAAACACAATGGGTTCGCCCGGCTCCAGGGCACCGATACGGTGCAACACCTCAAGCTTGAGCAACGGCCAGCGCTGTTCGGCTTCCAGGGCGATCTTGGCCAGGGCCTTTTCGGTCATGCCCGGGTAGTGCTCCAGGAACATCCCTGCCACCTCGAGGCCGTCGTTGAAGTCACGCACATAACCGACAAAGCTGACCACCGCGCCCACACCGACG
Organism: Pseudomonas sp. ok272; assembly: GCF_900109995.1. Classification (GTDB taxonomy): domain Bacteria; phylum Pseudomonadota; class Gammaproteobacteria; order Pseudomonadales; family Pseudomonadaceae; genus Aquipseudomonas. The sequence goes on along the minus strand of NZ_FOCB01000001.1, from coordinate 124,033 downwards.
TTGGCCGCGTGCATCGCGTTGACTTCTGCGCCGGGGTCGAACGCGGTGGACTGCACGCGAATCGCCATGGCTCAGCCTCCGGTCACGGTGGGGAAAAACGCCACTTCATCGCCGTCACTCAGCGGCTCATCCAGCGAACAAAGCTCTTCGTTGCGGGCGCACATCAGGTTCTGCTCCGCCAACACGTCGAAGCCTTTCCATTGGGCCAACCGGGCGCGTACATCGTCGAGCGTGGCGAAGTCGCCTTCAATCGCCAGCCCGTCCATACCCACCGCCTCGCGGTAACGGGCAAAGAACTTCACCGTGAGCTTCATTGGTCGGGCGCCTGGTAGTGCCCGCTCTTGCCACCGAGCTTCTCCAGCAGGCGCACGCTTTCGATGACCATGCCGCGGTCCACGGCCTTGCACATGTCGTAGATCGTCAGCGCCGCGACGCTGGCGGCGGTCAGGGCTTCCATTTCCACCCCGGTCTGCCCGGCCAGCTTGCAGCGCGCGGTAATGCGCACGGCATCCGTACCTTCAGCGCTGAGCTCGACCTTGACGCTGGTCAGCATCAGCGGATGACACAGGGGAATCAGATCGCTGGTTTTCTTCGCCGCCTGGATGCCGGCGATGCGCGCCACGGCAAACACGTCACCTTTGGGGTGACCACCGCTGACAATCATTTGCAGGGTGGTCGGCAGCATGCGCACCAGCGCTTGCGCCGTGGCTTCACGGGACGTCGTGGCTTTATCAGTGACGTCGACCATATTGGCACGGCCTTGGGAATCAAGATGAGTCAGCACAGCGTTACTCCTGTTCAGGAGCGGCGATTGTAAACCTGCGGGTCAGATTTGCGCACGGTTGAATAACGTCGGTGGGAGCGAGCCTGCTCGCGATGGCGTCAGCATGCTCAACATCGAGGGTGAATGTGTCGGCTTCTTCGCGAGCAGGCTCGCTCCCACGGGGTTCTCCCACGGGGGATAAAAAACCGGGCGACCTCGCGGCCGCCCGGTGTGGGTCAAGGGTTACAAGTGCGATTCGGCGTATTCGGCCAGGATCGAACGCGGCACCCCTTGCAGGGTGATGTGCACGCCGTTGGGGAAGTCCTTGAAGCGCTCGGTCAGGTAGGTCAGCCCGGAACTGGTCGCGGACAGGTAAGGGGTGTCGATCTGTGCCAGGTTACCCAGGCACACCACTTTGGAACCGGCGCCGGCACGGGTGATGATGGTTTTCATCTGGTGCGGGGTGAGGTTCTGGCACTCGTCGATCAGGATCAGGCTCTGCTGGAAGCTGCGACCCCGGATGTAGTTGAGGGATTTGAACTGCAACGGCACCTTGCTGAGGATGTAGTCGACGCTGCCGTGGGTGCTTTCATCATCACTGTGCAGGGCTTCGAGGTTGTCCGTGATCGCGCCGAGCCAGGGCTCCATTTTTTCCGCCTCGGTGCCGGGCAGGAAGCCGATCTCCTGGTCCAGGCCCTGCACGCTGCGGGTGGCGATGATGCGCCGGTAACGCTTGCTGACCATGGTCTGCTCGATGGCCGCCGCCAGCGCCAGGATGGTCTTGCCGGACCCGGCAGCACCCGACAGGTTGACCAGGTGGATGTCCGGATCGAGCAAGGCATACAGCGCCAGGCTCTGGTAGATGTCACGCGGTTTCAGGCCCCAGGCTTCCTGGTGCAACAGGGGTTCCTGGTGCAGGTCGAGAATCAGCAGCTTGTCGACCTGGATTTCCTTGATCCAGCCGACAAAGCCCTGTTCATCGATGATGAACTCGTTGATATGCACCGCCGGCAGGTTGTCGATCAGTTGCACCTGGTGCCAGGTGCGGCCGTGGTCCTGGCGGGTTTCGACCTTGCTCACCCGGTCCCAGAAGGAGCCGGTCATGGTGTGGTAGCCATTGGGCAGCAGCGACACATCGTCGACCAGTTGGTCGGTGCTGTAGTCCTCGGACGCAATGCCGCAGGCCCGGGCCTTGAGGCGCATGTTGATGTCTTTGGTGACCAGCACCACGCGCAGGTTCTTGTGCCGCGCACGCAGGTCGATCAACTGGTTGATGATGATGTTGTCGTTCAGGTGCTCGGGCAGGACGATGTTCGGCTCGGCACGCTTGCTCATCAGGATCGACAGCAAGCCCTTGGGCCCACTCTTGCCGCGCTGGATCGGCACACCCAGCTCGACATCGTCGGGAGTGGCTTCGCCCAGGGTCTTGTCGATCAGGCGAATTGCCTGGCGACATTCCGCCGCGACGCTGTGATGCCCACTCTTGAGCTTGTCCAGCTCTTCAAGGACCGTCATCGGGATGGCAACGTGGTGTTCTTCGAAATTCAGTAGCGCGTTTGGATCGTGAATCAATACGTTGGTATCGAGTACATAAAGGATTGGCAGGTTGGAAGAAGGGCTACGTCCGTGATCATCCATACTCGGTCACCTTTGTGGGAGCCAGTCGACGCAATACCCTGACAGTGCTGCGCCTCGAAGTGACCACCAAATTCACCTGCGAGGACTCAAGTGAACTGCACACACGCGGAGTCTTGGAAGACGCCACCTGTGTTGCAGGTTTCGGCGGTCTGACTTCGTAATACTCCAAAACCTGTGACAGGAAAAAGCACTTTGACGGTTTTTTTCAGTTTATTTTGCGGAGTGACGAATAGCCCTTGGCGCGCAGGCACCCTGCCGTTAAAGTCGGAAGTCCGCCTGCATCGAAACCCCCTCAAAAATCGCCCCAACCCCAGCATTTACGGGGGCCGACCGTTTCAGCGAAACGCGTCCTGACAATCCTCCCAGCCGATCCCACTTTGCGCCGTTTGCGTCAGCAACCAGGGCAATGCCGTTTTCACCGCGTCCTGCTTGGCGTTGAAGTTGATCACCCCATGGCGCCACAGCAGCATCAGCGTCAACACCCGCTGGGCACTCTGGGTCCCGGTCAGTTGGCGGTTGCTGTCCAACGGATCGATATCCCACAACGCCACCTGCAAGCCTTGCGCCTTGAAGAACCCACCGGCATCGGCTCGACGCTGCCCGTTGGGCGGGCGGAACAGCGGCACGAAATTCTCCGGCAGCTTGTTCTTCACCAGATCGACACTGCGCGTCACCGAGTACTGCCACGCCTGCCAATGACTGTGGGAGCGGAACTCCCAGCCCTGCACGCCGATGCACTGCCTGGAATACACCCCCTGCAAGTCGGCCACCGCGTGTTGCGACAGGCGATTCTGGATATCGCTGCCCAGCACAAAGAAGGTGCCGGAAAGGTTCGCCTTGCGCAGGTAGTCCGTCAGCCAGGCGGTGTTGTCCGGCGCGAGGTTGGCGCCGCTGTCGAAACTCAACACGAACAGCCGGTCGTTGAGTTGATCGCCATTGCGCTCGTAATCGCCGAACAGCTCGACTTCGCTGCTGGTCTGCGGCAGCAACGCGGCCTTGCGCAGTTGCTCATCCAGGTAGCGTTGATGGAATTGCCGGCTCGGCTCGACCCAACGGGTGTAGTACGACGCCTCGCCCAGCTCGAACTTACCCGCCTGCTCACGCAGGCTGGGCATGTCCTCCACCAGGAAACAGAACGAGGCGTCCTGGTCGCAGCTCTGCTGGGCAAAATTGTAGTTGGCCAACAGGCGTTGCCACATCCGCTCGCGCAAGGCGTTGATGGCGTCGAGATTGATCATGCGCAGCCCCAGGCGCTGCTTCAATGCGCTCTCGTCCAGCGACTCACTGGCCAGCAGTTCGCGGGCGAACGTGAGGATCTCCGCCCGCGAGGCGACATCGAACAGGGTCGGGCTGGTGAGCTTCTCCGGCCAGGTGCTGCGGTCCAGCGTGGCCGGCTCAGTGGGCGCGGCCATCGCACTGGCGCTGAGCAGCCAGGTAGCCATCAGTAAAGCAATACGCAAGGGGGTGCCTCCATAACAAAACCCGCGCGGCACTATAGCCGATATAACCCCAAGTCCTGCAGTCACTACAGCCCTGCGAGCCATCACCACCGATCACCTATGACGTCGATAGCTGGAGTCAAACCGCCCAACCCCCTAGAATCGCCGCACGATTAAAGGAGACGACTTCATGCTGATGGTGATTTCCCCCGCCAAGACCCTCGACTACGAAACACCGCCGGCGACCCAACGCTTCACCCAGCCCCAATACCTGGACCACTCCCAGGAACTGATCCAGCCACTGCGCGAGCTGACACCGGCGCAGATCAGCGCGTTGATGCACGTCTCCGACAAGATCGGCGGCCTCAACGCCGCACGCTTCGGCAGCTGGACCCCGGCGTTCACCGAAGCCAACGCCAAGCAGGCCCTGCTGGCGTTCAAGGGTGACGTGTACACCGGCATGGAGGCCCAGCGTTTCAGCGAAGCCGACTTCGACTACGCCCAGCAGCACCTGCGCATCCTCTCGGGCCTCTATGGCCTGCTGCGCCCGCTGGACCTGATGATGCCGTACCGCCTGGAAATGGGCACCAAGCTGGCCAACGCCCGCGGCAAGGACCTCTACGCGTTCTGGGGCACGCACATCAGCGAGTGGCTCAATCAAGCCTTGGCCGAACAAGGTGATGACGTGCTGCTGAACCTGGCGTCCAACGAGTACTTCTCGGCGGTCAAGCGCAGCGCCCTGAACGCGCGGATCATCAACACCGAGTTCAAGGACCTGAAGAACGGCCAGTACAAGATCATCAGCTTCTACGCCAAGAAAGCCCGGGGCATGATGAGCCGCTTCGTGATCCAGGAACGCATCAACGACCCGGCAGCGCTCAAGCAGTTCGATGCACAGGGTTATCGCTACAGCGCCGAACAGTCCAAGCCGGACAACTTGGTGTTCTTGCGTGATCATGCGCCCGAGTAAGGCGCCAGGCCGCCCGAGCATGGTCAACCCCGACTACGCTTAGGTAGGATGGCGGTCTCTTGCTCCCGAGGTTTGCGTCATGTTCATCGGCGTCCTGCTGGTCATTACCTGGTTGGTCCTGTTGCTGCGCTACCCGGCCAAGGCGTTGCCCGTGTCATTGGCCGCAGCGATGGGCCTGGGGTTGGTGGCCGCCTGGGTGGTGTGGCTGGACAACCGCGAGGCCAGCCAACTGGCGCGCCTGGAGCTGCGCATCACCTACGCACCGGACCACTGCCCCGCGGACCGTCCGCTGCAACTGAAGTTGAACAACGGCAACGACGTGCCGCTGACCGAACTGCGCTGGCGAGTGGCGGCCTACGCACCGGGCGACACCATCAACCTGGCCGACAATCAATACGCCGCACCGCGCTATCGCGGCCCTGGTGAGCTGCAGGCCGGGGCCAACTGGCAAGACTGCCTGCCCATGCCACCGCTGCGTCCCGGCTATCGCCCGCAAACCCTGGAGTTTCGCGCCGAGCATTTGCAAGGTAGCTTCTCCGACTGATTGCCCCTTCTTCCTTCCATTGCACAAGGATTGCGCCATGCCCGTCGCATTGATCACCGGTTGCTCCAGCGGCATTGGCCGCGCCCTGGCCGACACCTTCAAACACGCCGGCTACGAGGTCTGGACCACCGCGCGCAAACCCGAAGACGTGGCGGCCCTGAGCAGCGCCGGGTTCACCGCCGTGCAACTGGACGTCAACGACGCGCCCGCCCTTGAGCACCTGGCCGAACGCCTCGGCCAGCAACCTGGCGGCCTGGACGTGCTGATCAACAACGCTGGCTATGGCGCCATGGGCCCGCTGCTCGATGGCGGCGTGCAGGCCCTGCAGCGCCAGTTCGAAACCAACGTGTTCGCCGTGGTCGGCGTGACCCGCGCACTGTTCCCGCTGCTGCGCCGCAACAAGGGTCTGGTGGTGAACATCGGCAGCGTGTCCGGCGTGCTGGTCACCCCGTTCGCCGGGGCCTATTGCGCCTCCAAGGCGGCAGTGCATGCCTTGAGCGATGCACTGCGCATGGAACTGGCGCCCTTTGGCATCCGGGTACTGGAAGTCCAGCCCGGCGCCATCGCCTCAAGCTTCGCCAAGAACGCCGGCACCCAAGCCGAACAACTGATCAGCGAACAATCGCCCTGGTGGCCGTTGCGCGAAGGCATCCGCGCCCGGGCCAAGGCCTCCCAGGACCACCCGACCCCAGCCACCGACTTCGCCGCCGACGTACTCAAGGCCGTGCAACAGCGCACACCCCCACGAATGATTCGCCTGGGCAATGGCAGCCGCGCCTTGCCGCTACTGGCCGCGCTGCTGCCCAAGGGCCTGCTGGAATCGGTATTGATGAAGCGGTTTGGCTTGCGCGGGCAACTCTGAGACCGCGTGATCGTTCTTCGCGAGCAGGCTCGCTCCCACAGAGGGCCTGGGCGCACCCAGAACAGCCCAGGAACGATCAACCCCTAGCGATGATTGCTCACCGGATAGTGCTTGATGCGACAGGCATAGTTGTTCCCATCGCCCTTGCAAATGCCGTCCAGGTATTGATAGCGGATCTTCATCGGCTGGCCTTTCTTGGGCCAGTGGCGGCGCACCAATGGGGATTGGTAGTCAGCCGTTTCGGGGACAAAGGTGATGAGTTCCCCGACCGCTGGACACTCTGCCGTGGCTTGCTTTTGACTCACCTTGAGGACCTCGGCCTGGAGCTGCGGATAGGGTTGCTTGAGCACTTGCGCGATGCGCAGGTCCAGAAAGCACTGCTGCCAGGTGTCGGCCAGAGCCTGTCCACCCACGGCCACCAGCATCAATAACGCGGCCGAACACCTTGCATACCTTGCCATCACTTGCCTTCCCTGCTCATCAGCCCCAATGGCCGGCCACGGATCATTGCCAATCCGCCGCCCTGGCGTCTATAGGCCATTGCTCAACGTCCGCCTTCGCGAGCAGGCTCGCGCCCACACGGGATCTTCATGACGACACAGATACTCTGTGGGAGCGAGCCTGCTCGCGAAGGGAACACCGCACTCCAACCGTTATTGCCCACCCTCTTGCTTCACCACCACCGTGCACGTAATCCCCGCCGCCAGCAGCACACCCTCGGGCACTTCATCGATGTGAATCCGTACCGGCACGCGCTGGGCCAGGCGTACCCAGTTGAAGGTCGGGTTCACATCAGCGATCAGTTCGCGGCTCTCGGGGTTGTCACGGTCGTAGATGCCGCGTGCGATGCTTTCCACGTGGCCCTTGAGCACTTCGCCGCTCATCAACTGCATGTCCGCCTTGTCGCCGACACGCACGTGGGGCAGCTTGGTTTCTTCGAAGAAGCCGTAGACCCAGAACGAGTTCATGTCGACCACCGCCATCTTCGGCTCGCCGATGCGCGCGTAGTCGCCGCGATGCACGTTGAGGTTGGTGACGTAGCCGTCCACCGCCGCCAGCACCCGGGTGCGCTTGAGGTTCAGTTCGGCCGCTTCCAGTTGCGCCTGGGCGTGCTGGTAATCGGCCAGGGCCGAGTCGGCGATGTTGCTCGCGTCGTCGCGGTTTTCCCGGGAGATCACCAGGTTGTCCAGGTCTGCCCGGCGATGGGCGTTGACCTTGCGCATATCCCAGGTGGCCTTGCGTGAGGCCACCAGCGATTGCGCCTGCTTGACGGCAATCCGGTAGTGCTCGGGGTCGATCTGCATCAGCAGGTCGCCTTTTTTCACCCACTGGTTATCGCGCACTGGCACGTCGACCACCTCTCCCGTGACGTCGGCCGCCACGTTGATGATGTCGGCCCGCACCCGACCATCGCGGGTCCAGGGCGTGTTCATGTAGTGCTCCCACAAGGTGCGGCCGATCCAGATCGCAAGGGCCAGCACCAGCAAGGTGGCGAGCAGACTGAAGAGCTTTTTCATCGAGGCGGTCTCAGTGATAGACAGTCAGCGCCAGGGCGCCGAACAAGCAAGTGAACAGGCTCAAGCGCAACAACGCCGGGTGCCAGAAGAAGCGATACAGGTCGAACCCGGACAGGAACCGATCCAGGGCCCAGGCCACGGCGGCGGCGATGAAGAACATCAGGGTCATGGTCGGCATGTACACGCCGTGGAAGGCGATTTCACGGGGCATGGTCAAGTCCTTGCGGGGCGGCCAGTTCGGCCAGCGGCGATTGCGGGTCGAGCAATGACGTACGGATGAAATGCAGGTAGCTCTTCACCCGGCGCAGGGCCGAGGTATCGAAGTGCGGGGCGAAGGGTTCGTCGGTGGCCTGGACCCGGCTGATCGCGTGGTCGACGGCAATCAGGCTGCGCTCCAGGTTGCTCTGGCTCGGCTGCAGGAACAGGCGCACCAGCGCGCGGCCCATCACGCGGATCGCCTGGCGCCACGGCTGCGACTCGGCATACGCCGGGTGCACCGGCAGGATCGCTTGTTCCTTGCGCAGCTCGATGATCGCGTGGCCGACTTCCAGCACCACGAACATCCAGCGCAGCAGGCGGCTTTGCACCTGGGGTTGCCCGGCCGCCAGGCCATAGGCCTGGTGCACCAGGTCGCGGGTGCTGCTCTCGAAACTCGACGCCAGGCCCTTGAGCTTGCCGCTGATCGCATACACCACCTGCCCCCGCAGGTCCTGCTCCAGGCGCCGCCACAACCAGCGGCTGTTGGGTGGCAGGATGATTGCCCCGGCCGCCGCACACACCAACATGCCGAGGACCATCGCGATGTAGTCGTTGATGAAGGTGTAGGGGTTGTAGACCGTCAGGTTGTCCGGCACCGAGCCGGTGCTGAAGAAGATCAGCAAGCCCAGGCCAATCCCGGCGTACTGTGGCCGTGAGATGAGGAACGAGCCGAGCACGATCACCGGCGCCAGCATCACGCACAGCAACGGGAAACCATCGATCCACGGGAAGATGAAAAACATCTCGACGAAGCCGATCAACGCGCCGAGGAAAGTCCCGCACGCCATCTGGAACGCCATGCGCTTGGGATTGGGCGTGGCCGCCGACAGGCCGACCGTGGCCGCTGCGATCAAGGTCATGGTGGCGCCGCTTGGCCAGGCGGTGGCGACCCAATAGCTGCCCAGCACAATCAGGATGAACGCGGCGCGAATCCCCGAGGCGGCCGAGGCCAGCCCGTTGGTTTTCGGGGTGTAGGGCTCGTCCCACTGCTCGCGTTCGTGACGGTGATCGGCCAGGGACGCGTGGGTCAGGGCATAGCTGTGCAGTTCGTCGACAAACCGGTAGAGCAACTCGTAGGCAGTATGAAAGTCCAGTTGCTCGGCGTCGCTCGGCGCGCTCTCCTGGAAACTCGCCCGCAGGCTGCGGACCTGCGCCGGCAAGCCTTCTTTATAAGCCGCCAGTTGGGTCGCCAGACGCGCGGCGTCGGCATGGGTCAGCGCCCGTGCGGAGAACCCGTCGAGCAACTCGGCCAACGCCTGCAAGCCCGGCTTGATCGCCGCCACCACGTGATCGGCACCGCTGCCGCGCAAGCGTTCCAGCAATTGGTGCAGGGCATTGAAGCGCGTGGTGATGCCCATGAATTCGCTGTTCAAGCGACTCAGCCGACCGTTGCGTCGGCGCATGTGCGGGTCTTCGAACACGGTGACGCTGCGCAGCCCTTCCAGGCCCACGGCTTCGGCGATAAAGCCGACGTTGCGCCGCTCGAAGGCATCGCGCTGGCTGCGTCCGCGCAAGCCGTCGGTGACGAACAGGGCGAACCCCCCAAAACGCTGATACAACGCGTTGCGCATCGCCGCGCTGGCGGTCTGCGGCAGGATCGCGGCGCTGACCAGGGTCGCACAGAGAATCCCCAGGGAGATTTCCAGCACCCTCCACACCGCCGCCATGAACGCGCCGTCCGGGTGCGCCAGCGCCGGCAAACCGACCATCGCGGCGGTGTAACCGGCCAGCACGAAACCGTAGGCGCGGAAGTTGCGATAGCGCGCCGCGCCCGCCGAGCAGATGCCCACCCAGATCGCCAGCGCACCGAGGAACAGCTCGGTGTTCTGCGCGAACAAGGCAATCAGCGCCACCATCACCGCCGAGCCGGCCAGGGTGCCGAGGAAGCGATAGAAGCTCTTGGCGAACACCTGGCCGCTCTGCGGTTGCATGACGATGAACACGGTGATCATCGCGGTGCGCGGCTGCGGCAGTTCCAGGCGCATGGCCAGCCAGAGGGTCAGGAACGCGGCGATCAACACCTTGAAGATGTAGACCCAGGTCACGCCGTCGCTGCGCGCCCAATCGAAAAATCCACGGCGCCACTCAAGGGCGTACAGCCAGCGCAGCGGTGCAGGCAAGGGCGTCATGAAATCCTGCTCAGTGGTCGATGCGGGACCTGTGGGCGCGAGCCTGCTCGCGAAGACCGTGTGTCAGCCGACATGGATGCTGACGGATACTCCCTTTTCGCGAGCCGGCTCGCTCCCACAGGTTGTGTGTTCAATTCGAGAGGCTCTGAAGAAGGGCCGGGGTTTTCGGGGCCTGGACCTGGCGGTCGGCCGGCACGTCATTGCCGGCGCCGAGTCCCCCCCCCAGGGCGGTGACCAGTTCGGCATGGGCACTCAGGCGGGCGGCCTGGACCTGCTGCTGGACCTGTTGCTGTTTGAACAGCAGCGTCTGCGCGTTGAGCACGTTGAGGTAGTCGGTGAGGCCCCGTTGGTAGGCGACCATGGCGATGTCGTAGGTCTTCTGTGCAGCGGCCACCGACTCGGCGGCGAAGGCTTGCTGCTGGTCCATGGACGCGCGGCGGATCAACTGGTCCGAAACGCTTTTGAGCGCATTGACCAGGGTCTGGTTGTACGTGGCCACGGCCAGGTCGTAACCGGCCGAGGCTTGCCCCAGCTCCGCGCGCAGTCGTCCACCGTCAAAGATCGGCAGGGTGATCGCCGGGCCGACGCTGTAATTGAGCTTCTGGCCGGTCAAGAACCCCAGCATCCCGCCGCCGGTGGCCATGTAGCCGAGGCTGCCCACCAGGTCGACATTGGGGTAGAAACCGGCGTGCGCCACATCGATGCCTCGGGCCTGGGCCGCGACCTGCCAGCGCCTGGCGACCACGTCCGGGCGCTGGCCAAGCAACTGCGCCGGCAGGCTCGAGGGCAGTTTCAGCGACGCGGCCAAGGACAGCGTTGGACGCTGCAACCGCGCGCCCTCCCCCGGGCCCTTGCCGACCAGGGCGGCGAGTTGGTTGCGGCTCAGGGCGATGGCTTCGTCCAGGGCATCCAGTTGCCGATGGGTTTCGGGCAGCGGGGTTTGCGCCTGACTGACCTCAAAGTGAGTGCCAATGCCGCCGTCCAGGCGCTTTTGTGCCAGGTCGAGGATCTGTTGTTGCTGGGCCAGGGTCGCCGTCACGATGTCGCGCTGGGCGTAGTGCAGCGACAGCTGGATGTAGGCGCGCACCACGTTGCTTTGTAGCTCCAGCTGGGCCATGCGCGCTTCGGCGGCGCTCATGTGGGCCATGTCCACGGCCCTTTCGCTGGCGTTGCTTTCCCGGCCCCAAAGGTCGAGGGCGTAGCTCAGGCCCAGCGTCGCGTTGTTGTCCCACGTGGTGGCGTTGGCCAACTCGCCCGGCCCGTAGAACTGATCCGTGGGCCAGTTGTGGCGCTTGAGGGTGGCATCGCCATTGATCTGCAAGGACTCGGCGGACTCGACCACCCCGGCCATGGCCCGGGCCTGGCGCACCCGCGCCGCGGCCATGGCCATGCTTGGGCTACCCTGAACGGCGAGCTGGACCCAGGCGTTCAATTGGCGATCGCCATAGGCCTGCCACCATTGCGCGACGGGCCAGCCGGCGTCTCGGTCGGCGCTCTGGATCGCGGAGTCGGTGGTCAATGAATTGGCATCGAGTGCCTTGTCTTGTGGGGCAATCCCCCCGGTTGCGACGCAGCCGCTGATTGCTAACGATAAAGCCCAAACACTGAGAGTCTTCAACTCTGCGCTGATGCGACGCGGCACTGCTGCAAATTCCTGAGGAGGGGGATATGGCTCGGTAGGAGCGAGGCTTGCCCGCGAAGACGTCGGCACCGTCAACATGAATGCTGACTTCGCGGGCAAGCCTCGCTCCTACAAGTAGGCGGCGGGACAATTCTAGGGGTGGGGTTGAACGGCGATAAGCCGGGGATCGTGTGAATCTTTATTACCGTTAACGAGATAATCCCTTGGTTGAATGCCCCGACCCTGTAACTTCGTGTCACAATTTGCCATCTGCCTTGAGAGCACCCCATGGACACTTTGCAAAACATGCGCGCCTTCAGTTGTGTCGCCGAAGCCGGCAGTTTCACCGCCGCCGCCGTGCAACTGGACACCACCACCGCTAACGTCTCGCGCGCGGTCTCCAACCTGGAAGCCCACCTGCAAACCCGCTTGCTCAACCGCACCACCCGGCGCATCGCCCTGACCGAAGCCGGCAAGCGCTATCTGCTGCGCTGCGAACAGATCCTGACCTATGTCGAGGAGGCCGAAGCCGAGGCCAGCGATGCGCACTCGCGGCCGGCCGGGCAGTTGAAGGTGCACACCATGACCGGCATCGGCCAGCACTTCGTGATCGATGCCATCGCCCGCTACCGCAGGAGCCACCCGGACGTCACCTTCGACCTGACCCTGGCCAACCGCGTGCCGGACCTGCTGGACGAGGGCTACGACGTGTCCATCGTGCTGGCCAGCGAGCTGCCGGATTCGGGCTTCGTTTCCCAGCGCCTGGGCATCACCTACAGCATCGTCTGCGCCTCGCCGGACTACGTAAAAACCCACGGTTGCGCACAGAAGCCCAGCGACCTGCTGAACCACGCGTGCCTGCGCCTGGTCAGTCCGGTGATCCCGTTGGAGAAATGGCAGTTCGACGGTCCCAACGGCCAGGAGATGGTGACCATCAACAGTTCGCCATTCCTGGTCAACTCGGCCGATGCGATGAAAACCGCGATCACCAGCGGCATGGGCGTCGGCGTGCTACCGGTCTACGCCGCCATCGAAGGCCTGCGCAACGGCAGCCTGGTGCGGGTGATGCCCAACTACCGCTCGCAGGAACTGAACCTGTACGCCATCTACCCGTCGCGCCAGTACCTGGATGCCAAGATCAAGACCTGGGTCGAATACCTGCGCGGTTCGTTGCCCGAGATTCTGTCGGCCCATCAGGCGGAGCTGACGGCGTATTGATCGAGCGCTCGCCCAAGCGCCATACAAATCCCTTGTGGGAGCGAGCCTGCTCGCTCCCACAAGGTTCGGTGTCAGCCGATAGACTCGCACCCGCCTCACACAAAATGTTAGCTTGCTTGGCATTCTCCCCCGCCTGACGAGCTTTCCCGCGATGAAAAAGACTGTACTTGCCTTCAGCCGTGTCTCGCCCGAGATGATCGAAACCCTGCAACAGGACTTCGACGTCATCGTGCCCAACCCGAAACAGGGCGACCTCAACGCGCAATTCAACGAAGCCCTGCCCCATGCCCATGGCCTGATCGGGGTCGGTCGCAAGCTTGGCCGGGCGCAGCTTGAGCACGCCAGCAAGCTGGAAGTGGTGTCCAGTGTCTCGGTGGGCTACGACAACTACGATGTCGACTACTTCAACGAACGCGGGATCATGCTCACCAACACCCCGGACGTGCTGACCGAAAGCACCGCCGACCTGGCCTTTGCCCTGCTGATGAGCAGTGCCCGGCGCGTCGCCGAACTGGATGCCTGGACCAAGGCCGGGAACTGGCAGGCCAGCGTCGGCGCGCCGCTGTTTGGCTGTGATGTGCATGGCAAGACACTGGGTATCGTCGGCATGGGCAACATCGGCGCGGCCATCGCCCGACGCGGTCGACTGGGCTTCAACATGCCGATCCTCTACAGCGGCAACAGCCGCAAGATCGAACTTGAGCAGCAACTGGGCGCGCAGTTCCGCAGCCTGGACCAACTGCTGGCCGAAGCCGACTTCGTGTGCCTGGTGGTGCCGCTGAGTGAAAAGACCCGGCACTTGATCAGCCATCGCGAATTGGCGCTGATGAAGCCTAGCGCGATCCTGGTGAACATCGCCCGCGGCCCGGTGGTGGATGAGCCGGCCTTGATCGAGGCGCTACAGAACCAGCGCATTCGCGGCGCGGGCCTGGACGTCTACGAAAAAGAACCGCTGAGCGCGTCGCCGCTGTTCCAACTCAAGAACGCCGTGACCCTGCCCCACATCGGCTCGGCCACCACCGAGACCCGCGACGCCATGGCCAACCGCGCCCTGGCCAACCTGCGCAGCGCCCTGCTGGGCGAGCGACCACAAGACCTGGTCAACCCACAGGTGTTCAAGGGTCAGGCCTGATCCCCGTCAGCGACCGACGACCTGAGGAGGCGCTAGCGCGTCAGCCAAAAAATGCCGCGCGGCACGGCAGGCGCCTCCACAACCAGTCTCGACAGTAACGATACAGTGCACTTTAAACACACACTAACTTCCCCACCACTGGCCCTGCACACAGCAACTTATAAATACCCTATTTAAATACCACCCCACGGGAAACAACTTGCAACCCAGTGCATAAAACGAATAAACCAACACCCTATAAACTCCGAGAACAGCAGGACACTCTTGTCCTGCGCAACTACTTACTTTCGGAGTATAGGCAACATGGTTAACATGACCACCACCTGCGTCATTAGACGCAGCAAAATCATCATCGCACTCATGGCCGGTATCTTTGGCATATTTATCGTCTTCAGTAACTTGACGGATTACACCGCCAACTACGAATTCATTGCTCACATCCTCAGCATGGACACCACCCGGGGCAATTCCACCAGGACTTACCGCGCGGTCACTTCGAGCATCATGCATCATCGTTTTTACTGGATGATCATTACATTGGAAACTATCTTCACGACCTGCTGCCTCGTCGGCGCCTATCAACTCTTTCAAAAGCGCAATGCATCGAGCAGAGAGTTCCACGAAGCCAAAAAGTATGCGATTGCCGGCCTGACAACTGGCACCGTCGTTTATTACCTTATCTTCCAGGTTATTTTGAATGAGTGGTTTGACATGGACATGTCCATCCTGCAATGGCATGCCTTGGAGTGGGCGCAGGGCATCGTGGACTTCCAGATGCCCGCGCTGATTTACTTGGCGCTGAAGAACGACCGTTAATTCAAACCAAGGTGGGCGCCAGCGGTTTAACTTTCGTCGCGGGTTTACGAAACACCAGCACATTACCCAGCATCACCAATACCAAGCCGGCCAATGCCGGGGCCGTCCATTGATAGCCTTCGACGAACGCCGACACGTTCAGCGCCACCACCGGAAACAGCACGGTGCAATACGCCGCGCGCTCCGGCCCCATGCGTCCGACCAGGGTCAGGTAGGCCGTGAAACCAATCACCGAGCCCGGGATCACCAGGTACAGCAGCGAGCCGATGTATCGGCTGTTCCATTCGATGTCGAACGCGATGCCCTTGACCAGGCAATACAGGGTCAGCATCCCCGCGCCATAGGCCATGCCCCAGGCGTTGGTGGTCAGCGGCTTGAGACCGGCTTTCTGTTGCAGGCTGGAGAGCATGTTCCCAGCCGAGAAACACAAGGTGCCCAACAACGCCAATCCCAGGCCCAGCAAGGTCTGCGGGGTCGCGGTATGCCCCACCAACTCCGGCCAGAACAACAGCCCAAGGCCACACAAGCCCAACGCCCCGCCCATCAGCACATTGCGGGCGATTTTCTGGCCCAGGAACACCCGTGCATTCAGGGCGTTCCATAGGGTTGCCGTGGAAAACACCACCGCCACCAGGCCGCTGGGAATCCATTGGCTGGCGCTCAGGAAGCACATGAAGTTGAGGCAAAACAGGCACAAGCCCTGGGCCACGCAGATCAGGTGCCCGCGCCGGTTCATCACCTGCAGTCTGCGACTGAGCAGCAATAGGACAAACAGCACCAGCGCCGCCAGGCCAAAGCGATAGACGATCGACACGGGAATGGCCACCACCCCCAGTTGCAGTTTCAAGGCGATCCAGGTGGTGCCCCAGATCAGCACGGTGAGTAGATACAGCGAGAGGTTCATGCCGGTGACTCCTGAAGATGGCCTTCAGTCTGCGGCGCTCGCCCCCTGCGCACTTGCATAAACTTGCGCTTTTGTCGGGCGATGGGCTGCCGTGGGCAGGACGCTGGAGTAGGATGCAAGGCGTTGGAGATCCGCTGATGCCGTCACTCGAAACCCTGCAAGTGTTCCAAGCTCTTAACCGCTCGCCCCATGCTCAGCTTGAGCACAGCGCCGAGCTCGGTGACGGCATGGCCGCAGCCCTGTGGAGCAACTATCACGACGCCCAGGACTATGAAGCGCCGGGGCATCACACCCTGTCCTGCTACCTGGCGGGCGGCACGGGCACCTTTCGCCGCGACCGTCCCGGCACCAAGGGCGGACCGGACAAACTCTGCGTACTGCCCGCCGATCACCAGTCAGCGTGGGTGATCAACGGTGACATCCGCCTGGCCCACTTGTACTTCAGCACCGAGCAGTTTGCCCTGGGCTGCGTGACCTTGCTGGACCGTGAACCCCGCACGCTGCACTTGCACGAAGCGACCTTTCTCGACGACCCGCTGCAAGCGCAACGCTTCCACCAGTTGATCCACTTGAATTGGCAAGAGCCCGGCGAACGCCTGCTGACCAGCAGCCTGGCCCATGAAATGCTCAGCCACACCCTGCTCAATCAGGTCGGCCTGCGCGAGGGCTTGCGCCTCAAGGGTGGGCTGGCAGCCCATCAACGGCGGCAGTTGGTGGCGTTCATCGACAGTCACCTGGGCGACCCCATCAGCCTCGGCCAACTGGCGGCGATGTGCACGTTGTCCGAGTACCACTTCGCCCGCATGTTTCGCCAAAGCTTCGGCCTGCCGCCCCATCAATACCTGCTGGCGCGCCGCCTGGAGCACGCCCGGCACCTGTTGCGCTCAACCGCGCAACCGCTGGGCGAGATCGCCCTGGCCTGCGGCTTCTCCAGCGCCAGCCACTTCACCAACCGCTTTCGCCAGGCCATGAAGGGCACGCCGGGGGAATATCGGCAGGCGTTTTTGCGCTAGCCCCAGAGGTGCACGCTGGGTGGAAGCGAGCCTGCTCGCGAAGGGACCATCCGCTTCAACGCAAAGAGAGTCAGGCGACCCGGCGTGTGCCGCGCGGTCCCTCGTTACCCGGCATCCGCCAGGACACCAACAGCCTGGAGCGCCATAGAAAGAAGTCTTATCGCCTGCAACGATCCCCAACGGCGCCTCCAGATGATGCGTGAACTCAAACAACCCCGTGGCGTTCCGGGCACCAAACAAAAAGGGCCTGCGATTGCAGGCCCTTTGTCGTTGGCGGTGGTTAAGGTCTATCAGGCTCGATTGAGTGCGGCCTGTTCGTTCTCGAGAAACTCTTCCTCGAGCAACGCATCGGCGTGAGCGCCAGATGGGAGCGGGGTCACGGTGGCGCGCTTGCCGCGCAGCTTGCCGAACAGATGCTCCAGCGCATGCTCAAGCTTGGTCGCCGCCCCTTCGATCGCCTGTTCCAGGGTATCGGCCTTATGCGTCACGGATACCGGTTGATGGCCTTTCGGCCGCGCCTCAAGCTGGCAGCGCATATCGTGGGGTCCGGGTTTATCTCCGTTCTCGTCGCGAAGGTGAACTTCGACCCGTGTCAGGTCTTCTTCGTAACGTTCGAGCGTGCTCTCAATGGTAGTACGTACCCACTCCTCCAGTCGGATGCTGCTTTGAATATGGTTATCGCTATTGACTTGGATTTGCATAGTTCATCCCTTATTTCAGCTAGCTCGCGAGAGGCCCGGTGTAGCGTTTGGAACCTGAATGTCCGTGACCTCTTAACTACAGAGTTGGGCAGTCCGAGAAACAATTCAACCCCTAAAAAAAGATAAATTTCCCCATGCAAATAAAGCCGGACAACGGGCAAAAGCACTGTTATGGTCGGGAGTTAGGTCGCCCCGAAATACCGCAACAATTCCTCACAATTACCCATCAAGCGCTGGGTGCCCGCCAGCCCTATGACTCGCCCTTCTCGACGTCCGAGTGCTCACTGGCCGGCCCATCGGTCTTGCGTTGCGGATGGGCAACCTTCACCGACGGGAACTGCGATGAGGCATAGCGCACCACCAGGATCGCAAACGCCAGCAGCAGAATCCCACCGCACAGGTAGATGATGCCCAGGTCCGGCGGGTTGTGGTGCGACACATTGGAGATCAACAGGCGTGTCAGCGCGGTGATCGCCACATAGATCAGGAAGCGCACCGGCATGTGGTTGGTCTTGAAGTAGATCCCGACCATCGCCCCCAGCTCCAGGTAGATGAACAGCAGCAAGATGTCATCAATCTTGATGCGACCCTGCTCGATCATCCCCAGGAACTCCATGACCGCCGCCCAGGCTGTCACCGCGCCAATCGCGAACAGCGCCAGGTAATGGAACGTCTCGACGAAGAGATTGCCCAGCGACTCGGCCAGCTCATGCACGTTCTGGCGAAGTTTCTCCGCCCAATTGATTTTCACGATGATGGTTCCTTAGCTCAGTTCGCGTGGATGATGCGGGTTCGACGTGACCGTTGTTCTGCATGCAGAAACAAAGCCAGCTACGGTGAGTGAGATGACGACGGACCGCAAGCGGACACGTTTGCCCACGGCCAGCAGCCGGCTCCCCTTGAGCTGACAAACCCCGAAACCGGTCTACATTAAAAAGCCACTACCCAAAGCGCAGGGATTCGCCTATCCTTTGCGCTGTATATAAATACAGTAGTCGCACGCAATAACTAACGTGAAGGCATATGAGGTGGTAAATGGCCGTCGAAGTGGTATACCGCAGCAGCCGAGATCTGGAGCGCTTGTTCATGGATAAAGCCGAAGCTGACCGTCATGACAAAATGCTCGAACTGGCCGAATTGCTGTCCGAGGTGTTGCAAAGAGCCGTTCCGTCACTGACCGAACAGCAAGTGGAAGAAGCCGGGATCTACATGGCGAAGAACCGCGATGTCTTCGCCAAGGCGTTCAAGAGCCAGCCCGATGCCCTCGCTGAATTGCTCAGTGCACCGGCTCCCGCCGCCGCGCCGATAGAGTCAGCCGAGCCTGTCGAGCCGGCCAAACCGAGCAAGGCCAAAGCCGCGAAGTAAGCAGCCCCTGAATTGAATAGGCCCTGAATCAGACGATCCAGGGCCTTTTTCATGCCTGCCATGCAACCCCGTGGCGCGTTAGAACGCGAAGCTGCTTGGCGGCATGGCCATCAGCGACTCGGCGCCCGTCAGAATCGCCTCTCGATGAGCGCTGGCCCGGGGCACCATCTTGTCGATGTAGAACCGTGCGCTCTGCAGCTTTGCCTGATAGAACTCAGCCTCTGTGGTCCCCGCTTGCAGGGCGGCTTCGGCCCGTATGGCGGCCTTGAGCCAGAAACCGGCAATCAGCACGTACGCCGAATACTGGAGGAAGTCCACCGCGCTGGCGCCGATCTCTTGCACGTTGCGCTGGCTCGCCGTCACCACATGCCGGGTCAGTTCGCGCCACTCCTGCAAGCGAGCCGCAAGCGTTGACACCAACGGGCTCAAGCCGCTGTCCGGCGAGCACGCCGCACACCACTGGCTCAACTCGTCTTGAAGGTCGGTGAGTTCCTTGCCGCCATCGGCGAGGAGTTTGCGGCGGATGAAATCCAGTGCCTGGATGCCATTGGTGCCCTCATAGAGCTGGGTGATGCGACTGTCGCGCATCAATTGCTCCATGCCCCACTCGCGGATGTAGCCGTGACCACCGTAAACCTGCACCCCCAGGCTCGTGACTTCCTGGCTCATGTCGGTAAAGAACGACTTCACCATCGGAATCAGCAAGGCCGCCCGCTTGCTCGCCTGCTGGCGTGCCTCCAACGCCGGATGCCCATGCTCCAGGTCCAACTGCTGGGCGGTGTAGGCCGCCAACATCCGGCAACCTTCGACCAGGGTTTTCTGGGTCAGCAACATCCGTCGGACATCGGGGTGGACGATGATCGGGTCTGCGGGTTTATCCGGGGCCGCAACGCCTTCCAGCGCGCGGGACTGCAAGCGTTCACGGGCATAACGCAAGGCCCCCTGGAACGAGCGCTCGGCCACGCCCAGGCCTTGCAAGCCGACCTGGAAGCGGGCGTCGTTCATCATGGTGAACATGCAGCCAAGTCCCTGATTCGGCGAGCCGACGATCCAGCCGGTGGCGCCATCGAAGTTCATCACGCAGGTCGATGCGCCCTTGATGCCCATCTTGTGCTCGATGGCACCACAGCTCAGGCTGTTTTTTGCCCCCAGGCTGCCGTCGGCATTGGCCATGAACTTGGGGACCAGCAACAGGCTGATGCCTTTGACCCCGGGCGGTGCATCCGGCAGGCGAGCCAGTACCAGGTGCACGATGTTCTCGGAAAGGTCCTGCTCGCCACCGCTGATAAAGATCTTGCTGCCGGTCACCGCATAGCTGCCGTCCGCCTGCGCCACGGCGCGGGTTCGCAGCAGTGACAGGTCCGTACCGGCCTGGGGTTCGGTCAGGCACATGGTTCCGGTCCAGGCGCCACTGACCATGTGCGCCAGGTAGCGGGCGTTCAACGCATCGTCACCGTGGGTGTAGAGCGCGAGCACCGCGCCCTCGGTCAACCCCGAATAGACCCGGAACGACAAACTGGCGGCCATGAGCATTTCATGGAAACTCGCCGCGACCATCTGCGGGAAACCCTGGCCGCCGTATGCGCTGGGCCCGGTCATGCTGGCCCAGCCGTTGTCGACGAATTGCCGGTAGGCATCCCGGAAACCGTCGGGCGTGGTCACCTGGCCATGTTCCAGGGTGGCGCCTTGCTCATCGCTATTGCGATTGAGCGGAGCGACCACTTCGCTCGCGTAACGTGCGCCCTCTTCCAGGACGCCATCGATCAACTGCCGATCCAGACCGTTCCCCAACAGCTCGCAATGAGCACTGACATCGAACAACTCATGCAGCACGAAACGCATGTCCCGCAAAGGCGCTTGAAAGCTCATACACGACCCTCCTCGTTCATCGGCAATAGGTTTTAGGCCGACACCTTGCCGATCAAACCCCGGACAACCACAAGCACGACGTGACAAAAAAAGCTCACTGGCGGTGTCGATGCGGATAAACCCGGTAGCCCCGCCCTCACCGATAGAGCAAACGCTCCGCCAACTCGTCCGCCACTCGGGCTGGCGAGCGTTTTTCCGCTTGGGCATGGGCGAAGACTTCGGTCAGGCGCGTGCTGATTTTCGACAGGTGGGCGGTGATGGCCGATAACGGCGCATCCCGATGCTTGAGGGCGACATAAATCAGTCCGCCGGAGTTGATCACATAGTCCGGCGCATAAAGAATGCCGCGGTTTTCCAGTTGATCGGCCACCTGCAGGTTCGTCAGTTGGTTGTGGGCCGAGCCCGCCACGGCAGCACAGCGCAGTTGCGCCACGCTGTGGCTGTTGAGCACTCCGCCCAGGCCACACGGCGCGAGGATGTCGCACGGGGTGCTGAGCAACGCATCGTTGGCAATCGGGTGCGCCCCGAACTGCTCCATGGCCAGTTGCACCTTGCCCACATCGATATCACTGACCAACAGCTCGGCACCGGCGGCATGCAGTTGTTCGGCGAGGGCATAACCGACGTTGCCCAAGCCCTGGATCGCCACCCGCAACCCCTCCAGGTTATCGCTGCCCAAGCGGGCCATGGCCGTGGCGCGGATGCCCGTGAACACGCCCATGGCCGAATGCGGCGACGGATCGCCCGAGGCGGTGGTGCTGGTGACATGCCGGGTGTGCTGGGCGATGCAGTCCATGTCGGCCACCGACGTGCCGCTGTCGATCGCGGTGATGTAGCGACCGTCGAGTTGCTCGATGCAACGTCCGAAGGCTTCAAACAACGCACCACGGTTCTCGACATGGGCCGCACGGATGATCACCGCCATGCCGCCGCCCAGCGGCAACCCGGCCAGGGCTGCCTTGTAGCTCATGCCTTGTGCCAGGCGCGCGGCGTCCGTTATGGCGCTTTCATCATTGGGGTAGGCAAGGTAACGACAGCCTCCAAGGGCAGGCCCGGGACGGCTGCAATGAATGGCAATCACCGCTTTCAACCCCGTCACCGGGTCAACGCTCAGGTGCAGCGATTCAAGGCGGGTGCTTTGCATGAGAGCGAACATCGTAGGGCTCCCGAATCACTTACGGTAGTCGCCAGTATAGGCTTGCGCCCAGAATTTGCTGGAGCACGCCGGAATAAGCCAGCGCGCTGGCAACGGCTTTGGGGCATAACCTGTAACACGTTGTGCAAGGCACTGGACGAATGCCGGCGACGGGGCTAAAACGGGGCATTCGCCGGAGATACTCATGAAACCGCGCCACGCTTTTTTCGCCTGCCTGCACCGCTCGCCACCAGCGCTCTTCGAAGCCGCGCTGTGGATGGCTGCCGAGCACGATCCCGAGGTGAAGCCCGAGGCGCTACTGGAACAGTTCAACGATTTGCAGCAGCGCGTCAGTGCCGGCTTGCCGATGCTGCCGGTCAGCGAACTGGGCCAACCGTTGTTGCGCCGGCTCAATGACATGGGCTATCAGCAGGACGAAGCCACCCCGCTACGGCCACAGGCAGCCTTGCTCAACAGGGTCCTGGAACGGCGTCGCGGGCAACCGCTGACCCTGGGGTTGATTGCCCTGGAGTTGGCGCGACGACTGGAGATTCCGCTGGTCGGGGTCAACTTCCCCGGACACTTCCTGTTGCGGGTGCCGGGGGCCGATCACCTGCTGGACCCCTGCGGTGGTCGGCGCTTGTATCCCAACGATTGTCGAGACTTGTTACAACGCCAGTACGGCCCGCACTTGCCGCTCAAGGCCGAACATGTCCTGACCAGCGACCCCTTCCAGATGCTCCAGCGCCTGTCACGCAACCTGCGCCAGTTGTACCTGGCCAACGACGACAGCATCAACGCGCTGATCGACGCCGAACGGGTCCTGGAAATGGGCAACGCCAGCACCGCCGACTACCTGGCTCGCGCCAGCCTGTATCAACGGCTGGACTGTCCCAACGCCGAACGCTTCGACCTGGAGCACGCGCTGCTGCTTTGCGACGATCCGATCCAGCGCATCCGCCTGACCGAACGGCTGGGGCATCTGCCGCCCAACTCCATCGTCCACTGAGGCTACATGTGGGCGCGAGCAGGCTCGCGAAGAGGCCCTGCCAGTCGGCATCGTGGCAGCCTGCACGACGCTATCGCGAGCAGGCTCGCTCCCACACCAGCCTGCGAGTTACTTCGGAGTATCGGGCTGATTGGCCGGATGGGCCTTGATGAAGGCCGGATGCTGCGTCGCCAGGGCGGCGACCCGGCGAATCCGTGGGTAGGCCTCAAGGGACAGATTAAAACGCTCAGCGGCGTACAGCTGTGGCATCAGGTACACGTCTGCCACTCCCGGCGCGGGTCCAAAGCAGTAGCCGTCATCGCCCACCCACTGCTCGACCGCCGCCAGTCCCTGACTGATCCAGTGACCGATCCACTGCAGCACTTGCGGTTCGTCGTGCCCGAGCTGGCGCAGGTGATTGAGCACGCTGACGTTGTGCAACGGATGCACATCGCACGCAATCAACGCCGCCACGGCGCGCTCATGGGCACGGGTGACGAGGTCCGACGACAGCAGCGGCACCTGTGGATAACGCTCCTCCAGGTACTCGATGATCGCCGGCGACTGGATCAGCAATGCCCCTTCATCCGTGCGCAAGGCCGGCACCCGGCCCTGTGGATTGAGGGCCAGGTAAGCCGCTTGCTTGTGCTCGCCTCCTTGCGGCGCGATCAGGTTGACCGGCAGCGCGGTGTAATCCAGTCCTTTGAGCGCCAGGGCAATGCGCACTCGATACGACGAGGTCGAACGGTAGTAGGTAAACAGTTCCATGGTCTGGTCTCCTAGCGTGCCGGCGTGACCGTGCCACGGCACTCGCCAAAGCCAATGGAGGCAAAACCGTCGCGGCTGCAACGGGCGCGCAGGATGATTTCATCGCCATCTTCGAGGAACTTGCGCACCTCGCCCGAGGCCAGCTCAATCGGCTTTTTACCACCTTCGGTGATTTCCAGCAGGCTGCCGAACTGGCCACTCTCAGGGCCGGACAGCGTGCCCGAACCGAACAGGTCGCCGGCCTGCAATTGGCAGCCGTTGACACTGTGGTGCGCAACCAACTGCGCCACGGTCCAGTACATGTGCCGGGTGTTGCTCAGCGTCAGGCGATGGGCCGGCAGGTTCTGCTCGCGCATGGCTTCGGTCAGCAGCAACACTTCCAGCTCGATGTCGAAAGCCCCCGACGCCTGGTCGCGCGCATCGAACAGGTACGGCAACGGTTGCGGATCGCCTTGCGGGCGGGCCGGTTGCGCACGTCGAAAGGGCTCCAGGGCTTCAGCAGTGACCACCCAGGGCGAGACACTAGTGATAAAGCTTTTCGACAGGAACGGGCCCAGTGGCTGGTATTCCCAGGCCTGGATATCACGGGCCGACCAGTCGTTGAGCAGGCAGAACCCGGCGATATGCTCGGCGGCATCGCCGATGGCAATCGAATCCCCCATCTCGTTGCCCTGGCCAATCCAGATCCCCAACTCCAATTCATAGTCCAGCCGTGCGCACGGACCAAAGGTGGGCTCGGTCTGCCCGGCTGGCAAGGTCTGCCCCTTGGGGCGACGTACATCGGCGCCGGAGGGGCGAATGGTCGACGCGCGACCGTGGTAGCCAATCGGCACGTACTTATAGTTCGGCAACAGCGGATTGTCCGGGCGGAACAGCTTGCCGACGTTTTGCGCGTGCTCGATGCCCACATAGAAATCGGTGTAGTCGTTGATCTTCGCCGGCAGGTGCATCTGGCAATCGGCAGCCAATGGCAGCAGCTTTGCGCCTTGGGCCTGGATCTTGCCGTGCAGGGAACTGCCCTCTGCCAGCAGCTCCAGCAGGCGTTCACGCAGGGCCACCCGGGCGCCGCGACCAAGGTCGAAGAACCCGTTCAACTGGCCACCGCGAGTGGCCTCGACCGCCGAGCGTGCTGCACCCTCGAACAGGCCGGCGTCCAGCGCGGCTTCCAGGTCAAAAATGTGCTCGCCGATGGCCACACCACTGCGGGGCGCCGAGCCCTGGGTGCTGAATACGCCCAGTGGCAGGTTCTGCAACGGGAAATCCGCGTGGCCGTTGGCGGAGGCAACCCAGCTAAGCGTGGGGGTGGTCTGAGTCATGGGTTATCTCCGATTCGGGTTGAACGTGACGGGCAGCGATGCCCAGCAAGTGTCGTAAGTGGCTTGCAACTGTGGGCAGTCAAGGGCAAAACGGCTAGGACGCAGCACCTGGCTGGTCTCGAACATGAACGCCATGGTGTTATCGATTTTGCTCGGGGCCAGTTGAGCCTCGATGGCCTTGGTGCAGGTCTCGCCGTCGGGGCCGTGGGCACTCATGCAACTGTGCAGCGACGCGCCACCCGGCACGAAGCCCTCGGCCTTGGCATCATAGGCGCCCTGGATCAACCCCATGAACTCGTTCATCAGGTTGCGGTGGAACCAAGGCGGACGGAAGGTGTTCTCGGCAACCATCCAGCGTGGCGGGAAGATCACAAAGTCGAGATTGGCCAAGCCATGGACACTGGTGGGCGAGGTCAGCACGGTGAAGATCGACGGGTCCGGGTGATCGAAGCTGACGGTGCCAAGGGTGTTGAAGCGCCGCAGGTCATATTTGTACGGCACGTTATTGCCGTGCCAGGCGACCACGTTCAGCGGCGAGTGATCCAACTCGCAGCCCCACAATTCACCGAGGAACTTCTGCACCAGGGTCGTGGGTTGGCGCAGGTCTTCGTAGTACGCGACCGGGGTCAGGAAATCCCGAGGGTTGGCCAGGCCATTGCTGCCAATCGGTCCCAGGTCCGGCAGGCGCAAGGGTGCGCCATGGTTCTCGGCCAGGTAGCCGCGAGCCTGCGGGTCCAGCAACTCGATGCGGAACTTGAGGCCGCGTGGCAGCACCGCGATTTCCAGCGGTTCGACGTCCAGCACCCCCAGCTCAGTGACGATGCGCAGGCGCCCCAACTGCGGCACCAGCAACCACTCGCCATCGGCATTAAAAAACACGCGCGCCATCGAGCAATTGGCGCCGTAGTGATAGACGCTGATCCCCGCCGGCTTATTCGCCCCCGAGTTGGCCGCCATGCTCACCAGGCCGTCGATGAAATCGGTGGGTTCGGTGGGGATGTCCAGGGGGTTCCAGCGCAGGCGATTGGGCGTGACGTCGCCCAGCGGACCGCCTGCCAACTGCCGCTCAAGCTTGACGAATGCCGGGTGCTTGGCCGAAGGCTGGATGCGGTACATCCAGGTACGGCGCGATTCGCTGCGGGCCATGGTGAACGCCGTGCCGGAGAACAGCTCGGCGTAGAGACCATAGGGCGCTTTTTGTGGAGAGTTCTGGCCGACCGGCAGCGCACCGGGCAACGCTTCGCTGCTGAATTCGTTGCCAAAGCCCGACTGGTAAGCCAGCGCCGGCGCGGTTGAATCGAGGTTCATGGAGCCTCCTGAACGCAGAGTAGGCCGTGGCCAAGGCTCCTGTTCGGAGTGTCGGCACGCCAGGTTATTTTTATCGTAATTCAATTACGCATAACGTAATTTGATTGGTATTGACCGTCAAGCTATAAAGACGCCCACTCATCCCCAGACCTGACTGAACCATGGAAAAGCCGCGCACCACCGCCGACAGCAACGGCAAACAGAAAGTCCGCTCGGCCGAAGTCGGTACCGACATCCTCAAGGCCCTGGCCCAGTTGTCGCCCTCAACCTCCTTGTCGCGCCTGGCCGAACACGTGCAGATGCCGGCGAGCAAGGTTCATCGCTACCTGCAGGCGCTGATCGCCAGCGGTTTTGCCGAACAGAACAGCGCCACCAACCACTACGGCCTGGGCCGTGAAGCCTTGCGTGTTGGCCTGGCCGCCTTGAACAGTATGGATGTGGTGAAAGTGGCTGCACTGCCACTGTCAGAGTTACGCGACGAGTTGAATGAAACCTGCTTTCTCGCGGTGTGGGGCAATCAAGGTGCGACCGTGGTGCATATCGAGCCGGCGGTGCGGGCGGTCACCGTCGTGACCCAATTGGGCTCGGTGTTGCCGCTGCTCAGTTCATCCACAGGTCTGGTGTTTGGCGCCTTCCTGCCCCAGCGTGAAACAGCCGAACTGCGCCATCAGGAAGTGTTGGCGACCGAGGCCCACCCACTGGCCGATGAACCGGCCTATGCCAGCTTGTGCGAACAGATTCGCCAGCGTGGCCTGCATCATGTGCATGGGCTGCTGATGCCTGGCGTCGATGCGCTATCGGCGCCGGTGTTCAACGCCCTTGGCCAGGTGGTCGCCGTGCTCACCATCGTCGGCCCCGCCTCATTGTTCCACGCCGACGAAAACGGCCCGGCCGCCCGGCGTCTGCTGGCCGCCACCCGGGCCGTGAGTTGGCGCATGGGCTACGAACCGGATGCCAGCCCCGAGTAGTTCAGGCGCCTGCCCGTATTGAACAACTGCAAAAGGGTCCGGTGATGCACGCTGAGTGCATCCCGGGCCCTGTGTTAGCCGCAATCCATCCGTGTCTACTGATGATCAAAGACCGTTATAGGACTCAACGATTTCACGGCCAATCCCATTTAACTGATCCAAATTGAGTTGGCTTTCATCCACGCGATAGGCTGGATCGAATGTCCATTGATGGGTAAAGATCCCGACATGTTCAGCGTCATATTGCGGCGGTTCATTCTCTTGGACCCGTTCCATGATTGCCCAGGCGACCGTTTGCGAGTAGCCAATGACTTCCTCGCCGGTATGCTGAACTTTTACCATTGCCGTCAGGTACATCTGCTCGGCCTTAAGTCCAAAGCCCGCAGCATCGAAATACCTATTGAGTTTCTCAGTGACATCATTCAGCAAATCAACATTCGACATAGTTTGAATCCTTTCAATTGAAGTTACCCCAAGAGCGAACTCTTCTCACTCTCAACGGGACGGCCCGTCATTTATATCCAGCCCAACCTTTAAAGTACACCCAGCAATATGTGTTAATTCGTAAACATTCTTATACCCCCCACACACAACAACTTCTCCAGCCCCCAACTAACTAATTAGGTTAACGCTGCATAGTTTCAATTATCCAGGTCTACGAACCCGACCACCCCGCGACGGGGATGACCCGTGCTAGGGCGACTGTTGCCAAAGATGCAACACTGCATGTCAATAATCGCTATTTCTCCTTGACCGACAAAGCCTTATGCTTGCCTGGCTTTCACGGCAAACCGCCTGAATACCTTGAGGCCGCCAGGGGTGAGTCGAACACTGGCACAGCCAAACTATCCCGCTGAATTGAACCCAACACTTCAGTTCAGCACCCCGCTGTTCACTGACGTTGATTTGTAGCTCCTTAATCTAACGTCTTACTTTTGCCGCTGCTTTTGCAGCGGCTTTTTTTTGCCAAAAAACTACCCGCGACAACCTCTAAGATCCGCTTACAAAACAGCAAAACGCCACTAGCTGTGACTGAATACACGCGCTGCTACCCTGCGGCTGACGCCAACACGCGTTTAACTATTCAGGATGATCAAATGATGTTTCCTATCAATAACAACTTTCGCAGCATGGGTTATAACTCCCGAGTGCGCTTTCTGATTCTTCACTACACGGCCGGCAACTTTTCAAGTTCGTTAACTGCCCTGACCGGTGCCAATGTCAGTGCCCACTACTTGGTCCCGGATATCTCCGATACCACCTATGTCAACGCCGGCTTCACCGATCAGCAGATTTTTAGCCTGGTCGATGAAAACCACCGAGCCTGGCATGCGGGGGTCAGTCAATGGGGCGAGCGTAGCAATCTCAATGACACCTCAATCGGTATCGAGATCGTGAACTTGGCCAGCGACAATCAGGGACAATTCACCTTCCCGCCTTACCACCCCCAGCAGATAGCCGCCATCGAACAACTGGCGTTGGACATACTCAAGCGCTACCCCGACATCAGCCCGCGAAACGTCGTTGGCCACTCCGATATCTCTGTCGGTCGCAAGAGCGACCCGGGGCCGGCGTTTCCATGGCATGCCCTGTACGTGAAAGGTATCGGTGCCTGGTACGACGCAGCCACTCAATGCGCTTGCCTACAGGAGTACCAAAAGAACGGACTGCCCACGCGCACTCAGTCACTCGCCCTCTTCAAGGCCTATGGCTACGACATTGCGTCGGCCACGACCGAGCTTGGGTTCCAGCAACTGGTGCGGGCATTCCAGTTGCATTTCCGTCCGGAAAAATATGATGGCGTCCTGGACCTGGAAACCGCAGCGAACCTGGTGGCGCTGGTCAAGAAGTACTCGGTTTAGTGTCCCTGGGAACGCGCCACTCCACGCAGCGCGCGGCGCGTTCGATGGCATCAAGAGGCGCTACAACACGTACCGCTGCAGATTTCCCATCATTTCCTTCAGCGCCTCAATGTTGTCCTTCGGATGCGTCGCCCCCTCGAAATCGCAGATCTGCTGCCAATGGGCGGCGACGTCTTCCGGTGAGAAACCCGCACGCGGATCAAAGCCGGCCCCCAGGCTACGCTCCCAGCGCACTTTGCCGATCCAGCCACCACCGACTTCGAACAACCCGGAGGTTTCCTGGCAGTGTTCGCTGGCCAGGTACACCACCAACGGGCTGACCAACTCGGGTTTCAGTTGTTCGAACACCTGCGGCGGGATCAGGCCTTCGGTCATGCGTGTACCGCCGGTGGGGGCGATGGCGTTGACCAGGACGTTGTGCTTGCGGCCTTCGATAGCCAAGGTGCGGGTCAGGCCATACAGGCCCAACTTGGCCATGCCGTAGTTGGACTGGCCAAAGTTGCCGTAGATGCCGGAGGTCGAGGCAGTGAAGATCACGCGACCGTAGTTTTGCTCGCGCAGGTGGGGCCAGGCGGCGCGAGTGACTTTGTAAGCACCTTCGACATGGACGCGGTAAACCAGGTCCCAATCGCTGTCGTCCATCTTGTGGAAGGTCTTATCGCGCAGAATCCCGGCGTTGTTGACCACGACATCGAGCCGGCCGAAAGCATCGAGGGCATGCTGGACGATTTTTTCACCCTCGGTCACTGAGTCATGATTGGCAACCGCGGTGCCGCCTGCCTCACGGATCTCGGCAACCACCCGGTCAGCCGCCGAAGCGTTGGCGCCTTCGCCTTGCGCCGAGCCACCCAGGTCGTTGACCACCACCCTGGCCCCGTGCCGGGCAAACAACAACGCATGCGCCCGCCCCAAGCCACCGCCCGCCCCCGTGACGATCACGACTTTATCTTCGAAACGCACAGACTCGTTCATTCGCAACCTCCAGGTATCAGAGGCGCTGAGTGTCAGGCACAAGGCATGAGCTCACAATCAACTGGGCTGGGGCTGAATGGTGCGCGATAAGGCTGGGGGATGATCGAAGGGGCAACCCTTGCAGCCACCTGCAAGGGTCGGTGCCTCAGGAGCAGGCAAACTTCAGCGCAGGAGCGTCCAGGTGATTACGAAACGCCAGGTAGTGCTTGAGCACCTGAACCGGCGCCTCGATCTGAGGGTAATGCCCAATGCCATGCAGCAAGACCGTGTCCGCATTGGGGATCAACTGCCGGTAACGCTCAACCATGTGGGCGCCGGAGACTGGATCGACTTCACCGTCGATGACTCGCAGCGCCACCGTGCCTGATTGCATGGCGTTGACCCAGCGCTCACGCTGAACGCGGCGCTGCGGCACATAGTTGATCAACTTGTGCAGCACCCGCGTGCCGTGATTACTGTCAATCAAGCTCCAGAAGTCATCCAGTTGGCTTTCACTGGGGCCGGTCTGCGGGCCGAAGATTTGCTGGAAGCTCTTGACCAGGCCATCACGGGAAAACGCTCGCCCGATCATCCAGCCCAACGGGCTGAGCAACAGTTTTTGCATCAGCACCGGACGATGGGTTTCGGGGAACAGGCCACCGTTGAGGAACACGCAACTGGCCACTTCGATACGCGCTTCTACATGCCGGGCAAGCAGTTCCTGCGCCACGCTGTCGCCATAGTCATGGGCCAGCAGGTGCACGGGTTGACGAACCCCCAGATGCTCCAGCAATGCCTGCTGCAGGTCAGCTTGTTCCAGCAGGCAGTAGGTGTGGTTGGCCGGTTTGGCGGAGTCGCCGAAACCGAGCATGTCGCAGGCGATTACCCGATATCGCTGGGTCAAAGGCTGCCACAAGTAGTGCCAATCCCAACTGGCGGTAGGAAACCCGTGGATCAGCAGCAACGGTTCTCCCTGCCCGGCCACCCAATAACGGATGGTCTGGCCTCGAAACACAAAGCTCTGGCCACGCTTGCGCCAGACACATAGAGGAATCTCGGCGAGTCGCATTAGAGTCTATAACCTGGGTCGAGTTGATCGAGTCTGCGCAGCAACGCCGGCCTGGCCAACGCGCCTCCCATTCCTTGAGCCCGTTGGCTCACCCCGGCAATCATCGCTTTGGCGCCGGCCAGGATCTGCGCTTCGATGCCAATCAATTCGGCAGCACTGAACTGATTGCTTGAATTCGACGTGCACTGGACGGGGGCTACGCTCACGGCAACGACCTCGGGTTTTTATTATTGTGTAGACGTGAACGCAGTCTAGTCAGGCGCAAGCAATAGGGTAGTTGCATTGGCAGCCAGCTTACTGACCTAGCGAGTCAGTCGGTTTCAGGCCGTTGGAAGGCAGGGGGGAAACCAGTGAATTGGCGCCGAAAACGGCGCCATCGCAGCTTACTTGGGCTTCGATCAGCCGCGCAGGGCGCCGATCAGCTCGGCCAGCCAGGGTTCGGCATCGCTTTCAGGTGTGACGCTTTCACTGGCGTCCAGGCGCAGCATCGGCAGGACTTCGCGAACACCCAGCTCGCCGAACAACTCACGCATTTGCTCACCCCCTCCGCAGAAGGTATCGCCGTAGCTGGCATCGCCCAGGCCGATCACCGCCCCAGGCAAGCCGCGCCAGGCCGCCGGCAGTTGATCGCGCAGGGCCGAGTACAGCGGTTGCAGGTTGTCCGGCAGCTCGCCCATGCCGGTGGTCGAGGTAACGGCCAGGAGCGCTTCAGGCGCAAAAGCCTGGACATCGGCGAGGGTGGCCCGAGGATTGTGCCAGGTCTGGAAACCGGCCTGATCGAGCAATTCGGCTGCATGCCGGGCAACTTCTTCGGCGGTGCCGTACACCGAGCCGCTAAGGATGGCAACTTTCATCAATCTGTTCCTGAGGCTGAGTAAAAGATTGTGATGTTACCAGTTGAGGAAAAAAAACTGCGATTGCCTCTCAATTAGCCCTGATGGCGAGTGGACAGCCACCCGCCATGTCTTAAAATGTCATGCACCTTTTTCGCTTGAAAGGATTCACCGATGATCAATGCCCAACTGATGCAGATGGTGATCAACGCCTCGAACGATGGAATCGTGATCGCCGAGAAGGAAGGTGATGACGACAACATTCTGATCTACGTGAACCCCGCGTTTGAACGGCTCACCGGCTATAGCGCCGACGAGATTCTTTATCAGGACTGTCGTTTTTTGCAATCTGGTGATCGCGATCAGGCTGGGCTGAGCATCATCCGCGAGACGATTAAACAGGGCGGATCATGCCGTGAAGTGCTGCGCAACTACCGCAAGGACGGTACGCACTTCTGGAATGAGCTGTCGCTTTCAACGATGCACAACAAAAGCGACCAACGGACCTATTTCGTCGGTGTGCAAAAGGACGTCAGCGTACAGGTCAAGGCACAGCAGCGAGTCGAGCAACTGGAAGCACAACTGGCGGAAGTTCAAGCGCAGCTACGGGCACTCAAAGCGACCAGCGGTCAAAACAAGTCCGCCGATTGATGGTCATTAACTACAATCAGCAATAACGCTGTCTCTCTATCATTCCGAGTCCACCATGCACCGCGACGCCCTTCTGACTCAGGATGAGCTCGACTTCATCCAAACCATGCAGCACAACCCGCAACTCAATGTGCGCGATGCGACATCGAGCCTGCTGGTTAATGGGGGCTCACAGATCCGCGACCTGCTGACTCGACTGGCCGCCAACGAGCAAGTGACCATCCAGGCGCAGTTCGAAAACCAGCAAATGACCTTCCCCCTGCATTTGGTGGAGGATGAGTTTCATGCCCTGCATTTGCGCTTGGGCGTACCGATCATTTACGAAGAAGGTCCGATGGTTCGCCCATGGCGCCTGGCGCTGCTCGAACCCGTAGCCCTGGAAAATGCCAGGGGCCAGCCGGGCACGCTGTGGGTGCACGAGGTGTCATTCAAGGGGGTCTTGCTGGAGGTACGCAATCGCACCAAGCCGCCAAAAAGCTTCGCACTGTGGTTCAGCCCTTCAGGCTACGAGCGGATTGCCCTGCACGGTACGTTCGAGCGTGAGACGGAACAGGGCTACTACGCCTATCGGCTCAACCAAAGCGACGCGGACGAAACCGAACGCCTGCGCCAGTACATCCTCCAACAGCACCGCCTGACCCATCCCACCCTGCACCTCTGAGTGTCAAGTATCGAGCGTTCCGGCCAGGAACTGCTGGAGCCGCTGCTGCATCAACACCCCTTCATTGCCCAGGCAGCCAATCGAAGATCCGGCCAGGCTGTCCTGTGCCAGGTCCGACGCATCGCCGGACAACATCAGGCGACATTCCAGGCTCATCGCCAGGCGATTCAGGCGCAGGATGAAGTCGGCGGACGGTGCACGATTGGAAACCAACACCAGCGCCTGCGGCTTGATCTTTTCACAGATCAGGGTCAGTTCATCGAACGGTTTCCCCAGCGCCAACACTCTGACCGCCATCTCGGCACTGCTCAGGTACATGGCCGCCAACAGCAACTCAAGCTCGCGACAGTGCCCATCGATTGCCGCCACCGCGACCCGCACCGGGTTCGATCCGCGCAGAACGACCAGACGCTGCGAGACCCGTGAGCGCAGGAAACCATCGAGCATGACCCATTCGCTGGTTTGTCCGAAATGCTCCTGGTGCTGGAGCAACTGTGTCCACAGCGGCATGAAAATATCCTGGAACACCACGCTCAGCGCATAGGTGGAGAATATCTGGCCGTAGAGACGTCCCAACTCGACATCATCGAAGTCACTCAACGCAACCCTGATTTGCGCTTGCCACTGGGCATAGTCCGCCTGCACCCACTCATTCGGGATAATGCTTGATAGCACCTGGGTGGCCTGGGCCCTGGCCAGGATCCGGCCGACTTTGCTGACCGCCACGCCCCGGCCAATCCAGCCAAGAATGCTGCGGACCCGTTCAATATCGGTCATGGAATACAGGCGATGCCCAGTGTCGGTGCGCGTTGGCTGAATCAGCCCATAACGCCGCTCCCAGGCTCGCAGGGTCACCGGGTTCACGCCTGTCAGGCGCGCGACTTCGCGAATCGGGAACATGGGCTCCTGATCGACTGCAATAGAAGCTTGCAAGGGTTCGAGACGTTCGCGGGTAGAAACCATATGTCCCTGGGAGTCCGTTCGGTTTGGATCCTATTCTATCTCCCAACCATGCCCCTAGTTCAAGCATGGGTTTATCGGTGGGTATCCCTGGTGTATTTACCAGGATCAGGAATAGTCCTCGCGTGCTTTCAAGCGCAGGCCTCCGCCCCAGGCGGCGTTTGGTATGCCTCCTGCCCGCAATCGTGTACGTGTCCTACGCAGATACATGATGTCTACCTCACCCGTGACCCTGATGGTGGCGCGCCGCCTTGTCATCCGGAGCATGGCAAGGCGCCCGGAAGGCGCACGCGCGCTGGAACTTCAGTTATGCTGGGCGCGCATCTAGCCCTCGTGCATGGACCTACTGAAGCTGATCCCCTACACATGAAGAGCCCAATACTTGTCACCGGCGCCAGCAAACGGGTTGGCCTCGAACTGGCCACGACCCTGGCCGAAGCCGGTCATACCGTCATTTGCGTAAGCCGCTCGAAGCACCCCGGCCCCCTGCACGCCAACATGGTGCCGTTCCAGGCCGACCTGCAGCTCAAGAGTGACCGCGATGCGCTGGTCACCTACGTAAAGACTCACTTCGACAGCCTGCGCGCGGTCATCCACAACGCATCGTTGTGGCTGGACGATGGCCTGGACAACCTCAACACCATGTTCAAGTTGCATGTCGAGGCGCCCTATCACCTGAACTTCGAGCTGGCCGAGTGGCTGCTGCGCCTGGATCGGGCCGATATCATCCATATCTGCGACGAGACCTCATCGCGTGGCAGCAAGAGCCACATCGGCTACGCCGCGACCAAGTCCGCCCTGCAAAACATGGTGCTGTCGTTCG
Source organism: Pseudomonas sp. ok272 (assembly GCF_900109995.1). Taxonomy (GTDB): domain Bacteria; phylum Pseudomonadota; class Gammaproteobacteria; order Pseudomonadales; family Pseudomonadaceae; genus Aquipseudomonas. The sequence continues at coordinate 88,981 of NZ_FOCB01000001.1, read as the reverse complement.
CCGAGAAGTACGCGCCGACCATCCGGGTCAACGCCATCCTCCCCGGCCTGCTGATCCTCAAGGAGGACAGCACGCCGCAGTACAGCGCCCGCACCCTGAAGAAAGCCCTGCTCGAATTCGAACCCGGCGCGCAGCCGTTGATCGATGCCGTCATGTTCTTGCTCAACACCCCCTACAGCACCGGAAGCAGCGTCGTGATCAACGGCGGACGCCACCTAAGGAAAGCCCTGTCCCATGATTGATTCGAAAAAGCTGATCTACCTGCCAGGCTGGGCCAAGGTGTTCATCGTTGCCGCCTTTGGCCTGTGCCTGCTCGCCGCCGTGTATGTGTCGCTGGCCTTTGTCGGCGTTCCCGACCACAGCGACTGGATCCTGCTCTCGCTGTCGCTCGCCCAATTGGCGGCGACGGCCCTGGTCCTCAGCCTGATCCTGATCTTCGGCGAACGTGAAGCCAACCTGACGTTCCTGATCAGTAAAACCCACAACTTGCTGCTCAAGAACCTGCCCAAGACCCTTGGCCAGATCAAGGACTCCCACGGCCAGGAACTGACCGTCAGCGTATCGGCCATCAACAACATTTTCGGCGCCAACTACCGCCTGGAGAACAGCAACATCAGGACCAAGATGTGGATCGGCTTCAACGTCGATCGCATCATCGTTGCCTATTACCTCAAGACCAACGAGCCGGTAGACACCCTCAAGGACATCTTCAAGTACACCTTTGGCGGCGCCGAGTCCGTGGGCTACAAAATCAACTACGAACCCGCCACCATCAAAGGCACCGGAGAGCAGGTCCTGTCGATCTGGTGCACATGGCCTGGCATGCAAAACCACAACGACATTTCCAACGAACTGCTCAACAGCCCGGACAAGAAGCTGTTCATCATTCAAGATATCGCCATGATGACGCAGTCGTTCATCCGCACGGCCGAACGCAACGCGGTGGACATTTTCACCGACGCCGACCCTGCCCCCCTGTAGCCTTAGTTGCATTGATGCCTGATCGAGACCCCAAGATGACCGAACAACAACGCCTGGAACTTGAAGCCGCCGCTTTCCGCCGGCTGGTTGCCCATCTGGACAGCCGCAAGGATGTGCAGAACATCGACCTGATGAACCTCTCGGGCTTCTGCCGCAATTGCCTGTCCAAGTGGTACAAGGCGGCGGCCGACGAGCGCCAGATCGAGGTCAGCCTCGATGACGCCCGTGAAGTGGTGTACGGCATGCCGTACGCCGAGTGGAAAGCCCAATACCAGCAAGAAGCCAGCGCCGAACAGCAAGCGGCGTTCGCCAAAGGAAAAACCCATGACTGACCTGAACACCCTGCGCGCCAGCCTCAACAGCGGCGAACATGCATTCGCCGACACCTTGGCCTTCATCGCCGCCGGCTACGACTACCAGCCCCAGGCCTTCAACAACGGTGGCGTGGAAAATGCCGCCGGGCAGAACGAAGGTTCGTGCAAGACCCTGGGCCTGGCCTTGCTCGAAGGTTTGAGCGATGAAGAAGCGCTGCTGGCGTTCGGCGAGCACTACCGTTCGGTGCTGGCGACGCCCGAAGGCAACGATCACAGCAATATCCGGGCACTGATGAGCCATGGGTTGGCCGGCGTGACGTTCCAGGCCCAGCCGCTGCGCCGTCGCTGATTGACCCGCAAAATCACGCAAGCGCTCACACATCCCGACTTTTAGTCCTGACCCGGCGACTTTATTTCGTTTGCCGGGCAACACCGCTCACGGCTTAGATAAAAGGAAGCCCCGTCTTCCTCAGAGTCAGCCATCCATGAGCAGCGATTCCATCAGTCGATCGATCTCCATCGTTCACCCGATCCGTCTCAGCCACGGCAAGAATGCCGAGGTCTGGGACACCGACGGCAAACGCTACATCGATTTTGTCGGCGGTATTGGGGTCCTGAACCTCGGCCATTGCCATCCCAGCATCGTTCAAGCCATTTGTGCGCAAGCCACACGGCTGACCCACTACGCCTTTAATGCCGCACCCCATGCGCCGTACATCGAACTCATGGATCGCCTGGCGGCGTTCATCCCGCTCAGCTACCCGGTCAGCGGCATGCTCACCAACAGCGGCGCCGAAGCAGCGGAAAATGCCCTGAAGATGGTCCGCGGTGCCACCGGGCGCACGGCCGTCATCGCCTTCGATGGCGCCTTCCACGGCCGCACGCTCGCTACCCTCAACCTCAACGGCAAGGTCGCGCCCTACAAGCAGAAAGTCGGGACGCTCCCGGGCCCGGTGTATCACCTGCCCTTCCCCAGCCCGGACAACGACGTCACCTGCGCCGAAGCCCTGAAAGCCCTGGAGCGACTGTTCAGCGTCGAAATCGACATCGATGACGTGGCGTGCTTTATCTTCGAACCGGTGCAGGGCGAAGCGGGATTCCTGGCCATGGATCCGGCGTTCGCCCAGGCATTGCGGCGCTTGTGTGACGAAAAGGGCATCGTGCTGATCGCCGATGAAATCCAGTCAGGCTTCGGCCGCACCGGCCAGCGCTTCGCGTTTTCACGACTGGGCATCGAGCCGGACCTGATCCTGCTGGGCAAGAGCATTGCCGGCGGCGTTCCGCTGGGGGCGGTGGTCGGACGCCAGGCGCTGGTCGACGCCCTGCCCAAGGGCGGCTTGGGCGGCACCTATTCGGGCAACCCCATCGCCTGCGCCGCCGCCCTGGCGACCCTGGACGAGATGAGCGACGCGAACCTGCAAGCCTGGGGGGCGCTGCAGGAAGAGCTGATCCTGCGCCACTACCAGGCCTGGCGCACCGACCACCTTTGCCCGTACCTGGGGCGCTTGACCGGTGTCGGGGCCATGCGCGGCATCGAGTTGATCAACCCCGACGGCACACCGGCCGCCCGGCAATTGACCCAGTTGCTGGCCCTGGCACGCGAGGCCGGGCTGTTGCTGATGCCCAGCGGCAAGTCGCGCCACATCATCCGCCTCCTGGCGCCGCTCACCACGCCAGCCGCCGTACTGGAAGAAGGTCTGGAAATCCTTGGGGCATGCCTGGCCAAACTGACCTGACAGCACGATGCGTTCAGGGACTGACATAGTGAATTATGTTCGCTTGCCGTCCCTGGCTCGGCCCCGTAGAACTGAACCACCTCCCCTTCCATCCAGAGAGATCAATACCCACCACCCACTCTCCACCGAGGCCTGCATGTATCACGACAATATAATTTATAAGAAAAAGTCCAACGACCCTCGGTTCCTGCTCGGTGTAGCCGTCGTGCTGTTCATCGCGGCCTACCTGATGAACCTGGGTAACAGCGCCCTCAGCCATGTCCTGCACCCGCTGCTGGGCAACACCCCCGACAGCCTGACCGCCCGCAACATTGCCATCGGCCTGGCGATTGCCGTCTTCGGCACCCTGAACTTCCACGTGCTTGGGCGCTTGCGGCTCAAGGTGCAGACCACCGTGGTCTGGATCGAGTTGATGATCCTGTTCCTGGCCTTCTTCGACACCTTCGACCTCTCCTACAGCTTCATCTATGACAAGGTCGGCTTCCTGATCATCCAGGGCGCCGCCACGACCTTGTACATCTCCGCCGTGGCGATCGTGATTGCCTTCGTGCTGGCCTTGATCGGCGCGGTGGCCAAGCTGTCGAACAACGGCCTGGCCAATGCCCTGGCCTCGTTCTACACCTCGTTCTTTCGCGGCGTGCCGCTGCTGATCCAGATCTACCTGATTTACCTGGGGCTGCCGCAACTGGGTTACGTGGTCGACGCCGTGCCGGCCGGCATCCTGGCGCTGTCCCTGTGCTACGGCGCCTACATGACCGAGATCTTCCGCGCGGGCATCCAGAGTATTCCGGTCGGCCAGTGGGAAGCCTCACGGGCGCTGAACATCAGTCCATTCAAGACCCTGAGCCGGGTGATCATGCCGCAAGCCTTGCGCGTGATCATTCCGCCGACCGGCAACCAGTTCATCGCCATGCTCAAGGACAGCTCGTTGGTCTCGGTGATCGGCGTCTGGGAGCTGATGTACCTGGCCAAGACCCAAGGCCGCGCCGACTTCCGTCACCTGGAGATGCTGATCACCGCCGCGATGATTTACTGGGCGCTGTCGTTCATCCTCGAACGGGTCCAGGCGCGTATCGAAAAGCGGGTCAACCGCTCCACTGCAAGGGGTTGAGACCTGATGACTCGGACCAATACCGCTGAACGAATCGACCTGGCGTCTCTTCCCGAAGCCAGCCCGACGATGATTTCCATTGCCGGACTGAACAAGTGGTACGGCAACTTCCACGCCTTGCGCGACGTCGACTTGCGCGTGGCCACCGGGGAAATCCTGGTGGTGTGCGGGCCGTCCGGCTCGGGCAAGTCGACGATGATTCGCTGCATCAATCACCTGGAGAGCTTCCAGAAAGGCCACATCCAGGTCAACGGCATCACCCTGACCAGCGAAGCGGAAAGTGTGCATGCCGTGCGCCAGGAAATCGGCATGGTGTTCCAGAGCTTCAACCTGTTCCCGCACTTGAGCGTGATGGACAACCTGACCCTGGCGCCACAACTGGTCCTGGGCCTATCGAGCGCCGAAGCGCAAAAGCGCGCCCTGGTGTACCTGCAACGGGTGCGCATTGCCGAGCACGCCGACAAGTACCCGGCCCAGTTATCCGGAGGCCAGCAACAGCGTGTCGCGATTGCCCGGGCGCTGTGCATGAACCCCAAGGTGATGCTGTTCGACGAGCCCACCTCGGCGCTGGACCCGGAAATGGTCCACGAAGTGCTGGACGTGATGGGCGAGTTGGCCACCGACGGCATGACCATGATTTGCGTGACCCACGAAATGGGCTTTGCCAGCAAGGTCGCTGACCGCGTGCTGTTCATGGACCAGGGCCAGGTGATTGAACAGGCCACCCCCGCCGAATTCTTCAACAACCCACAGACCGAACGGGCGCAGAAGTTTCTGTCGCAGATCATCGGTCACTGAAAACGCTGTCCCCCATAACTATAACGAGACTCGGAGATAGACATGCTCAGAACCACACGCGTGATTACCCTCGCCGCCACGATGTCACTGCTGTTCGTCGGCGCCGCCAATGCCGGGGCCGTGCTGGACAAGATCCAGGACACCAAGACCATGACCGTCGCGACCTCGGCGATCTGGCCACCGCAAGGCTTCATCAACGACAAGAATGAAATCGATGGCTTCGACATCGACGTCTCCAAGGAGATCGCCAAGCGCCTGGGCGTCGAGGTCAAGTTCATTACCCCGGACTGGGACGTGATCACCGCCGGCAAGTGGAACGGGCGCTGGGACATGTCCGTGGGTTCGATGACCGCGACCCAGAGCCGCGCGCGGATCCTCGACTTCCCCGCCACTTACTACTACGTGCCTTACGTGTTCGCGGTGCACAAGGACTCCAAACTCACCGATCACAAGGCGCTCAACGGCAAGACCATCGGCGTCGAAGGCGGCACCACCTCCGAGGACTACCTCAACGAGAAACTCGCCATCGAAACCACGGACGTGCCGCCCGTTACCTACGACGTCAAGGCCGGGAAAATGAAAACCTATTCCGGATCGCTCGCGCCGCTGGACGACCTGCGCCTGGGTGATGGTGTGCGCCTGGACGCCATCCTGACCCAGCAAAGTACGCTGGAGGCGGCCATCAAGAAAAACTACCCACTGCGCGCCATCGACAACGACGTGGTGTTCTACGAACCGCTGGCGATTGCCACCGACAAGGGTGATCCGGAACTGAAGGCCAAGCTCGGTGAAATCATCACCGACATGCACAAGGACGGCACCCTGACCAAACTGTCGACCAAGTGGTATGGCGTCGACTACTCGACGGTCAAGTAACCCTTCCCTGTAGGAGCGAGCTTGCTCGCGAAGACGGTAGATCAGCCAACTTCGAGGCTGAAGGCAATACCGTTTTCGCGAGCCGGCTCGCGCCCACGGACCGCGTACCTATCCGGCATCGCGGTTTGCCCCCATCCACAGCAGATGCCGTCACTTCCCAAGGATTGAGCATGTCCTTTCCCACCACCTGGTACTCCCAAACCTCAGTGCCGCGCGCCGCCAGACCCGCCCTGAACAGCCATGAGCACTGCGACGTCTGCATCATCGGCGCAGGTATCGCGGGCCTCACGGCCGCACTGGAGCTAAGCCAGCGCGGCAAACGCGTGATCATCCTCGACGCCCAGCACGTGGCCTGGGGCGCATCCGGGCGCAACGGCGGCGTGGTCTCGCCAGGCTGGGCGCAAGGTTCTGGGGCGATTCGTAAAAAGCTCGGGCTGGAACACGCCAGGACGCTGTTCCAAATGTCCGCCGAAGGTGTAGAGATCGTGCGGCGCAACATCACCGAACTGGCCCTGAGCGGTTGTGCGCCCTCTGCCGGCACGATTCGGGTCAAGCGCTACGACGACAGGGCGGGCGTGAAAGCCCACATCGACACCATGCGCCGCGACTTCGGCTATGAACTCAACTTCCTCGACACCCCGCAGGTCCGTGAGCGCGCCCACACCTTGCGCTACTTCCAGGGTGTCGAAGACCCCAATGCCCTGCACTTTCACCCGCTCAATTACTGCCTGGGCCTGGCCCTGGCGATTGAAGCCGCGGGTGGCCGAATATTCGAACAGTCGAAAATGCTCGCCTGGCACCGTGAGGGCGCCGACAAGATCGTCACCACCGCTCAGGGCAGTGTGCGCTGTCAGGACCTGGTGTTCTGCGCGGGCGGCTACGGCGGCCCGGAACTGCAAAAGCTCAGCCGGGCCTACCTGCCCATCGCCACCTACGTGGTGCTGACGGAGCACTTGGGTGACGCCATCAAAACCGTCCTGGATTCAGGCGCCGCATTCTCCGACGACCGCCGGGCCTCGGACTACTACCGCGTTGTCGAAGGCGACCGCCTGCTGTGGGGAGGACGCATCACCACCCGCAACGAACAGGACGAACAGACCCTGGCCGCCATGCTCAAGGCCGACATGGTCGCGGTCTATCCGCAACTGGCCAACGTGAACATCGAACTGGCCTGGTCCGGGCTGATGGGCTATTCCACCAACAAGATGCCCAACCTCGGATTGCTGGAGCCGGGTGTCTGGGCCTGCACGTCATTTGGCGGCCACGGCCTGAACACCGGCTCGATTGGTGGCCGGGTCATCGCCGAGGCGGTCTGCGGGGAGAGTGCCCGCCATGAACGGTTCAAGCCGTACTTGCTGGACTGGAATGGCGGTCCATTCGGGCGCGTCGCCGCCAACGCCATCTATCAGTCGTTGAAGGTCATGGACTTCGTACAGGAACGCCTGCGCGGCTGATTCAGGCCAGGAAGACCGGCAAACAGCTATCGCCTAAAACCCGAGACGCTTGCTGGCCATACACCCCCCTGTAGCGCGCATAAAAAATGCCCGCATCTTTCGATACGGGCATTTTCTTTGGCTCAGCTGCGACAGCTATCTGTTCACACCGCCTGCAGCCGACGCTTGGACTTCAACGCCCTCAGGACTTGGCGCTCTGCAGGTTGTCCAGGTAACGCTCGGCGTCCAGTGCGGCCATGCAGCCGGCGCCGGCCGAGGTGATTGCCTGGCGGTACACGTGGTCAGCCACGTCGCCTGCGGCAAAGATGCCTTCGAGGCTGGTTGCGGTGGCATTGCCGTCACGGCCGCCCTGCACCACCAGGTAACCGTCCTTGAGGGTCAACTGACCTTCGAACAGCGAGGTGTTCGGCGTGTGGCCGATGGCGATGAACACGCCGTCGACGGTCAACTCGTCGAAGCTGCCGTCGTTGTTCTTCAAGCGTGCGCCGGTCACACCCATGTTATCGCCCAGGACTTCGTCCAGGGTGGCATTGAGCTTGAGGATGATCTTGCCTTCGGCCACACGGGCGTTCAGCTTGTCGATCAGGATCTTCTCGGCGCGGAAGGTTTCACGGCGATGAACCAGGGTCACGGTGCTGGCGATGTTGGCCAGGTACAGTGCTTCTTCCACGGCGGTGTTGCCGCCACCGACTACGGCGACCGGCTTGTTGCGATAGAAGAAACCGTCGCAGGTGGCGCAGGCCGACACGCCTTTGCCCATGAACGCTTCTTCCGACGGCAGGCCCAAGTAGCGGGCGCTGGCGCCGGTGGCAATGATCAGCGCGTCACAGGTGTAGGTGCCGTTGTCACCGGTCAGGGTGTAAGGCTTGGCGGCGAAGTCGACGGCGTTGATGTGGTCGAACACGATTTCGGTCTCGAAACGCTCGGCGTGCTCTTTCATCCGCTCCATCAGCGCCGGGCCGGTCAAGCCGTGGACGTCGCCTGGCCAGTTGTCGACTTCGGTGGTGGTGGTCAATTGACCGCCAGCCTGCATGCCGGTGATCAGTAGCGGCTTGAGGTTGGCGCGGGCAGCATAGACGGCAGCGCTGTAACCGGCAGGGCCGGAACCGAGAATAATCACTCGCGAATGACGTACATCAGACATGACGAACTCCTATCGACCGGCCGGTACCACCTGGCGCGGAATGCCGGAAACCGGCTGGAATTAAAAATGGACCGCACCGGCACGTGGGGACGCGCCTTGATGGGACAGCCCTGAAAAATAATGGGTGCAGCTTATCGAGGAGGCGAAGATTAAGGAAATACGGTTTAACAATCCAGCTCATAGGCGGTCTCTATCCCCAAGCGGCTGATTTATCGGCGCCTTTGTTACAGTTAATGTCGATACTTGCACCACGCTTTCGCCTGCCAGGCAAAGTCGGTAAGGTCGGCGCGGTTTCCCCCATTGCCCGGAGCACCCTATGCCCGCCCCCGTTCTGTCTGGCCCGCAATACCTGCGCGAAGGCCTCAAGCTGGTCTTGAGCCCTGGCCTGCGCCTGTTTGTCCTGTTGCCACTGGCCATCAACCTGGTGCTGTTCGTCGGCTTGATCTACCTGGCCGGTCATCAGTTCAGCCTCTGGGTCAACACCCTGATGCCGTCCCTGCCGGGCTGGCTGAGCTTTCTCAACTACGTGTTGTGGCCGCTGTTCGTGGTGCTGGTGGCGTTGATGGTGTTTTTCACCTTCACGATGCTGGCCAACGTGATCGCCGCCCCGTTCAACGGATTTCTCGCCGAGAAAGTCGAAGTCGTGGTGCGTGGCACCGATGATTTCCCGGCCTTCAGCTGGGGTGAACTGGCCGCCATGGTCCCGCGTACCCTGGCCCGGGAAATGCGCAAGCTCGGTTATTTCCTGCCCCGGGCACTGGCGTTGTTCATTCTCTCGTTCATCCCGGTGGTCAACCTGATCGCCGCCCCCCTGTGGTTGATTTTTGGGGTGTGGATGATGGCAATCCAGTACATCGACTACCCGGCCGACAACCACAAGCTGGGCTGGAACGAGATGCTCGCCTGGCTGCGCGCGAAGCGCTGGCAGAGCATGAGTTTTGGCGGGATCGTCTATCTGGTGCTGCTGATCCCGGTGCTCAACATCCTGATGATGCCCGCCGCCGTGGCCGGCGCAACCTTGTTCTGGGTACGCGAACGCGGCGCGGAGGCACTCGCCGCCAAACACGGCTGAGCCGTCACAGATCCATCATCCAACTGCCACAATGACGACATGGCCTCAGCCGACACTGAGGTCATGACGACAGCCCTGCATATCAGCCTGATCACCGAAACCTTCCCTCCGGAAATCAACGGCGTGGCCAACACCCTTGGCCGCCTGTGCGACGGCCTGCGCGCGCGCGGGCATCACGTCGAGCTGGTGCGACCGCGCCAGGACGGCGACCTGGCCATCAGCGGCGGTGCTGAACTGCTGCTGTGCCGTGGCTGGCCACTGCCGGGGTATCCGGGGCTGCAATGGGGCCAGTCGTCGATGCACACCTTCCTCAGGCGCTGGCAGCAGCAGCGCCCGGACGTGCTGTACATCGCCACCGAAGGGCCTTTGGGCTTGTCTGCCCTGCGTGCCGCCCGGCGCCTGGGAATTGCCGTGGTCAGCGGGTTTCACACCAACTTCCAGCAGTATTCCAACCTATATGGCCTCGGGCTGTTGACCCGGTTGCTGACCCACTACCTGCGCGGGTTCCACAACCGCTCGCAACTGACCCTGGTGCCCAGTGCCAGCCAGCAACTGGAGTTGGAGCGCCGGCACTTCGAGCGCCTGGCCTTGCTGTCCCGGGGGGTGGACAGCCAACTGTTCAACCCGGCCAAACGCCTGCCCGCTTTACGTGAAAGCTGGGGGTTGGGGAGCGAGGATACGGCGGTCATCCACGTCGGCCGGCTCGCCCCGGAAAAAAACCTCGGGCTGCTCAAACGGTGCTTCCAGCACTTGCAATCGACTTATCCACAGCGCCGGATGAAGCTGATCGTGGTCGGTGACGGACCGCAGCGCGCCGCCCTGGAACAGTCCCTGCCCGACGCCATCTTCTGCGGCGCACAGCGGGGCGAAGCCCTGGCCTGCCACTATGCCTCGGGGGATGTGTTCGTGTTTCCCAGCCTGACTGAAACCTTCGGCAACGTGGTGCTGGAGGCGCTGGCGTCTGGCCTGGGGGTGGTGGCCTACGACCAGGCGGCCGCCGCGCAGCACATTCGCCACGGTTACACCGGTGTGTCGGCGATGCCGGGGGATGAACAAGCGTTCTGCGAGGCGGCCGGTTGGCTGCTGGAAGAAGCGGAGACCTTGCGCTGCATTCGACTCAACGCCCGCCAGCACGCCAGCCGACAAGGCTGGGGGACGATCATCGAACAATTCGAGGGACATTTGCGCGGGGCCTGTACCGGGGAGCAGGTGCTCGCCGATGCGGCCACCTCAAGCTGATCTCCGGTGTGGCTGACACCGCCTTCGCGAGCAGGCTCGCTCCCACAAGGTCCTTCGTCGTGACATAGAAAGTGCCTACGCCTGCGACCTCTGTGGGAGCGAGCCCGCTCGCGAAAAGGCCCTAGCTGACCGCGCGCTTACACCAGCGTCATCAACGCCTCGCGACTGAACGCCTGGATGTCCTCTTCACGGCCATCGCGCACTTTTTGTGCCCAATCCGGGTCGACCAGCAACGCACGCCCCACCGCCACCAGGTCGAACTCCTCGTTGTTCAGGCGCTCCAGCAGGTTCTCCAGGCTGGCCGGCTGTGCGACTTTGTCGGTGTTGACCATGAATTGAAGGAACTCGCCGTCCAATCCGACGCTGCCGACGGTAATGGTCGGTTTGCCGGTCAGCTTGCGGGTCCAGCCCGCCAGGTTCAGAGGCGAACCCTCGAACTCAGGCTCCCAGAAACGGCGTGTCGAGCAATGGAAAATGTCCACCCCCGCGTCCGACAACGGCTGGAGAAATTCGCCCAGTGCCTCAGGGGTCTGTACCAGGCGCGCCGTGTAGTCCTGCTGCTTCCACTGGGAGAAACGCAAGATGATCGGGAACCCTTCGCCGACTGCCGCGCGCACCGCCTGGATCAGCTCGATGGCAAACCGCGAGCGATTGGCCAGGCTCCCGCCATATTCGTCAGTGCGCTGGTTGCTGCCCTCCCAGAAGAACTGGTCCACCAGGTAGCCGTGGGCGCCGTGGATCTCCACGCCATCCATGCCGATGCGTTGTGCATCCTTGGCGGCCTGGGCGAACGCGGCGATCACGTCCTGGATGTCTTGGTGGGTCATGCCGTGCACCACGACCTGGCCGTCCTTGGTTTTCTCCGAGGGTCCGTAGCCGGGCACCGTGGCATCCGGCTCAGTGCCGATACGCCGCACGCTGCCGACGTGCCACAACTGGGGCACGATCTTGCCACCCTCGGCGTGCACGGCATCGACCACTTTTTTCCAGCCGGCCAAGGCCGCTTCGCCGTAGAAGTGCGGGACGTTCGGATAACCGTTGGACGCCTTATGCGCCACGGTCGTGCCCTCGGTGATGATCAAGCCCACGCCGGCCGCCGCGCGACGGCGGTAGTACTCGATCACTTTCGAATTCGGTACGCCACCCGGGGAAAACGAACGGGTCATCGGCGCCATCACCACACGACTTGGCAACGCCAGGCCGCCGAGGTTGAACGGTTTGAACAAGGCTTTTACAGGCATGGGTCACTCCACGGGGACGCGTCATTTATGACGGCGATAATATGGAGCGCGCGCCGCGATGCACAGCACTATTGATTTGATTGATTAAGGCTTAAAAGTCTGTGGGCGCCCAATGGGCTATCGCCAGCACGCCGGGCGCCCACAAAGGGGAGATCAGCTCAACGCTTTTTCGATGGCCTGAACGATCGTCGGATCATCGGGTGCGGTGCGCGGCGAGAACCGTGCCAGTACGCGACCGTCCTTGCCCAGCAGGAACTTCTCGAAGTTCCAGGTAATGTCACCCGGGAACTCGGCGCCCTCGCCCGCCAGCAGGCGGTAGAGCTGATGACGATCATGGCCGTTGACGTCCAGCTTGCTGGACAACGGAAAGGTCACGCCATAGTTAAGGCTGCAGAACGTCTTGATCTCATCCTCAGAGCCCGGTTCCTGCCCGGCAAACTGGTTGCAGGGCAATCCCAGCACGCTGAAGCCTTGATCCTTGTATTGCTGATAGAGGTTTTCCAGAGCCGCGTACTGTGGGGTCAACCCACATTTGGAGGCGACGTTGACCACCAGCACCACCTGCCCGTTGAAAGGTGCCAGAGGCAATGCCTGGCCATCCAACGCTTTTAATGTAAGGTCGTGAAAAGCACTCATGACGAACTCCAAATATCCCGTGTTTTTCTCGAAACAGCCTTTCAACCGTACAGAATCCAGGCGAGCAGCATCTTTCGCCGACTAAAAAGGCGCCGCTCGGGCGCCTCTCCAGTTATCTGAGCTTAGCGCACAAATCAGTGGTGATGACCACCTTCGCCATGGACGTGACCATGGGCGATTTCTTCTTCGCTGGCGTCGCGGATCGCAACGATTTTGACGTCGAAGGTCAAGCGCTGGCCGGCCAACGGGTGGTTGCCGTCAACGGTCACGTCGTCGCCGTCCAGGTCACGGATGGTGACGATTTGCATTTGGCCGTCTGGCGCGGAAGCGTGAAACTGCATGCCAACTTCCAGCTCATCGACACCTTCGAACATGCTGCGGCTCAGGGTGCTGACCAGTTCGGCAGCGTACTCGCCATAAGCATCTTCTGGCTCAACGCAGACCTTCAGCTCAGCGCCGACGGCTTGGCCTTCGAGGGCTTTTTCCAGGCCCGGGATGATGTTGCCTGCGCCTTGCAGGTAGACCAGCGGCGCGCCGCCGGCGGAGCTGTCGATGACCTCACCAGCGTCGTTGGTCAGGGTATAGTCGATGGAGACAGCCTTATTGGCGGCGATCAGCATGGGGCGAGACCTTTTGCATAAGAATTTAGAATGGGCAAGTTTAGCGAAGCAAACGCCCGAAAGCGAACAGAACCCGGACAAACGGCCCGAGGCGAACGCTTCGACAATCCTCGGTTTCCATCAGGATGAGGACGGGCACTGGGTGGTCGAGCTGTCCTGTGGCCATACCCAACACCTGCGCCACCAGCCACCCTGGCAATCCCGGGACTGGGTCATGGACCCCGCGCAACGCCTTGAAAAAATAGGCCAACCCTTTGACTGTGGTTGGTGCGCTCAAGGCTCCGTTAGCGATAACCTTGGTGCCTGATATCCGGTAGAAGGTCAGCCATAGGCCAATGCCGTTGCCATGCACCACCAGAGAATCCGCATGCAAACTTTTTTTATTGCACCCACCGATTTTGGTGTGGGTCTGACGTCCATCAGCCTCGGGCTGGTGCGGACCCTTGAGCGAGCCGGTCTGAAGGTCGGCTTCTTCAAGCCCATTGCCCAGCCGCACCCTGGCGACACCGGGCCGGAGCGCTCCACCGAACTGGTGGCCCGAACCCACGGCCTCAAGCCACCGCAACCACTGGGCCTGGCCCATGTCGAGCGGATGCTCGGCGACGGCCAGCTCGATGAGCTGCTGGAAGAAATCATCACCCTGTATCAACAGGTGTCCGTCGGCAAGGACGTGCTGATCGTCGAAGGCATGGTCCCCACCCGCAGCGCCAGCTATGCCGCCCGGGTCAACCTGCACCTGGCCAAGAGCCTGGACGCCGAGGTGATCCTGGTTTCGGCACCGGAAAACGAAGTGCTTACCGAGCTGTCTGGCCGGGTCGAGTTGCAAGCCCAGCTGTTTGGCGGCCCCAAGGACCCCAAGGTGCTCGGCGTGATCCTCAACAAGGTCAAGACCGACGAAACCATGGAGGCCTTCGCCGCCCGCCTGAAGGAACATTCACCGTTGCTGCGCAGTGGCGACTTCCGCCTGCTGGGCTGCATTCCGTTCCAGCCGGAACTGAACGCCCCGCGGACCCGCGACGTGGCCGACCTGATGGGCGCCCAGGTGCTCAACGCCGGCGACTATGAAACCCGGCGCATGACCAAGATCATCATTTGCGCCCGCACCATGCGCAACACCGTGGAACTGCTCAAGCCCGGCGTGCTGGTGGTGACCCCCGGTGATCGCGACGACATTATCCTCGCCGTCAGCCTGGCCGCCCTCAACGGCGTACCACTGGCCGGCCTGCTGCTGACCAGCGACACCCTGCCCGACCCACGGATCATGGACCTGTGCCGCGGCGCCCTGCAGGCCGGCCTGCCGGTGCTGTCGGTGAGCAGCGGCTCCTACGACACCGCCAACCAGTTGAATGGCCTGAACAAGGAAATCCCGATCGACGACCGCGAACGAGCGGAAATCATCACCGACTTCGTCGCCAGCCACCTGGACGCCAAGTGGCTGCACCAGCGCTGCGGCACCCCGCGAGAAATGCGCCTGTCGCCGGCGGTGTTCCGCTATCAGTTGATCCAGCGAGCCCAGGCCGCCAACAAGCGCATCGTGCTCCCCGAAGGCAGCGAGCCGTTGACCGTGCAGGCAGCCGCCATCTGCCAGGCCCGTGGCATTGCCCGCTGCGTGTTGCTGGCCAAGCCGGCCGACGTTGAAGCCGTGGCCCGTGCCCAAGGCATCGAGTTGCCACCGGGGCTGGAGATTCTCGACCCGGACCTGATCCGCGGGCGCTACGTCGAGCCGATGGTGGCCCTGCGCAAGACCAAGAGCCTCAATGCGCCGATGGCCGAGCAGCAACTGGAAGACCCGGTGGTGATCGGCACCATGATGCTGGCGCTGGATGAAGTGGACGGGCTGGTGTCCGGGGTCATTCACTCCACCGCCAACACCATCCGCCCGGCCCTGCAACTGATCAAGACCGCACCGGGCTGTACCTTGGTGTCTTCGGTGTTCTTCATGCTGTTCCCCGAGGAGGTGCTGGTCTACGGCGACTGCATCATGAACCCGCACCCCAGCGCCGCCGAACTGGCCGAGATCGCCCTGCAAAGCGCCGACTCGGCCGCCGCGTTCGGCATCACGCCACGGGTGGCGATGCTCAGCTACTCCAGTGGTGATTCGGCCAGTGGCGAAGAGGTGGAAAAGGTCCGCGAAGCCACCTTGCTCGCCCACGAAGCGCAAAACTCGCTGTTGATCGACGGTCCGTTGCAATACGACGCGGCGGCCAACGAAGCGGTCGCGCGGCAACTGGCGCCCAACAGCCAGGTGGCCGGGCGTGCGACTGTGTTCATCTTCCCTGACCTGAACACCGGCAACACCACGCACAAGGCCGTGCAGCGCAGCGCCGACTGCGTCAGCCTCGGCCCGATGCTGCAAGGCCTGCGCAAACCGGTGAATGACTTGCCGCGCGGCGCTCAAGTCGATGACATCGTCTACACCATCGCGTTGACCGCGATCCAAGCCGCCAACCGACCTGTGGATATCTAAATGCTGGAATTCCTACCTGCCGCCCTGCGCGGCGTGATCGCTTCGCTGTTGCTGGCGTTGAATACCCTGTTGCTGTGTTCGTTCCTGTTCATCGTGGCGCTGTTCAAAGCCTTGCCGTTCGCGCTGACCCAGCGCTTCACCGCCTGGCTGATGAACCACACCCACGAGGCGTGGATCAGCAACAACAACGCCTGGATGAAACTGGTCTGCCGCACCCGCTGGCACCTGACCGGCCTCGATGGCCTGGACTACCAGCACTCCTACCTGGTGACCAGCAACCACCAGAGCTGGGTCGACATCATGGTGTTGCAGTACGTGCTGAACCGAAAGATTCGCCCGCTGAAGTTCTTTCTCAAGCAAGAGCTGATCTGGGTCCCGGTCATCGGCCTGGCCTGGTGGGCACTCGGATTCCCGTTCATGAAGCGCTACTCCAAGGCGTACCTCGAAAAACACCCGGAGAAGAAAGGCAAGGACCTGGAAACCACACGCAAGACCTGTGCGAAGTTTCGCAACAACCCGGTGGGCATCTTCAACTTCGCCGAAGGCACACGCTTTACCGAGGGCAAACAGGCCCAGCAGCAATCGCCCTTCAAGTACCTGCTCAAGCCCAAGGCCGGCGGCATCGCCTTTGTGCTCGATGCCATGGGCGAGCAGTTGAAGTCACTGGTGAACGTGACCATCCACTACCCTGCCGGGCGCCCCGGTTTCTGGGACTTGCTGTGCGGCAACGTGCAGGACGTGGTGGTGCACTTTGAAGAGGTGCCGATTCCGGCGCAGTTCATTGGCCGCAACTACGAACAGGATGCTGAGTACCGCCTGGCGTTCCAGGGCTGGATCAACCAGCTGTGGCTGGATAAGGATGCATTGCTGGGGCAGATGCATCGGGAGTATCCGGGCAAGTCTTGAAGCCTCTTCGCGAGCAGGCTCGCGCCCACAGAGGCCAAGAGATAATCTCACCTTCGTGGGAGCGAGCCTGCTCGCGAAGGTCATCTGAAGAACACAAAAAACCCGCCGATGATCACTCATCGGCGGGTTTTTCATTGCCGGTCGGCGTTTAGATCAGCTCGCGCTGACGCAACAGTTCCAGCACCTGCTTGACGCTCTCCTCCACCGACAAGGCCTGGGTGTCGATCACCAGGTCGGCGCCCTGTGGCACGTCGTACGGGAAGGACTCTCCCGGGATGTTGTCGCCACCGGCGGCGTACAGCCCTTGCGGATCACGCTCGGCGCACACCAGCGGAGAAGCCTGGACGTAGACGGTCAGCAGGCGATCGGCACCAATCAGTGCCTTGGCCTGCTCGCGGCCTTCGGCATCCGGGGCGACGAACGCCGCCAGGGTCAGCAGCCCGGCTTCGTTGAACTGGCGCGCCACGTGTGCGGCACGACGCCAGTTCTCGGTACGCCCGGCGCGGTCCTGTGGCAACCCCTTGTTCAGGTCGTGACGAAGGTTCTGGCCATCGAGTACGAACACCGCACGGCCCATGTCGAACAACTTGCGCTCGACCGCGTAGGCCAGGGTGCTCTTGCCTGCGCCCGACAGACCGCTGAACAGCACGGTCGCCGGTTGCTGGCCGAAGCGCTGGACGCGCTCTTCCGTGGCCACGTGGGCCAGGTTGCCGTGGTGCAGGCTGCTGCCGTGAGTCACCGGCTGGGCGACGATCATGCCGGCGCCGACGGTGCCGTTGGTCAGGCGATCGATGATGATGAACGAGCCCGTGGTGCGATTGCTTTCGTAGCCGTCGAGGGCAATCGGCGCATCGAGCACGATCTTGACCTTGCCGATCTCGTTCAACTGCAACGCGCTGGCCGGACCTTCTTCCAGGGTATTCACATCGACCTTGTTGACGATGCTGGCGATGGAGCCCGGGACGTAGCTGGTCGCACGCTTGATGTCGTACTTCTTGCCCGGCAGCATCGGCTCTTCGGCCATCCACACCAACATGGCTTCGAAGGTGTCGGTCACCGGCGGCACACTGTCGGCATGCACCAACAGGTCGCCACGGGAGATATCGATTTCGTCTTCCATGGTCAGGGTCACGGCCTGGCCCGGACCGGCGTGCTCCAGTTCACCTTCGAAGGTGACGATGGATTTCACCCGGCTGCTCTTGCCCGACGGCAACACCACGACCTCGTCGCCCTTCTTGACGATGCCGCTGGCCAGGGTGCCGGCGAAGCCCCGGAAATTGAGGTTCGGACGATTGACATACTGCACCGGGAACCGCAGGTCGGTGAAGTTGCGGTCACCCGCCACTTCCACGGTTTCGAGGATTTCCATCAGCGACTGGCCGGTGTACCACGGCGAGCGCTCGGACTTGTTCACCACGTTGTCGCCCTTGAGGGCCGACATTGGCACGAAGTGCATGCTGGTGGCCTTCATCTTCAGGCCCTCGGCGAACTTCAGGTAGTCGGCCTTGATCGACTCGAACACGCCTTGGTCGAAGTCCTTGAGGTCCATCTTGTTGATGGCCACCACGATGTGCTTGATGCCCAGCAACGAGGCGATGAAGCTGTGGCGACGGGTCTGGGTCTGCACGCCGTAGCGCGCATCGACCAGGATGATCGCCAGGTCACAGGTCGAGGCACCGGTGGCCATGTTGCGGGTGTACTGCTCATGGCCAGGGGTGTCGGCAATGATGAATTTGCGCTTGGCGGTGGAGAAGTAGCGGTACGCAACATCAATAGTGATGCCTTGCTCGCGCTCGGCTTGCAGGCCATCGACCAGCAACGCCAGGTCGATATCATCGCCCGTCGTGCCGACTTTTTTCGAATCGCGGGTAATGGCTTCCAGATGGTCTTCGTAGATCATCTTGGAGTCGTGCAGCAGGCGCCCGATCAGGGTGCTCTTGCCGTCGTCGACGTTACCGCAAGTCAGAAAGCGCAGCAGCTCTTTGCGTTCGTGCTGGCCCAGGTAGGCGAGGATGTCCTCGCTGATCAAATCAGATACGTGCGACATGACAACCCCTTAGAAATAACCCTGACGTTTTTTATCTTCCATGGAGCCGGCGCCATCGTGATCGATGACTCGGCCCTGGCGCTCGGAAGTTCGCGTCAGGAGCATTTCCTGAATGATGTCCGTCAGGCTTTCCGCCTCGGACTCCACCGCGCCCGTCAACGGGTAGCAACCAAGGGTACGGAACCGCACTTTCTTTTTGACGATGCGGGCTTTGTCTTCATCGCTCAGGTGTTCGAGGATGCGCTCGTCGTCGATCATGATCAGCGTGCCGTTCTTCTCGATGACTTCACGCTCGGCGGCGAAGTACAGCGGGACAATCGGAATGCCTTCCAAGTAGATGTATTGCCAGATGTCCAGCTCGGTCCAGTTCGACAGCGGGAACACGCGGATCGACTCGCCCTTGTTGACGCGGCCGTTGTAGACGTTCCACAACTCCGGGCGCTGGTTTTTCGGGTCCCAGCGGTGCTTGCTGTCGCGGAACGAGTAGACGCGCTCCTTGGCGCGGGATTTCTCTTCATCGCGACGCGCACCGCCGAAGGCGGCATCGAAGCCATATTTGTCCAAGGCTTGTTTCAGGCCTTCGGTCTTCATGATGTCGGTGTGCTTGGCACTGCCGTGGGTGAAGGGATTGATCCCTTGCGCCACGCCGTCCGGGTTGACGTGGGTAATCAGGTCCAGGCCCAGCTCGGCGACCATCTTGTCGCGAAAGCGGTACATCTCCTGGAACTTCCACTGGGTGTCGACGTGCATCACCGGAAACGGCAACTTGCCCGGGAAGAACGCCTTGCGTGCCAGGTGCAGCATCACGGCGGAGTCTTTACCGATGGAGTACAGCATCACCGGGTTGTCGAACTCGGCGGCCACCTCGCGGATGATGTGGATGCTTTCCGCCTCCAGCTGTTTCAGATGCGTCAGTTTGTCGACCATGGCTACTCACGAGAACTTTCTTATGAACGGCCAGCGGGCCGTGTTCGAGCGAGGAATCCTAGCATAGCGCCCTGCTTCTAATCAGCGCGCCATCTAGATCGAAAGGGTATATGGATATACCAGCCTGATTGAGCACCACAGCCCTTTGTGGGAGCGAGACCGGCTTGCCGGCGAAAGCCGTGTGTCAGACGCTGGTGTCGCGACTGACACGCCCTCTTCGCGAGCAGGCTCGCTCCCACAAGGAATTGAGCCGGCGTCAGATCGGATTCGGGCAGTCGATGAAGATGTGCTCCAGGGCAAACCGGCGCGCCAGGTAGTCCCCCAGCGCCTGTACGCCGTAACGCTCGGTGGCGTGGTGGCCGGCGGCGATAAAGCTGATGTCGTTTTCCCGGGCACTGTGGAAGGTTTGCTCGCTGGCTTCGCCACTGAGGTACAGGTCGACGCCGGCCTGCACCGCCTGGTCGATGTAACCCTGGCCACCCCCGGTGCACCAGCCGACGCGGCGGATCATCTGGCTGCCTTCGATCAACAGGGGCTCGCGCCCCATGACCGCCTGCACATGGCGGGCAAAATCACGCGCGGTCATGGGTTCGGCCAGGGAACCCACCAGCCCCACGACCTTGAGGTTGTCCGGGTCCAGCGGGCCTTCGACGGTAATGTCCAATTGCCGGGCCAACTGCACGTTGTTGCCAACCTCCGGGTGCAGGTCCAGCGGCAGGTGGTAGGCCAGGAGGCTGATGTCGTGCTTGAGCAGGGTCTTGAGCCGACGCTGCTTCATGCCGGTGACGCAGGGGTTCTCGCCCTTCCAGAAATAACCGTGATGGACCAGTACCAAATCGGCCTTGGCTTCGACGGCGGCGTCGAGCAAGGCTTGGCTGGCCGTCACGCCGCTGACGATACGCATGACCTGCGGCCGGCCCTCGACTTGCAGGCCATTGGGGCAATAGTCGGCGATCTTCGCACTGGCCAGATAACGATCTGCTTCTTCTACCAGGGTGCTCAAGGCAACGGCCATCAAAGACTCCTAAATATCCCATCCAGAGGCGCGCGTGGCCTCGTATAATGCGCGCCATTATGGGCCGTCGTTGGCCCTTCGTAACCTCCCGGGATTTACTCAATGCTCAAGGGTCTGCGTTTTTTTGGCTGGCCGCTGCTGGCCGGCGTGTTGATTGCGTTGCTGATTATCCAGCGCTACCCGCAATGGGTCGGGCTGCCGAGCCTGGATGTCAACCTGCAACAAGCCCCGCAAACCACGCTGACCCAGCAAGGGCCGGTGTCCTACGCGGACGCCGTGGTCATCGCCGCACCGGCGGTGGTCAACCTGTACACCACCAAGGTGGTCAACAAAAACCCCCATCCGTTGTTTGAAGACCCACAGTTCCGCCGTTTCTTCGGCGATAACGCGCCCAAGCAAAAACGGATGGAATCAAGCCTGGGCTCCGGCGTGATCATGAGCCCGGAAGGCTACCTGCTGACCAACAACCATGTGACCGCTGGCGCCGACCAGATCGTGGTCGCGCTCAAGGACGGCCGCGAAACCCTGGCGCGGGTCATCGGCAGCGACCCGGAAACCGACCTGGCGGTGCTGAAGATCGACCTGAAGAATCTGCCCTCGATCACCATCGGCCGCTCCGAGAGTGTCCGGGTCGGCGACGTTGCCCTGGCCATCGGCAACCCGTTTGGCGTCGGCCAGACCGTGACCATGGGCATCATCAGCGCCACCGGGCGTAACCAGTTGGGCCTGAACAACTACGAAGACTTCATTCAGACAGACGCGGCGATCAACCCAGGCAACTCCGGCGGCGCGCTGGTGGATGCCAACGGCAACCTGACCGGGATCAACACCGCGATCTTCTCCAAGTCCGGCGGCTCCCAGGGCATCGGCTTTGCGATCCCGATCAAACTGGCGATGGAAGTGATGAAGTCGATCATCGAACACGGCCAGGTGATCCGTGGCTGGCTGGGCATCGAAGTACAGTCGTTGAGCCAGGAACTGGCGGAATCGTTTGGCCTCTCGGGACGGCCCGGGATCGTGGTGGCAGGGATCTTCCGCGATGGCCCGGCACAGAAAGCCGGCCTGCAACTGGGCGACGTGATCCTCAGCATTGACGGCGAACCGGCCGACGATGGCCGTCGCTCAATGAACCAAGTGGCGCGAATCAAGCCCACTGACAAGGTCACGATTCAAGTCATGCGCAATGGCAAGGAACTCAAACTCACCGCAGAAGTCGGCTTACGCCCACCGCCTGCGCCAGTCAAAGAAGCCGAGTAAGCATGGAAGCGAGCCTGCTCGCGAAGAGGCCGGCATGAGCAACATCCTGGTCGGCTGATCTACCGCCTTCGCCGGCAAGCCAGCTCCCACCCTGGTCCACGGCGAACACACATCCGGGGGCAGCTCAATTCCTTGTAGGAGCGAGGCTTGCCCGCGAAGGCGGTAAACCTGACGACATTGATGTTGGATGGACTGGCCGGTTTGCGGGCAAGCCTCGCTCCTACGGGCTCAACCCAGATTTCTGCTCGCAATGGCGGTGACGAGCGGCATGGCTAAGACAGTTGCTCCCACAAGGGATTGCCGGCTGTCAGGCTCGCCCCCCCACAGGTTAAGCAGCGTTTTAAAGGTCGCCAAGCCCATCGATCAGCGCCTGGTTCTGCTCCGGCGTACCAATACTGATCCGCAGAAACTGAGCGATCCGCGCCTGCTTGAAGTGACGCACGATCACCCCTTGCTCACGCAACTTCGCCGCCAAGGCTGCCGCATCATGCAACGGGTGCCGGGCAAAGATGAAGTTGGCAGCCGATGGCAGCACCTCAAAACCCTTCTCCCGCAACTGCCCAACCACCCGCTCTCGGCTATCGATCACCTTCTGACAGGTCGTATCGAAATACTCGCGATCAGCAAACGCCGCCGCCGCACCGACAATCGCCAAGCGATCGAGCGGGTAAGAGTTGAAGCTGTTCTTGATCCGCTCCAGCGCCTCGATCAAATCCGCGTGCCCCACCGCCAGGCCAACCCGCAAACCGGCCAGCGAGCGTGACTTGGACAATGTCTGGGTCACCAACAGGTTCGGATAACGGTCCACCAGGCTGATCGCGGTTTCACCGCCAAAGTCGATGTACGCCTCATCCACCACCACCACCGAGTCAGGGCTGGCCTTGAGGATCTGCTCGACCGCCTCCAGCGCCAACAGGCAGCCCGTCGGGGCGTTCGGGTTGGGGAAGATGATCCCGCCGTTTGGCCGGGCGTAGTCGGCCGGGTTGATCTGGAACTGCGCGTCCAGCGGCACCGCCTGCGAGGCGATCCCATACAAGCCGCAGTACACCGGATAAAAGCTGTAGCTGATGTCCGGGAACAGCAGTGGCTGGCTGTGCTGGAACAAGCCGTGGAAAATATGCGCCAGCACTTCATCCGAGCCATTGCCCAGGAACACCTGGTTGCCCTGCACGCCGTAGTACTCGGCCACCGCCTGCTTGAGCAGGTCACTGTTGGGATCCGGGTACAGGCGCAGGTTGTCGTTGAGTTCGACCTGCATCGCCGCCAACGCCTTGGGCGATGGACCGTAGGGGTTTTCGTTGGTGTTGAGTTTGACCAGCTTCGTCAATTTCGGCTGCTCGCCCGGCACGTACGGCACCAGGTCCTTGACGAACGGGCTCCAGAATTTACTCATGCTCAGTTCCCCTCTTTATCGGCAACGATGCGGTACTCGGCGCTACGGGCGTGGGCGGTCAACGACTCGCCACGGGCCAGCACGGAGGCCGTCTTGCCCAGCTCGGAAGCACCCGCCTCGGAGCAGAAAATGATCGACGAACGCTTCTGGAAGTCGTACACCCCCAGCGGCGAGGAGAAACGCGCCGTGCCAGAGGTCGGCAACACGTGGTTGGGACCAGCGCAGTAGTCGCCCAGGGCCTCGGACGTGTGGCGCCCCATGAAGATCGCGCCGGCGTGGCGAATCTGCGGCAGCCAGGCTTGTGGATCGGCGACCGACAACTCCAGGTGCTCCGGGGCGATGCGGTTGGCTACGTCGATGGCCTGCTGCATGTCGCGCACCTGGATCAGCGCGCCACGACCGTTGATCGAGGTCTCGATGATCT
This sequence comes from Pseudomonas sp. ok272, assembly GCF_900109995.1. GTDB lineage: Bacteria > Pseudomonadota > Gammaproteobacteria > Pseudomonadales > Pseudomonadaceae > Aquipseudomonas. The sequence goes on along the minus strand of NZ_FOCB01000001.1, from coordinate 65,323 downwards.
CGGCCCGCTCCATGGTCGGCAGCAACTTGGCGATGCTCGCGGCCACCTTGTCGAGGAACTCGGCATCGGGGCTGACCAGGATCGCTTGCGCGTCTTCGTCGTGCTCGGCCTGGGAGAACAGGTCCATGGCGATCCAGTCCGGGTCGGTCTGGCCATCGCAGACCACGAGGATTTCCGACGGGCCGGCGATCATGTCGATGCCGACTTGGCCAAACACGTGGCGCTTGGCAGTGGCGACATAGATGTTGCCCGGCCCCACCACCTTGTCGACCTTCGGCACGCTTTCGGTGCCATAGGCCAACGCCGCCACCGCTTGTGCACCACCGATGGTGAACACTCGGTCGACGCCCGCGATGCACGCCGCGGCCAGGACCAACTCGTTGAGTTCACCCCGCGGGGTCGGTACGACCATGACCACCTCGGCCACGCCCGCCACCTTGGCCGGGATCGCATTCATCAGTACCGATGAAGGATAGGACGCCTTGCCACCGGGCACATACAGGCCCGCGCGGTCCAGCGGCGTGACTTTCTGGCCCAGCACCGTGCCGTCGGCTTCGGTGTAGGTCCAGGAGTCCTGCTTCTGCTTCTCGTGGTAGCTGCGCACGCGGTCAGCGGCTTTTTCCAGGGCTTCGCGCTGGGCCGGGGTGATGCGGGTCAGCGCCAGTTCCAGGCGCTCGCGCGGCAGGATCAGGTCCGCCATGGACGCCACGTGCAGGCCGTCGAACTGCTGGGTGAACTCGACCAGCGCCGCATCGCCACGCTCGCGCACGGCCTTGATGATATCCAGCACCCGCTGATTGACCGAATCGTCAGACACACTTTCCCAGCTCAGCAGATGATCCAGATGATGCGCGAAATCCGGGTCAGCAGCGTTGAGTCGGCGAATTGCAGTCGGTGCGGTCATAGCGAGAGCCTCATAGGATTGGCGAAAACTCAGGCGCCCGAAGGCGCGCTGACGCTTAATAACGAATCGCGTTGGTGCTGTGGTCGTACCCGGCAAGGCGCGGGACGAAGGTAAGGGGCGTTTCCTTACCGAGTCCCGCAACGCAGCAGGGTGCGGCCACAGTGCCAACCCGCAGGGCCTTGCTCCAAAAGGCAGGCCGCTGCGCATATCTTACTGCTGAGAAAAAATCTTCTACTGCTAGGAGTTGCCTTTTGGAGTAAGGCGAGATTCGTCATTAAACGTTAGCGCGCCTTCCCCCGCAGTCGTTCCGCTTGGGCACCTGAGACTTCTGGCTATGAGGCGGATAGACGGGCGCGACTTAGCGTCACGCAGGTGAATCAGCCGCGGTGTCGAGACTCCACTGCCTGGCGCAGGGTGTCGATCAACGCCTGGATACGGGCGTGCTGCATTTTCATCGAGGCCTTGTTGACGATCAGCCGGGAGCTGATGGCCGCAATGAAGTCCTGTGGCTCCAGGCCGTTGGCCCGCAGCGTGTTACCGGTATCGACCACGTCGATGATCTTGTCCGCCAGGCCGATCAGCGGCGCCAGCTCCATCGAGCCGTAGAGCTTGATGATATCGACCTGACGGCCCTGTTCGGCGTAGTAGCGCTTGGCAACGTTGACGAACTTGGTCGCAATGCGCAGGCGGCCCTTGGGCTCGACGGCGCCAATCTTGCCCGCGGTCATCAGCTTGCACTGGGCAATCTGCAGGTCCAGTGGCTCGTACAGGCCCTGGCCACCGTATTCCATCAGCACATCTTTACCGGCGACGCCCAAGTCAGCGGCACCATGCTCGACATAGGTCGGCACATCGGTGGCGCGCACGATCAGCAAGCGCACATCGGCCTGGGTCGTGGGGATGATCAGCTTGCGGCTCTTGTCCGGATTCTCGGTCGGCACGATGCCCGCTTCAGCCAGAAGCGGCAGGGTGTCGTCAAGGATGCGGCCCTTGGACAGTGCGATGGTCAACATGGGAAACGTCAGTCCTTAATCAGGCTACTGATGCCCGGTCGCAAACGGCGCCGGACACACATCGAGCCTGAAACAGGCTCGACTTCAAACAATCTGTGGGCACGTCCCTGTGCCCTCGGGCAACGACTAGCCCGGTACGCGGCGGATCTTCGCGCCGAGCATCTGCAGCTTCTCTTCGATGCACTCGTAACCACGGTCTATGTGGTAGATGCGGTCGATCAGCGTGTCACCTTCGGCAACCAGCGCCGAAATCACCAGGCTGGCCGACGCGCGCAGGTCGGTGGCCATGACTGGCGCGCCCTTGAGGGTCTCGGTGCCGGTGACGATGGCCGTGTTGCCTTCGACCTGGATCTTGGCGCCCATGCGGTGCAGCTCGTAGACGTGCATGAAGCGGTTTTCGAAGATCGTCTCGATCACCGCACCGGTGCCTTCGGCAATGGCGTTGAGGGAGATGAACTGCGCTTGCATGTCCGTCGGGAACGCCGGGTACGGGGCGGTACGCACATTGACGGCTTTAGGCCGCTTGCCGTGCATGTTCAGCTCGATCCAGTCATCGCCGGTGGTGACTTCAGCGCCTGCTTCACGCAGCTTTTCCAGCACCGCTTCGAGGATGGTCGGATCGGTGTCCTTGACCTTCACTCGGCCACCGGTCACGGCAGCCGCCACCAGGTAGGTACCGGTTTCGATACGGTCTGGCATGACGCGGTACGTGGTGGTGCCCAGGCGCTTTACACCGTCGATGGTGATGGTGTCGGTGCCTGCGCCCTGGACCTTGGCGCCCATGGCGTTGAGGAAGTTCGCCAGGTCGACGACTTCCGGCTCACGCGCGGCGTTCTGCAGCACGCTGCGACCGTTGGCCAGTGCCGCGGCCATCATGATGTTCTCGGTACCGGTCACGCTGACGGTATCGAAGAAGAAGCTCGCACCGCGCAAGCCACCTTCCGGCGCCTTGGCCTTGATGTAGCCGCCTTCCACGTCAATGGTCGCGCCCATGGCTTCAAGACCACGGATGTGCAGGTCGACCGGACGCGAGCCGATGGCGCAACCGCCAGGCAGCGCCACTTCGGCTTCACCGAAACGCGCAACCATCGGGCCGAGCACCAGGATCGAGGCACGCATGGTTTTCACCAACTCGTACGGGGCGATCAGGGTCTTGATGGTACGTGGGTCGATTTCGACGCTGAGCTTCTCGTCGATTACCGGCTCAATGCCCATGCGACCGAACAGCTCGATCATGGTCGTGATGTCGTGCAGGTGCGGCAGGTTGGCGACCGTCACTGGACCGTCACACAACAGGGTCGCCGCCAGGATCGGCAGGGCAGAGTTCTTTGCCCCGGAGATGCGGATTTCGCCATCAAGACGAACGCCACCGGTAATAATCAATTTATCCATAAGAATCTCGACGCCCTTGGGCTCAGGTGCGCTCGGCCCAGGCCGCGCTGCTGAAAAATTTCATAGTGACCGCATGGATACTGCCATCGGCAATCCATGGGTTCAAATGGGCATAGATGCTTTGCTGACGCTTGACCGGGCTCAAAGCCACCAGTTCATCGCTAATCACGTTCAGCTGGAAATTGCAGCCTTCGCCTTCAACTTCCACCTGAGTTCCGGGGAGTTTTCCCTCAAGGAAGCTCTTAACTTCTACGGCCTGCATGCTCAACCTCAATCGGCGCCTTGTGCGCACGGGTCGGACATCATACAAAAAAGCCCCGCGCCTGCGAACCCCGCATAGCAGGACTCTGACGGGGGGCTTTTTGGATAGATGGTAATTAAGGGTGCGCCAACAGCTCAGTCAGGCCCGAGACCTGGGCAATTTCACGCATGTCTTCGGGCAGTGCACGGATACTCACCCCCTTGCCACCGGCTGCCGCATCACGCATGAACGACAACAGCAGCGACAAACCGACACTGCTGGATTTCTCCACACCCGAACAATCGAGCACCATGGCGCCGGCCTTGCTCGACTTGATCAAGGCCTGGCCCTGCTTGCGCAAGGCCGGCCCGGTGCGGTAATCGAGCACGCCGCTGAGCATCAGCTCACCGGCCTCGCCCAGGCGGATGGCCGAGTCACTCATTGGGCTTTATTCTCTTCAGTGGCTTGCTTGGCCTTGGCCACTTCCCCGGCCCAACCATTGATGGTCTTGTCCAGGTCGTTGCCATTGCGCTGCATGGCATCGGCGAACTGGTCACGGAACAGCTTGCCAATGTTGATGCCATTGATGATCACGTTGCGCAGCTTCCACTCGCCGTTGATCTTTTCCAGGGTGTAGGACACGGGATAGACCGCGCCATTACTGCCCTTGACCGTCATGCCGACACTGGTGCGGTCGCCCGATTCATCCTTGGCGGGATCAACGGTGATGCCCTGGTTGTTGTACTCCAGCAAGGCGTTGCCATAGAACTGGAACAAGCCCTTCTTGAAGTTCTCGGCAAAGGTCTTCATCTGCTCAGGCGTGGCCTTGCGCGAGTACTTGACCGTCATGATGCTCTTGGAGATGCCATCGGCATCCACCACCGGCCCGACGATCGTGTTCAGCGCGTCGTAGAAGCCTTGTGGATCCTGCTTGTACTTTTCTTTGTTGGCCGCAAGGTCCGCGAGCAAACGTTGGGTCGTGTCAGTGACCAGATCGTGCGCCGAAGGCGCAGCCACGGCATTCGCCATCAACGGCAGGGCGGCCAACAGCACCAACAGGCTACGTCGCAAGGTAGAGATCATGGAGAAACTCCTCATTTAGCGTCTTTACTCACGGTATTGAGCAGGAACTTACCGATCAGGTCTTCGAGCACCAGCGACGACTGCGTGTCATGGATAGTCCCGCCATCCTTGAGCAAGGTATCTTCGCCGCCAACACTGATGCCGATGTACTTCTCGCCCAACAGGCCAGCCGTGAGAATAGATGCAGTGGAGTCGGTCGGCAGATTATCGACACGTTTTTCCAGCTGCATGGTCACTCGGCCGGTGAAGTTGTCGCGATCCAGATCGATGGCCGTGACCTTACCGATGGTCACACCGGCCATGGTCACTTTCGATCTGACCGTCAAACCAGCGATATTGTCGAAGTACGCGTAAAGTTTATAGCTGTCATTGCTCGAAACCGGGGACAGTCCACTGACCCGCAGGGCAAGCAACAGTAAAGCCAGGATGCCAGCCAGCAAGAAAAGGCCGACACCGATTTCCAGGGTGCGGTTTTGCATCAGAAATCTCCAAACATCAAGGCGGTCAGAATAAAGTCCAGGCCGAGTACGGCCAACGAGGCATACACCACGGTTTTGGTAGTGGCACGACTGATTCCCTCTGAGGTGGGCTCACAGTCATAGCCTTGGAATACGGCAATCCAGGTCACGACAAAGGCAAAGACGATGCTCTTGATAATGCCATTGAGCACGTCGCCGCTGAACGTCACGCTGTTCTGCATGTTCGACCAGTAGGAGCCGTCATACACCCCTAGCCAGTCGACAGCCACCCAGGAACCACCCCAGATACCCACCACGCTGAAAATCATCGCCAGCAGCGGCAGGGAAATGAAGCCAGCCCAAAGACGGGGGGCAATGATGTACTTGAGCGGGTCGACACCTATCATTTCCAGGCTGGACAACTGCTCGGTGGATTTCATGTTGCCGATTTCAGCGGTCAATGCCGAACCGGCACGACCGGCAAACAGCAAGGCCGTGACCACCGGGCCCAATTCGCGCAGCAGCGTCAGCGCCACCATCTGCCCCACCGCCTGCTCCGAGCCGTAGCTGGACAGGATATTGAAACCTTGCAGCGCCAGCACCATGCCGATGAAGATCCCGGAGACCACGATGATCACCAGGGACATTACGCCAATCGAATGCAACTGCTTGACCAGCAAGCCGAAGCCGCCGCCAATCCCGCCGCGCCCCAACAGGGCGTGAAACAGGAACAGCGATGAACGACCCAGCACCGCCAAGCTGTCGATGGCGGCCAGGCCGAATCGACGAACTCTCTCTATTAATGAAGTCTTGCGCATCAGCGCTTCCCCAGAAGATCTGCGCGGTAGTCCGTCGCTGGAAAGTGGAACGGTACCGGCCCGTCAGGATCGCCTGTCATGAATTGGCGAATGCGTGGGTTGTCGGAGTCCATCAGCTCGGCAGGCGTCCCCTGCCCCAGCACCTGGCCGTCACCCACCACATACAGGTAGTCGGCAATGCTCGCGGTTTCTGCCAAGTCGTGAGAAACCACGACACTGGTGATGCCCAGGGCATCATTGAGCAGACGGATCAGGCGCACCAAAACCCCCATGGCGATGGGGTCCTGCCCAACAAAGGGTTCGTCGTACATGAGGATCTGGGGGTCCAGGGCAATCGCTCGCGCCAGTGCGACGCGGCGCTTCATCCCGCCGGACAGTTCGTCCGGCATCAGATCGATGGCGCCACGCAAGCCAACCGCCTGGAGCTTCATCAGCACGATGTCACGGATCATTTCTTCCGGGAGCTGGGTGTGGACGCGCAACGGGAATGCGACGTTTTCGAACACGTCGAGATCAGTGAACAAGGCACCGCTCTGGAACAGCACGCCCATGTGCTTGCGCGCATCGAACAGATCGCTGCGCGACAGCTTGGGCAGGTTCTGCCCGTTGACCCACACTTCACCGCCCGAAGGGCGCAACTGAGCGCCCATCAGGCGCAACAGCGTGGTTTTTCCGCAGCCGGAAGGTCCCATGATGCCGGTAACCTTGCCACGCGGAATGCGAATATCGACATTATTGAAAATACTGCGCGCGCCGCGCTTGAAGGTCACTCCCTTCAGCTCGACCGCGTAGGCGCTATCGGCACTCATCTTAACTCCTTGCGATGCAAGCCTTTCACTCGGACGCCGCGCTCCCTGCCGAGAGCACATTAACATCTTGGTCAGGCCGAACTGGCGGTGGACTATATCACTGCTCATACAGTGCGCCCAAGGCCAAAGCCTGCGCAGTTCAGCTTACCGACAAGCAAAAAGCCGTCGCTTTGAGTGTTTGGCGGGGCTCGCCGGAAGAATGCATGACGAACAAACGTGAGGGATTTGATCAATACCGCTATAATCGCCCCCTTTTCATCAGGCTATTTGATTTCAGACATGAGCCAGTCCAACGACCTCATTCAATCCGCACAGCGTACGATTCGCCTTGAGCTTGAAGCCGTACAGGGCTTGCTGGCCCAGATCGGCCCGGATTTCGTACGTGCCTGCGAGATGATTTTGGCCAGCAAAGGCCGAGTAGTCGTGGTAGGCATGGGCAAGTCCGGGCACATCGGTAACAAAATTGCCGCAACCCTGGCCAGCACCGGCACCACGTCGTTCTTCGTGCACCCCGCCGAGGCCAGCCACGGCGACATGGGCATGATCACCCGCGACGACATCATCCTCGCCCTGTCGAACTCCGGCTCCACCCACGAAATCATTACCCTGCTGCCGTTGATCAAGCGCCTGGGCATCCAACTGATCAGCCTGACCGGCAACCCTGACTCGGCACTGGCCAAGGCCGCCGAGGTGAATCTCAATGTGCACGTCGAGCACGAGGCCTGCCCCCTGAACCTGGCACCGACCTCATCGACTACCGCTGCGCTGGTCATGGGCGATGCCTTGGCTGTTGCCCTGCTGGAAGCTCGCGGCTTTACCGCCGAGGATTTCGCCTTTTCCCACCCCGGCGGAGCACTGGGCCGGCGCTTGCTACTGAAAGTGGAAAACGTCATGCACGACGGCCAGGAACTGCCGCAAGTCGTACGCGGCACCCCCCTCAAGTACGCCCTGATGGAAATGACCCGCAAGGGCCTGGGCATGACCGTGGTCCTGGAACCCGACGGCAAGCTGGCGGGGATTTTCACCGACGGCGACCTGCGTCGCACCCTGGACCGGGCGATCGACATCCATCAAGCGATCATCGATGACGTCATGACCCACCACGGCAAGACCGCGCGCGCAGAGATGCTCGCCGCCGAAGCCCTGAAAATCATGGAAGACCATAAAATCAGTGCACTGGTCGTGGTCGACAGCGAGGACCGCCCCGTGGGCGCCTTGAACATGCACGACTTGCTGCGTGCCGGGGTAATGTAATGAACGACGATCTGCTCAAACGCGGCGCAAACATCAAGCTGGCAGTCTTCGACGTCGATGGCGTACTGACGGATGGACGCCTGTACTTCCTCGAAGATGGCAGTGAGTTCAAGACGTTCAACACCCTCGACGGCCAGGGCATCAAGATGCTCATGGCCACCGGCGTAACAACGGCCATCATCAGTGGGCGCAAGACCCCGGTCGTGGAGCGACGCGCCAAGAACCTCGGCATCCCGCACCTGTATCAGGGTCGCGAGGACAAACTTGTGGTACTTGACGGCCTGTTGGCTGAACTGGGCCTAAACTACGAACAGGTCGCCTACCTGGGCGACGACCTGCCAGACCTGCCGGTCATTCGCCGCGTCGGATTGGGCATGGCCGTTGCCAACGCTGCCAGCTTCGTGCGCGAGCACGCCCATGGCATTACCCAAGCCCGTGGCGGCGAAGGTGCCGCCCGTGAATTCTGCGAACTGATCCTGCGCGCCCAAGGCAACCTAGAAGCGGCCAACGCCGCGTACCTGTGAGCCCTTTATGCTGAGTAAAAAGTTTCGCAACATTGTGCTCTTTACCGCGATTGCTGCGCTGTTCGCGGCAGTAGGCTACTGGAACATCAGCCCCGAGCGCTTCCTCGACAAGCCCGTCGCAACCGTCAACGAAAGCGAAATCGACTACTACGCCACCAATGCCCGTAGCGTGCAGTACCTGCCAGACGGCAGGCTGCAATACGACCTGACATCGGACAAAGTCGAACACCTCAAGGCCAGCGACGTCACCCTGTTGACCAACCCTGACCTGAATATGTTTCGCGGCACCGAATTCCCCTGGCACGTCCAGAGCAAGCGTGGCGAAGTCAATTCAGGTGGCACCGAGGTTGAGCTGATTGATGCGGTACGCATTGCGCGCACCGATGAAAAGAATCGCACGATGGTCATTACCAGCAGCCGCATGACAGTATTCCCGCAGCAGCAATATGCGCAGACCCAGCAAGCCGTTAGAATCGACGGTGCTAATGGTGTATCGACCGGCGTTGGCATGAAAGCGTACCTGAAGGAAAGCAGGATACACCTGCTATCGAACGTAAGAGGACAGTATGAGGCTCGTTAAAACCCTCCCTATTTTGCTCAGTCTGGGCGCAGCACTGGGAAGCGTGAGCGCCTGGGCCCTGCCGAACGATAGCGAACAACCTATCCGCATTCAGGCTGACGACGCTCAACTGGACGACAAGCAAGGCATCGCCACCTACAAGGGTGATGTGATCATCACCCAGGGCTCGATGAAGGTTCTCGGCAACACCGTGACCATCACCCGCACCAAGGACGGCCAAATCGATGTCGTGACGTCGGTGGGCAACCTGGCGTACTTCGAACAGAAGCAGAAGGCCACCGACGTGCAGCCCGTCAAGGGCTATGGCAAGACCATCCAGTACCATGCCCAGCAGAATCGCATCGTGCTGATCGATCGGGCCAAAGTGATCAACAGCGATGGCGGCACCACAGAAGGCGAGAAAATCGTCTACGACACCGCCAAGCAGATTGCCCAAGCGGGTCGCGCCAACGGCACTTCGGTCACCACACCTCAGCCTCGAATCGACATGATGATCCCGGCGAAGCAAAAAACCGACGAGAATAAGGCCCACTAATGGCAACTCTGAAAGCTCAGCATCTGGCCAAGAGCTACAAGAGCCGCCAGGTCGTGCGTGACGTCAGCCTGTCCATCGACAGCGGCCAGATCGTCGGCCTGCTGGGCCCGAACGGCGCCGGCAAGACCACCTGCTTCTACATGATCGTTGGCCTGGTCCAGGCCGATCAGGGCCGCGTCCTGATCGATGACCTGGATGTCAGCCACCAGCCCATGCACGGTCGCGCCCGAGCCGGCATCGGTTATCTTCCGCAAGAAGCGTCGATCTTCCGCAAACTGTCGGTAGCCGACAACATCATGGCCATCCTCGAAACCCGCAAGGAACTCGACAAGGCCGCTCGTCGCAAAGAACTGGAAAGCCTGCTCCAGGAGTTCCACATCAACCATATTCGCGACAACCTGGGCATGAGCCTGTCCGGTGGCGAACGTCGCCGCGTGGAAATCGCTCGCGCCCTGGCCACTGCACCCAAGTTCATCCTGCTCGACGAACCCTTCGCCGGCGTGGACCCGATCTCGGTAGGTGACATCAAGCAGATCATCCACCACCTCAAGGCCAAGGGCATCGGCGTCCTGATCACCGACCACAACGTGCGCGAGACCCTGGACATCTGCGAGACCGCCTACATCGTCAACGACGGCCAACTGATTGCCGAAGGCGATGCCGAAACCATCCTGGCCAACGAGCTGGTCAAGGAAGTGTATCTGGGCCACGAGTTCCGACTCTAAGCACGCAAGGCCCGAGCCAGTCGCCTGGACGCAATGTCAATGAATCCATGAATGTTTTTATTGTCGCGGCGCTCTAGGCAAACACTTCAGTTTCAGGCATATAATTTGCTTAAGTTTGGCGCCTCGGCGCCCTGTAGTGGATGGCGCACGTGCGCCGGCGAATAAGGTGTTAAGCCCCAGCCATGAAACCATCGCTAGTCTTGAGAATGGGCCAGCAGCTGACGATGACACCGCAGCTGCAACAGGCCATCCGCCTGCTCCAATTGTCGACCCTGGACCTGCAGCAGGAAATCCAGGAAGCATTGGAGTCCAATCCGATGCTCGAACGCCAGGAAGAAGGCGACGACTTCGATAACGCCGACCCGATGGCGGACAACATCGAGCACAAACCCAATACCGACATCCAGGAACCCTCCTACCAGGAAACCGCCCCCACGGTGGATAACCTCGAGGAAGGCGAATGGAACGAGCGCATCCCGAACGAACTGCCCGTCGACACCGCCTGGGAAGACGTCTACCAGACCAGCGCCAGCAGCCTGCCCAGCAACGATGACGACGAGTGGGACTTCACCACCCGCACCTCGGTCGGTGAAAGTCTGCAAAGCCACCTGCTCTGGCAACTGAACCTGGCACCGATGTCCGACACCGACCGGCTGATCGCCGTAACCCTGATCGACTGCATCAACACCCAGGGCTACCTGGACGAAACCCTCGAAGAGATTCTCGAGGCGTTCGACCCGGAACTGGACATCGAACTGGACGAGATCGAAGCCGTCCTGCATCGCATCCAGCAATTCGAACCCGCCGGTATCGGCGCTCGCAACCTGGGTGAATGCCTGTTGCTGCAATTGCGCCAACTGCCCGCCAAGACCCCTTGGCTGGCAGAAGCCAAGCGCCTGGTCAGCGACTACATCGACTTACTCGGCAGCCGCGACTACAGCCAGCTCATGCGCCGCATGAAGCTCAAGGAAGACGAACTGCGCCAGGTCATCGAACGGGTGCAAAGCCTCAACCCGCGTCCGGGCTCGCAAATCGAGTCGAGTGAAGCCGAGTACGTGGTTCCCGACGTGATCGTGCGCAAGGACAACGAGCGTTGGCTTGTCGAACTGAACCAGGAGTCGGTACCGCGACTGCGGGTCAACCCGCAATATGCAGGTTTCGTCCGTCGCGCCGATACCAGCGCCGACAACACCTTCATGCGCAATCAGTTGCAGGAAGCACGCTGGTTCATCAAGAGCCTGCAGAGCCGCAACGAAACCCTGATGAAAGTGGCCACCCAGATCGTCGAACACCAACGCGGCTTTCTCGAGTATGGCGATGAAGCCATGAAGCCCCTGGTGCTGCATGACATCGCTGAAGCGGTTGGCATGCACGAGTCGACCATTTCACGGGTGACCACGCAAAAATTCATGCATACCCCACGGGGTATCTATGAGTTGAAATACTTTTTCTCCAGCCACGTCAGCACCTCCGAGGGCGGCGAATGCTCGTCCACGGCGATCCGCGCGATCATCAAAAAACTGGTCGCGGCGGAAAATCAGAAAAAGCCGTTGAGTGACAGCAAGATCGCTGGTTTACTGGAGGCACAAGGCATTCAGGTGGCCCGCCGTACAGTCGCCAAATACCGTGAATCCCTCGGGATTTCGCCCTCCAGCGAACGGAAGCGGTTGATGTAGGCTGGACCACGTTACAGCGTTCCAGTGGCAGGCATTTCGGCCTGCCGCTTTATGCACTGGCAACGAAGGAGAAGCTGTATGCAAGTCAACATCAGTGGACACCAACTGGAAGTAACCGAACCTCTGCGGGCCTACATCGGCGAAAAACTCGACCGACTGGAGCGCCACTTCGACAAGATCACCAACGTGCAGGTCACGATGACGGTCGAGAAGCTTTTGCAGAAGATCGAAGCCACACTGCATATTCACGGTGGAGAGGTCGTCGCCAACGCCGAGCATAACGACATGTATGCTGCGATTGACCTGCTGACCGACAAACTGGATCGCCAACTCAAAAAGCATAAGGAAAAGACCCAGAGCCTCCTCCAGGGCGCGACCGGTCGTTAACACCCCCAACCCATGATCCGACTTGAAAACATCCTGACCCCCGGCCGTTCCTTGGTGAACGTGCCGGGCGGCAGTAAAAAACGCGCACTCGAGCAAATTGCCAACCTGATCGCCCGGGAAGTCCCGGATCTGGAGATGCAAGATGTCTTCGAGGCCCTGATTGCCCGTGAAAAACTCGGCTCGACCGGTTTTGGCAACGGCATCGCCATCCCTCACTGTCGCCTCAAAGGCTGCGAGTCGCCCATCAGCGCCTTGATGCACCTGGATGCGCCTATTGATTTCGACGCCATCGACGGCGCTCCGGTGGACCTGCTGTTTGTATTGCTGGTGCCCCAGGCCGCTACCGATGCGCACCTGGAACTGCTTCGCCAGATCGCCAGCATGCTGGACCGCAAGGAAGTGCGTGATCGCCTGCGCAGCGCTACCAGCAATGAAGCCTTGTACCAGGTTGTCCTGGATGAGCAGAACGGTCACTAATCATGCGCCTGATCATTGTCAGCGGCCGTTCCGGCTCCGGTAAAAGCACTGCCCTCGATGTACTGGAGGACAACGGCTACTACTGCATCGACAACCTGCCCGCCGGCTTGCTGCCTGAGCTGGCTGAACGCGCACTGATCCACAATGAGCTGGCACAGCCGCTGGTGGCGGTGTCCATCGATGCGCGCAACCTGCCCAGTCACCTGACTCGCTTTCCCGAACTGCTGGAAGAAGTCCGCAGCCGGCACATCCAATGCGATGTGCTGTACCTGGACGCCGACGAAGAGACCCTGCTCAAGCGTTTCTCCGAAACCCGCCGCCGCCACCCGCTGAGCAGTGCCAATCGCTCGCTGGCCGAAGCCATTCAGGATGAAACCCACCTGCTGGGGCCGATTGCCGACCTGGCCGACCTCAAGGTCAACACCACCAACCTGAACCTGTACCAGTTGCGCGACACCATCAAGTTGCGCCTACTGAACCAGCCGGAACCAGGGACCGCGTTCCTGGTCGAGTCGTTTGGCTTCAAGCGCGGTATGCCCGTCGACGCCGACCTGGTATTCGATGTGCGCTGCCTGCCCAATCCCTACTGGAAGCCAGAACTGCGCGCCCAGTCGGGACTTGATCAACCCGTGGCCGACTACCTGGCTGCCCAACCGGACGTCGAAGAAATGTTCCAGGACATTTCCAGCTACCTGCTCAAATGGCTACCCCGCTTTGCCGCCAGCAATCGCGCCTATGTCACGATTGCCATCGGCTGCACCGGCGGGCATCACCGCTCCGTCTACCTGACCGAACGCCTGGGTCAGCTCCTGCAAAAAACCTTGAAGAACGTCCAGGTCCGCCACCGCGACCTTAGCTAAAGGATTCACACCGCGATGCCTGCTCTGGAAATCGAAATCATCAACAAACTGGGCCTGCACGCCCGGGCGTCCGCCAAGTTCGTCGGCGTTGCCGGCCAGTTTCCCTGCCAGATCCGGGCTGGTCGCACGCCCGAGTCCATGGTCGACGGCAAGAGCATCATGGCGATGATGATGCTGGCTGCTGGCAAAGGCACCAAGATTCATCTGAAGACTGAAGGCGAGCAGGAACAGGAAGCGTTGGACGCGCTCGCGGCGCTGATCAACAACTTCTTCGACGAAGGCGAGTAGCCCTCCCCCAACGCGGCATCCATCACCTGGGTCTTCCCAACCACTGCCAAAGCGCGTCGGGGCGGCCTTGCTGAAGGCATCCTTGAAGGTGTCGAACCCGCCCAGTTGCTCGTCGATGGCCCAGGCGCGCCACCGGCCACTCGGCAAACGCGGTACCTTCAACGGTGGCAAGGCCTACCACAGCGTAATGCTGCTCACTTAAACAACCGGTTGCTCGCCACGGGTGTTGCTTCGGTATCGGGACGCCCTTAAGTGAGCGGGACTATTCCCACGGCCGGCTTCCCATCGCGCATAAAAAAGCGCACGACTCAATGAGGCGTGCGCTTTTTGATCCAGCGGTATCGGATCAGCTGCCGGCGACGGTCATTCGCTCGATCAACACCGAACCGGTGCGGATGTTGCTGCGCAGCTCCAGGTCATTGCCCACGGCAACGATCTGCTGGAACATGTCGCGCATGTTGCCGGCGATGGTCACTTCCTGGACCGCGAACTGGATCTCACCGTTCTCGACCCAGTACCCCGCCGCGCCACGAGAGTAGTCACCGGTGACCATGTTCAGGCCCTGCCCCATCAGCTCTGTCACCAGCAAACCACGCCCCATGCGCCGCAGCAGCGCGGCCTGGTCTTCATCGCCGTGGGTGACGAACAGATTGTGCACGCCACCGGCGTTGGCGGTACTCGGCATACCGAGCTTGCGTCCGGAATAGGTGCCCAGCACGTAAGACACCAACTCGCCCTTTTCGACGAACGGTTTGGCATAGGTCGCCAGGCCGTCGCCGTCGAACGAGGAGCTGCCCATGGCGCGCATCAGGTGCGGGCGCTCATCGATGGTCAACCATTCAGGGAACAGTCTCTGCCCCAGAGCCCCTTCAAGGAACGACGATTTGCGGTACAGGTTGCCACCCGAGATCGCCCCCAGGAAACTGCCGAACAAACCGCCCGCCAGCTCCGCCGAAAACAGCACAGGCACTTCGCAGGTCGGTACCGGACGGGCGCCCAGGCGGCTGGCCGCCCGTTGCGCCGCTCGTTGGCCGATGCTCACCGGATCCGCCAGCAAGCTGCCCTGGCGATTGACGTCGTACCAGTAGTCGCGCTGCATCTGGCCATCGGCTTCGGCGATCATCACGCAGCTCAGGCTATGGCGCGTCGAGGCATAGCCACCGATAAAACCATGGCTGTTGCCATACACCCGGCAACCCTGGTGAGTACTCAAGGTGGTGCCATCGGCGTTCTTGATCCGGCTGTCGGTGGCAAATGCCGCCGCTTCACAGGCCAGGGCTTTCTCGATGGCCTGCTCAGGGGTAATGTCCCACGCGTGGAACAGATCGAAGTCCTGCAGGTCGCGCGCCATCAAGGCCGCATCGGCCAGCCCCGAATGTTCATCTTCAGAGGTGTGCTTGGCGATGGCCAGCGCGGCGGCGACCGTCTCGCGAATCGCCTCCGGGCCACTGGCCGAGGTGCTGGCCGAGCCTTTGCGCTGGCCAACGTACAAGGTGATGCCAAAGCCCTGGTCGCGGTTGAATTCGACCGTCTCCACTTCCCGCTGGCGCACCGACGTCGACAGCCCCTGCTCCAGAGACACAGCCACTTCGCAGGCGCTGGCGCCCTGGCGCTTGGCTTCGGCGATGATCTGCTCGACTTGCTCTTGCAGTGCCGGCAACGCTTTCGGGCCGACGCTTTCAACTGCACTCATGCTGTTCTCCACTCAAATTCTGCTTTCGGTTAAGGCCATCGAGCGACCGGGCCGGACAAGCGGCCCCCGACTGGTTATCATGGCGGCGATTCTTTGCGGACGGCCACCATGGTTGATTCTTACGACGACTCCCTCGATACGGGAGAAAAAAGCAAAACTCAGGTCAAACGCGAGCTGCATGCTCTGGTTGACCTCGGCGAGCGCCTTACCACACTCAAACCTGCCTTGCAGGCGAAACTGCCCTTGACCGACGCCATGCGCCGGGCCTTGGCCGACGCGCCCAAGCACACCGCGAATATCGCGCGTAAACGGCACCTCATGTTCATCGGCAAACTGATGCGCGATCAGGACACTGACGCCATTCTGGTCCTGCTCGATCAACTCGATGCCTCCACTCGCCAGTACAACGAACGCTTCCACGGTCTGGAACGCTGGCGCGATCGCTTGATCGCTGGCGACGATGCCGTACTGGAAAAGTTCTTCATCGAGTACCCGGACGCGGACCGCCAGCAATTGCGCTCCATGATCCGTCAGGCCCAGCACGAGGTTGCGCAAAACAAACCTCCTGCTTCCAGCCGTAAAATCTTCAAGTACATCCGTGAGCTGGACGAGACTCAACGCGGTCTGCGTTAAGTCCCGAATCGGGTGAGTCGCCACGCGGCTCACCCGAAGCTCCATCCCCTACGCGCCCGTGCCTCCGACGGTGATCGCGTCGATTTTCAGGGTTGGCTGGCCGACACCCACCGGCACCGACTGACCATCCTTGCCGCACGTGCCCACACCGCTGTCCAACGACAGGTCGCTACCGACCATCGATACCCGGCTCATCGCTTCCGGCCCGTTACCAATCAACGTCGCACCCTTGACCGGCGCGGTAATCTTGCCGTCTTCGATCAGGTACGCCTCGCTGGTGGAGAACACGAACTTGCCGCTGGTGATATCGACCTGGCCACCGCCGAGGCTGGCGCAGTAGATGCCCTTCTTCACCGAGGCGATGATTTCCGCCGGATCGCTTTCACCAGCCAGCATGTAGGTGTTGGTCATGCGCGGCATCGGCAAGTGCGCATAGGACTCGCGACGACCATTGCCGGTACGCGCCACGCCCATCAGGCGTGCGTTGAGCTTGTCCTGCATGTAGCCCTTGAGCACGCCGTTTTCGATCAGCGTGGTGCATTCGGTCGGGGTGCCCTCGTCGTCGACACTCAGTGAGCCCCGGCGACCGGCCAGGGTGCCGTCATCGACGATGGTGCACAACTTGGACGCGACCATTTCGCCCATGCGCCCGCTGTAGGCCGAACTGCCCTTGCGGTTGAAGTCGCCTTCCAGGCCGTGGCCCACCGCTTCGTGCAGCAAGACCCCGGACCAGCCCGAGCCCAGCACCACGGGAAAGGTCCCGGCCGGTGCCGGGATGGCTTCCAGGTTGACCAACGCCTGGCGCAACGCCTCACGGGCGTAGCCCATGGCGCGATCTTGCGCGAGGAAGTAGCGATAGTCGGTACGCCCGCCGCCGCCATGGCCACCGCGCTCGCGACGGCCGTTCTGCTCGACGATCACACTGACGTTAAAGCGCACCAGCGGACGCACATCCGCCGCCAGCCCACCATCGGTGGAGGCCACCAGTATCCGTTCCCAGACCCCGGCCATGCTCACCGTGACTTGCTGGATACGCGGATCGAGTGCACGGGTCGCGGCGTCGACCTGCTTGAGCAGCTCGACTTTCTCGGCACGCGTCATCACTTCCAGCGGGTTATCGGGCGCGTAGAGCTGGGCGACATCCTGGGTGGTGAAGGCCTGCACCGTGCCGTTCTGCCCGGCACGGGAGATCGAACGCGCCGCGCGGGCCGCCAAGCCCAGGGCTTCGAGGGTGATCGCGTTGCTGTAGGCAAACCCGGTCTTTTCACCGGACTGCGCACGCACGCCGACGCCTTGGTCGAGGTTGAAGCTGCCTTCCTTGACGATGCCGTCTTCCAGCGCCCAGGACTCGGAAATCTGTCCCTGGAAATACAGGTCGGCGGCATCGATGCCCGGGCCGGCCAGATCGCCTAGCACACTTTGCAGGCTCTCGATGGTCACGCCACCCGGCGCTAGCAGATGTTCACTGACTGAGGACAACAACTCGCTCATAGGTTTACGCCTTAATTCAACGTTCTGAAGCAGGTCGCTGTGCGCCCTGCGAGAAAAAGCGCCGGTGACTGGACACCGGCATCCGCGCCCGAATGGACGCCTGTTCGCTGCTATCGCGTTCGGCCAGCAGCACGGCCTCGCCTTGATCCTGTTGCGCCAGCACGCGCCCCCACGGGTCGACAATCGCCGCATGGCCGAAGGTCTCACGCGGCCCCGGGTGAGTACCACCCTGGGCGGCCGCCAGCACATAGCACTGGGTCTCGATGGCCCGCGCGCGGATCAGCACCTCCCAATGAGCCGCCCCCGTCACCGCGGTAAAGGCCGACGGCGCGGTGATCAACTCGGCCCCGGCTGCCCGCAACTCGCTGTACAGCTCCGGGAACCGCAGGTCATAGCAAACCGTCAGGCCCACTCGGCCGACCGGGGTATCCGCCACGACCACCGTGCTGCCATAAGCATAGTCATCTGACTCGCGATAGCGCCCGCGAGGGTCGGCAACATCGACATCAAACAAATGCAGCTTGTCGTAGCGTGCGACCGTCTGGCCATGCTCATCGATCAGCAACGAGCAGGCATTGGCCTTGCCCTGGGGTTGATCCGGCGGTGGCAGCGGCAACGTGCCGCCGACTATCCATAACTTGAGGTCGCGAGCGGTCTGTTTCAACCAGGGCAGGATCGGACCTTCGCCCAGCGCTTCGGCGCGCCCGAGGTCGGCAATGTCGCGCCGACCCATGGCCGCGAAGTTTTCCGGCAGCACCGCCAGCCGTGCACCGCCGGCGGCGGCGTGTTCGAGCAAGTCCCGGGCCCGGGCCAGATTGGCCAGCACATCGCTCTGGCTGACCATTTGAATCACCGCGACAGACATGGTGCGCTCCGCATCAGGTAGGCCGCCATGCTACTCCATAGGCTTGGGTCGTGCGTCCGGAAACACCACTCAAAAAGGCTTTTCAAAGGTGATTTTCGGCTCTTTCACCGGTCCCTTGACGGTGTACTTGACGCTGGCGAAACGCGCTACGCGATCCCCGATCAACTTATCGATCAGGAACAGCGCCCCGCCCACCGCCGGTGCCCCGACGATCAGCGCGGCAATTGGCAGGTTGTTGGTCAACGGCAATGTCACCATCAGCTTGGCATCGACCCGGTCGCGCACCATGTCCAGCGTGCCATTGAGTTCCAGGTTGCTCGACGGTCCGGTCAGGACGATCGGCTCACGGGTCACGTAGACGCCATCGCTGGCGACCAACAGGCCCTTGACCCGGTCGTAGCTCAGGCCTTTGCCGAACAGGTCCGAGAAGTCCAGGCGCAAGCGGCGGCCAATCGAGTTGAAGTTGAGCAGGCCGAACACCCGCAGCGCCTGGGCGCCGCCTTCGACTTCGACGAATTGCCCCTTGTTCAGCGAGGCATCCAGGCTCCCGGAGAAACGCTTGAGGCCGACCCAGGCAGGCGATCCAGGCCAGCGCCCGTCGATGTCCAGGTGGAAGTTATCGCTGGTGACCGTCGGCGCAAAGCCCCAGCCCTTGAGCACATCCCCCAGGTTCTTGCCTTCGAGGCGGCCTTTGTACCAACTGCTGGTCGCCCCCGCCGTGCCTTCCCAGCCACCGGCGCCCTTCAACTCCATGCCCTTGAGTCCCAGGTCCATGCTGTTGAAGGCGATGCCCTTGGCAATCGGCCGCACCTTGAGTGACCAGGCACCCATCAGGTCGTTGCCCTGGAAGATCTGGTCAATGCGGATATCCAGCGCCGGGATTTTAGTCGGGTCGACCGAGGCCAACGGGTCCGGCGCATTTTCATCGGCCTGCACCGCAGGGTCCGGCGCCGGCAAGCGCACGTACTGCAGGTTCACCGCAATGGGGGCCGCCTTGGCATCCGGCAGTCCCACGCTACCTTTGACCTGCTGGCTATCGAGTTGCAAGGTCCAGGCGGACGGTTTTCGCGTGGCCTGCAAGCGCGCCTGATCCAGGGTAGTGCCAAACCCGATGAGCTTGCCCACCTTGAAGTCGGCGCTGCTGAGCAACTGCTTGGCACTGCCGCTGGGGTCCTGGCCGGCATACTTGTCCACCAAGGCGTTCCAGGGCTCGATATCCAGCTCGGACAGCACACCGCGAATGCGCAGGCCCTTGCCGCCCGGCAACACCGCGTTGCCCGCGCCCAGGAACAACTCACCGCGCCCGTCGACAAAACTCGTCGCCGGAGCGGCGAAGGTAAAGTCCGCCAAGTCGCCATAATCGAGCCAGTAACGCCGCTCCGCGCCCTCCAGGGTCATGCGAAACACCGTGTCACGCCCTTGCGCGGCGCTCATGCCAAACGGCGCAGGCAGGTCGACGGCGACCCCCTTGAGGCTGGAGCTGACCATCAACTGGCTGTCGGCACCGTCAAGGTTGAGTTGCAGTTGATACGGAATGTCGCCGGAGACCGGCAGCGGCTGGCTGACTTTCAACCAGTCCGTGAGTTTCTTCACCGTCACCTGGCCCTTGGCCGTGACACGGGTGTTGAGCTTGCCCGCGCGGCCATCGGCAAAGATCTGCGCGGTGATCGGCCGGTCAAACGCCTGCGCGCTGATGTTCTGCCCGCTCAGGCCCTTAGCGCTGTCAAACAGGAAGTCGCCCTTGAGCTGAGTCAGCTCAAGCTCTGGGTCCTTGAGCTTCAAGCGCGCCTTGGCAGTCTTGAAGTCGACCACGATCTTTGGATCGATGCCGTGCTCCAACGGGATGTCGAGCTTGATCTTGCCCTTCAACTCACCGTCACCCTGCCAGCCGGCGAAGGTCGGACCGGTACCAATCGGCGCGTCCTGGAGAATCTTCAGGCCATCGCCCAGGCCACCGGCAAAGTCGCCGTCAATCAACATATGGCTGCTCTGCCCGGCCGGCACATGGGGAATATTGACGTAGACATCGCGCACCTGGGTGTCGAGCAGTTGCCCCTTGCTCGCCAGGATCCGCACGCCGCTGTCTTCGACGAACACATCGCCGCTGACCTTGCTGACGTGGGGCCAGCCGGGCTGAAAGGCCAGTTCGGCATCATGCACCTTGAAGAACAGGCTGATGCTGCGCGCCGCGTCCACCGCGTCATGGCTCAGCGAGCCCTGGTACTGGAAGAAGCCCTGGTCGACCGCGCCCTTGATGATCGCCGTGCGCAACCACTCATCCAGCGCCGGGCTCAACACCGTGGGCAGGTACTTGGCGGTGTAACGGCCATCGCCGTCCACCAGCCCCACCCGCAGGTCCATGTAGTCTTCCTGGCTGTGGTCGAAGTGCAGGCGGATCAGGAAGTCGCCGGCAATCTTGCCCTCTTCGCCCAGTACCTTCAGGTACGGTGCAATCAGGGTGAAACCTTGTTGATCGAGCTTCCAGGTCAGCCGCGCATTGGCCTGGATGTACTGCCAGGGCTTGGCGAATATCGGGGCCAGGTGCAGGGAAAAATCCTTGCTGTCCATGCGCAGTTCGCCCTGCCCCAGGTCACCGCTGATGCTGCCGGACACATTGCGCGCAGCCGGTGCGCCGGAATAGGCGTCGAAGCCGACACGCTCCAGGTTGGCGGCAAAGCTGAGTTTCTGATCACCGGCATTCTGCGGACGGAAATCGAGCAGCACATTGCGCAGGCCACCCGTCACCTTCAGGTGGTCGATGGTCTTGGCCAGGCCGTCAGGCAGCGGGACCAGCGCTTGCAGCACCGGCGTCACGGGAGTCAGGTCAAGGTAGTCGGCCTGCAGCTTCCACACTTCTTCGGTGCTGGCCGTCGCCAGGGTCTGCTTGAGTTGCAGGCGGGTTTCCCAACGCGTTGGCCCCAGGTTCAGGGCCAGCGAATCGGCCACCACCTCCAGCCCCGCCGACGTGCGCTGCACGTAGGCATTCAGGGCCAGATTGGTGAGCGTGACGGGTTTGCGGTCGGCGTAGGCACCGTTGATCTTGGGCGCATTCAGGCGCACGGCAGCGCTCTGCAACTGGCCTTTGTCCCAGTTCAACCAGAACTCGCCGCCAGCGTTGAGCTCGGAGAACTTCCACTGTTGGGTGAGCCGGGTCGGCAACCAGCGTGACCAATCACTTTGCGGCAGGCTCAGGTAAGCATCGACTTGCCCATCCTGCCACTGGCTGGCGCGAATCCGGGTGCGCAGGCTCATCGCCAACGGCTGGCCATCCGGCAAGGTCAGCCGGGCGTCGAGACGTTGGCGACTGGCGCCGGTCTTGAGGCTCAGGCCGACATACGTCAGGGTCAACGGTGGCTGGTCGAGTGGCTGCAGGGTGATCTGGCTATCGAGTATGGAAAGCTGGGCCACCGCCTGCATCTGATTGAGCAATTGCCCGGGGTCCAGCGGCTGGTCCTGCTGCACGGGCAGGCCTTCGAGCAGCCATTGGCCGTCCGCGCCTTCCTTGAGGTTGATCTTCAGCCCGTTGAGCTCAAGGTGGTCGATGCGTACCGCGCGCGCCAGCAGGCTGGCCCACACATCCGGCACCACCCGCACCTGATCCAGGTGCAGGGCATTGGCGCCCTCGCCGACCATCACGTCATGGGCCAATAGGATCGGGGCCATGCCGCTCCAGCGACCTTCCAGGCTACCGACCTGTAACGGCATACCCAGGGCTTCGCGCGCCTTGGCTTCAACCTCGACACGGTACTCGGCCACAAACGGCACAAATTCGCGCCCCAGGTTGACGTACAGCGCAACCAGCACCAACAGCAAGGCACAGAGGCCAAGCCCCCAGCGGGTAAGCGCACCTAGAA
This sequence comes from Pseudomonas sp. ok272, assembly GCF_900109995.1. Classification (GTDB taxonomy): domain Bacteria; phylum Pseudomonadota; class Gammaproteobacteria; order Pseudomonadales; family Pseudomonadaceae; genus Aquipseudomonas. The sequence continues at coordinate 42,763 of NZ_FOCB01000001.1, read as the reverse complement.
TACGCATCAGACGCTCCATGTCAGTGGGCCCTCAAGGTGAACACATGCGCTAGACAGCGGATCAGAGCAACACCACGTCGTACTGTTCCTGGGAATACATGGTCTCGACCTGGAAACGGATAGTACGTCCGATAAACCCTTCGAGCTCCGCGACATTGCCTGATTCTTCATCCAGCAGGCGATCCACCACTTTCTGATTGGCCAGTACGCGGTAGCCTTCAGCCTGATAGGCACGTGCCTCACGCAGGATTTCGCGAAAAATCTCGTAACACACGGTTTCCGGGGTCTTGAGCTTGCCCCGCCCCTGGCAACTGCTGCACGGCTCGCAGAGCACCTGCTCAAGACTCTCGCGGGTGCGCTTGCGCGTCATCTGCACCAGGCCCAACTCGGTGATACCGATGATGTTGGTCTTGGCGTGATCACGTTCCAGCTGTTTCTCCAGGGTCCGCAACACCTGGCGTTGATGTTCTTCATCTTCCATGTCGATAAAGTCGATGATGATGATCCCGCCCAGGTTGCGCAGGCGTAATTGCCGGGCAATCGCCGTCGCGGCTTCCAGGTTCGTCTTGAAGATCGTCTCTTCAAGGTTACGGTGGCCGACGAACGCACCGGTGTTGACGTCGATGGTGCTCATGGCTTCGGCCGGGTCAACCACCAGGTAACCACCGGACTTGAGTGGCACCTTGCGTTCGAGGGCTTTCTGGATTTCGTCTTCGACGCCATACAGGTCAAAAATCGGCCGCTCGCCGGGGTAGTGCTCCAGGCGATCAGCAATCTCCGGCATCAATTCGGCGACGAACTGCGTGGTCCTCTGGAAGGTTTCCCGCGAGTCGATGCGAATCTTCTCGATCTTCGGACTGACCAGGTCACGCAGGGTGCGCAGCGCCAGGCCGAGGTCTTCATAGATCACCGTGGGGGCGCCGACGGTCTTGATCTGCGCGCCGATCTGGTCCCACAGGCGGCGCAGGTAGCGGATGTCCATCAGGATTTCATCCGCACCGGCACCTTCGGCGGCGGTGCGCAGAATAAACCCGCCCGCTTCCTTGATACCTTCCTTGGCCACGCAATCGGTGACCACTTGCTTGAGGCGCTCGCGCTCGGCTTCGTCTTCGATCTTCAACGAAATGCCGACATGGGCGGTACGCGGCATGTACACCAGATAACGCGAGGGAATCGACAACTGGGTGGTCAAGCGCGCGCCCTTGGAGCCAATCGGGTCCTTGGTGACTTGCACCACCAGGCTCTGGCCTTCGTGGACCAGCGCGCTGATGCTCTCCACCGCCGGGCCTTCGCGCAGGGAAATCTCCGAGGCATGGATAAACGCAGCCCGGTCCAGGCCGATATCGATGAACGCCGCCTGCATGCCGGGCAGGACCCGCACCACCTTGCCTTTGTAAATGTTGCCGACGATCCCGCGTTTTTGCGTGCGTTCGACATGCACTTCTTGCAACACACCGTTTTCGACCACCGCCACACGCGATTCCATCGGCGTGATGTTGATCAGAATCTCTTCACTCATGACAAGGTCTCGTTCAGGCATGTTCACGATTATGGCCGCATCAAGTCAGTACGGCGCTGAGCGCGCGATTGGGGTTTGCCAACAGGGTATGCCGAAATGCCCGAGCAGTTCGCAGGTTTCGCACAGGGGCAGGCCAACCACCGCGGAATAGCTGCCATTGAGCCCGGCCACAAAGACCGCGCCCAGGCCCTGGATGCCGTAGCCACCGGCCTTGTCCTGCGGCTCGCCACTGGCCCAATAGGCCCGGGCCTCTTGATCGCTGATCGGGCGAAAGCGGACCAGGCTGCGGACCACCCGGGATTCAAGGCGCGGGCCATCGAGCAGTGCAATCGCGGTCAGGACTTCATGCTCGCGCCCCGACAGTCGCTGCAACATTGCCCGTGCATCGGCCTCGTCCTGCGGCTTGCCGAGGATCTGCCCGTCGAGCACCACGGCCGTGTCGGCGCCCAGCACACAGGCCGGGGCGCCCGGCTCGCCAGCCAACAGCCGCGCGCGACCGGCCAGGGCCTTGCTGCGAGCCAGGCGCTCGACATAGGCCATGGGGGCTTCGTCAGTCAGAGGGGTTTCATCGATATCCGCGCTGATGGCGGTGAACGGCACGCCAACCTGCGTGAGTAGCTCACGCCGGCGCGGCGAACCTGAGGCGAGGTAAAGCGGATTCATCAAGACATCTCCCTGTCCAGGTACGGGCAAATGCCTGTCCGAATTAATTGATCTTGTAGCGGCGACTCAATCCACGCAGCCCGAAACTGACCCAGGGCCACAGTAACGCACTGATCAGCGCCGGCAAGAGCACCGCCAGGGTCTCACGGCTGCCGGTCAGCGCACTGAGCCACAGTTGCAGCAGTTGGGCCAGCCCCAGGATCACCAGGATCACCAGGCTCTGCTGCCACATCGGAAACATCCGCAGGCGCTGTTGCAGCGACAGGATCAGGAAGGTGATGAGCGTCAGGATCAACGCGTTGTGACCCAGCAAGGTGCCGTACAGCACGTCCAGGGCAAGACCGAGGCAGAAGGCCGTGACCATGCCGACTTTTTCCGGCAACTGCAGCGCCCAGTAGGCCAGCGGCAGCGCGATGAACATTGGGCGCAGGATCTCGATGTGAGGGAACGGCACAATGCTCAACAGCAGGGCAACGACGAACGTCGCCCAAATCATCCAACCATTACGGGAAGCCCGGGCCATTATTCTCTCCCTCCGGTGGTCGCTCGAGGCGCTGCAGCCGGTGGCTTGACCGCTGGCTTGACGGCCACCGGTGGTTTGGCCGGCGTGGCCTGGGCCACCGGTTTGGCGGGGGTCACTGGCGTGGGTGCAACCGCAGGCGCGACCGGCGTGACCGCAGCTGGAACGGGAGCAACCACGGGCTTGGGCACGGTCGCCGGCACGCTGACTCCAGTGCCGGAGTGATCCTGGGCATCCTGGGCTTGTGCGGCTTCATTGGCCCGCTCTTCTGGGGTTCGGCTGTCGCTGAACACCAGCAGCATGTAGCGACTGCGGTTGAGGGCGGCGGTCGGCACGGCACGGACAATGGCGAAAGGCTGGCCAGAGTCGTGGATCACTTCCTTGACTGTCGCCACCGGGTAACCCGCCGGGAAGCGCTGGCCCAGGCCGGAACTGACCAGCAAGTCGCCTTCCTTGATATCGGCAGTGTCCGCGACGTGGCGCAGTTCCAGGCGCTCCGGGTTACCGGTGCCGCTGGCAATCGCCCGCAAGCCGTTGCGGTTCACTTGCACGGGAATACTGTGGGTGGTGTCCGTCAGCAGCAACACCCGCGAGGTGTAGGGCATCAGCTCGACCACCTGGCCCATCAAGCCACGGGCATCGAGCACCGGCTGACCCAGCACCACGCCATCGCGCTCGCCCTTGTTGATGATGATGCGATGGGTGAACGGATTGGGATCGACGCCGATCAGTTCGGCCACTTCGACCTTCTCATTGACCAGCGCCGAGGAGTTGAGCAACTCGCGCAGCCGAACGTTCTGCTCGGTCAAGGCCGCGAGCTTTTGCATGCGTCCCTGGAGCAGAAGGTTTTCAGTCTTGAGTTTTTCGTTCTCGGCGACGAGCTCGGTACGGCTGCCGAACTGGCTGCTCACACCTTGCCACAGTCGTTCGGGCAGGTCGGTGACCCAATAGGCGTCCATCAATACCAGCGACATCTGGCTGCGGGCCGGCTTGAGTACGTCGAAACGGGCATCGACTACCATCAGCGCGACCGATAGCACGGCCAGCACCAGGAAGCGCATACCCATTGAGGGGCCTTTGGCGAAAAGCGGTTTAATAAGCCGCTCCTCCCAGGCAAATGTTCTGTTTATTCATACGGCATCAAACCGGCCTGGATGCAGACTGACAGAAGATAAACGGCAACAGGCAGCACTGCAAAGTGCTGCCTGTGCGCGAACAGCATAGAAGCGCCCGGCGAGATCACTCGCTGGAGAGCAGGTCCATGGTGTGCTTATCCATCATTTCCAATGCACGGCCACCACCGCGAGCCACGCAGGTCAGCGGATCTTCGGCAACGATCACCGGCAGACCGGTTTCCTGGGCCAGCAACTTGTCGAGGTCACGCAACAAGGCGCCACCACCGGTCAGCACCAGGCCACGCTCGGCGATATCCGAAGCCAGCTCCGGCGGCGATTGCTCCAGCGCGCTCTTCACGGCCTGAACGATGGTTGCCAGCGACTCTTGCAGAGCTTCCAGCACTTCATTGGAGTTCAGGGTGAATGCACGTGGAACGCCTTCCGCCAGGTTACGGCCGCGAACGTCGACTTCGCGAACTTCACCGCCTGGGTAGGCCGTACCGATTTCCTGCTTGATGCGCTCGGCGGTGGATTCGCCGATCAGGCTGCCGTAGTTGCGACGCACATAAGTGATGATCGCTTCGTCGAAACGGTCGCCACCGACCCGTACGGATTCGGCGTAGACCACACCGTTGAGGGAGATCAGTGCAATTTCAGTGGTACCGCCACCGATATCGACGACCATCGAGCCACGCGCTTCTTCAACCGGCAGGCCGGCACCAATGGCAGCAGCCATCGGTTCTTCGATCAGAAACACTTCACGGGCACCGGCACCGAGGGCCGATTCACGGATGGCACGACGCTCAACCTGGGTGGACTTGCACGGCACGCAGATCAGCACACGAGGGCTGGGCTGCAGAAAGCTGTTTTCGTGAACCTTGTTGATGAAGTACTGCAGCATCTTTTCGCAGACGCTGAAATCGGCGATCACGCCGTCCTTCATCGGACGAATGGCGGCAATGTTGCCCGGCGTACGGCCCAGCATGCGCTTGGCCTCGGTGCCGACGGCAACGACACTTTTCTGATTACCGTGCGTACGAATAGCCACAACCGATGGCTCATTCAGGACGATACCGCGCTCGCGCACGTAAATAAGGGTGTTGGCAGTGCCCAGGTCAATGGAAAGATCGCTGGAAAACATGCCACGCAGTTTCTTGAACATGGGAAAGGGACCCTAGGCAACGCGTGGGTAAAAAAGTGCGGCAAACTCTAACAACGACAGGGATTTTGGGCAAGGCGCCAATATGTTAAATTGGCGGCTTTTCTGTGCACCAAGCACCACAATCGCGGCCTTATGACCGTAGAAGTGCGGTAGTGTTCCGACAATCTACACATACGGACGCCGTCCGTCCTGTTTTCCACTGGAGAAACCCATGGCGCTTGAACGCTCAGACGTGGAAAAAATCGCTCATCTGGCCTGCCTTGGCCTCAATGATGCCGATCTTCCACACATCACCTCGGCCCTGAACAGCATTCTGGGACTGGTCGACGAAATGCAGGCGGTCAATACCGACGGTATCGAGCCGCTGGCCCACCCATTGGAGGCCAACCAGCGCCTGCGTGCTGACGTCGTGACCGAATCCAATCACCGCGAGGCCTATCAATCCATCGCACCAGCGGTCGAAAACGGCCTGTACCTGGTTCCGAAAGTCATCGACTAAAGGGAAAGAGCCTGCAATGCATCAATTGACTCTGGCCGAGATCGCCCGCGGACTCGCCGACAAAAAGTTTTCCTCCGAAGAGCTGACCCAGGTGTTGCTGGCGCGTATCGCCCAGCTGGACCCCCAGCTCAACAGCTTCATCAGCCTCACCGAGGACCTGGCGCTCACGCAGGCGAAAGCCGCTGACGCCCGCCGGGCCAAGGGTGAGAGCGGTGCCCTGCTCGGCGCGCCGATCGCCCACAAGGACTTGTTCTGCACCCAGGGCATCCGCACCAGCTGCGGCTCGAAGATGCTCGACAACTTCAAGGCCCCGTACGACGCCACCGTGGTCGCCAAGCTGGCCGCCGCCGGCGCCGTGACCCTGGGCAAGACCAACATGGACGAGTTCGCCATGGGCTCGGCCAACGAGTCGAGCTACTACGGCGCGGTGAAAAACCCGTGGAACCTGGAACACGTGCCAGGCGGCTCGTCCGGCGGTTCGGCGGCGGCGGTTGCCGCTCGTCTGTTACCGGCGGCCACGGCCACCGACACCGGCGGATCTATCCGACAGCCGGCAGCCTTCACCAACCTCACCGGCCTGAAACCGACCTACGGTCGTGTGTCGCGCTGGGGCATGATTGCCTACGCCTCCAGTCTCGATCAGGGCGGCCCCTTGGCACGCACCGCCGAAGACTGCGCAATATTGTTGCAAGGTATGGCTGGCTTCGATCCGCAGGACTCCACCAGCATCGACGAGCCGGTTCCGGACTACAGCGCCAGCCTCACCACCTCGCTCAAGGGCCTGCGCATCGGCGTGCCGAAGGAGTACTTCAGCAAAGGCCTGGACCCACGCATCGCCGAGCTGATCCATGGCAGCATCAAGGAGCTGGAAAAGCTCGGTGCGGTGATCAAGGACATCAGCCTGCCGAACATGCAGCACGCGATTCCGGCGTACTACGTGATCGCCCCGGCAGAGGCCTCGTCCAACCTGTCGCGTTTCGACGGCGTGCGCTTCGGCTATCGCTGCGAAGACCCGAAAGACCTGACCGACCTTTATAAACGCTCGCGCGGTGAAGGCTTCGGCGCCGAAGTACAGCGCCGGATCATGGTCGGCGCCTACGCGCTCTCCGCCGGTTACTACGACGCCTACTACCTGAAGGCCCAGAAGATCCGTCGCCTGGTCAAGAACGACTTCATGGCCGCCTTCAATGAGGTCGACATCATCCTCGGCCCGACCACGCCCAACCCGGCCTGGAAACTCGGCGCCAAGAACAGCGACCCGGTCGCCGCCTACCTGGAAGACGTCTACACCATCACCGCCAACCTCGCGGGCCTGCCGGGCCTGTCGATGCCAGCCGGTTTTGTCGATGGCTTGCCGGTTGGCGTGCAACTGCTCGCGCCGTACTTCCAGGAAGGCCGCTTGCTCAACGTTGCGCACCAGTACCAGTTGAACACCGACTGGCACACCCGCACCCCGACAGGCTTCTGAGGAGAAACACATGCAATGGGAAGTCGTGATCGGGCTGGAGATTCATACCCAGCTCGCCACCCAATCGAAGATTTTCTCCGGTAGCGCCACCACGTTCGGCTCCGAGCCCAACACCCAGGCCAGCCTGGTCGACCTGGGCATGCCCGGCGTACTGCCGGTGCTGAACCAGGAAGCGGTGCGCATGGCGGTGATGTTCGGCCTGGCGATTGACGCCGAAATCGGCCAGCACAACGTGTTCGCGCGCAAGAACTACTTCTACCCGGACCTGCCCAAGGGCTACCAGATCAGCCAGATGGAGTTGCCGATCGTCGGCAAGGGCTACCTGGACATCCCGCTGGAAGACGGCACCATCAAGCGTGTCGGCGTGACCCGTGCACACCTGGAAGAAGATGCCGGCAAGAGCCTGCATGAAGAATTCAACGGCGCCACCGGCATCGACCTGAACCGCGCCGGCACCCCGCTGCTGGAGATCGTGTCCGAGCCGGACATGCGCAGCGCCAAGGAAGCCGTGGCCTACGTCAAGACCATCCACGCGTTGGTGCGCTACCTGGGCATCTGCGACGGCAACATGGCCGAAGGTTCGCTGCGTTGCGACTGCAACGTGTCGGTGCGGCCAAAAGGCCAGGTCGAGTACGGCACCCGCTGCGAGATCAAGAACGTCAACTCGTTCCGCTTCATCGAGAAGGCGATCAACACCGAAGTGCGTCGCCAGATCGAACTGATCGAAGACGGCGGCCGGGTGATTCAGCAAACGCGCCTGTACGATCCGAACAAGGACGAGACCCGCGCCATGCGCAGCAAGGAGGAAGCCAACGACTACCGTTACTTCCCCGATCCGGACCTGTTGCCGGTGGTGATCGAGGACTCGTTCCTCGACGACATCCGCGCCACCCTGCCGGAGCTGCCGCCACAGAAACGCGAACGCTTCCAGGCGCAGTTCGGCCTGTCGGTCTACGATGCCAGCGTCCTGGCCTCCAGCCGCGAGCAAGCTGACTACTTCGAGAAAGTGGTGAGCATCGCCGGCGACGCCAAGCTCGCCGCCAACTGGGTCATGGTCGAACTGGGCAGCCTGTTGAACAAACAGGGCCTGGAAATCGACGAGGCCCCGGTCTCGGCCGAGCAACTGGGCGGCATGCTGCTGCGGATCAAGGACAACACCATCTCCGGCAAGATTGCCAAGACCGTGTTCGAAGCCATGGCCGCAGGCGAAGGCAACGCGGACGAGATCATCGACAAGCGCGGCCTCAAGCAAGTCACCGACAGCGGCGCCATTTCGGCCGTGCTCGATGAGATGCTCGCGGCCAACGCCGAGCAGGTCGAACAGTACCGCGCCGCGGACGAAGCCAAGCGCGGCAAGATGTTCGGCTTCTTCGTCGGCCAGGCGATGAAGGCGTCCAAAGGCAAGGCCAACCCGCAGCAGGTCAACGAACTGCTCAAAAGCAAGCTCGAAGGCTGATGGGTATGGAGCCAGATGTTAAGCCTGGCTCCGTTCCCTGTGGGAGCGAGCCTGCTCGCGAAAGCGGTGGTGCAGTCGGCAGTGATGTCGGATGTGCTGGCCTTTTCGCGAGCAGGCTCGCTCCCACAAGGGCTTTGCGGACAACCGGGATCAAGCGTTTACTCGGCCTCGCCATACTCGCCTCCCTATTCACCGGCTGCGCCAGCTACAACGTCGACCCCCGCGGCTACGACGAATCCGGAACCGCCTCCTATTACGGCGCCAAACACCATGGCAAACGCACCGCCAGCGGCGAACCGTTTGACCAGCACGCCCTGACCGCCGCCCACCGCAAACTGCCGTTCGGGACGCGGGTCAAGGTCACCAACCTGAACAACGACAAGACCGTCATCGTGCGGATCAACGACCGCGGCCCGTTTACCCGCGGCCGCTTGATCGACCTGTCCCGGGCCGCTGCCGACCAGTTGGGCATGCTGCGCAGCGGCACCGCGCGGGTCCGCGTACAAGCCTTGAGCGACTGACCGGGAGCGCCGACCATCTCTGGATTATCCGACCTGCCACCGCTGAGCCTGCTGCAACTGCTCGGCGGCCTGCTCTTGCTGATCCTCGGCGCCGAGTTGCTGGTACGCGCTGCGGTACGCCTGGTCGCCCACCTGAAGGTCCGTCCGCTGATCATCGGCCTGACTATCGTCGCGTTCGGCAGCAGCGCACCGCAGCTGACCGTCAGCCTGCAAGCCACCCTCGCCCACAACACCGACATCGCCGTCGGCAGCGTGATCGGCAGCAGCATCTTCACCATCCTGGTGATCCTCGGCCTGTCAGCGCTGATCATGCCCCTGCGCGTCTCCCGGCAACTCGTGCGCCTGGACATCCCGCTGCTGATCGGCGCCAGCGCGCTGGTGTTCGCCCTGGCCTGGAATGAAACACTGACGCCACTGGACGGCATCGTGCTGCTGGCGGCGCTGGTGCTGTACCTCGGTTTGTTGCTGCGCCAGTCGCAGCACAGCCCGCACACACCGAGCGCCTACACCCCGCCCCCGCGTACGCCGTGGATACGCAGCGCGCTGTTGATCCTCACGGGCCTGGTGCTGCTGATCGGCGCCGGCCACCTGCTGCTCGATGCCGCGGTGGACCTGGCCAGCGAACTGGGCCTGTCGGAGCGGGTCATCGGCCTCACCATCGTCGCCATCAGCACCTCGCTGCCGCAACTGGCCACCTCGCTGCTGGCCGCCGTGCGCGGCCAGCGTGACATCGCCGTGGGCAACGTGATCGGCGGCAATCTGTTCAACCTGCTCGGGGTACTGGGCTTCACCGCGCTGGTGGCGCCCTCGCCGCTGTCGGTCTCGCCCAACGCCCTGGCGTTCGACTTGCCGGTGCTGCTTGGCGTGACCCTGCTGTGCCTGCCGGTGTTCTATTCCGGCTACCGCGTCACGCGCGTCGAAGGCTTGCTGTTCCTCGCCTTGTACCTGGCCTACGGGCTGCACGTGGCGTCCTTCACCACGGGCATGCCACTGGCCGGCAAGCTGGAACACCTGATGCTGTTTTATGTCCTGCCGGCGCTGCTGGCGTTCTTACTGTTCACGTCAGTGCGCGCCTGGCGCCGCCAACATCACACGAGGCCATTGCCATGACCGACACCTCCCCTCCCCGCAAGCCGAGCGGCATTGAAGTGCGCCGCCAGGTAATGGGCGACGCCTTCGTCGACCGCTCGATGGGCAACGCCACCGAACTGACCCAGCCCTTCCAGGAATTCGTCAACGAACACGCCTGGGGCGCGGTGTGGAACCGTGGCGGCCTGGAGCTCAAGACCCGCAGCCTGATCACCCTCGCCGCCCTGACCGCACTCAAGGCCCCGCAGGAACTCAAGGGCCACGTGCGCGGTGCGCTGAACAACGGCTGCACCGTCGACGAAATCCGCGAAACCCTGATGCACTGTGCGGTCTACGCCGGCGTGCCCGCGTCGATGGAAGCCTTCCGCGCGGCGCAGGAAGTGATCGATAGCTACCACACGCCGGAGTAACGGGCGGTCGGTGAAATGGCTATCGCGAGCAGGCTCGCTCCCACACAGATGGCGCGGGACCTGTGGGAGCGAGCCTGCTCGCGAAGGGACCTGACGAGCACCGCCGCACCCTGCGCTAAATCCACCCACCCCACTGCAACACGAAGATCCCGATGTTGGTGGTCATCGCCGCCATCAGCGTGGTGATGACGATGATCGCCGCCGCCAGTTCGTGGTTGCCATTGGCCGCCCGGGCCATGACGAAGCTGGAGGCGGCGGTCGGGCTGGCGAAGTACAGGAACAGCACGCCCAGTTCCGCCCCGCGAAAGCCCCACAACCAAGCCCCGGTCGTGGCCAGGACCGGCAGGCCAATCATCTTCACCAGGCTCGAACTCAAGGCCAGGCCACCACTCTTGCGCATCGCCGCCAGTGACAGCGTGCCGCCAATGCAGATCAGCGCCAGCGGCAAGGTCATCTGCGCCAGGTAGCCACCGGACGTTTCCAGCCAGCCCGGCAGGCGAATCTGGAAGTAGGCAAAGGGTACCGCCGCGATCACGCTGATGATCAGCGGGTTGCTCAGTACGCTCTTGCAGATACTCCACGGATCGGACTTGATCACCGGGCTGTACACCGCCAGCACAATGGTCGACAGGGTGTTGTAGAGCAGGATCACCAGCGCCGCGAGGATCGCCCCGAGGGAAATCCCGTAGTCGCCATACAGGCTCGCCGCCAACGCCAGGCCGATGACCGCATTGTTGCCGCGAAACGCGCCCTGGGTGTAGATGCCCCGGTCCGCACGCGGGCAACGCACGATCGCCCAACCCCAGGCAAGGGCGAAACACACCAGGGTCGCGACAGAGAAATAGATCAGTAGCGCTGGCTTCAGCGCGCTGTTCAGGTCAGCGTGGATGATCCCCAGGAACAACAACGCCGGCATGGTGACGTTGAACACCAGGGCCGACGCGGTGTGGATAAAGCTGTCGTCGATCCAGTTGATGCGCTTGAGCAAAGCGCCCAGGAACAGCATGGCAAACACGGGCGCGGTGATGGTCAGGGTCGTGAGAAAGATTGCCAGCATGCCGGGTGAACCTTGAGGGCGTCGTTAGGGGGCTAATGATAAGCCAGCCAGGACCCTGGCGTCTGGCCCAACAGTTTCTGTAGGCGCGAGGCTTGCCCGCGAAGCGGCCGGCACATTCAGCAGCAGCGTTGGCTGACCCACTGCCTTCGCGAGCAGGCTCGCTCCCACAGGGGATGTGTGCTCGGGCACAGATTTCAATCCACCCGAAGCCTGTGGGGCTTGCCCGCGAAGAGGCCCACACAGCCAACCTCTTCATTGACTGATCCACCGTTTTCGCGGACAAGCCTCGCACCTACAGCGGGGGTCCCACAGGGGGATTCCCGCAGATTCCGGGGGTCAGGCCGTGACGGTCTGTTCCATCAACTGGCCACTGTCGATCCGCACATGCCGTGGGTGGAAGCGCTTGAGGCTGCTGCGGTGGCCGACACTGACGATGCTCAGGCCCGGCAGGTGATCGATCAGCGCCTGGTACAGCGAGGCTTCGTCTTCCTCGTCCATCGCCGACGTCGCTTCGTCCATGTACAGCCATTGCGGCGCGTACAGCAGCGCGCGGGCAAAGGCCAGGCGTTGCTGCTCGCCCGGTGACAACATGCGCTGCCAGTGGTTGGCCTCGTCGAGACGGGCGACCAGGTGCGGCAAGCGGCACGCTTCCAGCACGTGGACGTAACGCTCATGGGAATACGTGTCGCCGGACTGTGGATAACTCAGCGCTTCACGCAGGGTGCCAATCGGCAGGTAGGGTTTTTGCGGCAGGAACAGGTACTTGGCCGCCGGCAGGCGGATATTGCCGTGTCCCGCCGGCCAGAGCCCGCCCATTGCCCGCAGCAAGGTACTTTTACCGCTGCCGGAGCGTCCGCTGAGCATCAGCCGATCGCCCGGCTCCACGGTCATGTCGGCGTTGACCAGCAAATGCCGGCCATCGGCCAGGTCCAGGCCGACGTGCTGCACCTTCAACTCATCGCCCTGTTGCTGCACGTTGATGGCCGGCACGCGGTCTTCGTTGTCGCTCATGGCCTGGCGGAAGCTCAGCAGACGGTCGCAGGTCGCGCGCCATGACGCGAGGTCCGAATAGGCGCTGATGAACCAGCTGAAGTTTTCCTGGACGTTGCCGAACGCCGAGTTGATTTGCATCAGCTCGCCCAGTTCGATCTTGCCCGTGAAGTAGCGCGGCGCCGCGACGATGAAGGGGAAGATGATCGCGATCTGGCTGTAACCGGCGGTGAAGAACGTCAGGCGCTTGGAGACCTTCATGATCTCCCAGAAGTTGTGCCAGACCTTGCTAAAGCGCGTGCTCAGGCGCTGCTGCTCATTCGGCTCGCCGTTGTACAGGGCAATGCTCTCGGCATTTTCCCGGACCCGGACCATAGAGAAACGCAAGTCGGCTTCAAAGCGTTGTTGTTGGTTGTTCAGGCCAATCAAGCGACGGCCGATCAGGTGGGTGATCCAACTGCCCACCAGCGCATAAATCAATGCACACCAGAACATGTAGCCCGGGATGGTGTAGCCGAGCACTTCGATGCTGCCGGACACGCCCCACAAGATGATCGAGAACGACACCAGGCTGACCATGTTGCGCAAGAGCCCCAGGCCCAGGCCCAAGGTGTTGCTGGTGAAATTGTTGAGGTCTTCGGAAATCCGCTGGTCCGGGTTATCGGTGTAGCCGCCCTGCTCCAGCTGGTAGTAGTTCTTGTGCCCAAGCCAGCGGGCGAAGTGTTTCTCGGTGAGCCAGGCCCGCCAGCGAATCGTCAGCATCTGGGTCAGGTACAAACGATAGACCGCGCCCAGGATCGCCACCGCGGCGATGCCACAGAAGTACAGGATCAGGCTCCAGAAGGCCGCATCGTCCTTCTTCTGCAGGGCGTTGTAGAAATCCTTGTACCAACTGTTGATCCACACCGAGATCGCCACACTGAACAGCGACAGGCCAATCACCGCGATCAATAGCAGCCAGGCCTTGCCCTTCTCTTCACTGCGCCAGTACGGCGTGATCATTTCCCAGACACGGCGGAAAAACTGCCCGCGCACTTCATCGTTGACCGCGGAGTATTCGGCGTTCTGATTCATGGATATGGCTCGATAGAGAAAGGAACAGGCACGAACCGATCATAGATGATCGGCTCCAATTGTCACCAGTGGTGACAATTGCTATTCAGCGCGGGTTCAGCGGCGCACGGGGCGCTTCTGCAGTTTGCGCTGTAGGGTTCGGCGGTGCATGCCCAGGGCGCGGGCCGTGGCAGAGATATTGCCTTCGTGCTCGGTGAGCACGCGCTGGATGTGTTCCCACTGCAGGCGGTCCACCGACATCGGGTTTTCCGGCACCAGGCTGTCGAGGTCGGCGTGTTCGGAGAGCAGCGCCGCCAGCACGTCATCGGCATCGGCCGGCTTGCACAGGTAGTTGCAGGCCCCACGCTTGATCGCCTCGACGGCGGTGGCAATGCTCGAATAACCGGTGAGGATCACCACGCGCATCTCGGGGTCCAGCTCCAACAGCTTGGGCAACAGCACCAGGCCCGAGTCGCCGTCCATTTTCAGGTCCAGCGCGGCGTAGTCCGGCAGGTCCTGTTGAGCGATGTCCAGGCCCTCTTCGGCCGAACCTGCGGTGCTGACGCGAAAGCCGCGGCGACTCATGGCGCGGGCCATGACGCGGGTGAAAGTAGCGTCGTCGTCCACCAGCAATAAATGCGGCAGGTCTTCGCCTTCGACTTGGATCTCGTCACTCATGTTCGTCTCCTCGTGCGGCACGGGGCAGGCGCAGCTCGGTGAGCGTGCCGCCTTCCTCATGACTGTAGAGTTTCACTGAGCCGCCGGCGCGTGTCACGCTGGCCTTGCTCAAAAACAGGCCCAGGCCGAAACCTTTGCCCTTGGTGGTAAAGAATGGCTTGCCGATTTGCTCGGCAATCGCCAACGGTACGCCGGCGCCATGGTCGCGAATGCTGATGGTCAGCTCTTCGGCATCCCAGTCCAGCGTCACTTCCAGCCCTTCGGGGCAGGCATCGGCGGCATTGTTCAGTAGATTGAGCAGGGCCTGGGTCAGGTCTGGCGGCGGCGCCAGGCGCGGCTCGCTCCCCGTGCCCAGGCGTTGCAGGCGATAAGTGGCCTCGGGGCGCATCAGGTGCCAGCGGTCCAGGGCTTCCTTGAGCCAGGCGCTGACGTCCTGCATCTCCACCGCCAAACGGCGATTGGCCTCGGCCGCGCGCACCAGTTGCTGCAAGGTCTGCTTGCACAGCTTGACCTGATCCTGCAGCACGCTGAGGTCTTCGCGCAACAGCGGGTCCTGATGGTCCTGCTGCATCTCATTGAGCAGCACGCTCATGGTGGCCAACGGCGTGCCCAATTCATGGGCAGCACCGGCGGCCTGGGTCGCCACGGCCAGCAGTTGCTCATCGCGCAGGCCTTCTTCGCGGCGGATCGCCCGCAGCTCTTCCTGGCGACGCAGCTCTTCGGCCATGCGGGCGGCGAAAAAGGTAATCACCGCCGCCGCCAGGGCAAAGCTCAGCCACATGCCGTAGATCTGCATCTTTTCCCGGTACATCGGGAAGGTTTCCAGCGGATAGAACTGCGCCAGCAACAAGGTGTACATGGTCAACGCGATCCCGGAGAGGATCACCGAGTAGCGCCACGGCAACGTGACGGCAGCAATGGTCAGGGGCACCAGGTAATAGGAGACGAACGGATTGGTCGAACCGCCGGAGAAATACAGCAGCGCACTGTGGATAAACAGGTCGCAGGCCAGTTGCACCGCGTATTCAAGCTCGGTGACCGGCCACGACGTACGCAGCCGCACGGCGGTGAACACGCACAGCAGCATCGAGCAGCCGAGTGTCATCGCCAGCTCGACCCAAGGCAACGGCAGCAGGTCGAACCAGTAGGCGAGGCCCACCGAACCGGCCTGGGCGGCGAGCACCAGAATGCGGATAAAGGTCAGTCGCCAGAGGTTCTGGCGCGTGGCGGAAAGCAGTTGTACGGGGGCGAGCATGAGCTCTCCTGATGAGTGCTCCAGGCAGATCGCGTCAAGTATAACCAAGCAGGTGGCCCGACAGGCAAAAGTGCGGCAAAGCGCCACAGTCGCGGGATCGATCTGTATTGAAGTTGTAACTGGGTGAACCGGACAATAAAAGCTAGAGTCTGATGGAGTCACGCAGGCCAGGACGTTGACCCCTGCCCATCCCCAAGGAGCTTTCATGAATACGTTTCGCCGCCGTGCCGCCCTTCTCACCCTCAGCGCCGGCATCCTTGCCAGCCTCCCGGCCCTGGCCGCGGACGAGTTGCACTACAACCAGATCTCCCTGCGCGCCGAAGTCAGCCAGGAAGTGGCGCGCGACCTGATGATCGTGACGCTCTACACCGAAGCCCAGAACACCGATCCAGCCAAGCTCGCCGCCGACATCAGCACCACCCTGAACAAGGCCCTGGGCCAGGCACGGCAGGTCAAGGACATTACCCTGCGCCAGGGCAGCCGCAACAGCTACCCGATCTACGACACCAAGGGCCAGAAGATCACCGGCTGGCGTGAACGCGCCGAACTGCGCCTGGAAAGCTCGGACTTCGCCGCCCTGTCCAAGCTCACCGGCGAGTTGCTGACCGACCTGAAGATGGCCGGCATGGACTTCGCCATCGCCACCCCGACCCGCAAGGCCAGCGAAGACGCCCTGCTCAAGGACGCCGTGACTGCCTTCAAGGCACGCGCCCAACTGGCCACCGATGCACTGGGCGGCAAGGGTTACAAAATCGTCAACCTGAACCTCAACAGCAACGGTTATCCACAACCCTACATGCGCGCGCCGATGATGATGAAAGCCGCGGCCATGGACGCCGCGCCAGTAACACCTGACGTCGAAGCCGGCACCAGCCAGGTCAGCATGACCGCCGATGGCTCCGTTGAAGTGTTGATGCCGTAATGTGCAGGGAGCGAGCCGTGGGCAGCGGGCTCGCTCCCAACCTGCGGTCGATTGACTCCCGCACCTGGACGCCGGCTCACCGCAGCCTCGTCTACACTCTCCCCGAAACCGTCTAGCCAGCAGGTTTAGATCGGTAACACCGGCACTCGAAGTGCACACAAAGTTCGTTGATCGCACTGCTTTAGTGCGTCATTTGCACCGAAAAAGGCCGGCGCAAACGTTCAACTGCGCCGACAGTTACACAAATGCGACATTAAGGTACGTCCGTACCACCGTTTAAGATCTGTAGCTGATCTGGATCTTGCATTGGGTATGGGCCCTGCATAAGTATCCGCAGGTCGACTCACGAGGTCGTCCTCTAATTCCAAAAATGACAACAAATCATGAGGCCACCATGCTTAAACACGCGGTCATTCCGTTTTTAGTCGGCGCCAGCCTGCTGGCTAGTGCACCTTTCGCCTCTGCGGCGACTAACCTGGTGTTTTGCTCCGAAGGCAGCCCAGCCGGTTTTGACCCTGGTCAGTACACCACCGGAACCGACTTCGACGCCGCAGCAGAAACCATGTTCAACCGCTTGAGTCAGTTCGAACGTGGCGGCACCGCTGTTGTTCCTGGCCTGGCAACCAGTTGGGAAGTTACCCCAGATGGCCTGACCTACACCTTCCATCTGCGCGATGGGGTCAAGTTCCACACCACGCCGTATTTCACCCCGACCCGCAACTTCAACGCCGACGACGTGCTGTTCACCTTCAACCGCATGATCGACAAGGACATGCCGTTCCGCAAAGCCTACCCCACCGAGTTCCCGTACTTCACGGACATGGGGATGGACACCAACATCAAGCACATCGAGAAAGTCGACGACCATACCGTCAAGTTCACCTTGGGCACGGTAGACGCCGCGTTCATCCAGAACCTGGCCATGAGCTTCGCCTCCATCCAGTCCGCCGAATACGCCGACAAACTGTTGAAGGAAGGCAAGCCGGGCGACATCAACCAGAAGCCCATCGGCACTGGTCCGTTCGTGTTCAAGAGCTACCAGAAAGACTCCAACATCCGTTACACCGGCAACAAGGACTACTGGAAGCCTGAAGACGTCAAGATCGACAACCTGATCTTCGCCATCACCACCGACCCGTCGGTGCGGATCCAGAAGCTCAAGAAGAACGAATGCCAGATCACCCTCTTCCCACGTCCGGCCGACCTCAAGGCCCTGGGTGAAGACAAGAACCTGCAACTGCCCAACCAGGCCGGCTTCAACCTGGGCTATATAGCCTACAACGTGATGCCGGTCCTCAAGGGCCAAACCGCGCCAAACCCACTGGCCGACCTGCGCGTGCGCCAGGCGCTGGACATGTCGGTGAACAAGCCACAGATCATCGAATCGGTGTACCAGGGCGCGGGCCAACTGGCGGTCAACGCCATGCCGCCGACCCAGTGGTCGTATGACACCACCATCAAGGATGCCAAGTACGACCCTGAGAAAGCCAAGGCGCTGCTCAAGGAAGCCGGCATCAAGGACGGCACCGAGATCACCCTGTGGGCCATGCCGGTGCAGCGTCCCTACAACCCGAACGCCAAGCTGATGGCAGAAATGCTGCAGTCCGACTGGGCCAAGATCGGCCTGAAGGTCAACATCGTCAGCTATGAGTGGGGCGAGTACATCAAGCGCTCCAAGGGCGGCGAGAACCAGGCGATGCTCATTGGCTGGAGCGGCGACAATGGGGACCCGGACAACTGGCTGAACGTGCTGTTCGGCTGCGATTCCCTGGCCGGTAACAACTTCTCCAAGTGGTGCGACAAGCCTTACGACAAGATCATCAAGGAAGCCAAGGCCACCACCGACGTGGCCAAGCGCACCGAACTGTACAAGCAGGCGCAACACCTCCTCAAGGACGCCGTCCCGTATACGCCTATCGCGCATTCGACGGTGTATCAACCCATGCGCAACACCGTGCAGGACTTCAAGATCAGCCCGTTTGGCTTGAACTCCTTCTACGGCGTCGGCGTCAGCAAGTAAGGTTCTGCAACGGCGGCGCACCAGGTGTCGCCGTTGCTGTACCCGCCAAGCCACCAGGAAATCACCTACGCCAAAAACCACTGCAGACTACTGCGGCAGGTTTAGGACGCGTAGACCTTTCCTACGCGCTTATCAGACTTTACGCATTTACTGCCAGGGCTTCGACACCTACCGTCGAGGCCCAACGGTAATGCTTTAAGTCCGGCAACGGCTGTTCCATGGCTTGGCCCCGTGAAACCCGCACGTCCCCGAATGGGACGAGGGCTCACCGCTGAACATCCAATAAAAAAGAGAGGGAGTGTCATGCGCCATACATTGGTTTTATCCGCCCTACTGGGCACCGGCCTGCTGGCCGCCGCATCCATCAGCCAGGCCGCCAACAACAGCCTGGTGTTTTGCTCCGAAGGCAGCCCGGCGGGTTTCGACACTGCGCAATACACCACCGCCACCGACAACGATGCCGCCGAGCCGTTGTACAACCGCTTGGCCGAATTCGAAAAGGGCGCGACCACTGTGGTACCGGGCCTGGCCACTCGCTGGGATATTTCCGAGGATGGCCTCACGTACACTTTCCACCTGCGCGAAGGGGTGAAGTTTCACACGACCAAGTACTTCACGCCGAGTCGCGACTTTAACGCCGACGACGTGCTGTTCACCTTCAACCGCATGCTCGACCCCGAGCACCCCTTCCGCAAGGCTTACCCCACCGAGTTCCCCTACTTCACCGGGATGAGCCTGAACAAGAACATCGCCAAGGTCGAGAAGACCGGGCCGCTGACCGTGGTCATGACCCTGAACTCGGTCGATGCCGCGTTCATCCAGAACATCGCCATGAGTTTCGCCTCGATCCTCTCCGCCGAATACGCCGACCAGTTGCTGGCCTCCGGCAAGCCGAGCGAGATCAACCAGAAGCCCGTCGGCACTGGCCCCTTCGTGTTCCAGCGCTACCAAAAAGACTCGCAGATCCGTTACCTGGGCAACAAACAGTACTGGGACCCGAGCCGGGTCAAGCTCGACCAACTGATTTTCGCGATCAACACCGATGCCTCGGTACGCGTGCAGAAGCTCAAGGCCGGTGAGTGCCAGATCACCCTGCACCCACGCCCCGCCGATCTCGACGCACTGAAAAAAGACCCCAAACTCAAACTGATCGAAAAACCCGGCTTCAACCTCGGCTACATCGCCTACAACGTGCAGCACAAGCCCTTCGACCAACTGGAAGTGCGCCAGGCCCTGGACATGGCCGTGAACAAGCAGGGCATCCTCAACGCCGTTTACCAGGGTGCGGGGCAACTGGCAGTCAATGCGATGCCGCCGACCCAGTGGTCCTACGACGACACCATCAAGGACGCCGCCTTCAACCCGGAAAAGGCCAAGGAGCTGCTCAAGGCCGCCGGCGTCAAGGAGGGCACGGAAATCACCCTGTGGGCCATGCCGGTCCAACGCCCGTATAACCCGAACGCCAAACTGATGGCCGAGATGCTCCAGGCGGACTGGGCGAAGATTGGCCTGAAAGTGAAGATTGTCAGCTACGAATGGGGCGAGTACATCAAGCGCACCAAGAATGGTGAGCACGACATCAGCCTGATCGGCTGGACCGGCGACAACGGGGACCCGGACAACTGGCTGGGCACCCTGTACAGCTGCGACGCGATTGGCGGCAACAACTACTCGATGTGGTGTGACCCGCAGTATGACGCGCTGATCAAGCAAGCCAAGATCGTCACCGACCGCGACCAGCGCACGGTGCTCTACAAACAGGCTCAGCAATTGCTCAAGCAGCAAGTGCCGATCACGCCTGTCGCCCACTCGACGGTCAACCAGCCGTTGAGCGCCAAAGTCGAGGGTTTCAAAGTCAGTCCCTTCGGCCGCAGCGTGTTCTCGGGCGTCAGTATCGACCAGTAACCCACTCACCAACACCTGAGGGCGATTTTCGCCCTCTATGCCGAGCTGTTGCCTGAATTTGCCAGTCGGCCGCCAGGCAAACGTTTGCAATGCCCTGATCAAGCTGCAAACCCAATAGCCGGATCACCCAAGAAGACCGGCATTAATAAAAGAAAGAAAGGAATTTCATCCATGAAACTGAGCAGCAATACCCTATTAGCACTCGCGATCACCAGCATCACAGCCACCGCCTACGCTGAGCCCCAGAGCCAGGAATTCACTCCGGTTTCGCTCAAGACCAGCAACGCCCAGTCCACGGCCACCGGCTTCGTCGAAGGTCAGAAACTCGACGGCAGCACCCGTAACTGGTACGCCAACGAGCAACTCAAGCGCGGTGGCAAGTTCAAGTACAAGGACGACGGTGCGCTGCACGACACCGACCGTCGTATCAACTGGGTCCAGGGCACCATCCTCAAGTACAACTCGGGCTTCACCGAGGGCACGGTCGGTTTCAGCACCGAACTCGCCGCCTACAACGCGATTGCCCTGGAAACCGACAGCGAGAAGCTCGCCGCCGGCAATGGTGGCGCCCCGAAGACCGGCCCGTCATCGGGTAACAACCGGACCCTGACCCACAAGGGCGGCGATGCCGTCGGCCAGTGGAGCAAACTGGGCCTGGCCAACGTCAAGGCCCGGGTCTCCAGCACCACCCTGACCGCTGGCCGCCAGGCCTACAGCAGCCCGCAAGTCGACGTGATCGCCAACCGTGCCCTGCCTTCGAGCTTCCAGGGCGTGTCGCTGAACGTGGCCGAGCTGGAAAACCTGACCTTCGACCTGGCCACCTTCGACCGCGTCTCGCCGCGCTCGGAGCAAAGCCTGCAGAAGTTCCGCGCCGAGTACGCCAACGGCCGTGAAGAGGCCAATCACGTCAACACCGCCGGTATTACCTACACGCCACTCAAAAGCCTGACCACCAGCCTGTGGGCCACCCAGGCCGAAGACATCTGGAACCAGTACTACTTCGGCGCGACCCACGTGGTGGGCGACCGTTCGGTCGTGGCCCTGACCACCGGCCTGAACTACTACAAGACCCAGGAAGCGGGCAAAGCCAAGATCGGCAAGATCGACAACGACACCTACTCGCTGTCGCTCGGCCTGAACCACAACGCCCACACCCTGACGTTCTCCTACCAGCAAGTGAACGGTAACGAGTACTTCGACTACCTGCACGAAACCAACGGCATCTACCTGGCCAACTCCCTGCTGTCGGACTTCAACGGCCCGAACGAGAAATCCTTCCAGGTTTCCTACGGCCTGAACATGGCCGAGTACGGCGTTCCGGGCCTCAAGTTCAACCTCTACCAGGCACGCGGCTGGGGCATCGACGGCACGCACTACACCGGCAACGGTGGGGTGAAAGACAAAGGCTACGACGGTATCCAGGTACAAAACGGCGAGTCGCACTATGAGTACGGCATCGGCAGCACCTACGTACTGCAGAGCGGTCCGTTGAAGGACACCAGCGTGCGTGCGACCTACACCGCGCACCGTGCCAGCGAGTTCCAGAGCGACGGCAGCATCAACGAGTTCCGCCTGGTCACCACCATTCCATTCAACATTCTCTAAGACGCGGTGCCGTTGGGGCTGATTCGACGAATCAGCCCCAACGGCTAATCTGGCTCAATGGAATACGGAGGGTTTATATGAAAATGCGTCCCTTGCGTGCGGCTGTCGCGGCCACCGCGCTGATGGCAGCCTTTGCTGCGTCGGCCAAGCCCTTGGTGGTCTGCACCGAAGCCAGCCCGGAAGGTTTCGATCCGGTTCTGTACACCACCGCCGTCACCTCCGATGCGGCGGCGGAAACTCTGTTCAATCGCCTGGTGGACTTCAAGCCCGGTACCGCGCAGATCCAGCCGGCACTGGCGGAAAGCTGGGAGATCAGCGCCGATGGCCTGCAATACACCTTCCACCTGCGCCAAGGCGTCCCGTTCCACAGCACCGACTACTTCACCCCGACCCGCGCGTTCAATGCCGACGATGTGATCTGGAGTTTCCAGCGCCAGTTGGACCCCAACCACCCGTGGCACACGCAATCGGCCACCGGCTACCCGTACTTTGAAAGCATGGGCTTCCAGAACTTGCTCAAGCGCGTCGAAAAAGTCGACGACCTGACAGTCACGTTCACCCTGACCCGCCCCGAGGCGCCGTTCCTGCTCGACCTGGGCATGGCCTTCACCTCGATCCACTCGGCCGAATACGCCGACCAGTTGCTCAAGGCCGGGAACATGGGCGACCTGAACAGCAAGCCCATCGGCACCGGTCCGTTCGTCTTCCAGCGCTATAACAAGGACGCACAGATCCGCTACCGGGCCAACCCGGACTACTTCCGCGGCAAGCCACCGGCAGACCCGCTGGTCTTTGCCATCACCCCGGACAACAACACCCGCCTGCAAAAGCTCAGGGCCAATGAATGCCAGGTGGCGCTGTACCCCAAGCCCGATGACGTGCCTGCCATCCAGGCCGACCCGAACCTCACGGTCGCGGGCATCGCCGCCATGTCCACCGGCTACATCGCCCTCAACACCCAGCACCCGTACCTGAGCGATGTGCGGGTGCGCCAGGCCATCGAACTGGCCCTGGACAAACAAGCCTACGTCGACACCCTGTACGGCAAGGGCAACGCCATCGCGGCAGTCAACCCTTATCCGCCGACCCTGCTGGGCTACAACGACACGCTGAAGAGTCCGCCCCAGGACCTGGCCAAGGCCCGCGCCCTGCTCAAGCAAGCCGGTGTGCCCGAAGGCACCACGCTCACCCTGTACACGCGCAACGCCGGTGGCCCGACCAACCCGAACCCGCAACTGGGCGCGCAGATGGTCCAGTCGGACTTGGCCAAGGTCGGCCTGAAGGTCGATATCCGGGTCATGGAGTGGGCCGAGATGCTCAAACGCGCGAAAAAGGGCGAGCACGACATGGTGTCTGCCGGCTGGAGCGGCGACAACGGCGACCCGGATAACTTCCTGACGCCGCTGCTCAGTTGCGAAGCGGCGAAAAACGGCGAAAACTACAGCCGCTGGTGCAACCCGCAGTTCCAGGCATTGATCGACCAGGCTCGCACCAAGACCGACACCGCCGAACGCGCCGCACTCTATGCAAAAGCCTTGCAGGTCCTGCACGACAACGTGGTGTGGGTCGATCAGGCGCATCCCAAGATGTTCACCGCCATGCGCAACAACGTAGACGGTTATCACCTGAACCCGCTGTCCACCAATAACTTCGCCACTACCCAGGTGAAGTAGAAAAAGACGCCGGTCGCCGCCCACACAGGGCGTAGACCGGCATGCCGAACCGGCTGATGAGGAACACCAGAAGATGTTGAGTTTTATTGCCCGCCGATTGGGATTGTTGATCCCCACATTCTTCGGCATCACCCTGCTGACTTTCGCGTTGATCCGCATGATTCCCGGCGACCCCGTGGAAGTGATGATGGGCGAACGTCGGGTCGATCCCGAAATGCATGCTCAGGCAATGGAACGCCTTGGTTTGAACAAGCCGTTGTATGCCCAGTACCTGGACTACATCGGCAAACTGGCCCAGGGCGACCTGGGCGAATCGCTGCGCACCCGGGAAAGCGTGTGGAGCGAGTTCAAGGTGCTCTTCCCCGCCACCTTCGAGCTGTCGATGGCGGCCCTGTTGTTTGCAGGCGTCTTCGGGCTATTGGCCGGGGTGATCGCGGCCTTGAAGCGAGGGTCCCTGTTCGACCATGGGGTGATGGGCATCTCCCTCACGGGATACTCGATGCCGATCTTCTGGTGGGGCCTGATCCTGATCATGTTCTTCTCGGTCAACCTGGGCTGGACCCCCGTCTCCGGGCAAAACGACCTGCTGATCGACGTCGAGCGCAAGACCCACTTCATGCTGATCGACACCTGGCTCAGCGATGAACCGGGCGCCCTGCTCGACTACCTGCACCACTTGATCCTGCCGGCCATCGTGCTGGGCACCATCCCGCTGGCGGTGATCGCGCGGATGACCCGATCCTCCATGCTCGAAGTGCTGCGCGAAGACTACATCCGCACCGCCCGGGCCAAGGGCTTGTCGCCGGCGCGCGTGGTGTTCGTCCACGGCCTGCGGAACGCGCTGATCCCGGTCCTGACCGTGGTCGGCCTGCAAGTGGGGACGTTGCTGGCCGGCGCGGTCCTGACCGAAACCATCTTCTCCTGGCCGGGCATCGGCAAATGGCTGATCGAAGCCATCGGCGCCAGGGACTATCCCGTGGTGCAGAACGGCATCCTGCTGATTGCCTGCATTGTGATCCTGGTGAACTTCGTGGTGGACATCCTCTACGGCTTCGCTAACCCACGTATCCGTCACCAGCGCTGAGATCAAGACGAATGAGCACTCCAACCTCCTCAGTAGCAGTCGATCAAAGCCTGCTGTATCCGTCGCCGTACAAAGAGTTCTGGCAGGCGTTCGCCAAGAACAAGGGCGCCGTCGCCGGCCTGATGTTCTTCAGCCTGATCGTGTTTTGCGCGCTGTTCGCCCCCTGGGTCGCACCGCACAACCCCAGCGAGCAGTACCGCGACTTCCTGCTCACACCGCCGGTGTGGCTCGAAGGCGGCCAATGGCAATTCCTCCTGGGCACCGATGAACTGGGGCGCGACTTGCTGTCACGCCTGATCCAGGGCTCGCGGCTGTCGCTGCTGATCGGCCTGTCGTCGGTGGTAATGTCGATGATTCCCGGGATCCTGCTGGGCCTGCTGGCCGGCTTCTTCCCGCGCTTGCTCGGCCCGAGCATCATGCGCCTGATGGACATCATGCTGGCCCTGCCGTCCCTGCTGCTGGCCGTGGCGATCGTCGCCATCCTCGGCCCTGGCCTGATCAACACCGTGATCGCCATCGCCATCGTCTCGCTGCCGGCCTATGTGCGCCTGACCCGCGCGGCGGTGATGGGCGAGCTGAACCGTGACTACGTGACCGCCGCCCGCCTGGCCGGTGCCACCCTGCCGCGCCTGATGTTCATCACCGTGCTGCCTAACTGCATGGCACCGCTGATCGTCCAGGCGACCTTGAGTTTCTCTTCGGCGATCCTCGATGCCGCCGCCCTGGGTTTCCTCGGTCTTGGCGTACAACCGCCTACGCCGGAGTGGGGCACCATGCTCGCCTCGGCCCGCGACTACATCGAACGTGCCTGGTGGGTCGTGAGCCTGCCTGGCTTGACCATTTTGCTCAGCGTGCTGGCAATCAACCTGATGGGCGACGGCCTGCGCGATGCGCTGGACCCGAAACTCAAGAATGCCGCCTGAGGAGATTCCCATGTCACTGTTAGAAATCAAGAATCTCAACGTGCGCTTCGGCGACCAGACGGCTGTGCCGGTGGTCGACGGCCTCGACATCGCCGTGGACAAGGGTGAAGTCCTGGCCATCGTGGGCGAGTCCGGCTCCGGCAAGTCCGTGACCATGATGGCGCTGATGGGCCTGATCGAGCATCCCGGCATCGTCACCGCCGACGCCCTCAACTTCGACGGCAAGGACATGCTCAAGCTGAGCAATCGCCAGCGCCGCAAGATCGTCGGCAAAGACCTGGCGATGGTCTTCCAGGACCCGATGACCGCGTTGAACCCCAGCTACACCGTGGGCTTCCAGATCGAAGAAGTGCTGCGCCTGCACCTGAAAATGTCCGGCAAGGCCGCCCGCAAGCGCGCCATCGAGTTGCTGGAGAAAGTCGAAATCCCGGGCGCCGCCAGTCGCATGGACGCCTACCCGCACCAACTGTCTGGCGGCATGAGCCAGCGCGTGGCTATCGCCATGGCGATTGCCGGCGAGCCGAAACTGCTGATCGCCGATGAACCGACCACCGCCCTCGACGTGACTATCCAGGCGCAGATCATGGAACTGCTGCTGGCCTTGCAGAAGGAGCAGAACATGGGCCTGGTGCTGATCACCCACGACCTGGCCGTGGTCGCCGAAACCGCCCAGCGCGTCTGCGTGATGTACGCCGGGCAAGCGGTGGAAGTCGGCCAGGTACCACAGCTGTTCGACATCCCGGCACACCCCTACAGTGAAGCGCTGCTCAAGGCCATTCCCGAGCACAGCCTGGGAGAATCCCGCCTGGCGACCCTGCCGGGCATCGTCCCCGGCCGTTATGACCGCCCGCAAGGTTGCCTGTTGTCGCCGCGCTGCCCTTACGTCCAGGACCATTGCCGCCAGCAGCGGCCAACCCTGGACCCGAAAAGCAATAGCCTCGCCCGCTGCTTCTATCCGTTGAATCAGGAGGTGGCGTAATGGCCGTCGTTCTCACCGCCCGTGACCTGACCCGTCACTACGATGTCTCCCGCGGCCTGTTCAAGGGCTATGCGACCGTGCGCGCCCTCAACGGCGTGTCATTTGAATTGGAAGCCGGCAAGACCCTGGCCGTGGTCGGCGAGTCGGGTTGCGGCAAGTCGACCCTGGCCCGCGCCCTGACGCTGATCGAGGAGCCGTCCTCCGGCTCCCTGAAGATCGCCGGCCAGGAAGTCGCCGGCGCCGACAAGGCCCAGCGCAAACAACTGCGCAAAGACGTGCAGATGGTGTTCCAGAGCCCCTACGCCTCCCTCAACCCACGGCAGAAGATCGGCGATCAACTGGCCGAGCCGCTGTTGATCAATACCAAACTCAGTGCCGCCGAACGTCGCGAGAAAGTCCAGGCGATGATGAAGCAGGTGGGCTTGCGTCCCGAGCACTACCAGCGCTATCCGCACATGTTCTCCGGCGGCCAGCGCCAGCGGATCGCCCTGGCTCGCGCCATGATGCTGCAACCCAAGGTGCTGGTGGCGGACGAACCGACGTCCGCGCTGGACGTGTCGATCCAGGCCCAGGTGCTGAACCTGTTCATGGACCTGCAGCAAGAGTTCAACACCGCCTACGTGTTCATCTCCCACAACCTGGCGGTGGTGCGTCACGTCGCCGACCACGTGATGGTGATGTACCTCGGTCGTCCGGTGGAAATGGGCCCGAAAGAGGACATCTACACCCGTCCCCTGCACCCCTACACCCAGGCGCTGTTGTCGGCCACACCGACCATCCACCCGGACCCGAGCAAGCCGAAGATCAAGATCGTCGGCGAACTGCCCAACCCGCTGAACCCGCCGTCGGGCTGCGCCTTCCACAAGCGCTGCCCGTACGCCACCGAGTTGTGCAGCAAGGAAGAACCGGCCCTGCGCGCCCTCGACAACCGCCAGGTGGCCTGCCACTACGCCGAGCAATTCGTCGTTTAAGCCGGCCATGAACAAGCGCCCGTATGGGGGAATGTTCGTCAGTTAAGCGAAAACCATATGGGAGCGAGACCGGCTTGCCGGCGAAGGCGATCGATCAGCAAACATTGATGTCGCATGTGCTGATGCCTTCGCGAGCGGGCTCGCTCCCACAGGTTTGGCGCCTTAACTGATCGGCATTACCCGCATCGGACGCTCGTCACACGGCATCAACCCAACCCCGCCTGCCTCGACAGCGCATCTGTCGGGCTGGCGGGGTTTTCTTTGGCCTTAGCTGTCGCTGTCGCCGCCTTCATCGTCGGTGCTGCCTTGATCACCGTCGTCGCCCGATCCATCGGTGGCGGGATCATCCTGGCTATCGCCACCCTGCCCATTGGAGTCCGACTCCGACTTGGCAACCATCAAGCCACTGCCCTGCACGCTCTTCGCGCCCCAGAAGCCCTGGTCATGCGCCACGCCATTACCGGTGCTGGCCCAGGCCGACGAGATCCCGATCGACAGCATCACCAGCACTTTGATCAACAGCACAATGCGTTGGAAAATTCTCATAGCCGATTTCATCCTTTCATTCGTAGGTGAATCACAGGTGCCAAGCGACAGGTCATGCACTTGCCGTGGCGCTGAATGAAATCTAGTTCTGATCGGCCAGGTTCACCAGAACACAGGCTGAACGCGGGGTGGGAAATGGCATGGATGGGCAGACCGGTTGGCGATAAGGGTTATGCGCAAACCGACTAACACCGCTGGCGCTGGAGATCCCTTGTGGGAGCGAGCCTGCTCGCGAAAGCCGCGGGCCAGCCAATAGTGATGTTGAATGGGCTGCCGTCTTCGCGAGCAGGCTCGCTCCCACACATGATCGCATTCGCCACAAAAAACCCCGCGGCTCACGCCTACGGGGTTTTGGGTGTGACTCACTCAGCGCTTAATGATGCTCACGCGTGGCGCGGAACTTCACGTCCGGCCAGCGCTCTTCCATCAGCGCCAGGTTGACCCGGGTCGGGGCCAGGTAGGTCAGGTGCCCGCCACCGTCGATGGCGAGGTTTTCCACGGCCTTGACGCTGAACTCTTCGAGCTTCTTCTTATCGCTGCAATCGATCCAGCGCGCAGACCACACGGTGATCGGCTCGTAGGCGCACTCGACCTTGTATTCCTCTTTCAAGCGGCTGGCGACCACATCGAACTGCAGCACACCGACGGCGCCGAGGATGATGTCGTTGCTGCGCGTCGGGAAGAACACCTGGGTCGCGCCCTCTTCGGCCAGTTGCTGCAAGCCCTGGCGCAGTTGCTTGGACTTGAGCGGGTCCTTGAGGCGTACGCGGCGGAACAGTTCCGGGGCGAAGTGCGGGATGCCGGTGAAGCCCAGGGCCTCGCCCTCGGTGAAGGTGTCACCGATCTGGATGGTGCCGTGGTTGTGCAGGCCGATGATGTCGCCGGCGTAGGCTTCTTCCAGTTGCTCACGTTCCGAGGAGAAGAACGTCAGGGCGTCACCGATGCGCACGTCCTTGCCGGTGCGCACGTGGCGCATCTTCATGCCTTTTTCATAGCGGCCGGAGCAGATGCGCATGAAGGCGATGCGGTCGCGGTGCTTGGGGTCCATGTTCGCCTGGATCTTGAACACGAAGCCGGTGAATTTCTCTTCGACCGGTTCCACGGTGCGCTCGTTGGCCACCCGCGCCAACGGTTTCGGCGCCCAGTTCACCACGGCGTCGAGCACGTGGTCGACGCCGAAGTTGCCCAGCGCGGTACCGAAGAACACCGGGGTCAGTTGGCCGTCCAGGAACTCCTGTTGATTGAAGGTGTGGCAAGCGCCCTGCACCAGCTCCAACTGATCGACGAAACGGTCGTACTCGTCACCCAGGTGGGCGCGGGCCTCGTCGGAGTCGAGCTTCTCGATGATTTTCACATCGGTGCGTTCGTGGCCATGCCCGGCGGTGTAGACAATGATGTAGTCGTCGGCCAGGTGATACACGCCCTTGAAGTCGCGGTAGCAACCAATCGGCCAGGTGATCGGCGCGGCCTTGATCTTGAGGACGGCTTCGATTTCGTCGAGCAGTTCGATCGGGTCGCGGATGTCACGGTCGAGTTTGTTGATGAAGCTGACAATCGGCGTGTCGCGCAGACGGCACACGTCCATCAGGGCGATGGTCCGTGGCTCTACACCCTTACCGCCGTCGAGGACCATCAAGGCCGAGTCGACCGCCGTCAGGGTGCGGTAGGTGTCTTCGGAGAAGTCTTCGTGGCCCGGGGTGTCGAGCAGGTTGATCATGTGGTCGCGATACGGGAACTGCATGACCGAGGTGGTAATGGAGATGCCCCGCTGCTTTTCCATTTCCATCCAGTCGGAGGTGGCATGACGGTCGGATTTGCGAGACTTCACCGTACCGGCAACCGCAATCGCCTTGCCCATCAGCAACAGCTTCTCGGTGATGGTGGTCTTACCCGCATCGGGGTGGGAAATAATGGCGAAAGTGCGGCGTTTCGCGACTTCGGCGGCCTGGTTGGTCATGGGAAATCGCCTGGCAGGTGATTCAAAAAAGGGCGCAGATTATAGCCCAAGTTGACCCAAGAACCGAACCGTTGAGCACATTAGGGGTGGCCAAATGCTGCCTGAGATGGGAACCTTTGGGGCTGTAGAGACGTCCACTCCCCTGTGACGACCGGTCGCCAGGGGCTGAAACATCAGCATGTTGCACCTGACGAGGTTGCGCTCATGGCTCAATTTCATGCCGCTTATGCCGGCATCGATGGAGCTGCTTTTCGCGATCAGTGCTTCGGCAGCCAAGCATGGCGTAGCCACACGAAGCACTGTTCGCCGACTGAACACAAAGGAGTCCGCCTGTGGCTATCCGCTATGGCAAAGGGCTGATAGGAGGTGCGGTTGTCGTCGCTCTCCTGGCCCTGCTGATCCAATGGATCGGCATCAATACGATCGACACGTACCGCGACGATTTATTGTTTTACCTGCACGCTCACCTGATCCTTGTCCTCGCCTCCATGCTGGCCGCCCTTATCGTGGGCATCCCCGCCGGTATCCTGCTTAGCCGCCCATCCCTGGTGGGACGCGCCGAGCGCTTCATGCAAATCTTCAACATCGGTAACACCGTCCCGCCTCTCGCGGTCCTGGCCATCGCCCTGGGGTTTCTCGGCATCGGCAGTGGCCCCGCCATCTTCGCGCTGTTCCTCGCCTCCCTGCTGCCCATCGTGCGCAACACCTATGAGGGCCTGAAGAATGTTCAGGGCTCGCTCAAGGAAGCCGCCGTCGGCATTGGCATGACCCCAACGCAAGTCCTGTGGCGAGTCGAATTGCCCAACGCCGTGCCGATCATCATCGGCGGTGTACGGGTGGCGCTGGCGATCAACGTCGGCACCGCGCCACTGGCGTTCCTGATCGGCGCCAACAGCCTGGGCAGCCTGATATTTCCTGGCATTGCCTTGAACAATCAGCCGCAACTGGTGCTCGGCGCAGCCTGTACCGCGTTGCTCGCCCTGCTGCTCGACGGCCTGGTGACCCTGGCCAGCCGCCTCTGGCTGGAACGCGGCCTGCGCCCGTCTTAAGCCTGCGCAAAGGAAGACCCATGAAAACGATAAGCTTGTTACTAGGCTGCCTGCTGCTGTGCGCAGGATTTACCCAGGCCGCCGACAAACCGTTGATTCGCATCGGCGCCCGGGTGTTCACCGAACAAACCCTGCTGGCGGAAATCACCGCGCAATACCTGCGCACCCAGGGCTATGACGCCCGGATCACCGGCGGGCTGGGCAGCAACCTGGCCCGCAGCGCCCAGGAAACCGGGCAACTGGACATGGTCTGGGAATACACCGGCGTCTCGTTGGTGGCCTACAACCACGTCACCGAAAAACTCGACAGCCAGCAGTCGCTGGAGCGGGTCAGGGCACTGGACGCCAAGAAGGGCCTGGCCTGGCTAGCGCCGTCGAAGTTCAGCAACACCTACGCCCTGGCGCTGCCCGCCAACATCGCCGCCGAGTACCCGCAGGTCAACACCATCAGCGAGCTGAACACCGTGCTGCGCAACGCCAGCCAGGACAACCCGCTGGTGGCGCTGGACACCGAGTTCGCCAACCGTTCCGACGGCCTGGCCGGGATGGTCGAGCGTTATGACATGGACCTGACCCGGCGCACCATCCGCCAGATGGACGCCGGCCTGGTCTACACCGCGCTGCGCAACGGCCAGGTGTTTGCCGGGCTGGTCTACACCACCGACGGGCGCCTGAGCGCGTTCAAACTCAAGTTGCTCGAAGACGACAAGCATTACTTCCCCGACTACACCGCCGCGCCCGTGGTGCGCCAGGCCTACCTCGACGCTCACCCGCAACTGGCGGCACAGCTCAAGCCGCTGGCCGACCTGTTCGACGACGAAACCATGCGCCAACTCAACGCCCGGGTCGACGTCAACCATGAAAGCCCATCCTCGGTGGCCGCTGATTTCCTGCGCCAGCACCCATTGGATTAAGGAGGACACGTCTTGGAGTTTCTCAATGCCTTTTCCCACCTGGACTGGCCGCTCGTCCTGCACCTGACCTGGCAGCACATCACCCTGGTCGGGGTCGCCGTGACCCTGGCAATTGTGTTTGGCGTACCGCTGGGCATCCTGATGACCCGCTTCCCCGCGCTCGCCGGCCCGCTGCAAGCCAGCGCCACGGTGTTGCTGACCATCCCCTCGATTGCCCTGTTCGGCCTGTTGCTACCGTTCTATTCCAAGTTCGGCCAGGGCCTGGGGCCAATGCCCGCCATCACGGCGGTGTTTCTCTATTCCCTGCTGCCCATCATGCGCAACACCTACCTGGCGCTGACCGGCGTTGAACCGGGTATCCGCGAGGCTGCGCGGGGCATCGGCATGACCTTCGGCCAGCGCCTGCGCATGGTCGAGTTGCCGATTGCGGTGCCGGTGATCCTGGCCGGCGTGCGCACTGCCGTGGTGATGAACATCGGGGTGATGACCATTGCCGCGACCATCGGCGCCGGTGGCCTGGGCGTACTGATTCTGGCGGCCATCAGCCGCAGCGACATGTCGATGCTGCTGGTTGGCGCCCTGTTCGTCAGCCTGCTGGCCATCGCCGCCGACCTTCTTTTGCAATGGCTGCAACGCTCGTTGACGCCACGAGGACTGTTCAAATGATCGAACTTCAACACCTGACCAAGACCTTTCAAAGCAACGGCAAGACCATCAGCGCCGTCAACGATGTGAGCCTGACCGTCAATGAAGGCGAAATCTGCGTGTTCCTCGGCCCCTCCGGCTGCGGCAAAAGCACCACGCTGAAAATGATCAACCGCCTGATCAAACCGACCTCGGGCAAGATCCTGATCAACGGCGAAGACACCACCGACCTCGACGCCGTGACCCTGCGCCGCAACATCGGCTATGTGATCCAGCAGATCGGCCTGTTCCCCAACATGACCATCGAGGAAAACATCACCGTGGTCCCGCGCCTGCTGGGCTGGGACAAGCAAAAGTGCCATGACCGCGCCCGCGAGTTGATGAGCATGATCAAGCTCGAACCCAAGCACTACCTCAACCGCTATCCCCGGGAATTGTCCGGTGGCCAGCAGCAACGCATCGGCGTGATCCGCGCCCTGGCCGCCGACGCACCGCTGTTGTTGATGGATGAACCTTTCGGCGCGGTCGACCCGATCAACCGCGAGATGATCCAGAACGAGTTCTTCGAGATGCAGCGGGCGTTGAACAAGACCGTGATCATGGTCAGCCATGACATCGACGAAGCCATCAAGCTGGGCGACAAGATCGCCATCTTCCGCGCCGGCAAGCTGCTGCAGATCGACCACCCGGACACGCTGCTGGCGCACCCGGCGGATGATTTTGTCAGCGATTTCGTGGGCCAGGACAGCACCCTCAAGCGCCTGCTGCTGGTCAAGGCCGAGGATGCGGCGGACAACGCACCGTCCGTCAGCCCCGAGACCCCGGTCAGCGACGCACTGGAGCTGATGGACGACCTCGACCGCCGCTATGTGGTGGTCACCTGCGCCGACAACAAGGCCCTGGGCTACGTGCGCCGCCGTGACCTGCATCGCCAGAGCGGCACTTGCGTGCAGTACCTGCGCGAATTCAACACCACGGCGGCCTATGACGAGCACTTGCGCATCCTGCTGTCGCGCATGTACGAGTTCAATCGTTCGTGGCTGCCGGTGATGGATGCCGAGCGGGTGTTCCTCGGGGAAGTGACCCAGGAGTCGATTGCGGCCTATCTGAGCTCCGGTCGCTCGCGCGGGATGAAGACCAACATCGTGTCGCCGGCCGAGGCGGTGGCCTGATCGCTTAAGGTAAAACCGTGGGAGCGAGCCTGCTCGCGAATGCGCAATGTCAGCCAACTTCGAGGTTGGCGTTGAAAACGCCATCGCGAGCAGCCTCGCTCCCACAGCTTTTGTCGTTTTTGGCGTGATTCACAGGGCGGAAAATAAGATCAACACCTGGGCCCTAAAAGCACCACCGAAAACACCCACCGCAACCGCCAAAATCTCCCTCATTTAAGCTTTTCGCCGCCAACGTCGGCGATGTTGACGACTTCGTAGTTTCCAGCGAATGAGCATGCATCCGTGTCGAACGTGCAGGTATGTTTAACACTTCATCGTTCTTCGGGAACATCCTTCTGTCATCTGTGCCGGTTACAAAGAGCGTCGTCTTTAACGCACGTCAGACAAGTGCAAAAACGCGACATTTTTTGTTGATCTCAAGCCCCTCACGCCCTAAAGTTCGCGCCGAACGTCCATGCTGGAAACGATCCATCCGGCTCAAGTACTGACGACGAGACAGCAAGGCCAAGGGAAGCTTATCCCATGGCCTTTTTGCTTTCGGCGACATGCCTTGGGAAGTAGGCGAACCAAAGTGGGGATACGGAGGACGTTCATTTGCACCCATTGATTACTGATGTTTGCCCTTAGGAGTTCCCAGCATGTCGATCAACGTCGAAGACTATTTCGCGCGCGCCACTTTTGACAAAATGAAGGCGTTCGCCGACCAGCAAGAAACCCCGTTCGTGGTGATCGACACCGCGATGATCAGCCAGGCCTACGACGACCTGCGCGCCGGTTTCGAATTTGCCAAGGTTTACTACGCGGTCAAGGCCAACCCGGCCGTCGAGATCATTGACCTGCTCAAGGACAAAGGCTCGAGCTTCGACATCGCCTCGATCTACGAGCTGGACAAAGTGCTGGACCGTGGCGTCAGCGCCGATCGCATCAGCTACGGCAACACCATCAAGAAGTCCAAGGACATTCGCTACTTCTATGAGAAGGGCGTGCGCCTGTACTCCACCGACTCCGAAGCCGACCTGCGCAACATCGCCAAGGCCGCGCCGGGCTCCAAGGTCTATGTGCGCATCCTGACTGAAGGCTCGACCACCGCTGACTGGCCGCTGTCGCGCAAGTTCGGCTGCCAGACCGACATGGCCATGGACCTGCTGATCCTCGCCCGCGACCTGGGCCTGGTGCCGTACGGTGTGTCGTTCCACGTCGGTTCGCAGCAGCGCGACATCAGCGTGTGGGACGCGGCGATCGCCAAGGTCAAAGTGATCTTCGAACGCCTGAAAGAAGAAGACGGCATCGTCCTCAAACTGATCAACATGGGCGGTGGCTTCCCGGCCAACTACATCACCCGCACCAACAGCCTGGAAACCTACGCCGAGGAAATCATCCGCTTCCTCAAGGAAGACTTCGGCGACGACCTGCCGGAAATCATCCTGGAGCCGGGCCGTTCGTTGATCGCCAACGCCGGGATCCTGGTCAGTGAAGTGGTGCTGGTGGCGCGTAAATCGCGCACCGCCGTCGAGCGCTGGGTGTACACCGACGTGGGCAAATTCTCCGGCCTGATCGAAACCATGGACGAAGCCATCAAGTTCCCGATCTGGACCGAGAAGAAGGGCGAGATGGAAGAAGTGGTGATCGCCGGCCCAACCTGCGACAGCGCCGACATCATGTACGAAAACTACAAGTACGGCCTGCCGCTGAACCTGGCCATCGGTGACCGCCTGTACTGGCTGTCCACCGGCGCCTACACCACCAGCTACAGCGCCGTTGAGTTCAATGGCTTCCCGCCACTGAAGTCGTTCTACGTTTAAGCCGCGCGCTTGAAGCCAACTAAAAACCCGTGACTGTTCACGGGTTTTTTTATGCCGGCTGAAACGAGCTTGGATGACATCGCCCGCCAGAACGTGAGCGAGCTTTTATTTCATCGCCCACCGTGCGGTGCGCCTATGCGCTCAACCCCTGTGCCTGCTCAAGGTATGCCTCGGCCAACGCGAGCAAGCCCACCTGGCGCAAGGTGTGTGCGGCCTTGCGCAAGAACTGGGGATTGCCGCCTGCCAACGCCCGGTGCAACCAGACAAGCGCCTGGTCCGACTGCCCCTGCTCGAACAAGCAGGCGCCATAACTGAACTGGCCACGAAAGTCGCCGCCTGCAGCCGAACGCCGATACCAGTCAAGCGCCCCTTCGGGGTCCACTGGGCAGTAGCGGCCCTCTTCCAAATAGCGGCCCAGCAGGTTCATCGACTTGGCATGCCCCACGTGCGCGGCACGGCGGTAACACGCCAGTGCCTGCGGGTGGTCTTCCATCACTCCGCGCCCGGTGGCGAGCAGGTTGGCGTAGTTGTACAAGCCCCAGTCCAGGCCACCGGCGGCAGCGTGACGGTAATGCCCGGCCGCGACCGTGGCATCGGACACACAGCCCCAGCCGTGCTCATGGCAACGACCGAGCATGTTGTGCGCCATCAGGTGCCCGCCGTTGGCGGCGATCTGGAACCAGCGCAGGGCGAGCGCCTCGTCCTTGGCGATGCCCTGCCCTTGCAGGAGGATTTGCCCCAGCAATGCCTGGCCGTCGAGGATGCCCGCCTTGGCCGCCAGCAGAATCGCCTGGGCCGCGCGGGCGGGGCTTTCGGCAAGCATGGCGCGCAGTTGCTCGCCGTTGAGGACTTCTTCGCGCCGCAGTCGAAAGCTCACCGCCTAGACCTCGACCCAGCGACGCAACAGGTTGTGGTAGGTGCCGGTCAGGCGGATCAGCGACGGGTGGTCGGGCATGTCCTGGGTCAGTTGCTGGATCGCTTCGTCCATCTCGAACAGCAAGGCGCGCTGGCTGTCCTCGCGCACCAGGCTTTGGGTCCAGAAGAATGACGCGTAGCGAGTGCCGCGGGTGACGGCGTTGACCTTGTGCAGGCTGGTGCCGGGGTACAGCACCATGTCGCCGGCCGGCAACTTCACCCGCTGGGTGCCGAAGGTGTCCTGGATCTCCAACTCGCCGCCGTCGTAGTCATCCGGGTCGCTGAAGAACAGCGTCGACGACAGGTCGGTGCGCACCCGCTCGATGCTGCCCTTGGGCTGGCGCACGGCGTTGTCGATATGGAAGTCGAAACTGCCGCCGGCGGTGTAGCAGTTGAGCAACGGCGGGAACACCTTGTGTGGCAGCGCCGCGGACATGAAGCGCGGGTTTTTCCACAGGCGCTCCAGCATCGCGGCGCCGATTTCCTGGGCCAGCGGATGGCCTTCGGGCAGTTGCAGGTTGTGCTTGGCCTTGGCCGACTGATACCCGGCGGTGATTTTACCGTCCGCCCAATCGGCCTGTTCCAGGGCCTCACGGATGCGCTGCACCTCTTCACGGGAGAACAAGCCGGGAATATGCAGCAGCATGGGGTGATACCTGAAAAGGAATGGAACGCAATGATATTGATTCTTATTGAGTATGTAAAACCGGCATAACGAATGAGGACGTAAAAACCGTAAGGATAAATTGTAAAGAATGTAAATTAAGTGCAAATAGCAATATTTCGCAATTGATACAAATACGCGGTTACACTATATTTCGCCGCCTCAAATCCTTGGGGAGGGGAATTCACCATGACACGCCAACTACAACCATCACCCGTCAGTTCACCGCGCCTGCTCGCTTCTGCGATTGGCGTCGCGATCACCGCCGGCTCCGCTGGCCACATGGTGTTCGCTGCCGAAAGCACCGACACCAAGAAGCCGGGCAGTGCCATTGCACTGGACGCCACCAGCGTGACCGGTGAAGCCCAGGACGCGACCTCCTACCAGGTAGAGAAGGCCTCTTCCCCCAAGTACACCGCACCGCTGATCGATACCCCGCGCTCGGTGACCGTGATCCCGCAACAAGTCCTCAAGGACACCGGCGCCCTGAACATGCAGGACGCGCTGCGCACCGTGCCAGGCATCACCTTTGGTGCCGGCGAAGGCGGCAACCCCCAGGGCGACCGTCCGTTCATCCGGGGCTTCGATGCCCAGGGCGACACCTACCTGGACGGTGTACGCGACACCGGTTCGCAGAGCCGCGAAATCTTCGCCGTTGAATCGATTGAAGTCAGCAAAGGCCCGAACTCAGCCATCGGCGGGCGTGGCGCAGCGGGCGGCAGCATCAACCTGGTGAGCAAGAAGGCCCACCTGGGCGACTCGTTCGACGGTGGCTTCACCTGGGGTTCCGACCAGACCCAGCGCTACACCCTGGACAGCAACTACCAGTTCAGCGACACCGCCGCAGGCCGCCTGAACCTGATGAGCCACGAAAGCAACGTCGCCGGCCGTGACAGCATCAACTACGACCGCTGGGGCGTCGCTCCGTCCCTGGCCTTCGGCCTGGGCACCGACACCCGCGTCAACCTCGATTACTACCACCTGGAAAGCAACGACCTACCGGACTCGGGCATCCCGTACTCGATGCCAGCCTCGGGCAAATCGACCGACCGCAACCCGCACAACCCGGACAAGCCAACCACCGGCGGCGGCAGCGACAGCAACTTCTACGGCCTGACCGACCGCGACTTCCGCAAGACCCGTACCGACACCGCGACCTTCGCCATCGAGCACGACCTCAACGACGCGCTGACCCTCAAGAACACCCTGCGTCACGGCAGCAGCATGCAGGACTACATCCTGACCCAGCCGGACGACAGCCAGGCCAACGTCAACAATGGCAGCGTGTGGCGTCGCGCCAACACCCGTGTCAGCAACACCGACACCACCACCAACCAGACTGATCTGTTTGGTGACGTGTACATCGCCGGCTTCAAGAACAGCTTCTCCACCGGTATCGAGTACACCCACGAAGAAAGCGAGAAGTCCGGGTACAACGTCAACACCAACACCGGTCTGAACACCAACAAGTGCAAGCCCTCGATCATCGGCGCGCCAAGCGGCTACAACTGCACCTCGCTGTCCAACCCGACGCCGAGCGACCCATGGAATGGCGCTATCTCGCGCAACTACGCCGGCACCGAGACCAAGGCCGACACCTACGCGCTGTATGTGTTCGACACCCTGGAACTGTCGCAACAATGGCTGCTGAACATGGGCCTGCGCTACGACCACTTCACCACCGACTACCGCAGCTACAACGCGGACGGCTCGACCCTGGTCAACAAGCCGACCACCCCCGGCGCCACAGGCGTCGAAGCCAAGGGCAAGGACACCAGCGAGTTCGTCACCGGGCAGTTCGGCGTGGTCTACAAACCCGCTGAAAACGGCAGCATCTATGCCTCCTACGCCACCTCCGCCACCCCACCGGGCAACTCCCTGGGCGAAGGCATGGACGGCAACCCACTGGGCGGCACCGTCGATCGCAGCAAAAACCTGCTGAGCAGCGACATGGAGCCGGAAACCACCAAGAACTACGAGATCGGCACCAAGTGGGACCTGTTGAATGATCGTCTGTCGCTGACCGCTGACCTCTTTCGCACCGAGAAGGAAAACGCCCGCGTGCAGGTCGACACCACCTCTTACGAAAACGCCGGCAAGACCCGCGTCCAAGGGATCGAGCTGTCGGCCACTGGCAAGCTCACCGAGAAATGGCAAGTGTTTGCCGGCTACGTCTACATGGACAGCGAGC
Source organism: Pseudomonas sp. ok272 (assembly GCF_900109995.1). Taxonomy (GTDB): domain Bacteria; phylum Pseudomonadota; class Gammaproteobacteria; order Pseudomonadales; family Pseudomonadaceae; genus Aquipseudomonas. The sequence goes on along the minus strand of NZ_FOCB01000001.1, from coordinate 3,371 downwards.
AGGTCGACGGCGGCCCAATGGCCAGCGCCACCGATGGCAACCAACTGCCGAACACCCCGCGCAACAGCGCCAGTGTGTGGACCACTTACCAGGTCACGCCGAAGCTGACCGTCGGTGGCGGTGCGTTCTACGTCGATGAAGTATTCGGCAGCGTGGCCAACACCACCATGGTCGACGCCTACGTTCGCTACGATGCGATGGCGGCCTACAAGCTGACCAAAAACATCGACCTGCAGCTCAACGTGCAGAACCTGACCGACGAAACCTACTACGACAAGGCGTTCTCGACCCACTTCGCCAACCAGGCGGCGGGCCGCACGGCATTGCTGAGTACCAACTTCCACTTCTGATAGGCGTGGCGATACCCATCAGTGAGTAGATGAACCCTGTGGGAGCGGGCAAGCCTTAATGCCAGTCAGTTAAGCGAAACCCACGTGGGAGCGAGCCTGCTCGCGATAGCAGTAGGTCAGTCAACGGAGATGTTGGCTGTGTTGCCGTCTTCGCGAGCAGGCTCGCTCCCACAGGTTTGGCGCCTTAACTGACTGGCATTAGGGCAAGCCTCGCTCCTACGGGCTCAACCCAGATTCCTGCTCGCGATGGCGGTGACGAGCGGCATGGCGAAGACAGTTGCTCCCACAGGACTGCGGTGTTCAAACGCTCAACTGCCAGCCCCGCTCATCTCGATGAACGGGGCTTTTGACTGTAAAAAAGAATCTTTCTCGACAACTCACGGCATAATGCGCGCCGTGGAACACCTCTTTAGATGAGCAAGGCGGTTGCTGTGTTGAAGAAAACCCTGTTCCAGTTGCATTGGTTCTTCGGTATCACTGCCGGGCTGGTGCTGGCCTTGATGGGCATCACCGGTGCGGCCGTGTCGTTCCAGGACGAGATCCTGCGGGCGCTCAACCCCACGGTCCTGCAAGTGGAGAAACTCCCCGCTGGCGTCCTGCCCCCCGCCGACCTGGTGGCCAAGGCCGAATCCCTTGAAGGCAAGAAGGTCGCCATGCTCTGGGTCGACATCGACACCGGCTTCGCCGCCCGCGTGGCCTTCACCCCGCCACCGGGCGAACGCCGTGGCCAGATGCGCTACGTCAACCCGTACACCGGCGAGTTCATGGGTGAAGCCGTCGGCCAGGACTTCTTCGGGCTGATGCTCAAACTGCACCGCTTCCTGGCGATGGGCGACCTGGGCCGGCAAATCACCGGCGCCTGCACCCTCATCCTGATCTTCTTCTGCCTCTCGGGGCTGTACCTGCGTTGGCCGCGCCAATGGCGAAGCTGGCGCGCCTGGCTGACCCTGGACTGGAAGAAAAAAGGCCGCAATTTCAACTGGGACCTGCACTCCGTGGCTGGCACCTGGTGTCTGCTGGTTTACCTGTTGGCGGCGTTGACCGGTTTGTACTGGTCCTACGAGTGGTACAACAAGGGCCTGACCAGGTTGCTGTCGGATGCGCCGCACGCCGAGCGCATGCGCCAGGGCCGAGGTGCACCGGCCGGCCCCGCGCCGACCGCCGACTACAACGCGATCTGGAGCAGCCTCTACAGCGTCGCCGGTCCCAAGCTGAGTGCCTACAACGTGCGGATGCCGCCGGTGGCCGGGCAACCGGCGACCGTGTTCTACCTGCTCAGCGACTCGCCCCATGAGCGGGCGCTGAACCAGATCAGCCTCGACCCGGCCACCGGCGTGATCAAGCGTCACGACCGCTACAGCGACAAAAGCTTCAAGGCCCAATTGCTGACCAGTGTCTATGCGCTGCACGTCGGCAGTTACTTCGGCCTCGCGGGGCGCATCGTGCTGATGATCGCGTCGGTGCTGATGCCGTTGTTCTTCATCACTGGTTGGCTGCTGTACCTGGACCGACGCCGCAAGAAGCGTCAGATCAAGGACGCCCGCAAGGACCTGGCACCCACCACCAGTGATGCCCCGGCGTGGTTGATCGGCTTCGCCAGCCAGAGCGGTTTCGCCGAGCAACTGGCCTGGCAGACCGCCAGCCAATTGCAGACGGCCGGCGTGCCGGTCAAGGTTCAGCCATTGGCCGCCGTGAGCGAACAGGACCTGCGTGACTCAAGCCATGCACTGTTCGTGGTCAGCACCTTTGGCGACGGCGAAGCGCCGGACAGTGCGCGCGCGTTCGAACGCAAGGTACTGGGCCGCGCGGCCTCGCTACCGCGCCTGAACTACGCGGTGCTGGGCCTGGGAGACCGCCAGTATCAGCACTTCTGCGGCTTCGCCCGGCGCCTGCACGCCTGGCTCAAGGAACACGGCGGCACCACGCTGTTTGCCCCGGTCGAGGTCGATGGCGGTGATCCCTATGCCCTGGGGCATTGGCAGCAACAACTGGGACAACTGACCGGACAGGCACCGGTCGACACCTGGAAAGCCCCGGACTACAGCCACTGGACCCTGAGCAAGCGCGAGCTGTTGAACCCCGGCAGCGCCGGTTCCGAGGTGTACCTGCTGGGCCTCACGCCACCCGACACCCGCAGTTGGCTGGCGGGCGACCTGGTGCAAGTGCTGCCACGCAACGGCCTGTCGGCCATCGATCACGTCCTCGAAGGCCTGGGCATTCGCGGTGACACGCCGGTGCAGGTCGATGGCCTGCTGGAAACCCTCGAACAGGCCCTGGCCAGCCGTCAGCTGCCGCAGAACCAAACCCATCTGGTCGGCCTCCACGCCCAGGCGCTGGTGGATGCGCTGGTACCGCTGGCCATGCGCGAATACTCCATTGCCTCGATTGCCGCCGACGGCCTACTCGAACTGATCGTGCGCCAGGAACGCCACACCGACGGCAGCCTGGGTGTCGGCTCCGGCTGGCTGACCGAACACGCGGCGCTGGGGTCGAAGATCAGCCTGCGGGTACAGCGCAACAGCGGCTTCCATCTGCCCGCCACGCCGGTGCCGATGATCCTGCTGGGCAACGGCACCGGCCTCGCCGGCCTGCGCAGCCTGCTCAAGGCGCGCATTGCCGACGGCCAGACGCGGCACTGGCTGCTGTTCGGCGAACGCAACCGCGAGCACGACTTCCTGTGCCGGGACGAACTGCAAAGCTGGCTGATCGAAGGGGATCTGGAGCGGCTGGACCTGGCGTTCTCCCGCGACCAGGCCGACAAGGTCTACGTGCAGGATCGCCTGCGTGAACACGCCAGCGAACTCCAGCAATGGCTGGCCGACGGCGCGGCGATCTACATCTGCGGCAGCCTGCAAGGGATGGCGGCGGGGGTGGATCAGGTGCTCAACGACGTGCTGGGCCACGAGGCGGTCGAGCGCTTGATCGAGCAGGGACGTTATCGGCGGGATGTGTACTGACGGCATGATCGTCCCCCTCACCCTAACCCTCTCCCCAAAGGGGCGAGGGGACTGATTGGGGGAT
>NZ_FOCB01000016.1:4442-112350 GCF_900109995.1 Pseudomonas sp. ok272 | reverse complement strand
ACCGTCAGCACAATGGCTTCATCTGAACAATCCGGCGATGTTTTGAAGCGCTCGGACTCCAGGCGCTTTAGCCAAAGGCAGAAGCCGTTGCGCTCCCAGTACAAAATCTTCACTCGGTTTCGAGGCTTGTTGAGGAACACGAAAAGCACCGGGTCAAACACCGCGACCTTGATGTCCAGTTCGACCAGAGCGGCGAGGCCATCAATGGATTTTCGGAAGTCGACGGGCTTGGGGTAGAGATAGACTTTTTCAACTTTTGCGTCGGGACGCATCATGAGGTGCTGGCTCCGTAAAGGAATCGGGAGCACAGCATCGGGGATCAGGTGGTGACTTTGAATGTGGGGATTATGGAGCGCTTACGTTAATTCAAGCGTTATGGATGTAAATAGGGCGCAAGCCCGGAGCACTCTCACGCCGGATGCAGAATATCTCCGCGCTTTACCGGGCTTCTCGCCTGGTTCCGCAATAAGAAGATTGGCCAGCAGCGCAAACTCACCGAGGGCGACCAATCCAAGCCCCGGCGTCTCACCCACCTCTACCAGAGCAAGGCAGCTGCCAAGCCCGCTTTGATCGTGAGTGGAGACGGATGCAGGAAAAACAAAAGGCCCCGTGATGGGGCCTTCTTTGTCTCATCTATCACTTCGGTCGAAGCAAAGAATGGAGACGCTTGACGATCATGACAATGGTTAATAACAAATTCACCGTAACAAAAACAGTGATTGGAGTGAAAACTAGCTTAGACAAAATCAGCGATACTGATACTGAGGCTGCTTTAGGGTCAGCAAAACTATCCGCCATCGAAAAAGCAAAACATGTAGCAATAAGAACCAACGAAGAAAGAATTGAAAAGCTTATATTGTAATAAAGCTCATCGAGAAGCTTTTTCTTAGCAGCATAGAATGCGTCGACAGGACGTTTTAGCTCGATATCGCGCTGATGCTTGTCATCAAGCTTACTCTCCTGATCGTACACCAGAACTAGGACAGAAAGCAAAAGCGCGGTAAAAATGGCTCCAAAGTTTACCAGGAGTGACGAAACATCCTTGTTTAAGGAAAATCCAATAATGACGCTAGCAGTACTAAAGGCAATAGGAACAAAGCAAAACGTTAAAAAATCGAACCATGACCAACCGCCATCAACCTTTGACAACGTGCCAAGGTGGCCATACACAATGTCCTTAATATTTACTTTGCTGCTCATACTTTTATACCCATCCCAGGATACATGGTAAAAAGAAACTCATTAAGAAGTATCTTACACCATGCATCAAATTCTTTCATATCAGGATTGCCTGCGACAATTGTAACTTTTTTCTCATCGACATCAATCTCACAAACCTGATTACTCTGATTACCCCCGAGTCGAAAGGTTCGTTTCCTGCCATGCATTTCTACAACCGTCTTCACCTCGGCGCAAAGCGGCGCAAGAATTTCTACTGTCGCGTTTTGCTCAGTGCCAGGCGTCAGATAATCAACAAATGTGCCGAGGCTTTTGCTTCGAGACGCTTTGATGATATAGGTATGTTCGGCCTCGTCGTGGCCAAGCTTCTTAATTTGATCTTCGATGGTATTCATGCCGCTAAAGCGTACTAACTTTATCTCTTTTGTGGTGGCATTCTTCCATTCTTCAAAGGCTTTTTCATAAGAGAGGGGATTCATTTGCAAGACTCGACCAGTCACCCGCGCAAACTCTTCTCGCAGAAGTTCATAAACCAATGTCTTGATCCCTACATTTTTCTGGTTATGCAGAAGAACTACGCCCTCATTAAGCTCGGTCGGAACAAAAAATCTGACATAATGATTTAAAACTTCAGCATTTTCCTCCATGCGCTTAAAATCAATTTTGCCGGTCTTGATATTTACTATATCGGTTCTAGATCCGTAGCTTCCAGCCCTTATAATCCCTCGAATCTCTCGCTTAGCGTCATCAAACTTGAAACTGGCCAGAGCATATATCTGCTCAGTAGCTTGAAGTACATGATAGCCAGTGCCCTTAACAGTGATGTACGACTTAAAAACCTCATACATATCGAATTGACCAATCGTCCCGAGAGGCGAATAGGAGTCTACAACTTTCTTGCCCTTCATCAGAGGGTTAAAACAGCGAATTGTGTATGGCGAAATCGTATTCAAGTGCCCCAGCCCTTTTACTTATTAGTCTGCCTTCCTTGGTCTCGCCCTTATTTAGAGCACCTGTAGATCAGGCTTAGGACCAAGACCCCACCACCTGGCGGGGCTTTGTGGCCAGCACCTAGCCAGCCGTTATCAATCACTCACGTACCGTTTGCTCCACCAGCGCGGACAACATCCGTAATATCCATTCCCGGTCCTGCTTATACAGGCCGCGGTAATACTGGACGACCCTCCACTCCACCGGCGTCAAACTCTCAAATTCGGGAACCTCTCCGTCCATCTTCGGCTCTTGAACCGCTACAGCAACCTAGCAACCCGCCAGCTGCGCACCTTTCATGGCAGTGAGCGAAGGAACATAACGACCGGCTTATCGTTTCTCGCCAGACTAGACCAAAAGAGGAGAGGTCCAGCGATTAACCAGAGGTTGCACAACAATTCAGCGACGACATAAGGCCTGCGCGCGCTCCACCAGCGGGGTAAAATTCATTGGGATCTTCGGCATCTCTGGGTTCTGCTTCGCCACGTCGACGGAGTGCAGTTGTACCGTGAAGACGCCGGATGACCGCGAGGTACTGAACTATAAGGAACCCAGGGTAATCCCGCCACTGGATCACTATGGAGCGCGTCCTGATCGTTGAGCTTGAGGTGCAATATCTGGGCTCACAAGCAGCGTCGGTTGGGTTTCACAGGGTTTCGTACAGTGGCTAGCTTGGTCGCGTTCTACTGCGGCACCGAGAGTTGAACAAAATTCTGCAGACCTACGCCGTCGAATGTGGATGAGGTATATGGGCAGTCTTTCGGCCACTTATATGCACATGATGGACAGAGTAGTGGCAAAACTGTAGCGTTTCCGACTTGCGCGGGTCTGTGCTGTGGCTGAGGTTGCCGTGCATTTTGCTGCCCACTGGCATCACCGAGAATGGAATTCGTTTGATGAGCTTGAATTACTTAGAAACGCGATTCGACAAGGTCAGCTATTTACAAAATTTGCTGATCGCTCACGCTACAGGAAAACCTGCTGACTCGAGTGAATATCAGCAACTCCGCCACGAGCTGCTTAATGACAACGATATCGCGATTCGGCTCCCTGCATGGCTAAAGCACCACAGAGACCTTGAATCGTTCTGGGGCTTTATCCAGCCGAAATTCAGCACATATGCTGAACGAAGAACTTACCTGTCGCAACAATTTACTCAGTTACTTGACGAACTTGAATTCGGCGCTGTGGCGGCACCAAACCAGCAATCTGCTGCATTCAATGCCCTGCCGCTGCCCCAAAATATAAATGTTTTTCCTATTCCAGTTCACGACGCCTCTGGTAGTACCAAAATTGCAAGGAACAAACGGAATGTGTTCATCGTACACGGACGGGATAACGAGGTTAAACAAGAAGTCAGTCGTTTCGTTGAAAGCATCGGGCTAAAGTCGATTATTCTTCACGAACAGGCGAGTGGTGGGCGAACCATTATTGAAAAAATTGAGCACTACTCTGGCGAAGCTGACTTTGCCATTGTGCTCTATACACCGTGTGATCAGGGCCGGGGGCATCATGAAAAACAAGTGGTTGGCCCAAGAGACAGAGCACGACAGAATGTTGTATTCGAGCACGGCTATTTGATGGCGAAGCTCGGGCGGGAAAATGTTTGTGCCTTGGTGAAGGGGAACATCGAAACACCTAACGACATCAATGGCGTAATCTATGTAAATCTAGACCCAACAGGGGCTTGGCAGCGAGAAATCGTCAAAGAACTTAGGGTGTGCGGTTACGAAGTGACTAGTTGGTAGTGGCTGAAGTAATAGCTCTCTAGATATTTAACTGCAACAGTCATCCTGTAAGGTTCTTATGTTAACGATTGCTCGCTACTCCACACCTGTTGCACCAGCGGCATGCCAAACGATACTTGAGTTAGTGAGCGACAACGCCACCTCTTTGAGCATGACCCGCCCCCCGCTAGAGCACCCACTCTACGACGGTTATAGAGCGCTTATTGTCGAGGAAATTCGAACATATATTACTCGTCACGACTTCCCTCAAATTGAGGTACTCACGGCAGCGACAGTGGATGGCCAAGTAATAGGTTTTTTGCTTTTCGGACTGGTTATGACTGACGTCCTTGAATGCAATATCTACTACACCTCCGTGCATAGGCGGTTCCGTCGTAAGGGTGCGATGACTCAGATGATGAACTCTGTAATGGACATATCGTCTACTCTTGCCCTGTCCTGCGACCCGTCAATGGTGAAGATCTACGAGCGGTTCGGGTTTATGCCTGCTGACGTTCGTGAAACGCAAGTAGTGATGTTTATCGGTAAACCGAAGGGCATAACTCCAGTAGTCGAGCCCATGGATCTGATGCGTTTGGAAGTTGTAGAAAGAGCCTTCAGGGAAGCCATGGAAAAGACCAACAAACGAGACCTCAAACACGCTGACAAACGGTTTCAAGTGCAAATTACAAAGATGAAGACCCGTGCCAAAGAATTCTTGGAGACCCGGCGGTCTAAAGCACAAGAGCCTGTTTAAGGCCGGCTATTTACCACGATGCATCGCGGCGTGGACGAGAGGGATTGCGATGGCGGGCTTCCTAGATTCATTCGAAGTCCGCTTATGGCTGGTTTTTGCCAGTGCTGACAGGCAGCTAAGGGCAGTCCACTGCCAATCATGGTTACGAAGCTTGCTGATCAAATCGAATGCAAATGGCTAGTCAAGTGGAGTGCAGTATTCCAATTGGTATTCCAACTAAAAATTTAAATAGTTATTAATTTTATAAATCAATAACTTACCGAGCAGATTCAGATTACCCCGGCCCACCAAACAAACATCTAAAGACGTCCAAGGGCGTCTTTTTTTGTGCCTGAAATCGAGTGAAATCAAGGGTTTAAGGGCTACTGGGCTCCGCAGAGGTTTTCTGAGTTCCAGCCGTTTGGGTATTCCAAATGTAAGCGCTCCATGAACCCCACATTTTAAAGGTGGGGTTCATGGAGCGCTTACAAACGTGCGGCCAATACCTCCCTTTACGGTGTCACCGAAATCCCGTGATCGTTACTGGCGGGTTCCCGGTTCGTCTGGCTACTGGCATGCCGGGCCGCACGGCGGCCGGAGAACACGCAGTCGGCGGCAGACAGTCCGCTCACATACAGGTTCGATGGCAGTCCGATTGCCGTTCGTCCTGCCGCGTACAGGCCGGTGATTCGAGTGCCATCCGCGCGCAATACCTGGCCGCTGCCCTCATCGACCCGCAGCCCGCCTACCGTCATGGCGGAGCATGGGAACAAGGTGCTGGAGGCCGAGACATCCACGGCGTAGAACGGCGCGTCGCTGAGTGCGTGGCATTCCGAGCGGCTCTTACCGAACGCATCGGGTTCTGCCCCTCCGGCGGCCCGGTTGTAGTGGGCCACGGCGTCCAGAAGGCTGGCCGCTGGCATCCCGAGTTTCTTGCACAGGCCTTCCAGGGTGCGCGCCTTGCGGGTTTGGAAGAGCAGTGCCAGCACCAGTGGCAGGCGCATGAAGGGGAACAGGTTCTCCCGCACTGCCGCCTTCCAGGCGCCGCGATAAAGCGTCCGGTCGAGGATGATGTAGCCTTTGCCCTGCTGGTGCTCGTTCATCTCGAAGCCAATAGCGGCGCCATAGAGTTCCTCGTTCACAAAGCGCTGGCCCTGGCTGTTGACGAGAATTCCCTTGGGCCACTGAGCGGGTGGGTTGATGAAGCGCCAACTGCTCACCCGCTCCATCAGCGCGGCTTCGGCGCCTACGCTCTGCCCCAGGCGTATACCGCTGCCGTTGTCGCCACCGGGAGAGCCCATCGCCATATTGGAGGTGTATTTGGGGGCATGGGAGGCAAGCATCTGTCGGTTCCAGATAAACCCGCCGGCACTCAGGCAGACACCACGTGTCGCCCGGATACGCTGAACGATCCCATGTTGGCGCTGCAATTCGTCAGCCTCGCGCCAGTAACGTTCGGCCTTGCGCTCCAGGCGCGCGAAGCCCGGCATCGATGAGGGAAGCTTCTGCAACAGTTGCCGGGCTTTCTCCTGCGCGTGGATGTACGCCTGGGTATGCGGCGAATCGGGTGGCATTCGGATGACCACCAGCCCGATCACTTCACCGCTGGCGCAAAGCACCAGGCGCCGGGCTTCGGTTCGCGGCCAGAACGCCACGCCCCGAAGGTGCGCCTGGTGCTGCAGCGGCTCGGTCAGATGCACTCCGAAGCCGACGGCCTGGTTGACCGGCGGATGCCAATACTTGTGCCCCCGGGGTGCAGGCTTGGCAACCGCCGCACAGGTCTCGGCCAGTGAGCTGTCGGAGTGATAAAGGAAATAGCCGGAAGGGGGATAGAAGGTTTTCTTGGGGTAGTAGGTGCTGTCGAACCGCACGCCATGTCCCTGCAGCCACTCCACATCGGCCACGCTGCCTTCGCAGAAACGGCGCAGTGTTTGCGCACTGACCACCTCCTGTACCTCGAGGCTCAAGTAGCGGTACATCGCCTCGACACTGTCGGTAACGCCCGCCGTACGCTGAATCGATGTGCCACCCCCGGCATAGAAAATGCCGCCATTCATCGCCGTCGCCCCACCGCCGCCAAAGGCGTCAACCGCCAGTACCTTCAGGCCATCCTGCGCCGCCTGCAAGGCCGCACTGATGCCTGCGCCCCCGTAGCCGACCACGGCGAAATCGGTGATGACATCCCAGGTGACGTGGTCAGGGCTCTCGACCCGCTCCGGAGCCTCGATGCGGCTGAACCATTGGGGTGAATGCGGGCCAAAATCGGACGACATGGTGGATCTCCATGTGGCTCCCCCCTGTCGGAGGGTGGACGTGAGGATAAGCGGCAGCGATACGCAGTCCCGCATCAAAGACCGGCCAGGAATGAACAAAGGGGCGCCGCTATGACGCGGGCCCCTCCTCTATCAACCGTTCGTCTTGGCAGCCTCCAACTGCGCCCGTTTAGCGAGGTTTTCGCTAGCCTGCTGGTCCCACACTGGCTGTGCGTGACGGGTGTCGGTTTCGGCCTCGAAGCGCTCGACCATTTCCGGCTTGATATCGGCAACATCCTCGAAGAACTGCTGGTACCAGCGACGCAGTTGGTACAACGGGCCGTCGCTGTCGCAAAGCAGCGGATTGTCGATATGCGTCTTGGTTTTCCAGATCGCCACGTCCTGCAGGGTCCCCACGCGATACGCCTCGGCGACGGCAGCGGCGCGAGCGCCATTGTGTTCGGCTGGCAGCACCGCACTGTTGCGCGTGATAAAGCCCATATGCAGCACGAACTTGTTCGCATGCACCGGATAGTGCGCAAGGATTTCGTAGGTTTCTATCGGCTCGCTGCCGGGGATATTGGTCAACAGCCGCGACACCAGGTAGGAAGGGCCATGGTAGGTGGTTTCCCCACGCGAGAAACCATCCAGCTTGCTCAGGTCGCCGGTGTAAGCCGCGTCCTTCTGATAGCTGGGATGCTCCGGTTGCGCCCCCATTTCCAGGTACTGGGTGGCGAAATGATCCTCGAAGACGTTCTTGAAATAGGTACTGCCGCCGCCCAAGCCCTCGCCATGCACATAGAAGAAGTGCGCGACGTCCACCAGGTTGTCGACCAGTTCCCGACTGTTCGTATCGACCTCATGGGTTGACCAGGACCAGTCGCTCCAATCATCGCTGAAAACGCCCTCCAGGCGGGGGATGATCACACCCGGCGGTGGCGGGTTGCCCTCGGGGTCGTGCCAAACGAACAACTGCTTGTTTTCCTCGCAGGTCGTAAAGCTCTGGGTACGCGCGCGCGGCGGCACGCGCTTGGCATAGGGAATGGCCGCGCACTTGCCATCACCGGCCCAGCGCCAGTCATGGAACGGGCAGGCGATGGTGTCACCCTTGATGGTGCCCTCGCCCAGGTTACCGCCCAGGTGCGGACAAAACGCGTTGATCACATTGAGCGTCTTGTTGTGTTCGCCCTCGAACACCACCAGTTTGCTGCCGAACGCCTCGACAGTGTGCGGCTTGCCATCACGGAACGACTCACTCAACCCCAGGCAGTGCCAACCACGGGCAAAACGTTCGCACTGGTCGCTAATGATGATGTGCGGTTTCTCGTTGGCCAGGTTGCTCATAAAACACCTCCACTCGTTTTTATTGTTTACAGGCTAACGACCGTGAACGTCGCTGACCGTCGGGTTGTTGCAGACCGGGGCCTGCTGGAGATACCCGAGGGTCGAGGGGGGGCCCCGACCCTCGGGGCGTTAAAGGAAGAAATCCAGGCTCTGCTGGCCCAACTGCACCTTGGCCCAGTTCGTGCCGAACATCTGGAACTGATTGGCGGCGTGCTGGCGACACACGTTGATGTCGGCCAGGAAGCGCCCATAGGGGTTTCGGCTGTAGACCGCCGCACCGCCGGCCGCCTTGAACAGGCGCGCAGCCATCTCCGCGATGCGCTCCGGCGGGTAGCTCGCCTGGAACCGATACTTCACCCGTTCCTCGATGGGCGGAACCTCGCCTCGCTCGGCGTAGCCTTCGAGCGCCTCAAAATTGCGCTTGAGCACCAGGGTCAGCTCATCGATGGTGTTGATCGCTTCAGCGATCGCCAACTGCGCGACCGAGTCGTCGCTGGTTCTGGCGCCCACCACGTTGATCCGGGTCTTGGCGGTCTCCACAAAGCTGTCGACCATCCCGCGCAAGGCCCCGATTGAAGCCGTGGACACCGCCCGGCTGAACACTTGACCGAACGGCATGCGATACAACGGCGCGGTGTTCAACTGGTTGCCGGGGCTGTTGCAGGTGAAGCCATCGATCATCTTGTGCGTGCGGTAATCCGGGACAAAGACGTCCTTGATGACAATGTCCTTACTGCCGGTACCCTTCAGGCCTGCCGTATACCAGGTATCGACAATCTCGTAGTCCTTGCGCGGGATCAGCCAGGTGCGCGCATCGATCGGTTGCCCTTCGGCCGTTTCCACCAAGCCGCCGAGGAACACCCAGTCACAATGGTCGCAACCGCTGGAGTACCCCCAGCGCCCGCTGAACAGGAACCCGCCTTCGACCGGCTTGGCACGCCCGGTGGGCATATAGGACGACGAGATCCGGACGTTGCTGTCCTTGCCCCAGACATCCTGCGCTGCCCGGTCATCGAACAGCGCCATCTGCCATGCATGCACCGCGACCACCGAGTAGACCCATCCTGCCGACATGTCACCTTCGGCCAGGGTCATGACGATGTCGTAGAACACCTTGGGACTCATTTCATAGCCGCCATAGCGCTTGGGCTGCAGCACGCGGAACAGTCCTGCGGCTTGCAGGTCGGCAATGGTCTCCTGCGCCAGGCTGCGGTTTTCGTCGCCCTGCACGGCGCGCTCGCGCAACAGCGGAATCATGGCCCGTGCGCGGGCGATCAGTTCATCGCTGCCGGGAATGTCCGCGGCAGGCTGTTTCATCTCGACGGTTTGCATTGTTCTTGTCTTCCCAAGTAGTGAATCCAGCATTGGCGCAACGGTGGCTCCAGGCTAATGTTCCACAACGAAAAGCCCCGGCGCGCCCTGCATCAGGAGTAGGCGACGTTAATTCAAGAAGCCGACGGAGCGGCCCACTGATGGCCCCAGTGGCTGCCTCGGGTCGTTTCGAAGACCGAGTGCTCTTTCTCCCAGTCCACGACCATGCCACCGCAGCCGAACTCCAGGGCGAAGCCGCCCGGTGTCCAGACGTAGAACGAGACCATATCGTCGTTGACGTGGCGTCCAAGCGTGGCCGCCAGCGGGACCTTGTGCCGGGCGATGCGGTCCAGCGCGCGGCCCACTTCATCGAGCCCGGGCACCTCCATCATGATGTGCACGCAGCCACTGGGCTGGGGCATCTCGGCCAGCGCCAGGCTGTGCTGGCGCGGGTTGCAGTGCATGAAGTGGATGCGCGCCAGATACTCGGGAGAGAGCTGGACATGCAGCATGTCGGACAGCTGGAATCCGCAGACCTCTTTCCAGAACTGCATCGTTTCCTCGAACTTCATTGACGGCAGCACCACGTGCCCCATGCCCATCGGACCGGTGACGAAACGCTCGACGCCGACTGGCGAAACGAAGCGCACGAAGTCTGAGATCGGTCCCCAGGTCACCTCCTGCCGGTTCCCGGACGGGTCCAGGAAGGAGAACATCCCGGTAACGCAACGCAGCTGCCGATCCAGCGGTGTCGACTCGATGATCTCCACCCCAGCCCTGGCGAGCGATTCTCTAGACGCCAGATACTTCTCCTCGGAGGCAGTCTCCCAGCCTGCTGCATAAAAGCGGTCCCGCTCCCCCGGCACCACCAGGATGCGATAACGGCGGCCATCGGCCTTCAGATACAGCGCGCCATCCTCACCCGACTCCTCGGCCAGGCCGATGATCTGGGTGCCAAAGAAGCGCCACTTTTCAACATCGGTGGACTCGACTACCGCGTAAGCGAATTGATTGATGCTCATGACCTACTCCCTGAGTAATTGCTTGATTTCACCTGAACGTCAGCCGTCGAAGCTGATCGAAACTTTGTCGCTGATCGGGCGCGCCTGACAGGACAGCACCCAGCCCCCGGCCAGGTCGGCGGCACTGAGCACCTCGTTGCTACGCATGCTCACCTCACCCTCCGTCACCCGGCACATACAGGCACTGCAGCGCCCTTCGCGGCAGGAAAAGGGCGCACCAACACCCGCACCGAGTAGCGCATCCAATAAATCCACAGCCGGATTCCAGGCCAGCGCGTGACGCTCGCCGTCGAGCTGGGCCATGAGTTCGACCTGCGGGCCATCGGCAGCGACCAACGGCGCATCGGCCAAGACACCTGGGTCGCTGCTCAGCGAAACAAACCGCTCGATATGAATCCGGCTGCGCGCCACGTTCTGCGCCAGCAGCGTCTGCTCCACGGCGTCCATGAAGGGACCGGGGCCACACACGAAGGCGTGCGCATCCGACTGCCCGCGACAGAGACCGGCCAGTTGCGCCGACGTCGGCAGCCCCTGGACGGACTCCAGCCAGTGCATGACCGTGAGGCGTTGCGGGTACGCACGCGCCAGTTGCTGCAACTCATCGGCGAAGATCACCGAGCGCTCATCGCGGTTGGCGTAGAACAGGTAAACCCGACCGCTACCCTGGTGCAGGCAGGACTTGATGATCGACATCATCGGCGTGATACCGCTGCCGCCCGCGAACATGAGGAAATCGACATCCAGCGACACGGGGCAGAACACCCCTGCCGGCGGCAAGACCTCCAAGGTGTCGCCAGCGCGCAGGTTGTTCCAGATCCAGTTGGAGCCCAGGCCATCGCGTACACGCTTGACGGTGACCTTCAGTGCACCGTCCACCGCGGGTGCACTGGCCAGTGAATAGCAACGCGCGATGCTCCGCCCCTGGACCGGGATACGCAGTGTCAAGAACTGCCCCGGCTTGTAAGCGAATGCCCGTGGCTGCGCGGGGGAGGCGAACACGATCGATTTGCTATCGTGGGTTTCCTCGATGACCTCGACAACCTGCAGGTGGTGATAAAGAGACGTCGACATGACTTCAACTCTTGCGCTAGCAACGGAGCCGGGCTCCTTCACGTGCCCTGCGACCGCAGGGCACTCCCTGGCTCAGCCGAGGAAGTCGAGGACTTCCCGATTGAAGTAGTCCGGTTCTTCGAGCATGAACCAGTGCCCCGAGCGCCCGGAGATCACCACCCGCACATCCGGGACTCGTTCCGCGACGATCAGGGCATGGCGCACCGGCAGGAAGTTGTCCTTCTGCCCCCACAGGCACAGCACCGGCATCTTCAGCTCGCCCAGGCGCTCGGTGAGCACCTCGACCTTTATCGTGGCGTACACCGCCAAGGGTTGTTCGAGCCAGATCGGCAGACGCGAATCGATGATCTCCTCGGTGATGGTCGGCGCCGAGGCGACGATGTGATGCAGCAGCTCGCGGAAGGATTCCCGATCAGTCTTGCGCCCCGCAATAAAGGCGCCCATGCAGCGCAGCCCGCTCATCTGGGCGGCCCACAATGCCGGATCCTCGACGCCACCCGGCCCCATCACCACCAGCTTGTCGATCTGCTCCGGGTAGGTCAGGCCGTACTGGAACGCGATGGCTCCGCCCATGGAGTTGCCGACCAGCACCGCCCGGGTCACGTTCTTCTTGCGCAGCACCTCATGCAGCAACTCCACGTGCAGGGTGGAGGTGTACTGGACGTCCTCTGGTTTGTCCGAAAGCCCGTAGCCCAGAAAGTCTGGAACCAGCACGTGGAAGCCTTGCTCGGCGAAGAATGGGAAATTCAGGTGGAAGTTGCTGTAGCCGCTCGCGCCTGGCCCGCTGCCGTGCAGGAAGACCAGAGTCGGACGCTGCGCCGAGGCCTGGCCGACTTCGTGACAGTGCAGGCGATAGGCGTCGCGCACTTCAATGAAATGGCCCACCGGAATCGGCGACTGAAGGGTGTTTGATTGCGAAGACATAGCCGTTCTCCCTCTGTTGTTATGGCCTGACTATGCTGGGGCGAACGCGCACTGCGCATGATCCGCATGCAGTAGACGCAAAAAAAAATTGGCTCACGGTCCACGACCACTGAGCCCAGGCAGGCACCACTCATCGACCGCGGCAGATGAGCAGGGAGACCGGCGGGGAAAGACAGCGAGGGAAACAGCCAGGCAGGCTGCGTTAGCGGCAAGCGATGCGCGTGGGCGCGCTACGCGATCTTAGCGATGGGGTACGCCAGCGGGCGCGGGCGCCATTGCGCGAACCGCAATGAGCGCCTGCCTTTACCCACTAGCCTGCCGGGCTGGGACTGGGGCTTGAAAGACCGACCACCCCATTGAGCACCAACCTGACCAACTCCGCCTGTCGAGTCACCCCGGCCTTGGCGAAGATTGCGCGCAGGTGCGTGCGTGCGGTATTGCGGCGGATCCCCAGCAACTCCGCGGCCTCATCCAATGACAGACCGTTAGCCAATTCCATCGCCAGGTTCGCCTCGGCCGGCGTGAACTCGAACACCTGACGCATGATTTCGCGCGGCGCCGTGGTTTGCGCATCGGGATCGCAGACGAAGATCACCCAGGCCGGGCGGCACTTGCCTTCGGACTCCTCGCGCAAGGGGATGCTCCTGACCACCAACCCCAGCTTGCGCTTGCCGGAGGCCCGGGAGATGGACATCACCTGCGCCGTCGGGCCCGCCGAGTGGATCAGGTCATCAAGCAACCTGCGCTCGTTGCGGTAGTAGGCCTCCACGCCATTGCCCGCCCACTTCAGGCCATCGCTGTCATTGAGGATTGACTTGGCCATGTGGTTGCAGCGCAGCACCTGCTGGTTCTCGTCGAGCACGATCACACTGATGTGCAACCGATCGAGTGCATCCTCATAAAGCTCGGTCTGGGTCACCTGCAACTCGATACGGGTGGCCAGGTTCAGCGCCTGATTGAAATGCTCCAGCAGGTCGTTCAAACGACGCTTGTCGTGCTCGGTGAACGCCGGTTGGCTGGGCATGCGGTACATACGAATGCGACAGACGGTACCGTTAGTCGAAACGATATTGACGCCCAGGCCATGGATCGGCCCGCCCTGCCCCATGAATTGCTGATAGAAGTCCGATGCCAGCCAATTGTCCATCCCGAGGTGATCATTGATGGTCATCACCCGGCCAATCGGCAGTTCCAGGAACGGGTCCAGGGTCCAGAAATGCGAGCGATACGCATGCTCGACGTCAGGATTCTGTGGCTGGCATACCAGGAACCCCAGGTCCGAGCGGGTGGACGGTCGAATCACGATGACCGCGCTGGAGGACTCCATATAGGCGGCGAGGTGGCGCACCGTGTCGCGCCAGGGGTCATCGCCCAGCAGGCCACGGTAGATGGCGAGCGTCATCCGATTCTGGTCGACCCGCCCGACTATTTCCTCGAGCTCCTGGAGATCCATTTCCAAGGTGCGCGCCCCCGGCCTGGGGAAGATGGCCGGCAGGCACTCCCATACCGCGGGGCCGCTCTGCTTACTTGGGCTCACTGCGCGCGATGTCTTCCGAGCATGCATCACGATCACCTCTCGTTATTGTTGTTTGCAGTTATTTACGTCAACCCAACCTTGCCGTCAATCCGCCGCTAGCGCTCTGCTGAGGCGCGGATCATTGGCCCCGTTCAGCACGCAACGCACCCCGCCGGGGTCATAAATCCCCATCACACAACGGTTGCAACTGGTGCAGCCCGAACGCACCAGCCGCCCGTCGGCAAGCTTGTTGACGAAAGCGGCGTCGTGGATGAGAACCCTGGCCAAGGCAATGGCGTCGAACCCCTCCTCAATCACCCGCTGCGCAGACTCAAGCGACTTGACCCCACCCACCAGCGCCAGCGGCAGGGAGACGGCTTGGCGGATCCGACGGGCACTCTCAAGAAAGTACAGCTCGCGAAAAGACAGGTTCTTGGGCTGTTGCAGCCCCAGCACCCAAGGGCCGATGCGCGACAGTCCTCGCGCATGCGCCTGCATGTCGGCAATGGGCATCGGGCTGCCGAACAACGCCCAAGGGCTATACAGGTTGTGGCCGCCACTGAGCGTCAGCAGGTCCGCGCCATCTCGTTCGAGGGCGCGGGCCGTGACGCCCGCCTGCTGCACATCGATGCCACCGCGGGCCGCATCGGTTTGATTGATCTTGCAGGTCACCGCCAGCCGCCCACCGACAGCGTCCTTGACCCGCCGCAGCACCATGGCCGGAAAGCGGTTGCGGGCCTCGACACTGCCGCCATAGCGGTCACTGCGCCGATTGCTCAGGGGCGATAGGAACTGATTCAGCAGGTAGCCATGGCCCATATGGATCTCGACCGCGTCGAACCCGGCCTCCCGCGCCAGGATGGCCGCCTCGGCGAACTCATTGGCGACGCGATGCAGGTCGGCCTCGTCCATCGCCCTCTGGAACAGGATGCCATGCAGGGCGCCAAAGGCATTGAATCCCGAAGAGGCCGTCCGCGGGTAGCCTCGCGCCGGCTTGAGCAGCGTAAAGGAGCCGCCATGGGTGATCTGCAGGCAGGCTGCGGCCCCCTCGGCGTGGACGGCATCGGTCAGCACCCGCAAGTGGCGTACCGTCTCTCGCGTCATGTGGATCTGATGGTGGAAGGTTCGCCCTTCGGCCGACACCGCGCCATAGGCGACGGTGGTCATGCCCACCCCGCCCGCGGCAATATCGCGATGGTGCTTGACCAGCGCCTGGGTAGGCAGACCGTCGGGCGTCATTCCCTCGTTGGCGCCCGCCTTGATGAAACGGTTGCGCAAGGTGAGCGGGCCCAGCTTGAGCGAGGAAAAGGCAGACCGCACCTCGGCGCCCCTGATGCTCACCGTGTCCATGCCCTCAACCATGGGTGCCGCCATCGATACGCAGCACGGCACCGTTGACGAAGGCACCGTCATCGCTGGCCAGCATGGCGATCACCGCAGCCACTTCCTGGGGCGCGCCCAGCTTGCGGTCCGGGCGAGTCAAGTGCATGAACAGAGAAAGGTCGGCCTGCGCCGGGAAGCCCTGCGCCTGGGCCGCCACCATCGGTGTCGCGATGCCGCCCGGCGCCACGGCATTCACCCGCACGCCGCGCTTGATGTACTCACGCGAGAGCGCCTGGGTCAGCGCCGCCACGCCGCCCTTGCTGGCCGAATACGCGGCCATATAGGGATGGCCAAAAAATGCCGAGGTGGAGGCCGCATTGACGATGTTGCCTTTGCTTTCCAACAGAAAAGGCAAGGCTTCGCGGCAGCACAGGAAGGTGCCGCCCAGGTTGATCTGAACGACCCGCATGAAATCCTCGAACGAGGTCTCGGTGGTGTGAGTGGAACACAGCACCCCCGCCATGTTGACCAGCACATCCAGGCGACCCTGGTCTTGGGCAAAGCGCTGCACCGTACTGCGCACGGCCTGCTCGTCAGTGATCGACAGCCTGGCCGCGAACGCCCGGCCGCCATTCTCCACCGCGTTGGCCTGCGCCAGGGTTTCCTGCAGCCCCGCTTCATCGAGGTCGACGGCAAGCACTGTGCCCCCTTCGCCGACCAGGCGGATCACAGTCGCCCGGCCAATACCGGAAGCCCCGCCCGTGACGATGATGTTCTTGTTCTGGAAGCGCGATGCGGTGGTCATAACTAGGCTCCTTGTTGCAGGGTTGACTGGGCCCGGGAAGCGACGCCCCCAGCGCCTGAAAGTATCGCTAACGGTCCGTCAGGGCCGACTCCTGCGCCAGCTCCTTGCTGAGGGACGCGGGCCGTTGCACGTCAGTGACCGCCTGATCGCCAGCGTTGTCGAGCGTCGGCTGGCGGGTCTCCCCACGCAGCAGGAAATGCGACAGCGCAGGCGTCAGCACAAGAACCCCGAGCATGTTCCACAGGAACATGAACGTCAGCAGGATGCCCATGTCGGCCTGGAACTTGATGGGCGAGAACACCCAGGTCAGGACGCCCGTCGCCAGTGTCAAGCCGACCAGCGCGACCACCTTGCCGGTAAAGCGCAGGGCACCGGCATAGGCCTCTTCCAGACTCGCACCGCGTCGTTGCAAGGTCAGCTGCACGCTGAGCAGGTAGAGGGCGTAATCCACGCCGGCGCCCACCCCCAGGGCAATCACCGGCAAGGTCGCGACCTTCACCCCAATCCCCATGATCACCATGAGTGCTTCGCACAGCAGCGATGTGATGATCAGCGGAATCAGCGCCACCAGCACCGCGCGCCAGCTACGAAACGCGATCAGGCAGAGCAACACCACCGAAGCGTAGAGCATCAGCAGCACTTTCGAGCTGGCATCGGCAACGACCTGATTGGTCGCCGCTTCGATGCCCGCAGGACCTGCCGCCAGCAGGAACTGCCGGTCGTCGGAGTCGTGCTGCTTGGCAAAGGCCTGTACGGCGTCCACTACGCCCTGCAGCGTCCCGGCACGATGGTCGGACAAATAGGCGATCACCGGCGACACGGAACAACTGAAGTTGGCCAGCTCCGGCGATTGCATGGTCGCGATCTGCGAAGCCTGTGCCGCCACCTCATCCTGGCGCGGAATGCTCATCCACTTCGGGCTCGCCTCACCATAGCTGGCATTGATGAACCGCACGGAGCTGGCCAGGCTGGCGACCGACTGTACACCGGGCACGTCACGCAACATCTGGGTCAGGCGGTCGAGTTCGGTCAGGGTCTCGAAGGTGGAGCAGCCACCCGGCCGGGTCTTGATGATCACCGCGAACTGATCGGTGGAACGGCCAAAGCTCTGGTTGAAGAACGCCACGTCACGGTTGTACCGGGACTCGGGGCGCAACTCCGGCGCCCCGGCATCCAGGTCGCCGACCTGCAGCCCGGAACGCACCTGATAAGCCCCGACCCCCACCAGCAGTGACAACAACACCAGCACATGGGCCGGTCCCGGTCGTGTGCACTTGACCAACAACGTACCGATAGTGTCGAAGAACCGGCCTTTGCCTGCCCCTCCCTCCTCGCTTTCGTTGCGTACGCTGCGCCGCGCTGCCGACTGACTGACCCCCACGTAGGAGAGCATCACCGGGACCATGATCAGTTGCGTGAAGATCAGCACGCAGACCCCCATGCTGGTGGTGATCGCCAGGTCGCGGATCACCGGGATGTCGATCACCATCAGGATGGCGAAGCCGAAGACATTGGCCAGCAACGCCGACAGCCCCGCCAGGAACAGACGGCGAAAGGTGTAGCGCGCCGCCACATACTTGTCGGTGCCCCGGCCAATGTCCTGCATGATCCCGTTCATCTTCTGGGCGCCATGGGACATGCCGATGGCGAAGATCAGGAACGGCACCAGGATCGAGTACGGGTCGATTTCGTACCCCAGGAGCTGCATCAGGCCGAGTAGCCAGAGCACGCTACTGAGCGAAGCCACCAACAGCAACAGGGTGCTGCGCAGGCAGTGGGTGTAGCCAAAGATCACCAGCGCCACGATCACGGCCGAAGCGGCGAAGAAGCCCATGACCAGTGTCAGCCCATCGATCAGGTCGCCCACCAGCTTGGCGAAGCCGATGATATGCACGCGCACCTTGGGCAGGCCATCGGCGCCGGGCACCTCGTACTGCCCACGAATGTCTTTCTCCAGAAAGGCGGAGAACTGTCGGTAATCAAACGCCACACCGGTGACCGGGTCCTTGTCCATCAACGGCACCAGGATCACCGAGGAACGCATGTCCAGGGACACCAGGTCGCCGAGCAGATTGCCACGCAACACGTTCACCTGCAGCATCTGCAACTGCTCGAGCGAGCCGTTGTAATCGTTGGGCATGACCGGGCCACCTTCCATTCCCAGCTCGGTGACCTCGCTCCAGCGAACCGCTGGCATCCACAACGAGCGCATCCAGGCACGATCGACCCCCGGCGCCAGGTTGATCTTGTCGTTGATCTCCTGGAGCGCTTGCAGGTAGGCGGGGTCATAGATGGTCCCGCGCGGGTTCTCCACCATCACCCGCACCGAGTTGCCCAAGGCCGAGAGGTCGATCTTGTTGCGCAGGTAGTTGCGGATGAACTCATGGGAGCTGGGCATCATTCGCTCGAAGCTGGCGTTGATACGCAGGTCGGTGGCCTTGTAGCCCAGCAGCACGGTGAGGACCAAACACAGCACCACGAAGAACAGACGGTGATTGAAGATCAGTCGTTCGAGAAAGCTACCCGAGTGGACATCGAACTGGGCGCGATCGCGCAGCACCGGTGTCGCATTGTTGTCCTGAGATGTGGCCATCGTATCTTTCCTCTGAGTCAGGCCCGATAGAGCGTGCGGCCCGGCTCTACTTAAAATTCAGGGTGGTCACGCCATTGAGGCCGACCAACGCCAACTGGTCGCCGGACATCCCCACCACGCCGGAGAGCAGGCTTGGCGGCTGGATGTCGAGCGGCGTGAATGTCGCCCCTTGATCGCGGCTCATGGCTACTTGCGCGGACTGGCTGACCAGCACCATTTTTTGACCTGACAGGGCGGCACCGGCGACCACCAGGTTGTTGAAGTCATTCGTCACCGAGGCCCAGTGCTGCCCCTGGTCCGTGCTGCGGAAAACATGCCCGCGCAGCCCATACGCCAGCAGCGCACCCTGATCCCCCGTGAGACCGAACAGGGTGCCCTCATAGCCGGTCTGCCGCGCGCTGAAGCGCCCCGTGCCGGGTTCCAGGACCCAGACATGACCACGCTCGCCGGTGATGAACAGCCGCCCGCCCACCTCGTCGATGGCGGTCAGGTGCAGCAGGTCATCGTTGTCGATCCGGGTATTGCACGGCTGCCACGTCTTGCCGCCATCGTGGCTGCCGACGATCAGTCCGAAAGGACCGACGGCATAGCCGTTGCGCCCGGACGCGTCGAACCACACGCCCATGAAGAACTGGCCAGGCCCGGGCCGGCTCATGGCAAGGATCGCCGACAGGTAGCTGTCGGCGCGCGCAGGCTCCAGGCCCGACTGCCCGCCCTTGAAGTAGTCGACGACCATGGCTTCGAGCTGGCGGCCGTCGAGCTGCTTCGTCCAGGTTTCGCCGCCGTCGCTGCTGTGGAGAATCGCGGCGCCGTGGCCGACCGCCCAGCCGTGCTGCGCATCGGAGAAATACACCGCATTAAAATCGACGCTCACCGGGACCTGCGCCTGACGCCACGTGGCGGCCTGGTCGTCGGAAAAAATGATCAGCCCGTTGTCGCCGACCGCAATCAGGCGCTTGCCCGTATTGACGATATCGCGCAGCGGCTTGTGCGCCGCCTGGAGCACCGACCTGGCCGGCTGATCGAGGGGGTCGACGAACCCATTGGCCGTGACCGCGACAGAGGACAGCGCCAGCACCAACGCCAGCAGTGCTCCCGGGATCAGTTTGCGGTCGGTTGAGGTGACCGCCGAACGAGCAAAAGCACTCCGCATTGCACGCATGTTGTTCTCCGCTAGATCAAGTCTGCTGTTGTTCTTATTCAGCTTGCTGCCGCGTGGTGCAACCGAGTGCCAGGCCCGGCCAGGAACAGCTTCAGTCTCGAGAAAAACCGCCGTTGCGGCATGCCCCATCTGCAGTAGGCCGCGAGAAAAAACCAGCGACACCGGCACAGGCCTGTGTCGCCGAACGCAGGAGTGAACGCGGCGGCGGACTTCACTGCCGCCGGGCACTCAACGAATACCGCTACCCGCCATGGAGTCCGGGGTCATTTTGCTGTTGGCCCAGCGCGGAACACGCACGTAGCCGCTGCCACCTGCCAGGTGCATGGAGCTGCCGTACTGCCCCTTGCCCAGGTCGTAGATGACCATGGGGGTGTTAGGCACGGACTTGGTGTTCCAGTCGTAGGTCAGGAAGCCCTGGGCCGAACGCATCATCTTCCCTGCCTGGTCGTAGGCCTCGTAGAGCACAATCGACCAACTGTCTTCGTCCACGTAGAACACCTTCTTGCTTTGCGCATGACGCATGCCCGGCTTCAACGTTGCCTCCACGACCCATACACGATGGGGTTCCCAGCGGACCAGGTCGGGGTTGGCGAACTGCTTGCCGTAGGCCTCCTCGGGCGTGCTGTGCATCATGAACTTGTAGTTGTTGTACGGAACTAACATCTCTTTCTTGCCGACCAGCTTGAAGTCGAAGCGATCCAGTTGCCCCTCCCACATGCCGAGTTCGTCGAAGAAATACGCGCCACCGGCCATGGCCATCGGGATGTCGTAGCCGAAGTCCGGGGTCAGGCGCACACGACGCTGCCCCTGGTTGTAGACCCAGTTCTTGTTGCGGCCATCCTTCTTGAAGTTCACCACCATGTAGTTGAGCGATTTTTCACCCACGCTGCGTGGCGGACCGACGTACGTACTCAGGCGACGTTGAAAGTACTGGGCGGGCTCATCCGGACTCTCGTGATAAGGCGACTCCGTGTAGTTCTCCAAATCATGGGTCATGATCATGTTGCCCGAGGAGTCGATCAGATAACCCGCGAACCTGGAGCGATAGGCCGGTCCGTAGTAACGCAGGTTGTGGTTCCAGATCACCTCGGCGCCGCTCTTGGGAATCGGGAACGGATAGCCACCCATGGCTCCGCTGATATCGGCGCCGTCGGTGGTGCTCTGCACGCGGGTGGCGTTTTTCGCGGTGTCTTGCTTCAACCAATCGGGGAAGTCGACCACCCGATAACTCTTGTAGACCTCGACCTTGAAGTCCGGCCAGCGCGAGAGCAGCGCCTTGGTGCCCTCGCTAAGCTTGTCCGCATACTGCGCCATGTTGGCCGCACTGATGCTGTACTGCGGTTTTTCGCCGGGAAAGGGATCGGGATAGATACCGCCCTCCTGCGGCATGGTCGGCCCCTTCCAGTTCGGCGTCCAGGTGGGGATGCTGCCATCGGCGCTGGCCGCACGCTCGGCGCCGACCCCCGTCAGTTTGGCCCCATCCAACTGCGCGGCCTCTTCGCTGGAAACAACGGCCAGGGCGGGCATCGACAGTGACAGTGACATAGCAAGCGATAAGGCGAGTTGACTGATTCTCATCTTTTTTCTCCTCTTTGGGCGCGCCCCAACGAGCACGCGCAACCTTGCGCCCCACCGGGACGCAAGCCCCTTACAGGCTGGTTTGGAAGGTCAGGGTGATACGACCGCGGTCCGTGCTGCCCATCGCACCGAGGCGCTCTTGGGAATCGCCGGCATCCGAATAGAGGAGGCCAACCTTGTACCGCATGTTGATATCGGCAGTGACCCCGGTCGACCAGGCATACGCGCGTTCCGCCGGCCCGGTCGGGATCGGTGAGTTGCCTTGCAGGCCATAGCCGGCCAAGGTCAGGTTGCCGGTCAAGTCGACGCCGGGCATGACCTGCAGCCAGGTGGGCAACAGGATCAGCGAGAAGCTGCTGGCGTCGCGACTACCGCAGCCAGGGCCGTCCAGGGCGTCGCCGCATTTATTGAAGGCCGCTTCGTTGTGCGTCACCTTGTCCAGGTAGGTGTAGGAGAGTTCTGCGACCACAACCCCGGTGTCATACAGCGGCAACACGGGCATCGACGCCTGGGTATTGAGCAGTGCATGCCAGGTATTGCCGGTCGCACCGTCGAGGCTGCCATTGGGCAGTGGCCCCCCGGTGCTATCCAGTGCCGTGCCACGGCGATAGGAAAGCTCGGCGCCCCAACTGAGGTCCTGCCAACTGAAGTTGGTGAAGGCGCCAAACAGGTCGACGCCACGGTTGTACACCTGATGGAAGCGCAGCCCGGTAATCGGGTCCGTCGGGTCGACCTGGAAGTTGACCGGCCACGGCTGCATCTCATCCAGGTGGCGATACACCAGGCCAATGGTGCCGCCGTACCAATCGGGGCTCAGGCTCAACTGCACGCCATAGTTGCCCTTGCTCTTGTCATCCGGCTCGATGATCTTGCCCTGGTTGATGTAGATATTGCCGAAGCCGGGCACGGCAGCCGCAAATAATCGGCCATCGTCGCTGTATAAAAAGTCGGGGCCGCCCAGGAAGGTACCGCCCTCGCTCTGGCGGTTCGGTTTCCAATCCAGGTGGTAATAACCGGACAGCGAGACCTTGTCACTCAGTTGGCTCTGGAAGGACAGCTGCGGCAGCGGCAACGCCAGTTCCTTGGGTGACGCGCCGGGGATCTCCGCGCCCTTCTGGAAGTTGGCCGGTTGCTGACTCCAGGAGATCGAGTCACTGCCATTCACCTGGGACACCCCCCAAATCAGCGAGTACTGGCCCGCCTTCACCGACACCGGGATGCTGCCCATCGTGAATGCGCCGAACACAAACGCATCGAGAATCTCGCCGGACGGTCCGTTGTAATAACGCTGCGCCTGCCCCGAGAGTTTGCCGTTGGCATAGGCGGAGATGTCGCCCAGGCTGGGATTGCCCCTGAGGTCGTGATCGTCATAGGCGTTGTCGTACCAACCGGTGGCACTGACGCGAGCGCCGTAGTCCTCCTTGTAGATGACGTCCATCTCCGTCAGCACATCGAGGCGCCGTTTCCACATATCGCCGCTGTGGGCGGAGTAGTCAGACTGCTGGTTGATCGGATCATTTCCCAGATGCGAGTCTATCGACTCCGCACGCCAACCCAGCCCCAGACGAAAGTCCGTGGTCCAGTTGATCTGCAGGTCGGGGTTGCCGGTATCGATAGAGATGGCGTTAGCCAAGGGGCTGACCACGGCACCGAGCAACAACATCGGTGCCAATAGCCTGCGACCACCCGGGGTCGCAGCCTTCTGTGTCTTGTGCATGTTGTGCTCCGCAAGTCCAAGTCTGGTTTTGTTTTTTGTTCAACTTGTCCTGATGACAGCCCAGGCCGGTTCCCCGGGCCGTGGCTTCGAAGCTAGTTTCAACACAAAGACCCAGTGCCAACATCAACCGTTTGCAGTAGCCAGGAAGATAAATTTCCCCCTCCTCGCCGCGTTGTGCCGAACGAATGTGCTCATCTACTGCATACGGTTGATGATTCCGTAGAAGCATCGCGTTCAACCTATGTGCATCGAAGGACCGCGGCCAAAAACCGGCGGTGGCCTTCGCTCCCAAGAACAAAAAAGCGCCCCCGCTGGCGCGTGACAACGGAGATCGCATGCCATGAATGCATTCGTCGAGGACAAGCACTGCGCGGTCCTGGTAGTCGGTTCCGGGGCGGGCGCCCTGCTCGCCGCCAACCGAGCCCATGACCTCGGCCTGAAGGTCATCGTCATCGAGAAGAGTGACCGCTACGGTGGCACCTCGGCGCTGTCGGGGGGCGGTATCTGGATCCCCAACAACATCGGTATTCGTGAACAGGACACCTATGAAGAGGCATTGACCTACTTCAAGCAATGCACCCACGGGCTGGTGGCGGAGGAGAAACTTCGCGCGTACCTCGATTCGGCACCGGAAATGGTCGAATACATGCGCCACAACGTCGGCGTGAAGTACAACGCCGTCACTGGCTACGCCGATTACTGCCAGCACCTGCCGGGGGCCTCCGACAACGGTCGGACCATGTTCGTCGAGCCGATTGATGCCGGGGTCCTGGGCGATGATTTCTTCGCCCTGCGCGAAGCCGACATGGGCGCCAAACTGTTCGGCCGGGTGGCCCTGGACTACTACGACGGCCAACTGCTGGGGGCCCGCGCCAAGGGCTGGAAGCGCAAGATCTTCTCGCTGATCTGGAACTACTGGTCCGATATCGGCTGGCGCCTGAAGACCCGCCGTGATCGACGCGTCACCATGGGCAGCGCCCTCGTCGCCGGCCTGCGCATCGGCCTGCAGCAGCGCGGGGTGACGCTGCTGCTCAACACTCGACTGGAACGCTTCATCGTCCAGGACGGGGTCGTCCGGGGCGCGGTCGTCAGCCAGGACTGCAACCACTACCAGATCCACGCCAGCCAGGCGGTGATCGTTGCCAGCGGCGGCTTCGAACAGAGCCAGCCGCTGCGTGACGCTCACCTGCCCGGCAGCACCCTGGTCGAGTGGAGTGTGACGCCCATGCACAACAACACCGGCGACGCGTTGATCGCCGGCGAAAAAATCGGTGCCGACACCGAGTTCATGCATGAAGCCTGGTGGGCGCCAACCGTACGCATCCCGGCCGCGGACACGCCCAACGTCAACATGCGCAGCGCGCTGTTCATTGAACGCAGCTACGCCCACAGCCTCTGCGTCAACCGCCAGGCCCGGCGGTTCACCAACGAGGCCATGTCCTATAACGACTTCGGCCACGAGATGCTCAAGGACAACGCCAACACCGGCGCCAACATGCCGTGCTGGTTCATCTTCGACGCCACCTATCGCCAGAAGAACATCCTCGGCCGGATCATGCCCGGCTCGATCATGCCGGACGCCAGCCTCCCCCCAGAATGGTGGGACAGCGTGCTCTACCGCGCCGGATCCATCGGCGAGCTGGCGCGCAAAATCGGGGTCGATCCCGCCACCCTGGAAGCCACCGTGTCGGTCTTCAACGGCTATGCCAAGACAGGCATCGACCTCGACTTCAAGCGCGGTCACTACAGTTTCGACCGCTTCTACTGCGACCCGCGGCAGCAGCCCAATCCGAGTCTCGGCGCGCTTGAGCGGGCGCCCTACTACGCCATCCGGGTCGACCTCGGGGACCTGGGCACCAAGGGCGGCTTGAAAGTCGATCGCGACGCCAATGTGCTGGACATCGAGGGACGCCCGATCCCCGGTCTCTATGCCATCGGCAATGCCTCGGGCGCGGTGACGGCGGACGCCTATCCCGGCGCCGGCGGCACCCTCGGGCCGGCCCTGACCTTTGGCTATCGCGCGGCCAATCACATTGCCCAGCGCATGCCGTCGACTGCCAGCAGCGCCACGCCGCCCAGGGTGCACGCCTAGGACACGGCATGGCGTGCGCGCCGGGGCTCGTGAACATCAGCCTCGGCCAGGGCAAGCCGTGCCAACAACCCTCCCGTCGATTCATCCACGACTCAAAGAAGGAGCGCACCCGTGCTCGCACTATTGAACGACGAACAGCAGATGTTCGAACGCACAGCCCAGCGGTTGGCACAGTCGATTGGCATCGCCAACCCGCACGACCTCACCACCCGGGACCGGGAACAGGACTGGAACAGGCTGACCGAGGTCGGCCTGCTCGGCCTGCGCCTGCGCGATAACGGGATCCCCCTGGCTTCCGGCGTCGAAGTGATGATCGCCGCCCAGGCGTTGGGCGAAACCCTGGTTCCACAACCCTTTGCCTCCGCGGTCCTGGCCAGCGAACTGCTTGTACTGGCGGACGCGCCGCACGCGTTGATCGACGCACTCGCCGCCGGCGAAACCCGCTATGCACTGCTGCTGGACCGAACACTGCAGCGCCTGGCCTCCCCCGACGAACCCGGCTGCATTGCCTGGGATTGCGCAGGCGCCAG
Source organism: Pseudomonas sp. ok272 (assembly GCF_900109995.1). Lineage (GTDB taxonomy): Bacteria > Pseudomonadota > Gammaproteobacteria > Pseudomonadales > Pseudomonadaceae > Aquipseudomonas. The sequence continues at coordinate 86,478 of NZ_FOCB01000016.1, read as the reverse complement.
CGCGGCCCTGGGCCTGAGTGCTGGCCGCCTGGTGCGCGTCAGCCTGCAGCACGGTTTTACCCCGGGCCTCGCGCCCGCCGACCTGACCCGCGAGGTGCGCCACCTTCGCAGCGCGCCCGGCGCTGTCGAGGTACTCGGTCAACCGATCGACCTCCCCGCCCTCAAACGCTGGTATGCCCTGGCCCTGACCACCGTGGCGGCGGACATCGTCGGCGCCCTCAACGGCGCTCATGCCGGTGCGGTGGCCTACACCAAGGAACGGGTGCAATACGGGGTGTTGATCGGCAGTTTCCAGGCGATCCAGCACCTGTGCGCGGAAATGCTCGTCCAGACCCAGGCCGCCCACAGCCTCACCTGCTACGCCGCGTGGGCGGTAGACCAGTTGGCCCCTGACGAAGCCCTGCTGGCCGCACGGACCGCCAAGGCCTACGCCTCCAGCGTGGCACTGCCGGTGACCGAAGCGGTGATGCAGGTCTACGGCGGCATCGGCCAGACCTGGGAGCACATCGCGCACGTCTACACCCGCCGTGTCTTGCTCGACGCCCGCCTGTTCGGCGACGAGTCCCATCAACTGCAACTGATCGCCGACGCCCGACTGGGAGCACGCTGAATGGACTTTCGAGATACCCCCGAAGAGGCCACGTTCCGCCTCGAACTGCGCCAATGGTTCCAGCACAACACGCCGGCCAACTGGCGCGAAATCACCGACCCGCAAGGCCTGCGCGCGCTGCACAAGCGCTGGCACAAAGCGCTCTACGCCAGCGGCTACATCGGCCTGAACTGGCCCAAGGAGTATGGCGGCCAAGGCTTGCCACCCACCTTCGACGCCATTCTCAATGACGAAGCGGGCCGCGCCGACACCCCTCACCTGCCGGCGATGGTCAACTACCTTGGGCGGGCGATCTTCACCTACGGCACCGAGGCGCAGAAGCAACACTTCCTGCCCACGCTGCTCAGCGGCGAGGTGCAATGGTGCCAGGGCTTCAGCGAACCTGGCGCCGGTTCCGACCTGGCCTCCCTGCGCACCCGCGCCGAGCTGGACGACGACCACTATGTGGTCAACGGCCAGAAAATGTGGACCAGCGGCGCATTGCAGGCAGATTGGTGCCTGCTGCTGGTACGTACCGACAGCAGCGCGGCCAAGCACAAGGGCATCTCCTGCCTGCTGACCCCGCTCGATGCCCCGGGCATCACCGTCAAGCCCATCGTGCTGCACAGCGGCCACCCGGAAACCGCCGAAGTGTTCTTCGATGATGTGCGCATTCCCGCCAGCCAGCGCATCGGCGCACCGGGCGACGGCTGGCGCATCGCGATGACGACCGTGTCCTACGAGCGTGGCGCGTCGGACACCGGCTCCATTTCGACACTGCGCCGCCGACTGCACGAGATCGAGCGGATCGCCGCCGAGCGTGGCCTGCTCGCCGACACCAGCACCCGCCACAAACTGGCGCGCGCCCATGTGCAGATCGAGGCGCTGAGCCTGAACGTGGCACAGCAATTGTCGCTACGCCTGGCCGGTCGCGATCCGGGGCCGGAAGGTTCGGTGGGCAAGCTGCTTTGGTCCAACGCCGCGCAGTACACCATGCATGTCGCGCTCGATGTACTCGGCGCCGATGCCCTGACGGGCAATGCGCCCCGCTGGCTGGCCGAGTACTTCACCTCGCGCCCGGTCAGCGTGTACGGCGGCTCGTCGCAAATCCAGAAGAACATTCTCGCGCGCATGCTCGACATGCCGCGCTGACCTGACCAGGAGTCCCATCATGCGTTTGAACAACCGCATTGCCGTCATTACCGGTGCGTCACAAGGCATCGGTCGTGCCGTTGCCCGCCGCTATGCCGCCGAGGGCGCCCGCGTGGCCATCGTCGACGTCAACGTCAGTGGCGGTGAAGAAACCGTCGCACTGATCAACGCCGAGGGCGGCACCGCCCTGTTCGTGCACTGTGATATTGCCAACCAGGCCGACGTCAACGCTGCCGCCGCGGCCATCAAGGCCGAGTTCGGCCCGATCGATATCCTGGTCAACAATGCCGGGATCACCCGTCCGGCCATGCTGCACAAGATGACCGGCGCCGAGTGGCACCAGGTGATCGATGTGCATCTGCACGGCTCCTTCTACTGGTTGCAGGCGGTCGCCCAGGACATGATCGAGCGTCGCTGGGGGCGCATCGTCTTCGTCAGTTCTTCTACCGCGCAGAACGGCTCCATCGGCCAGATCAACTATGCCGCGGCCAAGTCCGCCATGCTCGGCATGATGCGCACCGCCGCCCGCGAGCTGGGCAAGTACAACATCCTGGTCAATGCCATCGCTCCGGCGGCGGCCACCGAGATGACCAAGACCATCATGAACGACCCGAAATTCGCCGATGCCCATGCGGCCGCGCTCAAGCAGCACCCGCTGCGGCGCTCGGCGGAGCCTGAGGAGATAGCTCCGGCGTTCCTCTACCTCGTCAGCGAAGAGTCCTCCTACATCACCGGCCAGGTGCTGTCGGTGGACGGCGGCTCAATGATGGTGCGCTAAGCGCAAACGCCCGTTCGGAACAGGACAACCCCAATGACTCGTATCGACACCGCCGCTCCCGATCTCGATCGCCTGCTGGCACCACGCACCATCGCCATGGTCGGTGCCTCCAACAACCTCTACAGCATCGGCGGCCTGCTATTCGCCAACCTCAAGCGCTCCTTCGGCGGCGCGCTGTACCCGATCCACCCCCAGGACGACAGCGTCCAGGGCACGCGTGCCTACGCCAGCCTGCTCGATGTGCCGCTCAGCGTTGACCTGGTGGTCATCGCGGTGGCCAACCAGGCCGTCGAAGGCATCATGGAACAGGCCGTGGTCAAGGGCGTGGGTGGCGTGGTGCTGCTTTCTTCCGGCTTCGCCGAGGCGGGCGCCGAAGGGCTCGCCCTGCAGCAGCGCGTCGCCGAGATCGCGCGTGCCGGTGGCGTGCGGGTGATGGGCCCCAACTGCATCGGCTACCTGAACATCGCCGGCGGCGTGATGGCCAACTTCGCCCTGAGCCCGGACGAGCCGGTGCCCCCAGGCGGCAGCGTGGCACTGATCTCCCAGAGCGGCGGCTTCGGTTCCTACCTGACCACCAAGGGCCTGCTCACCGGGCTGCGCCTGGGCTGGTTCGTCAGTACCGGTAACGAGCTGGACGTGAACATTGCCGGCGTCTTGCGCTACCTGGTGGAGCGACCGGAAGTGCGTGTGCTGCTGGCGTTCAGTGAGACCCTGCGTGATCCCGAGGTCTTCATCGCGGCAGCCCGCCGCGCCCAGGCGCTCGACAAACCGCTGGTGGTGCTCAAGGCCGGGCGCTCCGAGGTGGCGGCCAAAGCCGCGATGAGCCACACCGCGTCGGTGGTCGGCGCCGTCGATGTGTTTGACGCGGTCTGCCGTCAGTTCGGCGTGATCGTGGCCCACAGCCTGGAGGAGATGCTCGACCTGGGCATGATCTTCCAGGACGGCCGTCGTGTCACCGGCAACCGCCTGGCGATCATTACCGCCTCCGGTGGCACCGGGGTCTTACTGGCCGACGAAGCCAGCCTGAACGGCCTGGATGTCCCGACCTTCCCCCCCGCGCAGCAGGCCCAGATGCTCAACGTGCTGCATAGCCCCTTCTTCGGCAGCGTGAGCAACCCCATCGACACCACGGCCGCGGTGAAACCCGCGGCCATTGCCGCGCTGCAGAATCTGGTCGCACAGAGCCCATCGGTCGACATGCTCTCCCTGGTTACCTGGGCGCGCGCCACCGCGTCGAACACCGAGTTGGCCGCCCTCTACCAGCGCACTGACAAACCCATGGCCGTGCTCTCCACCAACCTGGTGGACTCCTTGACGCAGGCCGGCGTGCCGACCTACACCGATCCGCAGCGGCTCGCCCGATCGCTCGCCGCCCTGCACCGTTTCTCGACGCGCGCCAGCCTCGCGGCCGATCACGCCTGGGAGCCCAATGCCGAGCGGGCCCAGCGTGCGCGAACGCACCTGCAATTGCCCCCGGGCGAACAGGTGCTGATGGAGGCCCAGGGCAAGCGCTTGTTCGCCGAGTACGGCATTCCCCTCACCCGCGAGGAGTGGGTCCACAGCGAGGAAGAGGCCATCGCGGCGGCGGCACGCATCGGCGGTAACGTCGTGCTCAAGGTCATGTCCTATCAATTGCCACACAAGTCCGATGCGGGGGCCATCCGCCTCGGCCTGCAGGGCGCGGATGCGGTGCGGGACGCCTATCGGGACATGTTCGAAGAAGTCCGCCGACGCGCCCCCCATGCCGTCCTCGACGGCGTTCTGGTCCAGCAGATGGTGCCGGCGCGCCTGGAACTGACCTGCGGCCTGCAGCGCGACCCGGTGTTCGGTCCCATGGTGGCGGTGGGCCTGGGCGGCGTGCTGGTCGAGCAACTGGCGCAGACCACCCTGCTGCGCCCGCCATTCGGCCTGGACACCGCTCGCGCCGCACTCGGGCAATTGCTGCAGGGGCGCCTGGTGCAGGGGCGACGCGGCCTCAGTGCCGAGGAACAGACGCAGATCGCCGCGATCATGGTCGGCGTCGGCAACCTGGCCCTGGAGCTTGACGAAGTCAGCGAAGTCGACATCAACCCGATCCGGGTCGACGACGGCAAGGCCATCGCCGCCGATGCGCTGATCGTACTGGCCGACGCGGTGAAGGAGTGACCCCGATGGCAGACCAATCCCTGATCGGCTACCAGTTCCCCCCTTTCCGCTTCAAAGTGGAAGAAGGCAAGGTGGCCGAATTCGCCAAGGCGATCTTCTGTAGCGACGCCTATTACTTCGACTCCGAGGCCGCGCACCAACAGGACTTCGGCGCCCCGCCCGCGCCCGCGACCTTCAGCACGGTCTGCCTGCACTGGCAGCCCGCCCAGGACGGCAACCCGCTCAAGCTCGACCTCACGCGCGTGCTGGCCGGCGGCAATGAGTGGGAATACCTGCGACCGCTACTGGCCGGCGAGACGTTCACCGTCCGCTCGCACATCGCCGATGTGACCCACAAGCAAGGCACCAAGGGCCCGATGACCCTGATCGTGCGCGAGATGGTGTTCTATGACGAGCATGAACGAATGGCGTTGATCGCCCGCAGCACCATCATCGAACTGCCCCCCCTGCCGCCCATGGACAAGGCTGAGGTACTGCCAACATGAACAGTGTGATCAATGCATCTTCCCCGCACCTTCAGATCGGCGACATCGCCCCTGTGCGACGCGTCGGGCCGATCAGCCGCACCGATATCGTGCGCTACGCCGGTGCCAGCGGCGACTTCAACCCCATCCATCACGACGAGACCTTCGCCCATCGCGCTGGCTACCGCAGCGTGTTCGGCCATGGCCTGCTGACGGCGGGCGTCCTCTCGGCCTACGCCACCTCCTGGCTGGGTCTGGCGGCACTGCGCAAGTACTCGGTTCGTTACGTCTCCCAGGTCTGGCCCGGCGACACCCTGATCCTCAGTGGGCGCGTCACCGCGATCACCCAGCAAGGCCCTGGCGCCAGACAAGTGAGCTGTGAACTGCTGGTGCAGCGCGAAGCGGCCAACGGCCAGCGCCAGGATGTCCTGACGGCCACCGCCGTCGCGGCCTACACCACCCCCGGAGGCGCGCAACATGCCTGATATCCGCGAACAAGCGCCCTACCAGCGCTACCTCGAAGGCCTGAGCCGGGGCGCCCTGGTGTACCAACACTGTCACGAGTGCGGCCAGGCGGTGTTCTACCTGCGCCCTTGTTGCTCGCGTTGCGGCTCGGTGGAACTGCAGCTGCGCGACAGCCTGGGGCTGGGCACGCTCTATTCCTCCAGCGTGATCTTCGACAAGGAACGCAACTACAACCTGGTGCTGGTGGACCTGGATGAAGGCTTTCGCATGATGAGCACGGTCCCTGGCTGCGATGCGCCGTCCATCGGCGCCCGGGTCCGGGCGCGGGTGGAGCGCCTCGAAGGCGAGGAATCGCGCGTGGTATTCGACCTCACCGATGGAGAACGCTCATGACTCAACATGACCTGCGGGGTGCCGCTGCGATTGTCGGGGTCGCCGAATCGGACCTCGGCGACGTCGGCCCACAGCGCTACCCCATCGAGCTGGCCGCCCAGGCGGCGGTGCGCGCGCTTGGCGAGGCGGGCCTGCGCACCCGGGACGTCGACGGCCTGTTCGGCTGCGTCGCGGGCCGCTACATGTCGAACCTGGACCTGGGCGAATACCTGGGGATCCGCCCCCGCTACAGCGACAGCGGCAACATGGGCGGCAGCTCGTTCCTGTCCTATGTGTTCCACGCGGCGGCCGCCCTGAAGGCAGGGCTGTGCGACACCGCGCTGATCGTCTACGGCAGTACCCCGCGCGCGGATGCCCAACGCCGGCAACCGCTGGGCGGCGTGCTGGAGCTGCCGAACTACGAAGCGCCGTACAAGCCGCGCCACCCGTTGTCCGGCTATGCCCTGGTCACGGCCCGGCACATGTATCAATACGGCACGACCCGCGAACAACTGGCCGAAGTGGCCGTTGCCGCACGCGCCTGGGCACAGCTCAACCCCGTCGCGTTCTGCCACGACAAGGGCGCGCTGAGCATTGCCGAGGTACTGGCCAGCAAGATCATCGCCAGCCCACTCAGCGTCCGTGACTGCTGCCTGGTCACCGATGGCGGTGGCGCCCTGGTGATGACCCGTGCCGACCGCGCACGCGACCTGCCCAAGCCGCCGGTCTACCTGCTCGGCGCCGGCGAGGCGCACTCGCACCGGAGCATTTCCCAGATGCCTGACCTGACCACCACCTGTGCCGTCGACTCCAGCGCCAGGGCCTACGCCATGGCCGGAGTCAGGCCGGCCGAGATCGACGTGGTGCAGCTCTACGACGCCTTCACCATCAACACCATCATGTTCCTGGAGGACCTCGGGTTTTGCCCCAAGGGCGAAGGCGGCGCGTTCGTCGCCGACGGCCGCATCGCTCCGGGCGGAACGCTGGCGGTCAATACCAATGGCGGCGGCCTGTCCTACTGCCATCCCGGCATGTACGGCATTTTCGCCCTCATCGAAGCCACCCGACAGTTGCGCGGCGAAGCCGGGGCACGCCAGCAGGCCGGCGTGGAACTGGCGCTGGCCCACGGCAACGGCGGCCAATTCTCCAGCCAGGTCACCGCCATCCTCGGAACGGGGGCCACGCTATGAGTAGCGTCCTGCGTGAACGCCAGGGCTCGCTGCTGCTGGTCACACTCAACCGCCCAGAGGCGCTGAACGCGCTCGATGCGCAGATGCATGATGAGCTCTCTGACGCCTGGCATGAGGCCAGTGACCCACAGGTGCGCGCGGTGGTGCTGACGGGCGCCGGGCGTGGCTTCTGCGCGGGCGCCGACCTTAACGCACGGCCCGCCCCCGAGGTCATGGGGCATCGCACGATGCGCCACACCCTCAATGCACACACCCTGTCCATGGCCGCCCTGGACAAGCCCGTGATTGCCGCCGTCAACGGGGCCGCCGCAGGCGCCGGACTGTCGCTGGCCTGCGCCGCCGATATCCGCATCGCGTCCAGCAACGCCAAGTTCGTCCCAGCGTTCGTCGACATCGGGCTGGTCCCGGATGCCGGCGGCAGTTGGTTCATCACTCGGCTCCTGGGTTACTCCCGGGCGTTTGCCTGGCTGGCCAGCAATCGCCGGCTGAGCGCCGAAGAAGCCCTTGAGTGGGGCCTGGTGAGCGAAGTGCTGCCCCCCGAGCACCTGCTTGGACACGCACTGGCGCTGGCCGAGCAACTGGCCAGCAAGCCCGGACTCGCCGTAGGGCTGACCAAGCGCTTGTTGGCCCAGGCCGCACGCAACAGCCTGGCCGAGCAACTGGAGGCCGAAGTCACCCTGCAGCACCTGGCCATCCTCGATCCCGACCGCGAACGCGCGCGCGCGGCGATGCTGGAAAAACTTGGGCGCCGCTGACGCCCACTCATCCCCAGAATGGAGTTCCCCATGATCGATTACAGTCGTTTTCGCAGCATCCTCGCCGAGCGTCGTGGCCACGTCCTGGCGCTGACCCTCAATCGCCCCGAGCGCCTCAATGCCGTCGGCGACGACATGCATGAAGGCCTCGAAGCCCTGCTTGCCGACCTGCGCCACGACACCAGTATCCGGGCCGTGGTGCTCCAGGGTGCAGGGCGGGCCTTCTGTGTCGGCGGCGACGTCAAATCGTTTGCCGAGGCCCCGACCAACGAGCGCAGCCCTTACGAAACCATGGCCCTGGTCACCCACGGCGCGGCGAATCTGATCGAGCGTTTCCTCGACGTCCCGCAGCCGATCATCGCCGCCGTGCAGGGTTACGCCATGGGGCTGGGCGCAACCCTGGCCCTGCTCTGCGATGTGGTGCTGGTCGCCGATGACGCCCAGATCGCCGACACCCATGTGCCCATCGGCCTGGTCGCAGGCGATGGGGGCGCGCTGGCCTGGCCCCTGGGCATGCCCCTCGGCGCCGCCAAGTACTACCTGATGACCGGCGAGCGCCTCAGCGCCAGCGAAGCGGTCCGACTCGGCCTGGCCCTGCGCGCCATGCCGGTCGCCGAGCTTCACGATCAGGCACTGCAGATGGCCGAGCGCATGGCCGCCCTCCCCCCGCTGGCGCTGCAAGGCACCAAGCGCACGCTGAACCAGATCCTGCGCCAGCGCAGCCAACTGGTGACCGACCTGGGCCTGCAACTGGAAGCGGCGACCTTCCTCAGCGCGGATCACCAGGAAGCGGCCAGCGCCTTCGCGCAAAAGCGCCAGCCCACCTTCCATGGACGCTGAACACCCCATGGCCAAGGCCACTGCAGACACCGGTTGGCTGGCGGGTATCTCCACGGAAGTACGCTGCCTGTGCGTGATCAGCTTTATCTCCGCCGTGGGCTTCGGCATCCAGTCACCGGCCATCCCGGTGTTTGGCCAGGCCCTGGGCGTGGGGAGCAGCATGATCGGCATGATCATCGCCGCCTTTCCCCTCGCTCGCCTGCTGATGGCCTGGCCGGGCGGACGGCTGCTCAATCGCTGGGGCGAATACCGAGTGCTCTGCGCCGGTCTCGGGCTCATGACCCTCGGCAGCGTGGGGGCCGGGTTTTCCACCTCCGCCGAGCAGTTGCTGGCCTTGCGCGGGTTGTGCGGTGTGGGCTCGATCCTCTACAGCGTGTCGGCCATGAGCCTGATGCTGCGCACCACCGCCGCCAGCCACCGGGGCCGGGCAGCAGGCCTGTTCATGGGGGCCTACTACGTCGGGACCGTGACCGGCCCCGCCATTGGCAGCCTGTTCGTGGGGATGTCCGTGCGCCTGCCCTTCTTCATCTATGGCGCGGGAACGGGAGCCGCCGCCCTGGTCGCGGCACTGCTGCTGCGGCACCTGCGGCAGGCGCAACGTGCGTCGAACAGTGACGAGCAGGTGCCGGTCAGCTTTCCCCAGGCGCTGCAACGGGCCGCTTACCGATCCGCAATCGCCAGCAATTTCGCCATCGGCTTCGCCGTCTACGGCGTCAGGGTGTCCGTGCTGCCGCTGTTCCTGTTGACGGTGCTCAACCAGCCGGCGAAATGGATCGGCATCAGCCTGACCATCGGCGCACTGAGCCAAACCCTGCTGCTGCCCAAGGCCGGCCAATGGGTGGACACCTGGGGCCGCAAGCCCAGCCTGATGCTCGGCCTCGGTCTGGTGCTGAGCAGCTACCTGGTCATCCAGGGCGGACACTCGCTGGCAGCCTACCTGGCCGGACTGGCGCTGATGGGCCTCGGCACCGCGTTCTGCACCACCGCCGCAGCCGCCATCGCGGGCGACACCGCCAATGGCCGGGGGGGGACCGTCATCGCCGGCTACCAGATGGCCGCCGACCTCGGCATGGTCATCGGCCCCGTGCTCATCGGGGTGCTCGCCGAACGCTACTCCTACGCCCTGGCCCTGGGTTGCACCACCGGTCTGCTGGTACTGGCCGCCCTGACGACCCTGGCCATGGCGCACACAAAAAACCCTGTGCACCACCCATGAACGGCCGCAGCCTGTCGGCCAAGTCCCCCCAAACCCGAACACCATCGCCTGAACAAGGAGCCGACATGCCAAGCCAAACCCAGATAAAAAATGCCCTTCAAGCCTACATCGACGCCTTCAACCGCAATGACCTGCAGACCCTCATTGCCCTCTACCATGACGACGCGACGGTAGAAGACCCCTACGGCACACCACCGCGCCAGGGCAAGGCACAGATCGTCGAGTTCTACCGCGGCGCCATGGCCAACGGCGCCACCCTGCAACTCTGCGCGCCGATCCGCGGCTCTCACGGTGACGCTGGCGCGATGGCCTTCGATGCCGTGGTGAAGCTCCCCCAGGGTGAAGCCCGGGTGCGGGTCATTGATGTGATGACCTTCGACGACGCCGGGCTCATCACAACCATGCGGGCCTATTTCGGCCCTGGCGACATTGAGGTCAATGCCTCGACCGACAACCGCGACGGCTAGCCGAAGCGATAGGCCGAGACCGCAATGAGCCCCCCCAGCCGCTCGGTGTAGACCCGCCGCGCGGGCAGGTTGCCGGCCGCGGCGCTGGCCACCAGCAAGGGCAGCAGGTGTTCCTCGCGCGGATGGGCGAAGCGTGCCTGCGGGGCCGCCGCCCATTGGCACAGGCGCTGCCGTTGCATGGGTGGCGCCGACATTAGCGTCTCGAACAACCAGTCATCGAATGCCTGTCCCCGCTCAGCCTGGTCCGCGCCCGATGGGCGCATGTTGTGGAATGACATGCCGCTGCCCACGATCAGCACGCCCTGCTCGCGCAATCCCGCCAACGCCGCCCCGGCCGCCAGGTGCGCGGCAGGGTCCAGATCATCGCGCAGCGACAGTTGCACCATGGGGATATCCGCCTGCGGATAGATCAGCTTGAACGGAATGAAGGCGCCGTGATCCAGCCCGCGCGAGGCATCGAGCGTGGCCGCCAGCCCGGCGGCGCACAAGCGCTCGCACGCTGCCCTGGCCAGCCAGGGCGCGCCGGCCACCGGATACTGCAATTGATAGGTATGCGCGGGGAAACCGCTGTAATCGTAGATCAGCTCCGGGGTTGGGCTGGCGGTCAGCCTGAACGACTCGGCCTCCCAGTGCGCCGAAACGACCAGGATCGCCTTCGGCCGCTCGGGCAGGCTCGCCGCCAGACCCTGGAGCCACGCCCCCATCGCCTGCCACATCTCGCTCGGGCCGTAAGTCCAGCGCATGAAGAAACAGGGACCTGCCCCATGGGGGATGAACAGACTCGGAAGACTCATCGAAGGCACAACCTCATGAGGGTGATGGGACAACGGGCCTTGGGTACCTGGCCCATCGGCGTACCCGCGCTGGGTCGCGCAGCGACCCGATAAAAAGGGACGGCGACGTCGTCCAGCGCGAGCAAGCTCGCTCGCCACGAGTGTGGCTGCGATATCGGGACGCCCTTCAGTGAACAGCATTACGCCAGTGTGCGAGGTTCCCCGCCCCCGCGCCTCCCCCAAATCGATTACCCCTCAACGCTGCAAAATCCCCCGCTAAAAACCCGCAAAGAGTGTGGCGGCTACTGCATGCGGGTGAGGGCGGGCGCCGGCGCATCAGGCATGATTTGAACACGCCCGACAAAGAGGACCGTCCAATGTGCCCCATCATCGAACCCACCGGCGCAGCCCCCCAAGACAACAGGCGCCTGCGCCAGAGACTGGCCGAGCGCCTCTACCTGGCACTGCGCAACGGCGAGACGATCGAGCCGCCGACCACCACCGACGCGCTGGCAATCGACGACGCCTACCACATCTCCCTGGCCATTCTGGAACGGCGCCAAGCGGATGGCGAACAGGTCATCGGCAAAAAAATCGGCGTGACCAGCAAAGCGGTCCAGGAAATGCTCGGTGTCCACCAACCGGATTTCGGCTTCCTCACCGACCGCATGCAATTCGCCAACGACGCCTGCATCAGCCTGAGCCAGGCCAACCTGATCCAGCCCCGCGCCGAAGGTGAGATCGCGTTCATTCTCAACCGCGACCTGATGGGTCCCGGCGTCACCCGGGCGGATGTGCTGCACGCCACCGAGTCGGTCATGGCCTGCTTCGAGATCGTCGATTCGCGCATCCGTGACTGGAAGATCGCGATCCAGGACACGATCGCCGACAACGCCTCCTGCGGGATCTTTGTCCTGGGCAGCCAACGTGTATCGCCTGAGGGCCTGGACCTCGCCAACGTCCGCCTGGACATGAAGCGCAATGGCGAACCGCACTCCAGCGGGCTCGGCTCGGCCGTGCAGGGCCACCCCGCCGAAGCCGTGGCCTGGTTGGCCAATACCTTGGGCGCCTTCGGCATGCCCCTGCGCGCGGGCGAAATCATCCTGTCGGGATCGCTGGTGCCGCTGGTCCCCGTAAACGCTGGCGACCACTTCGAGCTGACCGTGACGGACATCGGGTGCGCCTCCATTCGCTTCACCGACTAACCCTGCCTCAATGCGAGAGAACTGGCCATGACACGCAAAATCAGATGCGCCCTGATCGGGCCCGGCAACATCGGTACCGACCTGCTCTACAAGCTGCAACGCAGTGACGTACTGGAGCCCGTTTGGATGGTCGGGATCGATCCCGAATCCGACGGCTTGAAGCGCGCCCGGGAGCTGGGCCTAAAGGTCACGGACCAGGGCGTGGACGGATTACTGCCCCACATCAAGGCCGACAACATCCAGATCGCCTTCGACGCCACCTCGGCCTACGTGCACGCCGAGAACGCGCGCAAGCTCAATGAATTAGGGGTCTTGATGATCGACCTCACGCCCGCAGCCATCGGCCCCTATTGCGTGCCACCGGTCAATCTGGCCGAGCATTTGGGCTCACGGGTGATGAACGTCAACATGGTGACCTGTGGCGGACAGGCGACGATTCCGATGATCTACGCCGTATCGCGAGTGCAACCCGTGGCGTACGGCGAGATCGTCGCGACCGTGTCCTCGCGCTCGGTCGGCCCAGGCACACGCAAGAACATCGATGAGTTCACCCGCACGACCGCGGACGCGATCGTCAACGTCGGCGGGGCCAAGGCCGGCAAGGCGATCATCGTGATCAACCCTGCCGAACCGCCACTGATCATGCGCGACACCATCCACTGCCTGACCGAGACCGAGCCGGACCGCGACGCCATCACCCGGTCCGTGCACGACATGATCACGCAAGTGCAGAAGTACGTGCCCGGCTACACCCTGAAGAATGGCCCGGTGTTCGACGGCAACCGCGTATCGATCTTCATGGAAGTCGAAGGCCTGGGCGACTACCTGCCCAAATACGCCGGCAACCTGGACATCATGACGGCAGCCGCGGCCCGCACGGCGCACATGTTTGCCGAAGACATGCTCAAGCCTTGACCACTCCTGAAGAGAAAATGCCATGACCGACTTACGCGGCAAGCACATCAAACTGCACGACATGTCATTGCGCGACGGCATGCACCCCAAGCGCCATCAGATCACCCTGAAGGAGATGGTGGACGTCGCCACCGGCCTGGACGCGGCCGGGGTGCAACTGATTGAAGTCACCCACGGCGACGGGTTGGGCGGTGCCTCCGTCAACTACGGCTTTGCCGCCCACAGCGACGAGGAGTACCTGCGGGCCGTCATCACGCAAATGAAACACGCCAAGGTGTCGGCCCTGCTGCTGCCCGGCATCGGGACCGTCGACCATTTGCAGATGGCCCATGATTGTGGCGTACACACCATCCGCGTCGCCACCCATTGCACCGAGGCCGACGTTTCCGAGCAGCACATCCACTACGGCCGCAAGCTGGGCATGGACACGGTCGGCTTCCTGATGATGGCGCACATGCTCGACGCCAATGGGCTGGTGAAACAGGCCAAGTTGATGGAAAGCTACGGCGCCAACTGCCTCTACATCACGGACTCGGCCGGCTACATGCTCCCCGAAGACGTCCGCGTGCGCGTCGACGCGGTCCGCCAGGCGCTGAAGCCGGAAACCGAACTGGGCTTCCACGGCCACCATAACCTCGGCATGGGCATCGCCAACTCGCTGGCCGCCATTGAAGCCGGGGCCAATCGCATCGACGGCTCCGCCGCCGGCCTCGGTGCCGGGGCCGGCAACACGCCGCTGGAAGTCTTCAATGCGGTGTGCGATCGCATGGGAATCATCACCGGTGTGGACGTGTTCAAGCTCGCGGACGTGGCCGAAGAACGGGTATTCCCCATGATGGAGCACATCGTGCGCGTCGACCGAGACTCGCTGATGCTGGGGTACGCCGGCGTGTACTCCTCGTTCCTGTTGTTTGCCAAGCGGGCCGAACAGAAGTACGGCGTGCCTTCCCACAAGATCTTGCTGGAGCTCGGTCGCCGCAAAACCGTCGGCGGCCAGGAGGACATGATCGAGGACCTCGCACTGGACATGGCCAGAGACCTGGGCATCACTTCCTGAGCCAGGTTGAGTCCTGTGCACGCCCACTGCAGGGCGTCCCGACATCGAAAGAACAGCCGTGGCGAGCGAGCTTGCTCGCCACGGGCCAAGCAGTACCCGAGGCACAGACCTCACGCTTCGCCCCACGTTCAAATCGTCCGATCGCTCAACATCGTCCGTTCTGACCATGCCAAAAATCGCGTTCAATCGCACACTTCAAACCACGGAACTCGCTCCCAGCGCCAGAGGACAACGAGCATGCACAACGAGAACGATCGCCTGCACGCAACCCCCCAAACGTCCAGTGATGTCACGCTGGACGCCAAGGCGTTCCGCCATGCCTTGGGCACCTTCACCACCGGCGTGACCATCGTCACCGCCCGTGGACAGGACGGTGCCCCCGTCGGCGTAACGGCCAACAGTTTCAACTCGGTGTCCATGGACCCGCCCCTCGTACTCTGGAGCCTGGCCCGCAAGTCGCAGAGCCTGGCGGCCTTTGAGCAGGCCAGCCATTGGGCCGTGCACATTCTCGCCCATGACCAGGGCGACCTGTCGGGGCGCTTTGCCCGCAGTGTCAGCGGTCCGGAGAAGTTCGAGGGCATCCACTGCGAAGAGGGCCTCGGTTCAACCCCCCTGCTGGTCGGCTGCACGACGCGCCTGCAGTGCCGCACAGCTCACATCTACGATGGCGGCGACCACATCATCCTCGTTGGCGAAGTCCTGACGTTCGACAAATGCGATGCACCGCCACTGGTGTTCCAACGCGGCAATTACGCCATCGCCACCAGCACCGCACAAACCATCATGCCGTCCCCGGGTGAAGACCCGCGCAACGTCAGTGAGATGAGCCCCCTGGGGTACTTGCTCGCCAGCGCGTACCTGCACTTCTCGACCAAGTCCCAAGAACAAGCCAGCCTGCTTGAACTGAATGACGTCGAGTACCTGATCGTCAGTGCCCTCGGCGCACGGGAAGGACGCACCTATCACGAACTCATCACCCTCGCGGCCTACACCGGCCGCCAGGTGGGCCCGGAGTCAATCAACGACCTGGCAGCCAGAGGCCTGATTCGCATCGACGATGACGGTGAGGACGAACACTACATGTCGCAGAACCAGGACCACGCACAAATCTATCTGACTCAAGAGGGCCACGCCTTGGTCTCCAGGATCGTCAGCGAGAGCCAACGGGTGGAAGAGAACATGATGCGGCAACTGGGCATACCCGAGACGATTGCGCTACGCACCCTGCTGAGCCGTTTCGTGCGGATCCACAGCCCGCTGATTCCCTACCGCTGGTTCTAGCGATCCCGGGCACGGCACCGGCGCCCGGGACACCTGCGCTTCAGTGATACCTGAATTGCCCCACCAGCGCCTGCAGATCAACCGCCAGGCGCGCCAACTGGCTACTGGCTTGCGCGGTCTGGCCGGCGGAATCGGTGACACGGTCAGCCACGTCGTTGATGTTGACCACGTTCTGATTGATCTCATCCGACACCGAGCTCTGCTCTTCGGCGGCGCTGGCGATCTGCGCGTTCATGTCGTTGATGCGCGTCACCGAGAGGGTGATCTGTTCCAACGCGCCGCTGGCCAGCTGTGCCTGTTCGACACTGTCGCGGGCTCGCGCCTGGCTTTGCTGCATGACGGCAGCGGCTTCGCGGGCGGCGGATTGCAGCTGTTCAATCACCGCCTGGATCTCGCCGGTGGATTGCTGCGTACGCGAGGCCAAGGTGCGCACTTCGTCAGCCACCACGGCAAACCCTCGTCCTTGCTCGCCGGCACGTGCCGCTTCAATCGCGGCGTTCAGGGCCAGCAGGTTGGTTTGCTCGGCGACCCCACGGATCACTTCCAGCACGCCGCTGATGCTTTTGCTGTCGTCCTGCAGGCGGGCGATCACCTGGACCGCGTGTTCGATATCGATGGCCACCGCATCAATCGCATTCACGGCACGCCCCACCACCTGCTGGCCTTGGACCGCCTGCTGATCGGTGCTGTCTGCCGAGTGCGCGGCCTGGGAAGCGTGACGGGCGACTTCCTGCACGGTGGCGGTCATTTCGTTCATCGCCGTGGCCACTTGTTCGATTTCACTGCGCTGGTTGGCCAGCTCACGCTTGAGCTCATCGGTAATCGCGGACATCTCCTCGGCGGCCGAGGCCACTTGATTGGAGGAACCGGCGACATCGCTGATCAGCACCCGGACCTTCTCGGCAAAGCTATTGAAGGCTTGCGCCAGCTCGCTCACTTCATCACGGCCATGGACCGTCAGGCGGCGGGTCAAGTCACCCTCGCCGGCAGCAATATCACGCATGGCCGCCACTGCCGCACGAATCGGCTGGACGATACTGCGCGCGATCAGCATGGCCAGGAGCAGGCCAATCACCAAGGCAATCACGGCCACGACCACCGCGGTGTTGCGCGCGCTGGTCAAGGCGTTGGCGTAGTAGGTGCGGTCCATGGCAATTTCCAACACCCCCAGTGGCTGGCCGGAGAAGTCACGCACCAGCGCCGCAAAGGCCGCGATGGGAAGGCCGTCGACCTGGGTTTGAATCGCTACCGGCTGACCACCGAAAGCGACTTCGCGCTGGGCGTCGGACAGCAGCCGGGTATCGCCGAAGGTGCTGGCGAACGAGGTGTATCGGCCGGCTGAATCCCTGAGCATCAGGCCAACGTCGACGTTGTAGCGTTGTTTGAAGGACTCAAAGAACGGCTTGCCGAACGACAGACCGAACTCCACCGAACCGACGTGTTGGCCGTTGGCCTGGATCGGCGCGACACCACGAATACCCAAACCCGCCACGCCGGACTCAATGCCCCGCAACGAGGTGTGCTGGCTGTTGACCTGCAACACGGTTTTGCGGATGGCTGACAAATCATCACCGAACTTTTGCGGCTCGTGCACACGCAAAAAGGAGGTCGCCGGCGGTTGATGAAACTGGAACTGGCGCACGTCGTACTGTTGCTTCAGGTTTGCATAGCCGGGCACGAACATCGCGGCAAGGCGCTCGCGATCACCGTTGGCCATGGCCTGTTGAACGTCGGGAATGGCGGCCACCAGCGCGGACATGCGCTCGGACATCACCGCTTCCGAGGCGATGGCGGTGCTGATGTTATCGAACAGACCACGCAATTCGCGTTGCTCCGCCTCGGCGACCACATCGCTGAAGCGGCCTAAAAAAAAGGTCAGCAGGACCGCGACGGTCAGGGCTAATAACAGCACCAGGCTGATGGCGATACGTTGGCCAATTCTCATATTGCTTAGCAAGGTGACGCTCCATCTAATAATAGTTTTTTTCGGTGTTATCGCTGGGCGAAGCGAGTGGGCCTGACACTTGGACGCGGCACACCACAGGGTGTTATCGACACTTCGCTGGCAATCTGAAGTACACCGCGGGTCACGCGGGATCCGCGTAAAAAAAAAGACGTCCAGGGACGTCTTTTTCGCTACCGGAAACCCACCCCTATCCCACGGCCACCCAATGCTCCTGCCCAACATCGCGAAACCGCTGCAACGGTGCTTCAAACCCCTTGGCCTTGATCGGGCTGGGTTGTTCGAACTCTTGCAGCAGCGCCTTGAAGTCGCGCTTTTGATCGACGTCCGGCATCGGCACGGCGCTGAGCAGGCGTTTGGTGTAGGGATGCTGGGGATTGTGCAGCACGTGATCGCGGCGACCGATCTCGACGATCTGCCCGCCATACATCACGGCAACCCGGTGGCAGATGCGCTCGACCACCGCCATGTCGTGGGAGATGAACAGGTAGCTGAGTCGATGCTGTTCGCGCAGGTGCTCCAGCAACTCAAGCACCTGGGCCTGCACCGATACGTCGAGGGCCGAGACCGACTCGTCGGCGATGATGACTTTCGGGTTGAGCGCCAACGCCCGGGCAATGCAGATTCGCTGGCGCTGGCCACCCGAGAACTGATGCGGGTAGCGGTACATCGCATCGACCGGCATGTCGACCTGGCCCAACAGTTCAGCGACACGTTCCTGTCGTTGCGCCAGCGGTAGCTGGTCATGAATCAACAGCGGCTCGCCCACCAGCTCCAGGATGGTCTTGCGCGGGTTCAGGGCCGCGTAAGGGTCCTGGAAGACCATCTGGATATCGCGTCGCACCGCTTGCAGATCGGCGCCCTGCAGGCCGTTCAGCTCTTTGCCGAACAACTGCACACTGCCTTGATACGCCAGCATGTTCATCAGCGCCTTGCCGGTGGTGGACTTGCCGCAGCCACTCTCCCCGACCAGCCCCAGGGTCTCGCCCTGGCGCAGTTCGAAGTTGACCCCCTCCACCGCGTGCACGTGCTTGTCTTCTTCGAACCAGCCCATGCGAATCGGAAAGCGCACCGACAAATCACTCACCCGCAAAATCACCGGCTGCTGGCTGACGTCATCCGGTTGGCCGGCGGTTCCCAGCACCGGCACCGCCGAGAGCAACTTGCGCGTGTAGTCGGCTTGCGGCTGAGTGAACAACTGCCGCACGGGAGCCTGTTCTTCGGTACGGCCGTGGTTCATCACCACCACCTGGTCGGCCATTTCCGCGACCACGCCCATGTCGTGGGTGATCATCAGCAAGCTGGTGCCATACACCTGTTGCAACTCGCGCATCAGCTCCAGGATCTGCGCCTGAATGGTCACGTCCAGCGCCGTGGTCGGCTCATCGGCGATCAGCACTTGCGGGCGACAGAGCATGGCCATCGCGATCATCACGCGCTGGCGCATGCCACCGGACAACTCGTGGGGGTATTGCTGCAAGCGCTTTTCCACCTGCGGCATGCGCACCGACTCCAGCATCTCCCGGGCCCGCAAGCGCAAGGCCTGGCGCCCCAATGGTTCGTGACGGCGCAGGGTTTCTTCCAACTGTTGGCCGACGGTCATCAACGGGTTTAGCGACGTCATCGGCTCCTGGAAAATCATCCCGATCTGCTTGCCGCGCAACCGTTGCAACTCTCGCTCGGGCACCCCGATCAAGTCGCGCCCGGCAAAGCTGATCGCGCCTTCGGCCACCCGCACCGACTTGGGCAACAGCCCCATGATCGCCAGCGACGACAGCGACTTGCCACTGCCGGACTCACCGGCGATGCACAGTGTCTGGCCGGGGTACAGGTCGAAGCTCAGGTTATCGACCACACGCCTCGGCGTGGTCCCCAGGCCGACATCGATGGACAAACGCTGCACCGACAGAATCGGTGGGGAGGTCCCGTTACTCATCACAGCTCCTCACGATTGAAGCGATGCAAATACATCAGGCAAACACCACTTTCGGGAAGTAGAACGACACCACCCAGTTGGGCATATCGACAATTTCGCTGATGCGCAAATCACCGCACACCGAGCACAGCATGTAGGCCTGCTCCGCTGGCATGTGGTGTTCACGGCACAGCCAGTCGATGGTGTTGCTCACGGCCTGCCGCGCCGCCTGCATCAGGTCCGGGCCGATGCCGGTAAAGGCTTCGTAGCCGGCGCTGTCCAGGTGACGGGTCACCGGCCCGGGGGTGCTGAATCGCGGCGTCGCCAGCGGGGTGTTCTTGATCAGGTCCAGCTTCACCACCACGTCCATCGCACTTTCAATCGCGGTGCCGCACACCTCGCCATCGCCTTGCGCCGCGTGGGTGTCGCCAATCGACAACAACGCACCGCTGACTTCCACCGGCAAGTACAAAGTGGTGCCGGCCGCCAGGTCGCGAATGTCCAGGTTGCCGCCGACCCGACGCGGCGGCACCACCGAATGCAGGCCCGCCAGCGCCGGCGCCAGACCGATGGTGCCGGCGAATGGCTTGAGCGGCACCTTGGCAAAATCACTGAAGGCCGCCGGGGTCAGTGCGAGCTTGTCGTAGTGCCACAGCATCAGCGCCGGGTCCTGGAACTGGTCCGCCAGCAGGCCAAAGCCCGGGATGTTGGCGGTCCAGCCAAAGCCGCTGGGCTTGAAGCTGTCGAGGGTGATCTTCAGCACATCACCCGGCTCCGCGCCCTCGACGAAAATCGGTCCGGTGACCGGGTTGATCTTGTCGAACGGCACCTTGCCGACATCCGCCACCTTTGAATCCGGCGTGAAGAAACCGTTGGAGGAATCGAGGCAGCAGAACTCCAGCATGGCGCCCGGCGCCACCCAGGCGGTCGGCTCGATGCTGTTGTCCCAGCCGAAGTGGCTGTTGACGCTGTGAATGGTCTTGACCAGGCAGTTCTGGCACATAAGGGAAAACTCCGCGTAAGGCTACAATGCGGCTCACCAAAGACAGTCTGGTCATCGAAAAAACACCTATGGCGAGCAAGCTAAGGTGTTGTTGCCAGAAACATCGCGCTTAGGCGAACCGCATTGAGCGTAAGGCCACGCCTTTTCGCGTGGCCGCAGGCGAGTCGGCTCGTAGACCGACAGCGCTTTATTTAAGGTAGATGTAGTTGTAATTGACCGGGATGTGCACCGGGTCGACGTACAGCGCGTCGCTGCCGCCCATGCGCGAGGAGCGCACAGTGAAACGTCGCTCGTTGAAGATCGGCACCCATGGCGCATCGGCCATCACGTCGATGAAGATCTTCTGCCACAGTGCGGTACGTTCGGCCTGCTGTTCCGGCTTGGCCATGCTGTCCGCCTTGGCGGCCAACGCATCCAGGGTCTTGTTGCAATACAACGCCCAGTTCCAGCCACCGTCCACCGCGCTGTCACAGCCCAGGATCGGCCCGTAGAAGTTCGACGGATCCGGGAAGTCGGCAATCCAGGCCATCCCGCCAGACCACACCATCGGCGCCTGGTCCTTGGCGCTGCCGGCCGCGATCACGTTGGCCTGCGCCAGGGACTTGATCTTCACCCGCACTCCGACCTTCGCCAGATCTTGCTGGATGGCCTGGGCGATACGCGGCTGCGGGTCGGTGTTCATCACGTACATTTCGGTGTCGAAGCCCTTGTCGAAACCGGCTTCGGCCAGGAGCTTCTTCGCGCCTTCGACATCGTAGGCGTAGCCTTTGTAATCCTTGTCGTAACCCGGCATCGCCGGCGGCAGCGGCTGATTGGCCGGGACCGCGCGGCCATTGATGATGCGCACGATGCGATCCTTGCTGATCGCCATGTTCACCGCCTGGCGCACCTTGAGGTTATCGAACGGCGGCAAGGTGGTCTTCAGGGTCAGGTAGCCGGTTTGCAGTTGATCGCCGGTGACCACCAGGTTCTTGAACTTGGGATCGTTCTTGAACTCCAGGAACTTGGCCGGAGGTACGCCGTCGCCGGCGATGTCGACTTCCCCCTTCTGCAAGCGCAACAGCGCCACCATTGGGTCCTGGCCGACCTCGAACGAGATGCTGTCGAGGTGCGGCAAACCGGCCTTGAAGTAGTTCGGGTTCTTCTTGAACAGAATCTGCTGCCCCAGCTTCCACTCCGCCAGGCTGTAGGCGCCGGTCCCCACCGGGTGCTTGCCGAAGTCGGCGCCCCACTTCTCGACCTCTTCCTTGGGTACGACAAAGGAGAAGTTGATCGCCATGACCTGCAGGAACGTCGCGTTCGCCGCCTTGAGCGTGATCTTGACGGTGTAGTCGTCGAGCACCTCAATGCCCGACAAGTGCTCGGCCTTGTTGCCGGTCATGTCTTCATAACCGACGATCGAGCTGAAGAAGCCGGCGCCAGGGCTCTGGGTTTTCGGGTTGACGGTGCGCTCCAGGGAGTACTTGACGTCACTGGCCTTGAGTTCACGACCGTTCTGGAACTTCACGCCCTTTTTCAGGGTGAAGGTATAGACGGTGCCATCCTCGGAGATGGTGTAGTCCGACGCCAGGTTCTTGGTCAGCTCCGTGGTGCCGGGCTTATAGTCCATCAGCCCGTCGAACAGGCTCTTGATCATCGACCAGTTCTGCCAGTCGTAACCAATCGCCGGGTCGAGCGTGGCCACGTCGTTCTGGTAGGTAATGACCGCAGCGCCACCGTCTTTTGCGTTTGGATCAAGGTCATCGGCCAGCAGATTGCCGGCGAATAAAGCAGCCGCGATGGCCAAGGATAATGCTTTGCGATTCATGCTCCAGCCCCTTACCTACGTTGAGTTTCTTAGTGTTTTTTGATGTCGATGCGCGGGTCGACCCATGGGATCACCAGGTCGGCGACCAGGTTGCCCAGCACGATGGCCACCGCCGACACGGTGGTCACTCCGACGATCACCGGGATGTCGACTTGCTGGATTGCCTGCCACGTCAACTGGCCGATCCCCGGCCAGCCAAAGACCGACTCGACCACCACCAGCCCGCCCATGAAGATGCCGATGTCGATGCCGATCATCGGGATCACCGGCACGATGGCGTTGGGCAGCACATGGCGCAGGACCACGCGCACCCGGCTCAGGCCTTTGGCGCGGGCGGTGCGGATAAAATCCTGGTGCAGCACCTCGATCATCGACGAACGCACCATGCGCGAGTACCAGCCGCTGCCCAGGATCCCCAGGGTCAGGGCCGGCAACAGCAGGTGTTCGAAGCCGCCATAACCGCCCATGGGGAACCAGTCCAACTGCACGGCGAAGAAGTACAGGAACAGCATCGCCGCAATGAACTGCGGGGCTGACACCCCAATGAACGAGAGCGCCATCAGGGCTTTGTCGGCCCAACTGTCACGGCGCAGCGCAGCAATCACCCCCAGGCTGATGCCGATCAACAACTCGAAGCCGATACCCGCCGCCATCAACTCCAGTGACGGGCGCAGGCGCGCGCCGATCAACTCGGTCACCGGGCTGCGCTGGATGTAGGAACGGCCGAGATCGCCCTGCACCAGGTTGCCCAGGTAGTTGGCGTATTGCTGATAGAACGGCAGGTCCAAGCCCAACTGCGTGCGAATCCCGGCCACCACTTCGGGGGTGGCGCTGCGCCCGGCGATCTGGCGCGCGGGGTCAGCCGGCAGCATGAACAGCAGCAAATACGTGATGAAGGTCACGCCGAGCAGGATCAGCAGCGAATAGCCGACACGACGACTGATGAAGGCGAACATTCAGCTTCTCCCTTGCAGGGTTGGATCGAGCTCGTCACGCAGCGCATCGCCGACCAGGTTGAAGGCCAGCGACAGCAGGACAATGGCGATCCCGGGAAAGAACACCAGCCACGGCGCGGAGGTGAAGTAGGTCTGGCTTTCGAAAATGATGTTGCCCCAGCTCGGCGTCGGTGGCTGGACCCCCACCCCGAGATACGACAGGGTCGCTTCAAGCAACACCGTGGTGGAAATGCCCAGCGTGGCCCAGACCAGGATGGTCGGCAGCAAATGCGGCAGCAGGTGCGAGAACAGGATGCGCAGCGAACTGGCGCCCAGGGTGCGCTCCACGGCCACGAAGTCGCGGGCACTCAGGGCAATGGTCTCGGAATAGATCACCCGGGCGATCTGCACCCAGTTGACCATGGCGATCACCAACGCGACGATCCACACGCTGGGCTGGAAAATCGCCGACAGCGCAATCGCCAGCAGCAAGGCCGGGAACGCCATCATCAAGTCGGTGAACCGCATCAGCGTGCTGCCGATCCAGCCGCGCAAGAAGCCCGCCGTCAGCCCCACCAGCGTGCCAATCAGCACCGCCAGGCCATTGGCGAGCAAGCCGATGAACAGCGAAGTGCGCGCGCCATAGATCAAGCGCGAGAGCAAGTCACGGCCGAGCAGATCGGTGCCCAACAGGTACGGCGTATCCGGCGGCAGCGGCGCACCCTCCAGCGACAGGCCTTCGACAAATTGCTCGGCGGGATCGTGCGGGCTCATCCA
This sequence comes from Pseudomonas sp. ok272, assembly GCF_900109995.1. Taxonomy (GTDB): domain Bacteria; phylum Pseudomonadota; class Gammaproteobacteria; order Pseudomonadales; family Pseudomonadaceae; genus Aquipseudomonas. The sequence goes on along the minus strand of NZ_FOCB01000016.1, from coordinate 62,414 downwards.
CGGCGCAAACAACGCCAGCAACACCACCACCACGATGTACAACAGCGACAACGCCACAGCCGGACGACTGACCAAGGCACGCAACACCTTCATAGTTGGCCCCGGCTCGGTTGCAGATGATCGGCCGCCATGTCGGCACACAGGTCATCCAGGCTGCGGTTCAGGCGCATGGACAGGCTGCGCAGGCGCTCATACGCCTCATGCTCATCAATCTGCTGCTCGACCATCAACCGCGCCAAGGCCCGGGCCTGCAACGGCCGGGCCAAGAGCCGTTGCTGCAGTGTCTCGAGGGTGCGGGCGTCGGTGTCCAGTCGTTCACGCAAACCGACCGCCATCATCAGCGTGGTATAGACCGAGCCTTGGGTGATGGGCTTGTTTAGCAAAGCCGTCGCCCCCAACTCGATGGCCCGCTGGATATGCGACAGGGTTTCGTGGGAGGTCAGCGCAACGATCGGCACCCCGGCTGCGTTCAGGCGTTGCAGGGTGACGGGGCTGGCGAACGGCTCCAGCTCGACGATGGCGGCAAAGCACCCGTCGAGCGAATCATCCCCGTCCTCAAACAACACCTGCGCGGTGATCCCCAGGCGTTGCAGGCTCTTTTGCAGATTGGCCAGGGTGCGCGGTTCGCAGTCGATCAACAGCAACCGTCCCGTTTCAAAGTCCGGGCGTTTGAACAGGCTCATTTGACGATCCTCAGGCGGGGTGCGGGCGCAACCGCGCGCAGGCGATGGAATTCACTCAGGTCAGTGGCGGTCAGGTAAGGGTCCGCCGGCACGGGCTGTGCCTCACTGTGCAAGACCACGAAGCGCCCCCCGCGCAGTTCGGCAATGTGGCACGGCTGGCTGCTGTGGTTGTTGCGCTCGGCGACGTCCAGGGTGCCGAACACACTGTCCTGCGGGTGATCGTAGACGTAGCGGCAGATCCCCTCGGGATCATCGCTGCCGCACTGCTCCAGTGCGCGGGCAAACAGGTGCAGGGCCACGTACATCCCGGTGTAGAAGTGCGAAATCGGATAGGCCCCATGCAGCATGTGCTGCTGCTGGCTGAACGCCGGGGCAACGGCTTCAAAGAATGGCCCGCACGACAGCACGCGCAGGCTGCGCATGTCGCCGACATCCGCCAGCTCGGCCTCGGTCAGGTTGCAGCTCAACACCGGCAGGCGCCAGCCAACGGCGTGGCACGCGGCGTCCAACTGCTGCAAAAAGGCGTAGGAGGACGTCCCGATCAGATTGTTGAGGACGAACGCCGGCCGCTGCGCCAGCAGTGTCTGGATCAACTCACTGAAGGGCGTCGCGTCCAGGTGGATGTAGCGCTCCAGCAGCACCTCGGCGCCCGCCATTTCGAGCACTTCACGGGCAACGCGATTACTTTCCCAGCCCCAACTGTAGTTCGAACCGAGCAGCACGGCACGCGCGCCAAAGGTGCGCAAGGCGTAGCGCAACAACGGGATCAACGTCTGGTTCGGGCACCCGCCCAGATAAAGCACATGCTCGCTGCTCTCAAACCCTTCGTACGGGCAGGCGTACCACAGCAGGCCGGCGCTCTGTTCCAGGTCCGGGATGATCTCCTTGCGACTGGCCGAGGTGGTCGTGCCGAAGATGTGCCGAATCCCGGCCTGCATTAACTGCACAGCGCCTTCGCTGTACTGGTGCAACACACCTTGCGGATCAAGGTGGGTGGCCTTCAGGACAAAGTCATGATCGGCATTGGCATTAATCTGCGCGAGCGCGTGCGTGGCCCCGGCCAACGCATTGCGGCCAACACTTTTGTAAGTCCCCTCGGTGGAGAGCAACAGCCCAACCTCAATGGTTCGACGCATCTTTTTTTCCCAAAAAAAAACCTGATCGACCAGAGAACTGGTCGATCAGGCTTCATTACCTGGCGCTCAAGGCGTGCGATGTCTGTCGGCAAGACTTAATGGCCAGGGCCAGGCTTGCGCGTAGATTTTCCATGAAAAAAGCGTGCCACTTACTCCAGGTCGCGGCCATCAGGTGCTCCGAGCAGCCCAAAGTGGCCGGTTGCACTGACGTGGCGCACGCACCCGGTCGGTTTCCTCAAAAGGGAGCGCACCGCGTTCGATGAGGGGCATACGGGCTGACAGTCATTTTTTGCGAGAAAATGTAACGTTACTTCCCACCGTCCGCCAGCCCATGCGTGATGTGTCGCCTGCTTCGCGAGCAGGCTCGTACCCTGTCCGCGCCCGGCCTACCTCCTGGGGCTCAACCACATCCCCCGTGGGAGCGAGACCGGCTGGCCGACGAAGACGCCGGCTCAGGCCCCCTTGACGCTGGTTGGATTGGCCTCACCACGCCCCTCCACACTCATCGGCGCCCGGAACCCATTGAGCCGCAGCGCGTTGCCGAGTACGAAGATGCTGGAGAGCGCCATCGCGGCCGCCGCGAAGATCGGCGACAGCAGCGTGCCGTTCAGTGGGTAGAGCGCGCCGGCCGCCACCGGGATCAGCACGGCGTTGTAGGCGAAGGCCCAGAACAGGTTCTGCTTGATGTTGCGGATGGTCGCCTGGCTCAAGGCGATGGCATTCGGCACGCCACGCAGGTCGCCCGACATCAGCACCACGTCCGCCGCCTCGATGGCCACATCGGTGCCCGTGCCGATGGCAAGCCCCACATCCGCCTCGGCCAGCGCCGGGGCGTCGTTGATGCCGTCGCCGACGAAGGCGACCCGCGCACCGTTGGCCCGGAACTGCTTCAGCGCCGCGACCTTGCCGTCGGGCAGCACCTCGGCCGCCACTTCATCGATGCCCAACTGCTTGGCAATCGCGGCGGCCGTTGCCGCATTGTCGCCGGTGATCATCGCCACCTTGAGACCCAGCGCGTGCAGCGCCTTGATCGCTTCAAAGGTGGTTTCCTTGATCGGATCGGCGACCGCGATCACCGCCGCCAAGCGACCGTCGATGGCCGCGTAGAGCGGGCTTTTGCCCTGCTCGCCGAGGCGCTGGGCGGTCGCGACGAAGCTCGAGACATCCAACCCCAGCTTCGTCATGAAGCGGTCCGCGCCGACGGCGACGGTGCGCCCGGCGACCTGAGCCGACACGCCAAAGCCCGGTACCGCGTCGAAGGTCTCGATGGGCGCCAGGGTAATGCCCCGCAACTTGGCAGCGGCCACAATCGCTTCGGCAATCGGGTGCTCGGAGCGGGTCTCCACCGCCGCCACCAGCCCGAGCACTTCGTTGTACTCGAAGCCTTCAGCCGGGACCAAATCGGTCAGCTCAGGGCGGCCCTTGGTCAGCGTGCCGGTCTTGTCCAGCGCAATCACACTCACATCGCGCAACGCCTGTAAGGCTTCGCCCTTGCGAAACAGCACGCCCAGTTCAGCCGCGCGCCCGGTCCCGACCATGATCGAGGTGGGCGTGGCCAGCCCCATCGCGCACGGGCAGGCAATGATCAGCACCGCTACCGCGTTGACCAGCGCAAAGGTCAGCGCCGGGGCCGGCCCGAAGATCAACCAGACCAGGAAGGTCGCTGTGGCCGCCGCCATCACCGCCGGGACGAACCACATGGTCACCTTGTCGACCAGCGCCTGGATCGGCAGCTTGGAACCCTGCGCCTCCTCGACCAGGCGAATGATTTGCGCCAATACCGTGTTCGCGCCGATCTTGGTCACCCGGAAACTGAACGCACCGGTCTTGTTGATCGTGCCGCCGATGACCTCGCTGCCCACCCCTTTGGCCACCGGCACCGGCTCGCCGCTGATCATGCTCTCGTCGACATACGACGCGCCCTCGACCACCTCGCCGTCGACCGCCACCTTCTCGCCGGGACGCACGAACACCAGGTCGCCGGTGGTCACTTGATCCAGGGGGATTTCCAGCGTCTGGCCGTTGCGCTCGACCCGCGCCGTCTTGGCCTGCAGGCCGACGAGCCGCTTGATCGCCTGGGAGGTGCGCCCCTTGGCGCGGGCTTCCAGCGTACGACCGAGCAGGATCAAGGTGACGATCACCGCCGCCGCCTCGAAGTACACGTTGGCCGTGCCCAGCGGCAATACGCCGGGGATAAAGGTCGCCACCAGCGAATAGCCATACGCCGCCGCCGTGCCGACCGAGACCAGCGAGTTCATGTCCGGGGCACCGCGCAGCAACGCCGGCACACCTTTATGGAAGAACCGCAGGCCCGGGCCGAACAACACCAGGGTAGTGAACACGAACTGCACGTACCAGTTAGTCTGCTGCCCCATCACCCCCATCACCCAATGGTGCATGGCGGGGATCAGGTGCGAGCCCATCTCCAGGATGAACACCGGCAAGGTGAAGAGCGCGGCAATCGTCAAGGAACGGCGCAATCCACGGGCCTCGTCCTCGCGGCGTTCGGCGTCCTGATCGCCGGCATCCGTGCTGTCGTCGGACACGCGCCGAGCCTGGTAGCCCGCCAGTTTGACCGCGGCCTCAAGGTCGGCCGTGACCACCACGCCGGCCAGGTGGCGCACCCGCGCCCGCTCGGTCGCCAGGTTGACCGAGGCCTGGAGCACGCCCGGCACCTTGGCCAGCGCCTTCTCGACCCGGCCCACGCAGGAGGCGCAGGTCATGTCTTCAATCGCCAACTCGGTGGTCTCTTCGCGCACGCTGTAGCCGGCCTTCTCAATCGCACGCACCGCCGCCTGCGGGTCGGGCACGCCGGTGAAGGTGAGGTCGGCCCGCTCCGTGGCCAGATTGACCGACGCCTTCTGCACACCGGGCACGGCATTCAGCGCACGCTCGACACGCCCGACGCACGAGGCGCAGGTCATGCCCTCGACCGGCAGGCTCAAGCGAGTGACGGCGGTGGATGAGTGGGTCACTGATTGGACAGAAGACATTGGATCTACCCCTTGAATGCGGCTATTGAAGGAGAGCCTAAAGCTTCCCCGCGTGGGAAGGTCAAGGGGCAATGCCGATCCGACACCCAACACACCACATCCGTGAGAGCGGGCCTGGCAGCGAATGCGTGTTCGCCATGGATCCTTGTGGGAGCGAGCCTGCTCGCGAAGGCAGTGGGTCAGTCCACATGGATGGGTCAGACCTGCGGTTTCCCTCACACCTGCGCGCTAGGCATCACCTGGATCGCCGATTGGGTGCCACGTGTCAGCTCGCGGTACTCGTAGGTCACCTTGTCGGGCGTGACCTTGCCGGCGTAGCCCTTCTTGATGTTGGCGACGATGTAGTTGAAGTCGCTCTTGCTGCGGGTGGTGACGACGATGTTGGCCTTGCTGCTGGCGCTGGACACGTAGTTGCCCACTTGCGACAGCGGCTGCTTGAGACGCTTGTCGCGTTTTTTCACCAGGGTCTGCGGCACGTTGACCTGCATCGAGTCCATGCTCTCGACACTCGCGGCCCCGACGTCGTTGCGCTTGTCCGCCGGCACGGCTTCCTGGCGGGTGGTCAGTTGCACCACGGCGACATCACCCGACTGGGCCTCGATGGCCGCCTTGGCCTGCCGGGCGTTTTCCAGGTCCTTCTGACGCCCCACGTAGTAACCCGTCGGCGCCCCCAGGGCGGCGCCGATGGCGCAACCGGTGCCCGGGTGGCCGCCGGTCCCGGCCGCAATCGCCGCACCGCCAATGCACCCGAGCACCCCTCCGACCGCCGTGCTGCCCATGGGCGAATTCTGGCAACCACTCAACAACAAACCGGTGCAGGCGAGCAACACGGTCGATACAGCAAGTGCGCGCGACAAGGGCGACTCCTTTCGAGACTGAAGATGAGCATTCATTGAGGCTGATAACCGTAGGTCAGGCCGCCGAGCAGGTGCAGGCGCACCCGTTCGTTGAGCGGGTAAAACACCGGCTGGACCTGCGCTGTCCACTGCACGCCATGGGCGATGATCCAGCCCATGAGCCCCAGCGACGAGCCGCTTTGCTGCTTGAGGCTGAGAAACAGCGGCTGCTCGGTCACCTTGTTGGTCCAGAACATCGGCACCGTCAGCACCACCAGCGCATAGCCGACGAAGGCGGCCACATAGAGCCTCGGCGGGACGTAACACAGCGCCCGGGTGAAAAAGCCCAGGCACTTGAAGATGTGCGTGAACGCACCGAGCAGGGAAAACAGCAGGGCGATCATCGGCACAATCAGCGCGCGGTAGCTGTCACGGCCGATCTGCTCCTTTTGGCCTCGGTCGCGGTAGTTCTGCGGGTCGACCAAGCGATCTTCGATCAACTGCTGGGCATCGTAGCTGATGGTTGGCCGGTACACGGTTTGCTCGAAGCCGCTGGGCGACAGGTCGGGCTGCAGGGTGATCAAGTACGGCAAGTGCAACGCCTCGCGCCACTTGTTCTGGATCGGCAACTGCGCAAAAAACTGCCCGCGCGGCAAGCCTGGATCGATCCATCGACCGATCGACTCTAAGCCGGAGGCATAGGCGTTGCGGGCATCGCGTTGCACGCTCCGGGCCACGGCCTGGTTGAACCCCGCGCGATCATTGGGCCGCCAATCGTCAGCCACCGCGATGCCCTTCTCGCGCAGCGACTGGCGGACCGTGTTGACGTGGCGTCGGGGCACGTTGCTGGGGGTCAGGCGGCGATTGCGTTGCTTGAGGCTCGCCACGTAATCGCTCCAGGCCTGTTGCTGGTGCCGGGCGATGGAGGCCGCGCTGATGGCTTCCTGGTAGCGACTGCTGCCCTGCTGGTACTGGCGGTAGCTTTCATCCAGCTCGGCGAGGGAGTCCTGGTAGTGGCGATAATTAACCTCGGCATCGCCGCGCACGGTTTCGGCGAACAACTCGAAGAACCCCTGCGCCTGCTGCTTGATGCGATCCGTCAGGCGATCCACCGACAACAGCATGATGGGAAACGTCGCCAGCAGGGTCTTGCCCTCGGGGCGCTGCAAATCCTCGGCGGTGAGGTCCAGGCCCGTCAGGCCGAAATCGTGGTGCACCATCAAGTACGTCATCGGCACACCCAAGGCCGCGCGCGCGCGCTCATCGGGCGTCGAGCGATCCACCAGGTGATTGACCAGCGCCAACTGCGCAAAGTACGTGGTGCCCACACAGCCGACGATCACCGCGACCGCCCAGGCCGTCGTGCGAAGGCGGCTCCAGCCCAGGCGCAGACTCTTCTTCAGCACCATGCCCAGCCCCAGCAGGGCCACTGCCGTGCCGGCGATCAAGCGCCCGTAGACCTCGATGGACTCCACTTGATGATGACTGGCCAGGCCACCGACCACGTCCAGCAAACGGGCGTTGAACCCCATCTCGACTATCAGGTACGCCAGCGTCAGGGTCAGCATCACCAGGACCAGCACCCGTTCCTGGCGTCGTGGCAGCGGGTTCTTGTCTTCCCGTAGCCAGTGCATCAACGCACGGGCCGGCGAGCGGCGGGGAGCAAATCGCTTGAGCGACATCTGGCTGGTCACGACTCGGTCTCCAGCTTGGAGATCAAGTTGATCTCTACCCGGCGCCTGGGCGGCGTACTGGCCTGGGCATGTTCGACGACCGCATCGGCCACCGGCTGCGGCAGCGCGGAAGGAATCGGCACCTTGGCCGGCGGTTTGGCCACGGGCTTGGGCGCAGGCGGTGCGGGGGGCGTGGAAGGCAGCGTGCGCGCAGAGGGCACGGGGGGCACGGAAGCCGCTGCGGTCTTGGCCACCGGAGCAGGCTTGGTGGCCACGGGTGGCTTGGGCGCCGGTGCGGCGGGCAGTGGCGGCCGGGCCTTGGCCAGGCCTTTGAGCAGCCCCGGCAGGTCGACCTTCATCGGCCCACGGAAATTCTTATCCTTCGAGGAATAGGTCCAGGCCTCGGAACGCGGGCCATTCATCTGCATGGCGACGAAACTCTTGCCGTCTTCACTGCGCTGGAAGGCCAGCATGTCGCCACAGCCCCCCAGTCGATAAGGGCCCCAGACCGTCTTGCCGGAGATCACCACCAGGGCGGTTTGCGAGTCGCACTGGGCGGTGCGATAGCTCATGACCACCGCCGTGTCGCCGTCCAGCTCCATCGTGGTTTCAACGGTGCTTTCACGCCAGTCGTCCGGCAGTTGCACCTGCATCTTGCGCTCGTGCAGGCTCAAGTACGCCCTGCCGGCCGGGGTCTCCATGTGACTGAAAGGCCCGGCCACCGAATTGAAGCGACCGATCACCTGGTCGGCCTGCACCCCGAACGCGCTGCACAGCAGTACGAGCAACAAGCCGCGGGGAACCAGACTGGCCAGTGTTCGCAGCGCTCTGATGGGTCTCAACGTGGGTCTTCCTTTACCGGGTACCTGGGCGAGCCGACATTCCGCTACGCGCCCAGATGCTAGCATAAAGCCACAAAATCGCGATAACCCGCTTGGCCGGTGGACGCCCCGAAGCCCCGGTCTGAGCGCAATACGGCTCACTTAAGGACGTCCCGATATCGAAGAAACAGCCGGTGGCGAGCGCGCTTGTTCGCGCCCACAAGGGGATCGTGGCGAGCTTTAGCGCTTCTTCGCCTGTTCCTGGGCCTGGGCCCATACGCGTTCTTCCTGGGCGCGCAGTTCGGGGGTGAACTCGGCGCCGAAGTCTTCGGCCTCGAACACCTGGCGGATCTCGATCTCGGCCTCGGTGCCTGGCATCGGATTGGGGCAGCGCTTGACCCATTCGATGGCTTCTTCCCTGGACTTGACCTGCCACAGCCAGTAGCCGGCGAGCAGCTCCTTGGTCTCGGCGAACGGACCGTCGGTGACGATGTGCTGGCCGCCGGCGAAGCGCACGCGCGCGCCTTTGCTGCTGGGGTGCAGGCCATCGCCGCCGAGCATGATGCCGGCCTTGACCAGCGCCTCGTTGTAGTTGCCCATCGCCGTCAGCAGCGCTTCGCTGGGCATCTGCCCGGCTTCGGAATCGGCGCTGGCCTTGATCAGAATCATGAATCGCATGGCGGTTGCTCCTTGGGGATTGAGTGGCTGACTTCCTTGTCGAATAGCCGGGTCGAAAATCGACAGGGCCTCAATAATAATGGCCGATGTTTCATCCGGCGTTGGCTGGACCCGCCAGCGCTCTGCTCGGCCAGCGTCCACTGATCAGGTCTCTTCTTGCGCCGCATTCAGTGCATAAAACTCGTGCAACTTGGCCTGCAACAGCTGTTTGTCCGGCAATAGCGTCTGGTACTCGGCGACCAAGGCCGGCGACAACGAGCGATTCAGCGCGTACTCCACCACTTCGTCGTCCTTGCTGGCACACAGCAGCACGCCAATGGCAGGGTTCTCATGGTCTTTACGCTCGTTGCGGTCCAGCGCTTCGAGATAGAAGTCCAGCTTGCCCAGGTACTCTGGCTCGAAACGACCGACCTTCAGCTCGACAGCCACCAAACAGTTCAGCTCACGGTGGAAGAACAGCAAGTCCAGCGCGAAGTCGCGCCCGCCCACTTGCAGCGGGTACTCGCTGCCGACAAAGCAGAAGTCGCGCCCCAGCTCGGTCAGGAAATCCTTGAGGCGGGCCAGTAATCCTCGGTGCAGGTCAGCCTCGACATGGTCACTGGGCAGCCCGAGAAACTCGACCATGTAGGCGTCGCGGAACACGTCCAACGCCTTGGGATGCGTCTGTTCCAGCACTGGCGAGATCGTTGCCGGGCGGGTGACGCTACGTTCGAACAGCGCTGTTTTGAATTGGCGCTCCAGTTCACGGGTCGACCACTTTTCCTGGATGGCCAAGCGCAGGTAAAACTCACGTTCTTGCGGGTGTTTGCTTTGGCTCAAAATGATCAGGTTTTGGGTCCAGGGCAATTGTGTCAGCAGTGCTGACACTTTTTCATCATCCCGATAAGTCTCATAGAACTGGCGCATACGGAACAGGTTACGTCGCGTAAAACCACGCAACCCCGGCTGGGTCAGGGCCAGGTGGTCAGCCAACTGACTGACCACCGCGTCGCCCCACTCGGCCAGCGCCAACTTATGGCTGATGTACCCACCGACCTGCCAATACAGCTCGATCAGTTGCGTGTTCACCGCTTGCATGGCCTGCAGCCTGGCTCCCTGAATCAGCGCCAGGACTTCACCGAAGCGCTCGTCCTCTATGCGCCGAGGGGGATCAGCGGGGTTGGGTTGAGAGGTTTTTTGTGTACTCATGCGATGGCTCCAGGGAGCGGGAAAGGGATCAAAAGCCTAACGCTTCACACGGCATGCAGATCGCCAGGGCCGTGTAAACGCGCCCCTGATGCCAAACCCCACTCAAATATCGGATACGTCCTACACACAACCACAAAGCACTCTGCTCTCGTGCGTTGCAGCCCACTGGCCAACCCTCAATTCCCTGCTAGCGTTTGACTCATCCAACCCACGCCTGCCACCGCTAAAACGGCACTGCACACGCCTAGTAAGGGACGCCATGAGCACCACCGTCAAAGACCGCCTCAAACAAGGCAAGGATGCGCGCAAGCTGTGTCCGCGCAGTTCCCATGCCCACCCCGGGCACATCAAGCGCGACCCGATCCCGTTGATCAAACTCTCCAGCGAAGGCCGCGTGCAGTCGCTGGTGGCGCTGCGTTACGGGCGCATGCTGGTCTCGCCGTTTACCTTCTATCGCGGCAATGCCTTGTTGCAGGCCCACGACCTGGCCGGCACACCGGACATGGGCATGCGCTCGATGATTTGCGGTGACTGCCACCTGATGAACTTCGGCGGTTTTGCCACGCCCGAGCGCAATCTGCTGTTCAGCGTCAACGACTTCGACGAGGTGCACCCGGGGCCCTGGGAGTGGGACCTCAAGCGGCTGGTGGCGAGTTTCCTGGTGGCCGCCCGCGACCTGCGCCACGGGGTCTCGGTGGAGGAAGACGTCTGCCACCAGGTGGTGGCTGCCTACCAGAAGAGCATGGCCGAGTGCGCCGAACAGAGCGCCCTGGAAATCTGGTACGACTCCATCAGCTACACCGACCTGCTCCAGCGCGCCCGTTCGGAAAACACCCTGGAACACGTGCAACGGGCCATCGACAAAGCCGCACGGCGCACCCACGCCGAGCTGCTGCCCAAGATCAGCGAGCGCGATGCCCAGGGCCGCTTGTTGATTCGCGATGACCTGCCGGAAATCTTCCACCTGCACAACCACACCACCCTGCTCGACGCCGAGGACGACTGGTTGCGCCTGAGCGACTGGCGGCCGCTGTACGACACGTTCATGCGTGACTACCGCGCCACGCTGGTCGGTGACCGGCGCAATTTGCTGGGGCGCTTCGAGGTCCAGGACATGGCGTTCAAGGTGGTCGGTGTGGGCAGCGTCGGCACCCGTTGCCTGGTGGCGCTGATGACCGACAACCAGGAGCGCCCGCTGTTCCTCCAGTTCAAGGAGGCCCGGCCCTCGGTGCTGGCCAACTTCGTCAAGGTCAAGTCGCCCCGGCACAATGGCCAGCGGGTGGTCGAGGGCCAGCGCCTGATGCAATCGGCCAGCGACCTGTTCCTGGGCTGGACCACCGGCCCCAACGGCCGGCACTTCTACGTGCGCCAATTGCGCGACATGAAGGTCTCGGCGGAGCTGGAAACCTTCGACGACGAAGCCTTCGCCGCCTACGCCCGCACCTGTGGCCGGGCACTGGCCCGCGCCCATGCCAAGGCCAGCGGGCAAGCCGCGCAGATCAGCGGCTACATCGGCAAGAGCGACACCTTGAGCGAGGCGCTGATGCAGTATGCCAAGACCTACGCCGACCAGAACGAGCGGGACTTCGAGCGTTTTCAACTGGCCTGTCGCAAGGGCCGGTTGCTGGCCCGATCGGAGGCGGACTTTGCGGCGGACCACCTGCCGTAGATTTCCCGGCCCCTCGCGAGTGTGCTACCTATAGCGGCCTCTACCCCCGTGCGAGGCCCTGCATGAAGTTCACCACGATCTCTGTTGCGCGCAAACTCAAGTTCTATCAACTGGTGGTGTTCGACCAGGTGCTGCAAAGCGGCTCCCTGGTCCGGGCCGCTCAGGCGTTGAACCTGACCCAGCCGGCCGTGACCAAGATCATTCATGAGCTGGAGTCGTATTTCGATGCGCCGTTGCTGATTCGTGGCAATCGCGGGGTCAGCGCCACTGAGCTGGGCGAGTTGGTGGTGCGCCGGGCCAAGTCGCTGTTGGCGGAACTGCGCTCGCTGACCGACGAGGTCAACGCCTTCCAGGAGGGCACCAGCGGGCACGTGATGGTCGGTACGCTGATCTCCGCATCCACTTCGCTGCTGCCTCGGGCCATGCAATTGCTCAAGCAACAGGCGCCGGGGGTGCTGGTGTCGTTGCGGGTCGGGCAGATGGATCAGTTGTTCCCGGCCCTGGCGGTGGGCGAAGTGGACCTGGTGGTGGGCCGGGTGCCGGACGATTGGCGTTGGCGCAATGAGTCGCCGATGCTCGATGTCGAGGTGTTGTACGCCGAGGAGTTGAGCATCGTGGCCGGGGCGAACCACCCGCTGCACCAACAGTCGCCGGTCAGCCTGGCGGACTTGCATGCGTACCCATGGGTGCTGCCGACCCGCGATTCCCTGCTGCGGCGCACCGCCGACAAGCTGTTCGCCGACGCAGACCTGGCGACGCCGGGCAACGTGGTCGAGTCGCTGTCGATCCTCACCAACATCACCCTGATGCAAGACCAGCAGACCGTGGCGCTGATGCCCTTTGAGGCCTCGCAACAGTTCGTCAGCGCCGGCCTGCTCAAGGCCTTCGACCTGGGCGCGCCGTTGCAGTTTGGCGACATCGGCTGCTTCTTCTCCAACACCCGCGCCCTGGGCCCCGCCGCGCGGCTGTTTCGCGAGTGTTTGAACCAGGCGCGCAGCGAGTCGGATGAACGATTGCCGATCCCGTAGGAGCGAGGCTTGCCCTAATGCCAGTCAGTTAAGCGAAACCCACGTGGGAGCGAGCCTGCTCGCGATAGCAGTAGGTCAGTCAACGGAGATGTTGGCTGTGTTGCCGTCTTCGCGAGCAGGCTCGCTCCCACAGGTTTGGCGCCTTAACTGACTGGCATTAAGGCTTGCCCGCGAACAGGGTGGGTCAGGCAGCATCGATGTTGACGGTGCTGGCGCCTTCGCGGGCAAGCCCGCTCCCACAGGGGCGGCGGCGTAGCGCAAACCGTGTTTACCCCATTGATCCCCGTAGGAGCGAGCCCCATCTATTCCAGATCGCTATAGCCACCCCCAACCTTTTTATTATTCGCTAATAGCCACTCTCCCTACACTCCCTCCGACTACCCATGTTTCCGGAGGTTGATGTGTCTGCACCCTTGCCGTTGCTGCGTCACTACATCGCGGGCGAATTCGTCGCCAGTGCGCAGACCTTCCCGAATATTTCGCCCATCGACGGCACGCCCCTGAGCCACGTCTGCGAGGCCGACCAGGCCCAGGTCGATGCTGCCGTCGCCGCCGCCAAGGCTGCGCAGCACGGTCCGTGGGGCGACTACAGCGCCAGCCAGCGGGCACAGATGCTGCACAAGATCGCCGATGGTATCGAACGGCGCTTCGAAGACTTCGTCGCCGCCGAAGTGGCCGACACCGGCCGCCCGGTGCAGCAGGCGCGCACCCTGGACATCGCCCGGGGCATCCACAACTTTCGCACCTTCGCCGAGCTGATCAACCAGGCCGGCAGCGAGTGCTTCGAGATGCGCGCCAGCGACGGCAACGACGTGTTCAGCTACTCGGTGCGCAAGCCCCATGGCGTGGTGGCGATTATTTCGCCGTGGAACCTGCCGATGCTGCTGATGACCTGGAAAGTCGCCCCGGCCCTGGCCTGCGGCAACTCGGTGGTGATCAAGCCGTCCGAAGACTCACCGTCCACCGCCACCCTGCTGGCCGAGGTGATGCACGACGTCGGCCTGCCGGCCGGGGTGTTCAACCTGGTGCACGGCTTTGGCCCGGGCTCGGCCGGTGAGTTCCTGACCCGCAACAAGGACGTCGACGCGATCACCTTCACCGGCGAGTCGCGCACCGGCGAGACCATCATGAAAGTCGCCGCCGACGGTGTGCGTGATGTGTCGTTCGAACTGGGCGGCAAGAACGCCGCCGTGGTGTTTGCCGACTGCGATTTCGACGCGGCGGTGGCCGGCGTGCTGCGCTCCAGCTTCACCAACTCGGGCCAGGTGTGCCTGTGCTCGGAGCGGGTGTATGTCGAGCGGCCGATCTTCGAACGTTTCGTCGCGGCCATGAAAGCCGGCGCCGAGGCGCTGAAGATCGGCTACCCGGATGAAGACGGGGTGAACATGGGTTCGCTGATCTCCCACAAGCACCGCGACAAGGTGCTGGGCTATTTCGACCTGGCCCGCCAGGAAGGCGCCACGTTGGTGACGGGCGGCGGCGTGCCGGTGTTCGGTGATGCCCGCGACAACGGCGCCTACGTGCAGCCAACGATCTGGACCGGCCTGGGCGACGACGCCCGCTGCGTGCGCGAAGAAGTGTTCGGCCCGGTGTGCCACATCGCCCCGTTCGACAGCGACGAGGAAGTCATACGCCGGGTCAACGACTCCGCGTACGGCCTGGCCACCGCCCTGTGGACCCGCGACTTGAAGCGCGCGCACAAGGTTTCGCGGCGTTTCGAGGTGGGCATGGTCTGGGTCAACACCTGGTTCCTGCGTGACCTGCGCACCCCGTTTGGCGGCACGCGCCTGTCGGGACTGGGCCGCGAAGGGGGTCGTCACTCCCTGGATTTCTACTCGCAGATCACCACCATCTGCGTCAACCCTTAAGCCCCGGAGCCTCACTCATGCATGCAGCTCTCATCGAAGCAGCCGTTCGGCTGCGCCAGGCCGAACGCGACGGCCAGCCCTGCGCGCCCGTGCGCGAGCTGATCGCCACGGCGCTGGCCGCCGACCCTTCGGCCGACCCGGTGGCCTTGGCCTACGCCGTGCAGCAGTACAACAACCAAGCGGCCATCGAGGCCGGCCAGCGCCCGGTCGGGCACAAGATCGGCCTGACCTCACGCGCCGTGCAGCAACAGCTGGGGGTCAATCAGCCGGACTTCGGCCAACTGTTCGCCAGCATGGCCCGTGGTGACGATCAACCGATTGCCTGGGTCGACACCCATCAACCCAAGGTCGAGGCCGAAATCGCCCTGGTCCTGGAACACGACCTGTGCCACGAACGGCACACCGTCGCCGACCTGATCCGCGCCACGGCCTTTGCCCTGCCGGCCATCGAGATTGTCGGCAGCCGCGTCGCCAACTGGGACATCCGCCTGGTCGACACCATCGCCGACAACGCCTCGTCGGGCCTGTTCGTGCTGGGCAGCCGCCCGGTGCAACTGGCGCAACTGGACCTGGTACGCTGCGGCATGAGCATGACCCTGGGCGGCGAGCCGGTATCGGTCGGCGCCGGGGCCGCGTGCCTGGGCAACCCGTTGAACGCCGCCCTGTGGCTGGCCGACACGCTGGTGCGTTTCGGCACGCCGTTGCGCGCCGGCGACATCCTGCTGACCGGGGCGCTGGGGCCGATGGTCGCGGCACGACCGGGCCAGGTGTTTACTGCCCACATCCAGGGCCTGGGCAGCGTCACCGCTGCCTTCGAGCGGAGCGCTGAACATGACTGACAAACTCAAGGTCGCGATCATCGGCTCCGGCAACATCGGCACCGACCTGATGATCAAGGTCCTGCGCAACGCCAGGCACCTGGAGATGGCAGTGATGGTCGGCATCGACCCGGCCTCCGACGGCCTGGCCCGCGCCGCCCGCATGGGCGTGGCGATCACCCACGAAGGGGTTGAAGGCCTGGCGCGGATGGACGTGTTCAAGGACATCGACTTCGTGTTCGATGCCACCTCGGCCGGCGCCCACGTGGCGAACGACGCGTACCTGCGAGCTATCAAGCCCGGTATCCGCCTGATCGACCTGACCCCCGCCGCCATCGGCCCGTACTGCGTGCCGGTGGTCAACCTGGAACAGAACCTGGACCAGCTCAACGTCAACATGGTCACCTGCGGCGGCCAGGCGACGATCCCGATGGTGGCCGCCGTGTCGCGCATCGCCCGCGTGCATTACGCCGAGATCGTGGCCTCCATTGCCAGCAAGTCCGCCGGCCCCGGCACCCGGGCCAACATCGACGAGTTCACCGAGACCACGTCCAAGGCCATCGAAGTCATCGGCGGCGCCGGCAAGGGCAAGGCGATCATCGTGATGAACCCGGCCGAGCCGCCGTTGATGATGCGCGACACGGTGTTCGTGCTGTCGGCAGCGGCGAACCCCGCCGAGGTCGAGGCCTCGATCATTGCGATGGCCGCTGCGGTGCAGGCCTATGTGCCGGGCTATCGCCTCAAGCAAAACGTGCAGTTCGACGTGATCTCCGAGGACGCACCGCTGCACATCCCGGGCCTGGGCACCTTCTCGGGGCTCAAGACGTCGATCTTCCTTGAGGTCGAAGGCGCCGCCCATTACTTGCCGGCCTACGCTGGCAATCTCGACATCATGACCTCCGCTGCCTTGGCCACCGCCGAGCGCATGGCGCAGTCGATGCTTAATGCCTGAGGAGCCTTACGATGACCTTCAACCCCGGCAAAAAGCTCTACATCTGCGACGTGACCCTGCGCGATGGCAGCCATGCGATTCGTCACCAGTATTCGATCCAGAACGTGCAGGACATCGCCCGTGCCCTGGACAAGGCCCGCGTCGATGCCATCGAAGTGGCCCACGGCGACGGCCTGCAAGGGTCGAGCTTCAACTACGGCTTCGCGTCCCACACCGACCTTGAGTGGATCGAAGCGGCGGCGGATGTGCTCAGCCACGCCAAGATCACCACCCTGCTGTTGCCCGGGATCGGCACGGTCCACGATTTGAAGGCGGCCTACAACGCCGGGGCACGGGTGGTGCGCATCGCCACCCATTGCACCGAGGCGGACGTGTCCCGCCAGCACATCGAGTACGCCCGCGCGCTGGGCATGGACACCGTGGGCTTCTTGATGATGAGCCACATGATCCCCGCCGAGCAGCTCGCCGCCCAAGCCAAACTGATGGAGAGCTACGGCGCGACGTGCGTGTACATGGCCGACTCCGGTGGCGCGATGAGCATGCAGGACGTGCGTGATCGGTTCCGCGCGTTCAAGGCGGTGCTCAAGCCCGAGACCGAGACCGGCATGCACGCGCACCACAACCTGTCGCTGGGGGTGGCCAACTCGATCACTGCCGTCGAAGAAGGCTGTGACCGCATCGATGCGAGCCTGGCCGGGATGGGCGCCGGCGCCGGCAACGCGCCGCTGGAAGTGTTCATCGCCGCCGCCGAACGCCTGGGCTGGAACCACGGCACCGACCTCTACACCTTGATGGACGCGGCCGATGACATCGTGCGCCCGCTGCAGGATCGCCCCGTGCGGGTCGACCGCGAGACGTTGGCGCTGGGCTATGCCGGGGTCTACTCCAGCTTCCTGCGCCACGCCGAAATCGCCGCCGCCAAGTACGGCCTCAAGACCCTCGACATCCTGGTAGAGCTGGGCAAGCGCAGGATGGTCGGAGGCCAGGAAGACATGATCGTCGACGTCGCCCTGGACCTGCTCAAGCGCTAACCCAACCCCCCATAACCCCCCCTGTGGGAGCGAGCCTGCTCGCGAACGCGGTAGTCCAATCAACATCACTGTTGGCTGACCCACCCTTTCGCGAGCAGGCTCGCTCCCACAGGAGAAGCGGAGCACCACCCATGACCACCGACATCGCCTACATCGCCAGGGCCCTGGACCAGGCCGCGCAAAAGGCCGAAGCCCTGGCCCAGTTCAGTACCCAGGCACCGTTCAGCCTCGACGAGGCCTACCAGATCCAGCGCGCCTCGATGCAGCATCGCTACGACGCCGGCGAGCGCATGATCGGCCTGAAGCTGGGTTTCACCAGCCGCGCCAAGATGATCCAGATGGGCGTCGACAGCCTGATCTGGGGCTGGCTCACCGACGCCATGCTTGAAGAAGATGGCGGTGTGGTCGACCCGCAACGCTTCATCCACCCACGGGCCGAACCCGAGGTGTGCTTCATCACCCGGCGCACCATCGACCGTCCGCTGACGGCGCTCGAAGCGGTGGACTACCTGGAAGCCGTGGCCCCGGCCATCGAGATCATCGACTCACGCTACCAGGCGTTCACGTTCAGCCTGGAAGACGTGGTCGCCGATAACTGCTCATCCTCCGGCCTGGTGGTCGGCGCCTGGTCCCGGGACTTCGCCAACCTGGCCAACGCCGGGGTGCTGATGCGTATCAACGGCCGGGTCGTGCAAGCCGGTTCCACGGCAGCGATTCTCGGCCATCCGTTGCGCAGCCTGGTGCAAGCCTCGCAGTTGCTGGCCAAGGCCGAGATCGCCCTGCCCGCCGGCAGCCTGATCATGGCCGGCGCCGCCACCGCCGCCGAAGCCTTGACCCCTGGCGACGACGTCAGTGTCGAGATTGCCGGCTACGGCGAGTGCGGCTTCAGCGTCGCGGCACGCCAGGGAGCACACGTATGAACCTCAATCGATCCACCGTCGTCGCCGGCAAGGCCACCCCGCGCGGGCGCTTCCCGCACATCAAGCGGGCCGGGGATTTCCTCTACGTCTCGGGCACCAGTTCGCGGCGTCCCGACAACAGTTTTGCCGGTGTCGAGGTGGACGCCATGGGCACCACCGACCTGGACATCCGCGCCCAGACCCGGGCGGTGATCGAGAACATCCGCGACATCCTCGCCAGCGAAGGCGCCTGCCTGGGCGACCTGGTGGAGGTGTGCAGTTACCTCGTCGACATGAATGACTTTGCTGGCTACAACCAGGTTTACGCCGAATACTTCGACGAAACCGGACCCACCCGCACCACCGTGGCCGTGCACCAGTTGCCGCACCCGCACTTGCGTATCGAAATCAAGGCCGTGGCCTACGCCCCTCTCACTCGCTAAGGACAACAAGATGGACAAGCATCACTTCAGTCCACCCCTGAACTTCAATCGCTGGATCGAAGAGTACGCGCACCTGCTCAAGCCGCCGGTGGGCAATCGCCAGTTGTGGAAAGACGCCGACACCATGGTCACCGTGGTCGGCGGCCCGAACCAGCGCACCGACTTCCACGACGATCCGGTGGAAGAGTTCTTCTATCAGTTCAAGGGCAACGCCTACCTGAACATCTGGGACCGTGGCCAATACGAGCGCATCGATTTGCGCGAGGGCGACATGTACCTGATGGCGCCCCACGTGATCCATTCACCGCAGCGCCCCGAGCCCGGCAGCCTGTGCCTGGTGATCGAGAAGGCCCGGCCCGAAGGCCAGTTCGATGCACTGCAATGGTCCTGCGCCCACTGCGGCACCGTGGTCAAGCGCTACGAGTTGCAACTGCAAAGCATCGTCACCGACCTGCCGCCGGTGTACGAACAGTTCTACGCCACCAGCGACGCCGAACGGCGCTGCACCGGCTGCGGCGAAATCCATCCCGGTCGCGACTGGCAGACCTGGCACCGCACCCTGGAGGCAGTCAAACGCCCATGAAAATCGACATGCACTCGCACTTCTTCCCCACCATCAGCCAGGCCGAGGCCGCGCGCCTGAGCCCCGAGCGCGGGCCCTGGTTGCAGACCAGCGGCCGCACCGGGCAGATCATGGTCGGCGACAACGCGTTCCGTCCGGTGCATGACGTGCTGTGGGACATGCACCGGCGCATCGAGCACCTCGACGAGCAAGGCCTGGACGTGCAGATCATGTGCGCCACGCCGGTGATGTTCGGCTACGACGCGCCGATTGAACGTGCCCTGCCCTGGGCCCAACTGATGAACGACCGTGCCCTGGACATGACCGCCGTGGCCCCCGACCGGCTCAAGGTCCTGGCCCAGGTGCCGCTGCAAGACATCGACGCCGCCTGCGCGGAGGCCAGCCGGGCCAAGGCCGCCGGCCACGTCGGCGTGCAGATCGGCAACCACGTCGGCAACCTCGACCTGGACCACGAAGGCCTGGTGACCTTCCTCACCCACTGCGCCGAAGACGACATCCCGGTGCTGGTCCACCCCTGGGACATGATGGGCGGCGAGCGCATGCGCAAGTGGATGCTGCCGTGGCTGGTGGCGATGCCGGCCGAGACCCAGTTGGGCATCCTGTCGCTGATCCTCTCCGGCGCCTTCGAACGCATCCCGGCGTCACTGCGCCTGTGCTTCGCCCATGGCGGCGGCGGATTCGCCTTCCTGCTGGGGCGCGTCGACAACGCCTGGCAACACCGCGACATCGTGCGCGAAGACTGCCCGAACGTGCCGTCGAGCTACGTCAAGCGCTTCTTCGTCGACTCGGCGGTGTTCGATCCGGGCGCGTTGAAGTTGCTGGTGGAGGTGATGGGCAGCGAGCGGGTGATGCTCGGTTCCGACGCGCCGTTCCCGCTGGGCGAGCAGCGCATTGGCGCCGGCGTGATCGAACATCCGGCGCTGGACCCGGCCAGCAAGGCGCAGATCCTGGGGGGCAATGCCCAGGCATTCTTCGCCCTCTGATTGACCGGGCGCTGCCGTCTCCCCGTTGCCCAGCGCTGCAGCGGGGAGTGTCGGGATGCCCAGCACAGGGCATCAATCACCTACAGATTTTTTAGCCCTTTCCCTCCAACTCTAAAGAATCATCCTACTTATTCAGCTCCAGCTTCTTGTTAGCGTTCGCCTCATTTCGACGGCTAACAAGGAACATCGGATGATCACGCCTCACGCCCAGCCCCACGCCCGCTTCAGCCTGACCATCCTCGACGCCAAGCATGACCTCCAGGTGCTGTCGTTTATCGGCCATGAAGCCATCAGCCAACCTTACGCCGTTGAAGTCGAACTGGTCTGGTACCGCAGCGACCTGGACCTGGAGCACCTGCTGCACCAACCCGCGTTCCTGGCCTTCAATGAAACCGGGCAAGGCATCCACGGGCGGATCCACCGCATTACCCAGGGCGACACCAACCGGCGCCAGACCCATTACCACCTCACGCTGGTGCCACGCCTGGCCTACCTGCAGCACCGCATCAACCAACGCATTTTCCAGCACCTGAGCGTGCCGCAGATCATCGCCAATCTCCTCAAGGAACACGGGATTCTCAGCGACCAGGGCTTGTTTGAGTTGAGCAACGTCTACCCGCCGCGCGAGTACTGCGTGCAGTACCAGGAATCCGACCTGGATTTCATCCAGCGCCTGTGCCACGAGGAAGGCCTGCACTACCACTTCCGCCACAGCCGCACCGAACACCTGCTGGTGTTCAGTGACGACCAGAGCCACTTTCTCAGCCTCGAACCGCCGACGCCCTACCGACATGACTCAGGCCTGGTTGCCGACGACCCGATGGTCCAACGCTTTGCCCTGAGCCTGGCGACCCAGGCCAGCCGCACCACGCGCCGCGACTACAACTTCAGAAACGCGCGCTACACCCTGGAGACCAAGCACCGGCCCGACATCGACAACGTCCATCCCGACCTGGAGGACTACCGCTACCCCGGCGGTTTCCAGGACGGTGAGCACGGCAAGCGCTTGACCCGCCGCGCCCTGGAACGGCACCGCATCCGCTACTGCGAGGTCGAAGGCCAGAGCGACCAGCCGAACCTGATCAGCGGGCACTACCTGCAACTGGTCGAACACCCGCGTGCCGAGTGGAATGACCGCTGGCTGGTGACCTCGGTGCAGCATCAAGGCCGCCAACCGCAAGTCCTCGAAGAGGGCCAGAGCGACACCTTCCAGCCCACCGACGGTTTCTCCCAGGGCTATCGCAACCGCTTTGTCGCCACTCCCTGGGACGCGTTCTACCGCTCGCCCAAGGTCTACGAAAAACCCGTGCTCAGCAGCCAGACCGCGCGGGTCACCGGCCCGGAAGGCGACGACATCCACTGCGACCCACACGGCCGGGTCAAGGTGTTGTTCCACTGGGACCGCGAAGGTCAGCTCGACGAGCACAGCAGTTGCTGGCTACGCGTGGCGTCCGGTTGGGCGGGCAACGCCTACGGCAGCATGCTGCTGCCGCGCATCGGCATGGAGGTGCGGGTCAGCTTCCTGGAGGGCGACCCCGACCAGCCCGTCGTCACTGGCTGCCTGAGCAACAGCGCCAACCCGCCGCCCTACCCGCTGCCCGCCAACAAGACCCGCAGCGTGTTCCGCTCGCGGACCTCGCCCAACGGCGACGGCGCCAACGAACTGCACCTCGAAGACCGCGCCGGCCTGGAACTGATCTACCTGCGCGCCCAGCGCGACATGGAGCAGAAAATCGGCAACGACAGCCGCCTGGAAGTGGGCAACGAGCGGCACGAAATCATCAGCGGCAACAGCGTCGCCCAGCTCCGCGCCGAGGACCACCGCACCGTCACTGGCAACCGCATGACCCGGCTCAAGGCCGACGATCACCTGCAGGTCGATGCCAACAGCCACACCCGCGTCGAACAATCGCTGGTCATCGACGCCGGCCAACACGTGCACATCAAGGCCGGCGCGCACCTGACGCTCGATGCCGGCGCCAGCCTGACCCTGCTCGCGGGTGGCCAGCACATCGTGATCGGCCCCGGCGGGATCTTCAGCAGCAGCGCCATTGAACTGGGCGGCATCCCGGTCTCGGCAATGGTCGCCGCCTCACTGATCCCCGAGACCCCCGCCATCGCCCCGTCACAGCGGCGACTCATGACCGCCAGCAAAGCCCTGGCGGCGGACCTGTGTCCCGTCTGCGAGGCCTGCCTCGAAGGCGTTTGTCCAACCCCAGGAGCCACCGTATGAAGCCCTTGTTGCCCCACACCTGGATGAGCAAACAACGCAGCCAAGGCTACGGCGTCTGCCTGATCCTCGACTCGGCGGACGAGCGCAGCACGCGCCAGGCGTTGTTGAGAAGCACGCCGCCGGACCAGTACCAGAGCCTGTACAACCAAACCTCCGTGGCGGAGCTGGCCGACGTCGGGCCGTTCCTTTTCATGCTCGACAACCCTGACGACCGGCACCTGCTCAAACTGTTCAAGGCACCGCAACGCAACTGGGGTTGGCTCGCCAGCCTGCCACCCGGCGGCCTCGCCACCCTGGCCGAGCATTGGCGCGCGCGGGCGCTGGTCGGTGCCCGCCCGCAACAAGCGCTGTACCGCTTTCACGACAACCGCGTCTTGAGCCGCGCCCTCGAGCAGCTCGCCAACGACGCCCGCCCGACCTACCTCGGCCCGGCGATCAGCGTGTGCTACTGGCAAGGCGAGCACTGGGCCAGCGCGGACAACCCGGCCCCCGGTCGCTACCTGCTGCCGAACGATCCGCCCTGGTTACACACCACCCAACCCAAGCAGGAGGCCGCCGCCATCCTGCGGGTCAATGTGCGGCGCTATTTGCTGGCCGAGCACCTGGAGGCCTACACCCGCCTCGCCGATAAGCATTCCCATGAAGCCTGGCTGGACCAGTGGTTGGCCCAGGCCGACGCCTGGGGCTGGACGACACCGGAGGCACTGGCGCTGCTGCTGACCCACGCCCTCAAGACACCCGCCGCAGGACTGCCGACGTACTGGCAAGCCCGCCCCAACGAAAGCCCCAGCGTTCACTTCGAACGGGTGGTGACGACCACGGCCTTCTGGCAACAAGAGGGCCCGCTATGAATCGCCTCGGGCGCACCCTGGCCCTGGCCTGCGGCATCGCACTGACCCAGGGTTGCACCGCCAAGCCGCCGAACACCTTCACCTTCACCGCCGACTTGCCGCCGAACTTTGCGTATGTGGCCGCCGCGTACTACGGACCTGCCGAGGGCGAGACCTGCACCGTAGCAACCAAAGACAACCGGGCGCCGGTGTTTAACCATCAATGGCGAACCGAGTACAAACCCAACTCGGAGATAACCATTCGCCGCACCCGCAAGGGTTGTCCGTTAGTGATCCAAAAGATCAAGTTGGAGATCAACGCGACCTATGGCGCTGATCGAGGTGACTTTGGCGGAGACTGGGCCAACGTCGTCATCCGTCATGAATTGGAAGAACAATACAAGGGCACGTTCAACGAAGTTGGAACCAGCAACTTCTATGGACAATGTCAGTGGTTATTTCGCACAGCAGGGAAGAACAGGCGAATTGTAAAGATCCTCGACTGCAAAGAGACCAATGCACAGGGCGAACTTGTAAAAGGGCGTCCGTTCTCGGCTTACACCTTGGACCAACTGCCGGGCAAGACCGTGAAGATGGTGATCAGGCTAGCAAAAGAAGAACGGCCTTACATGGGTGATACCTGGGTCAAGTTCCCCAATGGTTGGAAACGTTGCCTGGGTGAAAACTTTGAGGACCAACACGCCTTTTGCTACGGCAACTACAAGGACTTCAGTGATTTTCAAATGCCCGACGGAACGAAATGCACCATCTATCCCGGCTGCACGGAATAAGGGCGACCAACATGACCACTACCCACACCTTATTTAAGTCACCGATAAAACTTAGCGCCCTGGCCTGTTGTTTCGCTCTGACCCTGGGCTGCACCGCCAAGCCGCCGAACACCTTCACCTTTACCGCCGACTTGCCGCCGAACTTTGCGTATGTGGCCGCCGCGTACTACGGACCTGCCGAGGGCGAGACCTGCACCGTAGCAACCAAAGACAACAAGGCGCCGGTGTTTAACCATCAATGGCGAACCGACTACAAACCCAACTCGGAGATAACCATTCGCCGCACCCGCAATGGGTGTCCGTTAGTGATCCAAAAGATCGAACTGGAGATCAACGCAACCTATGGAAATACTCGACGAGACTTTGGTGGAGACTGGGCCAGCGTCGTCATCCGTCATGAACTGGAAGAACAATACAAGGGCACGTTCAACGAAGTTGGAACCAATCACTTCTATGGACAATGCCAATGGTTGTTCCGCACGGCTGGAAAAAAAAGGCGCATTGTAAAAATCCTCGACTGCAAAGAAACCAATGCACAGGGCGAACTTATAAAAGGGCATCCGTTCTCGGCTTATACCCTGGATCAACTGCCGGGCAAGACCGTGAAGATGGTGATCAGGCTAACGAGAGAAGAACGGCCTTACATGGGTGACACCTGGGTCAAGTTCCCCAATGGCTGGAAACGGTGCATGGGTGAAAACTTTGAGGACCAACACGCCTTTTGCTACGGCAACTACAAGGACTTCAGCAGTTTTCAAATGCCCGACGGCACCAAATGCACCATCTATCCCGGCTGCACCGAGTAAGGAGATAACGATATGGCAGTAACCGACGAAAAACTGAACTCACAATTGAGCAACCGAACATTGGCTTGTCCCGCGCAGGGCAAATGGACCCGCTTTCAGTTGGTGGACGAGTTCGGATCGGGTGAGCCCTTTGAAGGACTGGTTTATGAAGCAATAGACGCAGAAGGGCAGAAGTACCGGGGTCGACTGGATGCAACAGGCTCTGGCAAGGTTGAAAACCACTTTGCCGGGCCGGTTGTACTCACCGTTGATCAGAAGTACCAAGGACAAGACAAGGCGTACACCAAGCTTCAACTCCGGGACAGCTACCCACTCAAGATCACCGAACTCCAAGTCCGCGCCGAACAAACCCGCTATCGCAACAAAAACGCCACGCGCCCCGTGGACAACCCGGCATTCGCCTGCGCCGACACGCACTACCAGGTGGAAGTGCGTCACCTGGTCGAGCACGTGTCCCATTTACCCCCCGAGGTCTATCGCCATTTCCCCCACTCCATGGGGGCGGCCCGGCTCATGGGCGAGCACGGCCGGTGCGGCGTGCCCCTGATCCCGCAACAGCACACCGTGCTGGAAGTGCGCCCGCTCAGGGCCTTGCGCCCGTTGCTGTCCACGGGACCTGAGTTCTGCGCGCTCAACCTCTACCAACTCGCACTGATGGCCTGCTTGGTTTACTGCCCCTTTGGCCAACAACCCAATGAACGGCCCATCAAGCAACCGCGGGTGAACTTTCCGGGGCAACCGAGCGTCGGCAACTGGTTCGGTGATGCGCTGGCCAAGGCCGATGAGATCTGGCAGGTCGATGCAGGGCAACCAAACGATTACTACCCGCTGTACGAAGACGTGCCGTATTCAAAGCGCCTGGAAATCGTGCCGTTCGATCCGGCGCTGTATGCCGTCAATGACCCCAAGCTGGGGCAGGACCAGGAGAACCCAGAGGGGATTCATTTCCTTGATGACCGGGGCCAGGACGTGGACACCGATACCCAGGCCTTCATCACCCACAACGATGAACTGATCCTGGTCTCCATACGGGGCACCTGGGAGTTGCCCGCCGACATCTTTCGCGATGCCGATGCCCTGCAAGTGCCGTTCGAGGAAGGCGTGGGCCACGTACACCAAGGCTTTTATGGGGCGGCACAGAGCGCCTATGGCTTCGTCGTCAAGTACCTCGAAAAATTCCACACCGGCCAGAAGCTGCTCATCTGCGGCCACAGCCTCGGCGGTGCCGTGGCCCTGCTGCTCTCGGAAATGCTGCGTCGAAGAGCAGGATTCAACTACGACATCGTCCTCTACACCTACGGTTCGCCCCGGGCCGGTGATGCCGAATTCGTCAAGGGTGCCGCCGCGCTGGTGCACTATCGCATGGTCAACCACAACGACCCGGTGCCGAGCCTGCCCGGCAGTTGGATGAACACCAAGAACGAAGTGATGGGCACGGGGTTGGCCCTGACGTTCACCAATGTCCCGCTCGGCGTCTCGGTGTTTGTCGCCGGGCTGAGCAATGTGACCGGCGAACCCTACACCCACCACGGCACCTTGCGGCACTTCATGACGGTGGAGTTCGACGCCCGGGAACACTCGGCCATCCTCTGGGAACCGGGCTGCACCACCATCGACCAACACGCCGCGTGCAGCATCGCCCTGAAACAGCACAAAGGCCTGCCGCAGCGCCCCTCGCTGCTCAAGCAAGTCTTCAGCGGCGGCGATCACTCCATGAGCAGTTCGTACATGCCCGCGAGCTGGGCCACCTTGCGCCGCTGGCAACAAGCCGAGCAGCACCGTAACTCAGTGCTGACCAAGCGCGAGTTCCAATGGGTCGATAACGCCCTGGTGAAGATCACTGCCCAGCTCAAGGCCGCAGAACGCAACCTGGACAATCGGCCAGAACCCTACGTGCGCGCCTTCGAAAAGGACTACGCCGCGATCCGCCGCGAGCTGGACAACATCCGCACCACCCACGCGCGCCTGGAGACCCTGCGGTTCGCCAGCATCTATCGGCATGACCTCTACGGCTCGCTGTCCGTACAACCCGAGCGCCTGGCCGAGAGCCTGGCGCGCTGGCAGGCGCATCCGCGCAATCAGGCCAAAGAACAACTGGCCATGGCACCCGCGCTCGACGCGGACGACGCCCTGATGGCGTCGCTCTACGGCACCGACCCCAGAGAACCCTACATCTTCGACATCGATTCGCTCACCTGACGGAACCCGGCGCCGGCTGGCGCCCGGTGCTGCGCCCGCCTCAGAACTTATAGCGCACCCCCATCTGCAAGCCTTCGGGGTTTTCGTTCTGCAGCGGGCTTTCCAGGTTCCAGCTCACCGGGTAGCGCACGTCCGAGTCGCGATTGTGGTGGACGTAGCCGTACACGGCGTAGAGGTCGGTCTTTTTGTCGTAGTTGTAGATGTACGCCAGGTTGATCCCGGTGGCGTCGCTCAGCGCTTGTTCCTTGCGGTCGTCCTTGAACACCACGCTGGCGGCGATGTTCTGGTTGTCCCAGAAGTTGTGGCGGATGCCCAGTTGCAGGTCGTTGCCGTTGGAGGAGAAGTCGACCCATGGCGCGTAGGCGTAGTAGCCGACATAGCGGTGGTAGACCGCCGTCAGGTCGGTGGTGCCCATGCTGTAGACCACGGTGAAGTAGGCGTCGGTCGCCTGCTCCATGGTGTGGTTGTCCCACAGGTTGCGCTGGTACTTGCGGTCCACGGCGGCGGCGAAGTACCACGGGCTGTCGGCCCAGTAGTCGATGCTGGTGCTGTAGACCACGCCATCGCGGCTACCGTCGTGCTTGCCCAGGGTGGTCATGCCACGGAACTGGAAGCCCTCGTAGCGCGGGCTGATGTACATCATCGAATCGTCTTCACGCCACGGCGCGTAGAACACCTGGAGGTTGTTGACCAGGCTGTAGTCGTTGCCGTACAGCGGGTCGGCGTAGCCGTAGCTGTTGGCCGACGGCGTGTCCTGGCGTCCACCGCTCAAGGTGCCCCAACGCTCGGAAATGATCTGGAAGTAGGCTTCGCGCTTGCCCCACGCGTCGTTGGAATGGGGGTTGTACATGGCCTCGTAGACACCGTTGAGCTTGATGTCCTCGGTCACGTTTTCGGTCCACTTGAACTGGATGCGGTTGGCCGACAGGCCTGCGCCTGTCCAGCGGTCCACGGTGTCGCCGCCCGAGCGCGCCACTTCGTACGTCAGGTCGACCACCCCGGACACCTTGAACTCGGCGTAGCAAACACTACTCATCATCAACGGGAGGGCGAACAATAATTTGCGCATGTAAAGCTCCGGCCACAGCGAACGTGCAGGGGCGGCCCGTGATCGAGCCGCCGCCAGACGTTTCTTATTTATTTTTATTGTTAAGGGTCAGCGAGTACGTGCTCAGTTTCGGGCCGGCCACTGCTGGGTCGGGGCATCGAAGCTCGGCTTGCCCAACAGCGGCGTCGACAGCGCGTAGAAGCCGTGGTTGGTGAAGACCCAGATCAGGTTGCGGTCGTACTCGGTATAGGTGCCGTGGGTCAGGTTGCCCATCGCGTAGCTGACCACGTTCTTAGTGTCGAACGGCGGCACGAAGTAGGCCCCAATGGTCGGCTTGCCCGGTGTACGCACATCGAACACCTGGACCCCGGCGTTGTAGAACGCGTACGGCAGAATGCCTTCGCGGGCGACGCCCGGTTGGGTGTAGTAGCCCGAACGCTTGGGCCCGAAGCTGCCCTTGCGCTGGCAGTAGTCGGTGAACGCGGCGTCGGCCGGTGGCGTCGGACGTGGCAACACGTACTCGATGGCGGGCTTCCGCGGGTTGCTGACGTTGACCGCGAAGATGTCTTTCTTGGCCTCGAAGCAGTCTTCCGACAGCGGGTAGCCGCTGAAGTAGATGATCCCGGTCTTCTCCACTTGCGAGACGTCGATGTTGTCGCCTTCGGTGCCCGCCACGCTGACCGGGAACTCCAGGTGGCCGACCACTTTCATGTTGGCGCCGTCGGTGATGTCGACGATGTACAGGCCCATCCCGCCCATGGCGGCGTAGCCGTACTTGCCGCCCTGCTCCACGGGTTTGGGAATGAACAACGACATGCGCGCGCCCATCCACGAGGCGCGGTTGCCGGCCCGTGGGTTGGCCTTGAACACCGCTTCGTGTTTCGGATCACCGACGATTTGCCCGGGGACGGTCAGCATCTGCAGCAGTTTCGGGTTGCTGGGGTCCGACATGTCCCAGGACTGGTAGCCGGCGTTGTACAGGTCGTTGGGGTATTCGGTGAGCGCGTACTTGTCGCTTGGCGCAGCGGCCACGTACATCACGTCGCCACCGAAGTAAGCCGGGATGTCGCGCACGCCGGAACCCTGCTGCTCGCCAATCGGCGCATCCGGGTGTTCGATGTCGCTGGTGCGGGTGGCGATCAGTTTCCAGTCCTCCGGCAGCGGGCCGTTCATCTCATAGACCTTGAAGCCCTTGAGGTGCTTGGACTTGCGGATCGCCTCGACCTTGTCCGGCTCGCGGTACTTGTCGCTCAGTACACCGAAGCGGCGCACTTCGAAGGACTGGACCATGATGTTCTTGCCCAGCTTCTTGTTCCACTGCACGGTGGCGGCACCGAACATGTCGTCAGCGGCGTACGGGTTTTCTTCTTTGCTCGGGCCCTCGGGGCCCCAGGTCGCCCCCTTGGTGTAGACCAGCTTCACTTCTTTGGGATGGGTGATGTCGAACACTTTGAGGTTGCGGCGCACGTACTGGTAGAGGTAGCGCTTGCCGTCGAAGTCGACGATGTTCTGCCAGGTGTGGAACGGCTCGACGGTGATCGGGTAGTAGGCCTCGACCGTCATGTTCTTGATGTAGCTCTTGGTGTCCCAGTAATCCAGCTCACCGGCAAACGGTTCGCCTTCATGGCTGAAGGGCGTGGCCACCGGGTGGGTGAACTTGCCCGTGGCCTTGTCCATGCCGTAGCTGCCCGGCGCGGGCATCGGCGGGATCTTGTCCACCGACATCGCCACCTGTTGCTTGACGAACGGGTCGGTGATGTTGACCGGCGCCGAGCTGTCGGCGTGGGCTGTGGTCCAGAGGCCGAGCATCACGCAGGTCGCCAGCGCACCTTTGAGGAACGGCAGGCGCGAGGATGTGGAGAGGTGCATTGTTTTCATTATTCACTCCAGTGGTTAGGCCCAAGTGGGCCGTTGAACAGTCAGGGTTGGCAGGCTTACAAGAGGTCGATGGGGTAATCGCTGATCAGGCGAAAATCATCCAGGTCGCCCGAGCCCTGGTCGGTGTTGGCCCGGTGCCAGGCCTGGCGTGCACGCACGCTCAGGCCCTTGGCCGGACCGGCCTGGACCACGTAGCGCACTTCCAGGTTGGTTTCGTGATGCTGGCCGTCGTCGCCATAACGCCCCGAGTACGGGCCGGTGGCGGCGATGTGGCTGCCGTCGATGCCCCAGCCGCGCACATAGCGGCTCATGAACGTCAGGCCCGGCACGCCGTACGACGCCAGCGACAGGTCGTAGCGCACCTGCCAGGAACGTTCCTGCGGGCCGTTGAAGTCGGAGAACTGCGCGGCGTTGGGCAACTGGATCGAAGCGCCCTGGTCGTTGCCATTGCGGCCGTTGCGATCCTTGTCGCCGACCCCCAGGTAATCGAACGGGGTGTCGCCATCGATCTTCTGCAAGCCCAGCAGCCAGCGATGGGCGCCGCTGCGCCAGAAGGTCGACAGGCCCAGGCTGGTGTTGTTGATGTCGCCGGCCTTAGCCCGCCCTTCGTCCAGGGTGCGATAGGCGGTCAGCCCGAGGCCGAGCTGGTGGTTGGCATCGAGGTCGATGCGGCTGTCGAGGTTGGCGTAGTACTGGTTCCAGATGTCTTCGAAGCGCGAGCCGTACAGCGTGACGCTCACCCCCGGCGTCAGTTGGTAGGTGCCGCCCAGATAGTCCGCCGCAGGCGTAGTGACGCCGGCCATGACCGCCCACAAGTCGCCATCGCCGTTGGTGGTCACCGGGCTGGTGCCCGAGGTGAAGTGCCCGGCCTGGACCTCAAGGCCGTCGACTTCACGGCTGACCAGCGACAGACCGGTGGCCGTCTGCGGCACGATGCGAAAGTGGCTGACCCCGAACACCGGGGTCTCGGGACGTTGTTCACCGACCTTGAGCACGCTGTTGGACAGGCGCAGTTTCAGCGCCGCGCCGGCCTTGCCGTAGCTGTCGGCCGGTTCACCATCATCGTGCACCGGCAGGTTGCCGGTGCCGGATTTGTCGGCCGGGGCATCGAGCTTCAGGCCCAGGTAGGCGAACGCATCCACGCCCAGGCCAAACGTCCCTTCGGTGAACCCGGAGTTGAACTGGCCGAGCACGCCTTGGGTCCAGTCGCGGGCATCGCGGCGGCCGTCTTCCTTGCTGCGGTTGAAATAGGAGTTGCGCAGCAAAAGCTCGGCGCTGCTGTCGGCGATAAAGCCGCCCGCAGACGCCGCCGCATACGAAGGCGACGCGCAGGCGCAGGCGCAGGCCAACAACAGAACGGTGGCTCTGGTGTGATTCATGACAACCCCAAGTGAAAGGTGGGTCGGAGCGCAGCGGTGGTGTGGGAGCGGGCTTGCTCGCGAAAGCGTTGTGTCAGGCGATAGGGATGTCGACTGACACGCCCTCTTCGCGAGCAAGCCCGCTCCCACAAGGGATGCGCTTAGCCCTTGTTCCTGGTGAATGCTTCAGGTGTAGAACGAGCCCAACCGTCCCTGGTCAGGCGGTGATGGTTCAGCGTTGCAGTGGCAACGGCTTGGGCGCGTCCGTCAGGACGGGGGCCTTTTGTCGAAAGCGCAGGTAGTAGATGACCAGGATCACCGCCAGGAACGGAATGCCGCAGTACAGCGTCGGGGCAAACTCTTCGGTGAACAGGGTGGTGATCATCACCGCCAGCATCAGCAGCAACCCGGCCAGGCTGGTCCACGGGTAGCCCCAGAGCTTGAACGCCAGGGGCTGGCCGGCCTGGGCGCGGCGGAAGAACAGGTGGGTGAGGAAGATCCCGGCCCAGGTGAACATCGCGCCGAACATGGCAATCGACATCATCAGGGTGAAGGCTTTCTCCGGGTAGGCCAGGTACAGCAGCGTGGCCAGGGCAATGCCCACCGAGGACAGCAGCAACGCCGGCAGCGGCACGCCCTTGCTGTTGAGGCGACCGAACACCTTCGGTGCCTGGTCGGCGCGCGACAGGCTGAACATCAGGCGAGTGGTGATGTACAGCTGGCTGTTCATCGCCGAGAGGGCCGCGATCAGGATCACCGCATTGAATACCGCACCGGCATACGGCACGCCGGTGGCCGCCATCACGGTCACGAACGGGCTCTGGCCGCCGGTGTTCTGGCCCCAAGGCACAATCGCCAGCACCAGCGCGATGGTCAGGATGTAGAACACCACCAGGCGCACCACGGTGATCCGGAAGGCGCGGGTCACGGCGCGTTGCGGGTCCTTGGCTTCACCGGCAGCGACGGCGATCATCTCGATGCTCAGGTAGCTGAAGAACGCGACAATCACCGCCACCCAGGTGCCCCACCAGCCGTTCGGGAAGAAGCCCCGGTCGTTGGTGTAGTTGGCAAAGCCAATCGAGGTGTCGGCCGGCGCGCCATAGACCACGTAGGCACCGAGCAGGATGAAGATGACGATGGCGCACAGCTTGATCAGGGAGAACACGTACTCGATGGCACCGAACACCTTGACGCTGAAGGCGTTGGCGACGATCAGGGCCATGGAGAACGCGACCATCCAGTAGCCGCCCGGGACGTCCGGGTACCAGTACTTCATGTACATCGCGGCGGCGGTGATTTCCGTGCCCACCGCGAACACGATGGACGACCAGTAGGCGTAGCGAATCGCGAAACCAAACCACGGCGACACATAGAACTCGGCGAACGAGCCGAACGAGCCCGAGGTCGGATGGCGCACGGTCATTTCCGCCAGGCAGCCCATCAACAACAGGGCAATCAGGGCGCCGATGCCGTAGCTGACCAGGACGCTGGGGCCGGCAAAGCCGATGGCGAAACCGCTGCCCAGGAACAGCCCGGTGCCGATGGCGCCGCCAATGGCGATCATCGACAACTGGCCGCTGGTCAGGCTTTGCTTCAAGCCCTTTTCACGGTCTATCAGGTGTTCGAAGGTGCTGGTTGTTTT
This sequence comes from Pseudomonas sp. ok272, assembly GCF_900109995.1. Classification (GTDB taxonomy): domain Bacteria; phylum Pseudomonadota; class Gammaproteobacteria; order Pseudomonadales; family Pseudomonadaceae; genus Aquipseudomonas. The sequence continues at coordinate 29,347 of NZ_FOCB01000016.1, read as the reverse complement.
TGTCATTGCACGTTTACTCCGAAGCGATGGGTGGGGAGCCTCAGGTCACTGACTTGCGCGCCAGGAACTCGGGGCGATCCCATTCTTTTTGTTCGAGGATTTCACGCAGGGCCGCCACGCTGTCCCAGATATCCACATAGCGGATGTACAGCGGGGCAAAGCCGAAGCGCAGGATGTCCGGGGCGCGGAAGTCACCGACGACGCCACGGGCGATCAGCGCCTGCATCACCGCGTAGGCCTGCTCATGGGCCAGCGACACCTGGCTGCCGCGCTGCTCGCCGTCACGCGGGGAACGCAACTCGATGCCCAGGCCCGCCAGTTGCTCGTCGCACAGGCGGATGAACAAATCGCCCAGGGCCACGCTCTTGGCGCGCAGCAGGTCCAGATCGACGCCGTCGAACACTTCCAGCGCGGCTTCCAGGGCCAGCACGCCGATCTGCGGCGCAGTGCCGGTGAGCATGCGGTCGATGGTCGGGTGCGGGCGGAAGTGGTGATCGAAATCAAACGGCTTGGCGTGCCCGTGCCAGCCGGTGAGCGGCTGGCGAATGTGCGGGATGTGGCGCTCGGCGACGAACACGAACGCCGGGGCGCCCGGGCCGCCGTTGAGGTACTTGTAGCCGCAGCCCACGGCGAAGTCGGCGTTCACCCCGTTGAGGGCAATCGGCATGGCACCGGCCGAGTGGCACAGGTCCCAGACCACCAGCGCGCCAACCGCCTGGGCCCGCTCGGTGATGCGCGCCATGTCGTAGCGCTTGCCGGATTTGAAGTTGACGTGGGTCAGGGACACAATCGCCACGTCTTCGTTCAGGGCGTCGTAGATCTCGTCCGGCTCCACGCACTTCAACTGCGTACCGGTCAGCTCGGCCACGCCATCGGCGATGTAGACGTCGGTGGGGAAGTTGCCCTTCTCCGCCAGGATCACGTTGCGCCCAGGACGCAGGCGGGTCGCGGCCACCAGGACTTTGAACAGGTTGATCGAGGTCGAATCGGCGACGATCACCTCATGGCCCTCGGCGCCGATCAACGCGGCAATCTTGGCCCCGGTGCGCTGTGGCGCCGGGTACCAGTCGGCATCGTTCCAGGAGCGGATCAGGCCGTGGGCCCATTCCTCCTTGAGGACTTTTTCGATGCGCGCCGGGATGTGCGCGGGCATCGCGCCCAGGGAGTTGCCGTCGAGGTAGATCTCACCCTCGGGCAAGTCAAAACGTTCACGGGATGCGCGCAGCTCATCAAGACGGTCAAGCTGCTCAACGTCCGCTCGGGTGGCGGGGGTGGACATGGACATAAACGCTCCTTCTGAATGCTTTCTTCTTCTAATGGGGGACCGCACGCCCTTGTGGGAGCGAGCCTGCTCGCGAAAGCGGTACATCTGCCATCCGTGCTATCGGCCAAGACGCCCTCTTCGCCGGCAAGCCGGTCGCTCCCACAGGGGTAGGTGAATAACTGGCTGATTCCCTGGTGCACAAGCCCTTACAAAGTGGCCTGATGCTACCCTCCCATGCCATTACCCGAAAATAGAAAAGAGCGCGTCAAGTATTCTCGACCGTTATAGCCAGCCCCTTCCCACACGATAAAAAACCTCAGCCCGGTGTGCCACGTTCACTAAACGTTCAGAAACCGCGTCCTATACTCCCCAGCCCATAGGTCTTCCCTCCCGGTATCGGTAGCCCACTGCACATGACTCGCCCTGCCCCGCTCCTCTTCCTGCTTGCCGCCCTGCTGTTGTTTTTTGCCCTGGGCAACCACCAACTGCAGGGCTCCACCGAAGCCCGGGTCGCGGGCATTGCCATGCAAATGCACCTGGACAACGACTGGGTCACGCCGCGCCTGTTCGGTACGCCGTTCCTGGAGAAACCGCCCCTGAGCCTGTGGCTCGACGCCGGTGCCATCCGCGCGTTTGGCGCCACGCCCTGGGCGGTGCGCCTGGCGTCGGCGTTTGCCGGGCTGTTCAGCGTGATGCTGCTGTACGCGATGCTGCGCCGTTTTGGCCGGCCGAAAGAGGTGGCCTTCACGGCGGGGATCGTGCTGGCGACGATGGCCAGTTACTGGGTCAACGCGCGCAGTGTCGGCGAGGATGCGCTGCTGGCCCTGGGGGTGAGCATGGCGCTGCTGGCGTTCTTCCAGGGGCTACGCCAATCATCGCTGGGCAACGCCTTGCTGTTTATCGCCGGGATCGCCATCGCCACCCTGAGCAAAGGCGTTCTGGGCCTGGCGATGCCGGGGGTGGTGATCTTCGCCTACCTGCTCACAGAGAGCCTGCTGGATAAACGCCTGAAGCCGACGGACTGGCTGCGGCCCGGGCTGTTGACGGTGCTGGGGCTGATCCCACTGCTGATCTGGCTGTTCATGCTCTATCAGCGCGGCGGTTCCCAGGCCCTGGCCGAAGTGCTGCTGACCAACAGCCTCGGGCGCTTCGACGGTTCGTTCGTCGAGGCCGGGCACTACGAGCCGTTCTATTACTACCTGGCCAAGCTGCCGGAAGCCTTCCTGCCGTGGAACATCCTGGTGTACCTGGGGCTGTGGCACTTTCGTAAACAGTTGGCGAGCAACCGCTACCTGCTGTTCTTCACCGTCTGGCTGCTGGCCCAGTTCCTGATGCTGAGCCTGGCCTCCAGCAAGCGCACGGTGTACCTGATGTCCCTGACCCCGGCCGCCGCGGTGATCGGCGCCGAATACGCCTTCGTGCTGCTGGAGCGTTTGCGCCTGCGCACTGACGCCTCGGGCCTGCTGGGAACTATCGCCCGTCATCGCCGGGGCATTGCCATCGGCATCATCAGCGTGCTGATCGCCGCCTACCTGGCCGCCGCACAATGGGCGGCACCGATGGCGGATCGCAAGCTGTCGTTCCTGCCGCTGACCGAGCAGATCCAGGCGATGCAAGCCAACGGCCAGAACGTGGCGCTGTACCAGGCCAACGAGCGCACCGCCGGGGCGACGGTGTTCTACACCCACAGCCTGCTCAATGACCTGGAGACCGAGGCCGAGTTGAAAGCGTTCCTCGGGGCCTCACCGGCCAACGTGGCACTGATCGCCAGCGACACCCCGCCCGCACCGCCATTGAAGGTGCTCAAGCAGATGATCGTGGGACGCCAGCCGTACTATTTCGTGGGGATGTGAAGCACGCTCGGGCCCGAGAGCACACCAGACCTGTGGGAGCGAGCCTGCTCGCGAAAGCCGAGGGGGCAGTCACCTTTAATGTTGACTGACTGGGCCCATTCGCGAGCAGGCTCGCTCCCACTCAAGAGTCGCTTGACCAACCGCCATCAGGCCGCTGCGGGATCACCACAGCGCCAGCTCATAGGTCAGGTACAGGCGGTTGTTGTCGCGGTCGCTGGCGAAGGTCGAGCGGTACGTCGCCTTGCGGTATTCCATCCCCACCCCCTTGAGCGCGCCGTCCTGGATCACGTAGCGCAGGTTGGTGTCGGACTCCCACTCGCGGGTCTCGCGGCCTTTGAATTCGCCGTTTTCGCCCTTGTAGTAGCGGGTCATGAACGTCAGGCCCGGCAACAGGACGGCCAGGTCGTGGTCGTAGCGCAGCATCCAGGTCTGCTCGCCGGCCTGGATGAACTTGCCGACCCCGGCGTTGGAGAAGGAGTAGACGGTGGACACGCTGGTGTAGGGCAGCGCGGTGGAGCCGCTGACTTTCTGGTAGCCCACGCCCAACGCACCCGCGCCCAGCTTATAGGTGAACAGGCCGCTGAACATGTCGGCGTCCACTGCCCCGTTGCGCGCCTCGCCCGCTTCGTTGCTGATGAAGTAACGCAGGTCACTGGTCAAGGTGCCGCTGCCCACCGGCTGCTTGTGCACCAGCCCGAGGAACTGCTGGCGATAGAACTCGCGCATTTCCCCGTAGTACCAGGTGCCGGTGAGCGTGGGGGTGAAGCCATAGGTGGCGCCGGCGAAGTCGAAGTCGGTGCCCTTGCCGCTGTAGCCCTGGGGATAAATATCGACGCTGTCGGTGGAGTTGCGCTGCTTGAACTTGTCCAGGTGGCCGGTGTGCAGGTACAGGTTGCGGATGCCGCTGTACTCCACTTGGGTGCCCTGGAAGGTTTGCGGCAACAGGCGCCCGTCGTTGGCGACCAGCACCGGAATCTTCGGCAGCAACGTGCCCGTCTTCACCAGCGCGGCGCCGATGCGCATCTTGGCGGTGAGGCCCAGGCTGGAGAACTCATCGGCCGCCTGGCCGTAATCGTGTACCGGCAGCAGGCCGGTCCCGGCATGGGCCGGGCTGGAATCGAGCTTGAGCCCGGACAGCGCCAGCGCATCGAGGCCAAAGCCGACGGTGCCTTCGGTGTAGCCCGATTGCAGGTTGAGCAAGAAGCCCTGGGCCCACTCCCGGCGGTCGTTGCCACCGTCGCGGTAGTCGTCATTGAAGTAGTAGTTGCGCAGGGTCAGCCTGGCGTGGGAATCCTCGATGAAACCCTGGGCCATCAGCGCTGGCGAGACCGTCGCCAGCAAGCCCGCGGACACGATGCCGCTTGTCGTGAACAGCTCACGCATGGTTGTTTCCTCAGTGCCGTCTTGTCGATTTTATGGGCAGTCGCAATGGTGTTGTGATGGATCGTCAACGTTGAACGCTAATGGGCTGGTGCATTCGCGAGCAGGCTCGCTCCCACAGGGTTCGTGTCGTGACGATCATGGCGCCGCGCTGGACTCGGCGGCGCGTTGGAGCGGACACTAACGACTCGTCGGCACGCCCACAACGTTATGCGAGAAGCGCATCAGGCTATGCGTAAGTTCGTCAGGCGGGGCGTCGCGCACCTGGAAACCATGGGAATCGTCGTGTGAACCTCAAGCAACTCGAAGCCTTCAAAGCCATCATGTCCACCGGTTCGACCATCGGTGCCGCCACGCGCATGGACCTGTCGCAATCAGCGGTCAGCCGCCTGCTCACCCAACTGGAAGAGTCCCTGGGCTTCGCCCTGTTCCTGCGCAAGAAGGGCCGCCTGATGGCCACCCCCGAAGCCGAGGAACTGCTGGCCGAAGTCGCCGGCCTGGTCGATGGCATGCAGCGCATCCAGCGCCTGGCCGATGAGTTGCGCATCGGTCGTTCACACAAGCGCCTGCTCAAGATCGGCGTGCCCACCAGCATGGCTTCGGAGTTGCTGCCCAGGATCGTCGCCGAGTTCCTCAAGGATCACGACGACGTGGTGATCGAGTTGCTCACCGGCTCCTACGACATGATCGAACGGGCGGTGCTGGACCGCTCCGCCGACCTGGGGTTTGTGCGCCTGCCCACCGAGCTGCCGGACTTCGAGATCGAGCCGGTGCTGCAAACCGAAGGCGTGTGCGTGATGCCGGCCAACCATCCGCTGAGCCGCCACGCCGAAATCGACGTGCGCCTGCTGCATGACGTGCCGTTGGTGCTGTTGGGGCGCCAGCGGGCCCTGCGCGCCGAGCTCAACCAAGTGTTCCGCGCCGCCCACCTGACGCCACAGGTGCGCATCGAAGTGCACTCGGTGGGGGCGGCGTGCGCCTTTGTCGCCGAAGGCCTGGGGGTGTCGATTGTCAACGGGCTGCTGGCCAGCCACTTCGCCCATTTACCGATTGTCACCCGCCCCTTCCGCCCTACGCTGCCCTACGCCTTTGGCCTGGCGTTCCGGCGCGACGAGCCGCGCTCGCTGATGGTCGGCACCTTTGCCGAGCACCTCAAGCAGCGCTTGAGCGCGTCGCTCACGACCCCGTCATAGCCACCGTGGCTTGGCCCCAAGATAACCGGAGCACTGTGCACGCCAGCGCGAGTAAGCTCGCTCGCCACACCCGCCCCATCACACCAACACGTTCCCCACCACACCTACACATTTGTCCTTCATACCCTTGAGCAGCACGTGGGTATTTGGTTACAAAACGCATAGCCCAACCCGCCCCACGCATAACGTTGTCGCCCTCAAAGGTTTGCCCTAGTGTCTGCCCCGTCCACGCGCCGACACCCACAACAATAACTTCCCGAGGGCACGCCTCAATGCAACCACCACCGATCACCCTCACTCCGCCGGGAGCCACTTCGGCACCCGCGCAGCCGGCGCAAGAGCGCCAGCGCAAGCAGATCAACCCGGCGATCATCCTGCTCAGCATCGTGTTGCTCGCCGTCGCGTTCACCTATGCGGTCAACTCCGGCAAGTTCCAACGGGCCAACGGCCTGGTTGTGCCGGGCTCATATCAGGTGCTGGAAAAAGATCACTCGCTGAGCCAGTTGTTCAACGCCGAACCGCGCACCGCCAAAGACCCGATCGCCCGCCCGGTGTCGTTGATCGAAGGTTTCATGGCCATCCCCCAGGGCATCGAAAAACGCGCGGCGCTGATTTTCATGGTGCTGTTCATCGGCGGCATGTTCGGCGTGCTGAACAAGGCCGGGGTGATCGACGCCGGGCTGGAACGCTTGCTCGGCATGACTCGCGGCAACATCTACGTGCTGGTGCCGATGTTGATGCTGGTGTTCTCCGCCGGCAGCACCTTCATGGGCCTGGCCAAGGAATTCATCCTGATCGTGCCGTTGATGGTGGCCATGGCCAACCGCCTGGGGCTGTCGAACCTGATTGGCCTGGCCATCGTGTGCATCTCGGTGAAGATCGGTTACCTGGCGTCCATCACCAACCCGGTGGCGCTGTCCGTGGCGCAACCGATGGTCGGCCTGCCGATCTTCAGCGGCATGAGCATGCGCATCGCCGCCTACGCGCTGTTCCTCGCGGTGGGCATCGTGTTTGTGCTGTGGAGCATCCGCAAGCACGGCTACGACGCCAGCGTCAAAATCACCTTCGAACACAAGCCACTGCCGCTGCGTCACTTGCTCAACCTGCTGGTGCTGGCCTTTGGCGTCGGCTTCATGGTGTATGCCTCCAACCGCTTCGGCTGGAAGTACCACGAGCTGTCGGCGTTCTACTTGCTGCTCAGCGTCGCCTTCGCGGTCATCGCCGGCCTGGGCGCCAGCGTCGCCGCCAGTGCGTTCGTCGATGGCATGAAGAAAGTGTTGATCGCCGGGGTGTTAATCGGCCTGGCCACGGCCGTGGAAATCATCCTCAGCACCGGCCAGGTGCTGGACACCATCGTCAATGGCCTGGCCAGCGTGGTCAGCGATCACGGCCCGGTGGTCTCGGCCTATGCCATGTTCTTCTCGCAGTTGGGCCTGGATGTGCTGATTCCGTCCACCTCGGGGCAGGCGGCCGTGACCATGCCGATCTTCGGTCCGCTCGGCCAGCTTTCCGGGGTCAGCCCGCAGACCACGGTCTATGCGTTCTTGCTGGGTAACGGCTTGACCAACATGATCACGCCCACCTCCAGCGGCCTGCTGGTGTTGCTCGCCACCGCGCAAGTCGGCTGGGGTCAATGGGCGCGCTACATCTTGCCGCTGTTTCTGATCTACACCGTGCTGGCGATGGTCTTGCTGGCGATTGCGGTGTCCACCGGCTACTGAGTTCCACGGCGCCCATGCCCCGTGTGATGGGCGCCGACTTGCACAAGGTTTTTTATGATGATCGCTTCTCTACCCGCCATGCAGCTACTGCGCAATCAAATGATCCCGATGCGCGACGGCGTGCGCCTGGCCACCGACATCTACCTGCCAACCGGCACGCCCGGGCCGTTTGCGGTGGTCATCGAGCGCACGCCCTACGACAAGCGCAAACCCTCGCGCTCGGAGAAGCAGCTCGACGGCCAGCACATCAGCCGCGAGCACATGGCCGCGCGGTTTACCGCCAAAGGCTTCGTCGCGATCTTCCAGGACTGCCGTGGGCGCTACGCCTCCGAAGGGCTGTTCACCAAGTACACCGCCGAGGGCGAGGACGGTTTCGACACCCTGGCCTGGATCGTCGCGCAGCCGTGGTGCAACGGCCGGATCGGCAGCATGGGCCTGTCCTATGCCGCCCACACCCAACTGGCGATGGCCTGCCTGCACCCCCCAGGGCTGGCCAGCATGGCGCTGGACTCCGGCGGCTTCGCCAACGCCTACCAGTGCGGCATTCGCCAGGGCGGCGCGTTCGAACTCAAGCAGGCGACCTGGGCCTTTCGCCAGGCCAAGGAAAGCCCCGCCGCGCTGGCCGATCCGCTGATCCGCGAGGCGCTGGAGCAGGAAGACATCCACCAATGGTTTGCCCGCATGCCGTGGCAACCGGGGCAGTCGCCGATTCGCCATGTCCCCGAATACGAAGCCTACCTGCTGGAGCAATGGGCCCAAGGCAGCTTCGGCCCGTACTGGCAAAAGCCCGGGATCTACGCCGAAGGTCACTACGACGAGTTGCCGGACATCCCGGTGTTGTTCATGTCCAGTTGGTATGACGCCTACGTCAGCTCGACGCTGGCCAACTACACCGCGTTCAAGCGCCACAACCGCGCGCCACAGCGCCTGATCATGGGGCCCTGGCTGCACGGCGACCGCAACATCACCCACAGCGGCGATGTCGAGTTCGGCCCGCAGGCGGCCTTCGATGGGGCGGTGGCCGAGAACTGGCTAGCGTGCCGGCTGGACTGGTTCGAGCGCTCGCTCAACGATTCGCCAGCCGCCTCGCCGGCCAGTGCCTCGGTGCAGGTGTTCCTGATGGGCGGTGGCGCCGGCACCCCGGACACCCACGGGCGCCTGCAACATGGCGGGCGCTGGCTTGAAAGCACGCAATGGCCACTGCCGGGGAGCCAGACGCTGAGCCTGTACCTGGATCACCACAAGCGCCTGACCCCGCACCCGCCCACCGCGCCAGACGCCCGCCTGGGCTATCGCGCCGACCCCGATCACCCGGTCCCGACCCTGGGCGGCGCCCTGACGTCCGGGGCGCCGGTGTTTGTCGGCGGCGCCTTCGATCAGCGCGAGCGCCCGGACTTTTTCGGCACCCACGGCAACCATCAGCCACTGGCCGAGCGCGCGGATGTGTTGAGTTTTGAGACCGAGCCATTGGCCGAGGACCTGATCGTCGCCGGTCCCCTGCAGATCGAGTTGTGGATCGACAGCGACGCCCCGGACACCGACTTCACCGCCAAGCTGGTGGACGTCTATCCGCCGAGTGCCGAGTACCCCGAAGGCTACGCGATGAACCTCACCGACGGCATTCGCCGCTGCCGCTACCGCGACTCCTGGGAGCACCCGACACTGCTCACCCCAGGGCAACGGGTCAAGGTGGTGATCGAGCCGTTCGCCACCTGCAACCTGTTCAAGCGCGGCCATCGCCTGCGCCTGGACATCGCCAGCAGCAACTTCCCACGCTTCGACGTCAACCCCAACAGCGGCGAACCCGAGGGTCAGGCCCAACACAAGCGCATCGCCAACAACACGGTGCACCTGAGCGCAGGCTTTGCCTCACGCCTGATCCTCACCACCCTGGCGCCGGATGCCTAGGCCTGACGCCGCCCGGTCAACCGCGCGGGCCCGTAAAAGGCCAGCGCGGTGAGCCAGCAGACCAGCCAGACGATGATCCCGGCCCACAGGTTTTGCGACATGAGGTGCCAGCCCTGCAGCACCCGGACGGCGCCGTAACCCAGGCCCAGCAACAACGCGCCCCACATCACCCAGCGACGATAACGCCACTGGTGCCGCAGCGCCACGAAGTACAACACCAGCATGCTGAAGCCGCTAGCCGCATGCCCACCCGGCCAGCAACGGCCTTCGTCCGCAGTGCCCGACAGTTCCATGTGACGAAACCATTGCGTCTGTTCATGGGGACCACCAAAGCGCGTGGTCTGAATCGGGCAATAGACCCCGGTATGCGCCTTGAGCCATTGGACCACGCCGATGCAGAGGACAAACGCCAGCACCACGTACCACAAGTCCCGACGATGGCGGGCGGCGAGCCGGAGCAAAGGCGCGGTGCGGATCGCGGTCAGGACGCCAACCGCACGCGGGTGTCGTTCAATCAGCGGCCAGATCAGCGACAGCAATGCCCCTATCAACGCCAGGCGCACAACACCATTGGTCAACCAGCGCGCCCAGGTCGCCGTGAATTGCTCGACCTGGGGAATGAGGTTGGCCGCGAAGACCTGGGTGGCCGGGTCATAGAACAGCTTGCTGATGGCGACATCCAGCGAAGTCAGGTCGAACAGCACCAGCACCAGCACCGCGCACAGCAACGGGATGCCGAGATTCAGCCAATAGAAACGCATCGAAGGCCCTTGTTGTAACGACTCAGACCCGCGCGTGCATCCGACTCGACACTCGCCCCACAGCCCGACCCGCCCTGCCTGATGAAACGTACAGGCGTCAACACGACGCCAGGATGACCCGGACAATAACGACAGGCAAATCGACCTTCCGTGAAAAGCCTGTGAAAAAACCGTGAGGTGCCACTGACGACGCCTACATCTGTACAGGCGTGACGCGCGTATTTTCGGAAACCTCCTACAACATCCATTTGAAGCCGTGTAATAGCATCTTCGCCCCCCTCGCCACTTCTTGTAACAAAAATCGGTTCAGCTATCGCCCGCCCTGCCGATACAGGCCATCTACACGCTCGCTGGCCGCCAAAAACAACAATCTTCCAGCCAACTGACGATTAAGCCACACACCGTTTCTGGAGGATTTTCTATGAACAGCTGGTTCGCCAACATCAGTGTCAATCTCAAGCTGGGCCTGGGTTTTGGCCTGGTCCTGGCCCTTACGTGCGTCCTGGCCCTGACCGGCTGGACCAGCCTGGGCGGGCTGATTGACCGCAGCAACTGGATGAGTGACATCACCCAGCTCAATTCGGGACTGACCAAGCTGCGTATCACCCGCCTGCAGTACATGCTGGCCAACGGTGACGAGGCCACGGCGCAAACCGTGCAAACCGCCCTCGACGATTTCGAGGCCCAGCAGCAGAAACTGGCGTCGAGCTTCAAGAGCCCGGAAAACGTCAAGCTGCTCAAGGAACAAGGCACGATCATCGACGCCTACCAGCAGTCGCTGGGCAAGATGCGCAACGCCTACCGCACAGCCAACAGCGCGCGCCAGGCCATGGGCGAGAACGCCGAAAACGCCGCGAAACTGATCAATGACATCAAGCACCGCGTGCGCCAGTCGCCCCTGAGCGACCAGCGCTTCGAGCAGTTCCAGGCGATCAGCGAAACCCAGCAGCTATTGCTCATGACCCGCTACAACGTGCGCGGCTACATCCTCGACAACAACCCGGCCACCGAACGCCAAGCCACCGACCAGTTGGACGCGGCGATTGCCAGCCTCAAGCCTCTCGACAGCCACTTCGCCGATACCCAGCAAGACGCCCTGCGCCAACTCGAACGCTACCTGGGCAACTACCGCAGCGCGGTGCACTCCTTCAAGGCCGCCACCAGCGACGCGGCGCAGGCCCGGGCGGAGATGACCGTGCAGGGCAATGACATCCTCAGCCGCAGTGATGCGCTGTATCAGATCCAACTGGAGCGTCGCGATGCCGAAAGCGCCCAAGCCCGAACTCTGCAGCTGATCAGCGCGTTGCTGGCGTTGCTGGTGGGCGTGCTGGCTGCCGTGATCATTACCCGGCAGATCACCCGGCCGCTGCGCGAAACCCTGGCCGTGGTCGAGCGCATCGCCAGTGGCGACCTGACCCAAAACCTGCACGTCACCCGCCGCGATGAGCTGGGGGTGCTGCAACAAGGCATCGTGCGCATGGGTGTGACCCTGCGCGACTTGATCGGCGGCATCCGCGATGGCGTGACCCAGATCGCCAGCGCCGCCGAAGAGCTGTCGGCGGTCACCGAAGAAACCAGCGCCGGGGTCAACAGCCAGAAGATCGAGACCGATCAGGTGGCCACCGCCATGCATGAAATGACCGCCACCGTGCAGGAAGTGGCGCGCAACGCCGAGCAAGCCTCGCAAGCGGCAGCCGCCGCCGATGGCGAAGCCCGCGAAGGCGACAAGGTGGTCAACGAAGCGATCGACCAGATCGAACGCCTGGCCTGTGAAGTGGAGCGTTCCACCGCCGCCATGAGCGTGCTGCAACAGGAAAGCGACAAGATCGGCAGCGTGATGGACGTGATCAAGGCCGTGGCCGAACAGACCAACCTGCTGGCCCTCAACGCCGCCATCGAGGCGGCCCGGGCGGGTGAAGCCGGACGCGGTTTTGCCGTGGTGGCCGATGAAGTGCGCGGCCTGGCGCAGCGCACGCAAAAGTCCACCGAAGAGATCCAAACCCTGGTCGCCGCGCTCCAGAGCGGCACCCAACAAGTGGCCAACGTGATGACCAACAGCCGCAGCCTGACCGACAGCAGCGTCGAACTGACCCGCAAGGCCGGTGTGTCGCTGTCGAACATCACCCGCACGGTGTCGAACATCCAGTCGATGAACCAACAGATCGCCGCCGCTGCCGAGCAGCAAAGTGCCGTGGCCGAAGAGATCAGCCGCAGCATCGTCAACGTGCGCGACGTCAGCGAACAGACCGCCGCCGCCAGCGACGAAACCGCCGCGTCCAGCATTGAGCTGGCGCGCCTGGGCAATCAGCTGCAGATGATGGTCAGCCACTTCCGAGTCTGACCGCTACCGATAGGCGCGAGGCGCGCCCGCGAAGGCATTGGGTCGGTCACATTGATGTTGGCTGTGCCGCCGCCTTCGCGGGCAAGCCTTAATGCCAGTCAGTTAAGCGAAACCCACGTGGGAGCGAGCCTGCTCGCGATAGCAGTAGGTCAGTCAACGGAGATGTTGGCTGTGTTGCCGTCTTCGCGAGCAGGCTCGCTCCCACAGGTTTGGCGCCTTAACTGACTGGCATTAGGGCAAGCCTCGCTCCTACGGGTGGTGCGCGACCCAACGCAATCCCCACCTGTAGGTCGACGGTGGGCACAGGACCATTCCCCTACACCGACCCGTGGTGTGGAGCCGGGCTTGAAAACACGGTGGGAACGAGTCTGTCGGCCATTAGCGTCGGATCAGCCAACAGGGGAGTTCTACCTCGTTCCCACAAAAACGTTACGGCTCGCTTACCGCGTACCACGCTGGCGCAGGGCCGATGGCATGAAGTAGGCGTCTTCCGGCACTGGCTGGGCGAAGTCGACCGTCTCTGACTCTTCGTTGTCCAGGTTCTGCACGTAGTAGCGACGAGCTTGCAGGTCGTGGAAGACGTCCAGCGCGCTCCAGGTGGTCGGCAGGTCGTAGAAGTTCTTCAGGTAACCCATCGATACCCGCCACAGTTCCCCGCGACCGTCGTACTGATCGACGATGGCGGCACCCCAGCTGTCTTCATCCAGGTACAGCGTGCGCTTGGAGTAGATATGGCGCGAGCCCGGCTTGAGCGTGCCTTCCACTACCCACACCCGGTGCAGTTCGTAGCGGGTGAATTTCGGGTTGAGGTGCCCAGGCGTGAGCAGCTCGGCGTATTTCACGTCGGGGGCGCCGACCTTGTAGTTGTTGTAGGGGATGTAGACCTCTTGCTTGCCCTTGAGCTTCCAGTCGTAGCGGTCCGGCGAGCCGTTGAACAGGTCGGTGTCATCGGCGGTGCGCAGACCGTCGGACGAGGCGATGGGCGTGTCGTAGGCCAGGTTCGGCGCACGACGGACGCGACGCTGGCCGGCGTCGTAGACCCAGGCTTGGCGCGGGTCCTTGAGCTGGTCGAGGGTCTCGTGGATCAGGGCGGCGCCACCGGCCAGGCGGGCCGGGCTTTTCACGAAGGCCAAGTAATAGAACAGGATGTTCTTCAGGTCAGCGAACTGACCGCCCGGGCGGTAGTAGTTGAACAGCGCTTCTTGCTGCGACGTCACCAGGGCGAAGCTGCCGTTGCGCTGCACCGGGGCTTCGGACGCACGGCGTACGACGTAGATGCCGCGGTAGCGGGTGATGTGGTTCCACAGTGCCTCGACGCCATCCTTGGGCACCGGGAACGGCACACCGCCATAGGCTTCGGAGAAGCCGCTGCCGCCATCCAGCAGCTTGGCGCTGGTGGCGTTCTTGAAGGTGTTGTCGTACAGCCACTGCGGCGCCGAACCCGAACGACGGCTGGTGTAGACCGGCATCTGGAAGGTGTCGGGGTAGCTGTTGAACAGGGCGATCTGGCCCGCGCTCAGGTGAGCCTTGTACTGCTCGAGGTTGGCCTTGGTGATGGTGAACTCAGGCTTGTCCGAGGCGTACGGGTCGGGGTGATGCTGGCCCGGCTTGTAGCCCGCCGGGGCCTGGGTGATCCCGCCGGTCCAGGCCGGGATGGTGCCGGCCGCGTTGCCAGCCCGCTCGGCGCCCAGCGGCGTGAGGGTGGTCTTGAGCTGTTGGGCCTGGTCGGCCGAGATGGCCGCCAGCGCACTGCCGGCTGCCAGGCTCAGGACCAGTGCCAGGGTGGTCTTCAATAATCGTGGTGTGTGACGCATGGAGGTTCTCCGAAATAAAGGTGCCCCCCCGTGGGAGCGAGCCTGCTCGCGAAATCGCGCTATCAGGCAACATCGCTGTTGACTGACACGCCCGCTTCGCGAGCAGGCTCGCTCCCACAGGGGGCGCACTTAACTGACTATGGCACTCACAAGAAGTACTTGAGGTTGAAGCCAACGTTGTCACGGTCACGAATGCTGTTGTTCTGGCCACCGCCGTAGAACTCGGTGTACTGCAGCTCCGCTTCCAGCTTGTTCTGGTAGTTGGCCTTGATCCCCAAGGTGTAGGCCTTGCGACCTTCGATGGTGTTGCCGGCCTGGTAGCTGTTGCCCTTGAAGTCGTCTTTGTAGACCACGTACGGCGAGACGTTGACCCCGGCGTACACGTCGTTCCAGGTGCCGTTGACCATCAGGGTGTAGCTGTAGGAATCGCGATTGATCTGATCGTCGCGATCACCGCCCGAGACATAGGAGGTGTTGCCGGTGCCGGCGTAGTAGCGGTTGCTGCCGTCGTAGGCGGTGTATTGCAGGCTGCTGCCGCGCAAGTGCTCGGAGGCCAGTTCGAACACGCCGAACATCGAATCGAACGACAGGGTCGGGCCGAAGTTGTAGATGCTGCCCAGCGAGGTGTTGAACGCTTCCACGCGCTCGGCGTTGTTGATCTGGCTGTCGAGGGTGACCATCTGCCCGCCGACGTTGATCGCCTGGCCGGTGACCGCCGCGGCTGCGCCGTTGGCCAGGTCGCCGATCAGGTCGTTGGTTGCCGCGATGCCAATCGGCAGGTTCGGTCGGTAGGCCAACTCACCGAAGACCGACGCCTGGCCCAAGGTGGTGTTGAAGCTGAAGCCATACATGCGGATGTCTTCGGCGTAGCGACGATTGGCCTGGATGTTGCCCATCACGTCGGCGGTGGCCAGGCCGCTGGCCAATGCACCGGCCTGGCTACCGGCCAGGCCGCTCAGCATAGTGGTCAGGGCGTCCATGTCGATGCCCTTGTAGCCGCCCAGGTTGGCGGCGATGGTCGGCTCCTTGGCGTGGTAGTTGACCATGTACAGGCCGAACTCGGTGCTGTTGAGTTGTTCGGCGATGTAGCGGAAGGCGAAGCCGAACTGGCCGTCGTTACGCGCGTTGATGTCCTTGCCGATGGACGCCACCTTGAGGGTGTTGCCGTAGGCCGGGGTCACGCCGTTGGCGTACAGGCCGGTGGTCTTGAGCGCATCGCTGAGCATGGGGTTGTTGCCCAGGGCGCTGTACAGGCCAATGACGTTGCCAAACACCGGCACCGGGGTGTCGAGGGCGGTGCCGCTGAAGTTGTTGTAGCCGGTGTTGCCGCCGTCGGCGAACAGGTCGCCCTGGGAATAGAAGGTGCCAACCGGGTCGATGCGGGTTTCTTTCCAGTTGGTCTGGTAGAAGGTTTCCATCGTCAGGTTGTCGGTCAGGCCGATGTTGAAGCTGATCGCCTCCACCGGCATCAGCACTTCCTTGACCTCGGCGCCCGGCAAGCGGTACTTGGCCGCGTCCACCGGGTTGGTGGTGTTGATGCCACCGCGATAGAAAATGCCCTCGCCCCAGTTGAACACCTGGCGCCCCAGGCGCGCGGTGACGGGCATCGAGGCCACGTCCCAGTTGCCGTAGACATAGGCGTCGAGCATCTCGACCCGGCTGCCGGCGATGTCGCGGGTGGCGTCGGTGAAGTGGTCGTCGTGGGGGGAGCTCTGGCTCGGTTGCGACGGGCTGTTGTTGCTGTAGTAGTCGTTGCGCTTGTCCATCAACTGGGTGTCATAGAACGCGGTGCCGCGCATGAACACCCCGTAGTTCTGGTAGTTGGCTTCCAGCTCGGAGGTGATCTTGTACACCTCGGAAACCAGGCCGGTATCGAAGTTGCGATTGCCGTCGTTGGTGTTGACGTCATCGTTGTTCTTGTCCCGGCCCTGGACCCGATACAGGCGGCCATAGGACAACGTGCTGTCTATCGAGCCGGTGACCTGTTTGTCCAGCACGCTGAACTCCACGGCCTGCGCCCCGTCGACGGCGAACAGTTGCAGCAGTCCCGCCAACCCGACGCCCGGCAGTGCGACCGCCGACAGACCTGAACGAATCCTCATTGCGTGTTCCTCCCTTTAAAACTGATCTTGTTGTTTTTGTGTGGCCCGGGCGCTCTATGGCGTCTCGGGCTTAGCCATGCCGGCACCCACGTAGTTGCGGCTGTGGGCGCCGAAGTGCCCGATCAATTGCAGCAACTGCTGGTTGAGAGCGGGGTGGTCGTAATCTTCGCGCTGCACCTGGTTGCCGGCGCTGAAACGGGTGGTCGGTGGCGCGGTGTCCAGCCATTGGCCGATGGCCGCGTCGAACGCAGCGGCCTGGGCCGCAGACTCGGCGCTGACCACGTTCGTCAGGTAGTCCACCGAATACGGCGGGTAGCTGGCGTCCCGGCGGGTATCGGCATAGGCCGCCAGCATCGGATGCGGCTGACCGCTCAGCAGCAGGCGCGAGAGCCAGGTGAATTGGTACTTCTCGACTTCCGTGTGGCGCGTGGCGACGCGTTCGATGGCGGCTTTTTTGTCGGTGTCGAAACCGGCCAGGGCCTTGCCTTCCATCAGCAGCATGCTGGGCAGGTCGACACCCGGCAGCGGCTTGGCGTGATAGGGCTGGGTCAGGTCCTGGATGTGGTGCAGGCCCCAGCCGAGAAACCGGTAGCCCCAATAAGGATGCCCGGTGGCAAACGCCAGGCGCGACAAGCCCAGGTATTGATAGGCCCGCCATTGCGGCCAACTGCGCTGCAGGAAACCGGCAGCGGCGTACACCACCGGGCTTTCATGGAAGAAGCCCATGTGGAACGGGGCCTGGGAGCTGAACTGGAAGCGCGCATCGCCAAACGGCTGCGGGCCGAAGCCGTACAGCGCGGCGACTGGGCCCGGGTTGTCGCTGAACAGGTTGATGTCGTGGCCGTAGTCCGGCTCGTCGGCCGCACTGGCCAGCACCGCCACCGGGCTCACGGCCTCCCCGCTGGTCAGCTGCACGAAGCGTTGCTGGTTCCACGGAGAGAGGGTCTGCGCCACCATCACCTGCTCGGCCTTGAGGTGCGGGTGTGCCGGCATGTCCTGCCCCGGCAGCGGCTGGATCACCATCGACAGGTGGATCAACGGATTGACGCGCAGGGCGTGCAGCAAGGCTTGTGACAGATCGTCCGGGGGCGTCGCGGGCAGTTTCAGGCTGTCGGGGCGTGGCGGGTAGGCGTTGAAATGTTCGCGGGCGAAACGCTCCTGCTCGTCCAGCAATTGCGCCACGGCGCTGTACTGCTGGGCGACAAATTGCGCCAGGGGCTCGACTTCGACCGGTGCGGCGTCACGCAAGGCGGGAACGTCCTGCAACGCCAGGTAGCTGCCCACCGTATGGTTGGACCAGCCCCAGGCTGCCGGGGCTGCGGTGCAAAGCAGCAGCAGGAGGAATCGGGGCATCATCGGCTTTTCGCTCTTATTGGATGGCTACGTTGAGGGGGAGCCTAACAATCGACCCCGGTGCTGACACTGTCCAATCTGGCCAAAAAAGCTCTCCGATGGCGCCATGCCAGCACGAAACCTGGCGCCAAATCCCCGGAGCAGCACAGATCCCACGCTGGATCTGTGCTGGACACGTAACCTGTGCTCGACACCGCCCCCTGTGGGAGCAACTGTCTTAGCCATGCCGCTCGTCACCGCCATTGCGAGCAGGAATCTGGGTTGAGCCCGTAGGAGCGAGGCTTGCCCGCGAACCGGCCAGCCCATTCAACATTGATGTCGCCAGACTTACCGCCTTCGCGGGCAAGCCTCGCTCCTACAAGGAATTGAGCTGCCCCCGGATGTGTGTTCGCCGTGGACCAGGGTGGGAGCGGGCTTGCCCGCGAATGCAATCTGCCAACCGATATCAATGTTGACTGACCCGACGCTTTCGCGAGCAAGCCCGCTCCCACAGGGGATTTACGGTGTTGATGAGTGCATCGTCAGGCCGGGTAGCCGGTGATCTGCCGGATGCTCTGGTACAACGGCTTGAGCTGGCGATACATGCGCAGGTAGACCTCGCTGTACAGCCGCTGATAGATCGCCTGGGCCTCGGGATTCGGGGTGAACACCTCGCCGACCCGGGTCATCGCGGCCATGGCCGAGGGGAAGTCCGCATGCAGCCCGAGCCCCACCGAACAAGCAATCGCCGCCCCCAGGCCGGAGGCCTCATACACATGGGGCCGCTCGGCCGGCAAGCCGAAAATGTCCGCCGTCAGTTGCATCGCCGCGTCGCTCTGGGAACCGCCGCCGGCCACCCGCAGGCGGGTGATCGACACCTTGGAGCGGCTTTCGATCTTCTCCATGCCCTGGCGCAACGCGTAGGCCAGCCCCTCAAGGATCGCCCGGTAGATGTGCGCGCGGGTGTGCACGTCGCCAAAGCCGATCATCGCGCCCTTGGCTTCCATCCCCGGGTCACGAATCCCCGGCGACCAGTACGGTTGCAGCATCAACCCCATGGAACCGGCCGGCACTGCATTGACCAGCGCGTCGAACAGTTGCTCCGGCTCCAGCCCCAGCTCCTTGGCCTGTTGCATTTCCCGCAGGCCAAACTCGTTCTTGAACCAACTGACCATCCAATAGCCGCGATAGATCATCACCTCGCAGTTGTAGCGATCGGGCATGGCGGCCGGGTACGGCGGAATCAGCGGGACGATTTCCAGGTAGCGCGAGCGGGTGCTGGTGATCGTCGCCGTGGTGCCATAGGACAGGCACACCGTGTTGGCGTCGACCACGCCTGAGCCCAGCACCTCGCAGGCCTTGTCGGCACCGGCGGCGATCAGCGGCAAGCCCTCGGGAATGCCGGTGTGGCGGCTGGCCTCGGCGCTGATCTGGCCCAGGGTTTCCCCCGGTTTGTAGAGGGTTGGCAGTTGCTCGGGACGCACCGCCAGCGCCTGCCACTTCCAGTCGCCGGGCGCGGCCCAGCGCAGGTGCTTGAAGTCGAACGGCAGGTAGCCGACGCAGCCGCCCACCGAGTCGACGAAGCGCCCGCACAGGCGATGGGTGAGAAAGCCCGACAGCAGCAGGAACTTGTCGGTAGCCGCCCACACCTCGGGCTGGTGGCGGGCGATCCAGTTGGCCTCGGCCTGGGCGCGGAAGTAGTCCACGGTGGCCTGGGCACCGATCAGCTTGAACAGCCAGCCCCACGGACCCTTGATCCCGCCTTCGACCTCGGTCTGGCGCTGGTCGAGCCACAGGATCGCCGGGCGCAATGCCTGGCCTTGCGCGTCGACGTTGATCAACGTGCCGCGCTGGGTGGTCAGGGACACGCCGGCAATCAGCGAACGGTCGATGCCGGTTTGCGCCCACAGTTGCTGGCAGGCTTCGCCCAGCTTGGCCCAGTAGTAATCCGGGTCCTGCTCGGCCCAGCCGGGCTGCGTGGAGTAATAGGCCTGGAGTTCGACCTTGCCTTTGCCCAGCAGATTGCCCTGCAGGTCGAACAACAACGCCCGCACGCTCTGGGTGCCATTGTCGATTGCCAGCAGGTAACGCGTGTTCGGATGGTTATCCATGGAGCTCTCTTTGATGGGCATCAGTGCGTGGCATCCGGTAAACCGTGATGGCGTTGCCACAACGCCCGGTAACGCGCTTCTTGCGCCAGCCAGCGCTCGTCACTCCACCCCAGCCGTGGCTGGCACAGCCGGCGAATGGCGGGCAGGTACTGCGCCGCGCCCTCGGGTAACAACAGGCCAAGCCGGGTGCGGCGCAGCAGCAGGTCATCGAGGTACAAGACCATCTCCGTGTCGCAGGCCAAGGCCAGCTCGGCCCACAAGGTGTCGCTGGCGCCCACGGTGTCGTGGCCCAGTTCGGCCAACAGCAGCGCCAACCGGGGCAGATCCCGGCCATGGCGCCCGGCCAGCCGCCGCCATTGGCGCGCACTCACGCTCGACAGGGGCAGCGCGACCACCGGCGCAAACACCGGCGCACCGTCATCCACCACCTCGCGACCGAGCATCGCCCCGCAGGCCTGGAGCACTTCGATGGCCTGCGGGCGAAAGGTGGTCAGCTTGCCGCCGGCCAGGGTCACGCAGCCGGGCTCCTGCCACAGCACGTGCTCGCGGGTTTCATTGGACGGCGCGCCCTCGCCGCTGCCGACCACCGGGCGCACCCCCGACCAGGTCGACAACACATCCGCCGCGCCCACCCGGGCCTGGGGGAATTGCTGGGCGCAGGCGGCCAGCAGGTAGTCGAGTTCTTCCAGGCTGATCCTGGCGCTCTGGTCCAGGTCCTCGGTGTGATCCAGGTCGGTGGTGCCGACCACCGTCGCGCCTTCCCACGGGAAGACGAACACCGGGCGCCGGTCATGCTCGTGGAGGAAGGTGAACGCCTGGGCCACCGGCAGGCGCCAGCCCGGCAGCAACAGATGACTGCCACGCAGCGGACGCAACTGACGCGGCACATCGGTCGGGCGCAAGCGCTCGGCCCAGGCGCCGGTGGCCACGGCCAGGGTGCGGCAACGCACCTGCAACGGCTCGCCGCCCTCGCTGTCTTCGACCTGCACCCCGCAGACCCGGCCGTTCTCACGCAGCAACTGCTGCACCCGCACGCCGTTGAGCGCCAGGGCGCCGTCGGCCCGAGCCTCGCTGAGCACGCGCATCACCAGTCGCGCGTCGTCGGTCAGGGCGTCGACAAAGCAGGTGCCGCCGAGCAAGTCGTGGTCCTTGAGGCCCGGCGCCAGGTAGCCCAGTTGCTGCGCAGTGTGAAAGCGATGGCTGCGCCGCCCCGCCAGGGCGTCGTACACCGTGAGCAAGCCGCCCATGACCCGTGGCCCGGGAAAGCCGCCACGGTAGTGCGGCATCATGAAGCTCATCGGTTCGACCAGCCCCGGCGCTTCGTCCAGCAAGCGCTGGCGCTCGCGCACCGAGTCGCGGGTCAGGCGCCACTGGCCCTTGGCGATGTAGCGCAAGCCGCCATGGACCATCTTCGAGGAGCGGCTGGAGGTGCCCCAGGCGAAATCCCGTTGCTCCAGCAACAGGCAACGCCAGCCACGGCGCGCCGCTTCACGCAGGATGCCGGCGCCACTGATGCCGCCGCCGATCACGATCAGGTCCCAGGTCTCATCCGCCAGGGTCGGCAGCACCTGCTGTCGCCACGCGGCATTCCAGTCCAGGCTCATCGCCTTACTCCTGCAACAACGTGCCGGGGTTCAAGCGCCCGGCCGGGTCGAAGTGCCGGCTCAGCGCTTGCAGGGTGTCCATCGCCAGGGCGCCCTTCTCCCGTGGCAGGTACGGCGCGTGGTCCTTGCCCACGCCGTGTTGGTGACTAATGGTGCCGTGGTTGTCGACGATGGTCTGGCTGGCGGCGTGCTTGAGCGCCTGCCAGCGGGCCAGCGTGGCCGGGTAGTCCGCCGCCGGGCGGAACACGTAGGTGGTGTAGATGCTCGACCCTTCGCCATACACATGGGACAGGTGAGTGAACACGTGGACCTGCTCGCCCTCGGCCGCCAGGCCCGCGCGCAGGCTGTCTTCGACGCGGTTCAACAGGTTGTCGACGTTGCTCCAGTCGGTGGCGGTCTCCAGGGTGTCGACCACGTAGCCGGCGTTCCACAGGTTCTCGCGCAGGTACGGGAAGCGGAAGCGGTTCTGCGCCCACTTCTTGCCCAGCAGGGTGCCGGTGAACACCCCGCCGAAGGCCTTGAGGTGCTTGCGCGCCTGGCGCAGGGACAGCGCGTTCTGCTGGCGGTTGCCGGTGACGCCGAAGGTCAGCATGCATTTGCCGGCCCCGGCACCGCGCAGGGCCAGGTACTTCTCCAGCCAGGCAATCTGCTGCGGATGACCGGCCAGGGCCAACTGGGTTTCGGTCTCCACGGCGTTGGACAGGCGCAGCATCGACAGCGGTACGCGGGCCTGGGCCAGCTGGCGGATGGCTTGCAGGGCGTGGTTCCAGTCGGGCAGGAACACCCCATAGAAACGCTCGTCGTCCGGCAGCGGGCTGATCCGCACCTTGACCTCGGAGATGATCCCGAAGCGCCCTTCGCTGCCCAGCACCACCTCACGCAAGTCCGGCCCGGCCGCCGAGGCCGGGAAGGTGGCGATGGCCATGGGGCCGGCGAAGGTTTCCAGGGTGCCACCGGCAAACATCTGCTCGATGCGCCCGTAGCGCAACGATTGCTGGCCACTGGAACGACTGGCGACCCAGCCGCCGAGGGTCGACAGCTCCCAGGACTGGGGGAAGTGGCCGAGGGTGTAGCCCTTGGCGCGCAATTGGCTTTCGACCTGCGGCCCCGTGGCGCCAGGGCCGAAGGTGGCCAGCAGGCTCTGCTCGTCGAGGTCCAGCAGGCGATTCATATGGGCCAGGGACACGGTCAGCACCGGACGCGTCGAGGCCGGCGGATTGATGTGCCCGGCCACCGACGTGCCGCCGCCGTAGGGGATCAGGCACAGGTCTTGATCCTGGGCCAGCGCCAGCAACTGGCGGATGTGCTCGGCACTCTCGGGGAACGCCACGGCATCCGGATACAACCCCGGCGCACCCTCGCGCAGCGCCAGCCAGTCCGCCAGGCTCTGGCCACGGGCGTGCAGCAAGCGGTCCTCGGCACTGACGCTGTACAGCGCGTGCGCCGCCAGGCGTGAAGCCGGCACCCTGGCCAGCGCCGTCTCCAGCGTGGCATCGGGCAGCGCCCGCCCGGTCCCCACCCGCGCGGCGAGAAACCCCGCGCCCTGGGCCGGCAACTCGACCACCGTGCTTGCATCTCCCCAGCCATTCCAGCGTCGCATGCGTGTGTCCTTTTGCGGATTCTTCAAGGTGTCATTTCAGGCGCCTATGTTAGTCAGCCGCCAAAACCTGTCACGGTCGCATCCGGCCAGTTCGAGTAGCCAATTGAGTCATCCTGACCGGCCGGTTCCAGGCATTTACTTTAGCTGTGCTTTGCCCGTACCTTTCAGGGTCTGCACCTGCGCCCGCACCTGTCTCGATCAAAGGACCCCGATCATGCACTCCCTCGGCTACACCTCGGTCCCGCCGCTGCTCAAGTATTTGCGTCACGCCGAACAACTGGGCGTGGCCATTGAGCCGGCGCTGGCGGCGGCGGGGCTGCAGGCCGAACAGTTGAACGACAACAGCCTGCGCTTGCCGGGCGAAGCCCATGAACACTTGCTCGACTACTTTTGCGAGCACTCGGGCGATCCGTTGTTCGGCCTCAACGCAGCGCGGTTCGTCTTGCCCAACTCCTGGAGCGTGTTGGGCTACATCACCATGAACTGCGCGACACTGGGCGATGCCATGAGCCGCATCATGCCGTTCGAGAAACTGGTCGGGGACATGGGCACCAGCCGCGCCGAACTGCACGCCCAGCACGTGCACCTGATCTGGACCTGCCGCCACCAACGCCCGCGCATCCGCCGCCACCTGGTGGAGAACGTCCTAGGCTCATGGTTGCAATATGCGCGCTGGATCGCCGATACCCAGCTCACGGCCGAGGCAGTGTGGTTCGAGCATGCCCAACCCGCCGACACCACGCTGGCCCAGTACGAGGAGTTCTTCAACTGCCCGGTGCTGTTCAGCCAGCCCTACTCGGCACTGATCGTGCCCCTGCCGTACCTGCAACTGCCCCTGCGCCAGTCCGATGCACAGTTGCTGCGCACCCTGGAGGAACATGCCCTGGGATTGATGGCGACCCTGGAGGACGCCTCGCTGGAGCAGCGGGTGAAGAACATCCTGCGCCAACTGCTGAAGGAGGGACTGCCGCGCAAGGAACAAGTGGCCGAGCAGTTCGCGATCTCCGTGCGCACCCTGCAACGCCAACTGCACCAGGCCGGCACCTCATACCAACACATCCTCGACGACCTGCGCCAGGAACTGGCCGAGCACTACCTGCTCAACAGCACCCTGCCGATCCAGGACATCGCCCAATACCTGGGCTTCACCGAACCGCGCTCATTCCACCGCACCTTCAAAAGCCGACGCGGCATGCCACCGGGCGAATTCCGGCAGATGCACCGGGCGGCGCATCCAGACAGCTGACGCCGTCTTTTTATAGGTGGGAGCGAGCCTGCTCGCGAAGGCGGTGGGCCAGCCACCCTGGACATCGACTGGAAAAATGCCTTCGCGAGCAGGCTCGCTCCCACAAGGGCTATCGGCCTGGAGCGATCCGTTCAAACACAGACTGCGTTGGTGAACACCAGCCGATTGCCGAACGGGTCGATGATCCTCATGTCCTCACTGCCCCACGGCGTGGTCTCGATGCCGGGCTTGGCGTAGCGGTAATCCTTGGCCAGCAGTTGCTGGTGAAACGCCTGCAACGCATCGGTCTCGATCCGCAACGCCGCACCCGGCGAACCATCACCGTGGTGCTCGGACAAATGCAACACACACTCGCCACGGGACACCTGCAGGTACAACGGGAAGTTCGCCTCGAAACGGTGCTGCCAATCGAGGGTGAACCCCAGGAACTCAACGTAGAACTCCACGGCCTTGGCTTCGTCGAAGATACGCAGGATGGGGGTGGTCTTTCCAAAGTTCAGGGTGGGGCTCCCTGATTGAAGGGCTGATCATATACACACGAGCGGCAGACCACCGCAACGGATGCGCCCCTCACCTCGGACATGATTGGGGCTGCGGTAACTGCAGCGCGGTATTGATCGGGTACTGGGGGCTGCCATAGGCGTGGCAGGAGGTGGTGACTTGTACTTCGTCACA
>NZ_FOCB01000016.1:0-4432 GCF_900109995.1 Pseudomonas sp. ok272 | reverse complement strand
TGAGTTGACGCTGCAAATTCGCCGCCGCCGGGTCGCGCAGCAGGCGGTGATTGGCCTCGACATACCGCGGCCACAAGGTCTCGAGCAGAGGCGCGTTTTGGCTCAGGCCAAAGCGCTGGTACCACGGCACGCCGTGGCTGGCGCGGTAATCGAGGCGACCGAGCTCGCGCATCAGCTCATTCAGCGCGCGCAATTGCTCATCGCCCTGCCCGGCCTGGTCCAGACCAGCCAAGGCGTCCTGCACCTGGACGATGTGCGCGCGGTTGCTGGCGAAGGACAGCAACAGGCCGGTGCCCCAGAGCAATGCGAGGCCCATCACGGTGGCATAGGCGATGCGGGGTGCGGGCCAGCCGAGGCGGCGCTGATGGACGCTCTTGTCGCCGCGTATACCGTCCCAGACCGGGTCCATCAACCAATGCTGATCCGCATCGTCCGTGCGCTTGGGCAACGCCAGGCTGAACCACAACCCGCGCAACGGCACGCCCCGGGCAAGCGTACCGAGCAGCGGTGTCAGCGCCCGGCGCCAGCGGTTGATGCCTTCATCCTTCAGGTTCTGGGACAAGCGCAGCAAAAAGTCATCACCCCGCTTGCGCTGCACCTGCGCCAAACCACGCTGGCGCAACGGGTCCAGCAGTTGGGTCAGGTGGCTTTCCAGTTCATCGAGCGTGACCGGCGAAGACAGCGCGCACCCCACCGGCTGGGTTTCACGCGTGCCCTGCGGCCACCGGCTGACACAGACCTGCCACAGGTACAGCGGCAATTGCCAATGCAGCGCGCGAGCCAGGGTCCGCAGCCGACGCACGCCGACACCCAACGCCGCGTGATCGGTACTTTGCTCGGTGTTCAGGGCCCAGACCACCCCGTCCAGCGACCGCCAGCCGCTCAGACCTTCCCATTGGCTGAACAAGGCGTCAGCCTGCACACTGCCGCCCCACAGCAGCACGGTATCCGGGCCAATGAGCCACTGTTTACCGACCAAGCCGGGGGCGATGGCTTCGATCTCGGCCGGTTCGCCGACGATCAGCAGCACGCGAAATTGGCGACGCCAGCAGCGGCCGTAGTGTTCGCGTTGGTGTTCAAGCAACGCCACCAGGTCTTTGTGCCGGGCTTTCTTGGGGCGCGGTGCAGGCGCCAATGACTCGGGGCTGACCAACCGTTTGCCCAGGCCACGGTGCATCACCTGCCAGGTCAACAACGCCACGACGCTCAACAGCGCCCAGCACACAACGCCTTTGAGCAGCAGGTCCAGCCACCCGGCGCGACTCACCGGCAGCGATCCCGCCCACACCCACCAGGCCATGCCAGCGACGACACACACCGCCATGATCGCGACCAGCAACAACGCCGTCGGCCAAGGGGACGCTTTCGGGAATTCAATAGACTGAAACATTGGGCTGCACCACTCCAAGGGCCAGGGTGTAATGGGGGTCAGACGCCAACCAGGCGCACGGCTCGCCCTGCTGTTCGGCGTACCAGGCCGCCAGGGTCAGCGCGACCATCGCCTCCAGGTCCGCCAACGCGCCGAAGTGGGCGTCCTGGCGGTGTTGCTGGGTGTTCCAGCCGATGCCTGACAGGTCGGGCATCTCGGCCTGGGAGAACGACACGCAAACGGACGTGGCGGCTGTTTGCTCGCCCTGTTGCAACGCACGCTCAGCCACCTCGGGCAGCTTCTCGTGCCTGGCCGCGAACCATTCGCCCCGGGACAGGCGCACGCCCTCCTGCGGGGCGATCCACCACAGCACGGCGGCCTCCCCTGGGGGCAGGTGAGTCGCCGGCCGCACGGGTGATGAGTGGCAGCCGGCACACAGGATACGGATGTTCGACGGCGCGCCCTGTAGCCGATCAATGATCGCCTCCAGGCTGCCGAGGCCTTGCCACGACTCGGGTGTATCCGGCAGTTGCAGTTCAGGGCAGCACGCGGCCATCTGCTCGACAAAGGCCTGCCAAGCCGGCAACGAACCTTGCCAATAACAGCACAGCGGTTGCAGGACCGGACCTGGCGTGCGCTGCTGATCCCATTGCAACGCCAGCAAGGTCGCCAGCCCCCGCTCGCGCGCCGTGACATCGTCGCCAAACACCTGGAGCAAGCGGATCGCGGGCCCCTCGGGCGTTGCCGTCGGCGCAGGAGGTGGGTGGCCTGGGTTGAGTAGCTGCTGGCGTTGTTCGGGCGTGCTGCAAGAGGGGCCCAGCAAAACCGCGTCACGCAGTGCCACGGTCTGGCGATGAGTGTTCCACCAGGCGTGCTTGATCTCCCCCACCCGCTCGTCGAAGGTTCGCTTGTTGTGAACACTGAGGTGATAGAAGAACATCCGCAGCAAGAAGATCAGCAACCACAACAGCGATACCGCGACTACAGCGGGAATCAACATGTACCCCGCGCTTGGATCACCACTTGTCCCGTAGTCCCACGCCAGTTTGCCAGCGCCCAGCAGCACCACGCCGCTGATCCACCAACGCGAATAAACGGGCTTGTTCTGCGCCTCAGGGTAGGTTCCAAACTCCGGAGCCTTGTTCATGACGACCTCCTGCCATCAGGCATAAAACGCCCCCTCATTGGGGGCATGATTGGGGCTGCGGTAACTGCAGCGCGGTATTGATCGGGTACTGGGGGCTGCCATAGGCGTGGCAGGAGGTGGTGACTTGTACTTCGTCACAGGGCAGGAAGTGCACGGTCAGGCCGCAGGCTTTCTGGCCGGTGTAGTCGGGGATGGGGACGAGCTTGGTGTGTTGGCGTTTTTGGGCTCGGATTTTATTTCGCCATGCCAAGTACTTCTCTTGGTCTTCATATCCTGGGAAGTTTTTGGAGTCTGCCACCCCCGTCTCCCAATCAACCCGCACCGTCATCCCCGGCTGCCAGCGCTGGGGCGCGATGTAGCAGCAACCACCGCCCCCGCCCTGGTATGGGCTGATGATGTCGAGGCCCGAGCGGCCATCGACGCTGAAGCGGTTGATCGCCCAGTGGGTGTGGTTGATGGCTTCCAGGCTGCCGGCCTGGGCGAGCATCGGCACGCCCAGGGCGCCCAGGACTGCGAACCGGGCCAGCCACCGCAAGCGTGGGCCCGGGGTTGGGCGGCACTGCACCGGATCAACTCTGTCCATCCTTGCCCTCCTCCCGCGCGGCATAAAACGCGTTGAACGGCGCCATGACCGCTTGCTGGAGCCGGGCGATGCGCTCGGCTTCGGTGAGGACTGGCGGGTTCGCGTCAGGCCGCGGGTCGGGGTTTACCGCAATCATCTGGCCGTTGTCTTCGCGGTACAGCACCAACTCCCGGCGGCCGCGCTCGCCGAAGAACAGCATGCGTTCGGAGAAGTAACTCCCCCCCAACTCACGCCCGAGGTCGTAGAAAAACCAGGCACGGGAGTCGTGGACCTGATCGTCGAACAGGGCGCGCAGCAGGCCCTCGGGGCGGTGGGCGTTGCGGTGTTCCGCGACTTCGCCACGGCGATGTTCGTCGGGGTGGTTGGTTTCCAGGTAAGGCGCCGGGAACAAGCGACTGACCCGGCTGCGCCCCGCCTCCTTGATGCGCAGGCGCTCGGCCAGCGCATGACCGGTGCTCAGCGCGAGCAGCGGGCCCACGCGCAATGCCACCAGGGTCAACCGGCTTGGGCCACGGTAGTGGGCGGCGCATTCTTCGGCGGCTTCGCGCAGTTGGGTTTGATCCAGATCCGCATCGAAGTCCTTGACTCCGGGCTCCAGCACGGTTTTCGATTCGCGGCTGAAACGCTCGCGGGCCAGGTGCTCGCGGCGGCGCTGGTTGACCTGCGCCTGTTGGTTGTCGCGCGCTGACTCGGCGTGCGCGCGTACTGCCTTGTCGGCGTGGGTATCACTGGCTTGCTGGTAGAACGCGGTGCCCTTGAGGCTGGCAAAGGCGTAGCGGTCGATGCGCCAGCCGGTGATCCAGCCGATCTGCTCACGCACGGCATCTTCCAGGGTGTGAGGACTTGGCAGGGGGTTGTAGCCGGCAGCCTGCTCGGGGGACAGGGGTTGCTCCACGGAAGGTTGGTGGAGGGTGACTTCGCGCCAGGCGTTGAAGCGGTTGACCAGGGTTGGAGCGACAGCAAATGACCTCTCCACATTAGTTTCCATCGCTCGCCACAACTCATGGCGTAAGTCGATTGGTACGGAATCTTTAGGCACCTTCAAAGGAGCGCCATGGGCAAAGGCATCGGCATAAAGATCATGGAGGGCAATCTGTGAAAGTAATAAACGATCATCCCTACCAACCGCCTTCCCTTGATTCCCCGGCCTATACCCCCCACCCAGGTCCGTATGCACCCCCGGATAAATCACCTCCTGGCTATTGGCCGGATACTCACCGCCCTGCCGGCGGATCGATTCCAACGGAAAACTCAGGCGCTGCTCATGGCTGGCCACCAGGTGCAGGCAGCGCTTGACCAGCGTGCCCTCGGGCAATGCCTGGGTGCCATCGGC
>NZ_FOCB01000038.1 GCF_900109995.1 Pseudomonas sp. ok272 | reverse complement strand
CCCATACCTGAAGTGGCCCTGATGAACCCAGCAGCCCCCGGCATCGGCCGGCCGGTTTTCGGATCCAGGGTCTTGGCCTTGGCCAGTTGCTGGATCAGCGCTTCAGTCGGTTTTTGTGGTGGGACATTGGCCAGGCGCTCTTCCAGCCATTGCAGCTTGCCGTCCCAGGCGGGCAGCGGGGCCGGGGGCAGTGGGAGGATGTCGTTGATCTCGGGGACTTTGGGGTTGGCGTAGGAGTAGTTGCCTAGGACTTTGCTAATTGTCTTGTAGCGGTCGGCGCGTTCGAGGTCTTCTTGTTGAGCGAGATACTCCAATTCATCGTCTGGCGTGGGCCCGCGAAAGCCAAGCTCTAACGCATAAGCCGCAGTTTCATTACCAGCAACCACACCAAGCTGGAATGCTTCAAGTGAATCCTGATACTGACTACTTCTTTTGAGATTGATACCGAGACTAATAGCCGCATCAGCATTACCCTGTTCAGCCGAACAACGGCGCATTTGCCGAGCCACCTCGGGGCCCATATCGCTAGGCGCCAGTTTATCCGCCACATAAGCCTGGGCTTGCGCACTCCCTTCATCGGCCGCCTTGCGGTAATACCGCAGCGCCATCTCCGAGTCCTGCTCCAACCCGGCACCTCCTTGGTTCAAAAAGATCCCGACGAGGTAGTATCCCGTCGCCACACCGGCATCGATCAATTGCTGGCTCATGCGCAAGTGCTCTTCACCACGCAGGTTGAAATGGCCGCGCATCGCACCGTTTTGCAGGTTGATGTTGGCCTTGTAGTGATCGTTCTCGCTGGCAATGCGGTACAACCGCTCGACTTCCACGTCGACGCTCTTGTCCTGCTTGAGCTGGTTATTTTTTTGCAGCCAGCGCGCGTACTGGAATAGCACATCGGCGTCGGCGCTGGCGTCGGGGATTTTTTCGTGGGCGCAGGTGAAGGCCAGGTTGGCTTTGATATGGGCGAGCGGGTCCGGCGCTGCCTTGGGCAAGCGAGCAGCCTGTTCATTATTGCCACACGCCGCCAACGCCACGTTCAACAGGCAGATGACCCCATACTTAAGCTTCACCCAGGTAGCTCCACTCGACGCCGAGCTCGTCGACTCTTTTTATATCGGGCAACAGGAAACGTAGCTGGAAGGTCCTGACCCGCGCAGTCGGCATGACCTGGCCTTGCTCGAAGCGCAGGATGGTGGTGTGTTCCAGGTTCTGATCTCGGTTGTACGGTGAAACCGCCCGCCAGTAACCGCTCTTGGGGCAGGCCTGGCCGGTGAAGCAGTTGGGCGCGCCCATACCTGAAGTGGCCCTGATGAACCCAGCAGCCCCCGGCATCGGCCGGCCGGTTTTCGGGTCCAGGGTCTTGGCCTTGGCCAGTTGCTGGATCAGCGCCTCGCCGGGCTTGGGCGGCGGCACGTTGGCCAGGCGCTCCTCCAGCCATTGCAGCTTGCCGTCCCACGCCGGCAGCGGGGCCGGGGGCAGTGGGAGGATGTCGTTGATCTCGGGGACTTTGGGGTTGGCGTAGGAGTAGTTGCCTAGGACTTTGCCGATTTTTTCGTAGCGTTCGACGCGCTCTAGGTCTTCTTGTTGAGCGAAATAGTGCAACTCATCATCTGGTTTTGCGCCCAGAAAGCTACGTTCTAACGTGTAAGCCGCAGTTTCATCACCAGCAGCCACTCCTAGCTGGAACACTTCAAGAGCCTCTTGAAACCGGCCCTTTATCGACAAATTGGTGCCCAATGCGTTGGCGGCCTTGCCATGTCCCTGCTCAGCAGCACAACGACGCATCTGCCGCGCAATATCCGGGGCAATAGATATCGGTGCCAACTTGTCGCTCACAAGGTACTGGGCTTGCGCACTCCCTTCATCTGCCGCCTTACGGTAATACCGCAGCGCCATCTCCGAGTCCTGCTCCAACCCGGCACCTCCTTGGTTCAAAAAGATCCCGACGAGGTAGTAACCCGTCGCCACGCCGGCATCGATCAATTGCTGGCTCAGACGCAAATGTTCTTCGCCACGCAGGTTGAAGTCACCGTGCATCGCTCCGTTCTGTAGGTTGATATTGGCCTTGTAATGGTCGTTCTCAGCAGCGATGCGATACAGCCGTTCGATCTCCTTATCGACGCTCTTGTCCTGCTTGAGTTGGTTGTTCTTCTGTAGCCACCGGGCGTACTGGAACAGCACATCTGCGTCGGCGCTCGCCTCCGGGATTTTTTCGTGGACACAGGTGAAGGCCAGGTTGGCTTTGATTTCGTTAAGCGGCTTCATCGAAGAGTCCTTGATTGAATGAGTCGGGACGTCGCCGGTATCACAGGCAACGAGCAACAGGCATGACAGCAAGAGGAGGTAGCGCATCAGTCAAGATTTTCCAGCTTGGTTTCGTCGTAATAGAACTCGACAAGAGGGGCATAGGGAGCCAATCCCTCTGTTTGAAGTTCTCTATTTCGATTAATAATCTCCTGCCATGCCTTAAACGCTTTCCCCGCATCATCCTGAACCCCCTTCCCATCCGTATGCAGATCCCACAACCGCCGCCTCAACGCCTGGGTCACACTCGCCCACTCATGGGCGATGTTCAGTTCGCTATCGACCTGCATGCTGCGGGTGTTGATGTTGGCCGAGCCGTGGGTGGTGAACACATCGTCGACGATCATCAACTTGGAGTGGATGTACACCGGCATCCAGGGTTTGCCGGGCGGAGAATCGGGGGCCACCAGCGAACACACATGGACTTTCAGGCCAGGGATGCTCCTGTTTGGCTCGATGGTCATGCCCTCGATTTTCGCGATTTGCGCATCCAGCTCAGCGATGCGACCGCGATGGAGGTAGTCGATATCCCTGGCCTTGCGGTTCGCTTCACCATCGCCCAGGGCGTCGGTGATGCTGGTCATGGCGCGCAAGACCTTTTGCTCCAACTGCTCGCCCAGGGACGGTGCCTGCGCCTCGATCTCGGCCTTGGCCTTGGCCCTGACTTTGTCGATGAGTTTTAATTTGGTGACGTTGGGAATGGTGTCCGCGCGCCCCAGGCTGTCGAGCATGCGCTGGGTATTGACCGTGCCCGCGCCGATCCCATCATCGGTGGCGTTAGTAATCACGAACAGATGAATCGCGCCATGCGCGCCGGGGTCACGCCCGGCGGTGACCTGCCGGGCGGCGGCCGTCTTGATGAACTCGGCCAGGAACGGCCAGCGAAAGTACTGGTTCTCGATGTAGATGAACTGGGTCGCGTTGTTGACCGCTTGCAGGTAGAGCGCCTCGATGTCGCGCTTGCCCTCTTGTGGCTGGGTGCGCAGCAGTTGAGCTATCTGTGGGGTGGCGCCGTGTGTGCATTTGAGCTGAGGGCCAACCTGCTTGGCCTGGCGTGCGATGAGCAGGTCTTCCTTGGTTTCCTTGCGCCAGGCAACGGCGAAATTGTGGTGCAGGTGTTCCAGGATCGGCCCGCTGACCCGGCTGGAAATGTCCTGGCGCGGGGTATCGCCGCGCGGTCCCGCGTTGGGTGCCGGTTTGGTCTCAGGTGTGCGGTTCAAGGCGCAATGGCCGTCAGTGTCCCAATACTCATCGAGCATGTTGTGCCCCATGACAAAACCGACGGCGCGGTCCGGCAGTTCATAGTCGACAAGGACGCTCTTTTGATGGTGGCTCGGCGCCCCTGTCAGGACCGCAAGCGTGCTGGCGCTGAGTTGCGGGTCGAGGCTGTGGTATTTGACCTGATGGGCGATCTCGGCCCGCTCGAACAAGTTGAAGCCGCGACTGACAAATACCGGAAAGTTGTTCTGTGCCTGAAGTAGATAAGGGTTGGCGCGGTTGTATGAACACGTGACGAACCACCGGCGATCAAAGGCGTATTGATCCTGCGTGGACCGTTGCATCGCGCGGTCCTCGTAGCTCATCAGTCCTTTGCCGGGGAGATTGGCCTCACCGGCCACGCCCGCCGAATTGAACGGCGCCTCCCAGCCCAGCACACGCACCTGGACCCCCGCCTTGGCCTTGTCCATCAACAACTGGCCAATACTCGGCGCCTGACCATCACGGATGAAATACATCGAGGGCTGGAACCCCCAGCAAATGATGTCGATGCTCTGGGTGGCCTGGGCGATGGCTAGGTGCACCGCCTTGAAGGTTTCTTCACCATTGACCAAGGGCTGATAGGTCGCGGCCACCGGATGGTACTCGGTGTTGTGGACATACCAGGGTGAGGTGCAGACGACACGGTCCGTGTGCTTGAAGGCAACCGGCACCACGATAGCGGGACGATTCATAGGATTGGTTCCTGCGAGGGGGTGCCCTCGTCCAGTTGTACGGCGTACAGGCCGCGGTGATCGGTGTGCGTCGCGGGCTGGCTCAGTTCGGCATCGGTCTGCGTGGGGTGGTTGTGCAGGCCACTATTGGCCAGGTGTGCCTGCTCGACATTGCGGTAGTCGGTGGGCACCGGGATCTCATAGCTGATGCCGTTGGCCAGCACCAGCCCGTAGCCTCGGGTGACGACCTGGTGCTCGATCAGCAGTTGCCCAGTACCGTCCAGCACCCCCTCCTTGAGCAGCGCGCCGTCGGCATAGAGTTTGTATGGCATGCCGGCTGCGCTTTGCTGGGGGGCATTGGGCGCATGCGGTACGCTCAGGTGCAGCAGTTGTTTGGAGAGGCTTTGTGGGTAATCCGGGTGTTCGGCTTTCATGCTGGCCGGACCGCGATAGTCAAAATACACCGACTTGACCAAGTGATCGCCCAGGGTGCCCGACTCGATCTTGTTCGCGTCCAGGGTGATGTAGCTGCCCCCGGCATTGAGGGTGATTTTCTTCTTGGCGGTGATGTGGATTTCATCTTCGGTGCTGGTGATTGACAGGCCGTGGCGGGCCATTAGTTCCAGGGTGTCGTTCTGCGCCTGCACGGTCACCGGGCCCTGGTTGGCGATCAGTTTGATCCCCAGCTTGCGCACAAACAGGCTCAGTCCCTGGCCCACGCCGATGAACAGGCGCTTGACCACGCTGAGGTCGGCCGCGCCGCCCGCATTGAGCATCAGGTTCTCTTGCGCGGCCAGTTGCAGGTGCCCGCCGCTGGTCAGGGCGATGCCTTGGGGGGCGCTGAGCAGCAGGACCGAGGCCTTGAGTTCATCCAGTTGCTCGCGCAGCAGCGTCAGTTGCGCGTGCACGTCGGCCGGTTCGGCGTTGGCGGTTTGCGCGTCGGTGGAGAGGCTTTGCAGTTGCTCGCCGGCGCGTTGCAAACGGCCCACGGCGGCGGACATGTCCAGCACCTGGCCCTGGGCTT
>NZ_FOCB01000035.1 GCF_900109995.1 Pseudomonas sp. ok272 | reverse complement strand
AGGATCAGGGTGGGAGCGAGCCTGCTCGCGAAGACGGCAGCACAGCCAGCATCTGCGTCGACTGATACCGCGCCATCGCGAGCAGGCTCGCTCCCTGGGGGGCTTAGAGGTCGATGTTGCCCCAGCCC
This sequence comes from Pseudomonas sp. ok272, assembly GCF_900109995.1. Classification (GTDB taxonomy): domain Bacteria; phylum Pseudomonadota; class Gammaproteobacteria; order Pseudomonadales; family Pseudomonadaceae; genus Aquipseudomonas. The sequence continues at coordinate 9,287 of NZ_FOCB01000035.1, read as the reverse complement.
GGCTTTGCTATCTCAGGCGCCACGGCGTTGACTTTCTTGCCGGTGGCCAGTTCGACCCGCTGTGCCACTTCGGGGTCGTCGGCAAAGGGGATCAGGCTCGCTTCGTCCAGGCTCCTGGCGGTCTGGTGGCGCAGGCAGTATTCGATGGCGAACCACAGGAACACCACGCCCAGGCTGTTGAGCAGTAGCTCGGTCATGCTCGTCTCCTAGGCAATCTGCGCTTCACGCTCGGCCATCTGCACGCCCGCGACCCTGACGGTGCGCCATACGTTGTAGGCCATCAGCAGCATGCCGCTCAGGAAGAACACCCCGCCCACAAAGCGCACGACAAAGCCCGGATGGCTGGCTTGCAGGGCTTCGACGAACGAGTAGGTGAGGGTGCCGTCGTCGTTGATCGCTCGCCACATCAGGCCCTGGGTGATGCCGTTGACCCACATTGAGGCGATGTAGAGCACGGTGCCGATGGTCGCGAGCCAGAAGTGCGCGTTGATCAGGCCGATGCTGTGCATCTGCGCTCGACCGAAGATCTTCGGCACCATGTGATAGGTCGCGCCGAAGGTAATCATCGCCACCCAACCCAGGGCGCCGGCGTGGACGTGGCCGATGGTCCAGTCGGTGTAGTGGGAGAGGGCGTTGACGGTCTTGATCGCCATCATCGGGCCTTCGAAGGTCGACATGCCGTAGAACGCCAATGACAACACCAGGAACCGCAGGATCGGGTCGGTGCGCAGCTTATGCCAGGCCCCGGAGAGGGTCATCATGCCGTTGATCATCCCGCCCCAGCTGGGTGCCAGCAGGATCAGCGACATGGCCATGCCCAGCGACTGCGCCCAGTCCGGCAGCGCGGTGTAGTGCAGGTGGTGCGGGCCGGCCCAGATGTACAGGGTGATCAGCGCCCAGAAGTGCACGATGGACAGGCGATAGGAGTACACCGGCCGGCCCACTTGCTTGGGCACGAAGTAGTACATCATCCCCAGGAACCCGGTGGTCAGGAAGAACCCGACCGCGTTGTGCCCGTACCACCACTGGACCATGGCGTCGGTAGCCCCGGAGTACACCGGGTAGGACTTGAACCAGTCCACCGGGATCGACAGGTGGTTGACCACGTGCAGCATGGCGATCACCACGATGAACGCACCGAAGAACCAGTTGCCGACGTAGATGTGCGGGGTCTTGCGCTGCACCACGGTGGTGAAGAAGACGATGGCGTAGGCGACCCAGACCACGGTCATCCACACCGCGCCGGTGAATTCGATCTCGGCGTATTCCTTGGTGGTGGTGTAGCCCAGCGGCAGGGTGACCAGCATGCTGACGATCACCGACTGCCAGCCCCAGAAGGTGAAGGCGGCGAGCTTGTCAGAGTACAGGCGCACCTGGCAGGTGCGCTGGACGGCGTAGTAACTGGCAGCGAATTGCGCGCTGCCGGCAAAGCCGAAGATCACCAGGCTGGTGTGCAACGGCCGCAAGCGCCCGAAGGTGGTCCAGGGCAGGTCGAGGTTCGCCTCTGGCCACACCAGTTGCGAGGCGATCCACACGCCCATCGCCATCCCGATAACGCCCCATACCACTGTCGCGATGACGAATTGGCGCACGACCTTGTAGTTGTAGGCCTGTGCGATTGTTGCTGTGCTCATGGTCATTGCTTCCACGGTTGCAAAGTCATGCCAGGCCACCCGGACTGGCAGGGTGTGCACTGTAGAAACTTGCATGGAAACAAAACAGGCTCAGAAAAAATTCATTAGTACGGATCAGATCACTCGCCTGCCTGCGGTGTTCTGACGCAACCTGATATGGTTTTTTGGACTTTATCTGAGTCTGTAACACGCTGAGCTGTATGGGGCGTTGGCGCTTCCAGTCCAGGCTCGGGGAGGACGACATCAGGTTCGCCACGCTGTAGGCGCCCTGAGTGGTCGGAGGTTGTTGCGAGGGTGAAGAAGGGGGCTGGAACCAGCCCCCTGAGCATGCTTACGGTTTAGCGGCTGAAGCGTTGTCGGGGCTAGGTGCGGGGGCTTTGGGCTTCATCAGGCTGAAGTCGATCAGCGCCCGGCGATCGCGCTCGTACGGGTTGCCGATCAACAGCGGGCGAGGCTTGAAGCTGTCGCTGACCAGGCTCTTGGTGCGGTCCAGTTCATCGAAGCTCAGTCCGGCCAGTTCCGCCCAGGTGTGGATCAACTGGGAGCTGCTGTACGGCCGTTGCAAGTCGCCGGCAAAGCTCCAGTCATGGGTTTCGCGCCACTTCGGCGAGGCCCAGGCCATGAAGGGGATCGTGTACATCGGCGCCGTCGGCTTGCTCTCGTTACGGCCCAGGGTGCTGTGGCCGGCAGAGTCGAACACGTCTTCGCCGTGGTCGGAGAGGTACAGCAGGAAGCCGTTCGGGTCGGTCTTGGCGTAGTCCTTGATCAGGCTCGACACGACAAAGTCGTTGTACAGCACGGCATTGTCATAGCTGTTGTAGGTCGGCAACTGAGCGTCGCTCACGCCTGGCGGTACACCCTGGCGGTCCTGGAACTTGTCGAAGGTCGGCGGGTAGCGGTACTGGTAGCTCATGTGGGTGCCCAACAGATGCACCACGATGAACTTGCGTGGTGCGCTGTCGGCCATGGCCTTGGCGAACGGTTCCAGCACATCGCCGTCGTACTGGCGGGCGTTCTGGTTGCGGTTGTTGTTCAGGTAGACCTGCTCGTCGGCCTGCTCGGAGAACGTGGTGAGCATGGTGTTGCGCTTGGTCATGGTCTGCTGGTTGGTGATCCAGTAGGTCTTGTAGCCAGCCTGCTTCATCACACTGACCAGCGATGGAGTCTTGAGGTACAGGTCAGGGTTTTCTTCGTCGGCGAAGGTCAATACCTGCTGCAGCGCCTCAATGGTGTAGGGCCGCGGGGTAATGACGTTGTCGAACACCGCCAGTTGGTCCTTGAGCTTGTCCAGTTCAGGCGTGGTCGCGCGCGGGTAGCCATACAGGCTCATGCGCTGGCGGTTGGTCGATTCACCGATCACCAGCACCAGGGTCGACGGCTGGCCGGCCATGGTGTCCTTGAGGTTGTGCAGTGGCGGCACCTGGCTGGCGTTGTCGAGCATGCCTTGCATGCTGGTCAGGGTGTCGCGATAGCGATGATAGGCAACGATCATCTGCCAAGGCACGGCCGGCTCGATGCGGGTTTCGAACTTTTCGAAGCCGCTGGCGAAGCTGCCGGTGCGCAGGGTTTGCTTGACCAGCGGGTAGCCGATCACGGCGATCAGGATCGCGATGGCGGCCAGCACGGCTTTGCCCCGTGGCAAGTACACCGGGCGCAGGCGGGTCCACAGGAAGATGGCCAGCGCGGTGTGCGCGATGAAGGCCAGGACAATCCACCAGGCAAAGTACTGGGTCATGTATTCGCCGGCTTCAGAGATGTTCGACTCGAACATGATGAAGATGACGCTTTGCGAAAATTCCTGCTGGTAGATGAAAAAGTAGCCCAGGCTGGCCATGGAGCATGCCCAGAGCACCACGCCGATCACTGCCGCGAGTACGCGCGTGCGGGCCGGGAACAGCAGCACCGGTGCGAGCCAGATGGCGCTCATGATGAATGCTTGACGAAAGCCCGAGAAGCCCGACGTGTCGGTCAGCAAAATAAGTAATTGAGTGATGCCGGAAAAGTACCAGAAGAACAGGAACAGCCAGCCGAGGCCCGCCCAGTCAAAACCTTTCGCAGTCGTAGTGCTGCGTTTAAACATCGCCATTCAGCGCTCCAGCCGATTGATTACTGCAGATACTGGAGCGTTTCCAGGCATCAGCGATTAGCGCCCACACGGTGAGCGTGCATAACCGGCGGATTATGCTCGGTGAAATGTGAAAAAAATGTCGGATCGTTCCGATGGAGCTTATCGGGCGCCCTGGCGGTCGAAGCAGTAGGCCAGCGTCATGTTGCCGGTGGCATCTGATCAGCCGAGTTACCCAGTGTCGCGCTATTTATTTTAAAATCCCTGTGTCTTCGCCGACGTTCGGGACGTTATCCCTATAGCTCGGGCAAAATTGGCCGTAAACGAAGGTTGCAGCGCGCAGGGTCACGCTTGACGTGGCTCAGTGCGCTATAACCTTTGACACACATTTATTCGTAGTAAGGAGCATCAGCACATGCAACTGGGGATTATTGGGCTGGGCCGCATGGGCGGCAACATTGCACGGCGCCTGATGCTCGACGGGCACACGACGGTGGTCTATGACCGCAACACCGCGTTCGTTGACACCCTGCGCCAGGAAGGCGCCAACGGCGTCGGCGACCTGCCGGCACTGATTGGCGCGCTGCAGAAGCCGCGTGCGGTCTGGGTCATGCTGCCGGCGGGCGCACCGACCGAAGACACCATCGATACCCTGAGCACCTTGCTCGAAGCGGGCGATGTGATCATCGACGGTGGCAATACTTTCTATAAGGACGACATCCGTCGCGCCAAGGCCCTCGCGGAGAAAGGCCTGAAGTACATCGACGTCGGCACCTCCGGTGGCGTTTGGGGCCTGGAGCGCGGCTACTGCATGATGATCGGCGGCGATGCCGACGACGTGCAGCGCCTGGACCCGTTGTTCAAAACCCTGGCTCCGGGAATGGGCGACATTCCACGGACCAAGGACCGGGTTTCGGCCGACGGGCGTGCCGAACAGGGCTATATCCACGCCGGCCCCGCGGGTTCCGGGCACTTCGTCAAGATGATTCACAACGGCATCGAGTACGGCATGATGCAGGCCTTCGCCGAGGGTTTCGACATCCTCAAGACCAAGGCCTCGGACATCCTGCCGCCCGATCAGCGCTTCGACCTGAATGTGGCCGACATCGCCGAAGTCTGGCGTCGTGGCAGCGTGGTCTCGTCCTGGCTGCTGGACCTGACCGCCGATGCGCTGGCCAGCGACCCCAAGCTCGACGGCTATTCCGGCTCCGTGGCCGACAGCGGCGAAGGGCGCTGGACCATTGAAGCGGCGATGGAGCAAGCGGTGCCGGTGCCGGTGCTCTCCAGCTCGTTGTTCTCCCGCTACCGTTCACGCCAGCAAGGCGCCTATGGCGACAAGATTCTGTCCGCCATGCGCTTTGGCTTTGGTGGTCACGTCGAGACGCCGAAAAAATGACCACGGTCCGCCAGACGTCCAAGGCTCAACCGGCACCGGCAACCACGCTATTTTTGTTCGGTGCCCACGGCGACCTGGTCAAGCGCCTGCTGATGCCGGCGCTGTACAACCTCAGTCGTGACGGTTTGCTCGGGGACGGCTTGCGGATCGTCGGTGTTGACCACAACGCCATCAGCGACATCGACTTCGCCGACAAGCTCGAAGCGTTCATTCGCAACGAGGCGGCCAGCAAGGTTGGCAACGGCGCCGATCCCCTGGATCCGGCGCGCTGGGCCAAGCTGGCCAAGGGCATCAGCTATGTCCAGGGTGATTTTCTCGACGACAGCACCTATCAGGCGCTGGCGGCGAAAATTGCCGCCAGCGGCACCGGCAATGCGGTGTTCTACCTGGCCACCGCCCCGCGTTTCTTCAGTGAAGTGGTGCGTCGCCTGGGGGCGGCCGGGCTGCTGGTCGAGGGCCCCGAGGCGTTCCGCCGCGTGGTGATCGAAAAGCCGTTCGGTTCCGACCTGCATACCGCCGAGGCCTTGAACGCGTGTCTGCTCAAGGTGATGACGGAGAAGCAGATCTATCGGATCGACCACTACCTGGGCAAGGAGACAGTGCAGAACATCCTTGTCAGCCGATTCTCCAACAGCCTGTTCGAAGCGTTCTGGAACAACCACTACATCGATCACGTGCAGATCACGGCCGCCGAGACCGTGGGCGTGGAGACGCGCGGCAGTTTCTACGAACACACGGGCGCGCTGCGGGACATGGTGCCCAATCACCTGTTCCAGTTGCTGGCCATGGTGGCGATGGAACCGCCGGCGGCGTTCGGTGCCGACGCGGTGCGCGGGGAAAAGGCCAAGGTGGTGGGGGCGATCCGTCCGTGGTCGATCAGTGAAGCGCGCGCCAACTCGGTGCGTGGCCAGTATGTCGCCGGCGAATTGGCGGGCCAGGCGCTGGCCGGCTATCGCGAGGAGCCCAACGTCGCCGCCGACAGCACCACGGAAACCTATGTCGCACTCAAGGTGATGATCGATAACTGGCGCTGGGTCGGCGTGCCGTTCTACTTGCGCACCGGCAAGCGCATGAGTGTGCGCGACACGGAGATCGCCATCTGCTTCAAGCCTGCACCCTACGCGCCGTTTCGCGACACGCCCGTCGATGAGATGCAACCGACTTACCTCAGAATTCAGATTCAACCCAACGAAGGCATGTGGTTCGACTTGCTGGCCAAGCGTCCTGGTCCGGCACTGGACATGGCTAACATCGAGTTGGGGTTCGCCTACAAGGACTTCTTCGAGATGCAGCCCTCCACGGGCTACGAAACCTTGATCTACGACTGCCTGACGGGCGATCAAACCCTGTTCCAGCGCGCAGACAACATCGAGAATGGTTGGCGAGCGGTGCAACCCTTTCTCGATGCCTGGAAGGAAGATGCCAGCGTCAAGCACTATGCGGCGGGGGAGGATGGTCCGGCCGCCGGCGACGAACTGCTCGCCCGCGATGGCCGCACCTGGCACCGCTTGGGCTGAGTAGAATCCACGGGTATTCGCAGGTGTAGGTATTTCGCACGGCAACGACAGCATCCCGTGCCGTCGTTGTTTACTGCATTGGATGCTGTAACAAGAAGATACATGCCGCTGTATTTAACGCCCGCGCTAAATGTATTCAGCCTGCAACGGAAGTTACGAAGCGCAAACAACGGCCGCTTCCAGCGATGAGCACGTGTTGCGCTTGCTCAGAAGTAAGCGTGATTCCGAAACAGCCCGGGCCGTGTTCTTTAACCGCGAACAAACAGTTTGATCAAGGGTTTACTTGGGCATCGACCAGGCTTGCAGGGTATAGCCGTCTTGGCTCAACTCGGCGCGCGCCTGCTTCAGCAGATCTTCGAGTTGGGCGGGGTCGGTATAGGTGCTGCAGGGGATTTGCTTACGCCCGATAGGCGTGCTGGTGCGGTCGATAACGGTCAGCGTCAGTTCGCCTGAGCCGTCCGTTTGCGTCCAGGCCACACACTGGAACGGTGTAAAGGCGCCATCGGCAATCAAAAGAGCTTCGTTGATCCGCAGCGGAGCGTTCATGGGTATGTTCTCTCTATGCCCAATCAAGTGATGTGCCGTCGGTTGGGCTTACCGTGCGGCAGGTTACTTGTACTGATGTCACACTTTTGAGATAGGTCACACACAATTAAAAGAAATATCGACTTTATTTAAAATTGCCGGTTTTTTTGGAAATATTGAAAGCTGAATGAAAGGTTCAGCTTGATAGCTTGCTAAGTACCTTTTTGCTTATAACTAAAAGACCGTCAACCTTATAGTTAAACGGTACAAGACGCTGTCAAGTTCTTGCTAACGTTACATCCAGGTTCGCCAAACGACTGTTTCTAATAACTTTTCTATTATTTTGGCGCCAAGGAACAGTCATGATTGATACCCCCGCGCTGAGACGGTTGTTGGTGGTGGACCCCTGTGATGATTGCCACCGGCTGGTGCCGGGCCTGCGGGCCATCGGTTGGGACGTCGACAGTTGTAGTCTGGAAAGCGCCGCCGAACGCAGTTGCGATGTCGGTTTGCTGCGCTTGCAGCCGTTTCATCTGGAGCGCCCCGAAGCGGTCAAGGAACTGATCAGTCGCAGCGGCACCGAGTGGATTGCGGTTCTCAGCCCGGAAGTGCTGCGAATGCAAAAGGTCGGAGACTTTGTCTGCGAGTGGTTCTTTGACTTTCATACCTTGCCGTTCGATGTCTCCCGGGTCCAGGTAACGCTGGGCCGGGCCTTCGGCATGGCGCGCCTGCGCGGCCAGGGCACGATCCATGTCGACCAGCCGGAACACGAACTGCTGGGTGACAGCAAGGCCATCCGCGAGCTGCGAAAGCTGTTAAGCAAGCTGGCGCCGACCGAGTCGCCGGTGTTGATTCGTGGGGAAAGCGGCACCGGCAAAGAGCTGGTGGCCCGCACGCTGCACCGTCAGTCGCAACGCCACAGCAAACCATTTGTCGCGATCAACTGCGGGGCGATCCCCGAGCACCTGATCCAGTCCGAGCTGTTTGGGCATGAGAAGGGCGCATTCACCGGGGCTCATCAACGCAAGATCGGGCGGATCGAGGCGGCCAACGGCGGCACCCTGTTTCTCGATGAAATTGGTGATTTGCCCCTGGAGCTGCAAGCCAGCCTGCTGCGCTTCCTCCAGGAGAAACACATCGAGCGGGTCGGTGGCGGCCAGCCGATTGCGGTGGATGTACGCGTACTGGCGGCGACCCACGTCGACCTGGAGTCGGCCATCGAAGCCAAGCGTTTTCGAGAGGACTTGTACTACCGGCTCAACGTCCTGCAAGTGGTGACCGCACCCTTACGTGAGCGCCATGGCGACCTGTCGATGCTGGCCAGCCACTTTTCCCACTTCTATAGCCAGGAAACCGGACGCCGGCCCCGCAGTTTCAGCGAAGACGCATTGATCGCCATGGGCAAGCATGACTGGCCGGGCAATGTGCGCGAACTGGCCAACCGCGTGCGCCGTGGCCTGGTGCTGGCCGAAGGGCGGCAGATCGAGGCGCAGGACCTGGGCCTGCTCGGACAACAGGCCATCGCGGCGCCCATGGGTACCCTGGAAGACTACAAGACCCGCGCCGAGCGCCAGGCCCTGTGCGACGTGTTGAACCGTCACAGCGACAACCTCAGCGTGGCCGCCCGGGTCCTGGGGGTTTCCCGGCCGACGTTCTATCGCCTGTTGCACAAGCACCAGATCCGCTGAATAAATAAATCCGTCCCCTTTTCTACTCGTCTTCAGTTGCGTGCTGACCTTGTCGCCGGCGCAACTGGCCGACGCCAAGGCACAGAACCTGTCGATCCTGTCGTACCTGGCCAACCACTTCGACAACCCGACCATCGCCTTCGCCGCGCCGTTGATTGCCTTCGTGGCCATCTCCAAGTCGTTCCTGGGCCACTACATCGGTGCCAGCGAGGGCTTGAAAGGCCTGATCGTGAAAACCGGCAAGCGTCCGAGCGCCAAGGCCCTGGATCGCATGGTGGCGGCGTTCATGCTGGTGGTGTGCTGGATTGTCGCGACGTTGAATCCAAGCATCCTGGGCATGATCGAAACCATCGGTGGCCCGGTCATCGCCGCGATCCTGTTCCTGATGCCGATGTACGCCATCCACAACGTCCCGGCCATGGCCCGCTTTCGCGGCCAGGCCTCCAATGTGTTCGTGACGGC
>NZ_FOCB01000044.1 GCF_900109995.1 Pseudomonas sp. ok272 | reverse complement strand
GATGCGCAGAAGAAAAAGCGCGGCGAAGGGTTTGAGCTGAGGACCGATGGTTGGGGGGCGATACGGGCTGGAAAGGGGGTGTTCATCAGTGCCGATGCACAGCCCAAAGCCCAGGGCGACGTATTGAGCATGGACCCCGCCAACGCGCTGGTTCAGCAGGCGCGCGAGCAAATCTCCGATTGGCAAGTGATTGCCCAGGCCCATCACAGTCGTGCGCCGGCCATTGATGGCTTGCTGCGGTTGCAAGCGGATGCCCAAGACCTGGCGGCCCCGACCATTCTGCTCAGCGCTCCCCAAGGCATTGGTGTGGTCACGTCAGGCGGTGTGCTGCTCAAGAGCGGTGATGCCCTCTACCTGCAAAGCCAGGACGACATCCACCTGGCTGCCGCCCAGCGCCTGTCGATCCAGGCCAGTCAGGACATTTCGCTGTTGGCCCAAGAGCAAGGCCTGCGCCTGGTCTCCGGCAAAGGCCCGCTGGAGATCGAATCCCACGGCGACGTGTTGAACCTGATCGCCCAGCAAGACATCACCGTGCAATCGGTGCAGGGCCACCTGCAACTGACCGCCAAGAACGGCATCACCCTGGGCTGCGGCGGCGGCTATATCCGCATCGCCCCCAGTGGCGAGATCGACATTCATACCCCCGGCACACTCAGCCTCAAGGGTCAGCACATCTGGGAGCCACCCACCCGCCTGAGCTTTCCACTGCCCGAACTGCCGGGTGCGGTGTGCAAAGAGTGCCTGCTTCGCGCTCACCATGCGGCACAGGGTTTTGTTTCCCCGCAGGTGCAAGCATGAGCGCCGCGCCTATCACCGCCTGGCTTGGCGTGCTGGAGGCGATGTGTAGGCCGGTCGGCATTACCTGCCTGGATGTGATCGTCGACCAAGCCGGCAGCGCCACGCCGTTGCTCCCCAGTCTGCCCGGCGTTGAGCCGGCCTTGTCGTGGCACTCGTTGTTCACCGGGCGCCCGGAGGAGGGGGCCGGCGACGTGGCGCCGTTGTTGATCCGGGTCGACCTGACGCAACCGCTGCAACGCCAGTGGCTCAGCGGCCTGTTGCAGCACCTGAACGTGCGTGCGCAAGTGCTGGTGCTGGCCTCGCCTTGGGACTTCCAGCCCTTGGCCGAGCACCTGGGGCACTGCCTGCAAGCCAGCAATGGTGGCTACCCAGGGCTGCTGCGTTACTACGACCCACGCCTGTTTGCCTTGTTGTTCAGCCATGTCCTGCAACCGCAAGAGCAGCAGCGCTGGTTGCAGCCCGTGGCGTTCTGGAGTTGGCTCGACCGTGATGGCCAGCCCCGGTGCCTGGCGGGGCAGGCACAGGGGCCTGACAGCGCCGAGCCTTGCGCCCCGCTGGAACTGAGCGACAGCCAGTTGGAAAGCCTCGGCTGCGCCAGCGACGCCAGCCTGGCCCTGACGGTTATGGAGGCGGCTTTCCCCGCCGACTGGGGGGCCGAGCGGCGCTTTCAAATCAGCTACGCGTCGATGCTTGCGGCCACCGAGGCCGGGGTGCTGCTGCCCGCCGAGCGCGAGACCGTGCTCCTCGACACGCTGCGCAATGCCCACATCGATCCACCTCAGACCGAGCGGAGTTGAACCCCATGCCCAGACCCTCGACGGTAACCGCGGCGCTCGCTGCGTTCTGTGCGCTACTCGCCCACCCCACCCAGGCCAGCACCCTGGAAGCCATCAACCACACCCACTGGGCGATCAATCGCTTCAGCGTCGATGGCCGCTCGGGCCTCGACATCATCGGCCCGTACCAGGGCGGGGGCGGTGGTTGCTGCTACATCGCGCCCAAGCGCTGGCAGCCGGGGATGACGGTGCGGGTTGATTGGGAGACAGGGGTGGCGTACTCCGATGACTTTCCAGGCTTTGCAGATGAGGCGAAGTACGACGCCTGGCTTGACAAAATCGATGCCCAAAAACGCCAACACAGCAAGCTCGCCCCCATCCCCGACTACACCGGCCAGAAAGTTTGTGGCCTGACCGTGCACTTCCTGCCCTGCGATGAAGT
>NZ_FOCB01000004.1:318232-348257 GCF_900109995.1 Pseudomonas sp. ok272 | reverse complement strand
CCAGCACGACGACGGCGACGATCCACGTCAACATCGTCGACGACGTGCCCACGGCGGCCAACGACAGCAACCTCGTCAAGGCTTCGGAAAGCCAACTGACCCTGACCGGAAACGTGCTGGACAACGACATTCAAGGCTCTGACCGCGTGTCGACCGGGCCGATCACCGCGGGCAGCTTCACCGGCACCTACGGCACCCTGGTGCTCAATGCCAACGGCACCTACACCTACACGCTGCATCCCAATGAAGCCGGCTTCAAATCGTTGCCCGGCAACGGCAATGGCATCGAAACCTTCACCTACACCCTGACCGACGCCGATGGCGACAAGAGCATCGCCAACCTGGTGCTCAACGTGCACAACAACGACGATCCGGTGACCCTCGGCGGCATCAAGCTCGAAGGCAGCGACCTGACGGTCTACGAGAAAAACCTGCCAATGGGCAGTGACCCGAACAACGGTGCACTGACCCAGAGCGGCACCTTCGCCGTGAGCGCGCCCGATGGCTTGAAAACCCTGACCGTGCAAGGCATCACGGTGGTCGACGGCGGCGTGACGCAAACCATCCCGCAATCGATCACCACCGCGCTGGGCAACAAGCTGACGATCACCGGCTACGACGCCAGCACCGGGGTGGTCAGCTACAGCTACACGCTGACCGGCACCGAAGTCCATCCCACCGGCCTTGGACCCAACAGCATCGTCGAGTCCTTCACGGTGATTGCGTCCGATGGTGATAGCGGTGCAACCAACACGGCGACCGGCACGCTTGAAGTGAACATCATCGATGACCTCCCGACCGCCAAGCCCGACACCGGCTCGGCCATTGAGGGGGCAACGCTTAACCTCAGCGTCCTGGGCAATGACATCAAGGGATCTGATGGCGCGGTGGTGATCGGCGTGCGCGGCGGCACCAACACGGGCACCACGGCATCGGGCGGCCTGAACTCGAACATCAGTGGCGCCTACGGCTACCTGACCCTCGATGCCGCCGGCAATGCGGTGTACCACAGCAACCCGAACTCGGTGACCACGGGGACGGTCACGGACACCTTCGTCTACTCCATCCGTGATGGTGATGGTGACGTCAGCACCACGACCATCACCATTACCATCAACGACAGTGGCCTCAACGCGGTCATCGACAACGATGTCACGGTCTATGAGAAGGCCCTGGACCTGAAGGCGGATGGCCTGGACCTGGCTCCCGGCACGGTGATCGGCAGCGATCCGAGCAATACCGGGGAAACCGCCGGTGGCACGCTGGTGGGCTCGGTCACCGGCGGCAGTGGGCCGCTCACCTACAGCCTGGTGGGCAGTAACGCGGGCCTTTTCGGGACAATCCAGGTCAACGCCGACGGCACCTACACCTACACCCTGACCAAGGCGGCGAGTACCTCGCCCAATGCCAATGATGGCGTGACCACCCTCAACAACGCAGACAGCTTCATCTACAAGGCCACCGATGCCCAGGGCAATTTCGTCACCGGTACGATCCTGATCAACATTGTCGATGACGTGCCTAGCGCGACGGCGTCCACGCGTTCTGTGACAACGGTGCCGATCAGCACCAACCTGATGATCGTGCTCGACGTTTCGGGCAGCATGAAGGAATTGTCCGGGGTCATGATCAATGGAGTGAACCAGACGCGCCTGGCACTGGCCAAGCAGGCCATTTCGGCCTTGCTCGACAAGTACGAGGGGCTGGGCGATGTCATGGTGCAATTGGTGACGTTCAGCTCCACGGCCAAGGACGTTACTACGACGTGGGTCAGTGCGGCGGTCGCCAAGGCGGCCCTGACCGCGCTCATCGCCGATGGCGGTACCAACTACGATGCCGCCGTCGCCATGATGCAAACCGCATTTGGCCAGACCGGTAAACTGGCCGGTGCGCAGAATGTCGGCTACTTCTTCTCGGACGGTGAACCGAGCTTTGGCCAGGACATCGCTCCGGCGGACGAGGCGGCCCTGAAAACCTTCCTCACCACCAACGCGATCAACAACTACGCCATTGGCCTGGGCGGTGGCATCAGCGGGGGGAGCCTGGACCCGCTGGCCTATAACGGCGCGACCGGGACCAACACCAACGCCGTGTTGGTCACCGACCTGAGCCAGCTCAATTCGGTGCTGTCGAGTTCTGTGGTGGGGGTCCCGGTCACCGGGTCGCTGCTGGAGGGCGGATCATTCGGTGCCGATGGCGGCTTTATCAAGTCGATTGTGGTCGACGGCACCACCTACACCTACAACCCCAAACTGACGGGCAGCGCCGCGTTGACCTTTGCCGGGATCAACCACGGCCTCTACAACGCCACCGATCACAGCCTGACCATCACCACGAACAATGGCGGCACGCTGGTGATCAAGCTCGATAGCGGCGACTACAGCTACATCTCGCAGAAGTACACCACGACGCTGATCACCGAAAACTTCGGCTTCACCCTGAGTGACAACGACGGCGACCTGGCGAGCTCGACATTGACGGTCAAGGTACTGCCGAATACGGCGCCGGTGGCGGTGGACGATCATGTGATCACCAACACGCTGTTCAGCAACCTGACGGTACCGGGCGAGTTGCTGCTGGCCAATGACAGCGACCCTAACGGCGACCGGCTCACGAGCAACCCGGCCAACTTCAACACCGGCTCGGACTTCCGGGGTTCCGGGGCGATCACCACCTTTGCCTTGCCCGATAACCTGGCGGCTAACCAGAACCTGGCGGATGTGCGCAACGCGTTCGCCGCCAATGTGGCGACCATGACGGCGGTGCTGGTGATCAGCGGTTACCTGGGGGAAGTAAGTGGGGCCAACGCCAACGATGAAGACTTCATCAGCGTGAAACTCAAGGCCGGTGAAACCCTCACGCTGGATCACAACCTGGCCGGCGGGCATGTCAGCATGGAGTACTCGCTCAATGGTGCGGGGTTCCTGCCGATTTCCGATGGCGGAATGATCACGGCGCTCACCGATGGTACGTACCAGATCCACGTCACTAACATCACCAATACCAATGGCAACAACAAAGGAGCCGCCGAAAGCTACCAGTTGACCATGACGGTCGACTACGGCGCAGTGCATGGCACCACCTCGGATTACCATGGCACCTACACGGCCAGCGACAACCATGGCGGCACCGATGGGGCCAACGTCACCCTGACCTACCAGGCCGGCCACACCCTGACGGGCACCAGCGGGGATGACATCCTGGTGGCCAGTGGTGACAACAACCTCCTCAACGGCGGTGATGGCAACGATGTGCTGACGGTCTCCGGGATCAACAATGAACTGCACGGTGGGGCGGGCAACGACCTGTTGTTCAGTGGCCCGGGCGCTGACCTGCTCGACGGCGGGACGGGCATCGACACGGCCAGCTACGCCCATGCCACGGCCGGGGTGACCGTGAACCTGGGCACGTTGATCGCGCAGAACACCATCGGTGCCGGCACTGACACCTTGACGAGCATCGAGAACCTGGTCGGCTCCAACTACAACGACACCCTCACCGGCGATAACGGCAACAACGTGATCAACGGTGGCCTGGGCAACGACACCCTCAATGGCGGCGGCGGGGATGACATCCTGATCGGCGGCCTGGGCAACAACACCCTGAGCGGTGGCGCGGGAGCCGATACCTTCCTGTGGCAGCAAGGCAACAGCGGGCACGACGTGGTCACGGACTTCACGCTGGGCACCGACAAGCTCGACCTGTCGCAGTTGCTGCAAGGGGAAAACGCCACCACGGCGTCCCTGGACGACTACTTGCACTTCAGCGTCACGGTCGTCGGCGGGGCAGTGGTCAGCAGCATCACGGTCAGTTCCATCGCGGGGGCCGCGGCGAACCAGACCATCGACCTGGCGGGGGTCAACCTGGCCGACCACTACGGGGTCACGCCAGGGGCAGGTGGGGCGATCGCCAGTGGGCACGATACGGCAACCATCATCACCGGCATGCTCAACGATCACTCGTTGAAGGTGGATACCGTCTAAACCGACGTTGCCACGCCAAAACCCGCCCTCCCGGCTGAACGGGAGGGCGGGTTTTTTTTTTGCGGCGAAATTGCACCCGGGAACAGCCAAAAAACCTATTTTAGGACGGGTTTCCCGACGAGCGGTCGCCCAACCTGTTATTTCTGACAGTAGCCAGCTTTGCGGCGTGAGCATTTAATGAAACCAGTCGTTCGATACGTGCCGGGTGAGCATGTTCGGTATCCACAAGGTTTTAGCCTTCATTGAGGAGGGTCACTAATGTCAGCGCCGCGTAAGCCTACCGATCAACAAGAGGTTCCCGAGCGTGCTCCAGAGACTGCGCTGGAAGCACCCAAGGTGCCCATGGTCCTGGATGAGCTGGATGAGGATAAGCCGATCGGCTTGTTGCCACTCAGGGCATTGGGGCAAGATTTGGATGTCACCTTCATGGGCTGGGACTTCACGGTTGCACCCAACCGTACCGACCGTGTCGAGTTGGGCTTTATGCCTTTTGGTTCTGCGTTCGTCAGTGTCAACGGCAGGCTTTATCCAAGTCAGGTACCTGTCCCGTTGCCACAAACCCTCACCGTCCCGAAAGAGCTGCTCAAACAAGGGGTGTACGAAGTTTCGATTCGAGTGTCTCCCAGCCTGGTAAACCCCGCGGAGTCCCCGAGGACAAAGATCACCATCGACACCACAAAGCCCAACTTTGGCAACCCGCCGCTGCCGGTGATATTCCCGCCTGAGCTGAACGGTACGATCACCGAGGCTGATCTGGAGTCGACCGGGCAAGTCATCGTGGAGGCGCCCTTTTACATCGACGTCGAGTGGGGGGATCGGGCGGTCTATTTCTGGACCGATCAAGCGATTCCACCCGATAGCGAAATTGAAATCCGTGAGCAGGAATTCAGCCAGCAAGACATCGACAACAATCGCCTGCTAATTACGGTGTATGCCGATGAAATTCGGGCATGGGGCCCCGGCACGCGTTACATGTACTACTACCTCAGGGATCGGGCGGGGAACATCGGACCCCGTGCCAGGCTGCAAAGCATCCTCGTCGATCTCACTCCGCTGCCAGGCGCGTTGCCACCGCCGAGGGTGCCTCTGCCGCGCAATTTGATCGATCGCCAGCAGGCACGTGAGAGCGTGCACGTAGAAATTGATGCGTATGAGTTCCCGGATGCCGCCCATTGGGTTGCCATTGATTGGGACGGAACACCGCTGGCGGAAATCCCCGTCGATCCTGCGGCGTTTCCTTTGAAAGCGACGGTGCCATGGCCGGTATTGCAGGCATTGGGCGACGGACCGTTAAGGGCGCTGGTGAGTTATCGGGTTCGCCATGCCGATGGCAGCTACACCGCACCGTCTCCCGAGATCTCGGTGGCCGTCAACCTGACGATTGCCGGCCAGGACCATGCCAACGCCCCCGCGTTGCTCAATGAAACACTGGCGAAACTGGAAGTGCGCGGGCAGCGATCCGACTTACCCAATAAGTTGCTGGGTATCGACTTCGGTTTGCCGGCCAGGGCGCTCTTGGTGCTGTTTGACGATCCTCAGCCGTTTCAATGGATTGATGTTTATTGGGGGCAGATCGATACGCCGGTGGTCAGTTATGAGGTTCAAGTGGGTGACGTCGCCGGCAAGCCCATCGAGTTGGAGATTCTCTGGGAATACATTGAACCCGAGTTGCAGAACCCAAGGCTGGCGACGTACTACGTGACCCGCAACGGCGTGAACGATCAACACGCGAGTGTTACCGAAGTGGATGTGGCGATTGTCATCATCGATGACCTCAAGGAGCCGACATTTCCTCATGGAGGGAAGGCGGGTGTACTTAATTGTTGTGCGGTGCCCAGATTATGGGAAGGCGTCACCGTGCGTATTGCCGCCCACCCTGCTTTTTCAGCGTTGGACGAGGTGGTGTTGTACTGGCAGGGGTGCAGGGGGCCGAACGGCACCAGCCCGATTGCGGGCACGTACGCCGAGTTATCAAAAACATTGAGCGCCGCAGACGCGGTCAATGGCTTTGATCTCGTTGTCGCGGACTATGAAACGTTAATTGCGCCCATGGTCAATAACGGCTCAGGACTTGCCTACTATGTGCTGAATAAAAGAGGCGGGGGAGTTGGGGAGTCTAAGTCGGACTTTGTCATTATTAATAGAACCATGCCCAGCGGGGAAGTTTGTTCGCCAACGAATGAAACCTGCGCTGAGCCGGTGAGGCGTAAAAGGTAAAAGAGCGTAAGTCATCAGTAACTGAATAGTTAGAGGTGTGAATGTTCGAGCATGAAGAACGGTGCTCGATGGATGTGGCTGTGCGTAAAAAAGATATTTTATTAATCAGGAGTTTATTAAATGGCTAACTTAAAAGATGTAGATGCTGGCCGGGCGGCAATGAGTGCTGTCCGTTTGGCCAAGTCAAAACTTCGTGCAACGGCACCGGTTTTGGATGGGCTTTTGGATGATGTCGAAGGCGATGATATCAATATGCTGCCTAAGGACCGGTGGGGCGTCGACAATAATGTAACGATTGAGGAAGTGTTGGAAATCAGTCCACCACCACCACCGGGTCGGCCTGTGGTACTTCAATTGTTGTGGGGCGGCAACCTGGTCGGTACTCCACTGACCGTAACCACCCCGGTCGATACTTCGCAGGTCTTGGTATTGCCGGCGAATACAACGGTTTCCGAAGGCTTTTTCCCCTTGAGTTACCGTTTGAGCTATGCAGGTAATCCCACTGATTATGCGCCGCCTGTGCTCATTCGTATCGATAAAGAAGCGCCTAATCGCAACTCGCCCGGTGAGTTGATTACGCTTCCTGCGGAATATGCCGATGGGCGTATCACCAAGGAACGCCTGGACGCCAATCCCATCATAACGCTGACTATTCCCCTCCATCCCGACCGTAGAACCGGAGATACGGCTGACGTGTACATGGGCGCTAGTTCACCGGGCATGTTCATTGGCAGGTACACCGCTCCCGATAGTTCAACTTCCGAAATGACCGTAGAGTTGACCAAGGCCCAGGTTGAAAATGGCCGTGAGGGTGACAGAATTATTTACTACGTGTTGACGGATCGAACCGGTAATGTAGGGCCGAATAGTAAAGAACTTGACGTCAAGGTCGAGCTAACGGCAGCACCGAGTAACCTGAAGCCACTCGAGGTTCCCGAGGCACCCGATCCGGAGAACCTCATCACGATAAAAGATGCCTATCCTGATGTTGGGGTGGTGATCAATGAGTACGATAGTGTGGGTTCTCTGGACGAAATAGCATTGTTGTGGGATGGCATTCCACAGGCAAGAAAGTTTGCCAGGGACGGCTTCCCCGTCATATTCGATGTTTCCTATGAGCATGTGAAGCGTAATGGCCTGGGTCCCAGAGCGGTATCTGTCTCTTATTCTGTCTGGCGCGGACTGCAGGAATACCCTGAAACGACGCCAGTGCCGGTCAATGTCGATTTGAGACGCCCGGGTACACTTCCACCTGACCCGGAAAATCCGGAGATTGGCAATCCAAACCTGGCACCGGTAACGGTTCAGGCCGCAAAGACTACCGATCCTAACAAGTTTGAATTGATTGATGCAGGGGAGGACGGAACGGCGAGTACAATCATTGACGATGTACGAGACGATGGCGATGTTTATCAATTGTACTGGGGAGGGGTCCCGGTTCCGGGTGGGCAGTACATTGTCGATGGCTCCGAGTCAGACGGTGATTCCATTGAATTTAATATTCCGGGAGACTTTATTACCGAGCAAGGCAATAATCCGGCAGTGCCAGTGCACTATACGATTACTAATCCAGCTCTTCCGGACAATAATGAAAATCCATCGTTACGCCAGCCTGTCAGTGTTTATGTTGTGCGGGTTACCTTGCCGACGCCTAAGATTTTGCATACCGAGAATTTCGGTGGCGTTGATTTTGTGACCTGTAAATCGTTGAGGTCTATTCCTATCGTCGGATGGGCGGCAGTGGTGGAAGTTCCCGGAGGAGGACCTTTAATTCCGGGTATGGTTCTGGCGTTTACATGGTCAGGCGTAACGCATGATGCTGATGGTAATCCTGTAGAGGTTCCGGACTTTACTTTTAATCGGCCGTTAGTCGGTAATGAACATGTCGATGGCTTTACCGTGTATTTACCTCATGATGCAGCGCTGCTGCCTATCAGGGACGGCTCAGGAAAAATAGCCTATATGACGTTGGTAGGCGGCCGGCCGGAAAGTTCAGTTGAACAGGAGGTGCAAGTTGTTGTACGGGATGGCGATAATAATAACTGTCCGCTACGCTAATGTTGGATAAACGGTAGAGAAGAAAAGGGAAGATAGTTATCTTCCCTTTTTTACATTCACCGATCGAGGTTTTTATCTCCCGTTGTGAGCGTTGAAAAGATGCCTGTGGGCCTACGTAGGTGTACTTGGATAAGCGGTGAGTTGGCACTGGCGCAGGGAAAAAACGCCATAAATCAAGGATTTTCCCTACAGAAAATCGAGCTGGTAGAGATTAGTGTGTGCCGCATTTCTTACCGCTGTTCCCATGGTGGAATAAGCTAATCCATAGCGTCATGGAGTCATTATCATGAACAAAAAATACCCTTGTTTCGATTGGTTTACCTCAACTCGGTTTCTGCCACTGTTGGTGTTGCCGCCAGTCTTGCTCATCAGCCAAACGGTCATGGCCCAGACAACCGTCGGGCCTGGCCAGACACTCAATATTGATGGAACCACGGCAGCGGATAGTTACCTGGTCACCGGTGGCGTGTTGAACGCCAATGGCGCCCAAACGCTTGGGGTGGCCGCCCAGGACGGGTCGACTGTCAACGCGACAGGGGGTTCGTACGCCGGAAGTGGGATATCCATCAGAAACAGCCAGGCTACCTTGAGCGGCGTAACAGTGACCAGCGCCGGCACCGCACTGACCTTCAACCGTGAAGGCACCACAACGACCGGGTCGACAGGCCGCGTGACCGACAGCTTCGTCAGCGGGGGCACGTCGGGTATGCTGATTACCGGCCTGAGTTCCGTCGAACTGATCAACACGCAAGTCACCGGTGGCCTGGCCAACAGTGTCGGGATTACCTACTTTGGCGGAAGTGTCAAAGCCAGCGGGAATTCGTTCATCAGTGGTGGTGAAAACGGCGCACGAATGGGCGAGGACAGCGCAAGACTGGAGGGCTCCAGCCTGACGCTGGATAACTCTGTGCTTGAAGGCCGGGCCGGTTCGGCGATTGTTATCGAGCAGGGGATCGACGCGCAGATTCTGCTACAGAACAACGCCCGCCTGCTGGCCGGCAATGGGATATTGCTCGATGTACAAGAGGCCTCGACCGCCAACATGACCGTCGCCAACAGCGCATTGGAAGGCAACGTCAACGTCGCCGGCAACAGCACCGCCAACCTCACCTTCGATCAGGGCAGCATGATCGGCGACGTACTGCTCGAAAGCGGTTCGACCGCCAATGTCACCCTGCAGAACAACTCGCAACTCACCGGCCGCCTGAACAATGCCAGCGGCGTGACCATCAACAGCGGTTCGAACTGGACACTCACCGGCAATGACACCATCGGCACGCTGGCCATGGACGGTGGTCGTGTCACCTTCGGCGCAGCCGATGCCCCCAATACCTACTACCAACTGAACGTCGGCACGCTGGCGGGCAATGGTGTCTTTGGGATGAAGGGCGACTTTGAAAACGGCAACCGCGACTACCTCAACGTAACCGGCGTGGCCACCGGTAACTTCGACCTGGCCGTCGCCGCTTCCGGGCTGGATGCGGCATCGCCGCAGGCGTTGACCCTGGTGCACACGGCGGCGGGCGATGCACACTTTGCGCTGGCCAATGGTACGGCGGTGGACGTGGGCACGTTTTCCTACGAACTGGCCAAGCGCGACTTGGGTGCGGGCCAGACTGAGTGGTACTTGGACCCCACCACCAAAACCATCAGCCCCGGCACGCAAGCGGTCATGGCACTGTTCAACGCCCCGACCACCATCATGCTCGCCGAGGACGCCACGTTGCGCAGCCGGATGGGCGAGTTGCGCTTCAACGGCGGCAACGGCGGCCTGTGGATGCGTAGCTACGGTAACAAATACAACGTGTCGTCCGGCTCCGGCGTGGGTTACCAGCAAACCCAGCAAGGCTTGTCCCTGGGCTCGGACGTGCGCATCGCTGACAGTCAGTGGCTGGTCGGTGTCATGGGCGGCTACAGCGACTCGGACCTTAGCGTTGTGCAAGGGACTTCCGGGACAATTAAAAGCTACTACCTGGGACCCTACGCGACCTGGATGGATACGCAGACCGGTTACTACTTTGACACTGCGCTCAAGTTCAACCGTTTCCACAGCGACGCCAAGGTGGGCATGAGCGATGGCACGCGTGCCAAGGGTGACTACCACACCTCCGGTATCGGGGCTTCCGCAGAGTTCGGGCGCAACATCAAGCTGAATGAGGGTTACTTCGTCGAACCTTATGGCAAGTTGTCGACGGCGGTGATTCAAGGTCGCAATTATGACTTGGATAACGGCATGCAGGCCGACGGTGATCGTGCCCGTTCCGTGCTCGGCGAAGCCGGTGCGACTGCCGGTCGTACCGTCGATCTGGATAACGGCATGGTGGCCCAACCTTATGTGCGCGCCGCGGTCCAGCATGAGTTCATCAACAACAACCGTGTCACGGTCAACAACGACAACGTGTTCAACAACGACCTGTCCGGTTCACGCGGGCTGCTCGGCGCGGGTGTTGCGCTGGCGGTGTCCAAGGACCTGCAAGTGCACGGCGATGTCGAATACAGCAATGGCAAGAACATCGAGCAGCCGTATGGGGTGAATGTGGGGTTGCGTTGGGCTTGGTAAGGCCGAGCGTTCATCCAGGTTGAAAGAGACGCCCCTCATTAATCATGAGGGGCGTTTTTTATTGGGTGAAGGCGTTATCCGTTTCGGATGCCATAGCCATTTGCGGTGTCACCTCCGATTCCTATGTCTCTCAATGCTTGTGTTTGCCCTGTTGCCGGGTAGATCGCCCACCGCTTGCCGAAGCCGGCTTGATCGGAGGCCCAGCACCAGGCTCGCTCGGTTTCTACACCCGCATAGATGTTTCGGTATGAATTCCATTCTGCCAGTGATGGTATGCGTCCACCCTGGTTCACTGCAGCGTTATGGCATTGGGTGTAAGTGTTAAACGCACCGGTTCCGAAGATACGCCACACATTGGATACCGATACCGAATACGACGCGGTCTGGTTTCGGCTGTCGAATACGCTGATCGACACGCTGCCATTGCCTTTGGATATCACCCTCCCCGTGGAAGCATTCACTTCGGCCACCGCCGGATTGCTTGATGTATATCGATAGGGCGGAACACCACCGCTTGCGCTTCTGTCGACAAAGGCACCTGCGGGTGGATTGGTAGGGGTGTAGTCACTTCTGAAAATCCATGCAGACAATGAGACATGGCCAGGATTAATGGTCACCGGCGGAATTGGCGAGACAATCGTAAAACTACGACTGACCGATTCTTGCCCAGTCACGGACGAGTAGGCGGTGATCCTGTGGCTTCCCTGTGCCAAGTTCAGGGTCGAGTTCCACGTTGTGCCATTCGCCCGTACGCTATGATGAAAACCTCCATTGTCACGGATCTGTACCTCGAGATTCGCCGTCACCTGGCCTTGCAAGGTGAACGATGTGGCTGTCGTATCGCGTCCATTTTCTACTTCTACGCCGCCTGCCTTGAGCGAGTCCAGCGTCGGCCCGATGTGCTCCGCCACCCGGAAGCCCCTGGCTTGGCTGGTAATCGGGCTGACCTCGTAAAGCGCCCGGGCGGTCATGCTGTAGGACCTTGGCGATAGGCCGGAGTAAGCGAATGTCCATCGTTTGTTGTTGTCCACCGTGACGGGTGACCCCGTGGGATTGCTGCCCTCATAGATTTGTACCCGCTCCC
The DNA here is from genome assembly GCF_900109995.1 of Pseudomonas sp. ok272. GTDB lineage: Bacteria > Pseudomonadota > Gammaproteobacteria > Pseudomonadales > Pseudomonadaceae > Aquipseudomonas. The sequence continues at coordinate 336,355 of NZ_FOCB01000004.1, read as the reverse complement.
TGGGTGTGGCTTCCCCGCTGAGTGTCACGGATCTGTAGTAGGTGGTGCCGTTATGCGGCACGTTGCCGGCGGCATCGGTCACAGAGGTGAGAGTCGGCGGGATCTGCGCGGCGACGGTGAAGGTGCGCGGTGGTGCGGAAACAGGCTGGGCACCGTACAAGGCTTTGGCGGTCAGGCTGTAGGGTCTGGTCGTCAGGTTGTTGAAGGGCCATTTCCAATTGCCATTGGCGTCAACGTCGACGGTGCTCAGCACCGTGCTGCCATCGCGTAGTTCGATTTTTTCGTTCTTGCTCGCGGTACCGCCGAGCTCTACGCTTCTGTAATAGGTTGTCCCGCCATTGGCGACATTGCCCCTGATGTCGGTCACGGTGGAAATGGTTGGCGTGATCGCCTGGGCGACGTTGAACGCATACGGTGGACTGGCAATCGGGTCAACCACATACAGCGCCTTGGCGCTCAGAGTGTAGGCTTTTGGGGTCAAGCTGTTGTAGCGGTGTTCCCAGAGCCCGTCGTTGTCAACATCGACCTCGATGATAGGGGTTGCGCCGTCCAGTAGTTGCACCCGTTCATTGGGCGTGGCTTCGCCCTCGACCAACACGCTGTTGTCGTAGGTTGTACCACCCCGCGCCACCGGGCCTCGTGAGTCGGTCACCCTGTCGAGGGTGGGGGTGATGGTGAATTTAACGGTAAAGGTCCGGGGATCGCTGGACACGGGGTCTGCGTCGTACAAGGCTTTAGCCGTAATGCTGTAGGGTTTCTCCGTTAAGGTGCCAATCTCGCGACTCCAGGTGCTATCGGCATCAACCGGCGCAGTGCCCATCGACTGGGACAGGTTATCGAACAACTCGATGGTTTCCCCCCGGGTCGCGGTGCCCTTGATTGTGATGTTCTTATCACGGGTGACGCCGCCTTCGGCCACCTCGCCCCGGCTGTCCAGCGCCTGGGTGATGAGCGGTGTCACATAGTCATACCGGGTCCTGATGGTCAAGGACAACAAGGGGAACTCAATCGCGTTGCTTTCCAGCGGGTCACCATCGAAGGTGACTTTACACACCACGGTGGCGGGTGTGCTGTGGCCCAGCTTGATCAGCTCACTTCTGAGCAGGTTTTCATCGAGTCCATTGGTCACGTGCGCCGCGGTGACTTCTACCCCCGCGAGCAATACGATGATGTAGGTCGCCCCCGTAGTGGTCTTGCCTTCCAGGCGTAGCCATACGCGTTGCTTGAGTGCGATGAATGGCCATTTTTGGACTGTGACGTTGGCGTTTCCGCTAAAGAGCATCAGATCGAGAACGCCGCTGCTGGATTGCGGTACTTGCGGTCTCGGCAGTTCGTTTTCGGGGTCCTGGAACGCCAGAACCCTCACGCCCTGTATCTCAGAGGACGTCGAGGCGCCATAACGTTGCACGTCATAGCTAACACTGACCATTTTGTTAATGTTGGCGCCGACGAGCGAAGAGGGCAGATGAAACTGCACCGTCTTACTGGCATCCCCCGGTAGTTCCAGGTCTTCGGAAGTGCCTGGCCCCGGAGTACCCAGCCACTTCAATCCGATGATGTCGAGTAACGGATCCATGCTGGCATAGCCCGCGTTGATATCGACGCCGGCGAGCGCTTTCATGGGGTTGAGTGTGGTGTTGGGCGAGTCATCCTCTGCCTGGGTCACAACGGGATGGGGCAGGTCGCCCACCAGATAGCCGATCATCAGGTTCAGTGTGGCTGAATAGCTGAACAAGCCTGTTGCGGCATGTTTTAAGGTGTAGCGCACTTTCACGTACTGCCCGATATTGGCGCTGACATAGCTGGCGGCTACCCGAAACTGTACCGGTTTGCCCGCGCTGACGGTGGTGATGGGCACCCAGTCACCGGTGCTGGCGAAGGGATTGGGACTGGTCCAATAGTAAGTAAGAATGTCGTCTTTGACCGTTCCTAAATACTCTATTCGCACGTGCACGTTGTCGAACACTTTCGAAGGATCCAGTACATCGTCGTCAGCCTCCACCACCTTCGGTGCTGGCAAGGTGGCACGTACGGCTTCGACCTTCACCAGCAAGTGCTCGGACTCACTCACGCCATAGAGCCACGGCTTATCGTTGGACACCTGATAAAACAGGTCGAGCCTACCGTTTTCCAGCACGCGGATATGCCTGCCCTCCACATACAGCGTCACCCGTTTTGCTGCCGCCTCGTTCTCGCTGACGAAGTGTTGTTCCACATGCAAATAGGGATTGCCGTTGGCTTGGGTGCCCCGCCAGGCCAGGTCCAGCACATCACCGTTGGCCATGCCGGGGTACTGGATATCCACGGTGGCGTACATCACGTCCGGTTCCAGTGTGTCGCCCAGCACTTCCCTGATGGTGGGGGCAGGTATCAGCAGCACCTGGCCGATCACATCGGCGAAGGTGCGTTTGGAAGAGAGGGGAGGGTCGCCGTTCTTTTTGGTCAGGACATACGCAACATCGGCGCTCCCCATGGCAATCGCCCGGACCTCGTCGTACGGGATCTTCATTTCGAGGAATTGGGGGATGCTGTCCACGGGTTTGGATTGGACATTAATCGACGGCTTGCCGGTATAAGGCGTGCCGATCCAGGTCATGGTGATGGTATCGCCCAGTGCGAAGTCAGCGCCGTCGACACGGATCATCACGGTGACCGGTTGGTTGTTCAAACGGCTGAGGTCAATGATGTCGTTTTGTGACTCCTGAATGATCGGAGCCTCCAGCCGCCAGGCGCCGGCCTCGACCTTGACCGTGGTGCGCAGGGACCAAGTTTCGGAGTAGTTCCAGACCTGATCATGGATCTCGTAGTGCACCCGCAGGGCGTTACTGTCACCGCCGGCCAGAATGTCGTCCTGGGTGGCGGTGATCACGATCGGCACTGTCCCGGCGGCTTGCTCGACAGTGACCTCATGGGGCGCGAGGAACGCGGTGCCCCATTGCACTTGAACGACATCGTGCTCGGCAATGTTCACATACACGGGGATGGTCATCGGCACCCCCCTTGCGGCCCATTCGACATCTACGCCGTTGTCGATGACATCCTGTGGTAACTGCACGATATGCAACTCAGAGTGGCCGGGTAGGTGGGGGTCTTTGTCCCGATCGCCCGGTAGATCCAGCTTCACCAGCACGCGCAAGGCGGTGGATGGGTCCTCGGGGATGGGGTCGCCTCGGCGGGTCAGGATGTAATAGACCTTCTCGATCCAGCCGGGCGTGATGGAGGTGACAGGTAGATAGAAAAACACCGGTTGGTCGCTGTTCTCTTCCTCGGGTTGCAGGACCCGGGTGCAGACCTTCTCGGTGTCCAGGTAGATGTCGAGTGTGTCACCCGCCAGCATGGGCGGGGCGTAAGCGTTGACAGCGCAGAGTAAACCTTGCTCGTAATCGGTGTACGTTTTGAGGTTGATACCGCCGTCCCCATCGATGACCGGTTGCGACATACCAATAATCAACAAGGGGCGTAACGCCAGGGGAGACGTCTCGCCTGCAAAGACGGGAAACAGAAATGAGCCGAAGTGAGTCATGGCAATAAATCCTCATCGAAAATAATGCGATTCAGGCACGAATGCGTTATTTGATTGGGCCCGATGTGGAGGGTGCTGGCTACTGTCAGAACTTACAGGTAGGGGTGGGTTTTCGACGAGCGGTAGATCAGTGAATGCCGTGCTGATTGGCTTCGAAACTCTTGAGATAGACAGCTCCGTGCGTTGCGCGACGGGCACTCAAGGCGATGCGCGTGAGAGTGGGGTCAGGATTTGCCCAAGGTCTTCTGTCGCAGGATGTACACCGTCACCAGCACTGCGCTGGTCAGCATGAATCCCCGTGCCCACGGCAGTGGCACCAGGTAGCACGACAGGCCGATGCTCGCCCACATCAGGCCAATGGCGTAGACCTTGCCCTTGAGCGGGATGCCGTTGCCGTTTAGGTAGTCGACAATCCATGGGCCCAGGCGCGGGTGCTCCACCAGCCACTGATAAAAACGCGGCGAACTGCGGGCGAAACAGGCGGCCGCCAACAGCAGGAACGGGGTGGTGGGCAGTACGGGCAGGAAGATGCCGATCACTCCCAACGCTACGCTCAACCAGCCAATGGCCAGTAGGGCGTAGCGCAGCATCAGGGAGCGGTTGCCCATGGGCTCGGCCACAGGCGCAGGACTTAGTGGTGACGTGGCTTGAGGAGCGCCGGCTTCTCGTCAGGTGCGTTGCACAGCAGGTACAGCGCCGTCAGGGCTTCCGGGATCTGGACGATCATGTCGTCCATCAGGTTGGCGTCGGCTGCGATGTCGGAGAACTCAGGCTGTTCGTCGAACAGGCCGGAACCGACCATGATCGGCAGCAGCATCTCGCTGACTTCGTCTTCGGCGGTTTCGAACCAGGCTTCTTCGCGCAGGAACACCCCTTCCATGAAACCGATGCACCAGCCGCGCAGCTCGGAGTCATCCGGATCGTCGCCCAGGTCCAGGTCGCACGGCAGCTCGAATTCTTCGTCGGCCGCCAGTTGGCGAGCGATATGGGCCTTGAGGGCCACCAGCGTCGCTTCGATCTCGACGCGTTGGGCCTCGCTGGCGTAGTGAGGCTCTTCGGAGAACAGGGCGTCGATCCATTCGCGCTCGGGAACGACTTCGGAGCAGATCGACAGGGCGGTCAGATAGCCGTGGGCGGCCACGTAGTCCAGCGCCTCGTCATGCAGCTCGTCGGCGTCGAGGAAGACTTGCAGGCGGGTTAGTTGCTCAGCGAAGGACATTGGGGGCTACCTTGGGAATATACGATGAGCAATTCTAGGCGTTCTTGCACGGCCAAGCCAGCTTCAATCCCAGTTAGTCAAGCGAGGTCAGTGTGGGAGCGAGCCTGCTCGCGAAGGCGTCGTGTCAGTCGACGTAAGGGTGGCTGGAACAACGCTTTCGCCGGCAAGCCGGTCTCGCTCCCTCAGGGATTGCTGTGCGTTGAACGGGCATTCGTCGCGCCAGGGGCAAACCTCAACAGCCCCCGGACGCGCTCGGGTATACTCGCGCGTTTTGCCAAGCCCTGCGGGTGCTGCGCAGTCCCGGGACAAATCCGCTTACGGATTGGCCCGTGACAACGCGGTATTTTGATCCAGCCTGCACAGAGGGATATTCAGCACCATTTGGAGTTTTACATGCTCGAACAGGCTCAGCGCGTCCTCAAGGACATCTTCGGCTACGACAGTTTTCGCGGTCGCCAGGGTGCCATCATTGAGCGCGTGGCCAACGGCGGCGACGCCCTGGTCCTGATGCCTACCGGCGGTGGCAAGTCGCTGTGCTTCCAGGTCCCGGCCCTGTTGCGCGAAGGCCTGGCGGTGGTGGTTTCGCCGTTGATCGCCTTGATGGACGACCAGGTCGCGACCCTGGAAGAGCTCGGCGTCGCCGCTGCGGCACTGAACTCCACGCTGAGTGCCGAGCAACAGCGCGATCTCGCGGCGCGAATCCGCCGCGGTGAAGTGAAAATGCTCTACCTGGCGCCTGAGCGCCTGGTCCAGCCGCGCATGCTGGCGTTCCTGCAAAGCCTGGACATCGCCCTGTTCGCCATCGACGAGGCGCACTGCGTTTCGCAGTGGGGCCACGACTTCCGCCCGGAATACCTGCAACTGGGGCAGTTGGCCGAGCTGTTCCCCCAGGTGCCGCGTATCGCCCTGACCGCCACCGCCGACAAGCGCACCCGCGAAGAAATCGTCACGCGCCTGCACCTGCAACAGGCCGAGCGCTTCCTGTCGAGCTTTGACCGACCGAACATCTTCTATCGCATCGTGCCCAAGGAGCAGCCGCGCAAGCAGTTGCTGGCGTTCCTCTCGGAGCGGCGCGGTGATGCCGGGATCATTTATTGCCTGTCGCGCAAGAAAGTCGATGAAGTGGCCGCGTTCCTCTGCGATCAGGGCTACCCGGCGCTGCCGTATCACGCCGGCTTGCCCAACGACGTGCGCGCCTTCCATCAGAAGCGCTTCCTCAACGAGGAAGGCCTGATCATGGTGGCCACCATCGCCTTCGGCATGGGCATCGACAAATCCAACGTGCGCTTTGTCGGGCACATGGACTTGCCCAAGTCCCTTGAGGCGTACTACCAGGAAACCGGTCGTGCCGGCCGTGATGGCCTGCCGGCAGACGCCTGGATGGTCTACGGCCTGCAGGACGTGGTGATGCTCAAGCAGATGCTGCAGAACTCCGAAGGCGACGAGCGGCACAAGCGCCTGGAGCAGCACAAGCTCGACGCCATGCTCGCGTTGTGCGAAGAAACCCGCTGCCGTCGTCAGACGTTGCTGGCGTACTTTGACGAAGACATGCCGCAACCCTGTGGGCATTGCGATAACTGCGTCGACGGCGTGCAGACCTGGGATGCCACCGAGCCGGCCCGCCAGGCGTTGTCGGCGATCTACCGTACCGGCCAGCGTTATGGCGTCGGGCACTTGGTGGAAGTGTTGCTGGGCAAGGACACCGAGAAAGTGCGCAACGCCGGCCACCAGCATTTGGCGGTGTTCGGCGTCGGCAAGGCGCGGGCCGAAGGCGAATGGCGCTCGCTGTTCCGACAGCTGGTGGCGCGCGGTCTGGCGGATATCGACCTCGAAGGCTACGGCGGCCTGCGCCTGAGCGACAGTTGCCGGCCGTTGCTCAAGGGGGAGGTGACGCTGGAACTGCGCCGCGACCTCAAGCCTCAAACCAGCGCGAAGAGCAGCAGCACCAGTCAGGCCAGCCAGTTGGTGCGCGGTGAGGAGCGTGAGCAGTGGGAAGCCTTGCGTGCGCTGCGCCGCAAGCTGGCCGGAGAGCACGGCGTGCCGCCTTACGTCATCTTCCCCGACTCCACCTTGCTGGAAATGCTGCGCAGCCAGCCAAGTTCCCTGGCGGAAATGGCCAAGGTCAGCGGGGTGGGCGCACGCAAGCTGGAGCGCTACGGCGAGGCGTTCCTCGAAGTCTTGGGCGGGCAGGCCGAGGCACCGAAAGTGGTGCTCGACCTGCGTCACGAATTGATTACCCTGGCCCGCGCCGGCATGACCCCCGTGCAAATCGCCGGTCAGTTGCAATGCTCGGAGAAAAACGTCTACACCCTGTTGGCCGAAGCCATCGGCAAGCAACAGCTGTCGCTGGAGCAGGCCCTGGACTTGCCGGAAGACCTGCTGGGCGAAGTGCAGGACGCGTTCCTCGACGGCGAGGGCGAATTGCCGCCCGTGGCGCAGATTGCCGCCTTGTTTGCCGGGCGCGTTCCAGAAGGGGTTTTGTACTGTGTGCGAGCGGCTTTACAGTCCGAATTCGAAATGTAACCAGCGACTTCTAATGATGTAACGATTCAGTCGTTGGTCGCCCTTGCTTCATGGCGGGGGCCATGCTTAGCTGGCTAATAATTAGTTTCACTCTATTACCGTCTAACCATGAGTTTTTTATGCCGTTAACCGATCAACACCGTTTTGGCATGCAGTTGGCGCAAATGTCTCGCGGCTGGCGCGCCGAGCTGGATCGCCGTCTTGCCGGCCTTGGCCTGTCCCAGGCGCGCTGGCTGGTGCTGTTGCATCTGGCGCGTTTCGTCGAGGCCCCGACCCAACGGGAACTGGCGCAAAGCGTTGGTGTTGAAGGGCCGACCCTGGCCCGTTTGCTCGATAGCCTGGAAAGCCAGGGCCTGGTGCAGCGCCAGGCCGTGCTCGAAGACCGCCGGGCGAAGAAGATCGTGTTGTGCCCATCGGCACAGCCCTTGATCGAGCAGATTGAAACCATCGCCACGGCCTTGCGCATCGAACTGTTCGAAGGTGTCGATGAAGCCGAGCTGAAGGTGTGCATGCGGGTCCACGCATGCATCCTGGCCAACCTGGAAAAGTCCTGAGGCCTACCTACACATTGCCCCTTCCCCTTGTAGGCGCGAGCGGGCTCGCTCCCACGCGGGTCCTCAGCGAATGCAAATCCGGCGCTCGACACGGATTCCCGTGGGAGCGAGCCCGCTCGCGAAAGCGGTGGGTCAGTCAACGGAGATGCTGACTGTGCCGGCCTCTTCGCGGGCGAGCCCCACCCTGGTCCACGGCGAACACACATCCGGGGAGCAGATCAATTTCTTGTAGGAGCGAGGCTTGCCCGCGAAGGCGGTAAGTCTGGCGACATCGATGTTGAATGGGGCAAGCCTTAATGCCAGTCAGTTAAGCGAAACCCACGTGGGAGCGAGCCTGCTCGCGATAGCAGTAGGTCAGTCAACGGAGATGTTGGCTGTGTTGCCGTCTTCGCGAGCAGGCTCGCTCCCACAGGTTTGGCGCCTTAACTGACTGGCATTAGGGCAAGCCTCGCTCCTACGGGCTCAACCCAGATTCCTGCGCGCGATGGCGGTGACGAGCGGCATGGCTAAGACAGTTGCTCCCACAGGTTTTTGTGTGGTGTTTGCTGGTTTAGAACGTCTGCCCCAGATTCATGTAGATCGCTTTCTGGTCGTCGTCGTTGAAGCCGTAGCTGAAGTTCAATGGGCCCAGCGGCGTGTCGAAGCCCAGGAAGAGGCTGGCGGCGTTGATGTAGCCGCTGTCGAACTCGTTGTCGTTGTTCCACACCCGCCCGCGCTCCAGTGAGCCGCCGATGTACAGCGGGAAGTCCAGTGGCAGGTAGGCGCGTGGGGTCAGGCGGCGGTAGTAGACGGCGCGCATCAGGCTGATGTTTTGCCCGGTGATCGAGTCCTGGCGAAACCCCGACAACTGCCGGGCACCACCGAGCAGGAAACTCGAGGTGACGACATTGGCCTGATCCAGGGTGCGCCCGTAGCGCCCGCCGAGGACGTAGGTGTCGGGCCCGAAGCTCAAGGCCTTGTCCAGCTTGAACTCCCACTGCCGGTAGCGCTCGTCCGAGCCCAGCCCGGGTTCGAACTCGCGCCATGACAGGCCGATATCCTCGCCCGCGTGGGGGAAGTAGACATTGTCCAGCGAGTCGAACGAATACTTGAGCTCATAGAACCCTTCATTGAAGCTCTCGCTCGGCAGGCTTTGATCGCCGATGCGCACATCGGCCTTGCCCCAGGCCTCGCCAATGCCGAGGCGAATCTCGCCGCTGTTGCCGATCTGCCGGCCGACGTTCAGGCCAAAGCCATAGCGTTGCAGGCGGTATTCGGCAATCGGGTCGTTGTCCAGGATGGCGTCGACGTTCTGCGACTCGAGGGCGGCGTAGGGCGCAATGAAGTAGCGCGAGCCAACGTCCAGTGGTTGATAGAACTCGGTGTACAGCTCTTGCTGGTCACCGATCTGCACCCGGGTCAGCCATTCCGCGCCGAGGCGATTGATGCCGTTGATGCGGTAGCTGGCGCCGATGTTGTACGCGCTGTCACCCTGCATGTCATCGGACAGGTTCAGCCCCAGGCGCAAGTAGTCGGTGCCGGTGCGCTTGCCCTGAGCGTTGATCACCAGGGTCTGGTCCTGGCCTTTGTGCACCACGCGGTACTGCACCCGCTCGAAGTAGTCCAGGCCATACAGGGTGCCCATGTCGGTTTGCAGGCGGCCCAGGTCCAGCGGCTCGCCGATCTGCTGCCGGATGTAGTAGCGGATCACGTCGTCGCCGACTTTCGAGTCGTTCTCGACCTTGATCGCCGTAATAATCGGTGTGCGCTGGCCGGGCGTGCGGGCGGCTGCCAGTTGAGTGTCCGCCGGTGCAATGGGGCGCAGGGTGGCCAGGCGGGCATCGAGGATGCGCGTGGCGCGATAGCCAGCGTCGATCATTGCCTGGGCCTTGCCGAAGTCGGTGACACCATAGGCCGCCAAGGCCGGCTGGATCAGCACGTCGTCCGGGCGCAGGGTGGCGAGTTGTGCTTCGGAGTTGCGCCGGGTCATGAGGGTGATCGACTGGTTCAGCACGTCGACCACCGTGTTCAGTTGCTTGCGACTGCGCAGCGGGGTGCCGATGTCGACCACGATAGCGATGTCCACGCCCATCTCGCGGGCCACGTCCACGGGGATGTTGTCACTCATGCCGCCGTCCACCAGCAGGCGGCCGTCCAGGTCGACCGGGGTGAACACGCCGGGCAGCGACATGCTGGCGCGGATCACCTGGGGCAAGTGGCCCTTGCGGAACACCACCTTTTCGCCGCTGGCGATGTCGGTGGCGACGGCGCGGAAGGGGATCGGCAGCTTGTCGAAGTCCCGGGTATCACTGGCGTGGGCCAGCAGGCTTTCGAGCAGCAGCGCCAGGTTTTGGCCCTGGATGACGCCCAGCGGCAAGCCGAGGCTGCCGTCGTCGCGAAAGCTGAGTTTCTGTTTGACCAGGAAATCGCGGTCGTCCTGCTTGCGCCGGAAGGGGATATCGGCGCGCGGCGGGGAGTCGGACAGTGCCTGTTGCCAGTCGATGGCCAGGGCGAGCTTTTCCAGCTCGTCGATCTTGTAGCCCGAGGCATACAGGCCGCCAATCACCGCGCCCATGCTGGTGCCGGCAATCGCGTCGATCTGGATGCCTTGCTCCTCCAGCGCCTTGAGCACGCCGATGTGGGCCAGGCCACGGGCGGCGCCACCGGACAGCACCAGGCCGATCTTGGGCGCAGGCGTTTGCCCGGCGAACACCAGCAGGGGGACAAAACACAGCAACAGGCAACACAACAAGCGGCGCATCGGGCATCTCGGGCGGGTGTCAAAGGCGGCTATTATACGGCGCCATCACGCTAAGGAGTCTTGTGCGCCATGTCTGCCAGCAAACCGGAAGTCGTCATCACCTATTGCACCCAATGCCAGTGGCTGTTGCGGGCAGCCTGGCTGGCCCAGGAACTGCTCAGCACCTTTGCCGAGGACTTGGGCAAAGTGGCCTTGGTGCCGGGTACGGGCGGGGTGTTCCACATTACCTGCGACGGCGTGCAGATTTGGGAGCGCAAGGCCGATGGCGGTTTCCCGGAGGCCAAGGTTCTCAAGCAGCGGGTGCGCGACCAGATCGACCCGGCCCGCGATTTGGGGCACAACGACCGCACGTCGTGATGAGCGGATGCAGCAACCTTTGTGGGAGCGGGCTTGCTCGCGAAGAGGGAGTGCCAGTCGACTAAGATTTGGCTGACACGACGTCATCGCGAGCAAGCCCGCTCCCACAGGTTTTATGCCGTATGGGCTAAGGCGCCATCTTGGCCTTGATGAAGCCGATCACGAACGTCAGGATCGCACCGCCCACGCCACCGCCCACAATGCTGCTGAGGATCGTGGGAATATCCATGGCACCTCCACTGGCCATCGCGGCACCGCCGCCCGTGACGGCGGTGATGATCTGGCCAAGCACCACGCCACCGACCCCGCCAAGGATCGAATTGGCCGCAGGCCCCAGGCTTTTCTGGCTCATGCCGGCAGCGTTGCCGCCGACCACACCGCTGACGATCTGAATTAACAGGCTGACAATATCCATCGAAATTACCCCTGTGTAGCGCTCAGAGAACGACCACTCGCGTTCAGCTACTTCAAGGATAAGGCGCCGCTGGTGACGAGAAGTCTTGATCCGCTAACGACGGCGAACTGTTACGGATGACGTCAGTATAGACACCTCAGTGGTTGGCAACCGTTGCCGGGCCCTTGTTGCCAGGCGCTCTACTGCCCAGGCGGCTGGACGCCACGATGGCGATGATGATCAACGCCCCGCCCAGCAACATCCGCGAGGTCGGGTTCTCGCCGAACAGCCACCAGGCGAAGGTGATGCCGTAGACCGGTTCCATGGCGAACACCACGGCAGCGGTGCGCGCCTTGATCACCGCCAGGCTGGCGACGAACAGGCTGTGGGCCAGGCCGGTGCAGAACACCCCCAGCAAGGCGATCCACAACCAATCGATGGCTCGGACTTCACTCAGGCCAGGGGCGGCCGCGGGCAGCAGGCAAGCGGCAACCACCAGGTTTTGGCACAGTGCCGCCTGCACCGGGGGGATGCGCCCGGAGCTGGCCCGGTTGGTCAACGACAGCAGGGAAAATAGCAGCCCTGACGCCACGGACCAGAGCAAGCCAGTGGTGGCCTGGCTGGCCAGGTCAAAGCTGGGGGTGACCAGCACCAGGCCGATGCTCACCAGTGCCACCATGATGACTTCATGGGCGCGGATGCGTTCACGGAAGATCAGGCCTTCGAGGATCACCGTGAATGCCGGGAAGCTGGCGAACCCCAGGGTGGCAATCGCCACGCCCGCGACTTTCACGGCAATGAAGAAACTGACCCAGTGCCCGGCCAGCAGCAGGCCGCTGAGGGTCAGGCGGCGCCAGTCCCGGGCCTGCAGCCGTTGCCAACCGGTGGTGCTGGCGAAACGGGCGAAGAACGCCAGGGCCAGCACTGCGAAGGCCGCACGGCCGAAAACGATGATGGCGGGGGACGCGGCGGCGAGTTTGCCGAGCACGCCCGTCAGGCCAAACATCAGGGCGCCAATATGCAGGGCACCAAGGGCGGTACGGGGCGTCATTTCAATCCTTAAACAGCGATGGGCAGGTGCACCATTGAACCGCGTTCGGACCGGCCCTGTCTGTCGCCAGACTCGCGTTTTTTAGCGCCAGGCTAGTGCTCGTCCACGGCACGCCGCAGTTTGCCGGGAGAAGCGCCGAACTCGCGCAGCACGGCGGCGGCGAAGGCGCTTTGCGAGCCATAGCCGACGTGGCTGGCAATTTCGCCGATGGGCAACGCGGACTCGCGCAACAACCGCACCGCGATGTGCAGGCGCCGGCTGCGGATGTAGTCCATGGGCGTCTGCCCGCACTCGCTGACGAACCGGGCATGCAGGCGCGCCGTGGACAACCCGGCGAGCCGCGCGAGGTCGGCGACTTGCAGCGGGTAGGCGGCGTGCTGGTCGATGTGCGCGTTGAGCGCGGCGTAGGGCAATTGCTTGCCAGCCACCTGGCTGGGTGCGGCGCTGTTGAGGCTGGCCAGCAATAGCACGGCACCTTGCTGGGCAATCAGCGGGTCGTCGACCGGGCTGCTGGCCAGCCAACTGACCAATTGGCTTTGCCCAGGGTCCAGCGGCAGGCGCCCGGGTGTATCGAGCAAGCGCCGGCTGGCATCGGCGTGTTCACCCAGCGATTGCGCCAGCCACTGATCACTCGGTACGTCGAGCACCAGGCAGCGGCTGCCCTGGGGGCTGCCGCAGGCGTGATGGGCCCCAGCGGGCACCACCACGAAACTCTGCTGCACCACTTGACTGCCCTGGCCACCGACTTCGAAATCGAGCGCCCCCGACAGGGCGAACACCAGTTGGGCGTGGTCGTGGCTGTGGACGATCAAGTCGCGGGTGTAGTGGCGTAGCGTGAGGATGGGGCGCATCACGGTCTCCTGGGCAGGCCCGCAGTTTACACCGACCCGCGCGGGGTTCGAGCGGTCATCGGGCTGCCGCATTTGTGTCATGGGCCAGTCATCGAGGCGGCGCAAGCTGGCGAAAAATCCCTCGGAGGTTGCCCATGACCCACGCCGAATTCGCCAGGCCCAGCCGTAAGCAACGGGTACGCACCTCATGGATCTCCGACGTGCACCTGGGCACCCGGGATTGCCAGGCCGAGCATTTGTCGCAGTTCCTCAAGGGCTACCAGGCGGACAAGGTCTACCTGGTGGGTGACATCATCGACGGCTGGAAGCTGCGCGGCGGCATGTACTGGCCCCAGGCGCACACCAACGTGATCCGGCGCCTGCTGACCATGAGCAAGCGTGGTACCGAGGTGATCTACGTCACCGGTAACCACGACGAGTTCCTGCGCCGCTACTCCACGCTGATCCTGGGCAACATCCAGTTGGTGGACGAGGCGGTGCACGTCACTGCCGATGGCCGGCACCTGCTGGTGATCCACGGCGACCAATTCGACATCATCACCCGTTATCACCGCTGGCTGGCATTCCTGGGGGACTGGGCCTACGAACTCACCTTGACCCTCAATCGCTGGCTCAATCACTGGCGCGCACGGTACGGCTATGGCTATTGGTCGCTGTCGGCGTACCTCAAGCACAAGGTCAAGACGGCGGTCAGTTTTATCAGTGACTTCGAAGAAGCCATCGCCCACGAGTGCGTCAAGCGTGAGTTGGATGGCGTGGTGTGCGGGCACATCCATCACGCCGAGATTCGCCGGGTCGGCGAGGTGGAGTACCTTAATTGCGGGGATTGGGTGGAGTCGTGCACGGCACTGATCGAGCATTGGGACGGTTCGATCGAACTCTACCGGCTGGCGGATGCCCAGGCGCGGGAAGCGCAGCTCAAGGCTGCCGCTGTCGTTTGAAGCTGACACAAAACCCTGTGGGAGCGAGCGTGCTCGCGATGATGGCAGCAGTGATGTTGACTGACCGCCCGCTATCGCTGGCTTGCCGGCGATAGAGGTCACTGCGGGGGATGGCGGGTCTAGAACGGTACCTTGCCCAGGATCATGTCGCGGTACATGACAAAGTCGCCCAGCAGGCTGTAGAGCGGGTGTTGGAAGGTCGCCGGGCGGTTCCTCTCGAAGAAAAAATGGCCTACCCAGGCAAAGCCGTAGCCGGCCAGCGGTACGGCCAGCAACAGGAGCCAGGCGCCCTTGGCGATCGCGAAGGCCAGGATGAAAATCACCAGGCTCGTCCCCACAAAGTGCAAGCGCCGGCAGGTGCTGTTGCTGTGCTCGTCGAGGTAATACCGGTAGAACTCGGCGAAGCTGTTGAACTGCTTGAGGTTTTCCATTACTGCGATCTCTATGGTTTTTGTTCTGTTGATCGGATGTTCCGCGGGGAGCCTATTTAAGTCTAGAGTGATCATTGGCAACGACCAGTGACAATAGGCGCCACTTTAGTATCCTTCTGAAGTTGGCTGTCAAACCCGGGTCATCATGTAAGAAAACACCATGAGTGAACGAACGACTTCTGCAAGTTGGGCGATGGGGATCGTCAAGGCACTGGAAATGGACGGCCTGGATTGTCAGGTCCTGTTCAAGCGGCTGGGGCTCGATTTTGCGTCGCTGGACGATCCGGATGCCCGCTTCCCCCAGGACTCGATGACACGGCTGTGGCAGCTCGCCGTCGAGCTGTCCGGCAACCCCGCGATCGGCCTGAACATGGGCAAGGTGGTGCGTCCGGCATCGTTTCATGTCGCCGGCTACGCCTTGATGTCCAGCCAGACACTGGCGCAGGGCTTTGAGCGGCTGGTGCGTTA
Organism: Pseudomonas sp. ok272; assembly: GCF_900109995.1. GTDB lineage: Bacteria > Pseudomonadota > Gammaproteobacteria > Pseudomonadales > Pseudomonadaceae > Aquipseudomonas. The sequence continues at coordinate 321,303 of NZ_FOCB01000004.1, read as the reverse complement.
TCAGCGGATCATCTCCGACAGCGCCGACCTGAGTTTTCGCCTGCTACCCGAAGGCTATGGGTTGATTCTGACGGTGCATGGCGATCACCTGCCGCCCACCCGGCAAAGTTCGGAGGCCTCGCTGGCCTGCGCATTGAGCCTGTGTGGCTGGTTGACCGGGCGTACGTTGCAGCCTCGCAAAGTGTTGCTCCAGGGGCCGCTGCCGCTCGACATCAGCCCCTATAAGCTGACGTTCCATGCGCCGCTGGAATTCAGTGCGCCCTACGACGCGTTGATCTTCGAGCAGGCGGACATGGAAGCCCCCTTGCCAACGGCCAATGAAGCCATGGCGTTGCTGCATGATCGCTTTGCCGGTGAGTACCTGGCGCGGTTCTCCGAAAGTCGGGTCACCCACAAGGCGCGGCAGGTGCTGTGTCGCCTGTTGCCCCAGGGCGAACCCAAGCGCGATACGGTGGCGCAAACCCTGCACCTGTCCCAGCGCACCCTGCAGCGTCGTTTGCAGGAGGAGGGCACGAGTTTCCAGGCTTTGCTGGACGACACCCGCCGCGAGCTGGCCGAGCAGTACCTGGCGCAGCCGAGCATGACCTTGCTGGAAATTGCCTACCTGCTGGGGTTTGCCGATCCGAGTAACTTCTTCCGGGCTTTCCGGCGCTGGTTCGATGCCACACCCGGCGAGTACCGGGTGCGCTTGCAGGAGGCGCCGGTCAGTGACGCCAGAATGCCGGGATACACAGCACAAACACGGTAATGATCTCCAGCCGTCCGAGCAGCATGCCAAGGGACAGAATCCACTTGGCGGCGTCGGGCAGGGTCGAGAAGTTGCCGGCCGGGCCGATGGTCTCGCCGAGCCCCGGTCCCACCCCGGACACGGTACTGGCGGCGCCGGTCAGTGCGGTCATCCAGTCCACGCCCAGCAGCGACAAGGCCAGGGCGATCGCGCAGATGGTGATGGCGAAGAAGAACGAGAAGGTCAGGATCGAGCGCACGATCTCCTCATCGAGACGGTGGCCGTTGTATTTCTGCTTGATCACCGCCCGGGGGTGAATCAACTGGTTAAGGTTGGCCTTGAGCAGGATGTAGGCGACCTGGAAGCGAAAGATCTTGATCCCGCCCGCCGTCGACCCCGAGCAGCCGCCGACAAACCCCAGGTAGAAGAACAGCATCAGTGAGAAGTTGCCCCACATGCTGTAGTCCCCGAGGGCAAACCCGGTGGTGGTGACGACCGAGGTCACGTTCAGAGCAACGTGACGCAGGGCGTCCAGCCAATGCAGGTTGGTGGTCCACCAGTACCAGGTGCCGAGCACCAGCCAGGTCACCAGCAACAGGCCGAGCAGGCCTTGTACCTGTTGATCCTTGATCAGCGCCCGGCGATTGCCACGCAAGGTGGACACGTACAGGGCGAAGGGCAGGCTGCCGAGGATCATCACCACCACCGCGACCCAGTGCACGGCGGGTTGTTTCCAGTGGGCCAGGGATTCGTCGGAGGTGGAGAAACCGCCGGTGGAAATCGCGGACATGGCATGGTTGATCGCGTCGAACGGCTTCATCCCCGCCCACCAGAAGGCCAGGCTGCCGAGGATGGTAATGCCCAGGTAGGTCGCCACGATCAGCCGCGCCACCATGTGCGAGCGCGGCATGACTTTCTCGGAGCGGTCCGACGATTCGGTCTGGAACAGCCGCATGCCGCCGATTCGCAGCAGGGGCAAAATGGCCACGGCCATGCCGATAAACCCGATGCCGCCCAGCCAGTGCAGCAACGAGCGCCAGATCAGGATGCCCGGCGACATGCTGTCCAGGCCACTGAGTACGGTGGCGCCGGTGGCGGTGATGCCGGACATGCTTTCGAAGAAGGAGTCGGTGTAGCTGATGTGCTGGGTCAACAGAAACGGCAGCGCGGCGAAGATGCACACCACCACCCAACTGGACACCGTCAGCAGGTACATGTCCCGTGGACGCAGGTGGATATGTTCGGGGCGGCCGGGGATCACCAGCGCCAGGCCGGCCAGGAAGGTGATCAGGCTGGCCCACAGGAACGAAGGCAGGTCGCTGGTGCGCTCGTAGATCACCAGGGTCGCCATCGGCACGACCATGCTGATGGCCAGCGTGATCAGGAAGATGCCGATGATGAAACCAATGATCCGTAGGGTCGGCAACGCCATGAAGTCCGCTCGGGCTGAAGGTAGGAAGGGCGCCATTCTACCTGCGGGGCAGGGCATGTAAACCGGCATGGGTCAGGCGTTGCCGCTAGAATAGCCAAACATTTTTTCAGGAGGTGGCCGATGCAGGCTCTCGACGCTTTGCTCAACCGTGTTTCCGTTCCGCGCTTGCTTGATCCGGCGCCCAGCGCCGAGCAGCGTGAAGTGTTGTTTGCCGCTGCCATGCGGGCGCCGGACCACGGGCATTTGCAGCCGTGGCGATTTTTGACGGTTGAAGGCCAGGCCCGTGAGCAACTGGGCGAGATCCTGGCCCAGGCCGCACTGCTGCAAGACCCCGATGCGCCGCCAGCCGTGGTGGACAAGGCCCGCAATGGCCCACTGCGCGCGCCGTTGGTGGTCGTGGTGGTCGCTCGGTTGCAGGAGCACGCCAAGTATCCAAAGTCCGAACAACTATTGGCCGCCGGCTGCGCGGCCCATGGGATTCTGCTCGCTGCGTATGCCCAGGGCATTGGCGCGGTGTGGCGCACCGGTGATTTGGCGTACTCGGCCCCGGTGGCCAAGGCACTGGGGTTGGCACCTGGGGAAGAGGTGATTGCCTTCCTCTACCTGGGCACACCGCAGAAAGAGCCACGGGTGGCCGAAAAAGTCGACCTGGCCGAGTTTGTCAGCGCCTGGCCGGCCAAGCCCTGACGTTGCTTTCTGTAGGCGCCAGGCTTGCCGGCGAACCCGGCCATGCAGTGTGTCAGGCATTCAGCTTTCGCGGGCAAGCCTTAATGCCAGTCAGTTAAGCGAAACCCACGTGGGAGCGAGCCTGCTCGCGATAGCAGTAGGTCAGTCAACGGAGATGTTGGCTGTGTTGCCGTCTTCGCGAGCAGGCTCGCTCCCACAGGTTTGGCGCCTTAACTGACTGGCATT
>NZ_FOCB01000004.1:0-318222 GCF_900109995.1 Pseudomonas sp. ok272 | reverse complement strand
ATAGCAGTAGGTCAGTCAACGGAGATGTTGGCTGTGTTGCCGTCTTCGCGAGCAGGCTCGCTCCCACAGGTTTGGCGCCTTAACTGACTGGCATTCGGGCAAGCCTCGCTCCTACAGAACAATACTGTTCACTTAAGCTCATCTCGACATTCAAACAGTCCGTGGCGAGCGAGCTTGCTCGCCACGTTCGATATCGAGACGCGCATTACGCTCCTACAGCAGTGCTTCAGGGTTGTACCACGGCCCCCGGCTCCAACGGCAACTCCAGGCTGGCAATGAATCCGCCCTCCGGGTGGTTGCCCAGGATCAGGCTGCCACCATGGCGTTCCGCGGCGCGCCGGGCGATGGCCAGCCCCAGCCCGTGACCGGGGGCGGTCTGGCCGGGTGCCCGGTAGAAGGGCTCGCCCAACTGACGCAAGTGCTCGGGCTCCACGCCCGGACCGTGGTCGCGTACGCTCAAGATGATGTGATCCCCCTGGCGCAGCGCCAGGACCTCAATCGGCTGGCCCACCGGGTTGAACCGCAGGGCATTGCGCAACAGGTTGTCCAGGGCGCGCTCGATCATCGTCGGCCAGCCCTTGAGCTGCAGGTGCGGCTGCGCTTCGATCCGTATGCTTTGTTCGGGGGACGCGAGTTGCGCGTCCTTTTGCAGGGTGTTGAGCAGCGGGTTGAGGTCGATCTCTTCCGCATTGGCGTTGTCGGCGTCGACGCGGGCCAGGACCAGGATTTCACTGATCAGCGCTTCCAGCCGGTCGCATTCGCGGGTCAGGCGTGGCCAGAGTTTTTCCCGCTCCTGCGGGTTCGCCCGTTCGGCCAGAGCCAGGGCAATGCGCAACCGGGCGAGCGGTGAGCGCAGTTCGTGGGACACGTCACGCAGGAGTTGGCGCTGACTGCCGATCAAGCTTTGCAGGCGCGCACCCATCCGGTTGAAATCAGTGGCCAGCACGCCGAATTCGTCGCGGCGGTTGGCCAGTCGCGCCAGGCTGTTCTGTTGGTAGGTGGCCTGGCCCAGGTCGTGCACGGCACCGCGCAAACGGCTCAATGGGCGGGTGATGGACAGCGTCACCAACAAGCTGAACAGGGTCAGCACCACGAGGGCGATGGCCAGCGCGCTCAGGGGCCACACCAGGCTGGAGCGGTGCCAGGCATCGAGTTCCGGGTGGGGGATGCGATAGATCAGCAGGTAGGTCTCACCCGTTTTCGGGCTGGTGTACTCGGCGGTCAGGCGCCGCCAGGGCAAGCGCCGGTCGTCGTGGTCATGCTGTTGGGCTTCAAAGGCGGCCGCGCGGCGCGGGAACGTGCCGCGAACCACCGGGTCGCCGCTCTCGTTCAACACCTGCACGTCGATGTGATAGCTGCGCTTGCGCTCCTTGAGCAGTTGCTGGGCGGCATCTTCGCCTTGCTCTTCATAGCGCTGCGTCCAGTCCTGCGCCAGGGTGTTGAGCCCCGGGTGGCGGCTGAGAATCCAGGCGTCCTGGTTTAACGTGTGGCCGAGCAAAATCGACAGACCTGCGACCAGGGCGATGGCCAGCCAGAAACTGGCCAGGATGCGCCAGAACAATGAACGCACGGGAAGTCCTCAAACAAAGAAAGCCCAATGGCGGTTAACCATTGGGCTGGGGCATAACGCTAGAGCGTTATTGCGTTTTTTGCGGCTGTTGGGCTTTCCACGCTTTGAACTGGGCCCATTCGGCCTTGCGTTCGGCCTGCTTCTTCTGGATCGCGTCGAACTTCTGTTGTTGATCCGGGGTGAGCAGCGCACGAACCTCGGCCTTGGCTTTGTCGCGGCTGGCGGCGATTTCGTCTTTCAACGCCTTCTGGTCGGCGGGCGACAGTTTCTCCAGGTACTTGTCGACCAGTTGATGACGACCCTGCATCTGCTCGCCCATGATTTTACGAATCTGTTCGCGTTGTTCGCGGCTCAGGTTCAATTCCTTATAGGCGCCTTTGCCACCGTGCATGTGCTGGCTGTAGCCGTGGCCGCCTTGTGGGCCGCCCATCGGGCCCTGGTCGCCCGGCATGGCCATGGCAACGGTAGGCAGGGCTGCAGCGAACATCAAAGCGATAAGGGTCTTGCGCATGGTGTGTCTCCTTGTCTCGTTCCCGGTGGGTTCCGGATGTGCCCAGATTACGGAGATTAAGGTCAGCGGCGGTCAGCGAAGGGTAAAGCTTGAGTAAAGACGTTTTCGCACTGACCTGACAAACCCTACAGGCTGTAGTAGTAACCGCGACTGCGCAGGGCAACGATCCGTGGGCGACCGTCCGCGTGGGGGCCGATCTTTTTGCGCAGGTTGCTGACATGCATGTCGAGGCTGCGATCGTACAGGGTCAACTTGCGGCCGAGGGCGATCTGCGCCAGTTCCTGCTTGTCCAACGGCTCGCCGGGCTGCTTGAGCAACGCTTCGAGCAGGCGGCTTTCGGAGACGGTGAGGGTGAACGCTTGTTCGTTGATGTTGACCACGCCACGCACCGGGCTGAAGCACAGGTCGCCCAGTTCCATCTGGCTGGACACGGCCGCCGGGTGGCTGCGGCGCAATACGGCGCGCAGGCGGGCGGTCAGTTCCCGTGGGTCGCAGGGCTTGGCCAGGTAGTCGTCGGCCCCCAGTTCCAGGCCGAGGATACGGTCCAGTGGTTCGCCGCGGGCCGACAGCATGATCACCGGCAAGTCGGGGTGATCGTTGCGCAGTTGCTTGAGTAACTCCAGGCCACTGCCGTCAGGGAGCATGACGTCCAGCACCACCGCCGCCGGTGCTGCTTCGGCCAGGGCGTGGCGGGCGCTCACGCCGTCGTGGCAGGCGCGGACCACAAAGCCTTCCTGGCCCAGCCAACTGCCGAGGAGCTCACACAGCTCCTGGTCATCATCAATTAGTAACAGCTCGCTCATGACTCACTCAATTTAGCCATTGTCGACGTCTTCTGTGCCCACCACTGGCAAAGATACCGCACAGCAACGCCAATAGCGCGACCGCACCGCCGGTGACGAACCATTGTTGCTGGTCAGTCAGCAAGCGCGGCTCGGTGCTGGCCTGGGCCTCCTTGAGTTGCAGCTTGAGGCGCTGGTTCTCTTGGCGCAGCCTGCTCAGTTGGGCGCTTTCGCGTTCGCTGTCGGCATTTTGCAGGTGTTTGTTCAGCTCTTCTCGTTGCAGCTCGCTTTCTTTCAAGCGCTGTTGCAATTGCGTGATCTGGCTACCGGCACTCAACGACAGAGGCGTTGAATAGCCCGCGTCCGAGTCCTCTTCGGCATGGGCAGCGGCCCCGATCGATAAAGTAACCAACAGCAGACACAACGGACCTTGGCGCATCGGAACTCCTGATTCCAAACGAGTGTTGGGCAGGTTGTCGGCCGTCAGACGAGAATAATGAGCAATGGAGTGCGTGATGAACACAAGGTTCACCACGCAGGCACTGTTATGGCAGGACTTGCTTGAACGGTTTGACCAGGACGTTGGCGTAAACGCCCGCTGCCTTGTACGGATCGGCATCGGCCCAGGCCTGGGCGGCGACCAGGGATTCGAACTCGGCGACGATCAGGCTGCCGGTGAAACCCGCGGCACCCGGGTCATTGCTGTCCACTGCCGGGTGCGGGCCTGCCAGGACGACACGACCTTCTGCCTTGAGTTGTTGCAGGCGCTCAAGGTGTGCCGGGCGTGCAGCCAGGCGGGCATCCAGGGAGTTGGCGACGTCAGTGGCGATGATTGCGTAAAGCATGTCAGTCCTCGGTTTTTGGCGTGGTGGTGTCAGCGTCGTGCAGGTGGCGGGACAGGTAGAAACCCTGGCCGACCAGGAACAGCAGGGTCATGCCCAGGCTGCCAAACACTTTGAAGTCGACCCAGATGCTCTGGAAGGTGAAGGCGACGAACAGGTTGGCGGCGCCGCAGAACAGGAAAAAGGCGATCCAGGCGATGTTCAGGCGAGTCCAGACCCCATCCGGCAGGGTCAGCGCGTGGCCCATGATGCGCTTGATCAGCAATTGCTTGCCGACGAAGTGGCTGCCAATAAAGGCCAGGGCGAACAGCCAGTTGACCACGGGCGCTTTCCATTTAAGGAAGGTTTCGCTGTGGAAGGCCAGCGTCAGGCCACCGAACACCAGGCAGGCAACCAAGGTCAGCCATTGGCTTTTTTCCAGTTTGCGCTGAGTGATGAACAACGTGCCGTAGACCACCAGGGAACTGATGATCAGCATCGCGGTGGCACTGTAGATACCGCCGACCGTCAGTTGATGACCGGCGATGTCGACGACCCGTGGATCGATTTTAAAGACGATGAAAAACAGCAGAAGCGGGATGAAGTCGATGAATTGTTTCACAGTGGCAGCCAGAAGCAGGATGTGGCGGCATAATACCAAACATATTGGGTCGCGATAGCGCCAGCTGATTTGAGGTTACATCTCCTGTGAATGTTGATTTGCACTGCCATAGCACGGCCTCCGATGGCGCCCTGGCGCCTGCGGTACTGGTTGCGCGTGCGTTCGAGAAAGGCGTGCGAGTCCTGGCGTTGACCGACCACGACACCCTCGAAGGCCTCGACGAGGCGCGCAGCGCGGCCCATGCGCTGGGCATGCAACTGGTCAACGGGGTCGAACTGTCCTGCACGTGGGGCGGGGCAACCATCCACGTGCTGGGCTACGGTTTCGATACCAATGCCCCGGCATTGGTCGAGGCGATTGCCAAGTTGCACGATGGCCGCTGGCTGCGTTCCGAGGAAATCAGCCGCAAGCTCGAACTCAAGGGTATGCCCGGGGCGCTGGAGGGCGCGCGCAGCATTCAGCAGGAGCTGGGCGACAGCGGCAACGCGCCGGCCCGACCGCACTTCGCCGACTATCTGGTGCGCGCCGGCTACGTCAAGGACCGCGCCGAAGCGTTCCGCAAATGGCTGGGCGCCGGCAAGCTGGGGGACGTCAAGCAGCACTGGCCAACCCTGGAAGAGACCGTCGCCACCCTGCGCGCCGCCGGTGCCTGGGTCAGCCTGGCGCATCCCTGGCACTACGATTTTACCCGCAGCAAGCGCCGCCGCCTGATTGCCGACTATATTCAAGCGGGGGGCCACGCGATCGAAGTGGTCAACGGCCATCAGCCGGCTGAGCAAGTCGGCAGCCTGGCCATACTTGCCCGTGAGTTTGGTCTGCTGGTCAGTGCCGGCAGTGATTTTCATGGCCCGGGGGGCTGGTCCGAGATCGGCGAATACCGCCCCGTCCCGGAGGATCTGCCACCGCTTTGGTGTCGATTCAAACATGACCCAATTATTGCCGCCGTCTGAACAGGTAGAGAATGTGAGTCAATTTTTCCAGATTCATCCGGAAAACCCACAAGTGCGCCTGATCAAACAGGCGGTCGAGATCATCCGCGCGGGCGGGGTGGTGATCTATCCCACGGACTCGTCCTACGCCATTGGCTGTCAGATCGGCGACAAGAACGCGGTGGAGCGGGTGCGACGCCTGCGCCAACTGGATGACAAGCATAACTTTGCGTTGATTTGCAGCGATCTCTCTCAACTTGGGCTGTTCGCCAAGATCGACACCGGTACGTTTCGTATCCTCAAGGCGCATTTGCCGGGGCCTTACACCTTCATTCTCAATGCCACCCGCGAAGTGCCGCGCCTGTTGCTGCACCCGAAAAAGCGCACCATCGGCCTGCGGGTGCCGAGCCACCCGATTGCCCTGGCGCTGCTGGCAGAGTTGGGCGAGCCACTGATGAGCGTGACCCTGATCATGCCCGGTGACACCGACCCGCTGAACGATCCCTACGAAATGCGCCAGTTGCTCGAGCATCAGGTCGACCTGATCATCGACGGCGGCTTTGGCGGCATCAAGGCGTCCACCGTGATCAACCTGGCCGATGGCGAGCCTGAAGTGATTCGCGTCGGTTGCGGCGACCCTGCGCCGTTCATGGCCGAAGCCTGAATGTCAGCCGTGGAAGCCGTGATCGATAGCCAGGCCGGTGCCCAGCAAGAACTGCCGTTCGCCATGGTCTATGGCCAGGCGGTCATGGAAATGCCGCTGGACCTGTACATTCCCCCGGACGCCCTGGAGGTTTTCCTCGACGCCTTCGAGGGGCCGCTCGACCTGCTGCTGTACCTGATCCGCAAGCAGAACATCAACATCCTCGACATCCCGGTGGCGGAAATTACCCGCCAGTACATGGGCTATGTCGAGTTGATGCAGTCGGTGCGCCTGGAGTTGGCCGCCGAGTACCTGGTGATGGCCGCGATGCTGGCCGAGATCAAGTCGCGCATGCTGCTGCCGCGTTCCGCCGAGATCGAGGCCGAGGAAGACGATCCCCGGGCCGAGCTGATCCGTCGACTGCAGGAGTACGAACGCTTCAAGGCCGCTGCCGAAGGCATCGATGGCCTGAGTCGGGTCGGTCGCGATGTGGTGGTGCCCAAGCTGGATGCGCCTGAGGCGCAGGCGCGCAAGTTGCTGCCGGACGTGCGCCTGAGCGAGTTGCTGTTGTCCATGGCCGAAGTGCTACGGCGTGGCGACATGTTTGAAAGCCATCAGGTCAGCCGCGAGGCCTTGTCGACCCGCGAGCGCATGAGCGATGTGCTGGAGCGGCTCAAGGGCGGTGGTTTCGTGCCGTTTGTCGAGTTGTTTACCGCTGAAGAAGGACGCCTGGGTGTGGTCGTGACCTTTATGGCGATCCTCGAACTGGTCAAGGAATCCCTGGTCGAGTTGGTACAGAACGAGCCGTTCGCGGCGATCCATGTGCGGGCGCGAGCCGAATAACGAGCAAAACCCATGAACCTGAGTGAACCCCGCGAGCTGGCGCCACTGCTTGAAGCCTTTCTGTTGGCCTCGGGAAAGCCGCAGTCGATGGAACGTCTGTTCGAACTGTTTGAAGAGGGCGAGCGCCCGGAGCCGCCGGTGTTCAAGAAGGCCCTGGCGATCCTGGCCAAGTCCTGCGACGGCCGGGCTTTTGAGTTGAGGGAAGTGGCTTCCGGCTACCGCCTGCAAATTCGCGAGAAGTTCTCGCCTTGGGTCGGTCGCTTGTGGGAAGAACGCCCGCAGCGCTACTCCCGAGCGATGCTGGAAACCATGGCGTTGATCGCCTATCGCCAACCCATCACCCGTGGCGAGATCGAGGACGTGCGCGGCGTGGCGGTCAACAGCAACATCGTCAAGACGTTGTTGGAACGTGAGTGGATCCGCGTCGTCGGCTACCGCGACGTGCCCGGCAAGCCGGCGATGTTCGCCACCACCAAGGCCTTTCTCGATCACTTCAACCTGAAGAACCTCGACGATCTGCCGCCGCTGGCCGAATTGCGTGAGCTGGAGCCCGAGCCGATGCTCGAGTTCGACGACGCCCCGGTCCCGCAAGGCCTGCAAGATCTGGCCGACGCCAGCGCCGAGCCTGAAGAGCCCAGGGACGAGACCAGCTTCCACACGTTGTTGCTGGAGCTGGACTCGATGGAGGAGGGGATCAAGACGGATTTCGACGACTTGTTGCGTGATGGCGGGGTGGACACGGGTGAATCTTCGTTGCCAGAGCCGTTGTCGCCGGTAACGCTGGCCGAGGTGGATGCTGAGCCGCAGGAGGTCGAGGAACCCCTTGAGGATGATGTGCTCGGGGTCGCTCAAGCCCGTGAGCAATTACGTGCTGCCGTTGCCGCCCTTGAAAAACCTGCGACAGAACCCGAACTGAGTGACGAAGAGGCCGAAGCCCAGGCGTTGGCCGACGCTATCGAAGCCGAGCGCCGCCAGTTCGACGACTGACCCCCGCGCGGTGGGAGCGAGCCTGCTCGCGAAGGCGTTGAGGTTGGCTGATACACCTCTTCGCGAGCAGGCTCGCTCCCACGTCGTTCGCGTTGTTTGAAGGTCAGGCGCCACCGATCAGCGGAAAAACCAAGCGCCGACCGTTTATCAGCTAGTCTTTGGTGCGCGAGCGGCGTCATGCGCGTATGATTCGCGACCCTTTGGCGATCCCTTCGTCAAATGCACAGATTTCACAGCTTCAGGCCAAGCCCTGAACAGACCACACCGGGAGGTGCCCAGATGAGTATCAACGACCAGAAAGACGACCAGGAAATCGGCCCAGCAGGCGAAAAGCTGCAGAAGGTCCTCGCCCGTATCGGCGTCGGCTCGCGCCGTGACGTGGAAGCCTGGATCAGTCATGGCCGGATCAAGGTCAATGGCAAAGACGCCACCCTTGGCCAGCGTGTCGACATGCACGACGCCATCACCATCGATGGCCGCGTGATCAAGCGTGAAGAAGCCGCCGAGTCGGTGCGCCGCGTGATCATGTACAACAAGCCCGACGGTGAGATCTGCACCCGTGTCGACCCGGAAGGCCGTCCAACCGTGTTCGACAAGATGCCCAAGCCCAAGGAAGGTCGTTGGATCAACATCGGTCGCCTGGACATCAACACCACCGGCTTGCTGATGTTCACCACCGACGGTGAGTTGGCCAATCGCCTGATGCACCCTTCCTACGAAATGGACCGTGAATACGCGGTACGTGTGCGTGGCGAAGTCGATGACGAAATGATCGAGCGCCTGAAGGCGGGCGTCGTCCTTGAAGACGGCCCGGCCAAGTTCACCGACATCAAGCAGGCACCCGGCGGCGAAGGCTTCAACCACTGGTATCACTGCGTGGTGATGGAAGGCCGTAACCGTGAAGTACGTCGCCTGTGGGAATCCCAGGGCCTGGTGGTCAGCCGCCTGAAGCGCGTGCGTTTCGGTCCGGTGTTCCTCAACTCCGACCTGCCGATGGGCCGCTGGCGCGAAATGAGCCAGTACGAAGTCGACATCCTGAGTGCTGAAGTGGGCCTGACACCGGTGGCCATGCCGCAGATGACTGCCAAGAGCAAAGACAAGCTCGATCGGATGCAGCGCAAGTCGTCGCGCCCAATGGGCAAGACCGAGCGTGTACGCACCGTGCGTCCAGCACTGGGTGCTACGGCTGGCGCCCCGCGTCCAGCGCGTGAGCCGCACATCGAAGGCGAGCGCCCAGGCCGCAAGCCGGCGCCACGTCAGGATGGCGAGCGCGCACCACGTCCGGCCAACGGTCGCACGGAGCGTGGCGAAGGCCGCGGTGCACCAGCAGGTGGTCGCGGTGAGCGCGGTGCTCCAGCCGGTCGTGGTACGCCAGTGGCCGACCGTCCGGCCGACACCAAGCGCCCGGCCAAGCCCGCGCCGAAAAAGCGCCCAGGCATTGTCCTGGTCGACCGTGACGCTCCTTCGGGCAAGCGTCGCGGCGCACCGGCCGGTTCCGGCCAGCGCCCAGGCTTCGGTCGTCGCAAGCCGGAGTGAAGCGCTGCTAGGCCTCGCGCCTTGAGCCGCTCGTAAAAACGCCACCCTTTGGGGTGGCGTTTTTTTTGGCCAGTCAAAATGACTGGGTGTCTGTCAGTCCGTCCTCGCGAGCAGGCTCGCTCCCACAGGGGCTTGAGTGGACGCAATGTCGGTGTACGACGCCGATTCTTGTGGGAGCAACTGTCTTAGCCATGCCGCTCGTCACCGCCATCGCGAGCAGGAATCTGGGTTGAGCCCGTAGGAGCGAGGCTTGCCCGCGAACCGGCCAGCCCATTCAACATCGATGTCGTCAGGCTTACCGCCTTCGCGGGCAAGCCTCGCTCCTACAAGGAATTGAGCTGCTCCCCGGATGTGTCGTGGAGCAGGGTGGGTGGGGCCTGCCCGCGAAGGCGCCAGACGCTGCGTCACCAAGCTGACGGGTGGATAGCAGGCTTTACGCTGCGTAACGAAAATCTGACGATGGCCACGGATTCGCCCCGTGAAATCGCTCCAGAGGGCGTGGCCGTAAGGAAAAGCTTCCACTCGCCGCTTTTCAGCCCGTGAGCCCGCCGTCTGGCCCGCTTGTTTCGCCTGTCTGTACACGGTGTCATCCCAGCAGCCGACGCGCTGATCCCTGCGAGGTCTGGCAGTCGGGGGTTACGGGTGTACAATGCGCCGCGTTTTAGCTGTGACCTCCTGCGTAATCGCATAAATATCAAGGCCATCCGTCTTGTTCACTCCGCCGCGTCACGAGCGTGTCGGGTTCGATTTCGTCACAGATAAAAATAAACAGGTGACGTATGACCGTTGTAAATACGCTGAACTCCTGGTGCCTGCGCTGGGGTTTGATCCGTGCTGCTTAGTCCCGTATCGAGTGGCAACGTCTTAACGAACATCATCAAACCTTGCGTGAGACCCTTTTCATGAGTGGACCAAACTCGCATTCAGGCGAGCTTAAACGCGGCCTGAAAAATCGCCATATTCAACTGATCGCCCTGGGTGGGGCGATTGGGACCGGGCTGTTCCTCGGCTCTGCCGGTGTCTTGAAGTCGGCCGGCCCATCGATGATCCTCGGCTATGCCATCTGTGGCTTCATCGCCTTCATGATCATGCGCCAACTGGGTGAAATGATTGTCGAGGAGCCGGTAGCTGGCTCGTTCAGTCACTTTGCCCACAAATACTGGGGCGGATTCGCCGGCTTCCTGTCGGGCTGGAACTGCTGGATCCTCTACATCCTGGTCGGCATGTCGGAGCTGACTGCCGTCGGCAAGTACGTGCACTACTGGTGGCCGGAGATCCCGACCTGGGCCTCGGCCGCCGTATTCTTCCTGATGATCAATGTGATCAACCTGGCCAACGTCAAAGTCTTTGGCGAGGCCGAGTTCTGGTTCGCGATCATCAAGGTGGTCGCCATCGTCGGCATGATCGCCCTGGGCAGCTACCTGCTGGTCAGCGGCACCGGCGGCCCACAGGCGTCGGTGAGTAACCTGTGGGAGCACGGCGGGTTCTTCCCCAATGGGGTCAGCGGGTTGGTGATGGCCATGGCGATCATCATGTTCAGCTTCGGCGGCCTGGAAATGCTCGGCTTCACCGCCGCGGAGGCCGACCAGCCGAAAACCGTGATCCCCAAGGCGATCAATCAGGTGATCTACCGGATCCTGATCTTCTACATCGGCGCGCTGGTGATCCTGCTGTCGCTGACGCCATGGGACAGCCTGCTGGCCACCCTCAACGCGTCGGGCGATTCCTACAGCGGTAGCCCGTTCGTCCAGGTGTTCTCGATGCTGGGCAGCAACACCGCCGCGCACATCCTTAACTTCGTGGTGCTGACGGCTGCGCTGTCGGTGTACAACAGCGGTACGTACTGCAACAGCCGCATGTTGCTGGGCATGGCCGAACAGGGCGATGCGCCCAAGGGCCTGGCGAAGATCGACAAGCGCGGCGTGCCGGTGCGGTCGATTCTGGCATCGGCGGCGGTGACCCTGGTGGCCGTGCTGCTCAACTACTTGATCCCGCAACACGCGCTGGAGCTGCTGATGTCGCTGGTGGTTGCCACGCTGGTGATCAACTGGGCGATGATCAGCTACTCACACTTTAAGTTCCGCCAGCACATGAACAACACCCGGCAAACGCCGCTGTTCAAGGCGCTGTGGTACCCGTATGGCAACTACATCTGCCTGGCGTTCGTGGCCTTTATCCTGTGCATCATGCTGATGATCCCGGGGATCCAGGTCTCGGTGTACGCGATTCCAGTGTGGGTGGTGTTCATGTGGGTGTGCTACATCATCAAGAACAAGCGCAGTGCGCGGCTTGCATTGAGTGTCGCAGCCCCTGCGGTGAAGTAACGGTATCAGGCTTCAACCACAACCCGGCCCTGTGCCGGGTTGTTTGTTTTGATAGTTCGTACAATAAACACAGAAATGGACTACAACCAAAAAAGCTGGTTTTGACTTAGCCTGCCGCTCCTAATCTAGAGGAGTCGTACGTATGGCCAGTCATAGCTACATGAGTATTATCGGGAAACACCAAGGGCTGATTTCCGCTGGCTGCTCCGGTCCTGATTCCATTGGCAATAAGTGTCAGATCGCTCATCAAGATGAAATCCTGGTGCAGGCCTATTCGCACGACATGCTGACGGGTAATGACGGCAGTGTGGCGGGTGGGCGCGGTAAACATATGCCGATCATGATTACCAAAGGCATCGATAAGTCATCGCCGTTATTGGCCAGTGCGCTGCACGAAGGTGAAGAAATTGAGTGCAAGATCAATCTTTACCGAACCTCTGCTGCCGGTGGCCTGGAGCGCTACTACTCAATTCATCTGACCGGTGCACGTATCGCCCATATCAGCGTGCAAGTTCCCCACGCCGTTCATATGAATGACGCGGAGCCTCAGGAGTTGGTTTCCATACGTTACAGGGATATTGCCTGGTCGCACATTCCGGGTTCCACCAGCGCTTACAGCACGTGGGGGAATGAGAGTGAATGAAGAGACATGTGATATTCATGATGTCACCAGGGCGGCGACTGAACTGGTTGCCGTTGGATGCAGTATTGGCATGGCGCATATTCCGGATGGCTTTGCGCGGCTTCGATTTGGTTCGTTGGTTTCTTCTTATGTCAATGGAGTCATACAGGCGGTTGATGAGGGCATCGTTAGTGCGTGGCAAGCGATACAGGAAATAAGAGCCGAGTATGAAGACTTGTCGTCCAAGGCGCGTTTTTATGTTCAAAATGGTATTGGGGTTGCGGCCGGAGCGATGCAGGTTCAGACCGGGGCCTCGATCATTGGAGGCTCGCGAGGGTTGGGCATTGTCCCGGGCGGCCTGATGGTTGGGCATGGGGTTAATAATATGTATGAAGGTGCGGCGAATATTCATCATGGGCCGGATGCATCGAGTGCGGTTGGGCCTGTTAGGCGAATTTATCGTTTAATATTCAATGATAACTATGCTGGGGATTTGCAGTATTACTCTGTGGATTTGGGGCTTTCGGTATATGGAGTCTTTAGGCTCGTAAAAAAGCCTGGCGCCATGGAGTTGTTCAGGCGTGATCCGATCAATTATGAAGTGGCTTATCGTCAATCGGGAAAGTTAGCCTTGTTTTTCGAGGCGGTGGTTGATTTTAATACGATTGGTGCGATGTTCTCAGCCGGTGAGAAACAAAGCGAGTGACTTTGATTTTTGGTGGCGTTTCAAATAATTCCGCGCATTCTTGAGGGGTAAAATCGCAAGCCCCAAATTACCATCAGTGTGTATATTGCAAAAAAAATAGGCCAAAATTTGTCTTCTATACTAAAAACTATAACGATTCCGCGTGCGACGAGGCCGGAAGGCAGTACGGAGCAAGCAAAAACCAGTAGGACTATTGATGTGTAGTATCGTATATTTTCAAGGTTCATTATTTGCTAGTTTGATGTGATTGGTGTATGTGGCGTCATACGACTGCTAGGAAGGTTAAATGAGCCCGCGCATTCTTGGTATGTAAAAGCGCAGTCCAAAAAAAACAAGTATTACATATGCGGCTAGGTATGCAGTGTCTAGGTGCTCTTCATCTATGTGGATTACCTTGGTTATGCAAAATACAATGAACCCTGAAGGTAGTCCACAGCTACCTAAGACTAGGAGTGTGACCATGATGTGATACCGGATGTTCTCGAGATTCATTGGTTATCATGTCCTATCGATATAAACCCGAGATTAGTACGACCATTCAAAACAAATCAACACATCTTCACTCCGCTCAAGAACAGGGTTTGTAAACAAATTTAACCGACGCTTGTGTCCAGCCTCGCGGTATCCTGCACACCCTGACTGCGGACCGTTTTCCATGCTGGTGATTTCCAACAACGTGCATCTGCCGGATGCCGAGATCGAGTTGACCGCCATTCGCGCGCAAGGTGCCGGTGGGCAGAACGTCAATAAGGTGTCCAGTGCCGTGCACCTGCGCTTTGACATTCCGGCCTCATCCTTGCCCGAGTTCTACAAGGAGCGCTTGCTGGCGCTGCGCGACAGCCGGATCACCAGCGATGGGGTGATCATCATCAAGGCCCAGCAATATCGCACCCAGGAGCAGAACCGCGCCGACGCGCTGGAGCGCCTGGTCGAGTTGATCCTCGCGGCGACCAAGGTCGAGAAGAAACGCCGGCCAACCAAGCCGACGTTGGGTTCGAAAAAGCGTCGGCTGGAGTCCAAGACCAAGCGCGGATCGATCAAGGCGGGGCGTGGCAAGATCGATTTCTAGGCTTCGCGGTGGTACTTCGGCGCTCGTCGATACAGGCAGACGCTGAGTACCAGGCCGCTGCACGCTGCGATGGCGGCGAACAGGAAGATCGAGGCGAAGCCAAAGCCAGCAGCAATGGCGCCGGCCAATGGCCCGGTGATCCCCAGCGACAAGTCGATAAACAACGAGTAGGCCCCGACGGCCGCGCCACGGCTGGAGGCCGGCACCAGGTTCACCGCCTCCACGCCCAGCGCCGGGAACACCAGCGAGAAGCCAAACCCGCTCAATGCGGCACCGGCCAGCGCCCAATGCGCATCCGGCGCCAGCCACAACAGCAGTAGGCCAAGGGTTTCCACCGACAGGCAGGCAATGGCCACGCGAAAGCCGCCGAGGCGGTTGATCAGATTGCCGAACAGCAGGCGCGCACCAATGAAGCTGGCGCCGAACAGGCTCAGGCACAACACCGCGTTGTCCCAGTTACGGGTGGCGTAATACAGGGTGATAAAGGTGGCGATGGTGCCAAAGCCGATGGAGCCCAGCGCCAGCCCGCAACCGTGGGGAAACACTCGCCCCAGTACGTGCATGAATGGCAGGCGCTCGCCGACGACGATGGGGGCGGCGGTCTTGGGCCAGGCCAGCAGCAGGCCGATGATTGCCAGCAGCACGATGCTCACGCCCATGGCCCACAGTCCAACGTGATGCACCAACAGCACCCCCAAAGGGGCGCCGACGGCCAGCGCGCCATAACTGGCGATGCCGTTCCAGGAGATCACCTTGGCGGTGTTCGCCGCGCCGACTCGGCCGATGCCCCAGCCAATCGAACCCGACCCCACCAGGCTTTCCGCGCTGCCAAGCACCAGTCGGCCGATCAGCAGGCAGGCTAGGCTCAAGGCCGGCAGGTGTTGGGTCCATGCCGACAACAGCATGAACACACCGCTCAGGCCACACCCGGCCAAGCCATACATCACCGCGAGTTTGCTGCCCTTGTTATCGATGATCCGTCCGGCGTAGGGGCGGCTGAGCAGGGTGGCCAGGTATTGCACGCTGATCACCAGGCCGGCGATCACGGCGCCAAATCCCAGGTCGCTGTGCACATAGCCAGGCAACACGGCCAGCGGAATGCCAATGTTCAGATAGCCGATAAAGGTAAAGATGACGATGGAGACGACTTGCAGCGTGACCGCCATGGGGCGCTGGGGATCTGGCATGGGGAGAGTCCACGGGGCAGCGGGGTAGATAGGCTGCTTATGATACCGATGGTTGAGGCAGGCTGGAGGGGAAAATGCAGCTAGGCGGCGATCAAGGCGTGGTGGGGGTGACCAGGCGGGTGGTGACCAGTGCAGCGAGGGCGTTTTCCTGGCTGCCGAAGCGGGCCAGCAACAAGGCTTGTTTTTCGGGTGTCAGGCGCGCCCAGACGTCGATCATCTTTTCGGCAGCCTCGATCAAGGCGCTGGCTTGGGTTTCGTCGAACGTGTCGGTCATGGAGCGGCTCTTGAGTTTCAGGCGGTGTGGAAAGCGCATAAATGAGCGCTTTCCACACGGTCTGTTGTTACGCGTTGTCTTCGCTGTCGGCCTTGCGGCTGCCGGCGGCTTCTTTCGGCTCGGGCTGTTGGGCACCGGCTTGTTGTGTGGTCGTCTGCTCAATTTCGTGCAGGCTTGGGAAGGGGAGATTAGGAATCTCGTGCATAGAGCGCTCCTCGCTAAGTCTGTTGATGGATCGGGTAGATCCGTGCTTTTAAAAAGCTTGGGCAGGATACAGCAGGGGAGATGACAAATAGACTTTTATCTCGGTTTTCTGCGACAGAAGGCCGCAGGGGACAGATAACCGGTGCACTCAATCCCTTGTGAGGGCTTGCCCGCGAAGGCGGTGGGTCAGCCAACATCCAGGTCAACTGACAGACCGCTTTCGCGGGCAAGCCCGCTCCCACAAGGGATCTGGACTGGACACAGAATCTGCGCTCACCGCAGATCGGGGTGGGAGCGGGCTTGCTCGCGAAGAGGCAGGTCCATTCAACATCGATGCTGCCTGACCCACCGCCTTCGCGGGCAAGCCTCGCTCCTACGCTGATCGATGGTGAACACAAGTCCGGTGTCCGGGCCAATCTGTGTGGGAGCGAGACCGCCTTCGCCGGCAAGCCGGTCTCGCTCCCACCGGGGGATTACTTGCAGACTGCCGCGATGGCCTCGGCCAGCAAGTCCAGGCGCGTGGCGTCGATCCCGGCGACGTTGGCCCGTCCGGAGCTGACCATGTACACGCTGTGGTGGTCGCGCAGTGCTTTTACCTGCGCCGGGCTCAAGCCGGTGTAGGAGAACATCCCGCGCTGCACACCAATGTGGGCAAAACGCTCACGCAAGCCATGGGGCTCCAGGGCCTCTACCAGGCCAGAGCGCAACTGGGCGATGCGCAGGCGCATGGCTTCCACTTCGTCGGCCCACTGTTGTTTCAACGCCGGGTCGCCAAGGATGGTCGCGACCACTGCCGCGCCGTGATCCGGTGGCGTGGACCACAGGTTGCGTGCGATGTTGGCCAGTTGGCTGCGGATGTCCGTCAATTTCTCGGCATCCTTGGCGCACACGATCAGCGCCCCGGTGCGGTCGCGGTACAGGCCGAAGTTCTTCGAGCAGGAGCTGGTGATCAGCAGTTCGGGCAGCGCGTCGGCGAACAGGCGCACGGCCCAGGCATCTTGTTCCAGGCCGTCGCCAAAACCCTGGTAAGCGAAGTCGATCAGCGGCAGCAGTTCGCGGCTGCGCACCACCTCCAGCACTCGTCGCCAATCGTCATGGGACAGGTCAAAGCCGGTCGGGTTATGGCAGCACGCGTGCAAGAGCACCACATCGCCCTTGGGGATCAGGTTCAGGGTCGCCAGCATCGCCTCGACGTCGAGGCGGTTGTCGCTGCCCACATACGGATAGTGGCTGACCTTGAGGCCGGCGGTGGCGTAGATGGTTTCGTGGATCGGCCAGGTTGGATTGCTCAGCCAGATGCCACGGCCTGGCAGGCATTGGGCGATGAAGTCTGCGCTCAGGCGCAATGCGCCGGTGCCGCCCGGGGTTTGGGTGGTGCCGGCGCGTTGCTGGGCGATCAGCGCGGAACCCGCGCCCAGCACCAGCTCATTGATGACCTTGCCGAAGGCCGGATCACCGTGGCCGCCGATGTAGGTCTTGGTGGTCTGGCGATCCACCAGGCGCAGCTCGGCCTGTTTCACCGACGGCGGGATCGATGTCAGGCCCTGGGCGTCCTTGTAGACGCCCACGCCCAAGTCGAACTTGCACGGGTTGGAATCTTGGGCGTAAGCCTCCATCAGCCCGAGGATCGGGTCGCCGGGTACTCGGCCGATCGCGTCGAAATGCATTACTTGCGGCCCTCGGCGTCCTTGGCCACTTCGTCGGTGCGTGCGGCCATGATGAAGTCGTTGCGGTGCAGGCCCTTGATCGAGTGGCTCCACCAGGTCACGGTGACTTTGCCCCACTCGGTGAGCAGGCCTGGGTGATGGCCTTCGGCTTCGGCGATTTCACCCATGGCGTTGGTGAAGGCCAGGGCAAACTTGAAGTTTTTGAACAGGAAGACTTTTTCCAGCTGCATCACGCCGTCGCGTACTTCGATGTTCCAGTCAGGGATCTGCGCGATCAGTACCGGCAGTTCTTCGTCGCTGACCTGTGGGGCATCGGCGCGGCAGGCTTCGCAATGGGCTTGGTTCAAGGCGGTCATGGTGGTTTCCTGATATCGATTCTTGTTAGACGTTACTATTTTTTATGAGGCGCCGCGACTGCGGTCGTCTCAGGCCGCCTTGGGCTTGGGCGGGAACTTCGGTACGTGCAGGCCCAGCTGCATACCTTGCTGGACCATGCCCATGATGTCTTCGTGGGCCAGGTCGAACAGGCGCTTGAGGTTGGGCAGGACGAAGTACACGGGTTGCAGGATGTCGATGCGGTAGGGCGTGCGCATCGCTTCCAGCGGGTCGAAGGCCTGGTGCTCGGGTTCGGTGGACAGGCTGTACACGGTTTCTTTGGGCGAGGAGAGAATACCGCCGCCGTAGATGCGTTGGCCTTCAGGGGTGTCGACCAGGCCGAACTCGATGGTCATCCAGTAAAGGCGCGCCAGGTACACGCGCTCTTCCTTGGTGGCCTGTAGGCCGAGTTTGCCGTAGGTGTGGGTAAATTCCGCAAACCATGGGTTGGTCAGCAGCGGGCAGTGGCCGAAGATCTCATGGAAAATGTCCGGCTCTTGCAGGTAGTCCAGTTCTTCGCGGGTACGAATAAAGGTCGCCACCGGAAATTGCTTGTTGGCCAGTAGCTCAAAGAAGGTCTGGAATGGAATCAGGGCAGGCACCCGGGCCACTTGCCAGCCGGTGGTCTCGCCGAGCACCTGGTTGATTTCGTCGAGCTGGGGGATGCGGTCATGGGGCAGGCCGAGCTTCTCGATGCCTTCCATGTATTCCGGGCACGCACGGCCCTCAAGCACTTTCAGTTGGCGAGTGATCAGCGTATTCCACACCGCGTGTTCTTCCGTGGTGTAGTGGATAAAACCTTGCGCATCGGGCTCGCGAGCCACGTATTGCGTCTGCTTCATGCTGCTCTCCTGCAAAGGGATACGTTCTTGTTATGTCTTGCCTATGGACCTAGAGATAACCCGAAGCGTGCGGCCTTGCATGTGGGGGGTGAGACTTGGAATGTAGGAAAAATCCCCATTTCGTAAAGTATTCGTTACGGTTTTGAGGTTGTGGCGCAGCCATGGCGGTTTCATGGTTTGAAAAGGCGCTGGACTGTCACATAATCTTGACGACTAACTTTGCGCGTTGGCAGAAATCTCCTTGCCGTGCGCCGTCCCTATTCCAGTTCGGGCCTCTTTATGCGTATCAAAGTCCATTGCCAGAACCGCATCGGCATCCTGCGCGACATTCTCAACCTGCTGGTGGAGTACGGGATCAACGTCGCCCGGGGCGAAGTCGGCGGCGAACATGGCAACGCGATCTATCTGCACTGCCCGAACCTGATCAATCTTCAGTTCCAGGCGTTGCGTCCGAAGTTCGAGGCGATTGCCGGGGTATTTGGTGTCAAGCGTGTAGGGCTGATGCCTAGCGAGCGTCGGCACATGGAGCTCAACGCCTTGCTCGGTGCACTGGAGTTCCCGGTGTTGTCGATCGACATGGGCGGCTCGATTGTCGCGGCCAACCGCGCGGCGGCGCAGTTGCTGGGCGTACGGGTGGATGAGGTGCCGGGGATTCCCTTGGCCCGTTATGCCGAAGACTTCGATCTGCCGGAACTGGTACGCGCCAATAAGTCACGGATCAACGGGCTGCGGGTCAAGGTCAAGGGGGATGTGTTCCTGGCCGATATCGCGCCGTTGCAGTCCGAGCATGACGACAGCGAAGCCATGGCCGGTGCGGTATTGACGTTGCACCGGGCGGATCGGGTGGGCGAGCGCATCTATAACGTGCGCAAGCAGGAGTTGCGCGGCTTTGACAGTATCTTCCAGAGCTCCAAGGTCATGGCTGCTGTGGTCCGCGAGGCGCGGCGCATGGCGCCGCTGGATGCGCCGCTGTTGATCGAGGGGGAAACCGGTACCGGCAAGGAGTTGTTGGCGCGTGCCTGCCACTTGGCCAGCCCTCGTGGGCAATCGCCCCTCATGGCGCTCAATTGCGCCGGGTTGCCGGAGTCGATGGCCGAGACCGAGCTGTTTGGCTACGGTCCGGGAGCGTTCGAAGGGGCGCGAGCCGAAGGCAAGCTCGGGCTGCTGGAGTTGACGGCAGGCGGCACGTTGTTTCTCGACGGTGTCGGCGAAATGAGCGCGCGGTTGCAGGTCAAGCTACTGCGCTTCCTGCAGGACGGATGCTTTCGGCGTGTCGGCAGTGATGAAGAGGTCTACCTGGACGTGCGGGTGATCTGCGCCACTCAGGTCGACTTGTCGGAGCTATGCGCCCGTGGCGAATTCCGCCAGGATCTTTACCATCGCCTGAACGTGCTCTCACTGCATATTCCACCGTTGCGTGAATGCCTCGACGGGCTGACACCGTTGGTCGAGCACTTCCTCGACCAGGCCAGCCGGCAGATCGGTTGCCCGCTGCCGAAGCTCGCGCCAGCTGCCATGGAGCGGCTCAGCCACTACCATTGGCCCGGCAACGTGCGGCAATTGGAGAACGTGTTGTTCCAGGCGGTGTCGTTGTGTGAAGGCGGCATGGTCAAGGTCGAGCACATTCGCCTGCCTGACTACGGGGTGCGCCAGCCACTGGGGGACTTCTCCCTGGAAGGTGGGCTGGAGGAAATTGTGGGGCGCTTTGAAAAGGCGGTGTTGCAGAGGTTGTACTCCGAGCATCCCAGTAGCCGGCAACTGGGCAAGCGCCTGGGGGTTTCCCACACCACCATCGCCAACAAGCTGCGTGAGTATGAGGTGGGCAAGGGAGGGCAGTAATCCATAGATGTTTGCCTGTGCCGGCCTTTTGTGGGAGCGAGCCTGCTCGCGAAGAGGTCGTCGCCCGGGACCAACCCTTGCCACCTACCGGCATAACACCGCCGGTTTTTCGACTTTGATCCCACCTCCCATTCCTCCCTGATTCCTCAAAAACCCCCGTGTTTAAAGGCTTGCAAGCCGCTGTGTGCGAGTTGGTCTGCAAATTGCTTCTGCCAGCGCAGTACAGCAGTGGACGGCAAACGTCCGGCATGCAGAGGAACGACTGTGGACAAGTACCTTTATGTGGCAATGACCGGCGCCAGCCAGAATGCGCTGGCGCAGAAGGCTCATGCCAACAACCTGGCGAACATCTCCACCAATGGCTTCCAGAAAGACTTGGAGCAAGCCCGGTCGATGCCAGTGTTTGGCGACGTCTTTCCGGCGCGTGCGTTTGCCATGAGCGAACGTCCGGCCACCGATTTCAGCCCGGGCTCCATGGTGGAAACCGGTCGTGACCTCGATGTGGCGGTCAGCGGCAATGGCTGGATCGCCGTACAAAACCCCGATGGTGGCGAAAGCTACGTCCGCACCGGCAGCCTGAACGTCGATGCGCTGGGCATGCTGCGTGCCGGCAATGGCATGCCGGTCATGGGCAATGGCGGGCCGATCGCCGTGCCGCCCGAGCAGAAAATTGAAGTGGGCCAGGACGGCACGATCAGCATCCGCGCCATGGGGGAAGGCCCGCGCGTGATGGCCGAAGTCGACCGCATCAAACTGGTCAACCCGGACTTGAAGAACATGACCAAGGGCCTGGACGGCTCGATCCACACCAAGGACGGCCAGCCCGCGCCGGCCGACGCCAATGTGCAACTGGTGTCGGGTTTCCTTGAGTCGAGCAACGTCAACGCCGTCGAAGAGATGACCTCAGTGCTGGCCCTGGCCAAGCAATTCGAGCTGCATATCAAGATGA
This sequence comes from Pseudomonas sp. ok272, assembly GCF_900109995.1. Taxonomy (GTDB): domain Bacteria; phylum Pseudomonadota; class Gammaproteobacteria; order Pseudomonadales; family Pseudomonadaceae; genus Aquipseudomonas. The sequence goes on along the minus strand of NZ_FOCB01000004.1, from coordinate 296,920 downwards.
TGAACACCGCCAAAGACGACGACCAGGCCATGGCTCGGGTCTTGCAGATCAGCTAATTATCAGAACGTCGCGCCGTAAAACAGGCGCACGAGGAGAATCGAATGCTTCCGGCTCTATGGGTTGCCAAAACAGGCCTGTCCGCCCAGGACACCAACCTGACGACTATTTCCAACAACCTGGCAAACGTCTCGACCACGGGCTTCAAGCGTGACCGTGCCGAGTTCCAGGACTTGCTGTACCAGATCAAGCGCCAACCCGGCGCCCAGACCACCCAGGACAGCGAACTGCCGTCGGGTCTGCAATTGGGTACCGGTGTGCGCATCGTTGGCACCCAGAAGAACTTCTCCGCCGGTAGCTTGCAAACCACCGAGCAGCCGCTGGACATGGCCATTGACGGCCGTGGCTTCTTCCAGATCCTGCAACCGGATGGCACCACGTCCTACACCCGCGACGGCACCTTCCACCTGGACTCCAATGGCCAGATCGTGACGGCCAGCGGCTTCACCCTGGAACCGGCCATCGTGATTCCCAACGAAGCCCAGACCTTCACCGTAGGCCGTGACGGCACGGTTTCCATCACCATCGCCGGCAACCCGGCTTCCCAGGTGATCGGCAACCTGCAAACCGCTGACTTCATCAACCCGGCCGGCTTGCAGGCGGTGGGTAACAACCTGTTCCTGGAGACCGCGGCCAGCGGTGCGCCACAGGTGGGTACGCCAGGCCTGAATGGTTTCGGCACCACGCTGCAGAGCACCCTGGAAACCTCCAACGTCAGCACGGTCGAGGAGATGGTCAACATGATCACCACTCAGCGTGCCTACGAGATGAACTCCAAGGTGATCTCCACCGCCGACCAGATGCTCTCGTTCGTAACGCAGAATCTGTAATCAAGTCTATGGGGCGGCATGAAGCCGCCTGCAACACCGTGAGGTTAGGGTCATGAATCGTTTTGTATCTGTTCTCGCACTGAGTGGGATGGCCGTGCTTGCCGGCTGCGTCGCTCCGACGCCGAAACCCAATGACCCTTACTACGCCCCGGTGTTGCCGCGTACTCCGTTGCCGGCTGCGGCCAACAATGGCTCGATCTATCAAGCCGGCTTCGAACAGAACCTGTACAGCGACCGCAAGGCGTTCCGGGTGGGTGACATCATCACCATCACCTTGAACGAAAAGACCCAGGCCAGCAAAAACGCCAACTCCCAGGTCGGCAAGACCAGCAAGACCAGCGTGGGCCTGAGCTCGCTGTTTGGCGGCGTGCCCAACACCAACAACCCATTCGGCAGCGGCGACCTGAGCCTGGACGCCGGCTACAGCGGTGATCGCGCCACCAAGGGTGACAGCAAGGCCGGCCAGGGCAACAGCCTGACCGGTTCGATCACCGTGACGGTGGCCGATGTGTTGCCCAACGGCATCATCGCGGTGCGGGGTGAGAAGTGGATGACCCTCAATACCGGCGATGAGTTGGTGCGCATTGCCGGCATGGTCCGGGCGGACGATATCGCCACCGACAACACCGTGCCCTCGACCCGTATTGCTGATGCGCGCATCACCTATTCGGGTACCGGTTCGTTTGCCGATGCGAGCCAGCCTGGTTGGTTCGATCGTTTCTTTTTAAGCCCGCTGTTCCCTTTCTAGGTGATGAATATCTCCATGCTGAACTTCAAGCACCTGATGGCGGCCGTGTTGTTGCTGTCCACTTCCCTCGGCGTGCAGGCCGAGCGGTTGAAGGACATCGCCAGTATTTCGGGCGTGCGCTCCAACCAATTGATCGGCTATGGCCTGGTCGTCGGGCTTAACGGCACGGGCGACCAGACCACGCAGACCCCGTTCACCCTGCAAACCTTCAACAACATGCTCTCGCAGTTCGGTATCAAGGTACCGCCGGGCTCGGGTAACGTGCAGTTGAAGAACGTCGCCGCCGTGTCGATCAGCGCCGACCTGCCGGCGTTCGCCAAGCCTGGTCAGCAGGTCGACATTACCGTGTCGTCCATCGGCAACTCCAAAAGCCTGCGTGGCGGCACCTTGCTGCTGACGCCGCTGAAAGGTATCGACGGCAACGTCTACGCCATCGCCCAAGGCAACCTGGTCGTGGGTGGTTTTGATGCCGAGGGCCGTGACGGTTCGAAGATCACCGTCAACGTTCCGTCGGCGGGTCGTATCCCGGGCGGTGCTTCGGTGGAGCGCGCCGTGCCAAGTGGTTTCAACCAGGGCAACAGCCTGACCCTGAACCTCAACCGCTCCGACTTCACGACCGCGAAGCGCATTGTCGACAAGATCAACGACATGCTCGGCCCTGGCGTTGCCCAGGCCATTGATGGCGGTTCGATTCGTGTCAGTGCGCCCCTTGATCCGAGCCAGCGTGTCGACTACCTGTCGATCCTGGAGAACCTCGAAGTCGATCCGGGCCAGGCGGTAGCCAAGGTCATCATCAACTCGCGAACCGGCACCATCGTGATCGGCCAGAACGTCAAGGTTTCCCCGGCGGCCGTGACCCACGGCAGCCTGACCGTGACCATTACGGAAGACCCGATCGTCAGCCAGCCTGGCGCGTTCTCCAATGGCCAGACCGCGGTTGTGCCGCGCTCGAAGGTCAATGCCCAGCAGGAAGCCAAGCCGATGTTCAAATTCGGTCCTGGCACCACGCTGGATGAAATCGTGCGGGCAGTGAATCAGGTCGGCGCGGCACCGGGCGACCTGATGGCAATCCTTGAAGCCTTGAAACAAGCCGGCGCGCTGCAAGCCGACCTGATCGTGATTTAAGGTGACGAACATGGACACTCGCAAGAGCGGCTTGGTCAGCAGCAACGATTCGGGTTCGTACTCGGACCTCAATCGCCTGAATCAGCTCAAGGTCGGCGACAAGAACAGCGAAGGCAACATGCGCAAGGTGGCGCAGGAGTTCGAATCGCTGTTCCTCAATGAAATGCTCAAGTCCATGCGCTCGGCCACCGATGCGCTGGGCAAGGACAATCCGCTCAATACCCCGGCAGCCAAGCAGTACCAGGAAATGTACGACCAACAGTTGGCGGTTTCCATGTCCCGCGAGGGCGGTGGTATTGGCCTGGCCGACGTCCTGATGCGCCAGATGTCCAAGAACAAACCGCTGGCACCGGGTGAGGCTGCCGAATTGTCGGCTGCCAAGCAAGTCGCCGCGAAGGCTGCAGTGGAGACACCGATTGCCGCCGGCACGGTCGGCACCAATGGTCCGCTGTCGCGACTCAATGGCGAGCGTCCGTTGTGGGCCTCGCGCTCGGTCAATCCGCCACAGGGAGCAGGGCAGGGCGCCCACGGCAATGACATGGCGCTGATCAACCAGCGTCGACTCGCCTTGCCCCCGAAACTGGCTGATCGCCTGTTGGCGGGACTGGTGCCATCGGCCTCGGGCACGACCACGGCTCACACCACCTTGCCCAACCGCGCGACCATCGATGGCAACGCGCTGGTCAAGGGCGACTGGCTGCCAGCGCAAAGCTACTCGGCCAAACGCGGCAGCCTGCAAGTCTATGGCCGCGCCATGGCGCAGCCGCCGTTGGCACCGGCGAAAAAATCCTTCACATCGCCAGACGAATTTGTCACCACCATGCTGCCGATGGCACAGAAGGCCGCCGACCGGATTGGTGTCGATCCGCGCTACCTGGTGGCCCAGGCTGCCCTGGAAACCGGCTACGGAAAATCGGTCATGCGCCAGCAAGACGGCAGCAGTAGCCACAACCTGTTCGGCATCAAGACCGGCAGCACCTGGACCGGTGCGCAGGCGCGTGCAATCACCAGCGAATTCAGGAATGGCGAGATGGTCAAGGAGACGGCCGAGTTCCGTTCCTACGCCTCTTACCAGGACAGCTTCCACGACCTGGTAACGCTGCTGCAAAGCAACAATCGCTATCAAGAAGTGCTGAAGTCGGCCGATAACCCAGAACAGTTTGTACGCGAGTTGCAAAAGGCCGGATACGCCACCGACCCGAACTACGCCAGCAAGATTTCACAGATTGCCAAGCAGATGAAGAGTTACCAGAACTACGCCGCTGCGGGCTCTTCCACGAATTTATAAGGTCTGAACCATGAGTTTGCTCAATATCGGGATGTCGGGAATCGCCGCTGGCCAAAGCTCCTTGATGGTGACCGGCAACAACATTGCCAACGTCGATACGTCCGGTTATTCGCGCCAGCAAACGGTGCAGAACACTAAAGGCTCAAATCAGTTCGGCAACGTCTGGATCGGCTCGGGTACGACACTGGCCGATGTGCGTCGGGTGTACAACAGCTACATCGATGCGCAATTGCAGACCACGACTTCGCTCAACAGTGATACAGCGGCGTATCTGGGTCAGGCGTCTCCACTGGATGCGTTGCTGTCCGACGCCGGGACGGGCCTTAATGGTGCCCTGACGAAGTTTTTCGCCTCAGTACAGAACGTGAATGCCAAGCCGGGTGACGATGCGTCTCGTCAACTGCTGCTCAGCGATGTCCAGGCCTTGAGCAACCGCTTCAACTCGATTTCCAGCCAGTTGAATTCGCAGAACGCCAACATCAACGGCAACCTGACGAGCATGGCCGATCAAGTCAACAAACTGGCGGCTACCGTCGCCCATTTGAACCAGAAGATCTCCGAAGTTTCCAGCTCGGGTGGCCAGCCCAACGAGTTGCTTGATGCGCGGAGCGAGACTGTGCGCCAACTGGCCACCTTTACCGGTGTGCAAGTGGTCGAGCGTGACGGCAATATTGACCTTTATCTGGGCGGCGGCCAGCCATTGGTGGTGGGCAACACCGCCAGCTCGCTGGAAATGGTCCCGGGCAAGGAAGACCCAAGCCGACTGTCGATCCAGCTCAACCGGGGTGCCAGCACCATTGATATCACCTCGGTCATGACCGGCGGAGAGATGGGCGGCCTGCTGCGCTATCGCAGTACCGTGCTGGATCCGGCAATGAACGAACTGGGGCGTGTGGCGTTGGTCATCGCCGACCAGATGAACACGATCCAGGCCCAGGGCATCGACAAGAACGGTGATTTCGGTGGCAACCTGTTCAGCAGCATCAACAGTGCCGCGAACCTGGCCCAGCGCAGCATCGCGGCCATCGGCAACACGGGGTCGGGCAATTTCGAGGTGAGCATCGAGGACAGCGGCAAGCTGACCCTCAACGATTACAGAGTGACCTTCACCAGTGCCACGGACTACACCGTGCAGCGTCTGCCTGATGGCTCTGCCGTGGGTGCCTACAGTACGACCACCAATCCGCCTCCTATGATCGACGGGTTCTCTCTGAAACTCACCAACGGTGCGGGCGTCGCGGGCGATACGTTCAAGATCACTCCGACCCGTAACGCGGCGGCCAACATCAGCACCGAGATGACGGACTCCAAGCGTCTTGCCATCGCGGCTCCGTTGGGCGCGGCTATCGCCTCGGGCTCCAGTGGCAGCTTGACGATCCCGGCCAGCGGCCAGCCAACCCTGACCACTCAGTTCGATATCTACGATGCGGCGACCTCTACCGCAATGCAGAACGGCCTGAAGTACTCCACACCGGTCAAGCTGGTGTTTGGCGCGCCTTCGGCTGACGGTACGAGCCAAAGCTACCAATTGCTCGATGCGGGCGGTAATCCGTTGAGCAGCGGCAGCATCAAGCCTGGCCAGAACAACACACTGAGCCTGAGCATCCCGCTCAAGGACTCCACGGGTGCCGCGATCATGGATCCGGGCCCGCCGGCCGTTCAACGCACCGCCAATTTCGACATGACCGTGGCGGGCTCGCCAACTTCGGGGGCGGCGATCAATGTCAGCCTGAACCAGGCGGGGACCCTGGACAATCGTAACGGCACTGCGTTGGCCGATCTGCAAACCAAGAAAACCGTGGACACCGGCTCTGCGAGCAAAGGTATTTCCCTGACCGATGCCTACGGCAAGCTGGTCGAAGGTGTCGGCGCCAAGACCGCCCAGGGCAAGCTCGACAATGCCGCCACCTCGTCGATCCTGGCCGGCGCCAAGGGTGCCCGGGATTCGTTGTCGGGGGTCGACCTCGACGAAGAAACCGGCAACTTGGTCAAGTACCAGCAGTACTACACCGCGTCCTCGCAGATCATCAAGGCTGCGCAGGAAATCTTCAGCACACTGATCAACAGTCTTTAAGGAGTCGTAGCCCATGCGCATTTCTACCGGCCAGTTTTACGAGTCCACGGCGGCGAACTATCAGAAGAACTTCGCCAACGTTGTTAAAAGCAGCGAAGAGGCAAGCAGCCTTGTGCGCGTCAATACAGCGGCCGATGATCCGGTGGGCGCCTCGCGTCTGTTGCAGTTGGGCCAGCAGGCGTCGATTCTCGGCCAGTACGCCAGCAATACCAACACGCTCAAGGCGACCCTGGGTCAGGCCGAATCGGTGATGACCAGCATCACTAACGTGTTGCAGCGTGCCAAGGAATTGGCCATCGGTACGGGTAACGCCGGTTATACCGACGCCGACCGCCAGGCTAACGCGTCGGAGTTGGGCCAGATTGAAGAACAACTGCTGAGCCTGATGAACACCCAGGATGAAAACGGCAAGTACATCTTCGCGGGCTCCAAGGGTGACACCGTTCCATTCACACGCAATTCCGACGGTACGTACTCCTACAACGGTGACCAGGTGACGCTGAACCTGCCAATCGGCGACAGCATGTCGATGGCCACCAACAGCACCGGCTGGGAAGTGTTTCAGCAAGCGCTCAACACCAGTCGCACCCAGGCCACGCCATCGATGAATGACGGTCTGGTGACCCTGTCCAATGGGCAGGTGTCGTCGAACGTGACGTACAACAACAAGTTCCGCGCTGGCGAGCCCTACAAGGTGGAGTTCGCCAGTGCGACCCAGTTGAAGATCACTGACTCGCTCGGTAACGACGTGACGAATGAAGCGACCCAGGGCGGGGTGATCACCACCGGCAAAAACCAGAACGTGAGCTTTCGTGGTGTTGACCTGGCCCTGAACTTCAACGACCCCAATGCAGCGTTGACCGGGCGTTCGTTCAAGCTGGAAGGCACGCCGGACACCTTCAACGTTGCTCGTGGCCCGGGTAACCCGAGCTTGACCCAGGCGACGAGCACCCGGATCACCGATCCGAGCGCTTATCACGCCAGCTTCCCGGGTGGCTCGGCAGTCCTGAAGTTCACCAGTGACAGTACGTTCGATTTGTACGCTGCACCGATCACGGCTGACAGCAAGCCGGTCTCCAGCGGCACGATGGTGGGCAACACCGCGACGGCATCCGGTGTGGAGTTCACCTTGAACAACACGGCGACGGACCCTCTGGCTGCCGGCGATCAGTTCAACATCGCGATCAATACCCACGAAACCCAGAATATCCTGGACACCGTGAACCAGCTGAAAACCGCACTGAACACACCGATCACCGGCGATGTCGTCGCGGGTCAGAAGCAGCAGGCAGCCATTGCATCGGGCATGGGCAATCTCGCCAGCGGCCTTGATCAAGTCTCTGCCGCCTTGAGTTCAGTCGGTGGTCGTGGTTCGGCGCTGGATACCCAGAGTGAAACCAACCAAGCGCTGGTGCTGGCGAACGCTCAGACCCAATCGGCGATTCGCGACTCGGATCCGGCCGAGGTGATGACACGCCTGACCCTGCAGCAAACCATGTTGCAGGCGTCGCAGTTGGCGTTCAGCAAAATTGCGCAGTTGGGCCTGTTTAATAAAGTCTGATTCAGTTCAGGGATCGCGACAGTCTGTACGATCCCTATCCCTTTCGTTTTTAGGTTCAGGATGTTCTCTCTCGCTTGAGTTGACGCCCACCGATTGAGAGTTACGCGAGTGAAATCTACGCCTCTTGTCAGCATTGCCATTCCAGCGTTCAACCCTGAGTTCTTTCGGTCCACGTTGCTCAGTGCGATCGATCAGGACTATGCCAACCTGGAAATTGTCATTTGCGATGACAGCCAGGGAGACGAGATCAAGGCGATTGTCGATGAGTTGCAAGGGCAGTCGTCCATAGCATTGCGCTACGTGCGAAACACTAGGAACTTGGGTTTCGCGCTTAACCTGCAGGCGAGCTTGGAGCATTCTCGGGGAGCGTTCGTCAAGTTTCTATGTGATGACGACACCTTGTTTTCATCGTGTATCACCGAGCAGGCAAAGGTGCTGTCCAGGTGCTTGCAAGTCAGTATCGTGATCAACCAACGATTGCTGTTCGACGCCGGTGACAACCTTCTTCCGTCCAGGCCCATAAACTGTGTCATGTCGCCAGGTACCTCCGTGCTCAATGGCGGTGATGTGCTGGAGATCATGGACGGTTCGGCCGTTAACTTGCTGGGTGGCATCAGTCACGCCCTGTTTCGCAGGGAGCAGGTAGAAGCATGCCTGGCCACCTTGGTTCAAGAGGGTCAGGGGTTTGTGGCGCGCCTGGATTCGGCGCTGTATATCTGCCTGTTACGGCATGGGCTGCTGGCTTGCCTCAGCGACGTTCTGAGTCTGGAACGCATTCATCCCGGGCGCCTCAGCCACCGTGCGGCCATGACCCTGGCATTCAAGAACGAGACCCAGTGGCTCGTGCAAATGCTGGCTGGGCGGGGGGGCGAGTCGGCGCCAGCCAGTGGTTGGGTACGTTACTTGCCACTGAACGACTATCACGATGGCATGGATGGGGACTGGGAAGAGTTTGAAATGGGCCGCCTGTTTACCGCCCAGACGGCTGACTACCTGCAGCAGGTAGGGACCAACAGCTTGAGCTTCGCCGAACTGTACGACGAGTGGCTGACTTGCCGTTCGCTGTCTGCGGGGCAGTTGCGCGTATTGCCAAAACGTATCGAACAATGGCCAAGTCGGCCCAGGATCGTCCCCGTGATTCAGGCGTGGGCGGGCGATGAGCTGGCCTTGCATACCACATTGGAAAGCCTGGCCGGGCAATCCTACGCGCCAAGCCAGGTCTGGGTGCTGGCACCGACTGATGTTCGCGTACCGTCTGTCGCCGGGGTGCAGGTGCAGCACTTGGCATTGCAGGGTAATGGTTTCGAACAGCTCAATCAGCGTGTGGCCGCTGAGCTGGCCGCTGATTGGATTTTTCTTCTGCGCGCCGGTGATCGCTTGCATGCAGATGCGTTGGTCATCATGGCTGAGCGGATGGCGGTACTGCCAAATCGTCTGTGCCTATACACCGATGAAGGCGGGCTCGACAACCTTGAAGCAACCGCCCCGGTGTTCAAGCCGGATTTCAACTTCGATTTGATGCGTAGCTTCCCGTATGTCGGTCGCTTGCTGGCTTTCCAGTGCGCCGCCTTGCGCGACTTGGGTGGTTTTACCGAAGCGTTCGAGGTGCTGGCACCCCATGACCTGTTATGGCGCATGGTGGAAGCCAAGGGTCTGCATGTGGTGGAGCATATCGCCGAGGTACTGGTGCAGTGCCAGTTCGGTTATGGCGAGTTTCTGACCGATCCAATAGGGCATCGTCAAGCATCGCGGGTAGTTGACGCGCATTTGCAGCGCTTGGGAGTGGTTGCACATGTACAGGCTACTCAAGGCGCGCTGATTTCTCGGGTGGCCTATCTGCATGAAGCCACGCCGATGGTGTCGATTCTGGTGTGTGCTGCAAATGACCTGCAGGCGCTGGTGCGCTGTATCGAGTCTATTGTCGAGTACACGGCCTATAGCAACTATGAAGTGCTTGTGGTCGTTGGTGGTGACGAGCCTCCGGCGGTCCAGGCGTGGTTGATGGCGATGAGGGACGCGGGCGGCAGCCTGCTGCGCATGGTTTCGGTCGAAGCCCAGGGAACTGCGGCGCGACTGAATGCAGCGGTCCAGCACGCTCAAGGTGAATACCTGTTGTTGCTCGAGACCGGCTGCGTGGTGGTCGAAAGGCACTGGTTGAACGAGCTGGTTAGCCAGGGTCAGCGTTCCGAGGTCGGTGTTGTCGGGCCGATGTTGTGCACAGAAGATGGCAAGGTTCACAGCGCAGGGCTGGTCCTTGGGTTGCGTGGCCCGGCAGGCTCGCCGTTCCTGGATAGTACGCTTGACAGCAATGGCTACATGAATCGCATGCAGTTGGTCCAGAACTGGAGCGCCGTCAGTCTCGAATGCCTGTTGGTTCGCCGGGAAATTTTCAGCGCCGTCGATGGGCTGGATACCGCGCACTTGAATGGGGATCTGTTAGACGCTGATTTCTGCCTGCGTGTGGCTGCACAGGGTTACCTGGTGGTATGGACGCCATTCGCCAGGGTTGTCCGCATGGCGACCGACAATGATGTGAAACCTGCTGATCAGGCGCTCACTCAGGATCAAGAGCGCTTCTACCAGCGATGGTTGCCTCGTGTGGCTCAGGATCCGGCATACAACCGCAACTTCAGCCTTCAGTTGAGCGGCTTCGGTTTCGAGTCGGGTAAGCGTGGCGGCTGGGACCCTTTCATCAGTCGCACACTGCCTAGCATCTTGGGCTTGCCGGTCAACGTTGGGGCGGTGGGGCACTATCGTGTGGCTCAACCTTTCAATGAGCTGGAGCGAGCTGGCTGGGTTCAGGGACGGCTCACTTATGGGATGCCAGGTACGATCGAGCTGCAGCGCTTGCAGCCGGATACCGTTATTTTCCAGTGTCGTTACAGCGCAGACTCACTTCAGGAGTTCCAGGCGGTCAAGCGCTTCTCCAATGCGCGGCGAATCTATGAGCTGGATGACTACATCATCGAGGTCCCTGAAAAGAACGCCCACGCCCGTAACATGCCGACCAATATGCGTGAGCGAGTCAGTCAAGGCATTGCCCTGTGTGACCGGGTCGTAGTCTCCACCGAACCTTTGGCCGACGCCCTGTCCAGCATGCATTCGGACATCCGAGTGGTCCCCAACATGTTGGCGGCATCGCTTTGGGCTGGGCTGCAGGGGCTGCGTCAAACGTCTGCGCGACCGCGGGTCGGTTGGGCGGGTGGGACAAGCCATCGCGGAGATCTGGAATTGATTCTTGATGTGGTCAAGGAATTGGCCCATGAAGTCGACTGGGTGTTCTTTGGTATGTGTCCCGAATCGCTCAGGCCTTACATCAAGGAGTTTCACGATTCGGTTCCTCTGGAAATGTATCCGCGAAAATTGGCCAGCCTCAATCTTGACCTTGCGTTGGCGCCGCTGGAAATCAACCTGTTCAACGATTGCAAGAGCAATCTGCGCCTGCTTGAGTATGGTGCGTGCGGTTTCCCGGTGATCTGTACCGATACCAAGGCGTATCGCGGTTACCTGCCTTGTACGCGTGTGCGGGATAACTCGACCCGCGAGTGGCTGGATGCCATTCGCATGCACCTTGCCGATCCAGGCGCCAGTTATCGCCAAGGCGATGCCTTGCGAGAGACCGTGCTTTGCGACTATGTGTTGACTGAAAACAATCTGCAGCTCTGGGCCAATGCCTGGTTAGCTGACTGAAGCCCTTGTGCTGGTGCAAGGCGGAGAATGACGTGAGTAACGGGTGTGCTATGGGTGAACATACAAGCGAAAAAAAGCCGCCACTGAGTGATGTGACAGTGGTGTTGCTCGGGCACGAAGACGAGGCTTACCGGGCACGCGTAACCCGCTTCTATGATGCGCAGGACATCCGTTGGCTTGCTGTTGAATCGCGTGCTGGCGATGATGTCCAGTCCGCGCTGCGCCACGCGCTGCAAGAGGTCGATACGGCCTACTTGGTGCTGGCTCAGGAGAGTGATGTGTTGTTGGCGGATGCGCTCCATGCAGCGGCTAATTGGCTGCAGGAGCATCCCACCGAGCAAATGGCGCAAGGTTATGCGCTGGGTTATCGACCGGATAACAGTGTTGTAACGTACTACAAGCTCGGCGAAGCAGTGTCGGATGATGCCGGCGCAGATCCACGAGCGCGCATTGATCGCCATGCCACCAGCGGCTTGCACGCTTGGCGTGCGGTGGTTCGACGTGAAGCGTTTGGCATCGCGCTCGCGTCGTTACCTCCTGCACTGGCGTTCGACGAGTGCTTGGTTGCACTGTCATATGCGCTGCTGGCAGGCGGATCGGCCAAAGTGCTGGACTGCACCAGTGTGTTGATTGAGTGTGCCCCCGATGCGCCCGATCAGGTGGCCCGTGAACAGGCGCTGGCGGACCTGGTTCGTACTGTTCGACATTGGGACGCTGAGCGGCAAGCTGTGTGTGCTGACGATGACGGCTTTGTCATTTTGCGAAACTTCATCCACAACACCTACCCGGGCGGTCATACGGTCCATGTGTTCACCTCGTCATGGAACAGTATTGGCTCTGAGCCGGAGCGTCGTTTCGAACCGCGCCAGTTTGTCGAGTTGCCTTACTACAACGCGCGCTTGTTCAAGCAACTGACGGCACTGGAGTTCTTTCTTCATGCTTGGCCGGTGGGACGTCATCACATCCAGGCACTGGAGGGTGCGTGGGTACAGTTGCACGATTTACTGCAATCCCAAGCCAGTGACACTGCCGAGAGTCTTCAGCATCGTTACCGCCAGGCGTTGGCTTTGTATCGATTCAGCCCGCATGTCTGCCGCCTGTTGCTGGCAACACTCACGAGCAGTAGTGATGAAGCGCATGCGGAGGAGCTGCACGCGTGGCTGGCCCGCCTTGAGCGAGTAGTGCCTGTCGACGTTGAGTCGCGCTTGGCACTGACGCCTTCGGGAAGGATTCTTGACGCAATCAGGGCGGCAACGCCAGATACCGCTGGGAAACAGCGTATTGCACGGCATCTAGCCAGTCGTCAGGCGCCGGAAATCGCGCTGGTGATTTTCGACACGGATGACAACAACTACGCCCTGCAACGCACCTTTGACAGCATATTGGCCAGCGGTCTGCAGCGCTTTCGCATTGTGGTGCTCAAGAGCGGCAAGTTGCCGGCCATTACCTCCGAGCGTGACACGTTGCACTTCGTCAAGGTGACAGCCGAGAACCAAGTGCCGCACTTGAATCAAGTTCTGCGTCAGTTGTCCAGCGACTGGTACATCCTGCTGGATGCCGGTGACCTGTTCTGCGCCGGAGGGATGTTGCGCTTGCAGGTGGAACTCGGCGCGGAGCCGGAGTGCCTGGCCATTGCCGCCAACGAGGTGCAGCGTGATGCGGGTGGCCGCTTGATCAGCATCGTGCGCCCGGGTGCCGATATTGATCTGCTACGCAGCCGCCCTGACGTCATGTCCAGGCACTGGCTGATGAAGCGTCAGGCGGTGCTGGATGTCGGTGGGTACAGCGAGGTCTATCGACGGGCACTGGGGTTCGATGTGCTTTTGCGCCTGGTCGAGACCTGGGGGCCGGCATGCTTGTCGCATCTTGATGAGTACCTGGTGATCGGGCAACAAAGCGAAGCGGGGATGACGGATCACGCGTTGTCGAGCCTCAATCGCCACCTCGCCCAACTGGGCTATCGAGGCCAGGTCAGTGATCAGGGCGAAGGTCGGTTACATATTGATTTTCGCCATTCAACAACACCGCTGGTGAGTATTCTGGTCAGCGCGGGTAGTGATTTATCGCAACTCCAGACGTGTCTTACCAGTGTGATCCAGCGTAGCCGTTACCCGCGCTATGAGGTGCTGGTGGCGTGTACGTCGGACACCGTTGAAAGCTGCACGCAAGCCCTGCAGGGCTTTGGTCCGAAAGTCCGCCTGTTGGGCGTGGAGTGTGGCGGCACAGAAAGCGAGTTGCTTAAAGAAGCTGCCGCCCAGGCGCGTGGCGATTACCTGGTGTTTCTCTCCAGTCGCTGCCAAGTGGTGACACCGGCATGGATCGAGGCACTGCTGAATCAGGCAGAGCGTCCAGAGGTCGGCGTTGTTGGTGCGCGTTTGCTGGCAAGCAATGGCGCGATCAGTCATGCCGGTTATGAGTTGCTGGCCAGTCGCGAGGTGCATTCCACCTGGTTTGGATTGAAGCAGGCGACCGCCCGCCAATTGGGCTCGCGTGAAGTGCGCAGGTGCCAGGCGGTTTCGGCAGATTGTTTGATGGTGCGGCGTGATGTCTTCGAGCAATGCGCAACGTTGCCGATGACCGGCGGTGCGGACATTGATCTGTGCCTACGTGTTGCTGAAGCCGGCCTGTTGGTACTTAGCTCGCCCCATGCACACCTATCCGATGAGGCGGTGCCGACAGTGACCGAAGAGCAAGTCCAGTGGTTGTTCGAACAATGGCCGATGGCGTTTTCCCGTCAACGCGAGGGCGATAGCGATTTGTCACAGTGGTTAGACGAGATCGATACATAAGGTGTTCGTAGCTCAATAAGCAACGTGGACCAGGCGCCTGTTCGCCATTCATTACAGTAAATGTTTCAAGTAGGTGGTGAGTTGATCAGGTGTCGTGATCGCTCGCCACGATTGGCTAGCTTTGCGGCGATTGTTCAATAGTCGCGAAGCCGGGTTGACCGAATTATTGGATTTTGAGGGATGAGCGATGAACGGTGAAAAATTAAAGGGTATGCCCCTTGCGCATAAGTACTGCCTGGGGCGCGGGATCGAACTTGGGGCGGCAGCGCACAACGCATTTTATTTGCCTGACTGCCTCAATGTAGCCCCCAGTAACGGTACGGACTATGTCCATGAACGTGATCTGGCGGATTACATCAAGTACCGTGATGCGCAACTTCAACGTACCGGGACCGTGCTGCCGGTAGACTTGGTGGGTGACTTCCAATCCATTAAGTGCCCCGACCAGGCCTTTGATTACCTTGTCAGCTCCCATGTCATTGAGCATGCGCCGAACACCTTGGCGGCGTTCGTCGAGTCGTCGCGTGTCCTGAAGAATTTTGGTGTGTTCTTCTGCATTTTCCCCAAGCGTATTGCCGCTGCGACGGATGCCCTGCGTGCGCTGGCCCCTCTGTCTTTGCTGATTCAGGCGTTCGAGGAAGAGCTGGACATTCATGGGATGCCGGAAACGGACTGGCGTGAGCATTACCATGTGTTTTCCTTGCAGAGCATGCTCAAAGTCATCAACTACCTGAATACCAATGAGCTGGGTAGCTGGTACATCGAGTGCATTGAAGAAACCGACAGTAAAGTGGGTAACGGTCACACGATTGTCTTGCGCAAGTTCGACGGCCTGTCCGGGTCCCGCTGGGCTGACAGTGACGCGTTTGCGCAAGAGTTCACCAAGCAATACAACGCGGGAAAACTGGGCGAGGCGTTGGTCATGCTCAAGGTCTCGTTGTCGTATGACTTCTTTGATCCAGTAAAACTTCACCTTGCCGCGTGCCTGAGCCGTGAGTTGGGGGACGAGTATGAAAGTGTCGAGTTCTTGCGCCAGGCATTGATACTTGAGCCTGAGAACGAAGATTTCCGCAGTGAATTCTTCAGTTGGACGGGAAACTACTACATCAATCCGGTGCTCTGAAAAAGCGCCAACCCTGCGGCGGTGTCCAGGCGACTGGCGCCGATGTGGCGATCGACCCCAGGCCTCACTCGTGCGGTCTGGGGTTTTATTTTTCTGGGCGGACGCTGTGGGGCGGCAGTCGTCTGGGCCTTTGGCTGCGGCCTGTATGGCGCTTTTTGAGTCATTGATGGCACTTCCTGATGCGGTTCGGCGTTGCAAGCGTGACTTGGCAGTCGAAACGCGCATCTCTAAGCTATTGAGTCAGCGGCGGCGAGGTCGCAGCGGTATGCGAATTCCTGTAGCCAGGGTTCCTGCCTCCCTGAAAATTCCGCCATATCTATCGGGAAGCCACAATGATTGGCATCAAAAGTATCGCGAGTTACGTACCTGTCGAGGGCGTCGATAATTACGCCCAGGGTGCGAAATTCGGCAAGGATCAGGATTTCATTTTCGGCAAGATCGGTTCTACCTTCCTGCCGCGCAAGGATGCAGGCCAGGAAACGTCGGACCTTTGTGTGGAGGCAGTGAATGCTCTTTTCGCCGCCAACCCGTCGCTGGATCCGGCGTCAATCGATGCGCTAATCGTCGTAACCCAGAATGGCGATGCCGAAGGCCTGCCCCATACAGCCGCCATTGTGCAGCACAAGCTAGGCCTCTCCACCCAGATTGCAGCGTTCGACATTTCCCTGGGATGCTCCGGCTATGTTTATGGCCTTTACGCCATGAAAGGCTTCCTGGAAGCCACTGGGTTGAAGAATGGCCTGTTGATCACCGCCGATCCCTATTCAAAAATTGTCGATCCCGAAGACCGCAATACCACCATGCTCTTTGGTGATGCCGCGACGGTCACGTGGATGGGCGAGGGGGCCGACTGGCAGTTGGGTAAGTCGCGCTTCGGCACTGATGGCAGCGGCGCCGAATTTCTTAAGGTCAATGACGGTGTGTTCTTCATGAACGGTCGTCAGGTCTTCAACTTTGCGTTGCTCAAAGTCCCTGCACACCTGCACGAGCTGATCGAGGCGAGCCAGTTGGTCGCAGACGATATCGATCTGTATTGCATTCACCAGGGGAGTGCGGCGATTGTCGATGCCGTAGCTCGACGCTTTGAAGAAGAGCCCGCCAAATTTGTCAAGGATATGGCTGAGACTGGTAATACCGTATCTTCCAGTATTCCGCTGTTGCTGGAGAAACACGTGATCGGCTCGCAGCACAAACGTGTTGCCTTGAGCGGTTTTGGTGTCGGGTTGTCGTGGGGCTCTGCGATTATAGAGCGGGTATAACCCTAATCTGTTGTCATCTAGACAGACCCTCGTGCAAAGGATCTGTCTAGATAGGCAATCAGCTCATGTCGACACTCAGCAAGCGTGTAGCAAGATTTTTGACACTCGTCTGCGGTGCTTTCTTCAGAGGGATACAGCCTCTCTGGAAAACGATGACGCTGTCGTAGTAACTAATGCTGAATGTAAAGCGGGTTATAAAGTTCGGCTCGATGGTTCCGCGGGAATGGTCGGCATTCAGGTCATCGATGAACTGCTTGCTGATGTTGATGAACGTTTCAGGGTTATCCTTGCCGCCACCGTATTCTGGCCAATACGCTGTGTGCAGGTCTTCGACGATGTACAGGCCGTTCTTCGAGACTGTGGGATAGAGAAACTCGAACGTCTTGCGGATGTGCTCCATTTGATGACTGCCGTCATCCAGAACGATATCAAAGTTGCCAAATTCGTTGATCAGCCCTTGCAGGAATGCAGGGTCCGATTGGTCGCCGATGCGCACATGGATACCGTCTTCTTCCAGGGCTTTGCATTTTGGCTCTATATCGATGCCGACGATGGTGGCGAGCGGTCCGAAGAAGCGCTTCCACATTTGCAGTGACCCCCCCTTGGAAACACCAATTTCCAGAACCGTGATGGATTTGTTACGCCACTCCATCAGATGCTTTTCATAGATCGGAAAGTAATGAGTCCATTTGTGGATCAGCCGATCATCATTGGTGAGAAAGTCTTGCCAAAGGTTCATTGAAAGCTCCGTTGGGTCCGGTCCAGCACGCGGACCGTTGTGGGTAGAGTTGGCGCGACGACGGGAAAATGCCGGCCATGGAAGAGTGGAAGCCTTTAAGCAAGGTCTGTTCCAAGCGGTCTCAAGTCGTTGGTTTTATTGGGATGGCTAGGGGCCAGTAAAAAAATCTCAAATAAGCCCTAAAGCAACCTGAGTTCCCGACGATAACCATTACGAAGGTTCTCTAGGCCACACCCGGCGGATGCCAGGGCCGGAAGCCGTAGTCTCCATCCAACGAGGAATTCGTCATGGCATTAACCGTAAACACCAACGTCACGTCTCTGAGCGTTCAGAAAAACCTGAACCGTTCCTCCGACGCTCTGAGCACTTCGATGACCCGTCTGTCCTCGGGCCTGAAAATCAACAGTGCTAAAGACGACGCTGCTGGCCTGCAGATCGCTACCCGCATGACTTCGCAGATCCGCGGTCAGACCATGGCGATCAAAAACGCCAACGACGGTATCTCGATTGCCCAGACCGCTGAAGGCGCAATGCAGGAGCAGACCAACATTCTGCAGCGCATGCGTGAATTGGCCCTGCAGTCGGTGAACGACTCGAACAGCAAGCTGGACCGTGATGCCCTGGACAAAGAGTTCAAGGCAATGATCAGCGAAATCGGCCGTATCGCAGACAGCACCCAGTTGAACGGTAAGAACCTGCTCGACGGTAGCGCTGGCTCGATGGTCTTCCAGGTTGGTTCCAACACTGGCACCCAGAACCAGATCACCATCGACATGTCGAAAGGCCTGAGCTCTTTGGCTTCCGGTTCTTTGAGCGCCCTGGCCACCCAGACTATTTCGGGTGCTGTTAGCTCGGACGCCCAGAAGACTTTCAGCGCCGCGATGGGTGCAATTGATGCCGCCCTGGATACCATCAACGGCGTGCGTGCTGACCTGGGTGCTGCCCAGAACCGTCTGACCAGCACCATCAACAACCTGCAAAACATCAACGAGAACGCTGAAGCAGCTCGTGGTCGCGTACAAGATACCGACTTCGCTTCTGAAACTGCACAGCTGACCAAGCAACAAACTCTGCAACAAGCTTCCACCGCAGTACTGGCTCAAGCCAACCAACTGCCATCCGCTGTACTGAAACTGCTTCAGTAATAGCTGATGAGTTTTTGACGGGGGAGCGTGCTTGTCACGCTCTCTCGTTTTTTTGATTTCAGAGGTGATGGACATGGATATGAGCGTGAAGCTGAACTTGTCTTATCCTGCGGCGAAGCCGGCAACCCCTGTTGCTGAAGCCGCCGCGGAAAAGCCTCGAGCCGATGCCGCGTCAGTAGCATTGGTCAAGGATGAGCCCAAGGATGTAGCAAGTGAGCAAGACAAGCTGAAGATGGCCGTTCAAGAAATTGAAAAGTTCGTCCAGTCGGTCAAGCGTAATCTGGAGTTCTCTATCGACGAGCCTTCAGGCAAAGTAGTCGTCAAAGTCATTGCCAGTGACTCCGGTGAGGTCGTTCGTCAGATCCCCAATGAAGAAGTCCTTAAGCTGGCCAATAGCTTGAATGACGCGAGCAGCCTGCTATTCAGCGCCAGAGTCTGACGGCTGGCATGACATTTGATGCTGTAGTTTTTTGCGCGTTGTAGTGGTCAAAAGACCAGCGAGACACTGAAGGGAGATCAAGATGGCGAGTATAATTTTACCGGGCTTGGGTTTAGGTTCCGGCCTTAACACAGGTGCTATCGTCGAGGCGTTGGTTAATGCTGACAAGTCGGCCAAGCAGGGCCAGATTGATCGCGGCCTCAAGACCAACACGTCATCGATATCCGGTATCGGTAGCCTGCGTTCGGTGCTCGCCACGTTTCAGGCTTCGTTGAAGTCGCTGGGCAACACGATTGAGCCTCAGTTCGCGGGCTTTGTCGCGTCCTCTTCCGATCCGAAGGTGCTCACCGCGACTGCCAATAATTCGGCAGTCAACGGCATTTACAAGTTCGACGTCTCGCAACTCGCGACGGGGTCCAAGATTGCTACTGCCGCGTTCGATGGTGGCCCCAAGGCGCTCGTCAACGGCGGCGCTAGTGGGGTTCTGAAAATCTCCCAGGGTGATCCCGCTGGCGGCCCCGCTAAAACCTACGACCTCGATATACCGGACGGTTCCACCTTGGAATCTGTTGCCAAGGCCCTGAACGACAAGTATCAGTTCAGTGGCTTGAGCGCTAACGTGGTGACGGATAACTTCGGCTCCCGCCTGATGGTCAGTTCGGTGAATACGGGCAAGGGCTCCGATCTTTCGCTCAGCGGTGTCGGCCTGGATGTCGATGGTACGAAGGTTATTCCCGCTACCTCGACCAAGGCGTCGGCGGGTTCTGTTGGCTCGCTCGCTCTCGATGCGTTGTTCACCCTCGACGGCCTGTCGGTTAGCAGTCCGACCAACAAGCTGGACGGCACGCTTTCCGGGTTGTCGATGAACTTGCTCAGCACGGGGAAAACCCAAGTGCTGGTGACGGGTAATAACGATGGTTTGAAAGCATCAATCCAGAAGTTCGTCGATGCCTACAATGCGGTGGCTAATTCCATCACGTCGCTGACCAAGCCCTCACTCGATGATGACGGTAATCCGACCATTCCCGCTGCATTGACCGGCGATGCCATGCCGCGTGCGCTCCTGGCGGCAATCCGTGGTCCGCTGGCCGAGACGGGTAATGGCGACAAGCTCACCGTGCTCTCTCAGTTGGGGATCACCACCGATCAGAAAACCGGTGCGTTGAACTTCGATTCCACCAAGTTCAATGCGGCAATGAACGACAAGAAACTCGGTGGAGAGGTGCAGGATCTGTTTTCCGGCGAGAACGGTCTGCTCGCTCGCATGGATAAGGTAATCGCGCCTTACACCCAGACTGGCGGCATTCTCGATACCCGAAACACGGCGCTGGCCAAAACCAAGACCAGGCTCGACAACGACCAGATGGCCTTGAATCGTCGGATCGCATCCCTGACCGACATGCTGACCAAAAAGTACAACGCGATGGATACGCTAGTCGGCAAGCTGAAAGCGACGGCCAGTAATATCACCTCGATGTTCGATGCGATGAACGCACAGAAGAAAGGCTGATAGCTGAAAGTGCCAAAAGCCCGGCAGCGTTTCCTCGCTCCGGGCTTTTGGTTTTTTGGGCCTAAAGTTTATTGACGTTTCGTCGATACATTGGTTTATACGATTCACAGATTTTTGATGAGGTAGAACATGAATCCAATGTTAGCCCTTCGCCAATACCAGAAGATTGGCGCCCAGGCGCAGACCTCCGAGGCCAGCCCTCATCGTCTGGTCCAGATGTTGATGGAAGGTGCCCTTGACCGTATCGCCCAGGCCAAGGGTGCGCTGGATCGAGGAGATATCGCCAGCAAAGGTATGCTGATTGGCAAGGCCATCGACATCATTGGTGGTTTGCGCGAGGGGCTTGACCTGGAGAACCAGGCTGACCTGGTAGGTGAGCTGGACAGTCTCTACGCCTACATGATGACGCGCCTGCTTGAAGCGAATGCCAAGAGCAGTCCGGTCATCCTCGACGAGGTCGCTGGCTTGATTCGTACAGTCAAGGATGGCTGGGATGCCATCGGTACTCCTGTTCCGCAGTTCTAAGGAGGTCGTCATGAGTCTTGTATTGCAGCGAATCGAACAAACCCGTGAGGCATTGATGGGCGCGCTGCTCGAGCGCGACTGGGAGGCCATCGGCAAGCTTGATGAGACCTGTCGCGCCTGCATCGACGACGTGTTGAGCGAGGCTTCAATGGACGAAGATCTCTTGCGTGAAAAACTGGAGGGCTTGTTGGCAGTCTATCGCCAACTTGTGGAAGTAACGACAGGCGAGCGCCAGGCAATCGTTGATGAGATGACTCAGGTCAACCAAGCGAAAAATGCGGCAAAGGTTTACGATTTGTTCGGTTAATATTCAGTTATTCCGAGCGTAGCGCGCCATAAATTTGACTGTGCACGTTTTTTTGACTTTACTAGTGGCTGATTTCAGATGTCAGGCGTCCAACAGGCTAGCGTGTGCCGTTGAGTGCCTAGATTGCCCTCTCATTTCGGGCATATGAGTTGACCAGGGAAGTTGCTATTGCATGTGGCGTGAAACCAAAATTCTGCTAATCGATGACGATAGCGTCCGCCGCCGCGACCAGGCGGTGATTTTAAATTTTCTCGGTGAAGAAAATTTACCCTGTGGAAGCCATGACTGGCAGCAGGCTGTTGCTTCGTTGTCATCTAGTCGTGAAGTCATTTGTGTCCTGATCGGGACGGTCAATGCACCTGGCGCGTTGTTGGGTCTGCTAAAGACACTCTCGACCTGGGATGAGTTCCTTCCGGTTTTGCTGATGGGGGATAATTCTTCCCTCGATCTGCCCGAAGACCAACGTCGTCGCGTGCTTTCCACCCTGGAAATGCCGCCCAGCTACAGCAAGCTGCTTGACTCCCTGCACCGTGCCCAGGTCTATCGCGAGATGTATGACCAGGCCCGCGAGCGTGGTCGGCACCGTGAGCCCAATCTTTTCCGCAGTCTTGTCGGCACCAGCCGGGCGATTCAGCACGTCCGTCAGATGATGCAGCAAGTGGCGGATACTGATGCCAGTGTGCTGATCCTCGGTGAGTCGGGCACGGGCAAGGAAGTGGTCGCGCGTAACCTGCACTATCACTCCAAGCGCCGTGATGCGCCGTTCGTTCCGGTCAACTGTGGGGCGATCCCGGCCGAGTTGCTCGAAAGCGAGCTGTTCGGTCATGAGAAGGGTGCCTTTACCGGAGCGATCACCAGTCGTGCCGGGCGTTTTGAGTTGGCCAATGGCGGCACGCTGTTCCTCGACGAAATCGGCGACATGCCGCTGCCGATGCAGGTCAAGCTGCTGCGTGTGCTGCAGGAGCGTACGTTCGAGCGCGTCGGCAGCAACAAGACCCAAAGCGTCGATGTGCGCATCATTGCGGCGACCCACAAGAACCTCGAAAGCATGATTGAGGTCGGCACGTTCCGTGAAGACCTGTATTACCGCCTCAACGTGTTCCCGATTGAAATGGCCCCGCTGCGCGAGCGTGTCGAGGACATCCCGCTACTGATGAACGAGCTGATCTCGCGCATGGAGCACGAGAAGCGCGGCTCCATTCGTTTCAACTCCGCGGCGATCATGTCGCTGTGTCGTCACGGCTGGCCGGGCAATGTCCGCGAACTGGCCAACCTGGTGGAGCGCATGGCGATCATGCATCCGTACGGGGTGATTGGCGTGGTCGAGTTGCCGAAGAAGTTTCGCTACGTCGACGATGAAGACGAACAGTTGGTGGACAGGCTGCGCAGCGACTTGGAGGAGCGGGTGGCCATCAACGGTCATGCCCCTGACTTCACCGCCAGTGCCCTGCTGCCGCCCGAAGGCCTGGATCTCAAGGATTACCTCGGTGGCCTGGAGCAAGGGCTGATACAGCAAGCGCTGGACGATGCCAATGGTATCGTGGCGCGTGCAGCCGAGCGCCTGCGTATTCGTCGTACCACCCTGGTGGAGAAAATGCGCAAGTACGGCATGAGTCGTCGAGACGGTGAGGAACAGGCAGACGATTGACGCCTGTTTTTCAACTCGTTGAATAATCGATAGTTTTTTTTAGGCACGAGTATTGCTACATCCCTCGCAACGTTCCGTTTCACTGACGGTCAGCCAAGCGAGAGAGCACGATGCCCCACGCCGCCCAGATGACTCCAGCCCCCGACACGCCTTCCGTAGAGCCGGCGAGTCGGCTTGGCCTCGAACAGGCGTTCGCACTGTTCAATCAGATGTCGAGCCAACTTACTGACTCCTACAGCATGCTCGAAGCGCGGGTCACCGAGCTTAAGGGGGAGTTGGAGGTCGTCAGTGCCCAGCGCATGCAAGAGCTGGCCGAAAAAGAGCGCCTGGCCAACCGTCTGCAAAACCTGTTGGACCTGCTGCCGGGCGGGGTCATCGTGATCGACGGCCATGGCATGGTGCGCGAAGCCAATCCGGCCGCTTGCGAGCTGCTCGGCCTGCCGCTGGAAGGTCAGCTGTGGCGCCATGTCATTACCCGTTGCTTTGCTCCCCGTGAAGACGACGGCCATGAAATCTCCCTGAAGAACGGTCGACGCCTGTCGATTGCTACCCGCTCGCTGGACGCCGAGCCGGGGCAGTTGGTGCTGCTCAACGACCTGACTGAAACCCGACACCTGCAAGATCAGTTGGCCCGTCACGAACGGTTGTCTTCTTTGGGAAGGATGGTCGCGTCCCTGGCGCACCAGATTCGCACGCCGCTCTCGGCCGCCTTGCTCTATGCCAGCCATTTGACCGAGCAGGAGCTGCCTGTGGCGACCCAGCAGCGTTTTGCCGGACGCTTGAAGGAGCGGCTGCACGAGCTAGAGCATCAGGTGCGCGACATGTTGGTATTCGCCCGAGGCGAATTGCCGCTGACCGACCGCGTGACGCCCAAGGTCCTCCTGCAATCGCTGCAGGCGGCGGCGTTGACGCATGTCCAGGGCTTACCGATGCGCTGGCAGTGCGACAGTCATGTCGGCGAGCTGCTGTGCAATCGCGACACCCTGGTGGGGGCAATCCTCAATCTGATTGAAAACGCCATTCAGGCCAGCGGCAGTGATGTTCGTCTGAAAGTGCACCTGTATACCCGGGGCGACAGCCTGCGGTTGAGCGTCAGCGATAGCGGCGCTGGCATTGATGCGGCAGTACTGGAACGCCTGGGCGAGCCGTTTTTCACCACCAAGACCACCGGCACTGGTCTTGGCCTGACCGTGGTCAAGGCAGTGGCACGAGCCCATCAGGGACAATTGCAGTTGCGCTCGCGGCCGGGTCGCGGCACGTGTGCCACGCTGATCCTGCCGTTGTTTTCCAGTGCTCGGCACGCAATAGAGTAAGGACGATGGCTATCAAGATTCTATTGGTCGAAGACGACCGTGCATTACGCGAGGCTCTGGCCGATACGCTGTTACTGGCAGGCCACGACTACACGGCGGTCAGCTCGGCCGAAGACGCGCTGGACGCTGCGGCCGGTGAGCCGTTCAATCTGGTGGTCAGCGACGTCAATATGCCGGGCATGGACGGTCATCAACTGCTCAGCGCGTTGCGCGCCCGTTACCCACAATTGCCCGTGTTGCTGATGACGGCCCATGGCGCCGTCGAGCGTGCCGTGGACGCGATGCGCCAGGGGGCGGCGGATTATCTGGTCAAGCCATTCGAGCCCAAGGCGTTGCTCGATTTGGTGGCGCAGCATGCCTTGGGCGACGTGGGCAGCGCCGACGGCGAGGGTCCGGTGGCATTCGAGCCTGCCAGTGCCCAGTTGCTGGAATTGGCGGTGCGGGTGGCACGCAGTGATTCCACGGTGTTGATCTCCGGCGAGTCCGGGACCGGCAAGGAAGTGCTGGCGCGCTACATCCATCAGCATTCACATCGTTCCAGCCAGCCATTCATCGCAATCAACTGCGCGGCCATTCCGGACAACATGCTCGAAGCGACCTTGTTCGGTCATGAGAAAGGCTCGTTCACCGGGGCAATCGCCGCGCAGGCAGGCAAGTTCGAACAGGCTGATGGCGGGACCATCCTGCTGGACGAGATTTCCGAGATGCCCTTGGGCTTGCAGGCCAAGCTGTTGCGGGTGTTGCAGGAGCGAGAGGTCGAGCGGGTGGGCGCGCGCAAGCCGATCACGCTGGACATTCGCGTGGTCGCGACGACTAACCGTGACTTGGCCGGCGAAGTGGCGGCGGGGCGGTTTCGTGAAGACCTTTACTATCGCCTGTCGGTTTTCCCTCTGGCCTGGCGTCCGCTGCGTGAGCGCACCGCCGATATTCTGCCGCTGGCCGAGCGCCTGCTGGCCAAACACGTCAATAAAATGAAGCACGCTGCGGCCAGGCTTTCGCCTGAGGCTCAAGCGTGCCTGATCGGCTACCCGTGGCCGGGCAACGTGCGCGAGTTGGATAACGCCATTCAGCGGGCCTTGATCCTGCAGCAGGGCGGGATGATCGAGCCTCCGGATTTCTGCCTGAGCGGTGCGGTGGCCTGCGCGCCCTTGCCGGTGCCGGCTGTCCGAGTGTCGGCGGTTGAAGTGCCGCAAGGTGAAACAGCCGGTGCGTTGGGTGACGACCTGCGTCGTCGTGAGTTCCAGATGATCATCGACACCCTGCGCGCCGAGCGCGGGCGGCGCAAAGAAGCGGCCGAGCGCCTGGGCATCAGTCCGCGGACCCTGCGCTACAAGCTGGCGCAGATGCGTGACGCCGGAATGGATGTCGAAGCCTATTTGTTTGCGACGTAGGTGTCTGCGCGAGAAAGTCCAGGAGGGGCTTTTTGTCAAACGTGGCCATGGAGCTGGCACCCTTGTTGCTAACAATCAGTCTATCCGCTGAGTGAGTGTCAAAAAATTGCGGGTCGCCCAAGAGAGTAGTCCATGAGCCAAGGTATTGAATTCAATCGGTTGATGCTGGACATGCGCGCCATGCAAATGGACGCCATGGCTCAACCTAAAGCCAGTGCGGCCGTGCCGGAACTGGCGGGCAGCAGCTTTGCCGACATGCTCGGCCAGGCTGTGAACAAGGTCAACGATACGCAGCAGGCGTCTTCCCAGCTGTCCACCGCCTTCGAAATCGGCAAAAGCGGTGTCGACCTGACCGACGTGATGATCGCCAAGGAAAAAGCCGGTGTCTCTTTCCAGGCCCTGACGCAAGTGCGTAACAAGCTGGTTCAGGCTTACCAAGACATCATGCAGATGCCGGTTTAAGGACGAATTGAGTCATGGCAGAAGCAGTCGCCGATAACATCCCGGCCAAGACCACCCCCGTAGACGGCAAACCGCCGCTGTTTGGGTTATCCTTCCTGGAAAACCTCTCCGAGATGACGATGCTGCGTCAGGTAGGCCTGTTGGTCGGCCTGGCTGCCAGCGTAGCGATTGGCTTTGCCGTGGTGCTGTGGTCACAGCAGCCTGATTACCGGCCCCTGTACGGCAGCCTCGCCGGGATGGACGCCAAGCAGGTCATGGAAACCCTGGCCACCGCCGACATTCCGTACACCGTCGAACCCAACTCCGGAGCCTTGCTGGTCAAGGCCGATGACGTGTCGCGGGCGCGGTTGAAACTGGCCGCTGCGGGTGTCACGCCCACTGACGGCAACATCGGCTTTGAAATCCTCGACAAGGACCAGGGCCTGGGTACCAGCCAGTTCATGGAAGCGACCCGTTATCGTCGCGGCCTTGAAGGTGAGTTGGCCCGCACCATTTCCAGCCTGAACAACGTCAAGGGTGCCCGGGTGCACCTGGCGATTCCGAAAAGCTCGGTGTTCGTGCGCGATGAGCGCAAGCCAAGTGCTTCGGTTCTGGTGGAACTCTACGCCGGCCGCTCATTGGAGCCAGGTCAGGTGCTGGCCATCGTCAACCTGGTGGCAACCAGCGTTCCCGAACTGAGCAAGTCGCAAATCACCGTGGTCGACCAGAAGGGCACCTTGCTCTCCGACCAGGCAGAGACTTCCGCGCTGACCATGGCTGGCAAGCAGTTCGACTACAGCCGCCGCATGGAAAGCATGCTCACCCAGCGCGTGCATAACATCCTGCAGCCAGTGCTGGGCAATGACCGCTACAAGGCTGAAGTTTCCGCCGACATCGACTTCAGTGCCGTCGAGTCTACTTCCGAGCAGTTCAACCCCGACCAGCCGGCGCTGCGCAGCGAGCAATCGACGTCCGAGCAACGCACCGCGAGCAATGGCCCGCAGGGTGTCCCGGGGGCCTTGAGCAACCAGCCGCCTGCGCCGGCCTCGGCACCGCAAACCACCGGCGGCGCCACGGCGCAAGCGGGCATGGTGCAGCCCGGCCAGCCATTGTTGGATGCCAACGGCCAGCAGATCATGGATCCGGCCACCGGCCAGCCGATGCTCGCGCCGTACCCGGCCGACAAGCGTCAACAATCCACCAAGAATTTTGAACTTGACCGCTCCATCAGCCACACCAAGCAGCAGCAGGGTCGCCTGAATCGCCTGTCGGTGTCGGTGGTGGTGGATGACCAGGTCAAGATCAACCCGGCCAATGGCGAAACCACCCGTGCCCCGTGGAGCGCCGATGAATTGACGCGCTTCACTCGCCTGGTGCAGGACGCCGTCGGTTTCGATGCCAGTCGTGGCGACAGCGTCAGCGTGATCAACATGCCGTTCTCCGCCGAGCGCGGCGAAGTGATCGCGGAGATCCCGTTCTATTCGCAACCGTGGTTCTGGGACATCGTCAAGCAAGTGCTGGGCGTGCTGTTCATTCTGGTGCTGGTCTTCGGTGTGCTGCGACCGGTACTCAACAACATCACCGGTGGCGGCAAGAACCGGCAGTTGGCAGGCATCGGCAATGATTCCGAGCTGGGCGGCATGGGCGGCCTGGATGAGCTGGGCAGCGACCGCGTCAGCCTCGGCGGCCCGCAAAGTATCCTGCTGCCGAGCCCGAGCGAAGGCTATGACGCACAGTTGAACGCAATCAAGAGCCTGGTGGCCGAAGACCCGGGTCGCGTGGCCCAGGTCGTGAAAGAGTGGATTAACGCAGATGAGTGAGAACCGAGCCGCTATCGCCAAACTCAGCCGGGTCGACAAAGCCGCGATCCTGCTGCTGTCCCTGGGTGAAACCGATGCCGCACAAGTGCTGCGCCACATGGGCCCCAAAGAGGTTCAGAAAGTGGGCGTGGCCATGGCGCAAATGGGCAACGTGCACCGTGAGCAGGTCGAGCAGGTGATGAGCGAGTTCGTCGACATCGTCGGCGACCAGACCAGCCTGGGCGTTGGCTCCGATGGCTACATTCGCAAGATGCTCACCCAGGCCTTGGGCGAGGACAAGGCCAACGGCCTCATCGACCGCATCCTGCTGGGCGGCAACACCAGCGGCCTGGACAGCCTCAAGTGGATGGAGCCGCGTGCCGTGGCGGACGTGATCCGCTATGAACACCCGCAGATCCAGGCCATCGTCGTCGCTTACCTGGATCCGGACCAGGCCGGCGAAGTGCTGGGCAACTTCGACCACAAGGTGCGCCTGGACATCATCCTGCGCGTCTCGTCGCTCAACACCGTGCAGCCGGCCGCGCTCAAGGAACTGAACCAGATCCTGGAGAAGCAGTTCTCCGGCAACTCCAATGCCTCGCGCACCACCCTGGGTGGTATCAAGCGTGCGGCGGACATCATGAACTTCCTCGACAGCTCCATCGAAGGCCAGTTGATGGACTCGATTCGCGAAGTCGACGAAGACCTGTCCGGTCAGATCGAAGATCTCATGTTCGTGTTCAACAACCTGTCCGACGTCGACGATCGCGGGATCCAGGCGTTGCTGCGCGAAGTGTCCTCCGACGTGCTGGTGCTGGCCCTCAAGGGTTCGGACGAAGGCGTCAAGGAGAAAATCTTCAAGAACATGTCCAAGCGTGCTGCCGAACTGTTGCGCGACGACCTGGAGGCCAAGGGGCCGGTGCGTGTCAGCGACGTCGAGACCGCGCAAAAAGAAATCCTCACCATTGCCCGCCGTATGGCCGAAGCCGGAGAAATCGTTCTCGGCGGGAAGGGCGGCGAAGAAATGATCTGACCCTATGGCTTCCAAGAGTGATGAGTCGCCCACTGACCTGATCCGTGCGCGTGATGTCGGCGCGCTCGATCTCTGGTCGTTGCCCAGCTTCGACCCGTATGTCCCGGAGCCTGAGCCCGAGCCGGAACCCGAGCCGCCGGAGATGGAGGAAGTGCCGCTGGAAGAAGTCCAGCCATTGACCCTCGAAGAGCTCGAAAGCATTCGCCAGGAAGCCTACAACGAAGGGTTTGCCGTCGGTGAGAAAGAAGGCTTTCACAGCACGACGCTCAAGGTTCGCCAGGAAGCGGACGTGGCGCTCACGGCAAAGCTTGCCAGTCTGGAGTCGCTGATGGCCAACCTGTTCGAGCCGATCGCCGAGCAGGACACGCAAATCGAAAAGGGTCTGGTGGTCCTGGTGCAGCACATCACCAAACAGGTGATTCAGCGCGAGTTGGCCATCGACTCCAGGCAAATCGAACAGGTCATGCGTGAGGCGCTCAAGCTCTTGCCGCTGGGGGTGGACAACGTGCGCCTGTACATCAATCCCCAGGACTTCCAACAGGTCAAAGCCTTGCGCGAACGCCACGAGGAAACCTGGCGCATCGTCGAAGACGAGGCCCTGTTGCCGGGTGGTTGCCGCGTCGAGACCGAGCACAGCCGCATCGATGCGACGGTCGAAACCCGCATCGCCCAGTCCACGGCGCAGTTGCTCGATCAATTGCACGAGCAGTCGCTGCATCCGGCCGAGGCGGACTTGAGCCTGGACCTTTCAAGCACGCCAGCGCCGGCGGACATCCCCGATGCGCCTTGAACGCACCAGCTTCGGCAAGCGCCTGGGTTCCTACGCGAGTGCCGTCGAGCTGCCGGGGCAGCCGGTCCTGGAGGGTCGCCTGCTGCGCATGGTTGGCCTGACACTTGAAGCCGAGGGCTTGCGCGCGGCCATGGGCAGCCGTTGCCGGGTGATCAACGACAACAGCTACCACCCGGTCGAAGTCGAGGCCGAGGTCATGGGGTTCTCCGGCAGCAAGGTATTCCTGATGCCGGTGGGCAGCGTCGCCGGCATCGCGCCGGGTGCCCGGGTGGTGCCTCTGGCCGACAACGGTCGCTTGCCAATGGGCATGAGCATGCTCGGCCGGGTGCTTGACGGTGCCGGTCGTGCGCTGGACGGCAAGGGCGGCATGAAAGCCGAAGACTGGGTGCCGCTGGACGGCCCGACCATCAACCCGCTCAACCGCGACCCCATCAGCCAGCCGCTGGACGTTGGTATACGCAGCATCAACGGATTGTTGACGGTGGGGCGCGGCCAGCGCCTGGGGTTGTTTGCCGGTACCGGCGTGGGCAAGAGCGTGCTGCTGGGCATGATGACCCGCTTCACCGAGGCCGACATTATCGTGGTCGGGCTGATTGGCGAGCGGGGTCGGGAAGTTAAAGAGTTCATCGAGCATATCCTCGGTGAAGAAGGCCTCAAGCGTTCGGTGGTGGTGGCGTCTCCGGCCGATGATGCGCCGCTGATGCGCCTGCGCGCCGCCATGTATTGCACCCGTATCGCCGAGTACTTTCGCGACAAGGGCAAGAATGTCCTGCTGCTGATGGACTCCCTGACCCGTTTCGCCCAGGCCCAGCGAGAAATCGCCCTGGCCATCGGCGAGCCACCGGCCACCAAGGGCTATCCACCGTCGGTGTTCGCCAAGTTGCCGAAGCTGGTCGAGCGCGCCGGCAATGCCGAGGCGGGCGGTGGTTCAATCACCGCGTTCTACACCGTTTTGTCCGAAGGCGACGACCAACAGGACCCAATAGCCGACGCCGCGCGGGGCGTGCTCGACGGGCACATCGTACTGTCCCGGCGCCTGGCCGAAGAAGGGCATTACCCGGCCATCGATATCGAGGCGTCCATCAGCCGGGTCATGCCGTCGGTAGTCTCGCCCGAGCACATGCGCCGCGCCCAGTACTTCAAGCAGTTGTGGTCGCGCTATCAACAAAGCCGCGACCTGATCAGCGTCGGGGCCTACGTCGCCGGCGGTGACCGCGAGACCGACACTGCCATTGCCCTGCAACCGACGATGGTCCAGTACTTGCGCCAGGGCCTCAACGACAACGTTGGCCTGGGTGAAAGCGATGCGCACCTGGAAACGATCTTTGCCCCGGCAGTCGGAGGCTGATCGTTCATGGCCCAGACTCGAGCGACCCGCCTGGCACCGGTGGTCGATATGGCCGAAAAAGCCGAAAAGACCGCTGCCCAGCGCCTCGGGTATTTCCAGGGCCAGGTGCGCCTGGCCGAGAACAAACTCACTGACCTCGACGGCTTTCGTCTTGAATACCTGGAGCGCTGGGTCGAGCGCGGTCGTGAGGGTGTGTCCGGGCAGTGGTTGCTTGGCTATCAGGGCTTTCTGGTGCAGTTGGGCACGGCGATCGATCAGCAGCGGCAAAGTCTGGCCTGGCACCAGAACAACCTGAACAAGGCGCGTGACGCATGGCAACAAGCCTTTGCCCGAGTCGAAGGGTTGCGCAAGTTGGTGCAGCGCTACATCGATGAAGCTCGCCAGCTCGAAGACAAGCGCGAACAGAAACTGCTGGACGAGCTTTCCCAGCGTTTGCCCCGTGAAAGCCCCTATTGATGAAGGCCTCTCACCGACAGCGTGCCTTGCTCGAGACCTGTACAGCTGCTAAACCTTGTACATGTTCGCCAATGACAAGGAAGCTTTAGCATGTCAGTCATTACCGAAGTCTCGCCGGATGGGCAGAAGCTGACGATATCGATCAAGGGGCGCTTTGATTTTGCCAAGCACCGTGAGTTTCGCGAGTCCTACGAAACCACTGACGTGCGTAATGCGGTCGTGGTCGACCTGAAGGACGCCACCTACCTCGATAGCTCGGCGCTGGGGATGTTGCTGCTGCTGCGGGACCATGTGGGGGGCGAGGCTGCCGATGTGCGCCTGATCAACAGCAGTTCTGACGTGCGCAAGATCCTCGCCATCTCCAACTTCGACAAGCTGTTCGACATTACTTGATCGTCATGGCGCCGTCGTCCGAATCGCTGCGGGTGCTGATCGCTGAAGACAGTGCCGCCGACCGCATGCTGCTGTCGGCTATCGTTCGCCGCCAGGGACATGAGGTGTTGACGGCCGCCAACGGCGCGGAGGCGGTCGAGATGTACCGCCAGCAACTCCCGCAATTGGTGTTGATGGACGCAATGATGCCGGTGATGGACGGCTTCGAAGCCGCGCGGCAGATCAAGCTGCTGGCGGGCGAAACCCTGGTGCCCATCATCTTCCTTACCGCCATGAGCGAAAGCGAAGGCCTGGCGCGTTGCCTGGAGGCGGGCGGCGACGACTTCCTGGCCAAGCCTTACAACCAAGTGATCCTGGCGGCCAAGATCAAGGCCATGGACCGCTTGCGTCGGTTGCAGGCCACTGTGCTGCAACAACGCGATCTGATTGCCCGGCACCATGAGTACCTGCTCAACGAACAGCGGGTGGCCAAGGCGGTGTTCGACAAGATCGCCCATTCCGGTTGCCTCAGCTCGCCAAACATTCGTTACGCCCAGTCGCCTTACGCGCTGTTCAACGGTGACTTGCTGCTGGCCGCATTCACCCCGGCCGGGGACATGCATGTCCTGCTCGGCGACTTCACCGGCCATGGCCTGCCGGCGGCGGTGGGTGCCATGCCCCTGGCGGAAGTGTTCTACGGCATGACGGCCAAGGGCTACGGCCTGGCGGAAACCCTGCGGGAAATGAACGCCAAGCTCAAGCGCATCCTGCCGGTGGATATGTTCTGCTGTGCGACGCTGCTGTCCTTGAGTTTTCAGCGATGTTCGGTGGAGGTCTGGAATGGTGGGATGCCGGACGGCTATCTGCATGAAATGGCCAGTGGCAAGCACAGGCCACTGGTCTCGCGGCACCTACCATTGGGCGTGCTCAGCCCTGAAGTGTTTGACGACTGCACCGAGATGTTTCCCATGGCGGTGGGGGATCGGGTGTTCCTGTTGTCCGACGGGGTGATCGACACCGCTGATGGCGATGAGCAGTTGTTCGGCGTCGAGCGCTTGCAGCAGGTGTTTGCCGACAACCGCGCACCTGATCGTCTGTTCGAAGAGATTGAGCACGCGCTGGACGATTTTCGTGGCCAGGCGCGTGATGACGTCAGCCTGGTCGAGATTAGCCTGCTGGCACCCGAGCAGATCAGTCCGCCGGCCATGGTGTACTCCGACAGCGGCCAGTCGTGCCCACTGGACTGGTCGGTGAGTTTCGAGTTCCGCGCCGCCACCCTCAAGCGCTTCAATCCATTGCCGTACCTGCTGCAACTGTTGTTGGAGGTGCATGGGTTGCGGGCGCAGAGCGGGGCGCTCTATAGCGTGTTGGTCGAGTTGTATTCCAATGCCCTGGAGCATGGGGTGTTGGGCCTGGATTCAAGTATCAAGCGCAGCGCCTCGGGATTTGCCGAGTATTATCAGCAACGCAACGAGCGGCTGGAACAACTGCAAGAGGGCTACCTGCGGGTGCATCTGCAGGTGTCGCCCTTGGGCGACGGCGGCAACCTGGTCATAGACGTTGAGGACAGCGGCTTGGGGTTTGACGTGCAACGTGTCATGGCCAGGCTGCCGGACAGTGGGCGCTTGTCGGGGCGAGGTGTGAGCCTGATCCGTCAATTGAGTCGCGGCGCCAGTTGGTCCGATGACGGCCGTCGGGCTCGCGTGGAGTTTTCCTGGGAGGCTCAGGCATAATCCTGCCTATTCTTGATCATGGAGCGAACAAGTGATTGAAAAGCATCTAGATTTTAACGTTCTAAGCGCATTGCGAGAGTTCATGGCGGACGAGTATCCGGCACTGCTGGACACGTTTCTCAAGGACTCCGAAGAGCGTTTGCAGGCCTTGCACGAGGCGGGCGATG
Source organism: Pseudomonas sp. ok272 (assembly GCF_900109995.1). Taxonomy (GTDB): domain Bacteria; phylum Pseudomonadota; class Gammaproteobacteria; order Pseudomonadales; family Pseudomonadaceae; genus Aquipseudomonas. The sequence continues at coordinate 263,220 of NZ_FOCB01000004.1, read as the reverse complement.
CCTCGCAGCTCATCGATACGGCCCATAGCTTCAAGGGCAGCAGCAGTAATATGGGGGCTGTGCGCCTGGCCCAGTTGTGCCATGAGCTGGAGCAGCGAGCCAGGGAGACCGGCCCGGCCACCCTCAAGCAGCTGGTCAGGGCGATTGACTGCGAGTTTGCGCGGGTGCGGCCGCACTACCAGGCCGAACGCCAGCGCTTTCATCGTTGAGGGGGTGGGCGCAACCGGTCCTCGCAGGCGATTAGACAAACCTGGCCCGCCCCTTGCAGTCAAATGGCTCAACTGTATCGATGATCCCATCGCAGCGGAGACAGCTATGCCCTTTTCCCCCAACACACTGCTTCAGGCTAACGCCCAGGCCCAGACTCAGGTCAAGGCGGCCAATGCCCCGGTATCGCCTGTGGCGACTGGGGACAAGGCGCCCGGCTTTGCCCAAGTGTTCGCCAATCAGGCTCAGGGAAAACCTCAAGCGTCGGCCGATGTACCGGCCAAGGCCGCCCGGGACAAGGCCCCGGACAGCCCCGCCAAAAAGGATGCCGTCAGCGACACGTCTGCCGCTTCCGCCCCGGTGGTTGCCGATAGCGGCAAAACCTTGCCCGCCGAGAAGCCGGCGCCGGCAGAAGGCGTGGCCACTGGCGACACGACCACCGACGATAGCTTGACGCCAGTGGTCGATGCGCCACCGGTCGATCCGGCGCTCGACCCGGCGATGCAGGTACTGGCACAAATCGCTCAACCGACAGCGTCGCCTACCGTAACCACTGCGCCGGTCGTCGTAACGGCGCAGTCGGGCCCTGAGGTTGTTATGGCTGCGGCTGTGGCTGTGGCGCCGCCGGCCGCCACTGATCCGGCGTTCGATCCTGAGGCCGATCCGTTGGATGCGCTGCCTGCAGTGCGCCTGGCCATGGAGCAAAGTGGTCACGTGTCGGCGTCCAGCCAGCCCAAGACCGCCCCGACCCAGGCTCAGCATCAAGCTGACAGCGAGTCGACGTCTGCACAGGTCTTCACCGCCGGCATGGCCGGTATGCTCGACCTGCAAGCCAGCAAGGACAGCACCAGCCAGGGTGGTGAGAAGGCCTTCAGCGGGCTGATTGACGACGGGCTCAAGGACCTCAAGTCGGCCACCAGCGATACCCGCGTCGATGACTTTGCCAACCGCCTCGCCGCGCTGACCCAGGCCGCCACACCGAAAACGGCCAATGCGCTGCCGGTCAACCAGCCGATCGCCATGCATCAAAGCGGCTGGACCGAGGAAGTGGTCAATCGGGTCATGTACTTGTCGAGCGCCAACCTCAAGGCGGCCGACATTCAGCTACAGCCGGCTGAGCTGGGGCGCCTGGATATTCGCGTCAACATGATTCCGGACCAGCAGACCCAGGTGACCTTCATGAGCGCCCACGTCGGGGTTCGGGAGGCGCTGGATGGCCAGATGCACCGCTTGCGCGAGATGTTCGTCCAGCAGGGCATGGGCCAGGTCGACGTCAACGTGTCTGACCAGTCCCGTGGCTCCCAGGATCAGGCGCAACAAGGGCAAGGGCAGGGTGCGCGCACCTCGGCCAATGGTGGTCGCCTGGATTCGGCAGCCGATGAACCGCAGGCGCCGAGCGTGGCCGAAGTGGCAGCCAGCGCCACCAGCATCATTGGTTCGAGTGCGGTCGACTACTACGCCTGATTCAACGCCTCTGTGCAGTACATTCGCTGTGGGCGCGAGACCGGCTTGCCGGTGAAGAGGCGCGCCGTCGTCTCGCCGGTGCATCGCTCCGGCAGGCTCGCTCCCACAAGCGATCTGCGTTCAGTTCGCTCGTCACTCTCGGCCTTCCCGACACTTCTGGCATAACACTTGCTCTTGCCTTGCCGTGCGACTGTGAAAACCCGATTAGTGACGGATTATTGGCATGGCGAAGAGCGACGCAGCAGTAAAAGACCCGGCCGCAAAAGGCAAAATAAAGCTGATCCTGGTGATCGTGGCGGCATTGCTGCTGGCGATCGGTTTGTCCGTAGGGGCGACCTGGTATTTCATGCACAACGCCCAGAGCAAGCCTGCGTCTACCCCGCAAGAGGCCGGCAACGTCAAGCTTGCAGCCATCTACGAACCCTTGGCGCCGGCCTTCGTCGCCAACTACAACCAGAACGGCCGTCAGCGCTACATGCAGGTGAGTATTACCCTGCAGGCGCGCAACCAGGCTGACCTGGATGCCTTGAAAGTGCACATGCCGGTCATTCGCAACAACCTGGTCATGCTGTTTTCCGGACAGGATTTCGACACCCTGGCGACCCCGGTCGGCCAGGAAATGCTGCGTCAGAAAGCCACTGCCAGTGTGCAGGAAGTGGCGCAGAAAGAGGTCGGCAAAGTAGTGGTCGAGCAGTTGCTCTTTACTAATTTCGTACTGCAGTAGGAACACGACATGGCCGTGCAGGACCTGCTGTCCCAGGATGAAATCGATGCGCTGTTGCATGGTGTCGACGATGGTCTGGTACAGACCGACAACGCTGCCGAACCCGGTAGCGTCAAAAGTTATGACCTGACCAGTCAGGATCGGATCGTGCGGGGTCGCATGCCGACCCTGGAAATGATCAACGAACGCTTCGCCCGCTACACCCGCATCAGTATGTTCAACATGCTGCGCCGTTCGGCGGATGTGGCGGTGGGTGGCGTGCAGGTGATGAAGTTCGGTGAGTACGTGCACTCGCTCTACGTGCCCACCAGCCTCAACCTGGTCAAGATCAAGCCGCTGCGCGGTACCGCGCTGTTCATCCTCGACGCCAAGCTGGTGTTCAAGCTGGTGGATAACTTCTTCGGCGGCGACGGGCGTCACGCCAAGATCGAAGGCCGTGAGTTCACGCCCACCGAATTGCGCGTTGTGCGCATGGTGCTGGAGCAGGCCTTCATCGACTTGAAGGAGGCCTGGCAGGCGATCATGGAAGTCAATTTCGAGTACATCAACTCGGAAGTGAACCCGGCCATGGCCAACATCGTCGGCCCGAGCGAGGCGGTGGTGGTGTCCACCTTCCATATTGAACTCGATGGCGGCGGTGGCGATCTGCACGTGACCATGCCGTACTCGATGATCGAGCCGGTTCGCGAAATGCTCGACGCCGGCTTCCAGTCCGACCTCGACGACCAGGACGAGCGCTGGGTCAACGCCTTGCGCCAGGACGTGATGGACGTTGACGTACCGCTCAGTGCCACGGTCGCCCGTCGCCAGTTGCGCCTGCGCGACATCTTGCACATGCAGCCGGGGGACGTGATTCCGGTGGAAATGCCGGAAGAGATGATCATGCGCGCCAACGGCGTGCCGGCCTTCAAGGTCAAGATGGGCTCGCACAAAGGCAACCTCGCGTTGCAGGTGATCGAACCGATCGAGCGCCGTTGACAGCGCTTGCCCTAATTCGCTTTTAACTGACGGCGCCCTCTGATGGGTTGCCCGCCGAGGACACAGGATGGCTAACGACATGAATACCCAGGACGACCAGGCTTTGGCCGATGAATGGGCTGCGGCCCTGGAAGAGACCGGTGATGCCTCGCAAGACGACATCGACGCGCTGCTGGCAGCCGACATGGCCGGCGCAGGCTCCAATCGCTTGCCGATGGAAGAGTTTGGTAGCTCGCCGATCAAAAGCAACGAGCCGGTGACCCTTGATGGTCCCAACCTGGACGTGATCCTCGATATCCCGGTGTCGATCTCCATGGAAGTGGGCAGCACCGACATCAACATCCGCAACCTGCTGCAACTCAACCAGGGCTCGGTGATCGAACTCGACCGCCTGGCCGGTGAGCCGCTGGACGTGCTGGTCAACGGCACCCTGATTGCCCACGGTGAAGTGGTGGTGGTCAACGAGAAGTTCGGCATCCGCCTGACGGACGTGATCAGTCCAAGCGAACGTATCAAGAAGCTGCGCTAAGTGAACAAGCTACTCGCGATGTTGCTGGTTTTACCCCTTAGCGTCATGGCCGCCGAACCGGTAGCGACCGTGGCCACGCCGGCGGCGGCCGGCAGTGGCGTGGCCGGGCAATTGACCCAGTTGGTGCTGGGGCTGTTGCTGGTGCTGGGGTTGATCTTCTTCCTCGCCTGGTTGTTGCGCCGGGTGCAGCAGGCTGGGCCTGGCGCAAAAGGGCAGGTGATCGAAATGATTGGCTCCCGAGCCCTCGGCCCGCGTGATCGCCTGGTGTTGGTGCAAGTCGGCAGCGAGCAGATCCTGCTGGGCCTGACTCCCGGCACGATCACTGCGCTGCATGTGCTCAAGGAGCCCGTGTCGGTGCCGAGCACCGAGCAGGCCACCCCCGAGTTTGCCCAGCGCCTGATGGAGTTGCTGGGTAAAGAGAAGGATAAGAAGTAATGCCCTTGCGCATCCTCCTGACGCTGGTCTTGATGCTGGCTGCCCCGCTGGCGTTCGCGGCCGACCCGCTGTCGATTCCAGCGATCACCCTGGGCACCAACGCCGATGGCGCGCAGGAATACTCGGTCAGCCTGCAGATTCTGCTGATCATGACCGCGCTGAGTTTCATCCCGGCGTTCGTCATGCTGATGACCAGCTTTACCCGGATCATCATCGTGTTCTCGATCCTGCGCCAGGCCCTGGGCCTGCAGCAGACGCCGTCGAACCAGATACTCACGGGCATGGCGCTGTTCCTGACGATGTTCATCATGGCGCCGGTGTTCGACCGGGTGAACCAGGATGCCTTGCAGCCCTACCTGGCCGAGAAAATGACCGCCCAGGACGCGGTCGCCAAGGCCCAGGTGCCGATCAAGGACTTCATGCTGGCGCAGACCCGCAGCAGCGACCTTGAGCTGTTCATGCGCCTGTCCAAGCGCACTGACATCGCCACGCCGGATCAGGCGCCGCTGACCATCCTGGTGCCAGCCTTCGTCACCTCGGAGCTCAAGACCGCGTTCCAGATCGGCTTCATGATCTTCATCCCGTTCCTGATCATCGACCTGGTGGTGGCCAGTGTGCTGATGGCCATGGGCATGATGATGCTCTCGCCACTGATCATTTCCCTGCCGTTCAAGATCATGTTGTTCGTGCTGGTGGATGGCTGGGCGTTGATCATCGGTACGTTGGCGGGCAGTTTTGGTGGCGTTTAGTCCAGCACGAGCGAGTAGCGCGATATGACGCCTGAAGTAGCGGTAGACCTGTTCCGTGAAGCGCTGTGGCTGACCACCCTGATGGTCGCCGTCCTGGTGGTGCCGAGCTTGTTGGTGGGCCTGCTGGTGGCGATGTTCCAGGCGGCCACCCAGATCAACGAACAAACCCTGAGCTTTCTCCCGCGCCTGCTGGTGATGCTGGTCACCCTGATCGTGGCCGGCCCCTGGCTGGTACAAACCTTCATGGAATACATCCTGCGTTTGTACGGCAGTATTCCGCAGTTGATCGGCTAAGCCATGTCGTTGCTGGCGCTGACCGACACGCAGATCAGTACCTGGGTGGCCAGCTTCGTGCTGCCGATGTTTCGGGTTCTTGCCGTGCTGATGACCATGCCGATCTTCGGTACCAGCCTGGTGCCCAAGCGCATTCGCCTGTACTTCGCCCTGGCGATCACCGTGGTGATCATGCCCAGCCTGCCGCCGATGCCGCCGGTCAATGCCCTGGACCTCAGTAGTTTGCTACTGATTGCCGAGCAGATCCTCATCGGTGGGCTGATGGGGTTTTCCTTGCAGTTGTTCTTCCAGGCCTTCGTGGTGGCGGGGCAGATTGTCTCGATCCAGATGGGCATGGGCTTCGCGTCCACGGTCGATCCCGCCAACGGTGTGTCCACGGCAACCATCGGGCAGTTCCTGACGATGCTGGTCACGCTGGTGTTCCTGGGGATGAACGGCCACCTGGTGGTGTTCGAGGTACTCACCGAAAGCTTCACCACCTTGCCGGTGGGCACCGCAATGTTGACCAACCACTTCTGGGAAGTTGCCAACAAATTGGGCTGGGTGCTGGGATCGGCGTTGTTGCTGGTGTTGCCTGCAATCACGGCGTTGCTGGTGGTCAACGTGGCCTTCGGCGTGATGACGCGCGCGGCGCCGCAGTTGAACATCTTCTCCATCGGCTTCCCACTGACGTTGGTTCTGGGCTTGGTGATTTTCTGGGTTGGCCTGGGCGATGTCCTCAATCAGTATCAACCGCTGGCCACCGAGGCTTTGCAGTTGCTACGCGATATGGCACAGGCGCGCTAAGCCATGGCCGAGAGCGATAGCGGTCAGGACAAGACAGAAGACCCCACGGACAAAAAGAAAAAGGACGCCCGGGAGAAGGGCGAGATTGCCCGGTCCAAGGAACTCAATACCCTGGCGGTGATGCTGGCAGGTGCCGGCGCGCTGTTGGTCTATGGCGCCGGCCTGGCGCAGGACCTGATGGAAATCATGCGCCTGAACTTCAGCCTGCCGCGCGAGGTGCTGCTCAGTCCCGGGGCCATGGGGTTGTACCTGCTGCACTCGGGCAAGATCGCGATCATCGCGGTGCAGCCAGTGCTGATCACCTTGCTGCTGGCGGCGGTCATCGGCCCCATCTCCCTGGGTGGGTGGCTGTTCGCAGCGGGCAGCCTGGCGCCCAAGTTCAGCCGCATGAGCCCGGCCAGTGGCCTCAAGCGCATGTTCTCCTCGACCGCTCTCATCGAGCTGCTCAAGGCATTGGCCAAGTTCCTGCTGATTCTGTTTGTGGCGCTGACGGTGCTCAAGGCGGACATTGACGATCTGCTGCGCATCGCCCACGAGCCGCTGGAGCAGGCGATCATCCACAGTGTGCAGTTGGTGGGTTGGAGTGCCTTGTGGGTGGCCTGCGGGTTGATCCTGATCGCGGCCGTCGACGTGCCGGTGCAGCTCTACCAGAGCCATAAAAAGCTGTTGATGACCAAGCAGGAAGTGCGCGACGAACACAAGGACCAGGAGGGTCGGCCCGAGGTCAAGCAGCGCATACGCCAGCTACAGCGGGAGATGTCCCAGCGACGGATGATGGCGGCCGTTCCCGACGCCGACGTGGTCATCACCAACCCGACCCACTACGCCGTGGCCCTCAAGTACGATCCGGACAATGGGGGGGCGCCGATGCTGCTGGCCAAGGGCAGCGATTTTACGGCCTTGAAGATCCGCGAAATCGCCGTGGCCAACGACATCCTCCTGCTCGAATCGCCCGGCCTGGCCCGGGCGATCTATTACTCCACCGAGTTGGAGCAGGAAATCCCCGGCGGGCTGTACCTGGCGGTGGCCCAGGTCCTGGCCTACGTCTACCAGATCCGTCAGTACCGCGCCGGCAAGGGCACGCGCCCGGAGCCGTTCAAGGATGAGGTGCCGATCCCGCCGGAACTGCGCCGCGACTCTTGATAGGCTCATTTCCAGTCGGTGTACATCGATCCAAATGGTAGGGCCGAGCTTGCTCGCAGAGGTCGCTCACCAGTCGACCAGTCTCCTGCGGGTGTACCGATCCACGTCCTTCCAATTTCTTGTATTCCCAGCCTCGGCAAAAGTTGGAAAGCTTCTTGCAGTAGCCGCTCTGCGCCCGCTTCAGGCGTCAAAGTTTTGCTTCAAAGGAACGGGGAATACCGGTGGATCGCTCTCAGTTAGTCAACAACGCTCGCAATAACCTGGCGGACCTCAGTCGGGGCAACCTGGGGGTGCCGCTGTTGCTGCTGGTGATGTTGGCAATGATGATGTTGCCGATCCCGCCGTTCCTGCTCGACGTGTTCTTTACCTTCAACATTGCCCTGTCCATCGTGGTACTGCTGGTCTGCGTGTACGCCCTGCGGCCGCTGGACTTCGCGGTGTTCCCCACCATTTTGCTGGTGGCGACCCTGTTGCGGCTGGCGCTAAACGTAGCCTCCACGCGGGTGGTGATGCTCCATGGCCAGGACGGCCACGCGGCCGCCGGCAAGGTGATCCAGGCGTTTGGCGAGGTGGTGATCGGCGGTAACTACGTGGTCGGTATCGTGGTCTTCGCGATTCTGATGATCATCAACTTCGTGGTAGTGACCAAGGGCGCCGGGCGGATTTCCGAGGTGAGCGCGCGTTTCACCCTCGACGCGATGCCCGGCAAACAGATGGCCATCGACGCCGACCTCAATGCCGGCCTGATCGATCAAGCCCAGGCCAAGTCCCGCCGTAGCGAAGTGGCCCAGGAGGCCGAGTTCTACGGTTCGATGGACGGTGCCAGCAAGTTCGTGCGCGGTGATGCCATTGCCGGCCTGTTGATTCTGTTCATCAACCTGATTGGCGGCATGGCGGTCGGTATCTTCCAGCACGGGATGACCTTCGGTGATGCTGGCCGGGTTTACGCGCTGCTGACCATCGGTGACGGTTTGGTGGCGCAATTGCCATCACTGCTGTTGTCCACCGCCGCCGCGATCATGGTGACCCGAGCTTCGGGCTCCGAAGACATGGGCAAGCAGATCGGTCGGCAGATGTTCGCCTCGCCCAAGGCCTTGGCGGTTGCGGCCGGGATGATGGCGGTGATGGGCGTGGTGCCGGGCATGCCGCACTTCGCGTTCCTGAGCATGGCGGCATTGGCGGCGGGTGGTGCCTACCTGTTCTGGCGCAAGCACAACATCGTCAAGGTGCAGGCGCTGGAAGAGGTCAAGCGCCAGCAGGAACTGTTGCCGTCGCCAGCGCGCGCGATGGAAACCAAGGAGCTGGGTTGGGACGACGTCACGCCAATCGACATGATCGGCCTGGAGGTCGGCTACCGCTTGATCCCGCTGGTGGATCGCAACCAGGGTGGCCAGTTGCTGGCGCGGATCAAGGGGGTGCGTAAGAAGCTGTCCCAGGACCTGGGCTTCCTGATGCCGACCGTGCACATCCGCGACAACCTCGACCTGGCGCCGAGTGCCTACCGCCTGACCCTGATGGGGGTGATCCTGGCTGAGGCGGAGATTTACCCGGATCGCGAGTTGGCGATCAACCCGGGGCAGGTATACGGCACGCTTAATGGCATAACCGCCAAAGATCCGGCCTTTGGCCTGGAGGCGGTGTGGATCGAAGTCAGTCAGCGCTCCCAGGCACAGTCGCTGGGCTATACCGTGGTCGACGCCAGTACCGTGGTGGCGACGCACCTCAACCAGATTCTGTACAAACACTCCAGCGAGCTGCTCGGTCACGAAGAAGTCCAGCAACTCATGCAATTGCTGGCCAAAAGCTCGCCCAAGCTGGCTGAAGAGTTGGTCCCAGGGGTGTTGTCGCTGTCGCAGTTGCTCAAGGTGTTGCAGGCGCTGCTGGCCGAGCAGGTGCCGGTACGCGATATTCGCAGCATCGCCGAAGCCATCGCGAACAACGCCTCCAAGAGTCAAGATACTGCCGCGCTGGTGGCGGCGGTGCGCGTCGGCTTGTCTCGCGCAATCGTGCAAAGCATTGTAGGTACTGAGTCTGAGCTGCCTGTGATCACCTTGGAGCCAAGGTTGGAACAGATATTGCTCAATAGTCTGCAGAAGGCAGGGCAAGGGGCCGATGAGGGCGTCTTGCTGGAGCCAAGCATGGCCGAGAAACTGCAGCGTTCGTTGATCGACGCGGCGCAGCGTCAGGAGATGCAAGGTCATCCGGTGATTCTGTTGGTAGCAGGTCCGGTTCGCGCGATGCTCTCGCGGTTCGGACGTCTGGCAGTCCCGGGGTTGCATGTGTTGGCTTACCAGGAAATTCCTGACAACAAGCAAGTGACCATCGTTGCGACAGTAGGGCCCAACGGCTGAGGTAGTGGTTTATGCAAGTTAAGCGTTTTTTCGCCGCCGATATGCGTCAGGCCATGAAACTGGTTCGTGATGAGCTGGGTGCTGACGCCGCCATTATTGGCAATCGCCGAATTGCCGGGGGTGTCGAACTGACGGCTGCGCTGGACTACAAGCTGTCGGCGCTGGCACCGCGGGTGCCGAACATCGAGCTCGAAGACGAACTGCGCAAGACCCAGTCGCGCATCGTTACTGCCCAGGCCGAGCTGAGCCTGCGGGGCGATGGCGATAGCGTGAGCATCAGCAACGCCAGTCGACAACTGTTTGCCGGCCTGCCGCTGACGGCGGCCGAGCCGTTGATCGAGCCGACCCTGTCCGAGCCGCCACGTCCTGCGCCAGCACCGAGCGTGGCCGCCAGCGTCGACCTGCGTGCGTATGACTCGATGCGCTCGGAACTCAATGGCCTGCGTGAACTGCTGGAAGTGCAACTCGGCTCGCTGGCCTGGAACCAGCTGCAAGGCAGCCGCCCGCAGCAGGCCAACCTTTGGCGCCGCCTGCAACGCATCGGCCTGTCAGGCCCGTTGTCCCGTGACCTGCTGGAACTGACCGTCGACATTGAAGAGCCCCGCCAGGCCTGGCGCATGTTGCTCGCGCACCTGGCGCGCATGATCGTCACCCCGGAGCTGGAGCCGCTCGAAGAGGGCGGTGTGATCGCCATGGTCGGCCCGGCCGGCATGGGCAAGACCACCACGCTGGCCAAGCTGGCCGCGCGCTACGTGCTCAAGTACGGCGCGCAGAACATCGCCCTGGTCAGCATGGACAGCTACCGCATCGGCGCCCAGGAGCAGCTCAAGACCCTGGGGCGTATCCTCAATGTCTCGGTGACCCACGTTGATCCCGGCCAATCGCTGGCCCAGGCGCTCGACCCATTGCTGCGCAAACGCGTGGTGTTGATCGACACCGCGGGCTTGCAGGCCAGCGACCCGGCCTTGCGTATGCAACTCGAAAGCCTGGCTGGACGCGGCATCAAGGCCAGGAATTACCTGGTACTGGCGACCACCAGTCAAAAGCAGGTGCTGAGTGCCGCGTACCATAGTTACAAGCGTTGTGGGCTGGCCGGCTGCATCCTGACTAAACTCGATGAAACAGCGAGCCTGGGTGAGGTATTGAGCCTGGCCATCAGCCACGAACTCCCCGTCGCCTATTTGACGGATGGGCCGAGGATCCCAGACGATTTGCACCTGCCGCGCCGCCACCAGTTGGTCAGCCGCGCCGTGAGCGTGCAGATGCAGGAAGAACCCAGCGAAGAAGCCATGGCTGACATGTTCGCTGATCTCTACCACAGCCCATCCAAACGGGTTGGCTGAGGTATTAATGACTAGATTTGTATCTACATCGATGGCCTGCCATGCATTGTTCGGTAATGAACGCGCAGCCAGTCATGTAGCCCGCGTCTAAGTAAGACAAGGTATAGAAAGCACATGGGCAGCATGCATCCCGTACAGGTGATCGCGGTGACCGGCGGCAAAGGTGGCGTCGGCAAGACTAACGTGTCAGTGAATTTGTCCCTGGCCCTGGCAGAGCTTGGCCGACGCGTCATGCTGTTGGACGCCGACCTGGGATTGGCCAACGTTGACGTGCTGCTGGGGCTCACGCCCAAGCGTACGCTGGCGGATGTCATCGAGGGCCGCTGCGAACTGCGCGACGTATTGCTGCAGGGGCCGGGCGGTATTCGCATCGTGCCGGCAGCTTCCGGTACTCAGAGCATGGTGCACCTGAGTCCGGCCCAGCACGCGGGCCTGATCCAGGCGTTCAGCGACATCGGTGACAACCTGGATGTGTTGGTGATCGACACGGCGGCCGGTATCGGTGAGTCGGTGGTCAGTTTCGTGCGCGCGGCACAGGAAGTATTGCTGGTCGTCTGCGATGAGCCGACGTCCATCACCGACGCCTATGCGCTGATCAAGTTGCTGAACCGCGACTACGGGATGAATCGCTTCCGCGTCCTGGCCAACATGGCTCAAAGTCCCCAGGAAGGGCGCAACCTGTTCGCCAAGTTGACCAAGGTTACCGATCGTTTCCTGGATGTTGCCTTGCAATACGTCGGCGCGGTCCCGTACGACGAAAGCGTGCGCAAGGCGGTACAGAAGCAGCGCGCGGTGTATGAAGCCTTTCCCCGTTCAAAATGCGCACTGGCGTTCAAGGCCATCGCGCAGAAGGTCGATACCTGGCCACTGCCGGCTAACCCGCGTGGGCACCTGGAGTTTTTCGTCGAGCGCCTGGTGCAACAGACGGCGGGTCCCGTGCTATGACAGCCAGCGGCTACAACCTGTACAAGAAGTCGGCGCGTGACGCGCAGTACGAGCTGATCGAGCGTTACGCGCCGCTGGTAAAACGCATTGCTTACCACCTGCTGGCGCGTCTACCGGCCAGCGTGCAGGTCGAAGACCTGATCCAGGCGGGGATGATTGGCCTGCTTGAAGTGTCGACCAAGTATGACGCGAGCAAGGGGGCCAGTTTCGAGACGTACGCCGGGATTCGTATCCGCGGCGCGATGCTCGATGAGGTTCGCAAAGGGGACTGGGCGCCACGCTCGGTCCATCGCAATACGCGGATGGTCAGTGACGCTATTCGCTCAATTGAAGCTAAAACCGGACGTGACGCTAAAGATCACGAGGTTGCGGCCGAACTCCAATTGAGTCTCGACGATTATTACGGGATTTTGAACGACACCTTGGGCAGTCGCCTGTTCAGTTTCGACGACCTGTTGCAGGACGGCGAACACGAAGGGCTGCACGAGGATGGCGCGAGTGCTCATCTTGAGCCGTCGCGTGACCTGGAAGACGAGCGCTTCCAGGCTGCGTTGGCGGACGCGATTGCCAATTTGCCGGAGCGTGAGCGACTGGTGTTGGCGCTGTACTACGACGAAGAGCTGAACCTCAAGGAAATCGGTGAGGTCCTGGGGGTCAGCGAATCGCGGGTCAGCCAGTTACACAGCCAGTGCGCAGCCCGTTTGCGGGGGCGTTTGGGGGAGTGGCGAGCGCGCTGACAGCAGTGTGGGGACACTGCGTACGACACCCGTGCCGCGAAGGCTGCACCGGTGCTCATTCGTTGTGCTCCAAACCGTCGTTGAGTGCTCTGCCGAATTGATTGAATGGCGTGTCCAGGTGCTGGGCGCGTTTAAGACTGCTTGGAGGTCGAATTGGACAAGAACATGAAAATCCTCATCGTTGATGACTTCTCAACGATGCGGCGGATCATTAAAAACCTGTTGCGTGACCTCGGGTTCACCAACACGGTCGAGGCAGACGACGGCACTACCGCCATCCCTGTGCTCAACAGCGGCAGCATCGACTTTCTGGTAACGGACTGGAACATGCCGGGCATGACCGGTATCGACCTGCTGCGCCACGTGCGTGCCGATGAAAAACTCAAGCACCTGCCGGTGTTGATGGTCACCGCCGAAGCCAAGCGTGAGCAGATCATCGAGGCCGCTCAAGCCGGTGTAAACGGCTATGTGGTCAAGCCTTTCACAGCCCAGGCGTTGAAAGACAAGATCGAGAAAATCTTCGAACGCATCGGCTGATGCGCGCAGCCACTGCGCCACGGGGGAGCTATGGAGCAACGAGAAACATCACAGGCTGATTTTGAATCGACCCTGAAAAAACATGCGGTCGAATTGGTCAAAAGCCTTGAGAAAGGCCGGTTCGGCGACGCCGTGCAACTGATCCATGAGCTCAATCAGACCCGTGACCGCGGCCTGTACCAGGAAGTCGGCAAGCTGACTCGCGAGTTGCACAGTGCGATCGTCAACTTTCAGATTGACCCGCACATGCCTCAAGCCGAGGAAGTCTCGCAGATCACCGATGCCACTGAGCGCCTGTCGTATGTGGTCAAGCTGACCGAGGCGGCGGCCAACCGGACCATGGACCTGGTCGAGAACAGCACACCGCTGGTCAACGGCCTGAGCACTGACGCCCAGGCGTTGAGCGCCGACTGGGGCCGCTTCATGCGGCGTGAAGTGGGGGCCGAAGAGTTCCGTGAACTGGCCCGGCGTGTCGACGGTTTCCTGGCGCGCAGCGCCGAGCAGACCCAGGTCGTTGCGGGCAATCTCAACGATATTCTGTTGGCCCAGGACTACCAGGACCTCACCGGCCAGGTGATCAAGCGTGTGACTCAACTGGTCACCGAAGTCGAGAGCAACCTGCTCAAACTCGTGTTGATGGCCAGCCAGGTCGACCGCTTCGCGGGCATCGAACATGACCGCGAATCGATCCTCGCTGAAAAAGATCCGAAAAAACATCTGGCGCAGGGTGAAGGTCCACAGATTCATGCCGATAAACGTGATGACGTGATGTCCGGTCAGGATGACGTGGACGATTTGCTTTCCAGCCTAGGTTTCTAGGTTCAGCCCTATTTAGGAGCACCCATTCATGAGCTTCGGCGCCGATGAAGAGATCCTTCAGGATTTCCTGGTTGAGGCCGGCGAGATTCTAGAGCAACTGTCCGAGCAGTTGGTCGAGCTGGAAAGCCGACCGGATGATGCGGACCTGCTCAATGCAATTTTTCGCGGTTTTCACACTGTAAAAGGGGGCGCCGGCTTCCTCCAACTCAACGAGTTGGTGGAGTGCTGTCACATCGCCGAGAACGTGTTCGACATCCTGCGCAAGGGTGAACGTCGCGTCGATTCGGAGTTGATGGACGTGGTGCTCGAAGCGCTGGACGCCGTCAATGGCATGTTTGGCGAAGTCCGGGAGCGGGCACCGGTCACGGCTGCGACCCCCGAGCTATTGGCGGCATTGGCGCGCCTGGCGGAACCGCAAGCGGCGGAGGCTGTGGCGCCAATCGTCGAAGCAGCGGCCGAGCCTGAGGTCGTCGACTCGGGTGACATCACCGACAACGAATTTGAACTGCTGCTGGACTCGCTCAATGCCGTCAAGGCGCAGGCCGAAGCGCCGGTGGCCCAGGCGCCAGCGGCCGCGGGTGATGACATCACCGATGCCGAGTTCGAGTCGTTGCTTGACCAACTGCACGGTAAAGGCCAGTTCGCTGTCGATGCCCTCGCAGTGCCGTCCGAACCCGTTGCCCCGGCACAAGCGCCGGCCAGCACCGATATTACCGACGACGAATTTGAAGCGTTGCTCGACCAACTTCATGGCAAGGGCAACTTTGCCGTCGACGCGCTGGAGTCGGCCATCGCCTCGGTTCCGGTACCTGCTGCGCCGAGCGCGGTGGCGGCGGGCGGCGAGCTGATTTCCGATCACGAATTCGAATCGCTGCTCGACGAACTGCACGGCAAGGGCAAGTTCCAGACTCCGGGCACCGCCTCATCCGGTACCGCGACAGCAGCGCCAGTGGCGGCTGCTCCACCCAAGGCCGTGGCCAAGGTCGAGGCGCCTCGGGCCGCCCCAGCCCCAGCCCCGGCGCGTGCCGCTGCGCCCGCTGCGGAAAAGCCGGCCAGCGAAGCCGAGACCACTGTGCGCGTGGACACTGCGCGCCTTGATGAAATCATGAACATGGTGGGCGAACTGGTACTGGTGCGTAATCGCTTGGTGCGCCTGGGCCTCAATAGCGGCGATGAAGCCATGTCCAAGGCCGTGTCGAACCTCGACGTGGTGACGGCCGACCTGCAAACCGCGGTGATGAAGACCCGCATGCAACCGATCAAGAAAGTCTTCGGCCGATTCCCGCGTCTGGTTCGCGACCTGGCTCGCCAGCTCAAGAAAGAGATCAACCTGGAACTGGTCGGCGAAGAAACCGACCTCGACAAGAACCTCGTCGAGGCCCTGGCCGACCCGTTGGTCCACTTGGTGCGCAACGCCGTCGACCACGGTATCGAGTCGCCGGAAGAGCGCGAGGCCTCGGGCAAGTCCCGGGGCGGCAAGGTGGTGTTGGCCGCCGAGCAGGAAGGCGACCACATCCTGCTGTCGATCTCCGATGACGGCAAGGGCATGGATTCGAACGTGCTGCGCGCCATCGCAGTGAAGCGCGGAGTGATGGACAAGGACGCCGCCGACCGCCTGAGCGACAGCGAGTGCTACAACCTGATCTTTGCCCCGGGGTTCTCGACCAAGACCGAGATCTCCGACGTGTCCGGGCGCGGCGTGGGCATGGACGTGGTCAAGACCAAGATTTCCCAGCTCAACGGCTCGATCAACATCTATTCGACCAAGGGCCAGGGTTCGAAGATCGTGATCAAGGTGCCGCTGACCCTGGCGATCATGCCGACCCTGATGGTCATGCTGGGCAACCAGGCGTTCGCGTTCCCGCTGGTCAACGTCAACGAGATCTTCCACCTCGACCTGTCGCGCACCAATGTGGTCGACGGCCAGGAAGTCGTCATCGTGCGGGACAAGGCGTTGCCATTGTTCTACCTCAAGCGCTGGCTGGTCCGCTCTGCCGCTCATGAAGAGCAGCGTGAGGGCCATGTGGTGATCCTTTCGGTGGGCACGCAGCGGATCGGCTTTGTCGTCGACCAACTGGTGGGCCAGGAAGAAGTGGTCATCAAGCCATTGGGCAAGATGCTCCAGGGAACCCCGGGCATGTCGGGCGCCACCATTACCGGTGACGGTCGCATCGCCTTGATTCTCGATGTACCGAGCATGCTCAAGCGTTACGCCGCACGGCGTATTTGATTTTGATGCAGCGCGGCGACTGTCGCCGCGCTGCATCTAACGGAGTGTTTATGGCAGTCAAAGTCCTGGTGGTGGATGATTCTGGTTTTTTCCGCCGCCGCGTCTCGGAAATTCTTTCGGCGGACCCGAATATCCAGGTGGTCGGTACGGCCACCAACGGTAAAGAGGCGATCGATCAGGCCCTGGCCCTCAAGCCGGACGTGATCACCATGGACTACGAGATGCCGATGATGGATGGCATCACGGCGGTGCGGCACATCATGCAGCGCTGTCCGACCCCGGTATTGATGTTTTCCTCGCTGACCCACGAAGGCGCTCGAGTCACCCTCGATGCGCTGGACGCTGGCGCGGTGGATTTCCTGCCGAAGAATTTCGAAGACATCTCGCGCAACCCCGAGAAGGTCAAGCAACTGCTGTGCGAGAAGGTCCACAGTATCTCGCGCAGTAACCGTCGCCTGAGCACCTACAGTGCCCCGGCCCCGGTAGCAGCACCCGCGCCAGCCGCGACCAGCGCCAGCAGTTTCGCCAGCCCGGCCCCGGCACGCCCGGCGCCTGTTGCTGCGCCTGTGCGCACACCAGCGGCCAGCCCGTCGTCGCCGGCACCCAAGCGTAAATCCTACAAGTTGGTGGCCATCGGTACGTCCACCGGCGGTCCGGTTGCCTTGCAGCGTGTACTGACACAATTACCGAGCAATTTTCCCGCCCCCATCGTACTGGTCCAGCACATGCCGGCCGCCTTCACCAAGGCGTTCGCCGAGCGTTTGGACAAGCTCTGCCGCATCAGCGTCAAGGAAGCCGAGGACGGTGACATCTTGCGTCCGGGCCTGGCGTTGCTGGCGCCGGGTGGCAAGCAAATGATGATCGACGGTCGGGGCGCGGTGAGAATCCTCCCCGGCGACGAGCGTTTGAACTACAAGCCGTGTGTGGATATCACCTTCGGTTCGGCGGCCAAGTCCTACGGTGACAAAGTTCTGGCGGTGGTCCTCACCGGCATGGGCGCCGACGGTCGTGAAGGCGCGCGTCTGCTCAAGCAGAGTGGCAGCTCGATCTGGGCCCAGGATGAGGCCAGTTGCGTGATCTACGGCATGCCCATGGCCATCGTCAAAGCCAACCTGGCGGACGCGATCTACGATCTCGACGAGATCGGCAAACACCTGGTCGGGGCGTGCATCTGATGGACGTTCTAAGCCTGATCGGCATCATCATGGCGTTTGTCGCCATCATCGGTGGCAACTACCTCGAAGGCGGGCACCTGGGTGCCCTGGCCAACGGCCCGGCGGCCTTGATCGTGCTGGGGGGGACCGTTGGCGCGGCGCTGTTGCAGTCGCCCATGAGTGCCTTCAAGCGCGCCATGCAGATTCTGGTGTGGATCCTGTTTCCGCCGCGCATCGACTTGGCTGGTGGCATCGACCGCGTGGTCAATTGGAGCCTCACGGCGCGCAAGGAAGGCCTGCTGGGCCTCGAAGGCGTGGCCGACACCGAACCTGACAGCTATTCGCGCAAGGGCCTGCAGTTACTGGTCGATGGCGCCGAGCCGGAAGCGATCCGCAGCATCCTGGAAGTGGACTTCTACACCCAGGAAAGTCGCGACATCGAGGCGGCCAAGGTGTTTGAAAGCATGGGCGGCTACGCGCCGACCATCGGCATCATCGGCGCGGTAATGGGCTTGATCCACGTGATGGGCAACCTGGGTGATCCCTCGCAACTGGGCAGTGGTATCGCCGTGGCCTTCGTCGCGACGATCTACGGCGTGGCCAGTGCCAACCTGTTACTGCTGCCGGTTGCCAGCAAACTCAAATCCATAGCCTTGCGCCAGTCGCGTTATCGAGAAATGTTGCTGGAAGGTATTTTGTCGATCGCCGAAGGTGAAAACCCACGCTCCATCGAGTTGAAGCTTCAGGGCTTCATGGAATAAGGGACTAACCTCATGGCACGTCGCCGTCAGCACGACGAACACGTCAATCACGAACGTTGGCTGGTGTCCTACGCGGACTTCATCACCTTGCTGTTCGCGTTTTTCGTGGTGATGTACTCCATCTCCTCGATCAATGAAGGCAAGTACAAGGAAGTGTCCGAAGCGTTGATCGGGGTGTTCACCAACTCCGACCGCGCTCTGATGCCGATCCCCATTGGTGATGAGCGCCCCAAGACCGTGACCCCGGCCCAGCCCCTGGTCAAGGACAGCGAGCAGATCGACATGGGCATCGCCCAGGCCAGCAACGATCCGCTCAAGAGCATCTCCAACGACATCAGCGCAGCGTTCGGCGACCTGATCAGTTCCAACCAGATGACCGTGCGCGGCAATGAGTTGTGGGTCGAGATCGAACTCAACTCCAGCCTGTTGTTCGGCAGTGGCGATGCCATGCCCAGCGACATCGCGTTCAGCATCATCGACAAGGTCGCGGCAATCCTCAAGCCCTTCGACAACCCGATTCACGTCGAAGGTTTCACCGACGATCAGCCGATTCGGACCGCCCAGTATCCGACCAACTGGGAGCTGTCGTCAGCCCGTTCGTCGAGCATCGTGCGCATGCTTGCCATGCAGGGTGTGAACCCGGGACGGCTGGCCTCGGTGGGCTACGGTGAGTTCCAGCCGGTGGCCAACAATGCGACCGCCGAAGGTCGGGCGCGTAACCGGCGAGTGGTGTTGGTGGTCTCGCGTAACCTCGATGTGCGCCGCAGCCTGACGGGCACCGGAGCGGCCCATGCAAAACCGGACGCCGCGTTGAAGCGCGCTGGCACACAAACTGCACCGCCCCCCGTCAAGTCGCCGGGGAGCGCGAGCGCCGTCAATTCTCCGCCACCCGGCTTAATACGTTGAGCTATTTCTCGGTGCATCCATTGGGCCGGGAGGAACGATCAGAATGAGAGTCTGGGCAGTTGCCAATCAAAAGGGTGGTGTTGGTAAAACCACTTCCTCCATCGCTCTAGCCGGATTACTGGCCGAGGCGGGCAAGCGCGTGGTCGTGGTCGACCTCGACCCCCATGGCTCCATGACGAGCTACTTCGGGTACGACCCCGATAGCCTGGAACACAGCTGCTACGACCTGTTCCTGCACAAGGGCAGCGTGCCCCAGGGCTTACCTGGGCAACTGTTGCTGTCCACCAGTGATGAACGTATTTCCCTATTGCCTTCCAGTACCGCCCTGGCCACCCTCGAACGCCAGTCTCCGGGGCAGAGCGGCCTGGGCCTGGTGATCGCCAAGAGCCTGGCGCAGTTGTGGCAGGACTTCGATTACGCGCTGATCGACAGCCCGCCCCTATTGGGCGTGTTGATGGTCAATGCTTTGGCGGCAAGCCAGCAATTGGTGATCCCGGTACAGACCGAGCACCTGGCCGTCAAAGGCCTGGAGCGAATGGTCAATACCCTGGCGATGATCAACCGGTCTCGCAGGCAGGCGCTGCCATTCACCATCGTGCCGACCTTGTTCGACCGCCGTACCCAGGCTTCGCTGGGCACCTTGCGAGTCTTGCGTGACCTGTATCCGGAAGATATCTGGCAAGGCTATATCCCGGTCGATACCCGGCTGCGCGATGCCAGCCGCGCCGGTTTGACGCCGTCGCAGTTCGACGGCAGGAGCCGTGGGGTGTTGGCGTATCGGTCGTTGCTCAAGCACCTGCTGGCCCAGCAACTTGTGGCGCAGGTGGCGTGAAGATGACCTTTCTACCGCAATGGGGCGTGCTGCGATGAACCGCCCGGTAGTGATCACCTCCCGCCCGCAACTGGCGCTGCAATCCTATCTGGATGCATTGCTGCAGGACGCGACCGAGGAACGGGCACCCGAGGTGCTGGACGTTATTGAAGTCCTTGACGTGATCGAGGCCGAGGGGGCGCTGGACGAATTCCAGGCGGCGGTTCTCGAAGAGCAGGCGCGCGATGCGCACCAAGACGTACTGGCGCCAAGTCCGTCGTTCAGTGCCCCGGCGCTGGTGGTCGAGGCGCCGGCAACGATGGTGGTGGCCCCGGTTTCCACGGTCGCGCCACTGCTGCAGGTGTTGGTCGAGCCGGTCGCCGAAGTCCATCGGGCACCCAGCAACACACCACCACCGGTTGCACTTGACGGTCGCCCGAGCTGGGCCGCCGAGCCGTTCGAGTGCCTGCTGTTCGACGTAGCCGGCTTGACGCTGGCCGTGCCGCTGGTGTGCCTGGGGTCGATTTATCCACTGGCCGGGCATGAACTGACGCCGCTGTTCGGCCAGCCGGACTGGTTCCTGGGGATTCTGCCGAGCCAGGCGGGCAACCTGAAAGTGCTGGATACCGCACGCTGGGTGATGCCAGATCGCTATCGCGATGACTTCCGCCAGGGCCTGCAATACGTGATCTCGGTGCAGGGCTATGAGTGGGGGCTGGCGGTGCATCAGGTCAGCCGCTCGTTGCGCCTGAACCCCAATGAAATCAAATGGCGCAGTCATCGTGGGCAACGGCCATGGCTGGCCGGCACGGTGATCGAGCATATGTGCGCGCTGCTGGATGTCTCGGAGCTGGCAGCGTTGATCGCCAGCGGCGGCACCAAGCACTTGGGTAGCGTCAAGCCGGCCCACACACCGACATAACAGACAACCGGCCGCCTGCATGGGCGGCGGGGTAGAACACACACCGCCACAGGCGGCTTTTCGAGGGGTCAGGGTATGAATAGTCACGCGACGGCTGCAAAGGGTTCCGAGGATCCGATCCTGCAATGGGTCACCTTCAAGCTGGACAACGAAACCTACGGCATCAACGTGATGCGCGTTCAGGAAGTCCTGCGCTACACCGAAATCGCGCCAGTGCCAGGCGCGCCGAGCTACGTGCTGGGCATCATCAACCTGCGCGGCAATGTGGTCACCGTGATCGACACCCGTCAGCGCTTCGGCCTGATGAACGCCGAGATCAGCGACAACACCCGTATCGTGATCATCGAAGCCGACAAGCAAGTGGTCGGGATCATGGTCGACAGCGTGGCGGAAGTGGTTTACCTGCGTCAGTCGGAAATCGAAACCGCGCCTAACGTCGGTAACGATGAGTCGGCCAAGTTCATCCAGGGCGTGTGCAACAAGAACAACGAACTGCTGATCCTGGTCGAGCTCGACAAGATGATGAGCGAAGAAGAATGGTCGGAACTGGAGAGTATCTGATTGATTCTCGAGGTTGCTGTCATTGTGCTGGGGCTCCTGTGGGCAGGATCCCTGGCGATGTTTCTGGTTTATACCCGCAAACAGCGCGAGCTGGCGGTGGTGCAGGCCGAGGCTGATGGGGTGCGTGACCAGCGCATCAAGGAGCTGAACCGCCGTCTCGACAACTACCAGGCCGGCAGCGTGCGCATGGGTGAAGACTTGCACGAGCTGCGTGCGGTGGTCGGGCCATTGCCGGACAAGCTGGCGCAACTGGAGCAGCGCGATCCTTCGAGTCTGTCGTTCGCCCAGGCTGCTCGCCTGGTGGGCATGGGCGCCAGCGTCGATGAGCTGACCCAGTCCTGTGGGTTGACCCAGGCTGAGGCGGAGTTGATGCGCAAGATGCACAAGAACTGAGTTTTCACCTCAACTGAGAGGGTTGTTCGCGTGCAGGCTCGCTCCCACACCGTGATGCGGGTCACGTCAACATTCAAACAATCCGTGGCGAGCGAGCTTGCTCGTCACGGATGTGTCCTCGGTATCGAGACGCCCCTCAATAGTCATCCCCGCGTGCTGTCACATCCTTCTCCACCATCCCTGTCTGCGGATCATGCCCCGCCGGGAACTTGCCCTTCAGGTTCCACGCAAAGGCGATGATCTCGGCAAGCGTGCGGTACAACTCTTGCGGGATGCTGTCCCCCAGCTCCATGCGCGCCAACAGCCGCACCAACTCGGCGTTCTCATAGATCGGTACTTCATAGTCGCGCGCAATCTTCAGGATCGCCTCGGCCAGGGCGTCGTCGCCCTTGGCGGTGAGGGTCGGCGCGTGGGCGCCGTCGTACTTGAGGGCGATGGCCTGGCGCGGTGGGTTGGGGTTTTTCATGCGGTATCGTCGATCCAGCGTTGTTCGAGGCGGGTTTGATTGCCTTGGGGCGGCTTGCCGAGGTGGCAGTCCAGGTCACCGACATTGAGCCCGCAAGACTGCAGTTGCGCACGCAAGCCACTCAGGTGGTTTTCAATCAGGCTGGCGGTGTAGGGGCGCTCGGCCCAGAGTTGGCTGGAGAGCGTGCCCGACGCCAGTTGTGCCTGGACTTGCAGTGGGCCCAGGGGCTCCATGTCGAAGGCCAGCTCGACTCGCCATAGGCGCTGCTTGGGTTCGCGCTCGCTGGGTTTCTCGGGGTTTTCCCGGGGCGGTGTGTCTTCGCGCTGGAACTTGACCTGCAACGGCACCACGTCTTGCAGGTTGCGCAGGGGGATTTCCAGCTGCCAGGTGGTTTGCAGGCGGCCATCCTCGGTCATGCCGGTCTGCTCCAGGCTCGACAGCTGATGGCTTTGCAGGCGTGACACGGCGGCGGCGGCCAGGCGCAGCAGGTGTTCCAGGTCGCCTTCGCCCTCCAGGCTCTGCAACAGGCGCGAGGGCAGGGGAAAGCCACCCGGTGTGGGTTTTGTGCTGACTTGCCCGAGCATGCCCAGGGCGCTGCGCACGAAGCTGGGCAGGGCCTGGGCCATGGTGTTGGCGGCAATGGCGGCGTTGAAGGTGGTGTTGCCCGGCAGGCCGGGTGCCAGTTGGGCGATCAGGCGCAGCAGGTTGCCTTTGGTGTCGGCTGCCAGGTTGGGATCAAGCCCGGCCAGCAGTTTGCTCTCCAGGAACAGGCCGCTGCTGGCCAGCGCCAACGCCAGGCCCTTGGGTGAGCTGAGTTGCTGGATGTCGGGCAGGCTGGCCAGCAATTTATCGACCGTTGCGCGCAGCTCGCCGTCGGGGGTGTTGGCGGGCAGGGTTTGCAGGGCCTTGACCAACACGTCCAGCGAGCCCTGGCGGCTTTGTTGGGTGTTCAATTGCTGGGCCACGGCCAGTTGATCCTGGCGACTGCTCAGCGGCACGAACGTGAGGGTGTCGGCATCCTGGACCATCGCACTGAGCATCATGCCAATACGCAGGGACTGTGGACTGTCGATGCTCAAGGTGCTGCCACTCAGCGCGGTATTGAGCAAACTCACCATCGAGCGATGCACCGTCGGTTGCCCCGGTATCGGTGGCAAGGGCTGGCTGGTCAGCACCTTGCCTTGCAGCAGCGTGCCGACCGGAAGTTGGGTGGTGTCGAGGCGGGTGAGGGTGGCGGTGTTGGAGGCCAGGATCTGTTGCACCGTAATGGCCAGGTTGTTGGCCGACGGCTGGGTGATCGCGACGCTGGTGCCCAGGGCCAGCGGCTGGTTGCTGGTGGCTTGCACCGTGGTCTGGCGGCCGCTGTCGAGGGTGACCTTGAGCAGGAGTTGAAAAACCTGCTCGCTCTGCTTGAGTGACAGCACTTCAGCCTTGGCGCTTTGTCCTGGCGCGATCAAGCCCTCCATGGGCGTCAATAGCTTGAGCAATTCCCCGGCGGACGGCAGGCGTGGCGTGGTCGGGACGGTGGGCGGCAGGGGAAGGATGTTGATCTCACCGGTCATCAGGTCACACCCTGTCTGAAATTGCCCTCTTGAGAGTAGGACATGACATGTATAATGCGGCCCCGTTGTCTCCAGGGCGGTTAAAACATCACAAATGTTTGACGCAGCTCTCTGAAACAGGCCGTCGATGCATCTATGCTGCACCACTTTAACGGCCGATCCACTGCCGACTTGAACCGTAAAGGCCCGCGATCTCTTGACCATCCCACTACTAGAAGCCGTAGCGCTCGCTTGTGAGCGAGACTGGCGGATGCTCTTCGAAAACCTCGAATTGCGTCTGGGCAGCGGTGACATGTTGCAGATCAGCGGCCCCAATGGCAGCGGCAAGACCAGCCTTTTACGCTTGTTGGCCGGCTTGATGCAACCGACCAGCGGCCAGGTGCTGCTCAACGGTCAACCCCTGAACACTCAGCGTACGGAACTGGCGCACAACCTGTTGTGGATCGGCCATGCCGCCGGAATCAAGGATTTGCTGACCCCCGAAGAGAATCTCAGCTGGCTGTGCGCCTTGCACCAGCCCGCTACCCCGCAGGCGATCTGGCAGGCGCTGGCGGCCGTCGGGTTGCGCGGTTTTGAAGATGTTCCGTGTCACACCCTGTCGGCTGGCCAGCAGCGCCGCGTGGCACTGGCGCGCTTGTACCTGGACAGTCCGGCGCTGTGGGTTCTCGATGAGCCGTTTACCGCACTGGACAAACAAGGCGTCGCCCAGTTGGAAGAGCACCTGGCCGCGCACTGCGAACAGGGCGGCATGGTGGTGTTGACCACTCACCACACCCTGAGCCGAATGCCGTCCGGCTATCGTGATATCGACTTGGCGCGGTGGGCCGTATGAGTGTGTTCGCGTTGTTGGTCGCCCGTGAAGCGCGGTTGTTGTGCCGGCGTCCGGCGGAGTTGGCCAATCCTCTGGTGTTCTTCGCCATCGTCATCGCATTGTTCCCATTGGCGGTCGGACCCGAGACCAAATTGTTGCAAACCTTGTCGCCGGGCTTGGTGTGGGTCGCCGCCCTTTTATCGGTTTTGCTCTCGCTGGACGGGCTTTTCCGCAGTGATTTCGAGGATGGATCCCTTGAGCAGTGGGTCCTTTCGTCGCACCCCCTGCCTCTTCTGGTTTTGGCCAAGGTACTGGCACACTGGGCGTTTTCCGGATTGGCCCTGGTTTTGCTTGCGCCACTGCTGGCATTGATGCTCGGTTTACCCACCGCCTGTCTGCCGGTATTGCTGCTTTCGTTGTTGCTGGGTACACCGGTACTGAGTTTGCTCGGTGCGGTGGGCGCGGCGCTGACGGTAGGTTTGAAGCGCGGCGGCTTGTTGCTCGCACTGTTGATCCTGCCGTTGTACATCCCGGTCTTGATTCTCGGCAGTGGCGCCTTGCAGGCGGCACTCCAGGGCATGCCGGCGACAGGTTATCTGCTGTGGCTTGGGAGCCTGACTGCCCTGGCGATAACCCTGACACCCTTTGCAATAGCCGCTGGCCTGAAGATTAGCGTCGGCGAATAATAATGGGGTCTGATCAAAAAATGATCGCTTCCTGTGAGGGAAGTCGGACCCTGGACTGCCTGCGATAGTGGGCAGCAACCGTGATGGAAACAGTAATGAACTGGACTTGGTTTCATAAGCTCGGCTCGCCTAAGTGGTTTTACGGCATCAGCGGCAAACTGCTGCCCTGGCTGAGCGTCGCCGCGTTGCTACTGATAGGTGTCGGTGTGGCCTGGGGCCTGGCGTTCGCGCCGCCGGACTACCAGCAGGGCAACAGCTTTCGCATCATCTACATCCACGTGCCCGCCGCGATGCTGGCGCAGTCCGTCTACGTGATGCTGGCGGTCTGCGGCATTGTCGGGTTGGTGTGGAAGATGAAGCTGGCCGACGTCGCCCTGCAATGCGCGGCGCCGATCGGTGCCTGGATGACGGCCGTGGCGCTGGTCACCGGCGCCATCTGGGGCAAGCCGACCTGGGGTTCGTGGTGGGTGTGGGATGCGCGCCTGACCTCGATGCTGATCCTGCTCTTCCTGTACTTCGGGCTCATTGCCCTGGGCAACGCCATCAGCAATCGCGACAGCGCCGCCAAGGCCTGCGCGGTGCTGGCGATTGTCGGCGTGATCAACATCCCGATCATCAAGTACTCGGTGGAGTGGTGGAACACCCTGCACCAGGGCGCGACGTTCACCCTCACCGAAAAGCCGGCGATGCCCGTGGAGATGTGGCTGCCGCTACTCCTCACGGTGCTGGGTTTTTACTGTTTCTTCGGCGCCGTATTACTGCTGCGCATGCGCCTTGAAGTGCTCAAGCGCGAAGCCCGTGCCAGTTGGGTGAAAGCCGAAGTGCAAAACAGCCTGGAGGGCACTTCATGAGTTTTGCTTCATTTGGCGACTTCCTCGCCATGGGCCATCACGGTCTTTATGTCTGGTCGGCCTATGGCATCTGCCTGGCGGTACTGGCCCTCAACGTGGCTGCGCCGATCCTGGCCCGCAAGCGTTATCTGCAACAAGAGGCGCGTCGTCTGCGCCGGGAGAACAGCAAGTGAATCCTGTGCGCAAGAAGCGTCTTATCATCATCCTCGCGATCCTGGTGGGGGTCGGCGCTGCCGTCGGCCTGGCCTTGAGCGCCCTGCAGCAGAACATCAACCTGTTCTATACCCCGACCCAAATCGCCAATGGCGAAGCGCCGCAGGACACGCGCATCCGCGCCGGCGGCATGGTCGAGGCCGGCTCCCTGCAGCGCTTCGGCGATTCGCTGGACGTGAAATTTGTCGTCACTGACTTCAACAAGTCCGTGACCATTACCTACCGCGGCATCCTCCCGGACCTGTTCCGCGAAGGGCAGGGCATTGTCGCCCTGGGCAAGCTCAATGCCGACGGCGTGGTGGTGGCGGACGAAGTCCTGGCCAAGCACGACGAAAAATACATGCCGCCTGAAGTGACCAAGGCGCTCAAAGAAAGCGGTCAATCCGCTCCGACACCTGTGAAGGAGGGTTGATCGATGACCGCCACACTGTTTATGCCTGAATTGGGCCACCTGGCGATGATCCTCGCCCTGTGCTTTGCCATCGTGCAGGCCATCATCCCATTGCTCGGTGCCTGGCGCGGTGATCGCCTGTGGATGAGCCTGGCCCAGCCGGCCGCCTGGGGCCAGTTCGCCTTCCTGGCGTTCTCCTTCGGGTGCCTGACCTACGCCTTCATGATCGATGACTTTTCGGTCGCGTATGTTGCCAACAACTCCAACACGGCCTTGCCCTGGTACTACAAGTTCAGCGCCGTGTGGGGTGCCCACGAAGGTTCCTTGCTGCTGTGGGCGTTGATCCTGGGAGGCTGGACCTTCGCGGTGTCGGTGTTCTCCCGGCAGTTGCCCCAAGTCATGCTGGCGCGCGTGCTGTCGGTGATGGGCATGATCAGCACCGGCTTCCTGCTGTTCCTGATCATGACCTCCAACCCGTTCAAGCGCCTGCTGCCGCAGATGCCCACCAACGGCGCCGACCTTAACCCGTTGCTGCAAGATATCGGCCTGATCGTGCATCCGCCCATGTTGTACATGGGCTACGTCGGGTTCTCGGTAGCCTTTGCATTCGCCATCGCCGCGCTGATGGGCGGTCGCCTGGACGCTGCGTGGGCGCGCTGGTCCCGTCCGTGGACCATCGTCGCCTGGGCCTTCCTGGGCATCGGCATCACCCTCGGTTCGTGGTGGGCCTACTACGAACTCGGCTGGGGCGGCTGGTGGTTCTGGGACCCGGTGGAAAACGCTTCGTTCATGCCATGGCTGGTCGGCACGGCGCTGATTCACTCCCTGGCCGTGACCGAAAAGCGCGGCGTGTTCAAGAGCTGGACCGTGTTGTTGGCCATCGCGGCGTTCTCCCTGAGCTTGCTGGGTACGTTCCTGGTGCGTTCCGGGGTCCTGACCTCGGTGCACGCCTTTGCCTCGGACCCTGAGCGCGGTGTGTTCATCCTGATCTTCCTGCTGTTCGTGGTGGGCGGTTCGCTGACGCTGTTTGCCCTGCGTGCTCCGGTGGTCAAGAGCCATGTGGGATTCAACTTCTGGTCCCGTGAGACCCTGTTGCTGGGCAACAACCTGGTGCTGGTCGTCGCCGCGTCGATGATTCTGCTCGGGACCTTGTATCCGCTGATCCTCGACGCCATGACCGGCGCCAAGCTGTCGGTCGGCCCGCCGTACTTCAATGCCTTGTTCATTCCGTTGATGGCGTTGTTGATGGTGGTGATGGCCGTTGGCGTACTGGTGCGCTGGAAAGACACCCCGGTCAAATGGCTGGTGGGCATGCTGATCCCAGTGTTGCTGGGCAGCGCCGCACTGGCGGTGGTGGCCGGTATTGCCTACGGCGATTTCAACTGGGCTGTCCTGGCAACCTTCATGCTGGCGGCCTGGGTGCTGTTGGCCGGCATCCGCGACATCTTCGACAAGACCCGCCACAAGGGCCTGATCAAAGGCCTGCCGAGCTTGACTCGCAGCTACTGGGGCATGCAGGTCGCGCACTTTGGCATTGCCATCTGCGCCCTGGGCGTAGTGCTGTCGAGCCAGAACAGTGCCGAGCGCGACTTGCGCCTGGCGCCGGGCGAATCCATGGACCTGGCCGGTTATCACTTCATTTTCGACGGCGCCAAGCACTTCGAGGGGCCGAACTTCACCTCCGACAAAGGCACCGTGCGGGTGATCCGCAACGGCAAGCAAATCAGCGTCCTGCACCCGGAAAAACGTCTGTACACGGTGCAGAACTCAATGATGACCGAGGCGGGTATCGACGCCGGCTTCACCCGTGACATCTACGTCGCGCTCGGCGAGCCGCTGGGCGATGGCGCCTGGGCCGTGCGGGTGCACGTCAAGCCGTTCGTGCGCTGGATCTGGTTCGGCGCGCTGCTGACCGGGTTCGGTGGCTTGCTGGCGGCGATGGATCGGCGTTATCGGGTCAAAGTCAAAAGCCGGGTGCGTGAAGCGCTGGGCCTGTCGGGAGCCACTGCATGAGACGTTGGTTGATGGTGTTGCCACTGGCGCTGTTCTTGGTGGTCGCCGTGTTTCTTTACCGGGGCTTGTACCTCAATCCAGCCGAGTTGCCCTCGGCCATGATCGGCAAGCCGTTCCCGGAGTTTGCCCTGCCGAACGTGCAGGGCGACAAAAACCTGACCCGTGCCGACCTGCTCGGCAAGCCGGCGCTAGTCAACGTCTGGGGCACCTGGTGCATCTCCTGCCGGGTCGAGCACCCGGTGCTGAACAAACTGGCCCAGCAGGGCGTGGTGATCTACGGCGTCAACTACAAGGACGATAACGCCGAAGCCCTGAAATGGCTGGCGGACTTCCACAACCCATACCTGCTGGACATCCGCGACGAGGACGGCTCCCTGGGCCTGAACCTCGGCGTGTACGGCGCCCCGGAAACCTTCTTCATCGACGCCAAGGGCATCATCCGCGACAAGTTCGTCGGAGTGATCGACGACGTGGTCTGGCGCGAGCAACTGGCGGCCAAGTACCAGGCGCTGGTGGACGAGGCCAAGCCATGAAGCGCTGGATTGCCGCTGCCGTATTGGGGCTGAGCATGGCGGGCATGGCCCACGCCGCCATCGACACCTACGAGTTCGCCAAGGACGGAGATCGCGAGCGGTTTCGCGAACTGACCAAGGAGCTGCGTTGCCCCAAGTGCCAGAACCAGGACATTGCCGACTCCAACGCGCCGATTGCCGCCGACCTGCGCAAGGAAATCTTCCGCATGCTCGGCGAGGGCAAGGACAACCAGCAGATCATCGACTTCATGGTTGATCGCTACGGTGACTTCGTGCGCTACAAGCCGGCCCTGACGGGCAAGACCGCGGTGCTGTGGTTCGGCCCGGCGGCACTCCTGCTTGGCGGTGTACTGGTCATTGCCCTGATCGTGCGCCGTCGTCGCGCCGAACGAGCCATTGGCACAGACACGCTTTCTTCTGATGAGCGCACGCGCCTCGACCAACTGCTGGACAAAAACACTGATGATTGATTTCTGGCTCGCCGCAGGTCTGCTTCTACTGGTTGCCCTGAGTTTTCTGTTGATCCCGGTTCTGCGGGGCCGTCGCGCCCAGCGTGAAGAGGATCGTACCGCGCTGAACGTGGCGCTCTATCAAGAACGCGTGGCCGAGTTGCAAACGCAGCAGGCCGAAGGCGTGCTCGACGCGACGCAAATGAACGCCGGGCGCGACGAAGCCGCACGGGAACTGCTGGCCGACACCGAAGGCGCGGACGCCGGCCGGGTATCGCGCCTGGGCAAGCCGCTGCCGTTGCTGGCCGCGATCCTGGTGCCGGTGCTGGGCTTGGGCCTGTACCTGCATTTTGGTGCCAGCGACAAGGTCGAGTTGACCCGTGAGTTCGCCCAGGCGCCACAGTCGATGGAGGAGATGACCCGTCGCCTGGAGCGTGCCGTCGCCGCGCAGCCGGACTCCGTCGAAGGCTTGTACTTCCTGGGTCGCACCTACATGGCCCAGGAACGTCCGGCGGATGCCGCGAAAATTTTCGAGCGCACCGTGGCCCTGGCGGGTCGCGAGCCTGAACTGCTCGGGCAATGGGCCCAGGCCCAGTACTTCGCCGACAACAAGCAGTGGTCGGACAAGGTCCAGGCCCTGACCGACGAAGCCCTCAAGGCTGATCCGAAAGAAGTCACCAGTCTCGGCTTGCTGGGGATCGCTGCCTTTGAAGCGGCGCGTTACCAGGACGCCATCGACTACTGGAATCGCCTGCTGGCCCAACTGCCCACCGAAGACGGTTCGCGTAGCGCGCTGCAGAGTGGTATTCAACGAGCTACCGAGAAACTGAAGGAGAGCGGTGGCGCCGTGGCCAAGGCCCCGGTCGTTGCGAGCCAGGCAACGGCGTTGCTGACGGTGACGGTCGACCTGGCCGCCGACGTGAAGGCCAAGGTTCAGCCGGGCGACAGCGTGTTCATCTTCGCCCGCGCCGTGTCCGGCCCGCCGGCGCCATTGGCCGCCAAGCGCCTGACGGTGGCCGACCTGCCCGTGACGGTCGAGTTGGGGGATGGCGACGCGATGATGCCGCAATTGAAACTGTCCAACTTCCCTGAAGTCCAACTGGTTGCGCGCATCTCCCGTGCCGGTAAACCAACGGCCGGCGAGTGGATCGGTCGCAGCGGGCCCCTGGCCAGCAGCACCAGCGCGCCGCAACAACTGACCATCGACAGCCCGGACCAATAATCAGGTAGACCGCCATGACCGCCATCGCTCGTATCACCCTGCTCAGTCTGGTCCTGGGGCTGAGCGCATGTGCGGTCCAGGGGCCGACACCCACACCGAGTGCGCGGCCGATTCCGCCGTCAGGCCCTTCGACCAGGCCCCAGCCGTCCACGCCCCCCGGCAAACCCGTGACGCCGAACAAGCCCGGCAAGCCCTTGCCGCGGACCTCGGCGACCTTTGCCCCACCGCCGGGCGGCAACAGCCATTGGGACGCCAGGCTTGGGGTCTACGTGCTGGATGACCAGAGCAACGTCTTCTACCGCCAGCGCACCTACTTTCGCTGGAGCAACGGCTGGAGCCGCAGCATCAGCCCCAATGGGCCATGGGAAGACACCGATATCCATGGCGTGCCTGCGGGGCTCGGCAAGCAGTTCGGGCAATAAGCACAACGGCGACCTCAGGGTCGCCGTTGTCGTTTCAACATTCAGCAAAACAACCGCCCGTCACGGATCGCGTTTCTGTGCTTGAGTAAAAGTAACTCTAGAGTTATTTTTGTCCAGGCCAGTGCAAGGAGGCGAGTGGTGCAAAGCAGGGTATTGATTAAAGCGTTGGAAGCGGCGGGCTGGAGGCTCGACCGGGTCACTGGCAGTCATCACCTATTTATTCACCCTTACAGTCCATACACGATACCTGTGCCCCATCCCAAGAAAGACCTGCCGCTGGGGACAGTCAAAAGCATCAGACGGCGCGCCGCATTGCACTACCCGGTAGCCCATTACGCAGGAGATCCCTAATGCAATATCCCATCTGTATCGAGTGGGGCGACGAACACACCGCCATTGGCATTCAGATCCCCGATATTCCTGGGGCTGTCACGGCGGGTGATACGTTTGAAGAGGCCTACAACGCAGCGGTTGAAGTGGCTCACCTCATGCTGCAGGAAATCGCGGCGGGCGGCGAAGACATCCCCATGCCCACCCCCACCGCTACCCACCGTCATAACCCGGACTTTGCCGAGATGGGCTGGGGCATGCTGGAGTTGGACATCGCGCCCTACCTGGGCAAGACGGAAAAGGTCAACGTGACACTGCCGGGGTACGTGATCCAACGCATCGACCGCTATGTGCGCGAACACAACGTCAAAAGCCGCTCTTCGTTTCTCGCTGACGCCGCGTTGGCCAAGCTGATCAGGCAGTGATCCTTTCCCTAGGGACAAAAAAAGCGACCTGTGCAGGCAGATGCCTGTCAATTAAGGCACTAAACCTGTGGGAGCGAGCCTGCTCGCGATTAGGCCAGCACGTTCAATATTAACGTTGGCTGACCCACTGCAATCGCGAGCGGGCTCGCTCCCACATGGTTTCGCTTAACTGGCGGGCATTAACCTCAGCAGGCCGCCTTGTTCATGTCCGGCCCGGTATTTACTGGCCGTTGTAGATCTGGTCGAAGACACCGCCGTCGTTGAAGTGGGTCTTTTGCACGGTGCGCCAGTCACCGAAGGTTTTCTCCACCGACAGGAAGTCGACTTTCGGGAAGCGGTCGGTGTATTTGGCCAGCACGGCGGGATCACGCGGGCGCAGGTAGTTGTTGGCGGCGATTTCCTGGCCTACCGGCGACCACAGGTACTTCAGGTATTCCTCGGCAGCGGCGCGGGTGCCTTTCTTGTCGACCACTTTGTCGACCACGGTGACCGGCGGCTCGGCTTCGG
Organism: Pseudomonas sp. ok272; assembly: GCF_900109995.1. Lineage (GTDB taxonomy): Bacteria > Pseudomonadota > Gammaproteobacteria > Pseudomonadales > Pseudomonadaceae > Aquipseudomonas. Next base: position 230,560 of record NZ_FOCB01000004.1, on the reverse strand, counting down.
CGGAGACGCTTGGGTAGACCACCTCGAACTGATCGCGGCCGAACTCGCGGGCGATCATTTCCGCTTCGTTTTCGAAGGTCACCAGCACGTCGCCGATCTGGTTGGTCATGAACGTGGTGGTGGCGGCACGACCACCGGTGTCGAGCACGGGCGCTTGCTTGAACAGCTTGCCGACGAATTCCTTGGCCTTGTTCTCGTCACCGCCGTTCTTGAGCACGTAGCCCCAGGCCGAGAGGTACGTGTAGCGGCCGTTGCCCGAGGTCTTCGGGTTGGGCACGATCACTTGCACGCCGTCCTTGAGCAGGTCAGGCCAGTCTTTCAGGGCCTTGGGGTTGCCCTTGCGCACGATGAACACGGTGGCCGAGGTGAATGGCGCGCTGTTGTTCGGCAGGCGGGTCACCCAGTTATCCGGCACCAGTTTGCCGTTGTCGACCAAGGCGTTGATATCGGTGGCCATGTTCATGGTGATGACGTCGGCCGGCAGGCCGTCGATCACCGAGCGCGCCTGTTTGCTGGAGCCGCCAAAGGACATCTGCAGCTTGATCTCTTCGCCCTTGTTCTCGGCTGCCCAATGTTTCTGGAACGCTGCGTTGTAGTCCTTGTAGAAATCACGCATCACGTCGTAGGACACGTTGAGCAAGGTCGGCGCGGCGTGAGCCACGCTCGCGAAGGCTAGGCCAGCGGCCAGGAGTGAGGCGCCAAAGATCTTTTTCACTGCACATTCCTTTTGTTCGAGAGAGTGAAGGCAATTTGCCGTCGACTATAGCCGGGGACGGCATAGCTCTATAAAGATTAAAAAGTGCTTTGCTTATTCCATTTTCTTAAATAGGGCGTTGCCACAGCGTGAACAGAACGAGGCGTTGGGCTCGTGTTGATCCTTGCTGCACACCGGGCAGTCGTGTTGCTGTTTCTCGCCCCGCATGGCGTTGGTCAGCTCGGCGGTGAAGATACCGGTGGGCACGGCGATGATCGAGTAACCGGTGATCATCACCATCGAGGAGATCATCTGGCCCAGCACGGTCTTGGGCACGATGTCGCCATAGCCGACGGTGGTCAGGGTAACGATGGCCCAATAGATGCCTTTGGGAATGCTGGTGAAGCCGTGCTCCGGGCCCTCGACCACATACATCAGGGTGCCGAACACCGTGACCAGGGTGCAGACGCTGAGCAGGAACACCAGGATCTTCTGTTTGCTGCCCCGCAACGCACTGAGCAGGTAATGGGCTTGCTTGAGGTAGGGCGCGAGCTTGAGCACTCGGAAGATGCGCAGCATGCGGATGATGCGGATGATCAGCAAGTACTGGGCATCGCTGTAGTACAGGGCGAGGATCCCCGGGACGATAGCCAGCAAGTCCACCAGGCCATAGAAGCTGAAGGCATAGCGCAGGGGTTTGGGCGAGCAGTACAGGCGCAGCAGGTACTCGACCAGGAAAATCGCGGTGAAGGCCCATTCGATGTTCGCCAGCAGGCCGGCGTAGTGCTGATGGACGTCGTCGATGCTGTCGAGGACCACCACCACCAGGCTGGCGAAAATGATCAGCAGCAAGGTGCTGTCAAAGCGTCTGCCCGCGACCGTGTCGGTCTGAAAAATAATCACGTACAGGCGCTGGCGCCACGTGTCCTTGCTGTCCATTTTCGCCGCCTTGAGCTTTTAGTCCGCGCAGCCTAGTGTCCTGTCTCGGAAATAAGCTGTTCCCTTTTGACGGCACCTGTCGCCGCCATGCTGCGTTGCCACTCCTCGCCATAGCCCTGCTATGACTCGTCGCGGCGCCTTGCCTGGCAGCAACAGATGCTCGTCAAAAAGGTAACGTATTTCCAAGACAGGACACTAGGTTGATTCTCCGGGGTTTGGCAAGGAGCGGGCGCGTTGGCGCCACAGGCCAGTGGCGCTACGCAGCAGCCAGCAGGCGAGGATGAACGGCGCGGTCAGGGTCGGCAGGCCCAGGGCGGCGAAAATCGGCGTCAGCCCGATTGCCAGGGCGATCCCCAGCAGCGGCAACCACGGTTGGCGTCGCTGCGAGCTGAAGGCGAGGGCGGCGAGTACCGCGTTGTAGCCACCCAGGCCGATCAGGGCACCATAGACGTCGTGGTGCAGCAGGCTCCAGGCCATGCCGGTGACAGACGCCACTAACGCCCAGCAGAACGCGCGGCGATCGGCGATCAGCAAACCGACGGCAATCAGCGCCCCGGCCAGCGGATGACCGAGGAACATCACCTGGCCGATGCCTTTGAAGGGGGCGGCGAGCAGGTTCAGGGTGCTGACTTCGATCAAGTGCGCCTCGGTCGAGGGCGTGGCGAAGACCAGCAGAATCCAGCTCAGGCCGACGAAGGGCGCGGTGTAGGCGGGCAGGAATTGACTGAGCCGCACGCGCTTGAGCCATTGCTGGGTGATTATCGCACTCAGGCCGCCGGCGGCGAGAATCAGCGGGGGCAACATCGCTGACCAGGGGAAATACAGGCTCAGCAGCAGACCGAGCAGGACGCCGTTGTAGCTGAACAGCCCGGCCTGGCGATCCGCCTTGGTATACCCGCGCCGTTGCGCCGTGAGTAAGCCCGCCACCCCGCCCAGCAGTGCACCGCCGAGCAAGGCCGGGGCGGTGAACAGAATGGCCAGCAGGCACAGCAGGCCGCACAGCGGATGACGCTGGAGGAATATCTGGCTGAAGCCATTGAGCAGCGCTTCGGCCCAGTCCGGGCAGTGGGTGTTGAAGTGGTTGGCAGGCATGGCAGATCAATAAGGTCAGTGGAACCGCGTCGCCGCCTTCGCGAGCAGGCTCGCTCCCACAGTGGGTTGGTGTTGTTCACCGATCCAGAGATCGGACAAAGATCCAATGTGGGAGCGAGCCTGCTCGCGAAGAGGCCGATATAGGCGCTCTAGATCAACGTCTCGATACGCAATGAGTTAGTCGACCCCGGCTGCCCGAAAGGCACACCCGCGGTGATCAATAGCGTATCGCCGCGCCGGGCCAGCCCTTGGGCCTGGGCAATCTCCAGCGCAGTGGAGCAGATCTCGTCGACCTGGCGCAAGCGGTCGTTGACCACCGAGTGCACGCCCCACGCCACGCTCAGGCGGCGGGCCGTCGACAGGTTGGGCGTCAGGTTGAGGATCGGCACCGCTGGCCGTTCGCGGGCCGCGCGCAGGCTGGAGCTGCCCGACTCGCTGTAGTTCACCAGCACCGCCACCGGCAGGATGTTGCTGATGCGCCGGATCGCACAGCTGATCGCATCCGAGGTCGTGGCTTCGGCTTTCGCTCGGCTGACGTCCAACTGCGCTTGATAGTCCGGGCCGTTTTCCACCTGGCGGATGATCTTGCTCATCATCTGCACCGCTTCGAGCGGGTAGTCACCGGAAGCGGTTTCCGCCGACAGCATCACCGCATCGGTGCCTTCGGCCACGGCGTTGGCGACATCGGTCACTTCGGCGCGGGTCGGGGCCGGGGAGAAGCGCATCGATTCAAGCATCTGCGTGGCCACCACCACCGGCTTGCCGAGTTGGCGGCAGGTCGCAATGATGTCTTTCTGGATCTGCGGCACGCTCTCGGCCGGCACTTCCACACCCAGGTCACCCCGGGCGACCATGATCGCGTCACTCAGCGCGGCAATCTCTTGCAAGTGCTCGACCGCCGATGGCTTCTCGATCTTGGCCATCAGGAACGCCTTGTCGCCGATCAGGGCGCGGGCTTCGCGGATGTCTTCCGGGCGTTGCACGAACGACAGCGCCACCCAGTCCACCCCCAGCTCCAGGCCGAAGCTCAGGTCGCGGCGGTCCTTGCTCGTCAGCGGGCTCAAGTCGAGCACCGCTTGCGGCACGTTCACCCCTTTGCGGTCCGACAATTCGCCGCCGTTGAGCACGGTGGTGTCGATGGCATCGGCGTACGTGGTGACCACCCGCAGGCGCAGCTTGCCGTCGTCCAGCAGCAGGTCCATGCCCGGTTCCAGTGCGGCGATGATTTCCGGGTGGGGCAGGTTGACCCGGCGCTCATCGCCCGGGGTGCTGTCCAGGTCCAGACGCAGGGCTTGGCCGCGCACCAGTTGGACTTTGCCGTCAGCGAATTTGCCGACCCGCAGTTTCGGCCCCTGCAGGTCCATCAGGATGCCCAGCGGGTAATTGAGCTGGCGCTCGACTTCACGGATCCACTGGTAGCGCTGGGCGTGGTCGGCGTGATCACCATGACTGAAGTTCAGGCGGAAGATGTTGACCCCGGCCAGCACCAATTCGCGGATGTCTTCGATGCCGTCGGTGGCGGGCCCGAGGGTGGCGAGGATTTTGACTTTCTTATCAGGCGTCATGTTTGGAGCTCTCAAGGATCAGGATGGCGCGGAAGTCGTTGACGTTGGTGCGCGTCGGCTCGGTGACGATCAGGGCGTCCAGGGCCTGGAAGTAGCCGTAGCCATTGTTGTTGTCCAGTTCGTCGCTGGCTGACAGGCCAAGCGCGGCGGCGCGGGCATAGCTGTCCGGGGTCATGATGGCGCCCGCGTTGTCTTCGGAGCCGTCGATGCCGTCGGTGTCGCCGGCCAGGGCGTAGACACCGGGCAGGCCCTTGAGGCTGTCGGTGAGGCTGAGCAAAAACTCGGCGTTGCGCCCACCACGGCTGGAGCCGCGCACCGTCACCGTGGTTTCGCCACCGGAGAGAATCACGCAGGGCGCCGCCAACGGCTGGCCGTACAGCACCACTTGGCGGGCGATGCCGGCGTGGACTTTCGCCACCTCGCGGGATTCGCCTTCCAGGTCGCCGAGGATCAACGGGCTGAAACCGGCCTGGCGGGCTTTGACGGCGGCCGCTTCCAGGGACTGCTGCGGGCGGGCGATCAACTGGAAGTGGCAGCGGGCCAGGCTCGGGTCGCCGGGCTTGACGGTCTCCGAGTCGGGGCTTTGCAACCAGGCCCGCACCGACGGCGGCACCTCGATGGCGTAGCGCTTGAGGGTGTCCAGGGCCTGGGCCGAGGTGCTCGGGTCGGCCACGGTCGGTCCGGAGGCGATCACGGTGGCCAGGTCCCCCGGAACATCGGAAATGGCATAGGTGTACACCGTGGCAGGCCAGCACGCCTTGCCCAGGCGGCCACCCTTGATCGCCGAGAGGTGCTTGCGCACGCAGTTCATCTCGCCGATGGTCGCGCCGGACTTGAGCAGGGCCTTGTTGATGGCCTGCTTGTCGGCCAGGGTAATGCCTTCGGCCGGTAGCGCGAGCAGCGCCGAGCCACCGCCGGACAGCAGGAAGATCACCCGATCGTCCTCACTGAGGTTGCTGACCAGTGCCAGTACGCGCTTGGCCACGGCCAGTCCGGCCGCATCCGGCACCGGGTGGGCGGCTTCGACCACTTCGATTCTCTCGCAGAGCGCACCGTGGCCGTAGCGGGTGACCACCAGGCCCGACACTTCGCCGTGCCAGCAGCGCTCGACCACCTGGGCCATGGCCGCGGCGGCCTTGCCGGCGCCGATGACAATCACGCGACCGGTACGGTCCTTGGGTAAATGGGGTTCGAGCACATGCTGCGGATGGGCCGCGTCGATGGCGGTGGCGAACAGGTCACGCAGGAAGTGTTGCGGATCAACCGACATGGCGGACTCCCGGAAGTTCTTGTTGTTTGAAGGGCAACTCGGCCCAGTGTGGGAGCGGGCTTGCTCGCGAATGCGGCTTCAGATTCAACACAGATGTTGACTGACCTAGCGCTTTCGCGAGCAAGCCCGCTCCCACATGGTGATAGGGCTGGGCTTACTTCTTCTCGCGAATCGAGAAGTTGGCCATGTGCTCCAGGCCCTTGATCAGTGCCGAGTGATCCCAATTGCTGCCGCCGATGGCCGCGCAGGTGCTGAACACTTGCTGGGTGTTGGCGGTGTTGGGCAGGTTGATGTTCAGCTCCTTGGCGCCTTGCAGGGCCAGGTTCAGGTCCTTCTGGTGCAGGCTGATGCGGAAGCCTGGGTCAAAGGTGCCCTTGATCATGCGCTCACCGTGGACTTCGAGGATCTTCGACGACGCGAAGCCGCCCATCAGCGCTTCCCGGACCTTGGCCGGGTCGGCGCCGTTCTTCGAGGCGAACAGCAACGCTTCGGCCACCGCCTGGATGTTCAGCGCGACGATGATCTGGTTCGCCACCTTGGCGGTCTGGCCGTCGCCGTTGCCACCGACCAGGGTGATGTTCTTGCCCATGGCCTGGAACAGCGGCAGGGCGCGTTCGAAGGCATCGGCGTCGCCACCGATCATGATGCTCAGGGTCGCGGCCTTGGCCCCGACTTCACCGCCGGAAACCGGGGCGTCGAGGTACTGCGCGCCCTTGGCGTTGATCTTCGCGGCGAAGGCCTTGGTAGCGGTCGGCGAGATCGAACTCATGTCGATCACCACCTTGCCTTTGCCCACGCCCGCCGCAATGCCGTCGGCACGGAACAGCACGTCATCGACCTGCGGGGTATCTGGCACCATGACGATGATGAACTCGGCTTCCTGGGCCACTTCCTTGGGGTTGGCCAGCGCGACAGCGCCTGCGGCGACCAGGTCGGCCGGGGCTTTGTCGTGGTGCTGGGACAGGAACAGTTGATGACCGGCCTTTTGCAGGTTCGCTGCCATGGGGTGACCCATGATGCCGGTGCCGATGAATCCGATTTTAGCCATGAGAAAATCCTCTTGTTTTTATTGCTTCAAACGAAACGAATAAGGGCTGCTCTTTGTGGGAGCGGGCTTGCTCGCGAAAGCGGTATGGCATTCAGCATCTGTGTCGACTGACACGCCGCCTTCGCGAGCAAGCCCGCTCCCACAAGGGGGATCTATGTCAAATCGCGTTATGGGTTTTCAACCAGCCCAGGCCCGCTTCGGTGGTGGTCAGCGGTTTGTATTCGCAGCCGACCCAGCCCTGGTAACCGATGCGGTCCAGGTGTTCGAACAGGAAGCGGTAGTTGATCTCGCCGGTGCCCGGCTCATTGCGCCCGGGGTTGTCCGCCAATTGGATGTGGTGGATCTCGTCCAGGTACGTGGCCATGGTGCGGGCCAGGTCGCCTTCCATGATTTGCATGTGATAGATGTCGTACTGCAGGAACAGGTTGGCGCTGCCCACGTGCTCGCGGATAGCCAGGGCCTGGGCGGTGTTGTTCAGGTAGAAACCCGGAATGTCGCGGGTGTTGATGGCTTCCATCACCAGCTTGATACCGTTCGCCTGCAGCTTGTCGGCGGCGTACTTGAGGTTGTCGACGAAGGTTTTTTCCACGGTGGCATCGTCCAGCCCTTCAGGGCGAATGCCGGCCAGGCAGTTGACCTGGGTGTTGCCCAGCACTTGGGCGTAGACGATGGCCAGGTCGACGCCAGCGCGGAATTCCTTCATGCGATCCGGGTGGCAGGCGATCCCGCGTTCACCCTTGGCCCAGTCACCGGCCGGCAGGTTGAACAGCACTTGGGTCAGGCCGTTGGCATCCAGCAACGCCTTGATCTCGGCGCTGTTGAAGTCGTAAGGGAACAAGTATTCGACGCCACTGAAGCCCGCCTTGGCGGCGGCTTCGAAGCGGGCAAGAAAGTCCTGCTCGGTAAACAGCATGGACAGGTTGGCTGCGAAACGCGGCATGGTGGTCTCCCGTAAATGTGTTGGGTCCCCTGTGGGAGCGGGCTTGCTCGCGAAAGCGGTCCGACATTCAGCATCCGTGTCGACTGAAGCACCGCCTTCGCGAGCAAGCCCGCTCCCACCAGGAGAAACGATCAATCGTCAATCGAGCATCGAAATCGCAGTCGGTGCGTCGTTACCGACCAGCGCCAGGTCTTCGAACTCGTTGACCGCGTTGATCTCGGTGCCCATGGAAATGTTGGTCACGCGCTCCAGGATAATCTCGACAATCACCGGAACCTTGAACTCCTCGATCAACGCCTGGGCCTTGCGCAGCGCCGGCTGGATCTCGCCCGGCTCGAACACGCGCAGCGCCTTGCACCCCAGGCCCTCGGCAACCGCCACGTGGTCAACCCCGTAGCCGTTGAGTTCCGGCGCGTTGAGGTTGTCGAAGGACAACTGCACGCAGTAGTCCATGTCGAACCCCCGCTGTGCCTGACGGATCAGGCCCAGGTAAGAGTTGTTCACCACGACGTGAATGTACGGCAGCTTGAACTGCGCGCCCACCGCCAACTCCTCGATCATGAACTGGAAGTCGTAGTCGCCCGAGAGTGCCACAACCTTGCGGGTCGGGTCAGCCTTGACCACCCCCAGTGCCGCCGGAATGGTCCAGCCCAATGGGCCGGCCTGGCCGCAGTTGATCCAGTGCCGTGGCTTGTAGACGTGCAGGAACTGCGCGCCGGCAATCTGCGACAGACCGATGGTGCTGACGTAGCAGGTGTCCTTGCCGAACACCTGGTTCATCTCTTCGTACACGCGCTGCGGCTTGACCGGCACGTGGTCGAAGTGGGTCTTGCGTTGCAGGCTGGCCTTGCGCTGCTGGCAGTCTTGCAGCCAGGCGCTGCGATTCTTCAGCTTGCCGGCGGCCTGCCATTCGCGGGCCACTTCGATGAACACCGTCAGCGCGGCAGCGGCATCGGACACGATGCCCAGGTCCGGGGTGAACACGCGGCCGATCTGGGTGGGCTCGATGTCGACGTGAATGAACGTGCGGCCTTCGGTGTACACATCGATCGAGCCGGTGTGACGATTGGCCCAGCGGTTACCCACGCCCAGCACCAGGTCAGACTTGAGCATCGTCGCGTTGCCGTAGCGGTGCGAAGTTTGCAGGCCGACCATGCCAACCATCAGCGGGTGATCGTCGGGGATCGTGCCCCAGCCCATCAGGGTCGGAATGACTGGGATGCCGGTCAGTTCGGCAAACTCCACCAGCAGCTCGCTGGCGTCGGCGTTGATGATGCCGCCGCCGGCCACCAGCAACGGGCGCTCGGCCTTATCCAGCATGGCCAGGGCTTTTTCTACCTGGAGCCGGGTCGCGCTTGGCTTGGCCAGTGGCAGCGGCTGGTAGGCGTCGATGTCGAATTCGATTTCCGCCATCTGCACGTCGAACGGCAGGTCGATCAGCACCGGGCCTGGGCGGCCGGAGCGCATTTCATAAAAGGCTTTCTGGAAGGCGTACGGCACCTGGCCCGGCTCCATGACGGTGGTTGCCCACTTGGTCACGGGCTTGACGATAGCGGTGATGTCGACGGCCTGGAAGTCTTCCTTGTGCATGCGCGCCCGCGGCGCTTGCCCGGTGATGCACAGGATCGGGATCGAGTCGGCCGAGGCGCTGTAGAGCCCGGTGACCATGTCGGTACCGGCCGGGCCCGAGGTGCCGATGCACACGCCGATGTTGCCGGCCTTGGTGCGGGTGTAGCCCTCGGCCATGTGCGAGGCGCCTTCCACGTGGCGAGCGAGGACGTGATCGATGCCGCCGACCTTTTGCAGGGCGGAGTACAGCGGGTTGATGGCGGCGCCTGGAATGCCAAAGGCGGTATCCACGCCTTCACGACGCATCACCAGAACGGCGGCTTCGATTGATCTCATTTTGCTCATTGTTTTGTGCCTCGTAATATTTGTAATTGTATACAAGTTGCTTTGAGCGGAGTGTATTCACGGCGGGCGACGCAGGTCAATCCATTTTCTCAAGCGCCTGTTTCATTTGACGAGTGCCTGCAAACACTGTGTCGTTTCGTCGCATGTGGCGTTTTTCGATAACTACTGTATACAAAAAAATAACATATTGTGTTCTATTTGCTGCATCTGGATTCGCGGCACATAGAGTCCAAACCGGCTTTCCCATAACAAGATAAGGACGGCACCCATGAGCGCTTTAACCTTGAAAGTCGCAGTCAGCCTGACCAACCAGGCCATCAGTGCGGGGCGCGCGATCAGCGCGGCACCGTTGACCATCGCGGTACTGGATGCCGGCGGGCATTTGCTCAGCCTGCAGCGCGAAGACGGCGCCAGCCTGCTGCGCCCCGACATCGCCATCGGCAAAGCCTGGGGCGCGATTGCCCTGGGTAAAGGCTCGCGGCTACTGGCCCTGGACGCCCAACAGCGCCCCGCGTTTATCGCCGCGCTGAACAGCCTGGGGCACGGCAGCGTCGTGCCGGCGCCGGGCGGGGTGTTGATTCGCGATCAGCGTGGCGCCGTGCTGGGGGCCATCGGCATCAGCGGCGACACCTCGGACATCGACGAGCAGTGCGCCATCAGCGCGATCGAGGCGCAGGGGTTGCGCGCGGATGCGGGGGTGGTGGCTTGATTGGCGGCAATTGAGCTAGCGCCTTCGCGAGCAGGAGAGGCATGGCGGACACATGTCGTGTGAATGCCACTAGCCCCCTGTGGGAGCGGGCTTGCTCGCGAAGGCAATCCTCCAGACATATCCAGCTAGAGTCTGCCTCTCAGTATCAGGTTTGTTGAGCTAGCCTTCCCATGAGCTTTTGCATGAGGGGGCAACGGAATGCCCGAATTATCAGCTTCACACCGCCTACGCATTGGTCGTTGTTCGGAGCGAAACCGCATCTATCTACTGACCGCCAACACGCTTGGGCGGGAGACTGTTTTTGTGGATTACGCACTGGGCAGGCTAGTGGTGAGTCAATTCAGGCAGGCCCAAAATGATGGGTTTGTCGAGTCCTTAGCCTTTGTTGTTATGCCTGATCATTTTCATTGGTTGATTCAATTGAACAGAGGTTCATTGGGTCAATTGATGTGTCAGACCAAATCCTTAAGCACTCGAGCAGTTAATGTAGCGATGGGCAGGACAGGCAGTCTGTGGCAGCAGAGCTTCCATGATCATGCATTGAGGCAGGAGGAGGACTTGGTAAAGCTTGCCCGGTATGTCGTAGCCAACCCCTTGCGGGCTGGCCTGGTTGAGAAGCTGGGTGATTATCCGTTGTGGGATGCGATTTGGGTTTGACAGTGGCGCCGAGTCGTCCCGTTCGCGAGCAAGCCCGCTCCCACAGGGGATTTGCGGTGCTGAAGAAACTCTGTATGCATTCGCCTACGGCCTATCAGTCCGGCGCACACCCCTTGAGCACCAACCGAATGATGGTCTGGGTCGCGGCTTCGTAGTCGCTGTCGTCCAGCTTGGCCTTGCCGGTGATGGCGGAGATTTGCCAGTCGAAGTCGGCGTAGGTCTGGGTCGCGGCCCAGATGCTGAACATCAGGTGGTTGGGGTCGATGGGGGCGATCTGGCCGCGGTCGATCCAGGTCTGGATGCAATCGATGTTGTGCTTGGCCTGGCTGTTGAGCCGTTCCACCAGGTCGGCGCTCAGGTGTGGGGCGCCGTGCATGATTTCGCTGGCGAACACCTTGGACGCAAAGGGCAGGTCGCGGGAGATGCAGATCTTGGAGCGAATGTAGCGGCTGAGCACCTCGCTGGGCACGCCGTCGGCGTTGAACGGCGTCGAGGCCGCCAGGATCGGCTCGATGATGCTTTGCAGGACCTCGCGGTAGAGGTTTTCCTTGGATTTGAAGTAGTAGTAGACATTGGGCTTGGGCAACCCGGCCTTGGCCGCGATGTCGCTGGTTTTGGTCGCCGCAAAACCTTTGTCGGCAAACTCCTCACTGGCGGCACGCAGGATCAGTGCTTTATTACGCTCGCGGATGGTGCTCATAAACCCAGGTGTTCCTTGCCGATGCTGGCGGTGTCGCATGGTAGCACCGGGCTCGCGCGGCGCTCAAGAATGCCGGCGGCGACCTGGTGCCGGACAGGCGGCGGCCCGAGCACTCACTGACACGCCCCAAAACCACTGTGGGAGCGAGCCTGCTCGCGAAGACGGCAGCCCATTCAACCTCAACGTTGATGGTCACACCGCTTTCGCGAGCAGGCTCGCTCCCACAGGTTTTGTGTGTGCCGGGGTTACTCGGCGATCTGTAGCTTGCGCGCCTCGGTGTAGACGTAGCGCACCTTTTCGTACTCGAACGGTGAGTTCATCTGGCCGTAGCGCAAGTGGGTCTGGTAGCGGGTGTCGACCGCGCGCAGGACCCAGATTTCCGGGTGGTTTTCGCTGACTTTCGAGACGTTCAGGAAGTTGATCGCCGACTCTGCGGTGTAGTCCACCGCCAAGCCTGCGGTATCGCGGATGTTCGAGGGCCCGAGCAGTGGCAGCACAAAGTAGGCGCCGTCCGGCACGCCGTAGAAGCCCAGGGTCTGGCCGAAGTCTTCGCTCTGGCGCGGCAGGCCCATGGCCGTGGCCGGGTCCCACAGGCCGCCGACGCCCAGCGTGGTGTTGAGCAGCAGGCGTCCGGTGACTTCCATTGAGCGATGGCCCTTGAATTGCAGCAGGCTGTTCACCAGGTTGCCGACGTCGCCCAGGTTGTTGAAGAAGTTGCTGACACCGGTACGCAGGAAGCTCGGCGTGACGTAGCGGTAGCCATCGACCACGGGCAGCGCCACCCACTGATCGAAGCGGTAGTTGAAGTGGTACACCCGACGGTTCCACGACTCCATCGGGTCATAGACGTTCAGGGCGCTCAAGGTCGAGCGCTCGAACTCACGCTGGTCCAGGCCCGGGTTGAACTTGAGTTTGCTCAGCGGCTCGGTGAAGCCATCCGGGTCGACCACGGTTGGCGTGTAGGCCTTGCTGTTGTCGGCCTGTGCCACGCCTGTGCAGAGCAGCGCGGCGATCAGCAGAAGTTGTTTAGCCACGGAAGAACTCCAGCATGGCGTCAGCATTGACGCGGTAGTTGAGGTTGCCGCAATGGCCGCCATGAGGGTAGACCGTCAAGCGGTCGCCAAACGTGGTGCGCAGGAAGCCCAGGTCGCCGGGGCCCAGGATGACGTCGTCGGCGTTGTGCATGACGGCGATTTTCGGGCTGGCGCGCAGGTAGTCCTTGAGCGCATAGAGGCTGACCTGATCGATCAGTTGCAACAGGCTGCCGCCGTCGGTGCGCGCACGCCACATCGGAATCACCTGCTCGGTGAGGTAGCAGTCGAAGTCGCATTGCAGCGCACGCTTGAAGAACGGCGTGAGGCTGGTGCTCTCGGTGATCGGGTATTTGGGCGGGGTGATCAGGCCGCGGCGGTTGATCAGGTCGGAGGTGAAGGCGATATCGGCTGCCGAGAAGCGGAACGAGGTGCCAATCAGCATGGCCATCTGTTCGTTGGACAGGTGCTCCTTGGACTGCTGGAAGTCGTAGAGCAGGGCATCGTTGAGGTCGATGTAACCCTTCTGTTGGAAGTAATGGGTCAGCTTGCTCAGCACCAGTTCATAGAAGGTGGTGGTGTTGTTGATGCCCTTGACCTCAGTCTGCACCATCTTGTCGAGGTTGCTGATCGAGGTGTAGAGGTTGACCGGCGGGTTGAGCAGCAGGACTTTTTTGAAGTTGAAGCTGCGCCGGGTTTCGTCCAGGTGGGCGACGAACGCGGCGTCCAGGGCACCGAGGCTGTAGCCGGTGAGGTAGAAGTCGGTGACCGGTAGTTTCGGGTTTTGTGCTCGCACCGCTTGCATCACACGGTACAGGTCCTCGGCGTCTTCCTTGGACACCCCTGGCGTGGCAAAGCGCGAAGCCGCGGCGATGAAGTCGAAGCTGGTGGGCGAGGACAGTTGCACCACGTGGTAGCCGGCCTTGTAGTAGAGCCGCTTCAGGTATTCGTTGAGGGTGCTGTCATAGCGCGCGCCGGTGCCGGCGATCAGGAACATCAGTGGCGCCGCGTGATCCTGGGTGGCGATGCGATAGGTGAGCTGCTTCACGGCCCAGAAGTTGTCCGGCAACTGCCATTCGCGCTCGGGGCGCAGGTTCAGGCTGTGGTCCGATTGTGTGATGTCTTCATCGGCGGGCAGTTCTGGCCGTAGGTCCGGCGGCGTGGTGGCGATGGTCGCTTCAAATGGATTGGTAAGCGGGTAGCCATAGCTGGCGGCATCGACATCGGCCGCCAGTGCGGACGCACTCAAAATAAGGCCGCCGACAAGGGCAGCGAAGCGCAAGGAACGGAGCATGACTAAATCCCTTAGAGGATGGTGCCTAATGAGGTTCGCAGGCTAAGACCACGGGGGTGGCGCCTTAGTGCCATGCGTCGGCACCAAACAGGCTCAGTAGTGGCGAACAGTGGCTAATAGTAGCGAATAGTAGCGAATAGTAGCTGGACGATACACGTTGGCGCTCAGCGATGAGTATTTATCTGTTGATCGCCCTTGCGTCCGCTTGCGGTCGGATTAAGCTGGGCGCCGCTTTTGCCTATCGGAGTCCCTCATGTCCCGCCGTTTTCCCGTGATTTTGCTGCTTATCATCCTGCCGCTGTGGCTGGCCGCCAGTTATGGCGCACGTTATGGCTTTATGGAGGATGCTCGCTGGGTTGGCATTTGCGTCGATGCAGCCAGTCGCTGGGAATGCCAGGTACGTTCGAACCTGGGCTTGATGATTCACTTCAAGGTACTGGGCTGGGCGGCGTTGGTGGCGGCGGTGCTGGGCTTTGTCGTGCCGGGGCGCGCTGGTGGGTGGCTGGCAGTGCTGGCGTTGGCGTTTGGCCTGCCGGCGTTGGCGTTGTACAACGCATCCTTGGCGGTGTTTGCGGTGGTGTTGGCGGGGTTGCGGTTGGTTCGGGCGCGTCGTTCTGCCTGATTGATTGCTTTCGCGAGCAGGCTCGCTCCCACAGCGGATCTACAGTGAACACCGCACCGGTGTGTCACGAAAATCTGTGGGAGCGAGCCTGCTCGCGATGGGGCCTTCAGGGGGCTGAAGATCAGCCCTTACGCACCCGCAAGCTGCGCCACAGCGCGGCAACCATCAACCCACTGACCAGCGCCCAGCCCCAGGCTTGCTGGTTGAGCAGGCCTTCGTGGTACAGCTGCGGGGCGATGCCGGCGCCGATGATCAGCGTCAGTAGGGCGATTTCCCGGCGTGGCGCGTTGACTGGGCGTAGCAGGTAGACCAACGCCGGCAGCAGCAGCGCGGCACTGGGGAAGCTGCGATAGCGCGGTTCGAACACCAGCCCCAGCATCATCACCGCACCGGCAAACCCTGCCGCGGTCAGCAGCCAGCCGGCGCGCCGCTCCAGGGCTGCGAAGGCGCGTGCACGCCAGCCGATCCTGGCGCTCAGGGCTAGTGCGCCGTGGGCCAGGACCAGCAGGTTCAGGGCGATCAGCGCACCGGCCCAGATCCATTCATCTGCGGAGCGACTGGTTGCATGCGTCAATTGGCCAAAGGTGCCGATCGAGCACGCCGCCACAGCGCCCAGCAGCGGCAGCACCAGGGCGGCGCGGGTCGTGCGCACGCGACCGCCCAGCAGCAAAGTGGCGAACAAGATCAGGCCACCCACGGCCAGCCATTGTGGCCAGAGCGGCACATTGCTCACGGGGCCGGCCAGCACGCCTTTGTCCTGGCGGTCGGCGTCGAACAGTCCCCAGTAACCGCCGACAGCGCCTTCGCTGACACGTTTCCAGGGTTGGTCGAAGGCTTCGATCAGGTTGTAATGCCAGCCTTGTTGCTCGGCCATGGCCACGAACCCACGAATGAACGTGGCTTCGTTGACCCGGCTCGGCACGGCGCTTCGTCGTTGTCGGCCTTCGCTGGGCCAGCCGGTTTCGCCGATGAATATATCTTTGGGGGCGAACATGCCTTTGAACGAGTCGTGCACCGCCGCCAGTTGTGACAGGGACACGTTGACGTCCCAAGGGTAATCACCCCAGTAAGGCAGCAAGTGGATGGTCACGAAGTCAACGGCAGGCGCGATCTCCGGGTGCTTTTGCCAGAACTCCCAGACGTCGGCATAGGTCACCGGCTGCTTGACCTGGCTCTTGACCTGATTGATCAGCTTGACCAGTTGGGTGCTGGTGACTTCCTTGCGCAGCAGCGCTTCGTTGCCGACGATGACCGCGCTGACCACGTCCGGGTTGGCGTTGGCTTCGACGATCAGTTGTTCGACTTCCTTGGCGGTGGCCACCGGATCGCTGCTGACCCAGGCGCCGATCATCAGCTTCAGGCCATGTTTGCGCGCCAGGGCGGGCAGGGCTTCAAGGCCGGTCACCGAGTACGTGCGGATGCACTCAAAGCGCGTCGCCAGCAGGGCGAGGTCGGCGTCCATGCGCTCGGGGCGCAGCTTGAACGGCTGGTCGAACGGGGATTGGTCCTTGTCGAACGGGGTGTAGGAGGCGCATTGCAATTTGTGCGTGGCGCTGACGACCTCCGGCAGCACGACCGGTTGACCGAGGCCGTACCAGTAACCGCATAGGGCAAACACGCCAAGCAGGCAGGCAAACAGGTAAGCAAAAAAAGGCGAGCGTGAGGTGGCGGGCATGGTCAGACCGTCTGGGAGCAAAGCCGCGCATCTTACCTGCATTTGGCAAGTGGCTGGGTGATGTCGTTTCCCGCTGCCTTGAGGTCGCAGACAGAGCAGGTCGTGGTGTCCATGGGGCTGATGATCGATTCATCAGTACTCCGCTGATGTTCGAACGAGTTTGCGGTGAGGCGTGATGGGGGCGCAGCGCACCATAGCACTACGTTGACGCCGCCCGGCATCCGTCGGGCGCAGCACTTTCGGGGACGTAACGATGAAGATGCGACGACTCTTAGGCGCCGGTACCGCCCTGGTACTGGCGATCGGCTCTACACCGGCCTTTGCCGACAGTAAAACCTTGAGCATCGGCTATGTCGACGGTTGGTCCGACAGCGTGGCGACGACCCACGTGGCCGCAGAAGTGATCAAGCAGAAGCTCGGTTATGACGTGAAGCTGCAGGCAGTGGCCACCGGGATCATGTGGCAGGGCGTGGCCACCGGCAAACTCGACGCCATGCTCTCGGCCTGGCTGCCGGTGACCCATGGCGAGTACTGGGCCAAGAACAAGGACAAGGTGGTCGACTACGGCCCCAACTTCAAAGACGCCAAGATCGGCTTGATCGTGCCGGAGTACGTCAAGGCCATCTCCATCGCCGACCTGAAGAGCGACACCAGCTTCAAGAACAAAATCGTCGGCATCGACGCCGGTTCAGGCGTGATGCTCAAGACCGACCAGGCGATCAAGGACTACGGCCTGGACTACAAACTGCAAGCCAGTTCCGGCGCGGCGATGATTGCCGAGCTGACCCGTGCCGAAGATAAGAAGGAGTCCATTGCGGTAACCGGTTGGGTGCCACATTGGATGTTCGCCAAGTGGAAGCTGCGCTTCCTCGACGATCCAAAAGGCGTGTACGGCGCCGCCGAGACCGTCAACAGCATCGGCAGCCTGGGCCTGGCGAAGAAGGCGCCGGACGTTGCCAAGTTCTTGCACAACTTCCAGTGGACCTCCAAGGATGAAATCGGCGAGGTGATGCTGGCGATCCAGGACGGTGCCAAGCCTGATGCCGCCGCCAAGGATTGGGTGGCCAAGCACCCGGAGCGGGTCGCTGAATGGCTCAAGTGATGTGAGCGCAGGCGTCTAGCCGGTACGCCTTTAGGGCGTTTGCTGTTCCTTGTGGGAGCGAGCCTGCTCGCGAAGGCGGTGGATCAATCGACATCCATGTTGACTGACGCGCCGTCTTCACGAGCGGGCTCGCTCCCACATTTATTCAGCGCACGGTTCAAGGTTGGCGAAATGGACAGGTCGTTCTACTACTAAGGTCGTCTAGAACCTCTCCTCCAGCCGCATGCAGAGTGGATACCGTTCCAACAATAATCTGTGCTGCGAGGATAAAAACAATGAACGACAGCATTTACCTCTCTATTCAAAACAGCCCGCGCTTCAAGGAGCTGGTTCGTAAAAGGGAAAAGTTCGCCTGGATACTCTCGGCGATCATGCTTGGGCTGTATTCCGGATTCATTCTGCTGATTGCCTACGGGCCGCATGTGCTGGGGGCGAAGATCAGCCCTGAGTCATCGATTACCTGGGGCATCCCGATCGGGGTCGGGCTGATTCTGTCGGCCTTTGTCCTGACCGCTATCTACGTGCGACGCGCCAACGGCGAGTTCGACGACCTGAACAATGCGATTCTCAAGGAGGCTCAGCAATGATCCGGCGTCTACTAGCAGCGTTAGGCATCGCCGCCTTCGCTCCGGCTGTCTGGGCAGCCGAAGCACTGACGGGCGAAGTGCACAAACAACCGCTCAACATCGCGGCGATCCTGATGTTCGTGGTCTTTGTCGGCGCGACACTGTGCATCACCTACTGGGCCTCGAAGCGTAACAACTCGGCTGCCGACTACTATGCGGCAGGCGGCAAGATCACCGGGTTCCAGAACGGCCTGGCCATTGCCGGCGACTACATGTCGGCAGCGTCCTTCCTGGGGATCTCCGCGCTGGTGTTCACCTCCGGCTACGATGGCCTGATCTACTCGATCGGCTTCCTGGTGGGCTGGCCGATCATCCTGTTCCTGATCGCCGAGCGCCTGCGTAACCTGGGCAAGTACACCTTTGCCGACGTGGCGTCCTATCGCCTCGGGCAAACCCAGATCCGCACCTTGTCTGCCTGCGGTTCGCTGGTGGTGGTGGCGTTCTACCTGATCGCGCAAATGGTCGGTGCCGGCAAGCTGATCCAGCTGCTGTTCGGCCTGGACTACCATGTCGCGGTGATTCTGGTCGGTATCCTGATGTGCATGTACGTGTTGTTCGGCGGCATGCTGGCGACCACCTGGGTGCAGATCATCAAGGCGGTGCTGCTGCTGTCCGGTGCCTCGTTCATGGCGCTGATGGTGATGAAGCACGTCAACTTCGACTTCAATATGCTGTTCTCCGAGGCGATCAAGGTTCACCCTAAAGGTGAAGCGATCATGAGCCCCGGCGGCCTGGTGAAGGATCCGATCTCGGCATTCTCCCTTGGCCTGGCACTGATGTTCGGTACAGCGGGCCTGCCGCATATCCTGATGCGCTTCTTCACCGTGAGTGACGCCAAGGAAGCACGCAAGAGCGTTCTGTACGCAACGGGCTTCATCGGCTACTTCTACATCCTGACCTTTATCATCGGTTTTGGCGCGATCCTGTTGGTCAGCACCAATCCGGACTTCAAGGATGCGGCGGGCGCCCTGCTGGGCGGCAACAACATGGCGGCGGTGCACCTGGCTGACGCGGTGGGTGGCAGTATCTTCCTGGGCTTCATCTCGGCAGTAGCGTTCGCGACTATCCTGGCGGTGGTGGCCGGCCTGACCCTGGCGGGTGCCTCGGCGGTGTCGCACGACCTGTACGCGAGTGTGATCAAGAAAGGCAAGGCCAACGAAAAAGACGAGATCCGTGTGTCGAAGATCACCACCATTGCCTTGGCGGTACTGGCGATTGGTCTGGGGATTCTGTTCGAAAGCCAGAACATCGCGTTCATGGTCGGCCTGGCGTTCTCCATTGCTGCCAGCTGCAACTTCCCGGTACTGCTGCTCTCCATGTACTGGAAGAAGCTGACCACCCGTGGCGCCATGATTGGCGGCTGGCTGGGGTTGATCAGCGCGGTGGGCCTGATGGTGCTGGGTCCGACCATCTGGGTACAGATCCTGGGTCACGAGAAGGCGATCTTCCCGTACGAATACCCGGCACTGTTCTCGATGATCATCGCGTTTGCCGGTATCTGGTTCTTCTCGATCACCGACAAGTCACCTGCGGCAGTTAAGGAGCGGGCGCTGTTCTTCCCGCAGTTCGTGCGTTCGCAGACGGGGCTTGGGGCGAGTGGGGCGGTTTCGCACTAAGGCTCCAACGCTTTATAGATAAGCTGCACTGACACTGAATGCCCCGGTCGAGAGACCGGGGCATTTTTTGTTTGGGGGGGCAGGTGTGTTGCCGGGGTTCGTGCCTTCGCGAGCAGGCTCGCTCCCACAGATCGATGCACGTCGTTTGTGGGAGCGAGCCTGCTCGCGAAGGCGATAGTGCTGGCGCCGCAATACTTGAGAGGGCACACAAACAAAAACGGCCTCTATATAGATAGAGGCCGTTTTCGGTCCAACTTAAAACGTTATCGCAAGACAGGTCTTACTTGCGGTCTTCAAGTCGGGTGATGTCACGCGACTCGTAGCCGGTGTACAGCTGGCGCGGACGGCCAATCTTGTACGGGCTGGAAAGCATTTCTTTCCAGTGGGAGATCCAGCCCACGGTCCGCGCCAGGGCGAAGATCACGGTGAACATGCTGGTTGGAATGCCGATCGCCTTGAGGATGATCCCCGAGTAGAAGTCGACGTTCGGGTACAGCGAGCGTTCGATGAAGTACGGGTCGGTCAGCGCGATCTCTTCCAGGCGCATGGCCAGTTCGAGTTGCTTGTCGTGCTTGATGCCCAGTTCCTTGAGCACTTCGTCGCAGGTCTGCTTCATCACGGTGGCGCGTGGGTCACGGTTTTTGTACACGCGGTGACCGAAGCCCATCAGTTTGAACGGATCGTTCTTGTCCTTGGCCTTGGCGATGAAGGTGTCGATGTTCGAGACATCGCCAATTTCGTCGAGCATGGTCAATACGGCTTCGTTGGCGCCGCCGTGGGCAGGGCCCCACAGTGCAGCGATGCCCGCAGCGATACAGGCGAACGGGTTGGCACCCGAAGAGCCCGCCAGGCGCACGGTGGAGGTCGAAGCGTTCTGCTCGTGGTCGGCATGGAGGATGAAGATCTTGTCCATGGCCTTGGCGAGTACCGGGCTGATCGGTTTGATCTCGCACGGGGTGTTGAACATCATGTGCAGGAAGTTTTCCGCGTACGACAGGTCGTTGCGCGGGTACATCATGGGTTGCCCCATGGAGTACTTGTAAACCATCGCTGCCAGGGTCGGCATCTTGGCAACCAGGCGGATCGCGGAGATTTCGCGATGCTGCGGGTTATTGATGTCCAGGGAGTCGTGGTAGAAGGCCGAAAGGGCGCCGACTACACCGCACATGACGGCCATTGGGTGGGCGTCGCGACGGAAGCCGTTGAAGAAGGTCTTCAACTGCTCGTGAACCATGGTGTGGTTCTTGACCGTGCTGACGAACTGGGCCTTTTGCTCTGCCGTCGGCAGTTCGCCGTTGAGCAGCAGGTAGCAGGTTTCCAGGTAGTCCGACTTGTCGGCCAGTTGCTCGATCGGATAGCCGCGATGCAGCAGGATGCCGTTATCGCCGTCGATGTAGGTGATCTTCGACTCGCAAGAGGCGGTCGACATGAAGCCCGGGTCAAAGGTGAAGCGGCCCGTGGCCGTCAGGCCTCGAACGTCGATAACATCGGGACCAACGGTGCCGGTTAAAATGGGCAGCTCGACGGGGGCTGCGCCCTCGATGATCAACTGCGCTTTTTTGTCAGCCATGTGGCCTCCTATTTATGCTTGAAATCATCAGACAGACCCCCCACGCAGGGCCCGCACCACTATAGTGAGATAAATTCGAATGTCAATTTGCCTAAAGTCTTGCCCCAGAAGGCTTTAAGCGGACTTTTTCCTCGAAATTGCCTGCCATTTACGCCTTTTATCTCGCTTGCGCAATCAGCTATTAGGGGAAGGTGTTTGCGTTGTCATTAGTAGCCTAACTGTCTATACTCGGCCTCCGACCGCCAGGGGCTTTTGGGCCTGATTTAATGGGGGTCGCATCCCTGGGTGGTGGTTACCTGACCAGTGCACTCCCCAACAACTTTGCCCTGATTGTTAGGGGCTCTTCAGTGTGAAAAAAGCCGTGAAAAGCCAACGACCTGTAAACCTAGACCTAAGGACCATCAAACTCCCAGTCACTGCATACACGTCGATTCTTCACCGAATCTCCGGCGTCATTCTCTTCGTCAGCCTGGCCATCATGCTTTATGCATTGGACAAGTCGCTGGATTCGCAAGAGGGTTTCGACCAGGTGAAAGCGTGTCTGACCAGTCCGCTAGCCAAGCTAGTGATTTGGGGCATCCTGTCCGCTTTGCTGTATCACTTGGTCGCCGGTGTGCGCCATCTGATCATGGACATGGGCATCGGTGAGACGCTGGAAGGCGGCAAGCTGGGCTCGAAAATCGTTATCGCCGTTTCCGTGGTGGTGATCGTGCTGGCAGGAGTTTGGATATGGTAACTAACGTCACGAACCTGTCGCGTTCGGGCCTCTATGACTGGATGGCACAGCGCGTGTCTGCGGTCGTTCTCGCGGCTTATTTCATATTCCTGATTGGATACGTCGTGGCCAACCCAGGCCTCGGCTACGCCCAATGGCATGAACTGTTCTCCCACAACGGGATGCGTATCTTCAGTCTGCTGGCCCTCGTTGCCCTGGGCGCTCACGCCTGGGTCGGCATGTGGACCATCGCGACCGACTACCTGACGCCAATGGCGCTGGGCAAGTCCGCGACTGCAGTGCGTTTCCTTTTCCAGGCAGTATGCGGCGTCGCGATGTTCGCTTACTTCGTCTGGGGCGTACAGATTCTCTGGGGTATCTGATTCATGGCTAACATTCCAACGATTTCTTTCGACGCCATCATCATTGGTGGCGGCGGCGCCGGCATGCGCGCTGCGCTGCAGCTGGCGCAGGGCGGTCACAAGACTGCCGTGATCACCAAGGTTTTCCCGACCCGCTCGCACACGGTATCCGCTCAAGGCGGCATCACCTGCGCCATCGCGTCTGCTGATCCGAACGATGATTGGCGCTGGCACATGTACGATACCGTCAAGGGTTCCGACTATATCGGTGACCAGGACGCTATCGAATACATGTGTCAGGAAGGCCCGGCTGCCGTTTACGAGCTGGACCACATGGGCATGCCGTTCTCGCGTACCGAGCAAGGTCGTATCTATCAGCGTCCGTTCGGCGGCCAGTCCAAGGACTACGGTAAAGGCGGCCAGGCCGCGCGTACCTGCGCCGCTTCCGACCGTACCGGTCACGCCCTGCTGCACACCCTTTATCAGGGCAACCTGAAAGCCGGTACCGTGTTCCTGAACGAGTACTACGCAGTCGATCTGGTGAAGAACGGCGAAGGCGAGTTTGTCGGTGTGATCGCGATCTGCATCGAAACCGGCGAAACCAGCTACATCCGTGCCAAGGCCACCGTGCTGGCAACCGGCGGTGCTGGTCGTATCTATGCGTCCACCACCAATGCCCTGATCAACACCGGTGACGGCGTTGGCATGGCCCTGCGTGCTGGCGTTCCGGTGCAAGACATCGAAATGTGGCAGTTCCACCCAACCGGCATCGCCGGCGCCGGCGTCCTGGTGACCGAGGGTTGCCGTGGTGAAGGCGGCTACCTGATCAACAAGCACGGCGAGCGTTTCATGGAGCGTTATGCTCCGAACGCCAAGGACCTTGCCGGTCGTGACGTGGTTGCCCGTTCGATGGTTAAAGAAATCATCGCTGGCAACGGTTGCGGTCCGAACGGCGACCACGTAATGCTCAAGCTCGACCACCTGGGTGAGGAAGTGCTGCACAGCCGCCTGCCAGGCATCTGCGAGCTGTCGAAGACGTTTGCACACGTTGACCCGGTTGTTGCTCCAGTCCCGGTTGTTCCAACCTGCCACTATATGATGGGCGGCGTTGCCACCAACATTCATGGCCAGGCGATCACTCAGGGTGCCGATGGCGTAGACGCGATCATCCCAGGTCTGTTTGCCGTGGGTGAAGTGGCGTGCGTATCGGTTCACGGTGCCAACCGCCTGGGCGGTAACTCGTTGCTCGACCTGGTGGTATTCGGTCGTGCTGCTGGCCTGCACCTGGAAAAAGCGCTGACTGACGGTATCGAGTACGACGACGCAACTGATGCCGACATCACGGCAGCGCTGTCGCGTTTGTCCGCCCTGAACGAGCGTACCGACGGCGAAGACGTGGCAACCCTGCGTCGCGAGCTGCAAAACTGCATGCAGAACTACTTCGGTGTGTTCCGTACTGGTGAATACATGCAGAAGGGTATTGCCCAGTTGGCAGACCTGCGCGTACGTATCGCCAACGTCAAGATCAACGATAAGTCGCAGGCGTTCAACACCGCGCGTATCGAAGCACTGGAACTGCAGAACCTGCTGGAAGTGGCCGAAGCCACCGCCATCGCGGCTGAAGTGCGTAAAGAGTCCCGCGGCGCTCACGCCCGTGAAGACTTCGAAGATCGTGACGACGAAAACTGGCTGTGCCACACCCTGTACTTCCCGGGTGACAAGCGCGTCACCAAGCGTGCCGTGAACTTCTCGCCGAAGACTGTTCCGACTTTTGAACCTAAGATTCGGACTTATTAAGGGTGGCTGCCATGTTGAAAGTCAGTGTTTATCGTTACAACCCTGATCAGGACGCCGCGCCGTTCATGCAGGAATTCTCGGTCGATACCGGTGGTAAAGACCTGATGGTGCTGGACGTACTGGCCCTGATCAAAGAGCAGGACGAAGGTTTCTCCTATCGTCGCTCTTGCCGTGAAGGTGTATGCGGTTCCGACGGCATGAACATCAACGGCAAAAACGGCCTGGCGTGCGTCACGCCGCTGTCTGCCGTCGTGAAAGGTAACAAGTTGGTGGTTCGTCCTCTGCCAGGTTTGCCGGTTATCCGTGACCTGGTTGTCGATATGAGCATCTTCTACAAGCAATACGAGAAGGTGAAGCCTTACCTGCAGAACGACACCCCGGCTCCGGCCATCGAGCGTCTGCAGTCCCCTGAAGAGCGTGAAAAGCTGGACGGTCTGTACGAGTGCATCCTGTGCGCTTGCTGCTCGACTTCCTGCCCGTCCTTCTGGTGGAACCCGGACAAGTTCCTGGGTCCTGCTGCCCTGCTGCAAGCGTATCGCTTCCTGGCAGACAGCCGTGACACCAAGACGTCCGAGCGTCTGGCGTCCCTGGATGACCCGTTCAGCGTATTCCGCTGCCGGGGGATCATGAACTGCGTCAACGTATGTCCCAAAGGCCTGAACCCGACTAAGGCCATTGGTCACATCCGTAACATGTTGCTTTCGAGCGGCGTGTGATCCAGCTGTTGTAAACGCTGTACCGCTGTACCCGTAGAGGCTAAGGCGCGGGCTTCAACCCGCGTCGTAGCTACACCGAGCTGCAGCTCATAAAGCTGCGGCTCTTACTTTGAAGAAATGAGACAAGCAGGGGCATCCGGGCTGGTACCCGGACTATCAGCGTGATCCTAAGTGGCTTGTTTTGGTCGTTGCACTCGGACTTCTGCAAGTTTGCTCGGTGTCTTCGTCGATGGTGTTCCCCTAACCGAGGGTGACCAAGCATGCAAGAAAGCGTGATGCAGCGCATGTGGAACAGCGCCTACCTATCCGGTAGTAACGCTGCCTATGTGGAAGAGCTCTACGAGCTCTACCTGCACGACCCTAACGCTGTGCCAGAAGAGTGGCGCACCTACTTTCAGAAGTTGCCGACAGACGGCGACTCTGCCATTGATGTTTCGCACTCGACAATTCGCGATCATTTCGTGCTGCTGGCAAAGAACCAGCGCCGCGCCCAACCGGTTTCCGCCGGTAGCGTGAGCAGTGAGCACGAGAAGAAGCAAGTTGAAGTGCTGCGACTGATCCAGGCCTACCGTATGCGTGGCCACCAGGCAGCCCAGCTTGACCCGCTGGGGCTGTGGCAGCGTCCTGCACCTGCAGACCTGTCGATCAATCATTACGGCTTGACCAATGCCGATCTTGATACGATCTTCCGTGCCGGCGACCTGTTCATCGGCAAAGAGGAAGCGAGCCTACGCGAAATTCACGAAGCGTTGCAGCAGACATATTGCCGCACCATCGGCGCTGAATTTACGCACATCACCGATTCCGAGCAGCGCCAGTGGTTCCAGCAGCGTCTGGAAAGCGTGCGCGGTCGTCCGGTGTACTCCGCCGATATCAAGAGCCATTTGCTTGAGCGCGTCACTGCCGGTGAAGGCCTGGAAAAATACCTGGGTACCAAATACCCGGGCACCAAGCGTTTCGGTCTGGAAGGCGGCGAAAGCCTGATTCCGATGCTCGACGAGTTGATCCAGCGTTCCGGTTCCTACGGCACCAAGGAAATCGTCATCGGCATGGCCCACCGTGGCCGTCTGAACGTACTGGTCAACACCTTCGGCAAGAACCCGCGCGAGCTGTTCGACGAGTTCGAAGGCAAGAAGAAGGTCGAGCTCGGTTCCGGTGACGTTAAATACCACCAGGGCTTCTCGTCCAACGTCATGACCGCCGGTGGTGAAGTCCACCTGGCCATGGCCTTCAACCCGTCCCACCTGGAAATCGTTTCTCCGGTGGTCGAGGGTTCGGTTCGCGCCCGTCAGGATCGTCGTAACGACCCGACTGGTGAGAAGGTTCTGCCGATCTCCATCCACGGTGACGCGGCATTCGCCGGTCAAGGCGTGGTCATGGAAACCTTCCAGATGTCGCAGACCCGCGGTTTCAAGACCGGCGGTACCGTGCACATCGTGATCAACAACCAGGTTGGTTTCACCATCAGCAACCCGTTGGACTCGCGTTCCACCGAGTACGCTACCGACGTCGCGAAAATGATCCAGGCGCCGATCC
Source organism: Pseudomonas sp. ok272 (assembly GCF_900109995.1). Classification (GTDB taxonomy): domain Bacteria; phylum Pseudomonadota; class Gammaproteobacteria; order Pseudomonadales; family Pseudomonadaceae; genus Aquipseudomonas. The sequence continues at coordinate 204,370 of NZ_FOCB01000004.1, read as the reverse complement.
TCCATGTGAATGGTGATGATCCGGAAGCCGTGTTGTTCGTGACCCAGTTGGCCATCGACTACCGCATGCAGTACAAGCGTGACGTGGTGATCGACCTGGTCTGCTACCGTCGCCGTGGCCACAACGAGGCCGATGAACCAAGCGGCACCCAGCCGATCATGTATCAGCAGATCACCAAGCAGCGCACCACCCGTGAACTGTATGCCGATCGTCTGACCCAGGGCGGTGTGCTCGACGCAGAGCGTGTTCAGGCGAAAGTCGATGAATACCGCAACGCGTTGGACAATGGCCTGCATGTCGTGAAGAGCCTGGTCAAAGAGCCGAACAAAGAGTTGTTCGTGGACTGGCGTCCGTACCTGGGCCACGCCTGGACTGCGCGTCACGACACCACGTTCGACCTCAAGACCCTGCAAGAGCTGTCTGCCAAGCTGCTGGAGATCCCGGAAGGCTTCGTGGTTCAGCGTCAGGTCGCGAAGATCTACGAAGACCGTCAGAAAATGCAAGCCGGCGGCCTGCCGATCAACTGGGGTTATGCCGAAACCATGGCATACGCAACCCTGGCGTTCGAAGGTCACCCGATCCGCATGACGGGTCAGGACATTGGTCGCGGTACGTTCTCGCACCGCCACGCTGTGCTGCACAACCAGAAAGACGCGGGTACCTACATCCCGTTGCAGCACCTGTACCAGGGCCAGCCACGTTTCGACCTGTACGATTCGTTCCTGTCCGAAGAAGCCGTGCTGGCGTTCGAATACGGTTACTCGACCACCACGCCTGAGGCGCTGGTGATCTGGGAAGCCCAGTTCGGCGACTTCGCCAACGGTGCCCAGGTGGTTATCGACCAGTTCATCACCAGCGGCGAGCACAAGTGGGGCCGTCTGTGCGGTCTGACCATGTTGCTGCCACACGGTTATGAAGGTCAGGGCCCGGAGCACTCCTCGGCTCGCCTGGAGCGTTACCTGCAACTGTGCGCCGAGCACAACATTCAGGTAGCCGTACCGACGACACCGGCGCAGATCTACCACTTGCTGCGTCGCCAGGTGATTCGCCCGTTGCGCAAGCCGTTGATCGTGCTGACGCCGAAGTCGCTGTTGCGTCACAAGCTGGCCATCTCGACCCTGGAAGATCTGGCCGAAGGTTCGTTCCAGACCGTTATCCCGGAAATCGACGTCCAAGACCCGAAAAAGGTCGGCCGCGTCGTTCTGTGCAGCGGCAAGGTCTACTACGACCTGCTGGAAAAACGCCGTGCCGAAGGTCGTGACGACATCGCCATCGTGCGTCTTGAGCAGCTGTATCCATTCCCTGAGGACGACTTGATTGAAGTCCTGGCGCCTTATTCCAACCTCAAACACATCGTTTGGTGTCAGGAAGAGCCGATGAACCAGGGGGCGTGGTACTGCAGCCAACACCACATGCGCCGCATCATCAGCGGTCACGACAAATCCCTCGTACTTGAGTACGCGGGCCGTGACGCTTCTGCTGCACCTGCGTGTGGTTATGCATCGATGCACGCTGAGCAGCAGGCAAAACTGCTGCAAGACGCCTTTACTGTTTAACGCCTTCGCGCACCTGAAACCGAATTTAAGGAACCACAGACAATGGCTATCGAGATCAAAGCCCCCACTTTCCCGGAATCGGTTGCCGATGGCACCGTTGCCACCTGGCACAAGCAACCGGGCGATGCGGTCAAGCGCGACGACCTGATCGTCGACATCGAAACCGATAAAGTTGTACTGGAAGTGTTGGCGACCGCCGACGGCGTCCTGGGCGCTATCGTCAAGAACGAAGGCGACACCGTTCTGTCCGACGAAGTCCTGGGCTCCATCGAAGCGGGCGGCGCTGCTGCCGCACCTGCCGCTGCACCTGCTGGCGCTGCACAAGCGGCTGCTCCGGCTGCTGCTGGCGAAGACGATCCTGTGGCTGCACCGGCTGCTCGCAAGCTGGCTGAAGAGAACGGCATCAACATCGCATCCGTTGCCGGTACGGGCAAAGGCGGTCGTGTGACCAAGGAAGACGTGGTTGCTGCCGTGGCTGCCAAGAAAGCCGCTCCTGCTGCCGCGCCGGCCAAGGCCGCGGCACCTGCCGCTGCTGCGCCGGTGTTCGCTGCCGGCGACCGTATCGAGAAGCGTGTTCCGATGACCCGCGTTCGCGCTACCGTGGCCAAGCGCCTGGTAGAAGCACAATCGAACATGGCGATGCTGACCACCTTCAACGAAGTCGACATGACCGAAGTCATGGCCCTGCGTTCGAAGTACAAGGACCTGTTCGAGAAGTCCCACAACGGCGTACGCCTGGGCTTCATGTCGTTCTTCGTCAAGGCTGCCACCGAAGCGCTGAAACGCTTCCCGGCAGTCAACGCATCGATCGACGGCGCCGACATTGTTTACCACGGCTACGCTGACGTGGGTGTTGCGGTATCCAGCGACCGTGGCCTGGTAGTACCGGTCCTGCGTAACGCCGAACTGATGAGCCTGGCTGAAATCGAAGGCGGCATCGCTGCTTTCGGCAAGAAAGCTCGCGACGGCAAGCTGTCGATGGACGAAATGACCGGCGGTACGTTCACCATCACCAACGGTGGTACCTTCGGCTCGATGATGTCGACCCCGATCGTCAACCCGCCACAAGCAGCAATCCTGGGCATGCACAACATTCTGCAGCGTCCGATGGCGATCAACGGTCAAGTGGTTATCCGTCCGATGATGTACCTGGCTCTGTCCTACGATCACCGTTTGATCGATGGCAAAGAAGCTGTGACCTTCCTGGTGACCATCAAGAACCTGCTGGAAGACCCGGCTCGTCTGTTGCTGGATATCTGATAGAAGCAGCGGCAGGCCCCAGGCTACACACTGCAGAGGTTGGCAGTTTGGCTTGGGGCGTGCGGCTTGAAGCTTTTCGCTAAAGAGGAATTTTCGAATGTCGCAGAAATTTGACGTAGTAGTGATCGGTGCTGGCCCTGGCGGCTATGTAGCTGCCATCAAGGCTGCCCAACTGGGCCTCACCACCGCCTGCATCGAGAAATACACCGACAAAGAGGGCAAGCTGGCCCTCGGCGGCACTTGCCTGAACGTCGGCTGCATTCCATCCAAGGCGCTGCTGGACAGCTCCTGGAAGTTCCACGAAGCCCAGGACGGCTTCGCGATCCACGGTATCAACCACGCTGGCGTGACCATGGACGTGCCAGCAATGGTCGGCCGCAAGGCCAACATCGTCAAAGGCCTGACCTCTGGCGTTGCGACCCTGTTCAAGGCCAACGGCGTGACGTCGATCCAGGGCCACGGCAAGCTGCTGGCTGGCAAGAAAGTCGAAGTGACCAAGCCTGACGGTTCGGTAGAAGTGATCGAAGCCGAGAACGTGATCCTGGCACCTGGTTCGCGTCCAATCGACATTCCACCGGCTCCGGTTGACCAGAACGTGATCGTCGATTCGACGGGCGCCCTGGAATTCCAGTCCGTGCCAAAGCGCCTGGGCGTGATCGGCGCTGGCGTGATCGGTCTGGAACTGGGTTCGGTCTGGTCCCGTCTGGGCGCACAAGTGACTGTCCTGGAAGCCCTGGACACGTTCTTGATGGCTGCCGACGCTGCCGTTTCCAAGGAAGCGCTGAAAACCCTGACCAAACAGGGTCTGGACATCAAGCTGGGCGCTCGCGTCACCGGTTCCAAGGTCAATGGCGAAGAAGTCGTCGTGACCTACACCGATGCCAAAGGCGAACAGACCATCACCTTTGACAAGCTGATCGTAGCCGTTGGTCGCCGTCCGGTGACCACTGATCTGCTGGCTGCCGATTGCGGCGTGACCCTCGACGAGCGCGGTTTCGTGCACGTTGACGATCACTGCGCCACCACTGTGCCGGGCGTCTACGCCATTGGCGACGTGGTTCGCGGCATGATGCTGGCTCACAAGGCCTCGGAAGAGGGCATCATGGTCGTCGAGCGCATCAAGGGCCACAAAGCCCAGATGAACTATGACTTGATCCCTTCGGTTATTTATACTCACCCGGAAATCGCATGGGTCGGTAAAACCGAGCAGGCCTTGAAGGCTGAAGGCGTTGAAGTTAACGTTGGCACCTTCCCGTTCGCCGCCAGTGGCCGTGCCATGGCAGCCAACGATACCGGCGGTTTCGTCAAAGTTATCGCCGATGCCAAGACTGACCGCGTACTGGGCGTCCACGTGATTGGCCCGAGCGCAGCAGAATTGGTTCAGCAGGGCGCGATCGGCATGGAGTTCGGCACCAGCGCTGAAGACCTGGGCATGATGGTTTTCTCCCATCCGACCCTGTCCGAAGCCTTGCACGAAGCAGCTTTGGCAGTGAATGGCGGCGCCATTCACATCGCCAACCGCAAGAAGCGTTAAGACAATAAGAAACCACGGCGGAGTGGCCCGTCGTGAGCCTTGCCTGCAAGACTCACCGCGGAATGTCCGCCGGACGCAGTCTTGCGTCGCCAAGCCGGATGCCCGGTAAGGCGACGCAAGCAGCAGTCACAGGTGGTGCGGCACTCAACAGTGCAGCACCGAATGCGCAGTACCTAACGAAGACGGTAATAAGCATGAATCTTCACGAGTATCAGGGTAAGCAGCTGTTCGCTGAATACGGCCTGCCAGTATCCAAGGGTTACGCAGTAGACACCCCGGAAGCAGCAGCAGAAGCTTGCGACAAAATCGGCGGCACCGAGTGGGTTGTCAAAGCCCAGGTTCACGCCGGTGGTCGCGGTAAAGCGGGCGGCGTTAAGCTGGTTCGCAGCAAAGAAGACGCCAAGGCCTTCGCACAGCAGTGGCTGGGCAAGCGTCTGGTGACTTACCAGACTGATGCCAATGGCCAACCAGTCACCAAGATCCTGGTTGAATCGTGCACTGATATCGCTAAAGAGCTGTACCTGGGCGCTGTCGTTGACCGTTCGAGCCGTCGCATCGTGTTCATGGCTTCCACCGAAGGTGGCGTGGACATCGAGAAGATCGCTCACGAAACCCCAGAAAAAATCCTGAAGGCCACTATCGATCCACTGGTTGGCGCTCAGCCATTCCAGGGTCGCGAGCTGGCATTCCAGCTGGGTCTGGAAGGCAAGCAAGTTGCCCAGTTCGCCAAGATCTTCGTAGGTCTGGCCAAGCTGTTCAAGGATCACGACCTGGCTCTGCTGGAAGTGAACCCGCTGGTGATCAAGGCTGACGGCGATCTGCATTGCCTGGACGCGAAGATCAACATCGACGCCAACGCCATGTACCGTCAGCCTAAGCTGAAGACTTTCCACGATCCGTCGCAAGACGATCCGCGCGAAGCGCACGCTGCCAAGTTCGAACTGAACTACGTAGCGCTGGAAGGCAACATCGGTTGCATGGTCAACGGTGCTGGCCTGGCCATGGGTACCATGGACATCGTCAACCTGCATGGCGGCAAACCAGCCAACTTCCTCGACGTGGGCGGCGGTGCTACCAAAGAACGCGTTACCGAAGCGTTCAAGATCATCCTGTCCGACACTAACGTCGCTGCAGTATTGGTCAACATCTTCGGCGGCATCGTTCGTTGCGACATGATTGCCGAAGGCATCATCGGTGCAGTGAAAGAAGTCGGCGTGAAAATCCCGGTTGTTGTTCGCCTTGAAGGCAACAACGCTGAGCTGGGCGCTAAAGTACTGGCAGAAAGCGGTTTGAACATCATCGCTGCTACCAGCCTGACCGACGCTGCTCAACAAGTCGTTAAAGCTGCGGAGGGCAAATAATGAGCGTCCTGATCAATAAAGACACCAAAGTTATCTGCCAGGGTATTACCGGTTCGCAAGGTAGTTTCCACACCCAGCAAGCCATCGAGTACGGCACCAAGATGGTCGGTGGCGTAACACCTGGTAAAGGCGGCACCGAGCACCTGGGCCTGCCCGTGTTCAACACCGTGAAAGACGCCGTAGCAGCCACTGGCGCTACTGCCAGCGTGATCTACGTTCCGGCTCCTTTCTGCAAGGACTCGATCCTGGAAGCGGCATTCGGCGGCATCAAGCTGATCGTGTGCATCACCGAAGGCATTCCTACCCTGGACATGCTGGACGCTAAAGTTAAGTGCGACGAGCTGGGTGTCACCCTGATCGGCCCTAACTGCCCAGGCGTGATCACTCCAGGCGAATGCAAGATCGGCATCATGCCAGGTCACATTCACTTGCCAGGCAAGGTCGGTATCGTTTCCCGTTCCGGCACCCTGACCTACGAAGCGGTCAAGCAGACCACTGACGCCGGTTTCGGTCAGTCGACGTGCGTCGGCATCGGCGGTGACCCGATCCCAGGCTCGAACTTCATCGACATCCTGAAGCTGTTCCAGGAAGACCCGAAGACCGAAGCGATCGTCATGATCGGTGAGATCGGCGGTTCGGCTGAAGAAGAAGCGGCTGCCTACATCAAGGCACACGTGACCAAGCCGGTTGTTTCCTACATCGCTGGTGTGACTGCCCCTGCGGGCAAGCGCATGGGCCATGCTGGCGCAATCATCTCTGGCGGCAAGGGCACTGCAGACGAGAAGTTCGCTGCCCTGGAAGACGCAGGCGTGAAAACCGTGCGTTCGCTGGCAGACATCGGCAAGGCTTTGTCCGAGCTGACCGGTTGGGCTGTCAAGTAAGCCTCGCGCTTAGCTGACGCTTCACCAAACAAAGGCCACCTTCGGGTGGCCTTTGTTGTTTCTGGGGTTTGAGGCGGGCGATGAGGGCCTCATCGCGAGCAGGCTCGCTCCCACGCGGGATATCAGGTGCTCACAAAACGGTGGGAGCGAGCCTGCTCGCGAAGGCGGAGTTATAGAGGACAACCATTTAGATGCACAAACGCGACATGGAAGCGTCGTATATCGGATAGTTCGCCCCGTAACAGTGCGCTAGCCGCCCGGATTCGTTAGGCTAACCGCCATTTTGCGTCTGCCGCCCACAAGGCATGCAACGCGTTATACGGGTCAGTCCCATACGGATCGACAGCATTTCCCTAATCCAACAGGGCAATTCCCCTCTAAATTCCGATTCAGTAGTGTGGTATTTCCTTAATGAAAGTGTTGAAAGGCCAGGACATCCTGGCACTTGGTTTTATGACGTTTGCCCTGTTTGTCGGGGCCGGTAACATCATCTTTCCGCCTATCGTCGGCTTGCAGTCCGGGCCTCATGTCTGGATGGCGGCACTAGGCTTTCTGATCACCGCCGTCGGTTTGCCGGTGATCACCGTGGTTGCACTGGCCAAGGTCGGTGGTGGCATGGACGCGTTGAGCAGCCCCATCGGCAAGATCGCCGGTGGCGTGCTGGCCGCGGCGGCCTACCTGGCGGTCGGGCCGTTGTTCGCCACGCCGCGCACCGCGACCGTGTCCTTCGAAGTGGGCCTGGCGCCGCTGACCGGTGAGAGCCCGCTGGCACTGTTCCTCTACAGTTCGGTGTACTTCCTGCTGGTGTTCTTCATCTCGCTGTACCCGGGGCGCCTGCTGGACACCGTGGGGCGTTTCCTGGCACCGCTGAAGATCATCGCGCTGGCGGTACTGGCGATTGCCGCGTTTGCCCTGCCGGCTGGCGATATCGGCCAGGCCACCCCTGAGTATGTGGCCGCACCGTTCTCCCAAGGGTTCATCAATGGCTACCTGACCATGGATACCCTGGGCGCTCTGGTGTTCGGCATTGTCATCGTCAATGCGATTCGCTCCCGTGGGGTCGAGTCCCCGGCGTTGATCACCCGCTACGCGATCATCGCCGGGCTGATTGCCGGTGTCGGCTTGGCGCTGGTGTACATCAGCCTGTTCCGCCTGGGCTCCAGCAGCCATGAAGTGGCCGCCGGTGCGACCAACGGCGCGGCGGTGCTGCATGCCTACGTGCAACACACGTTCGGCTCCCTGGGCAGCGGTTTCCTGGCGGTGCTGATTTCCCTGGCTTGCCTGGTGACGGCAGTAGGCCTGACCTGTGCGTGCGCCGAGTATTTCAGCCGTGTCCTGCCACTGTCCTACAAGACCCTGGTGGTGATCCTGGCAGCCTTCTCGTTGCTGGTATCCAACCTGGGGCTGACCAAGCTGATCGCGTTCTCGATCCCGGTGCTGACGGCGATTTACCCGCCGTGCATCGTGCTGGTAGCGCTGAGCTTCTGCAAAGACTTCTGGATTGATCAGCGACGTATCGTTGGCCCAGTGATGCTGGTGTCGTTCGTGTTTGGCCTGATCGACGCGCTCAAGGGCGCAGGCCTGGGTGACTGGATGCCAACGCAGTTGGCGCATCTGCCGCTGGCCGAGCAAGGCCTGGCCTGGCTGGTGCCGTGCGTGTTCACCCTGGTTGTCGCGGTGGTGTGTGACCGCGTGCTGGGCAAGCGCAGCGCAGCCCTGGCGTAAGGTTCCCGGGCTCGCCACAAGCGAGCCTGACGGAATAAATGGAAATGCCCCGTATCAATCGATACGGGGCATTTTTGTTTCCGCGAGGTCAATACCGTGCCTTTTGCGTTGAGTTGACGTCGAAGCAGTACGTCAACTTCCCATCGGCCATCGCATGTCCTTTATCCAAGCCAACCTGATCCATCTCGTCGCAGCCCTGTGGTTCGTCATCTGCTGGGGCGGCTACACCCGTTATGCCAGTTGGAAGGGCCGCGACACCGCGTGCCTGGCCAGTGTGTTGCACCTGTACCGCGAAGACTGGATGCGCCGCATGCTGCTGCGCGACAACCGCATCGCCGATGCCAGCGTGATTGGCAACCTGGAGCGCAACGCATCGTTCTTTGCCTCCAGCACGTTGATCATCCTGGCCGGTATTCTCACGGTGTTGGGTGCGTCGGAGCGGGCGGTGTCGCTGTTGGCGGACATTCCCATGGTGCAGCAGGCGTCCCAGGGCATGTCGGAGATCAAGTTGTTGTGCCTGGCCATGGTGTTCGTCTATGCCTTCTTTACGTTCAGTTGGTGCATGCGCCAGTACAACTTCGCGGCGATCCTGATGGGCTCGGCACCGATGGTCGGTGAACGCCATGTTTCCGAGTTGGAGCGCAAAGCCTTTGCCGCCCGCGCAGCGCGGGTGATTTCCATGGCGGCCAACCAGTTCAACTTTGGCCTGCGGTCTTACTATTTCGGCATGACCATGCTCGCCTGGTTTGTCAGCCCGTGGCTGTTCATGTTGATGAGTGCGGGCGTGGTGTTCGTGTTGTATCGCCGCGAGTTTCATTCCGACGTGCTGGAGGTTATGGTCTATACCCCTACCGAGGCGCCATTGCCCGAGGCCAACAAGGAGGTCAGTTGATGAGTATTGCGTTCTGGTGTGTGTTTATCAGTGCGTTGTTGATTTTTGTGGCGCGGATGCCGGTGGCCAAGGCCATGAAAGAGCAGGGCGGCTATAACAATCATTTGCCCCGGGCGCAGCAAGCCCAGTTGACGGGGTTCGGGGCCCGGGCGCTGGCGGCGCACCAGAACAGTTTCGAGGCCTTCATCCTGTTCTCGGTGGGCGTGTTGATGGCGCATACCACGCAAACGGCAGGGTGGCTGGTGGATGGGCTGGCAATCGTCTTTGTGATTGCGCGGGTCATCTTCTTGTTGTGCTACTGGGCGGACTTGGCGTGGCAGAGAAGCCTGGTGTGGTTTATCGGCCTACTGTGCTCGTTGTTGTTGATGGTGAGTCCGACGTTCAGGACAGTACTGCTCTAGCAGACACAATAAAGCCCGCACTTGGCGGGCTTTATTGTTTAAGCACGGAAAACCATTAGTTGGTTTTAGGTGCGCCTTCTTCAGCAGCAGCTTTGTTCGATTCAACCTGATCTTTGGCAGCTTCGGCGTTTTCCTTGGCGGCCTCGTTCACTTTATCCTGAGCTTCATTCATTTTTTGCTGGGCTTGCTCAGCATGTTGGTTGGCATCTTGAGCTTTGTCCTCGGATTTTTTATCGCAGGCAGCGAGACCGAGGGAAGCGGTCAACATCAAGGCAATAGCTAAAGTCTTACGCATGGGGTGTTTCTCCTGGTGGAAATATCTACTTGGCCTTTCGAGCGTAGTCTTGATGATTAAGTTCAAAGTTTCTTTCATATATATAAGTTTGTTCCTATGGGAACTTTTCCTTACTCCTACAACTGCTAAGCAGTGTTACTCAACAGAGCCTGGAGCCAATGACGGACAACCTTGTTTTTGAGCGCGCGGTGCGGTTTCTCTCGGCGCTGCGCCACTGTCAGGTACTGGGCCTGCGCGTACACAGCGCCAATGCCGAGGGCCTGACCATTACGTTGCCCTACAGCCCGCAGATTGTCGGTAACCCGCAGACAGGGGTGATTCACGGCGGCGCGATCACCTCGTTGATGGATTCCGCCTGTGGCATGGCCACGCTGTGCGTGCTGCCGGAGTTCGAGGTCTGCCCGACCCTGGACCTGCGTATCGACTACATGCACCCGGCTGAACCCCACAAGGACGTGCATGGATTTGCCCAGTGCTACCGGGTCACGACGGACGTGATCTTCACTCGCGGCTTCGCCTATCAGGATGACCCCGAGCAACCCATCGCCCATGTGGTGGGCACCTTCATGCGCATGGGCAAGGGCATCAAGGGCACCAAGGGTTTTGGCGGTGTGATCAGCGGTGGTGCGAAATGACCGACAACTTCAAAGAGCAACTGCAGCAAGCCCATGAGCGCGGGGACTACGCCTCGGTGTTGCACCTGATTCCGTACGCCAAGTTGATTGGTATCGAGTGTTCGCGGGTGGGCGACGAACTGCTTTTTCGCCTGCCCGCCAACAAGGACAACATTGGCAACCCGATATTGCCGGCGATCCACGGTGGGGTGATTGCAGGCTTCATGGAGTTGGCGGCGGCCCTGCATTTACTGGTGTTTACCGGGTCCCCGGGGGTGCCGAAGATTATCGACTTCTCCCTCGACTACCTGCGCGCCGGACAGTTTCGCGACACCTACGCCACCTGCCAGGTGTGTCGTCAGGGTCGACGCGTGGCGAACGTGGCGATAACCGCGTGGCAGAGCGTGCGGGACGAGCCGATTGCGACGGCGCGTGGGCACTTCAAGATTGAAGAGACCCCCAGCCCTTGAAATCCCCGGCAGCGCCCCCAACTTTGATGACATCCCGCCGCCGTCCCTTCCGGGCGCGGCCACCTGCCATCCAATTGGAGTTTGATGACCATGACCGTGGAAACTCAAAAGGAAACCCTGGGCTTCCAGACCGAGGTAAAGCAACTGCTGCACCTGATGATCCATTCGCTGTACTCCAACAAGGAAATTTTCCTTCGCGAACTGATCTCCAACGCCTCCGACGCTGTCGACAAATTACGTTTCGAAGCCCTGTCCAAGCCTGAGTTGCTGGAAGGTGGCGCCGAACTGAAGATCCGTGTGAGCTTCGACAAAGACGCCAAGACCGTCACCCTCGAAGACAACGGCATCGGCATGAGCCGGGAAGATGCGATCACCCACCTGGGGACCATCGCCAAGTCCGGCACTGCCGACTTCATGAAGAACCTGTCGGGCGATCAAAAGAAAGATTCCCACCTGATCGGCCAGTTTGGCGTGGGTTTCTACTCCGCGTTCATCGTCGCCGACAAAGTTGAAGTATTCAGCCGCCGTGCCGGCCTCGCAGCAAGCGAAGGCGTGCACTGGTCGTCCCAAGGCGAGGGCGAGTTTGAAATCGCCACCATCGACAAGGCTGACCGTGGCACGCGCATCGTCCTGCACCTGAAGTCCGGTGAAGACGAATTCGCCGATGGCTGGCGCCTGCGCAACATCATCAAGAAGTATTCGGACCATATCGCGCTGCCGATCGAGTTGCCCAAGGAGGTCACGGCGGCCGAAGGCGAAGACACGCCAGCCGTTGAGTGGGAAACCGTCAACCGCGCCAGCGCCCTGTGGACTCGCCCTCGTACTGAAGTCAAGGACGAGGAGTACCAGGAGTTCTACAAACACATCGCCCACGATTTCGAGAACCCGCTCGCCTGGAGCCACAACAAGGTCGAAGGCAAGCTGGAATACAGCTCGCTGTTGTACGTCCCGGCTCGCGCGCCGTTCGACCTGTATCAGCGTGAAGCGCCAAAAGGCCTGAAGCTGTATGTGCAGCGCGTGTTCGTCATGGACCAGGCCGAGTCGTTCCTGCCCCTGTACCTGCGCTTCATCAAGGGTGTGGTTGACTCCAACGACCTGTCGCTGAACGTGTCGCGGGAGATCCTGCAGAAGGATCCGATCATCGACTCGATGAAGTCGGCGCTGACCAAGCGTGTCCTGGACATGCTGGAGAAGCTGGCGAAGAACGAGCCTGAGCAATACAAGGGCTTCTGGAAGAACTTTGGCCAGGTCATGAAAGAAGGCCCGGCTGAAGACTTCGCCAACAAAGAAAAAATCGCCGGCCTGCTGCGCTTTGCTTCCACCCAGGGTGAAGAGGGCGAGCAAGTGGTGTCGCTGGCCGAGTACCTGGCTCGCGCCAAGGAAGGTCAGGACAAGATCTACTACCTGACTGGCGAAACCTACGCTCAGGTCAAGAACAGCCCGCACCTGGAAGTCTTCCGCAAGAAAGGCATCGAAGTGCTGCTGCTGACCGACCGTATCGATGAGTGGCTGATGAGCTACCTCAGCGAGTTCGACGGCAAGAGCTTTGTCGATGTGGCACGGGGTGACCTGGACCTGGGCAACCTGGACTCGGAAGAGGACAAGAAGGTCGCAGAAGAAGTCGCCAAGTCCAAAGAAGGCCTGGTTGAGCGTCTGAAGGCGGCCCTGGGTGATTCGGTTGCGCAAGTGCGGGTTTCCCACCGCCTGACCGATTCCCCGGCGATCCTGGCCATCGGTGAGCAGGACTTGGGCCTGCAGATGCGCCAGATCCTGGAAGCCAGCGGTCAGAAGGTGCCGGACTCCAAGCCGATCTTCGAATTCAACCCGGCTCACCCGCTGATCGAGAAACTCGACAGCGAGCAGAGCGAAGAGCGTTTTGGCGACCTGTCGCACATCCTCTTCGATCAGGCGGCCCTGGCGGCCGGCGACAGCTTGAAGGACCCGGCGGCCTATGTGCGCCGGCTGAACAAGCTGTTGGTTGAACTGTCGGTTTAACCGCGTTGTAGAAAAACCCGCTTCGGCGGGTTTTTTTCATTCTGCTGTTTAAACATTAGGAGTCACCCATGAGCCAAGTCACTGTACGTTCCGTTACCTATCAGCTTGATGGCCAGACTTACGAGAGTCGCGTGGCCTTTGACGCCAGCCACACGGGCCCGCGCCCGGGCCTGTTGATGGCGCCGAATTGGATGGGGGTCAGCGCCGGGGCCGAAAAAATCGCCCAGGACGTGGCTGCCAAGGGTTACGTCGTGCTGATCGCCGATATCTACGGCCAGGCCATTCGTCCACAGGACAATGACCAGGCGGGCGCGGCGATGATGCCGCTCAAGAACGACCGCGCCTTGCTGCGCAAGCGCATGCAGGCGGCGTTCGAGCAGTTGCAGGCGCAGACCGAGGCGAACGTCGATACCACCAGGCTCGCCACGTTCGGTTTCTGCTTCGGCGGTTGCTGCGCACTGGAGCTGGCGCGCAGCGGCGTGCCGGTGAAAGCCGCGGTGTCGTTCCACGGCACGCTGGACACCCCCAACGTCAACGATGCGAAGCACATCAAGGGTTCGGTGCTGGTGCTGCATGGCGCGGCCGATCCGTTTGTACCCAAGGAGCAGCTACCCGCCTTCGAAGCCGAGATGGACGCAGCGGGTGTGGACTGGCAGTTGCTCAGCTACGGCGGCGCGGTGCATTCGTTCACCGATACCCACGCCAACCTGCCTGGCAAGATGATGTACGACGCCAAGACCGCGGCCCGGGCGTTCAAGTCGATGCACAACTTGCTGGAAGAAGTGTTCAGCGCCTGATCAGGCTTTATCGCTGGCGGGTCTGGTCTGTTCTACAGGAGAACGACATAGGCCTGTAGGCGCGAGGCTTGCCCGCGAAGGCGGTGGGTCAGCCAACATCCAGGTCAACTGACAGACCGCTTTCGCGGGCAAGCCTCGCTCCTACGCTGATCGATGGTGAACACAAGTCCGGTGTCCGGGCTCAACCCCTTGTGGGAGCGGGCTTGCCCGCGAAGGCGGGCGCAAGATTTCAGGGTAACTCGATCCGCTCACGTTCCCCCGGCACCGTCGGCCAATCCCCGGCCGCCCATTTGCGCCGTGCTTGATCGATGGTGGCCGGGTCGCTGGCGACGAAGTTCCAGTTGATCCGCCGTGGTCCATCCAGCGGGGCGCCGCCGAACAACATGGCATGGCAGTCGCTTTCAGCGAACAGGCTCATGTCCTCTCCCGAAGGCAACACCACCAGCGTCAGGGGCTCGACGGGCTCACCATTGAGCTGGGCATCGCCCTCCAGCACGTACAGCGCACGCTCATCGTGTTCGCTCGGGATCAGCAGGGTCGTGGCAGTCTGTAGCTCCAGCTCCGCGTACAGCGTAGGAGAGAGCACCGGTACCGGTGACGCCAGGCAAAAGCCATTCCCGGCGATCATGCGGATCTTCACCCCCAGGTTGTCACTGACCGGCAGGCTGGCGGCCGGGTGATGGCTGTAATGGCCGGGGCCCTGTTCGTGTGCCTTGGGGGAGGCCAGCCAGATCTGCAGGCCGTGCATCGTGAAGTCGGTGTCCCACAACGCCTCGGGTGTGCGCTCGACATGGGCGATGGCGCTGCCCGCAGTCATCCAGCTGACGTCGCCGGCCTTCACCACCTGCTCGGAACCCAGGCTGTCCTTATGCAGGATCTGGCCCTTGAACAGGTAGGTCAGGGTCGACAGGCCGATATGCGGGTGTTGCCGGATGTTCATGCCGCGCCCCGGCGGGTAGCGGGTCTCAAGCATGTGGTCAAAGAACACAAAAGGCCCGACGCTGCGGCATTGCGCCGACGGCAGCGGGCGCAGGATCGGTTGGCCTTCGACAGCTTCGGTGCGTGGGCGGATGACGAGCGGATCGTTCATGGGGCATTCCAGGCGGTACGAATGATGCTCCAGAGCATAACTCGCACCGCCCGGGCTTGCTGCTATTGGCTGTCGTCGCCTTCGCGCAGGTGGGTTTCGATGGTGACGTCGCTGGTGGTCATCAGCTTGTGGATGGGGCAGCGGTCGGCGACCCGATGCAGCTCCTCGCGCTGGGCATCGGTGAGCACGCCCTTGAGGGTCAGGTTGACGTGCAGGGTGTATTGGCCTTTTTGCTCTTGGCTGTTGTCGCGCGTGACCTCGACGCTGACACCGGTCAGCGGGATGCCTTTCTTCCTGGCGTACAGCTTGAGGGTCAGCGCCTTGCAGGTCCCGAGGGCGGCGTCGAAGTAGTCGTGGGGCTCGGGGGCCGAACCTTCGCCTCCGGCGGCCACCGGAGCATCGGTAAACAGTTGGTGGTCATCGATCTGTACGGTGTGACGCAAACCTTCGCTGGATTCGGTATTGACGGTAATAGTCATGGCAAACCTCTTGGGCAGTGGGTAAGGAACGTCAGGCAAAGACCTTGATGTTATAGAGCATCCGGCGAGCGGGGTGTTCCACTTTCTTTGTCGGGGTGCGCGGCAGATTGTCATCAGTCTGTCACCCCGGCGTCATACCCTCGCGCTCATCTCAATCAAGGAGCGCAGTATGTCCCTCACTCGTTTAAGTGCATTGGCGGCACTGATGTTGATCAGCGGCCTGGCCCGTGCCGAAGTGCATGTCGAAGGTGCGGTGGAGTATGGCGTGTTCGACGGGCCCAAGGCCGATCTGCAAGCGGGCGAACGGGTACTGCGCCGCAGTAACGAAGCGATCCAGCAGACCGACGTGGTGCCGGCCAAGCTCGGCACCAAGTTCGGCATGCGCTATCAGTTGGTGGGCAAGGTCGCCGATGGGCAGCCGCTGACCCTGTTGTACCTCACCCCCGGCCTGCGTACCCCGGACGGTGTGCGTCACGACAAGTTTGAGGTCACGCAAAAGCTGGTGCCTGGCGCGCCCCAGGATGTGATGGCCTACGAGTTCACCGAGAGCCACGAAGTGGTGCCCGGGGAGTGGCGTTTCATGGTCTTTCAAGGCGATCGTCTGCTGACGCAGCAGCGCTTCACGGTTCGCTGAATCGATTGTTTTCAGGTTTTGGACTGCTTGGGCAATTTGATATCACTTTTTCTTCTTACGCAAAATCCCGCAGGGCCGATACCGTCTAGACAGCTAGCTGCACGTTCGATGCAGCGCTTTATGGAAGGAACCGGATAATGAGTCTCAGAGGTATCAATATTGCCCCGCGTGCCGGCTTGGGGTTTGGCCTGTTGGCATTGATGGTGTTCTGCCTGGGTGGTTTTGCCTTGATGCAGATGGCCAACATGCGCCAGCAGGCTGAGGAGGTCGACAGTAACTGGCTACCCAGTGTGATGGATGTCGGCACGATGAATCAGGACTTGTTGCGCATCCGTGCCCTGACGCTGCGTTTGTTGATCGACCGCAACCCCCAGTCGCTGGCGCAGAACGAAACCAAGCTCAACGCGCTCAAGGACGGTTTGCGCGTTGCGCAGGACAGCTATGACAAGCTGATTGTCCTGCCCGAGGAGCGAGTGTTGTTCGAGCGCTTTCAGGCCGGTGAAAAAAAGTACCTCGATTACCAGGGGCAAGTCATGGCGTTTTCGACCCAGAACCGGGTCGAGGAGGCGACGAAGTTGGTCAATGGCGAGATGAGTCCGATTGCCGATCAGCTCTCTGTCACCCTGCATGAGCTGATCGAGCTGAACCGTATGAACGCCAACCTGGCGACCGAGCATGCCCGCTCGGCGTTCAGCAGTGCCCGGGTGTGGGTGATCGGAATGATCGCCGTCACCGCGCTGATTACCGTCGCCCTGGCGCTGCTGCTGACCCGCAGCATCGTGATCCCGCTGAGCCAGTCGCTGAAGGTGGCCGAGGTGGTGGCGGGGGGCGACCTGACAGGCGAGATTGCGATCACTGGCAAGGATGAGCCTGCCCGGTTGCTGCAGGCCCTTAAAAGCATGCAGCAGAACCTGCGCGAGACCATCCGGCGGATCTCCGATTCTTCCACTCAGTTGGCGTCGGCTTCGGAGGAGTTGAGCAGCGTCACGGAGGACGCCACGCGAGGCCTGCATCAGCAGAGCCTGGAGATTGATCAGGCGGCCACGGCGGTCAACCAGATGACGGCAGCCGTGGAGGAGGTGGCAAGCAACGCGGTGGCGACCTCCGATGCGTCGCGTGAGTCTGACCGGATCGCCCAGCATGGCCGTGAGCAGGTGCATCAAACGGTGGCCTCCATCGAGTCCCTGGCCGATGACGTGACGGCGAACGCGGCCCAGGTCGAGGACCTGGCACAGAAGGTCTATGGCATCAGCAAGGTGCTGGATGTGATTCGCGCGATTGCCGAGCAAACCAACCTGCTGGCGCTCAACGCGGCCATTGAAGCGGCCAGGGCGGGGGATGCCGGGCGCGGTTTTGCGGTGGTGGCCGATGAAGTCCGGGCGCTGGCGCATCGGACACAGCAATCAACCCAGGAGATCGAGCAAATGATTGGCGGTATCCAGCAGGGGACTGATCAGGCCGTCAGTTCGATGCAGTTGAGCAACACCCGGGCCCGTTCGACCCTGGAAGTGGCCAAGGCCGCTGGTACGGCACTGGAGGAAATCGCCTCGGCCTTTACGGTGATCAATGAGCGCAACCTGGTCATCGCCAGTGCGTCGCAAGAGCAGGCGGCGGTGGCGCGGGAAGTGGACCGCAACCTGATGAACATCCGTGACCTGGCGTTGCAGACCTCGGCTGGGGCGAACCAGACCAGCGCGGCGAGCCAGGAACTGTCGCGCCTGGCGGTGGACTTGAACAGCATGGTGGCGAAGTTTTCGGTGTAGACCGGGGGGCCATTCGCGAGCAGGCTCGCTCCCACATCTGACTGCATTCATCCAGTCGGAGCGTGGGAGCGAGCCTGCTCGCGATTGAAGGCAACTCGGTCGCGGATTAAACCCCGCCCAATAAAAAACGCCCCGAACCAGTCGGGGCGTTTTTCATGTGTCGCCAGGGCTGGGTGTTACTTGCCCTGCCAGCGCTTCAGGACCAGGGTGGCGTTAGTGCCGCCGAAGCCGAAGCTGTTGCTCATCACGGTGTTGATGGTGGCGTTTTCGCGAGTCTTGGTCAGGATTGGCATGTCAGCCACTTCCGGGTCCAGTTCGTCGATGTTGGCCGAGCCGGCCATGAAGTTGCCTTCCATCATCAGCATGCAGTAGATCGCTTCGTGAACGCCAGCGGCGCCCAGGGAGTGACCCGACAGGCTCTTGGTGGAGCTGATGGCCGGAGCGTTGGCGCCGAACACTTCACGCACACCTTTCATTTCCGCAACGTCACCGACCGGAGTCGAGGTGCCGTGGGTGTTCAGGTAGTCGATCGGTGCGTCAACGGTGGACATGGCCATCTGCATGCAGCGAATGGCGCCTTCACCGCTTGGCGCAACCATGTCGTAGCCGTCGGAAGTCGCGCCGTAGCCGACGATTTCCGCGTAGATCTTCGCGCCGCGAGCCAGAGCGTGCTCCAGCTCCTCGACCACCACCATGCCGCCACCGCCGGCGATGACAAAACCGTCACGCTTGGCGTCGTAGGCGCGGGAGGCTTTTTCCGGGGTTTCGTTGTACTGGCTGGACAGGGCGCCCATGGCGTCGAACAGGAACGATTGGCTCCAATGCTCTTCTTCACCGCCGCCGGCGAACACGATGTCCTGCTTGCCCATCTGAATCTGTTCCATGGCGGTACCGATGCAGTGAGCACTGGTGGCGCAGGCAGAGGCGATGGAGTAGTTCAGGCCCTTGATCTTGAACGGCGTGGCCAGGCAAGCGGAAACGGTGCTGCTCATGGTCCGCGTGACGCGGTATGGGCCGACGCGCTTGACGCCTTTTTCGCGCAGGATATCCAGCGCTTCCATCTGGTTCAGGGTCGAGGCGCCGCCGGAGCCGGCGATCAGGCCGGTACGCGGGTTGGACACTTGCTCATCGGTCAGGCCGGAGTCAGTGATGGCGTCTTTCATGGCCAGGTAGGCGTAGGCTGCCGCATGGCCGACGAAGCGATAGATCTTGCGATCGATCAGTTCTTCGAGGGGGAGGTCAATGGAGCCGGAAACCTGGCTGCGCAGACCCATTTCGGCATATTCCGGGTTGAACCGGATGCCAGGGCGGCTAGCACGCAGGTTGGCGGAGACGGTCTCTTTGTCATTGCCCAGGCACGATACGATGCCAAGACCTGTGATAACGACGCGGCGCATGCGGATAACCCTTAGAAGTTGTCAGTGGAGGTAAAAACGCCGACCCGAAGGCCTTCGGCGGTGTAGATCTCGCGGCCGTCAACGCTGACCGAACCGTCGGCGATGGCCAGGTTCAGTTTGCCTTTGAGTACGCGCTTGATCTGGATGTTATAGGTAACTTTCTTGGCGGTCGGCAGGACCTGGCCGAAGAATTTCACTTCGCCCGAACCCAGGGCGCGGCCACGGCCCGGCAAGCCTTGCCAGCCGAGGAAGAAACCGACCAGTTGCCACATGGCATCAAGGCCCAGGCAGCCTGGCATCACCGGGTCGCCCTCGAAGTGGCAGGCGAAGAACCACAGGTCCGGAGTGATATCCAGCTCGGCGACCAATTCACCTTTGCCGTACTTGCCACCCTCTTCGCTGATATGGGTGATGCGATCCACCATCAGCATGTTCGGGGCGGGCAGTTGCGCGTTACCTGGGCCGAACAGCTCACCGCGACTGCAGCGCAGCAGGTCTTCCCGGGTAAAGGCGTTTTGTTTGGTCATGCGAGCTCCTCAATAGTCCCATGCGGCAGGTGGGGGTAGATCTTCCCGGCCGATCCAGGCATTCATGCCTTGAACCAGCAGCCTACTCATAGACTATTGCGTTGTGGTGAAAGTCACAGCACAAGGGACATGAATGTACACTTGTGCACTGAAATTATTATTCAAGCCCGATTTCGCGCTTGTTGAGGTGTCTAAGACTGCCGCACTTTCGCCTTTCACGCCAGTCGCAGATGCTTGATTGCCCTGTACTAACTCACCCAACGCTGGAGAATTTGCTGTAGATCAGTACGTTTGAAAGGCTTGGCCAGGTAATCGCTCATGCCCGCCGACAGGCACGCCTCGCGGTCGCCCTGCAGGGCGTTGGCCGTCAGGGCAATGATGGGCACATTGGCGCAGTCGGGCAGACGGCGGATCTGCCGGGTGGCCTCGTAACCGTCGAGGATCGGCAAACGACAATCCATCAGGATGGCTTCGAACATCTGGCTTTTGGCGCGATGTACCGCCTGTGCACCATCGCTGGCGACGCTCACGGTAAAGCCCAGGCTGCGCAACATGGCCTCGACCACCGTCTGGTTGACCGGGTTGTCCTCGACCAGCAGCACGTTGCGTCCCTCGCCATCGCCGTTGCCCAGTGCCAGGCTCGCCGCCGTGGCCGGCAGTGTGTGCGATGACAGCGCCAGGGGGATCTCCAGGGTGAACACCGACCCGACGCCTTCCTCGCTTTGCGCCCGTAGCGTGCCGCCCATGCGTTCGGCCAGTGTGCGGGCAATCGGCAGGCCCAGCCCGGTACCGCCGTAGCGCCGGGAGATCGAGCTGTCGGCCTGCTGGAAGGCGTTGAACATCAACTCCAGGCTGTCGGCGGCAATGCCGATCCCGCTGTCACGCACGGTGCAGGTAAACCACAGCAGTTCGTGGTCCAGGGCTTGCCACTGCGCCTGGATAGACACCCGGCCCTGGTCGGTGAACTTCAGGGCATTGCCGATCAGGTTGACCAGGACCTGTCGGATGCGCGTCGGATCGCCCTTGACGTACAGCGCCTGCATGCTCTCTGGAATGTTCAGGCTCAGGTTCAGGCCACGCTGCACGGCGCTGTGGGCGAAGGCCTGGGCGCAGCTGTTGATCAGTTCGGCGAGGTTGAACGGGATGTGCTCCATGTCCAGGGCAGAGCGTTCGATGCGCGAGAAGTCGAGAATGTCGTTGATCACCTTGAGCAGGTGTTCGGTCGACTCGCAGGCCAGCGCCGCGTACTCCTCCTGCTCGGCGGTCATCTCGGTGGTTTCCAGCAACTGCAGCATGCCCAGCACCCCATTCATCGGCGTGCGCAGTTCGTGGCTCATCATGGCCAGGAAGTCGGACTTGGCGCTGTTGGCCTTCTCGGCCTCTTCGCGGGTCTGGATCAGTTGGGCCATGGCCTGTTGCTGTTCGCGACTGGCTTGCTCCAGGCCATCGGCCAGGTTGTTGATATGGCGTGACAGGTTGCCCAGTTCGGCATCATCGACGATCGGCAGCGGTGTGTTGTAGTCGCCTTGCTGGATCGCCTTGACCGCATTGCCCATCGCGCTGATGGGCTCCGACAGGCTGGCGGCCAGGCGTCGGGCGAGCAGGAAGGTGAAGACCAGGGCGAACAACGCGAGGATCGCGGCCTTGAACACAATCTCGGTCTGGCGCTGGCTGAAGGCATCGCTGGACATGCCGACCACCACCCGCCCCAAGTAGTCCTCGGAGGTCTTATCCGTCGCAGGCGAGCCCTGTAGGAAGTCATCGCCCAGTTGAATCCGTTGCAGGCGCACCGGGGCCTGGAACACTTCTATCTGTTGCGCCTTGCCTCGGGCCGGCATGGGTTGCTCGACATACATCAGCACATTGTTGGCATTGTCCTGCACCTGCAGAAAGCGCACATGGGGCGTGGACAAGCTGGCCCTCATCAGGCTTTCGAGCACGTCCTTGTTGCCGGAAATCACCCCGTACTCGGTCGCGGGGGCCAGTTGGTTGGCGATCAACTGGCCGGTGTGGTTCAGCTCCTGGCGCAGGTCCTGGATCCGCACGAAGGTAAAAAAGCCGATCAACAGCAATGTCAGCAGCAGGGCAGGGCCCAGGCTGATCACTTGGGTGCGGGTATTGATGCCCCAGTGTCGACGCAAGTTCATAAGGGCTCTTCTCCTGCGGCCAACTGCGCGGCCACTGCGGCGGGGGCCATCTGTTCGATACCCAGCGAGCGCGCGACTTGCGGGTTACTGGTGACCTTGAAGCGACTCGGGTAGAGGCTGCGCGGCCAACTGGCCTGCGGCAGGTCCAGCAGGCGGTCGAGCACCGCCAGCCAGTCGTCCTGGTCGCTGTAGGTGCTGGCCAGGCTGCCGGCCTTGACGAACCCGGCGTTGGGGCCAATGAGCGCGAGTTGTTGGCCGTAGCTACTGAGCAGCAGGTTCTTGACCGTCATGGGGTTATACAGGGCGGGGTCGTTGAGGCCGAGCAGGACATCGCTGACGCTCAGCAGTGCTTGCAGTGGCCGGCTGTCGTGGGTGTCGTCCCAGCGTTGAGCGTTGATCTGCAGGCCCAGGCGGTGTGCGGCCGGGAGTAATTCCTTGAGCAGAAACTCGCTGTGCTTGCCGTAGAGCACGCCGACGCGCTTGGCTTGCGGCAGCAGGGCGTGGGTCAGGCGCAGTTGCCGGTCCAAGGAGGGGTCGCTCCACAGCAGACTCAGGTGCGCCGGCTGCCGGTTGCCCAGGCGCTGGTGGGCTTGCAGGCGGCTGACGCGCAGCACCAGCGTTGACGGACCCTGGTCATCTTGCAGGCGCCAGTCCAGGCTCGGCAGATCCAGCAGGATCAGCCGGGTGCCGCCGACCAGCGCCGACGGTGTGGGCAGGGTGTGCAGCATGACAAAACGTACGCTGTCGCCTGGCCTGCGTTCGGCCAGGGCGCGGGTAAAGGCCTGTACGCCGGCACTGTCCTCGGCGGCGGTCAGCACTATTTCAGCGGCGTGGAGGGGCAGGCTGAGCAGGCTGACAAGCAGAAGCAGGCAGAGCCGGGGCGGTAGCGTTCGCAGGACACGGATCCGCGTCAGGAGTGCGCCCATGTCAGAACGCTAGCTCGGCGCTGAAGTACAGCACGTGGCGCGAGTCATAGTTGTTGTCGATGAAGGTGGTGGGCTGACGGTCGAGGCGTTGTTGCAGGATGCCGGCCACCTCCAGGCTGGCCTTGCCCAGGGCGATGCGCTTGGCGATACGAGTGTCGATACGTTCGAAACGGTAGCCGTTGAGTGCGTCGTCGCCGTAGTAGAACAGCGCGCTGTTCCAGCCGCGGCCCCAGTCACGCAGCCAGCCCGCCGAGCCACTGTTGCGGGCGGTGAAGCGCTGATCATCGGGGTTGCTGGCCTGGGCATCGATATAGGCGTACGTCAGGCGCAGCCGATCGGCGGTGCTCAGGCGCCAGTCCAACTGGGTTTCCGTGCCACTGAAGCGGGCGTGATTGGCGTTGCTGGCGATGTACTGGTTGTTGCGCAGCGGCTCGCTGATCAGGCCGGTGATTTCGTCGTAGAACAGCTTGATGTCGACATTGACGCCGGCCTCGGCAAAGAAACCGTTGTAGCCCAGTTCCCGCGAGCGCATGTGTTCCTGATCGAGATTGCCCGGGCCCCGGGTGGTGACAAAGTAGCGGGCGTTGGGCTTGCCGTAGGCGTTGGGGCGCAGATCGCTGACCTGGTAACGCCAACTGACGTTGTTTTCGAACATGTCCGGGGAACGGATCGCTTCCGAATACACCGCGCGCAGGCCATGACGCGGGGTGATCAGGTAATTGATCGCCAGCCGTGGGGTGAGTGAGTCGCCAATCAATCGAGTGTGTTCATACATGGCCCCGGCTTGCAGTAGCCAGTGCTCGGTGGCGCGCCACTCCAACTGGCCAAACAGTCGCCACATGGTGTCGTCGAGGGTGCCATTGAAATAGGTCTGGGAGTCGGCCCGGTCGTAACGATAGTTCATGCCGCTGACCAGGCGCAGGCTCTCCGAGAGGCTCAGGGTGTCCTGCAGCTCCAGGTCATAGCGCGTCTCACGGGTACTTTGGTCGATATCACCGCAGACGGTCTGGTGGGCGCCGCCTTTCCACTGCTCCAGCACTTGGTTGGCCAGGGCCATGTGCGCCGGTTGGCCGCTCGGCGCCCCGGGTTGGCTGAAGCTGTCCATGTTGCGCACCAAGCGCTCGGCGTAGTGCGGGGCAAGTTGCCAGAGCTCGCCGAGTTGGGGGCTGAATGACGCCTCGGCGTCACACGCGCGCCAGGTTTGCTGGCGGTCCCAGTGTTGTGCCGAGCCCTGCACATAAAGGCTGTGCTCGGGGTTGAACTCCAGGTTCCAGCGCAGGGAGCCGGCGTAGTTCTTGGCGATCACGTCGGCGTTGTCGCCGCCTGCGGTGGTGCCGCTGAAGACCGGGCGGTAGGCGTAGGGCCGCTGGTTGGTGCCGTCTTTGGCATTGAGCTGCCAGTCGATGCTTTGCTGCTCGTCCAGGACCTGGCTCATGCTCAGGTTGAAGCGGTTCAGGCGCCGGCTGTCGCGCAGGTCTGCGCCGTTGCGGTGGCTGTCGAAGCCATCGTCTTCCTGGCCGGCCAGTGACAGGCGCAGGTCGCCACCTTCCCAGCCGCTGCCGTGGCTGGCGTACCAATCGTTGATGCCGCGCTGGCCGCGGGTGACTTTGAGGCGTGTGCCATGGCTGTCGGCGGGGGGGCGGGTAATGATGTTGATCACCGCCATCAGCGCGTTGGCGCCGTAGCTGACCGTGTTCGGTCCGCGGAACACCTCGATGCGGGCGATATCTTCCATGGCCACCGGGATGTCGCCCCAGT
Source organism: Pseudomonas sp. ok272 (assembly GCF_900109995.1). Classification (GTDB taxonomy): domain Bacteria; phylum Pseudomonadota; class Gammaproteobacteria; order Pseudomonadales; family Pseudomonadaceae; genus Aquipseudomonas. The sequence continues at coordinate 179,868 of NZ_FOCB01000004.1, read as the reverse complement.
TCACGGTCGCCAGGGCGGCGCGATACACCGAGCGGCCATCGATCAACACCTGCATGCGCCGTGCTTCGTCGGCACTGGTGCCGTGATAGTTCACCGCGGCCTGATTGCCGCTGAGGTTGCCGACCATCATCCCCGGCACCAGGCGCAGCAGCTCGCTGATGTCCCGGGCGCCGCTGGCCTTGATCAGCTCACTGTCGATCACCGTCATGCTGCCGGGCACTGCTGCCGGCGACTGTTTGAGTCGGGTGGCGGTTAGCACTTGTGGCAGTTGGGTGTTGTCCAGAAACAGATCGTCAGCCAGCAGTTGGTCGCTGGACAACAGCGCCAGGGCGAGCGAAGCGCTTAAAGGTGAAGGGCCTGCGGACACTGGACATCCATGATCGAGTTTGGTTGGCGCGCATGTTAACCGAGCGGGTGGGGTTTTCCATGCACGATGTGTGCATTTTCCACGAATGTGTACCCAGGCTTTGCATCGATGCCGGTAATTGTCGCGGGGGCTGGTCGAGGCGGGGCCGCTCCGTATAATGCGGGCATCGCCATTGGTATGGATTAACGGATTGCATATGACTGAACAACGCCCGATTGCGGTCCTGGGGGGCGGTAGTTTTGGAACCGCCGTGGCTAACCTGCTGGCCGAGAACGGGCACCAGGTCCGGCAGTGGATGCGTGACCCCGAGCAGGCCGAGGCCATCCGGGTCAATCGCGAAAATCCGCGCTACCTCAAGGGCATCAAGGTTCACCCAGGTGTTACGCCGGTCACCGACCTGCTCGCGACCCTGACCGATTGCGACCTGTGTTTTGTTGCGCTGCCTTCCAGCGCGCTGCGCTCGGTGTTGGCCCCCCACGCGACGCGCTTGAGCGGCAAGTTGCTGGTGAGCTTGACTAAGGGCATCGAAGCCCACACGTTCAAGTTGATGAGCCAAATCCTCGAAGAGATCGCCCCGCAGGCGCGCATTGGCGTGCTGTCCGGGCCGAACCTGGCCCGCGAAGTGGCCGAGCACGCTCTCACGGCGACGGTGGTGGCCAGTGAAGACGAAGCGCTGTGCCAGCGCGTACAAGCCGTCCTGCACGGCCGCACGTTCCGTGTATATGCCAGCGCCGACCGCTTTGGCGTGGAACTGGGCGGGGCGTTGAAGAACGTCTACGCAATCATCGCCGGCATGGCGGTGGCGCTGGGCATGGGGGAGAACACCAAAAGCATGTTGATCACCCGGGCCCTGGCGGAAATGACCCGCTTTGCGGTCAACCAGGGTGCCAACCCGATGACGTTCCTGGGGCTTGCCGGCGTGGGCGATTTGATCGTCACCTGTTCCTCGTCCAAGAGCCGCAACTACCAGGTCGGCTTTGCCTTGGGCCAGGGCTTGAGCCTGGAAGATGCGGTCACCCGCCTGGGTGAAGTGGCCGAGGGTGTCAACACGCTCAAGGTGCTCAAGGCCAAGGCCGAGGAAGTCGAGGTCTATATGCCGCTGGTCGCCGGCCTGCACGCCATCCTGTTCGAGGGGCGCACGCTGGAGCAGGTGATCGAGCGCTTGATGCGCGGTGAGCCGAAAACCGATGTCGACTTCATCTCCACCAGCGGATTCAACTGAGCCCTCAATTGACAGGGGCAGGGAGCAAGACATGAACGACCCGAAAGTAGAAGCCAAATACGAGTCCATCCTTCTGCGCGTGCTGTGGATGGTGGTGTATGTGTTGGTGTGGCAGGTCGCGCAGTTCATCCTGGGCGCGTTGGTGTTGGTGCAGCTGGTGTATCGCTTGATCTACGGCGCGCCCAACGCCAGCTTGATGAACTTCGGTGACAGCCTCAGCCAGTTCCTGGCGCAGATCGGCCGCTTCGGCAGCTTCCACAGCGACCAGAAACCCTGGCCGTTCGCCGACTGGCCGACGCCCCGTGCCCCCGAAGGCGAAGCCCCGCATACGGTACCGCCGGCGCCACACCCGACGCGTGATGAAGAGCCCAAGTTATGAAACTCTGGGTGTTGCGCCACGGTGAAGCCCAGGCCCATGCCCGCAGCGACGCCGAACGAGAGTTGACCGCCCACGGCCGTGAAGAGGTGTTGCGCAGTGCCGCCGAGCTGATCGGCCAACCGATCCAGGCGATCCTCGCCAGCCCTTATGTGCGGGCGCAGCAGACCGCACAGTTGGTGCGCGAGGCCCTGGGTTTCGAGCCGCAAATCCGCACCGTGCCGTGGCTGACACCCGACAGCGACCCGCAAGAGGCAGCCCGGCACCTGGACTCGGTCGACAATCTGCTGCTGGTCAGCCATCAACCGTTGGTGGGCAATCTGATCGGCTACTTGCAGCACGGCCATTTGCGCGCCCCCCAACCGATGGGCACCGCCAGCCTGGCCGAGCTTGAGGCAGACCTGCCACTGGCGGGCGCCATGACGCTGGTGAGCGTGAAGCACCCGTAGCCCGGTTATATCCATTGCAGGAGCGAGGCTTGCCCTAATGCCAGTCAGTTAAGGCGCCAAACCTGTGGGAGCGAGCCTGCTCGCGAAGACGGCAACACAGCCAACATCTCCGTTGACTGACCTACTGCTATCGCGAGCAGGCTCGCTCCCACGTGGGTTTCGCTTAACTGACTGGCATTAAGGCTTGCCCGCGAACCCAGCGCCACGGTCCTGCAGGCGAATCGCGCTGTCGTGCTTCGCGGGAAAGCCTCGCGCCTACAAGGCAATGTGGTGTTCGCCGGGTGTGTATTCATCTCCCCAGTTGGATCGGTTGTTTGTGTGAAATAACCAACCAAGCAATCGCTTGGTTGGTCTACGCTTGCCGGCATATCGAACCAGAAGGAGCGCCTCCCATGTCCGCCGCTTTTCGTTTGCCGCTGCAAGCGTTCTATGAGCGAGAAGCTCGCCATCCACGCCAGCGATTTCTGGTTCAGCCTGTGGGCGCAGGCCAGGTTGAAACGCTGACCTGGGCGGATGTTGGCCATCAGGCACGGTGCGCTGCCCATTGGTTGCGTGCCCGCGAGTTGCCCCAGGGCAGCCACATCGCCCTGATCTCGAAGAACTGCGCGCACTGGATCATCGCCGACCTGGCGATCTGGATGGCGGGGCATGTGTCTGTCCCGCTGTACCCCAATCTGACGGCCGATTCCGTGGCCCAGGTCCTTGACCACTCAGAGGCGGCGCTGGCGTTCATCGGCAAGCTGGACGACTGGCCGGGCATGTCCAGGGGCGTCAGGGCGGATCTACCGACCATCAGCCTGCCGCTGTGTCCGCCAGGGACGTTCGATTTCACTTGGGCCGACCTGCAGCGCAGCTCGCCGATCCAGGACAATCCCACCCCCGGTGCCGATGACTTGGCCACCATCATCTATACCTCCGGCACCACCGGCTTGCCCAAGGGGGTGATGCACAGCTTCGCCAACCTCGGGTTCGCCGCGAACAGTGGCAGCCAGTTGTTCGGCCTCAACGAGTCGGACCGATTGCTGTCGTACTTGCCCTTGTGCCACGTTGCCGAGCGCATGTTCGTCGAACTGGCCTCGATCTATTGCGGCCAGACGGTGTTCTTTGCCGAGAGCCTGGAGACCTTCCTCACCGACTTGCAGCGTGCCCGGCCGACCGCATTGTTTGGGGTGCCGCGGATCTGGACCAAGTTCCAGATGGGCGTGTACGCCAAGATCCCGGCCAAGCGCCTGGACCGGCTGCTTGGCCTGCCCATCATCGGCAAGGTGGTCGCGCGCAAGGTGCTCGCCGGCCTGGGGCTGGATGCCTTGCGCATTGCCCTGTCCGGCGCCGCGCCGGTGCCCCAGGCCTTGTTGCGCTGGTATCAGCGACTGGGCCTGGACGTGCTGGAGGTGTATGGCATGACCGAAAGTTGCGGCTACTCCCATGTCTCCCTGCCGGGGCAGCAGCGGGTTGGCTGGATCGGGAAGCCATGCCCGGCCGTCGAGGTGCGCATCGAGGACACCGGTGAGGTGCTGGTGCGCAGTGGCGCGAACATGCAGGGCTATTTCAAGGAGCCGGGCAAGACCGCCGAGACCCTGACCGAAGACGGCTTCCTGCGCACCGGCGACAAGGGCGAGCAGAACGCCGAGGGCTATTTGCGCCTGACCGGGCGTCTCAAGGAAATCTTCAAGACCAGCAAGGGCAAGTACGTGGCCCCGGCGCCCATTGAAAATCGCCTGGCGGTGCATTCGCGCATCGAACAGGTGTGTGTGGTCGGCGATGGCCTCGGCGCGCCGCTAGGGCTGTGTGTGCTGTCGACGGTGGGCGCACAGGACACCAGCAGCGCGACGCGCCAGGCCTTGCAGTCGAGCCTGGAAAGCCTGCGTCAGGAAGTCAACGGCGCCCTTGATAAGCACGAGCGCCTGCGCCAGTTGGTGGTGGTCAAGGACAGTTGGGCGGTGGAAAACGGCTTCCTGACCCCGACCCTGAAGATCAAGCGCAACGTGATCGAGGCGACTTATGGCGCCCTGTTCGAAGAGTGGAGTGCGCGCAGCGAAGGCGTGTTGTGGCAGGATTGACCCCGAACACCTCCAACAAAGGACCAAGCGATGAGTCTGTGGCGTACCGCACCGAATATTGACCAGTTGAACGCGATTCAGAAGAACACCATTGGCGAAGTGCTGGATATCCGCTTCGAGTCCTTCGACGACGAGTCGCTGACCGCCAGCATGGTGATCGACCATCGCACCCACCAGCCCTATGGCTTGCTGCACGGCGGCGCCTCGGTGGTGCTGGCCGAAAGCGTCGGCTCGATGGCCAGCTACCTGTGCATCGATGCCAGCCAGTTCTACTGCGTGGGCCTGGAAATCAACGCCAACCACCTGCGCGGCCTGCGCAGCGGGCGGGTGACGGCGGTCGCCAAGCCGATTCACATCGGCCGTACCACCCACGTCTGGGACATTCGCCTAAGCAGCGATGAAGGCAAGGCCAGTTGCGTGTCACGACTGACCATGGCGGTGGTGCCGCTGGGGCAGACCCCGCCGGGGCGCTGAGTCTCTGCACGGCCGTGGCCTGACTGTCACCCTTCCTGGCGGTTTCGGTCATTGCTGTTGGTGCGCGTCTTACGGACAATCAACACCTGATTTCGTATAGAGACGTGCCGTTATGTCGCAGCAGATTTTTTTCGCCCATGCCAATGGCTTTCCTTCCGGTACCTACGGCAAGTTGTTCGCCGCGCTGGCGCCGGAGTATCAGGTCGCGCATCTGCAGCAGCATGCCCACGATCCACGGTTTCCGGCGGACGATAACTGGCACAACCTGGTGGACGAACTGATCCACCACCTGGAGCAGCAGCCCGAGCCGGTATGGGGCGTGGGGCATTCGCTCGGCGGTGTCTTGCACCTGCACGCAGCCCTGCGTTGCCCGCAGCTGTACCGCGGCGTGGTGATGCTCGACTCGCCGGTGCTGACCCGCACCGACCGATGGGTGATCCGCGCCGCCAAGCAGTTTGGCTTCATCGACCGCTTGACCCCGGCCGGCCGCACCCTGGGCCGGCGCGAAGAGTTTGCCGACCTGGAGTCGGCGCGCAGCTACTTCGCCGGCAAGACCCTGTTTCGTGGCTTCGACCCGGAATGCTTCGATGCCTACCTGCAGCACGGCTTGCAGCAGGTGGGTGACCGCCTGCGACTGCGCTTTGATCCTGCCACCGAGATCAGCATCTATCGCGGTGTTCCGCATTTGAGCCCCGGCCCCGTACGGCAGTTGAAAGTCCCGCTGGCGGTGGTGCGCGGCCAGCAAAGCCGGGTGGTCATGCGCCATCACACCAGCGCCGTGGGGCGCATGCCGCACGGTGAGTCGCTGAGCATGCCGGGCGGGCATATGTTTCCGCTGGAGCGCCCGCAGGACACGGCCAGCCTGTTGAAGGACCTGTTCGACAAGTGGCAGCAGCGCAGCGTCCGGAGTTGCGCGTGAGCGGCGTCGAAGAGGTCCGCCTGAGCCTGCCGCACATCGAGCTGGCGGCGCACTTGTTCGGCCCCGAAGACGGCCTGCCGGTCATCGCCCTGCATGGCTGGCTGGACAACGCCAATAGCTTCGCGTTGCTGGCGCCCAAGCTGCACGGCCTGCGCATCGTTGCCCTGGACATGGCCGGTCACGGCCATTCCGATCATCGCCCGCCGGGGGCCGGCTATGCGCTGTGGGATTACGCCCATGATGTGTTGCAAGTGGCTGAACAACTGGGCTGGGAGCGTTTTGCGCTGCTGGGCCATTCCCTGGGCGCGATTGTCTCGGTGGTGCTGGCCGGCGCCATGCCCGAGCGCGTGACGCACCTGGCGTTGATCGACGGGATGATCCCGCCGACGGCCAGCCACGACAACGCCGCCGAGCGCATGGGCCAGGCCCTGCAGGCGCAACTGGACCTGCGGGTAAAGCGCAAGCCGGTCTACAGCACGCTGGACCGAGCCATCGAAGCGCGTATGCACGGCCTGGTGGCGGTCAGTCGCCAGGCGGCCGAACGGCTGGGCCAGCGCGGCTTGATGCCGGTGGCGGGCGGCTACACCTGGCGCACCGATAATCGACTGACATTGCCCTCGCCTTTGCGCCTGTCGGATGAGCAGGCGCTGTCGTTCGTGCAGCGCATCCAGTGCCCGGCGCAGTTGGTGGTCGCGGCCGAGGGCATGCTCGCCAAGAGTCCCGAGAGGATGGCGAATCTACCCTTTAAGTACGAAACACTGCCTGGCGGCCATCACCTGCACTTGAATGACGAGTCCGGCGCGGTCCTTGTTGCAGACTGTTTCAATCGCTTCTTCGCCATTCCTTGACTTGAGGCGGGCAACTGTCGAGGCTGGGCGGGTTGAAATTGGAGACAACCATGATAGATCTCTACACCGCTGCGACCCCGAATGGCCACAAGGTCTCTATCGTGCTCGAAGAGCTCGGCATGCCCTACACCGTGCATGCGCTGAGTTTCGACAAAAAGGAACAAAAGGCTCCCGCGTTTCTCAAGATCAATCCCAATGGCCGGATCCCGGCCATCGTCGACCGTGGCAATGATGATTTCGTCGTGTTCGAGTCCGGCGCCATCCTCATCTACCTGGCTGAGCTGAGCGGGCAACTGTTGCCCAAGGACCCCAAGGGGCGCTCGGTCGTCATGCAATGGCTGATGTTCCAGATGGGCGGCATTGGCCCGATGCAGGGCCAGGCCAACGTGTTTTATCGCTACTTCCCGGAAAAGCTCCAGGGCGCCATCGACCGTTACCAGCACGAAACCCGTCGCTTGTACGAGGTGCTGGACACACGCCTGGGCAGCGTGCCGTTTCTGGCCGATGACTACAGCATCGCCGACATCGCCACCTACCCATGGGTCAGCAAGCATGAGTGGGCGGGCGTATCGGTCGACGGCTTGCCGGCCTTGCAGCGCTGGATGGCCGCCATGGCGGCCCGCGCGGCCGTGCAGCGCGGTATGCAGGTACCACCGCCCAACGACGATGCCAATGTCGTCAAGGGTGCCCAGGCCATGCTGATCCGATGAGCCTATTTTCTGGCTTCATCAAAAGCGCCGTTGTCCTGGGTCTGTGCTCCCCGCTGGTGTTCGCTGCCGACGTCCCGGGCAGTCACGACTTGCCGCTGGTGCCGCGTCTGGCCGATGCGCAGATCGTCGACTATCGGCCGGCCGCCGAGCTTGAGCGGATCTACCCCATGGGCTCGATTCGCAAGATCAGCGGGCAGTTGCGATTTGACGGACAGGTCGCTGCCCGTGGGCAAGTGACCTCGGTGACCTACGAGTTGCCGCCCGAGCATTCATCCACAGAAGCCTTCACCGCTGCCCGCGAAGCGTTGCAGAAGCAGGGCGCCGAGCTGCTGTTCTGGTGCCAGGCCCGTGATTGCGGCGAAAGCAGCCTGTGGGCCAATGAAGTGTTCGGTAACGCCAAGCTCTATGGTGCCGACGATCAACAGGCGTACCTGCTGTTGCGACTCGCGGCACCACAGGACAACACGTTGGTGGCGCTGTACGGCATCACCCGCGGCAATCGCAAGGCGTATTTGCATGTCGAACAGTTCCAGGCCAGTGCCCCGCTGGGCGACGTGTTGCCGACCTCCGCCACCTTGCTGCGCCAACTCAAGGACACCGGCGTGCTCGACCTGCCACGCCTTGGCGGCACGCCGTCGCCGACGTGGCTGACGTTGTTGTCCCGCGGCCTGAACCTGGACACCACCTTGCGTGTCAGTATCTCCGGGCCTGACGCCGACGCCTGGCGCCAGGCGCTGATCGGCCAGGGCGTGCGGGCTGCGCGCATTGAGCTGGGCAGTGCGCAGGCCCAGGGCCTGCATATCGAACGGTTGCGTTAAACTCGCCCCCCCCCGCAGGCGAACGTGCCCTTGGCCGTTCGCCTATGCTTTTTGTCGATACACCCTGTTCGAGACTCTACATGCTCAATAACGATCGCCTGTTGGTGCAGATCCTGCTGCTGGTGTTGTTCGGTGCCAGCTTCTGGGTGATGGCACCGTTCTGGTCCGCGCTGTTCTGGGGCGCGGTACTGGCGTTTGCCAGTTGGCCCTTGATGCGTTTGCTGACCCGCGTGCTCAACGGTCGCGAAACCCTGGCCGCCGGGCTCCTGACCCTGGGCTGGATGATTCTGGTGGCGGTGCCGCTGGTGTGGCTGGGGTTCAACCTGGCCGACCATGTGCGCGATGCCACCGGGCTGATCAAAGATGTGCAGGTCGATGGCTTGCCCGAAGCACCGCAATGGTTGGCCGGGGTGCCGCTGGTCGGCGAGCGCCTGGTCGGGCTTTGGGACAGCATCGATGAACAAGGCGCGGCGCTGATGCTGGCGGTCAAACCGTACCTGGGGCAAGTCGGCAACTGGTTGCTGGCGCGCAGTGCGCAGATCGGCGGCGGCATGCTTGAGCTGACCCTGAGCATCGTCTTCGTGTTCTTTTTCTATCGCGATGGCCCGCGCCTGGCGATGTTCGTCCATCGCCTGCTGGAGCGGCTGATCGGTGAGCGCGCCGGTTACTACATCGACCTGGTGGCCGGCACCGTGCAGCGGGTGGTCAACGGCGTGATTGGCACGGCGGCGGCGCAGGCGATCCTGGCCTTGATCGGCTTCCTGATTGCCGGTGTGCCGGGGGCGCTGGTGCTCAGTATTGTCACCTTCCTGCTCAGCCTGATTCCCATGGGCCCGCCGCTGGTGTGGATTCCGGCCACCGCCTGGCTGGTCTGGAAAGGCGAATATGGCCTGGCGGTGTTTCTCGGCATGTGGGGCACGTTCATCATCAGTGGCGTGGACAACGTGCTCAAGCCGTACCTGATCAGCCGAGGCGGCAACTTGCCGTTGGTGATCGTGCTGTTGGGGGTGTTCGGTGGATTGCTGGCTTTCGGCTTTATCGGCTTGTTCATCGGCCCGACCCTGCTCGCGGTGGCCTACAGCCTGCTGAACGACTGGAGCAACAGCCAGGCGAAAGTGGAAGACAAACGCTGATCGGCGTGCGGTAGGCGAGGGCGTAAGGTGGGCGGGACGTGAGTGCAGCGGATGCGCCACAATCGCCCCACCGGTCGGCTCAATTGCCAGGGTTGGCGATGATTTATCGATCATCGGGTCCCGGAGGGGCTTGTGTTCCGCTACAATGCGCGCCGATTTCGACTTGCCTGAGAGCCTACTCATGTCCGCCTGCCAGACGCCTATCATCGTCGCCCTGGATTTTCCTACCCGTGACGCCGCACTGAAGCTGGCCGACCAGTTGGACCCGAAATTGTGCCGGGTCAAAGTCGGTAAAGAACTGTTCACCAGTTGCGCCGCGGAAATCGTCGGGACCCTGCGCGACAAGGGTTTTGAAGTGTTCCTGGACCTCAAGTTCCACGACATCCCCAACACCACCGCCATGGCGGTCAAGGCAGCGGCGGAGATGGGCGTGTGGATGGTCAACGTCCATTGCTCTGGTGGCCTGCGCATGATGGCGGCCTGCCGTGACGTGCTGGACCAACGCAGCGGCCCCAAACCCCTGTTGATCGGGGTGACCGTGCTGACCAGCATGGAGCGTGAAGACTTGGCCGGTATCGGCCTGGACATCGAGCCTCAGGAGCAAGTGCTGCGCCTGGCGGCACTGGCCGAAAAAGCCGGGATGGACGGTCTGGTATGCTCGGCCCTGGAAGCCCAGGCATTGAAGGCGGCGCACCCGTCGTTGCAATTGGTGACCCCGGGGATCCGCCCAGCGGGCAGCGCCCAGGATGACCAGCGCCGTATCCTGACCCCGCGCCAGGCACTGGATGCCGGCTCCGACTACCTGGTGATCGGTCGTCCGATCAGCCAGGCGGCCGATCCGGCCAAGGCGCTGGCGGCCGTGGTGGCCGAACTGGCCTAAACACCGCTGAACCTCATGTGGGAGCGAGCCCGCTCGCGAAAGCATCAGCGCAGTCAACGTCACCTTGACTGCATGATCGCTATCGCGAGCAGGCTCGCTCCCACGTTGACTTCAGGTCGCGCATCAAACCTTCAGCACCAACTTCCCGAAGTTTTCCCCGTTGAACAGCTTCATCAGGGTTTCGGGGAACGTCTCCAGTCCTTCGACGATATCTTCCTTGCTCTTGATCTGCCCCTTGGCCATCCACCCGGCCATTTCCTGGGCGGCGCTGGCGTACTGCGCGGCGTAGTCCATCACCACAAAGCCTTCCATGCGTGCACGGTTGATCAGCAATGACAGGTAGTTGGCCGGTCCCTTGACCGCTTCCTTGTTGTTGTACTGGCTGATCGCGCCGCAGATCACCACGCGGGCCTTGAAGTTCAGGCGGCTGAGCACTGCGTCGAGGATGTCGCCGCCGACGTTGTCAAAGTACACGTCCACGCCTTTCGGGCATTCGCGCTTGAGGCCGGCCACCACGTCTTCGCTCTTGTAGTCGATGGCACCGTCAAACCCCAGTTCGTCGATCAGGAACCTGCACTTGTCCTTGCCGCCGGCGATGCCGACGACACGGCAGCCCTTGAGTTTGGCAATCTGCCCGGCAATGCTGCCGACGGCGCCGGCAGCGCCCGAGAGCACCACGGTGTCACCGGCTTTCGGCGCGCCGACGTTCAGCAGGGCAAAGTAGGCAGTCATGCCGGTCATGCCCAGGGCGGACAAGTAGCGCGGCAGCGGAGCCAATGTCGGGTCGACCTTGTAGAACCCCGTGGGCTCGCCGACGAAGTAATCCTGTATGCCTAGCGCACCGTTGACGTAGTCGCCTACGGCAAAGCCCGGGTTGTTGGAGGTAATGACCTGGCCGACACCCAGTGCACGCATCACCTCACCGATCGCGACGGGCGGTAGGTAGGATTTACCTTCGTTCATCCAGCCACGCATGGCCGGGTCCAGCGACAGGTACTGGTTCTTCACCAGGATCTGGCCGGTCGCGGGTTCGCCGACAGGTACGTGTTGAAAGGTGAATGTCTCGCGGGTCGCGGGCCCCACCGGACGTTTGGCGAGTAGGAATTGGCGATTGGTCTGGGCAGTCATGGCGGGCACTCAGCGTGAATGAAGCTTGATTGATAGACCCAGATGGCGTTTGTAGCAAGGTTTGCCGGTATGACGAATACGGATTGATCCAACTGGGTGATAGTTGTGCGGGTAGTTTCATCACTGCGATCCATGGTGGCTCAACCGGCCATGTGCTGGCGGTGGGGTGATCGCAATCTAGCGCGGAGCCTGGGCGACCGCCACGCGGCCGGGCATTGTGTTTCAAATGGTTAGGGGCGCAGGTTTTGACGGCGTTGTCGCACATCGCCCTCGGGGTGTCTGTGTTTAACTGTTTCCGGAAATACACTGAACGGTTGGAGTGGGTCTCTCATGGAACTGAGAATTGATCGGCAGGCACTGGTCCCTGTCGTGCAGCAAATTGTTGATGCCCTGGCAGGCTGGATTCGCAGTGATGCCGTCGAACCCGGGACGCGTTTGCCGTCCATTCGTCAACTGGCGCGGGAAAACCTCCTCAGCCAGTCCTGTGTCAATGAAGCGTACGAACGCATGGTCGCCCAGGGCGTTCTTGCATTGCGTCATGGTTCGGTGTTTTTCGTCGCCACGCCAAGGTCGGCCGTGACGCCGGCTGCTTTCGCTGGCGCAGCGGCACCGGGTGAAGTCGAGACGACGCCCGCGGCCTCGGCTCCGGTGTTGTCGGGGGTGTTGCCGCTGGGGCGTGGCGGCATGCCCGAAAGCTGGCGCGAGAGTGATGACCTTAGCTATGCCATTCGCCATATCTCGCGCACGGATATGGCGGGGTTGTTCAACTACAGCACGTCCTTTGGGTTGCTGGAGTTGCGCCAGCAAATACAACGGCGCCTGAAGCAGATCAACGTCACGGTCCAGGAGCACCAGGTGCTGACCACCGCAGGTGCCACCCATGGGCTGGACCTGATCATCCGCACTTTGCTCAAGCCGGGTGATTGTGTGGTGGTCGAGAGTCCGGGCTATGGCAACGTGTTCGAGCAATTGCGCTTGTGGGGCGTGCAGATGCTGGAAGTACCGCGTACCCCCAAGGGGCCGGACGTCGAGGCACTGCAAGCGCTGCTCGGGGCCCATCAGCCTCGTGCCCTGTTCATCAATAGCCTGTTGCACAACCCCACCGGCAGCAATCTGACCGCCGCCGTGGCCCAGCGAATTTTTGCCCTGGCCGAGCGCTATCAACTGACCATTGTCGAGGACGATGTCTATGCCGACTTTCAAGGCAGTGCGAGCCCGCGCCTGGCGGCGTTGGACACGCAGGGGCGGGTGATCTACGTCGGTAGCTTCTCGAAGAACCTCAGCAGTTCCCTAAGGGTCGGGTATGTCGTGGCCAGTGCTGAAATGAGCGCTCGACTGGCCGAGGTCAAGATGATTACCAGCCTGGGGGTATCGGGATTCTGCGAGGCCGTGGTGGCCCATCTGCTGGTCAATGGTACGTATCGCAAGCTCGTCCAGCGTCAGCGCCAGCGCCTCAAATGTGAGATGTGCGCTGCCTTGCAGTCCCTTGAGGACGCTGAATGGGAGGTTTTTGGTCGCCCCGTTGGCGGGTTGTACATCTGGGCGCGGCCGAGGGTGGGTTCGCCGGAGCACGTGCGGGTCCAGGCTCAAAGGCTGGGGATCTCCTTGCTGGGCAGCGCCGCATTCAGCCCGTGTGGCCGGCCGGGTAACTGGCTGCGGATCAACGTGGCCTACGCCAATGATCCGCGAGCCTTGGCCTTTTTCCAGGCTTGCGGCGCACCGGATCGACTTCAAGCGTTCTGAAAACGACGAGTACGTAGCTTTTGGCCATTATTGTGGCGCCATAGACTTGTGCTTGAGTGCAGCCCATTGCGAACCTGCAGGCATAGAGCCTGGCGATGTGGGTATCGCCGGCGTGACAGGGGGTTACGTGAAATGATTTCGGTCGTGCAAGGGCGTTTTGCCAATCTTGGGATGGCAAAGAAGCTGGGGCTTGGGTTTGTGCTGGTGCTGCTGTTGACGGCCCTGGTAGCGGCCATTGGTGTGTGGTCCTTGCAAACCATCAGCCACCGTTTCGACGGCCTCAAACAGATGTCGGCGCTCAACAGCGGCTTGCTCAAGGTCCGGCTGCTGGAGCAGGAGTACGCCTTGCACGCCGATGCGTCGAGTGTCGACGCCTTGCACGCGGGCGTCGACGCGTTGATCGCCCAGGCCGAACAACTCAAGGCGCAGTCCGCCGTCAACGCGCCGGTCATGGCGCAGGTCGAGCAATCCCTGGTCGCGTACCGCAAGGCATTCGATGAGTTTGTCGAGCTGACGAGCACCAAGGACCTGGCGCTGGAGATGGCCAGTTGGTCGGTCTCCAGCGTGGCCAACAACCTGGATGTGTTGCAGGCCGGTCTTGCTGACGATGGCGCCTATACGCTCAAGGAGTCGGCGGGCAAGGAGGGCGCCGAGTTTATCGAGCAGGCCGGCCAGGTCGGCCAGGTGTCGAAGCTGATGCTGCAGGCGATGAACGAAGCCCGGGTGCGCCTGGATCAAAGCCGCAAGGTCACGGCGGACAGTGCCGTGCAAGGCAAGATCGAGCAGGCCGAGCAGGCGTTGATCCAGGCACAGGCGCTACAGGGGGTGATCAAGGACGCGGGTTATCAAACGGTGTTGGCGGAGGTGGCGGGACATATCGCCAGTTTCGGTGAAAAGCTCACGGAGTACACCGGGCTGCTGGCCCAGGAGAAACAGGTCTACCAGCAATTGCGTGCACGCGCGGGCGAGGTGGTGCAACAGGTCGATCAGGCGTATGGCGCCCAGGACCAGGCCATGCAAGAAGAACTGAACCAGAACTCATTGTTGATCATCGGCTCGTCAGCCTTGGCCCTGCTGGTTGGCCTGATTGCCGCGTGGGTGATCACGCACTTGATCGTTACACCGTTGCGCAGTGTGATTGGGGTTGCCGAGCGGATCGCGGCCGGCGACTTGAGCGCCAGCGTGCAGGTGACTCGTCGCGATGAAGTCGGTCAGTTGATGCAGGCGATGCAGCAAATGGGCGCTGGGCTCAGTGGTATCGTCAGCGGCTTGCAGGCCGGGATCGAACAGTTGGCCAACTCGGCGCAATCGCTGTCGGCAGTGACCGAGCAGACCAATCTGGAAGTCAGTAGCCAGAAAGAAGAGACCGAACAAGTCGCCACGGCGATGAACCAGATGACCGCGACCGTTCATGATGTGGCACGTAATGCCGAAGAGGCCGCCCAGGCGGCGCATACGGCCGATGGCAAGGTCGAAGCCGGGCAACAGGTGGTTCGCCAAAGCCTGCAGCGGATCGAGCAGTTGGCTGAATCGGCGGTCTCGGCCAGCGCCAGTATTGAAAGCCTCAGCGGGGAAATCCAGAACATCGGCATGGTGCTGGGTGTGATCAAAAGCGTTGCCGAGCAGACCAACCTGCTGGCGCTGAATGCCGCCATTGAAGCGGCGCGAGCGGGCGAGCAGGGCAGGGGCTTTGCGGTGGTGGCCGATGAAGTGCGGGCCCTGGCCAAGCGGACCCAGCAGTCGACGGAGGAAATCGAGCGCTTGGTCAGCGCATTGCGCCTGGCGGCACAGTCCTCGGTGCAGCAGATTCAAGGCAGCGGTGAGTTAGTCAAGCTGGCGGTCGGCGATGCCCTGCAGACGGAGAGCGCGCTGGGCAGCATTGCCACCGCGGTGTCGCTGATTCAACAGATGAACCAGCAGATCGCCGCCGCGGCCGAACAGCAGAGTTCCGTGGCCGAAGAGATCAACCGCAGTGTGACCAGTATTCGCGCCAGCGCCGATCAATCCTCGATCGCCATGCGCGGCAATGCGGCGTCGAGCATCGAGCTGGCGCAGTTGGGGGTTGAACTCAAGGGGATGGTGGGGCATTTCAGGTTGTAAGCCGTTGGCGAGGACCGATCTCCTCGCCCGCGTGCGTTGACGCGGCGTTGCGCCGCATCTTGATCAATCGTAGATAGCTTTCTTCTTCCAGTCCGCATCGGCCTCGACATCCTTGAGGCCTTCGGTCAACTCATTCACTTCGCCTTCGATGGGCGCAATGTTGGTCAGCACCATGGAGTTGGCGCGGGCCAGGAGTTTCTCCAGGTACTGCAGTTGTTCGCTGTAGACCTGTGGGTCAGGCTGCTTGCGCAAGTACTGCACACCACGCTCGAACGCCAGGCGAGCCTGGCCAGGCTGCTCCTGTTGCAGGGCGTGCTGGCCCAGGTTGTTGAAGAAATCGATGTGCAGCAGCACCAGGATGTGGCGGATCTCGCGAATCCAGCGCTTGGCTTCGTTGGTCGGCAGGAAACCATCTTGTGCGGCGCGTGTGACCTGGCCATGCAAGGCTTCGAGCAGGAAACGTACATCCTTGGCCTTGGCCTCGGTGCGAATCGGCGATGGTGGATTGTTGACCGGAATGGATTCGCCCTGGGCGATCAAGGCGTTGAGTTCATCGATCCGCGTCTTGCTGCTGGTGTTGGACTTGTCCAGGTTCAGCAGGCGTTGGCAGACGTTGAGTTCCAGGCGTGCCAGCAGCAACTTGAGGGCTGGTGTCATCAGTTGGCCGGGAAATGTCTCGGTGATTTCGCCGCAGCGCCGCAGGCGATCATTGAGCTCGATCTTGGTGCGGGCCTTTTCCAGCTTATTGTTTTCCACCACATGGTTCATGTAGCCGATGGCGATCAATAGTGCGATCCCGACTATTACTAGCAGGGTGATCATGAGTGGTGTCACCGTGAAGACCTCTTTAATAGGGTTTGCGTGCGAGTGTAGTGGTTGAGCCTGGGGCCGCATAGGCCGGTGCGACGACTTGTGGCAGGCCGCGGCGTTGCCTTTACAGGCGATAGGCGAGTGGATGCACATAGCCATCATCGAGGCGTAGCTGACTATAGCGCCTTGGCGAGTGCCAGAATATAGGCGTCAAACACCGGACGCACGAAAACCCCGATTTGCTCCTTAAAGGGTGGCGAAGTCATTGATTTAAATAAATTTATAGTTGGGGGTTGACGACCCCTCAATCCATCCATAGAATGCGCGCCACTTACAGCGGAAAGCGAATAGCAAGACGCGGTAAGGAGTGAAGTTGTAGCTGTGTCCCCTTCGTCTAGTGGCCTAGGACACCGCCCTTTCACGGCGGTAACAGGGGTTCGAGTCCCCTAGGGGACGCCAATGCGGGAATAGCTCAGTTGGTAGAGCACGACCTTGCCAAGGTCGGGGTCGCGAGTTCGAGTCTCGTTTCCCGCTCCATTTTTAAGCAGCATTGCTTTCGGGTGATGTTGAGTGAAACCAGAACCAAGTCTTCGGAGGCGGGTCTGGGCACTGGAACACACACCATGTGTTCCGGGTAGCGTGTCCCCTTCGTCTAGTGGCCTAGGACACCGCCCTTTCACGGCGGTAACAGGGGTTCGAGTCCCCTAGGGGACGCCATTTGCGGGAATAGCTCAGTTGGTAGAGCACGACCTTGCCAAGGTCGGGGTCGCGAGTTCGAGTCTCGTTTCCCGCTCCATATTTAATGAAAACGCCGCTCAATGAGCGGCGTTTTTGTGTGTGCGTGATTTGTCATGCCCGTCGAAACGACGATACAGGTCCGCCCAGGTGATTGCGCGGGCCTGTTGCGTTTTGGCTGGGCGCGCGCGTAGCGATATCGCGGCGACTTGAGCGGACGTCGACCGCGAAGCGGGTACTTCGGCACCTGCCCCGGCCTTTGGACCTGTTACCGGACGCACCTATGCGGCGCGCAAAGCGACCGGGGTAACAGGTGTGACAGGGTTGGCGTATCGCTCAAGCGTTTCCTGGCGCTCCTCAAACCCTCCGGCTAGCTGCCTTCTCCTGCCTTCAAGCGCTTTCTTGCCTCGGTGCGCAACCCCGGCGTTTCTCTCCGGCGGCCAGCAACAGCGGGTGGCGATTGCCCGGGCGTTGGCAATGGAGTCGGAAGTGATGCTGTTCGATGAGCCGACCTCGGCGCTGGACCCCGAGTTGGTGGGCGAAGTGCTCAAGGTGATCCAGGGCCTGGCCGAAGAGGGCCGCACGATGATCATGGTCACCCACGAAATGAGCCTCGCCCGGACGGTGTCCAATCAGGTGCTGTTTCTGCACCAGGGGCGCGTGGAGGAGGAGGGCGCGCCGCAGGACGTGCTGGGCAATCCAAAGAGCGAGCGCTTGCAGCAGTTTCTCAGCGGCAACCTGAAGTAACCCGCGCCGCCGTCTCGGCCTTGAGCGCCTGATGGGGTGCTCGAGGCCGGGATCGAGGGGTTACATCGACAGGATCAAGCGCCCGGCGAACAGGATCAGGATCACCCCCATGGTGCGTTCGAACCAGTGCCCCATGCGCATGAACAGCACGCGCACCCGGCTGCTGGAGAAGAACAGCGCCACGATCACGAACCACAGCGCGTTGACGAAACACATCCACAGCCCGTAGAGCGCCTGGACCTGCAAAGGGGTCGATGCGCTGATGACGGTGGTGAAGATTGCCAGGAAGAACAGGGTTGCCTTGGGGTTGGTGGCGTTCGTCAGAAAGCCCGTGGCGAACGCCTTGAACAGGGTTTGCTGTTCGTTAGGCACCTCGACAGCGCCCAGGCCTTCTTGCGTCGACTTTGGCTTGCTGCGTAACAGGCTCACACCCAGGTAAAGAATGTAGGCGCCGCCCACCACCTTGGCCACGGTCAGCAGCCACGGGGTGGCATGCATCAGTGCGCCCACCCCAAGCAAGGTGTAGAGCACGTGCACCGAAATGCCGGCGCCAATGCCCAGTGCGGTACACATCCCGACCGCACGGCCAAAGCGCACGCTTTGCCGGATAGTCACCGCGAAGTCGGGGCCTGGCGCGACGACGGCGAGAAAGTGGATCGTCGCCAGGGCAAGGAACTCGCCGAGGTAATTCGAAAGCATTTCAACTCCAACAATGGCCTAGTGAGGATTCATTTTTTTATTATATGAAACCGGCAATTGCGTGATAATCCGTTCAAACATCAATGGACTTTTGCGCTGTGAGCATAAATCTTCCGCTACCGCTGTTGGGGGAAATGGCGATTTTCGTCAAGGTGGTCGAGACCGGCAGCTTTTCGGAGGCGGCGCGACAGCTGGGCTCGTCGCCGTCAGCGGTCAGCCGCAGCATCTCGCGCCTGGAGAAAGCCCTGGCCACTCGGTTGTTGCAGCGCACCACCCGTAAGTTGCGCCTGAGCGATGGTGGCGAAGAGGTGTTCAAGCGCTGCCAGGAGATGGTCAGCGCCGCGCGTTCGGTGATGGAAATCAGTGGCCAGTTCACCCAGGAGGCGCAAGGGCGGGTGCGCATCAGCGTGCCGAAGGCGGTAGGGCGATTTGTGATCCATCCGCACATGCCGGAGTTTCTGCGTCGTTATCCCAAGGTCGATGTGGAGTTGTTGCTGGAGGACCGCCAGGTCGATTTGATCGATGATCATGTCGACCTGGCGATCCGCATCACCGATCGCCCGCCGGTGGGGCTGGTGGGGCGCCAGTTGCTGACGATCGACCACATGCTGTGCGCGACCCCGCAGTACCTGGCGGAACACGGCACGCCGAGCCATCCCCACGATCTGCTCAATCACAGCTGCATTTACCTGGGCGAAACGCCGAGCGATGCGCGCTGGAAGTTCAGGCAGGGCACCAAGGCCGTGACCGTTGGCGTGCGGGGGCGCTATGCGGCCAATCACACGGGCGTGCGACTGGGGGCCGTGTTGCAACACATCGGGATTGGCAGCCTGCCGTACTTCACGGCGCGTTATGCCCTGGAGCAAGGCTTGATCGTGCAGGTATTGCCGGACTGGACCTTTCTCGCCTCCTATCACGGTGGCGCCTGGCTGCTGCATTCGCCGACACGCTATCTGCCGCCCAAGTTGCGGGTGTTGATCGACTATCTGGTGGAGTGCCTGGAGAAGGAGCCCACGCTGGGCAAACCGGGCAAACCGAGTACCATGGGCAAACCTGTCCTGGCCTACGAGTTGCCGGAGAGCGATGGTTTGCTCTGAAGCAAAAAGGCCCGCCTGGTTAACCAGGCGGGCCTTTTGAATGCAGGGCGCGAAATCAGTGCTTCGGTTCCTGGTTCGACAGGGCCAGCAGTTGCTTCTCCTGGTTCCAGTCGAACGGTTCGTCGTTCTGTTCGGCTTCGAAGCGGCGTTCTTCGAGGGCCTGATACAGTTCGATCTCGTCGTCTGGCATGTAGTGCAGGCAGTCACCGGCGAAGTACCACAGCAGGTCGCGTGGCACCAAGTGGGCGATTTGCGGATAGCGGACGATGATCTGGCACAGAATGTCCTGGCCCAGGTATTGGCTTTCGATCGGGTCGATGGGCAGTGACGCGCGCAGTTCGTCGAAACGTTCCAGGAACAGGGCATGGCTTTCGTCCGGAACCTGCTCGGCTTCGCCGACAGCGACCAGGATACTGCGTAGGAGGTCGAGCTGGACGAGAGTTTGGTCGAGCATAACGGGAGTCCTCTAGAACTAAAGCAAAACGGGCGCCGGAGTATATAGCCCCGGCGCCCGCTTTTCACCCTTCAACCGCTGGGCGTGCCCCGGTGCTAGCGGACCTTGCCCGGCGCCAGTTGCAGTTGCTCCTTGGAGAAGTCATCGACATCGATCACTTTGCGCCGTGCGGCTTCGGCTTCGTGCAGGCTCTGTGCCTCGCCGGCTTGCAAGACACCGGCTTGCAGGGCCGCGTCGATGACCGATTCTCCGGGGGCGGGCTTGACCTGCCCGCTCTTGAGCGCGGTGTGGAGCTTCTTTTGCAAGGGTTGCACCGCGTTGAGCAGGTCGCTGGCATGTTGCAAGGCGCCGACCGGATCGTCGACCGATTGCGGCCGGTAGCAACCCCAGAGCAACTCTTCGAGGGTCGGGTCGCCCTTGGGCCGGCCAATCACGGCGGCGACTTCGGCCGCCAATTTGTCCGAAGGCCCGGTGTGGCGACGCCCCAGCGGGAACACCACCCCCCGCAGCAGGCACCCAAGCACCCGGTTCGGGAAGTTGTTCAGCAACTCGTCCATGGCGCGCTCGGCCTGGCCCAGGCTTTCTTCCATCGCCCAGGTAAACAGCGGCTTCATGTGGGCGGGTGAGTCGAGGTCGTGGTAACGCTTGAGCGCTGCCGAGGCCAGGTACATGTTGCTCAGCACATCGCCCAGGCGTGCGGACAGGCGTTCGTGGCGCTTCAGTTCACCGCCCAGCAGCATCATGCTCAGGTCCGCCAGCATGGCGAAGGCCGCCGCCTGGCGGTTGAGCGCACGGAAGTAACCCTGGCTGAGGGTGTCGCCTGGCGCGGGTTCGAAGCGGCCGATGCCCAGGTTGAGCATCAAGGTGCTGGCGGCGTTGCTCACGGCAAAGCCGATGTGCTTGAGCAGCAGTGCGTCGAACTCCTTGAGTGCCTGCTCCTTGTCCTCGCGGCTGGCCAGGGCCATTTCCTTGAGGACGAACGGGTGGCAGCGGATGGCGCCCTGGCCAAAGATCATCAGGTTGCGCGAGAGGATATTCGCGCCTTCCACGGTGATGAAGATGGGCGCGCCCTGCCAGCTACGTCCCAGGTAGTTGTTGGGGCCCATGATGATCGCCTTGCCACCGTGGACATCCATGGCGTGGCTGATGCATTCGCGCCCACGCTCGGTGAGGTGGTACTTGAGGATGGCCGACAGCACCGAGGGTTTTTCCCCCAGGTCCACCGCGTTGGCGGTGAGCATGCGGGCGGCGTCCATCATCCAGGCGTTGCCGCCGATCCGGGCCATGGCCTCTTGAATGCCTTCGAAGGCCGACAACGGCACGTTGAATTGCTCGCGAACCTGGGTGTACTGGCCGGTCACCAGGCTGGTGAACTTGGCCGCACCAGTACCCACCGCCGGCAACGAGATCGAGCGCCCGACCGACAGGCAGTTCATCAGCATCATCCAGCCCTTGCCGAGCATCTCCTGGCCGCCGATCAGAAAGTCCAGGGGCACGAAAACGTCCTTGCCCGAGTTCGGCCCGTTCATGAACGACGCGCCGAGGGGATGGTGGCGGCGGCCGATTTCCACGCCGGGCGTGTCGGTGGGGATCAGCGCCAGGTTGATGCCCAGGTCTTCCTTGTCGCCCAGCAAATGGTCCGGGTCATAGGCCTTGAATGCCAGGCCGAGCAAAGTGGCGACCGGGCCCAGGGTGATGTAGCGCTTTTGCCAGTTGAGCCGCAGGCCCAGGGTTTCCTGGCCCTCCCACTGGCCCCTGCAGACGATCCCGGTGTCGGGCATGGCGCCGGCGTCGGAACCCGCCAGAGGGCCGGTGAGGGCGAAGCACGGAATGTCGTCGCCACGGGCCAAGCGCGGCAGGTAGTGGTTACGCTGCTCCTCGGTGCCGTAGTGCAGCAGCAACTCGGCCGGCCCCAGGGAGTTGGGCACCATGACGGTGGAGGCCAGGTCGCCGCTGCGGGTTGCCAGCTTCATCGCGACCTGTGAGTTGGCGTAGGCGCTGAAGCCCTTGCCGCCGTATTCCTTGGGGATGATCAAGGCGAAGAAACCATGGGCCTTGATGTGGGCCCAGGCCTCGGCGGGCAAGTCCATTTGCTGGCTGATGTCCCAGTCGCTGACCATCGCGCACAGTGCTTCGGTCGGACCGTCGACAAATGCCTGCTCCTCCTCACTCAGTTGCGCCTTGGGGTAGGCCAGCAACTTGTTCCAGTCCGGGCGGCCGCTGAACAGTTCGCCGTCCCACCACACCGTGCCGGCGTCGATGGCTTCACGTTCGGTTTGCGACATCGGCGGCAGGGTTTTCTGGAACCAGCGGAATAACGGCGCGGTGAACAGCTTGCGCCGTAGATCGGGCAGCAACAGGGTCGCGGCGACTGCGGCCAGCACCGCGCCGAAAATCAGCAGCAACCAGCCAGGAGCACGACTGAAGGCGCCCATCGCCAGCAGGTAGATCGCCACGATGCCCAGCGCGGGCAGGGGAGCGGTGCGGCGGTGAGCCAGCCAGGCTATCCCGGCCACCAGGGCCAGTATCCACAACAGCAGCATATTCAATCCTCCGTGAAACCAGGGGCAAAACCACCTCCAGAGCTTAGACGGCATCTGCAAAACGGGGTGGCCAGAGCGATTCGTATGAATCGGTGGGAAACAGCTGGGTATTTCGTGAGTGAAAGCGTTGCGGTTGTCTGAAAGCGCGTACGGCAAGCGCTGATGTTTGGCCGAAACGTCGTTATCTCTGTGCTCAAGGTGTCGCTAGACTCGGGGCTTCCCCTGGAGATCAACCTCATGCACCAGTACCTGAGTCCCGGACGCTTCATCGATAGTGACCACCCTGCGGTGGTGGAGTTCGCCGAAAAACATCGCGGTAGCCGCAACGACCCGGTGGAGCAGGCGGTCAATCTCTATTACGCGGTGCGCGAGGCGGTGCGCTACAACCCCTATAGCTTCAGTCGAGACCCGGCCACCTTGCGTGGCAGTCATGCGTTGGCCACCGGAGTGAGCTACTGCGTGCCCAAGGCCACCTTGCTGGCCGGGTGTGCCCGCCATTGCGGGATTGCCGCGCGTATCGGCCTGGCGGACGTACGCAATCACCTGTCGACGCCCCGGCTGATCGAGTTGTTGAAAAGTGACGTGTTTGCCATGCACGGCTACACCGAGCTGTACTTGAATGATCGCTGGGTGAAGGCCACGCCGGCGTTCAATGCCAAACTCTGCGAGGTATTCGATGTGCCGCCGCTGGAGTTCGATGGGTTCAACGACAGTGTGTTTCATCCCTTCAATCGCCAGGGGCAGCAGTCGATGGAGTACCTGGTGGACCACGGGCAGTTTGTCGATGTGCCCGAGGCGTTCTTCTTCAAACACCTGGAACAGTGCTACCCGCACCTGTTTGGCACGCAGATGCCTGAGCTATTGGGGGATATGCAGGACGATTTGAGTCGGGCCTGATCCGGCGTAGACTGCCCCGGCGTTCATCCACTTAAGGGAAGGTCATGCTGAAGATCTGGGGTCGGAAAAACTCGTCGAATGTCAGGAAACCACTGTGGGCCGCCGAAGAACTGGGCCTGGCCTACGAGGCGATAGACGCCGGCGGTGCCTTTGGTGTGGTGGACACGCCCGAGTACCGGGCGATGAACCCCAACGGCCGGGTGCCGGTGATTGACGACAATGGATTCGTGCTGTGGGAGTCCAACACCATCGTGCGTTACCTGATGGCCCGTCACGCCAGTGGCACGCCGTGGTATCCGGCGGATCTCCAGGCCCGTGCCAGCGCCGAAAAGTGGATGGACTGGGCCACGTCGAGCTTTGCGGGTCCTTTCCGCACGGTGTTCTGGGGCGTGTTGCGCACCCCGGCCGCGCAGCAGGACTGGATACAAATCAAGGCCGCGATCAACGAGTGCGAGGGCCTGCTGGCCATGGTCGACCAGGCGCTGGCGAATCAGCCCTACCTGTCGGGTGACGAGATCGGCATGGGTGACATTCCCCTGGGCAGCTTCATTTATGCCTGGTTCGAAATGCCCATCGAACGTGCACCTGCGCCCCATTTGCAGGCCTGGTACGAGCGACTCAAGCGCCGCGTGGCCTACCAGAAAGCGGTGATGACTGCGTTGACTTAATATTCACTATCAACACACATGACTGTACTTGTGCGGCGTCGCCAAGCACCATTGCGTCCCAGCGCCTTGGTTGCACTGCACGCCGCCGGGCCTTAACCATTCCTGACTTCCCTTCTTGGTGCGTAAATCCGATATGAGTTCTGCTCTGTCCATCCGGCAGCTAACCAAAACCTACGGCAACGGTTTCCAGGCCCTGAGTGGTATCGATCTGGATGTCGCCGAAGGTGACTTTTTCGCCTTGCTCGGCCCCAACGGTGCCGGCAAATCCACGACCATCGGCATTCTCTCGACCCTGGTGAACAAGACCAGCGGCACGGTGAACATCTTTGGCCACGACCTGGACCGCAACCCGGCCGCGCTCAAGCGCAGCATCGGCGTGGTGCCCCAGGAGTTCAATTTCAATCAGTTCGAAAAGACCTTCGACATCGTCGTGACCCAGGCCGGCTACTACGGCATCCCGTTCAAGCTGGCCAAGGAGCGCGCCGAGCAGTACCTGACCCAGCTCGGCCTGTGGGACAAGCGCGATGTGCCGTCACGTTCGCTGTCGGGCGGTATGAAGCGGCGCCTGATGATTGCCCGCGCGCTGGTGCACGAGCCGCGCCTGCTGATCCTCGACGAGCCGACGGCTGGCGTGGACATCGAACTGCGTCGCTCGATGTGGAGCTTCCTCACCGAGCTGAACCAGAAAGGCATCACCATCATCCTCACCACGCACTACCTGGAAGAGGCTGAGCAGTTGTGCCGCAACATCGGCATCATCGATCACGGCACGATCGTCGAAAACACCAGCATGCGTAACCTGCTCGGCCAACTGCATGTCGAGACCTTCCTGCTGGACCTCAAGGGCAACATGACGACACCGCCGCAGTTGATCGGCTACCCGTGTCGCCTAGTCGACAGCCATACCCTGGAAGTCCAGGTCGATAAAAACATGGGGATCACCGCACTGTTCGCGCAACTGGCCGCATTGAACATCGAAGTGCTGAGCCTGCGTAACAAAACCAATCGCCTTGAGGAGCTGTTCGTGTCCCTGGTGGAGAAAAATCTGGCGAAGGTGGCCGTATGAGTTCCGAATTGCAACCCAACCTCGTGGCGCTCAATACCATCGTTTACCGCGAGGTCCGGCGCTTCACCCGGATCTGGCCGCAAACCCTGCTGCCGCCAGCGATCACCATGGTTTTGTACTTCGTGATCTTTGGCAACCTGATCGGCCGGCAAATCGGCGACATGGGTGGCTTCACCTACATGGAGTACATCGTGCCGGGCCTGATCATGATGTCGGTGATCACCAACTCCTACGGCAACGTGGTGTCGAGCTTCTTTGGCAGCAAGTTCCAGCGCTCGATTGAAGAACTGATGGTCTCGCCGCTGTCACCGCACACCATCCTGATTGGCTACACCCTGGGCGGTGTGCTGCGTGGGCTGATGGTCGGGGTGATCGTGACGCTGCTCTCGCTGTTCTTCACCGACTTGCAGGTGCATCACTTGGGCGTGACGGTGTTGGTGGTGGTGCTGACGGCGACGATCTTCTCGCTGCTGGGGTTCATCAACGCGGTCTTTGCACGGAACTTCGACGATATCTCGATTATCCCAACCTTCGTGCTGACGCCATTGACCTACCTGGGCGGGGTGTTCTACTCCATTACCCTGCTGCCGCCGTTCTGGCAGACCGTGTCGCTGGCCAATCCAGTGCTGCACATGGTCAACGCCTTCCGCTACGGGATTCTCGGTGTCTCGGACATCAAGATCAGCATCGCCATCACCTTCATGCTGGTGGCTACCGTGGTGCTGTACGTCGGTTGCGCGCGGCTGCTGGTCAGCGGTCGCGGCATGCGTACCTGATCGGCGTAGGCGTTACTGGGTGGGAGCGAGCCTGCTCGCGAAGGCAGTGCGTCAGTCAACAAGGTTGTTGATTGTGCTGGCCGCTTCGCGAGCAGGTTCGCTCCCACGATTCATTTCGCCGAACGATCCTTCTTGCGTCGCGTCCATTGTCGGCCGACCCACCAGCGCCAGTAGGTCATGGTCAGGCAGTAGGCCAGGGCGCCGAGTGTCAGGCCGGCGACCACCGAGCCCAGCAAGAAGGGCTGCCACAGGGTCGACAACTCGCCGCTGATCCATTCCCAGGTCAGCTCATCCGGCAGGGTGCGCGCGGGCACGTTCATCAGCCAGGCGCCCGCCTGGTAGGTGCAGAAAAAGACGACCGGCATGGTGATCGGGTTGGTCAGCCAGACCAGGCTCACGGCGATCGGGATATTGCCCCGTACCGACACCGCCAGCGCCGCAGCCACCAGCATCTGCATGGGAATCGGCAGGAAGGCGGCGAACAACCCGACTGCCATGGCCCGGGCGACCGAGTGCCGATTGAGGTGCCATAAGTTAGGGTCATGCAACAGATTGCCAAGAAAGCGTAAGGATTTGTGTTCCTTGATGCTCGTCGGGTCTGGCATGTAGCGTTTGAAAAGGCGCCGGGGCATAAGGCTTCTCGGTCAGTTCAGGCGGCAAGTATGCCCGGATTCCGCCGAGCGCCAATTCAGACTTTGTGACAATTAATATACGCAGGCCTTTGTGACTGGGCTAATCCAAGAGTAGGGACTCTCAAGGAAGAGCTTATGCGCACAGGGATGTTGGCGCTCGCGCTGGGTCTGTTGACCCTGCGTTTTCTACCCGTATTACCGCCGGTCGGGCTGTTGCTGGTGCTGCCGCTGCTGGCGCTGATGTTCCTGCCTTGGCGCACTTATCCGTTGGCGTTCTTTGTGTTCGGCTTGAGTTGGGCGTGCCTGAACGCGCACTGGGCGCTGAAGGATCGGCTGGCACCGCAGCTTGACGGGCAAACCCGCTGGGTCGAGGGCCGTGTCGTCGGGCTGCCACAACGCGAGCAGGGTGTGGTGCGTTTTGAGTTGGCCGACGGGCAATCCCGGCGCGGGCGATTACCGGCGCTGATTCGCCTGGCCTGGTATGGCGGCCCGCCAATCAACAGCGGCGAGCGCTGGCGCCTGGCGGTCAAGCTCAAGCGTGCGGCAGGGCTGCTCAACCCCCATGCGTTCGATTACGAAGCCTGGCTGTTGGCGCAGGGTATCGGTGCGACGGGCACCATCAAGGATGGGCAGTTGCTCGAACCCGCCAAGTGGGCCTGGCGCGATGCCATTCGCCAGCGCTTGCTGGCGGTCGATGCCCAAGGGCGTGCGGGGGCGCTGGCGGCGCTGGTCCTGGGCGATGGTTCCGGTTTGACGCGTGAAGACTGGCAGGTGTTACAGGACACCGGCACCGTACATTTGCTGGTGATTTCCGGGCAGCACATCGGTCTGCTGGCCGCGATGGTCTATCTGTTGATTGCCGGGTTGGCGCGCTATGGCCTGTGGCCCCAGCGCCTGCCCTGGTTGCCCTGGGCGTGCGGGTTGGCATTTGCCGCGGCGCTGGGCTATGGCGTGCTCGCGGGGTTCGAGGTGCCGGTACGCCGGGCCTGCGTGATGATTGGCCTGGTGTTGCTCTGGCGCCTGCGCTTTCGTCATCTGCACGCCGGGTGGCCGTTGCTGCTGGCGCTGAACGCGGTGCTATTGCTCAATCCGCTGGCCAGCGTGCAGCCGGGGTTTTGGTTGTCGTTTGTGGCCGTCGCGGTGTTGCTCTTCACGTTCAGCGGCCGGTTGGGTGCCTGGCGTTGGTGGCACGCCTGGACGCGGGCGCAGTGGTTGATCGCCATCGGCCTGTGTCCGTGGTTGTTGATCCTGGGGCTGCCGATCAGCCTTAGCGGGCCGCTGGCCAACCTGCTGGCGGTGCCCTGGATCAGTCTGGCGGTGCTGCCAACGGCTTTGCTGGGGACATTGTTGCTGTCTGTGCCCTATGTCGGTGCGGGGTTGTTATGGCTGGCCGGCGGATTGCTTGGTGGGTTGTTCAGTGTGCTGGAGGTGGCGGCAGGTTGGGTGCCCGCATGGGTATCGCCGGTTGTGCCGATAGGGGCGTGGGTGATCGCCGTCCTGGGCAGTGTCTTGCTCTTGTTGCCCAAGGGCGTGCCGCTGCGCGTGCTGGGCTGGCCGATGCTGACGCTGCTGGTGTGTGCGCCGCGGCCCCAGGTTCCCGAGGGCATCGCTGAAATCTGGCAGTTGGATGTGGGGCAAGGCTTGGCGGTGCTGGTTCGTACACGCCATCACGCGCTGCTCTACGACAGCGGCCCACGGGTCGGTGAGGTTGACCTCGGCGAGCGGGTGGTCGTGCCGGTGCTGCGCAAGCTGGGGGTACGTCGCTTGGACCTGATGCTGATCAGCCATGCAGACGCCGATCACGCCGGCGGTGCCCGCACCGTCGCCAAGGCGTTGCCCGTGGCTCAGGTGGTCAGCGGCGACCCGCTGGCGCTGCCGGCACCGTTGTTGGCCCAGGCGTGTGACAGTGGCCGGACCTGGGAGTGGGACGGTGTGCACTTTGCCCTGTGGCGATGGGCCGAGGCCCGTGATAGCAACCAGACGTCCTGCGTGTTGCAGGTCGAGGCCAATGGTGAGCGCCTGCTGTTGACCGGTGACATTGATCGTCACGCTGAACGGGCCTTGCTCGACAGCCCGCTGGCGGTGAACACCGACTGGTTGCAGGCGCCCCACCATGGCAGTCGCACGTCGTCGTCGATGGCGTTTTTAATGGCGCTGGCGCCCAAGGCGGTGCTGATTTCCCGCGGTCACGACAATGCGTTCGGCCATCCCCACCCCCAAGTCATGGCGCGCTACCGCCGGTTGGGCCTGCAGGTCCTCGACAGTGCCGAGCAGGGCGCCGTGCGTTTGCGCCTGGGGGCGTTCGAGGCGCCCGGGTCGTTGCGCCAGCAATCACGCTTCTGGCGCCGCGCTGCACCGGCCAGTCATTAGAGCGCATGCGCCCTGGGGCATCACGGTCGTCGCTGGGCCGAGCCTTTCCGGTGAGTCTGTATGGTAAAGTGACGCACTTTTTCGAGGGGGCTGTCACTGTGTGGGAATTGGTCAAATCCGGCGGCTGGATGATGCTGCCGATCATTCTGAGTTCCATCGCGGCCATGGCGATCGTCGCTGAGCGCCTGTGGACCCTGCGAGCCAGTCGCGTGACCCCGGAACACTTGCTCGGGCAGGTCTGGGTCTGGATCAAGGACAAACAGCTCAACCAGGCAAAACTCAAGGAACTGCGCGCCAACTCGCCGCTGGGTGAAATCCTCGCCGCGGGCCTGGCCAACTCCAAGCATGGTCGCGAGATCATGAAGGAATGCATCGAGGAGGCCGCCGCACGGGTCATCCACGAACTGGAGCGCTACATCAATGCCCTGGGCACCATCGCCGCCATGGCGCCGCTGCTGGGCCTGCTTGGCACCGTGCTGGGCATGATCGATATCTTTAGCGCCTTCACCGGCTCGGGCATGACCACCAATGCCTCGGTACTGGCAGGCGGCATCTCCAAGGCCCTGATTACCACGGCGGCGGGCTTGATGGTGGGTATTCCATCGGTGTTCTTCCATCGTTTCCTGCAGCGGCGCATCGATGAACTGGTGGTCGGCATGGAGCAGGAGGCGATCAAGCTGGTCGAAGTGGTGCAGGGCGACCGGGACGTGGACCTGGCCGAGGGCAAAGCGTGAAATTCCGCCGCAAGCCACGGGAGAACGTGGACATCAACCTCGCGTCGCTGATCGACGTGGTGTTTATCCTGCTGCTGTTCTTCGTCGTGACCACCACCTTCACCCGTGAAACCCAATTGCGCGTCGACTTGCCGCAAGCGGTCAGTGGCTCGCCCGCCGAAGACCAGCAGGCCAAGCAACTGGACATCACCATCAGTGCCGAGGGGGCGTTTTCGCTCAACAACCAGTTGCTACCCAAGAGTGACCTGGCCAGCGTGATCGAGGCCCTGCAGAAAGAATCCAATGGCGACACCAGCCTGCCTCTGTCCATCAGTGCCGATGGTAAGACCCAGCACCAGGCGGTCATCACCGCCATGGATGCCGCGGGCAAACTGGGGTTCACCCACTTGCGCATGACCACTGTCGAGGCGGCGCCCGTACCCTGATGGCTATTTCCGATCGCTTGCTCGCTGCCTGGTACGCCGGTCACCCGGCGCTCAAACTGTTGCAGCCGCTGGAGTGGCTGTACCGGCGCGTGGTCAACGCCAAGCGCGAGCGTTTTTTGGCGGGCGAGGGGGCTATCTATCAGCCTCCGGTGCCGCTGATCGTGGTGGGGAATATCACCGTGGGTGGTACCGGCAAGACGCCGTTGATCCTGTGGATGATCGAACACTGCCAGCGCGCCGGCCTTCGGGTGGGCGTGGTCAGCCGCGGTTATGGCGCCACGCCGCCGCAGTTGCCGTGGCGGGTCGAGGCCGAGCAAAGCGCGGCGATGGCGGGAGATGAGCCGCTGTTGATCGTGCAGCGCACCGGTGTGCCGCTGATGATCGACCCGGATCGCAGCCGAGCCGTCCAGGCATTGTTGGCCGCCGAGCCGTTGGACCTGATCCTGTCGGATGATGGCATGCAGCATTACCGTCTGGCACGAGACCTGGAGTTGGTGCTGATCGACGCCGCCCGTGGGTTGGGCAATCGCCGTTGCCTGCCGGCTGGGCCTTTGCGCGAGCCGGTCGAACGCCTGCAGAGCGTCGATGCGGTGTTGTACAACGGGGCCAGCGAGGATCGCGATGATGGCTTTGCCTTCCAGTTACAACCCACGGCGTTGGTCAATCTGTTGACGGGCGAGCGTCGGGCGCTTGAGCACTTCCCGAAGGGCCAGGCGCTGCACGCGGTGGCCGGGATCGGCAACCCGCAACGTTTCTTCGCGACCCTCGAAACGCTACACTGGCAGCCCATTGCCCATGCTTTTGCCGACCACGCGCAGTACAGCGCGGCGGCCTTGAATTTCACGCCGCCACTGCCGTTGGTCATGACCGAGAAGGACGCGGTGAAATGCCGCGCCTTCGCCGCGCCAGACTGGTGGTACCTGGCGGTCGATGCACGGCCATCGCCGGCTTTCGTGGCCTGGTTCGATACGCAGTTGATGCGGTTGTTGCCCGCACGTCTTTTGCCTTAAACGCTTAATCCAGGGAGTTTTCATGGACACCAAATTGCTCGATATCCTCGCCTGCCCGATCTGCAAGGGTCCACTCAAGCTCAGCGCGGACAAGACCGAACTGATCAGCAAGGGCGCCGGCCTGGCGTTCCCGATTCGTGATGGCATCCCTGTCATGCTCGAAAGCGAAGCCCGCACCCTGACCACCGATGAGCGCCTGGACAAATGAGCACCGCGTTCACCGTGGTGATTCCGTCGCGCTTTGCCTCCACGCGTCTGCCGGGCAAGCCCCTGCAAATGATCGCCGGCAAGCCGATGATCCAGCACGTCTGGGAACAGGCGAGCAAAAGCAGTGCCCAGCGAGTAGTGGTCGCCACGGATGACGCGCGCATTGTCGAAGCGTGCGCGGTGTTTGGCGCTGAAGTGGTGATGACCCGCGCCGATCACAACTCCGGCACTGACCGCTTGGCCGAAGTCGCCGCCCAACTGGGCCTGGCCCCCGACGCCATCGTGGTCAACGTGCAGGGTGACGAACCGCTGATCCCGCCGAGCGTGATCGACCAGGTCGCCGCCAATCTGGCGGCCCATGGCGAAGCGGGCATGGCCACCCTGGCCGAGCCGATCGAAGACATTGAAACCCTGTTCAACCCCAATGTGGTCAAGGTCGTGAGCGACCTGAACGGCCTGGCGCTGACCTTCAGTCGTGCCACCTTGCCCTGGGCGCGCGATGCGTTCGCCAAGAGCCAGGAGCAATTGCCGGCCGGCGTGCCGTACCGTCGTCATATCGGTATCTACGCCTACCGCGCCGGGTTCCTGCATGACTTCGTCAGTTGGGGGCCGTGCTGGTTGGAGGACACCGAGTGCCTGGAGCAGTTGCGCGCACTTTGGCACGGCGTGCGGATTCACGTCGCCGACGCACTGATCGCACCGCCACCGGGGGTCGATACCCTGGAAGACCTTGAACGCGTTCGTCGTCTGCTGGAGGTTTGATGCGGGTCTTGTTCGTCTGCCTGGGCAACATCTGCCGTTCGCCTACGGCAGAAGGCGTATTGCGGCACAAACTGCGTGAAGCGGGGTTGGCCGATCAGGTCGAAGTGATCTCGGCGGGGACGGGCGACTGGCACGTCGGCAAGGCGCCGGACACGCGTAGCCAGGCCGCCGCGTTGAAACGTGGCTACGACCTGTCGGCGCAGCGTGCACAACAAGTGACGCGCGCCGATTTCGCCAGTGTTGACCTGATCCTGGCCATGGATCAGAACAACCTGCGTCACCTCAAGGCCATGCAGCCGGCCAAGAGCCGGGCCGAGCTGGACCTGTTTCTGCGCCGCTATGAAGGCCGTGTGGATGAGGTGCCGGACCCGTACTACGACGGCGATCAAGGCTTCGAGCAGGTACTGGATCTGATCGAGCACGCCTGTGATGCGCTGGTGATTGAATTGAAGGGACGCTTATGACGTTGCAGGTGCTGCCGCAGGTATCGCTCAAGGCCTACAACAGCTTCGGCGTGGACGTTCGCGCGCACCTGTTCGCCGAGGCCCATAGCGATGCCGATGTTCGCGAAGCGCTGGCGTATGCCGCCGAGCAGACCGTCCCACTCTTGGTGATCGGCGGTGGCAGCAACCTGTTGCTGACGGCGGATGTGCCTGCGCTGGTGCTGCGCATGGCCAGCCGTGGCATTCGCCTGTTGAGCGACGATGGCAGCCGGGTGGTGATCGAGGCCGAGGCCGGTGAAACCTGGCACCCGTTCGTGCAGTGGACCCTGGCCCAGGGTTTGTCGGGACTTGAGAACCTCAGCCTGATCCCAGGTACTGTCGGTGCGGCACCGATGCAGAACATTGGTGCGTACGGGGTTGAGATCAAGGATGTGTTTGCCGGCTTGACCGCCCTGGATCGCCAGACGGGCGAGTTGCGCGACTTCACCCTGGCCGAATGCAAGTTTGCCTACCGTGACAGCGTGTTCAAGCAGCAGGTTGGGCGCTGGGTGATCCTCAGGGTGCGATTTGTCCTTGAGCGCGGCGAGCACTTGCATCTGGAGTACGGTCCGGTACGCCAGCGCTTGAGCGAGCAGGGTATCGATCAGCCGAGCGCGACCGATGTCAGTCGGGCGATTTGCAGCATTCGCAGTGAAAAGCTGCCCGATCCGGCGGTGCTTGGCAATGCGGGCAGTTTCTTCAAGAATCCGCTGGTGTCGGCGGTGCTGGCTGCGCAAATCCGCGTGGCCCATCCCGGCTTGATTGGTTACCCGCAGGCCGATGGCCAGGTGAAACTGGCCGCTGGTTGGTTGATCGAGCAGGCCGGTTGGAAGGGCTTTCGTGACGGCGATGCGGGCGTTCACAGCTTGCAGTCGCTGGTGTTGGTCAACTATGGCCAGGCCACCGGGCTTGAGTTGTTGGCCCTGGCACAACGGATCCAGGAAGACATTGCCGCGCGCTTCAATGTCGAGTTGGAAATGGAACCCAATCGGTATTGATCTACGCTCAAGGCTGAATCCAAAGCCCTGCACGCCTTACGCGGTGGCAGGGTTTTTTTTAACTTCTGTACGGACATGCCCATGACGCGCTCAACACTCCAGGGTCAGGATCAGCGCCTGATGGTGGGGGCAATCATCCTTGCCGCAGGGCAGGGCAGTCGTTACCGGCAGGTGGCGGGATTCGATCAGGACAAGCTGTTGGCCTTGTGCGTGGGGCGCGACGGGGTGGTGCGGCCGGTGGTCGAGCACACTTTGCGCAACCTGCCAGCCAGCCTTGAATCGCGAATACTGGTGACCACGGGGGATCGTCCCGAGGTGGCGCGCCTCGCCCGTGCCTATGGTTGTGAAGTGTTGCTACAGGCCTGCACTGGCATGGGCGACAGCATCGCTGCGGCGGTGGCGACGCACCCGGCGCAGGAGGGCTGGTTGATAGTGCTGGGGGATATGCCGTTTATCCTGCCGTCGAGTATTGAGCGGGTGATCGCACGGATGGCGGCGGATTCAATCAGTGTGCCGGTGCACGGTGGTGAGTTTGGGCATCCGGTAGGCTTTGGTGCTGCGTATGGTCCGGCATTGATGGCGCTGTCGGGTGATCGCGGGGCCAAGCCATTGTTTGCCTCGGCCAAGGTGATTGAGGTGGCGCTGGAGGATCCTGGGGTGTTGTGGGATGTGGATGTGCCGCAGGCATTGGCATTCAAGTAGCCACCGATCGCTGAACCCCTGGGGCTCGGATTCAGATGTAAAAAAAGCCCCGCCTGATCACTCAGGCGGGGCTTTTTAGTGGCGGATGGAATCAGGCGAGGGGTTTAGGCTCGTGCTCTTTTTCCAGGGCCTCAGGGTGTTGCTCGGTCACGTCGTCGGTTGCCGGGACAGCAGCGCCAGCCTGTTCGGCTTCTTTCTGCAGACGCTCGGCTTCACGCTTGCGGCGACGCACTTCACGTGGGTCGTTGGGTGCGCGACCGTTTTCGGTCAGGACGACAGCGGGTGCCGCTTCGACAACCGGTGCTGGTGCCTCGGCAACGACTGGCGCTTCGACTGGAGCGGCTTCGGTAACAACGGCCACTGGTTCGGCAACCACTTCGGCAACCGGTGCCACGACTTCGGCAGCGATCACTTCAACGGCGGCTTCAACAGCCACAGGCTCGGCAACCCAGTTGAACGCTGTTTGCTCTTCGCGGGCTTCAGGCGCTTTTTCTTCGGCGACCGGCGCTTCGAAGGCAGGCTCTGCAGCCGCGACGAAGGTTTCAACCTCAGCGTGCACTTCGGGCTGGGCTTCAACCGCTGGCGCAACGTCTACAGCAGGAGCGGCTGGCGCTTCGACTGGCGTCGTGGCTTCAACGACTGGCGCTTCTACCTGAACGGCTTCCTGGGCAGTTTCCTGAGCGACTTCCTCGGTCACGGTTGCGGTCGCACGTTCAGCTTGCTGGTGGGCCTGGGCCTCAGCAGGGGCGCTGATCACGGTGCTGGCAACGGCGGCGGTTACGGCAAGACCGGCAGCCAGTTCAGCGCCAGTTGGCTCTTCGCTGTTTTCGGACTCTTCGGAACCTTCGATCACGTTGCCATTGGCATCGCGTTGACGTTCACGACGGTTGCTGCGACGACGCTGGCCACGGGAGCGGCGGCGCGGACGATCGCCTTCGGCGTTGTCCTGACCGTCTTCCGACAGTTGCTCTTCGTTGGTCAGCAGTTCTTCTTCAGTTGCGGCGGCAGTCGCTTGCTCGGCCCGTGGTTGACGCTCTTCACGCGGTGGGCGTGGCGCACGTTCTTCACGAGGCTGGCGAGCTGGGCGCTCTTCAGCGACGACGGTTGCGGCAACGGCAGCAGCAGCGGCTGGAACGGCATCCAGAGGCTCGCGCAGTTCACGAACCGGACGCTCTTCACGCTCGCCGCGTGGCTTGCGATCTTCGCGTGGGGCACGTGGTGCGCGCTCTTCACGCGGTGCGCGAGGTGCGCGCTCTTCGCGGGCTACCGCTGGAGTCTCTTCACGGGCTTCGCGTGGTTGGCGCTCTTCGCGCGGCTCACGTGGTGCGCGTTCTTCACGCGGTGCACGTTCTTCGCGAGGCTTGCGTTCTTCATCACGACGACCGTTGCGGTTGCGGCTTTGCTGGCGGCCGTTGCGACGCTCTTCGTTACGCGCTGGGCGCTCGGTGGCTGGCTTTTCGACCACGGCAGGAGCAGCTGGCTCTTCCTTGGTGGCGAACAGGCTGACCAGCGACTTCACCAGGCCCTTGAACAGGCTGGGCTCCGGCACGACGGCAGGTGCTGGCGCCGGGGCGGCTACCTCTTCGGTCGGAACCGGAGCATTGGCGCGCGCTGGAGCGGTCTTGACGGCGGCTTCCTGGCGAACCAGGGTGCGGGTGGCGGCAGCCGGTTGCACTTCTTCCACTTCAGCAGCGGCAGCAGCGATTTCGTAGCTGGACTGGTTGATGTGTGCTTCTGGGCTGTCATCGCGCAGGCGCTGAACTTCGAAGTGCGGCGTTTCGAGGTGGTCGTTCGGCAGGATGACGATGCGCGCGCGAGTACGCAGTTCGATCTTGGTGATCGAGTTACGCTTCTCGTTGAGCAGGAACGCGGCAACCGGGATCGGCACTTGTGCGCGAACTTCGGCGGTGCGGTCTTTCAGGGCTTCTTCTTCGATCAGGCGCAGGATTGCCAGCGACAGCGATTCAACGTCACGGATGATGCCGGTGCCGTTGCAACGTGGGCAGACGATGCCGCTGCTTTCGCCAAGCGAAGGACGCAGGCGCTGGCGGGACATTTCCAGCAGGCCGAAGCGCGAGATGCGACCGACTTGCACGCGGGCGCGGTCAGCTTCCAGGCATTCGCGGACTTTTTCTTCCACGGCGCGCTGGTTCTTGGCCGGCGTCATGTCGATGAAGTCGATAACGATCAAGCCGCCGATGTCGCGCAGGCGCAACTGACGGGCGATCTCTTCGGCGGCTTCAAGGTTGGTCTGCAGCGCGGTTTCTTCGATGTCGCTGCCTTTGGTGGCGCGCGCCGAGTTGATGTCGATGGACACCAGGGCTTCGGTCGGATCGATCACGATGGAGCCGCCGGAAGGCAGTTCGACGACGCGCTGGAAAGCGGTCTCGATCTGGCTTTCGATCTGGAAACGGTTGAACAGCGGAACGCTGTCTTCGTACAGCTTGATCTTGCTGGCGTACTGCGGCATCACCTGGCGGATGAAGGTCAGGGCTTCGTCCTGGGCTTCAACGCTGTCGATCAGCACTTCGCCGATGTCCTGGCGCAGGTAGTCGCGGATCGCGCGGATGATCACGTTGCTTTCCTGGTAGATCAGGAATGGCGCGGAGCGATCCAGCGAGGCTTCTTTGATGGCGGTCCACAGTTGCAGCAGGTAGTCGAGGTCCCACTGCATTTCTTCGCTGCTGCGGCCAAGGCCGGCCGTGCGCACGATCAGACCCATGTCAGCCGGGGCAACCAGGCCATTGAGGGCTTCGCGCAACTCGTTGCGCTCTTCGCCTTCGATGCGACGGGAGATGCCGCCGGCCCGTGGGTTGTTCGGCATCAGCACCAGGTAACGACCGGCCAGGCTGATGAAGGTGGTCAGGGCTGCGCCCTTGTTGCCACGTTCTTCTTTTTCCACCTGAACGATGACTTCCTGGCCTTCGCTCAGGACGTCCTTGATGTTCACGCGACCTTCTGGGGTTTTCTTGAAGTATTCGCGGGAGATTTCTTTGAGGGGCAGGAAGCCGTGGCGCTCAGAGCCGAAATCGACAAAGGCAGCCTCAAGGCTTGGTTCGATGCGAGTAATCCGGCCTTTATAGATGTTGGCCTTCTTCTGCTCGCGTGCACCTGACTCGATGTCCAGGTCGTAGAGGCGTTGGCCATCTACCAGTGCAACACGCAACTCTTCGGGTTGGGTTGCATTAATCAGCATTCTTTTCATGTAGTACCGTCGGTTTCCGGGCTGCCGGAAACGGCGTTCGGCACACACGACTTCTCACGGTCGGTGTCAGGTGCGTCAGGAGTGGTTGGCCATTCCCGTGTCCAGCGAAGTCCGGCCAATGTGGGCCTTCATCGCGACGTACGCGTCCTGCTTGCTGTGGCTACTTAAGCACTCAGTCAGGAGGAGGAATCAACCGGCGACTGTGGACGAGATGAAGCGTCTAAATATAAGCCTAGTGCTACACAGTCCGACGGTTGTGCATCTCCACCCTACACGTATCCCTGATAATTCGGGTGCTGCCGCGCGCAGAATCCGCAGCGGGTTGGCATTTACCGCGCACTCCAAAGGGGAGGGCACGCTCATGGCTACTCAATACCGGGTAAAGGCGGTTGTACCCGTACCCGGCTGTAACAGGCGTTGTTTCCGAAGCATTCGCTCATGGTTCGATTCGTGACTGACTGCACTTTGTGAACTGGCCGTAAATATCGGCACAACTGACGAGTGGTTACTCTCTGGCTGTGCTCGCTTCAGGCCTCATGTCACCTGCGCTTGTTACAATCATGAACCTTCCAATCATTGCGAAAGCCCCGTAGGACGGCCTCGCGTCCTGATGAATTGCGTTGGGCAGGGCCGGCAACTTGCCGTTTGTCCTCTGTCCAGGCCGCTTTTGGCGGCGTTCGCGACTATAGCAGCAATGATTAAGTGCTTCAATTCCATAAAAAATTGTTATCATTCGCGGCATGACGACTACTGCCCCCTCGACTCCAAGCGTACAACTGCTTGAGGTCTCGCCGGAATATGCCGGCCAACGTATTGATAACTTCCTGCTCGCTCGACTCAAAGGCGTGCCCAAGACCTTGATTTACCGCATTTTGCGTAAAGGCGAAGTGCGGGTGAACAAGGGAAGGATCAAGCCCGAATACAAGCTGCAGGCGGGTGATATCGTGCGCGTGCCGCCGGTCCGTGTGCCTGAGCGCGACGAACCGGTGCCCTTGGCGCAAGGTTTGTTGCAGCGCCTGGAAGCCTCGATTGTCTTCGAAGACAAAGCACTGATCGTGATCAACAAGCCGTGCGGCATCGCTGTGCACGGTGGTAGCGGCTTGACGTACGGGGTGATCGAAGCCTTTCGCCAGTTGCGCCCCGATTGCAAGGAGCTCGAACTGGTTCACCGTCTCGACCGCGACACCTCCGGCCTGCTGATGATCGCCAAGAAGCGCAGCATGCTGCGCCATCTGCACACCGCCTTGCGTGGCGATGGTGTCGATAAGCGCTATATGGCGTTGGTTCGTGGTAACTGGGCCGCCTCGATCAAGCAGGTGCGTGCCTCGCTGGGCAAGAGCAACCTGCGCTCCGGAGAGCGCATGGTCGAGGTCGACGAGGAGGAGGGCAAGGAATCTGTGACCGTGTTCAAGGTCCTGCGTCGCTTTGGTGACTTTGCCACCCTGATCGAAGCCAAGCCGATCACTGGTCGGACTCACCAGATTCGCGTGCACACCCAGCATGCGGGGCACTGTATCGCCGGTGATACCAAGTATGGCGATGACGATTTCAGCAAGGAGATTCGCGACATGGGCGGCAAACGCCTGTTTCTCCATGCCTACATGCTGACCGTGCCATTGCCGGATGGTGGCGAGCTCAAGTTGCAGGCGCCTGTCGATGACGTGTGGGCCAAGACCGTGGAGCGCTTGAGTGCACCCATCTGAATGCAAGTTATTGATTTTTGATTGGGATGGCACGCTGGCTGACTCTGTTAGCCGGATCGTCGAGTCGATGCACGTTGCTTCCGAGCGCTCGGGCTATGCCTTGTGTGACGACCTGGCGGTCAAGGGCATTATCGGCCTTGGCTTGCCGGAGGCGATCCGTACCTTGTATCCGGGTATCGGTGATGCGCAGTTGGTCGCTTTTCGTCAGCATTATGCCGATCACTACATCGCCCTGGATTCAGAGCCCTCGCCGTTGTTCGACGGCGTCGTCGAAACCCTGGGCGCGTTTCGTGCCGAGGGCTATCAGTTGGCGGTTGCAACCGGCAAGGCTCGGCGTGGGTTGGATCGCGTGCTCAAGTCCCATGGCTGGGAAAGCTTTTTTGATATCACCCGTGCTGCGGATGAAACCGCCAGCAAGCCTCATCCGCTGATGCTCGAGCAAATCCTTGCGCATTGCGGCGTCCGTGCCGGGCAGGCATTGATGGTCGGGGATTCATCGTTTGACCTGCAGATGGCGCGCAATGCCGGCATGGCCTCCGTGGCGGTCAGCTATGGCGCCCAGTCCATCGAGGCGTTGCGTATGTTCGAGCCATGCCTGAGCATTGACCATTTTTCGCAATTGCATGCCTGGCTGGGTCAGCGGGCCCATTAAATGTTGTTGGGGTGGATTGAATGACCGACGAATGGAAAGCGCCTGTCAAGGCAAGTGCGGATGACGGTGCCGACAAAAGCTGGAAGCTGTTGGAAAAGACCTTGCTGGCAGGCGTGCAGGAGCAGCGTCGTTCGCGGCGCTGGGGGATTTTTTTCAAGTTGCTGACCTTTGTGTACCTGTTTGTCGCGCTGATCCTCTTCACGCCGCTGATGGATATTGAGAAGAGTGCGACCCGTGGTCCGGGCTACACCGCGCTGATTGATATCACTGGCGTGATTGCCGATAAAGAACCCGCCAGCGCCGACAATATCGTTGGCAGCCTGCGGGCGGCGTTCGAGGACCCGAAGGTCAAGGGCGTTGTGCTGCGCATCAACAGTCCGGGCGGCAGTCCGGTGCAGTCGGGCTACGTCTACGATGAAATTGGCCGTCTGCGCGTCTTGCACCCGCAGATCAAGGTGTATGCCGTGATATCCGACCTGGGGGCTTCAGGGGCTTACTACATCGCCAGTGCGGCGGACCAGATCTATGCTGACAAGGCGAGCCTGGTGGGCTCTATCGGGGTGACGGCGGCCGGTTACGGCTTTGTCGGTACCATGGAGAAGCTGGGGGTTGAGCGTCGCACGTACACCTCGGGCGAGCACAAGTCGTTCCTTGATCCGTTCCAGCCGCAGAAGCCC
Source organism: Pseudomonas sp. ok272 (assembly GCF_900109995.1). Classification (GTDB taxonomy): domain Bacteria; phylum Pseudomonadota; class Gammaproteobacteria; order Pseudomonadales; family Pseudomonadaceae; genus Aquipseudomonas. Next base: position 139,590 of record NZ_FOCB01000004.1, on the reverse strand, counting down.
GAAGAAACCAAGTTCTGGCAGGGGGTGTTGGATACAACGCATCAACAGTTCATCGCCAGTGTGAAGAAGGGGCGCGGTGATCGGCTCAAGGACAAGGAGCATCCGGAGTTGTTCTCTGGCCTGGTCTGGTCGGGTGAGCAGGCGTTGCCGTTGGGCTTGATCGATGGCCTGGGTAATGCCAGTTCGGTGGCGCGGGATGTGATTGGCGAGAAAGAACTGGTGGACTTCACCGTTCAGGAGTCGCCGTTCGATCGCTTTTCGAAAAAGCTTGGGGCCAGCGTGGCTGAGCAATTGGCGATGTGGATGGGCTTTCAAGGGCCGGCATTGCGCTGATCGTAATGCTGCATGAAGAACCGGCCCCTGAGGCCGGTTTTTTTATGCTGGGTGCGCGGATGCGGCGTTGCGCGTCAAGGAATCTGTAGGCCTTCGGCGAGCAGCATGTCCACCAGTCGGATTAGCGGCAGGCCGACCAGGCTGGTGGCATCAGGGCCTTCGGTGCTTCGAAACAGGCTCACCCCCAGGCCTTCGGCCTTGAAGCTGCCTGCGCAGTCGTAGGGCTGTTCGGCGCGCAGGTAGCGTTCGATGCGTGCCTGATCCAGTGTGCGCATGTGGACGGTGAACGGCACGCAATCGACCTGGCATTCACCGGTCTGGCTGTTGAGCACCGCCAGGCCGGTGAGGAAGGTCACGCTGGCGCCGCTGGCTGCCAGGAGCTGCTCGCGGGCCTTCTCGAAGGTGTGGGGTTTGCCGATGATTTGCCCGTCGAGTACCGCGACTTGGTCCGAGCCGATGATGAGGTGGGCTGGATGACGGGTTGCCAGGGCCTGGGCTTTTTCCTTGGATAGGCGCTTGACCAGTTCGCTGGCGGTCTCGCCGGGGCGGTGGCTTTCGTCGATGTCCGGGGAGCTGCAGGTGAAAGGCAGTTGCAGGCGAGTCAGCAGTTCGCGGCGATAAATCGAGCTGGAAGCGAGTAATAAAGGCAGCATGCGGCTCTCCAAAAGTCAGTTGTAAATTCTAGCGAGGCTTGCAAGTGGCGGACAGGGTTGAATTTCCTTTGACATGTTCAGGGGCATCCCTATAATGCTGCGCCTATGTTGAATGACCCGATTCCACCTCACGTTGACCCGCGCAAATTGGCTGATCGTGGCACCACCCTTCAAGGTGAAATGCTGCTGGCCGATTTGGAGAGACTCTGCGACCCGCTTTCCGACACTGTCGGTACGGTGCAGGCTAAATTCGTTTTTGAACGAGATGAACGTAAATCTGTGGTCATCCACAGTTTTATCGACACCGAGGTCAAAATGGTTTGCCAGCGTTGTCTTGAGCTGGTCACCCTGCCGATTCACAGCGAATGCAGTTATGCTGTGGTGAAGGAGGGTGCGAATACCCAGTCGTTGCCGAAAGGTTATGACGTGCTGGAACTGGGCGAAGATCCTTTGGATCTGCAGTCACTGATCGAGGAGGAGCTTCTGCTCGCCTTGCCCATTGTGCCTGCTCATCATCCGGAAGAATGCCAGCAGCCGGCGGGTCTCGATGAGCCCGAACCGAGCGAGGACGAGGTAACGCGGTCCAACCCGTTCAGTGTATTGGCGCAGTTAAAGCGTGACCCAAACGTTTAGGAGTTAATCAATTATGGCTGTTCAGCAGAACAAAAAATCCCGCTCCGCCCGTGACATGCGTCGTTCCCACGATGCTCTCGAGGCAAGCACTCTGTCCGTAGAAAAGACTACTGGTGAAGTTCACCTGCGTCACCACGTATCGCCAGAAGGCGTATACCGTGGCCGTAAAGTGATCGACAAGGGCGCTGACGAGTAATCCTTGTCTGCTCAAGTCATCGCGATTGACGCAATGGGCGGGGACTTCGGTCCCCGCAGCATTGTTCAGGCGAGCATTGCTTGTCTGTCTGCTACGCCCTCGCTGCACCTGACCCTCGTCGGTCAACCCTCCCTTCTTGAAGAATTGATTGCCAGCCATTCAGCTGTGGATCGCGCGCGCCTGACGATTGTGTCGGCGGGCGAAGTCATTGGCATGGATGAAAAACCTTCCCAGGCCCTACGTGGCAAGCCGGACTCCTCGATGCGGGTAGCCCTCGAATTGTTACGCGATGGCAAGGCCCAGGCCTGTGTCAGTGCGGGTAACACCGGGGCGCTGATGGCTTTGTCCCGCTATGTGCTCAAGACGTTGCCAGGCATTGACCGGCCGGCGATGGTTGCGGCTATCCCGACGCAGCGTGGCTATTGCCAGTTGCTGGACCTGGGGGCCAATGTCGATTGCAGTGCCGAACATCTGCTTCAGTTCGCGGTAATGGGTTCGGTGGCGGCAGAGACCTTGGGGGTCGTTCGGCCGAAGGTCGCGCTGCTCAACATCGGCACCGAAGACATCAAGGGTAACCAGCAGGTGAAACTCGCCGCCGCGTTGCTGCAAAGCGCTCGGGGGCTGAACTACATCGGTTTCGTCGAGGGCGATGGCGTGTACCGTGGCGAGGCGGATGTGGTGGTCTGTGATGGTTTTGTCGGGAATATCCTGCTCAAATCCAGCGAGGGCCTGGCGACCATGATTGCCGGGCGCATCGAGGCGTTGTTCAACAAAAACCTGGCTACAAAATTGGTGGGCGCCTTGGCGTTGCCATTGATGAAGCGTTTACAGGCCGACTTGGCGCCCGCCCGGCACAATGGCGCAAGCTTTCTCGGGTTGCAGGGCATTGTGATCAAAAGCCATGGCTCGGCTGGTGTGCTGGGCTTTCAGAGTGCCATTCAGCGCGCATTGATCGAGATCCAGGAAGACCTGCCGCAGCGCCTGCATGGGCGGCTGGAGGGTTTGTTGCTTTAGGCGTTTGCGTTGGACAATGCTTAAATGTGACCGCTCAGTTCAATTGGCCATCCAACTGTCAGTTTCTTGCGTCCCCCGCGTGGGGCGTCAATTATCCGACGACAAGATCATTAGGGGCTTGTTACATGTCTGCTTCTCTCGCATTTGTCTTTCCAGGACAGGGTTCGCAGTCCCTCGGCATGCTGGCCGAGTTGGGCGCGCAACATCCGGTTGTCCTCGACACATTCAAAGAAGCTTCCGCTGCCCTGGGTTACGACCTGTGGGCGCTGACCCAGCAAGGGCCGGAAGAGCAACTCAATCAAACCGATAAAACCCAACCGGCCATTCTGACCGCTTCGATCGCCCTGTGGCGCTTGTGGCTGGCTGAAGGCGGTGCGCGTCCGGCCTATGTTGCCGGTCACAGTTTGGGTGAGTACAGCGCGCTGGTTGCCGCTGGCAGCCTGAGCCTGGGGGATGCGGTCAAGTTGGTCGAGCGTCGTGGCCAGTTGATGCAGGAAGCCGTTCCGGCCGGGCAGGGCGGTATGGCTGCCATTCTCGGTCTGGACGATGCTGATGTGCTGGCAGCCTGCGCCGAAGCGGCCCAGGGTGAGGTGGTTAGCGCCGTTAACTTCAACTCGCCTGGCCAGGTGGTGATTGCCGGGGCCAAGGCTGCTGTGGAGCGCGCCATCGAAGGCTGCAAGGCGCGTGGAGCCAAGCGTGCGCTGCCATTGCCCGTGAGCGTGCCATCGCACTGCGAGCTGATGCGTCCAGCCGCCGAGCGTTTTGCCGAGTCCATTGCGGCGATCGACTGGCAAGTCCCACAGATCCCGTTGGTGCAAAATGTCAGCGCCGCCGTACCGGTTGATCTTGAGGCCCTCAAGCGTGATCTGCTGGAACAACTCTATAAGCCCGTACGCTGGGTTGAGTCTGTCCAGGCACTGGCTGCCAAGGGCGCGACTCAATTGGTTGAGTGCGGTCCGGGCAAGGTCCTGGCGGGCCTGAACAAGCGCTGCGCCGAAGGCGTGTCGACCTCTAACCTCAATACCCCAGATGCCTTCGCTGCCGCCCGTGCAGCGCTGGCCTGAATTAGGAGAAGCTTGCATGAGTCTGCAAGGTAAAGTTGCACTGGTTACCGGTGCCAGCCGTGGTATTGGCCAGGCCATCGCCCTGGAGTTGGGTCGTCAGGGTGCTGTCGTGGTAGGCACTGCAACGTCCGCCTCGGGTGCCGAGCGCATTGCTCAAACCCTGAAAGAGCATGGCATTCAAGGTACAGGCCTTGAGTTGAATGTCACCAGCGACGAGTCCGTCGCCGCTGTGCTGGCGAGCATTCAGGAGCAGTTCGGGGCGCCGGCGATTCTGGTGAATAACGCCGGTATCACCCGCGATAACCTGATGATGCGCATGAAGGACGACGAGTGGCATGACGTCGTCGATACCAACCTGAACAGTCTATTCCGCTTGTCCAAGGGCGTTTTGCGTGGCATGACCAAGGCGCGTTGGGGGCGAATCATCAGTATTGGTTCGGTTGTGGGTGCCATGGGCAACGCAGGCCAAGTAAACTATGCAGCCGCCAAGGCAGGGCTGGAAGGTTTTAGTCGTGCATTGGCACGTGAAGTGGGCTCGCGCTCGATCACGGTCAATTCGGTAGCGCCGGGTTTTATCGATACTGATATGACCCGCGAGTTGCCGCAAGCGCAGCGTGAAGCCTTGCAGGCACAAATTCCGCTGGGCCGTCTGGGGCAGGCTCAAGAGATTGCGTCCGTGGTCGCTTTTCTTGCGTCGGACGGTGCGGCTTACGTTACTGGGGCTACAATCCCGGTGAACGGCGGGATGTACATGAGTTAAATGTGACGGGTCGCTTCAAAAAAATGTCATACGAGCTGTCTAAAATCCGTTATAAAGCTGCAATCTAATTATTGGTGGCGGGTCATCAGGGTTTGAGGAGTGAAGCTTTCAGTTGAAAAACTGAAATGCCTTTCTATACACTTACCCACTGGCCAGCTGCCTGAATTTGTCCATTAGGAGTGAAAACAAGGTATGAGCACCATCGAAGAGCGCGTCAAGAAAATCGTTGTTGAGCAACTGGGCGTTAAAGAAGACGAAGTCACCAACGGTGCTTCCTTCGTTGAAGACCTGGGTGCCGACTCCCTTGACACCGTTGAGCTGGTGATGGCTCTGGAAGAGGAATTCGAGACCGAAATCCCTGACGAAGAAGCTGAGAAGATCACTACTGTACAAGCAGCAATCGACTACGTTACTGCCCACTCGGCGTAATAGTTTGTAATCGTTGTTCGCTGTCATGGAAAAACCGCACTGCCATCATGGCGTGCGGTTTTTTCTTTAGGCCTGATGCAAAGTCGTCATTTGAAAAAAGGAGAGTGCTGTGTCGCGTAGACGCGTCGTAGTCACCGGTATGGGTATGTTGTCGCCACTGGGTACGGATGTGCCGAGCAGTTGGCAGGGCATTCTGGCTGGCCGCAGTGGCATTGGTCTGATCGAACACACCGACCTTTCTGCCTATTCCACCCGTTTTGGCGGCTCGGTAAAGGCCTTCAATGTCGAGGAATACCTGTCGGCCAAGGAAGCTCGCAAGCTTGACCTGTTCATCCAATACGGCTTGGCAGCCGGGTTTCAGGCAATGCGTAATGCTGGCCTGGAAGTGACCGACGCCAACCGTGAGCGGATTGGCGTGGCCATGGGCTCGGGTATTGGTGGACTGACCAATATCGAGGAGACCAGCCGCACCCTGCATGATTCCGGGCCGCGACGGATTTCTCCGTTTTTCGTGCCGGGCTCGATCATCAACATGATTTCCGGATTCCTGTCGATCCACCTGGGGATACAGGGACCCAACTACGCCATCTCGACCGCTTGTACGACAGGCACGCACTGCATTGGCATGGCGGCGCGCAACATTGCCTACGGCGAAGCCGATGTGATGATTGCCGGTGGCGCTGAAATGGCTGCTTGCGGCCTGGGCATGGGCGGTTTCGGGGCTGCGCGTGCGCTGTCCACGCGCAATGACGAGCCAACCCGTGCCAGCCGGCCGTGGGACAAGGGGCGTGATGGTTTTGTGCTGTCTGACGGTGCCGGTGCGTTGGTACTTGAGGAGCTGGAACATGCCAAGGCGCGTGGCGCGACCATCTATGCCGAGCTGATTGGCTTTGGCACCAGTGGTGACGCCTATCACATGACCTCGCCACCGGCTGACGGGGCGGGCGCTGCACGCTGCATCACCAATGCCTTGCGTGATGCGCAGATCAATGGCGATCAAGTGCAGTACGTCAACGCGCACGGCACGTCGACCTCGGCGGGTGACCTGGCTGAAGCGCAGGCGATCAAGACTGTGTTTGGCGATCATGCCTACAAGCTGGCCATCAGCTCCACCAAATCCATGACCGGGCACCTGTTGGGGGCTGCAGGCGCTGTCGAAGCCATCTTCAGCGTGTTGGCCATCAATGGCCAGGTAGCGCCGCCGACCATCAACCTTGATGAGCCGGACGAAGGCTGCGACCTCGATTTTGTGCCGCATACGGCCCGTGACATGGGCATCGATGTCGTGTTGTCCAACTCGTTCGGCTTTGGCGGTACCAACGGTTCGCTGGTGTTCCGCCGGTTCGTCGGCTGATGGACAGTTGGGTCGACGGTCAGTCAGATGACGCGCTGTCGCTGAAGGACCGTGGCCTGGCCTACGGCGATGGTCTGTTCGAGACCATCGCGGTGAAAGACGGGCGACCCTTGCTGCTGGAGCGGCATTTGCAGCGTCTGGCGTTGGGTTGCTCGCGCCTGGCGATGGTTGCCGACCCTGCGCTGATTCGTGCCGAGGTCCTGGCTTACGCGGCGGCGTTGGGGGCTGGGGTACTGAAGTTGATCCTCACCCGTGGCGATAGTCTGCGCGGTTATGCTGCCGACCCCGCCGCCACGGTGCGGCGGATCCTGCAAGGCAGCCCTGCGCCGAGCTATCCGCCCGCCTATGGGCAGACAGGCATTCGCCTGTTTCCCTGCGCCACACGCCTTTCGAGCCAGCCATTGCTCGCCGGCCTCAAGCATTTGAATCGCCTGGAGCAAGTCCTCGCGCGTGCCGAATGGCAAGGTGTCGATTACGCAGAAGGCTTGATGCTCGACCTGGAAGGTCGAGTGATCGAAGGGGTGTTCAGCAATGTATTCGTGGTGCGTAATGGCGTGCTGGCTACGGCTGACCTGAGTCGCTGTGGTGTCGCGGGTGTGATGCGTGCCGAATTGTTGTTTCAAGCCAGTTCTCTGGGGATTTCCACTGAAATCACCGACATCAACCTCGATCAGTTGCAGGCGGCTGATGAGGTCTTCGTTTGTAATAGCGTGTACGGCGTCTGGCCGGTATGCGCTTATGCTGCGCTGAGCTGGCCGGTTGGGCCGCTCACCCGTAAACTGCAAGGCATTGCCCGCTCCCTACTGGATGCTTGATTCGTGAGACGTAAACTCTTGCTGCTGCTGGAAACCGGATTGGTTCTGGCGGGGCTGCTGCTGGGCGCTTCGGCCTGGAAGATCAACTCGGCGCTGGAGCAGCCGCTCAATATTACTCAGGAAGAGTTTCTGGATGTGCCCAATGGTGCAACACCGTCCGGGACGTTCAATCGCCTGGAAGCTGACGGTGTGCTCGACGATGCCTTCTGGCTGCGTCTGTACTGGCGCTTCAATCTTGCCTCGCAACCCCTGCATAGCGGTGAGTACCGCATGCTGCCGGGCATGACGGCGCAAGGGCTGATCGGCCTGTGGCAGCGCGGTGAAGTGGTTCAGTACAGCCTGACATTGGTTGAAGGCTGGAACTTCCGGCAGGTCCGCGCCGCGTTGGCTAAAAATGACAAGCTTGAGCAAACCCTGGCCGGCTTGAGCGACAGTGAGGTCATGGAAAAGCTCGGCCATCCTGGCGTGTTCCCAGAGGGGCGATTCTTTCCCGACACCTATCGTTTCGTTCGTGGGATGAGCGATGCCGACTTGCTGGAAAAGGCCTACGACCGCCTGGACGACGTACTGGCCAAGGAGTGGAGCAAGCGCTCTCCTGATGCGCCCTATACCGATCCTTATCAGGCGCTGATCATGGCCTCGCTGGTGGAGAAGGAAACCGGCGTGCCCCAGGAGCGCGGGCAGATCGCCGGGGTGTTTGTGCGGCGCTTGCGGGTCGGCATGTTGCTGCAGACCGATCCGACCGTGATCTACGGCATGGGCGAACGCTACACCGGCAAGTTGACCCGCTCGGCCCTGAAAGAGCCAACACCCTACAACACCTATGTGATTTCCGGTCTTCCGCCGACGCCGATTGCAATGGTTGGCCGCGAAGCGATCAATGCCGCGCTGAACCCGGTGCCGGGCAGCAGTTTGTATTTCGTGGCCCGCGGGGATGGCAGCCATGTGTTTTCCGATGACCTGGATGCCCACAACAGCGCGGTGCGCGAGTATCAGCTCAAGCGTCGGGCGGACTACCGCTCAAGCCCTGCGCCGGCCAACAGTGCTGCAGCGCCAGATGCTCCCGTCTCTGTGCCGCCGGATGGCGCTCCCGGCGCTGAAGAATCGCAAAGCCCGCAATGACTCTCTGACTAAGGACTGCCTGTGACTGGCTTGTTTATTACCCTGGAAGGCCCTGAAGGCGCTGGCAAGAGCACCAATCGCGAATACCTGGCAGAGCGTTTGCGCGCCGCGGGTGTCGAGGTGGTGTTGACGCGCGAGCCGGGCGGCACGCCGTTGGCCGAACGCATCCGTGATGTGCTGTTGGCGCCGGTCGACGAAGTGATGAACCCGGATACCGAGCTGTTGCTGGTATTCGCCGCACGTGCCCAGCACTTGGCTGAAGTGATTCGCCCGGCGCTGGCGCGAGGGGCTGTAGTCTTGTGTGATCGCTTTACCGATTCGACTTACGCCTATCAGGGCGGCGGACGTGGATTGTCCCTGGAACGTATTGCGACACTGGAAGCCTTTGTCCAGGGCGACTTGCGCCCAGACCTGACGCTGGTCTTCGACCTGCCGATTGAAATCGGCATGGCGCGGGCCAGCGCCCGGGGGCGGCTGGATCGGTTCGAGCTTGAAGGTCGAGTGTTCTTCGATGCGGTGCGCAGTGCCTTTCTCAAGCGTGCCGAAGCCGATCCGGCGCGTTATCTCTTGGTGGATGCGTCGCAGTCGCTGGACCGTGTTCAGCAAGCGCTGGATGCATTGATGCCGCAGTTGCTGGAGCGTCACCGTGGCTGAGGCCTATCCATGGCAGGACGGCCTTTGGCAGCACCTGGCGGGCCGCCCCCAACACGCCCATGCCTATTTGCTCCACGGCCCCGCGGGCATTGGCAAGCGCGCCCTGGCGGAGCGCCTGATGGCGCGATTGCTGTGCCAGCGCCCCGAAGGCCTGGAGGCGTGCGGGCAGTGCAAGTCCTGCCTGCTGCTCAAGGCCGGCAGTCATCCGGATAACTACATCCTGGAGCCGGAAGAGGCAGACAAGGCGATCAAGGTCGATCAGGTACGAGACCTGGTCAGCTTCGTGGTGCAGACCGCGCAGATGGGCGGGCGCAAGGTGGTGTTGATCGAGCCGGTCGAGGCCATGAACGTCAACGCGGCCAACGCGCTGCTCAAGAGTCTTGAAGAGCCTTCCGGCGATACCGTGCTGTTGCTGGTCAGTCACCAGACCAGCCGCCTGTTGCCAACGATCAAGAGTCGCTGCGTGCAGCAAGCGTGCCCGCTGCCGAGCGAGGCGATGAGCCTTGAATGGCTGGCCAGGGCCTTGCCGGATTGCAGCGAGGACGAACGTGTCGAACTGTTGACCCTGGCGGCTGGCTCGCCCCTGGCGGCGGTTGCTTTGCAGGCCCAGGGCGTGCGCGAGCAGCGGGCGCTGGTGGTCGAAGGGGTGAAGAAACTGCTCAAGCAACAGCAGTCGCCCACACAATTGGCCGAGGGGTGGAATGCGATTCCACTGCTGCTGCTGTTCGACTGGTTCTGCGATTGGTCGAGCCTGATCCTGCGCTATCAATTGACCCAGGATGAGGCCGGATTGGGGTTGGCTGACATGCGCAAGGTGGTGCAATACCTGGCGCAAAAGTCCTCCCAGGACAAGGTGCTGAACATTCAGGACTGGATCCTGGCTCAGCGGCAGAAGGTGCTGAGCAAGGCTAACCTTAATCGGGTGTTGCTGCTTGAGGCGCTCCTGGTGCAATGGGCCGGGTTGCCCGCCCAGCGGTGAGTCCCCGTCGCCGCGCATTTCCAACGTGGTGCGGCCCTGAGGCCGGCCACTTCCTTTATCCGACGCAGTTGCAGCCCCTATGCTCGTAGATTCCCATTGTCACCTTGACCGTCTCGACCTCACCGCCCATGAGGGCTCCCTGGATGCTGCACTTGAGGCGGCCCGCCAACGTGGGGTGGGGCATTTCCTGTGTATTGGCGTCAGTGTCGACAACGCTGCCGATGTTAAGGCGCTTGCCGAGCGCTATGACGATGTCGATTGTTCGGTAGGCGTTCACCCGCTTGATGTGCAGCCGGGGGCTGCGCCGGCGCTGGACTGGTTGCTGCATGAGCTTGCGCATCCACGGGTGGTGGCCATCGGCGAAACCGGCCTGGACTACCATTACGAGCCGGAGGCCGCCGAGTTGCAGCGGGCGTCCTTCCGCCTGCACCTGCAGGCCGCTCAGCAGACGGGCAAGCCGGTGATCGTCCACACCCGCGGCGCTCGTGCCGATACCCTGGCGTTGTTGCGCGAGGCCGCGTTGCCCCAGGCGGGTGTGCTGCATTGCTTTACCGAAGACTGGGACATGGCCAAGGCGGCGCTGGACCTGGGGTTCTACATTTCACTGTCGGGGATCGTGACGTTTCGCAATGCCGACGCCCTGCGTGATGTCGCCAGCAAGGTACCGGTCGACCGCCTGCTGGTAGAAACCGACTCGCCGTACCTGGCGCCGATCCCTTATCGCGGCAAACCCAACCTGCCGCAGTACGTGCGTGAAGTGGCAGAGTTCCTGGCGATGCTGCGCGGGGAGTCCTACGAGCGATTTGCCGAGCAGACCACCGAGAACTTCAAGCGATTGTTCCCGCTGGCCCGCGTCAAGTCGGCTTGATCGGCTAAATCGCAGGCAAAAAAAACCCGGGTTCTGGGGGGTGAATCCGGGTTAAGACCATTAGGAGTAAACAAAGGTACGCGGTCCGTTGGTACCTATATCGGCGCGACACTTGGGGGAGATGTCGCGCCGACAGTTCAAGTATTGATCAGTATTGCGCCGAGTCCAGTTTGCTCCCCGCGTTTCTTAAACATATTTGGAATACCGACGCTTCGCTTGAGTTCTCATGGCTTGGCGATTGACGCGACGATGGCGATAGTTTCGGTGATCACGCGCTTTTCTGTATAGAAATGTGGTGAAAAACGCACACCTGGCCCGCGGGGGATACAGACGACCTGCTGGGCCATGAGGGTGGTCCACAGGGCCTGATTATCGATGCCGTCGATACTGAAGGAGATAATCCCCCCGCGACGGGCCGGATTGAGCGGGCTGTGCAGTTTGACGCCGGCAATCGCCCCCAACCCTTCCTGTAGCCACTGCACGCGCTCGGCAATCAGTGCCGCAACAGTGTCCATGCCGACCTCTTCCAGTAACGACAGGCTTGCCTCCAGCGCCATCGCGCCGAGCATGTTCGGGCTGCCACACTCAAAGCGCCTTGCGCTTTTGGCTGGCTCCCAGGTACTTCGGTTGTAATCCCCCATGTGTTCGAGCATGTGCCAGCCGAATTCGTGGAGCTTGAGTCGCTCGCGCAGTTCGCTGCGCACGTAGAACACGCCCAGGCCTTCCGGGCCGAGCATCCACTTGTGGCCGTCGGCCATGGCGAAGTCGCACTGATAGCGCTGCACGTCGAAGGGCTGGGCGCCGAGTTGTTGGATGGCGTCGATGCAAAACAGCACGTTCAGTTGCTTGCACCCGGCACCCAGGCGTTGCAGGTCCAGGCGCACGCCGCTGGCAAACTGCACCGCACTCACTGACATCAGTCGAGTGCGCGGCCCACACGCCGCCAGCAGGGAGCCTTCCGGGTCATCACCCTTGAGGCTGGCCTGGACCACTTCCACGCCTTGTGAGGCCAGGGCTTCCCAGACAATGCGGTTTGAAGGGAACTCCTCATCGCTGATGACGATCTGGTCACCGCTTTGCCAAGGCAGTCCGAAGGCGACAAACGACAGCGCCTCGGAAGTATTTTTGACCAGTGCCACATCATCCGTCGATGGTGCGTTTAGCAGTCGTGCCAGGCGTTCGCGTAGGCGTTGCTCAAGGCTCATCCAGTCTGGATAGTCGCGCGCACCCAGTAAAACGTTCTCCTGGGCGAAGCGCGTCACGGCGGCGGCGGCTCGATTTGGCCAGGGAGAAACCGCCGCGTGATTCAAATAGCGCAGGTCGGGAGCTTGTGCAAATTCATCAAGAAACGTAGTCATGGTCGGATGATCCGTGCAATTTGGTGCAAGTTAGGCATAATACGCGGCTTCGAATTTTGACCCCTACAGACCTTTTCTTATGCACAAAGAACCTCGTAAGGTCCGTGAGTTTCGTCGCCGCGAGCAAGAAATTCTCGACACCGCGCTCAAGCTGTTCCTCGAACAAGGTGAAGACAGTGTCACCGTCGAGATGATCGCTGATGCCGTGGGTATCGGCAAAGGCACCATCTACAAGCATTTCAAATCCAAGGCCGAGATCTATCTGCGCCTGATGCTCGATTACGAGCGTGACTTGAACGAGTTGCTGCACTCTGCGGATGTCGACAAGGATAAGGAAGCCCTGTCCCGGGCCTACTTTGAGTTTCGCATGCGTGACCCGCAACGCTACCGCTTGTTCGATCGCCTGGAAGAGAAGGTGGTCAAGGGTAACCAGGTGCCGGAGATGGTCGAAGAGCTGCATAAGATTCGTGCTTCCAACTTCGAACGCCTGACCTTGTTGATCAAGGGGCGTATCAGTGAAGGCAAGCTGGAAGATGTGCCGCCGTACTTTCACTACTGTGCAGCCTGGGCACTCGTGCACGGCGCCGTCGCGCTGTATCACTCGCCGTTCTGGAGCAACGTGCTGGAAGACCAGGAAGGTTTCTTCCAGTTCCTGATGGATATCGGCGTGCGCATGGGCAACAAGCGCAAGCGCGATCCCGATACATCCGGCAACTGATCCATTCAATGAGCTGATGGCGCCATATTTTCCCTGTATGGCGCAGTGTCCCCAGAACTATACTCAGGCTTAGGACTTGCCAAAACCTGATTTGTGAGTCAAGTTTTGGTGCTTCCGAATCTATCTCCGCCGGAGTGATCCATGATTGTCGATCGACAAGGCAGGCGTTTCCGCAACTTGCGGGTCAGCCTGACGTCCGCGTGCAACTATGCCTGTACTTACTGCGTGCCCAACGGCAAGCGGCTGGTGGCTGCGCAGGATGAGTTGTCGGCCGACGCCATGGCGCGTGGCGTGGCCTACCTGATCGAGGCGGCCGGCATCGAACGGCTGCGCATTACCGGTGGCGAACCCCTGGTAAGCCCCAAGCTGGAAACCTTCATGAAGGCGGTCGGGCAGATGGGGTTGGCGGACATCAGCCTGACGACCAACGGCCAATTGCTGGCGAAGAAGCTGCCGCTGTTGGTGGAGGCGGGCATCCGGCGGATCAATGTTTCCCTCGACACCCTCGACGCCTCGGCTTTTCGTGGTATCGCCCGAGGCGGCGATCTGGCGACGGTGCTCGATGGCATGGAGCAGGCGCGTAGTGCCGGGTTGAAGATCAAGGTCAATATGGTGCCGTTGCGTGGGCAGAACCTCGATCAGGTGATGCCTTTGCTCGATTACTGCCTGGCGCGTGGGTATGAGCTGCGTTTCATTGAGTTGATGCGCATGGGCCACCTGGCCAGTGACTCAAATGCTTTCCTGCAGCAGTTTGTCAGCCTTCAGCAGTTGCTTGGCCTGATCGGCGAGCGCTATGCGTACCTGCAAGCCAGCGCGCCTGTGGACGCCACGGCCGTGCGCTATGAAATCCCTGACAAAGGCTTTTTCGGGGTGATTGCCAACGAAAGCGTGCCGTTCTGCCGGACCTGCTCGCGCTTGCGGCTGTCGTCCACGGGGTGGCTGCATGGCTGCCTGTCGTCAAGTAATCGCCACTATGTCGGCGACTTGCTGGACAAGCCCCGCCACGAGGCGCTGCCGGCGCTCCAGCGTCTGCTGGTGAAGGCGCTGGGGGACAAGCAGGAAGTCGCGTTTTCAGGGGGCGCGACGGTGATGAAAATCATCGGTGGCTAAACCGAACGCTCGCGTAGAAAGCCCCCTTTCAAATTCGATACGTTCACTGTCGTCAGGACTGGCGCGGAAGCTGCATCCTGCGCTCATTCGCCGGTTTTCCGTCACCGGCTTCTGGGAGAGTAGGATGCGTAGCCTGGTTTTGCTGCTGGCCGTTATGGCGCTTGGCGGCTGCATGAGTGTCAGCGATATGGGCGAAGGTGTTCGCTATCAGATGAGCGACGCGGGCTTTCTTGATCATAGTGACAGCCGTCGCGTGAACAACCTGCGCATTCAGCCAGACTCATTCATCTATATCGCTCAGGGTGCGTTTGCCCCGCCTGGCGATGCGTACCCGCGCCCGAACGTAGTCGCCGAGGAAGCCTTCAAGGGTTTTGTCGAGTACTTTCCGATGGTTCGCCGGGCCCGTGCTCCCGAGGGGCTCGATGCCGCGATGGCCGAGGCCCGTGCTACCGGCGCCCACTACCTGCTCTATACGCGCTTTGCCAAGGCCGACGACCGTATCGGCAACTCGGACGAGTGGTTGGACCAAGAGGCTGTTGACCGCCTGGGCGTCGACACCGGGGTGATTCAAATCATGTTGATCGAGACCAGTACCCAGTATTTGATTGATACTGCACGTATCAAGAGTCGTGGCGGTTTACTGACGTTCCACGACAATAAGCCAGAAGATCTGATTGGCCCGCCCCTGCAGCAATACGCTCGCAGCCTGCTGGGCCTGAGTGATCAGTAGTTCAACGGGAGAGCAACATGAGTGGGCCGCAAAAAGCTAACGATCTGCTGGGGCAAATCCCCAAGTCCAAAGGCTTGCCGCCGGTCCATCTGTGGAACCCGGATTTTTGCGGTGATATCGACATGCGCATCGCACGCGACGGCACCTGGTACTACCTGGGCACGCCGATCGGGCGCAAGCCGATGGTCAAGCTGTTCTCGACGATCATGCGCCGCGACGGCGATGATTACTTCCTGATTACCCCGGTGGAGAAAGTGGGGATCAAGGTCGACGACGCGCCGTTTGTGGCGGTGACCCTGGAGGTTGAGGGGGAGGGCGAGGCGCAACGGCTGCGTTTTACCACCAACGTCGAGGAGACCACCGAGGCCGGTCCCGAGCATCCGATGCGGGTGGTGATTGATCCGCTGACCCAAGAGCCGTCGCCCTACGTGCATGTGCGCACTAACCTGGAAGCGCTGATTCACCGCAATGTGTTTTATCAGTTGGTCGAGCTGGCCGTGACCCGTGAGATCGACGGCCAGCGCTGGCTCGGCGTGTGGAGTGGTGGCGAATTTTTCCGTATCGGGCTTGAACCTTGATGGGTCCAGGCCTACGCCTCTTGCAGTACCTTGGTCGCGCTCATCCAGCGCCATAGCAGGCGCCCTACGGTGATCGACCAGTTCAATAGCGCCACTGCCAATACCACCAGCAACAATGTTGGCAGCCCTTGGTCGACGATGATCTTGCCCGCCAGCAGCGGGAAGCCAAATACCCCGACGAAGTAACCCAGGCTGAACAACAGCAGGGCCTGCGAGGTGTTGCCTGGCGGTGCTTCATTCGCGGCCAGGCCGTTGATCACCGAATAGGTCAGCCCGTAGCCGACGCCTAGCACCACGGCCGCCATTAAGTAGGTGAATGAATCGTCGACGACATACCGAAACATCAGGATCGACACCACGATCAGCCCCGACAACAGGCATGACGTCCAGTAGGGATCGCGCTTGACCACAAAACTGGCGATCAACAGGCGGCTGGTAATCGCCGCGCTCATGAAACCGAGAAAGAACAGTGAATAGTCCAGGGAGCGGGATGCCGCATAGCTGGTCTGAAAACTCGAAAGCCCGCCAAACACACATCCGGCCAGGCCCACCATCACGATGGGGAATAGCGCCCGGGAGGACATCACCCGGATTGCGGCCGCCCAGGAAATGCGCGAGACAGCTGCCGAGCCCAGTTGATTGGGGCGTTGCTTGAGTTCGATGCCCAGGCGCCAGAACAGCACCGCGCCGATCAGGCTGGCAGCGGCGGCTAGGTAAAACGCGCTGGTCACGGGATAGTCCAGGGCGCTGGCGGCACGTCCCAGCAAGGGGCCGGACCCGATGCCGGTCATCATGCTGCCTGACAGCAGCGCGAAATATTTGGCCCGTTGTGCCGGTGCGACCAGCATCGCCACGATGATCGGCCCCAGCGTATAAAACACACCCCAGCCCAGGCCCAGCGTCAGGCCGAAGAACAGCAGGGCGTTGCCAAAGCCGGGTGTCAGGGCAAACCCCAGGCTGGCCAGTACCAGCAAGGCGCCGAACACCGCAATCGAGCGTGCGGCGCCCAGCAGGTCCGATAAGTGCCCAGACAAGATGACGGCGGCGAAGGTGCTGAGCATCGCTGCTGAAATCACGCTGCCGGCATCATGCTCATTGCCGCCGCGCGAGCTGATCAGCAGCGAGAGCAAAAAGGTCGAGCCGTAGGACAGCGACAGCAGATAGCTGGCGAGGCAGAACAAGCCGAACAGTTTTCCGGAAACCGCGGTGTCCGGGGTGTTGCGATTGGGCATGGAGTTATCCCTTGGCCGGTCGGTGTCATAAGGGACTAGTGTCCTGTCTTGGAAATACGTTACCTTTTTGACGAGCATCTGTTGCTGCCAGGCAAGGCGCCGCGAAGAGTCATAGCAGGGCTATGGCGAGGAGTGGCAACGCAGCATGGCGGCGACAGGTGCCGTCAAAAGGGAACAGCTTATTTCCGAGACAGGACACTAGATACCACAGGCTGATGGCTTGAATGTTCTGCGGTTGCCGGCTCCAGGGTTAGCAGATGGCGGAGTAACGGGTTTCTCGGACAAAGTTTTGTCATGACCTGTGACGCGTGCTGAGCGCCGACATAGTATGTGTTTTTAATCATTCTCAAGGGACGCCCATGTCGATCGAGATCCGTCCGGCCATACCCAGCGATGCGCCACAAATCCTTGCATTTATCACCGAGCTTGCCGACTACGAGCGTGCCCGGCACGAAGTCATCGCCAGTGTCGCTGATATCGAACGCAGCCTGTTCAGCGAAGGCGCTACTGCCCATGGCTTGATTTGCCTGCGGGATGGTTTGCCCATTGGCTTCGCGGTGTTTTTTTTCAGCTATTCGACTTGGCTGGGTAGCAACTGTCTGTACCTGGAAGATCTATACATCACTCCGCCGCAGCGCGGTGGTGGGGCTGGCAAGCAACTGTTGCGTCATCTGGCCAAGATCGCCTGCGCCAACGACTGTGGCCGGTTCGAGTGGAGTGTGCTGGACTGGAACAAGCCGGCGATCGAGTTCTACGAGTCCCTGGGGGCACAGCCTCAAGAAGAGTGGGTGCGCTATCGCATGGATGGGGCGGTGTTGCGTGAGTTTGCCGAGGGTTGACTCACCGAATGGCTGATCGATGGGCAACAAAAAAGGCTCCCGCTTGGGAGCCTTCTTCGTTATGGCGTTCGGCTTACATGTTCGGGTAAGTCGGGCCGCCAGAACCTTCTGGTGTTACCCAGGTGATGTTCTGCGAAGGGTCCTTGATGTCGCAGGTCTTGCAGTGCACGCAGTTCTGGGCGTTGATCTGGAAGCGTTTTTCGCCGTCTTCCTTGGTCACCACTTCATATACGCCGGCCGGGCAGTAGCGCTGGGCAGGCTCATCGTAGAGTGGCAGGTTCTTGCTGATCGGGATGCTCGCGTCAGCCAGCTTCAGGTGGCACGGTTGTTCTTCTTCATGGTTGGTGCCAGAGATGAATACCGAGCTGAGTTTGTCGAAGCTGAGCTTGCCGTCTGGTTTCGGGTAGTCGATCTTCTTGCAGTCGGCGGCCAGCTTGAGACAGGCATAGTCCGGCTTGGTGTCGTGCAGGGTGAAGGGCAGTTTGCCGCCGAAGATGTTCTGGTCGAGCCAGTTGAAACCGCCGCCGATGATTGCGCCGTATTTGTGGATCGCCGGACCGAAGTTGCGGCTGGCGAACAGTTCTTCGTAGAGCCAGCTGGACTTGAATGCGTCCACGTAGCTGGTCAGTTCGTCCGCGCCTTCGGAGCCCGCGAACAGGGCATCGGCTACCGAGTCAGCGGCCAGCATGCCGGACTTCATGGCGGTGTGGCTGCCTTTGATCTTGGCGAAGTTCAGGGTGCCCAGGTCGCAACCGATCAGTGCGCCGCCCTTGAATACCATCTTCGGCAGTGAGTTCAAGCCGCCTTTGCAGATGGCGCGCGCGCCGTAGCTGATGCGCTTGCCGCCTTCCAGGTACTGTTTGAGCACGGGATGGTGCTTGAGGCGTTGGAACTCGTCGAATGGCGACAGGTAAGTGTTGCTGTAGGACAGGTCCACGATCAGGCCGACCACCACTTGGTTGTTTTCCAGGTGATAGAGGAACGAGCCGCCGGTGTTTTCGGTGCCCATGATGTCCAGCGGCCAACCGGCGGTGTGCACCACCAGGCCTGGTTGATGCTTGGCTGGATCGATTTCCCAGATTTCCTTCAGGCCGATGCCGTAGTGCTGGGCGTCGGCTTCGCTGTCCAGGTTGAAGCGCTTGATCAGTTGCTTGCCGATGTGGCCGCGGCAACCTTCGGCGAACAGCGTGTACTTGCCGCGCAACTCCATGCCTGGGGTGTAGAGGCCTTCTTTCGGATGACCTTCACGGTCGACACCCAGGTCGCCGGTGATGATCCCGCGAACCACGCCATTTTCGTCGAACAGGGCTTCTTGAGCGGCGAAACCTGGGTAGATTTCCACACCCAGGTTCTCGGCTTGCTGGGCCAGCCAGCGGCACAGGTTGCCCAGGGAGATAATGTAGTTGCCTTCGTTGTGCATGGTCTTGGGCACAAAGAGGTCGGGAACCTTGATAGCACCCTCGGCGTTCTTGAGGACGAAGATGTCATCGCGCGTGACAGGTGTGTTCAGCGGCGCGCCGAGTTCTTTCCAGTCAGGGAACAGTTCGTTCAGGGCGCGAGGTTCGAACACCGCGCCGGACAGGATGTGAGCGCCGACTTCGGAGCCTTTTTCGACCACGCAGACGCTAATTTCCTTACCCGCTTCGGCGGCCTTCTGCTTCAATCGGCAGGCGGCGGAAAGACCAGCGGGGCCGGCACCGACGATGACCACGTCGAATTCCATGTATTCGCGTTCCACAGGCTATCTCCTACTCAAGGCTCAACAGTTTTTTTTCTAATTGGAGGTTTGATGTCGCATCGATCAATTGCTCCGGAATGCCGGGCAGGGGACAATCGATAGCAACCTTCTCTCTCTGGGTGGCGCATTATATCTACACCACTCTCAGCGTCCAATACAAACGTTTGTTTGAATTTGCTCTGGGCCAGATAAATCAAAGACGCGCGGCTCATAACTCACCCTTTTGCTGTATTGACCGGAATAGGTGTTCCGGTCAAGATACGGGCGGTTTTGCGCTCGCCGTAGGCTGACTGTTGGCTTCAAGAGCACCTCTAAAAACAGGGCGAAGGCAGTACAAGGTGACGCGCAGCGATGGTTCGGTGCGAAGTTTACATGCCGCGAAAACGAATGACTGGCCAGTCACCACTGATGAACGGTCGTTAACTTCGTGAGCAGGGTCACCCATTCACATGCCGGCGTTTTTAGAGGTGCCCTTGCGCCGTTGAGCATCAACCGCCAGGTTCGCCTAGGCGACTTTCTTTTCACCGGAGAGTAACGAGGAATCCATGAAGGTTCTTGTAGCTGTCAAACGAGTGGTCGACTATAACGTCAAGGTTCGCGTCAAAGCGGACAACTCCGGCGTCGATCTCGCTAACGTCAAGATGTCGATGAACCCTTTCTGCGAAATCGCAGTGGAAGAAGCCGTACGCCTGAAAGAGAAAGGTGTTGCGACTGAAATCGTCGTCGTTTCCATCGGTCCGTCCACCGCTCAAGAGCAACTGCGCACTGCGCTGGCTCTGGGTGCCGATCGCGCCATCCTCGTCGAATCCGCCGAAGACCTGACATCCCTGGCGGTTGCCAAGTTGTTGAAAGCGGTCGTTGATAAGGAACAGCCTTCGCTGGTGATCCTTGGCAAGCAGGCCATCGACAGCGACAACAACCAGACTGGCCAGATGCTCGCGGCATTGAGCGGCTACGGTCAGGGCACTTTCGCCTCGAAAGTAGAAGTGGCTGGCGACACGGTTGCCGTGACCCGCGAAATCGACGGCGGCGCGCAGACGGTTTCCCTGAAGCTGCCGGCCATCGTCACCACCGACCTGCGTTTGAACGAGCCGCGTTATGCGTCCCTGCCAAACATCATGAAAGCCAAGAAGAAGCCGCTTGAAGTGCTGACTCCTGACGCTTTGGGCGTTTCCACCGCCTCCACCAACAAGACCCTGAAAGTCGAAGCGCCTGCGGCACGCAGCGCGGGTATCAAGGTCAAGTCGGTGGCTGAACTGGTCGAGAAACTGAAAAACGAAGCGAAGGTAATCTAATCATGACTATCTTGGTAATCGCTGAACACGACAACAAAGCAGTGGCTCCGGCCACGCTGAACACCGTGGCCGCGGCCGTGAAAATCGGTGGCGACGTTCACGTACTGGTTGCAGGTGTGGGCGTTGGTGCCGTGGCTGAAGCCGCTGCGAAAATCGCTGGCGTGGCCAAAGTGCTGGTAGCCGACAACGCTGCCTACGCTCACCAACTGCCAGAAAACGTTGCTCCACTGGTCGCTGAGCTGGGCAAGAGCTACAGCCACATCCTGGCTGCCGCGACGTCCAACGGCAAAAACATCCTGCCGCGCGTTGCCGCAGCACTGGACGTTGACCAGATCTCCGAGATCATTTCGGTCGAAAGCGCTGACACCTTCAAGCGCCCGATCTACGCCGGTAACGCCATTGCGACCGTTCAGTCGAACGCCGCTGTGAAAGTAATCACCGTGCGTGCCACCGGTTTTGACCCGGTTGCTGCAGACGGTGGTTCGGCTGCCGTTGAAGCGGTCTCGGCTGCTCACGATGCAGGTCTGTCCAGCTTCGTAGGTGAAGAACTGGCCAAGTCCGATCGTCCGGAACTGACCGCTGCCAAGATCGTCGTTTCCGGCGGCCGTGGCATGCAGAACGGCGACAACTTCAAGCACCTGTACGAACTGGCCGACAAGCTGGGCGCTGCCGTTGGTGCTTCGCGCGCTGCGGTCGACGCAGGTTTCGTACCCAACGACATGCAGGTCGGTCAGACCGGCAAGATCGTTGCACCACAGCTGTACATTGCCGTCGGTATCTCCGGCGCGATCCAGCACTTGGCCGGTATGAAAGACTCCAAAGTGATCGTTGCGATCAACAAGGACGAAGAAGCGCCGATCTTCCAGGTGGCCGATTATGGCCTGGTAGCCGATCTGTTCGAAGCTGTTCCTGAGCTGACGAAGCTGGTCTAATCCAGCGGCGTCACTTATAAAGAGCCCGGCCTTTTGGCCGGGTTTTTTTTCGTGTGCGATTTGAAACGGGAGAGCGAAGCCATGGATTTGCGTCGATTGAGCGGCGTGCCGCTGCTTCTTGGGCTATCGATGTTGCCGGTGCTGGCCCTGGCGGCTGGCAAGTGCGATCGCGTGATCGTCACCGGCAGCCCGGACGCGCCGCCTTATCTGTGGCAGGACCCACAGGATCCCGCGCACCTGATCGGGGCCAACGCTGACCTGTTGACGCATGTGGCGGGGGAGTTGGGGCTCAAGGTCGAGTTGTTGTACGCCGGTAAGCGCGCCCAGGCGCTGGAAGAGGTACGCAGTGGGCGCATGGATATGCTGGCTGACACGTCGCTGACGAACAACCAACTGGAGTCACTGGACTATATCCATCCGCCGCTCGAAGAGAACAACTATCTGGTTTGGACCCGCAACGACTCGGCTCTGGCCTACAGCGAAGCCGCAGACTTGATCGGGCATTTGGGAGCCGTGTCGGAAAAGGCGCGCCTGACCCAGGCCTTCGAGAGCGTCGTGCGTAAGCAATTGACGCTGGTGAGCACCGCCAACCTGACTTTGGCCTTTCAGAAGTTGGTCCTGGGGGAAGTAGAGTACGTACTGGCTCCACAGTATGCCGGTATGGCGATGACCCAGACACTGAGCATCGCCAGCGATGTGCAGGCGAGTGCACAACCCATCGATAAACCGGGGTTGTTCCTGGCTATTTCCCACAACTCGGCCTGCAACGATCCATGGTTGCGCGGACAGTTGGCCAAAAAGATGACAGAATTGCCCGCGTCCGGTCTGGCGGAGGCTGTGTTGCAGCGCAATCTGGAGCGTTGGAAAGCACAATTGAAGCACCCCGTCAGCACCCCAAATCAGTAGGGATTTTTAGTGACTATTCGACCTATTTTCGCTGCCCTGGCCGTTATGGCTCTGGCGGGTTGTGCAGCCGATCCGGCGCCGAATGAACAAATGCGCTTGACCGGGCAGGCCCTGGAGCAGGCCGCTGCTGTTGGCGCAACCACCGAAGAGGTGCCGGAACTGAAGCTGGCTGAAGACAAATACACACGGGCCCAGGCCGATATGGCCGATCAGTCGTACAAAAATGCACGCATGCGCGCCGAGCAGGCCGAACTGGATGCTCGTCTGGCGGAAGCCAAGGTGCTGACCTTCAAGAGCCAGGAGCAGTTGAACATGCTCAACGCTCGAATTGCGCGCCTGCGCAAGCAGTTGGGGGATGCACAATGAACCTCAAGCTTGTGACATTGGGCAGCGTGCTCCTGGTGGGCTTGTACGGCTGTGCGGGGCAGCGCAGTGAAGTGGCCCTGCAACAAGCCAGCGTCGACTTCCAGAAGGTCAAGGAAGACTCGAATGTCTTGCGCATTGCGCCCAAGGACGTGATCCGCGCCGGCGAGTCCCTGGCGCGGGCCGATCGCTTGTCTACCTACTGGGGCAGCGGTGCCGACGTGCGGCAATACGCCTACCTGAGCCAGCGCTACAGTGAGATTGCCCGTCAGCATACCGAGAAAGCGTTGAATGAAGAACGTGCGGCCAAGTTGGAGTTGGAGCGCCAGCGCCTGCAGCTGGCTCTGCGCGAAGCCAAGCTGTTGAGCGTGCAGCAGCAGGGTAAATGGCTGGAAGAGCAAATCATCAGCCTTGCCACCACCCAGACCGACCGTGGACTGGTGATGACGCTGGGTGACGTGTTGTTCGATACCGGCGAGGCAGAGCTCAAAAGCTCCGCGAATCGTACCGTGCTGAAAATTGTCCAGTTCCTGCAGCTCAACCCCAAGCGCGTGGTGCGGATCGAGGGCTACACCGACAGTACCGGCGGCAAGCAAGACAATCATCAGTTGTCCCGTGATCGCGCCCAAGCAGTGGCAGACATGCTGATTGATTTGGGGATCGACGAAAAGCGTATTCAGGTTGAAGGCTACGGTGATGAGTACCCGGTAGAAGCCAATGCCTCCGAACGGGGGCGCGCGCAGAATCGCCGGGTTGAAATTGTGTTCTCCGACGAAACAGGCCAGCTCGGCGCTGCCCGCTAAGGTCAGCGTTACTGGAAAACCCGGTGCCTCAGCGGTACCGGGTTTTTTTATGTCTGCGATGTACCCGGAAAAACAGTACAGTTTTTGCTGACACTGCCCTGTACGGTCGACTATTGTGGCAACTGTCCCCGTACACTTCTAAACTGTTCCGGTATTGTTTCACACAACAATAAAATGCCCGTGAAATCGAGTGCAGCGTCATGACCAATCTTCTGCTCTATCAACGTATTGCTCAGCAGTTGGCTGAGGATATCCGGCGTGGTGTCTATCAGCCTGGCGAGCGTGTGCCGTCCGTGCGCAAGATGAGCTCGCAACTCAATGTCAGCCATGCAACGGTGCTTCAGGCGTATGCCAATCTCGAAGACCAGGGGCTGATTCGTGCGCGTCCGCAGTCGGGCTACTACGTGCATCAGACCCCCGCGCTGACCGCGCCGACGCCGGATATTGCGCGCGTCGAACGCCCAGGGCTGGTCACTCGGGCCAGCATCATCCAGCAGGTATTGGTTGAAGCTCGCCGCGAAGGGGTATTCCCGCTCGGCGCGGCGGTTCCCAGTGTCGATTACTTGCCCGTGCGGGCGTTGCACCAGCAGTTGGCCAAGGTCACCCGTTTTCACAGCCCACGGGCGTTCAGCTACATGTTCAGCCCGGGCTTCGAGCCGCTGCGTCGCCAAGTCGCGATCCGCATGCGCGATGCTGGCGTCGTGGTCGATCCCTCGGAAGTCGTCATCACTCACGGCTGCGTCGATGCCCTGCAGATGTCCTTGCGGGTATTGACCCGTCCAGGCGACCTGATCGCGGCCGAGTCACCGACCTACTACGGATTGCTGCAGTTGGCGGACTTGCTGGGCTTGAAGGTCATCGAGATTCCCAGTGATCCGTCCACCGGCATGAGCCTGGAAGCCCTGCAACTGGCGGCCAATCAATGGTCGATCAAGGCATTGGTACTGACGACACGCCTGAGCAATCCATTGGGCGGCACCATGCCCGAGGACCGGCAGAAGCAGTTGTTGCGCCTGGCGTCGGATTTCGACATTCAGATCGTGGAAGATGATATCTACGGTGAACTGATGTTCGAGCAAGGTCGCACCAAGTCCTTGAAGGCTTACGACCGGTTGGACCGGGTGATCTACTGTTCAAGCTTTTCCAAGACCCTGTCCCCTGGTGTGCGGGTTGGCTGGATGATTGCCGGCAAGTATCAGCAGGAGATTCAGCGCTTGCAGACGTTCACGACCCATTCGGCGTGCAGCGTGACCCAGATGGGCATTGCGGCTTATCTGGAGAACGGTGGCTACGATCGGCACTTGCGTTACATCCGGCAGGAGTACCGCAAGAACCTCAGCGCGTTCCAGTTGGCGGTGCAACAGTACTTCCCGGAGGGCACCCAGATGACCCGGCCGACGGGTGGTTTTATTCTGTGGGTCAGCCTGCCGGGGCGGGTCAATACCCAAGAACTGCATGTCCGGGCGTTGCAGCAGGGGATCAGTATTGCGCCAGGACTGATCTTCAGTAACACCGAACAGTTCAACCACTGCATTCGTTTGAATTGTGGCACGCCCTGGAATCGGGAAGCGGAGCGCGCCCTGATGACGCTGGGCATGCTCGCGACTCAACTCTGCCAGGAAACCGCCAGCGGTTTGTAATGCCTTGACGGCATAGATTGTCATGCGTGCTTGTCAGCGACCTTGCAACAAGCGAGCATATGGCCCTATGCCGTTAATGCTGTAGGGTTATGAAAGCTACTTTTCCTGTTGGTCTGGTGTTGGTCTGCCTGCTGAATGTCTTTAGCCTGGAGCGCGCGATGGCGTTTTCGACTCCGGAAAAAACGCCGGTCCACGCGTCGAGCAAGAGCGAAAAGCCGCTCAAACCGGTGCAAAAGCGTCGGCCGATTGCTGCCAAGTCCAAGTCCGCCAGCGAGATCGTCAGGACCACCAAGTTGCCGTCGGCAAAGGTGGATTTGAGCCTGCCTCCAGAAATGGTCAAGCAGCTACAGCCCATTGGTACGGTGCCGTTGGTTAAGCGCGAGCCTTTACTGCCGCCTTTCTTTGGCGAGCGGCCCAAGGAAGACAGCAACTTTCAGCTCAACGGCAGATTGATCTCCAACGAAATGCAGCTACAGCTGCGCAACGAAGAGCGCCGCGAAGTCGATGGTGCGGCACTGGAATTCGAGTTCAAGCAGTAAGTTCGATGCGATCTGTCACCCGATGACCTGACGCTTCGTCGCAAGACTGCCCAGTCACGGGCGTTTGCGTGAAAAACTGCGCGGTGGCCAATTTAAAACGTCTGTTTTAGCGGGTACTCTAGCCCCCGTCATTCAATACATTACCCGTCACAAGGAGCCTGTCGTCATGAACTGCCGTGAAGGCTGTGGCGCTTGTTGCATTGCCCCCTCCATCAGCACCCCGATTCCCGGCATGCCCAACGGCAAGCCTGCGGGAGAACGATGCGTGCAACTGTCGGTCGATAACCTATGCGCGATCTTCGGCCAGCCCGAACGGCCAGCGGTGTGCAGTTCGTTCCAGGCCGATATCGAAGTCTGCGGTGCCAATCGCGAAGAAGCGATCAAGTTGATCGGCTGGTGGGAGCAAATGACCGCGGCGTAGTGTGTTCAACGTACGGAACTTCAACAACAAGGAACAAGACTATGGGTTCGCTGCATCGTATCGCTGTGTTGTGTGGTTTGACGGTGGTTCTGGCTACATCGGCCGCCCAGGCCGAAGAGTGGAAGGTCGCCAAGAACGAAGACGGCATCAAGATTTCCTTGAGTGAAGTGCCAGGCTCGAACTACAAGGCTTACCAGGGTGTTGCCTTGATGAAGACCTCCATGGCCAAGCTGCGCGCATTGCAGGAAGACGTGGCGGGCGCCTGTGCCTGGATTCACGAGTGCAAGGTGCAGAAACTGCTCAAAAAGGACGGTGATCAAAGCTGGACCTACACCCAGTTCAATACGCCGTGGCCGGTCACTGCGCGTGACTCGGTGCTGCACATCACCACCACCGAGGGTGCAGACGGCAGCCTGACCCGCACGCTGGAAGGGGTGCCAACCTACGTTCCCGAAGAAAAAGGCTTCGTGCGCGTCACTCAGGTGCAAGGCTTCTGGAAACTCGTGCCCAAGGGTGATCAGGTCGAAGTGACCTATCAGGTGCACACCGAACCAGGTGGCAGCGTGCCGGCGATGGTTGCCAACAAGTTCGTGGTCGATGCGCCGTTCCAGACGCTCAAGGCCCTGAAAGAACGTGCCGAGAAATAATCGCGGTTGATGCAGAACGAGGCTGCCTGCGGGTGGCCTTTTTCATGCTCGCTCACCCGGCCCGGGGGGAACGATTTCCCGCCCCCCAAGGTCGAGATGATGTAAGCCCATTGGTGGGTTTTGCGAGGAGGTACCGATGCCAAAGTGGGGAATCACCTTTGTAGACGAGCATGGTGTGCAAACTGTCGAGTACGTCGACTGCGAGCAAAAACCTGACCTGGAAAAAGCGGCCCAACTGATCCGCGCCAAACTCCTCCCGGTCCCGGCAGAGCTGGATCTCAACGATCTGGAAGGGCGCACCAACGACCCCACTCTCAAAAGTCTCAAGGACCAGAACAGCATTCAAATCCTCGGCATTCACGCGATTTCATGACCTGCTCCCATCCAGACCTTGGCAGCCGTCGCGACTTGGGGCTACTCTGCAATCGAGATCAGCGAATGGATCGCTAAGGTCTGGTCTTGTCAGCTACATGCTTGTTTCCCGACGACAATCTGCTTTGTCGTATCGCACGCACCGTTCGGTTGCGCACGTTGGGAGTACGGAAAGTCTATCCATCGGTTTTAGGAGGACGTTTCATGAGCACAGCCTATCAAGAAGACATCAGCACCAGCGTGTTGCGCCGCATGAAAGAAGGCGGCTTTGATTTTTCCCGATTCCATCCCATCGAGTTCTACGCCATTTTCCCGGACGAGGAGCGGGCACGCAGGGCGGCAGGGCAGTTTCGCGGTGAGTCCTTGAACGCACAGGTCAGCGTGCGCGATGACGGCGCCTGGCACCTGGAGTTGAGCAAGGTGATGTACGCCACCTATGGCGGCATTGGCGACTTTGAGCTGGACTTCGAAGCCGTGGTCGAGCCATTGGGCGGCATTATCGAAGGATGGGGCGTCAAGCAGGAGGTACGAGGGCGACTCGCATAACACTATGAACAGCGACAACACTCAGCGACGGCTGACCCTAGGGTCGGCCGTTTTCATTGCTGTCGAGCTCAGAGCTTCACCTTGCGCCCGGCCATATGCGTCAAGTACTCCACCAGCATCGTCAGTTCCGCATCGGGCAGCACCTCGTTCGAGAACCCCGGCATCCTGGCCTGCGGCCACTGGCGCAGGCTTTGCGGGTCGCGGATGTAGCGTTTGAGGAACGCGCTGCCAATGTACTCGGTCGGGCTGTAGGGGATGTTCAGGTCCGGGCCGAACTGTGCGTCCCCGGCGCCGTTCAGGCGATGGCAGGCCAGGCAGTTCTTCTGGAACAGCGCAAAGCCCTGGTTGATCGGGTCATCGGCCGCAAGCCCCGGGTCTGGCAGCAGGGCCGGGAAGCGCGTGGCAACGGACGCCAGGCGCTTGATCGTGGCAACCTGGAAAGGCCATTGCTCCGGGCTGATATGCCCGGCTTGTGGGTCGGTCCACACCAGATAGAACGGTCCGGCGCTGGGTTTACCTGCTGCCAGCGCCGGCCAGGGGTGGGCGGGGTCTTCAATCGCCAGCCAGGCCCGGGCACCTTGGGTTTCGAGCAACGGCGCCGCCGACAACTCGGCGGCAAAGCCATCCAGGGCCACGGCTTGCAGGTGGTCACTGGCCTTGATGCCGGTCAGCAACGTTGCCAGCGGCACGGCGCGATAGCGCATGTCGCGCTTATAGGACACGTCGTTGACGATGTGGAGGGTTTGAACCTGAGGCAGCTCAAGCAGCTCCTGGGTTTGCCAGGTGCGCAGGTCGGTGCCCAGGTCGAGCACCAACTGCGCGGCGTACAAGGGCGTGCTGAGCAGCAAGGCCCCGAGCAAGAGTAGAGGTTTCAAGAGACCGCCTGCTGTCGGTGGATGAACCCAAAGGTTGGCACACCCACGCGGACCCGGGTAGCGAGCACGTCAGTTTTTGAGCAAGACACCGCAAACAACCACGTTTGATTACCCGATCACTTTGGTCAGGTTCGGCAAAATCAGGAGCAGCGTGGTGGCGAATAGAATGAGACCGGCTTGACGGACTTTCGTATGTTTGAACATGGCTGACCGCCTTTTTTTGTTATGTCCTGAGCGTCGAATGCTTGCCTTCTCCATGACGGCAAAGCGCTGTACTTCCTTCCGGGGGCCTCGGCAAAAACCGATGGCAACCTCGTATGTTTTACCTTAGGGGCCGCGTCGGTCGTGGCTTAGATCTATTTAGTATTTTCAGCTAAAGAAATCCAATAAAAAAAGTATGAGGCCTATAGCCAGCTACGTTGTCGCCCGTTTGCTAGACAGCCCGGCGACCTGAAACGGTTAACCCGATAGCCCGCGACCGTTCGTCTGAGCGCGGGCGTCAAGGCCGGTGAGCGCTTCGGTCATTGAAACTGTCGCCGCTGGCCTTAAGGTGAACACTCGTCATTTATTCACCTGCCCAGCGGTTCGAGGACGTCATGATCCAAGCTTTGATATTCGATGCGTTACGCACGCCCCGTGGCCGTGGCAAGGCCGATGGCGCCTTGCACAGCGTCAAACCGGTCAACCTGCTGGCCGGCCTGCTCACCGCCTTGCAACAGCGCACCCAACTCGATACCAGCCAGGTCGATGACATCGTGCTGGGCTGCGTCACGCCGGTGGGCGACCAGGGTGCCGATATCGCCAAGACTGCCGCCCTGGTGGCGGATTGGGACGTCAGCGTCGCCGGGGTGCAGATCAACCGGTTCTGCGCCTCGGGGCTGGAGGCGGTCAACCTGGGGGCGATGAAGGTTCGCTCGGGGTTCGAGGACCTGGTCGTGGTCGGGGGTGTCGAGTCGATGTCGCGGGTGCCCATGGGCAGCGATGGCGGAGCCTGGGCGCTGGACCCGCAAACCAACCTGCATACCCACTTCACCCCGCAAGGGGTGGGCGCCGACCTGATTGCCACGATCGAAGGTTTCAGCCGCCAGGACGTTGATGCCTACGCGCTGCACTCCCAGCAAAAGGCCGCGCGGGCCCGGGCTGATGGCGCGTTCAACAAATCCCTGGTGCCGGTGCAGGACCAGAACGGCATTGTCCTACTCGATCATGACGAATTCATCCGCGCCGACTCGACGCTCCAGGGCCTGGGCCAGTTGAAGCCGAGCTTCGAGATGATGGGGCAGATGGGCTTCGACGCCACCGCGCTGCGAGTCTACAGCCATATCGAGCGGATCAATCACGTCCACACACCGGGCAACAGTTCGGGGATCGTCGACGGCGCGGCGCTGATGTTGATCGGCTCCGAAGCAAAGGGCAGGGCACTGGGCCTGACGCCGCGCGCGCGCATCGTCGCGACGGCGGTCACCAGCACCGATCCGACCATCATGCTCACCGGTCCCGCACCGGCCACCCGCAAGGCCCTGGCCAAGGCCGGCCTGCGGGTCGAGGACATCGATTTGTTCGAGGTCAACGAAGCCTTCGCCTCGGTGGTGCTCAAGTTCATCAACGACATGGCCATCGACCCGGGCAAGGTCAACGTCAACGGCGGCTCGATTGCCATGGGTCATCCGTTGGGCGCCACCGGCTGCGCGATCCTCGGCACCTTGCTTGACGAACTGGAGGTACGCCAATTGCGCTATGGCCTGGCGACCTTGTGTGTCGGCGGCGGCATGGGCATTGCCACCGTCATCGAACGCCTCTGAGCGCCTGACTTTTCAAGGAATCACTTTCATGACTGAAGCCATTCGTTACGAAACAGGTCAGGACCGGATCGTCGTGCTGACCCTCGATATGCCGGGCCAGAGCGCCAATACCATGAACGCGATGTATCGCCAGGCCATGGCGGCCTGCGTGGCGCGGCTGCAGGCCGAGCAAGCGTCGATTAGCGGCGTGATCATCACCTCGG
Organism: Pseudomonas sp. ok272; assembly: GCF_900109995.1. Taxonomy (GTDB): domain Bacteria; phylum Pseudomonadota; class Gammaproteobacteria; order Pseudomonadales; family Pseudomonadaceae; genus Aquipseudomonas. Next base: position 109,069 of record NZ_FOCB01000004.1, on the reverse strand, counting down.
CGAAGAAAACCTTCTTTGCCGGTGGCGACCTCAATGAACTGATCAAGGTCGACAAGGCGCAGGCCAAGGCCTTCTACGACATGGTGCTGGCGCTCAAGCAGCAACTGCGCACCTTGGAGACCCTGGGCAAGCCGGTGGTCGCCGCGATCAATGGCGCGGCGTTGGGGGGCGGCTGGGAAATCTGCCTGGCCTGCCATCACCGCGTCGCGCTGGACAACGCCTCGGTGCAGATCGGCTTGCCGGAAGTGACCCTCGGCCTGTTGCCCGGCGGTGGCGGGGTGGTGCGTATGGTGCGCATGCTCGGGCTGGAGAAAGCCCTGCCGTACCTGCTCGAAGGTAAGAAGATCCGCCCACAACAGGCCTTGCAGGCCGGCCTGGTGGATGAACTGGCGGGCGATCACGCCGAACTGATGGCCAAGTCCCGCGCCTGGATCCTCGCCAACCCGCAAGCGGTGCAGCGCTGGGACGTGAAGGGCTACGCGATTCCCGGTGGCACACCCGCGCACCCCAAGGTCGCGCAAATGCTCGCCATCGCCCCGTCGGTCCTGCGCGCCAAGACCCAGGGCTGCCTGCCGGCGCCGGAGAAGATCCTCTGTGCGGCGGTGGAAGGCGCCCAGGTCGATTTCGATACTGCCCAGTTGATTGAAACCCGTTACTTCACCGAGCTGACCACCGGCCAGGTGGCAAAGAACATGATTGGCACCTTCTGGTTCCAGCTCAACGAGATCAACGCCGGTGGTTCGCGCCCGGCCGGTTTTGCCCCCCATGTGACGAAGAAGGTCGGAGTGCTCGGTGCCGGCATGATGGGGGCCGGCATTGCCTACGTCAGTGCGGTGGCGGGCATCGAAGTAGTGCTCAAGGACATCAACCTGGCCGCGGCCGAGAAGGGCAAGGCCCATTCGGCGGCACTGCTGGACCAGAAGGTTGCCCGTGGCCAGTTGAGCGCCGAGCAGCGGGATGTGACGCTGGCACGCATCCACGCCACCGAGCAGGACGACGACCTGGCGGGTTGCGACCTGATCATCGAGGCTGTGTTCGAGGACCGCGAGCTCAAGGCCCGTGTCTCATCGGCCGCGCAAAAAATCGTGGGCCCCGACGCGGTGCTGGCGTCCAACACCTCGACGCTGCCCATTAGCGGCTTGGCGCAGGCCGTGCCGGATCAAAGCAAGTTCATCGGCCTGCACTTCTTCAGCCCGGTGGAAAAAATGCCCCTGGTGGAAATCATCAAGGGCGCCAGCACCAGCGATGAAACCCTGGCCCGCGGCTTTGACTTCGTGCTGCAGATCAAAAAGACCCCGATTGTGGTCAATGACAGCCGAGGCTTCTTCACCTCACGGGTATTCGGCACGTTCACCAACGAAGGCATCGCCATGCTCGGCGAGGGCATCGCGGCGCCGATGATCGAGACCGAAGCGCGCAAGGCCGGCATGCCGATCGGGCCGCTGGCGATCAGCGATGAAGTGTCCCTGAGCCTGATGAGCCACATCCGCCAGCAGACCGCCAAGGACCTGCATGCCGAAGGCAAACACTTGCCCGAGCACCCGGCCGTTGCGGTGATCGATCTGCTGCTCAATGAATACAAACGCCCGGGCAAGGCCGCGGGCGCGGGGTTCTATGACTATCCGGCCGGTGCCCAGAAGCACCTGTGGCCGGAGCTGAAGAAGCACTTCGAGAAGGCCGACGGACAGATCTCACCCCAGGACGTGCGTGATCGCCTGTTGTTCGTGCAAGCCCTGGAAACCGTGCGTTGCGTGGAGGAGGGCGTGCTGCTGTCGACGGCAGACGCCAACATCGGCTCGATCTTCGGCATCGGCTTCGCCGCGTGGACCGGCGGGGCGTTGCAGTTCATCAACCAGTACGGGGTAAAGGACTTCGTCGCCCGGGCCCAGTACCTGGCCGGACAGTACGGCGAGCGCTTCACCCCACCGGCGCTGTTGCTGGACAAGGCCGCCAGGGAGGCGTTGTTCTAGTGTCCTGTCTCGGAAATAAGCTGTTCCCTTTTGACGGCACCTGTCGCCGCCATGCTGCGTTGCCACTCCTCGCCATAGCCCTGCTATGACTCGTCGCGGTGCCTTGCCTGGCAGCAACAGATGCTCGTCAAAAAGGTAACGTATTTCCAAGACAGGACACTAGGTACGTGATGGCGTTGGTCCTTGTGGGATCGAGAGCGGTTTGCCAGTCTCGATCCCACAGAGGGATGGCCGATATGCCGGGCATTGGGGACTTGCCTTGATAGCAGGTTTCAAGGCAGGCTCTGGGGGTGTTCATTATTCCCATCATCGTGTCAGGTATTTTTTATGTCGCTACGCATCTGCATTCTGGAAACCGACATCCTGCGTCCAGAACTGATCGATCAATACCAAGGTTACGGGCAGATGTTTCAGCGCCTGTTCTCCCAGCAACCGATTGCTGCCCAGTTCACGGTCTACAACGTAGTGCAGGGCGAATACCCCGGCGACGACCTGACATTCGATGCCTACCTGGTCACCGGCAGCAAGGCCGATTCATTCGGCACCGACCCCTGGATTGAAACCCTCAAGACCTACCTGCTGGCGCGCTATGAGCGTGGCGACAAGTTGTTGGGCGTGTGTTTCGGCCATCAACTGCTGGCGTTGCTGCTGGGCGGCAAGGCCGAGCGCGCGCCCCAGGGCTGGGGCGTCGGCATCCACAACTACAAAATGGCGGCCAAGGCGCCGTGGATGAACCCGGTGCGCGAAGAGCTGACCTTACTGATCAGCCACCAGGACCAGGTCACCGCGCTGCCGGACAACGCCACGGTGATTGCTTCCAGCGACTTCTGCCCGTACGCCGCGTACCACATCAACGACCAAGTGCTGTGCTTCCAGGGGCACCCGGAGTTCATTCACGACTACTCGCGGGCCTTGCTCGACATCCGCCAGCAGTTCCTCGGCCCGCAGATCTACCAACAAGGCGTCGACAGCCTGGCCCATGACCATCACGGCACCACCGTCGCCGAATGGATGATGCGGTTTGTCGCCCACAAACCGGCCACGTCGTTGTCTTGAGCCTGTGCCGCGATCGCGGCCAAACCTTGCTGCAAGGCCTCAGTCTGAACCCGTGCTGAACGGTGCGCAGATTCCCCCGGCAGACTTTGTAACAAGGTTTACGCTGTAAAAAGGGCGGCGTAAGCTGCGCGTGTTTTCATCAATTGCGGAGACCCAGAGTGGGTACTTGTTCGAGCGACAGTAGTCGGCCGGTTTCGATAACCGGCACCTTCCCGGCAAGATAACGCGCAGCTTCGTGTGCCGTCGTCTCGCCCTAGCGTGCGAGCGGCGGCCTCTCGTCACGGCCAGTCCTGGTCATGTCCGACGTCCCTTCTCACCGACACTGAACAGCCTGTGATGCCGATGTTGATCGCCATCGCAACGGCATCGACGCGCCTGCCGTCAGGCTTGCCCATTGCGTGGCAGGCCAGTGGGCAGCGGTACCTGCTTGACGGTTTTGCGGCTGACCCAAGGGGAGAAGGCCATGAACCTGAACGTGTTGAAAGAATTTTTTGCGGGCTTCCTGCGTACCCGGCACTTTGCCCGGCACTTTCGTCGACTGGCGTTGCTGGAAAGCTTTTCCGACGCCACGGTCAGCCGTGAAGTCCCGCCCACCCTGGCCCAGACCCTAGTCACCGCCGCCAACAGCGACACCGGTCCCTTGCTGGAAAAGCTCGGTAGCCACAGCGATGGCCTGAGTGAGGCCGAAGCCGCCGCCCTGCGTGAGCAATTCGGCTTCAACGAGGTCGAGCACGAGCAGCCATTGCCGTGGTGGGTGCACGTGTGGCACTGCTACAAAAACCCCTTCAACTTGCTGCTGACGTTGCTGGCGGTGATCTCCTGGCTGACCGAAGACATGAAGGCGGCCACGGTGATTTTCTCCATGGTGGTGCTGTCGACCGTGCTGCGCTTCTGGCAAGAGGCCAAGTCGAACAAGGCCGCCGATGCGCTCAAGGCCATGGTCAGCAACACCGCCACCGTGATGCGTCGCGACTTCAGCCAGCAAACCCCTGCGGTGTTCGGCAAGCTGCTGGGTGCTGCGCCATTGACCCAAGGGGCGCAGCGCGTCGAACTGCCCATCAAGCTGCTGGTGCCGGGCGACCTGATCGTGTTGTCGGCCGGCGACATGATCCCCGCCGATTGCCGGGTGCTCAGCGCCAAGGACCTGTTCGTCAGCCAGGCCGCGATGACCGGCGAATCGATGCCGGTGGAGAAGTTTCCCCGCCAGCAGAGCGGCGACACCCGCAACCCCCTGGACCTGGAAAACCTCCTGTTCATGGGCACCAACGTGGTATCAGGCGCTGCCACGGCGGTGATCCTGACCACCGGCAATGCCACCTATTTTGGTGCGCTGGCCCTGCGTGTCAGCGCCACCGACCGGGCGCCGACCTCGTTCCAGGCCGGGGTCAACAAAGTCAGTTGGTTGCTGATCCGCTTTATGTTCGTCATGGCGCCGCTGGTGTTGTTCATTAACGGCTTCACCAAGGGCGACTGGATGCAGGCGCTGCTGTTCGCGCTGTCGATTGCCGTGGGCCTGACCCCGGAAATGCTGCCCATGATTGTCACCTCGACCCTGGCCAAGGGCGCGGTGTTCCTGTCGCGTAAAAAAGTCATCGTCAAGCGCCTGGATGCGATCCAGAACTTCGGCGCGATGGACGTGTTGTGCACCGACAAGACCGGCACCCTGACCCAGGACAAAATCTTCCTGGCCCGGCATGTCGATGTCTGGGGGCAAGAGTCCGAGGACGTGCTGGAAATGGCCTACCTCAACAGCTACTACCAGACCGGCCTGAAGAATCTGCTGGACGTGGCCGTGCTTGAGCATGTGGAAGTGCAGCGTGAATTGAAGGTCGGTACGGCGTTTCGCAAGGTCGATGAAGTGCCGTTCGACTTCAACCGTCGGCGCATGTCGGTGGTGGTGGCCGAGCAGGAGCAGCCCCACCTGTTGATCTGCAAGGGCGCGGTGGAAGAGGTGCTGGCGGTGTGCGAGCGGGTGCGGCACGGCGAGGTTGACGAAGCGCTGAGCGAGGAACTGCTGGCGCGCATTCGCCTGGTGACGGCGCAGTTCAACGATGAAGGCCTGCGCGTGGTGGCGGTGGCTGCGCGTTCAATGCCCTCCGGACGCGACACCTACAGCCTGGCCGACGAACACGCACTGACGCTGATTGGCTACGTCGCGTTCCTCGATCCACCCAAGGAAAGCACCGCCCCGGCCCTGCGGGCCTTGGCCGCCCATGGTGTGGCGGTCAAGGTGCTGACCGGCGACAACGAACGGGTCACCGCCAAGATCTGCCGCGAAGTGGGCCTGGAGCCACAAGGCTTGCTGATGGGCAACGACATCGAGGGCATGAGCGACGCCGAGTTGGGGGTGGCTGTCGAGCGCTGCAACGTATTCGCCAAGCTGACACCCAGCCACAAGGAACGCATCGTTCGCCTGCTCAAGGAGAACGGCCACGTGGTGGGGTTCATGGGCGATGGCATCAACGACGCGCCGGCGCTGCGTACCGCGGACATTGGGATCTCGGTGGACAGCGCGGTGGACATCGCCAAGGAAGCCGCCGACATCATCCTCCTGGAAAAAAGCCTGATGGTCCTGGAGGAGGGCGTGCTGGAGGGCCGCCGCACCTTCGCCAACATGCTCAAGTACATCAAGATGACCGCCAGCTCGAACTTCGGCAACGTATTCTCGGTGCTGGTGGCCAGCGCGTTCATCCCATTCCTGCCGATGCTGCCCATGCACCTACTGGTGCAGAACCTGCTGTACGACATCTCGCAGATCGCCATCCCGTTCGATAACGTCGATGACGAGATGCTCAAGCAACCCCAGCGCTGGCAGCCTGCGGATGTCGGGCGCTTCATGCTGTTCTTCGGGCCCATCAGCTCGATCTTCGACATCCTGACGTTCGCCTTGATGTGGTATGTGTTCGATGCCAACACCCCGGACCACCAGACCCTGTTCCAGTCAGGCTGGTTCGTGGTGGGGCTGCTGACCCAGACGTTGATCGTGCACATGATCCGCACACCGAAGATCCCGTTCCTGCAAAGCCGCGCCGCCACGCCGTTGATGGTGATGACCGGGCTGATCATGGCGGTGGGGATCTTCCTGCCCATGGGACCGCTGGCGCACTACTTCAAACTGCAGGCGTTGCCATCGCTGTACTTCGTGTTCCTGCCGGTGATCCTGCTGGCGTACATGCTCCTGACGCAGGCGGTGAAAGGTTTCTACATTCGTCGGTTTGGCTGGCAGTGATGCGGTCCTTCAAGGACAGACCCTGGTGGGAGCACGTGCGCTCCTTGCGCGTGTAGGACAATTCCCTGGTCTTTTAGGACGTTTCCTAGTTCGGAATCGGAGGCGTGCCGGGATAATCGGTTGATCTTTTAATGATGCGGGTTACCGAGATGACACTGCCGATCAGGGTTCTGGTGCTTGAAGATCATGCCTTTGCCCGTGCGGTAGCGGTCAATATGCTCAGGCAACTGGGCTGCCAGGAGGTGTTCGAGGCCAGTGATGGCGCCGAGGCGCTGGCGGTCCTGCAAGAGGTGGGCGCGGTAGACATTGCCCTGTGCGACCTGTGCATGGACGGCATGGATGGCCTGGAGTTCTTCCAGCGCGTGGGCCCGAGCGGGCTGGTCGGTTCGATCATCATCAGCAGTTCATTGTCGGCCGACTTGCGCCGGGCGGTGTGCCAGATCGTTTCCCTGTCGGGGTTGCGCTTGCTGGGTGACGTGGGTAAGCCATTGCAGGTCCAGGCATTGATCCCGTTGCTGCACAGTCACCGTGCGGTGCTGCGCGACGATTCGCGGACCCAGCAAGCGCCCGTACCGGCCAGCGAAGCCGAGGTGCGAAGTGCCTTGCGCGATGGGCAATTTCAGCCTTATTACCAACCCAAGTTCAACCTGCTGACCGGTGAAGTGTGCGGCGTGGAAGTGTTGGCGCGCTGGCTTCACCCGTTTCGCGGCCTCTTGTCGCCGGCGGTGTTCATGCCGGTGTTGGAGCGCTGCGAGTTGCTCGATGAGTTGCTGTTTTCTCAGATGGACCAGGCGCTGACCCTGCAGCGCGAGGCGCGCCAGCAGGGATTTGAGCTCAATGTCGCCTTCAATCTGCATGCGATGCAACTGGCCCACCCGGACCTGGTTGCCACCATCAAGGGCATTTTGCAGGCGCACGGCGCGCCGGGTGCCTGCCTGACCTTTGAGTTGACCGAAAGTGGTTTGCTGGAAGCCCCGGCGACCAGCCTGGAGAGCCTGGTGCGCCTGCGGATGATGGGCAGCCGGCTGTCGATCGACGACTTCGGTGCCGGGTTCTCGTCACTGCAGCGCCTGTGCCAATTGCCGTTCAACGAAATCAAGCTCGACGCTGAGTTCGTACGCACCCTGGAAGATGAACCGCGTTGCCGGGCCGTCATCGGCAGCACCCTGGCCCTGGGCGAGGCCTTGGGCATGTCGGTGGTGATCGAAGGCATCGAAACGCAAGCGCAGCGCGAGCAATTGCTGGCGTTGGGGTGTGTGAACGGCCAAGGCTACGTCTTGGCCCGGCCGATGAGTGGCAGCGACTTACTGCGCTGGTTACAGATTGCTGCGGTAGCACGAAGAAAAAACGAATAGCAGATTGAACTGTTTCTTTCGGAATAGTCCTACATAAACCCCGCGGCATTGCCCTTAGTCTCACGCTTTCTTCAAAGGGCTGGATCCAATCCGGTCGCATTGTCATTGCAGAGCCCATCAACTATGCCCAATAAAGCCCTACGCATCCTGATCGCTGATGAGCAGCACTTTCATCGCATGAAGATCGAGCGTTGCCTGAACTCGCTCGGTTACTACCGTATCGCCCCGGTGCAGAGCCTTGAGGAACTGCTCAGCGTTGTCGAATACGGCTGCGAACCGTTCGACCTGGTGATCCTCAACGCCACCTTGTGCAAGCATACCGGCCTGGATCCCCTGGGGTTCTGCCAGGACAACCCACAGATCCGCCACGCGATGGTCTACGACACCCCTCAAGTCGAATGCTCGGGCTTGCTCGTCGTGCCACCGCACAACGTCACCGTCTGCCAGGCCCGTGTGCCGGACCAAGAGGTGTTGGCGAGCCTGATGGACCGCGTTGACCCGGCGCACCCGTGTAGCGAAGGCGAGTTCCCCAGGCAGCTCGGCAGCATGCGTGCCTGATTGGCCACTACCGTTGGTCTGAACTGTCAGATCTAACAGGTATCGGTGTTCTTTTTTCCATGTGATAGTCATTGCGCAGCCATTGTGTCGACTGCGTTATAGGTCGTCGTAATTTTTACTGGAGTTAGCATGAGTTCAGTGTTGATCGCAGATGATCATCCGGTTGTTCGGGCTGCTCTTAAAATGGTGCTGGGTGCCCTCAAGGACTCGAATGACCGTAAGGTGTTCGACACCCTCTTCGAGGTGTCCGACGGGGTGAGCGCCCTGCAACTGATTCGTGAGCGCTCACCGAGCCTGGTGGTGCTGGACCTGCAGATGCCCAAGCTGGGTGGGCTGGAGTTCCTGGCGCGCCTTCAGCATGACCGGTCGCCCGCGCGAGTGGTGGTCTTCAGTTCCTACGAACCCAGGTTCTATGTCGAGCGCTGCATGCGCGCCGGGGCGATGGGTTTCGTCGAAAAAACCAATGACTTGGAGGAGTTGGTCAAGGCCGTCAAGGCGCTGCTCTCCGGCTACACCTATTTCCCCCGGCTGGACACCAGCACCGTTAACCTGAGCGTGTTGCAGATCGACGAACAGAAGATGATCGAGATGCTCTCCGACCGTGAGCTGACCATCTTCCAGTACCTGGCACGAGGCGCCGGCAACCAGGAAATCGCCACGATGATGAACCTTAGCCACAAGACCATCAGCACCTATAAAAGCCGCCTGATCGACAAACTCAATGTGAAGTCCCTGGTGCACCTGAGGGATCTCGCCCAGCGCAATCAACTGATCTGAACCCCCATGAGCGTACGGACCTGGCCGGTCATCATGATGTTGATCAGCCTGTGTTGGCCGCTCGACAGTACGGCTGCTGCGCCGGAGCCCTTACAGTTGCTGGGGCGTTCGAGTGTCGAGGGTTACCGGGTCGACCTGGATCCCGCCGACTGGCGTTGGCTGCAGGAAAAGGGCCGGTTGCGCCTGGGGGCCTCGGCGCCGGACTACCCACCGTTTGAAAACACCATCAACGAGCACAACTTCGAGGGCATCACCGCCGACTTTGCCGAACTGATTGCGCAGTTGCTGCGCGTCCCGGTCGAGGTATTGCGTTATGACTCGCGCCAGGCGGTGATCGAGGCGTTGAAGCAGGGCCAGATCGATTGGCTGGGCGCCGCCAATGGCTTTGAAGCCGCCGACCCGCACCTGCTGCTGTCACGCGCCTACGCCGAAGACGCGCCGATCCTGGTCACGCGCATGGGCGAGAGTGCCCGGCTTTCATCCGACCTGGCGGGCCTGCGGGTGGCGATGCTGGACCACTACTTGCCGCCGGAGGCCGTCGAGGCGGTCTACCCCAACGTTCGGTTGCAACTCTATCGCTCGACATTAAGTGCCATCGGGGCCGTGGCCTTTGGCGGCGCCGATGCGTACCTGGGCGACTCCATCAGCGCCAGCTACCTGATCAACAACAACTACCTGAGCAACGTCCAACTGGCGCAATTCGCCCGGCTGGAGGTCAACTCATTCGGCTTTGCCGTGAGTGCGGATAACACCCGCTTGCGGCGTATCATCGACGCCGCGTTGACGGCGATTCCCGAGCAGGAGCGCACCACCATCCTGCGCCGCTGGAGCGCCGGCAGCAGTTTCAGCAACGCCCAGCGCGTGCAGTTGAGCGCCAGCGAGCAACGCTGGCTGGACCAGCACCCACAGATCAACGTCAGCTTCATGCGCGACTTCGCACCGCTGTCGTTCGAGGATGAAAATGGCCGGTTCAGCGGGCTTAGCGCCCAGGTCCTGGACCGAATCAGCCTGCGCACCGGACTGAAGTTCAACGCCGTCCCCAGCACGTCAGTCAACCAGCAGATCGACCGGCTCAAGCGCGGGGAGATCGACCTGATGGCCGTGATCACCCCCAGCATCGAGCGTCATGGGGAGTTGCAGTTCACTCGCCCCTATTTGACCAACCCCTATGTGCTGGTGTGCGCCATCGGCAGCAAGGCACCGGTGACCTTGGCCGACCTGGCGGGCAGGCGGTTGGCGATCATCGGCGGCAACGGCATGCATGAATTGATTCGTACCCTGGCGCCGGGCGTGAAGTTCATCGACGTTGACGACCCCGCCCAGGCGATGGCCATGGTCGCAAAGGGGGAGGCGGATGCCGCGTTCAACTCGTTGATCACCGCGCGCTACATCATCGCCCGGCATTACCGTGATCGGCTCCAGGTGGCCAGTACGGTGGGGGCCGAGCCGGTGCACCTGAGTTTTGCGACCAGCCGTGGGGCGCTGGAGCTGCACTCGATCCTGAACAAGGCCCTGCTGAGCATCTCCCCCCAGGAAATGGACGAGCTGGCCAATCGCTGGCGCACCGAGCAGCCGGTCGATGAGAGCACGTGGCTGCGCTACCGCACCACGTTGTTCCAGGGGATTGCCGTCGCCGCGCTGTTGCTGGTGCTGGCATTGGCCTGGATCGCTTACCAGCGCTACCTGATTGGCAAGCGTCAGCAACTGCTGGACCAGGTGCAGCAGGCCAAAGATGCGGCGGACGATGCCAACCGCGCCAAAACCACGTTCCTGGCGACCATGAGCCATGAAATCCGCACACCGATGAACGCGCTGATCGGCATGCTCGAATTGGCCATGAAGCGTGCCGAACAGGGCGTCACGGACCGCGTCGCGATTGAGGTCGCCGCCAACGCCGCGCAACACCTGCTGGCACTGATGGGCGACATCCTGGACATCTCTCGCATCGAGTCCGGGCATTTATCCCTGGCCCCGGAACGCACCCACCTGTGGACTGCCGCCGATTCAGTGGCCAAGGTGTTCGCCGGCCTGGCGCGGCAAAAGAACCTGCAATGGCGGGTGGAGCTGGACGAACGCAGTCGGTGCGAGGTGCTGATTGACCCGACACGCTTCAAGCAGATCCTTGCCAACCTGCTGAGCAACGCCATCAAGTTCACCCAGTCCGGCCACATTCGCCTGGCCTTGCAGGTCGAGCCCGGGGGCGAGGAGGGGTATCTGGCGTTCAGCGTGGTGATCGAAGACAGCGGGATTGGCATCAGCGAGGCCGACCAGCAACGGCTGTTCAGCCCGTTCGTGCAAGCGGCCGATAACCCGCACGATGCCCGCAGTGGCTCGGGGCTGGGGCTGGTCATCAGCCGTTCGCTGTGCGAGATGATGGGTGGCCGGCTGCGACTGAGCAGCGAGCCGGGCCGGGGCACCCGCGTCGATGTCAGCCTGCGTGTGCCCACCCTCGCACCCTTGGCCGAACAACCGCCGGGCGAACCGGTTGCGGCAGACCCCGAGCGTTCGCTGAACGTGCTGGTGGTGGATGACTACCCGGCCAACCGCTTGCTTCTGGTCCAGCAACTGAGTCATCTGGGGCATCGGGTGCAAGATGCCAGCGACGGCGAGCAAGGGCTTGAGCGCTGGCGCAAACAGGCCTTCGACGTGGTGATCACCGATTGCAACATGCCGGGGCTCAGTGGCTATGAGCTGGCGTCGACGATCCGCGATGACGAGCACGCGCGTGGCATGCTGCCTTGCCTGATCCTCGGCTTGACCGCCAATGCCCAGGCGCAGGTCAGGACTCGTTGCCTGGAAGCCGGCATGAACGACTGCCTGTTCAAACCCATCAACTTGCACGACCTGAGCGCCGCACTGGCGGGGGGCGTGGTGCAGGCGCGAGCGCCGGCGCTGAGCGAGGAACCGCCGGGCCCGGCGCTGGACATCGACATCAGTGGCCTTGAGCAACTGGCCGGTGGCGACCGAGGCCTGATCGACAACCTGCTGGCGGACCTGGCGGCCAGCAACCGCGAGGACCTGGCGCGGCTGAAGGCCTTTCACGCCCGAGGCGATCGTGCGGCACTGCTGGACCTGGCCCACCGGATCAAGGGCGGCGCAATCATGGTCAAGGCCTGGCGCCTGATGGCCGGTTGCGAACACCTGCAGGACGCCTGCCGGCACACAGACCCCAAGGCACTGGAGCAGGCCGTCGAGGACCTGAGCAAGGCCATGCAACGGCTGGCTGACTACCTCGAACAGCGTTGAGACCGCTCAGTTGGCAGTGCCGGCCTCGCTCCCACAGGAATCTGGGTTGAGCCCGTAGGCGCGAGGAATTGAACTGACACGGGATGTGTGTTCGCCGTGGACCAGGGTGGGGCTGGCTCGCGAAAGCGCGGGTTCAGTCGACATCAATCTGGCGAGTGATCGCCGCCTCACGAATTCAACCGCGCCCTCTACGCAATATCACTGCGGCTGAATTCTTCGCCCAAAAAATCGATCAAGCTCCGCACCGACGGCAGCAGGCCACGGCGCGAGGGGAACATGACGTGGACGACCCCGGATTTTGGCGCCCACCCCGGCACCAACTCCACCAGCCGGCCGGCGTCCAGGTCCTGGCGAATCACCACGGCGGGCAGGTGGACGATGCCCAATCCTTCCAGCACGGCGGTGCGCAGGGCAATCAGGTCATCGGTCACCAGCCGTGGGTGATGGCGGATCACGGCACTGGCGCCCTGCGGGCCAAACAGCTCCCACTGATACTCGCGCTGCGCACCGCCCCATTGCAGGCTCGGCAGGCCGCTCAAGTCGGCGGGCGAGGCGGGCGACGACAAACGCTCGACAAACGCCGGGCTGCCTACCAGGGCCTGGGTGCTGTTGCCCAGCACCTTCATCACCAGGTCGGTGTTCTCCAGCGGCGGGAAACGTACCCGCAACGCGATGTCGAAGCCTTCGTGAATCAGGTCGACACGGCGGTTGGTGCTTTCGATGAACAACTCCACCAGCGGGTACTTGAGCATGTAGCGCGTGAGCATCGGCCCCACCCAGGAGTTGAGCAGCGCCGTCGGGCAACTGATACGCACCAGGCCCTGGGGTTCGGAGCGGTTGCGCTCGATCAACTCGGCCGCACTTTCGGCCTCCACGCGCATGGCCAGGCAGCGCTGGTAATACGCCTGGCCGATTTCGGTGAGGGAACAATGGCGGCTGGTGCGATGGATCAGGCGCACCCCCAGGCGTTCTTCGAGCTGGGCGATGCGCCGGCTGAGCTTGGACTTGGGCATGTCCAAGGCCCGCCCGGCGGCGGCAAACCCGCCGTGCTCAACCACTTCGGTGAAGTAGTACAGGGTGTTCAAGTCTTCCACTATCGTTCTCCAAATAGAACGCTAAGGGTGATTTTTGCAGTCTAGCGCATCAAAGGTGGCGGATTTAAGCTCTGTCCATGGTTTAACTCACCCACATTCGGAGGCTCCATGAAAAACATCATCGGTATCTACACCAGCCCTAATGCCCATTGGGTGGGCGATGGTTTCCCGGTTCGCACGCTGTTTTCCTACGACAACCTGGGCAAACACATCAGCCCGTTCCTGCTGCTCGACCATGCCGGGCCCGCTGAATTCACCCCCACCAAGGCCCGTCGCGGCGTCGGCCAGCACCCGCACCGGGGTTTCGAAACCGTGACCATCGTCTACGACGGCGAAGTGGAGCACCGCGACTCCACCGGCAGCGGCGGCAAGATCGGTCCCGGCGACGTGCAATGGATGACAGCCGCGTCCGGCATCCTCCACGAGGAGTTTCACTCCCAGGACTTCGCCCAGCGTGGCGGCACCCTGGAGATGGTCCAACTGTGGGTCAACCTGCCGGCCAAGGACAAAATGGCCGAGCCGGGTTACCAGACCATCCTCGATGGCGACATCCCCAGCATCGCCCTGAAGGACCAGGCCGGCTGCTTGCGCTTGATCGCCGGTGAGTTCGAGGGCCGCACCGGCCCGGCGCGGACCTTCACGCCGATCGACGTTTGGGACATCCGTCTCAACGCCGGTAAGTCGATCAACCTCGACCTGCACCAAGGCCGAAACACCGCGTTGGTGGTCTTGCGCGGCACGGTCCAGGTCAACGGCCAGGAAGTGGTGCGCAAAGGGCAATTGGCCCTGTTCGACCGCCAGGGTGACCAGTTGAGCCTGGAGGCCAACGACGACGCCATCGTGCTGTTGCTCAGCGGCGAGCCGATTGACGAGCCGATCGTCGGTCACGGCCCGTTCGTGATGAACACCGAACAGGAGATCCACCAGGCGTTCGTCGACTTCCAGTCCGGTCGCTTCGGCCAGATGCCCGGCTAATTCGTAGCTATCGTTAATACCCGCTCTGCACAGGATGAGTAGGCCGGTTTACAGGCCAGGGATGGCTGTTGTCCAACGAAAGAGGCGATGCGCATGAGCACCCACACCGCAGCCAACTTCAATGGCCTGAAACCGACCATCGACCCCAACGACACCGCCATGTTGTTGATCGACCACCAGAGCGGCCTGTTCCAGATCGTCAAGGACATCGACGTCCCGCAGCTGCGCGCCAACGCCATCGCCCTGGCCCAGGCCAGGCCGGCGTGGTGCCCATCGACATCATGGGCACGCTCTCCGAGCTGCAAGGTTCGTGGAACCGCCCCGACGCCGAGCAATGGGCGGGCGTCTACACCCAGGCCATGCCGCACTACCAGTTGTTGATCGAGAGCTACATCAAGGCCCAGCAAGTGGCCACCGAACACGAAGTGCTGGACGCCCAGCGCTAACCGGGCAACCCCCACGCCGGCCACCGGGCCGGCCATTGAAACCCTGTGAGGACTACTGCAATGACTACCTCTTACAAGCGTCTGGACAAGGACAACGCCGCCGTTCTGTTGGTTGATCATCAGGCGGGCCTGCTGTCGTTGGTGCGTGACATCGAACCGGATCGGTTCAAGAACAACGTGTTGGCCCTGGCCGACCTGGCCAAGTACTTCAAGCTGCCGACCATCCTCACCACCAGCTTCGAAACCGGCCCCAACGGCCCGCTGGTGCCCGAACTCAAGGCCCTGTTCCCCGAGGCGCCGTACATCGCCCGCCCTGGCCAGATCAACGCCTGGGACAACGAAGACTTCGTCAAGGCAGTCAAGGCCACCGGCAAGCAGCAATTGATCATCGCTGGTGTGGTGACCGAGGTCTGCGTCGCGTTCCCGGCGCTGTCGGCCCTGGCTGAAGGCTTCGAAGTGTTCGTGGTCACGGACGCCTCTGGCACCTTCAACAGCCTGACCCAACAGTCGGCCTGGAACCGCATGTCGGCCTCCGGTGCGCAACTGATGACCTGGTTCGGCCTGGCCTGCGAGTTGCACCGCGACTGGCGCAACGACGTCGCGGGCCTGGGCGCACTGTTCTCCAACCACATCCCCGACTACCGCAACCTGATGACCAGCTACGACGCCCTGACCAACGGCAAGTAACGGGGCTGCGGGTGTAGACCCGCGATCGATCTGTGGGAGCGGGCTTGCTCGCGAAAACGGTGTGTCGGACAGCACTTTGTTGCCTGACACGGCCTCTTCGCGAGCAGGCTCGCTCCCACACAGGTTTGTGAGTGTGTGGTGTTTTGAGTCCTCTGAAATCAATTGCTCCTACACTGTGCCCAACCCGTGTCATGGAGTCGTTCGATGCTGTCCTTTCTCACCGATCACCCGCTGTTTGTCGCCCTGGCCCTGATTCTGTTCGACATGGTGCTGTGGCGCTTGATCGACGCCAGTGGCAGCCAATGGAAACTGCTGGTGCGGGTCGTGATCTTTGCGCTGTTCAGCGTGGTGTTGTTCAACGAAGGCCTCAACCCCCTGCAACCGGCGCCCTGGCCCGAGAACGTGCCGCTGCACCTGGCGGCCACGGGACTGCAGATCGGTTGGTGGCTGTTTGGTGCGCGGACCCTGACCGTGGTGATCGGCGCCGCGATGATGCAGCGCGTCGGCCACACCGGGCGCTTGCTGCAGGACGTGCTGGGCGCGTTGATCTTCCTGATTGCCACCATCGCGGCGATGGCCTACGTGCTCGACCTGCCGGTCAAGGGCGTGCTGGCGACCTCGGGCGCCGTGGCCATCATCGTCGGCCTGGCACTGCAAAGCACCTTGAGCGACGTGTTCTCCGGGATCGTACTCAACACCACCAAGCCTTATCAAATCGATGACTGGATCGCCATCGACGGCCTTGAGGGCCGGGTCATCGACATCGACTGGCGCGCCACGCGCCTGCAAACCGCCCAGGGCAGCCTGGCGGTGATCCCCAACTCCCTGGCGGCCAAGGCCAAGATCATCAACTTCAGCCGTCCCAGCGACATCTTCGGCATCGCCATCAGCGTTCAGGTCAGCCCCCATGCCCGCCCGCAGACCGTGATCGACGCGCTGGAGCGGGCCATGCAAGGCTGTCGTCACCTGCTGGGCACCCCGGCGCCCAACGTCGCCTTGAAAAGCTCCGGCAGCAGCGGGGTCGAGTATGAAATCAGCGGTTTCGTCAGCGCCATGGCGCACAAGCGCGAGGCCCGCAACGGCCTGTTCGACCTGGCCTTCCGGCACCTGCAGGCCTCGGGCGTGAGCTTGCTGTCGACCGGCGAGGCCGACACCCCGCACACGCTTTCGCGGCCACGGGCGTTGCTGGAGCGTTCGAACATCTTCTCCACCCTGCGCCAGGACGAAAAGGACACCTTCAGCCAAAACATGGCGTTGGTCACCTACCGCGCCGGCGAGGTGATCCTGCCGGCCGGTGAAGTCAGCGATCATTTGTTCATCATTGAATCGGGCGTGGTCTCGGTGCTGTTGAGCCGTGGCGAGCACACGTTCGAAGCCGGGCGCATGGGGCCGGGGGAAGTGATCGGTGAAGCGGGGATCCTCACGGACCAGTCAGTGTCCGCCGACTTCCTGGCCAAGACCTTCTGCACCCTGTACCGCGTCGAGAAGCACTACCTCAAGACCTGCCTCGACGCCCGCCACGACATCAGCGACGCCATGAAAGCCTTGCTGGACTTGCGCCTGCACACCGCCCAGACCCTGACCCAGGAGGTGCCGGTGGTGGCGACGAAAAAGGGCTTCATGCAGTGGTTGCGCAATCGCACTTAGCGACGCGTACCGCCGGCCCCCTGTGGGCGCGAGCCTGCTCGCGAAAGCGGTGCTTCAGCCATATCTCCGTTGACGGACACACCTTCTTCGCGAGCAGGCTCGCTCCCACACAGACCGTGGCGTTTAGCGTGTCGGCTGATCGATGCGATCCAACGCGCGCTCCACCAACAACTGGCTCAACGAAATCATCTGCTGAATCGCCAGCGCCACATGCCGAGGTGCGCCTTCGAGCTCGAAGGCCAGGTCGCTGCTCAGCACATTGACCGCCGCCAGGGTTTCCGAGGCGTGGGCCAGCAGGGTTTCGTTATCCAGGTCGGGGATGACGGTGAAGATGGTGGAGGGGCGTTTGTGCGTAGCGCGAGTGTTGGGGGAGGGCGGTTGCAGGTAATGATCCAGCGCCCGCTCGGCGGCGTCGTGGAGTTTCTTGGAACTGAGGTCGGCGTAGGGGGACACGTCGGGGTTTTCGGTGTTCGGGGGATTGGGGGATTGGGGGTTACTTTGAACATGATTGCGCTCCTTGTAATGGGAGCCGCCATCTGTCGCTGCTAAACGAAGGGTGGCAGCTGTACGCGGGTTAGCAGACCGGTTGAGGAGCATCCCGGCGCACCGAAGTGCCCCGCGTACAGCCGCCATAACACAGAACAGTTGGCACAAAAAAACGCCAACTGATCGGGAGGCGGTACTGGTGCTCCTAAATGATTCGAGCTGCTAAACCCGACCGCTGAATGGTCAGCGGCACGGAACAATAGAGCCGAGGGCCTCAGGCGCACAAGCCGGCGGATTCTGGCGTATGTGTAGGCCGCGACGCAAGACACCGTAGCCCGCGCCTGAGGCTGTCGCCAGCAAGCCCCACTCCCGCAAGCCAGCCCCCAACCCCGTGGGAGCGAGCCTGCTCGCGAAGACACGCTCACCCACCCCAAAGCATCCCCAGCGAACCCCCGCCATCCACCGAGTCCACCGAGTCCACCGTCTGTTTTGATGACTTTTCTGTCGGCTGTTTCGGCGCCTGTCTTCCTTGTTTCTGAGATTGGCGTAGGGCACTTCCTGTTCGTATCCCGCTGTCTTGAATGACTTTTCTGCGTCGGTACGGTGCGTTAACCCGGCTCACGTTTGAGTCGGGTTAATGACCTGTCGGGAAGGAGTGTGAGCAATGGCCATCGGATATTTCATTCGCCAAGGGGACAAGACTTCCTGTGGCGGCACAGTGCTGGAAAGCGATACGCGGGTCATGATGTTTGGCATCGCCCATGCCCGCGAGGGGGATGCCGTCACCTGCGGCAAGGACAACAAGCCCTATCAGATCGTTGGCGGGGTTTCTCAGATCAGTAGCCATGGGCGGCGAGTGGCTGGCACGCTGGACAGCGTGAGCAGTTGCCCGTGCAGGGCCCAACTGCTGGCCTCGACATTCAAGGCCAGCTACGACTTCAAGGAGCACGCTGCAACGCAAGCCGCCAAGGCCAGCGCAGTCGCCCAGTCGGCCACCTCAGTTGACAACCGCGCTCCCGCCGAACCGCTCCCATCCAGTGCAGTGTCTGCACCGTTTCATCCCTCATCATCCTTCACTGAGCCATCCGCGCAAATCTGTCAGGACCTCTGGCAACGCTATCAGCAAGCCGCCGAAAAAATCGTGGCTCCGGACGGCGTGCTGATTGCCGACCCCAAGACCCGCAACCGGGCGATCAACGCCGCCTACGCCCGACTGTGGCTGGAGGACCCGCGCTTTCAGTGGGCGGGCCTGGCGGCGTTTGCTTCCAAACAGGTCGGCTGTGGCCTGCTGCACGCGGCTGAGTCCATCGAAAAGATCCAGGTGGATTCTGACGCAGCTGAGCGCCGGGATCGGAGTGCCAGGAGCGGTTTTTGGGGTTTGTTCAGTCGCGGTGAGCCTCAACGCAAGGTGGGGATAGGCGACTTTGAACGCAGGCAACGCGAGGCGGAACAGGCGCAACGCGAGAACCCGTTGTGGTGGGTGGACTACCGGCATGACGCCGGGTCGTTATCGGTGATGCAGAAGAACGCCCGGTATGTGCATGACAGGTTGGCCCTGGGTAACACCACGTTGTTTTTGGATGTGTATCCATTGCACAGGTTCTACTTGGAGCGGGGGTTGGAGAGGCTGGAGCAGTGCTTGCCGGCGCGGCAGGGGATTACTGGGGGTGGGTGGCCGGCGGTGTTGTGGCCGGTTGGGCAGGAGACGCTGGAGTTCGGAATTGACTATGAGGAAATTGTGGACACGTTCCGGGCTGTTGAGGCTGGCAACATTGCTGAAAGTGTTGTGCATCTGGCTTGGCATGAACAGCAAAATGTCCTGCAGCCGACAATGTACAGCGACCTGAAACTGGTAGCGCTGCTGATTGGCAACCAGCTCTCTCATGTCACGAATTTCCCGTCGGGTGCCGCTCAAGCCATCGAACTGACCCTGGCCGGGCAGTGCCGACCGGTCGACGATGAACGTACTATCGGTTTCAGCGACCGTGCCATCGCTAATCTGGCGGACATCACCCAGCGCATGCCCTTTGTGCTCAAGGCCGCAAGACAGTTCGACGCGCTCTTGCAGGAACAAAGTCGCCACCTGATCGAACAGGCGATTCGAGATATTGCCGCCGGAGGGGGCGTTCGATGAAGCGGCTCGTTCGTATGGGGTGGCGCCGCGGTGCATTGGTGCTGGCAGTTGCTGTCCTGCTAGCCCTGATCGTGATTGCAACGCAATCGGAAAAGGAAATCGCGCTGGTGATTGGTGAGCCTTGGGACGACATGCGCCAGCGCTCCAGTGCGACCATAGAGCCAGTCATTCCAGGAACCTTTTGGGGGCGACTACCGCAGGCAGGCGCCCGCCTGCGTTTCATTGATCTGCAATATGGGTTTGTGACTCCGGTGGCTCGCTACTTTTCCGTGACCTTCACGAAAGATGGGCTAGTTAAAAATGTCCGCATGTCCCCCCAAATCGAACCCCTGCTACTCGACGACACGCTAAAGGTTGTACTGGACTTGCAGGAACAATGGCGCCAAGGCGGCTGGAGCGTTACCCGGCCGGACTTTCCAGCGTTTGCCGACACCCCCCAATGGCGTGCCCAGTTACAGAATGTAAGGAGAGGGGGGAAGACCTACTGGCATGCGGGTGAGCAGTATCAGATTAGGTTGGGGGTTCGCCGTTTCAAGGACGACAGACACCCGACACAAGAGCGCTATCTCATCACGCTAGGTCTTGCCAGACCGTGGGTAAAGCCTTGAAGTGCCCCTCAACGCTGATCAAACCCGCCCAACAACAGCGCCACCGTCGGCGCATCGTCAATCGCCCCGATGGAGCTGCCACACCGAGGGCAGAACGCGCGGCTGGAGTAGTCCGATGAGCGGAACGTCGCCGGCATGCCGCCTTCGCCGGTCCAGGTCACGCGCTCGCGAGGGAACTCGACCCAGGGCGCGCTGAGGGCGCCGGTGTGCTGCTGGCAGAACCGGCATTCGCAGGTGTGGGGGTTGTCTGCCGGGCCCAGGGCGGCAAAGCGAATCCAGCCGCACAGGCAGCCGCCGTGATAGGTGGTGTGTTGCATGGTCGCTCTCCTGAGTCATCCGCCTATCGGCGAGCACAGCTCGACCAATATGCCGTCCGGGCAACGCACGTAGGACACGACTTGCCCCCACGGTTTGCGGACGGGCTGGGCGATTTCGGTGGCGCCGGCCTGCAGGGCCTTGGCATGCGCAGCCGGCACATCGTCGGTGACCAACGCCACTTCCATGCCCAGCGGTTTGATCGACGCATGGGCCGAGACGTGCCCGCCGTGGAAGTTCTGCTCGGCCAGCTCATCGGCGGCGAAGGCCAGGGCGGTCTCGCCGGTTTCCAGCTCGCCATAGGTGCCGGACTCGTGGACAAAGCGCACGTCAAGGCCGAACGCGGTGGAGAAAAAATCGAGGGACGCGCGCACGTCGGGGACGTAGGTGATCAGGTAGCCGAGCTTCATCAGAGAACTTTCCTTGTTGGGATCAGTAGGCACGAGAATCTAACAAGGGCGAAACGACAACACCACTTTATGTCGGCGTGCTGTCGCGCCAGTGCCGGCACAGGAGCCGCAGTTGTCGATGGCGCCGATCTCCTCCGGCAAGCATCGATGTGGTGCGCGGCGCGGGATCCGTGCGCTATGGGCCACAGAACGTCGGCGGGGTGATCAACTTCGTCACCCGCGCGATCCCGGAGAAAGCCACCGGTGAAATCGGCACCACCCTGGAGACGTCCCGGCACGGTGGCTGGAAGCATATCGACACGGCCTTCCTGGGCGGCACCGCCGACAACGACATCAGTGACGTGATCCTCAAGACGCACTGGGCGCCGACCGATGTCGACGATTTCTCGCTGAACTTCCACTACTACGACGCCACGAACCGCTGCCGGCCCAAAGCGTGATGTATCACCTGTCCGATGCCTGGAAGCTGTTCGCCAACTTCGAGACCTCGTTCGGCGCCTTGCAGTACTTCCAGCTGGGCCAGGGCGGCTCGGGCGACCAGACCGCCAGCGGGCTGAACCCGGAAAAGGCCAAGACCTACGAGATCGGTACGCGCTACAACGATGAGGCGTGGGGCCGCGACCTGCCGTTCTATTCGCGCCAGGTGGCCACGGCCGGCCTGCGTTACGACATCAACCGCTGGACCTGGAACGTCGATGCGTTCGCCCAATCCAAACAACGCTCACCGGGTACCGGGATGAAAGCCAGCGGCAGTTTCACCGGCAACTACATCACCGAGGGCAGCGCCGATGGTCAGTACGGCGACATCCCGGGCTACGTGACCTGGAACGTACGCGGCGGCTATGACTTCGGCGCGCAACTGTCGAACCTGAAGTTGGGTGCCGGGGTCAAGAACGTGTTCGACAAGCAGTACTTCACCCGCTCCAGCGACAACAACGCGGGGATGTACGTCGGCGCGCCGCGGACCTTCTTCGTCCAGGCCAGCGTTGGGTTCTGATCCTCTGCGTTGAGAGCGGTTCGCGGACCGGGCTCGCGCCTACCGGTTCGACACGGCTGGGGGAACCACAAACTCGGCAATGGGCGATGGATTGCCCGCCAGGTCCGCTGACTTCAGGCAAACCTTCATCGGGCCATGCTCGACAGAAACGTGAAACTGTCCGGTTGAACCGTGAACCGGGTTGTACTGTGCAGCGTCCTGGCAGTGGGTCGAGCCAGGCGGCCCCGCCTTGTACCGGTACTGATAAGCGTCCAGGTCAGGGTTGACGGGGAAGGCTCTAATGTCGAAGGACAAGGGATCCGCTTGAGTAATGTTATAGAGCGGAACCGTCTGGTTGGGCCCCTCCATCATCCATCGCCAGTAGACCCTGGCGTTTCGTGCATCCCATTGCCCGGGAACACTGGTTTTTTGGTCCTGGCCCATGACGCATAGCACGTACATGCCTGCACCGTCCCGGACGTCCCGGATGAGTTCATCCTTCCCGCTTTCATGGCTGGCGATGGGTTCACTGTAGTTGCCGGCTTCGCGGCAGTCTGCCAGCGTTCGTGTGTACTTAAATCGGTAGTAAGGACGGTTGACGGCAAAGGTCTCAACCCATTGCCAAGGGATAACCGCGCCGGTGTCATCACGTTCCAGCTTGATATGGTGGTTGCCCAGTTGAGGCGGTTCGAACGTAAAGGCAGGCCCCAAGCTACAGGCCCCATTGCGGCGATTGAATCGCCCTTGCACAAAGCACTCGGACACCCCAGACACTGGTGTGGCGTAGTTGGTATCCAAGGCTTTGTTCACCTGGCCATTGACGACTTCACACGGCGCGCCAGTGCTGCACCGGGACAGTCCGCTGCCCCGACAATCAACGTATCGCGACCTTGGGGCAACGGCAGGCTGGCCAACTTCAGCGGGGTAATGCCATCGTTGAGCAGTTGCCCGAGGGTGTTGTCGAGTTCAACAACTGAAATGTCTTGCCCGCGGATGGTGCTCCAGTTGATGTTGGTAATGAAGTAAGACTGGGTGTGTTCGGCGGTATCGAAAAAATAGTTGAAGGAAACGCTACCTTTAGCGGCGACGTTTTCGAGAACGATGTCGGGATTCAGGTTGTTGCAATGCCCTGATGTCAGCACATAGGCAGGCCCGTCCAGGCCATTGGGTGCATAGCGCGTATCAATCAGCGTGCCTGAGCAGGTCAGGCCTTGCTGGAGACTGACTCGGCCGATTGACCGCCAATGATCGTAGCGTCCTTCACGGTTACTCAGTGGCTGTGCCGGAGAAAAGTTAGGCGTCCCTTCGCCCCAATCCTGTTGTTTGCCGATGAGCGTGCTGGCGGCGGGGGCCGTATTCATCAGTCCCGTGAACAGTAGCGCGAATGCGCTCGTGCAGAGGGTGCGATGCATGATGATGATCCTGATGTGAACACTGCGAATCAGGATGAGTGCGCGGGTAACGTGCGTCTACTGTCAGAAATGACAGTAGACGGCACCGTTGGTCGGATAGTGTTCTGCACACCTGCGAAGCGCCAAGAGCGCTGGCTCAGGTTTTCAACACCCGGCCACTGGCCGCAACGACCACCAGCAACAGCGCGATCACGCCGAAGGCGAAGCTCAAGCTGCTGCCATGTGCGATGAAGCCGATCACCGCGGGCCCCGCGAGAATCCCCGCATAACCCAGGGTGGTGATGGCTGGCACGGCGATATGCTCGGGCATGACCTTTTGCTTGCCCACGGCGGTGTACAGCACCGGCACGATGTTCGAGCAGCCAACCCCCACCAATGCGAAGCCGAGCAACGTCACCTCCCAGGCCGGCGCCAGTGTGACCAGTGCCAGGCCGACCGCAGCGGTCAGGCCACCGAGCACAATCACTTTGGTAGCGCCCAACGTGCGCACGATGGCATCGCCGGTCAGTCGTCCGACTGTCATGGTCAAAGCAAATGCGGCATAGCCGAGCCCGGCATAGGCGGTGTCGATGTTGCGCTCGGCCGTCAGGAACACCGCGCTCCAGTCCAGCACCGCGCCTTCGGCGAGGAACACGACGAAGCACAGGCAGCCGATCAGCAGCACCACGCCATGGGGCACGGCAAACGCCGGTCCCGAACGCTCGCTGCCGTAGGGCAGCAGGTGAGGGACGGCCTTGAACAAGGCCAGCAGCACGACCGCGATTACCACGCCGACGGCGCCCAGCGGCGACATGCCGAGGCCGAGCAGGGCGCTGACCCCCGCCGCGCCGACGATTCCACCCAGGCTGAACAACCCGTGAAACCCCGACATCATCGTGCGGCCACTGGCCCTCTCAACGATCACGGCTTGCACGTTGACCGTTGAATCCACCGTACCCAGCCCTGCGCCAAACATGAACAACACGCCAACCAGCAGCGCTGCAGACGACACCGTGGCCAGCAGCGGCAAGGCGGCGCAGATCAACAGGATTCCAACGCTGGCCACCCGTCGAATGCCAAACCGCGAGGCCAACACCCCGGCGATCGGCATCGCCAGAATCGAGCCGCCCCCCAGGCTCAACAGCAGCAAGCCGAGGGTGCCGTCATCCAGCCCAGCCCGCGCCTTGGCGTACGGCACCAGCGGCGCCCACGCGGCAATGCCGATGCCGGCGATGAAGAACGCGATACGTGTCGACATCTGCTCCAGACGCCCGGGACGCGTCGTGGCGGGTGGGGTGATCGCGGTCATGAACAATCCTGGGCCTGTGGGTGGATGCAGCAAACAGGGCCACATCCTTGCACATCAAGGACCATCAGACGACCTTGGGGCAGCGAGTTGGATATGGTGAGGTTTCACGATCGTCATCGCGGGCAAGCCCTAATGCCAGTCAGTTAAGGCGCCAAACCTGTGGGAGCGAGCCTGTTCGCGAAGACGGCAACACAGCCAACATCTCCGTTGACTGACCTACTGCTATCGCGAGCAGGCTCGCTCCCACGCGGGTTTCGCTTAACTGACTGGCATTAGGGCAAGCCCGCTTCCACATTGACTGAGTTGAACGCAACGGCGCGAACGACTCGTAATCTGTGGGAGCAACTGTCTTAGCCATGCCGCTCGTCACCGCCATCGCCGGCAAGCCGGTCTCGCTCCCACAGGAATCTGGGTTGAGTCCGTAGGAGCGAGGCTTGCCCGCGAACCGGCCAGTCCATCCAACATCAATGTCGCCAGGTTTACCGCCTTCGCAGGCAAGCCTCGCTCCTACAAGAAATCCGGGCCTGACACGGGATGGGTGTTCACCGTGGACCAGGGTGGTGTGGGCTTGCCCGCGATGGGGCCCGGCAGGTCACATGACCTAACGAGCCGAGCCAACCATCTGCACCACCGCCATCTCCCGCTTCATCAACACGTTCCCCGCGCGGATCGAGTACAGCGGCAAACCCTGGCTGCGGATCAATTCGTAGTCGCTGTCGGCCGAGAGGATCAGCAGGTTGGCCGGCCGTCCTGGCTCCAGCCCGTAGCGTTCGCCCAGGGCCATGGCCTTGGCGCTGTTGTCGGTCACCAGGTCCAGGGCGCTTTGCAGGTTGCGGTAGCCGAGCATGTGGCAGATGTGCAGGCCCGCTTCGAGCACCCGCAGGATGTTGCCGTTGCCCAGCGGGTACCACGGGTCGACGATGGAGTCCTGGCCAAAGCACACGTTCATCCCGGCTTCGAGCAGTTCGTTGACCCGAGTTACGCCACGGCGCTTGGGGAAGGTGTCGAAGCGTCCTTGCAGGTGGATGCTTTCGGTGGGGCAGGAGACGAAGCTGATCCCCGACGCCTTGAGCAGGCGAAACAGCTTGGCGCAGTAGGCGTTGTCGTAGGAGCCCATGGCGGTGGTGTGGCTGGCGGTCACCCGCGAGCCCATGTCGCGGCGGCGGGCTTCTTCGGCCAGCACTTCGAGGAAGCGCGAGTGCGGGTCGTCGGTTTCGTCGCAGTGCACGTCCACCAGGCAGCCGGTGCGTTCGGCCAGGTCCATCAGGAACTTGATTGAGCTGACGCCCTGGTCGCGGGTGTACTCGAAGTGCGGGATGCCGCCGACCACGTCGGCGCCCAGGGCGATGGCCTCGGTCATCAGTTCGCGGCCGTTGCGGTAGGACTCGATGCCCTCCTGGGGGAAGGCGACGATTTGCAGGTCGATCAGGTGCCGGCTTTCCTCGCGCACTTCGAGCATGGCCTTGAGTGCGGTCAGTTGCGGGTCGGTGACGTCGACGTGGGTGCGCACGTGCTGGATGCCGTGGGCGGCCAGGGTGTCGATGGTTTTTTTCGCCCGGGCCTTGGTGTCTTCCAGGGTGATGGTGGCCTTGCGTTCGCCCCAGCACTCGATGCCTTCGAACAAGGTGCCGCTCATGTTCCAGCGCGGTTCGCCGGCCGTCAGTGTGGCGTCGAGGTGGATGTGCGGCTCGACGAAGGGCGGCACCACCAGGTTGCCGGCGGCATCCAGGTCCTCGGGGCCCAGGGTCGGGGCCTCGGTCTGGCGGGCGATGCTGGCGATCAGGCCGTTTGCCAGGTGCAGTTCATACAGGCCGTCATGGTGGCGCAGGCGGGCGTTGATGATGTGCATGGGGCGGGTCCTTTGGTCAGTCGATGGCGCCGTTCAATGGGTGAATCATAGGCACAAAAAAACCACCGGGGCAGGTGGTTTTTTGGGGGGCGCTCGTTACTCGCCGCGATAGATGCAACCGCTGGTGCAGGTCTCGTGGATGCGGATCGCGCTGAGTTCAGGCAGCAGGGGCTTGAGTTCCTGCCAGATGAACTGGGCCAGCACTTCGCTGGTCGGGTTCTCAAGGCCCGGGATGTCGTTCAGGTAGTTGTGGTCCAGGCGCTCGTAGAGCGGCTTGAAGATTGCCTTGATTTCCGAGAAGTCACGGATCCAGCCGGTGTGCGGATCGAGGTCGCCGCTCAGGTGAATCGCCACCTTGAACGAGTGACCGTGCAGGCGCCCGCACTTGTGGCCATCCGGGACGTGAGGCAGGCGGTGGGCGGATTCGAAGGTAAATTCTTTGAAGATTTCCACAGTGTTTTGAGCTCTATCAGGTGGCTATCGCCCGCGGCGATGGGGCAGGCCGCGAGTCTACCAGCTAGAAATAGCGTGTGTGGGAAAAGCCTGACTAAAGGGTCAGCAGATGTTCGCCCAGGCGCCCGCCGGCGGCGAGTTCGAGAAACTCATCCCCCAGGCGCTGGCTTTCGTCCATGGCGGTCTTCCAATACGCCTGGCGACCGGCCGGGTCGTTGATGAAGCGCTTGAAGTCGTTACGGTCGGGCAGTTTTCCATAGGGCAGGCGCGCCAGGTAGGCCTTGGACGGGGCCACCAGCAACACGTTGTGCAGGCGAGCGGTGCAGGCGCGGCGCCAGGGCAGGGTCTTGTCGAACCAGCCGGGGATCACCCGGTCGGTGAAGTGCGGGTAGAGCACGATGTCGTCGCCGCTGTAGGGCAGGTCGAGGTGGTAGTCCAGCAGGCCGCCGTCGCGGAAGGTCCCGGCGCCGGCGCCAGGCAGGTCGCGCACGCCTTGCATGACCATCGGGATCGAGCCCGAGGCCAGCAGGGCCTGGCGCAGGTTGCCGGCATTGAGGGGCACGAAGCGCGAAGGGAAGTCGTTGAGGGCATTGAGCGGCGGAGCCAGGCGTGGGTCGTGGACGATCAGCCGTTCGAAGTGCCGCGCCAGGCGCGAGCGACCGCGCAGATTGTCGGCGATCACGGACGACAGCCCGAGACCCAGTCGAGCGCGATGGTCGTCGGCCAGCAGGCCGTGGCTTTTGACCACCATGATGTTCAGGCGATAGAGCGGGTTGGCCAGCAACTGCGCATCACGGCCGTCGAGCAGCTCATCCAGCATGCGCTGGGAACTCTGGCTGATTTGCGCCATGGTCACGCCCTTGGCAAAGGTCTGGGCGTTGTACAGCTCGCCGAGGCGTTTGAGGCCCTCGGCGGCGTCCGGCAAGCAGGCGCTGGCGAAGCGCCAGGAGCCCACCGAGGCGCCGATCAGCGAGCGTTCCCGCGGGGCAGCCGGCAGCCAGCCACCGAACAGCGCCAGGTCCAGGCCCTGGATGCCCAGGGCCTTGGGGCCACCGGCGGCACCGGGCAGGGTGCCGACGTCCAGGGCGCTCAATCCGTTCTCACGAATCTGCTTGAAGGCCCGTGGGCCGGCCTTGAGGGTCAGGGCCGGGAATTTGATGTGGATAGCAGTCATGCCGGCCTCGGGTGGTGGGGGCTGGGAGTGTAGAGGGACGCCTAACCCTGTGTTGTTCATTGATCAGCAATAATGGCCATTCAGTTTCAATTAAGTTCACCGCGTTAGGTTGGCGGGTACGCACATCTGGAGGCTCCATGAACACAATCCTGCGCGCGGCGATCCTGGTCGCCCTGACCACCAGCCTGGCCCAGGCCCGTGACCTGGGGCGCGACGAAGCCCAGAGACTGCGCGACGCTGGTACCATTCAATCCTTTGAAGCACTCAACGCCAAGGCGTTGGCCTTGCACCCAGGCTCCAGCGTGGAAGAAGCCGAACTGGATGAAGTCTATGGCAAGTACATCTATGAGATCGAGTTGCGCGACCCACAGGGGATTGTCTGGGAGCTGGAATTGGACGCTGTCAGTGGGCAACTACTCAAGGATCATCAGGATACGTAATGACCGTTAATCTGCGCGCTTATGGGCCAGTCGCCGTGGCGCTCCTGGCATTTTGCTCGGTGGGACTGGCCCGTGACCTGGATCAGGACGAAGCCCTGCGCCTGCGCCAGCAGGGGATCATCCTGCCGCTGGAGCAACTGTTGCAGCAGGCGCTGGACCGCTACCCCGGCGCCAGGTTGCTGGAGGCCGAGCTTGAAGAGAAGCGCGGCGTCTACATTTATGAAGTCGAGTTGCTGACCCCCCAAGGGGTGGTCCGCGAGCTGGACCTGGATGCCACCACCGGCCGTTTGCTCAAAGACAAGGAAGATTGACCGATGCGCTTGCTGCTGGTTGAAGACAACGTGCCGCTGGCCGACGAGTTGCTGGCCGGGCTCAATCGCCAGGGCTATGCGGTGGACTGGCTGGCCGACGGTCGCGATGCGCTGTATCAGGGCAGCACCGAACCCTATGACCTGGTGATACTCGACCTGGGCCTGCCCGGCTTGCCGGGGCTGGAGGTGCTCAGCCAATGGCGCGCGGCCGGGCTGGCGACCCCGGTGCTGGTGCTGACCGCCCGCGATTCCTGGGCCGAGCGCATCGAAGGGCTCAAGGCCGGCGCCGACGATTACCTGAGCAAGCCCTTTCATCCCGAGGAGTTGCACCTGCGCATCCAGGCATTGCTGCGCCGTTCCCACGGCCAGGCGAATCAACCCACGCTCAAGGCTGCCGGCTTGCAGTTGGACGAGGGCCGCCAGTGCGTGATTCGTGACGGCGCCGAGGTGCAACTGACTGCGGCCGAGTTCCGCCTGCTGCGTTACTTCATGCTGCACCCCGGGCAGATCCTCTCCAAAAGCCACCTGGCCGAACACCTTTACGACGGTGAGACCGAGCGCGACTCCAATGTGCTGGAAGTCCACGTCAATCACCTGCGGCGCAAGCTGGGCCGTAGCGTGATCGAAACCCGCCGCGGCCAGGGCTACCTGTTTGCCGGGCAAGCCTAGATGCGGTCGATCCAACGGCAGTTGAGCCTGGGGCTCGTGAGTGTCCTGGTGGTGGTCGGCCTGGTGCTGGCGCAAACCAGCCTGTGGGTGTTCGAGTTGGGGTTGCAGCGCTACCTGGAGGCGGGGTTGCGCAACGACAGCGAAGACCTGCTGGTGGCACTGGTACGCGGCCCGCAAGGTGTGCAACTGGACGAACGCCGTTTGTCACCGGCGTATCAGCGCCCGTTTTCCGGGCGCTACTTCCGTATCGACTTTGCCGACACCCACTGGCGCTCGCGCTCGCTCTGGGATCAGGAGTTGCCATTGCTCGATCAGCCTGGCCTGCACAGCAACCTGCAGCTGGGGCCGGAGGGCCAGCAGTTGCTGGTGTTGCGTTCGGACTACCGGCGCCTGGGCCAGGCGATTTCCATCAGTGTGGCCCAGGACTACACCCCGGTGCGCGAGAGTTTCCAGCGTATGCGCCAGGTCGGCCTGGGGCTAGGGGTCGCCGGGCTGCTGCTGATCCTGTTCTTGCAGCGGCTCACCGTGCGCCGCGCCTTGCGCCCACTGGAAAGCGCCCGGGAGCAGATCGCCCAGTTGCAGCAAGGACAGCGTTCGCAACTCGATACCCAGGTGCCCGAGGAGTTGGAGCCGCTGGTGGCGCAGATCAACCACCTGCTGGCCCACACCGAAGACAGCCTCAAGCGCTCGCGCAATGCCCTGGGCAACCTCGGTCATGCGCTGAAGACGCCGTTGGCGGTGCTGTCGAGCCTGGCGGCCGGTGACAAACTCGACGCCCACCCGCAGGTGCGCACGGTGTTGCAACAGCAACTGGCCCAGGTTCAGCAACGTCTCAACCGCGAGCTCAACCGTGCCCGGCTGGCCGGTGATGCGCTGCCCGGCGCACAGTTTGACTGTGATGCCGAGCTGCCAGGGTTGTTGGCGACCCTGAATATGATCCACGGCGAACACCTCGACCTGAGCTACCGCGCCCCCCCCGGCCTGCACTTGCCGTGGGACCGGGAGGACCTGTTGGAACTGCTCGGCAATCTCTTGGACAACGCCTGCAAATGGGCTGACGCCGAGGTGCGCTTGAGCGTGACCCAAGTGGACGAAGGTTTTGTGTTGGTGGTGGAAGACGATGGCCCGGGGATTGTCCCTGCGCAGCGTGAGCAGGTACTCAGCCGCGGTACTCGCTTGGATGAACAGACCGACGGCCATGGCCTGGGGCTGGGCATCGTGCGCGATATCGTCGAGGCATGGGGCGGGGGGCTGTGCCTGGAAGACAGCGAGTGGGGCGGGCTGAAGGTGGTGGTGCGGTTGCCGGGGCGCTGACAGCGATTTGATCAACGCGGATGAACCCTGTGGGAGCGAGGCTGAAGAGGCCTGCACATTCAACATCAATGCAGGCTGACACACTGCTTTCGCGAGCGGGCTCGCTCCCACAGGGGATTGAGGTTGAGCCCGTAGGCGCGAGGCTTGCCCGCGAAGAGGCCAGCCCATTCAACATCGATGTTGCCAGACTTACCGCTTTCACCGGCTTGCCGGCGATAGCGGACTGTCAGTCGACATCACTGCTGGCTGTGCTGACCCCTTCGTCGGCAAGCCGGTCTCGCTCCCTTTTTCAATCCGGGTCAGACCCGGAATTGATCCATCAGGCTCTGCTGTTGGTTCGCCAGGCTGTTGAGCGCCTGGCTGACCCGGGCCGACTCGTTGGCCTGGCCCGACAGTGATTCGGTGACGTCGCGAATGGTCGCCACGTTGCTGTTGATTTCCTCGGCCACCGCGCTCTGTTCTTCGGCGGCGCTGGCGATCTGCAGGTTCATGTCGGTGATCACCGTCACCGCCTCACCGATCTGGCGCAGGGCCGTCACGGCTTGGCTGACCTGTTCGACACTGCCCTGGGCCTGGCGATGGCTGTTACCCATGGACTCGACGACTTCCTGGGTGCCGTTTTGCAGGTGCTCGATCACCTGGCGGGTTTCCTCCACCGACTCCTGGGTGCGGCGTGCCAGGTTGCGCACTTCGTCGGCGACCACGGCAAAGCCACGTCCGGCCTCGCCGGCACGGGCGGCCTCGATTGCGGCATTGAGGGCCAGCAGGTTGGTTTGGTCGGCGATGGAGCGGATCACTTCCAGCACTGAACCAATCTTCTCGCTGTTGGTGGCCAGGCCTTCGACCTGGATCATGGCGGTGCTCATGTCGGCCGCCAGGCTGTCAATGCTGGTGGTGGTGCGGTCGATCACGGTCAGGCCCTGGCGGGTCGCCTGGTCGGCGTCGCGTGCGGCCTGGGCGGCTTGTGCGGCGCTGCGGGCGACGTCCTGGGCGGTGGCGCTCATTTCGTGGGACGCGGTGGCCACCTGGTCGACCTGGCGGTATTGCTGTTCCATCCCGGCGCTGGTCTGGGTGGCGATGGCCGACGACTGGTCCGCCGTGCTGCGGGCGTCCTGCACCGAGCGTTTGACCTCGGCGATGATCGGTTGCAGCTTGTCGAGGAAGCGGTTGAACCAGCCGGCCAGTTGCCCGAGTTCGTCCTGTTTGTCGTAGGCCAGGCGGCGGGTCAGGTCGCCTTCGCCGCTGGCGATGTCTTCGAGCATGTGGGCCACGCCGAGGATCGGCTTGGTCACGCTGCGTGCCATCAGCCAGATCAGCAGCAAGCCAATGACCGCGGCCAGCAGGCCCAGGCTCAGTTCGATCAAGGTGCCGGTGGCGTTGCGGTCATCCAGCTCTTTCTTCAGCGCTTCGGCCGGGCCGACTACGACCTTTTCCGGTACCTCGAGCAATACGCCCCACGGTTTGCCGCCAGGAATCGGTTCGAAGGGCGAGAGGACCTTGAGCAGGTCGTCGGCGTGCAGGCTCTGGGGCGTCTGGCCGGTGCTGAGCAGGGCGATCAACTGGGCGCCGTTGGTCTTGTCGACCGTGTCCAGGCGCTGGCTGAGCTTGCTGGCATCCTTGCTGTAGCCCGCCAGCAGGCCGGCTGGGCTCAGGATGCTGATGGTGGTCTGGCCGTCGTAGAGCTTTTTGCTCGCCTGCTGGCTGATCGCTTGCAGGCTGTTGAGGTTGATGTCCACCGACAGCGAGGCAACGACTTTGCCCTCCAGCATCAAGGGGAAGACGATGCTGGTCATCAGCACGTTCTGGCCGTCGATCTCATAGAAGTACGGTTCGATGACGCAGGGCTTGAGCTGTGTGCGCGGGCAGGTGAACCAGGCGTTGGCCGCTTCGCCGCTGGGGCCGGTGCGGGTGTCGGCGATGTCTTTTTCGGGCAGGGCCATCGCGCTCAGCTTGCCGGCGGTCGGTTGCGACCAGTACAGGGCGAAGCGGCCCTTGTCGTTGCTGCCCAGTTCATCTTGGTTGGCGAACAGTTCGTCCTTGCCATCCAGGGCGTTGGGTTCGAACACCAGCGACAAACCGAGCAGTTGTGGGTTGGCTTGCAGCGCCGACTTGACCTGGCGGGTCAGGTCTTCGCGCAGGTCGAAGGCATCGAGGAAGCGTTTCTCGGCCTGCTCGCGCAGGAACAGCACCTGGCGGGAGAAACCGTGGCCATATTGATAGGCATCCATGAACTGCTGGCGGATGCCGGCTGCCTGGACTTCGCCCTGGGCCTCGATGCGGGCTTGGGCCGCTTCGTTGAGCATTTCCATGCTTGAGGCTTTGACCAGTTCGGAACTGTGCTCCATGCGATACAGCGAGAGCCCCACCAGCAGGGTCACGATGCTGGCCAGGCAGAGCCCGGTGAGCAGGGTGATTTTCCATTGGATAGAGAATTGTCGAAGCGACATGGAGGCGTCCTTATTCGATAAATATCAGAGACTTTGCACTGTAACGGCCGAACGGCGGGGTTCTTGAGTGGTTGCGGTCGAGGCGGCCGGGCGGCTGAATGGGTGGGCGTCTTCGTGAGCAGGCTCGCTCCCACCGGGGGAGGGCCGGTGTCGGGTTG
This sequence comes from Pseudomonas sp. ok272, assembly GCF_900109995.1. Classification (GTDB taxonomy): domain Bacteria; phylum Pseudomonadota; class Gammaproteobacteria; order Pseudomonadales; family Pseudomonadaceae; genus Aquipseudomonas. The sequence continues at coordinate 75,585 of NZ_FOCB01000004.1, read as the reverse complement.
GTTTTGACAAGCGCGGCCGGCTGCGGCACAGTGCGCGCCCTCTAATAAAACCTCTATTCAATCCGACGTGGGCCTATGCAGCCGACGGGCCGGACTCATGCTGTTTGGGCAGGTTTTACCTGCGATTGTATTGAAAGGAACGATGATGAATGCAGTAATTGCCGCGGTTGGCGTCATGCTTGTGCTCAGCCTGTCCCGCGTTCACGTGGTGATCGCGCTGATCGTCGGTGCGCTGGTGGGTGGCCTGGTCGGCGGGCTGGGGATCGATGCCACGCTCAAGGCCTTCAACAGTGGCCTGGGCGGCGGGGCGACGGTGGCGTTGTCCTATGCGTTGCTCGGTGCGTTCGCGGTGGCGATTGCCAAGTCCGGGCTGGCGCATGCCTTGGCCGACAAGGCGCTGGCCCTGGTGGACCGCCAGGATGTAGCGGGCGGTGGCCAGGTCAAGTGGCTGTTGATCGGATTGCTATGGGTGGTGGCGATTGCCTCGCAGAACATCCTGCCGATCCACATCGCGTTCATCCCGTTGCTGGTGCCGCCGTTGTTGTACGTGCTGACCAAGCTGCAGCTGGATCGGCGCCTGATCGCCTGTGTCATGACCTTCGGCCTGATCACGCCGTACATGTTCCTGCCGGTGGGCTTCGGCAACATCTTCCTCAATGAAATTCTGCTGGCCAATGTCGCCAAGAGTGGCGTGGACATCAGCGGCATCAACGTCACCCACGCAATGGGTATTCCGGCCCTGGGCATGGTATTTGGCCTGTTGATGGCGTTTGTCAGCTACCGCAAGAAGCGCGTGTATGACCTGGGGAAAATCGAGCGGGTCGAGCAGGTGGACGTGCAGTACAACCCGTTGACCTTGATGGTGGCCGGGCTGGCGATCGCGGCGGCCTTCATCATTCAGTTGCTGTTCGACTCGATGATCATTGGCGCCCTGGCGGGGTTTCTGATCTTTTCGGTGTCCGGCGTGGTGCGCTGGCGTGAGACCGATGACCTGTTCACCGAAGGCATGAAGATGATGGCGATGATCGGTTTCATCATGATCGCCGCCTCTGGCTTTGCCGAAGTGATGAAGGCCACCGGGGAAGTACAGACGCTGGTGCAAACGTCGGCCTCGTGGATCGGGCACAGCAAGGGTGTGGGTGCGTTGTTGATGTTGCTGGTGGGGCTGCTGGTGACGATGGGCATCGGTTCGTCGTTTTCCACGGTGCCGATTCTGGCGGCGATTTTTGTGCCGTTGTGCGTGCAGTTGGGTTTCAGCCCGTTGGCCATTGTTTGTATCGTGGGGACTGCCGGTGCGCTGGGCGATGCGGGTTCGCCGGCCTCGGATTCGACGCTGGGGCCGACTTCGGGTTTGAACATTGATGGCCAGCATCACCATATTTGGGACACGGTGGTTCCTACGTTCTTGCACTACAACCTGCCGTTGCTGGCGTTTGGTTGGGTGGCGGCGATGGTGTTGTAAGCGGGGCACGGGGTTGGTGGGAGCGAGACCGGCTTGCCAGCGAAGGCGGTCTGACAACCAGCCCAGCTCTTGCGGATGTACCCCGCTCAATTGAGTGTGGGAGCCTGCTCGCGAAGGCGGCAACACAGCCAACATCTCCGTTGACTGACCTACTGCTATCGCGAGCAGGCTCGCTCCCACGTGGGTTTCGCTTAACTGACTGGCATTAGGGCAAGCCTCGCTCCTACAAGGAATTGAGCTGCTCCCCGGATGTGTGTTCGCCGTGGACCAGGGTGGGAGCGGGCTTGCTCGCGAAGAGGCCAGCGCAGTCAACTCCAGTTTGGCTGCCTCGTCGCTATCGCAAGCCGGTGGCTTACTTGCCGCTTACGTCGCGCATCAATAGGGCAAATTCCAGGTCCACGGCGTCCGGGATGGGCAGGTAGACGGTGTGGCCGTCGCCCGGGGCTACGTCAATCGCCGCGCCCTGGATGTTTTGCAGTTGGTGCAGGTCGAAGTGGTAGTTGCCCTTGGGGGTCATCAGTTCCATGTGGTCGCCCAGGCCGAAGCGGTTTTTCACCTTGACCTCGGCCAGCCGCTCGCGGCGCAGGCCTGTCAGTTCGCCGACGAATTGCTGGCGTTCCGAGACTGAGCTGCCGTTCTGGTAGTTCTGGTACTCATCGTGCACGTGGCGGCGTAGGAAGCCTTCGGTGTAGCCGCGTTGGGCGAGGGATTCGAGGTCGGTCATCAGGCTGCGATCAAACGTGCGACCGGCCACGGCATCGTCGATGGCGCGGCGGTAGACCTGGGTGGTGCGTGCGCAATAGAAGTGGGATTTGGTCCGGCCTTCGATCTTCAATGAATGCACGCCCATCTGGGTCAGGCGCTCCACGTGCTGCACGGCGCGCAGGTCCTTGGCGTTCATGATGTAGGTGCCGTGTTCATCTTCGAAGGCTGGCATCAGTTCGTCCGGACGATTGGCTTCGCGCAGCAGGAACACCTGCTCGGTGGGTGCACCGATGCCCAGGGTGGGTTCTGGTTGGTAGCGCTGGACGATGTCGCCGGTGGTGTTTTGGGTGGCGGGTTCGGCGGCGTACTTCCAGCGGCAGGCGTTGGTGCAACTGCCCTGGTTGGCATCGCGCTTGTTCATATAGCCCGACAGCAGGCAGCGCCCGGAATAGGCCATGCACAGGGCGCCGTGGACGAATACCTCCAGCTCCATGGCGGGCACTTGTTGGCGGATTTCGGCGATCTCCTCCAGCGACAACTCCCGCGACAGGATGATCCGGCTCAGGCCTTGCTGTTGCCAGAACTCGACGCTGGCCCAGTTCACGGTGTTGGCTTGCACCGAGAGGTGGATTGGCATCTGCGCGAAGTTGCGACGGACCAGCATGATCAGACCGGGGTCGGACATGATCAGTGCGTCCGGGGCCATGGCGATGACCGGTTCCAGGTCCCTGAGGAAGGTTTTGAGTTTGGCGTTGTGTGGGGCGATGTTAACCACCACATAGAAGCGCTTGCCTTGGGCCTGGGCTTCCTGGATGCCGAGGGCCAGGTTGGCATGGTCGAATTCGTTATTGCGCACCCGCAGGCTGTAGCGCGGCTGGCCGGCGTAGACCGCATCGGCGCCGTAGGCAAAGGCATAGCGCATGTTTTTCAGGGTGCCGGCGGGGGCGAGCAGTTCGGGTGTGGCGAGGGTCATGGCGGCGTCGATCGCAAAAGGGCGCGAGGGTAGGGCAGACGCGCCCGGCCGGCATTGATCTGGGTCAGGTGGATGAAGCGCCCGGCCTCACGCGTTAATGACAAAAAGCGCGATACGTTTCGACAGCGCCTGCGCGGCGGGCAGGGACGTGAGCGGACCGCTGATCGGCACGCCGTCCTGCATCAGGTACCAACAGGCCAGCAGTCCCCGCTCCCTGAGTGACGGGGGGACGGCGCTGCCGACAACGGACATGATCTGAACCTGGGTCATAAGGACTTCCATCAAACGATGGGGTTACCTTACTGAGCCGCCGGTCCCGGGGACAATCGACGCGCTCGATAGTGCTTATTGACGCGGTTGAGGCGTCGCGGGTCAGTCGACGACCTGGTCGAGCAGGTGCATGACTTCGTGGTCATTGAGCAGGCCCTTGCGCACCAGGTTTTCGGCCAGCAGCGAAAGGAACTTGGCACTGCGATGACCCTCAAGGTGCTTGAGTTCGGTCAGCGCGCTGTAGACCTTGCTGGAGGTACACAGGCCAACGATGCGGTGTGGGTTTTGCGTGGGCATGGCGCTCGTCCTTGTTTTTATGAGCCGTTGGTTCCAGAGCTTGCTCAACGGTCATGACATAAATATGACAGTTGTGCGGGCAAGCCAAGGCATTCGTCGTATCAATCATGCCAAGTTTGAACCCGGTCACTGTTCCGCCAGCGACCTTGGCAAGAGTCATTCAGACATGGCCAGACGAAAGCAGGCCCCGATTGAACGCGGGGCCTGGTGTATTCGACGCCTGTCTCCAGCCTGGGCCTTAGTAGCGAGGCTGGCCGTAGTAGACCGGCTGGGGTTGGATGTAGACCGGCTGTGGCTGGTAGTAGACCGGTGGCGGGGCCTGGTAGTAGACCGGCGGCGGTTGCACGTAGACCGGTTGCTGTACGTAAACGGGGCGTGGTGGCGAGTTGGCAACGACCGCCCCGCCAACCACGGCACCCAGTACCGCGCCGACAGCCAGTGGAGCCACCCAGCGATTGCCACCCCAATACCCACCACCGTGGCCACCATAGTAGTAGCCACCATGGGCCTGGGCTTGTCCTGCGACAGCCAATGCACCGATCAGCAAAGCGACGACAGGAAGTTTACGGATCATGATAAGCCCTCTTGATTTCGCCCCAGCGCGTGGAACTGCAATAGACCCAAGGATTGTCGCGGGGATAATGTTCTGACAGCGTTCTTGGATGAATCCGCGACGCGGATGAGTAAATTTTGTGTAAGGTCTGTACCGTCTTCCTGGCCGGCCGAACCCCATGGGGCCAGGCGTCTGGTAATGATTGTGCACAGCCTCAGGGCTGGCTAGTCCGTCCGTCTGAACGTGTGTCCTCAAGGAGTTTTCCCGATGCTGATCAACCCCAACAAAGACACCCAGCTGTGCATGTCACTGTCGGGCCGTCCCGGGAATTTCGGCTTGCGCTTCCACAACCACCTCTACGAGCAACTGGGCCTGAATTTTTACTACAAGGCATTCAGTAGCCAGGACCTGCCGGGGGCCATTGGTGGGATTCGCGCCCTGGGCATTCGCGGTTGCGGCGTGTCGATGCCGTTCAAGGAAGCGTGCATTGCACTGGTCGATGAGCTGGATGCCTCGGCCGCCGCCATTGCCTCGATCAATACCATCGTCAACACCGATGGCCACCTCAAGGCCTACAACACCGATTACCTGGCCATCGAGCAATTGCTCAAGACCCACGCCGTGCCGCAACACGCATCGTTTGCCCTGCGTGGCAGCGGCGGGATGGCCAAGGCCGTGGCCAGTGCGCTGCGCGATGGTGGTTACTCAAACGGCCTGATCATTGCCCGTAACGAAAGCGCCGGGCGGGCCCTGGCCGACGCCCTGGGGTATCACTGGCAAGCGGAACTGGGCGATGCGCGCCCGCAGATGCTGATCAACGTCACGCCCATCGGTATGTCAGGCGGCAGCGAGGCCGATCAACTGGCCTTTGAAGTCGACGCCATCGCGGCGGCGAGCATCGTCTTTGATGTGGTGGCGATTCCGGGGGAAACCCCGCTGATCGTGCACGCACGCGAGGCCGGCAAGCAGGTGATCACCGGCGTTGAAGTGATTGCGATCCAGGCGCTGGAGCAGTTTGTGCTGTACACCGGCGTGCGCCCCAGCGACGAGCAGTTTCACACGGCCGTGGCGTTCGCTCGCGGCTGAGGTTATTCCAGGCGTGCCAGGCGCTCTTCCAGTGCCGCAATGCGCGCCTCCAATTCTTCGATGCGTTCCACCGACACGCCGGCGGCGCCACGTTCTACGGGGTACTGGCGCGCGGCGAGGATCGCGTCGATGTCCGCCGGGTCGCCCAGGGTGTGCATGTAGCGGTCTTCGCGCTGGCCCGACTGGCGCGGCAACAGCATTGCCAGGCCCCGGGCGATCAGGCGTTCCATTTGATGGACCACCTGTTCGGCGTCTTCGAAGTCGTGCATGCGGCCGCTACGGGTCAGCAGTTCATTGACGGTCTGTGGCCCGCGCAGGAACAGCAGGCCGCTGAGGATCACTTGTGCGGGCACCAACTCCAGTGCCTTGTCCAGGCGATGTTCCCAGCGGTCGGCGCGGCTGCCCATCACCAGGCGGGTGAAGCCGTGCCCTTCCAGCGCACGCAGGCTTTGTCCGACCTGGCCCTGGCTGAGGTTCATCACCGGCTCGCGGCTGGTCTTCTGGTTGCAGGCGATGACCAGGGCGTTGAGGGTCAGGGGATAGGTTTCGGGGCTGGTGGCTTGCTTTTCGATCAGGGAACCGAGAATGCGCAGCTCCGTGCTGCTGAGTTGAAGTGCTTGCGGCGAACGTTCTTGTTCAGTGCTCATGGTGTCTGGCCCCTTACTCACTGTTAGTTTAGGGGCCTAAGATAATTCAAACGCCGGCACTTGGGCACACTCGTTGTGCCTGCGTTGTGCTATGGCGCCTCGAATACGCTCATTAGCTCGGCAGGCACGCATTCACGGCCAGTGCTGCGGCAGACAGCCCACGTGCTGTCTGTTGGTGTTTGTCACCGCTTGCCCGGTCCTGGTGGGTGCGCAGTTCGGTGATCGTTGACGCCAACGGTCGCCTGAAGTGCTGGGCTGTCACGTCTCGTGGGATAAAAGACCCGCCGCACGGCCACGCAAGCATGGCTATAATCGCGCCATGCTTGACCCTTATCCCGCCCCATCTTTGACGAGACTGCCATGACTATTTCCCTGTACGCCGCTTCCGTTCCTGTCTTCAAGCAAATGCTCACCGCGCTTGGTGATGTGCTGGCCAAGGCTGAAGCCCACGCCACGGCGAAGAACATCGATCCTAATGCCTTGCTGCAAGCGCGCCTGTTCCCGGACATGTTCGCGCTGGTACGTCAGGTGCAGATCGCTGTCGACTTCGCCAAGGGCGTTTCCTCGCGCCTGGCGGAAGTCGAGTTGCCTAAGTACGACGACAACGAAGTGACCTTCGCCGACCTGCAAGCGCTGATCGCCAAGGTGCTGGCGTACATTGATGGCATTAAGCCTTCGCAGATCGACGGCAAGGAAGGCATCGAGATCATCACCCGTCCGGGCACTCCGAAAGAGAAACGCTTCAGTGGCCAGGCTTACCTGCTGACCTACGGCCTGCCGCAGTTCTTCTTCCACGTCACCACCGCCTACGCGATCCTGCGTCACAACGGTGTTGAGGTGGGCAAGCGCGATTACATGGGCGCGTTCTAAACCCGTAGGCCACTAAAAAGCCCGTCCTGGTGTGAGCCAGGACGGGCTTTTTTGTGGGCGCTTTCAGGCCGCCTGCGATCTCTTGTGGGGGCGAGCCTGCTCGCGAAGACGGCAGCACATCTAACATTGATGTGACGGATAGACCGCTTTCGCGAGCAGGCTCGCGCCCACAGGGGCTTACGCGGCTTGTGGGCCTTTATCTTCTTCGGCCAGGCAGGCTGCGGCGGTGAAGAGTACGTCGGTGGAGGAGTTCAGCGCGGTTTCCGCCGAGTCCTGCAGTACGCCAATCACAAAGCCGACCGCGACCACCTGCATGGCGATTTCGCTTGGGATGCCGAACAGGCTGCACGCCAGCGGAATCAGCAGCAGCGAGCCACCGGCCACGCCGGAGGCGCCACAGGCGCAGACCGCGGCGACGACGCTGAGCAGCACGGCGGTCGGGATGTCCACGGCGATGCCCAGGGTATGGACGGCGGCCAGGGTCAGGACGGTGATGGTGATCGCCGCGCCGGCCATGTTGATGGTGGCGCCCAGGGGGATCGACACCGAGTAGGTGTCTTCGTGCAGGCCCAGGCGCCTGCTCAGTTCCAGGTTGACCGGGATGTTCGCCGCCGAGCTGCGGGTGAAGAACGCGGTGATCCCGCTTTCACGCAGGCAGGTCAGGACCAGTGGATAAGGGTTGCGGCGCAGCTTCCAGAACACGATGGCGGGGTTCATCACCAAGGCCACGAACAGCATGCAGCCCAGCAGCACGGCCAGCAGGTGCAAGTACCCGAGCAGCGCGCCAAAGCCCGAGGTGGCCAGGGTGGAGGCCACGAGGCCGAAGATCCCCAGCGGTGCAAAACGAATCACCAGGCGCACGATCAGCGTGACGCCGTTGGACAGGTCGCCCAGCACCTGGCGGGTCGCCTCGCCGGCATGCCGGATCGCCACGCCCATGCCAATGGCCCAGGCCAGGATGCCAATGAAGTTGGCATTCATCAGGGCGCTGACCGGGTTATCGACCACGCTCAGCAGCAGGCTTTGCAACACTTCGGCGATACCGCCCGGGGCTGTCACGGCGATATCGTGGGTCAGCAGCACCAGCTTTGAGGGGAACAGGCTGCTGGCCACCACGGCGACCACGGCTGCCGCGAAGGTGCCCAGCAGGTACAGGAACAGGATCGGGCGGATGTGGGTTTCCTGGCCGTGCTTGTGGTTGGCAATCGAGGCCATGACCAGCACGAACACCAGGATCGGCGCGACAGCCTTGAGCGCCGAGACAAACACCTTGCCAATGAACGCGGTGGATTTCGCCAGCTCAGGGGCGAACAGGGCCAGGGCGATACCGGCGAGCAAGCCGATGACGATCTGGGTGACCAGGCTGATGCGGGTGAGTCGTTGTACTAATGAAGGCGGTGCAGCAGTCATAGCGGTATCTCTGATTTTTTAAGGTGCTGTGAGTCCAGGGGCTTGCAGCAACAAACGGGCAGGCGGCACTAAGGGCGGACCTGCGCGGGGCTGGGACTTTATCACAACCCAGGTCCTATCCCTCAGGCCTGTGACGAACTGCCGCCGGGGTGATTCAACCGTGATGCGCGCTGTCGCGGGTCGCCGCTTGCGGACACACTCTGTTAAGATTCGCCATCCTCTTCTTCATCTCCCCTCAGTGAACCTTCGGGTCGTCGCTGGCGTTGTCGTTTTCTGGAGTTACCCATGTTGTTACCCATTCTGTTGCTGTCAGCCGCCGGCTTTACCGTGCTGACCACTGAATTCATCATTGTCGGCCTGCTGCCTTCGATCGCCCGCGACCTGCAGGTCAGCATTCCCCAGGCGGGGCTGCTGGTGACCTTGTTTGCGTTTACCGTTGCGGCGTTCGGGCCGTTCCTGACGGCGTACTGCGCGCGGTTCGAGCGGCGCCGGCTGTTTATCACGGTGCTGGTGATCTTCGGCCTGTCCAACGCCTTGGCCGCCATGGCCCCGAATATCGGGGTGATGGCCTTGGCGCGGTTGATTCCAGCGTTGGGCTTGCCGGTGTTTTGGGCGCTGGCCAGTGAAACCGCAGTGGACATTGTCGGGCCGGATTACGCCGGGCGGGCGATTGCCAAGATCGGCTTCGGGATTGTCTGTGCCACAGTGTTCGGCATTCCCATCGGCACGCTGATTTCCGATGCGTTCGGCTGGCGCAGCGCGTTTGGGTTGTTGTCACTGATTGCGTTCGCCAAGGCCTTGCTGCTGTTTGTCTACTTGCCCGCGACTGACCTGCACCAACGCCCCGCGAGCCTGGGCTCACAGTTCAAGATCCTGCGCAGCCCGCTGCTGCAAGGGCACATGTTGCTGTCGATTCTGGTGTTCAGCGGCATGTTCACGGCGTACACCTACCTGGCGGACATCCTTGAGCGCCTGGCCGGATTCAACGGCACGTTGGTCGGCTGGTGCCTGATGGGTTTTGGTGCGGCCGGGCTGATCGGCAACTCGCTGGGTGGGCGCATGGTCGATCGCCATCCGCTGATGGCCTCGATGGTGTTCTGCGCCTTTCTGGTGTGCGGCATGGTGGCGCTGGTGCCGAGCATCCATTCCACCCTTGGCTTGGCGGCGGCACTGGGGATCTGGGGCGTGACCCAGGCCGCGTTGTTCCTGGTCAGCCATGTGCGGCTGATCAAGGTCGCACCGCAGGCTCCGGCCTTTGCCGCCTCGCTGAACATTGCGGCAGCCAACCTGGGGATTGGCCTGGGCGCGCTGGTCGGTGGGCGGGTGATCGACACCCTGGGCCTTGGTAGCCTCGGCTACACGGCGGCCGGTTTTATCCTGGGGTCGATTGTGCTGGCATTGCTGTTGATGCGCTTCAAGTCGCCAACGGTGTGCATCCCTTAAAGTGTGGTAAACAGCTCGCGGCGGGCACCTTCGGTGATGGCGACGATGCCGGGGTGCTTGACCTTGCGCTCCACCGAAATGGCGTAAAACGATTCGGTCACCGCGTCGGTCTGGCCGATCAACTGCACGCCGTACTGGCGCCGGACCTCGTCGGCAATCACGCTGGGGCCGATGAAGAACCCGCTGCCGGATTGTCCAAATGCTTGCATCAAGGCGCTGTCATCGAACTCGCCGACAATGCGCGGCTGGATCTGCTGTTCGGCAAACCAGCGCTGCAAGCGACTGCGCACCACGGTTTCCTGGCCGGGAATCAGCAGCGGCGCACCATGCAGGCAGCCAGGGAAGTCGGTGCCGTACTGCTCGGCCAAGGCCGGGGTGGCGAAAAAACTGATGCCGCATTCGCCCAGCTTCTGGCTATAGCCCTTGATGTCCAGGTGCGAGGGCATCGGGCTGTCGGAAATCACCAGGTCCAGGCGCTGAATCGCCAGGTCAGCCAGCAAGCGCTCCAGCTTGTCCTCGCGGCAGGTGATGCGCAGGGGCTCGTTGAGCTCCATGGTCGGTGCAATCAGGCGGTAGACGATGGACTTGGGGACCACGTCGGCAACGCCCACCCGAAACACGATCTGCTGCTCATTGGGCTGGGCCCGCAGCATGGCTTCCAGTTCACCACCCAATTGGAACATCTGTTCGGCGTAGGGCAGGGCCTGGCGACCGGCTTCGGTCAGTTCCAGTTGGCGCCCGACGCGGCGAAACAATTCGATGCCATAGGTTTGCTCGAGCAGGCTGATCTGCCCGCTGATGGTTTGCGGGGTCAGGTTAAGCTGTTCGCACGCACGCACAATGCTGCCGGTCTTGGCCACGACCCAGAAGTAATGCAGTTGCCGGTAATTGAGCATGGCTTTCGTCGATTCGTAAAAACCGAAGTATACCCGCTAAAAATACGAATTTTCCTGAAGTGTTCGGGTCCTTAGAATGTCCCGCTATTGATGGGCCGCCACCTTGGTCCCTCCCGTTCTATCGAGGAAAGCATGATGAAGTTCAAATCCCTAGCTACTGTGTCCCTAGTGGCGGCCTTCGCCCTGGTGCTCGGTGGTTGTGACCAAGCCGAAAAAAGCGCTCAACAACTGATGGGTAAGGCCGCCGAATCCGCCAAGCAGGCCATCGACGACACCCACAAGGCCGCCGAACAAGCCTTGAGCGACGCCACTGGCAACCTCATTGGCAAGAAAGAAGGTGCAACCGACGACGACAGCGAGAAGAAAGAAAGCGCGTCGCAGGAAATCTAACCCGTTCAACACCGAGTCAGGACTGACCCATGGAATACCTTTTACAACTTGCTGCAAGCCCCACTGCCTGGGTCGCCCTGGCTACCCTGATCGTCATGGAGATTGTGCTCGGCATCGATAACCTGATCTTCATCTCGATCCTGACCAACAAGCTGCCCGAACAGCACCGGGCCAAGGCCCGCCGGATCGGGATCAGCATGGCGCTTATCCTGCGCCTGGGCTTGTTGAGCACGATCGCGTTCATCGTGCAACTGACGGCGCCGGTGATCGAGTTGTTCGGCCATGCGTTCTCATGGAAAGACATGATTCTGATCGCCGGTGGCCTGTTCCTGTTGTGGAAGGCGACCAACGAGATTCACCACAGCATGGACCCGTCGCCCGATGATCCGCTGTCGAAAACCTCCAATGTGAGCCTGGGTTTTGCTGCGGCGATCGGTCAGATCCTGATGCTAGACCTGGTGTTCTCCATCGACAGCATCATCACCGCTGTTGGCATGACCGAGCATTTGCCGATCATGATCATCGCGGTCGTGGTGTCGGTGCTGGTGATGCTGCTGGCGGCCGAGCCTCTGGCCAAGTTCATCAACGATAACCCGACGGTGGTCATGTTGGCCTTGGGCTTCCTGATCATGATCGGCATGACGCTGATCGCCGAAGGGTTTGGCGCCCATGTACCGAAAGGCTACGTCTACGCCGCCATGGCGTTCTCGGCAGCGATTGAAGTGTTGAACATGCTGTCGCGCCGGGCCAAGCAGAAGAAGGCCGCCGGCCAGGCTTGATCTTGATCGGTAGGTAGCACGAGACGGTCGTTGGCACTCGAAAGGGGGCCGGCGGCCGTTTTTGTTTCAGGGGTGGTTGAATGCCGGCGTCGTCAATGGGCGGAGGCGGGGTGAGCGGCAGGCTTTTCGCTTTCAACCGCTGCATGGGGCGGCTTGTATGAAGGATGGTGCCGGCGAGTGATACGCAGGACGCCCCACAACATGGCGGCCGCAACGGCCAGCCAGCCTGTTACCAGCATCAGAATTATCGTTGTCAGGCTCATCAGTGCCTCCTCTTTGCCCTGCATCGGGCTCACACTTCTCGCAGGTCTGAGTCTAGACGCTGGTGTGTTGCAGTCCATTGACCAATAGTCGCGAGTCTCCAATTCCTTCGCTCTATCGCAGGCCCACAACTGCCGTTAAAGGCTATAGCGCTGCTATGATCACGGTCCGATCCGGGCGATCTCGGTGCCTGGTACCTGAACAGTGAGTAACGATGTTGCCGGTATTCCCTCGATTTCGCTTTGCCTTGCTGGCTGCGGCCTGTGTCTTGAGCCTGGCCGGTTGTGCCGGGGGCGTGTCGCCGCACATCCAGCGCCTGCCTGAGCGAGTGGAACTCAGTGGTACGTTCTATCGTGGCGAGTCCTATCAGAGCGGGCCGCAAACCCTGGCCAGCCTGCTGTCGCAGCAAGGTGTGGTGATCACGCCGGGGTTGCTCGACAAGCCCCTGCATTTACCGGGCGCCGAGGCTCAGCTACAGCAGAACATGCAGAAGTTGGCGCGTGAGTATGGGATGGTGGTGTATCCGCTGGACAGCAATCTGCCGGCACTGTTGACCCAGGTGGCGGCAGGTTATCCGGTGCTGCTGCGCTTCACCGAGGGGTCGGCGTTCTGGAAGGGGCCGCGCTACGCCATCCTCTCAGGCTACAACCGCGACAAGCAGACGGTGTTGCTGCGCGCGGGCATGAACCGCCGTTTATTGATGGACTTCAAGTCATTCGAGTCTGCGTTCGAGAGTGCTGGAGGGTGGGCGGTATTGATTCAGGCGCCGACGCAGCTGCCAGCCAATGTCGACCGTCAACGTTGGCTCAAGGCGGCCAATGACCTGGCCCAGGCTGGGCAGGAGGAGGCGGCCGCCAGGGCGACCAAGGCCTTGGGCGGCCACTAGCTAAAACGGCGCCACGAGGCGCCGTTATCGATCAAGGCCCGGACATCTGTCGCGGGCCTTTTTCATGGGTTACTGGCTGGCCTGAGCCACACCGGTCTGACGGCTTTTCAGGTTCTTTTCGGCCTTGTAGCGCAGGGCGGCATCGGGGACTGAGGTGCTCTTGCCGGTCTCCACCCACTGGCGGATCCGGCTGGCGTCGGCGAAGTGGGTGTACTTGCCGAAGGCGTCGAGAATGACCAGTGACACTGGGCGATCCCCCATGCGGGTCACCAGTACCAGGCAGTGGCCGGCTTGATTGGTGAAGCCGGTCTTGGTCAGTTGGATATCCCAATTGGCTTTTTTGACCAGGTGATCGGTGTTGTGAAAGCCCAGGGTGTAGTTGGGTTTGCGGAACGCCACGGTTTTTTCCTTGGTGGTGCTCAGCTCACTCAGCATCGGGTACTTGCGTGCGGCCTGCAGCAATTTGCTCAGGTCGCGGGCAGTCGATACGTTGTGAATCGACAGGCCGGTGGGCTCGACATAGCGGGTGCTGGTCATGCCCAGGGCCTTGGCCTTGGCGTTCATGGCGGCGATGAAGGCCCCATAGCCTCCTGGATAGTGATGGGCCAGGCTGGCGGCGGCGCGGTTTTCCGAGGACATCAGGGTGATCAGCAGCATGTCCTTGCGCGACAGCTCGCTATTGAGCTTGACCCGGGAGAACACGCCTTTCATTTCCGGTGTGTCGCTGATCGACACGGAAATGTATTCGTCCATGTTCTGTTTGGCGTCCAGAACAATCATCCCGGTCATCAGTTTGGTCACTGAGGCGATGGGCACAATCACGTCCGGGTTGCTGGCGTAGATGACTTTGTTGTTCTGCAGGTCGATCAGCATCGCGCTGCCGGAGGCAATCTGCAGGGTTGTAGGGGTACGAGGAGCCGCAGTGGTTTCACGGGCGTCGACGCTCGACGTGATGATGGTGCCTGAAAATGCGAAGAAGAGGCTCAGGATAGAAAGACGGATTTTCACGCGAGTGGACTCGAAAAATGTGGGTATGCCGTTTTGCAACGGGATTTATCCTAAAAAGCGTTACATTTTATGAGCGTAGCTGAGGAACTGTCGAATATTCTTCGAGTGGCAGCCTAAACCTATTGTTTTTAGTAAAAAAACGGCAGTTTTCGACGAGCAGTTTGTGTTTGCCAGCTTGATGCCGCGCCTGAAACAAGAAACCCCGCCAGAGGGCGGGGTTTCTTGGTCGCGACGCTACCGTTAGTCGTGCAGGGTTTCTGCTGCGTAGAGTGTGTTCTCCAGCAGGCAGGCGCGGGTCATCGGGCCAACACCGCCCGGTACCGGGGTGATCCAGCCGGCGCGGGGTAGGGCGGTCTCGTAGACCACATCGCCGACCAGCTTGCCGTCGTCCTGGCGGTTGATGCCGACGTCGATGACGATGGCGCCTTCCTTGATCCATTCGCCTTTGACCAGGCCGGGTTTGCCAGCGGCGACCACCACCAGGTCGGCACGGCCTACGTGGCCAGCCAGGTCTTTGGTGAAGCGATGGGTGACGGTCACAGTGCAGCCGGCCAGCAACAACTCCATCGCCATTGGGCGACCGACGATGTTGGAGGCGCCGACGATGACGGCGTCCATCCCGTACAGGTCGGCACCGGTGCTTTCCAGCAGGGCCATGATGCCTTTAGGCGTGCACGGGCGCAGCAGTGGAATGCGTTGGGCCAGGCGCCCGACGTTGTAGGGATGGAAACCGTCGACGTCTTTGTCCGGGCGAATGCGCTCCAACAGCTTGGAGGCGTCCAGATGGGCCGGCAGTGGCAGTTGCAGCAGGACGCCATCGATATTCGGGTCGTCATTGAGACGGTCGATCAAGTCGGTCAGGTCTTGCTGGCTGGTGTCGGCAGGCAGGTCATAGGCTTGGGAAAGAAAGCCGACCTCTTCACAGTCTTTACGCTTGTGCGAGACATAAACCTGGGAGGCGGGATCGCTGCCGACCAGGATCACCGCGAGGCCGGGCGTGCGCAGACCTTGCTGGCGACGTTCGGCGACACGTTTGGCGATCTGCTGGCGCAGGCTGGCGGCGATTGATTTGCCGTCGATTAGTTGTGCAGTCATTGCGCGTGATTAACCATCGAGAGGGGGAAGAAAAGAGCGCGTATTCTCGCATGCCAGGGCGCGAGGGCAAAGGCGCTTGGTCTGCAAATTCCCCTAAGCCCTTTAATTAAATGAATTTTTTATAAAAAGGATTTGACGACCTTCGGGGGGCTCTATACTATTCGTCGCACTTGTCGGGCACAGCCTAGCACTGGTTAAGAAGGTTGAGTGGGATTACGGTCCTGTGAGGCTGGAAAGCACTTAGTTTGTAGTCCTCCAAGAGTACAGATTAATAAGGCGCCCGTAGCTCAGCTGGATAGAGCATCCGCCTTCTAAGCGGATGGTCGCAGGTTCGAGTCCTGCCGGGTGCGCCATTAGGCAGCTTTGGCACAAGTAGCGCGATATGGTGGGCGTAGCTCAGTTGGTAGAGCACGGGATTGTGACTCCCGTTGTCGAGGGTTCGATCCCCTTCGTCCACCCCATATTTAGAAAAGGCGCCAGATTAACAGTCTGGCGCCTTTGCTTTAAAAGTTTGAAGCGGATGTGGTGGAATTGGTAGACACACTGGATTTAGGTTCCAGCGCCGCAAGGTGTAAGAGTTCGAGTCTCTTCATCCGCACCAAATAAAGCTCCACTCACGCCGGTTGGTTTGGCTGGAGCTCAGCAAAGAAGTGGTTTGGTTTCTTTGTGACGCAATATGGTGGGCGTAGCTCAGTTGGTAGAGCACGGGATTGTGACTCCCGTTGTCGTGGGTTCGATCCCCATCGTCCACCCCATATTTAGAAAAGGCGCCAGATTTAACAGTCTGGCGCCTTTTTTGTTTCTAGAGATTGGAGTGTCCGGCGGCTGCAGGTTGTGGGTCGCTGGGGTTGGCGTTTCGTCGTGTTTTTGTTTCTCGATGATGCCGCGCCGGCCACCGGCCTTGTTCGCAAGATCGGCTGTCAGGGAGATGCTGGCAACTTCTTCTATATAAGAAGGGTTGGCGCAGAGCCCTGGCGTGATTGGCTGTATTTGCTCTCATGGCGAGGCTCAACCCTTTGTCCCCGCCGATAAATTGCCTGCTGCGTTTTTACCCGTTTTGAGTAGGGTGACTTCTTGAGTTTGACCCACTAGAATGCATGCCCTTGATTCTGGGGTCGGAAACGGCCGGCTAACGTCTGTGCAACGAGGAATATCCATGCAAGTTTCTGTTGAAAATACTTCTGCTCTTGAGCGCCGCATGAGCATCACCGTGCCAGCTGAGCGCATTGAGACTCAAGTCAACAAGCGTCTGCAGCAGACTGCCCAAAAGGCCAAGATTGCAGGCTTCCGTCCTGGCAAGGTGCCGATGAGCGTGATCCGTCAGCGTTATGAAGCTGATGCGCGCCAGGAAGCTGTAGGTGACGTGATCCAGGCTTCTTTCTACGAAGCGGTCGTTGAGCAAAAGCTGAACCCGGCTGGCCAGCCTTCGGTAGAGCCGAAAGTGCTGGAGAAAGGCAAGGATCTGGAATACATCGCGACGTTCGAAGTGTTCCCTGAGTTCACGGTTGCTGGTTTCGACACGATCGCTGTCGAGCGCCTCAGCGCTGACGTGACCGATGCCGATCTGGACAAAATGCTCGACATCCTGCGCAAGCAGAACGTTCGTTTTGAAACCGTTGAGCGTGCCGCTCAGAACGACGACCAACTGAACATCGATTTCGTTGGCAAGGTTGACGGTGAAGTATTCGCCGGTGGTTCCGCCAAGGGTACCCAGTTGGTTCTGGGTTCCGGCCGCATGATCCCGGGTTTCGAAGATGGCCTGGTTGGCGCCAAGGCGGGCGAAGAGCGCGTTCTGAACCTGACCTTCCCAGCTGACTATCAAAACCTCGACCTGGCTGGCAAGGCTGCCGAGTTCACCGTTACGGTGAACAGCGTCTCCGAGCCGAAGCTGCCTGAGCTGACCGAAGAGTTCTTCGCTCAGTTTGGTATCAAGGAAACAGGTATCGAAGGTTTCCGCGCCGAAGTTCGTAAGAACATGGAGCGTGAGCTGCGTCAGGCGATCAAGTCCAAGGTCAAGAACCAAGTCATGGACGGCCTGCTGGCGGCCAACCCGATCGACGTGCCAAAGGCCCTGATCGAGAACGAAGTGAACCGTCTGCGCGTCCAGGCTGTTCAGCAGTTTGGTGGCAACATCAAGCCTGATCAGCTGCCAGCCGAGCTGTTCGAAGAACAAGCCAAGCGCCGCGTTGTGTTGGGTCTGGTCGTGGCTGAAGTGGTCAAGCAGTTTGACCTCAAGCCTGACGAAACCCGCGTTCGCGAGCTGATCCAGGAAATGGCTTCGGCCTACCAGGAGCCAGAGCAAGTTGTATCCTGGTACTACAAAAACGACCAGCAGCTGAACGAAGTCCGTTCGGTTGTGCTGGAAGAGCAAGTTGTGGATACTGTTCTGCAGAAAGCTAGCGTGACCGACAAATCGGTCTCTTACGAAGAAGCAGTCAAGCCGGTAGAAGCTCCACAAGCCGACTGATTGTTTTAGCGTTAGAAGCACACACCATAAGCCAGCTTTCGAGCTGGCTTATGCGTATTCAAGACATAACTATTTGGGAGTGACTGCAGAGCATGTTCCGTAATTCGTATATTCAGCAGAACTCTGATATCCAGGCCGCAGGCGGCCTGGTCCCGATGGTTGTCGAGCAATCCGCTCGTGGCGAGCGCGCCTACGATATCTATTCGCGCCTTCTCAAGGAGCGAGTGATTTTTCTGGTTGGTCCGGTAGAGGACTACATGGCCAACCTGATCTGTGCGCAATTGCTGTTCCTTGAAGCGGAAAACCCGGACAAGGACATCCATCTCTATATCAACTCCCCTGGCGGTTCGGTGACAGCGGGCATGTCGATCTACGACACCATGCAGTTCATCAAGCCCAACGTGTCGACCACCTGTATCGGCCAGGCCTGCAGCATGGGCGCGTTTTTGCTGACTGCCGGTGCTCCTGGCAAGCGTTACTGCCTGCCGAACTCGCGTGTGATGATTCACCAGCCATTGGGCGGTTTCCAGGGGCAGGCGTCGGATATCGAAATCCATGCCAAGGAAATCCTGTTCATTCGCGAACGTCTCAACACGTTGATGGCCAAGCATAGCGGGCACACGCTTGAAGAAATCGAGCGTGACACCAACCGCGATAACTTTATGAGTGCAGAAGCCGCACGTGAGTACGGGTTGATCGATGAAGTGATCAGCCAGCGTCCTGCTTAAAATAAGCAGCTCAAAATAGGGTTGGTTGGCTGGTCTGGTCACCTGCGGGCTTGAAAAAGCCCGCAATAGCCTTCATCTTGTGTTGCAAGCCTATCGGATTTGGATCGAACGAATGACTGACACCCGCAACGGCGAGGACAACGGCAAGCTGCTCTATTGCTCCTTCTGTGGCAAAAGCCAGCATGAAGTGCGCAAATTGATTGCCGGCCCCTCGGTCTTTATCTGCGACGAGTGCGTCGACCTGTGCAACGACATCATCCGCGAGGAGGTGCAGGAAGCACAGGCCGAAAGCAGCGCGCATAAATTGCCTTCGCCTAAAGAAATCAGCGGCATCCTTGATCAGTACGTAATTGGTCAGGAGCGTGCGAAAAAAGTTTTGGCCGTAGCGGTATACAACCACTACAAGCGCCTCAACCAGCGTGACAAAAAGAATGACGACGTCGAACTTGGCAAGAGCAACATCTTGCTGATCGGCCCAACAGGCTCGGGTAAAACCCTGCTTGCCGAGACACTGGCTCGTTTGCTGAATGTGCCTTTCACCATCGCCGACGCAACCACCCTCACTGAGGCGGGCTACGTAGGTGAAGATGTTGAAAACATCATTCAGAAGTTGTTGCAGAAGTGCGACTACGACGTAGAGAAAGCTCAGATGGGCATTGTCTACATCGACGAAATCGACAAGATTTCGCGCAAGTCCGACAACCCGTCGATCACTCGGGACGTTTCCGGTGAAGGCGTGCAACAAGCTCTGCTCAAGTTGATCGAAGGCACGGTCGCTTCCGTTCCACCTCAAGGTGGTCGCAAGCACCCGCAGCAGGAATTCCTTCAGGTCGACACCCGTAACATCCTGTTCATCTGTGGTGGTGCGTTCTCCGGTCTGGAAAAGGTGATTCAAAACCGTTCCACCAAGGGCGGCATCGGTTTCAACGCAGAAGTTCGCAGCAAGGAAGAAGGCAAGAAGGTGGGTGAATCCCTGCGTGAAGTCGAGCCTGACGATCTGGTCAAGTTCGGTTTGATCCCGGAATTCGTCGGTCGTCTACCCGTGCTGGCGACGCTGGACGAGCTCGACGAGGCTGCGTTGATGCAGATCCTTACCGAGCCAAAAAATGCTCTGACCAAACAGTATGCCAAGCTGTTCGAAATGGAAGGTGTCGATTTGGAGTTCCGCGCCGACGCCCTCAAGTCGGTCGCCAAGCGCGCACTGGAACGCAAAACCGGTGCTCGTGGACTGCGCTCGATCCTCGAAGGCGTACTGCTCGACACGATGTACGAAATCCCCTCGCAGTCCGAGGTGAGTAAAGTCGTGATCGACGAAAGCGTCATAGAAGGCAAGTCCAAGCCACTGTATATCTACGAAAACAGTGAGCCGGCTGCCAAGGCAGCGCCAGACGCGTAAGCGTCGCACTGCTGGATTAAAGAAGGGGCCTTCGGGCCCCTTTGCTTTTGTAGGACCGGCGGTAGGTTACGGTCGTTCAAGCGGTTTTTTAATCAGCTTGTTTTTTTCCAAAGTAGCCCCCATCTTGGTTTCAAGCTTACTTCCATCTGTTTACGGCCTTATGGCCGCCGTAGAGGCGAAATCATGAAGACAACCATCGAATTGCCTCTCCTGCCATTGCGTGATGTTGTGGTTTATCCGCACATGGTTATCCCGCTGTTCGTGGGGCGCGAGAAATCTATCGAAGCCCTCGAGGCCGCGATGACGGGCGACAAGCAGATCCTTCTGCTGGCCCAGAGAAACCCTGCCGACGACGATCCCGGTGAAGATGCCCTGTATCGAGTCGGTACGATCGCTACGGTCCTGCAACTGCTCAAACTACCTGATGGCACGGTCAAGGTGCTGGTCGAGGGCGAGCAGCGCGGTGCTGTCGAGCGCTTTATTGAGGTTGACGGCCATTGCCGCGCCGAAGTGTCGTTGATTGAAGAAGTCGACGCACCAGAGCGCGAGTCCGAGGTGTTTGTACGCAGCTTGCTGTCGCAGTTCGAGCAATACGTTCAACTGGGCAAGAAGGTGCCTGCCGAAGTCCTGTCCTCGCTCAATAGCATCGATGAGCCTGGCCGCCTGGTCGATACCATGGCAGCGCATATGGCGCTGAAGATCGAGCAGAAGCAGGAGATCCTCGAGATCCTCGAGCTGTCGGCTCGGGTCGAGCACGTCCTGGCGTTGCTCGATGCCGAAATCGATCTGCTTCAAGTTGAAAAACGTATTCGCGGTCGCGTTAAAAAGCAGATGGAACGCAGCCAGCGCGAGTACTACCTGAATGAGCAGATGAAGGCTATTCAGAAAGAATTGGGCGACAGCGAAGAAGGCCACAACGAAGTCGAGGAGCTGAAGAAGCGCATCGATGCCGCTGGCCTGCCAAAGGATGCGCTGGCCAAGGCCACGTCGGAGTTGAACAAGCTCAAGCAAATGTCGCCAATGTCCGCCGAGGCGACCGTTGTGCGCACCTACATCGACTGGCTGGTCCAGGTGCCGTGGAAGGCCCAGAGCAAGGTTCGACTGGACCTTGCGCGCGCAGAAGACATTCTCGACGCCGACCACTATGGCCTGGAAGAGGTCAAAGAGCGGATTCTCGAATACCTCGCCGTGCAAAAGCGCGTCAAGAAGATCCGCGGGCCGGTTTTGTGCCTGGTCGGCCCTCCAGGCGTGGGTAAAACCTCCCTGGCCGAGTCGATTGCCCATGCAACTAACCGTAAATTTGTACGCATGGCCCTGGGTGGTGTGCGTGATGAAGCGGAAATTCGTGGTCATCGCCGGACGTACATCGGTTCGATGCCAGGAAGATTGATTCAAAAGATGACAAAGGTTGGCGTGCGCAACCCGCTGTTCCTGCTCGACGAGATCGACAAAATGGGCAGCGACATGCGCGGCGATCCCGCGTCGGCGTTGCTTGAGGTCCTCGACCCCGAGCAGAATCACAATTTCAACGATCACTATCTGGAAGTCGACTACGACTTGTCCGATGTGATGTTCCTCTGCACCTCGAACTCGATGAATATTCCGCCGGCGCTACTGGACCGGATGGAAGTGATCCGGCTGCCGGGCTATACCGAAGACGAGAAAATCAACATCGCCGTGAAGTACCTTTCGCCTAAGCAGATTCAGGCCAACGGTTTGAAAAAGGGCGAGCTGGAATTCGAGGCTGAAGCGATTCGCGACATCATCCGCTACTACACCCGCGAAGCGGGCGTACGTGGCCTGGAGCGCCAGATTGCCAAGGTTTGCCGCAAGACGGTCAAGGAGCATGCGTTGGAAAAACGCTTCTCGGTGACCGTGACGGCTGACATGCTCGAGCACTTCCTGGGTGTGCGTAAGTTCCGCTACGGCCTGGCCGAGCAGCAGGATCAGGTCGGTCAAGTGACGGGGCTGGCCTGGACGCAAGTGGGCGGCGAGTTGCTGACGATTGAGGCGGCAGTGGTGCCGGGCAAGGGGCAACTGATCAAGACGGGTTCGCTGGGCGATGTCATGGTCGAATCGATCACGGCGGCGTTGACGGTCGTACGCAGTCGCGCGAAGAGCCTGGGGATCCCGGTGGACTTCCATGAGAAGCGCGACACCCATATCCATATGCCTGAAGGGGCTACGCCCAAAGACGGTCCTAGCGCCGGTGTAGGCATGTGCACGGCACTGGTGTCGGCACTGACCGGGATCCCAGTGCGGGCGGATGTCGCCATGACCGGTGAAATCACCTTGCGCGGCCAGGTCCTGGCGATCGGTGGCCTGAAGGAAAAACTGCTGGCCGCACACCGTGGCGGGATCAAGACAGTGATCATTCCTGAGGAGAACGTGCGCGATTTGAAGGAAATTCCTGACAACATCAAGCAAGATCTTCAGATTAAACCAGTTAAATGGATTGACGAGGTCCTGCAAATTGCGCTGCAATACGCGCCGGAGCCCTTGCCGGATGTGGTTCCCGAGATAGTTGCAAAGGATGAAAAACGCGAGTCTGACTCTAAGGAAAGAATTAGCACGCATTAGTACGCATTAGCCTGAGGGGCTTCCTTGACAGCTTTTTAGAGCCCTTGTTATAAAGCGGCTCATAAGTGTCTGTAGGCCATTCAGCATTAGTTTTTGCTTTTACCAAAAAACTTAGAATCATCTCAAAATAGATATAAGGGGACTTAGAGTGAACAAGTCGGAACTGATTGATGCTATCGCTGCATCCGCTGATATCCCGAAAGCCGCTGCTGGCCGTGCGCTGGACGCAGTTATCGAATCCGTCACTGGTGCTCTCAAGGCCGGCGACTCTGTAGTTCTGGTTGGTTTCGGCACGTTCTCCGTGACCGATCGTCCAGCTCGCGTTGGCCGTAACCCACAGACCGGTGACGCTCTGCAGATCGCAGCAGCCAAAAAACCAGGCTTCAAAGCCGGTAAAGCACTGAAAGAAGCTGTCAACTAAGCCTCACTCGGTTCTTTGCTCATCCGGGTCGGGGTCATGCCTGACCTGGCAGCGGAGCGGTAGTCCACTCGGCAACATGTCGATTAGAGACGCCGAGGCTCACACATTCGAGTCATCGGTCCGCTCCGCCAGTTACGAGAAGGCGCATCCTCGGATGCGCCTTTCTTCTATCCGGATTCTACCCACGCTCCACGGTTGCCTAATTTTGAAGTTCAACCGTTTCTGGGGGACGCATGCTGCAGAATATCAGGGACAATTCACAAGGCTGGATTGCCAAGACCATCATCGGGGTCATCGTTGCTCTGATGGCTTTGACCGGTTTCGACGCTATCTTCCAGGCCACCACTCATAAAAATGACGTGGCCAAGGTTAACGGCGAAGAGATCACTCAGAATGAGCTGAGCCAGGCGGTCGATATGCAACGCCGTCAGCTCATGCAACAGTTGGGCAAGGATTTCGACGCCTCCTTGCTGGATGAAACCATGTTGCGTGACGCCGCTCTCAAAGGGCTGATCGATCGCAAGCTGTTGCTGCAAGGCGCTGATAAATCGAAATTCGCTTTCTCTGAAGCGTCTTTGGACCAGGTGATCCTGCTCACGCCCGAGTTTCAGGTGGATGGCAAGTTCAGTCCTGAGCGTTTTGATCAGGTGGTCCGTCAGTTGGGTTACAGCCGTCTGCAGTTCCGCCAGATGCTGGCCCAGGAAATGTTGATCGGCCAACTGCGTGCAGGCCTTGCCGGCAGCGGTTTTGTCACCGATGCCCAGGTATTGGCTTTCGCCCGCCTGGAAAAACAGACTCGCGACTTCGCCACCCTCGGCGTCAAGGCCGACCCGGCGTCGGTCAAGCTGACCGATGAAGAGGTCAAGGCTTACTACGACGAGCACGCCAAGGAATTCATGACACCTGATCAGGTGGTCATCGATTACCTGGAATTGAAGAAGGCTTCCTTCTTTGATCAGGTTGCCGTCAAGGATGAAGACCTGCAGGCGGCCTATCAGAAGGAAATCGCGAACCTGGCCGAACAGCGTCGGGCCGCGCACATTCTGATCGAAGTCAACGACAAGATGACCGATGCCCAGGCCAAGACCAAGATCGAAGAGATCCAGGCACGCTTGGCCAAGGGTGAGAGTTTCGAAGCGCTGGCCAAGGAGTTCTCGCAGGATCCGGGTTCTGCCGCCAACGGCGGTGATCTGGGTTATGCAGGCCCTGGCGTCTACGACCCGACCTTTGAAACAGCACTGTACGCGCTGGGCAAAGACCAGGTGTCGGCACCGGTTCGTTCCACCTTCGGTTACCACTTGATCAAGCTGCTGGGCGTAGAGGCACCCGAGGTGCCAAGCTTTGCCAGCCTGAAAGACAAGTTGACCCGTGAGCTGAAAACCCAGCAGGTTGAGCAGCGTTTCGTCGAGGCGACCAAGCAACTGGAAGACTCGTCGTTCGAGGCCTCTGATCTGGCCCAGCCGGCAGCGGACTTGAAGCTCACCGTTCACACCTCCGCGCCATTTGGCCGTGAAGGTGGCGACGGTGTTGCCGCCAACCGCGCGGTGATCACGGCAGCGTTCAGTCAGGAAGTGTTGGATGAGGGTGCCAACAGCACCGCCATCGAACTCGACCCGGAAACCGTGATCGTGCTGCGTGCCAAAGAGCACCACAAGCCTGAGCAACTGCCGCTGGCCAGTGTCGAGACCGCCATTCGTGCTCAGTTGGTCAAGGAACACGCCAGTGCGGCCGCCAAGACCAAGGCTGAAGAGCTGATTGCCAACCTGCGTGACGGCAAGACTGCGATCAACAGCCTGAGCTGGAAAGCCACCGAGGGGGCAACCCGCTCCCATGAAGGTATCGACCCCGCCGTGCTGCAGGCCCTGTTCCGCATGCCTAAGCCGGCCGCCAAGGACAAGCCGACCTTCAGCAACGTCACCCTGCCGGATGGCAGCCTGGTGATCGTGCGCCTGGACAGCGTCAACGAAGCGGCTGCGCCAACGGATGAAGAGAAGGCCCAGTACCGTCGCTTCCTCGCTTCGCGTGTCGGCCAGCAAGACTTTGCTGCCTTCCGCAAGCAGTTGGAAAGCGAGGCAGACATCAAGCGTTATTGATGCCTGATTGACTTGCCAAGCAACCAATAGAGACCCCGGCCGCAAGGCTGGGGTCTTTTGTTTTGTGCCGCTTGAGCCTAGGCCATTAGGGTGTGCTCTGGCCGCACAGCAGAAACGTTGATCACCGGTGTGCGACTTTTTCCGGTAAACGATGGTCAGTAGACTGTACGGCTTGGCTGAGATTAATCCATGCGCGGTTGTGGGCTGATCTGTTGCACAATACGCCCCGGATCGTTTTCTTCAGGATGTTCAATGTTCAAATCATTCCCTGTACGTGCCGTCGGGCTGGTAGTGGTGCTGGCTGCCATAGCCGGTTGTTCGAAAGACCAGGCCATTTACGAGCATGAAAATTTCGACGACTCCGGGATGTTTTCACGCAAGTACCCGGTCACCGATATCGGCTCCTGCGAGGCTGCCCGCCGGGCATTGCTGAGCCAGGGCTACATCATCACCAGTTCCGATCCGAAGCTGATCAGTGGTCACAAGAGTTTCCAGCAAACGGGCGAAACCCACATGGAGATCAGCTTCAACGTGGTGTGTGCTGAGGACAGCAGCCATCACGCGACGATGTTTGCCAATGCCTTGTTGGATCGTTATGCGCTGAAGAAAACCAACAACTCCGCCAGCCTGGGTGTAGGCGTGCTGGGGTCGGTGTCGATGCCCATTGGCTCTTCCGATGATTCGATGGTCAAGGTCGCCAGTGAAACCGTTTCCTCCGGGAAGTTCTACGAGCGCTTCTTTGCACTGGTGGAATCGTTCCTGCCCCCGGAAGCGAAGAAAGCGGCGCATATCACCGACAAGCCCAAGACGGACCTTGGCGTACCCGAACCCAAGGTTGCTCCGGCAGCACCGGCACCGGCACCTGAACCTGCGACAACGCCTGCGGTTCCGGAACAACTCCCGGCGGCACACGAGCCAGTCACCGTCGAGCCGGCCCAGACCGTGCCTGCCGTCTCGGAGCCCGCCGCCCCGCAACAGCCAGTGCCCGTGTCCGAGACTGCGCCGATCACACCGGCACACGTCGATGAGGCCGCCGCCACGCCTGCGCAGGATGTCATCACGCCGGCGGTCAATCCAAGTTCCCTGCCACCTCCGACCGAGGCGATCCCGGCACTGCCAACGGCCGGTCAATAACTGGAGCTGAGTGCTGGGCGCTGCATCGCGTCGCCCAGTGCTCGTGTACACGTTCCCCCGTCCAGACGCTCGTTGATTCTCGTCAACATCCTCTGGGCAAGTCCCGTGATAAATTCCTGACCGCCTGCTACGTTTTATAAGCAGGCGCGTGAGTGTCTGCCCGCGTCATTTTTCCTTCATGCGGGGACTCTATGCTGTTGCCAAAGCGATGGGTGCAACGGCATTCAACTTTACTGACAGGGATTTGCTGATGGACGATTATCAAGAAGAACTGCTTGAGTACCAGGCCTTTGAGCTAGACCCACCGGAGCCCGCCGAGGACGCCACCGAGCTGTAACCGGGCACTAGGCCGATTGACGGTGAGTGCGGCGGAATTCACCCGGTGTCTGGCTGTTCCAGCGTTTGAAGGCGCGTTGAAAGGCTTCGGCCGAAGCAAAGCCCAGCAGGTAGGCGATTTCGCCAAAGGCCAGTTCCGTGTCACGGATATAGGTCATGGCCAGGTCGCGGCGGGTGTCGTTGAGGATGGCGCGAAATTGCGTGCCTTCTTCAGTCAGCTTGCGTCGCAAGGTCCAGGTCGGCAGTTTCAAGCGGGCCGCCACTTCTTCCAGGTCGGGCTCCCGACCACCATTGAGCAAGGGCCCCAGCAGGGCGGTGATGCGTTCGCGCAGGCTGCGGGTGCGGGTCAACTGCTCCAGCTCTCGTTCACACAGCGCCAGCAGCAGCTGCCAGGTACTTGGGCAATGCTCAGGGTTGCGTTGTGCCAGGCTGGATTGATCCAGGCGCAACTGATTGTGTTCGGCGCCGAACTGGATCGAACAATCACTCAGGTGCAGATAGCTGTCACGATACTCCGGCTCGGTGAACTCGATCTCGATGCGTTCGGCCCGCAGCGGTTGCGGGCTGAGGCTGGATAAGTGCGTTAGCCAGCCAGCGATGATCGAGTCCACCACGAAGCGGTTATAGGCGTTGTAAGGGCTGATGGAATAGAAGCGCAGCCAGGCGCCTTGGGCGTCTTCATGCAGGCTTGATTGGCCCCGGTAGTTGGAGCCATACAAGGCCTCAAACCGAATCAGGCAACGGGCGGCTTCGCGCACGGTGGGTGCTTGGGCGGCGGTGACACCGGCAAGTCCCAGTTGGCTGAGGCGGCTGAGTTGGCCCATGCGCACGCCCAGTGCCGGGTTGCCGGTCAGTTGGATCGCCGCATGCCCCAGGCGCATGTAGCGTGGGATCGACAATCGGGCACCCGCTTGCCCCAGCCGGGCGGCATCCAGGCCGTATTGTTCGAGCAAGGGTTGTGGGTCCAGGCCGTGGCTGCGTACCGCGTCCGCCAGGCTGTGGACGAAGCCAACGGACAGATCACCCAGGCGCATCGGTAATGGTTTCATGGGTTACAACCAGATGTTCAGCAAGCGTGCACCGCGCTCGGAGCTGTCGGCAAAGTGCTGGCCGTTGCGGCTTATAAAACTCTGGCCGGCACTGCTGCGATCCCAAAATTGCCCGCGCAGGAACACGCTGACGCCGGCTGTGGCCTGGCTTATGGGGGCCTGGCCGGTCAATGTCAGGTGCTGCCAGGCCTGGCCCTCGCTGAGTTCACCTGGCTTGAGGCCGATTTCACTCGGGGTGATGGATCCCAGGTAACCGCGCCACGGTTTGTCCCAGGTGCTGTGGCCCGGGATGAACGCGGGTACGGCAATCAACTGTGCGCCCTGTTCGTTGAGCTTGTGGTAGTTCTCGGGGGACCAGCTGTCGCTGCCGATGAGAATCCCCAGGCGTCCGGCAGGCGTGTCGATGACATTGATTGCACTGTCAGTACTTGGCCGCAGGACGCCAAACTCGTCCACGCGGGGGCTCAGTTGACGTTGGGGCTGGCCGATTGGCAGGCCATCGCGACCAAACACGACACTGGTGTTGTACAGCGACCCGCGCCCGGTTTTCAGGGCGCCATCGTTGACCCGAGGCGTGGGCAGCACGATGGTGCCGGCCACCAGGGTGACGTTGAATTCCTTGGCCAGCCCGCCGAACAGGGCCTGGTACTGCTCTGCCATGTCTTTGGCTTTCATGCGCAGGTGGGCATCGTCTACGCGGTTGCTGCCTTTGGCACCGATCAAGGCGCGCAAGAATGCCAGGGGATTGCTCACCGCCAGCCAGTTCATGGCTTCGTTCAGGCTGGCGGCCTGATACAGCTGGTCTTTCTCGCCACTGACCATCAACCAGGTACCGATATGTTCCGGCAGCACGACGATGGTTTTTTCGTTGAGCAGGTGCTGGTCGCGCGCCTGCTGCAAATACGCGGCGAGCTTGCGATGCAGGCGTTCCGGGCTTTGGTAGTCGGTGGGAAACAGCTCGGGCTGGATACCCAGCAGGTTGCCGCGCCCTGCGGGTACCCCTTGGTCGACGGCCAGCTTGATGCGCAGGTCGGACAGGTAGTAGCCCAGCGGCCGATCGATGGTCCACATCGCGTAGGTTGTCAGGGTGGCGAGCAAGGCCATGGAAAAGGTCAGGTACAGAAGTTTGCGCATGGGGGAACAGTCGGCGGTCGTATGCAGAGCACTAGGGTAGGCCCCGAGCCAGAGAATGCCAAGAGGTGCTGCACATTTGGATCAATAACTTGTCAGTTACGGTCATTGAGCGCTGGTGGGCCTGCTCTTAGTCTGTGGGCATAACCGATGGGCGCCCAAGAGCGCCCGCACTTTTTCCGTGATTGTTCGTTGTGGAGTTACCGATGGCCGCCGCTCACTACCCGCACCTGTTGGCCCCGCTGGACCTGGGTTTTACCACGCTGCGCAACCGCACCCTGATGGGCTCGATGCACACCGGTCTGGAAGAGAAGCCCGGTGGCTTCGAACGCATGGCGGCATATTTCGCCGAACGGGCTCGCGGTGGGGTTGGCTTGATGGTGACCGGTGGTATCGGCCCGAATGAAGAGGGTGGGGTGTATTCCGGTGCGGCCAAGCTGACCACCGAGGACGAAGCGCTCAAGCACCAGATCGTGACCCGTGCGGTGCACGAGGCGGGTGGCAAGATCTGCATGCAGATCCTCCATGCCGGGCGTTATGCCTACAGCCCCAAGCAGGTCGCCCCGAGTGCGATCCAGGCCCCGATCAATCCGTTCAAGCCCAAGGAGCTGGACGAGGAAGGTATCGAGAAACAGATCAGCGACTTTGTCACCTGCTCCGCCCTGGCTCAGAAGGCCGAGTACGACGGCGTGGAGATCATGGGCTCGGAAGGTTATTTCATTAACCAGTTCCTCGCCGCCCACACCAACCACCGTACTGACCGCTGGGGTGGCAGCTATGAAAACCGGATGCGCCTGCCGGTAGAGATCGTGCGCCGCGTGCGTGAAGCCGTAGGCCCGAACTTCATTATTATCTTCCGCCTGTCGATGCTCGACCTGGTGGAAGGCGGCAGCACCTGGGAAGAGATCGTGCAGTTGGCCAAGGCCATCGAACAGGCGGGTGCCACGATCATCAACACCGGGATTGGTTGGCACGAGGCGCGGATTCCGACCATCGCCACCAAGGTACCGCGCGGGGCGTTCAGTAAAGTCACCGCCAAGTTGCGCGGTTCGGTGGGTATCCCGTTGATCACCACCAACCGTATCAATACCCCGGAGGTGGCCGAGCGGATTCTGGCCGAGGGCGACGCGGACATGGTCTCCATGGCGCGGCCGTTCCTGGCCGATCCGGAGTTCGTCAACAAGGCGGCCGAAGGCCGTAGCGACGAAATCAACACCTGCATCGGCTGCAACCAGGCGTGCCTGGACCACACTTTCGGCGGCAAGCTGACCTCATGCCTGGTCAACCCGCGGGCGTGCCACGAAACCGAACTCAACTACCTGCCGGTGCAGCAGATCAAGAAGATCGCGGTGGTCGGTGCAGGTCCCGCCGGGCTGTCCGCGGCCACCGTGGCTGCCGAGCGCGGCCACCAGGTGACGCTGTTCGATTCGGCCAGTGAGATCGGCGGCCAGTTCAACATCGCCAAGCGCGTGCCGGGCAAGGAAGAGTTCTTTGAAACCCTGCGTTACTTCAAGCGCAAGTTGCAGACGAGCCATGTCGAGGTGTGCCTGAACACCCGGGTCGATGTGGCCCAACTGGTGGCTGGCGGCTACGACGAAGTGATCCTGGCCACGGGTATTGCGCCACGGTTGCCGGCCATTCCGGGCATCGACAATGCCAAGGTCTTGAGCTACCTGGACGTGATCCTGGAGCGCAAGCCGGTGGGCAAGAAAGTCGCGGTGATTGGCGCGGGGGGGATTGGCTTCGATGTGTCGGAGTTCCTCGTGCACGAAGGCGTCGCCACCAGTCAAGATCGTGATGCGTTCTGGAAGGAGTGGGGCATCGATACCCACCTTGAGGCGCGCGGCGGTGTGACCGGGATCAAGGCTGCGCCCCACGCGCCGGCCCGGGAAGTGTTCCTGCTGCAGCGTAAGAAAACCAAGGTCGGCGACGGCCTGGGCAAGACCACCGGCTGGATCCACCGCACGGGTCTGAAGAACAAGCAGGTGCAGATGCTCAACAGCGTCGAGTACCTGAAGATCGATGATGCCGGCCTGCACATTCGCATTGGCGAAGCCGGCGAGCCGCAGCTCCTGCCGGTGGACAACATCGTGATCTGCGCCGGCCAGGATCCGCTGCGCGAGCTGTACGACGGCCTGGTGGCTGCCGGGCAGAACGTGCACTTGATCGGTGGCGCGGACGTGGCGGCAGAGTTGGATGCCAAGCGCGCCATCAATCAGGGTTCGCGCCTGGCGGCTGAGTTGTAAGCCACATAGCCCCCCGTGTGGGAGCGAGGCCGGCAAGCCGGTCTCGTTCCCACACGGGATCTCAAGCGTCTAGAATGCGGGATTCTTCCCGCATATCCAGGCGCCAATGTCCTTCCCTCCCGTCAACGAGCTACCCCGGCCACCGCTCCAGCGTCTGCACCTCGACTGGCTCGAACGTGCCGGCGTCGAGGTGGCCGTGCTGCGCCTGGACCTGATCGACCCGCTGATCTCCGGCAACAAGTGGTTCAAGCTTGTCGAGCATCTCAACGCTGCTGGCGAAGCCGGGGCCGAAGGGGTGATCACCTTGGGCGGTGCCTGGTCCAATCATCTGCACGCGGTGGCGGCGGCCGGCAAGCGCTTTGGGTTTCCCACGGTGGGCCTGCTGCGCGGCCATCCCCAGGACACCGCGACCGTGGCCGACTTGCAGGCATTTGGCATGCGCCTGCACTGGTTGGGTTACGGCGGTTATCGGGCCCGGCACGCGCCGGGTTTCTGGTTGCCCTGGCGCGAACACTACCCGCATTTGTACCCGGTGCCGGAGGGCGGTGGCGGCGTGTTGGGCGCGCGCGGCTGCGGGCAATTGCTAGCGCTGGCCGCGGGTCAACTGAGCGCCTTGGGCTGGAGTGATCACGATGGCTGGTGGTTGGCCTGCGGCACCGGTACCACCCTGGCAGGGCTGGTGCTGGCTGAGGCGGGACGGCATCCGCTGTATGGGGTGTTGGCCGTGCCTGAGGATCACGGGGTGATGCAGCAGGTAGAAGGGATTCTGGCGCAAGGCGGGCAGCCCAACGTCGGCTTCGAGCTGTTCGATGGCAGCCGCGGTGGCTTTGCCAAGGTTGATCCGGCATTGCAGGCGTTCATCGACAGGACCGAGCACGCCGCTGGCGTGCCGCTGGAACCGCTGTACACCGCCAAGGCGCTGCTGATGCTCAAGCAGCAGGTCGAGGCCGGACGCTTTGCCCGGGGCTCGCGCTTGATCTTTGTCCACACCGGCGGCCTACAGGGCCGCCGGGGCTTTCCCGCGATCAGTCAGGGCTGATGCGCTTGGGCATCATCCGCAGCAGGGTGTTATCGCGCACCACATAGTGGTGATACAGCCCGGCCAGGGCGTGCAGGCCAATCAGCCAGTAGCCGATCGTACCGCCCAGGACGTGCCAGCCTTCGAGTTGCTTGGCCAGCTCTTTGTTTTCGTCGATCAGCAGCGGCAGGTCGATGCCGTAGAACATCACCTGGTGACCTTCGGCGCTGGTGATCAGCCAGCCGAGAATCGGCATGATGATCATGAAAAGGTACAAGGCCCAGTGCATCAGGCGCGCCAGCACGGTTTGCCAGGCGGGCGAGGCCGGGAAGATCTTCGGCGCCTTGCCCAGGCTGCGGGCAAACAGGCGCAGCCACACCAGCACAAACACCGTGAGGCCGAGCATGAAGTGCGCTTCCTTGATCAGGGTCCGGCCGCCACTGCCTTTGGGAAAGATCCCGCGCAGTTCGATGCAGGCAAAAACCACCGCCAGCAGGACCAGCATCAACCAGTGCAAGGTGATTGATACGGTGCTGTAGCGTGATTCGGAGTTCTTCCAGGGCATACGGTAATCCTCACAGTCAGGTCACAAACCTCCGTTCTTGAGTGTCGGAGTGGGTTAACTGTAATCCTGTTTGCGTGGCTTTGCCTGAGGTGTGTCAGGCTTTTGTGCCGTGCGCGGTGGTTGAGGTGGCGCAAATCAGGCACGAACGGTACGCAGATTGATGATGACCGTTGCACCGTCGAGCAGCGACCGAACTTTAGGCGGCGAAGTAATCGACGGCTGCCTGTAAAGCGCCGCCAAGGCGTAGGGGGTTTCTGTTTATGTTGTTTTGGTGTGTTTGTACTTGAATGGCCCGAAGCGTTAATTATTATACGTCTGGCCTGCCAAATAATAAGCGTGGCAGAGGTATTGTTGATAACCACTTTGATATGCAGCTAAAGGAATGAAGATGATTAACGCTATGGATGGAGTTCGCGGCGAAGTGAAAGAGTACACCTGGGGTCAGTTGTGGTGGGATGGTACGAAACAGTTCAATAACGGGGCGCTGCAATACGCCGACGGCACCCTGGAGTTTGACGGTTTAACGTTCTATCCCGATGGCCT
The DNA here is from genome assembly GCF_900109995.1 of Pseudomonas sp. ok272. GTDB lineage: Bacteria > Pseudomonadota > Gammaproteobacteria > Pseudomonadales > Pseudomonadaceae > Aquipseudomonas. Next base: position 42,847 of record NZ_FOCB01000004.1, on the reverse strand, counting down.
GGTCATTGATGCAACGGGCCAGCGGGTTGGCCTGCTGGAACAACAGGGCGCAGAGCTGGATGTGACAGACGCTGATGAGACCGAGGTCGAAGGCGGTCTATCGTCGGTAGGCGCGGGTAACGAGCAGGTTGAACTCGAAGGTGTGGCGGATGGCGCAACACAAGAAGTTCTGGATGAAAGCGCCAAAGCCACTCCAGAAGAGGTGGATGATGTTGAGTCGTTTCCTGACGCTGAAGTGGGCGAGCGATAGTTGATCGTGCTGTAACTCATCGGTTTAAAAGGCCGCCGTACTTTTAGAGTACGGCGGCCTTCTTAGTTATTGGCCTTGAGGCATCTCACCGTTGGCCAGGCGCTTGTTGATGTCGGCGATGACTTCGGGCAAATCGGTGATGGTGTCGATCAGGTAGTGCGGGCGCGAGCCTTCGAACAGCGCGTGGATCCGCTTGCGTTCGCTGGCCAGTGTGTCGCTGGCCAGGGCGCGATAACCGGCATAGGTCAGGCCCAGGGCGTTGCCGGAGCAGACCAGCGCCACGGTCCACATGCCCGCGCGGCGACCTTCGAGGATGCCCGGCACGGTGTCGTCGATCTTCACGCAGGCGGCGACGTCGTCGATGCCCAGGGCAATCACGTTGGCCAGGGCCTGGGCCGGCCATGGGCGGCCGTTCGGGACTTCGTCGGTGGCGACCACATGGTCGGCCACGTAGCCGTTGGTGGCGGCCAGTTCCACGACTTTGTCCATGACCTGCTTGGGATAGCCGGAGCACGAACCAATCTTGATCCCTTGCTGGCGCAGCTGGGCGATCGTGTCCAGGGCGCCCGGAATCAATGCCGAATGCTCGGCGATCTTCTCGATTTGCAGTGGCATGAAGCGTTGGTAGATGGCGGTCACGTCGTCATCGGTGGGGGTGCGGCCGAAAACCTTGCGATAGCGCTCGGCCACTTGCGGTTGATCGCACAGGGTGCGGATGTGGTCCCACTTGCCCATGCCCATCGGTCCACGGGCTTCTTCGATGGAGACCTGGACGTCGAACTCGGCGAAGGCCTCGACAAAGATCTGGGTCGGCGCGAACGAGCCGAAATCGACCACGGTGCCGGCCCAGTCGAGGATGGCGGCTTGCAGCTTGCTTGGGTGGGTGTAGTTCATGGTGATTAGAATCCTGTGGCAACTGGTTAATAAAGGGAGCTGCTTTGGGTGGAAGTGGTGGGGTGGTTCAGATCTCGAGCACTTCCATTTCCAGCAGTGCCTCGGCGATGGCGGTCACTGCGGCTTTCATCTCGGCCTGGTTGACGTGGCCGATGCAGCCGACGCGGAAGGTTTCGACCTGGGTCAACTTGCCGGGATAGAGAATGAAACCCTTGGCCTTGACCCGCTCGTAGAACGCCTTGAACGCATAGCGAGGGTCCTTCGGCGCGTGGAAGGTGATGATGATCGGTGCCTGGATGTTCGCAGGCAGGAAGCTACGCAAGCCCAGCTTAGCCATCTCATCGAGCAGGGTCTGGCAGTTGTTGGCGTAACGCTGGTGCCGAGCGGGCAAACCACCTTCTTCGTTGTACTGCAGCAAGGCTTCGTGCAGGGCGGCGACCACGTGTGTCGGCGGGGTGAAACGCCATTGACCGGTCTTGGCCATGTAGGCGTGCTGGTCGAACAGGTCCATCGCCAGGGAGTGCGAGTTGCCGGCGGCGTTGGCCAGGGACGTCTTGTTGGCAAAGACGAAGCCCATCCCGGGCACACCTTCCAGGCACTTGCCGCTGGCGGCGATCAGGGCGTCGAAAGGCACCTGTTGGGCGTCGATCGGCAAGGCCCCGAAGGAACTCATGGCATCGATGATCAAGCGCTTGCCATGGCGGGCAATGACCTGGGCGATCTCAGGCAGCGGATTGAGGATGCCGGTGCTGGTTTCGCAGTGGATCAGCGCCACGTGGGTGAGGCTGCTGTCGGCCTGTAGCAAGCGGTCGACGTCGGCAGCGGTCGTCGGTTCGTCTTCAGCGGTTTCGAAGGTGCTGTACGAGCGCCCCAGTACCTCGCAGATTTTTGCCAGGCGCTTGCCGTAGGCGCCATTGATCAGCACCAGGACCTTGCCGTCGCGTGGCACCAGGGTGCCGATGGCCGCTTCGACGGCGAAGGTGCCGCTGCCCTGCAACGGTACGCAATGATGGCTGTCGGCACCGTTGATGATGGCCAGCAGTTGCTCGCAGAGGCTGGCGGTCAACTGATTGAAGCGCTCATCCCATGAACCCCAATCGACCATCATCGCCTGACGGGTGCGGGCCGATGTGGTCAGTGGGCCGGGGGTGAGCAGGATGGGTTCGGCAGTACTCATTCTCGTGTCCTCGCAATCGATGGGATGAAGCTACGGGGCATAAATTGCAATTTGATGTGCTATCAATCAAATTGTTTGTTGTTATTCCAGCCATCAGTGAGAGTTATTCATGAACTTGTTCCAGCTCCGTGCGTTCGATGCCGTGGCCCGCGAAGGCAGCTTCACCCGGGCCGCCGCCCGCTTGTTTATCAGCCAGCCGGCGGTGACCGGGCACATCAAGGCGCTGGAGGAGCACTATCAGATCACCCTGTTGCGGCGTACGGCGCGCCGGGTCGAACTGACGGAGGAGGGCACCAAGCTGGCGGCCATCACCCGGGCGATGTTTGGCCTGGCCGAAGAGGCGCAGGTGATGCTCGAAGCCAATCGGCAATTGCTCACGGGGCGCCTGGAGGTGGCGGCGGACGGCCCGCACATGGTCATGCCGATGCTCGCCAGCCTGCGGGCGCGCTACCCGGGGATCACCGTCAACCTGCGGTTGGGCAATGCCCAGGAAACCCTGGCGGCGCTGTTGTCCGAGCACGCTGACGTGGCGGTGCTCACCGGTGTGGAACCGCGCAAGGGCCTGCACCTGCAAGCGTTGAGCGAATCGCGGATCTGCGCGCTGGTGCCGGCGGGGCACCCGTGGTCAGCGTTGTCGCAAGGGGTTGAGTTGCAGCAACTGGATCACGTGATCATGGTGCTGCGCGAGCCCAGTTCGATTACCCGCCGCACCTTCGATGATGCCTGCGCTCACGCCAAGGTGCATCCACGGGTGCTGTTGGAGCTGGACAGCCGCGAGGCCGTGACCGAGGCGGTCGCGGCCGAGTTGGGGGTGGGCGTGGTGTCGTCGGTGGAAGTCAGCCCCGATCCTCGGGTGCGGGCGGTGCCGATCATGGGTGAAGGGCTGGTGAACCGGCACATGATTGGCTGCTTGGAGCGGCGCCGGGATTTGCGCTTGATCCAGGCATTTCTGGCCCTGGCCCCGCGCTGACAGAGCGTGGTGCGGCCTTCGCGAGCAGGGGACTTGAGGTGTTCATCCATCGTGCATCCACCGCAAAACCGTGGGAGCGAGCCTGCTCGCGAAGGAGCCCGGCCCACCTACTCAAGACTCTCGCGCACCATCTGCAGAAACGTCGCCACCACCCGCCGTGAACTTTGCTCGCGCAGGCACACCAGGGTCTCGGTCAGGCGGCGGGTGCAGTCGATAATCGGCAGCGCACAGACCCGCGAGTCGGCACCGAACTCGGCGGCTGACACCACCCCCACGCCAATCCCCACCACCGCTTCACGTGCCGCCTCGCGGCCTTCGACCTGGATCGCCGGGCGGATGCGTAAACCGGCGCGGGCCATTTCTTCTTCCAGCGTCTGGCGGGTCACCGAACCTACTTCGCGCAGCACCAACGGCGTGTCATCCAGGTCCGCGAGGGAGATCGACTCGCGCTCGGCCCACGGATGGCTGCGGGCGACGAAGGCGACCATGGGGTCGTTGCGCAAGGGTAACGACAGCAGGCGCTCATCATTGACATCACGGCCCAGTAGCGCCAGGTCCGCCTGATAGTTGAACAGGCGAAACAGCGATTCATCGGTGTTGCCGGTTTCGATCTTGACGCGGATGCCGGGGTAACGCTCACAGAACCGAGCGATCTGCGGCAGCACGTGCACCGGGGCATCGACGGCCAGGATCAGGGTGCCGGTCTGCAACGCCTGCGAGTCCTGCAGCAACTCGTGGGCCTGGGCCTCGATCACGAACAGGCGCTGGGTGATGCTCAGCAGGCGCTCGCCCAGGTCGGTCAGGCGCACCGAGCGTTTGTTGCGGTGAAACAGCAACACGCCAAAACGCTCTTCGAGCTTGCGCACTTGGTCGGAAATCGCCGGCTGCGTCAGGAACAAGCGTTCGGCGGCTTTGGTAAAGCTGCCATGCACGGCCACGGCGTGGAACGCTTTGAGTTGGGAGTGAGAGACCGACATCGAATTACCTCTTACAAGCTAGGCTTATATTTGAAATACGATAAATCGATTTCACTTATTAATCAGTAATTGTTTCTATCGCCGCAACCCCGCTGACCGTTCGGTCGAACGGCAGCCGTGGCCATGATCCTGGTGCGCAAGGAAATCTCGAGATAGGGATGGAACAGGACTCATCTGACCGGTAACGCCTTTGAAAATCGGCGTTATTGCAGTGCTCAACAATAAAAACACAGGCGTCTTTGTTAAAGAATTCTGCCGGCACACTCACACCCTGAGGTCAGAACCACAATGAATAAGCATATCGGCACCATCAAGCGTTGGCGCGTGCAAATCTTCGCCATCACCTGGCTGGCCTACGCGGCCTTCTACTTCACCCGTAAAGCGTTTTCCGTCGCCAAACTGGGGATCGCCGAAGACCCCACCTTCCACCTCGACAAGATGGCGATGGCCAACCTCGACGCGATCTACCTGGCCGCCTATGCCGTCGGCCAATTCACCTGGGGCATCCTTGCCGACCGTTTCGGGCCCCGGGTGGTGGTGCTGGGCGGGCTGGTGATTTCAGCGGCGGCGGCGCTGGTCATGGGTAACTTCGCCACGTTACCGATCTTTGCCACGTGCATGCTGATCCAAGGCCTGGCGCAGTCCACCGGGTGGTCGGGGCTGTGCAAGAACATCGGTAGTTTTTATCCGGCCGAGCAACGCGGCCGGGTGCTGGGGTTGTGGAGTTCGTGCTACGCCTTCGGTGGCCTGGTGGCGTCGCCCTTTGCCGGTTGGTGGGCCTACACGCTGATCGGCACCTGGCACGCCGCGTTTGTTTCCAGCGCCGCCGTGGTGGCGGTGGTGGCGGTGCTGTTCTTTATCTTTCAGCGCAACAAGCCGGAAGATGTCGGCTTGCCAGCGGTGGAGCCCGAGCCGGAACTCTCCGCCGAGGAGACCGAGGCGCAACGGCGCGTCAGCGTGTGGGAGCCGCTGCGCGAGATCATGCGCAACCGTACGGTGTTGGTGCTGGGCCTGGCGTACTTCATGTTGAAACCGGCGCGCTACGCGATTCTGTTGTGGGGGCCGGTCATCGTTTTCGAACAGATGCCATCGGTGGGCAAGGTCGGTGCCGCGATCATCCCCACGGCGTTCGAATTGGCGGGGCTGTTGGGGCCGATCATGATTGGCCTGGCTTCCGACAAACTGTTCGGTGCGCGGCGCATGCCTGCCTGTGTCTTGAGCCTGCTGGCCTTGACCGTTTCCCTGGCGTTGTTCATGGGCGCCCTGCAGACCGGCAGTGTGTTGCTGGTGGTGCTGCTGTTGTTTGTCATGGGCCTGACCCTGTACGGGCCGGACTCGATGATCAGCGGCGCGGCGGCGATTGATTTCGGCACCGCCAAGGCCGGCGCGACGGCGGCAGGTTTCGTCAACGGCTGCGGCTCGGTCGGGGCGATCCTGGGGGGCTTGTTGCCGGGCTACTTTGACACCGTGACGGTGTTCATCGTCTTCGCCGGCTGCGCGATGTTCTCGGCCCTGGTGCTGATTCCGCACTGGAACAGCCGCCCGGCCGGCCTCAAACCCTACTGCGCGTTCGTGCCCAATTCACCCATGGCGATCAAGCCGCTGCGCACCTGACCCGCTTTCCCAACAGACCCCGTTGACGCCCATCCTGTGGGCGCCAGCGGGGCCGTGGTTTGTTTAAATGGAGATTGGCCCATGAGACCCTTTTGGCTTGCCCAGGCGTTGGACGCCGAGACGTGTGAACCTTGCGAACCCCTGGCCGGTGACACCGATGCCGACGTGTGCATTGTCGGCGGTGGCTACACCGGTTTGTGGACGGCGATCATGCTCAAGGAGCAAAACCCGGCGCTGGATGTGGTGCTGATCGAGGCTGACATCTGTGGTGCCGGCGCCAGCGGGCGCAATGGCGGCTGCGCGTTATCGTGGTCGGCCAAGTACTTCACGCTGGAGCGCTTGTTCGGGGTTGAAGAAGCCGTGCGCCTGGTCAAGGAGTCGGAGCAGAGCATCTATGCCATCGGTGCCTTCTGTGAGCGGTACGCGGTGGAGGCTGACTATCGGCTCGACGGCACGCTCTACACTGCCACCAACCGTGCGCAGTGCGGTGCTACCGACGGTGTCATTGCGGCACTGGAACGCAACGGCATCAACTCGTTCAGCAAGCGCCCGGTGGCCGACGTGCAGCGCATGGCCGGTTCCAGCAAACACCTTGAAGGCTGGTTTTCCCCGGCCGCCGCCAGTGTCCAGCCCGCCAAGCTGGTGCGTGGCCTGCGTCGGGTCGCGCTGCAGTTGGGCGTGCGCATCCACGAGAACACCGCCATGACCGGCCTGGAGGAAGGCCGGCCGGCGGTGATCCAAACCCCCGGTGGACGGATTCGCGCGGCCAACGTGGTGCTGGGCATGAACGCCTGGATGGCCCGCGCCTTTAGCCAGTTCGAGCGCAGTGTGGCGATTGTCTCCAGCGACATGCTGATCACCGAACCGCGTCCGGAGTTGCTCGCGTCCATCGGTCTGACGAGCGGCGTGACGGTGCTCGACTCGCGGATTTTCGTGCACTACTACCACAACACCCCGGACGGTCGAATCATGCTCGGTAAGGGCGGGAACACCTTCGCCTATGGCGGGCGCATGTCGCCGGTGTTTGATCAGCCGTCGCCTTATGCGCAGTTGCTGCATAAAAGCCTCGCGGAGTTTTTCCCGGCGTTCGCCCAGGTGCCGGTCGAGGCGACGTGGAATGGCCCCTCGGATCGCTCGGTGACCGGCTTGCCGTTCTTCGGCCAGATGGCGGCCAGCGGCAATGTGTTTTATGGCTTCGGTTACTCCGGCAGCGGGGTGGGCCCTTGTCACATGGGGGGGCAGATCCTCTCATCGATGGTGCTGGGGCTGGACAATCCCTGGACGCGTTCGCCGCTGGTCAATGGGCCGCTGGGTTACTTCCCGCCGGAGCCGATCCGCTACCTGGGCTCATTGATGGTACGCAATGCGATCCGGCGCAAGGAACGCGCCGAGGACCATGGCCGCCGGCCCCGCCACCTGGATGTGCGCCTGGCGAAGTTCGCCGCGGCGGCGGGCAAGGCAGACAAGGGCTGATCCGGACTCACCGTGGGATGCCCGGATGATTGATCAGCCAGTCGAACAGCAGGTGGTTGTCGTCGGTTCGATGGTGATGGCTGGCGCACAGGGCACTGTCGATGAACGCCAGGCGCTGTTCGCTGCTCCAGTGTTGCTGGAAGTAGTCGGCCAGTGCCACACATTGCTTGGGGTACATCAGGTAGAGCTGTTCGGGCGTGCGGGCGTACTCGCGGGCCAGTTGTTGTTTCTGTGCCATGGTCAGCGCCAGTTCTCCCGATGCCAGGCTGGTGCCATCCATCACCACATCCTTGTGGCTCAGGGCCCCCAAGTCCTTGAGGCCGGGGCGGGGCATGCGCACGATGTACCAGCGGGTATCGCCCAGGCGCCCATGGGTGGCCGGAGGCTGTTCAAACAAATGGATCTTGCCGCTCCAAGGGCTGGGTGGCGGGTGCTGCTCATCGACCGTCTCTTCGTGCTCAGGGGCTCGATTGCCGGGGGCGGTGACTGGCGCGAGCATTGGCCCGGTCAAGGTGATGCTTGCCGCACTGAGTGTCAGCAGATTGCCATTGGCACTCAGGCTCAATGACGGATGGGCTGGGCGGGTGGCGATGTCGTGCGGCGTTGCGGGCGCAGAACTGGCGCACAGTACGGGGCGGTCGGGATCGCCGTCGAGAAAGCTGAGCAGCACCTCACTCCCGGCCAAGGGCAGCGGCAGGTGGTCGCCGGTGCGATGGGCGACGGGCAGGTGAACGCTTTCTGCTTCCGGGTTGTCGGGCTGCGACCATAGGGTGATCTCAATCCGCCCCTGGGCATCCGGTGATGGCCCCACGATATGTCCGAGCTGTTGGCCGCTGATGCATGGTTTGTCATGCTCAAGCGCGGGGCGAAATTCGGTTGACCAGGGAATGGCGCTGAAGGCGTTGTGGTACCCCTCCGGCGCAAGGTAGTGGTGTTGGACCTCGCAGACGAGCCATTGGTCGTTGAGGCTGGCAATCGGGTGTCCGCACACCTGCACGATTTCCCCGCTGCGTAGTTGCGGTTCGGTACTGGCGCCACAGACCACCTGTTGCCGGCAACGCAGGCGCTCCAGTTCGCGGCGGGTAAGTTGGTCTTGGTACCGTTGCGTTGGAAGGGGTCGCCCCAGCGCCGGTTGGGGGTCTGCTGAGGCGTGGTTGGCCGCGTGTTCAACCGGGGAGGGACAAGGTTGGCTGCGACTCTGCGCCTGCCATCGGGGGCGTGGTCCGGGCAGTGGCTGGCGGTGGTGCAGCGACAGTTGGCGGATCACCGGCTGCCCGGCGTGCGGCACGGCGAGATGATAGAACGTCGCCAGGGCCGGCTGGGCAAAGCTGGCGCTGTCCTCGGCAAACACCAGGACATGGCGTTCGTGCTGGTGGACGAAGCGATAGTGGATGCCTTCTTCCTCGCACAGCCGTTGCAGCAGGTGCAGGTCGCTCTCATCGTATTGGACGCACAGTTCGCGGGGCGGGTATTCACCGTGAGGCAACTCGAAACGGTAGCTGTCAGGCGGTAGCCGGTGTTCGCACAGCAAGCGACGCAACAGCTGGGGCACGCTCAGTTGGCGCCATATTCGGCGTCGGACGGTGCGCTCCAGGGCGAGCAGGTGCGGCACGAGCGTCAGGCGATAGCCGACCTGCTGCGTATCGTCATGGCACAGGCTGGCGCTGTGGATAATGCCGTGCATGCCACCATGGTCGCCCAGGTTGAGGAACGCAGGCTGGCGCAACCAGTGTTCGGGGTTGAGTGCGGGAAACGGGCCGCAGACCTCGATGTCGACTCGAAACAGCTGGTTGAGGGCTTCTTGGCCGCTGAACTGGCGGACGGCAAAGCTCAAGGCGGGCTGGGTGAGTGTCAGGGTGAAGGGGCTTTCCTGATGGTTATGCATCGAACACGCTTCTACCATGAAGTTCGGAGCACAGAGGTTACGCAGCACCGGTGGTTGATCGTCACCCCCAAACCGGCTTTTCAGAATCGTCCTACAACGGCTTGTGAGGATGTCGATCACTCACTGCATTTTTTGGTCGATTGCCCACTTTTTGCCGTATAAACTTGCGCAAAGCGCCGGCCAATAGATGTCTCGGCGTCACAGATCAAGAGGGTGAGTAATGGGCGCACAGTGGAAGGTTAAACACAAAGAAGCGGCATCCAATGCCAAGGGCAAGATCTTCGGCAAACTGGTGAAGGAAATCACCATTGCTGCACGCAACGGCGCTGATATTGCGACCAACGCCCACCTGCGCCTGGTGGTGGAGCAGGCGAAGAAAGCGTCGATGCCCCGTGAAACCCTGGAGCGTGCGATCAAGAAAGGTTCGGGCCAACTGGGTGAGACCGTTCAGTATCACCGCGTGACCTACGAAGGTTTCGCCCCGCACCAGGTGCCGCTGATCGTTGAATGCGTGACCGACAACATCAACCGCACCGTGGCGGAAATCCGCGTGGCATTCCGTAAGGGCCAGTTGGGCGCCTCGGGCTCCGTGGCCTGGGATTTCGATCACGTTGGCTTGATCGAGGCGTCCCCGGACACCCCGGATGCCGATCCGGAAATGGCCGCCATCGAAGCTGGCGCCCAGGATTTTGAGCCGGGCGAAGAGGGCGCCACCCTGTTCATCACCGAAGCCACCGATCTGGACGCGGTACAAAAAGCCTTGCCGGGGCAGGGTTTCACCGTGCTGTCGGCGAAACTGGGCTACAAGCCGAAGAACCCGGTCAGTGGCTTGAGCGACGCGCAGATGGAAGAAGTCGAGGCCTTCCTTGAAGGCCTGGATAACCACGATGACGTGCAGGACATGTTCGTCGGGCTGGCGGGCTGATTCGACAGCGACTGTCGTCGTCCCAGGCGTAGCACGCGGGCATCGCAACGATGTCCGCGTGCGTTCAGGCCTCGCCTAATGCGCGTGCAATGTCGTTGAACCCCGGCCGCCCCAGCACATCCGGTTGGCAGCAATGGCGCTGCAACGTGAGCAAGCGCTCACGACGCTCGTCGTTCAGGCCTGATTCGATCCGCTCCAACAACTCCCCCAGCAGTATCCCGAAGGCGCGCACTTCGATGCGTTGCAGTGCGCGGGTTTCCATGGTGTCGGCGGTGGCATGGAACGACGCGGCGCCAAAATCCCCCAGCAAGCATTCACCGTGCTCGTTCCACAGCGTGTTGTGGCCGTAGAGGTCGCCGTGGGTAATGCCCTGCTCATGCAGGTGGGCGGCGGCGGCAGCAATGCCGCTGGCGATCGCCAGTGCCACGGCGGCGCTGAACCGGGTGTCTGCGTGGTACACATCGCGACTGCATGAGTCCAGGCTCGGCAGCGCTGCCAGGTTGCGAAACTGCGGCTCGATCAACTGCATCACCAGCCCGGCCTGGCCTTGGGGATGGTCGACGATCCGCCCCAGTACCCGGATCAGGTTGGGGTGGGTGCCGGCGGTGATGCAGGCGTTCATTTCATGCAGTGGCGAACCATCGCTGGTCATGTGTCCTTTGTAGAGCTTCACCGCGACCTTTCGCGCAGGCGATGAGGGTTGTTCCCACAAGGCTTGGTGTATCACCCCGGACGCACCTTCCCCTAACTGTTGCTGGAGCTGCAACTGCGACCAGGCGATGGTCGGTGTGGCTTCAAGCGCGCTGGCGTCGGCTTCGGTTTCCAGCGGGTTGCCGGCGTACGCCAGCCAGGCCAGCCCGGGTAGCGTCAACAGCCATTGCGGCAGCTCGGTCAGGCGGTTGGCGGCGATGCGCAGCAGTTCCAGGCGATGGCATTGGCTCAGGCTGGCGGGCAGTTGGGTCAGTTGATTGCCGGCGAGCATCAGCTTTTGCAGGTGCGGGCGTTCGCCCAGTTCGCTCGGCAACTCGCTGATGCAGTTGTCCGTCAGGATCAGCCAGCGCAAGAGCGGCGGCAGGGCGCGTGCCGGGACACGTTCCAGGCCGTTGGACTTGAAGCCGATCATCGTCAGTTGCCGGCATTGGCCCAGGCTCGGCGGCAGTTCCTTGAACTGATTGTCCGAGCAGAACAGCACCCGCAGGCGGGTCAGGCGATGCAGGTCATGCGGCAGGCTGCTCAAGGCGTTGCCGCTGAGGTTGAGCACCTCCAGGGTGTCCGCCAGGGTGAAGATTTCCTCTGGGAACTGGGTCAACCCGCAGGACAGATCCAGGCGTTTAAGCCCGGCCAGCTCGCCGGCTCGCAGTTGTGCAAGGGTATGCATGAACAGATCCAACCAATGAGAAGAGAGCAGCGAGCTGCCGGAAAAAGCCGCCGCCATGATACCGGCAAAACCGGGCGGGCCGACATGAAGACGTACCCTGGATTGTCGTTGACGCTCGAGCCTTCAACGTCAACCTGACGATCTACACTGAGCAAACCACGTTATCGGCGGGTGGATGGTGCGCCCTGGCTTGACCCTTTCCACAGGCCCCTGGGCCCGGAGTTTTCATGGCTGATCCTTTACCCTCTGGAAAATCACCCCTGAGCGCTACCCAACTGATGCTGCGCCTGGCCGGGATTGGTGGGGTGGTTGCCGCGGCGGCGGGGGCTTTTGCCTACGTCCAGGGCACGTTCGACCCACATCGCCTGACCCCCAAGGCGCTGGTCAACGTTCTGGAAAAGAACAACGGGGTTTACCCGGGCTTTCGCCGCAATCACGCCAAGGGAGTCTGTGTGATCGGTTACTTCGAAAGCAGCGCCGAGGTGCGCCCGTATTCCAGCGCCCAAGTCTTCAGTGCCGCAAGGACGCCGGTGGTGGGGCGTTTTGCATTGCCCAGTGGCAACCCCTACGCGGCGGACACCAGCGTGCCGATCCGCAGCCTGGCGCTGCGCTTCAAACAGGCCAACGGCCAGCAGTGGCGCACCGGTATGAACAGCATGCCAGTGTTCCCGGTGGGCACGCCCGAGGCGTTCTATCAGTTGCAGCAGGCGCAGTCGCCGGCCCCGGCCACTGGCAAGCCCAACCCGGTGAGCGTATCGGCATTTTTCGCCGCGCACCCGGAAACGCTGCCGTTCCTGCAATGGGTCAAGACCGCCAAACCGTCGGCCAGCTATGCGACCGAGCACTACAACAGCATCAATGCGTTTTATTTGGTGAACGCCGCGGGTCAGCGCCAGGCGGTGCGTTGGGGCGTGGTGCCGGTGGACGCCAGCGATGCCGTCGCCGGTCTGCCGGACAGTACGGACTTCCTGGAAAAGGACCTGCTCCAGCGGTTGCAGGCCGGGCCGTTGCGTTGGCAGATGAACATCATCCTGGCCGGCCCCGCGGATCCGATCAACGATGCCAGCAAGCAATGGCAGGGTGAGCACACGGTGCTCAATGCCGGGACCCTGGTGCTGGAGCGTGCTCAAGCGCAGAACAGCGGCGAATGCCGTGACATCAACTACGACCCGCTGATTCTGCCAAGCGGTATCGAAGGCTCCAACGATCCGTTACTGGCGGCGCGCTCGGCGGCCTACGCCAGTTCCTACCTGCGCCGTACCAGCGAAGTGGGTCAACTGCCCGCGGCCAAACAGGAGTCGCCACAATGAGCGTCCCATCGAAGCACTTTGCACCCCTGGCTCGCCTGTTGCACTGGCTGATGGCGCTGATGATCATCGCGATGTTGTTTATTGGCGTGGGCATGGTCGCCTCGGTTTCTGAGCGCCATGCGTGGTTGATCCATCTGCACAAGCCCCTGGGCATCGCGATTCTGCTGCTGGTGATGGTCCGCCTGTTCGTGCGCTTCTCGTCCCGTCAACCGCCGCTGCCGGTGGATTTGCCAGGCTGGCAGGTGCTGGCGGCCAAGGCGTCCCATGTGTTGTTGTATGCCTTGATGCTGACGTTGCCGTTACTGGGATGGGCAATGATCTCGGCGGCAGGCGACCCGGTGATGCTCGGCAGTGCGCTGCAACTGCCGTCGATCGTTCCGGCCAATGCCGCGTTGTTTGCCTTCCTGCGCAAGGCCCATGGCTACCTGGCGTACCTGCTGTTTCTCACCGTGCTGCTGCATCTGGCGGCGGCGTTGTTTCATGGTTGGGTGCGGCGCGATGGGGTGTTGCAGAGCATGTTGTTTGGCAAGGATCACTGATTGGGCAGGGCGTTGCCGCGTCCGACGGTAGTGCCTATCAGGAGTACGTGCTGACCGAGAAGGGCAAGGGGCTGCTCCCCCTGGGGGCGAGGCGTTCTTCTTCGAGGTAGGGAGGCACATTCACGGGTGGTCGACCGTGCGACGGGGCAGCCCATCAGGCCGTTGGAACTGCGTTCGCAGGACGGGCGTTTGCTGGGGCCAGAGGATTGTCGGCGCATTCCAGCCGCGCAATGAACAATGGCTGCAACCCGGTCAGAGGTGCAGCCATTGGGAGGATCAACGCAGGGTGTCGACCATATCCGCGACGGTCGACAACACATCCTTGCCCAGTTTCATCGAGCGCTTGCCGGACCAGCCGGTGATTGGGTTCGGTGCGTCGTTGTTGTCCTTGAACGGCATCTCCAGGGTCAGTGACAGGCAGTCGAACTTTTCGCCGACGCTGTTGCAGGCCAGGGTCATGTTGGCTTGCCCTGGCGCGTCACGGGTGTAGCCGTGGGTCGTCTGGAAGTCGCGGGTCTTGTGTTTCAGGTGATTGCGGAAATGTGCTTCGAGTTTTTCGATCCGCGCCGTGTAGCCCGGGTTGCCTTCGCAGCCTGCGGTGAACACGTAGGGGATTTCTTCGTCGCCGTGGATATCCAGGAACAGGTCGACGCCGTACGTTTCCATCTGCTGCTGGACGAACAGGACTTCCGGGCTGATCTCCTGGCTGGCGCTTTGCCAGGCGCGGTTCAGGTCCTGGCCCATGGCATTGGTGCGCAGGTGACCGTGGAAGGCGCCGTCCGGGTTCATGTTGGGCACCAGGTACAGGTCGGCGCTGGCCAGCAGCGCGTTCAACTCGGCGTCGTCATGCTGTTGCAGGCGTTCGATGATGCCTTCCATGAACCACTCGGCCATGTGTTCGCCAGGATGCTGCTGGGCAATGATCCAGACCTTGCGCTGGCCTTCGGCGCCACTGCCTTTGCGCAGCAACTGAATATCGCGACCTTCGACGCTTTTGCCGGTGGCCAGCAACTCCGTGCCAGCCTTGCTCAGGGCCTGTTCGATCAGCCAGTCATGACGAGCGCGGCTGTAGGGTTCGAAGTAGGCGAACCAGGCGTGAGTCTCCGCGGCCTCCAGGCTGAAACGCAGGCAGTCGCCCTCAAAGATGGTCGGCACACGGAACCAGTTGACATGATCATAGGACGCGACGGCCTGGTAGCCGTCCCAGGCCTTGTTGTAGGAGGATTTGCTGGCGTTGCTGAGGCGAAACCAATGTTCCTGACCCACATGCAGCCCACTGGCCTTGAAGTGGAACCACTGAAAGTGTTGGCTACGGGTATCGGGCTTGATGGCCAACAAGGCCTGCAACGGGTTGCTGAGGTCCAGCACCTCAATGTTGCCGCTGTCGAAATTGGCAGAGATATCAAAGGAGCGTTGAGCCACGGTCATAGTCTGTTCCTGAATATGATTTTATGGCGCTACTTTACACACAAGGGTGGGGGGAAATGGAGGGCAATTTGCGGGGGGCAGTCGAAGGGGGGCGTCCTCCTTGACGCGGTAGCAGCTTAGTGGTTTTGAGATTGATTCTCAAGCGCTATTTTTCGATGGCGTGACACTACGTAACCGTTGCGTTGCAAAAAGATGCCATTTTGATATCATTCGCCTATCGAATTCAGCAGCACCCCTCTTCATTAGCCTGAAGACCAAGCCAGAATAACTGGCAAAAAAAAGACCCGGCAAAAAGCCGGGTCAAAAACCGTGATTAGCCTGATGAGGAGATATTCCAAGAGTCCGACCTAAGGTCTCTTGGTCTATCACTGATCTCGCGACCAGTGCTTGCAATAATAATCATTATCATTTGCAAGTCAAACGTTTTTATCTCTCCGATAAGAAAATACTTCCCTGCTACGTTGCCAACACCACGGGTTCACTCGAACCCTGGCGCTCCCTTCGATGTTCACTCAAGCGTTTTGATCCCTGTCCAGGGACCCGTCCACCATGGTCTTGGCCATATCGATCATGTGCACCACCGATAAAGCCAGATCACGGCTGGTACCGAGTCGGTTGTTCGCTGACTCATAGGCTGTTGCGGCTGCACAGCGCAGCAAGTCCGACGCATGAACCAGGGCTTCTTCCCGGCTGATGTTAGGGTTGATCTCGAAAAAAGCTGCTTCGATGTCGAGCGCTGAAACACTTGGTTTCAAGTAATAGTCCAGCGCGCGCTGAGCGGCTGCACAGCCTTCGGGCGAGGTGAAGTCAGTGTCGGGTTCCTGCTCGGGTGCGTTTTTGCGAGTGATGTCCATGGTGGCTAGGGCTCCGTGGGTAGGGCGAGGGGGTCAGTCAAAGATTAGTACCATTTGTAGTTATGACGAGTCGTTTAATACTACAATATGTGTATTGAGGGTCTATCCCCGCGAAGTATCGTTCCGCCCCATGGATAAATGGATTGAGTTGGTCAAAGCCAAGATGCGTGAGCTCAAGCTCACTCAGGAAAAGCTCGCAGAGCGCCTCGCAATGTCCCAAGGGGGCGTCGGTCATTGGCTGAACAAGCGTCGCCAGCCGAGCCTGGAGGACATGAACCGGGTGCTTCAGGAGCTGGGGTTGGGCTTTCTCGAAGTCGCCCTGGTGATCAGGGAGCCGGAGGCCGCGCAGGGTACGGCTGAAGCGAGTGACTACCAGGCCGCTCTTGCGCACACATACAACCCGTACTTCCGCTACCCGGTGGGGGAATGGCGGGGCGTGGGCCAGGTTCGCGATGGCGAGCCACTCGCCTATGGCACGCAGCGTTATGAAACCAGCGACTATCACGCCCAGGGCTCGGCATTCTGGTTGGTGGTGGTGGGCGATGCGATGACGGCCCCCAGCGGTATCAGCATTGCGCAAGACATGCTGATCCTGGTTGACCCGGCCGTGGAGGCGGTACCGGGCAAGCTGGTGATCGCTCAGTGGGCCGAGAGTGCCGAAGCGACATTTCGCAAGTTGATCGAAGAGGGAGGGCAGCGATACCTCGTACCGCTGAACCCGACTTACCCGAAAGCCTTGCTCACCGACGAATGTCGGATCATTGGCGTTGTGGTGCAGGCAACGGCCAAGTTCTAGTCAGACCGGTCCTACCTCTTAGGACCGGTCTTTTTTGTCCGCGCGGACTATTCCAGTTCCACCAGTGCGCTCCCTTCGTTGACCATCTCGCCTTCCTGGCAATACAGCGCCTTGATCGTGCCCGCGTGAGGCGCACGAATGCTGTGCTCCATTTTCATCGCTTCCAGGACCACCAACTGTGCCCCGGCTTCGACCACCTGGCCGGGTATCACCAACACCCGGACGATGCTTCCATTCATCGGCGCGCTCAGCCCACCTTGAGGGTGCTGGCTGGCCTCGACGGCGGCAATCGGGTCGTAGCGCTTGATGCAGCGCAGTTCACCTTGCCAGTGCAGATAGAGACTGTGGTCTTGGCGGATCGCACGAAGTTGACGGCGCAGGCCGTGGTGCTCGACCAGCAACTGCTCACCGTTGAGTTGGGTGTTACGGGTGTCGGTGGCTGTCAGGGTGATCGCGCGGTCTTGCCCCTCGCAACTCAAGTGCTGCGTCGTTTCAGCGGGCAGCCCGGCGCGGAACCCGTTGCCCATTGCCCATGGCGACCCGGGGTCGTCACGGCGCACGGTGGGTTTCTGGCTGAGCGCAAGCGCCTGGGCGGCGACGTTCCAGAACTCATCGCTGAGTTCTGTGGGCGCCGGCAGCAATTGCTCGTGGTGGCGTGGGATAAATCCGGTATCCAGTTCAGCCGCAGCGAACGCCGGATGAGCGACGATTCTGCGCAGAAACCCGATGTTGGTCTTCAATCCGCCAATGGCGAACTCATCCAGCATGCTCAGCAGCCGCAGTCGTGCCTGCTCACGGTCCTCGCCCCAGGCAATCAGCTTGCCGAGCATCGGATCGTAGAACGGCGAGATTTCGTCACCTTCCTCGACGCCACTGTCCACCCGGCGCCCGGGACCCGCAGCGGACTCGCGGTACAGCGCCAGGTGACCGGTAGCGGGCAGGAAGTCATTGCCCGGGTCCTCCGCGTACAGGCGTACTTCGATGGCGTGCCCGATCAGCGGCACCTGCGCCTGGGTCATTGGCAGCGGCTCACCTTGGGCGACGCGAATCTGCCAGGCCACCAGGTCGAGGCCGGTGATGGCTTCGGTGACCGGGTGTTCGACTTGCAGGCGGGTGTTCATTTCCATGAAGAAGAACTCGCCGCGTGAATCCAGGAGAAACTCCACGGTGCCTGCACCCACATAGCCAATGGCTTGCGCGGCACGCACGGCGGCCTCGCCCATGGCCTTGCGTGATTCGGGGCTCAAGCCGGGGGCGGGGGCCTCCTCGACGACTTTCTGGTGCCGGCGCTGAATCGAGCAGTCACGTTCGTTGAGGTACAGGCAGTGGCCATGCTGGTCGGCGAACACCTGGATTTCCACGTGGCGTGGCTTGAGCAGGTACTTCTCCACCAGCATGCGTGAGTCGCCGAACGACGACAGGGCTTCACGCTGCGCAGACGCCAGGGCCTCTGCCAGTTGGCTGATGTCCTCGACCACTTTCATGCCCTTACCGCCACCTCCCGCGGTGGCCTTGAGCAGCACCGGGTAACCGATGCGTTCGGCGGCATCACGGAAGGTCTCCAGGTCCTGGGCTTCGCCGTGGTAACCCGGCACCAACGGCACGCCTGCGGTTTCCATCAAGGCCTTGGCCGCGGATTTGCTGCCCATCGCGTCGATGGCCGACGCCGGCGGGCCGAGGAAAATCAGGCCGGCCGCTTCAATGGCCCGGGCAAAACCGGCATTCTCCGAGAGAAAGCCATAGCCCGGGTGAATGGCCTGGGCGCCGCTGGCCTTGGCGGCCGCCAGCAACTTGTCGATTTGCAGGTAGCTGTCAGCGGCCTTGCTACCCCCCAGGTCGACGCGGATATCGGCTTCGCGACTGTGCCGGGCCTCGCGATCAGTGGCGCTGTGCACGGCCACGGTGGTCAGGCCCAGCGCTTTGGCGGTGCGCATCACCCGGCAGGCGATTTCGCCACGGTTGGCCACCAGCAGGGTAGTGAGAACAGGTGCGCTCATCAACGCGGCTCCTTGGGGGTGGATTCGGCCTGCCAGCTTGGTGGACGCTTGTGTAGGAACGCACGCAAGCCTTCCTGGCCTTCCGGGCTGACACGAATGCGGGCAATGGCGTTTTCGCAGTAGCGACGCAGCGCCGGGTTCAGCGTGCCGCTGCCGACTTCACGCAGTAGCTCCTTGCTTGAGCGCATGGCGTGCGGGCTGTTGAGCAGCAGGTTGTTGATCCAGCGTTCGACCTGGGCCTCCAGTTCATCGGCCGCAAAGCTCTCGCTGAGCAGACCGAGTGCCTGGGCGCGTTGGCCGCTGAAGCGTTCGGCGGTCAACGCATAGCGCCGTGCCGCGCGCTCGCCAATGGCTTGTACGACGAAGGGGCTGATCACCGCTGGCGCCAGGCCGATGCGCACTTCCGACAGGCAAAACTGGGCGTCATCGCTGCCAATCGCCATGTCGCAGCAACTGACCAGGCCTACGGCGCCACCGAACGCCGCACCTTGGACCACGGCCAGGGTGGGGATCTTCAACTTGGCCAGGTTGTACATCAGTTCCGCCAGCTCGCGGGCGTCGTCGAGGTTGGTGTGGTAGTCGAGTTCGGCCGATTGCTGCATCCAGGCCAAGTCCGCGCCGGCGCTGAAGTGCTTGCCACGCCCGCGCAGCAGCAGGAAGCGCAGGCTGGCGTCGGCTTGCACCTTGTCGAGGGCGAGGATCAGCTCGCGAATCATTTCGGCATTGAAAGCGTTGTTCTTGTCTTGGCGATTGAGCCACAACGTGGCGAATCCACGGGGATCGACCAGCAGTTCCAGGGTATTGAAGTCGTTCATGGTGTTCTCCACATCACATCCGGAACACGCCGAAGCGGGTCGGTTCGACAGGTGCATTGAGCGAGGCAGACAGCGCCAGCGCCAGTACGTCACGGGTTTGTGCCGGGTCGATGACGCCGTCATCCCACAAGCGGGCGCTGGAATAGTAGGGATGGCCCTGTGCTTCGTATTGGTCGAGGATGGGCTGCTTGATCTGGGCTTCTTGCTCGGCGCTGAACGCCTGGCCGCTGCGCTCGGCTTGCTCGCGCTTGACTTGCACCAGCACGCCGGCGGCCTGCTCGGCGCCCATGACGCCAATGCGCGCATTTGGCCACATCCACAGAAACCGTGGGTCGTAGGCGCGTCCGCACATGCCATAGTTACCGGCGCCGAAGCTGCCGCCGATGATGACCGTGAATTTCGGCACCTTGGCGCAGGCCACGGCAGTCACCAGTTTGGCGCCGTGCTTGGCGATGCCACCGGCCTCGTATTTCTGGCCGACCATGAAGCCGGTGATGTTCTGTAGGAACAGCAGGGGAATCCCGCGCTGGCACGCCAGTTCGATGAAGTGCGCGCCCTTTTGCGCGGCTTCGGCGAAGAGGATGCCGTTGTTGGCGAGGATCGCGATCGGATAGCCATGCAGATGAGCAAAGCCGCACACCAGCGTGGTGCCGAACAAGGCCTTGAACTCATCGAACACCGAGCCGTCCACCAGCCGGGCGATCACTTCGCGGACATCGAATGGCTGCTTGGCGTCGGCCGGCACCACGCCGTACAACTCATCACGGGCATACAGCGGGGCGATCGGCGTGCGTTGCTGCACCTCGCCGAGCTTGCGCCAGTTGAGGTGGGCGACACAGCGTCGTGCCAATTCCAGGGCATGCTCGTCGCTGTCGGCATAGTGGTCGGCGACCCCGGAGATCTTGCAGTGCACATCGGCCCCGCCGAGGTCTTCAGCGCTGACCACTTCGCCGGTGGCGGCTTTCACCAGCGGTGGGCCGGCGAGAAAAATGGTCGCCTGCTGGCGCACCATGATGGCTTCGTCCGCCATGGCAGGCACGTAGGCACCACCGGCCGTGCAGGAGCCCATGACCACGGCGATCTGCGGGATGCCCATGGCGCTCATGTTGGCCTGGTTGAAGAAGATCCGCCCGAAGTGCTCGCGGTCGGGGAACACTTCATCCTGGCGCGGCAGGTTGGCGCCGCCGGAGTCCACCAGATAGATGCACGGCAGGCGATTTTGCTGGGCGATGGTCTGGGCGCGCAGGTGTTTCTTGACCGTTAGCGGGTAGTACGAGCCACCTTTTACCGTGGCATCGTTGGCGACAATCATGCACTCGACGCCTTCGATCCGGCCGATCCCGGCTATCACGCCCGCGGCCGGAACGTCTTCGCCATAGACTTCGTAGGCGGCGAGTGGGCTGATTTCCAGGAACGGTGAACCAGGGTCGAGCAAGCGATTGATCCGTTCGCGGGGCAGCAGCTTGCCGCGCGAAGTGTGCCGCTCCTGGGCCTTGGCACCGCCGCCTTGCTGGACGTGGGCGAGCAGGGTGTGCAGGGCGTCGACCTGGGCGAGCATCGCCGCGCTGTTGGCGGCGAACTCCGCGGAGCGTGGATTGAGCTGGGTGTGCAAGGTGGCCATGGACAGCTCCGTTAGCGGGTTTCGTTGAACAGTTCGCGGCCAATCAGCATGCGACGGATCTCACTGGTGCCTGCGCCGATTTCATACAGCTTGGCGTCACGCAGCAGGCGACCTGCCGGGAATTCATTGATGTAGCCGTTGCCCCCCAGGATCTGGATTGCATCGAGGGCCATTTGCGTGGCGCGTTCGGCGCTGTAGAGGATCACGCCGGCGGCGTCCTTGCGGGTGGTCTCACCACGCTCACAGGCCTGGGCCACGGCATACAGGTAGGCGCGGCTGGCGTTGAGCTGGGTGTACATATCAGCCACTTTGCCCTGGATCAGTTGGAACTCACCGATGCTCTGGCCGAACTGTTTACGGTCGTGGATGTAGGGCACGATCAGGTCCATGCACGCTTGCATGATCCCGGTCGGGCCGCCGGACAGCACCACACGCTCGTAGTCCAGGCCGCTCATCAGCACCTTCACGCCACCGTTGAGCACGCCGAGGATGTTTTCCTGCGGGACTTCAACGTCATCGAAGAACAACTCGCAGGTGTTGGAGCCACGCATGCCGAGCTTGTCGAACTTGCTGCTGCGGCTGAAACCCTTCCAGTCGCGCTCGACGATGAAGGCGGTGATGCCGTGGGGGCCTTTTTCCAGGTCGGTCTTGGCGTAGATCACATAGGTATTGGCGTCGGGGCCGTTGGTGATCCAGGTCTTGCTGCCATTGAGCACGTAGTGTTCGCCACGTTTGTCGGCACGCAGTTTCATCGAGACGACGTCTGAACCGGCATTCGGTTCGCTCATGGCCAGGGCGCCGATGTGTTCGCCACTGATCAGCTTGGGCAGGTACTTTTCTTTCTGCTCATGGGTGCCGTTGCGGTTGATCTGGTTGACGCACAGATTGGAGTGGGCGCCGTAGGACAGCGCGACCGAGGCCGAGCCGCGGCTGATTTCTTCCATGGCAACCACGTGTGCCAGGTACCCCAGGCCTGCGCCGCCGTATTCTTCTGCCACCGTAATCCCGAGCAGACCCATGTCGCCGAACTTGCGCCACAGGTCGGCGGGAAACAGGTTGTCGATGTCGATTTGAGCGGCGCGCGGAGCGATCTCTTTGGCGACGAAGGACTGCACCTGATCGCGCAACATGTCGATGGTTTCACCGAGGGCAAAGTTCAGGGATGGATAGCTCATGGGGCACCTTTTGGCATTTTTGTAGGGTAGGGAGGGGCACGACTTGGTTCTCACCTTTACGTTAACGTAAGCCTGTGACGAATGGCTGTCAATCACCCTTTACGTTAACGTCAACTTGAGCGAGAGTATGGCCAGTTCTGAATGATCGGGGCGACCCAGTGCTCCGCTCCAACCACCTACTAATAAAGACAATAGGGGTCGTCATGGATCAACACAGTGCTCCTCCACAGCACAGCTACAGCTGTGGCTCGCAGGACAAAGCCTTGCTGGCGATGACTATCGGGCAGGCCTTTGATCGCACGGTCGCCCTGTATCCAGAAGGCGAAGCGCTGGTGGTGCGCCATCAGCAACGGCGCTACAGCTGGGCACAGTTGGCCGATGCCGTCGATCAACACGCCCGGGCTTTTCTGGCGCTTGGATTGCAGGTGGGGGATCGTTTGGGTATCTGGGCGCCGAACTGCGCGCAGTGGTGCATCAGCCAGTTTGCCAGCGCCAAGATCGGGGTCATCCTGGTCAACATCAATCCCGCCTATCGCAGTTCGGAGCTTGAGTACGTGCTCCAGCAGTCCGGGTGCCAGTGGCTGGTGTGTGCCGGCGCGTTCAAGAGCTCCGACTACCACGCAATGCTGCAAGGGCTGGTGCCGGAGTTGGCCGAACAAACCATCGGCCAGTTGCAGGCCGAACGCCTGCCGCAACTGCGTGGCGTGGTCAGTCTCGATCCCCAGCCACCGTCGGGTTTCCTGCCGTGGTCGCAACTGGCGGATCTCGCTGCCAGCGTCTCGAGCGAGCAGCTCAAGACCCGGCAAGACAGCCTGCATTTCGACCAGGCGGTGAACATCCAGTACACCTCCGGCACCACGGGCTTCCCCAAGGGCGCGACCCTCAGTCACTACAACATCCTCAACAACGGTTACATGGTCGGCGAAAGCCTGGGGCTGACGGCCAATGATCGGCTGGTGATCCCGGTGCCGCTGTATCACTGTTTTGGCATGGTCATGGGTAACCTGGGCTGCGTCACCCATGGCGCCACGATGATTTATCCCAATGATGCTTTCGACCCACTGTTGACCCTGGAAGCCGTGGCACAGGAAAAGGCTACAGGCCTGTACGGCGTGCCCACGATGTTCATTGCCATGCTCGATCAGCCGCGGCGCGCCGAGTTCGACCTGTCGACGCTGCGCACCGGGATCATGGCGGGCGCTACGTGTCCGATCGAAATCATGCGACGGGTGATCAACGAAATGCACATGAGCGAGGTGCAGATTGCCTACGGCATGACTGAAACAAGTCCGGTGTCGTTGCAGACCGGTCCGTCAGACAATCTGGAGCTGCGGGTCACCACGGTCGGCCGCACCCAGCCACAACTGGAAAGCAAAATCATCGATGAGGCCGGCAACCTGGTTCCGCGAGGCACCATCGGCGAGCTCTGTACTCGGGGCTACAGCGTGATGCTTGGCTATTGGAACAACCCGCAGGGCACGGCAGAAGCCATCGATCAGGCGGGCTGGATGCACACCGGCGACCTGGCCTCCATGAATGATGAAGGCTACGTCTGCATTGCCGGACGCAACAAGGACATGATCATTCGCGGTGGCGAGAACGTTTACCCGCGTGAGCTGGAAGAGTTCTTCTTCACTCACCCGGCGGTGGCGGATGTGCAAGTCATCGGCATCCCGTGTGCGCGGTACGGCGAGGAGATCGTTGCCTGGATCAAGTTTCACCCGGGTCACACGGCCAATGAACTGGAGCTGCAAGCCTGGTGCAAGGAGCGCATTGCGCACTTCAAGACGCCACGTCACTTCAAGTTCGTCGAGGAGTTCCCGATGACCGTGACCGGCAAGATCCAAAAGTTCAAGATGCGTGAGATCAGTATCGAGGAGCTGAACGTCGGCAAGGGCTAACCACGACCCCAAGCGCGAGCCGCACGCTCGCGCATGGGGGGCGTACGCAAACACAAACGCCAGACAGCACAAAGGGGAGCCGAGGCTCCCCTTTAATTTGTCGTTGCGTGCTCTTTTTTTATTATTAAGGGGCGGTCTATTGTTGTTTTTGGCAACCGTGGCCCTTTACTGCTGTTTTGTGCGACCCCCATTCAGGGTCAAGAGCAAACGTATTTTTTTGAGCGCTGATGACTTCTCGACAAGCGATCCAACCAGTTCGGGAGCTACCTAGAGGTAGTTTTATTGTTCTCTGCCCGGTTGCGGGTTACTGCGCGCAGCACCCTGGAAGTACACCTTCTCCAAAAAAATCTGTTAGCTGCGTCTCTGTCGTGTTGTTTTTGTTATGTCAGAGTCGTTACGTCTTATTTTTATTAGGTTTGTCGCTGTTTTTATTCTTGTTATGCCATAGAGATAGCAGAACCCGTGCCAACTTTTAAAATCCTTTAAAAAACAACAACTTAGTATTTATGGCGCATAAGGCTGCAGTAAAAATATGGTCAGGTTGTTTCCGTGTTACTCGTTTTGTTGTGGGGGCGGTAACACCCCCGGCCCATCATTTTGCGCTGCGGGCCTTTGCGACCCGTGAGCCGGTTGGCCGCCCCAATACGGTGCAGATTTGTTCGCCGGCCAACAGCAATTGCTCCATATCGATGCCGGTCTCGATACCCAGGCCATTGAGCAGGTACAGCACGTCTTCAGTGGCCACGTTGCCGCTGGCGCCCTTGGCATAGGGGCAGCCACCCAGGCCGGCGATGGAGCTGTCGAACACCTCGATCCCTTCCAGCAGGCTGGCGTAGATATTGGCCATTGCCTGACCGTAGGTGTCATGGAAGTGCCCGGCCAATTTGTTCCGGGGGACGTCGGCGCCCACCACCTCGAACATCCGGCGTGTCGCGCCGGCAGTGCCGGCACCGATGGTGTCGCCCAAGGACACTTCGTAACAGCCCATGGCGTACAGCTCACGCGCCACGAACGCGACCTGTTCGGGTGCCACCGCTCCCTCGTAAGGGCAGCCGAGCACACAGGACACATAGCCGCGCACGTTGACACCGTGTTGCTTGGCGGCGTCCATGATGGGGACGAAGCGCGCCAGGCTTTCGCTGATCGAGCAGTTGATGTTGCGTTGAGAAAACGCTTCGGATGCGGCGGCGAACACGGCCACTTCCTTGACGCCCGCCGCGACGGCGTCCTCGAAGCCACGCAGGTTGGGCGCGAGGGCGGCGTACGTCACCCCGGGCTTGCGCTGGATCTGCGCGAACACGTCGCCGGAACCGGCCATCTGCGGCACCCATTTAGGGGACACAAAACTACCGACTTCGATATAGCCAAGGCCGGCCGCGCTGAGGGCATCGACCAACTGCACTTTGTCCGCGACGCTGATGGGCTGGGCTTCGTTTTGCAGGCCGTCGCGGGGGCCGACTTCGATCAGGCGTACGTGGGTGGGGAGGGACATGGGCGTTGACCTGTTGTAGTTGTCTGAATGTGGTGAAGAACCTGTGGGAGCGAGCCCGCTCGCGAACGCGGTAGGTCAGTCAATAGTGAGGTTGACGGTGCCAGCGCTTTCGCGAGCGGGCTCGCTCCCACAGGGCTTTTGTCTGTTAGACCGCCTGCTGACTCTTGAGTGTCTGCTCCAGCGCCTGCACGCAACGTTCTTCTGCGGTGTCGAGTTCCAGTTTCATTTGCTCGATGTCCAGCAGTTGCTGTTCAAGCTGTTCGCGGCGTTCGGTGATCTTCGCCAACATGCTGTGCAACTGCTTGGTGTTACCGCTGGTGGGATCGTAGAGTTCGATCAATTCACGGCATTCGGCCAGGGAAAAGCCGATGCGCTTGCCCCGCAGGATCAGCTTCAGGCTGACCTTGTCCCGTGGCGAGTAGACGCGTTCCTGGCCGCGCCGTTCGGGGCTCAGCAGCCCTTGCTCCTCGTAGAAGCGAATGGCGCGGGTGGTGATGTCGAGCTCGCGGGCGAGGTCGGAAATGCTGTAGGTCTGGCTGCTCATGGGCGCGCTCGAAAAGGGGGCTTGGCGCTAAGCTAATGTCTGGTTGACGTAAACGTCAAGCTCGCCCGGGCATTACCCCTTGTCCAGTGCCTTCTCTTGTGCCGCCACCTGTTGGCACAACTCGATGATCTGTTCACGCATCCAGCGATTGGCGGGGTCCTGGTCGGTGCTTTCATGCCAATAAAGATGGGTTTCAACCGCAGGAACGTCATTGATCGGCAGGTTGAACGCGTGCAGGTCATGGCGACGTGCAAACCGTTCCGGCACGGTCATCACCATGTCGGTTTTGTGCAGCACCTGGGACGCCATCAGGTAGTGCTGGGAGCGCAGGGCGATTTTGCGCTGGATGCCCATTTTGCCCAAGGCCAGGTCGACGTGGCCCAAGCCGTTGCGCCGGCTGGAAATGTGAATGTGGGTCAGCGACAGGTAGTCATCCAGGGTGAATTTTTCCTTGGCCGCCAGCGGATGGCCCTTGCGCATGGCGCACACGTAGCGGTCTTCCATCAACTTGACGTGACGCACTTGCGGGTCAGTGTTGAGCGGCGCGTCGACGGCAAAGTCCAGGCGCCCGGCGGCGAGTTCCTTGGTGGTCTCCCGGCGTTTGGACAGGAAGCTCTCGATCACCACCGTCGGCGCCAGGCGCCGCAGACGCTGGAACAGCGGCGGCAGAATCACCGCTTCGGTGAGGTCGGTCATGCTGATGCGGTAGGTCTTGGCCGCTTGCGAGGGGTTGAAGATCCGGCTTTCCTGCACCGAGACCCGCAGCAGCGACAGGGCGTTGCGCACCGGCCCGATGATGTTCTGCGCCATGGGCGTGGGCACCATGCCCTGGGCGGTACGCACGAACAGCGGATCGTTGAAGGTCTCGCGCAGACGCGCCAGGGCGTTCGAAACGGCCGGCTGGGTAATGCCGACGATCTGCCCGGCGCGCGTCAGGTTGGCTTCGGTGTAGATAGCGTCGAAGACGATGAACAGGTTGAGGTCGACCTTGCTCAGATTCATTGCGCGAGTCTCTTATTATGGGGCGGGCGATTCGTCGATCATATATCGGTGATGAATGTTTATACACGCCGAGAATAGGCTAGGTAAATTATCAGCCCTGAACTAGCATCGATTCATGACCTCAACAACGTCTCCACCACCTCGTCAAAAAAGGTAGCTGCCCATGGATTTCGCTTATTCGCCCAAGGTTCAGGAATTGCGTGAGCGCGTGACTGCGTTCATGGATGCGTACGTTTACCCAGCCGAAGCGGTGTTCGAGCGCCAGGTCGCCGAAGGTGATCGCTGGCAGCCGACGGCGATCATGGAAGAGCTCAAAAGCAAGGCCAAGGCCGAAGGCCTGTGGAACCTGTTTTTACCCGAGTCCGACATGGGTGCCGGCCTGACGAACCTGGAGTACGCGCCTTTGGCGGAGATCATGGGCCGTTCGTTGCTGGGGCCGGAGCCGTTCAACTGCTCGGCTCCCGACACCGGCAACATGGAAGTGCTGGTGCGCTACGCCAATGAAGAGCAGAAGACGCGCTGGCTCGAACCGCTGTTGCGCGGCGAGATCCGTTCGGCGTTCGCCATGACCGAGCCGGACGTCGCATCCTCCGACGCCACCAACATGGCCGCCCGCGCGGTGCGTGATGGCGACGAGTGGGTGATCAACGGCAAGAAGTGGTGGACCTCCGGCGCCTGTGACCCGCGCTGCAAGATCCTGGTGTTCATGGGCCTGAGTGATCCCGATGCACCGCGTCATGCCCAGCACTCGATGATCCTGGTGCCGGTGGACACACCTGGCGTGAAGATCCTGCGCCCGCTGCCCGTGTTCGGCTATGACGATGCGCCCCACGGTCACGCCGAAGTGCTGTTCGAGAATGTGCGTGTGCCGTACGAAAACGTACTGCTGGGTGAAGGACGCGGTTTCGAAATCGCCCAGGGCCGCCTTGGCCCTGGGCGGATTCACCACTGCATGCGCTCCATCGGCATGGCCGAGCGCGCCTTGGAGTTGATGTGCAAGCGTTCGGTCAGCCGCACTGCGTTCGGCAAGCCGTTGGCCCGCCTGGGCGGCAACATCGACAAGATCGCCGACTCGCGGATGGAGATCGACATGGCGCGCCTGCTGACCCTCAAGGCGGCCTACATGATGGACACCGTGGGGAACAAAGTGGCGAAGAGCGAAATTGCCCAGATCAAGGTCGTGGCGCCGAACGTGGCGTTGAAAGTGATCGACCGGGCGATCCAGATCCATGGCGGCGCCGGGGTTTCCAACGATTTCCCGCTGGCCTACATGTACGCCATGCAACGCACCTTGCGCCTGGCCGATGGTCCGGACGAAGTGCACCGTGCGGCCGTCGGCAAGTTCGAACTCGGCAAGTACGTGCCCCGGGAACTGATGCGCAGCGGTCACTAAGCGCCGGCGCTGTTTTCCACCCGCCAATACAGGCCTGTATTGGCGGGTTTTTCATTTAAGCGCCCATCACGGAGCAACGCCTTCGCCTCACGACCAAACCGCTCGCGGTACGCCGAAGGGGAAAGCCCGACCACGGTGCGAAACGCGACGCGAAAACTTTCCACCGAGCGATAGCCACCTTGCTCTGCGATGGCGTCGTGGGTGTGGCCAGTGCTTTCCAGCAACTCTCGGGCCCGCGGCGGTTGCCCTGATGCACTTCAGCAATCGCCTGACCTTTGAAACCGACTGTTCTGACGTGTTCAGCAGCCAGGCGAGTGGCGAGGTGGATTTTGTCCTGGTGGATGTCCGTGGTCCAAAGACCTATGAACGTGGCCACGTGCCGGGAGCGATCAACATCCCCGGGCGGCTGATCAGCGCCGAATGGCTGCAGGCCTACCCGAACACCACGCTGTTCGTGGTGTACTGCGCCGGTCCCCACTGCAATGGTGCGACCAAGGCCGCGGTGAAGCTGGCGGCGTTGGGGTATCCGGTCAAGGAAATGCTCGGCGGGGTCACGGGTTGGCTGGATGAAGGGTTTGAGTTGAGCTGTGCCGTCGAGGAATCGACCAGCAGTGCCATTGGCTGTGATTGCTAATCGATGTAACTATTTGTCGCATAAGCATAATTAGCATCCTGTGCGCGGCTCTAGACTGCTGGCCACTTCGACAAAACCTGGCCAAAAGCCGACCGTCGAATGCTGCCAATAAGAGTCTCCGCACACAGGAGTTATAAATGAAGAAGCGAGTGATGTTCGGTGCCCTGGCACTGTCCGTATTGTCCCTTTCGGCCGTGGCCGAAGACGCCAAGCCTATCCGCATCGGTATCGAAGCCGGCTACCCGCCGTTTTCGTTCAAGACGCCAGAAGGCAAGCTCAGCGGTTTTGACGTGGACATCGGCGATGCGCTGTGCCAGCAGATGAAGGTCAAGTGTACGTGGGTCGAGCAAGAGTTCGATGGCCTGATCCCGGCGCTCAAGGTCAAGAAAATCGACGCGATCCTGTCGTCCATGACCATCACCGACGACCGCAAGAAGAACGTCGACTTCACCATCAAGTACTACCACACCCCTGCGGGCTTCGTGATGAAGGCGGACTCGGCGGTCAAAGACCCGCTGACCGAGCTCAAGGGCAAGAAAGTCGGTGTACTGCGTGCCAGTACCCACGACCGATTCGCCACTGAAGTGCTGGTGCCAGCCGGTGTCGAGCTGGTGCGCTACGGTTCGCAGCAAGAGGCCAACCTGGACATGGTCTCCGGCCGCCTCGACGCGATGTTGGCCGACTCGGTCACCCTCAGCGACGGCTTCCTCAAGACCGATGCCGGCAAAGGCTTCGCGTTCGTCGGCCCGACCTATGAAGACGCCAAGTACTTCGGCGGTGGTGCCGGTATTGCCGTGCGCAAGGGCGATCAGGCCCTGGCGGACAAGTTCAACACCGCGATCAACGAGATCCGCGCCAACGGCATCTACAAGCAAGTGCAGGACAAGTACTTCGACTTTGACGTCTACGGCCATTAATACGCCGTAAAAGAAGTGGCCCCGTTGACGCGGTGGCCACTTTTTTATGCGCTTCAATTGATACGAGACACCGCCTGTGGGAACGACCCTGCTCGTTCCCACAGGCGGTTTCATCGTCGTATTCCTCAGGAGTCAGCCCATGCAACGCATCGACCACACACTGCCCTGGAGTCACCTGGGCACCGAGCGCACGCTGAGTGTGTTTCGCTTTGGCCAAGGCTCGCGCAAGGTCTACATCCAGGCCAGCCTGCACGCCGATGAGCTGCCGGGCATGCGCACCGCCTGGGAACTGAAGCAACGCCTCGGCGAACTCGAAGCCCAGGGCCAGCTCAAGGGGGTGATCGAACTGGTGCCGGTGGCCAACCCGATTGGCCTGGACCAACACCTGCAAAGTGCGCACATGGGGCGTTTCGAGCTGGGCAGCGGCAAGAACTTCAATCGCGCGTTCCATGAACTCAGCGCGCCGGTGGCTGAGTTGATAGGCGAGCGCCTGGGCAGCGATGCCGAGGCCAACGTGGCGTTGATTCGCCAGGCCATGGGCCAGGTGCTCGACCAACTGCCGGCGCCGACGTCCCAGTTGCAAGCCATGCACCGCCTGTTGCTGCGGCATGCGTGCGAGGCCGACTTCACGCTGGACCTGCACTGTGATTTCGAGGCCTCGATCCACCTGTATGCGCTGCCGCAGCACTGGCCGCAATGGCAGTCGTTGGCCGCGCGGCTGAAGGCGGGCGTGGCGTTGTTGTGTGAGGACTCCGGCGGCAGTTCGTTCGATGAGTCCTGCTCATCGCCCTGGCTGCGCCTGGCCCAACGGTTCCCGCACGCCGCGATTCCACCGGCCAACCGCGCAACCACCCTGGAACTGGGCTGCATGGGCGACACGCGGGTGGATCAGGCCCGGGCCAATTGCGAGGCGATTCTGGGCTTTCTCGCCGAGCAGGGCTTTATCGACGGGCACTGGCCGGCCGCGCCGGATGAATGCTGTGAGGGGATGCCGTTCGCGGGCACCGAGTACCTGTTTGCGCCCCATCACGGGGTGGTGAGTTTCCTGCGTGAGGTCGGCGAATGGGTCGAGCGGGGGGACGCGCTGTTTGAAGTGGTGAATCCGTTGACCGACCGGGTGACGGTGGTGCGTGCCGGGACCAGCGGCGTGCTGTTTGCCCTGGATCGCAGCCGGTACACCGAGCCTGGGATCTGGCAAGCCAAAGTCGCCGGGAGAGAAGTGATCCGGGCGGGCAAGCTGACCAACGACTGAACGGGTGATCGATGGACCGCCGCGCGCGGTTGATCACCGAGGTTGGCGCCCGGGCCGTGGTGAAGTCTCACCCTCGGCCCGGGCGCCGGCCTGTTACTGGCCCAGGATCTGCTTGAGCAGCGCCGCATGGCCTTTGCTGTCTTCGATGCGGGAAATCACCTGGATCAGCATCATGCGGCTGCCGGAACCGGCCAGCAGGCTGGTATTGAGGGTCGGACCGCCGCCCTGGGTCGCGGTGCTGTCGATCTGGCGCAGGCCGAGTCCCTTGACCGTCAGGCTTTTCTCGCTTTGCTTGTTGAAGTCGGGAAGGGCCGCGCGCTGCTGGGTGACAAAGCCGGACAGCGAGGTGTCGAGGAACGCCGGGTCGTTGTCCTTGACCTTCTGGCCGTCGGGCAGGGTGTTTTCGGCGATGATCAGCACCGTTTTGCTTTGCGGATTGACGTACATGGTGCCCGTAGCACCGGAGGTGCCATTGGCTGCGTCGCCGCCCGGCAGGGTGTTGGCGACGAAACCGGCGGGCAGGGCGAAGGAGAATTTACCGCCCAGTACGGAAACTTTCTGTGCCGGTGCAGTCTTGGTCGCCGGTTGGCTGGCGGCATTCACGTTGACGGTGGAAAACGCAGTGAGCGCGGTCAGCAGCAGGACAGCGGCTTTCTTACTGAACAGATTGTTCTTGAGCAACGACATGCACATCTCCGGGGTAATCGCGCGGTGGCGGCGATCATCCCATGGGCCGAGGTGCTCACTCCAGCGCGATTTCAGGTTCGGGTCACCGAGGACGACGTGAGGTCATCCCACCGTCGAAGAGCACCTGTGGCGAGCGAGCTTGCTCGCCACGGGCTGTTTGCATGTCGAGATGACCTTAAATAAGTGAACAGCATTAGGTCCGCGGGGCCGAGCCTTGGGTGATCCGCACCGCGTATGCCTGGTTGATTGTGCAGCGGCCCGGGCGAGGTGTCCGGGATCGTCTAACCTCTTTCCTTGAGCGAGGGCCGTAGTCAGGGTGGTGCATGCGAAGGTTCGCTGGCGCGGTCACTGCTTGAGGTGCGGCATGGGTGTCGCACCTGGACGACCTCACTTACGGAGTCAAACCGATGAAAGCAACGACCTGCGCCTGCCCCAACTGCAACTGCAAGCTGGGCGAGCACTCGATTGTCCGTCACGGCAAGCACTACTGCTGCGAGGGTTGCGCCAAGCATCACGAACACGGCGAAGCCTGCACCTCGGCGGACTGCAAGTGCGCCAAGGGGGCGCATGCCTGACCAACATGCCCGGAGCGTGGCGCCCTGGCGTCCACGTTCCGCACGTGCCCCGAGCCGTTGGCAGTTCGCGCTACGCCCCGATACCATGAGGCCCCCCCACACATGACCCTCGCCCATGGCCCTTGCCGTTCCCCCTGACCTGAGCGACACCGACATCCCGGTGCAACCGCTGGCGCGCACCTATCCGCGTGGCTTGTACATCGAGCCCCATGAACACGTTTGGGGGCAGTTGCTGTATGCGATGAGCGGGGTGATGTGGGTCGAGACGCCCGGCGAAGCCCTGGTGGTGCCGCCGCAACGGGCGGTCTGGTTGCCACCGGGGGTGGCGCATGGCATTCGGGTGGTCTCGGACCTGCAAATGCGCAACATCTACTTGCGCCCGGCGTTGGCCGCGACGCTGGACCCCAATGTCCAGGTGATCGAGGTCGGTGGCCTGTTGCGTGAGCTGATCCTGGGGCTGGTGGAGCAGGGCGACCAGGAGCCTGCCGAGTATTACAACGCGCTGGTGGGCCTGGCCTTGCTGGAACTCAAGCGAGCCAAGCGTTCGCTGTTGAAAATCCCCATGCCGGGCACCACTGAGCGGCGCTTGGTGCATGTGTGCCAGGCGGTGATGGTCGCGCCATCACTGGACATCCCGTTCGAGCAGCACGCCGAACAGGCCGGCGCCAGCGTGCGCACCCTCGCGCGCCTGTTCAAGGAGGACGTGGGCATGGGCTTTGCGCAGTGGCGTCGCCAGGTACAGTTGGCCGTGGCCGCCGCCGAACTGATCCAGGGAGTCCCCGTCAGCACCATCGCCCGCGAGCTGGGGTATTCGCCGAGCAGCTTCAGCGACATGTTCCGCCGTGAGCTGGGGATTGCACCGTCGCAGTTCGCCCAGGCAAAAGACCCCATGGGCTGAAGCCCCCCAAAAAAAGTGGCCGAAATCCTGAAGCACTTGGCCGATCTCCTGGGTTGCTGCTCCTTACACTCTGCCCCTGTCCCTTGCGCGGCGTCGAACCGGAACGACCTCAATTATTGGGTCGTCGGCCTGCTCGCCGGCAGGTGCTCTTGAAACCCTCTATTGATCAGGTGGAAGTACCGATGAAAGCACTGCAGTTCCATAAGACCGGCGACCTCTCGTCCCTGCGCTATGTGGAGGTGCCGACCCCGGTGGCCGGCGCCAACGAAGTGCTGGTGCAGATCAAGGCGGCCGGGTTGAACCCCAGCGATGTGAAGAACGTGCTGGGGCGTTTTCCCTACACCACGTTGCCACGGATTCCCGGCCGGGACTTCGCCGGGGTGGTGATCGAAGGCCCGCCAGCGTTGCTCGGCCAGGACGTGTGGGGGACGGGGCGCGAGCTGGGTTTTTTCGCTGACGGTTCCCACGCACAGTTCGTCAAGTTGCCGGCCAGTGGCGTGGCGCTCAAGCCGACCCACCTGAGTTTCGCCCAGGCGGCGAGCCTCGGCGTGCCCTACACCACGGCCTGGGATGCGCTGGAACGCAGCCTGGTCAAGGCCGGCACGCGTTTGCTGGTGATTGGCGGCGGGGCGGTTGCCACGGCCGCCTTGGCGCTGGCCAAGGTCCGAGGTGCGCAACTGCTGGCAGCCGTTCGACGCCCGGAGCAGGCCAAGGCGCTGCAAGCCCTGGGCTATCCCACCCTGCTACTGGAGCAGCCTGAGGACCTCGGCGCCCAGGTCGACGCGGTGTATGCCGGTGGTGCCGAAGTGATCTTCGACACCAGCGGTTTCTGGTTGCCAGCCTCGGTCGCGGCCCTGGCGACATTCGGGCGCATCGCCATCATCGCTGCCCCGGTGGACGGTCACGTGCAACTGCCGGCCCTGGGGTTGTATCGCAAAGGCGGCTCGGTGGTGGGGGTCAACACGCTGCTGTACGGCGTCCAGGCTTGCGCGGCAATGCTCGATCGGTTCGGCGGCTGGTTCGATCAGGGCCTGCTGCCGCTGCCCCAGGGCTTGATCGAATCACCCCTGGCCGATGGGCTGGCGCGCTATGACGAGGTGAACCAGGGGAGCACCGGCAAGATCATTCTGATGCCTTGATCGATGGTTGACGCTGACACGAGCGGCGGCCCCCCGAGCGCCACCTGACCAATGCTTGCGCATGTAGGGTGATGGCTTTATCTCTGTCAGATATTTCGGTTTGCTCTGTTAGAATCGCCACCTTGACTAGACAAGGTGCCCCCCATGAGCGAACCGATCCGCCTGACCCAGTACAGCCACGGCGCAGGTTGTGGCTGCAAGATCTCGCCCCAGGTGCTGGAGGTGATTCTGGCCGGCAGCGGGGCGCAGAACCTCGATCCGAAACTCTGGGTCGGCAACGCTTCGCGCGATGATGCGGCGGTGTACGCCATCGACGAGGAGCGTGGCGTGGTCTCGACCACCGACTTCTTCATGCCAATCGTCGACGACCCATTCGACTTCGGCCGCATCGCCGCCACCAATGCCATCAGCGACATCTATGCCATGGGCGGTGACCCGTTGGTGGCGATTGCGATCCTCGGCTGGCCGGTCAATCTACTGGCCCCGGAAATCGCCCGCGAAGTGATTCGCGGTGGGCGTTCAGTGTGTGACGAGGCGGGTATTCCCCTGGCGGGCGGTCACTCGATCGACGCCCCGGAGCCCATCTTCGGCCTGGCGGTCACCGGACTGGTGCACAAGCGCCACATGAAACGCAACGACACCGCCACCGCCGGTTGCTTGCTGTACCTGACCAAGCCGCTGGGCATTGGCATCCTCACCACCGCCGAGAAGAAGGGCAAGTTGCGCGACAGCGACGTGGGCCTGGCGCGGGACTGGATGTGCACCTTGAACAAGCCCGGCAGCTGCTTCGGCAAGCTCGATGGCGTGACCGCCATGACCGATGTCACCGGCTTCGGCCTGCTTGGGCATCTGGTGGAAATGGCCGACGGCAGCGGCCTGACCGCGCAGATTCACTATGACCGTGTACCACGCTTGCCGGGTGTCGAGTACTACCTCGACCAGGGGTGTGTGCCAGGTGGGACGCTGCGCAACTATGACAGCTACGCCAGCAAGTTGGGCCGTGTGCAGGAGTTGCACAAGCGGGTGTTGTGCGATCCGCAGACCAGCGGTGGCCTGCTGGTGGCCGTCACGCCCGAAGGCAACGCGGCGTTCCTCGCGGTGGCCGCCGAGCTGGGCCTGAACCTGGCGCCTATCGGTGAACTGGTGGAGCGACAGAGCCACGCGGTTGAGGTGATCTGATGCCCATCGATGTCACCGACTACCGCGACATTTTCCTCAACGACCGGCCGATGATGGATGCCCGGGCGCCGGTCGAGTTCAGCAAGGGCGCGTTCCCAGGGGTGGTCAACCTGCCGCTGATGAACGACAACGAGCGCCAGCGTATCGGCACCTGCTACAAGCAGCATGGGCAGCAGGCGGCGATTGTCCTGGGGCACCAGTTGGTCTCGGGGCCGATCAAGGCCGAGCGCGTCCAGGCCTGGGCCGAGTTTGCCCAGGCCCATCCCGACGGGTTGCTGTATTGCTTTCGCGGTGGGCTGCGCTCGCAGATCGTCCAGCAATGGCTCAAGGACGAGGCGGGCATCGACTACCCAAGGGTCGGTGGTGGCTACAAGGCAATGCGTACCTTCCTACTAGACACAACGGACCAGGCCGTCGCGCAGTGTGACTTTGTCTTGCTGGGCGGGATGACCGGCACCGGCAAGACCGAGGTGCTGGCCCAACTCGACAATGGCCTGGACCTGGAAGGCCACGCCAATCATCGCGGGTCCAGCTTTGGCAAGCGTGCGACGGGGCAACCCTGCAACATCGACTTCGAAAACGCCCTGGCGGTGGACGTGCTGAAGAAGCGTGCCCGAGGGATCGAACAGTTCGTGTTGGAAGATGAAAGCCGCATGGTCGGCAGCTGTGCGCTCCCGTTGCCGCTGTACCAGGGCATGCAGCGTTTCCCCATGGTGTGGCTGGAAGACAGCGTGCAGGGGCGGGTCGAGCGGATCTTGCGCGACTACGTGGTGGACCTGTGCGCCGAGTTCATCGCCGTGCACGGTGAGCCAGGATTTGCCCTGTTCTCCGAGCGCTTGCTGGCCAGCCTGAACAACATCAGCAAACGCCTGGGGGGCGAGCGCCATGGGCGGCTGTTGCTGTTGATGGAGGCGGCCCTGGCCGAACAGGCACGCAGCGGTGCGGTGGACTTGCACCGTGGCTGGATCGAAGGGTTGTTGTGCGAGTACTACGACCCGATGTACGCCTTTCAACGGGAGAAGAAAGGCGCACGCATCGAGTTCGCCGGTGAGCAGGCCGCCGTGCTGGCGTACCTGCGCGAGCGCGCCGGCCGCTAACGCGGTGGGCGCGAGCCTGCTCGCGCCCACGCAATCCGACAGGCCTGGCGCAAGGGTACTTACAACACCAGCGCGCCGATCAGCCCGCACACCACGCCAATCAGCATGGTCAGCACGGCCACGGTCACCAACACCCGGGTGTCGAAGTCCTTGCGCAGCATCAGCAGCGACGGCAGGCTGATGCTCGGCAGGGTCATCAGCAACGCGACCGCCGGGCCGGTGCCCATGCCCAGGGCCATCATGGTCTGCACGATGGGGATTTCTGCCGCCGTGGGGATCACGAACAGCGTGCCGACGATGGCCAGCGGCACCAGCCACACCAAGCTGTTGGCCATGGCGCCGTCGACATGGGGGAACAGCCAGACCCGCGCAGCCCCCAGCACCAGCACCGCCAGGATGTAGATCGGGATGGTGCTCCAGAACAGTTGCCACAACGTGCGTCCCCAGCGGGCGAGGAACGGCTGGTCGTTGTCGACGCTGGCGTTGGCCACGGCTTCCAGCGCCGCTTGCGGGACTTGCTCGGGACGTGAAATGCGCTGGGCGACCATCGATACGCCGAACACCAGCACAATCCCTGCCACCAGCCGCAACGCGGTAAAGCCCCAGCCCAGGACAAAGCCCATGAACACCAGCGTGGCGGGGTTCAGTACCGGGTTGCCAATCCAGAAGGCGAGGGCCGCGCCTACCGACACGTTCTGTCGACGCATACCGGCCGCCACGGGCGCGGCGCAGCAACTGCACATCATGCCGGGCAGGGCGAACAGGCCGCCACGCAGGGTCGAGGCGAATCCGGCACGTCCGAACAAACGCAGCAACCAGTCCCGCGGGATGAGCACTTGCAGGAGGGAGCCAAGAATCACCGCCAGCACCGCGGCTTTCCAGATCGCCAGGAAGTACACCTTGGCATACGCCAGTGCGGCCGCCAGGGGCGCGGTCTGTTCATCGTTGAGAATCGAGGCGCCGATGCTGTGGTTGTCAGCGGCGACGAAGGCTTTGAGGTAGTAGGGCGACCACTTGACGTAGTAGAGGCCGACGCAGGCGACCAGCACGAACAGGGCGGGTTTCCACCAGAACGACCAGCCCCGGATAGGGGCTGCCAGGGAGTTGGACATCGAAAGGTTCCGGACAATGAGGACAAGGCGCGGAGTATAGACCAGCCCGGTTTCGCCCGTTGCCGTAGATGTCCGGGCGGATCAGCTCGGGCAGGTGTCGCTGCCGTTGTCCAATCCCTGTTTGACGTGCTCGCTCTGCAAGGTGGCCTTGCCGTTGTGCCAGGTCAGGGTCAGCACATACAGCGAGTCGAAGTCGCCGGATGGCCAGTCTTCGGTGATGGTGTGTGTGCCACCCACCGCGTCCTGCGCCACCTCGTTGATCAGCTCCGGCAGGTAGCCGTGGGACCAGGCGGTGTAGATGATTGAGTCGTGGTACTTGTCGTGGAGTAACTCGTCAGCCAGGTCGCTGGTGTCGTTGGCCGAGAAGTTGATATTGACCGGCAGGCCGAGCTTGATGGCGCTGGGGCTGATGGTCATCAGCGGGCGAATGTAGCTGTAGGAGTTGTCGAACTCGCCTTCCTCGACATTGCGGGTCGGGTTGGCGGCAAACACGTAGTTGGCCTTGCCGAACTTCTCCGGCAGCAGTTGCGCCAAGTTCAGCGCCCGGTTCAGGCCCTGGCAGTTCAACTGGCCGAGGCCGCCGGCGGGCTTTTCCGCATGGCGCAAGAACACCAGGGTCTGGGTGCCATCGGCCGGCGTCGCACGGCTCTCGCTGGACTCCAGTGACAGGAACAGGCCGCAGGTCACCAGCAGCGCGGGCAGGAACACCAAGGCGCGATGCTTCAGGCGCAGGGTGAAGTAGGTGGTGTTTGTCATGAAAATAAGGTCTTCGGCGCAGGTGGTTAAGGCTGACAAACCTTTGCATCTCGTGTGTGTGGCTACGGATGGGTTTCCATGTCGTGGGGTGATGCGTCTGATGCCAGGGCAGGTATCAGAGTTCGTTGCTGCCCATGGGTTCCATCTGAATCTGCGGGCTGCACTTTATCCGGGGCGTTGGCTGGGGTGTGGGGAAGGATAGCGACAGAATGTTTCCGATTTAAGATGCAGTGGGCGCGGTCTCGCTTGTAATCTGGCCGGCGTAAAGATCGAATCTGGCCTGTGCTGTCATCCAGGCCGACCTTCAGTGGTTCACCTGTCACCGGACGCTCACCATGACCGATTTGTCTGCATTCGCGATTACCGCTAAGTGGCCCGCCCAGTTCCCCGACTGGCTTCAGTTGTACTCCTTGCCCACCCCCAATGGGGTCAAGGTGTCGATCATGCTCGAAGAGATCGGCCTGCCCTACGAGGCGCACCGTGTGAGTTTCGAGACCCAGGACCAGATGTCGCCCGAGTTCCTGTCGCTCAACCCCAACAACAAGATCCCGGCGATCCTCGACCCCCACGGTCCGGGTGATCAGCCACTGGCGCTGTTCGAGTCCGGCGCGATCCTGATCTACCTGGCGGACAAGAGCGGGCAGTTGCTGGCCCAGGAATCGGCGGCGCGCTACGAGACGATCCAGTGGTTGATGTTCCAGATGGGCGGCATCGGGCCGATGTTTGGCCAACTGGGGTTCTTCAACAAGTTTGCGGGCAGGGAGTACGAGGACAAGCGCCCGCGTGATCGCTATGTCGCGGAAAGTGTGCGCTTGCTCGGCGTGCTCGAAAATCGCCTGCAAGACCGCGACTGGATCATGGGCGAGCGCTACACCATCGCCGACATCGCCATCTTTCCTTGGGTGCGCAACCTGATTGGCTTCTATGAGGCCGGGGATCTGGTGGGGATCAACCACTTCCCCAATGTACTGCGTGTGCTGGAGCGCTTTGTCGCGCGCCCGGCGGTCATCCGTGGGTTGGAGGTGCCCAGGTAGATCGTGCTCGACGCCAGCGCAAGGCGTTGCGCTGGCGTTTGCTCTGCGCTGGAAACCCGATTGTTGCCGGGGCTGCAACAGGTTCTTGCCGAACGCGGATTTGTCTCCTGAGGGGCGGGGGGCATAAGCTCCTGCGCTTTGCGACTTTCATCTTGTCCAGGCCGTTGGCCTCCTGCCAGGAAACTCCATGTCCAGCCAGTTCCCCGAAGTCCGTCCACGGCGTTTGCGCCGTACCCCGCAATTGCGCAGCCTGTTCCAGGAAACCGAGTTCAGCCTCAATGACCTGGTGCTGCCGATCTTTGTCGAGGAAGAGATCGACGACTTCGTGCCCATCAGCAGCATGCCCGGTGTGCGGCGGATACCCGAGTCGAAATTGGCCGGTGAAATCGAGCGTTACGCCCGGGCGGGCATCAAGTCGGTCATGACCTTCGGTGTGTCCCATCACCTGGACGGTGCCGGCAGCGACACTTGGAAGGAAAACGGCCTGGTGTCGCGCATGGCGCGGATCTGCAAGGACGCGGTGCCGGAGATGATCGTCATGTCCGACACGTGCTTTTGCGAGTACACCGATCATGGCCACTGCGGCGTGCTGCATCACCATGAGGTCGACAATGACCAGACCCTGATCAACCTCGGTAAGCAAGCCGTGGCGGCCGCGCAGGCGGGCGGCAGTGCGCTCAAGGGCGACCGCAAGAGCTATCAAATGAACCCGATGAATCGCCGAGAAGCGGTGCGCGAATCGCTGCTGGACGAGCAGGAAGGGGCTGATGCGTTGATGGTCAAGCCAGCCGGTGCGTACCTGGACATCATTCGCGATATCCGCGAGGCGTCACGCTTGCCATTGGCGGCGTATCAGGTCAGCGGCGAGTACGCGATGATCAAGTTCGGCGCGGCGGCCGGCGCCATCGATGAAGAGCGTGTCGTACGCGAGAGCCTGGGGGCGATCAAGCGGGCGGGCGCCGACCTGATCTTCACGTACTTTGCGATGGACCTGGCGCTGAGCGGGATCTGAGTCCCGCGCAGCGTTGGCCGGTGCTCTAGAAGAACGCCAGCGTCAGGTTCACGCTGATCCCGTCACCTTCCGGGCGGTTGACGGAGTCGAACTCCGGTACCCAGCGAGCACTGACGCTCGCCTGGGCATCGGCGAACTTGCCGCTCCAGCCGACATACGGACCGACGCCGGCCGAGTGCCCGCGGAACCCGTTGAGCTTATCGGCGGTATCACCGGTGTCGTTGGTCACTTGCTTGATTACGCCACCTACCACGCCCGCGGCCCAGCCGTTCCCCAGCCCCTTGGTCCAGAGGCCATCAAGGCGAAAGATGCTGCCGTTCTGGTAGTCGGTGGCATCGTTGCGGGTATAGAACTCGAATGCCCCCAGCAGGCTGAACTCACCGCCTTTTTCATAGAGATGCGTGTAGGCCAGGGTCGGCATGAAGGTATAGGTGTTCTGCCCGGCGTTGGCCAGGCGATCCTTGTCGTATCCACCGGTGGGGACATAGATCGGCAGCGACATCGAGATGTGATCGGTGGCGCTGAAGTGGTAACCCGCGGCAATCGGGGTGATCAAGGCGTCGGCGAACTGGGTGCCGTAGTCGCTTTCTCCAACCGTTCTGCCGCGGGGGCCCGT
Organism: Pseudomonas sp. ok272; assembly: GCF_900109995.1. GTDB lineage: Bacteria > Pseudomonadota > Gammaproteobacteria > Pseudomonadales > Pseudomonadaceae > Aquipseudomonas. The sequence continues at coordinate 1,529 of NZ_FOCB01000004.1, read as the reverse complement.
CACGCTGGCACTGGCATCGGTGTACTGCACGGGCAGGCCGACGGCCGATGCGAAGTTCCATGGGCCTTTGCCGGTGTCCCAGACTCGGGTGATGTTGGTCATGGTGTAGGAGACTTTCATCTTCAGGTCGGAACCGACTTCACCACGAACCGGCGCGGCTTTGCTTTTGCTGAGCTTGCCGTCGTAGTAGATGCTGGTCGTCGAAATGACCCAGCCGGGCTCCGGGGGAATGATCCCGGCGTTGGAGAAAATGATCTGGCCGGTAATGGGCCGTCCGACACTGCCCTCGGTAGCCAGTGCCAATGGGCTGCAACTGAGCAACGCAAGGGTCAGTGGCAGGGGCGCGAACGAAAGTCTTGTCATTGTGGATCTCTTGGTCTCGCGTTTTTGAATGTGTGGGTGTTACGCCACGTAGCCCCGCCGGAAAAGTGGGCGGTGCGACAGCGGGAAGCTTAGCGTTGGGCAAATGCCAGGTTCAGGCCCAGCGCTGCGAACGTAGCGGCAAAGCTTCTACGCATCCAGTTCTGGACGTGCGGGGACTCAACAACGGCAGTGCGAAAAATGTTCGCCAGTAAGCCATAGATCACGAACACCGCAAAGGTCATGAGCATGAACACCGAGCTAAGTGTGATCATCTGCACAGAAGTTGCCGGGCCGTTCGCGGTAATGAACTGTGGGAGGAAGGCCAGGAAGAAGATCGTCAGCTTGGGGTTGAGCACATTCAGCAGGCAGGCGCGAAGCATGATGCGTGTTGCACTCAGGTGCACAGGCACATCCGCCATGGCAAATGCCGAGCGATCACGCCAGGTGGCGTAGGCCAGATAGAGCAGATAGGCGACCCCGGCGAACTTCAGGCCTTGGAAGGCCAGCGCGCTGGCATGCAGTATGGCCGATAGGCCGAGCGTCGAAGCCAGCAGGTGAGGGATGATGCCTGTCGTGCAACCGAGTGCGGCGTACACGCTGGCGCGTTTACCTGCGGTGATCGCAGTCGAAAGGGTGAACACCACCCCTGTGCCGGGGATCAGAACGACTATTAATGAAGTCATCAAAAAGTCCAGGGTCAGCATCGTGGCGCTCCATGGCGATGTCGGGTGGGCGGAGCCCAAGCTTACGATAGAACAGCACCGCTGGCGCTTTCTGGAGAGTCGAGGCGTGGGCTGCCACCTTCTATATAGTCGATGAGCGTTATCAGCGCTGCATGACGCGCACGTCTGCTTCTATATAGGCAGGGTTTTGGGGCGATTCTGGGTTTCTGATAGATAAATCAAATCAATGCTTGACGGCAGATCCTGGAAGTCTATAATTCGCCCCACTTCCGGCGCAGTCGAAACGGAAAACTCCTTGGTAAACAAAGAGTTATGCAGTTTTCGGCAGCAGGTTGCTTCGGTTCATCGAGGCCTGGAAGGAGTTGTTAGGGTCGGCTGGTTTGACACTATCAACGGTTCGATCTTCTCGGTCGAAAGCGGCGAGAAAGAGGTGTTGACAGCAGCGTGTAACGCTGTAGAATTCGCCTCCCGCTGACGAGAGAT
>NZ_FOCB01000003.1:324507-468325 GCF_900109995.1 Pseudomonas sp. ok272 | reverse complement strand
GCAGCCTCTGTTACTGTCAAGCGGTTATTTTAAGAAGCTTTCAAAGTTTCCCTTGCAACTTCAACCACTTGCGCTTCCAATCTCTCGTCAGCGGGAGGCGAATTCTACAGCGTTACACGCTGCTGTCAACACCTCTTTCTCGCCGCTTTCGACCGAGAAGATCGAACCGTTGATAGTGTCAAACCAGCCGACCCTAACAACTCCTTCCAGGCTTCGATGAACTGAAGCAACCTGCTGCCGAAAACTTCATAACTCTTTGTTTACCAAGGAGTTTTCCGTTTCGACTGCGCCGGAAGTGGGGCGAATTATAGACTTCCAGGATCTCCCGTCAAGCATTGATTTGTCTTTTCTATCAATGAGTTGCGACAGCCACAAAAAGCGGTGTTTTAGCCCAGTTACACGGAGATAAAACACTGCTTCTATATAGAAGAAACCTTCAGAGCACTCCGGCTTCTTTCAAAGCAGCCACGGCCGACACCTCCAGACCCAGCACTCGCTGCAATACCTCCAGCGTGTGCTCGCCCAGCAGAGGCGGGGCATTTCGGTACTCCACCGGCGTTTCGGACAAGCGAATCGGGCTGGCAACTTGCGGTACCAACCCCGCCAACGCATGCGGCATCTCTATCGCCAACCCGCGCGCCTGGACCTGCGGATCGGCAAACACCTGGGACAGATCGTTGATCGGCCCACACGGCACGCCCGCCAACTCCAGTTGCGCCACCCACTGCGCAGTCGTCTTGAACACCGTCGCCTGGCGAATCAACGGAATCAACACCCCGCGATTCGCAACCCGCTGCTTGTTCGTCACAAACCTCGGGTCGTCTGCCCACTGTGGCTGACCTGCCACCTCGGCGAACTTACGGAACTGCCCGTCATTACCCACCGTGAGAATGAAGTCGCCATCTGCGGTAGGGAAGTCCTGATAAGGCACGATATTCGGATGGGCATTGCCCAGGCGCTTGGGGGCAACGCCGGTAGTGAGGTAGTTCATCGCCTGGTTCGCCAGGCAAGCCACCTGAACGTCGAGCAACGCCATGTCGATGTGCTGACCGCCACCCTCATGCTCGCGATGCGCCAGCGCGGCCAGGATCGCCACGGTTGAGTAGAGCCCCGTTAAAATGTCGGTCAGCGCCACACCGACCTTGACCGGCCCGGCGCCCTCATCACCTTCGGGGCGACCCGTGAGACTCATCAAGCCGCCCAACCCCTGGATCATGAAGTCATAACCCGCACGCTTGGCATAAGGCCCGGTCTGGCCGAAGCCCGTGATCGAGCAGTAGATCAGATCAGGGTTGATCGCCTTGAGCGACTCATAGTCCAAACCATAGGCCGCCAGGCCACCTACCTTGAAGTTTTCGATCACGATGTCGGACTTCGCGGCCAACTCACGCACCAAGCGCTGACCATCAGCCTGTGTGAAGTCGATGGTCACCGATTGCTTGTTGCGATTGGCCGACAGGTAGTACGCCGCCTCACTGGTGTTCTCGCCGTAAGCGTCCTTCAGGAAGGGCGGACCCCAGGCGCGCGTATCATCGCCATTGCCAGGGCGCTCGACCTTGATAACCTCGGCCCCCAGATCCGCAAGGATCTGACCTGCCCAAGGCCCCGCCAGTACTCGCGATAAATCCAGCACCCGCAGATGCGATAAAGCGCCCATGACCGCTCTCCTATTAATAGAACGCCTGGAGACCAGTCTGCGCACGACCCAGAATCAACGCATGCACGTCGTGAGTGCCCTCATAGGTGTTGACCACCTCAAGGTTGACCAAGTGACGCGCAACACCGAACTCATCGGAGATGCCATTGCCACCCAGCATATCCCGCGCCATGCGCACGATATCCAGCGACTTGCCGCAGGAGTTGCGCTTCATCATCGAGGTGATTTCGACCGCCGCAGTGCCTTCATCCTTCATACGACCCAGACGCAGGCAACCCTGCAGGGCCATGGTGATTTCAGTCTGCATGTCGGCCAGTTTCTTCTGGATCAACTGGGTAGCCGCCAGTGGACGACCAAATTGCTGACGATCCAGGGTGTATTGACGCGCGGTGTGCCAGCAGAATTCCGCGGCGCCCAGTGCGCCCCAGGCGATGCCGTAGCGGGCAGAGTTGAGGCAGGTGAACGGACCCTTCAGGCCACGCACATCCGGGAAGATGTTCTCTTCGGGAACGAACACGTTGTCCATCACGATTTCGCCGGTGATCGAAGCACGTAGGCCGACCTTGCCGTGGATCGTCGGAGCGCTCAGGCCTTTCCAGCCCTTCTCCAGCACGAAGCCACGGATATCACCGGCATCGTCCTTTGCCCAGACCACGAAGACATCCGCGATCGGACTGTTGGTGATCCACATTTTGGCGCCGCTCAGGCTGTAGCCGCCGTCCACCTTGCGTGCACGGGTGATCATCGAACCCGGGTCGGAACCATGGTTGGGCTCGGTCAGACCAAAGCAGCCGATCCACTCACCAGACGCCAGCTTCGGCAGGTATTTCTGCTTCTGCGCCTCGGTCCCGAATTCATTGATCGGCACCATCACCAGCGAGGACTGCACGCTCATCATCGAGCGATAGCCGGAGTCGATGCGCTCGACCTCGCGGGCAATCAGGCCGTAGCTGACATAGTTCAGGCCACTGCCACCGTACTGCTCGGGAATCGTCGCACCCAGCAGGCCGATCTCACCCATTTCACGGAAGATCGCCGGGTCGGTTTTTTCATGGCGGAACGCTTCGAGAATCCGCGGTGCCAGTTTGTCCTGGGCAAACTGAGCAGCGCTGTCGCGCACCATGCGCTCTTCTTCAGTGAGCTGCTGGTCCAGCAACAGCGGATCGATCCAGTTGAAGCTAGCTTTACCGGCCATGAGAGAGTCCTCGTGAAGTGGGTCAAATATCGTGGATTGATCCTAGGCGTCGGCTGCACATTGGGCAAACGAGGATTTTGCATGCTGTTGTGCTAATTTCTCACTCCGTAACGGCCTTGAACGGCATACACAAGATCTATTAGTGAGGTTGCTGTACATGCGCCGAAAGATCCCCAGCACCACCGCCCTGGTCAGCTTTGAAGCCGCAGCGCGCCACGAAAGCTTTACCAAGGCCGCCCAGGAGCTTTCGCTGACCCAAGGTGCAATCTGCCGACAGATCGCCGGGCTGGAGGAGTTCCTCAGCGTCGAACTGTTCAGACGCTCGCGTCGCGGCGTAAAGCTGACCGAGGCGGGCCTGTCCTACAGCCGGCGCGTCGCCACCCAACTGGATGCCGTCGAACGGGACACCTTGTCGGTGATGGGGCAGCAGGGGGCCAACGTGATCGAACTGGCCGTGGTCCCGACCTTTGGCACCCAATGGCTGCTGCCACGGCTCAAGGACTTCCAGGAGCAACACCCGGAAGTCACGGTCAACCTGACCAATCGCACGCGGCCCTTCCTGTTTGCCGACACCGACTTCGACGCGGCGATTTACTTTGGTGATGCCGATTGGTCCGGCACCGAGTCCCACAGACTGATGGGCGAAAACCCGATGCCCGTATGCAGCCCCGCCTTACTGGGAAACCGTACGTATCTGGAGGCCGAGGTCATTGCCGAGCTGCCACTGCTGCAACAAACCACCCGCCCTTATGCATGGCGCCAGTGGTTCAACTCACAGAACCTGAACATCCCCCGCGACATGACAGGCCCACGCTACGAGCTATTCTCCATGCTCGCCCAGGCCGCCATGCATGACATGGGGATCGCGCTGATCCCGCCCTTCCTGATCCAGCGGGAACTGGCCGAGAAACGCCTGGTGATTGCCAACCCCCAGGCACTGTCGAGCATCAAGGCGTATTACCTGATGATTCCCGAGCGAAAGGTCGAATCCGCCTCGTTGCGCGCTTTTCGTGATTGGCTGATCACCCAGGCTCACCGCTACAGCCTAGACGGACAGGGATTCCCAAGCATTAGCTGACTCGGTAGTCAAATAAATAAAAGCCCTACAGATATAACTAAATGTCGCATATTCACAGACTGTATCCATGACCCGCAAAATGGCCACGCACCCCACTAACGGCGTGGCTTTCAGACATTAATCCGTAGCGGTTGCGCATCATTCATACAGCCTATGTGTAAATTCTTTAAATTCAGCCAAAACCCCTGAAAGGCCCGTACTACAAGGGGTTTTACCCATTACTTGCGACATTCGGTCACGGGGTGACTTGTAGTTAATTTTCCGTCACCCGTCATAACCGCTTGAAGGCCACAAAGTTCGCCTGCAAAATGCCGCGCCCCGCCTGAAATAAAGCGGGGTCGTGCTGATCGGCCGCCCCAGCTGCACCCTTTTCAGTGCGCTGGCCTTCCAAGAAAGATCAAAGCAATAAGATCAAGCAGGAGATTTGACGTGCACATTGGTGTTCCTCTCGAAACCCAGACCGGTGAAACGCGGGTTGCTGCAACCCCGGAAACCATCAAGAAGCTGATCGGCCAGGGTCATAAGGTCACTGTACAAAGCGGGGCGGGCGTCAATGCCAGCGTCGTGGACAGTGCTTATGAAGCGGCAGGTGCCGTGATTGGCAGCGCTAGCGATGCATTTGGTGCAGATCTGATCCTCAAGGTTGTCGCCCCCAGCGACAGCGAACTGAGCCTGATCAAAACTGGAACCGTGCTAGTCGGCATGCTCAACCCGTTCAGCAATGAAACCATTGCCAAACTGGCCGAGCGCGGCATCACCGCGTTTGCCCTGGAAGCGGCGCCGCGCACCTCCCGCGCGCAAAGCCTTGATGTGCTGTCCTCGCAAGCCAACATTGCCGGTTATAAAGCCGTGCTGCTGGCCGCTCACCACTATCCGCGCTTCATGCCCATGCTGATGACGGCGGCCGGCACCGTGAAAGCGGCCCGGGTGCTGATCCTCGGCGCCGGGGTTGCGGGCCTGCAGGCCATTGCGACCGCCAAGCGCCTGGGTGCCGTGATCGAGGCCTCTGACGTACGTCCGGCCGTGAAGGAACAAATCGAATCCCTGGGCGCCAAATTCGTCGACGTCCCGTACGAAACCGATGAAGAGCGTGAATGCGCCGTCGGCGTCGGCGGCTACGCCCGCCCCATGCCCGCCAGCTGGATGCAGCGCCAGGCCGTGGCCGTCCATGAACGCGCCAAGCAGGCTGACATCGTCATCACCACGGCACTGATCCCGGGCCGCAAGGCGCCGACGCTACTGAGCGCGGAAACCGTGGCGCAGATGAAGCCCGGCTCGGTGGTGATCGACCTCGCCGCCGCCCAAGGGGGCAACTGCCCGCTGACCGTGGCCGACCAGGTGATCGTGGCCCATGGCGTGACCATTGCGGGCCCAACCAACCTGGCCGCCCAGGTCGGTGCGGACGCCTCGGCGCTCTACGCCCGCAACCTGCTGGACTTCCTGAAGCTGGTCTTCACCCAGGAAGGCCAGTTCGAGATCAACCTCGAAGACGACATCGTCGCCGCGTGCCTGATGTGCCGCGACGGTCAAGTCATCCGCAAAAACGCCTAAGCAGGGATTCAGACGATGGAAGAGCTTATCTCCCCCGGTATCTACAACCTGATCATCTTCGTGCTGGCGATTTATGTCGGTTATCACGTGGTCTGGAACGTTACACCCGCGCTGCACACCCCATTGATGGCGGTGACCAACGCGATTTCGGCGATCGTGATCGTCGGCGCCATGCTGGCAGCGGCTCTCACCGTGACGCCTCTGGGCAAGACCATGGGCACCCTCGCGGTGGCGCTGGCCGCCGTCAACGTGTTCGGTGGCTTCCTTGTCACCCGCCGCATGCTGGAAATGTTCAAGAAAAAAGCCCCGAAAGCCGTTAAAGAAGAGGCGCCCAAGTCATGAGCATGAACCTTGTCACGACGCTCTACCTGATCGCGTCGATCTGCTTCATCCAGGCGCTCAAAGGCCTGTCGCACCCGACGACCTCGCGCCGCGGCAACCTGTTCGGCATGCTGGGCATGGCGCTGGCGGTACTGACCACCGTAGGCCTGATCTATAAGCTGGGCGCCGAGCTGGCTACCGCCGGCATCGGCTATGTAATCGTCGGCCTACTGGTCGGCGGCACTGCCGGCTCGATCATGGCCAAGCGCGTAGAAATGACCAAGATGCCGGAGCTGGTGGCCTTCATGCACAGCATGATCGGCCTGGCCGCGGTGTTCATCGCCATTGCCGCCGTGGTCGAACCGCAGTCACTGGGCATCGTCAAACAACTGGGCGACTCGATTCCCGCCGGTAACCGCCTGGAGCTGTTCCTCGGTGCCGCCATCGGTGCCATTACCTTCTCCGGCTCCGTGATTGCCTTCGGCAAGCTGTCGGGCAAGTACAAGTTCCGCCTGTTCCAAGGCGCACCGGTACAGTTCGGCGGCCAGCACAAGCTGAACCTGGTATTGGGTCTCGCCACCCTGGGCCTGGGCCTGGTGTTCATGTTCACCGGCAATCTCAGCGCCTTCGCCTTGATGCTGGCGCTGGCCTTCGTGCTGGGCGTGCTGATCATCATCCCGATTGGCGGCGCCGACATGCCGGTGGTGGTGTCGATGCTCAACAGCTATTCCGGCTGGGCAGCGGCGGGCATCGGCTTCTCGCTGAACAACTCGATGCTGATCATCGCCGGCTCGCTGGTGGGTTCAAGTGGCGCGATCCTCTCGTACATCATGTGCAAGGCGATGAACCGTTCCTTCTTTAATGTACTGCTCGGTGGCTTCGGCAATACCGCCGATGCCGCCGGCCCCGCAGGCTCGAAAGAGGCTCGTCCGGTGAAATCGGGCTCGGCAGACGACGCGACCTTCCTGCTGACCAACGCCGACACCGTGATCATCGTCCCGGGCTATGGCCTGGCGGTAGCACGGGCACAGCACGCGCTGAAGGAACTGACCGAGAAGCTGACCCACCGTGGCGTGACCGTGAAGTATGCGATCCACCCGGTGGCCGGTCGCATGCCTGGCCACATGAACGTGCTGCTGGCCGAGGCCGAGGTGCCTTACGACCAGGTGTTCGAGATGGAAGACATCAACTCCGAGTTCGGCCAGGCCGACGTGGTGCTGGTGCTGGGCGCCAACGACGTGGTCAACCCGGCCGCCAAGAACGATCCGAAATCGCCGATTGCCGGCATGCCGATCCTCGAAGCGTTCAAGGCCAAGACCATCATCGTCAACAAGCGTTCGATGGCCAGCGGCTATGCTGGCCTGGACAACGAACTGTTCTACCTGGACAAGACCATGATGGTGTTCGGCGACGCCAAGAAAGTCATTGAAGACATGGTCAAGGCCGTCGACTAAACACTGCGCCAACGCAATACCCAAAACCCCGGCCGTTCGTAGGCTGGGGTTTTTTTATGCTGCATGAAATCCGACGCAAGGCTCTAAATCGCTTGCTGGCATTCGACCATGGTAGCGGGACGGATGTTATCGAAATCACTAGACTGCGCATCTTGCTTCCGTTGCCCGAGAAAACTATCCATGTACCGTGACCGTATTCGCTTGCCTTCGTTGTTGGATAAGGTGATGAGCGCCGCCGACGCTGCCGCTCTGATTCAGGACGGCATGACCGTCGGCATGAGCGGCTTCACCCGCGCCGGCGAAGCCAAGGCCGTGCCCCATGCGCTGGCCGAGCGTGCCAAGACCTCGCCTCTGAAAATCACCCTGATGACCGGTGCCAGCCTGGGCAACGATCTGGACAAGCAACTGACTGAAGCGGGCGTGTTGTCGCGACGCATGCCATTCCAGGTCGACAGCACCCTGCGCAAGGCGATCAACGCCGGCGAGGTGATGTTTATCGACCAGCATTTGTCGGAAACCGTCGAACAGTTGCGCAACAAGCAACTCAAACTGCCGGACATCGCGGTCATTGAAGCCGTGGCGATCACCGAGCAGGGCCACATCGTGCCCACCACCTCGGTCGGCAACTCCGCCAGCTTCGCGATCTTCGCCAAACACGTGATCGTCGAGATCAACCTGGCGCACAACGCCAACCTGGAAGGTCTGCACGACATCTATATCCCGAGCTATCGCCCGACGCGCTCACCGATCCCGCTGACCCAGGTGGATGACCGCATTGGCAGCACCGCGATTCCAATCCCGCCGGAGAAGATCGTCGCCATTGTCATCACCAACCAGGCGGACTCGGCCTCCACCGTCGCCGCGCCCGACAGCGACACCCAGTCGATCGCCAATCACCTGATCAACTTCTTTAAAGAGGAAGTCGACGCCGGGCGCATGACCAACAAGCTCGGTCCGCTGCAGGCGGGTATTGGCAACATCGCCAACGCGGTGATGTGCGGGCTGATCGACTCGCCGTTCGAAGACCTGACCATGTACTCCGAAGTGCTGCAGGACTCCACATTCGACCTGATCGACGCGGGCAAGCTGAGTTTTGCCTCGGGCAGTTCGATCACCTTGTCGGAACGGCGCAACGCCGACGTGTTCGGCAACCTGGAGCACTACAAGGACAAGTTGGTGCTGCGCCCGCAAGAGATTTCCAACCACCCCGAAGTGGTGCGGCGCCTGGGCATCATCGGCATCAACACGGCGCTGGAGTTCGACCTGTACGGCAACGTCAACTCCACCCACGTCTGCGGTACACGGATGATGAACGGCATCGGTGGCTCGGGCGACTTCGCCCGCAACGCCCACCTGGCAATCTTCGTCACCAAGTCGATTGCCAAGGGCGGGGCGATCTCCAGCGTAGTGCCAATGGTCAGCCACGTTGACCACACCGAGCATGACGTCGACATCCTGGTGACGGAGATCGGCCTGGCTGACCTGCGCGGCCTGGCGCCCCGGGAACGGGCGCGGGTGGTGATCGACAACTGCGTGCACCCGGACTACCGCCAGGCGCTGAATGACTACTTTGAAAAGGCCTGCGCCATCGGCGGGCACACGCCGCACATCCTGCGCGAGGCCCTGAGCTGGCACATTAACCTGGAAGAAACCGGGCGCATGCTGGCCGACTGATCGATACAGATGGCGGCTGACGCAAACACAGTTTCGTCAGCTCGCCATCACGCTCGGCATATCCGTTTAAAACTGTACTACTGTACCGGCCATTTCCTACTGAAATCCCCGACACTTTTGAGCAAAAGCCCCTTATTTGCACCAACTTGGTGCTTATAGGTACAGTTGCCTCAATTTAGACCCGTACACCGCCTATTAACAGTTAACTGCCCCCTCACAATACAGATGAACTGTATCTAGAGAGACTGGCCAAACGAGAGGATCATTGGCATCAGTTAAACCACTACCTAATCCCGCCACAAGCGGAAGGATGTCAATCATGGAACGTACACTCAGTTCCGAGCTGTTCTTCGAAGACAAGGCCGTAAAAACCCAGGCTTCCCTGCCTCTTCGCGTTATCGCCAACCTGATGCTGTGGCAGCGCCGCATCTCCAGCCGCCATCAACTGGCTCGCCTGGATTCGCGTCTGCTGGCTGACGCAGGGATTAGCGAAGCACAACGCTACGAAGAGCTGAGCAAGCCGTTCTGGCGCTAAGTTAGCGTCGCTGGCCCTGACCCACCGGGTCCACCGCCAGCACCGAATTGCACACACAAGACCCGTCGTGGGAAACCACGACGGGTCTTGTCGTTTCAGGGCTTGGTCATCGGCAGTACAGAAGGATATCGGCGATACCGGTACAGTTTAAATAATAACCAAACTGAACCAGTACAATTTAACCCCGGTGTAGCTGCTGCATCGAACACGAAACGATCAACATGATCTCCCAAGGCTGCTCTGCCAGCCCCAGCGCGAGGAATACATCATGGATCGGTCACTCGATATTTCGCTCCAGCGCCCACAACGGCGCTCACTCTTGCAAGGACTCGGGCGCCTGGCCGCCGCGATCGGCGCAAGCATGGAACGGGTACGGACCCGACGCCTGCTGGCTCAGCTCAGCGCGCTGGAACTGTCTGACTCGGGCATCAGCCACAGCGAGCGCATGGCCGAACTGGACCAGCCCTTTTGGCGATAGCGATCAATAGAACGCATGACAGGGCTATTCTTGGCGTTGAACTACGGCCTAATATCCAGGACCAACGTGGCGAACGCTGCGTACGACGCGTCTGACCCTTCAGGTCCTACGCGGTACGTAGCGGTTGCCCGGCGTCCTGGGCGCCGCTTTTTTTGTTTATCCACAGGAGTTACCCATGTCCCGTCTTCGTCTGCTGAGCGCCGCTGCCCTGTTGGCCGTGACTGCCAATTCGCACGCCTCGAGCCTGATCGTTACCACTGACGCCATCGTCGGCGCACTCAAGGCCACGTCCGATGCCACTTCCAACGTCACGTCTTCGTTCCGCGACGACAAGATTGTCCGCGCCGCCCGTGACGATGCGGCCAGCTTTGTCGCCAGCGAAGGTGCGATCCGTGGCGTTCGTCTGGAAAGCGCGCTGGAACACATCCGCACACAGGTTCCACAGTTGGCCGCGACCGATGCACAGTTGGCCCAGGCAATCCTGACCCTCTGAGTGCAGCACTACGGGGGTCGGCAAGGCTGACCCCAAATCCCCGGCGCTGGCTCTGCGTCGGGCATTAGGCTAGCCTTGGCGCTCACTTGCCGCTGTCGAGTCCCATGGTTTCCCCTTCAAGCGCTCTGATCGTCCCGTTCTTTTTCATCGCCTGCTGGACACTCCCGGCCAACGCCCTGGACCTGACCACGCAGAACGCTGTCGCCACCGTTTATGCAACAAGCATGGTGACCCGCGCGCCCGTCGACCATAAACTGCTGCTCGCCGCGCACGATGATGCGGCTGCCTTTATCGCCAGTGACGGCCGCCTGCGAGGAGCCCGCCTGGAGTCTGCCCTGAATCATCTGCGCCAGACCCAGTCAAAACTTCATGCCAGCGACCTTGAACTGGCACAGGCAATTCTCGTCCAACCATTTCCCTAGTTCTTCCGGAGTCGTTCCATGCGTAGCCCGCTGATTGCTGCCACCCTTGGCCTATTGTTGTTGGCCGACGTGGCCCAGGCTCATACCCTGGTAGCCACCAGTAACATGATCATTCGCGCCTCCCAGCGCACCCTGGACTTTACTTCCGACACCACCACCTCGATCCGCGACCTGAAAGTCATCCGCGAGGCCCAGGACGACGCCGCCAGCTACGTCGCCACCAACGGGGATATTCGGGGTGCTCATCTGGAAGCCGCGTTCGACACCTTGCGCAGCCGTGTGCCAGAGGCGCGTGATGCCAGCGACCAGGTACTCGCCGAAGCCATCCTCGCACTGTGAAGGCACTCGTCGCCGGGCTGCTGGCCGCCACCGTCATGCTGCTCGGCAACACGGTCCAGGCCAGCCTGCAGCTGCACCTCAAGACAGATGGCCTGAGCCCGGCAGAGCAGCAGGCCAGCCAGGCGCTGCTGGATGAAGCCATGCAGGCGCTGCCGCCGCACTTCATCGAGCAACTGGACCGGCGCATCGATGTCGGCTGGACCGATCAGATGCCGAGCAATGCCTACGGGCAAGCGTCGCTGGTCTCGCAGTTGGACCTCAACCGCAACCTGCTGGCCGGCCTGACCGACGGCAGCGCCGCCACCCAGAAGACCCATCGCCCCCACGGCACCGTGCGCCGGGAGATGCTCGCCACGGTGCTGCACGAACTCACCCACCTCTATGACCGTGCGCGACTCTGGCCCAGTGCCGAGCGGCACTTGATCCAGCGCTGCTCGCGCCAGAAGAACAGTACCGGCCTGGTGGGCATTCCCGATGAATGCCGGGGCCAGACCGAGCGCCGCTTCACCTTGAGCGACGACCCGCGCCTGCTGGACCTGGCAGGCTGGCAGCAATACGTCGGGCGACGGGGCGAGCGCGAGCAACACAACCGACAGATCGCCCGCAGCCCGGACCTCTACGAGATCAGCAGCCCCAAGGAGTTCGTCGCGGTCAACATGGAGTATTTCCTCCTTGATCCGAGCTATGCCTGCCGCCGTCCGTCGCTGTACCGCTACTACCAGGAACACTTTGGCTGGGCCCCCGCCGCCAAGGACACCTGCGCCACCTCCTATGCCTTCCTGAACGCCGGCAACGACTTCGCCAAGCAACCCCTGGGGCAGATCGACCCGGAGCGCGTGTATGCCGTCGACTACCTGCTGGCCGAGGCCAACCAGAACCTGGTCAGCCGCTGGGGCCACAGCATGTTGCGCCTGGTGATCTGTGCCCCCGGCCGTCCCCGCGGGCCGGACTGCCGGCTGGACCTGGAGTACTCGCAAGTGTTGTCCTACCGCGCGTTTGTCGGTGACGTCCAGCTGTCGAGCTGGGACGGGCTGGTCGGCAAATACCCTTCGCGCCTGTTCGTGCTGCCGCTGTCGCAAGTCATCGACGAATACACCAAGACCGAGCTGCGCAGCCTGGCCTCGGTGCCATTGATCCTGTCGCGCAGTGAAATCAACGAAGTCGTCGAGCACGCCGCCGAACTGCACTGGAGCTACGACGGCACCTACTTCTTCCTGTCCAACAACTGCGCGGTCGAAAGCCTGAAACTGTTGCGCAGTGGCAGCGACAATCCACAACTGATCGGCCTGGACAGCATCATGCCCAATGGCTTGCTGGAAGTGCTCAAGGCCCGTGGGCTGGCCGACACCCGCGTGCTGGACGACCCGCGTGAAGCCTTGCGCCTGGGCTATCGCTTCGACTCGTTCCGCGACCGCTACCAGGCGATGTTCGAGGTGCTGAAGAAACACCTGCCGATCAAGCAGGACAAGGTCGAGGATTGGCTGACCCTCACCGCTGCCGAACGGCGCCCGTGGTTCGACCAGGCTGACCTGCGCACCAGTGCTGCATTGCTGTTGCTGGAGCAGGCCAGTTTCCGCCAGCAATTGCTGCTGGCCCAGAATGAAGTGAAACAGCGCTACCTGGATGCCCGCGAGCTGGAGCACGGCGGCATGGACAAGGCCAACCAGACGTTGCAGCAATTGCTGGCCAACAGTGGATTCCTGAGTCGTCCGGCGGAGTTGCTCGATGAGGGCGGCTACGGCTTGCCCCAGGCCAATGAGTGGAAACGCCTGGAGTCGGAAAGCAGCAGCCGACAGCAGAAGTTGCTGGCACTGACCGGGGATCTGGACAAAGAGGTCAGGGCACTGCTGGAGCCCAGCCGGGCCGCGGAAATCGCCGCCAGCGAAGCCAACCTCAAGCAACTGGGCGAACACCTGCGGGCGCTGCACAAGGCCTCTGGCGGCTTGGAGCTGCCTTAACCCCCCTCTGGTGGGAGCAACTGTCTTAGCCATGCCGCTCGTCACCGCCATCGCGAGCAGGAATCTGGGTTGAGCCCGTAGGAGCGAGGCTTACCCGCGAACCGGCCAGCCCATTCAACATCGATGTCGTCAGGTTTACCGTCTTCGCGGGCAAGCCTTAATGCCAGTCAGTTAAGGCGCCAAACCTGTGGGAGCGAGCCTGCTCGCGAAGACGGCAACACAGCCAACATCTCCGTTGACTGACCTACTGCTATCGCGAGCAGGCTCGCTCCCACGCGGGTTTCGCTTAACTGACTGGCATTAGAGCAAGCCTCGCTCCTTGGAATCCGGGCCTGACACGGGATGGGTGTTCACCGTGGACCAGGGTGGGAGCAACTGTCTTAACCCACCGCTCGCTCGCCACCTGGATGTCGTTGCCGCTGCCCGCAATGACACCCGCCCGTATGCCGTTCACTCATTTCGACGCGCCGTATCCTCAGTCTTGTGCGTGCTGACCGGCACTTTGGGCCCCGACGAGCGGTGTCGCCCATCTCGCCTGCTGTTACCCGGCGAAAGCTGGCTGAAAGGTTGGCCCATTAGGATCGCGCCCCACTGCCGGCAATAGACCGGTTGGCCAGTGCGCGCTACAACGCCCGCACGGCCCAATTAACAACAACAATGGTGATTCTGATGTCCGTTCCTACCCGCCTGTTTACCTCGACTCCTTCCGTTCGCCTCGCGCTGCCCGTCCTGCGCTGACCCCACCCGGTTCGCCATTTCCCTAGCCGCGCTACGCCTGGAGTATCCCCATGCTGACTTTCCTTGGCTTTGCCATGGTCATCACGTTCATGTACCTGATCATGACCAAGCGCCTGTCCGCGCTAATCGCCCTGATCATCGTACCGATCCTGTTCGCCCTGTTCGGTGGCTTTGCGCCAGAGATCGGCCCGATGATGCTGGCCGGCATCACCAAGCTGGCCCCGACCGGGGTGATGCTGATGTTCGCCATCCTCTATTTCGCCCTGATGATCGATTCCGGCCTGTTCGACCCGGCCGTGCGCAAGATCCTCAAGATGGTCAAGGGTGACCCGCTGAAGATCTCCGTCGGCACCGCCGTGCTGGCCCTGGTGGTGTCCCTGGACGGTGACGGCGCCACCACCTACATGATCTGCGTGGCCGCCATGCTGCCGCTGTACAGCCGCATCGGCATGAGCCCGCGGATCATGGCCGGCCTGATCATCCTCGCCGGTGGCGTGATGAACATGACGCCCTGGGGCGGTCCGACTGCCCGCGCCGCCAGTGCGCTGCATATCGACCCCTCGGACATCTTCGTGCCGATGATCCCGGCGATGTTCGCCGGCGTGCTGGCGATCCTGGCGATTGCGTACATGTACGGTAAACGTGAGCGCGCACGCTTGGGTGAACTGCACCTGATGGGCGATGAAATCGACCACAGCGAAATCAGCGTATCGCAGTTCCCGGATGCCCGCCGTCCGAAGCTGATCTGGTTCAACGGCGCCCTGACCCTGGTCCTGATGTGCACCCTGGTCGCTGGGCTGCTGCCGTTGCCGGTGCTGTTCATGGTGGCATTCAGTATCGCGATGATCGTCAACTACCCGTGCCTGCAGCAGCAGAAAGACCGCATTGCCGCTCACGCCGGCAGCGTGTTGTCGGTGGTCGGCCTGATCTTCGCGGCCGGTATCTTCACCGGCATCCTGAGCGGCACCGGCATGGTCGACGCCATGTCCAAGAGCCTGTTGACCGTGATCCCCGACTTCCTCGGGCCGTACCTGGCCGTGATCACCGCGCTGGTGAGCATGCCGTTCACGTTCTTCATGTCCAACGACGCATTTTATTACGGCGTATTGCCGGTTCTCGCCGAAGCCGCCAGCCACTACGGCATCACTGCGGTGGAAATGGCGCGTGCCTCGATCGTCGGCCAACCCGTACACTTGCTGAGCCCGCTGGTTCCCTCGACGTACCTGCTGGTGGCATTGGCCGGAATCGAGTTTGGCGATCACCAGCGCTTCACCCTAAAATGGGCCATCCTGGTGTGCCTGTGCATACTGGCCGCCGCCTTGCTGATGGGGATTTTTCCGCTATACAGCACTCTATAACCGTATCAACTCACCGCACCGCCAGCTGGACTTCGACACCTGAAGCCGCTGGCGTCGTGGTTTAACACACTCGCACAAGGACTACACATGGAATGGCTGACCAACCCTGAGATCTGGGTTGCCTTCTTGACACTGACGGCCCTGGAAATCGTTCTGGGTATCGACAACATCATCATGATCTCGATCCTGGTCAGCCGCATGCCCAAGCATATGCAGGCGCGCACCCGGATTTTCGGCCTGGCGCTGGCCATGGTCACCCGAATCCTGTTGCTGCTGTCGATCACCTGGGTCATGCAACTGACCGCCGACTTGTTCGAAGTGTTCGGCCAGGGTATCTCCGGACGCGACCTGATCCTGTTCTTCGGTGGCCTGTTCCTGCTGTGGAAAAGCTCCCAGGAGATGTACCACGCGCTGGAAGGCGAAGACGAAACCCACGACACCCCGACCGGCAAGGGCGGCAGCTTCATCTACACCATCGTCCAGATCGCGATCATCGACATCGTGTTCTCCCTGGACTCGGTGATCACCGCCGTCGGCATGGTCTCCCATGTCCCGGTCATGGTCGCGGCCATTGTCGTCGCCGTCCTGGTGATGATGCTCGCAGCCGGCACCATCAGCGAGTTCATCGACAAGCACCCGTCGCTGAAGATGCTCGCGCTGTCGTTCCTGCTGGTGGTGGGTACCGTGCTGATCGCCGAAGCCTTCGAAGTGCATGTGCCAAAAGGCTACGTCTACTTTGCGATGGCGTTCTCGCTGGCGGTGGAGGCATTCAACATCAAGATGCGCGCCGCGAATGCGAAGAAAAAGAACCAGGAACACGACGCCGTCAAACTGCGCAAGGACATCCCGGGCCAGTAAGCCGAGGGATAGCCGTTTGCACAGAGGGGCCTTCGGGCCCCTTTTTCACGCCTGCATGAAGCTGTTTTCATGACACTTTTGTTTCAATCCAGACTTTAGCTATGCAATGCTGGCGCCCAGCCCGTTAGACGACTAAAGCTTAAGTACACAACGTAGAACGAGCGGTACCGTCGAACTTGCCCCATTGGGGTGCTATTCATCCAGGGGGCCCACTATGCTGACCCTGCTCAATTTACTGTCTGCCGTCGCCCTGTTGATCTGGGGCACGCACATCGTCCGAACCGGCATCCTGCGGGTCTACGGCTCCAACTTGCGCCACGTCATTGGGCGCAACATGTCCAAGCGCTGGCTGGCGTTCGTGGCCGGGATCCTGGTCACCGCGATGGTCCAGAGCAGCAACGCCACGGCGATGCTGGTGACCTCGTTCGTCGGCCAGGGGCTGATGGCGCTGACACCCGCACTGGCGACCATGCTCGGTGCCGACGTCGGTACCGCGCTGATGGCGCGGGTGCTGACCCTGGACCTGTCCTGGCTCTCGCCCTTGCTGATCTTCCTTGGGGTGATCTTCTTTCTCTCGCGCAAACAGACGCGCGCCGGCCAGTTGGGACGGGTGGGCATCGGCCTGGGCCTGATCATCCTGGCGCTGCAACTGATCGTCGAAGCCGCCGCCCCGATCACCCACGCCCAGGGCGTCAAGGTGCTGTTTGCCTCACTGACTGGCGACATCCTGCTCGACGCCCTGATCGGTGCGTTGTTCGCGATGATTTCCTACTCCAGCCTGGCCGCCGTCCTGCTCACGGCGACACTCGCCGGCGCCGGCGTCATCAGCCTGCCCGTGGCCATCGGCCTGGTGATCGGCGCCAACATCGGCAGCGGCGTGCTGGCGTTCCTCAGCACCAGCATGCAAAACGCCGCCGGTCGGCAAGTGGCCCTGGGCAGCCTGCTGTACAAGCTGATCGGCCTGCTGTTGATCATTCCGGTACTCGACCCGCTGGTGCACTGGATGGACAGCCTCGACTACAGCCCCCAGGGCCTGGTGATTGGTTTCCACCTGCTCTACAACACCGCCCGCTGCCTGGTGCTGCTGCCCACGGTTGGCCCGATGGCCCGCTTGTGCGCCTGGTTGCTGCCCGAGCGCCCCGACCCCAATGGTCGCGCCAGATCCCGGCACCTGGACCCCACGGCCCTGGAGACGCCAAGCCTGGCGCTGGCCAATGCGGCCCGGGAAACCCTGCGCATTGGCGACCTGATCGACAACATGCTCGAAGCCATGCTCGACGTGCTGCGCGGCAAGCAGACCGCCGTCACCCTGGAGATGCGTCGCCTGAGCGATGACGTCGAAGCCCTCTACAGTGCGATCAAGTTGTACTTGGCACAGATGCCGCGCGAGGACCTCGGCGAGCAGGACAGCCGGCGCTGGGCAGAGATCATCGAGCTGGCGATCAACCTGAAGCTGGCCGGCGACCTGATCGAACGCATGCTGCGCAAGGTCCAGCAACAGAAAACCTCGCAACGGCGTGCGTTTTCCGAAGCCGGCCTGGAAGAGCTGGCCGGCCTGCACCACCAGTTGATCGCCAACCTGCGCCTGGGGTTGTCGGTGTTCCTCAGCGGCGACCGGGAAAGCGCCCGGCAGTTGCTGCGCGAGAAGCGCCGCTTCCGCGCCCAGGAGCGCCGCCTGGCCCACGCCCACGTCAGCCGCTTGCAGCGCAAGATCGTGCAGAGCCTGGAAACCAGCTCGTTGCACCTGGAACTGATCGCCGACATGCAGCGCTTGAATTCGCTGTTCTGCGGCAGTGCCTACGTGGTCCTGGAGAGCACCGAAACCGGCGCACTGCCCAGCGAAGAGGTCACGGACATTACCCATTCGCCGTGAACGTATAGGATGGCGGTCTGTCAGTTGCTGTCTCGGTGCCTTCAAACGGCCATCGCGAGCAGGCTCGCTCCCACAGGCTTACGGTGATCCTTGTGGGAACGAGCCTGCCCGCGATGGCGGCCTGACAGGCAACAAGGATCTCCCAACCGCTGTACGGAAGCTTGTTATGCGTTGTCTGTTGTTCGCCTGTCTGCTGCTCGGCTCACTTCCCGTATTGGCCGTGGACCGCTTCCAGGTCGAAGGTTATGTGCTGCCCAACGGCCTGCAAGTGCTGCTCAAGCCCACCGCCGACCGCGATCACGTGGCGATTCGCCTGGTGGTGGGCGTGGGCCTGGACGACTTCGCCTGTGCCGACAAAGAACTGCCGCACCTGCTTGAGCACTTGCTGTTCAGCGGGATCGATGGCACTGGCGAGGGCGCCCTGGAGGAACGCATGCAGGCGCTGGGTGGCGAGTGGAATGCCTTTACCGGCAACGCCGATACCACCTTCGTCATCGAAGCCCCGGCGCGCAACCAACGCAAGGTCCTCGACCTGTTGCTGGCGATCCTCACCCAAACCCGCTTCGACGCCAACGCCATCCACGCGGCCAAGCAGGTGGTGGAGCGCGAGGAGGGCGGCCATTACTCCCACCTGCAACGCTGGCTCGACCGCCAGGACCTGGGCCACACCGCCAGCAAGCAACTGGCCGTGGAACTGGGCCTCAAGTGCGCGCAACGGGCCGAGGCCCGGCACCTGAGCCGCGAGCAGTTGGACCAGGTGCGCGAGGACTGGTATGCGCCGAACAACATGACACTGATCATCGTCGGCGGCCTGGATCGCCTGCTGCCCGCCTACCTGGAGCGCACCTATGGCGACCTCAAGGCGATTGACCCGAGCGAGCACCGGCCCCTGCCCGGCATCCAGCACCCCGCGGCGGTCGAACGCAGCCTGATCCACGGTTGGGTCGGTAACGGCGCCAAGCTGCATTGGCTGTTCCCCGAGCCCGTTCTGGACGAGCAGTACGACGAGACGTTCGATTTGCTCAAGGACTACCTCGACTGGGCGCTGTACCGCCAGTTACGCCTGGCGCACGGCCTGTCGTACGGGCCGTGGGCCGAGCGCGAGGTGTTCGGTGGCGTGGGGTTGCTCAGCCTGAATGCCGACCTTGAGCGCGAGGACCTGGACCAGGCACGCCAGGTGCTCGACCAGCTCAAGGCCGATCTGCTGAAGAACGGCCTCGACCCGGCCAGCTTCGCGCGGCTCAAGCAGGCCGCCATCGCCCGCCAGGCCTGGGCCGTGCAAGGTAACAGCGCACTGGCCGATTACTACTGGAGTGCCCTGGGCGACTTCGAGGACGGCCGCTTCGACGACCCGGCCAGGCGCCTGCAGGCGGTCACCCTGGAACACGCCAACCTGGCGCTGCATGAGCTGCTGGCACAGCCGGGGTATGTGCGTATCGAAAAGCCATTGCTGGGGGATGACCAGGTGCTGTGGCTGTTGGGGGCGGTGTTCGGGGTGATGGTGTTGGGTGGACTGGGTTGGCGGTTGCGGCGCAAACAGTGAACAGGCCTGTCCGGTAACAGCAAAACCCGGTGGGAGCGAGCCTGCTTGCGATGGCGGGGTGTCCGTCAACCTCCATGTTGAATCTAACGCCCTCATCGCGAGCAGGCTCGCTCCCACAAGGGTCGCGTCTGTTTCTCACCAGCGGTATCCTGTGCCGGCTTGTCCCTCTGATCACTGTGAACCGCCGAATGCCTAACCTGACCCTATACGTACAGCGCCTCCTCGAACTGATGAAGCGCTATCCCGGGGTCATTGCGCTGGGGGGGTTCATCTCGGGGGTCGGCAGTTTCATCCTGGTCGACCGCCAACAAGGCCTGGCGACCTGGATCGCCACCATCATGCTGGTCAGTTGGCTCTGGCTGATGCTGGAAAACAGCCTGACGCAGCTGTTCACCCAGGTGTTCAAGCGCGAAATCCCCCAGCCCCTGCTGCGCTATGCCACGCAGATGATCCACCAGGAAAGCCTGTTCTTCGTCCTGCCGTTCTTTTTCATCACCACCACCTGGAACAGCGGGCAACTGGTGTTCACCGGCCTGCTGGGGGCCGCGGCGCTGATTTCGATCATCGACCCGCTGTACTACAAATGGCTGGCGCCGCGGCGTTGGTTGTTCCTGGCGCTGCACACCCTGACGTTGTTTGCCGCGTTGCTGACCGCGCTGCCGATCATCCTGCACCTGACCACCGCCCAGAGCTTCAAGCTGGCCCTGGGCATCGCCATGCTGCTGTCGTTTCCCAGCCTGGCGTCGATCTTCCCGATCCGCACCTGGCGCGGCGGCCTGAGCGTGCTGAGCATCACCCTGGCCATTGGCGCGGCGGGCTGGTTCCTGCGCTCATGGGTGCCGCCGGCGACGTTGTGGATGACCGAAGTGGCCATCAGCCCGCAATTGCAGGACCGTACCCCGGGCGACAGCCTCAAGGAGATCAGCGTCAGCCAACTGCGCCGCGACGGCCTGTATGCCTACACCGCCATCAACGCGCCACGCGGGCTGGATGAGCGGATCTACCACGTGTGGAAGTTCAACGGCCAGGAGGTCGACCGCATCGCCCTGGATATCCGCGGTGGGCGCAAGGAAGGCTATCGGGCCTGGACCCACAAGCAGAACTTCCCGGGTAACCCGGTCGGCGACTGGCAGGTCCGCGTATTGACCGAAGATGGCCAGGTCATCGGTGTGCTGCGCTTCGAAGTGACCGACACACGTCAAAACAACGTCGCGCCAAGCCAGGCAAAATAACCAGGATCGTGCTATTACGTAGCACTGCGTTTGAGCCGAACAAGCACGGAGCTTATGAGCAATAACATGGCCGGCAGTGCCCAACTAGACACCTCCCACGCCCCTGCGCAGTTGCGCGTCACGGGGGACTGGACGCTCGCCCATTACACCGACCTCAAGCACCTGAGCCAAACCCTCAAGGGCCAGTACGACGAACACACGACCATTGACCTCAATGGCCTGGGCGCGCTGGACACCGCGGGGGCCTCGCTGCTGGTCGAGCTGCTGGGCAGCGAACGCCTCGGCCAGTCGGCCGAACACCCCGATTGCAGCCTGTCCGCCGCCGACCGCGCGCTGCTGCAGACGGTCTACCGCTCAATGACCGACTTCTGCATCCCGATCAAGGAACCTGAAGTCAGTGTCAGCCTGCAGTTGCTCAGCCGCATCGGCAGCGCCGTCTATACGATCTGGCAGGACAGCCTGCAACTGCTGGGCTTTATCGGCCTGATCCTGGAAACCATCGCCCGCACCCTGCTCCAGCCCAAACGCTGGCGCATGACCTCGGTGGTGGCCCACATTGAACAGACGGGGCTCGACGCCGCGCCCATCGTCGCGCTGCTGACCTTCCTCGTCGGAGCCGTGGTGGCCTTCCTCGGGGCCACCGTGCTCGCCAGCTTTGGCGCGAGTATCTTCACCGTGGACCTGGTGGCGTTTTCCTTCCTGCGTGAGTTCGGCGTGTTGCTGACCGCCATCCTCATGGCCGGTCGCACGGCCAGTGCCTTCACCGCACAAATCGGCTCGATGAAGGCCAACGAAGAAATCGACGCCATCCGCACCCTGGGCCTGGACCCGACCGAGTTGCTGGTCGTGCCGAGGGTGCTGGCGTTGCTGGTGGCGCTGCCGATGCTGACGTTCCTGGCCATGCTCTCGGGAATCATCGGCGGCGGGGTCGTCTGCGCGCTGTCCCTGGACATCTCGCCGGCCATGTTCCTGTCCCTGCTGCAATCGGACATCGGCGTCCAGCACTTCCTGGTGGGCATGGTAAAAGCGCCGATCTTCGCTTTCCTGATCGCCGCCATCGGCTGCCTGGAAGGCTTCAAGGTCAGCGGCAGCGCCGAATCCGTCGGCGCCCACACCACCTCCAGCGTGGTGCAATCGATTTTCGTGGTGATCGTGCTCGATGCGGTTGCCGCCTTGTTCTTTATGGAGATGGGCTGGTGAGTCGCGTTCAGCGTGCGCCGAGCGAGGCGGTGATTGAAGTGCGTGGACTGTGCAATCGCTTCGGTAGCCAGAGCGTGCATGAAAACCTCGACCTGGACTTGTACAAGGGTGAGATTCTCGCCGTGGTCGGTGGCTCCGGCAGCGGCAAGTCGGTGCTGCTGCGCAGCATCATCGGCCTGCGCCAGCCCAGCGCGGGCGAGGTCAGGGTGTTCGGCAAGAACCTGCCGAGCCTGTCGGAGCATGAGCGCTCGATGGTCGAGCGGCGGTTTGGCGTGCTGTTCCAGAAGGGCGCCTTGTTTTCGTCGCTGACGGTCACCGAGAACGTCGCACTGCCTTTGATCGAGCACGCCGGCCTGAGCCGCAGCGACGCCGAGCACCTGGCGGCGGTGAAGCTGGCCCTGGCCGGATTGCCGCTGTCGGCGGCCGACAAATACCCGTCCTCGCTGTCCGGCGGCATGATCAAGCGCGCCGCGCTGGCCCGGGCCCTGGCGCTGGACCCGGACATCCTGTTTCTCGATGAACCGACCGCCGGCCTCGACCCCATCGGCGCGGCGGCCTTCGACCAACTGATCCTGACCCTGCGCGACGCGCTGGGCTTGAGTGTGTTCCTGGTGACCCACGACCTGGACACGCTCTACACCATCACCGACCGGGTGGCGGTGCTGGCGCAGAAAAAGGTGTTGGTGGCCGATGCCATCGACGTCGTATCGGAAACCGACGACCCGTGGATTCACGAGTATTTTCATGGCCCACGTGGCCGTGCGGCGCTCACCGCCGCTTCACAGCTTAACGAGGTATGACATGGAAACCCGAGCCCATCATGTATTGATCGGCCTGTTCACCGTCATTGTGGTGGCCGGTGCCCTGCTGTTCGGCCTGTGGCTGGCCAAGTCCAGCGTCGACAGTGAATTCAAGGACTACGAGATCGTCTTCAACGAGGCCGTCAGCGGCCTGTCCAAAGGCAGCTCGGTGCAGTACAGCGGGATCAAGGTCGGCGACGTGGTCAGCCTGCGCCTGGACCCCAAGGACCCGCGCCGCGTGCTGGCGCGTATTCGCCTGAGCGGCGAAACCCCGGTCAAAGAAGACACCCTCGCCAAGCTCGCGCTGACCGGCATCACCGGCACCTCGATCATCCAGCTCAGCGGCGGCACGCCCCAAAGCCAAACCCTGCGCGGCAAGGATGGCAACCTGCCAGAAATCGTCGCCACGCCATCGCCCATTTCCCAACTGCTCAATAACAGCGAAGACCTGATGGGCAGCGTCAGCCGGCTATTGGATAACGCCAATCAATTGCTGTCGGCGGAGAACGTCGGGCGCGTGAGCAAGACCCTGGAAAACCTGGAGCAAACCACCGACGCCATCGCTGACCAGCGCGGCGACGTGCGCCTGGCCATGCAGCAACTGTCTGCGGTGGGCAAACAGGCCAGCGCCGCCATGGAGCAAACTGCCGCACTGATGCGCAGCGCCAACGGCCTGCTCAACGACCAGGGCAAGCAGATGTTCGGCAGCGCCGAGCACGCGATGAAATCCCTGGAACAGAGCACCGCCACCATTAATACCCTGTTGAACAACAATCAGGACGCCCTGGGTAACGGCATGCAAGGCCTCAACAGCCTGGCCCCGGCGATCCGCGAGTTGCGCGATACCCTGAGTTCGCTGCGCGCCATTTCGCGCCGCCTGGAAGCCAACCCCAGCGGCTACTTGCTCGGCGGCGATAACGACAAGGAGTTCACCCCATGAAGCGCGTCTACCGCACCTTGGCCCATGGCACGTTGCTGGCCAGCCTGGCACTGAGCAGCGCCTGCTCGATCCTTCCCAAGCCGCAGCCGCAGGACGTCTATCGCCTGCCGGCCACGCAAAGCGCGACACCCCAGGCCCGCGCCGTGTCCTGGTCGCTGAAAGTCTCCAAGCCCCAGACCGGTGACGCACTGAACGACACCAAGATCGCCGTGATCCCCCAAGGCAACCTGATCAGCGCCTACAAGGCCTCGCGCTGGAACAACCCGACACCCATCCTGCTGCGCAACCGCCTGCTCGACGGCTTCGCCCAGGACGGCCGGGTGACGCTGCTGAGCACTGACGACAGCAACTTCCAGACCGACCTGGAACTGGGCGGCAACCTGCAGGCCTTCCAGACCGAGTATCAGGGCAATAGCGCCGAAGTGGTCATTCGCCTGGACGCCCTGCTGGTGCGCGGCACCGACCAACGCATCCTCGCCAGCAAACGCTTTGAAGTGCACCAGCCGCTGAGTGACCTGCAAGTCCCTGGTGTCGTAGTCGGATTCGGCCAGGCGGGCGATACACTGACCCGGCAGGTGATCGCCTGGACCGTGGAGCAGGGGCAGAAAGTCGCGCCCGCGAGGCCCTGAGGCCTGAGGGTCCAAAGCAACACCTATGGGAGTGAGGTGTATCGGCAAGGGACTGGTCGGCTGATAGGCCGCCTTCGCGAGTGGGCTCGCTCCCACAGTGGATTGGTGTACTGCTGCTAGACATTGGTCGGCTGATAGGCCGCCTTCGCAGGCAAGCCAGCTCCCACCAAAAGCAAATCCAGCATCATCACCAGACTCCCACCGCCCCCCGATCCGCTCTTCACCACTCAACAGGCCGAGCGGTAGCTCGCCTGAAGCTCTTGATCTTGATCTGGCTTTTGATCCACCCGCCCCTTCGGCAGGCTGAGTGGAGGTGTCCCTCTGGGGACTGGCGCGCAGCGCCGTTCGACGCAGTCGAACTCATCGCATGGAGGTGCAGCGCAGCAAACCGGAGGCGATGCCCCCAGAGGGATACCGCAGCGAAGGAACCCCGAGCCTTAGCGAGGGGCCGGACGCTCGGGGCGAGCGTTTTTTTGCTTACTTTTTTTAGGCGCTTGTAAAAAAAGTGAGTCGCCGTAAGGGCGAAACCGCCAGCAGCCATGGCCACAGCAACGGATATGTACACCCGCCAGTGATAGGCCGCCTCGCGAGCCAGCCCACTCCCACCAGCGTTAAACCTTCAGCCAAAGAACCAGTAGCAAACGCCAATCGCGCCAACCACCCCAGCAAACTCCGCCAGCAGGGCGCAACCCACCGCATGCCGGGCGCGCTGGATCCCCACCGCGCCAAAGTACACCGCCAACACATAGAACGTGGTTTCGGTACTGCCCTGAACGGTGGCAGCCACCAACGCCGGGAAACTGTCGACCCCGGAAGTCTGCATGGTTTCGATCAGCATCGCCCGAGCGGCGCTGCCCGAGAATGGCTTGACCATCGCCGTCGGCAAGGCATCGACGAAACGCGTGTCCCAGCCAGCCCACTCCACCAGGTGGCGAATCCCATCAAGCCCGAAGTCCAACGCCCCGGAAGCCCGCAGCACACCCACCGCACAAAGCATCGCCACCAGATACGGCAGCAGGTTCTTGGCCACGTCGAAACCTTCCTTGGCACCCTCGACGAACGTTTCGTAGACCTTGACCTTGCGCAGCGCACCGACCAACAGGAACAGCATGATCAACCCGAACAGCGTCAGGTTGCCGAGGATCGAGGACAAGCCCGCCAGCGCCGTGGCCGAGAGCGTCGCCAGCAAGGCCATGAAGCCACCCAGGGCCAGCGCCCCCGGAATCAGGTAGGCGAGCACCACCGGGTCCCACAGGCGCAGGCGCTGCATGAATGCCACCGACAGCAGGCCGACCAGGGTCGAGCAACTGGTCGCCAGCAGAATCGGCAGGAACACCAGGGTCGGGTCCGGCGCGCCTTGCTGGGCGCGGTACATAAAGATCGTCACCGGCAACAGGGTCAGGGACGAAGCGTTAAGCACCAGGAACAGGATCTGCGCGTTGCTCGCTACCGTTTTACTCGGGTTGAGCTCCTGCAGGGCTTTCATGGCTTTCAGGCCAATGGGCGTGGCCGCGTTATCCAGGCCCAGGCCGTTGGCGGCGAAGTTGAGGGTAATCAGGCCAATGGCCGGATGCCCCGCCGGCACTTCCGGCATCAAGCGCAAGAACAATGGCCCCAGGGCCTTGGCCAGCCAGTCGACGATGCCCGCCTTCTCGGCAATCTTCAGGAAACCCAGCCACAGGGTCAGGGTGCCGAACAGCAGCACCATCACTTCGACCGACAGCTTGGCCATGGCGAAGATGCTTTCCACCATCGCCGCGAAGATCCCGGCATTGCCGCCGATCAGCCACTGCGCCAGTGCCGAAACGGCCGCTACGATGAAAAACCCGAGCCACAGGCCATTGAGCATCAGTCATACCCCCAAGAAGATGCGCGAATGATAGCGGGGTGGGCTGAAACGACAAACCCCGGATTTCTCCGGGGTTTGTCGGGTGCTGCGCTGGCCGCTAGCCTCCATTCTCTGTGGGAGCGAGCCTGCTCGCGATCGCGGTGTTTCAGCCAACGTAAGTGTTAGCGGTCAGTCCGTCATCGCGAGCAAACTCGCTCCCACATAAAGCAGTCCTGCAGCGTTTTGCTATCAGTTGCTCGACGACTCACCCGCCGGCAGCTTCTCTTTGCTGCGCCAGTGCGGCAGGGAGTTCCAGTAGCGCTGGCCCTTGGCGTCGTCGTACATGCCTTCCCAACGTGCGATCACCAACACCGCCAGGGCGTTGCCGATCACGTTCAGGGCGGTACGGGCCATGTCCATGATGCGGTCGACACCGGCGATGAACGCCAGGCCTTCCAATGGAATGCCCACGCTGCCCAGGGTCGCCAGCAGCACCACGAAGGACACGCCCGGCACGCCGGCGATACCTTTGGAGGTGACCATCAGGGTCAGTACCAGCAGCAGTTGCTGGCTGATGGACAGGTCGATGCCATAGAGCTGGGCAATGAAGATCGCCGCGATGCTCTGGTACAGGGTCGAACCGTCGAGGTTGAACGAATAGCCGGTCGGCACCACGAAGCTGCAAATGGCTTTTGGCGCACCGTAGGCTTCCATCTTCTCGATCACGCGTGGCAGCACGGTTTCAGAGCTCGCGGTGGAGTAAGCCAGCACCAGCTCATCCTTGAAGATGCGCATCAGCTTGATCACCGAGAAGCCGAACAGGCGGGCAATCAGGCCCAGCACGACGAAGGCAAAGAAGATAATGGCGACGTAAACCAGGATCACCAGCTTGGCCAGTGGCAGCAACGAGGCGAAGCCGAAGTTGGCCACGGTCACGGCGATCAGTGCGAATACACCGATAGGCGCGTAGTTCATGATCATGTGAGTGACCTTGAACATGCTTTCCGATACGCCCTGGAACATCTTCACCAGCGGCTCGCGCAGGTCCGATTGCAGGCTCGACAGGCCGAGACCGAACAACACCGAGAAGAAGATGATCGGCAGCATCTCGCCACGCGCAATGGCAGCGAAGATGTTCGACGGGATCAGGTTGAGGATGGTCTCGATGAACGCGTGTTCATGCTGGACCTCGGCAGCCGTGGCCTGGTACTTGGAGATATCCACCGTACCCAGGGTGCTCATGTCGATCCCCGCGCCCGGATGGAACAGGTTAGCCAGCACCAGGCCCACCAGGATGGCGATGGTGGTCACGACTTCAAAGTAAATGATGGTCTTGACGCCAATGCGCCCGAGCTTCTTCGCGTCCCCAACGCCGGCAATCCCGACGATCAACGAGGAGATCACGATAGGGATCACGATCATTTTGATCAGACGGATAAAGATGTCGCCCGCAGGTTGCAGGACGTTGCTGATCCACCAGGCTTTTTCGGCACTGAAATGGTTGAGCAGTGCCCCGATTGCAATGCCCAGTACCAGACCGATGAGGATCTGCCAGGCGAGGCTTAGCTTTGCCTTCTTCATATCATTACCCTTACTTGCGTTTGACTCGGGAAGATGCGCGAACTGCAACGCTCAATGGCGTAAAAGTCAGTGCATCTGTCCCCCGTATAAGGTGCCCCGGAGCGCGTATTTACGGCTCTCTGGCAGGCGAAAAAAGGCGCAACTATTCCGATGCAAGGACACCGCGTCTAATGCCGTAAACGCCTACCCCATGCCGAATCGGCATGGGATTTTTTAAATAAAACGAACGTCCCAACCGGTTCGAATACGCCATTTCGGCAGTCATAAGTGCCGTGAACCGGCCATCACAGAGGATCACGGGTTGTTTTGTGATCAGCCGAACGGGGACAAAAACTCAGGAAAACCCCTACTCACAACAGCGAAAAGTCATCGGAAATTAACGATAAATTTCTAGATATACGGTCGTTAGGAAACACCGCGAAATGCTTTGTGAAGCTTAGTCGAAGCTGATCGACCAGATGGGCTGCCCATAAAAATCTCTGGGCGAGGTCCTGCACAACCCAACGCGCCGCCGATTCCCCACCTCGCGAACGAAGGGTGAATCGGCGGCGCTGTTTTTCCTGACCCGGCCCCGGGTGATCCATCCACTGTCGTCGGCTGGGTATAAAAGAAAGCGCTGATGCGCAGCGCTTTCGGTGTTCAAACGCGCAGTGTCAGCCTCGGCGGCGGCCAAAGAAGAAGGAAGCAATGAACATCACCAGGAACACGACAAACAGAATCTTGGCGATCCCCGTGGCAGTGCCCGCGATACCACCGAAGCCCAGCACAGCAGCGACAATGGCAATGATCAGGAATGTGACAGCCCAACTCAGCATGATGGTTCTCCTTACGCTTCTATTTAGAGGTGCTGCGTGTGCCGCTGCAGGAAGCGCGCAGCCGGCCTGTTAAAACACCCAGCGTTCCTGACGTGACACTTCGTAACCGGGCTCTGCCTGGCCGACGTCCATCATTCGCGCGGGGGCGCCATCGGCAGGCCTGCTGCTGACGGCGCTGAAATGGGCCTGGGCAAGATGCTGGGCCGGGGCAATCGTCGCGTCTGCCTGCTGACTGTGCTGCCAAAGCAGGAACTGTTGGCCACCGATCAAGGTGATGACAAAGGCGAGGACGATGGACACGCCTTGCTGGATAGACCGTGGCGAAGGACGCCGTTGGGCGGCACGTTGGCGACTCATCCTCAAACTCCTCCTACACGGGTAGCGACGGGTAGCGGGGGCCTGGTCATGCTCACCCCTGGTAACCAAGGCACTGCAGTGCGCATGCCAGCTTTTTCATATGAATAAAACCCAATAAAATCAATTAGATATAGGTTTTATCAAATCCCGACTGAACGCATCCTGCACGATCCGCGATGACGAACCGTGCGTTATGCACGATCCATTTAACGTCAGGCAAAAATTTATGGAATGTATGAGGGCCCGCGAGTGTCAGAAAGCTAGGCAGACGGCTGTCGGAATGCTCGTTTTTTAGTAAATACCACTAAAAATCATAGTGTTATGCGTGTAGAGCGTAGATAACTACCCGGCGCTTGCCAGAAGCGACCAGAATCAACCATGCAACTTGCCCGATTCCATCGGGACCCACACCGATTATTCATTCGTTTAAGGAGCGCAGGAAAAGATGGAATCCGCCAACGAGCACCAGGGCCGCATTCTGCTGGTGGACGACGAGTCCGCCATTCTGCGTACCTTCCGCTACTGCCTCGAAGACGAAGGCTACAGCGTGGCCACGGCCAACAGCGCCGCCCAGGCGGACGTCCTGCTGCAACGCCAGGTGTTCGACCTGTGCTTCCTCGACCTGCGCCTCGGGGAAGACAACGGCCTGGATGTACTGGCGCAAATGCGTATCCAAGCGCCCTGGATGCGCGTCGTGATTGTCACCGCCCATTCGGCGGTCGACACCGCGGTCGACGCAATCCAGGCCGGCGCCGCCGATTACCTGGTCAAACCCTGCAGCCCCGATCAACTGCGCCTGGCCACCGCCAAGCAATTGGAGGTGCGCCAGCTTTCGGCACGCCTGGAAGCCCTGGAAGGTGAAGTGCGCAAGTCCAGCGATGGCCTGGACTCCCACAGTCCGGCGATGAAAGTCGTACTGGAAACCGCCCGCCAGGTCGCCGGTACCGACGCCAACATCCTGATCCTTGGCGAGTCGGGCACCGGCAAAGGCGAGCTGGCCCGGGCCATTCATGGCTGGAGCAAACGCGCGAAGAAGTCCTGCGTCACCATCAACTGCCCGTCACTGACCGCCGAGCTGATGGAGAGCGAGCTGTTCGGCCACAGTCGCGGCGCCTTTACCGGGGCCAGCGAAAGCACCCTTGGCCGGGTCAACCAGGCCGATGGCGGCACGCTGTTTCTCGACGAGATCGGCGATTTCCCCCTGACGTTGCAACCCAAGCTGCTGCGCTTCATCCAGGACAAGGAATATGAGCGCGTCGGCGATCCGGTGACTCGCCTTGCCGACGTGCGGATCCTCGCCGCCACCAACCTCAACCTGGAAGACATGGTGCGCGACGGCCGCTTCCGCGAAGACCTGCTGTACCGCCTGAACGTCATAACCCTGCATTTGCCCCCGTTGCGCGAGCGTGCCGAGGACATCCTGACCCTTGCCGACCGCTTTCTGGCCCGGTTCGTCAAAGAATACGCACGACCCGCCCGCAGCTTCAGCGACGAGGCCCGCGAGGCGCTGCTGGGCTACCGCTGGCCCGGCAACATCCGCGAACTGCGCAACGTGGTCGAGCGGGCCAGCATCATCTGCCCCCAGGAGCGCGTTGACATCAGCCACTTGGGCATGGCCGAGCAACCCGTCAACAACACCCCGCGAATCGGCGCAGCGCTGAGCCTCGATGAACTGGAAAAAGCCCACATCGGCGCGGTCCTGGCCAGCGCCGGCACGCTGGACCAGGCCGCAAAAACCCTGGGGATCGACGCCTCGACCCTGTACCGCAAACGCAAACAGTACAACCTGTGAGCAAGACGCTATGAAGTTGGCGATGAAGTTGCGCACGCGGCTGTTTCTGAGCATCTCGGCGCTGATGACCGTGGCCTTGCTCGGGCTGGTGCTGGGGCTCGTCAGCGTGATGCAGATGGCCAACAACCAGGAAGCGCTGATCCGGGACAACTTCATCACTCTGGACCTGGGCCTCAAGCTGCGCCAGACCCTGGGCGACCAACTGATCAACATGCTCAACGAAACCCCCGACCTTGAGGCACTGCAAGCCTCGGAACGGAAGTATTTCGAGCTGTTGGACCAGGGCATCCGCCACGAACACAACCTCGACGGCGAGCACCATGGGTTCCAGCAGGCCCGCGATCACTACCAGGCCTTCCTCGACGCCTTCAGCGCCTCGCAAGCGCCGTCCGCCAGATTGAACGGCAACCAGGCGTTCACCGAACAATTCAATGCCCTGCGCAACGGCCTGATCAACGAACACAGGCAGGCCCTGGAAAACATCAACAGCACCCAGCGCAGCGCCCGTGAGCGCGCACTGCTGGTGGCCGGCCTGCTGGGATTCGTCGGGCTGGCGGTGCTGATCATCGGTTTCATTACCGCCCACGGCATCGCCCAACGCTTCGGTGCACCCATCGAGGCGCTGGCCAAGGCGGCGGACAAGATTGGCCAGGGCAACTTCGACGTCACCCTGCCGGTCACGCCAACCCTGGAAATGAACCTATTGACCCGGCGCTTCGGGATCATGGCCCAAGCCCTGCGCGAGCATCAGGCCACCAACGTCGATGAACTGCTGGCGGGCCAGCAACGCTTGCAGGCGGTGCTCGACAGCATCGACGACGGGTTGCTGATCATCGACCGCCAGGGCCGCCTGGAGCACTTGAACCCGGTTGCCCAGCGCCAATTGGGTTGGGATGACGCCAGCCTCGGCACCGGCCTGGGTACGGCGCTGCAACGCCCGGAACTCGATGAGCAGTTGCAACTGGTCCTGCACGGCGGCTCGCTGGAGCGCGCGCCTGAAGACCTGAGCGTCAACGTCGAAGGCGAGTCACGCCTGCTGACGTACAGCCTGACCCCCGTCAGCCACACCGAAGGCCATATCCTTGGCGCCGTCATGGTGCTGCATGACGTCACCGAGCAACGGGCGTTCGAGCGCGTGCGCAGTGAGTTCGTGCTGCGGGCGTCCCACGAGCTGCGCACGCCGGTCACCGGCATGCACATGGCCTTCGGCTTGTTTCGCGAGCGCACGCGCTTTGCCGAGGACTCCCGCGAGACCGACCTGCTTAATACCGTGAACGAAGAAATGCAGCGTTTGATGCAGTTGATCAACGACCTGTTGAATTTTTCCCGCTATCAGAACGGCCTGCAGAAACTCACCCTGGCCCCGTGCAGCGTCGATGAGCTGCTGGGACAGGCGCAGCGACGCTTCATCGAGCGCGCGCAGCAGCAAGGCATCGAGTTGTTGGTGCACATGCAGGTGCCGCTGCCTCCGTTGCAAGCCGACCCGGTACAACTGACCCGGGTCCTGGACAACCTGATCGACAACGCCTTGCGTCACACCGGCCACAACGGCCAGATACGCCTGCAGGCCCGGCGCCATGGCGAGCGGGTGATCGTCAGCGTCGAAGACAATGGCGAAGGCATTGCCTACGGCCAGCAGGGGCGGATTTTCGAGCCCTTCGTGCAGGTCGGACGCAAAAAAGGTGGCGCCGGGCTCGGCCTGGCCCTGTGCAAGGAGATCGTGCAGTTGCATGGCGGCCGCATGGGGGTTTACTCACGGCCAGGGCAGGGTACGCAGTTCTATATGACGTTGCCGCTGTAACCGCTGCTCAGGCCTCGTCTTCGATGCGCCGCGGCGACCGCCGGCGACCATGGGTCACCAACTCGATCAACTGCGCGGCGCTCAGGGCATGGGCGAACAACCAGCCCTGGCCGTAGTGCACGCCTTCGCTGCTCAGGTACATCACCTGTTCCTCATGTTCGATGCCCTCGGCGATCACCTTGAGCTGCAAGGCATGGGCCATGCGAATGATGTGGGGCGCCACGCCGCTGCTGGCCGCGTCATGGCCCAGCGCATCGATGAACGCCTTGTCGATCTTCAGGCAATCCACCGGCAAGGTTTGCAGGTACGCCAGGCTGCAATAGCCCGTGCCGAAGTCATCGATCAACACTTGATGCCCGGCATCGCGCAAGGCTTGCAGGTTCTGCCGTGCGACCACCACGTCGATCAGCCCGCGCTCGGTGACCTCGAACGCGATCTGATGGGCCGCCACCTGGTGCTGGGCCAGTAACCGCGCCATGACCTCGCCAATCCTGGGCACCATCACGTCACAGGCCGCCAGGTTGACCGAGATATAGAGCTGCGGGTTGGCCCGCAACAACTGGCCAAGCTGCTTGAGCAAGCGTTCCAGGACAAAGTCGGTGATCTGGCGGATCTGTCCGGAGTTCTCCGCCATGGGAATGAACAGGTCCGGGCTGGTCAGCGTTCCGTCCGGGCGCCGCCAGCGCAACAAGGCTTCGGCACCGACACACTGGCGGCTGCCCAAGTCAAAGATCGGTTGGTACAGCACCTGCAACTCATCGCGTTTGAGCGCACCGTGCAACTCGCCGCCCATCGACTGGCGCTGGCGAGCCAACAAGTACACCACCGCGCCAATGCAGGCCCCCAGGAGCAAGCTCGACGGCACCAACCACCACCACAAGACCGGCAGGTGCAAGGCGGTACGCGGCGAGATCAGCACCAGTTGGTATTCGGGGTTGATGGTGGGCATGCGATAGATCAGGCGATTCTGGGTGATCTGCAGCGGTTCAGTGCTGAAGGGCGACCAGGCCTCCTTCGGCGGCCACGACTGGGGGGCGCCCAGCACCGGTATGGCCCGAGTGCCGTGGTCGACAATCACCAGCAAGCTGCTGCCCGGCATCAGGTCGACCATATCGGCCAGGTGCCCGCGAGAGGTCGCGACCCGAAAGTTGCCCCGCCCAAGCATCAAGGCCGCGCGGTTCTCATTGGGCTCGGTGCTGGTGTTGAGCCAGTAGCTGTAGGTCGGGCCCTGGATGTCGGGGGATCGAACGGCGGCCAGGTCTTCCTGGCGGGGGCGGTTGGAACACAGTTGCGACTTATCGATGTAGGCGGCTTCATACACAAATCGGTAGTTGAAGCTGACCTCCTGTAACGCCGCGATCATTTGCGCGCTGCACCCCCTCAAGGGCTGCGCCTCCAGGTCATCGAGGCTTTCGCGCAACTGGCCGAACAATTGCTCCAGGCGTTCAAGGAAACGTTCGCCCTGGGCGTTCATCTGTTCGCTTTCACGCTGTTGGACCTGACGCAACGCCACCCCCAGGCTGACGGTCAACAGCAGCGTGAGACTCAGCGCAGCCGCCATCATCGCCAAGGGCCAGGGGCGATAGAACCAACGGTGTAGGGTCTGCCTAGCGGCCGCCATCATCGAGTATCCGAAGGATTACCAATGAGTTATAGCTACTAATTTGGATTTAGCGAAAGTCCTCGGACAAGCGCCATTATTTTGTCTGGTTCAGCACCTGCAGGATCGCTGCACTTTGCGCATCTGGCGTACCGTCAAAGCGCGCCGGACGAAAACGCATCTGGAAGGCGGCCAGCACGTGGCGCGTGGCGACATCCAGTTCACCGGTCTGCGGCGTGGCGTAACCCAGCCGGGCGAGTTCTTCCTGGAACCAGGTGATGCTGGGCAACTGCGCGGCAAATACCGCTTGCTGGCGGGCCACGGCCTGCTCGTCCGGCCAGACCGCAACGCCGGCTTCAGCCAGGCGCTTCCAGGGGAACAACGGACCCGGATCGAGTTTGCGCAGCGGGGCAATGTCGCTGTGGCCAATCACATGCCGAGGGCTGATGCCATATCGCTTGTTGATGTCTTTGATCAAGACAATCAGCGATTGGACCTGTGCCTCACTGTAGGGATACCAGACGCGCCCAGTGGGCATGTCGCGGTAGCCGGGGTTGACGATCTCAATGCCGATGGAGCTGGAGTTCAACCAGGTACGCCCCTGCCATTCACTTTCACCGGCATGCCAGGCGCGATAGTTTTCATCCACCAGCTTGTAGATGGTCCCGTTCTTGTCGTCGCCAATCAGGTAGTGGCTGCTGACTTCGCCATGGGTCAGCAGGGCCAGCGAACGCTCCAGCGAGGCGGAGGTGTAATGCACCACGACAAACTGCACGCGGCTGTCGTAGTTGACCGAGGGATGGCGGGTGTCGATACGCGGGCCGCTCGCACAACCGGCCAGGACAATAAGCGACACAAGCAAGGCAATAAATTTCATGGCAGAGACAGTACGCTGAAGACAGTAATGCAACAGTGTAACGTAATGCCCGCGACCGAGCCGGCAAAAGCCGGGGATTATACAAAATGGAACAATTGGCTCAGCCAATCTCGATCCGGTTACGACCGGCATCCTTTGCCCGGTACAGCGCCTGATCGGCTCTTTTAAGCACCAGATCGCTGTGTTCTCCCGCCTTGAACGCACTCATCCCGATAGAGACGCTGATGGTGACCCGCTCGCCCTTGAAATGAAACGGGCAGGCCTCGATCGCTGCACGCAGGGTTTCCAGCAGCTTGGCCCCCACCGGTAACGAGGTGTCAGGCATCAGCAGCACAAACTCCTCGCCACCAAAGCGCGCAATAAAGTCTGATCCGCGCAGGCGCTTGCGCAGGACGGTGGCGATGATCTTCAGTACCTTGTCGCCCGCCAGGTGCCCGTAGTTGTCGTTAATGCGCTTGAAATGATCGAGGTCGAGCATGGCCAGCAACAGGGTATTGCCGTGCTGCTGCCACTGCCCGACCTCATGCTCCAAGCGTTCGCTCCACGCCGCGCGATTCGGCAACCCGGTCAGCGGGTCGACCAGGGCTTTCTGCCGCTGCTCTTCAAGGTGCTCGCGATAGCCCTGGGCTTCCTGCTCCATGCTCGCCACCCGCTCGGCCAGGCCCTGCAGGCGCATAGCGACTTCCTGCTCACGCTCGTCGCGCTGCTTTTTATGCTGGTCCATGGTGCCGAGCAAGCCTTCGAGGTGATTCTCCAGCACGTGCTTGAGGCCTTCCAGGTCCTCGGCCTGCTGCATGCTGCTGTGTAAGCCATCGACCTGCTCACGGATTTGCGTGTCCAACTCATGCGCCGCGCTGCGGTTATCCGCATGCCCGTCACTGGCGGCTTGCAAGTTGCTCTGGAACGACTCCAGCCGCTCGTTGAGTTGCTTTAGATACACTTCGAATTCGTGCTGGCCGCTGTCGGTGATTGCCAGCATCAGCACCGCCAGGTCGTCCAGGATCGGCAGCAGTTCGTACCAATTGAGTCCGTTTTTCAGCCGCTCACGCATGGCCTCGGCTTGCGGCCGGTGGCGCTCAGGCAATGTCAGGTCGTCCAGCAGGCCCAGCAGTGTGCTTTCAATGTGCTTGGCGACCGAACTGTACGAAGGCTCGGGTGAATCCGGGAGGGCATAGTGCACCGGGTACTCGGGGTGCTCCGAGTCGGCTTCGACCGGCGCCTCGCCCTCCGTTGGCAACAGGGGCTCAGGCAACGGTTCGGGCTCTTCCGGCGGCGGGGCCTTGGGTGCCAGTTCCTCGACCTGCGCCGCCGCAGCCGGCGGGTCCTGCTCGACGTCCGACACCGGAGCGGGCGCCACCTTGGGTTCCACCACCGGCGGCACAAACGCCACGACCGCAGGAGCGAGCGGCTCAGCAACCGGCACCGCCGCAACCACGGATGGCGCCGGTGCCGCGACGGGAGCCGGCACGGGTGCAGCAGATGCCAGCAGGGAAGGTTCAGGGCTGGGCGCCAGCACCTCGTGATTCGGCTCGGGAGCGGCGCTCGGGGCAGGGGCAGGCGCCACCTCGACCACGCCCGTGACCTGCGGCGCTTGCGCGTCCTCGTCACGAGCGCCAAACAGACGCTGCAGCAGCCCCGGGCGGGCGGGCTCCGTGGGGGTCTCCAGTGCATCGATGGCCTGCGCCTGCAAACTGCTCAGTTCACCGAGCAATAAGGGAATCTCTCGGGCCTGGCCGACGCGGGCATCCAACTGCTTGGCAAACGTCTTCAGCGGGCGGCTGACTTCGCGGGGCAGCGGCAGGCTCTGGAGCTGATTGACCAGGGCGGTCAGCGCGGTGCCAATCTGATCGACCCGGGTCTCACGGCGCTGTTCGGAGTCGAGCACGGCTTTTTCAAGACGCGGCAGCAACGCCGCCAACCCGGCGTCCATGTCGTTGGTGCGGATGACTTCGCGCATTTCCTTCATGCACTGGTCAACCACCCGGTCGGTGCCCTCCGCCGCCAGCGTGCTGCGCACCAGCCCACGACGCAACAAGTCGAGCCGGGCATCCCAGCGACGTTCGAGTTTTTCCTGTTGTTCGATGCTCTTGAGGTACTTCTCTTTCCAGCGCTGTGCTTCGTCGCTCATTCAGGGGTTCCGCGCAGGGCAGGGCTCAACGCGGGCAATGCATCGGCCGTGAGCGAACCGGGCAGACGAATCTCTACCGCGACCGGCAGGTGATCTGAAATCGGCTGCGCCAGCACTTCGACCCGTTCGAGGGTCAAGGTCGGGCTGAGCAGAATATGGTCCAGGCAGCGCTGAGGGCGCCAGCTGGGGAACGTGGCTTCGACTTGCGGCGCGAGCAGGCCAAGGTCGCGCAAGGGCGAACTTTGCAGCAGGTCGCTGGCATGGGTGTTCATATCGCCCATCAACACCTGGTGCTTATAGCCGCCAATCAGCTCGCGAATGTACGCCAACTGCAGGCTGCGCACCCGTGCCCCCAACGCCAGGTGCATCATCACCACCACTAACGCTTCGGGGCCCTCGCCAAAGCGCACCAGGATGGCGCCCCGGCCCTTGGGGCCTGGCAACGGGTGATCCTCGATCTGCCACGGCCGCAGCCGGCTGAGCACGCCATTGCTGTGCTGGCCAAAGCGGCCCAGGTTGCGATTGAGTTGTTGATACCAGTAGGGGAAGGCGCCGAGTTGGGCCAGGTGCTCGACCTGGTTGACGTAGCCCGAGCGCAGGCTGCCGCCATCGGCTTCCTGCAAGGCGACCAAATCGTAGTCACCCAGCAGGTTGCCGATCTTTTGTAGGTTGTCGGCACGCCCGACATGGGGCAGCAAGTGCTGCCAGCCCCGGGTCAGGTAATGCCGATAGCGCTCGGTACTGATACCGACCTGGATATTGAAGCTGAGCAAGCGCAAGCGACTGTCTGCGGGCAAGCCCGCGGGTTGCAGGTGATGCTCGTTGACCTGCGGGTCATGCAGGCCAACGATGCGCTCATTACCCCAGCGACGCATGGCGGGGCGCGCGCTTAGTTAGCGGCGGCCTTGTTTGTCGCTCGCTCTTTGGCAACCAGTTGATCCGCTAGGTTCAGGGCTTGCTCAGGGCCGCCGGCAGAACCAATGTCGAAGCGGTATTTACCGTTGACAATCAGGGTGGGGACGCCGGAGATTTCATACTTCTTGGCCAGCTCTTTGGCCTGGACGACTTTGCCTTTGATGGCAAAGGAATCGAACGTCGCGAGGAACTTGTCCTTGTCGACACCCTGGGTGGCCAGGAAGTTGGCCATGTCGTTCTTATCGACCAGCTTCTCGCGCTTGTTCTGGATAGCGTCAAAAACCGCAGCGTGAACTTTGTGCTCTACGCCCATGGCTTCCAGGGTCAAGAACATCTGGCCGTGTGCGTCCCAAGGGCCGCCGAACATGGCGGGAATACGCACGAAATTCACATCCGACGGCAGTTTCTCAACCCATGGATTGATTACCGGCTCAAATGAGTAGCAATGTGGGCAGCCGTACCAAAACAACTCCACCACTTCGATCTTGCCTGGCACCGCGACCGGCACCGCATTGCTCAATTCGACGTAAGGTGCGCTAGGCGCTTCGGCAGCCTGGGCGGTCATGCCGAACAGGCTGGCAGTGACGAGTGCGGCGCTGAGAATCAGATTACGCATGCTTTGCTCCTGGACAAATTAGGTCGCCTCGCTCGGCAAGTGTTCAGACACATCGCGGCGGGCTTGAGTTCGCTAGTGTAACGGCAGCGGCCACAAAAAAGGGCGGCCAAGGCCACCCTTTTTATGCTCGCACCCAAGGATTAATCGAGCGTTAACGCTGTGCGCGGTCAATACCGCCACAACGCCCGCCCGAGAGGCCTTAGTGCAGGCCCTGGATGTAGCTGGAGACCGCCGCGATATCTTCGTCGCTCAGTCGTTTAGCAATGGTTTGCATGGTCTTGGTGTCGCCGTCGTTGGTGCGGCCGCCTTCTTCCTTGCGGAAGTCGGTCAGTTGCTTGGCCACGTACGACGCATGCTGGCCACCCAGGTGCGGGAAGCCGGCCGCCGCGTTGCCAGCACCGTTAGGCGAATGGCAACCGGTGCAGGCCGGCAGGCCCTTGGCCAAGTCGCCGCCACGGAACAGTGCTTCACCGCGCGCCACGAGTTTCGGGTCTGCTGCACCGACGCTACCTTTCTGGCTAGCGAAGTAGGCGGCAATGTC
The DNA here is from genome assembly GCF_900109995.1 of Pseudomonas sp. ok272. GTDB lineage: Bacteria > Pseudomonadota > Gammaproteobacteria > Pseudomonadales > Pseudomonadaceae > Aquipseudomonas. Next base: position 429,148 of record NZ_FOCB01000003.1, on the reverse strand, counting down.
AGCCAGGTCCTGGTCGCTCAGGTTGGTCAACAGGCCGGTCATTTCCAGGACCGTGCGCTTGCCCGACTTGATGTCGTGCAACTGCTTGCTCAGGTATTTTTCACCCTGGCCTGCCAGCTTTGGAAAGTTTGGCGCCATGCTGTTGCCATCCGGGCCATGGCAAGCACCACAGACTGCGGCTTTCGCCTGACCAGCTTTAGCATCGCCTGTCACTGCGTTACCTGCGGCATGGGCAATGCCGGAGATCCCCACGGTCAACAGCAGACTCACGATCAATTTGTTCATCAGCTAATCCAACTACGGCTAAGGGTTAAAGAGTTATGGACCGGGATCACTCGCTCATCCACTGGATGATGGCCTGGTAATCCTCGGCACTGCAGTCCATGCACAAACCACGCGGCGGCATTGCCTTGAAACCCTGGGTCACGTGTTGCACCAGCGTCTCCATACCTTGCGCCAATCTTGGCGCCCAAGCTTGCTGATCGCCTTTTTGAGGCGCCGTCGGCAGCTGGCCGGAATGACAGGCGCCACAAACACGGTTGTACACAACTTCCGGATCCTGTGTAGCCTGCGCGCTATAAAGCGGCATCAAGACACCAGCAGCCAGCAGCCATTTCGTCATAAAACGACCTTTTCAGGGTTGAGAGCGTGCTGCGTTCTTATGCGCAATCAAGGTCAATCGCTCTCGTGAACTTCATCCTACGCTGGGACAAAGCGCACACAAAATCTGCGGCATTATATACTGGCGTCACTGAAACGGAAACGACGCAGCTCTTTGCGACCATTCTCGGCACCGCCCATATCGGAAATCCCATGCAACTCAAGAACCCCATCCTCGGTCTGTGCCAACAGTCCACCTTCATGCTCAGCGCTGCCAAAGTTGATCAATGCCCCGATGACGAGGGCTTTGAAGTGGCCTTCGCCGGGCGTTCCAACGCCGGCAAATCCAGCGCCCTGAACACCCTGACCCACGCCAGCCTGGCGCGCACCTCGAAAACCCCGGGCCGCACGCAGCTGTTGAACTTCTTCAAGCTAGACGATGATCGGCGTCTGGTCGACCTGCCGGGCTACGGTTATGCAAAAGTACCCATCCCGCTGAAGCTGCACTGGCAGCGTCACCTGGAAGCCTACCTGGGCAGCCGCGAGAGCCTGAAGGGCTTGATCCTGATGATGGACATCCGTCATCCAATGACTGACTTCGACCTGCTGATGCTCGATTGGGCCGTGGCCAGCGGCATGCCGATGCATATCTTGCTGACCAAGGCCGACAAGCTGACCTATGGCGCCGCCAAGAACACGCTGCTCAAGGTCCAGGCGGATATCCGCAAGGGCTGGGGCGATGCGGTGTCCATCCAGCTGTTCTCGGCGCCAAAGCGCCTGGGCCTGGAAGACGCCTACACCGTGCTGGCGGAGTGGATGGAGCTGGCGGACAAGGGCGCAGAAGTCGCCGAGTAAGGCAGGAGCGAAAACTCGCCGAGCGGCGATCAGGCAAGGCAAACGTGCGGCTCGAAAGCGGAGCCTAGGGGCCTAAGTGAGCATTTCGAGCCGCACGTTTAACGCCGCATGATCGACGCACAGGCAGTTTTCAGGCAAAAAAAACCCCGAATCTCTATGGGGAGGGAAAATTCGGGGTCCAAGGCCCGGACCGCCAGGGGAGGGGTCCGGATATCTGCCAACACTTAACACAACATAGGAGCATTGAAGGGCTTCACCACCCAACAGTAGCTCTGAGTAGCGGTTCATGGATTTAGTTCAAACTGATTTCAAAACCCATTGGCAATAAGCCCAAGTGTTTTACGAACTAATAGCCCTTCGCCGCTGATTGGCCGCGACACTATGCCGCGGCAATCCCCCCGAAAAACCGCCCGGATCGGCCTAGTGAGCCTCGTCCCAGTTGTTCCCCACGCCCACTTCCACCAACAGTGGCACCTCCAGGGTGGCCGCGCCGCTCATGTGCACCCGAATCTCCTCGCTGACCTGATCCACCAGATCCTCGCGAACCTCAAGTACCAATTCATCGTGCACCTGCAGGATGACCCTGGCATCCAGGCCGGAAGCGGCCAGCCAGTTATCCACCGCCACCATGGCGCGCTTGATGATGTCTGCCGCCGTGCCTTGCATCGGCGCGTTGATCGCCGTGCGCTCGGCGCCGGCACGTTCCTGCGGCTTGTTGGAGTTGATCTCCGGCAGGTACAGGCGCCGGCCGAACAGCGTTTCCACGTAGCCCTGGTCCGCCGCCTGGGCACGGGTGCGGTCCATATATTCGCGAACTCCCGGGTAGCGGGCGAAATAGGTGTCGATATAGGCCTTGGCCTGCTTGGCCCCAACGCCGATGTCCTTGCCGAGCTTCTGCGCGCCCATGCCGTAGATCAGGCCGAAGTTGATCGCCTTGGCACTGCGCCGCTGATCGGTCGTCACGTCTGCCAGCTCGACCTTGAACACTTCCGCCGCTGTCGCGGTGTGCACGTCGAGGTTGTTGCGAAAGGCATTCAACAAGCCTTCATCGCGGGACAGGTGGGCCATGATCCGCAACTCGATCTGCGAATAGTCCGCCGCCAGCAGCTTGTAGCCCTTGGGCGCGACAAACGCCTGGCGAATACGCCGGCCCTCGGCCGTCCGTACGGGGATGTTCTGCAGGTTCGGATCACTTGAGGACAAGCGCCCCGTGGAGGCCACGGCCTGGTGGTAAGAGGTGTGGATGCGCCCGGTGCGCGGGTTGATCTGCTCTGGCAACCGGTCGGTGTAGGTGCTTTTGAGCTTGCTCATGGAACGGTACTGCATCAGCACCTTGGGCAGCGGATAGTCATCTTCCGCGAGCTTGGCCAGCACCTCTTCGGCGGTGGACGGCTGGCCCTTGGCGGTCTTCTTCAGCACCGGCAAGCCGAGCTTTTCGTAGAGGATCACGCCCAACTGCTTGGGCGAGCTGAGGTTGAATTCCTCACCGGCGATCTCGAAGGCTTCGCGCTCCAGGGCAACCATCTTGTTGCCCAGCTCAATGCTCTGGATGCCCAGCAACTCCGCATCCACCAGCGCACCCTGGCGCTCGATGCGCGCCAGCACCGGCACCAGGGGCATCTCGATATCGCTGAGCACGCTGGCCAGGGTCGGGATAGCGGCCAGCTTCTCATGCAGGACTTGATGCAGGCGCAGCGTCACGTCGGCATCCTCGGCCGCGTAAGGTCCGGCCTGCTCAAGGGCGATCTGGTCGAACGTCAGTTGCTTGGCACCCTTGCCGGCGATGTCCTGAAAACTCACGGTGGTGTGGTCCAGGTACTTCTGCGCCAGGCTGTCCATGTCATGCCGGGTCGCCGTGGAGTTGAGTACGTAGGACTCCAGCATGGTGTCGAAGGCAACGCCGCGCACCGTGATGCCACAGGCCGGGTCGCCACCGATGGCGCAGTTGGCCAGGATGTTGATGTCGAACTTGGCGTGCTGGCCAACCTTGAGCCTGGTCTCATCTTCCAGCAGTGGCTTCAAGGCCCGCAGTACGGTGTCGCGGTCCAGTTGGTCCGGGACGCCGATGTAGGAGTGGGTCAGCGGGATGTAGGCCGCTTCATTGGCGCGCACGGCGAAGGACAGCCCGACCAGTTGCGCCTGCTGGGCATCGACGCCCGTGGTTTCGGTGTCGAAGGCGAACAGCTTGGCCTTGTTCAGCTTCGCCAGCCAAACGTCGAAACGCGCCTGGTCGAGGATGGTTTCGTACTGCGCCTCGGCGACCACCGCCACTTCGGGCTCGGCTTCACTCAACAGGTCCACCGCGGGCGCCGCCTGGGCCGCCGCCTTGAGTTCTACGCGCTTGGCATCACGTTGCAGTTCGTCGAGCCAGCTCTTGAATTCAAGCAGGGCGTAGAGCTCGGCCAGCTTTTCACGGTCCGGCTCACCCAGGTGCAGGTCCTCCAGCCCTACGTCCAGCGGCACGTCGACCTTGATGGTCGCCAGTGCATAGGACAGGAACGCCATGTCCTTGTGCTCTTCGAGCTTGGCCGGCAGGGTCTTCGCCCCCCGAATCGGCAGGGTCGGGACGATGTCGAGCTGCGCATACAGCTCGGTCAGGCCACCATTGACGCCCACCAACAGGCCGGATGCCGTCTTCGGCCCGATGCCGGGAACGCCGGGAATGTTGTCGGAGGAGTCGCCCATGAGCGCCAGGTAATCGATGATCTGCTCGGGAGCGACACCGAATTTCTCCTTCACGCCAGCCACGTCCATCGCGCTACCGGTCATGGTGTTGACCAAGGTAATGTGCCCGTCGACCAACTGCGCCATGTCCTTGTCGCCCGTGGAGATCACCACCGGACGGCCTGCGGCGGCGCTGCTGCGGGCCAGCGTACCGATCACGTCGTCCGCCTCCACACCTTCGACGCACAACAGCGGGAAGCCCATGGCGATCACACTGGCGTGCAACGGCTCGATCTGCACCCGCATGTCGTCGGGCATGCTCGGACGGTTGGCCTTGTATTCGGCGTACATGTCATCGCGAAATGTCCCGCCCTTGGCGTCGAACACCACGGCGAACGGGCTATCCGGGTACTGCTTGCGCAGACTCTTGAGCATGTTCAGGACGCCCTTGACCGCGCCGGTCGGCAGGCCTTTGGACGTGGTCAAGGGTGGCAGCGCGTGGAAGGCGCGATACAGGTATGAAGAACCGTCCACCAGGACGAGGGGGGCTTGGCTCATGAGCAGGATCAACCTTTTCGGCGGGTCCGGCGCTAGAATAGCGGGACCGTTGACGACAAAGGGACAAGGTTATCATGCGTACACTTAATCGCCTGTTGCTGGCTGGCTTCTTTGCAATGACTCCGCTGGCCGTGATGGCAGCCAATGACGCACCGACGCCTGAGCCAGAGGTCACCATCCACACCGAAGGCGACAAAGTCATTCAGGAGTACCGCCAGAATGGCTTCCTGTACGCCATCAAGGTCACCCCGAAGGGCGCACCACCGTACTTTCTGGTACGCGCGGACGGGACGGATGCCAATTTCATCCGCTCGGACCAGCCGGATATGCTGATTCCGGCGTGGAAGATCTTTGAATGGAAATAGTTTCTTAACTTTAATCGGCGCTGGCTGGTTCGCAGCGCCCGAACTGAGCAGTTTTTAACCATGTCTGTGTTCACCCCCCTGGCTCGGCCCGAGCTGGAAACCTTTCTCGCCCCTTACGGGCTCGGCCGCCTGCTTGATTTCCAGGGAATCGCCGCGGGAAGCGAAAACACCAATTTCTTCATCAGCCTGGAGCGGGGCGAATGTGTCCTGACCCTGGTTGAGCGCGGTCCGGTGCAAGAGATGCCGTTCTTCATCGAGTTGCTCGATGTCCTGCACGACGCCAACCTGCCCGTGCCCTACGCCCTGCGCACCACCGACGGCGTCGCCCTGCGCACCCTGGCCGGCAAGCCCGCGCTGTTACAGCCCAGGCTTGCGGGCAAGCACATCAAGGTCGCCAACGCCCAGCATTGCGTGCAAGTCGGCGAGTTGCTGGGGCACCTGCACCTGGCGACCAAAGACCAGATGATCCCGCGCAAGACGGACCGGGGCCTGGACTGGATGCTGGAGCAAGGCACCCAACTGCTGTCGCACCTGGCCACCGAGCCACGGGAGCTGCTGCAACGCGCCCTGGATGAAATCAGCGCGCAGAAGGCGAACATTCTCGCGCTGCCCCAGGCCAACATCCACGCCGACCTGTTCCGCGACAATGCCATGTTCGAAGGCACGCACCTGACCGGGCTGATCGACTTCTACAACGCCTGTTCGGGCCCCATGCTCTATGACGTGGCCATCGCCTTGAATGACTGGTGCGCAGACGACGACGGCGTCATCGACGGCCCGCGCGCGCGCGCGCTGCTGGGCGCCTATGCCGCACTGCGGCCGTTCACCGCCGCCGAAGCCGAGCTGTGGCCAACCCTGTTGCGGGTGGCGTGCGTTCGGTTCTGGCTGTCTCGGCTGATCGCCGCCGAGTCGTTTGCCGGGCAGGACGTGCTGATTCACGATCCGATGGAGTTCCAGCAGCGCCTGACCCAGCGGCAGCAAGTCAGCACACCGCTGCCGTTCGCCCTCTAAACGGTTCGCGAACAGTCTCGCTCCCACAAGAGCCGCGTTGTACCTGTGGGAGCGAGACTGCTCGCGATTGAGGCGAAGCCGAATACGGCTTAAAGCGACTCCAGGCACCCCGCCAAATCATTGCCCAGCTTCTCCAGCACCTGCTCATAGCCCTGCGCCGTGGCGGGCGTGTAGCTACCGAGCGCATCCAACTCCGCGAGTTTCACCGGCAGGCCGGCGACCAGGGTTTCAGCCAGTCGTGGACGCAACGGTGGCTCACTGAACACACAGGTCTTGCCCACGTCCTGCAAGCGCGTGCGCATCGCCGCAACATGCTGGGCGCCCGGCTGTACTTCGGCGGCCACGCTGAACACACCGGCGTGCTTGAGGCCGTAGGCGTCTTCGAAGTAGTCGAAGGCTTCGTGGAACACGAAGTACGGCTTGCCCGCAACGGCGGCCAAACGGGCCTTGAGCCGCTGATCCAGCGCGTCCATGCGCGCATCGAAGGCCTTGAGGTTGCTCTGGTAGCGCGCTGCATTGGCGGGGTCGGCAGCACTGAGGTCGGCGGCGACCTTCGCCGCGATCACCCGCGCATTGACCGTCGACAACCACAGGTGGGCATCCAGCGTCCCTGGACGATGGTCGTGATCGTGCTCGTCGGCCTCTTCGGTGTGGGAGTGGCTATCCTCGGCGAAGTGACGCAGCTTCAGCCCGGGCAGGTCCTGCACCGCCACCGTGGGCAAGGTGCGCCCCTTGAGTACCCGAGGCAGGAAGCCTTCCATGTCCGGGCCGATCCAGTACAGCAAGTCCACGGCTTGCACCTTGCGAACGTCGGAAGGGCGCAAGGCATAGTTGTGCGGCGATGCCCCCGGTGGCAGCAAGACCTCGGGAACCCCGACGCCGTCCTGCACCGCCGCGACAATCAACTGCAGCGGCTTGATGCTGGTCAGCACCTTGACCTCGGCCTGGGCAGTGCCAATCACGAACAAACTGGCGGTAAATGTGACAAGGATGACAAAAAGTCTGGACACGATGAGCACTCAAGGAGACGAGAACGGGTAACATAATAACGTCTCCAACTAAACGCGTCGCCGCCCATGCCTAAAACACCGCTCGCCAGCCGCCCCCACGACCACTCGCACTGCGTGCATAACGCGCTGTCCGCGGCCGATGTCATCTGCGAACAAAAAGGTCTGCGCCTGACCGCCCTGCGCCGGCGGGTGCTGGAACTGGTGTGGCAAAGCCACAAGCCGCTGGGCGCCTACGACATCCTCGCGGTGCTCAGCGAGCAGGACGGTCGCCGCGCCGCGCCGCCCACCGTGTACCGCGCCCTGGACTTCCTGCTGGATAACGGCCTGGTGCATCGCATTTCGTCGCTCAACGCCTTCGTCGGCTGCAACCATCCGGCGCACGCCCACCAGGGCCAGTTCCTGATCTGCCGCCAATGCCATGCGGCCATCGAGCTGCAACAGCAGTCCATCAGCGATGCCATCGTGCACAGCGCCCTCGACGTCGGGTTCGTGGTCGAAGGCCAGACCGTCGAAGTGATCGGGCTCTGCTCGGGTTGCCAGGGGGCTTGATGAGCACTGCGTTGATACGCCTTGAGCAGGTCGCCGTGGCCTTTGCCGGGCAAGCCGTGCTGGACAAGATCGACCTGAGTGTCGAGCCGGGGCAGATCGTCACCCTGATCGGCCCCAACGGCGCCGGCAAGACCACCCTGGTGCGGGCGGTACTCGGCTTGCTCAAGCCCGACAGCGGCAGCGTCTGGCGCAAGCCCAAGCTGCGTGTCGGCTATATGCCGCAAAAACTCCATGTCGACCCCACGCTGCCGCTGTCGGTCCTGCGCTTCTTGCGCCTGGTGCCGGGCGTGGACCGGGCCAGGGCCCTGGCGGCGCTCCAGGAGGTTGGCGCCGAGCAGGTGATCGACAGCCCGGTACAGAGCGTTTCCGGTGGCGAGATGCAGCGCGTGCTGCTGGCCCGCGCCTTGTTGCGCGAACCGCAATTGCTGGTCCTCGATGAGCCGGTGCAAGGCGTCGATGTCGCCGGGCAAGCCGAGCTGTACAGCCTGATCACGCGCCTGCGCGACCGTCATGGTTGCGGCGTGTTGATGGTCTCCCATGATTTGCACCTGGTAATGAGCACCACCGACCAGGTGGTCTGCCTCAATCGCCATGTCTGCTGCTCCGGACACCCCGAGCAGGTCAGCGGCGACCCGGCGTTCATCGAGCTGTTCGGCAAGAACGCGCAAAGCCTGGCGATTTATCACCACCACCACGACCATGCCCACGATTTGCACGGCTCGGTCGTCAGCGCGGCACCGTCCGCCCACACCCACGTTCATGGAGATGGCTGCAAGCATGGCTGATTTTCTGTTGTATGCCCTGCTCGCAGGCCTGGCCCTGGCTGTGGTCGCGGGGCCGCTCGGCTCGTTCGTGGTCTGGCGGCGCATGGCCTATTTCGGCGACACCCTGTCCCATGCCGCCTTGCTCGGCGTGGCGCTGGGGTTCTTGCTGGATGTCAGCCCCACCGTCGCCGTGACCGTCGGCTGCCTGTTGCTGGCCGTGCTGCTGGTCACCCTGCAACAGCGCCAGCCACTGGCCTCGGACACCCTGCTGGGGATTCTTGCACCCAGCACCCTCTCTCTGGGCCTGGTGGTACTAAGCTTCATGCATGAAGTGCGGATCGACCTGATGGCCTACCTGTTTGGCGACCTGCTGGCGATCAGCCCGGGCGACCTGGCCTGGATCCTGGGCGGCAGCGCGGTGGTGCTGCTGTTGCTGGTCGCCCTGTGGCGGCCACTGCTGGCGATCACCGTGCACGAAGAGCTGGCCAGGGTCGAAGGCCTGCCCGTCGCGGCGTTGCGCCTGACATTGATGCTGTTGATTGCGGTGGTGATTGCGGTGGCGATGAAAATCGTCGGTGTGTTACTGATCACATCGTTGCTGATTATCCCGGCAGCCGCGGCACAACGTCACGCCCGATCACCCGAGCAGATGGCGTTGGGCGCCAGTTTGCTAGGTATACTCGCCGTCTGCGGTGGCCTGGCGCTGTCGTGGTTCAAGGACACGCCCGCCGGCCCCTCGATTGTGGTCGCCGCCGCCGCGCTGTTTTTGCTGAGTTTTGTCCTGCCCCGTCGAGGGGTGTAGACTTGCTCGTTTTTTGCGCAATCAGAGAGTCGCAGGAATGAAGCCGTTCGCCTCACGTTATCTGCTCCTTGTTGCATGCTTGCTGCTTGGCGCCTGCCAAAGCACGCCTCCGGCCGCCGAGGTCCCGGACGCGCGCGCGACGGCGCTCGCTCAGTTGCAGCAAAGCCTGGCCAGCAGTGAGCTGGCCACCGCCGAAGACCAATTGGCCACCTTACAGGCGCAATCGCCCAACGACCCGGCGCTGGAACCCTACCAGCGGCAGCTCGCCGAAGCGTATTTGCAGCGCAGCCAGATCGTCCTGCAAAAGGGTGATGTGAATGCCGCGGCCACGGCGCTGAGCCGTGCCCGCGCGCTGATGCCCAAGGCCCCCGCACTGACAGGCGGGGTCAACGGGGCGATTACCCAAGCGCGCAAAGCTGAGCTGGACCAGGCCGAAGCCGCCTTGCAAGCCGCTGCCGCCAGACGTGCGGCCAAGGTCATCGACCCGGCGGCCGAAAGCACCACCGTAGCGCTGAACATCAACGATAGTAAGCAACTTCGCCGACAACTGGATGCGATCGCCGCCGATGTGGTGAATTACCAGTGCGACGTGACCATTCAGGCCCCGCGTACCGAGGATTACCCCTGGCTGGCGACGCTGTTGAGCAAACGGGTGACCAAACTGGACGCCGGGTTCGACCTGAAGATCGAGCGACAGATCCTGCGCCATGTCCCGGCGCAGATGGTGCTGTCGCCACGTAAACCGTAACAGAGGATCGCCGCCTCCTGCGGGCTACCCATAAAAGCCCTGCGAGAGACGGCGATCTTTACGTTTAGGATGGCTTGGTTATTTCCAAATGGCATAACAGCCATCAAACAAATGCTAAGTACGTCTAAAAAGACACGCTAAAATGCGCGCCCGGCTAACCGCTGACCCTTTTCCAACGCGCCCCACAAGGTTCGCTAAGTGATCGAGTTTCAAAACGTCCATAAAACCTACCGCGTCGCCGGCAAGGATATTCCCGCACTGCACCCGACCAGTCTGACGATTGAGAACGGCCAGGTGTTTGGCCTGATCGGCCACTCCGGTGCAGGAAAAAGTACCCTGCTGCGCCTGATCAATCGCCTGGAAAACGCCAGCGGTGGCAAGATCTTCGTCGACGGCGAAGAAGTCACCGCGCTGGACGCCAAGGCACTGCGCCGTTTCCGCCAGCAAGTCGGGATGATCTTCCAGCACTTCAACCTGCTGGCCTCCAAGACGGTGGCCGACAACGTGGCGCTGCCCCTGACCCTGGCCGGCGAACTGTCGCGTAGCGATATCGACCGGCGCGTGGCCGAGTTGCTGGAGCGGGTCGGCCTGTCCGACCACGCCAAGAAGTACCCGGCCCAGTTGTCCGGCGGCCAGAAGCAGCGCGTCGGCATTGCTCGCGCCCTGGCGACCAAACCCAAGATCCTGCTGTGTGACGAAGCCACCAGCGCCCTGGATCCGCAAACCACCGCGTCGGTCCTGCAACTGCTGGCCGAGATCAACCGCGAACTGAAGTTGACCATCGTGCTGATCACCCATGAAATGGACGTGATCCGCCGAGTCTGCGACGAAGTGGCGGTGATGGATGCCGGCGTCATCGTCGAGCAAGGCCCGGTGGCCAAGGTGTTCCTACACCCGGCGCACCCGACCACCAAGCGTTTTGTCCAGGAAGCCGAGCAGGTCGACGAAGGCGAGCAGCGCGATGACTTCGCCCACGTGCCGGGCCGCATCGTGCGCCTGACGTTCCAGGGTGATGCGACCTACGCGCCACTGCTGGGCACCGTCGCCCGCGAAACCGGCGTGGACTACAGCATTCTCGCCGGTCGCATCGACCGCATCAAAGACACCCCCTACGGGCAACTGACCCTGGCGATCACCGGCGGTGACATGGAAGCGGCCTTCGCCCGCTTCACCGCCGCCGACGTCCACATGGAGGTGCTGCGCTGATGGATCTGTTCCTGAGCTTTTTCGTCAATATCGACTGGTCGGACATCTGGGAAGCCACCGGCGACACCATGCTGATGCTCGGCGGCTCGCTGCTGTTCACCGTGCTGCTGGGCCTGCCGCTGGGCGTGCTGCTGTTTCTCTGCGGTCCGCGCCAGTTGCTTGAGCACAAGGCCCTCTACTCGGCCCTGGCGTTTGTCGTCAACGTCGTGCGCTCGCTGCCGTTCATCATCCTGCTGATCGTGCTGATCCCCACCACGGTGTTCCTGACCGGCACTTCGCTGGGCGTGGCCGGCGCCATACCACCGCTGGTGATCGGCGCCGCACCGTTTTTCGCGCGCCTGGTGGAAACCGCGCTGCGTGAAGTCGATCGCGGCATCATCGAAGCCACCCAGGCGATGGGCGCCTCGACCCGCCAGATCGTGTTCAATGCCCTGTTGCCGGAAGCCCGCCCGGGCATCCTGGCCGCGATTACCGTCACCACGATCACCTTGGTGGGCTACACCGCCATGGCGGGCGTGGTTGGTGCGGGTGGCCTGGGTGACCTGGCGATCCGCTACGGTTACCAGCGCTTCCAGAACGATGTCATGCTGGTCACCGTGATCTTGCTGGTGCTGTTGGTACAAGTACTGCAAACCATCGGCGACAAGCTCGTAGCCCACTTTTCCCGAAAATAAATGCAATCGCCAGCCACCGCTGGCAGGCGCCCGCAAGGGCGCTTCACAAGGAGTTTGCTGGATGAAAAAACTACTCGTTGCGTTCGCCGCCGTGGCCGCGTTCTCTGCCCATGCCGCTGAAACCCTGACCGTTGCCGCCACCCCGGTGCCGCACGCGGAGATCCTCGAATTCGTCAAGCCAGCCCTGGCCAAGCAAGGCGTGGACTTGAAGGTCAAGGTCTTCACCGACTACGTACAACCCAACGTACAAGTGGCCGAGAAGCGCCTGGATGCCAACTTCTTCCAGCACCAGCCGTACCTGGATGAGTTCAACAAAGCCAAGGGCACCCACCTGGTCAGCGTTGCCGGCGTGCACATCGAGCCGCTGGGCGCCTACTCCAGCAAGTACAAAAAACTGGATGAGCTGCCAGGCGGCGCCACCGTGGTGATCCCCAACGACGCCACCAACGGCGGCCGTGCGCTGTTGCTGCTGGACCAGGCGGGCCTGATCAAGTTGAAGGATGCGAAAAACATTCTGGCGACCACCAAGGACATCACCGAGAACAGCAAGGGCCTGAAGTTCCGCGAACTGGAAGCCGCCACCATCCCGCGCGTGCTGACCCAGGTCGACCTGGCGCTGATCAACACCAACTACGCGCTGGAAGCCAAGCTCGATCCGGCCAAGGACGCGCTGTTCATCGAAGGCAAAGACTCGCCTTACGTGAACATCCTGGTTGCCCGTGAAGACGACAAGAACAGCGACGCGATGAAGAAGTTGGTCGCGGCCCTGCACAGCCCGGAAGTCAAAGCCTTCATCCTGGAGAAGTACAAAGGCGCAATCGTGCCGGCGTTCTGATCCAAGGCTGTCACATAAAAAATGGGGTGCATTGATTGCACCCCATTTTTTTATGCCCAGATTCGCCCCCACCTGTGGGAGCGAGCCTGCTCGCGAAAGCGGTGAACCTGATCCACCGCACTGCCTGATTCGCGGGCCAGCCTCGCTCCTACCGCTTGAGCATCACCGGCAACTGCGCCACCAGCTTGACGCTGTTCAACGGCGCCCGGATGAACCCACGCTGGGTCCCGTCCGGCCCGATCACCGCCAGGTTGCCGCTGTGGTCCACCGTGTAGTTGGGCTTGCTGGTGTCGGCCGGGATGAACGGAATGCTCACCGCGTTAGCGACCTTTTGCAGGTCTTCGACCGAGGCCGGCGTCAGGCCAATGAACTGCGGATCGAAGTAGCCCAGGTATTGCTTGAGCTGCTGGGGCGTGTCGCGGTGGGGGTCGACGCTGACCAGGATGATCTGCAACTTGTCCACTGCATCGGCCGGCAGCTCGCTCTTGATCTGGCGCAACTGGGCCAGGGTGGTCGGGCAGATGTCCGGGCAGAAGGTGTAGCCGAAGAACAGCACGCTCCACTTGCCCTTGAGCTCGTTGATCATGACCGGCTGGCCGTCCTGGTTGGTCATCTGCACGTCCGGCAGGTGACGGCTTTGGGGCAGCAGGATGATCCCGGCATCGATCAGCGCCGTCGGGTCGCCCTGGCCCTTGCCGGACAGTACTTTGTTGACGGTCAGCCCCAGCACCAGCGCGATCAGGGCAACAAGGATGAAGACGGTTTTCTGGGTTCGAGTCATAGGTTCAACATTAGGTAGTGGTCTACGAGCAGGGCAATGAACAACAGGAACAAGTAGTAAATAGAGTACTTGAAGGTGTTGATCGCCGCGTGCGGCCGAGTGCCACGGTACAGCACCACGGCCCATTGCAGAAACCTCGCGCCCAGTCCCAGGGCACAGACCAAATACAACACCCCGCTCATGTGGATCACGTACGGCATCAGGCTGACCGCCAACAGCACGAAGGTATAGAGCAGGATGTGGATCTTGGTGTAGTGCTCGCCATGGGTCACCGGCAGCATCGGGATATCCGCCTTGGCGTATTCCTCCTTGCGGTGAATGGCCAGGGCCCAGAAGTGCGGCGGAGTCCAGGCGAAGATGATCAACACCAGCAGCAGTGGCTCGGCGCCGATATGCCCGGTGGTGGCGACCCAGCCGAGCAACGGTGGCGCCGCGCCGGCCAGCCCGCCAATGACGATATTCTGCGGCGTCGCGCGCTTGAGAAAGCCGGTGTAGACCACCGCATAGCCCAGCAGTGAAGCCAGGGTCAGCCAGGCCGTCAGCGGGTTGGTGAACGCCAGCAGCAAGGCCTGGCCCGTGAGCGCCAGGATCAGGGCGAAGGTCAGCGCCGCCGTGGGAGAAACCCGCCCTTCGGCCAGCGGGCGCTTGTGGGTACGGGCCATCACCGCATCGATCCGCCGGTCCACCACATGGTTGACCGCCGCCGCCCCCCCGGCGCACAGGGCGATGCCCAGGTTGCCGAACACCAGCACCGTCCACGGCACCCCGGCACGCGTGGCGAGGAACATGCCCACCAGCGACGTGATCAGCATCAGCACCACCACCTTGGGCTTGGTCAGCTCCAGGTAGTCGCGCCAGATCGCCTGACTGTGCCGTTCACCGATCAGAGTCGCCATGGCATTTCTCCTTTTATTGTTATGGGGCCCGCCGTGGGTTTACGGGGGCTGAAACGCCAGCGTCCGGGCGCGTGCTGCTTGACCCGGACCAGGCTGGTGCGGGCGTGATAATTGACCAGCACCAGGGTCAACAGCAGCGCCGCGCCCCCCGCGTTGTGGGCCACGGCCACCGGCAGCGGCAGATGAAACAGAACGTTGCTGATGCCCAGGGTGATCTGCGTCGCCAGGGCCAGCAGCACCAGGGCGGCGAGGCGCGTCATGCCCACGGCCTTCAACTGCCAGGCCAGGCCCAGCAGCACCAGGGTCACCAACAGGGCACCGATGCGGTGGGTCAGGTGAATGGCGGTGCGCGCATCGCTATCGAGTTGCCCGCCCAGGTAATTGGGACCGATGTGTTGGGTCAGGTGAAAGCCGTTGGCGAAATCCGCCGGGGGCAACCACTGGCCGTGGCAGGTGGGGAAGTCGATACAGGCCACCGCTGCGTAGTTGGAACTGACCCAGCCGCCCAGGGCGATCTGCCCGATCACCAGCAGCAACCCGGCCGTGGCCCAGTACTGCAAGCGGCGCGGCACGATCAGCGCCGGCAGTACGCCGGACAGGCGCAGGGTCAGCAGGAACAGCAAGCTCAAGGTGGCGAACCCACCCAGCAAATGCCCGGTCACCACCTGCGGCCACAGCTTGAGCGTCACCGTCCACATGCCAAACGCCGCCTGGGCCACCACCACCGCCAGCAGGAACAGCGGCAACTTGAGCGGTTGGTCCGGGTGCCGCCGGTGAGTCCAGGCCCGGGCGGCCAGCAACAGGATCAGCACGCCCAGCGTGCCGGCGAAGTAGCGGTGGATCATCTCGTTCCAGCCCTTGTGGGCCACCACCGGATCATCGGGAAAGTGCCGCTCGGCGTGGGCCAACTGGGCTTCGCTGTTCGGCACGCTGATAAACCCATAGCAACCGGGCCAATCCGGGCAGCCGAGACCGGCGTGGGTCAGCCGGGTGTAGGCCCCCAGCAACACGACAATCAGTGCCAGCAAGGTGGCAAACAGCGCAAGGCGAAATCCAGGCTTGGCCATGACGATGCCCTTATCCGATATTCGACAGTTTCAGCAGGTGGCGCAGATCGTTGAGCAGATCCTTGCCCTTGAGGGTGGCGTCATAGCGCAGCACCAGGTTGCCGTGGGGGTCGATGATCCACAGTTGCGGCGCCGGCTTGCCCGGCACGGTCTTGCTGTAGGTCGACAGGTCCAGCGGGTAGCGCCGCAATTGCGGGTATTCACGGCTCAGCTTGGCCTCGTAGTCGGCATTCAGCGGCTGGGCCGTCGCCAAGGCGTGGCTGGCGCGCGAGGCATCGCGCCCCAGGCCGACCTGAATCTGCCGGGCCAGGTACACCAGTTGCTGGCAATCCACCGAGCAGTCCTGGGGCGCCGTCACCAGCATCTGCCAGCGTTCTTCGTCGGCCTGTACGCCGAGGTCGGCGCGGCTCTGGCCGTTGCCGATCATCTGGCCGTGATAGCTGCGGCCCTCCGGCACCCAGAACTGCAATTTGTACATGCCGGTGGCCAGGACCATGGGGCCGATCACCATCAGCAGGATCAGGATCAGTTGCCAGCGCCCGCGACGTCGCTGTGGCGCTTGAGTGTCAGACATGTTGGGTGGATTCATGGCCGCTCCCATGGTGTTTCTCCCTTGCGTTGTGCCATCCGAGATAGAGATAAAGGCCGAACAGTGCGAACGCCATGGCGAACCACTGCACGGCATATCCGATATGTTTCTCCGGCCCCATGGCCACCACGGGCCAATCGGCCTCGTAGCTCGCCGGGCCCGCTTCTGCGCGCACTTCATAGGCAAAACCGCTACGCCCCAGCTCGCTCCAGAGCTTGTCCGGGTCAATCGCGGTCACCAGCCGTGGCCAGTTGGCGTTGCTCGGGTCGGCGTGCAGTTGGAAGGTCGCGCCCGGCGCGACATACACCCAGGCGTCCAGGTCCAGGGCTTGCGTGGGGGTCGTGAACGACGGCGGGGTGCGCCGGTCGGGCCACGGCAGCCAGCCGCGATTGACCAGCAACCAAAGGCCGCTGGCCTGATCGTGAAAGGGCTGCAGCAACTCGACACCGGGGCGGCCGTTACGGGTGCGGTTGTCCAACAGGTAACTGTGGGCCGCCTCGAACTGGCCCTGCAGGCGCACGCGGCGGAAGGCCGGGTCCTGGATACCCGCCAACTGCTCGCTGGGCATAGGCTGTGCGGCTCGGCGCTCGGCGTAGCTTTGCAGCAACACCCGCTTGTGCTCACCGCGGTTCAGTTGCCAACAGCCCAGGAACACCAGCAATGGCAGCAACACAGCCACCACCAGGGTCGGCACGATGCCGGGCTGAAAGCGCCTCACGGCACCGCCAGAAAAGGCGTAGAAACGAAAGCTATACTCAAGTACATCGCGTTCCCCCCGGAGTCTCACCATGCTCAAAGCAGCCATCGTCCTGATGCTGATTGCCACGGTTGTCAGCCTGTTCAGCGGCCTGTTTTTTCTGGTCAAGGACGACGCCAGCTCCAATCGCCTGGCCATCGCCCTGAGCGTTCGTGTCAGCCTGGCCGCCGTCACCGTCGGCCTGATTGCCTGGGGCTTTTTCAGCGGCCAACTGGTTTCCCACGCGCCCTGGTAATCCCCCTCAGAGCACGTAGACGAAGACAAACAAGCCGATCCACACCACGTCCACGAAGTGCCAGTACCAACTCGCGGCCTCGAAGCCGAACTGGTGCTCGGCGTCAAAGTGCCCGCGCATGATGCGCACCAGCATCACGAACAGGATCAGCGTGCCGATGGTGACGTGGGCGCCATGGAAGCCGGTGAGCATGAAGAACGTCGCACCGTAGATGCCCGAGCCCAGGGTCAGCCCCAGTTCGCGGTAGGCGTGCATGTACTCTTCGACCTGGAAGCCCAGGAACGCGCAGCCCAGCAACACGGTCAACGCCAGCCAGATCTTCAGTGCACCCCGATGCCCCTTCTTCAAGGCATGGTGGGCGATGGTCACCGTCACGCTGGAGGTCACCAGGATGATGGTATTGAGCAGCGGCAAGCCCCAGGGACTGATGACCGCCTTGGGCGGTGGGAACAGTTGCGGGTCAGGGGTATGCAGCAGTGGCCAGGCGAACTGGAAATTGGGCCAGAGCATGTGGGCAATGCCCTTGGTGCCCTCGCCCCCCAGCGCCGGGCCGGAGATGTGCCGCACGTAGAACAGCGCGCCGAAGAAGGCGATGAAGAACATCACCTCGGAAAAGATGAACCAGCTCATGCCCCAGCGAAACGAACGGTCGAGTTGCGCGCTGTACAGGCCGGCGCGGCTTTCCTTGATTACCGCGCCGAACCAGCCGAACAGCATGTAGGCCAGCAACAGCCCTCCGACGAAGAAGATCAGCGGGCCATGGGATTCCGGGCGTGCGGCCTTCAGGTCGTTGAACCAGGTGGCCAGGCCGAACACGGTGACGAACATGCCGACCGTGGCAATGATCGGCCATTTGCTTTGGGCGGGAACGTAATAATGCTCATGAGTTGCCATTTATTGTTCTCCTTATCGGGCACGCGTTGACGTCTAGCCGCCAGCCTTTTCAGCTACTGCCACGGGCGGATGACGGGCGGTGATATCGAACAGCGTGTAAGACAGCGTCAGGTGCTTCACGTCCTTGGAAATCTCACGGTCAACGATGAAGCGTACGGGCATTTCAATCTGCTGGCCGGGCTGCAGCACCTGCTGGGTAAAGCAGAAACACTCGGTCTTGTGGAAGTACGCCGCCGAGTCACCGGGCGCGATGCTGGGAATCGCCTGGGCACTCATTGCATGATCACTGGGGTTGCGGGCGACGAAGACCATCTCGTTGACCGCTCCGGGGTTGACCAGCATGTCGTCGGCCTTGGGATAGAAGTCCCAGACCATGTCCACGGCGTTGGTCGACAGGAACTGCACGCGGATCTGCCGCGACGTGTCCACCACCTGTTCACCCTCGTACTGCCCGGCCGTCTTGCCATTGATGCCGAACGCCTTGCACATCACGTCGTAGATCGGCACCAGGGCAAAACCGAAGACAAACATCGCGACCACCACCATCAGTAATCGCGTGACCAGCTTCTTCATCGAAATCGAATCAGCCATGACAATCCCCTGTGGGAGCGAGCCTGCTCGCGAACGCGATGTGCCTGACACACTCCAGTGCCTGCTTCGCGAGCAGGCTCGCTCCCACCAGGGCTAAGGCGTTCATTTCACTTCCGGTGGCGTGGTGAAGGTGTGATACGGCGCCGGCGATGGAATGCTCCACTCCAGGCCCTCGGCACCATCCCACGGCTTGGCCGGCGCAGGCGGGCCGCCGCGAATGGTCTTGATCACGATGAACAGGAAGAAGATCTGCGTGGCGCCGAACATGAACGCACCGATCGAGGACACCATGTTGAAGTCGGCGAACTGCAGGTTGTAGTCCGGGATCCGTCGTGGCATGCCGGCCAGCCCCACGAAGTGCATCGGGAAGAACGCCATGTTCATGCCGATGAAGGACAGCCAGAAGTGCAGCTTGCCCAGGGTTTCGTCGTACATGTGGCCGGTCCATTTCGGCATCCAGTAGTACGCCGAAGCGAAGATCCCGAAGATCGCGCCGGGCACCAGCACGTAGTGGAAGTGCGCCACCACGAAGTAGGTGTCCTGGTACTGGAAGTCCGCCGGGGCAATGGCCAGCATCAAGCCGGAGAAGCCACCAATCGAGAACAGGATGACGAACGCCACGGCAAACAGCATTGGCGTCTCGAACGTCAACGACCCCTGCCACATGGTACTGGCCCAGTTGAACACCTTGACCCCGGTGGGCACGGCAATCAGCAAGGTGGCGTACATGAAGAACAGCTCGCCCACCAGCGGGATGCCGACCACGAACATGTGGTGGGCCCAGACGATGAACGACAGGAAGGCGATGCTCGCCGTCGCGTAGACCATCGAGGTGTAGCCAAACAGCGGCTTGCGCGAGAAGGTCGGGATGATCGAGCTGACGGCACCGAAGGCCGGCAGGATCATGATGTACACCTCGGGGTGGCCGAAGAACCAGAACACGTGCTGGAACAACACCGGGTCACCGCCACCGGCGGCACTGAAGAAGCTGGTGCCGAAGTGGATGTCCATCAGCATCATCGTCACGCAACCGGCCAGCACCGGCATCACCGCGATCAACAGGAACGCGGTGATCAGCCAGGTCCAGACGAACAGCGGCATTTTCATCAGGGTCATGCCCGGGGCACGCAGGTTGAGGATGGTGGCGATCACGTTGATCGCACCCATGATCGAGCTGATGCCCATCAGGTGGATGGCAAAGATGAAGAAGGTCACGCTTTCCGGGGCGTAGGTCGTCGAGAGCGGGGCGTAGAAGGTCCAACCGAAGTTCGGCCCACCCCCTGGCATGAACAACGTGGAAACCAGGATCAGGAACGCCGCCGGCAACAGCCAGAAGCTGAAGTTGTTCATCCGCGGCAGGGCCATGTCCGGCGCGCCGATCATCAGCGGGATCATCCAGTTGGCCAGGCCGACGAATGCCGGCATCACCGCACCGAAGACCATCACCAGGCCGTGCATGGTGGTCATCTGGTTGAAGAACGCCGGCTCGACGATCTGCAGTCCGGGCTGGAACAGTTCGGCACGGATCACCATGGCAAACGAGCCGCCCAGCAGGAACATCATGAAGCTGAACCACAGGTACAGCGTGCCGATGTCTTTGTGGTTGGTGGTCAGCACCCAGCGCATCAGGCCCTTGGCCGGACCGTGGGCGTGGTCGTCATGGCCGGCGTGACCATGGTCATCGATGACGGCACTCATGTCCTGTCTCCTGCAAGCAGATGGGCGGGGCGGCTCGGGGCGACGAGCCCCAAGCGTTCACGGGAACACGCAATCGAGCGGCTCATTTGCTCTGCGCCTGTTTGAGAGCCAGGACATCTTTAGGGGTGACCATGTCGCCTTTGTTGTTGCCCCAGGCATTACGTTCATAGGTCACGACGGCGGCGATATCGACTTCCGACAGTTGCTTGCCGAACGCGGCCATCGCGGAGCCGGGCTTGCCGAAGAACACGCGGTGCAAGTGGTCCTCTTTGGGTCCGGTGGCTATCGGCGAGCCCTTGAGGGCCGGGAACATGGGTGGCAAGCCCTGGCCTTCGGCCTGGTGACAGGCGACGCAGGCGGTGTGGTAGACCTTGTCGCCGCGCTCCTTGAGCTCATCGAGTGTCCATTCCTTGCTGGTCAGCTCCTTGAGCTTGGCGGCTTCGGCCTTGCGTTCGGCCAGCCAGGTGGCGTAGTCCTCGGGGGACTTGACGTCGACCACGATGGGCATGAAACCGTGATCCTTGCCGCACAGCTCGGCACACTGGCCACGGTAGAGGCCGGGCTTGTCGACGCGGGTCCAGGCTTCGTTGACGAAACCGGGGATCGCGTCGCGCTTGACCGCGAATGCCGGCACCCACCAGGAGTGGATCACGTCGGCGGAGGTCACCAGGAACCGCACCTTGGCCCCGGTCGGCAGCACCAGCGGCTGATCGACTTCCAGCAGGTAGTGTTCGCCCTTGGGGCTCTGGTTGTGGATTTGGTCCTGGGGCGTGGCCAGGTTGCTGAAGAACTCAACGTCCTGGCCCAGGTATTTGTAGTGCCACTTCCACTGATAGCCGGTGACCTGGATGTCGATATCCGGCTCACTGGTGTCGTACATCTTGATCAGGGTGGCCGTCGCCGGAACCGCCATGGCAACGAGAATGATGAAGGGCACCACGGTCCAGAGGATCTCGACCGTCGTACTTTCATGGAACTTGGCGGCTACCTGCCCGGTAGAGCGCCGGTGCACCATCATCGACCAGAACATCGCGCCGAAAACGATGATGCCAATCACTACACAGATCCAGAAGATGGTCATGTGCAGGTCAAATACTGCGTGACTGATTTCAGTCGCTCCAGGCGCCATATTCACAGTCCAGGCCGCTTGCGCCTGGCTGAAAATCGACCACAACAGGAGGCCCATCCATACGTGTGGATGTCGCATCATTGCGGGTTCCCCTTATCGTTCTTGTTATTCCCGTAGGCGTATCACCTGCGGCAAGGGATCGGCATTCCAGACTACTCAACTTGAATCGCCGGGCCTTGCTGCCTGCGCAGTCGGGCTCACTCAGCTAACTCCGTTCAAAACCGAGTATAGACAGCGAGTCCGACCTCGCAATGCGATGTCGTAAATCAGCTGAAACACCTTGAACTTGCGCTTCAGACCAGGAATGGAGAAGGATGCGGGGAGAATGATGGCAAAACGATATAACGCAACTGCATCAAAAATGAAATAATTATGAAAAATACGTCTTAGCCGTTTTCGTAAGCACGCTAACTTATGTCTTCCCTATTTCATTGCCTTTGTTTCCTGGAGTATTCATGAACACCGCCGCATTGCGCGAGCAGATCAAACTTGCCCAACAACATGAAGCCCAGACCGGCCAGCTCACTCGCCAGCTGGAAGTCCAGTTGCCCCACCTGCACGCCGCCATCCAGCTACCTGACGTCGACGCCAAGGGCGTCATGACCCGCTTTGTCACCGCCTACATCGAGCTGGTTCCCGACCTGCTGGACGCCGCCCATGATGTGGCCCGCGAAGCCGGTATCGAATCGCAGATCAAGCCTGTGCTGAAGATCGCCGAGCACTTCTTCATCCAGCCGCCGGCCATCATGGACGGCCACGTGGGCCTCGACAGCCTGTTGGACGAAGCCTACCTGGCGCATCGCCTGGTGGAAGAAGTGAATGACCTGTACATCAAGCACTTCAGCCAGCCGCTGATTCCCGTGGACATGACCGTCGCCAACTTGATTGCCCACCAACTGATCGGCGAGGATTTTGCCAATCAACTGGATGAGGCGGTGCATCACGCCGTTGATGAAATGCTCGACGAAGATAGCTTTGCCCTGGAGTCCGTCGAGGCCTACCGGGAAAAACTCAACAGCCCGGACACTGGCGCCGCCTGGAAGCGCTGGCCGTGCCTGTCACGCCAATTGGGCGTTGGCCTGGAGTTGGATCTACCCGCGGCCTGAGGCATCCCGACGACAGTGGGAGCACCGCTCGGTGGCTCCCACGGACTGAGCCCCTGAGCGCGACTTAGAAGCGCGCCTTGGGCGTCGCCATGGGGATCGGCAGGCTGCCGTCCAGCGGCAGGAAACACCCTCGATCCGCATCGTAGGCTTTTATCTCGCTGGTGCCGATGCTGTAGACCCAGCCGTGGATAAACAGCTGACCGTTCGCCATGCGCGACGCCACCGAGGGATGGGTACGCAAGTGCTGCAACTGGGCGATGACGTTTTCCTCAGTGAGCACCTGCATGCTTTCGTCTTCGTTGGCGCAGTTGCAGTTCTCCTGGACCATGGTTCGCGCCACTTCGACGTGCTGCAACCAGGCCTTGACCGTGGGCATTTTCTCCAGGGACTGGGGGTTCAGTACGGCGCGCATGGCACCACAGTCAGAATGCCCGCAAATGATGATGTGCTGCACACCCAACGCCAGCACCGCGTATTCGATGGCCGTGGACACACCCCCATTCATCTGCCCATAAGGCGGCACGACGTTACCGACGTTGCGCGTCACGAACAGGTCGCCGGGGGCACTTTGGGTGATCAGTTCCGGAACGATGCGCGAGTCCGCACAGGCAATAAACATCGCCCGGGGACGCTGGGCCGTCGCGAGCTTCTTGAACAGTTCTTCCTGCTCGGGAAAGACGTCGTGATGAAAATGCAGGAAGCCGTCAACGATATGCTTCAACGCCGCATCGGCGCTTTCGCCCTCGGGAACGCTGGACGCCGACGCAGCCACCGGCTGTTTAGCCTTGTCACTCATGATTCATCCTCTTGGGCGCAATCCGGGAATCTTCCCGGTTTACCGGGGACAAAGCCAGCCACCGCGACAAAAGCCTACCAACATAACGCCTCATTTCCGACTCAACGATAGGCCCGTCGCCGCTTGATCTCGAAATCCAGCCCCGGCGACAGGTTCCAATAGGCATGGCTGGGCCGTGCGTAGCTGTAAATGCAACCGTGCTCGCACCTCACTCACCGGGCAACTCACAACAATTCACCCACTAAAGGCAAACTAAAGAAACATATAAGCGATGGTCACGATTAATCACCGCTCGTATATTCGCCCTACCAAGTAACTTTCTCCACGGCACATAAATAAAGGATTTATTAATGTCTTTCTTTAATCAGCGCGGTATATTCCTGCAACTTCTATCCCCCAGTATCGTCGCCCCACAAGAAGCACAAGTTTCAATGCAACTTGCTCGAAAGGAACTGGTCTGGGATGCCGAGAACCAAGTTCAAACCGAGACTCTGGTGGACTCGATATTCGTCACTGCGGTGTCCAGCGACGCGGGTAAAACCTTCAGTATTCGCACGCTCAACAAGGATGTTGACGGCGATGGCGACATCGACGCCGATGACAAGGCCAAGCTGCTGGCCCTGGCCAAAGCCTATGCAAGTATCGTCAACCCTTGACCTCGAACCCAAGCCCCACAAGGCTTGACCGTTCAAGGCGCCATTACCGGGTACACACAGCACTCGCTCATGTATCCGGTAATAACTACCAGGATTAAACATGTCGATATTCATCAGCAACGGCGTCTTTCTACAACGCGTAGATACACCGGAACACGTCCACATAATCATCAAACTAATAAGGATTACAGATCCGTCCACCCGTGCAGCGCAACTGTCCACTCACGCGTTTAGCCATGCCCCAAGCCTGATCCTCCAGGTGGACAATAACGGCGACCCGGTCCGCCTCGACTATGATCCCTGGTCCGCTATCAATGTGACGCCCGGCAACGACATCGACGAGCGGGACATCGCCCTGATAACGGATCTCGCCCTGGCCTACTTCCAGCAATCCATCATTGATTCCGAGCAGGCCGGGTATCTCTATCAGCTCCCCGCGGATCCACCTGAACGCCGGGTCAACGTAGAAGCCCTGGAGTTCGATGACGATCAACAGTGGTACAGCGTCGATGTGTTCGAGACCCGATCCCCGAATGCTGGCGCAGCGTTTCGCGGTATTCGCCGCAACCCTCTCACCGGGGCGCAGTTTGACTACGGGGTACTGCTGGAAAAGCTCATTGGCGCCTTTATCAAGCTCAAGCTGTAGACCCTGGCGACGATCAAGCACCGAAAAATAGCTTCACGTTTCTTTGACACACACCTCACAGAGCTTTGACTGCTGGGGCGGCAGGCTTGAGCCCGGTCATTCCCGCCTTCAACAACGGCCCTCCGCCCAATGTCGAAACCTCGCCTCATCCCGATACTGTGTCTGTCGTTCATGGCGTTGTTTGCGCTCGGCCCGGTTCAGGCCGACCCCCTCCCGACCATTCGCCCCAGTGAGTGGGCACAACCCCTGGAAACCCCGTACACGCTGTTCCAGATGTCACCGACCCTCTACCGCGGCGGCACTCTGGATCAAGGCGCACTCGCCCTGCTGGAGACACTCAAGGTGCGCACGGTGATCACGTTCCTGCCCGAGTCCGACGCGAGTTGGCTGTCGTCGCCAGGTATCACCCAGGTGCAACTGCCCTACAAAACCAACCACGTGGATGACAGCCAAGTCCTGAGTGCCTTGCGGGCCATCGAGACCGGCCAGAGCAAAGGCCCGGTGCTGATGCATTGCAAGCGTGGCTCGGACCGCACCGGCCTGATGGCCGCGATGTACCGGGTGGTGGTGCAAGGTTGGAGTAAAGAGGATGCGTTGCGCGAAATGACCGAAGGTGGCTTCGACGACAGTGCCCACTTCAAGGACAGCATTCGCTACATGATGCGCGCCGATGTCGACAAACTGCACACGGCACTGGTCAATGGCGAGTGCAGCACCAGCGTGTTCGCCACCTGCTCGATGAAAAGCTGGTTGAAGACGGTGAGTGAAGGCAAGCCGGCTCCTTGACGGAGCCGGTCGTGCATCACGGCGTCAGTCCGTGTTCTTTTTCAGCTTCGGGTTCACAAAGAACTGCACGGTCTGGACCTTGGCGTCCGCCACCTTCACCGCGCTGGCGTTGACCCGCGTCCCCAACTCCTTGGGCACTGACAGACCCTGTTCGTTGAGCGTGTCCGCATAACCGCAGGCCACGCATACGCGGTGCGGCACATCGTCCTCGCTCCACATCATCAATTTGTCCGGCTCGCTGCACGCCGGGCAGACCGCCCCGGCGATAAAGCGTCGTTTGGTAATCACAGGCCCCTCACTCATGCTGCCGCGCCCTCGTTCAGGCCGCTGTGACGCAAGAGTGCGTCAATCGACGGCGCACGTCCGCGGAAATCGACGAACAGCACCATCGGCTCCTGGGAACCGCCGCGTGCCAGGATCGCCTCGCGGAACGCGCGACCGGTGGCGGCATTGAGCACACCTTCTTCCTCGAACCGGGAGAACGCATCCGCCGACAGCACTTCAGCCCATTTGTAGCTGTAGTACCCCGCCGCGTAACCGCCCGCGAAAATGTGTGCGAAGCTGTTGGGGAAGCGGTTGTAGGCCGGCGGACGCATCACCGACACCTCGTCGCGCACGCCTTCGAGTACGTGCAACACACTGCGACCGTCACCATGGGTGGCGTGCAGTTCGAAGTCGAACAGCGAGAACTCCAGCTGGCGCACCATCATCAGGCCGGACTGGAAGTTTTTCGCCGCGAGCATTTTCTCCAGCAGGTCCTGGGGCAGTGGTTCGCCGCTCTCGTAGTGACCCGAGATCAGCGCCAGGCCTTCGGGTTCCCAGCACCAGTTCTCCATGAACTGGCTCGGCAGCTCGACCGCGTCCCAGGCCACGCCATTGATCCCGGACACCCCGGCGTGCTCGACGCGGGTCAGCAGGTGATGCAGGCCATGGCCGAACTCGTGGAACAGGGTGGTCACTTCGTCGTGGGTCAGCAGCGCCGGCTTGCCGCTGTCGGCCGGGGTGAAGTTGCACACCAGGTTGGCCACCGGGTTTTGCAGCACGCCATCGACGGTGCGGCGGCGGTCGCGGGCGCCGTCCATCCAGGCCCCGCCACGCTTGTTGGCGCGGGCATACAGGTCGAAGAAGAAGCGGCCGACGTGCTGGCCGTTTTCCTTGATCTCGAACAGGCGAACGTCCGGGTGCCAGGTGTCGAAACCGGTCTGCTCGGCGATCTCGATGCCGTACAGGCGCTGGACGATGGCGAACAGGCCACCGAGGACTTTATCGATGGGGAAGTAGGCGCGCAGGGTTTCCTGGGCGACGCTGTAGCGCTGTTCACGGAGTTTTTCACCGTAGAAGCCGCTGTCCCAGCTTTGCAGGTCCGGGCAACCCTGTTCGGCGGCATAGGCCTTGAGTTGCTGCAGGTCCTTGGCGGCGAAAGGCTTGCTGCGCTTGGCCAGGTCCCGTAGGAAACCCAGCACCTGATCGCTGGATTCGGCCATCTTGGTCGCCAGGCTCAATTCGGAGAAGCTGGCGAAACCCAACAGCTTGGCCAGCTCCTGGCGCAGGTCGAGGATCTCTTCCATCACCGGGCCGTTATCGTTTTGACCGGCATTCGGCCCCTGGTCCGACGCACGGGTGCAGTAGGCGGCGTACACTTCTTCGCGCAACGCACGGTCGTGGGCGTAGGTCATCACCGCGTAGTAGCTGGGGAACTCCAGGCTGATCAACCAACCGTTCAGGCCCTTGGCTTGGGCGGCGGCGGCCATCTGGGCCTTGGCCGAATCGGTCAGGCCGGCGAGGGCCGAGTCGTCGGTGACGTGCTTGGTCCAGGCCTGCGTGGCGTCGAGCAATTGGTTGGAGAAGCGGCTGCCCAGCTCGGACAACTTGCTCTGCACCTGCGCATAACGCTGTTGCTCAGCCTCGGGCAGGTCGATACCCGACAGGCGGAAGTCGCGCAGCGCGTGTTCGAGGATGGTTTTCTGTGCGACGTCGAAACCGGCAGCCTCGGGGCTGTTGGCCAGGGCTTCGAAGGCCTGGAACAGTTCACGGTTCTGGCCCATTTCGGTGGCGTAGGCGCTCAGGGCCGGCAGGCAGGACTCATACGCCTCGCGCAGTTCGGCGCTGTTGCACACGGCGTTGAGGTGGCTGACCGGACTCCAGGCGGCGCCCAGGCGATCGTTGAGTTCGTCCATTGCCAGCACCAGGCCAGCCCAGGTGGGCTGTTGGCCCTGGGTCTTGAGGATCTGGGCAATGGCGGCGCGGTTGTCCGCGAGGATCTGTTCAATGGCCGGTTGCACGTGTTCGGCGCGGATGGCCGAGAACGGCGGCAGGTCGTAGGACTGCAAAAGAGGGTTGTTCACGCTCACGGTTGGCACCTTGGCTGGAAGAAACATGCGGCCATCTTAATTACAATCGACGCTCACCGCAGCTATCAGCAACAGAGAGAGAGCCTATCGTGTCCCTTCGCAAGTACCAGAACCACACTCCCACGCTTGGCAGTGGCGCCTTTGTCGACGGCTCGGCGGTGGTGATCGGCGACGTTGAAATAGGCGCCGACAGCTCGGTCTGGCCCCTGACCGTGATCCGTGGCGACATGCACCGTATCCGCATTGGTCAGCGCACCAGCGTGCAGGATGGCTGCGTGCTGCACATCACCCACGCCGGACCGTTCAACCCCGACGGCTTCCCCTTGCTGATCGGCGACGACGTGACCATCGCCCACAAAGTCATGCTGCATGGCTGCACCGTGGGCAGCCGAGTCCTGATCGGCATGGGCAGCATCGTCATGGACGGCGCGGTGGTTGCCGACGACGTGATCATCGGCGCCGGCAGCCTGGTACCGCCGGGCAAGCACCTGGAGAGCGGCTTCCTGTATGTCGGCAGCCCGGTGAAGCAAGCGCGCCCATTGACCGACAAGGAACGCGCCTTTTTCACCTACAGCGCGGCCAACTACGTAAAGCTCAAAGACCTGCACCTGGCCGAAGGCTACGACACGTTCTGACTCTGACCTGGGAATTTTCATGCACTATCAAACTGTATTGTTCGACCTCGATGGCACCCTGACCGACCCGCGCGAGGGCATCACCCGCTCGATCCAGTTTGCCTTGGCCAAGCTGGGAATCGACGAGCCGGACCTGGGCAAGCTCGAACACTTCATTGGCCCGCCGTTGCTGCAAGCCTTCATGCAGTTCTACTCCTTCGACGAGGCCAAGGCCTGGGAAGCGGTGAACTTCTACCGTGAGCGCTTCAAGGTCACCGGGCTCTATGAAAACCGGGTGTTCGACGGCGTCAAACCGTTGCTGGATACCCTGCGTGACCAGGGTCGGCACCTGTACATCGCCACCTCCAAGCCGTGGATCTACGCCCGGGAGATCGCCCGGCACTTCGACTTCGACCCGTACTTCAAGGTGATCTACGGCAGCGAACTGGACGGCACCCGCACCGATAAAGTCGAATTGATCGCCCACCTGATGGCCGCAGAAGGGCTGGACCCCAGCAGCACCCTGATGATCGGCGACCGCAAGCACGACCTGATCGGCGCCCAGCGCAACGGCCTGGACGCGGCGGCGGTGGGCTATGGCTTTGGCAGCGTTGAAGAATTGAGCGCTGAGCAACCGGCCTACTACTTCGAAACGCTGGACGCATTGCACCAGGCGTTTTTGCGCGGTTAGTCGGAGCGCTTTCGCGAGCAGGCTCGCTCCCACAAGGATTGCGCTAACCCTGTGGGAGCGAGCCTGCTCGCGAAGGGCCTACGCCGTTCCTGACGCCGCCAACGCTTTCAACGCCGCCTTGCGCTGTTCAACCGGCAACGCCCCCAGCGTCTCCACCGCCGCAAAAAACCTCGACCAATCGCCACCCGCCTGTCGGAACACTTCGGCAAAGGCTGGCACCCATTGGTCGTACAGCCCGAATGGCAGCAGCTTGGCGTTGTTCATCGGCGCGTTGATCCAGGCGTCATACCGCTTGTCACCCGGCCACTGGCTATCGCGCAGGGCTCGGTAGTCGCGGCGTAGCCGTTCGAATTCGGCGGCCTTGAGCGAACGCATCGGTTCGGCCGGCAGCGGTTGGGCGTAGAGTGTTTCCAGGCGTGTGCGGGTGTCCAGCACCAGTTGGGTGAACCGTTCACGCTGGTGTTCCTGAGCCTCGCTCACCGGGGGCAAGCCACGATAGGCGCGCCACTGCCGCGTACCTTCTCGCTCAACAAAGGTCGCGTAGGACTCGTTGAACTCGGTGTCGTCCTTCACATACATCCGTTGGTGCGCCAACTCGTGAAAGATCAGCGTCGCCAGGCGTTCATCGCCCCAGCCCAGCATCGAACTCATGATCGGATCATCAAACCAGCCCAGGGTTGAGTAGGCCTCGACACCGCTGACCGACACATCCATGCCCTGCAGGCGCTGCAAAGCCGCCGCCCCCCGCGCGGCCCCCAGGCTGTAGTAACCGCGGTAGGCCACGCACCCGGCAATCGGGAAGCAATGGGTCTGCGCCGTAAGGGAAAATTCCTCGGTGGCGAACACATTCCACACCACGTAGGGACGGCCAATGTCGGCGTACACCCGATAACTCCGGTTGTCCGGCAGGTGCAGGTGCTGGCTGGCGAAATCCCGGGCCTTTTGCGACTGGGCCAGATGGGCACGCAACGTGGCATCGCGGCCCGGATCGGCAATCGCCTCGCTCACTGGGGTGCGCGAGCGCAGCAACTGCAACTGACCCTCGGCCAACTGGCTGTAGTAACGGACGCTGGTACAACCGTTGAGCAGCAAAAGCACGGTCATCGGAAACAAAACGCGTAAAACGCGATCAAGTAACCGATGGCTTGGAAGCAGCCTGATCACATCAACACATCCTTGGGGAGTCTGCTCGCAAGACTATCTCGCTGACTGGAGCTTCGCTATGCGCGTGTTACTACTGACTGGCGGCCTGCTCATACTGGGCGGCTGCGCTGGACTGCCGCAACCCGACCCACGCCAAGCCTGGATCGACCTTGCCCCTCATCCCCAGGACACCGCGCTGCAAGCACTGGAGGTCGATGACAAGGCCACCAGCGACAAGCGCTACTTTCAAGTCGAGCCGGGCAGCCATGAGCTGACGGTGCGCTACCAATTCGCCGTACAGCCCACCGACATCGGCCCGAACGCAGAACCACTGTGGCGCGATTGTCAGTTGAACGTAAAATTCAGCGACTTCAATGCCGGCCAGCGTTATCAGTTGCACGCGGGAAACATCGGCTTTCGGCCGTGGGCAAAACTGTATGACGAGCAGCGAAAAGTCGTCGGCCAGGCCAAGCCGGCAGGCTGCCAGCGCACGTGATCGACGCTATGCTTGATGTATGCCCCTTTGGAAATTCATCATGCGCACGTATTTGCTGTTGCTGCCCATCAGTTCACTGGCCGCGTGTGCCAGTCCCTTGCCTGAGGTCAATCCACAGATGGCCTGGGTCGATTTCGCCATGCCCTCGCCGGGCGGCAAAGTGCTGATGGCCGAGCGTCTGGACAACCAACCGCAACGCGACGGACGGTTCTTCCAGGTCCCGCCGGGCAGTCATGAGCTGATGGTGCGCTTTGACTTCGAGGTGTTCGGCGGGGGCATGGGCATGAACACCGACCCGCAGGAGCGGCTGTGCTACATGACCATTCCTTTTGCGCACTTCGAAGCGGGCCAGCGCTACCGGCTCGAAGCCCGCTCGCTGGCCTTCACCCCCAGCGCCCGGCTGTACAACGCCAAGCGCGAGGTCGTCGCCGAAGAACGCCAGGTCAACTGCGTGCCGTAGGGCCGATCAGCTGTCGTTCTTCTGGTAGATGATTTTCTTGGTGCCGAAATCGCAACTGCCAACCACCATATTCTGGTCGTGCACGTCCTCATTGCTGACAATCTCCAGCGTGTAGGACGACACGTTATTGGCCTGGATCTTCGCTTCGATCTCGGCCTTGAGTTCTTCACAGGGTTTGGGGGCAGCCAGGACCGAGGTGGCCAGGGCACTGCAGATAGCCGCCAAAACAAGACGTTTCATGGTTGAAGCTCCCTTGAGGCAGCGCGTACGGACATACGCTACAGCTGCGGTCACTGATTCGACCACAATTTTGCCCGGGGAGCTGCGCTTTGTAGCGCGATCACCCCACGAGCGTCGCATCCAGGCTGATTTTAGCGTTCAACACCTTGGACACCGGGCAACCTTGCTTGGCCTGGTTACTGAGGGCGTCGAACTGCTGCTGGTTGGCGCCGGGGATCTTGGCCTTGAGGATCAAGTGCACCGCGGTGATCGCAAAACCGCCATCGACTTGATCCAGCGTTACCTCGGCCTGGGTATCGATGCTGTCGGCCTTGAGCCCGGCTTCCCCGAGAATCAGCGACAAGGCCATGGAGAAACACCCCGCATGGGCCGCACCGATCAACTCTTCCGGGTTGGTGCCCTTGCCACCCTCGAAACGCGCCTTGAAGCCGTAGGGTGCGTCCCTGAGCACCCCGGTTTCAGTGGAAATCGAACCGATGCCGGTTTTCAGGTCACCTTCCCAATGTGCCGATGCCTTCTTCTTGATGCTCATCTGTGCCTCCTCGAAATACGGGTTCGCGGGTACTAGGAACTCTGAGGATAGAAGGTCAAGAAACGTTCAGCTTGTCGGACAGAACCGTTTATCTGGTAGCCAATTTCACGCTGGCTATTGAAACTCGGGTATATGCCCACATTGATGAAGCACGCTTACGCATTCGGCAGGTTTTCGCTCGTAAGAAAAGCCTGCGTACCCCCATTGGAGAAGCAGGCTCATGAAACCACTGTCCGATATCAAGTTCTCGACCCTGGACCTCGTGCCCGTACGCGAGAATGGCAGCCCCGCGCAGTCGCTGCGCAACTCCCTGGACCTGGCGCAACATGTCGAACAATGGGGCTACACCCGTTTCTGGGTCGCCGAGCACCACAACATGGACGGCATCGCCAGCTCTGCCACCTCGGTGCTGCTGGGCTATCTGGCCGGTGGCACGTCGACCATTCGGGTCGGTTCCGGTGGCGTGATGCTGCCCAACCATGCGCCACTGGTGATCGCCGAGCAGTTCGGCACCCTGGAAAGCCTTTACCCTGGCCGCATCGACCTGGGCCTCGGCCGGGCACCCGGCTCCGACCAGATGACCGCCCGCGCCTTGCGCCGTGAACGCTCCGGCAGCGCCGACGATTTCCCCGAGGACGTCAGCGAACTGCTGCGCTACCTCGGCCCACGCACCCCCGACCAACGGATCATTGCCATGCCCGGCACGGGCACCAACGTCCCGGTCTGGCTGCTGGGTTCCAGCCTGTTCAGTGCACAACTGGCCGGGGAACGCGGCTTGCCCTACGCCTTTGCCTCACATTTCGCACCGCGCTACATGCATGAAGCGATTCGCGTCTACCGCAACCACTTCAAGCCTTCGGCCGTACTGGATAAGCCGTATGTGATGCTCGGTGTGCCGTTGGTGGCGGCCGATACCGATGAGCAGGCTGACTACCTGGCCACCTCGGTGTACCAGCGGATCCTCGCGCTGATGCGTGGCCAGAGCCTGGTCCAGCGTCCGCCAGTGGACACCATGGACGGCCTGTGGCTACCGCACGAGAAACAAGCGGTGGGCGATTTCCTCGGGCTGGCCATGGTCGGCAGTCCGGCGAAGATCCGCGCCAAGCTCGACGTCCTGATCGAACAGACCGGCGCCGATGAGCTGATCTTCACCTGCGACCTGTACGAACATGCCGACCGCCTGCATTCCTACGAACTGCTGGCCCAGGTGATGAAGGGCTGAACTGCGCCCACAAAAAAGCCGACGCCTTGGCGTCGGCTTAAGGGTCACTGGCGCTTATTTGCGCTTGTAGACGATTTCTTTCTTACCCGCGTCGCAGGTGCCGACGGTCTTGCCATCGGTACCGGTGTTGCTGGCCTTATCGACAATCTGCAGCGAGTAGCCGTGGACGCCTTTGGCTTCAAGCTTGTCCTTGATTTCCTTTTCCAGCACATCGCACGACTTGCCGGCGGCAAGGGCTGTGCCCGCCAGGCTCAATAAACCTACAGCCAGAATCAACTTCTTCATCGCTCACATTCCCTGGTCGATCAAAAGGATAAGCATCCGGGCATCTGCTGCCAGGACTCAATAGCGCTTTGCCATCTCCTATGGCAATCAGCCAGCGCACACGTTCATCAGCCTAGCGTAATGTCAGCTATTGGCAATCCGAAAGCCCACCTTGAGCGTCACCTGAAAGTGCGCGGCCTTGCCGTCCTTGATATGCCCACGGGTCTCGGTGACTTCGAACCACTCCATGTGTTTGATGCTTTTACCGGCCTCGGTCAAGGCATTGTTGATGGCTTCTTCTATGCTGGTCGGGGATGAGCCCACCAGCTCGACTTTTTTGTAGGTGTGATGGTCAGTCATGGCGCTCTCCTGCTAGGTGTTCCTAGAGCCTAGCAGCGATCCCAAAGAAGTCTTGCCGCGTGAAAAGCGCAGATCGACTGCACTTTCCAGACCCCCCGCAGTCCCAACCTTCACACGCCACTCAATCAATGCAGGAGAGCCATCATGGCCAACACTTCTTTACGTAAAGCCTCATTGCAAAGCATGGAAGCCGAGATCGAGAGCCTGCTCAAGTCGCTGGAAAGCTTGAAGAGTGACGCCTCGGACGAGTCGCTGAAAACCCTCAAGAACCTCAAAAGCAACGCCGAGAACGCGCTGAAACACTCGCGCCACCTGCTCAGCGATGCCTATGAAGAAGTCAAAGTGAAGACCCGTGAGACCGGGATCGCCACCCGCGACTACGCCCAGGAACACCCCTGGACCACCGCTGGGGTCGCCGTGGGTGCCCTGGGCTTGCTGGCCGCTTACTTGCTGTGCAAACGCGGCGATTAATCGGTTTGGCGCAGTTCGTTCTTTAGCCACTGCGCCAACTGCCGAGCGCGCCCGTCCGCGGCGCGCTTGGGTAGCCACAACGCCAGTTGCGCCGGGGTTTGACTGAACCCCCACGGCGCAACCAGGCGACCGGCCTTCACGTCCTCGGCCACCAACGGCTGCGGGGCAATCGCCACACCGAGCCCGGCCACCGCCGCCTCCAGCAAGTAATACAAATGCTCAAAGCCCTGACCGAACGTCAGCCCCGCCGCGTCGAGGTGGTTTTGCCGTGCCCAGCTCGGCCAGGCTTGTGGCCGGGACGTGGTGTGCAGCAAGGGTTCGCCGAGCAACGCGCTGGCCGGAGCCTGGCGCAGGCGTTCGTAACCGGCGAAACGCGGGCTGAGCACCGGGCCGATACATTCGCTGGTCAATTCATACACCTGCATGTCCGCGGGCCACGGCGGCTCGGCGAACACCAGCAGGGCATCCAACCCCGGACGACGCGGGTCGAGATCGCCTTCGCCCGCCGACAAGTGCAGGCGCAGGTCCGGCAAGTCGGCATTGAGCCGCCCCAGGCGCGGAATGAACCAGCGGGCCAGCAAGCTGCCGGAGCAACCGAGCACGAACGGCGCATCGGCGTGCACCTGGGTCAGCTCAGCGCAGACGGTGCGCAGGCGCTCGAACGCCTCGCTGCTGGCATCACGCAGGCGCACGCCGGCATCTGTGAGTTTAAGGCCGCGTCCATCCTTAACGAACAGGCTCACGCCCAGGTGTTCTTCCAGCACTTTCAATTGCCGGCTGACGGCCCCGTGGGTCACGTGCAGTTGTTCTGCCGCCTGGCTGACGCTGTTCAGGCGGGCAGTGGCTTCGAAGGCGCGCAGGGCGTTGAGCGGGGGAAGGTCGTGGCTCATGGGATCTGTGAGTTTTCCTGACAGGTTGCGGCGATCTTATCGGTTTTCAGTCCACCGCGTCAGGGGTAGAGTGGGCGCCATTGTCACTTCATGCACTCAACGGGAGCGCCCCATGACCCAGACTCATCTGCGCAACGGCCCTGATGCCAACGGCCTGTTTGGCGCGTTCGGCGGCCGCTACGTCGCCGAAACCCTGATGCCGCTGATCCTCGACCTGGCCCGCGAATACGAAGCGGCCAAGATCGACCCTGCCTTCAATGAAGAATTGGCCTACTTCCAACGCGATTACGTCGGACGCCCAAGCCCGCTGTACTTCGCCGAGCGCCTGACCGAGTTCTGCGGCGGCGCCAAGATCTACCTCAAGCGTGAAGAGCTGAACCACACCGGCGCGCACAAGATCAACAACTGCATCGGCCAGATCCTGTTGGCCCGGCGCATGGGCAAGAAACGCATCATCGCCGAGACCGGCGCCGGCATGCACGGCGTGGCCACCGCCACCGTGGCCGCGCGCTTTGGCCTCGATTGCGTGATCTACATGGGCACCACCGACATCGAGCGCCAGCAGGCCAACGTATTTCGCATGAAGCTGCTGGGCGCCGAAGTGATCCCGGTGGTGGCCGGCACCGGCACCCTCAAGGACGCGATGAACGAAGCCCTGCGCGACTGGGTGACCAACGTCGACAGCACCTTCTACCTGATCGGCACCGTGGCCGGTCCACACCCGTACCCGGCGATGGTCCGCGACTTCCAGGCGGTGATTGGCAAGGAAACCCGCGATCAACTGCACGCCCAGGAAGGCCGCCTGCCGGACAGCCTGGTGGCGTGCATCGGCGGCGGTTCCAACGCCATGGGCCTGTTCCACCCGTTCCTCGATGACACCAGCGTCGACATCATCGGCGTCGAAGCCGCCGGCTACGGCATCGAGACCGGCAAGCACGCGGCCAGCCTGAACGGCGGCGTGCCGGGCGTGCTGCACGGCAACCGGACCTTCCTGCTGCAGGACGACGATGGCCAGATCATCGACGCCCACTCGATCTCCGCCGGCCTCGACTACCCGGGTATCGGCCCGGAACACGCCTGGTTGCACGACATCGGTCGCGTCCAGTACACCTCGGTGACCGATGACGAAGCCCTCGACGCGTTCCACAAGTGCTGCCGCCTGGAAGGGATCATTCCTGCCCTGGAAAGCGCCCACGCCCTGGCCGAAGTGTTCAAGCGCGCACCGACCTTGCCCAAGGATCACCTGATGGTGGTCAACCTGTCGGGCCGTGGCGACAAAGACATGCAGACCGTGATGCACCATATGCAACAGTCCCAGCAGGAGAAACACTGATGAGCCGCCTGCAAACGCGCTTTGCCCAGCTTAAAGAACAAAACCGCGCCGCCCTGGTGACCTTTGTCACGGCTGGCGACCCGGACTACGACACGGCGCTGGCGATCCTCAAGGGCCTGCCCGGTGCCGGCGCCGACGTCATCGAGTTGGGCATGCCCTTCACCGACCCGATGGCCGATGGCCCAGCCATTCAACTGGCCAACATCCGCGCCCTGGGCGCCAAGCAGAACCTGGCGAAAACCCTGCAGATGGTGCGCCAGTTCCGCGAAGGCAACAGCGACACACCGCTGGTGCTGATGGGCTACTTCAACCCGATCCACCACTACGGCGTACCGCGCTTTATCGCCGATGCGCTCGAGGCCGGTGTCGACGGCCTGATCGTGGTCGACATGCCACCCGAGCACAACAGCGAGCTGTGCGATCCGGCACAGGCCGCTGGCATCGACTTCATCCGCCTGACCACCCCGACCACCGATGACGTGCGCCTGCCGACCGTGCTCAACGGCAGCTCCGGCTTCGTGTACTACGTCTCGGTGGCCGGCGTGACCGGCGCCGGTACCGCGACACTGGAACACGTCGAAGAAGCCGTGGCCCGCTTGCGCCGCCACACGACACTGCCGATCAGCATCGGCTTCGGCATCCGCACCCCGGAACAAGCGGCGTCCATCGCCCGCCTGGCGGACGGTGTGGTGGTGGGCTCGGCACTGATCGACCACATCGCCAACGCCACCACGCCCGCGCAAGCCATCGATGGCGTACTGGGCCTGTGCTCGGCGTTGTCCGAAGGTGTGCGTAACGCACGGATTGGCTAAGACACACCAATACCTCTGTGGGAGCGGGCTTGCTCGCGAAGAGGCCGCGTCAGTCGACTTTGATGTTGCCTGACACGCCGCTTTCGCGAGCAAGCCCGCTCCCACAGTAGGTTTTGTGCGACACCTGCGATCTCAATCGGCTCAAAACACCGACAAATCCAGTGGCCGGATGGCGCCCATCCAGATCGCATGGTCGGTGTGATCCGCGAGGTCATCGCCGGTGTCGGGGTGCAGGAACACCACCAGGCCCTTGCGATTAAGCGCCAACCACGGCAACACCACCCCCAGGTATTGCGGCTCGAACGCCAGCTGGCAGCTCCAGTCCGGGTGCGGGCCGACAGGCCGCTCATGCACTCGCCCCATCCGCAGCGCAAACAACTTCGCCGCCTGTTCGCACAAGCTACGCGCCTGATCGATGCTGTTCGCATCAAAATATACGTGGGCGTGATAGCCCTTGATTCGTTGCATAACGTTCTCGTGGACGGGTTGCCAAGCCGCAACGCTACACCGCAATCGAGGGCAGGACCAAGCCCGTCAACGTGTCGGCGCTGCTGGCTTGCTCGGCCATCAGCCAGTCGACGAACTGCTGGATCAACGCACTGCGGCGCTTGCGCTGGGGCAAGACCACGTAATAGCCAAAGCTCGACATCGTCGTCTCGCTGATCGGCCGGCACAACAACCCCTGCGCCAACAAGTTATCCACAAGGTGGCGCCAGCCGATGGCCACACCCTGGCCGCCGATGGCGGCTTGAATCAACAGCGTGTAGTTGTCGAACCGCAACTGGCCGGGCGCCGGCGCGGCGGTGATGCCCAAGGTGCGGAACACCCCACTCCAATCGAACCAATGGCTGCTGTTTTCCCCGCGCAGATGCAGCAGCGGCAACGCCTGCAAGGCCTGGGCGGGCAGGGGCAGCGGGCGCCCCTTGAGCAGCAGCGGGCTGCACACCGGGAACACCTCTTCGCTGAACAACCAGCGGCTCTCGCCCTGCTTGAAACGACCATCGCCAAACAACACCGCGACATCGATGTCGGTGCGCAGCATGGTGTGGTTGCGTTCGCTGGTGACCAGGCTGACGTCCACCTGCGGATTGGCCTCGTGAAACCGGTGCAGGCGTGGCATCAGCCAGTAGGCGGCGAAGGCAAAGTCGGTGGCCACCTGCAACACCTCGTGCTGGTGCTGGGCGCTGATGGCCGCCAACCCGGCGTCGATGCTCTGCAACCCGGCCTGGACCTGTTCGAACAGGATCGCGCCGGCCTCGGTCAGCTCGATGCCTCGGTAGATGCGGTCGAACAGGCGCGTGCCCAGCTGTTCCTCCAGCCGCTTGAGCTGCTGGCTGACCGCCGGCTGAGTGGTGCCCAGCTCCGCCGCCGCGGCGGTGAAACTGCGCTGGCGTGCCGCGGCCTCAAAGGTACGCAGCAGGTCCAGGGACAAATCGCCAAGGGCGTCATACATAAGCAGTACTTATCCTAGTCATTGCCGGGCATGGGCTTTACCACGAAGGGTACGGGCGACATCCTCGATCGCAGCACCTTCGCATAACTGCTCACTATGGAATGCCGCGATCACATGAAGCGCAAGAACATTCTTTTCATCATGGCCGATCAAATGGCCGCCCCCTTGCTGCCGTTCTATGGCGCTTCGCCGATCAAGCTGCCTAACCTGAGCCGCCTCGCCGCCCAAGGCGTGGTGTTCGAGGCCGCGTACTGCAACAGCCCACTGTGTGCGCCGTCGCGCTTCACCCTGGTCAGTGGCCAGTTGCCGAGCAAGATCGGCGCCTACGACAACGCCGCGGATTTCCCCGCTGATGTACCGACCTATGCCCACTACTTGCGGCGCCTAGGCTACCGCACCGCGCTGTCGGGCAAGATGCACTTCTGCGGCCCGGACCAACTGCACGGCTACGAAGAACGCCTGACCAGCGATATCTACCCGGCCGACTACGGCTGGGCCGTGAACTGGGACGAACCGCACGTGCGGCCCAGTTGGTACCACAACATGTCCTCGGTGCTGCAAGCCGGACCCTGCGTACGCACCAACCAACTGGATTTCGACGAAGAGGTGGTGTTCAAGGCCCAGCAGTACCTGTTCGACCACATCCGCGAAGACGGCGACCGGCCGTTTTGCCTGACGGTATCGATGACTCACCCACACGATCCGTACACCATTCCCAAGGCCTTCTGGGATTTGTACGACGACAACGACATCCCATTGCCTGCAACCCCGGCCCAGGAAAGCCTCGATCCCCACTCACAACGCCTGCTCAAGGTGTATGACCTGTGGGACAAGCCGCTGCCTGTGGATAAGATTCGTGACGCCCGTCGTGCCTACTTTGGCGCGTGCAGCTATATCGACGCCAACGTCGGCAAACTCCTGCAAACCCTCGAAGAAACCGGGCTGATGGACGACACCATCATCGTCTTCTCCGGCGATCACGGCGACATGCTCGGCGAGCGTGGCCTCTGGTACAAAATGCACTGGTTCGAAATGGCCGCCCGGGTACCGCTGCTGGTCAGCGCGCCGGGGCAATTCGCCGCTGGGCGGGTCAGCGCCGCCGTTTCCACCGCCGACCTGCTGCCGACCTTCGTCGAGTTGGCCGGCGGCGCGCTGGAGCCCGGCTTGCCCCTCGACGGCCGCTCACTGGTCCCACACCTGCAAGGGCAGGGCGGCCATGACGAGGTGTTCGGCGAGTACATGGCCGAAGGCACCGTCAGCCCGCTGATGATGATTCGCCGGGGCGCCTACAAGTTCATCTACAGCGAGGACGATCCGTGCCTGCTGTTCGATGTGCACAACGACCCCCACGAACAGCAAGAACTCAGCCAATCGCCGCCACATCGCCACCTGTTCAGCGCTTTTCTCACAGAGGCCCGCGCCAAGTGGGACATGCCGGCGATCCACCAACAGGTACTCGCCAGCCAGCGCCGCCGTCGATTCGTCGCCGACGCGCTGGCCCAAGGCACGCTCAAGAGCTGGGACCACCAGCCGCTGGTCGACGCCAGCCAACAGTACATGCGCAACCACATCGACCTCGATGACCTGGAGCGCAAGGCACGTTATCCACAGCCCTGCCAAAACCAATAACGTAAGGGGAAGCACATGCAACGGTTATCCACAGCACTGGTGGCAGGTCTGCTGGCCTTGGGCAGCGCATCGGCCGGGGCCGAGCAACGCTGCGAGACGGTGAAAATGGCCGACCCGGGCTGGAGCGACATCGCCGCAACCAATGCCATCACCGGCGTCCTGCTCGATGGCCTGGGCTACAAGGCCAAGGTCGACACCCTGGCCGTGCCGATCATCTTCGGCGGGCTCAAGGACGGTCAGGTCGATGTGTTCCTCGGTAACTGGATGCCGGCGCAGCAGGGCTTCTATGACAAGTTCGTGGCCACCGGCGAGGTCACCCAACTGGCGAAGAACCTCGACGGCACCGAGTTCACCCTGGCCGTGCCGGACTATGTGTGGGACGCCGGCGTGCATGACTTTGCCGACCTCAACCGGTTTGCCGGGCAGTTCGACAAGAAGATCTTCGGCATTGGCGCCGGCGCCCCGGCGAACCTGTCGCTGAAGGCGATCATCAGCAAGAACGACTTCGACCTGGGCCAGTGGAAGCTGATCGAGTCCAGCGAACAAGCGATGCTCGCCGAAGTCTCACGCGCGGTGAAGAAGCAAAAATTCGTCACCTTCCTCGGCTGGACTCCGCACCCGATGAACGTGCAACTGAACATGCGCTACCTCAAGGGTGGCGAGAAATACTTTGGCGCCACCGGCAGCGTCTACACCCTGACCCGCAAAGGTTATGCACAGGCCTGCCCGAACGTCGGCCAGTTGCTGAGCAACCTGAGTTTCACCCAGGCGATGGAGAACAGCATCATGGCCGAGGTCCTGAACAAAAAGGTCAGCAATGCCGAGGCGGCCAAGGCGTGGATCAAGGCCAATCCACAGGTGTTGGAGCAATGGCTCGACGGGGTGAAGACGGTGGATGGGCAGGAGGCGCTGGCGGCGGTGAGGGCCAAGCTGTAGAGACTGATAGGGGATCAGTAAAACACCACAAGCCCCCTGTGGGAGCGGGCTTGCCCGCGAAGAGGCCATCCGCCGTGGAATCACTGTTGGCGGGGCCACCGCTTTCGCGGGCAGGCCCGCTCCCACCCTGATCGGCGTCACCCCCGGTATTTCATCCACTGGCGCTCAAGTGTTTTGAGATATGTGTTTGCGCCCGACAAAGGTACGATCCATGACTCTCTCACCGCCCTTCATCTTGAGGCCCCATGGCAATTCCCACACGCCATAAACTGTTTCCCTTCCTCAGTTGGCTACCCCGGCAAACCCGTGCCAGCGTGGGCCGCGACCTGGTGGTGGGGCTGAGCGGGGCGGTCCTGGCGCTGCCGCAATCGATTGCCTACGCCCTGATCGCCGGGTTGCCGGCCGAATACGGTTTGTACGCGGCCATCGTCCCGGTGCTGATCGCCTGTTTGTGGGGGTCGTCGTGGCACCTGATCTGCGGTCCGACGGCGGCCATCTCCATCGTCCTCTACGCCAGCGTCAGCCCGTTGGCCGTCCCCGCCTCCCAGGACTACATCACCCTCATCCTGTTGCTGACCTTGCTGGCCGGGGTTTTCCAATGGCTGCTGGGCATGCTGCGCTTCGGCGCCCTGGTGAACTTCGTCTCGCACTCGGTGGTGCTGGGGTTCACCCTCGGCGCGGCGGCGGTGATTGCCCTGGGGCAGTTGCCCAATCTGCTGGGGCTGGAGCTGGCGAACCAGGCCACCGCGCTGAACAGCCTGTTGTCGCTGGTCAGCCACCTCGACGCCCTGGATCAACCCTCGCTGGTGCTGGGTCTCGGCACCTTGGCGCTGGGGATTGTGTTGAAGCTGCTGCTGCCGCGCTGGCCGAGCCTGCTGCTCAGCCTGGTCCTCAGCAGCGTGCTGGTGTGGCTGTGGCCGTCGATGTTCGGCCACGTGAAGCTGGTCAGCGCGTTCGTCGGCCGCCTGCCACCGTTCAGCCCGTTGCCGCTGGACCTGGAGTTGGTGCTGCGCCTGCTGCCCAGTGCAGTGGCGGTGGGCATGCTCGGGCTGGTCACCAGCCTGTCGATTGCCCGCTCGCTGTCGATCCGCTCGCAGCAGTTGCTCGACGCGAATCAGGAGATCCGCGCGCAGGGCCTTTCCAACATCGTCGGCAGTTTTTTCTCCGGTTCGCTGTCAGCCGGCTCCTTCACCCGTTCGGGCCTGAGCTACGAGGCCGGGGCCTGCTCGCCCCTGGCCGGGGTGTTTTCGGCGCTGTGGGTGGCGTTGTTCGCGGTGACCGGGGCGACGTTGATTGCACACATCCCGATCCCGGCCATGGCCGGCAGCATTCTGCTGATCAGTTGGGGGCTGGTGGACCACCGTGGCATTCGCGCGCTGTGGCGGGTCAGCCGTGCCGAGTTCCTGGTGATGGCGCTGACCTGCGTCGCCACGCTGTTGCTGGAGCTACAGACGGCCATCTACGCCGGGGTGCTGGCGTCGCTGTTCTTCTACCTCAAGCGCACCTCGCAACCGCGGGTGCAGCAGTGGCGCGAGGGTGACGAAGAGATCCTGCGGGTCGGCGGCTCGATCTTCTTCGGCGCCAGCCACTACCTGCAAGTGCGCCTGCAACGCACCCAGGCCCCGAAGGTGGTGATCGAGGCGCAGCACATCAACTTCATCGATTACTCAGGGGTGGAAATGCTCCACCAGCAAGCGCGGCGCCTGCTCCAGCAGGGCCGCAGCCTGACCTTGCGCCGAGCGCGGGGGCATGTGGTGGAGGAATTGAGGAAGTTGGAAGGGGCGCAGAAGTGTCCGATTCGGTTTGAAGATTGATCTGACACCACAATACGGCTCTTGTGGGAGCGAGACCGGCTGGCCGGCGAAAGCGATGTATCAGACTGCAATGCTGTCGACTGACACACCCTCTTCGCGAGCAGGCTCGCTCCCACATGGAAATGATCTGCTTCCGGGTTTACGCCGCCAACTGACGACGCAGCT
The DNA here is from genome assembly GCF_900109995.1 of Pseudomonas sp. ok272. Taxonomy (GTDB): domain Bacteria; phylum Pseudomonadota; class Gammaproteobacteria; order Pseudomonadales; family Pseudomonadaceae; genus Aquipseudomonas. The sequence continues at coordinate 386,004 of NZ_FOCB01000003.1, read as the reverse complement.
CGGCCAATACCGGTGCCGTGTCCGGGCGCACCCCGCGCCACAGGAAGAACGCTTCGCCGGCCTGCTCGGCGAGCATGCCCAGGCCGTCCATCGCCACCGCGGCCCCCTGCTCACTGGCCCAGCGGCAGAACGGGGTGGGCTCCTTGCCGTACATCATGTCGTAGCACAGGGTCTTGCCGGGGTCGACCAAGCTGCTGGCGATCGGCGGGACCTCGCCGGCCAAGCTGGCGGACGTGGCGTTGATGATCAGGTCCACCGGCTCGCGCAGCCAATCAAAGCCGCTGGCCGATACCGGGCCCAGGTCCGCGAACAATTCGGCCAGCAACTCGGCCTTTTCCACGGTGCGGTTGGCGATGATTACCGACGCCGGCTGCTCGGCCAGCAAGGGCTCCAGCGCCCCCCGCACCGCGCCGCCGGCACCCAGCAACAGGATGCGTTTGCCCCGCAGGCTGAACCCGGCGTTGACCGTCAGGTCGCGCACCAGCCCGGCGCCGTCGGTGTTGTCCCCCAGCAGGCGGCCATCGGCCTGCTTGCTCAGGGTGTTGACCGCCCCGGCCCGTTGCGCCCGCGCCGTCAGGTGGTGGGCCAGGCGATACGCCTCTTCCTTGAACGGCACGGTGACATTGGCCCCACGGCCTTCGCGGAAAAAAGCCGCCGCGCAGCCGGCAAAATCGTCGAGTGGCGCCAGCAAGGTGCTGTAGTCCAATTGCTGGCCGGTCTGCTCGGCAAACAGGCGGTGGATCAGCGGCGACTTGCTGTGGCCAATCGGGTTACCGAATACGACGTAACGGTCCATCGGGACTCCTCGTTCAGGCGTTGGCCAACCAATCGCGGTCTTGCAGGTAGTACTCGGTCAGGCGCGCTTCTTCACTGCCCGGCTCGGCCTTCCAGTCATAGCCCCAACGCACTTGCGGCGGCAGCGACATGAGGATCGACTCGGTACGCCCGCCCGACTGCAGGCCAAACAGCGTGCCACGGTCGTAGACCAGGTTGAACTCGACGTAGCGGCCACGGCGGAACTCCTGGAACTCGCGCTGTTGCTCGGTGTAGGCCTGGGCCTTGCGCCGCTGCACGATGGGCAGGTACGCCTGGATGTAAGCGTCACCGATGGCGCGGATGAAGGCGAAGCAGGTGTCGAAGTCCCACTCGTTCAAGTCATCGAAGAACAGGCCGCCGATCCCCCGGGGCTCGTTGCGGTGCTTGATGTGGAAGTAGCTGTCGCACCAGTCCTTGTAGCGGCTGTAGACGTCCGGGCCAAACGGCGCGCAGGCCTGCTCGGCGACCCGGTGCCAGTGCACGCAGTCTTCTTCATTGCCGTAGTAGGGGGTCAGGTCGAAGCCACCACCGAACCACCAGACGGGCTCTTCACCGTCTTTCTCGGCGATGAAAAAGCGCACGTTGGCGTGGGATGTCGGCACATGCGGGTTGTGCGGGTGAATCACCAGCGACACGCCCAGGGCTTCGAAGCCGCGCCCGGCCAGTTCCGGCCGATGGGCACTGGCGGACGGTGGGAGGCCGCTGCCAAAGACGTGGGAAAAGTTGACGCCACCTTTCTCGATCACCGCGCCGTTTTCGATCACTCGCGTACGGCCGCCACCACCGGCAGGCCGGGTCCAGGCGTCTTCGACGAAGCGCGTGGCACCGTCTTCGGTTTCCAGCGCGGCACAAATACGGTCTTGCAGGTCGAGCAGGTAGGCTTTAACGGCCTCGGTGCGGGTAGTCATGGCATCACCTTGAATCGGGCAAAGCTACGTGGCGCGCCATCAGGACGGCGGCCAGCGCAAATGGGCGCGTAGCATAACACCGCACCCGCAAGCACCACAGTTGACGAAGATCAAGCTTAGGAGTCCGATAGGCCCCCTACGCAAAACCCCTTCAGGAGAATGCAGATGGCCAAACGTATCCAGTTCCGCGCCCATGGCGGCCCCGAGGTGCTTGAGTATGTGGACTACCAGAGCCCCGAGCCGGGCCCGCAGCAGGTGCGCGTGCGCAACCAGGCCATTGGCCTGAACTTCATCGACACCTATTTCCGCAGCGGGCTCTATGCGCCGCCCGCCTTGCCATCGGGTCTGGGGGCGGAAGGCGCGGGGGTGGTCGATGCCATCGGCAGTGGCGTGACCCGCTTCAAGGTCGGTGACCGCGTGGCCTACGGCAGTGGCCCACTGGGCGCCTACAGTGAGCTGCACGTATTGCCGCAGGACAATCTGGTGCACCTGCCGGACGCCATCAGCTTCGAGCAGGCCGCCGGGGTCATGCTCAAAGGCCTGACGGTGCAGTACCTGTTACGTCAGACCTATGAACTCAAGGGGGGCGAAACCATCCTGTTCCACGCCGCCGCCGGGGGCGTGGGTTCGCTGGCCTGCCAGTGGGCCAAGGCCCTGGGCGTGAAGCTGATCGGCACGGTCAGCTCGAAGGAGAAAGCCGCGCTGGCCATGGCCAACGGCGCCTGGGCGACCATCGACTACAGCCATGAAAACGTCGCACAGCGGGTACTGGAACTGACGGACGGCAAGAAGTGCCCCGTGGTGTACGACGGGGTCGGCAAGGACACCTGGTTGACGTCTCTGGACAGCACCGCGCCGCGTGGGCTGGTGGTGAGCTTCGGCAACGCCTCGGGGGCGGTGGATGGGGTGAACCTGGGGATTCTGTCGACCAAGGGCTCGCTGTACGTCACCCGGCCAACCCTGGCGACGTACGCCAACACGGCCGAGAACCTGCAAGCCATGGCCGATGAGCTGTTCGCGATGATCATCAGCGGCACGCTGACGGTGGACATCAGCCAGCGCTATCCATTGGCCGAGGCCGCCAAGGCGCAGACCGAGTTGTCGGCGCGGCGCACCACCGGGTCGACCATTTTGTTGCCTTGAGGGGACGCCTTCGCGGGCAAGCCTTAATGCCAGTCAGTTAAGGCGCCAAACCTGTGGGAGCGAGCCTGCTCGCGAAGACGGCAACACAGCCAACATCTCCGTTGACTGACCTACTGCTATCGCGAGCAGGCTCGCTCCCACGTGGGTTTCGCTTAACTGACTGGCATTAGGGCAAGCCTCGCTCCTACATAAGATCAATCAACGCAACGATCTGTAGGAGCGAGGCTTGCCCGCGAACCACCGCAACCCGGTCTCAATCCGGACGCACCACATGCCCGGTCGCCAGGTCACGAATCACGCTGGGGTTCTTGCGCCCACCCAGGTTGCCGCCCAGCACCAGGTCGACCTGGCCACGGAAGTACTGCTCGACGCGCAGCCGCGTCCGCGCCGCCGGCCGGCCTTGCGGGTTGGCCGAGGTCGACACCAACGGCCCGACCAATGCGCACAAGTCCCGCACCTGCGGGTGATCGCTGACGCGCAGGGCCACGGTCTCGTGCACCCCGGTGATCCATTGCGGCAGCAGGTTCTGGTGCGGCACCAGCCACGTGTTCGGCCCCGGCCAGGTACTGGCCATGCGGTCCATCCACAGCTCGGGGAAATCCTCGAACAGGAAGTCGAACTGGCGGATGTTGTCGGCAATCAGGATCAGGCCTTTTTCCACCGAGCGCCCCTTGATCGCCAGCAAGCGGTACACCGCCTCTTCGTCCCAAGGGTCACAGCCCAGGCCCCAGACGGCTTCGGTCGGGTAGGCAATCACCGCCCCTGCGCGAATTCCCCGGGCTGCCTGCTGCACACGCCATTTGTTGACCATCACCAACTCTCCAAAATAAGGCTGCGCGCAGTTTACCTATCTTTCTAGCGTAGGCGGGCAAACCAGCGTCCGCCTTCACACACCGCACGCGCTTGCATCTCCAACTCGGTCAGGGCGGCCAACACCTTGGGCAACGGCCAACCCACCGCGTCGGCCAGGGCCTCACTGGTGTAGGGCGCGGCAAACAGCAACCGCAGCAGCGGGTGATCCGCTGGGGGCGGGGCGTCGGGGGCAGACGGTTCGTGGTGCCAGCCGCGCAGGCCTTCGAGGATGTGTTCGATGGTTTCCACCAATACCGCGCCATCGCGGATCAATTGATGGCAGCCACGGGCGCCGGGGTGGTGAATGGAACCGGGGATCGCGTACACCTCGCGTCCCTGCTCCGCCGCCAACCGGGCCGTGATCAACGAACCGCTGGCGACACTGGCCTCGACCACCAGCACACCCAGTGACAATCCGCTGATGATTCGATTGCGCCGGGGGAAGTTGCTGGCGTGTGGGCCAGCGTCCAGGGGGAACTCGGAAACCACTGCGCTGCCTTGGGCGATCATGGCCTCGCCGAGGCGTCGATTGCGCTGTGGATAAAAATTTCCCAGGCCTGTGCCCACCACCCCGATCGTGTGCCCACCGACGTCCAGCGCGGCTTGATGCACCGCCGCGTCGATGCCCAGGGCCAGGCCGCTGGTGATGACGAATCCGGCTCCCGCCAGGCTGCGGGAAAACGCCGTGGCGGTGTCCAGGCCCGGTCGTGAAGCGCGGCGGCTGCCGACCATCGCCAACTGCGGTTGTTCCAGGATCGCCGGGCTGCCCGCGACAAACAACAGCGGTGGCGGGTCGCTGATTTCTTCCAGCAGTGCCGGGTATCCCGGTTGCCCCAACACCAATAAATGTTGGTCCTCATGCTCTAGCCAGGCCAATGCGCGGTAGGCGCAGTCGCGAATCAGCGGGCTGCGCCGGGCATCGGCACTGGCCGCCGGCAACCCGAGGGAGCGCCATGCACTGGCCGGTGCACTGAGCGCCTTGGAGGCACAGCCGAAGGCATCGAGCAGGGTTTTGAACCGCCGCGGACCGACATCCGGCAGGCAGTGCAGGCGTAAGCGGGCTTCCAGTTCTGCAGGCGAAAGCGCTGCAGGTGCAGACGGCGACATAGGATCATCCTTGATCGTTAGACGGTGTTAAGACCTAGGCACAAGCTGTGGATAAGTCTGTTGGTAACTTGTTCGCGAGGGGACCGTTGCAGCGGTGTGTCCAGGGGCGAAACCGCCCGGATCGCGACGCCACAGGGCGACTAGTGATTTCATCATGCGGTGATTCCCTTTATCATGTGCGCTCGCGTAAAACACTGGAGCCTCCATGGCTCGCTCCCTTGAAACAAGGAGCTTGGTTTTACAACGGTAGCCCGCCTCCACGGACTGAGTCCCTGGACCCGCCCGGCCACCGGCCCCGACCTTACTTCACACGTGCAGCAATTACGCTTATGGCCATTTTGAACATCCTCGAATTCCCCGACCCGCGCCTGCGGACCATCGCCAAACCGGTGGCCGTAGTGGACGACGAAGTGCGGCAGTTGGTCGATGACATGTTTGAAACAATGTATGAAGCACCAGGCATCGGCCTCGCGGCGACCCAGGTCAACGTGCACAAGCGCATCGTGGTCATGGACCTGTCCGAAGACCGCAGCGAACCTCGGGTGTTCATCAACCCTGAGTTCGAGACCCTGACCGACGAGATGGACCAGTATCAGGAAGGTTGCCTGTCGGTACCCGGCTTCTACGAGAACGTCGATCGCCCGCAAAAGGTCAAGATCAAGGCCCTGGACCGTGACGGCAAGCCCTACGAGCTGATCGCCGAAGGCCTGCTGGCGGTGTGCATCCAGCACGAATGCGACCACCTCAACGGCAAGCTGTTCGTTGATTACCTGTCCTCGCTCAAACGCGACCGGATCAAGAAGAAGCTGGAAAAGCTCCATCGCCAGAACGCCTGATCCCTTTCTTCCAAAGGCTTGCTGCGGCAAGCCTTTTTCTTTTGTGAGAGCTTCCCATGACTGAGCCACTGCGCATCGTCTTTGCCGGCACCCCCGAGTTTGCTGCCGAACACCTCAAGGCCCTGCTCGATAGCCCGCACCAGATCGTGGCGGTCTACACCCAGCCGGATCGCCCGGCCGGTCGTGGGCAAAAGCTGATGCCCAGCCCGGTCAAGCAGTTGGCACTGGCGCACAACATTGCCGTGCTGCAACCGCCAACCCTGCGCAATGCCGACGCCCAGGCCGAACTGGCGGCGCTCGCGCCGGACTTGCTGGTCGTCGTGGCCTACGGCTTGATCCTGCCGCAAGTGGTGCTGGACATCCCGCGCCTGGGTTGCATCAACAGCCACGCCTCCTTGCTGCCACGCTGGCGCGGGGCGGCACCGATCCAGCGCGCCGTGCAGGCCGGTGATCGCGAAAGCGGCGTCACCGTGATGCGTATGGAAGCGGGCCTGGACACCGGACCGATGCTGCTCAAGGTCGTGACCCCGATCAGCGCCGACGACACCGGCGGCAGCCTGCACGACCGCCTCGCCGAACTGGGCCCGCCTGCGGTGATCCAGGCGATAGCTGGGCTCGCGGCCGGCACCCTGGAAGGCGATGTGCAGGACGACAGCCTCGCCACCTATGCGCACAAACTGAACAAAGATGAAGCCCGCCTCGACTGGAGCCGCCCGGCCGTGGAGCTGGAGCGCCTGGTGCGCGCCTTCAACCCGTGGCCGATCTGCCACAGCACGCTCAATGGCGAAGCCTTGAAGGTGCTGGCCGCCAGCCTCGTCGAAGGCAAGGGCGCGCCGGGCGAAGTCATCAACGCCAGCAAGGACGGCCTGATCGTCGCCTGTGGCGAACAGGCGCTGTGCCTGACCCGCCTGCAATTGCCCGGTGGCAAGGCGCTGGCCTTCAGCGACCTGTTCAACAGCCGCCGTGAGAAATTCGCCGTGGGCACCGTGCTCGGCGCTGCGGTGGACGCCCAATGAACCCGCGTCTGGCCGCCGCCAAGGCATTGGCTGCCGTGCTCAGCGGCAAAGCGTCGCTTAACAGTTCGCTGCCCACCCAGCTGGACAAGGTCGAAGACCGTGATCGCGGCTTCACCCAGGACCTGGCCTTCGGTACCGCACGCTGGCAGCCACGCCTGTCGGCACTGGCTGCCAAGTTGCTGCAAAAACCGTTCAAGGCCGCCGACGCCGATGTCGAGGCGCTGTTGCTGGTGGGCCTGTATCAACTGCTCTACACCCGGGTCCCGGCCCATGCCGCCATCGGTGAAACCGTGGGCTGTGCCGACAAGCTGAAAAAGCCCTGGGCCAAGGCCCTGATCAATGCCGTGCTACGCCGCGCCCAGCGTGAAAGCGAAACGCTGCTGGCCGAACTCGAACACGATCCGGTGGTGCGCACCGCCCACCCGCGCTGGTTGCAAAAATCCCTCAAGGCCTTCTGGCCCGAGCAATGGGAAGCCATCTGCGCCGCCAACAACGCCCATCCGCCCATGATTCTGCGGGTCAACCGCCGTCATCACGCGCGCGATGCCTACCTCGGGCTGCTGGCCGCCGCGGGCATCAACGCCCAGCCGTGTACCTACAGCCGCGACGGCATCGTCCTCGAAACACCGGGCGATGTGCGCAGCCTGCCGGGCTTCGCCGAGGGCTGGATCAGCGTGCAGGACGAGGCCGCGCAACTGGCGGCCGACCTGCTGGACCTGGCGCCCGGCCAGCGGGTGCTGGACGCCTGCTGCGCACCCGGCGGCAAGACCTGCCACATCCTCGAAGCCGAGCCAGCGCTCGCCGGCGTGGTGGCGGTGGACCTGGAAGCCAAGCGCCTGGTACGGGTGCGGGAAAACCTCGCGCGCCTGGGCCTGGACGCCGAACTGATCGCCGCCGACGGCCGCGACACCCAGGCCTGGTGGGACGGCAAGCCGTTCCAACGGATCCTGCTCGACGCCCCGTGCTCGGCCACCGGCGTGATTCGTCGCCACCCCGACATCAAGCTGACCCGCCAACCGGACGACATTGCCGCGCTCGCCGTGCTGCAGGGCGAACTGCTGGACGCAATGTGGCCAACCCTCGACGTGGGCGGCATCCTGCTCTACGCCACCTGCTCGACCCTGCCGACCGAGAACACCGACGTCATCGAAGCCTTCCTGGCGCGCACCCCGGGCGCTCGTGAACTGGACATCGCCAGCCAGGCCGGGATCAAGCAACCCCACGGCCGCCAGTTACTGGCCCAGGAGGGTGGCCACGACGGCTTCTATTACGCCAAGCTGATCAAGATTGCCGCCGCACGCGGTTAAACGGATTTAAGGGAGTGACTGGATGAAAATCATCATCCTCGGCGCAGGACAGGTCGGCGGCACGCTGGCGGAACACTTGGCCGGCGAAGCGAACGACATCACCGTGGTCGACACCGACGGCGAACGCCTGCGCGACCTCGGCGACCGCCTGGACATCCGCACCGTGCAAGGTCGCGGCTCGCTGCCGACCGTCTTGCGCCAGGCGGGCGCCGATGATGCCGACATGCTGATCGCGGTGACCAACAGCGACGAAACCAACATGGTCGCCTGCCAGGTCGCCCACACCCTGTTCCACACCCCGACCAAGATCGCCCGCGTGCGTGAAGCCGCCTACCTGACCCGCGCCGACCTGTTCGATAACGACGCGATCCCGGTCGACGTGTTGATCAGCCCGGAACAGGTGGTGACCAACTACATCAAGCGCCTGATCGAGCATCCCGGCGCCTTGCAGGTGATCGACTTCGCCGAGGGCAAGGCCCAACTGGTGGCGGTCAAGGCCTACTACGGCGGGCCGCTGGTGGGCCAGCAACTGCGTCAGTTGCGCGAGCACATGCCCAACGTCGACACCCGCGTGGCGGCGATCTTCCGCCGCGACCGACCGATCCTGCCCCAGGGCGATACGGTGATCGAAGCGGACGACGAGGTATTTTTCATCGCCGCCAAAGCGAACATTCGCGCGGTGATGAGCGAAATGCGCCGGCTCGATGAGAGCTACAAGCGCATTGTCATCGCCGGCGGCGGGCAAATTGGCGAACGCCTGGCCGAAGCCATCGAAAGCCGCTATCAGGTGAAAATCATCGAGATGAACGCGGCGCGCTGCCGCCACCTCTCGGACTCCCTGGACAGCACGGTCGTCCTGCAAGGCAGTGCCTCGGACCGCGATTTGCTGCTGGAAGAGAACATTGCCGACGCCGATCTGTTCCTGGCGCTGACCAACGACGACGAAGCCAACATCATGTCGTCGCTGCTGGCCAAGCGCCTGGGCGCGAAAAAAGTGATGACCATCATCAACAACCCGGCCTACGTCGACCTGATCCAGGGCGGCGACATCGACATCGCCATCAGCCCGCAACTGGCGACCATCGGCACCTTGCTGGCCCACGTGCGGCGCGGTGATATCGTCAGCGTGCACTCACTGCGCCGCGGCGCGGCGGAAGCCATCGAGGCGATTGCCCACGGTGACGCAAAGTCGAGCAAGGTCATCGGCAAGGCCATCGAGAACATCCTGCTGCCGCCGGGCACCACCATCGGTGCGATCATCCGCGACGAGGAAGTGTTGATCGCCCACGACGACACGGTGATCGAGGCGGGTGATCATGTGATTCTGTTCCTTGTGGATAAAAAGCATATTCGGGATGTGGAGAAGCTGTTCCATGTGGGGTTGAGCTTCTTCTGATCCAGAAGCTGCAGAGGCCGAGGGGCCTCATCGCGAGCAGGCTCGCTCCCACAGGATTCTCGATCGGTTACACATTTTTAGGTTCACTGACGGTCCGTTGTGGGAGCGAGCCTGCTCGCGATGGCCCCCTCACTGGACCCCACCTCAAAGAGGCCTCCACCATGCTCGAATCCCTGGAAAAAATGCTCGCCAAGGGTGTGGATAACTCGCTGCTGCGCTTCGGCCTGGGCAAGGGGTATCTGGACCTGAAGGAAAACGCCAAGGCTGTGGAGCATTTCAGTCGCTGCGTGGCGTTCGACCCGAAGTACTCGGCGGCGTGGAAGTTGCTGGGCAAGGCCCACCTGGCGCTGGCCGATTACCCGGCGGCGCGCCAGGCCTGGGAACAAGGCCTGGAAGCGGCCCGCGCCCATGGCGACAAGCAGGCGGAGAAAGAGATGGCGGTGTTCTTGAAGAAACTCGACCGCCAGGCCTGATGCGATCCGTGTGGGAGCAACTGTCTTAGCCATGCCGCTCGTCACCGCCATCGCGAGCAGGAATCTGGGTTGAGCCCGTAGGAGCGAGGCTTGCCCGCGAACCGGCCAGTCCATCCAACATCAATGTCGTCAGGTTTACCGCCTTCGCGGGCAAGCCTCGCTCCTACAAGAAATCCGGGCCTGACACGGGATGGGTGTTCACCGTGGACCAGGGTGGCAAGCCAGCTCCCACATTGTCTTGTGGTGCTTGAGCCTCAGCGGTCACTCAGTACCAACGCTCCTCACCCGGCGGACGCTTCTTGAAGCGCTTCATGCTCCACATGTATTGGCTCGGGTAAGCGCGCACATACTTCTCGACCACCTGGCTCATGGCCGCGCAGGACTCGGCGGTATCGGTGCTGTACATCGCCTCGGGCGCCGCCTCCAGGATCACTTTGTAGCCTGAACCGTCCGGCAGACGCAGCGCATGCAGGAACACCCCGACCGCCTTGCCGCCGGCGAGCATGTTCGGCACGAACTTGCTGGTCAGGGCCATGGTGGCGAAGAACGGTACAAAGATCCCGGCGGTTTCGGCCGGCTCCGGGTCGGCGGGAATGCCCACCTGGCCGCCTTTGCGCACTTCCTTGATGACACTGAGGATGCCTTCCTTGGTCGAGGCCGCCACGCGATTGCCCAGTTGCACCCGCTGCTTGCGCAACAGTTCGTCCACGGCCTTGAGCTTGGGCGGACGGTAGAAAATGATCGGTTTGCACTGGCTGCAATAGAAGTGATTGAGCACTTCCCAGTTGCCCAGGTGGCTGGTGATGCCGACCACGCCCTTGCCCGAGGCCAGGGCCTCCTTGAGCACGTCCAGGCCTTCGACTTCACGCACCAGGTCAATGGAGCGCTGGGCCGGCCAGATCCAGGCGCAGGCGCTCTCGGTCAGGGACTTGCCGATGTCCTTGAGGCTCTGGCCCACCAGGCGCTCGCGCTCGGCGGGGTCCATCTCAGGGAAACACTTGGCCAGGTTGATCCGCACCACGTCCCGGGAACGGTTGGGGGTTTTCCACATCACCCAGCCAATCGCCGCGCCTACGGTCTGCACGGCCCGCCAAGGGAGCAGGGCAAACAACCTTAGAGCGCCTACCAGCAAGGCGCCTTTCAACTTATCCACAGGTCACTCCTGTTGTCTTGATCCTGTTGTGAGCCGGGCATTCTAACCGCCTGCCGCCAATGTGGCGTAACGATCACAGTCGAGGGTGTGATCCATGACCATGCCCGAGGCCTGCATCAGCGCGTAACAGATGGTCGGGCCAACAAACGTGAACCCGGCGTTCTTCAAGCCTTTACTCATCGCCACGGCGACCGGGGTCACGGCCGGCACCTCGGTACGATCCTTGAAATGATTGACCTGGGGGACGTTATCCACAAACGACCAGAGAAACCCCACCGGGTCCTCCAGCGCCAGCCAGGCCTGGGCATTGCGCCGGGCCGCCTTGAGCTTGAGGCGGTTGCGGATGATCCCGGCATCGAGCATCAGATCATCGATTTCGGCGTCGCTCATCTGCGCCACGCGCTGCACATCGAAGCCGAACAACACCTGGCGGTAACGCTCGCGTTTCTTCAATACGGTGATCCACGACAAGCCCGCCTGGAACCCTTCGAGCAAAAGCAACTCGAACAAACGCTGCGCATCGCGCAGCGGCACACCCCACTCCTGATCGTGATAAGCCATGTACAACGGATCGTTTGAACACCAAAAGCAGCGTGGCATAGGGCTCCAGGGGAGTGGTGGCGGGGCCGAATCGGGTATACTCCCGCTCTTTAAATCGCAGCCCAAGTAACAGGTGAATTTCGTGAGCCAGCCTACGCCAGCCGTGCGTACCTTCCAAGACTTGATCCTCGCCCTCCAGCAATACTGGGCCGAGCAAGGTTGTGTGGTACTTCAGCCCTACGATATGGAAGTAGGCGCCGGCACTTTCCACACCGCTACCTTCCTGCGGGCCATTGGCCCGGAAACCTGGAACGCCGCTTATGTGCAGCCCAGTCGTCGCCCGACTGACGGCCGCTACGGCGAAAACCCGAACCGCCTGCAGCACTACTACCAGTTCCAGGTGGTCCTGAAGCCGAACCCGGACAATTTCCAGGAACTGTACCTGGGCTCGTTGAAACACGTCGGCCTGGACCCGCTGGTCCACGACATCCGTTTCGTCGAAGACAACTGGGAGTCGCCGACCCTGGGCGCCTGGGGCCTGGGCTGGGAAGTCTGGCTCAACGGCATGGAAGTGACCCAATTCACCTACTTCCAGCAAGCGGGTGGCATCGAGTGCTACCCGGTGACCGGCGAGATCACCTACGGCCTGGAACGCCTGGCCATGTACCTGCAAGGCGTGGACTCGGTCTACGACCTGGTCTGGGCTGACGGTCCGATGGGCAAAGTGACCTACGGCGATGTGTTCCACCAGAACGAAGTGGAACAGTCGACCTACAACTTCGAACACGCCAACGTCGAGAAGCTGTTCGAACTGTTCGACTTCTACGAAAGCGAAGCCAAGCGCCTGATCGAACTCGATCAACCGCTGCCGTTGCCAAGCTATGAAATGGTCCTGAAGGCATCCCACACCTTCAACCTGCTGGACGCACGCCGGGCGATCTCGGTAACCGCGCGCCAGCAATACATCCTGCGTGTACGCACCCTGGCGCGTTCCGTTGCGCAAGCCTACCTGCTGGCTCGCGCCAAGCTGGGCTTCCCGATGGCGACCCCGGATTTGCGTGATGAAGTGTTGGCTAAGCTGGAGGCTGCACAATGAGTGCTCAAGATTTCCTGGTTGAACTGGGCACCGAAGAGCTGCCACCCAAGGCCCTGAATACCCTGGCCGAGGCGTTCCTGGCCGGTATCGAGAAAGGCCTGCTGGCCGCGGGCCTGGGCTTTGAAGCCAAGACCGTGTATGCCGCCCCGCGCCGCCTGGCCGTGCTGATCACCGCCCTGGCCACTCAACAGCCCGATCGCAGCATCAACCTCGACGGCCCGCCCCGCCAGGCCGCGTTCGATGCCGAAGGCAACCCGACCCAGGCCGCCCTGGGCTTCGCCAAGAAGTGCGGCGTGGACCTCAGCGAAATCGACCAGAGCGGTCCGAAGCTGCGCTACAGCCAGAACATCGCCGGCAAGCCGACCGCCAGCCTGTTGCCGACCATCGTCGAAGACTCGCTGAACGACCTGCCGATCCCCAAGCGCATGCGCTGGGGTGCGCGCAAAGAAGAGTTCGTGCGTCCGACCCAATGGCTGGTGATGCTGCTCGGCGATCACGTGGTCGATTGCACCATCCTCGCCCAGAAGGCCGGCCGTGATTCGCGTGGTCACCGTTTCCATCACCCGGAAAACGTACGCATCACCGCACCGGCCAACTACCTCAACGACTTGCGCGCCGCCTATGTACTGGCCGATGCCAATGAGCGTCGCGAGCTGATCAGCAAGCGCACCGCCGAACTGGCCACCCGCCAGGAAGGCACCGCTATCGTGCCACCGGCCTTGCTCGACGAAGTCACCGCGCTGGTGGAATGGCCCGTGCCGCTGGTGTGCTCGTTCGAAGAGCGCTTCCTCGACGTGCCGCAGGAAGCCTTGATCACCACCATGCAGGACAACCAGAAGTACTTCTGCCTGCTGGACGCCGATGGCAAGTTGCTGCCGCGTTTCATTACCGTAGCCAACATCGAGAGCAAAGACCCGCAGCAGATCATCGACGGCAACGAGAAGGTGGTTCGCCCACGCCTGACCGACGCCGAGTTCTTCTTCAAGCAAGACAAGAAGCACAAACTCGAAGACTTCAACCTGCGCCTGCAGAACGTGGTGTTCCAGGAAAAACTCGGCAGCGTCTACGACAAGGCCGAGCGCGTCTCCAAGCTGGCCGCGTTCATTGCCCCGCATATTGGCGGCAACGCTCCGTGGGCGGCCCGTGCCGGCCTGCTGTCCAAGTGCGACCTGGCGACCGAAATGGTCGGTGAGTTCCCGGAGATGCAAGGTGTCGCCGGTTACTACTACGCCCTCAATGACGGCGAGCCGGAAGAAGTCGCCCTGGCACTGAACGAGCAGTACATGCCGCGCGGTGCGGGTGCCGAGCTGCCGACGACCCTGACCGGCGCAGCCGTGGCGATTGCCGACAAGCTCGACACCCTGGTGGGTATCTTCGGGATCGGCATGCTGCCCACCGGCAGCAAGGACCCGTACGCACTGCGCCGTGCCGCGCTGGGCGTGCTGCGCATCCTGATCGACAAGAAGCTCGACCTCGACCTGACCGACGCCGTGGCGTTCGCCGTGGCCGCGTTCGGCACCAAGGTCAAGACCGCTGGCCTGGCGGACTCGGTGCTGGAGTTCATCTTCGACCGCCTGCGTGCCCGTTACGAAGACGAAGGCGTGGATGTCGCCACGTACCTGTCGGTGCGTGCCCTGAAGCCGGGTTCAGCCCTGGACTTCGACCAGCGCGTCCAGGCGGTGCAAGCCTTCCGCCAGTTGCCGGAAGCCGCTGCCCTGGCCGCGGTGAACAAGCGCGTATCGAACCTGCTGAGCAAGCTCGAAGGCAGCGTGCCGACGCACGTGGAAGCCAAGTACTTCGACAACGCCAACGAGTTCTCCCTGTACTCGGCGATCCAGCAAGCGGACCAAGCCGTGCAGCCAATGGCCGCCGCCCGCCAGTACAGCGAATCGCTGGCCCGCCTGGCAGCCCTGCGCGAGCCGGTGGATGCGTTCTTCGAGGCGGTGATGGTCAACGCTGACGACGCCAACGTACGGGCCAACCGTTACGCTTTGCTGGCCCGCCTGCGCGGTCTGTTCCTGGGCGTTGCCGACATTTCGTTGCTGGGGTAATACGGTTTGAAGCTGCTGATTCTCGATCGGGACGGGGTGATCAATTACGACTCCGACGCTTACATCAAGTCGGTGGAGGAGTGGATCCCGCTGCCCGGCTCGGTCGAGGCCATCGCGCAGTTGAGCAAGGCCGGCTGGACCGTAGCCGTGGCTACCAACCAGTCGGGCATTGCTCGCGGCTACTACGATGTCGCCACCCTGGACGCCATGCATGCGCGCTTGCGCCATCTGGTGGCCGAGCAGGGCGGCGAACTCGGCTTGATCGTCTACTGCCCACACGGGCCAGACGAAGGCTGTGACTGCCGTAAACCAAAACCCGGCATGTTGAAAACCATTGCCGCCCATTACGAGGTGGCGCTGACGGGCCTGTGGTTCGTTGGCGACAGTCTCGGTGACCTGGAGGCGGCAAAGGCCGTCGACTGTCAGCCAGTTTTGGTAAAGACCGGTAAAGGCGAAAAGACTCAGGGTAAGGGCCTTCCGGCAGGTACGCTGATTTTTGACGATCTGGCGGCGATTGCCGCAGAACTTATCAACAATTAGGGCGATTCTGACATCCTGATCAAGGATTGTTCGGGAACGCGCTTTTAGAAGGCGGGCAATGCCCCGCAATGGTAAACGCGACCATGTCGATCTTGCAGGCAATCAGAACCTTTCTTTTTTACCTGCTGCTGGGCACCAGCTCGTTGCTGTGGTGCAGCCTGAGTTTTTTCATCGCGCCTTTCCTTCCGTTCAAGGCGCGCTACCGCTTCATTAATGTCTACTGGTGCCGCTGCGCCTTGTGGCTGAGCAAGGTGTTCCTGGGCATCCGCTATGAAGTCAAAGGTGCCGAGAACGTCCCGGACCGCCCCTGCGTGATCCTCTCGAACCACCAGAGCACCTGGGAAACATTCTTCCTGTCGGCCTACTTCCAGCCGCTAAGCCAAGTGCTCAAGCGCGAACTGCTGTATGTGCCGTTCTTCGGCTGGGCAATGGCCATGTTGCGCCCGATCGCCATCGACCGCGATAACCCGAAGGCCGCGCTCAAGCATGTGGCGAAGAAGGGCGATGAACTGCTCAAGGACAATGTCTGGGTACTGATCTTCCCCGAGGGCACCCGCGTTCCGTTTGGCACGGTGGGCAAGTTCTCCCGCGGCGGTACGGCACTGGCGGTCAACGCCCAGTTGCCCGTGCTGCCCATTGCCCACAATGCCGGCCGGTTCTGGCCCAAGACTGGCTGGGCGAAAAACCCCGGCACCATCACCGTGGTGATTGGTGCGCCGATGTACGCCGAGGGCAGCGGGCCACGAGCAATCGCCGAACTCAACGACCGCGCAGCCGCCTGGAACGAACAGACCCAGCGTGAGATGGGGTCGTTGTCGCCACTCCCAGACGCGACGTGAGTCCCTGTGGATAAGCAGTAGGCGGGTTACGCTGAAATGATGTCGCGGGTTTAAGTCTTCAAAACGCCGTAACCCGTGCCAACGCTTTTTATGCCCGCTTACTGTGCTCATCCATCCAGCAATGGCAACTGAACCGTAAAGGTCGTGCCCTGGCCAACGCGGCTTGTGCACTGGATCCGCCCCCCATGCCGATCCACCACCGCCTTGACCATCGACAACCCCAGGCCCAGGCCCTCGCTGCCTCGCGATGAGGCAAACCGGCGATACTGGCCGAACAATTGCTCCAGCTCATCGGCAGCGATGCCCTGGCCTTGGTCGACAATTTCACAACTCAGCCAGCCCTGCGAGTCCCTCACCCGCACGCTGACCGTCGAACCTTCCGGGCTGTACTTGATGGCGTTTTCCAGCACGTTGAACAGTGCTCGGGTCAGTAGCGACTGGTCGGCCAGCACCAGGCCTTCGGCGTCATCGTCCAGGTCATGGGTCAATTCGATCTGCTTGAGCTGGGCGATGCTCATCGCTTGGTCGAACGCATCGAGCACCAGCATGGCGAACATGCTGGGCTCGAACTGATATGCCTCGGACTCGGCCTTCGCCAACTGCACAAACGCTTCAGTCAGGCCCAGGGCTTTGCGTACCTGCAGTTCGATCTGGCCGAACAGGTGCAGGTCGCCGCTGCGCTGATGGCGCTGAACATCCAGCAGGGCCAGGATCGCTGAATGGGGGGCGCGCAGGTCGTGGGACAGGAAACGTAGCAGCACCGCGCGCTGTTCCTCGGCATCGCGTTCGACGCTCAGGTCCGTGAGGCTCAGCAGCCAACCAATCGCCGGTCCTTCCTCGGCCGGCAACAACGGCGCCAGATCCACTCGCAGGCTCCGGCCCTGGGTATCGCGGAACTCGTTGCTCGGTAGTGTCGACAGGCTAGGGCGCTCGCCATCTGCCAGCCCCGGGTAGCCCACGCCAGCGAGTCGTTGCAGTAAATCCTCGCCCACCAGATCACCGGCAAACAAGCTCCGGGCATTGCGGTTGGCCAACAGAATTCGCCCGTCGGGGGCGCTGATCAGTGTCGCCACGGGCAGATACTCCAGGCCGTCCGCGATGAATCGGCGGGTATCGCGCGTTCGGCTCAAGGCCTGTTCCAGCGCGACTATCTGCCCTTGCAACTCGTCACCCGCCGGCGAAGGTATACGGCGGCGCTCGGGGAATACTTTCGGCTCACTGTCCAGGCGTTCCAGTTCCCAGCCGAAGTAGGCGAGCACTGCGCTCAACCGGCGCCAGTTCCAGATCAGGTACCCCAGGAGCATCCCCAGCACGCTGGCCGCCGGCGACCACCACCATCCACCTCTGAGCAGTAGCGCGGAACTCAGTAGGGCGAGCGCCATGCACCCCAGCGTCAACCACAGGGCTCGCCGTGGTCGAAGCAACAGCAAGGCCAGCAGCACGGTCACGAACGCGACTGACAAGGTGACCGTCCAGCCAGTGCCCAGCACCACGATGCTGCGTTGTTGAAGCAGGCCGTTCAGCAGATTGGCCTGAATCTCGATGCCCGGCGTCGTACCCAGGCTCGCCGACTGTGGCGTCACATAGCGGTCGCCCAACCCTGGCGCCGTGGAGCCCACCAGGATCAAGCGATCGCGTAGCAACTGCGGCGGCACTTCGCCCCGCAGCACGCTGACGTAGGGCACGCTGGGAAACCCGGCATCGGCACTGATAAACGGGATGCGAATGCCGTAGGAGCGTTGCCACCCTTGCACCGTCGATGGCGAGGGTACGCCCGGCAGGATGTCCGGGCCCTCGGTGGTTGTTTCGTACAACAACCACGCCAACTGCGACCGCGGATTGCGCTCAGGGCCTTCGCGCAGGTAAACGCTGCGCACCGTGCCATCAGGGTCTGCCTCGGCATTGATATGGCCAATACCCTTGGCACACTGGCCCAAGGCTGCCACGGGCTCGATCTCACCCAGCGGCTGTCCGTAGCGGGCGACACCTTCGCGCAGCAAGGGAATGAACACATTGCCGGCCCGACAGATCGCCTCGGCCAGGCGCTGATCATGGCCTGGGATTTTGTCCGGCTCGCTGAAGATCACGTCAAACAGCACGCCCCTGACCTTGGCGGCCGTCAGGCGGTCCAGCAAGTCTGCATGCACCGTCCGTGACCACGGCCACTGCCCCAGTTGCTGCAAGCTGTAGTCGTCGATGGTGACGATGAGGATTCGTGGATCAACCGGCAGGGGACTCAGGCGGCGCAGGTTGTCATACAGCAGGTTGCTCAGTGTCAGCCCTTGGCTCAAGGACAGGATGGCCGTCAGCGGCAACAGGATCAGGCTGACCCAGAGCCACTCACGGACCAAGCGACGAAACAGGTGCTGCGCCTGGCTCGGCTCTCGCCCTTCCTTCCTCGGCCAGGGCATCATCGGTAACAGGCCGATGGTTTATTGGACACGCAGGGTCCGGGGGTAATAGAAGATGTCATATACCCCGGTTTCTCCTTCAAGCCCCTGATCGTCAAACGCAGAGAGCCGAACGTGGTAATTAAACGCCTTCAATCCGCTGAAATTGATCTCGGGCGTGCTGGAAAACTGCTCCTGCAAGATGTTCAAGAACCCCGTGTCGGTGGCCACCTGGGCACGGTAGCGCGTCGCACCGTCCATGGGTCTGATGATCAATTGCCAGACAGGCTGCCGCCCGGTCTGGCCTGCCTGGCCGAGCAGCTGCGGGGCTGGCAGCAAATCGGTCGGCGTGAGCTTGCCTTCCTTTTGAATGCGTAGCCCCTGGCGAGCCATGACCTGTACCACCTCGTCGTCCCCTGCACCGACTTGGCGCGGCGACTTATCCCCAGGCTTCTTCGCAGGCTGATCGGTATCCTCAGTGCGATCAACGGCCACCTGGCCGTTCAGCACTTCGACCAACGACTGGCCCTTGTCATCGTTACGCACTCGAAAGTGCGTGCCGCGCACGCCGAGTACCCCCACCGGCGTGACAATCTGAAAACGATCATAGTCGCTGGCACGCTTGATCACATAGGACTCGACCTGACCCTGCTCCAGAATGACCTGCGCCACCTTGAGCTCTTCGTTGAGCGTCAACCTGACCTGGGAACTGGAGGGCAGGACGATACGCGATCCATCGCCCAGCGACAGACTGACAAATGCAGAAGGGGAGGTCTTCACCCCTTCCTGTTCATCCACGCTCATGCCCTCTTCCAAAGGAACCTGCTGGCCCTTGTGGTCGAGCTTCCAGGCTTCGCCGCTCAGGTGCTCAATCGTGGCAGGCAACGGCTGGCCACGACATTGCTGGTTATCATCGATATACGGTAGGCGCTTTGCGGGGAGGGACGCAGCGTGCGCGCTCTGGGTCAACGAACCCAACAAGCCCGCAACCAGCAGCAGGCAAGTGCTGAAACGGCGACAGTGCAAAGAAGTGATCGGGGTCATTGGATTCGCTTTTCACGCTTTTCTAAAGGTCGGGCAGATCAGCCAATTGGGCAACCCTATGCATGCACCATACCTGACAGGGCTCTACGACCGGTAGCCCAGGCCAGCGTACGCAATGATCGCCGATAAAAAGCTGTTTCGGGGCTCCCTGAACGTGAACACCTCGAAGGAGGGAAGTGACACATCCTTGTGTCGGATCGAATCCATCTCGATCTCGAGAAACATGAGAGGGCACTCCTTTTTTTCCCCTGGACTGCAGACCGCAAGCGAACCGGCGATCGGCGGTCCTGCCAGGTGGCAGCGACACACCCTGTGTCGGAGCACATCCCAGTGCTCCTGTGCCTCTCAACGCGGATGAATGTACCGATTTCCAGGTGCGATTGGCTGATTCTCAATATTTGTTCAGAATTGCTCCGCCGACGTGTCAGAACACCCAGCGCGGCTGGCTTTCACGTACCCGCAATGGCTCCTCTTCGGGTGTATCGACCGGTGCAAAACCTCGCGAATCGCTAAACCCTACGGGTGTCGCCACAGGACTGAAGTAACGCGGCGACGGCGGCGTGTTCGCCGGCACATCACTTGAGCTTGCGGTAGATGCCGCAGTCCCCATGTAGGCCGCGAACACCAACGACAAACACCCTGTCAGCACCCACTTCCTACCCCCCCTCACCCTCAATGCATGAAGATTCCAACTTTTCACTATGGCGGCTTCCTTGACTCTTCAAGCGGATACCTGCCGATTACCGGCCTATTGATATCAGCCTAACCAACCAAGGACAGCCTGGAGTAAATCGCCACAATTGTTCAGATTCGAACAATCAGCCTAAACTCGACATCGTAGGACCTTTTACCCACGCCATTCTACGAGTCGAAGGAAACACCCCGCATGCGTGTCGCAATACTGGATGACGAACCCGCCGAGTTACGCCGGGTGGAACAGACACTGCGACAAATTCCCGGGGTTGGGGAGCCAGCGTGGTCGCTCTACAGCTTCGAGCGAGGTGAGGACCTGCTGCGCCAGCTTCGGCGCGAGACCTTCGACCTGCTCATCCTCGATTGGCAGTTACCCGATATCAGCGGCCTGTCATTGCTACGCTGGACCCGCGAACACATGAAAGCGCCTCCCGCGGCCATCATGCTGACCAGCCGCGATGCGGAAAGTGACATCGTCCAGGCATTGAACGCGGGTGCCGACGACTACGTCAGCAAACCGTTCCGCCCCAATGAGCTCAAGGCCCGGGTCGCGGCCGTACTGCGCCGTCATGGCCTGCAGCGCACCTCAACCAACGAGCATCTTAGCTTCAATGATTTGGTGTTCGACGACGCCGAACTCACAGTGATCCGCGCCGGTAGTCCCATCAGCCTGACAGAGCGGGAATACCGCCTGGCGCATTGCCTGTTCACCAACCTCGGCCGGCCGCTATCGCGAGAGTACCTCTACGAACGTTTTTGGAGTCACGAGGAGATGGTGTCTTCCAGACCGCTGGATACCCATATCTACCGCCTGCGCAACAAACTGGGCCTGACCCCTGACCGTGGCTGGCAGTTGTTGACGATCTATGGCTATGGCTATCGCTTGGAGAGTGTTGCGACGACACGTGAGTAGTGCTTGTTCGGCGAGTCATCAAGAAGGCCAACGCGAGTGCATTGGCCTTCTTGGTTACTGCAGGTCTCATCCGGTAAGGGGGCCTGGCTACTTCAGGACAACACGCGGTGTATCCTGCGCCGAATCCTTGAAGCATCTACTCAGGCCTTCATCGAGTGAGAAGGGCGGCGTCCACCCAAGCAGCTCCGTGGTTTTGCTGATGTCCACCCGCAAGGACCCCAGCAGCCGATTCGCCATCGCCCGCTTCCCGAGCACGGCGGCCCCCGCTCTCAGGACGGCTTCGGGCACCGGAATGAGCCTCGCTGGCTTACCCATCGCTTTCGCCACGCGGCGCAACAGTTCCGAGGTCGAAACGTCCTCGCCATCTGAAGCAAGCAGCACCTTGCCAGCAGCGGCGGGGTGATCGAGGCACGTTGCGATCAAATCGACCATGTTGTCCAGGCCAATCAATGAGCGTTGGTTAGCGATTGCTCCGAGGGGCAGTGGAATGCCACTTGCAACCCATTTAACCAAGTTTGCGAAATTGCCCGGGGCGCCGGGGCCATACATCAGGGGCGGGCGAATAATCACCAGCTCCATGCTGTTGGTTTTGCACAGTTCGACAAGACCCTGCTCGGCCTCCCATTTGGAGATCGCATAGGGCTCCTCGGGAGCAACTGAGTCAGTTGCGGTAAAGGGTCGGTCGTTACATGTCCCATTCACGCCAATGGTGCTGATGAAGATGAATCTTTTGACGCCGCTAACGGCTGCCTGGCGGGCAATGTTCAGTGTGAAGTCGACATTGACCTTGCGAAATTCCGCCAGCGGGTCTGCGGCCTCATCCTTGAGGACATGAGCACGGGCTGCGGCGTGAACCACCACGTCGATACCGGCCAGACACGCCATAAAATCAGCGGTGGCGAATGCGTGCTTCGCCGGGGAGGTATCCGCCGCCTGCCAGCGGGCAGCCTTCCGTGAAAGACCCGTCACGTGCAGTCCGTCATTCTCGCAAAGCCTGGAGATGAGGGTCCTGGCCATGAAGCCGGAAGCCCCGGTTACCAATATGTTCACAGTATCTCCTTCGACGCCTGCCATCGTTCGGATGTTGCAGACCGTGTCGTTTGCACATGACCATTCGAGCGTTCTTGGCGATAGCAGCGTTACGTTGACTGGGTCACAAAATAGATGATTCGGGAGCCCCTGCAAACGCTGAATTGACCCTGTTGCCGAGATTTCACTGACCCGGTGAGCCATTACCGGTGCTGGGCTTAATGAATGGCGCCAGCCGGTCGCCTTCTTTAACCTGCGGCCTCGTGCGCGAGACCGCAGGCTAAAGCACCCAACGGTCAGGATGCGATTCGCGCGTTCAAATTTGACTGCCGCTGGTATCTTGCGAACCCAAAAAAAGACCTCACACATCATGCGTCAGCACACTCGCATCACCTTTCGTTCAATCTTCCGTATCAAGGTCAGCGATTGCCAGACCGACCAATTGATTGGCTATGTGGGCGACGTGTCCGAGTCAGGTTTGCGCCTGCTCAGTGACGCCCCGCAGGACGTCGACAGCTGTATGAATCTGCGCCTGCGGATGCGTGATCGCGACGGCGAGTTGCGTAAGGTCGACATTCTGGCGCTATGCCTGTGGTCGCAGGAAAACGCGAGAACCGGATACTTTGAGTCGGGCTTTAGATTGGCTCAAGACTCGGAGGCGTTCGCCCACTTGGTGGGCAATATGCGGCCAATGCGACGCGTACAGAGTTGACCCGCTCGCGGCATTGGCTACGGGGTTAGCCTAGGCTGCCGAGAATATTGACCCCAACCTTCTCTGGGATTTCATTTTGCGACAGCACGTACAGGCCTGGGCTGAACACCCGTGCATAACGCGCGAGCAGCGGGCGTAATTGTGGCGTCACGGTGAGAATGGGCGGATGGCCTTCCTTGCGCAGCTTTTCCTTGACCACCGGCATGGAGGTTTGCAGTTGATTGAGCAGGCTGGGTTCGACCGGGATGTTATCCAGGCTTACCGGCCCGGCCTGCCGGGCAATGCTCAAGGCACTGAGCAGCGTGTTTTCCAGGGCGTTATCCAGTACGAACACGGCCACCTCGCTGCGCTCCCCGGCAATGCTTGAAACGATGTTGCGGCGCAGCGCATAGCGCACGTCCGATGCCAGCAGAATCGGGTCTTTCGTGCTTTCGCTGCCCTCAACCAGGGCTGTGGCGATGCTGACGATGTCCTTGAGTGAGACCTCTTCCAGGAGCAACTGCCGATACACTCGATGTTGTTGGGTGAAACTCAGTTGGGCTTTCAGGCTCTCGGCCAGTTTCGGCGCTTGCAGGGCCAGGCGTTGCATCAGGTGCTCGACATCGTCGTGTTTGAAAATATCCGGGAGGTTGTTGCGCACCACTTTGTTCAGATGGGTGGCCAGCACGCTGGCGCAGTCGATCACCTGATACCCCAGGTTAAGGGCTCGCGATTTGTCGCCAGGCACAATCCACACAACCGGCATGCGATAGGCCGGGTCGGTGCCCAGAATACCGTCGATTTCGCCGTACAGCTCGGGGGAGGGAATGGCCATCAGACGGTCAGCGTGCAGCTCAGCGCCGTCGATTCGTTCACCGTTGATGTAGATGTTGTACTGCGAGGCCTTGAGCCGCAGGCTGTCGCGAATCTGCACCTCCGGCAGGAGAAAGCCGAGGGTTTCCGAGAGGCTCTGGCGCACCCCGCGTACGCGTTGCGCCAAGGGCGCGCCGGCCGCCTCGTTGACCAGGCCGACCAGTTTGTAGCCAAGGGAAATCGACAGCCGCTCGACCATCGGAATATCTTCCCAGGCCAGACTCTCGGCCCGCTCCTGCTCCATGGCTTTGCCGATGGCCTTCACCTGTTGCAGGCTAGTGGCTTCGTCGGGCGGCTGGCCGACGGAAACGCGCCAGCCAATAAAGCCGATCAGGGCGGCAAAGCTGATAAAGGCCAGATGCGGCATGCCGGGCACCAGGCCCAGGATCAGTAAGATGCCGGCCACGGTGTAGAGCACCGACGGCGAGGCCATCAACTGACGCTGGACCTGGGTGGTAATGTCCGAGGACTCGTTGATCCGGGTCACGATAATCGCTGCCGCAGTGGACAGCAGCAGCGCTGGAATTTGCGCAACCAGACCATCACCAATCGCCAGCAGAGCGTATTGCTGGAAGGCCTGGCCCGCACTCAGGTCATAGACAAACAGGCCGATGGCAAAGCCGCCGAACAGGTTGATCAGCAGAATCAGGATGCCGGCGATAGCGTCGCCGCGTACGAACTTCGAGGCGCCGTCCATGGCCCCGTAGAAGTCGGCTTCCTTGGCCACTTGCTGGCGCCGCTGCTTGCCTTCTTCCTGGGTAATCACCCCAGCGTTGAGGTCGGCATCAATCGCCATCTGTTTGCCGGGCAAGGCATCCAGGGTAAAGCGCGCAGTGACTTCGGAGATCCGCTCGCCACCTTTGGTGATCACGATGAAGTTGACGATCATCAAGATGGCGAACACCACCAGGCCGACAATAAAGTTGCCGCCGATGACGACTTCACCAAAGGCCTCGATCACCTTGCCCGCCGCACCGGTGCCGGTGTGCCCGTCGAGCAGCACCACGCGGGTCGACGCGACGTTGAGGCACAGGCGCAGCAAGGTGGTGATCAGAATCACGGTGGGGAACAGCGAGAAGTCCAGCGGGCTTTTCGCTGAAACGCTGACCAGCAGCACAAGGATCGCCATGGCGATGTTGAAGGTGAACAAGATGTCCAGCAGCAGCGGTGGCAGCGGCAGAATGATCATTGCCAGGATCGACAGAATGATCAGTGGAATCCCGATGCGGCCACTACGGAACGTCGGCGCGAGTTGCTGGAGTAAATTCATGATTAAGCCCTGTTCGCCATGCTATCGGGAATGTTGAAGTCGCCCGCCAAATGCGGTTTGCTCCGGCGCCCTTGCCGGTAGGCGCGCAGTTGCAGGATGTAGGTCAGAACATGCGCCACCGCGGTATACAGCGGTGCCGGGATTTGCTGGTTAACCTGGGTGCTGTAGTAGATCGCGCGCGCCAGCGGTGGCAGCTCGATCACTTCAAGCTGGCTGGCAGCCGCCATCTTGCGCATGTACAGCGCGGTCTCATCGACGCCTTTGGCCAGCAAGAAGGGGGCATTGGCCTTTTTCGGGTCGTACTTGAGGGCTACCGCAAAGTGCTGCGGGTTGACGATGATCACATCGGCGTTTTTGATCACCCGGCTGATCTGCCCTTGTAGCATCTGTCGCTGCAGTTGCTTGATGCGCGCCTTGACCTCCGGACGACCCTCCTGGTTCTTGTGTTCCTCTTTGCGCTCCTGCTTGGTCATGCGCATTTTTTTCAGGAAGAAGAAGCGCTGCAACGGGATGTCGATAAAGGAGAACAGTACAAACACCAGCAGCAAAGTCAGGGTCATGTTGAAGGTCAGCGACAGTGCGCTGCCTATGGCACTGAACAGATCACTGCGTTGCAGCGCAATCAGCCGGGGCACGGCATCAGCGATCAGCACCCAGGCCACCCCCAGCAGCACAAGAATTTTCAGGATCGACTTGAACAACTCGCTGAAGCTCTGGGCCGAAACGATCTTGGCCAGGCCAGTGATTGGATTGAGCTTGCTGAATTTGGGGTAGAAGTTTTTCGCCGCAAACACCCAGCCACCCGGAACCAGCGACAGCGTCACGACCAGCAAGGGTGTCACCAGCAGGGGCAGGAGCAAGGTGATGAACAGCACCAGGTTATGGGTGATGATCAGTTGCAGGTCGTCCAGGCTGATTTCACTGTGCTGAAAGTTCTGGTACGACAAGCGGAAGCTTTCCTGCAAGGTTTCATAGAACAGCACCACGCTGAATTTGAGCACGAACAGCGTCGCCAGCAGGGAGATGGTGGTGGCCAGATCCTTGGAGCGGGCCACCTGGCCGTCGTCTTTGCTCTTCTTGAGCTTCTGTTGCGAGGCTTCTTCGGTTTTTTCCTGGGAGCTGCTGCTTTGCTCAGACATCACGCCCCCCCAGATGCATGCTGCCAATGTTGTGCAGCAGTTCGCGGGTCAGGTGCAGGTAGCTTTCCGGCAGGTTGGGCAGGGTCATGTGAATGCACAACAAGCCAACCAGAATAGTGATGGGAAAGCCCAGGGAAAACAGGTTCAAGGAGGGTGAAATACGGTTGAGCAAGCCGAAGCAGAACTGCACCAGCGTCATGCAGAACACCACTGGCAGGGTGATCAGCACGGCGGCGGAGAACACCCAGGCGATGGCGCGGATGAAATGCTCGAAGCCGGCGAACTGCAGGCCGCTGCCTATCGGCCAGTAAATAAAACTTTGGTAGAGCACGCTGACCGTGAGCAGATGGCCGTCGATGGCCAGGAGCATGAACACTAACAAGATGAAGTACAGCTGGAACACGATCGAAGAGGACGACACGCCGTTCATTGGGTCGTTGTAGCGCGCCATGCTCATGCCCATTTGCGTGGAAATGACCTCGCCAACCAGGGTGAAAATGGTAAACACCAGTTGCAGGCTCAGCCCCAGCAGCACGCCAAACAGCACTTGCTCCAGCGTGGTCAGCAGACCCTGCAGGGACAGCGGTTCAATGTATGGCGGCTTGGGCATGGCTTGTGCCAGGGCCAGCGTCAAGGCCAGCGCCAGGAGTACGCGTAGACGCACCGATAAGGTTTTGTGGTTGAACAGTGGGGCCATGCTCAAGACCCCCAGAATGCGGCAAAACGGCCACCAATAATTCACGAGGGCTTGCAGGTATTGGCCGGTGTGCAGCAATGGTTCGCTGGCGGGCATATCAGTTAGCCAACCAGCCTGCCGGCTTGCTTGAAGGACTCAATGAACAGGTCACCGAGGGTGCGCAGAATCCAGTGACCAGCAAACATCAGCATGCCGAGGGTGATCAGCAGGCGCGGCAGGAAGCTGAGCATCTGCTCGTTGATCTGCGTGGCCGCCTGAAAGATGCTCACCAGTAGACCACCAATCAGGCTGGGGACAATCAGCACGCAGACGATCAGCGCGGTGATATGCACGGCATTGGAGACGATACTGACGGCGCTGTCGGGGGTGAGCATGGTGGCGGCGGTCCTGGCTAGAACGGTTGAATGCTGGTGGTGAGGGTGCCAACTAACAGCGTCCAGCCGTCGACCAGAACGAAGATCATCAGCTTGAAGGGCAGCGAGATCATCATCGGCGATAGCATCATCATGCCCATCGCCATCAGGACGCTGGCGACCACCAGGTCAATCACGAGAAAGGGCACGAAAATCATGAAGCCCAGCTGGAAAGCGGTTTTCAGCTCGCTGAGTACGAAGGCCGGCAGCAGCAGGAAAAAATCCAGCTTGGCGAGGTCTTCGGGCATTTTTTCACCCGCCAGCGAGACCATGGTTTCCAGGGAGGTCTTGTTGGTTTGCGCCAGCATAAAACGGCTGAGTGACTGCTTGGCGGTGCCCAGGCCCTGCTCCAGGGAAATCTGGTCGCGCTCGAATGGCGCGTAGGCCTCGCTGTAGATTTCCTGCCAGACCGGGCGCATCACCAGCAGGGTCAAGCACAGGGCGACACCGACCAGTACT
This sequence comes from Pseudomonas sp. ok272, assembly GCF_900109995.1. GTDB lineage: Bacteria > Pseudomonadota > Gammaproteobacteria > Pseudomonadales > Pseudomonadaceae > Aquipseudomonas. Next base: position 358,320 of record NZ_FOCB01000003.1, on the reverse strand, counting down.
GGGTTGGGCGGGCTTTGTTGCAGGCCAATCGCCTGGCGCAGGATAGCCAGCACGATGATGAAGCGCGTAAAGCAGGTCATCATCATGAGCATGGCCGGCACAAAACCGAGCAGGGTCATGATGACCAGAATCTGCAGTTTGACACTGAGTTCCTGGCCATTTTCAGTATCGTTCAGGTTCAGCAGGGAGATTTCCCCTCCCGCCGCCTGAGCCAGCATGGGCATGAGGCCAGTGCCCAGCAGCATGATCAGTGACCCCCAATAACGCACGCGCTTCATGCCGTCAGGTCATTCAGGCTGGTGCCGCTGAGTTCGACAATGCGCAGGCCATAGTTGCCGTTCATCACCACCACTTCAGCTTTGGCGAACAAGGCCCCATTGACCTTCACGTCGAGTGGTTCGCCAGCGAGTTTATCGAGCACGATCACGCTGCTGGCGTCGACCTCCATCAACTCCTTGAGGGAGATTTCGGTGGAGGCTACTTCCAGGGTGACATTCACCGGGATCTTGCCAAAGAAGCTCAGGTCTTGCTGCGGCAACTGGGGGGTGCGCTCAGCCACGCCAGGCTCCAGGGCGGCGGGCGTCAGGCCAAGCTCGCTATCGTTGATCAGGCTGTCGAATTCGTTATCGGAAAGGGGGCCGTTCATGGAGTTTTCACGCTCTCAAGCGAGGTTAGCAATAAGGAGCCGTTATCTTCGAAAATGGCGCCGCGAAACAGCTTTTGCTGATTGATCTGCACATCGCAGCGCTCCAGCAAACGCATCATCAGAATGTCGCCCAGACGCAAGTCGAGCACTTGCGACAGTGGCATGTGCAAGCTGGCGATCACGCAATCGAGTTGAACCGGCAGGTGTTTGATCTGCTCGACCGGGTTACCGTTGAACTGGCTAGTGCTCGGATGGGTCAGGCGGCTGGTGAGCTCGTCGACCAGCTGGGTGTCCAGGTAAATGAAAATCGACGAACTCACACCAGTGATGTGGCTGGTGTACTGGAACTCAGCGATGTATTCCCAGTGCGTCTCGACGTAGGCATTTTCGTAAGGCTTCAGTTCGCCAAACGTGGACCCGGCGAGAATCGAGCGAGCAAAGATCTGCGCGATATCGATGCCCAGACGGCTGCGCATGCGCTGCTCGGAGGTGCTGATCGGCGGGGTCTCGTGGCTGGGCAACGACGTGCCGCCGTAATAACACTCCAGCGCCTCTGTTAATAAGGCGCGCTCGATGGAAAACCCCACTTTGCCCAGCGGCGAACGATAAATACATTCGGCGGCTTCGCTGCGGGACTCGTGGACCACGGCTTTATTAAGCTCGAGGTTGATCCGGTAATTACGCAAGAAGTAATCGCTGATGACCCGCGGGTGTTTATTGGACAGCTCGCGTATGTAGGTCGGGATCTTGTGATAGTGCCTGCCTAACTTCTGCGGCTTTAACCTGGTCAGACTTTCGGCGGGCACGCCATGGTGGACTTTTGCATTGCCAGTCATGTTGTGAGCGGTCTTCCTGGGAATTACGGCAGGACGTTTTCTCGCCCGCCGAGCGGTTGCGATAGAAAACAGTGTGATGGGCTGACGGGGTGTGCCGCGGGCACAGCCAGCAAAGCCTAGGCCGCATGCTTTCTAGCGCTGGAGGGCATGCTGGCGGGGGGTGATTCTAGGCAGGCGGGCGCCGGAAAATAAATCAATAGCTATCAAATGCTGTTTTTTACAGCGCTTGCCAGCGTTTGATTGAATTTTAGGCTAAGTGATTCGTGGATTATTTGTGAGCTGGTTAACGTTTGCGCGGTAAGTTTGTTGCGCTTCTCGGTGGCGGAGTCCCAGGCGACGTTCGCTGTTCTGTAAGAGGGCGACGCAATCGTTTAGTTCCTTAACCGGTTAAAACTATTTTTCACGCAGATGAACTATCTGCCCGTGGTCGTGACGCGTGTTTTCGCCCATCAACGAACAGGTGCTTTGCATTGAAGTCTGTCAACCAGTCAGTGGATTACACCTGCACTCAGTTGTTTGCGGACGTGCTGTCGCAACAAAAAATCGTGGTGGTTGGCGATGCGCGTGAACACAGTTACGCCTTATTGACGAAAGGCCTGCAGCGCCAAGGTTGCTTGGTCACTCGTTACGCCAGTTGTACCGATCTGAATGCCACGGTACTGAGTGAAGCTCGCCTGGTGTTTGTGTTTGTCAGCAGCGTGCCGGCGCATGCCTTGCTGGCTCAGGTCGGGGCAATGATGCAGGGCGCGCGCGCAATCAGCGTGATCCCGATCGTTGAATATGCCGACCAAGAAAAAGCCGCTGCCTTGCTGGAACTCGGCTGTGTTGATTACCTGCTGTCGCCCTTCAGCGAGAACCAGCTCAGTGCGTTATTGCGTCGCCAGGAGTCCGCACAGGCGGCGCAGGAAGATTTTGTCTCCTGCTCTCAGGGCGGGCGACGTTTGCTGGCCATGGCCCAGCGTGTAGCGGCAACCCGCGCACCGATCCTGATTACCGGGGAAACCGGTACCGGCAAGGAGTTGATGGCCCGTTACATCCATCGCTTTGGCGCCAGTGCTGATGCGCCCTTTATTGCCGTGAACTGCGCAGCCATTCCCGAGCAGATGCTCGAATCAATGCTATTCGGTCATGAGCGCGGCGCCTTTACCGGAGCGGTGAGTACCCAGCCAGGCAAGTTTGAGCTGGCCAATGGCGGCACCCTGGTGCTCGACGAAATCGGTGAATTGCCGCTCGGCTTGCAGGCCAAGCTGCTGCGCGTGCTGCAAGAGCAATGCGTGGAACGGCTCGGCGGGCGCAAGGAAATCAAACTGGATGTACGCATTATTGCGGCGACCAACCGCGACTTGCAGGTCGAGGTGGCCGAGGGACGTTTTCGCGCCGACCTGATGTTCCGTTTGGATGTGTTGCCGCTGCACATCACGCCACTGCGCGAGCGCAAGGATGATGTGTTGCCCCTGGCACGACGCTTTATTCACAAGTATGCCCCGCAGGAACAGCACCACAATCTGCTCACGGATGACGCCTGCCGCGCCCTGCTCAGCCATGACTGGCCGGGTAACGTGCGCGAGCTGGAAAACACCGTGCAACGGGCCTTGGTGCTGCGCAATGGGTTGTTTATTCAGCCGCAGGATTTAGGCCTGATCGCCCCCGCCACGGCACAGCCCGTCCAGGTGCCGCTCAGCCCGGCGATGCTGTTTGAAGGCGGCGGCAAAGCGGCGTTGCGCGCTAGCGGCAAGTGGGCCGAATACCAACACGTGATCGACACCATCCGTAAATTCGATGGGCACAAGACCAAAGCCGCGCACAGCCTGGGGATGACCCCGCGGGCTTTGCGTTACCGCCTCAATGCCATGCGCGAGCAGGGCATCCAGATCACCATTTAGTCAAAGCAACAGGCTTGGAGAGCAGAGGATGAATTCACTCATGCAGGTGCAGCAGGACATGCTGGGCCGGATGGAGCAGATCAAGGGCCTGTCTGAGGGCGCGGCGATCAAGCCCGCGCAGATATTCGAGGCGCAGCCGGCAGAAGGCTTTGCGACTGCATTCGACAGCGTGTTGTACGCCGTCAATGAGCAGCAGATAAAGGCGAGCGAAGCGGCGGCGGCAGTGGACAGCGGCAAGAGTGATGACCTGCTCGGCGCCATGATCGATAGCCAGAAAGCCAGTGTGTCGTTCTCCGCGCTGCTGCAGGTGCGCAACAAGCTCACCAGCGCGTTCGAGGAAGTGATGAGGATGCCAATGTGATCGGGCGTGGGTGCTAAGACGTGCTGCAATTTATTAAAAGCAAGCTGCCCGCCAATGGGCTGAAGCTGGATCCGCGCCTGTCCTTGTTCGGCCTGGCGGCTGTCGCTGCCGCGCTGGCGGTGGGAGTGGTGTTCTATCTGTGGCGCGATCAAGGGGCGTTTCGCCCGTTGTACGGTGCCGGTGAGGCCTTCCCCGCTGCCGAAGTGATGCAGGTGCTCGATGCCGAGGCCTTGGCGTATCGTCTGCACCCACAAAGTGGTCAAGTGCTGGTGCGCGAGGACCAGTTGGCACGCGCGCGCATGCTGCTGACCGCCAAGGGTGTGCGTGTGGCGGTGCCGGCGGGCTATGAGCTGTTCGACAAAGAGGAGCCGCTGGGCACCAGCCAGTTCGTCCAGGATGTGCGCCTCAAGCGCAGCCTGGAGGGTGAATTGGCGCGCACGGTGATGACGCTTAAAGGTGTTGAGCAGGCGCGCGTGCACCTGGCGATGGCGGAAGGCAGTTCGTTCGTGGTGAGCAAGCGTGACCCCGCCAAAGCTTCGGTGATGCTGCACATTGCGCCGGGCAACAAGCTCACGTCGGAACAGGTCGGGGCCATCGTCAACCTGGTGGCCAACAGCGTCCCGCAGCTGAGCGCAGATCATATCAGTGTGGTTGACCAGCATGGCGTGCTGCTGTCGCGCGGCCTGAACACCAGCAATGGCCCAGTGCAGAGCTGGCAAGCAGTAGAGGACTACCAGCAAAAAGCGGTCGCTAATATCGAAGAAGTGCTGGCCCCGGTGCTGGGTAATGGCAACTACCGGATTAGCGTTGCAGCTGACATCGACTTCAGTCAGCGAGAGGAAACCTTCCAGGCCTATGGCGAGTCGCCACGCTTGCGTAATGAAGTGCTGCGTGACGAAAGCGTGCTCGATCAGTTGGCCTTGGGCGTGCCCGGCTCGTTGGCGAATCGCCCGGTAGCACCGCGCGAGCCGCCCAAGCCCGGTGAGCCGAACGCGGCCCCGGCCCCGACGCAGACTGAGGCGAAGGGCGAAACCTCCTTGCGCAAGGAGTCAAACCGTCAGCTCGATTACGATCAAAGCGTCACCCATGTCAAACATGCCCCTTTTTCCTTGCGTCATCAGAGCATCGCGGTGGTGCTCAATGCCAGCACTGCGCCGGAAGGCGGCTGGACACCTCAAGCGCGTACCGACCTTGAAGCCCTGCTCAAAAGCGCCGTGGGCTTTAACCAGGCGCGTGGCGACTTGCTCACCTTGAGCGTGTTCCCCTTCACCTTGGACGCTTCGCCATTGGAGGGTGCTGCCTGGTGGGAAAGCTCCCAGTTGCATGACCTGGCCAAGCTTGCTCTGTTTGGCCTGATCAGCCTGCTGCTGTTGTTGATGGTGGTGCGCCCGGCAATCCGCACCCTGAGCAAACCCAAGGTGCCGAGCCTGGCGGTGGATGATCAAGAGTCGGCATTGATGGTGAGCGAGCGAGCTGAGCGCCTGCTGGGCCGCGCTTCATCCGAAGAGTTCAGCGCAATCAACGTGCTGGGCGAGCTGAATCCGCTTTCGGAAATTCGTCTACCGGCACCTGGCTCCGGTCTCGAGTTGCAAATCGAACATCTGCAAATGTTGGCCAAGAACGATCCTGAGCGAGTCTCGGAAGTCATCAAGCAATGGATAGGGCGAAATGAAAGAGACCTCAACCCAGCAGGTTAGTGAGCAAGGCTCACTGGCGAAGAAAGAGTTGTTGACGCACTCACAGATGCGCCCGATGAACTCCCTGGAACAGGCGGCGATCCTCATGTTGAGTATGGGTGACGCGACCTCGGCTGGCGTGCTGCGGCATTTCTCCCGCGAGGAAATCGTCAGCATCAGCCAGGCCATGGCACGCTTGAGCAACGTCAAACAGCCGATGGTATCGGAAGTGATCGGGCGTTTTTTCGAAGACTACAAAGAGCAAAGCAGCATCAAGGGTGCTTCGCGCCATTATCTGTCCGGGATGCTCGGCAAGGCGCTGGGCAGCGACATTACCCGCAGCCTGTTGGACAGCATCTACGGCGAGGAAATTCGCGCCAAGATGGCCAAGATGGAGTGGATTGATCCCAAGCAATTTGCGGCACTGATTGCCAAGGAGCATGCGCAGATGCAGGCGGTGTTCCTCGCCTTCTTGCCGCCGGGCATGGCCAGCGAAGTGCTGGAATGCATGCCGGCCTCGCGCCAGGATGAGCTGCTGTTTCGCATCGCCAACCTCAGCGAAATCAACAGTGATGTCATCGCCGAACTGGAGCTGTTGATCGAGCGCAGCCTGTCGGTCCTGTCGACCCAGGGCTCGCAAGTGCGAGGGGTCAAGCAGGCCGCCGACATCATGAACCGCTTCAAGGGCGACCGGAATCAGATGTTCGAGTTGCTGCGCGCGCATGATGAAACGCTGGTCGGCAGGATTGAAGACGAGATGTACGACTTCTTTATCCTCTCGCGGCAAACCCAGGATGTGCTGCAAGCCCTACTGGAAGCGGTACCGCTGGAAGAATGGGTGGTGGCACTCAAGGGGGCTGAGCCGGCACTGATCAAGGCAATTCAGGGGGCCTTGCCCAAGCGTCAGATGCAGCAGATGGAGTCCATCAAGCGACGTCAGGGACCGGTGCCGATGAGTCGTGTCGAGCAAGTGCGCAAGGACATCATGGGCGTGGTGCGCGAAATGGCCGACGCTGGCGAACTGCAGGTGCAGTTGTTCCGCGAGCCGACAGTCGAATGAGGGCGCAGGCATGACAGTCAAAGTGATCAAGGGCGATGCGCGCAACTGGCGGCCCTACCGATTTCCGCCGCGCTTGAACAGTCAGCCACAAGACGACTGGGGTCGCGACCCCGGGGCCATGCAGCAGGCGATTGCCGACGGTTTTCAGGACGGCATCGAGAAGGGCTACCAGCAAGGACTCCTGCAAGGCCAGGAGGCTGGCCAGCGTGAAGGCTTCGACCAGGGCCAGGCGGAAGGCTTGCGCCTTGGCCGTGAAGAGGGGCGGGCTCAAGGCCGCCAACTGTTTGAGGAGGCCAGTGCACCGCTGGAGCACGCCAGTGCGCAGGTGCGCAGCTTTCTCGGCGAGCTGGAACTCAAGCGCCGCCAGGAGCTGCTCGAGCTGGTGAAAAAAGTCTCCCAGCAAGTGATTCGCTGTGAGCTGACCCTGAACCCGACACAGTTGTTGACCCTGGCCGAAGAAGCCTTGGCGGCGATGCCGGGCGAACAGGGCGAAGTGCGTATTCTCCTCAACCCTGAGGAGTGCGCGCGGATCAAGGATCTCGTACCAGAGCGTGCGGCGGCCTGGCGCCTGGTGCCGGATGACAAGCTGGCGCTGGGGGAGTGCCGGGTAATTACCGCGCAGGCAGAGGCCGACATTGGTTGTCAGCAGCGTCTGGATGCCTGTGTCGAGACCTTGTCCGAGCACCTGCAGCTGGTCGAGGGTTAGCCCGTGCTAGAAGGCTTCAAACTCGACGAGGCGCTGCGCTCACTGGATACCGTGCAATTGGCCAAGGTCAGCGGTCGTTTGGTGCGCGTCTCCGGCATGCTCCTGGAAAGCCTCGGTTGTCAGCGGATGACCGGCCAGCGCTGCTACGTCGAACAGGGCGATGGCAGCATGCTGGAGGCCCAGGTCGTCGGTTTCAACCGCGATATCACCTATCTGATGCCGTTCAAAAAACCCGTCGGCCTGACCTCTGGCTCGCGGGTATTTCCCGCCAAGGACGAAGCGCTACTACAAATCGACGAGTCTTGGCTCGGGCGGGTACTCAATGGTCTCGGTGAACCCCTGGATGACAAGGGCAAGTTAAGCGGTCGTGATCTGTTGCCGACCGAGTTGCCGCGGGTCAATCCACTCAAGCGCCGGCCGGTTTCCGAACCACTGGACGTCGGGGTACGCGCGATCAATGCCTTGCTCACCTTGGGCAAGGGGCAGCGCGTCGGGCTCTTCGCCGGCAGTGGCGTGGGTAAAAGCGTGCTGCTGGGGATGATTACCCGCCAGACCAAGGCCGATGTCGTGGTGGTTGGCTTGATCGGTGAGCGTGGCCGTGAGGTGCAGGAGTTTCTCCTGCATGCCTTGGGCGAAGAAGGCCTGCGCAAGGCCGTAGTGGTGGTGGCTCCCGCAAATGAGTCGCCGCTGATGCGGCTCAAGGCCACAGAGTTGTGCCACACCATCGCCGGCTATTTTCGCGATCAAGGCAAGGATGTGTTGCTGCTGGTCGACTCACTCACCCGCTACGCCATGGCTCAGCGCGAGATTGCGCTGGCCTTGGGCGAACCGCCAGCGACCAAGGGTTATCCACCGTCGGTGTTTGGCATGCTGCCCGAGTTGGTGGAGAGCGCGGGCAATGGTGCCGGCGAGCAGGGTAGCCTGAGTGCGTTGTACACCGTATTGGCCGAAGGGGATGATCAGCAGGATCCGGTGGTCGATTGCGCGCGGGCGATTCTCGATGGGCATATCGTCTTGTCGCGGCGCTTGGCCGATGTCGGGCATTACCCGGCCATCGATGTCGCGGCCTCGGTCAGTCGCTGCATGAGCCAGGTCAGCACGCCAGCGCATCAGGGGGCGGCGCGCCAATTCAAAGAGCTCTACAGCACCTTCGAGCGCATCAAAGAGCTGATCCCATTGGGCGGCTACACCCCAGGGATGGACAGCAAAACCGATCGCTCGGTGCAGCTGGCACCCAGTATCGAGCGTTTCCTACGCCAGGATGTTGGCGTGGCCGCCGATCTGGGGCTGAGCATCACCACCTTGCAGAGCATCATTAAATAGGCGGCGTGATGAAACAACAGATTGAGGTGTTATCGCGCTTGGCCGGTCTGCGCGGGAGCCGGGTGCAGCAGATGCTCGGGCGGGTGACCTATCAGCAGAATTTGTGCCAGCGCTATCGCAACAACATCGTCGGCTTGGGCCGCTTGTGCAGCTACACCGTACCGATGACGACCCCTTTGCAGCGCGATAATCAGCAGCGCTACAAGGACACCTTGCACAAGATGGTCGAACTGCAGCAGCGCGAGCTGGTACTGGCTGAAGAGAACCTGGCCCGCATTCAAGGCGAACTACTGGCCGCCATGCGCAGCGAAAAGGTAGTGGCGCAGGTGATTGATACAAAAATGCAGCAGTGGCAGCAATTGCTTGCCCAGCAGGAACAGAAGATCCAGGATGGCCTGGCTGCGCAGGCCTGGTGGCGCGCGCAAGGCACTTGAGTCGTTAGCTGCAGGCGGATGCCCCCGCAAGTGAAAATATTTGCGCCCGGGCATTTAAGTCAACGCCACTGGCGGTCGCCTATTTGGCTGTAACCCCAAGAATTGGATGAGATCATGGAAATCAGCAGGCCGTTCAAGGCCGGTTTCAACGTGCCGAGCGAGACTTCGGCGCTGAGCAATGCTGAGCGGCCAGGCCCGTCTGCGGCGGCAAGCATGACGGCGCGCAGCCCGGCTCCGCGCTTAGAACATGTGCAGGACGCGCTGCGCAGCCTGCCGGATATCGATCTGGATAAGGTGGCGGCCTTCAAGCTGGCGCTGCAGCGTGGCGAAATCAGCACTGACACGGCGGCCTTGGCGAGCAGCATGTTGAGCTATCACAGCGGCAGCGATGTGTGAGTAAGCGCGAGCAACTGCTGAAGGTGGTTGAGCAGGATGTGCAGCTCGACTGCACTGACTACTTGAGCCTGCGCGACTTGATGCAAGGGTTGTATCAACAGTTGCTGGAGCGCAATAGCCCGCAGATTGACCAGCTCAATGCACAGGTCGTTACCTTGATTGATCAGGTACGCCTGCGTGCACAGCGGCGCAGCAAAATTCTTACGGCCTTTGCTTTCGCACCTGACAATGCCGCGTTGCAGCAGCTGTTTTTGCAGTTCCCGCCCAGTCGCGGCGATGCCCTGCGTCACGCCTGGGCTCAGCTCGCTCAGTTGGTGGCACAGTGCAAGCAGCTCAATGAGCGCAATGGCAAATTGTTAGCCATGCACAACGACATCCTCAGTCAGTTGCTCGGCGATGGTCGAGACGCCCCGTTGTATACGCCGCAGTTTTTCTGAGTCGGCGTTCCCCCTTTTAATTTTTCTTCCCTCTTCCTGACTTTGCCTGAGCGCGACGTTCGTCGGCGCAGTGCGGCGTGACGCTTAAGAAAAGCCGGCTGGCTGTCGCCTATCAAGGGGTAATGACCGGCAGTCGCGAATGCGGAAACAGGCCTTCCCTTTGTCGCGCATTCAGAGGCGAGCGGAAGTGGTCTTTCTGCATGGCGCAGGCTGATGCCCGTATAAAACCAGCGTTTGGTTCTTGGCACCGTAATTGCTCATACCTCATTTAAAGGAGCGCTCCAGATGGCGATAGATTCCGACTACATCAAGAAAATGTCCACGCAGCTAGCCAACTATGAGGTGCAAGCGGCGTTGGCCAAGGCCAATCGCAACGAAGCGAACTACAAGGCTCAGCTCACCGCGGTGAACTCGTTGGACAGTTCGCTGAAGAGCTTCAGCTCGGCGATCAAAAGCATGAAGAGTGCCGGTAGCACCATGCTGATCAACAGCGCCACCTTTAGCCAGGAGGGGGTTGCCACGGCGAAGGTCGGGACCACGGCTGTTCCAGGTAACTACCAGTTCTTCGTTGAGCAGTTGGCCACGCGCCATCAGGTTTCCCTGGGTGGACTGACGGCCGCCGACCTGGGCAGCGGTAGCTTGAATATCGGTCAGGACGGTAAGTCATTCAGCGTCGACCTCAGTAAGACCGCGACCCTGGACGAGTTGGCTGCGGCGATCAACAACGCCGCGGACAACAGTGGGGTTAAAGCCACACTGGTACGCAGCAACGGTGAAGTTTCATTGGTGCTCAGCAGTGAGAAAACGGGTGAGGCCAATGCCCTTAGCCTGAGCGCGACCGGCAATACCGCGCTGGACGGCGCGTTGGCAACCAAGCAGGAACTGAGCAAGGCTCAAGATGCCAAGGTGCGCCTGGGGGGCGAGAGCGGCATGTTGCTGACCAGTGCCAGCAACACCTTTGAAAACGTGATTGACGGCGTCAGCCTGACCTTCAACAAGGTGCACAAGCCGGGTGATCAGGCGTTGAGCATCGACATCGGTCAAGACAAGACGGCAACCAAAGACAAGGCGCAGTCGTTCGCCACTGCGCTCAATACCCTGATGAGCACGTTCGACACGCTGACCGCCAGTGGCGGTGAGGATAGTACCCGGGGCGTCCTGGCCGGAGACTCCAGCATTCGCGCCATCGAAAACCTGCTCAACCAAGTGGTACGCAACCCGTACGGCGGCGTCAGCCTGATGGAGTTCGGTATCAGCGCCGATCGCAGCGGCAAATTGGTGTTGGACGCCACCCGTTTCGAAAAAGCTGTGGCGGCCAACCCGGAAGGCTTCGAGAAACTGTTTACCGGCAAGGACAACCTGCTCGAGAGCATTGAGAAGAACCTCTCGGTGTATACCAGCAGCGCCAATGGCCTGATGAAAGCCCGCAAGGACAGCTTGAACAACCAGCTGCGCCGGGTCGACGAGCAGTTTGAAAACATCCAAAAACAGTACGACAGCTACTACGGTCGCTACCTCAAGCAGTACACCAGCATGATGCAGACGATGTCGGCGATGGAACAAACCTACGGCCTGTTTTGATGAGTACCTATCACGTGAATGAAAGCTACGACAGCTACCGCTCGATCGATCTTGAGTCGCGCACGGCCGCCGCCTCGCCCTATGCGCTGGTGCTGGTGCTGTTTGACGGCTTGCTGGATGAGTTGGCGCGTGCCCGTGGGCATATCGAAGGTAAGCGTTATCAGCAAAAAGGCCAGTCACTGGAAAAGTGCCTGAACATCCTTAATGGCCTCAACGGTGCCCTCGATTACGAGGGCGGTGGTGAGCTGGTGTTGGGGCTCTCCAGGCTCTATGACTACTGCATCTATCGCCTCTCTGATGTCAGCGTCACGCTGTCGCTCGAAGGGCTGGATGAAGTGGTGCATTTGCTCGCAGAGCTGCGCGATGGCTGGGAGGGTGTGCATGCAGTCCGCGGCTAGGCGTCAATTGCTATTGCGCTTTGTTGCGGTGCATGAACAGCTGGCAGAGGTGGTGCAAAGCAAAGGCTGGGAACGTTTCGCGGCGATCGATGTGAGCGTGCGCGAGTGCCTGCAAGCCCTGTCCACAATGACTGAACCCGGAGAGGAGTTGCTGCGCGTCAAGCAGCAGCTCAAACAGTTGTATGCGCAAGCGATCAAGGCCTGCGCGCAAGCCTGTGAACATCTACGCCAGAGCTTACTGACACACCTTGAGTATGCCGAAGGGCGCTCTGCTTATTTACGCGTCGATCTGTTTCAAGGTGGGAGATAAACCGTGCTTCAGTTAGTCACTCAGGGGGCTGCGTCGGCTGTACCGACACAGGATAGCGAGGCACGGCCCGCGCGTGGCAGCGCTGAACAACCCGGCTCAGCGGAGGCTGTGCTGGGTATTGGCGAGCTGTTCGCCAGCGAGTTGGACAGTGTTGCGCAACAGCAGGATGCACGGTTCGGGGAGCTTGACCCCCTGCCCGAGGTCGCCGTCGAGGCGCAGGCGGACCCCGATGACACGGCTCAGATTGAACCGACGCTGGAGGCTGAGCAGTGGTTGCTGAGTATGCTCGGCCAGCGCGAAGTACAGCTGCAAGCGCGGGATGCGCCGTCATCGGCCCAGGTTGGGCCCGCGGTGATCAGCGACGCAACGACCGAGCGGGGTGTGGTGTTGGCCTTGCCGCTGGACGCCCGCTTGCCCGCGCCGGATAGACCGACTCACTCCGCCGGGGGACGCGTCACCGCCAACGACAACACCATGGGCCTACTGACCAACCAGCCCGTCGTGCCGGACTCGGCGCGTTCGACAGCGCTACCGAAGGCCGAAGCACTGTTGCCGACCCAGGTTAAACCGGTTGATGTGGCGTTGTTGGCGGCCCTGGAGCCTCTGGAGGCTGCCACCGGAACGCCGGCAACTGAGGTGGGCGATAGCGTGACACCTGCCTCATCGACCCCGTTGCAGTCCGCATCTGCGGCGGCCGTGGAGCGCTCAATCAGGTTGCAAGGGCCAGAGGCCAAGTGGGGCGAGCAGATGCTCGGTGCGTTGCGTGAACACGTTGAACTGCAGGTGCAGCAGCGTGTGCAGAACGCCACCATCCGTCTCGATCCGCCTGAGCTGGGCAGCATGGAAATCTTCCTCAGCCATGAGTCGGGGCGTCTCAGCGTGCAGATTACCGCCTCTCAGGCCGATGTCGCGCGCCTGTTGCAACACACCAGTGAGCGTCTGCGCCAGGAGTTGGTTGGGCAGCACTTCACCCAGGTCAGTGTCGGTGTGTCCAGTGACGGACAGTCGAGCCAACAACATGCACAGCAGGGCCGCGCACGCTTTTTTGGTGAAGCCGAGATAGCGGCCAATCAAGCCAGTGACGCACGGACAGAGGAAAAAGCTGCGGCCAAGCGCGATGTATTGATCACTGTTTAAGCGCGTCGTCCCAGCCGCCGGCTGGACGTGAAAATTATTAACCCGTGTGTGGATTTGAGAGTCAGCTATGTCAATGCCGCGAGTCATTCTATTAATGCTCATGCTAAATATCGCCATTACGCTGGCGGGTTTCACCTTCACCTACAGCCAGATCAAGGCCAGACCAATGGCGGCTGTCAGCACCGTTGAAAGCGATGCCTCAACTGGCTCGGCGCAAGCCGAAGAGGAGGTGGAGTTGACTGAATACACCTTCTTCCCGATAGAAAAAATCATCGTCAGCCTGCAAGGCGAGGGCCGTGAGTACTACGTTGTGCTGGACCTGGTGCTGCAGGCAGAAGCTAAAGCCGACGTCAAAAAGCTCGAACAGATCGACCCCATGGTGCGCACCTCGGTGGTCGCCCTCCTGTCGAGCAAGTCACTGCGTGAGGTGCGGGCCATGTCGGTCCCCGAATTACAGGCGGTACTGGAAAAGGCGCTGTTGGCGGATTTCGCCAGCAAGAAGCTGGTGCTGCCCTTCGCGCATGTGCTGGTCAGCAAACTGATCGTTCAGTAGGGCGCGGCGATGAATGCCACCTGTGCCATCGACTCCGACTACAGCAGCCCTCACGGCGGTCACTCGGTGTTTGCTCCGGGGGCTGAGCAGCGGTGGTTGTTGCAATACCTGCCGTTGGTCAAGCGCATCGTCAGCCAGCTGTCGCTGCAAGCCAATCAGGTGCTGGATCGTGAGGACATGGAGCAGATTGGCTTGATGGGTTTGCTCGAAGGGTTGCGCCGCTATGGCACGCCGGACGAGCACTTTGGCCGCTTTGCCGCATTGCGTATACGCGGCGCGATTCTCGATGAGCTGCGCCGCCAGGATTGGCGTCCGCGACAAGTGCGCCAGCAGGCGCACAAGGTCCGTGATGACATTCGCAAACTGGCGCGCCAACTCGGACGGGCGCCGCTCGATGAAGAAATTCTGGCCTTTACCGGATTGGTCGAAAAGGACTATCAGGAGTTTCTTCGAGCCGAGTCCTGTGAGGCGATCGAGAGCCTTGATGAGCTGTTGCAGAACGGTCATGAAGGGTTTCTCGAAGCGGCGGTCGGTATTGAAGAGCGGGTGTTCAAAGAGCGCTTGCTGGAGCAGGCGCTGAGTCAGTTGAGTGAGCGCGAACGCTTGGTACTGACACTGTATTACCAGCACGAATTGAGTCTGAAAGAAATCGCCCTGGTGCTTGAACTGAGTGACGCTCGGGTATGCCAGATCAGTAAACAGGCGATTGACAAGGCCTGTCGATATTTAACCGAGAGAGCTTAAGTTGTGCAGAAGATAATTGGTTCCTTGTTCATTGTGGCCTGTGTGCTGGGCGGTTACGCCATGGCCAATGGGGATATGCGGGTGCTTTGGCAGCCGGCGGAGATGGTGATCATCCTCGGTGCGGGATTGGGCAGCCTGATTGTTGGCAATCCCAAGGAAGTGCTGCTGGAAATGTGTTCGCAAATCAAAGGTGTGTTCGTGTTGAAGCGCCGTGGCGAGGCGTTTCAACGGCAGTTGCTGATGCTGCTGTACGAACTGTTGGAAATGGTCGAAGCCGGTGGCCTCAAGGTGCTCGATGCACATATTGAAGAGCCGGAGCAGAGCGACCTGTTTGGCCGCTACCCGCTGATCCTGCAAGAAAAGAACCTGATGGCCTTTATTGCCGACAACTTCCGCCTGATGGCCATGGGCAAGATCAGCGCGCATGAGTTGGAGGGCTTTCTTGAGCAGGAGTTGGACGCCATGGAGCACGCGTTGCTACAGCCATCGCGCTCGCTGCACAAGATCGGCGAGGCCATGCCGGGCTTCGGTATTTTGGCGGCGATCATGGGCATCATCATCACCATGGGCAGCATCGGTGGTTCGGTGGCAGAAATCGGTGCACATGTGGCCGCTGCGCTGGTCGGTACCTTCCTGGGTATTTTCTTTTGCTACTGCCTGATGGATCCGTTGAGCAATGCCATGGCCCAGCGAGTGAAAACCGAGCTGTCGGCCCTGGAGTGTGTGCGTACCACCTTGGTCGCCCACGTGGCCGGCAAGCCGACGTTGTTGGCGGTCGATGCCGGGCGCAAGCTGATTGAACAGGACGTTAAACCGGCCTTCAAACAGCTGGAGACCTGGGTCAACCGCTATGAGGATGAAAGGGACGCAGCATGAGAAAGCGCGGCGATACAGGCCATGAAGTGATCATCCGGCGGCGCGCGAAAAAAAGCTCGCATGATGAGCATGGCGGTGCCTGGAAGGTGGCCTTCGCTGACTTCACCCTGGCGATGATGGCGTTGTTTATGGTGCTGTGGATCGTCAACCCGAAAACCGATGAGCGTCCGATTACCTCCGCGGATCGGCTAGCCAATCCGATGGTGGACGGCGGTGCCGGAGTATTCGATAACAGCAGTCGGGTGCCGACGCAGCTCGACGGCGTGCCCCTGAGGGCCAATCCAGAAGTTGAAAACAGCCCGATCAGCGAGACGCGTGAGCAGACACGAGATAGCGCAATAGCGACGAACGGCAAGCAGCACGTCAATTCACCTGCCGAGATGAAGCAGTTGGTCGCGCTGCTTGATGCACTGGCCAAGGAAACCGATGCGCTGACCAATCTTGAAGTGCAGGTGGTCCCCCAAGGGCTGCGCATCTTAATCAAGGATGACCAGCAACGGTTCATGTTCCAACGTGGCAGCGCCACGCTGACCGCGCATTTTCAGCGTGTGCTGAGCGGGCTGGCCGGGGTGCTGGCCAAGGTCGACAACAAGCTGATCATCAGCGGGCATACCGACGCGACGCCCTATAAGCACAAGGCCGGCTACAACAACTGGAACCTCTCGGGTGATCGAGCCTTGCGCGCGCGCAATGTGATGGTTGACGCGGGTTTACCCGCAGCGGGGGTGTTGCAGGTCAGCGCGCAGGCCGATGTCATGCCGTTACGTGCAGATGAGCCGCAACACGGTGCCAATCGCCGTATCGAGATCCTCCTGCTGACCAGCCAGGCTGAATCCCTGTACCGTGAGTTGTTCGGTGAGCACAACGGGCGGGCGGATTATTCCGTGCAGGGCAGTGAGTACGTGAACCCGCAAGCGCCCACTCCAGCGCCCCCTGTTCAAGCACTCTGAGTGCCGGTGGGCGTGACGGGAAATGGGCGCTTGGCCGTAGCGGCTTTACAGCGATTCTGCAGTATTGACCGCACAATAAATCTGGCGTGTTTCCAGTCCGTACAAGCACTCGTGGATCGGCACCAGGTTGATGCTCGAACCCTTTTGTCGACCATATAACAAGTTAAACACTTGTTCGTCGTCAGACTCTTCGGTGAGACCTATCAGCTCACCCTTTTCGACGAGTAAGCGGTAGCGCCCGAAAAAGCCGTATTCGATGCTGCCGCTGCTCGCCAGGATGCTGCTTCCTTGGCGAGTCATTGCATAAAAGCGGCCGTTGCTGAAGCGCACATTATGTGAAACGTCGATGACGTGACCGTTACGCAGTTGCATCTGGCCGCTGGAGCTGTAGCGGCCCTCCAGTTTGGCGCCGGGCTTAAAGTTCAACCAGAGTGTCCCCAAGACCAATAGCAGCAGGGCCAGGCCGCCGCTCAGCAACAGACTGCGCCGGCTGGCCTTGAGTCGCCGGTAAAGAGTCATTGTAAACATGCCTGGAGCTGCTCATCAGCGATCATGTCCAGTTGTTTTTGGTGGAACATCAGTGATTTGAAACCTTTATCAGCCTGCAGGCAGAGCACTTCGTAGTAGCCTGCGCTCATCCCGACGATCAGTTGATAGGGTTTTTGGCTCAGCGTTGCGATGCGCTTATGCAGCGTTTCCGTCTGCTTGATCAGGCGTTCTAGCATGTGTTGATCCTGATGGATGTACATGATGTCGCTGTTTCCGGCGCTCACGTGTTGCGTGGCCATTTTGAGCGGCAAGCTGCTCAGGTAGTAATAGCCCAGCATCGCCAGGCTGATCGCCAGGGTAATCAACACGCTGCGTTTACTCGTTAGCAGCCGCGCGAGTGTGCGGCCAGCGGGTGCCGCGGCTGGAGCACCGTCGCTGTCAATGGGGGCGGATTGGCCCATCATCAGGTAGTTAGGATTGAACATGTAGCCACGGCGCGGCAGGGTTTGGATGATATCGCGACTTTTCTCGTCGCCGAGCACCTGGCGCAATGTGTAGATCTGTTGGTTAAGGCTGCCCTGGCCGACTACCCGATCAGCCCAGGCATAGCTCATCAGGTCTTCGCGGGTCACCACTTCTCCCGGGTTTTGTAGCAGGCGCTCTAACAGGCGGCTACCGGAGAACCCGAGGTCGATTTTTTCCTCGTGGGCACCGTTGAGCAGCATCAGCTGGTAAAGCGACGGGTAGAAGTGGGCATGGCAATCAGCGCGTCCGGTTTTGATAACCAGACAGGAGAAGCTCGATCCGCCATCCGCTGCGTGACTGTGTGTTGCTGTATTCATGTATTTCGTAGCAATAGGGGTAAGTCCGTTAGGAACGATTACCGTGGCGGCCCAAGGGTGGCAATATTTTGGCGTCATAATATGGATGGGCAAGATTTGTTCCACTTCGAGCACAAGGGTTCAAAACTTTTCCCGTAGGCGATTGTCGCCTGAGCTGTTCATCTCTGGCTGCCCGCTGCTGGCGCACTCTGTCTCGGCAGTCTGTGGGGGGTTGTGCCGGTATTTTTTTCAGTGCTCAGTCGTTAAACATATGAAAGCGCCTGCTTTTTCGCAGGCAACAAAAAACGCCCCATGGGGGCGTTTTTTGTTCGGCGCAAACAGTTGCGCCGGATCACGCTACCAGGCTTAGCCCAGCAGGGACATAACCATGCCTGGCATTTGGCCGGCTTGCTTGAGCATGGAGATGCCCGACTGCACCAGCATGCTGTTTTTGGTCATGGTGGCCGATTCAGAAGCGAAGTCGGCATCCATGATACGGCCCTTGGCCATTTCAGTGTTGTCGCGCATGTTGGCCAGGTTGTTGGCAGTGTGGTTCAGACGGTTGATGTTGGCACCGAACTGAGCGCGCAGGGCACCGATATCGTCCAGCGCAGTCGCCAGGGTATCAATCATGGTGCTTGCGCCGGCAGCGCTTGCGATTTCAGTACCGGTGGCTGCGGCGGCAACGTCGTAGTTAGCCGACAAGCCGTCAAGGGAAGTGCCCAGTGCTTCGGAGGCAGCGGTAACGTCCATCGACAGTTTTTCAGCGGTCGTTGCGCCGATCTGGAAATCTACCGCAGCAGCGCCAAACGTACCGGTTTTGCCGTCCAACCCGAACAGGGCAGCGCCTGCGTAGGTGGTGTTGGTCATGATGTTGCCGAGTTCTTTACCCAGCTCGTCGTATTCTGCTTGCAGAGCGTCACGGTCTTCCTGGGCGTTGGTGCCGTTGGAGGACTGAGTGGCCAGGTCCTTCATGCGCTGGACGATATCGGTCATCTCGCTGAACGCGCCTTCGGCGGTCTGCAGCATCGACACGGCATCGTTGGTGTTGCGCATGGCAACGGCCATACCACGGGACTGGGCGTTCAGACGTGTAGCGATCTGCAGGCCGGCGGCATCGTCAGCGGCGCTGTTGATACGCAGGCCAGTGCCCAGACGCTGCTGGTTGGTGCCCAGGGCGTTGTTGGTCTTGCCCAGGTTGGTCTGGGTGATCAGCGAGGAGTAGTTGGTATGAATCGACAGAGCCATGAGAGTGATCCTTCGTGCAAGTGAGCGTGAGTGACGCTGGCGGTTATTGCCTGCTGAAAGGGTAAGGCGACCGACTTTTGACGGCGCTTAAATGGCGTTCGATTAATTTTTTGCAACCACTCGGTAACGGGCGGGCTAATCGGCTGGCGCGGTGGGATGGCAGTAGGGGGAAGGCGGTTATCGCCGGGTGTGGTCGTGATGTGCGGTTGTGGGTGGCCGCCGCTCACGCACACGGGCCCAGCCACTGGCTGGGCCCGTGGCGGTAGGCTAGCGAAAGGTGCTGGTGACCACGCCAGCTTCCAGCACTTTGCTTTCGATCGTTTTGCCGCTGCTGAGATTCTTTACGCGGATAACGGCTTGCTGGCCGCCACTCTCCAGCGCCTCACCCAGTGTGGTGGCGCTAATGCCGTCGTGGCTGGCGAGGATTTTCACCTGTTGCCCGCGCCGCACCAGTAATGGCATGGCCAGCACGTTGGGGCTGAGTGCCTGGTTGGCGCGAATGCGCCGTTTGGCCCCCATGCCAACCACTTGGTCGATACGGTTGAAGAAGCCGCGTGGCGCTTTGCCAATATCGAGCTCTTGCAGGGTGAGTTGCTCGGCACTGATGGTATGCCCGCGCTCGATCGCTTGGTTGGCAAACACGACGGGGAGAAAGAGACTCACTTGGCTGCTGACCACCGTGCTCCAACCGGGCTGGTCGTTGCAGCTAATGGTCAGGCGTTGCCGGGCCAGCGGCGAGCCACGGTCACCGCTGACTGTCGGGGAGTGGTTGCAGGCGGGCAATTGCGCAAGGCTATTGAGCGGGCTGCTGTCATGGCTAAAGCGCTGGCCTTGCCAGCCCTGCTTCGCCGCCTCGGCTGCAATCACCTGGGTTAAGTGCCGGGTGACGGCCTGATCGATTTGCTGGCTTGCGCTGGGGGCGGCCACGAGAACAGTGGGGAGCAGGCCTGCGCACAGCAGCAGTGTCCGGCACGCGGAAAAACAGCTTCCGCCTGTTTCCCGGGCGCGCGCCAAAAGCGGAAGCGACGCGGTGCCATGGAGCTTTTCTATTCTCATAAAATTCAATTAAATCAATGATGTATGAGTCCTTGCCAAGTTGGGCATGGTTTGTGCTCTTGCACAGTCATGCTGAACCTTGGTTAAGGGTATTGGGTTATGAGTATACGGATAGATGAGGCTTTGGGCGTTCATGCGCGAGCGCTGGAATTGCGTGTGCAGCGCAGCGAGATTCTCGCCGCCAACTTGGCCAACGAAGACACGCCGGGTTTCCAGGCGCGGGATATCGACTTCTCCGCCGAAATGCAGCGCCTGGACTCTGGCAATGCCACTGCGCTGTTTGCCTCGGCGCCGAACTTGCAATACCGGGTGGCCACGCAGGCCTCCCAGGACGGCAACACGGTTGAGCTGAGTGTCGAGCAGGCAGAGTTCTCCAAGAACGCGATGGATTTTCAAACCAGCCTGACGTTTCTCAACATGAAATTTCAAGGTTTCAAGCAAGCCATCGAGGGACGTTAAGCCATGTCATTTGATTCGATTTACCGCATTGCCGGCTCCTCGATGAACGCGCAAACCGTGCGCCTGAATACCGTGGCCAGCAACCTGGCCAACGCGGACTCTGCCGCTGCACGGCCCGAGGATGTGTACGCGGCACGCAAGCCCGTGTTTGCCGCCGTGTATGGCAATGACCAACTCACCCGTGGTGTCGGCATGGGCGGCGCGCATGTGCAGGTGCTGGACGTGGTCACCGCCGGACGCGAACCGCAGCGACGCTATGAGCCGGATAACCCGTTGGCCAACCGTGACGGTTATGTGTTCTACGCCAACATCAATGAGATCGAAGAAATGACCGACATGATGTCCGCCAGCCGCAGCTTCGAGACCAGTGTCGAGGTGCTCAACCGGATCAAAGGTATGCAGCAAGGCCTGCTCAAGTTAGGAGAAGCCTGATGAGTGCGGTGAACAATAATACCCAGAATAAAACCGGCAACCCTTACGGCATTGATGAGGTGGTCAAGCAGAACGTCAATGTCAGTGACGCCACGCAACTGGAGAACAACTTCATCAGTTTGATGGTGGCGCAGATCCAGAACCAGGACCCGACCAAGCCGGTCGACAGCACCGAGTTTCTCAATCAGTTCTCGGCCATGTCTCAGGTCAAGAGCATGGAGAACATGACTCAACTGAGCAAAAGCAACCTGGTGTTGATGGACAACCTGCAAACCTTGACGGCAGCGGGGCTGGTTGGCCAGGAAGTGAAGGTCAAGGTGGAAAGCCTGCAACTGACGGACGAGCCGGTGCATGGGCAGGTCAACTTGGGCTTCGCCTCCGGCAAGACAGTGATGACCCTGACCGACAGTAATGGGGTGAAGACCGAGGTGTCGTTGGGGGCGCAGCCGGCCGGGCCGCTGGCCTTTGACGTGGACCCGACAGCCCTGGGCTTGGCACCCGGCAAGTACAAGGTCGAGGTCAGCAGTGACAGTGGCGAGTTCCCGACTGTCGAGGTGGCCGGGTTGGTCAGCCATGTCCGGGTCAGCGCAGAAGGCCCGGTGCTGGAAGTTAAAGGTGCCGGTTCAGTGCCGTTCTACAACATCACCGAATTTGGTCAGGGCCAGTTGGCTGGACTGCTCTAGTTCGCATTGCGTTTGACTCTTTTCCGACTTGCACAAGGTTAATACACCATGAGTTTCAATATCGCCCTGACGGGCCTCAGCGCCGTGACCGAACAACTGAACGCCATCAGTAATAACATCGCCAACGTCGGCACCACAGGCTTTAAGTCGTCACGCACGGAGTTCGGCAGTGTGTATGCCGACAGTCAGGCCATGGGCGTGGAAGTGCTTGGGCTGACGCAAAGCATCACTCAGGGTGGCTCGCTGGTGTCGACCGGGCGCAGCCTGGACCTGGCCATCTCCGGCGGTGGCTTCTTCGTGACCCGTAATACGACCGGCGACCTCAGCTACACCCGCGCCGGGGTGTTCGGCGCGGACAAGGACAACATCATAGTTAACGCCGCCGGCCAGCGCTTGCAGGGCTATCCAGTGGGCGCTACGGGCAACTTGCAGGTGGGTAATGTCGGTGACCTGAAGTTGCAGAGCGCCAACTTGCCAGCCAAGGCGAGTGACACTTTATCGTTCGTGATGAACCTGGATTCCAATGAAAAAGTCCCGGCAGTTGCGGTGTTTGATCCCAAGGACGCCAACTCCTTCAACTCCACCTACACCACCAAGGTGTTTGACTCCCAAGGCCGTGAACACACGCTGACCCAGTACTTCGTGAAGACCGCCGATAACGAATGGGACGCCCACTATTTTTCAGACGGCGCCGCAGTCGGCGGGCCGGAGAAGTTGAGCTTCGGCACCAATGGCGCCCTGGCCACCCCGATTGCTGCAGTGACGTTGAACTATGGCTTGGGTGCCGGGGTTGACCCGATGACCATCGCACTCGACTACAGCGGCAGCAGCCAGTACGGCTCGGATTTTGTGGTGACTACCAACCGTGCCTCCGGCTATTCCGCCGGCGAACAGACAGGGCTGGCGGTGGAAAAAGACGGCATGGTCTACGCCAACTACAGCAACGGCCAGCGCATGCTGCAGGGTCAGGTGGTGTTGGCCAGTTTCGTCAATGCGGGTGGCCTGAAGAACGAAAATGGTACCGCCTGGAGCGAAACGTCCGAGTCCGGCGGAGCCTTGATCGGCGCGCCAGGTGTGGGTTCTTTGGGGGCCTTGAGCGCCGGTGCGCTGGAGAACTCCAACGTCGACTTGACTCAGCAGTTGGTGGGCTTGATGGAAGGGCAGCGCAACTACCAAGCCAACACCAAGGTGCTGTCGACCGATAAAGAGATGACCCAAATTCTGTTCGGCGCGATCTGAGGCTAATCCATGGACCGTTTGGGATACACGGCGATGACCGCCGCGAGCCGCACCATGACCTCGTTGCAGGTGCGTGCTAACAACCTGGCTAACGCCAATACGCCGGGCTATCGCGCCGATCTGGAGCAGTCCAAGGCCGTTGCCGTAAAAGGCTATGGCTACGACAGTCGGCACCTTGCTCTGGCGCAGGGCAATGGCGTCAGCCTGGCCAGCGGAACGCTGATGGAGACCGGACGGAGTCTTGACTTCGCCATCAAGGGCCAGGGCCTGATCGCTCTGCAAGGGCCGGAAGGCGAGGTCTACACCCGCAACGGCAACATGCAGGTGGATGCCGACTTGAACCTGACGGTCAATGGCCGGCCGGTGCTGGGCGAGGACGGACCGATTGTGCTGCCCGAGTACGACAGCCTTCATATTGGCTCTGATGGTCTGGTTTCGGTGATGCCGCGTGGTGATTACCTCATGGCTGAAGTCGGTCGGATCAAGCTCGTCGACGTACCCGCGGCGCAGTTGCAAAAAAATGAAAGCGGCCTACTGGTGACCAAGACTGGCGAGCCTGCTGCCGTTAATGACGAAGTGGTGCTGGTGTCCGGGCATCTGGAAACCAGCAACGTCTCGGCGATTGATCAGTTGGTGGCGACCATGAGTCTGAACCGCCTGTTCGAGACCCAGGTAAAAATGATGAAGGCTGCCGAGGATTTATCCGAGGCGGGTAATCGCATGATTCGCGGCAGCTAAGAGAGGAGCACGTTATGAGTTCAGCATTGTGGGTCAGCAAAACGGGTCTGGCCGCCCAGGACAAGGCCATGACGGCCGTGGCCAACAACCTGGCCAACGTTAACACCACGGGCTTCAAGAGCGACCGTGTGGTGTTTGAGGACTTGTTCTATGCCATCGAGTTGCAGCCCGGTGCGCAGGCCGATCAGGTCAATACGGTGCCTTCGGGTATCCAACTGGGCAGTGGTGTTCGTGTTGCCGGCACGCAGAAGGTGTTTACCGAAGGCAGCAGTCAGACCACAGGCCAGCCGATGGATCTGGCGATTATCGGCAGTGGTTTCTTTCAAGTGGAGTCGGCCAATGGTGACACCTATTACACCGAAAGCGGCCAGTTGCAGCTCAATGCCGAAGGGGTAGTGGTCAACGCGCAAGGACTGCCGCTGGTGCCGGGTATCGAAGTGCCGGCCGGCAGCCGCAGCTTCACCGTCGGCAGCGACGGTATCATCACCGCCGTGTTGCCGGGTGACACCGTGCCTGTCGAGCTGGGTCAGATCACCTTGGCCAATTTCACCAACCCGGCCGGCCTTGAAGCGCTGGGCGGCAACCTGTACCGGGAAACGGTCGCCAGTGGCGAGCCGGTTGAAGGCGTGCCGGGTGAAGATGGCCTGGGCGTCATCAAGCAAGGTGTGCTGGAAGGGTCCAACGTGCAGGTGGTCGAAGCCATGGTCAACATGATCGCCATCCAACGTGCCTACGAGGCCAATGCCAAGGTGCTGGACGCATCGTCCGGCATGCTGCAATTCCTCAATCAGACCGTTTGAGTCAGTTGATGCGTAGTTTATTTCTGCTGCTTTCACTGGCGCTGCTGAGCGGTTGCGCCAGTTTCAACGAGATGCTCCCCGACGAGGACTCCAGCACCTATGAGCCGTTGGAGCTGAGCTACGATCTGCCGCCGACCAGCGGCGGAGGGGTTTATCGTTCCGGTTACAGTAGTTCGTTGTTCAGTGATCGGCGAGCGCTGCGCGTGGGCGATATCCTGACCATCGTGCTGGATGAGTCGACCCAGTCGAGCAAGAGCGCTGGCACCAGCTTTGGCAAGAACGCGAGCATTGGTGTCGGCGTGCCCACTGTGCTGGGCAATACCTACCCTGACCTGGAGACCTCGGCCAACGCCGGACGGGACTTCAAAGGCTCGGCGAAAAGCTCCCAGCAAAACACCTTGCGCGGCTCGATTGCGGTGACCGTACACAAGGTACTGCCGGGCGGCACCTTGCTGGTCAAGGGCGAAAAGGCCCTGCGTCTCAACCAGGGCGATGAATTCATCCGCCTGACGGGGCTGGTGCGCCGCGATGACATCACCAGCAACAACCAGGTGTCCTCGCAGAATGTTGCCAATGCACGTATCTCATACGCCGGTCGCGGCGTACTCAATGACAGCAACTCGGCCGGTTGGCTGACACGCTTTTTCACTCACTCGTTGTTTCCTTTGTAAGTGGAGAGCGGCATGCGTCGATTTTTCAACGTGCTGTGCGCCGGTGCTCTGGTGGCGTGTACGCTGCCCGCTGGGGCGGTGCCGATGCTGGACCTGGTCGATATTGAAGGGATTCGCGGCAACCAGTTGATCGGTTACGGTCTGGTGGTTGGCCTGGATGGCAGCGGTGACAAGAATCAGGTCAAGTTCACCAATCAGTCGGTGGTCAATATGATCAAGCAGTTCGGCGTCAATTTGCCGCCGAACATGGACCCCAAGCTGAAGAACGTGGCCGCAGTCAGCGTGACCGCGACCATGCCGACCTCCTACAGCGCCGGGCAAACCGTGGATGTCGTGGTGTCTTCGTTGGGCGACGCGAAAAGTCTGCGGGGTGGCCAGTTGCTGCTGACCCCGCTGTTGGGGGTCGATGGTGAGACCTATGCCCTTGCCCAGGGTGCGTTGGTGGTCGGCGGTTTGAATGCGCAGGGCAGCAGCGGCTCCAGTGTGGCAATCAATACGGCCAACGGTGGGCGGATTCCCAATGGCGCAACCGTCGAACGGATGATTCCCAGCGACTTTCTCACGCGTGACGACGTCATGCTCAACTTGCGCACGCCAAGCTTTCAGACCGCCAGCCGCGTGGTGGATGCGGTCAACGCGCGTTTCGGCAGCGGCACCGCGACCGCACTGAATGCCACCAAGGTGTCACTGCGCGCCCCGGTCTCCAGCAATCAACGAATTAGCTTTCTGGCAATGCTCGAAGCCGTGGAAGTCGTAGAAGGGCGCACCCGGCCCAAGGTGGTGTTCAACAGCCGTACCGGCACCGTGGTGGTTGGCCAGGGTGTGCGGGTGAAAGCGGCAGCCGTGGCCCACGGTACCTTGACCGTCACCATCAGCGAAAATCCGCAGGTGAGCCAACCAGGCGCATTCTCGGGTGGGCAAACGGCGGTGGTGCCGCGCTCCGACGTGAACGTGTCGCAGGAGGCCAATGCCATGTTCAAGTGGCCGGAGGGTGCCAGCTTGGAAAGCATCATCAACACCGTCAACAGCCTGGGGGCAACCCCGGACGATGTCATGAGCATCCTTCAATCATTGGAACAGGCTGGCGCACTGAGCGCCGAGCTGATCGTTATTTAAGCGCAGGCCGGTCCATGAGTATTGTTTCCCTGACACAGCAATTTAACAGCCATCGTGGCGCCGCTGACGGTGTGGGTTCCGCGCAGCGCACCGAGCTGACCGCCGCTGCCGAGCAGTTCGAGGCGTTGTTTCTGCAGCAAATCCTCAAGCAAATGCGCAAAGCCAGCGATGTGTTGGCGGCGGATAACCCGATGCGCAGCCGCGAGCTGGATACCATGCGCGATTTCTATGATGAAATCCTTGCCGAAACCCTCGCCGGCAAGAAGCAGACCGGCATTGCTAACCTGCTGGTGCAACAGTTGTCGGGTGATGCTGGGCAAAGCCAGAGTCTCGAACAGGCTGGCGCCCTGGCGCGAGGGGCTGAGTTGCCCACGCGCACGGCCAGTCTGAGCGAGCCGTTGCGCGGCACCTGGCAGCGCGGCATCGACAGCCTGAACAGCACCTGGCAGCGTGGTACCGCCGGCTTTAGTGCCTTGGTCGACCGGGTTATCCAGCATGAGTCAAGCGGACGGGTCGACGCCGTCTCGTCCAAGGGCGCCCTCGGCCTGATGCAGTTGATGCCCGGCACCGCCCGCGACATGGCTGCCGAACTGGGCGTACCGTTCAGCGAAGAACGCCTGACCCGTGATGCGGGCTACAACAAGCAACTGGGCAGTGCGTACTTGAACAAAATGCTGTCGCGTTACGACGGCGAGCCTGCCTTGGCGATTGCCGCTTACAACGCCGGGCCGGGCCGGGTTGACGAATGGCTGCAGCAACATGGCGATCCGCGTTCCGGCGAGATCAGCGTCACAGCCTGGATCAAGCGCATCCCGTTTCAGGAAACCCGTGACTACACCCACAACATCATGGGTGTTCAGCGCGCTGCGACCCCCAAGGCCGCGCCGCTTGAGCAACCACTTTCGATGCGGCCTGCTCAGCCTCTGACGCAGCCCTGGTCAACGGCGACCCAGATGCAGGTAGAGGCGGCCGCCAGTGCCAAGCAGGGGCTGATTATCGGCTCGGCGGCCAGCAAACAGCTGGTTGGCCAGACCCCATCGGACGCCATGGGCGGTGAGCAGCCGGTTGCGAGCGAGGTCCTGGGATTTAAGTCGGCTACCGATTCTGTCGCCTTGCCTCAGAGAACAGCTAATTCGGGTGGCCAAACACCCCACCAGAGCCACTCTGCGGCCTTTGCCCAGGTGATTCGGATTGAGCGCAAGGAGATTGAGTCATGAGCATCCTCAACCAGATTGCCTACAGTGGCGTACGGGCGGCCCAAATAGCCATCTCGACCACCGGGCAGAACATTGCCAACGTCAACACCCCGGGTTTCAGCCGCTTGAATACCGTGCTGGGCTCGTTGTCCGGTCAGGGCGGGCTGAGTATCGGTGGGG
Source organism: Pseudomonas sp. ok272 (assembly GCF_900109995.1). Classification (GTDB taxonomy): domain Bacteria; phylum Pseudomonadota; class Gammaproteobacteria; order Pseudomonadales; family Pseudomonadaceae; genus Aquipseudomonas. Next base: position 330,885 of record NZ_FOCB01000003.1, on the reverse strand, counting down.
GCGTGGAGGTCACCAGCATCCGCCGCTTGTCCAATGACTTTCAGAACCAGCAGTTGTGGCGTGCCACCACTGAGCAGAACTATTACAACAACTCCCAGCAGTACCTGACCTCTCTGGAAGGGCTGATGGCCGGGGAAGGCTCGAGCATCAGCGTTGGCCTGGATCGCTTTTTTGCTGCGATCAGTGAGGCCAGCGCCTCGCCGAGCTCGATTGCCTTGCGCCAGCAGATCATCAGCGAAAGTAAAAACCTCAGTCAGCGCTTCAATGGTCTCAACAGCAACATCGACGCGCAGATCAATGCCCTGCATGAGCAGCGCTCGGCCATGGTCACCGAGGTCAATGGCCTGACCGCCAACATTGCCCTGCTCAACCAGAAAATTGTCGAAGCCCAATCGGTGGGCGGTGATACCTCCGCATTACGTGACCATCGCGAAGGCTTGGTTACCAGCCTCAGCCAGTATGCGTCCCTGCGTATCAACGAAGTTCCGGATGGTTCACTCAGTGTCGCCTTGGCCAATGGTCAGCCGCTGGTGGCCGGGACGACGGCTGGACAATTGCAGGTGACGAAGACCGTGACTGGCGAGCAAGAGATGGCCCTGGCCTTTGCCGGCACCAGCTTCCCGCTGAAACAAGACGGTTTTGGCGGAGCCTTCGGCGGTCTGTATGAGGTGGAGTACAACAACCTGCGGCCATCCCAGGATGCGCTACATGATATGGCCAGTGAGTTGGCCAAGATGATTAACGACACCTTGGCTACGGGTTTTGACCTGGCGGGCAATCCGGGGCGTGCCCTGTTTACCTACAACGCCTCCAGCACCAGCGGCATGTTGACCGTGACTGACCTGGCGCCCGAGGACCTGGCATTTTCTTCGGCCGCCGGTGAAACCGGTAACAACGAAGTACTGCTGGCGTTGTTACAGCTCAAAGGCCAGACCATCAATGTCGGCGGCAGCCGGGTGACCTTGAATGACGCCTACGCTGGATTGCTGGGCCAGGTGGCCAGCGCCAGCCGGCAAAATCAGGCAGACCTTAAGTCAGCCTCTGCTGTCACCCAGCAAGCACAGTCACAGCGTGACAGCGTCAGCGCGGTGAGCCTGGATGAGGAGGCGGTCAATCTGATGACCTATCAACAGGCTTACCAGGCCAACATGAAGGTCATCAGCACCGCCAATCAATTGTTCGACGAGATGCTCGCGTCATTCTGAACACCGCCCCGATAACCAGCAGATCGACGAGAGTCCAATACCATGCGGATTACCAACGCACAGACCACTGCCTTGATGCACAACTCGATGAACAACAGCTCAGCGCAGTTGGGTAAGCTGATGCAGCAGATGGCCACAAGCCAACGCATGATGTTGCCATCCGATGACCCGATCGCCAGTGTGCGGGTGCTGCGGGTGGAGCGCGAAGAAGCGAGCCTGGCACAGTTTCGCAGCAACATCGCCAACGTTTCCGGCAGTTTGTCGACTCAGGAAGCCAACCTGAAGTCTACTTCCGACTCGATGCTCAACGTGCGTGACCTGCTGTTGTGGGCGGCCAGCTCGAACACCAGTGAGGACCTGGCAGCCATTGCCGGTGAGTTGGAGAACATCGAGAAGACTATTCTGAGCTTCGCCAATGTGCGCGACGAAGAAGGACGCTACCTGTTTTCCGGAACCAAGAATGATGTGCCGGCGGTGACCTTCGACACAGCGACCAATACCTACACGATGACGGGGAACGATAAGCATCGCCAGGCGGCGGTCGCCAACGGCGTGCTGGTAGCAGAAAACGTCACGGCCATGGAAGTCTTCGGGCCGAACATGGACATGCTCAACGAGCTGCATGAGTTGGTGGCGCTTCTCAAGTCTCCGACGTTGGACAGCAGTGATCCCGCGGTGCGCCAGAAAGTGGTCGATACCATTGAGCAACTGGACCTGGCCCACGCCGGTGTTCTAGGTGCCGTGACCGAGTTGGGCGGTCGGCAAAACACCCTGGCCTTGCTAACCGACAGCAATGAGGAAGTTTCGCTGGTCAATCAGAAAATTAAAGGCGAGCTATCCGAGCTAGATTATGCCGGCGCCAGCATCGACCTCAACAACTACAAAATGTCACTGCAAGCCACGCAGAAGACCTACCTGAAAATCAATGACCTGTCATTGTTCGGTCTGCTTTAAGTTACGAGGGTAGCGTCATGAAAATCGATAAACAGCTACCTGTTACCACCACGCTGGACACGCGTGCCCGTGCTCAAACACAGCTGTCAGATGCGCCACTGACCTGGCGCCGGGTCCGGGAAAAAAGCAGCGCTGATGCCCAGCCGGTTGAGCGGCTGCTGGATAAAGGCTCGAGCTTTAATCTGCAGCTCAATCAGCAACTGTCTTCCATGCAATCGGCTGAGCGCTACCTGAGCACTGTGGCGGAGCATCTGTCTACCCTCAAGCTTTCGCTCAGCCGGCAGCTCAGTAGCGCTCAAACCAGTGGCGAACGCGACAAAGTCACGCACTCGTTACAGCAGTTGAACAGCCTGCTCGAACAGCGGGCAAAAGCGTCCGGCGAATCGCTGGATGCCAGCTTCAAACTGCGCCTCAACGAGCCCTTACGCAGCCGTTTCAACTGGCAAGGGCTTGAGTCGATCGACAGGGTGCAGCGCTCGGGCAAGGAGACCTTGCTGTTCAGCGCCGGTCGCCATCTGCCCGAGCCGGTGGCAGTGGTGCTCGATGATGACATGAGCCATGAACAGATCCTGCGGCGTTTTAACATCAGTCTGGGCCAGGTTGGCATTCGTGCCGAACTGAGTCAGGAAGGCGCCTTGAAGTTCTCCGCCCCGGAGCAGACATGGCAGCCGCTCAAGGAGCAGCTTAAGGTTCAGGGCGAGGACAAGTTGTTCGCCAAGAGTGCCTCTGCGCTGGTCAGCCAGGACGATGAGCTGCTCGACCTTCCGCTCACACTCGGCCAAAAAACAGTCAGCGAACTGCGTCAGTTGCTGGACTCCGTGATATCGGCGCTGGATCGAGTCAGTACGCTGCGCGAACAGATCAGCCAACGCCAGACGGATGTTCGCGAGTTTCTCGCACGCCAGGAAAGTCAGGATGAGAAACAATGGGCGCAGCGTTTTGCCGGTACGGTTTTCAGCTTGAATGGAGATAAATCAGCCGGCTACACGGTGATATCGCAAGCGGTAGTGGCGCAGTCCAATCTCAGCCGTTATGCCGTCGTCAGCCTGCTCTCATAAAGTGCGGGCTGCCCGCCTATCCATTCTGGGTGCTTCTGTGCACGCTGCTTAATCGAGCAATATGAGGCTCGCCCCCTACGCGATCACCAAGCTGCGAGAGGGGGGCGACGGGGGGATCCTGGTATCCTTCATAATGCTGCCGACAAAGAGGTATTTTTTAGGTTGCCGGCCGCGGCTCACTGATGCGGTCATGGGGAAAGTCTATGGTATATGTACAGCGCGATGATCATGGCCGCCTGCTACGAGTCGAGTATCAGCCCTTTGTGGGCATGACCGATCATCTGGCGGTAGCAAGTCCTGAATTGACGACCTGGTTGGACGCCAAAGAAGAGGTCCGGATACGCCTGATCAACCTCAACAACTCCGATCTTGAGTTGGTGCGCGTGCTCGAGGATGTGGTCAGTGTGCTGGTGGTGCGCGGCATCATTCAGTACACCGACCTGCCAGAGGCGGCCCGCATCAAACTGGATGAGCGGGCGCTGGCCCGTGCAGAGATTGAAGGTTTGAACAGCGTGCTGGAAAAAAGCAAGGTGTAACGCCTCTACTCCTCCCAAATCTCGTGCTCAAGCATTTCGAGCCACACACTGGGCCGGCAATCGAGAACACGTAGTAGACGCGCAGACACAACGTCCAGCGACAGATCAGTCAATGCATCAGTCGCCGAATTCAGCGCCACACCGCTCCAGTCGCCGGTGTAGCAGGCGCTGTTGAAATGACCGCGTCACTGGTCTTCGGCAATCGCCGCTAGTGCCTGCAGCAGCAACGGCAGATCCACCGTCACTGGCAAGCACGAGAACGCCGTCCGGCTCATCACTTTGGCAGCAGCAGCTTACTGGGCCTGAGCATGAGGCGACACTGGCACCGTAATGTTGCCCGACGCCCACGCAGCTTCACGATTGGCCAACGCTGTGGCGATAGACTGGACTTGGGTCGATTGCACCTCATCCGGCATCGGGTCGAGGCCGGCGCTGGCAAAGATCTGCCCATAAGCGTTACGCAGATCGGCGTAGGACAGGTCCCGACGCAAATCCGCCTGCAAGGTGTTCAGTTCCCCCTGGATCAGATCCAGTTCCCCGATACCCGCCGCTTGATGACGGTTACGCAACTGCCCAAGAATCTGCCCGTCGATGCTCGACAATTCCTGGTTGGTCTGGAACTGATGCATCGCTTCCTGATAGTTCGCGTTGGCCACGTAAAGCTGGGCCAGCACCGCAATGGACATCGCCTGGCGGCGTGCCTTGGCGACTTCTTCACCCGCTTTGGCCACGTCGATAGCGGCCGGTGCGGAGATCACGTTAAACAGGTTCCAGGTCAACTTCACCCCGTAGTCGGCCCACCTGTCGTTGACCAGAAACGAGTTGCTGTCGTAATGCCCACCGGCCGAAAACTCCAGGCCTGGCAATAACCGCAACATGGCTTTACGGGTTTCTGCGGTGCTGATACGGGTCTGGTAATCCTGCTCACGCAGCTCAGGACGACTGGCCAGGGCTTCCTGTTCCAAACTAGCCATGCCGACCTTCAACTGCGGAATCGCGTAGTCGTCCGGGGTGGCCAATTTCAGATCGGTGCCCATTGGCAAGTTGATCAGGGTTGCCAGTTCGGTTTTGGCCAGGGACAGCGCCCGACGCTGCTCTTGCAACTGACGAGTTGCCTTGATCAGTGAGCGCTGATAACCCAGCGCCACGACCGGATCGCCAATGCGTTGCTCGCTCATGCTCTGGCTGTTGGTGCGCGCGGTATCGACCCGCACCATCAGGCTGTCGATCTGCGTGAGCAGGCGTTCAGCCGCCACCGCTCGCCAATAGGCCGAACGCACGTCCTGGACAATGGTGTTGATCACCTTGCGCCGGCGTTCCTGAACGATCAGTCGCTGGTCCCCCTGCTGCTTGGCACTGATGTAACTGACACCAAAGTCGAGGACGTTCCAGACCATGGTCAAGTCAGCGACGTTACGATCACGGTCCTGGGAGGTCGACGATTCCAGGGATTGCGCGCCGGTGCGCACACTTTGGCTACTGGAGGCACTGACGTTGTTACGCCCGGCATAACCTGCGTCCAGGGCCATGCGTGGCAGCATGTCGAAACTGGCCAGATCGAGTTGGCGCTTGGCCAAAGCCTCTTCCATGATCTTGAGTCGGCCTTCGAGGTTGTATTTCACCGCGCGGGCCATGGCCTGGTGCAACGTCAGGGGGCCACTGAGAGGCTCTTGACCGGAGTACATGGTCTGCAGATCGCTTTTGGCGCGTTGCTCACTGACACTACGTTCAATCGGTTCGCTCTTGACTGCACATCCGCTGATCGCCAGCGCCAGCAGACTGGCACCGAATAACTTCTGACTTCTCTTCATCCTTGGATCGCCCCTGGGTGCCGCACAGATTTAGGTATGTTTTCAGGCCTGCATTTCGCTGATGCCAACCTTTTGCAACGCAGCGGCGAGGCTATTGACCTGCCGTTGTTCGGTGTCTTTAAGCTGTTGCAATTGCTGAACCAGACTTGGCGCGCCAAACACCCCACGCAGCCCTTGGGAAGCATCCCCGCCCCTGATTGAAAAATTGTCGAAAGCGCTCAACGAATCCTGTTCGGCGGCGGTTTCCTGACTGAACAGGGCCGACAACGTACTGGTGCCGAACACCCCACCGTCGCCACCGCCAAAACCGAGGCTGAAACCATCGCCAGTGTTATCGCGGCCGCCGAATACTTGAGCGATGAAACTCGGCGCCGGCGTCCCACGGTCGATGAAAATATCCGCCAGCGGCTGGATGCCATTACCGATGACTCGCTGTTCAAACAACGGGGTAAAGGTCAACGGCGAACCCAGACTTTCCGTGGCCGCGGCGAAGATAATCGGTTGCAATGGCACGCTCGCTTGATCGACCTGGACCACCGGCTGCGTAATAAGGAACTGGGGATCCGCCGGCACTAGCACAATCGGCGCAGGCGATACCGCCACGGTGTTGATCGCATAGCCATTCGATTGGCTGGTACCGCTGCCGGCGTTGCCCGAACCGTCACTGACACCCGCGACGTTCAGCGTGATCGCATTATTGGCGTTGATGATGTCGGCACTCGGCGTCAGCGTCGCGGTCCAGGTTTTGCCGCCGTCACTGCTCGACAGATTAGACAGCGTGCCGTTGGCGACGCTGACGTCGGACACGTCGAAA
>NZ_FOCB01000003.1:0-323687 GCF_900109995.1 Pseudomonas sp. ok272 | reverse complement strand
AGTTGTTGGAGTCGGTCACGCCCACGCCACTGTTGCCCGACCCGTTGGTAACGCCGCTGTTGTCGAGTGTGATCAGGTTGGTGGTGTCGGTGACATTGCTGGTTGGGGTGAGCGTTGCGGTCCAGGTGATGCCGCCGTCGCTGGATGCCACGTTGCTCAGGGTGCCGTTGGCGACGGTCAGGTCAGCGTTGGTGAAACCGGTGACCGCCTCGCTGAAGGTGATGGTCACCGTCGAGGTTCCGCCGGCCTTGAGCGCCGTGTTCGCGACGACAATGGTCGCGGTTGGCACTTCGGTCTGCACCGCGTAGTTGGCCGAGTTGGTGGTGCCGGTACCGGCATTGCCGGCCAGATCGCTGATGCCACTGTTATTCAAGACGATCAGGTTAGAGGCATCGGTGACACCAATAGTCGGGGTAAACGTCGCCGTCCAGGTGATGCCGCCATCGCTCGACGAAACGTTGCTCAGCGTACCGTTGGCGACGCTCAGGTCGCTGTTGTCGAAGCCGCTGACCGCTTCGGAGAAGGTGATCGTGACGAGCGCGGTTTCGCCAGGACGCAGATCGGTATCACTGATGACGATGGTGGCAGTCGGGCGCTGGCTATCGATCACATAGTTGGGTGAGTCGGTGGTGCCGCTGCCGGTGTTGCCCGCTATGTCAGTGATGCCGGTGTTGTCCAGGGTGATGATGTTGCTGGTGTCCGTGATGCCCGCCAACGGAGTAAACGTTGCCGTGAAGGTGATGTTGTCCGAAGTCGTCAGTCCGGAGAGCGTGCCGTTGGCCACGGTCAGATCGGCCAGGGTCAAACCGCTCACGGCCTCGCTGAACGTAATGGTCACGGTGGTGGTCTGGCCGACGCCCAGTGCCGTGTCGGCGAGCACGACAGTTGCGGTGGGGCGTTGGGTGTCGATGGCGTAGTTGTTGGAATTGGTGGTGCCGTTGCCGGCGTTGCCGGAGGCGTTTTGCACGCCGCTGTTGTCGAGGGTGATCAGGTTGCTCACGTCCTTGATGTTGCTGGTCGGGGTGAAAGTTGCCGTCCAGGTGATACCGCCGTCGCTGCTGCTCACCGCGGAGAGAGTACCGTTGGCGATGGTCAAGTCAGCGTTGGTAAAACCGGTGACGGCCTCGGAGAAGGTGACGGTCACCGTCGTCGTTTCACCAATGGTCAAGCTGTTGTCCGCGACGATGATGGTGGCGGTTGGCGCCACGGTGTTGATGGTGAAATTGCCGGAGTTGGTCGTGCCCGTGCCGGCGTTCCCGGCCAGGTCAGCGATACCGGTGTTGGCCAGGGTGATGATGTTGCTGGTGTCGTTGATCCCGCCGGTCGGCGTGAAGGTCGCCGTCCAGGTGATGCCGCCATCGGCGCTGCTGACCGCCGTGAGCGTGCCGTTGGGGACGGTCAGGTCGGCGTTGGTGAAACCGCTGACCGCTTCGCTGAAGGTGATGGTCACGAGCGAGGTTTCGCCGGCGCTCAGGCTCGGATCGGCGATCACGATGGTTGCGGTTGGACGCTGGGTGTCGATGCTGTAGTTGTTCGAATCGGTGGTGCCACTGCCGGCATTGCCGGCCAGGTCGGTAACGCCAGTGTTGTCCAGCGTCACCAGGTTGGTGGCGTCGGTGACGTTCGCGCTCGGTGTGAACGTTGCCGTCCAGGTGATGCCGCCGTCCGCGCTGCTGACCGCCGTCAGGGAGCCGTTGGCGATGGTCAGGTCGGCATTGGTAAAACCGCTGACCGCTTCGCTGAAGGTGATGGTCACCAGCGAGGTGTCGCCGATTTTCAAGGTGCTTTGCGTGAACACCACGGTGGCGGTCGGCCGCACGGTGTCGACCACATAATTGGCCGAATCGGTGGTGCCGCTGCCGGCGTTGCCCGCCAGATCCGCAACCCCGCTATTATTGAGGGTGATCAGGTTGGTGGCGTCGGTGATGCTGCTGGTCGGCGTGAACGTCGCCGTCCAGGTGATGCCGCCATCCGCGCTGCTGACTGCGCTCAACGTGCCGTTGGCAATGCTCAGGTCGGCATTGGTGAACCCACTGACCGCTTCACTGAAGGTGATGGTCACCAACGACGTTTCACCGATTTTCAGCGCGGTATCGGCGACCACGATGGTCGCAGTCGGCCGTGCGGTGTCGATCGCGTAGTTGTTGGAGTTGGTGCTGCCAGTGCCGGCGTTGCCGGCCAGGTCATTGACCCCGGTATTGTCCAGAGTGATCAGGTTGGTGGTGTCGGTGACGCTCGTGGTTGGCGTCAGCGTGGCGGTCCAGGTGATGCCGCCGTCGCTGCTGCTCAGTCCGCTCAAGGTGCCGTTGGCCACCGTCAGGTCGGCGGTGGTGAAGCCGCTCACCGCTTCGCTGAAGGTGATGGTCACCACAGAGGTTTCGCCTGCCGCCAGATTGGTGTCGGCAACGACAATGGTCGCGGTCGGCCGCACGGTGTCGACCACATAATTGGCCGAATCGGTGGTGCCGCTGCCAGCGTTGCCGGCCAGATCCGCCACCCCGGTGTTGTCCAGGGTAATCAGGTTGGTGGCATCGGTAATGCTCGCGTTCGGGGTGAACGTCGCCGTCCAGGTGATGCCGCCGTCGGCGCTGCTGACGTTAGTCAGCGTACCGTTGGCAATAATGGTCAGGTCGGCGTTGGTGAAACCGCTCACTGCCTCGCTGAACGTGATGGTCACCAGCGAGGTGTCGCCGATTTTCAGGGCAGTGTCTGCCATCACGATGGTTGCGGTCGGTCGCTGAGTATCGATGACGTAATTGTTGGAGTTGGTAGTGCCGACGCCTGCCACGCTGTCGGACACCGCCGTCACCCCGGTGTTGTCGAGGGTGATGAGGTTGGTGGTGTCGGTAATGTTGTTGGTCGGCGTAAAGGTTGCCGTCCAGGTGATACCGCCGTCGGCGCTGGACACATTGGTCAGCGTGCCGTTGGCAATGGTCAGGTCGGCGTTGGTAAAACCGTTTACCGCGCGGCTGAAGGTGATGGTCACCAGCGAGGTTTCGCCGATTTTCAGCGCGGTGTCGGCGACCACGATGGTGGCGGTCGGTGGTTCCACGTAAGCGGTGTTGAGCGTACCGCCGTTGTTGTAGATGCCCACCAGCGCACTCGGCGTTGTACCCGTCGAGCCACCGTTCGACAGACCGCCGCCACCGCTGGCAGCGCCGTTGCCACTGATCGCGGCAAAGTTGCTCGCGGTGATCAGCACCACGCCGCCGTTGTTCCAGATCGCGCCGACGCCGCGACCGCCAGCCCCGCCATCGGCGCCGTTGCTGCCGACCCCACCGCCACCGCCACCGCCGCCACCGGCAGCAATGTTATTGCTGATGACCGAGTTGCCGATGACTTTCAGGGTGCCACTCGCGGCGTTGTAGATACCACCTGCCGCGTTGGCACCGACGCCGCCGACTTTGTCCCAGCCGGAACCACCGCCGCCGCCACCAATGGACAGCGTGCCGTTGCTGGCCGAACCGCCGTTGCCGCCATGACTGTAACCGGCTCCGGCGCTGCCGCCATTGCCGCCGACGCCACCGGTGCTGGTGCCGCCGCGGCCGCCCATGTCGGTCGGGCTGTAACCACCGCCATAACCACCGGCATTGGCACCGCCCGCACCGCCGGCATAGGTGCCGGTAGCCGGGCCTGACGAGCCGCCATGGCCACCGACCTGGCCACCGATACCGGCACCGCCACCACCGCCACCGCCGACATAACCGCCGGTCACACCACCGCCACCACCACCGCCGGAGGCGGCGTTGGCAGTCACTGTCACGTTGTTCAGGGTCAGAGTCCCCGCGTTGAAAATGCCGCCGCCCATGGCCCCCGCAGCGGCTGAACCACCATTACCACCGTTGCCCGCCACCAGGCCTTTGGTGATCACTAGCCCGTCGAGGGTCACGGTGTTACCGGAGGTCACTTCCACCACGCGAGTCTTGTATTGACCGTCGAGGGTCACGTCGGCGACGCCGTCGTTGTTCAGGTCGCCATCGACGGTGATGCTCTTGTTGATCAGCAATTCAGACGTGAGCTGGACGGTCATGCCGGAGCTGAACGTGACGATGTCACCGTTCTGCGCCGACGCCAGCGCCGCACGCAACGAGCCGACGCCCGAGTTGAGATTGTTGGTCGCCGTCCACGTGGCCAGCCCCCACTGGTATTCGCTCATGGCTTTGCTCGACAGCACGTTGGCGCTTTCGATGGTGCCAGTAGCGATTTCCAGATCCCAGTCGCCACCCACGCCGGTGCGGTTGTTCGATGCCGCCACATCGCGACCGGTCAATTGCGCCAGCGATTCGACGAAGCTCAGCCCGCGATCACCTTCGGCGGTGTAGCAGCCGTAAATCAGAATATCGCCACCGGCGTTCATGTCCTTGCCGATCTCGGCCAGCACGGCGCTGCGGGCGGCGACGTTGTCGGCCGACAGGTAGCTGTTGCCCAGCCACAGGTCGCCGGCATTACCGTGGGCAATGATCTGCACCGAACTGACACCCTGATGGGTATCCAGGTAAGCGGCGATCTGCTGCAAACCGTCTTTCGTGGCGTCGAGCCGGACCACTTGGGTGTCAGGTGCCACGCCTTTTAGCAAGCTATCGGCATCCTTGATTCGCGAATCGACGAACACCACGCTTTGGCCAGGCACGGCAGTGGGTGTTGCCGCCGGTGCGGGCGTAGCCGCCGAGGCGTTATCCGCCTGGCCATGGGTATCCTTGCTGGCAATCGGGTGATCGGCCGTCGGCGCCTTGGCCGCGTCAGCCGTGGGGTGAGTGTCAGGCTGGGCCGCATCGGCCACCGTGGCCGCGACCGCACCGTCGAACAGCATTCGCGGTTCCAGGGACATGATCATTGGCGATGCCAGTACGCGAGTGCCCTGGGCCTTGTGCGATTTGCCGTTGCTCCACCACATGCTGCTCACCCGAACTCGAACGTTTGTTAGCGCCAATAAAAAGCCGCGATCAATTGATCGCGGCGTCGGATTTCATACGAATAACATTGGCAGCGCTGGAGGACCCATCGTGCCAAAAGGACAACTCTGCGTACTTGTCGAACAGGTCCGGCGGCAGGATCGTACGTCGGGGCTCCAGCGCCACCTTGCGTTTGACCCGATGCAGCCCCGAGACGCCAAGTGCCTGATCGAACTCCGGCGCGTCGTAGACGATGTTGTTGAAATCATGCTCAAACCACGGTTCACCGATGAATTCGTAGACCAGACGCAGCACCCGCTCAGGCGCCTGACTAAGCAGGTCGTAATCGACAATCAGCAAAGAGTCGGCGTGTTCGCCGTAATAGGCTTCTTTGAGCGCGGTCCAGGCAAAACCCACCAGGCGATTGCGCTGAGCGAGGGTTTCACAACGGCTGTAGACGGTGTTGCGTTCGACTTCGTCGTTGAACAGCTTGGTGTTCTCGAACGGGTTGGCGCGGTACACACGCTCAAGGCTGTCCATCACCCAGGCGACGTTGCGTACACAGGCAATGGTTTTGGTTTTGGGGAACAAGTCTTGCAGCGCAGGCAGACGCGAGCACCACTGACGATTGGTATCGAAGATGACGGGAGTGTTTACCTGCTCGGCATAAACGGAATCGAACAGCCCGCGCAAAAGTCGGCGGCGCAACGGGGTATCGATGACCGCGCCGAATTCACTGCCGGCACTGAATTGTTCGAGAACACTGGTAAAGAGTGAGCCGACCGGGCTGGTCATCCCCGCATGAAAGCGCGGGTTCTGCAACAGAATAGCCGCCAGCAGAGTAGACCCTGAGCGTGGCAATCCGGAGATAAAGTGGAACTGCTGCAATCCTTTCACCATAGTCGAAAGTCCGTTTGTAGGACAAATCGTAGGCCAAAGACGGTACATTCGACTAGTGGTGTTTTGATATCAATTCGGCGCAAAAAAAGCTCTACCCCTCTGAAATCAGCGAACCAGAGCTGGTGAAACGTTTAATCCATCCGTTGCTTTTACCCTCGAAACTGACGGCCCCCGTGACCGTTTCAACGGATTTTTCCAGCCTGCCGAACCCGAAAGAGGGGGATAGCGCAACGACGCACCACCCGTGTTGTTGTTCAGCTTTGCGAGTCTCCCTGCGCTAAAAACCACTCTCCCTGACGCCCAGCGCCGCCAACCGGCGCCACGCCGTTCCCAGCAGCGACTCACTGCGGCCTTGCACCACCGCCACGCCGCGCAAAGGCTGGATCGGCGTGGCAATCGCCTCCAGCGTCGTGAGGCGTACCGCGTATTGCGCCTGAACCGGTTCCGGCCGCTGACTCTGGTCACGGCGCACGGCAATCGGTCCGTGGTGGTCCGACGTCAACGCTTCCTGATCAATGAACCCGGCACCGTTGGCGTCGATTTCACTCAACTGCACCGCGACGGCCGGGCGCATAGGATCCTCGGCGATAAACCGCCCATGAGCCCCAGGGGCGACTCGCCACAACTCGGCCTCGGCCAGATACCCTCTTAAACGCGCACCTTCTTCGACCACCCGGACCAAAGGTTCTTTGGGTGATAGCCAACGACCTGCGATCAATTGCGGCAACAGGTCACGCACCTTGCCGGTCTGCGGTGCGCGGATCAGCAAGCGCTCCCGTTGCGCGACCAATCCACGATATTCGGCCACCGCCTCGGCCAGACGTTGCTCGACAATCCCGGCGTCAGCTGCGGTTTCACTGCGGCTGGCCTGCCGGCGCATCTGCAATTGCTGGACCTGGATTTCCCGCCGGACGATGGCCTGGCGTGAATCGAGATCTGGCGACTCCAGCTCAATCAATACATCCCCCTGGCCCACCCATTGACCATCGCTGACATTCACCTGCTTGACTCGCGCCGCTACCGGCGCATGCAACGTGCTGACGCGGCCGGCCTCCAGCATCGACGGCACCTCCACCGCGCTACGCCACGGCACCGCCAGCAGTAAAACCATCACAACCAACCCCAGGGTACTCAGCAAGACCCTAGGGGCGTGGGCCTGGTCGCGCCGGGTCCACCACTCACGCCACTCGCGCGCGATCGGCAAAAAGATGAACCACACCAGTTCCACGAGCATCAGGAAGATGCCCAACAGCTTAAAGAACAGGTGATACACCGCCAGCGCGATCCCGAAAAATAGCACCGCGCGCCAAATCCACGAGCCATAACCCCAAATCAGCAAACGCCGTTGCATCGATGGCGACCAGGGTTCCGGCGCCGGCGCACCATAGCCGAACAAGACCTCGCGCAAATGCCAGCGGCACAGGGCAAAGGCTCGCCCCTGAAGGTTGTCGACTTCCCAGAAATCGCTGAGCAAAAAGTAACCATCGAAACGCATGAACGGGTTGAGGTTGATCACCAACGTAGTGATCCAGGTGGCACTGGCGAGCATGAAAGCCGCCGTGCGTGCGGGACCGTCGGGCAGCAGCGACCAGGCGAGTAATGCGATGCAGGCCAGCAGCAACTCCGCCAGCACGCCGCCAGCACCAATCAGCAACCTGGTACGCCGATCATTGACCCGCCAGGCGTCGCTGACATCGGTGTAAAACATCGGCAGCATGACCATGAACGCCACGCCCATGCTTTGCACCCGGCAACCCGCGCGCTTGGCCATGAAGGCGTGACCGAACTCGTGGCAAAGCTTGGCGAAAAACAGCGCGACGCCAAACGACAATGCACCACCGAGACTGAATAAATGCGGAAACGTCGCGATAAAGCGCTGCCAGTCCCGGGACACCAGAAACACCCCAAGCCCCAGCAGGGCCGGCAAACCGTAGCGCAATCCACGCGGACCGAAACGCGCCAGCCAGGGCCAGGCGCGATTGAGAAACGCATCCGGGCGCCACAGCGGAATCCGGAAAAAAAGGTATTGATGCAGCAGGATCTGCCACAGCGCCTGGCGCTGGGCGGTGGCCTTGAGGCTGTAACTGGCACGTTGTTGCGGGTCGAGGGCACTGATCAGGTCGTGGCCACGCAAGAAACTCAGCAACTGCTCAAGCTCGGTGCCATCGAGCAGCAGCCCCGGCTCACGATTGGCGGCGCGCAACACCTGCTCCGGATCGCCCAGGGACCAATGACGCAACAGGCGCATCGCCGCCGCACCGAGTTTGAAGTAGCGTCCACGTACCGGGTCGGCCAGGGTCCAACGGGGCGAGCCGTCAAGCGCCGGGGCCGCCGCCGACAGTTGCAGGTCTGCCCGCAGGCTAGGCAGGCTCATCTACAAGCCCACGCTTTGGCGCAACCCGGCCAGCGGTCGACGCAGCAGGTACAACGCCAGCGGTGCGCGATCGCCAAAGATTTTGGCGGTGCCGCGCAAACCGATACGCGGTGGTGCCGCGTCAAAATTCGCGTCCAGTCGATAAGCCAGTTGTCCACCGGCGGTAGGCTGCGCTTCGTAGGCCGAGCGTTCGAGTTTGGCCAGATGCCGCTGCAACGGATCGCTGTCCAGAAACAGCGCGACCTGCGCCCCCGGCTCCAGAGCAATCGCATCGCCTACGGCCAGTTCGATACGCAACTCGGCCTGGTTCGGGTCAGCGATTTCCATCAGCCGTTCGCCAGTCTGCACCGGTTTACCCGTCCACCGTTCGGCGTCGGCAAACACCGCGATGCCATCCCGCTCGGCGCGCACATCGCTGCGTTTGAGCAGTTCGCGGGCGTAATCACGTTCAGCGCGCTTTTGTTCGACCCGGGCCGCCAGCAAGTCATTTTTAGAGCTGGATTCAGCATCGGCGAAGGAACGCTGGGAATTGGCCTTGAGTTCGGCTTCGGCCACGCCCAAGGCACGTTCGGAGACATCGGCCTGAGCCTTGAGGGTCGTGTTTTCGAAGCGCAGCAGCAGGTCGCCGGGCTTTACCGTCTGGTTGGGTTTGACCAGAAACTCGGCAATCACCCCATCCAGCGGCGCAGCCACCACCCGTCCGCCAAGCGGCACTACTTCGGCGGGCGCCAGCACCGATTGACGCACAGGGATCAACAACCCGAGCAGCAACGCCGCCACCAGCGCCGCCTGACGTTTACGGGTCCAGCGCAACCGCCACGGTTTGTGCGGTTTCAGCGCCAACCAGGCATGGCTGTATGTGTCGCCCAGTTGCGACAGCAAGACTTGCTCGGAAGGATTCCATGGAACGTCTCGGGCCAGCCATAGACCACCGAACACGTCGCCCTGATGATCTACCAGCGGCAGCCAGAACACTTGAGCGGCGGACAGGCTTTGCCAATCCGCCTGAATCGACTCACTCAGGAGGTCATGCGAGACCACCCGTGCCTGTTTCAGCACGTCGAGTTTGAACAACTGAGCCACCGCTTGCTCGACGAACGCCACGAATGGCGCGTTCGGGTCCACTGCACTGACGCCGGTCACAGCCTGCACCTTGCCGGCAATCAACAGCGCTGCATGGCGGAAGCCGAACAGCGCCTGGCCGTCGTTCACCAGGCTGTAGGCCAGTTGCGCCGGGGTACGGGCCGCGCGGGTCAGCCGTTCAAGGTCGAGAAAACGGGCGAATACCTGTTCGGGGCCACCAGTCACCGGGGCGTTCACTTGAGCTCCGCGAAACGCGCCGTTCCGCTCATGCCAGCCAACAAACCCGTAGCGTTGGGCAGCGTCGCCACCAGCAACAAGGTCTGGCTGCCTTCATCGATCCGAGCACCCAAGCGCTTGACCGTGGCATCGAGTGGTTGACCGGTTTCATCAGGAACAAAACTGAAAGTCTGGCCGGGCTTGAGCTTGCCCATCCAGCGCGACGGAATCAGCAGATGAATTTCCAGGGTCCGGTTGTCGACCACATCCAGCAATGGGGCTCCGGCGGCAACGCTTTCATAACGCTGGACCTTGCGCTCCACCACCTGACCGTCAAACGGCGCGAGCACACTGCAACGCTTGACCTGCACCTGATAGACCTGGGACTGCGCCTGGGTTTCGCTGACCTTGGCCTCGGCCCGTGCCACTTCGAAACGCCCGACCGAATTCAGCGCCGCCAGCTGCTTATTGTGAGCCAATTCTTCACTGGCCCCATGGCTGGCCGCTTGAGCCGCGTTGAGCTGAGCCTGAAAACCCGAGCAGTCGAAACGCGCCAGGGTATCGCCCTTCTTGAACGACTCCCCCTCGCTGAAGGGCAACTCGACAACTCGCCCCGGCAACTCGCTGGCAAGGACCGCCTGATCCCGAGCCCGAAGCACACCGCGGGCTTCGCTGCTGGCTTGTACACTGCCGCCGACGGCACTGTTTTCCAGCAGCGGATCGTCTGGCGCAGGCGTTTGCGCCTGTACCGCACACGTTACAAAGGCAAATCCAACAACCCAACATCCAAAACGCGGCATAACCGTGACTCCCTGACGGATATGCGGAGTCTACGATAGCCGCAAGTTGCGTCAAGCAAATAGCCATCATTGCTGAGAGAAAGCTCACTAATGAGTGTTCATTCCCTTACAAACGAGTAAGACGTGTCCCATACATGGGAGCGGTGGCGAGCCCGAAGGAGTCGATGCGGATTGACTCAACAGCTTGCCTCAGATCCACTACTACGGTAGTGAAGACAGGCGTACCTGTGGCCAGAACGGTTGAACGAACATCCACGCTGCTTAATAAGCCCTAAACATGATCGATCACTTAACACCCACCAACTCTGCCCTGACAGATCTGACGCGCAAAGCGCGTTATGGCCATAACGGCGCAGTGATCTGGCTCACGGGGCTGTCGGCCTCAGGTAAGTCATCGTTGGCCCACGCGCTGGAGCGGACCCTGTTTACGCTCGGTTACGCCTGCTATGTACTGGACGGCGATAACCTACGCACAGGCCTCAACGCCGATCTCGGGTTCTGCCATGCAGACCGAAGCGAGAACATTCGCCGTGTAGGGACGGTGGCGGCATTGTTTGCCGATGCAGGGCTAATCTGCATCGCGGCAGTCATCTCACCGTATCGCGAGGACCGCGCCAAGGCACGACAGGCTCATGCCCATGGCTTTCACGAGATTCATGTAGCCGCTGACCTGCAGACCTGTGAGGCTCGGGATCCTAAAGGGTTATACCGTAAGGCGAGAACCGGCGAACTCTCCGAGTTCACCGGTATCAGCGCACCCTATGAACCCCCACATCACCCGCAACTGTATCTTGATACCGCAGGAGAGACACTCGAGGCGAGTCTGGAAAAACTGCTGAACTATGTACTGGAAAACGTACCACGAGCAGATGAAGCTCAGTCATGAAGCCTATTGGACCTAATAGCGAGCGACCTCCATTGTATTAGTCGCTGGACGCTTACTCTCCAGATACCCCCCGACCCATAAAGCAAAAAACCCCGGCAGATCTGCATCTGCCGGGGTTTATGCTATTAGCCTGGACGGAAAATAACTTTCCCCGTCGACACCTGGATCAGAAGTCCAGGTTCGACACCGCCAGGGCGTTGCTTTCGATGAACTCACGACGTGGTTCGACCGCATCACCCATCAGGGTGTTGAAGATCTGGTCAGCGCCAATGGCGTCTTCAATCGTTACCTTGAGCATCCGGCGCTGGCTTGGGTCCATGGTGGTTTCCCATAGCTGATCCGGGTTCATCTCGCCCAGACCTTTGTATCGCTGGATGGTGTGGCGCTTGGTGCTTTCCGCCATCAGCCATTCAAGGGCTTCCTTGAACTCGGTAACCGGCTTCTTGCGCTCGCCACGCTGGATGTAGGCACCGTCATCCAACAAGGTGCTCAGTTGAGCGCCCAGGGACACAACGGTCTTGTAGTCATTGCTGCCGAAGAAGTCGCGGTTGAAGGTGACGTAGTTCGACAGGCCGTGGGAGATCAGTTCAACCTCCGGCAGCCAGACGTTACGTTCACGGTCTTCACGCAGGCTAGCCTTGTAGACCAGGCCCGACTTCTCGACGGTGCGCAGGCGTACTTCGTACTTGGCCAGCCAATCCTGCATCGCAGCGTGATCGGACAGCTGTTCCAGGCTCACGGCTGGCAGGTAGATGAAGTGCTCGGTCAGCTCCTGCGGATACAGGCGCGACAGACGCTTGAGGGTCTTCATCACCAGGCGGAAGTCGTTCACCAGACGCTCCAGCGCTTCGCCGGAGATCCCAGGGGCATCTTCGTTCAAGTGCAGGCTTGCATCTTCCAGGGCCGACTGCGTCATGTACTCTTCCATGGCGTCGTCGTCTTTGATGTACTGCTCTTGCTTGCCCTTTTTCACTTTGTACAACGGTGGCTGGGCGATGTAGATGTAGCCACGCTCGATCAGCTCCGGCAATTGACGGAAGAAGAACGTCAGCAGCAGGGTACGGATGTGCGAACCGTCGACGTCGGCGTCGGTCATGATGATGATGTTGTGGTAGCGCAGCTTGTCGATGTTGTACTCATCGCGACCAATGCCACAGCCCAGCGCGGTGATCAAGGTGCCCACTTCCTGGGAAGAGATCATCTTGTCGAAGCGGGCCTTTTCGACGTTCAGGATTTTACCCTTGAGCGGCAGAATGGCCTGGGTCCGGCGGTTACGTCCCTGCTTGGCGGAGCCGCCAGCAGAGTCACCTTCCACCAGGTACAGTTCGGAGAGGGCAGGGTCTTTTTCCTGGCAGTCCGCCAGTTTGCCTGGCAGGCCAGCAATATCCAGCGCACCCTTGCGACGAGTCATCTCACGGGCTTTACGCGCCGCTTCACGGGCCCGGGCCGCGTCGATCATCTTGCCAACAACCAGCTTGGCTTCGTTCGGGTTTTCCAACAGGAAGTCGGAGAAGTACTTGCCCATTTCCTGTTCGACGGCGGTCTTCACTTCGGAAGACACCAGCTTGTCCTTGGTCTGGGAGCTGAACTTCGGATCCGGCACTTTCACCGAAATGATCGCGGTCAGGCCTTCACGGGCATCGTCACCGGTGGTGGCGACTTTGTGTTTCTTCGCCAGGCCTTCAGCTTCGATGTAGGTGTTCAGGTTACGCGTCAGGGCGGAACGGAAACCCACCAGGTGAGTACCGCCGTCACGCTGAGGAATGTTGTTGGTGAAGCACAACAGGTTCTCGTTGAAGCTGTCGTTCCACTGCAGGGCGATTTCCACGCCGATGCCGTCTTCACGCTGGACGCTGAAGTGGAACACCTGGTTGACCGGCGTCTTGTTGGTGTTCAGGTACTCAACGAACGCACGCAAGCCCCCTTCGTACTTGAACAGCTCTTCCTTGCCGCTGCGCTCGTCCTTGAGGACGATGCCAACACCGGAGTTAAGGAAGGACAACTCACGAATCCGCTTGGCCAGGATGTCCCAGCTGAAGTGGATATTCTTGAAGGTTTCGTCGGACGGACGGAAATGGATCTGGGTGCCGGTGGTCTCGCTCTCACCAACGATCCTCATCGGCTCCTGGGGAACACCGTGAACGTAGGTCTGTTCCCAGATTTTGCCGCTGCGACGCACCGTCAGCACCAGCAATTCGGAGAGGGCGTTCACCACGGAAACACCTACACCGTGCAACCCGCCAGATACTTTGTAGGAGTTATCGTCGAACTTACCGCCGGCGTGCAGCACGGTCATGATGACCTCGGCAGCCGAAACGCCTTCTTCTTTATGCACGTCTACCGGGATGCCACGACCGTTGTCGCGCACGGTGATGGATTCGTCCGGGTGGATGATGATGCTGATGTCGTCGCAATGGCCGGCCAAAGCTTCGTCGATCGAGTTATCGACCACCTCGAACACCATGTGGTGCAGACCGCTGCCATCGTCGGTGTCACCAATGTACATACCGGGACGTTTGCGTACGGCATCCAGGCCTTTCAGCACTTTAATGCTCGTTGAGTCGTACGTATTTTCTTCGCTCATGCCTTCACTCCCGATGGTCGTGGGTCTGGGTGATACGGCCCTGTTCCACGTGGAACAAAGCGACTGGCGTTTCCGTCTGCCAGCCTTCCCTCAATAATTCATGATCTACACAGGTGATAAACACCTGGCAGCGTAAGTCTTCCAGCAAACGGCAAAGCGCGCGGCGATGCTGCTCATCCAGTTCGGACGGCAAGTCATCCACCAGATAAATACACTGGCCGCGCCGGGCCTGACTGACCAAGTGCCCTTGGGCTATACGCAACGCACAGACCACCAACTTCTGCTGGCCACGGGACAGGATGTCCGCAGCATTGTGCGCCCCCAATCGAAGACGCAAATCAGCGCGTTGTGGTCCGGCCTGGGTATGCCCCATTTGCTGGTCCCGGTGTACGGACGCGGCGAGCACTGCACTCAGCTCTCGCTCCTTGTCCCATCCCCGGTAATAGCTAAGCGTTAAGCCCTCGAGTTCGACGAGTTCGCTCAAGGTCTGTTCAAAGACTGGTTTCAAGGCTTTGATGTAGGCGCGGCGGTATTCATCAATTTCAGCGCTAGCCTGGCACAATTCCCTGTCCCAAACCGCTTGCGAAACGGCGTCAAGTGTACCATGCCGCAGCCAAGAGTTTCTCTGGCGCAGGGCCTTCTGCAAGCGCTGCCAAGTGGACATGAAGCGTGGTTCCACGTGGAACACACCCCAATCGAGAAACTGTCGACGAATCTTTGGTGCACCTTCCAATAGGCGAAAGCTATCCGGGTTGATCAATTGCAAGGGTAGGGTTTCTGCCAGTTGCGCCGCACTGCGGGCATTCTGCCCGTCGATGCGGATCTGAAACTCGCCCTGACGATCCCGGGATATCCCCAAGGCGCTATGTCCGCCTTCCGCCAACTCGACCTGACCGAACACCGTGCACGCCAACTGCTCGTACTGAATGACCGGTAATAGGCGGGTACTACGAAACGAACGGGCAAGCCCCAGCAGGTGGATGGCTTCCAGCACGCTGGTTTTGCCACTGCCGTTGGCGCCGTACAGAATGTTGATGCGGGGGGAGGGGGAGAAGGTCACCGGGTGCAGGTTGCGCACCGCGGTGACTGAAACGCGACTGAGGGACATCTAGCGGTTGCTGAGCATGTTACAGGCGCATCGGCATGACGACGTAAGCCGAGTCGTCATTGTCGGACTCTTGCACCAGCGCACTGCTGTTGGAGTCGGACAGAATCAGGCGAACCTGTTCAGTGGTCATCACACCCAGCACGTCGAGCAGGTAGCTCACGTTGAAGCCGATTTCCAGCGAGCCGCCGTTGTACTCAACGCCAACTTCTTCTTCCGCTTCTTCCTGCTCCGGGTTGTTCGCCTGGATCTTCAACTGACCGTTGGCCAGTTGCAGACGGATACCACGGTACTTCTCGTTGGAAAGAATCGCAGTACGGCTGAAGGCTTCACGCAGCGCCTGGCGATCGCCCAATACCAGCTTGTCGCCACCTTTGGGCAGAACGCGCTCGTAGTCCGGGAACTTGCCATCGACCAGCTTCGAGGTGAAGGTGAACTCACCCGTGGTAGCACGAATGTGGTGCTGGCCCAGAACGATGCTGACATTACCGTCCGGCTCGGTCAGCAGGCGAGCCAACTCCAGGATCCCCTTGCGCGGAACGATCACCTGGTGACGATCCGGCTGCCCGATATCAGCCCGCATCGAGCACATGGCCAGGCGGTGGCCGTCGGTGGCCACGGCACGGATGATCCCTTCGGATACTTCCAGCAGCATACCGTTGAGGTAATAACGAACATCCTGTTGGGCCATGGCAAAGCTGGTGCGCTCAATCAGGCGGCGCAACTTGCTTTGCTCCAGGCTGCAGGTCAACGAGCCTGGGCCTTCTTCCACCGTCGGGAAATCGTTGGCGGGCAACGTCGACAGGGTGAAGCGGCTGCGGCCAGCCTTGACCACGAGTTTCTGCTCATCGAGCTTGATATCGATCAGCGCGTCGTTTGGCAGGCTTTTGCAGATGTCCATCAGCTTGCGCGCCGGGACAGTAATCTCGCCCGGTTCGGCAGGCTCTTCGAGCTGTACACGACCGACCAGTTCGACTTCCAGGTCGGTACCGGTCAGCGACAGTTGCTGGCCTTCGACAACCAGCAGCACGTTGGAGAGCACCGGCAAGGTCTGTCGGCGCTCGACGACACCTGCGACCAGTTGCAGGGGTTTCAACAGGGCTTCGCGTTGAATGGTGAAATGCATGGTCTAGTCCCTTGCCTTAATAAGCTGCGCTGGTGTTCATCAAGTGGTCAGTGTACGCAGCAGGTTCTTGTAGTCCTCGCGGATGTCCGCGTCGGATTCCTTAAGTTCGTTAATCTTGCGGCAGGCGTGCAATACGGTGGTGTGATCACGGCCGCCAAACACATCGCCGATCTCCGGCAGGCTGTGGTTGGTCAATTCTTTGGACAAGGCCATCGCCACTTGCCGCGGACGAGCGACCGAACGCGAACGGCGTTTGGACAACAAGTCGGAAATCTTGATCTTGTAGTACTCGGCGACGGTGCGCTGAATGTTATCCACAGAGACCAGCTTGTCCTGGAGCGCCAGCAGGTCTTTCAAGGATTCGCGAATCAATTCGATGGTGATGTCGCGGCCCATGAAATGCGAGTGAGCGATAACGCGCTTGAGCGCGCCTTCCAACTCGCGGACGTTGGAGCGAATGCGCTGGGCAATGAAGAACGCCGCATCGTGTGGCAGGTCGACTTTGGCCTGGTCGGCTTTCTTCATCAGGATCGCGACGCGGGTTTCCAACTCCGGAGGCTCGACGGCGACCGTCAATCCCCAACCGAAGCGCGACTTCAAGCGCTCTTCAAGGCCTTCGATTTCCTTCGGGTATCGGTCGCTGGTCAAGATGACCTGCTGGCCACCTTCGAGCAAGGCGTTAAAGGTGTGGAAGAACTCTTCCTGGGAGCGTTCCTTGCGGGCGAAGAATTGAATGTCATCGATGAGCAAGGCATCCACCGAACGGTAGAAACGCTTGAACTCGTTGATGGCGTTGAGTTGCAACGCCTTCACCATATCCGCCACGAAACGCTCCGAATGCAGGTACACGACCTTGGCATTCGGGTTCTTCTTTAATAGATGGTTACCCACAGCGTGCATCAAGTGGGTTTTACCCAAGCCTACGCCGCCATATAGGAACAGCGGGTTATAGCCGTGCTTGGGGTTGTCCGCGACCTGCCAGGCGGCTGCGCGAGCCAACTGGTTGGACTTACCTTCGACGAAGTTTTCAAAGGTGAAGGTACGGTTCAGGTAACTGGTGTGCTTGAGCGCGCCCTCAACCTGCACAGTGCGTTGTTCTGCACGTATCGGTGCCTGTTGCGAGCTGGCGCCAGCCATTGGGTCGAAGCTGTCGCGGGACGGCTCTTCACTGACCTGGGCAACCTTCTGCGTAGCCCGCTTGTTCGGCGTGGCAGGTGCCGGAGCACTGACTGGCGCGGGGGCTGAAGCTGCCAGGGCGTGCGACGCTGCCGCAGCCAAGGGCGCATTCGGTGCTGCACGCGGTGCAGAACTGCGTTTGCTGCCTATTAATAAGGACAGCGCTGGCGCCATGCCATTGCCATGCTCATCCAGCAGTTCGAGCACACGACTCAGGTACTTTTCGTTAACCCAGTCGAGAACAAAGCGATTAGGTGCGTAGACACGCAACTCGTCGCCTTCGGCTTCGACCTGTAGTGGACGGATCCAAGTGTTGAATTGTTGGGCAGGCAGCTCATCGCGCAAAAGCTCCACGCACTGCTGCCAAAGTTCCACTGACACGGATATCCCCTAAGTTGAAAGCCGGTGAGGCAAAAACAAGCGGCCATTGTAGCGACCAGACGCGGACTTATCCACACGTAGCTTGCTCACAGGTATCGCTGAATCAACAATTTATACGCAAAAAAGACGACCGACGGTCTGTGCATAAGCTCTGTGGATAAGCAGGCCTAAGCCCGTTGTACAAGTAGGGGGGAAACTCGGTGGATAACGTGCCTGTGGATAACTAGCGCTTTCACACACAGCTTATCCGACAGTGCAGCACAGGCTAAGCACCGTTTCCCCCTGTAGTTGTCATCCTCTGTACAGCTTGCAGTACAAGGGCTGAGCGAGGTTATCCACAGATAATGTCGGCCCTAGCTTTTATAAGCTTTACAAAAGAGCTTTAAATACTTTCCTTCTTTATTTTTATATTTGGCTGTCTGCCGTCCAGGGCGGAGCACCTGAGAAACCATTTAAAGGAAACGCTGGTTGGAAATTGACCTAGACGCTTGCTTTCTCTAGAATCCCCGGTCTCTTAAAACGGGGGCCATTCCGGCCCGTTGTGGACGAACCAGGTAACACGACATGAAACGTACTTTCCAACCAAGCACTATCAAACGCGCTCGTACCCACGGTTTCCGTGCTCGCATGGCTACCAAAAACGGCCGTGCCGTCCTGTCGCGTCGTCGCGCCAAAGGTCGTGCGCGTCTGGCAGTTTGATAATCCGGTACTGGAGGTGAGTCAGGACTTCAGTCGGGAAAAGCGTTTGCTGACCCCCCGGCATTTCAAGGCAGTCTTTGACTCCCCTACCGGCAAGGTTCCGGGGAAAAATCTCCTGCTCCTTGCACGCACCAACGATCTCGATCACCCCCGCTTAGGGCTGGTTATCGGGAAAAAGAGCGTGAAGCTCTCCGTTGAACGCAATCGTCTCAAACGTCTGATGCGCGAATCGTTTCGCCTCAACCAGGATTCTCTGGTCGGGTGGGACATCGTTATCGTCGCGCGCAAAGGTTTGGGCGATGTAGAAAACCCCGAATTGATTCAGCATTTCGGCAAACTCTGGAAACGTCTGGCACGCAGCACGCCGGTACCAGCAGTCAAAACCGAAACTGTAGGGGTAGACAGCACTGATGCGTAAACTGGCACTCGTTCCGATCCAGTTTTATCGCTATGCCATTAGTCCTCTGATGGCCAGTCACTGTCGTTTCTACCCCAGTTGTTCCTGCTACGCGTATGAAGCCATTGAAAATCATGGCCTTCTACGCGGTGGCTGGCTGGCCTTTCGTCGTTTAGGTCGCTGTCATCCGTGGAATCCCGGTGGTTATGACCCGGTTCCGCCTATCCCTACCTCCCGTTCTTCTTCGATGGCCGAGTAATCATGGATATTAAACGCACGATCCTGATCGTCGCCCTGGCAATCGTGTCCTATGTCATGGTCCTGAAATGGAACCAGGACTATGGCCAGGCTGCCCTGCCGACTCAGAATGTTGCTGCCAATCAGGCTGCCCCTGCTATTGCGGACACTCCACTGGGTAGCAATGCTTCCGCCAGTGCCGATGTTCCCAGCGCGAATGGCGATACCAGTACCCCTACCGAAACTCCGGTAGCGGCCAACAAAGATCTCATCCATGTAAAAACGGATGTGCTCGAACTGGCCATCGACCCTCAGGGCGGTGATGTTGCCCAACTGATGCTGCCGAAGTATCCACGTCGCCAGGACCATCCAGAAATCCCGTTCCAACTGTTCGATAACGGTGGTGAACGTACTTATCTGGCTCAAAGCGGCCTGACCGGCACCGACGGTCCGGATGCGCGTCCTACCGGTCGTCCGGTTTATTCGACCGAACAGAAGACTTATCAACTGGCTGATGGCCAGAACCAGTTCAACGTTGACCTGAAATTCAGCGATGCGGGTGTGAACTACATCAAGCGCTTCACCTTTACCCGCGGTTTGTACGATCTGAAAGTCACTTACTTGATCGACAACACCAGCGACAAGGCCTGGACTGGCAACCTGTTTGCCCAGCTCAAGCGTGATGCAAGCGCCGATCCTTCCTCGACGACTGCCACCGGCACTGCCACTTACCTGGGCGCTGCCCTGTGGACAAGTTCAGAGCCGTACAAAAAAGTGTCGATGAAAGATATCGACAAGGGCTCGCTCAAAGAAACCGTGACCGGTGGCTGGGTAGCCTGGCTGCAACACTATTTCGTGACGGCCTGGATTTCGCCGAAGAACGAAAACAACGTGGTGCAGACCCGTAAAGACAGCCAAGGCAACTACATCATCGGTTTCACTGGCCCAGCCATGACCGTTGCGCCAGGTGCCAAGGCTGAAACCAGCGCCACCCTGTACGCAGGTCCAAAAAGCCAGGCGATACTCAAAGAGTTATCCCCAGGTCTGGAGCTGACGGTTGACTACGGCATTCTGTGGTTCATCGCTCAACCGATCTTCTGGCTGCTGCAACACATCCACGCGATTGTGGGTAACTGGGGCTGGTCGATCATTTTCCTGACCATGCTGATCAAAGGGATCTTCTTCCCGCTGTCGGCTGCCAGCTACAAATCCATGGCGCGCATGCGTGCAGTGGCTCCGAAACTGGCTGCACTGAAAGAGCAACATGGCGACGACCGGCAGAAAATGTCGCAAGCCATGATGGAGTTGTACAAGAAGGAGAAGATCAATCCGCTGGGTGGTTGCTTGCCAATCCTCGTGCAGATGCCGGTTTTCCTCTCGCTGTACTGGGTACTCCTGGAAAGCGTGGAAATGCGCCAGGCTCCGTTCATGTTGTGGATTACCGACCTGTCGATCAAGGATCCGTTCTTCATCCTGCCGATCATCATGGGCGCCACCATGTTCATCCAGCAGCAACTGAACCCGACGCCTCCGGACCCGATGCAGGCCAAGGTGATGAAGCTGATGCCAATCATCTTCACCTTCTTCTTCCTGTGGTTCCCGGCCGGTCTGGTGCTGTATTGGGTAGTGAACAACTGCCTGTCGATCGCCCAACAGTGGTACATCACCCGTAAAGTTGAAGCCGCGGCGAAAAAAACCGAGGCGTAATCTACACGGTATGTAACCATTCAAAACGCCCCCTCGTGGGGCGTTTTGCTATCTGCCATTTTATCGGGATAACGGTTTATGAGCGCTCCTCGTGAAACCATCGCCGCCGTCGCCACCGCCCAGGGCCGTGGGGGCGTCGGTATCGTTCGTATTTCCGGGCCGCTGGCCAGCCTGGCGGCGAAAGCCATCAGTGGCCGGGAACTCAAGCCGCGCTACGCCCATTACGGCCCATTTCTGAGCGACGATGCACAAGTGCTGGATGAAGGCCTTGCGCTGTACTTTCCCGGGCCCAACTCATTTACCGGTGAAGATGTACTGGAACTTCAAGGCCACGGCGGCCCGATTGTTCTGGATATGCTGCTGCAGCGCTGTCTGCAACTGGGCTGCCGCCTGGCCCGGCCGGGTGAGTTCAGCGAGCGCGCGTTTCTCAACGACAAGCTGGACCTGGCTCAGGCCGAAGCCATTGCTGACTTGATCGAAGCCAGCTCGGCACAAGCGGCGCGCAATGCACTGCGTTCGTTGCAAGGCGCATTCTCCCAGCGGGTGCATAGCCTCACGGAGCAGTTAATTGCACTGCGTATCTACGTCGAAGCCGCGATCGACTTCCCTGAAGAGGAAATCGACTTCTTGGCCGATGGCCACGTGCTCAGCATGCTCGATGCCGTTCGTGAAGAGTTATCCACCGTGCTGCGTGAGGCGGGCCAAGGGGCGTTGTTGCGCGACGGCATGACCGTGGTCATTGCCGGTCGTCCGAATGCTGGCAAGTCCAGTCTGCTCAATGCCCTGGCAGGACGGGAAGCGGCCATCGTCACCGAAATTGCCGGGACCACCCGGGACATCCTGCGCGAACATATCCACATCGATGGCATGCCGCTGCACGTTGTGGACACTGCTGGCCTGCGCGATACCGATGACCAGGTCGAGAAGATCGGTGTGGAACGGGCCTTGAAGGCGATTGGCGAAGCGGATCGGGTGCTGTTGGTGGTCGACGCCACGGCACCTGAGGCGCTCGATCCATTTGCCTTGTGGCCTGAGTTCCTTGAACAACGCCCGGATCCAGCCAAGGTCACCCTGATCCGTAACAAGGCTGACCTCACCGGCGAGGCGATGGAGCTGCAAGTCAGTGACGATGGCCACGTCACCATCAGCTTGAGTGCCAAATCTGCTGGCGACGGCCTGGAGTTGCTGCGTGACCATCTCAAAGCCTGCATGGGCTATGAGCAGACCTCGGAAAGCAGCTTCAGTGCCCGTCGTCGCCACCTCGAAGCCCTGCGCCATGCCAGTGCCTCACTCGAGCATGGCCGCGCCCAACTGACATTGGCTGGCGCTGGAGAGCTTCTGGCTGAGGATTTACGTCAGGCTCAGCAGTCACTGGGGGAAATTACCGGTGAGTTCAGCTCTGATGACCTGTTGGGTAGGATCTTTTCCAGCTTTTGCATCGGTAAATAATCTCCCCCACCTCGCTTGTTTAGGAGCCGAGCGTGCTCGCGACGCGGTAACTCTGATCTATCGCGTCGCTTCAATCGCTGGCAAGCCGTGCTCCTACCTCCAAAAACTATCTATTTTTCAGTATTAGTCGAACGGCATTGACTGCTTCGGGGCATTCCCGTGGGCGGTATTTGCCCTATTTGGCGATTTTCTGTGGATTAAGCCCTGTGAATAACCGCAGCTAAGACCCGTTGATAACTGGGCCTGAAAACCGTGGAAAACCACACCTGTGGATAAGCACCCCATTCATCCACAGGCTTAAAGCGGTTATCCAACGGTCTCATGGCTACATGACCACAGACTTTTGAATTGCTGTACATATTGAAATCAAAGGGCTGTAGCAATCTATCCACAGAAAGAGTGCTGCATAGAAATAAACATAAAAACAAAGATTTAATAAATTTCTTTCTTTTTAATTTCTATTATCCGTGACTTACCCACAGCTGGTTAATTTTTGTGCAAAGGGTTCTTTAGGAAGGGCGAAGTCCCTATACTTGTCGACCAGGTCCAAAAACCTGATCTCAAACTATTCCTGATTACCTAACTGAAGCAGGCACGAGGTGCGTGGTGGATTTCCCTTCCCGTTTTGAAGTGATCGTCATCGGCGGCGGTCATGCCGGTACCGAGGCAGCACTTGCATCAGCACGCATGGGGGCAAAAACCCTGTTGCTGACGCATAACGTGGAAACCCTCGGAGCAATGAGCTGCAATCCCGCGATTGGTGGGATCGGCAAGAGTCACCTGGTCAAGGAAATCGACGCCCTTGGCGGCGCCATGGCCATGGCCACTGACAAAGGTGGTATCCAGTTCCGCGTGTTGAACAGCCGCAAAGGCCCCGCCGTGCGCGCTACTCGTGCCCAGGCCGACCGCGTCCTGTACAAGGCTGCGGTACGCGAGGCACTGGAAAACCAACCGAACCTGTGGATATTTCAACAGGCCGCGGATGACCTGATCGTCGAGCAGGAACAAGTACGCGGTGTTATCACCCAAATGGGCCTGCGTTTCTTCGCAGACTCTGTGGTGTTGACCACCGGAACCTTCCTCGGTGGACTTATCCACATCGGCATGCAGAACTATTCCGGCGGTCGTGCCGGTGATCCACCGTCGATTGCCCTGGCTCACCGCTTGCGTGAACTGCCGCTGCGTGTCGGTCGCCTGAAAACCGGTACGCCACCGCGTATTGACGGTCGTTCCGTGGATTTTTCGGTGATGGCCGAGCAACCGGGCGACACACCGATCCCCGTGATGTCGTTCATGGGATCCAAGGAACAGCATCCCAGGCAGGTCAGTTGCTGGATTACCCACACCAATGCCCGAACTCACGAAATCATCGCCTCGAACCTCGACCGTTCGCCGATGTATTCCGGGGTGATCGAAGGCATTGGCCCGCGTTATTGCCCGTCGATCGAAGACAAGATCCACCGCTTTGCCGACAAGGAAAGCCATCAGGTCTTTATCGAGCCGGAAGGTTTGACGACTCACGAGCTGTATCCGAACGGGATATCCACATCCTTGCCGTTCGATGTGCAGTTGCAGATCGTGCAATCGATCCGCGGTATGGAAAACGCCCATATCGTGCGTCCGGGCTATGCCATCGAGTACGACTACTTCGACCCGCGTGACCTGAAGTACAGCCTGGAAACCAAAGTGATCGGCGGCCTGTTCTTCGCCGGGCAAATCAACGGCACTACCGGTTACGAAGAAGCCGGAGCCCAGGGTTTGCTGGCCGGGGCCAACGCCGCATTGCGTGCCCAGGGCAAGGACAGTTGGTGCCCGCGTCGCGACGAGGCGTACATCGGGGTGTTG
Organism: Pseudomonas sp. ok272; assembly: GCF_900109995.1. Classification (GTDB taxonomy): domain Bacteria; phylum Pseudomonadota; class Gammaproteobacteria; order Pseudomonadales; family Pseudomonadaceae; genus Aquipseudomonas. The sequence goes on along the minus strand of NZ_FOCB01000003.1, from coordinate 299,830 downwards.
GTTGACGACTTGATCACCCTTGGCACGCAAGAACCGTATCGGATGTTCACCTCCCGTGCCGAATACCGCCTGATCCTGCGTGAAGACAACGCTGATCTGCGGTTGACCGAGAAGGGCCGTGAACTGGGCCTGGTGGATGACGTGCGTTGGGCGGCGTTCTGCAAAAAGCGCGAAAGCATCGAACTCGAAGAGCAGCGCCTGAAGAGCACTTGGGTTCGCCCCGGTACTGAACAGGGCGATGCGATCGCTGAAAAGTTCGGCACCCCGCTGACCCACGAATACAACTTGCTCAACCTCTTGAGCCGTCCGGAAATCGACTACGCTGGTCTGGTCGAAGTGACCGGGCACGGCGCCGAAGATCCACAGGTCGCTGAGCAGGTTGAAATCAAGACCAAGTACGCCGGTTACATCGATCGCCAACAGGATGAAATCGCTCGCCTGCGGGCCAGCGAGAACACCAAACTGCCTGTGGATATCGATTACACGAACATTTCCGGTCTCTCCAAGGAGATCCAGAGCAAGCTCGGCGCGACTCGTCCAGAGACCCTGGGCCAGGCTTCGCGGATCCCGGGTGTGACCCCGGCAGCGATTTCGCTGTTGATGATTCATTTGAAAAAACGCGGCGCGGGCCGTCAGTTGGAGCAAAGCGCTTGAGTTCGATGGTCACCTTGCAACACGCCGAAGAGTTATCCACAGGCGCTCGTCAACTGGGGGTCAACCTGACCGACGCTCAGCACGCCCAGTTGCTGGGTTATCTGGCCTTGTTGATCAAATGGAACAAGGCCTACAACCTGACGGCGGTGCGTGATCCGGACGAAATGGTCTCACGGCATTTGCTCGACAGCCTGAGCGTGATGTCCTTCATCGAAAACGGCCGTTGGCTGGATGTTGGCAGCGGTGGCGGGATGCCCGGCATTCCGCTGGCGATCCTGTTTCCCGAGTCCCAGGTGACGTGCCTGGACAGCAACGGCAAGAAAACCCGCTTCCTGACCCAGGTCAAACTCGAGCTCAAGCTGGATAACCTGCAAGTTATCCACAGCCGGGTCGAAGCCTTCCAACCTGAGTTGCCATTCAACGGGATCATTTCCCGGGCGTTCAGCAGCATGGAAAACTTCAGCAACTGGACCCGCCACCTGGGCGACCACGACACACGTTGGCTGGCAATGAAGGGCGTTCATCCCGCGGATGAGCTGGTAGCATTGCCGGCAGACTTCCACCTCGATAGCGAACACGCCTTGGCCGTACCCGGTTGCCAAGGCCAACGCCATCTGCTGATACTGCGCCGCACGGCATGATTGGGAACACAAGCAAGAATGGCTAAGGTATTCGCGATAGCGAACCAAAAGGGTGGTGTGGGCAAGACCACCACCTGCATCAACCTCGCAGCATCCCTGGTCGCCACCAAGCGCCGGGTGCTGTTGATCGATCTTGATCCACAGGGCAACGCCACCATGGGTAGCGGTGTGGATAAACACGGTCTGGAAAACTCGGTCTATGACCTGTTGATTGGCGAATGCGATCTGGCCGAGGCCATGCACTTCTCCGAACACGGTGGTTACCAGTTGTTGCCGGCTAACCGCGATCTCACCGCCGCCGAAGTCGTCCTGCTGGAAATGCAGATGAAGGAAAGCCGCCTGCGCAGTGCGTTGGCGCCGATCCGCGAGAGCTACGACTACATTTTGATCGATTGCCCACCGTCGCTGTCGATGCTGACGCTTAACGCCCTGGTGGCCGCCGACGGGGTGATTATCCCGATGCAGTGCGAGTACTTCGCGCTCGAAGGCTTGAGCGACCTTGTGGATAACATCAAGCGTATCGCCGAGCTGCTCAATCCGAACCTCAAAGTCGAAGGCTTGCTGCGAACCATGTTCGATCCACGCCTGAGCCTGATGAACGACGTATCGGCCCAGCTCAAGGAACACTTCGGTGAACAGCTGTACGACACCGTGATCCCGCGCAATATCCGCCTGGCCGAAGCGCCAAGCTATGGTATGCCGGCATTGGCCTATGACAAACAATCGCGCGGTGCGCTGGCCTATCTGGCCCTGGCAGGCGAGATGGTTCGTCGGCAACGCAAGCAATCGCGCACCGCCGCCGCTCAGGCAACTTAAGGAATCCCCATGGCCGTCAAGAAACGAGGTCTCGGACGTGGACTGGATGCACTGCTGAGTGGTCCGACTGTCAGCGCACTGGAAGAACAAGCGGTGCAAGCCGACCAGCGCGAACTGCAGCACTTGCCCCTGGACCTGATCCAACGTGGCAAATACCAGCCGCGCCGGGACATGGACCCGCAGGCGCTGGAAGAATTGGCTGCCTCGATCAGGGTTCAAGGCGTGATGCAGCCGATCGTGGTTCGCCCCATTGGTGGTGGTCGCTTTGAAATCATCGCCGGCGAACGCCGCTGGCGGGCCAGCCAACAGGCCGGCCAGGAAACCATCCCGGCGATGGTGCGCGATGTGCCGGATGAAACCGCCATCGCCATGGCGTTGATCGAGAACATCCAGCGCGAAGACCTCAATCCCGTCGAGGAAGCGGTGGCCTTGCAGCGTTTGCAGCAGGAGTTTCAGCTGACCCAGCAACAAGTCGCCGAAGCGGTGGGCAAGTCCCGCGTGACGGTTGCCAACCTGTTGCGCCTGATTGCCCTGCCGGAAGTCATCAAGACCATGTTGTCCCACGGTGACCTCGAGATGGGGCATGCCCGTGCTTTGCTAGGTTTACCGGAGAATCAACAGGTTGAAGGGGCGCGACACGTTGTCGCACGCGGGCTCACTGTGCGTCAGACGGAAGCACTGGTTCGCCAGTGGTTGAGTGGCAAGCCGGAAGCGAGCGAGCCAACCAAGCCTGATCCGGACATCGCTCGCCTCGAGCAGCGCCTGGCAGAGCGGCTGGGCTCTGCGGTGCAGATCCGCCACGGGAAGAAGGGCAAGGGGCAGTTGGTGATCGGTTACAACTCCCTGGATGAGCTGCAAGGTGTCCTTGCGCATATCCGCTGAAACATTTCCTCATGTAGCGCGCAGTCGGAAATCACTACCTGGCAGTTGAATAGGGGCTGAACCGCCCCTATACTCTGCGCGCATTTTGTCGGCACAAATTATGCCAAGTTATTGAATTCTGGCAGCCGACCCTTGAGGAGCAAGAGTGATGGAAACCCGCACGCCAAACCGCTTGCCCTTCCATCGCTTGGCGGTTTTTCCGGTGTTACTGGCACAGTTTGTCGTTTTGTTGATCGCTGCATTGGCGCTTTGGCAATGGCATGGAGTCGTAGCTGGATACTCGGGACTCTGCGGAGGCCTGATAGCCTTGCTTCCCAATGTTTATTTCGCTCACAGGGCATTTCGGTTTTCCGGCGCCCGAGCAGCTCAAGCCATCGTCCGGTCTTTTTATGCTGGCGAGGCGGGGAAATTGATTTTGACGGCAGTGCTTTTTGCATTGACGTTCGCAGGTGTGAAGCCACTGGCGCCGTTAGCAGTCTTCGGCGTCTTTGTGCTGACCCAACTGGTCAGCTGGTTCGCTCCCTTGCTGATGAGAACAAGACTTTCGAGACCTTAGGGCGTTTGAGGCAACCATGGCAGAAACAACCGCTTCGGGCTATATCCAGCACCACTTGCAGAACCTGACCTTCGGTCAGCTACCTAACGGCGGCTGGGGCTTTGCCCACACCGCAGCAGAAGCCAAAGAAATGGGCTTCTGGGCTTTCCACGTCGATACTCTCGGCTGGTCGGTCGCGTTGGGTCTGATCTTCGTTCTTCTTTTCCGCATGGCGGCCAAGAAGGCAACTTCCGGTCAGCCTGGTGCTTTGCAGAACTTCGTTGAAGTATTGGTCGAATTCGTCGATGGCAGCGTGAAAGACAGCTTCCATGGTCGTAGCCCGGTGATTGCACCGTTGGCACTGACGATCTTCGTCTGGGTTTTCCTGATGAACGCCGTCGACTTGATCCCCGTTGACTGGATTCCTCAGTTGGCCATGTTGATCACCGGCGACCCGCACATTCCGTTCCGCGCCGTATCGACTACTGACCCGAACGCGACCCTGGGCATGGCCCTGTCGGTGTTTGCGTTGATCATTTTCTACAGCATCAAGGTCAAGGGCATCGGCGGCTTCATCGGCGAACTGACCCTGCACCCGTTCGGCAGCAAGAACATCTTCGTTCAAGCGCTGCTGATTCCGGTGAACTTCCTGCTGGAGTTCGTGACACTGATCGCCAAGCCAATCTCGCTGGCGCTGCGTCTGTTCGGCAACATGTATGCCGGCGAACTGGTCTTCATTCTGATCGCTGTGATGTTCGGCAGTGGTCTGCTCTGGCTTAGCGGCCTGGGCATTGTTCTGCAGTGGGCGTGGGCTGTGTTCCACATCCTGATCATCACCCTGCAGGCGTTTATCTTCATGATGTTGACCATCGTCTACCTGTCGATGGCGCACGAAGAGAACCATTAAGGCCAGTCTCGACTAGTCTGATGTCCCACCCGGTTAAACGGGTGGGTGCCCGAACAGGGCTATGAAACGATTTGTTTTACCGCTTTAAAATCTAAAAAACCTAAACCATACGACGTAAAAGTCGGGAGGAAAGATGGAAACTGTAGTTGGTCTAACCGCTATCGCTGTTGCACTGTTGATCGGCCTGGGCGCACTGGGTACCGCAATTGGTTTCGGCCTGTTGGGCGGCAAGTTCCTGGAAGGCGCCGCGCGTCAGCCAGAAATGGTTCCAATGCTGCAAGTTAAAATGTTCATCGTTGCCGGTCTGCTCGACGCCGTAACCATGATCGGTGTTGGTATCGCTCTGTTCTTCACCTTCGCGAACCCATTCGTTGGTCAACTCGCTGGTTAATCACTCGAACCTTCGAGTGATTGGTGTGTTGTGCAACGAACGAGCGAGGTGTTGGCGTGAACATTAATGCAACCCTGATTGGCCAGTCCGTTGCGTTCTTAATTTTTGTACTTTTTTGCATGAAGTTCGTTTGGCCTCCGGTCATTGCGGCTTTGCACGAACGTCAGAAGAAGATCGCGGATGGACTGGACGCTGCCGCCCGAGCAGCTCGCGACCTGGAGTTGGCCCAAGATAAAGCGGGTCAACAACTGCGCGAAGCGAAAGCTCAGGCAGCCGAAATCATTGAGCAAGCCAAGAAACGCGGTAACCAGATTGTTGAAGAGGCTGTTGAAAAAGCCCGTATCGACGCTGACCGTGTAAAGGCTCAGGCTCAGGCCGAGATCGAGCAGGAACTCAACAGTGTCAAAGACGCGCTGCGTGCCCAACTGGGTGCACTGGCCGTCGATGGCGCCGAGAAGATCCTGGGTGCCACAATCGATCAAAACGCGCACGCGGAGCTGGTTAACAAACTGGCTGCTGAAATTTAAGCGAGGGCGATCATGGCAGAACTGACCACGTTGGCCCGACCTTACGCTAAGGCGGCCTTCGAGCACGCTCAGGCCCACCAGCAACTGGCCAATTGGTCAGCCATGCTCGGCCTGGCTGCAGCGGTGTCGCAAGACGACACCATGCGGCGCGTGCTCAAGGCCCCGCGACTGACGAGCGCAGAAAAGGCCGCCACGTTTATTGACGTGTGCGGCGACAAGTTCGATGCCAAGGCACAGAATTTCATCCACGTCGTTGCTGAAAACGACCGTCTCCCGCTTTTGCCGGAGATTGCCGCTCTGTTCGACCTGTACAAGGCCGAACAAGAGAAATCGGTAGATGTGGATGTCACCAGTGCTTTTGCATTGAACCAAGAACAGCAAGACAAACTCGCCAAGGTTCTCAGTGCACGACTCAACCGGGAAGTGCGCCTGCAAGTTGCGGAAGACAAATCCCTTATTGGGGGCATTGTCATTCGCGCCGGCGACCTGGTTATCGATGGCTCGGTTCGCGGCAAACTCGCGAGCCTTGCCGAAGCATTGAAATCTTGAGTTTGAAGGGGCAGCAGAGCAATGCAGCAACTCAATCCTTCCGAAATAAGTGAAATTATCAAGGGCCGCATCGACAAACTCGATGTGACCTCCCAAGCCCGTAACGAAGGCACTGTCGTCAGCGTATCTGACGGCATCGTGCGGATTCACGGTCTGGCCGACGTAATGTACGGCGAGATGATCGAGTTTCCGGGCGGCGTCTACGGTATGGCCCTCAACCTGGAGCAAGACTCTGTAGGTGCCGTTGTATTGGGCTCCTACCAGACTCTGGCTGAAGGCATGAGCGCCAAGTGCACTGGCCGCATCCTCGAGGTTCCGGTTGGTAAGGAACTGCTGGGTCGCGTAGTCGATGCACTGGGTAACCCAGTTGACGGCAAAGGTCCGCTGAACAACACCGAGACCGATGCGGTCGAGAAAGTTGCTCCAGGCGTGATCTGGCGTAAGTCGGTAGACCAGCCTGTACAGACTGGCTACAAGGCTGTCGATGCCATGATTCCTGTCGGCCGTGGCCAGCGTGAGCTGATCATCGGTGACCGTCAGATCGGTAAAACCGCTCTGGCGATCGACGCGATTATCAACCAGAAAGACAGCGGCATTTTCTGCGTCTACGTAGCGATCGGTCAGAAACAATCGACCATCGCCAACGTGGTTCGCAAGCTGGAAGAAAACGGCGCACTGGCTAACACCATCGTCGTGGCAGCGAGCGCTTCGGAATCGGCAGCACTGCAATTCCTGGCACCGTACTCCGGTTGCACCATGGGCGAATACTTCCGCGACCGCGGTGAAGACGCGCTGATCGTTTATGACGATCTGTCCAAGCAAGCAGTGGCTTACCGCCAGATTTCCCTGCTGCTGCGCCGTCCACCAGGCCGTGAAGCTTACCCAGGCGACGTGTTCTATCTCCACTCCCGTCTGCTGGAGCGCGCATCCCGCGTTTCTGAAGAATACGTAGAGAAGTTCACCAACGGCGCAGTGACCGGCAAAACCGGTTCCCTGACCGCACTGCCGATCATCGAAACCCAGGCTGGCGACGTTTCCGCGTTCGTTCCGACCAACGTGATTTCCATCACCGACGGTCAGATCTTCCTGGAATCGGCCATGTTCAACTCCGGGATCCGTCCTGCTGTGAACGCCGGTGTTTCGGTATCCCGTGTGGGTGGTGCCGCTCAGACCAAGATCATCAAGAAGCTGTCCGGTGGTATCCGTACCGCCCTGGCTCAGTACCGTGAACTGGCGGCATTCGCCCAGTTCGCTTCTGACCTGGACGAAGCGACCCGTAAGCAACTTGAGCATGGTCAGCGCGTTACCGAGCTGATGAAGCAGAAGCAATACGCACCAATGTCGATCGCTGACATGGCGCTGTCGCTGTATGCCGCTGAGCGTGGGTTCCTGACTGACGTTGAAATCGCCAAGGTCGGCAGCTTTGAACAAGCGCTGATTGCTTTCTTCAACCGCGATCACGCCGAATTGATGGCGAAGATCAACGTGAAGGGTGACTTCAATGACGAAATCGACGCTGGCATCAAAGCCGGTATCGAGAAGTTCAAGGCCACCCAAACCTGGTAAGCCGCAGCGGGGGCCGCAAGGCTCCCGCTTGCTAACCTGATAGGTGTTACATGGCAGGCGCAAAAGAGATTCGCAGTAAGATTGCGAGCATCAAAAGCACGCAAAAGATTACCAGCGCCATGGAAAAAGTGGCGGTCAGTAAAATGCGCAAGGCACAAATGCGCATGGCTGCTAGCCGTCCTTATGCGGAGCGCATCCGCCAGGTTATTGGCCATCTGGCCAACGCCAACCCGGAGTATCGCCACCCCTTCATGATCGAACGTGCTATCAAGCGCGTTGGTTACGTTGTGGTGAGCAGTGACCGTGGTCTGTGTGGTGGCTTGAACACCAACCTGTTCAAGGCCCTGGTCAAGGACATGGCGGTAAACCGCGAAAACGGCGTCGAGATCGATCTGTGTGTAGTTGGTAGCAAGGGTGCGGCTTTCTTCCGCAACTTCGGCGGTAACGTCGTAGCCGCTATCAGCCACCTGGGTGAAGAGCCGTCGATCAATGATCTGATCGGCAGCGTCAAGGTGATGCTGGATGCTTACCTGGACGGCCGTATCGACCGTCTGAACGTTGTGTCCAACAAGTTCATCAACACCATGACGCAACAGCCTACCGTGGAGCAGTTGATTCCATTGGTGGCGACCCCGGATCAAGAACTCAAGCACCACTGGGACTATCTCTACGAACCGGATGCCAAGGAGCTGCTGGACGGCTTGATGGTCCGTTACGTGGAGTCGCAGGTCTACCAGGCGGTGGTCGAGAACAACGCAGCTGAACAAGCGGCGCGGATGATCGCAATGAAGAACGCTACCGACAACGCCGGTGATTTGATCAGTGATTTGCAGCTGATCTACAACAAGGCGCGTCAGGCTGCGATCACCCAAGAGATCTCGGAAATCGTCGGCGGCGCTGCCGCGGTTTAACGGTTCAAATATTCAGAGGATCCAGCTATGAGTAGCGGACGTATCGTTCAAATCATCGGCGCCGTTATCGACGTGGAATTTCCACGCGACAGCGTACCGAGCATCTACAACGCTTTGAAAGTACAAAGCGATGCCGGCACCACTCTGGAAGTTCAGCAGCAGCTGGGCGACGGCGTGGTTCGTACCATTGCGATGGGTTCCACCGAGGGCTTGAAGCGCGGTCTGGAAGTCACCGACTCTGGCGCAGCCATCTCCGTACCAGTCGGTAAAGCGACGCTGGGCCGGATCATGGACGTGCTGGGTAACCCAATCGACGAAGCCGGTCCAATCGACACCGAAGAGCGCTGGGGCATTCACCGTCCTGCGCCATCCTTCGCTGAACAAGCGGGCGGCAACGACCTGCTGGAAACCGGCATCAAGGTAATCGACCTGGTTTGCCCGTTCGCCAAGGGCGGTAAAGTCGGTCTGTTCGGTGGTGCCGGTGTAGGCAAAACCGTAAACATGATGGAACTGATCCGTAACATCGCCATCGAGCACAGCGGTTATTCCGTGTTCGCCGGTGTGGGTGAGCGTACTCGTGAGGGTAACGACTTCTACCACGAGATGAAGGATTCCAACGTTCTGGACAAAGTGGCACTGGTCTACGGTCAGATGAACGAGCCGCCGGGTAACCGTCTGCGCGTAGCACTGACTGGCCTGACCATGGCCGAGAAGTTCCGTGACGAAGGTAACGACGTTCTGCTGTTCGTCGACAACATCTATCGTTACACCCTGGCCGGTACTGAAGTATCCGCACTGCTGGGCCGTATGCCTTCCGCAGTAGGTTACCAGCCGACCCTGGCCGAAGAGATGGGTACTCTGCAAGAGCGTATCACTTCGACCAAGAACGGCTCGATCACGTCGATCCAAGCGGTATACGTACCTGCGGATGACTTGACTGACCCGTCGCCAGCGACCACCTTCGCCCACTTGGACGCCACCGTCGTTCTGTCCCGTGACATCGCTTCCCTGGGTATCTACCCAGCGGTAGATCCACTGGACTCGACTTCGCGCCAGCTGGATCCGAACGTGATCGGCCAGGACCACTACGACACCGCTCGCGGCGTACAGTATGTTCTGCAGCGTTACAAAGAACTGAAGGACATCATTGCGATCCTGGGTATGGACGAGCTGTCGGAATCCGACAAGCAGTTGGTAAACCGTGCTCGTAAGATCCAGCGTTTCTTGTCGCAGCCGTTCTTCGTGGCTGAAGTCTTCACCGGTGCTTCGGGTAAATACGTTTCCCTGAAAGACACCATTGCTGGCTTCAAAGGCATCCTCAACGGTGACTACGACCACCTGCCAGAACAAGCGTTCTACATGGTCGGCGGCATCGAAGAAGCGATCGAAAAAGCCAAGAAACTGTAATCCCGGCGCCCGGCAACGGGCGCTCATTTAGGTTGAGGCAATCAGATGGCTATGACAGTCCATTGCGACATCGTCAGCGCGGAAGGGGAAATCTTTTCCGGCCTGGTCGAGATGGTGATTGCGCACGGTGCACTCGGTGATCTTGGTATCGCCTTGGGTCACGCGCCGCTGATCACTAATCTGAAACCGGGTCCGATCCGCCTGATCAAGCAAGGCGGGGAAGCCGAGGTGTTCTACATCTCCGGTGGTTTCCTCGAGGTTCAGCCGAACATGGTCAAGGTACTTGCCGACACCGTGCAACGTGCTGCCGACCTGGATGAAGCCTCCGCTCAGGACGCCGTTAAGGCGGCCGAGAAGGCCCTGCACGAGCGTGGCGCGGAGTTCGATTACGGTTCCGCTTCTGCACGTCTGGCCGAGGCCGCAGCTCAGCTGCGCACCGTCCAGCAGATCCGCAAGAAGTTCGGCGGCTAACGCCTTGGACTTGTTGTGTGATTGATTAAAAAGGGTAGCCTCGGCTACCCTTTTTCTTTTTCTGCATTTAACTACTTTGGTCGCAGCCGCCGACCATCCAGGATGGGTAGCCCGTCATGTCTCTAGAAATCGTTATCCTCGCTGCCGGTCAAGGCACTCGCATGCGCTCGGCCTTGCCCAAGGTGCTGCACCCGGTGGCTGGCAACTCCATGCTTGGCCATGTTATCCACAGCGCCCGCCAACTCGAACCACAGCGTATCCATGTGGTGATTGGCCACGGCGCCGATGAGGTACGTAAGCGCCTGGCGGCTGACGATCTGAATTTCGTGTTGCAGGACAAACAACTGGGGACTGGCCATGCCGTGGCCCAGGCCGTGCCGTTCATCACCGCCGACACCGTATTGATCCTGTACGGCGACGTGCCGCTGATCGAAGTCGACACCCTGCAGCGCTTGCTCAAGCATGCCGCACCGCAACAACTGGGCCTGTTGACCGTCGAGCTGGACGACCCAACCGGATACGGCCGTATCGTGCGTGACGAGGCTGGCAACGTCGCCGCGATCGTCGAGCAGAAAGATGCCAACGAAGCCGAGCGGGCGATCAAGGAGGGGAACACCGGCATCCTGACGCTGCCTTTTGCCCATCTGGCTGACTGGATGAGCCGGCTGTCCAACAACAACGCCCAGGGCGAGTATTACCTGACCGACGTGATTGCCATGGCCGTCAGCGACGGCCTGGCAGTTGCCACCGAGCACCCTCACGACGCCATGGAAGTGCAGGGCGCCAACGATCGCAAGCAACTGGCCGAACTTGAACGTCATTACCAATGGCGCGAAGGCCGTCGCTTGATGGCCCAGGGCGTGACGTTGCGCGATCCGGCACGCTTTGATGTGCGTGGCGAAGTCACGGTGGGGCGCGACGTGCTGATCGACATCAACGTGATCCTTGAAGGTCGGGTGGTGATCGAGGATGACGTGGTCATCGGCCCGAACTGTGTGATCAAGGACAGCACCTTGCGCAAAGGGGTGGTGATCAAGGCCAACAGCCACATCGACGGTGCGGTCCTCGGCGAGGGCAGCGATGCCGGCCCGTTTGCGCGCCTGCGCCCCGGGACGCGACTGGAAGCGCGAGCCCATGTGGGTAACTTTGTCGAACTGAAGAACGCCCACCTGGGTGAGGACGCCAAGGCTGGTCACCTGACTTACCTGGGCGACGCCGAGGTCGGTGCGCGCACCAACATTGGTGCCGGGACCATTACCTGCAACTACGACGGCGCCAACAAGTGGAAAACCGTGCTGGGTGAAGATGTGTTCATCGGTTCCAACAACTCGTTGGTAGCGCCTGTGGATATCTTGGACGGTTCAACCACGGCAGCCGGTTCGACCATTACCTCGACTGTGGATAAATCCCAGTTGGCGGTAGGGCGCGCGCGGCAGAAGAACATCGATGGCTGGAAGCGGCCGGAGAAGATCAAGAAAGCCTGAGTTATCCACAGACCAAGCAATTGCCTTCGCGGGCGAGCCTCGCTCCTACGTGTTTTATGTCATTTGCCGATACGCCAATGATACGAACGCTGTAGGAGCAAGGCTTGCCCGCGAAGTGTTTATCCACAGATTTTTTATCCGCCACGCTTGACGAAGTTTCACCGATAGGTTTTGATTGGTTTCGTTATCTTTCGAATCGAAACTTAAGCCGCCATGTCAAAGCGCAATACACCCCAACGCCGCCACAACATCCTCGCCTTGCTCAATGAGCAGGGTGAAGTCAGTGTGGATGAATTGGCCAAGCGCTTCGAAACATCGGAAGTGACCATTCGCAAGGACCTGGCCGCGCTCGAGAGCAACGGCCTGCTCCTGCGTCGTTATGGTGGCGCAATCACCATGCCGCAAGAGTTGGTCAGTGACCCGGGCCAACCGATCTCTTTGTACAAGCAAGCCATTGCCCAGGCGGCGGTTCAGCGGATTCGCGAACATGCGCGGATCATCATCGACAGCGGCAGCACCACGGCGGCAATGATCCCCCAGTTGGGGCAACAGCCAGGGTTGGTAGTGATGACCAACTCGCTGCACGTCGCCAATGCGTTGAGCGAACTTGAGCACGAGCCGGTGCTGTTGATGACCGGCGGCACCTGGGACCCGCATTCCGAGTCCTTCCAGGGGCAAGTAGCCGAGCAGGTACTACGCTCTTACGACTTCGACCAGTTGTTCATCGGTGCCGACGGCATCGACCTGGTTCGAGGCACCACGACCTTCAATGAACTGCTCGGCCTCAGCCGGGTCATGGCTGAAGTGGCCCGTGAAGTGATCGTGATGGTCGAGTCCGACAAGATCGGGCGCAAGATCCCCAACCTGGAGCTGCCTTGGAGCAGTGTCCATACCCTTATTACCGACGATCGCCTGCCCATCGATGCCCGCGATCACATTCAGGCCCGCGGCATAACATTGATTTGCGCGGCAGTCAGTCAGGAGAAATAGTATGTGTGGAATTGTCGGCGCAGTAGCGGAACGTAATATCACCGCGATCTTGCTTGAAGGCCTCAAGCGTCTCGAATACCGCGGCTACGACAGCGCAGGTGTCGCGGTGTTTACCAATGACAACACCCTGGCGCGGATGCGTCGTCCGGGTAAGGTCAGCGAGTTGGAACAGGCGCTGCAAGTCGAGCCACTGGTCGGTCGCCTGGGTATTGCCCATACCCGCTGGGCCACCCACGGTGCCCCTTGCGAGCGTAACGCACACCCGCATTTCTCCGCGGATGTGGCAGTGGTGCATAACGGCATCATCGAGAACCACGAGGCCCTGCGCGAACAGCTCAAGGCCTTGGGCTACGTGTTCACCTCCGACACGGATACCGAAGTCATCGCCCACCTGCTTCACCACACACTCAAGGACCTGCCGGACCTGGCCACTGCCCTCAAGGCCACCGTCAAGCAATTGCACGGCGCCTATGGTCTGGCGGTGATCAGCGCCAAACAGCCGGATCGCCTGGTGGCGGCCCGCAGTGGCAGCCCGTTGGTGATTGGCTTGGGCCTGGGCGAGAACTTCCTCGCATCCGACCAATTGGCCCTGCGTCAGGTCACCGACCGCTTCATGTACCTGGAAGAAGGTGATATCGCCGATATTCGCCGCGACAGCGTGCAGATCTGGGATGTTGATGGCAAGGCTGTCGAGCGCGAATCGGTGCAGTACCGTGATGGCGCCGAAGCGGCCGACAAGGGCGAGTTCCGCCACTTCATGCTCAAGGAAATCCACGAGCAACCGTCGGTGGTGCAACGCACCCTGGAAGGCCGTCTGGGCCACGACCATGTGCTGGTGCAAGCGTTCGGTCCACAAGCGGCCGAGCTGTTCGCCAACGTGCGCAATGTACAAATCGTTGCCTGTGGTACCAGCTATCACGCGGGCATGGTTGCCCGTTACTGGCTCGAAGAGCTGGCCGGCATTCCGTGCCAGGTCGAAGTGGCCAGTGAGTTCCGCTACCGCAAGGTGGTAGTGCAGCCTGATACCTTGTTCGTGACCATCTCCCAGTCCGGCGAAACCGCCGACACCCTGGCTGCCCTGCGCAACGCCAAGGAACTGGGGTTCCTGGGCAGCCTGGCGATCTGCAACGTTGGCATCAGCTCGCTGGTGCGCGAGTCCGACCTGACCCTGCTGACCCAAGCCGGTCGCGAGATCGGTGTCGCGTCCACCAAGGCGTTCACCACGCAACTGGTTGGCCTGTTGCTGCTGACCCTGTCCCTGGGCCAGGTCCGTGGCACCTTGGCTGCAGGCGTGGAAGCCAAACTGGTCGAAGAGCTGCGTCGTCTGCCGGCCCGCCTGGGCGAGGCATTGGCGATGGACAGCATCGTCGAAAAAATCGCCGAGCTGTTTGCCGACAAGAACCACACCTTATTCCTGGGACGTGGCGCGCAGTTCCCGGTGGCGATGGAAGGTGCACTCAAGCTCAAGGAGATCTCCTACATCCACGCCGAAGCCTACCCAGCCGGCGAGCTCAAGCATGGCCCGTTGGCGCTGGTCGATGACGATATGCCAGTGGTCACCGTGGCGCCGAACAACGAACTGCTGGAGAAGCTCAAGTCCAACCTCCAGGAAGTACGTGCCCGTGGTGGCCAGTTGATCGTGTTTGCGGATGAAAAGGCGGGCATGACCAACGGCGAAGGCACCCATGTGGTCAACATGCCGCATATCCACGACACCCTGTCGCCGATCCTCTACACCATTCCGCTGCAGTTGCTCTCGTATTACGTCGCCGTGCTCAAGGGCACTGACGTGGACCAGCCGCGCAACCTGGCGAAATCCGTCACGGTGGAATGAGTTATCCACAGATGTTTGGGTTGTGATCCTACTGAATAAAGTCTGTCGGATTGTGCTCAGCAATTTCAGGGACTAGTCAGCGGGCTAATCAGAAATAAAGTCTGTCGGGGACATGCCAAGCTATTGGTTAAAAATAGTTTTCCAATGCTCCGACACTTATGTTGTGCACATCAACCCTGTGCAAGTTGCTCAGCCGAGCAGCCGAGAATTGGGCCTGGGAGGACGCGAAACAAAACACGTCCACGGCCCTGGTTTCGCTGATGAGCCTACCTTCAGGCAGCCACGCTGAGAGTCCGGGGCCGAAATACAGCCGACAGAACTACACACGATGCCCACTACACAGATTCCCGGCGCGCCGAAAATCAGAGAGCCCAAAAATAGTGGTTACGCGGCCATTTGCGGTTAATATTTTCTGAGTGTTCGGCGCGTATTTTAAGAAAATCTTGGCTCGGTTAAAAAAATCTAACCAACGACAGGGGAAAAAATGGGAAATCTAGTGGGTTACGCCCATTTGATCAATGCGATGGGGCTGAAGGCTATCGGGGTAAAGAAGCCCGCACTCGTTCAACCCGTCACCCGCATTGAGCGGATCAACGGCGCGCTTGCAGTGCCGCAAGCGGTTGCGCCGGAGGCTGGTGATTTTCTCGCCCACATCATCTTTGCGCTCAAACATGAGGGCGTCAATCTCTCTATTTTGGCGCAGGCTCTGCCTCGCATTGAAGGTCAACTCCTTGTCGAGGCCATAACCCAATCTCCCAGCAGTGGCTATCTGCGCAAAGTCTGCTTCCTCTGGGAAGTCTACTCCGGCGCTTTACTGGACTACACGGACAAGCCTCGGGGCCCCGGTGTCCTCCTTTTTGATCCAGAACGGTACATCACGGGCCCATCGGTGCGAAACAACCGCTGGCGCGTGGACTTCAATGGGCTGGGGACACTCCAATATTGCGCGACGGTAGAGCGCACGCCTGAGGTCCAAGCCCTGCTTGAATACGACATTCTAGGGCGTTCGAAAGAGTTCATTGCTTCCTTGCCTAAGGAAATGATGGATCGCGCCATCAACTGGGCGTACCTGAGCGAGACAGATTCCTCATTTGCGATTGAAAAGGAAGCACCAAGCCAGCAGAAGTCAGAGCGTTTCGTTCAGTTGCTGCGCCAGGCACATGACCGCCAGCCGCTTACCGAAGACTACTTGGTCTCTCTGCAAAACAATGCAATTTCCCAACCGCTTGAATGGGCGGTGGCCTTCCGGCATGAACAAAACCACCTGACCAACTCCTTTCGAGGAGCGGCAGGGGTCACCTATATTCCCCCACCTCCAGACCTTTGCCGGGATCTGATGTTCGAACTCATGGCCTTCGCAAACCGTGCACCGTTGGAGCTTGACCCGCTGGTGGCCGCCGGCATTGCCTCATTCGGGTTTGTGTTCTTGCATCCCTTCATGGATGGGAATGGCCGACTGTCGCGCTTCTTGATACACCAGGCATTGTGCTGCAGCGGTGCGCTGGAGAACGGTTTGTTACTCCCTGTCTCCGTTGCCATGAAGCGAGAGGAGCAACGCTACCTTGAAGCTCTGCAGAGCTTCTCGAAACCTGCCCGTCAATTCTGGGAAGTTCGTTGGATCGATGCCGACAACATGTCGCTTAACTTCACCGGCGACCCAAGCCTCTATCGCTACTGGGATGCGACTGAATGTGTGGCCTTCACGCTGGAAATGGCCAAGCGGGCATTGGAAATCGAACTGAGGGAAGAAACCGAGTATCTGCAACGATACGACACGTTGCTCAAGGTGGTTAATGACAACTACGACGTGCGCGGCAGCCTCTTGAGCAAGCTGATAATGCAGTGCTTAGACCAGAATGGGGTCGTATCAAAGGGCCGTCGGAAGCAGTACAACGGGTATATCCAAGAGGAGGTTTTCGACTTCCTAGAAGGTCACGCCCAGGCCCTTCTGGCAGAAGCCTACGCAGAGCCCGACGACTAATAGTCTAGCGACCGAGGCGGTTGAATGACCGGTGGCAGATCCCTTGGGTGAAGCCATTTCCATCTCAGTCCCGCCATCTCCACTAGCTATTAGGCGGCCCAACCTTTCAAGCTCCTCTGCTTTGAAAAGGCCCAAAGCGTGCGGTCGTTCACCCACGTGGCCATCACTGGAATACCTCAAGTCTGTAAAAGGCGCTGATCAAAGCAATCAGCAGCCTGCGACAGATCCATTTATTCCCGACAGACTTTATTTAGTAGGTCGATCTGAAACACCCCATAAAAATGGTGTTGCGACAGACTTTATTTCTGATCAGCCCACAGGCTAGCCCCTGTAATTGCTGGGATCGATCCGACATACTTTATTCAGTAGGATCAGTTGGATTTAGAGAGCTAAAACTGTCGCAGGAGCCGGCTAGGTCATTCCTGCCGCCTCCTGCTTTTCGCAACTGGCTCCGCTCCTACCCTTGACCATTCAACGGGCCGCTCAGGCACGGAAAGCGAGGCCCCGTCCCTTGGGGGTTCCTCGCGCGTGATGGACGAACACTGAGCAAAAGGCGCAGTTATAGGTGGAAATCGCCCGCAGCCTCCGGCTGGTAAAGCACTTTCCTGATCTCAATCCGGCGGGTCCGATCAGAAATTCGCCAGTCGATGGCGTCCCCTTCCTGATAGCCCAGGATGGCGGCACCGATGTCGGAATACACGGAATGCTTCCCAGCGGTGCTGTCCGCGTCTTCAGGGTAGACCAGAGCCACTTCGATCTCTTCGTCGTCCAGCTGCAGCAAGGCCCTAGAGTTCATCGTGACAACATTGCACGCCACCTGCTGCGGCTTGACGACAATGGCTCGCTCAAGCTCATGTTCGAGTTCAACAACGGCCGGGCCAGGCTCGAGCGCGATTAGACTCTCGAGCCTGGCCTTGTCGATTTCAGTGATGTAGATCCTGGTGGAGTCGCAAACGGCACCTTCGCGCAAGAACTGGAGATAGCGTCCCGCCGTCATGGAAAACGACTTCAATCCCGGCGTTTCGCTCTCCAGCAGAAAGCCGCTGCGCAGAAAGGCTTTCAGCGAGCGCGCGTTGTCCGGGTGGATCTTGGCGATGAGCTTCTCGGCCCGCATGTCGAGGAAGGCCAGTTTCATGCCTTCGCGGATCGTGCGGGCGCCAAGGTTTCGGCCCCATTTGTCGCTGTCTCCGATGACCAGGACTATCTCGCAATTTGAGCCGGTCTTGATTAGACGGACAAAGCCCACTGGGGTGTCATGCCGGTCATAGGCCATGAAAAATCGGCCACCCCGGTTGAATAGATGGGTCAGGATCGGCAATTGAGTCCGATCGATGACTTGCTCGATGGAGCGGGAGACATGACGCGAATCGCTCAGATAGCAGGTGACGCGCTCATCTTCCAACCAATCCATCAGCGTCAGCGCGTGCGCCCGAGTAATTTCAGGGCACAGCGAAATGAAAGGCTTGTTCATCTTCACCACATTTATTTCTAAAGGATGAAAGCCCTTCATGGCTATGGCCATGACGGTTCTTTCGGCAACCGGCTATTTTAAGACATAACGCGAGTAATGCCGAACAACCACCTGGCTATTACCGGTCTAGCCAACGTTACCGGACAGCCGGCGATCACCGTTCCCATGACGTGGTCGGAAGACGCAGGGATTGCGATCGGTGCAGAACTCATCGGCCGCAACGGCGAAGAGCATGATCAGCTCGCACTTGCTGCTCAGTTGGGGCAGGCAAGACCTTGGTGGAATCGACGCAGGCCACTTCAAAGCTTTCAGCTTTAATTGCGTGGGCTCGATCAAGCCGACTATCAGTCAGAATGCGAGAGCTCAGCAGGCGCTGAATAGAGCTCCCCGGCACGCGCCCAGTCCTGGCGATCAATCTCGCTGAAGATGACGTCCACGGCCTCAGCAGTGCATCCGAGGATCTCGACGGTCAACCGAGTGACCTCTCTTGCATATTCGGCTTTTTGCGCCTGGGTACGGCCCGGTAACATTTCTACACGCACTATTGGCATTTACTTCACCGTGAAGGAGGAGGCGGCCACTGAGAATATGAGTGCGCCGCGATATCTGTGAGGGTCATCGACTTGTGTTTGATTTACTGCGCTTCCTGCCGCGCTTGTTTAAGTGGAGGACTGGTTTATTAAAGGACCAGATAAGACGTGCTATTGATCATTTCGGAGAAACGCTGGTAAAAGCGCCTAAGTTGGTCCTATCTAGGGCTTTTCATTGGTTATACTAGGTCCACTTTTCGCGAGCCACAATGGCCACGACCTGCTTTAGGTGAGATTTGGTCATCATTTCAAACCAGTCACACTTATTGCCTTGAGCCACAGCGCACTGCCCAGAGAGATCAATGACATGCAATCAGACTTCCGCCCCAAGCAGATCTATGAACAGGTTGCTGACCAGATCAGGGCGGGCATACGCAGCGGTGAATACGCCTGCGGCTCTCGCCTGCCTTCCGAGCGAGACTTGGCGCAGCTGCTGAAAGTCAGCAGGCCCGCCGTTCGCGAGGCAATCGGCGCGCTCCAGAACGAAGGCATGGTGGTTACCCGTCATGGGTCCGGCACGTATGTCGCCGACTCACTCGAAAGCACGAGCAATGTGTTGCCGATGCACCCCGAAGACGTGCAGGGTGATGCCGATTTCAGCCCCATCAGCACCCTTGAGGCCCGCCTGCTCATTGAGCCTGCCATTGCGAGGCTGGCGGCCCGTCGCGCACAGCGTGACCCGCTGGCTGAGCAGTACCTCAAGCAGATGGCTGATGTGAAGGACATTACCGATCCGCTGCATCAAGCGCGCTGGAGCAAGTCTGATCGCCTGTTCCACCTTCAGCTCGCTGTCATGACAGGCGATATCCTGATTTCCCGCATCGCCGAGGAAATCAACAAGACGATGGCGCAACCGCTGTGGAATCGCTTACGGGACGACGGGATCTATGACCCCGAGCGGATTCAGCTGTATGTCGCAGAGCACCAGATGATCTACGAGGCGATCGTGGCGGGTGATGAGGATGCGGCCGCGTTCTATGTCGAGGGGCATCTCAAGCGGGTTCAGCGCGATATCAGCTCACGGGAGTGAGGCCGTTCATTTAAACGGGACCTGTGCACGAACGGTGTGTCCGTGCAGGGTCACCTTCAGGCGCGCCGGGAGACAAGCAGGCGCGCCCTGTGGCCAGGTTACTGGATGGGTTCGACCTTGAACGGGCGCTGCATTTTGTAGAGCGTCTGGGCACCCAGCCACTTGTCGAAGATCGCCTGCATTTCCCCCGACGACTCCAGCTCATGCAGCGCAGTGTTCACTGCCTGCAGCATCGCAGGCTCGTCCTTTCGGATGCCCAGCCCCCAGACCTCGCGGCCGATGGCGGGCTGCAGGACGGCGTATTGCGCCGCCTTGTCACCCAGGCGGCTCAGTAGTTTCTGCACCACTTCCTCAGAGGTACTGAAGGCGACGACCTTGTTCTGGAGCAGCGCGGTGAACGCCGTGGAGACATCCTCGAAGCCAACCGTCGTGGCAGTGGGCAGCGCTTGCTTGATATAGCCCTCACTGATACTGCCCTTCACATAGCTGATGCGTTTGCCCGCCAGTTCACTGGTGTGCTTGAAGTCGCGGCTGGTTTTGACGGCCAGTACGTTTTCGCTCACGTAGTAGGCATCCGAGAAGGCCACCTGTTCGCCACGTTGCGGCGTATAGGCCAAGCCTGCGCTAAGCAAGTCCATGTGTTTTTGCTGCAGCTCGGGAATGCGTGCCTCGATCGAAACAGGCTTGATCTCGGCCTTCACACCGAGCTTTTTGCTGATCGCCTCACAGACATCCACATCGTAGCCGACCACGGAGCGATTTTTGACGTCCGTGTAACCGAACGGCTCGAAGATATCGAGCACCCCGCAGACCAGCGTGCCGCTGGCTTTGACATCAGCCAGTTGGTCGGCATGGGCTGCGCCTGCACCGAGTATTGCGCAACCGGCAATAGCAGAAACCAACAACGAGAAACGACGCTTCATAGGTGTGACCTCAAGTAGTACGCGTGGCGCTTTTTTATTATTCGATCAAGGTGCGACGAGCAAACGTTGTCAGCGGACCAGGAAACCGTTCTTCTGCGGGTCGCGATCATCGATGATCCAGTTGCAGAACCCGCAGATGTAGGCCGTGCCCGACACCTCGGGAATCACGGCCGGGAACTCGCCCACCATGGTTTCCTTGATGACCTTCGCGCTAAACACTGAGCCGATCACGGACTCATTGATCAGTACGTCGTCCTTGCCGATCTGGCCGCGCAGGTAGAGTTGCGCAATGCGCCCACTGGTGCCGGAGCCGGTAGGCGAACGGTCCACTTCACGGTCCGCGAAGACACAGCAGTTGGCTTGTGTGGACTGCGGGAAGCGCGGCTCGCCATCAATGATGGTGCCGTAGATGTGGTTGATTTGCGGGATGTCCGGGTGAACCACTGGGAACGCGGCGTTGGCCGCCTGCTTCACTTCTGCGCCGAATTTCTTCAGCTCTTCCACCGACGTTTCGCGAATCTCCAGGCCATGTGGCTTGCCGCTGGTATAGAAGTAGAAAGCGCCGCCGTAGGCGATGTCGCCCGTTACCGGTCCATAGCTCGGCGTGTTGACGGTCACATCGCGCTTGTAGATGAACGATGGGACGTTAATGAAGCGCACGCCGTTGGCATGCTTGCCATCCCACTTCACGAAGGCTTCGATGAAACCGCAGGGGGCGTCGATGCCGACGCGAGTCTCCGGAGAGGTGCGCTCGACCCAGCCTAACTCGACCGCGGCGGTGGCCAGGGCGATAGTGCCGTGACCGCAATGGTCGCTGTAACCCTCGTTGTGCAGGAAGATGATGCCGAAGTCTGCAGTGGGTGAAACTGGCTCAGTGAGATAGCCACCATACATGTCGGCATGGCCGCGTGGTTCGAACATCAAGGCCTGGCGGATGTCGTCGGCATTTTCCAACAGCCATGCGCGACGCTCGACGATGCTTTTGCCTGGCAGCCTGGGCAGGCCTGACGTCACGATACGGAACGGCTCACCGCCAGTGTGAACTTCGACGGTATTGATGGAGCGGGAGATTTGCATGGAGAAGCCCTTTCAGAATTCGATAATCGATTACTTGGCCGCCAGAGCGGCGAGTGCAACACGTGCGGCGGCCAGGTCCCAGGCCGCCGTGCCGACACTCTTGAACACCGCCGGTCGCGAACGGTCGATGCCATCCACCAGCGCAGACGCCAGCGACTTCACGTTGGACCAGTCCACACCGGCACGCAGCAGATCGCCGGCCTCATGCCTGGCGCCATCAGGATCGTCGGCATAGATGACGCTGGTATCCAGAGTGGCTTTGCCAATCTCTGCCATTTCTGGCTTGAAGGCTCCTACGCCAATCACCAGGCGACCGGCCTTGGCCAGCTCGTTGTAGACAGGTTCAGTGCTAGTGGTCAGCGTGATCACGACATCGACGTCGGGAATGCTATCGCCGAGCGGAGCCAGATGAGCATGCAGTTCGCGGTTGCGGTCGCAGAACTCTGTCGCTTTCTCCAGATCCAGGCCGCGTACCCAGACCTTGGCATCCGGATACAACGCGTTGATTGCCTGAATGTGATAGCGGGATTGGGCACCGGTACCAAAGATCAGGATCTGCTGCGGTGCTTGTTCCAGTAAGGTGCGAATGGCGAGCAGCGAAACGGCAGCGGTACGCCGCCCGGTGACTTCCGGGCCATCCAGCAAGCAGATGATTTTGCCGGTGACAGCATCACAAACGGTAACGGTGCCATTGATGGTTGGCAATTTACGCTGTGCATTGCTCGGCTGGACGTTTACCAGCTTGTGAATGCCGATGTCCGGTGCAGTAGCTGGCATGCTGAGCAGTACACCGCCATCTCCAAGGGGAACGACCATGCGCTCTGGGCTCAGGATCGAGTGTGCATCCAGTTCTTTGGCCGCGTTCGCGATCGCGTCGACCAGCGTGTTGAACTCAAGCAGTGCTGCGGTCTTGGCCTGATCACAGACAATGATCGAGGTGGATGGGCTACTCATTTACGGACTCCTTGGTACACCACTCAGTGGCTACGAATGTCGGACAGAAATTTCTGGGCGCGCGGGTGCTTGGGCGAAGTGAAGAACTCATCCGGAGGAGCAACTTCAAGCAGGCTTCCTTGATCCATGAACCACACGATGTCGGAGACCTCACGGGCAAAGTTCATTTCGTGGGTCACGCACACCATGGTCATACCTTCGGCAGCCAGGGCCTTCATCACCGAAAGCACCTCGCCGACCATCTCCGGATCCAGCGCACTGGTCGGCTCGTCAAACAGCATGACGGGCGGCTTCATCGCCAGCGCACGGGCGATAGCGACGCGCTGCTGCTGTCCGCCAGAAAGCTGGTTCGGATAGGCATTTGCCTTGTGGCTGAGCCCAACCTTGTCCAACAGACTGAGTGCCAGCTCGCGGGATTCTGCCTGCTTTACCTTGCCAACCCACAAAGGGCCGCAGGTCACGTTCTCCAACACGGAAAGATGGGGAAACAGGTTGAACTGCTGAAACACGAAGCCGATGTGGCTGCGCATCTTATTGACGTCGACATGTGGGCCTTGGACATCCTGGCCGTTGACATGGATGGTGCCCGAGCCAATCTCTTCGAGACGGTTCATGGTGCGGATCAGCGTGGACTTGCCCGAACCGGACGGTCCGCACAGCACGACCACTTCACCCTTTTTAACCTCTGCGCTCACATTGGTGAGTACATGATGTTTGTCGTACCACTTATTCACCTCATGCAGCGAGATGATGGCGCCGGACTGAGCCGGAGCAGCGTTATTGTTCATTTTCATGCTGGTCAATATCCCGCAGCCGGTGCACTGGGTGCGTTGAGGGGAGTGTGGGTGACTGCGCGCGTATAGCGCCGCTCAAGACGGGCTTCGAGCAGACGTGCCGTCTGGGTCAGGGAGAAGCAGATGACGAAATACGCCATCGACAGCACCAGGAACACGGTGAAGGGTTCGGTAATCACTGTGCTGTTCACCTGGTTGGCCGCATAGGTCAGCTCATTGACACCGATCACGTAGCCAAGCGAGGTGTCTTTGATGGTGGTTACGAACTGACCGACCATGCTCGGCAGCATCGTGGTCAGCGCCTGGGGCAGGATGATCTTGAAGGTCCGCGTCCAGTAGCCCATGCCCAGTGCCGCTGCAGCCTCGGCCTGCCCCTTGGGCAGCGACTCGATGCCCGCTCTGATGATTTCGGCCAGGTAGACCGACTGGAACACCACCAGCGTAACGGCCATGGTGGTGAAACCGGCGACGGGGCGCCCGAGAATCATGGGCACGATGAAGTACGCACCAAAGATCAGCATGACCAGCGGGATACTGCGCAGCAGGTAGCGGATCGCCGTGGCCGGATAGCGAATGACCTTGAATGGGCTCAGTTGGGCCAGGGCCAACAGAACGCTCAGCGGAAAGGCAACGCCGATACCGATGATCGACAGCAGGACCGTGGCGGCAATACCGCCAAGCGGACCATTGGGATAGGAGCCTATTAGAAACAGAAGCCAGTATTCGTGAATGATATCAAGCATGATCAGCGCCCCTTGATTCGCATGCGCTGACCGAGCCAGCCGCCAATGAACAGCAAGGTCAACGCCACGGCCGCGTACATTGCCGTGCTGATGCCGTAGGTTTCGAAGATCCGGAATGTGTCGCTGGCCACTTCCTTGGTGGCGTAGGTCAGCTCCATTACGCCGATGACCATGGCCAGGCTGGTGGTCTTCACCAGCATCACGGTGTTGCTCAACAGTGGTGGGATCGCGACACGTATGGCTTGGGGCAGGACGACTCGGCGCATCGTGCCCGCATAGCTCAGGCCAATCGCCCGCGCGGCCTCTTGCTGGCCTTTCGGGATACTGCGCAAGCCACTGCGAATATCTTCGGCGAAATAGGCACCGTAATAGAGGCCTATCGCGATCACGGCAAAGATGAACTCACCGTGGTACTCGTTCACCAGCTCCTGAAGGTTCTCGGGAAGCAGACTGCTCACACCGAAGTACCACAGGAAGATATGCACCAAAGGCGGTACGTTGCGTTGGTACTCGACAAAGGCCAGTACACAGAGCTCAACGAGCTTGATCTTAGTCATCCGGACCAAGGTCAGAAACAGGCCGACGGCGAACGACAGAACCCAACTGCACACCGACAGTGCGAGGGTGATTGCTAAGCCTTGAAGCAAGACCCAGCCATAATCGTTCAGCAATGACATGGCAGGTCCCCGGCGCGGGGCCTGTTGGGGCGGGTGCTTTCGGGGTCGGTGTCGATCCGTATATGCGGGCAAGGGAAGCCGGCCCAACCCATGCCATGGGCCTCGGGATCGATCTCAAGGGGGAGGTAACGGCGGATTGCGGCGGATAGGTTGAGGTACATTTTTTTCTTTTTATTCATCTCTACATTCCTGCTTGCCCCGCGGGGCTTAACTGATCTTTCGACTGAACCTCTGCGGGTTCACTGATAAGCCTCTCACTAGGCATAACCATGCGCTGGCGGTATGAATGGTTACAAAACGATCCAGTTATTGGTCGATACTATGCCCACTTTGCCGCATTAACAATGGTTTGAAGGGCGTTAAATGGAAAAAGAGGCCCTTGAATTGACCGGAAGTCCGGATTTAATAGTGAAATTGGTCACTGTAGTGCCAGATGCGCGCGTGCACGGCGCTTGAAAAACCAATCAATGGTAAGTGGTCAAGTTTGTGCAGCAGAATGTGATGCCGCTCGAGTTCCGGCCCAAGCAGCTCCACAAATCGGAGGCTGAGCAGATTCGCCTGGGTGCTGGCAGGGGGACCTTTACGGCCGATTCCAGCCTACGTTCGAAGAGGGATGTGGCGCATCATTTCAACGTGGGTTGGCCGGTGGGGCGGGATGGCTCAGGGCTTATTCAATCTTCTCACCACAGCCAGCCAGCTTCACTGCCGATCGATATCGCGCCGAAGCACGACGGCAGTGGTGATGTCTTCAACGGTTTCGTGACTGGCGACGGCATCTCTGACGCGATTCAGATCATCGATAGTGCGCGATTCGACCTCAATGACCAGATCGAGCTGGCCGCTGACCGAGGAGACGCGTCGTACCTGCGAGTTTCGGGCCAGGAGGTCCAGCAGGCCCATTGCTGGTGTGCGTTTAAGGCTCACCAGAAGGATCGCGCGAATGACGTTGGCATCGATTTCGCCAATATCAGCCCGGTAGCCCCTGATCACACCATTGCGTTCAAGGTTGATGACGCGTTCGCTGGTCGCACTTCTCGACAGTCCGATTCGCGCTGCCAGGGCCTTCAGGGCAATTCGAGCCTCTTTAGAAAGAATCTCGAGTATTTCTCGATCTTTCACGTCCAGGTCGCGCATCAGAACTCCCTAATTTGGCTGCCGAGTTTGTGCCGGTTGATTCCGACAATATGCAGGCTAAAGCCGACCGCATACCTACTGCCTTCACCGTTTTCGCATGCCAAGCTATCTGAAAAAAATGGCGCGGAAAACAATTACTATGACGAACCTTTCCCATCCTGCACCCCAGTTCTCGACGGCGGATGCCGAAAAGCTGGGTGAACAGCTTTTCAACGTTGTCGGCACGGCCACGCCGCTGGACGGCGAGCGAGACCGTAACTATCGGTTGAACACAGGAGCCGATGCAGGGTGGATTCTCAAGGTCGTCAACTCGACTGAACCACGCATTGAAAGCGAGTTTCAGACGGCGATTCTCAACCACCTCGCCCACTACAACCCCGAGCTTACCGTGCCGTCCCTCAAGAGAAGCCTGGCCGGTGATTTCCTGGCGTGTGCCGTGTCGCCCTCTGGCGAAACCCATGCGGTGCGCGTGGTCAGCTGGTTGCACGGAACGCCGCTTGCCGAGGTCAAGCGCACGTTCGAATTGATGCGCAGCCTTGGCCAATCCTTCGGTGAGATAGATCGTGCCCTGCAGGGTTTCATGCACCCAGGTGGGGTCCGCGATCTGGACTGGGATTTGCGTCACGCTGCCCGTTCGCGTGCACGCCTGCACTTCGTCAAGGACCCTGGCAGAAGGGCCATCCTGGAACGCTTCATTGAGCGTTTCGAAACCACGGTGCAACCGCAGCTTGCACGTCTGCGTACACAGATCATTCACAACGACGGCAACGACTGGAACATCCTCGTCGACGCCCAGGATCACCAGAAAGTCTCGGGCATCATCGATTTTGGCGATGCGGTGCACACGGTGCTGATTGCCGAAGTCGCGATTACCTGTGCCTATTCCATTCTCGACATGCAAGACCCGATTGGCGCCGCCGCCGCTCTCACGGCCGGATTCCATGAGAAGTACCCGCTGCAACCGGAGGAGCTGGATGTCCTCTTCACGCTCATTGCGATGCGCCTGGTGACCAGCGTCACCTTGTCGGCATCGCGGTGTGAGCAGACGCAAGACAATCCCTACCTTGCCATCAGCGAAGAGCCGGCTTGGCGCCTTCTGGAGCGGATGGATCGCATGAACCCTCGACTGGCGACGGCGATCCTGCGCAAAGCCTGTGGTTTTGACGCGATCGAAGGCGCGGGTGCGGTTCGCCGCTGGGTGGCCGAGAACCGCAAGTCCTTCGCCGATATCGTGCATCCTTCTGCGGCGACCATGAACAAGGCCATCGCTCCGTTCGGCGATGCTGCGCATGTGATGACGATCGCGTCAGCCGAGCAGCGTCCCGCGCAGGCAACGAAGTGGTGGAGCGATTTTGCGGCCGAGCACAAGGTGCCGCTCGGGATCGGGCCATGGGGCGAGGAAAGAACCATCTACACCGGCACGGCGTTTGAGTCGCGCTTCATTGAAGGGCAGCGGCGGATCATCCACGTCGGTGTCGACTTGATCATGCCCGCCGGCACGCCTTTGTATACGCCGGTTGCCGGCGTGGTGCAGAGCGTTGAGGTCGAGCGTGAGCCGCTGGGCTACGGCGGCTTGATCATGCTCAAGCATTCGCCTGACGGTTGCCCACCCTTCCTGACGCTGTGGGGGCACATGGCGCATGAGGCGCTGGCGCGGCTCAAGCCCGGTGATCACCTTGAGGCTGGCGCGCTGATCGGCTACATGGGCGCGGATCAGGAAAACGGTGGGTGGATCCCCCATGTGCATTTTCAAATGTCCACCGACACCGAGTTGAAAGCGAGCGAGTTCATCGGCGTTGGCGAGCGGGCTTATCTTGAGGTGTGGGCTGACCTTTTCCCTGACACATCGGCGCTCGCCGGGATTCCCCCAGAAACCTACAGCCAGGAAGGTCGCACCAAGGCAGAGCTGGTGGCCAAGCGTAAGGAACTGCTGCTGCCAAACTTGTCGATTTCCTACTCCGACCCGATCAAGTTCGTGCGTGGCGATGGCGTCTGGTTGATCGACAACTTTGGCCGGGCGTACCTGGATTGCTTCAACAACGTGTGCCATCTCGGCCACTGCCACCCCGATGTGGTGCAAGCGCTTGCGCAGCAAGCGTCACGCCTGAACACCAACACCCGTTACCTGCACGACAATATTGTTGAGTATGCAGAGCGGCTCACCGCAACCTTGCCCGACGGTTTGGCGGTCGCGTCCTTCGGCTGTTCAGGAACGGAAGCCAACAGCCTCATGTTGCGCATGGCGCGCAATCACACCGGGCGTAACGATGCCATCGTGCTGGATTGGGCTTACCACGGCACGACGCAGGAGCTGATTGACCTCAGCCCCTACAAGTACAAGCGCAAAGCCGGTAAAGGGCGTGCGGAGCATGTGTTTGAGGCGATCGTCCCGGATGCCTACCGTGCGCCGGACCACTGGTCGTTCGAAGAGATGGGTAAGCGTTTCGCTGAAAGCGTGGCGGATCAGATTGAGACCATGCGCAAGCAGGGCCGATCCCCGGCGTTCTTTTTGGCCGAGTCCATTCCCAGTGTCGCCGGGCAACTGTTCTTCCCGGACAACTACTTGAAAGAAGTCTATGCCATGGTGCGTGCCGAGGGCGGCCTGTGCCTGGCTGACGAAGTCCAGGTCGGCTTTGGCCGGGTCGGTAGCCACTGGTGGGCGTTTGAAACCCAGGGCGTGGTGCCGGATGCCGTCTCCATGGGCAAACCCATTGGCAATGGGCATCCGATGTCGGCGGTGGTGACCACGCGTGAGATCGCCGACAGCTTCAACAATGGCATGGAGTACTTCAACACCTTTGCCGGCAGTCCGGTTTCATGTGCCGTAGGGCTGTCGGTACTCGATGTGATCGAGCGCGATAACTTGAAACTCAACGCGCTGACGGTTGGTAACTATCTGCTCGACGGTTTCCGCAAGCTGCAGCGCCGCTACGAAGTAATAGGCGATGTGCGCGGGCAGGGGCTGTTCCTGGGGATAGAACTGGTCACGGATCGCAAAACGAAGGTTCCCGCCACGGCGCTGGCCAAGCAAGTCGCCGATGGCGCCAGGGAGCGTGGCATTTTGATCGGTACCGAAGGGCCCCACGACAATGTCCTGAAAATGCGTCCATCGATGATTTTCAGTCAATCAAACGCTGACTTTTTGCTTGAGGTGCTGGACGACAGCTTTAAAGCGGCACTCCAGTAGACCGTAGCGCGCCGCAGGGCCCTGAGGCGCGCTTTGGCAAGGCGACCGACATAGTGTCGGCCAACTCCGGCAATGTGTCAGGCAGGCTGACACCTTGCTGGGTGCTTTCCAGAATTGCCTATGCAAAGCTTTTCGTGAAGGTTGGGTGAAGAGCCCCAAAAACAATAAATAATAATTCTTCGAAGGTGCCATCCGATGCTAACCAAAAAGCTCAAGGGTTTGATTGTCGCTTCCACTGTGGCCGCCGCAGCGCTCATGTCCAGCGCCGCTGTTCACGCTGATGAGTTGCAGTCGATCCAGGATTCCAAAGAGATTCGTATTGCGATGAGCGGGCAATATTCTCCCTTCAGCTTTGCCAACGAACAGAACCAGATCGTCGGATTCGACGCCTCCATCAGCGAAGCACTGGCTGAGCGGATGGGGGTAAAAGTGACGATCATTACCACGCCATTCGACGGGATCATTGCCGGTCTTCTCGCGAAAAAATATGACGCCATTGTCGCGTCCATGACCATTACCCCGGAACGCCAGAAGGCCGTGGATTTCGTTGGGCCCTATTACCATGCCGGCCGGACGATCGTGGTCAAGGACGATTCCTCGATCAAAAGCCTGGATGACCTCAAGGCGGTCACGGTTGGCGTGACCCTCGGTGATGCTCACGATAAATGGGCCCGGGCGCGCGGCAACTTGAAGGTCAGAACCTATAAAGGTCTTCCCGAAATGCTGGTCGACCTGGAGGCCGGGCGCATCGATGCGATTGTGATGGACAGTGTGCCGGTGCTGGTCGCGGTCAAGGAAACCGGGCAGAAGGTACGCATCATTACCCCGCCCGATAGCGACGGTGGCCTTGAAGGCATGGGCATCGCCCTGCGCAAGAACAACCCTGAACTCAAGGCGGCGCTGCAGAAGGGCCTTGACGATATGCTCGCCGATGGCACCTACGAAAAGATCTCGATGAAGTGGATTGGCAAAGATATCCGCTGATTCATGTTGAGCAGGGCCCGACTTATCGTCGGGCCAGTCAATCGGACTTTTCTGAGCGTTCCCATGGATCTGACACTCATACAGCGCACACTCCCGTTTTTTCTGGAGGCGGCCTGGATCACGGTGCAAATCTCCGTACTTGCACTGCTACTTGGGTTTCTGGTCGCGATCGTGCTGGTTGCTGGGCGGTTGTCCACGGTGTTCGTATTTCGCTGCCTGGCAAGACTCTACGTCAGCGTTTTTCGCGGCACGCCCTGCCTGGTCCAGTTGTTCATCATTTACTTTGGCGGGCCGCAAATCGGACTTGAGCTGGAGCCGTTCGCCGCCGGCGTCATCGGTTTGGGCCTGAACATCGCGGCGTACATGGCGGAGTCTATTCGTGGCGCTATCGCCAACGTTGACCCTGGCCAGGAAGAAGCGGCGCGTTCAATTGGTTTCAGCAAGGGGCAAACCTTATGGCTGGTCACGCTGCCGCAAACGGCGAAGTTGATGATCCGGCCGCTGGGCGTCAACGCGGTCGCGTTGATCAAGGGTTCTGCATTGGTGTCGACGATCTCGGTGGTTGAACTTTCATACACGGCGCAACGCTTTATCAGTTCGACCTACAAGCCATTTGAGATCTTTACGGTGTCCGCGCTTCTTTATATCGCGATGGTCTACTCGGTCAGATTTATCGTTGACTATCTCGACAATCGCTTCGCGGCAAGGTGAGAGCATTCAGATGCAAAGCCTGGATCTAAGTATCGTCACACCCTATTCCGAACTACTGGCAACAGGCCTGTGGTGGACCGTGGTGATGTTTGTCAGCTCCAGCGTCTTGAGTTTGATGGCTGGGATAGCCTTTGCACTGATCGTGCTTTATGCACCTAAGCTTTTGGCCCTGCCGGTGCGTTTTATCACGTGGTTGCTGATGGGCACTCCATTGCTGCTTCAGCTGTATGTGATTTATTACGGCCTGGTGCAAGTGGGAATCGATATTCCGGCGCTGGCGGCGGGCATCATCGGCCTTAGCCTGCATTTCGCCGTCTACAACGCCGACGTTATTCGTGCCGGCGTGGTGTCAGTCGACCCCGGCCAGATCGAAGGGGCCCGGTCTATCGGCCTCAGCCGTGGGCAGACGCAGCGTTACGTCATCGTGCCGCAAGCGCTGCGCAGGACGATTGCGCCGTTGGGCAACAATCTGATCGTCCTGTTAAAGGACACCTCGCTGGTGTCCATCATCGGTATCGCGGAGTTGGTGTATAGCGCCCAGCGTGCCGTCAGCGAGACCTATAGCCCATTTGAGTTTTATCTGACGGTTGCGGTTATTTATTACGCCGCCAACCTTGTGCTCGAAGCCGGCCTGCACCTTCTCGAAAAAAAGGTAGAGATGTCACGATGACCCATACACAGTTCATGGTTGAGGTGAAGGGTGCTCGCAAGGCTTACGGAGCACTGGAAGTACTCAAGGGCATCGATCTTTCCGTCGCTCGCGGACAAATCATCGGCATTATCGGTCCCAGTGGGTCTGGCAAAAGCACACTGCTGCGCTCCATCAATCACCTGGAAGTACTGAACGACGGTGAGATCTGGCTGGAGGGTGAACAAGTCAATCGGCCGTTGAAAGGCCGTGCGTTTGAACAGCATATAAACGCTGTGCGCCAGCAGATGGGCATGGTGTTCCAGCACTTCAACTTATTCCCGCACTTGACCGTGTATGAAAACATCGCCCTTGGCCCGATAAAGCTCAAGGGCCTGACGAAAAAAGCGGCGCGCGAGTTGGCAATGGAATACTTGTCGAAAGTTGGCTTGGCCGACAAGTTCGACGAGTACCCTTCTCGCCTGTCGGGTGGACAGAAGCAGCGCGTGGCGATTGCCCGGGCGTTGGCGATGCAGCCCAAAGTCATGCTGTTCGATGAGGCGACGTCGGCGCTGGACCCCGAGCTTGTCGAAGAGGTCAACCTGGTCATGAAGCAGCTCGCTGCGGAGCACATGACCATGTTGATCGTCACCCATGAAATGCGCTTTGCCGGTGAGGTTGCCGACCGGATCGTCTTTATGGACGGCGGGGTTGTCGTGGAGGAGGGGACGCCGCAGGAAATCCTGCAACACCCTGTCCACGAGCGCACCCGGTCCTTCTTGAAGAAGCATCTGCACGATCGATAAGGTGCGCCTGCTTACGCATAGGACAGGGATTTCTCTTCCAGCAGCTCCCGATACAGCTCGGCCCACTGGCGTCCCATCTCATCGGCGGAGAACAGTTGTCGGTAGCGCGCCCCGGCCTTGACGCCCATGGCGGCGGCCTGGACCGGGTTGTCCCAGAGCGTGCGCATCGCCTCGCGAAAGGCCAGTGGATCACTCGGCGGCACGACCAGTCCGGTTTCGTTGTGGATGTTGATATAGCTGGTGCCGGTGCCGATCTCGCTGCAGATCATCGGCTTGCCATACATCGCCCCCTCCAGCAGCGAGATACCGAATGCCTCGGAGCGCAGGTGCGACGGGAAGACGATGGCGTAGCTCAGTTCCAGCAGCGCGACCTTGTCTTCGTCATCCAGGCGCCCGAGGAAGTGGAGGTTGCGCAGGCCCAATGCCGCGGCCTGGGCATGCAGCGCTTGCTCCAGTGGGCCGGCACCGACAATCACCACCGGGTAATCGACGTCCTTCAAGGCGTCGAGCAGGATGTGCAGGCCCTTGTAGTAGCGCATCACACCAACGAACAGGAAGAACTTATCCCCAAGCCGCTGGCGCCAGCGGTTCATGCGCGCGACATCGGGCTGTGGATAACCGGCTTTGTCCAGGCCATAGGGGATGACCCGGGTCTTGTCCTTGAACTGTTGCAGGACGTCACTGGTGTGCAGGTAGTTGGGCGACGCGGCGACAATGCGGTCGGCGCTGGCGAGGAAGCGGTTCATCAGCGGTCGATAGAGCTTGAGCAGGTGCTTCTGGCGAACGATGTCCGAGTGGTAGGTGACCACACAGGGTTTGTTCATGCCGCTGGCGAAATGCACCAGGTCCATGAATGGCCACGGGAAGTGGTAGTTGACCACGTCCGCTTCGGCGGCCAACTCACGGAACTGTTTGAACACGCTCCTGGAAAACCCGGTGGAGGCGAACTGGATGTCGAGCTTGGCACGATGCACTTCGTGCTGGCCCAGTTGCACCACGGGCGGGGTAGGGTCGGCGCTGAGGGTCAGCACTTGGCTGTCGATGCCCAGCTTGGCGCCGCTCTCGCACAACTGGTAGATCACTTGCTCGATACCGCCGAACGAGTCGGTCAGGTAGGTCTTGAAAAAATGAAGGACGCGCATTCAACCTCCCAATACCTGGCGATAGGCGCGAGCGGTAAGCGCTGCGCACTGTTGCCAGGAAAAAAGCTTTGCCTGTTGCAGTCCGGCTTCCCGGCATGCCTGCCAATGGGCTTGATCGTCGACCAGGCGCTTCATCGCTTCACACAGCGCCTGTGGATCGTCGGGCTCAACGTAGTTACCCGCCTGGCCAGCCACCTCGGGCATGGCCGAGCGGCGGGTCACGACCACCGGCGTACCGCTGGCCATGGCTTCCAGTACCGGCAGGCCAAAACCTTCATAGAGCGATGGAAAAATCAGTGCCCGGGCACCGGCCAGCAATTGGGCAACGTGCTCGTCCGGTAGATAGCCCAGCAGGCACACATCGCCTTGGGCCAGGGCCTGGCGCAGTTCATCGTTGAGCTGTTGGGTCTTCCAGCCGGCCATGCCGACAATCAACAACGGGTAGCGCTGGCGCATGCTCTCGGGCAATTGGGCGTGGGCGCGCAAGGCCAGGGACAGGTTCTTGCGCGGCTCCAGGGTGCCCACGCAGAGGAAGTAGCCTTGAGGCTCGACACCGTGGGCTTGCAGTACGGGCTTCAAGGCGTCGTTGTCACGGGGATGGAAGCGTGCAGCGGCGCCCAGCGGCGCCACCCTGAAATGTTCGGGTCCAAGACCGAAGTAGTGCTGGGCCTCATCGGCCACGAACTGCGAGTCGGTGAGGATCAGGCTGGCCTGCTGCACGCCCTGCGCGAGCCGGCGTTCGATTTCCTTCAAGCGCGCCGCCGGCTGTGTCGACGGGTAGTGCAGGTGGGTCAGGTCGTGCAGGGTGATGATGGTCGGCCCCTTGAACGCCAGCGGCCACAGGCTCGGTTCGTGATACAGATCGATGGCAGGCGTGCGGCCTTGGTCGAAGCGTCGTTGTTCCAGCCAGCGCCGGGCTTGATAGGCCCCGGGCACCTGGCGTAACAAGGGCGTGAGCCGCGAGTAGCCGGGCATGGCGGCGGTCGGCACCCGGGGGCTCCAACCCCAGCCGTGGAACAACGACAGCTGCAGGTCAGGCTCAAGGCCCAGGCCGTTGATCAACTCGACCAGGTAATGGCCAATGCCGGTGCGCGGCGCCTGCAGGATCCGGGCGTTAAGGGCAATCTGCATGTTGCCTCCCCACTGCCGCCGGGGCTGGGCGCACATGGCCCAGGACGCGTTCGACCAATTGTGCACTGGCTTCACGCCAGCCGATCCAGCGCCACTCGCTGACGTTGCGCTGTGCCGGGAAGGTGCCGCTGGTTTCCATGCCGATGATCAGGTCAGCCAGGCTCTGGGGGCTGGAGAGGTCGAAATAGGCCATGAACTCGCCACCAATCTCGCGGAACACCGGAATGTCGCTGCCCATGGCCGGCAAGCCGCGCTGCATGGCTTCCACCAGGGGCAGGCCAAAGCCCTCGACGTAGGAGGGGAACACCAACGCACGGGCGTGGGCATAGGCGTATTCCAGGCTGGTGTCGCTCAAGTCGTTGAACATGAACACGCGCCGATTCAGTTCCGGGTGTTCGCGGACGCGGGCCAGCAACGCTTCGCACTTCCAGCCGATGTGCCCGGCGATGCATAGCCGGGCCTTGGAACCGGTGGCCCAGGCCCGCTCGAAGGCATCGAGCAGGTAGGCGTGGTTCTTGCGCGGCTCGATGGTACTGACCATCAAGAACACCGGCTCCGGGGTCTCGAACAAACGGGCCAGGCGCGGCTCGACGCGAGCGTTGTCGGCCTGCAGGTCCAGCTCGCTGCCGAGGTGGAAATAGTCGAACCACACCGTGTCGGCGTGTGTTGGGCCGAGTCGGCGCTGCAGCTCTTCGCGGACCTGGTCGCGCACTGTCGCGGAGATGGTCATGTAGCCGTTGGCGGTGCGGGTGATCCAGTCGAACCACTGGTTGTAGGTCTGCACCAGCCGGTTGTCGTAGAACTGCGGATGGGTCAGGGGGATCAAGTCGTAGATGACCGCGACGATGTCCACGCCATCGCGCTTGAGCCGTTCGGCGAAGGGAAAGAAGTCGGTATGCCAGGACGAATCCAGCAAGATCAACTGATCGCCCGGTTGATGCTGCAGCGGCAGGCAGCGCTTGGGCATTTGCGAGGCGTAGAGCCGATTGATCAAGCGCAGCGGGAGGCTGAAACAGGCCAGTGCCGTGAGGCGATACAACACATACAGTGCGCGGCGGGTCCAGCGCGAAGCCAGGCGTTTATCCAGGCGCTTGTGCCATTCGCAGAAGCGGTGGGCCAGGCGGCCCAGGCGTGCGCCAAACTGCATCAGTTCATCGAAGAGCGGGATGTTGAGTGGCCCCAGTTGCAGCACGCGATGGAGTTTGCCCCGGAGCATGATCACGGGGATGCAGGGCACGCCGTTCACCGCGTCGGGCAGTTGATTGATGACGTTGCGCACCACCCGCTGAATCCCCGAGTTGACCTTGGGGTTGTGGAACACATGCGTGCACTCCACAAGCAGGCGGGTCATGGCGCAGTCTCCGGGACAACCTGTGCGGCGGTGCGGACGATGTCGGTCTTGGCGTCCAGCCACGCGCAGCCGACGAAGTCTTCGCGGCGGTTGTTGATGACGTGAAACACCAGGCCGTAGTCGCGCCATTCGAAGTTGCGGTCCAGGTGCGAGTCCAGCCGTGACAGGCTCAGGGCGACGGAGTAGTTGCCCTTGCCCAGGCCCATGATGAAGGCAAATCGATAGGTGATCTGTTCCCCGGCCTTGAGCTCGGTCAACGCCTGGTCCAGGCGGTGGGTGTTGATCCCGTACATCGGCTGGCCCAGGCGGTCTTTGATCATGAAGCCCAGCACCAGCCGCTCGATGTCCTGGCGGATTTCGACCTGGACCTCCAGCACCACGGGCTGGCCGACTTCGGCGGCATCGATGGGGCGTTCTTGTTCATTGAGCAGGCGCACCCGCAGGATGCCGGCCTCACCGGTGCCGGAAATAGTGCGCACCTGGCCATCGGCGAGTTGCTCCTGACGCACGGTCTGGCCTTCACGTTCGGCGAGTA
Organism: Pseudomonas sp. ok272; assembly: GCF_900109995.1. GTDB lineage: Bacteria > Pseudomonadota > Gammaproteobacteria > Pseudomonadales > Pseudomonadaceae > Aquipseudomonas. The sequence continues at coordinate 263,416 of NZ_FOCB01000003.1, read as the reverse complement.
TGGCGTTGTAGTAGTCCATGACGGCTTCAGGCTTGTCATACATGGCCATGCGACCGTTCTCCAGGAGAATGGCCGAATCGCAGATGGACTGGATCGCCGAACGGTCGTGGGAGACGATCAACAGGGTCGTGCCGGCCTTGCGGAAGCTGCGGATGCGCTCGAAGCTCTTGTGCTGGAAATACGCATCGCCCACCGACAGCGCTTCGTCGACGATCAGGATGTCCGGACGGCGGGCGGTGGCCACGCTGAACGCCAGGCGCATCTGCATGCCGCTTGAATAGGTGCGCACATGATGGTCGATGGCCTCGCCGATCTCGGCGAAGCGTTCGATCTCGGGCATCAGGGCTTCGATTTCCTTAATCGACATGCCCAGCAGTTGTCCGGCCATGAATGCGTTCTGCCGGCCAGTGAAGTCGGCATGAAAGCCCATGCCCAACTCCAGTAGCGCGGCAACTCGGCCTTCCAGCTGAATCTGGCCACAGGTGGGTTGGGTCGTGCCGGTGATCATCTTCAGCAGGGTGCTCTTGCCCGCACCGTTGACGCCGACAATGCCAACTGCCTCACCGGGTGCGATCTCGAAGTTCACATCCTGCAGCACCCAATGCTGGCGATGGCGCACCGGTGAGAACGGGATCAGCCATTCGGCCAGGCGGCTCCAGCGCGAAGGATACTGTTTGTAGGCCTTGCCCAGGTCGGTTACACGAATGGTTCCCATCAGAGTTCATCCACCATTTCACCGACCCGCTGGCGAAACAGCCGCAGCCCGATCACGCAGAACAACACGGCAAGCACCAGGGCCGGCAACAGCGAACTCCAGACCGGCCATTGACCGTAGACGAACAGGTTCTGATAGCTGCTCATCAGGCCGGTCAGGGGGTTGAGTTGCAACAGGCGCTGGATCGGCTCGGGCAGGATCGAGATCGGGTAGACAATCGGCGTCAGCCAGAACCAGAACTGCAAGACAATCCCGTAGAACTGCCCGACATCACGGAAGAATACGTTGAGGACGCCGAGGACCATGCCCAGTCCGGCGCAGAACAGTATTTGCAAGGCGACCAGCGGAATCAGCGCCAGCAGGGCCATGCCGGGCAGGCGCCCGGTGATCAGCAGGAAGCCGACGAACAGGGCGATGATGATCGCAAAGTTGATCCCGGCATTGAGCAGCACGATCACCGGCAAACAGATCTTGGGGAAGCTGATCTTTTTCAGCAGGTTGGCATTCTCCAGAAACATGTTCTGGCAGCGCAGGGTGATCTCCGCGAACAGTCCCCAGGCCAGCAGCCCCGCGCACAGGTAGATGCTGTAGGCCATGCCGTCATCGATACCCGGTAGCTTGGCGCGCATGATGTGGGAAAAGATCACCGTGTAGACAACGATCATCGACAACGGGTTGAGCACCGTCCACAGCGCCCCGAACAGTGAGTTGCGATAGCGCGCCTGGAACTCGCGCTTGACGCTGCCGAAGATGAAGCCTCGGTGGCTGCTCAGGGATCGAAACAGGTTGAGGACCATTCAGGGCGTCCTTCCGTATTGGTCTTCGAAGCGCACGATGTCGTCTTCGCCCAGGTACTCGCCGCTCTGCACCTCAATGATCACCAGGTCGATTACCCCGGGGTTTTCCAGGCGATGCTTGTGCCCGGCGGCAATGAAGGTGGATTCGTTCTTGGCTACCAGGTGCGTACCGGTCCCATTGTTGGTGACCTTGGCCATGCCTTCGACCACTACCCAGTGTTCGTTGCGATGGTGGTGCATTTGCAGCGACAGCTTGGCCCCGGGCTTGACCACGATGCGTTTGATCTTGAAGCGCGGGCCTTCCTCCAGCACGGTGTAGGTGCCCCACGGCCGGCTGACGGTGCGGTGCAGGCGGTAGCTTTCGTGTGCTTTGTCCTTGAGTTGCTTGACCACCTTGCGCACGTCCTGGGCGCGGTCGGCGTGGGCCACCAGCACGGCGTCGGGGGTATCGATGACAATCAGGTGTTCCACACCCAGGGTCGCCACCAGGCGCCCGTCGCTCTGGACGAAGTTGCTGTGGCTGTCGATGAACAGTGCTTCGCCGCTGGCGCGGTTGCAGTGTGCGTCGGCCGGGATCAGGGCACTGACGGCGTTCCACGAACCGATGTCGCTCCAGTCGAAACCGGCGGGGATGACCACCACCTTGTCGGAGCACTCCATCAAGGCGTAGTCGATGGAGATATCGGTCATCTCGGCGAAGTGTGCCGCCGCCAACTCCTGTTGCAGGCTACCACCGGTTTCGACCGGGGCGCTGACAGCCAGGCACGCCGTGGCTTGTTCCAGCAACTGCGGGGCGTGGAGGCGCAATTGGGCCAGGACGGTACCGACCGAGAAGCAGAACATGCCTGAGTTCCACAGGAAGTTGCCGCTTTCGAGGTAGTGCGTGGCGGTTTGCAGGTCGGGCTTCTCGACGAAGCGCGCGACCCTGGCGGCGCCCTGGTCATCAAGGTGCTCGCCGCGCTCGATGTAGCCAAACCCGGTTTCCGGCGCGGTAGGCTTCACGCCGAACGTCACCAGGTGACCAGCTTCGGCCAGGCGCACCGCGTGGGTGACAGCGCGCTTGAAGGCTTCTTCATCCTGGATCAGGTGGTCGGCGGGCATCACCACCATGATTGCCTGGTCACCGTGCAGCGCTTGCAGCGACAAGGCCGCGGCGGCGATGGCCGGGGCGGTGTTGCGGCCCACCGGTTCGAGCACGAAGTGGCCGCGATGATGGCCGCCCAGGTCGGCATCCTGGAAGTGATCCTTGCTTTGGAAGTAGTAGTCACGGTTGGTCACCGTGACGATATCGCCGTGGCTGCCGAGCAGTGCCGCGGCCCGTCGATAGGTCTTGCACAGCAGCGTCTCGCCGTCGGGCAGGGCCATGAACGGCTTGGGGTGGCCCTCGCGGGAAACCGGCCACAGCCGCGTGCCGGCGCCACCAGAAAGAATCACAGGTATCAGCATGGCCTACTCCTTGGCGACGCGTTTCATGTCCGCATCCATCATCATGCGGATCAGGGTCTGTAGATCGGTCTTGGGCTGCCAACCCAGCAGGCGCTTGGCCTTGGCGGGGTTGCCCAGCAGTACGTCGACTTCGGCCGGCCGCAGGAATGCCGGGTCGATCTTCACGAAGTCGCGGTAGTTGAGGCCAACATGGTCAAAGGCGATCTGGCACATCTCACGCACCGTGGTGGTGACGCCGGTGGCGATCACAAAATCGTCAGCCTTGTCCTGTTGCAGCATCAGCCACATGGCTTCGACGTAGTCACCGGCAAAGCCCCAGTCACGCTTGGCGTCGATGTTGCCCAGGCGCAGCTCGTGCTGCTTGCCCAGCTTGATACGGGCGGCGGCGTCGGTGACCTTGCGGGTGACGAACTCGATCCCGCGCAGGGGGGATTCGTGGTTGAACAGGATGCCGCTTGAGGCATGCAGGTTAAAACTCTCGCGGTAGTTCACGGTGATCCAGTGGCCATACAACTTGGCCACACCGTAGGGGCTGCGCGGGTAGAACGGGGTGCTTTCGTCCTGCTGCGCGGCCTGGATCAGGCCAAACATCTCGCTGGTGGACGCCTGGTAGAAACGGGTGTGCGGGCTGAACTGGCGGATCGCTTCGAGCACGTGGGTCACGCCCAGTCCATCGACGATCCCCGTGGTGACGGGTTGATCCCAGGAGGCAGCGACAAAACTTTGTGCCGCCAGGTTGTAGACCTCATCGGGGGCGGACTTGATCACCGCGCGCTGCACGGAGCAGGCGTCGGCCATGTCGCCATCGAGGTAGCGAATCTCGCCCTCGATGCCCAGTTCCCGCAGGCGCCAGCGCGAATCGCTGCTGCGCCGGGCGACCAGGCCTGAAACCTGATAGCCCTTGTCGAGCAGGAGTTTGGCGAGGTAGGCGCCGTCTTGTCCGGTGATCCCGGTGATCAGTGCACTTTTGCTCATGCTTGTCGTACCCGTGACGCCCAGTCGGACAGGATCGCCCGCAGGGATTGTTGTGTAGTGAGTGCCGGCGCCCATCCGGTGGCCGCGTGCAGCTTGGCGTGGCTGCCGCAGACGCGACGCTGTTCTGCGCGACGCAGGCGCGCAGGGTCTTGGATCAGTTGCAGGTCGACCTGGGCCAGGTCCGCCAATTGTTCGATCAGGCTGCGGATGCTCTGCTCGACGCCGGAGCAGATGTTGTAGACCTGTCCAGGCGCGCCATGCGCCAACAGCGCGAGGTAGGCCGAGACGACATCGCTGACATCGAGGAAGTCCCGCGTCACGTCGATATCGCCCACCGCCAACTCGGGTGCTTGCAGGCCTTGCTGGATCCGGCAGATCTGTTGGGCGGCGCTGGCGATGACGAAGCTGTCCGCTTGCCCGGTGCCAATGTGGTTGAAGGGGCGGGCGACGATCACCGGCCAGCCCTCGGTCATGCCCCATTGCAGCACCAGGTATTCGGCCGACAGTTTACTCACCGCATACGGGTTGCGCGGGCAGGGCGGCTGTTGTTCGTCGATGGGCAGGCAACTTTCGTCGACCTGGCCGTAGACATCGCCCGAGCTGACATACAGGAAGGTACCGCAAAAGCCTCGGGCCTTGAGGGCTTGCAGCAGGTTCAGGGTGCCCAGCAGGTTGACTTCAAGGGTGGCGGCCGGATCGCGAAAGGCTTCGGGTACGAACGTCTGGCCCGCCAGGTGGATGACGGCGTCCGGCAACTCTGGCCAGACACCGTCGAGGCTGTTGCGATCGCACAGGTCATAGCGCGCTGTAGAACAGGACAATTCCCACGCGGAGTCCGCAGTATTCAGGCGCGATTGGATGTGATGCCCTACGAAGCCGCTTAGACCCGTAACGAACAGTCGCTTGCTCAAGCAGCCTTCCCCCTCTCTCAGCAAACTTCGCCACCCCCAGTATTTACTGCTTGATCCCGGAAAACTCAGGCGGTTTTCTCGGCGATATCAGGGGTGAAAAGTTTTTGTTGTAGTTGTTTGGACGTCAATCTGTGCCAATTGCGCGGTAATTTCAACAGGTCCGAACGTGACTGGTCAGTTCTCATCTGCGCGGCCGGACTTATTCTCGCCAGCCGTTCGCGAATCCCCAAAAGATGTGTTTAGAATGCCCCTCAGCACGATGACCCAGCAGGGCGCATGGCGATCATTTGGCCACGCCGGGCTGACTACAAAAACAAGAACGTAGACGGGTGTACAGCAGTTGGACGGCCACCGTAGTTGCAAGGGGCTGCGTCGCTGGACCGTCATAAAAATGAGGCTGCCGCAGCCGGTGGCTTCAACAGTGGGATGCCATGAACTTCATTCTTTATTCGGATGTGAATGACCGCTCGATCTGCCAGAGCCTAGGCCGTCCCGAATACAGCTATTATTTCGTTCTCAAGGCCTATCGTCCGCTATTCGAAAGCCTGGGCCGAGTACATGTGGTGGCCTCCATCGCCGAGGTCGACCCGCTTTATCAACAACTGCTCGCTAGCGGCGAGAACAGCCTGTTCGTCTCCTTCACCCCCCTGCAGAAAACCCCGCGAGACATCGCGTGCCCGACGATTTGCGTGGTCGCCTGGGAGTTCGATTCCATCCCCGACGAGCAGTGGGACAACGACCCGCGGCAGGACTGGACGCAAGTACTGGCCGGACAGGGGCGTGTCATCACGCTCTCCAGTCATACCGCGCATGCGATCCGCCGGGCCATGGGCGAAGACTTCCCGGTGCTGGTCTTGCCCACGCCGCTGTGGGAAAGCTTTGCAACCCTACGTAACGAATACATCAGTCGGCCAATCAATCCGGGCTCGGTGTTGGAGATCAAAGGCTGCATTCTCGATACCCGCGTGCTCGGCTTGTCCGCCGATGCGTTGATCGCGCCCCCTGCGCCGACCTTGACGGCCGAGCAATTGGCCGAAATCGAAGCCTCGCGTCCGCCGCCCTTGACGTTGAAACGGCGCTTCGTGATTGCCAAGCATTATTTGAGAATGTGGGCGCTGGACTTGGGCAAGACGCAAGCCGAACCGGTGAGCCGCACACACTTCTTGAAACAGTGGTACCAGGAGGGGGTTTGCGACCTGTTCTCTGAAGCCGCCCAGTCCCGGCTTGCCAAGCTGCTGCCATCGATTGCCGGCAGACCACCGGTTGAATCCCACGCGCCGCCGGCGAGAATTTACCCGGATATCACGGCACGGGTCGAAACCCAGGTGGACGGCGTGGTGTATGCCAGCGTGTTCAACCCCAAGGATGGACGCAAGAACTGGCACCAGTTGATCACGGCATTTTGCTGGGCATTCCGGGATACCGCGGACGCCACCTTGGTGCTGAAGATTACCCACAACGACCTGTCGTCCTACTACGACGACATGATGACGGTGTTGGCGCAGTTGTCCCCGTTTGCCTGTCGGGTGGTGGTGATGCATGGCTATCTGGACGATCCTCAGTATGCGCGGCTCTATGCTGCCGCCAGCTTTTACGTCAACGCCTCACGCTGCGAAGGTCTGTGCTTGCCGTTGATGGAGTTCATGGCGTGTGGCAAACCGGTGATCGCCCCGGCCCACACGGCCATGCAAGACTATATCGATGAGCAGGTGGCGTTCGTGGTTGCGGCCAGCGAAGAGCTGACCATCTGGCCCCAGGACACCCGCATTCTCTACCGCACCCTGCGTCACCGACCGGATTGGGGCTCGCTGAAAATGGCGTACCTGGACAGCTATGCCATGGCCAAGGAGCGTACGCAGGATTACCAGCGTATGTCCCAGGCATCTATTGAGCGGATGCATGAGTACTGCGCGTTCCCCTTGCTGCAACAGCGTGCGGCGGATTTTTTCGAGCAGCCGGTCCAGGTGCCTCAGGCAACGACCGCGAGGGATAACGCCTCATGCTGATCATCATTCATTCGGAAACCAACCAACACACCATCGTCGGTAACCTTGGGCGCTCGGAGTACAGCTACTACTTCGTGCTCAAGGAGTACCGGCCGGTGCTGGAACGATTGGGGCGAGTGGTGGAGGTTCGCGACCCTCAGGCTGAGGTCGACGTGTTGTACCGCGACTGCCAGGCCCGTGGGGAAGACTGTGTGTTCCTCTCGTTCTCGCCGCCTCATCGCACGCAAGCAGCACTCGCCTGCCCGACGCTTCCAGTCTTTGCGTGGGAGTTCAGCACCATCCCCAACGAGCCGTTTGCCGGAGATCCGCGCAACGACTGGCGTACGGTGTTACGCACAGCGGGTGCGGCGATTACCCATTCCAGCTACACCGTCAATGCCGTGCGCGAGGCCATGGGCAGCGATTACCCGATCGTGGCGGTGCCCGCACCGGTGTGGGACCGGTTTGCTGCCCGTGGCGCGCAGCTGGGGTGCCAACCGATGGCCGACAACATCCGATTGACCCTCAAGGGGGTGCTGGCTGACAGCCGTCAGCTCGACCTGCAGCCTTACGGTCCGGAGCAATTGCGCAGTGGTGAACCTCTCGATTTCCAGGCAATGGCCAGTGCCCACGAACTGGTCCTCAGCGGTGTGATCTACACCTCGGTGTTCAACCCCAGCGATGGACGCAAGAACTGGGAGGACATGATCAGTGCATTTTGCGTGACCTTTCGTGAGTCAGAGGACGCGACGCTGGTGCTCAAGCTGACTCACCACGATGCAGAAGAGGCGATGTCCGACATCCTGCATCACCTGTATAAAAACCAAACGTTCCGCTGCCGTATCGTGCTGATTTATGGCTATCTTGCGGACGCGGACTACGAGCGTTTGGTACAGGCCACCAGTTATGTGGTGAACACGTCCTACGGCGAAGGCCAGTGCCTGCCTTTGATGGAGTTCATGTCCTGCGGCAAACCGGCAGTGGCCCCACGGACCACGGCGATGATCGACTACCTGGACGCCGACAACGGGTTCCTGGTCGAGACCAGCGATGAGCTGACCGCCTGGCCCCACGATCCGCGTCGGGCTTACCGTACGCTGCGCTACATCACCAACTGGACGTCCTTGTGCAAGGCTTACCGGACCAGCTATGACGTCGCCCAGAACAACCCCGAGCGCTATGCGCAGATGTCCGGCCACGCGGTGGCCAGCCTGGAGGCTTTTTGTAGCCAGGCGATTGCCGAGCAACGCCTGGGGGGCTTTTTTGCGCAGCTGTTCGAGCGCCCGGCGCCCTGTGCGGCACAGGTGCCCAGCCCATGATCCGCTCAGTGCTGCGACGTTTGTTTCCCGTGCCAAGCCCGCCGCCGTCGCCGGTCATGGCCAGTTCGGTGTCACCGGCAGATGTCGGGTTACACGATGCCGTGCTCGACGGTTGGTTCAATGGCAGCACCGGCGAGTTGCTCAAGGGCTTTGCCATCACCGCCCAAGACACACTGCTAGATGTTGGCTGCGGCGAGGGGGTGGCAACGCTGTTTGCGGTGCGCCAGGGCGCCTCGGTGATCTTCACTGACAGTGAGCCGGACAAAGTGCATCATTTGGATCGTCAGGTGAAGGCCCAAGCCCTGGCGCCTTCCCTGGGGGTGGTCAGCAATAGTCTGCCGTTGCCGTTGGCCGACGCCTGCGCCAGTAAAGTGGTGTGCATGGAAGTACTGGAGCATGTGGACACCCCTGAACAGTTCATGGCCGAGCTCGTCCGTATGGGGCGCCCCGGCGCCCAGTATTTGCTGAGCGTGCCCGCCCCGGTGGGTGAACATCTGCAGCAGGGCATCGCCCCCGCAGGCTATTTTCAGGCACCCAACCATGTGCAGGTATTTAGCCATGAGCGATTTGTCGCACTGGTCGAAGACGCCGGCTTGATCATCGAGCATCGCCAGGCCACGGGCTTTTTCTGGGTCATGGGCATGATTTTTTTCTGGGCGAGCGAACGAGCGGCCGGACGTGATTTGGGCGGTGCTGTGCGTGATCGTATCCAGGCGCCGTACCCACCGCTGATGACAAGTTGGGCACGCACCTGGCAGGACCTGCTAGCACAGCCCGATGGGCTGGCGATCAAGCAGTTGCTGGACCAGTTGATGCCCAAGAGCCAAGTGATTATTGCCCGAAAACCTCACACAGGCAGCGTTCCCTGCCTTGGAGCCACCTCATGCTGAGCCTTCTGAAAAAACTAGCGGCAGGCAAAGAGCCCGCTCCAATGTCGGCGGTTGCCGAACCCACGGCCCCCACGGTCGATTCCTTTCAGTTGGGCCTGGAAGACGCGGTGCTCAGTGGCTGGTTCAACCAGCAAACTGACGAGTTGTATACCGGGTTCAAAATTTCTGCGCAGGACACGGTGCTGGACGTCGGCTGTGGGGATGGCGGCAATGTGCATTTCTGTGGAATGAGAGGCGCGAAAGTCATCTGCGCCGACATCGATGCGGCCAAGGTTGCCGCCACCGCCGAGCGTCTCAAGGATACCCCGGCACGTGACGTCGAATGCCATGTCACCGACTGCAACCCGCTGCCACTGCCTGACGCCATTGCCACGCGCATCGTGTCCACTGAAGTGATCGAGCACGTGGACGATCCGGCGCAGTTTCTCGCGGAGCTGGTGCGGGTCGGCCAACCGGGCGCCTTGTACTTGCTGAGTGTTCCCCACCCCAGTTCTGAAAACCTGCAGCAGGGTATCGCTGCCGAGCAGTACTTCCAGAAGCCCAATCACATCCGTGTCATCAGTGAAGATCAGTTCAAGCAGATGGTTGCCGATGCCGGTCTGGAGGTCATCAGTCACAGCCAGTTCGGATTCTACTGGTCAATGTGGATGCTGTTGTTCTGGGAGGCCAAGGTCGATCTCAATGACGCCAATCATCCGCTGCTCAATCATTGGGCCCAAATGTGGCGGTTGATCCTCGACACCCCGCGAGGTCCGCAACTCAAGCAGGCGCTGGATGCACTCGTGGCGAAGAGTCAGGTGATCATTGCGCGCAAGCCGTTGACGGTATAGCGCCGGGAAACCAGAGAGCGGGATCAACAACAATAATGAGCAAAGAGCGTTCGATGAGTAACAAGAAAAACCTGGAGATCGAGTACCTGCGCGGCATGGCGATCGGCCTGACCATCATTGGACACTCGATGATGTTGCTGCCGTTCTACAAGGATTTCTTTGCCCGCCTGTTCAACCTCTATGCCATGGGCACGGGGGTGGATTTATTCTTCTGCATCTCGGGCTTCGTGGTCAGCAAGGCTTACCTGGATTACTTCGACAAACACCGGCAGCAGGGAAGTTATGGTCTAGCGACCTATACCTTCTGGTTGCGCCGTGCGTATCGGTTGCTGCCCACGGCTTGGCTATGGGTACTGATTCCGCTGCTCTTTTCAATCTTCTATAACCAATCCAATGCGTTTGATAGCTGGTTCAACAACCTTCGCAGCTTCACGGCTATTGCGACGTTTAGCGGCAACCTGGCCAATCAGTATGGTGTGATACTCGGTCCCAACTCCGTCTACTGGAGCCTGGCGCTGGAGGAGCAGTTCTACTTCGTTTTTCCTCTGTTCCTGTTGCTGATCACCGCACCGCGTTGGCGGGTCATCGCATTGCTGCTGTTGATTGCCGCGCAGTTCGGCCTCGATCGCAACATGTTTGCCCCGGCCCCAGCGGCGATGCTGTTCTCATTCCGGCTGGACGCCATGATGTGGGGCATTTTGCTGTGCATGTTCACCCGCACCGACCTCTACAAGCAGATGGAGCCGACAGTCTTGCGCAGCAGTCCCCTCAAGCGCCTGGGGATCACGGTGTTCTTGCTGTACATGCTGGGAGCCGTGGGGGCCCAAATGAGCGCAACCCCGATTGCCTACGGCCTGATCGCAATCGTCTCGGTCATCTTTGTCTGGCTGGCCAGCTACCAGAAGGGCTACATATTCAGCCCTTTGCCGCTGTCTCTGATCCTGGAGTGGCTAGGTTCGCGCTCGTATGCGCTCTACGTGATCCATATGTTCGCCTTCCACCTGAGCACCGAAATATGGTCGCGGGTGGCCACGGAGCAAGGGCTTACCCTGGCCCAGGGTTTCACCACCGAGCTAATACTGACATCGGCGGTCATCCTGCTGGTCTGTGCCGAGTTGAACTACCGCTTCATCGAAACGCCGTTGCGCCGCCGAGGGGCGGACATTGCCCGGCGCAAGCTGGCGCATCTGGATGCCGTGCCAGTGCCACCACCGTCTCGTGGGACAGGTGCTGGTATCCTTTCTGGCGCAGAGAAGGGGTAAGGTGGGCGCTGTTCCAAGCCCACCCCCTGAAAGGCCCTTGGTGTATCAAGGGCTGAACTGCGCCACAGGTTTTTATGTCCGCGATCGCTCTGCTACGCAGCACATTACTACTCGTCATGGCCCTGCTACTCGGCTGCCAGCCACCTGACGCACCCCCCCTCGATCAACAACTCTACATCTGGCAACGGCAATGGACCGGCGCCCATGAACAGGCGCTGGCACAATCGCGCGCGGACTTTTCGACCTTGCGGGTGCTGGCTTTGCAGCGTTTTCCACAGGCCGGCTGGCGTCGTGCGCAGATCAATCCCGGGCTGTTGAAAGACGACGGTCGCCCCCTGATCGTCGTGGTGCGCCTTGACGGTCAACTCGCGGGCCTCGATCCCGGCGACGTGCAGGCGCAGATCCAGCAGATGATTGTCGATTGGCAGGCCCAGGGGTTGACCCTGGCCGGGGTCGAGATCGACCACGATGCGGCAACGGCGCGCTTGCCGGCGTACCGCGAGTTGCTGGTGGGCCTGCGCCAGGCGTTGCCGGCTGCCCTGAAACTGAGCATCACGGCGCTGCCGGCCTGGCTCGCCAGCCCTGAACTGCCGGCGTTGCTGGCGGCGGTCGATAGCAGCGTGTTGCAGGTGCATGCGGTCAGCCGCCCGGAACGGGGGTTGTTCGATCCGGTCCAGGCCCGGCAATGGGCCGAGCGCTGGAGCCGGATCAGCAACCGGCCGTTCTACCTGGCACTGCCGGCGTATGGCATTGCCTTGTTGCCGGGAGATGGCGGGGCGCCGCAGGTGGAAAGCGAAGTGCCTATCGAGCGCCGTGGTGTGCGTCGCGAGCTGATGGCCGACCCGCAGCAACTGGCGACCCTGGCCAGCCAGTTACGCGCCGATCCACCGGCGCACCTGGCCGGGTTGATCTGGTTCCGCCTGCCGCTCAAGGGCGATCGCCGCGCCTGGAGCCTCGCGACACTGCAGGCGGTGGCGCGGGGAGAGAAACTGCAGACGCAGTTGACGCTGAACCTTTCCAGCCACGAGGGTCTGTACGACATCGCCGTGAGCAATACCGGCAATCTCGACGGCCCGTTGCCCGCGCGCGTGGGCCTGGCGGCCAGCGGGTGCGACGGGTTTGATGGACTCAACGGCTACACCGTGCAGCGAACAGCCGCCGGACAACTGATGTTTACCCGTCTCAAGGACGCTCGACTGCCCGCGGGAAGCCAACGCTCCCTGGGGTGGGCGCGCTGTACACATATCGATCAAGGAGCCTCACATGTATCCCCGTAACCGGCCACAGCATTGGCTTGCCCTCAGCCTGTGCCTGCCGCTGGGCACTGCCATGGCCTGTGGCCCCGACTTTCCACTGCGCTTGCTCGACGACCGGGCGCAGAACCTGAGCGAGCTGCCCGAGGGCAGTTTCCAGTTCGAGGTCAGCCGTCTCGGCCGTGCCATCGCAGGCCTCAAGCCGGCCACTGGAGTGGCTTTCGATACCGACTACAGCCGTGATGAAGATCCCCACGTGCAGGCGCGCAATGCCGCTGAACAGCAGGGCTTGAGTGAAGCGCAACGCACCCGGGTGGCGTACTTGCGCACGCTGCAGAACCCGCAACAGGTGCTGGCGGAAGGGGCTGACCTGCCGCCGGAGCTGCGCCTGTACACCGCCGGCGCGGTGGCGTTTAACATCGGGCAAAGTGACGTCGCGGCGCTGCTCTTTCGCCAAGTCCTGGCGCTGCCGGCTGAGCAGCGTGCGTTGCGCAGCACCTGGGCGGCGTACTCGCTGGGGCGGACCTTGTCGGCGATCAGCGAGCACGCCACTGCCCTCGATGCGGCAGGACGCCAGGAGGTTGTGCAACACGCGCGTCAGGCCTATCGGCAGGCGCGTCAACTGAGCATCGAAGGCTTCAGCGACCCGCAGGAACTGGGTATCGCCAGCCTCGGCGAAGAGGCGCGGCTGGCGCGGCAGGCCGGGGACTGGAACAGCGCCATCGAACTTTACGCGAGCCAGAACCTGCAAGGCTCGCCCGTGGGTTACAGCTCGCTCAAGCAGTTGATGAATGAGCTCGGCGCGCTGCCGGATGATCAATTGAACGAGGTGCTCAAGGGCCAGGCGGTGCAGCAATTGGTCACGGCTGCGCTGATCAGTCATGTCGGCTGGTCGTTCGGCGAACAACCGCCGCTTGAGCAAAAAATCATCAAGGCCCTGTTGCAGAACACCGCCGGCAGCCTGGATAACGCCGATCGCCTGGCCGCGTTGAACTATCAGGTCGGTGACTACGCCACCACCAAGACCTTGCTTGAACACGCCGGCGATGGCGGCCTGGCGTGGTGGTTGCGGGCCAAGATGGCCGTGCGCGAGGGTGACAAGGTGGCAGCGACGAGCGCGTACGCCAAAGCGGCCAAGTCCTTTCCACAGGACGAAACCTGGGGCTATCGCATGACCGCCAGTGGCGACTATGAAACCCTCAAGCCCGGTTGCCGGGTCGAAGGCGAAAGTGCCTTGCTGGCGTTAGAACGCGGTGACTACCTGCAAGCCTTCGAGCAACTCTATCGCAGCCAGGACCTGTATTGGCTGGATGCCGCCGTGGTGGCGGAGCGGGTGCTGACGGTCGATGAGCTCAAGCAGTTCGTCGACAGCCGGGTGCCGGCCCCCGCGGCGCTGACCCAGCAGGAGCGCGACAACTACGTGCCGCTGCCGGTCGCGGCACGCCTGCGCGACCTGTTGGGCCGACGCCTGCTGCGCGAAGGACGCTACGACGAGGCGCCGGCCTACTTCGACAATCCGCAACTGCAAGGACTGGCCACGGAATATGGCCGCCTGCGCCAGGCCGCGGATTCGGGCTGGTGGCCATCGCGCCGTGCGGCGAACTACTTCAACGCCGGCTGGTTGGCGCGGTCCAAGGGCATGGAGTTGCTGGGCTACGAAATGGACCCGGACTACGCCACCTTCGACGGCGGCTACAGCCTTGAGGCGCCCGCCGTGGTCGTTGCGCCGCTGATCTCGGCGGGGGAAGTGCAACGCCAGCAGGCCAGCGCGGCCCAACCGAATGAGCGGTTCCACTATCGGTATGTGGCCACTGGCCTGGCCAGCCGGGCGGCGGACTTGCTGCCCCACAGCAGCCAGGCCTTTGCGGCCGTGTTGTGCGCGGCGGCAGGGTGGGGCACCGGCGTAGAGGAGCAGCGAGCCCTCTATCAACGCTACGTCAAGGAAGGTCCGTACGTGGATTGGGCGGTGAACTTCGGGCATCAATGCCCTTATCCGGACTTTCAGAGTGCCGACAAACGCTACGTGACTCAGGCGGTGGAGCCACTGCGCACGGCGTTGCGGCCCTATAAAACATGGCTGCAAATGGGCACCGTGGTCGGGTTTACCGCGCTGGCGCTGTGGCTGATCAACCGCCACAAACGCCGGGCAGGTCGCAACCATGCGTGAGGTTCCACGTGGAACACATTCACTCAGCCGCCATAGATTCAGGTCGCGCGAGACCTGGGCACACCGGCTCAAACTGCCGGGCTAGAGCGGGTGCGCGTTGTATCGAAAAAGGCTATCAATTCGATAGCCTGCTAATTGGTCACGATGGTCTACCCTCAGTTCAGACGTCTGAAACAAGAGGGTCTGTTCATGCTCGCGCAACTGCCACCGGCCTTACAGAATCTGCACCTACCGCTTCGCTTGCGACTCTGGGACGGCCATGAATTTAATCTGGGGCCGGCTCCCAGTGTCACGATTGTGGTCAAGGATCCGAAACTGGTATCCCAATTCACTCACCCAAGTCTTGATGTGCTGGGCGCGGCCTTTGTCGAGGGCAAGCTCGAACTCGAAGGCTCGATCAGCGATGTGATCCGGGTGTGTGACGAGTGGAGCCAGGCCTTGCTGGGTGAGGATGAAAGCAACCAGCCGGTGCGTGCGGTCCATGACAAGGCCACCGATGCCGCGGCCATTTCCTATCACTACGACCTGTCCAACGCGTTCTATCAGCTGTGGCTCGACAGCGACATGGCGTACTCGTGCGCCTACTTCGAAACCGGCAGCGAATCCCTGGAGCAGGCCCAGCAAGCGAAGTTTCGCCACTTGTGTCGCAAGCTGCGGCTGCAACCCGGCGAGTACCTGCTGGATGTCGGGTGTGGCTGGGGAGGGCTGGCACGTTTTGCCGCACGCGAGTTCGGGGTGAAGGTGTTTGGCATCACCCTGAGCAAGGAACAGTTGGCGCTGGCACGGCAACGGGTACTCGATGAGGGGTTGCAGGACATGGTCGAGTTGCAGTTGCTCGACTATCGCGACCTGCCGCAGGACGGTCGCTTCGACAAGGTGGTGAGCGTTGGCATGTTCGAGCACGTCGGGCACGCCAACCTTGCGCAGTACTGCAAGACCTTGCATGGCGCGGTGCGTGAGGGTGGCCTGGTGATGAACCATGGCATCACCGCCAAGCACACGGACGGTCGACCGGTGGGACGCGGGGCGGGGGACTTCATCGAGAAGTACGTGTTCCCCAATGGTGAGCTCCCTCATGTGTCGATGATTGCGGCACAGATCAGTGAGGCGGGGCTGGAGATTGTCGACGTCGAAAGCCTGCGCCTGCATTACGCCCGCACCCTGGACCACTGGAGCGAGCGACTGGAGGACAATCTGGATGCTGCCGCCAAGGAGGTGCCGGAGCAGGCGTTGCGGATCTGGCGCCTGTACCTGGCCGGCTGTGCCTACGCGTTCGCCCGCGGCTGGATCAACCTGCACCAGATCCTCGCGGTCAAGGCCCACGCCGACGGCAGCCATGAACTGCCGTGGACCCGAGACGATATCTACGCCTAGAGGATGGGCGAGATCAGCCGCGCGACCCGCATGCCAAGCTGTTGCAGGCGGTGGGTCTTGCGGCCCGCGTCCTTGCCGATCTCCAGGGCGTGGGCGAAGTCATCATTGAGCATGTGCTCGACCTCGCTGGCAAAGACCTGGTCGACGGTCAGCAGCATCACTTCGAAGTTGAGCCGGAACGAACGGTTGTCCAGGTTGGCGCTGCCAATCGCGCTGATTTCGCGATCGATCAGCACCACTTTCTGATGCAGGAAGCCCGGCTGGTAGCGGAACACCCGCACGCCTGCGCGCACCGCCTCAAAGGCATAGAGGCTGGAGGCCGCATAGACGATCCGGTGATCAGGGCGCGAGGGCAGCAGGATCCGTACATCGACACCGCGTAGCACCGCCAGGCGCAGCGCAGCGAAAACCGCCTCGTCGGGAATGAAGTACGGGCTGGTCAGCCAGACACGCTCGGTCGCGGCATGGATGGCCTCGACAAAGAACAGCGAGCAGGTTTCGTAAGGGTCGGCCGGGCCGCTGGCGAGCAGTTGGCACAGCACGCCATCCTCGGGGAAGCGCTGCGGCAGGATCAGCGGAGGCAGTTTGCGTGAGGCCCAGAACCAGTCTTCGGCGAATGACTCCTGCATGCAGGCCACCACCGGGCCGTTGACGGCGACATGGGTGTCGCGCCAGGGAGAGAGCGGCGGCTTTTCACCCATGTACTCATCGCCGACATTGTGCCCGCCGACAAAGCCCAATGCGCCATCGACCACCACGACCTTGCGGTGGTTGCGGAAGTTCACCTGGAACCGGTTCAGCCAGCCGCCACGGGTGGCGAAGGCTTCGACCTGCACCCCGGCGTCGCGCAATGCCTGCACGTAGCTGTGGGGCAGGGAGTGGCTACCGATCTGGTCGTACAGCAAATAGACGGCGACGCCTTCTGCGGACTTTTCCATCAACAGTTGCTGAAGACGCCGGCCCAACTGGTCGTCATGCACGATGAAGAACTGGACCAGCACGGCCTGGCGGGCGCCCCGAATCGCCTCGAAGATCGCCTCGAATGTCATCTGGCCGTTGACCAGCAGGCGCACCCGGTTGTTCGCCAGGCACGGCATGCGCCCCAGTTTCGGCATGGCGCGCAATGAGGCATAGGCACGGGAAGCGCGAGCGGTCAGCGCTTCCTCGATCCACGGGCGCCAGTTCAGGTCGGCGATCGCCTTGTGCATTTCTTCGTTGGCCTGTCGGCGGGCCTTGATGTAGGCATCGAAGGTGCTACGGCCGAAGACCAGATAGGGGATGAGTGTCAGGTAGGGCACGAATATCAGCGACAGGGCCCAGGCGATGGCGCCTTGCGCGGTCCTGACGGTGAGTACGGCGTGGATCGCAGCCATCGTGCCCAAGGAGTGGATGAGCGTGATGAGGTACACAAAGAGGTGAGGTCCAAAAAAATCCATAGGGCCGCCTTGCTCCTGAAAGTTCAGTGCCTAACAGACCATGTTCCATGGTGAATGTCGCTATTTAATTCGCCATGCAACCGAAGTAGATTGGCGACGTCTAACGGCCACTACTATCCAGGAGCTACACAATGAACGTACGCCTGTTGAGCTTGGCCATGGTCGCTGGCTTGTCACTGCCGATGGTTGCCCAGGCGCAGATGCTGCAACCGGGTTTGTGGGAGCTGACGTCCAGCAACATGAAGGTCGATAACCAGAACCTGCCGGACTTGCAATTGATTCTGGGGCAGTTGGGCAGTCAACTGACACCGGCGCAAAAGGCCGCCCTGGAGAAGCAGGGCATCACGCTGGGCGGCAAGGGGATTCGCGCGTGCCTGACCCCGGCGCAGGTGCAGAGCGACACCATTCCGCTGCAGGACCCACAGTCAGGTTGCCAGCAACAGATCACCGAGCGAAACGGCAACCAGTGGAAGTTCCGCTTCAGTTGCCCGAAGGCACAAGGCACTGGGGTGGCGAATTTCCTCAGCGATCGTGAGTTCAGAACCACGGTCAATGGCACGTTCAACGCCACCGGCATTCAGCAGGCGGGCAGCATGGAGACGCGCGCCGTGTGGCTGGGTCAGGACTGCGGAACCGTCAAGCCCCGCGCTTGAGGAGGGCGGCTACAGGCGTTCGCTGCGCAACAGCTCGCACACACCTTCGACAGGTAGCCGGCCCAGGTTCTCCCCAGCCCCAGTGCGCACGCTGACAAAGTTGCCGTCCAGTTCCTTGTCGCCAATCACCACCAGGTAGGGCACGCCCTGCTGGTGGTGATGGCGCAGCTTGTTGGCGATCTTCTCGTTGCGCAGGTCCGAGCGTGCGCTCAAGCCGCTCCGGCGCAGGGTCTCGGTGACCGATTGCGCGTAGTCCGCCTGGCGCTCATTGATGTTGATCACGACCACCTGTTGCGGTGCGCGCCAGCTATCGAGCTCTTGCTGGTTTGGCCAGCACACACCGTAGATCCGCTGCCGCGTGGTCCCGACCAAGTGCTCCAGGCTGAATGCCTGTATCACATGGGTCGATGGTACATGGGGGCCCTCGCCGAGCGCTTCCACATCCTCCAATTGATAGCAGGGCACCAGGTAGGCCATCGAATGGTTGGCCGCCGCCAATGCCTGCATTCGGGTTTCGATCAGCGGCAAGTCTTCAGGCTGCAACGGCGGTTCGTGGCTCAGTTCGCAATAGAAGCCGTCACCGACCACGGCGCCACCGATGATGGTTGCCTCGCTGAAGCGTTGCTTGATGGCCATTGCCAGCAACAAGGCACAGGAGCGACGCAGGATTTCCAGGCCTTGGGGTTCACGGGCCGTGAGGATGCTCACACGTGAGTCCTGGCGGATGACAAACCCGCACTCCACCAGCATGCCGTTCACCCTGCCCGCGACTGCCGCCTTGGCCAGGCCCAGGCTGATACTGGCCGCCACTTCAAAGACCGAGAGCGGTTGGTCGTACTCGCGCCGTGTGCCGTCAGGCAGGGTGATGTGAATCATCGTCGGTGATCCTGAAGGTTTCGCGCAAAGCGGGATTTAACCTTTTAACCATAAAAGCAAACCCTGACCTGCGTCATTAAGAGCTCCGACATGGGGGCGTTTTACCGAAAAAAATACTGCTCTGGTCAGTTGAAGCACCGAGCGTCAGGCGCATCAACACCAAGCTGTGGCAGGCAACGATCATGCGGCGCCCCAGTTCCAGCGACTGATGGCGACCGCATCATGGGCGTGCAGGCTCTCGGCGTGAACCACACGCACCTCAAAGGCGTCGATGCCCTCGGTGCGTTTGAGCGCGAGGTTCAGGCGGCGGGCGGCGTCTTCGCAAAACATCAGGTTCTGACCATTGGCCAGGGCGAAAGCTTGTTCGTCTGCGCGCTTCACGGCGGTTTGCACGGCGGTGCCGAGTGCCGCTTCGGCGTCGTTGATCGTGGCGATCAGGGGGAAGTTATCCAGATCGTTGACCAGCCGCACGTGCAACTGCGCGTAACTGCGCTGGCTATGAGGGGTCGCGACGATGCCGTTTGCGGAGCCGAGCCAGGCCAGGACGTCGGCATGCTGCAAGGGCTGGTTGGCAAAATCATCGATGAACTGCTGTTGAATCAGTTGCCTGGAAAGGGCCGCCGAGCAGGGGCATGTGGATGAGTAGGCCACTTCAGTTTTGAGTTCCACGTGGAACACTTCATTTTCCAGGCGCGCTTCAAAACAGGTTGTGTAGCTTTTCCAGCCGCTCAATGGGCTGATCATTGCTGGGCGTTTGAGCAACATGTCGGCGTGAATACGTAGGTAGGCCGCGTGGGATAAACCGTCGTGACTATCGAGGAAGGTTTGCAGCACGCGTCGCAGAAGCGTTGGGGTGAGGGGTTCGCGCTCAAGCATTTGCAGGGCGAGATACAGCCGCGACATATGTATGCCCCGAGCGTCGCCATCATCAAGACTGACGCCCGCATCGGCCTTGGCGCTGATGCGCTGGCCGTCAAATAACACGGGAAGAGCGATGTCGCACATGCCCACCCAATCGAGCGGCAAGGCTTGGGGTGAAGTCTGCGCAGCGATATCGGGCAATGTCAGCGCGTGCATGGGGCGGTCCACCGTGGGCAATTCAACGTCAGTAATAGGGTAAGCATTCATGTTCTTGAGCGGCGTTGTTCATGCACCGATGGCAATGACTCAACCGCGGTCGTGGGGAGTAAGAGGGTGGCTTAATCATGTTGTTATACTATAACATAAAAACAGCGCCCAGCCTGGCGTCCACTCCTGATGAGGAATACCTGATGCCCAATCGTCTCCCCGTGACCGTCCTCTCCGGGTTTCTCGGCGCCGGTAAAAGCACCTTGCTCAACTACGTCTTGCGCAATCGCGAGCACCTGCGGGTGGCGGTGATCGTCAATGACATGAGTGAAATCAACCTCGACGGCGGTGAGGTCCAGCGTGACGTCACCTTGAGTCGCGCCGATGAAAAACTCATCGAAATGAGCAATGGCTGCATCTGCTGCACCCTGCGCGAGGACTTGCTGGTGGAGGTCGGCAAACTCGCCCGCGAAGGTCGCTTCGATTACCTGTTGATTGAGTCCACGGGGATCTCGGAGCCGCTGCCGGTGGCCGAGACATTTACCTTTCGCGACGAAGACGGCCAGAGCCTGGCGGACATCGCGCGGCTCGACACCATGGTCACGGTGGTCGATGGCATCAACTTCCTGCTCGACTACCAGGCTGCCGAAAGCCTCGCGTCGCGGGGCGAAACCCTGGGGGATGAGGACGAACGCTCCATCACCGACCTGCTGATCGAGCAGATCGAGTTCGCCGATGTGCTGTTGATCAGCAAGATCGACCTGATCAGCCGCGCCGAGCGTGAAGAACTGATCGCGATCCTCAAGCGGCTTAATGCTCAGGCGCACATCATCCCGATGGTCATGGGCGAAGTGCCGCTCAAGGCGATTCTCAACACCGCTCGTTTCGACTTCGAAAAAGCCGCCCAGGCACCGGGCTGGTTGCAGACACTGCGCGGTGAACACGTGCCGGAAACCAGCGAATACGGGATCGCCTCAACGGTCTACCGGGCTCGCCGGCCCTTTCATCCCCAGCGCTTCTTTACCTTCATCAATCGCCCTTGGGTGAACGGCAAATTGCTGCGTTCCAAGGGTTTTTTCTGGCTGGCCAGCAAACATCAGGACGCGGGCAACTGGTCCCAGGCCGGTGGCTTGATGCGCCATGGCTTCGCGGGCCGCTGGTGGCGGTTTGTGCCCAAAAGCCAGTGGCCACAGGATCAGGAGAGCACGGCGGCCATCATGAACAACTGGGCCGCGGACACCGGTGACTGCCGCCAGGAACTGGTGTTCATCGGCCAGAACATCGACTTCGCCCGGCTTGCGTCCGACTTGGACGGTTGCCTGCTCAACGATGATGAAATGACATTGGGTGCAGAAGGCTGGAGGCTGATGGCTGACCCGTTTGGCCCTTGGTTCGAAGAGGAGGCCGCGTGATGTTGGCGCCCGCCTGAGCCATGCGGCGATAGTGAATAACCGCCCGCTCAGGCATATTGGCGGCATTACGACCGTGAAACCCTCAACCATGTTGCAGAACATCCCCACCCACGTCATCGCCGGGCCCCTGGGTGCCGGCAAGACCAGCCTGATCAAGCACCTGCTGGCGCAGCGCCCGGCCAACGAGCGTTGGGCGGTGCTGATCAACGAGTTCGGTCAGATTGGCCTCGACGCCGCATTGCTGACCACCGATGCCGAGGGTATTGCCTTGGGGGAAGTGGCGGGCGGCTGCCTGTGCTGCGTCAATGGTGCGCCGTTCCAGATTGGGCTGGGGCGCTTGCTGCGCAAGTCCCGGCCTGATCGTTTATTTATCGAACCCTCCGGGCTGGGGCATCCGGCGCAGTTACTCCGGCAACTGAGCGAAGCGCCGTGGCAGGGGGTGTTGGCGATCCAGCCCAGCGTGTTGGTGCTGGATGCCCAGGCATTGGCGGCTGGCCAGCCACTCCCGGCCGCGCAGCAGGCCACGTTGCCGGTCGTGGGATTGCTGCTGCTGAACAAGTCCGAGTCGTTGAGCGCTGCCGATCGCCAGCGGATCACCGCGCTTCTCCCGCCGTGCCCGGTGCATTGGACACAACACGGGAGGTTGGCGTTGGACCAACTGCCGGGGGTGAGGAATCAGGCGGTGGGGGCTGTGGATAACTTTCGCGTGCCGAAAGGGCTGGCGCAGATGCCGGCGCTGTGGACAGATAAGACGCAGCCACTCTGCCTGAGCCAGCAGCAGGAGGGCGGTTGGAGCATTGGCTGGCGCTGGCATCCCACGCAAGTGTTCGACCCGCGGTTGATCCAGTCCTG
The DNA here is from genome assembly GCF_900109995.1 of Pseudomonas sp. ok272. GTDB lineage: Bacteria > Pseudomonadota > Gammaproteobacteria > Pseudomonadales > Pseudomonadaceae > Aquipseudomonas. Next base: position 241,195 of record NZ_FOCB01000003.1, on the reverse strand, counting down.
GCTTGAAGCGCTGGATTGGCGGCGCGCCAAGCTGGTTATCCACAGCTCGCCAGGTTGGTGCTCGGCCAACGCGCTGGACAATGCGCCGCTCAGTTGGCAACCGAGTGAATGGTGCCAGGACTCGCGTATCGAACTGATCTTCACCGAGCCCCAAGACACCGAAGCGCTGCAGGCTGGCCTTGCCCGTTGCCACAAGGGCTCTGTCTGAGGCCTTAGTGACGCGACTTGTTGTGATCCTGGCGCCATTGGCTCAACTCGATGACCTCGGCGCTGACGGGCGGCGTGGGCTGTTCCTCGAACGGCATCGGGTAGGGCGCGAGTTCGATGCTTGCGCTGTGAGCGCCGAATTGGGTGATGGTGCCGGTGTGGCGGGCTTCGCCAGTCACCGTGAACTCAAAGTTATAGATCCGGGCCAGGCGCCGGCGACCGTTGGCGTCCTTGACGATGCCGATCTTTTTCAACGCAACGTTGCCATCGAGCAGTTCGATGTTGAGTTTGGCGCAATGGCGCTTGACCCGCTCCAGCGCCCGCTCGCGCAAACCGTGGTTGTGCCACAGCCAGGCGGCGCCGGTTGCCAGCAGCATCAACACGAAGATGTTTCCAAGGGTCAGCATCAACAAAACTCCAACGAATGGGCATCAGCTTAACTGCGACGTTGGCCTGTCGTACAGGCTGTGTTTAGTCGCATACTGCGCGGCTCCAATTTCACTCGTTTTACGGACTCCCCGCATGAAACGTACACCTCATCTGCTTGCCATCCAGTCCCACGTGGTTTTTGGTCACGCCGGCAACAGCGCCGCGGTTTTCCCGATGCAGCGGGTCGGGGTGAATGTCTGGCCGCTGAACACGGTGCAGTTCTCCAACCACACCCAATACGGCCAGTGGACCGGTGAAGTGCTGGCACCGCAGCAGATTCCCGAGCTGGTGGAGGGCATCGCCGCCATTGGTGAGCTGGGCAACTGTGATGCGGTGTTGTCGGGCTACCTGGGCAGCGCCGCGCAGGGGCGGGCGATCCTCAGTGGGGTGGCGCGGATCAAGGCGATCAACCCCAACGCGTTGTACCTGTGCGACCCGGTGATGGGTCATGCCGAGAAGGGCTGCATCGTGCCCGCCGAGGTCAGCGACTTCCTGCTGGATGAAGCGGCGGCAGTGGCGGACTTCATGTGCCCGAACCAACTGGAGCTGGACAGTTTCTCCGGGCGCAAGCCGCAGTCGCTGTTCGATTGCCTGGCGATGGCCCGGGCGCTGCTGGCACGTGGGCCGAAGGCGGTGCTGGTCAAGCACCTGGATTATCCCGGCAAGTTGCCGGACGGATTCGAGATGTTGCTGGTGACCGCCGAAGGCAGTTGGCACCTGCGTCGTCCACTGCTGGCGTTTCCGCGTCAGCCGGTGGGCGTGGGCGACCTGACCTCGGGGCTGTTCCTGGCGCGGGTGTTGTTGGGCGATAGCCTGGTGGCCGCGTTCGAGTTCACCGCCTCGGCCGTCCATGAAGTGCTCCTGGAAACCCAGGCCTGCGCGAGTTATGAGCTGGAACTGGTGCGGGCCCAGGATCGGATCGCCCATCCCCGGGTGAAGTTCGAGGCGACATCGATCAGCCTCTGAGTGGGTGTTAAGCCCAATCGCGAGCAGGCTCGCTCCCACACAAGATCACACGTGGGAGCGAGCCTGCTCGCGAAGGCAATCCAACGAAGGCGACAAGGCAGTCTGACCGGCCTCAGGCGTCCGCCTTGATCTCCTGATAGCGCTTTTCCATCTCCTGGCGAATCTGCCGGCGCTGCTTACCCTGGATGTAGCGGCGCTTGTCTTCGCTGTTCTGCGGCTGCAGCGGCGGCACCTGTGCAGGTTTACGCTGCTCATCGACCGCGACCATGGTGAAGAAGCAACTATTGGTGTGGCGCACCGAGCGCTCGCGGATGTTCTCGGTCACCACCTTGATGCCCACCTCCATCGACGTGTTGCCGGTGAAGTTGACCGATGCCAGGAAGGTCACCAACTCACCCACGTGGATCGGTTCACGGAAGATCACCTGGTCCACCGACAAGGTCACCACATACTGACCGGCATAACGACTGGCACAAGCGTAGGCCACTTCGTCGAGGTATTTGAGCAGCGTGCCACCGTGGACATTGCCAGAGAAGTTGGCCATGTCAGGGGTCATCAATACCGTCATCGACAGTTGGGCGTTTCCGGGTTCCATAGCGCACTCACGGTTCTAGGCAGGGATTACGGGAGTGCCTCTGCGGGCACTTGAACAATTTCAAAGCGTCGTTAACGGGACGCCGCGTCAATGGCGGCCGTCACGCTTGTGTCTATCTGTTTCCATATATTGCACCGCATTTCTGCCAGAAGTCGTGGTGTTACCCTGCAAAAGCCCTTCCAGCGGGCGTTTTTCGTTGATCCGCAACGCTTGTCCGCCCCCACTCAGGAGCCATCGCCATGCATGCCATCAGTTTCATTCAGGACCTGGCAGTGATCATGTTGATAGCCGGTGTGGTGACCATCGTGTTCCACCGGCTCAAGCAACCGGTGGTCCTGGGCTACATCGTCGCGGGTGTCATTATTGGCCCGCATACCCCGCCGTTCGGGCTGATTCACGACGAAGAGACCATCAAGATCCTCGCCGAGTTGGGGGTGATCTTCCTGATGTTCTGCCTGGGCCTGGAGTTCAGCCTGCGCAAGTTGTTCAAGGTCGGCGCGACGGCGTTCATCGCCGCGTTCCTGGAAATCGTGCTGATGATCTGGATCGGCTACGAAATTGGCCGCTGGTTCGACTGGAACACCATGGACTCGCTGTTCCTGGGCGCGATCCTGGCCATTTCCTCGACCACCATCATCGTCAAGGCCCTGAATGACCTGAAGATGAAGAACCAGCGCTTTGCCCAGTTGATCTTTGGCGTGCTGATTGTCGAGGACATCCTGGGCATCGGCATCATTGCCTTGCTGTCGAGCATCGCGGTCAGCGGCACCGTGAGTTCCGGCGAAGTGTTCTCCACGGTGGGCAAGCTCTCGTTGTTCATGATCGTGGCGCTGGTGGTGGGGATCCTGCTGGTGCCGCGCCTGTTGGCCTATGTGGCCAAATTCGACAGCAACGAGATGCTGCTGATCACCGTGCTGGGCCTGTGTTTCGGCTTCTGCCTGCTGGTGGTCAAGCTTGAATACAGCATGGTGCTGGGGGCGTTCCTGATCGGCGCGATCATGGCCGAATCCCGGCAATTGGTCGACATCGAGCGGCTGATCGAACCGGTTCGCGACATGTTCAGTGCGATCTTCTTTGTCGCCATCGGCCTGCTGATCAATCCGCAGATTCTTGTGCAATACGCCTGGCCGATCGCGGTGATTACCGTCGCCGTGGTGCTGGGCAAGATGCTGTCCTGCGGGCTTGGGGCGTTTATCGCGGGCAATGACGGCCGTACCTCACTTCGGGTCGGCATGGGTCTGTCACAGATTGGCGAGTTTTCCTTCATCATTGCGGCGCTGGGCATGACCTTGCAGGTCACCAGCGACTTCCTCTATCCGGTGGCCGTCGCGGTGTCGGCCATCACCACCTTGCTCACGCCGTACCTGATTCGTGCCGCCGATCCGCTGTCGCTGAAGCTCGCCGCCGTGATGCCGACGCGTGTGGCTCGCGTGCTGGGCATGTACGGCGAATGGCTGCGCAGCATCCAGCCGCAAGGCGAGGGCGCGCTGCTGGCGGCGATGATTCGGCGAATTCTGTTGCAGGTGGGGGTCAACCTGGCACTGGTGGTGGCGGTCTTCTTCTCGGGCGGGTTCTTTGCCGGGCGGATCTCCAGCTACCTGCAAGACTGGGTCAGCGATCCTGGTTGGCACAAAGCCCTGATCTGGGGTGGGGCGCTGCTGCTGTCGCTCCCGTTTCTGATTGCCGCCTATCGCAAGCTCAAGGCGCTCTCGATGTTGCTGGCGGAAATGGGCGTGAAACCGGAGATGGCCGGCCGCCACACGCAACGCGTACGTCGGGTGATCGCCGAAGTGATCCCGATCCTTTCGTTGTTGGTGATTTTCCTGCTGTTGGCGGCCTTGTCGGCCAGCATCTTGCCAACCAACAAATTGCTGGTGCTGATTGCCGTGGTGGCTGCCGCGGTGGCGGCGCTGCTATGGCGCTGGTTTATCCGCGTGCATACGCGCATGCAGATTGCCCTGCTGGAAACCCTGGACAATCACAAGGACGCGTCGGGGCACTGAAACCAGCCCCCGTAGCCGCTGCCGACGCATATCGCGCCAGCGGCTACGGGTCACGGGTGATCAGCTTTCCAGCCAGACGTCCCGCGCCCAGTGCCACACCGATTCCCAGGTTTCTTCGGCAATCAACTCGTCTTCGGCCTGCCAGAGCACCACGGTGCCGTCTTCTTCTACGCAGTAATAGTCATCACCGTCCTGGCAGATCGGGATCAGGCTGCGCTCCACGCCTGCGTCCCACGCGTTGGCGGCAACGTCCGGCAGGTAAGTGTGCGATTGCGGGTCGGTGACGGTCACCGGCTCCAGGCTGCCGTAGACGACATCACTGACGGTCAGCAGGAATTCTCTGAAGACGAATGGGATATCGATGAACAGTTGTTCCTCGATTTCCACCAGTTGGTCTTCGTCAGGTAGCTCCAAGGGTACCGGTACCGGTTCGTTGGCTTCACGCAGTTGTTCGATGATTTCTTCCACGGCCGGGATCCTCGTGCTGATGGCGCGGTTAATAGGAGGCGGTTTATACAGTAGCTCGCTATGGATGTAACCGCGAAATAGAAAACCCCGGACAAGTCCGGGGTTTTTATGACTGCATGCAAACGCGCAAGGATCAGCCGTTCTGGCGGATACCGGCCACCAGCCAAGGCTGGTTCTCGCCTTGCGGACGTTCCATGTTCCAGCTTTCGCTGAACACTTCGCCCTGGTCGAAACGCGAGGTCTTCGACACACCGCTGAAGGTCAGGGTGGCGATGGTCTTGTCTGCGCGATCATCCACGCCATCCAGTTGAACGGTGAGGTTGTCGATATAGGTGGACTGGAAGGCATCACCCAGCTCGGCACGCTCGCGCTTGAGGAACTCCAGCAGTTGCGGGGTCACGAACTCGGCGATCTTGTCCATTTCGTTGGCGTCCCAGTGTTGCTGCAGGGACTGGAAGTGGCTACGCGCAGCTTCAACGAAGCGCTCTTCGTTGAACCAGGCCGGTGCATTGATCACCGGACGGGCGGCGGCCGATGCCGCCGAGCCACCGAAGATGGAGCCCATGGCCGGCTTTTGCTCGAACACTTCACGCTGCATCGGCGCGCCGGCAGGTGCCAGGTGCTCCTGCTGCTTGCGGCGACGGGCGGCGATGAAGCGGAAGATCACAAACGCGATGACCGCCATGATCAGGATGTCGAAGATCTGCATGCCCTGGAAACCGCCGCCCATGAACATGGAGGCCAGCAGGCCACCGGCCGCGATACCGGCCAGAGGGCCGAGCCAGCGCGAAGCGCCACCGGCCTTGGCAGCCGCGCCCGCGGCACCGGCAGCACCAGCGGTCGCAGCAGCGCCGCCCATGCCTGGAGAAGAAGGCGCCATTTGGCTGGTCTGGTGAGACGGCGCAGCGCCGGAGCTCTTGCCGCCACCAAAGCGTTTGGCGTTGGCGTCAAGGCTCATCGTCAGGCCGATGCACAACGCCATGGCGATGCTAAGAAAACGTTTCATAAAGGGAATTCCCATTTGTGGATGGCACGCGCGCCATGTTGCACAGGTGAACTGGCATAGGCTAGCGGCGATATGTTTCGGGCTTTTGCCTGACAGGCTAGATTCAGCTCGGTCGGCACAAGCGGCGTATGTACATTTGTCAGTAAGGCGAGTGGATGGGCTCAGTAGGAAAATCGCCTAGCGGCGCAGCGCCAACATGACCACGCCTGCCGTGATCAAGCCAATCCCGCCCCATTGGCGCAGGTCGAGCTTCTCGCCCAGCAGGATCACGCCGAGTACCGCCACCAGCACCACGCTGAGCTTGTCCACGGGCGCTACCAGCGACGCCGGCCCGAGCTTCAGTGCCCGGAAGTAGCAGATCCACGATGCGCCGGTGGCCAGCCCCGAGAGCAGCAGGAACAGGTAACTCTTGGGGGAAATCGATCCCAATGCTTGATATTGGCCCGTGGCGTACAAAATCAAGGCCAGGCTGACCAATACCACCACGGTGCGCAGCAAGGTGGCGAAGTCGGAGTTGACGTTCTCGATGCCGACCTTGGCGAAAATCGCGGTCAGGGCGGCGAACACGGCCGACAGCAGGGCCCAGAATGTCCAAGAGGAAAAGAAGCCTGAGCTCATGAGTTCTGTCCTGATGATGAACGCCAAACCCGTGGGAGCGAGCCCGCTCGCGAATACGTCGGCACATTCACGATCAATGTTGCCTGACACACCGCGATCGCGAGCAGGCTCGCTCCCACAGTGGACTTGCGTAAGGTCTAGACCGCCTCCAGCTTGGCGTACCCCAGCATCAACCACTTGCTGCCTTCGCTGAAGTTCACCTGCACCCGGGCCTGCGCCCCGGAGCCTTCGAAGTTGAGGATCACCCCTTCGCCGAACACCGCATGTTGCACTTGCTGGCCGAGGCTGAACGCCGTCTCCGGGATCTCGGTACCGGCGAACATGCTGCTGGTGCTCTGCTTGTTGGCCCCGTTGAACGGACGGCTGACGCTATTGGACAGCCGCACTTCCTGAATCAGGCCTTTGGGCACCTCGCGTACGAAGCGTGAAACCTTGTTGTAGGTCTCGCTGCCGTACAAGCGTCGGGTTTCAGCGTAGGTCATCACCAGGTTTTGCATGGCGCGGGTGATGCCGACATAAGCCAGGCGGCGTTCTTCTTCCAGGCGCCCGGGCTCTTCCAGGCTCATCTTGTGCGGGAACAAGCCTTCTTCCATGCCCACCAGGAACACGTAGGGAAACTCCAGGCCCTTGGCACTGTGCAAGGTCATCAACTGGATGCTGTCTTCGTGCTCGTCGGCCTGGGTGTCGCCGGCTTCCAGCGAGGCATGGCCGAGGAAGGCGGCCAGTGGCGTCAGGTCTTCGTCTTCTTCGTTGTTCTCGAAGTTACGGGCGGCGCTGACCAGTTCCTCAAGGTTTTCTACCCGGGCCTGGCCTTTCTCGCCTTTTTCCGCTTCGTGATAGGCGATCAGGCCCGACTGTTCGATGACGGTCTGGGTCATCAGGTGCAGCGGCATCTCGGCGGTTTTCGCCGCCAGGTTCTCGATCAGTTCGATAAAGCCACCCAGGGCACCGGCGGCGCGCCCAGTGAGGCCTTTATTGGCGATCAACAGGCGCATGGCTTCCCACATCGACACATCGCTGTGGCGGGCGTGGTCGCGGATCGCCTCGACGGTCTTCTCGCCAATGCCACGGGCCGGGACGTTGATCACCCGCTCCAGGGCCGCGTCATTGCCACGGCCTTCGAGCAGGCGCAGGTAAGCCATGGCGTTCTTGATTTCAGCGCGTTCGAAGAAGCGCTGGCCGCCATAGATGCGGTACGGAATGCGCTCGCGCAGCAAGGCTTCTTCCAGAACGCGCGATTGGGCGTTGGAGCGGTACAAAATCGCGATATCGCTGCGCGCCAGGCCGGTTTTCAGCGCGCTTTCGATGGTTTCGACAACGTAGCGCGCTTCATCGTGTTCGTTGAACGCGGCGTACAGGTTGATGGCTTCGCCTTCGCCGCCATCGGTCCACAGCTCTTTGCCCATGCGCCCGGTGTTGTTGGCAATCAGGGCGTTCGCCGCCTTGAGGATGCCGGCGGTGGAGCGATAGTTCTGCTCCAGGCGGATGGTCTGGGCATCCGGGAAGTCGTCGGAATACTGATAGATGTTCTCGATTTTCGCCCCGCGCCAGCCGTAGATCGACTGGTCGTCGTCGCCGACCACCATCAGGCTGTCGCCGCCTTTGGCCAGCAGGCGCAACCAGGCGTACTGCACGGCGTTGGTGTCCTGGAACTCGTCCACCAGAATGTGCCGGAAACGTTTCTGGTAGTGCGCCAGCAGGCCCGGGTGGTCACGCCACAGGTCGAGGGCGCGCAGCAGCAGTTCGGAGAAATCGATGACGCCGGCGCGCAGGCAGGCCGCCTCGTAGGCTTCATAGATGCTGCGCATGGTGCCCAGGAACAGGTCACCGCTGGCCTGGATGTGTTGCGGGCGCAGGCCTTCGTCCTTCTGGCCGTTGATGAACCACTGGGCCTGGCGGGCGGGCCAGCGTTGCTCGTCCAGGCCCAGCTCGCGGATCACCCGCTTGACCAGCCGCTGCTGGTCGTCGCTGTCGAGGATCTGGAAGGTCTGGCTCAGGCCGGCTTCCTGCCAGTGCGCCCGCAACAAGCGGTGCGCCAGGCCGTGGAAGGTGCCGACCCACATGCCGGCCGGGTTGATACCCATCAACTGCTCGATGCGATGACGCATCTCGGCAGCGGCCTTGTTGGTGAAGGTCACCGACAGGATCGAGTGCGGGGACGCGTTCTCGACCTGGATCAACCAGGCGATACGGTGCACCAGCACACGGGTTTTACCGGAGCCAGCCCCGGCCAGGACCAACTGACGACCCACGGAGGCAGCTACGGCCTGGCGTTGGGCATCGTTGAGGGAGTTCAGCAAAAGAGAGAGATCATCGCGCATCGGGGCATTCTAGGGTGCTGGGCCACACCGGGCAAACCGAGCGTTGGATTAACCGACAAAAGAATCAAAAAGGGCGACCGACCGGTCACTCATCGCCAGCCCTCGTGGCCCGTGCCTTCGGGGTTTTCGCGGGGCAATCGAGGGGCATTTGTTTCGGCGTTTTTGTGATCTGGAGCAGTTTGGTCCGGGCAATGGCTTGTGTATGCTCCGTCGACGCTTGGGTTTGCACGCCCACTTCTAATAAGAATAAGAACATTGCCTATGACCCTCAGCACCCACCTGCCAGGGCCCCTTGTGGAACCACAGGTTATCCGCGAGCAATACGCCATGGAAATGGCCGTCGAGCGTACGCGCCTGCTCTATCAGGGCTCGCTGCTGCCCACGCTGCTGATGTTGATCAATGGCCTGGTGTGCGCCGGGTTGCTCTGGAGCCCCCAGCACTACGGGCTGGTGAGTGTCTGGTTGGTCTGGCTGCTGTCATTGGTGGCATTGCGGGTGATCCAGGTCGCCGCTTTCGACTCGGCCATGCCCAGTCGTCAGGCACAGCCGGCCTGGCGGCGCATGTTCTTGCTGGGCTCGGCCTTTAGCGGGCTGACCCTGGCCGCTGCGGGGATCGCCCTGGTGCCGGGCGACAACTTCCTGCAACAAGCCTGGGTGTTTGGCCTGATCGGCGCTGCGACGCTGTCGGCCAGCGTCGCCTATGCCGTGAGCCTGCCGGCGTTCCTGTCCTTTACCTTGCCGTGCTTGCTGCCCGCCATCGGCTATCTGTTCTGGGGCGACAACGAACAGCAGCAAGGCTGGGGCTGGCTGGGGTTGATACTCCTGGGCGCCTTGAGCGTGGTCGCGTGGCAGGTCAATCGCTTGATTTCGCGAGGGTTGCTGCGGCGCTTCCAGAATCAGGCGCTGATCGAGCACCTGCAACAGGCACAACGGCGCAGCGATCAACTCAACCAGGCATTGGCCAGGGAAATCGAGCAGCGTCGGCAGGCCGAAGAAGAACTGCGTGAGGCCCAGGTCGGGCTCGAAAGCCGTGTGGCCCAACGCAGCCAGGAACGGGACGCCGCCAATCGCGCCCTGAGCAAGAGTGAAGCGCGCCTGGCGCTGGCCTTGAACGCCAGTGAGTTGGGGCTGTGGGACTGGGACCTGCAAACAGACGAAGTGCATCACACCCAGCTCAAGGAGTTGTTTGGCCTTGAACCGGCGTTCATCACCGCGATGCTCAGCCACCTCAAGCCGCGCCTGCATCCCCAAGACGTGCCGTCGCTGCGCCGGGCGCTGGTGGAGCACCTGAAGGGCCGCACCGACGACTATCAAATCGAATACCGCGTGCGTCACGGCGATGGTCATTGGGTGTGGATCGAAGACCGTGGCCGAGCCGTGGAACGCAGCGCCAGCGGACGGGTCCTGCGCATGGTCGGCACCCGGCGCGACATCAGTGCCAGCAAGAACCAGGAACAACAACGGCAACTGGCGGCCACCGTGTTCGAGGCGGCCAGCGAAGGCATCTTGATCTTTGACCCGGACTACGCGGTGATCGCGGTCAACCAGGCATTCAATCGGGTGTCCGGTTACTCGACCGAGGATTTGCTGGGGCGCAACGTGGTCGAGTTGCCGTGCAGCCGGGACGCCAAGCGCCATTACGGGGCCATCCACCACGCCTTGGAACAGCATGGCAGTTGGCAGGGCGAGTTGGTGGAGGCGCGCAAGAACGGCGAGCTCTATCCGCAATGGTTGCAACTGAGTGCGGTGCGCGATACGCGGGGCAACGTCAGCCATATCGTGGGCTTCTTCGCCGATCTTTCGGCCCGGCGTGAGTCCGAAGAGCGCATGCGCTACCTGACCCATAACGACGAACTCACCGGGTTGGCCAACCGCTCACTGTTCCGCGAGCGCTTGCGTGAGGCCCATCAGCGCGTGCGCCAGGGCAGTCGCAGCCTGGCGCTGCTGCACATCAATCTGGACCGCTTCAAGCTGCTCAACGATAGCCTGGGGCATGAGGTGGCTGACCAACTGCTGCAGAAAATGGCGCGTCGCCTGGTCAGCGCGTTGCCGGAGGCGGACACCATTGCCCGCTTGTCCGGCGATGAGTTTGCCGTGCTGTTCGACGCCTACGGCAGCCTGTCCAGCCTGGCGCGGGTCGCGACCCGATTGCTGGCCAAGCTGCGGCTGCCATTGACGATCGAGGGGCATGAACTGGTGGTCAGTGCGTCGATGGGCATCAGCATGCTGCCCGACAACGCGCGGGAAATGTCGGCACTGATCAGCCAGTCGAACATGGCCATGCAGCACGCCAAGCACTTGGGTGGGAACAACTTCCAGTTCTACACCGACAGCCTGCAGGCCAGCACCCTTGAGCGCTTGCAGTTGGAAAACCACCTGCGCAAGGCTCTCGAGGAGAACCAGTTGACGGTGTTTTATCAACCCAAGCTCTGCCTCGCCAGCGGCCGCCTGAACGCCGCCGAAGCGTTGGTACGCTGGGACCATCCGACCATCGGCCGGATACCTCCGGGGGAATTCATTGGCCTGGCCGAGGAGACCGGCTTGATCGGGCCGATTGGCGAGTTCGTGTTGCGCCAGGCGTGCTGGCAGGCGTGTGAGTGGCAACGCCAGGGGCTGGAGCCTATTCGGGTCTCGGTCAATCTATCGGTGCACCAACTGCGCCAGGGCAAGCTCGTCAGCCTGGTGCGCCAGGTGCTGGAAGAAACCGGCCTGGCGCCGTGCTACCTGGAGCTGGAACTGACCGAAAGCCAATTACTGGACAGCGTCGAGCACATCATCGCGACGTTCCAGCAACTGCGTGACCTGGGGGTGAAGCTGGCCATCGATGACTTTGGCACTGGCTACTCGTCGTTGAGCTACCTCAAGCGCATTCCGGTGGACTACGTGAAGATCGACCAGGCGTTCATTCGCGGGGTGGGCGAGGACGGTGCCGATGCGGCGATCACCCGGGCGATCATTGCCCTGGCCCATGGCTTGTCGCTCAAAGTGGTGGCGGAGGGGGTGGAGACACCCGAGCAACTGGCGTTCCTAGAGGCGCAGTCTTGCGATGAAGTACAAGGCTATCTGATCAGTCGTCCGGTGGATGCCGTGCAACTTGAACAGTTATTAAGAGACAAGCGTGTGAAGTAACTTATATAAACCTGCCAGTGACGCCTATTGAACTGGCAGGGAAATCTCGGGGTGCTGAGACTTTTATTAGTGCGTGATCATCACGTCTTTAATGCTGTGTACGTGTTCACCTTTGTAGAAAATATCGACGCCGGTGACATTGGATGCGCCCAGGGATTTGTAGGTGGCTACTTTGTCCGTGAGCACTTGCAAGTGAACACCTTCAGAGGTGTGCAGCTCCAGCTCGAGCCTCAGGTTGAAGGACTTGTCCTGCTGCGGGCTAACGACCAGGACTGGGGTAACGCCGGGCGTCGCCACGGTGATCGTGCCTTCGGCACGGAAGAACAGATCGCCAGGCATACGGTTGATTTGTGCGAACCAGTTTTTGCTTTCAATGGTCATGTTTAATTAATCCTTAGTTAAGTTTAAGTTGCGTCCTGCCGAGGCGATTATTCATCACGGGTATTTTTATATGAAGCGCCATACTGGTTCGGAATGTAAAAGTGCGACGATAGGCGTTGAAGGGATTATTTATGTTTTTGAGGGGGCGGCCCGCGCGCTGTCGATAAGTGTTGGCCGTGTGGCGTTTGCCGTTGTTCAACTAAGGAATGGGCGGCGCAGCCAGGGGACTATTAAAAAGGCACGGAGCGAAGGCGCAACGCTCAGCAAAAAAAGGCTACATACCACCTGCTCGGCCAAAACCGGGGGGCTAACTGGCATCCGGTTACGGATTGGGCAGGCAAAAAGCCGATTCTTGTAGTATAACTACAAGCTCGCTACATCCCCGGCGCCTGCCCATAACAAAGAGTCCAGCCCTTTGAACCTGTTGCAACATATCGCCCAGTCTCGCCACCTGTTACGCAAGTCGGAACTCAAGGTTGCCGATCATGTGCTGCTTGATCCCGCGGCGGTGATGCACAGTTCCATGGCTGACCTTGCCCACAGCGTCGGTATCAGTGAGCCGACCATCGTGCGCTTTTGCCGCGCCATCGGTTGTTCGGGGTTCCAGGACCTGAAGCTCAAGCTGGCCCAGAGCCTGGCCGCCGGCGCCAGCTTCGGCCAGTTCGCGATCCATGAAGACGACTCGGTCGCCGACTACAGCCTGAAGATCTTCGACACCACCCTGCACACCCTGATGGAAGTTCGCGAGAACCTCGACCCGGTGGAGTTGCAACGGGCGGTGACGCTGATGTCCCAGGCCCAGCGTGTCGAGTTCTACGGCTTTGGTGCGTCCGGCGCCGTGGCGGCCGATGCCCAGCACAAATTCTTCCGGTTGCTGCTGACGGCTGCGGCCTACTCGGACCCGCACATGCAGGCCATGTCGGCCGTGACCCTCAAGCCGACGGATGTGGCGATCTGTATCTCCCAGTCGGGTCGCTCCAAGGACTTGCTGATCACCGCCAACCTGGTGCGCGAAAGCGGCGCCTCGCTGATCACCCTGTGCCCGAGCCAAACGCCATTGGCCGAGCTGTCGACCGTCAACCTGGCGATCGATGTGCACGAAGACACTGAAATCTACACGCCGCTGACCTCGCGTATCGCCCACCTGGTGGTGATCGACGTGCTGGCGATGGGCGTGGCCATGGCGCGCGGCCCGAGCCTGGTCAACCACCTCAAGAGCGTCAAGCGCAGCCTGCGCAGCTTGCGCCTGTCGCCCAAGTCGGTGAAAGCCCTGGACGACTGAGTCGACAGGGCGGGGGCTCCGAGCATTCACAGGCCTGTCATCCCCGCGCCGCCAAACCGTCATCCCCCGCGCCTATCGTGAAACTCCCGTACTCGTCTTGGGAGACATGAAATGGCCCCGCACTACGAAGAACGTCACAGCGTCGTCAAAACCCGTCGTCAACAGGAAGACCAGCGGCGCATGGCGTTTCGCCGCGCCATCGAGGATCGCTGCGAACAGCGCCAGTTGCTGGCCGAGATTGGCGATGGTCCTGGCGAGCCTGCACTCAATTACTGGCAGGCGGCTCCCGCAACGCCCCGTCGAAACGCTCAGCCAGCGCGCTGATCTGCGCTCGCTCGCTGCGGATAAAGCCCAGGAACGCATGGGCCACGGGTGACAGTCGCTTGGCTTTGGCTTGCACCAGGCACCAACTGCGGTACAGCGGCAGCTCTTCAACCGGCAACTCGATCAAGCCGCCGGTTGCCAACTCCAGGCTCAGGGCGTGGCGCGTCAACAGCGCCACGCCCAGACCCGCCAGCACACACTCGCGCTGGGCTTCGGCCGATGAGACCTCCTGGGTCTGGTTGAAGTGCACGCGCTTGTCCTTGAAATACTCTTCGCACGCCAGTCGCGTGCCAGAGCCCGGCTCGCGCAGCAGCAGCGTGTAGGGCTCCAGGTCCTGTAGGCGCAGGGGGCCCATCTGGCACAACGGATGATCCGGCGGGGCGACGGCGACGATGGGGTTGTTGAGGAACGGCAGGAACTCCAGCCCCATGTCCTGAGGCACCATGGACATGATCACCAGGTCGTCGCGGTTATCGGACAGGCGCCGGATCACTTGCCCGCGGTTAGCCACGGTCAATTGCAGGTTCACTTCCGGATGCTGGCGCTTGAAGGCGGCAAACAGGTGCGGCACAAAGTATTTGGCGCTGGATTCCACCGCCAGTTTTAGTTGGCCCTGCAGTGAGCCCTGCATGTCCGAGAGCTGCATATCGAGGTTTTCCAGGCGCCCGAAAATATCCCGGCTGGCCCGCTGTAACGCTTCAGCCGCCTCGGTCATGTAGAGCTTTTTGCCGACATACTCGAACAACGGCTGGCCAATCAGCTCTTCAAGCTGGCGAATTTGTAGGCTGACGGCCGGTTGTGTGAGCGACATTTCCTCGGCTGCTCGGCTGTAGGACCGCAGGTCACAGACTTCGTTGAACACCCGAAGCTGACGCAATGTCATACGCATCAATGACTTACGCATATTAAAAGCACTCTGGCCGGGTGAGGGGTGTTTAACTATAAGTCGTTACTTATGGCTAACCCAATAATTATTGATTTTTATTAATTCCTTGAGGGAGATAGGGTGGCGGTGCGACTGATTTGAAACATTTAGTCACGCGCCGACCTGGGTCTAGCAGGTCGTAGCTCGCAATCGGCTCAAGGGAAATTCCAAGTGATAACAAAGATCCTGATCGCCAACCGTGGTGAAATTGCCGTCCGAATCGTGCGTGCCTGCGCCGAGATGGGCATCCGTTCGGTGGCGATCTACTCCGACGCCGATCGCCATGCGTTGCACGTCAAGCGCGCCGATGAGGCGCATAGCGTGGGTGCCGAGCCATTGGCCGGGTACCTGAACCCGCGCAAGCTGGTGAACCTGGCGGTGGAAACCGGCTGCGATGCGCTGCATCCCGGTTACGGCTTCCTGTCGGAAAACGCTGAACTGGCCGACATTTGCGCCGAACGGGGGATCAAGTTCATTGGTCCGTCCGCCGAAGTCATCCGCCGCATGGGCGACAAGACCGAAGCCCGACGCAGCATGATCAAGGCTGGCGTCCCGGTGACGCCGGGCACCGAAGGCAACGTTGCCGACATCGCCGAGGCGCTGACCGAAGGCGAGCGCATTGGTTACCCGGTGATGCTCAAGGCCACCTCCGGTGGTGGCGGGCGCGGCATTCGTCGCTGCAACAACCGCGAAGAACTGGAGCAAGCGTTCCCCCGGGTGATTTCCGAAGCCACCAAGGCGTTTGGTTCGGCCGAGGTGTTCCTGGAAAAGTGCATCGTCAATCCCAAGCACATCGAGGCGCAGATCCTCGGTGACAGCTTCGGCAATGTGGTGCACCTGTTCGAGCGTGACTGCTCGATCCAGCGCCGCAACCAGAAGCTGATCGAGATCGCCCCCAGCCCGCAACTGACCCCGGAACAGCGCGCCTACATCGGCGACTTGTCGGTGCGTGCGGCCAAGGCGGTGGGCTACGAGAACGCGGGTACCGTGGAGTTCCTGCTCGCCGAGGGCGAGGTGTACTTCATGGAGATGAACACCCGGGTGCAGGTGGAGCACACCATCACCGAAGAAATCACCGGTATCGACATCGTCCGCGAGCAGATTCGCATCGCCTCCGGCCTGCCGCTGTCGGTCAAGCAGGAAGACATCCACCACCGGGGTTTTGCGCTGCAGTTCCGGATCAATGCCGAAGACCCGAAGAACAACTTCCTGCCCAGCTTCGGCAAGATCACCCGTTACTACGCCCCCGGCGGCCCCGGCGTGCGTACCGACACGGCGATCTACACCGGCTACACCATCCCACCGTATTACGACTCCATGTGCCTGAAGCTGGTGGTCTGGGCGCTGACCTGGGAAGAAGCGATGGACCGTGGCTTGCGTGCCCTGGACGACATGCGCCTGCAAGGGGTCAAGACCACGGCCGCCTATTACCAGGAAATCCTGCGTAACCCGGAATTCCGTAGCGGACAGTTCAACACCAGCTTCGTCGAAAGCCACCCTGAACTGACCAACTACTCGATCAAGCGCAAACCCGAAGAGCTGGCCCTGGCCATCGCCGCCGCCATCGCCGCCCACGCAGGCCTGTGAGGAATATTCCAATGTCCAAGAAAATCTTTGTTACCGATACCATCCTGCGCGACGCCCACCAATCGCTGCTCGCCACCCGCATGCGCACCGATGACATGCTGCCGATCTGCGACAAGCTCGACAAAGTCGGCTACTGGTCGCTGGAAGTCTGGGGCGGCGCGACCTTCGATGCCTGCGTGCGCTTCCTCAAGGAAGACCCGTGGGAGCGCCTGCGCAAACTGCGCGCCGCGTTGCCTAACACCCGCCTGCAAATGCTCCTGCGCGGCCAGAACCTGCTGGGCTATCGCCATTACAGCGACGACGTGGTCAAGGCGTTCGTGGCCAAGGCGGCGGTCAACGGTATCGACGTGTTCCGCATCTTCGACGCGATGAACGACGTGCGTAACCTGCGCGTGGCCATCGAGGCGGTAAAGGCGGCGGGCAAACATGCCCAGGGCACCATCGCCTACACCACCAGCCCGGTGCACACCATCGAGGCCTTCGTGGCCCAGGCCAAGCAAATGGAAGCCATGGGTTGCGACTCGGTGGCGATCAAGGACATGGCCGGCTTGCTGACCCCCTATGCCACCGGCGAACTGGTCAAGGCGCTGAAGAGCGAGCAATCGCTGCCGGTGTTCATCCATTCCCATGACACCGCGGGCCTGGCCGCGATGTGCCAGCTCAAGGCGATCGAGAACGGTGCCGATCACATCGACACCGCGATCTCCAGCTTCGCCTGGGGCACCAGCCACCCGGGCACCGAGTCGATGGTCGCAGCCCTCAAGGGCAGCGAGTTCGACACCGGCCTCAACCTGGAGCTGCTGCAAGAGATTGGCCTGTACTTCTACGCCGTGCGCAAGAAGTACCACCAGTTCGAAAGCGAGTTCACCGCCGTCGACACGCGGGTGCAGGTCAACCAGGTGCCGGGCGGGATGATTTCCAACCTGGCCAACCAGCTCAAGGAGCAGGGCGCCCTGAACCGCATGAGCGAAGTGCTGGCCGAGATCCCGCGGGTACGTGAAGACCTCGGTTTCCCGCCGCTGGTCACCCCGACCTCGCAGATCGTTGGCACCCAGGCGTTCTTCAACGTCCTGGCCGGCGAGCGCTACAAGACCATCACCAACGAAGTGAAGCTGTACCTGCAAGGCGGCTATGGCAAGGCGCCAGGGGTTGTCGACGAAACACTGCGCCGCCAGGCGATTGGCAGCGAGGAGGTGATCGACGTGCGTCCGGCTGACCTGCTCAAGCCCGAGATGACCAAGCTGCGCGGTGAAATCGGTGCGCTGGCCAAGTCCGAAGAAGACGTGCTGACCTATGCGATGTTCCCGGACATCGGGCGCAAGTTCCTCGAAGAGCGCGACGCCGGCACCCTGACCCCGGAAGCGCTGTTGCCGATCCCGCAAGGCGGTGGCGTGACCTCGGCTGGCGGCGAAGGTGTGCCGACCGAGTTCGTCATCGACGTGCACGGCGAGACCTACCGCGTGGACATCACCGGTGTGGGCGTCAAGGCCGAGGGCAAGCGGCACTTCTACCTGTCCATCGACGGCATGCCGGAAGAAGTGGTGTTCGAACCGCTCAACGAGTTCGTCGGCGGTGGCAGCAGCAAGCGCAAGCAAGCCACGGCCCCGGGCCATGTCAGCACCACCATGCCGGGCAACATCGTCGATGTCCTGGTCAAGGAAGGCGACACCGTGAAAGCCGGCCAGGCCGTGCTGATCACCGAGGCAATGAAGATGGAAACCGAAGTGCAATCGGCCATCGCCGGCAAGGTCACCGCCATTCACGTGGCCAAGGGCGACCGGGTCAACCCGGGCGAAATCCTGATCGAGATCGAAGGCTGATCCAGCGGCCTTCGACCACAACGCTTTAAACCTCGGGGGAGCATGTGCTCCCCTTTTTTTGCCTGCGATTCAGGCGACTCACTCATGACCTTGTGGGAGCGAGACCGGCTTGCCGACGAAGAGGCCGGAGCATTCAATCTCGCTCCCACCTGGGTGGCGTCTGTCAGAACGCCATGCGCCATTGCCCCATCACGCCGTGGCTGCGGCTGTCCGTACCGATTTCACCGGTGACGCCCACGCCCAGCGTGTGACCGGCCGAGAGCCCGAGGTCGAGCCCCAGGTCGAGGGACAGGCTGTCGCGGTCCAGTAGCGCGCCGTATACCTCGAAGCTTTTCCCTCCCTGGACCAGTCGTTGGCGCGTCCCGCCCTCGAGGTCACCGTAGGTCCGTTTCCAGCCGGCACTCAGGCGCGGTGTCAGTTGCAGGCCGTTGTCCAGGGTGTTGAGACTGGCCAGGCGCAGGCCGAAGGTGGTGCTGAGGTTGTCCTGGGTCTGGCCGTAGACTTTCAGCGCGGCGGCCCCGCCTTTCTCGGTGTAGCTGTCGCGCTGATAGCGTTGGTAACCCAGGTTGGCGAAGGGCTCGAACGTGAGGTTGTTCGTGCCCAGGTTGAAACCCGTCTCGGCAAACAGGTGCTGGGTGCTGGCGCTGTAGCTGCCCTTGGGACTGTCACGGAAGCCATTGAACGCCACTTGGCGCGTGCTGCTGCCGTCGTGGCTGGCGAGGGTCGCGCCCAGGCGCAACGCCATGGGGCCGCTTTGGTGCACGGCGTACGCGCCCAGGTGCCAGCTGTCGAGACTGCCGTCGAGCCACTTGGCATCGAGGCGAGTTTGGGATTTGCCCCCCATGACGCCTATCCGCCACTGGTCATCCGCTCGCCAGTCGATGCCCATGACCAGGCCTTGGGTGTTGTGTTGCAGGGTACTGGCGAAGTCGCGGTCGACGTTGCCTGCATGGCCCAGGGCCTGGAGCCAGACGCGACCGGTCTCGCCGGCGGCCGCCTGGCGGGGTGCGCGGCTAACGCTGCCCAGGCCGTGAGGCGTGTTCAGTTGGCGCATGGCCGAGAGCAGGCTCGTGTTCACGGGGCTGACACTGCCGAGGGTGGCCTTGGCGAGGTTGGCGTTGCTTTCGGCGGCCAGTTGTTCAAACCCCAGGGCTGCGGTGGCTTTGTTGGACGTCAGCATGGCGCCGAGGAGCCGGTGTGCCGAGTCGGGTCCGGGCGCGGCTGGCGGTTTTGGCGCCTGGGTGGGCCGGGAGCCGGGCGCCGGCCTTGAGGCATGAGTGGCCGGTGAGCCGGGGGTCGGCTTTGCCGCCGGAGCGGGCTTGGGCTCGGGCGTTGGCGCGTGGGGGGCCCTGGGTTCGACCGGTGACTGGGGCGCTGGCGGTGTTTCCGGCGGGATCGGTGCGGGCGGTGCAGTGCCCTGCGGTTCCTCGATGCTCTTGGCCAGTTCGCGACTGTTGTCGGTGTCGGCGGCGCTTTCCAGTGGCACTTCGTTACGGGTATAGGTCAGGCCCACCCGTTGTTCTTCGTATTGCAGGCGGTGGTCCATGAATGGCAGGTCGTTGTCGACCCTGGCAAACGTGCCCTGGACGCTCCCGGCTTCGAGGATCGTGTGTTGACTGCTTTGCGGGTAGTCACCGCTGGTGACCAGCTTGAGGGTGGCATCGTTCAGCTCGGCGGTGCCTTTGACCACAATGGTCGGGCTGTTGCCGGAGGCATCGACGGCATAGGCCAGCACGGCGCTAGGGGACAGTTTCAAGTCCCGGGTGACGGTGGGTGCGCCGGACACGTTGCCGACGGACAGTTCGCCCTGGACGTTCAGGGCATCGACCGCGCCCCTGCCCGAGAACCGACCGCCTTCGAGGACATCCACGGCCCCGCCAATGGTCCCCTGGTTGGTCAGCACGCCCCCGGCGAGCACCTGGGCACCGTTCGCAATCGCCCCGTTGTTGCTCAGCGTGCCTTGGGTCAGTGCATGACCGCTGATGTTGCCGTTGTTGGTGAGTTGGGCCTGGGGGCGGACCAGCACTCCGGTACTGAAGTCGCCGGCGCCGCTGCGTGCCCAGTGGCCTTGCTTGACCTCCAGCCCGGCGAAGTTGCGGGTCTCGCCCAGTGTGCCGCCGTTGGCGGAGTCGAGTTGCAGGACGTTGTCGCCACCGCCGCCATCGACCAGCCCGGCGAAGCTGCCGCGGGGCTGCACGATGACCAGGTCATTGGTGTCACCCAGTTGCACGGAGACGCCACCCTTGGCCTTGATGCCTTTGGCGTAGGTTTTTTGGACGGTGTCCGGGTCGGCGATGAAGGCGTCGAGGCGGCTGATCAGTTCATGGGGTGTTTCTACGGTTGCCGGGTGCGGGTCCGCCAGGGTGGATTCGGCACAACCCAGTGCGAGTGCGATGGCCAGTGCCAGGAGTTGAGGGCGGTGTTGGTGTTGAGCGGGCATTGAGTTCAGCCTCTTTTGACAGGAGGCGGAACTCTAGGGGAGGGGCTGAGGTGGGCGATGTCAGGCGGTTCCGGGTCTGGAGCTGGTGGGGTCTGAGGGGGCTTGGGGAAATTGCGTGCTGAATGGGGTGTGGGTGTTTATGGCTGATCGGTGCTGGCGAATGGGCTTACAGACGACCTGTCGCTTGTGGATGTACCTCGGTCCAAAAACTGTGGGAGCAACTGTCTTAGCCATGCCGCTCGTCACCGCCATCGCGAGCAGGACTCTGGGTTGAGCCCGTAGGAGCGAGGCTTGCCCGCGAAGCGGCCAGCCCATTCAACATCGATGTGGTCAGGCTTACCGCCTTCGCGGGCAAGCCTTAATGCCAGTCAGTTAAGGCGCCAAACCTGTGGGAGCGAGCCTGCTCGCGAAGACGGCAACACAGCCAACATCTCCGTTGACTGACCTACTGCTATCGCGAGCAGGCTCGCTCCCACGCGGGTTTCGCTTAACTGACTGGCATTAGGGCAAGCCTCGCTCCTACAAGGATCCGGGCCTGACACGGGATGTGTGTTCGCCTCAGACCAGGGTGGGTGCGGGCTTGTCGGATCGCCGCACCGTCGCGAAGGCGGCCTGACAGCCGTCCGACCTCTGGCGGTTGGTGTACATATCCATTGCTGAGGGTGCGGCGGCTGTTGGTTTCGCCCTGACGGTCGACTCCCTTTGGCAGACGCCGGAGTGCCGGCCCAGCCCAAAGGAAGCAAAGGTCTCGCCCCTAGCGTTCGGCCCCTCGAAAGGACGGCGATGCAGTCCCGCGCGAGCAAGCTCGCTCGTCACGGGTGTTACTGCGACATCGAGAAGCATTGCAGGCACGCCTGGGATTTTTACTTCACGCGCTCATCACCCGCGACACTCCACCAGCGTCTTCACTTGCCCCGACGCGGTCTGGTTGTCGTCCGCCAGCCAGCGTTCAAACCCGGCGCCAATCGTCGGCCATTCGCCGTCGAGGATGGAGTACCAGGCGGTGTCGCGGTTTTTGCCTTTGACCACCATGTGCTGGCGGAACAGGCCTTCGTAGCTGAAGCCGAACCGTTCGGCGGCGTATTTGGAGCGGGCGTTGGCGTTGTTGCACTTCCATTCCAGGCGCCGGTAGCCCAGTTCGAATGAGTGCTTGGCCAGCAGGTACACCGCTTCGGTGCTCCGGGGTGAGCGTTGCATCGGTGCGCCGAAGGTGACGTGGCCGATTTCGATGCGGCCCTGGGCCGGGACGATGGACATCAGGCCGAGGAGGCCTTGTGCCTGGCCCGTGGCTTTGTCGATGACGCTGAAGAAGTACGGGTCGCTGTGGGCCGCGTGGTTGTTCAGCCAGTCATTGAAGGCGCTGCGCTCGAGGAACGGTCCGTAAGGCAGATAGTCCCAGAGCTTGAGGTCCGCGCCGGGGCCTTGCAGGGCGTGGAACAGGGCGTCGCCGTGGCGGGCCGGGTCGAGTTTCTCAAGGCGGATGAAGCGCCCTTCGATCAATGGCGCGGAGGGGGCCGGGGCGCCTTTCCAGTCAGCCAATGCAGTGCTCATGCGGTGCTCCTTGAACCTTAAAGGCCTTTGCGGAATTGGATGAAGCCGGGGCGTTCGGCGATGCGCTCGTAGAGCTGGATCGCGGTGGCGTTGGTTTCGTGGGTCAGCCAGTGCACTTTGGCGCAGCCGTCGGCCTTGGCCGTGGTGTAGACGAACTCGATCAGTTGGCGGCCGACGCCGGTGCCACGGGTTTCAGGGGCCACCAGCAGGTCTTGCAGGTAGCAGGCGTTTTCAATGCTCCAGTTCGAGCGGTGGTAGATGAAGTGCACCATGCCCACCGCCTTACCATCGGCCCAGGCCAGCGCCGCGTGGGTGGGCTCGCTCGGGTCGAGTAAACGCTGCCAGGTGTTCTGGGTCACCGCCTCGGGCAACTCGGTGTTGTAGAAGCGCAGGTAGGCGTGCCACAGGGGCAGCCAGGCGGCGTGGTCGTCGGCGGTGACGCGGCGGATCTCGATCGGGCTCATGTTCATTCCTTGGGCATCAAGTGGGCGAGGGCCTGGTCGTGCGGGTCGGGACTGGCGGCCAGTCCTTCACGTACGCCGGCGATGTCTGCGGTGCTGCGGTTCTGGCTGAGCTTGCGCTTGCCTTCCAGGCGCTGGATCGGCAGGGCGAAGCCGACGATGGCCTTGAGCATGCCATCGATGTACTGGGCCGGGGCATCGTCGACCTTCCACGGTTGGGCACGGCCGCTTTCGTGACGCTCGGTCAGGGCGCTGACCAGCCTGAGCAAGCGTTCGGCATCGCTGAACACCTCGGCGGTGCCAGAGGCGTGGACGGCGACGTAGTTCCAGGTCGGCACGACTTTGCCGTGCTCGGCCTTGGCGGGGTAGAACGAGGGGCTGACGTAGGCATCCGCCCCGGCAAAGATCACCAGCGCCTCGGCCCCGGCTTGCAGCGCCTGCCACTGCCGGTTGGCGCGGGCCAGGTGGCCGTAGAGCGTGCCGTGCGGGCCTTCGCCGGGGTTGAGCAGCAGTGGCAGGTGGCTGGCTTGCAGGCCTTGTTCTCCCTGGGTGACGAGCACTGCCAGGCGGGTGTCGAGGATCTGTTGGTGCAGGGCAGTGAGGTCGTCGACGGCAAAGGCGCTGGGGAGGTACATGGAAGTTTTCCTTGGCGAATGCCTGCATCCTAGGCAGGCTATTGGTTCGTTGTAAGAGCCATTAAAGGCTATTTTTATAGGTCCAATCACCCAGGTTCCGTTGCCATGAACAGCCCGACACCGTCCCTGTCGTTCAACCCCGCCGGCATCGAGCTGGATCGGCGCAAGGGCTTGAGCCGCCAGCTCTACCAGGCCTTGAGCGTGCGGGTGCTCGACGGCCGGCTGGTGGGCGGCACCCGATTGCCGGCCAGCCGCGACCTGGCGGCGGCGCTGTCGATTTCACGCAACAGCGTGGTGCGGGCCTACGATCAGCTGTATGCCGAGGGCTTCATTGAAGGGCGGGTGGGCGATGGGACGTACGTCGCGCAATTGCCCGCCAGCGTGTTGCCGGCGAAAAAACTATCCACACAAGTATCCACAGGGTTATCAACAGGCTTACCCACAGGTTTATCCACAAATTGGCTGGATTTACCTGTGGTTTCATCCAGTAAAGTTATCCACAGTGCTGCGCTGGCGCGGGTTGAAAAGCATCATTTACCCCGGCCGCCGAGTGGTCCGCCACGGGCTTTTCGGGTCGGGGTGCCGGCGTTCGATCTGTTCCCGTTCGAGGTCTGGGCCAAGCTGACGGCGGCTTTCTGGCGCAAGCCGGACTTGCAGCAGTTGTGTTACGGCGCGCCGGAGGGGGATGCGCGTTTGCGTGGGTTGATTGCCGCGTATTTGCGCAGTTCCCGTGGTCTGCAGTGCAGCGCTGAACAAATTGTGATCACCAGCGGCGCACAGCAGGGGATTAGCCTTTGTGCACAGCTGCTGGTGGCGCGGGGGGATGGGGTGGCGGTGGAGAATCCCGGCTATCGCGCCGCCGGCCATGCGTTCGCCGTGGCCGGGGCGCGGCTGCACGGCGTGGCAGTGGACAGCGATGGCATCGACTGCGCCGAACTGGGCGCGTTGGCAGATTGCCGCTTGGCCTATGTCACGCCGTCGCACCAGTACCCGACCGGGGTGATCATGAGCCTGGCCCGGCGCCTGGAACTGCTGGCCTGGGCCGAGCGCACCGACGGCTGGATCGTCGAGGATGACTACGACGGCGAGTACCGTTACAGCGGCGCACCCCTGGCGCCGCTCGCGGCATTGGACCGCCAGGGGCGGGTGATCTATGTCGGCACTTTCGGCAAGGTGGCGTTCCCGGCCTTGCGCCTGGGGTATCTGGTGTTGCCGATGGGCTTGGTGGACGCGTTCGCCCAGCGCCGGGCAGTGGATGTGCGCCATTCGGAGGTCAGCACCCAGGCGGTGATGGCCGAGTTCATGGCCGCCGGGCATTTCCAGCGGCACATACGGCGCATGCGCCGGGCGGCGCTGAATCGGCGTGATGCCTTGCTGGCCGCCTGGCCAGCGGACATTGCCGGGGTACGGGCGCTGCCCCAGGTGGTGGCCGGGTTGCACGTGATGGTGCGCGTGGACAGCCTGGCCCGCGAGCGCGAATTGGTCGAGCAAGCGGTGGGGGCCGAGGTCGAAGTCAATGGCTTGAGCCATTACTGGTTGCCGGACTCCAGCGTCCCCGATGACCAGCGTGCGGGGCTGGTGCTCGGGTTTGCCGGGGTGCCACCGCTGGCGATCGAGGCGGCGGTGGCGCGTTTGAAGGCGGTTTGGTGTGGCTGAGCACCAAACGGCCACGGTCTTCATTGACAGAACCAGCGCCATCGCGGGCAAACCCACACAAGCGAGACCGGCTTGCCGGCGAATGCAGCCTGTCAGCTGACTGAGATGCCGACTGATACAGCGCCTTCGCGAGCGGGCTCGCTCCCACGCGGGTCCACGGCGAATGCAAATCCGGCGCTCGACACGGATCCCCGTGGGAGCGAGCCCGCTCGCGAAAGCGGTGGGTCAGTCAATGGTGATGCTGGCTGTGCCGGCCTCTTCGCGGGCAAGCCTCGCTCCTACGGGCTCAACCCAGATTCTTGCTCGCGAAGGGGCCCGCCCGGTAGCCCTCACATCGACTGAAGCAACGCCATTGTGATCAGCGCTCGAAGAACAACGACTTGGCCAGTGCCGGGGCGATTTCACTGCGGTACACCGCGATCTGGTCGTGGTCGGTCAAGCCGGTGCGCTGGAACGCGCCGCCGAGTTTTTGTTGCTCGCGGGTCTTCAGGTGGCCGGCGGTAAAGTCCATGGCCGCGGCGTCTGGCGAGGCATAGTGGAAATGCGCGTACCACAACACCGCGTGGGTTGAGTGGTCGCGCACTTCGTACTCGTCCAGGTAGTCTCTGCCGGGGCCTTTGAGGCGACGCCGGGCGAGGACCTTGGCAATCTTGACCTGCCCCTGATCGTGCAACCACTGCACCCGCGTCGCCGTGGGCGGTTGCTGCTTGGTCATGTTGATGCGCGTCTGGGTGCCCAGTGCGTAGAGTCGCTGGGCGGCGTCATTGAGTCGCCGGTTGAGCCCGGCGGCGGAAGGGCGGTCGCTTTCGGTGAGGTTGAGTTGGGTCAGGGCGTGCTCGATCAGGCCGCTGGCGTGTTCCAGGCGGGCGGCGTACTGGTGGAACATCTCTTCGATTTCCACTGGGATGCGTCCGGGCTTGCTGGCGTGCGCCACGGTCCGTGCGGTGCTGGCCGGTTCTTGGGCCAGGAGTGTTTCCGCGCCTTCGAGGCTGCTGGTCAAATCCTTGGCGGATGGCGGGCGCGGGTGGGTGGACGGTCTTTCACGCTCGACCCAGACCCCCGGGGTTTTTTCGTGGAAGGTGGCGATGATCTTGCCGGTCATGGGCGCCTTGACGTCGACCAGCCCGGCGTCCGCGGCGTGGGGCTCGCCCACCAGCACGCCGTTGTAGCGGGTCTTGATGACTTTGCGCTTGGGCGTGGTCACGTCCTTCGATGTGCTGGGCTTGGGTGCCAGGGCTTTTCGTTCCCGCAGGCTCACGGCCAGTTCGCGCACGGTGTGTTGGTTGAAGGCGTCGATTCGCTGGCGCAGGCTTTCCAACGGTTCACGGTTGACCTGCTCGGGGTACTGCGCGTGCAGGTCCAGCAGGCGCTGATCGACAATGGCGAACTGCTCGGCCAGGCTGTTGAGGACTTCGATGCGCTCGTCCAGGTGGGTGATGTTGGCTTCAGCGACGGTCTCTACCCAGCTCTGAATGTTGAGGTCGGCGGCATCGACGATCTCGTGGATCTGCGTGCGGGCGCTGGCGAACGCCTCGCCCGTTCCCGTGCCGACGCAGAGATAGCTGGCCAGGGTGACTTGCAGGGCCTTGAGGTCGTAGAGCTTGATGGACGGCAAGGCGCGTATGTTCTCCTGGATGACCTTGAGGCCTTCGGCGCCGAGGCTTTCCAGTTCCCGGTAGCGAGTCTCGGCGTACTCCAGGCGATTGATCATCTCCTGGTTCATGTCCGACATCGCGGAGGCGCTGGCGGCTTGTCGTTTCGGGTTGGCCGCGTTTTCGTTTTCGAGGGTGTCCAGGGTCGAGGTGAACTTTTCGCGAAACGTATCCAGGCGCTCGGCGACGGCGGAACGGGTCAGCAGTAACTGCTTGCCCAGGTAATCAATCATCGAACTCTGGTAGTTGGGGACGGTGTCGATGATGTTCAGCGACCTGAGCTGGCGGATCGGCACGTCGTACTCCTGCAGCCGGGTGTTCACTTTATGGATGAACACTTCCCGTCGCAGGTTGGTGGAGGGCCCCGGGGTGTTGCCTATCTCGCTGTGGGCCTGGCGTACATCCACCAGCCCGCTCAGTTCGTTGGCATCGAATGCACTGAGGCCTTTTCTGAGGGTTTCGATGCGTGAAGGTTTTGCCTGCTGGGCGGCTCGCCTGCGGTTTCTGAAGCCGCCACCACGCAGGTGCAGGCGGGTATCGACAAACCATGAGCCCGCCAGGTTTCGCACCAGCACGGGGCCGGTGCGTGCGTGATTGAGGGGGTCGACGATGACGACGTGGTCATTGTCATCGACCTTCACTTCGAACCAGCGCTCGCCCACCGGCGCATACCATTTGCCTTCAAGGGCGTAGAGGTGCCGGTGAGGGCCGGGTTGTTGGCTGGGCTCGTCCAGCCCGGCGGGTTTGGCGGTCTTGAAGCGGTCCAGGGTGGCGCCCAGGCTGGCGGGCGTGCGGTTGAGTGCGCCGTGGGTGAGCAGGGCGCCTTGATGCGTCACCGGGAGTTCGCTGCCGACGATGTTCGACGTTTGCCTCACGGTGGTGTTTTTGGGCACCGGTACAGGCTTTTCCGGCAATGGGATCAATGGCGTGGAGAGGATCTCCTGCGGTTTCCTCGACGCTTGCCGTCGCGGCTGGCGCAGGGCCAGGTGCAGGATCAGCGCCATGCCCAGGTCGAGCAGCAGGTTGACCTGGGCCGTCCATTGCATGGGCTCGTCAGCCACGTCCTGGGCCTGCTCGACGGTTTGCAGGTCGTCCATGATCTGCCAGATCCAGGCGGCGATCCCGACCGTGCGGCCCATGAAGGGCAAGGCGACGTTGAAGATCTGCCAGCCGGCGCGCCGCAAGCTCGTCCAGCGCTTCTGCGCGTTGGACACCGATTGGCGGGTCGCCAGTTCGACCATGGCATTGGCGTTGTCCTTGAACAACGTGGCCAGGAGTTCACTGCCCAGTTGCTCATCGCTGAGGGTGATGGGGCCGCTCATGTACAGCAGGGTCTGGCTGTCGACCAATGCCTGGGTCAGCGTCCAGGGCGACGGCAGTTTGTTGGGGAGGACGTACTGCGCGTAGTTGAACTGTGCCCCTTCAGGCAGCCAGGCGAGGACCGATTCGCGCAGTTCGCGCTGGTGTTTGATCGCGTAGAGCAGGTTTTGCCGGGACGGGAACTGCGTCAGCACCGGTTCCAGCAGGGGCCGATACAGCAGGCATGGCCCTTGGCTGGAATCCTTGGGGCCGATCACGAACATGTTGGCGACCACATCCTGCTCATGGCCGGGGCGCAAGGTCGGGATGAACGCCAGGCGTCGCACGACGATCTCCTGTCCCTCGACGTAGCGCTGATGGGCCTGGGGTTGCATCGCCGCGGCGACATAGCGGTAGCCCTGTTGGCTGAGACCCGCCTGTCGCTGGACCTTCAATTGCAGGGCCAGCAAGGGCAGTTGCACGCGCAAGTGATCGCTGTAGAGCTGTTGGCGGGACGCGGACTGTACCGGGTCATCGAGCAACTGCCGTTTGATCAGGGCCGGGTAGTGCGCGCCGATGTCGAGGCTTTCGATCAACGTCTTGAGGTAGCTGTAGGTCAGCCACTCGGGGGCCGGACCACCGTTGTAGAGCACGCTGGCCTGGCCGGTCGGCAGGCCGGTGAGGTTTTCCAGCGCCAGGTCGATCAGGCTGCGCCGGGTGATGTCGGTCGCGCCGGGTTGGACAAACGTGCCCCAGACCACCGGGCTCTCGATGACGACCTCGACCTGGTCCAGGTTCAGCCTGGCGCCATTGGGCTGGGCCTGCAGGCGGTTGTGCAGTTGCTCACGGGCGTAGTCACGAATCGGCGCGATGCCGTCACGAAAGGACTGGCCTTGATGCTGGGTGTGCAGATTGGCCAGCTCGATCACGTAGCGGCTGTAGGTGGCGATGTCGAGGTCGCTGCCAGCGATCAGCCACTCGGGAAGGCGCTGATGAATCTCCTGGATGTGTGACAGGGTGTGATCGCTCAGGTCTTCGATTACCGGTAGCACGTGGGCAATGGTCGGTGTGGACGTGCTGGGGGTGGCGGGGTCCTCAAGCTCGGCAGAACCGGTGGACGCAATCGCGTCGAGTTGCAGGCTGATCAGGGTGGTGGCCAGGCTGTCGAAAAAATCCCCGCCCGGCTCGAACAGTCGCCATTGCACCGTCATGTCATGGGGGGCCTGGTTGAAGCGCTCGGGCATCGTTGCGCCGAGCTGTGCCAGGGACTCGAACTTCTCGTAACCGTTGACCAGCGAGTAGGTCAGGATGCGTTGTTGCTGGTCGTGTTCACCGATGACCACGGCGATGTCCGCGAAGCCCACGTGCGTGAAGATGTCGCGGCGCAGGGTATCGATGTCGATCAGGTAGGCGCGCACGGTGTAGGGCGCCAGCCCCGGACGCGTCGCCGCCTCGGGGAATTGGAACAGCGCCCTGGCAATGGCGCAATCGTGCTCGTCCCAACCCTCGACCGAGGTGACGTCCCACACCTTGCGCAGCGACTGGGAGAGCGTTTGCCAGCGTGGGCCGGTGTCGGCATTGGAGGCGTTCCAGTAGTCGAGTTGCTGCTCCTCGAAGGCCTCGGACAACAGCTCGGACAGCTCGTTGATCAGGCGCGCGATGGCCGTGATGTCCACCGGCAGGTGAACGACGGGCTGGGCATCTGGCTGCTGGGTGAGGAAGTGTTCGCCGTCGAGGTAGATCACCGGCTGGGGCGACAACGCCTGGCGGGCCAGGACCGAGGTCAGCGACTCGTAGCGTGCCGGGGCGGGTCGGATCAGGTCGCCGTCGATGCGCCAGCCCGGGGTGACGACCATCGCCTGGTCCGGGTCGATGTCCAGCGTCGGGTACAGCTCCTTGAGGGCCGAGCGCAGGGTGGTGGCGGCGACTTCCCGGCTGGTCGGACCGGTGGTCAGTTGCGTCAGCAGTGCGTAGGTGCTGGCAGGGTACTGGGTGTCATCAGGGAGCGAGTTAACAGCCGAGTCATTAGGCATGTGCAATTCCTTTGCAGGGGTTAGTCGGAGGTGGGGCGCTCAAGTTTCAGGAACACGGCCAGCAGCAGTGGATCGCTGAGCTTGCGCAATCGATTGTCCAGGGACGTACGGGTCGTCAGCGCCAACTGGACGTCAGGGGGGAGTGGGTTGAGGTGCTGGTCGGCGATTTTCAGGTGGGCGGCGCTGAAGCGCTGGGCCGGGGTCTTGAGGCTCGGATAGTGGAAGTGGGCCAGCCACAAGGGTTGGTCGTGGTGGGCGGTGTCGAGGATCAGGTACTCCTGGAAGTAGTCCTGCTGTTGCTGGGTCTTGATTCTGCCGGCATCGTTGCGGATCACCCGGACCTGGCCGTTGTCGATCATCCACTGCAAGTCGCTCTGGCGCGGCTTACGGGCCTTGAGCATCATGGCCCGGGTGCGGATGCCTTCGCGGCGCATCCGGGCAGCGTCTTCGCGCAGCTCGGTGGGCAAGGTGGCCACGGGCAGGGGAGCGTCAGTCTTCGACAGCTGGATGGCGAGCGTGTCGAGGGCACTGGCGGTTTGCTCCAGGCGCTGCGCTTGTTGGTCGAAAATATCCTGCATGTCCGCCGGTACGCGTTTGGGGCGCTGGGCGTCTTGTTTCGTGCGACGGATAAAGCCGTTGCTGTCCAGGTTCAACTCCAGGGCGGCGTTAATGACTTGGGTCGGGTCATCGGAAGGCGGCGAGGTGCGCGTTGCCTTGGATTGGATCAGCGTCAGCGGCGCTTGATCGGGGGTGTCGGAGGCTTTCCTGGGCTGTTCGCGGGGGCGGGTCTTGACGATCTTGATGCTCGGCCGGGGCCTGGCGGGGCCCGCCGTGGCCGAAGTGGTAGAGACCGTGCGGACCAGCAGGCTGTCGAGGGTGGTTTGTGCCAGGTGCTGAAACTCCCCGACCAGGGTTTTCACGCGTGCCAGCGGTTCGGGGTGAACCCGTTCCGGGTAGTCCACCGGTAACTCATCGATCTGCTGGCTGATGCTGCTGTAGTCATCGATGATTTGGATCAATTGCTCGATTTGATCTTGTGGCGCCAGTTCACCGGGCGCCGCGCGCACCATCTGCGCCATGTCCCTGCTGGCCAATGCCGCGCGATGCACGACGTGGCTGACGGCCAGTCGCGCCTGTTCCATGTCTTGCGCGGCTTGTTCGTGGATGCACAGTTCATAGGCGATGGAGATTTCGTTGGTTTTCACATCCCACTGGGTGAAGCGCGGTGCCGAGGCCTTCAGGTGGGTCGAGGCCACCAGCCCACTGGCGCCGATGTCGGTCAGTTTGCCCTGCAGTACGTTGAGTTGGGCCAGTTTGCCGAGCATGGCGTGGCCCAGCTGGTTACTGAGCGCGATGTCGTCCAGCAAGGCCTGGTGGGCGGCTGGCGATTCATCCTGCCAGCTTAGCTCGATACGTTTCATGACGGCCGTGTAGCTGAGTTGGGTGATCGAGATCCACAGGTTGATGTGCCGTTGTTGTTCGGCGTTCAAGCGCAACAACTCTTGCACATACCCGGCCGTTCCCCCGACGTCGCGCCACTCGTTGATCCGCGTCAGTGCCTGTTCAAACAGGCTGATGAGCTCCTGGGTCTTGTCTTGGCACTGCTGCAGGTCGCGCTCCGAGGGCGATGGGTTCTCGCCGGTCCTGGTGGGGCCGTACAGCGTGCCCAACTCATCCTTCAAGCGGGTTTCCCGGGTTTTTAATTCGCTCAGTTGTTGCGCCAGTTCCAGGCGGCGCTGGACTCTGGCCCGGCGCGAGGTTTTCAGTTGGCTTTTCAAGCTGGTGCCAGCCCCGAGCAAACGCAGGCTGGTGTCCACGCGCCACGTCTGGTCGCGGGTACTGGCCAGGCGCGGCCCGAGGCGCGATGGATGTTGAGGATTGAGCACCAGGATGTTTTCGTCTTCGTCTTGAACCACTTCGAACCAACGGTCGGCCGCCTGCGCATAGGTTTTGTCGTGCAGTTGGTACAACGGCGGCGAATGCTGCGGATCCACGGTCAACGCCGGATCGTCCGGGGCCGCGACCTTGAGGGTGTCCAGGTAGCTGGCCAACTGGGCGGGGCTGCGCCGCGGCACGCAACCTTCGGTGGCGATGGCGGCGTGCTGGCCGTGGGGGATTACGCCGGGCGCATCGGCGCTGAGGGTGGGGCGCAGGTGGGTGGCCAGGGCCACGGGCTCGGGGCTCGGCCGAGTACGGACAGGGCTGGTCAGCGGCTGGGGGGATCCGGTCTTGCGCCGCTGATTGGCGTGATGGGTGATGAAGATGGCCAGCGCCATCAGGACATCGCCCAGTCGCTCCCATTGAATCGGGCTTTGTCCTTGCTCATGGGCGTCCAGCGCCTGCTGCAGGTCATTGAACACTTGCCAGGCCCACACGGCCGCCCCGGCGTAGCCATTGAGGAAGTTCGACGCCACGTTGAAGACCGCCCAGCCGCTGTCCTCCAACAGCGCCCAGCGCCGCTGGGCGTTGGACTGTGATTGGCGGTCGGCCAGTTCGATCATGGCCTGGGTATTGGTGGCATACAGCGCGGCGAAAATATCACCGGTCAGCTCCGTGCTCGAAAACTCCAGGGTGCCGGCCCACTCCAGCAGGTTCAGGGGTTCGGCCAGCGGTTGCAGCGCCAGCCAGGGTGACGGCAGGCCGATGGGCAGCAAGTATTGCGCGTAGTTGAAGCTCAGCGCCCGGTTGGGCAGCCATGCCAGGATCGAGTCGCGCAGTTCGCCCGGCTGGTGCATGGCGTAGAGCAGGTTCTGCATGGAGGGGAACTGCTGCAGCGGGGGTTCCAGCAGCGGCCGATAGAGCAGGCATGGACCGTCTTGGGGGTTGCGCGGGCCAATGATGAACATGTTGAGGACGTTATCGCCGTGGCTGCTGAGCCGGTGCTGCGGGCGCAAGGTCAGGGGGCGGATCACGATGGGCTCACGGCTGGCCGGTGTCGGGTCGACCAGTTCGTTGATGTAGCGATAGCCGACCTCATCGACATGCCCCCGTTGCCTGACTTTGCATTCCAGCGCCAGCAACGGCAGCAACGCGCGCAGTTGCTTGATGTAGAACTGCTTTTGCCGGGGCGCCTGGTCCGGGTCGTCGACCATTCGGCGCTTGATCAGTTGCGGGTAAACCCTGCCGATGTCCACCCGTTCGGCGATCGTTGTCAGGTAGCGCACCGTCAGCCAGTCGGGAACGGTTTGCCCGTGCTTGAAACTGACGCTCGCCAGATAGGGCGGCGAATTGCTCAGGGCAAACTCGCCAAGGGTCTGGGTGTGATGCTCGAAGGGGTTGGGTAGGGTGAACGCGCCGGCGGTGAAGCTGTCGGTCAGGGTAATGCGCAACTCGTCGAGCGGCAGCGAGGCGACCGCGGCCAGGGTTCGGTCGACGATGATGGCCTCGCGCATTTTTTTCTGGGCGAAGGCTTTGATCGGTGGAAGGCTGAACAGATCATCCGGGGTTTGCTCACGCAAGGTGCTTAGTTCAACCAAGTGCTGGCTGTAGGCGCTCAGCTCATGGCTTGAGGCGCGGAGCAGCCAGTCGGGGATCGAGCCTTCCAACTGGTTCAGGCGGGTTTGTTCGCGATCACTGATCGCCGCCTCGTGGGGGCTGTGCGGGGGCTCGGCGTGTGGCAGGTGCGCGGACGACGCGGGTCGGTTGAGGGCCTCGATGGCCAGCAATTGGGTGTTGATCATGGCCCAGGCCATGTGATCGAAAAAGTGCCCTGCGGGCTCGATCAGCCGCCATGAAAACGCCTGTGCGGCAATCGCAGCAGGTAGGCGCGGGCGTATGGCCGTGCCCAGGGCCTGCAGCGAGTCGAAGGCCTCATAGCCGTACTCGACGGAGTACATCAACAGGCTGTCGCGTTCTTTATAGCGTCCGTGCAGCACCACGCTGCCGATCCACAGCTCATGCTTGAGCACCGTTTCGTTCGGGGTGTCGATGTCGATCAGGCACACCTGGATGGCGGCCATGTCCGGTTGCCGGGCCAGGCGTTCGGGTTTGTCGGGATACGCACTGACGGCACGGGCGATGGCGCACTGATCGGCATCCCAGCCGCTGACGTGTTGGACGTCCAGGGCTTTTTGCAGGCTGTCGGCGAACGTCTGCCAGCGTGGCAAGTGGCCGTCGCTGGTGTTCCAGAAGGCCAGTTGCTGCTCCTTGAACGCGACGAACAGCAGTGGCGCCAAGTCATTGAGCAGCTGCGCAATCGCCTCGATGCTGACTTCCAGGTGCACCGTCGGCTCGGCGTCAGGGTCCTGGGTCAGGAAGTGTTCGCCCTCCAGGTAATTGGCGAGTGAGGCATCCCGGCTTTGGCGCATCAGGATCCGGCTCAGGGACTCGACGTGGATGTCCTCCAGGGTCAGTTCGTCATCGGCAAAACTCCAGGCCGGTGTGATGACGAATGTGCTGTCGGGGTCGATGTTCAGGTCGGGGTAGCGGTTTGCCAGTTCTGCGCGCAGCAGGTGGGTGGCGACTTCATGCAGGCTGGGCCCTTCGTCCTTGAGACGGGTGAGCAGGGCTTTCTCCAGCAGGGGCTGGGTGGTTTGGGCGGTATCCGGTGTTGCCGGTGGGTGGCTCATGGGCTGCTCCTTGCCGTGATCGATGCCAGTCAGAGGCACCGTTGCACAGGCCAAGGTAATGAGCCGAGGAAGGGGGGAGGTGGTAGTTAAATAGGGCAGGGCGTGGATCGGCGCGCCTGCCCAGGGTGCAGCGGCTTATTGCGCGCGTTCGAAGCCTTCGAGCACGTTCACCGCGTTGATGCCGATTTCCTCCACCGCGTAGCCCCCCTCCATGACGAACAGGGTCGGTTTGCCCAGGGCCGCGATGCGCGCGCCCATGGCCAGGTAGTCCGGGCTGTCGAGTTTGAATTGGGAGATCGGGTCATCCTTGAAGGTGTCGACGCCCAGGGACACGACGATGATGTCGGCGCCGTAGCGCTCGATTTCCTGGCAGGCCGCCTCCAGCGCCGCGCTCCAGGTGTCCCAGGCCGCGCCGGCGGGCAGCGGGTAGTTGAAGTTGAACCCCTCGCCCGGGCCCTCGCCGTGCTCATCGTCATAGCCGAGGAAGAACGGGAACTCGGCTTCCGGGTGGCCGTGGATCGAGGTGAACAGCACGTCGCGCCGGGCGTAGAAAATCGATTGGGTGCCGTTGCCGTGGTGGTAGTCGACGTCGAGGATCGCAACCTTCTGGTGCCCTTGGTCGAGGAAGGCCTGGGCGGCGATGGCGGCGTTGTTGAGGTAGCAATAACCGCCCATCAAGTCGCTGGCGGCGTGGTGTCCCGGTGGCCGGCACAGGGCGAACGCGCTGTGGGCGCCGTTCTGGATCGCCGCTTGGGCCGTGAGTGCGACTTGGGCGGCGCTGTAGGCGGCTTGCCAGGTCCCGGCGGTGATCGGGGCGCCGCCGTCGAAGCTGTAATAGCCCAGTTGGCCGTGCAGGCTGGTGGGGATCACGCGGCGCAGGGTGCGGGCCGGCCAGGTGTAGGGCAGCAAGTCGCCGTCGGTGTTGAGTTCGCTCCAGCGTGCCCAGGCGCCTTTGAAGAAGTCCAGGTAGTCGCGGCTGTGGATGCGCGCGATGGGGGCCAGGCCAAAGTCGGTGGGCGCTTGCACCGGGCCCAGATCGCGGGCGTGTACGCGGGCCAGGACGTGGTCGGCCCGCGAGGGCATTTCGAAGCAGGGCTTGAGTTGCCCGTCTATCAATTCGCAACGGCCGTGGTGCAGGTGGTGATCGTGCGAGTAGATCGTCAGCATGTTGTTGTTCTCCGCAGGGCTGATTCGGGTGTGCACAGTTTTGCGGGGTGGGGCGATTCGGAGAATGTCGGGAAAGGCCAAAAGGGGATCGATAGGGCCAGTGTGTGTGTCCGTAATTGGCCCTGTGAGGGCGGATGCTGGCGGGTGTACCCCAATCCAAAAACTGTGTCTTAGCCATGCCGCTCGTCACCGCCATCGCGAGCAGGAATCTGGGTTGAGCCCGTAGGCGCGAGGCTTGCCCTAATGCCAGTCAGTTAAGGCGCCAAACCTGTGGGAGCGAGCCTGCTCGCGAAGACGGCAACACAGCCAACATCTCCGTTGACTGACCTACTGCTATCGCGAGCAGGCTCGCTCCCACGTGGGTTTCGCTTAACTGACTGGCATTAAGGCTTGCCCCATTCAACATCGATGTCGTCAGGCTTGCCACCTTCGCGGGCAAGCCTCGCGCCTACAAGGAATTGAGCGGCTCCCCGGATGTGTGTTCGCCGTGGACCAGGGTGGGAGCGAGCCCGCTCGCGAAGGCGGCCGACCAGCCGATCTGATTTTTCAGGTGTACCCCGACCCACTGTGGCAGCGAGACCGGCTTGCCGGCGAAGGCGGTTGTCCAGGCTCGCGGGGGGTCAAGGTCGAAACTGGCTCGGTGCCACGCCGCTCCAGCGTACGAAGGCGTGGCGGAAGCTCGCGGTCTCGCTGAAGCCCAGGGCTTCGGCGATGCGGTAAATGGGCAGTTGGTCTTCGCACAGCATTTGCTTGGCCCGTTCGAAGCGCAGTTCGTCGAGCAGTTCCTGGTAGCTGCTGCCCAGGTCTTTGAGGTGTCGGCGCAGGGTGCGTGCCGAGCAGTTCAGTTGTTCGGCCAGTCCTTCCAGGCCGGGCGCGGCACTCAGTTGTGCGGCCAGCAGTTGGCGGATGCGGCCTAGCCAGGCCTGGCGCCCGGTGAATTCGAGGTTCTGTTTGCGGCAGCGCTCGGCCATCGCCTGGTGGGTGATGGTGTCGGCCAGCGGCAGGGGGTGTTCCAGCCAGCGTTGGTCGAAGGCAAAGGCGTTGGCCGGGGCGTCGAACTGCAAGGGGCAGGCGAAGTGTTCGGCGTAGCGCGCTTGGTAATCGGGCGCTGGGTGTTCGAAGCGTGCACCGAGCAAGGGCAGGGGGTGGCCGAGCAGGTCCTGGCAGATGACTTTCAGTGAGACCAGGCAGAACTCGACGTTGAACGGTGCCAGTGCGGGGCTCTCCCGATAGCCATCGGCGGTGAACCAGACGCGCTCGCCGTCGGGTTCAAGGCTCAGTTCAAACAGGGTGCCCAGCAGCGCCGGGTAATGCATCGCCATGCGCAGGGCGTCACCTAAGGTGGCACTGGTGAGTAGGGCATACCCGAGCATGCCGTAGGACGACACGTGCATGCGCCGTCCCAATTCCAGGCCAATGTCGTGGCGCAAGGCCACGGCATTGGCGCAGACCAGCATTTCCTGGCTGGTGGTGATGCGGGTGTCGGCGCGTCCCAGGTCCGCTGCGCTGATGCCGCTGCCGGCCAGTACGGCGTCGCTGGACAAGCCCTCGGCCTTGAAGGCGTTGAGCACCAGCGACACGGCGTTGAGGGTGGTCAGGTGCGAGTGCAGCATGGGGCAGGTCCTGTCAGGGTTTGCCGGGAGCGAGCAAGTTGTGTGCCGCTGCCAGGCCCCGAGGTCTCAGCGCAGTTCGCCACACAGGTCCAGCTCCACCAGGCGCCGGACCTCGGCGATGGCCAGGCCGGCCCCGAGCAACGCCTGCAACTTGCCGAACACCGCTTCACGGGTCATGCCGCCACCGGACAACACCCCGACCCCGCGCAGGCGGCTGCCGGCTTCGTAGACGTCCAGTTCGACCCCGCCTTCGTGGCATTGGGTGATCGCCACGACCACGATGCCGTGGTCGTGGGCCCGCTTGAGGCTGGCGAGGAACCCAGGGTTATCGCTGGGCCCGGTGCCGCTGCCGAAGCATTCGAGCACCAGGCCTTGCAGGCCACTGTTGAGCAGCGCATCGAGCTGTTCGGCGTCGATGCCGGGGACCAGGGGCAGCACGCCGACTTTGGCCAGTTGCCTGGCCTGACGGTAATCGAGGGCCGCCGGGATCGACGGGGCTTTCACGCCGCCGCCCTGGCGCGCCAAGCGCTTGAACGGATGACGGCCGAAGCTGCGCACTTTGGCGCAACGGGTGGGCTCCAGCAGTTCGCCGTGGAAGTACAGGTGCACGCCCGGCGCCAGGCCCTGGCCGAGGGCGAGCAGGGCGCCGCCGAGGTTTTCCCAGGCATCGCTGTCCGCCACGCCGGCCGGCAGCATCGAGCCGGTCAACACCACACGCGCCGGCAGGCCCAGCAACTGGAAGCTCATAGCCGCCGCGCTGTAGGCCAGGGTGTCGGTGCCATGCAGGATCAACACGCTGTCACAGCCATTGACCTCGACGGCCTCCACCACCGCTTCGCGCAGGCGCTGCCAGTAGGCCGGGGTCATGTTGGCGCTGTCGATCAGTGGGCTCATCTCCCGAAAGCGCCACGCCGGCACCACCAGGTCGGGCTGGCTGTGCAGGTACTCGCGCATCCGTGCCTCGAAGCCGGCACTCGGGGCCAGGCCATTGGGGCTGGCCTGCATGCCGATGGTGCCACCGGTGTAGAGCACCATGACGTGTTGGGCGGCGGGATAGGTGTTGGGGATCATGCTGGAGGTCTCCGAGAACGATGACGTCCTGTGGGAGCGGGCTTGCTCGCGAAGGAGGGCGGTCAGTCAACACCGATGTCGACTGATTCACCGCTTTCGCGAGCAAGCTCGCTCCCACAGGTTTTGCGCCTGAGTGACGAGCATGGGGAGATGCCGGGCTCCCGCATGGAGGATTGCACTGTAACCGATCAGCGTTGCGCTGCGGTCTCGGCCGCTACCGGCGCGGGTGCCTGGGCCGGCGACTTGGCGGGCCAGGCCTTGCGGTCCAGGTCCAGGTCGGGGAACTGGCTGGCGTCGAACACCGGCGTCTTGATCCCGGCGGCCCGCTGGTCGTCATAGTCACGCAGCAGGCGCATGGCGACTTTGAACAACAGGAGCAGCGCGATCAGGTTGACGAACGCCAGCAGTGTCATGGTGATGTCGGCGAAGGCAAACACCGTGCTCAGGTTCTCGATGGCGCCCCAGACAATCAGCGCCAGCACCAGCGCGCGGTAGCCGATCAGCGCCTTGCGATTGCCCCCGACCAGAAAGCGCAGGTTGTTCTCGCCCAGGTAGTAGTTGTAGAGGATCGAGGTGAACACGAACAAGGCCAGCGCCACCGAGATGAAGATCCGCCCCCATTCGCCGACCACGGCGGCCAGGGAGTTTTGGGTCAGGACAATGCCGTCGCCTTCAAAACCCGGGGTGTAGAAGCCCGAGAGCAGGATCAGCAGCGCGGTGCAGGTGCAGATGATGAAGGTGTCGAGGAACACGCTGAACGCCTGGACCACGCCTTGTGCGACCGGGTGCTCGACCTGGGCCACGGCGGCCACGTTTGGCGCGCTGCCCAGGCCCGCTTCGTTGGCGAACACGCCGCGCTTGACGCCCATGATGATGGCGCTGCCGATCAGGCCACCGAAGACCGGGTCCATGCCGAAGGCGCTGCGCACGATGGTCATCAGCATGCCCGGCACGTGGTCGAACTGCAGCACGATCACGTAGACGGTCACCCCGATGTAGGCCAGGGTCTTGACGGGCACCAGCAGGTCGGCAATGGCGGCGATGCGCTTGATCCCGCCGATGAACACCAGGCCCAGCAGCGCCGCCAGGCCGACGCCGGTCCAGGTGGTGTCGAGGCTGAAGGCGTCATTGAGCGAGTGCGTCACGGCGTGGGCTTGCAGGCCGATGAAGGCGACGCCGAAGGTGATCAGCAGCAGGAACGCCATGACTTTGCCCAGCCAACGCTTTTGCAGGCCGTGCTGGATGTAATAGGACGGGCCGCCACGGTATTGGCCGTCGGCGTCGCAGCGCTTGTACAGCTGGCCCAGGGAGCATTCGATGAGGCTGCTGGCCATGCCGACCAGTGCGGTCACCCACATCCAGAACACCGCGCCGGGACCGCCCAGGGTCACGGCGATGCCGACGCCGGCGATGTTGCCCGCGCCCACGCGTCCGGCGAGGCTGAGCATCAGTGCCTGGAACGAGCTGAGCTGTCCGGCGCTGCTTTTGAGGCTGTCGCGAAACACCGCGAACATGTGGAAGAAGTGCCGCAACTGAACGAAACGCGAGCGGATCGTGAAGTAGCTACCGAGCCCGACGATGAGCACGATCAGTACTTTCCCTGAGAGGAAGTCGTTAATGACTTCAAGCATGGAGTATTCCTCTTACGTTTTTTGTGTAGGCACATGCCAGCCGGACAGTCACATCGAAGGACACCCGATGGCGCAGGGCGCAACGGCTGGGTCGAGGATAGTCCCGGTTTGAAAGTACGGGTTTGTTGTAGGTATGGGGTTCGCAGGGGAGGGGGCCTTGCTACTGGCGGCCGCTCACGCGAAGAGGGGCGGCACTATACCGAGACATGGGGCACACGTCTGTAACAGTGGGTTAAAGGTTTCAGCCCAAGGCTGCGCGGGTAGTTTTTCTGTGGGGGTGTGTTGTTCTACCGATCGACAGACAAAAAAAAGGGCCTGGAGAGTGATCTCCAAGCCCTCAAAAGGTGAGAGGTGTCTAGTCCCTCGACCTGGTGAGCGGTGCTACAGCGTTCAGGCCTTCAGGGGCACCAGACGCGGGGCAATCATGTTTTCCGGGCGCAGGATGTCGGCGAGCATGGCTTCGTCGAGCAGGCCTTCTTCGCGCACCAGTTCCAGCACGCCGCGGCCGCTTTCGAGGGCGATGCGGGCGATGCGGGTGGCGTTTTCATAGCCGATGTACGGGTTCAGCGCGGTTACCAGGCCGATCGAGTGCTCGACCAGTTCGCGGCAGCGGGCTTCGTTGGCGGTGATGCCGGTGATGCAGTGCTCGCGCAGCATGTCCATGGCGCGTTGCAGCAGGCGGATCGAGTCGAAGATCTTGAAGGCGATCAACGGCTCCATCACGTTCAACTGCAGCTGGCCGCCTTCGGCCGCGATGGTCAGGGCCAGGTCGTTACCGATGATCTGGAAGGCCACCTGGTTAACGGCTTCCGGGATAACCGGGTTGACCTTGCCGGGCATGATCGAGCTGCCTGGCTGACGCGCTGGCAGGTTGATCTCGTTGATCCCGGTGCGTGGGCCGCTGGACAGCAGGCGCAGGTCGTTGCAGATCTTCGACAGCTTGACCGCGGTGCGCTTGAGCATGCCGGAGAACAGCACGAAGGCGCCCATGTCGGAGGTGGCTTCGATCAGGTCGGCAGCCGGTACCAGCGGCTGGCCGCTGATGGTCGCCAGGCGCGAAACGGCCAGGGCCTGGTAGCGCGGGTCGGCGTTGATGCCGGTACCAATCGCGGTGCCGCCCAGGTTGACTTCGGTCAGCAGCTCGGGCGCCAGGGTCTTCAGGCGGGCCAGGTCTTCGCCCAGGGTGGTGGCGAAGGCGCGGAACTCTTGGCCCAGGGTCATTGGCACGGCGTCTTGCAGTTGGGTACGACCCATCTTCAGGACGTGGCTGAATTCTTCACCTTTGGCGGCGAACGACTGGATCAGGCTGTCGAGGCTGGCCAGCAGGGCATCGTGACCCAACAGCAGACCCAGGCGGATGGCCGTCGGGTAGGCGTCGTTGGTCGACTGTGCCATGTTCACGTCGTTGTTAGGGTGCAGGTATTGATACTCGCCCTTCTGGTGACCCATGGCCTCCAGCGCGATGTTGGCGATGACTTCGTTGGCATTCATGTTGGTTGAAGTGCCGGCGCCGCCTTGAATCATGTCCACCACGAACTCGTCGTGGAAGTCGCCGCGGATCAGGCGAGCACAGGCTTCGCTGATGGCAGCGTGCTTGGCTTCGCTCAGGTGACCCAGCTCGCGGTTGGCGTCAGCAGCGGCTTGTTTGACCATTGCCAGGCCCACAACCAGCTTCGGGTAGTGCGAAATCGGGACGCCGGAGAGACGGAAGTTATTCACCGCTCGCAGGGTCTGGATGCCGTAATACGCTTGAGCCGGTACGTCGAGTACGCCAAGCAGGTCTTTTTCGGAGCGGAAAGATGCAGCGGAGGACATGATAGAAATCATCTCGATATGGACCCGGTCGATGCCGGAACGCTGTGAATGCTAGGCTTGTGGGTAATTTTGGGCCAATGCTGTTAAACACTGGCCTATGCACATTCGGCATAATACCGATGTGACGCCGCGAGCGCGGCGAGCGTGTGAGCTAATTTGGTGCGTGTTCGGGAGGACGTGATGAATCTGGAAAGCAAATGGTTGGAGGACTTCAGTGCCCTGGCCGCCACCCGCAGCTTCTCGCAGGCCGCTGAGCGGCGCTTCGTGACCCAGCCGGCGTTCAGTCGGCGGATCCGCAGCCTGGAGACCGCCTTGGGCTTGCAACTGGTCAACCGTTCGCGCACGCCCATCGAGCTGACGGCGGCGGGGCAGTTGTTCCTGGTCACGGCCCGCACGGTGGTTGAGCAACTGGGCGAAGTGCTGCGCCACCTGCATCACCTGGAAGGTGGGCAGGGCGAAGTGATGCAGGTCTCGGCGGCGCATTCCCTGGCCCTGGGGTTCTTCCCGCGCTGGATCGCGCAACTGCGCAACGAAGGCCTGAACATCGCCACCCGGCTGGTGGCGACCAACGTCGGCGATGCCGTGCATGCCTTGCGTGAAGGCGGTTGCGACTTGATGCTGGCCTTCTACGACCCGGATGCGGCCATGCAGATGGACCCGGAGATTTTCCCCTCGCTGCACCTGGGCCACACCGAAATGCTCCCGGTGTGCGCCGCCGATGCCGACGGCAAGCCGCTGTTCGACCTCGAAGGCGAGGCCAGCGTGCCGCTGCTGGCCTACAGCGCCGGGGCGTTCCTGGGGCGCTCGGTGAACCTGCTGCTGCGCCAGCGTGCCCTGCGCTTTACCACCATCTACGAAACCGCCATGGCCGATAGCCTCAAGAGCATGGCCCTGGAAGGGTTGGGCATCGCCTGGGTGCCGCAGTTGAGCGTGCGCGCCGAGCTGGCCCGGGGCGAACTGGTGGTGTGCGGTGGCCCGCAGTGGCATGTGCCGCTGGAGATTCGCCTGTATCGCTGTGCGCTGGTGCGTAAGGCCAACGTGCGGTTGTTGTGGCGCAAGCTGGAAGGAGGGGCAGCGGGCGCGGCTTCTTGAGCACGGGCAACGGATGAAGGTTCGTCGAATGAGCCTTCATCCGTTGGGTTGCCGAGGCTCACCGCACGTCAGTCGAGGCTGTCGAGGTACTTGCGAATGTTCTCCCGGTTTTTATCGCTGAAGCGGAACGCGACGCGGCCTTCTGCCGTTGGGTAAAGGGTCGATTTGGTCGGGCCGTAGTAAGTTTCGACGCTTTCTTCGGCATCTTCATGACGTGCACCAAACATGTGAGCGACTTCGTGAGCGGCCGTGACGTTGTGTGTAATCGAGGCGATGGCCAGGGCTCCTGGCTGGTAGGCAACGCCCAAGATCTTGTCATTGATTGCGTGGCGGGTTAATAGAAGGAACTTGTGCAGGCGGTCATCGAAAACGAAGTGGTCGGAGTTGATGTAACTCAATACGTTGGCGTACAGGCGCTCCAGCAGGTTACCTAAATCAGTACCTTTATAGTTAAAGGTGCTGATAGAAGGTGCCGCTGAAGGCTCAATGAAGTTGACGTCCATTGCCTGGCCGGAAATGTTAGAAATTTCATCGGTGACCCAATCGAAATGATCAAGGGAGAGTTGGTCTTGATTGGCATCTTTTAGGTCTTCATGGATAAATACGGTGAGCAGAATGGGATGTTTTGACATGTTGCACTCCTTGGCAAGTCATTGGCATCGTGTGAAGGCGCTAAGGCGT
This sequence comes from Pseudomonas sp. ok272, assembly GCF_900109995.1. Classification (GTDB taxonomy): domain Bacteria; phylum Pseudomonadota; class Gammaproteobacteria; order Pseudomonadales; family Pseudomonadaceae; genus Aquipseudomonas. The sequence continues at coordinate 197,769 of NZ_FOCB01000003.1, read as the reverse complement.
TTAAAGATCAATACCGGCTGTCGACATAGTCTTTGATGCGTTTTCTGTTGCCGTCACTGAACACCAGGCAGTTCGAACGCAGTGGCAACGGTGGGAACATGAATGTTTCGCACCACCAACCGTTGTAAAGCACTTCGCCCTCTTCATGCACCGCATTGAAGGTGTGGCCCAGTTCGTGGCCTACGGTCTGTTTGAAATCCAGTGACGCGATGGCGGCAGCCCCGGGCCTGCGTGCAAAACCACCGGTGCCTCCGAAGACCGGGCCACCATTGATGAAGTCGTTGGTGATCAGGATGTATCGGCTGTTCAAGGATTCCAGGAACCCTGTGTTGTGTCGCTCCTTTGCATACTCCCAGGCAAGGTTTACCCATTGCTCCAGGGACTTGGCAGGGTCTTCATTTTTGTAGTTGAAGTGGGTGTAGGGAGGGCGATCTTGATCGATGAAGACGTGGGCTTTGCGTCCCGTGATGTTTTCGAACTCCGAGATGAACGGTTGTAGGTATTCGGTATAGAGGCTGGTTCTTTTTGCGGTCGGGACGTCATCGTGGATGATTGCAAAGATCCTGATGGGGTCCAGAGGGTCGTCAATCAGCGCGCTGTGGGCATTCGAGGTGAAGGCGCCGAAATTGATAAGTGCCGCGCTGGTTATCGAGAACAGTGTCTTTAATGTCGAGTTCATCCTTGATCTCTTTTAGTCGTTCAGTGTGAGGGATGTGTGTTGTTGCGCACCCGGTTGTTTGAATCAAAAGGACGACGATTTAATAAACGACCGTGTGCCTGTGTTCATTGCCGGTGGGTCATGTCAGTCGTACGTGGCCAAATAGTTTTTGATGTTCTGTCGATTGGCCGGGCTGTATTTGTAGCAGTTGGACTTTAGCGAGTCGGGTTCTGGTGTCATGTAGGTTTCGCACCACCAACCGTTGAAGTGCGTTTGCGAGTCTTCATGGGTGGCACCTAACAAGTGCCCCACTTCATGGCCGACGATCAAATAGCGGGTCAGCGAGGCAATGGCATACTTTCTTGAATACGGGTAAACCAGGGCAATGCCTGCGATGCTGTCGTTCAACTGCTCCTTGGTGATCAAGATGACTTGGGTCAATGCGTTGGTCTTGAAACCCTCGGCTTGCATTTCGCTTAGATAGTTGCCGCCCATGCCCTCCCAGCGCTTCACGGTCCGCAGCGCATCTTCGCCTTTGTAGTCAAAGTCGCAATACGGCGCGCGCTTGCCGAACACCACATCAACTTTTCGTTCGATGAAGCTTTCCAGTTCACTGACGAAAGGTTGGAAGTGGTCAGCGTAAAGAGACGTCCTGACGGACGCCGGTACATCACTGTGGATGATGGCGAAAATGGTGATGGGTTCTTTATTGACGGTGATAGTCGAGTTCATCCTTGATCCCTTTAGTTATCTTGGCATGGGTATGTCGGTGGCGATAAGCTGTGGCGAAACTCAATCTAACGGTGATCAACTAGTTTGGCGAGTTGGCGTATATTTCTTTCTATTGCGTCGTGCGGGCCATGATAAATAACCGTTACTTTCAACTTCGTAGACGATTGACTGATCTGTGTTTGAGTAACTAAGTCCGGGGTGTTGCTGGCTGACTTTCGAGTCAGCAAATACGCTCTGGCGAGGCGAATGACAGATGGTCGCCACGGGGGCTGTTTATCTGCCGTATTACGGTATACTGCGCGGCCTTCGGCCGGTTCGCCTGGCCATAATTCGTACAAACAAGCCACGCATAATGCGTGGCTTGTTGTTTTTTGATGCGCCTGCGGGCGCCCAGAGAGAAGAGGCGCGACGATGAGTGCACTGGTTGGCGTGATCATGGGCTCCAAGTCCGATTGGTCCACCCTTAGCCACACCGCCGATATGCTGGAAAAGCTCGGCATCCCTTACGAGGTGAAAGTGGTCTCGGCCCATCGCACCCCGGACCTGCTGTTCCAGTACGCCGAAGAGGCTGAGGCGCGTGGCATCGAGGTGATCATCGCCGGTGCCGGTGGCGCGGCCCACTTGCCGGGCATGTGTGCGGCCAAGACCCACCTGCCGGTGCTGGGCGTGCCGGTGCAGTCGTCGATGCTCTCGGGTGTCGATTCGTTGCTGTCGATCGTGCAGATGCCGGCCGGTATCCCGGTGGCCACCCTCGCCATCGGCAAGGCCGGCGCGATCAACGCGGCGCTGCTGTCGGCGAGTATCCTGGGCGCCAAGCACCCGCAGTTCCACGCGGTACTCAAGACTTTCCGTGCTGAGCAGACAGACAGCGTCCTGGACAATCCAGACCCACGCATTGCCTGAGGTTGATTGATGAAAATCGGTGTAATCGGTGGCGGCCAGTTGGGTCGCATGCTGGCCCTGGCGGGCACTCCGCTGGGCATGAACTTCGCTTTCCTGGACCCCGCGCCAGATGCCTGCGCCAGCGCGCTGGGTGAGCACTTGTGCGCCGACTATGGCGATCAGGACCACCTGCGCCAGTTGGCTGACGAAGTCGACCTGGTGACCTTCGAGTTCGAGAGCGTCCCGGCCGAGACCGTGGCCTTCCTCTCGCAGTTCGTCCCGGTGTACCCGAGTGCCGAAGCCCTGCGCATTGCTCGCGACCGTTGGTTCGAGAAGAGCATGTTCAAGGACCTGGGGATTCCGACCCCGGCGTTCGCCGACATCCAGTCGCAAGCCGACCTGGAGGCCGCCGTTGCCGCGATCGGGCTGCCCGCCGTGTTGAAAACCCGCACCCTGGGTTACGACGGCAAGGGCCAGAAAGTGCTGCGCACGCCTGAAGATGTTGTCGATACCTTTGCCGAGCTGGGCAGCGTGGCCTGCCTGCTGGAAGGCTTCGTGCCGTTCACCGGCGAAGTGTCGCTGATTGCCGTGCGCGCCCGTGATGGCGAGACCCGGTTCTACCCGCTGGTCCACAACACCCACGACAGCGGCATTCTCAAGCTGTCGGTGGCCAGCACCGAGCATCCATTGCAAGCGCTGGCCGAGGATTACTCCAGCCGCGTGCTCAAGCAACTGGACTATGTCGGGGTGATGGCGTTCGAGTTCTTTGAAGTCGACGGTGGCCTCAAGGCCAACGAAATCGCGCCACGGGTGCACAACTCCGGGCACTGGACCACGGAAGGCGCCGAGTGCAGCCAGTTCGAAAACCACCTGCGCGCCGTTGCCGGCCTGCCGCTGGGCTCGACGGCCAAGGTCGGCGAGAGCGCCATGCTCAACTTCATCGGTGTGGTTCCGCCGGTGGAGCAGGTCATGGCCATTGCCGATTGCCATCTGCATCACTACGGCAAGGCGTTCAAGACCGGACGCAAGGTCGGTCACGCCAACCTGCGCTGCGCCGACATGGCCACGCTGGAGCAGCAGATCCTCAAGGTCCAGGCGCTCATCGGCGAATAGTTTCACGCGCCCGCGGCGGAACCTTCGGGTGTCGCCGCTCTCTGATGGCAGGATGCCAAAGTCTGGCTAGGCTTTGGCATACGCCACTTCATATCAGAGGAAACGCCATGGGCATTATCGGAACCATCTTCATCGGCTTGATCGTTGGCCTGCTGGCTCGTTTCCTGAAACCGGGCAACGACAGCATGGGCTGGATCATGACCATCCTGCTGGGCATTGGCGGTTCGCTGGCCGCCACCTACGGTGGGCAGGCGCTGGGGATCTATCAGGCGGGCCAGGGTGCGGGCTTCATCGGTGCCTTGGTGGGCGCGGTGGTGCTGCTGGTGATCTACGGCCTGGTCAAAAAGAGCTGATCGACGCGACAAGGCCTCCTGCCCGGTTTCCGCGCGGGGGGCTAGAATGCTCGGCGACTGATCGATCCTTCTTCTACCGAGCACCTTCATGCGCCGTCTCTTGTTGACTCTTGTCTTGTTGGGCCCTGGCCTGACGCACGCCGGCGACCTGCCGGAAACCGATTGGCTGGAGCTGATGCCCCAGTCGGACCAGCAGGCGCTCGAAGCCATGCCGGATATCGACCACGACTCCCCGGAAGCCAACGGCACCTTTACCGACAAGGGTGGCTTGAAGCAGAGCAAGGGTTTGCCGGCGGTGATGTATTCGACCAAGACCGTGGCGGCGATGAACGACAAGGCCATTCGCCTCGGGGGTTACCCGGTGCCGCTGGAAACCGACGGCAAGGGCCGCAGTACGTTGTTTTTCCTGGTGCCCTATCCAGGTGCTTGCATCCACGTGCCGCCACCGCCGCCTAATCAGTTGGTGTTGGTGCGTTATCCCAAGGGGTTGAAGCTCGATGACATCTATACCCCGTTGTGGGTGACCGGTACGTTGAAGGTCGAGAAGGTGACCAACGACCTGGCGGATGCGGCGTATGCGCTGGAGGCGACGAAGGTGCGGGTGGTGGTGGAGGCGGATTTGTAACGCTGACCCCCCTCCCGGACCCAGTGTGGGAGCGAGCCCGCTCGCGAAGGCGGCCTATCAGCCGACCTGGCTCTTGGCGGGTGGTGTACATATCCGTTGTTGCGGGTGTGGCGGCTGTTGGTTTCGCCCTGACGGTCGACTCCCTTTGGCAGACGCCCCAAAGGAAGCAAAGGTCTCGCCCCGAGCGTCCGGCCCCTCGCTAGGGCTCGGGGTTCCTTCGTTCCGGTATCCCTCTGGGGGCATCGCCTCCGGTTTGCTTCGCTGCACCTCCGTGCGATGAGTTCGACTGCGTCGAACGGCGCTGCGCGCCAGTCCCCAGAGGCATACCTCCACTCAGCCTGCCGATGGGGCGGGTGGATCAAGATCAAGAGCCAGATCAAGAGCGGCAGGCGAGCTAACGCTCGGCCTGTTGAGTGGTGAAGGGCGGTGCGGGGTGGTTGGGAGTTTGGTGGTGGTGGTGGTGGTGGTGGTGGTGGTGGATTTGCTTTTGGTGGGAGCGGGCTTGCTCGCGAATACGGTCTATCCGTTGGCTGAGAGGGTGACTGACACGCCGCATTCGCGAGCAGGCTCGCTCCCACAGTGTTTTTTGCGGTGTGGGTTAGAGCGCTTTGCTGGCGATACTCACGCCCAGGGTATGCCTGGCCCCCGGCGCCAATACCACGCTGTCATCCAGCACATTCGCGGTCTCGATGCACAGCATGCGTTGCCAGCCGTCTTCGGCCATGTCGCTGAACGCGGCGGCGCGTTCGGACCATGGGTTCCAGATCACGGTCGAGCGTGAACCGCGGGCGGTCAGTTCGATGCGGCGTTCCCAGGTCGGGTCCACCAGGCTCAGCGTCGGCGGGGTGTCGAGGTAGATGCGGTCGGTCTCGCCGGTAAAGTGCAGGTCGCCGTGCTGGGTGACGGTGGTCCAGTTGTCCAGGGTCTCGATGTAGCTCAAGCCGTCCAGGCCTTCGACGTGCACGTCGCGCACATCGCTGACCGCGTAGTAGGTGTGCAGCGCCTGGCTGATGTTGACGGGGTCGGCGCCGCGGTTGTGGCTGGTCAGGTGGATGTGCAGTTGCTCGTCCAGGCGAATGCTCAGCGTCAGGTCGACGTGGTGGGGCCAGCCCGGCAGGCCGCCGTCGGGGTAGGGCAGGACGAATTCCACCTTGAGGCTGTCGCCTTCGGCTTCAATCGTCCCCAGCTCCCAGTCCATCGCCCGTACCAGCCCATGGGCGGTGGCGGGCAGGTCGCTGGTGTGCATGGCCTTGACGCCGGGCGGGTTGCGGTCCAGGTTGCTGAACCACGGCCAGCACACCGGCACGCCGGCGCGGATGCTCTTGCCCGCCTTGAACCGCGCCTCATCGTTGAGCCAGATCAGCGGGGGTTGCCCAACGAGTTGATAGCTGAGGATGTGCGCGCCTTGCTGGGCGACCAGCAATTCGGCCTGGCCGTGGCGAATCCGCCAGCCGCTCAGTTCATCCAGGGTCACGACTTCAACGTTGGGCGTCTTCATGCTGGGCATCTCGTGCAGGATCAAGGATGAGCGTCGGCCGCCAGCGTTAGCGTGCCCGGGGTGGAACCGAACGGGTGCGGCCGCTGCCGTCGATGGCGACGAACACAAACACCGCCTCGGTGACTTTGCGCCATTCGCTGGACAGTGGGTCGTCGCTCCACACCTCGACCATCATCTTGATCGAGCTGCGGCCGATCTCCAGGGCTTGGGTGTAGAAGGACAATTGTGCGCCCACCGCGACCGGGACCAGGAACGCCATGCGATCAATGGCGACCGTGGCCACGCGGCCCCCGGCGACCTTGCTGGCCATCGCCGTGCCGGCCAGGTCCATCTGTGACACCAGCCAGCCGCCGAAAATATCGCCAAAGCCGTTGGTTTCGCGCGGTAGCGCGGTGATCTGCAGGGCCAGGTCGCCTTGCGGAATCGGATCGTCTTGTTCGAGCTCTATCATGCCGGGGGTGCCTCTGACCCGTGACTCTCATAGGTGTTTCAGGTGAATAGCCGTCTTGGGAAAAACGTTTCAGCCCGAACACAATGCGTTCGTCACGTTTCTCGTAAGGCGTACTAAGGGGAAACTCTGCGAAATCGGCTGACAGTGGCCAACGTCGTTTTCGCACAGCAACCCCCTACAAGCCGGAGCAAGGGTGCGAGTATATCGGTCGATAGACTCCACGACGACCGTCCGGTTCTCATTTAGGCGGTCAAATACGCGCTTCTATGTGCTTTTTCGAACAATTTGTTATGGTGCCGAACCTGCCCAAGCCCTTGCCAGCGTTGTTGGGGTTGCAGATTTGACTATAAGAGAAGTTCTTGCCATGACCACAGCGCCACCGAGCACGGCGACACCCGCGCAACCTGCACGTCCCTTGACCCGCAATGACTACAAGACCCTGTCGCTATCTGCCTTGGGCGGTGCGCTGGAGTTCTACGACTTCATCATCTTTGTGTTCTTCGCCACGGTTGTGGGTAAGTTGTTCTTCCCGCCGGACATGCCCGAGTGGCTACGGCTGATGCAGACGTTCGGCATCTTCGCTGCCGGCTACCTGGCGCGCCCCCTGGGCGGTATCGTCATGGCGCACTTCGGCGACCTGCTGGGACGCAAGAAGATGTTCACCCTGAGCATCTTCATGATGGCGGTACCGACGCTGATCATGGGCCTGCTGCCGACCTACGCGCAGATCGGCCTGTGGGCGCCGATCCTGTTGCTGCTGATGCGGGTGATCCAGGGCGCGGCCATTGGCGGAGAAGTGCCGGGCGCCTGGGTCTTCGTGTCCGAGCACGTGCCGCAACGCCACATCGGCTACGCCTGCGGCACCCTGACGTCGGGCCTGACGGCCGGGATCCTCCTGGGTTCGCTGATGGCCACCGCGATCAACAGCCTCTATACCCCCGAGCAAGTGGCCGACTACGCCTGGCGGATTCCATTCCTGATGGGCGGGGTGTTTGGCCTGTTCTCGGTCTACCTGCGCCGCTGGCTGCACGAGACCCCGGTGTTCGCCGAACTGCAACTGCGCAAGGCTCTGGCTGAAGAAGTGCCGCTGCGCACCGTGCTGCGCGACCATCGCGGCGCCATCGTCATCTCGATGCTGCTGACCTGGCTGCTGTCGGCCGGGATCATCGTGGTGATCCTGATGACCCCGACCGTGCTGCAAACGGTCTATCACTTCCCGGCGACGCTGGCACTGCAAGCCAACAGCGTGGCGATTGTGTTCCTGAGCCTGGGCTGCGTGGCTTCGGGGGCCCTGGCTGATCGCTTCGGCGCCGGGCGGGTGTTCGTGGCGGGCAGCAGCTTGTTGCTGATCAGCTCCTGGACTTTCTATCACAGCCTGTTCAATCACCCTGACTGGTTGTTCCCGATGTACGCCCTGACTGGCCTGCTGGTGGGCACCATTGGCGCCGTGCCGTACGTGATGGTCAAGTCGTTTCCGGCGGTGGTGCGCTTCAGCGGGCTGTCGTTCTCCTACAACCTGGCCTACGCAATCTTCGGCGGCCTGACGCCGATGGTCGTGACCCTGCTGCTCAAGGAAAGCCCGATGGGGCCGGCCTACTATGTGGCGATCATCTGCGGCGTGGGGATCGTCGTCGGTGGGTACCTGTGGAAGCAGGGGCGCTAGGGCCGGTTCCCTATCGCGTCTGTACGGGCGACATCGCGAGCAGGCTCGCTCCCACAGGATTAGCGCAATCCTTGTGGGAGCGAGCCTGCTCGCGATAAGGGCCCCCGAATTACCGCGTAACAGCCCCATGCTGGCCATTCATCCAATTGTCATATTCGCGTCATAGAGTGTTCACACGGTCTGCCGATACTTGGCCCCGACTTCACACACCTATTACCAGGAGTAAGGCATGAAACTGAAGCGTTTGATGGCGGCAATGACCTTTGTCGCTGCTGGCGTTGCGACTGCCAACGCAGTTGCCGCTGTTGACCCTGCGATCCCGAGCTACACCAAGACCACTGGTGTGTCGGGCAACCTGTCCAGCGTCGGCTCCGATACCCTGGCCAACCTCATGACCCTGTGGGCCGAGCACTACAAAAAAGAATACCCGAACGTCAACATCCAGATTCAGGCCGCCGGCTCTTCCACCGCGCCACCTGCGCTGACTGAAGGCACCGCTAACCTGGGCCCGATGAGCCGCAAGATGAAGGACAACGAGCTGCAGGCCTTCGAAACCAAATACGGCTACAAGCCGACCGCCATCCCGGTTGCGGTCGATGCCCTGGCCGTGTTCGTGCACAAGGACAACCCGATCCAGCACCTGACCATGGAACAAGTCGACGCGATCTTCTCCTCGACTCGCCTGTGCGGTGCCAAGGCTGATGTGAAGACCTGGGGCGAGCTGGGTGTGACCGGCGACCTGGCCAACAAGCCAGTGCAACTGTTTGGCCGTAACTCGGTATCCGGCACCTACGGCTACTTCAAGGAAGAAGCCCTGTGCAAAGGCGACTACAAGCCAAACGTCAACGAGCAACCAGGCTCGGCGTCGGTCGTGCAGTCGATCAGTTCCTCGCTGAACGGCATCGGCTACTCGGGCATCGGCTACAAGACCGCCAGCGTGAAGACCGTGGCCCTGGCCAAGAAAGGCAGCACTGACTTCATCGAAGACACCGAAGAAAACGCCCTGAACGGCAAGTACCCGCTGTCGCGTTTCCTCTACGTCTACGTCAACAAGGCCCCGAACAAGCCGCTGGCCCCGCTGGAAGCTGAGTTCGTGAAGCTGGTCCTGTCCAAGCAAGGCCAGGAAGTCGTGGTCAAGGACGGCTACATCCCACTGCCAGCCAAAGTCGCCGCCAAGGCACTGGCTGACCTGGGTCTGCAAGAAGGCGGCGCTGAAGTCGCAAAGAAGTAACACCTTGAGCCTGGCTTAGCCGGGTTCCAGTGTGGGAGCGAGCCTGCTCGCGAAGAGGGTGGCACATTCAACCGCGTTGTTGATGGGTACACCGCTTTCGCGAGCAGGCTCGCTTCCACACCACTCCAATTTCTCTATCCGCTGCCAGTTTCTACGGGCGGCGGATTTGTTGCGTCACTGCATTGTCATCTTTCTGTCATACAGGATCGCTAGGGTGTGCGCATGAATGATCTGGCCAATTCCCCAATGACTACGACTTCCCCTCCCAAGCGCATTGACTTCAATACGCCTGAATTGAAACGCAAGCGCCGCATTCGCGCGCTCAAGGACCACCTGACGCGCTGGTACGTGCTGATTGGCGGCCTCGCCGTTCTCGGCGCGATCACGCTGATCTTCTTCTTCCTTGGCTACGTCGTCGCGCCGCTGTTCCAGGGCGCCGACCTGACCGCCGAAGACGCGATCACCCCGGCCTGGATGCAGGACGCCGGCAAGCCGCTGATGATCTCCCTCGAAGAGCAGAACCAGGTCGCCATGCGGGTTTCCGACAAGGGCCAGGCGATTTTCTTCGACATCAACAATGGCGCCGAACTCAAGCGCGTCGACCTGGCAGTCCCGGCGGGCACGCACGTGACGTCCATCGGTGAAGACCAGCCCGGTACGCCGCTGGTGGCCGTGGGCTTGTCCAATGGCCAGGCGCTGGTGTTCCGCCACACCTACAGGGTCAGCTACCCGGACGGCAAGAAAACCATCTCGCCGGCCATCGAGTACCCCTACGGCGAAGCACCGATTGCGTTGAATGAAGAGGGCGGTGCGCTGGAGCACGTCAGCCTCAACGCCAGCGATTCGGCCCTGGTCCTGGCCGGCTCCACCGGCGCGCAATTGCACGTGCTGTCGCTCAGCCGTGAAGAAAACATGATGACCGGCGAAGTCACCAGCGAGCGCAAGCGCATCGAGCTGCCGCAAATGACTGAGGCGGTGAAGAACATCTTCGTCGACCCGCGCCAGCAGTGGCTGTACGTGGTCAACGGGCGTGCCCAGGCCGACGTGTTCAGCCTGCGCGACAACAGCCTCAACGGTCGCTACAAACTGTTGGACGACGGTGAAGCCCAGGTCACGGCCAGCACTCAGCTGGTCGGTGGCATCTCGCTGATCATCGGTGACTCCAGCGGTGGCCTGGCCCAGTGGTTCATGGCCCGTGACCCGGATGGCGAGCAACGCCTCAAGCAGATCCGCACCTTCCAGATGGGTAAGGCGCCGATCATTGAAATCACCGCCGAAGAGCGCCGCAAGGGCTTCGTCGCCCTGGATGCGTCCGGCAAGCTCGGGGTGTTCCACAGCACCGCCCACCGTACGTTGCTGGTGGACCAGGTGGTCGAGGGCCCGGGGGTCTTCGGCCTGTCGCCACGGGCCAACCGCGTGATCGTGGAAGCCGGCGGCAAGCTGCAACCGCTGCTGCTGGACAACCCGCACCCGGAAGTGTCCTGGAGCGCGCTGTGGAGCAAGGTCTGGTACGAGAACTACGACGAGCCTAAATACGTCTGGCAGTCGACCGCCGCCAACAGCGACTTCGAACCCAAGCTGAGCCTGTCGCCGCTGACGTTCGGTACCCTCAAAGCTGCGTTCTACGCCATGCTGCTGGCCGCGCCGCTGGCCATTGCCGCCGCAATCTACACCGCTTACTTCATGGCCCCGGGCATGCGCCGCAAGGTCAAGCCGGTGATCGAACTGATGGAAGCGATGCCGACGGTGATCCTCGGCTTCTTCGCCGGCCTGTTCCTGGCGCCGTACGTGGAAGGGCATTTGCCGGGGATCTTCAGCCTGTTGCTGCTGATGCCGGTGGGCATCCTGGTGGCCGGCTTCACCTTCAGCCGCCTGCCCGAGTCGATCCGCCTGAAAGTCCCGGACGGCTGGGAAGCCGCGATCCTGATCCCGGTGATCCTGTTCGTGGGTTGGCTGTCGCTGTACATGAGCCCGTACCTGGAGACCTGGTTCTTCGGCGGCGACATGCGCATGTGGATCTCCCATGACCTGGGCATCACCTACGACCAGCGCAACGCCCTGGTGGTTGGCCTGGCCATGGGTTTTGCGGTGATCCCGAACATCTACTCGATCGCCGAAGACGCCGTGTTCAGCGTGCCACGGGGCCTGACCCTGGGCTCCCTGGCCCTCGGCGCCACGCCGTGGCAGACCATGACGCGGGTGGTGATCCTCACCGCTAGCCCGGGCATCTTCTCGGCCCTGATGATCGGCATGGGCCGCGCGGTCGGGGAAACCATGATCGTGCTGATGGCCACCGGCAACACGCCGGTGATGGAGATGAACCTGTTCGAAGGCCTGCGCACCCTGGCGGCCAACGTCGCGGTGGAGATGCCGGAGTCGGAAGTCGGCGGCAGCCACTACCGCGTGCTGTTCCTCTCGGCGCTGGTGCTGCTGCTGTTCACCTTCGTCATGAACACCCTCGCGGAACTGATTCGTCAGCGTCTGCGCAAGAAATACTCGTCGCTTTAAGAAAGGTAGAAGTCTGTGAAACAGAACTCCCTGAATGGATGGTTCAAGAGCGGCGCCCCGGGCGTCTGGATCAGCGGTGGCGCGGTGGCTATCGCCGTCATCATGACCATTGGCCTGCTGGCGGTGATCGCCGTGCGCGGCCTGGGCCACTTCTGGCCGTCGGACCTGATCCACGCCAGCTATGACGTGCCGGGCCAGGCCAATCACCTGGTCATCGGTGAAGTGGTCCAGAAGGAAGAAGTGCCGCGCGAACGCCTGAAGAGCGCCGGCCTGCCGGTGCCCGATGTCGGCCCCGAGTTCATGACCCGGGAGCTGATCAAGGTCGGCAACCGTGACCTGAACGGCAACGACTTCACCTGGGTGGTGGGCGAGTGGCTGACCAACCAGACCACGCCGCCGGAGCTGATGGCGATCGAGCGGCGTGAGTGGGGTAACTTCTACGGCTACCTGGTCAACGTCAAGGAAGGCGGCAAGGTCATCGCCGAAGGCCAGGCGGCCTGGCCTGAGTTGCAAGCGCGGATCGATCGGGTGAATACGCTCGCGGCACAGCTCAAGACCATCGAGAAGTCCGACATCGGCGCGATCAACGCGGGCCTGGAGCGCATCCGCCTGCACGGTCGCAAGCTGGAGCTGGACGGCAAGCTCGACGCCACGGCGCAGGCCGACATGGAGTCCGAGCGCGCCGAGCTCAATGCCCGTTACCAGGCCATCGAAGCGCGCCTGAGTGACCTGCATGCGCAGTTCAACCGCGACAGCCTGACCGCCCGCGATGCCAACGGCAAAGAGATTGAAATCGGCCTGGGCAAGGTGGTTCACGCCTACCAGCCGAACGCCATGGGCACCTTGACCAAGATCGGTTTCTACTTCGCCAAGGTCTGGGAGTTCCTCAGCGACGACCCGCGTGAAGCCAACACCGAAGGCGGGATTTTCCCGGCGATCTTCGGCACCGTGATGATGACCCTGATCATGGCGATGATCGTGACCCCGTTCGGCGTGCTGGCGGCGGTGTACCTGCGTGAGTACGCTAAACAGAACACCTTGACCCGGGTGATTCGGATCGCCGTGAACAACCTGGCCGGCGTGCCAGCGATTGTCTACGGTGTGTTCGGCTTGGGCTTTTTCGTCTATGTGCTGGGCGGCTCGGTCGACCGGCTGTTCTTCCCCGAAGCGCTGCCGGCCCCGACCTTCGGTACGCCGGGCCTGTTGTGGGCGTCCTTGACCCTGGCGTTGCTGGCCGTGCCGGTGGTGATCGTGGCCACCGAAGAAGGCCTGGCGCGGATCCCGCGCACCGTGCGCGAGGGCTCGCTGGCCCTCGGCGCGACCAAGGCCGAGACGCTGTGGAAGATTGTCCTGCCAATGGCCAGCCCGGCGATGATGACCGGCATGATCCTCGCGGTGGCCCGTGCCGCCGGTGAAGTGGCGCCGCTGATGCTGGTGGGCGTGGTGAAGCTGGCGCCGTCGCTGCCACTGGACGGCAACTACCCGTACTTGCACCTGGACCAGAAGATCATGCACCTGGGCTTCCATATCTATGACGTCGGCTTCCAGAGCCCGAACGTCGAAGCCGCCCGACCGCTGGTGTACGCCACGGCGCTGTTGCTGGTGCTGGTGATCGCCACCCTGAACCTGTCGGCGGTGTGGATTCGTAACCACCTGCGCGAGAAGTACAAGGCGTTGGATAGCTGATGTGATGCAGCACTGATTATTCTGTGGGAGCGAGCCTGCTCGCGAAGCGTCTGGCGCCAGTGATGGCCCCTTCGCGAGCAGGCTCGCTCCCACGCAACCAAACCGAATTTGTTAGCACAGGGAGCCTCCCATGCAGCACGAAGCACACACCCACGGCATCAACATGTCGGCATTGGGTCGCGACAAACAGAGCCTGAGTCTTGAGCAGGAAACCGTGGCCATCGAAGTGCCGGGCCTGAGCCTGTTCTACGGCGACAAGCAAGCGCTGTTCGACGTCAGCATGAACATCCCGAAACAGCGCGTAACCGCGTTCATCGGTCCGTCCGGCTGCGGCAAGTCAACGCTGCTGCGCACCTTCAACCGCATGAACGACCTGGTGGACGGCTGCCGCGTCGAAGGCGAGATCAACCTCTACGGCAACAACATCTACCGCAAGGGCGAAGACGTGGCCGAGCTGCGTCGTCGCGTCGGCATGGTGTTCCAGAAGCCCAACCCGTTCCCCAAGACCATCTATGAAAACGTGGTCTACGGCCTGCGCATCCAGGGCATCAACAAGAAGCGCGTGCTCGACGAAGCCGTCGAGTGGGCGTTGAAAGGCGCGGCGCTGTGGGATGAGGTCAAGGACCGCCTGCACGAATCGGCCCTGGGCCTGTCCGGTGGCCAGCAGCAACGTCTGGTGATCGCCCGCACCATCGCCGTGGAGCCGGAGGTGCTGCTGCTCGACGAACCGTGCTCGGCACTCGATCCGATCTCGACGTTGAAAGTCGAAGAGCTGATCTACGAGCTCAAGTCCAAGTTCACCATCGTCATCGTGACCCACAACATGCAACAGGCGGCCCGGGTTTCCGACTACACCGCGTTCATGTACATGGGCAAGCTGGTGGAGTTCGGTGACACTGACACCTTGTTCACCAATCCGGCGAAGAAGCAGACCGAAGACTACATCACCGGTCGCTACGGCTAGGAAGCTGTGGTTCTGATTGCACTGACGCTGCGGTTCTCCGCACCCTACGGGACGCTCCAAGGACGCCAACATGATTAGCAAAGAAGGCCTTACCCATCACATCTCCGCGCAGTTCAACGCCGAGCTCGAGGAAGTGCGCAGCCACCTCCTGGCCATGGGTGGGCTGGTGGAGAAGCAAGTCAACGACGCGGTCACTGCGCTGATCGAGGCCGACTCGGGCCTGGCCCAGCAGGTGCGCGAGATCGACGACCAGATCAACCAGATGGAACGCAACATCGACGAAGAATGCCTGCGCATTCTCGCCCGTCGCCAGCCGGCGGCGTCCGACCTGCGGTTGATCATCAGCATCTCCAAGTCGGTGATCGATTTGGAGCGCATCGGCGACGAAGCCACCAAGATCGCCCGGCGCGCGATCCAGTTGTGCGAAGAAGGCGAGGCCCCGCGTGGCTACGTCGAGGTGCGCCACATCGGCGACCAGGTGCGCAACATGGTCCGCGATGCGCTGGATGCCTTTGCCCGTTTCGACGCCGAGCTGGCGTTGTCGGTGGCCCAGTACGACAAGATCATCGACCGCGAGTACAAGACCGCGCTGCGTGAGCTGGCGACCTACATGATGGAAGACCCGCGCTCGATCTCGCGGGTGCTGAGCATTATCTGGGTCCTGCGTTCGCTGGAGCGCATCGGTGATCACGCGCGCAACATCTCGGAGTTGGTGATCTACCTGGTGCGCGGCACCGACGTACGGCACATGGGCCTCAAGCGCATGAAGGCCGAAGTTGAAGGCACCCGCGGCGAAAGCGCTAATGTTCCGGAGGCGGCTGACGATAACTAAGGTTGCCCAGGTAAAAACGCCCGGCCTTTTGGTCGGGCGTTTTTGTTTGTGCCGTATGGATTTCATAGCACCCGCGAACGCAACACGTCCCGGCGTGACTGAACAGTTTTGGCGAAATGCCATCAGCCAGGCAGTATGCTGGCCGGGATTAAAACGAGGGGTGGTCGATGAGTAAGGTCAGTGTGTTGGTCGTGGACGATGCCGCGTTCATTCGAGACTTGGTGAAGAAGTGCCTGCGCAACTACTTCCCGGGCATGCGCATCGAAGACGCGATCAACGGCAAGAAGGCCCAGGCCATGCTGGCTCGGGAAGCCTTCGACCTGGTCCTGTGCGACTGGGAAATGCCAGAGATGTCTGGCCTCGAACTGCTGACCTGGTGCCGCGCGCAGGACGCACTCAAGGCCATGCCGTTTGTCATGGTCACCAGCCGTGGTGACAAGGAAAACGTGGTCCAGGCCATTCAGGCCGGTGTCACGGGCTATGTAAGCAAGCCGTTTACCAACGAACAACTGCTGACCAAGGTCAAGCAGGCGCTGAACAAGGTGGGCAAACTCGACGCCTTGATGAACCATGCGCCGGCCAAGGTCAACTCGGCCTTTGGCAACGACTCCCTCAGCGCCCTGACCGGCGGCAAGGCGCCCACCGTGGTCCCGGCCCCCAACGCCCTCCTGCAAAGTGCCGCCGCGCCCGCCAAGGGGATCATCAACAGCCCGGCCGTCAAGGCGCCCCTGGCAGCGGGTGCGCGCGGCCAAGGCCAATTGCGCCTGCCCAGTGGCACCCAGCCGTGTGTGATCAAGGCCCTGAGCATCAAGGAGGCGCTGCTGGTGGTCAAGCGCACCGAAACCCTGCCCCAGGTACTCGACAGCGCCGTGCTCGACCTGGAGCAGGGCGACAATGCCGAGGTGGCCCGCCTGAACGGCTACCTGCACGCCATCGTCGCCCACGAACCCAAGCCCGACAGCGAATGGCTGCAACTGACCTTCCGCTTCGTCGACCAGGATGCACAGAAACTCGACTACATCTCCCGCCTGATCGCCCGGGGCACGGCACAGAAGCATTTTGTGCCGGGGGCATAGATCCCGCATCGCCTGACTTGACGCCTTCGCGAGCAGGCTCGCTCCCACCCTGAATCGGTGCCGGACCACGGGCTTGTGGTTGGTACTCATCAGGTGGGAGCGAGCCTGCTCGCGAACGGCGCCGCGTCGATTTGGGTCAATCGAGCAACAACACCTTGGCCAGCACGATCTTCGGGCCTTTCATCTTTTTGATGATGATCCGCAAGCCTTCGACTTCCAGGACTTCTTCCTCTTCCGGCACGCGCTTGAGGCTGTCATAGACCAGGCCGGCGAGGGTTTCGGCTTCGACGTGGTCGAGGTCGACGCCCAGCAGGCGTTCGACCTTGAACAGCGGCGTGTCACCGCGTACCAAGAGCTTGCCCGGCTGGTAGGCCAGGATGCCGCGCTCGGCCTTGCGGTGTTCGTCCTGGATGTCGCCGACCAACACTTCCAGCACGTCTTCCATGGTCAGGTAGCCGATGATGTTGCCGTCGGCCTCTTCAACCACGGCGAAGTGCGAGCCGCCCTTGCGGAATTGCTCCAGCAACTGCGACAGCGGCATGTGCCGCGACACGCGTTCCAGAGGGCGCGTCAGCTCGGCCAGGTTGAACGACTCGGGGATATGGTCGAGTTCGGCCAGTTCCAGCAGCAGGTCTTTGATGTGCAGCAGGCCGACGAACTCCTGGCGGACGCTGTCGTACACCGGGTAGCGGCTGAACTTGTGGCGACGGAACAGCGCGAGGATTTCCTTGAGCGGTGCATTGAACTCAAGGGTCACCAGGTCTTCTCGGGAGTTGGCCCAGTCGACCACTTCCAGCTCGCCCATTTCCACGGCCGAGGCCAGCACACGCATGCCCTGGTCGCTCGGGTCCTGGCCACGGCTGGAGTGCAGGATCAATTTCAGCTCTTCACGGCTGTAGTGGTGATCGTGATGGGGGCCGGGTTCACCTTGGCCGGCGATGCGCAAGATGGCGTTGGCGCTGGCGTTGAGCAGGTAAATGGCCGGGTACATGGACCAGTAGAACAAGTACAGCGGCACGGCGGTCCACAGCGACAGCAGTTCGGGTTTGCGGATGGCCCAGGATTTGGGGGCCAGCTCACCGATCACGATGTGCAGGTAGGAAATGATGAAGAAGGCGGTAAAGAACGACACGCCCTTGATCACTTCAGGCGACTCGACGCCGACTGCGCCGAGCAGCGGCTCGAGAATGTGGGCGAACGCCGGTTCACCGACCCAGCCAAGGCCCAGGGAGGCGAGGGTGATACCCAGCTGGCACGCCGACAGGTAGGCGTCGAGCTGGTTGTGAACGGTACGCAGGATGTGGCCGCGCCAGCCGTTTTTCTCGGCAATGGCTTCGACTCGGGTCGAGCGCAACTTGACCATGGCAAATTCTGCCGCAACGAAGAAACCGTTGAGCACAACCAGGATCAGAGCAAAAAGAATCATGCCGAAATCGGCGAAGAGTGTAGCGAGGGACAAACCAGGGGAAGGGTCCATGATGGAGTTTTGCGGGTTCCGTATGAGTCGAAAAAAAGGTGCTTCAGGCGCCTGAGCGGCAGGCCCGAGTCGGCCAATGTAGCGGCTGACAGGGCGATTGCCTAGTGTTCCGTCATCACACAGGCTAGTCGGTCAGGCTGCGGACCGTCGATTTTGTCACCTGGGCGGGGGCGAAATGGCAGGTAAAGGTGCTGCCGTGGCCCAGCACGCTGCTGATCTCCATGCGTGCACGGTGGCGTAACAAAACGTGTTTGACGATGGCCAGGCCCAGCCCGGTTCCGCCGGTGTTGGAGTTGCGGCTGGAGTCGACGCGGTAGAAGCGTTCGGTCAGGCGTGGCAGGTGTTTGCTGTCGATGCCGATCCCCGAGTCCTGCACGCTCAGGTGCGCACCGTGTTCGTCGGCCCACCAGCGGATGCGGATAGTGCCTTCGTCCGGGGTGTACTTCACCGCGTTGAACACCAGGTTGGAGAACGCGCTGCGCAACTCCGCTTCACTGCCCTTGAGCTGGACCGAGGCGTCCGCGTCCAGGGTAATGCGCTGGTTGCGCGGTCCGGACAGCGCCTGGGCGTCGCCCTTGATCGACTGCAACAGGCTGTCGATGGCCACCGGCTGGTTGTCCGAGGGGTAATCGGTGGCTTCCAGCTTGGCCAGCAGCAGCAGGTCATTGAGCAGGGTTTGCATGCGCTCGCCTTGCTGTTGCATCTGCTGCAGGGCACGGCTCCAGCGTGGGTTCACGTCGTCGACGTTGTCGAGCAGGGTTTCCAGGTAGCCGCAGATCACCGTCAACGGGGTGCGCAGTTCGTGGGAGACGTTGGCGATGAAATCCTTGCGCATCTGCTCCAGTTGATGGATCCGTGTGACGTCGCGCACCAGCATCAAGTGCTCGTTGTTGCCGTAGCGCGTGATGTACAGCTGAATGCGCAGCCGCTCGTTGGTCGGCGAGGGGATCTCCAGCGGCTCGGCATAGCTGTCCTGCTCGAAGTACTCCTTGAAGCGCGGGTGGCGCACCAGGTTGGTCACCGGCTGGCCGCTGTCCTGCGGCGTCTTGAGGCCCAGCAGGGTCTCGGCGGCGCGGTTCCACCACTCCAGGTTGCCGTCGCTGTCGAGCATCACCACCGCGTCCTTGAGCGCGGCGGTGGACTCCTGGACCCGGTCGATCACCGCTTGCAGGCGCCCGCGCACGCGTTGGTCGCGGCGTTGCAGGTGGTAGATGCTGTCGAACACCTCGCCCCACAGGCCGTAGCCATCGGGCGGTGCTTCATCGGGTTTGTGCAGGCGCAACCACTCGTGCAGGCGCAGCAACTGCTTGAGGGTCCAGGCCAGGTAGAGACCGATGCCGACGGCCAGGCTCCAGCCATATTCACCCGTGATCAGGCCGATCACCAGGCAGGCGGTGGCCAGCAACAACAGGTGGCGGATCAGGGTGCCATGCCAGTTTTGGTTCACTTGAACATGCGTCCTTGTCAGCGTGCCGAGCGGGTCAGGAGTGGCTCAGGCCTTGGTCGAGAAACGATAGCCAGTGCCGCGCACGGTTTGTACCAGATGTTCATAGGCATCACCCAGGGCTTTGCGCAGGCGGCGGATGTGCACGTCGACGGTGCGCTCTTCCACATACACATTGCCGCCCCAGACCTGGTCCAGCAACTGGCCACGGGTGTAGGCACGTTCCTGGTGGGTCATGAAGAACTGCAGCAGGCGATATTCGGTCGGCCCCATTTCAGCAGGCTTGCCGTCGATGGTCACGCGGTGGCTGATGGGGTCCAGCAGCAGGCCACCGACTTCAATCGGGGTTTCGCCGTCGGTCGGCCCGGTGCGGCGCAGCACCGCCTTCAGGCGCGCGACCAGTTCGCGTGGGGAAAAGGGTTTGGTGATGTAGTCATCGGCGCCGACTTCCAGGCCCTGGATCTTGTTGTCCTCTTCGCCTTTGGCGGTGAGCATGATGATCGGGATACCGCCGGTCAGTTCATCACGCTTGAGGCGCCGGGCCAACTCGATGCCGGAGGTGCCGGGCAACATCCAGTCGAGCAGGATCAGGTCCGGCTTGCGGTCGACGATGATGGCGTGGGCCTGTTGGGAGTTCTCGGCCTCCAGGCAGTCATAGCCGGCCATCTCCAACGCCACGGCGATCATTTCGCGAATGGGCGCTTCGTCGTCGACGATCAGAATGCTCCTGCCAACCATGCCTTTCTCCTCGTGTCATTGAACTGTCTTGCGCGCATTAGATAACGGAATTATTGCAGTCGTGTTACAGCAGTTTAGTGGGGAGGCGATGGGGATGATCCTGGACTACGCTTTAAGTCCGAATCCTGACAACCACACAAGAAGGTTTCCATGACTTACTTGACGCAATCCTGGAAGGCCCTGCTGCTCGGCGCTGCGTTGATCCTGCCGTCCCTGGCCCTGGCTGCCGGCCCCGCCATGGAAAAGGACGGCATGTTCACCGATCACAAGGGCATGACCTTGTACACCTTTGCCAAGGACACGGGTGGCAAGTCGGCGTGCAATGACAAGTGCGCAGCCAACTGGCCACCGCTCGCCGCAACGGCGGGGGACAAGTCCATGGGCGACTGGACGGTGATCCAGCGTGACGACGGTTCGATGCAATGGGCCTACGAAGGCCAACCGTTGTACACCTTCGTGATGGACAAGATGCCAGGGGAGAAGACGGGCGAGGGCAAGATGGACGGCGCCTGGAAGATCGCCAAGGCCAAGTGATCCCGATACACCACACCCTGTGGGAGCGGGCTTGCTCGCGAAAGCGTCGGGTCAGTCACATCGATGTTGAAGTGACGCCACCTTCGCGAACAGGCTCGCTCCCACAAAGGATTGATCTCCCACAAGGGGCTCAGCGCAGTGCGTAATCGAGCACAATCCCCACGAAAATCGCCAGCCCCGCCCAGTGGTTGTGCAGGAACGCCCGGAAGCACTTGAGCCGGTCCCTGTCGCGGGTGTACCAGAACTCCCAGGCAAAGCACCCGGCCGCCGCCAGCAGCCCGAGTTTGAACCAGCCCCCCAGCTCGAAGGTTGAACCGGCCAGCAGCAAGCACAGCAGCGCCAGGCCTTGCAGGGTGAGGATGATCACCCGGTCGGCGTCGCCAAACAGGATGGCCGTGGACTTCACCCCGATCTTCAGGTCGTCATCGCGGTCCGTCATGGCGTAGTACGTGTCGTAGCCCACCGTCCACAGCAGGTTGGCGATCCACAGGAGCCAGGCGATGGCCGGCAGTTCACCGGTCTCGGCGGTGAAGGCCATCGGCATGCCCCATGAGAATGCCGCGCCCAGCACCACTTGCGGGTAGTAGGTGTAGCGCTTCATGAACGGGTAAGTCGCCGCCAGTGCCAGGCCGCCGAACGACAGCCAGACCGTCGGCGCGTTGGTGCACAGCACCAGCAGGAAACTCAGGCCCATCAGCACGGCGAAGAACACCAACGCTTCTTTGGAACTGATCCGGCCGGCGGCCAACGGGCGTTGCGCGGTGCGTTTGACGTGGCCATCGACCTTGCGATCTGCCCAGTCGTTGATCACACAACCGCCGGCGCGGGTCAGCACCACGCCGAGGGTGAAGATCACGATGTTGGCCAGCGACGGCGAACCCTTGCCGGCGATCCACAGTGCCCACAGCGTGGGCCAGAGCAGCAGGTAGATGCCGATGGGCTTGTCCATGCGCGTGAGCTGGATAAAGTCCCAGGCACGAGGGTTCAAGCGGTTCAGTGACTGGAGCAGGCGTTGGTACATCAGCAGTTCTCCTCCTTCAAACCAGCGGCACACCACAGTGCCGGCAGGAAAATTTCAGCGACCAGCACACTCAGGGCCCCGCGGTCGAAACGCGAGCGTCGGCCCCACAGGCCGGGTGCCCGGGACTCACTGGGCAGCCAGTGCGGCGGGTAATGGCAGACCTCGATGGCGCGGCGGGAAAAGGCCTGGTCACAAAATAGCAACTCGCCCAGCGAGCGGCTGCCCAGCGCATCCATGTTCAGCCCACCCTCCTGCAAGGCACTGCGCGCGGCCACGCTGCGGGCAAACACCCAGGCCTGGCCGTGACCGCGCAAATACACCTCGCGCACCCAGCCTTCACTGCCGTCAGGCAGCGTCAGTGCCGCGCATTCATCGGGGCGCAACGGCTGCCATCCCTCAAACAGCGGGGTGACACTGAAGCCGTCATCCGACAAACGGGTCAGGCGGCGGGTGAGCGAGCCTTCATCGAACAGCCAATCCAGGGTCGGGGCATCGGGAAGGGGCGTCAGTTGACGTTGCGACAGCCACAAAGGCGCGGCAGGCAGGGCGGTTGAGTGCGGCACTGAGGGTCATTATTGGCAGCCAATGAGGCGCCGAGCTTACCATGTCGGGCGTTGCTGTTGACTGATCGGCGGGGCAATGGCGCCGAACAGGCTTGCATCTGGCGCGCCCGATCAGTACAAAACGCCCTGAGCCGCGCGGCAGACCTGAAACAGGCGACCGCACGCGCCAACCAGCCGGTGAACCTTAAGGAAAATCAGTAATGAAAAAGTGGCAATGCGTGGTCTGTGGGCTGATCTACAACGAAGCCGACGGCTGGCCGGATGACGACATCGCGCCCGGTACGCGTTGGGAAGACGTGCCGGCAGACTGGCTGTGCCCGGACTGCGGCGTGGGCAAGATGGACTTTGAAATGATTGAAATCAACTAAGACGCAAGAGGAGTAAGGCATGAACGCACCTGTCGTGATCGTCGGCACCGGCCTGGCTGGCTATAACCTGGCCCGGGAGTTTCGCAAGCTCGATGGCGAAACCCCGCTGCTGCTGATTACCGCAGATGACGGACGGTCTTACTCCAAGCCCATGCTCTCCACCGGCTTCGGCAAAAACAAGGATGCCGACGGCCTGAGCATGGCCGAGCCCGGCGCCATGGCCGAGCAGCTCAAGGCCCAAGTGCGCACCCACACGCGCATCAGCGGCATCGATCCGGGCCACCAGCGCCTGTGGATCGGTGAAGAGGCGGTGACCTACCGTGACCTGATCCTGGCCTGTGGCGCGCAAACCGTGCGCGTGCCGGTGCAGGGCGATGCGCCCGAGGCGATCTTCCCGATCAACGACCTGGAAGACTACGCACGCTTTCGGGCGGCAGCGGCCGGCAAGCGTCGCGTGCTGTTGCTGGGCGCCGGCCTGATCGGCTGTGAGTTCGCCAATGACCTGATCGCCGGTGGCTACGAGGTGCAACTGGTGGCGCCGTGCGAGCAAGTCATGCCGACCCTGCTGCATCCGGCTGCGGCCGCCGCGGTGCAGGCCGGGCTGGAAAGCCTGGGCGCGCAGTTCCACCTGGGGCCGGTGCTCAACCGCCTGCAGCGTACGGCCGATGGGCTGGAAGGGCATTTGTCCGACGGCCAGGTCATCCCCTGCGACGTGGTGGTGTCGGCCGTCGGCCTGCGTCCACGGACTGACCTGGCCGCCGCCGCCGGCCTGCAGACCAATCGCGGCGTGGTGGTGGACCGTCACCTCAAGACCTCCCACGCCAACATCTATGCCCTGGGCGATTGTGCCGAGGTCGATGGCCTGAATTTGTTGTACGTCATGCCCTTGATGAGCTGCGCGCGAGCGCTGGCGCAAACCCTGGCCGGCAACCCGACGGCAGTGAACTATGGCGCGATGCCCATCACCGTCAAAACCCCGGTTTGCCCCTTGGTAGTCTCCCCACCGCCACGGGGCACGGAAGGTATCTGGAGTGTCGAAGGGCAGGGCGCCGATATCAAGGCGCTGTGCCGCGATGCCAACGGCAAACTGCTGGGCTACGCCCTGACGGGGGCGGCCGTGATGGACAAATTGGCGTTGAACAAAGAGCTTCCGGCGCTTCTGGCGTAAATAAAGGTCGTTCTGTCGTAATTACCCCGCTTTTGCGCCTACAAAGGTGGCGCCGAGACTGGCGCCGCCCTGAGCCGCGTGCCATCCTCACACCGGTCTGCCGCAGAGTAGAGCCTGCGGCGCCTTGGGCGCTGATCCAAACGGACAGCACGGACATAACAACAAAAAACCGTCAAAGGGGCTTCACTTATGCGTAAACCAGACCTCGCCGCCGCTATTGCTGAAAAAGCGGACCTCACCAAAGAGCAGGCCAACCGCGTTCTCAACGCCGTTCTCGAAGAAATCACCGGTGCCCTGCACCGCAAGGACAGCGTTACGCTGGTGGGCTTCGGTACGTTCCTGCAACGCCATCGCGGTGCGCGCACCGGCAAAAACCCGCAAACCGGCGAGCCCGTGAAAATCAAGGCCAGCAACACCGTTGCCTTCAAGCCAGGCAAGTCGCTCAAAGACAGCGTCAATCCGTAACACCTACCTACTCCCCAACTGATCGGGGAGCGGATGTAAAAAATGGGCACGCCAACCAGGTTGGGTGCCCATTTTTTATGGGGGCGAATCACTCCAGGCCTGGGCCGTTGTGCAAAAAACGGCGCAGTGCGGGGCGGGCAAGCACCCCGGTGACCCCGCCGTAAAGCATGTTTATTTCTTACGAAATAGATAGGCGGATTCCTACTTTTGCGAAGACGTTTCCTATATTCGCACTTTGCCCGTCAACGTAAGTTTGCGCCCCCCGGGAGCGGACGGTTGTGGGTGTTTACATGCAGGTTCAAAAAGTCGCATTCAGCGCAATCAAGGCCGATGAGTGCCAGGTCGGTTTCAGCGCCGCCGGGTTTTCGACGACTGCCATTCGTGGCTGTGCATGACCTACTCCAGCAAGTTGTTCGCCCAGTACCGCGATCTGGCCGCGACCCCTATCGGTGAAGGCAGCGTCGCGGGTGAAGACGTGCGCTTTTCCAGCGAGTTCGAGTCCCTGGAAGAAGAGCTGGGTAAAGCGCAGTCGATGCACCGGACCGCGCAGATCGACTGGCTGAAAGTCCGCGAGACCAGTGAAGCGCTGTTGCGCAGCCAATCCAAGGATTTGCGCGTCTGCGCCTGGTTGACCTGGGCGCTTTATCAGCGCGAATCCTTCCCGGGGCTATTGGCCGGAATCGGCATGCTGCAGCACCTGTGCGAGCAGCAATGGTCGCAGCTGCATCCGCGCAAATCCCGCACCCGAATCGCCGCCATCGACTGGCTGTTGCCCCGTATCGAGCAGGTGCTGGGCGAAGACGTTCCCATCAAGGAGCAACTGGCCCTGTTCCAGCGCATGGTGGCGCTGCTGGAGGCGCTGGACCGCGTATTGACCGGTCATTTGGGCGATGACGCACCCTTGTTGTTGCCACTGGTGCGGCGCTTGAAAACCATGGTCCAGCGCGCACTCGAAAACACCCCCGAGCCGAGCATTGTCAGTGCGGCGGTGGCCCACGTGAAGCAGGCCGCCACCCAGCTGTTTGCGCCCGAGGCGCTGATCGACAACGAACGGGATGCCCACCGGGCCTTGCGCGCCCAGCAGGACAATGCCCGTTCACTGTGTGTCTGGTGGCTCAAGCACAAAGCCACCGACCTGCGCGCCCTGCACCTCAATCGCACTTTGCTCTGGCTGCCCATCGAGGTCCTTCCGGAGCGCAACGCCGACAACATTACGGCGTTGCGCGGGCTGCCTGGCGACAAGTTGAAAACCTACCTGGAACGCTTCGAGCAGCGGCACTTTGCCGATCTGCTGGTTGAGCTGGAAGCCAGCGTGGCCAAGTCGCCGTTCTGGTTCGATGGCCAGCGGCTGGTCTGGGAGTGCTTGCAGGGCCTGGAGGCCGAGCTGGCGATGCGTGAGGTAGAGATCCACTTCGCCTTGTTCATCCAGCGCCTGCCCGGGGTTGTCGAGTTGAGTTACCACGATGGCGTGCCGTTCGCCGATCCGGCCACTCGGGCCTGGATCAGTGCCCATGTCATGCCCCATCTACAAAGCACCCTGGCCCCTCGTGTGACCGAGGTCAGTACGGGCCAGCCGGCCTGGGAACTGGCGCTTGAAGACGCCATTGCGCTGCTGCGCGAGGAGGGCCTCAAGGCCGCGGTGCAGAGGCTCAAGCTGGGGCTGCGGGCCGCCCAGGGCGGGCGGGCGCAGTTTTTCTGGCGGCTCAGCCTGGCGCAACTGTGCGTCGAGGCGAAAAAGTACGAACTGGCCATGTCCCAACTCGACACCCTCGATTCACAACTGCAGCACAGCGGTGTGCACACCTGGGAGCCGGACCTGGCGTTGCACGTGCTGCACCTGCTGCACAACTGCTGCGAGTTGTTGCCCCAGGGCCATGCCGTGCGCGAACGCAAGCAGGAGATTTTTCGCCGGCTCTGCCACCTCGATCTTGAAGTCGTCATCCCATAGGCCTGCGGGCCGCATCAGCAAGGAAAATAACCATGGCCAAAGAAGGCTCGGTCGCCCCCAAGGAACGCATCAACATCACGTTCAAGCCCGCTACCGGCGGTGCCCAGGAAGAAATTGAACTGCCGCTCAAACTGTTGTCGATCGGTGATTACACCCAGCGTGCCGACGAACGCAAAGTCGAGGATCGCAAGCCGATCAGCATCGACAAGAACACCTTTGATGAGGTCCTCGCCAAGCAGGAACTGAACCTGGCGTTGAGCGTGCCCAATCGCCTGCTGGACGAGGACGAAAACGCGGAGCTGGCGATGCAGCTGCGGATCAACTCGATGAAGGACTTCAACCCGGCCAGCCTGGTCGAGCAAGTGCCGGAGTTGAAAAAGTTGATGGAACTGCGCGATGCGCTGATGGCCCTCAAAGGTCCGCTGGGCAACGCCCCGGCCTTCCGCAAGGCCATCGAAGGCGTGCTGGCCGACGATCAATCCCGTGCCCGCGTGCTCGATGAGCTGGGTCTGGCCCCCGCCGCCCCGAACGCTTGAATCCCTCTCCGTCAAGGAAGCCCAACCTATGAGCACCCGTGCCGCCCAGCAACACGTAACCCCCAGCGATGACTCCAGCCTGCTCGACAGCATCATCGCCCAGACCCACCTGACCCGCAGCGATGACGCCTACGTCATCGCCCGGCGTGGTGTATCGGCGTTCATCGAAGAGCTGCTCAAGCCCCACAACAGCGGTGAGCCGGTCAAGAAGGCCATGGTTGACCGCATGATCGCCGAAATCGACGCCAAGCTCAGCCTGCAAATGGATGAGATCCTCCACCACCCGGACTTCCAGGCACTGGAGTCGGCATGGCGTGGGTTGCAGCTGCTGGTCGAGCGCACCAATTTCCGTGAAAACATCAAGGTCGAAATCCTCAACGTCTCCAAAGAGGACCTGCTCGACGACTTCGAAGACTCTCCCGAAGTGATGCAAGCGGGCCTGTACAAACACATCTACACCGCGGAGTACGGTCAGTTCGGCGGCGAGCCGGTGGGGGCGATTGTCGCCAACTACTTCATGTCGCCCAGTGCCCCCGACGTGAAACTGATGCAGTACGTCTCGAACGTGGCGTGCATGGCCCACGCGCCATTCATTGCCGCGGCCGGCCCGAAGTTCTTCGGCCTGGACAGCTTCAGCGGCCTGCCGGACCTCAAGGACTTGCGTGACCATTTCGACGGCCCGCAGTTCGCCAAGTGGCAGAGCTTTCGCCAGTCCGAAGACGCGCGATACCTGGGGCTGACCGTGCCACGCTTCCTGTTGCGCAACCCCTACGACCCCCAGGAAAACCCGGTCAAATCCTTCGCCTACAAAGAGACCGTGGCCACCGATCACGAGCATTACCTGTGGGGCAATACGGCCTATGCATTCGGCACTCGGCTGACCGACAGCTTCGCCAAGTTCCGCTGGTGCCCGAACATTGTCGGCCCGCAGAGCGGCGGCGCGGTGGAAGACTTGCCGCTGCACCACTTCGAAAGCATGGGTGAAATCGAGACCAAGATCCCCACCGAAGTCTTGGTGTCCGACCGCCGCGAATACGAGCTGGCCGAGGAGGGGTTCATCGCCCTGACCATGCGCAAGGGCAGCGACAACGCGGCGTTCTTCTCCGCCAGCTCAGTGCAGAAGCCCAAGGCGTTCGGCAACAGCGCCGAAGGCAAGGCGGCGGAGTTGAACTACAAGCTCGGCACGCAACTGCCCTACATGATGATCGTCAACCGCCTGGCTCACTACCTCAAGGTGTTGCAGCGCGAGCAGTTGGGCTCGTGGAAAGAACGCACCGACCTTGAGCAGGAACTCAACAAGTGGATCCGCCAGTACGTGGCCGACCAGGAAAACCCCAGCGCTGAAGTGCGTGGCCGACGTCCGTTGCGCTCGGCCAAGATCGTGGTCAGCGATGTCGACGGCGAGCCGGGTTGGTACAGCGTCAGCCTGAGCGTGCGTCCGCACTTCAAGTACATGGGCGCCGATTTCACCTTGTCGCTGGTCGGCAAGCTGGACAAAGAGTGATCAGAGGCTGAGCCATGAGCGGATACGGCAGCCTGTTCGAACGCCTCAATGGCGAGGCCGGCAAACGGGCCGGCAGCCGCCGCGAGGCGAGTGCCATGGCGTCCGTGGCGAGCCATCTGGCGAAGATGCTCAGCACCCGTGCGGGCAGCGTGCAAACGCTGTCCGACTACGGCCTGCCGGACCTCAACGATCTGCGCTTGAGCCTGCACGACGCCCTGAACCAGGCACGCGGGGCGATCGAGGACTTCATCGAAGCCTACGAGCCGCGCCTGAGCGGGGTACGTGTGGTTGCCCTGCCGCGGGACCGCGATCACCTGCGGCTGGCATTCAGCATCGAAGGCCTGCTGGAGGTGGACGGCCTCAAGCGCTCGGTCAGCTTTACCGCGCTCCTGGACGGCAGTGGCCAGGTCCAGGTGGGCCAGGAAACATGAACACACCCACGCGCCACCTTGATCGTCAAACCCCCAGACAGGTAACCGTCGGTGTC
This sequence comes from Pseudomonas sp. ok272, assembly GCF_900109995.1. Lineage (GTDB taxonomy): Bacteria > Pseudomonadota > Gammaproteobacteria > Pseudomonadales > Pseudomonadaceae > Aquipseudomonas. The sequence continues at coordinate 169,244 of NZ_FOCB01000003.1, read as the reverse complement.
CTTTAATCATTACTACCAAAGCGAACTCACGGCGTTGCGCCAGTCCGGCCGCCGTTTTGCCGAGCGTAATCCGGCGTTGGCGCCGTTCCTGGGGCAGGCGGGACGGGACCCGGATGTGGAGCGCCTGCTGGAAGGCTTTGCCTTCCTCACCGGGCGCCTGCGGCAGAAACTCGACGACGAATTGCCCGAACTCACCCACTCGTTGATGCACTTGCTCTGGCCGAACTACATGCGTCCGCTGCCGGCGTTCAGCATCTTGCAGTTCGAGCCGTTGCAGACGGTCGGGCCGGCGCTGGCGGTGCCCCGCGATACCGAGGTCGAGAGTCTGCCCATCGAAGGGGTGGGTTGTCGTTTTCGTACCTGCTACCCGATCCAGGTCCAGGCGTTGGCGCCGAGCGCGCTGACGTATTCCGTCACGGGCGAGGGCGCGTTGCTGACCTTGCGCTTGCACATGACCGGTGCCGGCCACCTCGGTGAGCTGGACCTCACGAGCCTGCGTGTGCACCTGGCCGGCGAACGCTACATCAGCCAGATGCTGTACCTGTGCCTGCTGCGGCATCTGGCGGGCATCGAACTGGTGCCGCTCGATGCCGACGGCAACCCGCTCCAGGGCCCGGACGATGCGCCGCTGACCTTGCGCCTGCCCGGCGAGCGCGTGCAGCCGGTGGGCTTTGCCGAAGACGAGGCCTTGATTCCCTACCCGCTCAACACCTTCCGCGGGTATCGCTACCTGCAGGAGTATTTCGCCTTCCAGGACAAGTTCCTGTTCGTCGACATCAACGGCCTCGACCGCCTCGACACACTGCCCCAGGCGGCCCTCAAACAGGCGCATGGCCTGGAGCTGCGGTTCGATATCCGCCACGCGGGCATCCAGCGACTGCGCCCGACGCTGGACAACATCAAGCTGCACTGCACGCCCATCGCCAACCTGTTCGCCCATGACGCCTTGCCGATTCGCCTGGACGGCAAGCAGGACGAATACCTGTTGCTGCCGGCCGGGCACGAGTTGAAAAACTGCGCGGTGTTTTCGATCCAGAGTGTCACCGGCTGGTCGTCCAGCAAGACCGGGTATCAAGCCTATGTGCCGTTCGAATCCTTCGAGCACGATGCCAGTTTCGATGTGTCGCAAAGCCGGCCCCACTACAGTGTTCGCCAGCGCCCGTCGCTGTTGCACGAAGGCCTGGACACCTACCTGGGCTTCGACCTGCGCCCGCAGACCGCTCACGAAACCCTGTCGATCGAGCTGGTGTGCACCAACCAGAACCTGCCACGTCGCCTGCAGTTGGGCGATATCTGTCTGGCCAGCGAGAAGACCCCCAGTGGCCTGCGCTTTCGCAACATCACCGCGGTGACGGCCAGCTACGCGCCGCCGATCAACCGCGACTTCCTGTGGAAGTTGATCAGCAACATGTCGCTGAACTACCTGTCGCTGGCCAACGTCGAGGCGTTGAAGGTGATCCTCGAAACCTACGACCTGCCGCGCTACTACGACCAGAGCGCGGAGAAAGTCAGCAAGCGCCTGCTGGGAGGACTCAAGGCGATCCAGCACCAGCACGTCGATCGGCTGCACCACGGCTTGCCCGTGCGCGGGTTGCGCACCGAGTTGACCATCGACCCGCAAGGCTACATCGGCGAGGGCGATCTCTTCGTGTTCGCCTCGGTGCTCAACGAGTTTTTCGCCTTGTACGCCAGTCTCAATTCGTACCACGAGCTACGCGTCAAAAGCACAGAGGGAGAGGAGTACCAATGGACGCCACGCATGGGTCAACAACCGCTGCTTTGAGTGCATTGACCCGCGGCATCCGTGAGTACTCGCTGTTTCAGGCGGTGTTGCGGGTGTTGGATCAACTGCGCGAGGCGCACCCCGGCCTCAGCGAAGAAGCACTCTACGATCAGCTGGAGTTCGTGGCCAACCCGAGCCTGGGATTCCCCGGCAGCGACGTGGACCGCGTGGAGTTCTTCCACGAGCACGGGCAGTTGCGCGCGCGCTTGCGCTTCAACCTGATTGGCCTGGTGGGCGCCGGTTCGCCGCTGCCGGCGTTCTATGGCGAACAGGCCCTTGGCGACCATGACGGGGGGAACCCGACGCGCGATTTCCTGGACCTGTTCCATGACCGCCTGCACCGCCTGATGCTGCCGGTGTGGCGCAAATACCGCTTCCACGCGAGCTTCCGGGTCGGGGCCCTCGATCCGTTCTCGTCACAGTTGTTCGCGTTGATCGGCCTGGGCGGCGATGACATCCGCAGCGCCGGCGATCTGAACTGGAAACGCCTGCTGCCCTACCTCGGCCTGCTGAGCCTGCGGGCACACTCGGCGGCCTTGATCGAGGCCGTGCTGCGTTACTACTTCAAGCACGCCGAGCTGACCATCGAGCAGTGCGTCGAGCGTCGCGTCGCGATCCAGGACGACCAGCTCAATGGCCTGGGCCGCGCCAACCATCGCCTGGGCGACAACCTGGTGCTGGGCGACCGCGTGCGTGATCGCAGCGGCAAGTTCCGCATTCACATCCGTCAACTCGACTGGCAGCGCTTTCACGAATTCCTGCCCATCGGCCCCGGCTACCAACCGTTGTGCGCGCTGGTGCGCTTCACCCAGCGTGACCCCCTCGACTACGACATTCGCCTGGTGCTGCGCCAGGAGCAAATCCATGAACTGCGCCCGGGCGAGCACAACGCCTGCCGCCTCGGCTGGACCAGTTGGCTGGGCCGCGAGCACGCCGATGGCGTGGTCACCCTGGGCAGTCACCGCATTAAGGACCTGAACCGATGATCCACGTAGACCTGCAACAACTGATCCAGGCGTTGGATGCGCCAACCCGCCGCGACCTGGAAGGCTCGGCCGAACGCTGCGTCGCCCGTGGCGGCAGCAAGGTGCTGGTGGAAGACCTGTTGCTGGGCTTGCTGGAGCGTGCGCAAGGCCTGCTCACCCGGGCCCTGCAAGACGCCGACGTCGACGCCGGCCAACTGCGAGCCGCGCTGCAAACCCAGGCCGAGCACAGCGCGTCGTGCAACCCGGTGTTTGCCCCGGAACTGGTGCAGTGGCTGCAAGACGCCCTGTTGGTCGCCAACCTGGAACTGCGCCGCAGTGACGTCGAGCAGGGTGCCTTGATCCTGGCGTTGCTGCGCAACCCCCTGCGCTATGCCGGCAGCCGCTATCAACCGCTGCTGGCGCGGCTGAACATCGAGCGGCTGAAAGACTTTGCCCTGTCGCAGCACCCCGAGACTGCGGGCGGCAACCCCGCGGCGCCCGGTGAATCGCTGTTGCAGCGCTTTACCCACGACCTGACCCAACAAGCCCGGGACGGCCGGCTGGACCCGGTCCTGTGCCGGGATGAGGCGCTGCGGCAGATGATCGATATCCTCGCTCGGCGGCGCAAGAACAACCCGATCGTGGTGGGCGAGGCGGGCGTGGGCAAAACCGCGGTGGTCGAGGGCCTGGCCTTGCGCATCGTCGCCGGTGAAGTGCCCGAGGTGCTCCAGGGCGTTGAACTGTTGTCGCTGGACATGGGCCTGCTGCAAGCCGGCGCCAGTATCAAGGGCGAGTTCGAACGGCGGCTCAAAGGGGTGATCGATGAAGTCAAAGCCGCGCCCCGGCCGATCATCCTGTTTATCGACGAAGCCCATACGCTGATCGGTGCCGGCGGCAACGCGGGGGGCTCGGACGCCGCCAACCTGCTCAAGCCGGCCCTGGCGCGGGGTGAACTGCGCACCATCGCGGCCACCACCTGGGCCGAGTACAAGAAATACTTCGAGAAAGACCCGGCCCTGGCCCGACGTTTCCAGCCGGTGCAATTGCACGAGCCCAGCGTCGACGAGGCGGTGACCATCCTGCGGGGCTTGGCGCCGGTCTACGAGAAGAGCCACGGCATCTACCTGCGCGATGACGCCGTGGTCGCCGCTGCCGAGCTGTCGGCGCGTTACCTGTCCGGTCGGCAACTGCCGGACAAGGCGGTGGATGTCCTCGACACCGCCTGCGCCCGAGTACGCATCAGCCTCGCCGCCGCCCCGCAACGCCTGGAGCGCCTGCGGGCCGAGCTGGCCGAAGGTGATCGCCAGCGCCAGGCGCTGCGTCGCGATGGCGAGGCGGGGCTGGCGATTGATCGCCCGGCCCTCGACGCCCTGGAAGCCCGACTGTTGAGCGCGGAAGACGAACAACAGCACCTGCACGCCCTATGGGTCGCGCAAAGGACCGAGGCCGAGCACCTGCTGGACCTGCGCCAGCAGGTGGCCAAGGCGCGTGCCGCGTCGGGCGACACGCTCGCGGCCTTGGAGCGCCAGCTCAATGACAGCCATCAGCGCCTGACCGCCGCGCAACGCCAGGAGCGCCTGGTGAGTTTCGAGGTCTGCCCACGGCTGGTGGCCGAAGTGATCAGCGCCTGGACCGGCGTGCCGGTGGCGCAGTTGGCCCGGGAACACAGTGCCCGAGTGACGAGCTTCGCCAGTGACTTGCGCCAGCGCATCCGAGGCCAGGAGCAGGCGATCCACGCCCTGGATCGTTCGATGCGCGCGACTGCCGCCGGCTTGAACCAGCCCGATGCGCCCGTGGGCGTGTTCCTGTTGGTCGGCCCCAGCGGCGTGGGCAAGACCGAGACCGCCCTGGTCCTGGCCGACTTGCTGTATGGCGGCGAGCGCTTTATCACCACGATCAACATGTCCGAGTTCCAGGAGAAGCACACCGTCTCACGCCTGATCGGTGCCCCGCCGGGCTACGTGGGCTACGGCGAGGGCGGCATGCTCACCGAAGCCGTGCGGCAAAAGCCGTACTCGGTGGTGCTGCTCGATGAAGTGGAAAAAGCCGACCCGGACGTGCTCAATCTGTTCTATCAAATCTTCGACAAGGGCGTGGCCAACGACGGCGAAGGGCGTGAGATCGACTTTCGCAACACGCTGATCCTGATGACGTCCAACCTGGGCAGCGAACGGATCGACGCGCTCTGCGCCAACGGTGCGCGTCCCACCGCGCAGGACCTGGAACAGGCGATCCGCCCGAAACTCACGGCGCATTTCAAGCCCGCGCTGCTGGCGCGCATGCGGGTGGTGCCGTACTACCCGGTCAGCGGCCCGGTCCTGCGCGAGCTGGTCGAGATCAAACTGGACCGCCTGGGCGAACGCCTGGCGCGTCGTCAATTGGCGTTCAGCTACAGCGCGCACCTGGTCGACTACCTGACCGCGCGTTGCACCCAAAGCGACAGTGGCGCGCGGCTCATCGACCACTTGCTGGAGCAGCATGTGTTGCCGCGGGTGGTCGATCGCCTGCTGGACGCCATGGCCGGCGGCACCGTTCTCACCAGTGTGCACGCGACGCTCGACGACAGCGCCGGTGTGACCTGCGAGTTTGCCTGAGATGCCCGATATGTTCGTCGGCATCGCGCAACCGCTGCGCTATGCACAGACCCTGCTGAAGCACTACGCCAACCTGTCGCGAGCGACCGATGGCGCGCTGCTGTTGAATGACTTCATGCGTGCCGCGACCGAGCTCAGTGGTTGTGTGCTGGGCCAGTTGTACGTGCTCGATGCCAGCCATACGCGCCTGGCGCTGATTGCCGAGTGCGAGCAGGGCAGCCTGACCGGCCGCGAGGCCAGTAGCCTGCCGGTCGACTACAACGCGGAGCAATTGCTGCAGTTTGCCCTGTGCCAGAACCGTGTGCTGTCCCTCACGGGGCTCGATGACAGCGTGCATGAAAGCCACTTTCTGCCGGTGCGCGCCAGGCCCTGGCAGTCGTTGCTGTGCGTGCCGCTGCTGGGCCGGCAACAGGCCGTGGCGGGGCTGTTGGTGTGTGCCAGCCACGAGCATGTCGAGTTGCAGGGCTATGCCGACTCATTGGCACCACTGGGGGCGTTTGCGCTCGGGCACTGGCACCTGCTGCAGCATCAGCGCTGGGCCGTCGCGGATCCCGCGCCCGCGCCCCAGACCGCGTCGCAGGCCATCGGCTACGGGCTGATCGGCAACAGCGCGGCGATGCGCCAGGCCTGTCAACTGATCGACCGGGTGCTGCACAGCCCCTACACCGTGTTGTTGTGTGGCGAGACGGGCACCGGCAAGGAAGTGGTGGCGCGGGCCATTCATGACTGTGGCCCGCGTCGCGCGCAGGCATTCATCGTGCAGAACTGCGCGGCGCTGCCCGAGCACCTGCTGGAGAGCGAGCTGTTTGGCTATCGCAAGGGCGCCTTCACCGGCGCGGACCGCGACCGCGCCGGGCTGTTCGATGCGGCCCATGGCGGCACCTTGCTGCTCGACGAAATTGGCGACATGCCGCTGTCCCTGCAAGCCAAGCTGTTGCGCGTCCTGCAAGAGGGCGAGATCCGCCCGCTGGGCTGCAACGACAGCCACACGATCGACGTGCGAATCCTCGCGGCCACCCACCGTGACCTGGCGAAGCTGGTCAGCGAAGGCAAATTCCGTGAAGACCTGTACTACCGCCTCGCGCAGTTCCCGGTCGAGCTGCCGGCCTTGCGTGACCGTGACGGCGACATCCCGCAACTGGCCCGGCACTTCGCCGACAAGGCCTGCGCCTTCTTGCAACGCGAGGCGCTGCGCTGGTCGCCCGCGACCCTCGATCACCTGGCCGGCTATGCCTTCCCCGGCAACGTGCGCGAGCTCAAGGGCCTGGTGGAGCGGGCGGTGTTGTTGTGTGACGGCGGCGAGTTGCTACCCGAGCACTTTGCCCTGCGCGGCCCCGTCGTGGCGCCCGCCGACACCTCAAGCTTGCGCAAGCGTCTGGAGCAGGTTGAACGCGGATTGCTCCTCGATTGCCTGCGCAAGAACCACGGCAACCAGACCCTCACCGCCCGTGAACTGGGCTTGCCGCGCCGCACCCTGCTGTATCGCCTCGGGCGCCTGAAGATTCACCGCAGCGACTGTCATGACTAACCCCCTCGATCCCATTCCTCACCCTGGAGACCCCCTGATGCCTGTTCGTTCCTGGCCCGTCGTGGCGCTGGCCCTGGCCGTTGTACTCGGCCTGAGTGGTTGCACCGGCAACTACCGCTTCAACGACACCACCTATCGCCCGCTGGGTGACCCGCAAGCGGCCCATCGCGGCAAGTGAGCGCAAGGAGCGACACGATGGAACTGGTTCTAGAGATACACCACGCCCCGCAATTCATTGCCCCCGGGGCCTGGCAAAAAACCTTCAGGCAGGCCGGTGGCGTGATTGGCAGGGGAGAGGATTGCGACTGGGTCATCCCCGACCAACAGCGCCACCTGTCCAAGCATCACGCCCGGGTCAGCTATCAGGACGGCGGGTTTTTCCTCACGGACATCAGCAGCAACGGCATCGTGCTGGGTGACACGGCGGTGCGCCTGAGCAAGGGCCAGCCGCAACGCATCGAGCACGGCAGCCGCTACCGCCTGGGCGCCTTCGAAGTCCATGCGCGACTGGTGCGCGAGCCGGCCACCTTGCACGATCAGGCGCAGCGCCTGCCGGCCGTTGGCAGCGGCATTCCCGACGATGTCTTCATCGAGCTGGATCCGCTCAAGGTGCTCGATCGGCAAGAACGACTCGGCACCTATTTCGATGACCTCGATAGCCCCCACGGGCCCGTCCCGTCGCGGGCCGACTACGCCCGCGTCGACCTGGAACATCTGCAGTTGCCGGAGCTGACCGACCCTTCCCCAGTCAAGCCGGCGACTCATCAGCGCGAAGACTTCTGGGCGCGTTTCGGTGCGGCCCTGGGCGTGGACCTCTGCGAACTGGATCACGAGCGCCGCGAGGCCCTGGCGATCCAGGCCGCCGCGGTGCTCAAGGAACAGTCCCGGCTGTTCGCCACCCTTAACCTCGACCCCCAAGGATGATGCCCATGCCTGGCTGCAACCTCGTCTCCCTCAAGTGGCTGGCCGCGTTCGCCGCGGCGCTGACGCTGGCCGGCTGCACCTCGCTGTCGCCGTACTCGACGCTGACCAAGCTCAACCTCACGCTGACGGCCAGTGATCAGCTCAACCCGGACCTCAATGGCCGGCCGTCGCCGATTGTCGTGCGGCTGATCGAACTCAAGCACCCGGTGGCCTTCGAGAACGCTGACTTCTTCAGCCTCTACGAGCGCGCCAAACACAACCTGGCCCCGGACCTGGTGGCCAGTGAAGAGCTGGAGCTGCGCCCCGGCGAGCGCGTCGAACTCAAACTCAGCGTCGATGGCGGTAGCCGCTACGTTGGGGTCCTCGCGGCCTATCGCGACCTGTCGGACGCCCAATGGCGCCAGGTGATCGCCTTGACCCCGGGCCGCGTGACCGACGCCTGGCTGACCCTGGACCGGGCCGCCATCACCCATCAGCACGCACGGCTGACCGAGAGGGACGACTGACCATGAACGCGCACAAAGTCATCTGGCAGGAAGGCATGTTGCTGCGCCCGCAGCACTTCCAGCACCACGACCGCTACTACCACAACCAGATGAACACCCGCACCCGGCTGCTGGGCAGTTACGCCTGGGGGTTCCTGGAGCTGGACATCGACCCGCAGTTTCTCAGCATGGGCAAGCTGATGCTGAGCCAGGCCTCGGGGGTGTTGCCGGATGGCAGCCTGTTCGAACTGGGCAGCCACACTGAACCGCTGGTCCTGGACGTGCCCCGTGGTACCGCCAACACACCGGTCTACCTGGCGTTGCCGCTGGTCACCGGTGACCATGTCGAGGCCCGGCGGGCGGACCAGGCGGATGTCCTGGCGCGCTACACGGTCTACGAAACACAGGTCAGCGACTCCAATGCCGGCGAGGGCTCCAGCAGCCCGGTCAGTTGCGCGCGTCCCAACTTGCGCTTGATGTTGGGCGAGCAACCGGGCGATCAGGTCTACGTGAAGCTCAAAGTCTGCCAGATCCTGGAACTCACCTCCGACGGCGCGATCAGCCTCGACCCTGACTTCGCCCCCAGCTTCATCCATGCCCACGCGTCGCCGTATGTGCTGTCGTGCCTCAAGGAAGTCATCGGCTTGCTCGGCCACCGGGCCGATGCCATTGCCGAGCGCATTGGCGCCACCGGCACGGCGGGCGGCACGCAGGTGGGTGATTTCATGATGCTGCAAATGATCAACCGCACGGAGTTGGTCCTGCGCCACTACCTGAGTCTGGCGCAGGTGCACCCCGAGACGTTGTACCTCACGTTGTTGGCGATGCTCGGTGAACTGGCGACATTTGCCCGCGACAGCAAGCGCCCGCGCCTGGACAGCTACTACCAGCACAGTGACCAGGGCGCGAGCTTTCGCGCGTTGATGGAGGCTATTCGTCAGGTGTTGTCGATGGTGCTCGAACAGCACGCCATCGAACTGGAGCTGCAAGCGCGCCAGTACGGAATCATCGTCGCGCCGCTGCACGATCACTCGCTGCTGGGCTCGGCCTCGTTCGTGTTGGCGGCGAGCGCTCACGGCGACGCCAGTGAACTGCGCCAGCGCCTGCCGGCGCACCTCAAGGTCGGCCCGGTGGAACAGATCCGTCAACTGGTCAACTTGCACCTGCCGGGCATCCGGGTCCAGCCCTTGCCCGTGGTGCCCCGGCAGATCCCGTTCCACGCCAACAAGACCTATTTCATTCTCGAACTGGGTCCCGACGACGTGGCGCAACTGGAGCGTTCCGGCGGTTTTGCCTTCCACGTATCCGGTGAGTTCGACGGGCTTGAACTGCAATTCTGGGCTATCAGGAACTGATCGACATGCACACGCAAACACCGCATCTCCAAGACGAAATGACCGTCCTGGTGGGCCTCAATGGCGAGGGCCCCCCCACGCAGCCGTTGACCGACGGCGCGGCCCCGCCCCGTATCGAACAGCTCGAAGCGCGGATGATCCACGCGGCCCAGCGACGCCCGGCCGAGACCTTCAACCTGAGCCTCAACCCCCTGGTCGGCGCCGCCTCGGGGCTGCTGTCGGAAGTGGTGCGGCTCAAGCACGGTGCCGCGAGTGAAAACGTGCAGGCGCTCAACCAGCGGCTGGGCAACGACCTGGACACGTTCGTCACCTGCGCCGAGCGCGCCGGTGTCGACAATAGCCTGGTCATGAGCGCGCGCTACGTGTTGTGCACCGTGCTCGACGAGGCGGTGGTCACCACCCCATGGGGCAAGGAAAGCCAATGGTCGCAGATGAGCCTGCTCAGCCGCTTCCACCGCGAGACGTTCGGCGGGGAGAAGTTTTTCCGGGTGCTGACCCGGCTGTCCAAGGACCCGGTCAAGCACCTGACGATGCTGGAGTTGATGTACCTGTGCCTGGCCCTCGGCTTCGAAGGCAAATACCGGGTGCAGGTCCGCGGCCTGCTGGAGCTTGAGCAACTGCGCGACGCGCTGTACCGGCTGATCCGGCAACAGCGTGGCGACGTGCCGCGGGAGCTGTCGCCCCGCTGGCAGGGCTTGCGTGCCGAACCTCGCGCCCCGGTACGCATCGTGCCGTGGTGGATGGTCGCGTTGTTCACCGGCGTCAGCCTGGGGGTGATGTATTCGGGGTTCGCCTGGGTACTGGGGCAGCAGCGCGAGGCGGTCTTGCAGCCGTACCTGGCGCTGGAGCCCGTTGTCGAGTCGTCATACAGCAAGGAAGTGAAATGAAGCAGGTGTTGAGCAAAATCGGCGCGTTCCTGTGCAAAACCTGGGTGTGGAGCCTGTGCCTGGTGCTCGCCCTGGCGCTGTGGGTGTGGTTCGTCGGGCCGCTCCTGGCGGTCGACGACTACAAGTTCTGGGCCGACGCGAGCGCGCGCGGGCTGAGCATCAGTGTGCTGTTCCTGCTCTGGGGGCTGGGCATGGTGTTTGCCAGTTGGCGCAGCGGCGTGCGCAAGCAGGCGTTGCAAGACAGCGAAAACGGCCAGGCGCGGGTGGAGCGCGACGCGCTGATCGAGCACACCGACAAGCGCCTGCGCGACCGCTTCAAGGCGGCGCTGCGGACCTTGAAAACCGCCAGCCTGTACCGTGGCCGCAACGAGCGTTGGCGCAGCGAGCTGCCCTGGTACTTGCTCGTCGGCCCACCCGAGAGCGGCAAGACCAGCCTGCTCGAACACTCGGGGCTGGAGTTCCCGATCAATCAGCGCGACCCGCAGGCGCCTCAGGCCACCCGCGATTGCGACTGGTACTTCACCGACCACGGGGTGTTGCTCGACACCGCCGGGCGTTACCTGACCCAACCGGACACCAACGTGGATCGCAGTGGCTGGGGCACCTTGCTCGAACTGCTGCACCAACGGCGCCGGACTCGGCCGTTGAACGGTGTGCTGGTCACGCTGCCGGTGGAGCGCCTGCTCTCGGCCGACGCCTCGGGGCTCGATAGCCTGGCCTTGCAGGTCCGCGCGCGCTTGCAGGAAGTGCATCAGCGCTTGCACGTCGACCTGCCGGTCTACCTGGTCCTGAGCAAGGCCGATGAGCTGCCGGGGTTTGCGGCGTTCTTCGAGCAACTGACCCGCGAGGAATGCGAGCAAGTGCTGGGCGCCAGCTTCGACAAGGCGCAGCGCGGCGCCAATGTCGAGCGGGTCCGCGATGAATTCCAGGCGCTGCTGCGCCGTCTCGACAGCCAGGTGCTCATGCGCCTGCATCAGGAACGTGATCCCCAGGACCGTGGGCGCATCCTCGACTTCCCGCAGCAGATGGCGCAGATCGGCGCGCCGCTGTGCCAATTCGTCGACAAAGCCTTCAGCGGCAACCGCTACCAGCGGGCCAGCCAGTTGCGCGGTTTCTACCTGACCAGCGCGGCACCGCCGAGTACCGCCCCTGACCAGGAGACCGCCGAGCCGCTGGCGGGCCAGAGCGGCGCACGGCCAAGGTTTATCCATCACCTGCTCGACCGGGTGATTTTTCCCGAGGCCAACCTGGTCGGCCTGGATACCCGCGAACGCCGGCGGATTCATTGGGGCCAGCGCACGGTGTACGTCGGCGCGCTGGCGGTCGTCGCGGCGGGCGGCGGACTGTGGGCGACGGGCTTTTCCGCCAACCATGAGCGCCTGGAGCAGGTGCGCAACCTGGCGCATACCTGGCGCCAGCAACGCGCGCAATTGAGCGACCAGGACGACGCACTGGCGGCGCTCAACGTGCTGGACACGCGCTACGCGGCGACCCAGGTGTTCCCGGCCGCCGGCAATGTGCCGTGGTTCGAGCGCACGGGCCTGGATCAAGGCCGCGCGAGCCAGCAGGCCGTCACCCAGGCCTACCAGCATGAACTGCGCAGCCAGCTGTTGCCGCGGATCAGCCAACTGCTTGAGGCTCAGACCCGCAGCCACCTGGGCGAGCGCGAACCCTTGCTCAACAGCCTGCGCGCCTACCTGATGTTGAACCTTGAAGCGCGTCGCGATCGCGCATGGCTCAAGGATTGGGTCGCCCAGGACTGGTCCCGCCGATACGCCGGCAATACGGCGGTGCAGGATGGCTTGGTTGCTCACCTGGAACGCCTGCTGGCCTTGCCCTTTGTCGAACCGCTGAACGAATCGCTGGTGACCCAGGCCCGCCAGGCGCTGCGCAACGAGTCCCTGGCCGGCGTGGTCTATCGCATGCTGCGCGAACAGGCTCGCGACTTGCCGGCGTACCGCTTCAGCCAGCACCTGGGTCCGCAGGCCCACTTGCTGGTGGGCACCGACTACGTGATTCCGGGGTTCTACACCCAGCGCGGCTACCAGCAGTACTTTGCGGTGCAGAGTCCGCTGCTGGTCACGCAGATCCTGCGCGACAACTGGGTGCTGGGCGAGGGCGCCACCTTGAGCGGCATGGACATGCGTCGGCTGCTGGTCGAGCTGGAGCAACTGTACCTGCGCGACTACGCCGACCATTGGGGCGAAGCGGTTGGCCGGGTGGCCTTGCAGCCGATCAACGATATCGGCGAAGGCGCGGAGCAACTCGCCGGCCTGACCTCGGCCCACTCGCCGGTGCTGCAACTGCTGGTGCAAGTGCGGGACAACACGCGCTTTACCTCGGTCATCGACAGCGTCAGCGACGTGGCCGGTGGTGTGGCCGGCAAGGCGGGTGTGGCCGGGGAACTCGCCAGCGCGGTGGCCGGTAAAGCCAACGAGGCCCTGGCCAGCCAACTGCCGGACACCGCCAAGCAGGCGGTACAACGGCGCTTCGAGCCCCTGCACCAACTGCTCGATGCCCAAGGCGGACCGGCTGCCGACCTGATCCCGGCCCTGAACGCGCTGAACGACCTGCACCTGCAACTGGCCAGCCTGGCGCGGGCCAGCGCCCCGGAACAGGCCGCTTATGAGTTGGCCAAGGGCCGCATGAACGGCCAGCGTGACGCCCTGAGCGCCTTGCGCACCACCTCGGGCCGGTTGCCGCGCCCGGTCAGTGCCTGGTTCAACGGCCTGGCGCATGACACCTGGCGCTTGACCCTCAACGATGCCTACCGCTACCTCGACCAGCGTTACCAGAGCGAGCTGTACAGCTTCTATCGCAAGGCGATCAACACCCGCTATCCGTTCAGTGCCCACAGCTCCAGCGACGTCGCCCTCAATGACTTCCGCGAGTTCTTCAAGGCCCAGGGCGTGGTCGAGCGCTTTTATGACAGCTACCTGCGCACCTTCGTCAGCGGCGTGCCGGGCAACTATCGGGCGCGCAGCATCGACGGCCAGAGCCTGCCGATCTCCCGGGCCTACCTCGACCAGATGAGCACCGCCCATGTCATCCGCCAGAGCTTCTTCGCCGAAACCCCGGGCGAGCCCCAGGTGCGCTTCACCCTGGCGCCCTACACCCTGGACCCGGCGGTCAGCCGTGCCGAGTTGCGCTTTGGCGACAACACCCTGGAGTACCGTCACGGCCCGATTGTGCCGGTGACCTACACCTGGCCCAACGAAGCCCACGACGGGCGCGCCAGCCTGGTGCTGGAAAGGACCGCCGAGCGTCCGATCGGGATCGAGAAGCACACCGGGCCGTGGTCACTGTTCCGGCTGTTTGACCTGATGCCGCGCGAATACCTCAAGGGGCGCGACGTGCTGGTGCTCAAGGCCGACCTGGGTGGCCTGCGCGCCAACTACCTGCTGACCAGCCAGCGCATGCCCAACCCGTTCGACATGGGCGTGTTGCGCACCTTCCGCCTGCCGGTGCAGCTCTGATGCCGTGGCGCAGCGCGGCGCGGACCGATCCGGGCAAGGTGCGGCCGCGCAACGAAGATGCCTTCCTCGACACCCCGCAGCACGGTGTGTGGGTGGTCGCGGACGGCATGGGCGGCTATCAGGGGGGAGATATCGCCAGCCGGTTGATCGTCGACAGCCTGGCGCAGTTGCCGGGCGACGAAGGTTTTGACCAGCGCCTGGAGAAACTGCGCCAGTGCCTGCACTGGCTCAATCGCCGCCTGGGCCAGGAACTGACCGTGAGCACCGGGCGCGCGGACGGCATCATGGGCAGTACGGTGGTGGCGTTGTTGGTCGAGCAGCAGCGTGCGGCGTGTGTCTGGGCCGGCGATAGCCGCTGCTACCTGTGGCGTGGGCAGCGCCTGTACCAACTGTCGCGGGACCATTCGTTGATGCAGCAACTGATCGACGAGCACCACCTGAGCGCCGAGCAGGCCCGCGCCCATCCACAAGCGGGAGCGTTGACCCGGGCGGTGGGGGCGAGCGCCCAGTTGACCCTGGAGGTGTTGGAGCTGACGGTGCATCCCGGCGATGTGTTTTTGCTGTGCAGCGACGGCTTGTACCGCGGCCTGAGCCGCGATGCGTTGGGCGCGGCCTTGGCTCAACCGTCGCCGCACCTGGCCGTGCAACGCTTGTTCGAGGGTGCGCTGCGCGGCCCGGCGCCAGACAACCTGACGGCCGTGGTGATTCACCGATGACGGCGCCGCCGGCCGGCCTGGATGAGCTGCCGCAGGTGCTGGTGGGACGCTACCGTATCGAGCGTCTGTTGGGCGCCGGCGGCATGGGAAGGGTGTATTGCGCCCGGGACCTGTTGCACGAGCAGTTCGGCGATCCGGATCCCTACATCGCCTTGAAACTGCTCAGCGAACCGTACGCCGAGGCGCCGGACGCCAGCGCCTTGCTCTTCAGCGAATTCGCCCTGACCCGGCACGTGCACCACCCCAACGTGCTGCGCCTGCACAGCTTTGAAGTGGACACCGAGTGCCGGCGCGCCTTCATGAGCATGGAACTGATGCGCGGGCTGGGCCTGGACCAACTGCTGTGCGAACGGCCGTTGGGGCTGCCGTGGCGGGAACTGCGTGACATCGCCCTGCCGCTGCTCGATGCCCTGGACCATGTCCACCGCCGTCGCGTGCTGCACGGCGACGTGAAACCGAGCAACGTGATGCTCACCGAAGACGGCGTGCGCCTGTTCGACTTCGGCCTGGCCCAGGCCGAAGCGGGTGTGCTCCCCGGGTTGGCACACCTGAGCCGCACGCGCTTCAACGCCTGGACACCCGGCTACGCCGCCCCGGAACTGCTCGACGGCGGCCCATTGAGCGTGCGGGCCGATCTCTATGCGGTGGCGTGCGTGATCTACGAATTGGCGGACGGTCAACACCCGTGGCGCCGCCTGCCGGCCAACCAGGTTCGCGACCTACGCCCGCCGCTTGAACTGAGCGTCCCCCGGCAACTGCCCAAGCGCTGCTGGCCAGCGTTGCGCTGCGCCCTGGCGTTCGACCCGGCGGCCCGCGACATCACGCTGGGGCAGTTGCGTGAGGTGTTGGCAGACGCGGGGACGTCGTGGCGCAAGCGTGGGCGCTAACCGGTTCGTGGAGGTGACTTGGTAGTCATCGTGCGTAAAAAGCGGCTTATCTTCTTCTAACAATGGGCAACAGTGGCATTCATGTTTGAACTCGATACACTGCGCCGGCGTTCATTTTTTCCATTGGGGCTCGAGCATGAAATTTCGTTTTCTTCTGTGGATGCTGGGCTGGCTGATGCGCAAGGCCAGCCGCACCAACCCGGCGTTTCAACAGCAACTGGGCGACAAGGACCTGGTGTTCCAACTGCAGACGCAGGACGGCAAAGTGGCGCGCCACTTCATCGTCAAGGACCAGCGCATCACCAGCCAATCCGGGGTCTACGCCGAACCGGCGTTCACCATCGCCTTCAAGGACGCCGCCTATGCCTTCGACACGATGCAGGCCAAGAACAAGCAACTGGCGTTCATGACCGGGATCCAGGACAAGTCGATCCAGATCAAGGGCAACCCGGCGCTGGTGATGTGGTTCCAGGGCCTGACCAAGTACCTGAAGCCGCGCAAGGCCAAGCCCAAGGCGTGAGGGAGCGCCTCAATCCCCGTAGGAGCGAGGCTTGCCCGCGAAGAGGCCGTATCAGTCGACCGTGATGTGTCTGGCACGGCGCTTTCGCGGGCAAGCCTTAATGCCAGTCAGTTAAGCGAAAACCACGTGGGAGCGAGCCTACTCGCGATTGTCTTTTAGTCGTGGGTGAACTGCGACGCCAGTTCGCGCAAGAGTACTTTACCGGTTGCCGAAGGGGATTCTTCACCGGCGCAGGTGTGTCTCTTCAGTCCTCTGATTGAGGCGGTTCGCCGGTGTCCAGAGGCTGTGCCGTGTAGGTCTTATAGATGCGCTGGACTTCGGGGTCATCCAGGCTCTCGTATCTGATGCCTTCCTTGTCCAGGCCATCCAGGCCACTGATGCCGCTGATGGTCTGCGGCCACTCGTCACGACTGGAGATGCCGACGATGAACGGTCTCAGGTAGTGATCGAGACGCTGTTCGCGAGGCTCTCGGATCTCTTCGCTGAGGGCCCGTAGGTAGTCGTCCTTGTTTGTCTTCGACCAGTCGATGGCGAACTTGGCGCGATAGCAGAGTTCCATGAAGACCAGCAGGATCGTGCGTCCGTTACCGTCAAGGAAGGGGTGTGCGAACGCCAACTGGCCCATCACTGCGCCAGGATGGTCCCTGAAGCGCTTCTTGTCCGCGGCGAGCTTGAGCGCATGGTCGACAGACAGCTTGATGGCGTTCGGGTGTTCGAAGACAGTGCTTCTAGGGTCATCGTTCGAGCCCTTGAAGACCGCCAGGTGCGGTACAAGCTCGTGCCGATCTTTGCCTGCCCAGTGATAAAAGCCACTGAATAGAATTTCGTGGACGCTGAGCACTGCCTTGTAGTCGAGTGGCTTCTTTTTCGCCAAATAAGCCAGCGCATCTTCAATGCTCAATTCGAACGAGAGATGTTCTGACTCTTTTACTTCATTGGGGTCTTTGAGTTGCAGTGAGTTTTGTAGATATCCCGCTGTTTCAAAGTCGCCGAATGGATCGAACGTCATGCGCTACGGTTCTGTGAGCGTCTTTCCTGAAGGTAGCGCCCTTGCAGCACCAGGGTCTCAAGCTTGCTCAGGACACCTTTTTTCTTGAGGTTGACGAGCAACTGCTCGACGCCATCCAACTCAACGACATCCCCCGCCATGCGAGTAATGGTCACCGCCATACGGCTCATGTCGTCAGGGTCCGCAGTGACCATGTGATCTTTGGCAAGCTGGCGAACTTGACGTGCAACACTGACAGCAGCTGTTTGGGTCATTGCAAAGCCCTCTGTTTGCAGGCAAATCATAGCAGGGCACCCGTTTGTTGTCCTTGTGGGTTGGTCAAGGGAGCGGCAGCGGGAGCACGTCGGACTCATCGCGAGCCTGCTCGCGATTGCCGTTTAAGCGTGGGTGAACTGCGACGCCAGTTCGCGCAAGAGCACTTCGGCTTCCAGTACTTTGCCGACGACGTCTTCGGCTTTGTCGCGGCTCAGGCCCAGGCGCTCGAACAGGTCGTCGGGGATGCTCTGGTCGGGGCCGGAGCCGATGCCGCGGGCGCGCAGCAGGCGCACGGCCAGGCACACCAGGTTCGCGTATTCGGCGTAGTCGCCGTCGTAGGCCGGGTCGTGCTGGAAGCGCAGGGCGGTGGACAGTTCTTCCGGCATGTCCCAATGGCGCATCAACCACGCGCCGATCTGTTCGCGGCTGATGCCCAGCAGGTGCTGTTCGACGTAGCTGTGGCACAGGTGCGGGTTGACCTCCAGGTGACGGCAGATCAGCGAGAAGTGCGGCGGGAAGACGTGGGCCAGTAGCAGGTAGCCAAAGTTGTGCAGCAGGCCGGCCAGGTAGGTCAGGCCGGCTTCCGGGCGCTGGGCGCGGGGCATGGCGCGGGTCAGGCCTTCGATGACGGCCGCGGTGTAGATCGACTGCTGCCAGTACGGCGTGGCCTGTTGCGGGTGGTCCTTGGGCAGGCTCAGGGTTTTACCCAGGGCCAGGCCCAGCGCCAGGTTGATCACCAGGTCAAAGCCGAGCACGCGCACGATGGCGTCTTCCACCGAGCGGATCTTGCCCGGCGAGGCGTAGTAGGGTGATGCCGCCCAGCTCACGACTTGCGCGGCCAGTGCAGGATCGGTCTCGACCACGCTGGTGATGTCATCGATGGTGGCGTTGGGGTCGACCCGCAGCGTGATGATCTTCTGCGCGGTTTCGGCCAGCGGCGGGATTTCGATGGTGGCTTCCAGGCGTTGCTGGATGCGTCGCGCGGTGAAGGCCTGCACGGCTTGGGTGATTTCCTTGCGGTCATCGTCCGGGCGGTCGAGGTTGGGGCGGATGCGGCTCAGGGCCTCGCCGAAGTTCGCGGCGCTGGCCTTGCTCAGCATGCCCTTGAAGGCTTCGCGGGTGATTTCCAGGAGCACGTTGGGCTCGTCGGAGTTGATCAGCAGCAAGGGTTGTTGCAGCAGGCTTTCTTCATACAGGCACGGTGAGCTGGTGAGCGCCGGCAGGCCGGGCAGCAGGCTCAGGCTGTGTTTGCCGAGCATCTTTTCCAGGCGCTCGGTGGAGACCGCCGTGAGGCGTCGGCCGGTGAGTTCGGCGAGGCGGTTGAGGTCCAGCAGTTGGCTCTGTGGGAACAGCACCATGAGTGCGCCAATGGCGTCGTCGAGCAACACCGCCTGAACCTTGCGCTCGGCGTTGAGGCCGGGGTGGTCAAGGATTTCGGTATAGCTGATGCCAAGCTTGCCGAGCAGCAGCCGGATAGCAGAAGGGGTGTGCGGGGCTTCCGTGGCGTGGGCAACTTCAGTCATGGTCTGCATCCGGTTTCCTACAATGACCGGGAGTATAACCAGCTTGCCTACGCCTTTGGTCGATTAACTGAGAGGCATTTCACACTTGACCGTATTGCTGGCCATGGCGCAACCAGCGGTCGAGCAGTGGGCTGACGTGGTCCGGCCAGTGCTCCAGCAGGGCCTGGGCCGCGTCGCGCACGGCGGGCAACAGGTCGGCATCGCGCATCAGGTCAGCGACCTTGAATTGCAGCAGGCCGGTCTGCCGGGTGCCGAGCATTTCGCCGGGGCCGCGCAGTTCCAGGTCTTTCTCGGCGATCACAAAGCCGTCGTTGGTCTCGCGCATGATGCCCAGGCGCTGGCGACCGATCTGTGACAGGGGCGGGTGGTAGAGCAGCACGCAGTGGCTGGCGGCGCTGCCCCGGCCGACCCGGCCCCGCAGTTGGTGCAGTTGGGCCAGGCCCAGGCGCTCGGGGTTTTCGATGATCATCAAGCTGGCATTGGGCACGTCGACGCCGACTTCGATCACGGTGGTGGCGACGAGCAGTTGCAGGTTGCCGGCCTTGAACTCAGCCATCACCGCGGCTTTCTCGACCGGTTTCATGCGGCCGTGGATCAAGCCCACTTTCAACTCGCCGAGGGCGGCGGTGAGGTCTTGGTAGGTGGTCTCGGCGGCCTGGCAGGTGAGTTCCTCCGACTCTTCGATCAGCGTGCACACCCAGTAGGCCTGGCGCCCTTCGGCGCAGGCGGCGCGCACCCGTTCGATGACTTCGACCCGCCGCGTGTCGGTGACCAGCACGGTGTTGACCGGGGTCCGGCCGGGCGGCAGTTCGTCGAGGATCGAGGTGTCGAGGTCGGCGTAGGCGCTCATGGCCAGGGTCCGCGGGATCGGTGTCGCCGTCATGATCAACTGGTGCGGGCACATCCGCCCGCCCATGCCTTTCTGGCGCAGGGCCAGGCGTTGCTGGACGCCGAAGCGGTGCTGTTCGTCGATGATCACCAGCGCCAGGTTCTTGAACTGCACTTCGTCCTGGAACAGCGCGTGGGTGCCGACCACCATCGGCGTGCCGCTGGCGATCTGTTCGAGGGCGGCGACGCGGTGCTTGCCCTTGAGCTTGCCGGCCAGCCAGGCGACTTCCAGGCCCAGGGGTTCGAGCCAGCGCTTGAAGGTGATGAAGTGCTGTTCGGCGAGGATTTCGGTGGGCGCCATCAGGGCCACTTGGTAGCCCGCTTCCAGGGCTTGCAGGGCCGCGAGGGCAGCGACCACGGTCTTGCCGGCGCCGACGTCGCCCTGGATCAGACGCAACATGGGTTCGTGCTGGCTCAGGTCGTAGGCGATTTCATTGCCCACCCGTTGCTGCGCGCCGGTCGGTGGGAAGCCCAGGTTGGCCAGGTATAGCGCGGGCAGTCGGCTGGCCTTGGGCATGGCCGGGGCGCGCAAGGACCGCATGCTCTCGCGCAGGCGTTGCTGCGACAGCTGATGGGTCAGCAGCTCTTCAAAGGCCAGGCGGTGCTGCGCCCAGTGATGACCGAGGGCGAGTTCGTCGACGTCGGCATCGGCGGGCGGGTGGTGCAGGTAGCGAATGGCGTCGTCCAGCGGCGCCAGTTGGTAGTCGCGCGCCAGTTCCTTGGGCAGCCAGTCGGGCAGGCTGCTGGGGCCGAGCAGGGCCAGGGTCTGCATGCACAGTTGGCGCAGGCGTTGCTGGGTCAGGCCCTCGGTGAGCGGGTAGACCGGGGTCAGGGTTTCATCCACCGGTGGCGGCTCGTCGCCGGTGATGGCGCGGTACTCTGGGTGGTAGATCTCCAGTCCCGAGGCGCCAGGCCGCGCTTCGCCGTAGCAGCGAATGCGCGTGCCACGCTTGAGGCCTTCTTTCTGCGCGTTGCTGAAGTGGTAGAAGCGCAGGCTCAAGCCGCCCGTGCCGTCCTGCAGGCGCACCACCAGGCTGCGCCGTCGGCCCATGACCACGTCGGCGCCGCTGACGGTGCCTTCGATCACCGCGTCCTGGCCCGGGCGCAGATGGCCGATCGGCACCACGCGGGTGCGATCCTGGTAACGCAGCGGCAGGTGGAACAAGACGTCCTGGAGGTTCTCCAGGCCGACCTTGGCCAGCTTTTCGGCCATGGCCTCGCCGACACCCTTGAGTGCCGTGACCGGCACGTGCGACAGCTCAGTCATGACGAACGCTTAACCTTCCGGGGTGGTCGGTTTGCTCACCGAGCACAGGCGGATCGAGTCGGCGAGGATTTCGATTGCCTTGGGCCGTGGGAAGCTGGCGCGCCAGGCGATGGCCACGGTGCGGAAGGGCACCGGTGGCGTCAATGGCCGCACTTCGAGCACGCCGGGGGCGTAGTGGTGGCTGTCGACGGCCGACAGCGGCAGGATCGAAATCCCCAGGCCCGAGGCGACCATGTGGCGAATGGTTTCCAGCGAGCTGGACTCGACCGTGGTGTGCTTGGCGCCGTCGCCGCCCTTGGCCAGGGTCGGGCAGGCTTCGAGTACCTGGTCGCGGAAGCAATGGCCTTCGCCCAGCAGCAACAGGCTCTTGTCGTTGAGCTGGCTGGCGTCGATGGTGGCTTTCTGGGTCCAGGGGTGCTGGGCCGGCATCAGCACGTAGAACGGCTCGTCGTAGAGCGGCAGGGTCAGCACGTCGGCTTCATGGAACGGCAGGGCGATGATGATCGCGTCCAGCTCGCCGTTGCGCAGTTTGTCGCGCAGGACGTGGGTGAAGTTTTCTTCGATGTACAACGGCATCTGCGGGGCAACCCGGTGCAGTTGCGGGATCAGGTGCGGGAACAGGTACGGGCCGACGGTGTAGATCGCGCCGACCTTGAGTGGGGCGGTCAGTTGGTTCTTGCCGGCCTGGGCCAGCTCACGGATGCTTTGGGCCTGCTCCAGGACCTTCTGGGCCTGGGCGACGATGCCTTCGCCGACCGGGGTCACGCGCACCGCGCTTTTGCTGCGCTCGAAAATCAGCACACCGAGTTCGTCTTCAAGTTTCTTCACACCCACCGACAAGGTCGGCTGGCTGACGTGGCAGCGCTCGGCCGCGTGGCCGAAGTGCTGTTCTTGGGCGAGGGTAACGATGTAGCGTAATTCTGTGAGGGTCATAGCGGGCGTCCATGAGGTTACGGCCAAGCATAACGGCTGCAATCGATAGACGCACGTTATCAGACTGAGTGCGTTGGGTGACACCAGGCAATGTGTATGCGGTTGGCAGGTGGGGCGAAGGCCTTGTGTTCAGCGCTGATCATTTATGTGGGAGCGAGCCCGGCTTGCCGGCGAAGGCGGAGAGTCAGCAACAAGGATGTTGCCTGACATGTCCTTTTCGCGAGCAGGCTCGCTCCCACAAGGGATTCACGTGGTGTTTAGCGCCGGCGTTTTTCCAGTGAGTACACAAACGGTGCAACGATCTCGACCGAGCCGTTGTTCAACAGGTCAGCCGGTGGCTTGGGCAGGGGCTGGGCGCGGCGGATCATTTCCAGGGTGGCCCGGTCCAGATCGGCATTGCCCGAGCGTCCTACCAGCTCGAACGACAGCACCTGGCCTTCGGCATCGACCACGAAGCGCAGACGGTTCAAGCCTTCCTTGCCACGTGCCTGGGCGCCCGGAGGGTACTTTTTGTACTTCTGCAGGTGCGCCAGCAATGTGCCTTGCCAGTTGACCTTGGCGGCATTCTGCGCGGGGCTCGGGCCAGGTGCCGGTTGCGCCGATTTGACCGGCGGCGTGTTGCTCGGCGGGGTCTCGGAAGGCGGTTCCTCGGAAGGTTTTTCCTTCGGCAACTCGGGCTTTTTCTCTAGCGGTTTGGGCGGTTGCGGCTTGGGCTTGGGTTTGACTGGCTTGGGCACCGAGAGGGTCGGCTTGGGTGCTTCGGCAAGTTTGGGTAACGGCAGTTCTTCTACCGGTGCCGGTGGTTGTGGTGGCGTTATCACCTTCGGCGGTGCCGGGGTCGGAGGGGCCGGGATCGGCGCCAACTCGACCAGCATCGCCATCGGCGGCAACTCGACAGGGGGCGAGGACTTCCAGTTGAGCGCGAGGATTACCGCGACCGCATGGACGCCCAGTACCACTGCCAGGCTACCGCCGTAACGCGTCAGCTTTTGGCGCGTCGTGATCATTTCTTGGCTGCCGTCTCAAGTCCCACCAGGCCGACTTTCAGGTAGCCGGCGGCACGCAACGCATCCATGACGTGCATCAGGTCGCCGTAGTCCACGCCTTTGTCGGCCTGGAAGAAGATGGTGGTGTCTTTCTTGCCCTGGGTGCGTGCATCGAGGGTCGCGCCGAGGGTCTCGGCTTTGACTTCGTCTTCGCCCAGGTACAGGCGCTGGTCAGCCTTGACGCTGAGGAACACCGGCTTTTCTGGCCGCGGCGCCGGCTTGGCGGTCGAGGCGGGCAGGTCAACCTTGATGTCCACGGTGGCCAGCGGGGCCGCCACCATGAAGATGATCAGCAGCACCAGCATCACGTCGATGAACGGCGTGACGTTGATTTCGTGGTTCTCGGCCAGATCGTCGTCTGCGCCTTCCTTTAAATGCAAGCCCATGGCGGATTACCCTACCTTGACCATGTGCGGTTGCGTGATGCGCTCGCTCGGCAGGTGATCGAGGTCGCGGCTGACCAGCAGCAGGACTTCGGCCGACGCGTCGGAAACCTGGGCCTTGTAGCCGGCGATGGAGCGGGCGAAGACGTTGTAGATGACCACGGCTGGAATCGCGGCCACCAGGCCCAGGGCGGTAGCGAGCAGGGCTTCGGCGATGCCGGGGGCGACGACGGCGAGGTTGGTGGTCTGGGTCTTGGCGATGCCGATGAAGCTGTTCATGATGCCCCACACGGTGCCGAACAGGCCGACGAACGGTGCGGTGGAGCCGATGGTCGCCAGCACACCGGTGCCGCTGCTCATGTTGCGACCGCACGCGGCGACCAGGCGCTCAAGGCGGAAGCTGACGCGTTCCTTGATGCCTTCTTTTTCACGGCTGTTGGCCGACAGGCGCATCTCTTCCAGGGCGTCGTGGACCAGCAGGTTGGCCAGGGTGCCTTGCTGGGTCGCCGTGGTGCTGGCTTCCTTCAGGGTCGTGGCTTTCTTCAGGTGGGCGATTTCACCCCGCAGGCGACGCTTGGCGCCCATCAGCTCAAGGCCCTTGGCGATCCAGATGGTCCAGGTAATGATCGAGGCGATGGCCAGGCCGATCATCACGATCTTCACGATGATGTCGGCGTTCTGGTACATGCCCCACGGCGACAGGTCGTGGGCCATGCCCAGGGTGTTGTCGGCTTCCAGCACTTCGGGTGGGTCAATCGAGTCTTGCACCGCCAGGGCCGGGTCGGCGGTAACCGGGGTAACGACCGGCGTGCCCTGCGCGACGTTGCCAGGGGCGGCATTGACGGCGGGTGCGCTGACCGATGCGGCTGGCGTGGCGCCGGTGGTGGGCTCATCGGCAAAGGCGGCGCACGGTGCCAGCAGCAGGCCGAACAGCAGGGCCGCCGTCGCGGCCAGGGAGCGGGCCGGGCGGACAGACAGGATTGACGAAGCGCAGAGTAGGTTAGGTTTCATGCTGGCCGGACCTGAGAAAAAAGAGGGTTAATGTCCTTCCAGGCCTCGTGGGCCGAGAACAAAAGTGGCGGGCATTATTGCAAGTAATTCTTGTTAACAGAAGCAATTGCATTGGTTTTTTTCCGACATGGCTAGCCGCTCGTCCACTGTGGCGGCTAGTCTGTGCCTTTCTGACGAGGGGATTTTGATGTCTTGGCCTTCTGTTTTAATCGCCGGTTGTGGCGATGTTGGCGGCCGTCTGGCCACTCAACTGTTGTCCCTGGGCTGGGAAGTCCATGGTCTGCGCCGTGACATTTCGCGCTTGCCCGAGGGGGTGATCGGGGTGGCCGGCGACCTGTTCAATGACGAGTGCCCCGCCACCTGGCCAATCGGCGGCGTGGACTACCTGGTGTACTGCGCGGCGGCCACCGATCACGATGAGGCCGGGTACCGTGCCGCGTATGTCCAGGGGTTGAAGAATGTCCTGGAGTGGTTGAACGACTACGGCCAGGCGCCCAAGCGCCTGCTGTTTGTCTCCAGCAGCAGTGTCTACGAGCAGCAAGGTGGCGAATGGGTGGATGAAACCTCGCCGGCGAAAGCGTCTGCGTATTCCGGGCGGGTGATGCTGGAAGCCGAGCAGGTGGCGCTCAAGAGTGGTATCCCGGCCAGCGTGGTGCGCTTGACCGGCATTTATGGCCCGGGCCGCGAGTGGCTGCTGACCCAGGTGCGCCAGGGCTATCGCGTGGCGATCGATCCACCGCTGTATGGCAACCGGATTCACGCTGACGATGCGGCCGGCCTGCTGGCGTTCTTGCTCAAGGCGGATGACCAGGGTGCTGTGCTTGAGGATTGCTACCTCGGCGTCGACGATGCACCGGCACCGCTGGCCGATGTGGTGGGCTGGCTGCGTGAGTACCTGGGCGTGACCGAGTGGGCCGAGGATGCCAGCGTGCGTCGCACAGGCAGCAAGCGTTGCAGCAATGCCCGGGCGAAGGCACTGGGCTGGGAGCCGCGCTACCCGAGTTATCGCGAGGGGTATGCGGCGATTCTTGAGGGGCGCTGCTGACTTCAAGGGCTACCCCTCTTCCCACAGGAGGAGGGGCGTTAGATCACTGCTTTTCCAGCGTCCACTGGCGATTGCCGGGGGAGAACGATGGCACTTCATCCGCCTGGGCGCTGTTGACGGCCTGGAAGATCTCCAACTCTTTGCCCTTGCGGGTGAAGATCCACGGATTGCCCTGGCCGTTGAGTTGCAACCAGACGGTATCGTTGCCGCCGCTCATTGACGCGCAATCGCCCGCCAGGCATAGGGCGTAGCGGTCAGCGCCGGGCAGGCCCTGAACGGCGCCATCGGCCTGGAACTGCACGGTGCTGCCTTCGCCCGGGCCATTGACGATTTTCCAGCCACCGCCCAGGTAGGCGGAATACAGGGCGCGCTCGAAGCTGGCACCCAGGGGTGCACCTTCGGGCGCGGGGTCTTTGGCACGGTCAAAGGCCTGCTCGGGCTCGTTGTCGTTGGCCACTTGCAGCAGTTGTTTGCCGTCGCGTTTCAAATCGGTGCCGGAGCTGCCGTAGATCTCGACTTTCCAGGTGCCGGACTGTTCGCCCAGGACCTTGCCTTCTACGGTTTCAAAACCATTGGTGTAGCGCGCTTGACCTGCGCGGGTGTTGACGTCCCATTCCAGGTTCGGGCCGTTGGCTTGCAGGGCTTCACGCAGGGGAACGCCTTTGGCGGCTGTATCGATTGCTGCCTGGTTGATCCAGGTGCCGCTGATGTCGCGGTCGGCAGGGTCGCTGGCACAACCACCCAGGAACACTGCGAGCAACGAGAGAGCGAGCGCTTTGCGCATGGGGGGAATCCTTTGGAAGCGGAGTCGGCGCAACCTGGCAGGTTGCGCCGCGCGTGTTACTCGAGGACCAGGATGGCGTCCATTTCAACCTGCGAACCCTTTGGCAGGGCGGCCACGCCGATGGCGGCGCGTGCTGGGTAAGGCTGCTCGAAGTAAGTGCCCATGATCTCGTTGACCTTGGCGAAGTGGCTCAGGTCGGTGAGGAAGATGTTCAGCTTGACGATGTCCTTGAACGAACCGCCTGCAGCCTCGGCTACCGACTTGAGGTTCTCGAACACCTGGATGGTCTGGGCTTCGAAGCCTTCAACCAGTTCCATGGTCTTTGGGTCGAGTGGGATCTGGCCGGACATGTAGACGGTGTTGCCCGCCTTGATTGCCTGGGAGTAGGTGCCGATGGCGGCCGGGGCTTTGTCGCTGGTGATAACGGTCTTGGTCATTGATGACTCCTTGTAATAATCGTTGGGCTAGGTGATGAGTTATGCACGCATGCGGGTGATGCGGATCACTCCGGTCAGGGCGCGCAGTTTCTTGATCACGCGGGCCAGGTGCACGCGGTCATGCACGCTGACCACCAGTTGGACCACGCTGATGCGACCGTCGCGTTCGTCCATGCTGATTTTTTCGATGTTGCCGTCGGCGGCGTTGACGCTGCTGGCCAGCAGGGCAATCAGGCCGCGCTGGTGTTCCAGTTCGACGCGCAGTTCGACATTAAATTCGCCGGTCACATCCTTGGCCCAGGAGAGCTGGATGCATTTTTCCGGGTTGTGGCGGATTTCGCTGATGTTGCGGCAGTTGTCCAGGTGCACGACCATGCCCTTGCCCGCCGACAGGTGGCCGACAATCGGGTCACCGGGGATCGGCGTGCAGCACTTGGCGTAGCTGAGCACCAGGCCTTCGGTGCCACGAATGGCCAGCGGGCCTTCGGCGCTGGGCAGTTGTTCGCCTTCGCCGAGCAGGCGGCGCGCCACCACGTAGGCCATGCGGTTGCCCAGGCCAATGTCTTCGAGCAGGTCCTCGATCAGTTCGAGGCGGTATTCGGCGAGCATGGCCTTGATGCGCTCGGCCGGGACTTTTTCCAGGGAACTGTCGAAACCATTGAGTACCTTGTTCAGCAGGCGTTCGCCCAGGCTGATGGACTCGGAGCGACGCTGCAGTTTCAGCGCGTGGCGAATGTGGGTGCGGGCCTTGCCGGTGACCACGAAGTTGAGCCACGCCGGGTTCGGCCGGGCGCCCGGGGCGCTGACGATCTCGACGGTGGAGCCACTTTGCAGCGGTTCGGACAGCGGGGCCAGGCGCCGGTTGATCCGGCAAGCGATGCAGCTGTTGCCGACGTCGGTGTGTACCGCGTAGGCGAAATCGACCGCCGTGGAGCCTTTGGGCAGCTCCATGATCCGGCCCTTGGGCGTGAACACGTAGACCTCGTCCGGGAACAGGTCGATCTTCACGCTTTCGATGAATTCCAGCGAGTTGCCGGCGCGTTGCTGCATCTCCAGCACGCCCTTGACCCATTGGCGGGCGCGGGCATGGGTGCCTTTTGGCTGCTCGTCGCCACTGGATTTGTACAGCCAGTGCGCGGCAATGCCGTTGTTGGCCATCTCTTCCATTTCACGGGTACGGATCTGGATCTCGATCGGTACGCCGTGCATGCCGAACAGCGTGGTGTGCAGCGACTGATAGCCGTTGGCCTTGGGGATCGCGATGTAATCCTTGAAGCGCCCCGGCAACGGTTTGTACAAATTATGTACAGCGCCCAGCACGCGGTAGCAGGTATCGACCTTGTCGACGATGATCCGGAACGCATAGACGTCCATGATCTCGTTGAAGGCCCGACGCTTGCCGCGCATTTTCTTGTAGATGCCGTAGAGGTGCTTCTGCCGGCCGCTGACTTCGCCCTGGATGCCGTCGATCGCGAGGCAGTGGCTCAGCGACTCTTCGATTTTGTTGACGATTTCCTTGCGGTTGCCCCGGGCGCGCTTGACGGCCTGGTAGATCCGCGCGGACCGCATCGGGTGCATGGCCTTGAAGCCCAGGTCTTCGAACTCGATACGAATCGCGTGCATGCCCAGCCGGTTGGCGATGGGTGCGTAGATTTCCAGGGTTTCCTTGGCGATGCGCCGGCGCTTTTCGCCGGACAGCACTTCCAGCGTGCGCATGTTGTGCAGGCGGTCGGCCAGCTTGACCAGGATCACGCGAATGTCGCGGGCCATGGCCATGGCCATCTTCTGGAAGTTTTCGGCTTGGGCTTCGGCCTTGGTCTCGAAGTTCATCTGGGTCAACTTGCTGACCCCGTCGACCAGTTCGGCCACGGTTTCGCCGAACTGCGCTTGCAGCGCTTCCTTGGCAATCCCGGTGTCTTCGATCACGTCATGCAGCATCGCCGCCATCAGGCTCTGATGGTCCATGTGCATGTCGGCAAGAATGTTTGCAACCGCCAGCGGGTGCGTGACGTACGCTTCGCCGCTGCGGCGGCGTTGGCCGTCGTGGGCTTGTTCGGCGTAGAAGTACGCTCGGCGGACCAGGTTGACCTGGTCGGTGCCGAGGTAGGCCGATAAGCGATCGGCGAGGGCGTCTATGCTCGGCATGATGACTCCTGCCGATGGCTGTGACCCCGCGCCGTGCTACGTCGACCAGGCATAGACTTAGACGGCCTCGTTGGACTCGTCCTCGAACGCTGCGAACAGCGGTTCGTCTTCGACGATCTCGGCGTTGGCGATGAACTCGTAGCTCATCAGGCCTTCAGCGATTTCGCGCAGGGCAACAACGGTAGGCTTGTCGTTTTCCCACTGGACCAGTGGCTCTTTGCCGCCGGTGGCCAGTTGACGGGCACGCTTGGTAGAGAGCATGACCAGCTCAAAGCGGTTTTCCACGTGTTCTAGGCAGTCTTCAACGGTTACGCGGGCCATGGTATTCCTCGGAGCGAATGCAATATGCGCGCTGCCCGGTTGGGCGAGCGGACTCAACAGTTTAAAAAATCACCAGCGATTAGGGAAGCGCTGATTTTTTAACCAAGCCCTTCAACGCGCTACAAGTGCCAATGTAAGGCCCTTGCAGCGGTTTTGGGAAGTGCTGTTTCAGCCCAGCAACTCGGCCAGTAATTTACCGTATTGCTGTTGTTGGCGTTTTTGATGCAACTGATTGGCGCGGAAAATCGCCTTCAGGTCGTCCAGCGCGTGGGCGAAATTGTCGTTGATGATCAGGTAATCGTAGTCGACGTAGTGGCTCATTTCGCTGACGGCCTCACGCATCCGGCCTTCGATCACGGCGTCACTGTCCTGGCCACGGTTGGTCAGGCGCTGGTGCAAGGCTTGCAGGGACGGCGGCAGGATGAAGACCGAGCGCGCCTGGGGCATCAGCTTGCGTACCTGATCGGCGCCTTGCCAGTCGATTTCCAGGATCAGGTCGTGGCCTTCGTCCAGGGTCTGCTGCAAGTGGCTTTGCGAGGTGCCGTAGAGGTTGCCGAAGACTTCGGCGCGCTCCAGGAAATCCCCGTGTTCGATCATCTTCACGAACTCGCTGCGTTCGACAAAGTGATAGTTCACGCCGTTCACTTCACCTGGGCGCATGGCGCGGGTGGTGTGGGAGACCGAGACGCGGATCTGTGGGTTGGCGTC
This sequence comes from Pseudomonas sp. ok272, assembly GCF_900109995.1. Classification (GTDB taxonomy): domain Bacteria; phylum Pseudomonadota; class Gammaproteobacteria; order Pseudomonadales; family Pseudomonadaceae; genus Aquipseudomonas. The sequence goes on along the minus strand of NZ_FOCB01000003.1, from coordinate 139,369 downwards.
GGTCAGGGCCTTGACCAGGCTGCTTTTGCCCGCGCCTGAAGGCGCGGAAATGATGTAGAGGGTGCCGGTGCTGTGGGTCATGTCGGGGTAGCCTTACTCAATGTTCTGCACTTGTTCGCGCATTTGTTCGATCAACACTTTGAGGTTGACCGCCGCCTGGGTGCTGCGCGGGTCGAAGGCTTTGGAGCCCAGTGTGTTGGCTTCGCGGTTGAGCTCTTGCATCAGGAAGTCCAGGCGCCGTCCGGCAGCGCCGCCAGACTTGAGCACGCGCCGTACTTCGATGATGTGAGTGCTCAGGCGGTCCAGTTCTTCGGCAACGTCGCTTTTTTGCGCGAGCATGACCATTTCCTGTTCCAGGCGCTGCGGGTCGAGTTCGGCCTGCATGTCGGCGAAACGATCGAGCACCTTCTGGCGCTGGGTGGCGAGCATCTGCGGGACCAGTTCACGCACGGTCGCCACGTCCTGTTCAATGCTGGTGAGGCGCTCGTTGATCAGGCGGGCCAGTTCCGCGCCTTCACGCTCACGACCGGCCTTGAGTTCCTTGAGACCCTGGTTGAACAGGGCCAGTGCCTCGGCATTCAGCGCTTGCGGGTCGCTGGCGTCCGCCACCAGCACGCCAGGCCAGGCCAGCACTTCCAACGGATTCAGCGCGGCAGGGTTGTTGATCAGGCTGGCGATGGTTTCGGCCGCGGCGACCAGTTGCGCGGCGCGTTCGCGGTCGACTTGCAGCGCTTTGCCGGTGGTTTCCTCGGTAAAGCGCAGCGTGCATTCGAGCTTGCCGCGCGATACGCCCTGGCGCAGCGCTTCGCGCACGTTGCCTTCGAGGTCGCGGAAGGATTCCGGCAGGCGCAGGTGCGGTTCCAGGTAGCGGCTGTTGACCGAGCGCAGTTCCCAGCTCAGGGTGCCCTGGCTGCCGGCTTTCTCGACACGGGCGAAGGCGGTCATGCTGTGCACCATGGAGGTACCTCGCGATTGGCCGGCGCCGAACCTGTGGGTTCAACGGACCGGTCTGATGGATGGAAGCCCGCGGGCTGACAAGGCGCAGGATTGTAGCGCAGTGCAGCGGATGCTCCCAAACGGCGCGTGTGACAAAGCGCTGCTGTTCGTCGTGCCGCCCGGTCCAGAGCGCTCGCCTGGGCCCCGGGTTTTTTAGAAGTGCCCAGGCGTGCCCGCTCGCCTTATAATGCTCGGCAGTTTTCCGTCCTCCGTACAGGTGTTCCTCTATGAAACGTCCAAGTGGTCGCGCTGCCGATCAGCTGCGCTCGATCCGCATCACCCGCAACTACACCAAACACGCCGAGGGATCTGTACTGGTCGAGTTTGGTGATACCAAGGTGATTTGCACCGTCAGCGTCGAGAACGGTGTGCCGCGTTTCCTCAAGGGCCAGGGCCAGGGCTGGTTGACCGCCGAGTACGGCATGCTGCCGCGCGCCACCGGCGAGCGTAACCAGCGTGAAGCCAGCCGTGGCAAGCAGGGTGGTCGCACCCTGGAGATCCAGCGCCTGATCGGTCGCTCCCTGCGCGCAGCCCTGGACATGTCCAAGCTGGGCGACGTCACCCTGTACGTCGACTGCGACGTGATCCAGGCCGACGGCGGGACGCGCACCGCGTCCATCACGGGCGCCATGGTGGCGTTGGTCGATGCCTTGAAAGTCATCAAGAAGCGCGGCGGCTTGAAAGGCGGCGATCCGCTCAAGCAAATGATTGCGGCCGTTTCGGTCGGCATGTACCAGGGCGAGCCGGTGTTGGACCTCGACTACCTGGAAGACTCCGCTGCCGAGACCGACCTGAACGTGGTCATGACCAGCACGGGCGGGTTCATCGAAGTGCAGGGCACCGCCGAAGGCGCACCGTTCCAGCCTGAAGAGCTGACGGCCATGCTGGAGCTGGCCAAGAAAGGCATGAGCGAAATCTTCGCGCTGCAAACGGCTGCACTGGCTGACTGAGTCGCTTGATCAATCAGCGTGCACAAAAAAGCCGACGGTGACGTCGGCTTTTTTGCATCCACGAAACGACGCTTAGATGGTCAGCGTCCAGTCGTAGTCGACGATCAGCGGTGCGTGTTGCGAGAACCGCGGCTGGCGTGGCAGGCGTGCGCTACGGACAAAGCGGCGCAGGCCCGGGGTCAGCAACTGGTAGTCGAAACGCCAGCCCAGGTTGAGCATCTCAGCCTGTTCGTTATCGGGCCACCAGCTGTACTGGTCACCTTCACGGCTGACTTCACGCAGGGCATCGACATACCCCATGTTGCCGACAATCTCGTCCATCCAGGCACGCTCAGGTGCCAGGAAGCCCGGGGATTGCTGGCTGTCGCGCCAGTTCTTGATATCCAGCTTCTGTTGCGCCACGTACAGCGAGCCACAGTAAATGTACTCGCGACGTTTGCGTCGCTGTTTATCCAGATAACGGGCGAAATCGTCCATTAGCTTGAACTTCTGGTTCAAGTCTTCATCGCCGTTCATCCCGGATGGGAGTAGCAAGGTCGCGATGCTGACCTTATCGAAATCGGCTTGCAGGTAGCGCCCGTAGCGGTCGGCCGTCTCGAAACCAAGACCGCTGATGACAGCCTTCGGTTGCAACCGCGAATACAAAGCCACACCACCTTGGGTGGGTACTTCGGCATCGCAGGCATAAAGGAAGTAGCCATCCAGTTGGAAGGCTGGATCGTCCAGTTCAAAGGCGGAGGCGCGGGTGTCCTGCAGGCAGATGACGTCGGCATTCTGTGCTTGCAGCCAACTGAGCAAACCGCGCTCGACTGCAGCCTGAATACCATTAACGTTCACACTGATGATCCGCATAAATGGCCCCAAAAATCGCGTGCGTGTATGATACACGGCGTCTACCTAATTAGCTAAATCCGTGGTATCTGGGGTTTTTTCATGCAAGCGTATCAGCGCGATTTCATTCGTTTTGCCATCGATCGCGGCGTTTTGCGCTTCGGTGAGTTCACCCTGAAGTCCGGGCGTACCAGCCCGTATTTCTTCAATGCCGGCCTGTTCAACTCCGGCTCTGCCCTGGCGCAACTGGGGCGTTTCTACGCTGCCGCCATTGCCCAGAGCGGCATTTCCTTCGACGTCTTGTTTGGCCCAGCCTACAAGGGCATCCCTTTGGCGGCGACCACGGCCGTGGCCCTGGCCGAGCATCATGACCGCGATCTGCCCTGGTGTTTCAACCGCAAGGAAGCCAAGGCCCATGGCGAAGGTGGCAGCCTGGTGGGCGCGCCGTTGACCGGTGAAGTGCTGATCATCGACGACGTGATCACTGCCGGCACGGCGATCCGTGAGGTGATGCAGATCATCGCTTCCCAGGACGGCGCCAAGGCCGCTGGCGTGCTGATTGCCCTGAACCGCCAGGAGCGTGGCAACGGCGAGTTGTCGGCGATCCAGGAAGTCGAGCGTGACTTTGGCATTCCCGTGATCAGCATTGTTTCGCTGAACCAGGTGCTGGAGTTCCTGGCGGACGACCCACAGCTCAAGCAGCATTTGCCAGCGGTTGAAGCCTATCGCGCGCAGTTTGGCGTGTAACACCGACTGGCGTAGGAGCGAGGCTTGCCCGCGAAGAGGTTGCCACATTCAACATTCTTGTTGGTAGGCAGATCGTTTTCGCGGGCAAGCCTCGCTCCTACGGGGATCGTCGGCAAAAAAAGACCCCGCTCAGCCAGGCTGAGCGGGGTCTTTTCGTAGGCGCCGGGGTTTATGGACGCTTGCGATTGCTGATCAGGGTGCCCACACCGGTGTCGGTGAAGATTTCCAGCAGGATGGCATTGGGGACGCGACCGTCGATGATCAACGAGCTGCCCACGCCGCCTTGCACGGCTTCCAGGGCGCAGCGGATCTTGGGCAGCATGCCACCGTAGATGGTGCCGTCGGCGATCAGTTCGTCGACCTGCTGGGTGGTCAGGCCGGTCAGGACAGTGCCCGACTTGTCCATCAGGCCGGCGATGTTGGTCAGCAGCATCAGCTTCTCGGCTTTCAGCGCTTCAGCGACCTTGCCGGCCACCAGGTCGGCGTTGATGTTGTACGACTCGCCGTTGGCCCCGACGCCGATCGGCGCGATCACTGGGATGAAATCGCCCTTGACCAGCAGGTTCAGCAGGTCGGTGTTGATCCCGACCACTTCGCCCACCTGGCCGATGTCGATGATTTCCGGTTGGGTCATGTCCGGCGTCTGGCGGGTGACGGTGAGTTTCTTCGCGCGAATCAGTTGCGCGTCCTTGCCGGTCAGGCCAATGGCACTGCCGCCGTGACTGTTGATCAGGTTGACGATGCTTTTGTTCACCTGGCCGCCGAGGACCATTTCCACCACGTCCATGGTCTGCGCGTCAGTCACGCGCATGCCGTCGATGAAGTGGCTTTCGATGGACAGGCGCTTGAGCAGGTCGCCGATCTGCGGGCCGCCGCCGTGAACGACCACCGGGTTGATGCCCACGGCCTTCATCAGCACGATGTCGCGGGCGAAGCCGGTTTTCAGCTCCTCGCTTTCCATCGCGTTGCCGCCGTATTTGATCACCAGCGTCTTGCCGACATAGCGGCGAATGTAAGGCAGCGCTTCGGACAGGACCTTGGCGGTGTTGGCGGCGGCTTCGCGTTCGATGGTCATTCAGGACTCCGGCGCTTCAAAAAGGCGCTTGAAAAAAGTCAAAACGGTAGTGGGATGTCAGGTGCAACACGTTTGAGCTGGGCGTGGAACACATCCTTGATGCGCTGCAGCTCGGCCTCGTTGTCGGCTTCGAAGCGCAGCACCAGCACCGGTGTGGTGTTGGACGCGCGAACCAGGCCCCAGCCCTGCGCATAGTCGACGCGCACGCCGTCAATGGTGGTCAGGTCGGCCCCGGCGCCCCATTGGGCGTCGTGCAGTGCATCAATGATGCTGAATTTGCTCTCTTCGGTCACATGGATATTGATTTCCGGCGTGCAAACGTCGTCCGGGAACGTCTCGAACAGGGCCTGGGCGCTGGCGGGCTCCTTGCTCAGGATCTCCAGCAGGCGCGCGGCGCTGTAGATGCCGTCGTCGAAACCGAACCAGCGCTCCTTGAAGAAGATGTGCCCGCTCATCTCGCCGGCCAACAGGGCGCCGGTCTGTTTCATTTTCTTCTTGATCAGCGAGTGGCCGGTCTTCCACATCAGTGGTTGGCCGCCATATGCCTTGATCAGCGGAGTCAGGCGCCGGGTGCATTTGACGTCGAAGATGATCTGCGCCTCGGGGTTGCGTGCCAGCACGTCCCGGGCGAACAGCATCAGCAGGCGGTCAGGGAAGACGATCTCGCCGGTGTTGGTCACCACGCCGACGCGGTCGCCATCGCCGTCGAAGGCCAGGCCCAGGTCGGCGTTGGTTTCCTTGACCTTGGCAATCAGGTCGACCAGGTTTTCCGGCTTGCCGGGGTCCGGGTGATGGTTGGGGAAGTGGCCATCGACGTCGCAGAACAGCGGGATGACTTCGCAGTTCAGCGCTTCGATCAGCTGTGGCGCGATCACGCCGGCAGCGCCGTTGCCGCAGTCGACCACGACCTTGAGGCGACGGGCGAGCTGGATGCCCTGGACGATTTCGTCGCGGTAGCGTTCGAGGATCTCTACCCGGGTGACGCTGCCCTGGCCGCGGCTCAGGTCGTTGCTCTTCAGGCGCTGGTGCAGGGCCAGGATCTGTTCGTTGGCCAGGGTGTCGCCGGCGATGACGATCTTGAAGCCGTTGTAGTCCGACGGGTTGTGGCTGCCGGTGAGCATCACCCCGGACGTGCCGGCCAGGACGTTGGCGGCGTAATACAACGCCGGCGTCGGTACGAGGCCAACGTCGCTGACGTGGCAGCCGCTGTCGGCCAGGCCTTGGATCAGTTGCTCGACAAGTTCCGGACCCGACAGGCGGCCGTCCCGGCCAACGCTGATGTTCGGTTCGCCCTGGGCCAGGGTCTGGGCGCCAATCGCGCGGCCGATCCAGTAGGCGGTTTCAGCGGTCAGGGTTTTGGGCACGACGCCACGAATGTCGTAGGCGCGAAAAATACTGTCGGGGAACGCGGGGGCAATGTCGCGGGTCACTGGGGTTGCTCCAACTGATGGCGTCTGTGCGGGGTTCATCCTGGAACGCAAAGCCGTTTGCCGGGGCTGGGCGGGGTGCCGGGCCCTGGCAGGGTGAAATCAGTGGCTGCCGGAATGACCGAAGCCGCCGGTGCCGCGCTGGGTTTCGTCGAACTCGTCGACCAGCTCGAAATGGGCCTGCACCACAGGCACCAGAACCAGTTGGGCCAGGCGTTCGCCGACTTCGATCTTGAATGCGTTCTGGCCACGGTTCCAGCACGACACCATCAGCGGGCCCTGGTAGTCGGAGTCGATCAGGCCCACCAGGTTGCCCAGCACGATGCCGTGCTTATGGCCCAGGCCCGAGCGCGGCAGGATCAGGGCTGCCAGGCCCGGGTCGCCGATGTAGACCGACAGGCCGGTGGGGATCAGCAGGGTTTCGCCCGGCTGGATGATGGTGTCCTGCTCCAGCATGGCGCGCAGGTCGAGGCCGGCGGAGCCCGGGGTGGCGTACTGGGGCAGCGGGAACTCACTGCCGATGCGTGGGTCGAGGATCTTGGCTTGCAAAGCGTGCATACGAGTTAAACCTGGTTCAGTCGTTCGGCGATAAAAGTGATCAGCTGGCGGGCGATTTTGCCTTTGCTGGTCTGGGCGAAAAGTGTGGCGTGCAACTGGCGGTCGATCACGCTGCAGGCGTTTTCCTCGCTGTTGAAGCCAATGCTCGGATTGGCCACGTCGTTGGCGACGATCAGGTCGAGGTTCTTGTCCTTGAGCTTGCGCGCGGCGTAATCGAGCAGGTGTTCGGTCTCGGCGGCGAAACCGACACTGAACGGACGGTCGGGGCGAGTGGCAATGGTGGCCAGAATGTCTGGGTTGCGTACCATTTGCAGGAGCAAGCCGTCGCCGTTCGTAGGGTCTTTCTTGAGTTTTTGTGGGGCGACGACTTCCGGGCGGTAGTCAGCGACCGCCGCGGAGGCGATGAACAGGTCGCAGGGGATCGCCGCTTCGCAGGCCGCGAGCATGTCGCGCGCGCTGACCACGTCGATGCGGGTGACCCGGTCCGGCGTCGGCAGGTGCACGGGGCCGGTGATCAGGGTCACGCGGGCGCCGGCTTCAACGGCGGCCTCGGCCAGGGCAAAGCCCATTTTCCCGGAGCTGTGGTTGGTGATGTAGCGCACCGGGTCGATGTTTTCCTGGGTCGGACCGGCGGTGATCAACACGTGCTTGCCGGTCAGCACCTGGCGCTGGAAGCAGTCGGCGGCGCACAGGACCAGGTCGTCGGCCTCCATCATGCGTCCCATGCCCACATCACCGCAGGCCTGGCTGCCGGATGCCGGGCCGAAGACCTTGAAGTCGCGGTCCTTGAGCAACTGGGTGTTGGCCTGGGTGGCAGGATCGCGCCACATGGCCTGGTTCATGGCCGGGGCCAGCGCCACGGTGGCGTCGGTGGCCAGCACCAGGGTGGTCAGCAAGTCGTTGGCGATGCCTTGGGCCAGACGGGCGATCAGGTCGGCAGTGGCCGGTGCGATCAGTACCAGGTCGGCCCATTTGGCCAGTTCGATGTGGCCCATGGCGGCTTCGGCGGCCGGGTCCAGCAGGTCCAGGTGCACCGGGTGCCCGGAGAGTGCCTGCATGGTCAGCGGGGTAATGAACTCGCTGCCGCCACGGGTCATGACCACGCGCACTTCGGCGCCCTGGTCGATCAGGCGGCGAACCAGTTCGGCGCTCTTGTAGGCAGCGATGCCGCCGCCGACGCCCAGAACGATGCGTTTCCGATACAGCCGCTGCATAGGTCTGCCTTTCATTTCGTTGATGACTGCATGGCGAAACCCCCTCCCCAGGGAACAATCGCCCGCAAAAAAGATGGGCTACGATATCACAGCGACCGCTACGGAACAGCGGCGCCCACACACATGGAGGTGCTATGAGCATTCGCAATTGGCCGGCGGCGGAGCGCCCGCGGGAGAAGCTTCTGGAGCAGGGTCCGGCGAGTCTGTCGGATGCCGAATTGCTGGCGATCTTCCTGCGCACCGGCGTGGCCGGCATGAGCGCGGTGGACCTGGCGCGACACCTGCTGCAGCAGTTTGGCAGCCTGCGCACCTTGTTTGAGGCGGACCAGCAGGCATTCGCCAGTCAGTTTGGCCTGGGGCCGGCGAAGTTTGCCCAACTGCAGGCGGTGCTGGAAATGGCGCGTCGGCACTTGGCCGAAAGCCTGCGTCGCGACTCGGTGCTCAAGAGCCCGATCGAGGTCCGCAACTACCTCAAGGCGATGCTGCGCCATGAGCTGCATGAGGTGTTTGGCTGCCTGTTCCTGGATTCGCGGCACCGGGTGCTGGCCTTCGAGTTGCTGTTTCACGGCTCCATCGACACGACCGTTGTCCACCCGCGCCAAGTGGTCAGGCGGGCGCTGGCACACAACGCAGCGGCCTTGATCCTGTGTCACAACCATCCGTCAGGTAATCCCGAGCCCAGCCAGGCCGACCGGGCGCTGACCAAGCGCCTGCAAGAGGCGCTGGAGTTGATTGATGTGCGCGTACTCGACCACTTCATCATCGGCGAGGGGGATCCGCTGTCCCTCGCCGAGTACGGGTGGATCTAGTGTCCTGTCTTGGAAATACGTTACCTTTTTGACGAGCATCTGTTGCTGCCAGGCAAGGCGCCGCGACGAGTCATAGCAGGGCTATGGCGAGGAGTGGCAACGCAGCATGGCGGCGACAGGTGCCGTCAAAAGGGAACAGCTTATTTCCGAGACAGGACACTAGGGGATTACTTGAAGTTGACCTTCGAGTAGTCCTGGCGTCCAAACGGGCTGACCGCATAACCCTGCACGTCTTTGCGCGTCAGGGTGAAGGCTGTCGGGTGGGCCAGGGGCAGCCACAGCGCCTGCTGCTGGATCTGTGCCTGCGCCTGTTCGTAGAGCTTGCTGCGCACGCCTTGCTCGGTGGTGGTCTTGCCCGCGCTGATCAGCTTGTCCAGGGCCTGGTCGCAGTAGCGCGCGAAGTTGGTGCCGGACTTGACCGCCGCGCAGGAGAACTGCGGGGTGAGGAAGTTATCCGGATCGCCGTTGTCGCCGGCCCAGCCCATGAACAGCAGGTCGTGCTCGCCGGCCTTGGCGCGGCGAATCAGTTCGCCCCATTCGATCACGCGGATTTCGGCCTGGATGCCGATCTCGGCCAGGTCGGCCTGCAACAACTGCGCGCCCAGGCTCGGGTTGGGGTTGAGCAGGCTGCCGGAAGGACGGGTCCAAATGGTGGTCTTGAAGCCATCCTTGAGGCCGGCCTTGGCCAGCAGCGTGCGGGCCTTGCCCAGGTCCCTCGGGTAGCCCGGCAGGTCCTTGGCGTAGCTCCAGGTGTTGGGCGGATACGGTCCATTGGCGGCCTGGGCGGTGCCTTCGAACACGGCCTTGAGGTAGCTGTCCTTGTCGAATGCCAGGTTGATGGCCTGGCGCACTTCTGGCTTGTCCAGCGGCGGGTGGGTGCTGTTGATGGCGACGAAGGCGGTCATGAACGCAGGCGTGCTCTGCACCTTGAGGGTCGGCTCCGACGCGGCGGCCTGGACGTCCAGCGGCTTGGGCGACAGGGCGATCTGGCACTCGTTGCGCCGCAGTTTCTGCAAGCGCACGTTGGCGTCGGGGGTGATCGCGAAGATCAGGGTGTCCACTGCGGGTTTGCCGGCGAAGTAGTCGCGGTTGGCCTTGTAGCGAATCGAGGCGTCTTTCTGGAAGCGCCCGAAGACAAACGGCCCGCTGCCGATGGGCTGGCTGTTGAGCTTTTCGGGCGTCCCGGCCTTCATCAACTGGTTGGCGTATTCGGCGGAGTAGATCGAGGCGAAGCCCATGCTCAGGGTCGCCAGGAACGTCGAGTCGGCGTGGTCCAGGGTGAAGCGCACGGTCAACGGGTCAAGTGCGTCGATTCTCTTGATCAGTGCAGGCAATTGCATCGATTGAGCGTGCGGGAAGCCACTTTGTGCGACGGTGTGCCAGGGGTTGGCCGGGTCGAGCATGCGCTCGAAGCTGAACTTCACGTCCTCGGCGGTCAACTCGCGGGTCGGGCTGAAGTAGTCGGTGCGGTGGAATTTCACCTGGGGGTGAAGCTTGAACACATAGCTCAGGCCATCCGGCGAGACGTCCCAGCTGTCGGCCAGGCTGGGCACGACCTTGCCGCTCGCGGTATCGAAGTCCACCAGGCGGTTCATCAGCACATCGGCGGACGCGTTGGTGGTGGTCAGCGAGTTGTACTGGACGACATCGAACCCTTCCGGGCTGGCCTCGGTGCAAACGCTCAGAGCGACGGCCATGGCCTGCGAGCTCAACAAGAGTGGGGCGAGCAACAGCGGTAGGACAGCGAGGCGCATGGGTGGATTCCTTTGCCGATCGGAGGCTCATCTGCGAGTGCAGTCTGGAAAAGGCTTACCCTAGTGGCCCTGATTGCAAATGACTATCCCAATTTACCCTCCAGTCGGCATTTTTTGCCTGGTGGGACGTTCCGCGCCGCACGAATCGGCGTAGAGTGGCGTGGGCAAATCGATCGAGCGCAGGTCTCAGTCGAAGCTCTGCGACGAGCGGTCGCTGCCATTGACAGCCTTTGTCCATGGCATCTGGCGCCGTAAATCCGGGGTTTTTGAAAAGTCTGTTCACACCGATAGTTGTTGCTATTGAGTCTTTCTGGTATAAAGCAGCGCTCTTTTCTAGGGGCCCGGTTCCTTCACTGTAGGTGTAGCCGGTAAGACCCTTAAAGAAACGCGGCGCCTGGCGCCAAATGACTGAGAGATTAAGCGGCCAACCCATGCCGGGTTGGGCATGTGGTTTTAGAGGGCTGAGGCATGTCGAGAGTCTGTCAAGTTACCGGTAAGGGTCCGGTGACTGGGAATAACATTTCCCACGCAAACAACAAAACCCGTCGTCGTTTCCTGCCGAACCTGCAGCATCACCGCTTCTGGGTTGAAGAAGAGAAACGTTTTGTACGTCTGCGCGTATCTGCCAAAGGCATGCGTATCATCGACAAGCGTGGCATCACTGTCGTGCTGGCCGAAATCCGCAAAGCTGGCAAGATCTAAGGGAGCTTTATCATGCGTGAATTGATTCGTTTGATCTCGAGCGCCGGTACTGGTCACTTCTACACTACCGACAAGAACAAGCGTACTACCCCGGACAAAATCGAGATCAAGAAATTTGATCCGGTTGTTCGTAAGCACGTGATCTACAAGGAAGGCAAAATCAAGTAATTGATTTTTCCTCCAAGAAAAAGGCCCGTATCGCGAGATACGGGCCTTTTTCGTTGGTCCCGGGAAAAGTTCGGCGCTTCAGCCGCACTGGATGCTGACAATGATGTTGTCGGCATTGGTCAGCAGGCTGATTCGACGCGGGACGCGCTTGCGGTCTGATGCATGGCGGGGCCCGGTAACCCGGACGGGAGCACCATTGGCCAGGGCGCGCACCTCTTGCAGCAACTGAGGGGTATACCGTTGGCCAACGGTGTATTGAGCGATCGTGATGTCGCATTGATCTGGGGTGTCAGGCATGTTGCCTCCTTGCAGTACGTGGGATAAGAACCCTATGCCAGGCAGGCTAAATCCATTTCGATTGAGCGAAATACCCGGCATGGCGGGTTCGATAGTCCTCCCGCGTGCGACACCCCGTGCGGTACATATCTACTACTTTTGCTCGAACGCCACGTAGACCTTGCGGCACGGCTCCAGCACTTCCCAGGTGCCCTTGAAGCCGGCCGGGATCACGAAGCGGTCGCCGGCCCGTAGGGTCTTGGCGTTGCCTTCGCTGTCACGCAGCACCGAAACGCCTTTGAGGATTTCGCAATACTCGTGCTCGCTGAAGCTGACGGTCCACTGCCCAACTTCGGCTTCCCACTCACCGGCATTGAGCTGCCCGCAAGGGCTGGCGTAGTGGTTGTAGAGCGTTTGCTCGGGATCGCCCTGGAGGACTTTGGCAGGGTCCGGGCGGTAGCGTTCAGGTTCTGTCGTGGCTTGGCTGAAGTCGACGACGTCGTGGATGTTCATTGTTGTTATCCCCCATGATTACGGCGTGAGTGGCTGAAAAGTGCCGAGTCTATGTTTATTAAAATGCACATCGCAAGGTCGTTTAGCGACCTTGTGTCAAATATATTGAAACTTCATAGGCGGCTGGTTTAGGGTGGCGGCTGCCGTGGGCCGATTTGCTGGCTGGCCGGGCAGAATTTATGACGGTGCCTGCCTAGATTGCGTGGCGCTCGTATTCAATAAGAGGAGGACACTCGTATGACCACCCTGACTCGTGCCGACTGGGAACAACGCGCCCGCGACCTGAAAATCGAAGGCCGTGCCTACATCAATGGCGAATACACCGATGCCGTTTCTGGCGCGACTTTCGAGTGCATTAGCCCGGTCGATGGCCGTCTGCTGGGCAAGATTGCCAGCTGTGACGCCGCCGATGCCCAGCGTGCCGTGGACAACGCCCGCGCGACGTTCAATTCCGGCGCCTGGTCGCGCCTGGCCCCGGCCAAGCGCAAGGCCACCATGATTCGTTTCGCCGGCCTGCTCAACCAGCACGCCGAAGAGCTGGCCCTGCTTGAAACCCTGGACATGGGCAAGCCGATCAGCGACTCCCTGTACATCGACATTCCAGGTGCAGCCCAGGCGCTGAGCTGGAGCGGCGAAGCCATCGACAAGATCTACGACGAAGTGGCAGCGACCCCGCACGACCAACTGGGTCTGGTGACCCGTGAGCCAGTGGGTGTGGTTGGCGCGATCGTGCCGTGGAACTTCCCCCTGATGATGGCCTGCTGGAAACTGGGGCCGGCGCTGTCGACCGGTAACTCGGTGATCCTCAAGCCGTCCGAAAAATCCCCGCTGACCGCCATCCGCATTGCCGAACTGGCCGTTGAAGCCGGTATCCCCAAAGGCGTGCTGAACGTGCTGCCGGGCTACGGTCACACCGTGGGCAAGGCCCTGGCCCTGCACAACGATGTCGACACCCTGGTGTTCACCGGTTCGACCAAGATTGCCAAGCAATTGCTGATCTACTCCGGCGAGTCGAACATGAAGCGCGTCTGGCTCGAAGCCGGCGGCAAGAGCCCGAACATCGTGTTCGCCGATGCCCCGGACCTGCAAGCCGCTGCTGAATCGGCTGCCAGCGCCATCGCGTTCAACCAGGGCGAGGTCTGCACCGCAGGTTCGCGTCTGTTGGTCGAGCGTTCGATCAAGGACACGTTCCTGCCAATGGTGATCGAGGCCCTGAAAACCTGGAAGCCGGGCAACCCGCTGGACCCAGCGACCACCGTGGGTGCGTTGGTCGATACCCAGCAGATGAACACCGTGCTGTCGTACATCGAAGCCGGCCACGCCGACGGCGCCAAGCTGGTGGCGGGTGGCAAGCGCATCCTCGAGGAAACCGGTGGCACCTACGTGGAGCCGACGATTTTCGACGGCGTGAGCAATGCCATGCGGATCGCCCAGGAAGAAATCTTTGGCCCAGTGCTGTCGGTTATCGCCTTCGACACCGCCGAGGAAGCGGTCCAGATCGCCAACGACACGCCGTATGGCCTGGCCGCTGCGGTATGGACCAACGACATCTCCAAGGCACACCTGACCGCCAAGGCCCTGCGCGCCGGTAGCGTGTGGGTCAACCAGTACGATGGCGGCGACATGACCGCTCCGTTTGGTGGCTTCAAACAGTCGGGTAACGGCCGCGACAAGTCGCTGCACGCGTTCGACAAGTACACCGAGCTGAAGGCGACCTGGATCAAGCTGTAAGCCCTATCAAGCCCCGGTCAGCCGGGGCTTGATGCAGATCCCTGTGGGAGCGAGCCTGCTCGCGAAGGCGGTATAACAGCCAACAGTCATGTTGGATGGGATGGCCTCTTCGCGAGCAGACTCGCTCCCACATTGCTTTGTGCCACCGATAAAAATATCCACTGGAGCGTGGAACATGCGTTGGGCAACCTATTTTGCCGTCCTGGCATCTGTCCTGAGTGTCGGCCTGGCGCTGGGCGTCAGCATGCCGTTGGTGTCGTTTCGCCTGGAAAGCTGGGGTTACGGCTCGTTTGCCATTGGGGTAATGGCCGCCATGCCGGCCATTGGCGTATTGCTGGGCGCCAAGGTCTCCAGCCACCTGGCGGCGCGCCTGGGCACGGCCAATCTGATGCGCCTGTGCCTGTGGGCCGGGGCGATCTCCATCGGCTTGCTGGCGCTGTTGCCCAGCTACCCGGTCTGGCTGGTGTTGCGCCTGATGATCGGGGTCATCCTGACCATCATCTTCATCCTCGGTGAAAGCTGGATCAACCAGTTGGTGGTCGAGCAATGGCGTGGCCGCCTGGTGGCGTTGTATGGCTGCACGTATGCCCTGAGCCAGCTGTCCGGGCCGTTGCTGCTGGGCGTGTTGGGCACCGACAACGATATCGGCTTCTGGGTCGGTGTGGCGTTGCTGGTGAGCGCACCCTTGCTGCTCCTGGGGCGTACCGGTGCGCCCAGCAGTGAAGCCATGAGCGTGACGTTAAGCGACTTGCTGGCCTTTTGCCGTGGCCTGCCGGCGATTGCCTGGGCGGTGTCGTTGTTCGCGGCCTTCGAGGCAATGATCCTGACCCTGCTGCCGGTGTACTGCCTGCAACAGGGGTTCACCACGGACATTGCCCTGGCGATGGTCAGCACCGTGGTGGTCGGTGATGCCCTGTTGCAACTGCCAATCGGCGCGCTGGCGGACTATGTGTCGCGACGTACCTTGTTTTCCGGGTGTGCGGTGATCCTGATGCTGTCCAGTCTGGCGATCCCGCTGCTGCTCGATACCGTACTGATCTGGCCGCTGTGGGTGCTGTTCGGCGCCAGCGCCGGGGGCCTGTTCACCTTGTCGTTGATCTTGATCGGCGAGCGCTACCGCGACGATGCACTGGTCCGGGCCAACGCCCACATCGCGCAACTGTGGGGCATCGGTTGCCTGATCGGGCCATTGGCCGCCGGTGCCGGCAGCCAATGGATCAGCGGGCATGCCTTGCCGCTGTTGATGGCGGCGGGGGCGTTTGGCCTGGTGCTGTTGTTGATGCGCCAGGGCGCGTTCGGGGAGGCGCAAGCGGCGTGAGCCGTCTCGGGCCGTGGCGCAAGGTTGCGGCGCGACGCTGGGATCTATAACCGTTGTAAGACGTGGTGATGACGGTATGTCAGGTGATATGAAACAGGCTGTAAGAGGCCACAGTGTTTTACGGAATGACTGATCACTCGCGATCCTGATTCCTACAGATTGAACCTACATAGTCAGCAAAGATGTGGCTGGCATGCGGCGCAGGGGAGGGCGGTTTTCCTCCTGTCTATCTTCGCCTTCCATGCCCTGATGTTTTCAGCCATTTATAGGTAGTTGATTATGAAAAAGTTTATCTGTGTGAGTGTTTTGACTGCAGTGTTAGCGCCGCTGGCCGTGCAGGCCTCCAGTGTTGATCTAAGCGTTACCGGCACGATTATCCCGACCTCATGCCTGCCGTCCTTTGCCGGGGGCAACCGTGTCGACCTGGGGCGGATTTCGATCTCAAGCCTGAGTCCCATTGCACAAACCGATCTACCGCAACGGGCGATCAGCCTGCATATCGCCTGTGACGCTCCCGCCCCGGTGGAGATAGCGGTGACCGACAACCGTAACGCCAGCAAGGTGCCGGGGCTGATCTTCAACGGGCGCAGCGGCAGCGAACTTTATTATGGCCTGGGTAGCACCCAGGGTATCGGCATCGGCGGTTTCGGCCTGCTCAGTGGCCAGCCGATGACCGATGGCCAGACACGCGTCTTGCTGATGCGCACGCCGGCCGATCCAACGTGGCGGGGTTCGGTCAATGGCCTGGTGGGCAATGCGCCGACGTCCTATTCCTGGGGCCAAAGCGTGGCGGCGGGTCCTATCGCCGCGCGCTTGCACAGCTTCCCCATGAACGTGGTCGCGGCGATTCGCCCAACGGATGACTTGCCACCGACCACCGACGAGTTCGATCTCGACGGCTCGGTCACCTTCGATGTGTATTACCTCTGACTCTCCTGATGGTGTGACGGGACCGGCTTGAACGGACCCTGATCGCTCAGGTTTCCATTGCGTCATGGGCGTCGATACGGCGTGGAGAAACGCCTGGTCGATGCCTTTCGGAGGTTGTCATGGATTTCCCAATGGGTTTACCGGCGCTGGGCGCCGCGGTCTCGCTGTGCCTGTCGTTCCTGGGGGCGAGTGCCCACGCGGCCGGGATGGTCCCTGAAACACCGGTGGTGGTGGTCGACGAAGGCCGGGGCGAGGCAACGCTGAACGTGAAGAACTCGGACGATCAGCCGGCGTTGCTGTACAGCGCCATTGAGCACATCGCCGAGGACGATGAGCCGTTGTTGGTGCTCAACCCGCCGGTGGCGCGGGTCGAGCCGGGCCAGAGCCAGCAGGTTCGCTTCATCCTGCGCAGCGCCAGCCCGCTGATCACCGAGCGACTCAAACGCGTGGTGTTCGAAGGCATCAAACCGGTGCAAAGCGCCGACGGTGCCCGGATCAGTCTGGGGGTGCGGCAGAACATTCCGGTGATCCTGCGCCCCGCCAACCTGCCCGTGGAGCGCATGCCGTGGCAGCGCCTGGTCTGGACGGCCCAAGGCAAGCAGGTGCGCGTGAGCAATCCCAGCCCCTACGTGGTGAGGCTGGCGAAGTCGGTCAACCTGATTCCCGGTGGCGTGGTGCTGGACCTGGGGCGCACGTACGTCCTGCCCGGTGAAGTGCTGGTGCTCGATACGCCGTCGATCCTGGGGACGCATGTGCGCTTGTTTCCGGCGACCACCTACGGGTTTGCGGTGGACAGCTACGATGCGCCGCTGAGTTTGCAGTAGTGGACCGTAGTCACCGTTGGTGCTGGGCCTGGGGGGGTGTCCTGTGGGTGAGCGCACTCGGCGCCTGCTTTGGGGAGACTGCGACCGAGTTCGACCGCGCGGTGCTCGAAGCGCGTGGGATCAGTCCGGCGATTGCCGAGCATTTTCGTGGCGCCGCGCGTTTCCCGGCCGGGCCAAGTCGTGTCTCGGTGAGTGTGAACGGCGTGCCGTCGGGGCAAGTGCTGGCGACCTTCGATCAGGAGGGGCAATTGTGCCTGGACGCCGAGTTGCTCGATCAGGCGCGGTTGATCGTGCTCCCTGACCTGTCACGTCGGGCCGACAGTCGGCACTGTTTGCCGGTCGCCGAAGGACTGCCCGGGAGCACGGTAGAACTCGATCCGGGCCAGCAGCAGGTGCGTTTGCGCGTACCCACGGATCGCTTGCTCGGCTCGGCAGCCGTCCAGCGCAACTGGGCCACGGGGGGGCGGGCGGGGCTGTTGAATTACGATGCGCTGGTGATGAACAGCACGGCTTTCGGGCAGTCCAGCCAGTATCGCGGCCTCGGCACTGAGCTGGGATTCAATGCCGGTGACTGGGTGGTGCGCAGTCGCCAGAACTATACCTCGTTCCAGGGGGTCGAGCGTTTCGAGACGCTGTACACCCAGGCGTCAAGGACCTGGGAGGCGTATGGGGCCAACGTCCAGCTGGGACAGCTCAACCTGCAATCGTCGCTGTTCGCCGGGGAGCCCTTCCTCGGTGTGCAACTGGTCCCCGAGACGGCCCTGGTGCAGCCGGACGACCAAGGCTCTGGTGGCGAGCCGCAGGTGCAAGGATTGGCCTATTCCTCGGCGCGGGTCGAGGTGCGCCAGAGTGGCGTGGTGATCCACACCGTGCTGGTGCCTCCCGGGCCATTCACCCTGCGTGACCTGCCCCTGCTCAGCCATCGGCTGGACCTTGAGGTCAGCGTCTTTGAAGAGGGCGGTGAGCAGCGCGAGTTTCGTGTCCCGGCGGCCAATCTACGGCCCGTCAGCCTGGGGGCGCCGCTGGGTTATGGGCTGGCGGCGGGCAAGGTCCGGCGATTGGCCGGTGATGAGCGTGATGCACCGTCGTTCTTTGCCCTCGGCAAGGACTGGCAATGGACGGCAGCGACCCGGGCCAATACCGGGTTGATGGGCGCGGGCGGGTATCAATCCCTGGGCTTGGGCATTGAGCAGGCGCTGGCGCGCAACACACGGCTGAGCGTTCAGCAGCTCAGCTCGCGCACCGAACACGCCGGGCAGGGCAGTGAGCGGCAAGCGATGTTGAGTACGGTGCTCGGCCCAGCCGTGTTCGTCAGCCTGACTGCCGGGCAACGCAGCCAAGGCTTTCGACACTTGGCCGATCTCGATCTGGAGTCGATGTCCGATGATCTGATCCGGCGGGCCGAGCGTCAGTGGGGGGCCTCGCTGAGCCATGCCGATGCGCAATGGGGTTCGTCGACCGCGACGTTTACCCGCTATGCCACGAAGGCCGGGCAGGCGCGGACACGCCTGGGCCTCTCATGGTCACGCCGGTTCAGCGACGCCACGCTGGGCCTCAGCGTGCAGCACGACAGCCAGGAAGACGCCCGTGGGACGGGGGTTTATGCCAGTCTCAGCCTGCCCTTGGGGCGCAATCGCAGCCTGAGTGTGTACGGCCGTCACGACGGATCGCGTGGATTGCGCACCGGTGGCCGCTACACCGAACAGATCAGCGAGACCCTGGGGTACAGCCTCAGCGCCGACCGCCTCGACGATGGTCAGACCGATGTCCATGGCCGGCTCAGCGCCTTGCCCCGCTACACCAGCCTGGATGTGGGTTATTCACGTCGAGGTGATGGCGCCAGCAGTCACGACCTGACGCTGCGGGGCGGTCTGGCGGTGCATGAGGCGGGCGTGACGCCTTCGCCCTATCCGTTGCGTGACACCTTCGGCTTGCTCAAGGCCGGCGATGGCGCCGGGATCAAGATCAGCACCCCGCCGGGCCCGGTCTGGACTGATGCTGGCGGTCGAGCGGTGGCGGCCAGTTTGCCGGCCTACCAGACCAGCCGGATAGAACTCGACACCGTCAGCCTGCCGCGCAACGTTGACGTGCTCAACGGTTATCAACAGGTCGAGGCGGGAAGGGGGGCGGTGCCGCGTTTCGATTTCAGCGTGGGGGTGGTGCGCCGGCTGATGTTGATGGTCCGTACAGCGGCCGGCGAACCCGTGCCCAAGGGCGTGTTGGTGTATGACCAGCACAACGCGTACCTGACCACGGTGGTGGATGCCGGCTTGGTGTACCTGGCGGATGCGCCTAGCGTCGTGCGATTGCAGGTGATGCTGGCGGATCGTCCCTGTCACCTTGAGTTGGACACCACCGCGCTTGGCGAGACGCACACGGCCTACGACACCGTCGAGGTGGTCTGCCAGGTGGCGTGAGCCTTCACGGCGTGTCCTGGGTGTCGGCCAGCAACTGGGTGGCCGCCGCCCCGACCTTGCGCACGGCCTCCTCGATCTGCGCCGTCGGCTTGGCCGAGTAGTTCATGCGCAGGCAGTTGCGGTACTTGCCCGAGGCCGAAAACATGCTGCCCACGGCAATCTGGACGCCCTGATCGAGCAGCACACGATTGAGCTTGAGGGTGTCGAAGCTCGACGGCAGCTCGATCCACAGCATGAAGCTGCCTTGGGGGCGGCTGGCGCGGGTGCCGGCGGGGAAGTAGCGGCTGACCCAGTCGAGCATCAGGTCGCGATTGCGCTGGTATTGCGCGCGCATCCTCCGCAAATGGGGCTCGAAGTGCCCACCCTTGAGGAATTCGGCGATCGCGATTTGCGGCTGTGGCGCGGTGGACCCGGTGCTGATGTATTTCATGTGCAGCACCCGCTCCAGATAGCGCCCGGGTGCAACCCAGCCGATGCGCAGGCCGGGCGCCAGGGTCTTGGAGAACGAACTGCACAGCAGCACGCGGCCGTCTTCGTCGAAGGACTTGATGGTGCGCGGTCGCGGGTAGGTGTAGGCCAGCTCGCCATACACATCGTCTTCGATGATCGCCACGTCAAACCGTTGTGCGAGTGTCAACAGCGCACGTTTGCGTGACTCCGGCATGATGTAGCCCAGCGGGTTGTTACACGTCGGGGTCAACTGTATGGCCTTGATCGGCCATTGCTCCAGGGCCAGTTCCAGCGCTTCGAGACTGATCCCGGTGAGCGGGTCGGTGGGGATCTCCAGCGCTTTCATCCCCAGCCCTTTGAGGGTCTGCATGGCGCCGTGGAAGCTCGGCGAGTCCACGGCGACGATGTCGCCCGGCTCGCAGATCGCTCGGATACTGGCCGACAGCGCTTCGTGGCAGCCGGTGGTGATCACCAGGTCATTGGCACTCAACTGGCTGCCGGAGTCCAGCAGCAGGCGGGCGATCTGTTCGCGCAACTCCAGGGTGCCGTAGATGTTGTCGTAATACAGGCCGGGCATGTCCTGCCGCCGGCTGATGCGCGCCAGGCTGCGCAGCAAGGGCTTCATGGTCGGGGTGGTCACGTCCGGCATGCCGCGCCCCAGTTGCACGACGTCCTTGCGCGGCACGGCGCGGATCAGTTCCAGCACCTGGTCCCACTGGGAGATATCCACCGGACGCTGGGCGGGTCGCCCCACGGCCGGCAGTTCCGGCAGCTCGCGGCCGACGGGCACGAAGTAGCCGGACTTGGGCTTTGGCCGCGCCAGCCCGCTGTCTTCGAGCAGCCGATAAGCCTGCTGCACGGTGCTCAGGCTGACGCCGTGCTCGACACTCAACGCCCGCACCGACGGCAGCCGGTCACCGGGGCGGTAGAAGCCTTGCTCGATGCGCGTGCCGAGCAGTTCGGCAAGGTTGACGTAGAGCGTCATGGGGCAGCCTCGGTGGGGGAAGTCGGGTGGAGCAGTACAGATCAGGCCAAAAACCGCGATTCAGTCGCTAAAATCGAAAATCTGTATGGAGTTAATACAGGTTGATTGAATCTGTAACGGTTTTGCCTGCCCGCGCATCATGAAATCTCTGGCTACCCAAGTAAACAGGAGCATTGAAAATGAACGGCTTGAGCGACGTGCGGCTGACGTTACACCGTCAGGAACTGGAGGCGGGATGCGACTACGGCAGGCGCGCGGCGAGTCTGCGCAACGCCCCGTCCTGCCTCGGCCGCTGGGGCCTGTTCTGGCATCGTCTGCACACACGCAAGGTCTTGCTCGAGCTGTCGCCGGAGCAGTTGCGCGATGTCGGGTTGAATCGTGAACAGGCGCGGGAGGAGGGGCTCAAGCCGTTTTGGCGGATCTGATGGTGGGGTGAGCGCCTAAACCCTTCGCCGGCCAGGCCTTCAGATCAACTCTTTCATCCGATGCCACAACATCCCCAGCGCCAGCAGCGGCGAGCGCAGGTGCTTGCCGCCCGGGAAGGTCATGTGTGGCACGTTGGCGAACAGGTCGAAACCGCCGCCTTGCTGGCCGCTGATGGCTTCGGCCAGCAGCTTGCCGGCCAGGTGGGTGGCATTCACCCCGTGGCCGGAATAGGCCTGGGCGTAATACACGTTCGGCTGGTCCGCGAGTCGACCGATCTGCGGCAGGCGATTGGCGCCGATCCCGATCATCCCGCCCCACTGATAGTCGATCTTGACGCCGACCAGTTGCGGGAACACCTCCAGCATCTTTGGTCGCATATAGGCGCCGATGTCGGCTGGATCGCGTCCGGAGTAGTGGCAAGCGCCGCCAAACAGCAAGCGTCGATCCGCCGAGAGCCGGTAGTAATCCAGCGCCACCCGCTGGTCGCAGACCGCCATGTTTTGCGGGAGCAGGGCGTGGGCCTGCGCTTCGCTCAAGGGCTCGGTGGCAATGATATAGCTGCCGGCAGGCAGGACTTTGCCGCTGAGTTCGGGGTTCAGGTGGTTGAGGTAGGCGTTGCAGCCCAGCACCAGGGTCTTGGCGCGGACCGTGCCTTGCGCGGTGTGGACCTTGACCTCTGGGCCGTAGTCGATGCGGGTCACGGCCGATTGCTCGAACAACTGCACGCCCAGTTGCTGCGCGGCGGCGGCCTCGCCCAGGGCCAGGTTCAGCGGGTGAAGGTGCCCGGAACCCATGTCGATCAGGCCACCGACATAGCGGTTGGAGCCCACCACGCTGTGCATTTCGTCAGCTTGCAGCAGCCGGGTTTCGTGGCGATAACCCAGCTCGCGCAACTCGGCGGCGTCCTCGGCGAAACCTTCCAGGTCGCGTGGCTTGTTGGCCAGGTCGCAATAGCCCCAGGTCAGGTCGCAGGGGATCTGGAACTGCTCCACACGCTGGCGCACGATCTCCACCGCTTCCAGGCCCATGAGCTTGAGTTGGCGCACACCGTCGGTGCCGATCACGTTGCTGAACTGGTCCACGCCATGGCCGACCCCGCGAATCAGCTGCCCGCCGTTGCGTCCGCTGGCGCCCCAGCCGATCTTGTGGGCTTCGAGCAGCACCACGCTCAGGCCGCGCTGGGCCAGTTCGATGGCGGTGTTGAGCCCGGAGAAGCCACCGCCGACCACGCACACGTCGGCCCGCAACTCGCCTTGCAGCGCGGGAAGGACCGGCTGCGGCAGGCTGCTGGCGGCGTAGTAGGAAGCGGTGTGGTCGCTCTGGGCGGGCGGCTGGACACGGGCTGTCATGGGCAATCCTGAAGGCTGGGGTGTTGAGTAAATTTTACGGAGCATAAGCCGGACCTTCCGGCGCGGGCAACACTGGTCGCCTGTTGCTGTCTGGTTCGCGGGGTTTAAGGCACAATCGTGGCCATTCCTCTTACCGGTATTCGTTTCGATGAGTTGCAACCGTCAGACCGTACGCACGTTGCGCCAGCAAATCCCCTCGTTCGAGTGCGTACCAGGCTGCCACGACTGCTGTGGGCCGGTGACCACCTCGCCGGAAGAAATGTCGCGCCTGCCGCGCAAGACCCGCGCCGAACAGGACGCCGCCATGGACGAGCTCAACTGCGTCCACCTGGGCCCCGACGGTTGCACCGTGTATGAAGAGCGGCCGCTGATCTGCCGCCTGTTCGGCACCACCAAGACCCTGCCGTGCCCCAATGGCCGGGGGCCGGTGGAGTTGATCCACCCGCAGGTCGAGGCGCAGGTGTTCGAGTACATGGCATCGAACCGGCAGGTCCTGGTTTAACGCGTCGATGGGGTCGCGAGCAGGCTCGCGCCCACCCGCAACACCCTACCTGTGGGAGCGAGCCTGCTCGCGAATGAGGCCACAGCAGGCACCGCCACTCTCAATCCGGAATCGGCAGGCTCAAGCTCTCCTTCACCTCTTCCATCACGATGTAGCTCTTGGATTCGCGCACATGGGGCAGCTTGAGCAGGATATCGCCCAGCAGCTTGCGGTATGACGCCATCTCGGAAATCCGCGCCTTCACCAGGTAGTCGAAATCCCCCGACACCAGGTGACACTCCAGCACGTGCGGCAACTTCAGCACCGCGCGGCGGAACTCTTCAAAGGTATCGCCGGACTTGTAGTCCAGGCTGATCTCGACGAACACCAGCAGGCTGCCCTTGAGGTGCTGCGGATTGAGCCGGGCGTTGTAGCCCATGATGATCCCTTCGCGCTCCAGGCGCCGCACCCGCTCGGTGCAGGGCGTGGTGGACAGGCCGACCTTTTCCCCCAACTCCGTGAATGAAATCCGCCCGTCCGCCTGGAGGATGCGCAGGATGTTGCGGTCGATCTTGTCCAGCTCACGTTTGGTCTGAGTGTTGGTGCGCATAGGGGATGCTCCTCCGTGAAAAGGGGTTTTGCCGAGAATTGTCGCCAAATATAGGTGCTTATATAGTGAAAAGCACTGGCTAATCTTTCTTACACTGCGCCCATCTGTGCTCTGAACAACAAACGTCAGCGGTGAAGCCGCGATGAGGGATTAAAAATGCGCGTTCTGGTCTTGGGTAGCGGCGTAATCGGTACCGCCAGTGCCTACTATTTGGCTCGGGCCGGCTTTGAAGTGACCGTCGTCGACCGTCAACCAGCCGCTGCCATGGAAACCAGCTTTGCCAACGCCGGGCAAGTCTCGCCGGGCTATGCCTCGCCGTGGGCCGCACCGGGCGTGCCGCTCAAGGCCATCAAGTGGCTGTTGCAGCGCCATGCGCCGCTGGCGATCAAGGCCACCGCCGACATCGATCAATACCTGTGGATGGCGCAGATGCTGCGCAACTGCACCGCCAGCCGCTACGCGGTGAACAAAGAGCGCATGGTCCGCCTGTCCGAGTACAGCCGTGACTGCCTCGACGAATTGCGCGCCGAAACCGGCATTGCCTACGAAGGCCGCATGCTGGGGACGACCCAACTGTTCCGGACCCAGGCGCAACTCGATGGCGCGGCCAAGGACATCGCCGTACTCAAGGAGTCCGGTGTACCGTTCGAGCTGCTCGACCGCGCCGGCATTGCCCGCGTCGAACCGGCCCTGGCCAACGTTACCGACATCCTCGCCGGTGCCCTGCGCCTGCCGAACGACCAGACTGGCGACTGCCAGATCTTCACCACGCGCCTGGCCGAAATGGCCGTGAAACTGGGCGTGGAGTTCCGCTTCGAGCAAGACATCCAACGTCTCGACTATGCCGGTGACCGGGTCAACGGTGTGTGGATCGACGGCAAGCTGGAAACCGCCGACCGCTACGTCATGGCGCTCGGCAGCTACTCGCCGCAGTTGCTCAAGCCGCTGGGCATCAAGGCCCCGGTCTACCCGCTCAAGGGTTACTCGCTGACCGTGCCGATCACCAACCCGGCGATGGCCCCGACCTCGACCATTCTCGACGAGACCTACAAGGTCGCGATCACCCGTTTCGACAACCGCATCCGTGTCGGCGGCATGGCCGAGATCGCCGGTTTTGACCTGTCGCTGAACCCGCGCCGGCGCGAAACGCTGGAGATGATCGTCAACGATCTTTATCCTCAGGGCGGCGATCTGGCGCAAGCCAGCTTCTGGACCGGCCTGCGTCCCACCACCCCGGACGGCACCCCGATTGTCGGCGCCACCCCGTTCAAGAACCTGTTCCTGAACACCGGTCATGGCACGCTCGGCTGGACCATGGCGTGTGGCTCCGGTCGCTTGCTGGCGGACCTGATGGCCAAGAAAACCCCGCAGATCAGCGCCGAAGGCCTCGATATTTCCCGTTACGGCAACACTACCCAGGAGTCCGCAAAACATGTCAATCCAGCGCCAGCTCACCAATGAGCGTTTGAGCCAGGTCGTCGTTCACGGCGGTACTGTGTACCTGGCAGGGCAAGTCGGCGATGACATGAGCGCCGGGATTGAACAGCAGACCCGCGAAACCCTCGCCAATATCGAGCGTTTGCTGGACCTGGCCGGTACCGACAAGGAACACCTGCTGTCGGTGACGATCTACCTCAGGGACATCGACGCCGACTTCGAAGGCATGAACGCGGTGTGGGACACGTGGCTGCCAAAAGGTGTCGCCCCGACCCGCGCGACCGTCGAGTCGAAGCTGTGCGAACCGGAAATCCTGGTTGAGCTGTCGGTCGTGGCAGCCCTGCCTTAACAACGATCCCTCTCCCGGTGCTGCGGGTGGTTAACCCCGCCAGCCAGTGCCGGTTTTTTCTTCCCCCAAGCCCGCCCAGAAGGCTGCCGTCATGCGTCCTGCTCGTGCCCTGATCGATCTTCAAGCCCTGCGTCACAACTATCAACTGGCCCGAGAAGTCTCGGGGGCTCGCGCCCTCGCGGTGATCAAGGCCGATGCCTATGGGCATGGCGCGGTGCGCTGTGCCATGGCGCTGGAGTCCGAGGCGGATGGTTTCGCCGTGGCCTGCATCGAAGAGGCCCTGGAGCTGCGGGCGGCGGGCATTCGTGCGCCGGTGCTGCTGCTGGAAGGCTTCTTCGAGGCGGATGAGCTGGCGTTGATTGTCGAGCACGACTTGTGGTGCGTGGTGCACTCGCTGTGGCAGCTCGAAGCGATCGAGAAAGCGCCGCTGAGCAAGCCGATCACGGTCTGGCTCAAGCTGGACTCGGGCATGCACCGGGTCGGCCTGCACCCGGCGGACTATCAGGCGGCGTATCAGCGCCTGCTGGCCTGCGGCAAGGTCGCGAAGATCGTGCTGATGAGCCACTTTGCCCGTGCCGACGAATTGCACAGCACCAGTGCCATCGAGCAGGTCGCGGTGTTCGAAGCCGCCCGCAAAGGGTTGTCGGCGCAAGTCAGCCTGCGCAACTCGCCGGCATTGCTCGGTTGGCCGCAGGTGCCCAGTGATTGGGTGCGTCCGGGCATCATGCTGTACGGCGCGACCCCGTTCGAAGAAGCCAACGCCGTCGCCGCTCGCTTGCAGCCGGTGATGACCCTGGAATCGAAAGTCATCAGCGTGCGTGAACTGCCGGCTGGCGAGCCGGTGGGCTATGGCGCCAAATTCATCACCCCACGGCCAATGCGCATTGGCGTGGTCGCCATGGGGTATGCCGACGGTTACCCGCGCCAGGCCCCGACCGGCACGCCGGTGCTGGTGGCCGGGCAGCGCAGCCAACTGGTGGGCCGGGTATCGATGGACATGCTGTGCATCGACTTGACCGACATACCGCACGCCGGCCTGGGTTCGACGGTCGAGTTGTGGGGCAAAAACATCCTGGCCAGTGACATCGCCGCTGCGGCAGACACGATTCCTTACCAGATTTTCTGCAACCTCAAGCGAGTGCCACGGCTCTACAACGAGGGCTGATAGGCCGCAGGCGTGCCAGCAAGCCGCCCGGGTTTGCGGCACCGGGGGGCTCAAGTGTTGTAAATACTGAACGCTGTCGCCATGATAACGCTCACTATCGACACCACTTGAATCCTGGGAGGCTAATGCATTGGACGTCGGCGAACGACTGCAATCGATCCGTAAACTCAAAGGTCTGTCCCAGCGTGAGCTCGCCAAACGCGCGGGTGTCACCAACAGCACCATTTCCATGATCGAGAAAAACAGTGTCAGCCCCTCCATCAGTTCGCTGAGGAAGGTGCTTGGCGGCATTCCCATGTCCATGGTCGAGTTCTTTTCCGAGGAGATCCTCCAGGAGAACCCGACGCAAATTGTCTATAAAGCCAACGAACTGATTGATATCTCTGACGGCGCCGTGACCATGAAATTGGTCGGCAAGGCCCATCCGAGCCGCACCATCGCCTTCCTCAATGAGATCTACCCGCCGGGCGCCGATACCGGCGAAGAGATGCTCACCCACGAGGGCGAAGAAACCGGGATCCTGCTTGAAGGGCGATTGGAACTGGTGGTCGGGCTGGAGACATTCGTCCTCGAAGCCGGTGACAGCTACTATTTTGAAAGCACTAAGCCCCATCGCTTCCGTAACCCGTTTGATGCCCCGGCGCGGCTAATCAGCGCAGCGACCCCGGCGAATTTTTAATAAAAAAGGCGCCCGGCAAGACTTTGCGAGGTGCCCGAGCGGTATTTTCGCCATCACTCAATACCCCTTGGAGTTTAGGGTTGTTTCCGTGTGGCGGGCTAACCGCTATACTTGCGCCCGCCTGCGAACCGTGGCCGTGGGCGTGACTAGCCACCATTGAGGGTGAACGCGTGAACCTAATTATGAAAATGCTGGCCGTACCAGCAACCGTATTGGCCCTGTGGGCTACCAGCGCCCAGGCGACGACGTCCGACGATATCGCTAAACGCCTTGAACCCGTTGGTAAGGTTTGCGTTCAGGGTGAGGAATGCAAGGGCATGGACGTCGTTGCTTCGGCAGGTGGCGGTGGCGCGAAAACCCCTGATGAGGTGATTGCCAAACACTGTAACGCTTGCCATGGTACTGGCCTGCTGGGCGCACCGAAAATCGGTGACAGCGCGGCCTGGAAAGACCGTGCCGATCACCAGGGCGGTTTGTCCGGCCTGCTGGCCAAGGCGATCACTGGCCTGAACGCCATGCCGCCAAAAGGCACCTGCTCCGACTGCTCGGATGACGAGTTGAAGGGTGCGATCGAGAAGATGTCCGGCTTGAAATAAGCGCACATCTGCAGCGAAAAAGCCGCTTTCGAGCGGCTTTTTTGTACCTGAAATTTGACCTCAAGGCTGGTCATGACCGGCAAGACCCGGCAAGCTCGACCTATCGCCATTGATGGCTGGGTCGGGAGAAGTCTGATGATGCAGTCCGTTTCAATCGAGCAAGCCGTCGATGACGTGCTCGCCCGTTTGCCCGCGCATATTCACCTCGGCATGCCGCTGGGGCTGGGCAAGCCCAATCGCTTCGTCAACGCGCTCTACCGGCGTATCGCCCAGTTGCCCGAGCGCCAATTGACGGTGTACACCGCCTTGAGCTTGGGGCGCCCTGCGCTGGGCGATGGCCTGCAGCGGCGCTTTCTTGAGCCGTTCATCGAACGTGTGTTCGGCGATTACCCGGAACTGGACTACCTCGCTGACCTGCATCGCGACCGTTTGCCGCCCAACATTCATATCGAACAATTCTTCATGCAGCCGGGCAGCCTGCTGCACAGCGAGTCCGCCCAGCAGGACTACGTCTGCAGCAACTACAGCCACGCTGCCCGGGATATCAACGCCGCCGGCTTGAACCTGGTGGCGCAACTGGTGGCCCATGATCC
This sequence comes from Pseudomonas sp. ok272, assembly GCF_900109995.1. Lineage (GTDB taxonomy): Bacteria > Pseudomonadota > Gammaproteobacteria > Pseudomonadales > Pseudomonadaceae > Aquipseudomonas. The sequence continues at coordinate 111,009 of NZ_FOCB01000003.1, read as the reverse complement.
CCTGCAGCCCGAGCGACTGAGCCTGAGCTGCAACCCGGACATCACCCTCGATCTGCTGCCGATGATCGCCAAGCGCCGGGCCGCCGGGGACACCATCCTGCTGCTCGGCCAGGTCCACCGCGACCTGCCGTACATGCCCGGTGACGCGCAAGTGGAGCGTGGGATCTTTGACCTGCTGATCGACGAGCAGGAGACCCGCACGCTGTTCTCCACGCCGAACATGCCGGTCGGCCTGCAGGATCACTTCATTGGCCTGCATGCCAGCACCCTGGTGCGCGACGGGGGCACCCTGCAAATCGGCATTGGCGCCATGGGCGATGCGTTGACGGCCGCCTTGCTCGCCCGCCAGGCCGACAACGACGGCTATCGCGCGTTGCTGACCGACCTCGACGTGCACCAGTGGGCCCCGCTGATCAGCCGTGAAGGCGGTGTGGCGCCCTTCGCCAAGGGGCTTTATGGCTGCAGCGAAATGTTCGTCAACGGCCTGCTGGCGCTGTCCGATGCCGGGATCGTGCGCCGCAAGGTCTACCCCAGCGTCGAGCTGCAGCAGCAGGCCAACGCCGGTACGCTGGACGAAGCGGCCCGCCAGGACGGGGTGTCGGTGCACGGCGGATTCTTCCTCGGGCCGCGCAGTTTCTACCAGCGTCTAAGGGATTTGCCCCACGCAAAACTCGCTGAATTCAACATGACCGCCATCAGCTACATCAACGAGCTGTATGGCCAGGAAGCGCTCAAGCGCTTGCAGCGCCTGGATGCGCGGTTTATCAACAGCGCGTTCACCGTGACCCTGATGGGGGCCGGGGTGGCGGATCAGCTGGAAGACGGCCGCGTGCTCAGCGGGGTGGGCGGGCAATACAATTTTGTGGTCCAGGGCCATGCGCTGGAGGGCGCGCGTTCGATTCTGATCCTGCGCAGTTGGCGTGAGTCGGGAGGGGATGTCAGTTCCAACATCGTCTGGGCATACGGTCACTGCACCATTCCCAGGCACCTGCGCGACATCGTGGTCACCGAGTACGGCATTGCCGACCTGCGGGGCAAGACCGATGCCAAGGTGATCGAGGCGTTGCTCAACATCAGTGACTCGCGCTTCCAGCCAGGCTTGATCGAGCAGGCGCAGAAGGCCGGCAAGCTGGCGAAGGATTTCGCCCTTGATCCGCGCTTTGCCGACAACACGCCCCAGCGTCTGCAGGGGATTGCCGCCCGTCATCGGCCGTTGTTCCCGGAGTATCCGCTGGGCAGTGATTTCACCCCGCAGGAGCGGGATATATTGCGCGCACTGAACTGGCTCAAGAGCAAGTTCAAGCTCAGCGAGATCCTGGAATTGGGCAAGGCTGCGCTGGACGCGCCGGAGCCGTCCGACTACCTGGCGCATCTTGAGCGGATGAAGCTGACCAAGCCCGACGGCCTGAAAGAAGAGCTGTACCAGCGGTTGTTGCTGGCAGGCTTGAAGGCCACCACGCAGTAACGACGGGCACAAGGCACCTGTGGGATCGGGCTTGCTCGCGATGAGGCCAAAACATCCGACATCGCTGTCGACTGTTCTACCGCCTTCGCGAGCAAGCCCGCTCCCACAGGGGCTGCGGTGTTCTTGCGTCTTGTACTTACTCGATAAAGGTTACAACGCCGCCCGCCAGGGATTTGACCCGGGCCAGGGATTCAACGCGGTAGCCTTGCGCGTCCAGTTCGGCGCGGCCGCCCTGGAACGACTTCTCGATTACGATGCCCAGGCCGGCGACGGTTGCGCCGGCTTGCTTGATGATCGAGATCAGCGCTTGCGAAGCCTTACCGTTGGCCAGGAAGTCGTCGATGATCAGCACGCGGTCGCTGCTGGTCAGGTGGCGCGGGGAGATGGCCACGGTGCTTTCGGTCTGCTTGGTGAACGAGTAGACGGTCGCCGACAGCAGGTTTTCCGTCAGGGTCAGGGACTGGTGCTTGCGGGCAAAAATCACCGGCACGCCCAGGTTCAGGCCCGTCATGATCGCCGGCGCAATGCCCGAGGCCTCGATGGTGACGATCTTGGTGATGCCCGAGTCCTTGAACAGCGCGGCGAACTCGTCGCCGATCAGCTTCATCAGGGCGGGATCGATCTGGTGGTTGAGAAAGGCATCGACCTTCAGGACGTGATCGGAAAGCACGATGCCTTCTTCGCGGATTTTCTTGTGCAGTGCTTCCATGAAGCGTTCCTCTACTGGCGCCTGTGCGCCGAAGGTCATTTTAAAAGGGGTCAATTCTAGCGCTTTAGCATCGCGCGTATATCCGCCAATGCCGTGTTGCCACGCACGGCTTTGACTTCGGTGGGGGTATCGTCGTTGCCTTCCCAGGCCAGGTCGTCCGGTGGCAGTTCATCGAGGAACCGGCTCGGGGAGCAGTCGATGATTTCGCCGTATTGCTTGCGCTTGGCCGCAAAGGTGAACGCCAATGTCTGACGCGCGCGGGTAATCCCGACGTAGGCCAGGCGTCGCTCTTCTTCGATGGTGTCGGCTTCGATGCTGGAGCGGTGGGGGAGGATTTCCTCTTCCATGCCCATGATGAACACGTAGGGGAATTCCAGGCCCTTGGACGCATGCAAGGTCATCATCTGCACGCCCTCGGCGCCGTCTTCCTCTTCCTGCTGGCGTTCGAGCATGTCGCGCAGCACCAGTTTGCCGATGGCATCTTCGACAGTCATTTCGCCGTCTTCGTCTTTTTCCAGGGTGTTCTTCAACGCCTCGATCAGGAACCACACGTTACCCATGCGGTAGTCGGCGGCCTTGTCGCTGGAGCTGTTGGTGCGCAGCCAGTTTTCGTAGTCGATGTCCATGACCATGCTGCGCAGGGCCGAGATCGGGTCTTCGCCGGCGCACTGTTCGCGCACCCGGTCCATGAAGCGCTTGAAGCGCGACAGGCGGTCGGTGAAGCGGCTGTCCAGGTGTTCGCCCAGGCCGATTTCGTCGGTGGCGGCGTACATCGAGATCTTGCGTTCGGTGGCGTAGTTGCCGAGCTTTTCCAGGGTGGTTGAGCCGATTTCCCGGCGGGGCACGTTGATCACCCGCAAGAAGGCGTTGTCGTCATCCGGGTTCACGATCAGGCGGAAGTAGGCCATCAGGTCTTTGACTTCCTGGCGCCCGAAAAAGCTGTTGCCGCCCGACAGGCGATAGGGCACCTGGTGATGCTGCAACTTCAGCTCGATCAGCTTGGCCTGGTAGTTGCCGCGATAGAGGATCGCGAAGTCGCTGTAGGGGCGGTCGGTGCGCAAGTGCAGGCTGAGGATTTCCACGGCCACGCGCTCGGCTTCGGCGTCTTCGTTGCGGCAACGGATCACGCGGATTTCATCGCCGTGGCCCATCTCGCTCCACAGTTGCTTTTCGAACTCGTGGGGGTTGTTGGAGATCAGTACGTTGGCGCAGCGCAGGATACGGCTGGTGGAGCGATAGTTTTGCTCCAGCATCACCACTTTGAGGGACGGATAGTCGTCCTTGAGCAGCATCAGGTTTTCCGGGCGGGCGCCGCGCCAGGCGTAGATCGACTGGTCGTCATCACCGACCACGGTGAACTGGTTGCGTGTGCCGATCAGCAGCTTCACCAGCAGGTACTGGCTGGCGTTGGTGTCCTGGTATTCATCCACCAGCAGGTAGCGGACCTTGTTCTGCCACTTTTCGAGGATGTCGGGGTGTTCCTGGAACAGCTTCACCGGCTGCAGGATCAGGTCGTCGAAGTCCACGGCGTTGAACGCCTTGAGCGTGCGCTGGTAGTGGGTGTAGACGATGGCGGCGGTCTGCTCCTTGGGGTTGCGGGCGTTTTCCAGGGCCTCGGGCGGCAGTACCAGGTCGTTCTTCCAGGCGCCGATCATGTTCTTGATCTCGTCGACACCGTCGTCGCCCGCGTATTCCTTTTGCATGATGTCGGTCATCAAGGCTTTGACGTCGGTCTCGTCGAAGATCGAGAAACCGGGTTTATAGCCCAGCCGTCCATGCTCCTTGCGGATGATGTTCAGCCCCAGGTTGTGGAAGGTGCAGACCGTCAGGCCACGGCCTTCGCCGCCCTTGAGCAGGGTACCGACCCGCTCCTTCATCTCGCGGGCGGCCTTGTTGGTGAAGGTCATGGCGACGATGTACTGGGCGCGGATGCCGCAGTTCTGGATCAGGTGGGCAATTTTGCGGGTGATCACGCTGGTCTTGCCGGAGCCGGCACCGGCGAGCACCAAAAGAGGGCCGCCGACATAGCTCACGGCTTCTTGCTGCCGGGGATTGAGTCGGGACATGACGGTAAAAGGAGTCGTTTGCGAAAAGGGCGGGCATTTTAACAGGATGCGCAGATTCTGCCGCCTCTCTCCGACTTGTGACGTACCACGCGATCTAAATTTGCCGGTTTTGCTACTTTCCCTCAGGATGCGAGCTTAACGTGCATCTAAAGTTTGATTTAGAGCGGTATAAGATAGCGTTTGATAATCAATGTCATCGGTCATTGTTTACCTGCGCGACATAATGGCCCGCCGCCAACATCCTTTTGCAGAGTCTAGGGAGCTAGCTTGTCTACGCCTGTCGAACCCTTGCGTTTGCTGCTACTGGCGCCTGAGCCAGCGTGGGCAGCGTTGTTGCGCGAGTGTCTGGCTCCACTGGGGGGCTCGGCCGTGCTGATCAGTGCACCGACCTGGGAGTCGGTGAGTAGTCTATTTCGTGATGATCGCAACGCGGTGCTGCTGACGGTTCCAGCCCTTCAACCGGAGCCGGGGCGCTGCAGCCTGCCGACCGTCTTGTTACTGGAGCACGAACCGCAGACGCCGCCGGACGGTATCAGCGACTGGTTGATCCGCGACGGATTGAACGCCGATACCCTGCGTCGCTGCCTGCGCCATGTGCGTGAACGCGGTGTGCTGGAAAATACCTTGCGCAGCCTGGCCGAGCAGGACCCGCTGACGGGGATTGCCAACCGCCAGGGTTTCCAGACCTTACTGGCGGCGCGCCTGGCGGAAAACGAAGGCCGTGGCCTGGCGTTGGGGCACCTGGACCTGGACAACTTTCGCCACGCCAACGACGCACTCGGCCACCAGGCCGGTGACCGCTTGATCCTGCAGGTCGTGGCGCGGCTCAAGAGCCAGTTGGAGGCCTGTGATCAACTGGCCCGCCTGGGCAGCGACGAGTTCGCCTTGCTCATCGACACGCGCCGCGCGCCGCAACGCGCCGAGTGGATGGCCGAGCGCATTACCGAGGCGTTGTCCGAGCCCTACTGGGTAGACGGTGAAAGCCTGTTGATCGGCTCCAGCCTGGGCATTGCCCACGCCCGTGCCCAGGCCGGTGCCGATCCGCTGATGTGGCACGCGCACATCGCCATGCAACAGGCCAAGAGCACGCAGGGCTGCACCTTTCATATCTTCAACGAGCGCATCAACCGCAACGCACGCAGCATGGCCGACCTGGAAAGCGAGTTGCGCCGCGCCCTGCGCCGCGATGAGCTGGAGCTGCATTACCAGCCGCGGTTGAACCTGGAAGATGGCCAGATCCTCGGCCTCGAAGCCCTGGTGCGTTGGCGTCATGCCGAGCGTGGGCTGTTGCCGCCCAGTGAGTTCGTGCCGTTGGCCGAGCAGAGTGGCTTGATTGTGCCGCTGGGCTACTGGGTGATCTCCCGCGCCCTGCGTGACATGCAGGCGCTGCGTGAACGGGGCATACCGGCGTTGCACATGGCAATCAACCTGTCGTTCCGCCAGTTCCAGGACAGCCAGTTGTTGTCGACGCTCAGCCGCCTGATTGTCGAGCGCGGTGTCGAGGCGCAGTGGTTGGAGTTCGAACTGACGGAAACTGCGGTCATGCGCCGCAGCGACCTGGTCAAGCAGACCATGGATGCCTTGGGCCGCCTGGGCGTGCGCTTTTCGCTGGATGACTTCGGCACCGGCTTTTCATCGTTCGTGCACCTCAACAGCCTGCCGATCACCTTGCTCAAGATCGACAAAAGCTTTGTCGGCGGCATGGAACAGCGCGAAGAGAACCGCAAGCTGGTGCATGCCATGATCAACCTGGCCCACAACCTTCACCTGGAAGTGGTCGCCGAGGGCGTGGAGACCCCTGAGCAGATGGCGTTACTGCGCGGGTTTGGTTGCGATCAGGTGCAGGGTTACTTGATCAGCAAGCCGTTGCCTCTGGTGGAGTTGGTTGAGTACCTGACGTTCGGCAGCAACCCACAACTGCGATTGGGCGTCGTCAGCTAGCGGCGCCCAGCGGTGGGCGCCGATCAAGCCTGGGTGGCCTCGAATGTCGGCCGCGCAGGCGCTCGCTGGATCATCCGCTTCATCTTCCATTCAAAGGCCAGGGTCAGGCTCACGGCCGCACAGGCCAGGCCCAATGCCAGCCCCCACCATACGCCCGTCGGTCCCCAGTTCAGGTTGAAGGCCATCCACCACGCGGCGGGTGCGCCGATCAGCCAGTAACAACCCAGGCCGACGAGGAAGGTGGTCTTGGCGTCTTTCAGGCCACGGATGCAACCCATGGCGATGGTCTGCACACCGTCGAACAACTCAAACCAGGCCGCCACGGCCAGCAGGCTGACCGCCAGGCGGATGACCTCGGCGAATGCCGGGTCGTTGTGGTCCAGGAACAATCCCACCAACTGATTGGGCAGTAGCCAGAACACCATGGCAAACCCCAGCATCGATACCGCGCCAAAGACAATCCCGACCCGCCCGGCCAGGCGCGCATCCAGCAATTGCCCGGCGCCGTAGTGCTGGCCGATGCGCATGGTGATGGCATAGGACAACCCCGCAGGCACCATGAACGCCACGGACACGATCTGCAGGGCGACCTGGTGGGCGCCCAATTGCGTACTGCCCATGGTGCCCATGCACAGCGCCGCGAATGCGAACAAGCCGACTTCCACCGCGTAGGTGCCACCAATCGGCAGGCCCAGGCGCCAGAGCTCGCGCAGGTACGGGACGTTGAGGCGCGACAGGCCGCTACGCAACGGATAAGCGTTGTAGGCCGGGTGCCGGCGGATATGCCAGGCCAGGGCCAGCGCCATGCAGTTGGCGACGATGGCGGTGACCAGGCCAATGCCCACCAGGCCCAGCTTCGGCAGGCCGAACATCCCCGTGATCAGCGCGTAGTTGAGCAAGAAGTTGGCGACGGTGCCGACCAGGCTGATGACCATCACCGGCGTCGGCCGGCCAATGGCACTGGTGAACCCACGCAAGGCCATGAACGTCAGGTAGCCGGGCAGGGCGAGCGGCAAGACCAGCAGGAACTGGCCGGCCATCTGCACGTTGCTTTCGGTCTGGCCGAACAGCAGCAACACGGGCTTGAGGTTCCACAGCAGCACGGCCGCCACCAGGGCCATCAGCCACGCCAGCCACAACCCGGCCTGGGTCAGACGGGTGGCGCCCTCGATGTCGCCGGCGCCCTTGCGAATCGCCACCAGGGTCCCGACCGCGGCAATCACGCCGATGCAGAAAATCGACACGAAGGTGTAGCTCGCCGCCCCCAGGCCGCCCCCGGCCAGCGCCTCGGGGCTGATCCTGGCCATCATCAGGGTGTCGGTGAGGACCATCAGCATGTGCGCCAACTGCGAGGCGATCAGCGGCCCGGCCAGCCGCAGGATGGCCCAGAGTTCGGTACGCGCTGGATGCTGCATGATCATCACGCTCCTTTCGTCGAAAAATGTGCAAGCAAGCGATTCTCGGCGCTCTCAGGCAATTGCACAAAGGGATAAAAACGATTGCTCGCATGATTAAAACTCATGCTATGGGGATTCTGGTACGGTTTGCCAATTGCGCTATAGGAATTTTCCCGATGTCTCGTCGTCTTCCTCCCCTTTATGCCCTTCGTGCTTTCGAGGCGGCGGCACGGCATAGCTCCTTTACCCGTGCTGCCGAGGAATTATCGATCACCCAGAGCGCCGTGAGCCGCCATGTCCGCACCCTGGAGGACCACTTCGCCTGTCGGTTGTTCCTGCGCAACGGCCGCAACCTGCAATTGAGCGAAGCCGCCCGGCTGTTGTTGCCCGGGGTGCGTGAAGGTTTTTCGGCCCTGGAGCGGGCCTGCAATACCTTGCGCGCCGAAGATGACATCTTGCGCATGAAGGCGCCGTCGACCCTGACCATGCGCTGGCTGCTGGCCCGGCTCAGCCGTTTTCGGCATCTACAGCCTGGCAACGAAGTGCAATTGACCAGTGCCTGGATGGACGTCGACTCGGTGGACTTCAATCACGAACCCTTCGACTGTGCAGTGCTGTTGAGCAACGGGCGGTTCCCGCCGGACTGGGAGGCCAGCTACCTGTTCCCGGAGCTGCTGATCCCGGTGGGCGCTCCCGACGTGCTCAATGACCAGCCCTGGGATGTCCAGCGGCTGGTCAGCACTGAACTGCTGCACCCCACGCCTGACCGCCGCGACTGGCGCAGTTGGTTGGAGTGCATGGGCTTGTCCGACCAGGTGTCGCTCAAGGGCGGGCAGGTGTTCGACACCCTGGAGCTGGGGATGATTGCCGCCGCCCGTGGCTATGGCGTGTCGATGGGCGATTTGCTGATGGTGGCCGAGGATGTGGCCCAGGGCCGCTTGAGCCTGCCCTGGCCGACCGCGGTTGCCAGCGGTTTGAATTACTACCTGGTGTGGCCGAAAACCCGTCCAGGCGGCGAACGTCTGCGCCGCCTGAGCGACTTCCTGCAGGGCGAGGTGCAGGCCATGGAGTTGCCGGATGTGGCGCACCTGGGCTGAGGGGTGCCAGGGTCACTGATTCGACGGCCGATATTGCAGCGCTTCGGCCAGGTGTTGGCGATTGATGCACTCGACCTGCTCAAGGTCCGCTAGGGTGCGGGCAACCTTGAGCAGTCGATGGGCGGCCCGCAGTGACAGGGTGAGCCGTTCGCAGGCGCTTTCCAGCCAGTGTTCGTCGGCGCTGGATAACTGGCAGTGTCGCCGCAGCCCCGGCAGATCGAGGAAGGCATTGGCGCAGCCCTGGCGTTGGTGTTGCCGCTCCCGTGCCTCGGCGACCCACGTCGCGGCGCAGGCGGTGTCGTCGCCGGTCTTGGGCGTAGGGCTCAACGCCGTGGGTTCCCGGGCAACGGTCAAGTGCAGGTCGATGCGGTCGAGCAGCGGCCCCGACAGTTTGTTGCGGTAGCGCTGGATCATGTCCGGCGAGCAGCTACAGCGCCCGCTCGGCTCGCCAAGATAGCCGCAGGGACAGGGATTCATCGCGGCCACCAGCTGAAAGCGCGCCGGGAAACGCACGCGGTCCCGGGCCCGGGAGATCACGATGCAGCCTGACTCCAGGGGCTCCCTGAGAACCTCCAGCACCTTGCGATCAAACTCTGGAAGCTCGTCCAGAAACAGCACGCCATGGTGGGCGAGGGTGATCTCACCGGGCTGCGGTTTTGAGCCACCACCCACCAGCGCCGGGCCGGACGCCGAGTGGTGGGGCTGCCTGAACGGGCGCTGTGGCCAATGGGTGAGCGACACGCAACTGGCGACCGATTGAATCGCCGCGACCTCCAGCGCTTCGTGCTCGGCCAGCGGCGGCAACAATCCCGGCAAGCGGCTGGCCAGCAGGGTCTTGCCGGTGCCGGGTGGTCCGCTGAACAGCAGGTTATGGGCGCCGGCTGCGGCAATCAGCAGGGCGCGCTTGGCAGCGAGTTGTCCCTGCACTTCGTTCAAGTCGGGGTAGGGTTTGATGGCGTAGAGCAGACCGTCGCACACGTAGGGCTCGATAGGCGTGTGACCGTTGAAGTGCGCGACGGCCTGCAGCAGGTGATCCACCGCAATCACCTTCAACCCCGACGCCAGGCACGCCTCTTCGGCATTCGCCCGCGGTACCAGCAGGGTGCGCCCGGCCGCGCGCGCCGCCAGGGCGGCGGGCAATACCCCGCGAACCGCTCGCACTTCGCCGGACAAGGCCAACTCCCCCAGGCACTCCACCTCATCGAGCGTCAGCGTCGGTACCTGGACGCTGGCCGACAAGATGCCCAAGGCAATCGCCAGGTCGAACCGCCCGCCGTCCTTGGGCAGGTCGGCGGGGGCGAGGTTCAAGGTGATGCGTCGTGCCGGGAACTGCAGCCCGGAATTGATGATCGCGCTGCGTACCCGATCCTTGCTTTCCTTCACCGCTGCTTCGGGCAGCCCGACCATCGTCAGCGATGGCAAGCCGTTGGCCAGATGGACTTCGACCGTGACGGCGGGCGCCTCGACGCCCACCTGGGCGCGGCTGTGGACAATGGCCAGGGACATGATCATTCCTTGAAGTGACGGGAACCGCTTCCTGCGGTTCTTCAAGGGTAGTCGCGATACAGGGATCGAGGAGGCGACAGCGCAGGCAAACTTTCGCGGGATGTTGCGAGGGTGCAGTGTCATCAGCATGCTGAAGCGTGAACAGAAAGATATAGCCGCAGTGAAGTTTAAATTCAGACCATATTTGGGCTATGGTCGGCGACATCAAGCGCGATGCTTGTTGTTGTGCATGGAGCCAAAACTCAGAGAGTTCCCACACAGCTTTCCGATCAGCCCTGATGCCAGCGCTCTGGGTGTTCTTGGCTACCAGCAACTGCTGATCGCCCCCTATCGTATCGTTTTCGAGATTGTCGAAGATCGAAAAGAAGTCGCCGTGTATCTCGTATTACGGCAAAACCAGAGCCTTGAACCAGCGCTGATTCGCTACTGCCTGGTCGCTCCGATTCTCTAGGGTACGCCGCACAAGCCGATTGAATAGAGCGCTGTGGCTTAAGCCACCGGCGGATTCAGCCGTGCTTCCAGCTCCGCGACCTTCGCCTCAAGACTCTCCAGGCGTGCCCGAGTGCGCGCCAGCACGACCATCTGGCTGTCGAATTCTTCCCGGCTGACCAGGTCCAGCTTGCTGAAGCCGCTTTGCAGCAGGGCCTTGAACTGGCTTTCGATTTCGCTTTTCGGCAGCGGGGTTTCACCGCTGAACAGGCGGGAGGCGTGGCCGCTCAGGGCGTCGAGGAGGTCTTTGGGCGCGAGCATGGTGAGGGTCCTTAAATCAGTGGCCGGCAGTGTATCACGCAGTCTCGGTCGTCCATGGCATCGGCGTGGACGCACGTTTTTCGCGCATTTGCCCGGGCGCGGGCGCACCGTTGTTGTGCGTATCCACCGTGGGGATTGGCCATCGGTGCCGACGACGGCGAGCAAGAGATTGAATTCAGGGGATTTTCACGAGATGGCAAGCTTTCTGCTAAGACCAGAGTGGCCCATGCACTGATGCAGTCGCTGTGACGAATGCAGTGCGGCGCACGAAGTGGGAAGAGTTTCGTCAGCGCGGTCCGCTGACGTTGCCGACGACGCGTTACAAAGCCAGGCACTGCGCTTAGACTTGAGCCGGGTTTGTTTTCCTGGGGCAAGTCCACCAATTCGGGAGAGAGTTTTCATGAAGCTAGTCACTGCCATCATCAAGCCGTTCAAACTGGATGACGTACGCGAGTCGTTGTCCGAGATCGGCGTGCAGGGCATTACCGTCACTGAGGTCAAAGGCTTCGGTCGGCAGAAGGGTCACACCGAGCTGTATCGCGGCGCGGAATACGTGGTCGATTTCCTGCCCAAGGTGAAGATTGATGTCGCCATTGACGACAAGGATCTTGATCGGGTTATCGAGGCGATAACCAAGGCGGCCAACACCGGCAAGATCGGTGACGGCAAGATCTTCGTGGTCAATCTGGAACAGGCTATTCGCATCCGTACCGGCGAAACCGATACCGACGCAATCTAAGCCGCCAAACCCCAACGCCCCAGGAGAAAACAATATGACTCTGCGTAAATTCGCAGGGCTAGGCGCCCTGTTGTCCATCGTAATGCCAGGCCTGGCCCTGGCGGCAGATCCGGTGGCGCCTCCAGTCCTCAATTCCGGCGATACCGCCTGGATGCTGACGTCCACCGCCCTTGTCCTGTTCATGACCATTCCGGGTCTGGCGCTGTTCTACGGCGGCATGGTTCGTTCCAAAAATATTCTCTCGGTGATGATGCAGTGCTTCGCCATTACCGGCCTGATCTCGATCCTGTGGTTCGTCTATGGCTACAGCCTGGCGTTCGACACCACGGGCATGGAAGCGGGCGTCGTCAATTTCAACTCGTTTGTCGGCGGCTTGTCCAAGTTGTTCCTGGCGGGCGTGACGCCAGCGAGCATTACCGGTCCTGCGGCGTTGTTTCCTGAGGCGGTGTTCGTCACCTTCCAGATGACGTTTGCCATCATTACTCCGGCGCTGATCGTCGGGGCTTTCGCCGAGCGGATGAAGTTCTCCGCGATGCTGATCTTCATGGGCATCTGGTTCACCCTGGTCTACGCACCGATTGCCCACATGGTCTGGGGTGGCCCGGGTTCGCTGTTGGGCGACTGGGGCGTGCTCGACTTCGCCGGCGGCACCGTGGTGCACATCAACGCCGGTATCGCCGGCCTGGTTTGCTGCCTGGTGTTGGGCAAGCGCAAAGGTTATCCCTCCACGCCAATGGCCCCGCACAACCTGGGTTACACCCTGATGGGCGCGGCAATGCTGTGGATCGGCTGGTTCGGGTTCAACGCCGGTTCCGCGGCGGCCGCCAACGGCACGGCCGGCATGGCGATGCTGGTCACTCAGATCGCAACCGCAGCAGCGGCGCTGGGCTGGATGTTTGCCGAGTGGCTGACCCACGGCAAACCGAGTGCCCTGGGGATTGCCTCGGGTGTCGTCGCAGGGTTGGTGGCCATTACCCCGGCTGCGGGCACCGTGGGCCCGATGGGCGCCCTGGTCATCGGCCTGTCCGCAGGTGTGGTGTGCTTCTTCTGCGCCACCAGCCTGAAACGTAAACTCGGTTACGACGACTCCCTCGATGCCTTTGGCGTACACGGTATCGGCGGTATTCTCGGCGCGATCCTGACGGGGGTGTTTGCCGCTCCGGCGCTGGGTGGCTTCGGCACCGTGACCGATGTTGCGGCGCAAGTCTGGATTCAATGCAAAGGTGTTGGTTTCACCGTGATCTACACGGCGATCGTCACCTTCGTCATTCTCAAGGTGCTGGATGCCGTCATGGGTCTGCGCGTGACTGAAGAAGAAGAGGCGGTGGGCCTGGACTTGGCACAGCACAACGAGCGCGGCTACAACCTCTAACGACGCGCAAAAAAATCGCCCGGCTTGCCGGGCTTTTTTTCGCCTGGGATTTGGCACGTAGCCAGCGGCTGAAAGGATTTTTCATACGCCGAAAGTCGTCTTTACGGCGAGTGTTTTTGTGACGCCAATGGCTTACAGCATTGCAGGAATATTAGGCTCTTTGTTTTTTCCCAGAGCACGCTAGAATGCGCCCGAATGTGCGCGGAACTGTTCGCGGGCAACCGACGTTGATTAGCCTGCAGGCAAGGCCCCGAGGCGTTCATCCGGTCATGGACGAGTGGTTCGCCGGCCTGTCCGGGCTCAAGTGGCTCTGCTGCATTTTGGCGGCGGCAACCTGGGCGTCGTCGACCCTCGACGAGAGCGTCGATCCGGCGGTATGTCGTGCCATCGAACGGTTTTTCAATCGGCTGAGCCCACAAGGTTCGGCCGGTGATGAGCATGGCGACGAAGGCCTGGACCACCTCCCGGAGCACTTCAAGGCCGGTTTGCTAGGCTGTCGGTGGGGTTTGCCCCTGACGGCGGGCCGATTGGTGTTAGGTGGTTGGCAAGGTATTTATCTGGACGAGTAGCGTGATCATGGCGGTGCTCGTAAAGTCCTCGGCACTGAACACGGTGACGGGGCATGAACCGCTGGTTACCAGTGGACGTTGAATTTTTTCCGGCAGTCGTCGACAGACGACGAAGCTGGGCTATAACTAATCTGCTTTTCGCAAGTCATGAGGTAGAACATGAGCGACGATGATCTGGAAAACGACGACCTCGAAGTAGGCGACGAAGACGAGGCCGAAGAAGGTCTTGAAGCAGCAGCCGAAGACGCTGCTGACGACGATGGCGGTGACGATGCGCCGGCCCCGACTGCCAAAGGCAAGGCCAAGGCGGCGGTGTCGGTAGACGAACTGCCCAGCGTTGAAGCCAAGAATAAAGAGCGCGATGCGCTGGCGCGCGCGATGGAAGAGTTCCTGGCCAAAGGCGGCAAGGTTCAGGAAGTCGAGGCCAACGTGGTGGCGGATCCGCCAAAGAAGCCTGATAACAAGTACGGTAGCCGGCCTATCTAAGGGCCCGCGCTGTGGTTGCTGGAAAAGCCCGCCGTCGCTGCGGGCTTTTTCATGGGTGGAGCAAAGCGCTCAGGCCCGATACAAACGCTGTGGGAGCGAGCCTGCTCGCGATGGCGGTGGGTCAGCCGACATCAATTCTGAAGGTTATGCCCTGATCGCGAGCAGGCTCGCTCCCACAAGGTCGGCGTGTCATTCCTGATCACCACCGCGCCAACAGCCCGGGCAACTCGGTCAGGCTGCGGATCTCGGCATCGGGGGCCTTGTCCGCTTCCCACGGCTTGCCCGCCGGGTTGAACCAGATCGCCCGCAACCCCGCCTGCTGTGCACCGGCAATGTCATCCCCCGGATGGTCGCCGATATGCACCGCCGAGCCAGCGGTGGCTCCGCCGCGTTGCAGGGCTTCATGGAACAATCGCGCGTCGGGCTTGGCGATGCCGATATCTTCGGCGCACACGGCAAACGTGAAGTAGTCCGCCAGCCCCAACCGACGCACATCGGCATTGCCGTTGGTGACCACGCCCAAGGCATAGCGGTTGCGCAGGATCTCCAGGGTCGGCTGTACCTCGGGGAAGACGTGCAGTTGATGGCGGGCATGCAGGAAGACTTCAAACGCCTGGTCGGCCAACGCCATCGCGTGTTCTTGCGCGTAGCCGGCCTCGATCAGGGCGTGGAACAGCACGCGGCGGCGCAAGGCGCTGATGCGATGTTTCAACTGGGGCTCGCGGTCCAGCACCCGCTCGCGAATCGCCCACAAGTGTTCGATGGGCAGCGCACCCAGGGCGGGGGTGTGTTCACCCAGCCACTGGCGCAGCACCGCCTCGGCACTGGCAATCACCGGGGCGGTGTCCCACAGGGTGTCGTCGAGGTCGAAGGTGATCAGGCGGATGGTCATTGCTCATTGTCCTTGATGCGTTTGGCCCGTGGGTGGGCGCTGTCGTAGACCGAGGCCAGGTGCTGGAAGTCCAGGTGGGTGTAGATCTGCGTGGTCTTGATGTCCGCGTGGCCGAGCAGTTCCTGCACGGCACGCAAGTCCTGGGACGACTCCAGCAAGTGGCTGGCGAAGGAGTGACGCAGCATGTGGGGATGCAGGTTCTGCCCCAGCTCGCGCTCGCCGACGACCTTGACCCGGGTCTGCACCGCGCGGGCGCCCATGCGCTTGCCCTTCTGGCTGACGAACACCGCGTCGTCCATCGGGTTGGCGCTCGCACGTAGCGGCAACCACAGCGCCAGGGCTTCACGGGCTTTTTTACCAATGGGCAGCACGCGGGTCTTGCTGCCCTTGCCGAGGACTTGCACCAGGCCATCGGCCAGGTCCAGTTGCTCAAGGTTGAGCCCGGTCAACTCGGACAGGCGCAAGCCGGAAGAATAGAACAGTTCGAGAATCGCCTGGTCGCGGCGGGCCACGAAGTCGTCCTCCACGGCGCCATCGAGCAGTTGCAGGGCGCGGTCGGTGTCGAGGGTCTTGGGCAGGCGGCGTTCGCCCTTGGGGGGGGCCAGGCCGTTGGCCGGGTCGTGGTCGCACACGCCTTCGCGGATCAGGTAGTGGTAGAGCCCGCGTACGGCCGAGAGCAGGCGGGCCAGGCTGCGCGAGGACTGGCCTTGGGCGTGCAGGCGGGCGATCAGGCCGCGCAGGCGCTGGATGTCCAGGCCGGCCCAGCTTTCAATCTGCTGTTTGTTGCAGTGCGCCAGGACCTTGTTCAGGTCTCGGCGGTAGGCGGCCAGAGTGTGGGGCGACACCTGGCGCTCACTGCGCAAGTGCTCGCAGTAGGCGTCCAGTTGCCGTTCCATGGTCAGCGCACCGAGCGCAGCGTGGTGTTGACCCGTGGCAGCACGCGCCCCATGACTTCGGCGATGTAGCTGAGGAACAGTGTGCCGACCGAGCTTTTGTAGTGCTGCGGATCACGGCTGGCGATGGCCAGGACGCCATGCAGGCCTTGATGGCTGAGGGTGACCAGGGCGGTGGAACCGATCTGCTTGCGCTGTTCTTCGCCAAACAGGAAGTCCAGTTCGTGCTCGCGCAGGCTGCCGCTGACGCCTTTTTCTTCCGAGAGCAGGCCGCCAATGGCCTTGTGTGCCTCGCTGCTGCTGACCCAGCGACCCACCGGCAAAGGCTCGTCGCTGAACAGGATCAGGCTGACAAAGGGCACCTGGAAGTCCTGGCGCAGGCTGTCTTCGACGTTCATGACCACGTCGTCCAGGCTATTGGCATCCATCAGGGCAAGGATCAGGCGGCGGGTCTTGTCGAACAGCCGGTCGTTGTCGCGGGCGACATCCATCAGCTGTGAGAGGCGGTGGCGCATCTCGATGTTGCGCTCGCGCAGGATATTCATCTGCCGCTCCACCAGCGACACGGTGTCGCCGCGCTGGTGCGGAATGCGCAGGGCCGGAAGCAGTTCCTGGTGCTCGACGAAGAAATCCGGATGAGCCTCCAGGTACGCGGCAACCGCCGCCGCCTCCAGGCTTTCGGAAGGGGATTCGTCGGGCTGTGGGGCTGGAACCTGGGGCTGATCAGTCATGGATTTGGCTCTCTCAAAGACGCACTTGTCCTTCGTATACACGCACTGCCGGGCCGGTCATCAGCACAGGTGTGCCAGGGCCCGCCCATTCAATGGACAAGCGCCCGCCGGGCAGGTCGATCAATAGCGGCGAATCCATCCACCCCTGGCTGATCGCGGCCACCGCTGCGGCGCAGGCGCCGGTACCGCAGGCCTGGGTTTCCCCGGCCCCGCGTTCCCAGACGCGCAGCTGTGCACGGTTGCGGTCGATCACCTGGAGGAAACCGACGTTGACCCGCGCCGGAAAGCGCGGGTGGTGTTCGATCTTCGGCCCCAACTCATGCACCCGCGCGGTGTTGACGTCATCGACCCGCAGCACGGCATGGGGGTTGCCCATGGACACGGCGGCCAGTTCGACGGCCTGGCCGTCGACGTCAACCGTGTAGTGGTTGGCCTGGACGTCCGCCTGGAACGGAATGTCGGCGGGCACCAGGCGCGGCGCACCCATGTTGACGGTGATCTGGCCGTCATTGCGCACGTCGAGTTCAATGACGCCGCTCTTGGTTTCAACCCGGATCAGCCGCTTGGTGGTCAGGCGCTTGTCCAGCACGAAGCGCGCGAAGCAGCGCGCACCGTTGCCGCATTGCTCCACTTCCGAACCGTCGGAGTTGAAGATGCGGTAGCGGAAGTCCACGTCCGGGTTGCTCGGTGCCTCGACAATCAGTAACTGATCGAAGCCGATGCCGGTGTGCCGGTCGCCCCATTGTTTGGCGTGCTTGGGCAGGATATGCGCATGCTGGCTGACCAGGTCGAGGACCATGAAGTCGTTGCCCAGGCCGTGCATCTTGGTAAAACGCAGCAACATGGGATCACTCCGCCAGCAGGCTTTCGCCAGCAAACAACTCGGCGACCGTCTCGCGGCGACGCACTTCAAACGCCTGATCACCGTCCACCAGCACTTCAGCGGCACGGCCGCGGGTGTTGTAGTTGGAACTCATGACAAACCCGTAGGCACCGGCCGAATGCACGGCCAGCAGGTCGCCTTCTTCCAGGGCCAGCGCGCGATCCTTGGCCAGGAAGTCCCCGGTCTCGCAGATCGGGCCCACGACATCGTAGGCGCGGGGCGCGGTATCGCGCGGATGCACGGCGGTGACGTTCATCCAGGCCTGGTACAGCGCCGGACGAATCAGGTCGTTCATGGCCGCATCGACGATGGCGAAATCCTTGTGCTCGGTGTGCTTGAGGTACTCGACCTGGGTCAGCAGCACGCCGGCGTTGGCGACGATGAAGCGGCCCGGCTCGAACACCAGGGCCAGGTCGCGGCCGTCACAGCGCTCACGTACGGCCTTGATGTAGTCGGCCACCAGCGGCGGCTCTTCATCGCGATAACGCACGCCGACGCCGCCGCCGAGGTCGATATGGCGCAGGTAGATGCCACATTCGCCAAGGCGGTCGATCAAGCCCAGCAGGCGATCGAGGGCATCGAGGAACGGTGGCAGGCTGGTCAGTTGCGAGCCGATGTGGCAATCGACACCGAGGATTTCCAGGTTGGGCAACTGCGCGGCACGGATGTACACGTCTTCGGCGTCCGCGATGGCAATGCCGAACTTGTTCTCTTTAAGGCCGGTGGAGATGTACGGGTGGGTGCCGGCGTCGACGTCCGGGTTCACGCGCAGCGAGATCGGTGCGCGAACGCCCAGCTCGGCGGCGACCACTTGCAGGCGCTCCAGCTCATCGGTGGACTCGACGTTGAAGCAGTGCACGCCGACTTGCAGGGCGCGACGCATGTCTTCGCGGGTCTTGCCGACGCCGGAGAATACGATCTTGTCGGCCTGGCCACCGGCGGCCAGGACACGTTCCAGCTCACCGCCGGAGACGATGTCGAAACCTGCGCCCAGGCGTGCCAGGACATTCAGCACCGCCAGGTTGGAGTTGGCTTTGACCGCGAAGCAGACCAGGTGCGGCGTGCCGGCCAACGCATCGGCGTAGGCCAGGTACTGGGCCTCGATGTGGGCGCGGGAGTAGACATAGGTAGGCGTGCCAAAGCGTTCGGCGATGGCGGACAAGGCAACACCTTCCGCGAACAGCTCCCCGTCACGGTAGTTAAAAGCGTCCATGATCGTCCCTTAGTAGGTGCTGGTGCTGTTCGTGGTGTCGTGCTGGTGCGCTTTGGACTGCGACGACGTGGCCTGATCCTCGGGGGATTTGCTGTCATCGGGCAGGTACAGCGGACCTTTTTGACCACAGGCCGTAACAAGGCAAGCAACCGCGACGAGCGCAGCAAGGGAAGAGATCAGGCGCTTCATGGCGAAATCCTTGAAAATGCGTTAATTGCGCCGGAGTATACCCGGCCACCCAACGGCTTGCCTATGCGACGGACCACCCGTCTGGCGGGCCTGTGCCAGTCGCCTGTGATCAAGTGGCCAGTGCGCGAAGGTTTTTGCGACCCGACCCGGTGCTTGGTCGGTATCCTTTGCAATCACCGGGGCTCGCCCGTATCTTGCGGCGCTTGAGCGTAAGCAGACACTTTTTGAGGTTGCCACAATGAGTTTGACTGAAGCCCGTTTCCACGACCTGGTCGATGCGACCCAGCAAACGCTGGAAGATATTTTCGACGAGAGTGGCCTGGATGTAGACCTGGAAAGCTCGGCCGGTGTGCTCACCGTCAAGTTCGAAGGCGGTAGCCAGTTGATCTTCAGTCGCCAGGAGCCATTGCGCCAGCTGTGGCTGGCGGCGGTGTCCGGTGGGTTCCACTTCGACTACGACGCCGAAAGCGAGCGCTGGATGTGCGACAAGAGCGAAGAGCAGTTGGGCGAGATGCTTGAGCGCATCGTCTGGGAGCAGGCCGGCACCAAGCTCGATTTCGAGGGCCTGTGATTTCGTGACTCAGTCCACGCCTGTTCGCCCGCCCAAGCCGCTGTTCAGCAATGTCAGCACTGCCGTGCCATCACCGTGCACCAATGTGTGCCGGCTGGATGAGCACAAAGTCTGCCTGGGCTGCTTTCGGCATGTCGAAGACATCCGCGAATGGCGTTCGGCTGACGATGAGCGCCGGCGGGTGATTTGCGCGCAGGCCCAGGGGCGCAAAACGCCTCCGGGATGACAGGTTGTCGTGGACCGACTTGTATATTTTTTGAGCTGTGATAGTGTCCGGATACGCCTCAACCCACCGAGGCGCGTGAAAACCCCGCCTATTTTTGGCGGGGTTTTGCTTTTTCCGTGCAGAAGAAAGGAGTCTGCCTGAATCATGACCACACCTTCCATCACCCTTACCCGCCTTGACGTGCAGCGTCTGGAGCGTTTGATCGACAGCCTGGACGACTCGTTACCGGGCGTGATCGCGCTGCAAACCGAACTGGATCGTGCCGACACGCTGGTCGGTCACGATGAAGTGCCTGCTGATGTCGTGACGATGAACTCGCGTGTGCATTGCCGTGAAGAAAGCAGTGGCAAGGACTATCACCTGACCCTGGTTTACCCCAAGCACGCCAACGCCGACGAAGGCAAGATCTCGGTGCTTGCGCCGGTTGGCAGCGCCTTGCTTGGCTTGCAGGTTGGCCAGCACATCGACTGGCCAGCCCCGGGTGGCAAGACCCTGAAGCTGACCTTGCTGGAAGTCGAGGAACAGCCGGCCAATGGCGGCGTGTTTCCTGAATGAGTGGTCCTCAGGCCTGTTCGAGCGCCGTGTTCAACGCACGCTCCAGGTCTGCCTTGTAGCGCAGGTACAGATTGCATGAACCCTGGCCATCACCGAGCAGGCCCGACAGGTCCAGATCGGTGATGTAGCAGCGGTAATGCAGCGCCTCCCGGCGTTGCCCGACAATCTCCTGCGCCACGGCGGCAAACAACTGGTCGCCGTATTCCAGCTCGCTGAACTCCCGTTGATTGCAATACAGGCTGACCTGCACCTTGCCGGGTGCGGCTCTGCCGACGATCGCCTGGACGTCGAAGAACGGCTTTTCCAGCGGGGTCTGCGGTGACGGCCGTTGCTCCACCCGCCGGGCGCGCCCGCCGCCCGAGGGCAGCAACTGGTGATAGCGGGTTTCCAGCGGGATCACGGGCTGCGTGGCGTCCATGGGCAGCAAGGCATCGCGCCGGAAGAGGATCGATTGCAGGAAGCGCTGGAGCGGCACCAGCAGGCTTTGCTCATCGTGATAGGGCTGGCATTGCTGCCACAGCACGTTGAACTCATCCAGCACATACAGCTCGGCGTACGTATCGATGATGCGGTAGAACACCTGGATGCAGTCCGGCTGGCCCATGGGCAGGATCAGCCCCAGGTCATGCTCTTCGAGTGCCATCGGGTCCAGGTGCAGCGGGCTGTAGCCGGTCTGCTCGCGGCCCAGGTAATCGAGCAGTGCCGGCAGGTTGGCGAGCGCTACATGATTGACCTTGCCGGGGATCAGTTCCAGCACGTGGTAATGCTGCTGGACCTGGATCAGGTAGCGGTGATTGAGCTGGCTGAGCAGCAGGTTCTGCGCGGTATCGACAATCGCCTCGACCCGTTGGGCGATGAACTGGGCGCGGTTGTGGCAGAAGCAACGTACTCGCAAGCGCGGTTGCTGCGGGCCGCTGGGCAGGCTGTTGAGGTAATCGCGCAGGCAGTCGAGCAGGGCGTGGGCGCCGTCATAGCGGTTGACCAGCACCTCGTTCCAGCTGTTGAGCGTGACCTGGTCCAGGGTCAGCACCAGGTTTTCACGCACCCCGGCGTAACTCAGTGAGTCGGTGCGCTCGGTGGTCATCAGGATGTTCAGGTCGCGGTGATGCTTGAGCGGGTCGAGGCCCACGTTCACCAGGATCAGCACCTCGCTCGGCACGCTGGCGCGCAGCAACTGGTCTTCGCTGACACTGCTCAGGGGCAGGGCGATGGTCTGTTGCAGGCTGCCCAGCAGGTTGAACAGTTCGAACTCGCTCAGATCGCTTTCGCCTGGGTGCAGCGCCAGGCGGGTGCTGCTGTCGATGACGCCGTTGCGGTGGCACCAGGTCAGCAGTTCCAGCAGCTCGCGGCTGCGCTTGATCGGCGCGAAGTGTTCCCACTCCAGCTTGCCCAGGCTGCCGTTGTACAACCCCCAATGGTTCGTTCCAGGCTCTTTGCGGTTCGCCGACTGGACCAGGGTCAAGGTGTCTTCGGCCAGGTCCGGGGCAATGCCGGGGTTGATGAATTCGATCTTGTCGGCCTTGCGCTCGAAGGCGGCGTAGAGGCGGCGCCCCAGTACGTTGAGGTCACGCTTGTTGATCAGGCTGACGCTTTGTTCGGTGCGGGCGAACTGGGTGAGGAAGCGATAGCTGTAGTTAAGCTCGCTGACCAGCGCACGGCGTTCGGCACTGACCTGGCGGACTTTCCATTGGCTGCGGCTGTCGAGCATCGCCAGTTGCCGATGGTCCCAACCCCATTCCTGGGCCAGGCGCTCGAGCAACTGGCGCTGCCAACTGCTGGTCCGCTGGCCACCGGTGAGCTTGCGGTTGACCTTGAGGTACAGGGCGCGTCGTACCAGCTCCAGGCGATCGGGTTCGCCCCGGGCCGTGAGGTATTCCTCGATACGCCGGTAGACCACGATGTACGGGTCCAGCTCATCGGGGTCCAGGCGATTGGCGAACACCGCCTGCTTGAAGCGCAGGCTCAGGCATTCGACGTGGGGATGTTCGCTGGCGTAGACCTCGGTCAGCAGCAGCTTGAGCACGGACTTGTACGGCGACTCGATGCCCTTGAACAGTTGCCAGAGCCCGGCGCCGATGAACTCGCCGGGGGGGATGTGCGCCAGGTGACCGAGGTCCAGGGTTTCGTCGGCACGAATAAAACGCTTGGACAACAACGTGTGGATGTACCGCTCGTAGCCCGCTTCTTCGTACACCGGCACCAGCCACCAGATCGGTGTGCGCCCGGCGAGCCAGATGGCGGTGCGATAGAACTCGTCCAGCAGCAGATAATGCTGGGTGGTGCCGCAATCCTCGGAGCTGAGTTGGTTGTCGCGTTCGCCACGGACAAAGCGCAGCGGATCGATCAGGAAAAAATGCGCCTCGGCGCCCTGGCTCGCGGCCCAGGCTTCCAGCAGCTGGCATTTTTTACGCAGCTCGGCCAGCGCGCTTTCGCCCAGGTCCGGGGCGTGGCAGACCCACACGTCCATGTCGCTCTGGTCCGCTTGGGCCAGGGTGCCAAGGCTGCCCATCAGGAACAGGCCGTGAATCGGTCGCGGCGGGTTGCCGTGGCGTGGTTTGTAGGAGAAGGAGCGCGTCAGGCGCTGGGCTTCGGCCAGCGTCGCGGTGTCCGGCTCGAAGTTCGATACCCCGGCCGGGGTGCTACCCGAAACGTAACCGGGCAACAGGGGATGGTTGACGTGGAAGAACAACGGCAACAGCGTCAGCACCCCTTGCTGGCGGGGTGACAAACCCTCCATGGCCCGGGCCAGGCGTGCATCGTTGAGTTTGAGAAAGCGTGCGCGCAACTGGTTGAGAACCTTGCGGTCGATTCCTTCGTCCAGGTCGGGGCGGATTTCATGGGTGCGGGTCATGTCAGCTCAAGCCGGCTCGCAGTGAACGAACGTGAAAAGTCTCGTGGCGCCGGCCAGTCTACAGCCTTGCGTGGGGGACTTTTAAGCTGAATGTTGGTTTCTGGCGTCAAATTTCTATCGGCGGGCGACAGTCTGCCCACGTAAACCCCTGGCTGGGGTTTACGTGGGTGATAACAGAAGGTGTTACGCGGCTTCTTCGACGGACAGGATAGTCAGCAGGGTCTGCACGTTTTGTGCGGCATCGCGTCCCAGGCTGGTCAGGTAACCGCCGTCGGGCTGATCGATCAGTTCTTTCTCATACAGGCGTTGCGCAGCGGCAATGGCTTTCGGGGCAGCGGTCTGATGAATTTTCAGGCCTTCCTGGGAACTGTCCAGGTTGAAGAGTGCAAGGATTTCCAGTTCGGCAACCAGCTCAGGGGTAAGCGACATAAGGACTCCAGACTTTCTAGGAATAGACGATAGCGCCCCTAAGGTGAACGTACTCGAGCGAGCTGTCCAGTGTTGCCTTGGGGCTTTTCGTCGCAGGAGCAGGTCCGCTTATTTCTTTTGTGCAGGTAACTCTGGCAGGGCGCGCAACGCGGCTTCGTACCACTGGGTATCGAACGCACGGTCTTCTTCGAGCAGCGCATCGATCTCAACGGCCAGGACATGGGCCATCAGGTTGAGAATCTCTTCACGCTCATAACCGACCAGGGTCAGTTTGTTGAAGGTGGCCTTGGCCGCCGGCGGGTTGTCGCTTTCGATCTGGTTCTCGATCGCTTCGATCAAGGTGTTCTCGGCGAATTCTTCTTCGTCGCTATCGATATCGGTGGGCTCGCTCATGGCAGGCTCCTTAAGGAAAGGCGCCAGTTTACCTGCATTCAGTCGGGTGATGCTGCTGGCAAGAGCGGCCCCGACGATCTATAACAAACGCTCGCCAACCCCTGCACGGCCCGGAGGCATGTGTGATGCTCAAGCTCTATGGTTTCCCCGTCAGCAACTACTACAACATGGTCAAGCACGCGCTACTGGAAAAGGGCCTGCCCTTTGAGGAGGTGCCGTTCTATGCCGGCCAAAGCCCTGAAGCCCTGGCGATCAGCCCGCGTGGCAAGGTGCCGGTGCTGGGTGTCGAGCAAGGCTTTATCAACGAAACCAGCGTGATCCTGCAGTACATCGAAGACACTCAGCCAGGCACTGCGCTGCTGCCCAAGACGCCGTTCGAGCGCGCCCAGGTGCTAGCGCTGGCCAAGGAAATCGAGCTGTACATCGAGTTGCCGGCCCGGGCGTGCTTCGCCGAGGCATTTTTCGGCATGCAGGTGCCGGAGACGATCAAGGAAAAGGCCAAGGCCGAGTTGATACAGGGCTTCGCGTCCCTGGGCCGGCATGCCAAGTTCGCGCCGTACGTGGCGGGGGCCAGCCTGAGCGTGGCGGACTTGTACTTCCTGTACAGCATCAGCGTGGCGTGTGGGGTCGGCAAGAAACTGTTTGGCCTGGACCTGTTGGCAGAGCTGCCGGCGGCCAGGGCATTGCTGGAGCAGTTGGAGCAGACACCGCATGCCCAGCGTATCGCGGCCGACAAGGACGCGGCGATGCCAGCGTTCCTGGCGATGGTGGCGAGTAAGAAGTAAGTCCTGTAGCGATCTTGAGTCAGCGTTCGCGAGCAGGCTCGCTCCCACAAGGATTGTGATCACCCTGTGGGAGCGAGCCTGCTCGCGAAGCTTCTAGCACTTAGCGGCTGGCGAGCAACGCCTGGCCGCGAACCACGGCGGCCTTGACCTGGGCGGGTGCGGTGCCGCCGATATGATTACGGGCATTGACCGAGCCTTCGAGGGTCAGCACGGCAAACACGTCCTGCTCGATCTGGTCGCTGAACCTGCGCAACTCCTCCAGGCTCATCTCGGCCAAGTCCTTGCCGCTTTCCACGCCGTACTTCACGGCATGGCCAACGATCTCGTGGCAGTCGCGGAACGGCAGGCCACGGCGCACCAGGTAGTCCGCCAGGTCCGTTGCCGTGGAGAAACCGCGCAGGGCCGCTTCACGCATGATGGCGTGCTTGGGCTTGATCGCCGGGATCATGTCGGCAAAGGCCCGCAGCGAGTCGCGCAAGGTATCGGCGGCGTCGAACAGCGGTTCCTTGTCTTCCTGGTTGTCCTTGTTGTAGGCCAGCGGCTGGCCTTTCATCAGGGTCAGCAGGCCCATGAGCGCGCCGAATACCCGGCCGCTTTTACCGCGGACCAGTTCCGGGACGTCGGGGTTTTTCTTTTGCGGCATGATCGAACTGCCTGTGCAGAAGCGATCAGGCAGGTCGATGAACTGGAACTGGGCGCTGGTCCACAGCACCAATTCTTCGGAGAAGCGCGACAAGTGCATCATCGCGATGCTGGCGGCCGAGCAGAATTCGATGGCGAAGTCACGATCCGAGACGTTATCCAGCGAGTTGCCACCCACGGCATCGAAACCCAGCAGTTCGGCGGTGTATTCGCGGTCGATCGGGTAGGTGGTGCCGGCCAGTGCGGCGCTGCCCAGTGGCATGCGGTTGGTGCGCTTGCGGCAGTCGACCAGGCGCTCATAGTCGCGGCTGAGCATTTCGAACCAGGCCAGCATGTGATGACCGAAGGTCACCGGCTGCGCGGTTTGCAGGTGGGTGAAGCCGGGCATGATGGTGCCGGATTCGCGCTCTGCCTGTTCCAGCAGGCCTTTTTGCAGGCGGGTGATTTCGCCCAGGATCAGGTCGATCTCATCGCGCAGCCACAGACGGATGTCCGTCGCGACCTGGTCGTTACGGCTGCGGCCAGTGTGCAGCTTCTTGCCGGTGACGCCGATGCGGTCGGTCAGACGCGCCTCGATGTTCATGTGCACGTCTTCCAGGTCGATGCGCCAGTCGAAGGTGCCGGCCTCGATTTCGCCCTGGATGGTGTTCAGGCCATCGATGATGCTGTCGCGTTCGGCATCGGTCAGCACGCCGACCTTGGCCAGCATGGTGGCGTGGGCGATGGACCCCATGATGTCGTGGCGATACAGGCGCTGGTCGAAAGTGACGGAGGCGGTGAAGCGGGCGACGAAGGCGTCGACGGGTTCACTGAAGCGGCCGCCCCAGGACTGATTGGTCTTGTCAGTGCTCATGAATTCGCTCGTGATCGGCTGGAAGAAAGATGGCGTAAAAACCTGTCGCGGATAATAACAGGGTTGCCAATCGTGTCGGTGACGCCGGTCACTAGGTTTTTTTCGATTGGGCGCACCCTGCTCAGTGGCTTGCGGGTGCGATTGCATAACGATATTTGTCAAATGAGCACTTTTGACGCTGCAAACGTCTACAGTTGGACATAAGGGCCCGCGCCATTGCCCAAACCTGACGTGCTGCGCAGAGCGTGGAGCACGCTATCGAAGAAGGGGAAACGTATTTGGTGACCCACAACCCCTGCCGTGATGCCGCGAGACGGCGGGTTTACGGTACGACCTGGCAGGCGCCGATAAATATTGCAGTCCGACGTGCGGCACTTTTTGGCGACCACGCTAGTCTTAGCGTGGATCGCTGTGACGGACGTCACTACACCTGTCTACGCTATCCTTGTGCGAGACTCACGCAGGAATCCAGCGCAATATGAATGTCCTGATCGTTGATGATGAACCCCAAGCCCGCGAGCGCCTGAGCCGTATGGTCGGCGAACTCGAGGGGTACACTGTCCTGGAGCCCAGCGCCACCAATGGCGATGAGGCGCTGACCCTGATCGACAGCCTCAAGCCCGACATCGTGCTGCTCGACATCCGCATGCCCGGTCTGGATGGGCTGCAAGCCGCCGCCAAGTTGTGCGAGCGCGAAACGCCGCCCGCCGTGGTGTTTTGCGCGGCCCAGGATGAATTTGCCATAGATACCTTGCAGGCCAGCGGCGTGGGTTACCTGGTCAAGCCGGTGCGTGCAGAGTTGCTGCTCGACGCCTTGAAAAAGGCCGAGCGTCCCAATCGAGTGCAACTGGCGGCGCTGACCCGTCCGGCGGCTGAAAGCGGCAATGGGCCGCGCAGCCATATCAGCGCCCGCACCCGCAAAGGTATCGAACTGATTCCGCTGGCCCAGGTGGTCTACTTCATTGCCGACCACAAATACGTCACCCTGCGCCACGAGGGCGGCGAGGTCCTGCTGGACGAGCCGCTCAAGGCCCTCGAAGACGAATTTGGCGACCGCTTTGTGCGCATCCATCGCAACGCGCTAGTGGCTCGCGAGCGTATCGAACGCCTGCAGCGTACGCCGCTGGGGCATTTCCAACTGTTTCTCAAAGGCCTGAACGGCGACGCATTGATCGTCAGCCGCCGTCATGTCGCGGGCGTGCGCAAGATGATGCAACAGCTTTAGCGCGCGACTCGTACGCAGGTTCAACAGCCTTTTTCGGGTGTGTGAGGCCAGGGAGGCCAGGCTGTTTCTGATACAAGTCAAAGCGGATTTGGCTGAGCTGTTATTATCCGCCGTATCTATTCAGTACGGATTGATCCATGTCCCCTCGCGAAATCCGCATCGCTACCCGCAAAAGTGCCCTGGCCCTGTGGCAGGCCGAATACGTCAAAGCTCGTCTGGAGCAGGCCCATCCGGGACTGATCGTGACGCTGGTGCCCATGGTCAGTCGTGGCGACAAGCTGCTGGACTCGCCAC
Source organism: Pseudomonas sp. ok272 (assembly GCF_900109995.1). GTDB lineage: Bacteria > Pseudomonadota > Gammaproteobacteria > Pseudomonadales > Pseudomonadaceae > Aquipseudomonas. Next base: position 83,287 of record NZ_FOCB01000003.1, on the reverse strand, counting down.
TGTCGAAAATTGGTGGCAAGGGCCTGTTCGTCAAAGAACTGGAAACCGCGCTGCTGGAAAACGAAGCTGACATCGCCGTGCACTCGATGAAAGACGTGCCCATGGACTTCCCTGAAGGCCTGGGGCTGTTTTGCATCTGCGAGCGCGAAGACCCGCGTGACGCATTTGTCTCCAATACCTACGCCAGCCTGGATGCGTTGCCCCAAGGCAGCGTGGTCGGGACGTCCAGCCTGCGCCGTCAGGCACAGTTGTTGACGCGTCGCCCGGACCTGCAGATCCGCTTCCTGCGGGGCAACGTCAACACGCGCCTGGCCAAGCTCGATGCTGGTGAGTACGACGCGATTATCCTGGCGGCTGCCGGCTTGATCCGCCTGGGCTTCGAAGATCGCATCAGTTCATCGATCAGTGTCGACGACAGCCTGCCGGCCGGAGGCCAGGGCGCGGTCGGCATCGAATGCCGCACCGCCGACAGCGAAATCCACGCCCTGTTGGCCCCCCTGCATCACCAGGACACCGCGACGCGAGTCATCGCCGAGCGGGCGCTGAACAAACACTTGAATGGCGGCTGCCAGGTGCCCATCGCGTGCTATGCCGTGCTTGAGGGCGAACAGATCTGGCTGCGTGGCCTGGTGGGCGATCCCAAGGGTGGCCTGTTGCTCAGTGCCCAGGCCCGGGCGCCACGTAGCGACGCCGAGGCGCTGGGCGTCAGTGTGGCCGAAGATCTGTTGCGCCAGGGTGCCGACGATATCCTGAAGGCGGTCTATGGCGAGGCGGGTCACGAGTGACCGGCTGGCGCCTGCTGCTGACGCGTCCTGCGGACGATTCGGCAGCCTTGGCCAGGTTTCTGGCCGAGCAGGGGGTTTTCAGCGCCAGCTTGCCGCTTCTGGAAATAGCGCCGCTGCCGGTCACTGACGCCATGCGCCAAGTGATTCGAAGTCTGGATCGCTACTGTGCGGTCATCGTGGTCAGCAAGCCGGCCGCGCGCATTGGCCTGGAGCTGGTTGAGCAGCACGGGTCGCCGTCCCCGCCGCTGAAGTGGTTCAGCGTGGGCGCGGCAACCGCACGGGTGCTCCAGGACCACGGGTTGGATGTGAGCTTCCCGGTGGACGGCGATGACAGCGAGGCCTTGCTGGCGCTGACGTCGTTGCACGAGGCCATCGCACGACCTGATGCGCGGGTGTTGATCCTGCGCGGCGAAGGGGGGCGGGGACTGCTGGCTGAGCGTTTGCGCGAGCAAGGTGCTAGTGTCGACTATCTTGAAGTCTACCGTCGTGACCTGCCGCCGTATGCTGACGCGGTCTTGTCCGAGCGAATTGAATCGGAACGCCTGAACGGCCTGGTGGTCAGCAGTGGACAGGGTTTTGAGCACTTGCGCCAATTGGCGGGTGCTGCCTGGCCGGTGCTAGCGCAGTTGCCCTTGTTTGTTCCGAGCCCCCGGGTGGCCGAGCTGGCGCGAGCGGCAGGCGCCCAAACCATTGTGGATTGTCGTGGCGCCAGTGCCGCGGCCTTGCTAACGGCGTTGCGGGAAACCCGGCCCGTTCTCTAATGCAAAGGATGGATACGTGAGCGAAACAGCCTTGCCTAAAGAAGACGTCCAGCCTGCGCCAGATGCGCCGGTTGACACCGTAAGTCACCCAGCGCCGCGCCGTGGCAACGGTCTGGCGATCCTGGCGTTGTTGGTGGGCGCCGCGGGCGTTGCCGTCGGTGGTTGGGGTGTCTGGCAGGTACGCACCCTGCAGGCGAACAACCAGCAACAGCTGGGGCAACTGCAGGCGCTGAGCGATCAGGCGCAAAGCCTCAAGCTCAATGAACAGCGCGTAACGGCGCAGTTGGAGCAACTACCAACGGCACAAGACCTGGAGGACCGTCGACGCCTGGTGGCCCAATTGCAGGGCGACCAGCAGCGCCTGAATCAGCGCCTGGAAACCGTGTTGGGCGCCAGCCGCAAGGACTGGCGCCTGGCCGAGGCCGAGCACTTGTTGCGTCTGGCCAGCCTGCGCCTGTCGGCCTTGCAGGACGTCAGCAGCGCCCAGGCGCTGGTGCAGGGGGCGGACGAGATTCTGCGCGAGCAAAACGATCCGGGTTCCTTTGCCGCCCGGGAACAGATCGCCAAAAGCCTGGCCGCCTTGCGCAGTACCGAACAACCGGATCGCACCGGATTGTTCCTCCAGTTGGGCGCGCTGCGTGATCAGGTGGCCGAGCTCACCGAACTGGCCCCCGAGTTTCATGCCGGCGGCGAGTCTCTGTCGGCCCTGACGGCCGATGGCGATGGAGCCAGTCGTTGGTCGCTCTGGTGGGAGCAGATCTCGCGCTACTTCCGAGTCGACTTCAATGCCGACAAACACATTCGTCCATTGCTGGCCGGGCAGAGCCTGACCCAGGTGCGCCTGGCGCTGAGCCTGGCGCTTGAGCAGGCGCAATGGGCCGCGCTGAATGGCCAGGCGCCGGTGTACACCCAGGCGTTGACCGAGGCCCGCGATGTGCTCAAGGGCAGCTTCAACCAGGACAACCCGCAAAGCAAAGTCATGCTTGAGCAACTGGCCGAACTGGCCAAGCAGCCGGTCACCGTGCTCACGCCTGACCTGGCCACCACCTTGAGCACCGTGCAAGGCTATCTGGAGCGACGTAACGTCAATGCCGAGGAGTCGGTGAAGCCTGCCGCCAAGGCGGCTGCCGGTGGTGCAGAGGAGACCCGCCCATGAAGCGGCTCTACGTCATCCTGTTCCTGGCCATTGCGCTTGCCGGCGCCCTGGGGCTAGCCATCGCCCAGCACTCGGGCTACGTGCTGATCGCGTACAAGACCTTTCGCTACGAATCGAGCCTGTGGGCGACCCTGCTGCTGGTCGCGGTGATCTGGCTGGTGCTGTGGGGGATCAAGGCCTTGATCGAGTTGGTGGCAGCGTCCACGGGGGTGGTCAATCCATGGTCCAGCCGTAATCGCAGCCGACGCGTTCAAGTGGCCATCGAGCATGGGCAACTGGACCTGGCCGAAGGTCGCTGGGCCAGCGCCCAGCGTCATCTGCAGCGTGCCGCCGAAGCCGAGCGCCAACCGTTGCTCTACTACCTTGGCGCGGCTCGGGCGGCGAATGAGCAGGGGCATTACGAGCAATGCGACAACCTGCTGGAGCGGGCGCTGGAGCGTCAACCGCAGGCCGAGCTGGCCATAGCCTTGAGCCACGCGCAATTGCAGACCGACCGCGGTGACACCGACGGTGCACTGGCGACGCTGCAAGTCATGCACGAACGCCACCCGCGCAATGTCCAGGTGTTGCGCCAGTTGCAGCGTCTGTATCAGCAGCGGGGTGACTGGTCCTCGGTGATCCGCTTGCTCCCCGAGCTGCGCAAGGACAAGGTGTTGCCCGCCAGCGAACTGGCTGAACTGGAGCGTCGCGCCTGGGGCGAGAACCTTACGCTGGCGGCCCATCGTGAGGAGGATGCCGTCGTGGGCTTGCAGTCGCTCAACCGCGCCTGGCAGCAATTGACGGCAGCACAGCGCCACGAGCCCCAACTGGTACTGGCCTACGCAGAACAGTTGCGCCAGCTCGGTGCCGAGGTCGAGGCGGAGGAAGTCCTGCGCGCTGCGCTGAAACGTCAATACGATAGCCACCTGGCGCGACTGTACGGCTTGCTGCGCGCAAACGATCCGGCGCGACAACTGCAAACCGCCGAAGGCTGGCTGAAGAACCATCCCGATGATCCAAGCCTGCTGCTGACGTTGGGCCGGTTGTGCTTGCAATCCAGCCTCTGGGGCAAGGCGCGTGATTACCTGGAAAGCAGCCTGCGAGTACAGCGCAACCCCGAGGCCTGCGCCGAACTTGCCCGCTTGCTGGCGCAATTGGGCGATACCGAGCGCAGCAATCAACTCTTCCAGGAGGGGCTTGGCCTGCTGGATGAGCGCCTGTTGGCGTCTCCACTGCCCGTACCGGTACGGGCATAGCAAGCTCAATCCCAGGGGCACCTCAAGCGGTGTCCCTGTCGTTTAAAACGTTGAAAACGTTAGCCTGTTTAGTGTGGTGGGCATTGTCTTACAGATGGTTACACGTGGTCGCGTATTGTCTGTCGGGAATTCCCTACACCACTGGCGAAGTCTCTGCGCCGGCCTGCCTTGAAAGGCCGCAACCGTTTCCTCTACCGTAACTGCCTGTCTCTTCTGTTACGGATAAGCCATGTTTTTGGCCTGCTCACGATCCCTGTTTTTCATGGCTTTCCTCGCAGGAGCCATGGCCTTGGGCGCTTCGTACTACCTGGAGTACGCCATCGGGCTCAAACCTTGCGGGCTGTGTCTGTTGCAGCGATTGTTCTTGCTGCTGTACACGCTGGTTTGCATGGTTGCCGCCTTGCATGGGCCCGAGCGCAAGGGCTGCGTCATCTATTGGCTGTCGAGCCTGGTCTGCGCCATTGCAGGCGTGGCCACGGCGTGGCGCCAGGTGTTGTTGCAGGGCGATCCGGTCGAGCAACTGCTGGCGTGTTGGCCGGGTGAGCAACAAGACTTCGCGAACATGCCCTGGCTGTGTGTGCTCAAGCAGCTATTTGACGGCAATGTCGACTGCGCGCAGGTCACCTGGTCGCTGTTTGACCTGAGTATCCCGGAGTGGAGCTTGCTGTTCTTTGTCGCGACCATGATCCTGGGTGTCTATCAGACCTTTCGGCTGACCTATTGCGCTTTTCAGGCACCATCCAGCGGCGAGTCGTCGCACCAGGAGATGGGAGCCGATTAAACACTTGTATGAACTTTCTCTCCTGCGTACCTTGAAGCTGTTGGCGTGCGAGCATAATCTGGCCCGCACGTGTTATTTGGATTCATGTTGTATCGATGATGCTTTGCCTGAGCAAAAACTTGGTTTCAAGTCTTGCGGCAAGTGCGATCAGCATTACCCATAAGGGAAGAGAGATCACCATGCTCGAAAGTTGTCAGAATGCTCAGGAACGCTGGGGTGGGGTGCATCTGCTGATCGATCGTTGGTTGCAGGAACGTCACGAACTGGTTCGAGCCTTTGATGCTCTCGGGGCCAAGCCTGAAGCACTGGGGGAAAACCGCCAGCGCTTGCAGGAGTTCTGTGGCGTGTTGGTCGACTATGTCTCCGCCGGCCACTTCGAGATCTACGAACAACTCACTGGCGAGGCCAAGGCGTTCAACGACAAGCGTGGGCTGGAGCTGGCCGAAACCATTTACCCACGTATCGACGTCATCACCGAGAAGCTGTTGGCGTTCAACGATCTGTGCGATGCCGGCAAGTGTGTCGCCGACAAGTTCAAGGAGCTGGGTGGCTTGCTGCACGAGCGCTTCGAGCTGGAAGATTGCCTGATCGAAGTGTTGCACACGGCACACAAGCAAGAAGAGGCCGTGGCACAGGCTTGAGTCTTGAGCGATCACGAACGCCAAAACGGTGCGCATTGCGCACCGTTTTTCGTTTGGCTCACTTGATCAGCCGGCGACGCCCAGCAGTTCGACTTCAAACACCAGGGGGGTGAAGGGGGCAATCAGGTCGCCTGCACCGTCGGCGCCATAGGCTTGTGCCGATGGAATCACCAGCCGCCATTTCGCACCGACTGGCATCTGTTGCAACGCACTGCGCCAGCCGCTGATCACGCTGTCGAGACTGAACCACTGTGCCTGCTCGTTCTGATCGAACACCGTGCCATCGGCAAGCCTGCCCGTGTAGCGAACCTGCACCTTGCCATTGGGCCCGGCCTTGGCGCCGGTGCCGGGCGCCAGTTCGGTCAACAGGATGCCATCAGCCAGTTCACGAACGCCGGGCCGGGACTTCTCGGCGGCCAGGAACCGCTGTTCTTTTTGCAGGGCAACTTCGGTTTGAGGCACGGCAGGTTGCTCGGCAATCCGGGCTTCGTGATCGGCCAGGATCTGCTCGATCTGCGGGTCCTTCAACGCCAGCGGCTTGCCCTGGTAAGCCTGTTGCAGACCTTCGAGCAGCGCCTGGATCTGCAAGTCGGGAACCTCCTGGCGCAGACGCTCACCCAGGCTTGCCCCCAGGCTGTACGCAAGATCATGGGCTTCATTTTGCGGGGTCTTTTCAGCGCCATGGGCCATCGAGAACATCACGCACAAGGGTAAAAAAAGATAACGCGACATGGGCGTTCTCCAGCCTGAGATGGGCCCGATTATGCCAGTCGGAATGCCTTGGCCGGTGAACTGCTTTGATCGGTGCGCCGAACATTTGTGGTTGGGTGCAACGCATGGCAATCGATACTGTCAACATGCCCTAGCGGCAGTAGCAGCAGAGGTCTAGTATGAGCCGCACTCACGTCAGCCAGGAGGTAAACCATGTCGGCGAAAAAGAAGCCTGTAAATACTCCGTTGCACTTACTCCAACAACTCTCGGGCAGCCTGCTCGAGCACTTGGAAACCGCTTGCTCGCAAGCCTTGGCTGATGCTGAAAAACTGCTTGCCAAGTTGGAGAAACAACGCGGTAAAGCGCAGGAAAAACTGCACAAGTCTCGTACCAAATTGCAGGACGCCGCGGCGTCCGGCAAAGCCAAGGCTCAGTCCAAGGCCAAGGGTGCGGTCCAGGACCTTGAAGACGTACTTGATGCACTCAAGGATCGTCAGTCCGAAACACGTAATTACATTCTGCAGCTCAAGCGCGATGCCCAGGAAAGCCTGAAACTGGCCCAGGGTGTTGGTCGCGTGAAGGAAGCCGTTGGCAAGGCACTGAGCCTGCGTTCGGCGAAGCCCGCCGCAACGACGGCGGCGAAGAAGCCGGCGGCCAAACCCGTGGCCGCCAAGCCAGCGGTAAAAGCAGCCGCCAAGCCTGCCGCCAAGGCACCGGTCAAATCGGTAGCCAAGCCAGCGGCCAAGCCCGCGGTAAAAACGGCTGCGGCGAAACCGGCAGCCAAGCCAGTCGCCAGACCGGTAGCCGCTAAAGCTGCTGCCAAGCCGGTGGCAAAAACTGCCGCGAAGCCGGTTGCCAAAGCGGCGGCCGCCAAGCCTGCTGCCAAGCCCGCAGCCACGAAAACTGCAGCCGCCAAACCGGCCGCTAAACCAGCGGCCAAGCCTGCTGCGAAACCTGCCGTTGCCAAGGCACCCGCCAAAGCACCGGCCAAGGCGGTTGCCAAACCAGCGGTCAAGCCAGCGGCGAAACCGGCTGCCAAGCCAGCGTCTGCCAGTGCTGCAAAACCTGCGGTGAAACCGGTTGCCGCCAAGCCTGCGGCTAAACCAGCGGTCAAAAAGCCGGTCGCGGCTAAACCCGCGCCTGCCAAGCCTGCTGTTGCAAAGCCTGCAGCCGCACCCGTGGCGGCCAAGCCGGCAGCCGTTGCGCCAGCACCCGCAGCAAGCACCCCGGCCGCTTCGCCTGCCCCGGCGATTGCCAGCACCCCGACCAGCGCTTCCTAAGGCCCGGTCATCGCGGCGCGCAGCTGATGCAGCGCGTCGCGGTCCAGGTTGGCGGCGCTCGCCGCCAATCCTTCTAGCCAGGCGGCCAGGTCTTGCGCTTGCCCCAGTGGCCAGGCGTGTGTCGACATTTGCAGGCGCAGCAATAGCTGTCGCTCAGCCTCCAGTTCCAGTGCCTTGACTTGCGTTCGCAAGGTCGCGAGATCCGCGTCCGATGCCGCGGCCATTTTCCATTGCCGGCGCAATTGTCGCAGCGGCTCCACGACATCGGTTGACCAGGGTCCGGCCACCTCTCGAAGTTGTTGCAGGCGATGCGCCGTGCATTCGACCCCGCGCTGCCCCAGCCAGCCAGCACACAACAGCAGGCATACGTTAGCCCCCGCGGCCTGCAATGCCAGGCAGGCGTGTTCCACGCCCGGACGGGCGTAGGTCGTGAGGGAAAAGCTCCACAGGTCAGAGGACATAGTGCTACTCGCGCCAGTTGCGAGCGAAGCTGGTAGACTCCGCCGCCATTATGATTCGACTTCAGAACCTGACTTTACAGCGTGGCCCGCAACGTCTGCTAGAAGACGCCGAGCTGACCCTGCATGCCGGCCACAAAGCCGGCCTCATCGGTGCCAACGGCGCCGGCAAATCGAGCCTGTTTGCCTTGCTTCTGGGTGAACTGCACCCCGACTCGGGTGACTGCTTCTTGCCGGCTGACTGGCGCATCGCCCACATGCGCCAGGAGATCGACACCCTCGATCGCATTGCCGTCGACTACGTGCTCGATGGCGACCTGCGCCTGCGTGAGGTGCAACGCGACCTTGCCGCCGCCGAAGCGGCCCATGACGGCAGTGCCCAGGCTCGCCTGCACTCGGAACTCGACAGCGCCGACGGCTACACCGCCGACGCTCGCGCCCGCAAGTTGCTCGCGGGGCTGGGGTTCACCAACGATCAGATGGATCGCCCGGTCGCGGACTTCTCCGGTGGCTGGCGGATGCGCCTGAACCTGGCGCAGGCATTGATGTGCCCGTCCGACCTGTTGCTGCTCGATGAACCCACCAACCACTTGGACCTGGACGCCATCATCTGGCTGGAAGAGTGGCTCAAGAGTTACCCGGGCACCTTGTTGCTGATTTCCCACGACCGTGACTTCCTCGACGCCGTGGTCGATCACGTGGCGCACGTCGATCAGCGCAAGATCACCCTGTATCGCGGCGGCTACTCGGCGTTCGAGCGGGCGCGTGCCGAACGTCTGGCCCAGCAGCAGCAAGCCTACGAGAAGCAGCAGGCGCAACGTGCGCACATGGAAAGCTACATCGCCCGCTTCAAGGCCCAGGCCACGAAGGCCCGCCAGGCCCAGAGCCGGATCAAGGCGCTGGAGCGGATGGAAGAGTTGTCGGCCGCCCACGTCGATTCGCCGTTCGACTTCGTGTTCCGTGAGTCGACGAAAATCTCCAGCCCATTGATCGACTTGTCCGATGCCCGCCTGGGTTATGGCGACAAGACCATCCTGGAGAAGGTCAAGCTGCAACTGACTCCCGGCGCCCGCATCGGCCTGCTGGGCCCCAATGGTGCAGGCAAGTCGACCCTGATCAAGAACCTCTCGGGTGAGTTGGAGCCGCTGGCCGGTCGCCTGACCCGTGGCGAGAACACCGTGGTGGGCTACTTTGCCCAACATCAGTTGGACTCCCTGGATTCCAAGGCCAGCCCGCTGTTGCACTTGCAACGCCTGGCGCCAAGCGAGCGCGAACAGACCCTGCGCGACTTCCTCGGTGGTTTCGACTTCCGTGGCGCGCGGATCGACGAGCCGGTGCTGAACTTCTCCGGGGGCGAAAAAGCCCGCCTGGCGCTGGCATTGATCGCCTGGGGCCGGCCGAACCTGTTGCTGCTCGACGAACCGACCAACCACCTGGACCTGGAAATGCGCCTGGCACTGACCATGGCCCTGCAGGAGTTCAGTGGCGCGGTGTTGGTGGTCTCTCACGATCGTCATTTGCTCAAGAGCACCACCGATAACTTCTTCCTGGTTGCCGATGGCAAGGTCGAAGAGTTCGATGGTGACCTGGAGGACTACGCCCGCTGGCTGGTGGAGTATCGCCAGCGCAACGCGCCGGTCAACAACTCGCCGGTCAACCCGGACAAGACCGACAAGAAAGCCCAGCGCCAGGCCGCTGCTGCTTTGCGTCAGCAATTGGCCCCGCACAAGCGCGAAGCCGACAAGCTGGAAGCCGAACTGGGCAAGCTGCACGAAAAGCTGGCCAAGATCGACACCGGCTTGGGCGACAGCGACATCTACGAACCGGCGCGCAAAAATGAACTGCGCGACCTGTTGGCCGAGCAGGCCAAGCTCAAGGTGCGTGAAGCCGAGCTGGAGGAGGCGTGGATGGAAGCCCTGGAGCTGTTGGAAGGCATGCAGGCGGAGCTGGAGGCGCTGTCTTGATGGAGGCCTTCAAGCTGCCGCTACCGGCCGAGTGGGTCGAGCCGGTCTGGCTCGGTGTACAGATCTTGCTGATCCTGCTGGCTGGCTACCTGACGCAGCGTTTCGTGGCCAAAGGGCTGACCCGTCTTGGCGAGCGCTATCCGTTCCCGCCGCAGTTGCTGATGCCACTGCGCGGGGGGCTGCGCTGGCTGATCATGGGCAGCGCCTTGATCTTCGTGCTGGAGCGCCTGGGGGTTTCGGCGACGGTACTGTGGACGGCCCTGTCCGGGTTTGTCGCGGTAGCGGCCGTGGCATTCTTCGCCATGTGGAGCGTGCTGTCGAACCTGCTGTGCGCGATCCTGATCTTCACCGTCGGGCCGTTCCGCATCGGTGACGTGGTCGAGTTGGTGGACACGCTCGACAAGCCCGGGGTCAAGGGCCGGGTGGTGGCGATCAACCTGCTCTACACCACGCTGATCGAAGCCGAAGAACTCGGTACCGGCAGCGCCATGGTGCAAGTGCCCAACAGCCTGTTCTTCCAGCGCTCGGTGCGACGTTGGCGCGGCAGCGATGTGTTCCCCTCCAGCGGCTTCGAAAAGTAGCCAGACGCCCAGCGACGTTGCGCGACAGCGGCAGATCCCGAGAAAAATCGGTGGTCAAGCGCGAGCCGGCGAATTAGCTTAGGCGTCTGTCACGAGTCTTTGTCGAGGTGTGCGATGGTGCTTGAAACATGGTTGGCCTTTTTTGCCGCCTGTTGGGTGATCAGTCTTTCCCCGGGAGCGGGTGCCATTGCCTCGATGTCCAGCGGCCTGCGCTACGGCTTCTGGCGTGGCTACTGGAACGCCCTGGGCCTGCAATTGGGCCTGGCGCTGCAGATTGCGATTGTCGCGGCGGGGGTCGGGGCGATTCTCGCGGCCTCGGCCACCGCGTTCTATGCCATCAAGTGGTTTGGCGTGGCGTACCTGGTGTACCTCGCCGTCAAGCAATGGCAGGCCTTGCCCAGCAACCTGGAAGACGATGCCGCGGTGCGGCCAATCGGCAAGCCGATGGCACTGGTGTTCCGGGGGTTTCTGGTGAACATCAGCAACCCCAAGGCGCTGGTGTTCATGTTGGCGGTGCTGCCGCAGTTCATTGACCCGCATGCGCCGCTGGTGGCGCAGTACCTGATTCTGGGGGCGACCATGATCTGCGTCGACCTGGTGGTGATGGCCGGCTACACAGGGTTGGCGTCCAAGGTGTTGCGCCTGCTGCGCACGCCCAAGCAGCAGAAGCGCATGAATCGCACCTTTGCCGGTTTGTTCATCGGTGCTGCCGCGTTCATGGCGACGCTACGCAGGGCCGCGATGTAAGCCGCTACCGGCCACTGAAGAAGGCGACCCGAAAGGGTCGCCTTCTTCGTTTGTGGGCATTGGTAACGAAGGGAGGGCGCGACAAAGCTTGAGCTGAAGGCGTCGGATGTGAACAATGTGTTACTTCTTATTTCCATTTGAGATTCATTCATGACTGCCCCGTCCCGTTTCCTGGCCTGGCTGGTCCTTCCGTTGTTGGCGCTGTGCAGTTCCAATCTGCTGGCCGGCACCGTGGAAGGCGCTCCTCAAGCCCTGCATGTGCTCGACTACATCGGTGCCGACTACCCGGCCACGGTCGAGGCGGGGCAGGTGATCGATGCCGGTGAGTACCAGGAGCAACTGGAATTCCTGAAGGCGCTGCAAGGCGTGCTCGCGGCATTGCCGGCCAAGCCACAGAAGGCTGAGCTGGAGCAGGGCGTGTTGGCGTTGCAGCAGGCCGTCAGCGAGCGCCAGGATGGCGCCAGTGTAGCCCGCCAGGCGCGGCAGTTGGGGGCGAAGCTGGCGGTGGCCTATGAGATCAGCCAGACGCCGGTCATCACCCCGGACCCATTGCGCGGTGCTCCGCTGTACGCCCAGCACTGTTCGGTGTGCCACGGCACCACGGGCGTTGGCGATGGCCCCGCAGGCGTGGGCCTGACCCCCGCCCCGGCGAACCTGCGTGATGGCGCGCGCCAGGCGCATTTGAGCCTCTATGCGATCTACAGCACCCTTGGGCAGGGCATTGAAGGCACGGACATGCCGGCGTTTGCCGATCAGCTCGACGAGCGCCAGCGTTGGGACCTGGCCACCTACATCGCCAGCTTCAGCGCCGACCCGGCGGCAACCCAAGGCGCCAAGACCTACAACCTCGCCGACCTGGCGCGCCAAACCCCGGCACAAGTGCTGGAGGCTGAAGGCCCCGAGGCCGAGGCCGCCTTCCGTGCCCAGCGGGCCCAGCCACCTCAGGTCAAGCGTGCCCCGGGGCAATTGCTCGACTATACCGCCGCGACCCTGGACAAGAGCCTCGCGGCCTACCGCGCCGGCGAGCACGACCAGGCCTATGACCTGTCGGTGGCCGCGTACCTGGAAGGTTTCGAGCTGGTCGAAAGCTCCCTGGACAACGTCGACGCCAAGGTGCGCAAGGACACGGAAAAATCCCTGATGGCCTACCGTCAGTCGTTGCAGGACGGCTTGCCGGTCGAACAGGCCGAGCAGCGCCTGGAGGCGGCCAAGGCCCAGTTGAAAGCATCAGCCGCGCTGTTGGGCAACGATGGCCTGAGCTGGTCCCTGAGCTACCTCTCCGGCCTGTTGATCCTGCTGCGCGAGGGGCTGGAGGCGATTCTGGTGCTGGCCGCGATCCTCGCGTTCCTGCGCAACACTGGCCAGCAATCGGCGGTGCGCGGTGTCAACGTCGGCTGGGGCCTGGCGTTGCTGGCGGGGCTGGGGACCTGGGCGCTGGCGGCGTATGTGATCGATGTCAGCGGGTCTCAGCGTGAACTGCTGGAGGGGGCGACGGCACTGTTTGCCAGCGTCATGGTGCTGTGGCTCGGGGTATGGATGCACGATCGCCGCCACGCGGCCGCCTGGCAGGACTACATCAAGAGCAGCCTGGTGGGCGGCGGCGGACGTTTCGGGTTTGCGACCCTGGCGTTCTTCTCGGTGTATCGCGAGTTGTTTGAAGTGATCCTGTTCTACGAAACCCTGTGGTTGCAGGCCGGTCCTGCCGGGCACAACGCGGTATTGGCCGGTGGCGCCACGGCGCTGGTGTTGCTGGTGGGCCTGGCCTGGGTGATTTTGCGTGGCTCGGCCAAGTTGCCGCTGGCACTGTTCTTCGGCATCAATGCGGCGTTGCTGTGTGCGTTGTCGGTGGTGTTTGCCGGGCATGGCGTCAAAGCCCTGCAGGAGGCGGGGATCTTTGGCACCCGTCCCGTACCGTTCTTTGACTTCGACTGGCTGGGGATCCACGCGGATGCCTACTCGCTCGGCGCGCAGGCGGTGGCGATCATTGCGATTGTCGTGTTGTACAGCCGCAGTCGTTTGGCCGAGAAGCGGCGGGTGGCGGTTTCCTAACGCGTTCGCTGCGCTCACAATCGCGGGCAGGCTTACTCCCACGGGCATTGAGTGCCCCCCTGTGGGAGCGAGCCTGCTCGCGAAGTGTTTGATTGAGGGAAATGAAGATGCGTGTCTGGATCGATGCCGACGCCTGCCCCCGGGCCGCGAAGGATCTGGTGGTGAAGTTTGCCCTCAAGCGTCAGTTCGAGGTAGTGCTGGTAGCGGGTCAGCCGCAGATCAAGCCCGGCCTGGCCCTGGTCAAGTTGATCGTGGTGCCCAGTGGCCCGGATGCGGCCGATGACTACCTGGTGGAACACGCCGTGCCGGGTGAGTTGGTGATTTGCAGCGATGTGCCGCTGGCTGACCGGCTGGTGAAGAAGGGCGTTGCCGCGCTGGACCCGCGAGGCAAGGAGTTCGATGCACAGAACATGGGCGATCGCCTGGCGGTGCGTAACCTGTTCACCGAGCTGCGGGAACAAGGGCAGGCCGGCGGTGGGCCCGCGCCTTTCAGCGAGCGGGACAAGCAGGCATTTGCCAATGCGCTGGACCGGATCCTGACCCGGTTGTCGCGCCAGTCCTGAGCCTGGCACTGCGCCGCTATCGCGAGCAGGCTCGCTCCCTCAGGGGATTGAACTTGGGCGCAGGTGTTGAGTTCGCAGGAAACCATTGTGGGAGCGAGCCTGCTCGCGAAGACGGCGGCCCATTCAACAGGGATGTCGCCTGATCCACCGCTATCGCGAATAGGCTCGCTCCCACAAAGTCCGATCGGTGGTGTCAGGCCTGATGGTCGTGGGTCAGTTCCAGCACCCGATCCACCAGCTTGTTGATCCCCGACGCCACGTCGCCGATCGATTGCGCGAGCATGTAGGCCGGGGTGCTGACCAGTTTGCGTGCCTTGTCTTCGATGATGTCGGTCACGGCACAGTCCACGTGGGTGGCGCCCATTTTGCTCATGGCGGCCGCCGTGTCGCTGTCATTGCCGATGGTGCAGGTGACGCCCGGCCCGTAGATCTTCGCGGCCAGGGCCGGGGAGATGCAGATCAGGCCCACTGGCTTGCCCGCTTCGGCAAAGGCTTCGGCCAGGGCCAGGACCTCTGGCTGCACGGTGCAGCCGGCACCTTCGACGGCAAAGTTGGACAGGTTCTTGGCGGCGCCAAACCCTCCGGGCACGATCAGCGCGTCGAAGTCCTCGACGTTGGCTTCGCGCAGGTCCTGCACCTGGCCGCGGGCAATGCGCGCCGATTCGACCAGCACGTTGCGTGATTCAGGCATTTCTTCGCCGGTCAGGTGGTTGACCACATGCATTTGCGCGATGTCGGGGGCAAAGCACTGGACCTGCGCCCCACGCTGGTCCAGGCGTAGCAGGGTGATCACGCTTTCATGGATCTCGGCGCCGTCATAGACGCCACAGCCGGAAAGTATCACTGCAACTTTTTTGCTCATGGGCTCTTCTCCAGGTTCATGGCGCTAAATGTCCCCTAATTTGTCACCTGTTGCCATAGGGATATTGGCTCGCCAGGCCTAATCTTTTACGAATCATTATGATCAGGCCGCGCCATGAACCTCATCCTGTTTGCCGTGCCGTTTTTCCTGGTGCTGATTGCCATTGAATGCCTGGCGGACCGTTGGCGCGGGGTCAGTCATTATCGGCTCGCAGACTCGATCAACAGCCTCAGCGCGGGGGTGCTTTCGACCACCACCGGCCTGCTGACAAAAGGACTGGGGTTGGTGACCTACGGCTTTGCGCTCGAACACCTGGCGGTGTTCGAGTTGTCGGCAGACAGTCTGTGGGTCTGGGCGCTGGCCTTTGTGCTGTATGACTTTTGTTACTACTGGCTGCATCGCCTGGGGCATGAGCGCAACATCCTGTGGGCGGCGCACCTGGTGCACCATCAAAGCGAGGAATACAACCTCTCCACGGCCCTGCGCCAGACCAGCACCGGTTTTCTGCTGGGCTGGATCTTCTACCTGCCGATGGCGGTGCTGGGGGTGCCGCTACTGGTGTTCGTCGGGGTGGCGGCAATGAACCTGCTGTACCAGTTCTGGGTGCATACCCAGCACATCCCCAAGCTTGGCTGGTTCGAGTGGTTCTTCGTGACCCCGTCCAACCACCGGGCGCATCACGCCCAGAACGCGCTGTACATGGATCGCAACTACGGCGGGGTGTTCATCCTCTGGGATCGTTTGTTTGGCTCGTTTCAGGAAGAGGATGACAACGAGCCGGTGGTGTTCGGCGTGACCACGCCACTGGCCAGTTGGAACCCGTTGTGGGCCAACGTGCAGTTCTATGCCCAGTTATGGGCTGATGCACGGCGGGCGGAGCGAGGGTGGGACAAGCTGCGGATCTGGTTCATGCGTACCGGCTGGCGCCCGGCGGACGTGGCGCGCAAATACCCGATGGACAAGCCGGACCTGAGCCGCTTTCGCAAGTTCGAAGTGCCCCTGGACGGCCGCGTGCAACGGTATGTTGCGCTGCAGTTCTGCGGGTATGTCGCGCTGGGTAGCTATTTGATGGGCGTTGAGTCGCAACTGCCGACCGCGGCCCTGGTGCTGGGCTGGGGGGCTATGGCGTGGGGGCTGTTCGTGCTGGGCATGACCCTGGAAAATCGTGCGCTGGCCCTGAGGCTGGAGTGGCTGCGACTGGCCTCGAACCTGCCGCTGATGGGCCTGGCGCCGCTGGTCGGATTGTGGCCGGCCAGCCTGCCGGCCTGGATTGCGCTGGTGGCCTACAGCCTGCTGAGTGTCGTGGCGCTTTACCGCTGTAAAGATCGCTTCACTCGACGGGCGTCTTAGTCTCGCTGGCTTGCTGGGCCTTCAAGGCGGCCTGTTCGTCGGCGTAGACCTGCTTGGCCAGGCGGGCATTCTTGAAGCGCCGGCGTAGCCACAGGAGCAAGCCAATGACCAGCAGGGCGCCGAGTACCCACAACTCGTACTTCTTGACGCTGCCCAGCATGCCTTCGAGCACCGCGCCGAAGTGATAGGCCGCCGCCGCCAGGGCAGTGGCCCAGATCGCAGCGCCGATGCCGTTGAGAATCAGGTAGCGTCCTGGCGGGTAGCCGGACAGGCCGATGGCCACGGGCATCACCGTGCGCAGGCCATAGACGAAGCGAAAGCTCAGGACCCAGATATCCGGGTGCTTGCGAATGTGCTCCAGTGCCCGGTCACCCATCAACTGCCAGCGTGGTTTGCGTGCCAGCAATTTGCGCCCGTGCTTACGTCCCAGGAAGTACCACAGCTGATCACCGGCATAGCTGCCGCAGAACGCCACGACCACCACCAGGTTGATATCCATGTATCCGCGAAACGCCAGGAAGCCCGCGAGCACCAAAATGGTTTCGCCTTCGAAGAACGTGCCAAGGAAAAGGGCAAAGTAACCAAAGTCATTCAGAAGTTGCTGGAGCATTGTCTGGGTGCTGGCGAAATGAACGCGCAGCCTAACGCTTCGGGCCCCTAGAGGAAAGTATCCAAATGTGTCTCGACGTGAACAATTCCTACAAGGACAATGGAATGCGACTACCTGTCGCAGGGCTGAGCATAACTGTCATGTGTTCGTCATAATGGCCGCTTATAACTGTCACGCTCGCCCGCCAGCACGGGCTCTGGAGTCTGCCGTGAGCTTTACCCCCGCCAATCGTTTGTTTCCCGCCACCCGCCTGCGTCGCAACCGACGCGATGAGTTTTCCCGGCGCCTGGTGCGTGAACACGTCCTGACCACCAATGACCTGATTCTGCCGGTGTTCGTGCTCGACGGTGAGAATCGTCGCGAAGCCGTGGCCTCGATGCCGGGCGTCGAACGCCTGACCATCGACCTGCTGCTTGAAGAAGCCGCACAGTGGGTCGAATTGGGTATCCCGGCGGTCGCGCTGTTCCCGGTGACCCCGACCGAACTCAAGTCCCTGGACGCCGCCGAGGCGTGGAACCCGGACGGCATCGCCCAGCGCGCCACCCGCGCCCTGCGTGCCCGTTTCCCGGAGTTGGGGGTGATCACTGACGTTGCCCTGGACCCGTTCACCACCCACGGCCAGGACGGGATCCTGGATGAAGACGGCTATGTGCAGAACGACATCACGGTCGACGCGCTGGTCAAGCAAGCCTTGTCCCATGCCGCTGCCGGCGCCCAGGTGGTGGCCCCATCCGACATGATGGACGGTCGCATCCAGGCCATCCGCGAGGCACTGGAGCTGGCCGATCACGTCAATGTGCGGATCATGGCTTACTCGGCCAAGTACGCCAGTGCCTACTACGGTCCGTTCCGTGACGCAGTCGGTTCGGCGCTGAACCTGGGCAAGGCGAACAAGGCGTCCTATCAAATGGACCCGGCCAACGGCAACGAAGCCCTGCATGAAGTGGCCAGTGACTTGTCAGAAGGCGCAGACATGGTCATGGTCAAGCCAGGCATGCCGTACCTGGATATTCTTTATCGGGTCAAAGAAGAATTTAAAGTGCCAACCTTTGTCTATCAGGTTAGCGGTGAATACGCCATGCACATGGCGGCGATCCAGAATGGCTGGTTGAGCGAAGGGGTGATCCTTGAGTCCCTGACCGCTTTTAAACGTGCCGGCGCCGATGGCATCCTCACTTACTTTGCCGTACGTGCCGCTCAATTGTTACGAGAGCAAAAATAGCCCTCCCAGGAACATTCGATGAATACCGAAGGACTCACTGAAGTTGCCGTAAAAGAAGCCCAGCCCGTGGTCGAGCCAGTCGTCGAGACCCCGCCGGAAATGGAGCCTGCGCCTGCTCCGCCCGCGGCAGTGGCCGAGGCGGCACCGGCGGCACCGGCGATTGCGATTCCCGGCCTGGATGAAAGCAGCCTGTATATCCATCGCGAGCTGTCGCAACTGCAGTTCAATATCCGCGTGCTGGAACAGGCGCTGGATGAGTCCTATCCATTGCTGGAACGCCTGAAGTTCCTGCTGATCTTCTCCAGCAACCTGGATGAGTTCTTCGAGATTCGCGTCGCCGGGCTCAAGAAGCAGATCACCTTCGCCCGTGAACAAGCCGGGGCCGATGGCCTGCAACCGCACCAAGCCCTGGCGCGCATCAGCGAGCTGGTGCATGGCCATGTCGATCGTCAATACGCGATCCTCAACGACATCCTGTTGCCGGAGCTGGAAAAGCACCAGGTACGCTTCATCCGCCGGCGCCACTGGAACACCAAGATCAAGACCTGGGTGCGCCGCTATTTCCGCGACGAGATCGCCCCGATCATCACCCCGATCGGCCTTGATCCGACGCACCCGTTCCCGTTGTTGGTGAACAAGAGCCTGAACTTCATCGTCGAGCTTGAGGGCATCGATGCCTTCGGGCGTGATTCGGGCCTGGCGATCATCCCGGCGCCTCGCCTGCTGCCGCGCGTGATCAAGCTGCCGGAAGAAGTCGGCGGCACGGGCGACAACTATGTATTCCTGTCGTCGATGATCCACGCCCACGCCGATGACCTGTTCCAGGGCATGAAGGTCAAGGGCTGCTACCAGTTCCGCCTGACCCGCAACGCCGATCTAGCACTGGACTCCGAAGACGTCGAAGACCTGGCGCGTGCCTTGCGCGGTGAGCTGTTCTCCCGGCGTTACGGCGATGCGGTGCGCCTGGAAGTGGCCGACACGTGCCCCAAGCACTTGTCCGATTACTTGCTCAAGCAGTTCAGCTTGAGCGAGACCGAGGTGTACCAGGTCAATGGCCCGGTCAACCTGACGCGCCTGTTCAGCATCACCAGCCTGGACAGTCACCCGGAGCTGCAATACACCCCGTTCACCCCACAGATCCCGAAACTGCTGCAAAACAGCGAGAACATCTTCAGCGTGGTCAGCAAGCAGGACATTCTCTTGCTGCACCCGTTCGAGTCGTTCACCCCGGTCGTCGACCTGCTGCGCCAGGCCGCCAAGGACCCGCATGTACTGGCGGTCCGGCAAACCCTGTACCGCAGCGGCGCCAACTCGGAAATCGTCGACGCCTTGGTGGATGCGGCGAGAAACGGCAAGGAAGTCACCGTGGTGATCGAGTTGCGCGCGCGCTTCGACGAAGAGTCCAACCTGCAACTGGCCAGCCGCCTGCAAGCGGCCGGCGCGGTGGTGATCTATGGCGTGGTGGGCTTCAAGACCCACGCCAAGATGATGCTGATCCTGCGCCGCGAGGCGGGCGAGATTGTCCGTTACGCGCACTTGGGCACGGGTAACTACCACGCGGGTAACGCCCGCCTGTACACCGACTACAGCCTGCTGACCTCCGACGACGCGTTGTGCGAAGACGTCGGCAAACTGTTCAGCCAGTTGATCGGCATGGGCAAGACGTTGCGCATGAAGAAGTTGCTGCATGCGCCGTTTACCCTGAAGAAGGGCATGCTCGACATGATTGCCCGCGAAACCCAGTTCGCCCTCGACGGCAAGCCGGCGCACATCATCGCCAAGTTCAACTCGCTGACCGATCCGAAGATCATCCGCGCGCTGTACAAGGCCAGCCAGTCAGGGGTGCGTATCGACCTGGTGGTACGCGGCATGTGCTGCCTGCGTCCGGGGATCGCCGGGGTGTCCCATAACATCCACGTGCGCTCGATCGTCGGCCGCTTCCTGGAGCACACGCGGGTGTTCTACTTCCTCAATGGCGGGGAGGAGCAGATGTTCCTGTCCAGCGCCGACTGGATGGAGCGCAACCTCGACAAGCGTGTCGAGACCTGCTTCCCGGTGGAAGGCAAGAAGCTGATTACCCGGGTCAAGAAGGAGCTGGAGCTGTACCTGACCGACAACACCCACAGTTGGAGCCTGCAGTCGGACGGTCGTTACATCCGCAACACACCAACCGGCAACCAGAACCCGCGCAGTGCCCAGGCGACGTTGCTGGAGCGATTGGGGAGCCCGATTCTTACCGTGAGTTGAGGCGGGGGGCTTTCATCACTCATCCCTGTGGGAGCGAGCCTGCTCGCGAAGGTGGAGCGCCAGGTGACAGTGATGTCGATCTGGCAGCCCCTTTCGCGAGCAGGCTCGCTCCCACAGTGGTTTCAGGGTGTTCCTCAACGTACGTTGAGGGTGAACCCGACCCGCGTCAGCCACTCGGCTTCCTGCGCGAAGTCGGCCTGGGTCAACTGGTTCTCATCCAGCCAGTTCAGCGGGAACTGCACGTCCAGGCTGTCACGGCTGGCGTGCAGCGTAACCTGGGGCATTTGCTGGGTGCCGCGGATGTGATGGAACAGAATCGCAAAGCGCAGCAGTACGCACAGGCGAATCAGCTTGATGCCTTCATCGCCGAACTCGGCGAACTTGTCCTTGGGGATGTTACGGCGATGGCCGCGCACCAATAGCGCGAGCATCAATTGGTCTTCACGGGAGAAACCGGCCAGGTCCGAGTGTTCGATCAGGTAGGCGCCGTGCTTGTGGTAATGGTAGTGGGCGATGTCCAGCCCCACTTCATGCACCTTGGCGGCCCAGCCCAGCAATTCGCGCCAGACACCCCCATCGAGCTTCCAATCTGCCGCGACCTGGTCGAAGGCATGCAACGCCTTGCGCTCGACGCGTGCGGCTTGTTCCAGGTCAACGTGATAGCGCTCCATCAGCGAGCCCAGGGTGCGCTCGCGGACGTCTTCGTGGTGGTGGCGGCCCAGCAGGTCGTAGAGCACGCCTTCACGCAGGGCGCCATCGCAGTGATCCATGCGTTGCAGTTCCAGCGCGTCGAAGATCGCTTCGAGAATCGCCAGGCCGGCGGGGAAGATCGCGCGGCGGTCCGGCTTGATGCCTTCGAAGTCGATCTTCTCGGCGTCGCCCAGCTTGAACAGCTTGCGCTTGAGCCAGGCCAGCCCGTCAGCATTGACCTCGCCGTTGCCATGGCCGCCGGCTTTGAGCGCCAGGCCGATGGCGCGGATAGTGCCGGAGGAGCCGATGGCTTCATCCCAGGTCAGGCGGTGCAGGGCGTGCTCGATGCTCATGATCTCCAGCCGCGCCGCCGTGTAGGCCTGGGCGTAGCGGGCCGGGGTGATCTTGCCGTCCTTGAAATAGCGCTGGGTGTAGCTCACGCAACCCATTTGCAGGCTCTCGCGCAGCAAGGGCTCGAAGCGCTGGCCAATGATGAACTCGGTGCTGCCGCCGCCAATGTCGGCCACCAGGCGCTTGCCTGGGGTGTCGGCGAGGGTGTGGGAGACGCCCAGGTAGATCAGGCGCGCCTCTTCACGGCCGGAAATGACTTCGACCGGGTGGCCAAGGATCTCTTCGGCGCGGCGGATGAACTCGCCACGGTTGCGGGCCTCGCGCAGGGCGTTGGTGCCCACGATCCGCACGGCTCCCAAGGGCATGCCGTTGATCAGTTGGGCGAAGCGCTTGAGGCAGTCGAGCCCACGCTGGATGGACTCCTCGCTCAGTCGACGCTCTTCGTCGATGCCGGCGGCCAACTGAACCTTTTCACCCAGCCGTTCGAGAATCCGGATCTCGTTGTGGTGGGCCTTGGCCACAACCATGTGAAAGCTGTTCGAGCCCAGGTCTATGGCAGCGATCAGGGACAGGTTCTTGGCTTGGGAATCGGGCATGGTTGAGAGGTCTCGGTCGATAACTCGACCATCGTGCCACGATCAACCGCTGCCGCCAACGCGCAGCGTGAGCTATACCCAAACTCATGGGTCTCCATAGCGAGACTCAATCATCTGTAGCTTCCTGAACAAGGGAAGGGCGGCTATGATGGGCCACGTTTTTTTGCTTACAAACCTGGAGACTTCCATGAGCGAACATATTAAACACGTCACCGATGCGAGCTTCGAAGCAGAAGTCTTGAAGGCTGAAGGCCCTGTATTGGTGGACTACTGGGCTGAGTGGTGTGGCCCGTGCAAGATGATCGCTCCGGTTCTGGACGAAATCGCCAATACCTACCATGGCAAGCTGACGGTAGCCAAGCTGAACATCGACGAAAACCAGGAAATGCCGGCCAAGCACGGCGTGCGTGGTATTCCGACCCTGATGCTGTTCAAGAACGGCAACGTCGAAGCCACCAAGGTTGGTGCGCTGTCGAAGTCGCAACTGACCGCCTTCCTCGACGCTCACCTCTAAGCGTCGCGACAGGTGTCAGCCAAAAAGCCCCGCAAATAGCGGGGCTTTTTCGTTATTAAGGGCTAGACGCTCAAAAACTCAGGTGTTACATTCGGCCCCGCACTGGTTTCTCCACTGCCCCCTACTAGCCGTCGCCGACGCACTCCTTTTCGAATAAGTACGCGATCCTGTCGCCTTCTCTGCGGCGCGGCCTCATTAAGCCAAAAGCTTAATTTCCCCCCCTCCATAAATGATTACGTCATTCCTATATGAATCTGACTGAACTCAAGCAAAAGCCGATTACCGAACTGCTCGAATTGGCCGAACAGATGGGCATAGAAAATATGGCCCGTTCGCGCAAGCAGGACGTGATTTTCTCCCTGCTGAAAAAGCACGCGAAAAGCGGCGAGGAAATCTCCGGTGATGGCGTGCTGGAGATCCTCCAGGACGGCTTCGGCTTCCTGCGCTCTGCAGACGCTTCCTATCTCGCCGGCCCAGACGATATCTACGTCTCGCCGAGCCAGATCCGTCGCTTCAACTTGCGCACCGGTGACACCATCGTTGGCAAGATCCGCCCGCCAAAAGAAGGCGAGCGTTACTTCGCACTGCTCAAGGTCGATACGATCAACTACGATCGTCCCGAGAACGCGAAGAACAAGATTCTCTTCGAGAACCTGACCCCGCTGTTCCCGACCGTGCGCATGAAGATGGAAGCCGGCAACGGTTCCACCGAAGACTTGACCGGTCGTGTCATCGACCTGTGCGCCCCGATCGGCAAGGGCCAGCGCGGCCTGATCGTTGCTCCGCCAAAAGCGGGCAAGACGATCATGCTGCAAAACATCGCGGCCAACATTGCCCGCAACAACCCTGAAGTTCATCTGATCGTGCTGCTGATCGACGAGCGTCCGGAAGAAGTGACCGAAATGCAGCGCACCGTGCGCGGCGAAGTGGTTGCCTCGACATTCGACGAGCCGCCAACCCGCCACGTGCAGGTTGCCGAGATGGTCATCGAGAAGGCCAAGCGCCTGGTTGAGCACAAGAAAGACGTGGTCATCCTGCTCGACTCGATCACCCGTCTGGCCCGTGCCTACAACACCGTGATCCCGAGCTCCGGCAAGGTATTGACCGGTGGTGTCGATGCCCATGCCCTGGAGAAACCGAAGCGTTTCTTCGGTGCTGCACGGAACATCGAAGAAGGCGGTTCGCTGACCATCATCGCCACCGCGCTGGTTGAAACCGGCTCGAAGATGGATGAAGTGATCTACGAAGAGTTCAAGGGCACCGGCAACATGGAGCTGCCGCTGGACCGCAAGATCGCTGAAAAGCGCGTCTTCCCTGCGATCAACATCAACCGCTCCGGCACCCGCCGTGAAGAGTTGCTGACCGCCGACGACGAGCTGCAGCGTATGTGGATCCTGCGCAAGCTGCTGCATCCTATGGATGAAGTCGCTGCCATTGAGTTCCTGGTCGACAAGCTGAAACAGACCAAGACCAACGATGAGTTCTTCCTGTCGATGAAACGCAAGTAAGTCGACAAGGCTCAACAAGAAGCCGGGGAAACCCGGCTTTTTGCTGCGTGATGATTCACCGACCTTCTTCAAGACCCAAGTTCGGCGCTAAACTCATGCCCCCGAACGCCACGGCCAAACGAGGCTCACCCATGCAGTATCGCGACTTGCGCGACTTTATCAGTGGCCTGGAACAGCGCGGCGAACTCAAGCGCATCCAGGTTCCGGTGTCTCCAGTGCTGGAAATGACCGAGGTCTGCGACCGCACCCTGCGGGCCAAGGGCCCGGCGCTGCTGTTCGAGAACCCCACCGGCTATGACATCCCGGTACTGGGCAACCTGTTCGGCACCCCCGAGCGCGTGGCGTTGGGAATGGGCGCCGAAGCCGTCAGCGAATTGCGCGAGATCGGCAAGCTGCTGGCGTTCCTCAAGGAACCAGAGCCGCCCAAAGGGTTGAAGGACGCGTGGTCCAAGCTGCCGATCTTCCGCAAGATCATCGCCATGGCGCCGAAAGTCGTCAAGGATGCGGTCTGCCAGGAAGTGGTCATCGAAGGCGACGACGTCGACCTGGCCATGCTCCCGGTGCAGACGTGCTGGCCTGGCGATGTCGGCCCACTGATTACGTGGGGCCTGACCGTCACCAAGGGGCCGAACAAGGACCGCCAGAACCTGGGCATCTATCGTCAACAGGTGATTGGCCGCAACAAGGTCATCATGCGCTGGTTGAGTCACCGTGGCGGCGCGCTGGATTACCGCGAGTGGTGCGAGAAGCACCCGGGCCAGCCATTTCCGGTGTCCGTGGCCCTGGGCGCGGACCCGGCAACCATCCTCGGTGCGGTCACGCCGGTGCCCGACAGCCTGTCCGAGTACGCCTTTGCCGGCCTCTTGCGCGGCAACCGCACCGAGCTGGTGAAATGCCGTGGCAATGACCTGCAAGTACCGGCCACTGCCGAGATCATCCTTGAAGGGGTGATCCATCCCGGCGAAATGGCCGACGAAGGGCCGTACGGCGACCACACCGGTTACTACAACGAAGTCGACAGCTTCCCGGTGTTCACCGTCGAACGCATCACCCATCGCATCAAGCCGATTTACCACAGCACCTACACCGGCCGTCCACCCGATGAGCCGGCGATCCTCGGGGTGGCGCTCAACGAAGTGTTCGTGCCGATCCTGCAGAAGCAGTTCCCGGAGATCACCGACTTCTACCTGCCGCCCGAGGGCTGCTCGTATCGCATGGCGATTGTGACGATCAAGAAGCAGTACCCTGGCCATGCCAAGCGCGTAATGCTCGGGGTGTGGTCGTTTTTGCGACAGTTCATGTACACCAAGTTCGTTATCGTCACCGACGACGACATCAACGCTCGCGACTGGAACGACGTGGTCTGGGCCATCACCACGCGCATGGACCCCAAGCGCGACACAGTGATGATCGACAACACGCCGATCGACTACCTGGACTTCGCCTCGCCGGTTTCCGGGCTGGGGTCGAAGATGGGCCTCGATGCCACCCATAAGTGGCCCGGTGAAACCACCCGCGAGTGGGGTCGGGTGATCGTCAAGGACGAGGCGGTGACTCGCCGGATCGATGCCATCTGGAATCAGTTAGGAATAGATTGATGCGTGTGACCTTGCAGCCGTCAGGAGCAGTGCTTGAGATACTGCCCGGCGAGCGGATTCTCGATGGAGCGCGGCGCCTGGGCTATGAATGCCCGCAGAGCTGCCGCAATGGCAACTGCCACGTGTGCGCGGCGTTGCTGGTGGAAGGGCGGGTCGAGCAGGCCGGCGATGTGCGTGAGCGCGGCGAGTTCTACACTTGCATAGCAGAGCCACTGCAAGACTGCATTGTCTTGTGGGATGGCGTCCTTGCGCTGGGAGAGTTGCCGGTGCGCAGCGTGTCGTGTCAGGTCATTGAGTGTGTGGACGTCGGCGGCGACACCTGGCGAGTGCGCTTGCGCACGCCGGCCGGCAAGCCACCGCGCTATCACGCCGGGCAGTACTTGATGATCGAGCGCGAGAATGGCGAGAAGTCGGCCTTCTCGCTGGCCTCGGCGCCCCATTCCGGTCGTGACCTGGAGATCCACGTGCTGGCCCGTGAAGCCAGCGCGACCAGCCTGATCGAGCAGTTGCAGCGCAATCCCATGGTGCGGGTCGAGTTGCCCTTCGGCGATACCCACCTGGCCGAGCTGCCGGACGGACCGCTGGTGCTGATCGCGGCCGGGACCGGCATGGGACAGATCCACAGCCTGCTGGAACATTGCCGGGCCAAGGGTTTCAAACACCCGGTGCATTTGTACTGGGGCGTACGTCGCCCGGAAGATTTTTATCGGATGGAACACTGGGACGAATGGTTGAAGCTGCCCAACCTGTTCCTGCATCAAGTGGTCAGTGACCGGTGCGGTTGGCCGGGACGCTGCGGCATGCTGCACGAGGCCGTGTGCCAGGACTTCCCTGACCTCAAGCCCCTGCATGTCTACGCCAGCGGTTCGCCCGCCATGGTCTATGGCACCCTGGATGCGTTGGTCAGCGCCGGGATGGATGCCCATCAGATGCGCGCCGACGTGTTTGCCTACGCGCCCCGGCCCTCGGCAGATGAGCCGGTCTAGAAGCGCACACCTGTGGTGATCATGGCGGCGTTGAAGCCGAGCAATACCAGCTCGGCTGCAACCGGGCCGTAATGAGCACCCACCGAGGGAATGATCACCGGTGCAATACCGAAGTGATTGAGTGGGATCTTGTCTTGATACTCGCCGTGATAGCCCTCAAGTAAACCGCCGGTCAATTTCACATACACCGGATAGTCGGCACTTTCGAAGCGTTTACCGGCGTAGGCGTAATAGGAGCGCTGGCTGAACGAGTTACGAAACGTCGCCCCGCCAAACAACCAGCCGGAGGCCTCATTCCGTTCAAGGCCGATCAGGTCCTGGTTGTTGTTGTGTTCGGGGTCCGGCGAGAAGTGTCGGGTGTAGACGCTGGTTTGCAAGTACCAAAAGCCCTGGTCTTTCTGCGATGGGGTATCTTGCACTAGGGCGTGGGCGGTTTGAGCGAGCAGCAAAAGCCCGAAGATCCATAGGTTTTTCATCGTGCAGCCCCTGGTAGGCAGTTTGGCTTTCGCCGGAGGGCGGCCTTTATACGTGGCCCTTGGAGTGTTTTGATACGTAACAGTTCCGGAAGACATGTAGGAAATTTCCCAAGTTAAGCGTAACTAGCCTAACCGTTCAAAAAGCGTATACCTATTTCATATCGATATTTCAGACTTATCTTAAATGGCATTAGGCTATATCCGCTGATGTTCGAGGGCGCCCAGCGGTATGTTTTTTTGTCCTGTGTGAATAGGTGAGGGTTATACGTCCCTTAGTACTATTCGAATTACCGCTACTGCTATATGTTCTATGAACTCATCTTGATTACATCTTGTAATATTCGCGGGGCTGAACGTTTTTTATCATGACAGCCATTGAATCTACTTTTTTGAATCTGGCTTACCCCCCGCGGCTCGATCTGGGCGCGCAACTGACGCACGAACAATTACTGGCCTCGATGCAAGCCACCATGGCGTTGCACAAGGGCGGGCCGGTCTGGTTATTTGCCTACGGCTCCTTGATCTGGCGCCCGGAGTGCAAGGCGGTCGAGCGTGTACGCGGCCGTGTGCATGGCTACCATCGCGGTTTGTACCTGTGGTCCCACGAACACCGTGGCACCCCGGAACTGCCCGGCCTGGTGTTTGGCCTGGACCGCGGCGGCTCCTGCAGTGGGTTTGCCTACCGCCTGCCGGAGGAGCAACTGGACGCCTCGCTGTATGCCCTGTGGCAGCGTGAAATGCCGGTTCCTTCCTATCGACCGCATTGGCTCAATTGCCGCCTGGAAGACGGTAGCCAGGTTCAGGCACTGGGTTTCGTATTGGAACGCCACCTGCCCAGCTATGCCGGGAACTTGCCGGACCATGTCCTCAGCCAGGTCTTTGAAAGCGCCTGCGGCCGCTACGGCACCACCCGCGACTATGTCGAACAGACCGCCAGCGCCCTGCGCAGCCACGCCATGCCGGATCGAAACCTGGAGGCGCGGCTCAAGCGGTGCGGGGGTGCGAAGGATCAGGCGAGTACGTGCGGCCTTGATCAACGAATCCCTGTGGGGGGTGCTACCGCACCTGCACCACAATCTTGCCCACCGCCTTGCGCTGGCCCAGCTCGTTAATGGCCTGTGCCGCGTTATCCAGCGTATAGACCTGCGACACCAGCGGCTGCAACTTGCCCTCGGCAAACCAGCTGAACAGTTGCTGGAAGTTGGCGGCGTTGTCCTGAGGCTGGCGCTGGGCGAAGGAGCCCCAGAACACGCCGACCACGGCCGCGCCCTTGAGCAGTGCCAGATTCACCGGCAACTCGGGGATCCGTCCGCTGGCAAAGCCAACCACCAGCAGGCGGCCGTTCCAGGCGATGGCGCGGATGGCCTGGTCGAACAGATCGCCGCCCACCGGATCGTAGATCACGTCGGCGCCCTGGCCGTTGGTCAGGCGCTTGATCTCGTCCTTGAGGTTGGCTTCGCTGTAGTTGATCAGCTCATCGGCACCGGCGGCCTTGGCCACGGCGAGTTTCTCGGCGCTGCTGGCGGCGGCGATGACCCGGGCGCCCATGGCCTTGCCGATCTCGACGGCGGCCAGGCCCACGCCGCCGGAGGCGCCGAGCACCAGCAAGGTTTCGCCGGGCTGCAGGTTGGCGCGTTGTTTGAGGGCGTGCATCGAGGTGCCGTAGGTCATGCTGAATGCGGCGGCAGTGTTGAAGTCCATGGACGGTGGGATCGGCAGCACGTTGTAGCCGGGCACCGCGACCTGCTCGGCGAAGCTGCCCCAGCCCGTAAGCGCCATGACTCGGTCACCGACGCTGAGGTGGCTGACCTTTTCCCCCACTTCACGGACCACGCCGGCGGCTTCACCGCCTGGTGAGAATGGGAAGGGCGGCTTGAATTGGTATTTGCCTTCGATGATCAGCGTATCCGGGAAGTTGACCCCGGCGGCGTGCACGTCCAGCAGGATTTCGTTCTTCTTGGCCACGGGGCTGGCGACGTCTTCCAGCACCAGCGATTCGGCGGGGCCGAAGGCTTTGCACAGCACGGCTTTCATCAGGGCTATTCCTTTGGGAGTGATGGCCGATAAGTGTAGGTGTGTAAGTCAACGGGTCAACGAGCATGCCTGGCCCTGATAACCAGCCATAACTTTGTGCTGGGGCCGTGGCTCGTTATGCTAGCCCGCACATTGAATAAGGAGCCGATTGTGAAAGCGTGGATCATGTTGTTGCTGGCCCTGTCGCTGCCTGTGGCGGCGCTGGCCGAAGAAGCCAAAGAAGGTGAAGCACCGAAAGTCAGCTACATCAGCCTGAGCCCGCCATTCGTGGGCAACTATGGCCTGGATGGCACGCCCAAGCTCAAGGTCTACAAGGCGGACGTGGCATTGCGGGTCACGGGCGATGAAGCGGCCAAGGCGGTGAAGGCTAACGAGCCGTTGATTCGCAATCAGTTGGTGGCGCTGTTCGCCCAGCAAACCACCGAGACCATGAACAACGTCGAAGCCAAGGAAAAACTGCGCCAGGAAGCCCTGAAGCAGACCCAGCAGGTGATGACCGACGAGACCGGCAAGCCGGTGGTCGAGGATCTGTTGTTCAACAACCTGATCATTCAATAAGGCTATCGTTGCCTGGGCTGGTCTCATCGCGAGCAGACTCGCTCCCACAGGGGAGCCGGGTCGGGCACGGGATGTGTGCTCGCCATCGATCAGCGTGGGAGCGAGCCTGCTCGCGAATGCTCAGGGCGTGGGTTCTGCGGCTCAGCGCAGTGCGAGCACGGCGGCCCACTGCTCGGCAGTGACGGGCATCACGGACAAGCGGCTGCCCTTTTGCACCAGGGGCATCTCGGCCAGGGTCGTCTGCTGCTTCAAGTAGTCGAGCTTGAGGACCTTGGAAAACGTTTCGAGGTGGGCGACATCGATGGCGCTCCAGGCATTCTTCTCGGGCGTGGCCTTGGGGTCGTAGTAGTGGCTTTCAGGGTCCAGTGCCGTCGGGTCCGGGTAGGCGGCTTGAATGATCTTGCCAATCCCGGCAATCCCGGGCTCAGGGCAACTGGAGTGATAGAAGAAGAACTGGTCGCCAACGGCCATGGCGCGCAGGAAGTTACGTGCTTGATAGTTGCGGACCCCATCCCAGCGCGCCTCGCCGAGCTTTTTAAGGTCGTTGATGGAAAGCTCGTCGGGTTCGGATTTCATCAGCCAATAGGCCATCATTTTTCTCCAGAAGCGCTGGCCGGGAAGGGTGTTTGGCCAAATTGTGACAAACCGACGGTCGGTTGACGCCAGTATTTGCGTGTGGCCTCACGTTACCGCAAAATGCCGGACTTTTAAGCAAGACGCGGCAAGCACGGCCTAATTATGGACACCGTTGCTGACATCGTGTGTGACATGCCTTGAGGGGGCAATCGATGAAACGCAAACCGGATTTACTATGGATATTGGTGATTGTATTTGGCCTGGGTGTCGTGACCACCGGTTACGCGCAAAGCCTGTGGGCGAACAAGACCAATGCCCCGCCGCAAGTCACGCAACAGATTCAACCCTTCAAGCGCTGATCTTCACCGTCGCCGCTTAGCGTGGTGCCTGCTCTGCGGCATACCACTGCCGATCCGTCACCGTGCCTTGCATCGGCACATCCCAGCTGGCCTGAGCCAATCGTTCGACCTTCTGACACTCATGGGCCAGCCCCAGCAGCGTCGGCTTGCGCCAGCTTTTGCGCCGAGCCAGGTAGGCCAGGCTGCGGTCATAGAAGCCGCCGCCCATGCCCAGACGCCCGCCGTCCTCGTCAAACCCGACCAATGGCAACAACACCAGGTCCAGTGCCCAGGCCTTGCGCTGTTTGGCCGGGTTGACCCGTGGTTCGAGAATGCGAAAGCGGTTGGGACGCAGCGGTTCCCCAGGGCGAACGCGCTGGAACACCATTTTGGTCCGGGGCCAGGCGCTGAGTACGGGCAGGTAGGTTGCCTTGCCCCGGCGTTGGGCGGCGCGCAGCAGCAGGCGCGGATCGATTTCACCGTCGGTGGGCAGGTACAGGGAGATGTGCTTGGCGCGGCGGAACACCGGCTGTTGGGCCAGTTGCCGATACAGCCCACGGGCTGCCTGGCGTTGCTCGCCGCGCGTGAGGGCACGACGGGCCTTGCGCAGCATGCGTCGAAGTTGCGGGCGGGAAAGCGGCGCAGGTTCGGTCATCGTCATGGGCTGTTCACGTGATGGGCACCCGGTGGGGTGGTCTCATATGCAACAAAGCCGATGCCAGCGTTAACTGGCATCGGCTTGAATCAGGCTCCCCGGATGAACCGCTGCTGACTTAGCCCTTGAACCCGAAAGTTCAAGGTGGAAGATGCAGTAGGCTTTAAGGCTTTCCGTCTAGCGGACATGCACACCAGCCCAACGTGCAACCTCCAGGGTAGTGCGAATCGGCTCAGGGACATCGTCAACTGGCAAGCACCCCAGGGAGTGGCGTGAGTATACCGCAACCACCCCGAGGAATCAGCCTTTGCTGACGTCCGGATCGGTGGCCAGCACCAGGTCCACCCGGTCGAGCAGGTCGCGTACTTGCTCGCGGGTCGAGCCGCTGGCCTGCATCTCGGGGCGCTCCTGGGAATGCAGCAGGTCGTGGGTGATGTTCAACGCGGCCATCACGGCGATACGGTCGGCGCCGATGACTTTGCCGCTGCTGCGGATTTCACGCATCTTGCCATCCAGGTAACGGGCGGCACTCACCAGGTTGCTGCGCTCTTCCTGGGGGCAAATGATCGAATACTCTTTGTCGAGGATCTGCACGGTAACGCTGCTGCTTGTACTCATGAGTCTTGCTCCAGGGCCTTGAGGCGCGAAATCATCGATTCGACCTTACGCCGGGCGATTTCATTTTTTTCTATGAGGTGCGCGCGTTCCTCGCGCCAGGTTTTTTCCTGAGCTAGTAAGAGTCCATTCTGGCTCTTAAGTTGCTCGACTCGGGTAATCAACAGTTCGAGTCTGGCCATCAGCGCTTGCAGGTCGGTGTCTTCCATTGGGTTCCACTGGATTTGTCTGATGAGCGGTAACGGGCGGACAGCCTTTAATAGTCTTGGCGAGTCTGTCGATGTAGGATACAAGGCCTTCATTCTAGACATAGCGCCGCTTGGCGCCTAGCTACCCATGACTATTCAGAATTCCCCGTACAACGCCTTTGCCACCCTGCTGAGTTCCAGCGGCCATCCGTGCTCCCCTGCCGAGCTTCACGGCGTGCTGCTGGGCCGTAGCTGCACCGGCGTCGGTTTTGATGTCGACACCTGGTTGGCTGACGTCGCCGAACTGCTGGAAACCGAGCCAACCGAAAATGTCCGCAACGCGCTGATCGGCCTGCAAGCCATGGTCAAGGGCGAGTTGACGGGCGACGATGTCACCGTGGTCCTGCTGCTGCCGACCGATGACGCGCCGCTGGCTGAACGTGCTGTCGCACTGGGCCAATGGTGTCAGGGTTTCCTCCACGGCTTCGGCGTCAACGCCGGTGGCCTGGACCTGAGCACCGACGCCCAGGAAGTGCTGCAGGATCTCGCGGCGATCTCGCAGATCCAGGATGCCCTGGAAGAATCCGAAGACGGCGAAAGCGACTACATGGAAGTGATGGAGTACCTGCGCGTCGCGCCGCTGCTGCTGTTCGCCGAGACCAAGAAACCGGCTGAACCGGCTGCACCCAAGCCGTCGCTGCACTAAGAAAGGACCCCCATCTGCCCATGATCCATATCCCGAAGTCGGAATACACGCGCCGGCGCAAGGCGCTGATGGCGCAGATGGAACCCAACAGCATCGCAATCCTGCCGGCCGCCGCCGTGGCGATCCGTAACCGTGACGTCGAGCACGTGTATCGCCAGGACAGCGATTTCCAGTACCTCAGTGGTTTCCCCGAGCCGCAGGCCGTCATCGTGCTGATGCCCGGCCGCGAGCATGGCGAGTACATTCTGTTCTG
This sequence comes from Pseudomonas sp. ok272, assembly GCF_900109995.1. Taxonomy (GTDB): domain Bacteria; phylum Pseudomonadota; class Gammaproteobacteria; order Pseudomonadales; family Pseudomonadaceae; genus Aquipseudomonas. Next base: position 50,641 of record NZ_FOCB01000003.1, on the reverse strand, counting down.
CCGCGAACGCAACCCCGAGCGCGAGCTGTGGGATGGCCTGCGTGCCGGCCAGGAAGGCGCCATTCGCCACTTCGGCGCCGACGATGCCTTCCCGATCACCGACATTGACGACATTTTGCCGGGCTTGATCGAAGGCCGGGACCGGGTCTACTCGGCCATGGGCAGCCACCCCGAGTTTGATCGGCACCTGATGGACTGGATCAACGTGATTCGCTCCAAGGCGCACCTTGGCGCCCAGCCGCCGAACGAGTTTGTTGCCCTGGATCATCTGCTACACGACATGCGCCTGTATAAATCGGCGGCAGAAGTGAAGGTGATGCGCGAGGCTGCGCGGATTTCCGCCCAGGCCCACGTCCGCGCCATGCAGGCCAGCCGTGTCGGGCTGCATGAGTTCAGCCTGGAAGCCGAGCTCGATTACGAGTTCCGCAAGGGCGGGGCGAAGATGCCGGCCTACGGCTCCATCGTCGCGGCCGGGCGCAACAGCTGCATCCTGCACTACCAGCGCAATGACGCGGTGCTCAAGGACGGTGACCTGGTGCTGATCGACGCCGGTTGCGAGATCGACTGCTACGCCAGCGACATCACCCGCACCTGGCCGATCAACGGCACGTACTCGCCGGAGCAGAAGGCGATCTACGAACTGGTGCTGGCGTCGCAGGAAGCGGCCTTTGCCCAGATCGCGCCGGACAAGCACTGGAACCAGGCGCACGAGGCGACGGTCCAGGTGATCACCGCCGGCCTGGTGCAGCTCGGCTTGTTGCAGGGCGATGTCGATGAGTTGATCGCCAGCGAGGCCTACAAGGTGTTTTACATGCACCGCGCCGGGCACTGGCTGGGTTTGGATGTGCACGACGTTGGCGAATACAAGGTCGGCGGTGAATGGCGGGTGCTGGAAGTCGGCATGGCCCTGACCGTCGAGCCGGGCATCTACATTGCCCCGGACAACCTGAACGTGGCGAAGAAATGGCGCGGCATTGGCGTGCGCATCGAGGATGACGTGGTGGTAACCAAGCAAGGCTGTGAAATCCTGACCCACGGCGTGCCCAGGACGGTCGCCGAGATCGAGGCGCTGATGGCTGCGGCGCGGGTGCAAGCCGCATGAGCCGGGTCAACCTGGCGATCATCGGTGGCGGCCTGGTGGGCGCCAGCCTGGCGCTGGCGCTGCAAGCCGGGGCGAAGGCGCGCGGCTGGAAGATCGTGCTGATCGAACCGTTCGCCCCGGGTGACAGCTACCAGCCAAGCTACGACGCCCGCTCCTCGGCGCTGTCGTTTGGCGCCCGGCAAATCTATCAGCGCTTGGGCCTGTGGCAAGCCATCTCCCGCCGCGCCGAGCCGATCAAGCAGATCCATGTCTCCGATCGCGGACGTTTCTCTACTGCGCGCCTGTCGGCCATGGAGGAGGGCGTCCCGGCGCTCGGCTATGTGGTGGAAAACGCCTGGTTGGGCCAATGCCTGTGGCAGGGCCTGGACAAGGACGTGATCAGTTGGCGCTGCCCGGCCGAAGTCACCCGCATGGAGCCGCTGCCGGACGGCTACCGCTTGACCCTCAACGATGAAACCACCCTGGAGTGCGACCTCGCGGTGCTGGCCGACGGCGGGCGTTCGGGGTTGCGCGAGCAACTGGGGATCAACATCAAGAAGCGCCCGTACCACCAGAGTGCGCTGATCGCCAACATCACCCCCAGCGAAGCCCACGAAGGCATGGCCTTCGAACGCTTCACCGACGAAGGGCCGATGGCCTTGCTGCCGCTGGCGGATAACCGTTGTGCGCTGGTCTGGACCCGCCTGGGAATGGACGCCCAGCGCCTGGCCGCGCTGGATGAGCGCAGCTTCCTCAGCGAGTTGCAGGGGGTGTTCGGCTATCGCCTGGGCACCCTCAAGCAGGTGGGGGCGCGGCATTTGTATCCGTTGACGCTGATCGAAGCCGATGAGCAGGTGCGCGCCAATCTGGCGGTGCTGGGCAACGCGGCCCACAGCCTGCACCCGATTGCCGGGCAGGGCTTCAACCTGTCGCTGCGCGACGCCCAGGCCCTGGCCGAAGCGCTGCTGGCCAGCGACAAACTGCCTGGCGACCTGGCGACCTTGCAGGCTTATCGCGAGCGCCAGCGCCTGGACCAGCAACTCACCGTCGGGTTCTCCGACCAGGTCACCCGCTTGTTTGGCAGCACCCAGCCGCTGGTCTCCCTGGGCCGCAACCTCGGCCTGCTGGGCCTTGACCTGCTCCCGCCGGCCAAACGCTGGTTCGCCCGGCAGGCCATGGGCCTGGGCACACGTCCTGATGTCTAGGAACCCCCTTTACCTGCGGCCCACGCCGCACGCGAAACAGGCTTAAAGCATGGAAATGCGCGCAGATCTGCTGATTGTCGGGGCCGGAATGGTCGGCAGCGCCTTGGCGCTGGCGCTCCAGGACAGCGGGCTGGAAGTCCTGCTGCTCGACGGCAGCCCCATGAGCGTCAAACCCTTCGACGCGCAATCGGCGTTTGAACCCCGGGTGAGCGCCTTGTCGGCGGCCAGCCAACGAATTCTCGAACGCCTGGGTGTGTGGGACGGCATCGTCAACCGGCGCAGCAGTCCGTACTCGGACATGCAGGTCTGGGACGGCAGTGGCACCGGGCAGATCCACTTCTCCGCGGCCAGTGTGCACGCCGAGGCGCTGGGGCATATCGTCGAGAACCGGGTGGTCCAGGACGCCTTGCTGGACCGCTTGCACGATTGCGACCTGGGCCTGCTGGCCAATGCGCGCCTGGAGCAGATGCGCCGCTCCGGCGACGATTGGCTGCTGACCCTGGCCGACGGCCGCACCCTGCGCGCGCCCTTGGTGATCGCGGCCGATGGTGCCAACTCGGCGGTGCGCCGCCTCACCGGTGTCGCGACCCGCGAATGGGATTACATGCACCACGCCATCGTCACCAGCGTGCGCAGCTCCCAGCCGCACCGAATGACCGCCTGGCAACGCTTCACCGATAACGGCCCACTGGCGTTCCTGCCGTTGGTGCGCGATGGCCAGCAGGACTGGTGCTCCATTGTCTGGTCGACCACCCCGACCGAGGCCGAGCGCCTGATGGCGCTGGATGATCACGGATTTTGCCGCGAACTGGAGCGCGCCTTCGAGGGGCGCCTGGGCAGCGTGCTGAGCGCCGACCCGCGCCTGTGCGTGCCGTTGCGCCAGCGTCACGCCAAGCGCTACGTGGCCGAGGGCCTGGCCTTGATCGGCGACGCCGCCCATACCATCCACCCGCTGGCGGGGCAGGGGGTCAACCTCGGGTTCCTCGATGCCGCCGTGCTGGCCGAAGTGCTGTTGCAGGCCGCCCGCCGTGGCGAGTGCCTGGCGGACGTGAAAGTCCTCAGCCGCTACGAACGTCGGCGCATGCCCCACAACCTGGCGCTGATGGCCGCGATGGAAGGTTTCGAGCGGTTGTTCCAGGCCGATCCATTGCCCGTGCGCTGGTTGCGCAACACCGGCTTGAAGCTGGTCGAGCAGATGCCCGAGGCCAAGGCGCTGTTCGTGCGCCAGGCGCTGGGGTTGAGTGGGGATTTGCCGGCGTTGGCCAAGGCCTGAGGTGAGCGGCGTTTTCGCCGGCTTGCCGGCGAAGACGGCAAAACACTCACCCCAGATCCTCCCGTGCAACATCTGGTAACGCCTCCGCGAACTGTTCGATTGAGAACCGAAATGTGAGTCCTTATCATTTGAGCTCATTTTTGATACCGAGAGACCGCTCCCATGTTGGCACCGAAGCGTCTACTGACAGCCCTCGCCCTGACCCTGATCGGCAGCACCGTCGTCCAGGCCGCTGATGAGGTGGTGGTCTACTCCTCGCGTATCGATGAGCTGATCAAGCCAGTGTTCGACGCCTACACCCAGAAAACCGGGGTGAAGGTGACGTTCATCACCGACAAGGAAGCGCCGCTGATGCAGCGCATCAAGGCCGAAGGGGCGAACGCCACCGCCGACCTGCTGCTGACCGTGGATGCCGGCAACCTCTGGCAGGCCGAGCAAATGGGCATCCTGCAACCGTTCACCTCCAAGGTGATCGACGCCAACATCCCCCTGCAATACCGCGCTGCCTCCCACGCCTGGACCGGCCTGAGCCTGCGTGCACGGACGCTGGTCTACTCCACCGAGCGGGTCAAGCCGTCGGACCTGAGCACCTATGAAGCCCTGGCCGACAAGCAGTGGGAAGGCCGCCTGTGCCTGCGCACCGCGAAGAAGGTCTACAACCAGTCGCTGACCGCGACCCTGATCGAAACCCATGGCGCGGCCAAGACCGAAGAAATCATCAAGGGCTGGGTCAACAACCTCGCCACTGACGTGTTCTCCGATGACAACGCAGTGATGCAAGCCATCGCGGCCGGGCAGTGCGATGTCGGCATCGTCAACACCTACTACTACGGCCGCCTGCACCAGGCCAAGCCGGATCTGCCGGTCAAGCTGTTCTGGCCGAACCAGGCCGACCGTGGCGTGCACGTCAACCTGTCGGGTATCGGCCTGACCGCGCACGCACCGCACCCGGAAGCCGCCAAGGCCCTGGTGGAGTGGATGACCACGCCCGAGGCACAAAAGATCTTCGCCGATGCCAACCAGGAGTTCCCGGCCAACCCGGCCGTCAAACCTTCGGCTGAAGTCCAGGCATGGGGCCAGTTCATCCCCGACACCCTGCCGGTTGAAGTGGCAGGTCTGCGCCAGGCCGAGGCGATTCGCCTGATGGACCGCGCTGGCTGGAACTGAGTCCAGTCCGCCAAGGGGCAGAACACTCTGCCCCTCCTGTGGGAGCGAGCCTGCTCGCGAAGACGGCAGCACATCCAACATTGATGTGCCTGATACGCCGCTTTCGCGAGCAAGCTCGCTCCCACATGGGTTCGCTTGACTGACGGGTATCGGGGTCATCCCCCCCGCGCGGCAAAACAAAACTGTTAGCCTTCCCAGCCCCGGCCCCATTTTTAGAGACCTCCCTTGGCCCATCCCGCCCAACGCCGCTGGTATCCCGTCGTCTTCGCTATCGCTGCGCTGGTCCTGTTGCCCCTGAGCGTGCTGCTGCTGTCCTGGCAAGCCGTTGACCTGCAAATCTGGTCCCACCTGTGGGACACCCAGATGCCCAGGCTGCTGGGCAATACCCTGACGTTGATCCTCGGTGTTGGCCTCGGCGTCACGCTGCTGGGCGTGAGCCTGGCGTGGCTGACCAGCCTCTGCGAGTTCCCCGGGCGACGCTGGCTGGATTGGGCGCTGATGTTGCCGTTCGCGATCCCGGCGTATGTCCTGGCGTTCGTCTTCGTTGGCCTGCTGGACTTTTCCGGCCCGGTGCAAACCCTGTTGCGCGACGGGTTCGGCAGCGGCGTGCGGCTCCCGCGCGTGCGCTCCACCGGTGGGGTGATCCTGGTGTTGGTGCTGGTGTTCTATCCCTACGTCTACCTGCTGGCCCGCAACGCCTTCCTGGCCCAAGGCAAGGGCCTGATGGAAGCGGCGCGGGTGTTGGGGCAATCGCCCTGGCAAGCGTTCTGGCGCGTGGCCCTGCCGATGGCGCGGCCGGCCATCGGGGCGGGCGTGGCCTTGGCCTTGATGGAAACCCTGGCGGACTTCGGCGCGGTCTCGGTGTTCAACTTCGACACCTTCACCACGGCCATCTACAAGACCTGGTACGGCTTCTTCAGCCTGTCGAGCGCGGCGCAACTGGCCAGCCTGTTGCTGCTGGTGGTGATGCTGTTGCTGTACGGCGAGCGCCGGGCCCGGGGCGCTGCCCGCGGCAGCAACGAGCGTCCACGCGGCAAGGCGCTCTATCACCTACGCGGCTTCAAGGCCCTGGCGGCCACGGCCTGGTGTGCGCTGGTGTTCGCCTGTGCGTTTGTCATTCCGTTGCTGCAACTGCTGGTCTGGTTCTGGCAGCGCGGGCGTTTCGACCTCGATGAGCGCTACACCGGGCTGATCCTGCATACCCTGTACCTGGGCGCGCTGGCTGCGCTGGTGACGGTCAGCGTCGCCTTGCTGCTGGCGTTCGCCCGGCGCCTGGCGCCGACCCGGGCAATTCGCTCGGGGGTCAGCGTCGCCAACATCGGCTATGCCTTGCCGGGTTCGGTGCTGGCGGTCTCGATCATGCTGGCGTTCAGTTACCTGGACCGCGAACTGGTGGTGCCGTTGTCGAGTTGGCTGGGTGGCGCGGGCAAACCCCTGTTGTTGGGCAGCCTGACCGCCTTGCTGCTGGCGTATCTGGTGCGCTTCATTGCGGTGGCCTATGGGCCGCTGGAGAACAGCCTGGCGCGGATCCGGCCGTCGTTGCCGGAAGCGGCACGCAGTCTGGGTGTCAGTGGGCCGCGACTGTTTTTCAAAGTGTATCTGCCGTTGTTGCTGCCCGGCACCTTGAGCGCGGCCCTGCTGGTGTTTGTCGATGTGCTCAAGGAAATGCCCGCGACCCTGCTGATGCGCCCGTTTGGCTGGGACACGCTGGCGGTGCGGATCTTTGAAATGACCAGTGAAGGCGAGTGGGCAAGGGCCTCGTTACCGGCCTTGACCCTGATCCTGGTGGGGCTGCTACCGGTCGTCGGCTTGATCCGTCGCTCGGCTCATCGCATCGGTTAGGTGTCAGTCCTACACCTTGCGGCTACAATGCGCGGCATTCGGTGCGGTTAGTCCGCAAGACCGGGTCGTCGACATTGGCGAAGAGCCCTCTATTTCAGGGCTTTCAACCCACGGCACCCGTCCGCACCTTCGCCACGCCCGGAAGGAGACACCCATGGGACAGCGTACGCCTCTGTACGACCTTCACCTCGCACTCGGTGCGAAGATGGTCGATTTTGGCGGTTGGGATATGCCATTGCACTACGGCTCACAGGTCGAGGAACACCATCAGGTGCGCCGCGATTGTGGGGTGTTCGATGTATCTCATATGACCGTAATCGATGTCAGCGGCCCCCAGGCCAAGGTCTGGCTCCAGCAGATGCTGGCCAATGATGTCGAGCGCCTGCACAGCCCTGGCCGTGCCTTGTACAGCACCATGCTCAATGAGCGTGGCGGGGTGATCGACGACATGATCGTCTATCGCCTGGATGACACCTATCGCCTGGTGGTGAACGCAGCCACCCGTGATCAGGACCTGGCCTGGATGCAGGCGCATGTCGGGGCCTATGAGGTCCAACTGCACGAGCGCAGCGAGCTGGCGATGCTGGCCATCCAGGGGCCGCTGGCCCGGCAGAAGATCGCCGAGCTGGTGACGCAGTCCCGTGGCGCGCTGATCCAGCAACTCAAGCCCTTCGAAGGCCAGTGCGACGGTGACTGGTTCATCGCCCGTACCGGCTACACCGGCGAAGACGGCCTGGAAATTGCCCTGCCGGCCGATCAGGCGCCGGGGTTCTTCAACGACCTGGTGGGCGCGGGTATCTCGCCCATTGGCCTGGGGGCCCGCGACACGCTGCGCCTGGAGGCCGGGATGAACCTCTACGGCCAGGACATACACCAAGACGTTTCGCCGCTGGCCTCAAACATGGCCTGGAGTATCGCCTGGGAGCCAGCGACGCGGCAGTTCATCGGGCGCACGGCGCTGGAAGCCGAACTGGCGGCTGGCGTGCAGCACAAACTGGTCGGTCTGGTGCTGGAAGAACGTGGGGTTTTACGTGCCCATCAAGTGGTGCGGATCGCCGATGTTGGCGAAGGGGAGATCACCAGTGGTAGTTTCTCTCCTACGCTCAGTAAATCGATCGCCCTGGCGCGGGTGCCGATGGCGACTGCCGACCGGGCCGAAGTGGAAATTCGTGGCAAGTGGTACCCGGTCCGCGTGGTCAAGCCGACCTTCGTGCGTCATGGCAAAACACTGATCTAACCTTTTAGGGCGGACCTTGCTCCGCCGACATTTCTTTTTGAGGACACAGAATATGAGCGATATCCCTGCCGACCTGCGTTTTGCCGAAAGTCACGAATGGGCCCGCCTGGAAGCCGATGGCACGGTGACTGTAGGGATCAGCGATCACGCTCAGGAAGCCTTGGGCGACGTGGTGTTCGTTGAGCTGACCGAGGTGGGGACGGTCTTCGCCGCCGCCGATCAGGCTGGCGTGGTCGAGTCGGTCAAGGCCGCTTCCGACATTTACGCCCCGGTCGCGGGCGAAGTGATCGCCGTCAACGAAGAGCTGGGCACCAGCCCGGAACTGCTCAACTCCGACCCGTACGGCGCGTGGATCTTCAAGCTCAAGCCAGCCAACGCCGCTGACCTGCAGAAGCTGCTCGACGCCTCAGGCTACAAGGCCGCCATCGGCGAATAAGCCTTGCCTCTTGTGGGAGCGAGACCGGCAAGCCGATCTCGCTCCCACAGGTTTATCCGCGCTGGAGCACTGCCTTCACCGCCGCCACCGAGCGCTCGACATCGCTTTTAGTCATGGTCGAATACATCGGCAATGACACGATCAGCCGCCCGACACGCTCGGCGACCGGGAACATGCCCTCCTTGAACCCGCGCTCGCGGTAGAGGCTCAGCAGGTGGATCGGCGGGTAGTGGTAACCGATGCCGATGCCCAGCTCCTGCATGTGCTGCATAAACGTGGCGCGGGCCGGCAGGCCGTCGGTGCGTTCCGGCAGCACCAGTTGGAACAGGTGCCAGTTGCTCTGGGTGAAATCGGCGGGCGGCAGTTGCGCGCCGTACGTGGCCTCGAAGTCACGGCCAAAACACGCGAAGTAATGCTGGGCCAGCTCGCGGCGGTGCGCGGTGATGGCTTCAAGGTGGGCGAACTGACCCAGGCCGATGGTCGCGGCAATGTCGGTCATGTTGAACTTGCCGCCCAGCACATCCACGTCCAACCCATCGAAACCGTTGCGGGTCACGCCTTGCAGCCGGTACTTCTCCGCCAGTCGCGCCTCTTGGGCATTGTTCAACACCAGGCAGCCGCCTTCCGAGCAGGTGACGTTCTTGTTCGCCTGGAAGCTGAACGACACCATGTCGCCGGTCGCGCCAATCCGCTGGCCGTCCCAGCTCGACCCCAGGGCCTGGGCGGCGTCTTCGACGATGCGCAGGCCATGCTTCTTGGCAATCCCATACAAGCGGTGCATGTCCACCGGCAAGCCGGCCAGGTACACCGGAATAATGGCCTTGGTGCGCGGGGTGATTGCCGCCTCAAGCCGGTCCAGGTCGATGTTGCGGGTGATCGGGTCGATGTCGGCGAACACCGGCGTGGCGCCGACTTCAAGAATCACGTTGGCGGTGGCGACCCACGAGATTGGCGTGGTGATCACTTCATCGCCCGCTCCAATCCCGGCGATACGCAGGGCGATCTCCATGGTGCAGGTGCCCGAGTTGAACGTGCGCACCGGGCGCCCACCGAAAAACTCCGACAGTTGCGCCTCGAAGGCCTGGACCTTCGGCCCGCTGGTGATCCAGCCGGAACGCAGGACATCACCGACGGCGGCAATGGTCGCTTCATCGATGACAGGTTTGGAAAACGGTAGAAACGGCAGTTGGCTCATATCGATCAGGGCACCCGGTTGGCGGACGTTGGTGACGCGCTGCACAGCATGGCTGCGATTGGCCGAAGACGCCAGACCGTGCGAGCAGCGGAGTGATGTTGCCTGAGTCGAGTTGAACGGCGGCTGACCGATGATGAGCGGTGTGGACTACGCGCATGGGGATCGTCATGTAGTGAGTTCCTGCGCGGCGGTGTTGGATTTCCATTCAGGCGGGTAGGGAACTTCTAGGTTTTTTAAGAAAGATCCTAAATCCAACGCTCCGACAACGCTTGATACTTGCGCGCTCTGGGAATCCTTGCGCGACTAGCCCGCAGGGGTTCCTCCAAAGGACTGTCGCTGACGCGCCATGGATGGAATCAACATGCGGGTATGTCACCTCTGGGTGAGGTCGTTTTCTTTTGTACTGCTCAGCAGTTTGGGTGGGTTGAGCACGGCCTTGGCCGCGCCTGCGTTGACGCCCGGCGATCAAGACCTGATCCGCGAACGGCAGGACCGCTTGCTGCAAGAGCAGCGCCGTCGGCTTGAAGAACTCAAGGAGCTGCCCGGCAAAGAAACCGCTCCCACGGCGCCGGCAATGCCGACTGACAGCCGTTGTTTCCCCATCCAGCAGATCCAGATCAACGGCGCCGATCAGCTGTCCGAGCCTGATCGCCAGCAACTGACCCGCCCGTACCAAGGCCAGTGCCTGGGCACCTCCCAGCTCAATGAACTGCTCAAGGTCATCACCCACCGTTACATCGATAAAGGGCTGGTGACCAGTCGCGCCTACTTGCCGCAGCAGGACTTGTCCACCGGGCAATTGAGTGTGCTGGTGGTCGAGGGGAAGCTGGAAAGAATCCAGGCCACGCCCGACAGTGGGCTGTCGACCCGCGAGCTGGTCATGACCTTTCCCGGTCAGGCAGGGGCGCTGCTAAACCTGCGTGAAATCGAGCAGATGGTTGATCAGCTCAACCGCCTGCCGTCCAACCAAGCCCAGATGGAACTCAGCCCCGGCGCAGCGCCAGGGGGCAGCGATGTGCTGGTCAAGAACACCCCGCAAAAGCCCTGGCGTGCCTCGCTGTCACGCAGCAACGACGGCCAGGACAGCACCGGCGAACAGCAATGGGGCACGTCGCTGGACTGGGACAGCCCACTGGGCCTGGCGGATCAACTGTCGCTGCGTGGCGGTCATGATGCGGTCAGCGACCACCAGCGCACCTCCAGCAATGCCTTTATGAATTACAACCTGCCGTGGGGCTGGTGGAACTTCAACTACAGCTACAGCCAGAGCGATTACCGCTCCCAGGCGCAGGCCAACGGTTATGGCTTCAAGCAAACCGGCGACAGCCAGACCCAGCAACTGCGCGCCGAGCGGGTGGTCCATCGCGATGCGATGAGCAAGACCTCGCTCAACGCTGGCCTGTCCCACCTGCGCACCAACAACTTCATCGAAAACAGCAAGCTGGCGACCAGCAGCAACCGCCTCAGCGAAGCGCAGTTGGGTGTCAACCACGGCCGGCGCATCGGCAGTGCCTTCGTCAACCTCGATCTCGGTATGCAGCACGGCATCGGCGCGTTCGGGGCGCAGGGCGATCACGACCTGCACGCCGGCGAGCCCACCGCGCGCTATCGCAAGTACACCGCGACGCTGAGCTACTTGCAGCCGTTCGAGCTGTGGGGCGAGTCCTTGAGCTTCAGCAGCCTGGCCACCGGGCAGCGCAGCGAGGACGTGCTGTTCAGTTCCCAGCGCACGAGCCTGGGTGGCCTGGGTTCGGTGCGCGGCTACAAGGACCAGTCGCTGTCCGGTGACAGCGGCGGTTACTGGCGCAACGACCTGCGCTGGAGTCGCCCGGTGAGCTGGCCGTGGTTGCGCCCATTGCTGAGCGAGTACGGCACCAGCCTGGGTTACGACCAGGGCGTGATCCAGAACGATCGCTACAACGGCGATTACCACGGACGGGTGTCCAGCAGCTCGCTGGAACTGTTCGCCCGAGGCGCCTACCTGGCCACCAGCGTGACCTTCGCCCATTCGCTGGAGCGCCCCGACGCGCTGACCGGGCGCGAAGCCCCAATCTATTTCAGCCTCAGTTTTTTCCTGTAGCCATTAGCGGCTACCCGCTGCGCTTTGTGAGAGTTCCAACATGGACGTCCGTCAGTTTGCCTTCCTGGTTCGCCAACCCTCCGCCGCCCTGTTGAGCCGCGAACGGTTCTGGGGCATGCCCAAGCGGGGGTTGGCGTTGCTGTTGGCCAACGCCATGTTCTGGCAGCCGTTGTGGGCGCTGGCCGACGGCATCGTCGTCAGTGCGCCGGGCACCTCCCAGGACCGGGCCGGCAATGGCGTGCCGATTATCAACATCGCCGCGCCCAACGCCAGCGGGCTGTCGCACAACCAGTTCCGCGACTACAACGTCGGCAGCGAAGGCCTGATCCTCAACAACGCCACCGGCCGTACCCAGTCCACCCAACTGGGCGGGATCATCCTCGGCAACCAACACCTCAACGGCAAGGCCGCCAGCACCATCCTCAACGAAGTCAACGGCGGCAATCCCAGCCAACTGCGCGGCTACACCGAAGTGGCCGGGCAAGCGGCGCGGGTGATCGTCGCCAACCCGTACGGCATCAGTTGCAACGGCTGCGGCTTCATCAACACCCCACGCGTCACCCTCACCACCGGTAAACCCATCCTGAACAACGGCCGCCTCGACCACTTCCAGGTCGATGGCGGCAACGTCGCCATCGAGGGCGCCGGCCTTAATGCCAGCAACGTCGACAGCTTCGAAATCATCACCCGCAGCGCGCAGATCAACGCCGAGATACAGGCCAAGCAACTGACCCTCATCGCCGGCCGCAACGACGTCGACGCCCAGACCCTCAACGCCACCGCTCGCACCGCTGACGGCAGCGCTCAACCGCAACTGGCCATCGACAGCTCGGCGCTGGGCGGCATGTACGCCGGCGCGATCAAGCTGGTGGGCACCGAAGCCGGTGTCGGCGTGCGCTTGGCCGGCAACATGGCCGCCAGTGGCGGCGATATCCAGATCGATGCCAACGGCCACTTGAGCATGGTCCAAGTCGCGTCCGCCAATGCCATCAACGTCAAGGCGGCCAGCCTCGATGCCCAGGGCCCGGTCTACGCCGGCACCTCGCTGGACATCCAAACCCGCGACGCCCTGAACAACCAGCAAAGCCTGGCCGCCCGTGATCGCATCAGCCTCGGCGCCGGCGGGCAGTTGAGCAACAGCGGGATTATTGAGGCGGGGGTGAATGGGGATAACAGTCGTAATGCCGGCGGCGATCTCAGTCTCAACGCCCAGTCGCTCGACAACACCGGCAGCCTGTTGGCGAGCCGCTCGCTAGCGGTTCAGTCAGCAACGCAGGTGGACAACCGCAACGGCATCATCCAAGGGCGTAACGTCACGCTGAGCGCCGCGCGGTTGCTCAACCAGGGCGCGAATGCACGGATCTTCGGCGAAGCCAGCCTGGCCTTCAATGCGCCGGCCATCGTCAACCTGAACGGCTTGATCCGCTTTGCCGATGGTCAGGCGGCAAGCCTGATCCTCGACAGCTTGGATAACCGTCAAGGGCGTATCGAAATGGCGGGCGGCAGCTTGACGTTCAACGCCCGGGAGCTGAGCAACAGCGGCGGCAGCCTGATCGCCGGGCGCCTGGACCTTGAGACCCGTCAACTCGACAACCGCAATGGCTTGATCGCCGCCAGCCAGGGCGCCGCCCAGGTCACGGCCAGCGAACGCCTGGACAATGGCCACGGCAAGATCCAGGCCCGGACGACCCTGAACGTGTCGGGCGGTGAGCTGATCAATCAGGGCGCAACCTTGGTCGCCGATCAGGTTCACCTCACAGGGACGCGCCTGGACAACAGCCAGCAGGGGCTCATCAGTACCGAGCACGGCGCCGTGGCCCTCACCCTTGATGACGAGTTCAATAACCAGGGCGGCAAGGTCCAGGCTGCGGGTCAACTGACGGTCAACGCCCAGCGCATCGACAACCGCAACGCCAGCCTGACCGGCCAAACCCTTGAGCTGGTCAGTCGCGGCCAGCTCGACAATCGCCAAGGCACGATGGCCGCTGACAACAGCGTGATCACCACCCAGAATCTGGACAACCGCCAAGGCCTGATCCAGGGATCCAGTCAGCTCACCCTCAACGCCCGCGACCTGGACAACACCGAGGGTAAGCTGCTCGGTGGCACCCTCGATGCGACCCTTGCCAACCTGACAAACACCCACGGCACCCTCAGTGCCGAAACGGGGCCGCTCAGGTTGATGGTCAATCAACACCTGAACAATGCCTTGGGCCGTTTGCAAGCCAGCCGCGCTGACGTGGACATCCGGGCTGCCAGTATCGACAACCGCGAAGGGGTCGTGGCCGGTCAACAACTGCGCTTGATGGCCCTGAACGGGAACCTGGATAACCGTCGTGGGCGGATCATCGGTGACGGTCTTGAGCTGCACGCGGCCAGTTTCGACAACCGAGAAGGCGGGCTGCTCGCCGCCGGTGTCGACGGTGCGCGGCTGATCCTCAAGCACAGCACGGCCGGCCAGTCAGAGCTACTCAATAGCAACGGACGGATTCAAAGTGATACCGGACTGTTCATCGATGGCGATGCTGTCGATAACAGCGCAGGAGTCCTGCTCGGCAACACCATCAAGGTCACTGCCCATCAGTTGGACAACAACGACAAGGGCGGCATCGTCAGCCAGGGTGGGGACATCGAGCTGAATGTTTCCGGGGTGTTCAGCAACGTCACGGGGGTGGTCGATGCCGGTGAACAGCGTTTACTGCTCGCGTCACTCGATCAACTCGATAACCGCGGCGGCACCTTGCGTGGCAAGCGCGTGGACATCGACAGCACGACGATCGACAACCGCGACCAAGGCCAGATCGTCGCGGGTATCGATGGCCTGCGCATCGTCAGCGCAGACCTGTACAACCAACAAGGCATCATCGTTGCCAACGGCGGCCAGGCCGACCTGGCATTGGGGCAAGGCACGCTGCACAACCAGGGCGGGACGCTCCAGGCCGATAGCGTGGCGATCAGCGCCGCTGAACTCGATAACCGCGTCGTGGATGGCAAGGCGGGCTTGATCAGCAGCCTGCGGGGCAACCTGGCGCTGACCGTGACTCGCGTGATCAACCAGGGCGGCAAGCTGTTCGCCAAGGACACCGTGAGTTTTAACGGCTCAAGCCTGGACAACGCCGGTGGAGAACTCAGCGGCACGCGGTTGGCGCTGAACGCGGTCAACCAGATCCACAACCAGGGCGGCCTGATCGAGTCGGCCAGCGACCTGAGTCTCACCAGCGACCACTTGGACAACAGTGCCGGTGGACAGCTGCGTGCGCTGGGCGGTGCGTCCACCCGGATCGCCCTAAGCGGCAAGCTGAACAACCACGACGGCCTGATCGAAGTCGGCAGTCAACACCTGACGCTGGTGGCCGATCAGCTCGACAGCAGCGACGGTAACGTGCGTCACGCCGGACAGGGCGTGTTCAGCCTTGACCTGAACCACCTGGCGGCGACGCAAGGCAACCTCACGGGCCAGGGCTCGGGCAACTGGGCGGTGGGTTCGGTCAATGGGGTGGGTAACTGGCAACTCAACGGTGGTCTGACGTACACCAGCGCACAGGACCTGACCCTCAACGCGGGCGAGCGTATCGCCAGTGCGTCAGACCTGAGCCTGACTGTCGCGAGCCTGACCAACGCCGGCGAGTTGCTCAGCGACGGTACGCTGTCGCTGACATTGGCCGGCAACCTGATCAATCGCGGTCGACTGTCGGCTCAGCAGCAACTGTTGGTGAGTGCCCATGACCTGATCCAGCAGGATGGCCGGCTGGTCAGTGGGGGGGATACGGTGTTGACCCTGCGTGGCACCCTCGACAACCTCGGCCGATTGATCGCCAATCAGCAACTGACCATCAACGCGGCCCGAATCGACAACCGTGGCACGCTGGGCGCGCAAGGCAACGCGCTGCTGCGGGCCAGCAACGGCATCCACAACGGCCCGGACACGCTGCTGTTCAGTGGCGGTACGCTGGACCTGCGCGGTAACAGCCTGAGCAACGATTACGGTGACATCTACAGCCAGGGCGACCTGACGTTCGCCGCGCTCGACGGCGGCCGCGCAGCCACCTTCAGCAACCTGTCGGCCACCTTAGAAAGTGCGGGCAACATCACGATCAACGCCGCGTTCGTGGAAAACGCCAAGGCCGAGTTTGAGCTCATCTCCGGGGCAACGTCCGGCAGCCTGAGCTGGAAATGCGGTCAGCACTGTGGCGGTGGTGACGGTTGGAAACGCGGCACCATTACCCAGATCACCGAATTCAACGACACCGTCACCCAGGACTCCCAGGCCTCGCGCTTTGTCGCGGGGAAAAACCTCATCATCCAGGCTGGCCAGGTGGAAAACCGCTACAGCCTGATGGCGGCCAACGGCGACCTGAACCTGACCGCCGACAGCCTGCTCAACCAGGGGGCGGTCTCGCGCTCAGGTCAGCGCGTGGTGATGATCGGTACCCCCGGCCAAATCAGCAACTCGCTGTGGGACCAGATGGAGTTCAGGGACGTTCCCGCGTTCAACGCGGCGACCGCGGCCGGCAACTTTGATGCCGAGCGTTTCGAGGAGTTGGTCGCGCGCTCTTCTGACAGCCGCTTCAGGCTGATGAGTGACGTCACCACCTGGAACGAGAACGGCAATAACGGCTACGCATCGGTGATCCAGGCCGGCGGCGCGGTGAACCTCACGGTGAGCCAGAACATCCAGAACGGCACGCTCTACGAAAACACCTACGAGCAACTGACGGGGTCGTTGGACAACGACCAGACGGCCGCCGTGGGCGGCATCAACATCAACCTGGGTCAGCGCAGCACCGCCACCGATGTCCAGGTAGCCAACGCGGTGGAGCGCATCGAGCGGGTCGGCGCCGATGGTGTGAAATACATCAGCTTCGTGCCAGTCGACTTCACCGGTGTTCCGTTCACCGCCGTCGACCCAACGGCCTCCTCGACCTTCCGTCTGCCGCAGGGACCGTACGGCCTATTTGTACAGAACCCCGACCCGCAAAGCCGCTACCTGATCGAGACCAACTCAGCCCTCACCGACCTCAAGCAGTTCATGAGCTCGGACTACCTGCTCGGCAAGCTCAATTACAACGCCGATGCATTGGCCTACCGCCTGCTCGGCGATGGGCGTTACGAAACCCGCTTGATCAGTGACGCCGTCCTGGCCCAAACCGGCCAGCGCTTCCTGGCGGGTGGGCTGAACGACGACTACGAACAGTTCCGCTACCTGATGGACAACGCGCTGGCGAGCAAGGACGCGTTGCACCTGTCCGTGGGCGTCAGCCTGACAGCTGAACAAATCGCCGCCCTGACTCACGACATCGCCTGGATGGAAGAGCGCATTGTCGATGGCCAAAAGGTCTTGGTACCGGTGCTCTACCTGGCCGATACCGATGTGCGCAACGTGCGCGGTGGCAGCCTGATCCAAGGCCGTGACCTGAACCTGATCACCGGCAACGACTTGATCAACGTCGGCACGCTGCGCGGCAGCGACAACCTGACAGCCGTCACGGGTGGCAGCCTCTACCAAGGCGGCTTGGTACAAGCCAATGAACGCCTGAGCCTGCTTGCACAGGACAGCATTCGTAATGCCCTGGCCGGCGAAATCCTTGGCAACCAGGTCAGCCTCACGACCCTCAAGGGCGACATCGTCAACGACCGGACGGCCATCGCCGTGGCGGAAGGCCAAGGCATGCGCACCCTGATCGACTCGGGCGGCACCATCAGCGCCCGAGAGCACCTGACAATCAGCTCCGCCCAGGACTTGACGAACCGCTCGTCCATCAACAGTGGCGGGGACGCCAGCCTGAGCGCAGAGCGCGATCTCAATCTGCTCGCTACACGTGACCAGCGCGAAATCCACGACAGTCAGGATGGCGGTCATCGCCACACCATCACCACCGACATCGAGAACCTCGCCTCAACCGTCACCAGCGGCGGCGACCTGAGCCTCAGTGCCGGGCGCGACCTCAACGTCATTGCCAGCACCGCCCATGCCGACGGCAACCTGACAGCCGAGGCACAACGCGACATCAACCTGGCTTCAGCCGGCGATGAACACAACGTCGTCACCCACAGCAAGGACGGCAAGGAACGTATCCACGAGGAAGACCGCCACACCACCCAAAGGGCCTCGGAACTCAGTGCCGGCGGCAACGTTGAAACCCTTTCCGGCGCAGACACCACCCTGGTCGCCAGCAAAATCAGCGCCGGGAACGAAGCCTACGTCTACGCCCGCGGCGATCTCAACCTGCTGGCCGCGCAAGACAGCGACTACTCGCTGTATGACATGAAGAAAAAAGGCGGCTGGGGCAGCAAGAAGACCCAGCGCGACGAAGTCACCGATGTGAGAAGCGTGGGCAGCGAAATCAAGGCCGGTGGTGACGTGGTGTTGGTCAGTGGTGGGGACCAGTTGTACCAGGGCGCCAGGCTGGAGGCGGGCAATGATCTGACGCTGGACAGTGGCGGGAGCATTACGTTTGAGGCGGTGAAGGACTCCCATCAGGAAAGCCATGACAAGAGCAGCAATAGCTGGGCATGGACCAGCATGGAGAGCAAAGGCCAGGTTGATGAAACCCTTCGTCAAAGCCAGCTAATCGCCAAGGGTGAGACGCTCATTCGCGCCGTTGATGGCCTGCACATCGACGTTAAAAAAATCAATCAGAAAAGTGTAAGCGAAGCGATTGACGCCATGGTGCAAGCCGATCCGAGCATGGCTTGGCTCAAAGAAGCCGAGGCGCGGGGTGATGTGAACTGGCGCCAAGTCAAAGAGCTGCACGACAGCTGGGATGAAAGCCATTCCGGGATGGGCGGTCCAGCGATGATCATTGTCATCATCCTCGTCACCTACTTCACGGCGGGTGCGGCCTCCGGATTTGTGGGAGCAGGTGCAACGGCTGGCTCCGGTACGGCAATGTCAGCGGGTCTTGCGGCGACGGCAGCGGCGGACGCGGTCGCAGCTGGCTGGGCGAATGCGGCCCTCACTGCGGTAATCACCTCGGCAGCCAGTACGGCAGCGGTCAGCACCATCAACAACAAAGGCAACCTCGGTGCTGCCGTCAAAGACACATTCAGTTCCGATAGCCTCAAAAACTACATCGTCGCTGGAGGTACTGCTGGTCTTACCTCCGGACTGTTCAACGATTGGACAAAGACCAGCACGGGTACAAGTACTGCAGCGACCGACGCCACCAATGGGGTTTTGGCTAACACGGGCCAGGTCGTGGTATCTGCCCCCGGAGGCCTGGGTACCCTGGGAGGCATCGGTCAATTTGCCGCAAATCAGATGCTGCAAAACACAACATCTGCCGTGCTCAATAAGGCATTGGGGCGCGATGGCAGTCTGGGCGATGCCCTGCAAAGCACCTTGGTGAATGCGTTTACCGCCTATGGCTTCAACCTGGTTGGAGATATCGGCGACAAATATCGACTGCCGAGCGGTGAACTAGAGAAGATTGGCTTGCATGCGGTTATGGGGGGCTTGGCTTCCCTTGCTGCGGGCGGTGATTTTAAAACCGGGGCCTTGGCAGCTGGGGTTAACGAAGCCCTAGTCAGTAAGTTGGCTTCGGCCTATTCCGCGATGCCGAAGGCGGAACGGGATCAATTGTTGCTGATGAATTCGCAATTGATCGGGGTGCTGACGACGGCTATCCAAGACCCGACAGCCAGTACGGACAAGCTGCAGACAGGGTCGTGGGTTGCGCAGAATGGAACGCTGTACAACGACTTTGGACACTTTGGTGGAGGTTCTGCGACAGCAGCTGCGAGTCTTGATGCCTATATGGTTGACCAAGGCGCGACACCAGAGCAGAGAGCTGAAGCACTGGGAGCTCAAGCTCGGGGCGATGGCTATGATGGAGTTCAGCCTGCTAATGAGTTCGTCAAAGCTTGGGCTATGTTCGTGGGGGGAGAGGCTCTCGGTTTAGGGGTCGGGGCTGGGGTAGGGGTTGCGTTAGTTACAAGAGGTATCGGTGGTATCGCAGATAAAATACTATCAGCCTCACGTGTTGGCAGCGGGTTAAAAGATGATATGTCGCATATCGCAGCGAGTTATCTTACGAAAGAGCAACTTTCCGCCGGTAAAATATTTGCACTTAGAGGTAATGATGGTGTTGAGCGAACGTTGCTCCAAACTTCAGGCGGACTAAACGGGAAGCCGGGGGTGTATGAGTATATTCTTGATCCGAAAGGGGTTGTGACACATCAGCGCTTCATTGAGAATGGAGTGATAAATGGTATCCCTAATCAGCGCCCAGCAAAGGTTAGATAATATGTATTATCCAGTTATTCCATACTCGTTTATCTATGAAAACGCATGTCTGTGTTGGCGAGATGTACTTTGGGGTTATTTGCATAATCTTGTCGACTGGAAATTTGTCGTCGGAATTGCAGACTATCATGTGTCTAGTGGTTCGTATGAGATGTTAGAGGTTGATCTGATTTGTCTGGGTGGTACTGATATCCAGGAAATAGAAAGTAAGTTGCATGTTCTTGGCAGAAAAGATTCTGGGGTGATTCGCATCGACTCTAAAAGCAAGTGGTTGTTTGTTGCTCTTAAGTGGGTGTATGAAAATAAAGAGGACTATCTTGATCCGCTTGGAGAGGTTGAGTTGCTTTATGAAGAGTTTGATTTTCCATCTGAAGTAGAAGGATTTGTGCGTTATATGCCGCTTGCTGATGATTGTAATCATAAGGATTCTGGCCGTAAGGGAAATTTAAAAAAAATATTTAATTGCTGGTCTGATTACTTGAATCGAATGGAGGATCTTCTGAAAGAAGAAAGGTGATAGGCCGGAAAGATGTGGATTTATTTTTCGGAAAGAGACTAAAAAGGGGACGGATTTGAATGGCACTTACTTAGCAGATAACTAGCTGATGTGACTGTAAAAGGAAAAAGGGGACAGATTTGGGAAAAAGGGGACAGATTTATTTAATTGTAGATTCTGCTTCGCTAGATTGAGAGCTTCCAAGGAAGGAGGTTGTTTATGCCAAGAATGGGGCGAATTGCTTTGCCGAATTACCCGCATCACATTGTGTAGCGAGGTCATAACCGCCAGGTAGTATTTGCTATTGCTGAGGATTATCAGCGTTATCTGATGGATCTGCGTGAACTAAAGGATGCATTTGGGATAAAAGTCTATGCTTACTGTTTGATGACTAACTATGTCCATTTATTACTGGCCCCAGGTGATTCGGTGGCAGGACTTGGGCAGTTGATGAAGTCGCTTGCTGCGCGTGCCACTCGCTACCGTAATCGGTTGGAGGGTCGTACCGGTACGTTATGGGAGAGTCGGTACAAGTCCAGTGTTGTGCAGTCTGATACTTATCTATTGGCATGTTGTCGCTATATTGAGTTGAATCCGGTTCGTGCTTGTATGGTTGCTGATGCTGTGGACTATCCATGGTCTAGTTATTGGGCCCGCGTAAGTGAAATGCCAGATAGTCATTGGTTGGATATTGATGAATGTTTCTCCGTATTGGGTGATAGCTCCGTGGAACGACGGAGGAACTATGAAAATTTTGTGCGGCAAGCCGTTCCCGGCGAAGAGATAAGGCTTATTCGTGAAGCATTGCAACGTGGTCAATTGACAGGGACGAAGCGTTTCGTCGATGAAATAGAGCGGATTGCGGGGCTTCGAATAATTCATCGAGGTCAGGGCAGACCTAAAGGTAAGATGGAAACGAGAAAATAAATCTGTCCTCTTTTTTCTGCTTTTTTCCAGTTTTAGCGTTCCACCCAGCATTCCGAAAAAAACCGCTTCAGATCTATTGTCTGCAGCCGAAAACTGTATTGCGAATAAAGAGTTACACCCACCAAGGATGATCAAAATGATCAGGATGTTTTGCAAGACCGCTGTCATTTTCTCGGTTGCACTGCTGTACGGCTGCGCCTCCTCTCCATCGATGGAAGCGATGCAAGCGGATGTCGCGCAGTACACGCTGCCCAAGCCTGCGGTAGCTGATAAGGGGTTGGTGTATGTCGTTCGCCCCAGCAATGCCGGGATGATGGTCCGCTTTAACGTTTTCCTTGATGACAAGGAAGCAGACTCGGAGATGGGTTACAACCGAGGTAACCAATACATTTACTTCTATGTGACGCCAGGTCAGCACGTGATCAGCTCCAAGGCCGAAAATTGGGCTGATGCCAATGTCACGGTCAAGGCTGGTGAAGTCATTTACTTGAAGCAAGAAGTAGAAATCGGTGTGGTTATGGCCCGCAATAGCTTGAAGGTTTTGAGCGAAGTGGAAGGCCAGTATCTGGTTAAAGATGCCGCACTCGGGACGGTTGCCAAAGAGAGCAAGTAAGCCCCGCAAAAAAATGCCGCTCAATCGAGCGGCATTTTTGCCTCTTTAACCGCTTACTCCTGCGCCACTGCATTCTTCGCCAGGATGGCGTTAGCCAGTTCCATATCCGTGGCCTTCAACCCCGGGTTGTCGGCGCGGACTTTTTGCATGGCCGACTCCAGGAAGGGTCCACGGATGGCGCCGTCGCTGGCGACGAAGCTGCCGGCGTCGTCCTGGGCGGCGACGACCATTTTGTGGTCCTTGAAGGTCAGGTAGGTGGACGCGGTGGTTGCGCCTGAAGAGATGATGTCTCGCCAGAAGCTGTCGGCCATGACGGGGCCGGCAGACAGGGTCAGTAGGGTGAGGGTCGCGGTGGCGAGTTTGAGGTGCATGATGGGGACTCCAAGTTGGGTGATCTAACGGGTTGGATTGCAGATCACCCAAACGAGTTCCATGCCCTCAGTCGGCGGGTTCGACTTGGATGATCACGCCGTCCAGGCCCGTTACCCGGACTCTGGCTCCGACGGGGGCGTCAGGCCCCTTGGCCATCCACACGCCGTCGGCGACCTTGATCTTGCCGCGCCCGTCGACGATCGCCTGGTGTACCGGGAAGACCTTGCCGATCAGTTCCTGGCCACGCAGGTTGAGGTTCGGTTGATCGCTGACCCGTACCGCGCTGCGCTGGCGTCGCCACCAGTACAGGGCGGTCAGGATCGACAGCAGGCCGAACAGCAGGATCTGCATCTCCCAGGACAGGCCCGGCATCACGAAGGTCAACACGCCCACCGCCGTAGCGGCCAGGCCGATCCACAGCAAGTAGCCGCCGGCGCCGAACACTTCGAGGATCAGCAGGACGGTGCCCAGCGCCAGCCAGTCCCAATACGACAGATGTTGCAGGAATGCCCACATAGCGCGTGCCTCAGGCCTTCTTGTCGAAGGTGGCCTTGACGATCTCGCCAATACCGCCCACAGCGCCGATCACCGAGCTGGCTTCCAGCGGCATCAGGATCACTTTGCTGTTGTTGGCCGAGGCGAGCTTGCCCAGGGCGTCGATGTACTTCTGGGCAACGAAGTAGTTCACCGCCTGCACGTTACCGGTGGCGATGGCCTCGGATACGACCTTGGTGGCCTGTGCTTCAGCTTCGGCTTGACGCTCGCGGGCTTCGGATTCGAGGAACGCGGCCTGACGGCTACCTTCGGCTTCGAGGATCTGTGCCTGCTTCTTGCCCTCGGCGGTGAGGATCGCCGAGGCTCGCAGGCCTTCGGCTTCGAGGATCTGTGCACGCTTGATCCGCTCGGCTTTCATCTGCCCGGACATGGCCGCCATCAGGTCAGCCGGTGGGCTGATGTCCTTGATTTCGATCCGGGTGATCTTGATGCCCCACGGTGCGGTGGCTTCGTCCACGGTGCGCAGCAGTTTTTCGTTGATACCGTCACGCTGGCTGAGCATCGCGTCGAGCTCCATCGAGCCGAGCACGGTGCGGATGTTGGTTTGCAGCAGGTTGCGGATGGCGTGTTCGAGGTTGTTCACCTCGTAGGCGGCCTGCGCGGTATTGACCACCTGGAAGAAGCACACGGCGTCGATCTGTACCGTGGCGTTGTCGGCGGTGATGACTTCCTGTGGCGGGATGTCCAGCACGCTTTCCATGACGTTGATCTTGCGCCCGATGCGGTCCATCACGGGGATGATGATGTTCAGGCCCGGCTTGAGGGTGTTGGTGTAGCGGCCGAAACGTTCGACGGTCCATTGGTAGCCCTGGGGGACGACCTTGAAGCCCATGAACAGGATGGCGACCACCAGGCCGAGAAACAGTAGAAGTACGGTACCGATTTGCATGAAAAGTCCCTATTCGATCTGTGGAAATACCAACGATGAGTGTACCGGGGCAAACCGGGACTGGGCAGTATTAGTTATTGACATTATGTGGCGTCACCCGCAGCACTTCTTCGACGCTGGTCAGCCCTGCCACGACCTTTTCCGCGCCGGCTGATCGCAAGCTGCGCATGCCTTCATTGCACGCCTGGCGGCGGATGGCCGATAGCGGGGTGTCGGCGCTGATCAATGCCCTGAGGGAATCGCTCATGTGCATGATCTCGTAGACCGCGGTACGCCCGTGATAGCCGGTGTCGCGGCACTCCGCGCAGCCGACGGCGCGCCGGGCGTTGCTGGGCAACGGTGGTTGCCGGGCGTCAGTCAGGGCTTGCCAGGCGGCTTCGTCCAGGGCCCACGGTGCCTTGCAGTCCGGGCACAGGATTCGCACCAGGCGCTGGGCCATCACACCGAGCAAGGTGGCCTTGATCAGGTAGGGCGCCACGCCGAGCTCCAGCAGGCGGCTGATGGCGCTTGGCGCGTCGTTGGTGTGCAGGGTCGAGAGCACCAGGTGCCCGGTGAGCGCCGCCTGGATCGCCATTTCGGCGGTTTCCAGGTCGCGGATTTCCCCGATCATGATGATGTCCGGGTCCTGGCGCATCAGTGCGCGCACGCCGCTGGCAAAGGTCAGGTCGATGTTGTGCTGGACCTGCATCTGGTTGAAGGCCGGCTCGACCATCTCGATCGGGTCTTCCAGGGTGCACAGATTGACGTCGGGCGTCGCCAGCTGTTTCAGGGTGGTGTAGAGGGTGCTGGTCTTGCCTGAGCCGGTGGGGCCGGTGACCAGGATGATGCCGTTGGGTTGGCCGGTCATGGCCTGCCAGCGTTGCAGGTCGTGCGCTGAAAAGCCCAGTTGATCGAAGTCCTTGAGCAGCACTTGGGGGTCGAAGATGCGCATCACCATTTTTTCGCCGAAGGCGGTGGGCAGTGTCGACAGCCGCAGTTCCACTTCGCGGCCCTCTGGCGTCTTGGTCTTGATTCGACCGTCCTGGGGTTTGCGTTTTTCCGCCAGGTTCATCCGCCCCAGGCTTTTCAGGCGACTGACCACCGCCAGTGTCACCTGGGGCGGCAGTTGATAGACGGTGTGCAGCACACCGTCGATGCGAAAGCGCACGCCGCCTTGCTCGCGCCGGGGCTCGATGTGGATGTCGCTGGCACGCTGGCTGAAGGCGTACTGGAACAGCCAGTCGACGATGTTGACGATGTGCGCGTCGTTGGCGTCCGGCTCCTGGTCACTGGCGCCGAGGTTGAGCAATTGCTCGACGTTGCCCAGGGTGTTGAGGGTCGGCTGGGCGTGGCTGGCGCCGCTGACTGACTGGGCCAGGCGATAGAACTCCACGCTGTAGCGCTGGATGTCCACCGGGTTGGCCACCACCCGCTTGATCGGTCGTTGCAGGACGTGGGCCAGGTCCGCTTCCCAACTGCGCACATGGGGTTGGGCGCTGGCGATGGTGACAGCGTCGCGGTCGATGGCCAGGGCAAGGATCTTGTGGCGCTGGGCAAAGGCGTAGGACATCAGTGGGGTAATGTGGGCGACGTTGATTTTCAGGGGGTCGATACGTACGTACGGTTGGTTGCAATGGTGCGCCAGCCATTGGGTCAGGCTCTCCAGCCCCAGGGGCCTACCCGGGCAGCGCAAGTCGTCGAGGTGCAGGTTGGCGAGTCGTTCCAGCGGATGGTTGGCGCTGTCGCGGTGGCCGGCCAATGCGTGTTCGGCGTTGTCCTGGCTGATAATCCCCTGGCGAAGCAGTTCGCGCAGTACGTCGTGCAGATCCAGCCAGCGATCCGGGGTGGCAGGTTGGGCAGGCATTTGGGTTCCTTGGGTAAAACGCTCCTTGCGACCCAAGCGTAGTGCTCGCCCTGACCCTCGCCCCGGCGGATCGTTGCGAGGTTTTTCAGCCGGCAGCCTGCGCCGGCTCAACCCATTGCGAATCAGCCAGTTGCAGCTCCACCGAGCAGACGCTGATCAGGTTACGAAGTTTTTCCGCGATCACCTGGGCGCGGTGCCAGCTCAACCCCTCGATGACGATGTCGATGGCCAGCAGGTCGTCCTGGCGCGTGGCGTTGACCTGTTGCGGCACCAGGAACTGCAAGGCAAACAGGTTCAGTGCCCGGCACAGCAGGTCCGGTTCGGCTTCGGCCAGCAGTTGGTACTGCACGCGGCAGTGGGCGTTGTTGACGTTCCACACGTCGGCGCGGATAGCGGGGGTTCTGACGGCTTCAAGTGGGGGCATGGTCGGTCTCCAGGTCGATGGAGAAATTTTTACATGCGTTGGCGGGTATTTCTTATCTATGATTGAGATTATCGGCCAAATATCGAATCAATCTATTCTCAATAAGCGGAACATAAGGTTTTTTTATGCATAGCGAGCTGGACGCCTACGACCGACGGATTCTCGCCCTGTTGCAAGAGGACGCTTCGCTGTCCAGTGCGCAGATTGCCGAGCAGATCGGGTTATCGCAGTCGCCGTGCTGGCGGCGCATTCAGCGGATGAAGGATGAGGGGGTGATCCGTGCCCAGGTGACCTTGCTCGATCGCAAGAAAATCGGGCTCAACACGCAGATCTTCGCCGAGGTCAAACTCAACGCCCACGGGCGCTCCAACTTCACCGAGTTCACCGAGGCGATTCGCGGGTTTCCGGAGGTGCTGGAGTGCTATGTGCTGATGGGGGCGGTGGACTTCTTGTTGCGCATCGTCACGGCGGACATCGAGGCCTATGAGCGCTTCTTCTTCGAGAAGCTGTCGATGGTGCCGGGGATTCAGGAGGTCAATTCGATCGTGGCACTGTCGGAAATCAAGTCGACGACGAGTTTGCCGGTCTGAGGCGGTGTGCTGGCTGTTTGGGCCGCTTCGCGAGCAGGCTCGCTCCCACAGTGGGTGTTCAGTGGACACAGATAGGTGTACGACGTGAACCCTGTGGGAGCGAGCCTGCTCGCGAATGCGCTCCTGATTACATACGCAGCAGCATTTTCCACGCACGGTTCTGGTACACCGCGATCGCCTGTTGCTTGCGCGCGTCCAGGGCTTCGTCGGTGATCGGCTCGTTGGCCAGTTGCGCCAGCTTGTTCAACTCGCCGTACAGGCGGTCCATTTCCGGGATGTCGAGGACATGGCGCGCGTGGTGCAGCCAGGCCTGGATGCGTTCGATACGCGGCAGTTGCTCGGCCAGGTCTTCGGGCTGTTGCTGGTAGCGTTGCAGTTGCAGCGAGGTGGCTTCTTCGCCCAGCAGGCGTGGCAGCCAGTTACCCAGTTGCGCGGCGCCCTGGCGATTGCCACGGGTATTACGGTCAGCGGTCCAGGTGCGGGCCAGCAACCAGCGCGAAGCGTTCAGGGAGAACTGGCCCCAGCGCGGGTCTTCGAGTTCCTCGAGGAACTGCTCCGGCGCGGCCTTGCGCACGTCTTCGTCGTCCTGGCCGGCTTGCACCAGTGGGCGCCAGTCTTCGAGCAAGGCATCCAGCGCGATGCGCAAGTCGTGGGTCGATTGACGGGGCGCGGCCTGGCCCAGGCTACCGAGCAGGGCACGCAGCTCGGCAAGGTTCTCGACCCAGTCCTGCAGCAGGCGCCAGTGGCCGTTGAAGCGATACTGCTCGGCCAGGCGTTGGCTGCTGGCCAGCAAGTGCCAGCTCAGGGCGGCGAAGGCGTCGTCCAGCGGCGTTTCGAAGGTCAGCTCCGGGGTTGGCAGGCTCAGCGAATAGCTGTTGGCGTCGAACAGGCGATAACCGCGCTCGGCCTTGCTGATGTCACACGGCATCAGGGCCAGGGTCGCGGCCAGTTCGGCGGCCAGTTCCAGCAGGGCGCTCGGGTCACCTTCGCGCAGTTCCAGTTCCAGCTCGCAGATTTCTTCCTTCTGCTTGCCAACCACCACGTGGCCCAGGTCCAAGGCGGCTTCGATCACCACCTTGGCCTTGCCGCGGCCCCAGGCGATGTCCGCGTATTCGCGGACAAAGTCGGTGGTGAAGATCGGCTTGAGGGTCTTTTTGTCCAGTTCGGCCAATGCTTCAGGCCAGCACTCGCCGTCGAGTTTCTTGATGTCGAGCTTGGCTTTGGGCAGATCCCAGTTGTATTCATTGCGCTCGGACAGGCCGGCGACGCTCTGGCCGCGGGTCTTGAGGGTCTGGATCACCTGCTCGCCGTCGCGACGCAGGCGCAGGGCGACCTTGGCGTGGGCGAGGTCGCGCTCTGGGGTGTCGAAGTACTGGTTCATCAACTCACGGCGTTCCCAGCCATTTTTGTTGCGCTTTTTCAGTAGCGGGTGCTCGCGCAGGGCGGCGAGGGTTTCGCGGCTGACGCGCAGTTTGATTTCGGTTTCTTTGTGCATGGCCGGGGAATCCAGGATCGGGAGCGCAGCCGGGGGATAGGTGGCTGCTTAGGCCGTGCAGTGTACAGCACTCACCCACCCTACGCGCCGCGACGGTTTATTCCGGTCACGCGATGGCCCTATGATGGGCCTCACCTTGGGAAGTGGGAGTCAGCGATGCCTTTGCCATCCATGAAAGATCAGTTCGCTGCCCTGATCGCCGCGCCGTCGGTGAGCTGCACCCAGGCGCACCTGGATCAATCCAACAAGCCTGTGATCGATCTGTTGGCGACCTGGCTCGGCGACCTGGGCTTTGCCTGCGAGATCCAGCAGGTCAACCCGGGCAAGTTCAACCTGTTGGCGACCTTCGGCAGCGGTCCCGGTGGCCTGGTGTTGGCCGGCCACAGCGACACTGTGCCGTTCGATGGCGCCCTGTGGCAGACCGATCCCTTGAAACTGACGGAAGTCGACGGTCGCTGGGTCGGCCTGGGCAGTTGCGACATGAAGGGTTTTTTCGCCCTCGCCATCGAAGCCGTGCTGCCGTTGCTGGACAAACCGTTCAAGCAACCGCTGATGATCCTCGCCACCTGTGACGAAGAAAGCTCGATGGCTGGCGCCCGTGCGCTGGCGGCGGCTGGCCGGCCGTTGGGGCGGGCGGCCGTGATCGGCGAGCCGACGGGGCTCAAGCCGATCCGCCTGCACAAAGGGGTGATGATGGAGCGCATCGACATTCTCGGGCAGAGCGGCCACTCCTCGGACCCGAGCCTGGGCCACAGCGCCCTGGAGGCCATGCACGACGCCATGGGTGAGTTGCGTGGCTTGCGTCTGCTGTGGCAGCGCGAGCACCGCAACCCGCAGTTCAGCGTGCCGCAGCCGACGCTGAACTTCGGTTGTATCCATGGCGGTGACAACCCCAACCGGATCTGCGGCCAATGCTCGCTGGAGTTCGACCTGCGGCCGTTGCCGGGCATGGACCCCAACGCCTTGCGCGAAGCGATCCGGCAGAAGCTGGCGCCGATTGCCGAGCGTCATCAGGTGAAGATCGACTACGCGCCGCTGTTCCCCGAGGTGCCGCCCTTTGAGCAATCGGCAGACGCTGAATTGGTCCGCATCGCCGAGCGACTCTCGGGTCATCGCGCCGAAGCAGTAGCGTTCGGCACCGAAGCGCCTTATCTTCAGCGTCTCGGCTGCGAAACCGTGGTGCTGGGTCCCGGCGACATCGCCTGCGCCCACCAGCCGGGGGAATACCTTGAAATGTCACGTTTGACGCCTACCGTGCATCTACTACGTCAACTGATCGAACATTACTGCCTGACCCCGGTGTCAGCCAGTTGAGATAAAGAACCTGTGGGAGCGAGACCGGCTTGCCGGCAAGCGGTCTCGCTCCCACAAGGACTGCATTCAACTGACAGCATGAATGACCTGTATCCAACCCCGTACTTGAGGAGAGCGCGCGTGTCGCCAAGCCTGTTCCGACGATAACCATCAGCCCGCTGTGCGTTTGCTTCGTCCATTTTTTCGGCTGCTATTTATTACAGGTGCAGGTGTTATGCCCGAATACGTCAATTGGCTTCGTCACGCGTCTCCTTACATCAACGCTCACCGCGATTGCACCTTCGTCGTCATGCTGCCCGGCGACGGCGTCGACCACCCGAACTTCGGCAATATCGTCCATGACCTGGTGCTGTTGCACAGCCTGGGCGTGCGACTGGTGCTGGTCCACGGCTCGCGCCCACAAATCGAAGCCCGTCTCGCCACGCGTGGCTTGATCCCGCATTACCATCACGGCATGCGCATCACCGATGCCGCGACCCTGGAGTGCGTGATCGATGCTGTCGGCCAACTGCGCATCACCATTGAAGCGCGGTTGTCGATGGACATGGCGTCTTCGCCGATGCAGGGCTCGCGCCTGCGGGTGGCCAGCGGCAACCTGGTGACGGCGCGGCCGATTGGCGTGCTCGAAGGCGTCGACTATCACCACACCGGCGAAGTACGCCGGGTCGACCGCAAGGGCATCAACCGCTTGTTGGATGAGCGCTCGATTGTCCTGCTGTCGCCACTGGGGTATTCGCCCACCGGGGAAATCTTCAACCTGGCCTGTGAAGACGTCGCCACTCGCGCCGCCATCGAGCTGGGCGCGGACAAGTTGTTGCTGTTCGGTGCCGAGACGGGGTTGCTCGACGAGAACGGTCGACTGGTTCGTGAACTGCGTCCGCAACAAGTACCGGCGCACCTGCAACGCCTGGGCGCCAACTATCAGGCCGAGCTGTTGGATGCGGCGGCCGAGGCGTGTCGGGGCGGTGTGGGTCGCAGCCACATTGTCAGCTATGTCGAAGACGGCGCGCTGTTGACCGAGCTGTTCACCCGTGATGGTGGCGGTACGCTGGTGGCCCAGGAGCAGTTCGAGTTGGTACGCGAGGCGGCCATCGAGGACGTCGGTGGTTTGCTGGATCTGATCAGCCCACTGGAAGAGCAGGGGATCCTGGTGCGTCGTTCGCGGGAGGTGCTGGAGCGTGAGATCGAGCAGTTCAGCGTGGTCGAGCGCGAAGGGATGATCATTGCCTGCGCGGCGCTGTACCAGATTGCCGACTCGGATGCCGGGGAGCTGGCGTGCCTGGCGGTGAACCCGGAGTACCGCCATGGGCGCCGGGGCGACGAACTGTTGGAACGGATCGAGACCCGCGCCCGCGCCCAAGGGCTCAAAACCCTGTTCGTACTCACCACGCGCACTGCCCACTGGTTTCGCGAGCGTGGTTTTGTGCCGAGCAGTGTCGAGCGCCTGCCCTCGGCACGCGCCTCGCTGTACAACTACCAGCGCAACTCGAAAATCTTCGAAAAACCCCTCTGAGCCAACACGCCAACAGCCTTTGCCCGACATTGGGTGAAGGCTGCTGGCGTGCGCTTGCGTGGATGTCAGAAATATTTCAGCCAATACATAAACTGTAACAATTGGACTGGATGATCCTCGTTCGGCACGATGGCGTCGTTATTGGGATAGAAAACGGCGTAAAAGAACGGCTATTCACGACAATCGATCTAAAAATGCTCTGGTGAATTCCATTCAGTAATTAAGCGCGTTGCCGATACCCTGTGCCTGACCCGGCTCGTGTGGAATTCTATATTCCATAACAGCATTAAAATCTAAGAAATAATTCTTTTTGGGTTTATGGAAAACTCATTAACCTGAACAAACCAATCATGTGGTTAGACCATGGTCGTAGACACGACTTGTTACGATTGACTTGTCGGTCACGGTCTGGCGCTAATCGCGCAACGTTGGAACCGGGGCGTTAGACCCTGGACCAAAGACACAAAAATTAGAAACGAGAGGAGTGATACATGAACAAGTCCAACCTGGCCCTGGCTGTGGCCCTGGGGGTTGTCGCCCAGCAGGCCGGCGCTGCCGGTTTTATCGAAGACAGCAAGGCCACCCTGAGCCTGCGTAACTTCTACATCAACACGGATAACCGCGACAGCGAAGCAGGCAGTGCGGCGAACGTTAAGAATGGGGTACAGAGCAAGAACGAAGAATGGGGCCAAGGCTTCGACCTGCGTTTCATCTCCGGTTACACCCAGGGCACCGTAGGTTTTGGTATTGATGCCATCGGTTTGCTGGGCGTGAAGCTGGATTCCGGCGGCGGCACCAACGGCGCGGCTAACTCCAAGTCTTACGGCGGCACCGTGTTCCCAAGCAAGTCCAACGGCGACGCAGAAGATAACTTCTCCAGCCTGGGTCTGACGGCCAAGGCCAAGATCTCCCAGACCGAACTGAAGCTCGGCACCCTGCAGCCAAAACTGCCGGTGATCGTGACCAACGATGGTCGCCTGCTGCCGCAAACGTTCCAGGGCGGCCAGATCACCTCGAACGACATCAAAGACCTGACCCTGATCGGTGGTCAGATCGAGCAAGCGAAAGGTCGTAACTCCAGCAACAATGAGAACCTCTCCGTTGGTGGTGCAACCGCCCGTGTGGCCAACAGCAACAAGTTCTACTACGCCGGTGGTGACTACAAGATCACCAAGGACCTGACGGCCCAGTACTACTACGGCAACCTGGAAGACTTCTACAAGCAGAACTTCCTGGGGCTGGTGCACAACTGGTCCATCGGTCCTGGTGTGCTGAAGTCTGACTTCCGTTACTTCCACAGCACCGATGACGGCGCCAATGGTTCGAACACGAGCTACTTCAGCAACGGCAACTACGTCGGCAACGTTAGCGGCAAGGGGCCGGTTGATAACAACCTGTTCAGCGGCCTGTTCCTGTACACCGTTTCTGGTCACACCTTCGGTGGCGGTTACCAAGTCAGCAACGGCGACAGCGACTTCCCTTGGCTGAACCAGGGTGATGGTTCGTCGGCTTACCTGACTACTGACATGCAGATTACCAAATTCGGTCGCGCTGGCGAACGCACCTGGCAGGGTCGCTATTCCTACGACTTCGCCAAGCTGGGCGCGCCAGGCCTGACCGCCGGTGTCGTTTACCTGCGCGGTAACAACATCGACACCGTTGGCAACGACAAGAAAGAAAACGGCAGTGGCAATACCGAGTGGGAACGTGACCTGACCGTGGCTTACGTGATTCCTGAGGGCCCGCTGAAAAACCTGGGCCTGACCTGGAAAAACGCCATGTGGCGCAACGACATCCCAGGTCAACGCGACCAGGATGAAAACCGCCTGATCGTCAGCTACTCGATCCCGCTGTTGTAACAGCGCTCGCGTCAGTTGAACTGAAAGCCCCGCCAGGCATTGCGCCGGGCGGGGTTTTTTATTGCCGGAAGGAAAACCCACCCCCGCAGGTGTTCCTTCCATTTCCCTCTTTGTTGCGACAACTCAAGGCCTTCTCGAACCTTGGGTACAGGGTGTGCGCTGTGGGTTCGTGGGTCCAGTGAACAGATTTTTAATATTCAATTTTGATCTAATAAAATAGATATTTATTCTTTTTAATAACTGCTAACCCTAGGCACAGTAAGGCTCATCACGCACTCACCAGGAGCAGCACCATGAGCCTCAGACTTGGCGACATCGCCCCCGACTTCGAACAGGATTCCAGCGCCGGCACCCTTCGTTTTCACGAGTGGCTGGGCGATAGCTGGGGCGTGCTGTTCTCCCACCCGGCGGACTTCACCCCGGTGTGCACCACGGAGTTGGGCTTTACCGCCAAGCTCAAGGACCAGTTCGCCCAGCGCGGGGTCAAGGCCATTGCCCTGTCGGTGGACCCGGTGGACTCGCACCACAAGTGGATCGAAGACATCAACGAAACCCAGGACACCCAGGTCAACTTCCCGATCCTCGCCGATGCCGACCGCAAGGTGTCCGACCTGTACGACCTGATCCACCCCAATGCCAATGACACGCTGACGGTGCGCTCGCTGTTCGTGATCGACCCGAACAAGAAGATTCGCCTGACCATCACCTATCCGGCCAGCACCGGGCGTAACTTCCACGAGATCCTGCGGGTGATCGATTCACTGCAACTGACCGACACCTACAAGGTGGCCACGCCGGCCAACTGGCAGGACGGTGACGACGTGGTGATCGTGCCGTCGCTCAAGGATGAAGACGAGATCAACCGGCGCTTTCCCAAGGGCTACCGCGCGGTGAAGCCGTACCTGCGCCTGACGCCGCAGCCGAACAAGTGAACCATGGGCCGTTATGCTGTGGCTGAAATTGTCTTCGCGGGCAAGCCTTAATGCCAGTCAGTTAAGGCGCCAAACCTGTGGGAGCGAGCCTGCTCGCGAAGACGGCAACACAGCCAACATCTCCGTTGACTGACCTACTGCTATCGCGAGCAGGCTCGCTCCCACGTGGTTTTCGCTTAACTGACTGGCATTAGGGCAAGCCTCGCTCCTACCGTTCGGGTCGTTCACGCGATTGTTACCAAGGAGCGAGGCTTGCCCGCGAAGGCGCCACACCGATCAGCACAGGGCTCAGGGTGCACCCAATCCTCAAAGCAGGGGTTTTTAGGCCGTTTCGACGGCCTTTTTTTATGCGCGGAAGAAATGCTTTCTTATATATCTATAGCGAATAACCAAATGAATAAATATGATTTATGGATATATAAATCGCCTGTTAAGGTCACTTCCAGTACCGCGAGATCGCAAGCCACGAATCGCTAACAACACGCAAGGAATCACGCCATGCTGGTCGTCTCTCTCGGAGGCAGCCCCAGCCAACGCTCCCGTTCCGGGGTGCTGCTGGATCGCTGCCAACGCTGGTTGCAACAACACGGGGTGGAAGTGGTGAGTTACCAGGTGCGGGACTTCCCGGCCGAGGACTTGCTGCATGCACGCTTCGACAGCCCGAAGGTCATTGACCTGCTGCAACAGATTGAAAACGCCGATGGCCTGTTGATCGCCACGCCGGTCTACAAAGCATCGTTCTCCGGCGCGCTGAAAACCGTGCTGGACCTGCTGCCCGAACGTGCCCTGAGCCACAAGGTAGTCCTGCCGATGGCCACGGGTGGCAGCATCGCCCACATGCTGGCGGTGGACTACGCGCTCAAGCCGGTGCTGTCGGCGCTCAAGGCCCAGGAAATGCTCCAGGGGATCTTTGCCGAAGACGCGCAGATCGCCTACGGCGAAGGCAGCGTCCCGGCCAGGTTGGCGCCGGAGTTGGCGCAACGCTTGAGCGAGGCCCTGGAGCAGTTTTTCAGCGCCATGGCCCGTCATCCCAAGCCACTTGATCCACAGTGGTTGAATGACCGTTTGTTGAGTGCTCGCTGGAGCATTTAACGTATTTTTTAGTTTGAAAACTGGCCTTACTCAGCCGCTAACGGCTTAGCAGGTGCAGCCACAACCCCACTGCAAATAGGAGAGCGCCATGCGCCCTGTCATTTTGCGTCGCGGTCTGGTCGCTCTGTTTGTTGCGGCTGTGTCCTTCGGCGCCACTACTCAAGCCCAGGCCGAGACCTTGCGAATCGGCTATCAAAAGTACGGCACCCTGGTGCTGCTCAAAGCCAAAGGCACCCTGGAAAAAAGCCTCGCCGCCCAAGGCGTCGACGTGCAATGGACCGAGTTCCCCGGTGGTCCGCAACTGCTCGAAGGGCTGAACGTCGGCTCCATCGACTTCGGCGTGACCGGCGAAACCCCGCCGGTGTTTGCCCAGGCCGCTGGCGCTGACCTGGTCTACGTCGCCTACGAACCGCCCGCGCCGCAAAGCGAAGCGATCCTGGTGCCTAAAGATTCGCCGATCCAATCGGTGCACGACCTCAAGGGCAAGAAGGTCGTGCTCAACAAGGGCTCGAACGTGCACTACCTGCTGGTGCGCGCCCTGGAAGACGCCGGCCTCACGTACAGCGACATTCAAACCGTATTCCTGCCTCCGGCCGATGCCCGTGCGGCGTTCGAGCGCGGCAGCGTCGACGCCTGGGTGATCTGGGACCCGTACCAGGCGGCCGCCGAACAGCAACTGCAAGCCCGCACCCTGCGTGACGCCACAGGCCTGGCCGACAACCATCAGTTCTACCTGGCCACCCGGCCGTATGCGCAACAACACCCGGCCGTGATCAAGACCCTGATCGATCAGGTGCGTGACGTCGGCGAGTGGTCCAAGGCCAACCCGCAAGAGGTGACCCAGCAGGTGGCGCCGCTGCTCGGCCTGCCCGCCGACATCACCCTGGCCTCGGTGAAGCGCCAAGGCTACGGCGCGCACTTCCTGACCCCGCAAGTGGTCGCGGCGCAGCAGAAAATCGCCGACAGCTTCTACCAGCTCAAGTTGATCCCCACGCCGCTGAGCATCAAAGACGTGATCTGGACCCCGCCGGCCACCGTTGCCACTGCGCCCTAATTCGATCCCCCAAGGAGACCACTCCATGAGCCTCAATATTTTCTGGTTCCTGCCCACCCACGGCGACGGCCATTACCTTGGCACCGCCGAAGGTGCCCGCGCCGTTGACCATGGCTACCTGCAACAAGTCGCCCAGGCGGCGGATCGTTTGGGCTTTGGCGGGGTGCTGATCCCCACCGGACGCTCCTGCGAGGACTCGTGGCTGGTGGCCGCGTCGCTGATCCCGGTGACCCAGCGCCTGAAGTTTCTGGTTGCCCTGCGCCCCGGGATCATTTCCCCGACGGTGGCGGCGCGCCAGGCGGCGACCCTGGATCGTTTGTCGGGTGGTCGTGCGCTGTTCAACCTGGTGACCGGGGGTGACCCGGAAGAACTGGCCGGCGATGGCTTGTTCCTGAGCCACGAAGAACGCTATCAGGCCTCGGTGGAGTTCACCCGGATCTGGCGGCGGGTGCTGGAAGGCGAGACGGTGGACTACGACGGCCAGCACATCAGTGTGAAGGGTGCCAAGTTGCTCTATCCACCGATCCAGCAACCGCGTCCGCCGCTGTACTTCGGTGGTTCCTCGGACGCGGCGCAAGACCTGGCTGCCGAACAGGTGGAGATGGTGCTGACCTGGGGCGAGCCGCCGGCGGCGGTGGCCGAGAAGATCGCGCAGGTGCGGGCCAAGGCCGCGAAGCTGGGCCGCACCGTGCGATTTGGCATCCGCCTGCACGTGATCGTGCGTGAGACCAACGCCGAAGCCTGGGCGGCGGCGGACCGGTTGATCTCGCACCTGGACGACGACACCATTGCCCGGGCCCAGGCGTCCCTGGCGCGCTTTGACTCGGTGGGCCAGCAACGCATGGCCGCCTTGCATGGCGGGCGCCGCGACAACCTCGAAGTCAGCCCCAACCTGTGGGCCGGCGTCGGGCTGGTGCGCGGCGGTGCGGGCACGGCGCTGGTGGGCGACGGCCCGACCGTGGCCGAGCGGGTCAAGGAGTACGCGGCCCTGGGCATCGACACCTTCATTTTCTCCGGCTACCCGCACCTGGAAGAATCGTACCGCGTCGCCGAGCTGCTGTTTCCCCACCTGGACGTGGAGCGTCCCGAGTTGCCCAAGGGCGCCGGTTACGTCAGCCCGTTCGGTGAGATGGTGGCCAACGACATCCTTCCCAAAGCTGCGTCCCAGAGCTGAGGCGCGCCATGAACAAGCAAACGCTTATCCACAACCTCGCGCCCTGGGCCTTGCCGGTGTTGTTGCTGGCGGTGTGGCAGCTCTCGGTGTCGGCGGGCTGGTTGTCGACACGCATCCTGCCGGCCCCCAGCGCGGTGATCGAAGCGGGTGTGCAGCTGGTGCGCAGCGGCGACATCTGGAAACACCTGGCCATCAGCGGTTGGCGCGCCGGTGTCGGCTTTGTCATCGGTGGCGGCATCGGCCTGGCGCTGGGCTTCATCACCGGCCTGTCGACGTGGGGCGAACGCCTGCTCGACAGCTCGGTGCAGATGATTCGCAACGTGCCGCACCTGGCGCTGATCCCGCTGGTGATCCTGTGGTTTGGCATCGATGAGTCGGCGAAGATTTTCCTGGTGGCGCTGGGCACGCTGTTCCCGATCTACCTGAACACCTACCACGGCATTCGTAATGTCGACCCGGCCTTGGTGGAGATGGCGCGCAGTTATGGCTTGAGCGGGTTCAGCCTGTTCCGCCAGGTGATCCTGCCCGGTGCGCTGCCTTCGATTCTGGTCGGCGTGCGCTTTGCCCTGGGCTTCATGTGGTTGACGCTGATCGTCGCCGAAACCATCTCCGCCAGCTCCGGCATCGGCTACCTGGCGATGAACGCCCGGGAGTTCCTGCAGACCGACGTGGTGGTGCTGGCGATTGTGCTGTACGCCGTGCTGGGCAAGTTGGCGGACCTCGCGGCCCGTGGGCTTGAGCGGGTGTGGTTGCGCTGGCATCCGGCCTATCAAGTGACCAAGGCAGGTGCCGCATGACCGCTCAACAACCGCCGCGCCTGCTGCGCGGGATCCCGCTGGCGTCACGCAAGCTGCAAAAGACCTTTGGGGCGCGGCACGTGCTGCGCGAAATCGACCTGCACATCCCGGCCGGGCAGTTCGTGGCGGTGGTGGGGCGTAGCGGCTGCGGCAAGAGCACCTTGCTGCGCTTGCTCGCCGGCCTCGATCAGCCCACTGCCGGCGAGCTGTTGGCCGGCTCGGCACCATTGAGTGAAGCCCGGGAAGATACACGCCTGATGTTCCAGGAAGCGCGCCTGCTGCCCTGGAAAAAGGTCATCGATAACGTGGGCCTCGGGCTCAAGGGCCATTGGCGTCAACAGGCGCTTGAGGCCCTGGACGCAGTGGGCCTGGTCGACCGTGCCGATGAATGGCCGGCCGCCCTGTCGGGTGGACAGAAGCAGCGGGTGGCGCTGGCCCGGGCGCTGATCCACAAGCCGCGCTTGCTGTTGCTCGATGAACCGCTGGGCGCGCTGGATGCCCTGACCCGAATTGAAATGCAGCAACTGATTGAACGCCTGTGGCAGCAGCATGGCTTCACCGTGTTGCTGGTGACCCACGACGTCAGCGAAGCGGTGGCGATTGCCGACCGGGTGTTGCTGATCGAAGAGGGCGAGATCGGCCTGGACCTGCACGTCGAACTGCCGCGCCCTCGGGTACGCGGCTCCCATCGACTGGCGGCGCTGGAAACCGAAGTGCTCAACCGTGTGCTGTCCCTGCCGGGCATCCCGCCCGAGCCGGAACCTGTTTCACCCCTGCCCACGCAGTTGCGCTGGGCTCAATAACGCCACGACAGGAATCGACCCATGACCATTAAAGCCATCAACGTGCGCAACCAATTCAAAGGCTCCATCAAGGAAATCGTACTCGGTGACGTACTGTCGGAAATCGACGTGCAGACCGCCTCCGGTATCGTCACGTCAGTGATCACTACCCGCTCGGTGAAAGAGCTGGAACTGGCGGTCGGCAGTGAAGTGATCGCCTTTGTGAAGTCCACCGAGGTGTCGATCGCCAAGTTGTGATCGATGCGTTCCACACCGCCCCGGACGGCGTGAGCCCTTCGGGGCTTTTTGTGGGCGTGAGTCAGTGAGTTCGGTGGTGCGACATTCGCGAGCGGGGTCGCTCCCACGAGGAGTCCCGATTAGATGCAGAATCTGTATTCACCCACGATCCTTGTGGGAGCGAGCCTGCTCGCGAAGAGGCCCGCATGATCGCCGCAGGAGTCAGCTTGAGTGAGCGCGCTTGGGCAAATACGGCGGCAAATACAACCCAAGGTAAGCATCGAACACCCGCATCCCTTCCTCGGCCATGCGCGGGGTGATCTGCCCGTGTTGTTGCACCGAACGGGCGTAGACGCGATCGCCCAGTTCCATGGCCAGAGCGAACACGTCGACATCCTTGGGCAGGGTCGGCAGCTCGAAGTGCTGGTTGAAGAGTGTGTGCATCAGGTCGCCCAGCTCGATGTCGTGCTGGCGGTCGGCCTGGGTGACTTCGGTCAGGCCGTGCTGGGCGAGGATCAACTGGCGGGCGGCGGCGTCTTCGTCATAGATGTCGAGCATGCGTTGCTCCACCAGCCGCGACAGGTCACGCCAGCCGTTGAGGGCCTGGGGATCGATGGGCGCTTGCAGGCAGGCGCGGAACGCGGCGTGGACGTCGGCGGTCAAGGCTTCGAGCAGGGCCGGGACACTGGCGAAGAAGTGATAGACCGACGACGGCGGAATCTCGGCGCGTTCTGCCACGCTGTAGATCGACAGGCTAGCCACGCCCTCGGCGGCCAGCAGCGTGCGGGCGGCATCGAGGATCGAGTCGATCCTGGCCTGACTGCGTGCGCGGGGTTTGCGTGGGGTGGCGGGGCGGGTCATCGGTGTCTCCTACAAGGCAGCGGGCATTGTACGAGGCGGGTTGGGTGTTGTCTTGTCGAGCGCTTTGGCGAGCAGGCTCGCTCCCACATTTGACGCGCACTCCCCTGTGGGGGCGAGCCTGCTCGCGAATCGCCGCAGGCGGCCATAAAAAAACGCCGTGGGCTGAGGCAGCCCACGGCGTTTTTTCAAGCTGCAATCCGCTTACACGGTGTGCAGGTACCAGTTGTACTCAAGATCGGAGATGGAGTGTTCGAACTCCTCCAGCTCGCTCTCTTTACAGGCCACGAAGATATCGATGTATTTCGGGTCGATGTACTTGGCCATGACTTCGCTGTCGTCCAACTCGCGCAGGGCATCACGCAGGTTGTTCGGCAAGCTTTGCTCGTTCTGCTCGTAGCTGTTGCCTTCGACCGGTGCGCCGGGCTCGATCTTGTTGACCAGGCCGTGGTGCACACCTGCCAGGACCGAAGCCATCAGCAGGTACGGGTTGGCGTCGGCGCCGGCAACGCGGTGTTCCAGGCGGACCGCGTCGGAGGAGCCGGTCGGTACGCGCACGGCAACGGTACGGTTGTCCAAGCCCCAGCACGGCGCATTCGGCACGTAGAACTGTGCACCGAAACGACGGTAGGAGTTGACGTTCGGGCAGAGGAAAGCCATCTGCGCCGGTAGGGTCTCGAGCACACCGCCGATCGCGTGACGCAGTGCGGCGTTCTGCTCGGGATCCTCACTGGCAAAAATGTTCTTGCCGTCTTTATCAAGGATCGAAATGTGCACGTGCAGACCATTGCCCGCCTGGCCTGGGTAAGGCTTGGCCATGAACGTGGTGTCCATCTCATGGTCGTAGGCGATGTTCTTGATCAGGCGCTTGAGCAGTACCGCGTAGTCGCAGGCCTTGATCGGGTCGGCCACGTGGTGCAGGTTCACTTCGAACTGCGCCGGGGCACTTTCCTTGACGATGGCGTCAGCCGGGATGCCTTGCTCTTTCGCACCTTCCAGGATGTCCTGGAGGCAGTCGACGTATTCGTCGAGGTCGTCGATCAGGTAGACCTGGGTCGAGTGCGGGCGTTTGCCGGAGATCGGCGAGCGCGGAGGCTGTGGCCGGCCATTCACGTTCTCCTGGTCGATCAGGTAGAACTCAAGCTCGAATGCGGCGCAGATGGTCAGGCCCAGTTCATCGAACTTGGTCACGACTTGTCGCAGGACTTCGCGCGGGTCGGCGAAGAAAGGTTCACCTTCAAGTTCGTGCATGGTCATTAACAGTTGCGCGGTAGGGCGCTTCTGCCAAGGTTCATTGCACAGGGTGTCGGGGATTGGATAGCAGATTCGGTCAGCATCGCCGATGTCCAGGCCCAGGCCGGTGCTTTCCACCGTCGAACCATTGATATCCAGGGCAAATAGGGAGGCCGGCAGGTTGATGCCTTTCTCGTAAACCTTGTGGAGGCTGGTGCGTTCGATGCGCTTGCCGCGCACCACACCATTCATATCCGCAATCAGAAGGTCAACGTACAGAACCTCAGGATGTTCCTTAAGGAACGCGTTCGCTTCGTTGAGCTGAACGGCACGCGGGGGTACCGACATGATGCAACACCTTTGTTGTTAAAAATATCAATCATTGATCTTTTCGGATTCCAGTCAACCCGAACGGCCTGCCGAAGTCAAGCGAGGCCTTTTTTGCCCTAAAAAAGCGCCGCTGGGGCTTTTTTGGGGCAGTTTGGGGCGTTTTTTCACCTTTGGGCATCTTGCCGTCCGCAAGCTTGAGCGGGCCGTGTTGTATTTTTTACGGGGGTGTTGTGTAAAAAAATGAACAAGGCTAAGCTCGAATCAAACCCATAACAGCAATAATACCGGGGTGTTTCATGTATCGCCTGCCGTTAATCGGCATCGCCGCCTGCCCAGTCCAGGCCGGTCTGTATGCATATCACATCAGTGGCGACCAGCACGTCCGCGCGATGGCCACCGAGGCCAGGAGCCGGTTTTCGATGCTCCCGTTCCCTTCTGGACAGCGCGTCCTGCCCGATATTATTGACGGTCTGGCGGCCAGGCTGTTTACCGTTTGCCCCACCAATATAGAACCTTTTAAGGTGCACAGTCTTGTCTGTGTGCCGGGCCGTGCTCATGATTCTGCACGCCGTGGCGCCTTTGCAGGCAAGACCATTGCTTTGATTGCGCAGGGACGGCCGGATTCTCGAACACGTTCACATGCCAATGCCCATGCGCCGACCAGGCGCAAACCATGCGACGCGGATGCGTCCAAACACCTGAGCCCTTTCGCTCCGGTAACCAAGCCCAGAGGCATTTATGAGTAACAACCTCGACCAGCTCACCGATTGGTTGAAAGACCACAAGATCACAGAAGTCGAATGCATGATCGCCGACTTGACCGGGATCACCCGGGGCAAGATCTCGCCGACCAACAAGTTCATTGCCGAAAAAGGCATGCGCCTGCCCGAGAGCGTGTTGTTGCAGACCGTGACCGGCGACTATGTCGAAGACGACATCTATTACGAACTGCTCGACCCGGCCGACATCGACATGATCTGCCGCCCGGACGAAAACGCGGTGTTCCTGGTGCCGTGGGCCATAGAGCCGACGGCGCAGGTGATCCACGACACCTACGACAAACAGGGCAACCCCATCGAGCTGTCGCCGCGCAACGTGCTCAAGAAGGTACTCAAACTCTATTCCGACAAGGGCTGGCAGCCGATCGTGGCGCCGGAAATGGAGTTCTACCTGACCAAGCGCAGCGACGACCCTGACTATCCGCTGCAGCCGCCCATCGGTCGCTCCGGTCGTCCGGAAATCGGTCGCCAGTCGTTTTCCATTGAAGCGGCCAACGAATTCGACCCGTTGTTCGAAGACGTCTACGACTGGTGCGAGCTGCAAGAGCTGGACCTCGACACCCTGATCCACGAAGACGGCACGGCGCAGATGGAAATCAACTTCCGTCATGGCGATGCGCTGTCCCTGGCCGACCAGATCCTGGTGTTCAAGCGCACCATGCGTGAAGCGGCGCTCAAGCACGACGTGGCGGCCACGTTCATGGCCAAGCCAATGACCGGCGAGCCGGGCAGTGCCATGCACCTGCACCAGAGCATCATCGACATCAACACCGGCAAGAACGTCTTCTCCAATGAAGACGGGACCATGAGCCAACTGTTCCTGCATCACATCGGCGGCTTGCAGAAGTTCATTCCCGAACTGCTGCCGCTGTTCGCACCCAACGTCAACTCGTTCCGCCGCTTCCTGCCGGACACCTCGGCACCGGTGAACGTGGAGTGGGGCGAAGAAAACCGCACCGTGGGCCTGCGCGTCCCGGATGCCGGGCCACAAAACCGTCGGGTGGAAAACCGCCTGCCGGGGGCCGATGCCAACCCGTACCTGGCGATTGCCGCGAGCCTGCTCTGCGGTTACATCGGCATGGTCGAAGGCATCAATCCAAGCGCACCGGTGGTTGGGCGTGGTTACGAACGGCGCAACCTGCGCTTGCCGTTGACCATCGAAGACGCACTGGAGCGCATGGAAAACAGCGCCACCATCGAGAAGTACCTGGGCAAAAAATTCATCACTGGCTACGTCGCGGTCAAGCGGGCCGAGCATGAAAACTTCAAGCGCGTGATCAGTTCGTGGGAGCGCGAGTTCCTGCTGTTCGCGGTCTGACACGCCGAGTGCGGCCTGAACCGCCGCACTCTCACCTCACTAGGAGAACTTTATGAGCAACAACAACCCGCAAACCCGTGAATGGCAAAGCCTGAGCAACGATCACCACCTGGCGCCGTTCAGTGACTTCAAGCAGCTCAAGGAGAAGGGTCCGCGGATCATCACCCACGCCAAGGGCGTGTACCTGTGGGACAGTGAAGGCAACAAGATCCTCGACGGCATGGCGGGCCTGTGGTGCGTGGCGATCGGTTACGGTCGCGATGAACTGGCCGATGCCGCCAGCAAACAGATGCGCGAGCTGCCGTACTACAACCTGTTCTTCCAGACCGCGCACCCGCCGGTGCTGGAGCTGGCCAAGGCCATCGCCGACATCGCGCCAGCCGGCATGAACCACGTGTTCTTCACCGGTTCCGGCTCTGAAGGCAACGACACCATGCTGCGGATGGTTCGCCACTACTGGGCGATCAAGGGCCAGCCGAACAAGAAAGTCATCATCAGCCGCAAGAACGGCTACCACGGTTCGACCGTGGCCGGCGCCAGCCTGGGCGGCATGACCTACATGCACGAACAGGGCGACTTGCCGATCCCGGGCATCGTGCACATCGCGCAGCCGTACTGGTTCGGTGAAGG
The DNA here is from genome assembly GCF_900109995.1 of Pseudomonas sp. ok272. Taxonomy (GTDB): domain Bacteria; phylum Pseudomonadota; class Gammaproteobacteria; order Pseudomonadales; family Pseudomonadaceae; genus Aquipseudomonas. The sequence continues at coordinate 6,774 of NZ_FOCB01000003.1, read as the reverse complement.
CGGCGACATGACCCCGGAAGAATTCGGCGTCTGGGCGGCCAACCAGTTGGAACAAAAGATTCTTGAAATCGGTGTCGACAACGTCGGCGCCTTTATAGCCGAGCCGATCCAGGGAGCCGGTGGCGTGATCGTTCCGCCAGACAGCTACTGGCCGCGCATCAAGGAAATCCTCGCCAAGTACGACATTCTGTTCGTCGCGGACGAGGTGATCTGTGGTTTCGGTCGTACCGGTGAGTGGTTCGGTAGCGACTTCTATGACCTCAAGCCCGACATGATGACCATCGCCAAGGGCCTGACCTCGGGCTACATCCCGATGGGTGGCCTGATCGTGCGTGACGAAGTGGTCGCGGTATTGAACGAAGGCGGTGACTTCAACCACGGCTTTACCTACTCCGGGCACCCGGTGGCGGCAGCGGTGGCACTGGAAAACATCCGTATCATGCGCGACGAGAACATTATCGGGCGTGTTCACGAAGAGTCGGCACCGTATTTGCAGAAGCGTTTGCGTGAACTCAACGATCACCCGTTGGTGGGTGAAGTTCGTGGGGTCGGGATGTTGGGCGCCATCGAACTGGTGCAGGACAAAGCCACGCGCAAGCGTTACGAAGGCAAGGGGGCGGGCATGATCTGCCGGCAGTTCTGCTTCGACAACGGGCTGATCATGCGTGCGGTGGGCGACACCATGATCATTTCTCCGCCACTGGTGATTACACCGGCAGAGATCGACGAGTTGGTGACCAAGGCGCGTAAGTGCCTGGACCTGACCCTGAGTGCATTGCAAGGCTAAGTGCTAGGCTCTGGGCGCACGTTCATGGTTCGCTACGAACGTAGGGATTTTCGCCCAGACAAATCAGAAAACTTGGCCTTTCCTTGAAAGACCGACATAGATCTTGCCAGACTAGCCGCCGTTCACGTTGCCAGGCTTGGGCCGTTGAACACGTGGTTCAAAAAAGCATATTTGGAGCATTACGCATGAAGGCACTCGGTAAAACGCTCGCTGGCAAGACCCTCCTTGCCATGTCCATGATGGGCCTGATGGCTGGCGCGGTTCAGGCCGATGACAAGGTCCTGCACGTCTACAACTGGTCTGACTATATTGCCCCGGACACCATCGCCAACTTTGAGAAAGAGTCGGGGATCAAGGTGGTGTACGACGTATTCGACAGCAACGAAACCCTGGAAGCCAAGCTGCTGGCAGGCAAGTCCGGCTACGACATCGTCGTGCCGTCGAACAACTTCCTGGCCAAGCAGATCAAGGCCGGCGTTTACCAGAAGCTGGACAGGTCCAAGCTGCCGAACTGGAAGAACCTCAACACCGATCTGCTCAAGGCGGTTTCGGTCAGCGACCCGGGCAACGAGCACGCTTTCCCGTACATGTGGGGCTCGATTGGTCTCGGCTTCAACGCCGAGAAGGTCAAGGCTGCGCTGGGTGCCGATGCGCCGACCAACTCCTGGGACCTGATCTTCAAGCCTGAAAATGCCGCCAAGTTGAAGTCGTGCGGGATCAGCGTACTGGACTCGCCAACCGAGATGATTCCGGTGGCGCTGCACTACCTGGGTTATCCGACCGATAGCCAGGACAAAAAGCAATTGGCCGAAGCCGAAGCACTGTTCATGAAAGTGCGTCCTTCGATTGGTTACTTCCACTCCTCCAAGTACATCTCCGACCTGGCCAACGGCAACATCTGCGTGGCAGTCGGCTACTCGGGCGATGTCTACCAGGCCAAGTCCCGCGCGACTGAAGCCGGTGACAAGGTCAAAGTCAGCTACAACATTCCCAAGGAAGGTGCTGGCAGCTTCTACGACATGGTCGCCATCCCTAAAGATGCCGAGAACGTCGAGGGCGCCTACAAGTTCATGACCTTCCTGCAGAAGCCTGAAGTCATGGCCGAGATTACCAACGCCGTGCGCTTCCCGAACGGTAACGCCGCTGCAACCCCACTGGTCGACAAAGACATCACCAGCGACCCGGGCGTTTATCCACCGGCGGATGTACTGGCCAAGCTGTACGCGATTGCCGACTTGCCGGCCGCGACCCAGCGGATCATGACCCGCAGTTGGACCAAGATCAAATCCGGTAAATAAGCCGGTTTGAGACACTGACCTGATGCCGTCACCCTCCCGGGCGGCAGCATCAGGATCAATTAAATGACAGAAAGTTTTGCTGGATCGGTTGTTCGAGGGTAAGTTGCGCGCCGGTTTTGTTGCCGGGCAGCCATGGCTGTCATGCAGCGCTGGGCAACTTGGGCCCAACTATTTAAGAGGACCTCCACGTGCCAATTTCTTTGTTTCGCAACGCCATGCTGGTCGGCGCTGGCCTGACACTCGCCTTGAGCGTGCAAGCTGCCGAGACCGTGCATATTTATAACTGGTCGGACTACATCGGTCAGACCACCCTGGCAGATTTCCAGAAAGCCACTGGCATCAAGCCGGTGTATGACGTGTTCGACTCCAACGAGACCCTGGAAGGCAAGTTGCTGGCCGGGCGTACCGGCTATGACGTGGTCGTGCCGTCCAACCACTTCCTGGGCAAGCAGATCAAGGCCGGGGCGTTCCAGAAGCTCGACAAGTCACAGTTGCCCAACTATTCCAACCTGGACCCGGTGCTGCTCAAGCGCCTGGAACAGAACGACCCGGGCAACCTGTACGCCGTACCGTACCTGTGGGGCACCAACGGCATCGGCTACAACGTCGACAAGGTCAAGGCCGTGCTGGGCGTCGACAAGATCGATTCCTGGAGCGTGCTGTTCGAGCCGGAAAACATCAAGAAGCTGCACAGCTGTGGTGTCGCGTTCCTCGATTCGGCTGACGAGATGATGCCCACGGTCCTCAACTACATGGGCTTGGACGCCAACAGCACCAACCCCGAGGACTACAAAAAGGCTGAGGCCAAGCTGCTCAAGGTCCGGCCCTACGTGACCTACTTCCACTCCTCCAAGTACATCGGCGACCTGGCCAATGGCGACATCTGCGTGGCCATCGGCTTCTCGGGCGACATTTTCCAGGCCAAGGCGCGTGCCGCCGAAGCGGACAAGGGCGTGAACATCGCCTACGCGATCCCGAAAGAGGGCGGTGCGCTGTGGTTCGACATGCTGGCGATTCCCAAGGATTCGAGCAACGTCAAGGAGGCGCATGCCTTCATCAACTACTTGCTCAAGCCTGAAGTGATTGCCCAGGTCAGCGACTACGTGGGCTACGCCAACCCGAACCCCGGTTCGGACTCATTGATGGAGCAATCGATTCGTGAAGACGAGTCGGTCTATCCACCACAGGCAGTCCTCGACAAGACCTACGTGTCGGTCGAGTTGCCGCCCAATATCCAACGCTTGATGACCCGTAGCTGGACCAAGGTCAAGTCGGGTAAGTAACCAGTGACACAGGCTCAAACTATCCAAGGTTCGCCTGCATTGGGCGATCTGCAAATTTTGTTGGGAGTTTTGTAAATGGCAGTTGCCTCCGGCGCCTATAAGAAAGCCCTCGAGGGCGACCAGACACCGAAACAGGTGTTGGTCAAAATCGACCGGGTCACAAAAAAGTTCGACGAGACGATTGCCGTGGACGATGTGTCCCTGGAAATCAAGAAAGGCGAAATCTTCGCCTTGCTCGGCGGTTCGGGGTCGGGTAAGTCGACCTTGCTGCGCATGCTCGCCGGGTTCGAGCGGCCGACCGAGGGGCGTATTTTCCTCGACGGCGTGGACATCACCGACATGCCGCCGTACGAGCGGCCGATCAACATGATGTTCCAGTCGTATGCCCTGTTCCCGCACATGACCGTGGCGCAGAACATTGCCTTCGGCCTCAAGCAGGACAAGATCCCGACGGCCGAAGTCGACGCGCGCGTCACCGAGATGCTCAAGCTGGTACAGATGAGCCAGTACGCCAAGCGCAAGCCGCACCAGTTGTCCGGTGGCCAGCGCCAGCGGGTGGCCCTGGCGCGTTCGTTGGCCAAGCGTCCGAAGTTGCTGCTGCTCGACGAGCCGATGGGTGCCCTGGACAAGAAGCTGCGTTCGCAGATGCAACTGGAGCTGGTGGAGATCATCGAGCGCGTCGGCGTGACCTGCGTCATGGTGACCCACGACCAGGAAGAGGCCATGACCATGGCCGAGCGCATCGCGATCATGCACCTGGGCTGGATCGCCCAGATCGGCAGCCCGATCGACATCTACGAAACCCCGACCAGCCGCCTGGTCTGCGAGTTCATCGGTAACGTCAACATCTTCGAAGGCGAAGTGATCGACGACGCCGAAGGCCACGCGACCATCACCTGCAAGGACCTGGATCGCCAGATCTACGTGGGCCACGGCATCAGTACCTCGGTGCAAGACAAGTCGGTGACCTACGCCATTCGCCCGGAAAAACTGCTGGTCACCGCCGAGATGCCGACCTGCGAGTACAACTGGTCGACCGGCAAGGTGCACGACATCGCTTACCTGGGCGGTCACTCGGTGTTCTACGTCGAACTGCCAAGCGGCAAGCTGGTGCAGTCGTTCGTGGCCAACGCCGAACGTCGCGGCCAGCGTCCGACCTGGGGTGACCAGGTCTACGTGTACTGGGAAGACGACAGCGGCGTGGTACTGCGCTCATGAACATGGCCAAGCTCAAACGCCAACTCAGTCGAATAATTCCCGGTGGCCGTCATGTGGTCATCGGGGTCCCGTTCATCTGGCTGTTCCTGTTCTTCATGCTGCCGTTCTTCATCGTCCTGAAGATCAGCTTCGCCGAAGCCGACGTGGCCATCCCGCCGTACACCGAGATCTACAGCTTCATCGACCAGAAGCTGCAGCTGATGCTCAACCTCAGCAACTACGCGATGCTGGGCGACGACGAGCTGTACATCGCCGCCTACCTCGGCTCGTTGAAGATGGCGTTTTTCAGCACCATCCTCTGCCTGCTGATCGGCTACCCGATGGCCTACGCCATCGCCAGTGCACGCAAAGAGATGCAGACCGTGCTGGTGCTGCTGATCATGATGCCGACCTGGACCGCGATCCTGATCCGCGTATATGCGTGGATGGGCATCCTCAGCAACAACGGCCTGCTCAATGGCTTCCTGATGTCGATGGGCTTTATCAACGAGCCGCTGCAGATCCTCAACACCAACCTGGCGGTGTACATCGGCATCGTCTACTCGTACCTGCCGTTCATGATCCTGCCGCTGTACGCCAACCTGGTGAAGCACGATCACAGCTTGCTGGAGGCCGCATCCGACCTGGGTTCGAGCACCTTCAACAGCTTCTGGAAGATCACCATTCCACTGTCCAAGAACGGCATCATCGCCGGCTGCATGCTGGTGTTCATCCCGGTGGTGGGTGAGTTCGTGATCCCGGAACTGCTGGGTGGTCCGGAAACCCTGATGATCGGTAAAGTGCTGTGGCAAGAGTTCTTCAACAACCGTGACTGGCCGGTGGCGTCCGCGCTGGCGGTGGTGATGCTGGCGATCCTGATTGTGCCGATCATCCTGTTCAACCGCAGTCAGGCCAAGGAAATGGAGGGTAAAGAATGAAACGCTTCCGTTTCTCCAGCCTGATGCTGGTAGTGGGCCTGTTGTTCATCTACCTGCCGATGCTGATCCTGGTGATCTACTCGTTCAACGCCTCCAAGCTGGTGACGGTGTGGGGCGGTTGGTCGATCAAGTGGTACGTGGGCCTGCTGGACAACACCCAACTGATGGGCTCGGTGGTGCGCTCCCTGGAAATCGCCTGCTACACCGCGATTGCCGCGGTGGCGCTGGGCACCCTGGCGGCGTTCGTCCTGACCCGCGTGACCCACTTCAAGGGCCGCACGCTGTTCGGCGGCCTGGTGACGGCACCCTTGGTGATGCCCGAAGTGATCACCGGTCTGTCGCTGTTGCTGCTGTTCGTGGCCATGGCGCAGATGATCGGCTGGCCGCAGGAACGCGGTCTGGTGACCATCTGGATCGCCCACACCACGTTCTGCGCCGCCTATGTGGCGGTGGTGGTGTCGGCGCGCTTGCGTGAACTGGACCTGTCCATCGAAGAGGCGGCCATGGACCTCGGTGCACGGCCGTGGAAGGTGTTCTTCCTGATCACCATCCCGATGATCGCGCCGTCGCTGGCCGCGGGCGGCATGATGTCGTTCGCCCTGTCGCTGGATGACCTGGTACTGGCCAGCTTCGTGTCGGGCCCGGGCTCCACGACCTTGCCGATGGAAGTGTTCTCGGCGGTGCGCCTGGGTGTGAAGCCTGAGATCAACGCCGTGGCCAGCCTGATCCTGCTGGCGGTGTCGATCGTGACCTTCCTCGTCTGGTTCTTCAGCCGTCGCGCTGAAGAAAACCGCAAGCGCGCGATCCAGCAAGCCATCGAAGAAAGCGCAGCCGACTCCTGGAAACAACCGGACGTGCGCCGGGCCCAGGCACCGGAAGTGGCGTAAGGCAAGTAGTGGGGTGACCACGCTTTAGTGGTCAACCCCAACACCCTGTGGGAGCGAGCTTGCTCGCGATAGCGGTGGTCCATTCAACATCGATGTTGACTGAGCCACTGCTATCGCGAGCAGGCTCGCTCCCACAGTCGTTTATGCGTCGGGCGCAGGTGCTTGGGGATGCCGGGTGGTGTGAGGTTGCCTGATCGTTCTGTGTTGCGGATGCGGGCCGGTTCGCGGGCAAGCCTCGCTCCTACAGTTGGCCGGTGTGAACACAGTGTATGTGATCGACACAGCCCCTTGTGGGAGCGGGCTTGCTCGCGAAGGCGTCGGGTCAGTCAACATTGATGTCGGCTGGCAGATTGCATTCGCGAGCAAGCCCGCTCCCACGGTAGT
>NZ_FOCB01000031.1 GCF_900109995.1 Pseudomonas sp. ok272 | reverse complement strand
GTTGTCACCCTGATCAAAACCATCGCGATGGAAGATGGTCTGCGTTTCGCTATCCGTGAAGGCGGTCGTACCGTCGGCGCTGGCGTCGTAGCCAAGATCTTCGAGTAATTTGTTGTAATGTCTTTTTCGGGCCGGCATAATGGTCGGCCTGATTTTGTTTTAGGTCAGTAGCTCAATTGGCAGAGCGACGGTCTCCAAAACCGTAGGTTGGGGGTTCGATTCCCTCCTGACCTGCCAGATTCACTTGGTGTGTCTGGCTTTCTTTTCACAGGATCTTCATAGATGACTCCTAAAGCTGAAGCTCAAGGCTCTCGCTTCGATCTGCTTAAGTGGCTAGTGGTAGCGACTTTGGTGGTTGTTGGCGTTGTTGGCAATCAGTATTATTCTGCTTCGCCGATCCTGTACCGTGTACTCGCTTTGCTTGCTATTGCTGCTCTAGCTGCCTTTGTAGGCCTGCAGACAGCCAAGGGCAAGTCATTCTTTGTACTGGTTAAGGAAGCTCGCACCGAGATCCGTAAAGTCGTTTGGCCGACTCGCCAAGAAACCACGCAGACCACGTTGATTGTGGTAGCTGTTGTTCTGGTTATGGCGTTGCTGTTGTGGGGGCTTGATTCCCTGCTCGGCTGGCTTGTTTCCTTGATTGTTGGCTAAGGGTGTCCCGTGGCTAAGCGTTGGTATGTTGTGCATGCTTACTCGGGTTACGAGAAGCATGTGATGCGCTCGCTAGTAGAGCGCATAAAGCTGGCAGGCATGGAAGATGGCTTCGGCGAAATTCTGGTTCCCACTGAAGAAGTGGTTGAAATGCGTAATGGCCAGAAGCGCAAAAGCGAACGCAAGTTCTTTCCTGGTTATGTGCTGGTTCAGATGGATATGAGTGAGGGTACTTGGCACTTGGTCAAGGACACTCCTCGAGTGATGGGCTTTATCGGCGGTACCGCTGACAAGCCTGCACCGATCACTGATAAAGAGGCAGAAGCGATTCTGCGTCGTGTTGCTGATGGTAGCGACAAGCCGAAGCCGAAGACGTTGTTCGAGCCGGGCGAAGTGGTCCGTGTCACTGATGGTCCGTTCGCTGATTTTAACGGTACTGTCGAAGAAGTTAACTACGAAAAGAGCCGGATCCAAGTGGCTGTGCTTATTTTCGGTCGCTCTACTCCGGTAGAGCTAGAGTTCAGCCAGGTCGAAAAGGTCTAGCCGAACAAGCATCCCAACCCCGCAGCCCTAGGCTGTGGGGTTTTGTCGTCACTGGGATAAACGCGCAAGTAACCGGGGAGCCTCTCGAGGCGTTCGAACCCGTAATTGGAGTGCCTCATGGCCAAGAAGATTACCGCTTACATCAAGCTGCAAGTGAAGGCCGCTCAGGCTAACCCAAGTCCACCTGTTGGCCCGGCTCTGGGTCAGCACGGCGTGAACATCATGGAATTCTGCAAGGCTTTCAACGCCCGTACCCAGGGTATTGAGCCAGGTCTGCCGACTCCAGTGATCATCACTGTATACAGCGACCGTAGCTTCACGTTCGAAACTAAGTCGACTCCAGCTTCGGTTCTGCTGAAGAAGGCTGCCGGTCTGACTAGCGGTTCCGCTCGTCCAAACACCGTTAAGGTTGGCACCGTAACTCGTGCACAGCTGGAAGAAATCGCGAAAACCAAAAACGCGGATCTGACTGCAGCTGATATGGATGCAGCCGTGCGTACTATCGCCGGTTCTGCTCGTAGCATGGGCCTTAACGTGGAGGGTGTGTAATGGCTAAGCTGACCAAGCGCCAAAAGGCTATCGCCGGCAAAATCGAAGCAGGCAAGGCCTATAGCTTCGTTGACGCAGCTGCTCTCCTGACCGAGCTGTCGACCGTCAAGTTCAGCGAGTCGGTAGACATCGCTGTAAACCTGGGTGTTGACCCGCGTAAATCTGACCAGGTTGTTCGTAGCGCTACTGTGCTGCCACACGGCACTGGTAAGACCGTTCGTGTTGCTGTGTTCACCCAGGGCCCAGCAGCTGAAGCTGCTCTGGCTGCCGGCGCTGATCGCGTAGGCATGGATGACCTGGCTGCCGAAATGAAAGGCGGCGACCTGAACTATGACGTAGTTATCGCATCCCCGGATGCAATGCGCGTTGTGGGTCAGTTGGGTCAGATCCTCGGTCCACGTGGTCTGATGCCTAACCCTAAAGTCGGCACCGTAACTCCAGACGTAGCTACCGCGGTTAAGAACGCCAAGGCTGGTCAGGTTCGTTATCGCACCGACAAAAACGGCATCATTCACACCTCCGTTGGCAAGGTCGGCTTCGACGCCGTCAAGCTGAAGGAAAACGTTGAAGCCCTGATCGCTGATCTGAAGCGTATCAAGCCAGCTTCCTCGAAAGGTATCTACGTTAAGCGCGTTACCCTGAGCACCACTATGGGCCCAGGTCTGGTCATCGACCAAGGCTCGCTGGACGTATAAGACACAAGTTGGCGCGAGCAATCGCGCCGATTGCAAGATTGGGGTCCCTGCCTGGCGGGGGCTATCCAAGACCGTAGGCGACGCAAGTCTTAAACCTCCAGCCTACGCAGATGGTGCTCCCGGTTCCTTACCGAATCAGACACCAAAACGACATTCAGCTTCGGCTGGATGAAACGGTAACAAGCAGGAGTTAAACCCGTGGCAATTAATCTCGAAGACAAGAAGGCCATCGTCGCTGAAGTCAACGAGGCTGCCAAAGCTGCTCTGTCCGCTGTCGTGGCTGATGCCCGTGGTGTGACAGTAAGCGCTATGACCGGACTCCGTAAAGAGGCTCGTGAAGCTGGCGTATACGTACGAGTTGTACGTAACACCCTGCTCAAGCGCGCTGTTGCTGACACTGAATACAGTGTTCTCAACGACGTGTTCACCGGCCCGACCCTGATTGCGTTCTCCAAAGATCACCCGGGCGCTGCTGCCCGTTTGTTCAAAGAGTTCGCCAAGGGTCAGGATAAGTTCGAGATCAAGGCAGCTGCGTTCGAGGGCAAGTTCCTCGCAGCTAATCAGATCGACGTACTGGCAACACTGCCGACCCGTAACGAAGCTATTTCTCAGCTGATGAGCGTGATTCAAGGCGCTACCAGCAAGTTGGCTCGTACTCTGGCCGCAGTTCGCGAGCAAAAAGAAGCTGTCGCAGCCTAAGGCTGAGTATCTTCTCTCGCGTATTTTTGTTTATTTCGATGGCCGCGTAGGCCGTCCCCCAATTCAGGAATTACAGTAATGTCTATCTCTCAAGAAGATATCCTCAACGCCGTAGCTGAAATGTCGGTTCTGCAGGTTGTTGAGCTGATCAAAGCTTTCGAAGAAAAATTCGGCGTTTCCGCTGCCGCTGCTTCTGCTGGCCCAGCTGCTGTTGCTGCTGTTGCTGAAGAGCAAACTGAATTCAACGTCATGCTGCTTGAAGCTGGCGAGAAGAAAGTTAACGTGATCAAGGCAGTACGTGAACTGACCGGTCTGGGCCTGAAAGAAGCCAAGGCTGTAGTTGACGGCGCTCCTGCCATGGTTCTGGAAGCTGTTGCCAAAGACGCAGCTGACAAAGCCAAGGCAACTCTGGAAGAAGCAGGCGCTAAAGTCGAGCTGAAGTAAGCATCGACTTTGCGTCTCCAGCCCGAGCGTTAAGCGAAAGGCTGATGGCTGGTGGCTCTTGCCACCGGCCTTTTTCCGTTATTGGCAGCCGACTGGGTCGGTGCTGATAGCGTGCTGTAACCACCCGATGCGGTGGAGCAAACCATGGGGTTTGCACGATTTTCTGGCTGCTCCCGTCGGGAGGGGCCAAACAAGCAGGTGACCAAGCTGGGGAACGCTGATGGCTTACTCATATACTGAGAAAAAACGTATCCGCAAGGACTTTAGCAAGTTGCCGGACGTCATGGATGTGCCGTACCTCCTGGCCATCCAGCTGGATTCGTATCGTGAATTCTTGCAAGCGGGAGCGACTAAAGATCAGTTCCGCGACGTGGGCCTGCATGCGGCCTTCAAATCCGTTTTCCCGATCATCAGCTACTCCGGCAATGCTGCGCTGGAGTACGTCGGTTATCGCCTGGGCGAACCGGCATTTGATGTCAAAGAATGCGTATTGCGCGGTGTGACTTACGCCGTACCTTTGCGGGTAAAAGTGCGCCTGATCATTTTCGACAAAGAATCGTCGAACAAAGCGATCAAGGACATTAAAGAGCAAGAAGTCTACATGGGTGAAATTCCCCTGATGACTGAGAACGGTACCTTCGTAATCAACGGTACCGAGCGTGTAATCGTTTCCCAGTTGCACCGTTCCCCGGGCGTGTTCTTCGACCACGACCGTGGCAAGACGCACAGCTCCGGTAAACTGCTGTACTCGGCGCGCATCATTCCTTACCGCGGTTCGTGGTTGGACTTCGAGTTCGACCCGAAAGACTGTGTGTTCGTGCGTATCGACCGTCGTCGCAAGCTGCCTGCGTCGGTACTGCTGCGCGCGCTCGGCTATACCACCGAAGAAGTGCTGGATGCGTTCTACACCACCAACGTTTTCCACGTGCAGGGTGAAAACCTCAGCCTGGAACTGGTGCCTCAGCGCCTGCGTGGTGAAATTGCTGTCCTGGATATCCTGGATGACAAAGGCAAGGTTATTGTCGAGCAAGGTCGTCGTATCACCGCTCGCCATATCAACCAGTTGGAAAAAGCAGGGATCAAAGAGCTGCAAGTGCCTCTGGACTATGTCCTGGGTCGCACTACCGCCAAGGTCATCGTGCATCCGGCAACCGGCGAAATCCTGGCAGAGTGCAACACCGAGCTGAACACCGAGATCCTGGCGAAAATCGCCAAGTCTCAGGTTGTTCGTATCGAAACTCTGTACACCAACGATATCGACTGCGGTCCGTTCGTCTCCGACACGCTGAAGATCGACTCCACCAGCAACCAATTGGAAGCGCTGGTCGAGATCTATCGCATGATGCGTCCAGGCGAGCCGCCTACCAAGGACGCTGCCGAAACCCTGTTCAACAACCTGTTCTTCAGCCCTGAGCGCTATGACCTGTCTGCGGTCGGCCGGATGAAGTTCAACCGTCGTATCGGTCGTACCGAGATCGAAGGTTCGGGCGTGTTGTGCAAGGAAGACATCGTCGCGGTACTGAAGACTCTGGTCGACATCCGTAACGGTAAGGGCATCGTCGATGACATCGATCACCTGGGTAACCGTCGTGTTCGCTGCGTAGGCGAAATGGCCGAAAACCAGTTCCGCGTTGGCCTGGTACGTGTTGAGCGTGCGGTCAAAGAGCGTCTGTCGATGGCTGAAAGCGAAGGCCTGATGCCGCAAGACCTGATCAACGCCAAGCCAGTGGCTGCGGCGGTGAAAGAGTTCTTCGGTTCCAGCCAGCTCTCGCAGTTCATGGACCAGAACAACCCTCTCTCCGAGATTACCCACAAGCGCCGTGTTTCTGCACTGGGCCCGGGCGGTTTGACTCGTGAGCGCGCTGGTTTTGAAGTTCGTGACGTACACCCGACTCACTATGGTCGTGTATGCCCGATTGAAACGCCGGAAGGTCCGAACATCGGCCTGATCAACTCCCTGGCCGCTTATGCGCGCACCAACCAGTACGGCTTCCTTGAGAGCCCGTACCGAGTGGTGAAAGACGCCTTGGTCACCGACGAGATCGTGTTCCTGTCCGCCATCGAAGAAGCTGATCACGTGATCGCCCAGGCTTCGGCCGCGATGAACGACAAGAAAATGCTGATCGACGAGCTGGTGGCCGTTCGTCACTTGAACGAGTTCACCGTCAAGGCGCCGGAAGACGTCACCTTGATGGACGTATCGCCGAAGCAGGTAGTTTCGGTTGCGGCGTCGCTGATCCCGTTCCTCGAGCACGACGACGCCAACCGTGCGTTGATGGGTTCGAACATGCAGCGTCAAGCTGTACCAACCCTGCGCGCTGACAAGCCGCTGGTGGGTACCGGCATGGAGCGTAACGTGGCTCGCGACTCCGGCGTTTGCGTCGTGGCTCGTCGTGGCGGCGTGATCGACTCCGTTGATGCCAGCCGTATCGTGGTTCGTGTTGCCGATGACGAAGTTGAAACCGGCGAAGCTGGTGTCGACATCTACAACCTGACCAAATACACCCGCTCCAACCAGAACACCTGCATCAACCAGCGTCCGCTGGTGCGTAAGGGTGATCGGGTTCAGCGCAGCGACATCATGGCTGACGGTCCGTCTACCGATATGGGTGAGCTGGCACTGGGTCAGAACATGCGCATCGCGTTCATGGCCTGGAACGGTTACAACTTCGAAGACTCCATCTGCCTGTCGGAACGAGTTGTTCAAGAAGATCGCTTTACCACGATCCACATTCAGGAACTGACCTGTGTGGCGCGTGACACCAAGCTTGGGCCAGAGGAAATCACTGCAGACATCCCGAACGTGGGTGAAGCTGCACTGAACAAGCTGGACGAAGCCGGTATCGTTTATGTAGGTGCTGAAGTTGGCGCTGGCGACATTCTGGTGGGTAAGGTCACTCCGAAAGGCGAGACCCAACTGACTCCGGAAGAGAAGCTGTTGCGTGCCATCTTCGGTGAAAAAGCCAGCGACGTTAAAGACACCTCCCTGCGCGTGCCTACCGGCACCAAGGGCACCGTCATCGACGTACAAGTCTTCACTCGTGACGGCGTTGAGCGTGATGCTCGTGCTCTGTCGATCGAGAAGACTCAGCTCGACGAGATCCGCAAGGACCTGAACGAAGAGTTCCGTATCGTTGAAGGCGCGACTTTCGAACGTCTGCGTTCCGCTCTGGTCGGCCACAAAGCCGAAGGCGGCGCCGGCCTGAAGAAAGGTCAGGAGATTACCGACGAAGTTCTCGACGGTCTTGAGCATGGTCAGTGGTTCAAGCTGCGCATGGCTGAAGATGCTCTGAACGAGCAGCTCGAGAAGGCTCAGGCCTACATCGTTGATCGCCGCCGTCTGCTGGACGACAAGTTCGAAGATAAGAAGCGCAAGCTGCAGCAAGGCGATGACCTGGCTCCAGGCGTGCTGAAGATCGTCAAGGTTTACCTGGCAATCCGTCGTCGCATCCAGCCGGGCGACAAGATGGCCGGTCGTCACGGTAACAAAGGTGTGGTCTCCGTGATCATGCCGGTTGAAGACATGCCGCACGATGCCAATGGCACGCCGGTCGACGTGGTCCTCAACCCACTGGGCGTACCTTCGCGTATGAACGTTGGTCAGATCCTTGAAACCCACCTGGGCCTCGCGGCTAAAGGGTTGGGCGAGAAGATCAACCGTATGATCGAAGAGCAGCGCAAGGTTGCTGAGCTGCGTAAGTTCCTGCACGAGATCTACAACGAGATCGGCGGACGTCAAGAAAGTCTTGATGACTTCACCGACCAGGAAATCCTGGATCTGGCGAAGAACCTGCGTGGCGGCGTACCAATGGCCACTCCAGTGTTCGACGGTGCCAAGGAAAGCGAAATCAAGGCCATGCTGAAACTGGCAGACCTGCCAGAAAGCGGCCAGATGCAGCTGACTGACGGCCGTACCGGCAACAAGTTCGAGCGCCCGGTTACCGTTGGCTACATGTACATGCTGAAGCTGAACCACTTGGTAGACGACAAGATGCACGCTCGTTCTACCGGTTCGTACAGCCTGGTTACCCAGCAGCCGCTGGGTGGTAAGGCGCAGTTCGGTGGTCAGCGTTTCGGGGAGATGGAGGTCTGGGCACTGGAAGCATACGGTGCTGCATACACTCTGCAAGAAATGCTCACAGTGAAGTCGGACGATGTGAACGGCCGTACCAAGATGTACAAAAACATCGTGGATGGCGATCACCGTATGGAGCCGGGCATGCCCGAGTCCTTCAACGTGTTGATCAAGGAAATTCGTTCCCTCGGCATCGATATCGATCTGGAAACCGAATAACACGTGACGCGAATCGAGAGCGGGGCAGGATTGCCCGCTCTCTGCTCCGCCAGGAGGAAAGGCCTTGAAAGACCTACTGAATTTGCTGAAAAACCAGGGTCAAGTCGAAGAGTTCGACGCCATCCGTATTGGATTGGCATCGCCTGAGATGATCCGTTCGTGGTCGTTCGGTGAAGTTAAAAAGCCGGAAACCATTAACTACCGTACGTTCAAACCTGAGCGTGATGGCCTGTTCTGCGCCAAGATCTTTGGCCCGGTAAAGGATTACGAGTGCCTGTGCGGTAAGTACAAGCGCTTGAAGCACCGTGGTGTCATCTGCGAGAAGTGCGGCGTTGAAGTTGCACTGGCCAAGGTTCGTCGTGAGCGCATGGCGCACATTGAACTGGCTTCGCCGGTTGCCCACATCTGGTTCCTGAAGTCGCTGCCGTCCCGTATCGGCTTGCTGATGGACATGACCCTGCGTGATATCGAGCGCGTTCTCTACTTCGAGAGCTATGTCGTTATCGATCCAGGCATGACCACCCTTGAAAAGGGTCAGTTGCTGAACGATGAGCAGTACTTCGAAGCGCTGGAAGAGTTCGGCGACGATTTCGATGCCCGCATGGGTGCCGAAGCTGTCCGCGAACTGCTGCACGCTATCGACCTGGAACACGAGATTGGCCGTCTGCGTGAAGAGATTCCGCAAACCAACTCCGAAACCAAAATCAAGAAGCTGTCCAAGCGTCTGAAGTTGATGGAAGCCTTCCAGGGTTCCGGCAACCTGCCAGAGTGGATGGTGCTGACCGTTCTGCCGGTTCTGCCGCCAGACCTGCGTCCGCTGGTCCCGTTGGATGGTGGTCGTTTCGCGACTTCCGACCTCAACGACCTGTATCGTCGAGTGATCAACCGTAACAACCGCTTGAAGCGCCTGCTTGATCTGTCCGCTCCGGACATCATCGTGCGCAACGAAAAGCGTATGTTGCAGGAAGCCGTCGACGCCTTGCTCGACAACGGTCGTCGTGGCCGTGCTATCACCGGTTCCAACAAGCGTCCTCTGAAATCCTTGGCCGACATGATCAAGGGTAAGCAAGGTCGTTTCCGTCAGAACTTGCTCGGTAAGCGTGTTGACTACTCGGGTCGTTCGGTAATTACCGTAGGTCCGACCCTGCGTCTGCACCAGTGCGGTCTTCCGAAGAAGATGGCGCTCGAACTGTTCAAGCCGTTCATTTTCGGCAAGCTGGAAATGCGTGGTCTCGCGACCACCATCAAAGCTGCCAAGAAGATGGTCGAGCGCGAGCTGCCGGAAGTTTGGGACGTTCTCGCTGAAGTGATTCGCGAACACCCGGTTCTCCTCAACCGTGCACCGACCCTTCACCGTCTGGGTATCCAGGCGTTTGAACCAGTACTGATCGAAGGTAAGGCTATCCAGCTGCACCCGTTGGTCTGTGCCGCGTACAACGCCGACTTCGACGGCGACCAAATGGCCGTGCACGTACCGCTGACACTGGAAGCCCAGTTGGAAGCGCGTGCGTTGATGATGTCGACCAACAACATTCTGTCGCCAGCTAACGGTGAGCCAATCATCGTTCCGTCGCAGGACGTTGTATTGGGTCTGTACTACATGACGCGTGAAGCGATCAACGCCAAAGGCGAAGGTCGTGTGTTCGCGGATCTGCAAGAAGTTGACCGTGTGTTCCGTGCCGGCGAAGCCGCACTGCACGCCAAGGTCAAAGTGCGGATCAATGAAACCGTCAATGACCGTGATGGTGGCAGCGTAAGCGGCACCCGTATCGTCGACACCACTGTCGGCCGTGCGCTGCTGTTCCAGGTTGTGCCAAAAGGTCTGTCGTACGACGTCGTCAACCTGCCAATGAAGAAAAAGGCGATCTCCAAGCTGATCAACCAGTGCTACCGCGTGGTTGGTCTGAAAGAGACCGTTATCTTCGCTGACCAGTTGATGTACACCGGTTTTGCCTATTCGACTATTTCCGGCGTTTCCATCGGTGTTAACGACTTCGTTATCCCGGATGAAAAAGCTCGCATCATCAGCGCGGCTACTGATGAAGTAAAAGAAATCGAAAGTCAGTACGCCTCCGGCCTGGTAACCCAGGGCGAGAAGTACAACAAAGTGATCGACCTTTGGTCCAAGGCGAACGACGAAGTTTCCAAGGCGATGATGGCTAACCTCTCGAAAGAGAAAGTCATCGACCGTCATGGCGTCGAAGTCGAACAAGAGTCCTTCAACTCGATGTACATGATGGCCGACTCGGGCGCACGGGGTTCTGCTGCGCAGATCCGTCAGCTCGCCGGTATGCGTGGCCTGATGGCCAAGCCGGACGGTTCCATCATCGAAACGCCGATTACCGCGAACTTCCGTGAAGGTTTGAGCGTACTTCAGTACTTCATCTCGACTCACGGTGCTCGTAAAGGTTTGGCGGATACCGCGTTGAAAACCGCGAACTCCGGTTACCTGACTCGTCGTCTGGTTGACGTGGCGCAAGATCTGGTTGTTACCGAGATCGATTGCGGCACCGAGCACGGCCTGCTGATGACTCCGCACATTGAAGGCGGTGACGTTGTAGAGCCGCTGGGTGAGCGCGTATTGGGTCGTGTAATTGCGCGTGACGTGTTCAAGCCGGGCACCGAGGACGTTATCGTCCCTGCCGGCACCTTGGTTGATGAGAAGTGGGTCGAGTTCATCGAACTCAACAGCATCGACGAAGTGATCGTGCGTTCGCCAATCAGCTGCGAAACCCGCTACGGCATTTGCGCCAAGTGCTACGGCCGTGATCTGGCTCGTGGTCACCAGGTGAACATCGGTGAAGCGGTCGGCGTTATCGCTGCCCAGTCCATCGGTGAGCCGGGTACCCAGCTGACCATGCGTACGTTCCACATCGGTGGTGCGGCAAGCCGGACCTCCGCTGCTGACAGTGTTCAGGTGAAGAATGGCGGTACCGTCCGCCTGCATAACCTCAAGCACGTTGAGCGAGTGGATGGCCACCTGGTTGCTGTGTCTCGTTCCGGTGAGCTGGCGATTGCTGATGACTACGGTCGTGAGCGCGAGCGTTACAAGCTGCCGTACGGTGCTGTGATTTCGGTTAAAGAAGGTGACAAGGTCGACGCTGGCGCAATCGTGGCCAAGTGGGATCCGCACACTCACCCAATCGTTACCGAAATGAAAGGTACCGTGACCTACGTGGGCATGGAAGAAGGCATCACGATCAAGCGTCAGACTGACGAATTGACCGGTATGACCAACATTGAAGTACTCGACGCTAAAGATCGTCCAGCTGCCGGTAAAGACATCCGTCCTGCCGTTAAGATGGTCGACGACAACGGCAAGGATCTGTTGCTGCCAGGTACTGACGTAATCGCTCAGTACTTCCTGCCAGCCAACGCCCTGGTCGGTGTAGCGGATGGTGCGAAGATCGCGATCGGTGATGTTATCGCGCGTATCCCGCAAGAAACTTCGAAGACTCGTGACATCACCGGTGGTTTGCCGCGTGTTGCCGACCTGTTCGAAGCTCGTCGTCCGAAAGAAGCGTCGATCCTGGCTGAAGTCAGCGGCACCATCGCGTTCGGTAAAGAGACCAAAGGCAAGCGCCGTCTGGTTATCACCCCGAACGACGGTAGCGATCCGTATGAAGAGCTGATTCCGAAGTGGCGTCACCTGAACGTGTTTGAAGGCGAACAGGTAAACCGCGGCGAAGTTATCTCCGACGGTCCGAGCGATCCACACGACATCCTGCGTCTGCTGGGTGTGAGTGCGCTGGCCAAGTACATCGTTAACGAAATCCAGGACGTTTACCGTCTGCAAGGCGTGAAGATCAACGATAAGCACATCGAGACCATCTTGCGTCAGATGCTGCGTAAAGTTGAGATTGCTGAGTCTGGCGATTCCACTTTCATCAAGGGCGACCAGATGGAATTGACTCACGTTTTGGTAGAGAACGAACGTTTGGGCGCGGACGACAAGTTTGTCTCCAAGTTCACTCGCGTTCTGCTGGGTATCACCAAGGCGTCGCTGTCCACCGAATCGTTCATCTCGGCGGCCTCTTTCCAAGAGACCACTCGCGTACTGACCGAAGCAGCAGTGACCGGCAAGCGCGATTACCTGCGCGGCCTGAAAGAAAACGTGGTCGTGGGTCGTTTGATCCCGGCAGGTACCGGCCTGGCTTATCACAGCGAGCGTAAGCGCCGCCGTGAACTTGACAAGCCGTTGCGCGTAAGCGCCAGTGAAGTGGAAGCTGCACTGACCGAAGCGCTGAACTCTAGCGGTAACTGAGTTCTGCGATAAGTGAGCGTAAGGCCCTGGCAGCTCCGTTCGTCGAATCGACACAAATAGTCGAGGTTCGACAAGCGGAGAGGTCGGGGCCTTGCCTTGACTGGGGGCAAGATCCTCTTTAGACTCTTGTACCCCTAAATTTGGCGGGAATTCGTTCCTGCCATTTTTGCTTTTCTTGCAAGACAATAGCGTCGCAAGACAACAGTGGAGCTAGTAGATGGCAACTATCAACCAGCTGGTACGTCAGCCGCGTAAGCGTATCGTCGAGAAATCCGACGTGCCTGCGCTGCAGAACTGCCCGCAACGTCGTGGCGTATGCACCCGTGTGTATACCACCACGCCGAAAAAACCTAACTCGGCACTGCGTAAAGTATGCCGTGTGCGTCTGACCAACGGTTTCGAGGTTTCCTCGTATATCGGTGGTGAAGGCCACAACCTGCAAGAGCACAGCGTGGTACTGATCCGCGGCGGTCGTGTAAAAGACTTGCCAGGTGTTCGTTACCACACCGTACGCGGTTCTTTGGATACTTCCGGCGTTAAAGGTCGTAACCAGGGTCGTTCGAAGTACGGTACCAAGAAGCCTAAGTAGTAGCGGCTTTTTGTAAAAACTGAATTATCTATTTTTCTGAGTCGATAAGAGTAAGGTCGGAGGCGTCCCGAAAGGGCACCATTCCGAGCGAACCTGAAGACCGTTTGAGGGCTTATCCATGCCAAGAAGACGCGTAGCAGCCAAGCGCGAAGTGCTTGACGATCCAAAATACGGAAGCCAAATCCTGGCCAAGTTCATGAACCACGTGATGGAAAGCGGCAAGAAAGCCGTTGCCGAGCGTATCGTTTATGGCGCGCTGGAAAAGGTTAAAGAGCGCAAGAACAGCGATCCCCTGGAAATCTTCGAGAAAGCTCTCGACGCCATCGCTCCGCTGGTCGAAGTGAAGTCGCGCCGTGTAGGCGGTGCTACTTACCAGGTTCCGGTCGAAGTTCGCCCGTCCCGTCGTAACGCCCTGGCAATGCGCTGGTTGGTAGACTACGCCCGCAAGCGCGGCGAGAAGTCTATGGCTCTGCGTTTGGCTGGCGAGCTGTTGGATGCTGCTGAAGGTAAAGGTGCTGCTGTTAAGAAGCGTGAAGACGTGCACCGTATGGCCGAAGCTAACAAAGCTTTCTCGCACTACCGCTTCTAATTTTAGCTTCACTAATTTTGCGAGGGCTTTATGGCTCGTACTACTCCGATTAGTCGCTACCGTAACATCGGTATCTGCGCTCACGTGGATGCTGGTAAAACCACCACCACCGAGCGCGTCCTTTTTTACACTGGCAAAAGTCACAAGATGGGCGAGGTGCACGATGGCGCCGCGACCACAGACTGGATGGTGCAGGAGCAGGAGCGTGGTATTACCATTACTTCTGCTGCTATCACCGCCTTCTGGCAGGGTTCCGCTAAGCAGCACAAGGACCAATACCGCTTCAACGTCATCGATACCCCGGGCCACGTTGACTTCACTATTGAAGTTGAGCGTTCCCTGCGTGTACTCGACGGCGCGGTCGTTGTGTTCTGCGGTACTTCGGGTGTTGAGCCTCAGTCGGAAACCGTGTGGCGTCAAGCCAACAAGTACGGTGTTCCGCGTCTTGTTTACGTAAACAAGATGGACCGTGCTGGCGCGAACTTCCTGCGCGTTGTCGAGCAGATCAAGAAGCGTCTGGGTCACACTCCGGTGCCAATCCAGTTGGCTATCGGTTCCGAAGACAACTTTCAGGGTCAGATCGATCTGATGACCATGGAAGCGGTTTACTGGAATGATGCTGACAAGGGCACTGTTCCTCGTCGCGAGGCTATCCCTGCCGAGTTGCAGGAACTGGCTGAAGAGTGGCGCGGCAACATGGTTGAGGCTGCGGCCGAAGCCAGCGAAGAGCTGATGAACAAATACCTCGAGGGTGAAGAACTCTCCATCGAGGAAATCAAGGGCGCTCTGCGTCAGCGTACTATCGCTGGTGAAATCGTTCTGGCTGTTTGCGGTTCTTCGTTCAAGAACAAGGGTGTTCCCCTGGTTCTCGACGCCGTTATCGACTACCTGCCTGCGCCAACCGATATTCCTGCCATCAAGGGTTCTGACCCGGATGACGAGACTATCGAGCTGGAGCGTCATGCAAACGATGACGAGCCGTTCTCGGCTCTGGCGTTCAAGATCGCTACCGACCCATTCGTGGGTACCTTGACCTTCGTCCGTGTTTACTCGGGCGTGTTGAACTCCGGTGACGGCGTGATCAACTCGGTTAAGGGCAAGAAAGAGCGCGTGGGTCGTATGGTGCAAATGCACGCAAACGCCCGTGAAGAGATCAAGGAAGTGCGCGCTGGTGACATCGCGGCCCTGATCGGCATGAAGGACGTCACCACTGGTGAGACCTTGTGCAACGCTGACAAGCCAATCATCCTGGTTCGCATGGACTTCCCGGAGCCGGTTATTTCGGTTGCCGTTGAGCCTAAGACCAAGGACGACCAGGAAAAAATGGGTGTTGCTCTGGGCAAACTCGCTCAGGAAGACCCGTCTTTCCGCGTTAAAACCGATGAGGAAACTGGTCAGACGATCATTTCCGGCATGGGCGAGTTGCACTTGGACATCCTGGTTGACCGGATGCGTCGCGAGTTCAACGTCGAAGCCAACATTGGTAAGCCTCAGGTTTCCTATCGTGAGCGCATCACGAAGAACTGCGAAATCGAAGGCAAGTTCGTTCGTCAGTCCGGCGGTCGTGGCCAGTTCGGTCACTGCTGGATCCGTTTTGCTCCTGCTGACGAAGGTCAGGAAGGTCTGCAATTCGTGAACGAAGTTGTTGGTGGTGTGGTTCCTAAGGAATACATCCCGGCTATCCAGAAGGGTATCGAAGAGCAGATGAAGAACGGCGTTGTTGCCGGCTATCCGCTGATCGGCCTGAAGGCTACCGTGTTTGATGGTTCTTACCACGACGTCGACTCCAACGAGATGGCGTTTAAGGTGGCTGCTTCCATGGCGACCAAGCAACTGGCCCAGAAGGGCGGTGGTGAGTTGCTTGAGCCGATCATGGCGGTAGAGGTTGTTACGCCTGAAGACTATATGGGTGACGTGATGGGCGACCTTAACCGTCGTCGCGGCATGATCTTGGGTATGGAAGACACAGTGTCCGGCAAGGTAATTCGCGCCGAAGTTCCGCTGGGTGAGATGTTCGGTTATGCGACCGACGTTCGTTCCATGTCCCAGGGTCGCGCAAGCTACTCTATGGAATTCAAAAAATACAATACAGCTCCGTCGCACATCGTCGAAACTGTTACCAAAAAACAAGGCTGATTCAGCCCTTTAGGCAAGGAGTTAATTGTCGTGGCTAAAGAAAAATTTGACCGTACCCTCCCGCACGTCAACGTTGGCACCATTGGTCACGTTGACCACGGTAAAACCACGCTGACCGCTGCTCTGACTCGCGTCTGCTCCGAAGTTTTCGGTTCTGCTGCTGTTGCTTTCGATAAAATCGACAGCGCTCCAGAAGAAAAGGCTCGTGGTATCACCATCAACACCTCGCACGTCGAGTACAACTCGCTGATCCGTCACTACGCTCACGTTGACTGCCCAGGTCACGCTGACTATGTGAAGAACATGATCACCGGTGCTGCTCAGATGGACGGCGCGATCCTGGTTTGCTCGGCTGCCGATGGTCCGATGCCTCAGACTCGTGAGCACATCCTGCTCTCCCGTCAGGTAGGTGTTCCGTACATCGTGGTTTTCCTGAACAAGGCTGACCTGGTAGACGACGCTGAGCTGCTGGAACTGGTTGAGATGGAAGTGCGCGATCTGTTGAGCACTTACGACTTCCCGGGCGACGACACTCCAATCATCATCGGC
>NZ_FOCB01000012.1 GCF_900109995.1 Pseudomonas sp. ok272 | reverse complement strand
CGCGCCGACCCAGCCGTGCTACCCGCCCAATCGCGACCGCTTCCACTGGCGGGTGCTCAGCCACCTGGGCTCCAACTTCCTGCCGATGCTCGACAGCGCCGAAGTGCTGCGCGGCACCTTGGCGCTGTACGACTGGACCGGCAGCGAGCTGAATCGTCGGCGCCTGGCGGCCATCGTCGAGGTGCGGCATCACCTGATCCAACGCTTCGAGAAGGGCTTTTTGCTGCGCGGGGTGGACATCGAAATCACCCTGGACGCCAACGGCTTTTGCGGCGAGGGCGACATCAGCCTGTTTGGTGAAATGCTCAACCGCTTCTTTGGCCTGTATGCCGACATTCACCTGTTCACCCAGCTCACGCTGATCCTGCAACCTACTGGAAAGTGCCTGCGATGGAACGAGAACCACAGTCAGCGTATTCCCGGCTGAAAGCCGCCGGATTGCTGCAGGCATTGGAGGGGCGGGTGGCCGAGGCCAACCTGTACCGTTTCTGCCAATTACTTGAACAGGCACTGCCCGGTCACCCCCCCTTGGGTAGCACCGCGAACCCGGCGGATGACCCGGTGCGCTTTCGGCCCGACCCCGGCATGGGGTTTCCCGCCAGCGAGCTGCGGGCGATTGAGACCGACGAGGCCTATCCGGATCGTCCGGCGACCGTGCGTACCCGTTTGCTGGGGCTGTACGGTGTCGACTCGCCGATGCCCACCGCGTTTCTTGACGACATCGCCCAGCGCCGGGAGGGCCATGAGGCCCTGGAAGGCTTCCTCGACATGTTCAATCACCGGATCTTCACCCAGTTCTATCGGGTCTGGCGCAAGTACTCCTACCCGGCGACATTCGAGGCCGGTGGCACGGACCCGACGTCCCAGTGCCTGCTGGGGCTGATTGGCCTGGGCATTCCTGGCACGGCCCAGCAGATCGCCACGCCGATCTCACGCTTCCTGGCGCTGCTGGGGGTGATGCGCCTGCCCACCCGCAACGCCGAAGGCATCAGCGCGCTGGTCAAGCTGCTGGCTCCCCACACCGGGACCCGGATAACGCCCCACTGGCCACAGAAAATCCCCCTGGCGCATCCGGCCCGCTTATCCAGCAGCCGGCCAGTGAGCCTGTTCCAAGGCACGCCGCTGGGCAGTGTCGGGCACGACGCCAACAGCCAGTTGCACCTGGCGCTGTTCACCGAGGACCTGATTGAGGCCCGCGGCTGGTTACCGGGAGGCACGTTGCACAGCGACTTGCTGGTGCTGTTGCGGGTCTACCTCGGCTGGCGGTGCACCGCCAAGCTGCAACTGTCGCTACCGCTGCGCAGCCTGCCACCGCCGTTGTTGGGGCACGCCCCGTTGCAACTGGGCATGACCGCGGTGCTGGGCCTGGGCGGCGAGGCCTGGCAGGTCGGGGAGCACGAGACCATCACCATCAATTTGGGCCGCTATCGAGGTCTGTTGAACAACCCTCAGAACAGGGAGACACACTATGTCGCGTACCGTTTTTAACCCATTGCTGCTGGCAACGTTCGTTGTAGTGCTCAGCGGCTGCGGCCTGACCCAGACCGTGGCGGATGCCACCACCGCCACCACCCGCTCGATTTTCTACAAGCAGGTGAAAACCCTGCGCCTGGACTTCAGCGCCCGGGCGGCGGCGAATACCGACGCGGCGGACATGAACGCGATGTCGGTGCCGACCCTGTTGCGGGTGTACCAATTGCGTGATCGCAAGGCGATGGAGCGGGCCACCTATGACAGCCTGCTGGCCAACGATGACCAACTGCTGAGCGCCGACCTGCTGGACAAGCACGCCGTGGTGGTCAAGCCCGAGGAGGGCGCCCAGTTGAATGTGCCCCTGGACAAGGACGCACAGTTTGTCGTGGTGGTGGCGCTGCTGCGCACGCCCGACATCGAGGCGAACACCTGGCGCTTGATCCTGGCGCGCGATGAGCTGGAGCCGGACCAGGCGCGAACGGTCTGGCTGGGGGACAACCAATTGACCCTGCGCACCCTGGCGAAGGACTGAGGCATGCCCGAACTCAATCCTTCGCTCTACGAGATGCTCCTGCAGAACTTCGACGGTGAGTTGGACCTGTACCAGGTCAGCGAAGAAGACCTACACACCCTCTCGGTGCTGGATAACCTGCAACGCATCCTCAACAGCCGCGCCGGCACACTCAGTCATCTGCCGGATTACGGCTTGACGGACATGAGCCAGATCCTTCAGGGCCTGCCCGCCAGTGCCCATGAACTGATGGGCACGATGGCCCAGACGCTGCTCAAGTACGAGCCGCGCCTGGCTGCCGTCGACATCCAGATGCTGGAACAAGTCCTGCCGGGCCATCTGGAGTACACCCTGGACGCCCAGCTCAAGAGCGGCGAGCGGGTGACGTTCGGCACCACCCTGGCGCCCGAGGGCAAAGTGCTGGTGCGACATTTGAAGCGGCAGAACTACCTGTCGAAGCCGTAAACCCGTAGACAAAAGGAAATGGCTGGATGACGGCGTTGTTTGAAATGCGTATTCGAATAGGCGGTGATCCGCGCGGCTTCGTCGAGTTCACGGCGCTGCGCGAGGAACTGGCCAAACTGAACCATCCGGCGTGCCCGGATGTGGAGTGGTCCAGGGTGGAGCAACTGTGTCTGACACTGTTTCGTGAAAACGGTGCAGAGCTGCAAACCGCGTGCGCCTACGCCCTGGCCCGCAGTCAAGGCCATGGCCTGGAGGGCATGGCGCAAGGTGTGACCCTGATCGAGGCGATTTGCGGCGAATGGCCGGCCCTGTGGCCCACGAAGACGACGGAGAAGCTGGAGACCCTGGCCTGGCTGTTCGCGCAGTTGCAGCCGTTGCTGCGCCGCGTGGAGATGAGCCCACGCAGTGTGCCGGCGTTGCTCCACCTGGACCGCGAACTGGGGCGCTTGGACCAGCGGCTGCAGCGCCAGGCGTCCATCCCCCTGGTCACCTTGCAGGGCTTGCGTCAGCAGGTCGCCGGCTTGATCCAGCGCTTGGAGCGCAACAGTGCCTCGCCTGAGGTCCTACTGCCTGCAATGCGGGTGATGCCTGAGCCGGCGTTCGTGATGCCGATTGTGATCCTCCCGCCCGCCCCGATGCCCGACATCAAAAGCCGCAAGCGCTCCCTCGGGCTGTGGTGGCTCTGGGCGACGCTGCTCATTGCGCTGATCGGTGGCGGCAGTTGGTGGTGGTGGGTCGTCGCAGGCAATGGCGCTGAGCGCGTGCAGCAGGCGCAAACGGTTCCCGCCCCGGTGTTGCTGGAGGGCCTGTTCGATGCCGGCAGCGCGCACATCAAACCCGACTCGACCAAGGGCCTGGTCAACGCGTTGGTCGACATCAAGGCCCGGCCTGGGTGGCTGATTGTCATCACCGGACATAGCGACGCGACCGGGGCTGACACTCAGAACCTGCAACTGTCCTACGCCCGGGCCTGGGCCGTGCGCAGTTGGCTGCAGCGCATGGGGGATATCCCCGAGCACTGTTTCCTGGTGCAGGGCAATGCGGCCAACCAACCCATCGCCAGCAATGACACGCAGACTGGACGCAGTGCCAACCGCCGCGTCGAGATCCGCCTGATACCGCAAGAGGGAGGGTGCAGCAACGCGTTGGCCCCGGCAGCACCAGCAATCTGAACTACGCTGCGATACATTGCCGGGCTAAGGAGCTGGAGCATGCGCAACAGGGCGCTGGTCAGGGTGTTTGCCGTATTGGGGGTGTGCTGGTCGGTGTTGGCCTGGGCGGCCGGTGAGCCTCAGGACAGCGCACCGACGGCCGAGTTGAAGGTGGCCAACCGCAGCATCGTGGTGTTTCGCGCCACGTTGCTCGGTGAGGGGCCAGAAGTGCGGGTCAATCGGGCCAGGAGGGTGATCAACGAGAAACTGGAAGAGGTCGAAAGCCCGGTCGTCAGCGTCGACCCGATCCAGAACAGCTTCCTGGTGCTGCTGGGCAATCAGCGCGCCTTTATCGTCTCGCCCAAGGATGTCGACCCGCTGCAATTAGCCTCGGTGCGGCAGGCGGCGGACGAGGCGGCCGACAACCTGCGCCAGGTGGTGGCCGAGACCCATGAGGCGCGCAGCCTGGACTTGATCTTCAGGGCGCTGGTGGCCACCGCCATTGCCACCGCGGTCTATCTGGTGCTGATCTGGCTGATCTTTTTCATTCGTCGGCGCCTGCTCAAGCGCCTGCCCGACATGATGCGCCGGCACACCCAAGCGCTGAAAATTGGGCGGGTCCAGGTGATCGACGCCAATTTCCTGTACCCGTTGATTGGCCGGGTGTTCTGGTTCGTGCGCTGGGCGGTCGTGTTGTTGCTCAGTTATCAGTGGCTGGGCTTTGTGCTGTCGCGCTTCCCCTATACCCGGCCGTGGGGTGAAAGCCTCAACCACTACCTGCTCAATGTCGCCAGCTACCTGTTCGAAAGCATTATCGGCACGATCCCGGGGCTTGGGATCGCGCTGGCGATTTTCTTCATTGCCCGGGGTGCCGTGAGTTTCAGCTGTCGGGTGTTGCGCCGGATGGCCACGCCGGGCACGTTCAGTTGGCTGAATCACGAAACCCTGCAACCGACGACACGCCTGACCGCCCTGGCGATCTGGCTGTTCGCCCTGGCGATGGCCTATCCGTATTTGCCGGGGGCGGGCACCGATGCATTCAAGGGCTTGTCGGTGCTGATCGGCCTGATGATTTCCCTCGGTGCGAGCAGCGTGGTGGGGCAGGCGGCGGCGGGGTTGATCCTGACCTACACCCGCACCTTGCGTCCCGGCGAGTTCGTGCGCATTGGCGAATATGAAGGCACGGTGACGGAGATGGGCATGTTCACCACGCGTATCCGCACGGGCCTTGGCGAGGTGCTGACCATCCCCAATTCGATGATCACCAACAACGTGACCAAGAATTACTCGCGCACGGTCAAGGGGCCAGGGTATGTCGTCGATACGGTGGTGACCATCGGTTACGACACGCCGTGGCGCCAGGTGGAAGCGATGTTGTTGGAAGCGGCCCGGCGCACCAACGGCGTCCTTGACGACCCGGCGCCCCAAGTGTTCCAGACGGCACTCTCGGACTTCTACCCCGAGTACCGCCTGGTGGCCCAGGCCATTCCCAGCGAGCCCCGGCCACGGGCGGTGCTGCTGAGCATGCTGCACGCCAACATCCAGGACGTGTTCAACGAGTTCAACGTGCAGATCATGTCGCCGCACTACTTGAGTGATCCCCAGCAAGAGAAGCGGGTGCCTCGCGAGGATTGGTACAAGGCGCCGGCACAAGCGCCGAGAACACCTTGAGTGTCGCCAGCACGCTTGACGCTCGACTCAGGCCGGCTGGCCAGGGAGCGGCCGCTCGGTTTCCTGGTGGTGCGTGGCGCCAATGAACAGGTACATGGCCGGCACCATGAACAGCGTCAGCACGGTGCCGATCGACAGCCCGGCGAAGATCACCAGGCCCATGTCATGGCGCCCCGCGGCCCCGGCACCGGAGGCCCAGACGAGTGGCACCACGCCCAGCACCATCGCGGCCGTGGTCATCAGGATCGGCCGCAGGCGAACGGCCGCGGCCTCTTCAATCGCCTCACGCTTACTGCGACCTGCGCGCTGTAGCTCGTTGGCAAACTGCACGATCAGGATCCCGTGCTTGGTGATCAGCCCCAGCAGCGTCACCAGGCCGACCTGGGTGTACACGTTGATGGAGGCGTATCCCATGGTGATGAACGCCAACGCACCAAACAGCGCTGGCGGCACCGAGAACAGGATCACCACCGGGTCGCGGAAGCTCTCGAACTGGAACGCCAGGGCCAGGTAGACGATGAGAATCGAGAACAGCAGCAGCCCGACAAACCCGCCCGACTCCTGGACGAATTGCCGCGACTCGCCGGAGAAGTCTGAGGTGTAGCCCGACGGCGCAAGGGTATTGAGCATCGTGTCGAGTTTGGCCAGCAGTTCGCCTTGGGCCACGCCACTGACGCCCGACAGGGTCGCCGAGTTGAGTTGCTGGAAGTGGTTGATCGATTCAGGCTGCGTTGAGGTCTCGATATGCGCCACCGTGCGTGCCGGGATCATGGCCCCGGAGGGCGTGCGGATGTAGTAGTCGAGGATTTGCTCCGGGTTCAGGCGATCAACCTGCAACACCTGGGGAATCACTTTGTAAGAGCGCCCGGCGGTCGAGAAGTAATTCACGTAGTTGCCCCCCAGGGCGGCCGAAAGGGCGGCACCGACGTCTGCCTGGGTCATGCCCAGGGCGGCAATTTTTTCCCGGTCAACCACCAACTTGGCTTGTGGCTTGTCCATCTTCAAATCCATGTCCGCGAACCAGAACAGCTGTTGCTTCTGGGCTTCATCCATCATCGCCTGGGCGACTTCATTGAGGTTTTCCACCGAGTCGGTGGTGGTGATGACATATTGCACCGGCAAGCCTTGGGCTCCCGGCAGCGAGGGCAGGGGGAATGCGGCGATGGTTGCGCCCGGTACCTGGCTCCACTTTTGTTGCAGGTCCAGCACCAGCTCGGCTTGTGAGCGCTTCCGATCACCCCAGGATTTGAGCAGCACCCCGCCCAGGCCCTGATTGAGTGCGGGCAGCCCGGTCAACTGGAACATTTGCGCGTACTCCGGCTCTTTGTTGGCGATCTGGAAGGCCTGGTCGGCAATGCGCTCCATCTGTTGGGGCGACGCCGTCGGTGCGCCTTTGATCTGCATGAACACCAACCCTTGGTCCTCGGTCGGCGATAGTTCGCTTTTGGCGGTGATGCCGCTGGCGGCGACCAGCAGGAACAGCACAAAGCCAAACGTCACCAGCACCGGCCAGATGTTCAAGCCCGCTGACAGGACGCGGTGATAGCGCCCCCGCAGCCAGTCGAAGTACTGATCGAGTCGACGGGCGAAGCGACCTTCTTCCTGGCCGGACTTGAACAGCCGGGAGGTCATCATCGGCGAAAGGGTCAAGGCCACCACGGCCGACACGGTTACCGCACCCGCCAACGAGAAACAAAACTCCTTGAACAATGCGCCCGTGAGACCACTGCGCAGGCCAATGGGCACATACGCGGCAATCAACACCACCGTCATCGCGATGATCGGGCCACCCAGTTCCCGCGCCGCGATCAGCGCGGCCTCCAGCACACCTTTGCCTTCCTCCTTGATATGCCGGTCGACGTTCTCGACCACGATAATCGCATCGTCCACCACCAAGCCGATCGCCAACACCAGGGCGAGCAGGGTCAGCAGGTTGATGGAGTAACCCAGCAGGAACATGACGAAGAACGTCCCGACCAGCGACAGCGGGATCGCCACCAACGGTACAACCACGGCCCGGAATGAGCCGAGGAACAGGTAGATGACGACCGAGACAATGATCATCGCCTCAACCAGGGTCTTCACCACCTCGACAATCGAGGTATTGATGAACGCTGTGGAGTCATAGACGATGTCGCCGCGCACCCCGGTGGGCAATTGCGATTGTAGCTCGGGAAATGCCTCGCGCACGCTGCTGGCGACCGTCAGGATGTTCGCGTTGGGCGCTACCTTGATGCCGATGAACACCGAACGCTTGCCGGAAAACGCCACGCTGCTGTCGTAGCTTTCCGCGCCCAGCGTGACGGTTGCGACATCCTCCAGGTGCACCAGTGCATCGCCTTTTTGTTTGACCACCAGCCGCTTGAACTCATCCACCGTGTGCAAGTCGGTTCCGGCGGTCAGGTCGACCGTGACCATTTGCCCCCGGGTCGAGCCGACGGCCGACAGGTAGTTGTTGTTGGCCAGGGCGGTGGACACGTCCTGCGCGGTCACGCTATGCGCCGCCAGTTTGTCCGGGTCAAGCCAGGCGCGCAGGGCGAACTGGCGTCCGCCAAGAATCTCCGCAGTTTGCACGCCCTGGATCGAGTCCAGCTTGGGTTTGACCACCCGCACCAGGTAATCCGTGATGTTGTTGGTCGCCAGCGTGTCACTGTAGAAGCCCAGGTACATGGCGTCCGTGGTCTGTCCGACCGCGACCGTCAGCACCGGCTCCTGGGACTGTGCCGGCAGTTGGTTCTTGACCGAGTTGACCTGGGTATTGATCTCGGTGAGCGCCTTGCTGGCGTCATAGTTGAGCCGCAGCGTCGCGGTGATGGTCGAGACCCCGGTGATGCTCGACGAGGACAAGTAGTCGATGCCCTGGGCCTGGGCGATGGCCGATTCCAGTGGCTGGGTGATAAAACCGGCCACCGTGGCCGCGTCCGCACCGTAGTAGGCGGTGGTGATGGTGACCACGGCATTTTCGGTGCGTGGCCATTGATTCACCGGCAACTCAAAGATCGAGCGCAGCCCCAGGATCAAGATGAACAGCGAGACCACCACGGCCCAGACCGGTCGCTGAATAAAGGTATCGGTAAGCTTCATGGGACACCCTTAATGTTCTTGGGGAGTCGGGGTGGGCTCGTTGAGTGGCGCGGCGCTGTTGTTGATCTGCACCGGCGAGCCATTTTTCAGCTTCATCTGGCCGCTGGTGATCAACAGGTCGCCTTCCTTCACACCGGACACAATCGCGACTTGGTCACCCCGGGTGCGCCCGGTCTTGATAAAGGTTTGGTGTGCGGTCAGCACTTCCTCACCCTTGTCGTTCTTGTTCGATATCGCGATGAACACCGTGGTGCCGTAAGGGTTGTAGGTGATCGCCGTCTGCGGAACGGTGAGGTAGCGCAGCGGTGTGCCGGCGTTGACAATCGCGCGGGCGAACATCCCGGGAACCAGGCTTTGCTTGGGGTTGTCCACGGTCGCTTCTACGGTGATGTTGCGCGTGGTCGCGTCGAATTGAGTGTCGATGGTGCTGATCCGGCCTGCGAAGGTTTGGTTGGACAGCCCGTCGGCCGTCACCGAGACCTGTTGCCCGATGGCGATGGCCTCCAACTGGGTCTGGGGCACGGTGAAGTCGATGTAGATCGGATCGAAGGTTTGCAGCGTGGCGATTTTGTCGCCGGGGTTGAGGTATTGGCCGGGGTTGACGCTGGTAATCCCGATACGTCCGGCAAACGGTGCGCGGATGGTTTTTTTCGCCACCAGCGCCCGCTGTTGTTCTGCGGCGGCGAGCTTGGCCTTCAAGTCTGCGGTATCCGTATCAACCTGGGCTTGCGACACCGCGTTCACGGCCAATTGGGCCTTGTCGCGCTTGAGCACGATCACCGCCAAGTCCGCAGTGGCCTCCAGCGAGTGAAGTTGTGCGATGTCCGAGTCGGCATTCAACTGTACGAGCATCGCCTGGGCCTCGACGTCCTGGCCGGGCTTGAAGCCGATGGTGCGCACGATGCCACCCACTTCAGTGGTCACATCCACCCCCCTGACTGCCTTCATTGACCCCACGGCGGAGACACTGGGTTGCCAATCGTCGAAGGGGACGTGCATGGCCGTCACGACGGCGGCGGGCAAGGGGACTTTCGCCTGGGCCATCAACGCTGAAATCTGCGCAAACTTCACCCCGGCGATGATCGCCACAATCACCAGGACCACGACGAGCATGATCAACATCGGGCGCCACAGTCGACGTTTTGCGCTCGGCTGGGGTGACGGGGCAGAGGTGGTCTCGATATCAGCCATGGCTGTTCTCACTGTTTCAATGACGCCGTTGCGTCGAACCGTGCCGCTACGGCAGGCCGAAGCGATCAGGGCTGCCGGCTGTCGCGGGGTTCACGTCAGTCCGGTTCCACCAACCGCCACCCAATGCCTGGAAGAGGGCGGTGGTATCGCTGTATCGGGCGGCCTGTGCCTTGACGCGGGCCAGCACGGTGTTTTGGTAGGTTTGTTGTGCCGTGAGCAGGTTGATGTACGCCACGGCCCCGAGTCGGAATTGTGCTTGCACCAGGTCAAGGCTGGCTTGCGCGGAGCGTTCAGCCGCGACCTGCTGGTTGAGCGCATCGGCGTCGGCTTCCAGGGCCCGGAGCGCATTGGCGACATCCTGGAACGCGGCCACCACGGTGCCACGGTAGCGGGCCGCCGACTCGTCATAAGCCGCGACGGCTGCGCGTTTGCGGTGTTCGAGCTTGCCGGCATCAAACAGGGGTTGGACGATCGATCCCACGAGACTCCAGACGCCGCTGCCCGCCGAAAACAGCTGGGTGCCGCCCGCCACCGTCGAGCCCAAGGTCCCGGTAATGCTGAACTGGGGTAGCTGATTGGCGGTGGCCACGCCAATGTTGGCGCTGGCCTGATGCAGTTGCGCCTGTGCCGAACGCACATCGGGCCGCTGGCCAACGATTGCCGAGGGCAGGCTGACCGGCAGTGCTTGCGACAGGTGCAGGGAGGCCAGGTTGAAGCGCTCGCCCTGGTCTTGATTGGGGAACCGGCCGAGGTAGGCCATCAATTGGTTGCGAGTCTGTGCCAATTGCTTCTGCAGCGGCGGCAAGGTGGCACGCGTTTGTGCCAGTGCGGTCTGTTGTGTGAGGACGTCGGTATCCGCGATCGCGCCCAGCCGCCGCTGGGCATCCAGCAGGTCCAGTTGTTCACTCTGGAGCCGGATGATGGCTTCGGTGGCGACCACTTGATCGCGCACAGACGCCAAGCTAACGGCGGTATTGACCACATTGGCGGACAAGGTGAGGTAGGTCGCTTCCAACTGGAAGCGCTCGTATTCGGCTTGCGCGGTGGAGGATTCGATTTGCCGACGAGTGCCACCAAATACGTCCGGGGCATAGGACACACTCAGTGACGCCGAACTCACCGTGAGAATGGGCGACGTCGGGAAGCCCGATGCGACCCCCGATACTTTCTCGCGGGTTTTCGACACATTGCCACTCACCGAAGGGAACAGCGCCGCCTGGTCGGCATAGACCAACTCGTTGGCCTGGCGCAATGCTGCCTGAGCGGCACTGACATCCGGGTTAGCGCGCAGTGCTTCTTCGACCAAGGCATTGAGTG
This sequence comes from Pseudomonas sp. ok272, assembly GCF_900109995.1. Classification (GTDB taxonomy): domain Bacteria; phylum Pseudomonadota; class Gammaproteobacteria; order Pseudomonadales; family Pseudomonadaceae; genus Aquipseudomonas. The sequence goes on along the minus strand of NZ_FOCB01000012.1, from coordinate 181,964 downwards.
AGGGTGAGCGGAACAGCGTCCACCATTGCCCGGGAATGTCCATCCCGGCAACCAACCGCTGTGCTGCGCCGCCGGCAGCGATGTCTGCCTGGGCGGTGGTTGTGAGCTGTTCGCGTGAGTAGTCGGCATTCGTGGCCACATCGGGCCGTACGAAGTCAGGTCCCACGGTACAGCCCGCGAGGGCCATGCACAGCAGGCTCAGCGGAACCAGCAGGTGTGATTGTCGACAAAGCGCACAGGTTCGCGTCACCTGTTGCGGTTCCGATACACGCTGGCAAGGCTGCTCTTTGATATTCACTTTAATTCGTCAGCTGGTTAACTTCCTTGCTGGTGTTGCGCAATGAATACCGGCCTATCAAGCCGGTCCCTCGCAGAGGGGGCGCTGGGTTCGGTGCGTTGATCAGGTGGGTAGAACGTTAATTCAAGCGCTGGATAACCGCCAATAGAGGAAACCTTTGTCGACAGGTCATGAGCAAGGCTTGGGGCTATCCGTGGAGGATCACCGGCGGGCTTGGGAAGCGGAATATGAAATACCGTCAGGGCAGGGGCTTAGTTTGCATTTAAACTCGTCATGTATTGACCATCCTCCTTATCGCAAACACGCAAAGGAAAGCCGAAATGAATCGCCCGCTGTTTGTGTCTCTAGATGGGCCCAAGGGCACCGGCAAAACCACACTGTTAGAGGCCATCACGAAAGCACTGAGGGTAGACAACAAAAAAGTGATTCGACTTTGCGAGAAAAAAAGCGATCCCTACAGGGGCGAAACAATGGCCCTCGTGAATACATTAGCCAGACATCCCTCCCGGGATCTGGAGTGGGCTGTTTGTCAGCGCTTTGCTGAAAGCCGTCGCTGGATTTCCCGGCATGTGCTGACTCAACAGCCGCTTGACAGCATCATCTTGATCGATCGCTGGTACCCGTCGGACGCTGCCTTTCGCCACACCGTCCCGTTTGCAGAGATTCTCCAGTTGAACATGGCGCGCAACGTACGCGTGCCAGACCTGCATGTCGGGGTTGTCACGGCAGCTGATGTTTCATGGGCAAGGGCCGCGGCACGCTCGAGAGGACTCGGCAGCACAGTGATCCAAAAGCACGAAGAGCATGTCGCGTGTACCGAAATGTTCGAACGAGCGGCTGCGGAACACGGCTGGGTGCTATGCCGTAATGAAGGGACAATCGAAGACGCAGCGATGCAGGTGGTTTCCGAGATTTGTAGAGTGCTTCGTTGCCCCATGGGTGACCTGTGATCAGGTGGTCTCGATCTGCACTTGGGTATTGCACCCAAGTGCAGACCAATATCAGTCTCAACGGGCGTAAGAACTTTCAGCCTTCATGTTTTGAAGACTCACGGTGTTGAGCTGTTTGCAGGCTCCGTCAGCCTCTGTTCGAGCCGGATAACAGCCTGGCAACCTGCATTTGGCTTCATTGTCATAGATGTTGAAACCTATAGGGGCAGTCGTACAGTAAAAGCGCGTTCCACTGCGCATTGATCCGGTTTCCTCGGGTACCGCAGGCACAACAACGAATCTGGACATCACAGTATTCCTTGGCTGTTTTTATTATGTTGGCAGGCCTAAGAAATAGCGCTGACCTGTTATCAGATCAAGTGTGCCGGATCACAATCCGATGAGCAGTCTGTCGCTACCAATACGCATTCATATTCACCACGTCAGGGGGCGGTGGCCACCAGCGATCCGTTTGGGGCACGCGCCGGCCTCTTCATCAGTGAATACTCGAGGCCAGTTCGAATATCGGGATGTACATCAAAATCACGATGACCCCGATCAGCAGACCGATGAAGGTCATCAGCAAAGGTTCAAACAGTCGCACGAACCATTCGATCCAGCGCCCGATTTCTTCATCGTAGAATTCGGCGCTGCGTTCCATCATCTGTCCCAGATTGCCGGACTGCTCGCCGGCCCTCAGCAGGCGCAGAGATACCGGTGTCACCAAGTGATTGAGTTCGAGTGCGGTCGACAGCGACAGGCCCTCGCGGACCCGTTCGCAGGCCTGGTCGAGGCGCAGGCGAGAAGCGACTGTCAGCAGGTCACGGACCATCCCCATGGCGGTGACGAGGGGAATGCCGCCTTGCAGCAGAATGCCAAGGGAGCGATAAAATCGCGCCAGTTCATACATGAAGATGCGTTGATGGACCGCCGGGAGCTTTTCGATCACCCGATCGACGCCCCGGCGAAAGGCTGGCTGGCGCTGGAGGAAGGTGAGGGCGACGATGCTCGCCACCAGGGCACCGAAGAACTCGCCCTGATGAGCATGCAAAAACATCCCGCCACTCATCAGTACCTGCGACATCCACGGTAAATTGTTACCCAGGCCTTCAAACACCAGGCTGAAACGGGGCACCACGTAGCCCATCAAGAACAACACCACACCACTGCCCACGACCAGTAGCAGCAGCGGGTAAATCGACGCGCTGACGATCTTCTGGCGTACCTCGTCCATGCGCTGGCGATAACTGACATAACGGCCCAGGGCGTCGCCCACGGCCCCGGTCTTCTCGCTGGATTGCACGAGCGCAACGTAGAGCGCAGGAAACACCGCCGACAACTGGGCCAATGCCTGGGAGAAGGACTTTCCTTCGTACAGCAGGCGAACCAGTTCACTCAAGGTTTTGCGGGCCTGGGGCGCGTTTTCCTTTTCGACCAGGCTTTCCAGCGCATCGATCAAGGGCAGGCCGGCGTTGAGCAAGGTCGTCAGCTCCTGGCTGAACAACACCAGGTTGAAGGCTTCGCCCTTGTGCAGATGCAACGCTCGCCAGCGGCGCTCGGGGTGCAGGCTGACCACCCGCATACCCTGTTCCTCGACCATGCGCCGCGCTTCGCTATCGCCCTGGGCCTCGACACTCATTGAGACCACGCCCGCTTTGCCGACAGCCTTGAGATGAAAGCGCATCGTTGTCACTCCCGTCATTGCCAACTGGTGACTTCGGCGTTTTCACCATCGCCACCGGGTTGCCCGTCCTTGCCCATGGACAGCAGGTCGTACTCGCCGTTTTCACCGGGGTAGCGGTAGGTGTAGTTACGCCCCCAGGGATCCTGAGGCAGCTTTTTCTGCAGGTATGGCCCCGTCCAGCGGGTTTCATCGCTGGGTGCGGTGACCAGCGCCTGCAAGCCCTGTTCGGTCGAGGGGTAATGCCCGACTTCCAGGCGGTACAGGTCCAGTGCCTTGCCCAGGCCCTCGATCTGCGCCTTGGCCACTTTCACTTCGGAGCGGCCCAATTGAGCGAAATACTTGGGTGCGACGATGCCGGCCAATAGCCCGAGCACCACCAGCACCACCAACAACTCGAGCAGGGTGAACCCGCGTTGGATACGCGGGGCACAACACAGACGCTGATTCATGATGACCTCACACAGTCGGCAGCACAGTTGCCAGCAAGGCTTATGCAATTGCCATGCTCATGTCCCGACACGGCCCTGAAACCCTTTTGGAACAACCCTTTTAGGTTGCGGCACAGTGCTTGCGTATAGCTGATTCACGATCGGCCATTGGGGCATTAGCCCCATTTTTCGGGGCAGGTCGGGGGAGGCAAAGATGACCAAGACACTTACCACCGCACTCCTGGCTGGGTTGCTGCTGACCGGTGTCGTACACGCCGATGTGTTTGTTTCCCTGGACGCCAACGGCAGCTACGTGTTGTCCAACGTTCACCGCCCTGGACGCCACTATGAACGGGTGATTCGCGAATCCGCGGTGGCACAGACCAGCCTCGATCAACAACCGCAGATGATTGCCGCCCAACCCTATGCCGAGTGGGTGTTGGCGGCGGCATCGGCCAATCAGTTACCGGCGGCGCTGTTGTACGCCGTGATTCAACATGAGTCCAACTATGACGCGGGTGCGACGTCCCCCAAAGGTGCTGGCGGGTTGATGCAGTTGATGCCCGAGACGGCTCGGGAAATGGGGGTGACGAACGTCTACGACCCAAAGGCCAACATTCAGGGCGGCGCCAAGTACCTCAAGCGCCTGATGACCCTGTTCGATAACGACATCACGCTTGCCGTGGCGGCTTACAACGCCGGTCCGCAAGCGGTGCTCAGTCGTGGCGGAGTGATCCCGCCGTTCGCCGAAACCCAGCGTTATGTGCCCAGTGTTCTGCGCCAGTACCGGCGATTGCAGGGCATGGCGGCGGACGCACCTCTGTGAGTCCGACCCGGGGGTGTTTTCCCCAACAATGGGGCAGGGTGAGCACGACAAAAAGTGGGGAAACGGGTGGGGAATATGCCCCGGATCATCAAATCTCAATCATATGTTTATGAAAAATATACGTTTTATTAATGGCATGCAGTTTGCTCATTGAGTTTGGCGAGCACCATTCCCCATGAGCACCTACAGCGAGGCCCGTGATCATGACCGGCATTCCCCAGGCTCATCACGTATTAAACCTGTTGCTACTGCTCACGCCGCTGTTGGGCATAGAGGTGGCGCACGCTGCGGCACGCTGTGAACGCAATCTGGTAGCCAACATCGTCGCGCTGGATCAGCCGCTGATGTTCAACCGTCTCGGCGCGCAGAACGCTAACGGCATGATGTTCGCCCTGCGCCGGGACGTGGTCGACGCCCATGACCGGTCCCTGGCCCTGGGTGGTGCGGCGGTGCCGGGTAACGTGTCGCTGCGGCCCGACAAGCGCCCGCGGCCGCTGGTGTTGCGGGTCGCCGCCGGTGACTGCCTGACCATCAATTTGCAGAACTTGCTGGCGTACCAGGCCAACCCTGGCAGCCCCGACAATGGCGAAGAGGGCGAAGAGGGCGAGGTGGAAGGTGAGGTTGAAATGGGCAACGATGGCTTCAAGGTGGATGAGCAGGTGACTGACCGCCATGTCGGTTTTCAGGTCAATGGCCTGCAAGCGGTCAACAGTATCGATGACATTTCCGCCTATACCGGGCGCAACGCCAACACCCTGGTTGCCCCCGGTGCCAGTCGTTCCTACACCTTATACGCCGAGCGCGAAGGCGCTTTTGCCGCCAGCAGCCGGGGCGCGACCTTTGGTGGCGAAGGGGATGCCGGCAATGTCGCCAACGGTCTGTTCGGTGAAGTGGTGGTGATGCCCAAGGGCGGCCGCCACTATCGCAATACTGTGACCGAGGAAGAGATGCGCCTGGCTTCCACCGGCCGCACCCCGACGGGCCAACCGATTGTCGATTACCAAGCCCGCTACCCGCAGCGCGAGCCGTGGATTCGGGAAGGAAAGGCCGGTACGCCGATCATCAATATGGTCGACGGCAATGAAATCATCTCCAGTGAAAGCGATGCAATTGTGATGGGCAGCAACGCCGACGGCAGCTTCCCGCCCTCGACTTATCCGCTGGAGTCCATGGGAAAGCGCAATCCGGCCTTGCCCAATCGGTTAGAACCGTTCCGTGATTTTGCTTCGCAGTTCCAGGACGAAACCGCAGCCACCCAGGCTTTCCCTGCGTATTGGGCTGACCCGGTAATGGCCCACGTACTGGAGCCGACCCGCGATTCGTTCATGATTAACTATGGTTCTGGCGGCATGGGCGCCGAAGTCGTCGCCAACCGCCTCGGCGTCGGGCCGATGCATGACTGCTTGTCTTGCGCGTACGAAGAGTTTTTCCTGAGTTCACACACGGTTGGCGATGTGGCGATGCTGGTGGATGTACCGGCCAACGCAGGGCTTGAAAACATTCGTCCCGGTGAAGTACCACGCGCCGATCAGATCGGGGTCAAGGCGACCATGGCGTTGTACCCGTCGGAGCCGTCCAACGTTAACCACAGTTACATTGGTGACTTCGTCAAGTTTCGCAACACGCACAACGGTCACGAGCAGCACATCTTCCACTTGCATGGCCATCAGTGGCTGTTCAATCCCAACGATGACAACTCCGACTATGTGGATGCCCAGGGGATCGGTCCGGGCGCCGGCTATACCTACGAGATTGCCAACGGTGGATCGGGAAACCGCAACCGTGTAGCGGGCGACGCTATCTATCACTGCCACTTCTACCCGCACTTTGCCCAGGGTATGTGGGCCATGTGGCGGGTGCATGACGTGTTTGAAGAAGGCACCCGGCTTGAAGTGTCGCAACAGGGCAGTGACGGTTATCACACCGAACCTTACGGCTTGCGCAGCGGTAAACCGGCAGCGGGCGCCCGTGCCTTGCCCGATGGCGAAATCGTAGCCGGCACACCGATACCCGCCGTCGTGCCCTTGCCCGGCAAGGCGATGGCTCCGATGCCGGGCAAGGTGGCCGTGGTTCCCAGAATGAGCGAACACCTGGTCGCTGATGACGATGACGACGATGAAGCCGACGACGGCTCGCATCACGGCACCCGTGGCCAGGCAATTGGCTCGCTGGTCCTGGTGGATCGCAGCGAGGCCAACCGCAATGCTGACGGCAGCCTGATAAACCCCGGCTATCCGTTCTGGATTGGCGGCATGGAGAGCTCGGTGGGCCAACGACCACCGACACCCCCCTTGGACATGCTCGACGCGGCCAAGGCTCAGGCTCTCAAAGGCACGGGTAAAGCGCTATGGGCCAACCTCGATCCGGCTCAGTCCGGCGGCTGGGACGGTGGTTTGGGGCGACATTCGCTGGGTGGCTTCTCTGCCGGTGGCGAGGCTCGCACTGTGACCACTTCGCTGGATTTTTCCAAGGAAGTGACTCGGGCCAAGCCGATCTACATGCCGGAAGAGGGCACGGAGGTCGAGCAGGCAGCCATGGCCTTTCATGCGAAAAAGGATCATCCCAGCTTTGCTCTGCTGCCTGGCAATCAGATTGTTGCGCGCAATTTTCGCACCAATGGCGCGTTGCCGATTGCCGGTGCGCCGTATTACGAACCGTGCATGGATGACCGGCAAAAACGCCTGACCAGTAGCGCCGGTACTGGCGAGTTCAACAGCGGCGAACGCATTGACGGCCTGTCGTTCACAGGTTCTTCGAACTTCACCGCTGACCGCCCGCGTATCTACAAGGCGGCGAACATTCAGTTCGACGCGGTCTACAACAAGGTCGGCTACCACTTTTCGCAAGCCCGCATTCTTGCTTTGTGGGAAGACGCCTGGCCGGTGATCACCAAACAGCGTCCGCCAGAACCACTGGTGATGCGGATGAACACCTTTGATTGTGTGCAGTACCAGCAGACCAACCTGGTACCGGCCACTTATGAGATGGATGACTATCAGGTCCGTACGCCAACCGACGTCATTGGCCAGCATATTCACCTGCCCAAATGGGACCTGACGGCTGCTGACGGTTCAGCCAACGGCTGGAACTACGAAGACGGCGTTCTTTCCCCAGGGGCCGTACAAGAGCGCATCCACGCCATTCGCACCTTCAACCAGTGCGAGGGGACGGATGTGCGTGATGGGACACCAGCCTGTCCGAAACCTCGGAGTCATCCATACTTCGGTCAATTCGGTCGGGCCGACTGGGTCGGCGCGCGCACTGCGATGCAACGTTGGTTTATCGACCCTGTGGTCAACACCAAAGGTATCGATCGTGGCCTGGGGACCATCTTCACCCACGACCATCTTGGCCCATCGACCCATCAGCAAATTGGCCTATACGCCACCGTACTGGCTGAACCGGCCGGTTCCAGCTGGTTCCACGCCGAAACCGGCGAGCCGTTGTACAGCGGCGCGCGCCAGGATGGCGGGCCGACCTCGTGGCAAGCGGTGGTGTCCACCGGGGACCTGGACGGTGATGGCAAAAACGACAGTTTCCGTGAGTTCTTCCTCGAATACAGCGACTTCCAGCACGCCTATGAAGCCGGTGTCTATGTAGGCGCAGGGCCCAATGGCATCCCCAACCCACAGGCTTTCCCGGCCACGGCAGACAGCTTCCGCTACGCCATCAACCCACCGGTGCGCAACAACGCCAGCAACTTGCTTGAAGGGATCGTCGAAGTGCAGGGCGGCAGGGTACCGGGCTGTCCGAGCCGGCCATGCCCACAAGCCATTTCGGTCGATGACCCGGGCATGTTCGTGATCAATTACCGCAACGAACCGCTGGCGTTGCGGGTGTACGACCCGAACAAGGTCGGCCCCGACGGCAAGCGTGGCATGCAGGCTGATGGCCTGGGCGGTGATCTCTCCTATGCCCTGCAAAGCCGTACCGACCGGGCAATTGCGGCGATGAACCTGGCACCGAACCTTGTCACGTCCGCAACCGGGCCAACCGGCGGCACTACCTTGTTTCCACCCCACATCAACCGTGGCGGCGCCGAGCCAGGTGATCCGTTTACCCCGATGCTGCGCACCTATACCGGGGACAATGTGCGGCTGCGGGTGCATGCCGGCGGCCATGAAGAAGAGCATAACGTGACACTGCACGGAGTGAAGTGGCTGCAAAGTGGCTCCGGCTACGGCAACAGTACCAACTCCGGCTGGCGCGCCTCGCAGATGATCGGGATTTCCGAGCAGATGGGCTTTATCGCGCCAGTCTCGATGCTGTCCAGCTCAGCGGCCACCACTGGCGACTATCTGTACTCGATGGACGCTTCGATCGAGGGGTATTGGAGCGGGATCTGGGGCGTGATGCGCAATTACACAGCGCAACGTGCCGACCTGTTTGCCTTGCCGAATAACCCGAAGCCGGCCGGCATGCGCAACACCGTGGCCTTCGAGGGCTCCTGCCCGCGGATCAGTGCCAACCCCAATGGCATTGGCACCCGCCCGACCGTGCAACGCAACTATGAAGTCGTCGCGGCACTGGCCAACGACATCCTCGCCAATCCATTGGGACTGACCCTTGGTGATCCGGCGGGGCTGGGCCAGCATGTGGGCGGGCCATTGAATCCAGCGGGCGGAACCCTGGTTTACAACTCGCGGCCGGTGAGCATCCCGCAGGTGACTGTGACCGATCCCGAAGATGGCGTGACCATGACCATCGGAGGGCAAAGCGGCCCCTTGCATGACCCGACCGCCGTCCTCTATGTGCGCAAGGCGGATCTGGACCCGGTCAGCGGCAAACTCAGACCCGGCGTACCGGTAGAGCCGCTGGTGTTGCGTGCTGCCGCCGGGGATTGCCTCAACATTACCTTGGAGAACCGCCTGCCGAACGTCATGCCCGACTTGACCCAGACGGCGGTGATGCAAGGCGTGGTCAAGCGCGATCGTAACAGCGGGGACGGCTCGACCACCTTCAGCAATAACTTGATGCGGCCGTCCAGCCATGTTGGCCTGCATGCGCAATTGCTGGCATATGACATCACCAAATCGGATGGCGCCAACGTCGGTGCGAACCCCACCCAGACCGTCGCCCCTCGGGCCGGCAACAGCGGTGCGTACCCAAGCCGTATCTACCAGTACTACGCCGGGCACCTGGAGCGTGAAGGCAAACCGATCACACAACTGGGCCGCAGTGTCGACAATATCAACGCGACGGCAGTGGAGTTTGGCGGCCTGAATTTCACCCCGTCGGATGTGATCAAGCAGCCGCAAAAAGGTCTGGGCGGGGCGATGAGCATCCTGCCGATCGGCGCCACCTGGGTAGAAGACACCCGCAAGGCCAATGCCACCGTCACTGCACCGGGCCAGGCTGTTTATCGCGACTTTGCGATGGTTTGGCAAAAAGCCCTGAACACCCGCTGGGCCAACGGCCGGCCAGTGGAAGGCATCGCCGCTGAAGGTCAGGGGGTACCGACCGATCCGCAGGACAACTCCAGCATGGCCATCAACTACAAGGCAGAGCCGCTGTGGTATCGCTTCGCACTGGCGCCCGATGCACCGTTCGGTCACGCCCAGGGTGCCGGGTACGCTGACGTACCCAACGCGCACATGGCCTACAGCAATGCGCTGGTGGGAGGTGATCCGCAAACGCCGGTGCTTTATGTGAAGCCGGGGCAACCGTTCCGCACCCACATCATGATGCCGACCGGCGGCAGTCGTGGCACTACGTTCCAGTTGGACGGCCACGTCTGGTCGGTCAACCCATTCCAATCGGAGAAAAGCGATACCGGTGGATATCCGATGGGCACGCCCGGAGTGGGCTCGGTGCGTTTTGGCTACAACCCGATGTCGATGTACGTTGGCGCCCACGAAAGCGTGCTGCCGGCGGCGCACTTCAGCTTCATGCACCCGAGCGCCGGGGGCACCAATGCAATACCGGGCGACTACCTGTTCCGTGATTACGCCGCGTATGGCAACACCGCGGGGTTGTGGGGGTTACTGCGAGTGACCAACGAGCCCGAACCGGCACCGGCGCCTTAGAAAGGCTGGCGGCGAACAGGTATTTGATGGGGGGAGAGACGATGAGAAAAGCTATTGGGGTCGCTGTGAGGGTAGGCCTGGTCGGTGCAGCGCTGATCGTCCAAGGGGCAAGTCTGCGGGCCTCTGAAGCGCCGCTGGGCGAGGGCGGACAGAGGCTGGTACGAGACGGTGTTTCGGTCGAGCTTCGGCTGCAGCCCTTGGCCAAGGACGCGATGCTGCGTGAAGGTGAGTTTGCCGATGTGCGCTTTCGGGTGACCGACACGACGTCCGGTCAACCGCTGGCCGGTGTGTCGCCGGGTGCCTGGCTCGACCCCCAAGCCGTTGCCGCTGACCTGGCCCAGGGGCGCGAGCGCAGTTGCAAGTCGCGGGTCGGGGTGTTTCTCAAGTCGAGCATCGGCGCGCGGCCGTTGCTCGATCTCAACAGTTACTTCCTGATGGTGATGAATCGCGATGCGAGTGTTTCGGTGGTCGACCCCCAAGTTTCTGTAGGAGGGATCACCAGCACGCTGGCGCGGATCGATTTGAAGCAGCCGCCGATGGATTGGGTCACGCCCAGGGACAACAAGCGGGTATTCGTCTCCATGCCCGAGGCCGGTGAAGTGGCGGTCATCGACAGTGAACAATTCAAGCTCATCGATTCGGTCCCGGCAGGCAGCCACCCGGTTCGGGTGGCCTTGCAACCCGACGAGCGCCTGCTGTGGGTCGGCAACAACGCCAAGTCCGCCGACCTGTCCGGGGTCACAATCATTGACACACAGAGTCTCAAGCCGCTCAAACACTTGGCCACCGGTGCCGGCCATCACGAGATCGCCTTCAGCAAGGACAGCCGCTACGCCTTTGTCAGCAACCGCGATGATGGCACGGTGAGCATCATCGATATCGCTAGCCTGACCCTCAGCAAGCGGCTCAAGACGGGTTCCAACCCCTTGTCGGTTGCCTATTCGCCACTGTCTCAAGCGGTGTATGTCGCCGACGGCAAGGATGGCACGGTGACCGTTATCGACACCGTCAGCCTGTCGGTACGCCAAGTGATTCAGCTCAAAAAGGGACTCGGCCCAATGGGGTTCAGTGCCGATGGGCGCTTTGGCATTGTGCTCAACACGCTGGAGAACCTGGCCTCTGTCATCGATGCGGGCAATGATTCGCTGCTTCACGACCTAGCGGTGTCTGCCGAACCCTATCAGGTGGTGTTCACACAAGCCTATGCCTACATACGCGGCCTGGCGTCGGCCAAGGTCACGATGATTAATCTCGCCTCGCTCGGGGAGGGGCGCACGCCGATCAGCCAGGGCTTCGAAGCCGGCCCACAGGCACCGCGCCTGGCCGGTGATTTACCGCTGGCCTCAAGCCTGGCGGTGTCGCGGGACGACAACGCCGTGTTCGTGGTCAACCCGGTGGACAACACCACCTACTTCTACGCCGAAGGCATGAACGCTCCCATGTCCGGTTACCCCAACCGGGGACAAGTGGCGCGGGCAGCGCTGGTAATCGACCGCAGTCTGCGGGAAGTCGAGCCGGGCCTCTACAGCGCGCGGATCAAGTTGCCGCCGGCCGGACATTACGATGTGGCCTTCCTGCTCAACCAGCCCAGCATCATCCATTGCTTCACGGCAGTGGTTGAACCGGCCACGAATGTCGCCCATCTACCGGGCCTGCCGAAGGTCGAATTCATGCTTGATACCGCTACGACAGCCCTGGGTACGCCTTACCTCGTGCGTTTTCGCATCGTCCAGGGCAAGCAAAAAAACCGCCGCAGCGGGGTCAAGGATGTTCAGGTGCGCTACTTCCGCGCTCCGTCTTCAAGGGTGCAAACCGTGACGGCGCAGGAAACAGGGGACGGTGTCTACCAAGTCCCCCTGATCCTCGATCAGCCCGGTGCCTGGTATCTGCATGTGCGCGCCGCATCCCTTGGCGCGCGCTTCGATGACACGATTTTTGCCAGTGTCCGGGTTAACCCCGGCGCTACCCACTGAAGAGAACATCGACATGAATCGATTTTTACATTGTGGTGTGCTGACCTTCTGCCTGCTGCCCTGTGGTGTCGGTCAGGCGCTTGCCCATTCGGCGGATGAACATGCCGGCCATGAGACGGGGGCTGTCACCACCCGGTCCCAGTCGACCGAGGTCAAGTTTGCCGATGTCACGCTGGAAGATCAGAACGGCAAGGCGGTGTATCTGGAGCCTGACCTGGTGGCCAACAAAATCGTGGTCATGAGCTTCATCTACACCAGTTGCACCACCGTCTGCCCGGTAGTGTCCTCGATCATGGGCAAGGTCCAGAAACAACTGGGCGCGAGGGTCGGTGGCGAAGTGCAGTTGGTCTCCATCAGCATCGACCCGCAGCGTGACGATGCCAGGCGCCTGAATGATTACGCCCGTTCCTTCCAGAATGGTCCGGGCTGGAGCTGGCTGACGGGCTCGACTCAGTCGGTCAATGAAACGCTCAAGGGATTGGGGGCTTTCAGCGGCGACTTCAAAAGTCACGCACCGCTGATTCTGGTGGGCGATGGCAATAGCCGGCACTGGACCCGTTATTACGGTTTTACCGATCCGGTGGTGCTGATCCATGAAGTGGAGAGGCTCAGCAACCAGCGCAACCGCCACGCCAGACACACCTCGATTGCGATGGAGCAACAGCCATGAAAGCGTTCGACTGGATTGCCCTGAGTTTCTGCGCCTGCTTTTTCAGTGCGGTGGCGGTTGCCCACGTAGGGCATGAGCTCTCTGTCCCTGAGGAGTCCGCGACGGTTGGCGCCACGGCACAACCGACCGGCACCCGCGATGCCAAAACCTGGTTCACTGACACACTCTTGCAGGACCAGAACGGCGAGACTTTGCGTTTCTACAGCGACGCCTTGCACAACCGTGTAGTGCTGCTGAACGTGATATTCACCCATTGCAACGATGCCTGCCCGCTGATTACCCGCAAGCTCAAGGAGGTTCGTGAAGTCCTGGGCGACAAGGCCAACGGTATTACCTTCATTTCCCTTACCAGTGATCCGCTGCGCGACACTCCGGCGGTGCTCAAGGCTTACACCTTGAAACAAGGAGTCGATGACCCCCACTGGCTTTTTTTGACCGGTGACAAGGCGCAGATCGAACGGGTGCTGGGACGCATCGGCCAGATCGTGCCCACCCCCGAGCAACACTCCACGCAGCTGATTGTCGGTGATGTGGCCAACAAGCGCTGGAGCAAGATCCGCCCCGATGCCCCGGCCGCCGCCATTGCCCAGCGCTTGCTGTTGCTGACAATGCCTGTGGCCGGTCGCTGAGCGCGCGCCATGAACACCGCTCTGGCCCTTGGCATGTTGTTGTTTGGTGGCGTACTTGCCTGTGCCCAGGCATTGCCACTGACCCCCAGTGAAAGTGCCGGCAAGCGGCTGTACCGTGAAGGGGTTTCGGTGAGCGCAGAACCGATCATGGCCCGGGTCGGCGTCTCCGGGATGTTGTTGCCCGCGACTAGCCTGCCGTGCGCCAACTGTCATGGCGCCGATGGGCTCGGGCGCCCGGAGGGTGGCGTACGACCGCCAGCGCTGAACTGGTCACGGCTCAGCAGTATCCACGGTCAACAGCACGTTAATGGGCGCAGCTATCCCGCGTATTCCGATGGCACGCTGGCCCTGGCTATTCAAGAGGGCCATGACCCCGCCGGCAATCGGCTTGACACGGCCATGCCGCGGTTCGCCCTGTCGCCGGACGATGTGCGCAATCTCACGGCATACCTCAAGCGTGTGACCGATGATCGTGACCCTGGTCTCGATACCAATAGTGTGCACCTGGGCACTTTACTGCCCAGCCAAGGGCCGCTGGCGGAGGAAGGCGCCACGATTGCAGCGGTACTCAAGGGCAGTGTGGCGAGAATCAACCAGGCCGGCGGTATTCATGGCCGGCAATTACGCCTGGCCATCCTCGATCCCGGCCCGGATCGCGCCAGTGCAGAGCAGGCGCTGGGCCGCCTGATTGATGAGCAACAGGTCTTCGCGTTGATTGCGCCGCTGGTCCCGGCACTCGACGCCGAGCTTGCGCCGCGCCTGGAACAGGCCGGTATTCCGTTGATCGGTGCGCTGTCGTTGCTCGGCACGACCCAGCCCAGCCGGCAGATTTTCGACCCCTTGTCGGGCCTGCGCGAGCAACTGATTGCGCTGGCCGACTACGCCACTCATAACCTTCAGGTGCTGTCGGGGCCGACGTTGATCATTTACCCCAACGCACCCGGCCAACAACTGGCCGCGCAAGGCCTGGGCCAATACCTGCAGGCCCATGCCTGGAAAAACGTACGGTTGCACACCTACGATCCGGCCGCCCCGGCGCAGGAGGACCTCCTGCCCGATTCCCGCTCGGTGTTTTACCTGGGCAGTGACGGCGGTTTCAGTCGTCTGGCCAGCCGTTTGCAGGCGGCGGGGCAGGTGCCTTATCTGTTTGCCACGGCGAATCAGGTGGCAGGCGATCTGTTGCAGGTTCCCGCGGACTTTTCTCGACGGGTATTTCTCGCCTATCCCTTCGTGCCCAGTGACTGGACGCACGCTGGAAGCCTGGCGTTGACTCAGGTCCGCAAAGCCCAAGGGATTGGCAGCGAGCATGCCTTTGTGCAAGTGGGCGCCTTCAGCTCGATGCTGCTGTTCAACGAAGGCATGAAGCAGTCGGGAAGGGATACCAGCCGCGAAAAGCTGATCAGTGCCCTGGAGGGGCTGCATGATTTCGCCACTGGTCTGACGCCGCTGATCAGCTTCGGTCCTGGTCGCCGCCTGGGCTTGAGCGGCGCCCATGTCGTCACTCTGGAACTGCCGGATCAGCGTTTTTACCTGGTGGCCCCTTATAAACCCATTGCGGCGATGCCCTGACCGGAGCCTGCTCATGAAGCTCAATCATTGGTTAATGCTGCTGACCCTCTGGGTGCCTGTCGCGTGGTGCGGCAATGAGCCCGCCGTGGCACGCGTCAATGGCGAAGAAATTTCCGCATTTCGCCTTGAGCGCTATTTCGCCGAATACCTGGAGGATCAGGGGAGGTCAGTGGGCAGCATTCGAAACCCCAAGGCCTACCAGCAGTTGCGGCGAAAGGCGCTGGACGCATTGATTGACAAGGAATTGCTCTGGCAGGAAGCCGTTAAGCGCGGGGTGGTGATCAGCGATGCGGCAGTGAGTGCGCAAGTCGAGCAGACACGCCAGGCGATGGGCGGGGCCCAAGTGTTTGCCCGTCGGCTCAACGACGCCGGTTTCGACGAGGCCAGTTTTACCGAGTACACCCGACGCGAACTGGCGGCGCTGCAAGTGTATAGCGAACTGACGATGGTCGCCGCGCCGAATGACCAGCAAGTCCGTGCCTTCTATGAGGAGCACCGCGCCGAGATGAATCAGCCGGAGCAAGTACAGGCCCGGCATATCCTGATTAAAGTGACTCAGGATGCCGATGCCGCCACGGTTGAGGCTGCACGGCTACGGTTGTTGGCGATTCGTCGAGAAATTACCCAGGGAGCCGACTTTGCCAATGTTGCCACAAACCGCTCCGAGGATGCTTCTGCCAGCACCGGCGGATATCTGGGCTATTTTCCAAAGGGGCGCATGCTTCCTGAGTTCGATGCAGCGGCTTTTGCCATGGCCCCTGGCGACATCAGCCAACCGGTACGCACGACGGTGGGATGGCATCTGATCTATCTACAGAACCGAATGGAGGGAGCCAATGTCACAGAGGAACAGGGATTTGCAATGGTTCGCACTTACCTTGCGCGTCAGCAACAGACGCAGGCGCGCAACCAGGCCTTGGCACAGTTACGGTCGCGTAATCGCATCGAACGGATTGATGACGATTGAAGCCTGGCCCCCAATAGTGGGGAAAAACTTCAAGCCATACCCGTGTGTGCCCCGTCTTTGGGGGGGCGGGGGAAGGGGATGTTTTCAATGAATATCAATGGCCTGTAATAGTCTTAAAGCCGCCGCGGGGCTTGGCATGAAGTGTGCTCAAGCCTAAGTAGGGCGCGCACTCCGTCAGGCTCGACACTCGGACCTGCAGTTACAAGGAGTCCACCTTGTTGAACAAAGTACTGGTTGTTGAAGATGAACAGCTGCTTGCACAAAACCTCCAGGATTATCTGCAGGCGCAAGGGCTGGAAGTCCGGATAGCGCACGAAGGTGCCAAAGCCATTGGTGTAGCCGAGGGTTTTGCACCCGATGTGATGGTGTTCGATTACCGCTTGCCCGATATGGAAGGTTTTGACGTTCTCGATGCCGTTCGCCAGAGCAGGAAGTGTCACTTTGTACTGATTACCGGGCACCCCACCACTGAAGTGTGTGATCGGGCCCGAACGCTAGGAGTCAGTCATATCCTGTTCAAGCCGTTTCCACTGGCGGAGCTGGCCCGTGCAGTCAATGACCTTTTAGGGATAAGACACGAACACCAGACCGCGGCGAGCCGCTCCGAAGGATTCGTCGAACGACGCCAGAGCAAGACTGATAGCTTCCCGCTGCAGCTGTACGACGGCAGTTGGGTGCTGGCGGATCGCCGACGAACTCCGGCGTCCGTAGCCCCGGACGACGAACACGTGCTCACCGGGAAGTCGTGACGCGACAGGACATTGCGCCTTTGGCCGCACTGGCTCGCCGCGTCGACAGGGCTCAAAGCCCCCGGCGTTGGAGAGCAAGTCATGGACCGTCTATCCCTTGCCGTTGAACCGGCGCTACCGGACTGCGTACCGCTTCGTTTTTCCAGTGAACAACTCGCCCAGGCCCGCGCTCGTTCCGTCACCTCCGGCGAGCGGGTGCTCGAAGCCCTTGGGGTGCTCTGCGAATTGGGCCCCATGGCCTTCATCGAATGCCTCGGCGTCACGCTGCACTACCCCGTTCTGGACACCGATACTCTGTTCCGGGCTACCCCGGTATTCGATCGGGTCACCCTGGCCCAATGCCTCAAGCGCGAATTCATGCTGCTGCGCCATGACGAAATGGTCATTGGCGTGTTCGCCGATCCCTTCGATACCGCACGCCTAGCCTGGATCGATGATTGTCTGCACGGTGCACCGCTGTACCTGGTGCATGCCGATGACCTCAAGGCCTATTTGGCCCGGCATGAAGAGAGCTTTCATGCCGTGGAATCGCTCAATGCCCAGGCCGATACACATGTCGAGCGCGACAACCTGCAGAGCCTGTCCCTGACCAGCATCAGTGAAGACGCCAGCGTCGTCGTTAAGCTGGTCAACTCGACCCTCTATGACGCGCTGAAAATGCACGCCAGTGATATCCACCTGGGTACCACCGGCAATGGTCTGGTGATCAAGTACCGGATTGACGGGGTACTGAACAACATCAGCAAAATCCAGGGCAGCGAGTTCGCCGAGCAGGTGATTTCCCGGGTCAAGGTCATGGCCGAGTTGGATATTGGCGAAAAGCGCGTCCCTCAGGATGGTCGCTTCAAGATCGGTATCAGTGGCCGGCAGATAGACTTTCGGGTGTCGATCATGCCGAGCATATTTGGTGAGGACGCTGTATTGCGGGTGCTGGACAAGCAGGACCTGGCCGACAAAGTCAACGGCGTTCAGTTGCAGGCCCTTGGTTTTGCCGATGAAACCTTGCGTCAACTACGGCGCCTGGCAGCCGAGCCGTACGGCATGGTGCTCGTCACCGGGCCCACCGGCAGCGGCAAGACCACCACCCTCTACGCGATGATCACCGAGATCAACCATGGCGTGGACAAGATCATCACCATTGAAGATCCGGTGGAATATCAACTGCCGGGGGTCCTGCAAATCCCGGTAAACGAGAAGAAGGGCCTTACCTTCGCCCGTGGCCTGCGCTCGATCCTGCGCCATGACCCCGACAAGATCATGGTCGGTGAAATTCGTGACCCAGATACCGCGCAGATCGCCGTGCAATCGGCACTCACCGGTCATCTGGTGTTCACCACCATTCACGCCAACAACGTATTCGACGTGATCGGCCGTTTTACCCAGATGGAAATTGACCCCTACAGCCTGGTCTCGGCCCTCAACGCGGTGCTCGCCCAGCGGTTGATTCGCCTGGTTTGTGCGACTTGCTGCGCGCCTCATCAGCCCAGTGCCGATGAACTGCAACTCTCCGGGCTCGCCCCGGATCAGGTTGCTCACTACCACTTTGTCCACGGCAAGGGCTGTGGCCATTGCCGTGGCACCGGCTATCGCGGACGGACGGCGATTGCCGAATTGCTGCACCTGGACGACGAACTGCGGCAGATGATCGTCGAGCGCCAGCCTGTTGCAAAAATCAAGGCCTTGGCCTGTAGCCGTGGCTTGCGCCTGCTGCGTGAGTCAGCGCTGGAACTGGTGCTGCAAGGGCGGACCACGCTCGAGGAGATCAATCGTGTCACTTTTATCTCGTGATCGTTATATCGCCGTGCTCGGCGCCAGCGGTGTCGGTCTGGGCCAGCGCCGCGGCAGCGAAACCCAATGGCTGAGCAGCATCGGTTTTATTGACGAAGGCTTCCATGGCTGGGCGGTGGCGCTGGAAACCCTCGACCGCCTTCTGGGCGAACACACTGCACCCGGTGCTCAATTGAGCGTGGTGATATCCGGGCATTTCAGCCGCTTTTGTCTGGTGCCATGGAGCGAACAGATCAACACCCCGGATGAACTGCTGGGGTTCGCCACATTGTGCCTTGAGGACCTGTACGGCGCGCCGAGCCAAGCCTGGAGCCTGGTTCTGTCGGCTGAGCCAGCGGGTCACGATCGGATTGCCGCAGCGCTGCCGCTAGCACTGCTGGATCGTTTGCGCAGTCTGGCCAATGGCCGCAGCCTGCGTCTGTGTTCGGTCCAGCCGTACTTGATGGTTGCGTTTAACTACTTCGATAAAAGCTTGCCGGCCGGTGATTTTCTGTTTGTCGTGGCTGAGCCGGTTCGCAGCGTGCTGCTCTTGGCACGGGAGGGGCGCTGGAGTGCCGTGCGTTCGGTGGGCAGCAGCGACAACGATGTGGCGTTGAACGCGTTGATCGGCCGAGAAATCCAGTTGCAAGCGTCCAGCAACGACCGCCCCTTGAGCATTTACCTGCATGCGCCAGCCCGTCTCGACGCGCTGCCCGAGATGGAGGGTGTGCGGATCTGTGCCATGGATGAAGACCGGACCGGCGTACGTGACAGCCTGTACGTCATGTCCCGGGCGGTGGCCTGACATGCGCGCACTCAAACTCGATTTTCAACCTCGGCGCCGTTCGGGGCCTTTGGGCTGGAGCCTGTTGGCAGTCGGCTTGTTGCTGGCTCTGGGCTGTCTTGTCGGGCAGCAGCACCTCAACAGCCAGGCCCAACAACAGCAAGGTGATTTGCAGACCACCCAGCGCGTGCTCACCGGCAACAGCGGAGCCAAGGTCAGCCTGACGCCGGCGCAAACTCGCGAACAGGCGCAGAACCTCGCAGAGATGCGCAAAGTCTCCCAGCAGTTGCGCCGCCCGTGGGAGCGTCTGTTTGCCACCCTCGAAAGCTTGCCGCGCGACAACATTGCCTTGCTGACCCTCACCCCGGACGCACGTAAAGGCCAGGTACGAATCACTGCTGAAGCGCGCGATCTGGAGGCCATGCTCGACTTTCACCAGCGCCTCGAGGCGAGTGACGAGCTGTCAGATGTCTCACTGCTGAGCCACGAAATCGCCGCAAACGTGCCGGAACACCCCGTGCTATTCAATCTGTCGGCTACCTGGGAGATTGGCGATGCAAATCCCTAGACTGATCGTCCATGAATACCTGAAAGGCCTGGGCATTCCCGCACTGGCCGGCGTGACACTGGTGTTGGGTGCGCTGGTGTATGGCCTGGTTGGCTTGATGCCGGACTGGCACGCCCTGCAACAGCTCAGTCAACAAACCCGTGAAGCGGGCGAATACCTGGCCCGTGTTGAAGACGGCAGCGTGGCGGCGCCCACCGGACCGCAACGTCAGCTCGATGACTTCCACAGCAAATTACCCTCCCAGCCACAGGCAACGGTGGCCATCGACAAGATTTATGCACTGGCCACCCAGGAGCACATCACCCTGGCGCGGGGCGAGTACTCTTTGGGCATCGACCCCAAAACCCACCTGGCGCGTTATCAGATTCTGTTGCCGGTACGCGGCAGCTACCCGCAGCTGCGTCGGTTCCTCCACGCGTTGCTCGGGCAGTTGCCCGCCGTGGTGGTGGAAGACGTTGAGTTTCAACGCAAGAAAATCGCCGACACCGACCTGACCGGGCGGATCCGGATGACCCTCTATCTGTCGAGGTCATGATGAATATCAAGCGCGCAGTGAGCTGGGTTGCATTCTTCAGCGTGGCCGCAGCGCTGACCTGGGTGCCTGAATACTTCCAGTCTGCAGAGGAGGGCGACGATGGGCTTGCCGTCGTCGCCAGCCCAGCCAAAAACACGCCGCAAGGTGCCTTGCCCGGTACTTCGGACACAGGCAAAACCGCAGCGATTCGCGATCTGAGCCCGGTCGGCGATCTGTTCTCCGCCCGTAGCTGGAAACCTGCTGCGGTCCTCGCCACGGTCACGGAACAACCCGCCTACATCACCCCGGTTGTACCAGCCCCCACCGCACCACCCATGCCTTTTCAGTTTGTCGGCCGCCTCGAAGACCGGCGAGATTTACAGGTGTTCTTGCAGGACGGTGAAAAAATATACGTCGTGCGTAAAGGTGACGTGATCGACGAAACATGGCGGATCGACAGCATTTCCGATGTGGAACTGAGCTTCGTCTACCTGCCTCTGCATTTGTCCCAGACACTGTCTGTAGGGAGCACGCAATGAACCGATCCCGTTTAATGATGAGCCTTGGCCTGTGCGCAGCACTGGCTGCGTGCAGCTCCGCGCAGGTGGCCAATAAGGAAGCGACTGACTTGATCGAGGCTGGCCAGTATGAAGCTGGGCTGGCCCGGCTTGAGGAAGGCCTGCGGGAGAATCCTCGCGATACCGAATTGCACCTGGCGTTGAACACTGGCCGGGCCCGTGCGATCACGGCACTGTTGACCGAGGGCGATCAGGACCGCAGCCAGCGCAGCTTTGCCTCAGCACGCATGGCTTATAGCCGGGTATTGACGATCGAACCCAACAACCGTCGTGCCCAGGACGCCCTGCGCCAACTCGACTACCTGCGCAGCATGGATGAGAAGCTGGAACTGGCCCGTGGCGACCTGCGGCGCGGTGATATCTATGGTGCCGACCGCCAGGTCAAACAGATTCTCGAGCTGGACCCGAAAAATGAAGGCGCCTTGGAGTTGCAAGGCAGCATTCGTCTCGTACAGAGCCGCAATGTCGTGCAATACCCGCAACTGCGTACACGTCTCGACCGGCCGGTGACCCTGGAGTTTCGCGATGCCAACCTCAAGACTATTTTCGAGGTGCTGTCCCAGGTCGCCGGGTTAAATTTCATCTTCGATAAAGACCTGCGCCCGGATATGAAAGCCACCATCTTCGTGCGAGATGTGCGCATCGAAGACGCGGTGGCCTTGCTGCTGCAACAGAACCAGTTGCACCAGAAAGTAGTGAACGAAAACACCTTGCTGATTTACCCGGACTCACCGCAGAAGCTCAAGGATTATCAAGAGCTGGTGATGCGGACCTTCTACCTGACCAGCATCGACGCCAATACCGCGTTGAACATGATCAAGACCATGCTCAAGACCCGCGACGTGTTCGTCGATGAACGCCTGAACACCTTGACCATGCGTGATAGTGAAGACGCCATTCGCATGGCGGAAAAGCTCCTGCAGTCCCAGGACCAATCCAACCCGGAAGTGGTGCTGGAAGTGGAGGTCATGGAAGTAGCCCGCCAGCGTATTCTCGACCTTGGCCTGCAATGGCCCAGTACCTTTGGGGTCCTGAACAGTGCCGGTGGAGAAGTCACTGTGCTTGATCAACTCAGAGGCATCGACTCCAGCCGAATCTCTATCTCGCCGTCTCCACAAGCCAAGATCAACGTCCAGGACAACGACATCAACACACTGGCCAGTCCGGTGATTCGCGTCAGCAACCGGGAGCAGGCACGCATCCACATTGGTCAGCGCGTCCCCATCATCAGTGCCACGTCGGTGCCCTCGACCCAGGGCCCGGTCATCACTGAAAGCGTTACTTACCTCGATGTCGGCCTGAAACTCGAAGTGCAGCCCACCGTGCACCTGAACAACGAAGTAGCGATCAAGATTGCCCTGGAAGTCAGTAACGCCACGCCATTGACGCCAACCCGCCAAGGCACGATTCCGGTCCAGGTTGACACTCGCAACGCCCAGACCACGCTGCGCCTGCACGACGGCGAAACTCAGATTCTTGCTGGGCTGGTACGCAACGACCATGGCGCCACCGGCAACAAGATCCCCGGCCTGGGTGACATTCCAGTGCTGGGTCGACTGTTCGGGAGTAACAAGGACACCGTCGGCAAGTCGGAGCTGGTGCTCTCGATCACCCCAAGAATCGTACGTAACCTGCCGTACCAGAGCCCTTCGGACATGGAGTTCCCGACGGGCACTGAAACCAGCATGCACATTCAGGCGCCTGATCGCTCGATGAGTACGGCGATTCGCACCGAAGCCTTCAGTGCGCCCGTGGCGAGCACCGCCCATGTTGTCGTCGAGAAGCCTTGATCATGGACGCCTCGCAACGTGGTTTTACCCTGATCGAAGTCGTCGTGACGCTGGCACTGATCGGTCTGCTGGCCGGCATGGCGGCGCCGTTGACCGAGACCGTGGTACGCCGGGGCAAGGAACAGGAGCTGCGCAGCGCCCTGTACCAACTCCGCGATGCCATCGACGCCTACAAGCGTGCATTCGATGCCGGCTACATCGAGAAGTCGCTCAATAGCAGCGGCTACCCGCCCAACCTGCAAGTGCTGGTGGACGGCGTACGTGACGTGCGCAGCGCCAAGGGGGCCAAGTTCTACTTTTTGCGGCGCGTGCCTCATGACCCGCTGACATCCGTCAAGCGCGATGACGAGGGTGGCTGGGGACTGCGCGCCTACGACAGTCCGGCGCAAAGCCCGCGTGAAGGTGAGGACGTGTTCGACGTTTACTCCAAGGCCCGGGGCAAAGGGCTCAACGGCATCGCGTACCGGGAGTGGTGAGATCATGCGCCGGGATAAAGGTTTTACCCTGCTCGAATTGATGGTGGTCATGGCAATCATTGCCACCCTGATGACCATCGCTCTGCCGCGCTACTTCAACAGCCTCGAAGCGTCCAGGGAAACGACCCTACGTCAGAGCCTGTCGGCGATGCGCGAAGCGCTCGATCACTACTACGGCGACACCGGGCACTATCCCGATTCCCTCGAACAACTGGTGGAACAACGCTACCTGCGCAACCCGCCCATGGACCCGATTGCCGAACGCGAGGACACCTGGGTGATGGTCGCGCCTCCCGACGGTGTGCCGGGCGCAGTGGCTGATATCAAGAGCGGAGCCACAGGGAGGGCGCGCGATGGCAGCCTTTACTCCGAGTGGTAGACCGTCAGGCGAGGGTGGTTTTACCTACCTGGGCGTGCTGTTTCTGATCATGCTCATGGGCATGGGGCTGGCCAGCGCCGGTGAGTTGTGGTCGACCGCGTCGCGCCGGGACCGCGAGCGCCAACTGCTCTGGGTCGGCACTCAGTATGCCCAGGCGCTGCGCAGCTATTACCGCGCCTCGCCTGGCCTGGCCCAGTACCCGAAGGCGTTGGAGGACCTGTTGCAGGACGAGCGTTTCCCCACGGCCAAACATCATATCCGCCAGCTCTATCCAGACCCCATAGGTGGCGCTGAATGGAGCTTGCAGCGCGGTTTTGACGGGCGTATCACCGGCGTCAGCAGCTCATCGACTGACACGCCGCTCAAGCAGGCGGGCTTCCCCAGTCAATGGTCGGACTTCGACGGCATGGCCAGCTACAAGGATTGGCAGTTTGTTGCCGAGAAAGCCTTTCTGGAGGGGAGTTCCGGCCGGGCCAAAGGGCAGCCCGGCGGCCTGCAGGAGGGGCAGCCATGAACCGCTGCTGGCGGATCGCCGTGGGCCTGACCCTGCTCCTGTTGCTCCCGCCCGCTTCGGTCAGGGCGGATGAAGAAATGCTCGGTTTTATCGTCGATGACACGATCTCCCATATCGGCCACGACTTTTACTACGCCTTCAGCGAACGCCTGCGGGCCACCAGCCCGATGGATTTCAACCTGGTCGTGCGCGAACGTCCCTCAGCTCGCTGGGGCAGTCTGGTCACTGTGGAATATCAACAACGCCTGGTGTACCGGCGTTTTCTGGCCCCCAACACTGTGGAACTCAAGGAGGAGGCCTATGAAGCCGCCGACTGGGTTCGCGGACAGATTGTCCAGAGCAAGCTGGAAACTTTGTTGCAAGACACCACGGACCTTGAGAGGGACGAGTTATGAAAACAAAAAAACGTTCGCAGCGCGCCTGCCTCTGGTTGCTCTGCCTGGGAAGTTGCGGTTGGGTCCAGGCCACGGAGCTGGTCTACACACCCATCAACCCGTCTTTCGGTGGTAACCCGCTGAACGGTACCTGGTTGCTCAACAACGCTCAATCGCAGAACGACTACGACGATCCCGATATCAAGCCCCGCATTACGCCGACCGGGGCCTCAGCCCTTGAACGCTTCACCAGTCAACTGCAGTCGCGGTTGCTGGGGCAGTTGCTGGACAACATCTCCACCGGCAACACCGGGAGCCTGTCCACTGACGCTTTTATCGTCTCCGTCACCGATGACTCCGGCGCACTGACTATTGTCGTGACCGACAGGGCGACCGGCGAGATCTCGGAAATCCAGGTCAATGGCCTCACTCCTTGACGGAGTTTTGGGGCGAGGGGGAGTAACGGACATGAAAAAAATACTGATGCTGGGGATGTTGCTGGCGACCCTACAAGGTTGCAGCCTGCGCGACACAGTAACGGCCGAGCAGGACACCGAAGCACCAACCCTGACGCCACGAGCGTCGACCTACTACGACTTGCTGAAAATGCCCCGACCCAAAGGTCGCTTGATGGCCGTGGTTTACAACTTCCGCGATCAAACCGGGCAGTACAAACCGACCCCGGCCAGCTCGTTTTCCACGAGTGTGACCCAGGGCGCGGCCAGCATGTTGATGGACGCCATGCAGGCCAGTGGCTGGTTCGTGGTACTCGAACGTGAGGGGCTGCAAAACTTGCTGACCGAGCGCAAGATCATTCGAGCCTCCCAGAAAAAGGCCAACACCCCGGTCAATATCCAGGGTGAATTGCCACCGCTGCAGGCAGCGAACCTCATGCTTGAAGGCGGCATCGTTGCCTACGACACCAACGTGCGTAGCGGCGGGGAAGGGGCGCGGTACCTGGGCATCGACATTTCCCGGGAGTATCGAGTCGATCAGGTCTCGGTCAACCTGCGGGCGGTGGATGTGCGCAGCGGCCAGGTACTGGCCAATGTCATGACCAGCAAGACCATCTATTCGGTCGGACGCAGTGCAGGAGTCTTCAAGTTCATCGAGTTCAAGAAACTGCTGGAAGCAGAAGTCGGCTACACCACCAACGAACCGGCGCAGCTGTGTGTGTTGTCGGCGATCGAGTCGGCGGTCGGGCATTTGCTGGCCCAGGGGATTGAACGCAATTTGTGGCAGGTGGCCGGGGACAATAGCGTCCCAGCGCCGAACGAAACCCTGGATCGTTACTTGTCGCAAAACAAGATCGACTCGGACAGCGAGTAACGTCTTTCCAAGGACTGTCTCGATGGAGACAGTCCTTGGCAACACCCCAGGCCCTTGGCAGGCGCGAACACCCTTTGCACCTGCCGAGGGCTTCGTGTGAGTCAGCCCAAAAAATCGGCGCAAAAAAACCGCGGCCTGTCTGAAAGCACCGCGGTTTATATCGGCCTCGGGCTTACTGCTGCAACACAGTCGCCTGGTTGGCCGAACCGTACTGTTGCACAATCGCCATTTGCGTCACGCCACTCTGGTCGACGCTGGCTATGTTGCCTGTCCCACCCTGCGTCACATACGCCACGTTCATTGTGTCTGCCTGCTTGACGGTGATCTGGTTGTCACTGCCATACAACTGCGTGGTAAATGCCTGGTTGCCGCTGCCGGACTGTTCGAACTCGGTGCTGTTGCCGGTGCCGTTGGACGAACCCAGGGCCAGGTTGGTGGTCCCGCGCTGGTCGGCGATCAGGATGTTGTCGCTGCCGTTCTGCTCGAAATACAACTCGTTGAAGTTGTCGGCCTGACTCACGATGGTTTGGTTGCCGACGCCCGACTGATGGGTCGTCATGATGTGGCCAACACCCTCCTGGGTGAAGTTGGCCGCGTTGGCGGTACCGCTCTGGTTAATCGTCGCACGCTGGTTGCTGCCAAACTGGCCTCCTGCTTGCGGGCCTTTCCAGTTGCTGGCGTAGACCTTGTTCTCGTTACCCAGTGAGGTGGCCGTGAGCACGTGATTTTCACCGGCCTGATAGGTGAAGTGCACGTTGCCTGTGCCTTGCTGGTACAGCGCCAGGCTCGAGCCGACCGCTTCGAATTGGTCGGCGTAGATGGCATTGACATCGCCCACCTGCAGCACCTGGGCAACGTTGTTCTGGCCAAAGCTTTGGTCAACCACGGTTTCGTTGGTCTGGCCGTACTGATTGATGGTGGTCTGGCTGGCGGTCTGGGTGTCTTGCCAGACTTCGGTGCCGTTGTAATCGCCGAACTGGTTGATTGTCAGGTTGCCTCCTACGCCGTTGCGCTGATCGCCGTAGGCATAGTTGCCTTCGCCAGACTGCTGGATATCGATCTGGCCAGCCGTGTGAAATATCTGTTCAGCGGTGCCGTAGTTGAGGTTGCCGTACTGAGTGATCACGGCATTGTTGGCGATGCCCGGGTCAATCTGCTCGATGTAGGCTTCGTTGCCGTCACCAAACTGTAACGTCTTGCCGGAGGTGCCGTCCTGAGTGTCCTGATAAATGAACGAAAAGTTGCCGGTCCCTTGCTGCAGTTGCTCCGCTACGTTGCCACCTGCGCCGACTGACTGGCTGGCGTGGCTGATGTTGAAAACGCCGAACTGTTGCTGAGTGATGGTGCTGGCGTTCTCGAACAGTTGTTCCGCGTAACCGGCGTTGTAATCGCCAGACTGATGCTGGTCGATGGCGCCGGTGGCGTTGTCCTGCACGGCGGCCGCATCATTGCCCTCGCCAAACTGCAGCTGGGTGGCGGTGCTGAACGAGGCTTGGCTCTGTTTCACAGCGGCGATGTTTGCCGTACCGGACTGGTTTTGGGTGGACAGGCTGTCGTCAGCCATGGACTGGGCACTAACAATGACCAGGATGGCGGCGGTGAGGGGCGTCAATTTAAACATGATGAAACCTCCAGGTAGTGCAGTGCTTTAGCGATATTGTTTGACTGAAACGCTCATGCCATTACCCGATTGGTTGACGGCGCTTTGTAGCCCCGCACCCGCCTGGTCAATGGTGGCGTCGTTGTTATTGCCGTTCTGGGATATCTGTGCGCGGTTGTGGCTGCCGGCCTGGGTGATGCCGGCACTGTTGCCACTCCCTTGTTGAGTGATCGTCGCCATCAGGTCGTTGCCATGTTGCAGGATGTAGGCTTCCTGATTGCTGCCCGACTGGACGATGGTGCCCAGCATTGACTGGCCGTTCTGTTGCACCCGCGCGACATTGGCCTGTCCGCTCTGATCGATCAGCGCTTGTTGGCCAACAGGCGCGGGTAACTCGCCGAGGTCAGTGGCGGCCCCGAGGTCATCGTTTTCCATCAAATCGTCAGCCCGCACGCCCGTGCTGCTGAAAATCGTCAGCAGGCAGAGCAGGGCGGCGCTCGCAGTGTTCATGGTAGGGTCCTTTGGCAGGAGACCGGCCCCATCAGCGCAAGGCTGATGGGGCGCGGGCTCAGTTCGCGGTCACCGACACTGTGCGTACGGTGCCTTGGGACGAGGTAATGGTTGCGGTGGGGTTCGCCGACGGTACCACTGTGGTGGTGTTGTTCACCGTCAGGCGCCAGCGTCCGGTCACCGGCACCGTGGTACTGCCCAGGGTGACCAGTCCTGTCGGCGTGGAAACCTGGAGGGTGATGGTGTTGCCGGTGATCACCGACGAGGTGCCTGCAAAGTCCCAGGTGAAGCGATTGTTGGAGCGTGCCGAGACGGTTGCGGTGGTGACCGTAAAGGTTTCAGCCGCCGGCCTTGGCGAGACTTGCACGGTGACCGTGGCAGGCGCGGTCGAGAGGGCACCGAAGCTGTCCCGTGCGACGTAGGTGAAGGTTGTGGTGAAGGCTGCTGTCACCGTAGCGGGAGGGGTGTACGTGAGAACCGTGCCGTTGCTGCTGACCGTGCCGCGACCCGCCGCAGGTTGAGTGAAGCTGGCGACTGCCAGCGGTACGTTGCCTTCCGGATCAGTGTCGTTGGCCAGCACATTGATTGGAATGGAAACACCCAGGGTCGCCACGGCATCGTTGACCGCCACCGGTGGCTGGTTCGGCGTCACCGTGATGGTCACGGTGGCGGCAACGGTCGAGGCGAGGCCTTTGGCGTCCTGTGCCTTGTAGGTGAACGTGGTGGTCAGCGGTGCATTGACCACCGCCGGTGGGGTGTAGACCACCGCGGTACTCCCACTCAAACTCACCGTGCCTTGCCCGGTGGCCGGTTGGGTCAATGAAGTGATGCTCAGGGGCGTGTTGCCATCCGGGTCACTATCGTTGGCCAGTACGTTGAGAGTGATGGGTACGCCGAAGCTGGTGCTGCCCGTGTCGGCAATGGCCACCGGCGGCTGGTTCGCGCCTATGTCCGGGGCCGTCCCGACCACCACGACGGCTTCGGTATCACGACCACCTGCTGCGGATATGACCGTGACACTGGCCGGTGGCTGCGACAGGTCCGCGACAGTGATTTTTTGCAACGTGCCGTTTTTCGACAGTCGCCCGTAGCCTTGCGCAACCATGTCAGGAATGGCCACTTCATCGGTTGACGTCGCCTCGATCAGCAGGCTGCTGGTGGCCCAGTTGTAGCGCGCGGTCTGGATTTTCACCAGATCAGTGAGCTTGCTCGACACCGCTGTCGGGCGTGTCGTACCGGCCGGGTTGGTGGCGGTCACCACGATCACTGGCGGCACGGCACCGTTAAGCAGGTGTTCGCCGAAGTAAAGACCGTTGTTATCGCCAGTCAGGTTGATCTGACAAGGTGACAACGGTGGGCCGGGGACCAGGGCAATGGATTCGCGCCAGCACAGGTCCGAACTGTTCTGGGCCTGGGCAAACACTTCGACCCGAGTGTTGCTGCCGCTGCCGGCGGGCGTCCGCCGATACGTTGCGCGGGCAATCTCCACCGGTGTTTGCGCACGACTGTCGAGCACCTTGCCGGCAACCGTGAAGAGGCTGGTCTGGATGCTGCCCGTCGGGCCAGTGATACGTACGAAGTTGGTGTTGTAGGGGCTGCCGGTGACGAGTTCAGTCAGGTTGGGGTCACCGATAAAGCTTTCGATAGCCCCCGTGTCTGGGTTCACTTCGGTATAAGGCCCGTTGAGGCTGCGCAGGAAGGGACCGATGGCACCGTTTACGGCTCCACTGAAGTTGCCTGGAGCACCGATGCCGATGTCTCGGGTAATGTTGATTGCCCGGCGCCCGGAGGTGGTCACGTTGACCGTTTCCACACCGTACGGGTGGGTGATGGTATAGACCCCCGCCGTGGGGACTGAGACTCTGATGCGGATTCGCGCGAAGCTTTGCTGATCGCCATCCACCGGGTTTCCCGAGGCAAAGGCGGCCTCTATCCCGGCCACGTAGGCGTCCAGTTCAAAGCCGCTGTTACCCACAGCGGGAATGCTGGTCTCGGCCAGGAACCAGAACGCTTCAGGCGGCCAGTTATCCGGGAAAACCATCGGCTGGGTGTCGTCGTAGATCCCCGGCTCCGGCAGCAGCGTGCACATATAGGCCGGTGGCACGCTGGCCGGTACCCGCGAACTCGCCGCCCGCGACTGGCACAGTTCCATCGAGAGCAGGTTATTGTCCTGATACCAAATGGGGAATTTCCCCGTGGCAAAGGTGTAGGGGCCCGGGTCGACGGCAGCGAGTTGCGCGAAGGCGCTGCCGGACAGCGATAGAGTCAGTCCCAGGGCGTTGAGCGCCAGGCGTGGCCAATTGTTCATGATGCCTCCTGATGAGGATCTGGGCATGTGAGCGTTCATTGCACAATGACCACTTCTTCGGTATCGCTGCCGCCGTTGGATGACGTCACGCGGACTTTGGCCGGTGGAATCGGCGAGATACCAGTGGCCAGACTTTTCACCGCACCGTCACCACTCAATGCACCGATGGCGGTACCACTGTCGGATGTTGCGGTCAGCACCGGCGGCGAGGTTTCATCGCTGGTCGAGGCCACGAGCGTCAGTTGCCCGGAGCTCAGGCTGTACTCGGCACGCTGGATCACCACCAGGTCGGTCAGGGCCATGGGCAAGGTGGTCGGCGTGCTGCTGGCAATCGCCAGATGATTGTCGGCGGTGACTTGCAAGGTGCTCGGCAAGCTCGGGTTGATCGAACTCTGGGCATACCAGCTACCCGTGGTGTCGGCCTCGGTCAGGTCCAGCGCGGGTGAGTTGCTGGTCAGCGCGACAGTGGCCGGAGGCGGTGGCGCCAGGACAAACACGTCCTGCTGAGCGACGGGCGCGCTATCACCCGCTTTACGCGAGTAGGTGCTGCGCTGAATGATCAGGGGGGTCGGGCGTACCACGGCCGACAACTTGCCCGAGATTGCGAACACCGTGCTGCGCAAGTCCAGACCGCCAGGCCCTTCAATGCGAATGAAGTTGGTGTTGAACGGGCTGCCGGTCACTGCTTCGTTGAGGTTTGGATCACCGATGAATTGCTCGGCGCTACCGCTGACCGGGTTGGTTTCGGTATAGGGTCCGTTGACGCTGCGCAGGAACGGGCCGATATCGCCTTTGAGGGCGCCATCGTAGGTTTTCGGCGCGCCGATGCCGATGTCCCGTGTCATGTTGATCGCTCGGCGTCCGGGGGTGTCGATCTTGAACACCTCGACACCGTAAGGGTGGGTGATGATGTACGTGCCGGCAGTGGGCACATCGACGCGAATCCGCACGCGGGCAAAGCTGATCTGATCACCTTCGATCGGCTCTCCGGCGGAAAATGCTGCTTCGATGGCTGAGCCGTAGGCGAGGTTGATGCCTCGGCCAGCATCGACTATGGCGGCATCAGCCGTGAACCAGAATGCTTCATCAGGGAAGTTGGTGGGAAACACCACCGGTTGTGCGTCATCAAACACTCCGGGGGTCGGCAGCAGGTTGCACATGTAAGTAGGTGCTCCCGGCGCGCCTGGCACTCTGGAGCTCACCGCCTTGGACAGGCACAAGTCGAGGGTTCGGCCATGGCTGTCCTGATACCAGGCCGCGAAGCCTCCGTTGGCAGGTGTGTAAGGCCCGGGATCGACGGCAAACAGCGCCGCCTGAGCGATACCTTGGGCCAGTGCGCTGACGACTAGAACCACCGTCGTTTTGGACAGTAAAGGGTGCATGTGTATTCCCTCTATTGGAGAC
The DNA here is from genome assembly GCF_900109995.1 of Pseudomonas sp. ok272. Taxonomy (GTDB): domain Bacteria; phylum Pseudomonadota; class Gammaproteobacteria; order Pseudomonadales; family Pseudomonadaceae; genus Aquipseudomonas. Next base: position 150,321 of record NZ_FOCB01000012.1, on the reverse strand, counting down.
CTGCCCCTCGGAGGTGGGCCAGTTGGGAGGGTTTTGGCAAGTTCCGTACCAATTGCAGGCGGTAGCCCTGGGAGCCACGGACTGAGTGGCCCGTAGCGTGTCGGACCGGCTACGAGCCGATCCGCCCAGCGGGCGTCTGCCCCCACAGTTGGGTGGGGTGGGGCCAGCGGGGGGCGGGTTGGGGAACCGTACCCGGAGTCGGGCAAACGCCGGCAAGTGGGCTATAACCTTAGAGGGGAACCGTCGGAAACAATGTCAATGAGCGTGCTGACTAAAACACTTCGGACCGACCAGACAGATGATCGCCCGGGGTCACGTAAACCGCCGTTTAATCTGCTGCGCTGGTTCTCGATGATCAGCCTGGCGGTGATTGCTACAGTGGCGGTGGCTCTAGGTGCCGTCTCGACACAATTCGTGATTGACGAGAGCGTGCACCGTGATGCGTTGTTGACCTCTCAGTTCCTCAAGGCCATTGCCTCGGCTGAAGTGCGCCATGTCTCGATCCCCAACGTGAGGACCATGGGCGAATTGCTCGACCCGCGTCATGACCGGGACTTTCCTGACGTTGACCCTCAGGCCCGCGCCAGTGCACGGGGTGAATTTCTCGACCATATCGAGCACTTGCCGGACGTGATACTGGCGAACATCTACGCCACTGACCGCAGCGTGATTTGGTCGACCAATCCGGCCTTGATCGGCACGACGATCCACACCGATGAAGACCTGGATAAGGCCTTCAGCTCCAAAATGCCGGTGTCGGCCAGATACCACAGTGTCGACGAAGGCCGCATGGAGCAGAAGTTTGTCGTACCACCGAAATACATCTTTATTGAAAACTACATTCCCTTGTTCGATGCCGATGGCGACAAGGTCACGGCGATGATCGAGATCTATAAGGAGCCCAATGACCTGATCGACCGCATGGCCCGTGGCTTGCTGCTGATCTGGCTCGCCACGGCCGTGGGCGCAGGGCTGATTTACCTGGGGATGTACTGGATAATGCGCCGCGCCGCGATACTGCTTGAGGCACAGCAGAAACAGCTGGTCACCAACGAAACCTTTGTCGCTCTGGGCGAAATGTCCTCGGCCGTGGCCCACAGTTTGCGCAACCCTTTGGCAACCATTCGTTCCAGTGCCGAACTGGCGCTGGAGTTCGACAGTGGCGCTGCGCACAAGCACATCAACGACATTGTTGGCCAGGTCGACCGGATGTCGAAGTGGGTTCGCGAGCTGCTGCAATCCTTGCGTCCACTCAGCGAGCAGGCCGAACCGGTCAATCTGGTCGCTGCGCTGTATGACAGCCTGGTGGCTTTCGAGCAGCAGATTGCCAGGGCTTCGATCCGGGTAGAGTTCGAGCCGCAATACACACCGCTGGTACTGAGCCAGCCGATGCCGTTGAGCCAGATTCTCGGCAGTGTGTTGTCCAATGCTCTGGAGGCCATGGACAAGGGCGGCACCTTGACGATCCTCCTGGACTCAAGCGATGCGCACAGTGTCAGTGTCGTGTTGGGTGATAACGGCAGAGGCATGAACGAAGAGCAACGCAGCATGGCTTTTCGTCCGTTTTTCACCACCAAACAGGGCGGACTTGGGGTCGGCCTGGCACTGGTCAAACAGGTCATGGAGCGCTTCGGCGGCTCGGCGAGCTTGCAGAGTCTCGAGGGGAAGGGCACCTGCGTTCATTTATCATTCAAGTTGGTCCCCCGCAAATCGGGGGTGAACTTTCCCCGTTAGCGGGTGTCGTTCCCCAGCCATCTTTCCTGGTCATGGCTGAATGGAACCGTTAAGTAATTGAATTTAAATATGTTAATTTCATTGTAAGTATTTACTACAATCTGGCGAGGTCTTTGCTTTACCCCCATTACCCCCTTCAAAACTTCGAGGCGGCTGGTGATGGACAGAACAGAGCGACCCCCCTTCGTGTGGTTTGGCGTCCTGCTGACAATGTTGCTGGGCTCAACGCTGGTGCGCGCCAGCCCCATTGACGACGAGCGACAGCCTGAGCCTTCGGACCCCTCGGCTTACTACAATGAGCCGGAAGATAAACCGGCAGCCTTGAATGCGATCTTGAGCATGCCGGAAGCCAACCTGGATTCCTTTGACCTGCCCGATGGCGCCAAAGGTAATCGTGACACCATACGTCAGGAGAACATCCTGCCGCCGACCGTCCAGACCAACTTCAATTACCCCACCAATGGCAAACCGAGCCCGCTATTCGGCGCCCAACCGTTTACCCAGCAGTTGCTGCTGTTCGAAGAGTTTGGTCCGGAAAAGCTCGATCCGACCACACCGGCTGCACCGCTGGGATTTCCACCGGCGGCCATTGGCCCGTTGCCACAACAAGACCCCACCAGCACCGCACGCAGTGCACCGCCGGGTGCGGCACTCGATGCCTTCTTGCGCCAACCGGGGCTGACACCGTTCCCCAGCCAGTTTTCCAACATTGTGGATCGCAATCCGTGGCAGGCGCAGATCGAGTATTTTCTCAACCGCCGCATTGGCTCCTCTGCCGAAGGGCGTCCGCCAGGCAAGGGTTGGTCTCATCAACGCTGGAATGAGTTTTACCCACAACTGGCCTACAAGACCGTACAGACTGGAGCCCGAACCAATGGTGGTCTAAGGGACAGCCGGCAGATGCATGGTTATGCGCTAGGTGAATTCGGTCCCGGCGGTCTCTATCACAACGTTGCCGGCGTTCCGGTAACCGATGGCACGGCCAGGGGGGTCGATGCACGCTTCCACCCGAGCATGCCCGTGCAGAATCACAACTCGGTCTGGACCTTCGACGGCACCTTGCCACCCAAACTATTGATGGTGCGCTACGGGCAGCCCGTGCTGATGCGCCATTACAACGGTTTGCCGATTGACCCGTCGGCCAACATGGGGTTTGGCCTGCACACCATCAGCACCCATGAGCACAACGGTCACGCACCTGCGGAAAGCGACGGCTATGCCAACGCGTTTTTCTTCCCCGGGCAATATTATGACTATCGCTGGCCAATTCAACTGGCCGGATACGACAGCATCAACACGGACGCACATGATCCACGCGCGGCGTTCCCGTGTTCGCCTGGTGAAACCCTGTGGACCAACGACACTAACCCGAGCCGCAAGACCTGCGAAAACGGCACGATCAAGATCCGCGGCGACTGGCGCGAAACCATGAGCACTCACTGGTTCCACGACCACATGCTCGATTTCACCGCGCAGAACGTCTACAAGGGCAACGCGGCGATGATGAACTACTACAGCGCCCTGGACCGCGGCAACGAGTCGGTCAACGATGGTGTCAACCTACGCTTTCCCAGTGGTAGCGCACTGGCCTGGGGCAACCGCGACTACGACGTCAACCTGGTGCTTGCCGACAAGGCCTGGGATCAGAACGGCCAACTGTGGTTCAACCCGTTCAACACCGATGGCTTTATCGGCGATCAAATGCTGGTGAACTGGCAGTGGAAGCCGGCCCTCGACGTGCGCGCGCGCAGCTACCGGCTGCGCATCCTCAACGGCTCAGTGTCGCGCTACTACAAGCTGGCTATGGTGCGTGAAGTCAAAGGCTCCAGTGGCGAGTTTCAGGGGCCCAAAGGCTCCGGGGTGTCCTATGCCCGTGTGCCGTTCCACATGATCGCCAACGACGGCAACATCATGGAACACAGCGTGCCTTTCGATGGCTCCATGGACCTGGATGCCGACGGCGACAAGCAAAATCACAACGCAATCCTACCGACCCAGGGCATCGCCGAGCGCTTCGACATCATCGTCAATTTCTCGAAGAACGGTATCAAGCCCGGGGACAAGCTGTTCCTGGTCAACCTGCTGGTGCATGACGATGGCAAGGGCCCGAAAGAGCCCGTGCCACTTGGCGATGTGCTTTCGGAGAAATACCTGGCCGTGATCAAGCCGTCGAGCAAAGGCCCGCAGTGGGACAAGGGTGATCCGGCGGTCGGCAAGGTGTTGCAGTTCAACGTCAAGGCCTACACCGGCCAGGATCTGGCCATGGACCCGGCTGCCTACGAGCCCGCCAAACCGGGCAAGGCTGAAGGGCTGGTGATGATCCCGCTCAAATTGCACCGCGACAATGCGGCCGACAAGGCGCTGTTGGCGAAGGCCCGCCACCGCACATTCATATTCGGCCGCTCCGACGGCACCGACGAAGCGCCGTGGACTGTCAAGACCGATGGCGGTTTCGGCTTCCACATGGACCCGCGGCGGCTCAATGCTTCGGCCCAGTTGGCCAGCGGTCCCACCGATGCGGGCACAGCCGGGTTCGGCACGCTGGAAGTATGGAATATCAAGGCCGGCGGCAAGGGCTGGAGCCATCCGGTGCATGTGCACTTCGAGGAAGGCATCATCCTCAGTCGCGGCGGCAAGACTCCACCGGAATGGGAAAAGTGGGCTCGAAAGGATGTGTACCGTATCGGCTCGGAAAGCGATGGGCTGGACAGCGTCGAGATGGCGATCAACTTCCGTGAGTTTGCCGGCACCTACATGGAGCATTGTCACAACACCCAGCATGAGGACAATTCCATGCTGTTGCGTTGGGACATTGAGAAGCCGGGGCAATTCCAGTTGATGCCGACTCCTCTGCCAAGTTGGGATGGCGTGCGCTATGTCAATTCGGCCGCATTGCCTACCTTCCGCAATGGCGATGGCTTTGGTCCCCAGGTACAGGTGACCAAATGAGCCGCCGGTTAGCCGATAATTTCCTGCATGCGCCGCGCTTACGCGCTTCGGGGATGCTCCTGGTGTTGCTGTTGGTCATCTACCTGCTCGGCGCTCAGATGTGGGTCACCCACAAGGTCGAGCCGTCACCGATCAGCGAACAAGCGACACCCTGGGGTGGCGACTATTTCCCCAATACCCTACTGACCAATCAGGACGGCCAGCAGATGCATTTTTTCGATGACCTGATCAAGGGCAAGGTGGTGGTGATCAACTTTATCTTCACCACTTGCAGCGACTCCTGCCCGCTGGAAACGGCGCGTCTTCGCCAAGTGCAGAAACTGCTGGGTGACCGGGTCGGCAAGGACATTTTTTTCTACTCCATCAGTATCGACCCGTTGAGTGATACGCCCGAAGTGTTGAAGGTTTATGCGCAACGTTTCAAGGTCGGCCCAGGCTGGCAATTTCTCACGGGAGAATTCGAAGCGGTCACTGAGCTGCGGCACAAGCTCGGGTTGTTTATTGAAGGTGTCGACAATGGTCGGACCAAGGACCATAACCTCAGTTTGATCGTAGGCAACCAGGAAACCGGCCGCTGGATGAAGGCCTCGCCCTTTGAAAGTCCATGGATTCTGGCCGATCAATTGGCCAACACCTTGCAGAACTGGAAGCAGCCCAGCCTTGAAGAAAGTTATGCCAATGCTCCGCAAATTCGACCGCCGAGCAACGGCGAGGAGCTGTTTCGTACCCGTTGCGCCTCATGCCACAGCCTCGGCCCGCAGGACGGGCAGGGCATCGGTATGCGCAATATCGGCCCCGACCTGATCGGTGTGACTCGCCAGCGCTCGCCTGCGTGGCTGAGCCGCTGGATCCGCGAGCCGGACCGTATGCTGGCGGAAAAGGATCCTATTGCGCTGGAACTGTTCGAGCGTTACGAAAAAATCTCGATGCCCAACCTGCGACTGGATGAAAGTTCGGCACAGGCAATCATCGGTTTTCTGCAGCAAGAGACGGATCGCCAGCACCCACTGGCAATAAAAAAGCAGTAGCGGCTAAATACCATCAGTGTTGTCGCTCGTATTGATCATTGCCGCCTACACTGATCCGAACCGCTTATACAAAAGCTGAAAGCAGCCACCGGGGGACATCCATGCCGTTACTCGAACCTCCCGAAAAGGTCTCCGACTCGGCGTTACTCCAGCGTATGGGCTCGCGAGGGCAATTCAACCTGTTGCGCTGGTTTTCTGCAGGCAGCTTTCTGATCATCGCGGCAGTCGCCTTTGGGTTGGGCTACATTTCCACGCGCTTTGTGGTCAAGGAGAGTATTGAACGGGATTCGATTCTGACCGCCCAGTTCATCCAGGCCATTGGCGCGGCCGAGATCCGGCACGCCTCGATTACGCCCAACCACACCATGGGCGAAATGCTCGATCCTCGCATGGACAACGCTTATCCGGACGTTCCCCCTGCGACCCGAGCGGCTGCGCGTATCGAGTTTCTCGACCACGTGGAGCACCTGCCGGATCTCCTCCTGGCCACCGTTTATGCGCTTGATCGCACGGTGGTCTGGTCGACCAATCCAGAACTCATCGGCGTGCGTATCGAGAACGACGATGAACTGGATCAATCCTTTGAAATGAAGGAGGCGGTGTCCACCAGCTACCATGAAATTGATGATGAACGTCCTGAGCAGCGACTGCTGCGCGAGCCCCTGTACCTGTTTGTCGAAAACTACATCCCGATGTTCAACGCCGACAAAAGCCACGTCATCGCCATGGTAGAAATCTATAAGGAGCCTGCGGATCTGGTGGCACGTATCCAGCGCGGCTTCAAGAGTATCTGGCTGGCAACGCTCATGGGTGGACTCATGATCTACCTGGCGTTGTTCTGGATCGTACGGCGCGCCGCCCGCTTACTGGAAAGTCAGCAAAAACAGCTGATAGCCAACGAAACCTTCGTCGCGCTGGGGGAGATGTCTTCAGCCATTGCCCACAGTTTGCGCAATCCACTGGCGACCATCCGGTCAAGCGCCGAACTGGCGCTTGACATCGCAAGCCAGAGTGCGCAGAAAAACATCGGTGACATTATCAGCCAGGTCGACCGCATGTCACGTTGGGTCCGTGAGCTTCTGGTGTCCTTGCGTCCGGCCAACGATGAGTCAGAAGCGGTGGATCTGGTGTTGGCACTTGAAGACACCCTGAGCGCCTTTGAGGCACAGATTCAACGTTCCAACGTCGAAGTGCACTTCAGTGCGCCGGCGGTTGAGTCTGTCGTCAGCCAGCAAGTGCTGCTCACGCAAATTCTCAATAGCCTGTTTGCCAATGCCCTGGAAGCCATGCCCAAGGGCGGCGTGTTGACGATCGAGATCGAGTCGCCGCAGCGGGGGCAACTGAGCATGACCCTCAGCGATACGGGTAAAGGCATGAGCCCACAGCAACAACAGATGGTCTTCAAGCCATTTTTTACCACCAAGCAAGGCGGGTTGGGCGTCGGCCTGGCGTTGGTTAAAAGAATAATGGAGCGTTTCGAAGGCTCGGTCGAACTGACCAGCCGAGAACAGGAAGGAACCCGCGTGCGACTCACTTTCAAAGTGGCAACGGGAGAGGAATATGGAGCACAGCATACTGCTAGTCGAGGATGACGAACTTCTCGCCGAGAATATTCAGACCTACCTGGAACGCAAGAACTTCGAGGTGACGGTCTGCCATTCGGCTGAAGATGCATTGGAGCAATTGACTGCCTTCACTCCAGACGTCGTGCTAACCGACAACTCGCTGCCGGGCATGAGCGGGCATGATCTGATTCAGAAGCTGCGCGTCAGTGCGCCTGATCTGAAGGTGATCATGATGACCGGTTACGGCAACGTCGAGGATGCGGTGATCGCCATGAAGGAGGGCGCTTTTCACTATGTCACCAAGCCGGTGGCCTTGCCCGAGCTCAAGTTGCTGTTGGACAAGGCCCTGGCCACTGACCGAATGGAGCGCACCCTGTCATTTTATCAGGAGCGTGAAGCCCAAAAATCGGGGGTTCAGGCGCTGATTGGCGAATCTGCGCCCATGCAATATCTCAAGAGCACCATTGCCCAGTTGCTCAACGCTGAGCGGCGCATGGACAACACTGACCTGCCGCCCGTGCTGGTGGAAGGCGAGACCGGAACCGGCAAGGAACTGGTGGCACGGGCGCTGCACTTCGACGGGCCGCGCAGCAAAGGCCCGTTCATTGAGTTCAACTGCGCGTCGATTCCGTCCAACCTGGTGGAATCTGAACTGTTTGGTCACGAGAAAGGCGCCTTCACCGACGCAAAGGATCGCCGTGTCGGACTGGTCGAAGCGGCCGATGGCGGCACACTTTTTCTCGACGAAGTAGGGGAGATGGACCTGCTACTGCAAGCCAAACTGCTCAAGCTGCTCGAAGACCGGACCATCCGCCGCGTGGGCTCTGTCAAGGAGCGCAAGGTCGATCTTCGCGTGATCAGCGCCACCAACTGCAACCTCGAACAGATGGTTCAGCAGGGAAAATTCCGTCGGGATCTGTTCTTTCGCCTGCGCATTATTTCGATCAAGGTCCCGCGGCTGCATGCACGAGGTCAGGATATTCTGTTGTTGGCGCGGCATTTCCTTGCCAGCCATGGCAAGCGCTATGGTAAACCGCACCTGCATTTCAGCGAACAGGCCGAAGGATTGCTGCTCAGCTACAGCTGGCCCGGCAATGTGCGTGAACTGCGCAACATGCTTGAGCAAACCGTGTTGCTTGCTCAGAGCGATACTATCGCCGCACATCAACTGAACGTTTGCCTGAGCCTGGTGGATGACCTACCGGCGCTGCAGGACGTGCAGCCACACGAGCCTCGGCCGATGTATAACGACAGCGAGTCGATGAACTTGCCAGAAGTTGAGCGCGACATGGTGCGCAAGATGCTCGACAAGACTGATTGGAACGTCACCAAGTCTGCGCGGTTGCTGGGCTTGAGCCGGGACATGCTGCGTTATCGAATCGAAAAACTCGGCCTCGAACGCCCAGACAAACGCCAGTGGTGAGTAGGTTTATAGCGCGGGCTCCTGGCGGCTGAGGCAGGCGAGCAGGCAGGTCGGGCTGAAGACCTCTTGGTTTACATAAACGCCGCGTACCGAATCGTAGGATCGGATGAACACACGAACAGTGGCGTCTGCGACGGTCGGTAGACGGGAGTCGGAAAATCCATGATCAGTGGCAATCGGGATGAAGGTTCTCGGTGCGACCGGGATGTAAGATCCTGGCGGTATAGTGCTTAGAGAAGGTGGCGCCGGGTGGGCAAAAGGCTGATCCGCCCCGTAATAGTTGAACTCGCTGTTGGATGTGTTCGTCTGCATCTGAGCGTCGTCAGCCCTGACACCTGTGGTGGCGGTCAAGCAGAGCGCTAGTAAAAGCGGCGGATCGATACGTTTCATGGCTGTACCTGCGAACAAGCGACTAATGCATTTCCCCAAGGTGATTAATTATACCTGTCGGTAGCCCAGTTGCAGACTCAACGACAATGGTCTCCCTTGGTAACCATTAGAAATGAGAATCTAACAACGTTAAATCGGGGGGTTGTAGGTGAGGTTGGTTCATTAGAAGTGAAAAGTTCAGCGCATTAGATTTGAGAATTAGCCCAAGCATTTCGTCAGAATCGAGGTCGACCAGCAGATGAGCGTAAGCTTCTAGATCTGAATGGCCTGGTTGGGCCGTCCGCCGTCCAAGTGATAACCGTTACGCAAGGTTGTAGGAGTGGCTTGTTTGGATCACTTGATTGAAGTCAACCGCATGAGTTGGCTTGCTCTGTATTCTGCGTAGCAACCGATAACTGGAAGGGCAAGGTTTTTTGCTTATGACTGAATTAACGCTGACTCACCTCGACTCACGGGGGCGCGCGTGCATGGTCGATGTCACGGATAAAAGCGTGACCTCCCGAGAAGCCGCGGCGGAGGCATGGGTGCATATGCTTGCCGAAACCCGACAACTGATTGCCAGTGGCACCCACCCTAAAGGTGATGTGTTTGCGGTCGCGCGGATTGCTGGCATCCAGGCGGCCAAGCACACGAGCGAGTTGATCCCGCTCTGTCATCCGCTGCTTTTAAGCAGCGTTAACGTCGAGTTGAGTTTTGAAGGTGACCAACGTGTACGCATTGTTTCCCGGTGCAAGTTGTCCGGGCAAACCGGTGTCGAGATGGAGGCGCTGACCGCCGTCACTGTGGCGGCCCTGACCCTTTACGACATGTGCAAGGCCGTGGACCGGGGCATGAGTATCGAATCGGTGAGGTTGTTGGAGAAGCGCGGCGGCAAAAGTGGTGAATATCAGGCGCCGAGACAATGAAGCTGAATATTTTGTATTTTTCGCGGTACCGCGAAACGCTGGGCCTTGTCGATGAAACGATCGAAGGTGAATTCACTTCCGTCGATCAATTACGCGCTTACCTGGTAAACCGTTCTGGTGTCTGGCGGGTACTGGCCGAACAGAACCTCATGTGTGCTCGCAATCAAGAGATGTGTGGGCTCGATGAACCGTTGAGAGACGGTGATGAGGTGGGGTTTTTCCCCACCGTAACGGGTGGGTGAATCGATGATTCGAGTACAGGCAGACCGCTTCGATCCCGGCACCGAAATCAACACTCTGCAGGCTTTGAGCCTGAATGTCGGCGCCGTGGTGAGCTTTGTCGGGTATGTACGTGACACCAGCGTCGGACAAACTGTTGCGGGGATGTTTCTTGAACATTACCCCGGTATGACCGAAAAAGTGCTGGGCAAGATCGCCGACGAAGCACGGCAGCGCTGGCCGTTACTGGGACTGGTGCTGATCCATCGAATCGGAGAGTTGCAACCGGGAGAGCCCATTGTCTTTGTCGGCATCAGCAGCAGTCATCGTCAAGCGGCGTTTGATGCCTGTGCGTTTGTAATGGATTACCTGAAAACTCGCGCGCCATTCTGGAAGAAAGAGCAGGTGGCCGAGAGTTCCCATTGGGTCGAGGCTCGCGACAGTGATCGCGCGGCGGTGCAACGATGGGACTGATGATTCCCCGCCGTGAGTGAATCGTGTCGAGCTGAAATGAGAGCGAGAATCCCATGCTCTATCCGCTGTTTTAGACGTAGCATCTGTTTGCCGCGCTGATTTTTATCGGCACGGTGTTCTTCGAAGTCCTGTTTCTGGAACGTATCCGCAAACAGCTCCCCAACCAAGGTCATGCTGCTGGCCAAGGGCATGTTTTATCTGACGTGGTGATTCGACGTGTCCGCTGATCGGGTGCGAAACGAGCACTTTGGTCATGCTTGATGTAAATCAAGGACCATTGAGCGCCAGCCCCCGACACTGGTGGTCCGCAGCCAGTCTCGGAGACCTGTCATGCTCAATCTATTTCACCAGCCCGGCGAGCTTAACGCTCGGTGCGATCAAGGCGTGCTCGACCCCAACTGCCATGTCGAGACCAACAAGTTCCATGACGGCATCGGTTCTCTGGATCTGCTTCGGGCTTTGCGCAGCAGTCGCCAGAGGCGTCGTCCGTTGTCCCTGAGCGTGCAACTGCCTTCTAGCCTGGGGGGGCCTGCCTTGTGTTCCCCTCGCGATATTTCATGCGGGCACAGTGGTGTCGAGCGCTATCTGCAGCGTCTGCAACATGAAATTGACCTGGTTGGTTGTCATCTGGGAACGGGCCAGCGGGTCGAGCAGTTTCATTTGGGGGGCGGAACACCCGCCATCGCCCACCTGAGCCGGCTGATGAGTCACCTTCGTGGCCGATTCAACTTTCTTGGCCATGAATGCGGTGAGTACAGCGTTGAGGTCGACCTTCATCACACCGATTGGTCGACCATGGGCGTGCTACGTGAACTGGGGTTCAACCATGTCAGCATCGGCGTTCCGGACATCGGTGCCGACAGTGGGATGTCGGTGGACTGCTACCAGAACCCGGCACCTATCCATTCGCTGATCGATGCCGCCCGGACCTTTGGTTATCGCTCCATCAATGTCGATCTGGGGTATGGCCATGCCTGGCAGACACCGGAAAGTTTCGCGCTGAAATTGGCCACCCTCATAGAACTGGAACCGGACCGGCTGCTGGTGTTTGATTATGCGCGGCCACCCCAACGCTATCGGTTGATGTCCACCGACACCCTCAGGGCGTTTTCCAGCGAGGACGATAAAGGCGCAATGCGCCAGATCTGCTTTGAACAGTTACTCGGCGCCAGTTATCACTACATCGGTATGGGGCAGTTTGTCCGGCCCGACGACGATCTGGCGATTGCTCAGGAGCGCGGTCGACTGCGTCGCAATTGTGAGGGGTTTACCCGTTACGGGTATTGCGACCAGATCGGCTTCGGTTTGGGCGCTATCAGTCAGATCGACGATTTGTATGCGCAAAACACCGACGACCTGGAGCAGTATCAGCGGCACCTGGACATGGACCAATTACCGACAAGTCGCGGTTGGCGCTGCGAGGCCGGCGATCAGGTCCGACACTTGGTCATGGAACGCCTGGCGTGTGATCTGGAACTGGATATCCAGGCCATCGAGACGCGTTATGGGCTGGTTTTTCGCCAGTACTTTTATGCCGCCTGGCCTGTGCTGGAGCAATTGACCCGTGACGGGTTGATTGAACTGTCGGACCGTTTCATCAGTATTCTTCCGGCCGGTCGGCCGCATGTAGATGCCATCTGCAATGTGTTTGAAAAGGATGCAGGCGGTGTGGGGCATGAACCCCCTTGCGAGTGGATGGATCATGACGACTTCATTTGATTTCAATCGCGCCCTGGTCGAAAAGTACGACCGTCCCGGCCCGCGCTATACCTCTTACCCGACCGCGCCGCAGTTTCATAAGGCGTTCGCCGTCGATGACTATCAGCGTGCGGCTTGCGACAGCAACCAGGCGCTGACACCCAAAGCGCTGTCGGTGTACATCCACATCCCGTTCTGCAAGAGCCTTTGTTACTACTGCGCCTGCAACAAAATCATCACTCAAAAAAAAACCCGCGCCGTCGAATACCTGACGTACCTCAAGCGCGAAATCGCGATGCAGGCAGCCTTGTTCGACAGCACGCGCAAGCTGACGCAACTGCACTTGGGCGGGGGCACGCCGACCTATTTGACCAGCGAACAGTTGGCGGACCTGATGGATTGTCTGCACCAGGCCTTCGACATGGACGACAGCGATGACCATGAGTTTTCTATCGAGGTCGATCCGCGCACCATCAGCCCCGAACAGATCCAGTCGCTGCGCCAGTTAGGCTTCAATCGCCTGAGTTTCGGCGTGCAGGACTTCGACCCCAACGTGCAGGCGGCGGTCAATCGCCAGCAAAGTGAAGAGCAGATTTATGCCTTGGTCGCCGCAGCGCGCCGGGCGCAATTTAAGTCGATCAGCGTCGACCTGATTTACGGCCTGCCCCTGCAAACGGTGCAGAGTTTCGATGTCACCCTTGGCAAAATCATTGAGTTGCTTCCGGATCGAATTGCTGCCTACAGCTACGCTCATTTGCCGGAACTGGTGCGCGCGCAACGCTTGATTCGCCGCGAGGACATGCCGCCAGCGGAGCGCAAGCTTGAGTTGCTGGAACTGACCATCCGCCGTCTGACCCAGGCCGGTTATGTCTATATCGGTATGGATCACTTTGCCTTGCCGGACGATGAGCTGGCACTGGCCCGCACCCACGGCACCCTGCAACGCAATTTCCAGGGATACTCAACCCATGCCGACTGCGATTTGATCGGTCTGGGGGTGTCGTCGATCGGCAAGGTCGGCGACAGCTACAGCCAGAGCGTCAAGGAGCTTTCGCAGTACTACGCGCGCATCGATCAAGGCTTGTTACCGGTGCATCGCGGTTACCGTTTGAACGCCGATGACCTGCTGCGCCGTGATGTGATCAGCGAACTGATGTGTCACGGCCGGATCGATTTCGGCAAGTTCGAGGCTGGACATGGCATTTGTTTCACCGAATATTTTGCCGACGCGCTGGCGCAGTTGGACGAGCATGTGTGTGACGGACTGCTGGAGATTCACTACGACCAATTGCTGCTGTTGCCCCAAGGGCATTTGATGATGCGCAGCGTCGCCATGGCGTTTGACGCCTACCTGTGTGACGCACAGAAAGGTCAGTTTTCCCGCACTGTTTGAGGCTTATGGCTGCTCTGGCACAAGGATTTTAGCGAGTTGATTTCAATCAGGGGCAGGGCGCGCAACGCTCCCTAACATGAGCGCAGCCCCCTTGAAATCAGCGAACTCATGACAATCCATCCGCCCGCGATACATGGCACCCGGCACGCCTGGAGCGTCGGGCTGGTGATGTGTTACTGCTGCTGATCGCCGTGTTCGCGACCGTGCAGGCCATGTCCTACGGTGACATTGAGTAGCAGCGTATCGACAAGACGTTTCCCGTCACCGATACGGTTTTCGCGCCCGAAGACCGGTACAAGGTGCGCACGCTATCCGCTGCCGGCAAGGTCATCAGTTATGCGTTCCAGAGCCTGGACGTGGTGGATATTCCGGCCTAACCGTGAGTCATGGATGGCGGCGGTCAAGGATGCGCAAGCGAAAATCTATGTCGGCGCCGGCGAGCCGACGAGTACTACGGCTTCTGGAGCGGCGGCCATCAGGGCGAAGTGCGGATCATTGGCATCCCGTCGATGCCGAGCTGTTGCGTATTCCGGTGTTCAACGTCGACTCGGTCACCGGTTGGGGGGGGCTGATCCTGGCGCCGGCGACGCTGATCAGCTTCGGCCGCGCGATGCTGGCGATTGTCTGCCGAAAAACTGGCCATCGAGCAGGGTGGTCGCGTACTGCGCTTCAGCGATATCGATCGGAGCGTGCTCCAGCAACCGGCTATGTCCCACGCGACTCATTGAGCCGGTACGCCTTCGAAAAAAATCTGATCGCCGTCAAGTCGGTATTTGCGCACTTGTTCCAAGATAGGGGCCCGTAATGTCCCCAGTGCTTGGCATCGACGATGCCCAGGAGAACATGATGTACACCGAGTTCCAGGATCGTTTGGCCGTGATCACCGGCGCCAGTTCCGGGATTGGCCTGGCCTTGTGCGCCGCGCTTTTGCCGCGCGGGGTCAAGGTGCTGGCGATGTCACGGACCGTCGGTGAATTGCCGACCTTGCAGCAGATCTACGGCGACCGACTGCAGTGGTGCGCCGGCGACGTCACCTGTCAGGACGACCTGCGCAGCCTGGCCGAGCGCGCGTCGGCGCTGGGCCCCGTGGATTATCTGGTGCCCAACGCGGGGATCGCCGAAATGGCCAACAGCCTTGACATGCCTGCCTTCCAGCGCCAGTGGGCAGTCAACGGTGCCGGGGCGCTGAACACCTTGGCGGCGTTGCGCGGGACGCTGGCCAGTCCGGCGTCGGTGGTGTTTATCGGAAGTTTCCTGACCGGCTCGAGCTTCCCCGGCCTGGCAGCCTGCATCGCCAGCAAGGCTGCGCTCACGGCTCAGGCGCGTACCTTGGCGGTGGAGTTCGCGCGCTTTGATGTGCGCATCAACCTAGTCTCCCCCGGACCGACCGCGACCTCGATGTGGAACCACCTGGGCTTGAACGAAGAGGAGCTTGGCGACGTCGCCAACACCCTTGGCAAACGGCTATTGCCCGGCCATTTTCTCGATGCCTCGGCGGTAGCCAACGTGATTGTCTTTCAACTGTCCCAAGGTGCCCGGGGTGTTTACGGTCAGGACTGGAAAGTCGATAACGGTTACACCTTGGGCTGACCAAACATCTCGCCCAATCACCAGCAGATAGCGGCCCGACGCGGAGATTCGCGAGATGTGCACCGCATAACCGGTCTCGATTAGCTTACGGTTGCCGCGAGACTGGGTAATGTCCGGCGTTAAGGGTTTACCGGTGGCCCCTTTGCGCGGAACACCGTGGCAACCGGCGCAGCGCTGGAAATATATTTCCTTGGACGCGTCGAACTCGGCCCGGCGCAGGTCAGGCGCACCGGCGGTTTTCACCATGGGCGGGTTGGCTGCCACCGTGGCAGATTCGTCAGCGCTGGCGACCTGACTCATCGCCGGGGCTAGCGCCGAACAGAGTGTGGCGACAGTCAGGACAAACGTATTTCTATTGCTGATCAGCATTCTATCTCTCCTCAGGCAAGACCTTTGCGATGTGCTGGAACGGCAGCGCAGAACGCAGGTTCTTAGTGCGCTGCAAGCGCTATGCCCGAGCGGACCACTGCTCGCTTGACGGCGATCAAGTTTGCCGGTCATGTCACTTGCCAGGTTGTCGCAGGCGCCCTTAGCGTGTTCCTTGAATCCGCTTTTGGAACAGGCAGCCCATGGACCGTATCCCGTCTCGCGAACACCCCGTCGAACCCTTCTATCAACCGCTGAATAATGAGGAGATGCTGTTCGAGCAGGCCTGGCGCCACGGCATGCCGGTACTGATCAAAGGCCCGACCGGGTGCGGCAAGACCCGTTTCGTCCAGCACATGGCCCATCGCTTGAAACTGCCGCTGTACACCGTGGCGTGCCACGACGATTTGAGTGCTGCCGACCTGATCGGCCGCCATCTGATTGGCGCTCAGGGCACTTGGTGGCAGGACGGCCCCTTGACCCGCGCGGTGCGGGAAGGGGGGATCTGTTACCTCGATGAAGTGGTCGAGGCCCGTCAGGACACCGTCGTGGTCCTGCATCCACTGGCCGATGATCGTCGGGAACTGTTCCTGGAACGCACCGGCGAAGTGTTGAAGGCGCCGTCGTCCTTCATGCTAGCGGTGTCTTACAACCCCGGTTACCAAAACCTGCTCAAGGGCATGAAGCCCAGCACCCGACAACGCTTCGTGGCGATGCGCTTCGGCTATCCGCCAGTGGCCGACGAAGAACGCATTGTCGCGAGGGAGGCTCAGGTGGACAGCGCGTTGGCGGCGCAGGTGGTCAGGCTCGGGCAGGCCTTGCGCCGGCTCGATCAGCATGACCTGGAGGAAGTCGCCTCGACGCGGCTGCTGATTTTCACCGCGCGCATGATCCGCTCCGGCATGAGCCCGCGAGAGGCGTGCATGGCGTGTCTGGCTGAGCCGTTGAGCGATGATCCGTTAACGGTTGCCGCGCTGATGGACGTGGTTGATGTCCACTTCGGCTGAGTCCCGCGACGTGTCCCGTGGCCACTTGCCGGGCGATCTGGCGATGTGGTTTTTCATTCTGGCCGAGTTGTCGGTGTTCGCGGTTTTGATTCTGGCGTTCACGGTGACCCAGGCGCTCAAGCCGCAACTGTTCGCTGAAAGCCGACTGTTGCTCAACAGCGCCACCGGGCTGGCGATGACGTTGAGCCTGCTCACGGCGGGGTTGTTCGCCGCGCTGGGGCAAGAGCAAGTCCGGCACTCACGGCCACGCCACGGCGCAATCTTTCTGTTGACCGCGTTGCTCGCCGCGAGTCTCTACGTGGTGCTGAAAGTCACCGAGTACCGGCACTTGCTGGCCTCGGGGCTCGGCATGGAGCACAACACGTTTTTCACCCTCTACTGGATTCTCACCGGGTTTCATTTTCTCCATGTACTGCTCGGCATGTTCATCCTCGGATGGCTGGCCGAGCGTTGCCGGCGAGGCCTGTACAACGCCGACAACCGCAGCGGTTTTGAATGTGGCGTGCTGTATTGGCACATGGTCGATCTGATCTGGGTCGTACTGTTTCCGCTGGTCTATGTGCTCGACTGACGGGAGGCTTGATGTCAGCTTCTAGATTACTGCTGACCTGCTGGGCCGCGCTGAACACGTTAAGCGTGTGCACGATGGCGCTGGCCCAGGTCGGCGCGACGCGGCCGTTGGCGATGGCCATCTTGCTGGTGGCGGTGGGCAAAGCCTGGCTGATCACCGATGGCTTCATGGAACTGCGCCGCGCCCCGCGTTTATGGCGCCGCTTGATGTTGAGCTGGGCGCTGGTGTTGGCGGCCATAGTGGGGATGACGCTAGTGTTATCCCGTTGAAGAAACCCATTAATGTGGGAGTGAGTCTGCTCGCGAAGGCGCCGTCACGTTCAATATTTATGTTGACTGGCACATTGCCTTCGCGAGCAGGCTCGATCCCACATTCGATCTTGGTTATCGGCAATACCCGACCAAAACCATCTGGCTTTCTTGATCGCCATCAAGCGGGTTTCAACCCTTAGCTTCCTATCATGGTCGGGCCAAGCAATGAGGAAGCGACCATGTCAGAGACCTTCACAAAAGGCATGGCCAGGAATATCTATTTCGGGGGAAGCATCTTCTTCTTCCTGATATTCCTGGCCTTGACTTACCACACGGAACAAACCTTTCCCAAGCGCAGCAATGAAGCGCAATTAACCGAATCAGTGATACGCGGAAAAACGGTCTGGGAGCAAAACAACTGCATCGGCTGCCACACCTTGCTAGGCGAGGGCGCCTATTTTGCGCCTGAGCTGGGCAATGTGTTCCAGCGCCGGGGCGGGGAGGAGGGCTTCAAATCCTTCCTGCATGCTTGGATGAAAATGCAGCCGTTGGGTGTACCGGGCCGCCGAGCGATGCCTCAGTTCAAGTTGACGGACCAGGAGGTGGATGACATCGCCGAGTTTCTCCAATGGACCTCGAAAATCAACACCAATGGCTGGCCGCCCAACAAGGAGGGCTGAGAGATGAGCATGGCTAATCCGCATCTGAAATTTGCCTCGCAAGCTGTTGCCAAACCGTACTTCGTGTTCGCCCTGATGCTGTTTCTCGGTCAGGTGTTGTTCGGTTTGATCATGGGCCTGCAATACGTGATCGGGGATTTTCTGTTCCCGATCATTCCCTTCAACGTGGCGCGAATGGTCCACACCAACCTGCTGATCGTTTGGTTGCTGTTCGGTTTCATGGGCGCTGCCTACTACCTGATTCCGGAAGAGGCCGATCGTGAGCTGCACAGTCCAAAACTGGCGATCATTCTGTTCTGGGTCTTCGCCGCTGCGGGCGTGGCGACCATCCTTGGTTACTTGTTGGTGCCGTATGCCGGCCTGGCGAGGCTGACCCACAACGAATTGCTTCCGACCATGGGCCGGGAGTTTCTGGAGCAACCGACCATAACCAAAATGGGCATTGTGCTGGTATGCCTGGGCTTTCTGTACAACATCGGTATGACCCTGCTCAAAGGGCGCAAGACCACGGTCAGCATGGTCATGATGACCGGGTTGATCGGGCTGGCCGTGTTCTTCCTGTTCTCCTTCTACAACCCCGGCAACCTGGCCCGCGACAAGTTCTATTGGTGGTGGGTGGTGCATCTTTGGGTAGAAGGTGTGTGGGAATTGATCATGGGCGCGATGCTGGCCTTCGTGCTGATCAAGATCACCGGTGTAGACCGGGAGGTCGTGGAGAAATGGCTCTACGTGATTATCGCCATGGCGCTGATTACCGGGATCATCGGCACGGGCCACCACTTCTTCTGGATTGGTGCACCCGAGGTCTGGTTGTGGGTCGGTTCAATCTTCTCCGCGATGGAGCCGTTGCCCTTTCTGGCGATGGTGATATTCGCCTTCAGCACCGTGAAGAACCGGCGCCGACAACACCCGAACCGCGCCGCTACGCTATGGGCCAAGGGCACCACGGTAACGGCTTTCTTCGGTGCGGGCGTCTGGGGTTTTCTGCACACCCTGGCCCCGGTCAACTTCTACACCCACGGTTCGCAACTGACGGCGGCTCACGGTCACCTGGCCTTCTATGGGGCCTACGCGATGATCGTCATGACGTTGATCAGCTACGCCATGCCGCGCTTGCGGGGTCTGGGTGAAGCCGGTGACGAACGCTCGCAGACCCTGGAGATCTGGGGCTTCTGGATGATGACCCTGTCGATGGTGATGATCACGCTGTTCTTGACCGCGGCCGGTGTCGTGCAAGTCTACCTGCAACGCTGGCAGCCCGACGGAATCGCGTTGCCGTTCATGGCCGCGGTCGAACATTTGCAGGTGCTGTTCTGGGCGCGCCTGGCGGCCGGGGTCGGTTTCCTCGCGGGGCTGCTCTGCTATTTGTTCAGCTTCAAGCAGCGGGGGCGCAAAGCTTTGCGTGCTCCGGCAGCGGTGGTGCTTTCATGAGCCGGTATAACGACTAGAAAAGCTCGGCCCGGCTGATACAGCGGGCCGTTTTTTTGGCTTTCCGAACAGGGCAAACAACATGGCCTTTACCGTCGAATTGGAAGAGTGGGTCGGCAGTGTCTGGCATCGCTTCATCACCCGGCGCGCCAGTCCGGATTTCCCCGAAGCACGGGTTGAACTGATCAGTCAGCAACGCCCGTTGGCGCTGTTGTTCCGCGCCACGGGCGGTGCCAGTGGCATGAGCGTGGAAGCGGTCAGCGACCGCGCGCTGTTGTTGCGGCGCAACGTATTGCAGCAAATCGCCGGTACCTGCAAACAAGTACCCTTGGCCTGGTGTGACGAGAACACCCTGCGGCTGCCGTCGAGCCTGGCGGTGTTCCCTGAAGTCGCATTGAATGAGGAACTCTATCGCTGGCTCGCGTTGCTGGCGGCGCAGGCTGGTCAGATGCGGCATTGGGGCCGGGACAATCAGCGCTGGACGCAACGTCTGTTGCGGCGCTATCCAGCGTTGCTTCCACGCTACCAGCGCCTGGTCGACGCCCACCTGCAATTGCGCCCGGACCCCGCCTCGTTGAGCCGTGGTGAAGCGGCGCTGGAGCGCGCCTTATGTCAGGCATTGCGCGAGCCGGGCAGTGTCGAGGAGTTCCCGCGCAGCGAACGGGCGGCGTGGCCGTTGCCGTTGTGGTTGTACCCGCCGCAACATCTCGCCAGCCCGTTGGCGGCCGATCTGGGGGATGAATCCGAAGAGTCGTTGGCGACGCCGCCCGGCGAGCAGGAAGGCGGGCGCAAACGCGCCCAACGCATTGATGACAGCCCCCGTGACGGCGGCTTGCTAGTGGTGCGTCTGGAGAATCTGTTCAGTTGGACCGAGCACGTGGACCTGGATCGCTGGTCGGATGACAGCGAAGACCCGGACGCCGCCAGGGTCGCCGATGACCTGGACGAATTGACCCTGTCGCGCACCCGCTTGCGCAAGGGCGGTGGCTTGAAACTGCACCTGGATTTGCCTCCCTCGGATGTCGACGATATTCCGCTGGGCGAGGGCATTAAGTTGCCCGAGTGGAACTATCGCAAACAGCAGATGCAGGATGCCTTCGTCAATCTGCAAATGATGGTGCCCCGCGACTGTGACGCGCAGCCGCTGCCGCCACGGCTGAAGGTGTCGGCGCAGCGTCTGCAGCGCCAGTTCGAACACTTGCGCAATGACCGTCAGTGGTTGCGCCAGCAAACTCAGGGCTCGGAACTGGACATGCAAGCCTGGCTGGATTTTCACGTTGAACGCGAGCATGGCCAGTGCGCCGAGCACGGTCTGTTCATGGCGCAACGCCAGACGCGCCGCGACTTGGCGTGCCTGTTGCTGGCCGATGTGTCGATGTCCACCGACGCTCATCTGAACGATGAGCATCGGGTGATTGATGTCATCCGCGACACGCTGCTGCTGTTTAGCGAAACCCTATCGGGCCTGGGGGATGATTTCGCCTTGTACGGGTTTTCCTCGCTGCGCCGTCAGCAAGTGCGCATGCAGGAACTCAAGTCCTTCACTCAACGTTATGACGACAACACCCGCGGGCGTATTCAGAAGCTCAAGCCGGGATATTACACGCGCATGGGCGCCGCGATTCGCCAGGCCACGCGCTTGCTTGGCAGCAGCAAGCGACGCAGCAAACTGCTGTTGTTGCTCACGGATGGCAAACCGAATGATCTGGATTTGTACGAGGGTCGCTACGGTGTTGAAGACACCCGCGAGGCGGTGCTGGAGGCTCGTTGTCAGGGGCTGACGCCTTTCTGTATTACCATTGATCGCGAGGCAGGGGATTATCTGCCGTACATGTTCGGCGCCAATGGCTACACCTTGATCCGTCAGCCTGAGCAACTACCGCTGCGCTTGCCACAGTTGTATCGCCAACTGACTCAGCCTTGAGCCCAAGCGGCATCAACTAATACCGCGCGGCAAGCCGAAAAACATCGCGATGCAAAAAATCGTCAGGCCGATGCAGAACCACCTGAACCGGCGCAGTCGACGTGCCTGGGCGCGTTCGGCCATCACCGGCAAGGGCATGCTGCATTGCAGGCATTCGGCTTGTTTGGACGGGTTGGTTTTTTGGCAATACAGGCAGACGGGCAGGGTGTTCACTCGAACAGCTCCAGGCGCGGACGATCAAGAATGGCAATCTGGCGGCCGTCCTGAGTGATGATTTTTTCATCGATCAGGCGGCGAATGATCCGTGAAAAGGTTTCCGGCTGGATCGACAGATGCCCGGCGATCAGTTGCTTGGCCATTGGCAGCTCGAATTGGCTGTCGAGAGGTTGCAAGCGAACCAGTTGCGTCAGCAGGTAACGCACGACCCGGTGGGTGGCGTTTTTCAGCGACAGGGTTTCGATTTCATTGACTCGTTGATGCAAGCGCACGCAGAGCTTGCCGAGCAACGCAAAGGTCAGCCGGCTATTGCTCTGAAGCAGGCGCATGTAAGTGCTGTTGGATAACCGATAGAGCTGCGTGGGGCAGACCGCCTCGGCCGAGGCCACATAGTTGGGGGTGTCCATCAACATCATCGCCTCGGCGAAGGTTTGTCGATCGCCGATGACTTCAAACACTTTCTCCTGTCCATCAGGTGTCAGCCGGTAGATTTTCACCGCCCCGGCAATCACGAAATAGAACGAGTCGGCCGGCTCGCCCTGGCGAAATAGCGGTTCGCCTTTGTCGATGCTCAGCAAGTGGCTGGTACTCATCAATTCATCCAGCTGTTCTTCGTTCAACGGCTCGAACAAATGATGACTGCGCAAAATCTGGTGGTGGACGCGATGAAGCACCATGGCAATTGATCCTGAAGGTTGAAAAAGGGCTGGCGATTGAGTCAGACGAGGCCCAGGGAAAGGCTGCTGGCCAAGGCCATGACTGAGCACAACACCACAAACCAGGCCAGTGGCTGAATGACTTTATTCATGACGACTCCAGGTATCCGAAGGGGATTAAGGGTTGTTAAAGCATGGGGAGACTTGAGCAAGACGCGGGCCATGCCTGGAGGTCCTTACTGGCGGGGCCTTGTCAGTTTAAGGGTATAAAAGACCCAGCTATTTAGGGTTGTAATGACCATTTAAGGGTTATTTGTACCTAGATTGGTTGGCCGTTGGGCTCGCGGGCGCCAGCCCTGGTGCTGATTAGCCCCGGGGCACGGCCCTTGCACTCTTGATCTGCGACAACGGCGTATGAACGTTAATACCCGATGATAGACCCCGGGTTTACCTCGACGCTTGCGGGTGAGTGTCAGGTCTGCAACACGTTAGAGGAGTCGCGTTATGCAAGTGCTTGAGCGCCGTAAAGCGATGGCGATCCCGCCGCTGTTACGGCTGGCCTTCCGGCCATTTTTCCTCGCAGGCTGCCTGTTGGCGGTGTTGGCCATACCGCTCTGGTTGGCCGCGTTCAGTGGTTTGATTGGCCACTGGACACCGGCCGGCGGCTGGCTGGGCTGGCATCGGCATGAACTGTTGTTCGGGTTTGGGCTGGCGATTATCGCGGGTTTTCTCCTGACTGCTGTAAAGACCTGGAGCGGTCGCCCCGGCCTTAGCGGCAAGCCGTTGGCCGCCCTGGCGGCGCTGTGGCTGTGCGCGCGACTGGCGTGGCTGGCCGATGCGCCGTGGCCGCTGCTCGCGGTGCTGGAACTGGCATTCCCGCTGGCGGTGGCGTTAGTCATGGGCTTCACCTTATGGACGGTGCGGCAAAAACGTAACTACCCGATTGTGGCGGTGTTGCTGTTGTTGGCCGGCGCCGACGGGCTGTCCCTTTATGGCTTGGTCGAAGGTCACGAAGGCTGGCAGCGCCAGGGCGTGCTGACCGGCATCTGGCTGGTGGCGGCGATGATGGGCCTGATCGGCGGGCGGGTCATTCCATTCTTTACCCAGCGTGGCCTCGGCCGGGTCGAGGCTGTTGCGCCGCGGCCGTGGCTGGATTGGTTGCTGTTGATCGGCTCGCCGCTGGTGGCGTTGCTGTATGCCGCAGGACCGGCGCTTTTACCGAATATCGGCGTGGGTCTGTTGTTTGCAGTGTTGGCGGCGGGGCATCTGATGCGCCTTGTTCGCTGGCATGACTGGGCACTTTGGCGCGTGCCGTTATTGTGGTCGTTGCACCTGGCGTATGGCTGGTTGGCGGTAGCGTGCCTGGGCATGGCTCTGTGGCATTTTGGCGTGCCGATCAACCCGAGTCTGGCGGTGCATTGCCTGACGATAGGTGCAATGGGCGGTCTGGTGCTGACGATGATTGCGCGGGTCAGCCTGGGTCATACCGGCCGCCCCCTGAAACCGCCGTCGGGCATGACCCTGGCGTTTATTTTGCTCAATCTGGCGTGCCTCAGTCGGGTCGTATTGATCCTGTTCTTGCCCTTGCTGGCGTTGTGGCTGGCCGGTCTGTGCTGGGTGCTGGCGTTTGCGTTATACGCCTGGCGCTATGGGCCTATGCTGCTGCGCACTCGGGTCGACGGTCATCCGGGTTGAGCCGGCGAATGGAAGGAGGTGGTCAGTGCTGTATCCCTTTTTGCTGGTGACACACTTGCTCGCGGCGATAGCCTTCATCGGCACGCTGTTTTTCGAAGTGGTGATCTGGCACCACGCCCGCCAGAAGTTGCCGGATGCGCCGCAGTCGACGGCGGATCAGGCGATTGCCGTGCGTTCGCGCAAGGTGCTGCATGGCGTGGTGTTGCTGTTGTATGGCGCTGGAATCAGTTTGGCGTGGCAATACCGGGGCGCCTTGAGTCAGCCGTTGGCTAGCAGTTTGGGCACCTTGCTGAGCCTGAAGATCCTGTTGGCCTTGAGCATCATCGGCCATTATTTGCTGTTGGCGTATTGGCTGAAAAGCTCATGCCTGACCACCACCCGGGCGAGCTGGATTCGTCGCAGCATCCTCGGGCACATGGTGTTGATCGTGATCCTCGCCAAGGCCATGTTTTATTGGCATGGCTGAGTAGCAAAAGCCTCCGACAGACAAAACCCGCGACAACCGGTGGGCTGGCGCGAGTTTGGTGTAAGCGGCAATTGATCAGTGACGAGGATTGAGGGCATTAACGAACAGCACATTGTTCTCCAGATGAATGTGCTGCATCAGGTCGTCGCGAAACTCCAGCAGCCCGCGATACAAGGCGCGCCAGGTATTACAGGCATCGGCTGGCGGGGTGATGTTGTGGGTCAGGGCGAGCAGTTTTTCCAGGGCCAGGCCATGTTGATCATGCTCGAAACGCAGCACCTGGATCGGCGGCGCAGCCTGTGGGCCGATGCCCTGTTGCAGCATCGGGAAGAGCACTTGTTCTTCCTTGAGCATATGGCCTTCGAGTTCTTGTTGAATCTCGGTCAGCAGGTCGGCCAGGCCGTTGGGGCAACTGCTGCGTGCGCCGTGGACGTGCTCGACCCGACGGGCCAGGCGAATCAGTTCCGGCAGTTGCTCACGGTGGCGGGCGTGGTAGCGCGCCAACAGATGCGCGATCAACAGTTCCGACGGCTCGTTGCGCCAGTCGTGCTGGGTTTCGCCGGCGTCTTGCAAAATGTGCAGGGCATCGGCAATCAGCATCGGGTCGAGGGATTTGGCCAGGGCCGCTTCACGCAGGCTTTTGTGCCCGCCGCAACAGAAGTCCAGTTTGAAGGTGTGAAAAATCCGGGTGGCGCCGGGAATGTCGCAGGCCAGTTGGCCGAGACTTTGTTCCACTAGGGTTTGGCTCATCGGGGTTCCTTATTTGGATTTTCAACGGTTCCCCAAGCTCATTGCATCCCGTATGCCATATTTAACCGACTGATAAATATGGATTGGTTTTTAGTTGTGGTGATAGCCACCCTGACGCTTTAGGGTGAATCGAACCATAAAGGGTGATTACTACCATGCTGCGAGAAAGCCTGGCAGCCGACCTGATTGTCGAGTTGCCCAATGCCGTGCGGTTGCAACGACTGGTGCAGACCCTGCGTGAGTACTTCAACAGCGGTGCTGTGGGGTTGCTGCGTCTGGATGAGGACAGCCTCAGGCCTGTCGCGACGGTAGGTTTGGTCCATGAAGCATTGGGCCGGCGGTTTGTTATCGCTCAGCATCCGCGACTGGCCGCGATCATGGCGTCACGCGAGCCGACCTGGTTCGAACCTGACAGCCGCCTGCCGGACCCCTATGACGGCTTGCTCGACAACCATGTCGGCGAACCACTGCCAGTGCATGACTGCATGGGCGTGAGCCTGTATGTGGAGGGCCGGATCTGGGGCGCTATCACCCTCGATGCGCTGCATGCCGGCACCTTCGACGGCCGGGCGCGGGAGGAGCTCAAGCGTTGCACCTTGCAGATCGAAGCCGCCGTGCGCGTGACCCGGCTTGAACAAGAAAACCGCAGCTTGCGCTTGTCCCGCAGCGACCTTCAAGACGTGAGCACGCCCGCCGACGATGGCGAAATTCTCGGTCAGAGCGAGGCGTTGCACCAGTTGCTCAATGAGCTGGATGTGCTGGCCGATTCTGATCTACCGGTGTTATTGCTGGGCGAAACCGGTGTGGGCAAAGAGTTGTTTGCCCGACGCCTGCACCGTTTGTCGCGGCGTAGCCACAAGCCGCTGATACAGGTTAACTGCGCGGCGTTGCCGGAATCTCTGGCCGAAAGTGAGCTGTTCGGGCATGTCAAAGGTGCGTTTTCCGGCGCCACCAGTGACCGCGCCGGACGTTTCGATGCGGCCAACGGCGGCACACTGTTTCTCGATGAAGTCGGTGAGTTACCGTTAAGCGTTCAGGCCAAACTGTTGCGCACCTTGCAGAACGGCGAAATCCAGCGCTTGGGTGCGGACAAGCCGTTACATGTCGATGTACGGATCATCGCCGCGACCAACCGGCACCTGCCCGACAGCATCCGCGACGGCCTGTTTCGGGCTGACCTGTATCACCGGCTCTCGGTGTACCCGGTGCCGATCCCGCCCCTGCGCGAGCGCGGCAACGATGTATTGATGCTCGCCGGGCATTTCCTTGAACTCAATCGGGCGCGGCTCGGCCTGCGGGGTTTGCGTTTGTCGCCCGCCGCCGAGCGGGCCTTGCTGGCGTACAGCTGGCCGGGCAATGTGCGCGAACTGGAGCATGTGATCAGCCGCGCTGCGTTGAAGCAACTCAGTCGCGGCACCAGTCGCGCGTTGATCATGACGCTGGAGCCGCAAGTCCTCGATCTCGACAGCGCAATGGGTGCGTCGGGAACGCTCGTCGAGCGGCCGCCAGAGGTTATATCGGATGCGCCGTTCCAAGCCTTGGGCGATGCGGTGAATGATTGTCAACGGCAAAAAATTCTCCAGGCCCTGAGTCTTTCCGGAGAGAACTGGGCCAGCGCCGCGCGACTGCTGGAAGTCGATCCCAGCAATCTGCACAAACTGGCCCGACGTCTTCGCCTCAAGTAGGCCTGAGCGGCGCGGCATGTTGATGGTGATCAAGGTGGCATTGCTCAGGGGCTCGCACACTGGGCCAAACCCTCCGGAGATCACCGTCATGCCTCTATCCTTGGCCCAAATGCGCCGCGACTACACCCTTAATGGCTTGCAGGATGAAGCGGCGCTGGACGATCCCCTGGCCATGTTCCGACAGTGGATGCAGCAGGCACGGGATACCGAGTGCGCGCCGGTCGAGGCCAACAGCATGATGTTGTCGACGGTCGACAGTGAGGGGCGCCCGCACTGCCGGGTCCTGCTGCTCAAGGGCTTGAGCGACGAGGGTTTTACCTTTTTCGGCAATTACCAGAGCGACAAGGGGCTGCAACTGGCCGCCAACCCGAATGCCGCGATGACGTTTTTCTGGCCGGGGCTGGAGCGTCAGGTGCGTATTGAAGGCCAGGTGTCCAGGCTCGATCCGCTGCTCTCGGATGCGTACTTCGATTCACGCTCGGTGGCTAGTCGCCTGGGCGCCTGGGTGTCACCGCAGAGCCGTCCCCTGGCCAGTCGGGCGGCACTTGATTCGCTGTTGGCCGCCACCATCAAGCGTTTCGTTGGCCAAAGCGTACCGAGGCCAGAGCATTGGGGCGGCTACTGTCTGCGCCCCGAGCGACTGGAGTTCTGGCAGGGGCGTGCCGACCGCTTGCATGACCGCCTCGATTACCGTTTGCAGAACGGCGAATGGTGTCGCGCGCGCCTGGCGCCCTGAGCCTTTATTCGTCCTGTGGAGGTACCTCGTTGGAGGAATAGGCCAGACCGCGATTCCGGTTCAGGCTTGGCCAAACCCTCATCTACGGGAAGGCTTGGATATGGCCCATTTGACGCAACGCACGTTTGTCCCCCTGAACATCGCCGTGCTGACCATCACCGATACACGCACCTTTGACACCGATACTTCAGGGCAGACCCTGACTGATTTGCTGCAAACCGCCGGGCATGTGTTGATCGACCGGGCGCTGGTCAAGGACGATATTTATCAGATCCGCGCCATCGTTTCCCGGTGGATCGCCGACCCCAAGGTACAAGTGATACTCATGACCGGCGGCACCGGTTTCACCGCACGGGATAACACGCCACAAGCGGTCTTGCCGTTACTCGACAAACACGTTGAAGGCTTCGGTGAACTGTTCCGGCAGGTGTCCCTGGCGGAAATCGGCATGTCCAGCTTGCAGTCCCGGGCATTGGCCGGGATGAGCAACGGCGTGCTGGTGTGTTGCGTCCCGGGTTCGCCGGGTGCCTGCCGAACCGCCTGGAACATGATCCTGCTGGAGCAACTGGACAGTCGCACCGGCCCGTGCAATTTCGCCCCGCATTTGAAGTCGCAATCGCTGCAGGGCATCGACGCCTGCGAGACACGCTCATGACCGCTCGAGTGTGCGACCTTGGTCACCTGATCCCGGTGGACGAGGCGATCCACCGTCTGCTTGATCAGGCGCCGCCGCCCCCGCTGGCGCAAATGATCATTCTGGAGCAGGCTTTGGGCCGGGTACTGGCGACGGACATCCATTCCCTGGTGAATCTACCGGCCTGGGACAACAGCGCCATGGACGGTTATGCCCTGCGGGCGGCTGACCTGCCATCCGAGGGGGGGTATTTGCCGGTGGGTGGGCGAATAGCGGCGGGTGACGCGGCCTGTTCACCTTTGCTCGCGCAGCACGCGGTGCAGATTTTTACCGGTGCGCCATTGCCGGCCGGTTCCGATACGGTGGTGCCGCAAGAGCACTGCCGGATCGAAGGCGAACGCGTCTGGTTGCCACCGGTGAACACGGGCGATCACGTGCGTCAGGAAGGTGAAGAAGTGCGCCGTGGGGATCTGTTGCTCAAGGCCGGCAAACGCCTGCGTGCACAAGAACTGGGATTGCTGGCGGGTGCCGGCGTGGCGCGGGTCGCGGTTTATCGACCGTTGCAGGTGTGTCTGCTCAGCAGCGGCAATGAGCTGCGTGAGCCGGGCGATGCCTTGGCGCGCGGGCAGATTTACAACAGCAATCGCTATTGCCTGGCCGCGTTGTTACGCGGCTGGGGCGCTGAGGTGCACGACTACGGCGTCATGGCGGATGAGTTGGCCGCCAGCCGCCATGCCCTGAGCCTGGCTTCTTCGGAGTGCGATTTGCTGCTGAGTTCCGGTGGCGTCTCGGTCGGTGAGGAAGACCACCTCAAGCAGGCAATCGAGGAACTGGGCAGTCTGGACTTATGGCGGCTGGCCATTCAGCCGGGTAAACCCCTGGCCTTTGGCGACGTCGCTGGCAAACCCTGGATCGGCATGCCGGGCAATCCCTCGGCGGCGCTGATTACCGCGTTGGTGGTCGTGCGGCCGTTCCTGCTGCGGGCGCAGGGCGCCACTGATGTGATGCCGGTGCCGTTGGCCGTGCCGGCCGGGTTCGACTGGTTGCAACGCAACAAACGCCGCCAGTACCTGCGGGCCCGATTGACCCCCGGCGCTGACGGGCAGTTGAGCGTGCAACTGCACCCTCAGCAAAGCTCGGCGATGTTGACTGCTGCGTGTTGGGCCGACGGGCTGGCGGTGATCGAGTGCGAGCAGCAAGTGCTCAAACACGACAACGTGATGTTCCTGTCCTTCGCCGACCTGATGCATTGATTGCAATTGATTGTCGTCAAGGCCCTGCCTGCCGGTCTCGCTAGACTGGCAGCGCATTTTTCGATCCTGGCTAGGGGGTACCCCAGGCCTGCGAGGAGGGTCGAGACGCGTTTTCTCATGAGGATTACCCATGCAACTGGTCTGTCCGGCAGGGAATCTGCCTGCGCTAAAAGCGGCGGTGCGCCAAGGCGCGGATGCCGTCTATGTCGGTTTTCGAGATGACACCAACGCCCGGCATTTTGCGGGCCTAAACATGGACGACAAGCAGTTCGACGCTGCGGTCGCTCACATCCGCCAGCATCAACGCAAACTCTACGTCGCGGTCAACACCTACCCGCAACCCAAGGGCTGGGAACGCTGGCAACGGGCGGTAGACCGGGCCGCCGATTTCGGCGTGGATGCGCTGATCGCCGCCGACCCCGGTGTGCTCAACTATGCCAGCCAGCGCCATCCGCAATTGGCCTTGCACCTGTCGGTTCAGGGCTCGGCAACCCATGCTGCGGCGCTGGCGTTTTATGCTCAGCGCTACGGCATTCGACGCGCCGTGTTGCCACGGGTGTTGTCGCTGGCGCAGGTGCGCCAGGTCGCCGCGAACAGCCCGGTACCCATCGAGGTATTTGGCTTTGGCAGCTTGTGCATCATGGCCGAAGGGCGTTGCCACTTGTCCTCCTACATCACCGGCGAGTCGCCGAACCTGTGCGGCGTTTGTTCGCCGGCCAAGGCAGTGCGTTGGAGTGAGGACGCCCAAGGCTTGAACGCGCGACTCAGCGAAGTGCTGATCGACCGCTACACCCCGGATGAGCCGGCCGGTTATCCGACGTTATGCAAGGGGCGGTTCCTGGTCGGCGGCAAACGATTTCATGCGCTGGAAGAGCCCACCAGCCTCGACACCCTCGACTTGCTCCCGGAATTGACCGCCATCGGCGTCGAAGCGGTCAAGATCGAAGGCCGTCAACGCAGCCCGGCTTATGTCGAGCAAGTCACCCGCGTCTGGCGGGCGGCGCTGGATGCCCACCGTGGTTCGCCGGGCAGTTTTCGGGTTAAGGAGGAATGGCGGCAGGTGCTGGCCGGCTTGTCCGAAGGCAGCCAGACCACCCTGGGTGCTTATCATCGATCATGGCAATGAGGGGCAGAACATGAAGCTCAGTCTTGGGCCGGTCCTGTTCTATTGGGACAAAGCGCAACTCAGTCACTTTTATGCCGAAATGTCGGCCTTGCCCCTGGATGTGATTTACCTAGGGGAAACCGTGTGTTCGAAACGTCGGGCCTTTTCATTGGATCAATGGCTGGGGTTGGGGCGCGAGTTGCAGAGCTGCAGCCAGGCTCAATTAGTGATCTCCAGCCTGACACTGATCGAAGCCGCATCCGAACTCTCCAGCCTGCGCCGGCTCTGCGACAACGGCCAATTGCTGGTGGAAGCCAACGACATGGGCGCGGTGCAGTTTCTGGCCGAGCGCAAGTTGCCGTTCGTGGGCGGCCCGGCGCTCAACTTGTACAACGGGCATGCGCTGACGCAATTGCTGAACTGTGGAATGACCCGTTGGGTGCCGCCAGTGGAATGTTCGGCAGCGTTGATTGGCGATGTGATCGAGCAGGTCCGCGAACTCGGCCACCCAGTACCGGAGGTGGAAATCTTCGCCTACGGGCATTTACCGTTGGCCTATTCCGCCCGCTGCTTTACCGCCCGTGCGGAAAACCGGCCGAAGGATGACTGCCAGTTCTGCTGCATCAACTACCCGGATGGTCTGGCGCTGACCAGTCAGGAAGGGCAGCCGTTGTTCACCCTTAACGGCATCCAAACGATGTCGGCGGAAGTGACCAATCTGCTGGCCGATTATTCCGGGCTGGTGGCCTGCGGTGCCGATCTGCTGCGCCTGAGTCCGCGTGCGCAAGGTATGGCCGAGGTGATCGAGGCTTATCAACGGGTTCGTCTGGGCGAGACACCGCCGCTGTTCGTCGAAGGCTGCAACGGCTACTGGCACGGCCAGGCCGGTATGTTGCGCGTCGAGGAGGCCGGCCTGTGTTGAACCGGAAAAAATGGCTGTTGAAAGGGGCCGACAGCTTGCTGCCGCTGGTGCGCCGAGTACCCTTTGCCGTGCAACGACTGGCGTTGCAACAGGCGCTGAATCGCTGCCTCGCCGTGCCGTTGCGCAACGGTGAATTCGAAGTGCTGCGGGGGCGTTGGCTGTGCTTGCGCATTCCGGATCTGGGGCTGTCCTGGTTCCTGACCCTGGGCCGCGAGGGTTTGCAGATCGCCAGGCAGGCCACGGCGCACGTGACCATCAGCGGCAACTGGCGGGAGTTTCTGCTGCTGGCCAGCCGTCAGGAAGATCCGGACACGCTGTTTTTTCGCCGGCGCCTGGTAATTGAGGGTGATACCGAGCTGGGCCTGGCTCTGAAGAACCTGATCGACAGCCTTGACCCCGACGTCTTACCGGTCTGGCTGTGGCGCAATCTGGAACGAGCGGGGAAAGGGTTGGCGGCGGGTTAATTCACACAATTCACCTGTGGGAACGGGTTTGCATCGCGAATGCGGTGTTCATTCAGCATCAATGTTGAATGTCAGTTTGCATTCGCGAGCAAGCCCACACATTAGGCTTTTGTTGTGCTTCAGGTTGTCGTTTCTTGCCGGTTTTCGTACTGGCGGGCATCGCTGGCAATCAACTGTTTGATCCCTTCAAACAACTCATCACTCTGCGCCTGCGTGAAGTCCTCGCCGTAGCGTTTGCGCAACCCGTAATTGCTGAGAATCAGATGCACATCGGCATGCAGGCCATGCTGTTTCAGGCAGTTTTCGACGCATTGCAGTGGGCAGCCGTCGAGCGCGAAGATCCGCCGTCCCGAGTGCGCCTTGTTGACCAGCGCGGTCACATGGCCACCGACCCCGACAATGCAGGACATTTCCGCCACGCCGCTGCGGTCCAGTCGCACAGCCAGGTTATTGGCCAGTTGGGCGACATTGGAGCAGCCGGAGCAGGAGTAAACCAAAGGCAAGGTTGAAGGGGACATTGACGTTCTCCATGGTTGGGCTCCTCCAGTGTGCAAGGCCGGCAGTTTTGCGCATTGATTGCAGTCAATTGCGCCTATTGGAAGTCGGCCAGGTCTTTTTCCACGAGGATATTGATGTTGCGTCGTTCCATCTCGATCAGGCCGCACTCCACCAGTCGATGCAAAATCCGCGAAAAGGTTTCCGGTTGAATCCCCAGCTTCGACGCCACCAGGCGTTTGGACACCTGCAAGACAATCAGGCCGGTGACCGGGTTGCGTTCCTGCAACAGAAAATTGATCACCCGACGGCTCGCGCTCGCCATGGTCAAGGTGTCGATGTCCCGCAGGCGCAAGTGCAGATGAACGCTCATGCTCGCCAGGATCGCCAGGCAGACTTTCGGCTGGTCCTCCAGGGCGTTGCGGTAATGGTGGCCCTCGATACTGACCAGCACGCTGTCCTTGAGGGCGGTGCCGCTGACTGGGTAAGTCTGGGTCTGGCTGAAGAGCAAGGCTTCGGCGAAGGTTTGGCCGGGCTGGATGATTTCCACCAGGTTTTCCTGGCCTTCGCCGGTGAGGCGGTACAGCTTGATCTGGCCGCTGACCAGCAGGAAAAAGCGCTTGGCCGGATCGCCCTGGTGCATCAGCGTGCTGTGGCACGACAGGCGTTTGAGCATGGCCAGGCCACAGACTTCCTCGAAGACTTTCTCCGGCAGTTGGTTGAACAGATGATGACGACGCAGCGTTAAAACGATGGAAGGGTGGGTCAGCATGGCGTACCTCCGCTGACGCTCATAGTAGAGAGTCCAGAGCAATTGACCTATGTCTCTACCGGCCTACCTCCAACGAGGCATACCCCTTAGCCCGCACTGCGCAGATGCTCCATGGCCCACACAGCCGCTTCGACCCGTGAACGCAAACCCAGTTTGTGCAGCAGGTTCTTGACGTGAACCTTGACCGTGCCTTCAGTGATGCCCAGCTTGTGCCCGATGACCTTGTTGCTGAAGCCGCTGGCGATGGTTTTCAATACTTGGCGTTCGCGCTCGGTCAGTTCCACCACCGCTTGACGCGGCGGCGAGCGCAGCGCCTGGGCCATGACTTGCGTCAGGCCAGGGCTGATGACCAAAGCGCCGTTCAGGGCATCGCGGATGTACTGGATCAGCAGTTCGGGCTCCATGTCCTTTAGCAGATAACCGTCGGCATCCAGGCGCAGGGCATCGCGAATGTCGTCTTCGGCATCCGACACGGTAAACAGCAGCACCTTGCCGGTGTAGTGCATGGCCCGTAACCGGCGCAGGGTTTCAATGCCATTCATCTGCGGCATGTTGTTGTCGAGCAACACCAGGTCTGGTTGCAGCGGCTCGATCAGGGTAAGCGCTTCTTCGCCATGATTGGCTTCGCCGACAATCAGGAAATCATCTTCGAGTTCGAGCATCTGGCGGATGCCGCGACGCATCATTGGATGATCGTCGACCAGCAGGATTTTATGTCGTGGGGACGGGTTCATGTGACGCTACCTTTTGTTTTCTGCCCGAGAAACTCCGGGTGGAATTCCAGCTGGACGAGGGTGCCTTGCGGTTCACTGGAAAAAATCTGTAGCTGGCCGCGCAAGCTGCGGGCCCGCTCATCCATGATGTTCAGGCCGTGGTGTTCGCGCTGATCGACGTTGCCGTTGAAGCCACACCCATCGTCTTCGACCGAGAGCCTGACGGTTTCGCCGTCCTGGCGCAGTTCCAGCCAGGCGTTTTGGGCATGGGCATGGCGCAGGCAGTTGGACAGCGCCTCGCGGGTGATCTGCAAAATGTGGATTTGCTCGCTCGCCGAGAGCTGAAAGGCCAGCGCGTCGACGTGCAGGTGCACCTGAAACTCGCCGCGCCGGGAGAACTCCTCGGCGGTGTCCTTGAGTTCCTGCGCCAGGCCCGCGTCGTGAATCTGCAAGCGGAACGTGGTCAGCAGTTCGCGTAGTTGGCGGTAGGCATTGTTCAGCCCCTCGCGCAATTCGGCGGTCACGCCTTCCAGGGTTTCGACCGGCTCGCCACGGCGCATCAGTGTCTGCATGCGGCTGACTTGCAGCTTCATATAGGACAAGGCCTGCGCCAGAGAATCGTGCAGTTCGCGGGCGATGATCGTGCGCTCTTCGAGCAGCAGCAGGCGATGGTCCTGTTCCCGTTGGCGCTTGAGCGACAGCGAGGTGCCAATCAGGTTGGCCAGGGCCTGGATCAGTTGGGTTTCCCAGGCTTGCGCGGGATGCCCGTCGACAAAGTGCGCCTTGAGCTCACCCAATTCATTGCCCTGGTTGCTGATGCTGAACGCTTGCGGGCTGGCCGTGTGGTGTTTCTGGCAGGTCGCGCAATCGCTGCTGGCGCAGACTTCCCGGCTGCTCGCACCGTGCAGGGCGAGCAACTGTTGGGCCGGAGCCTGCAATTGGCCTTGCAGGCATAGCGACAGGCGTAAGCCCGGCAGGCGTTGCTGGAAGCGCCGGATCAAATCATCCAGGCCCTCGGCATTGGCCAGGCGCGTGGCCAGGCTCCGGCTGCTTTGATAGAGCAACTCCAGGGCCGCGTTGGCCTGTTGCAGGTTGAGGGTTTTTTGCTGGACCTGGCTTTCAAGCGTGCGATGGGACTGTTCGATCGTCTCGGCCATGGCGTTGAAACTGGTGGCCAACTGGCCCAGTTCGTCCTGGGACTGATGGTTGACCCGCACTTGAAACTCACCGCGACGAAAGCGCTGGGTGGCGGCCACCAACTCTTGCAACGGCGTGACGACGCCGTACTGCAGCTCGTAGAGCCCCAGCAGCAGGACGATCATCGTGGTGAACAGGGCCAGACCCTGGATCAGCTGTTGCCAACCTTGCTTCTGTTCGCTTTGGCGCTGCAACAGGTTGACGAACTGGTTAATTTGTTCAACGAACGGACGGGCCTGCAGCTGAAAAGCATCGGCATCGCCGCGTTCAAGTGCCGGGTACAAATCCTCGTTCCAGCGTTGCTGGATTTGCCCATAGCTGATTTGCAGATCAGTGGACGGGCCGTCTTCCAGCACCGCTTTGAGGGACTGGCTATTGAGGCGAGTTTGAAGGCTGTCGGTGATGGCGGCGATTTCTTCGCGGGGGGCGCCGGCGACCAGTTTCCAGCTCAGGTGGTAAGTCTCCATCCGTACCGAGCCGGCGGTGTTGATAGCGGCGGCATCGCCCTGGCTGAACCAGGCGATCAATCCGGCGCTCAACGAACTGGCGAGGGCGAGTATGGCGATGAGGATCACCGCCAGCCCGGCGCGAGCGGGCAGGGAGCTGCGCAACCAGCGCATCATCAGCGCTGATCCTGAGGAAAGACACAAAGACTGGACATGGAGCGCCTCGAATTGCGGTTTTGCATCCAGTCCCAGATGCGCTACCTCTAAAGAGTTGTCGCCGGCTCCTTGTCAGCAATGCTGTGGCTGTAAACCCTTAAGAAGCTGATAAATAAAGGCTTTTCAGGTATCCACGAACTACCTCCTTAGAGGTAGACCGTACAAGCATAGGCCTATGCCCCTTTGGGCTTCGTTGACATGGATCAAGTTTTTGAAGGGTTGGCGTCTCTAGTCTGCAGCCATGGCTAACTGACTGGAGAACATTGTGCCCCAACCCCGTGTACGACAAGGCTTGGTGCTGGGCATGAGCACACTGGCCTTCACCGTGTGTTTTATGGTCTGGATGATGTTCGCCGTGCTCGGCGTGCCGATCAAGGAGCTGCTCCAGCTCAACGAAACCCAATTTGGCCTACTGGCCGCCACTCCGGTGCTGACCGGCTCGCTGGCGCGTTTGCCCTTGGGCCTACTGACTGACCGCTTTGGTGGGCGCAGCGTGTTCTTCGTGCTGATGCTGGCCTGCGTCGCACCGTTGTACGTGATCAGCTACGCCACGGCGTACTGGCAGTTTCTGGTCCTGGGCTTGTTCGTCGGCCTGGCCGGCGGCTCGTTTTCGGTGGGGATTGCCTACGTCGCCAAATGGTTCGACAAAGAGAACCAGGGCTTCGCGATGGGCATCTTCGGCGCCGGTAACGCGGGGGCGGCGGTGACCAAGTTCCTCGCACCGGCACTGATCGCTGCGGGTAGCTGGCAACTGGTGCCGAAAGTCTTCAGCGCCATCCTCTTTATTACCGCTTTGCTGTTCTGGTTTCTGAGTGCCGAAAACAAAGAGCACCGCAGTGCCACCGGCGCCAGTTTGTGTGAGCAACTGAGTTCCCTGAAGGACCCTGCGGTGTGGCGCTACTGCCAGTACTACTCGATCGTCTTCGGCGGTTATGTGGCCCTTGCGTTGTGGATGACCAAGTACTACGTGCAGGAATACGGTTTCAGTCTGCAAAGCGCCGCATTACTGGCGGCCTGTTTCTCCCTGCCCGGTGGCGTGTTGCGTGCCGTCGGCGGCTGGATGTCGGATCGCTGGGGCGCGCAAAGCGTGACCTGGTGGGTGCTGTGGGTCAGCTGGATCTGCCTGTTCCTGCTCTCGTACCCACAAACCGAACTGCAAGTGCAGTCGATCAACGGCCCGGTGAGTTTCCACATTGGTCTCAATCCCGCACTGTTCACCGTGCTGCTGTTCGTCATGGGCATCGCCTTCGCGTTCGGCAAGGCCTCGGTCTTCAAATACATCGCCAATGACTACCCGCAAAACATGGGTGCGGTGTCCGGCATCGTCGGCCTCGCGGGCGGTCTGGGCGGCTTCGTGCTGCCGATCCTGTTCGGCGCTCTGGTGGATCTCACCGGCGTGCGCTCTTCCTGCTTCATGTTGATGTACGGCGTGGTCTGGGTCTCCCTCACCTGGATGTACTTCAGCGAAATACGCAAACGCCCGTTGCTGGGCAAACAGCCGCCAGCGACCTCGCCCCCGTTTTCCAGCATTGCCCAAGGAGAAGAACATGTCCGTTCTGCAAAAGCCTGACAAAGGCCCGGTCATTCATGACTGGCGCCCCGAGGACCCTGCGTTCTGGGGAAGTAGCGGCAAACAGACCGCCACCCGCAACCTGTGGATCTCCATTCCCGCGTTGCTGTTGGCCTTTGCGGTGTG
Organism: Pseudomonas sp. ok272; assembly: GCF_900109995.1. GTDB lineage: Bacteria > Pseudomonadota > Gammaproteobacteria > Pseudomonadales > Pseudomonadaceae > Aquipseudomonas. The sequence goes on along the minus strand of NZ_FOCB01000012.1, from coordinate 112,609 downwards.
GATGGTCTGGAGCACGGTGATCGTGCGGTTAAACGCCATCGGCTTCAGCTTCACCACCGACCAGTTGTTCTGGCTGGCGGCATTGCCGGGCTTATCCGGTGCGACCCTGCGCGTCTTTTATTCGTTCATGGTGCCGATCTTCGGTGGCCGGCGCTGGACCGCCGTGAGCACCGCGTCACTGTTGTTGCCGTCGATCTGGATGGGCTTCGCGGTGCAAGACCCGAGCACCTCGTACAGCGTGTTCGTGTTGATTGCCTTGCTCTGCGGTTTTGGCGGCGGCAACTTCGCCTCGAGCATGTCCAACATCAGCTTCTTCTATCCCAAGTCCCAGCAGGGTACGGCCCTGGGCCTGAATGCCGGACTGGGTAACCTGGGCGTTTCGGTGATGCAGTTCTGTGTGCCGCTGGTGATTACCTTCGGCGTGTTCGGCTTCATCGGTGGTAAGCCGCAGGTGCTGACCGACGGTGGTCAGTTGTGGCTGCAAAACGCCGGGTTCGTCTGGGTGCCGTTCATTGTGTTGGTGACGGTGCTGGCCTGGTTCGGTATGAATGACCTTTCCAACGCCCGCGCATCGTTCAGCGAGCAGGCGGTGATCTTCAAACGCAAGCACAACTGGCTGATGTGCTGGTTGTACTTGGCGACCTTCGGTTCGTTCATCGGCTTTTCCGCGGCGTTTCCGCTGCTGATCAAGACCTCCTTCCCGGACGTCATCGCCTTGAAATTCGCCTTCCTCGGCCCGTTGGTCGGTGCACTGGTGCGCCCATTGGGCGGCTGGCTGGCGGACAAGCTCGGCGGCGCGAAAGTGACCCTGTGGAACTTCGTGCTGATGATCGTGATGGTCTTCGGAGTGCTGCACTTTTTGCCTCGGAACGGTGCTGGCGGCAACTTCTACGGCTTCCTCGGCATGTTCATGCTGCTGTTCATCACCACCGGCGTGGGCAACGGCTCCACCTTCCGGATGATCCCGGTGATCTTCCGCACCCTGCATGAAAAGGGCGCTGCCGGAAAACCACCCGCCGTGCGCGAACAAGCGCTCAGAGATGCCGGCAAGGAATCGGCCGCCGTCCTGGGCTTCAGTTCGGCCATGGGCGCCTTCGGTGCGTTCTTCATTCCGAAATCCTTCGGTACTTCGATGGCCCAGACCGGGGGGCCGGAGATGGCCTTCTACATGTTCGTCGGCTTTTACCTGAGCTGCATAGTGGTGACCTGGTGGTGGTACGCGCGCAAAGGCGCCGCGACACCCTGCTGAGTCGAGCCCGAATCCAACCATTGCTTGGGCGGGTCACAGAACTCCGCAGCAAGTCTGAGAGGTGTACACCGTGAGTCATTTACTGGATCAATTGCGGTTCTTCAATCGCAAGCAAAACGAATTTTCCGACGGTCACGGAGAGACCCGCAAAGAGTCTCGCGACTGGGAGAACGTTTACCGTTCCCGCTGGCAGTACGACAAGATCGTGCGTTCCACCCACGGGGTGAACTGCACCGGGTCCTGCTCGTGGAAAATCTACGTCAAGAATGGCCTGATCACTTGGGAAACCCAGCAGACCGATTACCCGCGCACCCGCAACGATCTACCCAACCATGAACCTCGTGGTTGCCCGCGTGGTGCCAGTTACAGCTGGTACATCTACAGCGCTAATCGGCTCAAGTACCCGAAAATCCGCAAGCCGTTGCTCAAGCTGTGGCGCGATGCGCGGCAGACTATGGCACCGGTCGAAGCCTGGGCGAGCATTGTCGAGGACAAGGCCAAGGCCGACTCCTATAAAAGCAAGCGCGGCATGGGTGGCTTCATCCGCTCCAACTGGGAAGAAGTCAACGAAATCATCGCTGCGGCCAACGTCTACACCATCAAGCAATATGGCCCCGACCGCATCGTCGGCTTTTCACCGATCCCGGCCATGTCGATGGTCAGCTACGCTGCGGGCTCGCGTTACCTGTCGTTGATCGGTGGCGCATGCCTGAGTTTCTACGACTGGTACTGCGACTTGCCGCCAGCCTCGCCGATGGTTTGGGGCGAGCAGACCGACGTGCCGGAATCGGCCGACTGGTACAACTCCAACTACATCATTGCCTGGGGCTCCAACGTTCCGCAGACCCGGACCCCGGACGCACACTTCTTCACCGAAGTCCGTTACAAAGGCACCAAGACGGTCGCGATCACCCCGGACTACTCGGAAGTCGCCAAGCTCACTGACCTGTGGTTGAACCCCAAACAAGGCACCGATGCGGCGCTGGCCCAAGCGTTCAATCATGTGATCTTCAAAGAATTCCACCTGGACAAACCGAGCGCCTATTTCACCGAATACGCCAAGCGCTTCACCGATTTGCCGGTGCTGGTGCTGCTCAAACAAATGGTCGACAAGGCACCGGGGGCCGGTTATCAGCCGGACCGTTTCTTGCGCGCCAGTGACCTGACCGACAACCTCGGCCAGGAAAACAACCCGGAATGGAAAACCATCGCCCTCGATATCAACGGCGAGTTGGTGTCTCCTCAGGGTTCCATCGGTTATCGGTGGGGCGAGAAAGGCAAGTGGAACATTCTTGCCCGTGAAGGTGGCGAAGGTCGCGAGATCGATCTGAAGCTGAGCCTGATCGGCGACGACGTTGCCGAAGTGGCGTTCCCCTATTTTGCCGGCGAGTCCCACGAGCACTTCCAGCATGTGGCGGGCGACGCGGTGCAATACCGTCGTGTACCGGTGCATAAGGTGGTGCTGGCGGACGGCAGCGTCGCGAAAGTGGCCACCGTGTTCGACTTGTCGGCGGCTAACCTGGCGATTGATCGTGGCCTGGGCGGCGCCAACGTAGCCAAGGATTACGACGATGCCTCGGTGCCTGGCACCCCGGCCTGGCAGGAGAAAATCACCGGCGTCAGCCGAGAAAAAGCCATCCAGATAGCCCGTGAATTTGCCGACAATGCCGACAAGACCAAGGGCCGCTCGATGATCATCGTCGGCGCGGCAATGAATCACTGGTATCACATGGACATGAACTACCGTGGGCTGATCAACATGCTCATGCTCTGCGGGTGTGTCGGCCAGACCGGTGGCGGTTGGGCGCACTACGTCGGCCAGGAAAAACTCCGTCCGCAATGCGGCTGGCTGCCCCTGGCGTTCGGCCTGGACTGGAGCCGTCCCCCGCGCCAAATGAACGGCACCAGCTTTTTCTACGCCCATAGTTCGCAGTGGCGCCACGAGAAAATGAGCATGCACGACGTGCTCTCGCCGCTGGCCGATAAATCCCAATTCCCCGAGCATGCGCTGGATTACAACATCCGCGCCGAACGGGCCGGCTGGCTGCCGAGCGCTCCGCAACTCAATACCAACCCGCTGCACATCTGCCGTGATGCCGCAGCCGCCGGCATGGACCCGAAAGACTACGTGGTCAAGTCGCTGCAGGACGGTTCGCTGCGTTTCTCCTGCGAGCAGCCGGACAGCCCGGTGAACTTCCCGCGCAACATGTTTATCTGGCGTTCCAACCTGCTGGGCTCCTCGGGCAAGGGCCATGAGTACATGCTCAAGTACCTGCTCGGCACCAAGAACGGCGTGATGAACGAAGACATCGGCCAAGTCGGCGACTGCAAACCCGAAGAAGCCGAATGGGTTGACGATGGCGCAATCGGCAAGCTCGATCTGGTCACCACGCTGGACTTCCGCATGTCGTCGACCTGCGTCTATTCCGACATCGTATTGCCGACCGCGACCTGGTACGAAAAAGACGACATGAACACCTCGGACATGCACCCATTCATTCACCCGTTGTCGGCTGCCATCGACCCGGCGTGGGAATCGCGTTCCGACTGGGAAATCTACAAAGGCATCGCCAAGGCGTTTTCCAGCATGTCCGAAGGGCATCTGGGCGTTGAAAAGGACCTGGTGACCATTCCGCTGATGCACGACAGCGTCGGCGAACTGGCCCAGCCGTTTGGCGGCACCGACTGGAAAAGCGAAGGTGTGGCGCCGGTACCGGGCAAAAACGCACCGAATCTGCATGTGGTCGAGCGTGATTATCCGAACATCTACAAGCAGTTCTCGTCGCTCGGGCCATTGCTGGAAAAACACGGCAACGGTGGCAAGGGCATCAACTGGAACACCGAAGACGAAGTGAAATTTCTCGGTGAACTGAACCATCACGAAGGCGACGCCGGGATCAGCCACGGTCGGCCGAAAATTGACACGGCCATCGACGCTGCTGAAGTTATTCTGTCTCTGGCCCCGGAAACCAATGGCCAAGTGGCCGTCAAGGCGTGGGCCGCGCTGTCGGAATTCACCGGCATCGACCACAGCCACCTGGCGCTGTCGAAGGCCCATGAGGCGATTCGTTTTCGCGATATTCAGGCGCAGCCACGCAAGATCATTTCCAGCCCGACCTGGTCGGGTCTTGAAGACGATCACGTTAGCTACAACGCCGGCTACACCAACGTTCACGAGGCGATCCCATGGCGCACCATCACCGGCCGCCAGCAGTTCTACCAAGATCACCCGTGGATGCAGGCGTTCGGCGAACAACTGATGAATTATCGCCCGCCGGTCAACACCTGCACCATTGAAGGGGTGAAAGGCAAACGCAGCAACGGCGAGATCGAAATCGTCCTGAACTGGATCACCCCGCACCAGAAATGGGGCATCCACAGCACCTACAGCGACAACCTGCTGATGCTGACCCTCAGCCGTGGCGGGCCGATTGTCTGGCTCTCGGAGAACGACGCGAAAAGCGCCGGTATCGAGGACAACGACTGGATCGAGTGCTTCAACGTCAACGGTGCGCTGACCGCCCGGGCGGTGGTCAGCCAGCGGGTCAAGGACGGCATGGTGATGATGTACCACGCCCAGGAAAGGATCGTGAACGTACCTGGTTCCGAAACCACCAAGACCCGTGGCGGCCACCACAACTCAGTGACCCGTGTCGTGCTCAAACCGACCCACATGATCGGTGGCTACGCCCAGCAAGCCTATGGCTTCAACTATTACGGCACCGTCGGTTGCAACCGCGATGAGTTTGTCGTGGTGCGCAAAATGTCCAAAGTCGACTGGCTCGATGGTTCGTTCGGTGATGACCTGCCGCGTCCGCTGCCGACCGATATTGAGGAGAACTGAGATGAAAATTCGCTCACAAATCGGCATGGTTCTGAACCTGGACAAATGCATTGGGTGCCACACCTGTTCGATCACCTGCAAAAACGTCTGGACCAGCCGCGAAGGCATGGAATACGCATGGTTCAACAACGTTGAATCGAAACCGGGCATCGGCTATCCGAAGGAATGGGAAAACCAGGACAAGTGGAAGGGCGGCTGGATTCGCAATGCCAACGGCACGATCAACCCGCGCATCGGCGGTAAATTCCGCGTGTTGGCGAACATCTTCGCCAATCCGGACTTGCCGAGCCTCGACGACTATTACGAGCCGTTCGACTTCGACTACCAGCACCTGCACACCGCACCGCTGGGCGAGCACCAACCAACGGCGCGTCCGCGTTCGTTGATCTCCGGCAAACGCATGGAAAAAATCCAGTGGGGCCCGAACTGGGAAGAAATCCTCGGCACCGAATTCGCCAAGCGTCGCAAGGACAAGAACTTCGACAAGATCCAGGCGGACATTTACGGCGAGTACGAAAACACCTTCATGATGTATCTGCCGCGTCTATGCGAGCACTGTCTGAACCCGACCTGCGCGGCCTCTTGCCCAAGCGGGGCGATTTACAAGCGCGAAGAGGACGGCATCGTCCTCATCGACCAGGAAAAATGCCGTGGCTGGCGGATGTGCATCAGCGGCTGCCCGTACAAGAAGATCTATTTCAACTGGAAAAGCGGCAAATCCGAGAAATGCATCTTCTGCTACCCGCGTATCGAAGCCGGGATGCCGACCGTTTGCGCCGAAACCTGTGTTGGCCGTATCCGTTACCTCGGGGTGCTGCTGTATGACGCCGATCGCATCAGCGAAGTGGCGAGCACCGCCGACGAGAAAGACCTGTACGAAAAACAACTGGAGATATTTCTCGACCCGAACGACCCGGCGGTGATCCGTCAGGCCTTGGCCGATGGTGTGCCGCAGTCGGTGATCGACTCGGCGCAACGTTCGCCGGTCTACAAAATGGCCGTGGATTGGAAGCTCGCGCTGCCGCTCCACCCGGAATACCGCACTTTGCCAATGGTTTGGTATGTACCGCCGCTGTCGCCGATCCAGAACGCCGCGACCGCTGGCACCGTGGGCATGAACGGGGTGATCCCGGACGTCGATAGCCTGCGCATTCCACTGAAGTACCTGGCCAACCTGCTAACCGCAGGAGATGAAAAACCGGTAAAGCGTGCGCTGAAACGCTTGTTGGCGATGCGCGCCTACAAACGTTCCGAACAGGTTGACGGCGTCCAGGACCTGCAAGTGCTGGCGGATGTCGGTTTGAGCGTGGCCCAAGTCGAAGAGATGTATCGCTACCTGGCGATTGCCAACTATGAGGACCGCTTCGTGGTCCCTAGCGCCCACCGTGAAGACGCCATGAGCGACGCTTTCGCCGAGCGCTCCGGGTGCGGCTTCAGTTTTGGCAGCGGCTGCAGTGGCAGCTCCGACACCAACATGTTTGGTGCGAAGAAAGCCAACCGCCGCGACATCCTCAAATCCGTGCAGTTGTGGGAGGAATAGTATGCAAATTCTCAAAGTGATTTCGCTACTGCTCGATTACCCGACCGAGACCCTGACCGGCGGGCGCGATGAGCTCGAGCAAGCGATTATCCAGTCCCGGGAAATCAGCCCGAAGCAGCGCGGCGCATTGTTCGAGTTGCTGGAACTGATCTGCGCCAATGACCTGATGGACGGACAGGAGCACTACGGTGCGCTGTTTGGCCGAGGGCGCTCGTTGTCGCTGTTGTTGTTCGAGCACGTGCACGGTGAGTCCCGCGACCGTGGCCAGGCGATGGTCGACATGATGGCGCAGTACGAAGCCGCCGGTTTTGCCATCGGCGTTAAAGAGCTGCCGGACTATATCCCGCTGTACCTGGAGTTCCTTTCGACCCGCGAAGACATCGAGGCCCGCGAGGGCCTGGCGGAGGTGTCGCACTTGCTGGCCTTGCTCGCGGCGCGTCTGGAGGAGCGTGAAAGTGCTTACGCCAGTTGCTTCCGGGCGCTGCTGCAAATTGCCGGGGCCGAACCTCATCAAGCGGTGGCCGACCTACGTGCGCAGGTTGCCGCAGAACCCCGGGACGATTCCCTCGAAGCCCTCGACAAGATCTGGGAAGAGGAGGCCGTGGACTTCCTCCAGGCCGAACAGCAGGACCGTTGCAGTTCGTTGCCAAGCGCTCCGGGCAAGGCTCGGGAAGAAAGCGCGGTGCCATTGCACTGGGTCGATTTTCAGCATGAAACGCTGGCCTCCGTGCCAGCCAAGGAGGTGGGCAATGTCTAAATGGAATCTGTTGTTGTTTGGGGTTTACCCCTATGTGGCCCTCGCGATTTGCCTGATTGGGAGTTGGGCGCGCTTCGACCTGTCGCAGTACACCTGGAAGGCCGGCTCCAGCCAGATGCTCAACCAGCGCGGCATGCGTGTGGCGAGCAACTTCTTCCACATCGGTGTGTTGTTCGTGCTGGCCGGGCACTTCGTTGGCCTGCTGACCCCTGCGTCGGTTTACCACCATGTGATCAGCACTGAGAATAAGCAGTTGCTGGCGATGGTTTCCGGCGGGATCTTCGGCCTGCTGTGCCTGGTGGGTCTGCTGATGTTGGTCAAGCGGCGGTTGACCGATCCTCGGGTTCGCGCCACGTCCAGCCCTTCGGACATCCTGATTCTGCTGGTGCTGCTGGCGCAGTTGCTGCTCGGTCTGCTGACCATTGTCGCGTCCACCGGACACATGGACGGCTCGGTCATGGTGATGCTCGCCGACTGGGCGCAGAACACCGTGCTGTTGCGGCCGATGGAAGCAGCGGCGTCTATCGCGCCGGTCGGGTTGATCTACAAGCTGCACGTGTTTCTCGGTTTGACCCTGTTTGTGCTGTTCCCCTTCACTCGTCTCGTACACATGATCAGTGCACCGATCTGGTACCTGGGACGTCGTTATCAAATCGTTCGTCAGAAGTACTGAGGAGACAATCATGTCAGGTGGATGTGGATGTGGCGGCGGTAAAGGGGGCAGCGGTGGCTGTGGTTCTTCAAAAAAAAACGAGGATGTTCTCGACATCGCACCGGTCGTAGAGACGCAGTTTTCAGCGCTGCCGGTTGAGCCTGCGGCGGCCGATGACGCCCCGGCACAGTTGATCGCCAGCAGTGAACAGGAGTGGCCGATCATCAGCGTCAACGAGGTGTGGATCACCTCGGAAGCAATGGCCCAGGAGCTGCAATATCACCCGGCGGAAAACCGCGAAGAAGCGGTGTATCTGACCGCTCGGGCGCTGGTGATCCGCGAGTTGTTGCAGCAGCGCATAACAGAGCTCGGCGTGTCGCTGGAGATAGGCGCCGGAGAAAACGAAGAAGAAGCAGCCACTCGTTTGTTGCTAGAACGTGAAGTGCACGTGCCGCAGTGCGACGAGGAAACCAGCCTACGCTACTACGAAAACAATCGCGGGCGCTTTCACAGCGCGCCTTTGCTGGCGGTACGACACATCCTGCTCGAATGCGCGCCGGACGATGCCGAAGCCCGCGCACTGGCGCAGGTTCAAGCGGAAATCCTGTTGCAGCGGCTGGAGCAGTTCCCCGGCAGTTTCGCCGAGCTGGCCCTGAAGTATTCGGCCTGCCCGTCGAAGGCGCAGGGCGGTTCGTTGGGGCAGATCAGCAAGGGCCAGACCGTGCCTGAACTGGAACGCCAACTGTTCACCCTGGCACTGGGGCTGGCCAGCAAACCGCTGGAAAGCCGTTACGGCTGGCATGTGATCAGTGTCGATCAGCGGATCGAAGGCATGCCATTGCCCTATGAAGTGGTGTCGACGACGATCCGCACGCAGTTGCAGCAAGGCGTCTGGCAAAAAGCCTTGGTGCAATACCTGCAAACCCTGATCGGCGCGGCGGATATTCGCGGCATCCACTTGCAGGGCGCCGACTCACCGCTGGTGCAGTGAGCCTTGGGGTCAACGGGAGATGTGATGAACGCTGTGATGCAGGATGGTTTTGGACGGCAGATCGACTATCTGCGGATGTCGGTGACGGACCGTTGTGATTTTCGCTGTGTGTATTGCATGGCGAAAAATATGACCTTCCTGCCGCGTCAGCAGGTCCTGACGCTGGAGGAACTGCAACGCCTGGCGACGCTGTTTGTCGGCCAGGGTGTACGCAAAATCCGCCTCACCGGTGGCGAACCGCTGATCCGTCCAGGCATTGTCGAACTGTGCCGCTACATCGCTGCCATACCCGGTTTGCGCGAACTGGTGATGACCAGCAACGGCTCGCAACTGGGCCGTTTGGCTCGGCCGTTGGCGGAGGCGGGGGTCAAGCGGATGAACATCAGCCTCGATAGCCTGGACGGGCAGAAGTTTCGCGCGATTACCCGCAACGGCGATCTCGATCAGGTGCTGGCTGGCATCGAAGCAGCGCGGGATGCGGGGTTCGAGCGGGTCAAACTCAACTGCGTGGTGATGAAGGGGCGCAACTTCGATGAAGTCCAGGGGTTGGTGCAATACGCCATCGAGCAGCGCATCGACATCAGTTTTATCGAAGAAATGCCCTTGGGGGATGTGGGCCGATCACGGGGTGAATCGTTTTGCTCCAGCGACGAAGTGCGGGCGTTGATTGCCAGTCGTCACCGCTTGCTCGACAGCACCGAAAACAGCGGAGGGCCGGCGCGCTACGTGCGGCTGGAGCGCCATCCCGATACGCGCATCGGCTTCATTTCACCCAACAGTCACAATTTCTGCGGTAGCTGCAACCGGGTGCGGATGACCGTTGAGGGCAAGCTGTTGCTGTGTCTTGGACAAGATGATGCGCTGGATTTGCGTGGCTTGCTGCGCCGCTATCCGCTGGACGATCAACCGCTGATCGACGCCGTGCAAAAAGCCCTGCGCGGCAAGCCATTGCGTCACGACTTCAACCCCGCCGGCGAGGTGCAGATAGTTCGATTCATGAACATGAGCGGTGGCTGAACCGCTCTGCCACACACCGCAGATCCCCTGTGGGAGCGAGCAAGTACGCTCCCACACTAGATTCATGCTGTCCCACGTGGTTTTTAATCGTCCGAAAATCTTGATATCGATCAATTGCAGAACCGCTTATTGCCCGTAGTCTTCACTGCATGTTGTGTTTTTCAGTTAGTAAAAAACTATATGTAGTGTTTGGGGGCCTAATGCAGAGCACGCTTATTTCAGTGGGATGTAACCGTTTGCACAAGCGCGACGGCAATCTGGTCGCCTTCGATGCAGAAAAAATCCGTCGGGCGTTGATTTCGGCGGGCAAGGCCACCGGGGAGTATACCGAGGAGGAAGCCGAGAGTTTGTTGAAGGCAGTACTGGCCCGGCTGGAAGGATTACCCCGGCTGCATGTCGAGCAAATCCAGGACCGCGTTGAAAGGGTGCTGATGGACGCCGGTTACTTCCTCGCCATGCGTGCCTACATAGTCTATCGCGAACAGCACGGGCGTTTGCGTCGCGATCGCCGGACCCTGGTTGAAGTGGCCACGTCGATGAACGAATACCTGGACCGTGAAGACTGGCGGGTCCAGGCCAACGCCAATCAGGGTTATTCCCTGGGTGGGCTGGTGCTGAACGTTTCGGGCAAGGTCACTGCCAACTACTGGCTGGACGAGGTGTACAGCGAGGCCATCGGCCAGGCCCATCGTGAGGCCGACCTGCATGTGCATGATCTGGACATGCTGGCTGGTTACTGCGCTGGCTGGTCGCTGCGGACCTTGTTGCACGAAGGCCTCAATGGTGTGCCGGGGCGTGTCGAAGCGGGACCGCCGAAGCACTTGAGCAGTGCTCTGGGGCAAATGGTGAATTTCCTCGGCACCCTGCAAAACGAATGGGCCGGCGCGCAGGCGTTCAGCTCGTTCGATACCTACTTGGCGCCTTTTGTGCGCAAGGACCAATTGAGCTACCCGCAGGTTCGCCAGGCGATCCAGGAGTTCATCTATAACCTCAACGTTCCATCGCGCTGGGGCACCCAGACGCCGTTCACCAACCTGACCTTCGACTGGGTTTGCCCGCAGGATTTACGCGAGCAGATCCCGATCATCGGTGGTGAAGAAATGCCGTTTGCCTACGGCGACCTGCAGGTGGAAATGGATGTGCTCAACCGCGCCTACATCGAGGTGATGCAGACCGGCGATGCGAAAGGGCGGGTGTTCACCTTTCCGATCCCGACCTACAACATCACCCATGACTTTCCCTGGGACAGCGAAAACGCCGACCGCCTGTTCGAGATGACTGCACGTTACGGCCTGCCGTATTTCCAGAACTTCCTCAATTCCGATTTGCAACCCAATCAGGTGCGCTCCATGTGCTGCCGGTTGCAACTGGATGTGCGCGAGTTGCTCAAGCGTGGCGGCGGTTTGTTTGGCTCGGCGGAACAGACCGGGTCGCTCGGCGTAGTGACCATCAACTGTGCGCGTCTGGGTTATGCGTTCAAGGGCGATACCAGCGGTTTGCTCAAACGGCTGGACACGTTGATGGAACTGGCGATGGAGAGCCTGGAAGTCAAGCGCAAGGTCATCCAGCACCATATGGACGCTGGTCTGTACCCTTATACCAAGCGTTACCTGGGCACCCTGCGCAACCATTTTTCCACCATCGGTCTCAATGGCCTGCATGAAATGCTACGCAATTTCACCACCGGCAAAGAGGGCACGCACACCGTACAGGGCCGCCAGTTCGCCCTGAAACTGCTCGACCATGTGCGCGCCACGCTGCTGCGTTTTCAGGAAGAAACCGGGCACCTCTACAACCTGGAAGCGACCCCGGCGGAAGGCACCACCTATCGCTTCGCCAAGGAAGACCTCAAGCGCTACCCCGACATTCTCCAGGCTGGCACGACGCAAGCGCCGTACTACACCAACTCCTCGCAACTGCCAGTGGGTTACACCGATGACCCGTTCGAAGCCCTGGAGCTGCAAGACGAACTGCAATGTAAATACACCGGCGGCACGGTTTTGCACCTGTACATGGCCGAGCGGATTTCCTCGACCCAGGCCTGTAAGCAACTGGTGCGCAAAGCCCTCGGGCGTTTCCGCCTGCCTTACCTGACCGTGACCCCGACGTTCTCGATCTGCCCGGTGCACGGCTACCTAGATGGCGAGCAAGAGTTCTGCCCAAAATGTGACGAGGTTCTGCTGTTGAACCAATAGCAACCCGGCACCGTTCATTGATTTCGATCCACTCAATCCCAAGGAGTTTCACCATGACTGCATCGCAAACACTGCCCCAGGCTCAACGTCAACGCTGCGAAGTCTGGACCCGGGTGATGGGCTATCACCGGCCGGTTTCGGCGTTCAACCCGGGCAAACAGTCCGAGCACCGCGAGCGGGTGCACTTCGCTGAAAGCGTGGCGCAGGCCGAACGCAAATGAGTCGAACGCTACGGGTTGGGGGCATGGTGCCTCTGACCACTATCGACTATCCGGGGCAACTCGCCTGTGTACTGTTTTGCCAGGGTTGCGCCTGGCGTTGTCGTTACTGCCATAACCCGCAGTTGATCCCGCCTCGCGGCACCGATGAAGTGGATTGGCGGCGGGTGCTGGCGTTTCTGCAACGCCGTCAGGACCTGCTCGATGCGGTGGTGTTCAGCGGCGGTGAGCCGACCTTGCAAGACGGCTTGCTCAGTGCCATGGATGAAGTGCGGGCGATGGGTTTTCGAATCGGTCTGCACAGCGCCGGGATCAAACCGGCGGCGTTTTCCAAGGCCCTGACCGGCGCCGACTGGATCGGTTTTGATGTCAAGGCTTTGCCCGAGGATTGCCAGGCCATCACCCGGGTCGAAGGCAGCGGAGCAGCGAACTGGCGCAGCCTCGAACATCTGTTGGCCAGTGGTGTGGATTACGAATGCCGCACCACCGTGCACTGGCATCTGTTCAAACCGGCACGCCTATTGATCCTGGCCCAACGCTTGAATGAACTGGGCGTCAAACGCTTTTCCGTGCAACTGGTACGCACCGAGCAGATGTTCGATCCGCAACTGTCAAGCGTGTCGGCACAAGCCTTGCGTCCGGATTTTTGGGAGGCCATGCGCGAGTTGTTTCCAGTATTCGTGTTGCGTGGGTAACTGAGGCTGCGGCTACAGGACATCAGCAAGCTGCTGGATGTGATTCGCAACATTGCCGATCAAACCAATTTGCGGGCGTTTAACGCGGCGCGGGCCGGTGATGCGGGACGCGGTTTTGCCGTGGTCGCCTACGAAGTGCGCGCCCTGGCCTATCGCACTCAGGAGTCCACCCAGGAAATCGAGCAGATGATTGACAACATTCGCCGGGACACCGTCCATGCCGTGACTGCCATGCAAAGCAGCAGCACCCTCGTGCGTGCCACCCTGGAAATGGCGCAACGCATCGGGTGATGTACTGGATGAAATCACCCGGTCCATCTCGCAGATCAACGAGCGCAACATGATGATTGTCAGCGCCACCGAGGAGCAGACATTGGTCGCGCGCGAAGTGGACCGCAACCTGATGGGCATTCGTAGTTTTTCCGAGCAGGTGTTGCAAGGTGCCCGCCATACGCAGGCCGCCGGTCATGATTTGGTACAGATGGCCGGTGCGCTGCACCAGACGGTGGCACGTTTTAAAGTCTAGGTTTTGGGGGCGACCGGGTGCTGAGGTACTCAGATTCATCCCCAGAATTGCAACCACCAGCCAAACCCGACCAGGCCGTTGGCCAGTAACAGGCAAACGCCTCCAGACACACGCCGCGCCAGGACAATATGTTCGCGCCCCAGCCGTTTCCAGCCCAGCAGCAAACTCCAACTGATCGCGCCCAGCAACAGGCAGGCCCGCGCCGGTTGAACCCACTCCAGCAGCAGCCCTTCGTAGCGCAGCAATTTCACCGTCGTTGCCGACAAGCCGAGGAACAACCCCGCACCACCCAGAGGCGTGAGGGTCAGCGCCAAGGGCCAATACAGTGCGCGATCCTGCGCCAGTCGAGCGCTTAGGTGCAGCAAGATCTGCAGTGCGGTGCCAAGCAGCATCGAACTCAGACTTAGGTAAACGACAATGCTGAAACCGTCGAGCCAGGTGAAGCTGTCGTTGAGTTGCGGGTAATGGGTGAGCAACCACCACGGGGCGTTGTCCTCCAAGGCCCAGAGTACGTCGTGTTCGATCAACCATTCGGCCAGGGTTTGTTTAAGGGCGACGAACCAGGAGCTGGCGGTCCACTGAAACGCACCCATGGCCAGGCCGATCACGCCAAACAGCAGCAACCGGGCGTCCCATCGGGACAAACTCTGCGCGGTGGCCTGAAGAATTTCCTGGTTGCTGGAACGGGCGATGAGTTGAACCGCGCCGCGTTGGCCGCTGCAACGTCCGCAGGCGTGGCAGTGACTGGCGCCTTGCAGGCGGCGGATATCGAGCAGCGGGGCACAGTTGGGCGGCGGCAGGCGTGGCGCGGCGTTGGCGATCCAGCGTTGTTCATCCACCTGAAAGTGCACTGGTGCGAGCCGGGCGAGCAGGGCGAAGACGCCGCTGACCGGGCACAGATAACGGCACCAGACCCGTTTGCCCCGGGCGAACAACAAGCCAACGCCGACCGCCGCCACGGTCGAGCCGCCGAGAATCAACAACGCCGCTTGGGGGTAGTCGTAAACGCTGATCAATTGCCCGTAAAGGGTGGTCAGGCAGAACGCGAGGGTGGGCCAGCCGCCCCAGCGCAACCAGCGCGGCACCCCCAAGCCTTTACCGTAGTGGCTGGCCCATTCGCTGAGTGAACCTTCCGGGCATAAAACCCCACACCAGAGCCGTCCGAACAACACCATCGACAGCAGCACGAATGGCCACCAGATCCCCCAGAACAAAAACTGTGCGAGCAAGGTCAGGTTGTCGACGATCCGCGCCTGGCTGTCTGGCAGCGGCAACATCGCCGGGGTCATCAACAGCAACGCGTAGAACAGCACCACGACCCACTGCACGGCGCGAATGACCAGCGCATGACGACGCATCCCGTCACCCAGGCTCTGGAGCCATCGATTGCGTCGGCTCACGTCGGGCATGCCAGGTTGTCCGCAGTCCGTTGTTGTAGCCAGCCGCCGACGACCAGCCAGTAACCCAGCCATACCAACAAGGTGAGGCCACTGGGGGTTGCTCGATAACCGGCAAAACTGGCCAGAAAACTACCCAATCCATGACTGTCACTCAGCACCGCGCTGCTGTCCCAAAGCGCCTCGCCAAACAGGCTGTACGCCTGCTCCGGCAAATCGAGGGCGAGCAGTTGGCCGCCTATTCGCTCGGTGCCGCTGACGAGTAGCGCCGCGCCCAGCATGAGTAGGACCACTTCGCTGAGCGCAAAGAATCGCCCCCATGAAATGAATCGGTGACTGCTGCGCAGCAGGACAAGGGTGAGGGCCGACAGCACCAGGCCCATGACGCCACCGACCGCAAACAGGCCGAGCTGCGGGCCGCGCAACTGAGCGCCGGCGCCATAGAGAAACACCACGGTTTCGCTGCCTTCTCGGCTGACCGCGAGCATCGCCAGCAGCAACAGACCCAAGCCGCTTCGTCGGGCCAGGTGGCTATCGGCATGTTGTCGCAAATCATGCTTGAGCGCGGGCCCATGGCGATGCATCCAGCCGACCATTTGCACCATCAGCAGGCTGGCCACCAGCGCCAGCGACGCCTGGAACCATTCACTGGCGGAGCCGCTCATGGCCTCACCGGCAAACAAAATCAGAATCGCGAGCAGACCTGAGAGCATCAACCCGAGAACCACTCCGCCCAGGAGGAACTTGACCAGACGATTGCCCCGATCTTGTTGGCTGGCCCAGGCCTGGAGAATGCCTATCACCAGCAGGGCCTCGACGCTTTCGCGCCAGACGATGAACATTGATTGATTCATGGAAACTCCCTACATGCTCCGGTTATTTCGCGAGAATGCCGCCCTCGGGTAGTTGCGGATTGAACTCATCGAAAAAGGTGTAGTGGCCGGGCCTGAGCGGGTGAATCACGACGAAGGTGGTCACGCCCGACGACAGAACTTTTTCAACCCGCAACGGCGTGCTCTCGAACTCGGCCGGTCCCTGGCCGTGGTTCTTCAGGATGATCTTGAAGCGCTGTCCGGCCGGGACTTCAAGCAAGGCTGGGGTGAAGTGACCATCGCGCAGTATCAGTTCGTAGCTCGGCAACTCCGCGCGGGCCACCAACGGTGCAACTGCTCCGGCGAGCATCAAGCAAGCGAGAGACAGGCGCTTCATTCAATAACCACCTTTTTTACCGATGCCGGCGTAGACGAATTCGTAATGCAGTTCGCAGCGTTCGAACCAGGGCGCTACACCGGTTTCCTTATCGGTATGGTGCCCGAGGGACGCGTGATCGCTAGGTGGCAGGACGGTGAAGGTCAGCCGATATTTGCCCGGCCCTAGCAACTTCACATTGTCGCCATAGTGCGGGCCGTCATTGGCGACCATGGCATGGAAGTCGCCCTTGATCTCGTCCAGGTTGCCCGCTCGGCTCAAGCTAAAAGAGACGTTGAGGTAAGGCACGAAGCTGCCTTCCTGAAAGCCCTGCCGGTTGTCAGCGGTGGCATGAATATCGGCTTCCAGGTGAACATCGGAATCAGCCGTAGCTCGCATAATGCCCGCCGGTGCCATTTCGATCGGCTGCAAATACACCGCCCCGACTTCAAGTCCCGGACACAGCTGCGGTTCGCCGATCGGGTATTCCTTGGCTTGAGCCAGCGGTGCGAGCAAAAGCAGGGCAAGTGAGAGGTAGGTACGCATAAGGTCTTCCTGGGCGCTGTCGAGTAGGAACTCGAGTCTAGGAAGCTTTGCTGCGAACAATAATGATTGTTATCAAGTTTTGAGTAATTAAACCGCTGGCTCGTCACGCTGGCGGAATCTCTGGGCGCGTTCGACGCTGTGGGTCATCTGTGCCGCCGCATGAACGGTCAAGGGATGTTGGGTAAAACCGGGTCTTGGGAAAATGTAATCGGCCATTTCCCGGGCAACGGCGAGCTGACGGTCCGAGGCTTCTGCCAGCAGCGCGATGACCAGGTTTTCCAGAGCAATCACGCGGACACGCAAGTGAACCAGCTCGGCGTTGGTCAGCGCCGGTGGGGTGATAAACGCATCGCTCTCGATGGATGTTGCAGCGTCTTGATCGTTCCATGTCGACAACGGTAGATGGTCGGGTATCTGAGCGTTAGGCAAAGGGTTTTTATTGAGCATGAGCGACGTCTCCAAGTCTGTTCAGCCGTTAATAGCTTAGCCCCAGGAACACGATGGGGCAGGTCAGGCAATCGATGTTGATATCTTGATATCCATCAACGATGGCTTTGCACGGAAGCTGTAGGTTGGTAAAGCGCCTCTCAATGATCGGAGACCAGCATGGTCAAGAACTTCCCCGTCAACCCCAAGCACCCCGAACGTATCTGTTGGGGATGCGACCGGTATTGCCCCGCTAAGTCACTAGCGTGCGGCAATGGCTCCGAACGTACGATGCATCCGGCCGAGCTGTTTGGAGAGGAGTGGTGCGTGCCCAGCGACTGGGGTATTGAGTCCCTCATCGTCACAGACGAGACGGCGGATGACGGAATCTGAAGCAGGCTGAATTCAACAAAATGCTGCTTGTCGAGGTCGAGCGGCGCTTTTGGCCGTATCCTCCAGAGCGGGACTTCGCGTAATGGCCTCCTGGCATACTGCCTGACGGCCAATAGCCCGACTGAGGATGGGCATAAGCTCGCTCTGTTTGACCTCAAAGAAGGTGTGGAGCTTTTCGCTGTGACGCCGCTGCGTGCTTTTGATCGGATCGGGCTTGATGAGGAGGCCTTGCAGTTGGTGGTGACTGTCGCAGGAGGAGGCGAGTACCGGTACGGAGCTGACGGGGCGCTGGTGGATGAAGACGCCGCAGATATAGGCTTGCTGGCCTCGAGCAACTATATCGCCGTCATCCTGACTGCCGAGGCCATGCTTAAGGTTGGACGTTCCACGATTGAATTGGAGGGGATCCTGGCTGCGGTGATCGGGTCGCAAGCTCTGGGGGCGGACGGATAACCCAGCGTGGAAGCCGACGGCTTTGAAGGTGCAAGGTGTTGCGCATAGAGAAGTTAGCGCTACAGCATACGATTTGAGGGAAGTTTGGCTCTACGGCATACGGTTTTGAAGTAAATATCAGGACTATGCCTACTGAGAGGGAATCTAGGGGCATTTTTACTTCAGAGCCAATGGTCTCGATACACGGCGGCCAGGGATAAACACTTCGTTTAACATAATATACATTATGCGATCATTCATAATGGATGTCAGGGCTAGTGGAGGCTGCTTTACAACAGGCAGGCATTATCGATCTATGACCACCTTGGGCTCAAAACCATGAACCGTGTGCCGGGTACTGAAAACCAACGCTGGACTGTGACCTGCCAAGACGCTGCCGATGGCACTGGTGAGCTCATCGTACCGTTGCCAGCAAATTTGTTATCAGACATGGAATCGGCCGGCGGCGACACCTTGTACATCACTGAGGCCTATACAGGCACACACAAGCGCATTGTCTTATCAAAAGCAGCAACGATTCCTGACCCTATTGATGAACTGGTTGAGTATTTCGATTACGAGGATATGGAGGATGTTCTTATTGCTGAGCAACGACTGTCAGAGATCAATGCAGGCAGTACCAAGACGGCTAAATTGGAAGGCATTGCTGGAAAATATCAGCTAGATTCCGGTGCCAAGGATGACCCTGAGAGCCAACAAAACCAGCATGGCATGGGCAGCTGTTACCGCATGAATCCTTGGCCCCATACGCAGACCCCGATCCTGCCGGATGGGTGCCCGTCGATCATACTGGCTGCTAGAGAAATTCAACGTGGATAAGTAAGCGGTGAAGGCTTGAAGCATTGATGTTGTTGAAGCACCCTACTCTTTTATTATTCATTTAAGATATAACTAAACTAAATGACTGTTTAGTTTAGTTATTATCCAATCAAGGTATTCATGCCATCAACACGTAACGGATAGCCTACGTTTCAAGGCTACCCAATGACTCCACCCCTACTTCGCTCCAGACACTTTCAGCCAAATGAAAGGCGGCGTTGGCGGCCGGGATGCCGCAGTAGATAGCGCTCTGCATCAAGACTTCCTTGATTTCATCGCGGGTCACGCCGTTGTTTCTCGCCGAGCGCAGGTGCAGGCGCAACTCGCCCTCGCGATTCATCCCGATCAGCATGCCGATGGTGACCAGGCTGCGGGTGTGGCGTGGCAGGCCGGGACGGGTCCAGATGTCACCCCAGGCGTGCCGGGTGATCATTTCCTGGAACTCTTCATTAAACGGTGTCAGCCCTTCCAGGCTGCGATTCACATGGGCGTCACCCAGTACCTCGCGACGCACCTGCATGCCCGCTTCGTAGCGTTGTTGCTCGTCCATTGCCGAATCCTTTTACCAGGGTTAAAGAGTGAAGGCCTGATGGTCAGCCACTGCCCGCTCGACCCAGCGTTGTGCCTGACCCAGGTAATGTGCGGGGTCCAGCAGGCGGTCGAGCGCGTCGACAGACAAATGCGCGATGACCTGTGGTTCGTTGCCAAGCACTTCACGTAGGTGAGCGCCCTGCTCCACCGCACGACGACAGCATTGTTCGATCAAGTGATGGGCCGCGTCGCGACCGATGCATCGGGCCAGGGCGATGCTCACGGCTTCTGCCAGGACCAGGCCCTGGGTCATCTGCAAGTTGTGCAACATGCGTTCGGCATCGACCGCAAGCCCCGGCACGACCTGCAGCGCCTGCTGCAAGGAACCCGACACCAGGCAGCACAGCTGCGGCAGTGTTTCCCATTCGGCATGCCAGAGTCCCAGGCTGCGCTCGTGCTCTTGTGGCATGGCGGCAAACATCGTGGCCACCAGCCCCGGAGCACGGGTCGCTGCACCGATCATGACCGCGCCGCTGACCGGGTTGCGTTTGTGCGGCATGGTCGAGGACCCGCCCTTGCCAGGCGCGCCGGGTTCGAAAACCTCCGCCACTTCGGTCTGCATCAGCAAGCTTAGGTCACGACCTACCTTGCCCAGGCTGCCAGCGATCATGCCCAGCACGCTGGCGAACTCCACCAGGCGATCACGGTGGGTGTGCCAGGGCTGATCGGGCAGGTTCAGCTGCAGTTCCGCGGCCAGGGCCTGGGCCACGCCAAAAGCCTGATCGCCTAACGCTGCCAGGCTGCCGGAGGCACCGCCAAACTGCAGGCAGAGCAAGCGCGGCTTGATTTCAACCAAGCGCTGGCGATGCCGGGTGATCGCGCCCAGCCAGCCGGCGATTTTCATGCCCAGGGTCACCGGCGTTGCCTGTTGCAGCCAGGTACGCCCCGCCATCGGCGTTGCGGCGTGAAGCAACGCCTGTTCCGCCAGCGCATCGGCCAGGCGCGCCAGATCGTTTTCCAACAATTGGAGCGCTGCGCGCAATTGCAACACCAGGCCGCTGTCCATTACATCCTGGCTAGTCGCGCCCAGGTGTACGTAGCGCTCGGCCATCGGGTTTTGCTCGGCAACCTGTTTACCCAACGCCTTGACCAAGGGAATCGCCGAATTGCCGGCAATGCCGATGTCCATGGCCAACGCATCGACGTCGTAGCGTTCTGCGCGGCAGGCCGTGACGATCGCCCCGAGCACTTCGGCGGGAATCAATCCCGTGCTGGCTTCGGCGCGTGCCAAGGCAGCTTCGAAGTCGAGCATGCCTTGCAACCGGCCGTGGTCGGAAAAAATCTGGCGCATGGCCGGTTGTGTGAAATAGGCGTCGAAGAGGTGATTGGTGGGGCTGCTCACGCCGTTACTCCCGTATGTAAAAAGTCAGTCAGACCGGTCTCAGGTGGCGTCCGCATGGCTCACCAGTCCCTTGACCACGACGGCAACGGTCGCCAGCGCCGCGGGTACCACCAGGGCGGTCAGCACCTGTTCGAAGTTCCACCCCAGCCCGAGCAATGTTGCGCCCGCCCAAGCACCGAGAATCGCCCCGAACCGGCCGATGCCGAGCATCCATGACACGCCGGTGGCTCGGACCTGGGTCGGGTAAAACCGCGCGGCGAGCGACGGCATCGCGGATTGCGCGCCGTTGACGCACATACCGGCAAACAGCACCAGGGTCGCCAGCAACGTGACATTGCCCAGGCTCTGCCCGACCAGCCAGGCAAAGACGCCCGCCAGCAGGTAGGCGATGCCGATGACTTTGTGCGGATTGAACTTGTCCATCGCCCAGCCCACACCCACGGCACTGAGCACGCCGCCGAACTGAAACAGGGCGCCGATAAATGCCGACTGTTCCAGGCTGGCGCCGCTGTCACGCATCAAGGTGGGCAGCCAACTGGTGAGCAGGTAAACGATGACCAAGCCCATGAAATAGGTCAGCCACAGCAACAAGGTGCCCGTGCTATAAGCCCCGGAGAAAATCACTTTCAGCACATTACGGCTTTGCCCCACGGATTGCTCCGGCACACTGAAGCCTGTCGCTGCAGCAACCTCCCTGGGGGCGATGGGCGCCAGTGCCTTGCGTATCCGTTCCACGCTGTGATGACGCACCACCAAAAAGCGCGCCGACTCCGGTAGCCAGAACAACAGCACCACGGCCAGTACCAATGGCAGGATCCCGCCGAGCATGAGCAGGCTGTGCCAGCCCAGCAACGGGATCATTTTCGCGGAGATGAATCCGCCACACGCCATCCCCAGGTTGAAGCCACAAAACATGCTGGTCACCAGCAGCGACTTGAGCCGCTCGGGGGTGTATTCCGAGAGCAATGTGGTGGCGTTGGGCATTGCCGCCCCCAGCCCCAACCCCGTCAGCAGGCGCAAGGCCAACAACTGCTCGATGTTGCTGCTGTAGGCCGAGAGCAAGCTGAACAGACCGAACAGGAACACGGCGACGACCAGCACCACTTTGCGCCCGTAGCGATCCGCCAGTGGCCCGGAGCCCAGGGCGCCGAAGACCATCCCGATCAGCGCGGCACTCATCACCGGCCCCAGGCTGGCGCGATCAATGCCCCAGTCCGCGCTCAGTGCAGGCGCAATGAACCCCATGGCGGCCGTATCAAGGCCGTCCAGAAACACAATTAAAAAGCACAGCAACACCACCCGCCATTGATACGTGGACAGTGCTTTGGCGTTGATCAACGCCTGGACATCGAGCGTACCGACAGCAGGTACGGGAACAGAGAGGGTCATGTGTAATTGCCTTGTTTTTATTCAATCGCTTGGCACAAACCGGATACAGCACACGCAAGGGTTGACGCGTTAGAAGTCGAAAAACACTGTTTCCGCCTCGCCTTGAACGCGAATGTCAAAGCGATAGGCCAACGTACCACCGTCAACAGTGCAGCGCTTGGCGATCAAAGTTTCGCGGCGTTGCGGTTGCTCGATGAGATTCAGTACCGGGTCGAGCGCATTGGCCTGGGCTTCGTCGTCGAAGTACAGGCGGGTCTGCAAGTGAATATTGATGCCGCGGGCAAACAGTGACACGTTAATGTGTGCCGCCATGGGTACCCCGCCTGCGTTATGCACGACGCCGGGCTTGATGGTTTTGAGCGTCCATTCACCGGCATCCGCGGTGGCCGTGCGACCAAAGCTATTGAAGGGTTTTTCCAGGTTGTAGTCGCTGTCGTAAACGCCTTCGTGATTGGCCTGCCAGAACTCCAGGAATGAGTCACGGATCAGGTGTCCATTGCCGTCATACACATGGCCAATCAGCACAATATGCTCGCCCGGTGCGCCAGGCTTGGCCATTTCGTTCCAGACTTCCTGCTCGCGGGGTGGGTTGCCGGCGGCTTCCAGGGCGAGGCCAATGTGTACGAAAGGACCCGCGGTTTGCGAAGGGGTTTCTGGCAAAAGTTGAACGGGCATGCGCGTGCCTCCTCAGCAGTTTTCGAAGTGGGTGCGACGCTGGCCGCGCAGAACGATATCGAAGCGATAAGCCAGGCAATCCATAGGGTTGGCCATGCTCATGTCGAGCTTGGCGATCAGGCTCTGCACCGCGTCGGGGTTGGCGATCGACTTGACGATCGGACACATCGGGATCAGCGGATCGCCTTCGAAATACAACTGGGTGATCAGGCGCGAGGCAATCGACGGACCGCTGATGGAGACATGGATATGCGCCGGGCGCCAGTCATTGGGGCCGTTGCGCCACGGGTACGGGCCGGGTTTGACCGTACGAAACAGGTAGTTGCCGTCACGGTCGGTCAGGGTCCGGCCGACGCCACCAAAGTTTGGGTCAATCGGTGCCAGGTAGCTGTCTTTCTTGTGCCGATAGCGGCCGCCGGCGTTGGCTTGCCACATCTCGACCAGGGTGTGCGGGATAGGCTTGCCGTATTGGTCGCAGACCCGACCGGCAACGATGATGCGCTCGCCGATGGGCAATCCGCCGTTGTTGAAGTTCAGCAACAGATCATTGTCGTGCCGGCTCATCTTCAGGTGGGAAAAGTCCGGGCCGCTGGTTTCCGAAATGGACTGGGGAATGCTCACCAGGGCCTGGCGCGGAGAGCGCAGGATCGAGGTCTTGTAATCTGGCGTCAGGGCCTTGGGGTGCCAGTTGCGGTCACGAATGACGAAGCGGGCGTTGTCCGCATCAGACATAGCGGTCTCCTTGGTGTAATGGGCCACGACTGCGGGGCTGCAGTCAGTCGCCCAGTCTCCCTCGATACGCCCTCCTCCAAACATTGAAAAAACCACCCCTATCCATATCCAAATGGTTATGGATAACGTCCCTCGCGATAATCCTGCCCCACCTCACGCAGCACGTCGACACACCATTGGGCGGCGGGCGAAATGGGCAACGCCGGGTTGCTGCACAGCCCTACCGAGCCACCCGGCTCGCGAATGCCCAAGTCCAATTCCACCAACTCGCCTCGACTCAGGTCCTCCCTTACCGCATCGAACGGTGCGACCCAAATCGCCTCACTGCATTGCACATAGCGTCGGCTGAGGGTCAACGACAACGTTTCAAGGCGTTGACGCGGCGGGTTGAGGCCGTGCTGCACAAACAGGCTGTCGGCAAACTTGCGGATCGTCGTCCCGGCCAACGGCAGGACCAATGGATAGTGCTCAAGGCTTTGACTCCCTTGAGCATCGGCCAGCAGCGGATGACCGTGACGTACCACCAGCGTCATGGACTCGCTGTACAGGTGCTCGAATGCCAAGCCAAGGATCTGCGGGCTATCCGTCATGCGGCCGACCACCAGGTCCAGTTCGCCAACGCGTAGACGGGACAACAGGTAGGCACTCGGCCCGGTGACCACACTCACCACCAGGGCCGGATGACGGGCGTGCAAGCGACAGATGACCTCAGGCACCAGTAGGCTTTCCACCGTGGACAACACGCCGAGCCGCGCGGTAATCGGCTCGTGTTCGCCGGAGCGCAGACTGCTGACCCCTTCGCGCAAGGCTTGCACGCACGGCCCGGCATAGCGCAGGAACGCCACCCCGGCCTCCGTCAATGCCGCGCCGCTTTTGCTGCGCACGAACAACGTGGCCGCGAGCAGGGTTTCCAACTCTTTGAGGGTCTTGGACAGTGCCGGCTGGCTGATCGCCAACTTATCCGAAGCACGGGCCAGGCTGCCCTGGCGCGCCACTTCGAGAAAGCACAGCAGATGGCGAAATTTGATTCGGGTATCGATGTTCACCGCAGTTGGCTGCCTTGCAGGTCTGACATCCGTTAACTCTGGATGCGAAATTGTTTGGGGGACTGCCCAGTACCACGCTTGAAGAAGCGCGAGAAATAGGCCGGTTCGGAAAAGCCCAGGCTGTCGGACACCTGATGGACCGTCATCGAGGTGTACACCAGGTTGCGCTTGGCTTCGAGCAGCAGCCTCTGGTTGATCATCTGCAGGGCCGACTGCCCACACAGGCGTCGACACAGGGCATTGAGGTGAGCGGCGCTGATCCCCAAGGCCGTTGCATAGTGCTCGATGGGCAGGTGCTCGCGAAAACGCAGTTCCAAGGCTCGGGTAAAGTCCTGCAGATGCGCTCGACCACGCTCGCGCAACTTGATGTCAGGCACAGCAAGCGCCAGGTTGCGGCGACTGAGCCAGACAAGCAACAACGTGATCAACGACTGCAACATCGGATCGCGCCCCGGCTGTTGCTGGCTGTATTCCTGGCTGATCGCGGCGAACAGCGTGTCCAGGTAGGCAGATTCCGGCCCCGGCGAGTAACGGCCCGGGGTCGTGAGCACCGCGCTGTCCAGCGAGGCCGCCAGTTGCTCGGCCAGCGGTTGCGCCAGGCTGAGGACGTGACCCTGGATATCCTCGGAGAACCTAAAGGCGTGCACACTCAATGCGGGAACCACCTGCAATACGGGACCGTTGACCCGGCTCGTGAGGCCTTCGACCTCCAGCACCGCCTGCCCCGCCTGCACATACAACACCTGCACCAGATCGCTGTGCCAGTGGGGTTTTATCTCCCAACCATGCAATTGGCTGCGCGCGGGAATCGACTCGCAATGCAACAGATCAGGCGTCGGCCAGACCGTGGTCTCGCCATAGAGTTTGAAGACCGGGACAGACGTAGCCGAAGGTTTCACGATTGACTTCCAATGGCATGGATCCACGAAAAATCCATGTAACTCGCCGAATAGTGCCTTCTTATCTGCTCTTTAGCCATCAAAAATGCAGGAGATAAAAACAATAGCGCTCTGCAAGGCGCCCTGCCTGCAGTCGCACCCAACAGGACGACAATAATGAAAACTCAAGTCGCAATCATCGGCTCAGGCCCCGCTGGCCTGCTGCTCGGCCAACTGCTGCACCGCGCCGGCATCGACAATGTCATCATCGAACGCAAAGACCCTGACTACATCCTTTCCCGTATTCGCGCCGGTGTCCTGGAACAAGGCATGGTCGATCTGTTGCGCGAGGCTGGCGTCAGTGAACGCATGGACGCCAACGGCCTGGTGCACGACGGCTTCGAGCTGGCCTTCGATGGTCGCTGTGAGCACATTGACCTCAAACAGTTGACCGGCGGCAAGACGGTGATGGTCTACGGCCAGACCGAAGTGACCCGTGACCTGATGGACGCCCGCGCCGCCGCCGGGGCAATCACCGTTTACAACGCCGAGAATGTGCAGCCCCACGGCATGCAGAGCGACAGCCCTTACGTCACGTTCGAGCGTGACGGCGAAACCGTGCGCCTGGACTGTGACTACATTGCCGGCTGTGACGGTTTCCACGGCGTATCGCGCCAATCCATACCCGCAGAAACGCTGAAGGTGTTCGAGCGCGTCTACCCCTTCGGCTGGCTCGGCATCCTCGCCGACACCCCGCCCGTCCACCCGGAACTGGTCTACGCCAACCATGAGCGTGGCTTCGCCTTGTGCAGCATGCGTTCGCAGACCCGCACCCGTTACTACGTGCAAGTGGGTGCCGAGGAAAAGCTCGAAGACTGGTCCGATGAGCGCTTCTGGGATGAGCTTAAACTGCGCCTGCCGGCCCATCTCGCCGACAACCTGGTGACGGGCCCGTCGATTGAAAAGAGCATCGCACCGCTGCGCAGCTTCGTGGTTGAGCCTATGCAGCATGGCCGTCTGTTCCTGCTGGGCGACGCGGCGCACATCGTCCCGCCGACCGGGGCCAAGGGCCTGAACCTGGCCGCCAGTGATGTCAGCACCCTGTATCGCATTCTGGTCAAGGTCTATGCCGAAGGCCGCACCGACCTGCTGGAGAAGTACTCGCCAATCTGCCTGCGCCGCGTGTGGAAAGCCGAACGCTTCTCGTGGTGGATGACCTCGCTGCTCCACCGTTTTCCCGACACCGATGCCTTTGGCCGACGCATCCAGCAAACCGAGCTCGACTACTTCGTCAGCTCCGCCGCGGGGCGCCTGAACATCGCCGAGAACTACGTAGGCCTGCCCTACGAAGCGATCGAGTAAACAAAGGCCCCGTATCTTTCGATACGGGGCCTGCGGCTGCGCTTGTGTCTGGCCACGTCACCTCGACGCGGCCAGGCACTAGTGCCTTATCAGGCGCGTGGACCGGCGCGCAGGATCGAGGCGTCTTCGTCGCGATACAGCGCCTCGACTTTATCCGCCCGCCATTGCAACACCGCGCGCTGGTTGATCGAGCCTTTGTCGGTGATTTCACCACGATCGATGGACGCCGGTTCGTCGAGCAGTGCGATCCACTCCACCCGACTGGCATTCCCGCTGGCCTCGCGATTGAGTCGTTGCAGCCAATTGGCGAACCACGCCCGAACCGGCGCGCTGGCCAGGACCTCGGCGTCGCTGGCGTCCTGGGTCAGGCCCGACAAGCGCCGGCACTCGTACACCCGAGGGAAAACCAGGGCGCCGAGGCACTCGCGATCCGGCGCCGTGACCACCAGGTCCTGCACGTAGGGCGAGCCCTCCAGCACCGCGCGACTGCGCAGCGGGCCCACACTGACAAACACCCCCGAAGACAGCTTGAAGTCTTCGGCGATGCGTCCATCAAACATCAAGCCCAGTTGCGGATCATGCACGTCGACCAGCTTGAGCGCGTCACCGGAACAGTAATAACCCTGCTCGTCGAACACCTCGGCCGTCTGCTGCGGTGAGCGCCAGTAGCCTGGCATGATGTGCGGCCCACGAAAGCGTCCTTCCAGCTTGCCTTCCCTGGGAACCAGGCGCACCTCGCAACCCGGTGCCGGCAGTCCGACGTACCCGGCCATGGACAACGGCCCAGTGGTGAATGTGCATGAGGGCGAGGCCTCGGTCATGCCGAGCCCGGCCATCATCCGTATGCGTTCGCCACAGTGTTGCTCGGCGACCCGATCAAGGCGATCCCAGACACTTTGCGACAGACCGGCAGCGGCGAAAAAGAACAGGCTGATGCGCTTGAAAAAGCATTCCCGCAACTGCGCGTCCTGCTCCAGGGCCGAGACCAACTCTTCCCACCCCTTGGGCACCGTCAAGTAGGCGGTGGGCGACACTTCCTTGAGGTTGCGCAAGGTTTGCGCAAATCCCTGCGCAGTCGGCTTGCCGTCGTCCAGGTAAAAACTGCCGCCGTTGTACAGCACGATGCCCAGGTTGTGGCTGCCGCCGAACGTGTGGTTCCACGGCAACCAGTCCACGAGGACCGGCGGCTCCTGGCCAAACACCGGAAACGTCTGCAGGAGCATCTGCTGGTTGGCGCACAGCATGCGCTGGGTGGTGATCACGGCCTTGGGCAACTTGGTCGAACCGGAGGTGAACAGGAACTTGGCGATGGTATCTGGGCCGGTGGCGGCAAACGCGGCGTCGGCCTCGGCGCCGCCGGGTTGCTCAAGCAGGCGGGCAAAGCGCTCCTGGCGACGCCCCGGCACCTGGCCGCTGACCGTGATCAGCGGCGTGTCCGCCGGCAACACGGCATCGATCGCACGTTGATAGGCTGCCGCGTCGCTGACGAACACCAGCCCCGGCTGGAGCAAGCCACAGACGTGGCGTAACTTGGCAAAGTCCTGGGACAGCAACGAATAGGCTGGCGACACGGGGCAATAGGGAATACCGGCGTACATGGCCCCCAACGCGACCTGCAAATGCTCAATGTCATTGCCCGAGAACAGCGCCAGCGGCTTGTCTGCCGACAGGCCATAGCTCAACAACCTCTGGGCAATGGCGCGGACACTGTCGAGCATCTGCGCATAACTCACCCGGCGCCAGTCACCATCGGCCTGGCGGGCGGCGATAAACGTCTGGTCGGGACGCACCTGGGCCCAATGCACCAAGCGATCGAGCAGGCGCATCGGCAACTCGGCCAGTGGTTCCAGGGAGCGCATGTGCAGCACGCCCTGCTGCTCGGTGACCTCGATCCTCGGGTGCCCGATGGACACCTGGCGATAGCGCGGCGCACTGGCCTGCACGCAGGACGGCGATCTGAATTCGGAACTCACGTGTTTGTTCTCCATCAAGGACGCGAACACCGAGCCGCTCGGGAGTGGCTCGGTGTTCGCGTGGCAACCGGTGGCTGCACCCTTGTTATTATTTTTTGCCTTGCATGCGCACGACGCGCGACACGGCGTCGCCTGTTCAGATCGGGTAGTGCCGCGGTCCATTCTGCAAGGTAACCCAACGCAGCTGGGTAAAATGCTCGATGGATGCCTTGCCGCCAAAACTGCCGTAGCCGCTGGACTTGACCCCACCGAAGGGCATTTGCGCCTCATCATGCACGGTCGGACCGTTGATATGGCAGATTCCCGACTCGACCCGTTGGGCCAAGGCCAGGGCTCGCCCGGTGTCGCGGCTGAAAATCGCCGCCGACAACCCGAACTCGGAGTCGTTGGCCAGGCGCAGCAGCGCTTCATCGCCGTCGCCGCGCAGCACCACGGCCACCGGGCCGAAAGATTCCTCGCGGTACAAGCGCATGCGTTCGTCGACACCGTCGAGCAAGGTCGGCTGCAAAATGCTGCCTTCCAGTTGCCCGCCGACCACCAGCCGCGCCCCTTTGGCCAGGGCGTCGTCGATCAATGCCTTGATGCGCGTCCCGGCGCTGGCATCCACCAGCGAACCGAGCACCGATTCAGGCGCCGCCGGATCACCGGCATGCAAGGTGGCAACCTTGGCCGCCAGCTTGTCGACAAAGACATCGGCGATCTTGGCATCGACCACCAGACGCTCGGTGGACATGCAGATCTGCCCCTGGTTGAAGTAGGCACCAAAGGCCGCGGCCTCTACCGCCGCATCCAGGTCGGCGTCATCGAGCACCAACAACGGCGCCTTGCCGCCCAACTCCAGCAACGCCGGTTTGAGGTGGCGTGCCGAGAGTTCGCCGACGATGCGCCCGACATGGGTCGAACCGGTGAAGTTGATTCGGCGCACCGCAGGATTGGCGATCAAGCGCTCGACAATCGCCGCAGCATCCGCTGGCGCGTTACTGATGACATTGACCACGCCATCGCCCAAGCCGGCGTCTTGCAACACTTGACCGATCAAGCGGTGGACCGCCGGACTGAGTTCGGAGGCCTTGAGCACGACGGTGTTACCGCAGGCCAACGGCATGGCGATCGCGCGAGTGGCGAGAATCACCGGGGCGTTCCAGGGCGCAATGCCCAGCACCACGCCACAGGGTTGGCGCAGGGCCATCGCGAAGCTGCCCGGCACATCCGAGGGGATGACTTCACCATTGATCTGCGTGGTCATCGACGCCGCTTCACGCAATATATTGGCTGCCAGCCGCACGTTGAAACCGTACCAGTTAGCCATCGCACCGGTCTCGCCGGCCGCCGCGATGAACTCGGCACTGCGCGCTTGCAACTGCTCGGCGGCCTTGAGCAAACGGGTTCGCCGTTCATTGGGCGCCAGGGCAGCCCACGCGGGAAACGCCTTGTGAGCCGCGGCCACCGCGCAGTCGGCGTCTTCCAGGGTAGCGGCGGCGACCCGCGAGACCAGTTCGCCCGTCACCGGGTTACGGCGCTCAAAGGTTCGGCCGTCACGGGCGGGGCACGACTGGCCGCCTATCAGCAGGGGCACGTCCAGCATGGTGATTCCTCTTTATTGTCTTTGTCGGGAATGCGATCGCACGATGTAACCGCGGCGCCCGGGCGCAACCGCCTGTGGCAGGATGCGCCCGGCTAAGTGCCGCAGTACCTCAGCGCTTATACGTTTGCAGGCCGGGCTTGATGCTCTTGTCATCGAGGAACTGTTTCATGCCCTGCTCACGGCCGCCTTCGGTGTCGAGCAGGCGTGACTGATCGAGCTTGGCATACAGGTAGTCTTCGTTTTGCTCCCAGGTCAGCTCACGGCAGCGCTTGAAACCATGCTTGGCCGCACGCAGGACCACCGGATTCTTCTCCAACAGGTTGCGCGCCAGCTCCACAGTGACCTCGCGCAATTGCGCCAGGGGCACGCTTTCATTGACCAGGCCCATCTCGGCGGCTTTCTGCCCACCAAAGGTCTTGCCGGTCATGATGTAGTACAACGACTGGCGATGACCCACCGTGTCGGCCATGGCTTTGCTGACCAGGTTGCCTGGCGGGATGCCCCAGTTGATTTCCGAAAGGCCGAAGGTCGCTTCGTCGGCACAGATCGCCAGGTCGCAGGCCACCAATGGACTGAAGCCACCCCCAAAGCACCAGCCGTTGACCATGGCGATGGTCGGCTTGGTGTACATGCGCAGCAACTTCCATTGCCATTGCGACGCTTCGCGGCGGATTTTTTCCTGGAGGATCTCCGGGCCAGCATCCACTTCGCGGAAATACTCCTTGAGGTCCATCCCCGCGGTCCACGCCTCGCCGGCACCGGTCAGTACCAACACACCAGCGGCCGGGTCCTGCTCCAGGGTTTCCAGCACATCGATCATTTCCCGGTTCAGCGTCGGGCTCATCGCGTTACGTTTTTCCGGGCGATTGAGGATGACCCAAGCGATGCCCTCGTCGATCTCGACCTTGACCGTTGTCCAGCGACCTTCGTAGTTGCTCATGCGGATGCTCTCTTGTTCTTGGCTTGAAGATGACGGGAAATTAGATCACTCAATTAGTTATGTCAATTAACTAATATCAAAATTCATCGACCGCCACCTGCCCTGAAAAGAACCTGTAGCATCAACCTCGATCAATCGTGTGCATAGCTATCAGCCACCAACCACGGCAAAATAGATAGCCTTGTTAACCTCCACTCCTCAGGACTCATCCGCAATGGCCAAGCCTTCCCCCCTCGCCGACCTCCGCGAGGCCCCGCCCGCCAACGCCGAGGTGCAGGCACCGCTGGACTCGGCACTGGACGACCTGATCGGCTACGCCATGCGCCGCGCGCAACTCAAAGTGTTCCAGAACCTGATTGGCTGCCTCTCGGCCCACGACCTGCGCCCGGCGCAATTTTCGGCCCTGGCGATCATCGACCAGAACCCCGGACTGATGCAGGCCGACCTGGCCCGCGCGCTGGCCATCGAACCACCGCAAGTGGTGCCACTGCTCAATAAGCTGGAAAGCCGTGCGCTGGCAGTGCGCGTGCGCTGCAAGCCAGACAAGCGCTCCTACGGGATTTTTCTCAGCAAGACGGGCGAGACCCTGCTCAAGGAACTCAAACAGATCGCCGCACAAAGTGACGCTGACGCTACCGCCGCGCTGGACAGCCAGGAGCGCGAAGAACTGCTGCGCTTGCTGAAGAAGGTTTATCAGGCGTGAACCTGTGGTGTCAGGGGTGTTTCGCCCGATAATCGAACATTAATATCATTAACCATTTTCACGCACGCCGCTGAAATCCAACCCAGTCATTTGATTTATATGGACTTTATTCATCGGAACGGCAACAGGGCGTAAATCCACACTTTATAGTTATATTTGTTATCTTATTCGCCGGCGCCTCCCCCAGCGTGCCTACGGCGATGGGAGCGCTCGACACCAAAACAAAAATAACATTGAGGTTCACCATGGACAGCCCATCGCGTCGTTCGACGCTGACAATCGCTTTGTGCTTTATCGTTGCGCTGATCGAGGGGTTCGACCTGCAAGCCGCTGGCACGGCAGCGGCTGGATTGCGTGAAAGCTTTGCGCTGGACCCGAAGATGATGGGCTGGGTGTTCAGTGTCGGAATCATTGGCTTGTTGCCTGGTGCGTTCTTTGGTGGCTGGATCGCTGATCGCATCGGGCGCAAGAAAATCCTCATCAGTGCCGTGTTACTGTTTGGCGTATTTTCCCTGTGCACGGCCTATGTCGACAGCTACTCCAGCTTGTTACTGGCGCGCTTCATGACGGGTTTGGGCTTGGGCGCCGCCCTGCCCAACCTGATCGCGTTGTGCGCGGAGGCGGTGAACGAGCGCAATCGTGGCACCGCCATCAGTGTCATGTACTGCGGCGTCCCCTTGGGCGGAGCCCTCGCAGCGGTGGTGGCGATGTTCTCCACTGAACATTGGCAAACCACCTTTATCA
The DNA here is from genome assembly GCF_900109995.1 of Pseudomonas sp. ok272. Lineage (GTDB taxonomy): Bacteria > Pseudomonadota > Gammaproteobacteria > Pseudomonadales > Pseudomonadaceae > Aquipseudomonas. The sequence continues at coordinate 79,743 of NZ_FOCB01000012.1, read as the reverse complement.
TCGGCGGCCTGGTGCCCTTGCTGGTCGTGCCACTGATGGTCTGGCTGCTGCCCGAATCCACCGCCTTCCGCCAGCAACACTCCGCATCCGGTGGTGTGCGCCCCTCCACGGTGCAAGCGCTGTTCGGCGAAGGCCGCGCCCGCACTACCCTGGCCTTGTGGCTAAGCTACTTCTTCACCCTGACGGTCATGTACATGCTGCTCAATTGGTTGCCGTCACTGCTGCTGGAGCAAGGCTTCAGCAAACCCCAGGCAGGCATGGTGCAGATGCTGTTCAACCTGGGCGGCGCCCTCGGCTCGTTACTCGGCGGACTGCTGCTCGATCGCTGCAATGGCGTGAAAGTGGTGCTCTTCGTATACGCCGGGATGCTGCTGTCACTGACTGGAGTCGGCTTGTCGGTGGGCATCCTGCCAATGGCCGTCGCCGGGTTTGCTACCGGGCTGTTCGTCATGGCCGCGCAACTGGTGCTTTACGCGCTGGCACCGCCGTCCTACCCCACTGCTGTACGCGCCACCGGTGTCGGCGCGGCCGTGGCCATCGGCCGCCTGGGCTCGGTGGCTGGCCCACTGGCCGCCGGGCAGATCCTCGCCGCCGGTGCGGGGAGCGCCGGCGTGCTGCTGGCGACCTCACCGGGGCTGGTCATCGCCGCTGTGTCGATCCTCACCGTGATCTCCCGCTCCCGACCGGCCGCCGAGGTGCAACTCAAGGCCACCCACTGAACGGTGAGTGCCATTCAATACACCACGTGATTGGCCAATCGAACACACTACGACGGTGCGGATCAGCGATTCGCCACCGCACAGGCCCAGCCTTGTATGGCTGGGCTCAACCTAGAACGGTACATCACCACCACTAAAAACTGCGCGCAGCGGGTTAACCCGGATGACCGTCAACCCGCGTACGCAGCAACATCGGCCCATAGCGCCAGACATACAGCGCAAACGCCAACGCCCAGCACACGCCCGCCAGCCACAACGCGGGCATGAGAAAGAACGGGGTCAATGCAACCCGGCTCAAGCAGGCCAGGTTGATCAGGATGAACGCCAAGGTCATGCCCGGCGGAGGCTGCAGCGCACGGCCGGTATGGCCAAGCGTGACCCGCGCAATCATCGCCAGCACCAGGCCGCCTATCGCACCTATCGTCAGGCAATGCATCGCCAGGCTCGGGTTTAGCGCCACACCGAAATGCCACAGGGCCATGCCCAGGCAAGCCACTGCCAACCAGCCGTACGCCAGGTGCAACGACCACAATAACGGCACGCGCCACAGCGCCCGATCATGCCAGCGCACCAGCCGTATCAGATGCCCGCCCCCCAGCACCGCAAACAACAGGCCCACCCAAGCATTAGGGCTCAGTGCAGGGCCGGCGGCAAACAGCAACGCCACGGCGGCCGAACCGATCAGCAACAGCCAATCCAGCCAGGGCCAGGTGCTAGCGGCATCGACCCGCCCGAGGCCACGCTGAGTGAAGAACGGAATGACCCGTCCGCCGATCAAACTCATCATTGCCGCGACCAGCCAGATGCCGCTCAACGCGCCCTGGCGCTGCCAGCCCTCGTGACCTTCGAGCAGACCGTACAGAGACACCCCGTCGGCCATGGTCAACAACAGCAGCACCACGACAATCGGGTAATTACGCGTCTGCCGTACGCGCCATAGGTTGATCCCCATCAGCGCGGCCACCGCCAGCGGGAACGCCAGCTCCAGCACCACGAGCAGCGGCCATGGTGCATTGGCCAACCAGGCTACGCGCGCCAACAACCACACCAACGCCAAGGCCGCCAGCGGCTTGCCGCTGATACCGGGACGACCGGTCCAGGTCTGCACCGCCGTCAGCACAAAGCCCGCGATAATTGCCAGCCCGAACCCGAACAGCAATTCATGTCGATGCCACCCCAACCAACCACCTGCCGGCTGCCAGTCGCTTATCGAGCCGCTAAAAGCCGCCAGCCACAGGGGGATGGACAGCAGCGCCAATAGAGCGCCGGCCAGGAACAACGGCCGAAAGGCCAAGCGAAACAGCGGCGTGATTGCCAACGCTTTACGGTGATCGAGCACGTGCATACCGCCACTCCTCTGCCTTGCTGCTTACCTGGCGCCAGAGCGCAGGCTCGAAGTCAGTCCATGGGTTGATCATCGGCCAATTGCGAGCAATGACCGTTGTCGCAGATCACGATGCCGTGGTCCCGGGCGGACCGACTGTTCGACCGGCCAGCGCCGATCACCAGGTCAGATAGAACATCCCTTTGGCCAGCAACACGATAACGACCAGGTGGCCAAACACGCTGGCGTGGATCAAGTGCTGGTATCGCGCACTCATCCGGCCGCGCTTGAACAACCACATCGCTGCCAGGAAATGCAGGAGCACGCTCACCGCCAGCACGATTTTCAACGCGAGCAGTGTGCCGAATGCTGACGTCAATGGTGAAGCGAGCACAGCCAGGTAGCGTAACCAGACCATGCCAAGCCCCGCGCCGAACAACACCAGCAGGACCCAGGGCATCAGTGAGCGTGCTCGCCGAGCGATGCCCTGCTCGACCCATACCATCACCCTGGCGGGCAGTTGTTGACGGATGCTTCCCAGGAACAGGACCTCGAAGAACACCGTGCCGATAAAAATCAGCGCGGCAAACAGATGCAAGGTCAGGATCAGCGGATAGATCATGGAGTTTGCGCCTTGAGCAAAGGCAACCCGCGCTATGGCGAACACCTCACCGGGCGGTGAGAGCACTGGCTGTTAGTCCCTGGAGACTACAGAAGCGTTCGGCCCCTGCCGTTGACATCGATCAAGAAAGCCACACATCCTCGCGCGGGGAATTGGAACAAGGAGCCAGCGCCGCCGGTGGTGCCACGGTTACGACCCGTAGCCCTGTCCCTGGTGCAACCGAGCGCCAGCAACTGCTGACATTGCGCCTCGGTCTCGATGCCTTCGCTCACCACCGACATGCCCAGGGTACTGCTGATCACCGCACGGCAGCGTGGTGTTGAAAAATGGCGGAAGGCAGCAGGAGTCGAACCTGCCCGGGAGCGGATGCCGCCCCCAACCGGGTTTGAAGCCCGGCCGCGCCACCGGGCGCGATTGCCTTCCTTGAAATCAGTCGCCGGCGGGCTGCGCCAGTGCGCTGTCCGCACGGATGCGGCGCTGGTCGCCGAGCCGGCGGGTCAAGCCGATGCGATCAAAGAACTCCAGGAGCTGAATGCTGCGTTTGCGCCCCAGGCCCACCTTGTCACGAAACGCCGCCGCTTCAATCACCGGTTTGTCCGCGGCCAGTTGCAACAGCATAGATGCCAATTGGCGCACCGTGGCATCCGGGTAGAACAGATCGCGCACCACCTGATGCACCTGCCCCAGGCGGGCGAGCTTGCGCAGCAGCATGCGCAATGCCGCCTCGTCGGTACGGCAGGCCGCTGCCAGGTCACGCACCCACGGCGGATCGAACACGCCCAGGGTCAACAGCGGCTGCGCCTGCGACCACAGCGCCTGATCCGCTGCGTTCAGGCGCACGTGGTGCCCGGGCAGGTGTAACCACGGCCCGCTGCTGGCGATGGCGCCACTGGCCAGCAGTTCTTCGAGCAGGCTGATGAACAGCGGTCGCTCCAGCGCCGTGGCGGCGAACCGGCGCAAGCGGTCGCGGTCGGGCCCCAGTTCATCCGGCTGCTGCTCATGCCAGCGCGCCAGGTGCTCCAGCACCCGCTGCTTGAGCGCGGCCCAGCGCTGGGCGTCAAACAGCATCGGTCCTTGGCGCGTATGGATGAGTTGGACCTGCATCGGCAACTGCCAGGTGCTGCGCGGGCGATTGAATTGGCGCTCCAGATGCCGCGGGTCGATGCCTCGCTCGCTATTGGCCAACAGCGTCGCCATCATCGGCTCCAGCGCATCAGCCCCCGCCAGGGATTGCAATTGGGCCAGGCGCGCCTCGCTGCGCCGCTGGCGACTGGGGGCGAACGGATCAATCACCCGGCCGCCGCCGAGGGTGCGGCGGGCGCTCTGATCGCGCACCACCAGGCGATCGCCATGGGCCGCCTGCACCGGTGCATCCAGTAACAACTGGGCGAACATCCGGGCACCGGGCGCCAGGCGCGTGCCTTCCAGCAGGGCCAAGCGCGCGGTGACATCCTGGGTGCCCAAGTGCACGTGTACCGGAGTGAAATGTTCGAAGGCGTGCAGTTCGCTGGCGAGCAACTGCAGGTCGATGTCCACTCGTGTCGTCGGCGCATGCAGCCACTCGGCGAGCAGCCAGTCGCCCCGATGGATCTGCTCCAGCGCCAGGCGCTCGGCACTCAGGTTCAGCGCCACCCGTTGCCCGGCCCACGCCTGCGACGCCTGCTGGTTTTGCGCGTGCAGGCTGCGTACCCGGACCGGTTTGCCGGCCAGCCCCAGGCTCAGGGTGTCACCGACCTGCACCTGTCCGGCCAGGGCGGTGCCGGTGACCACGATCCCGGCGCCCGTCACGCTGAAGGCGCGGTCGATGGCCAGGCGAAAGCCGCCGTGGCGGCTGCGTTGGCGCACGTCCCCCTGGGCGACCAGCAAGGCTTGGCGCAGGGCTTCGACCCCCGCGCCGCTCAGGCTGGAGACCACAAATTGCGCGGCGCCGCGATAGGGTCCCGGCGCCAGCAATGCCGTCACCTGATCCTGGACCGCTTGCACCCGCTCGACCTCGACCCGGTCACATTTGCTGATCACCACCAGCGCCCGGGGCACGCCCAGCAACTCGATGATCGCCAGGTGCTCGCGGGTCTGGGGCATCACCCCGTCGTCGGCCGCCACCACCAGCAGCACCAGGTCGATACCATGGGCACCGGCCAGCATGTTGCGGACAAAGCGCTCATGGCCGGGCACGTCGATAAACCCGGTCAGGGCCGCGTCGGGCGCCAGGGCGGCATAGACAAACCCCAGGTCGATGGTGATGCCCCGCTCCTGCTCCTCTCGACGGCGGTCGCCGGCCTGTCCGGTCAGCGCCTTGAGCAAGGCGGTCTTGCCATGATCGATATGCCCCGCCGTGCCGACAATCATCCCGCCACCCGCAGGCCATCCAGTTGCGCCCGCCACGCCGGTTCATCGTCCAACTGGCGCAGGTCCAGCCACATGGCATCGTCATCGATACGCCCCAGCACCGGGATCGGCAGGTGGCGTAGCGCGGCTTCGAGCGTGAGCAACTGCCGTCCGCGCTGACGCTTTGGCACATTTGGCCGCAGGCACAAGGCCGCGCTGGGCAGGCGGGCCACCGGTTGGCTGCCGCTGCCGATCATGCCCAGGGTCGGTTGCACCGTCACGCTCCAGCCAGCCCCGAGAACGCGGGCCAGCAGCGGCTGGACTCGTTCGGCCTGGGCCTGAATGTCTGCGGCTGGGCGGGTCAACAGGGACAGGCTGGGCAAGCGCTCGGCCAGGCGATCAGGGTCGCGGTACAGACCGAGCACGGCCTCAAGGGCGGCCAGGGTCAGTTTGTCCACGCGCAAGGCGCGTTTGAGTGGGTTCTTCTTGATCTTGGCGATCAGTTCCTTGCGCCCGACGATCAGCCCCGACTGGGGGCCGCCGAGCAACTTGTCGCCACTGAAGGTGACAATGTCGGCGCCATCGAGCAGCGCCTGGCGCACCGTGGGCTCGGCGGGCAACCCCCAGCGAGTCAGGTCCAGCAGGCTGCCGCTGCCCAGGTCCTCGAGCAACAGCAGCCCGTGGCGGTGGGCCAATGGCGCCAACTCGGCGGTCGGCACCTGGGCCGTGAAGCCCTGGATGCTGTAGTTGCTGGTGTGCACGCGCATCAACAAGCCGGTGCGTGGGCCGATGGCCGCCTCGTAATCCTTGGCATGGGTGCGATTGGTGGTGCCGACTTCATGCAGCTTGACCCCGGCCCTGGCCATGATGTCGGGAATGCGGAACGCGCCACCGATCTCGATCAATTCGCCTCGGGAGATGATCCCCTCTTTGCGCGCCCCCAGGCTGTTGAGTGTCAGCAGTACGGCGGCGGCATTGTTATTGACCACCGTCACCGCCTCGGCCCCGGTCAGTTCGCGGATCAGGCCTTCGATCAGGTCATCGCGGTCACCGCGCTTGCCGCTGTGCAGGTCGAACTCAAGGTTGAGCGGGTAGCGGGCCGCCTGTTCAATGGCGCGGATCGCTTCCTCCGGCAACAGGGCTCGCCCCAGGTTGGTGTGCAGCACGGTGCCGGTGAGGTTGAACACTCGCCTCACCCGGCTGCGGTGCTGCTGCTCCAGGCGCTCGCTGGCCCGGCCCGCCAAGGCCTCGGCGCCCAGTTCAAGCGCGTTGAGTTGGCCCAGGCGCACCGGCTCGCGCAGGTCGTCGAGCAAGTGGCGCAAGGTGCCGAGCAACGCTTCGCGGCCATAGCGCGCCAGCAATGGCTGGCACGCGGCAGCGCGCAGCAGGCTGTCGATGGAAGGTAAACGCACAGGTTCGGTCAACGGCATCAAAGGGCTCCCCACAGCACTTGAGCCCTGAGTGTAGACACAAAGTTTCAGTCACCGGCGGGCGCGAGCAGCAGATTCGGCGCCAGGCGCACATAGCCCTCCAGATCCAGGCGCATGTCCAGGGCCAGGCTGGCCAAGTCCGCGGACAATGCCTCGGCGTGGGCGTCATGTTCCAGGTAGAGCTGTTTCAAATAGTGGTTGCAGGTGGCGCAGGTCTCCGCCCGCAGTGGCGCGTGATCCGGGCGATAGCGATCATCCTCGACGCTGATGTAGTCCAGCCCCTTGCTGTGCTCGCAGTAGATGCACTTGACCCGCACCACGTGCCATTCGCAGGCACACAGCGAACAGGCCAGGTAACGCAAACCGTTGTGCTTGCCGCGCTGGCGGATGACCCCGGCCATGGCCGGCGAACCACAGGCCGGGCATTGGCTGAGGCTGTCGCCGGGCTTGAGGTCGAGGTTCGGCATGTGCAGCAGCCAGTGACTCCAGGCCGCCTGCAGCCCGGCCCCAAGGAATGGCACCAACTGCGCCGGGACCAAGGCATATTGGCCACTGACCAGGGCCACCGCCCACGCCTTGAGTTGCCCGGGTTCCGCGTAGCGCAACTGCGCCACTGCGCTGACCACGGCCTCGGTGGGTGACCCCATCACGGAATAGCGCTGCAGCAGAGCCTGCAGATAGGTCAGCCATCCGTCCTCGCGCACCAGGCTGTCGGCGCTCAGCGGCGGCAAGCCGTGTTGTCGGCACAGGGCCTGGCGTTGCGGGTCCGGTGGCTGTGCGCCCAGCGGCGGGCCTTCGATCACGTCCTGCTGCACACGACACAGCCCGGCCACCAGGCGCAGGTAATCCGCCAGCGGATGGTCCTCGGCCAGGTGCTCCAGACGCTGCGCCCGGACGCTGAACAGGTCCGGTGGCGGCAGGTACAGGAACGGCGGCGAACTGGCCGCGGCTTCTATTTCCCCAGGTTCAAGAATCGTCGCCACGTGGTCATCCTTTTTTATTGATTGGCGGCTCGGCCGATTTGTCGTCGGTCACGTCCCGGTACCAGAGCCCATGGTGCTTCCTGGCCCAGGCGCGGCTGACCCAGCCATGCACCATGGCGCCCACCGAGCCCTTGATCCAGATCCCGGCGTAGATGTGAATGATGATGCTCAGCACCAGCACGAACCCCGCCAGTGCATGCAACAGCATCGACCAGCGAATCACGGTGATGCCGAACCAGGCACTGAAATACGCGCGCCAGATCACCAGCCCGGTCACCAGCAGCGCCAACATGCACGCCAGCAGCGTCCAGAACAATAGCTTCTGTCCAGGGTTGTACTTGCCAATGGGCGGCACGCCCTCCTCCTTGTTCTGGATCACCTGCCCTATCTGCCGCAGCCACACCCCATCGTTACGGATGAAAACGTTGGCGCGCCAGAAGCTGATCACCAGGCCCATGAACAACACGAACATCACCACGCCCATGAAGGGGTGCAGGATGCGCGTCCACGGCCCACCGCCGAACAGGTTGCTCAGCCAGAACAGCGCCGGATGGAACAGCGCCAGCCCCGACAGCGCGGCCATGAAGAACAGGATCGCCACCAGCCAGTGATTGCTGCGCTGGTTGGCGGTGTAGCGCTGGATCGGTTTCTCGTTCATGGCCGATTCTCCCCGCGTGGGTCGAAGGTATGCACCGCCGGATCGACCTCGTGCACCGCAGGGTCATGCACCGGCGAGTGCTCCTCGTCATCCTCGCGTTGCGGACCGATGCGCACGTAGTGGAAGAACCCGGCCAACACCGCCACCCCCATGGCCAGCAAAGCCAAGGGTTTACTGACGCCCTTCCACAACCCCACCAGCGGGCTGATGGCCGGCTGGTCAGGCAAGCCGGCGTAAATCGAAGGGGTGTCGGCGTGGTGCAACACGTACATCACGTGGGTGCCGCCGACGCCGGCCGGGTCATACAGGCCGGCGTTATCGAAGCCGCGGCTCTTGAGGTCGACGATGCGTTCTGCAGCGTGCACCTTCATGTCCTCCTTGGTGCCGAAGACGATTGCCCCGGTCGGGCAGGTCTTCACGCACGCTGGCTCCAGCCCCACCGCCACGCGGTCCGAGCACAAGGTGCACTTGTAGGCCTTGTGGTCCTTCTGCGAGATGCGCGGGACATCGAACGGGCAACCGGTGATGCAATAGCCGCAACCGATGCAGTGGTCCTGGTCGAAGTCGACGATACCGTTGGCATGCTTGATGATCGCGCCCGGGCTGGGGCACGCCGCCAGGCAACCGGGCTCGGCGCAGTGCATGCAGCCGTCCTTGCGGATCAGCCACTCCAGGGTGCCAGCGTCAGTCTCGTGCTCGGTGAAGCGCATCAGCGTCCAGCTGTCGGCGGTGAGGTCTTGCGGGTTGTCGTAGGTGCCGTGGTTGTGGCCCACCTCGTCGCGCAGCTCGTTCCATTCCGAACAGGCGACCTGGCAGGCCTTGCAGCCAATGCACTTGGTGGTGTCGATCAGCTTGGCCACTTCGTCCTGGAGCCGTACCGACGGCGGCACCGTGGTGGTGGCCGAGCGGGCAATGATGTCTTGGCTGGCCATCAGAGTTTCTCCACGTTGACCAGGAATGACTTGGATTCCGGGGTCTGTGAGTTGCCGTCACCGAGAAACGGCACCAGGGTGTTGGTCAGGTAACCGTGGCGCGTCAGCCCGGTAAAGCCCCAGTGCAGCGGGATGCCGACGTGGTGCACCACCTGGCCGTTGACGTTCAGCGGACGAATCCGCTTGGTCACCACCGCCACCGCCTCGATAAAGCCGCGCTTGCTGCTGACCCGCACCTTGTCGCCGGCAACGATGCCTTTTTCCTTGGCCAGCACCTCGCCGATCTCGACGAACTGCTCGGGCTGGATGACCGCGTTGAGCTTGCAGTGCTTGCTCCAGAAGTGAAAATGCTCGGTCAACCGATAGCTGGTGGCCGCGTACGGGTAGTCCTTGGCCACCCCGAGGGTTTCCCACACCGAGTCGAAGATCCGCGCCGCCGGGTTGCTGGTCGCGTTTTTATTGGTCGGGTGCATCGGGTTGATGCCAATCGGCGTCTCGAACGGCTCGTAGTGCTCGGGGAAAGGGCCTTCGTTCATCTTGTCCACGGCGAAGAACCGCGCCACGCCCTCGGGGTTCATGATGAACGGGTTCATCCCCGCCTCCGGTGGCGAGTCGGCCTTGAAGTCGGGCACGTCGGTGCCGCCCCAGGCCTTGCCGTTCCACCACACCAGGCGCTTTTTCGGGTCCCACGGCTGGCCCTTGGTGTCGGCCGAGGCGCGGTTATAGAGAATCCGCCGGTTCATCGGCCAGGCCCAGGCCCAGCCCAGGTGCTGCTTCATGCCATACGGGTCGCTGTTATCGCGCCGGGCCATCTGGTTGCCGGCCTCGGTCCAACTGCCACAGAAGATCCAGCACCCGGACGCTGTGCTGCCGTCATCCTTGAGTTGGGCGAAGCCGCTCAATTGCGCGCCGCCCTTGATCGCCGCGCCGCTGGCATCGGTCAGGTCAGTGGTGGCGTAACCGTTGATTTCCTTGGCCAGCTCCTCCGGCGATGGCTCATCGGTGATCTTGTACGGCCAGGACAACTTGAGCAGCGGATCGGGGAACGCCCCGCCCTGCTCCTGATAACGCTTGCGCAAGCGCAGGAACAGCTCGCTCATGATGCGCACGTCGGTCTGCGCTTCCCCCGGTCCGTCGGCGCCTTTCCAGTGCCATTGCAACCAGCGACTGCTGTTGACCAGCGAGCCGTCTTCTTCGGCGAAGCAGGTGGTGGGCAGACGGATCACTTCGGTGTGGATGTCGGCGCTGGTCACGTCGTTGTAGGGCCCGACGTTCTTCCAGAACTCCGAGGTCTCGGTCGAGAGCGGGTCCATCACCACCAGCCACTTGAGCTTGGCGAGCGCCTTCATCACCCGGTTCTTGTCGGGCAACGCGGCGATGGGGTTGAAGCCCTGGCACATGTACCCGTTGACCTGGCCCTGACCCATCATGTCGAACATCTTGAGGATGTCGTAGTTGGGGATGTCGAGCTTGGGCAGGTAGTCGTAGGCCCAGTGGTTCTCGGCGGTGGCATTGGCGCCGTACCAGGCTTTCATCAGGCTGACGTGGAACTTGCCGTAGTTCTGCCAGTACGACAGTTGCCCCGGCCGCAACGGTTTTTGTGTGCGTTTGGCAATGTAGGCGTCGTAGTCCTGCTCGGCGTCCCCGCCCAGGGTCAGGTAGCCGGGCAATGAGTTGGACAGCAGCCCCAAGTCGGTCAGGCCCTGGATGTTGGAGTGCCCGCGCAAGGCATTGACCCCGCCGCCCGGCATGCCGACGTTGCCCAGCAGCAGTTGCACCATGGCCGCGCTGCGGATGATCTGCGAGCCAATGGAGTGTTGGGTCCAGCCCAGGGCGTAGAGGATCGTCATGGTCTTGCCCGGTATCGAGCAGGTGGCGATTTCCTCCCAGATCTTCTTGATCGCCTCCACCGGCATGCCGCAGACCTGGCTGGCCAGTTCAATGTTGTAGCGGCTGTAGTGGACCTTCATCAGTTGATAGACGCAGCGCGGGTCTTGCAGGGTCGGGTCGACCTTGGCAAAGCCGTCTTCGCCGATCTCATAGCCCCAGCCGGACTTGTCGGTGTAGGTGCGCTTGGCCACGTCGTAGCCGCTGAAGATCCCGTCCTCGAAGCTGAACCCGGCTTTGACGATGAACGACACGTCCGTATAGGCGCGCACGTACTCGTGCTGGATCTTGTCCTCGGTCAGCAAGTAGTTGATCAACCCGCCCATGAAGGCGATGTCGGTGCCTGTACGAATCGGCGCGTAATAGTCGGCCACCGAGGCGGTCCGGGTAAACCTGGGGTCGACCACAATCAGCCGAGCCTGGTTATGCGCCTTGGCTTCGGTCACCCATTTGAAGCCGCACGGGTGCGCTTCTGCTGCGTTGCCGCCCATGACCAGGATCAGGTTCGCGTTGGCGATATCGGTCCAGGTATTGGTCATGGCACCACGGCCGTACGTCGGGGCAAGACTTGCCACCGTCGGACCGTGTCAGACACGCGCCTGGTTATCGAACCCCAGCATGCCGAGGCTGCGAATGACCTTGTGGGTCAGGTAGCCCGCCTCGTTGGACGCCGCCGAGGCCGCGAGGAACCCGGTGCTCAGCCAGCGATTGACCGTCTGGCCCTGGGCGTTCTTCTCGATGAAATTAGCGTCGCGATCGGCCTTCATCAGGTCGGCGACGCGGTCCAGGGCTTCGTCCCAGGACACCCGCGTCCACTCGCTGCTGCCGGGCTTGCGCACTTGCGGGTACTGCAAGCGGCTTGGGCTATGGATGAAGTCCAGCAGGCCCGCGCCCTTGGGGCACAGCGTGCCGCGATTGACCGGGTGATCGGCGTCGCCTTCGATGTGGATGATGTTCTGCGCGACGTTCTTCGCCGTATCGCCCGCGCTGTACAGGATCAGGCCGCAGCCGACCGAGCAGTACGGACAAGTGTTGCGGGTTTCGTGGGTGTGGGTCAGCTTGAAGTGGCGGACCTGTTCGGCGAAGGCCAGGGTCGGGGCCATCCCCAGCGCGGCCAGGCTCGAACCGCCGAGTCCGACGGCCGCGACCTTGAAGAATTGACGACGGTTGAGATCCATCGTGCACTCCTGATCAGTTGAACGTGCCCGGACTGTGGCCAGGCTCTTGGGCTATCACGGGGGCTGCAACAGGGCCAGCCTGCTATGAACTCTAGCCACGAATCCGCCACGCGTGATGGAAACCGACCGTTGGTGGAGTGGATTCAACATCCATCGGCATTCCTTTGTGGGAGCGAGCCCGCTCGCGAAGGCGGAGTGTCAGCCTGTATGGATAGTGGCAGTACTGGCCCCTTCGCCGGCAAGCCGGTCTCGCTCCCACAGGGTATTGGGGTGTTTTTACGGGCCTCAGTCCCAGCTAAGTTTCGCCCAGTAGTCTCCCTCCCCAGCGCCACTGGCGGCGCTTGCCAAGGAGACGCTCCCATGAATTCATCGACAGCCGGCTGGCTGAACAAAGTACCCGAGGTCACGCTGGCCTTCTGGGTGATCAAGATCCTCTCCACCACCGTGGGTGAAACCGGCGCCGACTTTCTCGCCGTCGACGCCGGCCTGGGCGCTGGCCCCACCACCCTCGGCATGCTGGGGCTCCTGGCCGTGGCCCTGTTCACCCAACTGCGCACCCGCGTCTACACCCCCTGGATCTACTGGTTGACCGTGGTGCTGGTGAGCATTGTCGGCACGCAGATCACCGATGTGCTCACCGACAAGCTCGACGTCAGCCTCTATACCAGTACCGCGCTGTTTTCCGGGCTGTTGGCGCTTAACTTTGCGCTCTGGTACCGCAGCGAGCGCAACCTGTCGATCCGCGAGATCGTCACCCCACGCCGCGAGTGGTTCTACTGGACCACCGTGCTGTGCACCTTCGCCCTGGGCACGGCGGCCGGCGACCTGGCCACCGAAGCATTGGGCCTGGGCTTCACCCTGGGCTCGGTGATCTTCGCCGGGTTGATTGCCCTGACCCTGATTGCCTGGCGCCTGGGCGCCAACACCGTACTGACCTTCTGGATCGCCTACATCCTGACCCGCCCGTTCGGTGCCTCCCTGGGCGACCTGCTGACCCAGGCCAAGACCTATGGCGGACTGGGCATGGGCGCCACCTGGACCAGCGCGATTTTCCTCTGCGTCATCGTGCTGCTGGTCGCCATGGCGCAGTTCAGCACGAATGGCCGCAAAGCACTCACTCAATAATCCCGTCAAGGAATCATCATGCACGTTCTTAAAAAAGCAGTTCGTCACCTCGCTATCCTCTCGGCCATCGGCTTGCTGAGCATTGCCACCGGTTGTTCCAAACCCGCCGACAAACCCAGCACCGCCTCCACCTCGGGGCCGGCAACCGCTCAGGTTTCAGGCTCCAAGCTGGGTGACCTGTCGGCCTTTCGCACTATCGCCGCCGACGTTGCCGGCCTCGCCGAGCACAACCAACTGCCCGCCGCCAAGGCGCGGATCAAAGACCTGGAGTCGGCCTGGGACTCGGCCGAAGCCGGCCTCAAGCCCCGCGCCGCAGCCGACTGGCATGTGCTGGACAAGTCCTTGGACCACGCCCTCGACGCCTTGCGCGCCAGCAGTCCCGACCTGAGCGACTGCCAGGCGGCGATGACCGACCTGCTCAAGGCGTTTGACTCGATGAAAGGCGCTTAACCTGTGGGCGCGAGACCGGCTTGCCGGCGAAATCGGTGGGTCAGGCAATCTCAATGGTGACTGACACGCAGCCTTCGCGAGCGGGCTCGCTCCCACGGTTATGGATTGGAGATGTCACTAACCCTGGGCAAGTGCTTCAATGCACACCAAACAGCGTTCCCAAAAGGAGGGGACATGCGGATTTTGCTGGTCGAAGACGACGCGATGATCGGCGAGGCCATCCAGGGCGCGCTCAAGGACGCCGCCTATGCCACCGACTGGGTGCGCGATGGACTCGCCGCCCTGGCAACCTTGCGGACCCAGCACTATGACTTGGTGCTGCTCGACCTCGGCCTGCCGGGCAAGGACGGGCATGGGGTGTTGGCCCGCATCCGCGCCGACAACAACCCGGTGCCACTGCTGATCATCACTGCCCGCGACCAACTCGACGAGCGCCTGCGCGGCCTCGATGGCGGGGCCGACGACTACCTGCTCAAACCCTTCGACATGGCCGAACTGCTGGCGCGCATGCGGGCCGTGCTGCGGCGCAAGGGTGGCAGCGCCTTGTCGTTGCTGAGCAACGCGGTGGTATCCCTGGACTTGGTGTCCAAACAGGCCAGCACTGAACAGGCCCAAGGCGTGCAACTGTCCAGCCGCGAATTTGCCCTGTTGCAAGCGTTGCTGATACGCCCCGGGGCAATCCTGTCGCGCAGTGAACTCGAAGACCGACTCTACGGCTGGGGCAATGAAGTGGAAAGCAACGCCGTGGAGTTCCTGATCCACAGTTTGCGGCGCAAGCTGGGTAGCCAAGTGATCAAGAACGTTCGGGGGCTGGGATGGATGGTTGGCAAAAACGCCTGAGGGAATCGGTGCAGCTCAGGTTGTCGGTAACGCTGTCCCTGGCGATCCTTCTGGTCGCGATGCTGGCGGCGATCTTTGCCTTCGTGTCGGCGTTCGATGAGGCCCATGAGATGCAGGACGACACCCTGCGCCAGGTGGCCTCGCTGTTCGACCGCCAACACATGACCCTGCGCTACCCGCAAGGGGTGGCCGACGATGAGGAGTCCCGGCTGATCGTCCAGTACCTGGCCGATGGCGCCAAGGCCACCGGCACCGACGATGCCACGATCCCGCTGCCCTTCCCCACCACCCTGGCCGATGGCCTGTCGACACGGGACGTCGGCGCAGAGGCGTTCCGGATCCTGGTCAAGACCACGGCGTTGGGCGAGCGCATCGTCGTCGCCCAGGAAAGCGATGTGCGCGACAAAGACGCTCGCGAAAGCGCCTGGCGCAGCTTGTTGCCGTTCCTGATCCTGTTCCCGGTGTTGCTGCTGGTCGTGGGTGACCTGGTGCGCAAGGTGTTCCGCCCCATCGCCAGTCTCTCGGCCGAGATCGACCAGCGCGCCGAACAGGACCTGCACCCCATCGACGAACATCACCTACCCAGTGAGATCCGCCCCTTCGTGGTCGCCATCAACCGCCTGCTGGCGCGGGTGGCCAACGCCATGGAAACCCAGCGCCGTTTTGTCGCCGATGCCGCCCACGAACTGCGCTCGCCCCTGACCGCCCTGTCCTTGCAAGCCGAGCGCCTGGCGGCCAGCGAAATGTCGCCCGAGGCCCGCGAACGGCTGCGGCCATTGCACCGGGGAATCGAACGCGGACGCAAGCTGCTGGATCAACTGCTGGACCTGGCCAGGGTGCAATCCACACCGAGCCTGCCGACGACCGCCGTTTCCCTGCATGGGGTGTATCGACGGGTGTTGGAGGACCTGCTGCCACTGGCCGAGGCCAAGCAGATCGACATTGGCGTCGAAGGCGACCACGACGTGCAGGTACTGATGGATGACGTCGAGTTGACCACCCTGGTCAAGAACCTGGTGGACAACGCCATTCGCTATACCCCGGCCGGCGGGCGGGTCGACTTGAGCGCAGGTCTTGACCAGGGCCTGGCGCTGCTGCAGATCAAGGACTCCGGCCCGGGCATTGCGCGTGAGGAACACTCGCGGGTGTTCGACGCGTTTTATCGCAGCCTGGGCAACGATGAAGTGGGTTCCGGCCTTGGGCTGTCCATCGTCAAGACCCTCGTCGAGCGCGCCGGGGGACGGATCAGCCTGGGTTACACCGAGGAGGCGAATCAACGTGGCTTGTGTGTGTCGCTGTGGTTGCCCCGGCGTCAGCCCTAGCGCTTTTCCGGGCGCCCTGGCGGATGCACAGGTAGGCCTCATGCAGACGCTTTACCGCCGCGCCGATGTCGTCCTGATTGAGTGCGCCGTAGCCCAGCACAAAACCATCCTGGAAAGGACCCACCGCGTGATTGAAGGCACTCAATCGCCGCAGCAGGACGTCCCGCCGCGCGGCCTCGGCCTGTAAGTGATCCAGATCCAGCAGCTCGCGAAACCGCAAGGTCAGGTGCAACCCGGCAAAGCCGCCACTCAGGTAAATCGCCTCGCCGAACGCTTCGATCATGCATTTGCGCAGCTCGGCCTGCCGTGCCGCGTACAACGGGCGCACGTTGATCAGGTGGCGGGTCAAGTGACCGTCATTGAGGAAGTCCGACAGCGCCGCCTGAAGCGGTAGGTGCCCAGGCCGGTACAGACTCAGCAGGCCGCGCACCATCGATTGGCTCAACGACGCTGGGACGACCATGTAGCTCATGCGCAGCCCCGGATACATCACTTTGCTGAAGGTCCCCAGGTAAATCACCCGGCCCGCCCGGTCCTCACCCTGCAAGGAGGGCGACGGTGCCATGTCGTACCGCAGCTCGCTGTCGTAGTCATCCTCGACAATCCAGAAGTTGCGCCGCTCGGCTTCCTGTAGCAGGCGCTCGCGCCGCGCACTGGACAGAATGCTGCCCATGGGAAACTGATGCGAGGGCGTGACGAACACCAGCTTGGGGTTCATCGCGAAGTGTTCGTCGGTCATGACGATCCCCTCATGATCAACGGGCACGGCGATTGAACGAACACCGAGGGATTTGAGCATCAGGGCGCCGGCCCAGTGTGAGGGGTTCTCGATACACACCTGGTCGTTGGAATCGGTGAGCAGGCGCAACGTGAGATCCAGCGATTGCTGGGTACCCATGGTGATCAGCACTTGCTCGGGTCCACAGCGCACACCACGGGCAACCCGCAGGTAGTCGGCCAACGCTCGGCGCAAGGGCAGGTACCCGCCGCCATTGGCATAACCGCTCAGTTGCGACAGGTTTTTGCCCAGGTAGCGATTTTGCAAGCGTTGCCAGACGATATAGGGAAACGCTGAGACATCGGGTACGCCGGGCAGGAACGCACCTTCGCGCTCCTGCAACCCGGATGCACCGGAGAGTATCAGCCTTCCACGCAAGGAAATTTCGTCCGGGGCCACCCCTTGGCCGGTCGCGACATGCGAGCGGGTCGGCGGTTGCTCTACGACGAAGGTGCCACTGCCCACCGAGCCGACCAGGTAGCCATCGGCCGTCAGCATGTCAAAAGCCGCGACGATGGTAATGCGCGAAACGTTCAACTGGTTCGCCAGACTGCGGCTTGAGGGAAGCCGCGAGGAAGGCCGCAATGTGCCCTCCTCGATCAGCGTGCGCAGTTGCCGATACAGCTGCTGTTGCAACGAGATGGCCGAGCGTCTGTCCAACTGATCCTGGATCCGCTCGCCAATCAACGATACTGACATTCAAACCTCACGTTCCATGGCTCGCGCCCATCAATAAAGCGCCCTGCTCGGCGCGTCACACCCTAACCTGCCGAACAGGGACCGCGGTAACCCCCGGCGCTAGTTCATCAGCTCCAAAAACTTCCTGACGCGATCGGTATCGGGGTTGCTGAAGAATTTCTGCGGCGTGGCCTGCTCGATGATTTCGCCCTTCTCCAGAAACACCACCTGATCGGAAACGGCTCGGGCGAACTCCATTTCATGGGTCACGACAATCATCGTGTAGCCTTCGGCGGAGAGGTTTTTCATCACCTGCAGGACCTCTCCTACCCGCTCAGGGTCGAGCGCCGACGTCGGTTCATCAAAGAGGATGACCTCCGGGTTCATCGCCAGGGCGCGCGCAATGGCAACCCGTTGCTTTTGACCGCCCGACAGGGTGAACGGATACGCCTGCGCCTTATCCGCCATCCCCACCTTTTCCAGCAGCTCACTGGCCTGCTTCAACGCTTCGGCCCGATGCACGCCCTTGACGCGCATGGGCGCTTCCATGACGTTCTGCAGCACGGTGAGGTGTGGCCAAAGGTTGAACCCTTGGAACACCATCGCGGTTTTAGCGCGAATCGCGGCCAACTCGCGTTGGCCCATGGCCTTGCCGGCGTCGTTTACCCCAATACGCTGGCCGGCAATCTCGATCCGGCCTTGATCCGGCACTTCAAGCCAGTTGATGCAACGCAACATGGTCGATTTACCTGAGCCGGATGAACCCAGCACGCTGACGACCTCACCTTTTGACACAGTGAGGTTCACCCCCCTGAGGACCTCGATGCCGCCAAAACACTTGGACAAGCCTGAAATCTGTACCGCTGCATGTTCATGCATGTTCAAAACCTCGCTGGACGCCTTGGGTTCCCGCACGTCTCAAGCCCAGATCCATGAGCATGCTGAGGATGATGTAAAACGCGATGCTGACAATAAAGGCCTTGGTCGGAATGAAGTAGCTCGACTGCACGGTGTTCGCCGCGGCCGTCAGCTCCTGCACCGTGATGATCGACAAAAAGGACGTGTCCTTCATCGCGTAGACCATCTGGTTGCCGATCAGCGGCCGCGAACGAAACAACAATTGCGGCAAGACAATATGCAGGTACATCGGCAACGGCCTGAAGCCATGGGCCTTCGCCGATTCGACCTGGCCCAGTGGCAGGGTCAATCGGTTGCCACGCAAGATCTCCGCAAAGTAGGCGCCGTGATAGAGCGCCAGCGCTATCGCACCGGCGGTCCAGGCATCGATGCGAATACCATACTGCGGCAAGCCGTAGTAGATCAGATAGACCAGCACCAGGAATGGCACCATGCGCATCACGCTCATGTACAAGCGACAGGCCTGCCTGACCCACAGGCCGCGATCCAGGAAGTAGTTGGCCATGCAACCGATCAGAAACGCTCCGCTGAACGACAGTGCGAACAGCAGCGCGGTATTGCCAAGCCCCTTGAGAAAGATGTCCCGGGACTGCCAGATGATTTCCCATTCACTCATGATCGTCCCCTCACATGGCCAGCCGATTGGCTTTGGTTTCGGCAAGCGCCTGCAACTTGAGCAGGCTGCCGATGATCAGCATGTACAACAGCGCGGCCGCCAGAATCGGCGGCAGCGGTTCGTAGGTCACCGAGGTGATGCGATTGGTGACCCGGGTCAGGTCGACAATCCCGATCACCGCGATGGCCGGGCTCGCCTTGATCAGGAACGACATCTCGTTAACCAGCCCCGGCAAACTGCTGATCATCACCTGCGGGAACATGATCCGGCGGAACGACACCCAGGGCGTCATGCCACTCGATAGCGCGGCCTCACGCTGATCCTTGGAAAACCCCAGGAAGGCCGAGCGCCAGATTTCCGCGTTGAAGGCGGCGGTGTTGACGGTCAGCGCAATGATCGCCGCCGCGTACCGGTTCATCTCGATGCCGAACGTTGGTGCAGAAAGGAACAGGAACAGCGTCAGCGTGACCAACGGCGTTGCTCGGGCAAACGTGACATAGATCCCTAGAAGGGGGCCGAGCAACGGCACCCGAGACATCCTGCCAGCGGCAATGAATAGCCCGAACACTACCCCCAGCGCGATGGCAACCGCGGAGATCCACAAGGTGGTCCAGGCCCCCTCGAACAACAATAACCAGGCTTCGTAATTCATGAAGCGCCTCCACACAAGCACACAAGAATCGAACGTGACGTGGGAAACGCGTTACTGGATGCCCGCCAGCTCATGGAACTGGTCGACGCTGGTAATGGGCCCGGTAGGCAAATCGGCAAAGGACTCGCCAAACCATTTGGTTTGCAGCGCGGCCAGTCGGCCATTCTGGCGAACCGTATCCATGAACTGGGTGTAGAACTGCAGCACTTGCGGGTTGTTTTTTGACACCGGCCACGCGTTGAAGCCGCCGGCGGTCACCGCAAACCCTTTCTCGAAAAGGTTGCCGCGCACTTTGATCAGGTCGTTCACCCCAATCAGCGAGTTGATGACGTATTCGACCCGACCGTTGGCAAGGTCTGCGTAGGCTTCCGGATAGGTCTGGTACTTGACCACTTGGCCGATATCACAGCCGGCGCCCTTGAGCATGTTGACCAGCTCTGGCAAGCGCGCTTCAAAGGAACTGCCGCCCTGCACGCCCACCGGCTTGCCGCACAGGCTCTTGATGTCCTGGGTGATGCCGTTGTCGCGCTTGAGCTTGACGAAGTAATGCTGGGCGGTGGCGAACGGAGGGGCAAAATCGAACACCCGTAAACGGTCATCGGTGACGATGGCGCCCGTGAAGGCGACGTCATATTGACCCGCGGAAACCGACGCCAACAACCCGGTCCAAGGCAGGATTTCCTGGCGCACATCAAAGCCTTTCGCCTTGGCGAACGCCTTGAGATCAATGAGCAACTCGTTGTGAAAGCCCTCAGGCTTGCCGTTGACGACAAAGTTGTAGGGCGCGTAGTCGTCCTCTGTCGCGACGGTCATGTAACCGCGTGCCTTGATCTGTTCGAGGTCCGCCCGAGCACTCAGTGTGCCTAGCGTTGCAATCACAGCAAGGGTCACGCTCACCAAGCCTTTGGCTTTCTGCAGCTTCGTTTTCATTGTTTTTCTCCAAGCTCGTTAAAGGCACGTTGTGGTTTGTCTGGGATGGACAATAAGAGTCATGGGCGCTGGGCAATAGAGCCACTTTTTCGGTCTGCGTATAGCCAATTGGAAAGCCCCCAGAACCGCGCGCGACCCGCTATCCCGCGTACTGATACGGGGCGGCGCGGATGCTGGATGGCCCTAGCCAGTCAGCAAAAGTGGCTCTATGCACCCATTGCGGGCTTGGTTAGCTTCTCTGCGTCCACGACCATGAATCCCGGAGGAACGCGCCATGAATACCCCACTGACCCAAGCACAACTGAACTCTTACTTCATCGGCTTCACCCCCAATCCCCTGTTCAAGCTCAAGCCACGCCTGATCGTCGGTGCCCAAGGCAGCTACCTGCACACCAGCGATGGCAAAAAGGTATTCGATGGTTTCTCAGGCCTGTGGTGTTCCGGCATGGGGCATGGCCATCCGAAAATCGTTGAAGCGGTACAGAAGCAGGTGGCCCAACTGGACTATGTCTCGGCGTTCTACATGAGCCATCCAGCAGCGTTCACCCTGACCGAGAAAATCGCCGCGCTTGCCCCGGACCCTCTCAATCACGTGTTCTACACCACGGGCGGATCCGATGCGGTCGACAGCGCGCTGAAGCTCGCGCTGGGTTATCACCGCCTCAAAGGCAACGCCGGACGGACTCGCATGATTGGCCGCGAGCGCGGTTACCATGGCGTGGGGTTTGGCGGCATATCGGTCGGTGGGATGGTCGGCAACCGCAAGATGTTCTCGACCCTGACCCTGCCGGGCGTCGATCACCTGCCGCACACCTACAGCCACGAGCACATGGCCTTCACCCAGGGACAACCCACCTGGGGCGCGCACCTGGCCGACGATCTCGAGCGTTTGGTGGCGCTGCACGATGCGTCCAACATCGCGGCCGTGATCGTCGAGCCCATGGCTGGCTCCACCGGTGTACTCGTGCCGCCGGTAGGCTACCTGCAACGCCTGCGCGACATCTGCACCCGGCATGGCATCCTGCTGATCTTCGACGAAGTGATCTGCGGTTTCGGGCGCATGGGGGCCAACTTTGCGGCACAGCGCTTTGGCGTGGTCCCGGACATGATCACCTTCGCCAAGACCGTCACCAACGGCACCCAGCCGCTCGGTGGGGTCATTATGTCCAGCGAGATCTACAACACCTTCATGGACCAACCGGAGTTCACCAACAACGTGTTCCACGGCTATACCTATTCCGCCCACCCGGTGGCGGTGGCCGCTGGCCTCGCGGCGTTGGAGGTGTTTTCCAGCGAAGGCGTCGCCGATAAGGTGCGCGAGAAGGAGCAGGTGTTCCAGGCATTGCTGCACTCCCTGAAAGACGAGCCGAATGTCATCGACATCCGCAACATCGGCTTCTCCGGCAGCGTCGAATTCGCCAGCATCCCAGGACAGCCAGGGATTCGCGGACACCGCATCACCGAGGCACTCTACGAAGCAGGCTACTACTTGCGCTGGTCGGGGGATCAAGCCGTCTTTGCACCGCCGTTCGATGCCACTGTAGACGAGCTGGAAAGCTTGGTCGAAGCGTTGCGCACCTGCATCCGCGCCAACGCCTAAGCGTTTTCAGCCGATCAAAAGGAACCTGCGACAGGTTCATCCCGACCAGCTAAAACACCCAACCGGTGGGAGCGAGCCTGCTCGCGAACGGGGGCTGTCAGTCGACATCGATGGTGACTGACACTCTGTTTTCGCGAGCAAGCCCGCTCCCACGCGGGTCCTCAGCGAATGTAAATCCGGCGCTCGACACGGATCCCCGTGGGAGCGAGCCCGCTCGCGAAAGCGGTGGGTCCGTCAATGATGATGTTGACTGTGCCGACCTCTTCGCGGGCGAGCCCCATCCTGGTCCACGGCGAACACACATCCGGGGAGCAGCTCAATTCCTTGTAGGAGCGAGGCTTGCCCGCGAAGGCGGTAAGCCTGACAACATCGATGTTGAATGGGCTGGCCGGTTCGCGGGCAAGCCTCGCTCCTACGGGCTCAACCCAGGTTCCTGCTCGCGATGGCGGTGACGAGCGGCATGGCTAAGACGGTTGCTCCCACCAAAAGCAAAACCACCACCAGACTCCCAGCCACCCCACCCTGCCCTTCACCACTCAACAGGCCGAGCGGTAGCTCGCCTGCAGCTCTTGATCCACCCGCCCCTTCGGTAGGCTGAGCGAGGGGCCGAACGCTCGGGGCGAGACCTTTTGGTTCCTTTGGGCTGGGCCGGCACTCCGGCGTTTGCCAAAAGGGACTCGCCGTAAGGGCAAAACCATCAGCAGCCGTTACCGCAGCAACGGATATGTACACCACCCGCATAGGCCGCCTTCGCCGGCAAGCCGATCTCGCTCCCACAAGGAGCAGTAAGTGAGCCATACCTCCCAGGTATCGTAGCGCACCAAAACGATATTAGACCCAGGCAAGCATCCAACTTAGCTTGTGACGCTGCGGGCTTTGCCTGCGCACAAAAACGATAAAAAATGCCTTTGATCGGAGCGTCCATGAGTACTCACTATTCCATACCCGAGCTAATCGACAGGACTCGATTAAGCGCTTTTCAGTGGCGAGTCTTTGGCTTGTGTTTCCTGGTCGCCATCCTCGACGGATTTGATACCCAGGCGATTGCCTTCACCGGTCCCTCGATCACCCAGGCATTCGGACTGGGCCCTGGGGCGTTAGCCCCGATCCTGACCGCCGGCATCGTCGGCATGGTGCTCGGCGCCATGACGATGGGCTTGATGGGCGATAAATTTGGCCGCAGGCCTGTGATTATCGGCTCGGTGGCCTTGTTTGGTCTCGCGTCCCTGGCGACGGCATTTGCTCAGACCACGGACCAGATCCTGGTGCTGCGATTTATTGCCGGGCTCGGAATGGGCGGGGCGACACCCGTGGTCCTTTCCCTGGCGGCCGAATACGGCAGCGCGAAACACCGTGGCACGATCATGACCACCGTTTTGCTCGGGCTACCGGCCGGTGCCATCCTTGGGGGCCTGTTGGCCGCCAAAATGCTGCCCACCATTGGCTGGCAAGGCATCTTTGCCGTCGGCGGTATCGTCCCACTGCTGCTGATGGTGGTCCTGATAGTTGCCCTGCCGGAGTCGTTGTACTTTTTAACCCGGCACCGCCCTGTGGCCAGTCGGCACAAGATCGAGCACATCGTCACAGCCATCACCCACAGCCCACTACCGGCCAACAGCACGTTCAGTGTCCCGGAGATGGATGTAAAAACCCGCGTGACCTCCCTGTTCCGCGGCGGACTCGCGCGCAATACCGTGGGCATCTGGACCATCTACCTGTTCAACTGGGTGGCCTGGTTCATGTTCCTGTCCTGGCTGCCCACCGTGCTCAAGGCCACCGGGCTGCCCGTGGACCAAGCACCCATGGGAACCGTTGCGGTCAATGCGGTATTTGTCCTGTGCGCCATTCCCCTGTCGATCATGTTGCCGAAGGTCAACACCCGGCTATTGCTGCTCGCCCTGTTCCTTTTCGGCATTGTCCTGTGCCTCGGACTGGCCAACAGCGGCGACAACTGGACACTGGTGTTCATCCTCGCCGGCTGTGCGGGCTTGGGTATTGGTGGTCAACAAATCGTCTTGAACTACATGGTTGCCCAGGCCTACCCCACGGCCTTGCGTGCCACCGCGACCGGCTGGGCGATTGCCCTGGGTCGAGTCGGGGCCATTATCGGCTCGGCCAGTGGCGGTTGGTTTCTCGAACACGGCGGCCCGGCGGGCTATTACATGGCGCTGGTCGTGCCCCTGGTCATTGCGGCGTCAGGACTCATGATCATTCGTACGCAACCGGGTGCACAGCCCGCGCAGGCCGTTGCCGCGCATTGAGTTCGAAGCAGCGCGTGTCAGGACTCCTCGCTACCTAATGAACAACGCCCCTGTCGAAGGGGCGTTGTCGCTGATGGCAGGTCTGTGTGATCCGGTTGCTGGGTGCGCGTGGCGGCGCTCAATGCTGTGCTACCTCCTCACCACACCGCGATATGTGAATCAGCCCGCGGCTCCGTGCCGCCACACAACACGCCGCTGACCGGGTCGCGAATGATGATTTGCCCGCGTCCGTAGTCCGTCAGGTCGCTGGCGATCTCCACCTGATGCCCGCGTCGGGCCAAGGCGTTGGCCAAGTCCCGTGAGGCGCCCTGTTCGATGCCCACCTTCATCCCGCCCAGCCACTGCCAGCGCGGTGCATCGAGGGCCGCTTGTGGGTTAAGGCCGAAGTCCACCAGGTTCATGACCATCTGCACATGCCCCTGCGGCTGCATATAGCCGCCCATGACGCCGAATGGGCCGACCGGCTCGCCAGCGCGACTGAGGAACCCCGGGATGATGGTATGGAAGGTCTTCTTGCCCGGGGCCAGGCAGTTGGCATGGCAGGGGTCGAGGCTGAACTCCTCCCCTCGGTTCTGCAGGGCGATACCGCTGTCGGGCAGCACCACGCCCGAGCCGAAGCCGTGGTAGTTGCTCTGGATGAACGACACCATGTTGCCTTCGGCGTCCGCCGTGGCCAGGTACACCGTGCCGCTGGCGTGGGGGTCGCCATGCTGTGGCGGTTGGGCGCGTTCGCCGATCTGTTCCCGGCGCCGCGTGCTGTAGGCCTCGCTGAGCAGGTCGGCCACCGCCACGCGCATGTGCAGCGGGTCGGTGATGTAGTGCAAGCCGTCGCTGTAGGCCAGCTTCATCGCTTCCAGTTGGCGGTGCCAGGTGAGCTGGCTGTCGCGGTGATCGAAGTCCATGCCCTTGAGGATGCTCAAGGTCATCAGCGCCACCAGGCCTTGGCCGCTCGGGGGAATCTCCCACACGTCGTAGCCGCGGTAGTTGATGCTGATCGGCTCCACCCACTGGGCGCGGTAGTCCTTCAGGTCGCTGGCGCGCAGGTAGCCGCCCGTGGCGCGGGAGTGGCTGTCTAGACGCTCGGCCAGTGCGCCACGGTAGAAGCTTTCGCAGGCGCTATCGGCCAGTTCTTCCAGGGTCCGGGCCTGGGCCGGGTTGCGGAACAGTTCCCCGGCCTTGGGGGCACGCCCCTCGATCAGGAACGTGTCGAACCACGGCTCAAGCACTGCGTCGCGATGGGGGCTGAACTCCTCCAGGGCCACCTGCCATTGATGGGCGACCACCGGCGACACCGGGAAGCCGTCGCGCGCCAGGCTGATGGCCGGCTGCAACAGCTGGGCAAAGGGCAACTTGCCAAAACGCTTGGATAACTCGGCCCAGGCCGAGGGACAGCCCGGCACGGTCACAGGCGTCCAGCCGTAGGTCGGCATTTTGCCGTGACCGGCGCCCTGCACGGCGTCGATGCTCAAGGCGGCCGGCGCATGGCCGTTGCCATTGAGGCCATGCAACTGGCCCTGGGTCCAGACCAGGGCAAACGCATCACCGCCCAGGCCGCAGCCGGTGGGTTCGACCACCGTCAGGGCCGCCGCGGTGGCAATCGCCGCATCGATCGCGTTGCCGCCCTGGCGCATGATCTCGATGCCGGCCTCGGCGGCCAGCGGTTGGGAGGCCGCGACCATGCCGCGCCGGGCGAACACGCTCTGGCGCTGCGAGGGATAGGGATACTCGTGGGCAGAAAAACTCAACATGCTCAACACTCGTCAAAACGCTTATTCATGGGTTGGACGCTGTTCACTCAAGACCGCAACACCCCGTGGCGAGCACGCTCGCTCGCCACGAGTGGGTCATCGCATCCCGGTGGACAGCCTTCCATTCATTGACCGGACTTGATCCGGTTCCACTCCCGGGTGATCAGGCGCTGGATGTTGTCCGGCAAGTCGGCGGACACGAACGCGTGGCTGATGACCTCGTCACTCGGGTAAATCCCCGGGTTGCCGCTGACCTTGGGGTCCATCAGGGCGGTGGCGTCCTTGTTGGGGTTGGCGTAACCCACGTAGTCGCTGACCGGCGCGATGACTTCGGGGCGCAGCAGGTAGTCGAGCAATTTATGGGCGTCGGCGACGTTGCCGGCATCCTTGGGAACGGCCAGCATGTCGAACCACAGGTTCACCCCTTCCTTGGGAATCAGGTAGCGGATGTCCATGTGTTTCCCGGCTTCGCTGGCGCGGGTCTGGGCCTGCATCACATCGCCCGAGTAGCCGATGGCCACGCAGATGTCGCCGTTCGCCAGGTCGGCGGTGTACTTGGAGGAACTGAAGTAGGTCACCGAAGGCTTGAGCTGGGTGAGCAGCGCCGACGCCTGCTTGTAGTCGTCAGGCCGGGTGCTGTTGGGGTCCAGGCCCAGGTACAACAGGGCTTGCGGGATGATCTTCACCGGCGCATCGAGAAAGGCCACGCCGCAACTCTTGAGCTTGGCCAGGTTGACGGGGTCCAGGACCATGGACCAGGAATCCAGCACCGCGTCCTTGCCCAACACGGCGCGAACTTTCTCCTCGTTGTAGCCGATGCCCACCGTGCCCCACATGTACGGGATGGCATAGCGGTTGCCGGGGTCGGCCGCTTCCAGGCGCTGCATCAATCGCGGGTCCAGGTGTTTCCAGTTGGCCAGCAGGTCACGTTGCAACGGCTGGTAGGCCCCGGCGCGGATCTGCTTGGACAGGAACTGGCTGGATGGCACCACCACGTCATAGCCCGAGTGCCCGGACAGCAACTTGGCTTCGAGCATTTCGTTGGTGTCGAAGATGTCGTACTGCACCTTGATGGCGCTGTCCTTCTCGAAGTTCTTCAAGGTATCGGGCGCAATGTAGTCGGACCAGTTGTACATCTTCACCACGGGCTCGGCGGCTTGGGCGTGAGTCAGCGAGGTGGCCGCGCACAGGGCGATGGCCAGGGAGGATAAACGCATCTTGAACTCCTTGATGAGGGGGTTGGCTGGAGCGGTACGACGGGAACGCGGCACTCAATTTGTGGAGTGAGCCCGCTCGCGATGAGGCCAGCACATTCACGTTCAATGTTTACTGATCCATTGCTATCGCGAGCAGGCTCGCTCCCACGGGTGTGTTGGTGGCCCTAGGGCCGTTTCTATGTATCCGCCTGGAGAAAGGCAATCAGTTCCGGCACGGTGCCTTCGATGTGCTCGCGCACCACCGCTTCAGCGCGGATCGCATCGCCGGCGCGCAGGGCATCGAGGATCAACGCGTGTTCCTGGCGGGCGCTCAGGGGCTTTTCGACGTGCTGCAACCACAGGCGCATGGGGGCTTCGATCAGCGAATACAGCGCCGCAATCTGCTTGACCAGCCGGGGCCGGCCACTGAGGTTGCACAGGTACTCATGGAACGCCCGATGGCGGCGCACCCACTCGGCGCTTTCGTCGCGGTAGTCGTCCATCTCGTCGAGCAAGCGCTCCAGGGCCGCCACCTGGCGCACGGTGATCTTGCTCACGGTCACGCGCATGGCCAGCCCTTCGAGGGCACTGCGCATCTCGAACACCTCATGCAGTTCATCAATGTTCAGGCCACTGACGATAGCGCCGCGATTGGGGCGCAGCATCACCAGCCCCTGGGCGTCGAGGCGGCGCAAGGCTTCGCGCACGGGCATGCGGCTCATGCCGATTTCACCGGCGATATCGTCGGCGATCAGGCGCGCACCGTTGGCGTAGCGACCGCAGCAGATGGCTTCGAGAATGAAGCTGTAGGCCTCCTCCTCGGCAGTGACGGGTTGGCGTTCGGCAAAAGCGCTGGCAGGCTGCATGTCATGACCTTTTGTATTTTTGTATCCAATTATCCACGGATGCATAAAAGCAAAATGCGCGCCATTGCCTCGCCAAAAACTCAAGCTATTGATTAAGCAGATAATTGCCCGCTACGCGTAACGCGATGAAGCGCGCGTAACACCTCACCGTGCTACTGAAACGCCCAGGCATGCGCCCAAAAGTGACACACCGCCTGTGGCGAGCGAGCTTGCTCGCCACTCGCTTTCTTCGACATCCGGAGGCCTTTCTCCCTGCTTTACCCTCACCTTTTCGCCACAGCCTTCTAACCTGTAGAGACCTGAATCGAGTGAACTGCAATGAACGCGGCCAAGCGCATGTGCACCTGCCTGCTCGCTGCCAGTACCCTGGCGGCCCTTGACGGCAGCCGTGCCGAGACCTTCACCCCGGCCCCCACGACCAGCTTCAACTGCGCCACGACCACGGCAGTCATCGAGAAACTGGTGTGCCGCGATCCACAACTGCTGCGCATGGAAAAGGAACTGACGCGCCTGTACCGCCTGGTGCTCACCGACGTGCACGCGGTACCGCCGCCGGACAAGGTGGTCGACGCCCAGCAGTTCTGGGCCCTGGAACGCAACCAGTGCGCCGCCCAGGCACAACCCAAGTCGTGCACCCTCGCCCGCTATGCCGAGCGGGCCTATCAGTTGCGCCAAGGTTCGGCCATTGCCCGGACCAAGGACCCGGACCGCCTCACGGATGGCCCCGTGGCGTTTCGCTGCGCCGGCCTGAGCGTGCCGCTGGCCGCGACCTTCTTCCGGGCCAGGCCCGATGTGGTCTACCTCAAGTGGGGCGCCAGCTCGGCCAGCCTGATCCAGATGCCCAGTTCGGCGGACCAGCGCTACACCGGCACCGACGGCCTGGGTGAGTACAGTTTCTGGTCCAGCGGCAATGACGCGCTGTTCCAGAAGCCCGGCAGCGGGGAGACCCATTGCACGGCCGAGCCCACCCCGTAGCACGACGATCAAGCCCGGCAGCGCAGACGTGGCAGGCGTGTGGAAAGCCCTGCGGCGAGCAGGATCGCTCGCCACAGGTGGCGGGTTCAGCGAGGTCGCCGGACGGCCCTGAGTTCGCCGTGCCAGCCGCCGCCGCAGTAGAACGTGTCGCCCCCATCGGACTCCAGGCCCGAGACCACGACGCCGGCCGGCATTTCGACCGTTTCCAGGACTTCGGCGGTGTTGGGGTCGATTCGCCGCAACTCGCTGCATTGCTCGTCGGCGTCCCAGGTGCCGTGCCAGAACTCGCCGTCGACCCAGGTCACGCCCGTGACAAAGCGATTGGACTCCAGGGTACGCAGGATCTTGCCGCTCGCGGGGTCGATCTGGTGGATCTTGCGGTCGCGATACTGGCCTACCCACAGCGTGCCTTCGGCCCAGGTCAGCCCCGAATCACTGCCGCCCGGCGCCGGGATGGAGCCCAGGATGCGCCCGCTGTGCGGGTCGATTGTATGGATCTGGTTCTCGGCGATCTGGTACAGGTGCTGGCCATCGAAGGCCGTACCGGCATCGGCGGCCATGCTGAACTTGAGCTGGGGCTGATCGTCCTGCGGGTCCAGGGTATTAAGCCCTGCGTTGCTGGCGAACCAGACGCGCTCACCGTCCCAGGTCACGCCGTGCACACCTTCAATCCCGGCAAAGGGCCCGTATTCACGCACAATTTTGGCTGT
The DNA here is from genome assembly GCF_900109995.1 of Pseudomonas sp. ok272. GTDB lineage: Bacteria > Pseudomonadota > Gammaproteobacteria > Pseudomonadales > Pseudomonadaceae > Aquipseudomonas. The sequence goes on along the minus strand of NZ_FOCB01000012.1, from coordinate 50,017 downwards.
TGAACGTTTCATGCTGACATTCTCCTCGTGGGTGGGTGAGTACAGGCTAATCAGTAAGACCACGGCAGCGGGAGTAACAAAGTCGTCGCGAATCCAGGCACGGGCGGCGTCGCCCAGCGCCTCACCCGCCCGCGGCCGAAGGCCTGCACCTTGCCGGCCGCGGCCAGGCTGTCCAACGCCCGTTGCACGCTGCGTTGGCTGACACCCAGGGCCAGGGCCAGGGCGGAACTGGACCAGGACTCGCCGTCCATCAGCACCGCCAGCACCGCCGTGTGGGGGCCGTCGACCGGCCAACCCAGCACCGCCACGTCAGCGGCCTGCGGCACCAGGGCGAAGCCGCGCGGGGTTGCGATCAGGCTCGCCAGTGGCCGCAACAATCGCCGCAGTCGACCGATTTCCACGCGCAAGCGCGCCCGCTGGGATTCGTCTGGATGCGGCAGGCGAAACACCTCGGCGATCAGGGTTTCCCGGGTGACGGCCTCGGGCCAGTGTTGTCCCACCATCGCCAGCAGCGCCAGCAGCACGGGCCGGCCAGCGAGGGAAACCACCACCCCCGCGTGCTGTACCAGTTGCCGACGCAGGTCCAGCACCAGGGCGCCCGAGCCCAGCAACGCTTGCACCTGCTCCAAGCGCACAAGCTGCGCGTGCCCCCCACGCATCAGGCGCGCCGCCGGGGCATCGAGGAGCTGCCAGGCGCTTTCGACTTCCCCGCGCAGCGCCGGGATCGCCGCACGGTGGGCCGCCGATGTGGCCCGCCGCAATGCCGTGCGCGCCGCTTGGCCATCTTGGCGCCTCAGGGCGATCCCGGCGACGATCAGGGCGTGGATGGCCTGCAAGGCCGCAGGCAGGGACTCCGGATCGAATTCAGCCAGGCGCCGCTCGGCCTCATCCAGCCGGCCGATCAACAACAAGCGACGCAAGGTGAGATAGCGTCCATGGGCTGCGTTGATGCGGTCGCCCTGGCGCTCAAGGGTGGTGCAGGCCGCCTCCAGGGCCTTGGTCGGCCACCCCAGGTCGCGCGAGGCAAAGGCGATCTCCGCCTGCGCGACGGCACAGCGGGCACGGGCCACCCGTTCATGGGGATCAAAGGCCCGCGCCGATTTTTCGAGCAAGGCCCTGGCGCGGGCAAACTCACCGAGTTGCGCCATGGCGATGCCACGCAACGCCAGCGCAGGCGCATCCTCGCGCAGGGCGACACGGTCCAGCGCCGCCAACGGGTCGCCTGCGGCCAACGCACGTGCGGCGGCGGTGATCAGGGCATCCATTTCAAGTGCGTACTCCCAACGGTCGATGATGGGGCCGGGGCGCCTCAGCTTCTCTTAAACCCAACGCGTTACAGTGTATGTAAGCTAAATCCGAGAGATAAACCCGCCCCTAAACTTGCGTCTTCAAGAGATTAATTGAAGGTATGCACATCATGTAATAACTGCATGCCGTGTGCGCTGGCGATGTCACTTAATTGAAATGATTTGCAACTGTATATGCAGCGTTATTTTCGTCATCGAATTTTTCACATCCGTTTCACTTCTCCCCCACCTGCTACCTTCTACATTCCCCTCACAGATGGGCCATGGGTTGTTTTATTTGGACTGCCTTTGCTTATCGGTACTCATATTTATTGATCAAGGATTACTGACTGGTGAAAGGCATGGTGAGCCCCGCATTGCCCATGGCGCCGTCCCGGCAGCCCATCAAGCGCAAGTTCATGAAACTGGCGCTAGTGACAGGCGTCGTGCTTGTCGGCGCGCTGGTGATGGGGCTGGTCTGGTGGACAAGATCCCCCGTGTTGCTGGCAGATGGCAATCAACTGGCAAAGTCCCAGCTTTTCGAGCACTGGCAAGCGGGCGAGATTGCCGTGCTGGTGCGCCACGCCGAGCGTTGCGACCAGTCGACCAACCCTTGCCTGGGCCCTGCCGATGGCATCACTCAAGTCGGTAGCATGGCTTCCACCGACGTGGGCCACGGGTTCAATGGCCTGGGCATGGAGCGGGCGGACGTGTTCAGCAGCCCCGCCACGCGCACCCTGCAAACCGCGCAGTACATGTTTGGCAAAGAGGCCGCCAAACAGGATTGGCTGGTGGAATGCGGCAAGACCATGCGCGACGACGTCGTGGCGCACAAGACCGCACATCGCAATCTGGTGCTGGTGACGCACAGCGGTTGCATCAGCGACTTCGAGGCCCAGACCGGCTTCAAGCATGCCGCGACCAGCCAATACACCAGCGCACTGTTCGTTTCGATCACAGCCGAAGGGCAACTGAAGGTACTCGGAACGATCAACTCCGCAGACTGGAGCACTGTGCTGCGTCAACGCGTTGCCACACAGTGAGCGTCATCCGGCAATTGAACTAGAGTTGCCTGTGTAGCAGGGACGTCATAGATCCTTACAGCAACCGGACAGGTTGTGCTTCGTAGACTCATCCCTTTTATATGTAAACACTTTGCCTGCCAGAGGGTAACTCGCTGCGCGAGCGTTCGCGCCGGGGAAAGTTACGCACTTTACTGTCATTCAATATCAAGGCCGTCTCATGAAGAGCACCCGTAAACCTATCTACCATCAGCATTGCGTGCGCCTGCCGGGCACTGGCAAGCGTCCAGTCAACCACAAGGAGTGATGGGTAAATGATCAAGCGCTGGGGTTTACCTTGCCTGCTGCTGGCCTTCGGCCTGTTCTACCTGCTCCCCCTGATGACCCACGGCCTGTGGATTCCCGATGAACCGCGCTACGCGCAGATCAGCCAGGAGATGTTGCACAGTGGTGACTGGGTCTCTCCACACTTCATGGGCTTTCGCTACTTCGAAAAACCGGCGGCCGGCTACTGGATGATCGCCATCGGCCAGGCCATCTTTGGCGAGAACCTGTTCGGGGTACGGATTGCTTCGGCGCTCAGCACCGGCTTGAGTGTCTGGCTGGCCTACCTGATTGCCCGTCGTCTATGGAACGATCCGCGCAAAAGCTTCGCGGCCGCCCTGCTCTACATGAGCTTTGGCTTGGTGGCGGGCCAGGCCGGTTACTCCAACCTCGATCCGCAATTCACCTTATGGGTCAACCTGAGCCTGGTTGCACTGTGGTTCGCCCTGGACAACCGCAGTGTGCGTGGCAAGCTCGGCGCCTGGGCATTGGTGGGCCTGGCCTGCGGCATGGGCTTCATGACCAAGGGCTTTCTCGCTTGGCTGCTGCCGGTAGTGGTGGCCGTGCCCTATATGATTTGGCAACGGCGCTTTGGTGAACTGCTGCGCTATGGCCCGGTGGCACTGGTGGTGGCGATTGTCGTCAGCTTGCCCTGGGCCCTGGCGATCCACAGCCAGGAGCCCGACTTCTGGCGGTTCTTCTTCTGGAACGAGCACATCCGCCGTTTCTCCGCCGATGACGCCCAGCACACCCGGCCGTGGTGGTTCTTCGGGCCGATCATGGTGGTGGCGTGCCTGCCGTGGGCGGCGCTGCTGCCCTCGACGCTGGCCCAGGCCTGGAAATCCAAAACCCAGGCCGGTACCGGCTTCCTGTTGCTGTGGCTCCTGGTGCCCTTGGCGATCTTCAGCCTGAGCAAGGGCAAGCTGCCGACCTATATCATGCCGTGCCTGCTGCCACTGGCGTTGCTGATGGCCAACACGCTGATGGACAAGGTCAGCCAGGCACACGGCCGGGCAATCCGCATCAACGGCCTGCTGAACGCGGCCATGGCGTTGGTTGCGCTGATCGTCTTGATCTACCTGCAATTGACCCGCGAACTGTTTGAAAACACCGAGATGTTTGCCCTGTCCCTGGGCTTCATCGTGCTGGTCGGCTGGATCCTCGCCAACGCCTTGCAAGCCCTGCGCCCACTGGTGTTCTGGGGCATGCCGGCGCTGGGGATCTGGTTGCTGGTGGCGCTGCTGCCCGCGGCGATGCCGGCCACGGTGGTCAACAGCAAGATGCCCGACCAGTTCATTGCCGAGCACCTGCCGGCGCTCAGTGAAACCTCGTCCCTGCTCAGTAACGACCTGGGTGCGGCGTCGGCCTTGGCGTGGCGGGTAAAGCGCTCCCAGGTGGACCTGTACAACACCGTTGGCGAGTTGAAATACGGCACCTCGTTCCCCGAAGCGCAGTCGCGCAAAGTGGACATGGCCGGGGTCCAGCAATGGATGACAGAGGCCCGTAAAAAAGGCTCGGTCGGTGTGGTGATGCGGGTCAACAATGTTGCCGAGGAGCAGGAAGTGGCGCTGCTGCCTATCGATGGCCAGCGCTATCGACGCGGCAACCTGCAGATCCTGATCTTCGCGAAACAACCCTGACCCTGGCACCGGACGATCCCCATGACCTCGCGGCACAACGACACGCGCGCGCTACTGATCCTGCTGGCCGCCTCGGCACTGTTGCTACTACTGGGCTTGGGCAGCCGGGAGCTGTGGGGCCCGGAGACCCGCTGGGCCAACATCGCCGTGCAGATGCTGCAAAGCGCTGACTATTTCGACCCATACCTCATGGGCGGCGCCTACTACGACAAGCCGTTGCCCTCCTACTGGCTGATTACTGCCGCCAGTTGGTTCACCGGCGGCCTGGGGCACTGGTCCCTGCGCCTGTCTTCGGTGATTGCCGCCTGGCTGAGTGTCTGGTTGGTGTACTTGATCGGTGAACAGCTGTTTCGCCGTGGCACCGGCCTGATCGCCGGCTGGATGTTGGCCACGACCTTCTACTTCGTGTTCTGGGCGCGGGTGGCGACCGCCGATATCCTCACGGTCTGCGGGGTGTTGGCGGCGATCTGGTGGTACTGGCGCGGGCCGGACGACACGCGACTCAGTCGCTACTGCGTGTTCTTCCTGTTGTTGTCGATCACCTCGCTGTTCAAAGGCTTGATCGGCTTCATCCTGCCAGGCCTGGTGTTGCTGCCCCATCTGTTGCACGACGGGCGCTGGAGACGTCACCTCAACCTACGCCTGTGCGCCGCGTTGATCGTGGGCGCGGCGGTGTATGGGCTGCCGTTCGTGCTGTCGCACTTCTACGGTGCACCTACCTACGGCCAAAGCGGCCTGGGGCTGGTGTTCCGGGAGAACGTGGTGCGCTTCTTCCAGCCGTTCGACCAGTTCGGGCCGATTTACACCTACCTGATTTACCTGCCGGTCTACACCCTGCCCTGGGCCCCGTTCTGGCTGTTGGGGCTGTGGGTGGCGGCGCGCAACTGGCGCGGCCTGGAGCCAAACGCGCGCTGGTTGGTCTGGAGCCTGGGCTTGCTGTTTCTATTCTTCACCGCCAGTGGCAGTCGCCGCAGCTACTACGTGTTGCCGCTGGTGCCGTTCGCCCAACTGCTGGCCGCCTGGTGGGTCACCCGCCAGTGGGATCAAGCGCGGGTCGGTCGTGGCTGGCGCATCGGCTTCGGCGTGGCCGGCGCGCTGGTGTTGTTGGTGCTGGGCATCATCGCGCCCTGGAGCAACGGCGGCGGTGGCGTGATGCAGTTCGGCGACGACGTCAAGGCCCAGGCCAGCCGGATCGCCCCGTGGAATCAATGGCGCATGGTCATGGTCGACGTCGACAACAAAGTGCCGATGTACCTGCAAAACCACGGCGCCCCGTTCTACTACGTAGCCGCCTCCCAGGACTTTCCCCGCCAGGGCAGCAGTGCGCAGTTCATGGCCTGGCTGGAGCACACCAGCGGCCAGACGTGGAACCCCCGGCGCACCATCATCGTCGCCCACTATCGTCGCGGCGAACCGCTGCCATTGGACTACCTGGGGACCGATCACCAGGTGGTGGTGACCCAGCCCGATAACGGCGAACGCTTGCTGCACCCACGCACCGACGCCAGCGTGGCATTCATTCCAACCCTTCCCTAGGCGCTGCCCAGAGGTCGAACGCCATGTCCGTGGTGTTCGACTTTTTTTGCTTCTAAATGCCAGAATCTAAATACGAACAACACTTATTAAACATTCTTTTAATGTTTTTTTCTCATCCGCCACCCTAAATTGTCCGCCAGGGTTTGCGAATGATTCGCATTGTTTGGCGAGTCGTACGCAATGCCGCAGGAACACCTTCAAGGCTCGCCCATCCGATTCTTAAACTATTTTGCTGGAGCTTAATAATGAACCCTCGCCTTCCTTCGTTTCTAAAGACCGCGTTGCTGGCAACCGCATTGCTGGGGGCTGGCCATGCCTATGCCGCGTCCGACAGTGAAGGCATCGTCGTCTACAACGCCCAGCATGAGAGCTTGACCAAGGCCTGGGTCGAGGGCTTTACCCGCGACACGGGAATCAAAGTCACCCTGCGTAATGGCGACGACAGCGAAATGGGTAACCAACTGGTCCAGGAAGGCAGCGCCTCTGCGGCGGACGTGTTCCTCACCGAGAACTCCCCGGCCATGGCGCTGGTGAGCAACGCCGGGCTGTTAGCGCCCGTGGCATCCTCGACCCTGGAACAGGTCGGTGCAGCGTATCGTCCAGCCCAGGGCAAGTGGGTGGGCATCGCGGCGCGCTCGACCGTGTTTGTCTACAACAAAAGCAAGCTGACCGAAGCCCAACTGCCCAAGTCGCTGATGGACCTGGCCACGCCCGCCTGGAAAGGTCGCTGGGCCGCGTCACCAGCCGGTGCGGACTTCCAGGCCATCGTGGCCGCCGTGCTCGAACTCAAGGGTGAAGCCGCCACCCTGGACTGGCTCAAGGGTATGAAAGCCAACGCCACGGCCTACCGTGGTAACAGCGCGGTGCTCAAAGCAGTCAATGCCGGGCAGGCCGATGCAGGCGTGATCTATCACTACTACGCCTTCGTCGATCAAAACAAAACCGGCGAGAACAGCAACAACACTGCGCTGCACTACTTCAAGCACAAGGACCCGGGGGCATTCGTGAGCATTTCCGGTGGCGGCGTCCTGGCCTCCAGCAAGCACCAGCAAGAGGCCCAGGCATTCCTCCAGTGGATCACCGGCAAGAATGGCCAGGCGATTCTCGAGACCGGCAACTCCTTCGAATACGCCGTTGGTAAAGGCGCGGCGTCGAACCCCAAACTGGTGCCCCTGGCGCAGTTGGACGCACCGGCGGTGGATGCCTCCAAACTCAACAGCAAGAAGGTGGTCGAGTTGATGACCCAGGCCGGGCTGCTGTAAGTCGATGAGCGAGCCCTTGGTATTGAAGGACATCGCTGGGGTTGCGCCAGCAACCCCCATTGGCGGCCGGGCGTCGCGCCGGCGATCCGGCGCCGCGCGCGGGGTGGTCGTGGTATCCATTGCGGTGTCGTTGCTGGCGCTGTTGCCGCTGGCGTTCGTCATCGGCATTTCGATCCAGACCGGCTGGGCGACTGTCGTCCAGTTGGTGTTCCGTGCGCGGGTGGCCGAGTTGCTGATCAACACCTTGCTGCTGGTGCTGATCACTCTGCCCCTGTGCATTGTGCTGGGCGTGGCGCTGGCCTGGTTGACCGAACGTAGCGACTTGCCGGGGCGACGCCTGTGGTCGGTGCTGGCAACCGCACCGATTGCGGTGCCGGCGTTTGTCCACAGCTATGCGTGGGTCAGCCTGGTGCCGCCCATTCACGGCTTGTTCGCCGGGGTCCTGGTCTCGGTGATCGCCTACTTCCCCTTCCTGTATCTCCCGGTGGCGGCCACCTTGCGACGCCTGGACCCGGCCATCGAGGATGTTGCCCAGTCCCTGGGACTCAAGCCCACGGCGGTGTTCTTCAAGGTGGTGTTGCCGCAGTTGCGCCTGGCGATCTGCGGAGGGGCGTTGTTGGTGGGCTTGCACCTGCTGGCCGAGTACGGCTTGTACGCGATGATCCGATTCGACACCTTTACCACGGCCATCTTCGATCAGTTCCAGTCGAGCTTTAACGGCCCGGCGGCGAACATGCTGGCCGGGGTCCTGGCCCTGTGCTGCCTGGCGCTGCTCTGTGTCGAGGCGGCGGCCCGTGGCCACGCCCGTTACGCGCGCGTGGGCTCCGGCAGTGCCCGGACACAGCGTACTCATCGACTCACGGGATGGCGCAAAAGCCTGGCACTATCGCTGCCGGTCATCACCAGCGTGCTGGCCCTGGGCGTACCGTTGGTGACCCTGGGGCAATGGTTGATCGCCGGTGGCCTGCAGGTGTGGCGCATGGCCGAGATTCTGCCGGCGCTGCAACAGACGTTCTTGCTGGCCAGCGCCGGTGCGCTGATCACCACGGCCGCGGCAGTCCCCATCGCGTGGCTGTCGATCCGCGCGCCCGGACGCCTGCAACGCGTGCTGGAGAGCTGTAACTACATCACCAGTTCGCTGCCAGGCATTGTGGTGGCGCTGGCCCTCGTCACCCTCACCATCCATATCGCCCGACCGCTCTACCAGACCCTGGCCACGGTGCTATTGGCCTATCTGCTGATGTTCCTGCCCCGCGCCCTGGTCAGTTTGCGCGCCGGTATCGCCCAGGCCCCGGTCGAGCTGGAAAACATCGCCCGCAGCCTCGGTCGCTCGCCAAGCCAGGCGCTGTGGCGGGTAACCCTGCGCCTGGCGGCCCCCGGTGCGGCGGCGGGCGCGGCGCTGGTGTTCCTGGCAATCACCAATGAGCTGACCGCTACCCTGTTGCTCGCCCCCAGCGGCACCCGCACCCTCGCCACCGGTTTCTGGGCCATGACCAGCGAAATCGACTACGCCGCGGCGGCTCCTTACGCACTGATCATGATCCTGCTGTCGCTACCGCTGACCGCCCTTCTCTACCACCAATCCAAACGTACGGCTGGCCGATGAACGCTCTCGAACTCAATGCCCTCCACAAGACCTTCGGCAACGTGACTGCACTGGACCACGTCAACCTGAGCGTGCCAGCCGGCAGCCGCACGGCGATCGTCGGGCCTTCCGGCTCGGGCAAGACCACCCTGCTGCGGATGATCGCCGGCTTCGAGTTTCCCGATACCGGCAGTATCCAACTCAGCGGCCAGACCCTGGTCGACGCCACCACCCAGGTCCCGGCGCACCAGCGCTTGATCGGCTACGTGCCCCAGGACGGCGCACTGTTCCCGCACATGACGGTGGCTGGCAACATCGGGTTTGGCTTGCCTGGCACCGCAGCGTCCAAGCAACAGCGGATCGCGGAGTTGATGGAAATGGTCGCCCTGGAGACCCGGATGGCCAACCGTTGGCCCCATGAGCTTTCCGGTGGCCAGCAGCAACGTGTGGCCCTGGCGCGGGCCCTGGCACAACGGCCGCGCCTGATGCTGCTGGATGAGCCCTTTTCGGCGCTGGATACCGGTTTGCGCGCGACCCTGCGCAAGAGGGTGGCCACGTTGCTGTCGGAGGCAGGGATCACCACTGTCCTGGTGACCCACGACCAGGCCGAGGCGCTGTCCTTTGCCGATCAACTGGCGGTGATGCGCCAAGGTCGACTGGTTCAGGCCGGGCAACCGATGGACCTGTACCTGCGGCCCGTCGACACCCAGACCGCTTTGTTCCTGGGGGATGCGGTGGTGATGCCGGCCCAGGTCGACGGCGGCTGGGCCACCTGCGACCTGGGGCGCATTCCGGTCAACAACCCGGATCACCGCGGCGCCGCCGACATCATGTTGCGCCCCGAGCAACTGCAGGTGGTGCCCGACACCCGCGACAGTCGCCACGTCAACGGCTGCCTGGGAGTCATCACCGACCGCGACTTCGGCGGCAACGTCTGCACCTTGACCGTCGAGTTGCACCCACAGGTGTGTGCGGTGAGCGGGCAGACCACCCACCGCTCGTTGCTGGTGCGCAGCTCCGGGCTTGGCGCACCGCCGACCGGCAGCACCGTGCACATTTCAACGCTGGGGGATGCCCATGTCCTGGACACATCGAGCGAGCACAGGCGCTGAACTGAAATTAAAGTAGTACTTTATAAATACTATATAATTCATTGTTTATTAATGATTTTAAATCAAAGATCAAACCGATCCACTGCCCGGCGCCGCTCGTTGTCGTCACGCACGTCGTAGCTGGCGGTGGTCTGGATATTGCTGTGGTGCGCCAGCTTCTGCGCAATCGACAGGTCGTGCTCTTCGATCACCCGGGTGATGAACGAGCGACGAAAATCATGGGGCATGATTTTCACCCCGACCTGGGCGCCGCGTTGCCGGGCGATGTAGTAGATCGCATGCTTGGTGATGCGCTCGCGGGTGATATGACTGCCCCGGCGAATGCGATTGAACAGGAAACCATCGTCCGCCTGCCCCGGCGCCAACATCGAGCGCCGCAGCTCAAGCCAGGCCTGCAGCTTGGCGAACGCCCAGCTCGGGGCGTACTTGATCAACTGCTTATTGCCCTTGCCTGTCACCTGCAAACTGCGCTCGGCAAAGTCGACTTGCGCCAGGTCCAGGTTGACCGACTCGGACTTGCGCATCCCTGAACCATACAACATCGCGATGATTGCAGCATCCCGCAGGCCCTGGGGGCGCGGGTCGGCGTCGCACACCGCCATCAAGTCGTGGATCAGTGTGCGCTTGAGGTTGCGGCCCTGGGACAGCCGCGTGCCCGCGATGCCCTTGACCGAGCGCATTTTCAACAGGTGTTCCTGGCTGATCAAGCTCATGCGCCAGGCTTCGTTCATCACCCCGCGCACGGCGTTGACGTACAAGGAAGAGGTGTTGGGCGCATACCCGTCGCGGCGCAACGTCGCCACCAGGGCGATCACATCCTCAGGTTGCAATGCATGCCAGGGAATCTCTTCTATATTCAGCTCATCAAAACCCAGGCGATCGGCCGCATCCTGAAGCACATAGCGCATGGTGGACTGGCTCGACGGTGCCAGGCGCATCAGGTACAGGCTCAGGGGATTGGGCTGGCGGGCAGGCGATTGGTGTGTATCAGGTAACTCGAACACGCTGAAGGAGCCTTTAAAGTGGGTCAACAGGGCACTGCTTTGGATTCAAGCCTATTAACGGTCGAACAGCGTAACTGGAATTGTTTTCATTACTAACACCCTATGTAGCACGCAAGCGTTTTCCCAGATCTCTGTGCTCGGGTAGAAAGCCTGAACAGTTGCTGTAAAAGATTAACTAAAACAATTCGGACACTGCTTTTTCATGTCGCTTTCACATTTTCGCGCTTAATCTCTGCGCATCTGTATTGAGTCACTCGAACGGTTCCACCCTGCCAACCCCGCCGAGCAGCACCAATTGATGTATTGGTTCACATTTGCAGGCTAACAGATTGATATGGTTTTGGTTTATTGAACTACGCTGTCATGGAGGATGCGCGCAAGCCCGGCTTGGTGCTCATTCAAAGGTTATAGCGGTTGTTGCTACTTACTGACCCGAGGTCCACATGAACCAGGCTTTTCTCCCCTTCTCACGTCCCACGATTGGCGACGAGGAGATGGCTGCCGTCGAGCAAGTACTGCGCTCGGGCTGGATTACTACCGGACCCAAAAACCAGGAACTTGAGCAACAGTTCGCCGCCTACGTCGGTTGCAAGCATGCAGTTGCCTTGTCCTCGGCCACGGGCGGCATGCACATCACCCTGCTGGCATTGGGCATCGGCCCCGGCGATGAGGTGATTACACCGTCCCAGACCTGGGTCTCCACTGCCAACATGATCTGCCTGCTCGGGGCCACGCCGGTGTTCGTCGATGTCGATCGCGACACGTTGATGACCGACGCCGCGACGATTGAGGCCGCGATCACCCCACGGACCAAGGCCATCATCCCGGTGCACTATGCCGGTGCCGCCTTCGACCTCGATCCGCTGTACGCCCTGGCCGACAAACACGGGATCGCCGTGATCGAAGACGCCGCCCACGCTGCCGGCACTCGCTATCGCGGGCGCGCTATCGGTGCCCAGGGCACGGCGATCTTTTCGTTCCATGCGATCAAGAACATGACCTGCGCCGAAGGGGCGATGTTCGTCACCGACGACCAGAAACTCGCGGATCGGGTGCGCATGCTCAAGTTCCACGGCCTGGGTGTCGACGCCTACGACCGCTTGACTGGCGGTCGCAAGCCCCAGGCCCAGGTGATCGAGCCCGGGTTCAAGTACAACCTGGCCGACATCAACGCTGCCATTGCCCTGGTGCAGTTGCAGCGCCTGGACGCGATCAACGCCAAGCGCACCGAGCTTGCCCAGGCCTATCTGCAACGCTTCGAAGGCCTGCCCGTGCAGCCACTGAGCGTACCGGCCTACCCGCAACAGCACGCCTGGCACCTGTTCATCCTGCGCATCGACGAACAACGCTGCGGCATGGACCGCGAGGCCTTCATGAAAGCCTTGCAGGAGCAAAACATCGGCACCGGCATTCACTTCATCGCCACGCACCTGCACACCTATTACCGTCAACGCTTCCCGGGCGTCCACCTGCCCAATACCGAATGGAACTCGGCACGCCTGTGTTCGATACCGCTGTTCCCTGACATGACGACCAATGACGTCGAGCGCGTCGTTGGTGCCATTGAACAAATCCTGGACCCAAGCCATTGAAGCCTTATCCGATTAATTGCGTGTCGATCGTCATCCCGGTCTACAACGAAGAACAAAGCCTGCCGGAACTGCTGCGCCGCACTGAAGCGGCCTGCAAGCAGCTCAAGCAAGCCTATGAAATCGTCCTGGTCGACGACGGCAGCCGCGACAGCTCGGCGCAGCAACTCGAAGACGCCGCGGCGCGCGAAGGCAGCCATATTGTCGCCGTCATCCTCAACCGCAACTATGGCCAGCACGCGGCAATCATGGCCGGCTTCGAGCAGTGCAAGGGCGACGTGGTGATCACCCTCGACGCCGACCTGCAGAACCCGCCGGAAGAAATCCCGCGCCTGGTCGAACAAGCGGAGCTGGGCTACGACGTGGTCGCCACGGTGCGTAACAATCGCCAGGACTCGGCCTTGCGTCGCTACCCCTCGAAACTGATCAACATGGCCGTGCAGCGCTCCACCGGCGTGGCCATGAGCGACTATGGCTGCATGCTGCGCGCCTACCGCCGCACCGTGGTCGACGCAATGCTGGCCTGCCGCGAGCGCAGCACCTTCATCCCGATCCTGGCCAACAGCTTTGCCCGTCACACCACCGAGATCCTGGTGCAGCACGCCGAGCGCGAGCACGGTGACTCCAAATACAGCCCGATGCGCCTGATCAACCTGATGTTCGACTTGATCACGTGCATGACCACCACCCCGCTGCGCCTGCTGAGCATCATCGGTTTCAGCATGGCAGCGCTGGGCGCCCTGTTCGCGGTCTTGCTGGTCGTCCTGCGCCTGGCCTTCGGTGCCCAGTGGGCAGGCGGTGGCACCTTCGTCCTGTTCGCGGTGCTGTTCGTGTTCACCGGTGGCCAGTTCATCGGCATGGGCCTGCTGGGTGAGTACCTGGGCCGCATGTACGGCGACGTCCGGGCCCGCCCACGGTTCTTCATCGAAAAAGTCTTACGCAACGACCCCGCTACCCCTGCTCCCGTTGTCATTGTCGACGGTCTGCCTTCCACCACTACTGATCAGGTTTCGCCATGAGTTCTAAAGCCGTTGTTTTCGCCTACCACGATATTGGCTGTGCAGGCATCGAAGCACTGCTCAACGCAGGCATCGAGATTGCTGCCGTGTTCACCCACGCCGACGATCCGAAGGAAAACACCTTCTACGGCTCGGTCGCCCAACTCTGTGCCCATAAAGGCATTGCGGTGCACGCACCGGAAGACGCCAACCACCCGCTGTGGATCGAGCGCATTGCCAAGCTCAACCCCGACTACCTGTTCTCGTTCTACTACCGCAACCTGCTGACCGAACCCCTGCTGGCCGTTGCCCGCAAAGGCGCGTTCAACCTGCACGGTTCCCTGCTGCCGACCTACCGCGGTCGCGCCCCGGCGAACTGGGTGCTGGTGAACGGTGAGAAAGAAACCGGCGTGACCCTGCACCGCATGGTCAAGCGTGCCGATGCCGGCGCCATCGTGGCCCAGCAACGCGTGGCCATCGAGCGCTCCGACACCGCCCTGACCCTGCACGGCAAGCTGCGCGACGCGGCCAGCAACCTGCTGCGCGACACCCTGCCGCAACTGATCGAGGGCAAGATCACCGAGACTGCCCAGGACGAATCCAAGGCCAGCGTATACGGCCGTCGCACCCCTGCCGATGGCAAGCTGCTGTGGAACAAGCCTGCCGAAACCCTGTTCAACCTGGTTCGCGCGGTGACTCAACCCTACCCCGGGGCATTCTGCGCCGTGGGCGAGCACAAGCTGATTGTCTGGAGCGCCGAAGTCGCCAAGGGCAATGAAGGCCTGGCTCCAGGCCGGGTGATCAGCGTCGATCCGCTGCGCATCGCCTGTGGCGAAGACTCGCTGGTGATCACCTCGGGCCAACGCAACGACAACGGCCTGTTCCTGCGCGGTCCGCAACTGGCGGCCGAACTGGGCCTGGTCGATGGCTCCGTACTGCGTGGCGCTGAATCGGGCCGCGCCCCGCGTCGCACCCGCGTGCTGATCCTCGGCGTCAACGGCTTCATCGGCAACCACCTGTCCGAGCGCCTGCTGCGCGACGGCAAGTACGACGTGTATGGCCTGGACATCGGTTCCGACGCCATCGAGCGCCTGCGCAGCCACCCCAACTTCCACTACGTGGAAGGCGACATCAGCATCCACTCCGAGTGGATCGAGTACCACATCAAGAAGTGCGACGTGGTCCTGCCGCTGGTGGCCATCGCCACCCCGATCGAATACACCCGCAACCCGTTGCGCGTGTTCGAGCTGGACTTCGAAGAAAACCTGAAGCTGGTGCGCTACTGCGTCAAGTACAACAAGCGCGTGATCTTCCCGTCGACCTCCGAAGTGTATGGCATGTGCCAGGACAAGAACTTCGACGAAGACACCTCGAACCTGATCGTCGGGCCGATCAACAAGCAGCGCTGGATCTACTCGGTCTCCAAGCAACTGCTGGACCGCGTGATCTGGGCCTACGGCGCCAAGGGCCTGAACTTCACCCTGTTCCGTCCGTTCAACTGGATGGGCCCACGCCTGGACCGCCTGGACTCGGCCCGTATCGGCAGCTCGCGCGCTATCACCCAGTTGATCCTCAACCTGGTGGAAGGTACGCCCATCCGCCTGTTCGACGGGGGTGAGCAGAAGCGTTGCTTCACCGACATCGCCGACGGCATCGAAGCCCTGGCACGCATCGTCGACAACGACAACGACGCCTGCAACGGCCAGATCATCAACATCGGCAACCCGGACAACGAAGCCAGCATCCGTCAGTTGGGCGAAGAGCTGCTGCGTCAGTTCGAAGCCCACCCACTGCGCGCCAACTTCCCGCCGTTCGCCGGTTTCCGCGATGTCGAGAGCAAGGCGTTCTACGGTGCCGGTTACCAGGACGTGGAACACCGCAAGCCAAGCATCCAGAACGCCAAGCGCCTGCTGAACTGGGAGCCCACCGTGGAAATGAGCGAGACCATCGGCAACACGCTGGACTTCTTCTTGCGCGAGGCCATGCTCGAAATCGCGGACAAGCGCTAATGCAGGCAGGTCTACGCATCGATGTCGACACCTACCGAGGCACCCGCGAGGGGGTGCCCCGGCTGTTGGAAATGCTCGATGAAGCACAGGTCAAGGCGACGTTTTTCTTCAGCGTCGGCCCGGACAACATGGGGCGCCACTTGTGGCGCCTGATCCGCCCCCAATTTCTCTGGAAGATGCTGCGTTCCAATGCTGCCGGCCTGTACGGCTGGGACATTCTGCTGGCCGGCACCGCCTGGCCGGGCAAACCCATTGGCCGCGACCTCGGGCACTTGATGCGCCAGGCTGCCGCTGCCGGCCACGAAGTCGGCCTGCACGCCTGGGATCACCATGGCTGGCAGGCCAATGCCGGGCGCTGGAGCGATGCGCAGTTGTGCGAACAGATGCGCCGGGGGGTCGACACCCTCAGCGATATCCTCGGCCAATCCATTGACTGTTCGGCGTCTGCCGGCTGGCGAGCGGATGAGCGCGTCATCGAAGCCAAGGAGCGTTTTGGCTTTCGCTACAACAGTGATTGTCGTGGGCAAAGCCTGTTTGTGCCGCGACTGGCGAACGGCGCGCTTGGCGCACCACAGATTCCGGTCGACTTGCCGACCTTCGATGAAGTGGTGGGTCCGGTGGTCTCCGCCGATGCTTTCAACGCCTACATTCTGGACCGGTTCAGTCCCTCGAAACTGAACGTCTACACCATCCATGCCGAGGTAGAAGGGATTCTGATGGCAGACCATTTCCGTCAATTGCTGGTGGATGCGCGCACGCGTGACATCAAGTTCCAGCCGCTGGGCGCGCTGCTGCCCGCCGACCCGAGCAGCTTGCCTGCCGGCCGTGTGCTGCGCGGTGCCCTCGAAGGCCGTGAAGGCTGGCTGGGAGTGCAAGGCACATGAGTAAGCGCTGGGCCTTGCCCTTATTGTTGATCGCCTTCGCCCTGGCCTACCTGGCGCCGTTGGGCACCCATGGCCTGTGGATCCCGGATGAAACCCGCTACGCCCAGATCAGCCAGGAAATGCTCCTGAGCGGCAACTGGGTGGCGCCGCACTTCATGGGCCTGCGCTACTTCGAGAAGCCCGTTGCCGGCTACTGGATGTTCGCCATCGGCCAGGCGGTGTTCGGTGACAACCTGTTCGGCGTGCGGATTGCCTCGGCACTCGCCACCGGCCTGAGCATCGTCCTGGCCTACCTGATCGCCCGCCGCCTGTGGAACGACCCCCGCAAAAGCATCGCCAGTGCGCTGCTCTACATGAGTCTGGCGGTGGTCGCCGCGCTGGGTGGCTATGGCAACCTCGATCCGCAGTTCACTTTCTGGGTCAACTTGAGTTTCGTCGCCCTGTGGTTTGCCCTGGACAGCCGCACCCGCGGCGGCCGGCTGATCAGTTGGGCGGTGTTGGGCCTGGCCTGCGCGATGGGCTTCATGACCAAGGGCTTTCTCGCCTGGTTGCTGCCGGTGCTGATCGCCCTGCCCTACATGATCTGGCAAAAGCGCTGGCGTGAACTGCTGGTCTACGGACCACTGGCCGTCGCCGTCGCGGTGGTCATCAGCTTGCCGTGGGCACTGGCGGTCCATGCCCAGGAGCCTGACTACTGGCGGTTCTTCTTCTGGCATGAACACATTCGTCGCTTTGCCGGCGACGACGCCCAACACGCCTCGCCCTGGTGGTTCTACCTGCCGCTGCTGGTGGCTTTCAGCTTGCCTTGGGTGGCGTTCCTGCCGACCGCGCTCAAACAGGCCTGGGATAAGCGCCGCCAAGGCAGCACTGGCTTCCTGCTGCTGTGGCTGGTCCTGCCGCTGGCATTCTTCAGCCTGAGCAAAGGCAAACTGCCGGCGTACATCCTGCCGTGCCTGCTCCCGCTGGTACTGCTGATGGCCAACACCCTCGTCGACCGCCTGAACCAGGGTCAAACCCGGTTGTTCAAGGTCAATGGCGGACTGAACCTGGCCATCGGCCTGCTGACGCTGCTGGCGATTGTCTACCTGCAACTGAAAAAGCCGGTGTACGTCGATGAGCTGGGCAGCCTGGTGCTGGTGTTCATCGTGATCATGGGCTGGATCCTGGCCAACCTGATGCAGCTTGTACGGCCGCGGAGTGCCTGGGCCGCACCGGCCATTGGCAGCCTGTTGCTGGTGGCGATCCTGCCGGCCGCCCTGCCTCATGCGACGGTGTACAACAAGACGCCGGACCAGTTTGTCCTGGAACACCTCGACGAACTGAGCCAGGCCAAGAGCCTGTTGAGCAACGACCTGGGCGCCGCCTCGGCCCTGGCCTGGCGCCTGCAACGTCCGCAGGTGGCGCTCTACAACACCATCGGCGAAGTGAAGTACGGCCTGTCCTACCCGGATGCCGCCGCACGCCGCGTCGACACCGAGCACGTCCAGCAATGGATGAGCGAAGCACGCAAGAGCGGCCCGGTAGGCGTGGTGATGCGGGTCAAGGGCGACGATGAAGTGCGCGAAGTCGAACTGCTGCCCAACGAGGGCAAGCGTTACGAGCGCGGCAACATGGTCATCCTGATCATCCCGCAGAGCGCGCCATGACCTGGGCCTTGTTGCTGGGCGCGTGCCTGCTCACCTGCCTGGGCCAGGTCGCCCAAAAGTACGCCGTTGAAAGCTGGCGCGGGGTGGACTCGGGCTGGGCCACGAAATTGCGCTCGCCCTGGTTGTGGTTGGCCCTGGCCAGCCTGGGCGTGGGCCTGCTGGTCTGGTTGCTGGTGTTGCAGCGCCTGGAAGTCGGGATCGCCTACCCAATGCTCAGCCTCAACTTTGTGCTGATCACCCTGGTGGCCCGCTTCGTGTTCCATGAAACGATCGATCGCCGGCACTGGATCGGTGTGGCGCTGGTGATTGCCGGTGTCGTGCTATTGGGGCGTCACGCATGAACCCGCGTCGTGGAATCGGTTTTGCCATGGGCAGCGTGCTACTGGTCAGTAGCGCCCAACTGGGCATGCGCTGGAGCATGAGCCACCTGCCCCAGCCGGATCAGTGGCTGGCGGCCCTGGGCAACGGCACGGTGGATTGGCTGGCACTGGGTGTGGTCATGCTGTCGATCTTCGCCTACGCGCTGTCAATGCTGTGCTGGTTGATGGCCCTGCGGGACCTGCCACTGGGCCGCGCTTACTCACTGTTGAGCATCAGCTACGCGCTGGTGTACCTGCTGGCGGCCAGCCTGCCGCTGTTCAACGAATCGTTCAGTTTGTACAAAACCCTGGGCGTGGCATTGGTCATGCTGGGGGTGATCACCATCAACTCATCACGTACACCTTGTCCTCGAGACTCCGTATGAAAATCAGCGTAATTGGTAGCGGTTATGTAGGCCTGGTTCAAGCAACTGTCCTGGCCGAAGTCGGTCACGACGTTGTGTGCATGGACGTCGATCAGAACAAGATCAAGTTGCTGCAAAAGGGCCACGTCACCATCTTCGAGCCCGGTCTTGAGACCATGGTCAAGGAGAACCTGGAAAGCGGACGCTTGCAGTTCACCAGTGACGAGAAAATGGCCATCGAGCACGGCCAGGTGCTGTTCATCGCCGTGGGCACGCCGTCGGATGAAGATGGCTCGGCTGACCTCAAGTATGTGTTGTCGGTGGGCGATGCGGTTGCCCGTCACCGGGTCGAACCGTTGATCCTGGTGGAGAAGTCCACCGTCCCGGTCGGCACCGGCGACACCCTGTGCGCGTACATCCAGCAAGCCCTGGACAGCGCCGGTCGGCACCTTGAGTTCGATATCGTCTCCAACCCCGAATTCCTCAAGGAAGGCTCGGCGGTCGCCGACTGCCGTCGTCCGGACCGCATCGTGATCGGCTGCGAGCGCGAAGAAGTGCGCGAGGTCATGCGTGATCTCTACGCGCCTTTCAACCGCAACCACGACCGCATCATCTTCATGGACCTGCGCAGCGCCGAACTGACCAAGTACGCCGCCAACTGCATGCTGGCCACCAAGATCAGCTTCATCAACCAGATCGCCGAACTGGCCGAACACCTGGGCGCCGACATCGAAGCCGTACGCATGGGCATCGGTGCGGACCAACGCATCGGCTACCACTTCATCTACCCGGGTTGCGGCTATGGCGGCTCGTGCTTCCCCAAGGACATGCGTGCGCTGATCCATAGCGCCCAGGCTGCCAACTGCTCCAGCGACCTGCTGCAAGCGGTCGAAGCGATCAACCAGCGCCAGAAGCACAAGCTGTTCGAGCGCATCAACGCGTTCTACAAGGGTGACCTGCGGGGCAAGACCTTCGCCCTGTGGGGCCTGGCCTTCAAGCCCAACACCGACGACATGCGCGACGCCCCAAGCCGGGTGTTGATGGAGGCCCTGTGGGCCGCCGGTGCGCAAGTGCGGGCGTTTGACCCTGAAGCCATGCAGGAAACCCAACGCCTGTACCCAGACCAGCCGAACCTGTCGCTGATGGGGACCCCGGAAGCAGCCCTCGTGGGCGCGGATGCCTTGATCGTCTGCACCGAATGGCAGCAGTTCAAGGCCCCGGACTTCAAGATCATCGAGTCGCGCCTCAAGGCCCCGGTGATCTTTGACGGTCGCAACCTCTACGACACCGAGCGCATGGCGCGGGCCGGCTTCACCTACTTTCCGATGGGCCGTGGTGAATCCCACAACCTGCCGGTTTCCCAGCACCCACAAGGGCTATCCCCAACCGTCGTCGCCTAGGAGGCTGCGTGTCCCCATCTTCATCGACAAGGATTGCCCAGCATTCGCTCGCCTTGGGCGTGCTGGCGCTGTTGCTGTTTTGCGCCGGGGTCTACCAGCAGACCGCGATTGGCTTCGATACCCGCTTCGTGCTGTTTGCCGAGGAAATGCTGCGCCATGGGCCGGGATTCTTCCCCACCACCTATGGCCAGCCCTACGCCGACTACTGGGCGACGTCGACCGTCTTTACCTGGCTGCTGTCGCTGCCGTTCGGCCAGGTCAACGCATTGACCGCCTGGCTACCCAGCGCACTGGCCTCGGCCGTGATCGTGACACTGATGTACCGCCTGGTCGCGCCCTACTCCCGGACCTGGGCGCTGATCAGCATCGCCCTGCTGCTGCTGTCCAACACCTTCATCACCGAAACCCGCGCCGTGTCCCTCGACCAGATGGTCGCGGCCGTGACCTTCTCGGTGTTCTACCTGGGCTATGCCGCCGACCACTTCCAGGCACCGCGCCGCCTGCCATTGATTCTCGCGCTGCTGGTGCTGGGCTTCGCGATTCGCGGGCCGATTGGCCTGGTGGTGCCGACGGGCGTGCTGTGCAGCTATTACCTGCTCACGGGGCAGTGGCGACGGATGATCGTGTTCGGGGTGCTGGCGGCCGTGTTGCTGGCCGCCGGGATCGGCCTGCTGCTCTGGCTGGCCAAGGTCAGTGGCGGCGAGACCTTCGTCCAGGACGTGATCCGCATGCAGTTCATGGGCCGCCTGGATGGCCGCGAAGGCGCGAGTGACACGCTGTATTACTTCACCAGTTCCATGGGCAACTATGCGCTGGCCTATCCACTGGCGGTGCTGGTACTGGCCGTGGTGCTGCTGGTGGGGCGCAAAGACCGCGGGCCGGCACTGCGCCTGCTGGCGTTGTGCACCGCAGCCGGACTGATCATCATGATCGGCTTGTCGATCCCCATGGCGAAAAAAGCCCGCTACATGCTACCGATGCTGCCCATGGCGGCGATCATCGCGGCATACCCGTTCCAAGGCGCCCAAGGCCGGGCGCTGCAGGGGCTGCGCGTACTGATGCAAGCGTTGTGGCTGCTGCTGCCGGGGCTGTTGATCGTGGGTTTAGTGGTGGCCAAGCGGCGCTTTCCCGAGTACCTCGGTTCTGTCACGGCGGTGATGGTCGTGCTCGGCGTGTTGCAGGTCATCGCACTGGGGATGCTGTTCAAGCCCCGCGTGCGCGCCGTGGGCCTGGCATTCAGCGCCGTGCTCGGGGTGTGGTCGGCCTACATCCTGGTGTTCGAGCCGGTGCAGCACGCCCTGTACGACACCCGCACCTTCAGCCGCGCCGCCTTCGCGCTGATCCAGAAGGACCCGGCCCCCGTGGTGCTGCATGCCATGGGCAAGGACGCCAAGGCCATCAAGTTCATGGTCAACCTCGACCAGGACCTGCAACCGCAGTTCACCCATTCGCTGCAGGACCTGCAAGCCCTGGCGGGACCGGTGTGGCTGATCATGGACGACAGCCAGTTCCAGGCCCTGAAGTCGTCACCCCTGGGCACGCTGCAACCGGCGCTGGTCGGCAACTTCGATAAAGACCGCTACGTGCTGCTGCGCTTGCCGTGAACCACCGGGGCCTGCCGTTTTCGCGAGCAGGCTCGCTCCCACCCTGGTCCACGGCGAACACACATCCGGGGTGCAGCTCAACGCCTTGTAGGAGCGAGGCTTGCCCTAATGCCAGTCAGTTAAGGCGCCAAACCTGTGGGAGCGAGCCTGCTCGCGAAGACGGCAACACAGCCAACATCTCCGTTGACTGACCTACTGCTATCGCGAGCAGGCTCGCTCCCACGTGGGTTTCGCTTAACTGACTGGCATTAAGGCTTGCCCGCGAAGGCGGTAAGCCTGGCGACATCGATGTTGAATGGGCTGGCCTCTTCGCGGGCAAGCCTCGCTCCTACGGGCTCAACCCAGATTCCTGCGGGAGCGAGACTGGCTTGTCGGCGATGGCGCCAGGTCAGTCAATAATCCCCCATCCGCCCAAGACAAACCCCAACCGCCTGTGCACACTGACCACTGATTCGGATAAGGACATCGACACGCCCGTGGCCACTTACTCGCCCCTGATTCGCAGGCTGCTGCTCAGCTCCCTGACCATGGTCATCAGCCGGGCCCTGATCAGCCCGCTGCTGACCCTGTTCCTCAGCCGGCAACTGGGCCTGGATACCCAGGACGTTGGCCTGTTGCTGGGCATCTGCGTCTTCACCGCGACGCTGCTGGCGCTGTACGGCGGTTACATCGTCGACCGGCTGGACAAGCGCCGCCTGCTGGTGCTGAGCATGCTCTCGACCGCCATCGGCATGGTGCTACTGAGTTTCGCCCACAACCTGTACCTGGCCACCTTGACCCTGATCGTCACGGAGACCGCCACGGCGTTGTTCCTGATCGGCTCCAAGGCGATGCTCAGCGAGCACCTGCCGGTGGCCCAGCGCGCCAAGGCCTTCTCGTTGAACTACACCCTGAGCAATATTGGCTACTCCTTCGGCCCGATGCTCGGCGTGACGATTGCCGGAGCGCAGACTCAAGCGCCATTTCTGGTGTCCGGGGTGATTGCGCTATTGAGCATGTGTGCCCTCACCACGCTGCCCAAGACCGCCAAGAACGCGGCCGGCCCCGCGCCGGCGTCCTTCATCAAGACCCTGGTCACCCTCAAGAGCGACCGCACGCTCATCCTGTTCACCGTCGGCTGCTTGCTCAGCACCGTGGTCCATGGCCGTTTCACCCTGTACCTGTCGCAATACCTGCTGGTCACTCAGGACGAAGCCGTCGCCCTGCAAACCATGGCCGCGATCATGGCCTGCAACGCGATCACCGTCATCGTGTTGCAGTATCAGGTCGGCCGCCTCCTCAAGCGCGAACACCTGCGCTACTGGATTGCGCTGGGGACGGCCCTGTTCATTGTCGGGCTGATCGGCTTCAGCCTTGCCCAGAACCTGGTGCACTGGTGCCTGGCGATGTTCATCTTCACCCTGGGCGAGATGATCATCTACCCGGCCGAGTTCCTGTTCGTCGACACCCTGGCGCCCGAGCCACTGCGTGGCAGCTACTACGGCGCGCAAAACCTCGCCGCCCTGGGCGGCGCGGCCAGCCCGGTGATTTGTGGCTTCCTGCTGGCCCACACCCCGGCCGCCAGCATGTTCTATGCGCTGGCCGCGCTGGCCGCCATGGGTGGCGCCCTGTGTTTTTTCAGTGGGCGTCGCGTCATCAAGCATCAAAATTAGTGAACTTAAAGCGCATTAATATGAATTTGTAAGTGGATCGTTTGCTCGGCACACTGCGCGCCGTTCCTCCCCCAAATGTTGGAACCGTTAAAGGGCTTTCTGCTCACCCAGACGAGCCCTTCTTTTTGCCTGCCCTTTGTCCCGGAACCCTGCCTGTCATGCTTGAACGCTGGATCCCCGCCGCCATCAACACCCGCCCCAGCGAATGGAGTCGCGCCGCCATCGGTATGTCCCTGGGCACCCTGCTCAGCGTCTGGCTCTGCGCCCAGGTCTTTGGCATGGACATCGCCCTGCACCTGATCGGCCCACTGGGCGCCTCGGCGGTGCTGCTGTTTGCGGTGTCATCCGGGGCCCTGGCACAACCCTGGTCGATCCTCGGTGGGTATCTGTGCGCGAGCGTGATGGCGTTGCTGGTGGCCCACCTGATCGGTCGCACCCTGGGCAGCGCCTGCCTGGCGGCCGGCCTTGGCCTGATATTGATGTGCTGGCTACGCTGCCTGCATCCACCGGCCGGGGCGTTGGGCTTGCTGCTGGTGTTGGCGGACCCGACGACCGTCGCCCTGGACTGGCGGGTCCTGGGCCCGGTGATGCTCGCCGCCGCCGTGTTGCTGTTGTCTGCCCTGGCGTACAACAACCTGACGCGGGTCCGCTACCCCAAGGGGCCCAGCGAGCCGGTGCCCATGGTGCCCGCGGAGCAACGGCCCATGGACCCCCACGCGATCACGGCCGAGGACCTCAAGCTGGCCCTGGCGGACATGCAGGCGTTTTTCGATGTCACCCCCGAAGACCTCGAACAGTTGATCCACGCCAGCGAACTGCACGCCAGGCGCCGCAGCATCGGCCAAGTGCTGGCCGAGCGGGTTGAGCGCTAGGCCACGCCGACCAAAGCCCCCCCTGTAGCAGCTAATGCTGTTCACTTAAGCTCGGCACGGGCAACATCTTCACTGCAAAAATGCACACCAGACCTGCATCTATCCCGGTTGTACATCGCAAATTTGCGCTGTTACGATCCGGGATCGTTCGCGTGCGAACACCTTTAAAGAACAATAAAAGCAGGGAGTTAGTGATGACTGCTCAGGTTTCATCCCAGGCTGTCCACGGCGCTGACGCCGCAGCCAATGACGTACTGACCCAGGTACGCAATCACATCGGCCACCTGACCCTCAATCGTCCCGCCGGGCTCAACGCCCTGACCCTGGAGATGGTCCGCCATCTGCACCAGCAGTTGGACGCCTGGGCCAAGGACCCCGAGGTGCACGCGGTGGTCCTGCGTGGCGCGGGTGAGAAGGCGTTCTGTGCCGGTGGCGACATCCGCTCGCTCTACGACAGCTTCAAAAGCGGCGACACGCTGCATGAAACGTTCTTCGTCGAGGAGTACGCCCTCGACCTGGCCATCCACCATTACCGTAAACCCGTACTGGCGCTGATGGACGGCTATGTCCTCGGTGGCGGCATGGGCCTGGTACAGGGCGCCGACCTGCGGGTCGTCACCGAGCGCAGCCGCCTGGCGATGCCGGAAGTGGGCATCGGTTACTTCCCGGATGTCGGCGGCAGCTACTTCCTGTCACGCATCCCTGGCGAACTGGGGATTTACCTGGGGGTCAGCGGCGTGCAGGTTCGCGCCGCCGACGCCCTGTACTGCGGCCTGGCCGACTGGTACCTGGACAGCGCCAAGCTGGCCGAACTGGACCAGGGCCTCGATCAGCTCGTATGGCACGACACCCCGCTCAAGGACCTGCAAGGCCTGCTGGCGAAAATGGCCGTGCAGCAACTGCCCAACGCCCCGCTGGATGCATTGCGCCCGGCCATCGACCATTTCTTCGCCCTGCCCGATGTACCGAGTATCGTTGAGCAACTGCGCAGCGTGACGGTCGCCGACAGCCACGACTGGGCGCTGGCCACCGCGGACCTGCTGGAGAGTCGCTCGCCCCTGGCGATGGCGGTCACCCTGGAGATGCTGCGCCGCGGTCGGCAACTGCCGTTGGAACACTGTTTTGCCCTGGAGCTGCACCTGGACCGTCAATGGTTCGAGCGTGGCGACCTGATCGAAGGCGTGCGTGCCTTGCTCATCGACAAGGACAAGGCCCCGCGCTGGAATCCGCCCACCGTACAGGCGCTGGACGCCAGGCACGTGGCAAGCTTCTTCGACGGTTTTGAACAGAGCGGGAGCTGAGCCATGCACGATATCGAGCTGACTGAAGAACAAGTGATGATCCGCGACATGGCCCGCGACTTTGCCCGCGGCGAAATCGCGCCCCACGCACACGCCTGGGAAAAGGCCGGCTGGATCGACGACGCCCTGGTGGCGAAGATGGGTGAACTGGGCCTGCTGGGGATGGTCGTCCCCGAGGAATGGGGTGGCACCTACGTCGACTACGTGGCCTACGCCCTGGCCGTGGAAGAGATCTCCGCCGGCGATGGCGCGACAGGCGCGTTCATGAGCATCCATAACTCGGTGGGCTGCGGGCCGGTGCTCAACTATGGCAGCGACGCGCAAAAGCACACCTGGCTCGCGGACCTGGCCAGCGGCAAGGCCATCGGCTGTTTTTGCCTGACCGAACCCCAGGCCGGCTCCGAAGCCCACAACCTGCGTACCCGCGCCGAGTTGCGCGACGGACAATGGGTGATCAACGGCGCCAAGCAGTTCGTCAGCAACGGCAAGCGCGCCAAGCTGGCCATCGTGTTCGCCGTCACCGACCCGCACCTGGGCAAGAAAGGCCTGTCGGCGTTCCTGGTGCCCACCGACACCCCAGGCTTCATCGTCGACCGCACCGAACACAAAATGGGCATCCGCGCGTCCGACACCTGTGCGGTGACCTTGAGCAACTGCACGATTCCCGAGGCCAACCTGCTGGGCGAACGGGGCAAGGGCCTGGCGATTGCCCTGTCCAACCTCGAAGGCGGGCGCATCGGCATCGCCGCCCAGGCGCTGGGCATTGCCCGTGCGGCGTTCGAGGCCGCGCTGACCTACGCCCGTGAACGGGTGCAGTTCGACAAGCCGATCATCGAACACCAGAGCATCGCCAACCTGCTGGCCGACATGCACACACGCATCAACGCCAGCCGCCTGCTGATCCTCCACGCCGCCCGCCTGCGCAGCGCCGGCAAGCCCTGCCTGTCGGAGGCCTCGCAAGCCAAGCTGTTTGCCTCCGAGATGGCGGAAAAGGTCTGTTCATCGGCGATGCAGATCCACGGCGGCTATGGCTACCTGGAGGATTACCCGGTGGAACGCTACTACCGCGATGCGCGAATCACCCAGATCTATGAAGGGTCGAGCGAGATCCAGCGGATGGTGATTGCCCGGGAACTGAAGCACTACCTTTAATCGCTTCGCGGGCAAGCCTCGCTCCTACGGGGGCCCGTGCTCGCGCCCACAGAGGATCATCGATTTGGTGCTCACTGAGCACCATGTGGGAGCGAGCCTGCTCGCGAAAAGGGTGTGTCAGGCACCGGTTATGGCGCCAGACATGCCGCCTTCGCGGGCAGGCCCGCTCCCACAGTGTTTTGGGTCGTACACGCGTTTGGTGTGCACCCGCAGGACCTTGTGGGAGCGAGCCTGCTCGCGAAAAGGGTGTGTCAGGCGCCGGTTATGGCGCCAGACATGCCGCCTTCGCGGGCAAGCCCGCTCCCACAGTGTTTTGGGTCGTACACGCGGTTGGTGTGCACCCGCAGGACCTTGTGGGAGCGGGCTTGCTCGCGATGGCGTCAGTAGGGGCGCTACATCACTTACCGACAAACTCAGCCGGACGCTTGGCAATGAACGCCGCCATGCCTTCCTTCTGATCCTGGGTGGCGAACGCGGCATGGAACACCCGGCGCTCGAAGCGCACGCCTTCGGACAGGCTGACTTCAAAGGCGCGGTTCACGCTTTCCTTGGTCATCATCACAATCGGCAGCGACTTGCTGGCGATCAGGGCCGCGACTTTCAGCGCCTCATCCAACAACTCATCCGACGGCACGATGCGCGCCACAATGCCGCAACGCTCAGCTTCCACGGCATCGATCAGGCGCCCGCTGAGGCACATTTCCATGGCCTTGGCCTTGCCCACCGCACGGGTCAGGCGCTGGGTGCCGCCCATGCCCGGCAGCACGCCGAGGTTGATTTCCGGCTGGCCGAACTTGGCGTTTTCGCCCGCCAGGATGAAGTCGCACATCAGCGCCAGCTCACAACCGCCGCCCAGGGCAAAGCCGTTGACCGCGGCGATGATCGGCTTGCGGCGGTTGGCCACTCGGTCGCTGTCGCTGAACAGGTCGTCGAGGTAGATCTGCGGATAGCTCAGCTCGGCCATTTCCTTGATGTCGGCACCGGCGGCGAAGGCTTTTTTCGAGCCGGTCAGGACGATACAGCCAATCTGCGGATCGGCTTCCAGGCCGTCGAGGGCGTGGTTCAGTTCGCTGACAATCTGCGCGTTCAGGGCATTGAGCGCCTGTGGCCGGTTCAGGGTGATCAGGCCTACGCGGCCCTGGACTTCCAACAAAATGGTTTGGTAACTCATGTTCAAGCGTTCCTTCTCAAAGATTGCGCGAAATGACCATGCGCTGAATATCACTGGTGCCTTCATAGATCTGGCAAACCCGCACGTCGCGGTAGATCCGCTCCAACGGGAAGTCGCTGAGATAACCGTAACCGCCGAGGGTTTGCAAGGCAGACGAGCAGACTTTCTCCGCCATCTCCGAGGCAAACAGCTTGGCCATCGAGGCTTGCACCAGCGCCGGCTGGCCGCTGTCGCGCAGGGCGGCAGCGTAATGCACCATTTGCCGGGCGACCGCAATCTGGGTGGCCATGTCCGCCAGGCGAAAGGCCACGGCCTGGTGCTCGATGATCGGTTTGCCGAAGCTTTCCCGTTCACGGGCGTAGTCACGGGCCGCCTCGAACGCGGCGCGGGCCATGCCCACCGATTGCGCCGCAATGCCCACGCGGCCACCTTCCAGGTTGGCCAGGGCGATCTTGTAGCCCTCGCCCTCCTCGCCCAGCCGATTGGCTACCGGCACCTTCACGTCCTCGAACAGGATCTGGCAGGTGTCGGACGCATGCTGGCCGAGCTTGTCTTCAACCCGAGCGACCTTATAGCCCGGGGAGTCGGTGGGCACGATAAAGGCGCTGATGCCGCGCTTGCCCGCCGCCGGATCGGTCACCGCGAACACGATCACCACCCCGGCGTTTTGCCCGGAGGTGATGAACTGCTTGCAGCCATTGAGCACGTAATGGTCACCGTCGCGGCGGGCTCGGGTCTTCAGGCCGCTGGCGTCGGAACCGGCCTGGGGCTCGGTCAGGGCGAAGGCGCCGAGCATGGCGCCGCTGGCCAGTGGCGTGAGGAAACGTTGTTTCTGCTCCTCGGTGCCGTACTTGAGGATCGGCACGCAACCCACCGAGTTGTGCACGCTCATGATGGTTGAGCAGGCGCCGTCCCCGGCAGCGATTTCTTCCAGGGCCATGGCGTAGGCCAGGTAGCCGGTGTCGCACCCGCCCCACTGCTCCGGCACCAGCATGCCGAAGAAGCCGAGGTCGGCCATCTCGCCGATGGCTTCCCGGGGGAAGCGATGCTCGCGGTCCCACTCGGCCGCAAAGGGTTTCAAGCGCTCCTGGGCAAACTGCCGGGCGGCTTCGCGGATCTGTTGTTGTTCGTCGTTGGGGAGCATGGGCAGTCCTAAAAAATAATGCAGGTCAAAGGGTGGGAGCGGGCTTGCTCGCGAATGCAACCTGTCAGTCGATATCCGTGTTGACGGGTACACCGCTTTCGCGAGCAAGCCCGCTCCCACCTTGGATCGCGTCCTGTTAGTACAGGCACTCAACCGCCATGGCTGTGGCTTCGCCGCCGCCGATGCAGATCGCCGCGACGCCGCGTTTCAGGCCTTTCTGGCGCAGGGCCGAGAGCAAGGTCACCAGGATCCGCGCACCGGAGGCGCCAATCGGGTGGCCCAGGGCGCAGGCGCCGCCATGCACGTTGACCTTGGCGTGGGGGATCTCCAACTGGGCCATCGTCACCAGGCTGACCACCGCGAACGCTTCGTTGATCTCGAACAGCTCGACCTGATCCAGGGTCCAGCCGGTCTTCTTCATCAAGCGCTTGATCGCCCCGACCGGCGCCACCGGGAACAGGCTGGGCGTGTCGGCAAAGGCGGCGTGACCGTGGATCACCGCCAGGGGCTTGAGCCCGCGTTTTTCGGCTTCACTGCGGCGCATCAGCAGCAAGGCAGCGGCGCCGTCGGAAATCGAGCTGGCGTTGGCGGCGGTCACCGTACCACCGTCGCGGAACGCCGGCTTGAGGCTGGTGATCTTGTCCAGCCGGGCCTTGGGCGGTTGTTCGTCATCGGTGATGAGCTTCTGCTCTTTACCGACCGTCACCGTCAGCGGCACGATCTCGGCCTTAAAGCTGCCGTCCTTGATCGCTTGCTGGGCGCGAGTGGTGGAGGCGATGGCGAAGGCGTCCTGGGCTTCACGGCTGAAACCGTGATCTTGCGCGCAGTCCTCGGCGAAGGTGCCCATCAGGCGGCCCTTGTCGTAGGCGTCTTCCAGGCCATCGAGGAACATATGGTCGATGACCTTGCCGTGGCCCATGCGGTAGCCGCCACGGGCGCGGTCCAGCAGGTACGGGGCGTTGGTCATGCTTTCCATGCCGCCGGCCACTACCACATCGGCGCTGCCGGCCAGCAGCATGTCGTGGGCCAGCATCGTGGCCTCCATGCCCGAGCCGCACATCTTGTTCAGGGTGGTGCAGCGGGTCGACTTGTCCAGCCCGGCACCCAGCGCAGCCTGGCGGGCCGGGGCCTGGCCGAGGCCGGCGGGCAGCACGCAACCGAACAGCACTTCTTCCACCGCCTCTGGGGCGATGCCGGCACGCTCGACGGCGGCGCGGATCGCGGCGGCGCCCAGTTGCGGCGCGGTCAGGCTCTTGAGGTCGCCCTGGAAACCGCCCATGGGCGTGCGGACGGCGCTGACAATGACAATCGGATCGTTGGCGTGGCTCATGATCAAAACTCCTTACTTGGCGGCCATGCGCAAGGCGCCGTCGAGACGGATCACCTCGCCGTTGAGCATGCTGTTCTCAATGATATGCCTGACCAGCGCGGCGTACTCGGATGCTTTGCCCAGGCGCGGTGGGAACGGTACGCCGGCGGCCAGGGAATCGCGGACTTCCTGGGGCATGCCGGCCATCATCGGGGTTTCGAAGATGCCGGGGGCGATGGTCATCACGCGGATACCAAAGCGCGCCAGTTCACGGGCGGCGGGCAAGGTCAGGCTGACAATCGCGCCCTTGGACGCCGCGTAGGCCGCCTGGCCGATCTGCCCGTCGTAGGCAGCCGCCGAAGCGGTGTTGATGATCACCCCGCGCTCGCCCTGCGCATCGGCGTCAGTTTGCGCGATGGCCGCGGCGGCCAGGCGCAGCATGTTGAAGCTGCCGATCAGGTTGACGTTGATCACCTGGCTAAAGCTGGCCAACAGATGCGGACCGTTCTTGCCGAGGATCTTCTCGCCGCGCACGATCCCGGCGCAGTTGACCAACCCGTTCAGGCCGCCAAAGGCTGCCACCGTTGCCTCGACGGCCGCCTGGGCGGCGTCTTCGTTGGCGATGTCGGCCACTACGCTTCGGGCGCCAATCCGCTGGGCCTGGGCCGCGACGGCCTCGGCGTTGAGGTCAACCAGCATCACCTTGGCGCCGGCGCCGACCAACAGCTCAGCGGTGGCCGCGCCCAAGCCTGACGCGCCGCCGGTAACGATAAAAACCTTGTTCTGGATCTGCATCATGGTGTCCTTGGGTTCAAGCGGAAGTCTTGTCGACCGCGGCCTCTTGGGCCTTGGCGATTTCCTGGTTGCGCAAGATAAAGCGCTGCAACTTGCCGCTCGGGGTCTTGGGCAAGTCACTGACAAATTCGATTTCACGGGGATACGAGTGCGCCGCCAGACGCTTGCGCACGTGTTGGCGCAGCTCCTCAGCCAACTCCGGCGAGGCGCGGTACTGCGCGCCGAGCACCACGAACGCCTTCACCAACTCGGTGCGCTCCGGGTCAGGCTTGCCGACCACGGCGGCTTCCACCACCGACGGGTGCTCGATCAGCGCGCTTTCCACATCGAACGGCCCCACGCGGTAGCCGGAGGTGGTGATCACGTCATCGCTGCGCCCGACAAAACTGATGCTGCCGTCCGGGTTCAGCTCCACGGTGTCACCACTGAGGTAGTAGTTACCGACAAACGCCTTGGTCGGCGCGCCTTCATAGCCGGCGAACCAGCACATCGGTGACTGGCTGCGATCGATGGCGAGGATGCCCGGCTCGCCGGCCGGCAGTTCGTTACAGGCATCGTCGAGCACCACGATCCGGTGCCCCGGCGAAGCGAAGCCCGCCGCGCCGACGTGCACCGAGTGCGCCAGGCCGTGGTGGTTGCACAGCACCATGCCCAGTTCGGTCTGGCCGTAGTGGTCGTGGATCACCACGTCCAGGTTGTCGGCGAACCAGCGGATCACTTCCGGGTTCAACGGCTCGCCGGCGCTGCTGACAATCCGCAGCCGGCCCTTGATCGAGCGGGCGAACGCCTCGCCACCGGCAATCAACAGCCGGTACGCGGTCGGTGAGCCGGTGAGGTTGCTGATCGCGTATTTGTTGATCACCCGGCAGGTGCTTTCGAGGGTGAACGGGCCATCGTAGAAAGTGATGGGATGGCCCATGGACAAGGGGCCCGTCACGCCGAAGTAGATGCCGTAGGCCCAGCCCGGATCGGCGAGGTTCCAGAACGCGTCTTCGGGGCGCAGGTCCACGGCATCGCGGGTGTAGCCCTGGAACGCAACGATGGCCTTGAGCGGCACCGACAAGGCTTTCGCCGGGCCGGTGGTGCCCGAGGTGAACATCAGCAGGAACGGGTCGTCGCCCGTCAACAGCACCGGCTCGCATTGATTGGAGTATTGGGCCAGTTCGGCCCAGAAGCTGAAGTCGCCCCGCACGATGCCCTGCCCCTTCGGCCCGCCGACGGTGACGACCGTGGGACAACCGGCGACTTCGGCGAGCTTGGGTCGGTTCACCCCATCGGTCACCACCACGGTGGCGCCGGAGCTGCCCAGGCGGTGCTCGATGGCCTTGGGGCCGAACGCGGTAAACAACGGCTGGTA
This sequence comes from Pseudomonas sp. ok272, assembly GCF_900109995.1. Classification (GTDB taxonomy): domain Bacteria; phylum Pseudomonadota; class Gammaproteobacteria; order Pseudomonadales; family Pseudomonadaceae; genus Aquipseudomonas. Next base: position 17,639 of record NZ_FOCB01000012.1, on the reverse strand, counting down.
GACCGCGCCGAGGCGCCAGGTGGCGAGCACCACAATCAGCAGCTCGACATTGCGCGGCAACAGGCCCGCGACCTTGTCGCCCGGCTTCACGCCCTGGGCCTTGAGGAAGTTGGCAAAGCGCGCGGCCTGGTCCTGCAGCTCACTGAAGGTATAGGTGGCGTCGGCGCCATCGCGACCCTCCCAGAACAAGGCAATACGCCCGGGCAAGGCATGCCGGTCGCAGCACTCGACGCACGCGTTGAGCGCCGTCAACGAGCCGGCAAGCGTCGCATCGACGGTGTGCTGATAGTTGAACTGTGAAGTCGCAGACCCGTAATCGCGCATGACCAGCATCCCTCTGTACTTTTTATTGGCGTGGGGGAACCTCGAGAATCCGCGAAATACTGGCGCTGCGGGGCGCGGGGGACAATGGTCAAAGCTTTCAAGTTGCTTGACTGGTTTGGCCAAGCGTCAGGTGTTGTGCTGGCTGGGTGGGCCTCTTCGCGGGCAAGCCTCGCGCCTACAGGGGATTGCCGTTCACAGTGGCAGCGAGACCGGCTTGCAGGCGAAGAACCCAGCCGCTGAATCAGCCAACCTCACTGAGAATCAAGGCCCGGTAATGCCCGGGATTGGACCCCGACCACTTGCGAAACGCCTTGTAGAACGAACTGGTATCGGCAAACCCCAGGCGGGTGGCGATCTCGCTGAAACTGATGGCCGGCTCGGCCAGCCAGACAATCGCCAGCTCCTTGCGCACGCTGTCCTTCAAGCCCTGATAGGTCTGCCCTTCTTCCGCCAGGCGCCGGCGCAGGGTCGACGCCGACATGCACAACTGCTGGGCCAGGCGCTCGGTTTCCGGCCAGTGCTCGGCGTTCAGATGGCGCAAGTCGTGCTTGATCCGGTTCGCCAGGCTCTGCGGATCGCGGTACTTGACCAGGATATTGGCCGGCGCATGGGCCAGGAAACGCTTGAGTTCATCCGTGCTGCGCTTGATCGGCAGATCGAGGCAATCGGCGGCAAAAATCATCCGGGTGCGGGGCCGGTCAAAGCGCAGGTTCTCGGAGAACATCACCTTGTAGTCATCGCAGAAGTCCGGCTCGGCGCAGCGCAACTCGATGGCCAGGATCGGAATCCGCCGCCCCGCCAGCCAGCACGCCACCCCATGGACAATCATCCAGTAGGTGAAATAGGTAAACGCGCGGCGCGGCGCGGCGTCTTCAAGCAGGACAATCTCCGCCAGGCTCTGCTGGCGAACCAGTTGCGCGGGCAGGCGTTCGAGCATCAACGACAAAAACCCCAGGCCCGCCACCAGCCCCGCCGCCAGGGTCGGCTGGGCCATCGCGCATTGGCACAGGAACGCCAGACTGCCGGACTTGAGCCGGCGCGGGTCCATGCCAAAAAACTCATCATCGCCACGCCGGGCCAGCAGACGCCACAATTTGGCATACGCAGCGGCCGGCACCCGGGCCTCGGCCACGTCGAGCACCCCTGGGTCAATCCCAACCTTTTGCAGCACTTGAGCGCTGACAGCACCTGGCGCACATCCCTGCAGCAGGGCTTCGCGTACCAAGTGAATGGAGATGGTGTCTTTTTCCGACATGGCGCGTGGCGGGCCCTGGGTGAATTGGGTCGCCATCTTAGCATTCAGCCAGGACCTGGAGCCGCCGAGAGCGGTGTCCGGTGGCTAGACATGGGTCGAGCGAAGGGCCGTTTTCGCCGGCAAGCCGGTCTCGCTCCCAAAGGGATTGAGGTGCATCAGCAAGAGATTGGCCGGCAATGTGGCCGCCTTCGCGAGCGGGCTCGCTCCCACAGTGTGTCTCCCACAGTGGACCTGGATACATCCACAGGAGACAGATCACCGGAAGGCCACCTTCGCGACGGTGCGGCGATCCGACAAGCCCACGCCCACCCTGGTCCACGGCGAACACACATCCCGTGTCAGGCCCGGATTCCTTGTGGGAGCGGGCCTGCCCGCGAAAGCGGTAAGCCTGACGACATCGATGTTGAATGGGCTGGCCGGTTCGCGGGCAAGCCTCGCTCCTACGGGCTCAACCCAGATTCTTGCTCGCGATGGCGGTGACAAGCGGCATGGCTAAGACAGTTGCTCCCACACCTACTGATCCACCGTCTGCATCCCTGCCCGGTTCGGCTTGGTCAGGGCCTGAGAGAAGAAACGCCCGGCTTCATTGATCAAATGCCGGTGAATATCCTCGCGATCAACACCATCGGCATCAGTACACAACGCCGGCATCGCGTGCAATTGCTCCTCGGTACACGGCGCCATGAACACAAAGTGCCCGGCGCCGGCCAACAGCTTGAAGTCCGGGGGCACGGGCAACTTGCGCGCCAAGGCCTCGGCGTTCTTATCGACGGCCACCAGCGTGTCACCATCGCCGCTGTACAGCAGGACCGGGACATGCACACCGGCCAAGGTCTGCCGGCCGAACTTGAGGCTCAACGGCGCCAGCAACATCAACGCATGTACCCGCGGGTCGGCCACCGGTTGCAAGTCATCGCGGTCGACGATCAATTCACCCTGGGTGTTACAGGCGTCGCGGTCGTCCGGACGCTCCTGGCAATAGCGGCGCAGGCGGTCCAGGTCGGGCGTGGCACCGGACAGGATCAACGCGGTCTCGCCCCCCGCCGAATAACCGATTACCCCGACCTGCTCGGCGTCGACAAAGGGCGACAGCATCGGGTCGGACAGGGTCGCCGTGATCGCTTCGGAGATCTGGATCGGCCGCCCATACAGGTTACTCAGGGTGTTCAAGCGACTGTGGTCCTGGGCGTTATCGCCGGGATGGATCACGGCCACCACCACAAAGCCCTTGCGCGCCAGCGACGTGGCCAGGTCGTGCAAGGCCAGCGGCGTGCCGGTGTTGCCGTGGGACAGCATCAGGATCGGGTAGCGGCCAATGGCGACGCGGGCGTCTTCGGTGGCCTGGATCAGGTAGCCGTCGACCTTGCTGGCGTGTTCGATGCCGGTCGAGGGATAAAAGGCGATGGCGCGCATCGGTTGCAGGTCCAGCGGATCGAGGAAGCTCATCGCGTGGTAGCCGACGCTCCAATGCGGCGGCGGCGCAGGCGCGGCATGCACCGATCCCAGGCTGCCAAGCAGGCAGATCAGTAACAGTGCCCTGAGACGTGACATGGGATGCCCCACCGTATTACCCGATTGAAATAGCCGTTCGCGCCCAATCCCCTGGGATTCAGCGCCGTTGCCCGCAAGGGCTGGCCTGAAGGCTTGCGTAGAACGGCGCCAATAACCTGGGAGTGCATATCCCGGGCCAAGTTTGCCGGGCGTCCTGCTAACGACTGAAACAAAAAAGCTCCGCGCCTTGATCGTTTTACTCTCGATCAACGCGCGGAGCCAGTGGTTGCCGCGTGAACGGCTAACCCTTGAGCAACACCTTAGGCTGCGGCGAACAGTTGCTCGCTGATCTGTGCGTTGGCATCGTTCATCGCCTTGGTGCGAACTTCGTCACCGTAAGCCAGGCCATGGGCACGGACGAACTCGACATCGGTGATCCCCATGAAGCCGAGCATGACTTTCAAGTAGTCTTCGTGCGCCACACCGGTGGCTTGGCCGGCGTGCAGGCCGCCCGAGGTGGAGACCACGATGACTTTCTTGTTGCCGCACAGGCCTTCAGGGCCCGCTTCGGTGTAGCGGAAGGTCTGGCCGGCAACGGCGATGCGGTCGAACCAGGCCTTGAGCTGGGTGGGAATGGTGAAGTTGTACATCGGCGCGGCAATCACCACCGCGTCGGCGGCCAGGAACTCGCTCAGGGCCCGGGCACCGAGGTCGGCTTCGTGCTGTTGCGCGGCATCGCGCAGTTCGGCGCTGGTGCCGGCGGCCACCAGGGTCGCGGCGGAGAAATGGCTGATGGCATCGCTGGCCAGGTCGCGGTAAGTGACCACCACTTCGGAATCGGCGGCTTTCCAGGCCTGGACGACGCGCTGGCTCAATTGACGGGAAGCCGAGTTGTCGCCAAGGATGCTGGAATCAATGTGTAGAAGTTTCATGTGGGCTCTCCAAGTGAGGATCGCCACAGGGCGATCGAGTTGGGACAATCCTACAGGCGAAACCAATAGCTGATTAGTCAGTAAGAATGCGATAGTTCGTCCCACTGATAGGACAGTCGAGCCACGCCATGCAAGACCTCAACGATCTTTTCTACTTCGCCAAGGTGGTCGAAGCCGGTGGTTTCGCCGCCGCCGGGCGGCTGCTGGGCATTCCCAAGTCGCGCCTGTCGCGGCGCATCGCCGAACTGGAAGAGCGCCTGGGCGCCCGCCTGTTGCAGCGCACCACCCGCCAGCTCAAGCTGACCGCCGTGGGTGAACGCTACCTGCGCCACTGCCAGGCCATGCTGCTGGAGGCCGAGATGGCGGACGAAGCCGTCGCCAGCATGTCCAGCGAGCCGCGTGGACGCTTGCGGGTGTCGTGCCCGGTGGGCTTGGCCCATGAGTTCCTGCCCGCGGTGATCAGCAGCTTTCTCGAACGCTTTCCCTTGGTGCAACTGGAGATGCAACTGCTCAATCGCCGGGTCGACCTGGTGACCGAGGGCGTCGATGTGGCCTTGCGGGTTCGTGACCTGGGCGATGAAGACCCGCTCCTGGTAACCCGGCGTCTGCGTCAGGCGCAAATGGTGATGATCGCCACCCCGGCCTTTGCCGCGGCTCATCCAATCAGCGTCCCCGAGGACCTGAAACAGGTGCCGGTGATTGGCGCCCTGGAGGCCGACCGCCTGGTGCATATCCGCATGCTCGATGGCCAGGGCCAGAGCTGCGACCTGGCGCTGGAGGCGCGCCTGGGCATCGACGACTTCATCGTGCGTAAGGCCTGCACCCTCGCCGGCCTTGGCTTCACCCTGCTGCCGATGATGTATTGCGAAGAAGAGTTGCAAGCCGGCACCCTGGTGCAATTGCTGCCCGAGTGGTCGTTACCCGGCGGCTGGTTGCTGGCGGTCTATCCCCATCGACGCGGCTTGCTGCCGGCGGTGCGGGCCTGGATCGACCATCTGACGGAATCATTCAAAGACTGCGGGGACCGCGCGCTATGAAACCGATGAACGAAGACGACGTCGCCCGTTTCTGCCTGGGCCTGCCGGGCGCCCGGGAGGATTACAAATGGGGCGGCGTGCGGGTGTTTTCGGTGGCGGGCAACAAGATGTTCGCGCTGCAGAACCTGCGTGGTGAGTCCCTGGCCTTCAAGGTCGACAAGGAACTGTTCCTGGGCCACGTCGACCGCCCGGGCATCGGGCCGGCGCCTTATCTGGCGCGGGCCCAATGGATCATCATGCAAACGCCCTACCCGCTGGGCGCCGATGAACTGCAAGGCTTGCTGCAACGCTCGCACCAACTGGTGGTGGGCAAGCTGCCCAAGCGGGTGCAGGTTGGCTTGCTGCTTTAGAGCAGGCTGAACAACCCCGCGCTCAGGAACAGTTGATCGATCCAGAACACCTGGTGCAGCAACACGATGATCCAGAACAGCACCTGGTACGAGACCTTGCGCGTCTTGTGCCGGAATACTTGCTGGGCAATCAGCGCACCCGGCCAGCCACCGGCCAATTCCACCCCATGCAGGACGTTCTCCGGCGTGCGCCAGCGGTCGGTGCGCGCCTTGCGCTTGTCGCTCCAGTACAGGAAGAACGCCAGCACACTGACCGCCCCGTAGGCGATCAATGGCAGCCACGAGACCCCGCGTAGCCCCATCAGGATCGAGCCCGCGGCCGGCAGCGCGCACAGCGCCACCAAGACCAGCGCTTTGAGCCGCGGGTGCTGAATCCCGCGGCCACTGGCCGGCGCACTCATGGCTTGGCGGCTGCCCAGTCCACCCAGCCGAATTGCCAGGTCGCCAGGATCAACAGGCCGAACGCGATCCGGTACCAGGCAAACGCGGCGTAGCTATGGCTGGCAATGAACTTGAGCAAGCCCTTGACCGCGATCATCGCGAAGATGAACGCGGTGACGAAGCCGACGGCGAACACCGGCAGGTCGGCGGCCTGGAACAGGTCCCGGTACTTGTAGCCCGAATACACCGCGGCACCGACCATGGTCGGCATGGCCAGGAAGAATGAGAACTCGGTGGCGGTCTTGCGCGACAGGCCGAAGAGCAAGCCGCCAATGATGGTCGAACCGGAGCGCGAGGTGCCGGGAATCATCGCCAGGCACTGGGCGAATCCGACCTTGAGTGCATCCTTCCAGGTGATGTCATCGACCGTCTCGGCATGCACCGTATGTTCACGGCGCTCGGCCCACAGCATGATGATCCCGCCGATCACCAGCGCGGTGGCCACGGTAATCGGATTGAACAGGTAATGGTGGATGAAGTCGGCAAAGATCACCCCGAGCACCACGGCCGGCAGGAAGGCGATCAACAGGTTGGCAGTGAACCGTTGCGCGTTGCGCTGGGTGGGCAACCCGGTGACAACGTCGAGGATCTTGCGGCGAAACTCCCAGACCACGGCCAGGATCGCGCCGAGCTGGATGATGATGTTGAAGGCCATCGCCCGCTCGCCACCGAAGTCGAGCACGTCGGCGACGATGATCTGGTGCCCGGTGCTGGAAATCGGCAGGAACTCGGTCAGCCCTTCGACAACCCCCAAAATCAATGCCTGTGCGGCGGTCCAAAGATCCATCAATCCCCCATGAGGCGATGCCCCCAGGCATGCCACGTTAATAGTGTTCAGGTGTTTACAGCAGCGCAAGGCCCGCAGGATCTACGTGAGCCCGTAAAAATCCCGTGAAATGCGCGCCTATTAAGGTTTTCTCGTGCAGGGCCGAAAGCCTATCAGACATGCCTCAATAGCGCTGTGTCGTTATTGGACTTGAGTCGCATAGGCGCCGCTGGCAAAGCATGCCTGAATGCCAGTACGGATTGATGACAAGAACAAGAACGGGGAGCGATGTGTATGAATAGCTTGCGCGGTATGTCGATCAGCCGACGTTTGTGGCTCATCTTGATTGTGGCCGTGCTGATGCTGTTGACCTTGGGTGTGCTGATGCTCAAGCAGATCCACGACGACCTGTATCAGGCCAAGGCGCAAAAGACCCAGCACGTGGTCCAGGCGGCCAGTGGCGTGCTGGCCTACTACCACGGCCTGGAAAGCGCCGGCACCCTGACCCGCGACGCGGCGCAACAGCAGGCCCTGAGCGTGGTGCGTGGCTTGCGCTATGACCAGGACGACTACTTCTGGATCAACGACCTCACCCCCGTGATGATCATGCACCCGGCCAATCCCAAGCTTGATGGCCAGAACCTGTCGGCGATCAGGGACCCGAACGGCTTTGCCGTGTTCAACGAGATGGTCACCATCGCCAAGGCCCAGGGCGCCGGCATGGTCAACTATGCCTGGCCCAAGCCCGGCGCCAGCACCCCGGTGCAGAAGACCTCCTACGTCAAATTGTTTGAACCCTGGGGCTGGATCATCGGCTCGGGGGTGTACATCGACGACATGCAAGCCGAGTTCCGCGCCCAGGTCTGGGAAGCCTCCGTTGCCGGGCTGACCATCGCCCTGGTGATGGCGCTGCTGGTGCGGCTGATCGCTCGCAGCATCGTGCGCCCGCTGCGCGAAACCGTGGAGGCCATGGCCAACATCGCCAGCGGCGAAAGTGACCTGACCCGTAGCCTCGACACCCATGGCCAGGACGAAGTCACCGACCTGGCCCGACACTTCAATGCCTTTACCGCCAAGCTGCGCCAGGTGATCAGCCAATTGCAGGTGTCCGCCAGTGCCGTGGGCCAGTCCTCAAGCAATCTGGACGACAACGCTACCCAGGCTCAGGCCCGCAGCCAGCAGCAGTCGCAACAGATGGAACAGGTGGCCACCGCCATCAATGAGGTCACCTACGGCGTGCAAGACGTGGCCAAGAATGCCGAACACGCGGCCAGCGAAGTGCGCGACGCCGAGGTCCAGGCACAACAAGGCCAGGTCAACATCGACAACAGCCTGCAGCAGATCGACCAACTGTCGGGCACCATCGACCAGGCGGTCGAGGTGATCCGCACCCTCGCCAGTGAGAGCACGCAGATTGGTGGCGTGCTGGAAGTGATCCGCTCGATTGCCGACCAGACCAACCTGCTCGCACTCAACGCGGCCATCGAGGCGGCGCGGGCCGGTGAGCAGGGGCGCGGGTTTGCCGTGGTGGCCGATGAGGTCCGCTTGCTGGCACAGCGCACGCAGAAGTCCACCGCCGAGATCCAGTCGATGATCGAGCGCTTGCAGCGTCATTCCGAAGCCGCCGTGCAGGTGATCGGCGACAGCAGCCGCGCCTCGCAACTGACCATCGAACAGGCCGGACTGGCCGGTGAGAGCCTCAACGCCATCGGCCAGGCCCTGCGCACACTCAACGGCCTCAACGCCTCGATTGCCAGCGCCACCCTGCAACAGGCCCACGTGGTGGAAGACATCAACCAGAACGTCACCCAGGCCGCCGGGCTGTCCCACAGCAACGCCCTGGCCGCCGAACAGTCGAGTGCCGCCAGCGTACAGTTGAAAGACCTCAGCGAGCAGTTGAATGGGTTGCTCAGGCAGTTCCGGGTGTAGCCCCCGGCCCGAAAGCCGAGCCTGCTTGCTCCCACAAGGATCTGAGCTGGGTGCAGGCTTTGTGTCCGGCGTCGACCAACGTGGGAGCAACTGTCTTAGCCATGCCGCTCGTCACCGCCATTGCGAGCAGGAATCTGGGTTGAGCCCGTAGGAGCGAGGCTTGCCCCATTCAACATCGATGTCGCCAGACTTACCGCCTTCGCGGGCAAGCCTTAATGCCAGTCAGTTAAGCGAAACCCGCGTGGGAGCGAGCCTGCTCGCGATAGCAGTAGGTCAGTCAACGGAGATGTTGGCTGTGTTGCCGTCTTCGCGAGCAGGCTCGCTCCCACAGGTTTGGCGCCTTAACTGACTGGCATTAGGGCAAGCCTCGCTCCTACAAGGAATTGAGCTGCCCCCGGATGTGTGTTCGCCGTGGACCAGGGAGCGAGACCGGCTTGCCGGCGAATGCAGCCTGTCAGCTGACTGAGATGCCGACTGATACAGCGCCTTCGCGAGCGGGCTCGCTCCCACGCTCAGTCCTCAGCGAATGCAAATCCGGCGCTCGACACGGATCCCCGTGGGAGCGAGCCCGCTCGCGAAAGCGGTGGGTCAGTCAATGGTGATGTTGACTGGGCCGGCCTCTTCGCCGGCAAGCCGGGCTCGCTCCCACTGCGCCTAAAAACGTGCGGGGCACTGTACAATCGGCGCCCTCTTCGATTTCCCCAAGGAACCGCCATGTCCGGGCTTGAACTGTTTGCTGCCGCCCTCGGCGTGATCGCCGTCTGGTTGACGGTCAAACAGAACCCCTGGTGCTGGCCGATTGGCCTGGTCATGGTGCTGCTCTATAGCTGGATCTTCTTCGAGGTCAAGCTCTACTCGGACATGCTGCTACAGGTGATCTACGCCGGCTTGCAACTGTACGGATGGTGGCAGTGGACGCGCGGCGGCGACAGCCACCAGGGTCGGCAAGTCACGCGCTTGGGGCGCGGGACAATGGCGCGGGACCTGGCCATCGGCGCCGTTGCCAGCCTGGCGCTGGGCGCGGCCATGGCCCACTGGACCGATGCGGCACAGCCCTGGCTGGATGCGGCCTTGACCGGCTTCAGCCTGGTGGCGCAGTGGTGGATGGCGCAAAAGCGCGTGCAGTGCTGGTCGCTGTGGATTGCGGTCGACGTGATCTTTGTCGGGTTATTTATCTACAAAGCGCTGTACCTGACGGCCGGACTGTATGCACTGTTCACCCTGCTGGCCGTCCAGGGCCTGCGTGAATGGCGGGTCGCCCCGGCGCTGCGCACATGAAGGTGCTGGTACTGACGGGGCCCGAGTCCAGCGGCAAAAGCTGGTTGTCGGCCGAGCTGCACGCGCACTTTGGTGGGCTGCTGGTGGGTGAGTACGTGCGCCACTTCATTGACCAGACCGGCATTGACACCTGCCTGGCGGACATCCCGCAGATCGCCCGAGGGCAACTGGCCTGGGAAGACGCCGCCCGGGCCGACCAGCCCCCCTTGCTGATCCTCGACACCCACCTGCTGAGTAACATGCTCTGGAGCCGGACCCTGTTCGGCGACTGCCCACCCTGGCTCGAGCAGGCCCTATTGGCCCGTCACTATGACCTGCACTTGCTGCTGTCCCCGCAAGCGGTGGACTGGACCGATGACGGCCAACGCTGCCAGCCGGACCTTAGTCAGCGCCAGGCCTTTTTTGACGCCACGCAACACTGGCTGGTGCAACATCGGGAACGGTTCCAACTGATCGAAGGCGACTGGGCCCAGCGTCGTCGCCAGGCGTTTGCGGCGGTCGAGTTACTGCTTAAGTATTAATCACCTGCCCACCGACCTGGTTTTTTGCCGCTCCTGTTCATTGGTTTAGGCCTTGATTGTTACGCTGGTGAAACACCCCGCGCCCCTCTGATGCCCCAGTTTAGGGGGTTCATCGCGTTGCAACACTGACTGTTAAGTCACTGCAACACCTTTGCGCAAACCCTTGTTCTAGAGCCATACAAGCGCCGATACCGGGTAACGGTGCTGAACACTGTCTCAACACTGAAACACCCAATCGCCCTTCTTTTTCAACGCCTTCTTTTAACCCACTGAATTCATTGATTAATCGAAAAGCGGCACAGCTCCTGCTCTCTCCCTCACAACGCTGACAAAGGCCAGCCCACTGATAGAAGGAATTGCTGCCGTGGGAACTCTCAATCAAGGCATGACATGCCTACTGCTGATCGCAGCTGCAGCCAGCTCGATCGTCAGTCTCAGTGCCCAGGCCCAGGGCACCAATGGCAACATCGTATTGGAACGTAATGTCGACCCCACACCTTGGGGTCGCAACTATGGCACCAGCACTATCCAGACCAGTGTCAGTGCCAATCCATCGGCCACCGTTCGGGCCGTCACCACCGACGGTGAACTCGCCGGCGTCGCCAGCGGCTCGTCGATTGCCAACATGGTCAACTTCAACGCCAACCATAACGGTGCGCAGAACATCAATTCGATGACCGGTGCCAGCAACCTGCCTGGCGTGGGCGGTGGCAGCGGTGTCGGTGCAGGCGCCGGGGCCTCGATCGCGAACACCGTCAACGGTGCCCTGTCCACCGGCCTTGCCCCGCTTGGCGCCCTCGGGGGGGCAATGAAATGAATCGCGCCCTGATCGTCATCGCCCTGCTGGCCAGTACCGGCGCCATGGCCGACTCCAGCGCCCCGGTGCAGAACAACGCGAGCATCCACAACTCCGGTGCGCAGTACAACGGCATCCTGGACATCAACCAAGCGGCCGGCGACCAGAGCCAGCAAGCCAACGTGCGGGCCATTGCCACAGGCGGCTCGGCGACCACTCGCGTGGACCAGCACATCGATACCCCCGCCAACCCGTCGACGCACGCGTCGGCCACCATCGGCGGCAACTCTTTCAGCAATGGCAACGGAGTCCTGGGCGTCAACCAGAGCGCCGGGGCCGGTAACCAGATGGCCAACGCCCTGCGGATCAGCATTGGTGCTGCTCCGCAAGGCGTTGATGACAGCGCCCTGTCCCAACAGAACGTGGCGGTGTCTGCAGCAAGCTCAGGAGCAACTGGGACCTCACACGGTAGCCGCCAGGTCGTTACCAGCGACCAGGCCTTCACCGGCAGCAGTGGAGTGATCCAGGTGAACCAGAGTGCAGGGGTGGGAAACAGCATGGCCAACACCCTGAGCATCCGGGTCGCGAACTGACCCAATTTGCAGTGCGACAAGTGATCCAACACTTAACCAACCAACAAGCGTCACGGAGAAACACCATGAAACCTACAATGGCTCTTAAACCACTGGTTTTCGCTCTGGCAGCAGTGATGGCAATGGCAGCACAAGCAGGTAACGACTTCTACGGCGGCAACCACGTTTCCAGCGCCACCGTAAAAGACACGCAAACCAGCGAAAACAACGTGGTGAACAACTATGGCACTAAAGACACTGCCAAGGCCAACCACACCATGAACGGCTCCAGCGGCAACATCAACGGCAACGTGGCGGCAGGCGACGGCAACCAGCAAGACAACCAGCTGGCTATCGCGTCCTCGGATGAAAGCTTCATTTTCGGTGGCGGTGGCGCCAGTGCTTCGTCGACTGCGACCCAAACTAACACCAGTAACACCGCGTTGAACCTGTCGACGCCCAACAAAGCGTCGATCAACGATTCCGGCAACGGCAGTTCCGGCAACCTGGGCCTGAACGTGACCGCCGGTCAGTTCAACCAACAGAAAAACAACACCGCCATTGCCTCTGCCGGTAGCGGTGTAGCCACTGCGAACGCCTCGACTGATCAAAAGTCCACCAAGCTGTTGGTTAACAACATCGGCACACCGGAATACAAAACTGTGACTACCACCTCCTCCACCAAAGGCAGTGGCACGTTCGACGCCGAAGGTACTCTGACTCCAATTAAGGGTAGCGGTGGTGACCATGACAAAAAAGGTGGCGACGACGACCACGACTACAACAACAACAAGCCTCAAAAAATCAAAGTCGCTGGCGACTTTGACCTGAAAAGCACCACCACCTCGCAACAACTGGTGCAGACTGGCTGGACCAATCCGGTGGTCAACAATGCTTCGCTGACCAACGCGTTCAACGGTTCGTCCGGCAACATCGGCGGCAACGTATCGGCGGGTACCGGCAACATGCAGGTGAACAACACCTCCATCTCGTCAGTCAACTCCGCTCGGTAATTGCGCAAGTGATCAAAGCCCCGGTAACGGGGCTTTTCCACTCCCCAGATAAAGGCATATCGATCATGCGCATGGCCGCCCTCACCGTACTGCTGTGCTTGTGTGGTGTCACCCAGGCCGCCCAGATACCCGTTGCCGCCCTGCCTGGCGGCATGCTGGTCTACAAGCAGGTGCAGAGTCTTCGTGAGCGCAAGTTCAGCGACATTGTCGAACAGAAAACCGACTTCAGCTGCGGCGCCGCCGCACTCGCGACCATCCTGCGCCAAGCCTATTGGCTCGACGTCGATGAGGAACACACCATCAAGGGCATGCTGGTCACCGCCGACCCGGACCTGGTGCGTACTCAAGGTTTTTCCATGCTGGACATGAAACGCTACGTCGAAAGCATCGGCATGCGTGCCAGGGGCTACAGGATCCCATCTGAAAAGCTCGAATCGGTGTCGATCCCTGTCGTGGTGCTGCTGGACATTCGTGGCTACAAGCATTTCGTGGTGCTGCAACGGGCCGACAAACAATGGGTCTACATCGGCGACCCAGTGCTGGGCCACAAGCGTTACAGCCATGACGACTTTGCCAAAGGCTGGAACGGTATAGTCTTCGCCATCGTCGGCTCGGGGTACGACAAGAACAACGCCTTGCGCGATCCTCCCGTGCCGTTGACCGCCAAGAGCAAGCTCGACGAGTTCAGCCCGGTCAGAGATGCCGAGCTGATGGATTTCGGCTTCATCCAGAGTGACTTTTTTTAGCGCCTATAAAACAAAGGGGCAGGATGCTCCGGGAGCAGCAGATGAAAACCTCATACTGGCTGGCCACCGCCTGCCTGGCAGCGAGCGCCTCGTGCTTCGCCGCCGAAGGCTTCAAACCTATCGAAGTGAGCGATCAGCAGCTGTCCGAGTTGCGCGGTCGTTATGTCATGCCGGGGCGCATCATCAGCTTTGGCGTGGTCATGAGCAGCACCTGGCGCAACGCCAACGGCGACCTGATCGGTGCCAGCAGTAGCATGCAGATCCAGGCCTCGACGGTAAAACCCGAATTCTATGTGTCCCCCATCAATCAACCGGTCAACGGCAACGGCAACCCGGCGCCGACCCAAGGCAACGGCAATGTCATCGGCGGCGCCGGGCTCAACACCACCCAGGGCGTAACCCAAGTCACGCGCGCCGCCGGCGATGGCAACACGTCCAACAACAATGTCTCGATCAATGTCAGCCAAGCCAGTAGCGCACCGAACCTGCCCCCGCCACAAGGTCAATTGCTGGGCGGCCAGACGTTCATCACCAGCAACGCGGCCGGTAGCGCGACGGTTGCGGCGGTCAATGGCGGCGTGCAAATGGCGATCCAGGCCAACAACAACCAGGGCTCGGTGCTGCAACAGGCAGCCCAGGGTGGCTTGCTGCAAAACACCACCCTACTGGGCAACAGCAACGCGGTGAGCAACCTCACCCAGCTCAATGTGGTGCTCAACAACAACCTCAACCCAAATGCCGGGACAATGCAGAACCTCAGTCAACTCAAAGGACTACGCAACCTGGGATATTGAACTACGCTGATTTTCGATCATTGGTCTTCAACGGACGGCTTATTTCATGTATCGATCGGCCTCTCTACGCGCTGTCATCTGTTTGAGTACCCTTTTCCCTGCCGCGGCGCTGCAGGCCGCATCGGACCCAGATGTAGAGGCACTAAAACAAGAACTGCTGGAACTGAAACAACGCTACGACATGCAACAAAAAGCCCTGGCCGTGCTCGAACAACGGGTGCGCCAGGTCGAGGATCAACCGGCCGTTCCGCAGCCAAAGCGCCTGGTCAAGTCACCGGCCGCGCTGGCCGGTGCCAACCAGAAAAGCGGCACCGGTGCAGGCGCAGCGTCGGGGGGCGCGGGCGGTGGCGGCAGCGGTTCATCCTACGGTCAATCCCTGGCCGACGACTCACAACCGGCGCAGAGCGTGTCCAACCTGTATGACGAGGCCAGCGGCTTCTTCGGCGGCGGCAAGTTCAGTGTCGAGACCGGGTTGACCTACTCGCACTACGACACCAAGCAATTGACCCTCAACGGCTTCCTCGCGCTGGACTCGATCTTCCTGGGCAACATCAACCTGGATCGAATCAAGGCCGACACCTGGACCCTGGACCTGACCGGTCGCTACAACTACAACAACCGCTGGCAGTTCGACCTCAACGTGCCCGTGATCTATCGCGAGTCCACGTACCAGTCAGGCGGCGCCAACAGCGGCGGCGCGGAGGTTACCAGCCAGGAGGACGTGAGCCGCGACCCGACCATTGGCGATATCAACGCTGGGGTCGCCTACAAGTTCCTCGACGAATCGGCCAACACCCCTGATGCGGTGTTCACGTTGCGGGTCAAGGCGCCGACAGGCAAGGACCCATTTGGGATCAAGCTGATCGAGTCGCCGGGCAACAACAACCTGTTCGTACCGGAAAGCCTACCCACCGGCAACGGCGTGTGGTCGATTACGCCCGGCCTCTCGCTGGTCAAGACGTTCGATCCGGCCGTGCTGTTCGGCACACTCTCCTATACCCACAACCTGCAGGAATCGTTCAGCGACATCAGCGCACAGGTCAGCCAGAAACAACCGGGTGACGTGAAGATCGGCGACAGCTTCCAGGTCGGCATGGGTATCGCGTTCGCCTTGAACGAGAAGATGAGTATGTCGTTCTCGATGTCCGACCTGATCCAGCGCCGCAGCAAGCTCAAGCCGGACGGCGGAGATTGGGAATCGGTGGTCTCCAGCGACGCCAACGCCGGCTACTTCAACATTGGCATGACCATCGCCGCCTCCGACCACCTGACCATCGTGCCGCAACTGTCCCTGGGCATGACCCCGGATGCGCCGGACTTCTCCTTTAGCCTCAAGTTCCCGTATTACTTCTAAAGGCCCGTGGCGAGCGGGCTTGCTCGCTCACCACAGGTGTTATCGAAAAGCCCTTGAGCCCGCATCGTTGCGGGCCTTTTTGTTTGCCGTGTCCCGTCCTGAATAAGGTTTACACGTTCTGACCTATTTTCAGGAGGGAGCAATGGATTCGGGGAAAAGGCGCAGTCAGCGCGATTACACGCTGGCTTTTAAATTGTCGGTGGTCGACCAGGTCGAAAAGGGCGAGTTGAGTTATAAAGAGGCTCAACGGCGCTATGGCATCCAGGGCCGGTCAACGGTGTTGGTGTGGCTACGCAAGCATGGTCGGCAGGATTGGAGCCAGGGCGCGTCTATTCGAGTGCTGAGGAGCAGGCCCATGACCGAGCCCACGGTACCGCTGACACCCGAGCAGCGGATCAAAGAGCTTGAAGAACAGCTTGAGCTGAGCAATCAAAAGGCTCAGTTTTTCGAGGCTGTCGTCAACGTCTTGAAGAACGATTACGGTGTATCCATCGTAAAAAAGCGACCCGGCAAGTCCTCACGCAAGGGCAAATCAAAGACCTGAGTATCAGCAGGGCTTGCCTGTTCATGGGCATTTCACGTCAGGCTTACTACAAGCGCAACCGAGCTTTTGATGCGAAGGCCAGCGACGATCAAAAGGTTGTGGATTTCGTCTTGGAGAAGCGTCGGCGCCAGCCAAGGCTGGGAACCCGTAAGCTGCACTATTTGCTGCATGCTGAAGCAGAAACGAGGCTGCGGGTGGGGCGCGATCGCCTGTTCAGGATCCTGCGAGAAGCGCGAGAGTTAGTCCCTCGCAAGCGGGCCTACCACAAGACCACCCACAGCCATCATCGATTTCGCCGCCATCCAAATCTGCTCAAGGCAGGCGCGCAGCAAATCGTTGCCACTGGTCCTGAGCAAATTTGGGTTGCGGACATAACCTATCTGCCTACCCAAGAGGGTGTTGCTTATCTGAGCCTGATCACCGACGCCTACTCACGCAAAATAGTGGGACATCATGTGCATGAGAGCCTGCATACAGAATCGGTGCTCAAGGCGCTGAAGAAGGCTGTGGGAGGAAGAAAAACCAAGCAGCCGCTGGTCCATCACTCCGACCGGGGGGCTCAATATTGCTCCGACCTTTACCAGCGATTCCACGCCAAGCACGGGGTCACTTGTTCGATGACCGATGGCTATGACTGTTACCAAAACGCGATGGTGGAGCGAGTAAACGGAATTTTGAAGACGGAATTTTTGCTGCATCGCCCCAAGAACCTGGCCGACGCGGTGAGAATGGTTGATGAATCGGTGCTGATCTACAACGCGGAGCGGCCACATCTGGCCTTGAAATACAAAACGCCCGATGCGGTGCATCGGGCGTTTTGAGAGTGAAACAGGTGTAAACCTATTTCAGGACTAGACACCGGCATAACACCCAGCTTCAGAGAAGCTTCAACGATCCCTATGCCGCTTGCGCACCATTTTCATCTCCACCACAAACAGCATCGCCAACGTCGCGATGCTCATGCCGCCGATGACGCCGGTGGCAATCGCCTGGGGCACCACGGCGAAGATGAACACCAGGGAGGTCATGACAATCGGCCGCAGGCGCCAGTGTGCGGTTTGGGCCGAGGCGTCGGGATCGACCCGCTTTCATACAGC
This sequence comes from Pseudomonas sp. ok272, assembly GCF_900109995.1. Taxonomy (GTDB): domain Bacteria; phylum Pseudomonadota; class Gammaproteobacteria; order Pseudomonadales; family Pseudomonadaceae; genus Aquipseudomonas. The sequence goes on along the minus strand of NZ_FOCB01000012.1, from coordinate 399 downwards.
GCCGCCAGGCACAAAAACACCACCAGCAGCATGATGCCACCTACAACCGTTCGTCGAAAACCCACCCCGACCTGTAATTTCTGACAGTAGCCAGCCCCCGCCCCCCGGTTCTAAATAACGCCATCGCCTTTTACCCCCCAACACGCGATTGGAGTCCCGCCCATGCTCATTCAGCCCCCCCGCAACCTCGCGCCCAACGCGTTGTTGCAACTGGAAATCCCTGACCGTACCCAACCGATCCTCGACTCTGGAGAATGGGGGATCAACATCGCCGCGGCCGTGGACCTGGACCCCGACAGGGGCCTGAAGATCTTTATCCCGCCGTGGGCCGACATGAACCGCGGCGACGCCATTGAGCTCATGCTCAATGGCAGCGTGGTCGATCAGGCCCGCATCGAG
>NZ_FOCB01000011.1:154788-210300 GCF_900109995.1 Pseudomonas sp. ok272 | reverse complement strand
CTCAAGCAGGACAAGAGCGTCGATAAGGAGATCGAACGGCTGTATCGCATCGCTGCTGAGAACGACCATTACAAGGCCAATATCAACCTACAGAACGGCGCGATGCGTGGTGACTTCAACCTGCGTGGCGAAGAACATTTGCGTCTGAGTCAGCAATTGATCGATGCCGGCGTGGCGACGGGTTACTACCTCGTCGGGATCTTTTTGAACCAAGGAGGTGCCGGGTTGGAGCAGGACTCGGAGATGGCGCTGCGGTATTACCGTAAGGCGGCAGATGAAGGGAGTGCGCAAGCCCAGTACCTTGTGAGCGACAAGTTGGCACCGATATCTATTGCCCCGGATATTGCGCGGCAGATGCGTCGTTGTGCTGCTGAGCAGGGACATGGCAAGGCCGCCAACGCATTGGGCATCAACTTGTCGATAAAGGGCCGTTTTCAAGAGGCTCTTGAAGTGTTCCAGCTAGGGGTGGCAGCAGGGAATAGCACTTCGGCTTACGGCTTAGAGCATAGCTTTCGTGGCCCTCAGCCTGACAACCAGTCGTATTACCTCGCTCAACCGGAAGACCTGGAGCGCGCCGAACGCTACGAAAAAATCTGGCGAATCCTCGCGAACTACTCCTACGCCAACCCCAAAGTCCCCGAGATCAACGACATCCTCCCACTGCCCCCGGCCCCGCTGCCGGCCTGGGACGGTAAGCTGCAATGGTTGGAAGAACGCCTGGCCAATGTCCCACCACAAAAACCGACTGAAGCGCTGATCCAGCAACTGGCCAAGGCCAAGGCCAAGACCCTGGACCCTGGACCCGAAAACCGGCCGGCCGATGCCGGGGGCTGCAGGGTTCATCAGGACCACTTCAGGTATAGACGCCCCGAACGGCTTCAGCGGCCAGGCTTGCCCCAAAGTCGACAAGCTCGTCGTCGATGGCACTACCTCGGTGAAGCTTAAGTAGGGGGGCAACTGGCTGTTGAGCGTGGCGCTAACCCTGCTGCAAGCTTAGAGCCCCAACCGCCCCAACGAATCACGCATCGGTGACAACGACAGGCTGATCAAGCCATCCAGCGGTCGGTTGAGTTCCTCCACCAGCAGGATCGAGGCCGAGGTGGAGAGGGCGCAGAGCATCAGCACAATCACGATGGTGGCGTTGCGTGGGGCGAACAGGCCGAATGAGCCGAAGATGATCGACAGCCAGGCCACCAGTATCACCAGCATGGTTGGGGGAATCGAGGCGTGGGCCTGCAGCAGAACGAGCCAGCGGGTGGCGAACACTTCGTCCATCAATTGCAGGGCTTGAGCCTTGAGGGCGCGCTGACTGTCGTTCGTCGGCGTCAGGGCCTCGACCTCGCGCAGCAGGGCTTCGGATTGCTGGATGGCTTGCGGGTTGTCGAGCCGGGAGAGCAGGGCCGGTTCGCGGGACGCCAACAGCAGCAGCACTGCGCCGTAGCGTTGCTTGACTTGTTGACGGATTAGGTCGGTTTCGGGGCCATAGCGTGCCAGTACGCGGTCGAACTGCACGACCTTGGCGGCGGTGCTGACCAGTTCGGCGTTGGCGGTATCAAAGGTGCCTTTGGCGGTTGAGACCAGCAAGCCAAGGATCAGCGCGGCCATGGTGGCGATCAGGCCGGTGGCGAGCTTGATCACGCTGATGGAGTCGTCGCTCAGGTGATGGTCCGGCAGGTGCGCGCGGACAAAGGCGCCGAGCAGTGCGCTGCCAAACAGGCACAGGAAGATGATCAAGGCGAGCAGTAGCTGACTCACGGTGAACCTCCAAACGTGGCGGTCACGGGGGTGGCGCTCAGGTGGGGAGGCGAAACCGGCGTCACCCCAGGTGACGCCGGTTCGGCACCGGGCTAGCGGACGAAGGTGCTTAGGTCCGTGTTGAGTTTGTTGATCGCTTCCTTGAAGTCATTGGCGGTGATGGGCTGGCTGGCGTTGTCCAGGATCTTGCCGAACAGTTTGCGCACCACGCGGACGACGGTCTGGTTAGTTTGTGCGTCGATCAGTTCGGCTTCGATGAACAGTTCGGTGTCCTGGTCGCGATGGCCGGAGGCGGCGCTGACACCGCCGATCACAGCGGCGACCGGGATCACTTCATACCACTTCATGCCTTCGTTGGAGGCGCTGACACCCGTGATGGCAGCGCGCATGAGCAGCACCTTGGCGCCGGCGGGCGCGGCTTGCCGGGTCGAGACCACGCGGTACTTGTTGCTCAGGGTGCTTTTGGCCTGTGTGGTCATGTAGCGCTGCAACTCATCCAGGGTCTGGCGATTGACCCGTTCATCCGGCTTGGGGGCTGGGTAGAGTTCCAGTGTGTTGAAGACCACGGTGTCGTAGGCATTGGCGTTCCAGGCTGGGCTGACCCAACGCATGGCGGTTTCACCGCTGGTGGTGGTGACTTGTTGCATGTTGTTGTAGTTGGGCAGGAAGCCGGAGTACTGCGACCGTTCGGTTACTTTCGAGGTGCAGCCGCCCAGGAGCAGGCTGGTCAAGGCGGCACCGAAGATCAATTTTCGCGACAGGCTCATCGGGGGTAACTCCATGTGTCAGGTCTTTTTAGGGGGGTTGACCCGGCTGTGAGGCACCAAATAGCGCATCTCATCGCGTCAGCGGTAATGAGCCTAGCACACCGATTGTCGGGCGCTATGTCGGTGCTGTTACGAGCAGAAAAAGGTGTGGAACTGGCCGGTGTTTGCTTCGTCGCGGGTGTAGCGCGCCAAGCCGCGCAGTGCCGCAGGCGGCGCGTTGTGCTCGGGTGTACCGAGCAGCAGCGCCTTGACCGGCTCGATGATGTGGCTGCGGATGTCGTCTGGGGTGTTGATGGACGATAACTGCACGCTGTAGAGCCACTCGCCGCCTGGCCAGTGCATCAGCACGTCCCGGACAAGGGCGGGGGCGAGTTCGCCGTCTTCAAACAACGGGAAGCCCATGTAGTAGTCCTGGGCGAAATTGATCGCGTGATCCCAGCGCCCGATGTGCAACAGGGGTTCGGTGTTGTGGGTTGCGGCCATGCCGTCGTCGGCGAGGCTGATTTGAAAGAACAGGTGGCGGTCCGGTTGTTCGCTGGCTCGGTCCACCAACGGCAGCGAATGGGCCAGCGAGTAGTACAAGCAACCAGACGGGTCTTCTTGGAAGCTGCCGATCCAAGGGCCACCGGCCTGGTGCGCGGTTTGTAGCAACAGCGCGCTCAGTTCCTGCTTGAGGAGCTTGGACAGGTGGTTGCACTCGGCATAGACCCTGGCCAGGAACTCGGTGCTTTGGGTAATCGACTTGCCTGCTTCGGACATGGTGTGCGCTCTATCAGTCTTGGGGCTGCCAAAAGATGGGCTGGGTCGTGACCTCTAACGTGGGTGCATCGAGGTTCACGAAGCCCTGGAACGGGTGGATGTTGAGCATGGCCAGGACCTTGGTCACCTGTGCGGCCCAATGGCCCAGAGGCTCGTCTTCCGTCTGCGGCAAGCGTTGCAGGCATGCCAGGACATCGAGCCAGGAGCGCAGCAGCAACCGGCCCTGCCAGATGTCGTCCTGGTCCAGGGCAGCGAGCCCATGACTGACCTCGGGGGCGATGAACAGGTGCAGCGCGTGGGCCTGTTCTTCGAGGGTCAGGAATTTTTGCCATTGATCATGCAACTGGCGCTCGCTGCTCAATGGTGCACGCCATTTGAACTCGACAAGCAGTGTTCGACGCTCGCCGGTAGGCCAGTGGATCTGTACCAGCAGGTCGGGCTCGATGTAGCGCTGCGGGGCAATTGGGCGACGTGGCCAGAAGTGCATCTGCGCCTGCGTGACCGTGCCCGTGGGCCAGTCGATGGACGGATGGGCGTGCTTGATCAGCCGTTCCCAAAAAGTGGCGATGGCCTGCGCAGGCAGGAAGGCCAGCGGACCGATCAGCAGCGAGGTGAGTTCGTCTTCTTCGCCGACGCGGACTTCGTCCGGTTCTCGATAGCCGAGATAGCGCTTATGCAGCTGGCTTTTTTTCTGGCTGATGGCGTGCAGCATCGCGGACGTTCCCTGCTGCTGGGGGTGATCGGTCGGGCGGTGGATGATGCCTGCGCAGCGTGGGTGGTGGCAATACGCCGCAACCTTTCATCTCAGGTGGTGAATGCCGTGACGCGCTTGCCGTCCCCAGCCTTGGGGGTCACGCCGCCCAGCACCATCCGGCTAATCGCCGCGGCGGCAGTGGCATAGTCGCTGTCGCCGGGGCAGGTGGTGCCAGTGATCAATGCCATCTGCCAGCCCAGGTTGGTGTAGGTGCGGGTGGCGGACCAGATGAACAGCATCAGGTGCTCGGGATCGGTGGGCGCCAGCAGGCCACGCTCGATCCAACTGCGCAGGCACTCGACATTGCGTCGGGCCTCGGCTTGCAGCAGGTGGCGGCAGGCTTCGGGCAGTTGCTTGGCGCCCAGCAAAAACTCGCTGCTGAACACGATGGAGGTGTGCGGGTTGTCACGCACGATGTGGATCCTGGCCTGGATGTAGGCCTGCAGGGCCACCCGTGGGTCGTCGCTTTCGCGCAGCGTGGCCGAGGCGTGCAGCAGGGGTTCGACAAAGCTCATGAGGACCTGGGCGTAGAGGTGCTCTTTGCTCTGGAAGTAGTAATACAGATTGGCCTTGGCCACACTGGCCCTCGCCGCGATGTCGCGGGTCTGGGTCGCTTCGAAGCCCTTGGCGGCGAACTCCTCGCCGGCGGCCAGCAGGATGGCGCGCTGGTTGCGTTGGCGAATGCGCGTCGTCCCCTCGAAGGACATGAGGCGGCTGGCGCTGACCGTGGCGTCCTGGCGCAGGATTGAGGCGTGTGTCATGGCGTTGTCTTTGGTGTTGGTTATCGCAACATACAAAACTATATAGCGATGGGTGGTCTTTTCTGACAATAGGGATGATGGGGAATGACGGCACAGGTCAATCCTGATGCCACACCCGGTGGGAGCGAGCCTGCTCGCGAAAGCGTTGGGTCAGTCGGCAGTTGCGTTAACGGCTAGACCGTCTTCGCGAGCAGGCTCGCTCCCACCGAGCGTCAGGCTCGCCCACAGGGGCCGGTGTTTGTCTCTGGCTCGCCCACCCGCAATTGCGTAACATCCGCAACCACTTTCCCCGCCATTGCCCGCGGCCGGTTTCCCTGGCCCGTTTGTTAGGTACGCCATGAAACCTGCTCGTCTGCGCGCCGATGTCCTGGCCGGACTCACCACCTCGTTCGCCCTGTTGCCCGAATGCATCGCCTTCGCCCTGGTGGCCCACCTCAACCCGCTGATGGGCTTGTACGGTGCGTTCATCATTTGCACCCTGACCGCGTTGTTCGGCGGGCGGCCGGGCATGGTCTCGGGGGCGGCGGGTTCGATGGCGGTGGTGATCGTCGCGCTGGTGGTGCAACACGGCGTGCAGTATCTGCTGGCCACGGTGTTGCTCGGCGGCTTGATCATGATCGTGTTCGGCTTGCTGCGCCTGGGCAAGTTGATGCGCATGGTGCCGCACCCGGTGATGCTGGGGTTCGTCAACGGCCTGGCGATCGTCATTGCGCTGGCGCAGTTGGAGCACTTCAAGAGCGGCGGGGCGTGGTTGAACGGCACGCCGCTGTACCTGATGGCTGGGTTGGTGGTGTTGACCATGGCTGTGGTCTATCTGTTGCCGCGCCTGACGCGTGTGGTGCCGCCGGCCCTGGTGGCGATTCTTGGCGTGGGCCTGGCGGTGTACCTGCTGGGCCTGCCCACGCGCACCCTGGGGGACATGGCGCAGATCGCCGGCGGCTTGCCGAACTTTGCCTGGCCGGACATCCCGTGGAACCTGGACACCTTGTACATCATCGCGCCCTATGCGGTGTTGATGGCCATGGTTGGCCTGCTGGAAACCCTGCTGACCCTCAACCTCACCGACGAGATCACCGAGAGCCGTGGCTACCCGGACCGCGAGTGCGTGGCGCTGGGGGCGGCCAACATGGTTTCGGGGGCGTTCGGCGGCATGGGCGGCTGCGCGATGATCGGCCAGACCGTGATCAACCTCAGTTCCGGCGGGCGCGGACGGCTCAGCGGTGTGGTCGCCGGGGTGATGATCCTGTTGTTCGTGTTGTTCCTTTCGCCACTGATCGAGCGCATTCCGCTGGCGGCGCTGGTGGGGGTGATGTTCGTGGTGTCCCAGCAGACCTTTGCCTGGGCTTCGTTGCGGGTGTTCGGCAAGGTGCCGTTGAACGACGCTTTGGTGATTGTCGCGGTGACGATCATCACGGTGTTCACCGACCTGGCCATGGCCGTGCTGTGCGGGATCATCATTGCCGCGCTCAATTTTGCCTGGCAGCAGGCGCGCCAACTGTATGCCGACAGCAATCTGCAAGCCGATGGCAGCAAACTCTATCGGGTCCACGGCACGCTGTTCTTTGCCTCGACCACTCCGTTTCTCAACCAATTCGACCCGGCCAACGACCCGGCCCAGGTGACCCTGGATTGCCGTCACCTGAGCTTCGTCGATTACTCGGCCATCGCGGCACTGGATACCTTGCGCGAGCGCTACACCAAGGCCGGCAAGCACCTGCGGGTGCTGCATGTGTCCGAGCGCTGCAAGCAGTTGCTCAAGCGGGCGCGGGTGCAGCACGACTGAGGTCCCAAGAATGGGGCAACTGATCACAATCGGGTTCTGTGTTGCCCATCCGATCCCGTAGACTCGTGCCCAGCCACACCCTCATCCGAGACGGAGTCTGCATGCAATCCACCGCCCAACGCCCGCTCTGGCAGATCTACCTGCTGTTCCTCGCGCCCATGGTGCTGGCCAACTTCCTGCAGTCGATGTCGGGCACGGTCAACAGCATCTACATCGGCCAGATGCTCGGCACCCAGGCGCTGGCGGCGGTGTCCGGGATGTTTCCCATCGTATTTTTCTTCATTGCCCTGGTCATTGGCCTGGGGGCGGGCGCCGGGGTGTTGATCGGCCAGGCGTGGGGCGCGCACGAAACGCACAGGGTCAAGGCCATTGCCGGGACCACCTTGCTGCTGGGGCTGATGATCGGGCTGGTGGCCGCAGTGCTCGGCAACGTGTTTGCTCGCCAGGCGTTGCAGGGCCTGGGGACGCCGCCGGATGTGCTGGAAGAGGCGGTGGCCTATGCGCGGGTGATGATGTGGATCATGCCGCCGCTGCTGGTGTTTGTACTGTTCACGCAATTGCTGCGCGGGGTGAGCGACACGGTCTCGCCGCTGCTGGCGCTGGTGGTGTCGACCGTGGTTGGGCTGCTGCTCACGCCGGCGTTGATTCGTGGTTGGTTCGGCCTGCCGCAGATGGGGATCCAGAGCGCCGCACTGGCGGGGTTGGCGGGTAACCTGACGGCGATGGCGATGCTGGCGTGGCGCCTGAACCGCAAGGCCCACGCACTGGCGCCGGACCGCGAGCTGTTGGCAGCGCTGCGCCTGGACACGGCGATCCTCGGCAAGGTGCTGCGCATCGGCTTGCCCACGGGCTTGCAGATGGTGGTGATTTCCCTCTCGGAGTTGGTGATCCTGGCGCTGGTCAACCAGCACGGCTCGCAAGCCACCGCGGCCTACGGCGCGGTGACGCAGATCGTCAACTACGTGCAATTCCCGGCGCTGTCGATTGCCGTCACCGCCTCGATCCTCGGCGCCCAGGCCATTGGTGCCGGGCGCCTGGAGCGCCTGGGGCCGATCCTGCGCACCGGGCTGATGATCAACGTGTGGTTGACCGGTGGCCTGGTGCTGCTCGGTTACCTGCTGTCGCACTGGCTGCTGGGGCTGTTCATCACCGACCCGGTGACCCGGGCCACGGCTGAGCACCTGCTGCACATCATGCTCTGGAGCATGCTGGTGTTCGGTTTCCAGTCAGTGATCGGCGGTATCATGCGCGCCAGTGGCACGGTGCTGATGCCCGTGGCCATTTCAGTGTTCTGTATCGTGGGTATCGAGCTGCCGGTGGCTTATGCGTTGAACGCACACTTCGGGTTGCAAGGGGTGTGGATGGCGTTCCCGGTGGCCTACCTGAGCATGCTGGCGCTGCAGACGGCGTACTACAAACGGGTGTGGCAGCACCAGAAAATCGAGCGTTTGGTGTAACGCTCAATCATTTTGCGTGACGCCGGGGCGTTCTCGGCGTCTATGACTCTTAACAGCCAGTGTTGGCGCTCTACATCCTGAAGAGGGAGATCCTTGATGATCATCAAACCCCGCGTTCGCGGCTTTGTCTGCGTGACCACCCATCCCACGGGCTGCGAAGCCAACGTCAAGAGCCAGATCGACTACGTGAAGGCCAGCGGTCCGATCACCGACGGGCCGAAGAATGTCCTGGTCCTCGGCGCATCCACCGGCTACGGCCTGGCCGCGCGGATCACCGCAGCGTTCGGCTGTGGCGCCAAGACCCTGGGTGTGTTCTTCGAGCGTGGCAGTGAGGGCGGCAAGCCTGGCACCGCCGGCTGGTACAACACCGCCGCGTTCCACCAGTTCGCCGAGGCCGAAGGCCTGTATGCCGCGAGCATCAACGGCGACGCATTCTCCGACGCGATCAAGCAGCAAACCATCGACGTGATCAAACGCGACCTGGGCAAGATCGACCTGGTGGTCTACAGCCTGGCAGCCCCACGCCGTACCGACCCGAAGACCGGTGAGGTCTACAACTCGACGCTCAAGCCGATTGGCAAGTCGGTCACCCAGCGCGGGGTGAACACCGACAAGGAAACGGTCAACGAGACCACCCTGGTCGAAGCGACCCAGGAAGAAATCGACGGCACCGTCAAGGTCATGGGTGGCGAAGACTGGCAGCTGTGGATCGATGCCCTGGACGAAGCCGGCGTGCTGGCGGACGGTGCCAAGACCACCGCGTTCACTTACCTGGGCGAGAAGTTGACCCACGATATCTACTGGAACGGTTCGATTGGCGCGGCCAAGAAGGACCTGGACCAGAAGGTCCTGAAGATCCGCGAGCGCCTGGCGGCCAAGGGCGGCGACGCCCGGGTGTCGGTACTCAAGGCAGTCGTGACCCAGGCCAGCTCGGCGATCCCGATCATGCCGCTGTACCTGTCGCTGCTGTTCAAGGTGATGAAGGAGCAGGGCACTCACGAAGGCTGCATCGAGCAGGTCTACAGCCTGTACAAGGACAGCCTGTACTCGCCAACCCCGATCCTCGACGAAGACGGCCGCCTGCGCGCCGACTACAAGGAACTGGCGCCTGAAGTCCAGGCACTGGTTGGCCAGCTGTGGGACCAGGTGACCACCGAGAACCTCAACGAACTGACCGACTTCGCCGGCTACAAGGCGGAGTTCCTGCGTCTGTTTGGCTTTGGCGTGGAAGGGGTGGACTACGAGGCGGACGTTGACCCGGACGTGAAGATTTCGAACCTGGTTCAGGGCTGATTCTGGCGCTAGCCAACCCGGATACGAAACACCTGTGGGAGCGGGCTTGCTCGCGAAGACAACGGCACAGTCAACAGTGATGTTGAAGGTTACGCCGTCTTCGCGGGCAAGCCCGCTCCCACACTGGTTTGAGCTGCATTCAAATCCTGCGTCTGGCCCAATTACCTGTAGGAGCGAGGCTTGCCCGCGAACACGTCGGCACAGTCACCAGTGATGTTGAAGGTTACGCCGCCTTCACGGCGCCCCGAACATTGCTGTCCAGTAAATCCCCGCGTCGCTCTTTGGGTCCACCGCATAGGCGGCGCCCAATTCGCGCAGTTGCGGGTTCATCAGGTTGGCGCAATGCCCCGGGCTGGTCAGCCAGCCGTCCACGACCTTGCGGGCGTTGTCCGCGCCGGCGGCAATGTTTTCGCCGACCTGTTGGCCGCTGTAGCCGGCCAATTCCGCGCGGTCGCCCGGTGTGCGGCCGTCGCGGTCCTTGTGATCGAAGAAGTTATGGTTGGCCATCGACCGGGCGTGGCCCTCGGCCGCGGTGGCGAGCGTTGCGTTCCAGGCCAGCGGTGACGTCGCGGCAAACGCCTGGGTCCCGCATTGGCGTGGTTGCTGGCGGGCGCTGTTGATCATCTGCAGGACGTTCTGTCCTTCGGCCTGCCAATCCCCCAGGCGCCCCGACAACAGCGGACGGGCCAGCACGATGCGCCATTCAGGTCCGGTTCGGCTCACGCCAATGTCGACGAATTGCGGGTCCAGGACCACCTGGCAAAAGCTCTCCTGTACCGCCTTCATGGCCGCCTGGGCAGTGGCCGGGCCACGCAGGGTGATGGCCTGGACGTTGACCATCGGATACGCCGCCCGGGCCATGGCCTGCTGCAAATCGCCGACGTTGCTGTTGGCAGGCAGCACCAGGCGCGGATCGCTCGCAAGCGGTGGCAGCTCGATGGAGGCTTGGCCCGCGCACTTTTGGGTCTGGCCGCGGTAGGTGTTGATCGAGTCGACCAGTTGGCTTTCTTCGCTGGCCACGGCGCTGGTCGCCAGGCCCAACCCCAGAGACACCACAGCAACAGCGGATGACAGTACGCGCATGAAACTCTCCCTTGAACAGTCTGGGCACATGATGCGTGATTTTTTCCCGGCAAGGGCAATGGGTTTTCCGCGCAGTGTCGTGGCGCGGGGTGCATGACCAGGTTTTGTGTGGATAGACATGGTGAGGGATGAGAAACAGATGCGTCTTCGTCCCATCGCGGTCCTGGGGTAGAATGCCGCGCCAGCAAGGCTCGCGGTGTACACCCATGGGAGGGTCGCGAGGCCGTTGGCGGGCGAATTCAGGCAGGCAGGTCTACTCTGTTTGCTGAGTACGTTCGAGACAGTACACACAGAATTAGTGTCACCGAAGTCGCTGAAGCCAATGACTAATAAAAAGTCAGCACGGGAGGGGCCTAAACGTGAGGCCGACAGTGTTTGTCGGCCTTATATGTTCACCCACTGCGGTTTTTGAGTGCGGGGCTCGACGGCATGCGGCTTTGCATGCAGTGAGCCAGGGCGCCTCATGAGCATGAGGGGCGGGTGAATGGCGTTCTATCCTAGGTATTACCAGATGTTAAAAAAAATGAATAAGGGGCTTCTCGGCCTGGCCATGTCAATGGTCTTTATGCCTGTGCATGCAGCTGAGACAAAGAAAGTGGATGTCCTGCTGATTGGCGGGGGCATCATGAGTTCGACATTGGGCGTCTGGCTCAATGAGCTGGAACCTGGCCTGTCGATGGAGATGGTCGAGCGCCTCGATGGCGTCGCCCTCGAAAGCTCCAACGGCTGGAACAACGCCGGTACGGGGCATTCGGCCCTCGCCGAGCTGAACTACACCCCGCAAGACAAGAACGGCAACGTCGAGATCCCCAAGGCCATTGAAATCAATGAAGCCTTCCAGATCTCCCGCCAGTTCTGGTCCTGGCAGGTCAAGAACGGCGTCCTGAAGGACCCGCATTCGTTCATCAACTCCACACCGCACATGAGCTTCGTGTGGGGCGATGACAACATCAAGTTCCTCAAGAAGCGCTACGAAGCCCTGCAGGCGAGCCCGCTGTTCGCGGGCATGCAGTATTCCGAAGACCCGGTCCAGATCAAGAAGTGGGTTCCACTGATGATGGAAGGCCGCGATCCGAACCAGAAGATCGCCGCCACCTGGTCGCCGCTGGGCACGGACGTGAACTTCGGTGAAATCACCCGCCAGTTCGCGGCGTACCTGCAAACCAAGCCGAACTTCAGCCTCAAGCTGTCCAGCGAAGTCCAAGACATCGTGCGCAACGAAGACGGTTCCTGGCGCGTGAGCTACAAGAACCTCAAGGACGGCAGCCAGACCGAGACCGACGCCAAGTTCGTGTTCATCGGCGCAGGTGGCGGTGCCCTGCACCTGCTGCAGAAGTCCGGTATCCCGGAAGCCAAGGAATACGCCGGGTTCCCGGTGGGTGGTTCGTTCCTGGTGAGCGAGAACCCAAGCATCACCGAGCAGCACCTGGCCAAGGCCTACGGTAAGGCATCGGTCGGTGCGCCGCCGATGTCGGTTCCGCACCTGGACACCCGCATGCTCGATGGCAAGCGCGTGATCCTGTTTGGCCCATTCGCGACGTTCTCCACCAAGTTCCTGAAAGAAGGTTCGTACCTGGACCTGCTGACCACCACGACCACGCATAACGTGTGGCCAATGACCAAGGTCGGCATCAAGGAATACCCATTGGTCGAGTACCTGGCAGGCCAATTGATGCTGTCCGATGCAGACCGTCTCGATGCCTTGAAAGAGTACTTCCCCAACGCCAAGGCTGAAGACTGGCGTCTGTGGCAGGCCGGCCAGCGTGTGCAGATCATCAAGCGTGATGAAGCCGCTGGTGGCGTGCTGAAACTGGGCACCGAGATCGTTGCTTCCCAGGATGGCAGCATTGCCGGCCTGTTGGGCGCATCGCCTGGCGCATCGACGGCGGCACCGATCATGCTGACCGTGCTGGAGAAGGTCTTCAAGGACAAGGTCGCAACCCCGGCCTGGCAGGAGAAGCTGCACCAGATCGTGCCGAGCTACGGTACCAAGCTCAACGGTGACCCGGTCCGTATTGCCCAGGAGTGGGCGTACACCAGCAAGGTCCTGGAGCTGGACACACCACCGGTGATCAACCCGGCTTCGGCCCCGGCAGCGCCTGTAGCCGCTCCGGCCCAGCCACAGCCAAGCAATCCTTCTGCTGACATGGCCCTGTAACACGCGCCAGCCGCCTGCAGAAACGAAAGAGCCCAGCAATTGCTGGGCTCTTTTTTTTGTCTCGGTTTTTTACAGCGGTGCTGGCTGGATGATCTCGACCCAGTAGCCATCCGGGTCCTTGATGAAGGCCAGGCTCTTCATGCGGCCGTCGTTCAGGCGCTTCTGGAAGTCACAGCCCAGGGCTTCAAAGCGTTCGCACGCAGCGCGAATGTCAGGCACCGAGATGCAGATGTGGCCAAAACCGCGTGGGTCGGTGTTGCCGTTGTGGTAGGCAAAGTCCGGGTCGTTTTCGGTGCCATGGTTGTGGGTCAGCTCCAGGATGCCGGGGATCGACTTCATCCATTCGGTACGGGCGGCGGCATCGGCCGGGACCTGGTTTTTATCGACCAGAGCCAGGAAGTACAGGCTGAACTCGGCTTCCGGGAAGTCGCGTTTCTCGACCAGGGTAAAGCCCAGGATGCGGGTGTAGAAGTCCAGCGACTGGGTAATGTCCTTGACCCGCAACATGGTGTGGTTGAACACGAAGTGCTGGGTGGCGGTGTCAGGTTGGGCGGTAACGCCGGGGAAGCTATTCAAATCGTGCAGGCTCATGGGCCCTCCGGAATAAAGTGGGGCAAACGGCGCTCGCAAAACGAGCTGTCCCTTGGCTTGCAATGGGTAGGGCTTGCGTGCGGTGCGCCAATGATACGCAAGGGGCTGCGCTGGGCCAACGCCAAATCTGCGGCTATTGCCTGGACGCGTGGCAGGGCTCAGACTTTGACGTTCGTCCTGCCAGTGTTTGCCCACATGATCCGAGCCCATCACGCCCTGTTGGTTTTAACCTGCCTGCTCGCTGGCGCAGTCGGTGCGCAGGAGGCGACGCCTCAAATCAGCTGGCCAACCGGTTGGCAGGTACAGACCCTGGACCGGGATGATTCCGCTGTTCAGGCGTCGACGAACGTGTCGAGGCAGCGGGCGGTGAAACATGATGAAAACGGCGATCCGGTACTGGTCATGGAGCTGACCACGACGGCGGTTGAAACCGGGCATGAGGTCAACGTGCAAGGCGTTCTGTTGGAAATGCGCAAGGCGATCCAGAAAGACTTTTTCCAGGGCGGATATCAGAGCGCCTGCAACCGGATTCATCCTGCCACATTGAGTCGCTTACAGGCGTTGGAGACGACGTGCACCATTACCCAGAATGGGCGGCATGTGTTGTCGCAAACAATAGTCGCGGCGGTTGATAGCGAGAAAGCGTATGTTTTTTCCTACGCCGGCCAAGCCGAGGCTTATGCCGCCAGCCAGGATGAAGTACAGGGTGTGCGCAACAGTTTGAAGTTCTAGTTGTGCATTCGACAAGGCGTGGACCCTGTCATTCGATGAGCGGCAAGACGCCAAACGGATTAAGCACAAAGTTGAGTTGCCAGTGGCGGCTATTGGGTGTTTTCGAGGGCTACGAAGAATGTCGTTACATCAATTGATGGCGGGCATGAAAAAGCCCTGTATATACAGGGCTTGTTGGTGCTGCTTGATGCTTAGCCGCGCAGCCATGAATCAACAGTGCCAGCACCGTATTGTTCTTTCCAGGCTTTCAGGCCACGGTGGTTGCCGCCTTTAGTTTCGATCAGTTCACCGGTGTGCGGGTTCTGATAGACCTTGACCACGCGTGCACGGCGCGTCTTGGGGGCAATCGCCTGCTGGAGGCTGGACTTGGGGTTCGGGTCGAGGATGGCGACGATGTCGCGCAGACCCTTGCCGTAGGTTTTCATCAGCCCCTGGAGCTTTTCTTCGAATTCGATTTCTTTCTTTAGCCCGGCGTCATTCTTCAGCGATTCCAGCTGCGCGAGCTGTTCTTGAAGGGCCTTTTCGGCTGCACGAAATTCAGCGAGTCTGGACAATATCTTTACTCCAATAGTGTAAATGGCTGATACCAACCGCAAACAAAGCTATAAGCCAAGAGCCTTGTAGCGACTCGGTGATAATAGCGAGCCCGTCAATTCTGCGCAGGCACGAAAAATTGTAGTAGTTAATTGTCCCAGAGTAAATAAGGTCTTTTTCAGCATGTAACGGGGCGTCATTATCTGAAGCAATTTGCTGGGTGAATTCATTTACCAAGGGTTTTCCGGGGGGCGTTAATACCCCGCTAATTAGTGGCGGTGGAGCTGGATAATCAGCTCGGCCCCAGGCATTGGCCTTCCATACAGATAGCCTTGGAGGAAGTTCACACCATGGCGGGCTAGATAGTCGCTCTGCTCCAGTGTTTCGACACCTTCAGCGACGATCTCCAAGTCGAGTTTTCCGGACAGCTCGATAATGCTATCGAGTATGTGGCGCGACAGCGCATCAGCACCGATCATCGCCACAAAGCTCTGGTCGATCTTCAGGTAGTCCACATTGAACTGGCGCAAGTAAGCCAGGCTGGAGTGCCCGGTACCAAAATCATCGATGGCGATCTTGATCCCCAGTGCGTGCAGTTGCTCGAACAATTGATGGGTGACCGGGGAGGGCACGACCAGTTCGCGTTCGGTCAGCTCCAGGATCAGCACCACGCTGCCTGGCGCGAAGGCGGCAAGAAACTCGCGGCAGTCATCGACCAACTCCAGGTTCTGGCAGTGATTGGCGGTGATGTTAATGCCGATATGAAACGTTTCATTGAACGGCGTGGTGTGTGGCGCGAGCAACGCGGCGGTCTGGCGCATCAGCAAGCGCGTCATCGGCACAATCAGCCCTGAGTGTTCGGCGAACGGTATGAACAAGTCTGGGCGTACCAGGCCTTCCCTGGGGTGTTTCCAGCGCATCAACACTTCGACGCCGGCCCATTGCTTGTTGTCGCCGCGTACGACCGGTTGAAAATAGGGGATGAATTCGGCCGCTTCCAGGGCTCGTTGCAGTTCATGGCTGGGCGACGACGCGCGTTTTTGCAGCCAATGGCCAATCGTTCCGGCTATCGCCCCGAAGAAAATCAGCAGGCTGAACAGGGGCGGGTATTCACTGGCCATGTAGCGCCAGACTTCTCCCGCGGGAAAGCCAGCCTCGACTTCAAATGCATAGCGGGAAGATTCGAGCGTGTTCTGGGCCACGGGCATTGCGGGTAGCCGGCCCTCATGGACCGTTCCGTCGGCAGACAGCCAGTTGGGGCCGACTTGCAGCAGCAACAGGGTCTTGCGGCCAATCAGGCGCAGGACGTTGCTCAGGTGGTAACCGTCGAGTGTGCTCAGGACGCCTCGCTCGCCTTCGCTGAGGCGATACACCAGCAAGGCGGTGTTGGGCGTCACCGGGTTGCCGTTCATCAGCCACAGTTTGCCTTGGGTGTAGTCGCCTGGGTTGACCTGTTCCTCGAATTCACCGAACAGCGAACTGCAATACAAATTGTTGTTCAACACCAGATTGGTCGAGCGCACGAAAGGCCGGCGCGTGACCTGCTCCCGAAGGGCCAGCTTCACCTCGGCGCAAGGTTGCCCCGCGAGCGGCAGTAGTTCCTGTGCGGCCAACGCGGTGTTGTCCAGCATCAGGTCGAATTGCCGCACGGCCTCCTCGGCGGTCTGCCGGGTGCTTTGTTTCAGTGTGTGTTCGGCCTGCAGGTACAGAATCACCGTCCCCAACAGCATGGGCACCAGCCCGGCCAGTAACGTGATCGCGTTACGCACGGCGGGTTTTCGGCGGGGCTTGAGGGTCAATGGCATGGATACAACCTGCGGCGAAGGGGATGTGGTCTCAAATGCAGGCAGGGCAAGGGCGCGTCAGCCAAGAAGAGATCAGATACCGGGGATGATAGATGGCACTGGGGGTTTGTGCTGTTCACGCGTAGTCGAGGCTCGATGCCAGCTTGATGAAGGCCAGGGTCGCGGGGGAGGACTGGCGTTCATCGAGCACCGCCAAACCCACTTGTCGCGGGACCGCAGGCGACAGCGGCTTTTTCGCGTAGTGCACCGACGCCCTCTCTGGAAGCGAGCCCTCGGCCACGATGGTCAGTGCCTCGCCACGGCTGACGAGGTCCAGGGTGCTGAGCAATTGCGCGCTGCGATAGCGGATGTTCGGCGTCAGCCCGGCGCCGGCGAACAGGCGCGACACCCGTTCCGAGGAACCGGCTTCGGTGAGAATGAACGGGTCATGGCACAAATCGTCCAGTTGCACACTGTCGCGGGTCCAGAGGGCATGCCCGGCGGGCACCAGCGCCACCATTTGGTCCTCCATCAAGGGGAAGGTGTCGAAGCGCTCTTGCGGCAACACCACAAAACCGACATCGATGCGCCGCTCATCCAACCACTGCAGGACTTGGCGGTCCGGTCCTTCGTCGACATGCACGTCAATCCCGGGAAAGGCCTCGCGGTAGCGCTGCAGGATCAGCGGCAGCAGCTTGATCGAGGCGGTCGGGCCAAATGAGCCGATGCGCAGCGTACCGCGCTTCATGCCGCGGGCGTCTGCCGCTTCCTGGCGCAGGGTACTGGCCAGGCCGAGCATGGCGCGGGCACGCAGCAGCAGTTGCTGGCCGATGTCGCTGAGTTCGATCTGCGATGGATGCCGCCTGAGCAACTCGACGCCCAACTCCTGTTCCAGCGACTTGATGGCATGGGACACCGCCGATTGGCTGATCCCCAAGCGATGGGCGGCGCTGGTGAAGCCCTGTAGCTCGGCGACCAGGGAAAAAATCTCGAGTTGGCTCAGGGTCATGAGTGTTTACTCATTTTACGATGATCAATCATTACATAAAGAATGGGGGCTTAGCCTGTCGTGATTGTTCGGAGTGTTATGAAAAGCCTGATCCATAGCGTTAGTGGTGATTCGGATGTGCCGGTGTATCTGAAGCTCGCCACGGTCACCATGCTCTGGGGCGGTACGTTTGTCGCCGGGCGGTTGCTGGCCGATGACGTGACGCCATTGTTCGCCGCGAGTCTGCGCTTCCTGCTGGCCAGCGTTGCCTTGTTGCTGTTCATGGCGGTTGCACGGGTCCCCCTGCGCTGGCCAACCGGGCGGCAATGGTTGCAGCTGGGGCTGCTGGGGTTCTTTGGGATCTTCTTCTACAACCTGTGCTTCTTCTACGGCTTGCACTACATCAACGCCTCCCGGGCATCGCTGATCGTGGCCTTGAACCCGGCAGTCATCGGGCTGGCGTCATGGTTGCTGTTCAAGGAACGCCTGGGCAGGACCAAGGTCGCGGGCATTGCGATCTGCCTGGTTGGGGCAGGGCTGGTGATTGTCAGTCGCGACCAGCCGGCATGGGACGGCAGCGGTGTGAACGCCTGGATCGGCGATCTGCTGATTCTCGGGTGTGTGCTGGGCTGGGGCGTTTATTCGCTGTGCTCCAAGGGGCTGAACCAGGCACTGGGCGCGCTGCACACGGTGACCTATTCGATTGTGCTCGGCACGTTGATGCTGTGGACCGCCAGCGCCGTGCGGGGGGAATTGAGCCTTGAGGTTGCAGCCCGGTTGCAGCCCGTGCAGATCGTGAGCCTGGTGTACCTCGGCGTACTGGGGTCGGCGCTGGCCTATATCTGGTACTACCAGGGCATTGGCAAAATCGGTGCGACCCGTGCGGGCGTGTTCATCGCGTTGAATCCGCTGACGGCCGTGGTCTTTGGCGCGCTGTTGCTCGGCGAGCACCTGAGTGCGCCAATGTACCTGGGGGGCGGAGCCATCGTGCTGGGGATTTACCTGTGTAACAAACCCCTTGCGTCGGCGCGAAAAAGGCGGATTTTATAGAGAGGGCGGACAAACCTATTTACGCTGTGTAGAATCCAGTTACGCATATAAGAATAACGTCTTCTGGCAGCAGAAGCCTCGCCCGTCAAAGCCTTGGGTCGAACATGAAGATATTTGGGTGCCAACTGATCTACGGTGATTTTCTCGCCCGCAGCGTGCGCGGCATCTCCTGTGCGCCACCCGTCGCCCTCAGCATTGCTAGCAACTAACGATCCGTTACGTCTAATAATGATGAGGCGCCAACCATGGCAGATTTATACGAAAACCCAATGGGCCTGATGGGCTTCGAGTTCATCGAATTCGCATCGCCGACCCCGAACACCCTTGAGCCGATCTTCGAAATCATGGGTTTCACCAAGGTCGCGAGCCACCGCTCCAAGAACGTGCACCTGTATCGCCAGGGCGCGATCAACCTGATCCTTAACAACGAACCCCACAGCGTGGCCTCGTACTTCGCGGCCGAGCATGGCCCGTCGGTGTGCGGCATGGCGTTTCGGGTCAAGGATTCGCAAAGGGCCTACAACCGCGCCCTGGAACTCGGCGCCCAGCCGATCCACATCGAGACCGGCCCGATGGAGTTGAACCTGCCGGCGATCAAAGGCATTGGCGGTGCGCCGCTGTACCTGATCGACCGTTTCGGCGAAGGCAGCTCGATCTATGACATCGACTTCGTGTTCATCGAAGGTGTGGACCGCAACCCGGTCGGCGCGGGCCTGAAGATCATCGATCACCTGACCCACAACGTGTACCGCGGCCGCATGGCCTATTGGGCCAACTTCTACGAGAAACTGTTCAACTTCCGCGAGATCCGCTATTTCGACATCAAGGGCGAATACACCGGCCTGACCTCCAAGGCCATGACCGCCCCCGATGGCATGATTCGCATCCCGTTGAACGAAGAGTCGTCCAAGGGTGCCGGGCAGATCGAAGAGTTCCTGATGCAGTTCAACGGCGAGGGCATCCAGCACGTGGCGTTCCTGGCGGACGACCTGATCCAGACCTGGGACCACCTGAAAAGCATCGGCATGCGCTTCATGACCGCGCCGCCGGAGACCTACTATGAAATGCTCGAAGGCCGCTTGCCGAACCACGGCGAACCGGTTGGCGAACTGCAAGCGCGGGGGATTCTGCTGGACGGTTCGTCGGAGTCGGGTGACAAGCGCCTGCTGCTGCAGATCTTCTCGGAAACCCTGATGGGGCCGGTGTTCTTTGAGTTCATCCAGCGCAAGGGCGACGATGGGTTTGGCGAAGGCAACTTCAAGGCCCTGTTCGAATCCATCGAGCGCGACCAGGTCCGTCGGGGTGTGTTGAGCACCGAACAGTAAATAAACCTGTGGGAGCGAGCCTGCTCGCGAATTCGGTGAATCAGTCATCTCAATGTCGACTGACACGCCGCTATCGCGAGCAGGCTCGCTCCCACACCGTTTTATATGGGATCAAGGCTTGCGCTGGCGCACCAAGTGCTTGAACCCTTCAAACACCAGGACCAGCACCGCCAACCAGATCGGGATGTAGGTCAGCCATTCCCCCGCCTTGATGCTCTCACCCAGCAGCAGCGCCACCCCCAGCAACAGCACCGGCTCGACGTAGCTGAGCAGACCGAACAGGCTGAACGGCAGCAGGCGGCTGGCGATGATGTACGCCACCAGTGCCGAGGCGCTGATCACCCCCAGCATGGGAATCAGCAGTGACAGCCACGGATGCTGGCCGAATACGCCAAAGCCTTGTGCGCCGCTGTGCACGATCCAGTACGCCACCGGCAGCAGCAGCGCCATATCCAGCCACAAGCCGCCGAGGTTGTCGGCAGCCAGGCGCCGCCGCAGTACGAAGTAGATGGGATAACCGATGGCTACCAGCAGCGTCGCCCACGAAAAACCGCCCACCTGGTAAAGCTCATTGAGCACGCCCAGGGTGGCCAGGCCGGTGGCGATCTTTTGCAGGTACGACAGCCGTTCGCCATACACAATGCGTCCGGTCAGCACCATGGTCAGCGGCAGCAGGAAGTAGCCCAGGGACACGTCCAGGCTGCGGCCATTGAGGGGTGCCCACATGAACAGCCACAACTGCACGCCCAGCAATGCCGAGGACACCAGCACGCCCGCCAGCAAGGCCGGCTTGCCAACGAGCCGACGCACGAGTTCGACGACCCGCTTCCACTCGCCCGACACCAGCATGAACACGGTCATGCACGGCACGGTCAGCAGCATGCGCCAGCCAAAAATCTCCACGCCGTCCAAGGGCGACAGCAGGGAAGTGAAGTAGTACATGACGGCGAACAGCACCGAGGCGGATACCGATAGAGCAATACCTTTAGACAAACTGTCCTCGCGGGGATGAAGGTGACACAGGGGGCGAAGGATACGTGGTTTTAGCGGTGAGCACCGTTCGAACATCCAACACTTCCCCCTGTGGGAGCGGGCTTGCTCGCGAACAGGGAGTGTCAGTCAATAGTTTCATCGCCTGGCACACCACCTTCGCGAGCAAGCCCGCCCTGGTCCACGGCGAACACACATCCGGGGGCAGCTCAATTCCTTGTAGGAGCGAGGCTTGCCCTAATGCCAGTCAGTTAAGGCGCCAAACCTGTGGGAGCGAGCCTGCTCGCGAAGACGGCAACACTGCCAACATCTCCGTTGACTGACCTACTGCTATCGCGAGCAGGCTCGCTCCCACGTGGGTTTCGCTTAACTGACTGGCATTAAGCCTTGCCCGCGAAGGCGGTAAGTCTGGCGACCTCGATGTTGAATGGGCTGGCCGGTTCGCGGGCAAGCCTCGCTCCTACGGGCTCAACCCAGATTCCTGCTCGCGATGGCGGTGACGAGCGGCATGGCTAAGACAGTTGCTCCCACAGAGGCTATGGCGACTCAGTTAGTGCGCAGCTTTCGCCCCGAAACAAAGTGCCCGACATCATTGAACCCCGCAGTCGAGGCATGGCCCGGTGTCACCAGTGAATCGATAAAAGCCTCATCCTCGGCGCTGATCGTCACGTCCTGCGCCAGGGTGTAGGCGTCCCACTGCGCTTCGGTGCGGGGGCCGACGATGGCCGATGTGACCGCCGCGTTGTTCAGCACCCAGGCAATCGCGAACTCGACCATGCCGACCCCGCGTTGCTGGGTGTAGGCGTGAATCTGCTGGGCGATGCGCAACGACTCGGTCCGCCATTCGGTCTCCAGGATGCGTTTGTCCTGGCGCCCGGCACGGCTGTTGGCGTCCGGGGTGGCATCCGGGGCGTACTTGCCGCTCAACACGCCGCGGGCCAGTGGGCTGTAGGGCACCACGCCAAGGCCGTAGGTGCTGGCGGCGGTGATCTGTTCGGTTTCCGCCTGGCGGTTGACGATGTTGTACAGCGGTTGGCTGATCACGGGGCGGTCGACGCCCAGTTGCTCGGCCACCCGGATCACCTCGGCAATGCGCCAGCCCCGGTAGTTGGACAGCCCCCAGTAACGGATCTTGCCTTGGCGGATCAGGTCGCCGATGGCCGACACGGTCACTTCCAGCGGGGTGTTGTGGTCTTCGCGGTGCAGGTAGTAGATGTCCAGGTAATCGGTGCCCAGGCGGGTCAGGCTGGCGTTGATAGCGTTGAACAGGTGCTTGCGGCTCAAGCCGCTGCGGTTGGGCAGGCCGTCGACCGGACCGAAGCCGACCTTGGAGGCCACCACCCATTCATGACGATGAGTGGCGATGGCTTCGCCGATGATTTCCTCGGAGCGGCCGTTGGTGTAGACGTCGGCCGTGTCGATGAAATTGATGCCTTGGTCCCAGGCCTTGTCGATGATGCGCAACGAGTCTTCAGTGTTGGTCTGCTCACCGAACATCATGGTGCCCAGGGTGAGGGTGGACACGTGCAGCCCGGAGTGGCCCAGTGTGCGGTAAGTCATGACGAAGTCCTTTCACTGATGGGAAAGGCTCAATCAAATACCAGAACGGGGGCATAGCGCAAACACCCCACGACTCAATTGTGGGAGCGAGCGTGTTCGCGCTGGACGGTGTAGCCGTCCCTTTTTATGGAGCCGCTGCGCGACCCAGCGCCAGAGGGATGGCCGATGCCATTGTCCTGGGGCTGACCGTTCGTCGCATTTTGTAAAAGTTTAATCATCCCCCCGCATAAATCCATCCCCGCTGCCGATACCTCGTACAGGCGCACACGTCATCCCCTGGCCTGATGTGCGCCGACCGGCCCATGACGGTCTGGTGCTCGCAGGGATGCGCGCAATTCTCCTTCTCCCGCGAGCCCTCCTATGTCCCTACGAAACATGAACATCGCGCCCCGCGCGTTCCTCGGTTTTGCTTTCATTGCGTTGCTGGTTATCGTTTTGGGTGTCTTTGCCGTAGGCCGCATGTCGGTCATACGCCAGGCGTCCGTGGACATGGAGAGCAATCAACTGCCGAGCGTGACTTACCTGGGGGCCATTACCGAGAACGTCCTGCGCTTGCGCATTCTGTCGTTTCGCGTGTTGGTCAACCGCGACGCCAAGGGCCTGCAGGAAGCTGAATCGCGAATCGCGGTGTTGACCGAGAAGGTGCGCCAGGCGCAACTCGGCTACGCGGCGTTGCTGGATTCAGGAGAAGAAACGACGCTGTACACCCGCTTTGCCAGCACGCTGCAGAACTACCTGCAAGCGCAGCAACAGATGCTGGAACTGTCGCGGGCGAACAAACTCGATGACATGCGCAACCTGATCAACAGCAAAATCAAGGACGGCACCGACCAGATGGGCGATCAGCTCAACCAACTGATCGCGATCAACCAGTCCGACGCCGCCAAGGCCGATACGTTGGCCAATGAGCATTACAACAACGCCATCAACGGGGTCATCGGCGTGTCGATCTTTGCGGCGCTGGTGACCGTGCTGCTGGCCTGGTTGCTGACCCGGAGCATCGTCACTCCGCTGGCACGGGCGGTGAGCGCCGCGCAGTTCATCGCCGACGGCAACCTGAGCAAAACCATTGAGGTCGATGGCTCGGACGAACCGGCTCGGTTGCTCGAAGCCCTGGCCAACATGCAGAAGAACCTGCGCCAGACCATCGAGCAAATCGCCGGCTCGGCGAATCAGTTGGGGGCGGCAGCCGAAGAACTCAGCGCGGTCACCGAAGAGGCCTCCCGCGGGTTGCAACAGCAGAACAATGAAATCGAACAGGCCGCGACCGCGGTCAATGAGATGACCGCGGCAGTCGAAGAAGTGGCGCGCAACGCGGTGTCGACTTCCGAAGCGTCGAGCCAATCGACCCAGGCCGCCCGTGAAGGGCGTGATCGAGTGGTCGAGACGGTGGACGCGATCCAGACCATGACCGTGGACGTACAGAACACCGCTGTGATGATCGAAGGCCTGGCCACTCAAGGCCGCGACATCGGCAAGGTGCTGGACGTGATCCGCGCCATCGCCGAGCAGACCAACTTGCTGGCGTTGAACGCCGCCATCGAAGCCGCCCGGGCGGGCGAGGCGGGGCGTGGTTTTGCGGTGGTGGCGGACGAGGTGCGGGCATTGGCCCATCGCACCGCGCAGTCGACCCAGGAGATCGAAAAGATGGTCGCCGGTATCCAGAACGGCACGGGAGAGGCCGTTGACTCCATGCAGCAAAGCAATCGACGCACCCAGTCCACCCTGGAACTGGCACGGGCGGCGGGCGTGGCGCTGGAGCAGATCACCCACTCGATCCATCAGATCAACGAGCGCAACCTGGTCATTGCCAGCGCCTCCGAAGAACAGGCCCAGGTATCACGCGAGGTCGACCGCAACCTGGTGAACATCCGCGACCTGGCGACCCAGTCCGCCGCCGGGGCCAACCAGACCAGCGCCGCCAGCCATGAGTTGTCGCGCCTGGCGGTGGACTTGAACGCCATGGTTGGGCGCTTTGTGGTGTAACGCCCGGAGAGGATGATGATGCGGTTCACTTAAGGTCAGTTCGCCACGGGTGTTGCTTCACTATCAGGACGAGTATTGCGAGAGCGTGAGAGGCCACGCACCTCTCATCCAAACAGCCCGGCGGCGATGTTGATTGAAAACCCCAGGATCGCGGTGTTGAACACAAACCCGATCAACGACTGCGCCAGGACAATCTTGCGCAGGCTGCGGGTGCCCACGCCCACATCGGCGGTTTGCACCGCCACGCCGATGGTGAAGGAGAAGTACAAGAAGTCCCAATAGTCGGGGGTCTCCAGGTCTTCGGCAAAGCGCAGGGCGGGCTTGGGACCCTCCCAGGTGTAGAACAGGCGGGCGTAATGCACGCTGAAGATCACCCCGACCAACAGCCACGACCCCATCACCGTCATACCGGTGAACGCGTAGTGCATCAGCTTCTGATGGCTATCGAGGTCCTTGCTGCCGACCAGTTCCAGGGTGATGGTGGCGAGGCTGGCAATGGCCGCGATGCACACAATAAGCAGCACCAGCCCGGCGTTCTCATCCTCGATTTCGGCAATGCGCCTGACGTCATCGGCCCTTGAACGCACGGTCAGCCAAAACATCAACACCAAATAGGTCCAGGCGCCAGCGTTCCAGCCAAAGAGGATCTTGCTGATCAGTGAATCGGCGGGGGCGAGAATGCCGATCACCACACCGATCAGGGCAGCGGCAGTCAGGCGAGGGTGGGTGCGTAGGAGGTGGGACATGAGGGCTCGCTATGGCAGGGCTTTGACACACCTTAGACCAGCCTTGTCGCCGATGAACACCCCGATCACGCGTGAGCGCGAACCCAGAGAGAAAAGAAGCTAGAGAGAAAAGAAGCTAGAGAGAAAAGAAGCTAGAGAGAAAAGGGGACGGATTTATTAATCCGTCCCCTTGTTGTTTAGGCTGTCCCGTCCTGAATAAGGTTTACACCTTCAGGACTAGACAGGCATCAAAAACCCACAAGGCGCAGCTTCAGTCGTCCCTATGCCGCTTGCGCACCAGCTTCATCACCACCACAAAGAACACCGGCACAAACAGCACCGCCAACGTCGCGGTGATCATGCCGCCGATCACCCCGGTGCCGATCGCCTGCTGGCTGGCCGAGCTGGCGCCGGTGGCAATTGCCAGGGGTACCACGCCGAGGATGAACGCCAGGGAGGTCATGACAATCGGCCGCAGGCGCAAGCGTGCGGCTTGGACCGTGGCGTCGATCAGGTCGTGGCCTTCGTCGTACAGGCTCTTGGCGAACTCGATGATCAGGATCGCGTTCTTCGCCGACAGGCCAATGATGGTGATCAAGCCGACCTTGAAGAACACGTCGTTGGGCATGCCGCGCAAGGTCACCGCCAATACCGCACCGAGCACCCCCAGGGGCACCACCAGCAGCACCGAGGTGGGGATCGACCAGCTTTCATACAGCGCCGCCAGGCACAAGAACACCACCAGCAACGACAGCGCCAGCAACATCGGCGCCTGGCTGCCTGACAGGCGTTCCTGCAGCGACAGGCCGGTCCACTCCTGGCCCAGCCCGGTCGGGCCGAGCGCCACCAGCCGTTCGATTTCGGCCATGGCCTCGCCCGTGCTGTGGCCTGGGGTTGGCTCGCCGGAGATGCTGACGGCCGGGTAGCCGTTGTAGCGGGTCAGTTGCGTCGGGCCTTGGGTCCATTGCGCCTGGACGAACGCCGACAGCGGCACCATCTTGCCGTGGTCGTTGCGCACGTGGATCTTCAGCAGGTCGGCCACCTGGCTGCGTTGATCGCCTTCGGCCTGCACCACCACCCGTTGCATCCGTCCCTGGTTGGGGAAGTCGTTGATGTAGGTCGAGCCCACTGCCGTCGACAGCACGCTGCCGATGTCGGCAAAGGACACGCCCAGGGCGTTGGCCTGCTTGCGGTCGACGATCAGTTGCACCTGCGGTGCTTCGGCCAGGGCGCTTTCACGCACATTCATCAGGATCGGGCTTTTTTCGGCGGCTTCCAGCAGCGCCGTACGGGCCTGCATCAGCGCCGCGTGACCGAGGCCGCCACGGTCTTGCAGGCGGAACTCGAAGCCGCTGGAGGTGCCCAGGCCGTCCACCGGCGGTGGCAGCACGGAAAACACCATGGCGTCCTTGATCTGGCTGAACGCTGCGTTGGCGCGGTCGGCAATCGACGCCGCCGAATCATCGCTGCCGCGCACGGACCAATCCTTGAGCGTACTGAACGCCAGCGCCGCGTTCTGCCCGCTGCCGGAGAAACTGAAGCCCAGGATCACCGTGCTGTCGCCGATCCCCGGCTCCGTGGCGTTGTGCGCCTCGATCTGTTCCACCACCTGCACCGTGCGGCTCTTGCTGGCGCCCGGCGGCAGTTGAATGTCGGTGATCGTATAGCCCTGGTCTTCGGTCGGCAGGAACGAGGAGGGCAGGCGACTGAACAGCACAATCAGGCCGACCAGCAACACACCGTAGATCAGCAAGTAGCGGCCACTGCGCTTGAGCGCATAGCTCACCCAGCCTTGGTAACGCTCGCTGAAGTGTTCGAAGCGCCGGTTGAACCCGCCGAAGAATCCGGTCTTGGCGTGCAGCTCGCCCTTGGTAACGGGCTTGAGCAACGTGGCGCACAGCGCCGGGGTCAGGCTCAGGGCCAGGAACGCCGAGAACAGGATCGAGGTGGCCATCGACAGCGAGAACTGCTGGTAGATCACCCCCACCGAGCCCTGCATGAACGCCATCGGGATGAACACCGCGACCAGCACCAGGGTAATCCCGACGATCGCCCCGGTGATCTGGCCCATGGCCTTGCGCGTGGCTTCCTTGGGCGGCAGGCCCTCTTCGGCCATAATCCGCTCGACGTTCTCCACCACCACAATGGCGTCGTCCACCAGGATGCCGATGGCCAGCACCATGCCGAACATGGTCAGCACGTTGATCGAGAAGCCCAGCGCCAGCATCACGGCAAAGGTGCCCATCAGCGCGACCGGCACCACCAGTGTCGGGATCAGGGTGTAGCGCACGTTCTGCAGGAACAGGTACATCACCGCGAACACCAGCACCATGGCTTCGCCCAGGGTCATCAGCACCTTGGTGATCGACGCCTTGACGAAGGGCGAGGTGTCATAGGGGATCTTGTATTCCACGCCCGCCGGGAAGTAGCGCGCCAACTCGTCCATCTTCGCGCGCACCAGGGTGGCGGTCTGCAACGCGTTGGCACCGGGTGCCAGTTGCACCCCGACGGCGGTCGAGGGCTTGCCATTGAGGCGCGTGGAGAACTGGTATTCCTGGCTGCCGATCTCGACCCGCGCGACATCGCCGATGCGTACGGTGGCGCCGTCCGGGCTGGCCCTGAGCACGATGTCGGCGAACTCCTGGGGCGTCGACAACTGCCCCTTGATCAGCACCGTGGCGGTGATTTCCTGGGTGGCAGAGGTTGGCAGGTCGCCAATGCTGCCCGCCGAGATCTGCGCGTTCTGCGCGACAATCGCGGCGTTGACGTCGGCCGGGGTCAGGTTGAAACCGATCAACTTCTGCGGGTCGATCCAGATCCGCATCGCCCGTTCGGAGCCATACAACGTGGCCTTGCCGACACCCTCCAGGCGCTTGATCTCGTTCATCACGTTGCGCGCCAGGTAATCGCTGAGCGCGACATCGCTGAGCTTGCCGTCGCTTGAGGTCAGGGTGATCAGCAGCAGGAATCCGGACGACGCCTTCTCGATGGACAAGCCTTGCTGGATCACCGCCTGGGGCAGGCGCGATTCCACGGCCTTGAGACGGTTCTGCACGTCCACCTGGGCCAGTTCCGGGTTGGTGCCCGGTTTGAACGTTGCCTTGATGGACGCCGAACCCAGGCTGCTCTGGGATTCGAAGTAGAGCAAATGGTCGGCGCCGTTGAGCTCTTCCTCGATCAGGCTGACCACGCTTTCATCGACGGTTTGCGCCGAGGCACCGGGGTACACCGCGTAGATCTCGATCTGCGGCGGGGCGACGTCGGGGTACTGCGCCACCGGCAACTGCGGGATCGCCAGGGCGCCGGCCAACAGGATAAACAGCGCGACGACCCAGGCGAACACGGGGCGGTCGATAAAGAATTGCGGCATAAAGTCTGCGTCCTGCCTATTGCCCGTTGTTCAGGGCCAGCGGAAGAGGGGAGTCGTCGATGGCGACTTTTTCGCCGGGACGGGCGTGTTGCAGGCCCTCGATGACAATGCGGTCGCCCGGCTTGAGGCCGCCGGTGACGATCCAGCGGTCCTGGTGTACCTGGCCCAGTTCCACCGGTTGCAGGCTGACCCGCCCATCGGCGTCGAGCAGCAGCACCTGGGCGATGCCGGCGCTGTCGCGCTGGATGGCCCGTTGCGGCACGCTGATGGCCTGCTGTTGCACGCCTTGCTCCAGGCGCACGCGGACAAAACTGCCCGGCAGCAGGTCGAGGTCCGGGTTGGGGAA
Organism: Pseudomonas sp. ok272; assembly: GCF_900109995.1. Lineage (GTDB taxonomy): Bacteria > Pseudomonadota > Gammaproteobacteria > Pseudomonadales > Pseudomonadaceae > Aquipseudomonas. The sequence continues at coordinate 181,749 of NZ_FOCB01000011.1, read as the reverse complement.
CTCGGCGCGCACGATGATCTGACCGGTGCCCGGATCGACGCTGATGTCGGCGAACAACAGTTTGCCCGGCAGCGGGTAGAGGCTGCCGTCGTCCTGGATCAACGTGGCCTTGGCCTGGTCCTGGCCGACCTGTTGCATCTGCCCGGCGCGGAAGGCGCGGCGCAGGTCGTTGAGTTCACGCGTCGACTGGGTCAGGTCGGCATGGATCGGGTCCAGTTGCTGGATCAGTGCCAGCGGCGTGCTTTCGTTCTGTCCCACCAGTGCGCCTTCGGTGACCAGCGCACGACCAATGCGCCCGGAAATCGGCGCCGTGACCGTGGCATACCCCAGGTTCAGTTTGGCGCGGGCCACCGCGGCCTTGTTGGCGGCGACGTCGGCATTGGCCTGGAGGGTGGCGGCGCGGGCGTTGTCGTAATCCTGGGCGCTGATGGCCTTGTCTTCGATCAACTGGGCGTAGCGCTGCTCCTGCAGGCGTGCCTGGAAGGCATTGGCCTCGGCCTTGCGCAACGCCGCCTCGGCGCTGTCCAGGTCGGCCTTGAACGGTGCGGGGTCGATGCGAAACAGCACCTGGCCCTGTTTCACGTCGCTGCCTTCGCGGAAGGTGCGTTGCAACACCACCCCGGCGACCCGGGCACGGACTTCGGCAATGCGCGGCGCAGCGATGCGCCCGCTGAGCTCGCTGGTGATCGACAGTGGCTGGGCGGCGAGGGTTTCGATACGCACGGTGGCCAGCGGCGCGGCTTCTTCGGCCGTGGTGGACGTGTCACAGGCGCCGAGCATCAGTGCCAGTGCGAGCAGGCTGAGCTTGGCCAACAGATTCTTGGACATGGAGTTACCCCAATAATGACCCCGGCATCCTACGGGCTGTGACGCAGGGTAGCGGTGAAGCTTTGTAGTGGCTATGTGAAAGTGTGTGAAGGTTTTGCTCGCACACGCGTGTGGGCGTATATCCTTCATGCCTTGGCTTTTCTTGCGCCTGTCAGGCCGTCTTCGCGAGCAGGCTCGCTCCCACAGTGGATTTGCAGTGTTCATAGATCCCTTGTGGGAGCGAGCCTGCTCGCGAAGACGGCCCTGATAGCCACCACCGTACCTCCTGGAACACCCCATGCCCAACATCCTCCTGGTCGAAGACGACACCGCGCTCTCGGAACTGATTGCCAGCTACCTGGAACGCAATGGCTATCAAGTCAGCGTCATCAGCCGGGGCGATCAGGTGCGCGAGCGGGCGCGGATGACGCCGCCGGACCTGGTGATCCTCGACCTGATGCTGCCCGGGCTCGACGGCCTGCAGGTGTGCCGCCTGCTGCGCGCCGACTCGGCGACCCTGCCGATCCTCATGCTCACCGCCCGCGACGACAGCCACGACCAGGTCCTGGGCCTGGAAATGGGCGCCGACGACTACGTCACCAAACCCTGCGAGCCCCGCGTGCTGCTGGCGCGGGTGCGCACCTTGTTGCGGCGCAGCAGCCTCAACGAACCGCAAACCGCCAGCGACCGCATTCTCATGGGCAACCTGTGCATCGACCTGTCGGAGCGCAGCGTGACCTGGCGCGAGCAACTGGTGGAGTTGTCCAGCGGCGAATACAACCTGCTGGTGGTCCTCGCCCGGCACGCCGGCGAAGTGCTGAGCCGCGACCAGATCCTGCAACGCCTGCGCGGTATCGAGTTCAACGGCACCGACCGTTCGGTGGACGTGGCCATCTCCAAGTTGCGGCGCAAGTTCGATGACCACGCCGGCGAGGCGCGCAAGATCAAGACCGTGTGGGGCAAGGGTTATCTGTTCAGCCGCTCCGAGTGGGAATGCTGAACCCATGCTGCGCGTCCTGATTCGCCTGTACCTGATCACCATCGTCACGTTCAGTGCGGCGATCTACATGATCCCGGACCTGGTGATCAAGGTCTTCCACGAGCGGTTCCTGAGCTACAACCTCGACCAGTCCCGGGGGTTGCAGGACCTGATCGTCAAGCAGTTCCACCAGGTGCCGACCGCGCAATGGACGTCCCTGGCCCAGGACTTGGACCAGCAGTTCCAGCCGCTGGAAATCGCCCTGGTGCGCATTGACGACGCCGACTTCAGCCGCTACGAGCACGAGCGTTTGCAGCGCGGCGAGAAGATCGTGCGCATGGGCAACTGGGGCTGGCGCACCCTGTCCGTGGCACCGCTGGACGGCACCCTCGCGGTGAAACTGACCGTTCCGCCCGACCCGATGGACGTCAACCTGTTGTACTGGAGCATCAACGCGCTCATCGGCGCGGCTTTGCTGGCCTGCCTGTTGATCTGGCTGCGTCCGCACTGGCGTGACCTGGAACGCCTGAAAAGCACCGCCGAGCGCTTCGGCAAGGGCCATTTGAGCGAACGCACGCAGATCCCGCCGCGCTCGAACATCGGTAGCCTGGCCAGCGTGTTCGACACCATGGCCGGCGACATCGAAAACCTGCTCAACCAGCAACGCGACCTGCTCAACGCCGTCTCCCACGAACTGCGCACGCCACTGACCCGCCTGGACTTCGGCCTGGCCCTGGCCTTGTCCGACGACTTGCCGGCGGCCAGTCGCGAACGCTTGCAAGGGCTGGTGGCCCACATTCGCGAGCTGGATGAACTGGTCCTGGAGCTGCTGTCCTACAGCCGCCTGCAAAACCCGGCATGGGTACCTGAGCAGGTGGACGTGCCGCTGGACGAATTCATCGACAGCATCCTGGGCAGTGTCGACGACGAACTGGAGTCGCCGCAGATCGTCATCGACGTCCTGCTGCACGGCCAGCTCGAGCGCTTCAGCCTCGACCCGCGCCTCACCGCCCGGGCGCTGCAGAATTTGCTGCGCAATGCCATGCGCTACTGCGAAAAGCGTATCCAGGTCAGCGTGCAGGTGCAGCCCCAGGGCTGTGAAATCTGGGTCGACGATGACGGCATCGGCATCCCCGACGACGAACGCGAGCGCATCTTCGAGCCCTTCTACCGCCTGGACCGCAGCCGCGACCGCGCCACTGGCGGTTTCGGCCTGGGCCTGGCCATCAGCCGCCGCGCGCTGGAAGCCCAGGGCGGCACCCTCACCGTCGAGCCCTCGCCATTGGGCGGGGCACGGTTTCGGTTGTGGTTGCCGACGGCGGTTTGAGCGCTGAAGTGTTCCGCCCAGCACCTCAAGTTTGGTAACGCAAATCGCCTGGCGTGGGAGGGGGCGGTGATGGTGTAGTCGGCGTCTCTCAATCGCCGTCAAGGAAGACACCATGCCCGCGTTATCCAGCCCCTATACCCCGCCAGCCCAAGGCCACGACACCGCCACGCACCCTGATGCAGTGCTGAGCGCCAGGATCGTCCAGCAGGTGCTTGCTCCACGTCTGCTGCAGACCTCGGCGCACAACCTGGCGGCGCTCAAAGGGCTCACCCCGAACGCGCCCGACTGGTTGCAAGCCGCCTCCGAGCCGCAGCGTCGGGTGCTCAAACGGTTGGTGGATCAGTGCGTCGAGGCCCACAACGCCCTGGACCAGCTCTTAACCCCCGTCGGTGACGCCAAAACCTTCGCCCAGCCATTGCTGGAGGCGAGGATCAAACAGGTGTTCGGCATCGAGGTGGATGTCCATCAGGTTCGCCTTGAACTCTATTCATCCAACGGCGTGCTCTCGGGGTACAAGGTCGAAGACTTGTCACTCCTTGACGCCGCGCTGCATAACTTCGAAGCACCTGAAGCGCTCCCCGGGCATTTTTACCTGGCGACCTTTTATACGCTGGACCCGAACCAACGCAGGATCAACCGGTTCCATGGCCTGGGGATTGAGCGCTTTGTCCGGCTGTGCCGCGAACTGGATGTGGGTGGGCTCTACCAGGCGCACATCCAGCAAGTGCTGCCCGAGGAGCACAGCGGTTTCAAGGACGCCTTCGTCGCCCTGCGCAAGGCCGACTTGCACGCAGGCGCGGCCATGGCAGTGCTAAAACAAGACCTCTCGCCACGGCACTACGAGGCCTTGCGCCAAGTGATAAACGGTGAGCAGTCGGTCATGCTCAATGACAGCCCATTGTGGTATCGCGGCCTGAGCTTCATCGGGTTGCCGTTGAACGGCTGCATGGTCTTCAGGCTCAACCGCCAGCCTGCCATCGAGATCCCCAACCTGCTGACGCCCGAGAGCCTGAGCGATGGCCTGATTGCCTACATTCCCGATGATCCCGATCATCCGGTCAAGTTCTACCCCAGCGTTGACGCGCTCCAGGCGCGACTGGCCCAACAGTTCCTGGACCCGGGCCAGCGACGCGAATTGGCCAGCGTATCGCCCAGCGACTACCAGGTGTTTTTCAGCCGCTTCATCAGTGATGCCGAGCGTGGCAAGTTCTTCGCCAGTTTCACCGAGTTGGGCGGTGAGTGGTTTACCCCCAGGACGCGTCGCACGCTTCGCCAGAAAAGCCAGTTGGACTTCAAGGTCCAAATCCGCCTGCTCGATGAGCAAGACAATCCGTGGGGTGTGGGTGGTGACCCCTGGGCCGCGGTGTACAACGAGCAGCGGGCTCGGCGAGTGCTCGACACCCGCCACCAGGCAGTGCCCACGGCAGACGCCGATGCGTCGGCACGGCGGCGTCGGCTTGAGGCATGGCTGGACCTGGGCTTGACCGTGCTGGGGGTGGGCAGCTTCATCCTGCCGGCGTTGGGCCCGCTGTTGTTGGGGGTGACGGCGTACAACCTGATGGACGATGTGGTGGAGGGGATTGAGGACCTTGCCCTGGGCGATCGTAAAACCGGCTGGGACCATATCATGAGCGTCATGGAAAACGTCATCGTGATGGGCGTCGGGGCGGCGGTGCTCGCGCGGGTGTCACCGGCGGCGCTGGAGACGTTCCGCCCGGTCGAATTGGCCAATGGGCAGCAGCGCTTGTGGCGGCCGAACCTTGAACCCTATCGCCAGTCGGTCGAGTTGCAAGGGGTTACCCCCAACGCGCTGGGTCAATTCGAAGTGGCGGATAAAACCTATGTGCAGTTGCAGGAGCATACCTTCGAGAGTCGCTTTGACCCGCAAACGCAAGCGTGGCGTGTGGTCCACCCTGACAACCCCCAGGCGTACAGCCCGAGCCTTGAGCGCTCCGCCGAAGGCACGTGGGCCCACAGCCTGGAACCCGCGACCGTCACCATTACGCCTGAGGTGCCAGTTCCCGAGGAACTCGCCCCGGCCCCCAGCGGATTCGACAACGCGGTCTACGCACACTACGGCTTACCCAAGTCACAGATTGATGGATTGATCCCCCGCAAGGGCATCTACCAAAGCGTTGAAGGCGACTACTACATCAGCAACGTCGACGCCCAGGGCACCCGCACGGTGTATCGAATCGGCAGTGATGTGACCTATGGAGGGGACCCCATCGAGGCGAGGGTGTTCGACGCGCACAACAACCGCCAGACATCGTTGTACCTTCGCCAACTGGAGGCCGATCGCTGGCAACCCGTCGGGCTGCAGGGTGGCGGCCGCGAAGAGCAGCTGCTATCGCCCGAGCACCTCAAGCAGTGGGCCCGGCTGACGCAAGCCGAGCGCGACAGCATGGTGATACAACAGTTCTCCAGCCAACACGGCCTGAACCTGCAAACCCTGCAACGCTACATTGACCAGTCAGGCGCCCTGACGGCCCAGGGCATGGATTTCGTGAGCCGCAGCCAAGGGCCACGTGCGCCGGTCCAGGCCAGGCATCTGCTGGAATGGGAGGACCTGTCGGCCCATGAACGCAATGAATTGCCCCGCGAGGTGTTCGCCCACGAGAACAACCTCGATCCGTACGAACTGATCGGCTACGTCAATCAAGACGGTAGCCTCACCTCGGCGGGCAAGGTGCTGGTCCGGCGCGCGAGCGGCGAGTCACTGGGCCCTGTCACCGGTCGTCATCTACGCGACTGGCGCACGCTGTACGAGGCGCGGGGCAACAAGCTGAGCGCTGGGCAGTTCGCCGACCAGCAGCAACTCAATCCGCTGGAGTGGGACGATTATGTGCAGCGCGATGGGCGTTTCACCGCGCCCGGCCGATCCCTGGCCATGCAGTACACCCCCATCCAGGATCACCACCTGATGCAATGGTGGAAGCTGCAGACCGAGTCCGGCGATGCCGCCCCGCGGCACGACTTTGTCCTACGCAACGACCTTGACCCCGACCTGTGGCGCCACTACGTCGATGACCACGGGCGCATGACCAAGGACGGTACTCTGCGGCTGGTGTTCGGTGAGCATGATGCGCCAATGGCGCCAGACGAGGCAGCACCAGAGGCTGGCGCATCCAGTCAGTTGCCGGTTTCGCGCAAAAGCAGCCGTGCCAGCAAGCGAGTGGCCTCAACGCCTGATCAGGGCTCTGCCAAGCGCAGGCGCACCCAGCAGCAGGTGATGGATGAGCACCGGGTCGATAACAACCTGCCGATCCTCCAGGACCCTGCCAACGTCCACCGCAGCTTGACGAGGGCGTTGGAAGGGCCGGTCGATGAGGTCAAGGTGACCTACTGGAACGAGATCCTCGATGAACTCAGTGTCACGGAACGCGCACGGATCGGGCGCAGGATCACCGACGGTGTCCGCAGCTGGATCCGTGACGAGGGTCATCACGCCGCGCGGTTCGATGAGCTCCTTGAGACCAAGCGGCTGAGCCACGGACCGGAGCGCGGGTGGTCGGTTGTTGCCAAGCGCGACATCAGTCGGTTCGAGGTCCTGGGGCCGTACTCGGGAAGGCTGCACCTGAACACGGCGTCGCTGCGTCGGGAGGTGGCCGCGAAGGGATTGAAGGCCGTGGAAACGTACTCCTACGCCACCTACCAACCCAGCGAGGGGATCAGCGCCCATGGCAGCGGCAATATCATGAGCCTGATCAATGCCGCTGACATGCCGGGGGCGCCGCCGTTGGGCGTGAACAATGTGGCCGCGATCAATGTGGGGAAATACCTGACCTTCTTTGTGGCCTGGGAGAACATCCCGCAAGGGGCGGAGTTACTGTTGCACTATGGGCCTGACTATCGCTGGACGTGATGGCGTTCGTGGGTACGCTTTCCTCCCGCCGGGAGTCTAGGCCGAGCGAAGAGGTCTTGACCGATACAGAGGGCCATAGTTCAACAGCAACTCTGGCCCTTGGGAAGATCGTCCCACGTCACGAAGAAACTCATGTATAAACGGTTCTGTCAAATATTTTCAAATTCATCCTTTAACATCTCTGCAAATGTATCTTTTGCGCGATGAGTTCCTGTGTGTTTACTCCATATGAAATAATTTTGTATGGGTGTTAAGTCGGTAAATGTGTATCCGTTTATATTGCCGATTAATTTAAATTTATCAAAAATACCTTTGGGGACAAGGGAAACACCTGCCTCCGCACTTATGCATCCAAGAATAGTTCCATAACTGGCTATGCTCGTTATCGTGGTGGATATTCGATGTTTGTCTAGCCAGTTTTCCAGCGCTTTTCTATAGGGACACCCTTCGGGCCACATAAATATATTCTTTCCGCTTAAGTCTTGTGGCGTTTTTATATGTTTCATGGCTGGCGAGGCAATTATTACAAGCTCCTCCTTATAAATCTCAACGCATTCAATGTCCGGGTGTTCATTTTTGATGGCAATCACTGCGCCATCTAGTTTGTGCGAGCGGACATCATTTGATAATTGCGTCCAAGTTCCTGTGCTCAACTGCATCTGTACCGAGGGATAACGCTGGTGATATTTTGATAGCAGCGTGGGTAGCCGACCTGTAGCAGAAGACTCTATCGCCCCGATTTTTAATGTTCCCGAGGGTGCTGCCCCGGGATCAATGGCTCTACGAGCCTCCTGACACAAGGATAGAATTTTATGTGTGTAGCTTAGAAACAGTTCTCCTGAAGGACTAATGATAAGTCCGCGACCCGATCGGATGAAAAGTGATACCCCAAGCTCCTTTTCCAGGGTTTTTATTCTGTTGGTTATATTTGAGGGGACGCAGTGCAGCAATTCGGACGCTCGAATTATACTGCCTTGCTCGGCAACGACTTTAAACATAGTTAGCTGTGATAGCTCCATTGGTTTATAGCTCACTAAAACTGAATCGTATAGTCACTATAAGTCAGTTGTTGTCCGTCGTTCAAGTCGCTTAATGTAGGGCGTTCTGTAGAACCCTTGGCTTCATGTAAGACATTTCAGTCAGAACACACCGACACGCCCTAAAGGACAAGGTGAGATCATGAACTGCTCATCAATAAAAAGCCGCTCCGCAACATTTAATAACAACAAATCAATGCACGTCTTCGGTGAATCATTCATCGACGCGTTACCCACGCATCTCGAACATCTAAAAATACCGGGCCGAACGCTATTCGGCGCCCTTCGAAGGGAGCACCTGCTCGCGCAGGTCGAGAAAGCTGCTGAAATTCAGAGTGCGATGTATGAGGTGCTGTGTCATCCGATCACTCAAGAGGCTCAGACCTACGCCGAAAATACATTTAAAGCATTCATCAAAAAAAATAAGACCGATGCAGGTGTTTTGAGTTTTTTTAATGGATGGAACGAAACGCATAAAACAACGAGTTTGGTTTCCGCTAAAATTATTATGCGCTTATCAGCAGACGCTCTATCCGTGCCAACTGAAAGCTGCGCGGGATACCATAAAAGCATGGCTCATATGTACGAAGTTACAAAGGATGATTTTGGACTCGGTCATAAAGGACATGATGGTATGTACAACTACATGGCGACGGCCTTGGGTGCGCGAGGTTGGGTAGACAGTCAGTATAGTGTGAGGGAATGCGACGAGTTCTCTGCATTTCTCTACGATGTTGGCGTGGCCGAACACAAATCTCCCATGTACGCTATTGAATATAAACAGTCTATTATGGATGCCATGATGGTCGCGGTCTCTTCAGAGCTTTGGAATGGGCGAGAATACAACTTTCTTGCTCAATATATTGAAGCAAAACTTCTTTCATTCAATCCTTCGCTGAGTCGGAATGTTAACGGTCTACGAAGTGCAAAGGGATATGTGTTCGGTCATGCTGGCGAAGTGGAGAACAAACATGGGTTACACGCTTTAGCGGCTGTCCAGGCATATAGTGGGGCGGTGGGTTTGCAATTTGAAATTGATCGTCTAAAAAAAGTGATGCTTGATTATAATAAACGGATCGGAAAAGCATACAGTGCTTTGCATGCGGCGTTGACCTCGACGAACTAATGCTTGTGGAAGTCACGCTTGAGGCGTCTAGGGTAAAGTAGCATTCACCTTGAGAGTGATGCCGTATGGCTTGGCCAAGAATGCACGTAATGGCTGGATGTTTTATATGGATTTTGAATATGCATTAATTGCATTGGGTTTATTTGCTTTTTGCGGTGGATTGATTGATGCGGCAGTGGGAGGCGGTGGGCTTGTGCAATTGCCAGCACTTTTGCACGCTCTACCTCAGTACAGTCTTGCTACCGTTTTTGGGACGAATAAGCTAGCGGTGTTGGCTGGAAATCTATCTTCCGTATTTACTTACCTAAGAAAGATAAAAATCATATGGAAACTTATGCTTCCTACTATGATTTCAGCCTTCATATTTGCCTTCATCGGTGCCCTTTCTGTTTCATATGTTCCCAAAAAAATCATGGAGTATGTTGTTTTTTTTATATTGATAGTGATGGCTGTCTATACTTTTATAAAAAAAGATCTAGGTCGAGCTAGTATTAACATTCAATGCGGAAGAAAAGAAATTTTACTGGGCGTTTTTTTTGGAGGGGTGCTCGGCTTTTACGATGGCGTGTTCGGACCCGGCAGCGGAAGTCTTTTGCTTTTTGTTTTTGTAAAGTATTTTGGCTTCGACTTTCTAAACGCGTCAGCCTCATCGAAACTCGTTAACTTAGGAACGTTTAGCGCCGCACTCATGTTTTTCATACCGTCGAGTAACGTTTTATGGGCGATAGGTGGAGTGGTTGGCGTATGTAATGTTGCAGGCTCTCTCGTCGGTACATTTCTAGCGTTGCGTTATGGTAGTGGCTTTGTTCGAATATTCTTTTTGATATTACTTCTGTTTCTTATTGGAAGAATGGGCGTGTCTATATTTTTTTAAGTCACCTCGACTCTGCGCGAAGGCATTAATTTTACAAGTGCACCCGAGCGAAGAAAGCTCACGCCTTCCCCCACGGGATCAATCGCTGTCGGTGAGTAACTGCTGGCGACAATCGAGGCTCAGGCAGGCGCCGCCCAGCTCGCTGCTGCCCACGTCCAGGCTGAAGCCGTGCAGGTTGACGATGGCGGCGACGATGGACAGGCCCAGGCCGAAGCCACCGTTCTGGGCGTTGTCGTCGACCCGGTAGAAACGCTGGAACACCGCCGTGCGCTTGTCCTTGGGGATGCCGGGGCCGGAGTCGAGGACCGCGATGCAGGTGCTGCCGGCGTTGTCGCAGGCGCGTACGATCACCTGGCCACCGGCCGGGGTGAATTTGATCGAGTTGCTCAGCAGGTTCGACAGGGCCTCGAACAGCAACGCCCGGTCCCCGGTCACCCACGGCAGGTGGGGCGGGGCCTCAAGGGTCAGGGTCAACTGGCCTTCTTCGGCCAGGGGCAGGTAGAAGTCGTGCAGCTCCTGCAACAGCGGCAACGGATCGAATAGCACAAAGCCCGAGCGTCGTTGTTGATCCTCCAGCTCGGAGATCCGCAACAAGCCACGAAAGCGCGCCATCAAGGTGTCGGTCTCGCTGATCACCTGGTCCAGTTGCATCGCCTCACTGGAGCCCTCGCCGGCGTGCTGGTGCATGCGATAGAGCTGGGCGCGCAGGCGCGTGAGGGGCGTACGCAGGTCGTGGGCGATGTTGTCGCACACGCCCTTGACCTCATTGACCAGGCGCTCGATGCGCTCAAGCATGGCGTTGACGATGGCCGCCAGCATGTCCAGCTCATCGCGGCGGCTGGACAGTGGCAAGCGGTGATTGAGGTTACCGGCAACAATCGCTTCGGCGCTGGCCTGCAAGGCGCGAATCCGGCGCAGCGGCCGGCGGCGCAGCAGGTGCCAGCCGGCAATACCGGGGATGATCGTCAGCGACACACCCCACAACAGCGCATGCAGGATTATTCGGTTGACCGCGAACAGCGAACCGTTGTCGCGGACCAGCACCAGCCAGCGCCCATCCAGGGTGCGGCTGGCCACGGCGTCGCAGCTGTCCGGGGGCAGTCCGTATTCAGCGGGGCCGAGGCAGTCGTCGAGCAGGTGCACCTTACCGTCCAGCGGTAGGCCGGCCGGGAGGCTGCGGATCAGGCCGTGCAGCGGGCGATACTGCGCGTCGAACAGCCCATAGGCATCGACGCCCCGCTGGTCGAAGGTGACGCTGGCCATCAGCGCTTCATCCAGCTGTTCGCCGTGAAAACGCGAAAACAGGTGCTGGCGTTGCATCAACGAATGCTTGGCCAGGTTGCCCAGATAGTCCGAGACTTCGTAGTACATCACGCCCATCAGCAGGCCGCTCCAGACCACGAACAGTGAACTGTAGAGCGCCAGCAGGCGACTGCTGGAAGAGCGCCAGCCTTTAGACGGGTTCAGCAATGACATACCCCGAACCTCGCACGGTCCTGATGAGCGGCGGGAGGTTGGGCGGGTCGACTTTTTTTCGCAAGCGGCCAATGTGCACATCGATCAGGTTCGTGCCGGGGTCGAAGTGATAGCCCCAGACTTCCTCGAAAATCATCATGCGCGAGAGCGTCTGGCCGGTGTTGCGCAGCAAAAACTCCAGCAGCTTGTATTCGGTGGGGAGCAGCGTCAGCGATTGGCCGTCACGGGTGGCTTCGCGGCTGATCAGGTTCAGCTCCAGGTCACTGACTCGCAGGGTGGTGCCGGCGTCCTTGACGGTGTTCTGGCGCCGCAACAGGACTTCGACCCGCGCAGCCATCTCGTCGGTGGCGAAGGGTTTGGTCAAGTAATCGTCGCCACCGGCCCGCAGGCCACGCACGCGTTCGTCGACGTCGGACAGCGCGCTGATCATCAGGATCGGCGTCAACACGCCCATGGTGCGCAGGGTCGTGACGATGGCCAGGCCGTCCAGCTCCGGCAGCATGCGGTCGAGGGTGATCAGGTCGTAGTCACCGCTGACGGCCCGCGCCAAACCTTCGCGCCCGTTGGCGACCCAGTCCACGTCCAGGCCGTGGCTGCTCAGTTCGGCAACGATCTCCCGGGCCGTCACGACGTCGTCTTCAATGGTCAGGATTCGGGTCATGGGGCTGCCTGAAGGTTTAGTGAGGTACTGGCGCGCAGTGTGCCAACAAATACCGGTCGGGATTCTAAAAAAACATTCATACAGGGTAGAGGGTAGATCCCTCGTGTGTCGTTAGGTCGATGACTTTCCATTGGCTTGGTAAACATTGATATCATCTGGCCATTATTTCAGGAGGTCTTAACGTGCGCGCTTTGTTCCGCCGTGGCTGGATGCCATTCTCTATGCTGCTACTGATTCCATTACTGTGCTTGGCCAGTGCGTCGACTTGGTCGGCGAATCAACCTTGCTCGGGGAAAAAGGGCGGTATCGCACGCTGCGACGGTGATATTTTCCTGTGTAACGACGGCTCCATCAGCGCCTCGAAGAAGAGCTGTTCGGCCATGCTGGGTGGTCGCTCAGAGAGTGCACGGCCTCAACCCTTGCTGCAAAGCAATGAAGGTTGCCAGTGTGGCACCGGCGCATTTTGCACCGGCCCTCGAGGTGGCGTGTATTGCCTGACGCCCAGTGGCAACAAGAGCTACAAGCGCAAGTAGCCAGTGAGATACGTCGCTCCACCCGTTGCTCGCATTGTGTGTCCTTGATCACCTGAAACCGTGGCAATCGACCGCGCCCGTCTTTGACCGGCGCGTTTTTTTTTACTCCCGCGCATGGTTCGTTTGAGGGATGCCCGGTGCTTTACAGGTTTCTTGAATGCTGCGAGCGCCCCGGCGGACGGGGTTCCCAAGGAGAGCAACCTGATGCTCAACCACGATCTGCAACGCCAGCAGCTGCGCCAACGGGCCCGCGAGCTGGTGCCGGTGCTGCGTGAACGCGCTCCCGACGCCGCGCAGCAGGGCTAGTTGCCGGCCCAGACCCTGGCCGATTTTCATGATGCGGGCTTTTTCCGTATCCTCCAGCCGACGCGCTGGGGCGGCTATGAACTGGTGCCCAGGGACTTTTCGAGGTGCAAATGATCCTCGCCGAAGGCTGCATGTCCTCGGCCTGGGTGCTGGGTTTCGGTGGCCCGGAAGAGATCGCCAAGAAAGTCGCGGTGTACCACGAGGCCTGGGACAACCGTGACTCGAAGAAGCACGGCGCATCGGCATCCGTGGCCAGCGTTACTTCATGGAATCGCTGGGCTATTGGTACGGCGGCGGCGAGCGTCCGGACCTGGAGACGTGGAAGGACGACACCTACGGCACCGTGGATGACTGCATCGGCTACGTACAGCGCCTGATCGACGCCGGCGCCGACGAGATCCTGTTCATCTGCCAGATGGGCACCGTGCCGCAATGGGCGCAACTGGAAACCCTGCGCAACATCGACGAGAAGGTTTCGCAAGGCTTGAGTCGATCAAGCCCTGCGGTTGATCCAAGCCTCAATGCTGTGAAATCCGGGCCTGACACGGGATGGGTGTTCACCGTGGACCAGGGCGGGAGCGGGCTTGTCGGATCGCCGCACCGTCGCGAAGACGTCCTGCCAGCCGACCAGCATCTAGCAGGTATACCCAGGCCCACTGTGGGAGCGGGCTTGCCCGCGAAGAGGCCGGCACGTCCAGCATCCATGTTGACTGGGACACTGCTTTCGCCGGCAAGCCGGTCTCGCGCTCCCAAGGCGCTGGGGTAGGCGGGTGAGGGGTGTTCGCTGATGATCCCCTTGCGGGCGATGTCAGGTCGCGGGTTTTACCTTGCGTTTGGGGGTGGGTGTTGCCTTGCGGGTGGTGGCTTTGCGTTTGCCTTTCCATGGGGCTGCGCCTTTGCCGGCTGGGCTGGCGGGGCCGCTGATGGTCAGGCGCAGGCCGGTGCAGCGGCTGACGTGTTTGCTCATCCAGGCCGCTTGTTTGGCGACGAATGTTTCCAGGCTCATTTCGCCGCTTTGCACCATGTCCAGGGCTTGTTCCCAGATGGCGGTGGTGCCGGGGTCGGCGATGGCGCGGGGTACGGCGTCGATCAGGCTGAAGGCGGCGGGGGTGGCGGCCAGGGCTTTGCCGTGTTTGATCAGGTAGCCGCGATCCAGCAGGCCCTGGATGATCCCGGCGCGGGTCGCTTCGGTGCCGATGCCGGTGGTGTCCTTGAGCTTTTGCTTGAGTAGCGGGTCTTCCACCAGCTTGGCGACGTTTTTCATCGCCTTGATCAGGTCGCCTTCGGTGAACGGCTTGGGTGGTTGGGTCCAGAGGTCCTTGAGGATAACGTCCGCCACCGGGTAGTCATGGCCCTGGGTCAAGGGCGGCAGGTTCTGCGGTGCAGGAGCTTCGCGGCCCTTGGCGGGGGCGAGGGCTTCGGGCAGGGCGCGTTTCCAGCCGGCGTCGACAATCTGCTTGCCCACCGCCCGCAACGCTTGCCCGGCACAGTCGAAGTCGGCCTGGGTGCGGTCGTATTCATGGTTGGGCAGGAACTGCGCCAGGTACCGCGCGCGGATCAAGGTGTAGACGGCGCGGTGTTTGCCGCTCAGGCGATCGAGGTTTTTCGCCGCAGCGGTGGGGATGATGCCGTGGTGCGCGCTGACCTTGGCATCGTTCCAGGCCCGGGAGCGACGTTGCGGTTCCAGGTGCCCGAGCAGCGGGGCCAGGCCTGGGTCGGTTCGGCCAAGGGCGTCGAGAATGGCCGGCGCCTCGCTGTGCTGGCTCACGGGTAGATAGCCGCAGTCGCTGCGCGGATAGGTGATGAGTTTGTAGGTTTCGTACAGCGCCTGGGCCACGTCCAGGGTTTCCTGGGCGCCGAGGCCGAGCTTCTTCGAGCAGACTTCCTGCAAGGTGCCGAGGTCGAACGGCAGCGGCGCGGCCTCGCGGACCCGTTCGGTGCGCAGCTTGACCAGGCGCGCGGTAGTGGCATTGCGCATGGCCGTGGCGGCTTGTTGCGCCAGGGCTTGATTGAGACAGCGGTCCTGTTCGTCACACAGCTCTGAAGGCGCGCGCCATTGGGCGGTGAACGGGGTGTTGGCGTGCAGCAGTTGCACGTCGATGGCCCAGAACGGCACGGGCACGAAGTCGGCAATGCTGCGGTCGCGGTCGACCACCAGGCGCAAGGTCGGGGTTTGCACTCGGCCGACCGGCAGCACGCCTTGATACCCGGACTGGCGGCCGAGCAGGGTGAACAGGCGGCTCATGTTCATGCCGATCAGCCAGTCGGCGCGTGAGCGTCCGAGGGCCGCGTGATACAGGCTGAAGGTCTGCGCCCCGGGCTTGAGCGCCGCCAGGGCCTTGCGGATGGACGCGTCGTCCAACGCCGACAACCACAGGCGCTGGATCGGCCCGCGATAGCGGCAATGCTCCACCAGCTCCCGGGCGATCATCTCGCCCTCGCGGTCGGCGTCGGTGGCGATCACCAGTTCGCTGGCCTCGCCGAGCAGGCGTTTGACCGCCTTGAACTGGCTGGCCGTCTTGGGCTTGACCCGCATCTTCCATGTGTCGGGAATGATCGGCAGGTCGGCCAGCACCCAGCGCTTGTAGCGCTCGTCGTAGGCGTCGGGTGGGGCGGTTTCCAGCAGGTGGCCGATGCACCAGGTCACTGTGACACCCGCGCCCAGCCAGCAACCGTCGCCACGCCGGCTGGCGCCGAGCACGGCGGCGATGTCTTTGGCCTGGGAAGGTTTTTCACAGAGGAACAGCCGCATAGCCACCATCAGTCTTGAGGTTTGAAAGGTGCACAGCATGCGGGGTCTGGCGACGTGGATCAATCTTTATCTGTATGGATGTACAGCTAGATGCGGCATGCCGATCATGGTCATAGGGGCCGAGGGAGATGCGCTGGATCTTGGGCGGGAAAAAGTGTAGCGATAGCTGGCGGGTCAGCAGCCGTGCAGCTGAAAGTCGGTGTTTGATCAGGAAACATCAGAGATCACCGCTAAGCTGCTACCAGTTGTCTTGAGCGTGATGGGGGGCGCAAGTGCAGCGTTTGACAAGGGGTTGGAACATGAACAATGCCGGGCAAAACGCTGCGCCATGCAGTCGATACCCTCAACGTGACAGCCGTCGTGCCCGGGCCGTTGGCCGAATGGCCGTCTGGCTGCTGGGGTTGACGGTCTCGGGTTCGGTGCTGGCGTTTGACGCCGATGTCCACCCGGCCTTCACCCGGGCCGCGGTTGAGGTCTACCAGGCTTGCCCGGGCGTGACGGTGTCTGCCGAGGCGGCTGAGGCGGCTGAGGCATTGATTGCCGGCACCCAGGCCGAGGATGCGAGCCTTGCCACAGTGGGCCAGCGCATCAGCAACTGGCACTTTTACAACCGCAATGCCTCGCTCAAGCCGATGTGGTTCGCCAGCCGCAATCTGGACCACATCTTTGCGACCCGCGTCAGGCAATTGAACGAGCGCGTGGCGCAAGGGCCGGCGGCGAGTACCGCGCAGGTCTACCAACAGGCGGGCCGGGTCCTGCACTACATTCAGGACATGAGTGTGCCGGCCCATGTGGTGCCGGTGTTTCATGTCAAATTGCTGGTCTGGAATCTTGAGGATGGCTTCGACCAGTTTCCCTTGAGTCCATCGATGGCCAGCTTTCGCTTGAGCCAGGCGCAATGCGAGGCGTTGCGCGCCGACGCCGAGGGGAGCAATCCAAGCGGACGGCTTACACGCACGGCCAGCGCAACCCTGGCGGCCATTGGGCAACGGGGGGGCAGCGTCAACGCGGGGGCATGGCGCGAATACTGGGTCTACCCCTCGCCAGAAGCCGCGCAGGCGGAAAAAGGCTGGGGCGAATATGGCAGGTGTACCTTCGTCAAGGGCACGCAAGCCCCCGGCTGCAAGAGCGACGCCGAGCTTGAAGCGCTGTTTGCGCAGCAGTCGGTACAAACGCTGAAGGATTCGGTCTGGATGTTGTTTTACGTGGACCGGCAGCTCAAGGCCCGCGCAGGGGAGACCGTGGTCATCAACCCATGACACGCGCAGAGGTGGTGATGAAAGGTAATGCACCGAAGGATCGCCGGTCCGCCGATACCCCGGCCGAGGTGATTGTCAACATGGCGCCCCGGGTGCCGGACTTCGATCCGACATTGGGCATCGACGTGGTCTTGCCGCCGCTCAAGGGCACCAGTGCCAACAAGCTGGTCACGATAGGTGACTCGGTCACTCACGGGTTCCAGAGTGGCGCGATCTTCAACACCCGGATCAGTTGGCCGAAGATTGTCGCCTGGGAAATTGGCTGCGACGCCACGTTCCGCTTTCCGTTGTATGAAGGTTTTGGTGGTATCCCGCTGAACATCGAATACCTGTTGCGCGCGTTGGAGCATAAGTATGGCGATGCAATCAGTTGGTGGGAGTTGCCCGGCGCCGGGTTCGACCTGCGAAGCCTGATGGCGCAGATCGAGGACTATTGGGAGCGCGGTCCCGGATCAACCGTCAAGCGGACCAACCGGGCCATGCACAACCTGGCGGTGTATGGCTGGGACATTCGTGACGTGCTGTCGCGCACGGCGAACAACCTGCAAGCCGCTATGCACACCCCCAAGGATGATGTGTTTGCCCAGGTGGTCGAGAACGCCAACATCCGGGCGGCACTGGGTGTCTATTCCTCCATGGACCCCGGCGACACGGTTCTGGATGCGGCGCGCAAGCTGGGCCAGGAAGGCGCGTTGCCCGGCAGTGGCGGTGATGCCACGACGCCGGGCATTGAGACCTTGGTAGTGTTCATCGGGGCCAATAACGTCCTGGGCAGCGTGACCCAGTTGAAGGTCAGTTGGAGCGCCAAGGGTTACGACGCCCTGGGCAGCAAAGACCGTTACACCGTGTGGTGCCCCAGCCACTTCGCCGCCGAATACCAGCAATTGGTCCAGCGGCTCAAGGCGGTCAGTGCCCGCCACGTGATCCTGGTCAACGTGCCCCATGTGACCATCGCGCCGATTGCTCGCGGGGTGAACCGCAAGGTCGGTGCCGGCTCGCGGTACTTTCCGTTCTATACGCGGCCGTGGATCACCGACGAGCAGTTCAATGAAAAGGATGACCCCACCATCACCGAGAACCAGGTGCGGGCCATCGACAGCGCGGTCGATCAATACAATGACACGATCGCCAATGAAGTCCGGGCTTGCCGCCAGGCGGGCCTGGATTGGTACGTGCTGGACATTGCAGGCATGCTCGACCGATTGGCGGCGCGCCGTTACATCAACGATGCCCAGGCACGCCCGGACTGGTGGACCCGCTACGATCTGCCGGCGGCGCTCAACCAACTGGACCCGGTGCCCGATTCGCGCTTTTTCTCCTCCGGGCCCCAGGGGCGCGAGCAAGGCGGGCTGTTCAGTCTCGATGGCATCCACCCCACGACCATCACCTACGGGCTGATTGCTCAGGAGGTGATCAATGTCATGCAGCGCGCCAAGGTGGCGCTGTATTACAACGATGGCGTGACGTTGCGGCAGGGGCCGGTGCAGGTCGATTTTGATCGCCTGCTCCGGCTCGATTCGTTGATTGCCCATCCGCCGCGCTCACTGAGCAGTGACATGAAAACCCTGGGATGGCTGGATGAGACAGCCGATATCATCGGCAAGCTCAACCCGTTCAGCTAGGCGCTGGTCCACGGCTGAGGTTGATGACCTGGGGCTCAGAGACGGGCATTGGTGCGATGCCCGTCTCTTGGCCGTCAGTTCTTCTCCAGGTCCACGTCCTTGGTTTCCCGCAGACACAGCAGGCCCACCACCAGGCTGACCCCGGTGATCAATACCGGGTACCACAGCCCGTAGAAGATATCGCCGGTGTACACCACCAAGGCAAACGACACGGTGGGCAGGAAGCCGCCGAACCAGCCGTTGCCGATGTGGTAGGGCAGGGACATCGAGGTGTAGCGGATGCGGGTCGGGAACAGTTCGACCATCAACGCTGCCAGCGGCCCGTAGCACATGGCCGAGATGATGATCAGCGCCACGATCAGGGCCACGATCATCGGCTTGTTGATCGCCTGCACGTCGGCGCTTTGCGGGTAGCCGGCCAGGGTCACGGCGCCGCGCAGGGCGGCTTCGTCGTAGCCCTCGAGCGTGACGTCGCCGATGCTCACTTGCACACCGCTGCCCGCCGGTGCGGCGGCGCTGCTGTAGGGCAGGCCTTGCTTGACCAGGAAGGTCTTGACCTTGTCGCACGGGCTGTCGAAACGCGCCTTGCCCACCGGGTCGAACTGGAAGGTACAGGTGGCCGGGTCGGCCAGCACGGTGATTGGCGCTTGTTGGCTGGCGCGGTCGATGGCCGGGTTGGCGTAGTGCGCCAGGGACTTGAAGATCGGGAAGTACAGCACCGTGGCCAGCAGCAGGCCAAGCATCAGCACCGGCTTGCGCCCGACCCGGTCCGACAACCAGCCGAAGAGGATGAAGAACGGCGCGCCGATCACCACGCTGATGATCAGCAGGGTGTTGGCCAGGGCCGGGTCCATCTTCAGGAACTGGGTGAGGAAGAACAGCACATAGAACTGCGCGGCGTAGAAGGTCACCGCTTGCCCGGCGTTGATGCTGAACAGCGCGATCAGCACCACCTTGAGGTTGGCCCAGTTGCCGAACGACTCGCGGATCGGCGCCTTGCAGGACTTGCCTTCCTCTTTCATCTTCAGGAAGGCCGGCGACTCATGCAGGCTCAGGCGAATCCAGGTGGAGATGCCCAGTAGCACGATCGACAGCAGGAACGGAATGCGCCAGCCCCAGACCTCGAACTGATCGCCGGTGAAGTAGCGGCAACCGAGCACCACCAAGAGCGACAGCAGCAGGCCGAGGGTGGCGGTGGACTGAATCCAGCTGGTGTGGAAACCGCGCTTGCCCATGGGTGCGTGCTCGGCGACGTAGGTCGCCGCACCGCCGTACTCGCCGCCCAGCGCCAGGCCTTGGAGCATGCGCAGCACCACCAGGATGATCGGCGCGGCAATGCCGATGCTGGCGTAGGTCGGCAGCAGGCCGACGCAGAAGGTGGCCACGCCCATCAGGATGATGGTGGCGAGGAACGTGTACTTGCGCCCGATCATGTCGCCCAGGCGGCCGAACACCAACGCGCCGAAGGGCCGCACCACGAAGCCGGCGGCGAAGGCCATCAAGGCGAAGATGAAGGCCGTGGTGTCGTTGACCCCGGCGAAGAACTGTTTGCTGATCACCGCCGCCAGGGCGCCGTAGAGGAAGAAGTCATACCACTCGAAGACCGTCCCGAGGGATGAGGCGAAGATGACTTTCTGGGTGTCCTTGCTGGTGCCGGAACTCAGAGTCCCGGTCACGGCCTGTGCCTGTTCTGACATATCGGTATCCCTCACAGTGTGTATTTATTGTTGTTTCACTGTCAGCGCCGGCCTTGTGGGCTGGCGCATCGTCTCTGGGTGTTGCGCAGTCTCTGTGGGAGCGAGCCTGCTCGCGAAAGCGGTGGGTCAGCCAACAGTGGTGTTGAAGGCTAGTCCGCCTTCGCGAGCAGGCTCGCTCCCACAGCCTCAACGTTTACGGTGCTGGCAAGAATCATCTGCGCCGCCTTCTCGGCGATCATCAGGGTTGGTGAGCAGGTATTGCCCGAGGTAATGCGCGGCATGATCGAGGCGTCGGCGATGCGCAGGCCGGGGATGCCGTGCACCCGCAACTGCGCATCGACCACCGCGCCGCGGTCCTGGCCCATGCGACAGGTGCCGACGGGGTGGAAGATGGTGGTGCCGATCCGCGCGGCAGCCTCGTGCAATTGTTCCTCGGTCTGCAAGGCGGCGCCGGGCAGGTACTCCACCGGATTGAAGGGTTGCAGGGCCGGGGCGCCGACGATGCGCCGGGTCAGGCGAATGGCGTCGGCCGCGACCCGCAGGTCCTCGGGATGGCTCAAGTAGTTGGGCTGGATCAGCGGCGGCTGTGCGGGGTCGGCCGAGCGGATGTCGATCCGGCCACGGCTCTGCGGACGCAGGTCGCACACCGAAGCGGTGAACGCGGGGAAGGCATGCAGCGGCTCGCCAAAACGCTCCAGCGACAGCGGCTGCACGTGGTATTGGAGATTGGCCGAGGCCTGTTCCGGGCCGCTGCGGGCAAAGGCCCCCAGTTGGCTCGGCGCCATCGACAGCGGGCCGCTGCGGTCGTACAGATAACGCAGGCCCATGCCCATCTTGCCCCACAGGCTGCCGGCGATCTGGTTCAGGGTGCGGGCGTTTTCCAACTTATAAATCAGGCGCAGTTGCAGGTGGTCTTGCAGGTTGCCGCCGACGCCATCGAGTTCATGGGCCACGCCGATGCCCAGGCGCTTGAGCAGGCCGGCGGGGCCGATGCCGGAGCGCTGGAGGATACCCGGCGAGCCGACCGAGCCGGCGCAGAGGACAATCTCTCGGCGGGCCGTGAAGGTCGTGGCCTGACCCTGCCAGCGGGCGACGACGTGGCAGGCGCGGCCGTTTTCGAGCAGCACGCGGTCGACGTCGACGTCGGTCAGCACCGTGAGGTTGGGGCGTTGGGCGATGGGTTTGAGAAAGGCCTTGGCCGCGTTCCAGCGCACGCCGGCCTTCTGATTGACCTGGAAGTAGGCGCAGCCTTCGTTGTTGCCCTGGTTGAAGTCATCGATGGAGGCGATGCCGCTTTGTTCGGCCGCCGTCCTGAAGGCATCGAGAATTGGCCAGGACAGGCGCTGCTGTTCGACCCGCCATTCGCCGTCGCCGCCGTGATCGTCCGAGCCGCCGGCGAAATGGCTTTCGCTCTGCTTGAACAGCGGCAGTACGTCGTCCCAGCGCCAGCCCGGGTTGCCCTCGGCCGCCCAGCCGTCGTAGTCGCCGGCCTGGCCGCGCATGTAGATCATGCCGTTGATCGAGGAACTGCCGCCCAGGACCTTGCCGCGCGGGTAACTCAGGCTGCGGCCTTGCAGGCCGGTTTGCGCCTCGGTCTTGAAGCACCAGTCGGTGCGCGGGTTGCCGATGCAGAACAGATAGCCGACCGGGATGTGAATCCAGGGATAGTTGTCGCGCCCGCCGGCTTCGAGCAGCAGTACCCGGTGTTGCGGGTTGGCGGACAGTCGATTGGCCAGCAGGCAGCCGGCGGGTCCCGCGCCGACCACGATGTAATCGTATGCATCAACGGCAGGTTGCATTCATGGCCTCGTTGCGTGTTGTTCTTATTGCGACCCATCCTAGTTGTTAGTTTTCGACAAAAGAATGTTAGTTTTCGCCCAGCCACTGTGCGTTTTTAAACAGTTGGGTCTCATGATTGATTCAAGGAGGCGCCATGTTCGACTGGAATGACCTGCGCTATTTTCTCGAACTGCAACGCAGCGGACGTTTGCTGACCGCAGCCCGGCGCCTGAAAACCACCCACGCCACCGTGGCGCGACACATCGAGGCGATTGAAAAGAGCCTGGGCGCCGCGCTGTTCGTCCAGCAGGCCCAGGGTTATCAACTGACCCCGGCCGGCGAAGCGCTGCTCAAGCATGCCGAGGCCATGGAGAACGTGGCGTTGCTGGCCCAGGAGCAAATCACCCAGTCCACGGCGCCACTGGGCAAGATCCGCGTCGGCGTGACCGAGGGCCTGGGGATCATGTTCCTGGCCGGGCGCATGCGCGGCTTGTTCGATCGCTATCCGGGCCTGGAAGTCGAGTTGGTGGCGGTGCCGCGGTTTGTCAGCATCCTCAACCGCGAGGCCGAAATCAGCATCCACCTGGAGCGCCCGTCCGCCGACATGCTGGTCACCCGCAAACTCACCGACTACCGCTTGGCGCTGTACGCCAGCCAGGACTACCTGGACCGTGAGCCACCCTTGAACAGCCGTGAAGACCTGGGCCGGCATGCCTGGATCGGTTATGTCGACGACCTGTTGTTCAGCCAGGAACTGATGTTCCTCAACAGCTTTTGCCGCAGCCCCCAGGTGGTGTTCCACAGCACCAGCGTGATCGCCCAGCACCAGGCGGCCCGCGCCGGCCTCGGCATCGCGGTGCTGCCGTGCTACATGGCCAGCGGCGACCCCGGCCTGGTGCCGCTGCTGCCGGCCGAAAGCATCCTGCGCAGCTACTGGATCAGCACCCGGCGCGAACTGCACAAGTCCGTGCGGCTGCGGGTGTTGTGGGATTACGTGGTGCAGGTGTGCGATCAGGAGCAGGCGTTGCTGCTGGGCCCTGAGTCGGTTGGCTAGCCCTGGGGGAGCGAGCCTGCTCGCGAATAGGTCGGTTCATCCGGCATCAAGGTGTCAGACCGACCGCCTTCGCCGGCAAGCCGATCTCGCTCCCACAAGGGCTCAAGGGACAATCTCGAATGCGATGCTGCCCAACCGCTCACCATTGACCATGATGTGCACCGCATGCACGCCCGCGTAATGCTTGCGGGTGGTCATGTCGCGCACCTGCTGGGCGCGGCCGAGGGTCTGGCGGGCATGGCCGGGCAGGGTCAGGCCCTTGAGCTTGAACACCTTGTTGGAGGTGGCGCCGGAGGCCTTGACGTAGTCGATGGCGTAGTCGACCACCAGGCGTTGCGCATCAGGGCTGGTGGAGTGCAAGTCGAACGACAGCGTGATGCGCTCGCCCAGCCGGATCACCGCGGGCTCGACCTTGAGGTCATGAATCCGCACCTCGGGCTTGCCGCCCGCGCCGATGATCGCCAGGGCCCGGGGGTTGCCCTGTTTGATCAGGCTGCGCAAGGCATGCTTGGCAATCCACGCCGTGTGCGGGTTCTCCAGGGACCAACCTTCGATCAGGCCCAGCACCCACTCGGGGTGATCCTTGGTCACATCGTTGAGGTGATTGGCCACCGACTTGCGCACGTACAGACTGCTGTCGGCCTTGAGGTTGTCGAGGATCGCCGCGGCGAGGCGCGGGTCGGCCTGCACCGGCTCCAGGCGAAACGACCACGGCAGGCGCGGGCGGCAACCTTCGCTGGCCAGGCGCCGCACGTGTTCGTCGGCATCGCGCGACCAGTCGTGCAGCAACGCCATCGAGCGCTCGAAGTCGCTGCGCAGAAAGTGCCGTACCGCGAACTCCGAGGAGCCAAATGGGGTGAAATACTTCAAGGCCGCCATCGACCGTTCGTAGTCATGCAGGCCATAGGTGGCGACGTACTGCGCCAGGCTGATACTGACGAAGCTGCTGTTCAGGCGCGGCGCCAGGGCATAGAGAATCTCCAGCACCTGCTCATAGTCCAGCGCCAACACCGCGTGCAGGCACTCACCGACCCGCGCCATGCGCTGCATCACCGACAACGAATCCAGGCCGTCATTGGCCATCGCCAGGAAGGCCGGCGCATCGAACGCCGGGTACACCGCCCGCACCTCGGCGGCGATGTGCTCGAAGCGCTCGGCGTTGAAGATCTCCTTCAAGGCGGGGGAGGCGGGTTCGGTGGCGGTCATTTCAGGCTCTTTTCCTCTTCAATCTGATCCGCCTCAAACAACCGTGCCAGCTCGATCCTCGACTCCTGGGCGGTCTGCATGACTTTGCCGGCGTCATCGTAGATGGACTGCTGGGCTTCGAGCACTTGTTCGTCGTGGTGCTTGAAGCGCTTGATCCGGGCATCGGCCTGGGCCTGGGTCAACCCCAGGCCCAGCAGGGTGCGGCGGCTCATTTCCAGGCTGGAGTAGTAGGTTTCGCGGATCGCTTCGGCGCCCAGGTCCACCAGGCGGTACACGTGCTGGCGGTTACGGGCGCGGGCGATGATCTTCAGGTGCGGGTAGAGTTTGCGCACCAACTCCGCTGTCTTGATGTTGGTGTCCGGGTCGTCGGTGGCGATCACGAAGAACTCGGCCTGCTCGACCTTGGCCGCGGCGAGGATTTCCGGGCGCATCGGGTCGCCGTAGAACACCGGTACGCCACCAAAGCTGCGCGACAGTTCGATGGACTCCACCGAGGTGTCCAGGGCCACGAAGCGGATCTTCTGCGCCCGCAGGATCCGCGCCACGATCTGCCCCATGCGGCCCATGCCGGCGATCACCACGCGTGGGGTATCGGTGTCGATCTCGCGCAGGTGCGGTGGCACGGCGATGGGCTCGACCTTGTCTTTCTTGGCCAGGCGCCCGCACAACAGCAGCAACAGTGGGGTCACGGCCATGGACAGGGTGATGGTCAGCACTTGCATGTCGTACAGGTGGGCGTCGAACAGTCCCTGGTCGCGGCCGATCTTGAACACCACGAAGGCAAACTCGCCACCGGCCGCCAGTACGATCCCCAGGCGCAGCGCACTGATGCGGTTGAGACCGCCTGCCAGGTGCCCGACCAGGTACAACAGCGGCAGCTTGAGACTGATCAGCAGCAGGGTCAGGCCCAGCACGTGGACCGGTGCACTGAACAGCAGGCTGATGTTGGCGCCCATGCCGACACTGATAAAAAACAGCCCCAGCAGCAGGCCCTTGAACGGTTCGATCTGGGCTTCCAGCTCGTGGCGGTATTCGGAGTCCGCCAGCAGCAGCCCGGCGAGGAAGGCCCCCAGCGCCATCGACACGCCCACCAGGTCCATCAGCCACGCCGTACCGATCACCACCAGCAACGCGGTGGCGGTAGAGACCTCTGGCAGGCCGGTCTTGGCGACGATGCGAAACACCGGGCGCAGCAGATAGCGGCCGCCGACCACCACCACCGCGATGCTGCCGAGCAGGCGCGCCATGTGGTCGATGTCTTGTGCGGTGGTGGTCACTTCGTTGCTGCCGGCGAGCAGCGGGACCATGGCAATCAGCGGAATGGCCGCAATGTCCTGGAACAGCAGGATGGCGAACGCCAGCCGTCCGTGGGGGCTGGTCAGTTCCTTGCGCTCGGCCAGGCTTTGCAGGCCGAAGGCGGTGGACGATAGCGCCAGGCCCAGGCCGAGTACGACGGCGCTGTTGAGCTTCTGGCCGAATGCGTAGTAGGCCACCAGGCCGATCAACGAGCCGGTCAGCAGGACCTGGGCCAGACCGACGCCGAACACCGCCTTGCGCATCACCCACAGCCGGCGCGGCGACAGCTCAAGGCCGATGATGAACAGCAGCAGCACCACCCCAAGTTCGGAGATGTGCATCACGCTTTGCGGGTTGTTGATCAGCCCCAGCACCGCCGGACCAATCAACACCCCGGCGAGGAGGTAGCCGAGTACCGCTCCCAGTTGCAGGCGCTTGGCCAACGGTACGATCAGCACCGCGGCACAGAGAAAAACGACAGCAGCTTGCAATAGGTTGCCTTCTTCGGGCATCGGGAACTCCTGTGAAAACGACGGGTGGCCGGGATTGCCGGTCACCCTGAAAAATGGCCCGCAGGATAAAGCCCTGCGCCAGGATCTTATAGACACACATTGCGACATCTGAAAGACGACCATGGACTTATACCCCAGGATGGGGGCGGTCAAGGTTGCCAAGATCAAGGTTTTCTGGGAAAACGCAGCCCATCAATGCCCACCCCCTGACAGACGGAAACGCACATGAACGACGAATTACAGGTCATCGACCTTCACGTGGGCACCGGCAAGGCCGCCGTAAAGGGCGCGCTGATCACCACCCAGTACCGCGGTTGCCTGGAAGACGGCACCGAGTTCGACTCCTCCTGGAGCCGTGGCAAGCCGTTCCAGTGCGTGATCGGCACCGGGCGGGTGATCAAGGGCTGGGACCAGGGCATCCTTGGCATGCAGGTCGGAGGCAAGCGCCAATTGCGGGTGCCGGCGCATTTGGCGTATGGCGAGCGCAGCGTGGGTTCGATCCCGCCCCATTCCAACCTGGTGTTCGAGATTGAACTGCTGGAAGTGCTGACCCGCGATGATTGAGCCCCTCAGGCTTTAGTGTATAGCGGGATGCAATGAGGTTGAGTGCGCCGGCGAAGGTGTCCAGTCAGTCGACAATCACTTCGCTGACCCACCGCTTTCGCGAGCAGGCTCGCTCCCACCCAGGTCTGCGGCGAACACAAAACCGATGCCTGGCCCGGATCTGGGTTGAGCCCGTAGGAGCGAGGCTTGCCCGCGAACCGGCCAGCCCATCCAACATCAATGTCGTCAG
>NZ_FOCB01000011.1:7132-154468 GCF_900109995.1 Pseudomonas sp. ok272 | reverse complement strand
CACCGCCATCGCGAGCAGGAATCTGGGTTGAGCCCGTAGGAGCGAGGCTTGCCCGCGAACCGGCCAGTCCATCCAACATCAATGTCGTCAGGTTTGGCGCCTTAACTGACTGGCATTAGGGCAAGCCTCGCTCCTACAAGGAATCCGGGCCTGACACGGGGGGTGTGTTCGCCGTGGACCAGGGTGGGAGCGGGCTTGCTCGCGAAGGCAGTGTGTCAGCCGACATTGATGTTGGATCATTCCCACAGGTTGATCTATCAGCCAGCAAAAAGCCCACCCAGCGCGTCAACGCTGGGTGGGCTTTTTAGTGGTGCGGGTGGGGGTCAGACCTTGACGATCCAACCCGCTGGCGCTTCGATGTCGCCGGTTTGCACGCCGGTCAGCTCTTTGTAGAGCTTCTGGGTGATCGGGCCGACTTCGGTTTCGCTGTGGAACACGTGCAGGTGGTCGTTGTAGCTGATCCCGCCAATCGGTGTGATCACGGCGGCAGTGCCACAGGCACCGGCTTCCTTGAAGTCTGCCAGCTTGTCGATGAGCACGTCGCCCTCAATCACTTCCAGGCCCAGGCGGGTCTTGGCCAGTTCGATCAGCGACAGGCGGGTGATGCCTGGCAGGACCGACGGGGATTTGGGGGTGATGAATTTATTGTCGTGGGTGATCCCGAAGAAGTTGGCCGAGCCGACTTCTTCGATCTTGGAGTGGGTCATCGGGTCCAGGTAGATGCAGTCGGCGAAGTTCGCCTTCTTGGCCTGGGAACCGGGCATCAGGCTGGCCGCGTAGTTGCCACCGACCTTGGCCGCGCCGGTGCCTTGTGGCGCGGCACGGTCGAAGCTGGAGATCAGGAAGTTGTGCGGGGTCAGGCCACCCTTGAAGTAGGCGCCGACCGGGATGCAGAAGATCGAGAAGATGAACTCGGGCGCGGTGCGTACGCCGATGTTGTCACCCACGCCGATCACGAACGGACGCAGGTACAGCGCGCCGCCGGTGCCGTAAGGCGGGATGAAACGCTCGTTGGCACGGACCACGGCCTTGCAGGCCTCGATGAAGACCTCGGTGTCGACGTGCGGCATCAGCAGGCGGGCGCAGCTGCGCTGCATGCGCAGGGCGTTCTGGTCCGGGCGGAACAGGTTGATCGAGCCGTCCTTGCAGCGATAGGCCTTCATGCCTTCGAAGCATTGCTGGCCGTAGTGCAGGGCGGTCGAGCCCTCGCTGATGTGCAGCACGTTGTCTTCGGTCAACGCGCCCTCGTCCCAGGAACCGTTACGCCAGTGCGACAGATACCGCTTGTCTGTCTTGATGTAGTCAAAACCCAGCTTGTCCCAATTGATGCTTTCGTTACCCATGACACCCTCTATCACTTAACAATCGCCTGAACGGTTCAAGGCTTCTGACGTTTTCTTGGATGGGCACAACAATACTTCATTCCGGGGCTGTTTCGCAGCCTGGAATGCAAACCTTGTAGGCGCGAGGCCCGCCCGCGAGCCGGGCTCTACGGTGTATCGGGTGCTCCGCGTCATCATTCTTCGCGGGCAAGCCTCGCTCCTACGGGGAGGTTACACGTGCAACGCATGCCCCAATGCGCGCAACGCCGCTTCCTGCACGGCTTCACCCAGGGTCGGGTGGGCATGGATGGTGCCGGCGATGTCTTCCAGGCGTGCGCCCATTTCCAGGCTCTGGCCGAACGCCGTCGACAGTTCGGATACGCCGACGCCCACCGCCTGCCAGCCGACAATCAAGTGATTGTCCCGGCGCGCCACCACCCGCACAAAGCCACTCTTGGATTCCAGGGTCATCGCCCGGCCATTGGCGGCGAACGGGAAGCTCGCCACGATGCAGTCCAGGCCCGCGGCCTGGGCTTGATCCGGGGTCTGGCCGACTACCACCAGTTCCGGGTCGGTGAAGCACACGGCGGCGATGGCGGTCGGGTTGAACTCGCGGGTCTTGCCGGCGATCAGTTCGGCGACCATCTCGCCCTGGGCCATGGCGCGGTGGGCCAGCATCGGCTCGCCGCTGACATCGCCAATGGCCCAGACGTTGCGCATGCTGGTGGCACAGCGGCTGTCGATCTTGATGGCGGCGCCATTCATGGTCAGGTTCAGGGCCTCCAGGTTCCAGCCCTGGGTGTTGGGCTTGCGTCCGACCGCCACCAGCACGCGTTCGGTTTCCAGCTCCAGGGTGTCGCCGTCGGGTGTCAGAACCTGCAACGTATTTTGTTTTGAATCAAAGCCTTGGACGCTATGCTTCAAGTAAAGCTTGATCCCGAGTTTGTTCAGCTCATCCTGCACCGGCTTGGTCAGTTCGCCGTCGTAGGCGGGCAGGATGCGATCCTGGGCCTCGACCACACTGACCTCGGCGCCGAGCTTGCGGTAGGCAATCCCCAGCTCCAGGCCGATGTAGCCGCCGCCGACCACGATCAGGTGCTTGGGCACGCTTTTCGGGGCCAGGGCTTCGGTGGACGAGAGAATCGGCCCGCCAATCGGCAGCATCGGCAGGTTGACGCTGTGGGAGCCGGTCGCCAGCAGCAGGTGCTCGCACTGGATGCGGGTATCGCCGACGTCAACGGTCTTGCCGTCGACGACCTTGGCCCAGCCATTGATCACGCGAACCTTGTGCTTCTTCAGCAGGGCGGCGACGCCGGTGGTCAGGCGGTCGACGATGCCGTCCTTCCACTCGATGCTCTTGCCGATGTTCAGGGTCGGTGCCGCCACGCTGATGCCCAGGGCCGAGTGCAGGCTGTGGTTCTGGGTCTGGTGGAACTGCTCGGCGACGTGAATCAGCGCCTTGGACGGAATGCAGCCGATGTTCAGGCAGGTGCCGCCCAGCGCCTGGCCCTCGACGACGATGGTGTTGATGCCCAGTTGGCCGGCGCGGATCGCCGCCACATAACCGCCAGGGCCGCCGCCGATGATCAGCAGCGTGGTGTTCAGAGTCTGTTGCATGCCTTACTCCAGAAACAGCGTGGCGGGTTGTTCGAGCAGGCCGCGCAGGGCCTGGATGAATTGCGCCGCGTCCATGCCGTCGACCACTCGGTGATCGAAGGAGCTGGAAAGGTTCATCATCTTGCGGACCACGATCTGGCCCTTGATCACCATCGGCCGCTCGACGATCTTGTTGACGCCGACGATGGCCACTTCCGGCAGGTTCAGCACCGGGGTGCTGACGATGCCGCCCAAGGCGCCAAGGCTGGTGAGGGTGATGCTGGAGCCGGACAGTTCGTCGCGGCTGGCCTTGCCATTGCGCGCGGCGCTGGCGAGGCGGGCGATTTCGCCGGCGGTGTCCCATAGGCTGCGGGCTTCGGCGTGACGCACCACTGGCACCATCAGGCCGATGTCGCTTTGGGTGGCGACGCCCACGTGCACCGCCCCCAGGCGGGTGATGACTTGGGCTTCGTCGTCGTAGCGCGCGTTGATCTGCGGGAAGTCACGCAGGGCGACGACCATCGCCCGCACCAGGAAGGGTAACAGGGTCAGTTTGCCGCGTGTGGCGCCGTGTTTTTCGTTGAGGTGGGCGCGCAGTTCTTCCACGGCCGTGACGTCGATTTCTTCGACATAGCTGAAGTGGGCGGCGCGTTGGGTGGCGTCCTGCATGCGCTGGGCGATCTTGCGGCGCATGCCGATCACCGGGATTTGCTGCTCATCGTGGCGCTCGCGGTAGCCGGCGCCTGCACTCGACTGCATCGAGGGACCCTGCGCCAGGTAGGCGTCGAGGTCTTCGTGCAGGATGCGGCCGGCGGGGCCACTGCCCTGGACCAGGCGCAACTGGATGCCGGCATCGAGGGCATGCTTGCGCACGGCCGGCGATGCCAGCGGGCGTTCGTCGGCCTCGCGGGCGACCGGCGCCTGGGGCGCTGGGCGAGCGGCGGGCGCAGGCTTGCTGGCGACCACCGGCTCAGTCTTGGGCGCAGGCGCGGCGGCTTTTACCGGCGCAGGCGTCACGGGTTCGGCCGCAACCGTCTGGGTCGATTCCTTGACGTTGCCGGCCCCTTCAACCTCGATGCTGATCAGGATGCTGCCCACCGCCATCACTTCCCCCGGCTGGCCGCCGAGGGCAATCACCTTGCCGTGGACCGGCGAGGGAATGTCCACCATCGCCTTGTCGGTCATCACATCGGCCAGGACCTGGTCCTCGACCACCATGTCGCCGACCTGGACGTGCCAGACCGACAGTTCAACTTCTGCGATGCCTTCGCCAATGTCCGGCATCTTGATAACGTGCGTGCCCATTCAGACCTCCATGACCCGTTTCAACGCCGCGCCCACTCGGGACGGCCCAGGGAAATACGCCCACTCCTGCGCGTGGGGGTAGGGGGTGTCCCAACCGGTGACGCGCTCGATGGGCGCTTCCAGGTAGTGGAAGCAGTGCTCTTGCACCAGCGCCACCAGTTCGGCGCCGAACCCGCAGGTGCGTGTGGCTTCGTGGACCACCACGCAACGGCCGGTTTTCTTCACCGAGTTGACGATGGTTTCCAGGTCCAGCGGCCACAGGCTGCGCAGGTCAATGACTTCGGCGTCGATGCCGGTTTCCTCGGCGGCGACTTGCGACACATAGACCGTGGTGCCGTAGGTCAGGACGGTGACCGCCTTGCCCGGACGGGTGATGGCGGCAACGTCCAGCGGCACGGTGTAGTAACCGTCCGGGACTTGCGCGGCGGGGTGCTTGGACCACGGGGTTACCGGGCGATCGTGGTGGCCGTCGAACGGGCCGTTGTACAGGCGCTTGGGCTCCAGGAAAATCACCGGGTCATCGTTCTCGATGGAGGCGATCAGCAAGCCCTTGGCGTCGTAGGGGTTGGACGGCATCACGGTGCGCAGCCCACAGACCTGGGTGAACATCGCCTCGATGCTCTGGCTGTGGGTCTGGCCGCCGTAGATGCCGCCGCCGCAGGGCATGCGCAGGGTCATCGGCGCGGTGAATTCGCCGGCCGAGCGATAGCGCAGGCGGGCGGCTTCGGAAATGATCTGGTCGGAGGCGGGGTAGACATAGTCGGCGAACTGGATCTCGGCCACCGGGCGCAAGCCATAGGCGCCCATGCCGACGGCGACGCCGACGATGCCGCTCTCGGAGATCGGCGCATCGAACACCCGCGAGGTGCCGTACTTGCTCTGCAGGCCTTCGGTGCAGCGGAACACGCCGCCGAAGTAGCCGACGTCCTGGCCGAAGACCACGACGTTGTCATCGCGCTCAAGCATCACGTCCATGGCCGAGCGCAGGGCCTGGATCATGGTCATGGTGGTCGTGGTCATGGCGGTTTCCAACTCGATGTGGTTGTTGTGATCGTTCATGTCAGATCCCCAGCTCCTGGCGTTGGCGCTTCAAGTGCTCGGGCATCTCTTTGTAGACGTCCTCGAACATGGTCGCGGCGCTTGGGATCTGGCCGCCGGCGAGGGTGCCGTACTGTTCGGCTTCTTTCTGCGCGGCGATCACCTGGGCTTCCAGCTCGGCGCTGACGGCGCTGTGCTCGTCTTCGGACCAGTGGCCGATCTTGATCAGGTGCTGCTTGAGGCGGGCAATCGGGTCGCCGAGCGGGAAGTGACTCCAGTCATCGGCCGGGCGGTATTTGGACGGATCGTCGGAGGTCGAGTGCGGGCCGGCGCGGTAGGTGACCCATTCGATCATGGTCGGCCCCAGGTTGCGCCGGGCGCGTTCGGCGGCCCAGGCGGAGGCGGCATAGACCGCGACAAAATCGTTGCCGTCGACCCGCAGCGAGGCAATCCCGCAGCCCACGCCGCGTCCGGCGAAGGTGGTGGCTTCACCGCCGGCAATCGCCTGGAACGTGGAGATGGCCCACTGGTTGTTGACCACGTTGAGGATCACCGGGGCGCGGTACACGTGGGCGAAGGTCAGGGCGGTGTGGAAGTCCGACTCTGCGGTGGCGCCGTCGCCGATCCAGGCCGAGGCAATCTTGGTGTCGCCCTTGATCGCCGAGGCCATGCCCCAGCCCACGCCTTGTACGAACTGGGTCGCGAGGTTGCCGGAAATGGTGAAGAAACCGTGATCGCGCACCGAGTACATGATCGGCAACTGGCGGCCCTTGAGCGGATCGCGCTCGTTGGACAGCAACTGGCAGATCAAGTCCACCAGCGGCACTTCGCGGGCCATCAGGATGCTTTGCTGGCGGTAGGTGGGGAAGCACATGTCGTCGATGTTCAAGGCCAGGGCCTGGGCGCTGCCGATGGCTTCCTCGCCCAGGCTCTGCATGTAGAACGACATTTTTTTCTGGCGCTGGGCGACCACCATGCGGTTGTCGAAGATCCGCGTCTTGAGCATGGCGCGCATGCCTTTACGCAGGATCTCCACCGGCACGCCTTCGGCCCACGGGCCCAGGGCGTTGCCTTGGTCGTCGAGCACGCGGATCAGGCCACGGGCCAGGTCGGCCGTGTCGGCGGGTTCGACGTCGATGGGAGGTTTGCGCACGGTGCCCGCATCAGTCAGGTGCAGGTAGGAGAAGTCGGTCTTGCAACCGGGACGGCCCGAGGGTTCGGGAACGTGCAGGCGCAGCGGTTCATACGCTTGGTTCATGGCTTCTACGCTCGATCTTGTGAATTTCTTGTAGTGAGCTGACAAGTTCTCTTCGGATGGAAGGAATCTTGTCCTACAACAATCATAGGCCCGGCCAAGGAGAATATTTATCTCAGTTTCATTGCGCCCAAGATCATTTGAGGATAAAAAATCTGCATAAACATAAAAAATAGGTGGTTTTATCTCATGCGCAAACTAGATCGTACGGATATCGGCATTCTCAACCGCCTCCAGGAGAACGCGCGGATCACCAATGCCGACCTGGCACGCTCGGTGAATCTGTCGCCGACGCCGTGTTTCAATCGGGTCAAGGCCATGGAAGAACTGGGCCTGATTCGCGAACAGGTCACACTGCTCGACGCCGACCTGCTGGGGCTGCACGTCAACGTGTTCATTCATGTCAGCCTGGAGAAGCAGGTCGAAGAAGCCCTGGCGCACTTCGAGGCGGCCATCGCCGACCGGCCGGAGGTGATGGAGTGCTACTTGATGGCCGGCGACCCGGATTACCTGATCCGGGTGCTGGTGCCCACCATTCAATCGCTGGAACGGTTCATGATGGACTTTCTGACCAAGGTCCCGGGCGTGGCGAACATCCGCTCCAGCTTCGCGCTCAAGCAGGTGCGCTACAAGACCGCGCTGCCGTTGCCGGCAGGCGGTTTGATGCTAACCGGTAAATGATGAGCGTCAGGCGTACAGGTAGCCTAGCGCCATGGTATCGAGGGTCTGTTGGACCGTGAACGTCCTGGGCCACGGCGCAGGCCTGTCGAGGGCCTGAAAGGTCAGGGTGGAATTGAGGTCGTAGCCGGGCGCATTGCCTGCCGGCAGGTAAGCAGGCTCGCCCGGGTGCAGACGTTTCCAGCGCTCCCACAGGCGGTCAAGGTTGCAGTGGTGCAGGAAAAAGACCGGGTCGTTGGGGGAGCCAGGATCTAGCATGTTGCCCCCCACCACGGCATGGGGTGGACTGTGAAGGTTCAGCTCGCTGGTTTTTTCCCAGCAGTCCTCGGGTGACCAGTAGGGCGTTCGCGTAAGGGCGATGTTCACGTCCTGCTCCGTTGGCAGTCTTAGGGTGGATGAGGCGTCTGCGGAGCGGCGGCGCAGCCCGGGGTCTCCTTGGTCCTCTTCCCATACCCTCACTTCGAACTGCCCTCGCGCATAGGCGAACGGCCCGCTTTCAACGCGATCGTTGTTGTTGGGGTTACCGCTGCCGCCGAGAAAATCCTCGGTGAACGGTGTGTGGGCTTCGTCGTCCCAATCCCAATAGGGAAGGGTGATGTCCCAGCGGCCGCTGGCGCTTTGCAACGCTATTTCAAATTCGCGCAGGAAGACCCGGTGCCATGGGTAGAACAGTGGGCCGCCATGTGGCCGTGGAACGAGCAGGTTGGGGCCAACCATTGCGTTTTTGTGGACCTCGGCAAAGTCGTCATAGCGAGTTTGTTGGCCCGGCCGCAGGACGCTGGGCACGTCGTTCTTGAGGGTGAGAATGGCTTGGATAAAGTCCTGTTTTTGTTGCGGTGACAGGTTGCGGTAATTAGGTCGAATGTCCATTGCTGACGAAAACTCCATGTTTTCTGGAAGGAGTCCTATTAGTACGGCAGTACGATGGTCTCTGCGGCCGGCCCTTTCAGGGACGTGGCGTAGGATCGCTCTTCGCTTGGTGTGGTGCAGCCGCCAGGCCATTGGGTCGGGCAAGTCGGTTTCGGGGCAAATGAGTGTATGAAAATGTGGCAGGCACTTATCCTGTCGCACATCGGTACCGGGCGTTCCCGGCTTTTTGTCACAGATCACGAGTGCGCTATGTTGCTGGCAAGTATTTTTGGCGTGGTAATGGGCGTGGTGCTGGGCTTGACCGGTGCCGGTGGCGGGATTCTTGCGGTGCCGGCCCTGGTGCTGGGGTTGGGCTGGAACATGACCCAGGCCGCTCCCGTGGCGTTGTTTGCGGTGGGCAGCGCGGCGGCGGTCGGGGCCCTCGACGGTTTGCGCCATGGCTTGGTGCGCTATCGGGCGGCGCTGTTGATTGCGGTGCTCGGGGCGTTGTTTTCGCCGCTGGGGATCTACGTGGCCCACCAGTTGCCGGACAACGTCCTGATGATCCTGTTCAGCGCACTGATGGTCTTGGTGGCGTGGCGCATGCTGCGCCGCGAGCAGCCGGCGCCTGGCCCAAGTGACCATGGCCAGGCCAACTGGGGGCAAAAGAACTGCATGCTGGACCAACAGACCGGGCGCTTCTCCTGGACCGCCAAGTGCACCGCCACGCTGGCGGGCCTCGGCGCGGTGACGGGCGTGGTCTCGGGCTTGCTCGGGGTCGGCGGCGGGTTTCTCATCGTGCCGGCGTTCAAGCAACTGACGGACGTGCAGATGCGCGGCATTGTCGCCACGTCCCTGATGGTCATCAGCCTGATTTCGGCGATTGGCGTGCTGGGCGCGTTTCACGCCGGGGTCAGGATCGACAGCCAGGGCGTGGCATTCATTGTCGCCAGCATCCTGGGCATGATCATTGGCCGTCGCCTGTGTGCCCGCGTGCCGGCCCGGGCCTTGCAAATGGGGTTTGCCAGCGTGTGCCTGGTGGTGGCCGGGTACATGCTGCTCAAGGCCTGAGGCTACAGGGGTGGCAACGTACCCAGCAGGGAGACCGCCGCTACCGCCGCGACGCCGAACAGCCACTCCAGCATCACGCTGTTGCGCAAGGTTGCCAGGCGTTGTTCGCAGTCCTTGATCCGTAGACGATTGAACAACGCCAGGCCCAGCATGACGCCCACCAGCAGCACCTTGATCGACAGGATCAGGGCAAAGCCCGACAGCAGCGGTGTGGGCCACAGGGCGCCGGTCAGGACCCGCACGTTGATCAGGCCGGTGACCAGCAAGCCACCGACCAACCCATACCCGACGCCGCTGAAGCGGAGCAGGATCGGGCCGATGCCATGGCCGGCCGGCTTGCGCAGGATCATCGCCAGGACCATCAGGCCACCGAGCCAGGCGCCGACACAGGCCAGGTGAATGATTTGATTGAGGATCAGCAACTGGCCGCCGAGGCCATCGAGCATGGCGCCGTGGCCCACCGGGGCCAGGGTCATCAGCAGCAGGCTGGTGAGGCCCAGGCGCAGGGGAGGCGATTTGTTCAGCGGGCTGAGCACGCACACCAGCAACAGCAGGTTGAACAGCAGGTGCCAACGCCAGACCTGGCCGAAGAAGGTGCTACCCAGTACCCGCAGCAGCGACGGTCCGTCGAGCGTGCCGGCCATGCTCAGGGTAATCAGCAGCAGCCAGGCCACCGCGCTGCACAGGGCGAACCCAGCGAGCCAGCGGCTTTGGCGGGCGAGGCATTGGTCCAATGCCGGGGTGTGCGGCGCCTGGCGCAGCAGCCAGGGCTTTAACACTCCCGCACCGAAGAGCAACAGCACGGCAGTGAAATGCAGGAAGCGGCACAGGACCAGCGCAGTCGCCATCGGTTACGGGCTCACCTTGAAGCGGTAGGCACCGTCGCTCTTGTGGGTGTCGACGGACACGGCGTGCCACTGGACGTTGTAGTCGCCAGCGGTCAGGGGGGCGGCGGGGGTGACGACCAGGGTCTTCTTGTCAGCGCCGTCGGTGGCGATGGCTTTGACCGCCACCGCGGCACCGTCCTTGCTGATCGTGACGGTGCTGAAGCTCGCTTCGACACCTTCGGAGAACACCAGGCGCAACTCGGCGGGGGCGGCGACGGTGCTGTCGGCGGCAGGCGTGCTGCTTTTGAGGTGGGTGTGGGCAAACACCGAAGACGCGGCGAGCAGCGAGCCGAGCAGGGCAGCGGTGGTCAGGGCGTTTTTCAGCAGCATCGGTTAGACCTCTGGGACGGGGTTGAAGAGGCGCAAGTCTACCTAGGGCGCGGGGGCGATACGACGTTTTTGTTGGG
Source organism: Pseudomonas sp. ok272 (assembly GCF_900109995.1). Lineage (GTDB taxonomy): Bacteria > Pseudomonadota > Gammaproteobacteria > Pseudomonadales > Pseudomonadaceae > Aquipseudomonas. The sequence continues at coordinate 144,060 of NZ_FOCB01000011.1, read as the reverse complement.
TCGACAGTCCCGCTTTTGGCGCAAGCACTGCCTTACGGCCAAAGGCGCGGGCTTGCTATAGTCCGGGCTTCATTTTTGTGCCTGCAAGGATTACTGCCATGCCCGAATACCAAGCCTTTCGCGTCGAACTGGCCGACAACATCGCCCATGTGCAGATCAACCGCCCGGAAAAGATCAACGCGATGAACGCGGTGTTCTGGACCGAGATCATCGATATCTTCCAGTGGATCGATGACACCGACGCCGTGCGCGCGGTGGTAATCAGCGGCGCCGGCAAGCATTTCTCCTCGGGCATCGACTTGATGATGTTGGCGTCGGTGGCCACCGAGATGGGCAAGGATGCGGGGCGCAATGCCCGTCTGTTGCGGCGCAAGATCCTGGCGCTGCAAGCCTCGTTCAACGCCGTCGATAACTGCCGCAAGCCGGTCCTCGCGGCGATCCAGGGCTATTGCCTGGGCGGTGCCATCGACCTGATTTCGGCCTGTGACATGCGCTATGCCGCCGAGGATGCACAGTTCTCGATCAAGGAGATTGATATCGGCATGGCCGCCGATGTCGGTACCCTGCAACGCTTGCCGCGCATCATCGGTGACGGCATGCTGCGTGAACTGGCTTACACCGGGCGCACGTTTGGCGCGGATGAGGCGCGCACGATAGGCTTGGTCAACCGGGTCTACCCGGACGCGGCCAGCCTGCTGGACGGGGTGATGGGCATTGCCCGCGAGATCGCCAGCAAGTCGCCGATTGCCATCGCCGGCAGCAAGGCAATGATCAGCTACATGCGCGATCACAGCATCAATGACGGCCTGGAATACGTCGCCACCTGGAACGCCGCCATGCTGCAATCCAACGATCTGCGCGTGGCCATGGCCGCCCATATGAGCAAACAGCAACCCGAATTCGCGGACTGAGCACATGACTTCTCGCTGGACCACCGCAGTACTGGACACTGATATCGCTGGCGGTTGGGCCGTTGCCCGCAGCCCCGAAGGCTTTTTGTACGACGACAACGGCGCGCTATTCCCCCGGGAATGGCTCAAGCGCCAGGAGCTGTCGGTCCTCGCCGAGCACGGTATCGGCCACCTGGACGGCGAGCCGGTGTACTTGCTGGAACTCAAGTCGTCCAGCGCGGTGCCGGGCTGCAACTGGAAGGGCCTGCGGGCGTTCATGCTCGACGGCGATCACACGGTGTACAAAGTGCTGGGCTACGCCGCGCAAATCGGCACCTGGGCCCGCGAGCATCGCTTCTGTGGCAACTGTGGCCAGCCCACGGCCCAGGTGCCCCGCGAGCGGGCGATGTACTGCCAGCCGTGTGACCTGCGCAGCTATCCACGGATTTCCCCGAGCATGATCGTACTGATCACTCGGGGGGACGAGATTTTGTTGGCCCGTTCACCGCGCTTTGTCCCCGGGGTCTACAGCACCCTGGCCGGGTTCGCCGAGCCGGGGGAGTCCGCCGAGGATTGCCTGGTGCGCGAGGTGCGCGAAGAGGTGCAGATCGAGGTCAAGAACATTCAGTACCTGGGCAGCCAGTGCTGGCCGTTCCCGCACTCGATGATGCTGGGGTTCCATGCCGAGTACGCCGGCGGCGAGATTGTGCCGCAGGCGGATGAGATCGAAGACGCCCAGTGGTTCAACATCCATGCACTGCCGCCGCTGCCGGCGTCACGCTCGATTGCCCGCTACCTGATCGACGTCTACGTGGCGCGCCGTTTAGGCCACGCTGAACCAGTGCTGCCAGGCTAGGCGCACGGTCAGGCCCAGCACCACGGTAATGAACACCGGGCGAATGAACTTCGCCCCACCGCTGATGGCGGTGCGTGCGCCGAAGAACGCACCGACCATCACGGCCATGCCCATGCTCAGGCCGATAATCCAATCCACCTGCCCGGAAAAGATGAACACCGACAGCGCGGCGGCGTTGCTGACGAAGTTCATGCTGCGCGCCACGCCACTGGCCTTGACCAGGTCGATGGGGTAGAGCAACAGGCTGCTGACAGTCCAGAAGGCACCGGTGCCGGGGCCCGCCACGCCATCATAAAAGCCCAGGCTAAAGCCCTGGGTGGACTGCCACTTCTTCTTGATCGGTGCATCACTGTCCAGCGGTGTCTTGGGTGTGCCGCCAAACAGCAGGTAGACGCCGCAGGCAAACACGATCACGGGCAGCATCTTGTTCAGCCACTCGGCCGGCAGGAAGTGGGCGACGGTTGCGCCGGTCAGTGCACCAATCAGGGTGCCGACGATCGCGTGTATCCACTGCCTGGGGTGGAACAATTTGCGCCGGTAGAAGGTAAAGCTGGCGATGGCCGAGCCGAACGTTGCGCTGAGTTTGTTGGTGCCCAGCACCAGGTGCGGCGGCAGGCCCGCAGTGAGCAACGCCGGGGTGGTCAGCAGGCCGCCGCCGCCGGCGATGGCATCGATGAAGCCGGCGATGAACGCGACGGCGATCAGGATCGCCAGGGTGGTGAGGTCTACGCTGAGTTCGAAAGGCATGGGATCGACTTATTCGTTGGGGCACTGGGCTGGGGTGAGGCAGGGCGCCATCTTACCGATAACCACCGTCTGCGGCGACCGGTCGCTCAGGCCATTACAGACAGTAACAAGACCGGGGCCAATCCTTGGTGTAAGCTCGTCGGCTCTTCGGATTTGACCCATTTGCGAGCCCTATGCCGTCGCTTTTCAAACGTTCCCTGTTGCCCAAACTGCGCGGTTTTGCGCTGACCGCCGAGGCGGTCACTGTCCTGTCGGGCGCAGCCGAGTTCCGTCGTTGCCTGCTGGAGCAAATCGCCCAGGCGACCCAGCGTATCTATATCGTCGCGCTGTACTTGCAGCACGATGAGGCCGGTCAGGAAATCCTCGACGCCCTGCATGCCGCCAAGGCGGCGCGTCCAGCGTTGGACATCGTGGTCGTGGTGGACTGGCTGCGGGCCCAGCGTGGCCTGATTGGCGCCGGCAAACAGCCGGGCAATGCGGCCTGGTATCAGCAGCAGACCCGCGAGCACGCCAGTGAAGTGCCGGTGTACGGCGTGCCGGTGCAGACCCGCGAGCTGTTCGGCGTGTTGCACCTCAAGGGCTTTGTGATCGATGACTGCGTGATCTACAGCGGCGCGAGCCTGAACAACGTCTACCTGCACAAGTTCGACAAGTACCGCTTCGACCGATATCACCTGTTGAATTGCCCTCCGCTGGCCGACTCCATGCAGCACCTGGTGCAGCATGGCCTGGTCGCGTCCAAGGCGGTGCACCGCCTGGACCTGCCGAACTTGCCGACCACCCGCAGCTTGCGCAATGACATTGGCGATCTGCGCAGCCGTCTCAAGCATGCGGCCTACGACACCACCGAGGGCTCGCTGGCCAAGGACGGATTGTCGGTTACGCCGCTGCTGGGGGTGGGCAAGAACAATCCGTTGAACCGGGTCATCTGCGAGTTGATTGCCAGCGCCCGGCATCAGTTGACCATCTGCACGCCCTATTTCAACCTGCCGTTGCCGGTGACCCGTGAAATCAATCGTGCCCTGGCGCGCGGGGTGAAGGTCGACATCGTCATTGGCGACAAGACGGCCAACGACTTCTATATACCGCCGAGCGAGCCATTCAAGGTGATTGCGGCGCTGCCCTACCTCTACGAAATCAGCCTGCGCCGCTTCGCCAAGCGGCATCAGCGGGTGATCGACAGTGGCCTGTTGAACCTGCACCTGTGGCGCGAAGGTGACAATACCTATCACCTCAAGGGCATGTGGATCGACGAGCGCTACACCTTGTTGACCGGCAACAACCTCAACCCGCGGGCGTTCCGCCTGGACCTGGAAAACGCCTTGCTGATCGATGATCCCAAGGGCGAGTTGCAGGGGCCTCGGCGTACCGAGCTTGGCGATATTTTGCGTAACACCCGCCGCATCGAGCGCTACCAGCAACTGGAGACCTTGCTGGAGTACCCGCCGGCCGTCAGCACGTTTCTGCGGCGGGTCAGCCGGATGCGTGTTGAACGCTTGCTCTATCGCATTTTGTAGGGTTTTGCCGCTGGCCATGCGGCGACCAACAGCAGTAACCCGGCCGCGACCAGGTAGGGCAACCTTGGGTCCAGGGCGTAGATCAGCGTACCCGCCAATGGCCCGATGACGACGCCAAACCCTTGGGCGGCACCGATACTCCCGGCCGTAGCGCCTTGCTCCGAGGCCTCCACGGCGTTGGCGGCCAGGGCGGCGAAGGACGGGAAGATCCAACCCATGCCGCCGGCCGAGACGAAGAAGCACAGCCACAGTCCCCATGACGTATCGGCGAACAGGCTGCCGGCAAAGCCCGTGCCGGCAATCACCGCGCCCACGCGAATCAGGCGCAAGGGTGGCCATGCCAACTGGCGCACGATCAATTGCGAGCAAATCAGCGCGAGGCCGACCATGGTCAGGGCGATCCCGGCCGTTTGCGCGGCATCGGTGGGGCTCATGCCGAGTCTGTCGATGGCATAGAACCCCACGGTGATCTGCGCAATCGATACACACAGCATCGCCACGAATGCGACGGCCATCGGGCGCCGCAGGCGCGGATCGTTCAGGCGTACGCTACGCGGCGCCTGCTTGAGGTGCAGTTCCTGGCCCTTGAGCTTGAAGCGCAGCGCCAGGAACGCCAGTAGCGGCAGCACGGCCATGGCATAGAACGGCAGGCTCAGGCTGTAGCGTGACAGCAGTGCGGCGATGGCGGGCCCGATCACCAGGCCGCACGCGTTGGCGGCCCCCAGTGAGGCCATGGCACGGCCGCGAAATTTAGGTTCGATGTGATCGGCGATCAGCGCGTTGCCACCCACCGGAATCGCGGCATAGAAGATGCCGATGATCCCGCGCCCGGCCATCAAGCCGATAAACCCCAGCAAGGTCGAGGGCAGCAGGTGCAGCGAGACGTCGATGAACACGCACAGCGCCCAGTAGGCGAGGGTGAAGCCGGCGGTGCCGAGCAGCAAGATGTGCCGCCGGCCGAGGCGGTCGCTGAGCTGGCCCCAGGGCCGGGCAAAGATCATCCACAGTACGCCGGACACCGTTACCGCGGCACCGGCCTGCCAGGTCTGCAAGCCGAGGACCCGCGAGATGGGGCCGATCAGTGAAACGAACGCCATCATTGCCATCGTGCAGGCCATGTTGGCGAAGAGCAGGGGGCGCAGGTCGAAGGTTGACTCGCTCGGCAGGTCATCGGAGGTGAGCGATGGGGTTGGCATAGGCGCTCGTCCATGAAAGTGTGCGTTCTGAAGCGTTACAGGGATAACGGTTCGAGGCAGGGTTTTATCAGAGACGTCGATCATACGTGTCGCGTCCATAAACACAAAAGCCCTGTCACAGGGACAGGGCTTTGGCGTGAAGCTCGCTGCGAGAGACGGGGTGCTTAGAACACCACGCCCTGGCTACGCAGGTAGTCGTCGTAGGTGCCGCTGAAGTCGATCACGCCACTTGGGCTCAGCTCGATGATGCGCGTGGCCAGGGACGAAACGAACTCACGGTCATGGCTGACGAAGATCAGGGTGCCGGGGTAGTTTTCCAGCGCCAGGTTCAGCGACTCGATGGATTCCATGTCCAAGTGGTTGGTCGGTTCGTCCATGATCAGCACGTTGGGCTTTTGCAGGATCAGCTTGCCGAACAGCATGCGACCTTGCTCACCACCGGAGATGACCTTGACCGACTTGAGGATGTCATCGTTGGAGAACAGCATGCGGCCCAGGGTGCCGCGAACCACTTGCTCGCCTTCCTTGGTCCAGCGGCCCATCCAGTCGAACAGGTTGGATTCGTCTTCGAAGTCCGAGGCGTGGTCCTGGGCGTAGTAGCCCAGCTCAGCCGCTTCGGTCCACTTGACGGTGCCGGCATCCGGGGACAGTTCGTTGACCAGGGTGCGCAGCAGGGTGGTCTTGCCGATACCGTTCGGACCGATGATCGCCACGCGCTCGCCGGCTTCGACCTGGAAGCTGAAGTCCTTGAACAAGGTTTTGCCGTCGAAGCCTTTGGCCATACCCTCGACAATGACCGCCTGGCGGTGCAGCTTCTTGGTCTGGTCGAAGCGGATGAACGGGCTCACACGGCTCGAAGGCTTGACCTCGGCCAGTTGGATCTTGTCGATCGCCTTGGCGCGGGAAGTGGCCTGCTTGGCTTTCGAGGCGTTGGCCGAGAAGCGGCTGACGAACGATTGCAGCTCGGAAATCTGTGCTTTCTTCTTGGCGTTGTCCGACAGCAACTGCTCGCGGGACTGGGTCGCCACGGTCATGTACTCGTCGTAGTTGCCCGGGAACAGGCGCAGCTCGCCGTAGTCCAGGTCCGCCATGTGGGTGCAGACGCTGTTCAGGAAGTGACGGTCGTGAGAGATGATGATCATCAAGCTCGAACGTTGGGTGAGGATGTTTTCCAGCCAGCGGATGGTGTTGATGTCCAGGTGGTTGGTGGGCTCGTCGAGCAGCAGCACTTCCGGATCGGAAAACAGTGCCTGGGCCAGCAACACTCGCAGTTTCCAGCCTGGCGACACTTCGCTCATCGGGCCGTTGTGCTGCTCGATGCCGATACCCAGGCCCAGCAGCAATTCACCGGCGCGGGATTCGGCGGTGTAGCCGTCCATCTCGGCGAAGTCGGTTTCCAGCTCGGCGACCGCCATGCCGTCTTCTTCGGTCATTTCCGGCAGCGAGTAGATGCGATCGCGCTCGGCCTTGACCTTCCACAGCTCTTCGTGACCCATGATCACGGTGTCGAGCACGGTGAATTCTTCGTAGGCGAACTGGTCCTGGCGCAATTTACCCAGGCGCACGTTCGGCTCAAGCATGACCTGTCCGCCGGACGGATCAAGGTCGCCGCCGAGGATCTTCATGAAGGTCGACTTGCCGCAACCGTTGGCGCCGATCAGGCCATAGCGGTTGCCCGCACCAAATTTAACCGAAACGTTCTCGAACAATGGCTTGGCGCCGAACTGCATCGTGATGTTAGCTGTGGAGATCAATTACTTTACCTTTCAATAGCTTAGGTTGCGCTGATTTGGGCTGGGACCAATTTGGGACCAATTTGGAGTTTTTCCAGTTCGCTCCAATCTGAGCTTGAGTTGATCCATCGCGCATAAGTAGACAGCAACATCTGGACACTGTGGCCGAGTTGCTGGGAAATGAATGCGGGGTTCATGCCAGACATAATGCATATTGTCGCATAGGTATGACGACAGTTGTACGGTGGTCTGTGTCGCATCCCCAATGCCTTTAGGGTTGGTTTCCACTGTTTGTGTAGGTCAGACGTCTGCCGCACATACTCGCTGTTCTTGGACGGTGGGAAGATGTAGGGGGTTTCAAGGATCTTTCCAGCACCCTTTTTCCGACGTTCTGCATATTTTTTCGCGAACTGTAAGGCGTGCAGTGCCCGCTCGTTGAGTAGGACAAAGCGATCAGCCCCGGTTTTCGTGCGCTCCACTACCTCCCCCAGGGCAATCCCACGACATACGTGGGCAGTTCTGTTCTCCATGCTCACAGCATCCCACCGCAACGCCAGGGCTTCAGACAGTCGTAGGCCCGTAAAAAATACAAACTCGAAAAAAGCTGCATAGATAGTGCTTGGCCAGTGTTCGTGCTGGTACATCTTCTTGATGATGGCGTTGGCCTCGTCAAGGGTGAACGGAGCTATCTCTTTGCGGCTACGCTTTGGAAGCTCCAGGGGCGCTGCCGGGTTCTTTGCCAGGAGTTCTTCCGACACCGCTGACTTGAGGAGTGTCGACAGTTTGACTAGGGCATTACGCTTGACCGCCGGCGATGACCATTTGATGCCTGCCATCGTGCGGCGCAGCAACGTGGTTGTGATCAGGTCGATCCGTACCAACGCCAGGGCAGGCATCCAGTACAGGTTCAGTGCGCTCTTGTAGCCGAGCTTAGTCCCGCCAACAATTGCACGACTATCGAGCCAGAGTTGCGCATATTCGCCGAAATTGATTTTCCCGCCGGCAACGTTGATAGAGCTGGGAAACAGCTCGGCGTACTTATCGTCGTCGAGCAGTCCCAGTTTGATCAGGCTGTTTACCTGATCACTAACCTGTGCGGCTGATTTGAAGCCTTTCTGTGTCGGGGGATAGGGGAGCGTTTCGCTGCGCCGGCTGCCGTTCCACATGAAGCGGATGCGGATTGATCCGTGGTGGATGTCCATTCCTGCGGGCATACCCACTGACTTTCGAGCCATTCGTAGTATCTCCTGATGCTATAGAGGATCCTGCTGCCGTGCTTGTTCCAGACTCCGAGGGGGATCTGGTTTCGAGCACGTTTCGAGCGAAGTGCGGCAATGGTTGTCCCGAGGATCTCGGCCATCTTTGCCTCGGGCACTTTGTCGCCCATGACGCTTTCATCAATCTGTTCGGCTACTGCCATGGTGATGCTCCATGCCGTACGAAGCGGGAGAAAGTGGTTGTTGGTCATACACGTCACAACGGCAATGCTCTTGGCTAAGCGCTGTTTACGCGTTCTGTAAGGAGGATGAATGCTGCTGCCGCCACTCTTGGAACCTGTCCATTGCCAAGGGCCCTAATTCGGTCCACCCGATGGGCCACCCCATCAGCCACTCGACCCACTGAGGGTTCAGTTGGCCACCCTGGCCACCGCCTGGCGAGACCTGTGTATTGAGACGGATCTGTTGACCCTTCGCCTGGCGCTCTGCAAGGCTCTGGTTGCTCCATTTGTTGGAGTCGCTGGCTTGTGGAGTCCGCCACATCACAACCGCAGCTGGCAGCCCTGGGGATTTGCGTAGCCTGTCTGCTGGTGACGCACCGCGAGTGCTGTCTGTCGCCGTTGGCGTTGGCCAGCGCTCCGGGGTGTTGATCTGTTGTGCGAGGCTGGTGCCCGACATGTTGCTGGTAATCTGCCCCCCTCTGGTGCTGTCGCTCGCGCTCGGCGTTGTCCAGAGCTTCACTGCACTGCTCAATCCCCAGCCCGCGTTCTTGCTCGCACCTGGTTGGTTGTGATTGCCGTGTACCGTTGGCGTTGGCCACAATCCAGATACGATCGCGCTGGTGGAGCGCCCCGAGGTCTGCCGCTCCAACAATGCCCCACCGAGCGTCATACCCCATTTCGGCAAGGTCACCGAGGACCACGGCAAGTCCTCTGCCCACAAGCATTGGTGAGTTTTCCACGTAGACGAATCTAGGTCGTACCTCACGGATAATTCTTGCCATCTGCCGCCAAAGGCCCGATCGAGCCCCATCGATTCCTCCGCCGCTACCGGCGGAGGAAATGTCCTGACAGGGAAACCCGCCCGAAACGACGTCAATAAGGCCTCGCCATGGTCTTCCGTCAAAACTGCACACTTCAGACCAAATCGGGAAAGGTGGGAGGGCTCCATCGTTTTGTCGTTGCGCCAAAACTTGTGCGGCGTAGGCATCACGTTCAACGGCGCAGACGGTGCGCCAGCCCAGCAAGTGGCCTCCGAGTACTCCGCCACCAGCGCCTGCGAAAAGAGCCAGCTCATTCACTTTGCCTCCAGCAACTGATGCATATACCCCACAACAGGCTGCGCGAGCGGGCTATCCTGAGCGAATAGCGTTGCATCAGGTGTGGCTGCCCCGCGCAGCTTTTCGTGGGGTATACGTGCCTTAGCGGTGGCTTGGGGAAGGGCAGTAATGCCTGCTGCTGCGCAGCAGAGGCTGTTTGTTACAAGCGCGTCGACGCTGGCGGTGGCGCGGAGCAACGCGGGCAAGGCCTCGGTGTTGTTCTGGTCGGTCTTCATGCCGCTTTCCTCCGGTGTTCGAGTGCGAGTGGGTCGAAGTGCTTGCCGGCGTGGGTAAGGAGCCAGCTCATGCGGCGTCCTCCTGTGCGGCTGGTTCGAGTTGCGCGGCCATGCTCAGGGCTTTGTTGCGTAGGGCTAGGGCCTGTGTGGCCTGGCACTGGGAGTTCACAGCGCGGAAGGTGTCGGCAGCGAGCTTGAGCTTTTCAGCGATGGCCAGCAGATTCTCGTGGTTGTCCGGGCTCAGGGTCTGGCTGGTTTTGAGTTGCTTGCACAACTGGGCCAGGCGCTGGTGATCGCCGCGAATGAACTGGAGGGAGGCTTTCAGTTCGTTGATGGTCTTGGCGTTGTCGGCGCGTTCGGTGTTTTTGCCTTCTTCCTTGCCTTCGTATCGTCCGTCGACCAGTCCTCCGCGATAGCCGGTCCAGTAGAGAAGAGCGGCCGCGATGATGGTGCTGATGAGTGCGCAGATTTGCATGGTGGTCATGTGGTGTGCTCCTGGTGGTTTGTTGGCTGGTGGTGGCAGCCTGTTCTCGGTTAGTTGTCTTGCTCGCTGGGTGGTCGTGGCATGTCTTCGTCCGCCTTGTAGGCCTGGATGTCGATCAAGGCGGCGACGTGCTTGATGTGGACGTACCGCAACGCCTTAACGCTCTGGTCGAGGGTGGTCACGGGCAGTTGAATCCGACCGTTCTTGATCGCCTCGGTGAAGGTCTTTTCATTGAGGTTCTTGAAGTAGTGCACGCGCAGCTTTTCCAGGGGGATAAGTACGTCGCCGAAGAGGTGATGCAGCATCTCGACGGTGGAGCTATCCGGCGCGGGTAGCAGGCGCAGTGGTGTTTGGTTGGTGTGACTCATTGGCTTGCTCGGCCTCCTTGCGATTTAACCGTGACGGGTGGTTCCAGGCGTTCAGGCAGTGGCGTTTGGTTAGCTCGCGCAGATGTTCCGGCACTTCGAGGAGCGCGGCATTGCGCTCCTCGCGTGTGCGCATGGCGACGATCTGGCGGGCGTACTCCCTAGGCCACGTCACGACGGTCGGCCGGGATGGCAGGCAGTTCGAGCCCCAGCTGTTCGGCCAGCCAGCGCATGCCGGCCTGCCGGACCTTGGTCGACTGGCTGTATTGCATGCCGGCCGTTTCGTGGTACCAGGTGCCATCCTTGATCCGCAGATACTCGCGATCCCGAACCGGGAATGCCGGCAGGTTGCGGTCGTCGAGCAGGCCTTTGCCGCGCATGAGGGCGATCAGCTTGGGTCGGGTGAGGCCGAAGTACTTCGCGGCTTTTTCCAGGCTACGTTCCATGGTGACCTCCTAGGCGGCGTGCGCGGTAGGAGTCGCCGCAGCAGCCAGGTGGGTGATGGATTCGGCGACCATGGCGTACACCTCGACGTCGGAGCCGTAGGCGGTAAAGCACTTGGTGCGTGGCTTTTTGACGCCGATGCTCATGATGGTGGTGATGCCGGCCCGTGTTTTGTTGCGGTGGATCGCCAGTTGGATGGGCAGCTCGAAGCCCAGGTCGAGGCTGATCGCGCCGCCGGTGCACACCAGGTCGAACACTTGCTGTTTGTGCTCGATCTCGAAGGCGCCGTAGCGGCGGTTTGCATGGGGCAATGACGACGGCTCGACCGGGTTGCTGTGATCAGTCGGGCCGTTGGCGATCTCTTCGATGAAGTCGGCCAGCTTGAGGTGCATCTTCTTGCTGTTGGCCAGGGTCAACGTGTGGCGTTCGCTGCCCAGTTCAACGGTGAAGCGCGTGTCTACTTTGCTGCGCTCGACCTTCAGGCGTAGGGCCAACGCCTGGCGTTGTGGCGTGGCGCGCAGGACGTGGTTGAAGGTTTCGCTCAGGTTGACCTGGGCGCTGAGCAAGGTGAGGGTGCGGTTGTCGATCTTGAACTTGCTCATGCTGCGTGCCCTCCGCCGTTCGGGTCGAATGGGGTGGGTGCGGTACGCTGCTTCGGCTTGGGTTTGGACGCGATGAAGGTGCAGCCGCAAATCCGCGCCAGGCGGCGGATCTCGAAGATGCGGAACGGGTCAGCAGCGGTCGGGTGGACGTGCAGGGTGGCTGTGGTGTGCATGGTGTCGCCTCGCTCTGTGGTGGAAGAGTGAGATAAAAATAACCTAAAAGGTTAACAAGTCAATAAAAACAATCTTTGAGGTTTTCTTGGGTTGAGAGGATGCAGATTTTTCAGGGTGTACATGGTGATGGCATATTGGTAGCGTGAGAGCTTTACCTTTCTGATACAGCAAAAGGATGATGCAGTGGCTTCTCAACCCGATGACAAAACTCTCAATTTGTACCCAATTGATTATCCTTTTGAAACATTGCATCAAAGAATGAATACAAGTCCCCCTAAGCTAATTTTGGATCCTGATTTTCAAAGGAAATATAAGTGGGACAATGGTGGGTGGGTCAGAGCATCTCGTTTTATAGAATCCTGTTTGATGCGTATACCATTGCCATCTTGTTATTTCGCTGAAGATGAAGAGCGAAAGCATTTGGTAATAGACGGTGTTCAACGTTTGACAACAATCAATCACTTTTTTAAGGATGGGTTTGCGTTAGAAGGCTTGACAGCATTCAAAAATCTGGAAGGGAAAAAGTTTTCCGAGTTAGGGGAGTATCGTTCAGAGTTGGAATCCACAACCATTAGATGCATAGTTCTCAGGAAGGAAAATCCCAAAAGTCTGATCCGTGAAATTTTTTCTCGACTGAACCAAGGCGCGGTTGAATTGACCGCTCAAGAAATCAGGCACGCTATCTATCCTGGACGAATGGATAATTTGGTAATTGAGTTAAGTCAAACACCTATAATTAAAAATTTCGGTATGGGGGAGAGCGGAGTTCGGAAGAAGGATGGTCGAGAATCTGAAGAGCAGGTTTTAAGATTTTTTGCGTTTCATGAAAAGTTTGATAAATATGAAGGGAATTTGAAAATCTTCTTGGATGATTATATGGAAGATAAGGCTGAACTTCAGGAGGCAGATGTAGAAGTACTACGTGAGTTGTATTTGGGCGCTTTGAAGAAGTGTGAAAAGGTTTTTGGTGATTATGTTTTCTGCGACACAACGCGACAACTGGCGAAACAAGGGTTGGTCTATTACGATCTTTTGATGCCTACGGTTGGCCTCTTGAGCCAGAGTGTGGTCGATAGGAAAGCAAAGAAGATTCGCGCTGCCTTTGAAGAACTCTGTAATTCCGAATCGTTCCGGCGCACAATGTCTGGCGGGCTGCAGAAGAAGTCTTCATTGCTGAAAAGAAGACACCTCTGGCGTGAGTTTTTAGGGGCGATTTAGTATGGTTGATGAATCGTTAACGGAGAAATACGAACAGCTATATAATTCTTTGAGAGGTATTATTAGGGAATCAGAGTCAAGAGTCCTGAGTGCTAATCCAGATTCATTACTTATAGATAATGTGAATTTTTTCGTTAAATCCTACATGATCAGTATATGCACGTACCTTGAATCATTCCTTCAAGATCTAGCCTATGGTTATGCTGGAGAGGTAAGTGCTCGGGTTAAGTCTGCTGATCTTCCGTTGAATTATTTCATCTGGAAAATGAGTAAGGATCATAAGGAAAAGGATTTAAGGTTTTCTAATATAGATCTTTCAGTTACGAAAAAAGAAATTTCTGATACGATTTCTGCAAATCCGTATCGAACTATAGTTGCCTTTAGGTATCTTGGGGTTAATTTGCTGTCGGCGCCTGAGTTTAATAGCAATAAGAGTGTTGTGGAGGCGGTTGTCTCAAAGCGAAATAATATAGTCCATCATAATGATAGGGCGGCCGATATTTCTTTTTCTGATCTTGTCTCATATGTTGATATATTTATTGTTTATATGAGGGCGGTGTATAAGGCGGTTGACAGTAAGAGGAAGGAAGCCTCCTAGTGGTAGTGCCCGGCCTGACTTGTGCGGCCGGGCTTAATAGTCAAAGATCGGATATTTTCCAACGTGCACGCCCGCATATGCTCCACTCCTCAGTCATCCGAATGATGCGTTCCGGCCAATCTGGATTCACTGCGAAAAGATACTGCTCATACCCTTCTTGCTTTAGCTGCTTAAGTGTAGCTGTTTGATCCCTTGTCCGTTTGGCAGCAACAAAATGTCCCGGCAATGCCTCAAGTGAGGGATCAATAACAACCTTGTCTCCCTCTACGAATTTTGGCTCCATGCTTATCCCCTCAACACGAAGAATGAATGCTCGCGGGCCGACAGGTCCTGGTGCATCAATCCACTCTTCAGCATCCCTCGGGTCGAAACTGCCATGAGACTCACACCACGCACCGGCTGCGATTGATCCGATCACTGGTAATTTACGCCCTGTGTGGCTAAGCACCGTAGCGTTGTTGAATTCGCCCAAGCCGTAGGGCATGTCGAGGTAGCCTTGGTGAAGATCCAACGCTTTCTCAATCTCACGCGCAATTTGATCGCCGATACCTTTCGTAGGGTTCTTCCCTCCGAACGCACTCACCTGGGCAGGGGCTTTGCCCATGCGGTCGGCGATATCAGTCAGGCGGAGCTTTTTCTCGGCCAAGACTCTTCGGAAATTTTGCAGGCGGGTATCTGAGATTTTCATGCGCCGATTCTGGCCTGATTAACCTTATGGGTGAATGCCCAAAAAGGTGTTGAAAAAATTAACCCTATTGGTTAAATTGCGTATCAGGAGGTACACCACATGAAGCTGCGTGATTACATCAACCGTTTGGATTCCGAGGCACTCACGGCGTATGCCGAGCGATGCCGCATTGCCGTGAGCTACCTACGCCTTCACGTTAAGTATGCAAGCAAAGACCCCAGCGTCTCTTTGATCAAGTCGTTGACCCGGGAAAGCGAAGGGTGCGTTTCACTTGCTGAAGTCCTGGAGCATTTCGGTATCACCGAGACCACCTTGAATAAAGCAGCTTAGTAAGAAAAAAGGCGACTCAAAGGTCGCCTAGTTCCTCCCGGCACGCACCACCACAGCGCTGTCGGGTCGCGGTAATGATAGACGGGCACACCACATGCGAACCGTCGACCGTTACCGCGCTTTCCAAGGCACGGATGCCTTGGTGTTGCTGCCTTTCTCCACCACAGATAGGGGCAGCTGTTGCGCCAGGGGTGAGCAACGGATTGTTCGCCCCGGCACGGTGCTGGTTTTGATCTTGAGGATCTAGCCGGCGTTTGGGCCCTTTCAAGCCACGCGGCAAATGTATCACCACTGCATGTCGCGCGGCACTGGCAACTTACAAGGATTAATGCCATGAGCCGAATCGCTCTGAGTTGCGTTGATCGAGCACAGCGGGAAATCCTGCCGCTCGATTTGGCGCTCTACCATGCTGCTCGGGACTATCCCGGTGGCGCCGCTGCCATCGCCGCCACCACCGGCCGCAATCCCACCACACTGCAGCACAAACTCTCACCCACGCACCCCAGCCACACGGTCAACATTCAAGAGTTCGGCGAGATCCTGGAGTTGACCAAAGACCGCCGCATTCTCGATGCCGTGCATGCCCTGGTCGGCGATACGATCTGGCAGGAGCTGGCTGAAGCTTATACCAACGACATGCCCGAGACGTTGACCACCGGGATTGCCGCGTACTTTCGGCAGGTGGCCGATCTGGCAGATACCTGGGCCAAGAGCATTGGCGACGGGGTGGTGAGCGATCACGAGCTGGCCGAGATTCGCCTGCAGGTGTTTCGCGGGATTCAGGGCTTGTTGGGGATGCTCAATCGCGCCTGCTACGTCAATCAGGCGACGCGGGGTGCTGAGCATGGCTGATATCGCTGACTTCGCGAATGACCTGGTGCAGGAACGCATCGACCAGGCGTTGGCTGCTCGCAATGCTTCCAAGTCCCAGGCTGTTACCCATTCTTTCTTGATCTGCCTCGACTGTGATGAGCCCATCCCCGAGGTCCGTCGATTGGCCCAATCGGGCTGTACCCGCTGCTTTGAATGTCAGTCTGAGAATGACCAGATGGAGGCTCGTTATGCTCGATGAAGTACTCAATCAATTTGCGGACTACGGCCTTGAGCCTGCGCAGCCGCTGACCTTCGGCAAGTTGACCCGCTGCAAGACCACGCAGGACAAGGGCAAGGAAAAGAATGGCTGGTACGTGGTGCATGAGCATCGCACCGAGAAGAACGAAACCCTGATTTTCGGCAGTTTCGGTGATTGGCGTTCCGGTGAGTCGCAGAAGATCAAGGTCAAGGCTGGGCGCATGACGCCAGAGGAGCGTGAGGTCATGCGCGCTCGGCAGGAGGAGGCCAAGCGCCGGGCGGCTGAGATTGCGGCCAGTGCGGCACGTCGAGCGGCCAGCCGAGCATCGGGGTTGTTCCAGCGCATGCCGGACAAGGGCAAGAGCGCTTATCTGGATCGAAAGCAGATCGTTGGGTTCAAGGTTCGATACGCACCGCGCACGGGCGCGGTGTTGGTGCCGATGAGCAACGTGCGCGATCAGATCGTTGGCTTACAGGTGATCTTTCCCGAGAAGCAGGAAGACACCGGGCGGGACAAGGCTTACTGGCCGTACGGGATGTCGAAGGAGGGCGCCTTTCACTTGATCGGTGGCCACCCGGAGCCCGGTGAGCCGGTGTTGGTGTGTGAGGGGTATGCCACGGGCGCCAGCCTGCACATGGCCACGTCGATGGCAGTGGCGGTTGCCTTCGATGCGGGTAATTTGCTGCCGGTGTCCAAGGCCATGCGCGAGCGTTTTCCTGGTTGCCCGCTGATCATCTGTCGCGACGATGACTGGAAGACCAAGCGGCCCAATGGCGAGCCTTGGAATCCCGGTGAGGAGAAGGCCAGCAACGCGGCGTTGATCGTCGGTGGCCAGGTGGTTGCACCGATCTTCTCTGGCGAGCGCGAGATCAAGTGGACCGACTTCAATGACCTGCATGTGGCCGAAGGGCTGGAGGCGGTGCGTCGTCAGGTGCTGTCGGTGGTCAAGCCGCCCGCTGCGGGTGGCTGGAAGGATCAGTTGGCTCGGAGTGAGAGCGGGGCGCTGATTGCGCATATGCAGAACGTGGAGTTGATTCTGGGGAATGATGAGCGGTGGGCTGGGGTGATCGGCTACAGCGTGTTCAGCTCGAAGATCATCAAGTTGCGGGTTGCCCCTTATGGTGGCGGTGCGGGCGACTGGGCCGACATCGATGACATGCGGGTAATGAAGTGGCTCGCGCAGCAGTACAACCTGCGGGTCAAGGCGTCCCATGTGGTCGAGGCCGTGAGTGTGGTTGCCCATGACCACGCGTTTCATCCGGTGTGTGAGTACCTGGAGAGGCTGGTATGGGATCGTGTCCCGCGCCTGGATTCCTGGCTGACGGATGTGCTGGGTGTGCAGGCCAGCGACTACTCGGCCAAGGTCGGCAAGCGTTGGCTGATCTCGGCGGTGGCCCGGGTGATGCGCCCTGGCTGCAAGGCTGACTCAGTGATGATCCTCGAAGGTATGCAGGGCGAGGGCAAGTCCACGGCGATGGGGATTCTCGGCGGCGAGTGGTTCATGGACACACCCTTTGCTCTGGGCGACAAGGACAGCTTCCAGGCGATTCGCGGCAAGTGGATTGTCGAGCTGGGGGAGCTGGACAGTTTCAACAAGGCCGAGAGCACCAAGGCCAAACAGTTCTTTTCCGCCTCCACCGATACTTACCGCGAAAGCTATGGCCGCAGAACGAACGACGTGCCACGCCAGTGTGTGTTCGTGGGCACTACCAACCAAGAGGAATACCTCAAGGATGCCACGGGCAACCGGCGCTACTGGCCGGTGTTCTGCAACAAGGTCGAGTTGGATAAGTTACGGGAGATCCGCGATCAGCTATGGGCTGAGGCGGTGTTTTGCTTCAATGCCGGCGATATCTGGTGGGTGACCAAGGACGAGTCCTGGATGTTCGTCGAGGCGCAGGACGAGCGCTTTGTGGTGGATGAGTGGGAGGGGCTGATCCTGAATTGGCTGGAGGAGTCGCAGATCGGCGAGACCGCCACCGGCAATGAGGTCCTAACCCAGGCGCTGAAGCTGGACTTCGGCCATTGGGGCAAGCCGGAACAGATGCGCGTGGGTGCGATCATGCACCGCCTGGGCTGGCGTAAGAAGCGTATGCCGGCGCTGGCCAAAAGCGGTGTGCGGCAGTGGGCTTATCAGAAGCCAGCCACCTGGGGCCGTGCCCCGGCCTTGCAGCAGGATCCGATAGAGGAGCCGTGCTTTGATTAGGCGAATCGATGAGATGCTCAAGCTATGGGCGCAGGATCTGCACTCGCCGATGCCCGACACCTACGGCGGTGCGAGCGGCGGCAACATGATCGCAATGCTGATGGAGTGCAAGGGCGAGCTAATACGCGGGACTCGCGGCAGTCGGGTGTTGTTGGATGAATCTGCGGATATTGAGCTGATCGTCAACAAACACCTGGCGCCGGAGCTGTCGTTGGTTGTGTGGGAACACTACTGCAATCACGAGAGCTTTCTCCCGCAGAAGTACACCCACTGCGGGTGCAGCCGCGATACTTACTATCAACGTCTGCATCAGGCGCATCTGCACATCGCTGGCATGCTGCTTGGGATTGCGGCATGACCTTGGGCAGCAATCCGTCTGGTGTTGTCCTACTGTCCGGCCTTGTCCGACTGTCATTCAGTGCAGCTGGACAGGTGCAGGCCGCGCCGTTGGCGGGCTGTCCTACTGTCCAACCTTCACCCACGTCATGCACACATGAGCGCAGCGGGCAGGTGTTCGCGCCTACGGCGCGAATGCGTGTTTTTAGTTTTCTCTCTATACACAAGAGAAAGTTAAATAAGGTAGGACAGTAGGGCAGAGCCCCGAATTTAGGCGCCTGTAGCTGTCCTGCCTTGATCCTGAATAGTGGGACAGGTAGGACAGCGCATTAAAAGCGATAGCCGAATTGATGTGTTGTACCTGCGTCGTACCTGTATTGCACCCACGTTGTACCCGTATTGCGCGGTGGCATTAAAACTCGCTTGCTGCCACCGGAATCGACCTGTAAAAAGTAGTCATCTTCGATAGGTGCGGCCGCAGAGAGCGGCACTCACCACCACACTGAACCCGGCCATTGCGCCGGGTTTTTGCGTTTATGGGGTAGGGCGATGACGAATGAGCAACAGACGCTGATAGAGATGCCGATCTGGATGGTGATTGTCCTGTCCCTGGTCGGTGGGATATCCGGTGAGGCATGGCGGGCTGACAAGGCGGGGGTGAGCGGCTGGTCTTTGGTTCGACGGCTGCTGTTACGGTCGGGGGCCTGCGTGGTCTGCGGGCTTTCAACCATGATGCTGCTGCACGCATCGGGACTGTCGGTCCTGGCGGCGGGAAGCATTGGATGCCTCACTGCGATGGCAGGGGCGGATGTCGCCATCGGCCTCTACGAACGCTGGGCAGCCAAGCGGCTAGGGGTGTGCGATGTGCCGCCGAACAGCGGCGGCCAGCCCTGAAACCGTCGGGGACCCTGGGGTTATTCAAGGGGCACGGGGCATGAAACCCGCGGGAAAGCGTTAGCGGCTGGGCTCCCAGCTTACTGAAATTCAATGCATTGAAATTGAAAGGTCTTCATTGAAAAGCCGTTGAAAAGGAGGGCTCCATGACAGATCCAATCTACCTGTCAAAGAGCGCCTTCGCGGCGCGCATCGGCAGGACGCCGAGCTACATCACCTGGCTCAAAGACAACAACCGCTTGGTGCTGACGCCGAACGGCAAGCAAGTCGATGTCCTGGCCACCGAAGCGCTGATTCTCGAAACCGCCGACCCGAGCAAGGCCGCCGTCGCGGCTCGCCATCAGCAGGAGCGGGTCCAGCGCGACGTCTACAGCCAACTCTCAACCCAGGTCGAACCGACCCCCACGGCTGCGCCGCAGCAGGCCAATAACGGAGACGGCAAGACCCCGGACTTCCAGAAAGCCCGGGCCTTGCGTGAACACAACATGGCGCAGCTCGCCGAAATCGAATTGCGCAAGGCCCAGGGCTCGCTGGTCAACCGAGTCGCAGTCGAGACCGGCGCCTACAACGCTGGGCGCCTGCTGCGCGATCAACTGTTCGGCCCGCTGCCCCAGTTGTCCCACGAACTGGCCGCCATGACCGACCCCTGGGAAATCGAGAAACACCTGACCACCACCATCCGCCGAACCCTGACAGAAGCCGAGCGTCTGTCGTCGGCGGACCTTGAGCACGCCATGACCCCGAGTTGATCCCATGCACACGGAATACCCTGACGGTGACAAGGTGTACCGCGAGGCGTATTTCCGTGGGCTGCGACCCGATCCCGACCTGTGGATCGACGAATGGGCCGACGAATACATGCGCATCCCGCGAGACACCGGCGCCCCGGAGCCCGGCCAGTACCACACGGCCCGGACGCCATATGCCCGCGAGCCCATGCGCTGCCTGTCACCGGCTCACCCGTGTCGGCGGGTCGTGACCATGGTCGCCTCGCAGCTGATGAAAACCCAGATTGCGCTCAACTGGATGGGCGGCCTGATCCACATGGCACCGTCCAACATCCTTGCACTGCTGCCCAGCCTGGGCTTGGCCAAGCGTGTTTCGGGGCGCATCAGCAAGACCATCAAGGCTACCCCGGCGTTACGCGAACGAGTGGCCACCAGCCGCTCGCGGGATGCGCGCAACACCATGGACACCAAGGAGTTTGAAGGCGGTTCGTTGTACGTCACCACCGCCGGCTCGGCGGCCAACCTGTCGGAACTGTCGGCACGCTACATCTACGGCGACGAGGTTGACCGCTGGGAAAACGACGTCGGCCAGGAGGGTGACCCCATCGGCTTGGCGGAAACCCGAGCGACCAACTTCGGCCGCAACGCCAAGATCTACTTCTCCAGCTCACCCACCATCAAGGGGGCCTCGCGGATCGCCGACCTGTTCGACTCCAGCGACCAGCGCCACTACTACGTGCCGTGTCCGACCTGCTGCCACATGCAGGTCCTGGAATGGGAGCGCCTGCACTACAGCGACGACTTCAACATCGTCCACTACCAGTGCGCGAACACCGACTGCGACGTGCTGATCGAGGAGCACCACAAGGGCAATATGCTTGCCCGTGGCGAGTGGCGCGCCCATGGCAAAGGCGATGGCGAGACCATTGGCTTCCATCTCAACGCCTTGTACTCGCCGATGGGTTGGCTGGAATGGCGCACCCTGGCCAAGGAATTTGAAGAGGCCAAGAAAGCCCAGGTCAAGGGCGACATGGGCCTGATGCAGGTGTTCTATAACACTCGCCTGGCCAAGGTCTGGGACAGCGCGCAAGAGCAAACCAAGGCCGAAGTGCTGATCGCTCGGGCGCGTCTGGAGCTGTACACCCTCGGCAGCATGCCCGCCGGTGTACTCATGCTCACCGGCGCCGTCGACGTCCAGGCCAACCGCCTGGAACTGATGGTCACCGGCTTCGGCGTCGGTATGGAACGCTGGGTCGTTGATCACCAGGTCATCTGGGGCGACCCCGCAGACGAGCGCACCTGGGGCGTGCTCGATGAAAAACTCAAGGCCCGCTACCGGCATCCGTGCGGCGTCGCGCTGGCGATCCTCGCCACCGGCGTCGACTCCGGCGGCCACCACACCGACGAGGTCTACCAGTTCTGCCGCGTGCGTCGCTGGCGCAACATCTTCGCCATCAAAGGCGCGAGCAAACCCGGCAAGCCGGTGATCGCCCAGCGCCCGTCCATGGTCGATGTGACCTGGAAAGGCCAGACCGAACGTGGCGGCGCCGAACTGTGGTTCGTCGGCACCGACACCGCCAAGGACTGGATCTACAACCGCTACCCATTCCCTGACGGGCCGGGCGCGCTGCACTTTGCCAATGACCTGCCGGATGAGTTCTTCGCCCAATGCGTGGCCGAACGCAAGGTTGCCCGCTACGTGCGCGGTCATAAGCGCATCGAATGGGTCAAAGGCAAGGCCGAGCGCAACGAAGCCCTCGACCTGATGGTGTACTGCCTGGCCATGGCCCATTACCTGGGCATCAACCGTTACCAGGAACACGACTGGGAGCGGGTGCGGCAATCGCTGGCCCAGGCCGGGCTGTTCGACGATGCGCAGACCAGCAAGCCCGTGCAACGTGAGCCGGACGAAACCCCGGCACCCACAGTTGCTCGGCAGTCACAACCAGCACCACAACTTGCCGCACCTGTTGCCCAACCGCATCAGGCCGCAACGCAACGCCGCAGCTCCAGCAGCGGTTACTTGAAGAGGCGATGACCAGTCAAGAAAGCCCGATAACTGGGCCTATGTATCTGGTCCCAAATGCGATCATTTCGGAGACAGTTGTGCGCAACGTTTCCTTCCCGCCTTCCTTTGCTGCCGCAGTGATGCTTTGTCCAAAAGTGGGACCTTTATCAAGGCTGCTCGGCGAGGCTTTTAGGACTTCGAGACCGGCCGCAGTGAGGACCACATCTTCCGCGTAATACTGGGTGCAGTCCTTGAAAGTGAGATAACCGGAAGACTCCAGCCAACGAACAGTCGCGATAAAAAACTCTGCGTTCTCGTTAGGTATGTCAGCGCACATGAAGTCACACCAACGTGTTGCGGGTTGGACGAAATCCTCTGGTACGAGTGATTTCGGAACTGGGAATTTGGCATACAGCTCAGCTAGAACCAATCCAGTGATCTCATTGAATTGGTCAATATTGGAGACAGCCATGTCAGAAAACTCCGAAGAAAAGGCGCAACGCGCGAAAAAAGTTAAAACCGCTGCCGAACTCCAGCAGGAACTGCGTCGGGTGGTGGCCGATCAGCTAACAGGACGAATGGACTGGGTGCGTGCCCGCACTTACTGGCGCATGCGATTACCGGATGTTCCGTCAGAGGAACTGGCAGAAGCGCTGACCCATGTGTTGGCCGGTGGCAGCTTTCGGCAAGAGATCTCGTCGCGCAACCAGAACTTCGTCTGACGGTTTTTATATCACACCGGCAGCACCTCTTTCAGAGCAGCCCCCCATGTCCTTTACCCAAAAACACCTCGACGCCATCGAGCGCGCCATCGCACGCGGTGAAAAGACCGTGCGCTACAGCGACCGTACCGTCGAATACCGCACCGTCGACGAACTGCTGCGGGCTCGCGAAGAGATCCGCAGCTCATTGACCAACGCCGCCGGCCCGCGCTCTCGCGTGGTTCGGCTCTACCACGCAGGCAAGGGACTCTAATGGCTCGACACTTTCCGACGTTGACCCGCAACGGGTTCGTGCTGCCGTCCAACATCAAGGCCAGCTACGAAGGCGCCGGAGAGGGTCGCAGATCCGCCAGTTGGGACGCCTCTGACAACGGCATCAACAGCATCAACACCCCGGCCTTGCGCAACCTGCGCGCCCGTTCGCGGGCGGCGGTGCGCAACGATCCCTACGCCTCCAACGCCATCAACAAACGCATCAGCAACCTGATCGGCACCGGCATCACACCGCGTCCGAAAATCAAGGATGAAACCCTACGCGGACTGCTCCAGGAGTTCTGGGAAGACTGGGTCGACGAGTCAGACGCCGATGGCCTGTGCGACTTCTACGGCCAGCAGGCGCTGGTGGCGCGCACCGTCGAAACAGCGGGCGAGTGCTTCGTGCGCTTGCGGCCTCGCGGGCTGGACGAAGGCCTGGCGGTACCGCTGCAACTGCAAACCCTGGCGCCGGAGTTCGTGCCCCACGACAAGTTCGAACCGGCGAAAAACGGCAACATCATCCGTGCCGGGATCGAATTCACCCCGGCCGGCAAACGGGTGGCGTACTGGATGTATCGCTCGCACCCGCGCGATGCGTCGTCGCTCAACGCCGGCTACAACCAACTGGTGCGGGTGCCGGCCAGTCAGGTGCTGCACATCTTCGAACCGTTGGAACCGGGCCAGTTGCGCGGGGTGCCGCGTCTGTCGCCCGTGCTCAAGCGCCTGCGCAGTCTGGACAACTACGATGACGCGGTGCTGTTCCGTCAGGAGGTTTCCAACCTGTTCGCCGGTTTCATCAAGCGCCCGGCGCCGGACTCTGTACAACAACCACGTGATCCGGTCACCGGGATGCCGTTGAACGCCGACCGCGACGGCTTCACCCCCATGGTCGCCCTGGAGCCCGGGACCATGCAGGAGCTGGGGGCAGGGGAGGAAGTCGAATTCTCCAAGCCACCAGACGCCGGCAACAACTATCCAGACTTCATGCGGCAGCAACTGATGGCCGCTGCAGCCGGTACCGACACACCCTACGAGATCCTCACCGGCGACATGCGCGGGATCAACGACCGGGCGCTGCGGGTGGTGCTCAACGAGTTCCGCCGCCGTCTGGAGCAACTGCAATTCAACGTCTACGTCCACCAGCTGTGCCGCCCGGTGCGGGCTGCCTGGCTGGACATGGCCGTGCTCGCGGGGGTGATCGACCTGCCGGACTACGCCAGTCGCCGCCGCGAATTCCTACGCACGCGCTGGGTGCCGCAAGGCTGGGCCTACATCCAACCAGTCCAGGACGTGCAGGCGCGCATGCTTGAAGTCAACGCCGGCTTCGGCTCGCGCAGCGAGATGTGCCTGCGCACCGGCTACGACGCCGAAACGGTCGATGCGGAAAACGCCGCCGATGCCCAACGTGCCCGAGACCTGGGCCTCAACTACCGCACCCTCGTCGAGGTCGACGTGCCACACGACGACCAGGAGAAACCATGACCCCGTTCCCCACCCAACGCATCTTCAATACCCTGGCCGGCCAACTGCCGATCCAGGACAAACACTGGTACAGCCTCAAGGCCAGCGGTGAAGCTGAACAGCGCACCATCGAGGTCTACGTCTACGGCGAGATTGGCACCTGGGGCATCACCGCCAATCAGTTCGTGCGTGACCTGGCAGCGCTGGACGACGGCGTGTCGCCGATTGTCGTGGCCTTCAACAGTATCGGCGGTGAGTTGTTCGACGGCCTGGCCATCCACAACGCCCTGGCCCGGCTGGGCGAGCGCTGCACCGGGCGCATCGATGCGTTGGCCGCCAGTGCGGCCAGCGTCGCGGTGTGTGGCGCCAAGCGAGTGGTCATTGCGAGCAACGCCTTGATGATGATCCACAACCCTTGGACCTACGCCTCCGGCGATGCCGAGGAGCTGCGCAAGGTCGCGGTTGCCCTCGACCAGGCCCTGGAAGTCATCATCTCAGCCTACAAGGCCAAGGCGCCGGACATCGACGAAGTCGAGCTGCGGCGCCTGGTCAATGCCGAAACCTGGCTGACCGCCAGCGAAGCCGTGGCCCTGGGCTTAGCTGACGAAGTGGGCGAGGGCGTACAGATCAAGGCCTGCCTGGGTCAGGGCTCGCTGATGCAGAAGTACCAGCACACGCCCAAGACCCTGCTCGATCAACTGGCGGAACCCGAACCACCCGCAATGCTGCCCGAGCCTGAGCCAGACCCGGTCGTCGACCAAACGGCCTTGGCGCTGCTGATCACGCAGTCCTGCACCCAGGCCGGCATCAGTAACCTGATCGAACCCTTGATCGCCGCGACCCGGCTCGCCGACCAGGCCACGGTCCAGGCTGCCTTGACCCAGGCCAAGGCCACCCGCGATCTGTGCATTGCGGCGCGCTTGCCGCAGTTAACCGAGGGCTTCGTCAAGGCCGGACTCGACACGGCTGCGGTGCGCGCCAAGCTCTTCGACAAACTGGTCAGCGGCACCGGCGGCTTTGAAATCGACAACAGCCTGCCCCAAGCCGACGATCCAGCGCCCCTCGCGCAAACCCAGGCCAAACAACCCGACCCCAATGGGATCTACGCCGCGCGCAAAGCTGCGCAGTCCCAACCTTCGAAAGGAGCAAGACCATGACCGTCAAAATGGAACCGATGCACGCCGGTGAATTCCTCCTGTCCGAGGGTGCCGGCAACATCTCCCGCGAAGCCATCAACGTCGCTGCCGGCCCCGCGCTGGAGCCCGGGCAAGTACTCGGCCTGGTCACCGCTACCGGCGAGTTTGCGCCGTACAGCCCGACTGCCGAGGACGGCAGCGAAACCGCCACCGCCATCCTCTTTGGCCCGCTGGGCGAGTCCGACGTGGTCCGCCGTGCTCGTGCCGTGGTGCGCCTGGCCGAGATCAGCGAAGCCCATCTGACCGGCCTCGACCTCGATGCCGAAAAGGCCCTGGCCACGCGCTTTCTGATCGTGCGCTAAACCCGTCATCCCCCCTTTTATCCATCCCGCCGCGTGCGGGATTTTTCGTATCTGGAGAGTACCCCCATGGCCGATATCGCCATTTTTGACGACGAAGCGTTTAGCGTCTCCTCGCTGACTGCCGCAATCAACGACCAGGAATATCTGCCGGGCCGCATCAGCAGCCTCGGCCTGTTCCGTGAAGAGGGCATCACCACCCTCACCGTGCAGATCGAGAAGGACGGCGACACCCTGGCCCTGGTGCCAGCCGGTGAGCGTGGCACCTCCGGTCTGGTGGTGTCCGGGACCAAGCGTCAGATGATCCCGTTCAACACTGTGCACCTGCCAGAACGTTTCACCATCAAGGCCGACGAGATCCAGGGCATTCGTGCCTTCGGCACCCGTAGCGAATTGCAGTCGGTGCAGGACGTGGTCAACAAACGTCTGGCCAAGGCCCGTCGCCAGTTGGATGCCACCCACGAATTCCAGCGCATGGGCGCCTTGAACGGCCAGGTGCTGGACGCTGACGGCAAGACCGTTCTGCTGGACATCTACAAGACCTTTGGTGTCTCTCGCAAGAAGCTGTCCATGGGCTTGAATGATCCAGCGACCGAACTGCGCGTGCGGGCCGGCGATGCCCTGGACCTGCAAGAGGAAGCGCTGGGCAGCATCACCAGCACCGGCTCGCGGGCTTTCTGCGGTAAGAATTTCTGGAACAAGCTGGTCGTCCACAAATCGGTCAAGGACACCTACCTCAACACGATGCAGGCCGCCGCCCTGCGCGGTGATGCCCGTGAAAGCTTCGAGTTCGGTGGCATCGTCTGGGAGCGTTATCGCGGCAAGGTCGCCGGTGTGTCCTTCATCCACGACGATAAGGCGCTGCTGATCGCCGAAGGCGTCCCGGACCTGTACATCTCCACCTTCGCCCCGGCCGACTACATGGAGACCGTCAACACCCAGGGCATCCCGTACTACAGCAAGATCGAGCCGCTGCCGTTCAACAAGGGCATGGCCGGTGAGGCCCAGTCCAACCCGTTGCACCTGTGCACGCGGCCACTGTCGCAGATCCTCCTGGAACTCTAACCATGGCCTTCCGCGAGCTGATCGACGACATCGACGACGTGGTCTTCGAAACCCTCGGCGACAGCGCCCGGATTGAGGGCTACGCCGAGCCGGTGCTGGGCATGTTCTCCGCACCTTGGAGACAGGTGAAGTTCGGCAAGGCCACCAACGCACCACGGGAGCCACGCTTCGAGATCCGCGTCAGCGATGCCGGCGGATTGAGCAAGGGCCTGGTGGTCAGCGTCGACGTGCCGGTGCTGGACGGTGGCGGGGACTACGACCTGGTGCAACTGGAGCCCAGCGGTGACGGCCTGGTTGCACTGATTCTGAGGAAGCGCCCATGAGCGTCGGCAGTTACATCCACTCCAAGCGCGACGGCGGCATGCTCACGCTGCAGCCCTCGGCAGTGCACCTCAAGGCGTTGCAGGACTTTGCCCGGTTGGTGCCCAAGGCCTGCGCCGCGGCCCAGCGTCGGGCGATCAACAAAACCCTGGGCTGGCTGCGCACCCACATTGCCCGCGAGATCGGCAAGCAGGAACGTATCGCCATCAGTGCCGTCCGGCAGCGCTTGCGAGCGTACCCGGTCAGCGGTGGGGCGATGCGCGGCAAGTTGTGGCTTGGTCTCAACGCCATCGAGGCCAGCCGCATCGGCCGGCCCCGGCAGAATCGTCGGGGCGTGTCGGTGGCCGGGCGGCGGTACCAGGGCGCGTTCTACAAACAGGTGTACGGCAGCAGCGCTGATGTGTGGATCCGCACATCGAGCAAACACTTCAACCCCGAGGACTATCCCGACGCCGACCAGGGCCGGCGACGCACCGGCTTTGTCGAGGAAAACGACAACCGCTTCCCGCTGGCCAAGGCCAAGGTCTCGCTGGAACAGGTGCGACCGCACTTCGACAGCTGGGTCAAACGTGCCGACGAGCGACTGCTGGAGATCCTCACCCAGGAGCTCAACTTTGAGTTCCAGAAATACCTCAAGGGGACCGCCCGTGTCTGATGAAACCTTTAGCCTGGATCAACTCTACGACGCCATCGAACAGCACCTGCAGGCGCATCTGCCAGGTGTTGAGGCGGTAGCGTTCTGGCCACAGATCGAGGAAAACCAAGGCATCCCATTGCCCTCGGTGTTCCTCGAGCTGACACAAATGGAGCCGGCGCAAGACATCGGCACCGGCGAAACCGCGCTTAAGTGCACGATTGAAGCGCGAATCATCGTCGACCCTATCCGCAGTGCGCATCACCAACAGGCGATGCAACTGGCCAGCCAACTCGCCGTACTGCTACGCGCCCAATCCTGGGGCCTGGCTGTCGACCCCGCCGAGTTCGTCCAAGCCACCCAGGACTGGACCCGCCCGGAACTCGACGGCTACACCGTCTGGCTGGTCGAGTGGACGCAAACCGTCTACCTCGGTACCGAGCAATGGCCGTGGCCCGACCAGCCGCCCGGCACCCTGGTGTTCGGTTTCAACCATGACACCGGGCCGGGTCATGAGGCCGACTACATCAAACCCGAGGAACTGCAATGAGCTACCCCGTTGCCGAGCACGACCGCATGATCGCCGCCATGCTCATGCCGTGCCGGGTGGTCGGCGTCGACCTGCCGGGCGGCATGGTTCGGGTGCAGGCTGGCGAATGGACCAGCGCCTGGGTCCGTTGGCACAGCCAGGCGGCGGGCAAGGCGCGGCACTGGCGGGCACCGAGCCTGGGCGAGCAGGGCGTGTTACTCAGCCCCAGCGGCGTCGCCGGCATGGGCACCTTCATCCCGGGCCTGTACGGGAACGCCGGTGCCCAACCAGACAACCGCGACCATGTGGAAGTCTGGCGCTTCGATGACGGTGGCTCGCTGGTCTACGACTGGCAGGCCAACACCTACACCATCGATCTGCCTGCCGGCACGGTCACCATCAAGGTCGGTGCCTCGTTGTTTGAAGTCACACCGGAGCAGGTGCGGGTGGCGGCTGGCCAGATCGTCCTCGTGGGCACTGTCACCGTCGACGGCACCCTGAGCACCACTGGCGACATCAACAGCGCCGGCAAGGTCATTGATGCCGGTGGCAACACCCCGAACCACAAACACTGATTGACCTCTGAATACAGCCCGCTGCGTGCGGGCGTTCTCGTTTCTGGAGCATGCCCATGAGCAAGTCGAAACCTGATGCTGATCCCATCGAACCGCCCAAGTTGATCGGCCCACCTCGGGTATTCCGCGACACCCGCTACACCTCGCGCACCCTGGTCTTGCCCGATGGCCGCACCGTGCCCGTACTCAAGGGGCAAGTAACGGCCGTAGGTGATGATCAGTTCGCCTATCTCAACTCACACCCCGACCTAGAACTCATCCCGGAGTAATCCCCCCATGATCGGAATGGACCGCCGCACCGGCCTGCCGCTGTCGGGCCTCGACCACCTGCGGCAGTCCATCGAAGACATCCTCGGCACGCCCCTGGGCAGCCGGCGCATGCGCCCGGAGTACGGCAGCAAACTGCGGCGCTTTGTTGACCTGCCGGTGAGCGAAGGCTGGAAGAGCGCGGTGCAGGCCGAAGTCGCCCGCGCCTTGGGCCGTTGGGAGCCACGGCTTGAACTTGAACAGGTGCGCGTGGTGGCAGTGATCGGCGGGCGCATCGACCTGGAACTCAAGGGGCTTTACCTGGGCGAGTCCCGCTTGCTGGAGGTCTCCGCATGAGCACCGTCGATCTATCGGCCCTGCCGGCACCCCAGGTGCTGGAGGCGCTGGACTTTGAAGCGCTCTACGAAGAGGAACTGAGCACGTTCCGCCAGTACATGGGCGACAACTGGACCGCGCCGCTGGAGAGCGACCCGGTGGTCAAGCTGCTGGAACTGGGCGCTTATCGCCGCCTGCAAAACCGCGCCCGGGTCAACGACGCGGCCAAGGCCTTGCTGCTGGCCTACGCCGAAGACTCCGACCTCGATCAACTGGCGGCCAACGTCAAACTCAAGCGCCTCATCATCCAGGCGGCCAATGGCCTGAGCGTGCCGCCGACCGCAGAAGTCAAAGAGTCCGACGACGCCCTGCGCGAGCGCGTCCAGTGGGCCTACGAAGGCCTGACCACCGCCGGCCCGCGTAGCAGCTACATCCTGCACGCGCGCAGTGCCTCGGCGTTGGTCGGTGACGCCACCGCCGAAAGCCCCAAGCCGGCCGAAGTGGTGGTCACCGTCCAGGACCTGCACGGCAATGGCCAGGCCGACCAAGCCCTGCTGGATACCGTCATGAACTACCTCAGCGATGACGACGTGCGCCCGGTCGCCGATCGGCTCACCGTGCAAAGCACCGAGGTGCTGGAGTACCGCATCGACGCCGTACTGCACATGGAAGGCGTGGGTTCGGAAAACGAAGCCATCCTGGCCGAGGCCAATCGCCGGCTGGCCGCCTGGATCAACCCCCGGCGCCGCCTCGGCATCGAGGTCGCCCGCTCTGCGATAGACGCGCAAGTGCACCTCGCCGGGGTACGTCGCGTCGACCTGCCGGGCTGGGTCGATATCGTGCCGAGCAAATACCAATCAGCCTATTGCACCGGCTTCACCGTGATCCAGGGGGCTTGAGATGCGCAGCTTGCTACCGCTCAACAGCACCGAGCTTGAGCGTGCCATTGAGGCCGCCATCGACGAAGACACCGAGATCCCGCTACGCACCCTGTACAACCCCGACACCTGCCCGGTGGCGCTGCTGCCATGGCTGGCCTGGACTTGGTCGGTGGACCGCTGGGACAGCCAATGGCCCGAGGCGGTCAAGCGCTCGGCGATTCGCTCGGCGTTCTACA
Organism: Pseudomonas sp. ok272; assembly: GCF_900109995.1. Lineage (GTDB taxonomy): Bacteria > Pseudomonadota > Gammaproteobacteria > Pseudomonadales > Pseudomonadaceae > Aquipseudomonas. The sequence goes on along the minus strand of NZ_FOCB01000011.1, from coordinate 113,447 downwards.
TCCATCTGCGCAAAGGCACCATCGGCGCCCTGCGCCGGGTGGTCGAGCCGCTGGGCTACCTGATCGAAGTGTTGGAGTGGTGGCAGACCACGCCCATGGGCGTGCCAGGCACCTTCGCGCTGAAGGTCGGCGTGCTGGACGAAGGCATCACTGAAGCCATGTACCAGGAACTGGAGCGGCTGATCGACGACGCCAAACCGGTCAGCCGGCACATGACCGGCCTGGCCATCAGCCTGGAAACCAATGGCCACTTTTACCTGGGAGCCTGCGTTTACGAAGGCGACGAAATCGACATCTACCCGCCGGTGCAGCGCGACATCAACGTCAGCGGCTACCTGTTACAGGGTGGGCGCGAACACCACATTGATACGATGGACATCTACTCATGATCGATCAGAACAGCCAGTTCTTTGCCATCCTCACCGCCGTGGGCGAAGCCAAACAGGCCAATGCCGATGCCCTCGGCGTGCCCTGGACCTTCGCCCAAATGGGCGTCGGCGATGCCAACGGCACCGACCCGATGCCCGACCGCCTGCAGAAAACCCTGATCAACGAGCGTCGACGTGCACCGCTGAACCAACTCAAGACCGACCCCAACAACCCGAGCATCATCATTGCCGAGCAGGTGATCCCGGAAAACGTCGGCGGCTGGTGGATCCGTGAGATCGGTCTGTACGACGCGGCCGGCGACCTGGTGGCCATCGCCAATTGCGCACCCAGCTTCAAGCCCTTGCTGAGCCAGGGCTCGGGGCGTACCCAAGTGGTGCGCATGAACCTGATCGTCAGCAGCACGGCCAACGTCGAACTCAAGATCGATCCTAGCGTGGTGCTCGCCACCCGGTCCTACGTCGACGCCAAGGTGCTGGAGGAGATCTACAAGCTCGACAGCAAGCAATCGGTGCGCGTGGCCACCACCGCCAATATCGTGCTGAGCGGCCTGTTGACCCTCGACACCATCGTCCTGGTCGCGGGTGACCGGGTGCTGGTGAAAAACCAGGCCGCTGCCAAGGACAACGGCCTGTACGTTGCCGCAGCCGGTGCCTGGGCGCGGGCAACTGATGCCGACACCAGTGCCAAGGTCACGCCGGCCTTGTTGGTATCAGTCGAGCAAGGCACCACTCAAGCAGACACCCGCTGGCAACTGATCACCGATGGGGCGATTGTCCTCGGTACCACGGCACTGACGTTCCAGAACATCACTCAGGGCTTTGCGACGATCAACTCGCCGGCCTTCACCGGCAATCCAACTGCCCCCACGGCTGCGGTGGGTGACAATGACACCTCGATTGCCAACACCGCGTTCGTCCAGGCTGCCATTGCTGCCTTGGTAGCGTCGTCACCGGCAGCGTTGGATACGCTGAGCGAACTGGCTGCCGCTCTGGGTGACGACCCCAATTTTGCCACCACCGTGACCAACGCCCTGGCGTTGAAGGCGACGCTGGCCAGCCCAACGCTCACCGGCGACCCAAAGGCGCCGACCCCGGCCGCAGGCGACAGTGACACCTCGATTGCCACCACTGCCTACGTGCAGAACGCAATCAATGGCGCGATCAACGTCAGCATCGCCGGCACCGGTAACGTTAGCTTGACCGCCGCGCAAGCCGGTGCTTCGACGATCAACCTGACGGGCGTGTTGACTGGCAACAAAACCGTGACCGTCCCTAGTGCCGCTGGCCGTTACCTGTTCATCAACAGCAGCACCGGTAAGTTCACGGTGACGGTGAAAACAGCGGCCGGAGCTGGGCAACTCATCACCCAAGGTCAGTCGTCTTTGATGGTCTGTGACGGCGCCAACGTGCTGCTTCAACAGACCGACTTCATTAGCCCTGTACTGAGCGGCAACCCGACCGCGCCAACTCCGGCCGTCGGTGCCAATGATCTTTCTGTGGCTACGGCGGCTTTTGTGCAGCGCGCTCTAAGTAACCTGCAAGATCAGTTTGGCAGCGGTTTGCTTCCTTCGGGATACCAGAGGTTATCGAGCGGACTGATTTTACAATGGGGTTCAGTTTCGTCCTTGGCATCTGGCCCAGTAACGGTGACCCTTCCAATTGCATTCGATACAGCAGCTTTACGTGTCTACTCCACTACGGAAGATACGGCCAACCCTAATGTGTCGGGCGCCAGAGCTTTATCGAAAACTCAAATTTCAGTGTCAGCATGGGGTGGAACAATCGCCCCACTTCCAAGAACCGCAACCACGGTTGGCTGGCTCGCTATCGGCGACTAGAGGGGATCTATGTTTACTTCAAAATCCATGCGCGGCTTTTACGACGCCATCTCTACCATGCCCAGCGATGTGGTTGAAATTAGCCGTGAGCGGCACGCTGAGCTGCTGGCTGGCCAGTCAACGGGCAAAGTCATTACCTGGGGTGATGACGGCTTTCCAGTGCTGGTTGATCCACCACCGCCCAGCGCTGACGAGTTGGCCGCTATCGAACGGGTTTGGCGAGATTGGAACTTGTCTGAAACCGATGGTGTGGTGACGCGCCACCGTGATGAGTTGGAAGAGGGCCTGGAAACCACTCTCACGGTTGCGCAGTATGCCGAGCTTCAGGCATTCCGCCGCGCCTTGCGCAATTGGCCGGAGTCGGGTGCGTTCCCTTTGTTTGAACACCGGCCAGTAGCACCGCCCTGGTTGACCGAGCCAAGCACCTAAACGCCCCGCACTGACGGGGCGTTTTCTATGGCGTCCACGTAACCCCACATCCCAACCGACCTCGTGCCTGCGGGGTCTTGTCGTTTCTGGAGACACCCCCATGAGCAGTGCAACTGGATTTTTTCACGGCGTCACCGTTACCAACGTCGACACCGGGGCGCGGATCATCGCGCTCCCATCGTCCTCGATCATCGGCCTGTGCGACACCTTCACCGTCGGACCGGCCGCCGAGGCCAAGCCCAATGAACTGCGGCTGATCACCCGCGAAAGCGAAGCCGTCGCCGCCTGGGGCGCAGACGCGGCCATCACCCAGGCCGCCAAGGCGATCTTTACCCGTGCCAAGGCCGTCATCGTCGCCTGCGGTGTGGCCAAGGTCGAAACCCCGGAGCAGCAAACCTCGGCCATCATCGGCGGGGTGTTGGCCGATGGCATTCGTACCGGCCTGCTAGCCCTGCTCGATGGCAAGAGTCGCTTCAACGCCCAGCCCCGATTGATCATCGCGCCGGGCCACTCCAGCACCCAGGCCGTCGCTACGGCCATGGATGCCCTGGCCGGCAAGCTGCGTGCGGTGGCCATCGTCGACGGCCCCAACACCACCGACGAAGCCGCCATCGAGTTCGTGGAGAACTTCGGCAGCAAGCGTGTGTTTGTGGTCGATCCCGGCGTGCAGTACTGGGACACGCTCACCGACGCCACCATCGACGCGCCGGCCTCGGCCTGGACCGCCGGCCTGTTCGCCTGGACCGATGCCGAGTACGGCTTCTGGGCTTCGCCGTCGAACAAGGAATTCGTCGGTATCACCGGCACCTCGCGGCCGGTCGAGTTTCTCGATGGTGATGAAACCTGTCGGGCCAACCTGCTCAACAACGCCAAGATCACCACCATCATCCGCGACGACGGCTACCGCCTGTGGGGTAACCGCACCTGCTCCAGCGACCCGAAGTGGGCCTTCGTCACCCGCGTGCGCACCATGGACATCGTCATGGACGCCATCCTCTATGGGCACAAATGGGCAGTTGACCGCTCGATCACCAAGACCTACGTCAGCGACGTTACCAACGGCCTGCAAGCGTTCATGCGCGACCTGAAAAACCAGGGCGCAATCATCAACTTCGAAGTGTTCGCCGACCCGGAGCTCAACACCGCCAGCCAACTGGAGCAGGGCAAGGTGTACTGGAACATCCGCTTCACCGACGTACCCCCGGCCGAAAACCCCAACTTCCTCGTCGAAGTCACCAACCAGTGGCTCACCGAAGTGCTCGCTACCAACGTCTAAGGAGACCGCCCAATGGTTCCGCAAACGCTCTACAACATGAACGCCTTCATCGACGGCATCAATTTTGCCGGCGATATCACCAGCGTGACCTTGCCCAAGCTGGCCCTGAAAACCGAAGAACATCGCGCAGGTGGCATGGATGCCCCGATTGAGATGGACCAGGGCATGGAAAAAATGGAGGCCAGCTTTGCCGGCCGGGGCGTGCGCCCTGAAGCCATGAAGTTCTATGGCCTGGCCGATCAGACCGCGTTCAACGCTGTGTTCCGTGGCTCCTACAAGGGCCAGAAGGGCGCGACAGTGTCGGTGGTTGCCACCATTCGTGGCCTGCTCAAAGAAATTGATCCGGGCGACTGGAAGGCGGGGGATGCTGGCGAGTTCAAGTACGCCGTCGCCTGCAGCTACTACAAGCTCGAAGTCGGCGGCCGCCTGATGTACGAAATCGATCCGGTCGCCTGCGTCCGGGTCATCAACGGTGTTGATCAACTGGCCAGCGTCCGTCGCGACTTGGGTCTGTAAGGAAATCTGCGCATGAGCAATCTTAAAAAGCTTCCCACCTGGCTGATCGTCAGCCCCGACAGCGCACTGGTCGTGCTGTCCAAGCCCTACGAGATCAACGGCGTCCAGGTCGACCGCCTGACCCTGCGTGCCCCCACGGTGCGCGACGTGCGCGCCGCCAACGCCATGGGCGGCGGTGACGAAGAACAACGCGAGATGAACCTGTTCGCCTCGCTGTCCGAGTCCGGCCTCAAGGACCTGGAGGGGCTTAAGCTGACGGACTACCAGCGGCTACAGGCCGCCTATTTTCGCCTGGTCCAGGACGACGGGGTTTAGCCCCGAGCTGCAAAAGCAAGTCGCGAAACACCTGGTACTGCGCTTCCACTTTGCCGCCAGCGAAATCGAGACCATGCCTTTTTCCTCCATGATCTGGTGGCTCACGGACTGAGCCCCAGAACCCTGCCCGGAGACACCCCATGGCGAACAACCTGGCACTCGGCCTAGTCATCGGCGGCGCTGTCAGCTCCAGCGTCGGCGCCGCCTTTAAGGATGTTGAAGGCCGTATCAAAAAACTCGGGGAGCAAGGCACCAAGGCCCGCATCCTGCAGAGCACCATCGGCGACACCATGCGCCTGCGTGACGAATGGAAAAAGGCCCACGACACCGGCGCCGCCTCGGCCGGTGGCCTGCTCAAACAACTGGAGTCCAATCTCAAGACCCTCAAGGAGCAGGGCATCGAAGTCGGCAAACTGCGCAAGGAATACCAGGCCCTCGGCCAGGTAGCGCGGGGTGCCGAACTCAAGGCCCTGGGCCACACTCAGATCCAGCAGGGCAAGGAGGGTATGAAAAGCTCCCTGGGCCAGGCCGCCGCACTGACCGCCTCGCTGGCGATCCCGACCAAGATCTCCGGCGACTACCAGGCGCAGATCCGCCAAATGTCGTTGTGGGCACACACCGCCGGTACCGGCGACGAAGCCGAGCTGGCGGCCAGCATCAGCAAGGTCGCGGCCGACAAGGGCATGAGTCAGCAACTGCTGGCGAAGTCGGTGGGGGCGCTGATCGAGAAGGGCGTCGAGTGGCAGGAAGCCACCGACTACGCCGGGCAGATCGCCGACCTGATCGATGGCCAGGGCATGGAGCCCGAAACCATCGCCACCCTGATCAACTCCTTCAAGGAGGCCGGGGTCAAACAAGCCGACATGGGCGCCATGCTCGGCCAGGTGGCGGCCGCCGGTGACATCGGCGCCTTCGGTCCCAAGGACATGGCCAAGTACCTGCCGAGCATGCTCGGCAACATCAAACGCCTGGGCATGGAAGGCCCTGAGGCCGTGCGCTTCCTTGGCGCAAGCCTGCAGTCGCAGTTCTCGCAAACCCAGGACTCGGCGGCTGCGGCCACCAACATGAACAACCTGCTCAACGCTGTCATCAGCAGCACCAGCCAGGAACGCTTCGCCAAGGAAGGCTACGACCTGGCCGGCTCGATCCTCGCCGCCACCAAAAGCGGCAAGGCAGCCAACCCGGTCGAGGCGTTCATCCTGCTCAGCGAGGAGATGATCAAGCGCCAGGACCCGGCCAAAGCGAAAAAGATCGAAGCCCTCAAGGCTAGGATCCGCGCCTCGGCCGATGGCAGTGCCGAAGAAGAACAGGCCATGGTCGCCCTCACCGAAGCGGCAGGCCTGGCCAACATCGTCAGCGACCAAAGTGCCAGTGCTGGTTTGCTCGCGCAGATCAAATACGGCGACAAGATCAAGGCCGACATGGCGACCATCAAGGACACCGATGGCAAGGCCAAGATCGAGGCGGACGCGGCCAAGGCGCGGGAGACGTCCAACCGTAAATGGTCGGCGGCGACCAGTAGCATGGAAGCCTCCATGATCAGCCTCGGCGACGCCATCCGGCCACTGACCGATATGGCCGCTGATGGTCTCGGCAAGGTCGGGTATGCGCTGGCCAACTTGAGCGACAAGTACAAACCCGTGGTGGCCGGGGCTGCAATGTTGGCCACCGGGATGGTTGCGTTGGGGGCAGCAGTCAACGCGATCAAGATCGGCAAGGGCTTGCTCAACGTCGGCCGTGGCACGCTGATGGGCAACCCCAACATTGCCCAGAAGGTATTTGTTACCAACCCCTCCACTGGCGGTGGTGCTGGTATCGAAGGCCGGGAGGGCAAGCGTGGTCGTGGCAAGGGTAAGCGAGGGAAGGGTGGTCGCGGATCGATTACCAGTCCTGCAACGGCATCGCCAGTCGGTGCGGCAGCCAGTCGTTTTGCCCCCAAGGCCATGATGGGGAAAGGAGCAGGCTTCGTAAAAGGTGCCGCCCCGTTTGCCGCGATTGAAGCCATGATGATCGCCGCCGACACCTACCAGAACGCCGAGACCCGCGACGAAAAGGCCGAGGGCTACGGCAATGCGGCGGGCACCTTGGCCGGTACGCTGGCGGGTGCAGCTGCAGGGGCTGCGATTGGTTCGGTGGTGCCGGTGATTGGCACCGTGGTCGGTGGCCTGATCGGCGGCTACCTCGGCAGTTGGGGCGGTGGCGAACTGGGCGGGGCAGTGGGCAAGGCAGCGTTCGGCGGGACGGATACACCACCCGAGCGTTTGATGTTGCCGGCACAGCCTTCGCCTTTACGCTTGCCACCACCGGGTGCAGTACCAATGCCACGTCTGGGGCAAATGGCGCCAGCATTGGCAACGGGTCCCTTGATGCTCAAGGCACCCGTTGCCAATGCCCCGGCCATGGGCGATGTCTCGCGTTCGTTGGCTGTTGCACCCACGAGCGTCCCGGTCCCCGCACTGCTCGCCGCTGCACCCGCAACAAAACCAGCATCAACACAGGTCGACCAACAATGGACCTTCGCCCCCACCATGCCCGTCACGGTGCAAGGTGACGTCAAGGACCCTCGGCAACTGGCCCAATCGATGATGCCGTACATGCGTCAGTTGTTCGAAGACTTCAGCCGCGAGCAAGCACGGCGCAACCTGTTCGATGCCCCACACGTTTAAGGAGGTGCCATGGCCTACATGGAACAACTGCAATCGGGCTTCACCTCCCTGGTCCAGGCCGGGGAGGCGGGCCGCCACAGCATCGACGGCATGCTCGGCCCGGTGAACGGCGCCATCGGCGAAATCACCGGCGCTGCCGACGAGCTGTCCAGTCTGCCCGGCGTACCAGCGGGCGTCGGCGAAAAACTACAGCGGGTCATGCGTGGCATCGGCGCCGCGCAGTCCAAGGTCGGCAGCGTCCTCGCCGTCTACAGCCAGGCCACCCGGGCCATATCCGGCATCGACGAACGCCTGGGCACCCTCAAGGACCAGGCCGCCCGAGCCAGCACCGCCATCAACCAAATCGCCGGTAAAGTCAGCCCCAGCCTGGCCAACATCCTGCCCACCAGCGCCCTGGCGCCGAACGCCACGCCCTTGGCCGAAGCGGTCAAACCGTTCCCGCACCTGCTGATCCTGCAACCACTGCAACCCAATGCCCAACCGTTCTACTTCAACCTGGACACCGCCGCCTTCGACGAACTGCGCCGCCAGACCGAGTTTCGGTGGGCCTCGCAAGAACGCCTCAGCCGGCGTCCAGCGCAACAAGCCGTGGGCCTGGGGGACGAAAAACTCAGCCTCAAAGGCGCGATCTTCCCAAGCTTCAAAGGCGGACTGAAACAACTCGACACCCTGCGCCGCATCGGCGCCCAACTGCTGCCCCTGAACCTCACCACCGGCTACGGCTTCGTCCTCGGCACCTGGTGCCTGCGCAGCCTGGAAGAAGAGCAGGGCGCCTTACTCGCCGGCGGCATCCCACGCAAACAAACCTTCAGCCTGGAGTTCACCCGCTATGGCGACGATCTGCAGAACGTCTGACGGCGACCTGCTCGACACCCTGTGTTACCAGCATTACGGCCACCTCAATGGCACGGTCGAGGCAGTGCTGGCCGCCAACCGGCTGCTGGCAGATGAGCCGCAGCCGTTGCGGGCGGGGTTGTTGATCACCTTCCCGGATATCGCGGAGCCGATGGTGGAGCAGGTGCAGTTGTGGGATTGAGCGCAACGACCCTTTCAAGTCAGAAATACAACTGAAAGCCCTGCCATCGAGCAGGGCTTTGACGTTTATGGAGGTTCACTTTTGAAACCCACCTTCCGGATCGCCGCCGACGGCGCCGACATCACCGCCCTGATCAACGACCGCCTCCTGTTGCTGCGCACCCTGGACAAACCTGGCATGGAGTCGGACGAATTCGAACTGCGGATCGATGACCGCGATGGTGCGGTCGCCTTACCCAAGCGCGGCGCCGGGATCGAGATCTACCTCGGTTACGCCGGCCAGGCCTTGGCACGCATGGGCCGCTACACCGTCGACGACGTCGAAGTTTCCGGCCCGCCCGACACCCTGGTCATCCGTGGCAAGGCCAGCGACATGCGTGGCAGCGGCAAAACCACCCGCAGCGGCAGTTGGGAAAACGTCCCGCTCTCGCGGATCGTCAGTGACATCGCCGCCCGCAACGGCTGGAAACCAGAATGCCCCGTCGCAACAGCCGTCCCTCGCGCCGATCAGTTGAATGAGTCTGACTTCAACTTCATCACCCGGCTGGCCAAGGCCCACGACTGCACTGCCAAGGTCGGCGACGGCAAGCTGCTGGTCCTGCCTCGCCAAAGCGGCCAGACCGCCAGCGGCAAAAGCCTGCCGGCGATCACCATCCGCCGCAGCGACGTCAGCCGCTGGCAATTCCGCTTCACCGACCGCTCCACCCAGAAGGCGGTAAAAACCAAATACCAGGACAAGAAAACCGGCGAGCTGGTCAACCTGACCCTGGACAACGAAGACGCCCCGGCCGGACTGCCCCCGGTTCACACCGACCGCCACATCCACCCCAACAAATCCGCCGCCGAACAAGCCGCCAAGGCCCGATTGGCGGCGTTCAACCGTTCCACGGCTGAGGTGCGGCTGGATATGGTCGGCCGCACCGACCTGTTCGCCGAGCGGCAGATCATCGCCCAAGACTTCAAGCCCGGTCTCGATGGCGACTACCTGGTGGATTCCGTAGAGCAGGTATTTACCCAGTCGGGCTGGAGCACGTCAGTCGAGTGCAACGCCGGCAAACAGGGCAAGTCCAAGGCCGCCGGCAAGAAGCCGAAGAAGTCCAAGGAGGTCAAAGTCCTGGAGCTTTAAAGGCGGTGCTCAGCATCGTCTCGACCTAAACCCCGCGCCGCCTTCGAGCGGTATTTTTTTGCCTGGAGAAACGCAATGCGCGCATCGCAAAAGGGCGTGAGCCTGATCAAGTCCTTCGAGGGACTCCGGTTGAAGTCCTACCAAGACTCGGTCGGCGTCTGGACCATCGGCTACGGCACCACCCGTGGCATTGGCCCGAACATGACCATCACCAATGCGCAGGCCGAGCGGATGTTTTCCAACGACATCGCTCGCTTCGAGCCGGAGCTCGACAGACTGGTCAACGTCCTGCTCAACCAGAACCAGTGGGACGCCCTGATCAGCTTCACCTACAACCTGGGCGCGGCCAACCTGGGATCGTCGACGCTGCTGAGGCTGCTCAACGCGGGCGACTACACCGGCGCCGCTGCCCAGTTCCCGCGCTGGAACAAGGCTGGTGGTCAGGTGCTTGCAGGGCTGAACAAACGCCGGGCGGCGGAACAGCAGATGTTCCTGGAGGCGCCATGACCGGGCTGCACGCGAAGGTCGCCGCCATCTTGCTGCTGATCCTGCTGGCATCCGGCGCCACCTGGAAGGTCCAGGACTGGCGCTACGGCAAACAACTCGCCGCTCAAGCCGGCCTACATCAGGACGATTTGGCAGCCATAAGCAATGTCGCTGCAGCTCAGGTACGGGTCGACCAGGAAAAGCGCCAAGCACTCGAACAACGTCTGTCAGCCAGCGACCAAGCCCACTACGAGAAGTTAACCCATGCTCAAAAAGACCAAACTCGCCTGCGTGATCGCCTTGCCACTGCTGATCTGCGGCTGTCAGTCCTCCTCGACGCCACGGATACAGCCCGTGGCTGTGCACTGCCAACCACCGCCACCACCCGCAGCGTGGTTCATGGAAGCCAGAGAGCCCAACTTGACCCAGCGCATGCTCAACGAATTATCGGAATCACCGGAGAGGGCGATCAAGGACTGATCGCCTTGCGGGCTTGTCAGAATTACCTTAGAGCAGTGTCTATGCCTAAGTGAACGGAATCAGCTTCTCAACGCGTTAGTTGTTTGTGATCTCGGTACTTGTGACTTTGCCATCGGAGAATGTCACGGTGAGACCTGGGCAGGGCACGTCACTTTTATTGCACAGGTAGGTGACAGACTTTGTTGTCGTTTCACCCGCGTTGTTTTTACGAATAACAGTTTTGTATCTATCCATGCCGTAAGCCGCATAGGCTAGGCATTCAGGGTCACCTATTTGCACCCGATGTTGTTCCACTCGTTGTCCTTGTTCATTTGTAAGCTGATGCGTTGAAACTAGCTGATTCATCACATCTGGATTTTGAAAACCTTTCGTGACGCGATAGCTGCCGCAAGTCGCATATGCGTCTTCGTTGGTATTGCTCGTCCAACCACTTTCGTAAGCGCTGGATGGTTGATTAGTGCATGCGACCAGTTGCGATATGGTCAGTAGAACCAGCAGTTTTTTAATCATGAAGGCAACTTCCTTAGTCAGAAAAAGAAGCGGCCAGGTTGAATGCGTCAACATCCAACTCGGCCGCCGTCCCCGCAGAACGTCCCTGCAAGTCCAGCCAAGGCTCCTGCTTCGTGCACAAAGCGGAGCGAGCCTAGCACCTGTTTATCCATACAGTAAAGGTCTTGCTTTCTATGTCCACCCCCATCATTCCCTGGATGGGCGGCAAACGCCGCCTGGCCGACCGTCTCATCCCACTCTTCCCGCCCCACGAATGCTACGTCGAAGTCTTTGCTGGTGGCGCCGCGCTCTACTTCATGCGCCCCCAGGCCGCGCCCGTTGAAGTCCTTAACGACATCAATGGCGACCTGGTCACCCTGTACCGCGTCGTCCAAAACCATCTCGAAGAATTCGTGCGCCAGTTCAAATGGGCACTCAGCTCACGCCAAGTGTTTGAATGGCAAAAGATGACCCGCCCGGAAACCCTCACCGACATCCAGCGCGCCGCTCGATTCTTCTACCTGCAACACCACGCCTTCGCCGGCAAAGTCACCGGCCAAACCTTCGGCACCGCCACCACCGGACCGGCTATCAACCTGCTGCGCATTGAAGAAAACCTCTCGGCCGCCTGGCAACGCCTGTCCGGCACCTACGTCGAAAACCTACCCTGGCTCGACTGCGCCGAACGGTACGATCGGCCGCACACCTTCCATTACATGGACCCGCCTTATTGGCAGACTGCAGGCTATGGGGTGGATTTTCCGTTCGAGAACTACGAACGCATGGCCGACTTTATGCGGCACTGCAAGGGCAGGGTGATGGTCAGCATCAACGACCATCCGGACATCCGACGGGTATTCGAAGGCTTCCATTTCGAGACACTAGATATCCGCTACAGCAACACCAACCAGCGCCAGGGAAAGGCAGAGGTCAGCGACGAGTTGGTGATCATGAACTGGGAGCCGGCGGCGTTGGGAGGGTTGTTCTAGTAGATATAAACTAGCTAACCTGCCGCAGAGTGCCTTATTTCATCTGAGCAGGAGTGCTTCGCGGTGGGGAAAAACTCAGCGTATAGAGAGTCAAAATTACGGGAGCGGGCTCAATTACTTGCCGATGAGCAGGATGTTTCCTTCGAAGATGCGCTGTCCATCGTGAAGGAGCGAAGAGCCGAAACCATGAAGGCACTGAAGCGTTCCGGCAATGGAGCGAAAGTGTTGGTCAAACGCCAGGTTCAATCGACGCCGTTCACTAGGCTCAAAGAGAAAGTCCATGGCTCAACCCGGCCGCTGCAAGGAGGGGCGCCGGGGCAGGGTAAGAGGTCTTAATGGGACAGGAGTGGCCCATTTGAGCCTTAGGGATTTATTACACCTAGTCATTCAATCAAATAGAAATCATCCCTCCCTCTAGGATCAGTTGTTCCGCCCCGGCAGTTGTTACCACGCATTGGTTCCAGGTTTGGAAAAAAGATCAGGCCTTCGGATTCAAAGCTAAATGACAAGGCTTGCATCGTTACGCGGCGTAGTTTTCGAGTGCCAAGTTCAAGCTGTCTAATCGCTTGAGTCGAAACTCCGGACCGAAATGCGAGTGCCTCGACGGACCAACCAAGCATTTCCCTAGCCTTCACACAGTGGGATTCTGAGAAACCAAGAGGGAGATCTTCGGCGAGTAGCCACATCCTTTTATTAATTTCGGCTTGTTTCAGATTTCGGACCTGGTCCAAATCGACAAGTTTTCCAGTCATGGCAAATTTTCCATATTACTGTATTTATATACAGTTATATGGAGAGCGTAAACCAGTTCTGCTGTGTTGGCTAGAGGATGAACGGTTAGGGCAGAATTAGGGCAGATTCAGGGCCGCCACAGGCCGCAATGAGCCATGAGAAACGAACTGAAATTCCTGTTTTGCTGGTCTCTAGCGGTCTACAGAGACATTAGAAGGGGTTCGAATCCCTATCCACGCCCCACACAGGGTCGCGCCGCAACGACCTGTTGAATCCACAACCCTTAGCTGCCCTTCGCACAGGGCAGCTATGGGCCAAATTCGATCGTTAAATCAAGCTGCCCCACATGTCTATATCGAATACCGTCGGCCAAGAAGTGACCTCCAAAGCTTCCCCATGTTTGGAGCTCGATCAGTCACTCTTATGGCCCAGATACCTCGTGTTGTTGGGGTTCATCTGGGAGGACCGGTTGCTGGTCGTTGCTTTGTGCGCAGAATTGTTGGGGTTCAGCGTATTGCTCCGATCATCTGTGTCTCGCGTTGTTAGATGCTCGTTGGGGTAATGGTCCGAAGTCCCCAGGCCGACGACCACGCGCTTTTGCCAAGCAGGGTATTCGCGCGCTGGCTCGCTGGCATCGAACAAGTAATTCCACGAGTCGTACTTATCCCCAATGTCTACTGCAACTCCAGCCAGCATTGCGGTGGCGAACGGGTCCAGCTGGCAAAAGCAAGGGTTTTCCGGGGTAGCGCTTTCGCAGGCCTGACGAATGAGTACTGGGGTCGCGCCACCTAACGCCTCGCAGAGCTCAGAAACTGTATCCACTTGTTTGTGCCGCATACTGCCCTTGGCCACGACCCAAGTGAGCAGGTGACGGTGCCTGGCCGGCAACAAGTGGCTATCTAGAAGAGGGGAATTAGCGGCGAGTTCGGTGACGCGCTTCCAGTTCGAATAGCCTGCCTGCGCTGCAACGAGGTCGAGCGCGGTAGCTAAAGGACAGCCAGAGGTGTTGCGATGAGACTTTGCTGCGCGTTTGAGTTTCTCGACAGCGGTCGCGGTGATATGAGGGTGGTCCATGCGTGCTCCAAAAGTTGAAGCGGATCTATCCAGTGCCCACTGCCGAATTCCGCCAACTATGGAATCTGCGCAAAAGTGAAAACTTCATCGTCCCGGCGAACCAGGTGAGCCGAAGGTGGGCAGCACGCGCCGATGTGCGCGTGCCTGCAATAGTACATCCCTGTACTTACGTTGCGCCAGCTCTTGGATGGGTCTGAAAGGGGGGGTACCTGCTCTAACGTCCGCTTCAGCCGCTTTCTGCCTGTCGTGACCGGCAGAAAGCGGCCAAAAGCAGTCGCTCGACGACTTGCTGGCGAAATGCTACCTTCGGGCGAAACGCTCGGCTGCCTTCCCTGTTTCGGGTGCTCCGTCGAACGGCGCTACAGCCTAATCATTCGAGTACGCAAAAATGAAGTACAACATTAAAAAATACTCTTCAAAACTGAAGAAAAGAATTCTCATCGGAAAAGACCCCAGGATTTTAGTAGCAGCAATTTCGGAATTTGAGTTGGAAACTGACTCGATTACAAAAAATATCCTTTCAACGACAAAAACTAGAATTGAGTGCAGAAGAGGATGCCACCATTGCTGCAACCTGAGAGTTGAAATTCTACCTCCTGAGGCTTTTCTAATCGCAAATCACGTCAAATCACTACCCGTCGAACGAAGAGAGCTATTGGTAAGTAAACTACGCGAACACGCCATATATGCTAAAGATAAAACCTTTCATGCATACAACAAGACATGTGCTTTTCTATCAGAAAGTGGAGAGTGCCAGATTTATTCTGTACGCCCACATAAATGCCGCTCAAACATATCGACTAGCGTAAAGGCGTGCATTTCAACGCGCAACGCCGAGGAAGTCCAAGAAATAAAATACCTCCACGACGTAATTACTGCTGAGACAGTTAATAAATACAAGTCAAAAGGATGTGTCATGCACCCAACCGAATTAACGCAAGGCGTTTTGGCCGCCTTAGACAATGAGGAACTTCCTGAAAAATGGGCAAATGGCGCGCAGGTTTACGAGTTGTTACCGGAAAGGATAATGCTCTAACAACTGTTTAAAATTGCTAATTACGCTTTTTTTGGCCAGCTAAAGCCTCAGCGTTAACCAGGCGTGAGGGTCCGCTATGGGTCGCTTTCTGCCTCTCGCGATGGGCAGAGAACGGCCAGGAGCAGTCGTTCACCTAGGCCGGCACTTGCTCGCTAAAATGTCCGATACACTCGCAATTGGCATTCATTTTTCGAAAAAAATACTGGTCGTTTGGTAACCGTCAACATGCTATTGACGGCTTCTGTATGCACCCAATGCAAAGCGTTCTTGTCATCGACACGGTTACTGTCGTGGGGCTCAAGATTCATTTACTGCCATCACTTATTCATCGCGGATACTTAGTGCTTGAAAAGTGGATCGGAGTTCACGGAACGCTACTATTGCCTTGTCGACCGCAACTGAAGGGATGCAGTCTTTCCTTCCGTGACTCAAGTCGTTGCGCAGACTGTCGCTCCGAACGGTCACAAGCGATCTTTTGAGGCTACGCACATCAGCGGGTTTTGCGACTCCTACTTCCTTCAAAAAATTAAATCGCTGAAACGCCGACGGTGGATTGGCTGAGCGAGGTGTATCGATCGCAACCGGCGCCGCCTTGAACAGCTCGCAGGAAATGCAAATCGATTCGCCCAACAAAAAACGACTAAGTTTGTCGGATACTTCGAACTTCTCACATAAAGAGACTAAGAAGCAGTCAATCATTGCCTCTGCAGCGGAGTTCAAAAGATAGTAGGCCCCAACCAAGTTTTCGGTACCTCGTTGGATAAGCGCCTGGGCATACAGATTTTCATGCATCGCCATCTCTCCGACCGACAGTCGTTCGGTCAAGAGCTGACATTTTTCTGGGGTAACCTGCTGCCGAGACAGGGTATCTACCAGAGAGAATCCCCCAAAGGTCAACGCAATCGATAGATGGAATGTGGCACCATCTCCGTCGTACTGTGTAGTAACTATATTTCCGATGTCGCGCGATGAAGCCATGACAATTCGAAGCGACTCGTCTACCAATTTCGATTCCAGCACAACCCGGTTCACGACCGAGAGCGCAAGACGTCTATTCCATGGTTCCGTTTGGTCGCTTTCGATATTGGGGCCGCTCCAGTAGTTGTCGGTGCAAGTGAACCCTTTTGCTGTGACTTCCACTCGTGAGAAGTGCCGGTCGTCCACACGAGAAGACACATCGTCAGCGACGAAGCCCTCGACGGAAATAGTCATTTTCCCGCCCGGATGCGTTACTTCGTACTTACCATCGGGTAAAGGCAGAGCAAACGGAAGCTTGAAAGCTACAGTGAAGTAAGGGTCTTTCCCCGCCTGGATGAGACCGACCAACCCCAAGAGTTTTGTATTGTATTCGTCTAACGCCGAAGGGTTGGGTGTAAAAGTAGTACATCTTACTAGAAGCTCTTCGGCCGCCCTGACTTCATCAATCGAGCATGTATTCTCATAATATTGAAATATCACGGCGCTCAGATTGCGCTGCATCAAGCACGCGTGGTTGTGATATCCAACTGGGGGTTCGGAATGAATATTGGGTACGACAAGCGACATATACTTAGGAAAAATGCGCGTGAATTCATTGTAGAGATTAGCTTCGGATGCGCTGTACAGCGCATAAGCGAGATTGAGAAATACTTCGGTAAAATGCCCTGAACTCTTATATTTGGATGGAAGCTCTGTCGTTAGACCTACCCTCACCGAGCTCAGATAATCTTTCTCTTTCCAGAAGGTACGAGCCTTGGGTATTGAATCGTTTGTCACTTGAAGCCCTTCCCACGATATTCATTTACGGAATGGTAATATACAAGCAATCAACACATTGAATAGGCCCGATCCCGTAGACGCTTTCGAGCGCCTCCTTCTGGTCGGTTGCAGTCAATCGCGAGAGACCACTTTGGGTCGATTTCAGCCGGTCGCCACTGGCCGAAATCGGCCAAAAGCAGACTGTTGCGCAGGGTGGTCGCGTTCTTACTACTGCTAATCGTATTGTCATGGCGATGGTTGCCGATATTTTAAAGAACGAGATTCTGCCATATTAAGCATTCAATAGAGTTTAGATTACGATAATGGAACTTGACTGAGGAGACTCAGCCTCTTCATCAATAGAATAAAGGGGGAACTGATCGGGCATCACCAGAGGCGACGGTCTATACAGAATTTTTTCGCCTACAACTTCTTGGTAGTAGTAATTGTTAGCTGGAGATATATAGTCTACAAATAATTCGAGAGTCGAAATTAATTCAAGTATATCTTTGTGCCACCCCGACTTGATCATGTCGAGTATTTTTTGGTGACCAGAATCCTCGATATCCTCAAGGTGGCCGAAATGTCCATCGACTAAACCCTTGAGACTACGAACTGCGCGCCGATAATCTTTCGTAAAGCAATTAGATTTTGAAAAGTGCAGGATCCAACGCTCTACAGCCTCGCTTCGATTTAGACTTATTTCACCTTTGATCGAATCATCTCCATGCTTGTTCTTATCAGATACACCAATGCCAAATGTGCAATACTTGTCTTTCATTGGTTTATCTTTGTAGTACGAGGGTAGGAATAAGGATTCGCCGTGATTCCCTTCAACTTCTCCAACAAATCCGATCGTCTCTTCATCATTTGAAATCAATATAAACAAATCAGAATTCTTTAAAGTTTCATCCAGACTCAATCCGGGGGTTTTAGTTCTTGGATAAGCCTTCACCCCCCGAGGTAGAAGCATCAAAACTCTTGTTTTGTTATAGTTTCTTTGGGCAAAATGAAACTCAGAATCAGTGCCCACCTTAAATATGTTCATTTTGCTTATGTTAAAGTCTTTAATTTCATACTCGCTCAATACGCTCGCACATAACTCTTTGAAGTATGAGATTCCAGTTTTTGTTTTAAGGAAGTCAACCATGACATATTCGAATGCATGGTTTAAGACCGTATTTTCCATTTTTCCGAAGAAGCCACTTTCTCTAAGTGCGCCCTTATAGTCTTGCAAGCTTGAACTATAGCCCCAATTAAAAGGAAGGTTTTTCTGATAGCGCACAGTTTTCAATATCGCGCAGTAAAAAGATGCCCAGTACGATGCGGTATCCCCAATGATGCCTCTCGCAGCTTGAGGTAATAGTACGGTAGTGTCAGTATTCAATTTTCACCTCGAAATCATTGAATTTAGTTATTGGTATACCTATAGGTTCTATTTCGCTATGCGCCCAGCCTTCGTATATTTAGCTTATAGTTTCTTTTGAAAAAACGCTTTACTGACTAACGCTAGGCCCGACGTCAGCTACTCGTACTTCACTTATACGTTTAGCGAAGTTTCGTAAAAGCCGTGATGTCTATCGATGAATTCGGCAGCAGCCTAGGGCACGCTACTGATTTGCCATCACGCTGTCCACCGCTACTAGTAACCTGTAGCCGCCTGGGCTGACCATCACCTCCTGGCCAATAGTGATCGCTTGCCAACGTCCACTTATGGCCGACTCTTGCCTGTGCGGAGGACAGCTATCGGGTCGATAGCTGTCTGTTGGTCCTCACTCAGGTGCCATCAACACGGCCAGCGTCAGTTTGATGAATTCTTCGTTCTTGTCGATAGTATCCAGGGCACCACGGACATTGTCGGCTACGTCTGCCGAGCCGCGCTGCTCGACCCAATTTGAAAGCTCCATGATGGCGGCCTCCAGGGCAAGCTGGTTTTCATTGATCTTGAACAGTAGGGAAGGGAGCAGGTCAGAGTTGGGCATTGTGAATTCTCCGTGGAGATTTCAGCGTAGCAGTCAGTTTTTTCGTCAGCAGGACGTCGGGGGAGGGTATGCAGTTTCGGTATGGGTCAAAAACTTCCCGCTGGGACCAACCCTGGGACCAACGGGTGTATTTTCGTGCGTTATCGGTGATTACTCACGATGATTTCGCCCAGTAAATACTGATCACCAGCAATCATTTGAATGCGTTTTATAGCGCATCGTGATGTTAGCTGTGGAGATCAATTACTTTACCTATCAATGGGTTGCGAGCTGCGCTTTTTGGGCTTTGGCCATTCCTGGGGCATTTTGGAGCGTGTCCATTTCCCCCCGGTCACCACTTGAGTTCAACCAGCGCGCATAAGTCCAGAGCAGCATCTGGACGCTGTGTCCAAGCTGTTGTGCGATTAAATGCGGGATTCATGCCAGACAATTGCGCGCATTGTCGCATAAGTACGGCGGCAGTTGTACGGTGGACGATAACGAGTCGCCAGCGTCCTCAGGCCGTCCACGCTCAAATTGTCCTGTGTTCCCGGTGACGCAGTGGCCGGAGGCGTCAACCCCGCAATCGTCGCCGGCGTCTTTACCCTGCCTCCTTCACCCCGCATCATGCGCCGCGCGAACACATACCGGTGGTACGCGCTATCCGTGGTGAAAAGGAACTGCAGTTGAACGAACAGACATTGTCCATGCGCCTGGAGCGCGTGGCGGCGCATGTGCCAGCGGGTGCGCGCCTGGCCGATATCGGCTCGGACCACGGCTATTTGCCGGTGGCGTTGATGCGCCGTGGTGCGATCACGGCGGCGGTGGCCGGTGAGGTGGCGATGACGCCGTTCCACGCGGCTGAACGCACCGTGCGCGACAATGAACTGTCTGCGCGGATCACCGTGCGCCTGGCCAACGGCCTGGCGGCGATCGAACCGCAAGACGGGATCACGGCGATCAGCATCTGTGGCATGGGCGGCGAGACGATCCGCGACATCCTCGACAGCGACAAGGCGCGCTTGAGCGGCCGCGAGCGCTTGATCCTGCAGCCCAACGGCGGCGAGCAGCCACTGCGCCAATGGCTGATGGACAATGGCTACGGCATCCTCTGCGAGGAAATACTGCGGGAAAACCGGTTTTACTACGAAATCATCGTCGCCGAGCGTATCGGACCGGTGCAGTACACCGCCGAGCAGTTGTACTTCGGCCCGCTGCAGATGCAGGCACGCAGCCCAGCGTTCCTGGGCAAGTGGCAGCGCATCCTGCGCGAGAAGCACAAGACCCTGGCCAACTTCGCCCAGGCACGGCAAGCGGTGCCCGAAGACAAAGTGCAGGACGTCGCCCGACAGGCCCGGTGGATCACGCAATTGCTGGCTTGAAGCCAGGCCACGATGAGGCCGCAGACGCTCGTTACGCCGGGTGTTTCAGGCCTCGAAGTTGCGCGTTGTGCTGTCGCAATCCGGTTGAGTTGGCGGTGTGCCCGTGATGTTTTTTGTACGCGGATGAGTTGAAATTATCGATAGGTGGCATTGCAATATCATTTTGGTTTCGTATGATGGCGCAATCGCCGTTCGTCGGGCGATACAACTATGGACCTCACTCGCGAGAAACGGACTATGAAAAAGACAACTTGCCTTGCAGCAGTCACTATGGCTTTGGCGTTGACAGGCTGTGCGGAACTCCAGCACGCAACTGGCATGGCGCCAGCCGCACCGACTCAGGCACAGCCTCAAGTCGTCGCGACTCAAGACGCAACGCAAGCACCTGCCACCAATCAAGTCGCCACGACTGCTGCGCCAGCAGAGCCGTCATTCGTAGGTGATATGGTTAAAACTGCCAGCGACTCGGTGAAATCGGAAGCTGGCAGCGCTGTGCGCAGCACTATTCGTGGGCTGTTTAGCAATTAATTCGCTAAACCTGATGCAGCGGTAACCCTCTTTATTCATTCGAGGATTATCGTGGTGTTCCGAATCAGCGAGAAACCCTGCCAGTAACTGCGCAGGGTTTTTTCATTTTGGGGCCAGGGCGCGGTCGCTGCGGCGCCTTAGGGTTGCTTTTTCAGGTGCTGGGCCAGGGCAGCGAACGCCGGCAGGGTGATCGGGTCGTTGGCCGCGTTGGCGGCCACCGGGTTCGAGGCGAAACGCACGATCACCATCTCGGCCTTGGGATCGATATAGATGCTTTGGCCATGGACACCGCGGGCCATGAACGCGTCGTCCGGGTTATGGCTGACCCACCACATGTTGCGATAGCTGAAGCCTTGCAGCAGTCCGTAACCGGCCTTGGCGAAGGCGGCCTTGTCACCACCCCTCCGAATGTCGTCGACCACCGCCTTGGGCACGATCTGCTGGCCGTTGAACGTGCCGTCGTTGCGTAGCATCTCGCCGAAACGCGCCATGTCCCGCAGGCCGGCGTTCAGGCCGCCGCCGGCAAATGGCGTACCGATTGAATCGACGGTGAAATAGGCATCCTGCTCGGCACCCAGGCGACTCCAGATCCGCTGTGAGAGCAGTTCGGCGACGTTCTGCCCAGTGACGCGCGCAATCACCCAGCCCAGTACGTCGGTGTTGATGGTCTTGTAGCCAAAGGACTCGCCATGGTGCCCCAAGGGTTGCACCGTCTGTAGGAACTCGTAGTAGCTGCGCGGGCCGGTGTAGTCCTTGGGTTTTGGCAGTGGGCTGCCGGCGTTGGCGTGGGCCCAAACCTCGGCGTTCGGGTCGGCATAGTCTTCGCTGTATTTAAGGCCGGTGGTCATGTCCAGCACCTGGCGCACGGTGGCATTGCCAAAGGCTGACTGGGCCAGTTCCGGCACGTAGTCGGCAACACGCTTGTTGGGGTCGATCTTGCCTTCGGCCACCAGCGTCGCGCCCAGGGTCCCCACCAGCGACTTGGTGACGGACATCGCGGCGTGCTGGCCATCATCCTTCAGCACCCCGAAATAGCGTTCATAGACCACGTTGCCGCGATGCAGCACGATAATCCCATCGGTGTAGGTGGCGGGCAGCGACTGTTCCCAGGTCATCGACTGCTTTGTGCCCAGGGGCGTGAAGGCCAGCCCATTGATCTGCGTGTCCGGTGACTGAACCAATACGCCAGGCGCCCCGAGCCCTCGGGAGACGTTCAGGGTGGGCATCAGTTGGCGAAAGTGCGAGACGCTCCAGCGCATCTGCGGGAACTTGAAGTAGCTGCCATCGGCGAATCGAATGATGCGATCGGCCGGGGGGGGCGAGCCAACCATCCAGCCCAGCGTCGCCGGGTCGCTGGCGGCAGCATCGGGGTAAGTCGTAGCGCCGGCGGTGGCCGCGGTCAGGGTGGCGAGCAGGGCGAGGGTGAAACGGGCGGCGGGCGTCATTGGCGCGGTCTTCCATGAACAGGAGATGTGCCATGGTGCCCGGAGTTGAGCGCCGAGAACAGACCCGTGCACTGAAGAACCACGCAGACGCTTTTCACAATTGCAGGTTCACCATTGATTACAAAATGTGACTAGAATGTCGCGCAATGGCCATGAGCTACTTTCGTGCTTGGGGCCATCCGTTGAATTTCAGACGTTGCGCTCATATCAGCCCCTCGGCGCGCAGCATGTACTTTTTCTGACGTGTGACGACTACCTTGAAGCTGATCATTGTTGCCCTTTACCTGCTATCCATCACCTATGTGCACCTGCGCGGCCGCGTACGGCACAAGGTGGGGCGCCAGTTGGGCGACCACTCGACGTTTCTCGCACCGATCAACTGCTTTCTCTATCTGTTCTCGAAGATCCCCAACAAACCTTACCTCGATCCTGCCGACTTCCCTGACTTGAGCCCCTTGCAGGCCCATTGGCAGGACATTCGCGCCGAAGGCCAGAACCTGCTGCGGGCAGGGGAGATCAAGCGCTCGGAGCAGTACGACGACGTGGGCTTCAACTCGTTTTTCAAGACGGGCTGGAAGCGCTTCTACCTGAAGTGGTACGGCGAGAGTCACCCCTCGGCGACCAGGTTGTGCCCCCGTACCACCGAACTGCTGCAGGGCATTGGTTCGATCAAGGCGGCGATGTTCGCCGAGCTGCCGCCGGGCGCCAGGCTGGTGCGCCACCGCGACCCCTATGCCGGCTCCTACCGCTACCACTTGGGCCTGGAGACGCCCAACGATGAGGGCTGCTACATCGAGGTCGATGGCGAGCGCTACCATTGGCGGGACGGCGAGGCGGTGATGTTCGACGAGACCTACATTCACTACGCCGAAAACACCACCGCGCAGAATCGCATCATCCTGTTCTGCGATGTCGAACGACCGCTGAAGTACCGCTGGGCGAGTGCGTTCAATGGTTGGTTCAGCCGCAACGTCATGGCGGCTGCCGGCGCGCCGAACGATGGGGGCGACAGGACCGGCGGCTTGAACCGGGCTTTCGCCAGGCTGTACAGGATTCGCCTGCGTGGCAAGGCGCTGAAAAAGCGCAATCGCACGCGTTACTACCTGGAAAAGTGGACGATCGTCAGCGCTGTGTTGGCGGTGATCGTGCTGCTGTGAGGGTGGCTGGACTCGTCAGGTAGCGGGCCGGCAGAGCGTTTTTCCTGCGCGGGGTAAGGGTTGTGTAAACAGGGAGTATTTCCTTCACAGCGGCCAGCCATGGGCGTAGCGTGTGTGCCAAGACTCCCTATCTGCATGCGTTGGAGGAACTCCATCATGAACCGGTTGATGCTTGGCTGCTCCGCGCTGGCCTTGAGCGGCGTGCTGGGCACCTTGACCCAGGCCAGCGCCGATCTCGGCATGCTAGCAGCCGTGGGCGAGCCGTCGATGCTGTTGGCGCAGAACCTGCCGGGCAACACGGCCAATCCCTACAACAGCCCCATTCGGCGGATCAATCCCAACAGCATGCAGGGCACCCAGCCCAGCACGCCGGTCATTCGCGGACCCAGCACCCTGCCTGTTCCCCGGACGCCGACCGTGGAGAACGGCGGCATCGGCAACGGTTATCCGCGCCCCGGAACTCCAGCCGGCACGATCCAGTCGGATACCTTACCCACGCCACCGAGCAGGGACTCGGGCACCAACACCCGGTGAACGGCGTTGATTCAGGTTGGCTTGCAACGGGACGAACAAAAGGAATGCTGCATGCGGCGTAAAACACTGTTGGCCACCTTCTGCGCCACTGTTCTGAGCGCTGCGTTACCCGTGTGGGCGGCGCAAACTCAACACCTGCAAAGTGAACAGGGCACGCTTGAGGTGACCCGCATCGTCAGCGGCCTGGATCATCCCTGGGCCCTGGCGTTTCTTCCGGATCGGCAGGGCATGCTGGTCACCGAGCGGCCGGGCAATCTGCGGTGGGTCAGCGCCGATGGCCGATTGTCCGCTGCGCTGGGTGGCGTGCCGAAGGTCTGGGCCAAGGGCCAGGGTGGTCTGCTCGATGTCGCGTTGTCACCGGACTTCAAGGCCGACCGCATGGTTTACCTGTCGTATGCCGAAGGCGGTGGTGAGGATGGCAAGGCGGGCACGGCAGTGGGCCGTGGTCGACTGGCCGACGATCTGAGCGCGTTGGTGGATTTCAAGGTGATCTTCCGCCAGGAACCCAAGCTCTCGACGAGTAATCACTTTGGCTCGCGGTTGGTGTTCGATCGCGACGGCTATCTGTTTATCACCCTGGGTGAAAACAACGTACGCGAGACCGCCCAGGACCTGGACAAGCTACAAGGCAAGATTGTACGGATCTACCCGGATGGCAAGGTGCCGGATGACAACCCGTTTGTCGCCCAAGCCGGCGTGCGCCCGGAAATCTGGTCCTACGGCCAGCGCAACCCCCAGGGCGCGGCGCTCAATCCGTGGACGGGGACGCTGTGGGAGAGCGAGCACGGCCCCAAGGGCGGCGATGAAATCAATATCATCGAGCGCGGGCAAAACTACGGCTGGCCGCTGGCGACCCACGGCGTCAACTATTCGGGGCTGGCGATCCCGGAAGCCTTGGGCCAGCGCGTCGCCGGTATGGCTGAGCCGCACCATGTCTGGGAGCGGTCGCCGGGCATCAGCGGCATGGCATTCTACGACGGCGATCGTTTCAAGGCCTGGCAGCACAACCTGTTCATTGGCGCCTTGGCCAGCCAGGAGTTGATCCGCCTGCAACTTGACGGCGATCAGGTCGTCCATGAAGAACGCTTGCTGGGTGAACTCAAGGCGCGTATTCGCGATGTGCGGCAGGGCCCGGATGGTTACGTGTACGTGCTCACCGATGCAGACGATGGCGGCGTGTACAGGGTTGGCCTGAAGTGACGTTGCTTCAAGCGGCGAGGGTGGGCGCGGTGATGAACTGGCCATTGACTTGCCATCAGCGTGCGGCTAACGTCCAGCCATGACGTTCACCGTATCGCGCCGCCAGCCAAGCATTATTACCGCCATTCCTTATTGGCGGGCTAGCTGACGGCTGCACCGAACCCGCCCTAGAGGCGGGTTTTGTTTCTCTGTCTCTTGGGCCCTGAACACCGCCAGGAGACGATTATGGATACCCCCACCGCCGGGCAGCCCCTGCTTGCGCACTACGTGAAAAAGATCCTTGCCGCGCCTGTGTATGAACTGGCGGTGCGCACGCCGTTGCAGCCTGCACCGGCGTTGTCCGAGAGGCTGGGCAATCAGGTCCTGCTCAAGCGTGAAGACCTGCAACCGACCTTTTCCTTCAAGATCCGCGGCGCCTACAACAAGCTCGCCCACCTCACGCTTGAGCAACAGGCTCGAGGTGTGGTCACGGCGTCGGCCGGCAATCACGCCCAGGGTGTGGCGCTGGCGGCGCGCGAATTGGGGATTGCGGCGACTATCGTCATGCCCGAGTCGACACCAGAGTTGAAAGTGATCGGTGTTCGCAGCCGTGGTGCGGACGCCGTGTTGCACGGCGCGAGTTTTCCTTTCGCGCTGGCATACGCGCTAAACCTGGCCGCGCAAACCGGCCGCACCTTTGTTTCGCCCTTTGATGACCCGGACGTGATTGCCGGCCAGGGCACGGTCGCCATGGAAATCCTGCGCCAGCACCAGGGGCCGCTGGACGCGATCTTCGTTCCGGTGGGCGGCGGCGGGCTGATTGCCGGTATCGCCGCCTACGTCAAATACCTGCGGCCGCAGATTCGCATTGTCGGTGTCGAATCCGAGCACTCGGCCTGCCTGCAAGCCGCGCTGCGCGCCGGGGAGCGGGTGGTGTTGCCGAGCGTGGGGACCTTCGCCGACGGGGTCGCCGTGGCGCAGATCGGCGCCTATGGCTTCCAGGTCTGCCGTGATTATGTCGATGAAGTGCTGACCGTGAGCGATGACGAACTGTGCGCGGCGATCAAGAACATCTACGACGACACCCGATCGATCACCGAGCCGTCCGGGGCGCTGGCGGTCGCCGGGATCAAGCAGTACGTGGCGCAGACCGGGGTGTGTGGGCAGACGTTGGTGGCGATTGATTCCGGTGCCAACATCAACTTCGACAGCTTGCGCTACGTCGCCGAACGCGCCGCCTTGGGGGGCGCGCTGGCGTGACTCGGATGAGGGCATTCAGCAAGGCCGCGGTGGCGAGCGGGGAACCTACTCTTGAACGGCTTTGCCGACCTCTTCGGCCGCCGACCAGATGCGATAGTGCACCTCGATGTCCTTGGGCACGTAGAGCACAATCGGCAGCTTGCTGTTGTAGCGCAACATGAAGCCATCGCCGACGACCGGCACGAAGTCCGGCTTGAGCTTGCTGTCAGGACAGGCCATCAGGGTGCTCATTGGGCCGATGACCTTGTCCAGTCGGTAAAACGGATAACCCCAGCCTTCCAGGTTTTTTTCTTC
Source organism: Pseudomonas sp. ok272 (assembly GCF_900109995.1). GTDB lineage: Bacteria > Pseudomonadota > Gammaproteobacteria > Pseudomonadales > Pseudomonadaceae > Aquipseudomonas. The sequence goes on along the minus strand of NZ_FOCB01000011.1, from coordinate 87,094 downwards.
CAGTATGCCGCCCAGGCGTGGGCGGTTGCAGTCCACGTCGAGGGTTTTGCCGGCGAGAATCTCGACCTGATAGTTGTACTCGGGGTCTTTGGGGGGGAGATGGATGACTTGGCGTGTGAAGCCGCTTTCGGCCTTGGGGAAGGGGGCGATGTCTTCCAGTTTCGCCGCGCCCGCCTGGGTCGATAGGCCGGCCAGCAGTAGCGTCGTCAGGGTAATGAGGGGAGATGAGCGCATGACGCCTCCTTGCTTGTGGTGAAGTCGATAAGCGGGACATTCTTACTGCGTGGCTCGGGTTATGCAAACCGAGCGGGCTCTGCCGTTGCCTTAGGCCCCGCCCATGGCCGAATGCTGTTCACTTAAGGTCATCTAGACATTCAAACAGCCGGTGGCGAGCAATCTCGCTCGTCACCGGTGTTTCTTCGATATAGGGACGCCCTTAAGTGAGCCGCATTACGCCCATGGCCAGTGCCTGGCACGACCGGCCGTGACTCAATTTTGGAGATCACAGCCATCCGACATTTTTGTGTAGGAGATGTCTTGCGGTTTACCTTGGGTATCGATGTATTTCATCTCTGCTGTAATCTCTTTGCACTCCATGGGGTTGCTGGGTTGTTCGGTCATGGATATGACTTTTCCTACCTGCAACAGGCCCATGCTGTAGTGGTAGGGCACGGGTTGCGGGGTGTCGGCCAGGGCCCATCCGGAAAACCCGGTGCAGACCAGTGCGGTGGCAGTCAGAAGCGTACGCAGGTTCATGAGCAATCTCCGATGCAGGCGTGAGGTCGGCGCGTCATCCGGTGGATGTCGGCCCAGCCGCGTCGGGTGTCAGAAAGTTCGGCACGAACGCGGTACATGTACTGTTGGATGGCAGGGTTAACCGGGGGTTAAGGCCCAGGCTTTGCGACTAAAGTAGCCTTTGGTGGCTAAAAGCCCTGTGCCACCATTGTAGTCTTCCCTGTTACTTCTCACCTGATTCCCGCGTGTTGCCTACGTTGGATCAACGCTATTTGTGTTGGTGATTGTCCCGCCGCAAAGATGCACTGCTGGAGCTTTATTCATGCGTCCCCCGTTTTTCCTCCTCACTCCGCGCCTGGTTCCAGGCTTCGGCGCTCTAGCCCTGTGCGCAGTTTTTGGCGCACCCTTGCAGGCTGCCGGTTTTATTGAGGACAGCCATGCGCAGATCGAAGCGCGCACGGTGTATTTCAACCGTGACTTTCGTGACGGCCATACCTCCAATCCGCAGGGCGCGTCCAAGCGGGAAGAGTCGGCCCAGGGCTTCATATTCAACCTCAAATCGGGTTACACCGAAGGTGCCGTAGGGTTTGGCGTCGATGCATTGGGGATGCTGGGGATCAAGCTTGATTCCAGCGCCGGGCGCAGCAACAGCGGGTTGCTGCCCTCTTCGGGTGATCATCCGCGCGGCTCGGCGGATCAGTACGCCAAACTGGGTCTGACCGCCAAGGTCCGGGCTTCCGAGAGCGTGCTCAAGTACGGCGCCTTGCTGCCCGACCAGCCGTTGCTCAAGTACAACGACGGTCGCTTGTTGCCGACGATGTTCAACGGTGCGCAGCTGACCTCCAATGAGTTCAAGGACCTTACCGTTACCGCCGCGCGCCTGGACAAGTACACCGCACGGGATTCTACCGACCCCCAGGACATCCGCGTGCACTGTAAGAACAAGCGCTATGCCTGCAACGTGACATCGGATCACTTCGACCTGTACGGCCTGGACTACACGATCAATGAGCGCCTGAGTGCCCAGTATCAGTACGCGCAGTTGGAGGATATCTACCGCCAGCACTTTTTCGGTGTACTCGCCCGTCAGCCTTTGGGCACGGGGGTGTTGAAGGCCGACCTGCGGCTGCTCAGCAGTGCTGACAGCGGTGCTGCCCGCGCCGGCTCCATCGACAATCGGGCCCTGAGCGGGATGCTCGGCTACGCCATCGGCGGTCACACGCTCAGTGCCGGCTGGCAGCGCATGCTCGGTGACAACGCCATGCCTTACCTGGATGGCAGCAACCCGTATCTGGTCAACTACCTACAGGTCAACGACTTCGCCGCCGCCCAGGAGCGTTCCTGGCAACTGCGCTACGACTACGACTTCAAGGCAATCGGCCTCAACGGCCTGAGCTTCCTGACCCGCTATGTCAGCGGCGATCAGATCAAGGTGCCGGGCAGCGAACTGGAGGGCAAGGAGTGGGAGCGCGACAGTGAGCTCAAATACGTGGTGCAAGGGGGCACGTTCAAGGATGTCAGCCTGAGGCTGCGCAGCGCCACCTACCGCAGCAACTACGCACAGTTTGCCCGGGACATGGATGAGACACGGTTGATCGTCAGCTACAACTTTTCGGTGTTCTGACAAGCGTGCCAGCCCGCTCGGCGCTCAGCGAAACCGGGGTAGCGGCCGATCAAGGGGTCTGAGCGAGGTCAGGGCGTTCTGGATCAACGGCTGGTCTTTCTCGATGTCCTGCAAGCGGTCGCGAATTTTCATCGCCGTCGGATGGCCGTCATGGCTGTCGACCCAGTCGGCAATTTCCTTGCAGGCTGCGGCCAGACGCGTTTGGCGGGAGTCGAGCAGGGTCAGCAGGGTGGTGATGGACTCTTTCTCTGACATGAAAAGCACCTCCATAGTCAAATCGGTTGCCATGGGCCGACAAAACGCCCGCAAGGTGCGAGCGTTTTTGTCAGTGAATGCGCCAATCCTTCAGCTCAATTGAGTATAGCCAAGGCGTCTAAGCCGCCAGCGCACCCATTGACATGCGGTTCAACCCTGGCGGGAGACCTTTGAGCTGGCCTTGTTCAGTCGCAGGCACTCTCGTCGGGCATCTTCCTCGCGATCATAACCGTCACCGATAAACCCGCCGTGGGTGCGGCTGTCGGCGATGCGGAACCAGACCTCGTCAACCGGAGGCTGGTGCGTGACTTCCCCGGCTCGGCGGCCCTGAATGATGATTTTGTTGCAGCGCTTTACAACGAAAATGTCTTCCATGGCGTCACCGACGTGGCTCTGTGTTGGCATCAACTATAGATCCAAGTGGCGAAGGTGCAATTGTGTCACCGCGCCAACGTCGGGTTGACCCCTTGCAGGCGCCGGCGCGTCACGCCAATACCGCCACGGCCTTGATCTGCGCCCACAGTTGCTGGCCGGGGTGCAGTTGCAGGTGGTCGCGCGAGTAACGGGTGATGCGTGCCAGCAAGGGGGTGCCCGCGATGTCCAGGCGTACCAGGACGTGGGCGCTGTTGTCGGCGGCCACTTCACCGGTCACGGTGACCGGCAGGCGGTTGAGAATGCTGCTGAACTCGTCGCCTTGCAGGCTCAGGCTGACGTCACGGGCCTGGACCTTGAACCGCAGCAGCGTGCCCGTGGCCAGGGGCGCGTGGGCGACCCGCACGTTGAGCACGCTGCCGGGTAGTTGCAGGGTGAGCAACTGGTAGTCGGCATCGTAGGCAGTCACGCGGCCTTCGATGACGACACCGGCGTCATCGCCCAGGGCCAGCGGCAGGTCGAGGCGCGCCAGGGTTTCGCCGATGGGGCCGCTGGCCAGGGCCTTGCCATCACTGAGCAAGACGATGTGATCGGCCAGCCGGGCCACTTCATCCTGGGAGTGGCTGACGTACAACACCGGAATGTCCAGCTCGTCGTGCAGCCTTTCCAGGTAGGGCAGGATCTCACTCTTGCGCTGCGAGTCCAGGGCCGCCAGCGGCTCGTCCATCAGCAACAGACGGGGGCTGGTGAGCAAGGCGCGGGCGATGCCGACCCGTTGCCGTTCGCCGCCGGAGAGATGCTGCGGGTGGCGATCCAGCAGATGGCCGATGCCCAGCAATTGGGTGGCGTGCTCCATGTCGACCCGACGTTGCGGGCGCGGGATGCGCCGCAGGCCAAACGCCAGGTTGCCCAGCACCGACAGGTGGGGAAACAAGCTGGCCTCCTGGAACACATAGCCCAGGGCCCGTTTGTGGGGGGGCACGAACAGCTTCTTGTGGCTGTCCTGCCAGACTTCATCGTTGATCTGGATAAAGCCCTGTTCGGCCCGCTCCAGGCCGGCGATGCAGCGCAGGCAAGTGGTCTTGCCGGAGCCGGAATGCCCGTACAACGCGGTGACACCGCGACCCGGTAGGTCGAGGTCGACGTCCAGGGAAAAGTCCGGATAGTTCAGGTGCAAGCGTGCGCGAATGCCTTCGGTCATCGATCAGCTCCAGCCGACTTTGGTGTTACGGCTGGAGTACAGCGCCAGCAGCACCAGGAACGAGAACACCAGCATCGCCCCGGCCAGCCAGTGGGCCTGGGCGTATTCCATGGCTTCGACGTGGTCGTAGATCTGCACCGAGACCACGCGGGTCTTGTCGGGAATGTTGCCGCCAATCATCAGCACCACGCCAAATTCGCCGACGGTGTGGGCGAAGCCGAGGATCGCAGCGGTAATGAACCCAGGCCGAGCGAGCGGCAGGATCACCGTGAAAAACGTGTCCCAGGGATTGGCGCGCAGGGTCGCGGCCACCTCCAGCGGACGGGTGCCGATGGCCGAGAAGGCGTTTTGCAGGGGCTGTACGACAAAGGGCATCGAGTAAATCACCGAGCCAATGACCAGGCCGGTAAAGCTGAAGGTCAGCGTGCCCAGGCCCAGCCATTGGGTGAACTGCCCAAGGAACCCGTTGGGCCCCAGGGTCAGCAACAGGTAGAAGCCAATCACGGTGGGTGGCAGCACCAGGGGCAGGGCGACGATGGCGCCGACGGGGCCGCGTAGCCAGGATCGGGTACGCGACAGCCACAACGCAATCGGCGTGCCGATGATCAGCAGAATGACCGTGGTCAGTGACGCCAGCTTGAGGGTCAACCAAATCGCGGCGAAGTCGGCACTCGTCAGGGACATTTAGAGCTGGTAACCGTAGGACGTGATGATCGCGGCGGCTTTAGGGCCCTTGAGGTAGTCGACCAGGGCCTGGGCAGCCGGGTTGTCCTTGCCTTTGTTGAGAATCACCGCGTCCTGCTTGATCGGGTCATGCATCTGCGCCGGAACGATCCACGCCGAGCCGCTGGTGACCTTGCCGTCCTTGTAGATCTGCGACAGGGCGACGAAACCCAGTTCGGCATTGCCGGTGGACACGAACTGGTAGGCCTGGGTGATGTTCTGGCCTTCGACGATCTTGTCCTTGACCTTGTCGGTCAGGCCCAGCTTGGCCAGCACCTGGGTGGCGGCCAGCCCGTAGGGCGCGGCTTTCGGGTTGGCGATGGACACGTGTTGGTACTGGTTATCGGTCAGTACCTTGCCCTTGGCATCGACGTAACCGTCCTTGGCCGACCACAGCGCCAGGGTGCCGATGGCGTAGGTGAAGCGCGAGCCCTTGACGATGTCGCCTTCTTGCTCAAGCTTTTGCGGCGTGGTGTCGTCGGCCGAGAGGAATACTTCGAACGGCGCTCCGTTTTTGATCTGGGCATAGAACTGGCCAGTGGCGCCGTACGCCGCAACCACTTTGTGCCCGGTGTCTTTTTCGAAGTCGGCGGCAATGGCCTGGATAGGGGCTGTGAAGTTGGCAGCGACCGCCACTTGCACTTGATCGGCCTGGGCCGAACCGCAGGCGAACACGGCGAGTAGCGAGGCGAGGCAAGTAGGGGCAAAGCGCGAGGCACGAATGGTCATGAAGCGGCTCCGAGGTGCACGTGAGGGTGGGCAGTGTGTTGTGGTCAGTCACCTGCGCCAGGGCAGGGCAATGCGCTATGTACAGGAATATATAGCGTATTGCCGGCGAACGGAACTCACTGACGCCTCGGAGGCGAAAAATTGTATACAACTTCGATGCCGGGTTAGCGCCGATGCAGACCGCCGCCCCCGCCAAACGAATGATTCATGGTCTGGGATGAGTTGTGATAGTTGTTCAGCCGCTGGTTGCCCTGCAGGCGCGCAGAGGATTCACCGTCCAGATCGCGTACCTGGCTGGCAGTGCTGGGCAGTGTCTGGCGGGTGCTGCCCTTGACCATCGATTGCCAGCCATTGTCGGTTTTTTGGTACACATGGCCGTCGTGGCCGGCGTATACGTTGCCGCCGACATTGGCGACACCGCCGTTGCGGCCATGGGCGGCGGCGTAATGCGTGGTGTCGCCGGTGTTGGGGTTGTAGACCGCGCCGCGATTGCCTGTAACGTGAGCGCCGGTGCGCGTGTTGCCAGCCGTGCCGTGGGCGCCGGCGACCACGGCGCCATTGGGCCCGGTTGCCACGCCCCGGCTGCCTGCGGCGTAATTGCCGTTGTAGACGTTGTGCACCGCGCCACGTTGGCCCGCAGCGGAGATGCCGGTGCGCGAGTTATAGGACGAACCGACCTGGCCGGCCCAGCGATTGCCGGTCCAGGCGTTGTAGCCCGAGCCGTAGCGACTGACCGATGCCCGGTCACCCCATTGGCGGTAGATGTTGCCGGTGGTGCCCGCCCAGCCGCCCGGTCCCCAGGCTGCGGCACCGCCGTGGTAACCGTAGGCCACGCCACCCCATGGCATGGGCGCCGGATAAATCCGTGGGCCCCAGGCGTAGCCCCAGCTGTACGGCCCCCACCATGGGTAGGCGCCCCAGCCCCAGCCCATGGCGACCGTGCTGGCGCCCCAACTCCAGCCGAAGCCGAAGCCGAACGTCCAGCCAGTCCATGGGGTGTAGCGGATGGCTACGCCCAGCCCGTAGGTCACCGGCGGGCCGTACCAGACACTGCCGACCCAGGGGGTGTAGGGGTAACCGGTGCCGTACACCACCACGCCGCTGACAGGGTCAATGGTCGAGCCTTGATAGCCCGGGGTGTAGCCGACGATCACCGTATCGCCCATGGCGTTGTAGACCTTGACGTAGGTGAGGTAGTGCATCGGTGAACTGGGCGGGATCGAATAGATCACCGCTGGGACCGCGATGGCGACCACCCACGGCCCTTGCACGCTCTGGGCTTCGAACCACACACCGTTCTCCACGGCGTACCAGTGCTGCGGATCGACCATGATGATCGGTGTCGCAGTGTTCACCACGTACTGCAGGGAGGTGCCGGTGATGGGCTTGAACTGCGGCGCGCCGTCGAACTGCGGTGGGCTCATCTTCACCACGCTTCTTTTGATCGCGGAGGTCTGCGGAATGCTCGCCGCGATCACCGCTTCACGGGCCTGTGGCGTCCCGGCCACCGAGGCCTTGACGTTCTCCTTGGGGCTGTCATCGGGGATGTTGGCAAAGTCGGCCGGCAACTTGTCGGCTTCGACAAAACGCCATGGGCCTTTCATGTCTGCGGCCCGGAACCAGCGCCCGGAGATCAGCACATAGCTGTCCTGGTCGCCGATTTCCTTGAAGATATGCCCGGTGGTGTTGGCCGCGTACAGCAGCTGTGTGCCTTGGATCGGCTGCCATTGTGCGGGCCCATCGGTGACGATCAACTCGGTCGGGGTGGTGGCGATGTAGATCGCGGGAACCGGGCCCTTGGCCAGGCTCGGCGCCTTGCTCTTGGGATCGGTCTGGCCGGTCAGCAGGTCGACCTGGCGACTGTCAATCGCCACCTTCTTGGCCTTCTCCAGCTCCGCTCCCGGGGCTTTGAGCGGTGCATAGGTGCCGCCCAGGCGGTCGGCAACCATCCAGCCATCGAACACATGCAGGTAGTGTTTGCCCTGGGCGTCCTTGAGCAACAGCGGGCGGGTGTTGATCACCCGTTGCAGCGTAGTGCCTTCGACGGCGCGGTACGTGGGTTCGCCGTCGATGTACACCAGCAGCGCCGGCGACTCGGAACTGATGATGGCCGGCGGGGTATTGTCGATGGGCTGGCTGTCAGCCTTTTTCTCGGCGGCGATCACCCCCAGGGCTGCTTCCAACTGATCGAGGGAGATGGTCTTCTTGCGCTTGGCCGCGTCCTGTTGCAGGGCGGCGAGCCAGGTGCCGGCGCGTTTCTCGTCGTCCGGAAAGTCGGCCTTGGTGACCTGGTACTGATCCAACACCACCCAGCGGGTGGCTTTGTCGACCAGGGTGTGGGCGTTCAGGTGCAAGATGCCGTAGGTGGTCTTGCCATCCTTGTCAGTGGCACCCACGGCGGCCCGCGCGTTGAGCGTGTAGCCGTCCCAGCTGTCGATTTGTGGTTGGTAGATGGTCAGGGTCGTGGTGTCGCTCGTGACGATCAGGGGCCAGCTCGGCTCGGCGGGCGCCGCCGCCGCGGGGGCCTGGGCGGCGGTTTGTACAGGCGTTTGTGCCTGGGCAATGGGAAGGGCGGCGCAAATCAGGACAGACACTGCGAGCAGGGAAAAAATTGAGCGATGGTGACCCATTGTCAGCTCCGTCGGAAAAGTGATCTTTGGCTGTGAGAGGCGGGCCCACGCAACACATGCACAGAACGAAAAGCATAGACCTGCTATCCGCGTGGTTGAGGGCTTTTTCCCCGGCGGGGGGCTCACCTGCACAAAGGGATCAATCTACTGCACGGGCGTAGCCTCGATGTGAATGCTTTTTCACGCGGTCGTTACAAAGGCGTCACACACCGGGTGAGTTGCAGTCGCTTAACTAAGGTTGGGCTTCCCGCGCCAGCAGCTCGCGCTTGCGCTCCACGCCCCAGCGATAGCCCGACACGTCGCCGTCGCTGCGCACCACGCGATGGCAGGGGATCGCCACCGCCAGGCAGTTCGCACCGCACGCCTGGGCCACGGCCCGGAACGCCTTGGGTGCGCCGATACGCTGGGCAATCTCGGCGTAACTGGCAGTGCTGCCTGGCGCAATGTCGCGCAGCGCCATCCACACGCGCTCCTGGAAGGCGGTGCCGCGCACATCCAGTGGCAAGTCCAGGCCAAGCGCCGGGGCCTCGATGAACCCCACCACTTTGGCGATCAGTTGTTCAAAGGCATGGTCGGCGCCAATCAGGTTGGCCTGGCGAAATTTGTCCTGGAGTTCGCGGACCAGCACCTGCGGGTCGTCACCCAGCAGAATCGCGCACACGCCGCGTTGGCTTTGCGCCACCACAATCGCCCCCAGCGAGCATTGGCCGACGGCGAAGCGGATGTCGGTGTTCTGGCCGGCGGCTCGGTAGTCACTGGGTTTCATCCCCAGTAACTGGTCGGCGGACTCGTAGAATCGACTGTTGGAGTTGAAACCGGCGTCATACAGGGCGTCGGTCACCGAGTGCGCGACTTCCAGTCGCTCGCGCACCCGGCGCGAGCGCTGGGCCGTGGCGTAGCCCTTGGGCGTCAGGCCCGTCACCGCCTTGAACACCCGATGAAAGTGAAACGGGCTCAGGCCTGCGCTGTGTGCCAGCGCCTTCAGGCTGGGCGGGGGCTCGGTGGTCTCGATCTGTCGGCAGGCAGCGGCGACCATGGCCGCGTGTTGACCGGCCATCTGGGTCTGGTCCGCCGCCGCCCGCTTGCTGGCGCGAAAGCCCGCGGCCCGGGCCTGCTCTTCCGTGTCGAAAAACACCACGTTCTGTGGCTTGGGCAGGCGTGCCAGGCTGCTGGGGCGGCAGTAGATCCCGGTGGTTTTTACCCCGTAGACAAACTGGCCATCGGCACTCGGGTCGCGGCTGAGCACGGCGGACCAGCGCGGATCCAGTTCAGTGGGGTGTTTGTTCAAGGGCATCGCGGGTCACCGGTTGAGGGTTCAGGTCAGCCTAGACAGTGTAACGAGGGACGGCACTCCGGCGCTTGCGGTCAAATTCGAGCGTCAGCCGGCGGTACGGAATGTGAGGTTGATCCGCTGGGCACCCAGTTGCCGATGCTGCCCGTGCTTGAGGGGCAGAACCCCGTGGTAGCGCAGGCGGTCTACGCCGCCCCACACCACGATGTCACCGTGAAGCAACGGCACGCGCTGGCGCTTATCGCCGCGTTCATGGCCGCCGAACAGGAACATCGCCGGTAGCCCCAGGGACACTGACACGATGGGGTGCTCGTAGGACCGCTCGTTCTTGTCCTGATGCAGAGACATCTTTGCTCCGGGCACATAGCAGTTGATCAGGCAGGCGTCTGGTGCAAAGCCGCTGAAGCCAGCTTCACCCGCTGCCGCCTCGGCCAGTTCGCGGAACACCTCGGGCATCCCCGGCCAGGGCTGGCCGGTGAGCGGGTCGAGCCGGGTGTAGCGGTAGCCAGCGCGGTCGCTGGTCCAGCCCAACGTGCCGCAGCTGCTCAGGCCCGCGGACAGGGTGAACCCCCCGGGCGTGATCATGTGACGAAACGGCGCGGCCAGCAGGGTGTGTTTCAGGGCCGGGAGCAGGCGCTCCACCCAAGGCAGGGCAAAGCCGCGCAGGAGGTAGGACTGTTCGCCGATTCGCTCGCGGCTGGGCGGTTGCGGGTGGTCATCGGCAAACAGGTCGAGGGTGACTGGGGGTGTTTCAGGCTGGACCAATGGTGTCAGAGCGCCTTGCTCACGCTGATGTCACTGATGACATCGCTGCTGTCGCCATGGATGGCGGCGAGCGCGGCGCTGGCTTCATCCTCGGTACCCTTGGTCAGTTGGGCGAACTCGAAGCGGCGTTCGCCGTTGAGCTTATACTTGATGACGTACTTGGTGGTTTGAGTCACGGGCGTACCTGTCTATGGTTCGGGCCGGTGTCAGCTAAGTTTCGAGCTGGAACGACGGATGATCTTGATCGAGTGGGTGAGCGTGGGTTTGCGGGTCACGCTGATCGCGCGGCTAGTGACCGTGTCGATCGTGATGTTCCAGAATCCGGTGCTTGGCGCGGTGATTCTGGCCGGGAAGGTGTCGAACGCGCCGCCGTGGTAGGAGTGGCGGCCACCATTTTTGAAGCTGCGGAAGTTGGCGTCGCTCATCAGGCGGATGTTGCAGGTTTGGGAGCATTGAATGACGACGATGTCATCTTCGTTGAGGTGCTCGCGCTGGTGGATAAATTTCAAGGGGCGCCTCCAGAAGGGCTTTTCTACAATCAAATCGACGCGCAGTTTATCAGCCCCAACGCGAGAGTGGCGGGCCAGTGAGTTGTGCTTTGACAATTAAAAACAGTTATCGGTGATTATTTGCGCGATAAAACGTTTCACTTCGGAGAAAATCAGCATTGGCGCTGTCGGAGGGTCTTTACTGGAGGAATTGTATGAAGCGGGGCGTTTTGTTGCTGGCATTGGTGATGAGTGGTTGTGCAACGGTCTCTGACATCAACCAGACCTTGCCCACCATGAATGTGATTTCAGGGAAAAAACCCTTGGCATACGCCAATTGTGTGGCCGAAAAACTGGCCAAGAGCCGTGGGGTGTTGCAAATGCTGCCGCACAAGGACGGCGTGCAAGTGATTGTTCCCGGAAAGTTGTCCTCAGCGCCGGCTGCGGTGTTTGACATCGAAGAGCGTTCCAGCGGGAGCAGCATCAAGCTGCATGAATCCATGTCCAATGTACCCATCCGGCCTAGCGATATCGGTGACGCGGCGAATGCGTGCATCTCCGGCTAGACTGATTGGCACTCATCGATGCTCACGGGAAAGCCCGGTTCCAATGCTGTTTCAGGGTATGGCCGGGCTTTTTTGTTCCAAGGTTTATTCCTCTGGTGGCGTGGAGCCATTGTGATAGACGGAGCAATAACCTAATCTTTATGGGCTTATGCGCTGTAGCTCTAAGCTTATAACTAGAAAGCAGGAGACCGTGATGGTGTTCAATTCGATTGTGCTGAGCAGTTTGATGCTCGCGGCAGTCAGCGGTGCCTATGCCGCTGATGGCCAAAAAATATTCACCCAAGGTGGCGCTGAGCCTGGCGCCACTGCATGTTTTGCCTGCCATGGCGCGGACGGCATGGGGATGCCTGCCGCAGGTTTTCCTCGGCTGGCCGGGTTGCCGGCAGGGTATCTGAGCAAGCAACTGGCGGACTTCAGAAGTGGTTCTCGGGTTAGCCCGGTGATGCAACCGCTGGCCAAGGCCTTGACCGATGATGAGATAAAAGCGGTTACCGATATGTTGGCGGCCATGCCTGCCCCCAAGACACCTGCCGTCGGTCGCACGGATGTGCCCAAGAATGTGGGAGAGACCCTGGCGGTGCGTGGCGCCTGGGATCGTCATATTCCTGAGTGCGTGATGTGCCATGGTCCAGGTGGCGTGGGAGTTGGAACAGCTTTTCCACCACTGGCGGCGCAGCCGGCCAGTTACCTGGTTGCGCAGCTGAACGCCTGGCGCGATGGTACTCGGCATAACGATCCCAACGACCTGATGGGACACATTGCCAAATCCCTGACCCCCGATGAGATCAAAGCTGTCGCCGACTATTTTGCAACGCTGGGTAGCCAGGAGGCCAAGCCATGAAGTCCTTTTCTGTTGCGCCACTGGCGCTTGCCTTGCTGAGCCTTGACGTGTTCGCCGCCCAGGTCGTCATGGACGATCAGTCCGAGCTGAAAGTCCCGGCCGTTGCTGGGGCTGTCACGTATTTCCAGCCGCCGGCCGAAAGTGAGTTGCCGGACAACGCCTTTGGCAAGTTGGTCCGCCAAGGCTACAACGTGTTTGTCGACACCCCGCGCCAGGCACCGGAGTTTGTCGGTAACGGCCTCAAATGCAGCAACTGCCACCTGGATCAGGGGCGTTTGCCCAACTCTGCGCCGTTGTGGGGCGCCTATCCGATGTACCCGGCGTACCGCAAGAAAAACGACAAGGTCAACACCTTTGCCGAACGCTTGCAGGGTTGCTTCGAGTTCAGCATGAACGGCAAGCCGCCGCCGGCCGATGGCCCGGTGATCAGTGCGTTGTCGGCCTATTCGTATTGGCTGGCGACCAAGGCACCGGTGGGTGTCGAGATTCCAGGGCGTGGCTATCCCGAGGTGGCGAAGCCGGCCAAGGGTTATGACATCGCCCAGGGCGCCCAGGTCTACAAGGAACAATGTGCGGTATGCCACGGCGACACCGGACAGGGCCAGAAGGTGGGGCAGGACTACGTAATGCCACCGCTGTGGGGCAAGGACTCTTACAACTGGGGGGCGGGCATGCACCGTATCAATACGGCGGCGTCCTTCATCCAGCACAACATGCCCCTGGGCAAGCCACAGACCCTGAGCGACCAGCAAGCCTGGGACGTGGCGGCGTTCGTCAACAGTCATGAACGCCCGCAGGATCCGCGCCTGGTCGATGGTTCCATCGAGAAAACCCGGGTGAAGTTCCATGCCAACGACGGCGTCAACCTGTATGGGCAAAAGGTCAATGGCGTGCTGATTGGGCAAGGTATCCGCTAAACTACCGTCCATCGATAGACACAATGCCGCTTGTTTGAGCGGCATTGTTATTTCTGGGGTGGTCAATGAAACGCGAAACAGTCAGAGAGCGGCATGCAGAGGGACATATCTCTGCGACCCATGTGATTCAAAATCCGGCGAACAGCGGGGAGTGGATTGTATTCTTCAAGAAAAGCGCGGGACGCAGCTTTTTCCTGGTGGATGAAAACGATGAGGTTGAATCCTTCAGCCGGCTGGATGACTTGATCGAGACCGTGCGTGGCCTGGGGATCAAGTTCGCCGAAATTCATATGTAAGGCGACGCTTGGCGATCGACAGGCACAAAAAAGCCCCGCGCGCGGGCAGGGCGTTCTTGATGCAGGCTCTGTTACTCGGGCTTGGCACCGCGACGCTTGGGCGCCGGTGGGGTGTCTTGCAAGACCGACGCGACCTCGATGGCCAACGCTTCGGTAGGGAAAGGCCCGGCAATGTGTTCACCGCCGTTGCTGTCGACCCACCATTGACCGTCTTTGGCCTTAGTGATCAGGTACCCGTTCACGCTCTTTGCTGCCGACATCTATCTGCCTCGTTGGCTGGTTCAATTGCGCAATGATAGCCGCAAAAGTGCCTTGTTGTGCTCGGTGGTCTACATTAATGACCTTTATGTCGCAGATGATATCCACGCCCGCGTGGAACTATCCGAGTGATTATTTCTCTATGATGGCATCGGTTAGCCAGTGCAGGGCATTGTAAGGTGCTCGCGGCCTGATTAGACTGCGCCGAAACTCGTACACACAGCCTTTTCAAGGACTTTTATGATCAAGAAATGCTTGTTCCCAGCAGCCGGTTACGGTACTCGCTTCCTGCCAGCGACTAAGGCCATGCCTAAAGAAATGCTGCCAGTGGTGAACAAGCCACTGATTCAGTACGGCGTTGAAGAGGCACTGGACGCTGGCTTGAATGAAATCTCGATCGTTACCGGTCGCGGCAAGCGCGCCTTGGAAGATCACTTCGATATCAGCTACGAGCTGGAAAACCAAATCAAGGGCACCGACAAAGAGAAGTACCTGGTCGGTATCCGTCGCCTGCTCGACGAGTGCTCGTTCTCCTACACGCGTCAGACCGAGATGAAAGGCCTGGGTCACGCCATCCTGACGGGCCGTCCGTTGATCGGTGACGAACCGTTCGCCGTGGTCCTGGCGGATGACTTGTGCGTCAACCTCGAAGGTGACGGCGTGCTCAAGCAGATGGTCAAGCTGTACAAGCAGTACCGTTGCACCATCGTTGCAATCATGGAAGTCGACCCGCAGGAAACCAGCAAGTACGGCGTGATCGCTGGTGACCTGATCGGCGACGACCTGTACCGCGTGCGTAACATGGTCGAGAAGCCAAAGCCGGAAGATGCACCGTCGAACCTGGCGATCATCGGTCGCTACATCATGACCCCGGACATTTTCAGCCTGATCGAGCAAACCGAGCCGGGTAAAGGTGGCGAGATTCAGATCACTGACGCCCTGATGAAGCAGGCGCAGGATGGTTGTGTCATCGCCTACAAGTTCAAGGGCACACGTTTCGACTGCGGTGGTGCCGAAGGCTACATCGAGGCGACCAACTTCTGCTTCGAGCACTTCTACAAGACGGGTAAGGCGTACTGATAGCACCTTAGTTGCTTGTACTGAAAAGATAAACTCACACTGTGTAAAACATAGGTGAGAACTAATAAAGCGCCCCGACTTGTTCGGGGCGTTTGCTTTTGCGCGTCGAAAGAAAAAGCCTTTCAAATATTGATGTCGCCCATCGCGCGAGGCGAATACCTCACTAGTTTGAAGTTATCCAGGCCAAAAATTAGTGTTGTCCGTTATTCATGGCTGGATTTCTTTTGTAAGGAGGGCGCCCAGTAGGTTATTTGTTTTGCTGAGTGAGTGCGTCTGCATGAACTAAGGGTTAGTGCTAGTAATATTTTAATCTCATTCATGGTGTTTTTTAATTCTTGTCTCCTATTGTCTGAAGGCTTATTCCTACATTTTGCGCGTATGTATGTCTTTTTGTAACGTGGACATAGTATGAAATAATTTGCGTATTGAATTGCGATGTGACGAAGTCTTAGAAATAAATTGTTTCCTGGTTAGTAATTTATTTCTCCGTTGCTGGTGACGGTTCGAGGTGTACATGGAATTCGACGTTATTGTCGTGGGTGCAGGAGCAGTTGGTGGCTCAATTGCATATGAGCTATCAACGCGAGGTTTAAACGTATGCCGCATAGGTGAGACTGATCGCACAAATGCAGCGTCAAAAGCTGCGGGGGCGATGAATGGATGTTTCGGGGAAGTAACAAGCGGTCTACTTTCGAGTGATTATGGTCGATTAAAACTAGATATGGACCGACAAGCCCAACACCTGTGGTCAAGTTGGGCGGAGCGTTTGGCAATTTCTTCAGGTGATTCTAGTTCGTTATTTACCGCTATTGGGACCCATGTGCTGCTCAATACCGCCGGCATGGATGAGGTGGACAGCGTAAACTACGACACCATCGAGAGTACCCTTCGTGAGTATGGTGAGCCGTTCGAAGTTGTTGATCCACGCAAGATGGAGTGGCTTAAGCCCAACCATCTGGTTCGCCCTCTGCGGGGGTTGTACATACCAAACGAACATTCAGTGAACTCGCATCTTTTACTGGAGAAACTGGATGCTGCATTTGTCACCGAAGGCGGCACTCTGAAAAATGAGAATGCTAAACGAGTGTTGGCTGAGGGTGGGGTAGCAACGGGTGTCGAGTTGTGCAGTGGGGAGATTCTCTGGGCAAGGAAGGTTGTGGTTGCCGCAGGCGTCCAATCTCTGGATTTGCTCAGTGATTTCGATGAACTCGTAAAGAGAATTCCACCGCTGTTCAGTGGTTATGGCGTCTCCATTCTCATAAAGATGCCAGAAGGTGTTGATTTGCCGAGTTCGGTCATACGGACGCCAAATCGTGCCTTTGCATGTGGCTTACACTGTGTCCCTCGTGGGGATGGGGTGTTGTATCTGGGGGCAACTAACATTATTTCGGAGCGGCCAAAGCAACAGGCTCTCATATCAGATGTTCAGTTTTTGCTTGATTGTGCTGTTGATCAATTGAACCTAGACCTTCATGGCGCTGAAATAATTTCCATACAAGTTGGCAACAGACCAATTCCAGCAGGTGGTTTCCCATTGATTGGCGAGTGCTGCATCGAAGGTCTTTGGCTCGCAACAGGTACCTACCGAGATGGTCTGCACCAATCACCATTGTTGGCGCGGTATATAGCTGAACTGATTAAATCCTCGTCAAGGAAGCGCGTAGGAAAGGTTTCACGGGTGCAATGAAAAATGTTCCGTGAATTTTTTTGTGTGCAGTAGGAGTTTTGCCGATGGCATTAACAAGTGAGGCGACACACCGCGGAGCGAGATCAAAGCGTTGGTTACGCCTAAGCGTGCTGGTGCTGCCTGTATTGCTGGTGACAGTTGACAATACGGTGCTTGGATTCGCGTTACCAAAAATTGCCGAGGCCCTGCGTCCGAGTGCTAGCCAGCAACTGTGGATGATCGATGCTTATTCGCTGGTATTGGCGGGGTTGCTGGTGTCGATGGGCAGTCTGGGAGATCGGGTCGGTCATCGTAAGTTATTGCTGATCGGGTCCTTGGGTTTTGCGATTGTGTCGGTGCTAACCGCGTATTCCGATACCGCCACGCAACTGATTGCCGGGCGAGCTTGTATGGGCGTTTTCGGTGCAATGCTGATGCCCTCAACGCTGGCGTTGATACGTTCGGTGTTCGAGGACCGAGAAGAGCGAAGACTAGCAGTCGCGATATGGGCAACGACGTTGACGGTCGGCTCGGCACTCGGTCCTTTGGTGGGCGGGGTGTTGCTGGAATTCTTCAGTTGGGGGTCGATTTTCCTGTTGGCGGTGCCCGTGTTGGTGCCACTGCTGGTATTGGGGCCACTGTTGTTGCCCGAATCCGAGCGAGATGCTTCAGGACCGTTGGATCCGATAAGCATCCTGCAATCGATGGTAGCTCTTGGTGCCATTGTTTATGGCATTAAACACAGTGCCAGTAATGGTTTCGACTGGATGGTACTGACAGTATTTGCAGTAGGCGCAGTTGCGGGCTGGATGTTTGTGTGTCGACAGTTACGTCTGCCAGTGCCGCTGATGGACCTGAGTCTGTTCCGCAGTGGCACCTTTAGCGGCTCTGTCGCGATCAATTTGATGAGTCTCGCGTTTCTCGTCGGCTTCGTATTCTTTACCACTCAGTTCCTGCAGATCGTTCTTCAGATGTCGCCCTTGAGTGCTAGCCTCGCGTTGATTCCTGGTCAGGTCATGGCAATTGTAGTGGGGATGGCGGTCGTGCCTGTCGCACGGCGATTACAGGTGCATGTGCTGATACCGATTTTGATTGCGTTTGCTGGAGCGGCGTTTTTGCTGGTCGGCAGCATGGGCAGTAGCCTGACCGTTCTAGTGGTGGCTTTTGCCTTGCTAAACATTGGCGTGGGCGCGATCGCGACGGTGTCCAATGATGTGATTTTGTCAGCCGCACCACCGGCAAAGGCGGGCGCCGCGTCGGCCATTAGCGAAACGGCCTATGAAGTGGGTGTAGTTTTGGGGACGACAGTGCTCGGTGGTGTCGTTACCGCCTACTATCGCGGTGCATTGCAGCTTCCGGGGTTCCTGAGCGAAGTGCAGATGATGCTGGCGAGTGAGACGCTGTCTGGCGCCTATCATGTGGCGGCAGACTTGTCGGGTGATCAAGCAAGGGAGTTGATGGCGCAGGCGGGAAGGGCATTCGAAGGTGGAATCGGTTTGGTTTCGTGGGTGACGTTCGGCTTGGCACTCATGGCGATTTTGATTGCTTGGCGCACTCTGCGGACATCGAAAACGCAATCTGCAGAGGGGTATTGATCGAAAACGAAGATTGGGCCGCGCATCGCACGGTCCGAGCATTTCAGCACAATGCTTGCTCAGCGGCCGTCCGCAGGTATGCTGTTGACCTGCCGAGGAGATTGAAATGGCCTACGATTTTGACCTGTATGTGATTGGCGCCGGTTCCGGCGGTGTACGAGCGGCACGCTTCGCGGCCGGTTATGGTGCGAAAGTGGCGGTAGCGGAAAGCCGCTACCTGGGCGGGACCTGTGTGAACGTCGGCTGCGTGCCGAAAAAATTGCTGGTCTATGGCGCGCACTTTGCCGAAGACTTCGAGCAGTCCGCGGGCTTTGGTTGGTCGCTGGGTGAGGCGAAATTCGATTGGGCGACGCTGATCGCCAACAAGGATCGCGAGATCAACCGCCTCAATGGCATCTACCGCAATCTGCTGGTCAACAGTGGCGTGACCTTGCATGAAGGGCACGCGAAGCTGGTCGATCCGCACGCGGTGGAAGTGAACGGCCAGCGCTATAGCGCCGAGCGCATTCTGGTGGCGGTTGGCGGCTGGCCACTGATCCCGCAGATCCCGGGACACGAGCACGCCATCAGCTCTAACGAAGCGTTTTTCCTCAAGGAGCTGCCCAAGCGCGTGTTGGTGGTGGGGGGTGGCTACATCGCCGTCGAATTCGCCGGGATCTTCCACGGTCTGGGGGCTGAAACCACCTTGCTGTATCGTGGCGATCTGTTCCTGCGTGGCTTCGACGGTGCGGTGCGCAAGCATTTGCAGGAGGAGCTGACTAAGCGTGGGATGCACCTGCAATTCAATGCCGATATCGAGCGCATCGAGAAGCAGGCCGATGGCAGCTTGAACGTGACCCTCAAGGATGGTCGTCAGTTGCAGGCCGATTGCGTGTTCTACGCCACTGGGCGTCGTCCGATGCTGGACAACCTGGGCCTGGAGAACACCCGGGTCAAGCTCGACAAGAAAGGCTTCGTCGAGGTCGACGAGCTGTATCAGACCACCGAGCCCTCCATCCTGGCGATTGGCGATGTCATTGGCCGTGTGCAGTTGACGCCCGTGGCATTGGCCGAAGGCATGGCGGTTGCGCGCCGGTTGTTCAAGCCCGAGCAGTACCGCCAGGTGGACTACCGGATGATCCCGACGGCGGTGTTCAGCCTGCCGAACATCGGCACCGTGGGCCTGACAGAAGAGCAGGCCCGTGAGGAAGGGTATGAGGTGCAGGTCTTCGAAAGCCGCTTCCGGCCGATGAAGCTGACCCTGACCGAGTGTCAGGAGCGCACGCTGATGAAGCTGGTGGTCGACGCCAAGACCGACAAGGTCCTGGGTTGCCACATGGTTGGCCCGGAGGCGGGGGAGATCGTCCAGGGGTTGGCAATCGCCCTCAAGGCCGGCGCCACCAAGCGCGACTTCGACGAAACCATCGGCGTGCATCCTACCGCCGCCGAAGAGTTCGTCACCATGCGCACGCCGGTGGCGGGTTAATCGTCCGCCGTCTCCTCTGACCCTGCTTCTGGCGGTGCCTTGCTGGCGGTCGCCAGCAGCAGCGCGTGCAGGCTGGCCTGGGCAGTCGTCGCCTTCAGCTCCAATTCTTTGTTGAGTTGCTGCTGTTGGGCGACGTCTTGCTTGAGCGTCGAGCCCTCCAGCACGGCAACGCGCAAGCGCTCCTGGAGCAGGGTAAACTCGGCGTCCGCCTGGCGCATGCGTTGGTTAGCCTGCTCCTCGCGCTTCTCGCTTTGCTTGAGCTGATCCTGCAACAGGTTTAGCTCACGCAGCGTACCGCGGTTCTCGGTCAGCAGGCGTTCGTTGTCGCGGTTGAGCTGGGTGATCTCGTCCTGGCGCACCAGCGCGCTTTGCTGGGCCTGGCGCAACTCCATCTGAATCTGCTGCACCTGGCCTTCATGGCGGCGTTGCTCCTGCTCGCGCTGTTCCTTGATCGCGTTGCGGTAGTGCTCCAGCGCGTCGCGGGCGTGCAGGTGTTTTTCTTCCAGTGAGCGGATCTGCTCATCCTTGTCATTCAAACGCAACTCGAAACCACTCAGCGCCTCACTCAGCCCGGCATTGCGAGTCTGTTCGCCTTGCAGGGCGGCGCGAGTGCTGTGCAGGGCCGCGGATTCGTTGGCCAGGGCCTGACCTTGCGCGTCCAACTGTTGCCCGAGCTGGGCTTGAACCTGCTGGGCCTCGCTCAGTTGTGCCTCCAGCGCCGTGCGCGCCTGATCGAACGCCGCCTGGGCCTGATCAATAGGTTCTTGCGCCTGTGCCTTGAGGCGTTGTGCCAGGCGCGTCACCAGCTCCAGCAACTCACCGTCGATCGGCTCGGCGGGTTCATCTGAAGGGTTGCCCCGGCCGTCATCCAGCTCCTTGAGGTAGCGGTGGATGGTGGTTTTCGAGCCGGTATTGCCCATCTCGATCCGTACCGCATCAATGCTGGGGTGTTCGCCGCGCGCAATGATTGCCAAGCGTGCGGCTTGCACCACCGCCTTATTTATACCGCCCCGGGCCATGTTCTCTCCTACGATTTCGTAATGTGGTACGTACAACGTATATCGCCACTGTACCATGCCAATCTAGAATGTTGAGATTGGCGTTAATACACATGGGATATACTGGTATTACCCCGTGTGATAAGCGCAAGCCACGCCGTTCACCTGAATTCGCCGTACATCTACTTGAGTTGAGCCCATGACTGATATGGATCGTTACCTGCACGCCGCGACTCGCGATAACACGCGGCGCAGCTACCGGGCGGCCATCGAGCATTTCGAAGTGAGTTGGGGCGGGTTTCTGCCGGCCACCAGCGACAGCGTGGCGCGCTACCTGGTGGCCCAGGCGGGCGAGCTATCGATCAATACCCTGAAGCTGCGTTTGTCGGCGTTGGCGCAATGGCACAACAGCCAAGGGTTTGCCGACCCCACCAAGGCGCCGGTGGTGCGCCAGGTATTCAAGGGCATTCGTGCCTTGCATCCGGCGCAAGAGAAACAAGCCGAGCCCTTGCAACTGCGCCATCTGGAGCAGGCAGTCGCCCACCTTGAGCGCGAGGCGCAGCAAGCGCTGGCAGATCAGGACTCGCCAGGGTTGTTGCGCGCTCGCCGTGATAGCGCGCTGATCCTGCTGGGCTTCTGGCGCGGTTTTCGCAGCGATGAACTGTGCCGCTTGCAGGTCGAGCATGTGCAAGCGATTGCCGGGACGGGCATCAGCCTGTACCTGCCGCGGAGCAAAAGTGACCGCGATAACTTCGGCAAGACCTATCAAACCCCCGCGCTCCAGCGCCTGTGTCCGGTGCAGGCCTATATCGAATGGCTCAAGGTCGCCGCCTTGGTGCGCGGGCCGGTGTTCCGCGGTATCGACCGCTGGGGCAACTTGAGCGAAGCGGGGCTGCATGCCAACAGTGTGATCCCGTTGCTGCGCCAGGCCTTGGAGCGCGCCGGGATTGCGGCCGAACACTACACCAGTCACTCGCTGCGACGGGGCTTCGCGACATGGGCGCATCAAAGTGGTTGGGACCTGAAGTCGTTGATGAGTTACGTCGGCTGGAAGGACATGAAGTCCGCCCTGCGCTATGTCGAGGCCAGCCCGTTCCTGGGCATGGCCCGCCTGACGGAGAAGTCGCTGGGCGAGTAGATATCGTTTTCTTCTCTTTATAGTGTCAGCTAATAGAGAAACTCAATCGATGGCATAAGGTTATCCAATGAGCCATCGGCCCAATGTTTGGCTAGGATTCTCCCCATCAAGTTTCAACCCACTGAGGAGAGTCAACGATGCCTATCATCAACAGCCAAGTTAAACCATTCAAAGCGACCGCATTCAAAAACGGCGCATTCGTCGAAGTGTCGGACGCCGACCTGAAAGGCAAGTGGTCTGTCGTGTTCTTCTACCCGGCTGACTTCACCTTCGTTTGCCCAACCGAGCTGGAAGACCTGGCCGACAACTACGCCGAGTTCCAGAAGCTGGGCGTCGAGATCTACAGCGTGTCGACCGACACCCATTTTGCCCATGCGGCCTGGCACAACACCTCGCCAGCCATCGGCAAAATCCAGTACACCATGATCGGCGACCCGACCCTGACCATCTCGCGCAACTTCGACGTGCTGATCGAAGAAGCTGGCCTGGCGGACCGTGGCACCTTCGTGATCAACCCAGAAGGCCAGATCAAAATCGTTGAACTCAACGATGGCGGCGTAGGGCGTGACGCTCAAGAGCTGCTGCGCAAGATCAAGGCTGCCCAGTACGTCGCTGCCCACCCAGGCGAAGTGTGCCCAGCCAAGTGGAAAGAAGGCGAGGCTACCTTGGCTCCGTCCCTGGACCTGGTCGGCAAGATCTAAGTCTGTGAGTCACTTACGAGCGGACATCCGCACTTAAGTAAGCTGCATCGCCCCAAAAAACGCCCGGGCGAGATTCGCTCGGGCGTTTTTTATGAACCAAAGAATTGAAGGAGATCGCCCGTATGTTGGACGCTAATCTGAAAGCCCAGTTGAAGTCTTACCTGGAACGGGTCACCCAGCCGATCGAGATTGTCGCTTCCCTCGACGACGGTGCGAAATCCCAGGAAATGCTCGCGTTGCTCAAAGACGTTGCCAGTCTTTGCAGCCTGATTACCTTGCGCGACGATGGCACTGATGCACGCAAGCCATCGTTCTCGCTGAACCGCCCTGGCGCCGATATCAGCCTGCGTTTTGCCGGTATCCCCATGGGGCACGAATTCACCTCGCTGGTGCTGGCCCTGCTGCAAGTCGGTGGCCACCCGTCGAAGGCCAGTGTCGAAGTGATCGAACAGATCCGCTCGCTCAAGGGTGAGTTCAACTTCGAGACCTATTTCTCGCTGTCGTGCCAGAACTGCCCGGACGTGGTCCAGGCGCTGAACCTGATGGCGGTGCTGAACCCGAACATTCGTCACGTCGCCATCGACGGCGCGCTGTTCCAGGCTGAAGTCGACGAGCGCCAGATCATGGCCGTGCCCAGCGTGTACCTCAACGGCGTCAACTTCGGCCAGGGCCGCATGGGCCTGGAGGAAATCCTCGCCAAGCTCGACACCAGTGGCATCGAACGCCAGGCCGAGAAAATCAGCGCCAAGGCTGCCTTTGATGTGCTGGTGGTCGGCGGTGGCCCGGCCGGTGC
Source organism: Pseudomonas sp. ok272 (assembly GCF_900109995.1). GTDB lineage: Bacteria > Pseudomonadota > Gammaproteobacteria > Pseudomonadales > Pseudomonadaceae > Aquipseudomonas. Next base: position 63,967 of record NZ_FOCB01000011.1, on the reverse strand, counting down.
TTCGGCGGCGATCTATGCGGCCCGTAAAGGCATTCGTACCGGGGTGGCCGCTGAACGCTTTGGCGGCCAGGTGCTGGACACCATGGCCATCGAGAACTTCATCTCCGTGCAGGAGACCGAAGGGCCGAAGCTCGCCATGGCGTTGGAAGAGCACGTCAAGCAGTACGACGTCGACATCATGAACCTGCAGCGCGCCGACACCCTGGTGCCAGGCAGGAACGGCGAGCCGCACCAGATCAAGTTCGCCAGCGGTGCGACCTTGAAGGCCAAGACCGTGATCCTCGCGACCGGCGCCCGCTGGCGTGAAATGAACGTGCCGGGCGAGCAGCAATACCGCAACAAGGGCGTGGCGTACTGCCCGCACTGCGACGGTCCGCTGTTCAAGGGCAAGCGCGTGGCGGTGATTGGTGGTGGTAACTCGGGCGTGGAAGCAGCCATCGACCTGGCCGGTATCGTGTCGCATGTCACCCTGCTGGAGTTCGATACGCAGTTGCGTGCCGACGCGGTGCTGCAGCGCAAGCTGCATAGCCTGCCCAACGTCACCGTGATCACCAACGCGCAGACCACTGAGGTCACCGGCGATGGGCAAAAGGTCAATGGCCTGCGCTACAAGGATCGCCAGTCCGGCGAAATCCTGAGCGTCGAGCTGGAAGGGATCTTCGTGCAGATCGGCTTGTTGCCGAACACCGACTGGCTCAAGGGCACGGTCGAACTGTCGCCCCGTGGCGAGATCATCGTCGACAACCGTGGCGAAACCTCGATCCCCGGTGTGTTCGCCGCCGGTGACGTGACCACTGTGCCGTACAAGCAGATCGTGATTGCGGTGGGCGAGGGCGCCAAGGCGTCGTTGAGTGCCTTCGATCACTTGATCCGGACGTCGGCGCCGGCGTGATCAAGCCCTAGCGTCAGCCACAAAAAACCCCATGAACAGCGATGTTCATGGGGTTTTTTTATCGCCTTGAATCAGCGACGCGGAGTGCCGGGCAAACCACTCCAGGATCGCCGGTCGCGCCGGGTGCAGGGCGCTTGAGGGTTGCAGCCACAACGTATAGGCACCACCGGTTTTCAGCGGTGGACCGAAGGGCACGATCAACTCGCCGCGATTGATCAGGTCCTGGGCCAGGGCCTGGTCGGTCATGGCGATCCCCATGCCACGCGCGGCCGCTTCCAGGGCCAGTTCGTCGAGGTTGAACGTGATGTGCTTGCTGTCTCGCGCCAGCGTCAGGTGCTGGGCTTGCAGCCAACTGGCCCATTCCAGTTGCCCGGTCGAACCGTGGATCAGCGGGTACTGGCTCAACTCATCGAGGGACTGTGGCGGTACTTTGCCGTTGACCGAGTGCGGCGCGCATACCGGCACCAGGAACTCTTCGAACAGCACCTGGTGCGCCTGATCATCCGCTGGCGCCGGCAGATAGAGAATGCAGGCGTCGCACTCGCCCGAAGGATCGACCCGTTGGGTGGCCACGGTTTCTATCGACAGCGCCAGGTCTGGGTGGCGGGCATAAAAATCGGTCAGGCGCGGCAGCAGCCAGCGCACCGCCAGCGATACATGGATGCGGATGCGAAACGCCGAATCCCTGGGTTCCAGGCGTTTTTCCAGCGCTTCCAGCTCGCCAATCATCCGCTGTGCCACCGCCAGCACGTGCTGGCCCTCGGTCGTCAGCGACACGCTGCGACTGCTGCGAACCAGCAGCGGTACGCCGTAGTGGTGCTCCAGTTGCTGGATCTTGCGGCTGACCGCGCTCTGGGTCAGGCACAGCCGTTGTGCTGCCTGGGTGAAGTTGCTCGCCGTGGCGACTTCGACAAGCGCCTGCAGCGCCTGCAAGGACGGCACGCGAAACACCTTATCCATGCGAAAAACGAATGGTTGGATGCATTAATAACGTTGGAGTGCGCATCGATATCTCCATAGATTCTGGTGATGGCGGCCAAGTGAACAGCGTGCCTGCATGCTAATTGTTCATGGTGGCGGCATTCAACAGGGTATGAGGTAAATAGATGACTGAAAACAACTGCGGCTGGATTGCGCAGACCCAAGCGTCGGTAGCGCAACCACCCTTGCTCGGGGTGCAGAAGGCGGACTGGCTGATCATCGGCGGCGGTTTTACCGGGTTGTCGGCCGCCCATTCCCTGGCAGAACTGCACCCCCAGGCACGGATTGTGATGGTCGACCGCCAGCGCGCGGCGCAAGGGGCGTCGGCGCGCAACTCGGGTTTTGTGGTGGCCCATGAAAACCCGTCCGGCGATGACTTGATTGGCCGTGTCGGCAACGCCTACTACCAGACCAGCACCGAGATCAGTCGCGCCGCGAGCAGGGAAGTGCAGAGCCGGGTCAGTCGCCTGAAGATTGACTGCGACCTGCGCGAGCAGGGTTACTTCTTCGCCGTGCACGATCCGGCCAAGCTCGAAGATGCCGCGCTGCGGGTGCAGACCCTGGGTGAGACCGGAGCCGATGCGCAACTGCTGGAAGGCCACGCCTTGCGCCAGCACCTGGGCACGGATTTCTACCAGGCCGGGATCCTGTGTCGAGGCGGCAACGCGCTGTTGCAGCCGGCCAAGTACGCCAAGGGGCTGCGCGACACCTTACCGGCGTCGGTCGAGTTGTTCGAGTTCACCGACATCACCCGCCTGGAGCGCCAGGCCAACAGCAATCTGCGTGCCTCGTCGGCGCAAGGCAGTGTCGAGGCACCGCAGGTGCTGGTCTGCGTCGGGCCGTTCCTGCCCCGCGTCGGCGTGCGTGAACGGGCGGTGTTCCCCCTGGAGCTCAGCGCCTCGTTGACCCGCCCGTTGACCGATGACGAATTCGACCAGATGGGCCGTCCCGATCCGTGGGGCGTGCTGTCGACTCGCCCGGGTGGGGCGACACTGCGCCTGACCAACGACCGTCGGCTGCTGATCCGTAACACCGTGGAACTGCGCCGCCACGACCTCGATAGCGGGTCCTTGAGCGTGCGTCGGCAAACCCATTTGCGTGGCCTGCAACGCCGCTTCCCGTGGGTCACCGACCAGCATATCCAGTACACCTGGACCGGCCACTTGAGTGCCACGCGTTCCGGTGAACCGCGCTTTGCCCGCCTGGAGCGGGGCATCCACACCGTGGCCGGCTGCAATGGCTCCGGTGTCGCCCGGGGCACCTTGTGGGGACGGTTGCTGGCTGAGATGGCGTCGGGCAGTCAGTCGCCGCTGCTGGACAAAGTCCTCAGCCAGGCCTCGCCCGGCTGGTTGCCACCATCACCGTTCTTCGATATCGGCGCCTCTGTGCGCATGCGCTACGAGGCTTGTCGCGCGAAATCAGAGTCCTGATCCACACCCCACCGCAAACGTCACTCCCTTGCCTGGAAGAATAATAATGATCACGCTCAAACCCATCGTCTTCGCCCTCTGCGCCACCGCCAGTGGCATGGCCGCTGCCGCCGAAACCGTGCGCATCTCCAACTGGAGCAGCTACATCGCCCCCGATACCCTGAGCAACTTCACCCAGCAGACGGGTATCCAGACCACCTATGACCTGATCGACAGCAACGAGATGCTCGAAGCCAAGTTGATCACAGGCAGCAGCGGCTACGACGTGGTCAGCCCGTCGAACCACTTCCTCGCGCAACTGATCAAGGCCGGCGCGCTGCAGAAGCTGGACAAGTCCAAGCTGCCCAACTGGAAAAACCTCGACCCGCAGTTGATGAAGATGATCGAAGTCAACGACCCGGGCAACGCGTACGGCCTCCCCTACATGTGGGTCACCGTGGGCATCGGCTACAACGTGCAGAAGATCAAGGAGATCTTCGGCAACACCGATGTCACCCAGAGCTGGAGCCTGCTGTTCGATCCCAAGAACATGGAGAAACTCAAGCAGTGCGGTGTCGCGGTGATCGACAATTCGACGCAGATGCTGCCCATCACGCTCAACTACCTGGGTCTCAAGCATGACAGCGAAGACCCGGCCGACTACGCCAAGGCCGAGGCGGCGCTGTTGAAGGTCAAGCCCTACATCCAGTACTTCCACCAGTCCAAGTACGTCAGCGACCTGGCCAACGGCAACATCTGCGTGGCCGTCGGGTTCAGCGGTGACATTGCCCAGGCGACGACCACGGCGCACGAAGCGAAGAATGGCGTGGAGCTGGGTTATTCGATTCCCAAGGAGGGCTCGACCCTGGCGGTGGACATGGTGGTCATGCCGCGCAATGCGCCCAATCAGAACAATGGCTACGCCTACATGAACTACCTGATGGAGCCCAAGGTCATCGCCAACATCAGCAACTCGATCCACTACCCCAACGGCAACGCGGCGGCCACCGCGTTCCTGGATCCGGCCGTACGTGACGACCCGGCGATGTACCCGGCGCCCGAGGTGATGAGCACCCTGTTCCCGTTGAAGGCCCTGCAACCCAAGGCCATGCGCCAGGCCACCCGGTTGTGGACCAAGGTCATCAGCGGACTCTGATGCCAGCTGTGGGACGCACGGCCTGCGCCAGTGCGTCCTTTCGGATACGCCTTATATCGTTCCCCGGCATTTGCTCGTTAGAGGGTGGCGGTTTGACCTCCCGTCCACGCTCACAGCAGGCCCGTCATGCCGTTGATCAAGCTAGGTTCACTTCTATCGTTGTAGGCCCTGTTCGGGGTGGCGCAGGCCGGGCAACTGCCGAAAAAAGCCGGGGTACTCCAACCTCGTGGTCAAGTGCCCATGCAAGGACATGAGCTACGCGCGATCAAGGGGCAATGTGCTGGCGTCTTCGCGAGCGGGCCCGCTCTCCTAAGCCAGGTAGCGCCTGAACCACGCCAGTGTCCGGCTCCAGGCCAACTCGGCGGCGGCCTTGTCGTAGCGCGGGGTGGAGTCGTTGTGGAAACCGTGGTTGGCGCCGGGGTAGACGTAGGCCTCGTAGGTTTTGCCATTGGCCTTGAGGGCTTGCTCGTAGGCCGGCCAGCCTTCGTTGATGGCCGTGTCCAGTTCGCCGTAGTGCAACAGCAGCGGAGCCTGGATGCGGGGTACGTCCTTGGCCTCTGGTTGACGACCGTAGAAGGGCACGGCCGCGGCCAGTTCCGGGTAGGCCACGGCGGCGGCATTGGCCACGCCACCGCCGTAGCAGAAGCCGGTGATGCCGACTTTCCCGGTGGTGGCGTCATGGGCGATCAGCCACTCAATGGCGGCGAAGAAGTCGTTCATCAACGTGGTCGGCTCGACCGTCTGTTGCAGTTCGCGGCCCTTGTCATCGTTGCCGGGGTAGCCGCCCACCGAGCTCAGGCCATCGGGGGCCAGCGCAACAAACCCGGCCTTGGCCAGGCGCCGGGCCACGTCCTCGATGTACGGGTTGAGCCCGCGATTCTCATGCACCACCACCACCGACGGCACCTTGCCGACAGCCTTGGCCGGGCGCACCCGATAAGCCCGTACCTGGCCGTTGCCCTTGGGCGAGGGGTAGGTGATGTACTCGGCGACGATGTCGGGGTCGGTGAATTCCACCTGCTCCGCCAGGGCGTAGTCGGGGCTCAGCGCCGCCAGCAACGCCGAGGCTGTCAGCCCGCCGAAGGTGAACAGCGCGGCGCGGTCGAGGAACTCGCGCCGGTTGATCCGGCCGTGGGCGTAGTAGTCGTACAGCTCCAGCAGTTCAGGGGCAAAGTCCTTGGCGGTGAGGCGAGTCATGGGTGCACTCCCATTCAATCAGCAGGCATGGCCGGGGTTTGCCAAAGTAAAGCAGGTTTTATCCCGATGCCTGCCTGTAAACCCCTTCTCCGGTGGGGTGTGGGTGGCCCCGGGATTAGCATTCACCGCGGACCAGTTTGGGAGCCCGCCCTCAAACAAACGGCTGCCCGCTAAACCCCCGTGGCAGGCGCTGTTGGCCGGGCATGTCGGTCAGGCGCTGGATCCATGACGTGCGCCAATCGACCGAGGCATGGGCGACCTTGGCTCGGCGGGCTGCCCGGCGTGCGGCGTTGCGGGCATCGCGGCGGGCGTCCTTGAAGGCGTCCGTGTTGCGGCAGCTGCGGCATTTGACGCGGGCAAACTCGGTGGTCGAAATCAGGTGCTTGCCGTGATGACCGCAGGCCAGGTGCCCGGCGGTCTTGTAGTGAGTCACCATCGGTGGATCTCCTATGCATGGATTCGGCAGAGCGCAGGCCGTGGGCCGCGCTGTCTGGGGGCGGCAGGTTCGCCACGAGCCCATTAGGGTTAATGACACTGCTGTGACGCAGGCGTTCGGTTGAACCGCCGGAGGGTCGTTTTCTTCAATACACGCCGGTGGCGTGCTTCTACCTTGGGAGCCGGGGAATCCCCCAACTTGTGTGGAGCACACGTGCAATGAGTCTGATCCTCTCCATGGCCGCCTTTGCGCTGGCGGCCTCGATTACCCCGGGCCCAGTGAACATCGTCGCCTTGAGCAGCGGCGCGCAGTACGGCTTTGTCGCCAGCCAGCGCCATGTGCTCGGGGCCACCCTGGGCTTTGTGCTGTTGCTGGTGCTGATGGGCGTGGGCTTGCATGAACTGCTCACGCGCTGGCCGGGGTTGACGCGGGGAGTGCAGATGGCCGGTGTGGCGTTCCTGTTGTTCATGGCCTGGAAGCTGGCCATCGATGACGGGCGGCTCAGCGCCAAGGATTCCAGGCAGGCGCCGACAATGCTCTATGGCGCGTTGATGCAGTGGCTCAACCCCAAGGCGTGGCTGGCGTGTGTGGCGGGTATGGGGGCGTTTGTCGCTGACGGTGACGCCACGCTGATCTGGCAGTTTGCCGGGGTGTACATGGTGGTGTGCTACGCGTCGGTGGCGTGCTGGTCCTATGCCGGCACGTTTTTGCGCCAGTACCTGAGCAACCCCGGCGGCATGCGTTTGTTCAACCGCGTGATGGCCGCGTTGCTGGCGCTGAGTGCCGGCTACCTGCTGCTGTCTTGATCAGCCGCGATACTGACCGGGTGTCGCGGCCAGGTGCTGTTTGAACGCGCGCTGGAAGTGCGCCTGGTCGGCAAACCCGGCCTCCAGCGCCACATCGGCGATCAGTCGACCCTGGCGCAGTTGCTCGCGGGCGAACTGGATACGCCGGTTGACCAGGTAGGCATGGGGCGTCATGCCGTAGTGTTGCTTGAACGCGCGGATCAGGTAGGAGGGCGAAAGGTCCGCCGCCGCGCAGATCTCTTCCAACTTAACGGCCTGGGTGCAGTGGTCGCGGATATAGTCGGCGGCGCGTTCGAGCTTGAAGTTCGGCTCACGCACGCTGACCTGCGCCGGGTTGAGCTTGATCTGCACGTCGGTGAAGTAGGCCACCACGGCGCTGTGTTTATGCAGGGTCGAGGCCTGGTCGTCGATCAGCACCGCATACAACTGGTTGAGACCCTCGAACAGTTCGCCATCGGTGGTGTGGGTGGTGGCGAAGCGGCGAAAGTCCAACTGCGCACTGAACCCCAGTTGATGCTGGAGGTCGGTCAACCAGGGCGCATCGATGAACAGCATGCGGTACGACCACGGTTGATCGTCGATGGGGTTGCAGGCATGCACATCGCCGGGGTTCATCAGCACGACGGTGCCGGCCTGCACCTCGAACGCCGATTGCTCGTGCAGGTAGGTGCTGCTGCCAGCGGTGATCGCACCGATGGAAAATTGTTCGTGGGCGTGGCGGGTGTAGCAGACCTTGCGGCCGTCGGCGATGGCGCGCGCCTCGATGAAGGGCAGGGCGTCGTCGCGCCAGAAGCGCGGGGCCTGGTCGGGGTTCTTGGGCGGCGTGGATGGCATCGACGAAGCTCCTTTGACGGTCTGCGCGTGAGTGTACGTCAAAGACAATGCATTGCAGAGGCGCCTGCGCAACAACTCGTACAACCAGCGATGGTGGCTGGCGTAGAGGGAATGCAGAGGGGGAAGTGTCGACGGCCATCATCAAGAGCACAGGTCCATTGGGTGGGGAAGCGACGAAAAGATCTTAATCGGAATCGATCGCGATTAAGTCAAATGGCTCGAGGCTCTGCAAATGATATTGGTTTGCTTTTATGTGGGTTGCTATCATCGATAGGAGGGCGCAACGCTGTAGCGGCTGACCGATGGTCGTGTCGAGCCCGCTGAGGAGCAAATTGCGCTTAGCTCAACGAATAAGCCAACGCACGCGCCGGCCATTGTGACCTGCGCGATGCGTCACCCAGGACACCGTGAATCCTGATCGCCCGAGGAGATAATCGTGCTGACGTTCAACATCAATGGCCAGGATCGCCCCCTGGATGTGCCCCCGGACATGCCGCTGCTGTGGGTCCTGCGCGATGTCGCGCACCTGACGGGCACCAAGTTCGGTTGCGGCATGGCGCAGTGCGGTGCATGCACCGTGCACGTCGATGGCACGCCGCTGCGTTCGTGCATCACCCCGGCCGCGGCGGTGAGTGGCGGGCAGAAAATTGTCACCATCGAAGGCTTGTCCAGTGATGGCTCGCACCCGGTGCAGCGGGCCTGGGCCGAGATCGATGTGGTCCAGTGCGGTTACTGCCAGTCGGGGCAGATCATGTCGGCGGCGGCGTTGCTGGCCAAGACCCCATCGCCGACCGACAGCGACATCGACCAGGCGCTGTCGGGAAACCTGTGCCGCTGCGGCACCTACCCGCGGATCCGGGCAGCGATCAAGCGTGCCGCCCAGTTCAAGGAGGCGTGATCATGAATGTACGCCTCGATACCTCCCGCCGTTCATTCCTCAAGGGCAGCGCCATGCTCGGTGCGGGCCTGGTGGTGGCGCTTGTCATCCCTGCGGGCAATCGGTTCGCGCGCGCCGCCATGGCGGGGGAGGCGGACTTTGCCCCCAACGCCTTCCTGCGTATCGCCCCCGACAGCACCGTCACCCTGTTGATCGGCCACTCGGAAATGGGCCAGGGCATCTGGACCGGCCTGAGCATGCTGATTGCCGAGGAACTGGACGCCGACTGGAGCAAGATCCGCGTCGAGCACGCGCCAGCCTCGGCGGCCAAGTACGGCTTGCCGGCGTTCGGCGGCATGCAGATCACCGGTGGGTCGACCTCGACCTGGATGGAGTTCGACCGTTACCGCCTGGCGGGCGCGGCGGCTCGACTGATGTTGATCGAGGCGGCGGCCAAGCGCTTCAACGTCGCCGCTTCGCAAATCCGTACCGAACCTGGAGTGGTGATTGCCGGGACGCACCGTGCCACCTATGGCGAGTTGGCCAATGACGCCGGCCAGTTGCCGGTGCCGGACCCCTCGACGATCAAACTCAAGGAGGCTAAGGACTGGACCCTCATCGGCAAGCCGACCCAGCGCCTCGACACCCCGGAAAAAATCACCGGCCAGGCGAAGTTCGGCATGGACGTGCAGTTCGATGGCTTGCTGACCGCGCTGGTCGCCCGGGCGCCGGTGTTCGGCGCGAGCGTCAAGTCCTTCGACGGCACGGCAGCCCTGGCGCTGCCCGGGGTGCACAAAGTGCTGCAGGTGCCGACGGGCATTGCGGTGGTGGCCGATCACTATTGGGCGGCGAAGCAGGGCCGCGATGCGCTGAAAGTCGACTGGGACCTTGGCCCCAATGCCAACCTCGACAGTGCCACCTTGCTGGAGCGCTTCCGCCAGTTGGCGACCACCCCCGGCGCCTCGGCGAGCCAGGCCGGGGATGTGACGGCGGCGCTGGGCAAGGCGGCCAAGACCGTCGAGGCCGAGTATCACGTGCCGTACCTGGCCCACGCGCCGATGGAACCGCTCAACTGCACGGTGAAAATCACCGCCGATCAGTGCGAGATCTGGACCGGCACCCAGTTCCAGACCCTGGACCAGCTCATCGCTGGCAAGATCACCGGGCTCAAGCCCGAGCAGGTGGTGATCCACACCGAGTTTCTCGGCGGTGGTTTCGGGCGGCGGGCCAACCCGACCTCGGACTTCGTGGCCGAAGCCGTGCAGGTGGCCAAGGCCGCCGGCAGTCCGGTGAAAACCGTGTGGTCGCGCGAAGATGATATCCGTGGCGGCTACTACCGCTCGGCGTTCCTCCATCACGCGCGCATCGGCCTGGACAGCGCCGGCCTGCCGGTGGGTTGGCAGCATGTGTTGGTCGGCCAATCGATCATGACCGGCACCTCGTTTGCAGCGACCATGGTCAAGGATGGCGTCGACAAGACCTCGGTCGAGGGCGTGGCCGACAGCCCCTACCTCACCGGCCTGGCCAATCACCAGGTGCAACTGCATTCGCCGCAGACTGGCATCAGCGTGCTGTGGCTGCGTTCGGTGGGGCACACCCACACAGGGTTTGTCATGGAGTCGCTGGTCGACGAACTGGCCGCCGCGGCCGGCAAGGATCCGGTGGAGTACCGCCGTGCCTTGCTCAAGGACCATCCGCGCCACCTGGGGGTGCTGAACCTGGCAGTGGAGAAGGCCAACTGGAAGGCACCCCTGCCGGACGGGCACGCGCTGGGCGTGGCGGTGCATGAGTCCTTTGGCAGCTTCGTGGCGCAGGTGGCCGAAGTGTCGAGGGAGGGTCAGACCATTCGCGTGCACCGGGTGGTGTGCGCGGTGGATTGCGGGATCGCGGTCAACCCGACCAGCATCGCCGCGCAGATGGAGTCATGCATCACCTTTGGCCTGGGATTCACCCTGCACAGCAAGCTGACCTTGAAGAACGGCATGGTCGAGCAGTCCAACTACCACGACTATCAAGTGCTGCGCCTGAACGAAATGCCAGTGGTACAGGTGCACATCGTGCCCAGCACCGACAAGCCGGGAGGCATCGGCGAAACCGGCGTGCCACCGGTTGCGCCAGCGGTGGCCAACGCCGTCTTCGCCCTGACCGGACAACGCTTGCGCGAGCTGCCGTTGCAACTGGCCGCGACCTAAGAAAGGGGGGCTGCGGCGAACACAAACCCGATGTCTGGCGCAGCTCCCTCGTAGGAACGAGGCTTGCCCGCGAAAGCGGTGTGTCAGGCGGTGTTGATGCTGAATGTGCCGGCCTCTTCGCGAGCAAGCTCGCTCCCACAGTGGGGCTGCGGTGGACACAAATCCGGTGTCTGGCGCAGATCCCTTGTGGGAGCGGGCTTGCCCGCGAAGGCGGTGTGTCAGGCGGTGTTGATGCTGAATGTGCCGGCCTCTTCGCGAGCGGGCTCGCTCCCACAGTGGGGCTGCGGTGGACACAAATCCGGTGTCTGGCTCAGCTCCCTTGTGGGAGCGGGCCTGCCCGCGAAGGCGGTGTGTCAGGCGGCGTTGATGTTGGATGTGTCGATGTCTTCGCGGGCAAGCCTCGCTCCTACAGGGGAGGGCTGCGGTGGCGTTTACCCGGCGGTTTCCGGGACCAGGAATGCCGCCTCCAGCAACTGCTGGGTGTACGGATGCTGCGGGGCGGCGAAGATGCTTTGTGCATCACCCTGTTCGACCACCTGACCATGCTTGACCACCATCAACTGGTGGCTGAGCGCTTTCACCACGGCCAGGTCATGGCTGATGAACAGGTATGTCAGGTTGTACTTGCTTTGCAGCCTGCGCAGCAGTTCAACCACCTGACGCTGTACGGTGCGGTCGAGGGCGGAGGTGGGCTCGTCCAGCAGGATCAGCGCCGGTTTGAGGACCAAGGCCCGGGCAATGGCGATGCGCTGGCGTTGGCCGCCGGAGAACTCGTGGGGGTAACGGTTGCGGGTTTCGGGGTCCAGGCCGACTTCTTCGAGGGCGGCGATAATCGCCAGCTCCTGCTCGGCCGGCGTGCCGATGTGGTGGATGCGCAGGCCTTCGCCGACGATCTGGCTGACGCACATGCGTGGGCTCAGGCTGCCGAAGGGGTCCTGGAACACCACCTGCATTTCCCGGCGCAGTGGCCGCACCTGTTGCTGCGACAGGCGGTCCAGCGCCTGGCCTTCAAAACGGATCGTGCCCCGGCTGGCGATCAAGCGCAGGATCGCCAAGCCCAGGGTGGATTTGCCTGAGCCGCTCTCGCCGACGATGCCCAGGGTCTGGCCCTGGGGCAGGCTGAAGTTGATGCCATCCACCGCCTTGACGTAGTCGACGGTGTTGCGCAAGAAGCCTTTCTTGATCGGGAACCACACCTTCAAGTCCTCGACCTCCAGCAACGGCGGGCCGACGTCATTGGTCGCCGGGTTGCCGCGCGGTTCGGCGGCCAGCAGTTCCCGGGTGTACGGATGCTGCGGGGCGCGAAACAGTTCCTCGCAGGTCGCCTGTTCGACGATGCGCCCGCGCTGCATGACGCACACCCGATGGGCAATTCGCTGCACCAGGTTCAAGTCATGGCTGATCAGCAGCAGGGCCATGCCCAGGCGCGCCTGGAGTTCCTTGAGCAGTTCGAGGATCTTCAACTGCACGGTGACGTCCAGCGCGGTGGTGGGTTCGTCGGCGATCAACAACTCCGGCTCGTTGGCCAGGGCCATGGCGATCATTACCCGCTGGCGCTGGCCGCCGGACAGTTCGTGGGGCAGGGCCTTGAGGCGCTTGTGCGGCTCGGGGATGCCCACCAGTTCCAGCAGTTCCAGGGTGCGCAGGGTCGCCACTTTGCCGGTCAGGCCCTTGTGGATGCCCAGCACTTCGTTGATCTGCTTCTCGATCGAGTGCAGCGGGTTCAGCGAAGTCATGGGCTCCTGGAAGATCATCGCAATGCGGTTGCCACGGATGTGGCGCAGGGTCTTCTCCTTCAGGCCCAGCAAGTCGTGGCCCGAGTAATTGATGGTGCCACTGGGGTGGCGGGCCAGGGGGTAGGGCAGCAGGCGCAGGATCGAGTGCGCGGTCACCGATTTGCCCGAACCGCTTTCGCCCACCAGGGCCAGGGTTTCGCCGCGCTTGATGTCAAAGCTGACACCTTCGACCACCCGCTGTACCCGTTCACCGAGCACAAACTCGACAGACAGGTCGCGCACTTCGATCAGATTGTCCTGACTCATTTCACTTCCTCGGGTCGAAGGCATCGCGAGCGGACTCGCCGATAAACACCAGCAAACTCAACATCACCGCCAGCACCGCGAAGGCGCTGATGCCCAGCCACGGCGCTTGCAGGTTGGACTTGCCCTGGGCCACCAGTTCGCCCAGGGACGGTGCGCCGGGTGGCAGGCCGAAGCCCAGGAAGTCCAGCGCGGTCAGGGTGCCGATCGCCCCCGTGAGGATGAACGGCATGAAGGTCATGGTCGAGACCATGGCGTTGGGCAGGATGTGGCGGAACATGATCGCACCGTTCTGCATGCCCAGGGCCCGGGCGGCGCGCACGTATTCCAGGTTGCGCCCGCGCAGGAACTCGGCGCGCACCACGTCCACCAGGCTCATCCAGGAGAACAGCAGCATGATCCCCAGCAACCACCAGAAGTTCGGCTGGACGAAGCTGGCCAGGATGATCAGCAGGTACAGCACCGGCAGGCCGGACCAGATCTCCAGGAAGCGTTGCCCGGCCAGGTCCACCCAGCCGCCATAGAAACCCTGGAGGGCGCCGGCAATCACGCCAATGATCGAACTGAGGATGGTCAGGGTCAGGGCAAACAGCACTGAGACCCGGAAGCCATAGATCACCCGCGCCAGCACGTCACGGCCCTGATCGTCGGTGCCCAGCAGGTTGTCCGCCGAAGGTGGGGCGGGGGCCGGGACCTTGAGGTCGTAGTTGATGCTCTGGTAGCTGAACGGGATCGGTGCCCACAAGGTCCAGGCATCCTTGGCCTTGAGCAGTTCCTGGATATACGGGCTCTTGTAGTTGGCCTCCAGGGGGAACTCGCCGCCGAAGGTGGTTTCCGGGTAGCGCTTGAGGGCCGGGAAGTACCACTGGCCGTCGTAGTGCACCGCCAGTGGCTTGTCGTTGGCGATCAACTCGGCGCCCAGGCTGGCGCCAAACAGGATCAGGAACAGCCACAGCGACCACCAGCCGCGCTTATTGGACTTGAACAGCTCGAAACGCCGGCGATTGAGCGGGGACAGGTTCATCTCAATGCTCCCGGTGTTCGAAGTCGATGCGCGGATCGACCAGGGTGTAGGTCAGGTCGCCGATCAGTTTCACGATCAGGCCCATCAGGGTGAAGATGAAGAGGGTGCCGAAGACCACCGGGTAGTCACGGTTGATCGCCGCTTCAAAGCTCATCAGGCCCAGGCCGTCGAGGGAGAAGATCACTTCCACCAGCAAGGATCCGGTGAAGAAGATGCCGATGAAGGCCGACGGGAAGCCGGCAATCACCAGCAGCATCGCGTTGCGGAACACATGGCCGTACAGCACGCGGTGTTTGGTCAGGCCCTTGGCGCGGGCGGTGACCACGTACTGCTTGTTGATTTCATCGAGGAAGCTGTTCTTGGTCAGCAGGGTCATGGTGGCGAAGTTGCCGATCACCAGGGCGGTCACGGGCAGCGCCAGGTGCCAGAAGTAGTCGAGGATCTTGGCGCCCAGACTCAGTTGGTCGAAGTTGTTGGAGGTCAGGCCCCGGAGCGGGAACCAGTTCAGGTAACTGCCCCCGGCAAACACCACGATCAACAGGATGGCGAAGAGGAACGCCGGGATCGCGTAGCCGACGATAATCGCCGAACTGGTCCAGACGTCGAAGTGGCTGCCGTGGCGGGTGGCCTTGGCGATCCCGAGGGGGATCGACACCAGGTACATGATCAGGGTGCTCCACAGCCCCAGGGAGATCGACACCGGCATCTTTTCCTTGATCAGGTCGATGACCTTGGCGTCGCGAAAAAAGCTGTCGCCGAAGTCCAGGCGGGCGTAGTTCTTGACCATGATCCACAAGCGTTCCGGCGCCGATTTGTCGAAGCCGTACATCGTCTCGATTTCCTTGACCAGCGCCGGGTCCAGGCCCTGGGCGCCGCGATAGCTGGAACCGGCCACCGAGACCTCGGCACCGCCACCGGCAATGCGGCTGGTGGCGCCTTCGAAGCCTTCGAGCTTGGCGATCATCTGCTCCACCGGGCCCCCGGGCGCGGCCTGGATGATCACAAAGTTAATCAGCAGGATGCCGAACAGGGTCGGGATGATCAGTAACAGTCGCCGTAATAGGTACGCCAGCATCTTATTGCTCCACGCCTTCAGGCTCGGCTTGCTGTTCAGTCAGGATTTCAATGGCAGGCGTGGCGTCGGGCTTGATCCACCAGGTGTTGATGCCCAGGTCATAAGTGGGCGAAACCTTCGGGTGGCCGATGTGGTTCCAGTAGGCCACGCGCCAGGTCTTGATGTGCCAGTTGGGGATCACGTAGTAGCCCCATTGCAGCACTCGGTCGAGCGCCCGGGCATGGGCCACCAGGCTTTTGCGTGAATCGGCGTTGATCAGGCCCTCGACCAGTTGATCGATGACCGGGTCCTTGAGGCCGATGGTGTTGCGGCTGCCGGGTTTGTCGGCGCTCTCGGACTTCCAGAACTCGCGCTGTTCATTGCCCGGCGAGCTGGACTGCGGGAAGCTGCCCACGATCATGTCGAAGTCCCGCGAGCGCACGCGGTTGATGTACTGCGAGACGTCGACCCGGCGGATCACCAGGTCGATCCCAAGGTCCGCCAGGTTGCGCTTGAACGGCAGCAGCACGCGCTCGAACTCGGTCTGGGCCAGCAGGAACTCGATGCTCACCGGCTTGCCAGTGGTGTCGACCATCTTGTCGTCGACGATCCGCCAGCCGGCCTCCTGCAGCAGTTGATAGGCGCGGCGCTGCTGGGCGCGGATCATGCCGCTGCCGTCGGACACCGAGTTCTCGAATGCCTCGCTGAACACCTGGGCCGGGAGCTGTTGGCGCAGTGGGTCGAGGATCGCCCGTTGTTCCGGGTCGGGCAGGCCGGTGGCGGCCATTTCCGAGTTTTCGAAATAGCTGCGGGTGCGGGTGTAGGCGCCGTTGAACAGCTGCTTGTTGGTCCACTCGAAGTCCAGCAGCAGGCTCAGGGCCTCGCGCACGCGTATGTCCTGGAAGAGCGGGCGACGCAGGTTGAACACAAAGCCCTGCATGCCGGTGGGGTTGCCGTTGGCGATCTGTTCCTTGATCAGCCGGCCTTCGGTGATGGCCGGGGTGTTGTAGGCGTTGGCCCAGTTCTTCGCGCTGATTTCCAGCCAGTAGTCGAACTGCCCCGCCTTGAGGGCTTCCAGGGCCACGGTGTTGTCGCGGTAGTAGTCGGTGGTCATGACATCGAAATTGAAGGAGCCGCGGTTGATCGGCAGGTCCTTGCCCCAGTAGTCCTTGACCCGCTCGTAGCGTACCGAGCGCCCGGCCTTGACCTGGGTGACCTGGTACGGCCCGCTGCCCAGCGGGATCTCCAGGTTGCCCTTGCTGAAGTCGCGGGTTTGCCACCAGTGCTTGGGCAGGACGGGCAGTTGGCCGAGGATCAGCGGCAGCTCGCGGTTACTGTGCTTGAACTTGAACAGCACGCGCAGCGGGTCCTCGACAATCACGTCGGTCACGTCGGCGTAGTAAATGCGGTACAGCGGCGAGCCGTCTTTGATCAGGGCCTGGAAGCTGAACTCGACGTCTTCGGCACGCACCGGCTGGCCATCGTGGAAGCGGGCTTCGGGGCGCAGGTAGAAACGCACCCAGGTGTTGTCCGGGGCCCGTTCGATCTTGCCGGCCAGCAGGCCGTATTCAGTGAAGGGTTCGTCCAGGCTCTGGCGGGCCAGGGTGTCGTAGACCAGGTCGATGTCGTTGGCCGGCACGCCTTTGCTGATGAACGGGTTGAGGCTGTCGAAGCCACCGAACCCGGCCTGGCGGAAGGTGCCGCCCTTGGGGGCCTGCGGGTTGACGTAGTCGAAGTGTTTGAAGTCGGCCGGGTACTTGGGCGGCTCGTCGTACAGGGTCAGGGCATGTTGCGGGGCGGCGTGGGCCACGCAGGCGATGCCGGTCAACACCAGACCCAGCAGGGTACGCAAGGACATCATTGGGCTTTCTCCGAAGTCTTCAGCCACCAGGCGTTCAACCCCAACGTGTAGGGCGGCGTGGTGACGAAGGCGAACCGGTTGCGGTACGCCAGGCGATGATAATTGATATACCAATTGGGGATGATGTAGTGCTGCCACAGCAGCACTCGGTCCAGTGCCCTGCCAGCCGCCAACTGTTCATCCCGTGAACGGGCCGCGAGCAGTTGCTCCAGCAGGTGGTCGACCACGGGGTTGGCGACACCCGCGTAGTTCTTGCTGCCCTTGACCTGGGCCTGGCTGGAGTGGAAGTACTGCCACTGCTCAAGGCCCGGGCTCAAGGTCTGGTCGAGGGTCATCAGGATCATGTCGAAGTCGAACTGATCCAGGCGTTGTTTGTATTGGGCCCGGTCCACGGTGCGCAGGTGGGCGTCGATGCCGATGCTGGCGAGGTTTTCGGTGTACGGCTGGAGGATGCGCTCCAGGTTCGGATTGACCAGCAGCAGTTCGAAGCGCAGCGGCTGCCCCGCAGCGTTTTGCAGGCGCTGGCCGTTGAGCTTCCAGCCGGCTTCGGCCAGCAGGCCGAGTGCCTCGCGCAGGGTGGCGCGGGGGATGCCCCGGCCGTTGGTCTGCGGCAGGCTGAAGGGGGCGGTAAACAGCTTGGCCGGCAATTGATTGCGGTAGGGCGAGAGCATCAGCCATTCGTGGCCGATGGGTAGGCCGCTGGCCGAGAATTCGCTGTTGGGGAAGTAACTCAAGGCCCGCTTGTAGGCGCCATTGAACAGCGCGCGATTGGTCCACTCGAAGTCGAACATCAGGCCCAGGGCCTGGCGCACCTTGTCGTCGTTGAAGATCGCGCGTCGGCTGTTCATGAACAGGCCCTGGGTCTGGGTGGGGATCTGGTGCTCGATCTGCGCCTTGATCACCTCGCCACGGCGCACCGCCGGGAAGTTGTAGCCATTGGCCCAGTTCTTGGCCTGGTGCTCAATGTAAATGTCGAATTCGCCGGCCTTGAAGGCTTCGAACGCCACGTCGCTGTCGCGGTAGAACTCGACTTCGACGCGATCATAGTTGTATTTGCCACGATTGACCGGCAGGTCCTTGCCCCAGTAATCCTTGACCCGCTCCAGCACCAGGCTGCGGCCCGGCTGCACCTGGGTAATGCGATACGGTCCGCTGCCCAGGGGCGGGGTGAAGGTCGTGGCCTTGAAGTCGCGGTCTTTCCAGTAGTGCTGTGGCAATACCGACAACTCGCCCAGGCGCAGGATCAGCAGCGGGTTGCCGGCGCGCTTGAACACAAAGCGGATGCGCAGCGGGTTGAGAATGTCGACCCGCTGCACTTCCTGCAGGCTGGTGCGGTATTGCGGGTGGCCTTGCTTGAGCAACAGGCGGTAGGAAAAGGCGACATCGGCGGCGGTAATCGGCGTGCCATCGTGAAAGCGTGCTTCGGGGCGCAGGTTGAACACCACCCAACTGCGGTCTTCGCTGTACTCCACCGATTGGGCGATCAGGCCATAGCTGGCGGCCGGCTCGTCGCCCGAGGGCGCATATTGGCCGGTGCCGACCATCAAGGGCTCGTTCAGTTCATTGATGCCGTATTGCGCGAAGTTGGCGGTGGACACCGGGCTGGTGCCCTTGAAGGTGTAGGGGTTGAGCGTATCGAAGGTGCCAAATGCCATGACCCGCAAGGTGCCGCCCTTGGGCGCTTGCGGGTTTACCCAGTCGAAGTGGGTGAATTTGGCTGGGTACTTGAGGGTGCCGAACTGCGCATAACCATGGCTTTCGCTGATCGTCGCGCTTGCGGGGAAGCTCAAGGCCAGACTGATTAGGAGCAGGAGGAGACGCATGACGTCAGGGATCCGATCCAGGCGGCTTGGGCTTAGTGGATCGTACAGTAACAGCTTGTCTGGGCAGGAAAAAGGTGGCGCCTGAAAGCTTGTTGCGCCTTGCCTCAGGCTGCTAGGCGCGGCTTTGCTCTTTGTGGGAGCGAACCTGCTCGCGAAGGCGGTGTATCAGCCACTAACCGCATCGACTGAACGGGCGCTATCGCGAGCAGGCTCGCTCTCACAGGTGGTTGGTGGTCTCGCAGGCGGTATTAATGCGGCGAGTAGACCGTCAGCATCTGCCCTGGCTTGAGGGCCTGGCCAACGCGAGGATTCCAGCGCTTGAGGTGTTGCATCTCGACGTTGAACCGCTTGGCCACCATGTACAGCGAGTCGCCTTGCTTGACCTTGTACTGGGTCTGCTTCTTGCTGTTGGCCGCCACCACGGTGTTGACGCGTCCGCTGGTGCGCTTGCGGGTGTCTTGCATCACCAGGGTCTGGCCAACCTTGAGGTCCTTGCCGGTCAGTTGGTTCCAGTGTTGCAGGTCCTTGACGTTGACCTTGTTGGCCTTGGCGATGGACGTCAGGTTGTCACCGCGCTTGACCCGGTAGCTGCGCTTGGCCGAGGTCAGTTGAGGGGTGTTGGAACCTTCGAACACCGGCTTGAACGCGCGCTTGCTGATCAGGTCTTCCGGCTTCATGGTCGACAGGCTGGCGGTCAACAGCTGCGCCTTGGACGTCGGCACCAGCAAATGCTGGGGGCCATCGATGGTGGTGCGTTGCTTGAAGGCCGGGTTGAGCTGGAACAGTTCGTCTTCGTCGATGTTGGCCACCGCGGCGACCTTGGACAGGTCCATGCGCTGGTTGATTTCGACGACTTGGAAGTACGGTTCGTTGGCGATCGGGTTGAGGTTCACCCCGTAGGCTTCTGGCGACAGCACCACTTGCGACAGGGCCAGCAGCTTGGGCACGTAGGCCTGGGTCTCGGCGGGCAGCGGCAGGTTCCAGTAGTCGGTGGGCAGGCCGAGCTTCTCGTTACGCTCGATGGCCCGGCTGACGGTGCCTTCGCCGGCGTTGTAGGCGGCCAGGGCCAGCAACCAATCGCCGTTGAACATGTCATGCAGGCGAGTCAGGTAGTCCAGCGCCGCGGTCGTGGACGCCGTAATGTCGCGGCGACCATCATAGAAACGGGTTTGCCGCAGGTTGAAGTAGCGCCCGGTGGACGGGATGAACTGCCACAGGCCCGAGGCGTTGGCCGGTGAGTAGGCCATTGGATTGTAGGAGCTTTCAATCACGGGCAGCAGGGCCAGTTCCTGCGGCATGTTGCGTTCTTCGAGACGTTCGACGATGTAATGAATGTACAGGCTGCCGCGTTCGCTGGCGCTTTCAAGCACGCGCGGGTTGCTGACGAACCACAGGCGCTGTTGCTCGATGCGTGGGTTCACGCCCAGCCCGTCCTGCAATTGATAGCCTTGGCGCATGCGCTCCCAGACGTCCTGCGGGACTTCCGGGCTGGGTTTTTCGCTGAGCCAGATCGGCTTTTGCTTGGCGCGGGTGGCGAGGGTGTGGGTCGCGTCGGTTTGCGGCGCCTGGCCAGTCGTGCTGCAGCCCGCCAGGATCGCGGACACAGCCACCGCGATGGCTTGAGCCAGGCGGGTCAATGCGTCTGAATGGATAGATTTACGAATAGATGACGACATTGGCTGGAAGTAAGTTCCGGGCAAAAATGTCGGGCGATTCTAGAAAGCGCACCCCCTGCGGTCAACCACTCAGAATTTTTGGGCCAAGGGTGGCCCTGCTTAGAACCTATCCTTCCAAGCCCGCAGAGCCGCAAAGACCTCACCCGGAGCCCGGTTATCGGTGCCTTCCCGTTCGTCTATTTTTTGTTTAACAGATGTTTCACCGGTACGCAGGAAGGGGTTGGTCAGCTTCTCCAGGGCCACGGTCGAGGGCAATGAGATGTGCCCGTCTTCGCGTAACTGGGAAACCTTCTTGAACCGTTCGGCAATATCGGCGTTGTCCGGCTCCACGGCAACGGCGAAGCGCAAGTTACTCAAGGTGTATTCGTGGGTGCAGTACACCAGCGTGTCTTCGGGCAGCGCAGCCAGACGGCTCAAGGAGTGATGCATTTGTGCTGGCGTACCCTCGAACAGGCGCCCGCAGCCGGCGGCAAACAGGGTGTCGCCACAGAACAGCAGGCCATGGTGGTAATACGCGATGTGCCCCAGGGTGTGACCGGGCACCGCAATGACCTCGAACTCGCAGCCGAGTATGCTGGCGCGGTCGTTATCGTTCAGGGCGATGTCGCGCCCCGGGATGTGTTCATTGGCGGGGCCGTAGACCTTGGCGCCCGTCGCTTGTTTAAGCTGTTCGACGCCACCGACGTGATCAGCGTGATGGTGAGTAATCAGAATGTCGCTCAGTCGCCACTGTGGATGTTGCGCCAGCCAGGCCTGCACCGGGGCGGCGTCACCCGGATCGACCACGGCGCAGCACTGGCTGTGATGATCCTGTAACAACCAGATGTAGTTGTCGGTGAAGGCGGGAAGGGCACTGATCTGTATCATCGCGGGATTCGCCAAGAAGAAAACAATGGCGCATCTTAGAGCTTCTTGGCGAGTTGGAGAATGCAATGACCGATAAAGCGTTCGCTCAGGCAGATCCGGACTGGCTCGCACTGATTGGCGCAGCCCGTGAGTGGCTATCAGGTCCGGTCGGCCAATGTTTACTCAATGAAGAACGGCGCATGCTCGAAGACGAGTTGGGGCGGTTCTTCGGCGGTTACCTGGTGCATTACGGCCCGTCCGCCGAAACCCCGCCTGCCGCGCCGCAAGTGCAGCGCAATGTGCGGCTCGGGGCACCGTTGCCGGGGGTCGAGATCGTCTGCGAGGAGCAGGCCTGGCCCCTGAGCGAGCACGCCGCCGATGTGGTGGTGATGCAACATGGGCTGGATTTCTGCCTGTCGCCCCATGGCCTGCTGCGCGAAGCAGCCAGCGCCGTGCGTCCCGGCGGGCATTTGCTGATCATTGGCATCAACCCCTGGAGCACCTGGGGCCTGCGCCATGTGTTCGCCCAGGATGCCTTGCGCCAGGCACGGTGCATTTCCCCCTCGCGGGTCGCTGACTGGCTCAACCTGCTGGGCTTTGCGCTGGAGAAACGCCGCTTCGGATGCTATCGTCCGCCGCTCGCGTCCCCGGCCTGGCAAGCACGCTTGAGCGGCTGGGAACGCAAGGCCGGTGACTGGCAACTGTCCGGCGGTGGCTTCTATCTATTGGTGGCGCGCAAGATTGTCGTGGGTTTGCGCCCGGTCCGCCAAACGGCCCGCGCGCCGATGGGCAAGCTGATTCCGTTGCCGATGGCCAAGGTCAATCGCCGCGACAGCAAGCAATAACATTTTAATTTCCCCGGCCGGGCTCTCCCGGCCTCGGGCGTTGTCGGTCCCGCACCGGCAAGCCACAGACTTTTCTGGATAGATTGGCATGAGCGATAGCGTAGAACTCTTCACCGACGGCGCCTGCAAGGGCAACCCGGGCCCCGGCGGCTGGGGTGCACTGCTGGTGTGCAAGGGCGTTGAAAAAGAGTTGTGGGGCGGCGAGGCCAATACCACGAACAACCGCATGGAGCTGATGGGCGCGATTCGTGGCCTGGAGGAGCTCAAGCGCAGGTGCGACGTGCTGCTGGTGACCGACTCACAGTACGTGATGAAGGGCATCAACGAGTGGATGGTCAACTGGAAGAAGCGCGGCTGGAAAACCGCCGCGAAAGAGCCGGTGAAGAACGCTGATTTGTGGAAGTTGTTGGATGAGCAGGTCAATCGCCACAACGTGACCTGGAAGTGGGTGCGTGGGCACATTGGTCACCCGGGCAACGAGCGGGCTGACCAACTGGCTAACCGTGGTGTGGATGATGTGCGGGGTTACAAGCAGGATTGAAGGCGCTGCGCGGCCTGGCCCCTCAGGTGTTGTATTCGATCCGAGTGAACCTGATCCTTCAGCACGCCGCGGACGCGGGTGCTGTGCAGGCTACCGACCAGCAGCAATGCAACCGGCAGGGCAACAAAGGGCGAGGTGGTGGTCATGAGGTGTTGGGTTCCGGGGCGGGAATGCTGGAGCGCACCTTATCAATCGACCCGCCCGGCATCTTTATCAGCTTTACCAACGATTGTTAAAAGCTGCGCAGTGCCTCGATCATCTGCAGGCAGTGTTTGAGTCCCGGCGAGACGTCGCCCACTCGTTGGCTGAGGATGATCGGCGAGGTGGCGTTGCTTTCCAGTACCGGGGTGAAGCCGATGTCATCGCGGTGCAGCAGTTGCACCGAGGCCGGGACCAGGGTCACGCCGATGCCGGCACCCACCAGGCCGATGGCGGTCTGCAATTCGTTGGTCCATTGCGCCACCTTGATGCTCACCCCGTAGGACTCGAACAGCGCGATCACGTGGTCGGCGTAGCTGGGGCGCGGATTGCCGGGGTAGAGTACAAAGGGTTCGTTGGCCAGTTCGGTGAGGCTGATAGGGCGCCCCAGCAATGGGTGACCACTGGGCAACGCCGCCACCAACCGGTCCTCGTTGAGTACGGTCTGGATGATGGCCGGGTCATCGATACGAATCCGTCCAAACCCCACGTCGATCCGTCCCGCCTTGAGCGCCTGCACCTGTTGCAGGGTGGTCAGCTCCGACAGGCCCAGCTCCAACTCCAGTGTTTCGTTGCTGCGCAGCCGACGAATCAGCTCCGGCAGCACCCCATACAGGGTCGACGGGGCAAAGCCGATGCCCAGCCAGGTCTTCTCGCCGAGGCCGATGCGCCGGGTGTTGTCGCAGACCTTGTTCAGTTGCTCCAGCAGTGCCGTGGAGTGCTCCAGAAAGAATCGCCCGGCATCGGTCAGGCGCAACGGCCGACCGCGTTCCAGCAAGATCACGCCAAGCTCGTCTTCCAACTGCTGGATCTGCCGGCTCAGCGGTGGCTGGGCGATGTGCAGGCGCTCGGCGGCACGGGTGAAATTGAGGGTTTGCCCCAGTACTTGGAAGTAACGCAGATGACGCAGCTCCATGAGCCCTCCACCGTCGACGGTCATAAATACCTTAAAGGTATCGATCCAGACCAATTCTATATTGGAACCTTAAAAAAAGCCGTATGAGAATCCGTCCTAGAACTTCAAGAACCTGACGGGTATGGAAATGCTTTCTTCTGCCATTGAATCGATCGAGACGATCATCGTCGATCTGCCGACCATCCGCCCGCACAAGCTGGCCATGCACACCATGCAGAACCAGACCCTGGTGATCATCCGTGTGCGCTGCGCCGATGGTATCGAAGGCATCGGTGAGTCGACCACCATCGGTGGCCTGGCCTACGGCAATGAAAGCCCGGACAGCATCAAGACCAACATTGACCAACATTTCACCCCGCTGCTGCTGGGCCAGGACGCGTGCAACATCAACGCGGCCATGCAGCGCCTGGATCGCAGCATTCGTGGCAACACCTTTGCCAAGTCCGGTGTCGAGACCGCGTTGCTCGACGCCCAGGGCAAGCGCCTTGGCCTGCCGGTCAGCGAACTGCTGGGTGGACGGGTACGTGATTCGTTGCCGGTGGCCTGGACCCTGGCCAGTGGCGACACCGCCAAGGACATCGCCGAAGCCGAGAAAATGCTCGACCTGCGCCGTCACCGCATCTTCAAGCTGAAGATCGGCGCCGGTGAAGTCGACCGTGACCTGGCCCACGTGATTGCGATCAAGAAAGCCCTGGGCGACCGTGCCAGCGTGCGGGTCGACGTCAACCAGGCCTGGGATGAGGCCGTGGCCGTGCGTGCCTGCCGCATTCTGGGGACGAACGGCATCGACCTGATCGAGCAGCCGATGTCGCGCAACAACCGCTCCGGTATGGTGCGCTTGAATGCCATCAGCCCGGCGCCAATCATGGCCGATGAGTCCATCGAGTGTGTCGAGGATGCCTTCAACCTGGCCCGCGAAGGTGCGGCCTCGGTGTTTGCCCTGAAGATCGCCAAGAACGGTGGCCCGCGTGCGGTGCTGCGGACGGCGGCGATTGCCGAGGCAGCGGGGATCGCGCTCTATGGCGGTACCATGCTCGAAGGCGGGGTTGGCACGCTGGCGTCGGCCCACGCGTTCCTGACCCTGAACAAACTGAGCTGGGACACCGAGCTGTTCGGCCCGCTGCTGTTGACCGAGGACATCCTTGTTGAAGCGCCGGTGTACCGCGACTTCCACCTGCATGTTTCCCGCGAGCCGGGCCTTGGCCTGAGTCTGGACGAGGAGCGCCTGGCGTTCTTCCGTCGTGATAAAACCGCTACCGCCACTCATTTCGCCTGAGGAGAAACGCATGTTGTTCCACGTAAAAATGACCGTGAACCTGCCGGTCGACATGAATCCCGAGCAGTCCGCCAAGCTCAAGGCTGATGAAAAGGCCCTCGCCCAGCGCCTGCAAGAGCAGGGCAAGTGGCGGCACCTGTGGCGCATCGCCGGGTTGTACGCCAACTACAGCGTGTTCGACGTCGACAGTGTGCAGGAACTGCATGACCTGCTGATGCAATTGCCGCTTTATCCGTACATGGCTATCGAAGTGAGCGCGATGTGCAGGCATCCTTCCTCGATTCATGAGGACGATCGCTGAGCCGTTGTTGCTTGTTACGTACTCCAATAACTACAAGATGAGGATCCAATCATGACCGTCAAGATTTCCCATACTGCCGACGCCCAGAAGTTTCTCGAAGAAGCCAGCGGCCTGCACAACGATGCCGGCAACCCGCGCGCCAAGGCGCTGATCCACCGCATCCTGCGTGACTCGGTGAACATCATCGAAGAGATGGCTGTGACCCCGGAAGAGTTCTGGAAGGCCGTCAACTACCTCAACGTGCTGGGCACGCGCCAGGAAGCCGGTCTGCTGGTGGCCGGCCTTGGCCTGGAACACTACCTGGACTTGCTGATGGACGCCGAAGACGAGCAGGTCGGCAAGTCCGGCGGCACGCCGCGCACCATCGAAGGCCCGCTGTATGTGGCCGGCGCGCCGCTGTCCGACGGCTTCGCACGCCTGGATGACGGCGTTGACCCGGGCGTGGTGCTGTTCATGCAGGGCCAGGTCAAGAACACCGATGGTGCGCCACTGGCTGGCGCGATCGTCGATGTGTGGCATGCCAACACCGGCGGCACCTACTCGTACTTCGATGGCAGCCAGTCGGAATTCAACCTGCGCCGCCGTATCGTCACCGATGCCGAAGGCCGCTATCGCTTCAAGAGCATCGTGCCGTCGGGCTACGGCTGCCCACCGGACGGTCCAACCCAGCAACTGCTCGACCAACTGGGCCGCCACGGCCAGCGTCCGGCGCACATCCACTTCTTCATCTCGGCAGACGACCATCGCCACCTGACCACCCAGATCAACCTGGATGGCGATGAGTACCTGCACGATGACTTCGCCTATGCGACCCGCGACGAGTTGATCGCCAAGATCACCTTCAGCGACGACCAGCAGCGCGCAGCGGCCCATGGCGTGACCGGGCGCTTTGCCGAGATCGAGTTCGATTTCACCCTGCAGTCCTCGGCGCAGCCGCAAGAGCAGCAGCGTATCGAGCGGGTTCGCGCACTGGAAGACTGATTCCAGGCGAGAATCGAGCCACGAGATAGCCAATTGGTTATCTCGTGGCTTTGCGCTGTGTAGAATGCCCAGGCCTGATTTGCCTGAGCAGGGCGCCACGAGCAGCCCTGCGCAGCCTATAAAAATAATGAGAGTGACCGGTATGCAAGCGCATCTCTTGAGTGAGCGCAGCAGTGTATTTGCGCAGGCCGACCCCTATGCGGTGTCGGGTTACGTCAATCAGCACGTGGGTAACCACTGTATTCGCCTGCCCAAGAGTGGCAGCCCGCAGGCCAGTCTCAGCCACAGCAAGTTCGCCAGTCTTGACCTGTGCCGTATCAGCTATGGTGGCAGCGTGCGGGTCACCTCGCCGGCGCTGGAGAGCATTTTTCACCTGCAGGTGCTGCTCAAGGGCAACTGCCTGTGGCGCGGGCACAAGCAGGAGCACTACTTCGCCCCCGGCGAGTTGTTGCTGATCAACCCGGATGATCCGGTGGACCTGACCTATTCCGACGACTGCGAAAAATTCATCCTGAAAATGCCCGCCAGCCTCCTGGAGTCGGTGTGCCAGGACCAGCGCTGGCTGCATCCAGGGCAGGGCGTGCGTTTTCTGGAGAACCGCTACCAGCTCAATGAGCTGGAAGGTTTCGTCAACCTGCTGGGCATGATCTGCCAGGAGGCCGAGGCCAGCCAGAGCATGCCGCGCATCCAGGAGCATTACGCGCAGATCATCGTCAGCAAGATGCTCAGCCTGATGAAAACCAACGTCCGGCGCACCGAGCTGGGCTCCAGTTCGGCGAACTTCGAGCTGATCGCCGACTACATCGAACACAATCTCAAGCAGGACATTTGCAGCGAAGAACTGGCGCGCCAGGCGCAAATGAGCCTGCGTTCGCTCTACAGCCTGTTCGAGCGCAATGTCGCGACCACGCCGAAGAACTACATCCGCCAAAAGAAGCTGGAGCGGGTCAAGGCCTGCCTGGTCGATCCGACCTGCACGGTGCGCAACGTCACCGAACTGGCCATGGATTATGGCTTCCTGCACCTGGGAAGGTTCTCCGAAAGCTACCGCAAGCAGTTTGGCGAGTTGCCGTCCGACACCCTCAAGCGCCGGCATTGACACGCTGTGCAGGCCCCTCCCTTTTTTGTGGGAGCGAGCCTGCTCGCGAAAGCGGTGTGTCAGTCAACAAGGATGCTGAACGTATAGCCGCCTTCGCGAGCGGGCTCGCTCCCACAGGGTGAGAAGCTATGCCTGAAGGCTTTGCACAAAACGGATAGTGATCTGCACGAAGCGGATATTGCCCCTCCATTGTCCGGCCTAGCATGGGCCTTGCCTGAATAAAAACAATGGAGGCGGCGGCCATGTCCCTGCGACCCGAATACCTTCACTCCCTGCTCGAAGATGACAAAGAACAGGGTCTGTACCGCTGCAAGCGCGAGATGTTTACCGATCCGCGCCTGTTCGACCTGGAGATGAAACACATCTTCGAAGGCAACTGGCTGTACCTCGCCCACGAGAGCCAGATCCCGAACAAAAACGACTTCTACACCACCACCATGGGCCGCCAGTCGATCTTCATTGCGCGCAACAAGGACGGTGAGCTCAACGCCTTCATCAACGCCTGCAGCCACCGTGGCGCGATGCTGTGCCGGCACAAGACCGGTAACAAGTCGTCCTACACCTGCCCGTTCCATGGCTGGACGTTCAACAACTCCGGCAAGCTGCTCAAGGTCAAAGACCCCTCGGCAGCGGGCTACCCGGCGAGCTTCAACTGTGAAGGCTCCCACGACCTGACCAAGGTCGCGCGTTTCGAATCCTACCGTGGCTTCCTGTTCGGCAGCCTCAAGGCGGACGTCGTGCCGTTGGTCGAGCACCTGGGTGAGTCGGCGAAGATCATCGACATGATCGTCGACCAGTCCGTCGATGGCCTGGAAGTCCTGCGTGGCTCCAGCAGCTACATCTACGAAGGCAACTGGAAGCTTACCGCCGAGAACGGCGCCGACGGCTACCACGTCAGCTCCGTGCACTGGAACTACGCCGCGACCCAGAACCAACGCAAGCAGCGCGAAGCCGGTGACGAGACGCCGACCATGAGCGCCGGCGGCTGGGCCAAGCAGGGCGGGGGCTTCTACTCCTTCGACAAGGGCCACATGCTGCTCTGGACCCGTTGGTCCAACCCCGAGGATCGTCCGCTCTACGAGCGCCGTGATGAACTGGCCCGCGACTTCGGCCAGGCCCGCGCCAACTGGATGATCGAAAACTCGCGCAACCTGTGCCTGTACCCCAACGTGTACCTGATGGACCAGTTCAGCTCGCAGATCCGGATCGCCCGGCCGATCTCGGTCAATCGCACGGAAATCACCATCTACTGCATCGCCCCCAAGGGTGAAAGCGACTCGGCCCGTTCGAGCCGGATCCGCCAGTACGAAGACTTCTTCAACGTCAGCGGCATGGCCACGCCCGACGACCTGGAAGAGTTCCGCTCCTGCCAGATGGGCTACATGGGCAGCACCAGCGCCTGGAACGACATGTCCCGCGGTGCCGAGCACTGGGTCGAGGGCGCTGACGAGGCGGCCAAGGAAATCGACCTGCACCCGCTGCTCAGCGGCGTGCGCACTGAAGACGAAGGTCTGTTCGTGCTGCAACACAAATATTGGCAGGAAACCATGCTCAAGGCCCTCGAAGCTGAGCAGTCGGCGTTGATCAAGGTGGAGGAACTGGCATGAGCATTACGTATGAAGCCGTGCGCGACTTCCTCTACCGCGAGGCGCGCTACCTCGACGACAAGGACTGGGACAACTGGCTGGAGCTGTACGCCGCCGACGCCAGCTTCTGGATGCCGTCCTGGGACGACAACGATGAGCTGACCGAAGACCCGCAGCGGGAAATCTCGCTGATCTGGTACGGCAACCGCACCGGCCTGGAAGACCGCATCTTCCGGATCAAGACCGAGCGCTCCAGCGCCAGCGTGCCGGACACCCGGACTTCCCACAACATCAGCAACATCGAGCTGATCGAACAAGCCGACGGCCAGTGCACGGTGCGCTTCAACTGGCACACCCTGAGCTTTCGCTACAAGACCGTCGACAGCTACTTCGGCACCAGCTTCTACACCCTCGATGTGCGCGGCGACAGCCCGCTGATCAAGGCCAAGAAAGTGATCCTGAAGAACGACTACGTTCGCCAGGTCATCGATGTTTACCACCTGTGAGGTCGGGGTCATGACTCATTCCATTGCGTTCAACTTTGAAGACGGCGTTACCCGCTTTGTCGATGCCAATCCGGGCGAGACCGTGGCCGATGCCGCGTACCGCCAGGGCATCAACATCCCACTGGACTGCCGCGACGGCGCCTGCGGCACCTGCAAGTGCTTTGCCGAAGCCGGGCGCTACGAGCTGGGTGACGAGTACATCGAAGACGCACTGACCAGCGACGAGGCCGAACAGGGCTTCGTGCTGACCTGCCAGATGCGCGCCTTGAGCGACTGCGTGGTGCGCGTGCCGGTGTCTTCGGACGTGTGCAAGACCCAGCAGGCCAGCTACAGCGCAGCGATCAGCCAGGTCCGGCAGCTGTCGGACAGCACCATCGCGCTGTCGATCAAGGGCGAGGCCCTGAGCAAGCTGGCGTTCCTGCCGGGGCAATACGTGAACCTCAGCGTGCCTGGCAGCGAACAGACCCGCGCCTATTCCTTCAGCTCGTTGCAGCGCGATGGCGAGGTCAGCTTCCTGATCCGCAATGTGCCCGGCGGCTTGATGAGCAGCTTCCTCACGGGCATGGCCAAGGCGGGCGACAGCATGAACCTGGCCGGTCCCCTGGGCAGCTTCTACCTGCGTGAGATCCAGCGTCCGCTGTTGCTGCTGGCCGGTGGCACCGGGTTGGCGCCGTTCACCGCGATGCTGGAAAAGATCGCCGACCAGGGCAGCGCGCATCCGCTGCACTTGATCTACGGCGTGACCAATGATTTTGACTTGGTGGAACTCGATCGCCTGCAAGACCTGGCGGCCCGCATCCCCAACTTCAGCTTCAGCGCCTGTGTGGCCAACCCCGACAGCGTCCACCCGCTCAAGGGCTACGTGACCCAGCACATCGAGCCCAAGCACCTGAACGAAGGCGACGTCGACGTCTACCTCTGCGGCCCGCCGCCGATGGTCGAGGCGGTGAGCCAGTACATTCGCGAACAGGGGATTGCGCCGAAGAACTTCTACTACGAGAAATTTGCTGCCAGTGCGGCGTAAAGGACTTCGATGTCGACACAGTCCCTTGTGGGAGCGGGCTTGCCCGCGAAGGCGTCAGCACAGCCAGCATTAATGTTGAAGGTACTGGCCTCTTCGCGGGCAAGCCCGCTCCCACAGGGATTTGTGCCATGGCAAGTGTTAGCGCTACACAGGTTGAGGGATTGAAATGCACAGATTCGAGAACAAAGTCGCGCTGATCACTGGCGCGGCCCAGGGCATTGGCCGGCGCGTGGCCGAGCGCATGGCTGCCGAAGGCGCACGGCTGGTGCTGGTCGACCGCTCCGAGTTGGTGTTCGAGTTGCAGGCGCTGCTGGGCGAGCACGCCCAAGTGCTGACCCTGACGGCTGATCTTGAGCAGTACGCCGAATGCAACCGGGTGATGCAGGCCGCTGTCGAGCGCTTTGGCCGGCTCGACATCCTGGTCAACAACGTCGGTGGCACCATCTGGGCCAAACCGTTCGAGCACTACCAGGAACATGAGATCGAAGCCGAAGTCCGCCGCTCGCTGTTCCCGACCCTGTGGTGCTGCCATGCGGCGTTGCCGTTCATGCTGGAGCAGGGCAGTGGGTCGATCGTCAACGTCTCGTCGATTGCCACCCGCAGTGTCAACCGAGTGCCCTATGGCGCGGCGAAGGGCGGGGTCAATGCCCTGACCGCGTGCCTGGCCTTCGAAACCGCCGAGCGCGGAGTGCGGGTCAACGCCACTGCCCCAGGCGGCACCGAAGCCCCGCCACGGCGTATTCCGCGCAACAGCGCCGAGCAGAGCCCCGAGGAGAAGGTCTGGTACCAACAAATCGTCGATCAGACCGTCGACAGCACGCTGATGAAACGCTACGGCACCATCGACGAACAGGTCGAGCCGATCCTGTTCCTGGCCTCCGACGATGCGGCCTACATCACCGGCCTGGTGATGCCCGTGGGCGGCGGTGACCAGGGCTGATCCCCGGTCGTTGAGCCCGCATACACAAAATGGGTTGAGCCCAAGGAGCGAGGCTTGCCCGCGAACCGGCCAGTCCATCCAACATCAATGTCGTCAGGTTTACCGCCTTCGCGGGCAAGCCTCGCTCAAGGAATCCGGGCCTGACACGGGATGGGTGTTCACCGTGGACCAGGGTGGGAGCGGGCTTGCCCGCGAAGGCGGTGGGTCTGTCGATGATGTTGTTGGCTGTGCCGGCCTCTTCGCGGGCAAGCCCGCTCCCACAGGGTCCTGCTTAGCCCCCAGGCATTGGCTGAGCCGCTTCGCGCTCTGTGTTAACATCGCCGCCTTACGCAAAACGTTACGTTCAAGGGGTGTACACAGATGGCTCAGAGGATGGTGGTGCTCGACACCGAAACCACCGGCATGCCGGTGACCGACGGCCACCGGATCATCGAGATCGGTTGCGTCGAGTTGATCGGTCGACGCCTGACGGGCCGGCACTTCCACGTCTATCTGCAACCTGACCGGGAAAGTGACGAGGGCGCGATTGGCGTCCACGGCATCACCAACGAGTTCCTGGTGGGCAAGCCGCGCTTTGCCGAAGTGGCCGATGAGTTCTTCGAATTCATCAAGGGCGCGCAGTTGATCATCCACAACGCGGCGTTCGACGTTGGCTTCATCAACAACGAATTCGCGCTGATGGGCCAGCACGAGCGGGCGGACATCACCCAGCACTGCTCGATCCTCGACACCTTGCTGATGGCCCGTGAGCGTCACCCCGGGCAGCGCAACAGCCTCGACGCCTTGTGCAAGCGCTACGGCGTCGACAACTCCGGCCGTGAACTGCACGGCGCCTTGCTCGACTCCGAGATCCTCGCCGACGTCTACCTGACCATGACCGGTGGCCAGACCAGCCTGTCGCTGGCGGGCAATGCGTCCGACGGCAATGGCGCGGGCGATGGTTCGGGCAGCCAGGGTAGCGAAATCCGCCGCCTGCCGGCCGACCGCACCCCGGCACGGATCATCCGCGCCAGCGAAGCGGAACTGGCCGAGCACCAGGTGCGCCTGGCGATCATCGCCAAGTCCGCCGGCGCCCCGGCACTGTGGACCCAACTGGCCGAGGCGCAAGAACAGGGTTAAACGTCTACCTCTTGTGGGCGCGAGCCCGCTCGCGAAAGCGGTCCGCCAACTGATTGATGGGCTGGCTGACACCCCGGTTTTCGCGAGCAGGCTCGCTCCCACAGGGGCATGCCTCCACTGTTGTTGATTGCGCGCTCGCGCTATAGGCCTGACCCCTCTACCCTGAGTGTATCGCCGTCTCAGGACACCCCGCCCCCATGTACAAAGACCTGAAGTTCCCGATCCTGATCGTTCATCGCGATATCAAGGCCGACACGGTCGCCGGTGATCGTGTTCGCGCCATTGCCAGGGAGTTGGAGCAGGAAGGTTTCAGTATCTTCTCGGCCACCGACTACGCCGAAGGGCGGCTGGTGGCGTCCACTCACCACGGCCTGGCCTGCATGTTGATTGCCGCTGAAGGCGCCGGGGAAAACACCCATTTGCTGCAGAACATGGTCGAGTTGATCCGCCTGGCCCGCCTGCGCGCGCCGAACCTGCCGATCTTCGCCCTGGGCGAGCAGGTCACCCTGGAAAACGCCCCGGCCGATGCCATGAGCGAGTTGAACCAGTTGCGCGGCATTCTTTATCTGTTCGAAGACACCGTGGCGTTCCTCGCCCGCCAAGTGGCCCGCGCCGCCCGCAGCTACCTTGATGGCCTGTTGCCGCCGTTTTTCAAGGCCCTGGTGCAGCACACGGCCGACTCCAACTATTCCTGGCACACCCCAGGGCATGGCGGCGGCGTGGCCTACCACAAAAGCCCAGTGGGGCAGGCGTTCCATCAGTTCTTTGGCGAGAATACCCTGCGTTCGGACTTGTCGGTGTCGGTGCCCGAACTGGGCTCGTTGCTGGACCACACCGGGCCACTGGCCGAAGCCGAGGCCAGGGCGGCGCGCAATTTTGGTGCCGACCATACGTTCTTCGTGATCAACGGCACCTCGACCGCCAACAAGATCGTCTGGCAGGCCATGGTCGCGCGTGACGACCTGGTGCTGGTGGACCGCAATTGTCACAAGTCGGTGCTGCACTCGATCATCATGACCGGGGCGATCCCGCTGTATTTGTGCCCGGAGCGCAATGAGCTGGGGATCATCGGCCCCATCCCCTTGAGTGAGTTCAGTCCCGCGTCGATCCGCGCCAAGATCGACGCCAGCCCGCTGACCCGTGGCCGCGAGCCGAAGGTCAAGCTGGCGGTGGTGACCAATTCGACCTACGACGGCCTGTGCTACAACGCCGAGCTGATCAAGCAAACCCTGGGCGACAGCGTTGAAGTCCTGCACTTCGACGAGGCCTGGTACGCCTACGCGGCGTTTCATGAGTTCTTCGCCGGGCGCTACGGCATGGGCACCACGCGCAGCGCGAGCAGCCCACTGGTGTTCACCACCCATTCCACCCATAAATTGCTCGCGGCGTTCAGCCAGGCGTCGATGATTCACGTGCAGGACGGCGGGGCGCGGCAACTGGACCGTGATCGCTTCAACGAGGCATTCATGATGCACATCTCGACCTCGCCGCAGTACAGCATCATTGCTTCCCTGGATGTGGCCTCGGCCATGATGGAAGGTCCGGCCGGACGCTCGCTGTTGCAGGAGATGTTTGACGAGGCCCTGAGCTTTCGCCGGGCGCTGGCGAACCTGCGCCAGCACATCGCGGCCGACGATTGGTGGTTCTCGATCTGGCAGTCGGCGCTGGTGGAAGGCATCGACCGGGTGGCCACGGCGGACTGGCTGTTGCAGCCAGGCACCGATTGGCATGGTTTCGGCGACATCGCCGAGGACTACGTGCTGCTCGACCCGATCAAAGTGACGCTGGTGATGCCCGGCCTCACGGCCAGCGGTGCGCTGAGCGAGCGCGGCATCCCGGCGGCGGTGGTCAGCAAATTCCTCTGGGAGCGTGGGCTGGTGGTGGAGAAGACCGGGCTCTATTCGTTCCTGGTGCTGTTTTCCATGGGCATTACCAAGGGCAAGTGGAGCACCCTGCTCACCGAGTTGCTGGAATTCAAACGCAGTTACGATGCCAACGTCAGTCTGGCCACCTGCCTGCCGTGCGTGGCGCAGCGCGACATGGCGCGTTATCAGGGCCTGGGCTTGCGTGACCTGTGTGACCAGTTGCACGCCTGTTACCGCAGCAACGCCACGGCCAAGCACCTCAAGCGCATGTACACCGTGCTGCCAGAGATCGCCATGAAACCGGCCGACGCCTACGACCACTTGGTGCGGGGCGAGGTGGAGGCGGTCGCCATCGATCAATTGCAGGGCCGCATCGCGGCGGTGATGCTGGTGCCGTACCCGCCGGGGATTCCGCTGATCATGCCGGGGGAACGCTTCACCGAGGCGACTCGTTCGATCATCGATTACCTGGTATTTGCCCGGACCTTTGACAGCAGTTTTCCGGGGTTCGTCGCCGATGTGCACGGCCTGCAACATGAAGGCGAGGGCGATGGGCGGTGTTACACCGTCGATTGCATCAAAGCATGAGGACGTTCCCCAGCCTGCACCCGGTGATCAATCCGCAGCACCCGGGCCTGGCGGTGCGCGTCGCCGACCAGGGCTTTGCCACCTATATCTGGGGCAGTGACTTCAGTTTCGACGTCAAGGCCTACGCCCAGGCCCAACTCGACACGGCGGTGGCGCAATGGCCGCTGCAGGCCGTCACGTCATACCGCAAGTGCTATGGCATTGACCCGGAGGAGTTCGCCAGTTTCAGGGATGCGCCGGACAGTGCGATCTTCATGGCGTTTCTCGATGATCAGCCGGTGGGCCACCTGGTGATCAGCACCAATTGGAACGGTTTTGCCCATGTCGATGAGCTGGCGGTACACGCCCCGGCGCGCCGGCATGGGGTGGCCAAGGCGCTGTTGGGCGTGGCGCAGTTCTGGAGCCAGAAGAAAGGCTTGCCGGGCGTCATGCTCGAAACCCAGAACAACAACCTCGGCGCCTGTCGGCTGTACGAGCAGTGCGGCTATGTGCTGGGCGGTATCGACCACCTGCGTTATCGCGGGATCGACCCGCACACCCAAGAGGTGGCGTTGTTCTGGTATCGGCTGTTCAGCTAGCCAGCAGGGCCTGGGCGTTGGCCGTGATGATTTCCAGCAGGGCGTCCAGCGCGGGTGTGCGGGTGTCGTTCTGCAGCCGCAGGGCATAGAGGCTGATCGGCACGGCCGGTGACAGCGGGCACACGTCCAGCCCGCTGGCCCGGGCGCCGATGGCGGTGAACGGATCGACCACCGCCAGGCCTTCGCCGGCTTCGACCATGCTGCGCATCATCTGATGGGTCTGCACGCGGGTGTGGATCACCGGGGCAGGGCGCAGGGCGCGCAATTTACTGTCGAACACCACACTCAGTGGATCGTGGCCTTCCAGCCCGACCAGCGACTGGCCGGCCAGGTCCTGCACGTTGACGTACTTTTGCTTGGGTTGCAGCCAGCCGTGAGGCGCCAGCAGTTGGAGCTTGCCCTGGGCGATCACCTGGCACTGGATGTCGGCGTGATCCGGGTCGTGCAGGCTCAGGCCCAGGTCGCTTTCGCGCAGCAGCAGGCTCTTGACGATCTCGCGGGTGGGTTGGCTGAGCAGGGAACAAGGGACATCGGCAAAACGCCGGCGCAAGGCCGCGATGCCCTGGGGCAAAAGTTGCTGGGCCAGGGGCGGGGTGCAGATGATGCGCAGCGGGCGCGCCTGGTATTGCTTGAGGCTGTCGGCCAGGCGCTGCACCGGTTCCAGGGCATCGAACAGGTGGGCGATCTGCACCTGCAGCGCCCGCGCCTCGAAGGTGGCCTGCAAGCGTCCGCGCACGCTGGCGAACAGCATGAAACCCAGTTGCCCTTCGACTTCGCGCAGGCTGGCTTCGACCTCGGGGGCCGGCAATTGCAGCATCTCGGCGGCGGTACCCAGGTGGCCGGTTTGCAGGAGCGCCTGGATCACTTCGATCTGTCGTAAACGCATGCGTGAAGTCCGTGTCCGCCAGTGAAGGATTCAGTGGCTGAATCCTAACCCAAGTCCGCGCTTGTGACGTCAGCTTGTAAAGTCGGGTTATGAAACGCGGGTGGTTTCAGAGTCACGAATGATGGTGATGCCTGATTGCACCAGCACAAATTCGTTGTCATCGACTTTGTTCACACGATCGCCGATCGCCAATTTGTAGGTGAGAACGGGGGTGGAGCGGGTAATGCCGTCTGCCGAAGCGGTGGAATCCTGGAACTCATGCACGGAATAGACGCGGCCTTCCGCATCTCTTGCATGGAATTGTCCAACGAGTACTGCTGCCATCTGCTTAGAACCTCTGGAGATAAGACACTCAATTTGCGGTTCTGTAGACCGTCAATAAGATCGGTAAGTTTTCCTACAGGAAAAAAATAGTGTTTAGCGACGTTTCCCTGGCCGCAAGTGCGTGGATTGCCCTTGAATCATCTATAACTACAGGCTCCTTTAGCCAGATAGTCGGAATCTCCCATGAGCAAGGTCCATACGGTTGCTGTCCTGGTTGGCAGCTTGAGAAAACAGTCGATCAACCGCAAAGTCGCGCTGGCACTGGCTGAGCTGGCACCGGCGAACCTGAAGTTGAACATCGTGGAAATTGGCGATCTGCCGCTCTACAACGAAGACATCGACGTAACACCGCCCGCAGCCTACAGCACTTTCCGGCAGCAGGTGAGCTCATCCGACGCGGTGCTGTTCGTCACCCCCGAATACAACCGCTCAGTACCGGCTCCGATGAAGAATGCCATTGACGTGGGATCGAGGCCGTATGGCAAGAGTGCCTGGGGTGGCAAGCCGGGGGCGGTGATCAGTGTGTCGCCGGGGGCGATTGGTGGTTTTGGCGCGAATCATCATTTGCGTCAGTCGTTGGTGTTCTTGAATGTGCCGTGTATGCAGCAGCCTGAGGCTTATCTGGGTGGGGCTGGGGCGGCGTTTGATGAGGCGGGGAAGTTGTCGGAGTCGGTGCGGCCGTTCTTGCAGGGCTTTATTAATGCTTATGCGGATTGGGTGGAGCAGCATAAGAAGGCTTGATGTGGTGGGGCTGGCTTGCCAGCCGGCCAGCCTGGCTATTGCGGATGTACACCAACTCAAACTGTGGGAGCGGGCTTGTCGGATCGCCGCACCGTCGCGAAGGCGGCCCACCGGCCGGCCTATCTCTTGTTGGTGTACATATCCATTGCTGCGGGTGCGGCTACTGGTGGTTTCGCCCTGACGGTCGACTCCCTTTGGCAAACGCCGGAGTGCCGGCCCAGCCCAAAGGAAGCAAAGGTCTCGCCCCGAGCGTTCGGCCCCTCGCTAAGGCTCGGGGTTCCTTCGCTACGGTATCCCTCTGGGGGCATCGCTCTCCGGTTGGCTTCGCTGCACCTCCACGCGATGTGTTCGACTGCGTCGAACGGCGCTGCGCGCCAGTCCCCAGAGGGACACCTGCGCTCAGCCTGCCGATGGGGCGGGTGGATCAACAGCCAGATCAAGATCAAAAGCCAGATCAAGAGCGGCAGGCGAGCTAACGCTCGGCCTGTTGAGTGGTGGTGGTGGTGGTGGTGGTGGTGAGTGTTTGGGGTGTCCCGGGGACGTTGGGCCACAAGTCTGCCACCAGGAACAGCCGTTCGGCTTCTTCCCAATCACCCTCGGGATTTTCTTCCAGGCGTACCATTAGCTGTGCGGGAGCTTGCGGGTCGAGTGTGGTTAGCCAGGTGGTGAGTTGTGTGGGTGGCCAGGTGTGTTCCGGTGCGTAGCGGGCGGGTGCGAGCCAGGCTTGGCGTGGCAGGGGTTGCCAGCGGCCGGGGACGTTTTGGGCGAGGAAGCGTGGCCAGTCCCGTTGATGCAGCCAGCGCCCGCGCAGGTGTTGTGGGTGGGCGCCGTCGGGTGAGGCGCTCTTGCCGGGCCAGGGGTACAGCAGGTAACCGCCCAGCCACAATTGGGCCGTGAACGGGCCGATGTCCAGGTCGGCCAGTACTTGGCGGCTTTCGGGGCGGGCGGAAATGGGCAGTTGGTGCTGCACCAGGTGCTGCAGTTTGCGGTCCAGCCGGTCATGGCAGCCGGGGCCCAGCCATTGGGCGGTGTCCAGGCCATCGCCGTTTTGCGGTCCGAGGTAGAGTTTGATGGCCAGTTCCAGGTGATGCACGCCGTCGCGGTCGCGCAGCAGCATGTCCAGCTCGCCCAGGGTGTGGCCTTCGCGGCGGATCGGCAGGTTGGCGGCGATCAGTTCGATGCCCGGTGCGTGCTGCACGGCGAATTGCCACAGGCGTTCGTAGTACAGGCCCAGGCGGCGCGTGGCGCCGAGTGCCAGCCAGCGTTGCAGTTCGGTGCTGTCCTGATCCAGTTGGTGTAGCCAGTGTTGCAATTGCTCCGGCGCCCGCACCCAGTCGCTGCCGGCCAGGGGGTGACGCTGCGGCCAGGGGGTTTGCTTGAGCATTGGCGGCGCGAGGATGACCCAGGCCAGGTCGCGCACTTGAGGGTGGCGCAACTGGCGGGGCAGGGCGAGTAAGTCGGGGAACAGGATCATATTGCGAGCATAGTCTCTAACCTCGTGGCTGAAAGGATTTTGTCTATGTCGGCCCTTTCGCCCATAATCGTGGTTTTCGTCGTCGCAGACCCCCCGCAGGAGCCCCATGGAGCAATTTCGCAATATCGGCATTATCGGTCGCCTGGGCAGTTCGCAGGTGCTGGATACCGTCCGCCGACTGAAAAGATTCCTGCTTGACCGGCACTTGCACGTGATTCTCGAAGACACCATCGCTGAAGTCCTGCCCGGCCACGGCCTGCAAACCTCGTCGCGCAAGATGCTCGGCGAAGTCTGTGACATGGTGATTGTGGTCGGCGGCGACGGCAGCCTGTTGGGCGCCGCCCGGGCCCTGGCGCGGCATAATATTCCGGTGCTGGGGATCAACCGGGGCAACCTGGGGTTCCTGACCGACATTCGCCCCGATGAGCTGGAAGTGAAAGTCGCCGAGGTGCTCGACGGCCACTACCTGGTGGAAAACCGCTTCCTGCTCCAGGCCGAGGTGCGCCGGCACGCCGAGGCCATTGGCCAGGGCGATGCGCTGAACGACGTAGTCCTGCACCCTGGCAAGTCCACGCGGATGATCGAGTTCGAGTTGTACATCGACGGCCAGTTCGTGTGCAGCCAGAAGGCCGACGGCTTGATCGTCGCCACGCCTACCGGATCCACCGCCTACGCACTGTCGGCTGGCGGCCCGATCATGCACCCCAAGCTCGATGCCATTGTGATTGTGCCGATGTACCCCCATACCTTGTCGGGAAGGCCGATTGTGGTCGATGGCAACAGCGAGCTGAAAATCGTCGTGTCCAAGGATATGCAGATCTACCCGCAGGTCTCCTGTGACGGGCAGAACCACTTCACCTGCGCCCCCGGCGACACCATCACCGTGAGCAAGAAGGCACAGAAGCTGCGCCTGATCCACCCACTGGACCACAACTATTACGAAGTCTGCCGGACCAAGCTGGGCTGGGGCAGCCGCTTGGGGGGTGGAGGCGACTGATGCTCGATCCCGCGCGTAGCTACGACCTGATCGGTGACGTGCACGGTTGCGCTCATACCCTTGAGCATCTGCTGGACCGACTCGGGTACCGCAAGCTCGGTGGCGTCTGGCGCCATCCGTCACGCATGGCCGTGTTCCTCGGCGACGTCATCGACCGTGGCCCGCGTATCCGCGAAGCGCTGCACATCGTGCACGACATGGTCGAGGCCGGCCAGGCGCTGTGCATCATGGGCAACCACGAGTTCAACGCGCTGGGCTGGAGCACTCCGGCGCCACCGGGCAGCGGCAAGGCCTATGTGCGCGATCACAACCCGCGCCACGGTCGCCTGATCGAAGAAACCCTCAACCAGTTCGCCCATCACCCCGGCGACTGGCACGATTTCCTGGCGTGGTTCTACGAGATGCCGCTGTTTGTCGACGCCGGGCGTTTTCGTGTGGTCCACGCCTGCTGGGATGGCGGCTTGATCGACCTGCTGCGCAGCCAACACATCAACGGCTGCGTCGATGAGCACTTTGTCCAGGCCGCGGCGGTTTCCGGCAGCTTTGCCTGCATGGCCTTCGACCGTTTGCTGCGCGGCACCGACATGCGCTTGCCCGATGGCTTGACCATGACCAGCGGCGACGGCCTGACCCGTTCGTTCTTTCGCACCAAGTTCTGGGAAGACAACCCGCAGACCTACGGCGACATCGTGTTCCAGCCCGATGCCTTGCCCGAGCCGGTGGCACAGACGCCGCTGTCTTCCACGGAAAAAAACACCCTGCTGCGCTATGGCGTCGACGAACCCTTGTTGTTCGTCGGCCACTACTGGCGCAGCGGCACCCCGGCACCGATCCGCCAGAACCTGGCCTGCCTGGATTACAGCGCCGTGCTCTACGGCAAACTGGTTGCCTATCGCCTGGACCAGGAAACACGCCTCGATCCGCAAAAATTCGTCTGGGTCGATGTCGAACGGCCGGAGGCCCTGCAATGACTGCTGTTGCTGTTTTACGTCTGCCGCTGGCGGTGGACCTGAGTGGTTTTGTCAAGTTGCTGCAACGCATGCAGGTCCCGCACCGGGTCAGCGAAGAAGCGGGCGAGCAGGTGCTCTGGGTGCCCAATGAGATCAGCGCGGACGTGCGCTCGCTGTACGAGCGCTTCCCGGCCGGCGACCCCGAGCAGCAACTGGACATCCCTGCGCCCCAAGCCCCCTTCAAGCGCCCGGGATTTGCCGAACAGGTACGTAGCAGCCCCGTCACCGGCCTGGTGTTGCTGCTGAGCATCGTCGTTGGCGCGATCACCCTGTTGGGGGAGAACCTCGACACGCTGCGCTGGTTCACCTTCCTTGAGTTCCGGGTGATGGGCGATTACATCCAGTTCACGCCCCTGGCCGACAGCCTGGCGGCGGGGCAGTGGTGGCGCCTGGTCACACCGATGCTGATCCACTTCGGCTTCCTGCACCTGGCCATGAACGGCATGTGGTACTGGGAACTGGGACGGCGCATCGAAGCGCGCCAGGGCGGGATCAACCTGCTGGGGCTGACGCTGT
Source organism: Pseudomonas sp. ok272 (assembly GCF_900109995.1). Taxonomy (GTDB): domain Bacteria; phylum Pseudomonadota; class Gammaproteobacteria; order Pseudomonadales; family Pseudomonadaceae; genus Aquipseudomonas. The sequence continues at coordinate 22,553 of NZ_FOCB01000011.1, read as the reverse complement.
TGTTCAGCCTGGTGTCGAACTACGCCCAGTACTACTACAGCGGCCCGAGCCTGTTCGGCGGCCTGTCCGGGGTACTCTACGGCCTGCTCGGCCATTGCTGGATCTACCAACTGTTATCGCCCAACCCGATCTATCGCCTGCCCCGTGGTGTGCTGGTGATGATGCTGGTGTGGCTGGCGCTGTGCATGTCGGGGCTGATCTCGCTGATTGGCTTTGGCCAGATCGCCAACGCCGCCCACGTCAGCGGGTTGCTCGTCGGATGCCTCAGCGGTTTGTTGGGTGGCTTGTACAGTCGCCGTAAGCTTGCCGCCTAACGCCTTAATCGCTGTATGAATGACAAGAGCACGGAGACCCTGATGTCCTCTTTCAATGAAATGATCCAAAACATCACCCCCGAGATCTACCAGAGCCTCAAGCTGGCTGTGGAGATCGGCAAATGGTCCGACGGCGGCAAGCTGACCGCCGAGCAGCGTGAGCTGTCGTTGCAGGCGATGATCGCCTGGGAAGTGCAGAACCTGCCTGAAGACCAGCGCACCGGCTACATGGGGCCGCAGGAGTGCAGCTCGAAGTCGATCCAGGTGCCCAATATCCTGTTCAAGTCGGATGCCATCCATTGATTGAGATCGGCCGTGGTGCAATCAGCAAGATGTCGGCGCGCCTGGACGGGTCGGCGGTGCAATACGCGTTTCGCCTGGGCGATACCGAGGTGCCGGTCAACCCGATGATCGGCAGCACGGTGCGCCTGGAATACCTGGGGGCGATCCATTGCACCCATTGCGGACGCAAGACCAAGACCAGCTTCAGCCAGGGCTACTGCTACCCGTGCATGACCAAGCTGGCCCAGTGCGACGTGTGCATCATGAGCCCGGAGCGCTGCCACTTCGACGCCGGCACCTGCCGCGAACCGAGCTGGGGCGAGCAGTTCTGCATGACCGACCACGTGGTCTACCTGGCCAATTCGTCGGGCGTGAAGGTCGGCATCACCCGCGCCACCCAGTTGCCGACCCGTTGGCTCGACCAGGGCGCCAGCCAGGCGCTGCCGATCATGCGCGTCGCGACCCGCCAGCAATCGGGCTTCGTCGAAGACGTATTGCGCAGCCAGGTGGCCGACAAGACCAACTGGCGTGCGCTGCTCAAGGGCGATGCCGCGCCGGTCGACCTGCAACAGGTCCGAGATCAACTGTTCGACAGCTGCGCCGAAGGCCTGCTGGCGTTGCAGGAGCGTTTCGGCCTGCAGGCCATCCAGCCGATCAGCGACGTCGAGCCGATTGAAATCCGCTACCCCATCGAGCAGTACCCGACCAAGATCGTCAGTTTCAACCTGGACAAGAACCCGATTGCCGAAGGCACGTTGATGGGGATCAAGGGCCAGTACCTGATCTTCGACACCGGGGTCATCAACATTCGCAAGTACACGGCCTACCAGCTCGCCGTGCATCAGTAGAAGGAAGGAGTCGAGCCATGCGCACCGAACAGCCGAAGATGATTTACCTGAAGGACTATCAGGCGCCCGAGTACCTGATCGACGAGACGCACCTGACCTTCGAGTTGTTCGAGGACCACAGCCTGGTCCATGCGCAACTGGTGATGCGCCGTAACCCGGCACGTGGCGCCGGCCTGCCGCCGCTGGTACTCGACGGCCAGCAACTGGAGCTGCTGTCGGTCGCCCTGGGTGATGTCGAGCTGGGCGCCACTGACTATCAGTTGAGCGACAGCGAGCTGACCCTGCACCCGACCCGCGAGCAGTTCACGGTCGACACCAGCGTGCGTATCCACCCAGAGACCAACACCGCCCTGGAAGGCCTGTACAAGTCCAGCGGCATGTTCTGCACCCAATGCGAGGCCGAGGGCTTTCGCAAGATCACCTATTACCTCGACCGTCCGGACGTGATGAGCGTGTTCACCACCACCGTGGTGGCCGAACAACACCGCTACCCGGTGCTGCTGTCCAACGGCAACCCGGTGGCTTCGGGCCCCGGCGAAGACGGCCGGCACTGGGCGACCTGGGAAGACCCGTTCATGAAGCCGGCGTACCTGTTCGCGCTGGTGGCCGGTGACCTGTGGTGCGTCGAAGACAGCTTCACCACCCTGAGCCAGCGCAGCGTGGCGTTGCGCATCTATGTCGAGCCGGAAAACATCGACAAGTGCCAGCACGCCATGAACAGCCTGAAGAAGTCCATGCGCTGGGACGAAGAAGTCTACGGTCGCGAGTACGACCTGGACATCTTCATGATCGTGGCGGTCAATGACTTCAACATGGGCGCCATGGAGAACAAGGGCCTCAACATCTTCAACTCCAGCGCCGTGCTGGCCCGCGCCGAAACCGCCACCGACGCCGCCCACCAGCGGGTCGAGGCGATTGTCGCCCACGAATACTTCCACAACTGGTCGGGCAACCGCGTGACCTGCCGCGACTGGTTCCAGTTGTCGCTCAAGGAAGGCTTCACCGTGTTCCGCGACTCGCAGTTCTCGGCGGACATGAACTCGGCCACGGTCAAGCGCATCCAGGACGTGGCGTTCCTGCGTACCCACCAGTTCGCCGAAGACGCCGGTCCGATGGCCCACGCCGTGCGCCCGGACAGCTTCATCGAGATCTCCAACTTCTACACCCTGACCGTCTACGAGAAAGGTTCGGAAGTGGTTGGCATGATCCACACTTTGCTTGGCGCCGACGGGTTCCGCAAGGGCAGCGACCTGTACTTTGAACGTCATGACGGCCAGGCCGTGACCTGCGATGACTTCATCAAGGCCATGGAAGATGCCAACGGTGTCGACCTGACCCAGTTCAAACGCTGGTACAGCCAGGCCGGCACTCCACGCCTGGTCGTCAGCGAGTCGTACGACGAAGCGGCCCAGACCTACAGCCTGACCTTCAGCCAAAGCTGCCCGGCCACCCCGGACAACGTCGAAAAGCTGCCGTTCGTGATCCCGGTGGCGTTGGGCCTGCTGGATCGCAGCGGCGCCGAAGTTGCCCTGCGCCTGAGCGGCGAACCCGCGGCACAAGGCACTTCACGGGTGATCTCGGTGACCGAGGCCGAGCAGACCTTCACCTTCGTCGACGTCCCGCAGTTCCCGCTGCCGTCCTTGCTGCGTGGCTTCTCGGCGCCAGTGAAGCTGAGCTTCCCGTACAGCCGCGACCAACTGATGTTCCTGATGCAACACGACAGCGACGGTTTCAACCGTTGGGACGCTGGCCAGCAATTGGCGGTGCAGGTGCTGCAAGAGCTGATCGCCCAGCACCAGGCGGGGCAGGCGTTGGTGATGGACCCACGGTTGATCGAGGCGCTGCGCAGCGTGTTGGCCGACGAGTCCCTGGACCCGGCCATGGTCGCCGAAATGCTGTCGTTGCCCAGCGAAGCCTATCTCACCGAGATCAGTGAGGTGGCGGACGTCGAGGCCATCCACGGCGCCCGTGAGTTTGCCCGCCAGCAATTGGCCGAGCACCTGTTCGATGGCCTGTGGCCGCGTTACCAGGCCAATCGCGAAGTCTCGAAGCACACCGCCTACCTTGCCGAAAACGCGCATTTTGCCCGCCGGGCGTTGCAGAACATCGCGCTGTCGTACCTGATGCAGAGCGGCAAGCCCGAGGTGCTGGCCGCGACCCTGGAGCAGTTCGAGAACAGCGACAACATGACCGAGCGCCTGACCGCGCTGGCGGTGTTGGTCAACTCGCCGTTCGAGGATGAGAAGGCCAAGGCCTTGGCCAGCTTCGCCGAGCACTTCAAGGACAACCCGCTGGTAATGGACCAATGGTTCAGCGTGCAGGCCGGCTGCCCGTTGCCCGGAGGCTTGCAGCGGGTCAAGGCGTTGATGCAGCACCCGGCGTTCACCCTGAAGAACCCGAACAAGGTCCGCGCCCTGGTCGGTGCGTTTGCCGGGCAGAACCTGATCAACTTCCACGCGGCCGATGGCTCGGGGTATCGCTTCCTGGCGGATCTGGTGATCGAACTCAACGGCTTCAACCCGCAGATCGCCTCGCGCCAACTGGCGCCGCTGACCCGCTGGCGCAAGTACGACAGCGCCCGCCAGGCACTGATGAAGGCCGAGCTGGAACGCATCCGCGCCTCGGGCGAGCTGTCCGCCGATGTGTTTGAGGTGGTCAGCAAAAGCCTGGCGTAATCGCCGGGCTCAGCCGAACCCGTGGGAGCGAGCCTGCTCGCGAAGAGGACGTGTCAGTCGGCATCCATGTTGCCTGATATGGCGCTTTCGCGAGCAAGCCCGCTCCCACCCAGTTCGGCAGTGACCACATATCCCACGTCCACCTCAGATCCCCCGTGGGAGCGAGCCTGCTCGCGAAGAGGGCGTGTCAGTTGGCATCCATGTTGCCTGATATGGCGCTTTCGCGAGCAAGCCCGCTCCCACCCAGGTCGGCAGTGACCACATATGCCACATCCACCTCAGACCCCCCGTGGGAGCGAGCCTGCTCGCGAAGAGGACATGTCAGTCGGCATCCATGTTGCCTGATATGGCGCTTTCGCGAGCAAGCCCGCTCCCACCCAGGTCGGCAGTGACCACATATGCCACATCCACCTCAGACCCCCCGTGGGAGCGAGCCTGCTCGCGAAGAGGACATGTCAGTCGGCATCCATGTTGCCTGATATGGCGCTTTCGCGAGCAAGCCCGCTCCCACCCAGGTCGGCAGTGACCACATATGCCACATCCACCTCAGACCCTCTGTGGGAGCGGGCTTGCTCGCGAAGACCGTAGCCGCTTCAACCGCGATGTTGACGGCGCTATTGCTTTCGCGAGCCGGTTCGCTCCCACAGTTGCTTGTGTCGTCCACAGATGTTGCATCCACAGACGACCCCCCATATTAGGTGGGTTAACAAAAGATAACGTGGCGTCGATTGTCAGACGTTTCCAAAGCTGGATAGGATAGGCCAGCTTCCGAAGGGGCTCTAGATTGCAGGTTTCAGCACAATGACTGGAATTTGTCGTTAGAAGCGTGTCCTAGACGGCGCCCTGAAAGGTTGAATGACCTAACAATAATAATGGGGGAAAGGTCTATGAGTGAGCCTGTCATGGGTGTGGGTATTGGCCGCCCGCCGGCAATACGCAAATTCGCGTTGCTGGCTACAGCGCTCTCGCTGTTGGGCACTGCACTGCTGTCGGCGCCTGCCATGGCGGCGGATGCGGCACCCGCCAGCCCGGTGTTTGCCATCGAATCCGCCAAGGCGGCCAAGAGCCTGATGATCGATGTGGTGCACGCCGGCAAACGGCTGGTCGCGGTCGGTGATCGTGGGCACATCCTGTATTCCGACGACCAGGGTGGCACGTGGACCCAGGCCAAGGTCCCGTCGCGGCAGATGCTGACCTCGGTGTACTTTGTCGATGACAAGCACGGCTGGGCCGTCGGGCATGACGCGCAGATCCTCGCCAGTGAGGACGGTGGCGCGACCTGGACCAAGCAATTCGAAGATTTGAAGCGCGAAGCGCCGTTGCTCGACGTCTGGTTCAAGGACGCCAGCAACGGCTTCGCCGTGGGCGCCTACGGTGCGCTGCTGACGACCGCCGACGGCGGCAAGGACTGGCAGGACGTCAGCGACCGCCTCGACAACGAAGACCAGCTCCACCTCAACGCCATCGCGGCGGTCAAGGATGCCGGGCTGTTCATTGTCGGCGAGCAGGGCAGCATGTTCCGCTCCGCCGATTGGGGCCAGACCTGGGAACGCCTGGCAGAAGTGCCGTACGAAGGCTCGCTGTTCGGCGTGATCGGCACCGGCCAACCCTCGACGCTGCTGGCCTACGGCTTGCGCGGCAACCTGTTTCGATCCACCGACTTTGGCACCACCTGGACCCCCATCGAACTCAAGGCCGCACGCGGCGAACTGGAGTTCGGGCTGTCCGGCGCCACCCTGCAAGACGATGGTTCCATCGTGATCGTCGGCAACGGCGGCAGCGTGGTGCGCAGCACGGACGATGGCCAGACCTTCAGCGTGTACAACCGTTCGGATCGGATCTCGGTCTCGGGCGTCACGGGGGCGGGCAATGGCGATCTGATTCTGGTCGGGCAGGGCGGTATTCACGTGTCGATGCCAACCGGCGCCGAGCTGAATCAATGAGCCGGGAAAATAATAAGAAGGCGGAGTCAATACAGTCATGAGCAGCCATCATCAAGACAAGGCGACGTTCCTCGAGCGCCTGATTTTCAACAACCGCCCGGCGGTGATCGTCATCTGCCTGTTGGTGAGTATCTTCCTGTTCTGGCAGGCGACGCTGATCCGGCCGTCCACCAGCTTCGAAAAAATGATCCCGCTCAAGCATCCGTTCATCGAGAAGATGATGGAGCACCGCAACGACCTGGCGAACCTGGGCAACACGGTACGGATTTCCGTGGAGGCCACCGATGGCGACATCTTCTCCAAGGAATACATGGAGACCCTGCGCCAGATCCACGATGAGGTGTTCTACATCTCCGGCGTCGACCGTTCGGGCCTCAAGTCGCTGTGGAGCCCGAGTGTTCGCTGGACCGAAGTGACCGAGGAAGGCTTCGCCGGTGGCGAGGTGATCCCGCAGAGCTATGACGGCTCGCCCGACAGCCTGGACCTGTTGCGCAACAACGTGCTCAAGTCGGGGCAGGTGGGGCGCCTGGTGTCCAACGACTTCAAGTCGAGCATCGTCGACATCCCGCTGCTGGAGTCCTACCCGGACCCGCAGGACCAGGGCAAGTTGCTCGCGCTGGACTACCAGAAGTTCTCCCATGAGCTGGAAGAGAAGATCCGCGACAAGTTCGAGAAGCAAAACCCCAACATCAAGATCCACATCGTCGGCTTCGCCAAGAAGGTCGGTGACCTGATCGATGGCTTGATCATGGTGGTGCTGTTCTTCGGCATCGCGTTCGTCATCACCCTGGTCCTGCTGCTGTGGTTCACCAACTGCGTGCGCAGCACCATCGCCGTACTGATTACCACCCTGGTGGCGGTGGTCTGGCAACTGGGCCTGATGCACGCCTTCGGCTTCGGGCTGGACCCATACTCGATGCTGGTACCGTTCCTGATCTTCGCCATCGGTATTTCCCACGGCGTGCAGAAGATCAACGGCATCGCCTTGCAGTCCAGCGAGGCCGATAACGCCCTGACCGCGGCGCGGCGCACGTTCCGCCAGTTGTTCCTGCCGGGGATGATCGCGATCCTCGCCGACGCCGTGGGCTTCATCACCTTGCTGATCATCGACATCGGGGTGATTCGTGAACTGGCCATCGGCGCGTCCATCGGCGTGGCGGTGATCGTGTTCACCAACCTGATCCTGTTGCCGGTGGCCATCTCCTACGTCGGCATCAGCAAGCGCGCCATCGCCAAGAGCAAGAAGGACGCGAACCGCGAGCACCCGTTCTGGCGCCTGCTGTCCAACTTCGCCAGCGCCAAGGTGGCCCCGGTGTCGATCCTGATCGCGTTGATCGCCTTCGGTGGTGGCCTGTGGTACAGCAAGAACCTGAAGATCGGTGACCTCGACCAGGGTGCACCGGAGTTGCGTCCGGACTCGCGCTACAACAAGGACAACAACTTCATCATTAACAACTACTCCACCAGCTCCGACGTGCTGGTGGTGATGGTCAAGACCAAGGCCGAAGGCTGCTCGCGCTTCGAAGCCATGGCGCCGATCGATGAGCTGATGTGGAAGATGCAGAACACCGAGGGCGTGCAGTCGGCGATTTCCCTGGTGACCGTGTCCAAGCAGATGATCAAGGGCATGAACGAAGGCAACCTGAAATGGGAAACCCTGTCGCGTAACCCGGATGTCCTGAACAACTCCATCGCCCGCGCTGATGGCCTGTACAACAACAGTTGCTCGCTGGCGCCGGTGCTGGTGTTCCTCAACGACCACAAGGCCGAGACCCTCGACCGGGCGGTGCATGCGGTGCAGGAGTTTGCCAAGGAGAACAACAAGGACGGCCTGGAGTTCATCCTCGCGGCCGGTAACGCTGGGATCGAGGCGGCCACCAACGAGGTGATCAAGGAATCGGAACTGACCATCCTGATCTTGGTGTACATCTGCGTGGCGACCATGTGCATGATCACCTTCCGCTCCTGGGCGGCGACGCTGTGCATCGTCTTGCCGCTGGTGCTGACCTCGGTGCTGGGCAACGCCCTGATGGCCTTCATGGGCATTGGCGTGAAAGTCGCGACCTTGCCGGTGGTGGCGCTCGGGGTGGGGATTGGCGTGGACTACGGGATCTACATCTACAGTCGCCTGGAAAGCTTCCTGCGTGCCGGCCTGCCGTTGCAAGAAGCCTATTACCAGACGCTGAAGTCGACCGGCAAGGCGGTGCTGTTCACCGGTTTGTGCCTGGCCATCGGCGTGTGCACCTGGATCTTCTCGGCCATCAAGTTCCAGGCCGACATGGGCCTGATGCTGACCTTCATGTTGCTGTGGAACATGTTCGGTGCGTTGTGGCTGTTGCCGGCCCTGGCGCGGTTCCTGATCAAGCCGGAGAAACTCGCCGGGCAGAAGGGCAACTCGCTGTTCGCTCACTGACCGTGAGTTAAACGCAACCCCTGTGTGGGAGCGAGCCTGCTCGCGATGAGGACAGCACATTCAACAGTGACTGTCCGCCATCGCGAGCAGGCTCGCTCCCACATTTTTTTGCGTGGCCCTCAGGGCGCCAGCGGCAGGAACCAGCGCTCAGCCAACGGCCTGCCGATCAACCCGCGATGCACGTTGACGATGGCCTGCGAACCCTGGGCTCCGTTGAGCAAGGTGTAGTAGCTGACACGGCGCTGTTCACGGGTTTTCAGGTGGGCAACGGTGTAGTCAAGCTTGGACGTGTTGGCGCTGGGGTAGTGAAAGTGCGCATACCACAACGGATAGCCTTTCTCATCATTGATGGCGTACTCCTGGACGAAGTCCTTGCGCTCGCCACTCAAGCGAATGCGCTCACCCAACAGGGCCATGTTGGCGCGCCTTTCACTGATCAAGTAGGCCAGGTTGCCATGGGTGGGCGCTAGCTCCAGGCACAGTTGGATACGCAATGCCTTGCCTTTCTCAGTCAAGCGCACCGCGCCGCTGCGCAGGTTGTCGAGCAGGGTTTGATCGGCCTGGACACGGGCGCTTTCAGGCATGGCCTGGATCGCGCGATCCAGTTCGGTGGCCAATTTGTCGTAGCGGGTGGACTCCAGGTCAAGGATCTCTTGCACCTCTTGCGGGTGGCGGCAGACTTTCTTGTACTCATCGCCACGCAGCAGGTGCTGTTCGAGCTTGGCCAGCAGTTTGCGCGCTTGCCCCTTGAGCGGGCTCACCGCACGAGGGGCGGGCGCGGGGCCAGGTGCGCGCACGGTCCGGAACTCGTTCCACTCGCCGCCGCGTTGTGCGTAGGTGCCCAACACCTGATTGGTCTCTTCGGATCGCACCTCCACGACATCAATCGGCAGGTCGGCGCTGGCCGGCCTGAGCTCGCCAATCAAGGTGCCTTTGCGTTCCGTGCGGATGACTCTTTTCTGCGGCCGGCCGACGGCGACCGGGCTGCGCCTGGGCGGGTGTACGCGGGGCTGCGCAAGGGGCTTGATCTCGCTGGCCAGTTGCGTCGTCACGTCCTGATACAGCGCTTCGATCAGTGTCAGCAGCCTGCCGAAGTAGTCGGTGTGCAGCTCGTCCGCGTTGACCATGCCCAGCCCTTTCAACCCGTCCAGGGTGCGGCCGTAGTGTTCGACCAGGCTTTCCAGGACACTGAGGCGCTCGTCGGCCGCCAGCTCCAGGGCATTGAGTTCGGCATGGGTGCGCACGTGCTCGTGCAAGGGCAGGAACAGGTGGTGGAGCGCTTCCTGGGTTTCGAGCGATTGCCCCGTCAGCTCGTCGAAGGCCCTGAGCTTGAGGGTGTGAATCTGCAGCTCCTTGACCCCCAGGGCACTGAGTTCGGCGGGGCGGTCGCGGGTCATCTTCAGGTACTGTTCTCGGCCGGCGGAACCCAGGCCATACAGCTCGTCGAGGTAACGATCCTTGAGTTCGAGCCAGGCAATAGAGCGCTCATTGATCTCCAGCAACTGATCGATGAATTGCCGGTGTCCCGTTGGGTCGGCCAGCACATCCAGGGTAAACCTGGGGTTGCGCGGGGTGAACCGTGGTTGGGCATCGTACAGGGCCTGTCGGTCATTTTCGGCGATCACCACCAGGGTGCGCGCGTTGGTGATGCTGCTGGTCAGCAGGGAGGTGACGACGGACTGGGACAGGCCAATGCCCAGTTCTTCGCGCTCCTTGAGCGAGTCGAGCAGCTGTTTGAAACTGTCGGTCTGTTCGCGCAAGGCCTGTTCGGCGAGTCGGCGCAACTCGGCACGCTGACGCTCATTCAGCGTGGGGTCGCTCTCACTGGCTTGCAGGTCGATCAGGCGCTTGTTCGTGGTGCTCAGCGCGCCGGCCTGTTGCTCGAGGAACTGTTTGTACTGCGCATTCAGCTGCTGGATGCGTTGCGCCTTGCGCTGGCGTTCGGCGGCGATCCGCCCGGGTGGCATGCCACCGCGCAGGCGCAGGCGGGTATCGACGGACCAGCGTCCGTTACCGTGGGGGCGCAGGTAAGGGCCACGCAGGCGGGCGTCGGCGGGGTCGACGATGACGACACGGGCATCGGGCTCCAGCACCACCTTGAACACATCGCCGTCCACCAGGGCGTGCCATTGGTTATCGAATATGTACAAGCCCTGGCGCGGGCCATTGAGCACGGGGGGTGGCAGTGGGTGGGTCAATGCCAGCTTGAAGCGGGCCAATTGCATACGTTGGCGGACGGTGAGGCGGTCGTTGGCCTGGGCGAAGCTGAAGTCCAGCAGCGGCTTGGCGGTTGGCAGCCATTCCCCTGGCAACGTCACCATACCTTCGCGAATCACCGGCGGTGGCGGCTCGGGCCACTGTTGGGCAATGCGCCGGGGCACGGGGGCACGCAGGGCCTGATGTTTGAGTTCGGGCGCCAGCGGCGGTTTGTCCAAGGTGACGGCGGGTACATCCAACAGCAACAGACCGAGGTTGAGCAGCAAGTCGACGGTGCCCTGTTCCTGGGACACCGGGTCCGGCCCCGCGAGTGACTGGATATCGTTGGCCAGGCTGCCGATCAGACTCAATAGCCAGCCGGTGAGCATGGCGGGGCCGCGCAACAAGGGCAGCAGGTTGTTGAACAGCAGTCCGCCACCTTCCAGCAGCACTCGCCAGCGGCTCTCGCGGGTGGACACCGATTCATGCTTGGCTTGATCCACCAGGGCCTGGGCGTTCTTACTGAACAGGTATTGCATCAGGCGCCCAGTCATCAGCCATTGGTGCAACTCGTCATCGTCACTGTCGATCCCGAGCCGGGCGGGCTCCGGGACCCTCGGCACGGAGAACTCGTCGCCCAGGCCAAAGCGCACATAATGGGGTTGCTGAAAGCCGCCGTTGGCATAAATCGGCCGGGCGCTGTCGCTCATCCAAGTCAACACGCTGTCTTGCAGTTCGCCGGGTTGGGCGATGGCCTGGAGCAACTCCCAGCGGCTGGGGTATTCCAGTAGCGGCTGGGGATACAGCGGCCGGTACAGCAAATGCGGACCGCTGCGCGGGTCGATGGCCTCGATGATGTACATGTCGCTCACCACGTCCGGGGTCGCATCGGGGCTGCGCAGCACCAGCAGGCGCCGGATCACCGTGTCGGGATGGCTCGCATCGGTGTGCATCAAGTCGGCGACACGCTGCGCGCCCGCGCGGCTCAGCCCGGCTTCTTGCTTGAGGTGCAGCTCCAGCGCCAGCAGCGGCAGTTGCGCCGCCTGCTGGTCGGCGAACAGCACCTCGCGCTCACGCACCTCGGGCGTATCGCCCAGCAGCTGTTCGCTGAGCATGTCGGGGTAGTGCTGGCCGATGTCCACCCGCTCGATCAGGCCACCCGAGCGCGTGATGTAGTCGGGCGTCAGCCAGTCGGGCAGGACGCCGCCCTGGCGATGGGTCACGCGCAACTGGCCGCTGGGGCGGGCGACCAGGCTGTGGATGGCCAGCTCACTCAAACTCATGGACACATGCTTGATGATGCCGACAGTTCCGGGGTACCCGGCAGCGACGGTGAAGGTCAGTTGCAGGTCGTCCGGGTGTGGGGCCGGGGTGCCGAGGCTCGCGGCGTCGCGGTTCAGCTCACGCTGCAAGGCGTCGAGGCTGTAGGCCTGGATGTCAGGGATGTCACTGAGGAAGGTCCGGCCGGCGCCGCGGACTTTCGCACTGGCCAGCGCCAGGCTGTATTGCCGGTAGGTGGCCCGGTCGGCGGGGCTGGCCTGCAGCAGCCACGGCGCCAGATGGGGGCGCAACAGGTCAAGCTCACGGGGATGGGCGAGCTGTGGGCCCACCAACAACGGCCCGGGGTCGGTCAGCTCAAGGTGCAACCGGTCAAGCGTGGCCGCGTCCAGCTTGAGCGGCAGTTGCAGCGCCTGCAGGTGCTCCAGCTGTTGATTGAGGATCATCGCCGCTTGCTGATGGAATACGTTGCCGTCCAGTTCACAGCGATGGGTGACGATGGACTGCGCGGTGTACTGGGCGCTCAGGCGTTCGCCCCAGGTCTGGGTGAAGGCGTCCATGGAGGCAAACACCTCGACATGGCCATTGGGGTGGCACAGCAGGACCGGCGCGTTGCCGTTGATCGAACGGGTCAGCAGCAGTTCCGTTCCCAGCAGGGTGACGGTCTGTGTCGCGTTGTTGAGCGTGGTCTCCAGGCCATAGGCAAACACCGCGTCCTGGCCATGCCTGGCCTGGCGCTGGTCGCGGTCGGGGGTGGTGACGAGTTGGTCGAGGGTAGTGCGGGCTTTGGTGTCCAGTCCAGGCTGCCTGAGACCGCTGATCCTCAAGGTGTCGGCGAGCAGGTTGCTCAGCCACTGCCAGCGACTGATGCCGTTGCCGGCGTCGGCGTTCCAGTCGCGGACCAAGGCATCCTGCAGGCCGATAGCCAAGGTCCGCGACAATTCCTTGATCAACCCTTCGATGACCTTCATGTCGAGCTTGTCGCGGGTCAGCCCCGGCAGCTTGAGGCGTTTGGGCGGGGCATCGGAGAGGTAATACTCGACATCGTCGACGTCGCTGAAATCCAGGGGGCTGCCGCTGGACAGGTAGTCGCGTACCACCTGCAACAAGGGGATCAGCTTCCAGCCTCGACCGGGGTGCTGTGGCCTGGCCAGGTGGGTGCGGTTCAGGTCGATGACCAGGTTGGGGTAGCGCTCGGCAATGGCAGCGCCGAGCAATTGGATGATCACGCTGTCCAGGCGGGTGCGCTGGGCAAACTGCTGGCTGACGGCGGCGGCCAGCCGTGGCGGTGTGGGTGAAGGTGTCGACATAAAACGTCCTTTTTGAGTCAACCGAAAGAGCGTGGATCGCGGGTTGCCGGTCGATCCACGGTTGCTGCGCCCGCTGTCGGCCGCCAGGACGCGCCCAGGTCGGGAAACAGGCGGGCAGGGTGGGCATGTCAGCGTCCGTTCTGTGATGGTTGGAAGCCTTGCGGCAAGCATCGCAATCTCGACCGCGTGAGGTGCGGTAGCCCATTACCACGCAACAGGGGAAAGGTGTGGGGGATTGACCTATCATTAGCGTCTTTTCCCCTGATGACCGATTGTGATGACCGCCATGACTGACACCCTGCTCCTTGCCCTGGATTCCTGCGACATGCTGCTGATCGACGGGCTGCATGCCTCCGACTTCTGGCTGGAGGAGGACGAGGCTGACCTGCACATCGAGTGCATGGACGGCCGTACGCTCAAGCATTGGGTGTTCACCCCTGCTCAGGTCGAGGCGGCGACTTTCGATACCACCCTGCATTGCTGGACCCTCACCGGGGACTCGGGTGAGCATCGCCTGGAGTGCCTTGGGGCATTTGGTGGCGATAATGATGAGGGCGACGAGCATGCGGATGCCTAACGCCTGGCCTCTATTGATCGCTGGCAGTATTGGCGCGATGGGGGTGCACGCCGCGCCTGCCGAGCGGCATGAACTGCTGGTCGGCAGCTACACCCAGGGCCAGAGCCAGGGGATCTACCAGCTCAGCTTCGACAGCCACCGCGGACAACTCGATGCCACGCCCCTGCAAGTGGTCAAGAGTGCCAACCCGTCATGGCTGACCCTGTCCGCCGATCAGCGCCGGGTGTTCGTGGTCAATGAGAACGGCCCCGGGCAAGCCGACCCCGTGGGCCGGGTCAGCAGCTATGCGCTCGATCCCAAGAGCCATCAACTGAGCCTGATCAACCAGGTGCAGAGCCTGGGCAACGAGCCAACCCATTCCAGCGTGAGCCATGACGGCCAGTACCTGTTCGTCAGCAATTACTCGGTGGCCGCGGACCCGGGCGGCAGCCTGGCGGTATTGCCGATTGACCGCGATGGGCGCTTGTCACCCCCGGTGCAACTGAGCAGCCACCCGGCGAGTCGGGTCAACCCCGAGCGCCAGGCCTCGGCCCATGTGCATTCCACGGTGTCTTCGCCGGACGGCCAGTACGTGTTTGCCAACGACCTGGGCGCGGACCAGGTGTTTGTCTACCGCTACGACCCTCAGGCCAATCCCGAACACCCATTGACCGCCGCCACGCCGGCCTCGGTGCCGTTGCCACCGGGAAGCGGGCCCCGGCACCTGCTGTTTGGCGCCGACGGCAAGCACGCGTACCTGAGCCTGGAAATGAGCGCGCAGGTCGCGGTGTTCGATTACCACGCGGGCCAACTGACCCAGCGCCAGTTGGTCGACCTGGCGGCTGGGCAACCGCCGGCGAACAAAGCCGGGGCGGCGCTGCATGCGTCCAAGGACGGCAAGTACCTCTACGTCAGCAACCGCGGCGCGGCCAACGAACTGCTGGTGTTTGCCATCGACCCGTTCAATGGTCAGCTCAAGGCGCTGCAACGGCGTTCGGTCGACGGCGATCACCCGCGGGAATTCGCCCTCGACCCGAGCGGCAAGTTCGTGCTGGTGGCCAACCAGAAGAGCAATCAGATCGTTGTCATCGAGCGCGATGTGCAGACCGGGCTGTTAGGCCGCACGGTGCAAAAGCTGGCGTTCGATGCGCCCAGCGATATCAAGTTTCTCCTCCTTCAATAAGCCGCAGGCCCCGTTTATCGGGGCCTGCGCCGCTGTATCAAGCGCAGTGATATCCGTTAGTGCTGCAAAACATTTCAAGCACCGTCACCCCCGGGCGTAAGTTGGCTTCACGGCCTACACAGGCAAACATGTCAACTGCACACGAGGGTTACCGCCATGAACTTCAATCTTTTCTCGGTCATTGCCGCTTCCGCGATCTCCGCCAGCGTTGCCTTGCCCGCCCACGCCAACGTCGAAATCAACGCCAAGACATCCAGCACCCAGAGCTACACCCACAAATACCTGCAACAAAGCGCCAACTTCTACGCGGCGCTGGACCACAAGACCGCGCACTGAAAACCAATCGACAAGCCCCCCAGATCCCTGAGTGGGATTGAATCAACCGGTGGGGGCGAGCCTGCTCGCGAAGAGGCCAGCACATTC
>NZ_FOCB01000011.1:0-6902 GCF_900109995.1 Pseudomonas sp. ok272 | reverse complement strand
GCGAGCCTGCTCGCGAAGAGGCCAGCACATTCGGTATCGATGTAGGCTGAGCCATTGCTTTCGCGAGCAGGCTCGCTCCCACCAAGGCTCCCACCAAGGCTTATCCGTACGGGTGAGAGTCCGGTTGCTTGGCCATGATCTGTGTGAACAACGCCGATTCGATCATCCCGTCGAGCCATCCTTGCAGGTGCTGATACGGTGTCTGCCCGAACCAATCGCGGTCGACGTGGGCGAACTGGCGGATGAAGGGCATCAGGGCGATATCCGCCAGGCTCGGGTGGTCGGCCAGCAGGTAGCGCTGCTGCTGGAGCAAGCCATCGAGGCGGCGCAGAAACACTTCGCCCTCGGCGCGGTAGTGGGGCATCGGGAACTGCGGGTAGCGCTCGGCGTATTTGTAGTGGTTCAAGTGCACCTTGAACACCTGGTCGTTCTCCTCGATCAGCGCCGCAGCCAGTGACTGTGCCGCGGGGTCGTCCTTGAGCCGCCAATCCTGGGGGTCGTTCTGCGCCAGCGCCCAGTCGATGATCTGCAGGCTCTCATCTATCACCTGCCCGTCAGCGTTGAGCACCGGCACCGTGCCCTTGGCCGACAGCGCGAGCATGTCGGCGGGCTTGGCCTTGAGGCTGACTTCCACGATCTGCACGGGCACCGCGCTGTAGCGCAGGGCCATGCGGGCGCGCATGGCGTAGGGGCAGCGGCGGAACGAATACAGGGTGTTCATTTCACCTCCAGGGTGCTCAGGCCGTTGCCCTGGCGCCGGACCTGGATCTGCACCGGGATGCGCTCGTGCATCTCCTGCACGTGGGAGATCACCCCGACCTTGCGGCCCTGGGCCTGGAGTCCGTCGAGGGCGTCCATCGCCAGTTGCAGCGACTCGGGGTCGAGGCTGCCAAAGCCTTCGTCGATGAACAGCGATTCGATCTTCAACGTGCTGGACGCCATCGACGCCAACCCCAGGGCGAGCGCCAGCGACACCAGGAACGTCTCGCCGCCGGACAGCGAGTGTACCGAGCGCAATTCGTCGCCCATCTCGGTGTCCATCACCAGCAGGCCAAGCATGCTGCCGCCGCGCTTGAGGCGGTAGCGGCGCACCAGTTGGCGCAACTGGACGTTGGCATGGTGCACCAGCAGGTCAAGGTTGTAGGCCTGGGCGATCTTGCGGAATTTGTCGCCGGAGGCAGAGCCGATCAAGGCGTCGAGGCGTGCCCAGCGTTGCCACTCGCGGTAGGCGGCACTGATGCGTTGCGCCAGCGCCTGGTTGGCGTCCTGGCGGCGCTGGTCCTCGACCTGTTGCGCACGCAGTTCGGCACACCGCTGTTCACTGACGTTCGCCTGCTGCTGGACGTCGAGCAAGGCCTGCGCCAATGCCTCGGGCTCCAGGTTGCCGTTGTGCTGCGCTTGATGGGCGTGCAGGCGTTGTTCACGTTCCTGCAGCAGCACCTTGGCTTGCTCGACGGCTTTATCGCTGTGCTGCAGGTGCTCGCGCAGTTGGCTGACCTGTGCATCGCTGATCCCCAGCAGTTGCGCCAGGCCGGCGTCGTCCAGCTCAGGGTGCAACGCGCGCCACTCGGCGATCTTGTCGCTCAATTCCCGCTGTTCCGCGTCCAGCGCTTGCTGGCGTTGCTGCTCGGCCTTCAACTCGGCGGCGAGTTGGATCAACTGGCTGCGCGCCTCCTGCAACTGTTGGTCAGCAGTGGCTTGGGCCTGGCGCGCCTGGTCCACCGCGAGGTCGAGTTGCTGCTGCCATTGCTCGGGGCTCGCGTGCTCGCCCAGCAGTTGGGCGAGGGTGTCGCGGGCCGCGTGCTGTTGCTCGGCCAGGGCGTTGAAGTGCTGTTGCGCGGCGTCGAGTTGCTGGGCACGGGTGAGCTGGCGGTCCTGTTCCTTGTCCAGGGTTTGTTGGCGCTGTTGCTGCTCGGCGAGTTCCTCGCGTTGCAGGTCGAGGTGCGCCAGGCGCTGCGTCACTTGCTGGTCGAGCTGGATGAAGGTGTTGGCCGGATCGACGCGCAAGCCTTCCAGGATCGGCGCCGGCAGCAGCGCGGCGTAAGCCTTGAGTTCGTCTTCCAGGCGCTGGCGGTCGTTCGCCAGTTCCCGTTGCTGGAGCGCCAGTTGTTGGCTGGCCTGCTGGCTGGCCTGTTCGACGGCCTGGAGCTGTTGCGTCAGGCGGGCGGCGTCCTGTTGCAGGGTGAGCAGGGCGCTTTGCCGTTGTTCGTCCTGGGCGATGCGTTGGCTCAATTGGGCGCTTTGCTGGGTCAGCCAGGCGTCGCGCTTGCCGGGGTCTTGCGCCAGTAACGGGGCGGCCAGCGGGTGGGCGGCCAGGCTTGGCGCCAGGGCCTGCTGTTGGAGGATGAGCTGCTCTTGCTGCTGCAACAGGTCCTTCTGCTGGGCGATGACCCCGACCACCTCGCCGCGCAGTTCGGCGAGTTTTTCCTTGAGACGGTCGACCGCGTGCTGGGCGCTGGCCTGTTCGCTTTCATCAAACCGCCCCAGGCTGTGCAGCAACGCCTCGGGCTGATGGTAGGGATGCTCGACGCTGCCACAGACCGGGCACGGCTGGTCGTCTTGCAGTTGCGTGCGCAGCTCTTCGACGCTGGCACTGCGGGCCAGGCGCTGGCGCTCCAACAATTGCCGCGTGACGTCAAGCGTCTGCTCGGCCACCGCCAGTTCGGCCTTGGCCTGCACCCCTTCGCCGGTCAGGCGCTCGCGCTCGACCTGGGCGCTGAGCAGGCGTTGTTGCAGCGCTTGCCCACGGCTGTCGAGTTCCTGCTGCTGGGCCCACAGCCGCATCAGTTCTTCGATGGCCCGCAGCTGTTTGCGATTGTCCTGCAACAGGCCGCCGAGCAGTTGGATCTGTTCGGCCACCGCCTGGGGTTCGGCGCCGGCTTCGCGGTACAACAGCTCCAGTTGCTGGCGCTGTTCCTGGAGTTGCTGGGTGCTGTCGGCGGCACGCTGCTCCAGTGCGAGCAGTTCGGCCTGGCCGTGCTTGAGGCGATTGCCCACCAGCATCAGTTGCTGCAAACGTTCGCGGTGCAGGTGCCAGGCATCGCTGACGGGGGCCAGGTGCAGGCTGTGCTCTAGTTGCGTGGCGATTTCGGCCAGGCGTTCGGCCACCCGTTGCTGTTGCGCGTGCAACTGCGCAATGGCCTGTTGACCTTGGTGGCTGGCCTGTTCGGCGTGGTCGCGCTGTTCGGCGGCAGTGCCCAGGGCCTGGGTCAGGCGTGCGAGGTTGCTGTGTTCTTCGAAGGCCCGGCGCAGCAGCGGGGCGTTGCGGCCGTGTTGCTCCTGCGCCTCGGCCAGCGCCGCTTGGGCGGCGGTGAGGCGCTGTTGCAGTTGGGATTGGCGTTGTTGCAGCTCATCGTGTTGTGCGCTGTGCTGCTGGATCGACGCGGCCAGGGGCGTGAGCTGCGCGTTGAGTTCGGCCTGGCGGGCAAACTGATGACGTTGCGGCGCCAGGTGTTCCAGGCGCACCAGGTTCAGGCGTTCAAAGGCCAGAGCCTCCCACGCCTGCTGGGCCTGATGCAGTTGTTCGGCGCTCGCCTGATGCTGGTCCTGCAGGTGGCCCAGCTCCTTGAGCCAGGTGTGCTGCTGTTCCAACTGCTTGAGTTGCGCCTGCTGGGCCTTGAGTTGTTGCTGGGCTTCGAGGCAACGCTGGTCGAGTTCGGCGCGGGCTTCAGGCTCCAGGGCAATGATGCCGCTGGCCTGGTCCTGCAACAGCTTGTGGGCTTCGCGGGTCTGCTTGGCCTTGTCGAAGGCGCGCTTGCCCAGGCGGGTGTAGAGCGCGGTATCGGTGAGCTTCTCCAGCAGCTCGCTGCGGTCGTTGTCATCGGCCTTGAGGAAGGCACTGAACTCGCTCTGGGCCAGCATCACCGCCCGGGTGAACTGTTCGAAGTTGAGCCCCAGCACGGCTTCGAGCTGGGTCTTGTACTCGCCTTTCTGGCTGGCCAGCAGTTGATCGGTGTCCAGGTCGCGCAGGCTCTGGCGGCTGGCTTGCAGCTTGCCGTTGGCTTTCTCGCGGGCGCGATTGGCTTCCCAGCGGGCCCGGTAGCGGCGGCCGTCGATGCCGAGGAAGTCCACCTCGGCAAAGCCCTCGCCGGTGCCTCGGCGCAGCAGCGTGCGCGGATCGCCAGTAGCAATCTCGCCATCGGCGTCCGGCACCTTGGCATCGCGTCCGGTGTTGTTCAGGCGCGGCACGGCGCCAAACAGCGCCAGGCACAAGGCATCGAGCAAGGTGCTTTTGCCGGCGCCCGTCGGGCCGGTGATGGCGAACAGGCCGGCGCTGGCCAGGGGCTCGGCGGTGAAGTCGATGTCAAAGGGACCGGCCAGGGAGGCGAGGTTCTTCAGGCGGATGGCGAGGATCTTCATGGCTGTTCGCTCTCCTGCTGAACGTCTTGCACCAGTTGGGCAAAGTCACTGAGGGTCTGTTCATCGACCTCGCTGGCGTAGGCGTCATGCCAGGCGCGGCTGAACAGCTCTTGGGGGCTGAGTTGGTCGAGTTCGATCAATTGGCCGCTGTCGTCGCTGCCATCCGAACCACCGGTGCCGGCGTACTCGGCGGCGATGCGCACCAGGCGCACGGCCTTGCCTTGCAGGGCGGTTTCGATCTGCTGGCGCAGGTCCGGCTGGGGTTCGTCCAGGCGCACGCGCACTTCCAGCCAGGGCTGGCGCTGGGTCTCGGCCAGCAAGTCGATGTTCGGCAGCTCGGCCAGTTGCCCGAGTATCTCGGCCAGCGGCGCCGGGCCCAGGCGCTGCAGGTTGACGGCGCGGGGGATCAGGCGCGGTTCGACGCTGACCAGGGTTTCACCGTCCAGGGTGACGTCGAGAATCTGGTGCTGATAGCTGATCTCGGAGAACGACAGCGGGATCGGCGAGCCGCAATAGCGAATGCGCTCCTCGCCGTTGACCTTCTGCGGCTTGTGCAGGTGGCCGAGGGCAACGTAGCTGATGCTCGGGCCGAACAGGCTGGCAGGCAGCGCCTCGGCGTTGCCGATGATCAGGCTGCGCTCGGAGTCCTCGGACACCGAGCCGCCAGCCATGTGGGCGTGGCTGATGGCAATCAGCGCCTGGCCGGGCGTGCGCTTGGCATTGGCGGCCGCGATCAGCCATTCGTGGACCTGGCCGATGCCGCGTAGGTAGTGATCACCCAAGTGCGCCCCGGTGACTTCGGCCGGGCGCAGGAACGGCAGCGCCAGGCACCAGCCGGCAATGGCGCCCGAGGCATCGGGCAGCGGGATCAGCAGGCGGTCGGCGTCCAACTGCCCATCGTCGAGCCACAGCACCCGGCCCAGGGCATGGGTGCGCAGGCGGCGCATCAACGGCGCGGGCAACTCGATCCGCGAGCCGGAGTCGTGGTTGCCGGCAATCATCACGATGGTCAGCGTGGGTTGTTGCTCATGGGCGCTGACGATGAAGTCGTAGAGCCGTTCCTGGGCTTTGACCGGCGGGTTGACCGTGTCGAAGATGTCGCCGGCAATCAGCAGCACGTCGGGCTGTTCCTGCCCCAATTGACGCAGCAGCCAGTCGAGGAAACAGCCATGCTCGAAGTCGCGTTCCTGGCCATGCAGGTTCTGCCCAAGGTGCCAGTCGGAGGTGTGAAACAGACGCAAGGCGCGCTCCCTGAGAAAAAAGGTCTTGCCGCAGTGACGACGCACGCGGCGAAAGGCTGGGAGTTTACTGGCAAATAGCGATCTTGCCCGCGAAAAGTAGGGGCGCCCCCCGCGCTGCGCCGTCCTGCTCGCCAGTGACGGGAAACGCGCAGTGGCCCTGCGCTGGCAAAAAACAGACCTTTCCTACGGAGGATGTTGACGTCTTCTGCAGCTTTGTTTGAACTGACGCGCCAAAGTCGCCGCCCCTTAATCCGTGAAAGTAGCGTTATGTCTGATTCTGTGGCTGAACCATCAGTGGGCGTGTCAACGCGCGTAGCGCTGTATTCCAAGTTATCCCTCGTAGCGGTCGTGGCGTGTCTGTTGGCCGCATGCGATGGCCCGCCGCCAACGTCTCGGTGGTATGCCGACAACCCTACGCAAATGCATGAAACCCAGGAGGCCTGTAAACGTTCCGCGTACTGGCCGTCTACCGAACGGTGCGACAACGCACGGGAGGCCTATTCGATCTGGATGGCTGAAGAGCGCAAGCGTGAAGAGGAGCGCGCGCTGGCCATCGCCCGAGACACGCCCGAGGATCTCAAGACCATTGACTGGTATGAGAACCATCGCCATGCACGACGAGTCAAACTTCGGGAGTGCCAGCATCGTATGATACGGGAGGATCTTACAATTGATCACACCTGCCTGAAGGCTGCCAGAGCAGAGACGAGTCAGTTCCAAAAATTTGGCTCACTGAGACCGATAGTCGGTGCACGGCTATCTCACATAGTAGGACCCCACCCCACGGATGTATCACGCCCATCGTCTCCTCCCTCGGCTACCCCAAACCCTCAGCGAGATTAAGGAGCGCGCCAGGCAATCTGCGCGCAGGCGTCAGCGCTTGTGCCGATACACCTCGGCAAACACCTCGGTAATCGGCCGCCGCGGCTGACGCTTGTGCAGGGCGCGTACCTGTTCGCTCATGCGCAGCAACTCGGCGCTGGGCTTGGCCCATTGGTCTTTGGGCAGGGGTTCGGACCATTGGCGCATGACCTCGGGCAGGGCTTTGTGGCCCATGGCCTTGATCTGGCGGATCTCCCATTCGACCAGGCGGTTGGGCAGGGTCCAGAAGGTCATGACGTGGTACAGGTACCAGAAGAACCCCGACAACCAATCGCGCTGGCCGTCGCGGATTTCTTGGTGCATGCGCGCCCGGGCGTTGTAGAAGGTGTGCAGGCCTTCGTGGGGTGGGTCGTCGGGGCCTTGCAGGTCGAGGGGGTCCTGGATCGACTTGAGGTCGTTGACCTCGTACTCCATGTAGCC
>NZ_FOCB01000013.1:132449-173781 GCF_900109995.1 Pseudomonas sp. ok272 | reverse complement strand
CCAGGCAGATTCCTAGGTATTACTCACCCGTCCGCCGCTCTCAAGAGAAGCAAGCTTCTCTCTACCGCTCGACTTGCATGTGTTAGGCCTGCCGCCAGCGTTCAATCTGAGCCATGATCAAACTCTTCAGTTCAAACATCTTTGGGTTTTTAAGAAACCCTAAACTTGGCTCAGCAATCGTTGGTTACATCTTTGATTTCTCGCGGAGTAACTTGTGATGCTGATAATCTTGTTGACTATCAGTCTGACTGCACAAGCACCCACACGAATTGCTTGATTCAGTTGTTAAAGAGCGGTTGGTTAAGATCTTTCGTCTCAACCGAGGCGCGCATTCTACAGCACACCCCTCAAGCAACACCCTTAAAAGTTTCTGATTTCGTTAATAAAATCAACTACTTAAGCCAAAATCAACATCAAGCTGCTCGTTGGCGGGAGGCAAATAATACAGTATTAAACTACGTGGTCAACCCCCATCTGGAAATTCTTTTTCCTTACCAAAGCGCCTGGGTTGCCACTATGAAAACTTCCAAGGTCTGTACAAAACATCAGGGCGGCAGAGTACCCTGACCACGTCGTCTCACAGGAAACAATCCCCTCCAGGGACCCCATCCGTGCCGTTGAGACGGCCCACAGATGATGGATATCACGACATCACACATGCCAGAACAACTACGAACGTCCACTGGTGCCAAACAGGCAACGAGTGTGCTCACCCTTTGCCAGCTCCAGCGCAATCCCATCCGCTGCACCAGGTCGCGTTGGCAACGACAGAATCGCTTCTACCCCATAGCCAGCCAACCGGGGCTCAGGCTCCGCACGACATGTCAGTGCATTGCTATCGACAAGCCCACTGAGCATCCGCTAAACCTTCAGCTCTCTGACGCCACAGGTTTCAGCAAGCACGCCCAGACTGGCCCTTCCATCCAGCATTAACGCACCCAGTGCCGCATCTCATCAGCATTCAGGCTCACCGACTCAATAGGCACCGAACCATCAATACGCCAGCGACCAGCTCATCGGCGTCCATTGCATGGCATGCCTGCTGCCATCAAGGACAGTATCGAAATCGCCAACACCCACGCATCGACAGGTTCGCTCCCCCGAACGTCAGACTTTGATCTGTAGCGTTCAGAGGCTAGGTGGCGCGTTTCTGTTGGCCATCAATGGGATGGAGACGAACGTGCTGGATAACACCAACAATTTAAATAGGAATGATATGTATTTACTTGCAAAGGATAATCGTTATTATTCGCGCGATAATTACTCCAAAGGTGTCCATCGTGGCTCGATCGCGCATTTACCCAGTCTCTCTGTCGTTGCTAAGTGTTCTGGTTGTACCTGATTTACAAGCAGAAACGCAGGCTGCTCTAACCCTGCCGGCAACTGCGGTGAACAGTGAGTTCAACGAGCAGAGCTACCTGTCGACCGAAAGCAGGAGTGCGCTGAAGATCGATGCGCCTCTGCGTGATATCCCGCAAACCGTCAACGTAATCCCCCAGAGCGTCATCAAGGATCAGGGCGCGCAATCGATGGAAGACGTGCTGAAGAATGTCCCCGGCATCGGCCTGTCCAATGGTGATGGCCAGCGCGATCAGGTCACCATCCGTGGTTTCAACGCCGTGGGCGACATGTACATCGACGGCATCCGCGACGATGCGTTGTACTTCCGCGACCTGTCCAACGTCGAGCAGGTGGAAGTGATCAAGGGGCCCGCGGCGGTGCTCTATGGCCGGGGCTCTTCGGGGGGGTTGATCAACAGCATCAGCAAGAAACCCAACTTCGACCCCAAGCAGGAGGTCGGTGTCAGTGTCGACAGCCAGGGCGAAAAGCGCACTCAGTTCGACGCCGGTTGGGCCGATCAGCAATATGGCGATAAAGCCTTTCGGGTGACAGGCGCACTGGAGAACAGCGATACCTTCCGGGATGACGGCTACATCGACCGCAAGGCCATCGCACCTTCGGCTTACTTCAAGCTCTCGGATGATCTGGAGCTGAACCTTGGCGCCAGCTACCTGTACGACAAGCGCATGATCGACTTCGGCATCCCGGCACGGGGCGACCGTCCGGTCGATGTGGATCGCGACAAGCGCTTCGGTGCCGCAGATCCGGATGACGACTACTCGCGCAGCGAAGTGTTCTCGTTCACCGCCGGTGTCGATTACCGCCTCAACGACGATTTCAGCCTAAGCAACACCAGTCGCTACTACCACTACGACCTGGACCGCAATAACACACTCGCGGACTCCAGCCCGACGCGCTTCGTCACCGCGGCCAATGGCGAACTGCTGGTCAAGCTCAACCGCGGCAACGTGCAGCGCAAGGAAGACGGCTGGTTCAACCAGACCGAACTCAAACAGCGCGCCGTGCTCGCAGGGATGAACCATAACCTGCTCTATGGCGTCGAGCTGGGACGCCAAGTGAAGGACCAGAACGTCTACAACCAATCCGATGTGGCCAGGGTACCGGTGTACCGCGATGGCTTGGTCGACGTGCCGTTCCAGGCCAACCGGCAAACCGCCAAGGGCACCAACACCCAGGACACCGCCGGTTTCTACATCCAGGACCTGATCGAGCTGGCACCACAGTGGAAGGCGCTGGTGGGTGTGCGTTATGACGTGTTCGACCAGGCATACGCCGATGACCTGAAGCACACCACGCTGTCCCGCACCGATACCACCTGGAGCCCGCGCATCGGCCTGGTTTACCAGCCCGATCAAGTGCAGTCCTACTACGTTTCGGTGAGCCGTTCCTACCAACCTTCCGCCGAGATGTTCGCCCTGAGCACGACGAACCAGGATCTTGAGCCGGAAGAGACCACTAACGTCGAGATCGGCGGCAAGTGGGACCTGCTCGACAATCGCCTGGCGTTGACGGCGGCGCTGTTCCGCCTGGAACGTACCAACATGAAAACCAGCGATCCGGCGAACCCGACCAAACTGGTGCTCGCGGGCGAGCAGCGCACCGATGGCCTTGAGCTGACCGCCACCGGGCAGTTGAGTGACAAATGGCAGGTCTATGCCGGGTACGCCTATCTGGATGCCGAGATCACCAAGTCCAACAGCTTCACCAACGGTATCGCCAACGAAGGCCAGGTGCCCACCTTGACGCCGCGCCACAGCGCCAACCTGTGGTTGGTGCGTTCGCTGACGCAAACCTGGCGTGTGGGCATGGGGGCCAACTATGTCGATGATCGCTACACCGCGCTGGATAACACGGTGGTCATGCCGGCCTACACAACCGTCGACGCCGCGCTGCTGTACAACCAGCCGAAATGGGACATGGCCCTGCGTCTACGTAACGTGTTCGACGAGGACTACTACGCATCGGCGCATGGCTCGGTGGACCTGATCACGCCGGGGGCGCCACGGACGCTGGAGCTGAGCACCCACTATCGCTTCTGAGTACAGAGCTGAAGAATAGGCGCCCGGCATTGTCGGGCGCTTGTATGTCCGACATGGCATCCCATTCAGTGAATACAACACGTCGTCTGTTTACAGCTGATCTGGAGCCCGCGCTACTGACCGGCACCAGGCGTCTACACAAAGCGTAACCTTACAGATCGACTAGACTTCATTCCCCCCAGTGCCACGGATTCCTCCTTGCATTACCTTAATGACCACCACTCCACCGAATTGAACTGAGTACACCATCATGTGTGAATCATGCGATTCAGGCTCTGTTTCAAAAGTGAACCATCGTCGTCATTTTCTTCGTCTGGCCGGCTTAGGCGCCGGCGCGCTGCTCCTGGCAGGCGTACTGCCCGGCAAGTTTGCTCTGGCAGCAGACACGACCTCCGCGCCACCTAAACCGAAAAACGTCATCAACCCTGATGAGGCACTCAAAAGGCTGATGGCCGGCAATCAACGATACGTCAGCGGCCACTCCAAGACGCACGACTTCAAGGCCGAACGTGAAGCATTGGTCTCCGGCCAGAACCCGTTCGTCGCCGTGCTGAGTTGCTCCGACTCGCGCATCGCCCCCGAGTACGCGTTCGATACCGCACGGGGCGATCTTTTCGCCATACGCGTGGCGGGCAACTTCGTCACCGACGAGGGCTTGGCGAGTATTGAATATGGTGTCGCGGTGCTGGGTGCACCGCTCATCCTGGTGCTGGGGCATGAACGGTGTGGTGCCATCGAGGCCGGGATAAAAGCCGTCAAGGATCACACGGTATTCCCCGGGCACATCCCGAAACTGACTGACGCACTCAAGTCGTCCATCGAGGCCGTGATCAAGCAGCCTGGGGAGTTGGTGGAAAACGCGACCGTGCAGAACGTCAAAGACTCGGTCGCCATCCTCAAGAAAGCCACCCCCCTGCTGACCGATGCACTCGACAAGGGCACGTTGAAAATCGTCGGTGGCATCTATCGCCTGGCGACGGGAAAAGTCGAGTTGATTGCCTGAACCGTCGGCCAGAGCGTGATACCGGCAATAGAAGCACCTAGCCGGGCACACCCTGACGGGCAAACAACATCACCACATTAAAACACCCCTAAAAAAGACTACCTCAGTAGTCTTTTGGGGTTGTGTATTAAACTAGAAAATCATTCCGCTTTCTGATGCCGACTTCAACTGGCTCTTATAGGGACTCTTATTAAACTGCTCGACCTTCTTGTACGTCATCAGCTTTTCTGGCTTGCGATACTGATCTGAACTTGAAAAGGCTTGAAAGGTACCATCACCCACCATTCTTATGTGCAGTTGAAGTTCCCTTGAGTCATAACCATAAAACTCAACAAAGCCCGGAATTTCGCTTTGACGTGCAACCATCAACGCTTCTTTAGCCGGCTGATCATAGAGATAGAACGTAGCGGTCACCATGATCGCCCCGCCCGACTCAGTGTCATTCTTACCGAAGTTAGGGTTGATATAGGGTGTAAAAACAACACCGCCATTCATATCTTTTGTTTGACCCAGCCACCGATAGCCTTCCAGGGCTTTAGTGATTGACTTGATCGGGCCCGCGTATTGAACACTTGTTCTATTCCCATCCAGCTCAACTCGACTGAACTGTTCTGCACTCGCGGTAAACGACAGCATCGCCACTGCTGCCGCAAGGCACAATCCGATAATTTTCTGCATACCCTCTCCTCGTTCCGCTGAGCAACCACTCAACCCATATCAAATGACAAGCCTCAAAAAAGGCTACCGCGACAGCCTTATCGCTGACCGCGCTCTTTAGAAAAAAGTCCCATCTTCCAGCGCCGACTTCAACTGGCTTTTGTAGGGACTTTTATTAAACTCATCAACCTTCTTGTACGTCATCAGCTTTTCTGGCTTGCGATACTGGTCTGCACTTGAAAAGGCTTGAAAGGTACCATCACCCACCATTCTTATGTGCAGTTGAAGTTCTCTTGAGTCATAACCATAAAACTCAATAAAGCCCGGGATTTCGCTTTGACGTGCAACCATCAACGCTTCTTTAGCCGGCTGATCATAGAGATAGAACGTAGCGGTCACCATGATCGCCCCGCCCGACTCAGTGTCATTCTTACCGAATTGAGGGTTGATATAGGGTGTAAAAACAACACCGCCATTCATATCTTTTGTTTGACCCAGCCACCGATAGCCTTCCAGGGCTTTAGTGATGGACTTGATCGGCCCCGCGTATTGAACACTCGTCCTGTCCTTATCAAGTTCAATATGCGTAAAGGTTTCTGCCGTTGCTGCAAAAGACCAAGCCGCCATTAAGGATGCCAATACAACGCTTTTAATCCCATCCATACCCTTCATCCTTTTTAATTAACCTGTGATCACCCAGCGTTGAGCAAAGATGTTTTCCACCTAATCCGTTCGCGTAATCATTCTCACCTCGCCCTGGGCATCTACCGTGCCCCTGAGTGTCTTGGAGATGCCCCCCGTACCGTCCAATTGGTTGGAAATAACGATCTCAAGGATTTCTCCAGGCGCATAGTTCCTGGTCTTGACCAGGAGGCCTACGGATGAGCCCGACGTTGCCGTTGTGAGTTCCTCCGTAAAATCACGGGTCATCCATTGCGCGGAAAGGATTTCCTTATCGTCTTTGATTGGCCCTGCCGTTTGCACACCTTCAACCTGGGCGGTTGTAGTGGCGTCATTGATAGCGCTGCCAGCACACGCGCTGATCAAGAGAACAGTAGCCAACAGCATGAGATGCGATGGACGGTGCATGACCCCTAATCCCTTATGAATGGATCGCCAAAATTCCCTATTAAAAGCGCTGTGAACGTTACCTGAGGACAGCCGATAACACCAAGACAATGCACGCCGCCCCCGCCATGAAGCTTGAACAATCCGCCTTCACTCAGGCTAAATTCGCCCGCTGACTTTAGTCCGCGCCACCCGCAACGCATTACAAGGACCCACCCCATGCAGTCGTCACTGGAAACCGTCGCCCTGTTCGCCCTCAAGCTGGCGTACGAGACGCCAGATCAAAGTCCGATCTTGCGTGACGACCCGATCATGGGTGACTACGAGAAGGAAATTTTCGGCGTTCTCGTGCGCAGGGGCGATGTCGACGCGATCCAACTCAAGCTCAAGACATGCCTGGGCCTGGCGCTGGAGGCGTTGGGTGGGGTTGAAACACCGCTGGGACGCGAGCTGCAGAAGCTGTCTGCCGACGTGGCCCGCGCGCAGACGCTGGCGCAACTGGATACCCCGCTCGTCCTGCTCAAGGACTACCTCAAGGATATCCAGTGACGGCACGCCGTCTATCGCCGCGGATTCAACTCACCGCGACACGACTTACAATAAGCACCCCGTCCGCGCTGCGGTCTCCAGCAGCGTTGTGGTGATCAGGGTGATCCGCACGTTTTCATCCAGTTGCCCATTGGTGCCGTAGTTGTAGGCCTGGACCACCAACGTGTCGCACACCCCGCCATTGCGCGTCATCTGGTCCATGGTCAACGCGGCGCGCTGGCTATCGTCGGCCCCCTGCCCCAGCGATTCGCGCAGGGTTTTGCGCTTGTACGCCGGGCTGTTGGCCACGCGCAGCGCCTGCAATGGCTCGGCAATGGTCGCGCGCAGGGCCTGGGTCTGGGCCGTCGGCCCCTGGAGCTTTTCGACTTCATTGAGCAAGTGCTCGGCGTCCATCAGGCCTGACAAGCTCTGCAGGTTCTGCGCCTTGACCTGCACCAGGTCAATCTTGGCCTGCACGTTGCCCAGGCGCGACGCCTGCTTGAGTGCATCCAGGTAAGCCTTTTGCTCATCCGCCGGCATGCTCGCGAACTGTGGATAACGGCTGGCCATGCCTTGTGCCCGCGCCAGCTCCTGCGTCGCCAGTTGTCCATCGGTCAGCGGTGGTTGCGCACGTAGCGCCGCCTGACGTTGCTGCAGGCGCACATAGCGGCAGCGCGCAATGGTCTCGGGTTCGCTGGCGTCGGC
This sequence comes from Pseudomonas sp. ok272, assembly GCF_900109995.1. Lineage (GTDB taxonomy): Bacteria > Pseudomonadota > Gammaproteobacteria > Pseudomonadales > Pseudomonadaceae > Aquipseudomonas. The sequence goes on along the minus strand of NZ_FOCB01000013.1, from coordinate 166,419 downwards.
TCGCGGCCCGCGGCCATCGTCGGCGGCCAGGCGCGCCTCCTTGGCCGCGTTGCACTGGCGGTAATCGGCAATGCCCAGCGCCTCCTGCTCCTGCTTCAGCACCTGGGCACGGTCGGCGGAAATGCCCTGCATATAGCCATTGAAGGTCTTCATGTAGGCGCTGGTCTCGGTCTGCATGACCGTGAGCAGGCACTGGTTCTTCATCAACAGCGTGGCATCGTTCGCAATGCCGATGCAGGCACCGAACGGATCCTGGGTGATCGCCGGGGAAACGCCGCGTAGTTGTCCGACCATGGCCTGGCCCCGTTGCCGTGCCTGGTCGACTTGCTCGGTTTGTGCCACCTCAGCGGCCTTGACGGCGTTGCGCTTGTCGTCGGCCCATTGGTTCTGACGCAAAGGACCGCCCAGCAGGTAGGGCATTTCACCGTTCACCCGCTTGAGCAGCGCGCTGAACGCCTGGTTCAGCTCGCGATACTTCCAGCCATCGCACAATTTGGCCAGCAACTCCTGGGGTGGCTTGGCCTCTTCAACCATGCGCCGGCGGGTGGCTTGCGCCTCCTGCTCACTGATGCCGGGCGTGACCCATTGCGGTCCCTGGCTGCGCAGCAGTTGGGCAAAGATGAGCGCATAGAGGTGACTGACGCCTACCCCGCACGACTGGTCGTCAGCCTTGAAGTTTTTGTCCGCCAACACCTTCACCGCGTAGGTGCCGATGGCTTTCGGGGCGGCGGCCGGGTCATCCGTCAACTTCACGAACGGCACCTTGATCCCCTGGCCGTGCAGCACCGCCGCAATCACCGCGCTGTTGCGGTACATGTCATGGGCCGCGCCGTCCTCCACGCCCGGTGTCACATTGCCCAGGGCGCGCCATGCCGCCGGCTGGCCAAGGGTGGAGATCAACTCTTCAATGCCGAACGGTGACGCCCCATGGGCAGGCGAAGCAAATGACAACGCAGCGAAAACAACGGCGGAGAGTGATCGGATCACGACGGGATCGTCCTTGAGCACGGCAGGCGGGATAGAGATAAGGCAGAGTGCCACCATCCTGAGGACTATTCAAATATCACTGCCCTGCTTTGCGACACACCTCATACAATCACCCGCAATCGAAAACCGCCTCATTGGACGAGCCCCTTCGCAATGATGTCTGCCCTGCTATTCAACGGTCAGCCGTGCGGCGCCGAGACGCCGACGGTTGACGTCCCCGGGTGGAGTTTCACCAAGACCGTCCTGGCGGCGACCGCCCTGACGCTGGTGCGCGATGGCCGGGTTGGCCTGGACGATCCGGTGCCCGAAGGCCCGTTCACCCTGCGCCAGTTGCTGCGCCACGAAGCCGGGCTGGCCGACTACCACGCGCTCGCGCCTTACCACGAAGCGGTCGCCAACGGTGAAGCCGCATGGCCGGTCGACGAGCTGTTGCGACGCCTCGATGCGACCTGAGCGGCCTTTATCGAACGCGAGCATGAAGCAGCGGTCGAACAGGCTGTCGTGAGAAATTTGTCGACAGCCCTGGGGATCAATCCCCAGGAAGCCGGTCACACCGATCGCGGACACTCAGAGGGCAACATGAATAAGGTAATCCTCCCGGCATTGGCCATTTTTCTCCTGGCGCAATCACCGGCGTATGCCATCAACGAACGCTACCGCCAACAACTCGAACGCTCGGGTTGCACCCAAGTGAGCGAGGCACAAGGCTGCGACATCACCAAGACCCAGGCGCAAAACGCCGAAGCCGGGCTCGTCACCGCGCCAGCGCCCGCGACCCACCAGGCACCCTACGCCGGACAGTGGGTCGCCAAGAGCGATACCGGCGCCACCGTGGCAACCCTACGCGTCGACAAGCAGGACAAGGTATGGGTCAACGGCACGCGGGTCAGCGTCAAACGCACCGCCTCGACGATGCAATTTCGACAGGGGCCCATCACCTTCACCCTGCACAAAGACCCGGCACTCAAACATCAGGATTACTGGCGCGATACCGATGCCGGGACCCAAGGCCCGATCATCCGTGAGTGATACGCCGCCAGGCTCGCCCAGGGCCTAGCCCTGCAACACCGGCAACACTACCCGCGCTTCCAGCCCGCCGACGGTGCGGTTGCGTACCGTCAACTCGCCGCCGTGCTCCAGCACAATCGCCCGTGCCGCCGACAGCCCTAGCCCGACGCCGCCGGTGCTTTTGTTGCGTGAGCCTTCCAGCCGATAGAACGGCACGAACACCTGCTCATAGCGGTCCTGCGGTATCCCCGGCCCGCGATCCAGGACACGAATGGTCACGTGGTCATCCTCACTGCGCAGCTCGATGGCCGGTTCGCTGGCGTACTTGAGGGCGTTTTCCAGCAGGTTGGTGATCACCCGCTTGAGGCCCAGCGGACGCCCCACATAGACCAGTCGCGGCGGGCCGCTAAAGGGGATCTCGATGGCCTGGTCACGGTAATCGTCCACCAGGGTTTGCAGCAGCTGCGCCAGGTCGAACGAGGTGGCTTGCTCAAGGCGCGCGTTGTCGCGGAAGAACTCTAGGCTGGAACTGATCATCGCGTGCATCTCATCGACATCGCGGAACAGCTTGCCCTGCAACTGCGGATCGTCGATGAACTCCGCGCGCAGGCGCAGGCGGGTCAGCGGCGCACGCAAGTCGTGGGAGATGGCCGCAAGCATCTGCGTGCGGTCCTTGATGAAGTGCTGCAACTGGGCCTGCATGCCGTTGAAGGCGAGGATCGCCTGGCGGATCTCATGGGGCCCGACGGGGGTGATCGGCGGTGCACGGAAGTCGGCGCCAAAGCGCCGGGCGCCCTGGGCAAAGGTTTGCAGCGGCTCCGCCAGGCGCCGGGTGGCGATCAACGCAACCAGGCCGGTGGACAACAGCACCAGCACGATGACGATCAAATTGCGCGCCCAATGCTCCAGCCCCCAACTGCGCGAAGGCATGCTGAACATCAGCCAGGAACCGTCCGCCAGTTGCATCACCAGCGCGTAATGACCGTCCTGCTGCGGCCAGTCGCCAGGCTTGTAGGCCTCAAGCCGCGAGCTGTCGAACAAGCGATGGGCCTCGGGGTTGTTGGCGCGCTCAAGGACGTTCGGAATCGACGGCAGACCCAGCGCCGCACGGTCGCGCTGCCAGGTGACGTTCAGGCCGCTGTCGCTGGCGGCACTGGCCAGTCGTGGCCGCTGCGCCGTGTCCGAGGCCGCAATCACCCGGCTCAGCGATGACAGCTTTTCCAGCAATCCGGTCTCGGTCAACGGCGGGTCGGCCCACACCCCCGCCACCTGGGTGAACAGCGCGTAGAAGCCCAACGAAGTGAGCATCGCCAGGATGATGGTCAAGGCCACCCAGCGCCTGACCGTGTCCCGTTGACGCATGGCCCACTTGAGCCGGATCACTGGCGGGTCACGCTGGGGGTGAACAGGTAGCCGCCGTTGCGCACGGTGCGGATCATCTCCGGGCGCTTGCTGTCGGTTTCCAACTTGCGACGCAGGCGGCTGACCTGCACGTCGATACTGCGATCGAAGGCTTCATGGGTGCGACCACGGGCCAGGTCTAGCAACAGCTCGCGGGGCAGGATGCGCTGCGGGTGCTCGACGAACACCAGCAGCAGGTCGAACTCACCGGCCGACAGCGGAATCATCACCTGCTCCGGCGAACGCAACTCGCGCCGGGTCAGGTCCAATTGCCAGTCGGCAAACTTGAGCAAGGGGTGCGGCACCTGCCCGGTCTGCGGGCGTACTTCACCGACCCGGCGCAGCACCGCGCGCACCCGCGCCAGCAACTCGCGCGCATCGAAGGGTTTGCTCAGGTAATCGTCGGCGCCCATCTCCAGGCCGACCACCCGGTCGCTCAACTCGCCCATGGCGGTGAGCATGATCACCGGCATCGTGTGCTGCTGGCGCAGGCGCTGGCACAGCGTCAGGCCATTCTCGCCGGGCATCATCAGGTCGAGGATGATCAGGTCCGGCAACTGGTGCTCGATGGCCGCCCACAACGTGACGCCGTTGGTGGCGGTTTCCACTCCGTAGCCTTGCTGCTCGAAGAATTTTCTCAGCAGGTCGAGGACCTCAAGGTCGTCGTCCACGATCAACAGATTGCTCACCGGCGCTCATCGCTCAAGGTCTGATAGTCGGGATATCTAAAACCTTTCCCGCGCCGGCGTCATATATTTCAACCCCGTCACAAAGCGTCAATGCCGTAGGAAAGCAGACATCTGCGAGCAAAACTCAGCTGTCAGCATCAGGCCTCCTTGAGAATAAAGACGGTTCAACATGCCTCTGCACAGCTCACCGCTGATCCTGGAACAACGCATGGTCAAGCGCACCCGGACCGCCCTGCACTGTCGCGAGACCAGCCTGCAACTGTCTGACGACGAAGGTGAATTGATCCTCAGCCGGTACATCGAGCTGTACAGTCCCGACGGCATGCAATGGGTAGAACGCAGCCATCGGGTGAGCATCAATGCCTTGATGCGCTGGATGATTGCCCACGGCCAGCCACAACCGGTGCTGCACGGGCAGGAGGGTGATGTGCAGGGGGTGGAAGCGACCGCGTGAAACCCACGGTTCCAGGCGCTATGTTTCCAGGCCGCTACATTGCATCACGTCGGTCAACAAGCAGACATCATGGGGAAAAACACCGGGGCCAGTATCCAGGTTTCTCTCGTGTGAAGAGCGTCGCCCATGCCCTTGTTTCCCCGTCCTCCTGCCCTGTTGCGCCACGCGGCCCTGCTGCTGACCTTGACCTACCTGTACGGCTGCGCCAGTCGCGGTTCGCATGCAGCCAGCGCCACCTGCGAGCACGTTACCGCCCCGCCGCAGGACCCGAGCGTGTCCCGTCGCCAGGACACGTTTGCCTTCAATCGCGTCGTCGACGAAGACCCCGCCACTCCCCTCGCGCTGGGCCATGGCTACACGTCGGGATACTTTCAACTGGGCACGCTCCACTTCACGCCCCAACTCAACGCCTCCACGGACTTCACCCGACAAGTGTTACAAGGCAACGGCACACGCTCGCCCACCAACCATCTGCGGCCCACACCCTCGCCGAGCGTTTGAGCGAGCCGGTTCAGCCGGTTCTGAGGCTCTTGCTTTAGCGTCATTTCTTCCTACTATTCGTTGACCCTCCCCGCATCGAACAAGGACTCAACGATGAGCAAAACCCTGATTGCCACTGCGGTACTGAGCGCCCTGCTCGCCAGCACCCAGGCCCACGCCGGCGACGCGCCTGCAACCGCAACGGTACCGGTGACCGTCGACAACTTCGTACGGGCCGAATCCGACACGTACATCGGCGCACTGGCCAAGCAAGGCGGTCTGGGCAAGTTGATGCACCGTCGCGAAGCCGCCGATGTCGATCACCAGACCGTGATCCGCCTCAACCGCGACACCTTGTACTCCTCCGGGGTGTTCGACCTCGACGCCGGTCCCGTGACCATCACCCTGCCCGAGCCGGGCAAGCGCTACATGGCGCTGCAAGTGATCAACGAAGACCATTACGTGCCGAACGTGTTCTACGGCGCCGGCAGCCACACCCTGACCCGCGACACTGTTGGCAGCCGCTACGTGGCCATCGCCATTCGCACCCTGGCGGACCCCAACAACCCGGATGACCTGAAACAAGTCCACGCCCTGCAGGACGCGATCAAGGTCAGCCAGAAAGCCCCCGGCACCCTGGAGCTGCCGCACTGGGACGCCGCCAGCCAGAAAAAAGTCCGCGATGCGTTGCTGGTGCTGTTCTCGACCATCCCCGACTTCAAGAATTCCTTTGGCACCCAGGACAGCGTCGACCCTGTCCGCCACCTGCTCGGCACAGCGTCCGGCTGGGGCGGTAACCCGGACAAAGACGCCACCTACCTCAACGTCACCCCGACACAGAACGATGGCAAGACCGTGTACCGCCTCACCGTCAAGGACGTGCCCGTGGACGGTTTCTGGTCGGTCAGCCTGTACAACGCTGACGGCTACTTCCAGAAGAATCCGGCCAACGCCTACACCCTCAACAACCTGACCGCCAAGAAAGCCGACGACGGCTCGATTGCCATCCAGTTCGGCGGCTGCGAAGCCACCACCACCAACTGCCTGCCGACCGCGGCCGGCTGGAACTACACCGTACGCCTGTACCGCCCGCAAGCACCGATCTTGAATGGATCGTGGACATTCCCCGAGCCCGTTGCAGTGAAGTAAACACACCACAGGGCCAATCGCTTTTGTGGGAGCGAGACTGCTCGCTCCCACCGTGGGCCTCGGTTCACCTGAAGAATCAGGTCGGCTGTCAGGCCGCTTTCGCGGGCGAGCCGCCTTCGCTCCCACAGTAGACCTGGATACATCCACAAGAGACAGGTCGACTGGTAAGCCGCCTTCGCCGGCAAGCCGGTTTCGCCCCCACAACGATTACTGCGCCGCCAACCCACTGCGCTATCATCGGCGCCCCAACACCCAGAGCCTCACCCCGGATGTCCACCCCCGCCCAACCACTTGCCCCTCAAACCCCGTTACCCAACGTACTGGTCGGCCCGCTGCTGCGACGCCTGGAACCCACGCGACTGGTGCTGTGGCTGGTGGGCACGCGGGAGCTGGCACTGACCTTGCGCCTGCCGCTACAGGGCGACATCGCACTGGACGCCTCGCGCTGCCAAGTGATCCCGGTCGGCACCCAGGCCTTCATCCACCTGATCGACGTGCACCTGGACCACCCCCTGCCCCAGGACGAAGTGATCGACTACGACCTGCTGATCCACCACCCCGACGGCACCTCGACGGGCATCGCCGAGTGGGCGCCGCACCTGCTGTACGGCGCAGCCACCTGCCCGAACTTCGTACTGCGCGGACGCATCGACCAGATCCTCCACGGCTCCTGCCGCAAGCCCCATCACCCGGCCGACGACGGCTTGCTGTGCGTAGACCGCCTGCTCGCCGAGATGCCCGAGCCCCGGCAGCGCCCCGCGTTGCTGATGATGAACGGCGACCAGATCTACGCCGACGATGTCGCCGGTCCGATGCTGCGCTCGATCCACGCGTTGATCGAACGCCTGGGCCTGTTCGGCGAGCACCTGGACGGCGCGGTGGTGGATGACAGCGCCGCCCTCTACACCCACCCCGCCAGCTACTATCACCGCGCCGACCTGCTGCCCCAACTGTCCGCCAACGACACCCTGCGCGAGCGATTCTTCGGCGGTGCGCGCAAGCCGATCTTCACCAGCAGCAACGCCGACAATCACCTGGTGACCTTCGCTGAAGTGATCGCCATGTACCTGTTGGTCTGGTCGCCGGTGCCCTGGACCCTGATCGCCCCGCAGCCACCGCCACTGAACACCGAACGGACCGCGCGCTACGCCCTGGAGCAGACGCGGATCGACGCCTTCACGCAAGGCCTGGGTGACGTGGCGCGGGGGCTCGCGCACCTGCCGTGCCTGATGATCTTCGACGACCACGACATCACCGACGACTGGAACCTCAGCGCCCAGTGGGAACAAACCGCCTACGGCCATCCGTTCTCCAAGCGCATCATCGGCAACGCGCTGCTCGCCTACCTGCTGTGCCAGGGCTGGGGCAACGACCCCGATGCCTTCGCCGAGCTGCTGGATAAAACCCGCGCCATGCACACCCACGACGGCTACCTGGACAGCTCCGCCCAGGACGCCTTGATCAGCGACCTGCTGGCGTTCCAGCGCTGGCACTACGTGCTGCCCACCACCCCGGCGCTGGTGGTGCTCGACACCCGCACCCGGCGCTGGCGCAGCGAGTTCAACCTGGCACAGCCCTCGGGCCTGCTGGACTGGGAAGGCTTGAGCGAGCTGCAACACGAACTCCTTGATCACCCCAGCGCAATCATCGTCTCGCCGGCACCGGTGTTCGGCGTCAAGCTGATCGAGACCATCCAGAAGGTCTTCAGTTGGTGCGGCTACCCGCTGCTGGTGGACGCGGAAAACTGGATGGCCCATCGCGGCGCGGCCCAGGTGATCCTCAACATCTTTCGCCACTCGCGCACGCCGGGCAACTACGTGATCCTCTCGGGTGACGTGCACTACTCGTTCGTCTACGAAGTGCTGATCCGCCACCGCACAGGCGGGCCGCGGATCTGGCAGATCACCAGCAGCGGCATCAAGAACGAGTTCCCGCGCACCCTGCTCGAATGGTTCGACCGCCTCAACCGCTGGCTGTATTCGCCACGCTCGCCGCTGAACTGGTTCACCAAGCGCCGCTTGATGCAGGTGGTGCCCCATGTGCCGGAACACGCCGAAGCCGGCGAGCGCCTGTGGAACTCGGCGGGCATCGGCCAGGTGTTCTTCAACGACCAGGGCCAGCCCGCCGCGATCTACCAGCACAACGCCAACGGCGCGCCGAAGACCCGTATGGTGGCGCCGGGCGAACCCGACTGAAGCGCCTCCCCCGTTCATGAACGAGCCACAAGGATCCGTATGCTCATACGCAACAAGATGGTTCCCGAACTGATGGTCAGCGACATCCATAAGAGCCTGGCCTTCTGGACCACGCTGATTGGCTTTCGCATCGCCTACGAGCCCCCCTTGAAGCGAGCAGGATCAGATCGGGCCTACAGGTTTTAGGGCGGCGTCCTGAAGACGGTGCTGTGGCAACAGGCGCTTAATCAAGGCTGCTTTGCCCCCTTGAGCTGATCACAACCACTCGTAGGTATCGCCTTGCCAACATGTACTCATTTCTGTACGGTTTTCGCACTCAGCGAGGACTCGACAATGCAGACCATCAACTACACCACCGCCCGGGCACATCTCTCCGAAACCATGGACCGTGTCAATGAAGACAGGGCACCGTTGCTGGTCACCCGGCAGAAGGGTGAACCTGTGGTGATGATGTCGCTGGCCGAATACAACGCCCTTGAAGAGACCGCTTACCTGCTGCGTACCCCCGCCAATGCCGAGCGCTTGATCAAATCGATCAACAGCCTGCGTTCAGGCAAGGCCAAGCCAAGGCAGCTCATTGAACAATGAACCTACTGTTCACGCCTGAAGCCTGGGCTGACTACCTTTGGTTTCAACAGAACGATAAGGCTGGGTTAAAGCGTATCCATCTACTGATCAAGGCAACCCAGCGAGAGCCCTTCTCCGGGCCTGGCAAACCAGAGCCACTCAAACATCACCTGAGTGGCTTCTGGTCTCGTCGGATCACCGCCGAGCATCGACTGGTCTATACCGTCGAGGGAGACGAGTTGCAGATCGTGATGTGTCGGTATCACTACTGAATGACCGTGGACGTCGGGCAAACGGAACGGCTCATCCAGGACCCGGAGGGGTACCGGCTGCAGTTGGTCGAGGTGCAGGGGGGAAAGGGAACGAGCGGTGGGAGCGAGCCCGCTCGCGAAGGGGCCGGGACCTCCATGACTGACACGCCGACTTCGCGAGCGGGCTCGCGCCCACAAGGGGACCGCACGGTCTTTACTGGCTGAGCAACCGCGCCAGCCCACGCACAATCATCTCCACCTCATCCTCAGCAATCGTCAACGGCGGCAGCAGGCGGATGGTCTTGCCGCGGGTGACGTTGATCAGCAGCCCATGGTCGCGCGCGGCGATCAGCGCCAGGTCGCGGATTGGCTGGGCCAGGTCAATACCGATCATCAGGCCCTGGCCACGAATCGCCAGCACACCAGGGTTGCCGTCCAGCTCCGCGTGCAGCCGGGCCAACAGGCGTTCGCCCTGGCGCCGGGCGTTGTCGAGCAAGCCTTGTTCCTCGATGATCGCCAGCACCGTGCAACCGACCCGGCACGCCAGCGGATTGCCGCCGAACGTACTGCCGTGGCTGCCGGGGGTGAACAGTTCGGCGGCCTTGCCACGGGCCACGCAAGCGCCGATGGGCACGCCATTACCCAAACCTTTGGCCAGGGTCATGACGTCGGGCACGAGGCCGTCGTGCTGGAAGGCGAACCATTGGCCGGTGCGGCCGATACCGGTCTGGATCTCATCGAGCATCAGCAGCCAATTGCGCTGGCTGCACAGGGTGCGCAGGACCTTGAGGTAACCGGGTGGCGCCAGTTGCACGCCGCTCTCGCCCTGGATCGGCTCCAGCAAGACGGCGACGATGCGCGAGCCGAAATCGTGGCAGGCCTGGTCCAGGGCCTTGAGGTCACCAAACGGCACCTTGAGGAAGTCCCCCGGCAGTTGCTGGTAACCCAGGCGCACCGCCGGCCCATCGCTGGCGGACAACGTGCCCAGGGTACGGCCATGAAAGGCGTTCTCCATGACCACCACCAGCGGCTGTTCGATGCCTTTGTGCCAGCCATGCAGGCGCGCCAGCTTCAAGGCGGTTTCGTTGGCCTCGGCCCCGGAGTTGCTGAAAAACACCCGATCCATCCCCGACAGGTGCGCCAGCCGGGTCGCCAGCCGTTGCTGCCAGTCGATGCTGTAGAGGTTGGAGGTGTGCAGCAACAACCCGGCCTGCTCTGTGATCGCGCTGACCACCCGAGGGTGCGAATGACCGACGTTGGTCACCGCCACGCCCGCCACCGCGTCCAGGTACTCGCGACCGTCCCGATCCCACAGGCGGGTGCCCAGACCCTTGGCAAAACTCAGGGCCAGGGGTTGGTAGGTGCGCATCAGGTGGGCGGCGGTCATGGCATCAAGCTCCAGCAGGGGTGGGGTGTTTTGCAGTATGGTTAGCCACTCCTGATGGATAAATGCGGTAATACTTCAATCATCTTAAAGCTGGACTTGATAATGGACTTATTCCTGGCGATGTCGGTGTACGTGAAAGTGGTGGAGACCGGCAGCCTGACCGCCGCCGCCCGCGAGTGCGCGCTATCGACCACCATGGTTGGCAACCACTTGCGCGCCCTGGAGCAGCGCCTGGGCGCCAGCCTGCTGAACCGCACCACGCGCCGCCAGCGCCTGACCGAGTTCGGCCGCGCCTACTATGAACGCTGCCTGGAAGTGCTGGGGTTGGTGCGCGACTCCGAGCGGCTGGCCGAACAGGAGCAGGGCGAACCCAAGGGCACCTTGCGCATCACCGCCCCGCCGAGCTTTGGCTCCGAGTGCCTGGCCCCGGCCCTGCACCTGTTCAGCCAGCAGTACCCGCAGATTCGCCTGGACGTGGCGCTCGGCAGCCCGGTGGTGGACCTGATCGAAAACGGGGTGCATGTCGCCATTCGCCTGGGGACTCCGGAACCGTCGGGGCTGATCGCCCGGCCGTTGATCGACTACACCCTGACCATCTGCGCCTCCCCCGCGTACCTGGCGAGACACGGGGTGCCGACCCACCCCCAGGACCTCAGCCAGCATCACTGCCTGACCTATGCTTACCCGGCGGGCGATGAGTGGAGTGCGGTGGGCAAGCACTGGCCGCTGACCGGCCCCGAAGGCCAGGTGCACGTGCCGGTGACCGGGCCGATGGTGATCAACAGCGCGCCGGGCCTGCTCCAGGCCGCCCGCGCTGGCATGGGCATCGTGATGCTGGCCGATGCCCTGGTGCAGCAGGACCTCAGGGATGGCAAGTTGGTCGCCCTGTTGCAGGGCTATCGACTGCCGAGCCGGCCGATGAACCTGATCTATGCCCCGGACCGCTACCGGTTGCCGAAACTGCGCTGCTTCGTCGAGTTTGCGCTACAGAGGTGGGGCAAGCCGAGTCGCTGAGATGTAGCCTCTAAAGGCTACTTTTGCAAAAGTAGCCTTTAGAGGCTACTTTTGTGCTTACTCACCGTTTCCCCCGGAGCGCCCATGGCGATCAAAGCAGTTCTGACCGGCGACCTGATTCACTCCCAAACGGTGGACAACACACTCGCCTACATTGCTGGCCTGGAAACCGTACTCAGGACGTTAGAGCGCCGCTATGGCGCCGACGTCGAAACCTATCGTGGCGACGGTTTTCAATTGGTACTCAAGCAACCAGAGCACGTGTTTCATTGTGCCCTGGCGCTCAGAGCCGCCTTGATTGCTGCCAGCCCGAGCGGTGAACGCTGGGACGCGCGCCTGGCCATCGGTATTGGTTCTGCCCAGTCGACCCAGGGCTATGGCGAAGCCTTCGTGTTGTCCGGCCAGGGCCTGGACGGCATGAAAAAGTCCACCCTCGCGGTGTTCAGCAATGACGAGCGCTTTCTGGAGCGCACCGAGCTGGTCACCGAGTTTGTCGGTGCAATCATCGAGCAATGGACACAAGTAGAAGCGCAAACCTATGGCGTGCACCTGATAACCGAGTCGCATCAGGCAGAGACAGCCCAACGCCTGGGCAAATCCAGAGTCACCGTGAACAGGGCGTTACAACGTGCCCAGGCCCGTTTGCTGGATCGCTACCTGGAACGCACCCGCCTTTGGATTGGGGAGTTGGCACATGGCTGAGCCGTTGGTTCTACTGCTGGTGATGGTGCTGATCCATGTGCTGGTCGATTTTGTACTGCCCTGGAAACGCTGGTACGCCGAGGTCACCGCGTCGCGTTACCGTGTCTTGGTGATGGCGATCTACTTCATCGCCGCCAGCCTGGCGCTTTTTGTCGCGCTGGCCCTGCTGCGGCATGACATCGCCAGTGCGGCCACGGCGGCACTGGCACTCGCGGCAGGCCGAGCAGCGCTGTATCTGCTGATGCCCCGCCAAAGCAGTCACCCCGTACGCTACTTCTTGCTCGAACAGGTCGTGGTCTTGAGTGCCATCACCCTGGTGTGGCTCGTCACGGACAACTACTTCCAAACGCTATACGGCTCCCTGACGACGCTGCCCTCCCCGGCCAATCTGTTGATCCTGCTGGCCTACCTGCTAGTCCTGCATCCCACTTCCACCTTGATCGGCCTGGCCCTCAAGCCGTGGATCAAGGAGATCGACAGCCAGGGCTCACTGGCCAACGCCGGGAAACTGATCGGCAATCTGGAGCGCGCCCTGATCCTCACCTTTGTCCTGCTCAAGCAGTGGGAAGCCATAGGGTTCTTGCTCACCGCCAAAAGCATCCTGCGCTTCAATGAGATCCAGGGCGCCAAGGTTCGCTCACTGAGTGAGTATGTGCTGCTCGGCACGCTGTTGAGTTTCACCCTCAGCATCGCAGTGGGGCTGCTGGTCACACGGTTACTGGGCTGGTAAGTCAGAGGCGCTCCCACCCTGGTCCACGGCGAACACACATCCGGGGGCAGCTCAATTCCTTGTAGGAGCGAGGCTTGCCCTAATGCCAGTCAGTTAAGGCTCGCTCCCACGTGGGTTTCGCTTAACTGACTGGCATTAAGGCTTGCCCGCGAAGGCGGTAAGTCTGGCGACATCAATGTTGAATGGGCTGGCCGGTTCGCGGGCAAGCCTCGCTCCTACGGGCTCAACCCAGATTTCTGCTCGCGATGGCGGTGACGAGCGGCATGGCTAAGACAGTTGCTCCCACCTGGGTGGTGTTAGCCTCCAGAGGCTACTTTCAGCGATGTAGCCTCCAGAGGCTACATCCCGCTGTTCACCAACACCGGCTTGTCCCGGTACCGCTCTGGATACAACGCCTTGAGTTGCGCGACCTTCGGCAAGTCGTTGACCACGATGTAGGGATAGTTCGGGTGCTGGGTGAGAAAGTCCTGGTGATAGTCCTCCGCCGGGTAGAAGCCATTGTAGGTTTCCAGGGTGGTGACGATCGGCTTGGCGAAGGCATGGGCCGTATCCAGTTGGGCGATGTAGGCTTGGGCGATCCGCTGTTGTTCGGGGCTTTGCACGAACAGCGCCGAGCGATACTGGGTGCCGCTGTCCGGGCCCTGGCGGTTCAGTTCGGTGGGGTTGTGGGCCACCGAGAAGTAGATTTGCAGCAGGCTGCCGTAGCTCACCTGCACCGGGTCGAAGGTCACCTGCACCGATTCGGCATGCCCGGTCTCTCCCCCGCCCACCTGTTCATAGCGCGCCGTATTGGCCGCGCCGCCGGCATAGCCGGACACCGCGCTCGTCACCCCTTTGACATGCTGGAATACCCCCTGCACGCCCCAGAAACAGCCCCCGGCGAACACCGCGGTTTCGCTGCCCGTCCTGGGGGTTTCGTCCAGGGCCGGCGGGGCGATGGCGACGGCATCCGCCGCCGCGCCGAGCGACCACGCCAGGCTTTGGCCGACGACGCCCGCCAGTGCCAGGCCCAGCAGGGTTTGCCGCCAGGTGAATCGAGTCTTCATGGTCAGTACTCCTCAACTCGTTGATGTCGCCTGACACGGCGTCTTCGCGAGCGGGCTCGCGCCCACAGGTTCGGTGTCTAGCTGCCGGTTGCCGGCACAAACGCCAGCGCCAGCCCGTTCATGCAATAGCGCAGGCCGGTCGGTTGTGGTCCGTCGTTGAACACATGGCCCAAATGCCCGCCGCAACGGCGGCAATGCACCTCTTCGCGCAGCACGCCGTAGGCGCGATCTTCGCGGGTGGCCACGGCGTGATCCAGCGGCGCCCAGAAACTCGGCCAACCGGTGTGGCTGTCGAACTTGGTGTTGGATGAAAACAGCGCCAGCTCACAGCCGGCACAGGCAAAGGTGCCGTTGCGGTGTTCTTGGTTCAGCGCGCTGCTGTAGGCACGTTCGGTACCCTCTTGGCGAAGGATCTCGTATTGCTCGGCACTGAGCAGGGTGCGCCATTGCGCCTCGCTGTGGTTGACCGCGAACGTCTCGTCGGCATGGGCCAGGGCGATCACGCCGCCCGGTATCCCGAGTTTGGGCAGCACCCCGGCGACCAGCGCCGCAACGCCAAGTCCACCGCCTGCCAGAAGCATCTGTCGACGTGAAAACATGCTGGTGTCCCTCATTGGCCCGGAACACAGCCTAGGCTTGCAGTGATCGCCAAATCCTCACCGACAGTTAAACAATTCGTGATAACTCGCCCCGGGGAAAACCCGCACAATGGCCGCTACCCGCAACAGGATCGAAGCCCAATGGATCAGCCCAAACGAGTCTTGGTGGTCGAGGACGACCGCCACATTGCCGACCTGATCTGCCTGCACCTGCGCGACGAGCAGTTCGAGGTGGTGCACAGCGCCGATGGCAATGAAGGCCTGCGCCTGCTGGAGCAAGGCAGTTGGGATGCGCTGGTCCTGGACCTGATGCTGCCGGGCGTCGATGGCCTGGAAATCTGCCGCCGGGCCCGGGCCATGGCGCGCTACACGCCGATCATCATCACCAGCGCGCGCTCCAGCGAAATGCACCGCATCCTCGGCCTGGAACTGGGCGCCGACGACTACCTGGCCAAGCCGTTCTCCATGCTGGAGCTGGTGGCGCGGGTCAAGGCCCTGCTGCGCCGGGTCGACGCCATGGCGCGCAACCTGAAGATGGACGCCGGCAGCCTGGCCAGCGACGGGCTGTCCATCGACCCGATCACCCGCGACGTGTCCCTGCACGGCAAACACCTGGACCTGACCCCGCGCGAATTCGACCTGCTGTACTTCTTCGTCCGCCAGCCGGGCAAGGTGTTCTCGCGCATGGACTTGCTCAACGCCGTCTGGGGCTACAGCCACGAAGGCTACGAGCACACGGTCAACACCCACATCAACCGCCTGCGGGCCAAGATCGAGACCGACCCGGCACAACCGGCACGCATCCTCACGGTCTGGGGCCGCGGCTACAAATTCGCCACCGCGCAGGAACAACCATGAGACTGACCCTCACCCAGCGCCTGGCCCTGGTGTTCGCCCTGCTGCTGTTGGTGTGCAGCGGCACCTCGGTGTGGATGCAGGTGCGCGCCAACACCCTGCACGAGCTGGAAGTGGTACAAGGCTTGTCCCGCGATTTGGCCGGGCACATCGCCCGCGACAGCGCGTTCATGGACGCCAACGGCCTCAAGCCCGATGCCCTGCGCGAGTTGTTCGGCCAACTGATGCGGGTCAACCCCAGCGTCGAGGTGTACCTGCTCGACAACCAGGGGCGGATCGTTGGCGACGACGCCCCCCAAGGCCACTTGCGTCGGGAACAGGTTGACCTGGCCCCGGTGCATCGCCTGCTCGCCGGCGCGCCGTTGCCGGTCCTCGGGGACGACCCGCGTAGCGCCGACGCACGCAAGGTGTTCAGCGCCGCCCCCCTGACGGTCAACGGCCAGCCGGCCGGCTACTTGTATGTGGTGCTGCTCAGCGAAGCCCATGACCGCCTCGCCGAACAAGGCGCTACCAGCGCGGCGTTGAACACCGCGCTGTGGGCGATTGGCCTGGTCGCCTTGCTGTGCCTGATTGCCGGTCTCACCGCGTTCACCCTGATCACCCGGCCGCTGCGACGGTTGACCGATACCGTGGCCCACTTCGACATCGACGCGCCGTCCGCCCCCACGCCACCCAGCACCGCCGAGCCCGCCACCAGCCACGATGAAATCGCCGTGCTCGATGGCACGTTCCGGCAGATGCAGGACCGCCTGGGTGAGCAGTGGAAATCCCTGACCCGCCTGGACCAGGAACGCCGCGAACTGGTGGCCAACATCTCCCACGACCTGCGCACGCCCCTGGCTTCGTTGCACGGTTACCTGGAAACCCTGTCGCTCAAGGACGCGACCCTGACCCCGGCCGAGCGCCGGCGCTACTTGGCGATTGCCCTGGACCAGAGCCGCAAGGTCGGCGGCCTCGCCCAGTCGTTGCTGGAGTTGGTGCGCCTGGAGCATGGTTTTGTGCAGCCGGTGCTGGAGCGGTTCTCCTTGACCGACCTGGTGCAGGACATCTTCCAGAAGTTCGAACTGAGCGCCGAATCACGCCAGGTGCACCTCAAGGCCCACTTCGCGCCCAGCGTGTCCTCGGTGTGCGCCGACCTGGGGTTGATCGAGCGGGTGCTGACCAACCTGTTCGACAACGCCCTGCGCCATACCCCTGCCGACGGGGCCATCGACATCAAGCTGGTGCCCCAGGGCAAATTCGTCGAGATCATCGTCAGCGACAGCGGGCCGGGGATTGCCCCGCCACTGCGCGACGGGCTGTTCCTGCGGCCGTTCAATATCGGCGGGGCGCGGCGGGATGGGGGTTTGGGCTTGCGGATCGTGCAGCGGATCCTGCAACTGCACGGCCGCGAAGTCCGCCTGCTGGATGTGCCGGGGCAAGGAGCGACGTTCAGCTTCTCCCTGGCGGTGGATGAAGAGACCGCGAGCGCGCTGGCGGTGCGCTCGATGAATCTGAATACGCCAAGCCCCTCACCCTAGCCCTCTCCCCAGGGGGCGAGGGGACTGACCGCGTTGTGCTGCGTCCAACGGCGACCTGAAAGAGCAGGTCGGCTATGGATTCGCCGAGGTACTTGCAGATCGCAGTACCTCTCCACTATCCCCCAAGCAGTCCCCTCTCCCCCTGGGGAGAGGGTTAGGGTGAGGGGTGGATCTCAAGTCAGTCCCTGTACCCCGGCGCCACACGATCGAGCATCCGCAACAGCGCCGCCCACGCCAGCTGGAGGGCGTCCGGGTCACTCAACTCGCCTTCGGCCAGTGGCCGGTTGGGTTGGTTGAACTGGCGTTCGGTGTGTTCACACACGGCTGCCGGTGGCAGCACCAGATCCCCTGCAGCCTGGGCCGCCAGTTGGATCTCGCAGGCCTTTTCCAGGTAGTACATACGCAGGAACGCCTGGGACACAGTCTCGCCAACGGTCAGCAGACCGTGGTTGCGCAACATCAGCACCGACTTGTCGCCCATGTCCGCCACCAGCCGCTTCTGCTCGGCCAGGTCCAGGGCAATGCCTTCGTAGTCGTGGTAGGCGATGCGCCCGTAAAACTCCATGGACATCTGGTTGACCGGCAGCAAGCCGCACTTCAATGCCGCCACCGCACACCCGGCCTTGGTGTGGGTGTGCAGCACGCAGTGCGCATCTTCACGGGCGCCGTGGATGGCGCTGTGGATCACGAACCCCGCCGGGTTCACCGGGTACGGGCTGTCCTCCACGGCGCGTCCGTCGAGGCCGATCTTCACCAGGCTCGACGCGGTGATTTCATCGAACATCAGCCCATAGGGGTTGATCAGGAAATGATGCTCCGGTCCCGGCAGGCGCACCGAGATGTGGGTAAAGATCAGATCGCTCATGCGAAAGTGCGCGATCAATCGGTAACAGGCTGCCAACTCTTCACGCAGCCGTTGTTCTGTCTGATTCATGCCCGCTTGTCCTCCACCACCTGACAGTGCACCAGCCCCCGGGCCAGCGCTTCCCAACCATTAAAGCCACGCGCGGCGATAAACACCAGCCGGGTGCCGGTGGCCTGGGCTTCGTCGGTGGCCGCCGAAAACTGGCTGCGGGTGCCCACGTGTTGCAACCAGTGCGCCTGGGCGCCCTGGTCCAACACCACCAGACCCTTGACCCGGAACACCTCGCGCGGCAGCGCCTGCAGCCAGCCACGCAGGCGCTCGACGTTGAGGGGCGTGGTGCCTTGCCACAGGTAGCTGCTGAACATCTCGCTGTGATCGTCGTTCGACACCCGGGTCAGCGGCTTGACCGCGCGCGGTTCGAGGTCCAGGTCGCCATCGAGCCACAGGGCATCGGGCAAGTAGCCCTGCACGCTTTCGTGAATCCGCGTGCGCTGCCCCAGGGCATCGCGCAAGGCCTGCAACTGCGGCTCGTCCACCAGGTCGGTCTTGTTCAACAGCAACAGGTCGGCCGCCGCCACTTGCGCCCGGGCCAGGCGTGCGTACTCGCCTTCCAGTTGCAGGTGGCCGGTGGCGTCGACCACGGTGATCACCATGTCCAAGTGCATCTGGTTGCGCAGTTGCGGGTAGGCCAGGGTCTGCACGATGCGCTGCGGGTCGGAGACACCGCTGCACTCGATGACGATGCGCTCCAGCCGTGGCTGCAATTGCGCCATGCTCGCCAACTGCGCCAGCAGGTCTTCCTGCACCGTGCAGCAGATGCAGCCGTTCTGCAGGCTGACCACCGCGTCGGTGACTTCCGCGACAATCGCCGCATCGATGTTCAGCTCGCCGAAATCATTGACGATCACCGCCAGCCGGCTGCCCTCGGCACGCCGCACCATGCGGTTGAGCAAGGTGGTCTTGCCGGCCCCGAGAAACCCCGAGACCACCGTCACCGCGATCCGTTGTGCGTCCATTACGCCTTGCCCTCCAGCACCGGCGGTTCGCCCTGCCACACGGCCTTGAGGCCGGCTTCGGCCAGGGTGCCGTGGCGGTCGTAGACCAGTTGCCCTTCGACGAAGGTCAGCAGCACCTGGGTCTGGTGGATGTAGTTGCGCGCAGGCGCCGCGAACAGGTCGCGGTCGATCACGATCAGGTCGGCGCACTTGCCCACTTCCAGACTGCCGGTGCTGTGCTCCAGGCCCATGGCCACGGCGCCGTTGATCGTGACCACATCCAGTGCCTGCTCCAGGCTGATCGGATCGCCAAAGCAGGATGGATCGTCGTTCCACGGGTTCTGCCGGGTGACCATAGTCTCCAGCGCCAGCCACGGGTCGATGGACGCCACCGGCCAGTCAGTGCCCATCACCGCGGTGCCGCCGGCTTCGAGCACGCCCTTGAAGTCATAGATGCGCTTGAGGCGTTCCTGGCCGTAGCCCGAGCGGGCGCCGCTGGCGAACGGCGTCGGGTACCAGGCGGCCGGGGAGAACTCGGCGATCACATTCAGTTCCTTGAAGCGCGGCAGGTTGCCGGGGTGCAGCAAGGTGCTGTGGGCGCACTGGTGGCGCACGCCGCTGAAACCATTGCGCCGGCGGGCCTCGGCCACGGCATCGAGGAACACGTCGGACGCGCCGTCGCCGGTGCAGTGGGCGATCACGCGGATGCCCTTGCGGTCCATGTCCACCACCATGTCGGTGATGTGTTCCGGCGTCAGGTTGAGCTTGCCGCGCCAGCTCGACTCTTGCGGCCACGGCGTCAGCAGGTACGAAGACTTGGGCTCCACGGTGCCGTCGAAGTGGAACTTGACCGCGTTGGCACTCAGGCGCGCGCTGCGGTAGTAGTGACGCTCGCCGGCCAGCAGCTCCCAGCGACGGCGCACCGGGAAGATGTCGTCCTGCCAACTGATGGCGGCTTCGATGCGCACCGTCAGCTCGCCGCTGTCGTCCAGTTCCTTGAGGGCCTGCAAGCGTTGTTCGCAGACGTGCACGTACTTGCTCGCGGTCACGCCACGCGAACTCTGGAAGTGCACACCATCGCGGTAGGCACGGCGCAGCACGCTGACCGGGGTCGGCGGCATGGCGGCGTGGATCATCGCGTAGGCGCCGTCAATCATCAGGCCGGTGGGTTCGCCGGTCAGTTCGTCACGCTCGAAATAGCCGTTGCGCGGGTCCGCGGTGGTGCGGTCGATGCCGGCCAGTTCCAGGGCCTTGGAGTTGACCATCATGGTGCCCCACATCCGGTCCAGCAGCGCCACCGGACGGTCCGGCATCACGCTGTCGAGCCACGCCCGGCCTGGCACCAGGCCGGCTTCGCGGAAGGTGTAGCGCACCCAGTATTGACCGTAGATCCAACCATCGCCCGGATGGCTGTCGGCATAGGCGAGGATGCTCTGGCGCAGTTGCTCGGGGGTCGGGTCTTCGATGCCGACGTCCAGGTCGTCGCTGTAGCGCGGTGCCAGGGCGAGGTCGGGGTGGGTGTGCATGTCGTGCAGGCCGGGCATGCAGAACGCGCCGTCCAGGTCATGCACCCGGGTGCTCGGGCCCTTGAAGGTTTCGAGCTCGGCCAGGCTGGCGACACCGATCAATTTGCCGTCGCGAATCGCCACGGCTTCGGCCCATGGCTGGGCAGGGTTTTGGGTGTAGATGCGCCCATTGCCCAGGATCAGGTCGGCGTACACCCCTTGCGCAGAGTGGGTAGAAAGAAAGTTGTCGGACTCAGCCATGGCAAGCCACCTATCAAAAGTTCAGAGCGATGAGAAAGGTCCACAGGTCGTTGTTGTTGAGTAGGGACCCTGACGAATGGCGCTAGTATTGTTGAACCAAGCAATACAACAATCGATTTTTTTTGGCTTGATCGTTCGATTTACGTCACCATACGTCGGCACCGTGATACCTCCCTGTGGGAGCGGGCTTGCTCGCGAACGCGGTGGGTCAGTCAGCATCTTGATCAACTGACAGACAGCCTTCGCGAGCAAGCCCGCTCCCACAAAGGGAGTCTGTGTTAACCGTTCTTCTACTCAAAGACAGGACTCTTGCATGCGTTTTCCTTCGATGACCGCCCTGCGCGCTCTGGATGCGGTGGCCCGGCTGGGCAGCGTGTCGGTGGCCGCCCGCGAACTGAACCTGACCCGCAGCGCCATCAGCCACCAGATCAGCAAGCTGGAAGAGTGCGTGGGGTTTGCCCTGACCGAGCGCATTGGTCGCGGCATTGGCCTGACCTACCAGGGCGAGCGTTATGCCCGCGAGGTGCACGGCATCCTGCTGAACCTGCTCGACGCCGGGCAGATGATCGACGACCAGGAAGTCTCGGGGCGCCTGTGTGTCAGTTGCGCCCCGGGCTTTGCCACGTACTGGCTGTGCCACCACATCGGCGCCTTTTTGCGCCAGTACCCGCAGGTGCAATTGCAGCTGATCTCGCCCAAGTCACCGGACGACACCCACAACCCCAACGTCGACCTGTTCATCGCCTACGGCATTGGCGACTGGCCGGAGATGAACGTCGAGGAGATCGTCGCGCTGAGGTTTTTCCCGGTGTGCAGCCCGCGCCTGATCAACGCCTTGAGCGGCTTGAAGAGCCCTCAGGAACTGAGCGGCTACCCGCTGCTGCACATGACCGACTACTCCGACTGGCGCGTCTGGCTGACCGCCGCCGGCGCCTCGGGGGTCAACGCGATGAGCGGCATCCTGTTCTCCGACGCCCACTGTGCGCAGTCGGCGTGCATTGCCGGGCAAGGCATTGCCATCGGCGACAACCTGATCAGCGGCGATGCCTTGTCCAAGGGCCTGCTGGTGCGCCCATTCGACATCACCATCGACCTGCACCGTGGCTACTACTTGGCCACCGACCCGCAAAAAGCCGAACGCCGGGTGGTCCAGGCCTTCAGCAATTGGGTCAAGACCCAACTACAGTCATCGCACCAGACCTGGCAGGACACGCTTTAAGGGCAGTCGCCAATCCCCTGTGGGAGCGGGCCTGCTCGCGATGACTGACTATCAGCCGACACCTCTGCCGCCTGATACAGCGCCTTCGCGAGCAGGCTCGCTCCCACAGGTTCTTTCAGGGTTTATTTGTTCAATAAAACTAACCAATACCTGCAAAATAATTCCATTGATGTAGCGATATTTTTAACAATAATAAGACCAAAGCCCCTGTCGGATTTGCATCCGTCCTCATACGTCTTGGGCAATAAAAAAAGAGGAACGCCATCGTGTCCAGCAGTCCCGCGGTTCAGCTCAGCGCGCAAGGTATCAGCCAGTACTACGGTAAGTTTGCCGCGCTGGATAACATCGACCTGGACGTTCGCCAAGGCGAGTTCCTGACCCTGCTGGGTCCTTCCGGCTCCGGCAAGACCACCTTGCTGATGATCCTCGCCGGCTTCCTCAACCCCACCGCCGGCAAGCTGATCGAACACGGCGAAGACATCATCAAGCGCTCGGCCGAGAAGCGGAACTTCGGCATGGTGTTCCAGGGCTACGCGCTGTTCCCGCACATGAGTGTCGCCGACAACGTGGCCTACCCGCTGCGCATCCGCAAGGTTGGCGCCGAGGAGCGCCAGCGCAAGGTCAAGCACATCCTGGAAGTGGTCGGCCTGGGGGCGCACATGCACAAGAAGCCCGCCGAACTCTCCGGTGGCCAGCAACAGCGCGTGGCGATTGCCCGGGCGCTGGTGTTCGAGCCCGACATGCTGCTGCTCGACGAACCGCTCTCGGCGCTGGACAAAAACCTGCGCGAGCAACTGCAGGCCGAGCTGCAACGCATTCACCGCCAGGTCGGCACCAGCTTCGTGTTCGTCACCCACGACCAGAACGAAGCCCTGGCCCTGTCCTCGCGCATCGCCATCTTCAACCACGGCAAGCTGACCCAGGTCGACACCCCGGAAAACATCTACAACCGCCCCGAGAGCCGCTTCGTCGCCGAGTTCCTGGGCAAGATGAACCTGTTCCCCATGGCCGACCTGACCCGCAACGGCCCGACTGCCAGTGGCCGCTGTGGCGACAACGTGTTGCACGCCGTGGCCCCTGCGCCACTGAGCAAGCTGCCGAGCGTACTGGCGGTACGCCCCGAACACATGGAGCTGCACAGCGAGCGCCCGGCCCGGGATGGCTACAACGTGATGCCCGCACAACTCACCGAGAAGGTCTACCAGGGCTCCAGCACCCACCTGTCACTCAAGGTCGGTGGCGATAACCTGCCCGTCAACCTGTCCGTACCCGGCAACCACCCTGGCGCCCTGATGCCCGGCGGTGCCTCGGTGTGGCTGAGCTGGCCGGTGCAACAGAGCTTCCTGCTACAGGCCTGACACAGCAAAACACTTGCGTACTAAAGCTCTCTTCTAATGAAAACAAAAAGGCCGGTGCCCACGCAGGCATCCGCCGACTGAGGACTTGCCCATGAGCCAGGATCATCAACGCGACTGCATCGAAGTACTTATCGAAAAGGCCCGCGACGGCCAGATCAACCGCCGTACGTTCATCCAGGCCATGGGCCTGCTGGCGGCGGTGCCGCTGGCGCTGCGCAGTGGCATCAGTTGGTCGGCCGACAAGCCGATGGTGGTGGTCAACTGGGGTGGCGATGCGCTGAACGCGTTCAAGTCGGCCTGGACCGACACCTTCACCAAGAACACCGGCATCCAGGTGCGCATCGACGGCGCCGGCCCCACCGAAGGCGCCATCCGCTCGCAGTTGGCCAGCGGCAAGCCGAGCTGGGACGTGGTCGACCTGGAGAGCTACAGCGCCATCGTGCTGGGCAAGGAAAACATCCTGCAACCCTTGGACTACAACGTCATCAAGCGTGATCAAGTCGCGCCGGCGCTGTCCTCCGACCACGGCATTGCCAGCTATCAGTTCAGCTACGTGATGGCCTGGGACAGCGAGAAGTTCGGCGAAAACGGTCCCAAGACCTGGGCCGATTTCTGGGACGTGAAGAAATTCCCGGGCAAGCGCACGTTGTACAAGTGGATGAACGGCATGCTCGAAGCGGCGTTGCTGGCCGACGGCGTAGCACCGGACCAGCTCTACCCGCTGGACGTGCCACGGGCGATGAAAAAGATCGACGAGATCAAACCCCACGTGCTGTCGTTCTGGAGCTCGGGCGCCGAGAGCCAGCAACTGATGGTCGACGGCGAAGTGTCGGTGGGCGCCATCTGGCACACCCGCGCCAAACTGCTCAGCGAAGACACCGACAACCGCGTGCGCTGGAGCTTCGACAACGGCTTCATCAACTCCAGCAGTTGGGCGGTGTTGACCGGTAACCCGGCCGGCACCCAGCCGGCCATGCAGTTCATCCAGGAGGCGCTGCAACCGGCCGGCCAGCTCAAGCTGTTCGAACTGCTGGGCAACGGTCCATCCAACAGCGCCACCGAAAAACTGATGAGCC
Organism: Pseudomonas sp. ok272; assembly: GCF_900109995.1. Classification (GTDB taxonomy): domain Bacteria; phylum Pseudomonadota; class Gammaproteobacteria; order Pseudomonadales; family Pseudomonadaceae; genus Aquipseudomonas. The sequence continues at coordinate 142,106 of NZ_FOCB01000013.1, read as the reverse complement.
CCGCGCAACTGCAAGCCAACTGCGCCTCCGAAGCCAACCTCAAGAAGCAGATCGCCCTCAATGCCCAGTGGTACGCCGACCACTACTCCAAGGCTTTGGAAGAGTACCTGACGCACCTGTCCAAGTGAGCCCTGGATCATGACGATGACCTTGACCCTGTCCAAACCCAAGCCCGCGTCCCGGCTCAGTTCGCCGGGCCTGCAGCGCAGTATGTTGCTGCTCCCGCTGCCGGTGTTGCTGCTGATCTTCTACGTGCTGCCGTTTATCGGCGTGGTGGGTTGGAGCTTCACCCTGCCCACGCCGGGCATCGAGCAGTACCAACGCATCGCCACCGACCCGGCGATCCACGACATGCTCTGGCGCACCCTGCGCCTGTGCATGACCGTCAGCGTCCTGGCCTTGTTGATCGGCTACCTGCTGGCCTACTGCTGGGTGTTCAGCCCGCCGTTCTGGCAGCGGGTGGTGGAGATCTGCATCTTCATCCCGTTCTGGATCTCCGTGCTGGTGCGGGCCTTCGGCTGGTTGATCGCCCTGCGCAGCAACGGCGTGCTCAACAACGGACTGATGGGCATGGGCCTGATCGATCAGCCGCTGCAACTGAGCCGCAATGAGATCGGCGTGGTCATCGGCATGCTCCACGTGATGATCCCGTACGCGGTGTTCCCGCTGCTGTCGAGCATGCGCCAGCTGGATTCGCGCATCCTCATGGCCTCCCGCGGCCTGGGCGCCGGCGCCTTGCGCACCTTCTGGCAAGTGCTGCTGCCACAGACCCTGCCGGGCATGCTGGGCGCGTTCATCATGGTGTTCGTGTTCTGCCTGGGCTTCTTCATCACCCCGGTGCTATTGGGTGGCGGGCAAACGGTGATGATCGCCGAGTACGTGTTCCTGCAAATGTTCCAGACCAGCAACTGGGGCCTGGGCGCGGCACTGAGCGTGGTCTTGCTGGCCCTGGTCAGCCTGTTGATCTGGGTGCTGCTGAAAATGACCCGCGTGAACCGACTGGTAGGCTGAGATAACTATGAATACCCATCGCACAAGCCTGAGCACGCGCCTGCTGGCCGTGGTCGCCATGGCCTTTATGCTGTTCCCGCTGCTGACCGTCATCCCGGTGTCGTTCACCAGCAAACGCTTCCTGTCGATGCCCGAGGGCAACTGGTCGCTGCGTCACTACGAGGCCCTGGTGAGCAACCCGGACTGGTTCCATGCCATCAGCCAGAGCCTGGTCATCGCCTTCGCCACCAGCATCATCGCCACCCTGCTGGCGGCCAGCTTCAGCCTGGGCATCTGGTACATGCGCTCAAAACTGGCCACCGCCCTGATCGGCCTGGTGCTGCTGCCCATGGCCATCCCGCCGGTGATCTCGGCGCTGGTGCTGTACTTCATGGAAACCAAGCTCGGACGCCTCGCCCCCGGCATGGGCTACGACACCTTGACCGGCGTGATCATCGCCCACGTGATCATGGTCGTGCCCTACGGCGTGGTGACCATGCTGGTCGCCCTCAGCCAAATCGACCGGCGCATCGAACTGGCCTCACGCAACCTCGGCGCCAGCCTGATGCAAACCACCTTCATGGTGATCCTGCCCAACCTCAAACTGGGCCTGGCCTCCACCGCCTTGCTGGGCTTTGCCCTGTCATGGGAAGAAGTCGCCGTGACCCTGTTCATCACCAGCGTCAACGTCGACACCCTGCCCAAACGCATCTGGAGCGGCCTGCGCGACAACGTCGACCCAAGCGTCGCCGCCATCTCGGTGCTGCTGATCTCACTGACACTGCTGGTCCTGATCGGCCGATTGGTGGTGCAACACCTGCTGGACAAACGGGCGCAACGATTGATGCACCCTTAACCCCCAGAAACCAAAAGGCGACGCCCGAGAGGACGTCGCCTTTTTTTGTGGGTGATGGCCACGCCGCTTTCGCGACAGTGGGGCTGGGTACACCTGAAAAAACAGGTCGGCTGTCAGGCCGCCTTCGCGAGCAAGCCCGCTCCCACAGTTTGGATTGGATTACATCCACAAGAACCAGGTCGCCTTCGCGACGGTGCGACAAGCTCGCTCCCACCAGACTCCCGCCGTTCTGCCCTTCACCACTCAACAGGCCGAGCGGTAGCTCGCCTGCAGCTCTTGATCTGGCTTTTGATCTTGATCCACCCGCCCCTTCGGCAGGCTGAGCGCAGGTGTGCCTCTGGGGACTGGCGCGCCGCGCCGTTCGACGCAGTCGAACTCATCGCATGGAGGTGCAGCGAAGCAAACCGGAGGCGATGCCCCCAGAGGGATACCGTAGCGAAGGTACCCCGAGCCTTAGCGAGGGGCCGAACGCCGGGGCGAGACCTTTTGGTTCCTTTTGGGGCGTTTGCCAAAAGGGACTCGCCGTAAGGGCGAAACCATAAGCAGCCGTTACCGGTGTCCGGAATTACTTGACCAGTTCAGGCTCGCTCCCACAGGAGCCCCACAGGAGCCACACACCAGGAAAAATCAGGCCATCGCCCACAGATACCCAACCCCACCCACCGCAAACGCCAACGCAAACCCCCCATGGCTTTGAATACTCACCCGCCAGGGCGACTCATGCACCGACGCCGCCGCCGTCACCGCACTGATCGACACCGGCGAAATCAACTGCGAAATCACAAACATCGCCATCCACGCCTGATACTCCAACGCCACCGGCAACGGCGTGAGCGGATGCAACACCGGGAACGCCGCCGCAAACAAAATCATCGGATGAACCCCGACCACCGTCAGCAGCGGCAACAGCCCAAGAATCACCAGCAACTGCAACGGCGCCGCACTCAACAGCGCCACCCCCGCCCCGTCCAACCCACCCAACACCTGCACCGTTTGCGGGGCCGCCAGCGCCACCTGCAACGTGCCGCAAGCGATGAACAACAAAATCTCGGCACTGGAACGCTCAAACCCCTCGCCAATTACCGTCGCCAGTTGCCCGATGCCGTAATTGACCAGCAACGACACACCCCCGGTGATCGACACCGCCAGCGCCACCGTCGTCACCGTCGCCAACCCCAACAGCAACTTGCCGCCCACAATCACCCCAATGAAAATCACCAGCGGCAGCAGCAACCCGTGGCCCGCACCGTCCTGCTCCAATGGCATCGGTGCCAGCGCCGGCTCCTTTTCGCTGCGCGTCAGCAACAGGCACATCAGCGCCAGCGGCAACCCGGCCAGCAGCGCCTGGGACCAACCGAGCCCCGGGAACATCGCACTCACCGCCGCCGCGCCCGCCGTGGTCGGGGCAATGAACATGGTCGCGCACACCGCGCGCATGGCCAGGCGCAGGTGGTACAGATGATTGAGGCGCGTGCTGCGGGTCAGCGAGCCGACGATGGGCACGGTGGCCAGGCTCAAGAAAAACGCCAGGGCGCTGTAGAGCATAAAGATCGGCCACGCACTGCGGCGTACCCAGGGATGACTGAGCGCCCGCTCGATCTGCGCCTTGATGTTTTGCCGGTCCAGGTAGGCACGCAATTGGCCAATGCCCAGCAACAGCAGGATCACCCCTTCAAAGGAACCGGCGCCCTTCACCGGGTTGAAGGGCAGCGCCGTCAGCAGCGCCAGCACCGCGACCATCGCCACCAGCCCCAACCCCAGGCGGGCGGAGGTCTTGCCCAGCCAGACGCGCCAGGTCAGCACCAGCCCGGCCACGATCAGGCCGAAGGTGATCGCGTCCGACCAGCCGCCCTGGGGCATCAGCAACGCCTTGGCGATCAGCCAGGCCGCCAGCAACGTGGCGATCAACGCCACCCAGGCCGGGCGAGCCAACCCCTTGGGCGCGGTGACAGAAAGAGAAAGGGTGTCCTTGGGCATGGCTGATTCCTGAGTTAAGCGGCCGCCCGGAAACATACACACAACCGGATACCCAGCACAGCCCCTTGTGGGAACCAATACGGTTCACTCAAGGGCATGCCGCTATCGAAGAAACACCTGTGGTGAGCGAGCCTGCCCCGACCTCAAGCAATCGCCAGCAACGCCGGCCCTTCATCGTCCACCTCATCCGCCTCCAGCGCATCGCGCAAGGTCCGGGAGAAGGAGGTCATGGCCGGGGTCCAGGTGGTGGGCTGGGCGGCAGCGAAGTAGGTGTCGACGATGGCGTAGCGCTCCGGCAGGTCGAGGCTGTAGATGTTGAAGCGCGAACGCTGGGCCTCGACGGTGGACTTGGGCAACACCGCATAGCCCATGCCCGCCGCCACGCAACCAAGCATCGCGTCCAGGGTACCGAAATCGATGATGCGCACCGCCGACACCCCGCAGGCGGCCAACAGCAACTCGATGCTGTGGCGATAGCTGCACCCCTGGCGGAAGGCCAGGAACGTGGCAGTGAGCAGCGTTTCCTTGGGCGGCATGCGTTCCAGGGGCTTGGACGAAATCAGCACCAGTTCCTCGGTGAACGCCTTGTACATGTGGAATCGTTTCTGATCGACCTTGCCGGCGACGAACACGCAATCGAACTGCCCTTCCACCAGGCCCCGCACCAAGTCCGCCGTGGGACCGGTGGTGAGCTTGATGTCGACCTGTGGGTGCTCGCCGTGGAAGCTGGCCAGAACCCCCGGCAGGCGAAACGCGGTGGTGGTTTCCATGGCGCCGATGCGCAGTTGGCCACTGAGGGACTGGCTGCCACGAAAAAACGCCAGCGCCTCGTCATGCCCCCGCAGGATCTTGTCCGCGTACAGGCTCAAGGCATGACCCGCCGAGGTCAGGCGTGCACGAGCACCACGATCGATCAGTTGGGCGCCCAACTCCAGCTCCAGCTTTTTGATGTGCGCGGTGACATTCGATTGCACGGTGTGCAGGCGTTCGGCCGCCGCCACGAAGCTACCGGTTTCGGCGACTGCCAAGAAGATACGAAGTGATTTGAGCTGCATGGCGCGTGCGTCCCTGGCTGGATACATCTCGAAAAGTGATCGCGAGTATCTCGGATAATCGTTGGCAAAGCTATTTTCGCCCTGCGTATCCTCGCCGGATACACACGCACACGAGGGAGGCGCTGCACAGAACGGCGTCCGAATCAGCACGAGGCCAAGTCCCCTGCCGGGTCCGCGTCTCGTTCACTTTTTTAGGGAGTTGGGCTGATGCAACCCGCCACGCCAGCGATTGCGATTATCGGCATGGGGCCGCGAGGCCTGAATGTGCTCGAACGCATCACCGCCTACGCTTGCGACCGCAAGACGACACAACGCATGACCGTCCACATCGTCGACCCAGGAGTTCCGGGCGAAGGCATTCACCACGCCGCCCAGCCCGATTACCTGCAACTGAACACCGTCGCCTCACAGATCACCCTGTTCATGGACGACACCGTGGTCGATGCCGGCCCCCTGCTGGACGGGCCGAGCCTGTACGAGTGGGCCATCGGCAACTGGAAACACCCCTTGCCGCTGGGTCCCAACACTTATCTGCCACGCCGCGCCTTCGGCGAGTACTTGAACTGGGTCTACACGTTCCTCATCGCGCGCCTGGAACAACACTGCCAGGTGCACCTGCACACCAGCACCGCCGTCGATATCGAGCAGTACCCGGACCAGTCGTTTGCCATCAGGACCGCCCAGGGCGAGCACATCGATGCCGACTACCTGTTCCTGACCACCGGCCACTCGGACAATCATCCCGATACCCTGGACATCGACCGCCAGGCGTTTGTCGCCACCCACAGCTTCAACAACACCAACCTGCGCTATGTGACCACCGGCCCGTTGCCGATCCATCGCCAACTGGCCGAGATCGGCCCCGACGCCTGTGTGGCCATCGAAGGCATGGGCCTGACCGCCATCGACGCCATCACCGCCCTGACCACCGGTCGCGGCGGACGCTTCGAGCGTGACGAGATCAGCGGCGCGCTCAACTATCTGCCGTCGGGGCGCGAGCCGACCCTGGCGCTGTATTCCCGTAGCGGCCTGCCCTTCTGCGCCAGGGCGGTGAACCAGAAAGGGGTGTCGGGGCAATACCAGGCACGCTTCCTCACCGCTGAGCGAATCGAGCAGTGGAAGCAGACGCGCAAGCGCGGTGAGCTGGACTTCCACGCCGACATCTTGCCGCTGATCCTGCGCGACATGGCCCACGCCTACTACCTGTCCCACGCCACGCGGCTGCATGGCAGTTCCTTTGCCGAGCTGCTCGACAGCTCGCTGCTGCCCCTCGACGAGCCGGCAGCGGAAAACGTCCTGCGCCAATGCTGCCCGCAGATCCCGCCGTTCAGTTGGGACGCGCTGGCCCAGCCGATCAGCCGCAATGCCCTGGCCAGCAAAGACCACTTCCACCAGTGGCTGACCCAGTACCTGGAACACGACCTGGCCGAGGCGCGGGCGGGCAATTGCGAAAGCCCGATCAAGGCCGCCTGCGACGTGCTGCGCGACATCCGCGACAACCTGCGCCGCGTCGTCGATTTCGGTGCCCTCTCGGCGGCGTCGCACCAGCGCTTCATGGACGAGTTCATCCCGGTGATGAATCGCCTGGCCGTGGGCCCGCCCCTGCAACGCACCGAAGAAATGCTCGCCCTGATGCGCGCGGGCTACCTGATGGCCAGCCTGGGCCCCGGCGCCCGGGCACACCTGGACAACCGTTCGTACTCGTTCGTCATCAAGAGCACGCGCCTGCCCGAACGCGAGTTCCGCGCCGACGTGTTGATCCGCGCCCGGGTGCCCAAGTCCGCGCCCAGCCAGGACAAATCACCGCTGCTGTATCGCCTGCTGGAGCGAGGCCTGGTGCGTCCGTTCACCAACCAGGGCGTGGAAATCAGCGGCATTGATGTCGACCAGGGCCTGCGCGTGGTTCCGCTCCACGGCCAGCCACTGCACAATGCCTGGGCCTTGGGCACCGTGTGCGAAGGTGCCAAGTTCTACACCTACATCGTCCCGCGCCCGTTCGTGAACTCCACCGCACTGGTGGATGCCGGCCGCAGCGTGGGCGAGTTGTTCCGCCTGCTCAATACGCCACAGCCGACCATCAACGCCAGCGCCAGACCCGCCGCGCCACGGCCGACCGGCGAATGGGCAACCACCCTGGCCTGGGAGCCGGCACGTTGACCGCCGAACCCATGAACCGCAAAACGGGAATCACTGATATGGATCTGCGCGCCACCCACCACCTGACCCTGGCCCAGCAACTGGGCGTCCAGCACCCGATCATCCAGGCGCCCATGGTCGGCGTGTCCACCCCGGCCCTGGCGGCAGCGGTGTCGAACGCCGGCGCCCTGGGTTCCATCGGCCTGGGTGCCTGCAATGCCGAGCAGGCCCGGGCGATGATTGCCCAGACCCGCGCGCTGACCGGCAAGCCGTTCAACGTCAACCTGTTCTGCCATCGCAAGCCCGAGCCGGACCCGGCCGTGCAAGCCGCCTGGCTCCAGCACATGCAGCCGCTGTTCGCCGAGTTCGAGGCGCCCGTCCCAAACACACTGAGGGAAATCTACGTCAGCTTCCTCGATGACCCGGCCATGCTCGACATGCTGTTGCAGGAACGCCCGGCCGTGGTCAGCTTTCACTTTGGCCTGCCCAAACCGGCCTGGATCGACGCCCTGAAAGCGGCCGGTATCGTGCTGCTGGCCACCGCGACCGACGCGCGCGAAGCCCGACTGATCGAAGCGGCGGGCCTGGACGCGATCGTCGCCCAAGGCGTCGAGGCCGGCGGCCATCGCGGGGTCTTCGAGCCGCAGCAGGACGAAATGACCGGCACCCTGGCCCTGGTCAGGACACTGAGCCAGCAACGGTCGATCCCGATCATTGCCGCCGGCGGGATCATGGACGGTCAGTCCATCCGCGCCATGCTCACCCTCGGCGCCCAGGGTGCACAACTGGGTACCGCGTTTATCCTGTGCCCGGAATCGTCCGCCAACGCGCAGTACCGCGCCAACCTGCAAGGCCCGGATGCGGGCCATACCCGCATCAGCAGCGCGATTTCCGGACGCCCGGCGCGGGGCCTGGTCAACCGCCTGATCACCGACCTGGACGCGGGCGCCCCGCTCAACCCGGCGTATCCGCTGACCTACGATGCCACCAAGGCCTTGCAGGCGGCGGCCAGCGCCAAAGGCAACCACGACTTCGCCGTGCAGTGGGCTGGCCAGGGCGCCCCGCTGGCCCGGGCCATGAGTGCCCGCGAGTTGGTGCAAACCCTGGTCAACGAAATGAACTGAATGCGCGAAAGTGCCGACGCGATCGCCGGCACTCCTTTGCCCTGCCTTCGATTCGAAGGCAGGGTTTTTTTATGCAATCAATCGCTGAATACGAGGTCTTATCGCTCGGTGCACCCGGCAGGTCGTCCATTGGTGGGTGACAATGGCGCAGCCGTCCAATAGATTAGGCGCCCCGAAAACGCCGATGCGGTTCTCGTCTCAACCCGTTCAAGAAAGTAGTGAAATTTCAATGTCAGATTCCAACACCGCTGAATCCGTAGTCACCTTGTCGTCCAAAGCGGAATACGAACACTCCATCAATCTTTCACAACACGTGCCGCAGGCCAAGACCATCAGCGAGATGGTGCTGGACGCCTTCCACACCTCGAAAGAAAGCGACCAGATCCGCGAACTGCGCGTCGCCATCCGCCAGGCCCACGACAGCTTCGACGACGACCTGGCCTACGACTTGATGGGCCAGCTCAAGCAACTCAAGGACGCCGAAGCCGCCGACATCGCGGCCCTCGAAGACCTGAGCAGCAAGTTCCCGATCAGCCGCATCCTGTCCAGCTTCAAGGACGACCCGGCGTTCCAGGAACTGGTCTACGGCCTGGCTCTCAAGGTGCTGAACCAGACCCATCAGGCCATCAGCAACCCAAGCGGCGGCAAGAGCAAGGCGGCCAAGAAGAAAGACCTTGAAGTGTTCAGCATCAGCAAGGACGGCGCCTCGGTGAACCTGGTGCTGCGCAACCCACGGGTCAAGGCCAGCGCCGACCGCGAGGCGTTCGAGTTCCTGGGCTTTAGCTTCGTGGGAGAAGGCGACGAAGCCGAACTTGAAAGCGAAGTCTTTGTCGACAACCACGGCACTGAACACCCCGCCACCCGCAAGGCCATCGTCACCGCCCTGCAACAGCAGACCGCGTTCGATGGGTACAGCATCGCCGCGCAGTAACCACAACAGCGCCCAAGAAAAAGCCCCGCACTTCTCACGAAGGCGGGGCTTTTTCGTTCAGCTCGAAACCACACTCAACCGAAGCTATACGAGGTAATCAAACCCTCGTCATTGACGTTCAGGTTGATGCGCTCAGGTCGCAGATCGGTGGTGCCGTAATAGCCTTTACCCGCCGGACGCACAGGGCGACCGGTATTTTCTGCCAGCAGTGCCGCCAGCGCGTCCGAATAAGGTTGGCCGATGACCGCAGCCACCTGGTTGGCGATTTCTGTAGAGTTAGACATGGAGCCTCCTTGCATCAGTAAAAATTCCGAGCGCCTTGTTCCTCAAGACGTACACGGACTATCTGCCAGTGCATGCCCCTGAATGCGGTACATATGTATCGCTCGCTCAACCCACCTCAACCAACCGTTTCAAGACTTAACGCCATGTCCGGAATCAGTTGCCCCCTACAAGGTGCCCCACCACTCAACAGGCCGAGCGGTAGCTCGCCTGCAGCTCTTGATCTGGCTCTGGCTTTTGATCTGGCTCTTGATCCACCCGCCCCATCGGCAGGCTGAGCGAAGGTGTCCCTCTGGGGACTGGCGC
>NZ_FOCB01000013.1:0-132414 GCF_900109995.1 Pseudomonas sp. ok272 | reverse complement strand
CGGGGCGAGACCTTTTGGTTCCTTTGGGCTGGGCCGGCACTCCGGCGTTTGCCAAAAGGGACTCGCCGTAAGGGCGAAACCATAAGCAGCCGTTACCGCAGCAACGGATATGTACACCCGCCAGAGCCAGGCCGGCTGTCAGGCCGCCTTCGCGACGGTGCGGCGATCCGACAAGCCCGCTCCCACAATTTAGATCGTGGTACATCCGCCAGAGCTAGGCCGGCCGGGAGGCCGCCTTCGCGAGCAAGCCCGCTCCCACAGTTTTGGATTGGGGTACATCCGCCAGAGCTAGACCGGCCAGAAGGCCCCACAGTAGATCGAGTGCACCCGCAAAATACTGACCGGCTGCCAGGCGCACTCCCACAGATCCACCCCGCCACAACAAAAAACCCCGCACATCTCTCGAAGGCGGGGTCTTGGTACAACCGTGAACCCTAAGGCGCGTACGTCAGCAACAACTCCGCCGGCACCTTGAAATCCAGCGACATCATCACACTCAACGCCGTGATGGTGAAGATCGAGAACACAAACAACTTGCGTGCCCAGACCGTATCATCCACCGCCTTGTAACCCGTCCAGGCCATGTACAACCAATACATGCCCATCGCCGCGGCCACCGCCAGATAACTCATCCCGGCATAGCCACTGAAGGTCAACATCAAGGTCGCCACCAGGAAGGCCAGGATGTAGATCAGAATGTGCTTCTTCGCCACCTTGATCCCGCGCTTGACCGGCAGCACCGGAATCGATGCCGCCAGGTAATCATTGAAGCGAAAGATCGCAATGGCATAAGAATGCGGCATCTGCCACAGGCTGAACATCACCAGCAACGTCAGCGCCGCCATGTCAAAGCTGTTCGTCACCGCCACGTAACCAATCACCGGCGGCATCGCCCCCGACAAACTGCCCACCAGCGTGCCGTGAACCGACTTGCGCTTGAGGTACAGGCTGTAGAAGCCGACATAGATGACAAAGCCGATCACCGCGAACAACGCCGCCAACGGATTGGCCACCGCGTACAGCAGCGCGACGCCGGCAACCCCCAGGACCGTCGCGTAGACCAGCGCCAGCTTCAGGGAGATCAAGCCCTGCACCAGCACCCGGTTCTTGGTGCGCTCCATCTTCAGGTCAATGTCACGGTCGATGCAGTTGTTGAACACGCAACCCGACGCCACGACCAGGGACGTGCCGATCATCGCCGCCAGGAAGATGGCCAGGTCGACATGCCCTTTGGAGGCCAAGAAGAACCCGCCTGCCACAGAAAGCACGTTACCGAAAATGATCCCCGGCTTGGTGATTTGGATAAAGTGCTTTAAGGACATCCGGATTTTCCTCAGTGCGCCATCATGACAGTGTGGATGCTCAACATGATCCACAGCGACAGGCCTACCAACAGGACAATGACCAAGGCGGCGAAGATAAACGCGATCACGTTGTTACGCTGGGCAGCGGAACGGTCCAGGTGCAGGAAGTACACCAAGTGCACCAGCACCTGGATCACGGCGAAGGCCAGGACGATCCACAGGGTCACGACTTTTGGCAGCGATGGGTACATCACTAGGCCAAACGGAATGACGGTCAGGATCACCGACAGGATGAAGCCGATGGCATAGGACTTGACGCTGCCGTGGCCGGCGTCGTGGCCATCATGGGAATGAGCGTTAGCCATTACAGAGTCCCCATCAGGTAAACAACGGTGAAGACGCAGATCCACACCACGTCCAGGAAGTGCCAGAACAGGCTCAGGCAGCTCAGGCGAGTCTTGTTGGTGGCCGTCAGACCGTTCTTCTGCACCTGATACATCATGATCGCCATCCAGATCAGGCCGCTGGTCACGTGCAGCCCGTGGGTGCCGACCAGGGTGAAGAACCCGGACAGGAAGCCCGAACGGCTAGGGCCGTAGCCCTCGGAGATCAGCATGTGGAACTCGTTGATCTCCATGCCGATGAAGCCGGCACCGAACAGGAAGGTCATGGCCAGCCAGCCCAGGACCTGGTTCTTCTTGCCCTTGAACAGCGCCAGCATGGCGAAGCCGTAGGTGATCGAGCTGAACAGCAGCAGCGCGGTTTCACCCAGCACGTACGGCAGCTCGAAGATGTCGTGGCCCGACGGGCCACCGGCAACGTTGTTTACCAGTACCGCGTACACCGCGAAGATCGACGCAAACAGGATGCAGTCGGTCATCAGGTAGAGCCAGAAACCGAAGACGGTCATCTCGCCCGCGTCGTGGTGATGGTCATCGTGCCCATGTCCATCGACATGGGTGTGTCCAGCATTGGTCACTAAGTTCGACATGGTTTAAGCCTGTTCCAACGAGGTTTCAACACGGGTAGCACCGGCCGGGATCGCTTTGGCGGCGATCAGGCGTTGGCGCTGCTCGGCTTCGATGCGTTCGATTGTTTCAACCGGCACCATGTAGCCCTGGTCATCGCGGGCAGCGTGGATCACGAAATAGATCACGGTGCCGGCGAGGCCAGCGATGGCCAACCACCAGATGTGCCAGATCATCGCGAAGCCGAACACGGTCAACAGTGCCCCCATGACCACGCCGGTCGCGGTGTTGTTGGGCATGTGGATCGGCTCGTACTTGGCCGGAGCCTGGTACGCGGTGCCGTTTTCCTTGGCTTCGGTGAACGGGTCGATGCTTTCAGCCTTAGGCAGCACGGCGAAGTTGTAGAACGGTGGCGGCGACGAGGTCGACCATTCCAGCGTGTGGGCATTCCATGGATCGCCCGCTTCGCACATGTTTTCCGGCTTCTTGCGGTCACGCACACTGACGTACAACTGGATCAACTGGCAGGCAATACCGATGGCGATCAGCACCGCGCCGACCATGGCCACGTACAGGTACGGGGTCCACTCCGGGTTGGTGGTGCTGTTCAGGCGACGGGTCATGCCCATGAAGCCCAGTGCATAGAGCGGCATGAACGCGACGAAGAAGCCCGAGATCCAGAACCAGAACGCAGCCTTGCCCCACCCTTCGTGCAGCTTGAAGCCGAACGCTTTAGGGAAGTAGAAGCCGAAACCGGCGATGTAGCCGAACACGGCGCCGCCGATGATCACGTTGTGGAAGTGAGCGATCACGAACAGGCTGTTGTGCAGCACGAAGTCCGCGCCCGGGATGGCCAGCAGGACGCCGGTCATGCCGCCGATGGCGAAGGTCACCATGAAGCCCAGGGTCCACAGGACCTGGCTGGTGAAGCGCAGTCGCCCGCGATAGATGGTGAACAGCCAGTTGAAGAGCTTCACCCCCGTCGGGATCGAGATCAGCATCGTCGCCAGGCCGAAGAAGGCGTTGACGTTGGCCCCCGAGCCCATGGTGAAGAAGTGGTGCAGCCAGACCATGAAGCCCAGGATCGAGATCGCGCCACTGGCGTAGATCATCGAGTGGTGGCCGAACAGGCGCTTGCCGGAGAAGGTCGAGATGACTTCGGAGAAGATCCCGAACGCCGGCAGAATCAGGATGTACACCTCCGGATGCCCCCAGGCCCAGAACAGGTTGACGTACATCATCGGATTTCCACCAAGCTCATTGGTGAAGATGTGGAAATCCATGTAACGGTCAAGCGTCAGCAGTGCCAGGGTAGCGGTCAGGATCGGGAAGGACGCGACGATCAGGACGTTGGCCCAGGTGCAGGTCCAGGTGAAGATCGGCATGTCCATCAGCTTCATGCCCGGGGTACGCATTTTCAGCACGGTGGCCAGGAAGTTGACCCCGGTTAATGTCGTACCTAGCCCCGATAGCTGTAGCGCCCAGATGTAGTAGTCCACACCCACGCCTGGGCTGTAGCCCAGTTCCGACAGCGGTGGATAGGCGACCCAACCGGTACGGGCGAATTCGCCGACGCCCAGGGACAGGTTCACCAGCACGACGCCGGAGACCAACAGCCAGAAGCTCAGGGAGTTGAGGAACGGGTACGCCACGTCACGCGCGCCGATTTGCAGCGGCACGGCCAGGTTCATCAGGCCGGTGAAGAACGGCATCGCCATGAAGATGATCATGATCACACCGTGGGCGGTGAAGATCTGGTCATAGTGTTCAGGCGGCAGGTAGCCCGGCGAACCCTCGGTGGCCATGGCCAACTGGGAACGCATCATGATCGCGTCGGCAAAGCCGCGCAGCAGCATGACCATGGCGACGATGATGTACATCACGCCGATTTTCTTGTGGTCGACCGAGGTCAACCACTCGGTCCACAGGTAGGTCCACTTCTTGTAGTAGGTGATCAACCCGAACACCGCCAGACCACCGAGGGCGATCATGGCGATGGTCACCATCACGATCGGCTCGTGGAATGGGATCGCTTCCCAACTTAATTTACCAAACATCGTTTACTCCTCTGCCCCGGCAGCTGAATGCGAACTCATGTCCATGCCTTCCATACCGGCACCGGCCACTTCATGTTCTTGCTTCTCGTGGTGCATCGGCTTGCCTGGTTTCATGCCTTCGTACTTGTCGACGATGGTCTGGAACAGGTTCGGCGTGAACGAGGAGTAGAGCTCGACCGGGTTGTTCTGGCTGGGCTTGGAAAGGGCTTCGTATTCAGCTTTTTCAAGCTGTTTAGGTGCCTTTTTGACTTCACTGACCCAGGCGTCGAAATCTTCCTGGCTCGTGGCGATAGCCTTGAATTTCATGCCGGTGAAACCAGCGCCGCTGTAGTTGGCGGAGATGCCTTCAAGCTCGGTGTTCTGGTTGGCGATCAGGTGCAGCTTGGTCTGCATGCCTGCCATCGCGTAGATCTGGCCGCCCAGGCCCGGGATGAAGAACGAGTTCATCACGGTGTCGGAGGTGACTTTGAAGTTGATCGGGGTATGGGCCGGGAACACGATCTTGTTGACCGTGGCGATGCCTTGTTCGGGGTAGATGAACAGCCACTTCCAGTCCATCGCGACCACCTCGATGGTGACCGGCTTGACGTCCGAATCCAGCGGGCGATAAGGGTCCAGGGCGTGGGTCGACTTGTAGGTGACGTAACCCAGGGCAATGATGATCAGCACCGGAACCGTCCACACCGCGACTTCGATCTTGGTGGAGTGGGACCATTTCGGTGCGTAGTCGGCGTTCTGGTTCGAGGCGCGATACTTCCAGGCGAAGGCGAAGGTCATGACGATGACCGGGACCACGACCAGGAGCATCAGCAGCGTGGCGGTGATGATCAGGTTGCGCTCATCCAGGCCCACCTGGCCCTTGGGATCGAGCAAGGTCATGTTGCAGCCTCCCAGCAACAACGTGCCGAGCAGCGGCACTAGGCCTAGTAATCTGGGGTACCTGTTTTTACTCATCTCACGACCTCTAAAGCAGCTTGCGCAATGCAGTTGGGTTTTGATCGCCAACACTTCACCCTGCCAAGGGTTGGCATTTTTCTTGGATTGAATAAGGGTTGCCCGTCGTGCGCTAAGCGCTGAACGACACATCCCGGGCGAACGGTGAGTTCTTATTCGAATTCGTGGGCAAAGGCCTAGTTACAGACCAATTCCATTTGGTGCGGATTATGGGAAGGCGCCGACACCTGGGGTCGCACGAAACGATGACGCTGCTTCTCGACCACCCTTCTCTGCTCAGGGGTGAGCAGTGCCGGAATTTCAATGCGGGCGATTGTAGATATGTAACGTTTTATAAACCATGTCTCATCTAGAAATAATTTTTATCGAATGCAGCAACAATCACTAACCGTTCTTGTGATGATCCTCGACGATATCGAGATTCATTCCCAATAATAATCCCAAGTTTTGCCGGTCTACTGGACGCAGTTCAGACAGCTTCTGCGAATATAGATAGCTCCCTAAGTGAGCGAAACCCCCATTTTATAAGGCCCTTGGCCATTCGCCCGAGCCTGTTAAAACTGCCTGTTAGGGCGCGGCTGGCGCTTTCAGTAAAAGCCCATCCGCGGGTTAATAATTTGTATCTTGTAGTGACTAAAAAACACCGCCGAAATGAATTGCGACACTCGCACTGTGACAACATGTCGCATACTTGTCACACGTTCTCTTGCTGCGCATCACGATTCTTTTACCCCGCCACAGAAACGACAACGCCCCGGCCTCTTTACAGAGGCCGGGGCGTTGTGTTGAACCGGGCGCGGGTCAGTCGAAGGCTTCAGCCCAGGTGTTTGCGGTTACGCGCTACCAGCAGGGGCACCAGCACCACGGTCAGTACAAAGGCCACCAGCGCCCACTGCGCCAGTGACAGGCCGAGGATCGGCGGGTAAGGCGTGGAGCAGAAACCGTCGACCTGGAAGCCCAGCGGGAAGAGCGTGGCCAATGGCAGGCTGTCGACAATCGGCTGCAACACATCGATACCGCAGCTGACAGCAGGATAGAACTGGGTGTAGACGTGATGGGCCGCCGTGGCAGCGCCCGCCAGGGCAAAGATCACCACCAGCCCTTCGAAGACCGTGATGCTGCGCCGGGTGCGCATCGCCGCACCGGCAAACGCACTGAGGGCGATCAGCAGCAGGGCATACCGCTGCAGGATGCACAGCGGGCACGGCGCCTCGCCCAACACCACTTGCATGTACAGCGCGCCACCGATCAGCGCCAGGCAGATCACCCCCAGCAACACCAGGAAGCGCCGCTCACGGCCCAACCGCATCATTTCCTCGTTCATTCGTGTTTTCCTTTGTCATGAATGCAGGCGATGGTCGCCAGTCTACACGCGAGCCCGGACATGCGGCACGCGGCGTGTGGTCGGAACTATCAGGGGATTGTGCAGGAGGGAATTAACCGCGGATTAAACAGTGGGTTCTGTGGTGGGGCAAATGTCGCCATCGCGAGCAGGCTCGCTCCCACATTGGATCTGGGCCATACGCATGATGTGTGCACAGCACGGTCTTTGTGGGAGCGAGCCTGCTCGCGAAGCAGGCAACTCGGTCTGTCTTACTCCAACGCAGCCGCCGGCCCGAAGAACTCATAGCGGCTCTGCTGCTCCGGTACGCCCAACGCCTTGAGGTGGCGCTTGATCACGGCCATGAACCCTTTAGGCCCCAGGAAGTAAGCGTCCAGGTCGCGCTGCTCAGGCAGCCACTGGCCCAATTGCTCCTGACTCAACAAGCCGACCTGGTGCCCTGCCGGGCTGACACCATCATCCTCGGCATAGCAATAGAATCGTTTGAGCTGTGGATAACGTTCGGCCAACGCGTCCACCCAATCGCGGAACGCATGCACGCTGCCATTGCGCGCGCAGTGGATAAAGTGCACCGGGCGCTCGGTGGCCAGCGCCGCTTCGAGCATCGCCAGGGTCGGGGTGATGCCGACGCCGCCGCTGATCAGCACCAACGGCTTGTCGCTGGCGGCCAGGGTGAACTCACCCGCCGGCGGGAACAGCTGGATGCTGGCGCCGACCTGGAACTGGTCGTGCAGGTAGTTGGACGCGCGGCCACCGGCTTCGCGCTTGACGCTGATACGGTACTGGCCGTCGGTGCCCAGGGAGGACAGCGAGTAGTTGCGGCGTATTTCTTCACCGTCCAGCACCAGTTGCATGCCGATGTACTGGCCCGGCTCTGCGGCGAGAATCGGCCCCTGGTCTGCCGGCGCAAAGTAGAACGAGGTGATTTCCGCGCTTTCTTGTACGCGTTTGACCAAGGTGAATGCCCGCGCCCCGCGCCAGCCACCGGGTGCCTGGGCCTTTTGCTCGTAGATCGCCGCCTCGGCGCCCATCAGGATATCGGCCAGTTGCCCGT
Source organism: Pseudomonas sp. ok272 (assembly GCF_900109995.1). GTDB lineage: Bacteria > Pseudomonadota > Gammaproteobacteria > Pseudomonadales > Pseudomonadaceae > Aquipseudomonas. The sequence goes on along the minus strand of NZ_FOCB01000013.1, from coordinate 124,735 downwards.
AGGCCGCGCCCCAGGCAGCCATCACCTCAGGCGTGGCGATCTCATCGCCCAGCACCTCAGAGATCGCCCGCAGCAGGCAACTGCCGACAATCGGGTAATGCTCGGGGAGGATTTGCAGGGCCACGTGCTTATTGATGATCTTGGCCACCAGGTCGCCCAACTGATCGAGTTGGTCGATGTGCCGCGCATACATCAACACCCCATTGGCCAGGGCCCGGGGTTGATCGCCGCTGGCTTGGTGCGCCTGATTGAACAGCGGACGCACTTCGGGGTACTCGGACAGCATCATCCGGTAGAAATGGCTGATCAGGGCTTCGCCACCGCTTTCCAGCAGCGGCACGGTGGATTTGACGATGGCACGGTCTTGGGCACTCAGCATAAGGGGTCACTCCTGAACGACTGCTGTTTTAGATGAACTACCCTTTACCTATCAGTTTTCGTGCCAAATATTAAAATCATATAAATCAACAATTTAAAACAAGTGTAGTCATATAGACATCGACTACTTTATAGTCGATTCGACTACACGGAGTCATTATGACTGCAAAATCCCTGCTCACCGCCCTGCTGCCCCTGGTCGCCGATCTCTCCCGCGAACTGCCCGAGCGCGAGCGCTACCGCCGCCTGCTCGAAGCCATGCGCACCCTGCTGCCCTGCGACGCCGCCGCCCTGCTGCGCCTGGACGGTGAGTGGCTGGTGCCCCTGGCCGTGGACGGCCTGAGCACCGACACCCTCGGGCGCCGCTTCAAGGTCAGCGAGCATCCACGTTTCGAGGCCCTGCTCGCCAGCCCTGGCCCCACGCGTTTTGCCGCCGACAGCGAACTGCCCGACCCCTATGACGGCCTGGTCGATGGTCACGTGGATCACCTGCACGTCCACGACTGCATGGGCTGCCCGCTGTTCATCGATGAGCGTCCCTGGGGCCTGCTGACCCTCGATGCCCTGGACCCGGCCCGGTTCGAGGCCGTCGAACTGGACGCCCTGCACGCCTTCGCCAGCCTCGCCGCCGCGACCGTCAACGCCGCCGAGCGCATCGAGCGCCTGGCCCTGCGCGCCGAAGACGAGCATCAGCGCGCCGAGGTCTATCGCCAGGCCAGCGGCCAGCAGCCGCGCGAGATGATCGGCCAGAGCAAGGCGCTCAAGCGTTTGGTGGAGGAGGTCACACTGGTCGGCGGCAGTGACCTGACCGTGCTGATCACCGGCGAAACCGGGGTCGGCAAGGAGCTGGTGGCCCAGGCCATTCACGCCGCCTCCCCGCGCTGCGAGCAACCCATCATCAGCCTCAACTGCGCCGCGCTGCCCGACACCCTGGTGGAAAGCGAGCTGTTTGGACATGTACGCGGCGCCTTCACCGGCGCCACCAACGACCGGCGCGGCAAGTTCGAACTGGCCAACGGCGGCACCTTGTTTCTCGATGAAGTCGGCGAATTGTCGCTGACGGTGCAGGCCAAGCTGCTGCGCGTGCTGCAAAGCGGCCAGTTGCAACGCCTGGGCTCGGACCAGGAGCACCGGGTCGACGTGCGCCTGATCGCCGCCACCAACCGCGACCTGGCCGAAGAGGTGCGCAACGGCCGATACCGCGCCGACTTCTACCACCGCCTGAGTGTCTACCCGCTGCGGGTGCCCGCGTTGCGTGAACGCGGGCGCGATGTGCTGTTGCTGGCCGGCTACTTCCTGGAGCAGAACCGCTCGCGCATGGGCTTGAACAGCCTGCGCCTGACCGGCGACGCCCAGGCGGCACTGCTGGCCTACCACTGGCCGGGCAATGTGCGCGAACTGGAACACCTGATCGGCCGCAGTGCCTTGAAAGCCTTGGGCAACTGCCCCGAGCGGCCGAAAATCCTCAGCCTGGACGCCGCCGACCTGGACCTGCCCCACGACACCCCGGTCGCCGCCCCGACCGCCAGCACAGCGCTGCCTGAGGTGCCAATGGTCGGTGGCGACCTGCGCCTGGCCACCGACAACTACCAGCGCCAATTGATCAGCGCCTGCCTTGAGCGCCACCAACACAACTGGGCCAGCGCCGCCCGTGAGCTAGGCTTGGACCGGGCGAACCTGGGGCGCATGGCCAAGCGGTTGGGGATGAAGTGAGGGCCTCATCGCGAGCAGGCTCGCCCCCACAGGGGATTGTCGCTGTGTGAGCGTGTCTCTGACGATCAGCTATTGTGGGAGCGAGCCGGCTCGCGAAAGGGCCCGATCCTTCATCCAATAAACTAAAGCCCGCCCCAAATACGTCGATAACCCGGCATCACTCGTTTTTGGCGATGCCCACCCTCGCCCACCACCTTTTCCAGAGAAGGTTTTTATGTCCTCCAACAAAGCCCGCGCAGACTCACTCTCGCTCCTGCTGTTCACCCTGCGCAGCGGCAAGCTGATGGCGATCAACCTGCTCAAAGTCAGTGAAATCATCCCCTGCCCGCCGCTGACCAAGCTGCCGGAGTCCCACCCCCACGTCAAAGGCATCGCCACCTTGCGCGGCGCGTCACTGGCGGTGATCGACCTGAGCCGGGCCATCGGCGAGCGGCCGCTGGAAGACCCCGACGGCGGCTGCCTGATCGTCACTGACATCAGCCGCTCCAAGCAGGGCCTGCACGTGCAGGCGGTGAGCAAGATCGTCCACTGCCTGACCACCGACATCCGCCCACCGCCCTACGGCTCGGGCGGCGTGCGCTCCTACATCACCGGCGTGACGTCGGTCGACGGCACGCTGGTGCAAGTGCTCGATATCGAGAAGGTGATCCACGGGATCGCCCCGCCACCGGTGGAAATGGCCCCCACTGAACTGAGCATGGAAGACGCCGAGGTCCTCGGCACGGCGCGCATCCTGGTGGTCGATGACAGCCAGACCGCCCTGCAACAGTCGGTGCACACCCTGCGCAACCTCGGCCTGCACTGCCACACCGCCCGCAGCGCCAAGGACGCGATCGACTGCTTGCTGGAGCTGCAAGGCACCGCCGCGCAAATCAACCTGATTGTCTCGGACATCGAGATGTCGGAAATGGACGGCTACGCCTTCACCCGTACCCTGCGCGAGACCCCCGACTTCGCCCACCTGTACGTGCTGCTGCACACCTCCCTGGACAGCGCGATGAACAGCGAGAAAGCCCGCCTGGCCGGGGCCAACGCGGTACTGACCAAATTCTCCTCGCCGGAGCTGACCAAGTGCCTGGTCGACGCTGCCAAGGCGGTGGCCCAGCAAGGTTACTGAGACGTGAGCGAGACGTTCTGCCTGTTGATGCGCCGTGACCTGGGCGGCGAACTGCCCGCCGCCCTCTGGCCGGCGGGGATCCATCTGAGCGAGTACCGTCCGGCCGTGGCCGACGTCGTGCACCATCTGCTGTGTGTGGGCTATCAGGACGGCAGCGGCCAGGTGCCGGCGCTCGATACCTGGCGCGCACGCTTTGAGACCGACGCCGAATACGCTCCCTCCCTGTGCTTGATCGCCGCCGACGCCCAGGGCATCGTCGGCGTGGCCCAGGGCTGGACCAGCGCGTACCTCAAGGACCTGGTGGTGCACCCCCGTGCCCAGGGACAAGGACTGGGCCGGGCGCTGCTGCTGCATTCGTTCAAGATGTTTCAACAACGCCGCGAACGCTGTATGGATTTGAAGGTACTGGAAGACAACCACCGGGCGCGGCGATTGTATGAAAGCGCCGGGATGCGGGTGGTGTGCCGCGAGCCTGTGCCTACCTGATCGGTCGCCTTCGCGAGCAGGCTCGCTCCCACATGAGTGCCCCGCCGATACCTATGTCACACCGCGAAACTATTGTGGGAGCGAGCCTGCTCGCGAAGGGGCCCAGAGCGGCGAACTCAATCCCTAAGCCATACTCCAACCTGGGTCATCCCCCACCCAGGACCGCCACCATGAAAACCCCAACCCTGCTGTTCATCGCCCTCACCGCCGTCGCCACCCAGGCCCACGCCGCCAGCCCCAACGCCTGGGCCGCCTACGACAAGGCGGTGCTGGCCGCCTGCACCCAGGCCAGCCAACTCAGCCAGAGCAAACCCGTGGGTAACGCCGCGCAGTTCGATGACCGCGTGGGCTACACCGCCCTGTTGCTGCAAGGCCAGTACCCGCAGAAACACATGAAGGGCCAGCAAGGCCTGGAGCTGTGCCTGTACAACAAGCAGGCCAAGACCGCCCAGGTCACGGAGTGGGACTCGGTCGGCGCCGCCCTCAAGGCGCGCTAACTAGCCCCGGCGCTGCCAGAACTCCCGCGCCAGCGCTAGCAGGTCTTGCGCCAGCGCCGCCACATCCTGGGAGTTGACCTGGCTCTGCTGGCCAGCGATCACCGTCACGTCGCTGGCCTGGCGAATGCCACTGATGTTGCGGTTGATGTCTTCGCTGACCGCGCTCTGTTCCTCGACGGCGGCAGCGATCTGTACGCTCATTTCGGTGATCTGATTGACCTGCTGGCTGATGCCGTCCAGCGCGGCCGCCGCGCGCTCGGCCTGATCGACGCTGCTTTGCACATGCTGGCTGCTTTGCGCCATGGCTTGCACGGCGTCGTGGGCACCGTCTTGCAGGGCGCTGATCATGCGCTGGATCTCGTTGGTCGACTGTTGCGTGCGCTGGGCCAGCCCGCGGACCTCATCGGCTACCACCGCAAAGCCACGTCCCGCATCGCCGGCACGGGCCGCCTCGATGGCAGCGTTGAGCGCCAGCAGATTGGTTTGCTCGGCGATGCTGCGAATGACTTCCAGCACCCCGGAAATGTCGCTGCTGCGCCCCTCAAGCTGATGAATCACCTGCGCCGCGCGCATCAGTTCGTCAGCCATCAGCAGCACCGCACTGCGACTCTCCCCGACCAACTCATGACCGTCACGGGTTGCACCTTCGGCGCAACTGGCCGCCTCCGAGGCGTGCTGCGCATGACTGGCAACCTCTGCAACGCTGACGGCCATCTGATGGATCGCCGCGGCCACCTGATCGGTCTGCGCCTGTTGTTCGAGGATGCTGACGTGACTGCTGTGCAAATGCGCCACCAGTTCGGCGGCAAGTCCGGACAAGCGCTGCGACGCATCGCCGATGCGCCCGACGGCGGCGCCCACCTGGGCCTCCTGCATCTGCAGGGCAAACTCGATCTGGCCCACGGCATCCCGCCGTCCGGTGTAGATGTGCTGGCTCAGCGGGTTGTCGGCGATGTCCCGGGCGCGTTGAGTCAGGCGGGCCAGGGGCCGCAGCAGCACGTTGACGCCCAGGCCGGTCGCCGCCGCCCCCAGCGCCAGCAACAGGGGCAGCCACCACGGCGAGTCACTCGCCAGCCACGGTACAAGCAGCATGACCGGAAGCCACACCGCGCAACACATCGCCCACAGCTTGAGCCCCAGCCCCGCGGCAGGTAACCGCTGGTGCAGCGGCGAACGTTGGCTGCGCAGCCGGGCATAGGCCCGTTCCGCCGCCGCGACCTGCCGGGCACTGGGCTTGGTCCTGACCGACTGATACTCCACCGCTACACCGTCCCGGGTCATGGGGGTGACGTAGGCGCTGACCCAATAGTGATCGCCGTTCTTGCAGCGGTTCTTCACCATGCCCATCCACGACCGCCCGCTCTTGAGCGTGCCCCACATATGGGCAAATGCCCCCGATGGCATGTCCGGGTGACGTAGCAGGTTGTGCGGCGACCCCAGCAACTCTTCGCGGCTGTAGCCGCTGATGTCGATGAAGTCCGCGTTGGCGTAGGTGATGGCGCTGGTCAGATCGGTGGTCGAGAGGATGTTCGCATCAGGGGCAACGTCCACATTTCGCCCAGAAACCGGAAGGTTGATCTTCATTGGGAGGCGCGCTCGTTTTTTATGAGAAGAGTCGGCAGGACTGCTGACTCTAAGCGCACTGATTCCACAATTACTGATCTGGCTCAGTAAATGAGCACTTAGCCATCACTGACGTCAAAAATCGTCAATCATGACCTGCGAGCCGCAAAGGACTCAGCGCTTGCCCATCGAACGACGCGTGCCCGGTGGCGCGGCGCCTGGGGTTTTGGTGTGGCCGTTCTTGGCGCCGTTCTTGTACCACGGCTGGTTGCCGCCCTTGGCAGCCGCCAGTTCACCTGGTTTGAACGGGAACTTGAAGGCCGGGATAGCCGGTTGGCTGTCGCTGTCGGCGCTGGAGTCGACGCTGTCGGGCAGGTTGGCCTGCTCGTCTGGCGCAGGCGTTTGTGTCGGGGAAGTCATGAATGCTCCGGTGTTGCATTGAGTCCGGCCCCGATGATGGGCCGCGAAAGGCGCCAGTATACCTGCGCGGCCCGTCTGCTGCCCGCGACCTTTACTGACAGCGCTGTCAGTTAGCCGTCACGGTCCTGACCGGATCGGCGGGCTATAACTGACACTGCGCTCAGGCGCTGGAGATAGACTGTGGGAGCGAGCCTGCTCGCGAAGGCGGTGCATATCGACTGACACGCCCTTTTCGCGAGCAGGCTCGCTCCCACAGGTTTCGAACCTTGAGCGACCTCACCCACCCGGCCCCGGCGATTGACTCAGATGCCCAGCAAAAAACCCTTCCTTGTACTCTGCGCCATCGTCGCCGTGCTGGCTGCCGGCTTGTGGGCCATGACCCGGCCGACAAGCTCCAAGCTCAAGGCCAGCACGGCGATCCCGGTGCGCGTGGTCAGTGTCGCCGAGCGCGATGTACCGCGTTTTGTCAGCGGTATTGGCTCGGTGCTGTCGTTACACAGTGTGATCATTCGCCCGCAGATCGACGGCATCCTCACCCGCCTGCTGGTCAAGGAAGGACAGCCGGTCAAGGCCGGGGACCTGCTGGCCACCATCGACGACCGCTCGATCCGTGCCAGCCTCGATCAGGCCCGCGCACTGTTGGGCGAAAGCCAGGCCCAGTTGCAGGTGGCCGAGGTCAACCTCAAGCGCTACAAACTGCTGAGCGTCGATGACGGTGTGTCCAAGCAGACCTACGACCAGCAACAAGCGCTGGTCAACCAATTGCGCGCCACCCTGCTTGGCAACCAGGCCGCCATCGATGCCGCGCAAGTGCAGCTGTCCTACACGCAGATTCGCTCCCCCGTCACCGGCCGGGTCGGTATTCGTAATGTCGATGAAGGCAACTTCCTGCGCACCGCCGATGCCACCGGGCTGTTCTCGGTGACCCAGATCGACCCCATCGCCATCGAGTTTTCCCTGCCCCAGCAAATGCTGCCGACCCTGCAAGGGCTGATCAACACCACCCCGGCAGCCAAGGTCAACGCCTACCTGGGCGCCGACACCGATGGCCAGACGGGCGTGCTGCTGGGTGAGGGCCACCTGAGCCTGATCGACAACCAGATCAACGCCAACACCGGCACCCTGCGTGCCAAGGCCGAGTTCAACAATGCCGGACAGACCCTGTGGCCGGGGCAACTGGTGACCATCAAGATCCAGACGGGCCTGGACCAGGGCGCCCTGGTGGTGCCGCCGACGGTGGTCCAACGTGGGCTGGACGAGCATTTCGTGTACCGGGTCAAGGGCGATAAGGTCGAGTCGGTGCCGGTGCAGATGGTCTATCAGGACAGCGACCTGAACATCATCAAGGGCGTGCAGGCCGGGGACGTGCTGGTCAGCGACGGCCAGTCGCGGCTCAAGCCGGGGGCGAGCGTGCAGGTCGTGCGTGACCCGCCCGCGTTGACCCAGGCCAACACCGAGCAACAGCCATGAAGGCGCACCGTGGCGTCAGTGCCTGGTGCATCGACCACCCGGTGGCCACGGTCCTGCTGACCTTTGCCCTGGTGCTGCTGGGCCTGATCGCCTTCCCGCGCCTGCCGGTGGCGCCGCTGCCGGAGGCCGAGTTCCCGACGATCCAGGTCAGTGCCGCGCTGCCCGGCGCCAGCCCCGACACCATGGCCTCGTCCGTGGCCACGCCCCTGGAGGTGCAATTCAGCGCCATCCCCGGCATGACCCAGATGACCTCCAGCAGTGCCTTGGGTTCGACCAACCTGACCCTGCAGTTCACCCTCGACAAAAGCATCGACACCGCCGCCCAGGAAGTCCAGGCGGCGATCAACACCGCCGCCGGCAAACTGCCCAAGGACATGCCCACGCTCCCGACCTGGCGCAAGGTCAACCCGGCCGACAGCCCGGTGCTGATCCTCAGCGTCAGCTCGACCCAGATGCCCGGCACCGAACTGAGCGACTACGCCGAAACCTTGCTGGCGCGCCAATTGAGCCAGATCGACGGCGTCGGCCAGATCAACATCACCGGCCAGCAACGCCCGGCGATCCGCGTCCAGGCCTCGGCGGACAAACTCGCGGCCATCGGCCTGACCCTGGCCGACATCCGCCTGGCCATCCAGAACACCAGCCTCAACCTGGCCAAGGGCGCGCTGTACGGCGAGTCGAGCATCTCCACCTTGTCGACCAACGACCAGTTGTTCCACCCCGAGGAATACGGTCAGTTGATTGTTTCCTACAAGGACGGTGCACCGGTCCAGTTGCGGGACGTGGCCAAGGTCATCAACGGTTCGGAAGACGCCTACGTGCAGGCCTGGTCCGGCGACCGGCCGGGGGTCAACCTGGTGATCTCGCGTCAGCCCGGTGCCAACATTGTCGACACCGTGGACCGGATCCAGGCCGCCCTGCCGGGCCTGGAGGCGATGCTCCCGGCCTCGGTACAGGTCAACGTGCTGATCGACCGCACCCAGACCATCCGCGCCTCGTTGCATGAAGTGGAGTTGACCCTGCTGATCGCCATTGTGCTGGTGGTGGCGGTGATGGCGCTGTTCCTGCGCCAGCTCTCGGCAACCCTGATTGTCACCGCCGTGCTGGCGGTGTCGCTGATCGCCAGCTTCGCCCTGATGTACGTGATGGGGTTCAGCCTGAACAACCTGACCCTGGTGGCGATCGTGATCGCCGTGGGGTTTGTGGTCGACGATGCGATTGTGGTGGTGGAGAACATTCACCGCCACCTGGAGGCCGGCGATGGCATGCGCGAGGCGGCGATCAAGGGCGCCGGCGAGATTGGCTTCACGGTGGTGTCCATCAGCTTCTCGTTGGTGGCGGCGTTCATTCCGCTGCTGTTCATGGGCGGCGTGGTCGGGCGACTGTTCAAGGAGTTCGCCCTGACCGCCACCTCGACCATCCTGATTTCGGTGGTGGTGTCCCTGACCCTGGCGCCGACCCTCGCCGCGCTGTTCATGCGCGCGCCCAAGCACGACGCCCAGGCCAGGCCCGGTTTCAGTGAGCGCCTGCTGGGGTTCTACGAACGCGGCTTGCGTCGCGCCCTGGACCACCAGAAATGGATGCTTGGGATCTTCGGCCTCACGCTGGGCCTGGCCATCGCGGGCTATGTGTATATCCCCAAGGGGTTCTTTCCGATCCAGGACACCGGTTTTATCCTCGGCACCACCGAGGCCGCTGCCGACATTTCCTACAACGACATGGTGAAAAAACACCTGGCGATGGCCGAGATAGTCGCCGCCGACCCCGCCGTGCAAGCGTTTTCACACTCGGTGGGGGTTTCGGGCAGCAACCAGACCATCGCCAACGGCCGCTTCTGGATCGCCCTCAAACCACGGGGCGAGCGCGACGTCTCGGCCAGCCAGTTCATCGACCGGATCCGCCCCAAGCTGATGGCCGTCCCCGGCATCGTCCTGTACCTGCGCGCCGGGCAAGACATCAACCTCAGTTCCGGTCCCAGCCGCGCCCAGTATCAATACGTGCTCAAGAGCAACGACGGTCCCACGCTCAACCTGTGGACCCAGCGCCTGACCGAGAAACTGCGCGGCATCCCGGCCTTTCGTGACATCTCCAACGACCTGCAACTGGGCGGCAGCATCACCCACATCAGCATCGACCGCGCGGCGGCGGCACGCTTCGGCCTGACCGCCAGCGATGTCGACGAGGCGCTCTACGACGCCTTCGGCCAGCGCCAGGTCAATGAGTTTCAGACCCAGATCAACCAGTACAACGTGATCCTGGAACTCGATACCCGGCAACGGGGCAAGGCCGAGAGCCTGGCGTTTTTCTACCTGCGCTCACCGCTCAGCGGCGACATGGTGCCGCTGTCGGCGCTGGCCCGTTTCGACCCGCCGACGGTCGGCCCGCTGTCCATCGCCCACGACGGCATGTTCCCGGCCGCCAACCTGTCGTTCAACCTGGCGCCCGGCGTGGCGCTGGGCGACGCGGTGATCCTGCTCAACCAGGCCAAGGCCGAGATCGGCATGCCGGCCTCGATCAACGGCAACTTCCAGGGCGCGGCCCAGGCGTTCCAGAGTTCACTGGCCAGCCAGCCGTGGCTGATCCTCGCGGCGCTGGTGGCGGTGTACATCATTCTCGGCGTGCTCTATGAGAGCTTTGTGCACCCGCTGACGATCATCTCGACCTTGCCCTCGGCCGGCCTCGGGGCGGTGATGATGCTGTGGATCCTTGGCCAGGACTTCTCGATCATGGCGCTGATCGGCCTGGTGCTGCTGATCGGTATCGTCAAGAAGAACGGCATCCTGATGATCGACTTCGCGCTCGACGCCCAACGCAATGGCGGGCTGTCACCGCAAGAGGCGATCTTCAAGGCCTGTATCACCCGGTTCCGGCCGATCATCATGACCACCCTGGCCGCCCTGCTCGGCGCCCTGCCGCTGATGCTCGGCCACGGCACCGGCGCCGAAATGCGCCAGCCGCTGGGCATCGCGGTGGTCGGTGGCTTGTTGGTCAGCCAGGCGCTGACGCTGTTTACTACGCCGGTCATATACTTGACGCTTGAGCGGCTGTTCCATCGGCCCACGCCCGCGCCCGCGCTGGCGAACACACACTGAGGCGGGTCATGCGTGTCCTGATTATCGAAGACGAAGAGAAAACCGCGGACTACCTGTACCGCGGCCTGACGGAGCAAGGCTACACCGTGGACCTGGCCCCCGATGGCGTCGAAGGCCTGCACCTGGCGCTGGAAAACGACTACGCAGTGATCATCCTCGATGTGATGCTGCCGGGCCTGGACGGCTACGGCGTACTGCGCGCCCTGCGTGCGCGCAAACAGACACCGGTGATCATGCTCACCGCCCGCGAGCGGGTGGAAGACCGCGTCCGCGGCCTGCGCGAAGGCGCCGACGATTACCTGGGCAAGCCGTTTTCCTTCCTCGAACTGGTCGCCCGCCTGCAAGCCCTGACCCGGCGCAGCGGTGGCCACGAGCCGGTGCAAGTGACCGTCGCCGACCTGTGGATCGACCTGATCAGCCGCAAGGCGACCCGCGCCGGCACGCGACTGGACCTGACCGCCAAGGAGTTCTCGCTGCTCAGCGTCCTGGCCCGGCGCCAGGGTGAAATCCTCTCCAAGACCTCGATTGCCGAGATGGTCTGGGACATCAATTTCGACAGCGACGCCAACGTCGTCGAAGTGGCGATCAAGCGCCTGCGGGCGAAAATCGACGGGCCATTCGAAGAGAAGCTGCTGCACACCATCCGTGGCATGGGCTATGTGCTGGAGAGCCGCAGTGCCTCGTAACTCCATCGCCTTGCGCCTGAGCGGGATGTTCACGCTGGTGGCGGCGCTGGTGTTCCTGTTGATCGGCTGGGCGTTGTACCAGCAGGTCGACAAAGGCCTGGGCCTGTTGCCGGAAGCCGAGCTGGACGCGCGCTACAGCGTGCTCGAATCCAGCCTGGGACGCTTCGGCACGCCGGAGCACTGGGTCAAGATCACCAGCAAGCTCAACCTGCTGGGCGAAGAAGACAAGCGCATCAATTTCTGGGTCATCAGCGGCGACCCGGCGTACGAGTACGGCAACGTCACCCCACCGATCCGCGCCTTCGCCCAAGGTCCGCTGGGCATGCGCGACCTGCACCTGCCGGGCCAGCCCTACCCGCTCAAAGTGCTGGTCAGCCAGCTCCCGGCCAAGGACCAGCGTCCGCCGCTACGCTTCATGATCGGCATCGACACCCAGACCGTCTATGAAACCCAGCATCACCTGCTGGTGGCCCTGATCAGCCTGGCCATCGTCGGTGTACTGTTGGCCTCGGCCTTGGGCTACTGGGTCGCCCGGATCGGCCTCAAACCGCTGATCAAACTGTCCGACGAAGTCCAGCGCCTGGCCCCTCCACTGCTGTCGGCGCGCCTGCAGTTGTCACCGTTGCCGCCAGAACTCAATCAGTTCGTCAGCTCGTTCAACTCCACCCTAGAACGGGTCGAGCAGGCGTACACGCGGCTGGAGTCGTTCAACGCCGACGTCGCCCATGAACTGCGCTCGCCCCTGACCAACCTGATCGGCCAGACCCAAGTGGCGCTGACACGCGGACGTTCGGCCGAACACTACTTTGAAGTGCTGCAATCGAACCTCGAAGAGCTGGAACGCCTGCGCAGCATCATCAACGACATGCTGTTCCTGGCCAGCGCCGACCAGGGCAGCAAAGCCACCCAACTCACCGCCACCTCGCTGGCCGCAGAAGTGGCCACGACCCTGGACTATCTGGACTTCATCCTCGAAGACGCCCAGGTCAAGGTGCACGTCAGTGGCGACGCCCTGGTGCGAATCGAAATCGCCCACCTGCGCCGAGCCCTGATCAACCTGCTGAACAACGCCGTGCAACACACCGAGCCCGGGCAAGTCATCGAGGTGCACATCGAAGCCCAGGAAGGCCGGGTACGCCTGGGCGTCGCCAACCCCGGCGAACCGATTGCCCGCGAGCACCTGACGCGGCTGTTCGAACGCTTCTATCGGGTCGACGCCTCACGCAGCAACAGCGGCGCCAACCATGGCCTGGGCCTGGCCATCGTCAAGGCAATAGCCCTGATGCACGGCGGCGATGTGTTTGCGCGCAGCGATGCTGGGATCAACACGTTTGGCATCTACCTGCCGGTGTGAGCTTGCTTGCGAAAGCCGTCAGGCAGAGAACTCGATACTGAGTGTCGGGCCGCTTTCGCCGGCAAGCCGCCCTCGCTCCCACAGAGGATCGAATACACCCGAGAAACATTGGTCGGCCGGAAGGCCGTCTTCGCGACGATGCGGCAATCCCACAAGGGATAATCGTTGCCTGGCTGTACACAGGACCAACCACTATTGCCGCTGACGCAACAGTCCTTTATCCAATCCACGCTGTTTCCCCCGCCTCTTGCCCCTTATCTTTGCCCGCACCAAACAGCACTTGCCAAGCAAGAAGGTCCTAAAGATGTCCAACAGTATGGGTATTGCCAGCGCGTTCGTTTTGTCGTCCCTGTTCCTCTCGCCGCTCGTCATGGCCGAGGAATCGCCGGCCTTTGTCGCGCACAACACCGCACGCGCCGCCGCCTTCGACCAGGCCCAGGCCGAACTGACCGCCAAGGCCCAAGCCCCATCCCAAGCCCCACAGGCAACGTTCAATCAAGCACAGCCACAGGCTGAAAAAGACAGCTGATTGCCAAGCCCCATCGCTTTCCCCGGACACTTGATCAGGCTCTTTCCCTCATCCAGTTGTCTTCCAGGCCGCTGCTATCAGCGGCTTTTTTTATGCTGTTTGAAAGCCCCGCCACCGATAACCACTGAACAAAAAACACCCTGACCACAAACACTACTGACCCCAGGCACTGCGCCTCACCGCCCCCTTCAAACCACCGTTCGTTGCAATCGCCGCAACGATAGCGACCTGGCCACCAACGATGACAATTACCCCCTGAACGGCACCGCATGACCTGGAGCGGCGGCTGGGGCTGGCCTTTTTCAGCCCCGGGATTTATATAGAGGCTTGGAAAAATAATCACTGAACTGATATCTGCCATGCCTCCCGAATCCGTTCGGGTACTACGCTGAAGACGTCCCCGTGCAGAAATCAGAACCATGACCCCCAGCCGCACGCACCTCCCCGTGACAGGTAATACCCGTCGGCCAGAGTTCATGCTGATTCTCGGTAGCTCACTGACCGTCATCGCCATCCTGGCCATCGTCACCTTCCTGCTGATTCGCGAACACGCCAACGCCATGCAGTCGGCCACCCGCTCGGCGACCAACATCGTGCAACTGATCAACGCCGATGTACTGCGCAACGTCGAACTCTATGACTTGGCGCTGCAAGGGTTGGTCGCGGCCTCCCAGCGTGACGACTTGCAAGGGGTCTCACCGCAGATCCGCCACCTGGTGCTGTTCGACCGTTCAAGCAGCGCGCGCTTCAAAGGCGACCTGTTGTTGCTCGACAAGCAGGGCAACGTGATCGCCGACTCATCGCTGCTCACGCCCAAGCCGGGGAACTTCGCCGACCGAGATTACTTCCAGGCCCATGTGCGCAGCAGCGACACCGGCCTGTTCATCAGCCGCCCGTTCAAGCCGCGCTGCGACTGTCCCGACGCCGATGAATGGCGCATCAGCTTCAGCCGGCGCATTTCCTCGCCCAGCGGTGAGTTTCTCGGCGTCGCGGTGGCGTCAATGCGCCTGGCGTACTTTAACGAACTGCTCAGCGCCCTGAACATCGGCATCGACAGCACCCTCAATGTGCTCGACAAGGACGGCATCCTGCTGGCGCAAGTACCGATGCTGGAAACCGACAGCATTGGCCGCAGCTATGGCGCCCGACCCAACGTGGCGCGGATGCTGCGCGAAGGCACCGGCAGCTTCAGCAGCATCTCCAGCCTGGACCAGCGCGGCCGCCTGTACACCTTCTCCCGTGTTGGCAATCTACCGCTGACGGTCAGCGTGGCCCTGTCGCTGGACGAGGTGTTCGCCACCTGGAAGCGCACGGCCTACATCATCAGCGGCGCAACCGGGGCGCTGTGCATCGGTCTGATGTGGCTGACCTTGCTGCTGTGCCGCGAGTTGCGCCTGCGCCATCACGCCGAGAAGGAGTTGGCACAACAGGCGGCCGTCGACGCCCTCACCGGCGTCGCCAACCGGCGCACCCTGGACCAGGTGCTGAAACGCGAATGGTCCCGCGCCATGCGTTCGGGCAAGCCGCTGTCGGTGCTGATGATCGATGCTGACCACTTCAAGGCCTTCAACGACCGCCACGGCCATCAGGGAGGTGACGATGCGCTGCGGGTACTGGCCAAGGTCATCGGCGAAAACATCCGTCGTCCCGCCGATCTTGTGGCCCGGTACGGCGGCGAGGAATTTGCCGTGGTGCTGGCCGAGACTGACGCCGCCGGCGCCTTGCGCACGGCCGAAAAGATCCGCGCAGCGGTCGAGCACATGTCGTCGTTCGAGGGCGATGAATCGCCGATGACCGTCAGCATCGGCCTCAGCACCTCCACCGCTGAACCAGGCCAGGACCTGGAGAACCTGATGCACACCGCCGACAAGGCGCTGTATGAGGCCAAGCGCCGCGGGCGCAATTGCGTGGTCAGTGCGCTGGGGTAATCGGTTCGGTGGATCGCCTCTTCGCGGGCAAGCCTCGCTCCTACAAGCGTTATGCCGGCATCCGCCTCGACACCCGGGCATAAAAAAAGGCCACCCGAAGGCAGCCCTTAAAAACTAGAGAGGTTTTTGGTTACACGGCCGCAACTGGACGCATGTAAGAGATCGGTGCAGTGCTGGCATCGTCGAAGGTCACAACTTCCCAAGCATCTGTCTGCTCAATCAATTTGCGCAGAAGCTGGTTGTTCAGTGCATGGCCCGACTTGAAACCCTTGAACTCACCAATCAGGCTATTGCCCAGCAGGTAGAGGTCGCCAATGGCGTCGAGGATCTTGTGCTTCACGAATTCGTCTTCATAGCGAAGGCCGTCTTCGTTCAGTACACCATCCGCATCCACCACGATGGCGTTTTCAACGCTACCGCCGAGTGCGAGGTTGTGCTTGCGCAGGTACTCGATATCACTCATGAAACCGAAGGTCCGGGCGCGGCTGACTTCTTTTACAAACGAAGTGCTGGAAAAATCCACGCTGGCACTTTGGGTGCGGTCACGGAACACTGGGTGATCAAAATCGATCTCGAAGCTCACCTTGAAGCCTTCGAAAGGGACGAAAGTGGCGCGCTTGTCGCCATCTTCCACTGTCACTTCACGCAGGATGCGGATGAACTTCTTCGGCGCGTCCTGTTCTTCCAGGCCGGCCGATTGAATCAGGAATACGAAAGGTCCAGCGCTACCATCCATGATCGGGACTTCGGACGCGGAGAGCTCGACGTAGGCGTTATCGATGCCCAGGCCAGCCATGGCCGAGAGCAAATGCTCCACCGTGTCTACTTTGACGTCACCGTTGACCAGAGTGGTCGACATCGTGGTTTCGCCAACGTTTTCTGCGCGAGCAGGGATCTGCACCACAGGGTCCAGGTCGGCACGACAAAACACGATGCCGGTGTCGACGGGCGCAGGCTTGAGGGTCAGGTATACCTTCTCCCCAGAGTGCAGGCCTACACCTGTGGCACGGATAATATTTTTCAGGGTGCGTTGTTTAATCATGGCTTGGACCGCTTCAGCGCAAATTGCGAACTGGTATCAACAAAGGCTGGCGATAATAGCAGACCAGACCTTTGCTGAACACCAATCACCTTCATAGCCCTGATACATTCCATCAATCGGCCTGACGACGCAGGAAGGCCGGGATGTCCAGGTAGTCCAGATCGTCTTGCGGATTGAGCTTCGCCGCTGCCGCGACACCGGCCTGGGCCTGGTTGCGCATGACGGTTGGACGATCCAGGTCACGGTAGTTGACCGACGGCAGGTCCTGGCGAGGTGCCGGGGCGGGTGCGGTCGACAGGGTCGTGTGGACGGTGTTGTCGATAACCTTCACCGGCTTCTCGATCTTCGCGCCCAGGCCCGTGGCAACCACGGTCACGTGCAGCTCGTCGCGCATGTCCGGGTCGATCACAGTGCCGACCTTGACCATCGCGTGCTCGGAAGCGAAGGCTTCGATGATGCTACCCACGTCGGAGTACTCACCCAGGGACAGGTCAGGACCGGCGGTGATGTTCACCAGGATGCCGCGTGCACCTTGCAGGTTCACGTCTTCGAGCAATGGATTGCGGATGGCCGCTTCGGTGGCCTCGCGTGCACGGTTCGGACCGCTGGCGCAGCCAGTGCCCATCATCGCCATGCCCATTTCGCTCATCACGGTACGCACGTCGGCAAAGTCGACGTTGATCATGCCCGGACGCTTGATGATGTCGGAGATACCGCGAACGGCACCGGCCAGTACATCGTCAGCCTTGGCAAACGCCGACAGCAGGCTGGCGTCCTTGCCCAGGATGGTCAGCAGCTTCTCATTGGGAATGGTGATCAACGAGTCGACGCTTTCGGACAACAGGCGGATGCCTTCGTCGGCCAGTTGCATGCGCTTGCGACCTTCGAACGGGAACGGACGGGTCACGACCGCAACGGTCAGGATCCCCATTTCCTTGGCCACTTCGGCAATGATCGGTGCCGCACCGGTACCGGTACCACCGCCCATGCCCGTGGTGATGAACACCATGTTGGTGCCTTGCAGCACTTCGGCAATGCGCTCGCGGTCTTCCAGGGCGGCCTGACGACCTACCTCAGGATTTGCGCCGGCACCCAGGCCTTTGGTCACGCTGGTGCCCAGTTGCAGGATGGTCCGCGCGCTGATGCTCTTGAGCGCCTGGGCATCAGTGTTGGCGCAGATGAATTCAACGCCTTCAATGTTGCTCTTGACCATGTGGTTGACAGCGTTGCCGCCGCCTCCGCCAACACCGATAACTTTAATGACCGGGCTTGCGGGGATGTTGTCTACGAGTTCGAACATTTTCCCTCTCCTTACGTTCTCTAGTTTTTTTCGCCTACTGCCTACTGCGTCCAACGGTGTTGCGGTAAATCGTTAGAAATTGCCTTGCACCCAGCTCTTGATGCGATCGATCAGCGGGCTCTTGGCCTCTTCATTGCTGTAGCTATCGCGGCTGCTGCTGATCCCCGAGAAGGAAATGCCGTCGGACTGCTTTTGCAGGCCGTACATCAGCAAACCAACGCTGGTGGAATAAATCGGGTTGCGCACCACATCACCCAGGCCCTTGACGCTGTGAGGCACGCCCAGGCGGACCGGCATGTGGAAAATCTCTTCGGCCAGCTCGGTAGCCCCTTCCATCTTCGAGGTACCACCGGTCAGCACGATGCCGGCCGGGATCAGGTCTTCGTAGCCACTGCGACGCAGCTCGGCCTGGATCAGGGTGAACAATTCGTCGTAGCGTGGCTCGACCACCTCGGCCAGGGCCTGGCGGGACAGTTCACGCGGTGGACGGTCACCAACGCTCGGCACCTTGATGGTTTCGCCGGCACCGGCCAGCTTGGCCAGGGCGCAGGCGTAACGGATCTTGATCTCTTCGGCGTACTGGGTCGGGGTGCGCAACGCCATGGCGATGTCGTTGGTCACCTGGTCGCCGGCAATCGGGATCACGGCGGTGTGGCGAATCGCGCCTTCGGTGAAGATCGCGATGTCAGTGGTGCCACCCCCGATGTCCACCAGGCACACGCCCAGCTCTTTCTCGTCATCGGTCAGCACCGCGTACGCCGACGCCAGTTGCTCAAGGATGATGTCGTCGATTTCCAGGCCACAGCGACGCACGCATTTTTCAATGTTCTGTGCCGCGTTCACCGCACAGGTGACCACGTGGACCTTGGCTTCCAGGCGTACGCCGGACATACCCAGTGGCTCGCGAACGCCTTCCTGATTGTCGATCACGTAGTCCTGCGGCAGCGTGTGCAGCACTCGCTGGTCGGCCGGGATCGCCACGGCCTGGGCCGCGTCCAAGACCCGTTCCAGGTCAGCCGAGCTGACTTCGCGGTCGCGAATCGCCACGATGCCGTGGGAGTTCAGGCTGCGGATGTGATTGCCCGCCACGCCCACGAATGCCGAGTGAATCCGGCAACCGGCCATCAGTTGCGCTTCTTCGATGGCGCGCTGGATCGATTGCACGGTGGACTCGATGTTCACCACCACGCCTTTCTTCAAGCCGCGGGACGGATGGGTACCGATCCCGACGATTTCCAATTGACCATCGGCCGCGACCTCGCCTACCAGCGCCACCACCTTGGAGGTGCCGATATCCAGACCGACGATCATTTTGCCGCTTTGCACGTTTGCCATGGTCCTGCCTCTTCTCAATTCTTCGCGACAGCGGGTTTGTCTGTCGTGGGCGCTACAGGTTCCCGCCAGCCGACGGCCAGGCCGTTGGCATAACGCAGGTCGATGCGCGCAATGTTCGTAATCTGGTCTTTAAGCGTCTTGTCATAGATGGCAAAGAAGCGTCGCATCTTTTCCACCAGGTTGCCGCGGCCCAACAACAACTCGATCCCCGGCCCCGCACTGCCCGCACCGGTGGTCAGGAACCAACTGCCGCGTTCACGCAGTTCCAGCCGGGCAATCGAAAAACCCATTGGCCGAAGCATCTGGCTCAACACCTGATACTGCTGCATCACTTGCTGCTGGGCCCGCTGTGGACCGAACAACTGTGGCAAATGTTCGTAGTTGGCCAGCTCACGCGGGGTAAACGCCTGGCCTTGATTGTTCAGCAATGCCTCGTCGCCCCAACGGGCCACCGGCAGTTGTTCTTCGAGGCGGATCACCACCTGGTCCGGCCACACGCGACGCACTTCGGCGTGGGCGATCCAGGGCATGGTCTCCAGCTCCGCCCGCATGCTCGCCAGGTCGATGGTGAAGAAGCTCGCGGCCACGAAGGGCGCGATCCGCTGCTGCACCGCTTGCTGGCTGATGTAGCTCAAGTCGCCCTGCACGTTGATCTTGGCGATCGGCCGGTCGGCGTAAGGCAGCAAACGCTGCGCGCCTTCATACGTACCGAACCCCAACGCCACCAGCAGCACCGGCCAGAACAGCGCCTTGAGAAAGCCGAAGTTGGCTTTGGGCAGGCGCACCGACATCGGCTCTTTAGCCACCATTCGGCTGGCACCCCGCGGCACCGGCTTGCGGCCGGGTGCGGGGGGCTGATGACGGAGCTGGGCGCCTTGCATGGCTTTAACCTCGCAACTCAATGCTGGCCGCCAGGATCGCCAACACCAACTGTTGGAAATCCAGGCCCGCGGCTTTCGCCGCCATCGGCACCAGGCTGTGATCGGTCATGCCCGGTGCCGTGTTGACCTCCAGGAACCAGAACTGCCCATCGGCGTCCTGCATGACATCTGCACGGCCCCAACCGGCGATACCCAGCGCCTCACAGGCCTTTGCCGTGAGGTCCATCAATTCCTGCTCCTTGGCGCTGTCCAGGCCACAGGGAATCCGGTACTGGGTATCGGATGCCAGGTACTTGGCGTCGTAGTCGTAGAACGTGTGGGGCGTGCCCAATGCAATCGGCGGCAACACCTGGTCACGCAGGGTGGCGATGGTGAACTCCGGGCCTTGAATCCATTGTTCGACCAACACTTGCGAATCGTAGACAGCGGCTGCTTTCCAGGCTTCGGTCAGCTCGGCTGTCGACGTCACTTTGGCCATGCCGATACTGGAACCTTCATGCGCCGGTTTGACGATCAAAGGGAAGCCCAGTTCCGCTGCCGCCGAAATACAGTCCGCTTCGCTGCTCAACACCGCGTGACGTGGCGTCGGAATCCCCAGCGTGTGCCACAACTGCTTGGTGCGCAGTTTGTCCATCGCCAGGGCCGAAGCCAGGATGCCGCTGCCGGTGTACGGAATGCCCAGGCACTCCAGCAGGCCCTGCATGCTGCCGTCTTCGCCGCCACGGCCGTGAAGAATGATGAACGCACGGTCGATCTTTTCGTTCAGCAGGCGTTGCAGCAAGTCGTCGCCAACATCGATACCGAACGCATCCACACCCGCGCCCTGCAGGGCTTCAAGCACCGCGTTGCCGGACTTGAGCGACACTTCGCGCTCGGCACTCTTGCCACCGAACAGCACGGCAACACGACCGAAGTCCTTCGGGGCGAGGGTGGAGAACAGGTTGGCGTAGGCAGCAGTCATTTCAACTTCCCCTCGCTGGACGCTACAACGGCGCCCGCGAACAACGGACTCTTCAACAGTTTCGGTGCGAGACCGCCGATATCGCCGGCGCCCTGGCACAACAAGATGTCACCGGCACGCAGCAGCGGCTTGACCAGCGGCGCCAGGTCGACGCCACGCTCGATGTAGATCGGGTCCAGTTGCCCGCGCTGGCGGATGCTGTTGCACAGCTTGCGGCTGTCGGCACCGGGGATCGGCTCTTCGCCGGCCGGATAGACTTCCATCAGCAGCAGCACGTTGGCATCGGCCAATACATTGACGAAATCGTCGTACAGGTCGCGGGTCCGGCTGTAGCGGTGCGGCTGGTAGACCATCACCAGGCGACGCTCCGGCCAGCCACCGCGTACGGCCTTGATCACGGCAGCGACTTCGGTCGGATGGTGGCCGTAGTCGTCCACCAACATCACGTGGCCGTCTTCGACCGGCAACTCGCCGTAGACCTGGAAGCGTCGACCCACACCCTGGAAGCCCGACAGGCCCTGGACGATGGCTTCGTCACTGACGCCTTCGTCGCTGGCGATGCAGATGGTCGCCAGGGAATTGAGCACATTGTGGTTGCCCGGCATGTTCACCGAGACATCCAGCGGCTCGCGGTCTGGACGCAGCACGGTGAAGAAGGTTTGCATGCCCTGCTGGCGTACATTGATCGCCCGCACATCGGCGTCTTCGCTGAAGCCATAGGTCACGGTCGGACGCTTGACCTGCGGCAGGATCTCGCGCACCACCGGATCGTCCAGGCACATCACCGCCAGACCATAGAACGGCAGGTTGTGCAGGAACTCGACGAAGGTTTTCTTCAATTTGTTGAAGTCGCCGTCGTAGGTGGCCATGTGGTCGGCGTCGATGTTGGTGACCACGGCGACCAGCGGTTGCAGGTGCAGGAAGCTGGCGTCGCTTTCATCGGCTTCGGCGATCAGGTAGCGGCTGGTACCCAGTTGTGCATTGGTGCCTGCTGCATTCAGCCGGCCACCAATCACGAAGGTAGGGTCCAGGCCACCGGCGGCGAACACCGAGGCGATCAGGCTGGTGGTGGTGGTCTTGCCGTGCGTACCCGCGACGGCGATGCCGTGACGGTAGCGCATCAACTCGGCGAGCATCTCGGCGCGCGGGACCACTGGGATACGACGTTCCAGGGCAGTGGCGACTTCCGGGTTGGAGGTGTTCACGGCGCTGGACACCACCAGCACATCGGCGCTCGCGGCGTTCTCGGCACGGTGGCCGATGAAGATATGGGCGCCAAAGGATTCCAGGCGCTCGGTGACCGGCGACGCCTTGAGGTCGGAACCGGACACTTCATAGCCCAGGTTCAGCAGCACTTCGGCGATCCCGCACATGCCCACGCCGCCGATCCCGACGAAGTGGATGCGACGGATGCGGCGCATTTCCGGTTGCGGCATGGCTTTCTGATTCTCAACCATGGGCCACCTCCAGGCAGATATCGACCACGCTACGGGTAGCGTCGGGTTTGGCCAGGCGACGGGCGGCGTCGGCCATGTCGTTGAGTCGTTGTGGTTGCATCAAGACCTCTGTCAGGCGTGCGGCAAGATCCGCGGCGCCAGTCGTTCTTTGTGGCATCAGGAAGGCAGCGCCTTCACGGGCCAAATAATCGGCATTGCGGGTCTGGTGATCGTCGATGGCGTGGGGCAAAGGCACCAGCATCGAGGGCAGACCGGCAGCAGCCAGCTCACTGACAGTCAGCGCGCCTGCGCGGCAGACCACCAGGTCGGCCCAGCCATAGGCGTGGGCCATGTCTTTGATGAAAGGCTGTACCTGTGCCTCGACACCGGCCGTGCGGTAACGCTCGGCGGTCACTTCATCGTGGTGCTTGCCAGCCTGGTGCAACACCTCTGGGCGCAGGTGTTCGGGAACCTGCGACAGGGCTTCAGGCAGCAATTTATTCAACGGTTCTGCCCCCAGGCTTCCACCCAGGATCAGCAAACGCGCCTTGCGCCCGGCCAATGCCGGACGCGGTGTTTCGAGGAACAACTCACTGCGCACCGGGTTCCCGGTGGTGCGGCGACGGCCGCTGGCAGCGAAGGTGTCCGGGAAAGCTTCGCAGACTCGCGCAGCCAACGGCACCAGCAGCCGATTGGCGGTACCGGCAACGGCGTTTTGTTCATGAACGATCACCGGCACGCCGGCCATCTTGGCTGCTACGCCACCAGGTCCGGTGACATATCCGCCAAAGCCCAGGACACACACCGGCTTGAGCTGGCGAATCACCGCCCGCGCCTGCCAGATCGCCTTGAGCAGGACAAACGGCGCCTTGAGCAGCGCCAGCTTGCCTTTGCCCCGCAAGCCACTGACGTTGATCAGGTGCAGCGGCAGGCCGGCATTGGGCACCAGTTCGTTCTCGATCCCACGTGGTGTGCCGAGCCAGTGCACGGTGTAGCCACGGGCCTGGAACTCGCGGGCACAGGCCAGCGCCGGGAACACGTGGCCGCCGGTGCCGCCCGCCATGATCAGCACGTTAGCGCCCATGGGTCGGCTCCTCGGCAAAGTCACTTTCCTTGAATTCCATCTCTTCGCTGCCCAGGTGGGTTCGTGTCTCCCATTCGATGCGCAGCAACAATCCCAGGCAGGCACAGCAGATCACCAGGGAGCTGCCGCCGTAACTGAGGAACGGCAGGGTCAGGCCCTTGGTCGGCAACAGCCCGACGTTCACCCCGATGTTGATCAGGAACTGACCAATCCAAAGGAACGACAAGCCGTAGGCCACATAGGCGGCGAAGAACTGCTTGGCCTTTTCCGCCCACAGGCCGATGTACATGCCGCGGATACACACGAAGCAAAACAGCGCGACGGTCGCCAGGGAACCGACGACACCCAGCTCCTCGGCCAACACCGAGAACACGAAGTCGGTGTGGGCTTCGGGCAAGTAGAACTGCTTCTGCACGCTGTTACCCAGGCCAACACCCAGCCACTCGCCACGCCCGAAGGCAATCAGCGCTTGGGTCAGTTGGTAACCGGAGCCGAACTGGTCGGCCCACGGGTCAGTGAAGGTAGTCAGGCGAGCCATCCGATAAGGCTGGACCTGGACCAGTACCACCACGGCCCCCACCGCCAGCACCACCATCAAGGCAAACCGGAACAGCCCGACGCCGCCGAGGAACAGCATCGCCGCGGCCGCCCCCATCATCACCACGGTGGCACCGAAGTCCGGCTCCATCAGCAACAGGCCGGCCATGGGCAGCAGCACGATGAATGGCTTGAAGAAGCCCATCCAGCTCTCGCGAACTTCTTTCTGGCGCCGCACCAGGTAGCCGGCGAGGTAGATCACCACGAACACCTTGGCGATTTCCGAGGGCTGGACGTTGAAGAAGCTGAAGCCGATCCAGCGCATCGAGCCGTTTACCTCTCGGCCGATCCCCGGAATGATCACCATCACCAGCAAACCGAATGCACCGATCAGCATCATCCAGCCCAGGCGTTGCCACGTGGCAATCGGGATCATCATGGTGACAACGCAGGCACACAGCCCCAGCACCACATAAACCAGGTGGCGGTTCATCATGTACAGGGTGTTACCTGCCTGCACGGCCGCCACTTCGGAGGACGCCGAGGTAATCATCACCAGGCCCAGGCCCAGCAATGCCAGGCAACCGGCCAACATCGGGAAGTCTAGGTCGATCCCACGCCCGGTGATCAGCGGCGAAGGATAGGGCTTGATGAAATTCTTCCAGTTCATGCCAAGTCCTCCACGGCGCGGGCGAACAGCTGGCCGCGCTCTTCGTAGTTCTTGAACATGTCGAAACTGGCACAGGCCGGCGACAGCAGCACGGCATCGCCCGCTTGCGCGAGGGCACGGCATTGTTCGACGGCTTCAATCAGCGAATTGACGCGCACCAGCGGTACCCCATCACCGATGGCCTGGCCGATCAGGTCGCTGTCGCGGCCCATCAGCACCACGGCGCGGCAGTTGACCGCCACCGGGTCGCGCAGGTCCTTGAACTCGGCGCCCTTGCCATCGCCACCGGCGATCAGCACCAGCTTGCCTTCGATGTCGGCGCCCAGGCCTTCGATGGCGGCCAGTGCGGCCCCCACGTTGGTCGCCTTGGAGTCGTTGTAGTAACTCACGCCATCCAGGTCACGGACCCACTGGCAGCGATGCTCAAGCCCGGCGAACGTGCGCAGGGTGGCGAGCATGGCATCGAACGGCAGGCCAACGGCGTGCCCCAGGGCCAGGGCCGCCAGCGCATTGGCCTGGTTGTGGGCGCCACGAATCTTCAACTCGCGCACCGGCATCAGGTTCTGGAACTCGAAGGCCAGGTACTTCTCGCCCTCTTCTTCACGAATGCCAAATGCCTTGAAATCAGGTTTGCCCAGGCCGAACGTCCAGCACGGCAGGCCTTCGCTCATCAGCGGACGACTCAACGCGTCCTGGCGATTGACCACCACTTGCCGGGCCCCGCGGAAAATCCGGTGCTTGGCCAGGTGATAGGCCGGCAGGCCGCTGTAGCGATCCATATGGTCTTCGCTGACGTTGAGCACGGTGGCCACTTCAGCGCCCAGTTGATCGGTGGTCTCCAACTGGAAGCTCGACAACTCCATCACGTACAGCTCGACGTCATCGCTGAGCAGATCCAGCGCCGGCGTCCCGAGGTTGCCGCCCACGGCGACGCGCTTGCCGGCCGCAGCCGCCATGTCGCCCACCAGGGTGGTCACGGTGCTCTTGGCGTTGGAGCCGCTGATGGCGACGATCGGCGCCTTGGCATTGCGGGCGAACAGTTCAATGTCGCCGGACAACTTCACGCCACGGGCAGCGGCCGCTTGCAGGGCCGGAGTCGCCAGCGCCAGGCCGGGGCTCACGTAGAGCTCGTCGGCACGGCAGAGGAATTCGACGTCCAGTTCGCCACAACGCACTTCCACGTGCGGATAGTCACGGCGCAGCGTGACCAGTTCCGGTGGATTTTCCCGCGTGTCGGCCACGGCAAACGACGTGCCCCGGCTCGCCAGGAAGCGAACCAGGGACATGCCGCTCTTGCCGAGGCCGACAACGATGCGGAAGTGGTCAGAAGCGATCAGAGACACTCGTTCTACCTCAGCTTCAGGGTGGCAAGGCCGACCAACACGAGAATCACGGTGATGATCCAGAAACGGACGATCACGCGTGGCTCAGGCCAGCCCTTGAGTTCAAAGTGGTGGTGGATCGGCGCCATGCGAAACACGCGGCGGCCGGTCAACTTGAAGGAAGCCACCTGGATCACCACCGACAGGGTTTCCATCACGAACACGCCGCCCATGATGAACAGGACGATTTCCTGACGGACGATCACCGCAATGGTGCCCAGGGCCGCGCCCAGCGCCAGGGCGCCGACATCACCCATGAACACTTGGGCCGGATAGGTGTTGAACCAGAGGAACCCCAGGCCTGCGCCGATCAGCGCGCCGCAGAACACGATCAACTCGCCCGCGCCCGGCACATAGGGGATCAGCAGGTATTCGGCGAACTTCACGTTACCCGACAGGTAGCAGAAGATCCCCAGCGCGCCGCCAACCATTACGGTGGGCATGATCGCCAGGCCGTCGAGGCCGTCGGTCAGGTTGACCGCGTTGCTGGAGCCGACGATCACGAAGTAAGTCAGGACAATGAAGCCTGCGCCCAGGGGAATGCTGTAGTCCTTGAGCATCGGCAGGATCAGCGTGGTTTCCACCGCCGTCGGGGCGGTCATATAAAGGAAGATCGCCGCGCCCAGGCCGAACACCGACTGCCAGAAGTACTTCCAGCGACTTGGCAACCCACGGGAGTTCTTCTCGATCACCTTGCGGTAGTCGTCGACCCAGCCGATGGCGCCGAACAACAGGGTGACCAGCAGCACCACCCAGACATACCGGTTGTGCAGGTCGGCCCACAGCAAGGTGCTGACGCCGATGGCGGACAGGATCAACGCGCCGCCCATGGTCGGGGTACCCGACTTGGACAGGTGCGATTGCGGACCGTCGTTACGCACGGACTGGCCGATCTGACGGTTCTGCAGGGTCCGGATCATCCAGGGGCCGAAGCACAACGACAGCACCAGGGCGGTCAGTACGCCCAGGATCCCGCGCAACGTCAGGTACTGGAAGACCGCGAAGCCCTTGTGGAACTGTTGCAGATACTCCGCTAGCAGCAGCAGCATTAATGTTTCTCCCCGCTCGAACCGCACAAAGCCGCGACGACGTTTTCCATCGCAGCGCTGCGCGAGCCCTTGATCAAAATAGTGGTGTTTGTATCGTGTTCGGCGCCCAGTGCTGCAATCAAGTCGGCCTGATTGGCGAAGTGGCGAGCGTGCTCGCCGAACGCCATGACCGCATGCGCCATCATCGGGCCGACGGCGTACAGAGCATCAACCTTGCCGCGGGCATAAGCGCCAACGTCGCGGTGCCCCTGCTCCGCCCACTCGCCCAACTCGCCGATATCTCCGAGCACCAGGACGGTGCGGCCGGAAAAGCCGGCGAGTATATCAACGGCGGCGCACATAGAGGTGGGGTTCGCGTTGTAAGTGTCATCGATAACGCGCATGCCGCGGGTCGACAGCTGTGCCACCGCACGTCCCTTGACCGGTTGCACCGCATTCAAGCCTGTGGCGATACCGAACAACGACACGCCCAGGGCGTGAGCGGCAGCCGCGGCGGCCAGGGCATTGGCCACGTTGTGGTTGCCCAGCAGGTTCAGTTGAACGTGCTCGACACCTTGCGGGCTATGCAGGTTGAAGGACGGGCAGCCCCGAGCATCTCGGCCCAGGTCGCTGGCATGGAAATCGGCACGCTGGTCGGCCAGGGCGAACGTCAGCACCTGGCGACCGGCGGCACGCGCCTGCCAAATGGCGAACGCCTTGTCGTCAAGGTTCAGCACGGCGATGCCATCGGCATCCAGCCCTTCGAGAATCTCGCCCTTGGCTTCAACGATTTTGTCCGGCCCGCCAAACTCGCCGACGTGGGCGGTCCCGGCGTTGTTGATCACGGCCACGTGCGGCTTGGTCATGTTGACGGTGTAGGCTATCTCGCCGATCCGCGAAGCCCCCAACTCGATGACCGCTGCCGTGTGCTCGGCCGTCAGTTCAAGCAGGGTCAACGGCACGCCGAGGTCGTTATTGAGGTTGCCGCGGGTCGCCAACACCGAGCCACGGGTACGCAGGATGCTGGCCAGCATTTCCTTGACCGTGGTCTTGCCGCTGGAGCCGGTAATCGCCGCCACCGGGTTGGTGTACGCCGCGCGGTTCAGCGCGCCGAGCTGGCCCAGGGCCAGGCGAGTGTCCTTGACCAGCAACTGCGCCAGGGTGGTGTTACTCACTTCACGCTCGACCAACGCGGCAACGGCACCTTTGCCGGCAACGTCGTTGAGGTAGTCATGACCGTCGAAATTGGGACCCGCCAGGGCGACGAACAGTTGCCTCGGGACAATGGCCCGGCTGTCGATGCTCACGCCATCAAAGCTGCAATCGCTGCTCAATAGGCGACCCGCCAAGGGTCCGGCCACTTCGCTGAGTTTCAAGGCCTTAAGCATGGGCCACCTCCCACGCGGTCAAGGCCCGATCGGCTTCGACCAGATCGGAAAACCCGTGGCGCTCGCCGTTGATTTCCTGGTAGTCCTCGTGCCCCTTGCCGGCCAGGACGATCACATCGTCGGCGCTGGCACTGGCAATCAACTCGGCAATCGCCTGGCCACGGCCGGCGACGAAGCGCACGTTATCCACAGCGCTGAAGCCGGCGCGGATATCGTCGAAAATCTGTGCAGGGTCTTCGCTGCGCGGGTTGTCATCGGTGACCAACACGCGGTCAGCCAGGCGCTCGACCACTTCGGCCATCAGCGGACGCTTGCCGCGATCACGATCGCCACCGCAACCAAACAGGCACAGCAACTGCCCCTTGGCGTGAGGACGCAGGGCCGTCAGGACTTTTTCCAGCGCGTCCGGGGTATGGGCGTAATCGACCACCACCAGCGGCTGCGTGCCGCCACCCAGGCGCTGCATACGACCGACCGGACCTTCGAGTTTCGGCAGTACGCTCAGGATCTCGTCCAGGGCGTAGTCCAGACCCAACAAGGCGCCAACGGCAGCCAGGACGTTGCTCAGGTTGAAGCGCCCCAGCAGGGTGCTGCGCAAATGGTGTTCGCCCTGCGGCGTCACCAGGGTCGCGCGAACGCCATCGTCGTCAAACTGCGCTTCACGGCAATACAGGTAGGCACTGGCGTCTGCCAGGCTATAGGTGATCAGCCGGGACTCACGTTTGTCGGCGGCCAACTGCCGGCCAAATTCGTCATCGAGGTTGATCACGCGGCACTTCAGGTCATTCCAGGCGAACAGCTTGGCCTTGGCCTCGCCGTAGGCTTGCATGCTGCCGTGATAGTCCAGGTGATCGCGGGACAGGTTGGTCATCACCGCCACATCAAAGGCCAGCGCCGTGACGCGCCCTTGGTCCAGCCCGTGGGACGAGACTTCCATGGCCACGGCCTTGGCGCCGGCCTTTTTCAGGTCGGCCAGGGTGGCCTGTACGGCAATCGGGTTAGGCGTGGTGTGCAGGCCGCTTTCCAGCGCACCGTAGAACCCGGTGCCGAGGGTACCGACGATGCCGCAGCGTTGTCCCAGCAGGTCCAGCGCCTGGGCCACCAACTGAGTCACGCTGGTCTTGCCGTTGGTGCCGGTCACGCCGATCAGATTCAGGTTGCGGCTAGGGTCGCCATAAAACCGCCCGGCGATATCCGACAGTTGTGCAGCGAGGCCTTTGACCGGAATCAACGGCACGTCGGTGATCGGCAATACGGTGGCACCATCGACTTCATAAGCGACGGCCGCCGCGCCGCGCTGCAGGGCGTCGGCGATGTGCGAGCGACCGTCGAGCTTGCCGCCCGGGACGGCGAGGAACAAGTCGCCAGCGCGCACGCTGCGGCTGTCCAGGGTCAACTCGCGAATCAGCAGGTCACGGCCGGCATGGGCGAAAATCTTGTTCAGGCTAAGAGACATCAGCCGCGCCCTCCATTGGCTTTAAGCGGGATCACCGGTGTCGCATTGGCTTGCTGGGTCTGCGGCAGGTTGTCCGGGGTGATGTTCATCAGGCGCAGGGTGCCCGACATCACTTTGCTGAACACCGGCGCCGACACCAGACCACCGAAATAGCCGGCCTTGGTCGGTTCATCGATCACCACGACGATCGCGTAACGTGGATCGTTCATCGGACCGAAACCGGCAAACAGTGAGCGGTAGGAGTTCTCGGCGTAGCCTTTGGTGCCCACCGACGTCTTACGCGCGGTACCGGATTTGCCGGCAACGTGATAGGCCGGCACTTGCGCACGGAATACGCCACGCGGGGCCTCGATCACTTGTTGCAACATGCCCTGCATGGTTTTCGCGACGGACTCCGGAATCACCTGGGTGGTCTGCGGGAGCTTGTCGGTCTTGATCAGGGTCAACGGCGCAAGGCGACCGTTGTTGGCCAGCGCGGAGAACGCGTGGACCAGTTGAATCGCGGTCACCGAAAGACCGTAGCCATAAGACAGCGTGGCGGTCTCGGCCTTGCGCCACTCACGGTAGTTGGGCAGGTTGCCAACGCGCTCGCCGGGGAAGCCCAGACCGGTGTCCTGGCCCAGGCCGACCTTCTGCGCCAGGCGGAAGATGGTTTCGCCGCCAATGTCGAAAGCGACCTTGCTCATGCCCACGTTACTGGAGTTGATCAAGATCCCGGTCAGGTCCAGAACGGGACCTTCGGTCTTGGACACGTCGCGAATGGTGTACTTGCCCAACTGCAGGGTGCCCGGGTAAACCTCGACCGTATCGCTCGGTTTCCAACGCCCGCTTTCCAGCGCAGCGCTCATGGAGATCGCTTTCATCGTCGAACCTGGCTCGAACACATCGATCATGGCGCGGTTACGCATCATCGCCGGCTGCAGGTTGCGACGGTTGTTGGGGTTGTAGGTCGGCTGGTTGACCATGGCCAGGATCTCGCCGGTCTTGACGTCCATGATCACCAGGCTGCCAGCCTTGGCGCCGTTCTCGATGATCGCGTTGCGCAACTCGCGGTTGGCCAGGTACTGCAGGCGCAGGTCAATCGACAACGCCAAGGGCTTGCCAGCCTTGGCGTTTTTGGTCACTTGCACGTCTTTGATCAACCGACCGCGCCGATCCTTGATCACCTGGCGCTTGCCGGGCACCCCGGCGAGCCACTCGTCATAGGCCAACTCCACGCCTTCACGGCCGTGGTCGTCGATGTCGGTAAAGCCGACCATGTGCGCGGTGACTTCGCCAGCCGGGTAGAACCGCCGGAACTCCTCGATGCCATAGACCCCAGGCACTTTCAGGTCGAGCACCGTCTGGCCCTGCTCGGGGGTCAGCCCACGCACCAGGTAGATGAATTCTTTATTGGCCTGGGCTTCCAGGCGTTCGGTCAATGCCTTGGGGTCCTGCCCCAGGGCTGCCGCGAGCGCCGGCCACATGCCTTTGGCTGCCTGCATCTCCTTGGCGTTGGCCCACAAGGTAGTGACCGGGGTACTCACGGCCAGGGGTTCGCCATTGCGGTCGGTGATCAAACCACGGTGAGCGGGGATCGGGATGTGCCTGAGACTGCGCGCATCGCCCTGGCCCTTGAGGAAGTCACGATTGAGCACTTGCAGGTAAATGATTTGGCAAGCGATAGCGCCTGCCAGCAGCGCCAGCAATGCCAGCACCACGCGAAAACGCCACGGGTAGAGTGCGCCTTCGAGTTTGATCATGGCGCAACCATCCGCACTTCGGCGGCGCTCGGGATACGCATCTTCAATTGCTCGGTGGCCAGCACTTCGATACGACTGTGGGCCGTCCAGGTGCTCTGCTCGAGAATCAACCGGCCCCACTCGGCCTGCGCCTTGTCACGCACGCTCAACTCGCCGTACAGCGCGTTGAGCAACTGACGGTTCCAGTGGGCGCTGTAAGACACGGCAATCGCCGAAACCAGCACGGCAATAAACAGCAGCAGCATGAAAAAGCTTCCGCCTGGAAGTGGCTTGGCGAAAAGCTTGCTCACCGAAGCTTCTCCGCGACACGCATGATGGCGCTACGGGAACGTGGGTTGGCTTTGAGTTCGGCCTCGGAGGCGGACTGCGCTTTGCCATGGACTTTGATTTTCGGTTCGAAGGCGACGTGACGTACTGGCAGGTTGCGTGGCAGGTTGTCGGCCTCGCCTTTCACCAGCTTGCGCATGAACAGCTTGACGATGCGGTCTTCCAGGGAGTGGAAGCTGATGACGACCAGGCGGCCGCCGATTTCCAGGCTTTGCAGCGCGGCTTCGAGGCCGGTTTCCAGGTCGCCCAGTTCGTTATTGACGTGGATGCGCAAACCCTGGAATGCACGGGTAGCCGGGTTCTTGCCCTTCTCCCAGGCAGGGTTGGCGACTTTCAGGACTTCGGCCAGGTCGCCGGTGCGCTCGAACGGCTTGATGTCACGGCGCTCGGCCACGGCACGGGCCATGCGTCCGGAGAAGCGCTCTTCGCCGTATTCCTTGAACACCCGGGCAATTTCTTCGACGGGCGCGGTGTTGACGAACTCCGCAGCGCTGATCCCACGGGAGGGATCCATGCGCATGTCCAGCGGGCCATCGTTGAGGAAGCTGAAGCCACGCTCCGGGTCGTCGAGCTGTGGCGACGACACGCCCAGATCGAGAAGGACACCGCTGACCTTGCCAGCCAGTCCGCGCTCGGCCACTTCAGAGCCCAGCTCCGCAAAACTACGCTGCACAACGACAAAGCGGCCGTCTTCGGCCGCTAGCGTTTGCCCGGTGGCAATCGCTTGTGGGTCCTTGTCGAACCCCAGCAACCGACCCTCGGGACCGAGCTGGCTGAGAATCAGGCGACTATGACCGCCGCGCCCGAATGTGCCATCCAGATAGCAACCATCAGGGCGTACGGCGAGAGCCTCGACGGCTTCGTCAAGCAATACGGTGATGTGGTTAAAGCCGCTATCAATAGTCACAGAATCAAATCACGCAGTTCATCAGGCATAGCGCCCGGTTGTTGAATAGCAGCCAGGTCAGCAGCAGACACTGCATCCCAGGCATCCTCGTCCCACAATTGGAACTTGTTCAGTTGGCCTACCAACATTGCGCGCTTATCCAACTTGGCATATTCGCGCAGACGTGGCGGAACCAGGAAACGACCACTGCCATCGAGTTCGAGGTCGACGGCATTACCAATCAGCAACCGTTGCAGGCGACGGTTCTCTTCGCGAAGCGAAGGCAGTGCGCGCAGTTTGGTTTCAATCAGCTCCCACTCATCGAGGGGGTAAACACACAAACAAGGATCAACGGCATCAATCGTGACAATTAACTGTCCGGAACTTCGCGAAACGAGCTCGTCACGATACCGGCTCGGCATGGCGAGACGGCCTTTTGCATCGAGACTGATAGCGTTAGCTCCGCGAAACACGTTTGCGTTTCTCCAAATTCTAGCGTTTTACGCTCAAAAAACCCACTTCATGCCACTTTCCGCCACTTGCGCACACTATAGGAATGCGCCCACCACACCGTCAAGGCGCTCTTTGAAGGAAAAGCCTTACAGATCGGAGATTTAGCGTCGTAACAGAAGGGGTTTTGAGTATTTGACGGAGAAAAAAAGCGGATAACTTGAAGCAGCACCGAAGGCTACGTTCGAAAGTTAAAGTAGTTTGTTAAGAGTAAGATTTTTTTGATATTACAAAAGCGCATCTGCTAGTGATTCAAGCAGGAAGGGAACGGGGTCACTGTCCGCGGTATCTCATCGACGACCCACCCAGGTGGGTCATGGATATTTATTGCCTAGGCCTTGCTCGATGATTCAAGCAAAGCGCAAAAAAAGGTGGAGAGTCGATCTGTAAGCCGGGTTCTGTCTTGAACAGTCATTCGTCTACGATGGCCATCACTGGACACCTTTAGCAACCTACCCGGTCCCAGCGCGGGCCACGCCTTGGGACCCTATTTGGTCTTGCTCCAAGTGGGGTTTACCTAGCCACGAACTGTTGCCAGTCGTGCGGTGCGCTCTTACCGCACCTTTTCACCCTTACCGGCACCGAAGTGCTTAGGCGGTTATTTTCTGTGGCACTTTCCGTAGGCTCACGCCTCCCAGGCATTACCTGGCACTTCGCCCTATGGAGCCCGGACTTTCCTCCCCCCCCTAATTTTCATAGAGGGCAGCGACTGTCCAATCGACTCTCCGCCGCGAAGGTTAACGGCACCGCGCCCGAAGAACAAGCAATAAAAGCCTTTTACCGCTCTGCAACCCCCGTTGTTACTCGCCCTTCTGCTTTTCCAGTGCCACCTGATAGAGCACATTCTTGCGCTCACCGGTAATTTGCGCTGCCAACGCAGCTGCACGCTTGAGTGGCATCTCTTCGAGCAGCAGATTGAGGATACGCATCGCTTCACTGCTGACGGCCTCGTCAGTCTCGGGCACGGTCCAGCCGGCCACCAACACCACGCACTCGCCACGCTGTTGATTGCTATCGTTCTCAACGAACGAGCGCAACTCAGCCAATGGCAGGCCCTTGAGGGTTTCAAAGGTTTTGGTCAGTTCTCGCGCCAGCAACGCCGGACGCTCGGGCCCGAAGACCAACTCCATGTCTTGCAGGCACTCGAGGATCCGATGCGGCGCTTCATAGAAGATCAGGGTGCGCGGCTCTTCCTTGATGGACTCCAGGCGCGCCCTTCGCCCAACAGCCTTGGCCGGCAGAAAGCCTTCAAAAATGAAGCGATCGGACGGCAATCCCGCCGCCGATAACGCCGCAATCAGCGCACAGGCCCCCGGAACCGGTACGACATTGATACCTGCCGCCCGAGCCTGTCGCACCAGGTGATAACCCGGATCGGAGATCAGTGGCGTGCCCGCATCCGAAATCAGCGCAACGTTGTCACCCGCCAGCAGGCGCGTAATGAAGCGGCTACCTTCTTCACGTTCGTTATGCTCATGACAGGCCGCCAGCGGCGTCCCGATCCCGAAGTGTTGCAGCAAGCGCAGGGAGTGACGCGTATCTTCGGCAGCAATCAGCGCAACCTCGCGCAAGATCTTCAGCGCACGAGCACTGATGTCATCCAGGTTGCCGATGGGCGTCGCCACCACATATAGCGAGCCAGCAGCGGAATTCAAAGCACCTGGAGCAGTCAAAGCACACACCTCACGGTCGATAAAGCCGGCATTGTAGCGCTTTCGAGCCCTTCAAATGCTCGCCACAACCACAGCGGCATGGTCTTTTTCCAGGCTACTCACCCGTTAGATGACCTAAATTGAACGTTTCACGCCAGTAACATCGCGCCCCGGCCAGTGCTTGGGTACAATTCCACGCTAATTTGATCGAGTATCAGGAACACTTACATGATCGCTTGCCTGCGGCTGCTCACTGCCCTCTGCCTCGCTGCCTTATTGGCGGCTTGCGCCAGCTCGCCCTCGTCCAGCCTTGGCGACTTGCCACGGACGGCTGATGCCAGTATCGAGCAACTGCTCGAACAAGCCGCCACCAGCAAAACGCCGGAAAAGGCGGCCCTATTGCGCCTGAGTGCGGCCGATCTGGCCTACCACCAAGGCAATGCCGCCCAATCCGCGCAAATCCTGCAGCAAGTGCCCATGGAACAGTTGAAGCCAGGCCAGCAGATTTTCGCCAGCACCCTGGCTGCCGAGCTGGCAATGACGCGCAACCAACCCAAGGCCGCGCTGACCGCTCTGAGCCATCCAAGCCTGCAACGCCTGGATGACATGCCCGTCGAGCAGCAAGTACGCACCGGCCTGGTGCGGGCTCGCGCGCTGGAAGCGGATGGCCAGACCCTGGCCGCTGCCCGCGAACGCATCAACATTGCCCCGATGCTGAAGGGCGAAGGCGCCAGCAAGAACCACGAGACCATCTGGGCGCTCATCGCGTCCCTGCCGACCGATCAGCTTCAACCAACCGGCACTGACGACCTCAATGGCTGGATGAGCCTGGCCCTGGCGGTGAAAACAGCCGGCACGCTGGAACAGCAGCAAGCCGCCATCGATAACTGGCGCGCACAGAATCCGAAACACCCGGCAGCGATTCAACTGCCTTTGCCACTGACCCAACTCAAGCAGATGGCCAACCAACCCATCAGCAAGATTGCCCTTCTACTGCCACAAGAAGGCCCTCTTGCGACTGTTGCCAAGGCCCTGCGCGAGGGTTTCATCGCCGCTCACTACCAGGCCCAGCAAGCCGGGCAGCAGCCACCTGCCATCGAGTTTTATGACAGCTCGCGCCTGACCTCGATTGACGAGTTCTATCGCAAGGCACAAGCCGACGGCGTGCAACTGGTGGTTGGCCCCCTGGAAAAACCACTGGTCAAGCAACTGAGCGCGCGCGCGCAACTGCCGATCACCACCCTGGCACTGAATTACAGCGAGGGCGAACAAGGCCCGCCGCAGTTGTTCCAGTTTGGCCTGGCCGCTGAAGACGAGGCCCGCGAAGTCTCCCGTCGCGCACGCGCAGACGGCCTGCATCGTGCCGCGGTACTGGTTCCCAAGGGTGAATGGGGCGATCGCGTCCTCAAGGCCTTCAGCCAGGACTGGCAGGCCAATGGCGGCAGCATCGTGGGTGTCGAACGTGTCGACCAACCCGTGCAACTGGCCCAACAGATCGCTGATCTGTTCCAGCTACGCCAGAGCGAAAGCCGCGCCAAGAGCCTGCAAAGCACCGTGGGGTCGCAAGTAGCCGCCCAGCCTTCGCGCCGCCAGGACATCGAGTTCATATTCCTCGCCTCGACTCCGCAACAGGCCCAGCAGATCAAGCCAACGCTAAATTTCCAATACGCAGGCGATGTTCCGGTCTACGCCACCTCCCACGTCTTCAGCGCCAGCGGTGACCAGAACCAGTACAACGACATGAACGGTATTCGCTTCTGCGATACCCCATGGCTGCTCAACCCAAGCGATCCGCTGCGCCAACAGGTTTCCGCGCAATGGCCACAAGCCAACGGTGCACTGGGCCGCCTGTATGCCATGGGTGTCGACGCCTATCGCCTGGCACCGCGCCTGAGCCAACTCAAGGCACTGCCCGACAGCACCATCGAAGGTCAGTCGGGCAGCCTGAGCATGAGCCCTTCGCAACGCATTCAACGCCAACTGCCTTGGGCACAGTTCGTAAACGGCCAGGTTCAACGCCTGCCGGATACCGCTCATTAATGCCCGACAGGTCACGCCAGCAAAGCGGCCGGGATGCCGAAGGCCTGGCGCTCAAGCATCTCCAGCAACAGGGTCTGCGCCTGCTGGCGCAGAACTGGTTGTGTAAGCGCGGCGAGCTTGATCTGGTCATGCTTGACGGCGATACAGTAGTATTCGTCGAAGTCCGCTACAGAAAAAACACCCAATGGGGTGGTGCGCTCGACAGCATCGACGCACGCAAGCGTCAAAAACTGATACTCGCCGCGCAGTACTTCCTGCAAAGCGAGTCGCGCTGGGCTGACTCTCCCTGCCGTTTTGATGTGGTCGCCATGGATAGCACCGCAAATGATCTGAACTGGCTACGGAACGCCTTTGATAGCTGAGCGCTTTCAATCTCAGCCATTATTCACCCACACTTTTGCTCTTTGCTTTGCGGGCCGCACATCGCTGTGCCACCAAGCCGCGCCACTTAAGGTCACACAGATGGACATGCAATCCCGAATTCGCCAGCTTTTTCAGGCCAGTATCGACACCAAGCAACAGGCGATGGACGTACTTGCACCGCACATCGAGCAAGCCAGTCAAGTGATGGTCAATGCCCTGCTCAACGAAGGCAAAATGCTTTCGTGCGGCAATGGCGGGTCGGCCGGCGATGCCCAGCATTTCTCATCCGAGCTGCTCAATCGCTTCGAACGCGAGCGCCCAAGCCTGCCGGCCATCGCACTGACCACCGACAGCTCGACGATCACCTCGATCGCCAACGACTACAGCTACAACGAAATCTTCTCCAAGCAGATCCGCGCCCTGGGACAACCAGGCGACGTCCTGCTGGCGATTTCCACCAGCGGTAACTCGGCCAACATTATTCAAGCGATCCAGGCCGCACATGATCGCGAAATGATTGTCGTAGCATTGACCGGTCGCGACGGCGGCGGCATGGCATCGCTGCTATTGCCCGAGGACGTCGAGATTCGCGTTCCGGCCAATGTCACTGCACGCATTCAGGAAGTTCACCTGCTGGCGATCCACTGCCTTTGCGACTTGATCGACAGCCAACTGTTCGGGAGTGAAGAATGACCCTTAATCGCCTAGGCCTTCTGGCCCTGACCTTGAGCGTAATCGCCATCAACGGCTGCACCTCCGTGGTGAGCGCCACCCGTGAAACCCCTATCGAGGATGATCGCGGCACGCGCACCTTCGGCAGCAAGATTGACGACTCCCTGATCGAAACCAAGGTCGGCGTCAACGTGGCCAAGGCCGATCCAGCCCTGGACAAGGATTCGCACATCGTCGTCACCAGCTTCAACGGCGTGGTGCTGCTGGCCGGGCAAACGCCTCGCGAAGACCTCAAGGCCAAGGCCGAACAGGCCGCAGCCGATGTCCAGCGGGTGAAAAAGGTCCACAACGAGCTGCAAATCCTGCCACCGTCCAGCTACCTCGCCCGGCAAAACGACGCCTGGCTGACGACCAAGATCAAAACCCAGATGCTGGCCGATGCGAACATCCCCGGCTCGCGCATCAAGGTCGTGACCGAGAACGGCATCGTCTACATGTTGGGCCTGCTGACCCAGCAGGAGGCGAACCAGGCCACCAATCTCGTGCAAAGTGTTTCCGGCGTGCAAAAGATTGTGAAGCTGTTCGAGTACATCAATTGATGTAGCCAGACCGGCAGGCACAAAAAAGGCGATCCTTCTGGATCGCCTTTTTTATTACTTCACCACTTTCAGACTTGGCCGACCGCTAGGGCGCGGCGGTTCGTTGTCCGGCGGCAGATCATCTTCCGGCTCGACCTCTTCCTCGTCGCCTACAGGCGACTCCAGATCGAACACCATGCCCTGACCATTCTCCCGGGCGTAAATGCCCAGGATCGCGGCAACAGGCACGTACAGCGTGTGCGGCACACCACCGAAGCGGCCTTCGAAACTTACGGCATCGTTATCCATGTGCAAATGACGCACGGCGGCCGGCGAAACGTTCAGGACGATCTGTCCATCGCTGGCAAAACCCTGCGGCACCTGTACCGATGGATACTCGGAATTGACCAGCATGTGCGGGGTGCAATCGTTGTCCACAATCCACTCATAGAGCGCACGGACCAAATAAGGTCGACTGGAGTTCATAACGGCTCCTTAAGCCTTAGCGCATGTCGCGCTCGACACCAGACAAACTCGCCTGGAATGCCTCACGCGCAAACTGGCGCTCCATATAATCAAGCAGCGGCTTGGCTGGCCGCGGCAGTTCAATACCCAGAATCGGTAAACGCCAGAGTATTGGCAATAGGCAGCAGTCCACCAGGCTTTGTTCCTCACTCAAGAAAAACGGCTTGTCGGCGAACAGCGGCGAAACACCCGTGAGGCTTTCACGCAGCTCTTTACGCGCCTGAACGCGAGCGGGCTCCTTGGTGCGCGAATCCAGGATCAGGTCCACAAGACCACACCAGTCGCGCTGAATGCGATGGATCAGCAGCCGACTGTTGGCACGCGCCACCGGATAAACCGGCAGGAGCGGCGGATGCGGGTAACGCTCATCCAGATATTCCATCACCACGGTAGATTCCCACAGCGCCAGGTCACGATCGACCAGCGTGGGCAAACTGCCGTAAGGGTTCACTTCGATCAGTTTTGGTGGATGACGACCCACCTCCACGCTAATGATCTCGGCGCTGACACCCTTCTCTGCCAGTACGATTCGCACTCGGTGGGAATAGTGGTCGGCGGGGTCGGAGTAACAGGCCAACCGATTGGTCACGCCCATGGCGGTCCTCCTCGCTTGTAGAAATTATCGGGAGCGGAAAAACGAGCGCGCCCAGAGGGCGCCTCCCGTAACACCTGGATCACCAGATTCGTTACGTTTCAGAGGCGCCCTTGGGCGCGCGCGATTAACAGCAATTGCTTGAAACTTTATCAGTGCACGTCTTTCCAGTATTCGCGCTTGAGCAAGTAAGCGAATACGAAGAAGAACGCCAGGTACAGCAATACATAGGTACCAATGCGCTGATGCTCCAGCTTAACCGGGTTAGCCGAGTAAGCGAGGAAGGTTACCAGATTCTTGACCTTCTCATCGAACTGCTCTTCAGTCAGAGCACCGGTCTTCGGCACGATGGTCAACTGATCGCACGCTTCATGCGTCAGCGGCGTACCGGTCAGCGGATCATATTGCTTCTTACCGTCTTCGACGATCTGAACCTGCTTGCAACCGACAACCTGGCGACCTTGAAGCCCGACCAACACGTTAGGCATACCCACGTTCGGGAACACCTTGTTGTTCACGCCCCAAGGACGTGTCGGATCTTCGTAGAACGATTTCAGGTAGTTGTAGAGCCAGTCAGTGCCGCGAACACGAGCTACCAGGGTCAGGTCAGGCGGTGCAGCACCGAACCAGGCCTTGGCGTCTGCCGGCTGCATGCCGATGCTCATGTGGTCGCCAATCTTGGCGCCGGTGAACACCAGGTTCTTGAGCATCACATCGTGGGGAATCCCCAGATCGTCGGCAACGCGCTCATAGCGCTGGAACTTGGCACTGTGGCAACCCATGCAGTAGTTGGCGAACGTACGCGCGCCATCTTGCATTGCCGCTTTGTCAGAGACGTCGATATCGACCTTTTCAAGCTCTGGACCACCGTGCTCGGCCGCGAAGGACAAGACAGGCAAAGCAGCAAGAATCAGTACAGCAAATAGCTTTTTCATCAGCCAGTCACCCTTTCCGGAACCGGTTTGGTCTTCTCGAGCCTGGTATAGAACGGCATCAGGAGGAAGTAGGCGAAGTACAGGAAGGTGCATACCTGCGACAGCAGCGTACGACCTGGTGTAGGCGCCAACACACCCAGCACACCCAGGATCACGAACGAAATGCAGAACACCCAGAGCCAAATCTTGCTCATCCAGCCTTTGTAGCGCATGGATTTGACCGGACTACGGTCAAGCCAGGGCAGGACGAACAACACGGCAATCGCAGCACCCATGGCAATCACGCCCAGGAGCTTGTCTGGAACCGCACGCAAAATCGCGTAGAACGGGGTGAAGTACCAGACCGGAGCGATGTGCTCAGGGGTCTTGAAGGCGTTCGCTACTTCAAAGTTCGGCTTCTCAAGGAAGTAACCGCCCATTTCCGGGAAGAAGAACACGATCGAGCAGAAGATGAACAGGAACACCACTACGCCGACGATATCTTTCACGGTGTAGTACGGGTGGAAGGCGATGCCATCCAGCGGTACGCCGTTTTCGTCCTTGTACTTCTTGATGTCCACGCCGTCCGGGTTGTTGGAACCGACTTCGTGCAGTGCCAGGACGTGCAACACCACCAGGCCGAGAATCACGATCGGCAGGGCCACGACGTGCAAGGCGAAGAAGCGGTTCAGGGTGATGCCCGAAATCAGGTAGTCACCACGGATCCACTGGGTCAGGTCGTCACCGATGACCGGGATCGCACCGAACAGCGAAATGATCACCTGGGCGCCCCAGTAGGACATCTGGCCCCACGGCAGCAGGTAGCCCATGAAGGCCTCTGCCATCAGCGCCAGGTAGATCAGCATGCCGAACACCCACACCAGCTCACGCGGCTTCTGGTACGAACCGTAGAGCAGGCCACGGAACATGTGCAGATAGACCACGATGAAGAACGCCGAAGCGCCAGTGGAGTGCAGCAGGCGCAGGATCGAGCCGTACTCGACGTCGCGCATGATGTATTCGACGGAGGCAAACGCCTCTTCTGCCGAGGGGGTGTAGCTCATGGTCAGCCAGACACCGGTAACGATCTGGTTAACCAGAACCAGCAGTGCCAGCGAGCCAAAGAAATAGAAGAAGTTGAAGTTCTTCGGGGCGTAATACTTGCTGAGATGGTCTTCCCACATTTTGGTCGCGGGAAAACGCGCATCAACCCAATCCATGAACTTGCTCATCACGCTTTCTCCGTATCGACGCCGATGATAATGATCTCATCGGTCTCATAGGAATGCGGGGGAACTGGCAGGTTCAAAGGCGCAGGTTGCGACTTGTAGACGCGGCCAGCCAGGTCGTAGTGGGAGCCATGGCAAGGGCAGAAATAGCCACCCACCCATTTCGGACCAAGATCCACTGGCGCCACTTCTGGACGGAAGGTTGGCGAGCACCCCAGGTGGGTGCAGATACCGATCAGCAGCAGAATTTCTGGCTTGATCGACCGCGTCTCCGGATTGACATAGGCCGGTTGCACCGAATTCTTGGAGTCCGGATCGGAGAGTTGGTCTTCGATCTTTTTCAGGTTGCCCAGAATCTCCTCGGTTCGACGAACGATAAACACCGGCTGACCGCGCCACTCAGCAATCAATTGCTGACCCGGCTCGATTTTGCTGACATTCACTTTCACCGGTGCACCGGCGGCTTTCGCCTTGGCACTAGGGAACCACGACCCCACGAACGGGACCGCAGCCCCCACCGCTCCTGCAGCACCCACCACGGATGTGGCTGCTACCAAGAAGCGACGCCGGCCTGTATTCACGCCGTCATTGCTCATCCAGTCCTCTCCCATCAGCTTTGTGGCCTGTTAAATCAGGCATCTACTAAGTAAAAATCTGAACTTATAAAAATTTTGCCGAATGGTAATGAAAAGCCCCAATTCTGACAAGGTAATTACCACCTGGGCAAACCGCCAAGCCTTGTAGTATAGGGCCCCTGCGGATGTGGCAAGTTGTCACACCAAAAAACTTCACCCATAAAAAACGCCCAGCTCCGCGAGGAGACTGGGCGTTTTGAACGCGAAAGCGAATTAACGCTTCGAGTACTGCGGACGCTTACGCGCTTTACGCAGACCGACTTTCTTACGTTCAACTTCACGGGCATCGCGAGTTACGAAGCCAGCTTTGCGCAGAGCGCCACGCAGGGTTTCGTCGTACTGCATCAGTGCGCGAGTGATACCGTGGCGGATTGCGCCAGCTTGACCACTTACACCACCACCGATCACGGTGACGTAGATGTCGAACTTCTCGACAGTCTCAGTCAATTCCAGCGGCTGGCGAACTACCATGCGGGCAGTTTCGCGACCGAAGAAATTTTCCAGGGTGCGGTTGTTGATGGAGATGTTACCGGTACCCGGACGCAGGAAAACGCGTGCGGTTGCGGTCTTGCGACGGCCAGTGCCGTA
Source organism: Pseudomonas sp. ok272 (assembly GCF_900109995.1). Classification (GTDB taxonomy): domain Bacteria; phylum Pseudomonadota; class Gammaproteobacteria; order Pseudomonadales; family Pseudomonadaceae; genus Aquipseudomonas. Next base: position 81,749 of record NZ_FOCB01000013.1, on the reverse strand, counting down.
ATTTTGAGTCGCCGACATAATGAACTATTCCGTTAAAACTTCAGTTCTTGGGGCTGCTGAGCAGTATGAGGGTGAGCAGCGCCCGCATAGACTTTCAGCTTACGGTACATGTCGCGACCCAGCGGGTTTTTAGGCAGCATGCCTTTAACCGCGGTCTCGATCACGCGCTCAGGGGCCTTGGCGATCAGCTTTTCAAAGTTGATCGACTTGATGCCGCCCGGGAAACCGGAGTGGGAGTAGTACATTTTGTCAGTGGTTTTAGCACCAGTAACACGTACTTGCTCAGCATTGATCACGACGATGTAGTCGCCAGTGTCAACGTGCGGAGTGTACTCAGGCTTGTGCTTGCCACGCAGACGGCTCGCGATTTCGGTGGCCAGACGACCCAGGGTCTGACCAGCAGCATCGACGACGAACCAGTCGTGCTTTACTGTTTCCGGTTTAGCAGTAAAAGTTTTCATTCTTTATAGCCTCAGGGGCCGCCTTGTAAATTAGACGGCGGATCTTACTGAATAGTGCGTACTTTGACAAGTCAAAGGCAGCCGGGTACAGACGCTATCGGGGGCTCGGGTCGGCGCGTCCGTTCAACGGCAAGATTCTTCGGCGGCGGCGCATCACTTCCACTGCAGAAAGAGGTGCGCAATTATGCAGATTGCGAAAAATATATCAACCTGCTTTTATGATTGTTTTGCCCAAGGAGCACCCGATGGACTATCGCCAACTAGGCCGCACCCAACTGAATGTGAGTGCCATCTGCCTCGGAACCATGACCTGGGGTGAGCAAAACAGCGAAGCTGAAGCCTTCGCGCAGATCGAGCGGGCTAAAAGCGCCGGGATCAATTTCATCGACACCGCCGAAATGTACCCGGTGCCACCCAAGGCAGAAACCTACGCCAGCACCGAACGCTACATCGGCAATTACTTCAAGACTCGTGGCGACCGCGCCGACTGGATCCTGGCCAGCAAGATCGCCGGCCCAGGCAACACCATCAACTATATTCGCGACGGCCACCTCAAGCACAACCGCGAACACATCGTGCAAGCCCTGGATGCCAGCCTCAAGCGCTTGCAGACCGACTACATCGACCTGTACCAACTGCACTGGCCGGAGCGCAGCACCAATTTCTTCGGGCAACTGGGCTACAAGCACACCAGCGAGGTCAACCTGACCCCGCTGGAAGACACGCTCGAAGCCCTGGACGAACAGGTCAAGGCTGGCAAGATTCGCCACATCGGCCTGTCCAATGAAACCCCGTGGGGCACCATGCGCTTCCTGGCCCTGGCCGAAGCCCGAGGCTGGCCGCGCGCAGTATCGATCCAAAACCCCTACAACCTGCTGAACCGCAGCTTCGAGATCGGCCTGGCGGAAGTCGCCATTCGCGAACAATGCGGCCTGCTCGCCTACTCGCCGCTGGCGTTCGGGTTCCTCTCGGGCAAGTACGAGGGCGGCGCGCGCCCGGCAAAAGGCCGCTTGAGCCTCTACAGCCGCTTCAGCCGCTATTTCAACCCACAGTCGGAAGCCGCCTGCAGCCGCTACGTGGCACTCGCCCGTGAGCACGGCCTGGACCCGGCACAGATGGCGCTGGCCTTTGTCACCCAACAACCGTTCGTCACCAGCAACATCATTGGCGCAACGACACTGGAGCAACTGGACAGCAACATCGCCAGCTTCGACCTGACGCTCTCGGACGAAGTCCTGGCGGGGATCGAGGCGATCCACAAGGACCACCCGAACCCGGCGCCTTGATCGCTCGCTAGCCCCCCATCGCGAGCAGGCTCGCTCCCACAGAAGATCTGCGTCGATGCACATCAGTGCGATCGACACAGGTCCTATCTCTGTGGGAGCGAGCCTGCTCGCGAAAACGGTCTGGAGCAATCACCGCCGACTCAAAGCGAGCGCGCAATGATCTCCTTCATGATTTCGTTGGTCCCGGCATAAATCCGCTGCACCCGCGCATCTGCCCAGGCCCTGGCCACCGGGTACTCCCACATGAAGCCGTAACCGCCGTGCAACTGCACGCACTCGTCGAGCACCTTGCATTGCAGGTCGGTGCCCCAGTACTTGGCCATCGCCGCCGTCGGCACGTCCAGTTTGCCTTGCAGGTGCAGTTCCAGGCAGCGATCGACAAAGACGCGGCCGATCTGAATCTCGGTGGCCATTTCCGCCAGCTTGAAACGCGTGTTCTGGAAGTCGGCAATCGACTTGCCAAACGCCTTGCGCTCACGGGTGTAGTCCAGCGTCCACTGCAACGCCGCTTCGGCCGAAGCCAGGCCACCGATGGCGACCGTCAGGCGCTCCTGCGGCAATTCCTGCATCAGGTAGGCAAAGCCCATCCCCGCCTGCCCCAGCAGATTTTCCTTGGGCACCCGCACGTCCTGAAAGAACAGCTCGGAGGTGTCCTGCGCCTTCATGCCCACTTTCTCCAGGCGCTTGCCCTTGTCGAAACCGGGGGTATTGGCCTCCACCAAGAATAGACTGGTTCCCTTGGCGCCAGCCTTGGGATCGGTCTTGGCCACGACAATCACCAGATCGGCGAGAAAGCCGTTGGTGATGAAGGTTTTCGAGCCGTTGATCACGTATTCATCGCCGTCCAGCACGGCAGTGGTCTTCACCCCTTGCAGGTCAGAGCCCGCCCCCGGCTCAGTCATGGCAATGGCGGTGACCATTTCACCGGACACCAGCCTGGGCAGGTACTTGTGCTTCAAGGCCTCACTGCCGTAATGCAGGATGTAGGGCGCCACGATGTCCGAGTGCAAAGAAAAGCCGATACCGGTCAGGCCCAGCCGCCCAACCTCTTCGATCACCACCGTACTGTAGAGAAAATCAGCACCGAAACCACCGTACTCTTCCGGCAGATGAGAGCAGAGCATCCCCGCCTCCCCCGCCTTGTTCCAGAGCGTGCGGTCGATGTAACCCTGCTTTTCCCACTGAGCATGAAACGGTACGGCTTCCTTTTCGAGGAAGGTTCGTACGGTGTCGCGAAACAATTCGTGCTCGGAGCTAAACAAGGTTCTGGGGATCATCGGGGCACCTGTCGTTATTGTGAGTTGGATACGAATCCCAGAGCCTAAGCCCCCAGCCTGGAACGGGACACTGGACACATCAGCCAAAAAATAAGACGATCCAGCCGCTTGGTGACCACTTTCTCCTATAAGAATAAATTGAATTATGTCTATCCAACTCACAACGCCCCTGCGGCGCGTCAGTATCCTGGCTATCGACCGGGTTTTTGCGTACACCCTCATGCAGGCCAAGGACTTTTTCCACCTGGCCAGCCTGCGCTATGGCAAACAACAGGGCCAAGGCCTGACGCCCGGCTTTGAAACCCGCGTGGTCAGCCCCGACGGCAAGCCCGTCAATAGTTTCAGCGATGTGCTCATGCCGGTCGATGGCGGCCTGGAAAACACCGACATCATCATCCTTCCCGCCTTCTGGGACGACTTCCAGACCCTCTGCCAGCGTTATCCACAGGTGCTGCCATGGTTGCGCGAGCAACACGCTCGCGGTGCGGTACTGTGCGGCGAGGCCACCGGGGTGTTTTGGCTGGCCGAAGCCGGGTTGCTCGATGGCAAGGAGGCCACCACCTACTGGCGCTTCTTCAATGCCTTCGAAGAACGCTTCCCCAACGTCCAGCTCAACAAAGACAAGCACCTGACCGACGCCGACAACCTGTATTGCGCCGGCGGCACCACCTCGGCTTGCGACTTGTACATCTATTTGATCGAGCGCTTCTGCGGGGCCAACGTGTCCCAGGCCGTGGCCCGTGACATCTTGTATGAAGTACAGCGCAGCTATTCGCCAGGGCGCATCGGTTTTGGTGGGCAGAAGCTGCACCAGGACGTGATCATCCTGCAGATCCAGCACTGGCTCGAAGAGCACTTCGCCGACAAGTTCCGCTTCGAAGATGTCGCCCGCGAGCACGGCATGAGCATTCGCAACTTCATGCGCCGCTTCCAGACCGCCACCGGCGACAAACCGTTGCACTACCTGCAGCGCCTGCGCATCGAGACGGCCAAGGGCTTGCTGTCCGGCAGCCGCAAGAGCATCAAGACCATCAGCTACGAAGTCGGCTACGACGATGCGAGCTTCTTCGCACGCCTGTTCCGCCAGCACACCGAACTGTCACCGAACCAGTATCGGCAGCAGTTCCAGCAGGCGGCCTAAGGCAAGGTGTACACAGGACAAATGTGGGCTTGCCCGCGAAGGCGATGTGTCAGCCTGCACATCTGTGACTGATGTACGGCGTTCGCGAGCAAGCCCGCTCCCACCCTGGTCCACGGTGAACACCCATCCCGTGTCAGGCCCGGATTCCTTGTAGGAGCGAGGCTTGCCCGCGAAGACGGTAAACCTGACGACATTGATGTTGGATGGACTGGCCGGTTCGCGGGCAAGCCTCGCTCCTACGGGCTCAACCCAGATTCCTGCTCGCGATGGCGGTGACGAGCGGCATGGCTAAGACAGTTGCTCCCACATTTGATCTCTGGCGTTAAACAGACTGCAAAAAAAGGCCTGCATCGCTGCAGGCCTTTTTTCATTTCAAGCACAGCACTTACGGCTTGTGCGCCCGCGACAGGAACTCGTGGGACTGCATTTCCAGCAAGCGGCTCAAGGTGCGCTGGAACTCGAAGTTCAGGCGACCGCCGGTGTAGAGGTCCTTGAGTTCGACCTCGGCCGAGATGATCAGCTTGACGTTACGGTCGTAGAATTCGTCGACCATATTGATGAACCGTCGAGCGATGTCATCGGTGGTGACGCTCATCTGCTCTACGCCACTGAGCAATACGGCGTGGAAGATCTTGCCGAGCTCAATGTAGTCGTTCTGGCTGCGCGGGCCGTCACACAACTCTCGGAAGTCGAACCAGGCCACGTCGTCGCAGGTACGCAGCGCGCGGATCTCGCGGTTCTCGATCATCAGCACGTCGTTTTCGATCGCCTGGGTGCATTCCGGCGTCAGGGCGCGGAAGCTTTTACGCAGGCTTTCGTGGGACGCTTCGTTGAGCGGGAAGTGGAACAACTCCGCCTGCTCCAGGTGACGCAGACGGTAGTCGACGCCACTGTCGACGTTGACGATGTCAGTGTGTTGCTTGATCAGCGCAATGGCCGGCAAGAACCGCGCACGCTGCAGGCCGTCCTTGTACAGGCCGTCCGGCACGATGTTGGACGTCGCCACCAGGGTCACGCCATTCTTGAACAGTTCTTCCATCAGGGTGCCGAGGATCATCGCGTCGGTGATGTCGGACACGAAGAACTCATCGAAACAAATGACCCGCGCTTCATCGGAGAAACGCTTGGCAATGATGGTCAGCGGGTTCTTCTCGCCCCCCAGGGTCTTCATCTCTTCGTGCACACGCTTCATGAAGCGGTGGAAGTGAGTACGGGACTTTTCCTTGAACGGCAGCGCCTCATAGAAGGTGTCGACCAGGTAAGTCTTGCCGCGACCTACCCCGCCCCAGAAGTACAGGCCCTTGACCGGCACCTGGTCCTTCTTGCCAAACAGCTTGCCGAACAGCCCCGGCTTGTTCTGCGAGGCCGCAACCAGGTCATCGTACAGACGCTGCAAATGACGCACGGCAGTTTCCTGGGCGGCGTCATGGAAGAAATCCGGACGTTTGAGATCAGCTTGATATCGTTCTAGGGGCATCATAATTCGTTAGCAAGGCAACAAAAACGGGCCGTCACTGTAGCGACGGCCCTGAAGAATGGCAATCGGCCCTTGGTCGGGCCACGCCGTGGATTATTCCTGGATCGGTGTCAGAGCGACCCGCAGGGCCTCGATGGCAAGGTCCCGCGCCGCACTGTCGGCGAACGCCGGGCTGTCGCCGACACATGCGCCCTCCAGCCATACGCTGAAGCTCAGGCCGTCGCTGCGCACGTCCAGCGGTTCGCCCGCTTGCAGTTGCTTGGTCACTTGACCGGCCGCCTTGCCGTCCGCGAAGTTGCGCGACAGCAGCAATTGCTCACCATCCGCCGCCAGCAGGCGGAAGCGGAAGCTGCCGTCCTCCTCGCGGAAGCTGACAAAGCGTGCGGCCTTCGCGGCTTTCTTCTTGGTGCTGGCAGCGACCTGGACCTGATTGACGAAGGAGCGCAGGCCAACCGCCTCACGCAACTCGCTGAGGAAAGGGGTCGCCACGGCACGGGCTTTTTTCGCGCCCGCCTGCAGGATGTCTTCCAGGTCCGACGGACGCTCGATCAGTTGGTAGTAACGCTCGCGGGACTCGCCCAGTTCGCTGTCGAGCAGTTGGAACAGACGGTTCTTCGCCTCGCCCCAGCCCAGGCCCTGCAACAGTTCGCTGCGGAACTCGTCGGCCTGCGCCGGAGTGGCGAACGCCTGGAACAAGGTGAACAGGTGCGAGTTGTCCGGGTCCTTGGCTTCGCCAGGGGCGCGGGAGTCGGTGACGATCCGCGAGATCGCGTCCTTCATTTCCTTGGCGCTGGAGAACAACGGGATAGTGTTGTCGTAGCTCTTGGACATCTTGCGGCCATCGAGGCCCGGCAAGGTGGCAACGCTTTCTTCGATCAGCGCCTCGGGCATGGTGAAGAACTCTTTGCCCTGGCCGAACAGATGGTTGAAGCGCTGACCGATGTCGCGGGCCATTTCCACGTGCTGGATCTGATCGCGACCGACCGGCACCTTGTGTGCGTTGAACATCAGGATGTCCGCCGCCATCAGTACCGGGTAGCTGTACAAGCCCATGGTGATGCCGGCATCCGGGTCTTCGCCGGTTTCCAGGTTCTTGTCCACCGAGGCCTTGTAGGCATGGGCGCGATTGAGCAGGCCCTTGGCCGCGACGCAGGTCAGCAACCAGGTCAGCTCGGGAATTTCCGGGATGTCGGACTGACGATAAAAGGTCACGCGGTCCACATCCAGGCCACCGGCCAGCCAGGTCGCGGCGATTTCCAGGCGCGAGCGCTGGATGCGCAGCGGGTCATCGCACTTGATCAGGGCGTGATAGTCGGCCAGGAAGTAGAACGAATCGGCATTGCTGTCACGGCTGGCCAGGATCGCCGGGCGAATGGCGCCCGCGTAGTTGCCCAGGTGCGGGGTGCCAGTGGTGGTAATGCCGGTGAGGATGCGCGTACGAGTCGTCATGGGTAATCGCTTATCTGACTGCAATCAATTCGAAAGGCGCGGCAGGATCAGATCCTTGAGATCGGTCAGCTTGCCGTGAAAAAAGTGTCCGCATTCTGCCACTTTCAGCAGCTCATGGGGACGTTCGAGCGCATCGGACCAATCGTAGACGCATTGCGGGTCGATAACTTCATCGGTTTCTGGCTGGATCAGTGTCAGTGCACAGTGCTGAGGCAACGGATCCTGATCCCCCAGGCGCATCACCGCCGGCGCCACCATGAACAGCCGGGCCACGGTTTCGCCTTGGGCTTCCAGGCGTCCGCCCAGGCTGGCCGCCACGAAGCCGCCGAAGGAAAAGCCAAACAGGGTCAGTGGCAGTTCGGGGTGCCGGGCGCGCAACCATAGGGCTGCCGCCAGGGCATCATCCACCTCGCCCGAGCCCATGTCATGGCTACCGGCACTGGCGCCGACGCCGCGGTAATTGAATCGTAATGTGATCAGGCCGGCGTCGCGCGCGGTGCGCTGCAAGGTCGACACGACTTTATTGAGCATGGTGCCACCCTGCACCGGGTTCGGATGGCAGATCAGCGCCAGGCCGCGGGGCTGGTCGTTGTCCAGGTAGAGGGCCTCAAGTTGGCCGACGGGGCCATCAATCACGACAGGGGTTTCACGCATTAGCAAGGAAGGAACTCCGTGACCTCGAATCGGGTCAACTCGTCTAGCAAATTGTCTGTGCCAATCTATTGCGAGTGAATCGCGGTATACAGCGCAGGTTCGAGCCGTTAACGTAAAGCAAAGCCGTTTATAGAGGAAGGACTCGTGGAACACTCGCTCTTAGTTTGGTTGTTGCCGACTCTTGCCCTGGTTGCCGGTGTCGCCATTGGATTCCTGGTCGCTCGCCTACTGCCCAACGCCGTGCCTAACAGCACACAGCGTCAGCTGGATGACATTCAGGAACGTTTTGACAGCTATCAAAATGAAGTGGTGACTCACTTCAACAGCACCGCGACCCTGGTAAAGAAGCTCACCCAGAGCTACCAGGAAGTACAGGATCACCTCGCCGAGGGCGCCAATCGCCTGGCCCTGGACGAACAGACTCGCCAACGCCTGCTGGCCGCTCTGCATGCCGATGCCGCACAAGCACCACGCGAACGCCTGACGCCACCGCGCGATCAGGAACCACCACGCGACTACGCACCCAAGTCGCCCAATGCGCCGGGTATGCTCGATGAGCACTACGGCCTGAAGAAGTAATCAGCCGGCATTAAAAAGCCCGCCCGATCTGATGATCGGGCGGGCTTTTTTACACCTGGGGTTCAATCAGGCGCTTAGGGGTACTGCTGGACCGTACCGGGTTGCTGGCCCTGTGGCTGGCCATACTGCTGACCAGGAATAGGCTTGAGGTTAACCTCGACACGACGGTTCTGCGCACGGCCATTCACGTCGGCGTTGCTGGCAATCGGGTTATCCGGACCGGCACCACGGGCGCTCAGGTTGGCACCGCTCACGCCCTGGGATGTCAGGTAAGCAGCCACGCTCTGGGCGCGACGCTGGGACAGGTCCATGTTGTGGGCCCGGCTGCCGGTGCTGTCGGTGTAACCAACGATTTCAATCTGGTTCTGGCTGAACTCCCGAAGCGAACCTGCCAGGTTATTCAACGGCTGGTAGAAACTTGGAGCGATGTTCGCCGAATCGGTAGCGAAGGTGATGTTACCCGGCATGATCAGCTTGATCTGGTCACCCTGGCGCTGCACCTCAACCCCGGTATTGGCCATGCTGGCCCGCAGTTTCTTCTCCTGCTGGTCCGCGTAATAGCCGTAACCGGCACCCGCCAGGCCCGCCAATGCGCCGCCGACCATGGCACCTTTGCCACGATTATCGTGGTTGATCAGCGCGCCCGCTGCAGCACCGGCCAGTGCGCCCAGGCCGCCGTACTTGGCGGTGTTGCTCACACCACCGCTGCTGGCCTGGCCCTGGTTGTCATACGGGTTGGGGGACGCACAACCGGACAACATGGCCACGGCAGTAGCGACAAGAATCAAATGACGCGAAGTGAACATGGAGACGCTCCTACTCTTACATTCTGTGGTGCAACGGACGTTGGCAAAAATAGACCCCTGCGGGCGTTGGATCACGGCGACCGGTAAAAATTCCATCGCCGCACCAACCGCCGCAGCGCTAGGCTCGCACAAAGGGATTCTCACGCATTTCATCACCCAGCCGGGTGTCCGGACCATGTCCGGTTATGACCGTTGCCTCTTCATCGAGGGTGTACAGACGCTGCTTGATCGAGCGCACGATGGTCGCCTGGTCGCCACCCCACAAGTCGGTGCGCCCTACCCCGCGACGAAACAACGTGTCACCGGCAATCAACAGCTTAGCCTCTGCAAACCAAAAGCTCATGGAGCCCGGTGTGTGACCCGGCGTATGCAACGCCACACCACAACCGCAGGCCAGTTCTTCATCATCGGCCAACCAACGATCCGGCGACGGCACCGGCGTGTACGGCACACCGAACATTTGGCACTGCATCTCCAGGTTGTCCCAGAGAAACTGATCGTCTTTGTGCAGGTGCAACGTGGCGCCGGTCTTCTCTTTCAACTGGCCCGAAGCCAGGAAGTGATCCAGGTGCGCATGCGTATGAATGATACTGACCACCTTCAGGCCCAAGGCATCGAGGCGCGCCAGGATCAACTCATGATTACCCCCTGGATCGACGACGATGGCTTTTTTGGTCAGCGGATCGCCGATGATCGTGCAGTTGCACTGCAACGGGCCGACGGGGAAGGTTTCGCGGATCAGCGCGGGATGGGCAGCGTCCATGGGCATTCCTGGAAAAGTGGATGGCCTATTCTGGCACAGCCTGCCCGACCCGCCGATGTCCACGGCGTGACAAAACCGTCATCCCGCCGGCCTTTAGGGCTCGATTGCCAAAGCGACTCAGAGTCAGAAGTCCAGTTGCAGGGTCTCTTTGCCTTCCAGCCCCAATAGAAACTGCTTGGCCTCAAGCCCACCGGCAAACCCGGTCAGGCTCCCCGACGCACCGATCACTCGATGGCAGGGTGTGACAATCGAGATCGGGTTCCTGCCGTTGGCCGCGCCCACTGCCCGCACCGCCGTGGGCCTGCCGATCTGCTGGGCGATCTGGCTGTAGCTGCGGGTCTCGCCGAAGGGGATGGTCAGCAGCGCCTGCCAGACGGCTTGCTGGAAGTCGGTGCCGGCAAAGTCCAATTCGAGTTCAAAACAGTCACGCTCGCCCGCGAAGTACTGCTTGAGTTGACGCTCGGTTTCCATCAGCACCGGGTGCTGGGGGGCTTGTTGCATGGGTCCGATGCGCACTCGATTGAGCTTCTCGTTCTCCCAGAGAATCGCGCACAGCTTGTGGCCCTTGGCGATCAGGGTCAGCGTGCCGACCGGGGACGGCATTAATTTGAATACGCATGACATGGGAAGACTCCTTGATCCGGCGCCGATGACGGCCGTTCATTTGTCAGAGGACGTATTCAGGGTAATTCGGCGTTCAAACGCAAGAACTACGTTTCTTGCGGTTGAACTGGATCAAGATTTGTCCAAACACCGTAGCGCCTTCAACGCTGCTCGCGAAGGCGCCCGTCAAAACGCGACAAGGTCAAAGCCGACCGTACTCCTGCGCCGTGCGATCCAGCGCCCGCAAGGTCTTGGCCACCAACTCATCCACTTCTTCACGGCTGGCAATCAACGCCGGGGCCATGATCATTCGGCCCAGGGTGGAACGAATGATCACCCCTTCCTCGAAACCCAGCGTGCGGCAGCGCCAGGCGATATCGTTCTCGTTGGCAAAGCGCTTGCGGCTGGTTTTGTCCTCCGCCAGTTGCAGCGCCGCAACCATGCCCACCCCCTGGATATCGCCCACCAGCGGGTGATTGCCGAACACCTCGCGCAGACAGCTTTGCAGGTACGGTCCGATGTCGTCCTTGACCCGGGTGACCACCCCTTCATCGCGCAGCGCCTTGAGGTTGGCAATCGCCACCGCCGCCGCCACCGGGTGCCCGGAATAGGTCAGGCCGTGGGCAAACACCCCGCCCTGCTCCACCAGGACCTGAGCCATTTTCTGGCTGAGGATCAGCCCGCCCATGGGGATGTAGCCCGAGGTCAGGCCCTTGGCGATGGACAGCGTGTCGGGCTCGAAGCCGAAGTGCTCGTGGGCGAACCATTCGCCCGTGCGGCCGAAGCCACCGATCACTTCGTCAGCACACAACAGCACATCGTATTGGCGGCAGATGCGCTGGATTTCCGGCCAGTAGCTTTCTGGCGGGAAGATCATCCCGCCGGCGCCCTGGAACGGCTCGGCGATGAAGCCGGCGACCTTGTCGGCGCCCAGCTCAAGAATTTTCGCTTCCAACTGCAGCGCCGCCCGCAAGCCGAATTCGGCCGGGGTGAGGTTGCCTTCATGAGCGAAGAAGTAAGGCTCGTCGATGTGTTCGATGTCCGGGATCATACCGCCCATTTCATGCATGAACTTCATGCCACCCAGCGCCGTGGCGGCCAGGGTCGAGCCGTGGTAACCGTTCCAGCGGCCGATCATCACCTTCTTCTCGGGCTTGCCCAGCACCTGCCAGTAGCGGCGAACGGTGCGGATCAGCACTTCGTTGGCCTCGGAGCCGGAGTTGGTGTAGATCGCGTGGCTGTAGTGCCCCGGCAGCAGGCTGAACAGCAGCTCGGACAGCTCGATCACCTGCGGGTGGGTGGTGTGGAAAAATAGGTTGTAGTACGGCAACTGCTCCAGCTGTTGCGCGGCGGCGGTGGCCAGGTCCTTGCGCCCGTAACCCAGGTTGGTGCACCACAGCCCGGACATCCCGTCCAGGTAGCGTCGCCCGTCGTTGTCCCACAGGTGCAGGCGATCGCCCCGGACCATCACCCGCGGCCCTTCTTCGTTGAGGGCTTTTTGATCGACGAATGCATGGATGTGGTGCGCAGCATCGGCGGCCTGGTAGTCGCGGCTGTCACGTGGGGTGGTCATCGCCTGCTCTCCGTTATTGTCATCACTTGGGGCGTTTCTGTGCAGTGGATAGTGGATCAGGCCGCGGCAGGGGAAAAATAGTAAATATGTGGTCGCAAGCGATGAAAAACCTCGCCTGCCACGTTCCCCTCAAGCGCGTCGGGCGGTTATTGTTCGGGCATAACAAAACCGTCGCCTGTGCGGATACAGGTGGCGCGCCAATTGCTTGGGTCCTGGCCGTCGAGAACGACACCTGACTCATCCACCCCCGAGGTTTGCGTGGCTGCCTACAACCTGCGTCAACTGAAATACTTCATCACCACCGTCGAATGCGGCAGCGTCGCCGAGGCGTCGCGCAAGCTGTACATCGCCCAACCGTCGATTTCCACGGCGATCAAGGGCCTGGAAGACAGTTTTGGCGTGCAACTGTTGATCCGTCATCACGCCCAGGGCGTGTCCCTCACCCCCAGCGGCGCGCGGTTTTACCGCAAGGCCCAGGAACTGCTGCGCATGGCCAAGGAATTCGAACAGAACGCCCTGGCCGATAACGACGTGGTGTCCGGGCAAATCGACATTGGCTGCTTTGAAACCGTTGCCCCCCTGTACCTGCCGCAACTGATGGCCGGGTTCTCGGCCCTGTACCCCGGGGTGGAGATCCGCATTCGCGATGGCGAGCAGCAAGAGTTGGTGCAGGGCCTGACGTCGGGCGCCTTTGACCTGGTGATCCTCTACGAACACGACCTGGATGCCACCATCGAAACCGAACCACTGATGCCCCAACAACGCCCCTACGCGCTGCTCCCCACCCATCACCGCTTCGCCCAGCAGGCCCAGGTGTCGCTGCGCGACCTATGCCTGGAGCCGATGATTCTGCTGGACGTACAGCCGAGCCGAACCTACTTCGTCAGCCTGTTCGAGGAGCTGGGACTGACGCCACGCATCGCCTTCAGTTCGCCGTCGATCGAGATGGTGCGCGGCATGGTCGGGCAAGGCTTCGGCTTTTCGATCCTGGTGACCCGGCCACACTCGGAATGCACCTACGACGGGCAGAAAGTGGCCTGCGTGGAGATTGTCGAAGACGTCACCGGCTCGGGACTGGTGGCGGCCAGGCTCAAGCGCGGGCAATTGACCAAGCCAGCGCAGTTGTTTGTCGACTATTGCCGTGAGCAGTTGACGGCCAAGGCTCGCAAGTCCGAATAATTGCCCCGGCCTTTACGCCAGCAACCCCAGTTCCTTGGCCCGGGCCACGGCCTGGGTACGACGCTCGACACCGAGCTTGCTGTTGATGTGACTGGCGTGGGTCTTGACCGTGTGCAGGGAGATGAACAGCTGATCGCTGATTTCCTGGTTCGAACACCCTAGGGCAATCAGTTGCAGCACCGCCTGTTCGCGGGCGCTGAGCGTTTCGCCGTGATGCTGGGGCTCCGTTTCGCGCATGGCCGCCCGAGGCAGGCGTTCGCTCAGGCTCTCGCGCAAGGCGCCCGGCGGGCAGTGCGCCAGTTGCTCGCGCAGCCAATCGGCACGTTCGCGCAGCAACCATTCAAACGGCTGCAGGGCGCCACCGAGGGCCGCCTCGAACGCTTGCTGCAACGCCCGCTGCGCCTCGGGTTCGCGGCCGAGCCCCAGCAGTAGCGCGACCTTCTGACTCAACACCAGCACGCACAGCATCTGTCGCCCGGATTCCTGGCCATGTTCCAGCAGAGTATTGAGCCGACCTTCGGCCAGCAGCGGTTGGCCTTGAATGACCTCCAACTGCGCTTGTTGCAGCTCGATGTGCAACGGCATCTGCGGTTGGAATTCGGGGGGCGCGGCGGCGTGTTCGCCGTTGTAGGTCTGGCCAAGCCGGGCCAGCCAGGCTTCGGCCAGGTCGGTACGGCCCTGGGCCAGCCACAGTTCGCATTTGACCAACGTAATCATCGCCAGGTAGTAGATCGGCGGGACGTCCCAGATGTGCATCAACCGTTCGGCCTCGGCCAGTTCGGCAAAGGCCTTGGCGAACTCGCCGATGTCACCTTCCAGCTTGGCGATGACGCAATGGCCGATCAGCACACTGATGTCGCGACAGGCCCGGGCCTCGCTCAACCCGGCATACAGGCACACCCGCGCGGCTTCAGGTTGCAGGCGCAAGGTCAGCAGGAACCCTTCATACAGGGTCAGCCGTGCGCGTATCGCATACAGCCGCTGGGGGGACAGCCCCTGCAATCGCTGCTGACCTTGGTGCACTTCATCCAGCGAGCGGAGAATCTCGCCCCGCGCCGCCAGCACCCGCGCCCGGTCGTAATGGGCCAGCGCCTCGAACAGCGGATTGCCGACCCGTTGCGCCAGCTCCAGTGATTCACGGTTCAAGCCCCGGGCACGCCACAGGTCGGCATCGGCAATCGCCAGGTTGGACAAGGTCGACAGGCACATCAAGCGTTGGCCGTAGCGTTTGTGCGGCAGGCTCTCCAGCGCTTCGCTGCAGTAGCGCAGTGTCAACGCATGCTGGCCACGGCCACGGGCGATAATCCCGCTCAACGCCAGCCACTGCGCGAGCATGGACTTTTGTGCGGTGGCCGACGGTGCGGGTAGAAAACGGCTCAGGTGGTTGGCCAAGTCTTCAGCCGCATCCAACTGGCACGCCAGGCCCAGGGCCCAGCTGTACAGCACGATCAACCGCGGCGTGCTGATCAGCAGGCTGTCGGGCAAGTCCATCTTCCAGCGCAGCAACATGCCGACGTTCTGCTCAGCCAGCAGTTGCTCTTCGGACAGGTTCTGCACCAGGTTTGCCGCGACATCCAGGTGCCCGGCACGCAAGGCTTGCTCTACGGCTTCGTCGAGCAGGCCCTGGGCGTTGAACCAGCGACAGGCCCGCAGGTGCAAGGAGGCAGTGGGCACCATGGCGTTGGCCGGGGGGCGGCTGCGCAGCAGGTCGGAAAACAGGTGATGGTAGCGATACCAGTGGCCATGCTCATCCAGCGGCACCAGGAACACTTGGTGGGACGACAGGAAGCGCAGGATATCGCCGCTGTCGTGGGCTTCGCGCACCGCATCGCACAGTTCGCTGCAAAAGCGCTCTTGCGGGGCGGTGTCGTAGAGGAACGACTGCACCTCGGCGGGCAGGCAGTCGATGACTTCTTCGAGCAGGTAATCGCGGATCAAGCCCTCGCCACCGTGCAACGGCGGCGGCAGCGCCCCTCCATGGCCAGCCTCGGAAGCGGCCAGCAACCAGAAGCGCAACCCCGCCACCCAACCTTCGCTGCGCTCGATCAGGTTTTCCAGGGCCTCGCCACGCAATGAACTGCTGTGCCGGTCGAGCAGGGCCAGGGATTCGTCATAGGTCAGGCGCAGGTCCTGCTCGTGCAACTCAAGCAGTTGCTGGGACAGGCGCAAGCGCGCCAGGTGCCAGTCCGGGCGCTGACGGCTGGTGACCAGCACCAACAGGCCTTCGGGCAGGTGATTGAGGAAAAACTGCAGGCAACGATCCAGCACCGGGCCCTGGGCCAGGTGGTAGTCATCCAGCACCAGCAGCAGTGGCGTGCTCGGTGACAGGTGGACTGCCAGTTCATCCAGCAAACCGTCCAACCATTCCTCGAAAGCAAACGGTTGATGACGCTGGCGCATTTTCAACAGGCCCAGGGCCTGGCTGCCCAGCGGCGCAAAATAGTGTTGCAGGCCTTCGAGCAACCGCTCCAGAAAGCGTCCCGGATCATTGTCGCGAGGACTGAGCCCCAACCACAGGCTCTGCCAGTGCGCCGGCAAGCTCTGGCAGAACTCCACCGCCAGCGAGCTTTTACCGAAACCGGCCGGTGCGCTGACCAACAGCAGTCGTCCCTGCAACCCAGCACTCAGCCGTTCGCACAGACGAGGTCGATGGACATGACCGTCGGGTAAGGGTGGACGATAAAAGCGCCCTTCCAGCAGCGGCATCGCAGTGCTGGAAGGGTCCTGAATCCGGAGCAGGTCAGTCATAGCCAACTCTTATTGAAGTGCTGTTGTCGGCATTGCAGATGACCGCAGACTAGCGGTAAACAGAATGGGATTGAAGGCAATTGCTACAAATGGCTACAAAAAGTCTACGAAACGAGGGGGCATCGCCGTAGCGTGGATTCCTGACGGACTGCTTCGCGAGCAGGCTCGCTCCCACAAGGGGGGTGAAGGTGGAGGCAGAATCTGTGTTCACTCAAGACCTGTGTGGAAGCGAGCCTGCTCGCGAAGAGGCCATCACCGCACCCATAGACATCAAGGCCGGACAATAAAAAACGCCCCGAACCAGTCGGGGCGTTTCCTGAGGGTGCAGCCTCGTTACAGGGTATTAGCGGACACCGTCCTGACGCAGTGCTGCCGGGGTGAAGTCGCTGGTGGTGGCGGTGAAGCCGAAGTCATACGCCTGCTTCTCTTCGTTCTTCATGCCCAGTGCCAGGTAGCGGCCCGATTGCAGGTCGTACAGCACTTCCAGGGCATACCACGGCACTTGCTTGTCGTAGTAGTCCTCGGAATGCGCCTCGGCGACGCGCCACAGTTGGTCGCGACCGTCGTAGTGGTCGATGACCGCGGCTTGCCAAGTGTCTTCGTCGATGTAGAAGTCACGCTTGGCGTAGATATGACGCTGGCCCGGCTTCAACGTGGCGACCACGTGCCACACACGGCGCAACTCGTAGCGGGTCAGGTCCTGGTTGATGTGACCGGCCTTGATGATGTCGGAGTACTTGAGCGTCGGCGAGTCGATCTTGTAGCTGTCGGAGGCGATGTACATCTCCTTCTTGCCTTCGAGCTTCCAGTCGTAGCGATCCGGTGCACCGTTGAACATGTCCAGGTTGTCGGAGGTACGCAGGCCATCGGCAGCCGTACCCGGTCCGTCATAGGACACTTGCGGCGCACGACGCACCCGACGCTGGCCGGCGTTGTAGACCCACGCCGAACGTGGTTCCTTGACCTGATCGAGGGTCTCGTGCACCAGCAGCACACCACCGGCCAGACGCGCCGGTGCAGTCACCTTCTGCTTGAAGTAGAACAGGATGTTGCCCGGGTTTTTCGGGTCGTAGTCCTTCATTTTGTCGCGGAACACGAACTGATCCTGGAAGTACACCAGGCTGTACGAGCCGTTGGCTTGCGGCGTGGCCTGGGTCACCAGGCGGGTCACGCTGCCACCACGATAGCGGGTGATGTGGTTCCAGATCACCTCAACCCCGCTTTTCGGAATCGGGAACGGCACCGCCGTGTCGAAGTTCTCCAGGCCGTTGCCGCCGGACACCAGGTTGGTCGTCGTGGCGTTTTTCTTGATGGCCGCGAACACTTCATCCGGCACGGTGGCGCCGCGATGGGAGGTGTAGACCGGCATTTTGAAGGTGTCCGGATAGCGCTTGAACATCGCCACCTGGCCCGGCGCCAGGTTGTCCTTGTACTTGTCGACGTTCTGCGCGGTGATGGTGAACAGCGGTTGTTCACTGGCGAACGGGTTGGACAGGAAGCCCCTGCTGTCGACGGTGCCGGCATTTTTCGGCATGGGCTTCCACGCCGGGATCGTGCCCGCGGCGTTACCCGCCATTTCGGCGCCCATCGGCGTCAGGCTCTTGCCCAGTTTGTCGGCTTCGGCAGCAGGGACTGCGGCCATGACACTCGTGGCCAATAGCGACAACCCCAGAACACCGGCTTGGAACAGACTCTTTGTTGTTTTCATATGTGTGTTCGTCCTGAAAAGCAATGCTTAGAAGTTCACGCCAACGCTGAGGGCAACGAAGTCACGGTCATCCACGGTGGAGTAGTCGCCACCGAAGAAGTTGGTGTACGCCAGGCTCGCGGTGTAGGTGTTCTGGTACTCGGCATCCAAGCCCAGGCTGATGGCCTTGCGACCTTCCTCGAAGTTGCCGCCCGGGCCAGGGGAGTAACCTTTGACGTCATGGGACCAGGCCACGTTCGGCTTGAGGTTCACCCCGGCGAATGCGTCGTTGTAATCCCAGATGGCACGACCGCGATAACCCCATGAGGATGAGGTGGTGAAGCCATCGTTATTGCAGTTGCTGCTCAGGTTGCTGTCCGAGGCGCCTGGACCCGCACCGGCGATGGTCTTGCCGTTCAGGAACTCGCAGGAGCCATTAGGCAGCTCACCCGGTCCGAACACCGGATCGCGGCCATAACGGGCCTTGGACTTGCTTTCCAGGCCGCCGACATAGGTCATGCCGATTTCACCCACCAGGGTCAAGCGGCTCGCGCCCATGACCTGGTCGAAGAAGTGGGTAAAGGTGGTCTGGATCTGGGTGATTTCCTTGCGGCGATAGCCATCCAGGTCCTCACCTGGGCCTGCGCTGAGCACCGAGGCGTCCTTCAAGTCACCGCCCAGGGGACGAACGCCGGCGAACAGGATGTCAGTGGAATTCAGTTGTACCGGCGCATTCGGCCGGTAGCTGATCTCGCCTTGCCACGCCGTGCCGGTAGGCAGGCTGGTGGAGAAGCTCAGGCCGTAGAGGCGAATGTCTTCCGGGTAGTCGATGAAGTAGCTGGAGTTACCGGCCACAATCAGCGGAGCAAGGGCGGAAAACGGCCCTTGCAGGGCGCCAGCGGAGTTGTAGACCGACTGCGGTGCGCCGGTGGCGCTGAAGATCGGCGCGCGGCTGTGGTAGTTCATGAAGTAGGCACCGAACTCGGTGTCCAGCGGTGCAAACATGTACTTCAAGGACGCGCCCCACTGACCGTTGTCCCGGGCGTTGCGGTTCGGTGAACGCGCCACCAGGACGCCTTCCTCGTTGATGTCGACCCCATTGTTCTCCAACAACGGCAAGATGACGGTTGGCAGTGGGATCGTCGAGCGCTTGTTCAGTACGCGCAGGTTGTCGTCGCAACCGGTGGTGACGATGTCCGGCTGGGAGAAGAACGTGCCGCAGTTATCGGTGACGGTTTTTTTCCAGCCGATCTGGTAGAAGCCCTCGGCCGAGAGGTTCTCGGTGATGCTCTGGGACAGGTAGAACATGTTGACCGGGATCAGGCCTTCCTTGATCTCGGCCCCCGGACGGCGGAATGCGGACACGTCGATCGGGTTGATCGCGTTGATGCCGCCGCCGATGAAGGTACTTTCACCCCAACTGATCACCTGTTTGCCCAAGCGCACCGTGCCCGGCTCATCGGCAATGGAGTAGTTGTGATAGACGAACGCATCGAGGAACTCGCCACCGGAAGAGCGGGCCGATTGATCGCGGTGGTCGTTGCTGACGTTCTTGAATTCCAGGTCCTGGTTTTGCAGCGCGAAGTCGTACCAGTATTTGCCCCGTACGAAGACGCCGGTGTCGCCATACTTCAACTCAAGGTCATGGATGCCCTTGAAGATCTTCGAGAAGGCTTGGCCGCTCTTGAAGTTCGCATGGCCGTCATCGGAGGTCTGGGACAAGCCCTTGCCGCCGTTGTTGACACCAATCAGGTCCTTGTTCGGCTGTTGGGTCGACACACTCATGCCCAGTGAGAGGGTCGAGTCGAACTGACCTTCAATTTCACCAACGTTGAAACTGACGCCGAATGCAGGCCCGGCGAGCGTAGAGGCAAGACTGACCGCCAGAGGCAGTTTCGCCCGGCGCCAGAACTGGTTTACTGATGTCATCGACGCTACTCCATGTGCTTTTATTGTTATGGCAAACAGCACTTTTAAAAACGCTCCGAAGGACGGCAGGCCAGGTGCTCGCCAAGTCGTTCAAAGTTGCATCGCCCCTGTTCCTGCGTGTGCCCCGTTCTTAAAAATCCGTGGATGGACTATATCCAGCAGGGTGTACTGCTTGATCCCTCTAAAGTGTGATTTGCAGCCCCCAGCCACTCTCCAACCGTCCGTTGCCAGCCCGGCAGAGCCCGGCACCGCAAGGATGGCTGAAAATTCCGAATACACAAGCCAAGCGCTTGCTTGGTGGGCCTGGCGCGCCCTTTCGGGCACGGCAACGGGCGCTCAGAGCGTCGACAGGAAGGTGCTGTTGTTCGCCTGCCACTCGGTGATGTCCAGGCGGATGCGCTTCTTGTCGAGCTTGCCGACGCTGGTCTTGGGAATTTCCGTAACAAGGGCGATCTGGCTCGGGATCGCCCACTTGCTCAGG
Source organism: Pseudomonas sp. ok272 (assembly GCF_900109995.1). Taxonomy (GTDB): domain Bacteria; phylum Pseudomonadota; class Gammaproteobacteria; order Pseudomonadales; family Pseudomonadaceae; genus Aquipseudomonas. The sequence goes on along the minus strand of NZ_FOCB01000013.1, from coordinate 61,656 downwards.
TGTCCCAACTCCACGAATGGCTTGAGGTGATCCTTGAGTTCCCTGGCCCCAATCACATGGCCCTCACGGATCACCAGCAAGGCAAACGGGCGCTCGCCCCATTGCGGATCCGGGATGCCAACCACTGCTACTTCGCGTACCGATGCATGACGGCTGATCAGGTCTTCCAAGTCCAGGGAGGAGATCCACTCGCCCCCGGTCTTGATCACGTCCTTGATGCGGTCGCGAATGTCGATCACGCCCATGCTGTCCAGGGTCGCCACATCCCCCGTGTGCAGCCAGCCCCCGGCCCAGAGCTCGGCGCCCTTTTCCGGTTCTTTGAAATAACCCTCGGAGAGCCACGGTGCACGCAGCACCAGTTCGCCCTGGGTCTCGCCATCCGCCGGCAGGAAACACCCTTCGGCGTCGACAATCGCCGCGTCCACCAGCGGCCCGGGCACGCCAGCCTTGATCCGATAGGTCGTGCGCTCGTCTTCGGTACCCGCCATCAATTCGTCATTGAGGTGCGCACAGGACACCAGCGGCCCGGTTTCCGACATACCGTAGGCGGCGGTCAGTTGGATGCCGCGGGCCTTGGCCGTTTCATACAGTGTACGGTTCAAGGAGCTGCCGCCGATGACGATCTTCCACCCCGCAAAGTCGGTGCCCTGGGCCGCCTTGGCATTGAGCAGCATTTGCAGGATGGTCGGCACGCAGTGGGAGAAACTGACCTTTTCCTTCTGCCACAGTTGCACCAGGTACTCCGGATCGTAGCGCCCGGGGTAGACCTGCTTGAGCCCGAGCATCGTCGCGACGTAGGGCAAGCCCCAGGCGTGCACGTGGAACATCGGGGTGATCGGCATGTAGACGTCGTTGGTGCCCAGCAGGCGCACGCTGTCGATGCTGCCCATGATCGTCGACACGCCCATGGTGTGCAGCACCAACTGGCGATGGGTGAAGTACACCCCCTTGGGGTTGCCGGTGGTGCCGGTGGTGTAGAAGGTGGTCGCCACCGAGTTTTCGTCGAAGTCCTCGAAGGCATAGCTGGGACTCGCGCCCGCCAGCAGTTGTTCGTACTCACCCACCAGGTTGGGCAGGTCAGCGGTCTTGTCCGGCAAGTCGGTGAGCAGCAGGGTTTTTTCGACGGTGGTCAGGTGCCCGGCAATCGCCTGGTACAGCCCGACGAATTCGCTGTTGACCAGCACGAAGCGGTCCTCGGCGTGGTTCATGGTGTAGAGGATCTGCTCGGGGGACAGGCGCACGTTGATGGTGTGGATCACCGCGCCGATCATCGGGATGGCAAACATGCATTCCAGGTAGCGATGGCTGTCCCAGTCCATTACCGCCACGGTGTCACCGGCCTTGACCCCGGCCGCCGTCAGCACGTTGGCCAGGCGCGCGACCCGCTCGATCAAGGTCGGATAGGTGTAGCGCAACTGGTCGCGGTAGACGATCTCGCGGGTCTTCTCGTAGCGGCTGCCGGACATCAGCAGGCGCTTGATCAGCAGCGGGTATTGATAAGCGCCTTCGGCGGGAGGAATAACGCGAGTCTGCAACATAAGCATCCCTTTATCTGACTGCACGGTCTGGGCGTGAAGTGGCACTCTAGCCACCTCACACGTTCACCAAATCAGCCAAAGGAATGATTTGTCGCACCGCACAAATGCTAGCTTTGCGCCACCATCCATGCAGAATAAACCCGCTCCCCCACGCCACTTGGCCTACAGCCGCCTCGGCGGCTGGGCCACCATCCCGGGGAATACTTCACCCGATCAATGCATCTCGGTAAAGGCCAGCTTCACGCCGATACCAATCAGCACCACGCCCATCATGCGGTCGAACCAGTGGCCCATCCGGGCAAAGCCGGCGCGCACCCGTTGCTGGCTGAACAGCATCGCCACCAGGCAGAACCAGACCGCGGTGGCAACGGCCAGGTACACCCCGTAGCCGGCCTGGATCGCCAGTGGCGTGTGCGGGTTGATCACCACGGTGAACAGCGACAGGAAGAACAGCGTGGCCTTGGGGTTCAGGCCGTTGGTAACGAAACCCGAGGTGAAGGCGCCGCGAGCGGTGCGGACGCCGGCTTCCTTGTGCAGCGTTTCGGTGGCCGGTTTCGCCGGCTGGGCGCGCAGGGCCTTGAAGCCGATGTACAACAAATACGCGGCCGCCAGCCACTTCAGCGCGTTGAACAGTACGATCGATTGCGACACGATCAGGCCGATGCCCAGCAACGAGTAGCCAACGTGCAGGAAGATCGCGGTGCCCACCCCCAACGCCGTCCAGGTGCCCGCACGACGACCGTGGGTCACGGCTTCGCGCACCACCACGGCAAAGTCCGGCCCGGGGCTGGCCACGGCCAACAGGTGAATCAGGGCAACGGTCAAAAACTCTGTCCAGTACATGGGGGGCTCCTTTAGGCCAAGCGTAACTAGTTGTTTCATCTGATAGGCTCGGCAGATTACGCCTTCAGACTCATGCGCAAAAGGTACAGTTAATGACGAACAATCGCCGCGCCGTTTTCCTCGATCACCCTTCACTGGATTTGGGGGACCTGGACCTCAGCTCATTGCGTGACTGCTTCAGCGAACTGCAGCTGTTCGCCCAGACCGAACCCGACCAAGTGGCCGAACGCCTGCAAGGCGCCACGGTGGCGATCACCAACAAAATCGTGATCGATGCCGCTGCCATGGCCGCCAATCCTGAGCTCAAGCTGATCCTGATCAGCGCCACCGGCACCAACAACGTCGACCTGGCCGCTGCCCGCGCCCAGGGCATTACGGTGTGCAACTGCCAGGGCTATGGCACCCCGTCGGTGGCGCAACACACGATCATGCTGCTGCTCAACCTGGCCACCCGGCTGGGGGACTATCAAAAAGCCGTCGGCGAAGGCCGCTGGCAACAGGCCAAGCAGTTCTGCCTGCTGGACTACCCGATTGTCGAGCTGGAGGGAAAAACCCTGGGCCTGCTCGGCCACGGTGAGTTGGGGGGCGCCGTGGCACACCTGGCCGAAGCCTTTGGCATGCGCGTGCTGTCTGGGCAAATCCCCGGGCGCCCGGCCCGTGCCGAGCGCATCCCGCTGGACGAGTTGCTGCCCCAGGTCGACGCCTTGACCCTGCACTGCCCGCTGAACGAACACACCCGCCACTTTATCGGGGCCCGCGAACTGGCCCAGCTCAAGCCCGGGGCCTTTGTGGTCAACACCGCCCGTGGCGGCCTGATCGACGAACACGCCCTGGCCGATGCCCTGCGCAGTGGCCACCTGGGCGGCGCGGCGACCGACGTGCTGAGCGTCGAGCCGCCCACGACGGGTAATCCGCTGCTGGCCGGGGACATCCCGCGCCTGATCGTGACCCCGCACAACGCCTGGGGCAGCCGTGAAGCACGGCAGCGAATCGTCGGCCAATTGACCGAAAACGCTCGGGGCTTCTACAGCGCTACAGCGCTGCGGGTCGTCAGTTGATAAACTGCCGCACTTTTTTTCAAGGAGCAGAGTATGGATCCGCGCAGTGAAGTACTGCTTCGTCAGGCCGAATTGTTTCAAGGCGAGTTGCTGCTGGCCGGTTTACCCGCCGACGATTTGCTCGGCCGGTTACCCAACGCCCACGGCTGGTGCTGGCACGCCGGCGACCAGGCCGCGCTCGACGCGCGCTTTGCCGAGCGCAGCCACTTCGGGGTGAATGCGCCGAGCCGCGCGTTCGAGACGGCCGTGGTGTTCCTGCCCAAGTCCAAGGACCTGACCGACTACATCCTCAACGCCCTCGCCTCGCGCCTGGCGGGTCGAGAACTGTACCTGGTGGGTGAAAAGCGCAGCGGCATCGAGGGCGCGGCCAAGCAGCTCAACCCGTTCGGCAAGCCACGCAAGCTCGACAGCGCCCGCCACTGCCAGCTCTGGCAAGTGACAGTGGCCAACGCACCTGAAGCCAAATCGCTGGAAAGCCTGGCCCAGGAGTATGAGTTGCCGCTGGCCGAAGGCCCCTTGAAAGTCATCAGCCTGCCGGGCGTGTTCAGCCACGGCCGCCTGGATCGCGGTAGCGCCTTGCTGCTCGAACACCTGGACAAATTACCCAGCGGTCACGTGCTGGACTTCGGCTGTGGCGCCGGGGTGCTGGGGGCGGCAATCAAGCGTCGTTACCCGCACAATAGCGTCACGTTGCTCGACGTTGATGCATTTGCCGCGGCCAGCAGTCGCCTGACGCTGGCGGCCAACGGCCTGGAGGCCGAGGTGCTGACCGGGGACGGCATCGACGCCGCGCCCATGGGCTTGAGCGCCATCCTGAGCAACCCGCCGTTCCATGTCGGGGTGCACACCGATTATTTCGCCACCGAAAACTTGCTGCGAAAAGCACGCAATCATCTGAAAAATGGCGGCGAACTGCGCTTGGTAGCCAACAGCTTCCTGAAGTACCAACCGCTGATCGAGGAGCACCTGGGGCCCTGCGCGATCAAGGCCGAAGGTAACGGGTTCCGGATCTACCGGGCCAAGCGCGGTTGAGATCCTTCTGACAAGGAAGTTTGAAAAAGAACACTTGCCGAACGGATTCTGCCTAGGCAGAATCCGCTCCGTCCTAGGGGAGTAGTCTCCCACGAGCGCCTTGCTCGTCCGGCATACGTCAACATACTTGGTCCTCAGACCATGGCGTATGCGACCCCAGCGTCCACACAGATGGATTGCAGGGTTTGACAAGACCTATGACACGCACACCTTACCCGGGGCGGGAAGGCTGTACGTGTCATAGCCGTGTCGACCCGCCCCTTAGGAAAACCTAATGCTGGATTCTTTGCTCGTTCCCACCGCAATCGTTGCCTTGGCCGAAATCGGCGACAAGACGCAACTGCTCGCGCTTATTCTCGCCGCTCGCTTTCGCAAACCCTGGCCAATCATCGCCGGCATCGTCGCCGCGACCCTGGCCAACCACGCGGCTGCGGGGGTGGTCGGTGCCTGGTTTGGCAGTTTCTTCTCGGACGCCATGCTGCACTGGATCCTGGCCGCCAGCTTTGCCGCCACCGCGCTGTGGACCCTGGTGCCGGACAAAATGGATGACGACGAAGCCAGCACAGCCCGCAAGTACGGACCGTTCCTGACCACCTTGATCGCGTTCTTCCTCGCCGAGATGGGCGACAAGACCCAGGTCGCCACCGTGATGCTCGCGGCGCAGTACCCGGAGTTGTGGCTGGTGATCATTGGCACCACGCTCGGCATGCTGATCGCCAACGTGCCCGTGGTCCTGGCGGGTAACTTCGCCGCCGACAAATTGCCCCTGACCCTGATCCGTCGCCTCGCGGCTTCGGCGTTCCTGATCCTGGCCATCGTGGCGGTGTACAAGGCGATGCAGAGCAGTGGCTGGGTTTGACGGGGTAGGCCAATTGACCGTGTGACCATTGTTCGCGAGCAGGCTCGCTCCCACAGGGTCAGGTGGGCGCGAGCCTGCCCGCGAAGGCGCCTCTACAGGCGCCCCATGACCATCAGGACTTCTTGGCCTGCAGGTAAAGCGGCATCACCTTGGGAATCGCAGCGTCCAACGAAGCGATCCGGCTGCTGGAGGCCGGGTGGGTGCTCATGAACTCAGGTGGCGCGCCGTCGTTGACCTTGCTCATCTTGTTCCACAAGCTGATCGCCGCGTTCGGGTCATAGCCGGCGCGAGCGGCCAGTTCCAGGCCGATCAGGTCGGCTTCGTTTTCGTTGGCGCGGCTGTTGGGCAAGGTCATGCCGTAGTTGGCCACCGTGTCGGCGAGTGCCAGGGTGTCCTGACCCAAACCGAGCAAGGCACCGGCGCCCTGCTTGGCCATCTCAATGCCATAGGCCTTGGACATCGCTTCACGACCGTGCTCGCGCAGGGCGTGGGCGATTTCATGCCCCATGATCGCGGCGATTTCATCGTCGGTGAGCTTCAGGCTGTCGATCAGCCCGGTGTAAAAAATGATCTTGCCGCCAGGCCCGCAGTTGGCGTTGAGCTCGTCACTCTTGATCAGGTTGACTTCCCACTGCCATTGGGCCGAATCCGGACGAAAGGTCGGGGCCTGGGCAATCAGCCGGGTAGCGATCGCCTGGACCCGCTTGGCATCACTGCTGGTCTTGTCCAGCACACCCTTGCTGCCCGCCTCGCCCACGGTCTTTTGATAGGACTGGGCATACATGTTATTGACCTCATCGGTCGACAACATGCTGAACATCCACTGCGAACGCTCAACACCTACCGCGCCGCCGCTGGTGGTATTGACCGACTGACAACCGCCGAGCAACAGACTGGCGCCCAAGGCGCACACAACCCACTTTTTACCCACGAGCGCTCTCCCTGGAAATATGCCGCGTATCGTAGGCGGTGCCGTGTATCCGCGCCACACACAAAACGGTACAACCTGTGACTTTACGGCAGTGGCCGACGAGATACGCTACCGGCGCAGACACTGCTCAACCGGGCGTCAGGCATTCAGGTGCATTGAGCTTGGGATCGTTCACCAGGTTGGCCAACACCCGCTCACGCAAGGCGGTGGGCTCACTGGCCAGCAAGGCCTGCAAGGCGTGCAGCGGGGTCTCGGGGTTGAGCCAGGCTTCTTGCCCGGCGGCATCGAGGATCAGCGGACGGCGCTGGCTGGCTGCCGACTGGGTGATCACCGCCGTGCTCAGCCACACCTGCTCCTGCACCGGATAGGCCTCCCAGATCGCCGCAAAGAACAGCGCCGAACCCTCGCCCGGCGTCAACCAGTACGGGCGCTTGCGCACGGTGCCGCGCCACTCGTAGAAACCGTTGGCCGGCAACAGGCAACGGCGCTGGGCAAAGGCCTGGCGAAACATCGGTTGCTCGGCCACGGTTTCGGCCCGGGCATGGGCCGGCGTACGGGACAGGTCCGTCAGCCACGGTGGCGTCAGCCCCCAGCGAGCACGGGCCAGGGTGCGCTGGCCGGCCTCGGCGCGCAGGATCAGCACCGAGTCGTTCGGCGAAATATTCCACTGCGCCTGCTGATCGGCCGGAAAACCGGGCAAGGCCGCAAACGCGGGGTTCCAGCGAAACAGGGCAAAACGTCCACACATGGGGCATTACGACTCTTGATCAAACGGCCGCCAGCCTAACAGACCAGCACGCCAGGGAAGCTATCGGGTTCATCATCGGACACTGGCAGCGCGGCATTGTAGGCAGCAATCAGCTCGCGGGCGTATTGCGCCTGGTCATTGTCCACGACCAGGCCCAACAGCCCAAACACCGGCAGCTCCCCCGTAGCACCGAGCAAATCGCGCCCCACCAGGTGCGCCTCCACGCCTTCGCTGGCCAGCATCCCCTGCAGCAACTCGCCTTCCATCAGGTCTTCCGGTTCGTAGATGCGCTGCATGGCGCTCACCCCTTAATCATTTTCGCGGTGGACTTCGAGCATCCATTCCCGCCCATCGGTTTGCAGCGTGAACGTGATCGGCCGACAGCAGACCGGGCAGTCCTCTATATAGGTCTGGTCGCCTCCCGACAGATCCAGGACCGCTTCGGCTTGCTCACCACAATAAGGGCATTGATAACGCTCGGTTTCCAGCATCGCGGTCTCCCAAGTGACTTGTGCGTATAATCGCCGGTCTATTTGCAGGGCTATTTTTGTTTGAGCTAACTTTTCAGACCGTACCCTGTATGGATTCGACTCAATCCATTACTTACCCTAGCCGTTTCTAACAAGAGAGCATGATGGGCGAATTCGATGCCATCCGACCTTACGACGACAGCGAAGTCCCAGCGGTGCTGGCACGGTTGCTTGGCGACAAGGCGTTTTTAGATATCCTCACCCACTTCCGCTTCCCGCGATTGGCCAACGCCCTGGGCTGGTTGCTCAAACCCCTTATAGCTCATCGGCTACGCCGTGAGTTCGCCGGGGTCACCTCGGTTGCAACCCTGCAGGACAAAGTCGAAGTCTATGTCGACCACACCATCGAGCGCGCCACCGACGGCGTGACCTACACCGGGGTGGAACAATTCAAGTCCGGCAGCGCCTACCTGTTCCTGGCCAACCACCGCGACATCGTGATGGACCCGGCCTTCGTCAACTACGCGATCTACCACGCAGGCCTGCCAACGCCCCGCATCGCCATTGGCGACAACCTGCTGCAAAAGCCCTACGTCAGCGACCTGATGCGCCTGAACAAAAGCTTTATCGTGCATCGCTCCATCAGCGGCCGGCGCGAGAAGATGGCGGCCTACCAGTTGCTGTCGGCGTACATCAATCATTCGATTCGCAATGACTGCCAATCGATCTGGATCGCCCAGGCCGAAGGCCGCGCCAAGGACGGCGACGACCGTACCGAGTCGGCGATCCTCAAAATGTTCCACATGAGCCGCAAGGACGAGCCGTTCGGCGACGTCATCCAGTCGCTGAACCTGACCCCGGTGTCGATCAGCTACGAGTACGACCCATGCGACCAGGCCAAGGCCCGCGAGCTGTACATCCGCGCCACCACCGGCAGCTACACCAAGGTGCCGGGCGAGGATGACGCGAGCATCGCCAAGGGAATTACAGGCTACAAGGGCCGGGTCCACGTCAACTTCGCCGCCCCCATCCGCGAGCGATTCGAAGACACCAAGCAGCTGGCCATGGAAATGGACAGGCAAATCCTCGGCGGCTACCGCCTGTTCCCGGTGCACTACCTGGCTTATGCCCAATGGAAGGATGCCGACCCGCAACTGAACGTGCCGGACGCCGCCCAGGTATTCCCGGCCGAAGAACTGGCCAAGGCCCAGCTGCAATGGCAAAGCCGCCTCGACACCTGCCCCGAGGAACACCGGCCGTTCCTGGTGCTGCAATACGCCACGCCGGTGCGCAATCAGTACCGGGTCAAGGCAGGCCTGGCACTGTAGGGCGCCAACTCGTACGGTGTGGGATCGCTCCCACACCGACTGGCGTAATCGTCAGAACCGAGTGCTGATCCACGATACCAGCAACGCCAACCCCAGGCAGGCAAAGCCGAACGCGTAGAAAAACCGGTTCATGCGCAAGGTCTCGATGCTCAACAGGTGCATCCGGTTATCACGGCTCCCGCGCTCGGCCTGCGCCGCGAGACTGGCCCGCGCCAACTGCTCGCGACGGCGCGCAATGTGCAGCAGCCAACTGCCGGGGCAGGCAAACACCAGGGCGAGGACGTTGATCAGTTTGGCGGGGTGTGCGGCAAGCAGCGAGATCAATTGCAGTGACATCAAGAACCTCAAGCAAAACAGGACAAGCGGAGCGTCGACAACACCCACGGCGCGGATTCTACCCAAACCCCTCGCCCCTGCCCGGACTTTCCGACAAGTTACGAAACAATCCACCGACTCATGTTCTGCGTCACGTCTTCGTCATCTAAACACGTCACTCTGTCGCCCCTCGAAACCGACACGGAACTTGTCATGCTGCACGCCGAAAACCAGGACCGCCTCTACCTCATCACCCCCAGCGACGAACAACAAACCCTCGTCGGCAGCCTGGCCTTCAACGTCCAGGACCGCCACTGGCTGGTCTACTGCGCCCTGGGGGGCCACCAACACCCCGACCTACCGGAAACCGACCTGTTCACCGGCGTCAGCGTGCTGGACTTCTACTCACAGGCGGCATAACCACCGCCAAACTCCCAGCCACCCCGATACGCTCTTCACCACTCAACAGGCCGAGCGTTAGCTCGCCTGCCGCTCTTGATCTTGATCTTGATCCACCCGCCCCATCGGCAGGCTGAGCGCAGGTGTCCCTCTGGGGACTGGCGCACAGCGCCGTTCGACGCAGTCGAACACATCGCAGGGAGGTGCAGCGAAGCAAACAGGAGGGCGATGCCCCCAGAGGAATACCGCAGCGAAGGAACCCCGAGCCTTAGCGAGGGGCCGAACGCTCGGGGCAAAGCCTTTTGGTTACTTTTTGGCGCTTGAAAAAGTGACCCGCTGCAAGAGCGGAACCGCCAGCAGCCATGACCGCAGCAATGGATATGTACACCAACAAGAGATAGGCCAGCCGGCAAGCCGGGCTCGCTCCCACCGTTGGACCTGGGTACATCCGCAAGAGACCGGTTGGCTGACGACCGCCTTCGCGAGCAAGCCCGCTCCCACAATTTAGATCGCGGTACATCCGTCAGAGCCAGGCTGACTGTCAGGCTCTCCCCCACAAAAAAGCCCGACATCCTCACAGGCCATCGGGCTTCTCGACATCAGGCGAAACACTACTCGCCGAGGATCTGACCAACCGTCGGATCCTTGAACAGGCGGGTCAACGCATCGCTCAACACATCGCTGACCAGCTTGTTATTGGTTTCCTGATTCGGTGCCATGCCAAAACGCTGGTCCAGCGACGCACCATAGCGGCCACTGTAACGACGGTTGGCGTTCTGCACATCAGAACGGAAGGTCGCGCCGATCGTCGCCTCTGTCACATACAAACCTTCCTTGGGCGACTGATACTTCAGCTCGGCCAGGGTGACCGTCAGTTGCGGGGCATTCAGCGCATTGGCAGTCGGGGTAAAGCCCAGCAGGCGCACCGCCGCTTCGGCCTGGGCCTGCAACTTCGGCAGAATCTGCGCGCCCTGCACAGTAATGGCGCTGGTTTCAGGATACAGGCCACCACGGGTGCCCAAGGTCGGCGACGGACGGCCATCGACCACCCTCACCACCACCGGCTGGCCACGCCCGACCGGCGCCAGCTGCGCCGTCAGCTTCGGCTCCGGGGCAAGTTGCTGCGGGCTGTGGGCGCAGCCAACCAAGGTCAAACTGGTCACAGTGATCAAACCGAACAACAGGCGTTGCAACATGCGCTTCTCTCCAGAATCAGGCACAAACTTGAGGCGCAGTATAGCGGCGCGCACCGCCTGCAAACCAGCGACCCTGAACATGGGCTGAAGACAGTTGAAATGTCCCCCAGGCGCGCCGCCAGTAATCGGAGTGTCATGCCACACTGCTAACTTTACGCTGTCACTATTCGAGGGCCTTGCCATGCACTCTCTCTGGTTACTGTTCGCTCCGCGCCGCCAATATCGCCACTTCGCACAGCTCGACAAGCATGAGCGCTGCCTGGCATTCAAGCACTGTCGCATGCCTCCCAAAGGCGAAGACTGGGTGGAAATCAGCGAAGTTCGCCTCAACTGGTTGCACCAGCCCCTGCCGGCCAGTGCTCGCCTAAAACCACAGGCGGCCCAGGCAAGGCTGCACTCGGCGCTGGCCCGTTGACCCGATTGCTAATAAAAGTCATTAAACACGACCATTTCCCTGCGTTTCTTCGCTACAATCTCCCCCCGATTATAAGGACGTCTCCTGATCGGGCCTCGCAGCACCGCTGATACTTGCGTATTAGCATCCCCGAACCGCCCACAGAGAGCCGCCCACACAGATCGAGTGAAGCTGGCGAGCTTGCTGTTTGTCCTGCAAACCACCACTTTTCGCGCATCTGCCAGAGCTGTCATGACGCTCGGTCACTGAGTTGTTTGCCCGTTTATTTCGGGCACGGTGCCAGGCGCGGATAGCCCTTTTTTGAGGTTCACGTCTTCAAAAGAGCGTGAAAAAACGGGTTTTCACAACTTCACAAGAGTGTGGCGAGCAAATGAATAGTTTTGCGTCTGAATATGCACCATTAGCGTCTACAACAGCCCAACGACACAGGGCCGGGCGTTTCTCGAACGCCGGAGCCTGAAGCCTGTCCGCTACGGATTTGGTTGCACAAACAGATGTCTCGACCATAAGTCGAATTGCCACCCGCGCGCTGAAATGAGTTCATAGCAACTCTAAGCCCGGTGGGTAGCGTCTGTCGAAGTTGCGAAAAATTGCGAAGATTCGGACATGGCGATCCTGGCCATGGGTGACCTGGGGCTCTACAGAGCATGCCCCGTAACTCCTGGCAGCTATGCCGACAATTTGGTGCTGCAGATTTTGGAGACGCGTTAAATGGCGCATAACGAAGCAGTCGACGTAGTACTGGTTGGGGCCGGCATCATGAGTGCCACCCTCGCCGTACTGCTCAAAGAACTCGACCCGACGATCAAGCTGGAAGTCGTCGAGCTGATGGATTCCGGGGCCGCGGAGAGTTCCAACCCGTGGAACAACGCCGGTACCGGTCACGCTGGGCTGTGTGAGCTGAACTACACGCCACAGGCCGCTGACGGCAGCGTCGACATCAAGAAAGCGGTGCACATCAACACTCAGTTCGAAGTCTCGAAGCAGTTCTGGTCGTACTTGACCAAGAAAGGCACCTTCGGCTCGTGCAAGTCCTTTATCAGCCCGGTTCCGCACCTGAGCTTCGTGCAGGGTGACGCTGGCGTGTCGTTCCTCAAGGAACGCTTCAACGTACTCAAGCAGCACCATGCCTTCACTGACATGGAGTACACCGAAGACAAGGCCACCATGGCCGACTGGATGCCGCTGATGATGCCCGGGCGCCCGGCTGACGAAGTCATTGCCGCTACCCGTGTCATGAACGGCACCGACGTCAACTTCGGCGCCCTGACCAACCAACTGCTCAAGCACCTGACCAGCGCACCCGATGCCCAGGTCAAGTACTGCAAGCGCGTGACCGGTCTCAAGCGTAACGCCAACGGCTGGACCGTCAGCATCAAGGACGTCAACAGCGGCAACAGCCGTGACGTCGATGCCAAGTTCGTCTTCCTCGGCGCGGGCGGTGCGGCATTGCCGCTGCTGCAGGCCTCGGGCATCGAAGAAAGCAAAGGCTTTGGTGGTTTCCCCATCAGCGGCCAATGGCTGCGTTGCGACAACCCGGAAGTGGTCAAGCATCACCAGGCCAAGGTCTACAGCCAGGCCGCCGTCGGTTCGCCGCCGATGTCGGTGCCGCACCTGGACACCCGCGTGGTCGATGGCAAGAAATCCCTGCTGTTCGGACCGTACGCCGGTTTCACCACCAAGTTCCTCAAGCACGGCTCCTTCATGGACCTGCCGCTGTCGGTTCGCGCCGGCAACATCGGGCCGATGCTGGCCGTGGCCAAGAACAACATGGACCTGACCAAGTACCTGGTCAGCGAAGTGATGCAGTCGATGGAGCAACGCCTGGATTCCCTGCGTCGTTTCTATCCACAGGCCAAGGCCGAGGACTGGCGCCTGGAAGTGGCTGGCCAGCGTGTGCAGATCATCAAGAAAGACCCGAAAAAAGGCGGCATCCTGCAGTTCGGTACCGAACTGGTCGCGGCCCAGGACGGTTCGCTGGCCGCACTGCTCGGTGCTTCGCCAGGTGCCTCGGTGACGGTTTCGATCATGCTTGAGCTGATCGAGAAGTGCTTCCCGGCCAAGGCCTGCGGCGAATGGGCTGCCAAGCTGGCAGAGATCTTCCCGGCCCGCGAGAAGGTCCTGGAAACCGACGCTGCGCTGTATCGCAAGATCAACACGCAGAACAACGTCGCCCTGGAACTGGTTGAAGAAAGCCGCGAGGCGCCAAGCCTCGCTTGACGCTCAGCGCCATGAAAAACGCCCCGTCCTGATGCAGGACGGGGCGTTTTTTTTGTCGCGACGAAACCCTTAGCCGCGCGCCTTTTCGATCAACTCGATGTACTCGGCGCCGTTGCGCTGGTCCTTGATCACCTCGACAAAGGTCTGGCCGTGTTCATCCTTGCCGTCCAGGTCGTGCCCGGCCTCGACAAAGAACACCAGGAAACGCTCGAAATCGTCGATACGCAGGCCACGGTAGGCCTTGATCAGTTTGTGATGGGACGGTGAAGTCGCGTCAACCGGCTCGAAATCAAGGAACAACTTGACCTGGGCATCGCCGATTTCATCACCAATCAACTGTTTCTTATCTTTACGCATTGCCGACTCCAGCTCGCAGACATTTCACGGGGCGGGCAGTTTACCCCTGCACAGCGAATCGCCTCAACGTGCGCGCACGGCCCCGGTGTGCAGGTCCGCCCAGACATGGCCATTGGCGTAGCTCAGGAACTGGCAATACAGCGTGCCATTGCGCAGCAGGTCCATCACCACCGAGTACTGGGCCATGGGGTAATACAGGGTCAAGACTTTGCGCTTGTCGTCGTAGACCGGCTTTTTCAGGCTTTTGCTTTCGCCGTCAAAGTTCAGCAGCACCTGGTTGATGGTCGCGCCTTTGTTGAGGGGCTTGCCCTTGAGGCGAATCATCACCGGCGACGTCACGGGGATCGGTTGCTGATTGGACTGGCGCTGGCTGCCCACCACCACCGAGTACTCGGTGATCTGCAGCAGTTGCTGCTGCTCGGGTTGAGCGTCACGCAGGGTCAGGTCGTCGGGCGGCAGAAACTGTCCGTGCATCAGCGCAGGCGCGGCGGCCAGGGGCAGGCTGCAGCTCATTAGCAACAAGACGGCGCAACGACGAATCAACGGGCTCATGACAGGCTCCTGAGGGCGGGGCCGGGCACTCTAGCATGGGCGAGATGGAGCAACCGACCATCCGTAGGAGCGAGGCTTGCCCGCGAAGAGGGCCTGACCGCCAACACTTCGGTTGGCGGTGACATCGCTTCGCGGGCAAGCCTCGCGCCTACAAAGGGTTGGACCAGGTTCTTACATGCCTTTGACGGCAAAGATCCCGTTGGCGTTGCGCCAGTAGCCCTTGTAATCCATGCCGTAGCCGAAGATGTAGCGGTCGATGCACGGCAGGCCGACGAAATCGGCTTTCAGGTCCGGACGCGCCTTGCGGTCGTGGTCCTTGTCGATCAGTACCGCGGTATGCACCTTGCGGGCACCGGCGTGCTTGCAGAAGTCGATGATCGCGCCGAGGGTGTGACCTTCGTCAAGAATGTCGTCGATGATCAGGACGTCACGGTCGATGAACGAGACTTCCGGCTTGGCCTTCCAGAACAGGTCGCCGCCGCTGGTTTCGTTGCGATAGCGGGTGGCGTGCAGGTAGGACGCTTCCAGCGGGAACTGCAGGTAGGTCAGCAGCTTGCCGGCAAAGATCAGCCCGCCGTTCATCACACAGAACACCACTGGGTTGCTGTCAGCCAGTTGTTCGTTGATGTGTGCACCGACGCGGGCGATGGCGGCCTCGACTTCAGCTTCGGTGTACAGGCAGTCAGCCTCTCGCATGATTTGACGGATATGCTCGAGATCAGCGGACATGGCGCTCTCCAGGGGTGGCGGATTCAGGAAAAGCGGGCAAAGGTACGCATCCCGCCCGGTCTAATCAAGCATTTGTGGACTAACGTACTGTATGTCTATAGGACATCACCCCCTGGATAGATTAATCTAGGCCGGTTTTTTTGCCCGCCGCCGGAGCTTTTCCCTATGCCCATCCGTGAGATCCGCCATCCGCTGATCCGACACAAACTTGGCCTTATGCGCCGCGCAGACATTAGCACGAAGAATTTCCGCGAGCTTGCTCAGGAAGTCGGTGCCCTGCTGACCTACGAGGCCACCAAAGACCTGCCCCTTGAAACCTACGACATTCAAGGCTGGTGCGGCACTGTTTCGGTCGAGAAGATCGCCGGCAAGAAGATTACCGTGGTGCCGATCCTGCGCGCCGGTATCGGCATGCTCGAAGGCGTACTCAGCCTGATCCCGGGCGCCAAGGTCAGCGCCGTGGGCGTGGCCCGCAACGAAGAAACGCTGCAGGCCCACACCTACCTGGAGAAACTGGTTCCAGAAATCGACGAACGGTTGGCGATGATCATCGACCCCATGCTCGCCACCGGCAGCTCGATGGTCGCCACCATCGACCTGTTGAAAAAGGCTGGCTGCAAAGACATCTGCGCCATGGTTCTGGTTGCTGCGCCCGAAGGGATCGCCGCCGTGGAATTGGCTCACCCGGACGTGACCATCTACACCGCCTCGATCGATGAGCGACTCAACGAACACGGCTACATCATTCCTGGCCTGGGCGATGCGGGCGACAAGATCTTCGGCACCAAGCAGAAGGACGCGTAACCATGCAGGATGAGTTCAACGACCCGCTCTGGCGCCAGGTCCTGTCAGGCGCGCAAATGCTGTTCGTGGCATTTGGCGCACTGGTATTGATGCCGCTGATTACCGGCCTCGACCCGAACGTCGCGCTGTTCACCGCGGGCCTGGGGACCATCCTGTTCCAGGTGGTGACCGGGCGTCAGGTGCCGGTGTTCCTGGCGTCGAGCTTTGCCTTCATCACCCCGATCATTCTCGCCAAGGGCCAGTTCGGCCTCGCGGCGACCATGGGCGGGGTGATGGCCGCCGGTTTCGTCTATACGTTCCTGGGCCTGGCGGTGAAGATCAAAGGCACCGGGTTCATCGACCGCCTGCTACCGCCGGTGGTGATTGGCCCGGTGATCATTTCCATCGGCCTGGCCATGGCGCCGATTGCCGCGAACATGGCCATGGGCAAGGCCCCCGATGGCCGCGAGCTGATTCATTACCAGACGGCGATGATGATCTCGATGCCGGCGCTGCTGACCACCTTGATCGTGGCGGTGTTCGGCAAGGGCATCTTCCGCCTGGTGCCGATCATCTCTGGCGTGTTGGTGGGCTTTGGCATGGCGTTCTACTTCGGCGTCGTCGACACCGCGAAGATCGCTACCGCCCCCTGGTTCGCCATCCCGGCGTTCACCGCACCCGAGTTCAACTGGCAGGCGATCCTGTTCATTGTCCCGGTCGCGTTGGCGCCGGCCATCGAACACATCGGCGGGGTGATCGCGGTCGGTAGCGTCACCGGCCGCGACTACCTGAAGAAGCCTGGCCTGCACCGCACGCTGTTTGGTGACGGTATCGCCACCACTGCAGCCGGCCTGCTGGGCGGCCCACCCAACACCACCTACGCCGAAGTGACGGGCGCGGTGATGCTGACCAAGAACTACAACCCGAAAATCATGACCTGGGCGGCGATCTTCGCCATCAGCCTGGCGTTTATCGGCAAGTTCGGCGCACTGCTGCAAAGCATTCCAGAGCCGGTGATGGGCGGGATTCTGTGCCTGCTGTTCGGCTCGATCGCCGCGGTGGGCATGAACACCATGATCCGCCACAAGATCGACCTGGGCGAAGCACGCAACTTGGTGATCGTCTCGGTGACCCTGGTGTTCGGGATTGGCGGTATGCTGGTCGGCACCGGCACCGGGTCGGACGACTTCGGTCTCAAGGGGATCGCGCTGTGCGCCATCGTGGCGATTGCCTTGAACCTGCTGTTGCCGGGCAATGATGGCTGGAAGAACAAGCAGCCGGATGAGCCGTTGTTGTAAGCAGCGCCATGTCCTGGGCTGATTGACAGGACCTCTTCGCGAGCAGGCTCGCTCCCACAAGATCAACATAAACCTTGTGGGAGCGAGCCTGCTCGCGATGCTTCTAGAGGGCCAACGGCGCCCTGTCACACAGCGTATTCAACGCCTTCGCCCATTGCGGGTCATCGTTGAGACACGGCACCAGCACCAACTCCTCCCCTCCCGCTTCGCGGAACTGCTCCAACCCTCGATCACCAATCTCTTCCAAGGTCTCGATGCAATCGGCGACGAACGCCGGGCACATGACGAGGATCTTCTTCGCCCCGCTTTTGCCCAGCTCATCGAGACGCGCCTCGGTGTAGGGTTCGATCCACTTGGCGCGCCCCAGGCGTGACTGGAACGACACCGACCACTTGCCGTCCGGCAACCCCAGGCGCTCGGCAAACGCCGCCGCGGTGCGCAGGCACTGGCCGCGATAGCAGGTGGCAACGACTTGCGGCGGGGCGCCGGCACAGCAATCGCCAGCGCCGTCAAAACTATGGCCGGGATTGAGTTTCTTCAGGTGCCGCTCGGGCAACCCGTGGAAACTCAGCAGCAGGTGGTCGTAATCCTGCGCCAGGTAGGGCTTGGCACTGGCCACCAGAGCATCCAGGTACTCCGGCTGATCGTAGAACGGCTGGAGGATCGACAACTGCACGTCCAGCTTGCGCTCACGTATCACCCGTCGGGCTTCCTCGATCACCGTGGTCACCGTGCTGTCGGCGAACTGTGGATAAAGGGGCGCCAGGGTGATCTGCTTGATGCCCTGGGCGGCCAGGCGCGCGAGCACCGTGTCGATCGACGGCTCACCGTAACGCATGGCCAGTTCGACCGGGCCCTTGGTCCATTGCGTGGTCATGGCGTGTTGCAAGCGACGGCTGAGCACCACCAGGGGTGAGCCTTCATCCCACCAGATCGAGGCGTAGGCATGGGCCGACTGTTCGGGGCGCTTGATCAGAATCAGCGAGACCAGCAAACGCCGGACCGGCCATGGCAAGTCGATGACGTAAGGGTCCATCAGAAACTGATTGAGGTAGCTGCGCACGTCCGCCACCTGTGTGGAAGCGGGTGAACCCAGGTTGACCAGGAGCAACGCGTGATCGGTCATGCAACGTCCTATTTCAAAGGCGGCTGGACAGGTCGTCCAGGGCCGCGCGCAATTCAGTGAAGCGAAAGGTAAACCCGGCCGCCAACAGCCGCGCGGGGGTCGCCCGCTGGCCACCCAGCAACAACAGCGACAACTCGCCCAGCCCCAGCTTCAGGGCAAAGGCCGGCATCGGCATGAACGCCGGCCGATGCAGCACCGCGGCCAGGGTCTTGGCGAACTCGCGGTTGCGCACAGGTGTTGGTGCGCAGGCATTATAAGGACCACGGGCGTTATTCTCATGCAGAAGAAAATCAATCAGCGCGATTTGGTCCTCGATGTGAATCCATGACATCCACTGCCGGCCATTGCCAATCGGCCCGCCCAGCGCGGCCTTGAAGGGCAGCAGCAGGCGCGACAAAAAGCCGCCCTCGGCCGACAGCACCAGGCCCGTGCGCACCAGCACCACCCGCATGCCCAGCGCCTCGGCGCGCTGCGCGGTTTCTTCCCAGGCGATGCACAGGCGGCTGGCAAAGTCTTCGCTGACCGGCGGCGAATCCTCGGTCAACTCACGCTCGCCGCCGTCGCCGTACCAGCCCACCGCCGAGCCTGAAATCAATACCGACGGCTGGTGCTCGCGACTTTCCAGCCACAGCAGCAAGGTCTCGCTCAGGCGGATCCGGCTATCCCACAGCAACGTCTTGCGTCGGTGGGTCCACAGGCGATCGGCAATCGGCGCCCCGGCCAAGTTGATCACCGCATCCACCGGCGCCTCGCCAATGTCCTCCAGATGGGCAATGCCACGCACCTGGCTGCCGCATAACTTCGCGACTTTTTCGGGTGAGCGGCTCCACACCGTCAAGCTATGGCCCTGGCTCAACCATTGCCTGCAAAGTTGGCGTCCGATCAATCCAGTACCGCCGGTCAGCAAGATGTGCATGACATGTTCCTCGCGTGGCGTTTTACTCCGATCACTAGTCTATTTTTATAAACAGGGATGTTTCGGATCGGACAGGTCTATGGTTAACCATAGGCCAAGCTGTCAGAACGATAACGCCAAAAGTTATACCAATAATTAAAATTGTACAGGATTGGCAGCGCGCGAAGCCTGTAGAGAAAGGTAAACGAGGCCCCTATGACTGTCCCTATCGCAATCATCGGCACCGGCATCGCCGGGCTCTCTGCAGCCCAAGCCCTGCAAGCGGCCGGGTACGTCGTGCAGTTGTTCGATAAAAGCCGCAGCAGTGGCGGGCGCATGTCGAGCCAGCGCACGGAGGCCGGCGCACTGGACATGGGCGCGCAGTACTTCACCGCCCGGGATCGACGCTTCGTCAACGAGGTCCAGCGCTGGCAAGCCAACGGCTGGGTCGCCGAGTGGACACCGCTGCTCTACAACTGCCAGGGCGGCCAACTCAGCCCCTCGCCCGATGAACAAACCCGCTGGGTCGGCAGCCCGCGCATGAGCGCCATCCCGCGGGCGCTGATCGGCGACGCGCAGGTGCATTTCTCCTGCCGCATCACCGAAGTCTTTCGCGGTGAAGAGCACTGGCACCTGCAGGACGCCGAAGGCCTCGCCCACGGCCCGTTCAGCCATGTCGTGATTGCCGTGCCGGCGCCCCAGGCCACGGCCCTGCTCGCCGCCGCACCGAAACTGGCGAGCGCCGCCGCCGGGGTCAAGATGGACCCTACCTGGGCCGTCGCCCTGGCCTTCGACACCGCCCTCGATACACCGATGGAAGGCTGCTTCGTGCAAGACAGCCCCCTGGACTGGCTCGCCCGCAACCGCAGCAAGCCAGGACGCGACAACACCCTGGACACCTGGGTCCTGCACGCCACCAGCAGTTGGAGCCGGCAACATATCGACTTGCCCAAGGAGGCGGTGATCGAGCAATTGCACGGTGCCTTCGCCGAACTGCTGCACAGCGCCATGCCCGCCCCGACCTTCAGCCTGGCCCATCGCTGGCTCTATGCCCGCCCCGCCAGCAGCCACGAATGGGGCGCACTGGCCGATGCCGACCTGGGTCTCTACGTGTGCGGTGACTGGTGCCTGTCAGGTCGGGTCGAAGGCGCCTGGCTCAGCGGCCAGGAAGCCGCTCGCCGGTTGCACGAACACCAGCAGTAGAAACCGCCACCCCACCGGACCGTCCCGCCAGGGGTGGCGATCCGTGCTCACCGCAAAAAGTTATACAAAGTCTTTGACTTGTACACCATCGGATCTATCATCCAATAAAGCTGTACAGACCTATTAATCTGTACAAGGTTTTTATCCGAGGTTTCTCAATGTCGAGCCGTTGCGCCCACTCACTCACAATCGTCATGGGTGACGGCTGGCAAGACGAACCCCGGCTCGGCGACCTGGTCTTTCGTGCCGACACCCTCACCCGGATCCAGGTGTGCGCCGCGTGGCAGCACCGGCTGGAAACCGGCCTGAACCGCCGCGCCCTGACTGACTTCCACGCCCGCCACAAATACCTGCTGATGGCCCACAACCCGGTGCAATACAAGGTGCTGGGCAAACTCTTGGCCACCCTGCATCAAAACGACCCCGCCGAGCTTGGCCCGCGCTACTTCCGTGCACTGATGAGCGCCCTGCAACAACAGGCGACGCGTGGCACCCACGCCAATGTGTTGCAACACCTGAGCGGGTACTTCAAGCACCGCATCAGCCGGGAAGACAAACAGTACCTGCACCGCGCCATCGAGCAATACCGCCAAGGCCTCGCACCGCTGCGGGTGCCACTGAGCCTGCTCAGGCATCACGTGCGCCACCATCCCGATCCGTACGTGGCACAGCAGGTCTACCTGCAACCACACCCGGAACACCTCAGCCTCAGAAAGGCGATGTGATGAACCGCCAACCCGCCCCCCATCAGCCAACCGACAGCGAACACGGCTGGCTACCGATCCGAGAGGTCGCCCGCAGCACCGGCGTCAACGCCGTCACCCTGCGCGCCTGGGAACGCCGTTATGGCCTGATCGTGCCGCTGCGCTCACCCAAGGGGCACCGCCTGTTCTCGGCCGAGCACGTACAGCGCATCCACGACATCCTGACCTGGCTCAATCGTGGCGTGGCGGTCAGCCAGGTCAAGCCGCTGCTCGACACCCCGCCGACATTCGCCACTCCCCTGGGCAACGACTGGCAGATCCTGCGCCAACGCCTGATCCAGGCCATCAGCCAACTGGCCGAGCGCCAGCTCGATGACCGGTTCAACCAGGCGATGTCGCTGTATCCGCCCAGCACCTTGTGCCAACAGTTGTTGATGCCGCTGCTGGCCGAGCTTGAGCACCGCTGGCAAGGACAGTTCGGCGCGCGCATGGAGCAGGCGTTTTTCCAGGGTTGGCTGCGCAGCAAGTTCGGCGCCCGGATCTACCACAACAACCGCCAGTTGCGCGGTGCACCGCTGCTGCTGGTCAACCAATCCGACCTGCCCCTGGAACCGCACCTGTGGCTCTGCGCCTGGCTGGTGAGCAGTGCCGACTGCCCCGTGGAAGTGTTCGACTCACCGCTGCCGGTGGGTGAGCTGGCCCTGGCGGTCGAGCACCTGGGCGCCCGTGGCGTGCTGCTGTATTCGCGCAAGCCCCTGGACCTCAAACAACTGCCGCGCCTGCTGAGCAACATCGCCTGCCCAACACTGATCGCCGGCCCCTCGGTCTGCATCCACCACGCCGAGTTGTCGGCAAGCACCACTGAGATCCCTGACCTGCACCTGGCCCAAGACCCGGTCTCGGCACTCCAGTCCCTGATTTCCCGAGGCGTCATCTAATGCAACCGAGCCTGCAATTGATCTGGCTACGCAGCGACCTGCGCCTGCATGACAACACCGCCCTGAGCGCCGCTGCCGCGCGCGGCCCGTGCGTGGCGGTGTACCTACTGAGCCCGGCGCAATGGTTGGTTCACGATGACGCGCCGTGCAAGGTGGATTTCTGGCTGCGCAACCTGCGCCTGCTGAGCCAGGCCCTGGCGGCGTTGAACATCCCGCTGCTGATTCGCCACGCCCCGCGCTGGGACGATGCCCCCGGGGTACTGCTCCAGTTGTGCCGTGAACTGAAGGTCGACGCGGTGCACGTCAACGAGGAATACGGCGTCCATGAAACCCGTCGCGACGCCGCCGTACGCCAAACCCTGGAAAGCGCCGGCATCGGTTTTCATCATTACCTGGATCAACTGCTGTTCAAGCCCGGCAGTGTGCTGACCAAGACCGGCACCTGGTTCCAGGTGTTCAGCCAGTTCCGCAAGGTCTGCTACTCGCGCCTGCACACCGCCTTGCCCGCCCTTGTCGCGCCGCCCAAGATCCAGGCGCCGAGCGTCATCAACCGTGATCCGATCCCGGCGCAGGTCGCTGGCTTCACGCCGCCAAGCGAGTACCTGCGCGCCCTCTGGCCAGCCGGCGAAGACGAAGCGCAACGGCGCTTGAGCGAATTCGCCTCGGGCCAGATCGACCACTACAAGGACGAACGTGACTTCCCGGCCAAGCCCGGCACCAGCCAGCTCTCGGCGTACCTGGCGTGCGGTGTGATCTCACCGCGCCAATGCCTGCACGCCGCCCTGGCGGCCAATCAAGGCGAGTTCGAAAGCGGTCAGGTCGGCGCCATCACCTGGATCAACGAGCTGCTGTGGCGCGAGTTCTACAAGCACATCCTGGTGGGTTACCCACGTGTTTCGCGCCACCGGGCCTTCCGCCCGGAAACCGAAGCCCTGGCCTGGCGCCAGGCGCCGCAGGAACTGGCGGCCTGGAAAGAGGCGCGCACTGGCCTGCCGATCATCGATGCCGCCATGCGCCAGTTGCTGGAAACCGGCTGGATGCACAACCGCCTGCGGATGGTGGTGGCGATGTTCCTGACCAAGAACCTGTTGATCGACTGGCGCGAAGGCGAGCGCTTTTTCATGCAGCACTTGATCGACGGTGACCTGGCAGCGAACAACGGCGGCTGGCAGTGGAGCGCCTCCACGGGCACCGACGCCGCCCCCTGGTTTCGTATCTTCAACCCGCTGAATCAGTCAGAGAAGTTCGACGCCAATGGTGTGTTCATCAAGCGCTGGCTCCCGGAACTGGCCGCGCTCAATAGCACGCACGTGCACAACCCGGCCGCCCTCGGCGGCTTGTTCGGCGTGGTTGACTACCCACCGCCCATCGTCAACCTCGGCCAGTCGCGGGAGCGGGCACTGACGGCATTCAAGAACCTGCCTTCACGCGATGCCTGAGCGGTTTCGCGGTGACGGGCAGACGTCCGTCAGACCTTTCACACTCCAATGGCCGGCTGCCTTACACTGCCGGCCATGAACACCATCCCCCTCACCGAAATTGTCACACCGGCGGTCACCTGCTCGACCTGCGCGGCCTGCTGCTGCCAACTGGAAGTCATGCTGATCACCGACACCGGCGTACCGGACCGATTTATCGACACCGATGATTGGGGCGGGGAAGTCATGCTGCGCCTGGACGACGGTTGGTGCGCCGCCCTGGATCGCGACACGATGATGTGCACCATCTACGAAAAACGCCCGCTGATCTGCCGCGAGTTCGAGATGGGCGCACCGGAGTGCATCGAAGAGCGACGCGGGATTGCCACGGCGTATCGCTGAAGGACCGGCAGGGCCAGCATCCTGATTGACTGATCCACCGTCCTCGCGAGCAAGCCCCACCCTGGTCCACGGCGAACACGCATCCAGTGTCAGGCCCGGATCCTTGTGTGGAGCGGGCTTGCCCTAATGCCAGTCAGTTAAGCGAAACCCACGTGGGAGCGAGCCTGCTCGCGATAGCAGTAGGTCAGTCAACGGAGATGTTGGCTGTGTTGCCGTCTTCGCGAGCAGGCTCGCTCCCACAGGTTTGGCGCCTTAACTGACTGGCATTAGGGCTTGCCCGCGAACGCGGTAAGTCTGGCGACATCGATGTTGAATGGGCTGGCCTCTTCGCGGGCAAGCCTCGCTCCAGGCTCAACCCAGACCTGGGCTATGCAGATACTCATCCACTCGGTGTGACGGTCTATCGCGTGAAGCGTTGCACAACACCCGAGTCATTCCAGAGCAACGGCAAGATAGTTGTCAGGTGCTGCGCGTCGCCGCTGGTCCAGAACTGCGCAGGGCGTGCAGG
This sequence comes from Pseudomonas sp. ok272, assembly GCF_900109995.1. Taxonomy (GTDB): domain Bacteria; phylum Pseudomonadota; class Gammaproteobacteria; order Pseudomonadales; family Pseudomonadaceae; genus Aquipseudomonas. The sequence continues at coordinate 37,391 of NZ_FOCB01000013.1, read as the reverse complement.
CCCGGCGGCCAGCAGGTCGCGCTCGGCGAGCAGGCGTTGCAGTTGCCGGGCAACGGCGGCGCCGGTGTCGATCAGGCTGATGTCGGCGGGGATCAGTTGCTTGAGCAACGGCTTGAGGAAGGGGTAATGGGTACAGCCCAGAATGAGCGTGTCGCAACCCGCCGCGAGCAGAGGTTCGAGGTAGCCGGTCAGTAACTGGCGCAGGGTCTCGCTCTGCAGGTCGCCGGCCTCGATCAACTCCACCAGGCCCGGGCACGGCTGGGTCACCACCCGCACGTCAGTGGCGAAGCGGTCGAGCAAGGCGGCGAACTTGGCGCTTTGCAAGGTGCCAGTGGTGGCGAGCACGCCGACCACGCCGCTGCGGGTAGCGGCGGCAGCGGGCTTGACCGCTGGCTCCATGCCGACGATCGGCCACTGCGGATAATCCCGCCGAATGTCGGCAACACCCGCCACGGTGGCGGTGTTGCAGGCGACGACGATGGCCTTGGCGCCTTGTTCGAAGAAGAACCGCGCCATCACGCTGCACCGTTGGCGAATGAACTCCGGGGTCTTTTCGCCGTAGGGAATGTGCCCACAATCGCCGACATACAACAGCGACTCATTGGGCAGCAGGCGCTGGATTTCCGCCAGTACCGACAAGCCGCCGACGCCGGAATCGAACACCCCGACCGGCGCCTCACGCACGGGCGGGCCCACACACGCGGCAACCCGGATCGCGCTTGACCCGCAACTCGCGAAAGCGCGTGCCCAAGGCATCGATCAACAGCAAGCGCCCCACCAGCGGCTCACCGAAGCCCACCAGCAACTTCAGCGCTTCCAGGGCTTGCAGGCTGCCGACCAACCCCACCAGCGGCCCCAGCACACCGGCTTCGCTGCAGGTCAGTTCGGCTTCGCTGCCGTGGCCATATAAACAGTGGTAGCACGGGCTCTCGGCGCGACGCGGGTCGAACACCGACAACTGCCCTTCCAGGCGAATCGCGGCGCCACTGACCAGTGGCTTGCCGGCCGCCACGCACGCCGCATTCACCGCCTCGCGGGTGGCGAAGTTGTCGCTGCAATCGAGCACCAGGTCGACCGCTGAGACGGCCGCCGCCAACGAATCCTCGTCCAGCGCGGCGCGATGGGCGATCAACTGGATCTCGGGGTTGATCGCGCCCAGGCGCTTGATCGCCGAGTCGACCTTGCTCAGGCCAACGCTGTCGGTGTCGTGAATGACCTGGCGTTGCAGGTTGGTCAGATCCACGGTGTCGAAGTCCGCCAGGTGCAGCTCACCCACGCCTGCCGCAGCCAGGTACAGCGCGACCGGTGCCCCCAGACCACCGAGGCCGACGATCAGGGCTCGGCTGTGCTTGAGGCGCAACTGGCCGTCGATGTCGACGTGTTGCAACAGAATCTGTCGGCTGTACCGCAACAGTTCCTGATCATTCAGCACGGCAGGCGCCCCAGGCTGATGCGTTCGTGGCCGCCCAGGTCCTGGCGGCTATGGACCTCGACAAATCCCTGGGTCAGCAGCAGGTCGCGCACCGCATCGGCTTGATCGTAGCCGTGTTCGAGCATCAACCAGCCGCCCGCTTCCAAGTGTTGCGGCGCCTGGGCGATGATCAGCCGCAGGTCGTCCAAGCCGTCGGCACCGGCCACCAGCGCACTGGCGGGCTCGAAGCGCACGTCGCCGGCGGCCAGATGCGGGTCGGCGGCGGCGATGTACGGTGGGTTGCTGATGATCAGGGTGTAGCGATGGTCGTTGAGCGAGTCGAACCAGTGGCTGCTCAGTACCGTGACGTTGTTCAGGTGCAGGCGTTGGCGATTGCGCTCGGCCAGGGCCACGGCTTCGAGGATGCGGTCGACCGCGGTGACCTGCCAGGTCGGGCGCTCGCTGGCCAGGGCCAGGGCAATCGCGCCGCTGCCGGTGCCCAGGTCGAGCACCTTGGCGGGGGTTGCCGGCAACAGTTCCAGCGCGGTCTCCACCAGCAACTCGGTGTCCGGCCGCGGGATCAGCGTATGCGGTGCCACTTCCAGGTCCAGCTTCCAGAAGCCTTGCTGGCCGAGGATGTAGGCCACCGGCTCACCGGAGCGCCGACGCTGCAGGTACTCGGCAAACGTCAGCGCGGCTTCGCTGGGCACGATGCGTTCCGGCCAGGTGTGCAGGAAGCTGCGGGATTTGCCCAGGGCGGCGGCCAGCAGCAATTCGGCATCCAGGCGCGCGGTGGGCGAGTCAGGCAGGTCGGCTGCGCGCAACAAACTGGCAATGATGGTCATTTATTCACCTATCGCCGCCAGTTGGTCGGCCTGGTACTCGGCCAGCAACGGCTCGATCACGGCATCGACGCCACCGGCGAGGATTTCATCAAGGGAATACAGCGTCAGGTTGACCCGGTGGTCGGTGACCCGGCCCTGGGCGAAGTTGTAGGTGCGGATCCGCTCGGAGCGATCTCCCGAGCCCACCAGCAGTTTACGCTCGCTGGCGATGGCATTGGCCGCCGCGCTGGTTTGCTGGTCATTGAGCTTGGCCGAGAGCCAGGACATCGCCCGCGCCCGGTTCTTGTGCTGGGAGCGTTCTTCCTGGCACTCGACCACGATGCCCGAGGGCAAGTGGGTGATCCGGATCGCCGAGTCCGTCTTGTTGACGTGCTGGCCGCCGGCCCCGGAAGACTTGTAGGTGTCGATTCGCAAGTCCGAGGCATTGATCTCGATCGCTTCCTGCTCGTCCGGTTCCGGCAGTACCGCCACGGTACAAGCGGAGGTGTGGATCCGGCCCTGGGATTCAGTGGCCGGCACCCGCTGCACACGGTGTACGCCGGATTCGAACTTGAGCTTGCCGTAGACGTTTTCGCCTTCGACCCGGGCGATGACTTCTTTATAGCCGCCGTGTTCGCCCTCGTTCGCCGAGAGAATTTCGACCCGCCAGCCACGCCGCTCGGCGTAGCGCGAATACATGCGGAACAGGTCGCCGGAGAAGATCGCCGCCTCGTCACCGCCGGTGCCGGCGCGGATCTCCAGGAACACGTTGCGTCCGTCGTTCGGGTCCTTGGGCAACAGCATGCGTTGCAAGCTGGCTTCCAGTTCGAGCAGTTGCTCCTTGGCCTCGCGGACTTCTTCCACGGCCATCTCACGCATGTCCGGGTCGTTGTCCTTGAGCAGGGCCTGGGCCCCTTCGAGGTCGCCCTGAACCTTGAGCAACTGTTTATAGGTGGTGACAATCGGCTCAACTTCCGCGTATTCCTTGGAATAGGTGCGGAATTTGTTCTGATCGGAAATGACTTCGCCATCGCCAAGCAAGGCAGTCAGTTCCTCGAAACGGTCCTGGAGGATGTCCAGCTTATTGAGCAGTGACGCTTTCATTGCGGTTTTTTATCCGACGAGCTATCCGGGGAGCCCTCACCGAGGGCAAACAGTTCCTGGGCCATGGCCAGCGCATCGAGGCGGCCTTCGGCAGTAAGCTTTTTCAGTTGCACGCTGGGGGCGTGCAGCAGTTTGTTGGTCAGGCCACGGGCCAGTTGCACCAGCACGTCTTCGGCGTTGGCGCCATTGGCGAGCAGGCGCTGGGCCTTTTGCAGCTCTTCGTCGCGCAGGCGTTCGCTCTGTTGACGATAGGCCTTGAGCACATCGACCGCCGCCAGCTCGCGCAGGCGCACCATGAAATCATCGGCGCCAATCGACACCATCTCTTCGGCGGCCTGGGCGGCACCCTGGCGACTCTTGAGGTTCTCGGCGACCACTTCGTGCAGGTCGTCGACGCTATAGAGGTAGACGTCATCCAACTCGCCGACTTCCGGCTCGATATCCCGTGGCACGGCAATGTCGACCATGAAGATCGGCTTGTGCTTGCGCAGCTTCAGGGCGCTTTCCACGGCGCCCTTGCCCAGGATCGGCAACTGGCTGGCGGTGGAACTGATGACAATGTCGCTGCGCACCAGCTCCGCCGGGATGTCCGCGAGCAGCACGGCATGGGCGCCAAACTGCTCGGCCAGCAGGCTGGCACGCTCCAGGGTGCGGTTCGCGACGACGATGCGCTTGACCCCCAGCTCATGCAAATGACGGGCGACCAGGGTGATGGTCTCGCCCGCGCCGATCAGCAAGGCCTGGCTGCGTTGCAAGTCACTGAAGATCTGCTTGGCCAGGCTGACCGCGGCGAATGCCACGGACACCGGGTTCTCACCGATGGCGGTGTCGGTGCGCACTTGCTTGGCGGCATTGAAGGTGGCCTGGAACAAACGCCCGAGCAGCGGGCCGATGGTGCCCGCCTCGCGTGCCACGGCGTAGGCCGATTTCATCTGGCCGAGGATCTGCGGTTCGCCCAGCACCAGCGAATCAAGCCCGGAGGCGACCCGCATCATGTGACGAACTGCCGCATCCTCTTCATGCACATAAGCACACGCGCGCAGCTCATCGAGGCTTAAATGGTGATAGTCGGCCAGCCAGCGCAACACCACATCCGCAGAAAGTTGATCCTGTTCGATATAGAGTTCACTGCGATTGCAGGTGGAGAGGATCGCAGCTTCGCGGCTGTCGGTAAGTCGGCAGAGCTGCTGCAAGGCCTCAACCAGCTGCTCTGGAGTAAAGGCCACGCGCTCGCGGACGTCTACGGAAGCAGTCTTGTGGTTAATACCGAGTGCAAGGAAGGCCATTCAAGGTCGCTGATGATGTCGAGAAGCCGACAATTGTCCTACTTCGCCACACCGAGAACAACCTCCGCAGACTATTGTCCTTGTATACCGCCCGTGAAAAGGCCCGCATTGAGTCTCGGTTATGTTTGGCCGAAGGCTTGTGTCATGATGATCCGACCGCAGGTTAGTCGTCCTCTTCCTATATGAATAGATCTTCCGCGTTGCTCCTAAGTGTTGTCCTGCTCGGCGGCTGCCAGGCCATGGCCCCCGTATCGACAGACAACTCGTCGCCGGTTGCGGGTAGCAGCCCAGCCCCTGAAAAGCCCAAGGTCTACAGCTCGTTCAGCGAAGAAACCATCTTCAGCCTGCTCAGCGCTGAACTGGCCGGCCAGCGCAATCGCTATGACATTGCCCTGGATAACTACGTGACCCAGGCGATCAACACCCAGGACCCAGGCATTTCCGAGCGGGCATTTCGCATCGCCGAATACCTGGGGGCTGACCAGGCCGCGCTCGACAGCGCACTGATCTGGGCCAAAAACTCGCCGCAAGACCTTGAAGCGCAACGCGCCGCCGCCGTGCAACTGGCTCGCGCCGGGCGCTACGACGACTCCATGGTTTATATGGAGAAGGTCCTGCAAGGCAAGGGCGATACCCATTTCGACTTCCTCGCCCTGTCGGCGGCCGATACGGACCAGGACACGCGCAATGGCCTGATGAACAGCTTTGACCGCTTGTTGCTGCGCCACCCGAACAACGGCCAGTTGATTTTCGGCAAGGCCTTGCTGCTGCAACAGGACGGCGACTCCAAGGGCGCACTCGCCCTCCTGGAGAAAAACCCGCCGCAAGACGGCGAGGTAGCACCCATCCTGCTGCGTGCCCGTTTGTTGCAAAGCCTGGACCGCGGCGATGAAGCCCTGCCGCTGCTGCAAAAAAGCATTCGCCAATACCCGGACGACAAGCGCCTGCGCCTGACCTATGCCCGCCTGCTGGTTGAGCAGGACCGCATGGAGGATGCCAAGGTCGAGTTTTCGAACCTGGTTCAGCAGTACCCCGAAGACGACGAGTTGCGCTATTCCCTGGCGCTGGTCTGCCTGGAGGCCAAGGCCTGGGAGGAGGCCAAGGGTTATCTGGAAGACCTGATTGCCCGCGACAGCCATGTCGACTCCGCCCACCTGAACCTGGGACGCATCGCTGAAGAACGCAACGACCCACAAGGCGCCCTGATCGAGTACGCCCAGGTCACGCCGGGCAGCGATTACTTGCCGGCACAACTGCGCCAGGCCGACATCCTCATGCAGAACGGCCGCACCAACGACGCCCAGAGCACGTTGGCCAAGGAGCGCGACGAGCAACCCGACTACGCGATCCAGTTGTACCTGGTCGAAGCCGAGACCCTATCGGCCAATAAACAGGACGATCGCGCCTGGACGGTGCTCGACAAAGCCCTCAAGCAATTCCCGGACGACCTGAACCTGCTCTACTCCCGCGCCATGCTCGCGGAAAAACGCAATGACCTGGCACAGATGGAAAAAGACCTGCGCCAGATCATCAAGCGCGACCCGGACAACGCCATGGCGCTGAATGCGCTGGGCTACACCTTGTCCGACCGCACGACCCGCTACGCCGAAGCCAAGGTCCTGATCGAGCAGGCCCACCAGTTGAACCCGGAAGACCCGGCCGTGCTCGACAGCCTTGGCTGGGTCAACTACCGCCTGGGCAATCTCGACGAAGCCGAGCGCTACTTGCGCCAGGCCCTTGAGCGCCTCCCCGACCAAGAGGTTGCGGCTCACCTGGGCGAAGTCCTGTGGGCCAACGGCAAGCAACGCGAAGCCAAACAAATCTGGGCCAAGTACCTCAAGGAACAGCCTGACAGCACCATCCTGCGCAGCACCATCAAGCGCCTGACCGGATCCGAGACTCTTTAAAATCATGTTTTTGCGCCACGTCATAGTGTTCAGCTTCATCGCCCTGCTCGCCGGTTGCGCGGGCTTTGGCGCTCGCGAGTCGGTCGAAGGCCACGGCAATCCGGCCCAATGGCGCGAGCACAAACAACAACTGACCGCCCTGGATGGCTGGCAGATTGACGGCAAGATCGGTATTCGCGCGCCGAAGGATTCGGGGAGCGGTACGCTGTTCTGGCTGCAACGCCAGGATTACTACGATATCCGCCTCTCCGGCCCACTGGGCCGTGGCGCTGCCCGCCTGACCGGTCGACCGGGCAATGTCACGCTGGAAGTCGCGAACCAGGGACGCTACACCGCACCCAGCCCGGAAGCGCTGCTCGAAGAACAGCTGGGCTGGAAACTGCCGGTGTCCAACCTGGCGTGGTGGGTCCGCGGGCTCCCGGCCCCGGACAGTAAAAGCCGTCTGGCCCTGGATGCCGACAGCCGCCTCGCCACCCTTGAGCAGGATGGCTGGCAGATCGAATACATCGCCTACACCCAACAAAACGGTTACTGGCTGCCCGAGCGCATCAAGCTGCACGGCACCGACCTTGATATCACGCTGGTGATCAAGGCCTGGCAACCGCGCAAACTGGGGCAATGACATGCCTGCCAGTCGCCTGACGCTGCCCTCGCCCGCCAAACTGAATTTGATGCTGCACATTCTCGGTCGCCGTCCAGACGGCTACCACGAGCTGCAGACGCTGTTTCAATTCCTCGACTACGGCGATGAAATTACTTTCGCGGTGCGCGATGACGGTGTCATTCGCCTGCACACCGAATTCGAAGGCGTGCCTCACGACAGCAATCTGATCGTGCGCGCGGCGAAAAAACTCCAGGAACAATCCGCCTGTACGCTGGGCATCGACATCTGGATCGAAAAAATCTTGCCCATGGGCGGTGGAATCGGTGGCGGCAGTTCAAATGCGGCCACTACGTTGCTGGGCCTGAACCATCTCTGGCAACTGGGCTGGGATGAAGATCGCCTGGCCGTCCTGGGCCTGACCCTGGGGGCTGACGTCCCGGTTTTCGTGCGTGGGCACGCGGCTTTCGCCGAGGGCGTGGGGGAGAAACTGACCCCTGTAGACCCCGAAGAACCTTGGTATGTCGTACTTGTTCCGCAAGTATCTGTAAGTACAGCAGAAATTTTTTCAGATCCGTTGTTGACACGTAACTCATCTCCCATTAAAGTGCGCCCCGTTCCCAAGGGAAACAGTCGAAATGACTGCTTACCGGTGGTAACAAGGCGTTATCCAGATGTACGTAACGCTTTGAATTTGTTAGGTAAATTTACCGAAGCAAAACTCACCGGAACTGGAAGTTGTGTGTTTGGGGGCTTCCCAAACAAAGCTGAAGCTGATAAAGTCTCGGCCCTTCTTACAGAGACCCTTACAGGGTTTGTAGCAAAGGGAAGCAACATTTCGATGTTGCATCGCAAGTTGCAAAGTCTGCTCTAAAAGGAACCGAGTACTGGGTACTCGTTGCAACAGATACAGGGGCGTCGCCAAGCGGTAAGGCAGCAGGTTTTGATCCTGCCATGCGTTGGTTCGAATCCAGCCGCCCCTGCCATTTTCTATACTCATCCAGGTTACCCTCAGCCTCTAGGTACTGCGCGTGTCCAAGATGATGGTCTTTACGGGGAACGCTAACCCCGATCTGGCTCGGCGTGTTGTACGTCAGCTGCATATCCCTCTCGGTGACATCTCTGTCGGTAAATTTTCCGACGGCGAGATTACAGCCGAGATCAATGAAAATGTCCGCGGTAAAGACGTCTTCATTATTCAGCCGACTTGCGCTCCGACCAACGATAACCTGATGGAACTCGTCGTGATGGCTGATGCCTTCCGCCGCTCCTCAGCGACTCGAATCACTGCGGTGATCCCCTACTTTGGTTATGCCCGTCAGGATCGCCGTCCGCGTTCCGCACGTGTAGCTATCAGCGCGAAAGTCGTTGCTGACATGCTTACCGTAGTCGGCATCGATCGTGTTCTCACGGTTGACTTGCATGCTGACCAGATCCAGGGCTTCTTCGATATTCCGGTAGATAACATCTACGGCTCCCCAGTATTGGTGGATGACATCGAAGACCAACGCTTCGAAAACCTGATGATTGTGTCCCCGGACATTGGTGGCGTCGTGCGTGCACGTGCGGTTGCCAAGTCCCTGGGCGTTGATCTCGGGATCATCGACAAGCGCCGTGAGAAAGCCAATCACTCTGAAGTGATGCATATCATCGGTGATGTCGAAGGGCGTACCTGTATCCTGGTTGACGACATGGTCGATACCGCCGGCACCCTGTGCCACGCGGCTAAAGCCTTGAAAGAGCATGGCGCTGCCAAGGTCTTTGCCTACTGCACACACCCTGTGCTGTCGGGTCGGGCAATCGAGAACATTGAAAATTCCGTGCTGGACGAGCTGGTGGTGACTAACACCATCCCGCTGTCCGCTGCAGCACAAGCCTGTGCACGTATCCGCCAACTGGATATCGCACCGGTTGTTGCCGAAGCGGTTCGCCGCATCAGCAACGAAGAATCGATCAGCGCGATGTTCCGCTAAGGGCCCTGCCCTTCGCCTACATCTCGATGACGAAAAGCGCCCCGCCCCGGCATAACCTGTCGGGGCGGGGCTTTTTTGCCCATATCGCCTTTAGCGCTGGTCGCAAACGCTGGGGCGAATGTGGTTATTTTGGAGATACAACATGAACGATTTTACCCTGAATGCTGAAGTGCGTTCCGACCTGGGGAAAGGTGCGAGCCGCCGCCTGCGTCGTCTCGCAAGCCTGGTTCCAGCTGTAGTTTACGGTGGCGAAAAAGCCCCTGAATCCATCAGCATGCTGGCCAAAGAAGTTGCCAAACTGCTCGAAAACGAAGCGGCTTACAGCCACATCATCGAGCTGAACGTTGGCGGCACCAAGCAAAACGTAATCATCAAAGCCCTGCAGCGTCACCCGGCCAAAGGCCACGTGATGCACGCTGACTTCGTACGCGTTGTAGCTGGCCAGAAACTGACCGCTATCGTACCTGTACACTTCGTTGGCGAAGCTGCTCCGATCAAGAAAGGCGGCGAAATTTCGCACGTTATCGCTGAAGTCGAAGTAACTTGCCTGCCGAAAGACCTGCCTGAATTCATCGAAGTCGACCTGGCTAACGCCGAAATCGGCTCGATCATTCACCTGTCTGACCTCAAAGCCCCTAAAGGCGTTGAGTTCGTTGCTCTGGCACACGGTGATGACAAGGCTGTTGCCAATGTTCACGCTCCACGTGTTGCACCAGAAGCAGAAAGCGCTGCAGAGTAATTCACTCTGCAATGCCGGAGCTTGAGGAAACATCGCGGACCGGAACGTAGCGAGAAAGCGGGCGACAACGCGAAGTTTATCTCTGGATAAGTTAGCTCTTGCCGTCCACTTTCGCCGCACCCAGGTTGCGGCGATGTTATCCACAACTCCAAAGGAAGGGCCCCTGTCGTGACTGCCATTAAACTGATCGTTGGCCTGGGAAATCCAGGCGCCGAATACGAACAGACCCGGCATAACGCGGGGGCCCTTTTTGTTGAGCGCATCGCCCACGCCCAAGGCGTCAACCTTGTGGCCGATCGCAAATATTTCGGCCTGACCGGGCGCTTCTCGCATCAAGGTCAGGACATTCGCCTGCTGATTCCCACCACCTACATGAACCGCAGCGGCCAGGCCGTCGCGGCACTTGCGGGCTTCTTCCGGATCAAACCCGAAGAAATCCTGGTGGCGCATGACGAACTCGACTTGCCTCCCGGCGTTGCCAAGCTCAAACAGGGCGGCGGGCATGGCGGTCACAACGGGTTGCGCGACATCATCGCGCAACTGGGCAATCAGAATACGTTTTACCGCCTGCGGCTTGGCATTGGCCACCCGGGCGTGGCCAGTATGGTTTCAAACTTCGTCCTGGGTCGTGCGCCACGCGCCGAACAGGAAAAACTCGATGCCAGCATCGACTTTGCCCTCGGCGTGCTGCCGGATATCCTCGCCGGTGAATGGAACCGCGCGATGAAAAACCTGCACAGCCAGAAGGCCTGACTCTTATCCAAGGGGAAACACCATGGGATTCAATTGCGGCATCGTCGGCCTACCTAACGTCGGCAAGTCCACCCTGTTCAACGCCCTGACCAAATCCGGGATCGCGGCCGAGAACTTCCCCTTCTGCACCATCGAGCCGAACACCGGCATCGTGCCGATGCCCGACAAGCGCCTGGACGCCTTGGCAGCCATCGTCAATCCAAAGCGCATCCTGCCGACCACCATGGAATTCGTCGACATCGCAGGCCTGGTGGCCGGCGCGTCGAAAGGTGAAGGCCTGGGCAACAAGTTCCTCGCCAACATCCGCGAGACCGATGCCATCGCCCACGTGGTACGCTGCTTCGAAGACGAGAACGTGATTCACGTCTCCAACAGCGTCGACCCGAAACGCGACATCGAGATCATCGACCTGGAACTGATCTTTGCCGACCTCGACAGCTGCGAGAAGCAACTGCAGAAAGTCGCGCGCAACGCCAAGGGTGGCGACAAGGACGCTGTCGTCCAGAAAGCCCTGCTTGAGCAGTTGATCGCTCACTTCACCGAAGGCAAGCCAGCGCGCAGCCTGATGAAGAACATGAGCACCGACGAGAAGGCCGTGATCAAGGGCTTCCACCTGCTGACCACCAAGCCGGTGATGTACATCGCCAACGTTGCTGAAGACGGCTTCGAGAACAACCCACTGCTCGACGTGGTCATGGCCATCGCCGAAGAAGAAGGCGCCATCGTTGTACCGGTGTGCAACAAGATCGAAGCGGAAATCGCCGAACTCGAAGACGGCGAAGAAAAAGACATGTTCCTCGAGGCCCTGGGCCTGGAAGAGCCTGGTCTGAACCGCGTGATCCGCGCCGGCTACGAAATGCTGCACCTGCAGACCTACTTCACTGCAGGCGTTGAAGAAGTCCGTGCCTGGACCGTCAAGGTCGGGGCCACCGCACCACAAGCCGCTGGCGTGATCCACACCGACTTCGAGAAAGGCTTCATCCGCGCCGAAGTCATCGCCTACAACGACTTCATCCAGTACAAGGGTGAAGCCGGTGCCAAGGAAGCCGGTAAATGGCGCCTGGAAGGCAAGGAATACATCGTCAAGGATGGCGACGTGATGCACTTCCGCTTTAACGTCTGACGAAGGCCGTGGATGCCCACGGACCTCGATAAACGAAAAATCCCCGTAATCATTCGTTGATACGGGGATTTTTGCGTCTTAGCGCTGGTCATCATGCGTCCGCCGCCCAGTTGACCGAGCATCACGGCAGCGGCCTTTTCAACTTATGTCGGGGCCGCACCGAGCAATTGCGTAATGATCGCTGCCGTTCTGGGTACGGCTTGAGTGGCGATATCCAGATCCAGCGAGTTCAAGGCAACCACACCCACACAGGCTTCAAAAGAATGCTGGTCGTGTGGACAACTGATCGGGCTCGCCACACCAATGGCCCCAGGCTGCAATTGACCGCGAGTCAGGCTGTAGCCCAACTCACGCGCCTGGATCACGGCCTCTGAATCATTGGGCAGCGCCTTGCGCCCGGAAAGAATTGCAATCCCCGCCGCGCCTTGATCAAGAGGATGGCGACTGCCGATTCGATACCCCACGCGCATCATCGACTCTGCGGGGTCGGCGACCATGATCACCATGCATTCATTGCCCTGCGTCACGGAAATGAATGCACTGGCTTGAGCCTGCCTGGCCAACTTGATCTGGGCAACGTTCTTCATGGCGTTGATCTTGCTGTACTTCATGGTGAGCTGGCTGCCGACCTTGCTCAAACAGAACGGCGTCGACCTCAGTGAAGCGAACTTGATCACTTCATTGTTCCTGTTTGCCGGGACGATCGGCGCAGGCGCGATGTCCTACTTTGCCGACCGCGTCGCCAACAAGGCAAAACTGTTGTGTGTCGTGCTCGCTGCCGCTGGATTGTTCACCATCCTGATCGGCCTGTTTCATGACAACAAGGTGGTGATGATCGGGCTGGTTTTCGCCACCGGTATGTGTGTGATAGGCGGGCAACTGACACTTAACGCGTTCAGCAGTAACTTCTACCCGGCCCATTGTCGCGCGACGGGTGCCGGCTGGGCCTTGGGCGTGGGGCGATTCGGGTCGATTCTGGGCCCGCTGTTCGGCAGTTTATTTATCGCCATGCAGATGCCGGTCAGTCAGATTTTCATCCTCAGCGCTATCCCGGCTATTTTGGCAGCACTGTTCATCTCGCAGGTGCGAGCCCCCAAGGCCAAGGCAGAAACGTACCAGTGGACCGCCACGATCAAGGACGGCAGCGCGCTATAAGCCAAACGAACGCCCCTGGCCGAATAAAGGCAGGGGCGTTCGCCGTTGAGCCTGGAGCGTTCGATCAGGCCTTCTTGGTCCGCGGCAAGAAGATCGCCAGCACACCCAGCAACGGCAGGAACGAGCACAGGTAGTACACGTATTCGATCCCGTGAATGTCCGCCAAGTACCCCAGCAACGCGGCGCCAATACCGCCGAAGCCGAACATCAGGCCGAAGAACACCCCGGCGATCATCCCCACGTTGCCCGGCACCAACTCCTGGGCGTAGACCACGATGGCCGAGAATGCCGAGGCCAGGATGAAGCCGATCACCACGCTCAGGACACTGGTCCAGAACAGGTCGACATGGGGCAACAGCAAGGTGAACGGTGCCACGCCGAGGATCGAGAACCAGATCACCGCCTTACGCCCGATCTTGTCGCCAATCGGCCCGCCGAAGAAGGTCCCCGCCGCCACCGCGCCCAGGAACAGGAACAGGTGCAACTGCGAGCTGGCCACCGACAGGTCGAACTTCTCGATCAGGTAGAAGGTGAAGTAGCTGGTCAGGCTGGACATGTAGAAGTACTTGGAGAACACCAGCAGCCCCAGCACCACCAATGCCCCGATGACCCGATTCTTCGACAGCCCGTGCGTCGCAGCCTGGCCCTGCTTGAGTTTGAACAGGCTCAAGTGATTGGCGTACCAGCGGCTGATCCGATACAGCACAAACAACGCAAACACCGCGAACAGCCCGAACCATGCCACTTGGCCTTGACCGTAAGGAATGATGATCGCTGCCGCCAACAACGGACCAAGCGCCGAACCTGCGTTGCCACCGACCTGGAACGTCGATTGCGCCAGGCCAAAACGCCCGCCCGAGGCCAGGCGTGCGATACGCGAAGCCTCCGGGTGGAAGGTCGACGAACCCACCCCGATCAACCCTGACGCCAGCAGGATCAGCGCAAAGCTCCCGACCTGGGACATCATCAGGATGCCTATCAGCGTGCACACCGTCCCGGCCGGCAACAGCCAGGGCTTGGGGTGACGGTCGGTGTAATACCCGACCCACGGCTGCAACAGCGACGCCGTGAGCTGGAAGGTCAAGGTAATCAGGCCAATCTGGGTGAAGCTCAGGCCATAGCTGGCCTTGAGCATCGGGTAGATCGACGGCAGGACCGCCTGGATCAAGTCATTGATCAAATGCGCCAATGCCACTGCGCCAATGATGCTCATGACCAACGGACTGCTTTGCGATGTCGCAGGAGCCGTTGAAACGGCCGCTTGAGGGGTGTCGGTTGCCATAACAGTTTCCATACAACGGATGAGAGTGCATTTGCCGGTGCAACAATGTGCCACTTTTGAGTGCGGCAGCGCCATCCTATTAGGCAGCTAACGAGTTTTCGACGGGGGGTGTGGGCGGTTTTCCCCAAGCACGGGGATAAGCAGTTGAAAGCGTAGAGAAATATTTTAGATTTACGCTTGACACTTCCTCATAACGAGCCAATAATGCGCGCCACTTGGCTACATAGCTCAGTTGGTTAGAGCATAGCATTCATAATGCTGGGGTCCGGGGTTCAAGTCCCTGTGTAGCCACCAAGTACCGATCCATAGATGTCTACAGCAGTCTATGAATCACCTCAAGAAGCCCGCCTCGTGCGGGCTTTCTTGTTTCTGGCTGTCTGTAATTGTCTCTCCCTATACTTCCCATCGTGTGATGCCGCCGAAGGCAAAAATCCGATGGCCACGAACCTGGCGCGCAAGGCTGCTGAGGTCGAGGCGGCAAACGATACCTTTGAAACACTCGCCCGCGAATGGCATACCTCACGCCTCAGCGGTTGGGACGCAGGTACTGCAAAGCGTATGATCGGGGCACTTGAGCGTCACGTCTTCCCAGAACTCGGCAAACGCCCTTACACCGGCATCCTGTCGATGGAATGGATGAGCCTTCTACGCGCACTCGAAAAGCAGGGCATCCTTGAGCAGATGAGCCGGGTAACCAAAAAAACATTTTTGGGTTACCCGTGGAAACCATCCATTTTCGGAGTGAAAACCTCCGGCCACCCTTTGAGGGTCATGCCGGGGCAGCATTCAGATTGGTGACCTTGAGCGGTACTACGAGTAAGTGCCCGGCGGATCAATCAACGCTATCAGCTAGCTGCCAACTCAATGAACGCTTTCTTTTTGGCATGCGCCCCCAGCGTGGCGAACCGGTGCCAGAAGCTTCTGGACGTGCCCTTACCAAGCCTTCCCGATGCCTGGAGTGGTTGGAGTGCACTCAGCGCCTCCTCCTCTGTAAAGGTTGGGCCAAGCGCCTCAAGTGCCAATCGCGCATTACGTCGATAGCCGTAGTTCAAATCGTGCCCGGCTTGGCTCAGGCGATACCTGGTCATAATTTCAGCCCTCAAGGGTCATGGACCCTTGAGATTAGCCGGGGTTAAGACCTGGCTCGCAGCAAAACCGGCCTTTTCAGGCTGCGTACTGATCGAGGGTGCCAGCCACTCCACGCACGGCTCCACGCAAACTTCCACGCAAGGCGCCGTGCGCGGAATCAGAAAAGCTGCGCACCGAGCTGCGCAAAACCGTCCGCGCAGTTTTGGTCTGCCTACCAGCACCACTTAGGTCGAACGCGAAACTACGCAAGTTTCTACGCAAGGCACCTTGCGTAACTCTGAGGCTGACCAGGTACGCACCGCCGACCATTCCGCGCAGGTTCCGCGCAAACTTTCGCGCATGACCAGGTGCGCGGAAACTCAAAGCTACGAGTGGTTCTACGAATGAAACTACGAACTTCGGCGCTCGTAGTTTCGACGGATCTGAAACTTTAGGTTACCGAGCAAAATTGACCGACATTCGTTTTGAACGACAAGCTCCCCCGGCTCTACATGAAGCGATACAAGGTCTTGTCATGAACAAGGATAAAAAGAAAAACCCTTTTGACGATGAATGGAGTCGGAGACTTCCGAACGGTGGTGCCTCATGGGCCGCGTTTAATCCACCCCGAGAGCCAGAGCCGGTCGTCCACCTTAAAAAAGATGAATGGCCACGCCCCAAGGAACGTACAGACCTGGTCTTTGCTAAGTCCTGCGTACCTGAAAGCTGGAGCTGCACTAAGCCCGGTACTGCCACCGTCCCCGCCTCAGACTTTGGCAAGGTCATGCTGGTCGCGCCCATGCTTGTCCCCTCGTCAATCGAAGCGCTTAAACTCGCGGTAGGCTTCGACGCAGTGCTGGGGCGCATCGCTGGTAGCGGCCTACTACAAAAGGGTTTCAGGTGGGCCTTGCGCGGCAACCCTACAGGGGTGTTCATTGCGGGAATGCTCTCCACCCAGATGGGCGACGGGACACTGTACAAAGACGATGATCTGCGCCAACTGAGCCGTGCACCCACCCGTGTACGCTTTCAGTTCCGTCGTGATGCCGAAGGCGTAATGCAGGTCTATGGCATTCATACCGGCCCGTCCGGCGATGATTCCGTGCGCACAGTCCAGGTCAAATGGAATGCCACCAAAACCGTACTGGAAGCGGACCTGAACGGCATCACCATTTTGTGGACTCCCAGAGGACCGCTAGCCCTCCCGCCGTTGGTCCACCCTGAGCAGCGCAACGCCGACCCCGTCATTCTGGTTCATCCCATACCGGAAAACACAGACTCCCAGATTGAGGGCTATCCGGCTGGGGACGACATCGAAACCGACGACTGTATTCTGGTCTTTCCGGCGGGAACGGGCCTTAGCTCGCTGTACATCGTGTTTTCAAAGACTGGCCCACGCTACGGCCCCGGCACTGTGACTGGTATCGGGGAGGACGTATCGGGCATCTGGCTTGCTGGCGCCGGTGAAGGCCTAGGCGCACCGATACCGACACGCATCGCGGACGCGCTCCGAGGGCGTGAGTTCTCCAGCTTTGATAAATTCAGGGAGGCGTTCTGGGAAGAGGTGGCGAGCGATCCAACGCTGCTAAGTCAGTTCAAGCGCACAAACAAAAGTAAGCTGATGGATGGCAGGGCGCCTTTTGCCCCTATGCCGGATCACTACGGGGAAAAAGCGAAGTACGAGATACATCACATCGAGCATATCCAGCATGGTGGTGCGGTTTATGATGTTGATAACCTAGCTGTAATGACTCCAAAGCGGCACGTAGAGATTCACAAGGAAAATAAAAATGGCGACTAAACAAAGTTTTTCGGATTACACAGAACAAGAGTTCATAGACCTGCTTGAGCGCATCATGGGGAATGATGAGAGCGAAGAGGAAGAAAGCAAGCTTGTGTTTCACTTCAATTCAATTTGCGGACATCCGAAGGGGTCCGATTTGATTTTTTATCCTGAGGACGACGCCGATGACTCGGCGGAAGGCGTAACCAAAACCGTCAAAGAGTGGCGCGAAGCAAACGGCCTGCCGGGGTTCAAACAGTAGCTCGTCGATGGAAGCAATCGAGGCGCCGAACCTAGATCACCAGGAATACTCCGATCTGAAATCGGGAGACCTCGGACGATATTAGCGGACCATTCAAATCCCGGGTGGTTCGCGCCTACCTCGGCGTTTCAAACGCGAAGGCGACGCCACCAAGTACCGATCCATGGATGCCTACAGCCGTCTATGAATCACCTCAAGAAGCCCGCCTCGAGCGTAGCGCTGGTCACTCAAACATCCGGTAGCGCCGACAGGGCCTTTTCCCAGATCTGCCGGGTGCGCACCCAGACCATCTCCTGCCAGTCCGGGTCGGCGGGGTAAAACTGTTCCAGCAGGCCCAACTTGATGGCCCGCCCCTCTTCGCTGCCGGGGTTGCCGTGCAGGTGCAGCCAATGATCATCACGTAGATGTTCATGCACCACTGCGCCCGGATAGGTGCCGCACTCGATCACGAACGGCATCACCCGCGTGTGGGGCAATGCCTCGAGCAACGCTTGCGAGGTATAGCCGGTGGCCGTTGCCGCAATCCCGGTGTCACTCAGTACCTGCGCGCCGGTCTGGATCGGATAGAGCCATGGGCCATACAGCGCCTGCGCCTGATCCAGCGCCGGGTAGACGGCCTGGGTCACGGTCAGCAACATCGGATGGCCGTACTCGCCGGCACCGGTATGCAGGTCGAAGCACAGGGCGACGTCAGCGTGGGCCAGATGAGCCGTGATGATCTGGTGCAGGGTGCGATTCGACCAGCTCGGCGCCAGCCCGCCATAGAACAGCCCATCGGGATGGCTGTGCTGGCCGCCCTCGACGATCGACATCACCGCCGGCCAGCCCTGTTCGCGCAACTGCGCGGCGAGCATGGCATCGGCACGCTCACGCTGTGGCCCCCGCAGCTCGGTAAAGGCGTAGATGTCGTGCAGCGCGGCGTAGGCCCGGTTGTCCGGCAACGGTGCATCGAAGTCCAGGTGGTTGCGGTTCAGGTCGATGTTGTCTTCGTTGACCCGACGCATCCACGCGGTCCCCCAGGGGTTGATCAGGTGGATCATCACCACCGCCACGTCATCGGGCAACGGGCGCCTGGCCAGTTCCTTGAGCCACTGGGTCTGGCATTGCGAACCGTAGAACCCTTCGACCCCGTGGGTTCCGCTCAGGGCCACCAGGACACGCTTGGCGCCGGGGTTGCCGAGCACGGCCACGTCGGTGGCCAGCGCCTCGCCAAACGGCCCCTTGAGTGGGTGCGGGTACTCGGTCAAGTGGGCACCGGCGTCGGTCGCCGCCGCGAGGAACAACTCACGCAACCCACGGTAGCTGGGCAGGTCTGGGAACTCAGTGTGCATGTCAGCCTCTTGTTGTTTTTGGCGTAGCTCGCATGCCCTCGACCCTACAGAAAATATATGGATTGATGAAGGAAAAACGCCCGCTCGCTACGTCAGCCGCCGCACAACCGCATTGCCGTGGATTCTTCACGCCGATACAGTCGCCCAATTCTTTAGCCAACGGACGGAGTCGCCACGTGTTTCCAGCCTTTAGTCACTCTCGCCGCTGCGCCCTGTCGTTGATCGCCGTCGCCCTGACCCTCGCCGCCTGCAATGGCTCGCTCACTGCACCGACCAGCAGCCCGTTACCGGTCGCCCCGGAAGTCGCTTCCGGCTATCGCACGGACCTGCACACCCAATACGCCAGCAAGCACATGGCGGCGGCCGCCAACCCGCTGGCTGCGGCGACCGGGCGGGAGATGCTGCGCCAGGGTGGTTCGGCCATCGACGCGGCCATCGCCATGCAAGCCGTGTTGACCCTGGTCGAGCCACAATCCTCGGGGATCGGTGGCGGTGCGCTGATCGTGTTGTGGGACGGCAAGGCCGTGCGCACCTACGACGGTCGCGAAACCGCTCCGGCCGGCGCCACTGAACGCTTGTTCCTGCAAGCGGATGGCAAACCCATGCCCTTCCCCCAAGCCCAGATCGGCGGACGCTCGGTCGGCACCCCCGGGGTGTTGCGCGCCCTGGAACTGGCCCATCAGCAACATGGCCGCCTGCCGTGGGCCAAGCTGTTCGAGCCGGCCATCGCGCTGGCGGAAAAAGGCTTTGCGATCTCGCCGCGCCTGCACACGATGATCGCCGCCGATCCGTTCCTGCCACGCGCCCCCGAGATGGCCGCGTACTTCCTCAACACCGATGGCAGTCCGAAGGCAGTGGGCACGCAACTGAAGAATCCGGCGCTGGCCAATGTCCTCAAACGCATTGCCGCCGAAGGCCCCGACGCGCTGTATCAGGGCCCGATTGCCCAGGAGATCGTGGCCAAGGTCCAGGGCAACGCCAACCCTGGCAGCCTGTCCCTCAATGACCTCAAGGGCTATCGCGCCAAGGAGCGTGCGCCGCTGTGCACCGATTACCAGCGCTGGCAGGTGTGCGGTATGCCGCCGCCGTCCTCGGGCGGGATTGCCGTGGCGCAGATCCTCGGCACCTTGCAGGCCCTGCAAGCCCGCGACTCGCGCTGGAGCCTGGCGGCCCTCAAGCCGCTCAAGACCGATAAACCCGCCGGCATGGAGCCTGCGCCCGAGGCGGTGCACCTGATCAGCGAGGCCGAGCGCCTGGCCTACGCCGACCGGGCGTTGTACGTGGCTGACGCGGACTTCGTGCCGGTCCCGGTCGAAGGCCTGGTCTCCCCCGCCTACCTGGCCAGTCGCGCGACGCTGATTGGCGAACGCAGCATGGGCAGCGCCAAGCCGGGCACACCGCCGGGCATCCAGGTGGCCTACGCACCGGATCGCTCACCGCTGCGCATCTCCACCTCACACGTGGTGGCCGTGGATGACCTGGGTGGTGCGGTGTCGATGACCACCACCGTGGAAGCCGCCTTCGGCTCGCACCTGATGGTCCAGGGCTTCATGCTCAACAACCAGATGACCGACTTCTCCTTCATCCCCGAAGAAAACGGCCAGCCGGTGGCCAACCGCGTCGAGCCCGGCAAGCGCCCACGCTCGTCCATGGCCCCGACCCTGATCTTCGACCGCGACAGTGGTGAACTGCTGGCCACGGTGGGCTCTCCCGGCGGTTCGCAGATCATCGAGTACGTGGCCAAGTCGGTGGTCGGCATGCTCGATTGGAACCTCGACCCGCAAGCCGCGATCAGCCTGCCCAACTTCGGCAGCCGCAACGGCCCGACTGAACTGGAGCAAGGCCAGTTCAGCCCGATGCTGATCCAGGCCCTCAAGGACAAGGGCCACGTGGTCAACGAGATCGACATGACCAGCGGCACCCAGGCCATCGTCCGGGTGCGTGATGCTCAAGGCAGAGCCGCCTGGGCCGGTGGTGCCGATCCACGAAGAGAGGGTGCGGCGCTGGGGGATTGAGCGACAGCGCGCACAAGAAAGGGCTTACCCAGGGGTAGGCCCTTTTTTATAAGCTCGGGCGCTAAATCACCTTCCTCACTCAGCCTGCCACTGACAGCCATCGACCTGGCCAGGACGTAAGCTCCTGAGCGTTCAGCACGCCAGCCTGTCGCCTCACCCCTTCATAGCCTTGCAACAGTCCCACCACGGGACTAGGATCACGCCATGAGAATCATCGCGATGAGTCATCTGAAAGGGTTTTGGGAGAGATTCCCCGACTCCCAGCAGCCGCTACTGGCCTGGATCGACGAAGCGAAGCACGCGAACTGGACAACGCCAGCCGATATCAAGGCGCACTTTCGCAGCGCCAGCATCCTCAAGGGGTCCAGGGTCGTGTTCAACATCAAGGGCAACGACTATCGGCTGGTCGTCTGCGTGGCCTATCGCTTCGCCGCCATCTACATAAAGTTTGTCGGCACCCATACGCAGTGCGACGCTATCGATGCCGATATCGTTGAAATGGAGTAACCCATGAATATTCGTCCGATCCATACCGAACAGGACTACCGTGCGGCTCTCAAGGACGTCTCTGCACTGTTTGATAACCCACCCGAGCCTGGAACGCCTGAGGGTGACTATTTCGACGTCATGATTACCCTCATCCAGGCCTACGAAGCCAAGCAATTCCCCGTCGATTTGCCCAACCCCATTGATGCGATCAAGTTCCGCATGGAGCAGTCGGGGCTATCGGCCGCAGACCTGGCACCCGCCATTGGCCGGACAAACAGGGTGTATGAGGTACTCAATGGCAAACGGGCACTCACGCTGCCCATGATCTGGAAGCTCCATGAGCTGTTCGGGATTCCGGCACAAAGCCTGATCAAACCCATGCGCAGCCATTAAACACGACCCTAGCGCCCGCATCCGGCCAGCACCACGCCATGATCCGCCTTGGCGGCTGACAGCCCGCCCACCGCTGCGTCACCGTGTCGCCATCGTCGCCCCTGCCATGCAGACTTTTCATGAGCAAGCCCAAGCCCCCTACCAACTGGCTTCACCGCACCCCGAAAACGGACGGGGTGGAGCGTATCGAGGCGTTTTTCTCGGGACATGCCTATGAGCTTCACCGCCACGACACCTACGCCATTGGCCGTACGCTGACCGGTGTACAAAGCTTCCAGTATCGCGGTGGCTGGCAACACAACCTGCCCGGCAGGACCATGGTGCTGCACCCGGATGAAGCCCACGATGGCGAGGCCGGCACCGAGGAAGGTTTCAAGTCTCTACGTGGAACCGGCGCTGATCCAGCAAATGCTCGGCGGCCAGCCGCTGTCCTTCATCAAGCATGGGATCTCCACCGATCCACGCTTGTTCGCCACCACTGAACATGCACCGCCCGCCAGGCGCAGGTAGCGGTCACTCACATCACGTCGACAGCTGGTTGGCGAACTGCCCCACCGCGTTGACGACCTTCTGCGCGCCGTCCTGGATCTCGACAATCACCGTGCCCGCCTCGGCCGCCAGCGCCAGCCCTTGCTCGGCCTGGAGCTTGCCATCGGTCATCAGCACCACGGCGTCGCGCGCCAGGTCCTGGTTCTTGCGCACCACGCCAACGATCTCTTCGGTGGCCTTGCTGGTCCGCGAGGCCAACTGCCTGACCTCGTCCGCCACCACGGCAAACCCCCGGCCCTGTTCACCGGCACGGGCCGCTTCGATGGCGGCGTTGAGCGCCAGCAAGTTGGTTTGCTCGGCAATGCTGCTGATGGTCTTGACGATGGAGCCGATGACCAGCGACTGCTCGTTCAGCGCCTCGATGCCTTCGCCGGCCTGTTGCATGTGCTTGGCCAGTTCACGCATCACGTCCACCGCCTGGGTGACCACGGCGGTACCGCGTTGCGCGCTACTGTCGGTCTGCAACGAGGTGCTATAGGCAATGTTCGCCGCTTGCGCGACGGCTTGCTCCTGATTGACCTGGTCGGTGATGACGGTGGCGAACTTCACCACCTTGTAGAGCTTTTCGTTGGCATCGCGCACGGGGTTGTAGGAGGCTTCGAGCCAGACCGTCCGACCGTGGCTGTCGACACGCTTGAAGCGCTCGGCAACAAATTCGCCGGCATTCAAGCGCTGCCAGAACGCCGGGTACTCCGGGCTGTTGTACGCCTGCGGATCGCAGAACATCCGGTGATGTTTGCCCTTGATCTGCGCCAGGCTGTAACCCATGCCGTTGAGGAAGCGATCATTGGCCGTCAGCACGTGCCCGCCAAGGTCGAACTCGATCACCGCGGTCGAGCGGATCAACGCGCCGATCAGGTCTTCATGCTCACGGGAGGTCGCGATGGTGCGAGTCAGGTCACTGGAGTAGATCGACACGTGCTTGACCTTGCCGTCCGGGCCGCGCACTGGCTGGGAGATCGAGCGCAACCACGCCTCCTCGCCGTTGCCCCGCAGCAAGCGCACGGCACCGGCAAAATGCTCGCCCCGGGCCAGCGATTGCTTGAAGCGCAGGTAGAACTCATCGTTTTTAACGTGCGTCGGGACCAGCTCTTCGAGCAGGCGACCGTCCAGCTCGTGCTCCTTGTAGAGCATTTCCTGGGCAAAGTTGTGGTTGATCCACTGCACTCGTCCGTCTGTGTCCAGGGTGAGCACGAGCATCTCGCTTTCCAGGCTGTCCTTCACTTGTTGCAGGGTGGAGAGTTCCTCGCGAAGAGCCGACAGCTCCTGCTTCAAACGTTTGTTGAACATGGGGGGGTACACCGATGGGCAGAGTGGGAGCGTCAAGCCTAGCCATCGGCATTTCGAGATATTTCTGAAGCGCCTTTTGGGATTTGTCCTACAAAAAACCTGATCGCTGAGCACACCTTGTCCGGCCGCCGACAGTTTGAACTCGCCGTCATCGCGCTATAGTCGGCGCAGTCCAATCGCCCACCCGGAGAGTCACCCATGGATCAATCGCGCCAGGCCCTGTTCGACGATGTCGCCCGTCACCTGGGCCATCGCTTCGACGGCGAGCTACGCATCGGCGGCAACTATGTGCCGGCCGTGCGCAACGGCAACCAGGTGTATGTCAGCGGGCAGATCCCACGGATTGACAATACGGTGATGGTGGTCGGCCGGGTCGGCGCCGAGGTCTCGCTGGAGCAAGGCCAGCACGCGGCGAAGATCTGCACGATGCGCGCCCTGGCCATCCTGGCGCAGATGCTCGGTGATCTTGAGTGCATCGACAGCGTGCTGCGCATCAATGTCTATGTGCGCAGCGATGCCGAATTCAGCCAACAGAGTGAAGTCGCCGATGGCGCATCCGCCGTGCTCTATGCCATCTTTGCCGACGCGGGCCGGCATACGCGCACCTCGGTAGGTGTGTTCCAGCTCCCCAAGGGCGCCGCCGTCGAGGTCGACATGATCGTCGCGCTCAAGCCTGGCAGGTGATGCCCTTCAGGGATAACAGGTCGTGCCAGCCGGCTGGCCGACCTGCGGCAGGCGCGAACCGAAGTACAGCGCCGCACCAATGCCCACCGCGCCCATCACTGCGCTGAACATCACGCAGATCCAGGGGCTCCACGGCATCAGGCCAATCAACAGCAGCGGCGTGATACTTGCCCAGATGGCGTAGGCAATGTTGTAGGTGAACGAGATCCCCGAGACGCGAATCCGCGCCGGGAACAAGCTGACCATCACCGATGGCACCGCCCCCACGACGCCGCAACACAGACCGGCAATCGCGTAGGCCGCACCCACCCACAGCCCGCCGCCCACCAGGCTGGTGTAGAGCACGCCAATCCCCAGCGGCAGCAGCAGGCTATACAGCATCACCGTGCGCCAGGCACCGATGCGGTCGACGATCAACCCGGCGATCACACAACCGATGTTCAGGAACACAATGCCCAGGCTGCTCAGGGCGAAGGTGTGGCTGGCCGTCATGCCGAAGGTTTTCTGCATCATGGTGGGGGTGATGACGACGAAGGTCACCACCGCCGAGGTCAGCACGCAGGTGAGGATCACTGCCGGCCACATCGCCAGGCGATGCTCGCGCAGCACGGTGCGCAGCGGCAGTTCGTCGTGCTGCTCGCGGCTGGCCTGCATGGCCATGAACACCGGGGTCTCATTGAGCCAGCGGCGCAACCACACGCCAATCACGCCGAATACGCCCCCCAGCAGGAACGGGTAGCGCCAGGCGTAGTCGAGGATTTGCTCCGGGGTGAACGCCTGCGCCAGCAAGGTCGCGGTCAAGGCACCGATCAGGTAGCCGAACGTCAGCCCGGCCTGCAGGAAGCCCAGGGCGTAGCCGCGATGACCGGCCGGTGCGTGCTCGGCCACGAACACCCAGGCACTGGGCACTTCACCGCCCACCGCCGCGCCTTGAAACACCCGCAGCACCAGCAACAGCAGTGGTGCGAAATAGCCGATCTGGGCGTAGGTCGGCATGATCCCGATCAGCAGGCACGGCAGCGCCATCATCAGGATGCTCAAGCTGAACACCTTCTTGCGCCCCAGTCGGTCGGCGAAGTGCGCCATCAGGATCCCGCCCAGTGGCCGGGCCAGGTAGCCGGTGACGAAGATCCCGAAGCTCTGCAGCAGCCGCAGCCACTCGGGCATATCGGGCGGGAAGAACAACTGGCTCAAGGTCAGGGCGAAAAATACGAAGATGATGAAGTCGTAGATTTCCAGCGCCCCGCCGAGCGCTGCCAGGCCCAGGGTCTTGTAGTCGGACCGGGAGAATGGCATGGGTCGAGTGTCAGGGGTGGCAGTCATAAATCTGGCTCTGGAATAGACGTAGGCATCACGCCGCACATGGTCTACGCAAACGCGCCCTTGAACAACCCGTCAGGCCAAAGTCCCCCCTTCAATAGCCCCGGCCAGTTCGCCGGCCATTTAGGTGAAGGAAGCACTTGCCCTGCCTGGGCGTCCTTTCCACCTGTCAGATCTGACAGTAGACACTTCGTTTAATTTACGAGACGCTTTGCTCCAGGCCACGGGTTGTAAGGCTGACGGGGTAGTCTCCCCCCAAGCGAGCAGCGAAAAAGGTCGACAGGATCGTGATGAAAAGCCATCCCAAACACCCACTGCAGGCACCACCCGGCAAGGGTATTTACCCCAGTCCGATACTCAGCGTGCGCGAAGGCTACCCCAGCGCCAGAAATTTCCGTCTGGTCCAAGCCCAGGATGACGCGGCAGCGGCCATCATCGCCAGGCGCCACGCCCTGCGCATCAGCAGGCTCTGTCGAGTGTCCGGGCAACTGACCCACGAACGGCAGCGCCATACCGTGCAGCTCTTGCCGGGCATTCACATGTACGACCCGTTCTTTTGTGGGTTGCTGCCGCACTCTTGTGACCCCAGCGTCTTTCTGGACATGAGTGAGCTGTGGCTATGGTCGCTGCAAGACATTCGCCCGGGCTGCGCACTGAGCATGGACTACACCACCACGGAAGACCGGCTGCTGCGCCAGTTTGCCTGCCAGTGCGGTTCGCCCCAGTGCCGGGGTTGGATCACCGGCTACGATGAGTCGCCAAACGCCGAGGGCCTGGCGTACCTGCAACGCTGGCGCAGGCACAGCCTCGACTGAAGAGTAATGCTGCCAGTGGCGAGCAAGCTCGCTCGCCACGGGTGTTCTTCTTCGGCGGGACGCGGGCTTTAGAGTGCGCCAACCGGGCGCAAGCGATACTGCGGCGGCAGTTGCTCGAATCCGCTGATGGTGGCGTTGAGGCTCTTCCAGCGACCGTCCTTGATGCCGTAGATGCAGCCATGGATCGACAGGCTCTGCCCACGGTGCCAGGCATTTTGCACGATGCTGGTGTGGCCGACGTTGGCCACTTGCTGGATCACGTTCAACTCACACAAGCGGTCGACCCGCTCTTCTTCGGTGGGCAACAGGCCCAGGACTTCGCGGTTTTCGTAGTACAGGTCGCGAATCGAGCGCAACCAGCCGTCGATCAGCCCCAACTGGCGGTCCTGCATCGAGGCACGCACGCCACCGCAACCGTAGTGGCCGGTGACCAGGATGTGCTTGACCTTGAGCACGTCCACCGCGTACTGGATCACTGACAGGCAGTTGAGATCGGTGTGCAGCACCACGTTGGCCACGTTACGGTGCACGAACAGGTCACCGGGCAGCATGCCCACGATCTCGTTGGCCGGGACCCGGGCGTCGGAGCAGCCGATCCACAAGTACTCCGGCGTCTGCTGGCGCGCCAGCTTGGCGAAGAAGTCCGGGTCTTCCTGGGTAATCGCATCTGCCCAGCGCTCGTTGTTATCAATCAGGTCTTGTAGTTCGTTCATGGTCTGAAACCTCAAGCAGGAATGATGCGCAGGTATGACAGGCGACCGTCCGTCGAGGTCACGTCGTGGGAGCATTTAGCAACGGGCCCCGGCGGGATCAATCCACCAGGGTACAGGCCATGACCACCGCATCTTCGCGCCCACCCACGGCCGGGTAGTAATCGCGGCGCCGGCCTACCTCATTAAAACCATAGCGCTCATACAGGCGAAACGCCGCGCGGTTGCTGTCGCGCACTTCCAGGAAGCACTCCCGTGCCTCGGCCTTGTAGGCAATCGACATCAGGTATTCGAGCAAGGTCAGGCCCAAGCCACGCCCCTGATTTTCGGGCTTGACCGTGATGTTCAGCAGGTGCGCCTCATCGAGGATGATCTGCACCACGCCGTGGCCCACCTGTTGCTGGCCTTCGAACATCAGCCAGATCTGGTACTTGCCCAGGCCATCGAGAAAAATCCCACGGGTCCAGGGATGGCTGAACGCCGCGTATTCGATCTTGAGTACAGCCTCCAGGTCCGCTTCGGTCATGGGGCGGAACGATACAGCGTCACTCATTCGATTCTTTCCAGCGCGCCATCAGCCGACGCATGGCTTGCCAGACATCAGCCTTACGCTGTGGCTCTTCCATTAATAACTCCAGGCCAGGCAGCGCCCAGACTGACCCCAGGCCTTCGACCTGGAGTTCACGGTTGTAGGCTTGGGCATCCGCCTCACCGGCAAAACGTACCGCTGGCAGGCCGATCAACCACAGGCAGACACAGGGTTCATCTTCCAGGCGTGCCGACACGAAGCCCTGGACAAAGTCCCGGGCCGCTTCCGGGCCTTGATCCATCGTGCCGCGTGTCAGCAGTGGCCAACGCACCGGCTCACCGACGATTTGCGGGCTGTCTGGCAGGCCGGCGGCGCGCAACATGTCCTTGAGCAACAGGTAGGCGGGATCACGCGTCTGGAACGCCCCGCCTGTGGGTAACTCCACCAGCAGCAGGCAACGACCGGCACGCAGCAATTGCAGGGCAAAGCGCGGCGGCGGTACGACCGGGGCCTTGGCCACCGCTGGGGTGACGTCTGGCTCGACCTTGGCGTTCGTCCGCGTACTGGCCAGCGAGGGCCGTGGCACCTCGACCTTCACCCGCGCCGCTGGCGTCGCGAGCGGCTCGACGACCGCCGGGGCACTGGCCGCCGGGGCAGCGGCCGGCACCGCAGGCTCGGCGACCAACGGCACGAGCATCTCCAGCCGTTCGGGCCGCGACGGGGCGGCAAAGGGCAATTCGGTGCGCGGCAGCCAATTGACCACCTGCATGGCGGTCAAATAGGCGCGGCGACGGGACTCGATAAGCAAAGGTCGGCCACTTGTGGATAACTAAAGTGCAGGGATTCTACCGCCCTTCGCCCAAGATCGCCCGCTGTTGATCGATAGAATCATGACTGTCCGTCCCATCGATCCGGCGAGGGGGGATTCCGATCACGCCCGATGCAGTACAATCGCTGCTTTTAATCGCCAACCAGCCGGCCAATCCAATGATCGAACCCAAGCGCGTCTTGCGCGCCCTCGCCGAACACTGGGCACTTCTGGAGCCACTGTGTGAGCATTTCGACCAAGGCACCCTGAGCCTCAACGAACTGCGCTCGCAACTGGCCGCCCAGCAACTGGACAGCACGCCACAGGACATCACCAGCCTGCTGGACGTGTGGATCCGCCTCGACATTCTGGTACCCGTGGCCAAAAGCCCGAACCGCTTTGAACTGAACGCGCAGATCCACGACTTCCTCGCCTACCTGCGCCGTGAGCATCGCCTGGGCCTGTGCCTGGAAATCGAAGCCTACCTGCGCCACCTGGAGCGGCTGGCCGGCTACATCCAGGACGCCTTCGACATTCGCGATGGCCACGACCTGGCACGGCAACTGCGTCTGCTCGATATGCGTGTACGCGATGTCCTGAAGAAACTCGCCAACGACGAACAGGCCCTGGTGGCCGTCGCCGAACGGGCCAAGACCAGCGACCGGCAGATCCCGCTGCGCCAGCGCTACGCCGAAGTGCTGGCGACCTGGGACGAGTATGTCGAGCCGATGATCCAGTTGGTGAACGCCGACGGGGCCTTCGAGCAAGGCGTGCGCAAGGTCGAGAACGTGCTGCTGCGTATGCTCAGCGAGCAGCAGCGCCTCGGCCACCTGGTCGACGACGATATGCTGCTGCGCACCCACGCCCGCATCCTCGAAATGCAGACCAGCGCCCAATTGACCCTGCGTCACGCCCGCGAACTGCTGTTGCCGCTGCGTGAAGAAGCGCGCCGGCACAACGCCGTGACCCGTGGCGCGGCGCTGGCCCTGTCGATGATTCGACGCAAGGGCATCGACGCCGTGCCCCAGGCCGCGATGCCGATGTTCACCCGCCCGCAAAGCACCTTCCTCGGCAGCGCCAGCCAGGTCGAGGCGTACGTCTACGCCCTGGCGCGCTTCGAGCCCAAGCCGGCGCGCTTCCCCAAGGCCCACAAGACCCAGAAGGGCGAGGCCCCGCGTGCCCCGCGTACCGTTCGGGAGATGCTCGAACGCTGCGAAGATGCCTTGCCGATGCCAGACCTGATGACCTGGCTGCTGGAGCAGGAGCCGGACGGCGCGACCGACGAATTGCTGTACTGGTTCTCGCGCCTGTCGCGGGAAAAACGCTTCACCCGCGAGCGCCTGGCGCGTCGCGACTACCATACCCACGAGCACCAGGTCAGCCTGCGCTCCTTCGCCCTGCTCTCGGCCGGCACCGAGGCCACCGAGAATTCCGCGAGCACTCCCCATGCATCTTGATCTATCCGAACTGTCCCAATTGGCGCCGATCTTTCGCGAACTGTTCAAGGGCTACCACGTCAGCCGTCGCGATCCTGAGCTGTATGCGCAGTTGTCGAACTTCCAGGACCAGTACCGCACGCTGTTCAAGGCCCTGGGCTTTGAGCTGGTCTGCGACACCCGCGGCTTTTATTACTTCGTGCCGGACCTGGCCGCCGCGGCCGTGAACAAGACCGCCCAGCGCCTGGCGCTGTTCACCTTCATCCTGGTCGAGCACCTGGCCGACCAGGGTCGCGACCCGGTGGCCGTGCTCGACGGCGGCAGCCTCGGCCGTGATGAACTGCCTTCGCTGCTGGAGAAGTACCGCGACCTGTTCATCCAGGCCGAAGTGCAAACCGTTGAGGAGCTGGAGGAGAAGATCATGCGCCGCATGACCCAGCTCGGCTTCGCCGCCGAAGAGAACGGCATCTACCGCTTCCTGCCGCCGATGCACCGTTTCCTCGACGTATGCCTGTCGGTGCAGCAGGACCGCGACCTGGCGGCCAGCCTGCACAGCGTGCTGCCTCTGCCGGTCCCGGTGCTGATCGACGACGACAGCGACGAAAAA
Organism: Pseudomonas sp. ok272; assembly: GCF_900109995.1. GTDB lineage: Bacteria > Pseudomonadota > Gammaproteobacteria > Pseudomonadales > Pseudomonadaceae > Aquipseudomonas. The sequence continues at coordinate 7,144 of NZ_FOCB01000013.1, read as the reverse complement.
CTGCTGCACACCGATGACCCGCTGGACCTCAGCGACTTCACGCAAGAAAGCGAAGAAGACGCCCTGGCCCGCGCCATTGCCGAAGAACAGGAGACCGACGCATGAGCAAGGAACGCTACGGCATTCGCCGCTTTGCCCTTTTGAACACCGCCGGCTACAGCCTCGGCCTGTTCCCGCTGGAGGAACCGCTGTCGGTCTACGGCGCGAACAACCTCGGCAAGTCCGCCTCGATCAACGCCCTGCAGTTCCCGATCCTGGCGCGCATGTCGGACATGAGCTTCGGCAAGTACAGCCTGGAGCAATCGCGACGCTTCTACTTCGCCTCCGACACCAGCTACATCCTGGTGGAAGTCGCGCTGCCCCACGGCCCCCACGTGATTGGCGTGGTCGGACGCGGTCCGGGCGGTGGTTTCGGTCACCAGTTCTTCGCCTACGCCGGCAAGCTGGACCTGGCCCACTACCAGAAGAACGACACCTGCCTGCGCCAGAAAGAACTGTTCAGCAACCTGGAGCGCGAAGGCTTGAAAGCCTACGAGCTCAAGCCCGATGAACTGCGCCGCCTGCTGGTCGGCGGTCACACCTCGATTCCCCTGGACCTGACGCTGATCCCGCTGCGCTCCACCAGCGAGCAGAGCCTCAAGACCTTCCGCGCCCTGTTCATCAACCTGCTGCACATGCGCGAAATCACCGCCGCCAAACTCAAGCAACTGTTCCTCGATGCGTTCGAGCACAGCCTGCGTTCCGGCAGCGTCGATTACATTGCCGCGTGCGAAGAAGCCTTCCGCGACGTGCGCCGCATGGAACAGGACTACAACTCGCTGGTGATTGCCGGCCCGTTGGTCGAAGCACTGGCGGCTGGCGTCAGCCAACGCAATATCCTGCGCGGCAAACTGCATCGCCTCTCCCCCCTGCTCGACTCCCTGCTGGGCACCTGGTCGGACTACGCCGGAGCGCGCAAGGAAGAACTGACGATCCAGGCCGAGCACTACCGCAACGAACAGGACGCCCTGCAGAACGACCAGCGCGGCGGCACCCAGGAGCTGATGCGCCTGGAGCGTGAGATCAGTGGCGTGCAGCGCTGGCTTGGCGAGTTGGCGGTGCTCAAGCATCGCTTCGCCCTGATCGACGACGTCAAGGTTCTGGAGCAGCAACTGCTGGCTGCCAAGGATGCCCACGACGAACTGGCCGGCGCCCTGGCCCAGTCCCGGCAATTCAGCGCCGAAGACCTTGAAGAGCGTCTGCGGGACCTGGAAAAGCGTCTCAAGTCGGTCAAGCAACAACTCGATCACGCCGACAACAACAGCTACGCCCGCCTGCGCGAAGAGTTTTCGCAACAGGACGTCGAGCGCCTGATGCGCCTGTTCAACAGCGCGCTGTTCAGCCTGCCGCTGGGCGAGCACGGGATTGCCCTGGATGAAGACGGCCAGTGGGTCAAATCCCTGGAGCTGATTCTCGATGGCTTCAAGGGCGAGCGCTTCGAAGTGCCGGGCCTGTCCATCGACATCTCGCACATCGAGCCGCCGGCCCTGCAAGCCCTGGCGGACCGCGCCGCGTTGCGCGATCAGAAAGAGCGCCTGGACAAAGAGCTCAAGCAACTCAAGACCCAGGCCGCCGTCGTCGCCGACCGCGCCGCGAGCAAAACCCAGACCGAAGCGTTGTACCAGCAGGTGCTGGACGCGCAAAAAGCCCTGGAAGACTTCCGCCGTGCACAAACCCTGAGCGCCGAAGAAGACGACAAGCTCGAACAACTGGCACAGATGGAAGCCGCGCAAGACGAGTTGAAACGCTCCAGCGACGCCTTCACCGAGCGCGTCCAGCAACTGTCGGCCAAGCTGCAACTGGTCGGCCGGCAGATCGCCGACATGGAAGCCAAGCAACGTACCCTCGATGACGCGCTGCGCCGCCGCCAGCTGTTGCCGACCGACCTGCCGTTCGGCACGCCCTTCATGGACCCGGTCGACGACTCGATGGACAACCTGCTGCCGCTGCTCAACGACTACCAGGACAGCTGGCAGGGCTTGCTGCGCTCAGACGGTCAGATCGAAGCGCTGTATGCCCAGGTCCGCCTCAAGGGCGTGGCCAAGTTCGACAGCGAAGACGACATGGAGCGCCGCCTGCAACTGCTGATCAACGCCTATGCGCACCGTACCGACGAGGCCCTGACCCTGGGCAAGGCGCGCCGTGCGGCGGTCACTGACATCGCCCGGACCCTGCGCAACATCCGCAGCGACTACGACAGCCTTGAGCACCAACTGGCCCTGTTCAACCGCGAGATCAACAAGCGCCAGGTGTCCAACCTGCAAAGCTTCCGCATCGTCCTCGCGCCGAACAAGGAAGCCCTCAAGCACATCGACCAGATCATCCACAGTGCCGGCCAGTACGAAGAGGGCGAAACGCTCTCGGTCTTCGACCTCAGCCAAAGCGCCGATCAGGACAACAAGAACGAAGAAGCCAAGGAATACCTGGCACGGCTGGTGGCGGCCAACCACAACCAGCTCGGCCTCAAGGACTTGTTCGAACTGGCGTTCGAGATCACCAAGGTCAATGGCCAACCGGTGATCCACACCGACATCGACGGCGCCGCCTCCAACGGCACCACCATGACCATCAAGGCGCTGACCAACATGTACTTGTTGCTGCACTTGATGGACCGCGACCAGGCCGGGCGCGTGCGCTTGCCGTACTACCTCGACGAAGCGGCCGACATCGATGAAAAGAACCAGGCCGCGCTGCTGGAGACCAGCTTGCAGTTGGGCTTCGTGCCGATCCTGGCCAGTGTGAAGCCGCAGGTCTGCGCCAGTGTCGCCATCGACCTGGAAGGTGGCAGCGGGCCGAATGGCATCTACATCGACGAGGCGGACTGGAAGTACATTCGCCGTCACGATGAAGTGAAGCCGAGCGTCACCGCGCATGCGGACGAGCCGGAGCTGGATGCAGTCTGACCGGTGGTAAACAGCACCAACGAAAAGGCCGCGATCCGATGGGATCGCGGCCTTTTTTGTGGACGCTCGGTCCTCTTCGCGAGCAGGCTCGCTCCCACATGAATGGGTCATTCGGTGCGCTTTGCGAGCAAGCTCCCACATGAATGGACCATTCCGGTCCCCTGTGGGAGCGAGCCTGCTCGCGAAAGCGCCGCTACTGGCCCTTGCCGAGTGGAATCTTCGGCGCCCAGGTCAGCCACTCATCCTCGAACTTGTCGAACAACGGGAAGGTCTGCTCGGGCCGGGCTGGATTGCCCATGCGCTCGCCGTCCGGGGTGGCGAAGGCGATCCCGCCCTGGATCAGGGTTTCCAGCGACTCAGTGCGCACCGTCGCGCCCTTGAACAGACCGAAGTCCACGCCAAAGCCACTGCTGTTCCAGAACCGCGTGCCGCTGCGCACCAGCGGCGCGTACTTGGGTTCGATCAGGATGTGCACCAGGACCCGGTCGGCTGTCTGCCCCAGTTCATAGCCCGTCACCTTGCCCACGGTGATCTCGCGATAGGTGACCGGCACGCCGGTCTTCAACGAGCCACGGCGCGCGGCACTCAACACCAGACTCAAGCCGGGTTCCTGGACGCTTGCCTCGGGAGGTTGAGGCACGGCGACGAAGTTTTTCTGCTGCCCGAGGTTCTTCGACGCGGGCAGGACTTCGAGGTATTGCCCGGTCACCAGGGTTTCCAGGTTAGACGTCTTCATCAGGCCCAGCTCTGGCTTGACCACCCAGAACTGGCTGCCGACCCGCGCAATGCGTTCCGGCACTTCAGTGATGCGCGCTGTGAGCAGCACGGACTGCAAGTCATCGCTGAGGTCGACATCTTCGACCTTGCCCACATCCAATCCCTTGTAACGAATCGGCGTGCCGCTGCGCAGGCCGTCGGCGCGGTCGAGCTTGATGGTCACCACCACGCCTTTCTGCGTCGCCTCATCATGATCGGCGAACAGGCGGAAACGGGGGATGCGCTTCTGCAACGGGGCCTTGGCTTCCGGGGTTTCGAAGGCAATGCCGCCCGCCATCAGGCTTTGCAGGGACTCACTCTTGACCTGGATACCGCCTGTCAGGCCACCCGTCAGGGTAATCCCGCTGGCGTTCCAGAAGCGCGTCGAGGCGTTGACCAGGCCTTCGTACTCTTTCTCGATGTGGACGCCGATCACCAGCTGTTTTTTGGTCCGCGAGAACTGGTAGCTCTGCACCGAGCCGACCTTGACCTGCTTGTAGAGGATCGGGCTGCCGACTTCCAGCGAACCGAGGTTCTCGGTAAACAGCACCAGGTGCAGGCCCGGCGAGCGCAGGTCGAGTGGCGGGGCCTTGGGCCGCGCCTCGAACTCACGCTTTGGCGCCGCGCCTTTATCGCCAGGTCGCACGGCAATGTAGTTACCTTTGACCAACGCCTCCAAGCCCGTGATACCCGCCAGGGAAATCGACGGTTTGACCACCCAGAACTGCGTCCCTTCGACCAGGTAATCCTCGGCCAATGGGTCGAGCGTCAACTCGGCGGTGGCGCTGGACAGATCAGCGTCGACCTTGAGCGCCTTGAGGTTGCCGACCTGAATCCCTTTGTACATGACCGGTGTACGACCGGCTTGCAGGCCTTCGAAATCGCCGAGCTTGACCTTGATCCGGATCCCGGCCTGGGCCGCATCGAAATCCTCATAGAGACGGAACGGCAGGCTCGGATCGGTTGGCGGGCTGTCTTTGCGGTTCTCCGGCGTGGCAAAGGCAATGCCGCCCGCGACGATGCTGGCCAACGACTCGCTGCGAATCTTCACTCCTGACAGGCTGGCATCGATGCTGACCCCGCTCGCGTTCCAGAAGCGCGTGTGTTTACGCACCAGATTGGCGTACATGGGCTCAATGAACACTTTGACCTCGACCGTACTCTGGTCCTCGGACAGCAGGTAGCTTTTCACCTCACCGACCTGGATCTGCTTGTAGAACACCGGGCTTCCGCGGTTCAGGGAGCCAAGACGATCGGCCTTGATGGTCAGGTGCAGGCCCGGCTTGGCGTCAGACAGCGGCGGTTCCTCGGCCAGGGCCTTGAACTTGCGTGAGGGTTCGCCCTCACCCGGGCTAATCGCGACATAGTTGCCCGAAACCAGGGTTTCCAGGCCAGTGATCCCCGCGAGGGTGACGCTCGGTTTGACCAGCCAGAAGCGTGTGCTCTTGCGCAGGTACTGCTCGACGTCTTTGTTCATCTCGATGGTGGCAATGACCCCGCGAGTAGCGCCTTCTTCATCCAGGGCCAGGCTTTTCACCTTGCCCACCGACATGCCTTTGTAAACGACTTCGGTCTTGTTGGCCTGAATCCCTTCGCCGCTTTCGAAGCGAACCTGGACCTGTATCCCGGTTTCGTTATACGCACGCCAGCCTAGCCAGCCACCGATCACCAAGGCGATGAGGGGCAAGACCCAGATGGCCGACCAGTTTGAAGCCGGTCGAGTTTTAGCTGTAGGCAAATCAGTCATGGTCGTCGTCCGACTCCGTGTTATCCCAAATCAGTCGGGGATCAAAAGTTACTGCGGCAAGCATTGTCAAAATCACCACACTGGCAAAGGCCACCGCGCCGAGATTGGCTTCGATAGTGGCCAGTCGCCCAAAGCTCACCACCGCCACCAGAATGGCGATGACAAAAATATCGAGCATTGACCAACGGCCAATGAACTCGATGAACCGATACATCACGATGCGTTGCTGCGCGGATAAGGGCTGGCGGCGTTGTACCGAAAATAACAACAGCGCAATGCCGACCAACTTGAAGGTCGGCACCAGGATACTGGCGACAAACACCACGGCAGCGATGGGAAACATCCCGTGCTGCATCAGGGTGATGACGCCGGACATGATCGTGTCCCCTTCACCCTGTCCCAGGGCGCTGACGGTCATGATCGGCAACACGTTGGCGGGGATGTACAAGATCGCTGCCGTAATCAGCAACGCCCAGGTTCGCACCAGGCTATTGGGTCGGCGTGCATGAACCTGCGCGCCGCAGCGGGTACAGATCTGCTCGTCGGTGTCCGGTTGTTGCTTGTTCAACTGGTGGCATTCAGCACAAATCAGAACGCCTGCATCAATCGCCCGCATGAAGGTCTTCTCCCGACAGTGCTTCCCAGATCTGATGCGGCGACATCACCACTTCAAGCCAAACCTGAACCAATAACAAACTGACAAAACACACCAGGCCCAGACCCACGGTGATCGATGCCAGATCAGCCAGTTTGACCATGGCCACCAGCACCCCCATCAAATAGACCTCCAGCATCCCCCAGTCACGAAGGTGGTGATAAATGCGGTAGAGCAGCAAGCCGTAACTGCGGCCGATATCAAAACGAACACTGAGCAAAACCAATAGCTGACAGAGCAGCTTGAGCAGTGGAATCCCCATGCTGCACAGGAACACCACCACCGCTACGCCCTGCATGCCGGTATCGAACAGACCCACAACCCCCGTCCATACCGTGTCCTGGGAGGACTGCCCGAGTAAATTGAGTTGCATGATGGGTAGAAAGTTCGCGGGGACGTACAGCAGCAGCGCTGCGATCACAAGTGCCAGGCTACGCTCTACCACATTGTGCCGGTGGGCATAGAGTTCGTAGCCGCAGCGCAGGCAGACGGCTTTATCACCATGGGCAAGTTGTGGCTTGCGCATCAGCAAGTCGCACTCATGGCAGGCCACCAAGTCTTCCAGCGGTAAATCTGACAGCCCAGGGGCGTCAACCGGATCTGGCATAAAGGGCTCGGGTTCTAAAAATGAGCCGCCTATTCTAGTGTTCTGGCTCAAAAATAACTGTGCAAATTTGTCCTGAATACGGAATCAACTTTTTCGCAGGCAAAAACAAAACCCCAACTGCTTTCGCAATTGGGGTTTCGGAATTTAATCTTGACGATGACCTACTCTCACATGGGGAAACCCCACACTACCATCGGCGATGCATCGTTTCACTGCTGAGTTCGGGATGGGATCAGGTGGTTCCAATGCTCTATGGTCGTCAAGAAATTCGGGTACCGAATCGTGGCCAGCTGGCCGCGCTTCAGCAAATTGGGTACGTGATAGATTTCGGTGTTTTGCAAGATCTCGAACTTTCGGTTCGTTTCGTCTTCACACACCGCAATCTGGTCTCTTTCGCTTTTCAGCTTGGAGCATGCAAATTGCTTGGGTGTTATATG
>NZ_FOCB01000020.1 GCF_900109995.1 Pseudomonas sp. ok272 | reverse complement strand
CCCCGACCAGGCCCGCCCGTTCTACTACCAACTCGACCACCTCGGCACGCCCCAGGAACTCACCGACCACCGCGGCGAAATCGTCTGGTCGGCGACCTACACCGCCTACGGCAAACTCAACAGCCTCAACCACTTCGGCGGCCCACCACTCGAACAACCGCTGCGCTTCCAGGGCCAATACTTCGACCCCGAAAGCGGCCTGCACTACAACCGCCACCGCTACTACAATCCGGCCACCGGCCGCTACCTGACCCCGGACCCGAGCAAGCTGGCGGGTGGGGTGAATGCCTACCGGTACGCGCTGAACCCGACGGGGTGGGTGGATCCGTTGGGGCTTAATACTTGTCCTGGTGGGGATGGGTGTAGGCCGGCGAATGGGCCGCAAGACCCGGCTGGGAAGGTGGGGGTTGATGAGGGTGGGCCGGCGCTGCCTACAATCGTCCACGATGTTGATCCGAGTACTTTAAAAAGAACTCATGCGATATCTGGTAAGAGCTCAACTAAGAACGTAGAGAATATTGCAGCTGATATGCAAAAAAATGGTTTTGATGTAAAAAGCCCTATAGATGTTGTGGAAAGTGGTGGTGGTTTTTATATTCTTGATGGGCATCATCGAACGTTGGCTGCGAGACAGGCGCTGAGTAGGGTTTCAATAAGAGTGATTGTAGATATAAAGGTTCATAAAGGTAGCTTGAACACTGTAGATGAAGTTCTGGAGTCCGCAAGTAATGTTGGGCTTGACAGGTTGGAGCGACGAAGAAGATGAATGGCCCTGATGAAGAGTTACTGGCTATGGTGGTCGAATATCTTTCGAGAGTCGAAAGCGCCGTTGCATTATTTGAGGAAAGATTTGGTGTTCGATGTATTCTAAAACTATGGGGCTCAGGACATATAGATCGGTGCGGTGTGGTTTTTGAAGGTGTGACATATGAGCTTCATGGTATTGGTTGTGCCGTTCATTTCTCCGACGCGTGTATAGATTTTGATTATGGTCCTGAGGGTAGGACTGACGTTTTTGATGTGTGGAGGCTTTATATGTACGCCTGCGAGTTCCCCGTGAAGTATGCGAAATATGCGAGCAAGGAAGATCTTGAGTTGGAGTTTTATGAATACCTAGCATTGGGTGTTTTTGAAATGGTGTCTGGCCCTTTAAATGCACAGTACAGTTTGCGATGAAAAGGGGACGGATTTATTTTCGCGGCAAAATAAATCTGCCCCCTTTTTACTGAAGTAAGGTTTCGGAATGATGATATAACCAGGCCTTATACAGCCTATCCGGACTAAGGAGTAGTTATGCTGAAGTGGCCGCAATTTGACATCCCCTTTGAACCAGCGCTGTCGTATTGGCTAGGAGGCATTTCGGTATATGATCGCGAACAAACAGTTGGAGAGGCTGTTCGCGTGTACAACCCTAATGAAAGTAGCGAGAGGGAAGTAATTGTAAAAAAATTCCTGCTGAGTCGCCTTGATTACTTTTCTTACAGGCACAAATATCTACTATTAAGAATACTTGAGAACTCATTGAAGTCTTCAAATTTCGATTTCTCTAAAGAGTTCGAGGCTGATTATGATGAAAACTATTCTGTTGCATGGGATGAAACTGAAATAAATGATCCGCGTGGTTTTTTTGAGGATATTTATCGCCTGGCAAATGAGCAATGGAAAGACGATCTGCAGAAGGCCAGTCTCGAAGATCAGTCAACTTGGTAAAAAGAGAAAAAGGCGATTACGACACTGTATGCCAAGAGCGGGAGAGGTCTCTGGAGAGCTGTAGATTGGTGAAGGTTTCAGGAGGAAAGATCTAAAGTATGGCGAACAAAACAAGGCAATTGTTATATTGGATGACGGCGGTAACTCGACAACATCTTACACGGAGTTTAAGTGATGAGGTCAAGGTCAAGTATGGTTGTATTGAGAAGCTTGCTTTTTGTATTTGATATAGAGAATACGAGAAACGAGGAGCGAGAGGAGATAATAGTATCTAAAGATGTGAATGATCATGATGAGCTAGTCGAGTTGTTCGATATTTTACTGCGGCCGCAGTTTCTTATTTATACGTCGAGCGAGCGACAAAAAATCATTGACATGCTGGAATATTACGTGAGCACAGGTGATGATTTTGATGAGGTATTCACGAGGATTGATACCTACTTTGATGATGATGTTCAGGATCAGCATGGATTTATGAAGATATTGCTTGAGTGTTTAACTCGCTATCAATCGGATAGTAAATAGTAAATAGAGTAAAAAAGGAGGCACCCATTAGGCGGTCTCAAGTCAAGGTTAGGCTTGAAAAAGGAAAAAGGGGGCGAAACAGAAATAGCTGATCCGTGTGGTTTTTTTGAGGGTGTTTATCGGCTGGCAAGCGAGGGTTGGAAAGACGATCTGCATAAGGCCAGTCTCGAAGATCAGTCGACTTGGTAGTAATCAGTCGCGGGTCGGTTAGGGTTGGAAAGAGGGATATTTGAATATAAATAGTTCTACGCTCATGTTTGATTTTGTTGAATACGACAAAAGCGAATCATTGCGTGATCGCATGGATGATGCAGGTTGTGTATTTGAATTCGTGGTGCTCTCTCTTGAGACGGACTCGCTGGTTGGCGAAGCAACTCATCGGCAAGCCCTGAATGGACTGTATGATCAGATTATGAAGCGTGCATTTGATTGGCATTATGATCTGATCAAGTGCCCGGAGTATGCAGATAGCCCCGAACCAAGCCTGGACTGGGAGTTGGAAAAGGCTGTTGCTACCCCGTTGAGTGATGCCGAAGTAGCGAGCTTAATGCTGACCGATAATTATGCGAGAGGGCCATTGGCTCTCTACGGCCACTTTCGCGAACCCCCATATGGTACTGAATTCAAGTCCGGAGAATCGGAGGCTCAAGCGCTTTTCCATGAGTGGTGTGACGTTCTCGGGCTCATTACGAACGATGACATTGAAGTGATTAACTGGGTGAAAGGATTCCAGTATAAATTCACAAGCAATGAAGAGGCTATTCCAGGCCGTGAACCTTGGAGTGACTATTTTGATAGCGGCTTAGAGTGGTGGGGCGTTTGGTGTTTGACGATCTGGAATCCAAATCACCGTACCTTAAGTGCACTGATTGCTAGCACCACAGATTAAGGAATGAAGAAGGTGAAAAGGGACGAGTGTATTTTTAATCAAAAAATACACTCACCTCCTCTTCTTAGGCTTCCCTACGGAACGTGAGTGATGTTAAAAGACCCTTTCCTGAATGGGAAGTTCGAGCCAGATTTGATGTGGCTTATTGGGGTGTTTGATGTGTATGATCGAGAGGAAACTCTCAAAAAGGAAAAAGGGGACAGATTTATTTTCGCGGCAAAGTAAATCCGCCCCCTTTTTACTTGAAATTCGATCCAATTACGAATGTACCGTTTACGTTATTCCCAACTAAGTAGAGAGAATATGTTTATAGATCATGATGCTGGACAGCCGTATACCCCCCAACTGTCCTATTTTTTAGGATGTTTTGATATCTACGATCGCGAGGAAACACTCGGTGAGGAGTTGGCTAAATTCGACCCAAATAATCAGCTGGATAGAGAAGCGTTGATTCTTAAGTATTGCTTGCCTAGGAAACGTCCGCACAGGCAAAGATTCCTCCTTTACAAGTGCTTGGAGGAAGCTCTTAAAGATGATGATTACGACTTTGAAAGTCTCGTTATAGATGATCCAGAAGAATACTCTTCATATCCTGATGGATGGGAGGAAATGGAAAATGTCCGAGGTTTTTTTGAGGATATATATCGACTAGCAAGTGAGCTTTGGAAAGATGATCTAAATAAAGCAGGCCTCGAAGATCAGTCAACTTGGTAAAAAGAGAAAAAGACGATTACGACACTGTATGCCAAGAGCGGGAGAGGTCTCTGGAGAGCTGTAAATAGGAAAAATAGGAAAAAGGGGACAGATTTATTTTCGCGGCAAAATAAATCTGTCCCCCTTTTTACAGCGCCGGCTCGCGAAGGGGTCGAACATTCAATATCGATGTTGCCTGAGCCTGCGCCTTCGCGAGCAGGCTCGCTCCCACGTTGGAGGTTGGGGTGGGTTTACGAACACCCTGCACTCACCCATTCACGCGGTCAGCCCCGCCCTCCTCCACGCCTACCCCCCAAGGGATATATACAGCGCAAATCCCTCATTGCTAGTTTGGCCCCCGACGCACTGACTCATCACTGCACAGCGAGGGAGCCGACCCGTGAACGACAGCCAGCCAAGCGATATCGAATTCTGCAACGTGGTCAAACGCTACGGTGAGGTGCAGGCCGTCAATGGTCTGAACTTCGCGGTGCGGCGTGGCTCGTTTCACTCGTTCCTCGGCGGTTCGGGCTGCGGCAAAACCACGACCCTGCGCATGATCGCCGGGTTCGAGCAACCCACCAGCGGCGAAGTGCGCCTGGCCGGGAAGAACGTTGCCGGGGTGCCGGCCTTCGAGCGGCCGGTGAACATGGTGTTCCAGCACTACGCCTTGTTCCCGCACCTGACGGTGGCGCAAAACATTGCCTATGGCCTGCGCTATCGCACGCCGCGCCCCGACAAAAAGACCCAGTTGCGCATGGCCGATGAGGCCCTGGAGATGGTGCGCCTCAGTGGCTTCGGCCAGCGCAAGCCCAGCGAATTGTCCGGTGGCCAGCAACAGCGCGTGGCCCTGGCCCGGGCGCTGGTCAACAAGCCGACGGTGTTGCTGCTCGACGAACCCTTGGCCGCCCTCGACCGCAAGCTGCGCAAGGAGATGCAGTCAGAATTGCTGCGCCTGCAGCGGGAGGTCGGCATTACCTTTGTGCTGGTGACCCATGACCAGGAAGAAGCCCTGTCGATGAGCGACAGCATCAGCGTGATGTGCAACGGCTCGATCATCCAGACCGCCACCCCCGAGCAACTCTACGAAACCCCGGCCAGCCGCTACGTGGCTGACTTTATCGGCGAGTCCAATCTGTTCAACGGTACGGTGCAGCGCCTGCACGGCAATTCGGTGGTGTTGCGCACGGCCCAGGGCCTGGAACTGAGCAGCCCGCTGACCCCCACCGGCCGGGCCCTGAGCGCGGATGCCGATGGCTGCATCGCGGTGCGCCCGGAACTGATCAGCATCAGCGGCGCCAGCCAGCCCCTGGCCCGTGAAGTCACCCTCGACGGCAATGTGGAGGACCGCATCTACCTGGGTAACTCCACCGAATACCGCGTGCGCACCCAGGCCTTTGGCGTGGTCTGCGTGCGGGTGCCGCGCCAGCAGGATCACGGCGCCAATGCATTCGAACACGGCGCTGCGGTCAGCGTCGGCTGGGATCACGCCAACGGCCTGGCCATGGCGTTGTAAATCATCGTTTCATCAACCGGATGTGGAGCGTGTTATGGACCAGAAGACGTTTATAAAAACCCTGCGTAGCTGGCAGAATGGCTCGATCAGTCGCCGCGAGTTCCTTGGCCGTACCGGCCTGGGCCTCGCCGCCGCGGTGGTCGCCACCAACATGCCAGGCCTGCTGACTTCCACCGCCTACGCCGCCGAGCAAGGCAAGCTGGGCGATCGCCTGGCCCTGGCGACCTGGCCCAACTACCACAGCCAGGAAAACCTCGACAACTTCGCCAAGACCACCGGTGCGCGCGTGTCGATGAGCGTGTTCGGTTCCAACGAAGAAATGCTCGCCAAGTTGCAGGCCGGTGGCAGCGGCTGGGACGTGCTGGTGCCGACCAACTACACCATCAGCACTTACGTGGGCCTGGGCCTGATCGAGCCGCTGGACTTGTCGCGCATCCCCAACTTCGACGCCTCGGCCTTCCAGCAACGGTTCATGGCCCAGGGCACGGTGGACGGCAAGATCTACGCGGTGCCGAAGAACTGGGGCACCACCGGCCTGATCTACGACAAAAGCAAGCTCAAGGATGGCCCCACCAGTTGGAAGCAATTCTGGGAAGCGGCCCGTGGGCATGCCAGTGGCCGGGTGATCGTCCACGACTACCAGTTGACCGCCATCGGTAACGCCCTGAAGAGCTTCGGCTACAGCTTCAATTCCCTGGATCCCAAGGAACTGGCCGATGCCGAGAAATTGCTGATCGAGGTCAAGCCGCACCTGTTTGCGATCAACTCCGACATCCAGCCGTCGATGCGCAGCGGCGATGCCTGGATGGCCATGGCCTGGACCGGCGACGCCTCGCAACTGCACCGCGACAACGACCAGATGCAGTTCGAGTTGGGCAAGGAAGGTGGCGAGCTGTGGAGCGACTTCTTCGCCATCCCCAAAAGTTCGGAGCACAAGGACGCGGCCTACGCGTTCATCAACTACCTGCTGGACCCGCAGCACAACAAGCTGGAAGTGTTGAGCCACGGCTACCCCAGCGGTGACAAGCGCGTCGATGCCCTGCTGCCCACCGCCATGCTCAGCGATCCGATCATGTACCCGGCCGCTGAAGCCTTGAGCCCCCTGGAGTTCGGCGCTGCCGCGACGCTCACCAGCCCCGCGCGTGCCGAGTTGATGGCGCGCTTCAAGTCCGCCTGACTGCCTTGCCATGGCCAATGAGGAGCCGTCCATGAATGCCGCCACCCACCCGCACACGGTGCTGCCTGGCACTGCGCTGTCCACCGAGGTGCGCCGTCGGCGCAGCCTCGGCCGGCGGATCACCCTGCTGATGCTGTTGCCCTCGACCTTGTGGTTCCTGCTGCTGTTGTTGATGCCGCTGGTGATCATCCTGGTCTTCAGCTTCGGCGAGCGCAGTACCGTGGGTGGCTATGCCGGCGGTTTCACCCTGGCCAACTACCTGAACCTGGGTTCGCGGGCGGCGGCCTTCGGCAACACGCTGATGCTGGCGCCCCTGGGCACCCTGGTGTGCCTGGTAGCGGCCTATCCGCTGGCGTACTTCCTGGCCGTCAAGGTGACCAAGAACCGTTCGCTGCTCTTGACCCTGGTGATCGTGCCGTTCTGGACCAGCTTCCTGATCCGCACCTACGCCTGGATCTTCATCCTTAGCGGCAAGGGGATTCCGGCGCTGCTGGCCAGCCTGGGCCTGGAAGACGTGCGGCTGATCAACACGCCCTGGGCGGTGCTGATCGGGATCGTCTACGGCTACCTGCCGCTGATGGTGTTCCCGATCTATGTCAGCCTGGAGAAACTCGACAAGCGCCTGCTGGAAGCCTCGTCCGACCTGGGCGCCAGTGCCTTCGAGAGCTTTCGACGGATCACCCTGCCGCTGTCGGCACCGGGGATCATCACCGGGGTGATGCTGGTGTTCATCCTGCTGATGGGTGAGTTCCTGATCCCGGCGATCCTCGGTGGCGGCAAGGTGTTCTTTGTCGGCAACGCGCTGGTCGACCTGTTCCTGCAATCGCGCAACTGGCCATTCGGCAGTGCGCTGGCCATGACCCTGGTGGTGATGATGATGCTGATCATCGGCCTGTATTTGAAGCTGGTGGCGCGCTACGGCGGCCGCCCCGCCGACGGAGGCCTGTGACATGTGGCTACGCAGCTATTCCACCTCGCTGTACCTGTTTCTCTATGCGCCGATCGCGCTGATCGTGCTGTTCAGCTTCAACGCCGGGCGCAGTGGCCTGGCGTTCGAATGCTGCTCGGTACAGTGGTTCGGCCGCGCCTTCGGCAACCCGTTCATCATGGAGGCCCTGGGCAACAGCGCGATGATTGCCTTCAGTTCGGCGATCCTCGCCACGTTGTTCGGCACCCTGGCGGTGTTCGGCCTGCAACGGGCCGGGCGCCGTGTGCGCCTGTTGTTCGATGCCCTGACCTACTGCGCGATCATCATTCCCGGGATCGTCATCGGCATCTCCACCTTGATCGCCTTCATCAGCCTGTTCGACCTGATCAACCCGCTGCTGGCCGCCTGGCTGCCCCAGGTGCCACGGCTGAACATGGGCTTCTTCTCGGTGGTCGCCGCCCACTCGCTGTTCACCATGGCGCTGGTGATGGTCATCGTCCGCAGCCGCGTCGACTCCCTGGACAAAGCCTTGCAGGAAGCCTCGGCCGACCTGTACGCGCCGCCCCTGGAGACGTTCTGGCGGGTGACGCTGCCGCAGATTGCCCCGGCGATCATGGCTGGCTTCCTGCTGGCCTTCACCTTCAGCTTCGATGACTTCATCATTGCCTTCTTTGTGGCCGGCTCGGAGACCACCTTGCCGATCTATATTTTTTCTTCGATCCGCCGTGGCGTGACACCCGAGATCAACGCGATTTCCACCGTGATCATCTGCGTGTCACTGGCCTTGCTGTTCACTTCCCGTCATCTGCAAAACCGCCGCGCCGGCGCCCAGGAGTCTCACCATGCATGATCAGCACTACATCAATGGCGAATGGGTCGGCCCGGACCTGGGCGGCTACCTGGACGTCATCGACCCAGCCACCGAGCAGGTCTTCCATCAAGTAGCCGCCGGCACCGAAGAAGACATCGACCATGCCGTGCGCGCGGCCCGTCGTGGCTTCGACAACGGTTGGGGGCAAAGCACTGGCGCCGAGCGCGCGCAGTGGCTGGAAGCGCTGGCCGGTGAGCTGGAAAGCGGCCAGCAGGCGCTGGCCGAACTGGAAGTGCGCGACAACGGCAAGCCGTTGCCCGAAGCGCAATGGGACATCGGCGATGCGATTGCCTGCTTCCGCTTTTACGCCGGCCTGGCCCGCGAACTGGACGGGCGCCAGGACCAGCCGCTGGCCCTGCCCGACCCACGGTTTTCCTGCCGCATCCGCCACGAGCCCATTGGCGTGGCCGGGCAGATCATTCCCTGGAACTACCCGCTGCTGATGGCCGCGTGGAAAGTCGCCCCGGCCCTGGCCGCTGGCGCCACCGTGGTGCTCAAGCCGTCGGAACTGACCCCCCTGACCGCCCTGGAACTGGCCGCCGCCGCCGACCGCATCGGCCTGCCGGCCGGCGTGCTCAACGTGGTCACCGGCCTCGGCGCCGATGCAGGCAGCCCCCTCACCGATCACCCCGGCGTCGACAAGCTGGCCTTCACCGGCAGCGTGCCCACCGGGGCGAAGATCATGTCGGCCGCCGCCCGCGACATCAAGAACATCAGCCTGGAGCTGGGCGGTAAATCGGCGTTCATCGTGTTCGACGACGCCGACGTCGAGGCCGCGGTGGAATGGATTCTGTTTGGCATCTTCTGGAACCAGGGCCAGGTGTGCAGCGCCACCTCGCGCCTGTTGGTGCAAGAGAGCATCGCCCCGCGCCTGATCGAACGGCTGGTGGACGAAACCCGCAAGATCAGCATCGGCCCGGGCATGCAGCCCGGCGTGCTGTTGGGGCCGCTGGTGAGCCAGGGTCAACATGAGAAGGTCCTCGGGTTCATCGACCAGGGCCTGGCCTGCGGCGCCCGCCTGTTGACCGGTGGACGGCGTCCGGCGCACTTGGACCAAGGCTACTTCATCGAGCCGGCGATTTTCGATGAGCCGGGTTCCAGTAGCATCCTATGGCGCGAAGAAGTGTTCGGCCCGCTGCTGTGCATCAAGCGCTTCAAGACCGAGGACCAGGCGGTGCAGATGGCCAACGCCAGTCGCTTCGGCCTGGCGGCGGCGGTGATGAGCAGCGACCCGCAACGCACCGCACGCATCGCCAATCAACTGCGCGCCGGGATCGTCTGGGTCAACTGCTCGCAACCGACCTTCGTCGAAGCCCCCTGGGGCGGCATGAAACACAGCGGCATCGGCCGCGAACTCGGCCAGTGGGGGTTGGACAACTACCTGGAGGTCAAACAGGTGACCGAGTACCTCAGTGATCAGCCGTGGGGTTGGTACCTGAAGTAAGCCCTCATGCAAAACCGGTGGCAGCGAGACCGGCTTGCCGGCGATGGCGGCGGGTCAGGCAACAGGGATGTTGGGTGTGCCGGGGCTCTTCGCGGGCAAGCCTCGCTCCTACAGCGCAATACCGGTCATCTCGCCATTCAAACAGTCCGTGGCGAGCGCGCTTGCTCGCTCCCACCGGTATTAGCGTCGATACCGGGTTTTGTAATCGACCCAGATCCCCTGTGGGAGCCCCCTCGCCAAGGACGCACCGTGTTCAATCCAACACCGGCACCACCCGCGACGGCTTGACCGACTTGAACGAGAAGCTCGAATAGATCTCCTTCACCGCCGGCAAGGTCTGCAGCACCTCGCGGGTAAACTCGCCGAAGGACTCCAGGTCCTTGGCCACCACTTCCAATAGAAAGTCATAGCGACCGGACACGTTGTGACAGGCGACAATCTCCGGAATCTGCAGCAAGCGCTTCTCGAAGGTCCTGGCCATTTCCTGGTTGTGGGACTCCATCATGATGCTGACAAACGCCGTGACCCCGTAGCCCAGGGCCTTGGGCGACAGCACCGCCTGATAGCCGGTGATCACCCCGCTTTCTTCAAGGATTTTCACCCGCCGCCAGCAGGGCGAGGTGGTCAGCGACACCTGCTCCGCCAGCTCGGCGACGGTCAGTCGGGCATTGCCTTGCAGGGCACTGAGTAGTGCTTTGTCAGTCCGATCCAGGCCAGTGGGCATGTCTTGCCTCTTTATCTTGTTGAGATGCGTATTTATGCCAATTGACCGGTGATTCACGGGTCATTTTGGAATTTATTGTGTTGAATTTGAGCATAGCATTGTAGGAAATCTGGAGTGCTTGCCATGAACAATAAAAACAGCGACCTAGGCTTTTCTACCCGTGCCATCCACCACGGCTACAACCCGCAGGACAATAACGGCGCACTGATCCCGCCGATCTACCTGACCTCGACCTTCACCTTCCCTACGGCCGAATACGGCGCCGGTTGCTTTGCCGGCGAAGAAGCCGGGCATTTTTATACGCGCATCTCCAACCCGACGCTGGCGCTGCTGGAGTCGCGCATGGCGACCCTGGAGAATGGCGAGGCCGGGGTGGCTTTCAGCTCCGGCATGGGCGCGATTGCCGCGACCTTCTGGACCCTGCTGCGCCCAGGCGACGAGATCATCGTCAACCGCACCCTGTACGGCTGCACCTTCGCCCTGCTGCACCACGGCATCGGCGAATTCGGGGTCAAGGTCAAGCATGTCGACATGGCCGACCTCTCGGCCCTGCGTGAGGCCATCACCCCGGCGACCCGCATGCTCTACTTCGAAACCCCGGCCAACCCCACCATGCAGTTGGTGGACATCGCCGCCGTGGCCGAAATCGCCAGCCATCACCCGGACGTGAAGGTGGTGGTGGACAACACCTATTGCACCCCGTACCTGCAGCGACCGCTGGACCTGGGCGCCGACGTGGTGGTGCATTCGGCCACCAAGTACCTCAGCGGCCATGGCGACATCACCGCCGGCATCGTCGTCACCCGCCAGGACCTGGCCCAGCGCATCCGCCTGCAAGGGCTCAAGGACCTGACGGGCGCGGTGATGTCGCCCCAGGACGCCTTCTTGCTGATGCGCGGGCTCAAGACCCTGGCCCTGCGCATGGATCGCCATTGCAGCAATGCCCAGGTGATCGCCGAGTACCTGCAGGCGCACCCGGCCGTGGACTGGGTGGCCTACCCTGGCCTGCCGTCCTTTGCCCAGTACGCATTGGCCACGCGACAGATGAAGCTGCCGGGCGGCATGATCGCCTTCGAACTCAAGGGTGGCCTGGCCACCGGCCGTCAGTTCATGAACGCCCTGGAACTGTTCAGCCGCGCGGTCAGCCTGGGGGATGCCGAATCCCTGGCCCAGCACCCGGCGAGCATGACCCATTCCTGCTATACCCCCCAGGAGCGTGCCCATCACGGCATCTCCGAAGGCCTGGTGCGCTTGTCGGTCGGCCTGGAAGACATCGCCGACCTGCTGGCCGACGTCACCCGCGCCCTGGATGCGTGCGCTTAAGGGAGGTTGATCATGGCCACGCCCACAGACCCCGCCCACGAGAACGAGCGCAGCGACCCGGACCCGCAGGAAACCGGCGAATGGCTCGACGCCCTGGCCTCGACCCTCGACACCTGCGGCCCGGAGCGCGCCCGCTACCTGCTCAAGCGCCTGGAGCAATACGCCGGCGAACACGGCATCAACCGCGATAGCCAGGCGTTTTCCGCCTACCGCAACACCCTGTCCGTGGAGCAACAAGGCCCCTACCCCGGCGACCTGGCGCTGGAAGAGCACATCACCGGCCTGCTGCGCTGGAACGCCCTGGCCATGGTGGTGCGCGCCAACCACGCCTATGGTGAACTGGGCGGCCACATCGCCAGTTACGCCTCGGCGGCGGAAATCTTCGAAGTGGGCTTCCAGCATTTTTTCCGTGGCGATGGCGACAGCGGCCAGCGCAACGCCGACCTGGTGTTCTTCCAGCCCCACTCGGCGCCGGGCGTGTATGCCCGGGCCTTCCTTGAAGGTCGCCTGAGCGAGGAGCAACTGGCCAACTACCGCCAGGAAATCAACGGCCCCGGCCTGTGTTCCTACCCTCACCCGTGGCTGATGCCGGACTTCTGGCAGTTCCCCACCGGCTCCATGGGCATCGGTCCGATCAGTGCGGTGTACCAGGCGCGGTTCATGCGCTACCTGCAACACCGCGGCATCACGCAGACCGAAGGCCGGCACGTCTGGGGCGTGTTCGGCGATGGCGAGATGGACGAGCCCGAATCCATCGCCGGCCTGTCCCTGGCCGCCCGCGAACAGTTGGACAACCTGACCTTCATCGTCAACTGCAACCTGCAGCGACTCGACGGCCCCGTGCGGGGCAACGGCCAGATCATCCAGGAACTCGAAGCACTGTTCGCCGGTGCCGGCTGGAACGTGATCAAGGTGCTGTGGGGCTCGGAGTGGGACGCGCTGTTCGCCCGCGACACCGACAACGTGCTGCTCAAGCGCCTGGCGGCCACCCCCGATGGCGAATACCAGACCCTCGGCGCCCACGACGGCGCCTACAACCTGGAACACTTCTTCCAGAAAGACCCCAACGTGCGGCGCCTGGTGGAACACATGAGCGTGGAGGAGATCAACAACCTCAAGCGCGGCGGCCATGACTTCAGGAAACTCTACGCCGCCTTCGCCGCCGCCAAGGCGTGCAAGGGCCGGCCGACGGTGATCCTGGCCAAGACCAAGAAAGGTTATGGCATCGGTGCCGCCGGTGAGTCGCGGATGACCGCACACCAGGCGAAAAAACTCGACGTCGCCGCCCTGCTGACCTTCCGCGACCGCTTCCACCTGCCCCTGAGCGATGAAGACGTCGAACAACTGCGCTTCTACCGTCCCCCCGAAGACAGCCCGCAAATGCACTACCTACGTGCCCGCCGTCAGGCCCTGGGCG
Source organism: Pseudomonas sp. ok272 (assembly GCF_900109995.1). Classification (GTDB taxonomy): domain Bacteria; phylum Pseudomonadota; class Gammaproteobacteria; order Pseudomonadales; family Pseudomonadaceae; genus Aquipseudomonas. The sequence goes on along the minus strand of NZ_FOCB01000020.1, from coordinate 50,424 downwards.
GGCCATTGCCGGCACGCCAGAGCGCAGCGCCGACCATCCCGGTGCCGGCGCTGGAGCTCAGCGGCGGCTTTGCCTTGCGGGCCGGCGGCAAGGAGATGTCGACCACCATGGCCGCCGTACGCATCCTCACCGCCTGGCTCAAGGCCCCACAACTGGGGCCCAGGGTGGTGCCGATTGTCGCCGACGAAGCGCGCACCTTCGGCATGGCCAGCCTGTTCCGGCAGATCGGCATCTACTCCCCCCACGGCCAGTTGTACGAACCCGAAGACAGCGGCTCGATCCTGTCCTATCGCGAGTCGCGCAGCGGCCAGTTGCTGGAAGAAGGCATCACCGAAGCCGGCGCCCTGTCGTCCTGGGTCGCGGCGGCCACCTCCTATTCGGTACACGGCGAGCCGATGCTGCCGGTCTACATCTATTACTCGATGTTCGGCTTCCAGCGGGTTGGCGATCTGATCTGGGCCGCCGCCGACCAGCGCTCGCGCGGCATCCTGCTCGGCGCCACGGCCGGCCGCACCACCCTGGGCGGCGAAGGCCTGCAGCATCAGGACGGCTCCAGCCTGGTGATGGCCTCGATGGTGCCCAACTGCCGCGCCTGGGACCCGTGCTTCGCCGCAGAACTGGCCGTCATCCTCGACCACGCGGCACGGCGCCTGCTGGAGCAGCAGTGCGACGAATTTCACTACGTGGCCGTGATGAATGAAAACTACCCGCAACCGTCACTGGAGGACGAGCACCACGCCGACCTCCTGCGCGGCCTCTATCGTTACTCCAGTAGCCACAGTGAACCGACGCGAACCCGCCTGCGGCTGATCGGGTCCGGGACCATCCTGCGGGAAGTCATCGAAGCCAGCGCCCTCCTCGCGCAGGACTGGGGTATCGACAGCGACGTATTCAGCGCCACCAGTTTCAGCGAACTGGCCCGCGAAGCCCGCGAGGCCCAGCGCGACAACCGCTTGCACACCGGCCCCCGACGCCACACCCAACTGGACAAATACCTGAGCGGCCACCTCCCCATCATCGCCGCCAGCGACTACATCCGCGCCTGGCCACAACTGATCGCCGAATACCTCAACGCGCCCTACACCACCCTAGGCACCGACGGCTTCGGACGTAGTGACAATCGCCACAACTTGAGGGAATTCTTTGAAGTAGACCGCCACAGCATCGTGATTGCCGGCTTGAAAAGCCTGGTGGATCACGAAGGATTGGATGCAAAGGTGCTGGCCGAGGCGATACAGCGTTACAAACCCAAGCCACCACACACACCCCCCTGGAACCAATAAGGCCTCACCTCCACTCAACAGGCCGAGCGGTAGCTCGCCTGCCGCTCTTGATCTGGCTGTTGATCTTGATCTGGCTGTTGATCCACCCGCCCCATCGGCAGGCTGAGCGCAGGTGTCCCGCTGGGGACTGGCGCACAGCGCCGTTCGACGCAGTCGAACACATTGCATGGAGGTGCAGCGAAGCAAACCGGAGGGCAATGCCCCCAGAGGGATAGCGTAGCGAAGGAACCCTAAGCCTAAGCGAAGGGCCGAACGCTCGGGGCGAGCCTTTTTGGTTCCTTTTGTGGCGTTTGACAAAAGGGACTCGACCGTCAGGGCGAAACCAACAGTCGCCGCACCCGCAGCAATGGATATGTACACCAACCGCCAGAACTAGGCCGGCCGGAAGGCCGCCTTCGCTCCCACAGTGGGTTCGAGAACACCCGCTAAAGATGAGTCGACTGGTGGGCCGTCTTCGCGAGCAAGCCCGCTCCCACAGTGGGTCCGAGAACACCCGCTAAAGATGAGTCGACTGGCAGGCCGTCTTCGCGAGCAAGCCCGCTCCCACAGTGGGTTCGAGGACACCCGCTAAACATAGGCCGGGAGGCCGCCATCGAAAACAAGCCCCCCACCCATGACAACCCGACTAGCGCGCCGCCCAAGCATTAAACCGCTGCTCAAGCTCCTCGCCATGATCCACCCAGAACTCCGCATCCACCGCCCGGGCCCCGGCCAGATTCGCCTCGGCCGTCGGCAACTGCTCACGCACCGCCTCAGGCAACAACCCCAGGGTCTTGAGATGAACCGGACCGTAAGGAATATTCTCCGAAAACACCTTCTGTGCCTGAGGCTGGCTGGCAAACGCAATGAACTGCTCGGCCAGCGCCTTGTTCGGCGTGCCCTTGACCACCGCCCAATACTCCGGATCGTAGAGGCTCTGCGGCCAGACAATACTCAGCTTCATGCCTTCCTTCTGCGCCGCCGCGATGCGCCCGTTGTAGGCCGCACTCATCACCACATCCCCGGCGATCAACCACTGCGCCGGCTGGGCACCCGCCTCCCACCACTGAATGTTCGGCTTGATCTGGTCCAGCTTGGCAAAGGCCCGCGTCACACCCTCAGGCGTGTTCAACACCTTGTACAGGTCATCCAACTTGACCCCATCGGCCAGCAAGGCAATTTCCAGGGTGTACTTGGCACTCTTGCGCAAACCACGCTTGCCCGGGTACGCCGCGACGTTCCAGAAATCGGCCCAGGACTGCGGCGCCTTGGCCACCTTGCCCTGGTCATAGGCCATGACCATGGACCACACATACGTGGCGACGCCGCACTCGGTGAACGCCCCCGGCACGAAGTCCGCCGAGTTGCCGAAGCGGCCCGGTTCGAGCTTCTCGAACAGCCCTTCCTCGCAGCCGCGCAACAGGTCGGGGCTTTCCACCTCGACCACGTCCCAACTGGTGTGGCCGGCCGAGACCATGGCCTTGATTTTCGACAACTCGCCGTTGTACTCGCCGGCAATGATCTTGCCCGCGCCACTGGCATTGAACGGCTGGAAGTAGGCCTGTTCCTGGGCCTGCTTGGTCGCCCCGCCAAAGGAGATCACGGTAAGGCTCGCGGGCGCGGCCAGGGCACTGCCACTGAGCAGCGCCAGGGCCAATGAAACACTGCAACGCAAGGATCTGGACATGGTTCGGTTCCTCGGGATTACCCCGTTATTGTTGTGGGAAGAACATACCGTTTAGTGCTCGTCGGGTTGACTCAGGTACGCGGCGATGCGGTCCATCAAGCGATCACACGCCGCCATCTGTTCGATGCTCACGTACTCGTCGGGCTTGTGGCCCTGGTCCATGCTGCCGGGACCGCAGACCACCGACGGGATACCCGCTTGATCGAACAACCCCCCTTCGGTGCCGAACGCCACGGTGCCGAAGTCATCGCTGCCGCACAGGCGGGCGATCAGGCGGGCGGCGGCGCTGTCGGCCGGTGTCGCCAGGCCCGGATAGGCCGACAGCGGTTCAAAGCGAATCGCGGTGTCGGCCTTGACCGCCTGCATGCCGGGCAACAGCTGGTGCTGCGCATAATGGTGTAGCTCATCCACCACCGCCTGGGGGTCAAAGTCGGGCAAGGCCCGCACTTCAAAATCAAAGCGGCAATCAGCGGGCACGATGTTCAACGCGGTGCCGCCCTGGATCACCCCGACCTGCACTGTCGAGTAGGCCGGATCAAAGCGTTCGTCATGCAACTGTGGCTCGGCCAGCGTGGCGCCGATCTCCCCCAGCCGGCCAATCAGGCGGGCAGCCTGTTCAATCGCATTCACCCCGTACGGCGCGTAGGCCGAATGGCAGGCGGCGCCGCGCACGTGGCACCGCATCGCCAGCTTGCCCTTGTGACCGAGCACCGGTTTAAGCTCGGTCGGCTCGCCAATCAGGCACAGCGCAGGCGCCGGGATGCGCTGGGGCAACACCGCCAACAGGCTGCGCACCCCCAGGCAACCGACTTCTTCGTCATAAGAAAACGCCAGGTGCACCGGACGGTTCAGGGGGCTGGCGAGAAACATCGGCACCGCCGCCAGCACCGACGCCAGATAGCCTTTCATGTCCGCCGTGCCGCGCCCAAACAGCTTGCCGTGCGCCTCGCTCAAGGCAAACGGCTCGACGGTCCAGGCCTGGCCGTCCACCGGGACGACATCGGTGTGCCCCGACAACACAATGCCGCCGGCCACCGGCGGGCCGACGGTGGCCAACAGATTGGCCTTGGTCCGCTCGGCGTTGTAGATCAACTCGCAGTCCACGCCGACGTCACGCAAGTAATCGCGCACGAACTCGATCAGCGCCAGGTTCGAATCACGGCTGACCGTGGCAAAACCCACCAGCTGTTCGAGCAGGGCGCGGCTACGCAGTTCACTCATCGCCGGGCACTCCATAACTCGGTGCCTGGGTGGGATCGAGGGCGCGGGTCAGGTAGTCCTGCAGTTGCGGCTCGTAGGCGAGCCACAGTTTGCCCAACTCGCCGATGGGGTTCTCGTCGGCCCAGTCCACCCGCAGGTCGACGATGGGCCAGGTCAGCTCACCGACCACCGACAGCGCCGCCGAATGCACCACGCCCGCCTCGCCGCCGGCGTCCTGGCCAGCCTGCAACGCGCTCATCAGGCGCGCCGCCAGGCACCCTTCGGCACCCTCGAACGCCGCGACCATGGCCGCGATCACCTCGGCACTGGCCAACAAATTGCCCGCTGCCACGCACTGCTCGCCGGCCAGTGCGTTGTGGGTGCCCAGGGCGTGATTGCCGCTGAACACGCCGGTACGACCCTGGGCGTCGACCACCGCCACCTGGCGGTATTGGCTGTAGCCATTGCGGGTCAGCGCGTGATCCAGGGCCTGGCCCGGCGTCGAACCTGCGGCCAGCTCATCGAGGATCTGCGGGCCCAAGGCCGGCAAGGTGATGTTCTGGCTCGCCACCGCACCGACACCGGCGCGCAACCATGGGCAACGGGCGCCAACGGCGATGCTGGAGGAGCTGATGGCGATGCCCAACTGGCCGGTCTCGGCGCAGCGTCCAACGATAGAAAAAGTCATGGTCGTTCCTTATTCCGGGATCACCGCAATCACGTCGATTTCCATCAGCCACTGCGGCTGGCCGAGGGCGCTGACCACCAGGCCGGTGGAGATCGGGAACACGCCCTTGAGCCACTTGCCGACCTCCTGGTACACCGGCTCGCGGTAGCGCGGGTCCGTCAGGTAGGTGGTGGTCTTGACGATGTGGCTCATGTCGCTGCCGGCTTCTTCGAGCAACTGCTTGACGTTACGCATCGCTTGCTCGGCCTGGGCGCGCGGGTCACCCAGGCCCACCAATTGACCATCGAAGTCGGTGCCAACCTGGCCGCGCACATACACGGTGTTGCCGGCACGCACGGCCTGGCACAGATCGTTGTCCAGCGTCTGGTTGGGGTAGGTGTCTTTGGTGTTGAACATGCGGATGCGGGTATGAGTAGGCATCAACGGACTCCCATGAGGCTGGCTTTGTGGATGGGCTTTGCGGCCTGGGCCTGGCGTTGCGCGGCATCCTGGTAGGTGAAGTAGGTGCGTTGTTTCACGATGTGGTCGCTGATGTGCTTGGCGTCGTGCCACACGCCCCAGATGAACGCCGAGCCCCTGCGGGACAACCACGGCAGGCCGACGAAGTACACGCCCGGCTCGCTCGATACGCCGCGCTGGTGCTTGGGCTTGCCGTTGTCCTTGAAGGCATTGACCTTCAGCCAGCTGTAGTCGGTGGTGTAGCCGGTGGCCCAGATAATCGTGGTGACGCCCGCTGCGCGCAGGTCCAGTTCAAGGATCGGCTGGCTCAGGCATGGCGGGTCGGCCAGCACCACCCGGGCCTGCGGTTCCAGCGGCAGGTCGAGGCCATTGCGCTCGATGTAGGCATCGGCGGCATCCAGCAGCGCCAGGTAGTTCTCATCGCCACGGGCGATGTTGTCCGCCAGGTTGGCTTCGAAGCTCACCTGCGCACCGTCGAAGGCTTTCGTCAGGCCCACCAGGGTCATGCCCTGGTGGGCGAGTCGCCGGAAGTCAATGGTTTCACCGCCACGCGCACCGCTCACGGCGATGGTCACGTGCTCTTTGCCCGGCTGCACGGCCTCGGCATCCCAGTCGCCCAGCACCCCCAGCCACCAGCAGAAATCACGGTTGCGGTAGGCACGCGGCGGACGATCATGGGCGCCCACCGAGAGGTAGACCTGCTTGCCGGCACGCTGCAACTCATCGGCAATCTGCACCCCGGACGAACCCGCGCCGACCACCAGCACGGCGCCGTCTGGCAGCTGCTGCGGGTTGCGGTAGTCGGCCGAGTGAATCTGGTTGATGCCGGGAATCTGCGGGGCAATCGGCGGGATCGCGGGACGCTGGAACGGACCGGTGGCGACCACCACGTTGCGGGCCTCGATCACACCTTGGGACGTTTCAACGGTGAAGCCTGGGCGCCCGACATTGCGCTCGACCTTCTGCACCTCCACCCCGGTGCGAATCGGCGCGTCGATCTGCTTGGCGTAGGCCTCGAAGTACTCGGCCACCTGATCCTTGGAGGCGAAGCCGTCAGGGTCGACGCCATCGAATTCGAGCCCCGGAAAACGGTCGTGCCAGGCCGGACCATTGGCCACCAACGAATCCCAACGCCCGGTGCGCCAAGCTTGCGCAATCCGATCACGCTCCAGCACCAGGTGGGGCACGCCCTGCCGGCTCAAGTGCTCACTCATCGCCACACCGGCCTGGCCGGCGCCAATCACAAGCGTATCTATCTGGGTGTTCTCAAGGGTCATGGCTGTGCACTTCTGAAAGGTGGATGGACTCAGCACCGTCGGTGCTGTGGCGATCAACGCAAGGCTGTTGCCCGCATTCTGTGTGCAGCCGGGGATTGGCGAAATGATGTTTTATGTGGTCGCTAGTAAGGAAAAAGCTGTTGCTGGGCGCAATGCGTGAAGCGAGGGGCCCTCGTTCGCCGACACCGCCCAATGGCGGGCTCAGTTGCGGAACGCGAGCAAAGGCGGGGCGTTGCAAAAGCGACAAGCGCCCTGGCGGGGAGCGTTAGCGCATCACACCAGGGCTGACTAGTCGTGGGGGGGGTATCAGCCGCAGCGAACCGGGCGTTCTGCTGCGGTCACTCAGTGCAATCAATCCCCCAGAATCAAGTACGTCTTGCGCACCGTTTCAAGGATTTCCCAGACGCCGTGGGTGTTGGCCGCAAAGTAGATCGCATCCCCGGCCTGGAACGGGATGGGCGCACCGTCGTCGGGAACGAACACGCCCTTGCCCTGGGTGAAGTGGCTGTACTCGGCCTGCATGATCTGCCGGCGCAGGCGACCGGGGGTGCACTCCCAGACGCCGGTGGAAACGCTCTCCCCCGCAACGTCCACCGCCTGTGCGGTGCGGGTCATGGGGATCGGTTCGCCGAGCGGGTGGCCGGCCGGGATCGGGGCGCTGAACTGGGTGTCGCTGTGCAGGTGGGTCAAGACGGGCGTCATCTAAAAGTCCTCAGGATTTGTCTTCAAGTCCAGCCGGGGCAAACCCGGCCATCACTACATCCAGGCGTTTGGCGCGGTGGCCACCAAGCTCGGCCCGTTCCTTGCGGATCACCGAGCGGCGTACCAGCGAGCCGCCGATGAACCGCACCGGCTCCGGCGGGAATGCCTTGCAGGTACGGCCGACCAGCGCGCATTGGCTCCATTGATCCTGGCGCCCCAGGGCCAGGCTCGCCAGGATGCGTCCGCCAATACGACTGGGGCCCACGCCGTTGCCGCTCCAGCCAATGCCGTAGTGAATGTTGGGGCAGCCTTCCAGGTGGTTGAACACCGGCAGGCTGTCGTAGGTGCGGTCAATCGGCCCGGACCAGCGATGGGTCACCGCGACGTCCTTGAGCATCGGGTAGGTGCGGCGCAGGTCGGCTTCGGTGAGATCGATGCCCTCCGGGTCTTCGCTGAACACCGGGCCCATTTTCGAGCCATAGGACAGCGAGCCGGTGCCCTTGCCGAAGGCAATCCGCCCATCCGGGGTGGTGCGGTAGTAGTCGACCATCAGTTGTGAATCGGTGATTGCCTCTCCCCCGCTCCAACCCAGGCTGGCCAGGCGCTCGGCAATCGGCTCGGTGACCACGATGGAACTGCCCACCGGGACGAACAGCTTGGCCAACTCCGGGATGGCCGAGGACCAGGCATTGGTGGCCAGCACCACATTGCGCGCATCCACCTGCCCATGGGCGGTGAGCAGCCGCACCGGCTGCCCAGGTTGAATCTCGCTGACCGCGGTGTTCTCGTAGATTTCCACGCCCGCCTCCAGCGCCACCTTGCGCATCCCGTGCACCAGCGCCGCCGGCTGCACCGTGGCGTTGCTGCGCTCCAGCACGCCGGCCAGGTGCACCGGTGAGCCGGTACGGCGGGCGACTTCACGCGCCGAGACGCGCGCGAATGGCTCGGCGCCGAGTCGGGCGCAGGCCTCAAGCGTGCCATTCCAGGCATCGACGTGCGCCGCGCAGGTGGCGGTCCACAACCAGCCCTTTTGCCTGAACGCCGCCTCCACCTGATGCCGCTGGCAGAACTCTCCCAGCTCGCTGATCGCCCGCTCGGCGCTGTGGGCCAGGAAGCTCGCTTGCTCCACGCTGCAGAATGAAGTGAGCGACTGGATCTTCGGCCACCAGGACATCACAAAGCCGCCATTGCGGCCCGAGGCGCCCCCGCCGCACACGTCCTGTTCCAGGATCATCACGCGACAATCCGGCTCATGTTCCTTGAGGGTCAACGCCGTCCACAGCCCGACAAACCCACCGCCGACAATTACCACGTCCGCCGCATGGCTGCCGGCCAAGGCCGGTGACGCCTGCAACGATGGCTCGGCGGACTGCAACCAGAAGCTGCGTTTGAGCGCTGGGGTGACCGGAAATTTCATGCTCGTGCCTCGTTCTCTAGTGTTCACTGGCGATAGTCCGGGGCGACGCGTTCAAGGAGGCGCAGCAAGGCTTTCCAGGCCAGGTCCATGCCATCCGGGTCGCTCAGCTCGCCCTGCGCCAATGGCCGCTGTGGTTCGTTGAACTGGCGCTCGGTGTGGCGGCACACCTCATGCGGCGGAATCACCAGCTCGCCCCCCGCCTGGGCGGCGAGTTGGATGTCGCAGGCCTTCTCCAGGTAGAACATGCGCAGGAACGCCTGCTGTACGTTCTGTCCCACCGTCAGCAATCCGTGGTTGCGCAGCATCAACGCCAAGTGCCCACCCAGGTCGGCCACCAGGCGCTGCTGCTCATCCAATGACAAGGCGATGCCTTCGTAATCGTGGTAGCCGATGCGTTGGTAGAACTCCATCGACATCTGGTTCAACGGCAACAGGCCACAGGCTTGGGCAGCGACGGCGCAACCGGCGCGCGTGTGGGTGTGCAGTACGCACTGGGCGTCTGCGCGGGCGGCATGAATGGCGCTGTGGATCACAAAGCCGGCCGGGTTGACCGCATAGGACGTAGGCTCCACGGGCCGCCCCGACAAGTCGATCTTCACCAGGCTGGAGGCGGTGATTTCATCGAACATCAAGCCGTAGGGATTGATCAGAAAGTGATGATCCGGCCCCGGCAGGCGCAACGAAATGTGGGTGAAGATCAGGTCGCTCATCCGAAAATGCGCGATCAGCCGGTAGCAGGCCGCCAGCTCCTCACGCAGTTGCCATTCTTCGGCGCCGCAGTGGCGCTTGGGGTCTGTCGCGGTCATGAAAAAGCTCCCGGCACGTGTGGGTGAGATCGCTCGCAGCAAGGGAAGACACGGCATCTGTGGGAGCGGGCTTGCTCGCGAAGAGGGTGTGTCAGTCGATATCAATGTTGACTGACCCGCCGCTTTCGCGAGCAAGCCCGCTCCCACAGCGGATTGCGTTTGCCTGACGTTGCGCAGCGGACTCATTTTTTGTTGTTGTGAGCTTCGCCGCCTGGGCAACGAATGGCCTAAGAAGCTATCTCGGCAAATCTAATAAAACAACGATTTATTTACTGAAAGTAAATTTAATCGTTATTTTGTGAGTTCTGCCGATTTCTCCTGTTTATCGTCATTTTCTTCCTAGCTGACGAAGCCCGAGCAGCCACACACTTTGCCCGGAACCCCGCCCCAGTGGCCCCCACCACCCTGAAACCAATAAAAAGGAGGTCAGCATGAACATCCAGCGATTGAGCGTGCATCCACGCTATAGCCAGTGCGTTGTCAGCGGCGAACAGATCGAGACATCCGGCATCGTCGCCCATGACCTGAGCCAGGGCATCGGCGCACAAACCCGCGATGTGTTACAGCAACTCGACGCCCTCCTGGCCCTGGCCAACGTCGACAAAACCCGCCTGACCCGCGTGCAGGTCTGGCTCGCCGACATGAGCGACTTTGCCGCGATGAACGAGGTCTACGACGCCTGGGTCGACACCGCCCACCCACCGGCGCGGGCCTGTGTCGGCGCGGCGCTGGCGGACAGCCGCTACCGGCTGGAAATCCAGGCCAACGCCGTTCTCTGAGTCGTCCCCCATTCACAACAATTGATGCCTACAGGAGCTGTCGATGATCCACGATGTTGTCTTCCTCGACCGTGATGGTTTTGCCCAGAGCGTGCTGATCAAGGAGCTGCCGTTCGCCCATCGCTGGACCAGCTACGGCTATACGGCGCCCGAGACCCTGGTCGCGCGGCTGGCCCATGCGACGATTGCCGTGACCGCCGGCGTGCCGCTGTCGGTGCAACAGCTTGAACAACTGCCCGCCTTGCAAATGATCTCGCTGGCCATGACCGGCACCGACGTGGTGGACCTCGACTACTGCCGCGAGCGTGGGATTGAGGTCAGCAACGTGCCGGGCTACGGCACCCACGCCGTGGCGGAACACGCCCTGGGCATGATCTTCGAGCTGATGCGCAACGTCGGTCGCTATCACCAGTTGTTGATGCGCGTGCGCGAGCAAGGCAAAGCGCTGCAGAGCACCTATTTCGACCACCCAATCCGCGACCTGCGGGGCAAGGTGCTGGGCATCATCGGCCATGGCCCCATCGCCCTGCGCCTGGCCGAACTGGCCACGCGCCTGGAGATGCAGGTGCTGTTCCATGACCGCGACGGTCACTACCAGGGCGAGCGCTACCTGCCACTTGAGGCGTTGCTCAAGTGCAGCGACGTGGTCTCGATCAACTGCCCGCTGACCCCGCAGACCCGGCACTTGATCGGCCGCCAACAGTTGCAATGGATGAAGCGCGACGCCGTGCTGATCAACACCGCCCGTGGCGCAGTGATCAACGAGCCCGACCTGATCTGGGCGTTGCAGCACGGTGAGATCGCCGGGGCCGCGCTCGATGTGGTGACCCACGAACCGATCACCCTCGACGAGCCCCTGCTGCACCTGGCCGCCACCCACAACCTGATCCTCAACCCGCACATCGCCTGGAGCAGTGCCGAAGCCATGCAAGGGCTGATGGACGCAGCGCTGGAAAACGTCACGCGATTCGTCACCGGGCGTTGAGCCCTAGCCAACTCATGCACCGAACCTGTGGGAGCGAGCTTGCTCGCGATAGCGCTGGGTCAGCCAACGTTAATCGTGAATGCGCGGCCGTCATCGCCGGCAAGCCGGCCTCGCTCCCACGGATTGAATGCACTGTGTTGTCCATAACCCAATAAATACAACAACAATAGGTGGTTTACGTCATGCAAAACGTTGGCGTCACGAGCACTCGCTCGTTCGATAGGTCATCCATTCGTCCCCTGCACATCAAGGCCGCGGTGGGCGGTGTCGGTGGGCAGTTCTGCGACGGCTACGTGCTGGGCATCATCGGCATTGCCATCGCCCTGGCGACCACCCCGTTGGGCCTGGATGCCCTATGGCTGGGCCTGCTCGGTGGCGCTGCATTGATCGGCCTGTTCCTGGGCAGTTTGCTGACCGGCCCGTTGGCCGACCGTTTTGGCCGCAAGCACATCTATCGCTGGAACATGGCGTTGTTCTGCGTGGTCTCGGTGGCCCAGTTCTTCGCCCAGAACGCCGAGCAATTGCTGGTGCTGCGCCTGCTGCTGGGCTTGGCCCTGGGCTCTGATTTTGTGGTCGGGGTGTCGCTGGTGGCCGAGTTGGTGCCCAAGCGTTTTCGTGGACCGTTGCTGGCGCTGATGGCGGTGGCCTGGACCCTCGGCTTCACCGTCTCGTATGTGATTGGCTACCTGCTGCAGTCGTTGGGCGATGACGCCTGGCGCTGGATCCTGTTCAGCAGCGCGGTGCCGGCGCTGTTGGTGTTCATCGCCCGCCAGGGCACCCCCGAGTCACCGTTGTGGCTGATGAAAAAGGGTCGCCTGCGCGAAGCCCGCGACGTGATGGAACGCCTGGGTGGCGGTGACTTGCCCACGGCCGAGGCCAATGCGGTCAAGGTTTCGTGGAGCCAGCTGTTCAGTCGCAAATGGCGGCGCAACACCTTGGTCGGCGCGGTGTTCTACACCTGCCAGGTGATCCCGTACTTCGCCATGAGCACCTTCATCCCCCGCATCTTCACTGCGTTGAAGGTCGAGGACAGCTACACCGGCGGCCTGATCTACAACGTCTTCCTGCTGGCCGGCGCCGTGGCCGGGCTGATGGTGATCAACCGCCTCACGCGTCGCTCGTTCCTGATCGGCACGTTCACCATCAATGCGATTGCGTTGTTCGTCCTGGCCACGTGGAGCGGCATGCCGGCGGTGTACGTGGTCGGGGTGTTTGCGGTGTTTGCCTTTGTCATGGCCGCGTCCGGGGTCCTGGAGTTTGCCTACACCTCGGAGTTGTTCCCCACCGAGTTGCGCGCCTCCGGGGTGGGCTTGTCGGTGGCGGCCAGCCGCATCGGCGCGGCGGCCGGGACCTTCCTGCTGCCGGTGATGATGGAACGCTTCGGCACCGCCAGCGCCATCGGCGCGTGCGTCGCGGCACTGGTGATCGGTGCACTGGTGTGCCTGCGCTGGGCCCCGGAGACCAACCCACGCTACGTTCAATAACCCCCGTAAAACCCTGGTGGGAGTGGGCCTGCCCGCGAAGGCAGTTGGTCAGTCGATGAAGATGTGGCTGACGTGGCCCCTTCGCGAGCAAGCCCGCTCCCACAGATTGATCTGCAGCGAACACAGATCCTGTGCCCAACCCAGATCACTTGTGGGAGCAGCTCAATTCCTTGTAGGAGCGAGGCTTGCCCGCGAAGGCGGTAAGCCTGACGACATCGATGTTGAATGGGTTGGCCGGTTCACGGGCAAGCCTGAACCTACGGGCTCAACCCAGATCCCTGCTCGCGATGGCGGTGACGAGCGGCATGGCTAAGACAGTTGCTCCCACATTGACTGCGCAAGGCTCAGACCAACCGCTCCGCCTGGTGCCGTAGCTTGCGGAACAGGTGGGGCGTTTCGCCGTAGGCCTTGCGGAACTGCTGGATGAAGTGCGAGGCATCGGAGAAGCCGGTCGCGTAGGCGATCTGGGTCACGTGCAGGCTGGTATCGCTGAGTAGCCTGCGTGCCTGTTGCAGGCGCAAGGTGCGCCAATACTGTGCCGGGGGGTGGTTGGTATTGAGCATGAATGCCCGGTGCAACTGGCGCTCGTTGCAACCCAGGCTGGCAGCGAGTTGCTTGAGGGTGCAGTGGCTGTCCAGATGGACCCTCATGTAATCGATGGCCCGTTGCACCAGCGGATCGCGATAGACATGGGGCATGCCCATCTCGTCGCTGCGCTGGATTTCCTCGTCGGCCACCAGCAGGTACTCCAGGCCCTTCTGCGCCCGGCGCTTGCCGCAATGGCGACTGATGATCTCCGCCGCCAACTCGAACGCCGCTCCCCCGGGGCAGGTGAACACCCCATCGTCCTCGACATAGCTCTTGTCGACGATGATCTGGGTCTCGGGAAACATCGCCGCGAACGCCTCGCGCACGGTGAAGTGCACGGCGCAGCGCCGCCCCTTGAGCAGCCCGGCAAGGCCAAGGGTGAAATAGGACGCACAGAGCGCGACGATCGGGATCTTGCGCGCGTGCATGTGGTGAATGTAGGCCAACAGCGGCGGTGCCGGGTTGAGCACCCCCGACAACAGGCCGCCCGCCAGCACCACATAGTCGTAGTCGGCTTCCGGATCCAGGCTGCGGCTCGGCGCGATGGGCAGTCCACAACTGGCGTTCACCGGTTCGCCGCTGACGCTCAACCAGTCCCACTGGCAGAAGATCTGCCGACTGTCGAAGGACCGGTCGGCGGCAAAGCGCAGCGAGTCGACGAAGCCTGCCACCGGGGTCAGGGTGAATTGATCCATGAGCACGAAGGCGACGCGCAGATCGGGTTTTGGCGACGTCTGCACCGAGGCGTCATCGGCGGTTTCGAAGTGGCTCTGAGTCTTCATGCGCTGGGGTTCCGCAAATACCCGGATGGCGGCAGACCACCGGATCGAACGCGATCCTAGCGCCCCGTCGCTCACGCCTGCAACAGGTGCACGAAGCGTTATCCGCGCTGCAGTTCCTCGACCACGGCGGCGCAGGCGCGGAAGGTATTGACCGTCCACTCAGGGTTGATGAAGTCAGGCCAGCTGGAGAACTTGACGATGGCCACCTCGGCCGCCGGATCCCAGTAAATGCTCTGCCCGAAGACACCGCGCGCCGAGTAGATACCGCGCCCGCTGTCCAGCACCCAGCACTGGTTGCTATAGGCCGCCTCGGGGTAATGGGCCACGTAGTGACCGTAAAGCACCTCGAACGCCGGTGTGGAACCACGACCGCATGCCTCGACAAATGCCTTGGGCACGATCTGCTGGCCATTGAAATAGCCGCCCTGCAGGTACATCTGGGCAAAGCGCCCCATGTCCCGCAACGTCGCGCTCATGCCGCCGTCGACCAAGGCCGTGCCGACCCCATCCAGGGTCACGCTGGCGTCCTGTTCCGCGCCCAGGCGGGACCAGATTTCCCGGCTCAGCAACACCGGCAACCGCTCGCCGCAGGCACGCTCGCAGACCCAGGCGAGCATGTCGGTGTCCACCGAGCGGTACTCGAAGAACTCACCGTGTTCACGCTCCTTGGCCAGAGACTTGAGCAGGCCACAGATGCTGTCCGGCGACTGCTGCGCGCCGCGCTCGCGCCAGCCCGAGGCGATGTCGAGCTGGAGGAACTCGGCATCCGGGTCGGTGTAGTCCTCGCGAAACCGCACCCCGGTGCGCATGTCCAGCAAGTCCTGGACCCGCGCATCGCCGTAACCGCCGCTCGCCAGTTCCGGCACGTAGTGGCTGACCTCGCGCCTACAGGGGGTTGGCGCTTAACTGGTTGACCGTGTTCAAGTGGACACCATGACCAGGACAATCTGCTCAGGCAGCCCCGTTTCCAGGTCACGATGCAGCCTGGCTTTGAGCAGCACGGGGCGGGCTGTTGCATCTTTGTGACGCAAGACAACGGTGTGCTGATAGACGTCGTGGGGGGCTGCGAGGATCGCGTCCAGCACGCCGCGGCCCTCGACTTCCAGCAACCGGTGCAGGCCCACGCTCGCCAGTTCGTCGCCGTCATAGCCGCTGAGCCGAATGAAGGCCTGGTTGACCATCTGCCAGTTGCCCTGCAGGTCGACAAACGCCATGGCATCGTTGGCCAGCTCAAAGATCGCCCGCAGTCGATCTTCGCTTTGGCGCACCGCCTCTTCGGCCACCTTGCGGGCGGTGGTGTCCATGCTGATGCCAATCATCTTCAAGGCCCGCCCGGCGTCGTCGAGCAAGGGCGTGGCGCGGGACGAGATCCAGCGCGCTTCGCCGGTCGGGGTCAGCAGGCGAAAGTCGGTGTCGCAGGGTTGGCCGCTGTCAATCGAGCGATTGAACACCGCCTGCAA
Source organism: Pseudomonas sp. ok272 (assembly GCF_900109995.1). Classification (GTDB taxonomy): domain Bacteria; phylum Pseudomonadota; class Gammaproteobacteria; order Pseudomonadales; family Pseudomonadaceae; genus Aquipseudomonas. Next base: position 34,848 of record NZ_FOCB01000020.1, on the reverse strand, counting down.
CGCCGCCACTTCGTCAGGGGGAATATGGCTCCAGAAATCTTCGTTGCGTTTGACTGGCCAGCCGTAGACTTGCTCGACGTTGCTGGAGTACGTGACCTCGTCGGTCAGCAGGTTCCATTCCCAGGTGACGATGCGCGCGTTCTCCTGGGCCAGCTTCATCCGGGCTTCGCTTTCCATGATCTGTGCCGTATGCCGGCGGCGTACATCGGTCATCGGCAAGGCTTGCGGCGTCGCGGTCTGTGCGTCGTGCTGGGCCTGCTCGCCGTAGCGCAACCAGATCCAGTTGACCTCCAGCAAGGCGGACAGCTTGCGCAGGTTGTCGTAGTCGATCTCGCCACCGCGGGTCCATTTGTGCACCGCGGTGCGCGATACGCCCAACCCGTCGCCGACGGCTTGCAGGGTCAGCTTCTTGTACTCCAGAAGCTCCTTGAGGCGGAACGCGAAACTGTCTTCACTCATTGAACGGCCCTAACTCAAATCCTTGTGCGGTGCCGGGCCAAAACGGCGGGCGATGCGCAGCGAGGCGCCAATTTAGCAACTTTTCGCGGCGCCAGGCGCAGGAAATCCCCCGGCGTACCGATTGAGGGAGTAGCGCGCAGATGTTTTGTTGTGGCTACAGGTCCAATACCAGCGACGCGCCCTTGGCCCGTGACACGCAAATCAACAGGCTTTTCTGCGCAGCCTTCTCCTCGTCACTGAAGTACTGGTCCAGGTGCTCGGCTTCACCGTGCAGGATCTGGGTTTCGCAGGTCCCGCACACACCTTCGCGGCACAGGCATTCGACCGTCGCCGCCTTGGCCTGCTCGATGGCCTGGAGAATGCTCATGCCCTCCTCGACCCGCAACTCGACACCGGAGCGCGCCAGGGTCACGGTGAACGCACCGCCGGTGATCGGGGCGGCGGCGAACTGTTCCCAGTGCACGCGTTGATCCGCCACCCCGAGGTCGCGCGCCGTCTCGATCACCGCCTCGATCAACGGCCGTGGGCCGCAGACGTAGACATGGGCGTGCGCTGGCAGGCTGCCGATCAAGGCCTTGATATCCAGTCGGCTGGCCAGGCTGTCGATGTAGAACCGCGTGCACGCGGCATGCGGCCCGTTGCCCAATTCAGGGTGGAACGCCCCGTGTTCCGGACTGCGAAACGCGTAATGCAGCTCATAGTCGGCGCCGCTGGCCTGCAACTCGTACAACTGCGCCAGGAACGGCGTGATCCCGATCCCGCCGGCAATCAACACGTGGCGCTGGGCGCCCGGGTCGAGGGCGAACAGGTTGTTGGGCGCGGAAATCATCAGCGTACTGCCCACCGCCACCTGTTGGTGCATGAAGGCCGAGCCGCCTTTGGACTGTTCCTCAAGCCGCACGCCGATCTGGTAATGGCGGGTGTCGAAGGGGTCGCTCATCAACGAGTAAGCGTTGCTGTGCTGGCGCCCGTCCGCGCCCTGCATCTGCACGATGATGTGACTACCGCCGGTAAAGGCCGGCAGTGCCTGGCCGTCTTCACGCGCCAGGGTAAACCGCTTGATCCGCGGGGCGGCCTGTTCGACCGCGATCACCTTCACGGCGAACAACGCATAGGGATTGACCATCACTCACCTCACTCACAGCAATGAGCGCCACCGACCGGCGCTCGAGGGACATCCACCCGGCTCAGCCAGTGTGCTGGGTGCGGGCGATGAGGTTGTGGAAGTGGGCGATACCGTGCTCGCTCAGGCCACTGCGCTGGCGGTCCGTCATGATCCGCCCTTGGCCGCGATAACCACGGGACTTGAGGCCCTTTTGCACACTCTCCACCAGGCGCAGGTCTTCGGGGCGGAACACGTCCCGGTACCACTCGATCAACGTCTGCTGCTCGGCGGTGATGTCCTTGTTCAGGAAGTAGATGTCGTAGTGCTGCAGCGTGGTGTTGGCGTCCACCGGAAACTCGTAGATCACCGTCATGAAGTTGCCGCCCGGTGGCATGTTGAACATGCTGCACGGCCAGATCCAGTAGCCGGCGTACTGGCCGCCCGTGCCCGACTCATCGAAGGTGAACGAGCGCTCGGAAGACTTGGCCACCCCACGCTGCACCGACCAGTTGGGGTGCAGCGTGTGGGTGTACTGGCTGACATCCACCGAATCGGAGAACCCCGGATGGGCCGGCGCGCAGTGGTAGCACTCCTGGTAGTTGTCGACGATGGACTTCCAGTTGGCCGCCGTATCACTGACAAACCGCGCCGCCAGGTGCAGGTCGTCGATCACCGGGCAGGCGGCGCGCATGCTGGCCTCAAGACCGGGCAGTTGCGCTTCCACCGAGCCGGCGTCGTTGTCCATGTTGATGAAGATAAAACCGGCGTACGCCTCGACCCGCAGTTGCACCAGGCTGGCGTTGTCCTTGTCGAAATTGACCACGTTCTCGCAGTTGCGCGCGTGGGCCAGTTCGCCATCGAGCTTGAACGCCCAGGCGTGATAAGGGCAGGTGATGACGTTCCTGGCCTTGCCACTCCCCGTCAGCAGTTGATGGCCACGGTGCGGGCACACGTTGTAGAACGCGCGCAACTGCCCATCGCGACCGCGCACGACGATGAGGCTTTCGCCCGCCACTTCGCGGGTGATGTAGGCGTTGTTCTCAGCGACTTCGCTGCCGTGGCCGATGCAGATCCAGCTTTTGGCGAAGATCGCTGCCCTTTCGCGCTCGAACACTTCTGGCTGCGTGTAGTACGCCGCGGGCAGGGTGAAGGCCTCGTCGTGGTTGTCACAAAAACCGGCAGGCAGCTTGGCGATGGTACTCACGATGGCATCCTCTTTGTTGTTTTTGTAAACCCATAGCTAACAGAAACTATTGGTTTACAAGATGCTCGCAAAATACTTCCCGCAACGCAATGGCTGTCGATCATTTGGTCAAGGATCGCGCTACGATGCCGGCCAGGTCCTCCACAACAAAAACCCGAGGTTCGACCATGTCCGAACTGAAACTGCACCCCAAGGCCGCCGCGGCCTTGCAGCAATGGCACACGATGATCGCCACCGGCGACCTCGGCGCCCTGCCCTCGTTGCTGGACCCGAACGCCGTGTTCCGCTCGCCCATGGCCCACACGCCGTACCCGGGCGCGCCGGTGGTGTCGATGATCCTCAACACCGTGAGCCAGGTGTTCCAGGACTTCGCCTACCACCGTGAACTGGCGAGCGCCGACGGGCTGGACGTGGTGCTGGAGTTCAGCGCCACGGTCGGCGGCAAGCAACTCAAGGGCATCGACATGATCCGCTTCAATGAACAGGGCAAGATTGTCGAGTTTGAAGTGATGGTCCGCCCCATGAGCGGCTTGCAGGCGCTGGGTGAAGAGATGGGCCGTCGTCTGGGCGCGTACCTGGCGTCCAGCACACCTCAACGGTAATCGAGCGCTATGAATACCAGCGTGTTCTACGCCCTGGGCGCCGCGGCACTGTTTGGCGCCAGCACGCCACTGGCGAAGGCGCTGGGCGTGGGCGTTTCGCCTGTGTTGTTGGCTGGCCTGCTCTATCTGGGCAGTGGCCTGGGCTTGATCGTGGTGCGCCTGATCCGCGACCGCGGCTGGCAGGCCAGCGGCTTGCAACCCCGCGAATGGCCGTGGCTGATCGGCGCCATCGTGTTTGGCGGCGTGTTGGGGCCGGTGGCCCTGATGTACGGCCTGACGCGCACGTCGGCGGCGAGTGCCTCGCTGATGCTCAACCTGGAGTCGGTGCTGACGGCCGTGCTGGCCTGGCTGGTGTTCAAGGAAAATGCTGACCGACGCATCGTACTCGGCATGCTGGCGATCGTTGCCGGCGGCGTGATCCTGGCCTGGCCCCAGGGCCCTGCGCAGGCGCACAGCTGGATCGGACCGCTGGCCATCGCCCTGGCGTGCGCCTGCTGGGCCATCGACAACAACCTGACCCGCAACGTCTCGGCCTCCGATGCGCTGTTCATCGCCGCCACCAAGGGGCTGGCGGCGGGGTCGGTCAACTGCATCATTGCCGGCGTACTCGGTGCCAAACTGCCGGGGATCGCCACGTTACTGCCGACCTTCACCGTTGGCTTCCTGGGCTATGGGATCAGCCTGGTGTTGTTTGTCCTGGCCTTGCGTGGCCTGGGCACGGCCCGCACCGGGGCCTATTTCTCCACCGCGCCCTTTCTAGGCGCAGCCATGGCCATCCTGATCCTGGGCGAACCGGTGTCGCTGACCTTCGGCATCGCGGCACTGCTGATGGCCGTTGGGGTGTCAATTCACCTGCTGGAGAACCATACCCACGAACACCAGCACGCGCCCCTGATCCATAGCCATCGGCACGTGCACGATGAACACCACCAACACGAGCATGCATTCGAGTGGGACGGGACCGAGCCCCATAGCCATGAGCATCAGCATTTGCCGATCCGCCACAGCCACCCGCACTTCCCGGACATCCATCACCGGCACCGACATTGAAGCCCGGCTGCCGCCTGTTCAACCGCAAGCCACCGGGTGCGACGCCGTCGATAGACGACTAATCTACTCACCGCGCCCCAAACGGCTCATTCGGACTGCCCATGCCCTACGAACTCGCCAGCCACTTCCTGGCCTCCATTGACGATGACTGGGCACGGCATGTCGCGGCCATCGGTCCTTGCCGGCACGAACCCAAGCCAACCCGCGACCCTTACCAGGCCTTGGTCCGCGCCATCGCCTACCAACAACTGCATGCCCGCGCCGGTGATGCGATCGTCGGGCGCTTGCTCGCACTCTTCCCCGGACAGACCTTCCCCACACCCGCACAACTGCTCGACAGCGACACCGAGCGGCTGCGTACCTGTGGCTTCTCGGCGCGCAAGATCAACACCTTGCATGGCATCGCCCAAGCCACACTCGACGGCACCGTACCCGACCACCCCACCGCCCAGGCCATGGACGACCACTCACTGATCACCCGCCTGACGCAACTGCGTGGCGTCGGCCGCTGGACCGTGGAAATGCTGCTGATCTACACCCTGGAACGCCCGGACATCCTGCCCGCCGACGACTTCGGCGTACGCGACGGCTACCGCCGCCTCAAGGGCCTGGCGCAACCCCTCAGCCGCCAACACATGATCGACCTGGGCCACACCTGGAGCCCCCACCGCACCGTCGCCGCGTGGTACCTGTGGCGGGTGCCGAAGGGGTGAAAACGGGTAGGCCGTCTTCGCGAGCGGGCTCGCTCCCACAAGGGATTGATGTACGTCCGTCAGAGACAGGCCGGCTGACACACCGTCTTCGCGAGCAAGCCCGCTCCCACAAGGGATCTGGGTACACCCAACCACCCCACTCCGCCCTTCACCACTCAACAGGCCGAGCGTTAGCTCGCCTGCAGCTCTTGATCTTGATCTGGCTCTTGATCCACCCGCCCCATCGGCAGGCTGAGCGGAGGTATGCCTCTGGGGACTGGCGCGAAGCGCCGTTCGACGCAGTCGAACACATTGCATGGAGGTGCAGCGAAGCAAACCGGAGGGCAATACCCCAGAGGGATACCGTAGCGAAGGAACCCCGAGCCTTAGCGAGGGGCCGAACGCTCGGGGCGAGACTTTTTGGTTCCTTTTGTGGCGTTTGACAAAAGGAACTCGACCGTCAGGGCGAAACCAACAGTAGCCACACCTGCAGCAACGGATATGTACACCACCCGCCAGAACCAAGCCGCCTATCAGGCCGCCTGCGCACCAATGAAATTCTTCCCCCGCGCGCCCTGCAACGCGCTAGCAATCATCGCCCGCGCCTCGGCCTCAGGCACACCGTAATCAGCAAACTCCGTCTTCACCCCCAAGCCATGCAAAAAACCACGCAACCGCGCCTGAGCCTGCCCCAGATCGTCGCCAAACACCCGCTGCAACACCTGATCGCGGCCCCGGTCGCGTCCCCACGCCAACCCCAACACCAGCGGCAAACTGAACGAACAGGCAATCCCATGGGGCACACCGTGGCGCAACGTCATCTCATAGGAAATCGAATGCGCCAAGGCCGTCTTGGTATTGGAAAAGGCCATCCCCGCCTTGAGCGCCGCCAACGCCATGCGCCCACGCAACACCTTGCAACCCAAATCGGCGCGCAATGACGGCAAACAATCGAGGATGTCTTCGATGGCCGACACCGCGAAGGTGTCCGACAACGGATTGGCATTCACATTCCAGATCGCCTCCAACGCATGGGACAACGCATCCAGCCCGGTCGACACGGTAACGCCCGCCGGCACGGTGAGCATCAGGTCCGGGTCGACAATCGCCGCCACCGGCCACGTACAAGGCAGGTGCAGTGAGTACTTCTTCTGCTGCCCGGTATCCCAAAGGGTCGCCCAGGGCGTCACTTCGCTGCCGGTGCCGGCGGTGGTGGGCACGGCGATCAGCGCTTTGCTGCGCACCGGGACAAAAGACTCCCCGAGGGCCAGCAGCCCCAGCAACTCATCGAACTGGCCGGACGCGGTGCCGACGATCAACGCCTTGGCCGTGTCGATGGCACTGCCGCCGCCCAGGGCGATGACCATGTCGCAGTCCCCCGCCTCGGCCCAGAACCGCTCGTAGGTGCCGCGCAGTTGAGCGACATCGGGGTTGGGTTGCACGTCTTCGATGATGTAGACCAGGCGCTCGCCCAGCAGGTGTTTGACCCGATCCACCAGCCCCAGGCTCCGGGCCTCGGCGAAGGTCACCAAGGCCACCGTCCGGGCCTCGGTCAAGGTGCGCAGGTGCTGCAGGCTGCCGCTGCCGAAGCAGGTCGCAACCGGGTTATGGAAGTGGCCAGGCATGCAGGTCTCCTTGGTGTGTTGCGCAATGGTCATGGTCGGTGGTCGCCTTGAATGCGCCGGCGCAAGTGGCTGGACACCAGGTCCGCGAGGACCACCATCACGGTAATCACCAGGATGCAGGTGGCCGTTTCCTGATAGCGGAACAGCTTCAGGCTGCCGACCAGTTCAAAGCCCAGGCCCCCGGCGCCGACCATGCCCAGCACCGTGGCCGAGCGCAGGTTGACTTCAAAGCGGTACAGCAGCACCGCGATCCAGGCCGTGATCACTTGGGGCAATACGCCAAACACAATCACCTGCAGCGGCCGTGCGCCGGTGGCCTGCAAGGCTTCGATGGGGCCCTGGTCGATCTCCTCGATGCTGTCGGCGAAGAACTTGCCGAGCATCCCCACGCCATGCAGGGCCAAGGCCAGTACACCGGGGAACGGTCCCAGGCCAACGGCCGAGACGAACACCAGGGCCAGGATCAGCTCGTTGATGCTGCGGATCACGTTCAGCAGTTGCCGCGTCCCGGCATACAGCCAGCGATTGCCGTGCAGGTTGCGCGCCGCGAGGAACGCCAGCGGCACCGCCAGCACCACCCCGAGCAACGTGCCCCACAGGGCGATCTGCAAGGTCTCGACCGCGGGCTGCCACAGTTTGGGCAAGATGCTCAGGTCCGGCGGCAGCGAGCGCTGGATGAAGTCGCCGATTTGCGGCAAGCCCTGGCTCAACTCGCCCCAACTCAATTGCGCGCCTTCGGCACTCCAGTGCAGCACGCCCAGGACCACCAGCACCAGGACACCGGTGCGCCACCAGCCCCGGGCCGTGTCGGGGGTGTCGACCATCCATTGATAACCGCGTGGCGTATTCATCAAGCGGGGCTCCCGTTGGCGTAGCGCAAGGCAATTGGCAGCGCATCGAGCGGGTCGCCGTGAACCGACTCGGCGCCCGCGTAAATGCGCTGCTGGGCGGCGGCATCGAGGGTGTCCCGGTTGCCGTCGAACACCAGGCGGCCGTGGGCCAGGCCGACGATGCGGTCGCCAAACTCACAGGCCAGGTCGACCTGATGCAGGTTGCACACCACGGTGATGCCCAGTTGCCGGGTGGCATCGCGCAGGTACTGCATGACCAGTCGCGCGGTCTTGGGATCGAGGCTGGCCACCGGTTCATCGGCCAGGATCACCTTGGGCCGCTGGGCCAAGGCCCGGGCGATGCCCACCCGCTGCTTCTGCCCACCGGACAACGAGTCGGTGCGCGCGGGGGCCTTGTGTTCCAACTCCACGCGGCGCAGGCAATCCATGGCCAGGGCCACGTCGGCCCGGCTGAACAGTTGCAGCAACGAGCCCAGGCTGGACACCGAGCCCAGGCGCCCGGTCAACACGTTCTTGAGCACCGACAGGCGCGGCACCACGTTGTGATGCTGGAAGATCATCGCCACCTGGCGCCGCAGGTTGCGCTGGTCACCGGCCTGCATCGCATCGATCCCGGCGATGTCCAGCACCCCACTGTCGGCCCGGGCCAGGCGGTTCATGCAGCGCAGCAAGGTGGACTTACCCGCGCCGGACTGCCCCAGGATCACCACGAACTCCCCAGCCGCGATCTGCAGGTCAATGCCCTGCAGCACCGCGTTGTCGCCGTAGCGCTTGGTCAGTTGCTGGACGCGGATCATTTCAGGCTCCGCAAGTCGAGCTTAAGCACCTTGGCCGTCTCGCGCACCACGTCATAGGCCGCGTCGGTGGTGGGTTGGAAACCATTGAGCATGCCCTGGTCGCCCCATGGCACGTCCTTGATCGAGGCCAGCGACTCGGCGATCTTTTGCTTGAGGACCGGGTCCAGGTTGCTGCGCCAGACCATCGGTGACTCCGGGATATCGGGCGAGGACCAGACCACCTGCAGTTCGTCCGGCTTGACCTGCCCGCTCGCGACTGCCGAGGCGAAGATCCGGTCGGCCACGGCGGCGGCATCGACCTTGTGGTTGACCACCGCCAGGAGGCTGGCGTCGTGGGAGCCGGAGAAGATCACCCGCGAAAACAGAGCGTCGGGTACGTAGCCCGCACGCTCGATACCGGCCTTGGGGAACAGGTGGCCGGAAGCCGACGTAGGGTCGACAAAGGCGAACGTGCGGCCCTTGAGGTCGGCCAGGGTGTTGATGCCGCTGTCGCGGCGCGCCACGATCTGGCTGTGGTAGGCGCTCTTGCCGGCCTTTTTGGTGACCGCCACGGCAAAGGCGTCGACCCCGGCCACTTCATGCGCCAGCACGTAGGAGAACGGGCCGAGGTACGCCACGTCCAGCTTGCCGGCGCGTAGGGCTTCGATCACGCCGTTGTAGTCGGTGGCCACGAAGGGTTTGACCGGCATGCCGAGCTTGCGCTCAAGGTCCGCAATCACCTGCTGGCTGCTGGTGATCATCGACTGTGAATCTTCAGAGGGGATCAGGCCGATGCGCAGGGTGTCCTGGGCCAGTGCGGGTTGAGTCACCAGAAGCGGCAACAGGCTGAGGCTGAACAAACGCAGTAGCTGAGTGAGCGGTTTCATGGCGTTCCCGGCGGTTGTGGTTGGAATGCCACTACCCTATGGCTGTCATGTGACAGTCACAGCATCGATTCAATATGGCTTTGCCCAGCCAACCATTGATGGAAGCTATAGATGTCCACCACCAAACTGCGCACGTTCCTCGCCGTTGCGCGCCACGGCAGCTTCAGTGCCGGGGCCCGCGCCATTGGGATCAGCCAACCGACGGCGACCACGCAGATTCAGGGGCTGGAACGCGAGCACAACGTCGAGCTGTTCCACCGTCGCGGGCGACGCCTGGAACTGTCCGAAGCCGGTCGCCTGCTGCTGCCGATTGCCCAGCAATTGGGGGTGCTGGAATTGGAAGCGTTCAATCTGCTGCGCGACTCCGGCAAGCTCAACCGCGGCCAATTGAAGATCGGCGCCGTCGGGCCCTTCCACGTGATCGAGATGGTCGACGCCTACCGGGCCGCGTACCCGCAGATCGACATCGCCATCAGCATCGGCAACTCGGCCTCGATCCTCACCGCCCTTGAGAACTACAGCGCCGATGTCGGCGTGCTGGCCGGCCTGCATGAAGACCCGGCGTTCTGCGCGCAGCTGTACGCCGAGCACCCGGTGATCCTGTTCGCCCATGTCGATCACCCGCTGGCGCGCCACGCCGACATCCCGCTGCACGCGTTGCAGGGGCAAGCGTTCCTGCGGCGCGAACGCGGCTCGACCACCCGCCTGGCCCTGGAGAAAGTCCTGGCCGCACACGAGGTGGCCCCGCGCATCGTCATGGAAATCGGCAGCCGCGAAGCCCTGCGCGAGGCGGTGATCCGCGGCATCGGCATCGGCGCGGTGTCCGAGGCCGAGTTCATTGCCGACCCGCGCATCAAGGCGATCAGCATCCAGGGCGAGCCGGTGTGCACGCAAACCTATCTGTATTACCTGGCCGAACGCAGCGCCAGCCAGATCATTCGCTCGTTTGTGGGCGCCAGCCAAACGCCACGGCAAGACCGTGTGCCGTCGCCAGGTTGATGGCCATTACCTATCCGCCCGAAGGCATCGCGCGCATGCAACGGCTGGCGATCAACAATGCGCCGCTGGCGCCGGTGCCTACAGCGGAGAAATGGTTGCCAGAGCCCCAATGAACAGTGTCAAGGCGAGGCACCCACCGAGAAAAATCGCCATCTTCAACATCGGGCCTCCCGCGATACACATTTAGATACATGAACCTATTGTGAGACGCCGATCTGCTCCGGGACAGGGGCAGATCGCGAAGAAAAATACCGATCAGAAGCCCCCGCCATCTGCGTATTTGAAGCGCGTCCAGCACAGTGCCATCATGCGTCCAGCACCATCACCCTGGCCCTTGCCTGAAGGAAAAGGAGTCCCCATGCGCACCCTGCCCGTACGCCTTGCCACCCTGGATGACCTGGACGGCATCTTTCAAACCCACCGCCATTCCGTGGAGCATCTGTGCACCCGGGAGTACAGCGCCGAGCAAATCAACATGTGGCTGGACGGGCGCTCGCCTGCCACCTACCGCGACGCCGTCGAGCAGGGTTGGGTGTGGTTGGTGCACAGCGATGAAATCCTCGGTTTCGTCGAGATCGAGGGCAATGAGGTCAGCAAGCTGTTCATCCGTGGCGATGGCGCCGGACGTGGGATCGGCAGCCAATTGCTCGACGTGGCCATCGAGCACATCCGCGCATCGGGGGCCGCCACGGTGTACCTGGAAGCCACCCTGACCGCCGAAGCGTTCTACGCGCGCCATGGGTTCCAGAAGATCGGCGAAGGCGCCTTCAGTCGCGGCAACAGCCCAGTGTCGATCGGGATCGTGAAGATGCAACGCGATATTTGAAGGCGAGCCATACATTCGCCACCTGACTAAACAGCCTGAAACACTCTTCAGCACGAGCGTTCTGATCGTCCGTGACGCGCTCTAGCACAGGCCTTATCGTCTAGATGCCATCCCCGCCCAGGCGACAAGGCCAGCACCGCGCAACCCCCTGCCCCGTCATTTTTTCCGCCGACGTCCTACAGCACTGATACCATCGCGCACATTTATGTGACGATTTCATGTCTGGAAGCCTTTTTTGTGAACATCCTTAGCCGCTGGTTCCACCACCGCCATGCCCGCCTGATCGCCCTCACCCTACTGGTGCTGGTCATCCCCCTGGGCCTGCGGACCGCGCTGGGTTGGACCACTCCCCTTGGCTACCTGTCAGACCTGGCCATTGGCAGCCTGCTGATCGTCCTCTTGCATCGGCGGCCGCTGTGGCTGGCATTGCCCGTGCTGCTGGTGTGGGGCATTTTCACCCTGGCGACCGCGGAACTGGTCAGTGCCGTCGGGCGGATGCCCAGCGCCGCCGACCTGAACTACCTGGTCGACCCGCAGTTCATGGAGAAATCCACCAGTGGCAGCTTCGCCCAGCCCTGGTTGGCCGTCATCCTGGTGCTCGGCCTGCTGGCCTGGCTCACCACCCAGTGGACCGCACGGGCGACACCTGCCCCGCGCCTGCCGCGACTGGCCTGGAGCGCGCCGCTGCTGCTGTTGGTGGCGCACTGGGGCGCCCAACACCTGATGCCCAGCGATGCCGACGAATGGCGGCTGTTCAACCTGCCCCATCACTTGCTGGCCGGGGCCGTCGGCGATGTGCAGACCCGCGCCGAAGACTGGCTCCAGGGCGATGTGGTCGAGACCCCACCGCAAATGGCCGGGCTGACCCAACTCGACCTCGACGGGCAAAAACAGCTGGCGGCACCGGGGCGTGCGCGCAACGTGCTGATCGTCGCGCTGGAAGGTATTCCGGGGGCCTACGTCCAGGCCAACCGCCAGGCATTGCACAGCGCCTACCAGGAAAACCTCATGCCCAACCTCAGCCGCTGGGCCGAGCGCGGCATGAACACCCCGGATTACGTGCTGCACAGCCACCAGACAATTCGCGGCCTGTACGCGATGCTCTGCGGCGACTACGACAAACTGGACAACGGCACCCCCAAGGGCGTCGAGATGCTGACCCAGCATGAGCGCAACCAGGCGTGCCTGCCGGCCCAGTTGCACAAGAATGGCTTCACCACCCACTACCTCCAGGGTGCCGGCCTGCGCTTCATGGCCAAAGACAAGATCATGCCGCACATCGGCTTCGACACCACCCTGGGCCTGGACTGGTTCACCAACGCCAACTACCTGGACTTCCCCTGGGGCAAGGACGACAAGGCCTTCTTCGAAGGCGCCCTGGATTATGTCGGCCAGCTCAAGGCCGAGAAAAAACCCTGGATGCTCACCCTGCTGACCGTCGGCACCCACCAGCCCTACTCCGCGCCGCAAGCGTACCTGGACCGCTACGACACGCCCAAGCAGGCCGCCGTCGGCTACCTGGATGACGCGCTGGGGCAGTTCCTCGATGGACTGGAGAAACAAGGTGTGCTCAAGGACACCCTGGTGGTGATCACCTCCGACGAATCCCACGGCATCGATGGCGTGCGCCTGGCCTCCTCATGGGGCTTCAACCTGGTGCTGGCGCCCGAGCAGGCGCAGCTGCCCCACCTCAACGCCGGCGTCTACGGCCACGTTGACTTGAGCGCCTCGATCCTCGATTACTTCGACTTCCCGGTGCCGTCGGTCCTCAGCGGTCGCTCGCTGTTTCGCGACTACACCACCGGCCGCGAAATCATGTCCTTCACTAACGGCAAGCTGCGCTATCACGATGGCCAGGGCACCTACACCGAGTGCGACTTCCAGCAGCGCTGCCGCTACTACCAAAGCCCCGGCTTCATCGCCGACCGCGCGACCCTGACCGGCCAGTATGGCGGCCAGCGCGCCCGTCAGATCAGCGCCCGGGCCGAGGGGCTGGACCGCACGCTCTTGAGTTCGGCGCTGAACCTGCGCTACCAGTTCGGCAGCCCAAACATCATCCCCCTGCACGCGCAGATCAAGGACGACTGGGCCGACAACCTGATCGGCGCGCAGTACCTGGAAATGCCCAAGGGCACCCAGACCCGCGTACGCCTGACCGTCAAAGCCGTCGATACGCAGCAAACCACCTACATCCAACTCAAGGCCAAGGAGTTTGAGCAAGAAGTGCAACTGGGCCTGCCGGCCGAGATGCAAGTCACCGCCGACCAACCGCTGACCCTGGACTTCAGCTTCGACAACCCAGAATCACGCAAAGCGTTCTCGTTCCACTTGCTGGGTTATGGATTGGGCGCAGTGGAAGTCAGCGACTTCACCGTAATCACCCAGACACCCGGGCAGGAAGACATCCTGGACGATGCCATCGATGAAAGCATCGCCCACGCCGAGGCCTCATCCTGAGACATGGCGCTACGCCTTGCGGTGGTGTCCGCTGTTTGCTGAGTGATCCGATGCCTGTGCTGGCAAGCCGGGCTCACCCCACAGTGGGCCTGGGTACACCTGGGGAATCAGGTCGGCGGGTAGGTTGCCTTCGCGAGCAAGCCCACACAAGGATCCCGGGGGTAAATGCGATCCTCGCCACACCACAAACCTGTGGGAGCGGGCTTGCTCGCGAAGGCGGTAAGCCTGGCGACATTGATGTTGGATGGATTGGCCGGTTCGCGGGCGAGCCTCGCTCCTACGGGCTCACCCAGATTCCGGTGGGCGCGAGAGCGGCTTGCCGGCGATGGCGGTGACGAGCGGCGTGGCTAAGACAGTTGCTCCCACAAGCTCGCTCACCACTGCAGAGCGGTTGTCGTCAGACTCAGAACGTCTTGGTCGCGCTGGCCACCAGCGTTGCCGAGCACAGATCGTCGTAGCCGTTCCAACTGGCGCATTCGCTCTTCGACAAATCAGTGTCGATGTAACTCAGGCCCCACGTCACACCCACAAAGTCACGGCTCAGCTTGGCTTCCCACTCATAGTAAGCATTGCGGGTATCGCCATTACTGGACAAATACGCCTCATCCTTGGTGTCGTTACGGCCCACGTGCAAATCAAGGCCGAACTCCTCCGGCAACGCCACCTTGTAGCTCAGGAAGGTGTACAGCGTGTCCTGGTCATTACCAAAATAGTTCGGCGTATCGTTTGAGTAGTTGGCCCCCAGCTTCACGCCGTAGACGTCAAGCACGGCATACACCTCACTGAGGTTGAAGTCGGCATTCTTCGGGTACACGTACTTGATGTAGCCAACATCCAGGCCGATATCCTCTGTTGCCTGCCAGTAGTAACCCGCGTAGTAGTCCTGCTCCTGGCGGGTCTTGGTACCCGCGCCAAAGTCCACGCTCGATGTCCAGGCGCCAACGTACAGGCCGCTGATGTGACTCAACATCGCGCCGCCCTGGATCGCCGGGTCGCCCTGACTCTGGGAAATGCCCCGGCTGCGGTAATCGCTGACGACACCCAGCGTCGCTTCCAGGCTGAAGTCGTCATTGAGCGCCACGGCGTAGGACGTCAGGGGGGCCAATGCCAGGCCTGCGAAGGCCAGAATCGATAGTGCTTTCATGCGAAACCCTTGTTCTTGTATGAATTTATGGGGGAATGGCGGGCACAGCGGTGCCGCCCCCCTCGATGCGCGAAGGGGCCGGCGGTGAAGCGTGAAGCGTGAAACGTAAAAGACTCAGATCAGGACTCGGGTGCGTACACCTGCTTGCCGGCGAAGAAGGTGTTCAGGACCTGGGTCTCGAACAGTTCATCGTCGCTGACCTTGAACACGTCGCGGTCAAGGATGATCAGGTCAGCCTGCTTGCCGGGGGCCAGCGAACCAATCTGCTTGTCCAGGCGCAGGGTCTTGGCCGCGTTGAGGGTGTAGGCATAGAACATAGTCTGGCGGTCGATGCTTTCCTTGGCGTTCAACACCCCCAGCGGACCTTTGCGGGTGCTGGCCTGGGCGATGGCGTTGAAGGGGTTGGGGCTGGACACCGGCCAGTCGCTGCCACCGGAAATCGTCGCACCGGCGTCATGCAGGGACTTGGCCGGGTACTGATAACCGTAGGCAAACGCGCTGATGTAAGGCTTGACCAGTTCGACGGTGTAGCTCTCGCCGGTGGCCCACAGCAGTTGCATGGACGCGATCACGCCCAGCGCCTTGAAGCGCGGGAACTCCTTGGGATTGACCAGTTGCAAGTGGGCGATGCTGTGGGGCACAGGCGTCGGGCTGAGCTTGCGCGCATAGGCGATGCCGTTGAGGGTCTCGCGCACCGCACGGTCACCGACCGCGTGGGTGTGAACGATCCAGCCGCGTTTTTCCGCCGCCACCACCAGTTCACCGAAGTGCGCCGGATCGATCAGCAACTGACCGTTCTTGTGGCTGTTCTTGTACGGTACGATGACCGCCGCCGTTTGCCCCGGGAACTCGAGAATGCCATCGGCAAAGATCTTGATCCCCGGGAAGGTCAGGTTCGGCACGCCGTCGAACTCTTTCATCACCTTGGCCACGACTTCCAGGTCCGCCGGACGGCTTTTGGAGTTGGTCAGCATGAGCGCCGCGACGTGGGCGCTGAGTTCACCCTTTTCGGACAGTGTGCGGTACAGCGGCAACGAGCCGACGCTCTTGTCGGTGGCCGTGAAATCAAACAGCGAGTCCTCACCGCCATTGGCGTTCGCCGCCGCGTCCATCCAGGCGGTGATCCCCAACTGGTTGTTGATCTTCACCGCCTCACGGGCAGCGTTGAGCATGGCGTCTTCACTCGGCGCGGGCAGGCCGTTGCGCACCTGGTCCCAGCGCGACTCGGCAAAGTAGCCGTTCGGGGTAAAGTCCGCCTCGTGGCCGATGTAGCCGCGCTCATTGACCGGCAGGTTCTTGACGGTCTCGGCGTCGATCTTCACCCGCTTGAGCATGGCGTTGTTCGCCCAGCCGGTATGGCCGTCGATCCCGGTAAACACCAGCGGTTGATCGGCCCAGCGGCCCTGGTTGAACACCTTGCCCAGTTCTCGGCTCTTTTCCCAATAGGCCGAGCTGGTCCCGGAAATGTTGATCACATCACCGGCACGGGCGCGCCCGGCCTTGTCCTGCTCGATGATCCACTGTTCCAGTTCCGGCAGCGGTTTGACTTCGTCCAACAAGTTGGCACGCAGGCTGTCGAACGCCCCCATGATCGGGTGGCTGTGGGTATCGATCATGCCCGGCATCAACACCTTGCCCGCCAGGTCGATACGCTGGGTCTTGTCATCCGCCAGGGCGTTGATCTCGGCGTCGGTGCCGACCTTGAGAATCTTGCCATCTTGTACGGCGACGGCCTGGACCAATGCCTGGCCGGGCTCGGCGGTGAACACCTTGCCGTTGACCAGCACCAGGTCGGCAGCGGCCATGGCGTGGACCGAGGTCAGGGCCAGCGCGGCTGCCAACAGGTTGGGAATAAATCGTTGCATTGCAGCTCTCTCTCTTCTTATTACTGGGCAATCTTAGAAATGGACGCCTGGGGCATCGCATTGGCGTCCCCCCCGACAAACGGAGCCTTGGCCCATACCACCTTGCCGCCGACCACGGTCAGCAACACGTTGTTGCGCGCCAGCTGATCCTCGGGCACTTGCATGAAGTTCTTGTCCAGCACGATCACGTCGGCAAATTTGCCCACTTCCACCGAGCCCAGGACTTTCTCCAGGCGCAACTGCTCAGCCGCGTTCAAGGTGATGGCGCGCAACACATCGCTGCGCGACAGTGCCGGCCCCTGGTTCAGCCGGCCCGCGTACTTGGGACCATAGCTGTGGGGGTTTTGCGGGTCGCCGGAGCGCGTGACGCCAACCTTGAGGGCGAGGAACTCGTCCAGCGGGTCCACTGGCCAGTCGCTGCCATAGGCCACGCGGCCACCGGCACGGCTGATCTCGCCCGAGGGCTCCATGCGCGAAGCACGTGCGGCGCCCAGGTGATCACGGGTGTCGTCGAGCGTGTACGGTGCTTGCTGCCCCCACTGGAATGACATGGTGGCGGTGACGTCCAGCGCCTTGAAGCGCGCATAGTCGGCCGGGTCCACCGTTTCCGCGTGGGCGATCGCCGGGCGGAAATCCTGACCGGGCAGTTGCTGGCGCACGTACTGCACACCGTCCAGCGCATCGCGCACGGCGCGCTCGCCGGTGGCGTGCAAATGCGGATCGAATCCGGCCTGGACCGCTTGCAGCAGCAGCGGATTGAGCACCTGCGCCGAGAAGTACAACTCGCCCAGGTTGTGCCCAGGCGTCCACTGGGGGGCGGACGCGGTGCCGCTGTTCTGCAGGTAGGGGGTGAGCATGGCGCCGGTATCGGCCGGGGCGTTGATGATGCCGTCCATGAACAGCTTGACGTGACGCATGCTCACGCCCGGAGCCGGTTGCTCGGCGCCCTGGTCGTAGGTGCTGGCCAACGCCTTGGCTTGCGCGATGGTCTTGGCCGGGTCCACCGCTGCCGTGCCGGCGTCCAGCTTGATCGCCAGCAACGCCCGGGCGGTCAGGTCGCCGGACTGCTGAAGCGTGGTGAACGCCTTGGCGTTCTCAGGCCCCGAGAACGCGTCGAAGAAACTGGTGACGCCCTGCTGGCGCATGGCATCGAGTGCAGCGCGGGTCTGCACCAGCTTCTGCGCCTCGGTGACCGGTGGCACGGCCGCGGCAATGGCAAAAGCGGCATTGTCCTCGCAGATCCCGGTCGGGTTGCCGGCGCGATCACGCATGAACTTGCCGCCCTGCGGGTTGGCGGTGTGCTTGTCGATGCCGGCCATCGCCAACCCGCGAGAGTTGGTCAGTACGGTGTGGAAGTCGGTGGAGCGTACTTGAATCGGGCGCTGGGTCTTGAGCGCATCCAGGGTCGTCTTGTCCGGGTCGGCGTCCAGCCCGCCCATGCCCATGCGGTCCCAGCTCCCCACTTCGAGCCAGACATCCGGGCCCTTGTCCTGGTCGGCATCCAGGCACGCCTGGATGGCCTTCTGGAAATCGCCCCGGGTCATCGCCTGGTACTTCAAGTCGCACAGGGTCATGGCGCGCCCGCCCTCTGCGGGGTGCATGTGCGCGTCGATAAAGCCAGGCATCAACATGCGCCCGGCCAGGTCGATCAATTGGGTCTGCTGGCCGATGTAGGCCGTAGCGCCTTCGTCGTTGCCGACATACACGATCTTGCCGCCGACGACCGCAATCGCCTGCTGCACGGAGTTCTGGCCATCGACGGTGTAGACGTAGCCGTTACGCATCACCAGGTCGGCGGGGGTGGCGGTGGAGGTCTTGCACCCCACCAGTGCCACGCTGGCGAACACGGTTGTCGCGGCAATCGCGACGCAAAGTCTGGAAAGTTTCAACGACCCTACCCCAATGCTTATTATTATGGCGGGGCTACTGGCATGACCGTGCCCCCTTTGGAATACAGGGCACACCCTATAGAGCACGGCGGGAGAACGGCCCTCCGCAAATGAGGAGGGGTCAGGCCAGATGTCGCAATACGATGTGTACGTATCTAATCGCGACGTGCATCCAAGGCCGATATACGCAGGGCCGATCCCAGCTCCACTTTGCTTTTGACCCCCAGTTGCAGGTAGCAATTGCGCAAGTAGGTACGCACGGTGGCTGGGCTCAGGACCAGGATCTTGGCGATTTCCTTATAGGAGTGGCCGGCCGCGAACAACATGGCCGCCGTCCGCTCGCGCGGGGGCAGCGCGACGCCACCGGAGGGCGCCTCCAACGACACAATGATGTGCTCGGCGTTCGGACTCAGGGTCAGCGCGCAGCGCCCCAGGCGCAACACACAGGGCGCCTTGGGCAGTTGATCGACGATCTGCTGCGGCAACAGCGAGCCCCCCCACAGCGGCAACTCCCGCTGAATCGCCTCGCACAGCGTGGCGCCGATGTACAGCAAGCTGCCGTCCAGGCGCGCCACGGCGAAATCACTGGCACCGTTGTCGGTGTCGAAGCGAATCATGTCCTGCACCTGGAACCGCCACAGCTGCAGCAGGTGGTCGCAGAACGCGGCAAACAACTCGGCCTCACGCTCGGTGAACGCGACATCCTCGATGCCACGGTACAGACAGACATAAAAGTACAAGCCGCTTTCGGGCAACTCGAAGCTGATGCACATCAGGTAATAGAGGTCATGACGGCGCGCGAATGCGTTGACCTCGCCGTTGGGATCGTTAAACCCGAAGTCACGCACCACCTCGCCCTGGCACGCCAGCGTGTCCTGGGCGAAAACGTCGAGACTGGCCACCTCGCTCCACTCCGTGACAAACGAGGGCGGCAGGTCGATTCGCCCATGCATCCAGTTCTGCGGTGACGCTCCGGTCGGCGCCCCGGACATCTCCCCCCACCACGCCGACGCAAACGGCACCAGCGCCCGAAAGGCCTGCAGGCCATCAGCAATAAAATGCGACCCACCGCGCTCACGAGCGAGCCAAGCCAACTGGAGCACACACTGGTTGAACGCCTTGAGGGTTTCCATCGACACCTGTGCTGCACTCGCATCGCCCACCAACATCGCACCAACCCCATCCACTGCGTGACTTGTGGCCGGGACGATGCCACAGGCGGCGCAACAGCGTCTACTGCGGCAGTCTTGCCAGAGACAGGTCGGCGGATAGACCGTCTTCGCCGGCAAGCCGCTCTCGCTCCCACAGTTGGACCTGGGTACCTCCACAAGGGACAGGTCGACTGGTAGGCCGCCATCGCGGCGGTGCGGCGATCCGACAAGCCCGCTCCCACCCTGGTCCACGGCGAACACACATCCGGGGGCAGCTCAATTCCTTGTAGGAGCGAGGCTTGCCCGCGAAGGCGGTAAACCTGACGACATTGATGTTGGATGGACTGGCCGGTTCGCGGGCAAGCCTCGCTCCTACGGGCTCAACCCAGATTCCTGTGGGAGCGAGACCGGCTTGCCGCTCTCGCTCCCACAATTTGGACCTGGGTACATCCGCAAGAGCCAAGTCGACTGGTAGGCCGCCATCCCCAACAGGGCTGAACGACACCAGCGCAAACCTCCCACCAACAGGCCTCCCCCACAGCCTGCTTAAAAACCCATTGTATTACTCTGAACACCAATGTTATGTTCATAACACGCAGCCAAATAATGACATACCAATAACAATCAAATTCTCGGTGCGCCCGTATCCCCATGGAAAAGAACAGCTTTCTTCAGTTGTTGGAACACGAGTTCTCCAACCTGACCCCCACCGGGAAGCGCATCGCCAGCTACTTGCTGGGCAATCCGCAACAACTGCCGTTCGAGTCCGCTGACAGCATCGCGCAGCAGGCCTCCACCACCGGCATTTCGGTCGGGCGCTTCTTGCGCTCCCTGGGCTACCAAAACCTCGATGAGGTCAAGCAAAGCCTGCGCGGTGAAGCGCCAACCTCCTGGCTGATCACCGACCGCATCGCCGCCTTCCGCGCGGAAAACACCCAGGACGACGCGCTTGAACGCTCGATGCATCGCGAAGTCGAGGCCATCCAGCAAGTCTATGGCCTGGCCCGCAGCGAAGCCTTCGACCAGATCGTGCAGCGCATCCACGAAGCCGACGCGGTATTCATCCTCGGGATCCAGTCCACGCGCGGGATCCTCACCGCCTTTCACAGTCACCTTGAGTACATCCGCCCCAAGGTCTACTACGTCGACGGCCTGTCCGGCATCTATGCCGAGACCCTGAACTCGGGCTTCGCCAATCCCTACGCACTCATTGCCGACTTTCGCGCCTATTCCAGCGTGACCCAGACCTTCTGTGACGCGGCGGTGGATCACGGCTTGCCCCTGGCGCTGATCACCGACCTGCAATGCCCGTGGGCGCGGGACTACCCGCTCGACCTGTTGCAGATCAAAACCGATGTCGGCCAGTTCTGGGACTCCCCCGCGCCCCTGGCGTGCCTGTTGAACCTGATGGTCTCGGCTGTCGCGGAGCGATACGGCGAGCACCTGGATGAGCGCTTGGCCAAGAACCGTCAACTGCAAAAAGCCTTCGGCCAGTTCGAAGGCTGATCCCCCGCCCCACCGAATCACCACTGGAGTGTTTGTGTGAACCAGAGCGTTACAAGCCAAAGCCCCCTCGTCGAGATCGATGCCCAGCAGTATCAGGTGCAGATCGAAATGATCTACGCCACCGCCGACAACCTGGCCGGCAAAGTGATCTACCCCACGGCTCGCTGCCAACTGCACCGCGATGCCGCCGACTGCTTGCGCAAGGCCAGTCAACTGGCACGCCTGGCCGGCTATAGCCTGCTGATCTATGACGCCTATCGCCCGCCCTACGCCCAATTTCTCCTGTGGGAAGCCTTGCCCAACGGCGACTACGTGCGTGACCCGCACCTGGGCTCGCACCACAGCCGCGGGGTTGCGGTGGACCTGACCCTGGTGGGCAGCGACGGCCAGCCCCTGGACATGGGCACCGCCTTCGACGCCATGGAAGAAACCTCCCATCAGTTCTACCCCGACTTGCCCGCCGCCGTGCAACACAATCGCCTGCTGTTGCTGGGCGTGATGCTCAGCGCGGGCTTCCAGGCGATCGCCACGGAATGGTGGCATTACGAGCTGCCCAACGCCGACGATTACCCCTTGCTGCACGCGTAACACAGCCGACGAAACCACCGTGGTTCATCGCTGGCGACACTGTTTGGACACAACAATAAAAACGCTTCACCCATGCTTCACCTGCTACTGCCCGGTTATAGATTCCAAAAAAAAACCTGACCTACTTCCAGACATCGAATGTTGAAGGAAACCGGCATGACCCTTATCAAGACCGTGAACCGCAAGACCTCTTCCCGCGCCAGCAGCTTGTTGCTGAGCGCCCTGTGCGGTGCCCTGAGCCTGGGCGCCTGGCAGGCTGCAACCGCCGCGGTGGCCCAGGACACCCTGATCATCGGCAAGCCCGCCGACCCGCAGACCCTCGACCCGGCCGTGACGTTCGATAACAACGACTGGACCATCACCTACCCGTCTTACCAGCGACTGGTGGGCTACAAGACCGAAGGTGGCAGCAGCACCGAAGTGACGGGCGACCTGGCCGACAGTTGGACCGTGTCCCCGGACAACCTGGTCTGGGAGTTCAAGCTCAAGCCCGGCAACAAGTTCGATGACGGCACCGAGGTGAATGCCGCCGCCGTGAAGTTTTCCTTCGACCGTTTGATGACCCTCAAGCAAGGGCCGTCCGGTGCCTTCCCGGAAGACATGGTGGTGGCGGTGATCGACCCGCAGACCATCCGTTTTACCCTCAAGACCGCGTTCGCCCCGTTCCTGTTCACCCTGGCCCACAACGGCGCCTCGATCGTCAACCCGCTGGTGGCCAACAAGGGCGCCGACACCAATGCCTGGTTGTCCGGCCACACCGCAGGTTCCGGCCCATATCGCCTGAGCAACTGGCAAAAAGGCCAGTCGGTGACGATGGAGCCCAACCCGCACTTCGCCGGTCCCAAGCCTGCGTTCAAGACCGTGATCCTCAAGACCATCGCCGAGCCGTCGGTGCGCCGCCTGCAACTGGAACGCGGTGACCTGGACATCATCGAAGACATGCCCGAGGACCAGTTGGGCGCACTCGCCAGCAAGCCGGGCGTGGTGGTCAAGGACTTCCCGTCGCTGCGCGTCACCTACCTGTACCTGAACAACAAGAAGGGCCCGCTGACCAACGTCGACGCCCGCCGCGCCATCACCGAGGCGGTGGACTACAACGGCATCGTCAAGGGCATTCTCAAGGACAAGGCCAAGCTGCTGAACGGGCCGATTCCCGATGGCATGTGGGCCTACGACAGCTCGTTGCCAGCGATGAAGCAGGACATGGCCGCCGCCAAGGACAGCCTGGCCAAGGCGCCGCAAAAGATCACCCACCTGAGCTACATGTACTCGGACAAGGACGCCAACTGGGAGCCGATCGGCCTGACCCTGCAAGCCGCCCTCGCGCCGCTGGGGATCAACCTCAAGCTGGAGAAGACCGCCAACGCCACCCTGCGTGAACGCGTTGGCCAGGCCGACTACGACATCGCCGTCGGCACCTGGAGCCCGGACTTCGCCGACCCCTACATGTTCATGAACTTCTGGTTCGACTCCAAGATGCAGGGCCTGCAAGGTAACCGCTCGTTCTACAGCAACCCGCAAGTCGACAGCCTGATCCGCGAAGCCGCCACCACCAGCGACCAGCCCAAGCGTGTCGAGCTGTACCAGAAGGCCCAGAAGATGGTGCTCGCCGACAGCGTCTACGCCTACCTCTATCAAAAGAGCTACACCCTGCCGATGCGTGATTCGGTCAAGGGCTACGTGTTCAACCCGATGCTCGAACAGGTGTTCAACCTGGGCAGCATGAGCAAGTAACCCCGCTCCTTCGTGCGCGCCACGGTTGGCGCGCACGGCTTTTGATTTCGTCGTTCGTGTGACTGAGGTGCCAAATGGCCTTCCTGACGTTGTTGCGCAAGCGCCTGCTCGGCCTGTTGCTGGTCGTGCTCGGGGTTTCGCTGATCACCTTTGCAATCTCCCACCTGATTCCCGGCGACCCGGCCCGGTTGATCGCCGGCGACCGTGCCAGCGATGAACTGGTGGCCGGCATTCGCCACCAACTGGGGCTGGATCTGCCGCTGTACCAACAGTACGGGCGTTACCTGATGGACCTGGTCCAAGGTGACCTCGGCACGTCGATCCGCACCAACCGTCCGGTGCTCGAAGACCTGCAAGCGTTCTTCCCCGCCACCCTGGAACTGGCCCTGGTGGCGCTGTTCCTCGCGATCCTGGTCGGCGTGCCGCTGGGCGTGTTGTCGGCGGTCTACCACAACCGGGCCATCGACCAGATCGCCCGCACCCTGGCGGTCACCGGCATTTCCACGCCGGCCTTCTGGCTCGGCCTGGGGGCCATCGTGTTGTTCTACGGTCACCTGGGCTGGCTGCCCGGCGGTGGCCGGCTGTCCGAAGGGCTGGCACCGCCGCCGTCGATCACCGGCTTCTACCTGATCGACTCGCTGCTGGCCGGTAACGTCAGCCTGTTTCTCGATGCGCTGGAGCACTTGATCCTGCCCGCGGCCACGCTGGGGTTCGTGACCCTTGGGGTGATCGCCCGGCAGATTCGCTCGGCCATGCTCGAACAACTGGGTGAAGACTACATCCGCACCGCGCGCGCCTATGGCCTGTCGCGCTGGACCGTGATCCTGCGCCACGCCCTGCCCAACGCGCTGATCCCTTCGGTCACCGTCCTCGGCCTGACCCTGGGCGACCTGCTGTATGGCGCGGTGCTCACCGAGACCGTCTTCGCCTGGCCGGGCATGGGCGCCTATGTGGTCAAGTCGATCCAGTCGCTGGATTTCCCGGCGGTGATGGGCTTCGCGATCCTGGTGTCGTTTATCTATGTACTGCTGAACATGGCCATCGATCTGCTGTACCGGGTGATCGACCCACGCATCGGCGAGGTGAATTGAAATGTCCGCAACCCTGACGGCCGCACGCGGCCCGCGCCTGGGCGCCAAGCTCGCCTACCTGGCCTACCAGATCCGCCGCAGCCCGCTGACCATGGCGGGCCTGGCGATCACCCTGATGGTCGTGCTGTGCATGATCTTCGCCCCGTGGCTGGCCAGCCACGACCCGAACGCCCTGAACCTCGCCGAGCGCCTCGCGCCACCGTCCGCCGAGCACTGGTTCGGCACCGACGAAGTCGGCCGCGACCTGTTCAGCCGCGTGCTGTTCGGCAGCCAGCAATCGGTGGGCGTCGGCCTGTTCGTGGCCTTTGCCTCGTGCTTCATCGGCGGCCTGCTGGGCTGCTTCTCGGGGATCATTGGCGGGCGCTTCGACGCCCTGGTCATGCGCTTGATGGACATCATGCTGTCGGTGCCGTCGCTGGTGCTGATCATGGCCCTGGCCGCCGCGCTGGGGGCCAGCCTGTTCAACGCCATGCTGGCGATCACCCTGGTGCGCATCCCGTCCTATGTGCGGTTGGCGCGCGGCCAGGCCCTGAGCATCCGCCAGATGGGCTACGTCAAGGCCGCCGAGACCTTCGGCGCCGGGCGCTGGCACATGGTGCACTGGCACGTCGCGCGCAACGCCATGCCGCCGTTGCTGGTGCAACTGAGCCTGGACATCGGCAGCGCGATCCTGATGGCCTCGGCCCTGGGCTTCATCGGCCTGGGCGCGCAACAACCTACCGCCGAATGGGGCGCGATGGTCGCCACCGGCCGCAATTACATCCTCGACAACTGGTGGTACTCCACCTTCCCGGGGCTGGCGATCCTGATCACCGCCACCGGCTTCAACTTGCTGGGCGATGGCGTGCGCGATCTGCTCGACCCACGGCAACAGGGGAAATGACCATGCCCACGTGCAACCCAGTCCTGGCCATCGACAACTTGAGCCTGGAGTTCCCGGCCTACCAGAACAACGTCAAGGCGCTGAACGGCGTGTCCCTGCACGTCAACCCCGGCGAGATCGTCGGCGTGGTCGGCGAGTCCGGGTCAGGCAAGTCGGTGACCGCGATGCTGAGCATGCGCCTGCTGCCCGAGCGCAGCTATCGCATCACCTCCGGCAGCCTGAGCATGCTCAATCGCAACATGCTCACCGCGCCGGAAAAGGACCTGCTGCAGATCCGTGGCCGCGATTGCGCGATGATCTTCCAGGAGCCGATGACCGCGCTGAACCCGACCCGGCGCATTGGCCGGCAAATGCTCGACGTGATCATCCATCACCAGAAGATCAGCGCCGCGGCGGCCCGCGACAAAGCCATCGCCCTGCTGCGCGACATGCACATCGCCAGCCCCGAGCAGGTGCTGGAAAGCTACCCGTTCGAGCTGTCGGGTGGCATGCGCCAACGGGTGATGATCGCACTGGCGTTCTCTTGCGAGCCGCAACTGCTGATCGCCGACGAACCGACCACCGCGCTCGACGTCACCGTGCAGCGCCAGGTGCTGTTGCTGCTGCGCGAGAAGGCCCGGCAAAAAGGCACGGCGATTTTGCTGATCACCCACGACATGGCGCTGGTCTCGCAGTTCTGCGACCGGGTCTACGTGATGTACACCGGGGCCGTGGTCGAGCAGGGACTGACGGACGACGTCATGAGCCATCCCCAGCACCCTTACACCCAGGGCTTGCTCAGCGGCTTGCCCGAGATGGTCGAGCCGGGGCAGCCCCTGATGACCATTCCCGGACAAGTCCCCAACCTGGCGCGCCTGCCCTCCGGCTGCACCTTCGCCGAACGCTGCGCGCACGCCATGCCCATGTGTGGTGAGCGCCCGGTACTGACCGCTATCCACGGTAATGAACAACGTAAAAGCGCGTGTTGGTTGCCGCACCAGGAGCTTTCGTGATGAACAGTGCGCTGATTCACCCCACAGGCCACTCGGCCCCCGAGATTCTCAAGCTCAACGACGTGCGCGTGCGCTTCCCCGTCAGCAATGACTGGCTGGGCCGCCCACGGGGTTACGCCCACGCGCTCAACGGCATCGACCTCCAGGTCCGGGCCGGGGAAACCTTGGGTATCGTCGGCGAGTCGGGCTGCGGCAAGAGCACCCTGGCCCAACTGCTGATGGGGCTGGTCAAGCCCAGCAGTGGTGCCCTGAGCTGGGCCAACGGCCACAAGGGCGAAGGCAGCAGCAACGTGCAGATCGTGTTCCAGGACCCGCAATCGTCCCTGGACCCGCGCCTGCCGATCTGGCGCATCATCACCGAGCCCCTGTACGCCCGCGGCCCGCGCAACCGCGAGCAGATGCGCGAAGTCGCCGCCAAGGTCGCGGCGCAGGTGGGCATCCGCCCAGAATACCTGGACCGCTTCGCCCACCAGTTTTCCGGCGGCCAGCGCCAGCGAATCGCAATCGCCAGGGCACTGTCGTCGGACCCGGACATCATCGTCCTCGACGAACCGACGTCGGCACTGGATATCTCGGTGCAGGCGCAGATCCTCAACCTGCTGGCCGAACTGCAACGGGCGCGCAACCTGACCTACATCCTGATCTCCCACAACGTCTCGGTGGTGCGGCACATGGCCGACCGGGTGGCGGTGATGTACCTGGGGCAGATCGTCGAACTGGGCAGTGCAGCCCAGGTGCTGGACCAACCGCGCCACCCGTACACCCGCCTGCTCCTCGAAGCCGTCCCGCGCCTGGGTGTGCCGTTGCACGCCGAACAAATGGCCGCGCCGACCGAACTGCCCGGTAACCGCCAGCTTCCCGAAGGGTGTTTCTTCCGCGAGCGCTGCGCCTCCAGCACCGCAGGCTGCGAACAACCACAGGTCATGCGCGGGGGTGAACAACAGCGGGTCAGGTGTCACGTCCAGGCCTGACCACACGCAGAACCCAGTCTCGCTCCCACAGTGGCGTGGGTTGACCGCAGGTTTTGTGAGCACCCTCAAAACCTGTGGGAGCGAGCTTGCTCGCGATGGCGGTGGGTCAGTCCGCGATGATGTTGACCCTGCTGGCCTCTTCGCGGGCAGGCCCGCTCCCACAGTGGCGTGGGTTGACCGCAGGTTTTGTGAGCACCCTCGAAACCCGTGGGAGCGAGCTTGCTCGCGATGGCGGTGGGTCAGTCCGCGATGATGTTGACCCTGCTGGCCTCTTCGCGGGCAAGCCCGCTCCCACACTGGCGGGGCTTGACCGCAGGTTTTGTAAGCACCCTCAGTCTGCCGCGGATGCCCTGGATTACCGGTCATCCTCCTTCCTGCCCGATAACGGAGAGTGGTACTCGTTGCTCTCCTCGGCATTGGGCGCTTCCATGTTGGCGCCCGGCATGAACACGTGGGTCAACAGCTCGCGGCCGTCGACCTCCATGACCCCGGGCACCGCGCGGGCCAGGTCGATGGCCTGTTCACATTGGCGATGGGTCAAGACCCGGCCGCTCAAGGTCACCAGGCCGGCATGCGTCTTGACGTGAACATGCAGGCTCAGCGCTGAACCTGCCTTGGCCAGGGCGGATTTGACCCGGGTGGTCGTCCACGTGTCGTGAACGGCCATGCCCAGGTCTTGGGAGTATTGCTGCAAGGAGTGATGTTTCATGGCGCAACCCTCTGTCGTGTTTCCACACGTACTGCTCATCCATGGGCGCTGGCCGAGGAGTACGCGCCACGGCCACGCCAACACGCGTTAAGTATAGTGCGTACAGGGCAGACGCGAGCTGGCCTGCCCCGTCATCACGCGACGGCCGAAAGGTGCTCGTAGAGCATCGCCGAACCTACCATGATCAACACCACGCCACCGGCGATTTCCGCACGTTGGCCAATCACCGCTCCAATGGTCACCATGGACATGGTCGCCAGGCCAACCGCCTGGCCCACGCCGACGACCAGGGCGTCGATACTGGTGGCAAAACCGGTGACCGCCAGCAGCCAGCAGCCAGCAGCCATGTTGCTTGGGCTTCTCGATGGCCTCTTGCGTCTCGGCGGGCTACACGCCCCATCCATCCGCGTGTTGACGCGCAATCACCCGGCACTATTGAGGATTACTTTGCCGGGCAAACCGCTCAGGGTGAGCATTCACCGACCCAGGAGCGAGCCATGACCCTGCTTGAAACCCTGCAACAGATCAACGCGACTTCCGCCTTCAACCGCTGGGCAGGCGTCACCGTCAGCCACGCCGGAAGCGGCGAGGTAGAGCTGAGCATGGCCTTTCGCGGGGACGATATGGCGCAGTACGCCGGGCTCCTGCATGCGGGCCTGATCGGTGCGCTGCTCGACACCGCGTGCGGCTTTGCCGCCGGCACCGTGGCGGGCAATGTGCTGGCCTCGCACTTCTCGGTGAACTGCCTGGCACCGGCCGTGGGCGAAGTGTTCATCGCCCGGGGCAAGGTGATCAAGGCCGGCGCCAAGCAGGTCTTCGCCCGTGCCGAACTGTTCGCCCAGAATGGCGATCAACTGAAGCGGGTGGCCACCGGCGACGCGATCCTGGTGCCGGTCGAGGCCCGCTGACCCGCGGCCGGCCCCGTGCCAGTTAAAGACGGTTACCTATGTGGGTGAGTCATACGAGCGACCGGTCAGAGGGTCGGCACGCCGCTGTGGAAACGGAACTCGACGTCCGGGGACTCGATCAGTTCCTGCTCGGCGGCGCGGACCCGGTCGATCACCTGGGCGATGTCCTTGGCGTCACCGTACTGGTACGCCAGCTTGAGGTAACCCTGGAAGTGCCGGGCTTCGCTCTTGAGCAGGCCGAAGTAGAACGTGCCCAGTTCTTCGTCCAGGTGCGGCACCAGGGCTTCAAAGCGCTCGCAACTGCGGGCTTCGATAAAGGCCCCGACCACCAGGGTGTCCACCAGTTTGACCGGCTCGTGACTGCGCACCACCTTGCGCAGGCCCGAAGCATAGCGGCCGGCGGACAGCTGGCGCAGTTCGATCTTGCGCTTCTTCATCAGGCGCATGACTTGCTCGTGGTGCACCAATTCTTCGCGGGCCAGGCGCGACATCAGGTTGATCAGGTCAACATGGGAGTGATACTTGGCGATCAGGCTCAGGGCGGTGCTGGCGGCCTTGAACTCGCAGTTCTTGTGGTCGATCAACAGGGTTTCCTGATCGGCCAGCGCGGCCTGGACCCAGGCGTGCGGCGTGCGGCAACCCAGGAACTCGTGGATTTCGGGCAGGCTCATCGGGCAGGACCACCGGGCGCGGCGCAGAAGATTTCGCAGATCACAAACATGAGGCTCACAGACAAGAGGTTCACGGCAAAGGCCGGCGATTATACCGGGCTGCCGGCAGACCACCAGCGCCGGCCGTTGATATGCATCAAGACCAGTGTTCACAACCAGCAACTATAGTTGGGCTACGACCTGTTCTTATTTACCGGAGAGTCCGACCATGCAAGCCATTCGCAGCATCCTGGTGGTGATTGAGCCCTCGCCGGGCGAAAGCCTGGCCCTCAAGCGCGCCAAGCTGATCGCCGGCGTCACCCAGGCCCATCTGCATTTGCTGATCTGCGACAAGAAGCATGACCACTCGGCGCTGTTGAGCGTGCTCAAGGCCAGCCTGCTGGAAGAAGGCCACAGCGTGACGACCGAACAGGCCTGGAACAAAAGCCTGCATGACACCATCATCGAGGTGCAACAGGCCGAAGGCTGCGGGCTGGTGGTCAAGCAGCACTTTGCGGACAACCCGCTGAAGAAGTTCCTGCTGACCCCCGATGACTGGAAACTGCTGCGCCAGTGCCCAAGCCCGGTGTTGCTGGTCAAGACCAGCAAACCCTGGACCGGTGGCGTGATCCTGGCGGCCATCGACGTCGGCAACAGCGACGCCGAGCACAGGGCGCTGCATGCGAGCATCGTCGATCATGGCTTCGACATCGCCCAGTTGGCCAAGGCGCAGTTGCATGTGATCGCCGCCCATCCATCACCGATGCTCTCGGCGGCTGACCCGGTGTTCCAGCTCAAGGAAACCATCGAGGCGCGTTACCGCGAGCACTGCAAGTCATTCCAGGCCGAGTTCGACATTGATGACGAGCACTTGCACATCGAAGAAGGCCCGGCCGACGTGTTCATTCCCCATGTTGCCCATAAGCTGCAGGCTTCGATCACGGTGATCGGCAGTGTGGCGCGTACCGGGTTCTCGGGGGCGTTGATCGGCAATACCGCGGAAGTGGTGCTCGATGCCCTGGAAAGCGACGTCCTGGTGCTCAAGCCGCAGGAGCTCATGGATCACCTGGAAGAGCTGGCCAATAGCGGGAAGTAGCGCCTGATGGCGATGGGAATGGGCCTGTCAGTGACGAGGCTGGCGGGGTTGACCTCTTCGCCGGCAAGCCGGTCTCGCTCCCACAGTGTCTTGGGTTAGATGACAGAGGTGTATCCGCCCCACCCTCGTGGGAGCGCGCCCGCTCGCGAAGCTTTTAGCGCTTACCCACCCAGCACATCCTTGAGAAACCCCGGCGCGATGTAGCGCTGGTAATGGGCTTCGGACAGCAGGAAGAACTCCCGATCAATGGCATCGCGCAGCTCCGGCAGGTTCCACTCGCGAAACTCCGGCAGCAGCACCATGCCGTACGCCTCCAGGTTGTTGATCACCCGCGCGCCCCGGGCGATCAACTGGTAGGCCCAGCAATACTCCGACTGATGGGGCACAAAGCGAATCTTTCGCGACTCAAGCTGCTCGCGCAGGCGCGCCGAGTCGAAAACCTCCAGCTTGCCGGCCATCACCTGCACCAACAATTGTTCAAGGCGCAACCAGACGGCACGTTTTTGCTCCTCGTTGTAACCGTTCCAATGAATCACTTCATGGTGGAAACGCTTGCAACCACGGCACACCAGGTCACCGTAAACCGTGGAACACAGGCCGATGCAGGGGGTCTTGATAGTCTGATTGGGCATAGGTAGGCAGAACGCGAGAAAGCAAAACAGGCCGGCATGTTAGCCCTTTGCCGGACATTCATCACCCCTCAAAGCTCAGGGGCTTGCCGCGCACCCGCTGACCCACCCGCGTGACTCGCCCCACCAAAGTCCAATAGAAGCCGACTTACCTTTAACTTTTTTTTACCGTAGAATCAGCCTGCCTTTTTAGGCGCCAATGTCCGTTTGAAGCTGTTTTCAAAGCGTCACGAGCACAGTCGTTCCTTCAGAGCGGTGTTGGCGAAGGGTTTTTCAGCGGTGAAAAGCCCCACGCCAACCCTCATCAGCTCCCCGTTCTGCAGGCGTAAAACTTTGAAAGCAGCTTCTGTAAGGAATGTCCGGTAATTCTGGTCAAGTGGCCCACAACGCCACGCGACGCATGAGTACGGCCATTTCGGGATGAGCGTCCCGGACACCCATTTGGGACCACTGATGAGGGTAATAACTGTGCTTGAAGCCTACCGCAAACATATCGAAGAGCGTGCAGCACTGGGTATCGTTCCCCAGCCACTTAACGCCGAACAAACTGCAGGCCTGGTCGAGCTGCTGAAGAATCCCCCGGCTGGCGAAGAAGCTTTCCTCGTCGACCTGATCACCAATCGCATTCCACCTGGCGTGGACGAAGCGGCCTATGTCAAGGCTGGCTTCCTGTCCGCCCTGGCCAAAGGCGAAGCCACTTCCCCGCTGATCGACAAGAAGCGCGCGATCGAGCTGCTCGGCACCATGCAGGGCGGCTACAACATCGTGACCCTGGTTGACATGCTCGACGACGCCGAACTGGCTCCCGTCGCTGCCGCCCAACTCAAGCACACCCTGCTGATGTTCGATGCGTTCCACGACGTCGCGGAAAAAGCCAAGAACGGCAACGTGCATGCCCAAGGCGTGCTGCAGTCCTGGGCAGATGGCGAGTGGTTCAAGAACCGCCCGACCCTGGCCGACAAGATCAGCCTGCGCGTGTTCAAGGTGACTGGCGAAACCAACACCGACGACCTGTCCCCTGCCCCTGATGCCTGGTCCCGTCCGGACATCCCGCTGCACGCCCTGGCCATGCTGAAAATGGCCCGCGAAGGCATCGAGCCTGACGTCCAAGGCGCCATCGGCCCGATGAAGCAGATCGAAGAAATGCGCAACGCCGGCTTCCCGATTGCCTACGTCGGTGACGTAGTGGGTACCGGTTCGTCGCGTAAATCGGCCACCAACTCGGTGCTGTGGTTCTTCGGCGACGACGTGCCGTACGTGCCGAACAAGCGCGCTGGCGGCTTCTGCTTCGGCAGCAAGATCGCTCCGATCTTCTATAACACCATGGAAGATGCCGGCGCACTGCCAATCGAATTCGACGTTTCCAACATGCACATGGGCGACGTGATCGACCTGTACCCGCATGCGGGCAAAGTCTGCAAGCACGGCACCGACGAAGTCCTGACCACCTTCGAAATGAAGACCCCGGTGCTGTTGGACGAAGTCCGCGCCGGCGGCCGTATCCCGCTGATCATCGGCCGTGGCCTGACCGAGAAGGCTCGCGCCGAACTGGGCCTGCCACCGTTCGACCTGTTCAAGAAGCCGGAAGCACCGGCTGAAAGCACCAAGGGCTTCACCCTGGCGCAGAAGATGGTCGGCAAGGCATGCGGTCTGGCAGCAGGCAAAGGCGTTCGTCCTGGCACCTACTGCGAACCGAAAATGACCACCGTCGGCTCCCAGGACACCACCGGTCCAATGACCCGTGATGAACTCAAGGACCTGGCGTGCCTGGGCTTCTCCGCTGACCTGGTGATGCAGTCCTTCTGCCACACCGCGGCGTATCCCAAGCCGATCGACGTGACCACCCACCACACCCTGCCTGACTTCATCATGACCCGCGGCGGCGTTTCCCTGCGTCCGGGCGACGGCATCATCCACTCGTGGCTGAACCGCATGCTGCTGCCAGACACCGTCGGCACCGGTGGTGACTCGCACACCCGCTTCCCGATGGGCATCTCGTTCCCGGCCGGTTCGGGCCTGGTCGCGTTCGCCGCCGCCACCGGCGTGATGCCGCTGGACATGCCGGAATCGATCCTGGTGCGCTTCAAAGGCAAAATGAAGCCTGGCATCACCCTGCGTGACCTGGTTCATGCCATTCCGTACTTCGCCATCCAGAACGGTCTGTTGACCGTCGAAAAGAAAGGCAAGAAAAACGCCTTCTCCGGCCGCATCCTGGAAATCGAAGGCCTGGAAGGCCTGACACTGGAACAGGCGTTCGAACTGTCCGACGCCTCGGCCGAACGTTCGGCTGCCGGTTGCACCATCAAGCTGTCGAAAGAGTCGATCACCGAGTACCTGCAGTCCAACATCACCCTGCTGCGCTGGATGATCGGCGAAGGCTACGGCGATGCGCGCACCCTGGAACGTCGCGCCCAAGCGATGGAAGCCTGGGTCGCCAACCCTGAGCTAATGGAAGCCGATGCCGACGCCGAATACGCCGAAATCATCGAAATCGACCTGGCCGACATCAGCGAGCCAGTACTCTGCGCGCCGAACGACCCGGACGACGCCCGTCTGCTGTCCAGCGTTGCTGGCGAGAAGATCGACGAAGTGTTCATCGGTTCGTGCATGACCAACATCGGTCACTTCCGCGCTGCCGGTAAGTTGCTGGAACAGGTCAAGGGTCAGCTGCCAACCCGTCTGTGGCTGTCGCCGCCGACCAAGATGGACGCTCACCAACTGACTGAAGAAGGCTACTACGGCATCTACGGCAAGGCTGGCGCGCGCATGGAAATGCCGGGCTGCTCGCTGTGCATGGGTAACCAGGCTCGCGTAGAACCGAACGCCACCGTGGTGTCGACGTCGACCCGTAACTTCCCGAACCGTCTGGGCGACGGCGCGAACGTCTACCTGGCTTCGGCTGAGCTGGCGTCCGTGGCCTCGATCCTGGGTCGCCTGCCGACCGTCGAGGAGTACATGGAGTACGCGGGCAAGATCGACAGCATGGCGGCCGATATCTACCGCTACCTGTCCTTCGACCAGATCGCCGAGTTCCGCGAAGCTGCGGCAAACGCGAAGATCCCGGTCGTTCAAGCCTAAGGTCACCGCGCAATAAAAAACGCCGCCCCTTGTGAGAGGGGCGGCGTTTTTTTATGCCCGTGAACGGCAGTATCCCACCAACCGTTCGTCGAAAAAACCTCCCTACCTGTAAGATCTGACAGTAGCCAGCCCCCGCCCCCCGGTTCTAAATAACGCCATCGCCTTTTACCCCCCAACACGCGATTGGAGTCCTGCCCATGCTCATTCAGCCCCCCCGCAACCTCGCGCCCAACGCGTTGTTGCAACTGGAAATCCCTGACCGTACCCAACCGATCCTCGACTCTGGAGAATGGGGGATCAACATCGCCGCCGCCGTGGACCTGGACCCCGACAGGGGCCTGAAGATCTTTATCCCGCCGTGGGCCGACATGAACCGCGGCGACGCCATTGAGCTCATGCTCAATGGCAGCGTGGTCGATCAGGCCCGCATC
>NZ_FOCB01000002.1:290980-578748 GCF_900109995.1 Pseudomonas sp. ok272 | reverse complement strand
ACCGGCATTACGACTACGACGCCTTCGGCAACCTGATCCGCGAACGCTGGGGCATCGTACAAAAGTTCAGCACCGAGTACCGCTACGACTGCCAGCACCGGCTGATCGGCGTCACCCAACCGGACGGCCGCAGCGCCAGCTACCGCTACGACGCCTTCGGCCGCCGCATCGCCAAAACCGTCGCCGGCCTCACCAGCGAATTCTTCTGGCAAGGCGAGCAAGTCATCGCCGAAAACAGCCGCGAACACCACCGCAGCTACGTCTACGAACCCGGCAGCTTCCGCCCGCTGGCAATGCTCGACGGCTTCGGCCCCGACCAGGCTCGCCCGTTCTACTACCAACTCGACCACCTCGGCACGCCCCAGGAACTCACCGACCACCGCGGCGAAATCGTCTGGTCGGCGACCTACACCGCCTACGGCAAACTCAACAGCCTCAACCACTTCGGCGGCCCACCACTCGAACAACCGCTGCGCTTCCAGGGCCAATACTTCGACCCCGAAAGCGGCCTGCACTACAACCGCCACCGCTACTACAATCCGGCCACCGGCCGCTACCTGACCCCCGACCCGAGCAAGCTGGCGGGTGGGGTGAATGCCTACCGGTATACGCTGAACCCGACGGGGTGGGTGGATCCGTTGGGGCTTAATACTTGTCCTGGTGGGGATGGGTGTAGGCCGAAGGGTGGGGTTGAGGATCCGGCTGGGAAGGCTAGGGTTGATAGTGAAGATCCGACATACCCAAGTCGTAAGATAGATGAGAAACATTTGTACAGGGGCGACTCTCGAGAACCTTGGGAGATTTTCGACAGTGGATTTGAGCCTCTTGGAGAGAGCCGTGATCTATATTTACATGCTCATGACAACAGGAACCCTCCGAGTTTTTTTGTCAGCACTACTAAAATGCCAAGTGAGTCGGTGAAGTTTGCAACAGGGTATGGGCTTGACCTTGGTTATATTTATGTGATGAGAAAAGTTCCAGGTATTTATGTAAATAAAAAACTGGGACTGCTGTCTCCGCACAGACGAGAGATTGAAGTTGCAGTTCCGGGCGGTGTAAGCCCTAAAGATATATTAGGTGCTACACCCATTAATGCAGACGGTAGTCATGTTGGCTATTCAGTGCTGAATCCAAATAAAAGATAGGGGCGGACGGTGATAGTTACAGAGATTTCCATAATCAAGGATGGCGGTGTAGAGAGTGCGACGATGGAGGTTGATAGGAGGAAGTCTGAGCTGACGTTCTCCATGTCCAATGGTTTCAAGAAGACATACAAGTCCTACGATATATACCAGTGCCTAGGTCTAGTCAGGGCTGGGTTTCCGGCGATTAAGTTTTTATGCAAGGGGGCAAAACTCAATGTTCACACATCTTCAATGTCTTCGCAGATGTCATGTGGAATAGTCGCGTATGAACTTCGCTGGGGTGAACCAACTGAAGATGAGGATTTAGTTAGGATATTTGATTATGAGGATGAAAATTTAGCGAGCACCATTGAAGATCAACGCCAGTATTATCGACAGTGGATTGAGTCGCTGAAAAAGTGAGGTGAACTCGACCTTATCGCTATCATGCTAAGTTTAAAAAAAGGTGGAAAAATGCGCCACAGATTTATTTTCGCGGCAAAATAAATCTGTCCCCTTTTTAGTAGTCCCCTTTTTTAGTAGGAGAAGGCTACAAAAGCAAGGGGTTGGAGTATGTAGAATCAACCAAGGCCGTGGTGATATTAGATCGTAACGGTAACCCCATTACAGCATACGCGGAATACTGATTTATGAAGCTTAAGCCAGACGTATCAATTTTGACGAGTTTTTTATTTATACTCGATATCGACTACCCGCACGATGACGCAGTTGTCGAATTTATATGCTCCTCAAATATTAATGACAAAGAAGAACTGCTGGGCGTTTTTTACAGGGTTGTGAAGCCTGAGTATGAGTGTTGTACAGAGGATGAAAAGAAATGGCTTATTGATACGCTTAGATTTTATTTAAAAAGGGGGGAGGCTTTTGAGTCGGTTTTTGATAGGCGCAATCTATTGTTCTCTGAAAAGGTGGTGGACGGCCGAAAGTTCATGGAGACTCTTTTGGAGAGTTTGATTGGATGTCGCTAAAAGTGAAGGCGCTCATGAAAAAGCAGCTGATTTAATTTGAGTTAGTGTTTTAGAAATGAAGGGTGTATGCGAAATTTACGACATTAGGTCTTTGCTTTTTGTTTTTGATATAGAGAGTGAAATGTAAAAGTGAAAAAGAGGACAGATTTATTTTCGCGGCAAAATAAATCCACCCCTTTTTAGGGTGAATTAAAAAATCATGTGATGAAAGTCGACTATGTTGTAGTTCGTGTTCCTCTTTCGAAGAAATAGCCATGAAGGTGAGTATTGAAAGCATTTTCACTGGTGAGGGTGAAATCCGTGTTCGGTTCAACTGTGCGCTCGGAACTGCCGAAGCGTTATGGGTTGGAGCACCTCCTCAGTGCGGAGAGTCCTATGATGTCGAGTTTGACGTTGATGAAACGCTTGAGTGGGGGGTGAAAATAACGTCTACATCAAACACTGTTCCGTTGTTTGAGCGGATAGGCAATTGTGTGAAAATAGTTGCTAAGTTAGTGAGTATTGAGGCGAAC
This sequence comes from Pseudomonas sp. ok272, assembly GCF_900109995.1. GTDB lineage: Bacteria > Pseudomonadota > Gammaproteobacteria > Pseudomonadales > Pseudomonadaceae > Aquipseudomonas. Next base: position 576,123 of record NZ_FOCB01000002.1, on the reverse strand, counting down.
AACACTGCGGTTATTGACATTGGAGGGGCGATCATTTTGATTGAAGTGTCAAATCTTGAATCGGCGACACTAGGGTTTGTGGCGATAGAAACTATAAATCTGACTCTATTCCCGATAAATATATAAGTTAAAGGAGACAAATCTTCTTTATAGCGCAAGATAAAACCACCCACCTTTTAATAAGTTGCCACCATCAAAACATCGAAATAGGTGAAAGTTATCGTTCCGTAGTTCACCCTCACCATGAAAAGGGGACAGATTTGAATGGCACTTACTTAGCCGCTAACTGGCTGATGTGACTGCAAAAAAATGAAAAAAGGCTGGCCTTGGTCTACGAAGGAAAAAGGGACGAAAAAGGGCGGAAAAAGGGGACGGATTTATTTTTCAGTTGGTTTGGGTACATATCCGTTGCTGCGGGTGCGGCTACTGGTGGTTTCGCCCTGACGGTCGACTCCCTTTGGCAAACGCCGGAGTGCCGGCCCAGCCCAAACGAAGCAAAGGTCTCGCCCCTAGCGTTCGGCCCCTCGCTAGGGCTCGGGGTTCCTTCGCTGCGGTATCCCTCTGGGGGCATCGCCCTCCGGTTGGCTTCGCTGCACCTCCCTGCGATGTGTTCGACTGCGTCGAACGGCGCCGTGCGCCAGTCCCCAGCGGGACACCTTCGCTCAGCCTGCCGATGGGGCGGGTGGATCAAGATCAAGATCAAATGCCAGATCAAGAGCGGCAGGCGAGCTAACGCTCGGCCTGTTGAGTGGTGGGGTGGGTTTGTCGGAGATTTCCCGCGTGTTTTGGCGGTGTTGGTGAACTGGTGCGCGGTGGGGTTCGGCGATAGGCTTTGGGCTGTCGCTGCAAATTCAGTGACAGGGTGTGGAAGCCCTTATATCGTTAGGCGCGTGAGGCGCCACCCGTTTGGCGTTTTTTATCGCCTGAGTTTTATGGTGGCTGTGCGCGGGGCGCTTTCGAGTGCGCCGGGTGCCTAACGTCCCGGTCTTCCACACCTGCGTACAGCCGCCACCTATTGCGTGGAAGTAATGTCTGGCGGCTTCAATCCATACGTTAGGAAGCACAAGCATGCACACCAATAAACCCGATCCACCCTACACCCCACCCACCTCGCATCCCTCCAACCGCTACATGGCCCTCACCAGCAATTGCTGTGACATGCCGACGTTGTTCATCGACACTCATGCGCCCCTGGATATTTTGTTGGAAGCCGCCGGTTATCGGATCCGGGCGGTGGCTCAGGTGTTGGAGAACCTGGCGATGCGTGGGGAGATCAGCAGTGATTCGGTGATCCTCAGTGACTTCGCGCAGTTGTGCGCTATCCCGTTGCGCGATGGTTGTGACCTGTTGGATGTGCTGGGTCGGCGATTGCCGGCGCCGGTGTTGGACGGGGCCAAATGATGGCGTTCAGGGGGTTGGACTTTTTTTGAGGCAACGGTCGGCTTTTCACGAAACGATCACATTTGAGAGTGCAAATTGGTCGAACAAAAGGATTTGGCCCCCATACGAAAAGCCCGCTCATGCGGGCTTTTTGTCGTCTGTCATATGTGTCCGCAGGCCTGCCGGGCGTGGTGGATTGCGGCGTCGATGGCGGCGCGGGCCTGGGGGCTGTTTTTCCAGCAGGTGGAGCCGACGAGGGCGGCGGCCTGGGTGACGATGTCGCCGGTGGTGGCCTGGCTCAGTTGCGCCAAGGTGGTGATGCCCAGTTGTTCGAGGCGACGGATGACGGTGGGGCCGACCCCTTTGACGGTGAGCAGGGACTGGGCTTGTTCTGGTGAAAAGTGCATGTCAATTCCTTTTGATGGAGAGGGGGCACTTTAAGCCGGTTTGGTCGTTGAGGGGTAGCTTGGGAGGCGTGTGATGGGGGTGTCACATTCACGATCAGTGTTGGCTGGCCGCCGGCGCCGCCGGCAAGCCGGCCAGCCCATTCAACATCGATGTCGCCAGACTTACCGCCTTCGCGGGCAAGCCTCGCTCCTACAAGGAATCCGGGCCTGACACCGGATGTGTGTTCGCCGTGGACCAGGGTGGGGCTTGCTCGCGAAGGGGCCGGCACGTCCACCATCAAGGTCGACTGACCCACCGCGTTCTCCCACCGAGTGATCACTTAATGTTCAGGGCTTGATGCCCTTGAGCATTTTCTGCGCCAGGTCCTGGATCGCTTGCGGGGCGGTGTGGTTGCCGTCGAGGACGGTGATGACGGCGTTGCCTTGGGACAACAGCCAGGCGTCAGCCTTCTGTTGGGCCGGGGTCGCGGTGGCTGGGGCGGCCAGGTTGACGCGCACGATGCCGTCGCTGCCGCGCTGGGAGGTGAAGTTGACCTGGTCCCAGTTGCCGATCGGAGCGAACGTCACGGCCTTGACGACTTTGGCCAGCCGCGGCGGGTAGTTGAGGTTCAGGCTGTTGACGCCCGGCAGGCCGAGTACGTTCAGTTCGCACGGTTGCTGGTCTTTCTTGCACTGGGTGCCGGCGGCGCTGGCCTGGGCGATGACGCGTGTGGCGAAGGCTGGGGTGTCGTCCATGGCGTCGAGGGTCTTGCGGTAGCCGGCTTTCTGGTCGCGCATGATCAGGTCCATGTCGATCGCAGTCGATACGGCGACGGCCGGCACGCCCTTGAACATGGCGCGGACCGCTGCGTTGAGGGTGCCGGACATCTGGGTCAGCGGGCCGACGTTTTCCCCGAAGTTGGTGCCGGACACCACCAGGTCAGGGCGGCGGTCCTTGAGCAGTACGTCGAGGCCCACGTTGACCGCATCCACCGGGGTGCCGATGGCTCAGGAGAGTGGGCACCTGGACCTGTTGGTGAACAACGTGGCGCTGATCCATGACCAGTTGATCGAGCCGGGCCCGTTCTGGGACAAACCCCTGGCGTTGGTGGATATCCTCGACGTGGGGCTGCGCTCGGCCTACAGCGCCAGCTACTTCGCGGCGCCCTTGTTGTTGCGCAGTGGCCAGGGTCTGGTGTGCTTCACCTCGTCCTTCGGCGCCGGTTGCTACATGCACGGCCCGGCGTACGGGGCGCAGAAGGCCGGCGTCGACAAGCTGGCGGCGGACATGGCCATCGATTTCGAAGGGCATGGTGTGGCGGCGCTGTCGCTGTGGTTGGGCCCGCAATTGACCGAGCGCACGCGGATCGCCGGGGAGCAGCATGGCGAGCAGTACCGGGCGTTCCTGGCCGATGCCGAGACGCCGCAGTTCAATGGTCGGGTGATGCACGCGTTGCTCAATGACCCGCAGTTGATGGACCTGTCGGGGCAGACGGTGATCAGCGCCGAAATCGCCCCCGGCTACGGCATCACGGAAGACCACGGCCGCCAGCCACCCTCCCATCGCGCGATGTTGGGTGACCCGCGCCAGCAGCATCCGGCGCGGGCGATCTGATCGGGCCTGCTACGCCGCCACGGCCTGCTGCCGTTGCTTGAGCAGCGGCACGGCGCGCACGGTATTGCCCGGTTGCAGCTGCAGGTGCTTGGCGGTCTGGCGGTCGACCACCAGGCTGTTACCGTTCAGGCGGGCCGGGGCGGCGGTGATGCGGCAGTTTTCCAGGCGCCGGTTGTGGAGCAGCCAGATCGGTGCGTTGGCATCGGGTGTGCCGATGGCCAGCGACAGTACCTGGCTGTCACGTACCGTGCGGATCTTCGCCACCGGTGCTTCGATCACCGGGCCGGCGTCGAAGATGTCGATGTAGCCGCGATAGGAGAAGCCCTCGGCACAGAGGATCCGGCGTGCCGGCTCCGCATTGCTGTGGGCCTTGCCAATCACCGCTCGGGCCTGTTCGGTAAGCAGGCAGGTGTACAGCGGCTGGCGGGGCATCAGTTCGGCAATGAAGGCTTTGCTGCCGAGCCCCGCGAGGTGGTCGGCGTGCCTGAAATCCATCTTGAAGAAGTGCCGGCCCAGGCTGTCCCAGAAGGGTGAACCGCCTTGTTCATCGGCTTCGCCGCGCAGCTCGGCAATGAGCTTTTCACCGAACATCGGGGTGAACTCGGCGACAAACAGCAGGCGTGCGAGGGAGAGCAGCCGGCCGTTGTGACCGTGGCGGTGATCCGGGCGCAGGAACAACGAACAGGCCTCCGATTGCCCGGTCATTTCGTTATTGAGGAACAGGGTCGGAATCTGGCGCTGAATACCCAGGTCCGTCGAGGTGTTGACGGTCAGCCCCACGCGGTAGTTGTACCAGGGCTCGCGCAGGCCCACGGCGCCGGCCAGGGCGCTGACGCCCACTACCTGCTGGTCGTCATCTTCCAGTACGAACAGGTAGTCGGCGTCGGCCCGTTCGACTTGCCCGGCGAAGGTGCGCTCGGCCCAGCGGATGCGGTGGCTCAGGCGCTCTTCATTGGCCGGCAGCGTGGTAAACCCCGGGCCGGCACGGCGTGCGAGCATCAGCAGTGCGGGCAGGTCGGCCAGTTGAACCGGGCGCACGATCATGGTTGGGTTCCTTGGCAGCAGGGCGTCGGTGTCATAGGGCGACCAGCCGGATCGCGTCACCTTCCCGGACCTGCAAGGCCGAGAGCATGGCGGCGTTGAGGACGGCCGGCTCGTCTGCGCTCCAGTCCAGGTTCACGACGATTGCCCGGTAGTGCTGCAGCGCGTCATTGCTCAGCAGGTAAGGGGTGTTGCCATCGTGGTGTTCACCTTCGCGCACCACGGTGGTACGGCTCTGGGCAATCGAACGGATGCTCGGGGTGCGCGCAAACAGGGTTGGCCCGGCGTCGAACAGGTCGATGTAGCTGTTGGTTTCGAAACCCTCGCGCTCAAGGATGTCGAACGCCTCCTGGCCCGCGGGGTGGATGCGGCCGATGCAGGCCTGGGCGCTGGCGGGCAGCATGGGCACGTAGATCGGGTAGTGGGGCATCAACTCGGCGAGGAACGTGCGGTCCTTGAGGCCACACAGGCGTTCGGCCTCGGCGTAGGACAAGTCGAGGAAGTGCTTGCCCAGGGCATTCCAGAACGGTGACTCGCCGGCTTCATCGCTGTAGCCGACAATCTCGGTGATCACCGCGTCGCTGAAGCGTTGCGGGTGCGCGGCGATGAACATCAGGCGTGCGCGTGACAGCAGTTGCGAGGTCGGCGTGCGCTCCAGCGCGGCGTCGATGTGGAAGCCGCGCAGCAGAGTGTGGGCGCTGAGGTCCTGGCACAGGGACAGGGCGGGTACGCCGTGGTGGATGTGCAGTTCGCGCGACTCGCTGGTGAATGGCAGGTTGCGCAGGCTGTAGAAGGGTTCGTTGAAACCCGCGGTGGCGAGGATTTCCGAACAGCCCACCAGGCGCTGGCTGGCCAGGTCCTCAAGGACGAAGAAGTAGTTCTCGGGGCCCTCATTGTTCTGCACCTCGCGGGCAAATGAAGCGAGGGAGCCGAGGAGCTTTTGCCGCAGGCGTTCGCTGTCGTCAGGCAGCGAGGTGACACCCACCAGGCTCTCGCGGGCGAGCTGCTGCAATTGGGGCAGGTCGGATAACGCAACTGGGCGTAAAGCCAGCATGGATGTACTCCTGTATCGGTAGGCCCGGGGATTGAATCCCGGGTTTGACTATCACTGTCGATTTCCACGCATTGCAAGGGCGGTCGCCAACCTCTCGTGGCGACCGCAGAATGTATCAGGCACGGGTCCCGGTAGGGTGTTTGAGGGGGTAGCCCAGTGACGGGCCCCATAGTAGTTGATCAACATCAGGTGGCGCAGCATCATGCTAGCCGTTCGGCGAGTTTTTTCGAGTGCCGATAATGCGCCAAAAAATGTCGGAAGCCCCGTCCGACAAGGCTTTCAGAGAATTCCCCCGTGCCGGTAACCCGTTTGACCCTGATCTGCCACGCCAGGACCGTCGCGCAAAAGCTCGCGCGCTTTCCCCGGGATGAGCCGCTGGAAATGGATTGGCAGGCGGCCAGGGGTCGTCACGCAACCGCCTTCAGCCGTGCGCCGCTGTTGCTCGGCGGTCCGGAAGCGCGCATCCGACAGACTGCCGAGTTGTTCGGCAACGACTTACAGTGTGTGCAGGCTTTGGCCGACTGTGATTTCGGACGTTGGCGCGGGCAGAGCCTCGATGACGTGCACCAGCGCGAACCCGAAGCGTTGCAGGCCTGGCTCAACGATCCGCACTGCGCGCCCCACGGCGGTGAATCAGTGGCCCAGGTGTACCAGCGTGTCGCGGGCTGGCTCGATGAACTGAGCCGCACGCCTGGCCATGTCCTAGCCATTACCCACCCGTTTGTGATTCGCGCCGCGTTGCTGCATGTGATGCAATGCCCGCTCCAGGCAGTGCATCACATCGATGTCGAGCCGTTGTCCACCACCGAACTGCGTTTTAATGGGCGCTGGCGTCTGCGCTTGATGCACACGCCCGCGTCAGTCGAGGAAGCAAGACCATGAAGCAACTACTGATTATCGGCATCGGTGCCGGTAACCCGGACTACGTCACGATGCAGGCGGTCAAGGCCTTGAACCGGGCCGATGTGTTCTTCCTGATGGACAAGGGCCAGAGCAAGGACTCGTTGATCGACCTGCGGCGCGAGATCTGTGAGCGCTACATCACCGATCCGGCCTACCGCTTCGTCGAAGCTCATTGCCCGGAGCGTGTGCGTGGCGATGTGGACTACAACGCCAGCGTGGTCGATTTGAACCGCGACAAGCAGCAGACCTTCGAACGCATGATCAACGAGGAAATGGCCGACGACGAATGCGCAGCATTCCTGGTGTGGGGCGATCCGGCGTTGTACGACAGCACGATCCGCATCCTGCAGGCGATTCTGGCGTCGGGCCGCTGCACTTTCGAGTTCGATGTGATCCCCGGCATCACCAGTGTCCAGGCCTTGGCCGCGCAGCATAAAGTGCCGCTGAACCAGATTGGCCGCTCCATCGAAATCACCACCGGCCGGCGGCTGGCGGCAGGGCAGGTGAGCGATGCCGACAGCCTGGTGGTGATGTTGGATGCGCAAGATGCCTACCAGCACGTGGCCGATCAAGAGCAACAGATCTACTGGGGCGCCTACCTGGGCACCGCCGATGAAATCCTCATCGCCGGCAAACTCAAGGACGTGGCCGATGAGATCGAGCGGGTCAGGAAAGCCGCGCGCCTGGCCAACGGCTGGATCATGGACACCTATCTGATTCGCAAGCCCGACGCCACGCCGTAACGTCGGCCTCAGTAGACCCAGACCTCGACCCGGCGATTCTTGATTCGTCCTTCGTCGTCACGGTTGGCGGCCACCGGCATGTGTGCGCCGAACCCACGGATGTCACGCAGCACCACGCCGCTTTTCACCAGCTCACGGCGCACCGCCATGGCGCGCAGCTTGGACAGCAGGGCGGCGCGCTGAGGGTCGGTCTTGGCGTCGCCGAAACCCACCAGCATCACCTGCGCGTTGAGTTTGTCGTGTTGCCGCAAATAGTCGAGTACCCGTGGCAGGTCCTGTAGGGCTTTGTTGTCCAGGCTGGCGCTGCCTTCGGCGAAGCGAAAGTTGACGCTCAGCCGTTGCGCACCCTGGGTGATCGCCAGGTAGTCCGATGGCATGTCGGCACTGGCGGTGACGTGCATGGCCTGCACGGTCTGGGCGATAAAACCGTTGGCGGCGACGATGGCCTGGCCCTTGCGGCCTTGGGCGAACGTCACCAGGGCCTGGGCCCAGGGATTGTGGCCGGTGGGTGGCACATAGAAGTACAGGCGCCGCGACAGCGGATAGTCCTCGGTGGCGATCAGGCTGTTGAGTGGCAACATCGGTTGCGAGCCGCCGTCGACAATCGCCACGGCCTTGGCCTGGCGCACGTAGGGCAGGCCGATGAAACCGATGCCCTGCGGGTCTTGGCTGACCGCGTCGGAGAGTTGCTCGCTGGACTCGAAGCGCGTGGCCGAATGGGCCAGGGTCTTGCCGCGATCGCGCAGCACCAGTTCCAGGAAGGTGTCGTAGGTCCCCGACTGGTCATCCCGCGCATAGAGGTGGATCGCCCCGCCAATCCCGCCTAGTGCCTCCCAGGTCTGGACCTCGCCACTGAAGATCCGTGCCAGTTGCTCGGTGGTCAATTGGGGCAGCGGGTTTGTCGGGTGGAGGATGATGGCCAGGCCGTCGATGGCGATCACTTGCTCGGCACCGGGGCTCTTCAGGTCGCCCTGGGCCTCCAGCGCCACCCGTTCGTTGTCCTTGATTGGCCGTGAAGACGCGGCGAGGTCGGCGCTGGCGCTGTTCAAGGCGATGAAGCCGGTGCTGGAGCCGTGGGCGGCAATCTCAATGACCACGCGCCGACCCTCGGCGGTGTGCCCGACGATGCGCTGCTCGTTGTCCTTGCCGGTGCTTTCGCTGTGCACCTTGAGCACACCTTGCTCTGCCAGCAAGCCCTTGGCCAGTGCCGGCCCGAGGTCGGCGCCGATGGTGTTGGAGCCTTGAATGCGCAATACCGCGCCGTGTTCGGGAATGGGTAGCTCAGTGGCCGATGCGGCAACGGCGCCGCACAGCAGCAGCGATAACAGGACACGCGTGAGCATCGGGCCGGCACCTTCGAAGGCCTGGGGAGGTGGCGGGAGCATAAGTCAGGGAGGTTGCGTAAATATGACGGGGGGCAGGGGCGAAAGGTCGAACCCTGCGGAGCCGCAGTGGTCGGACAATTGAGGCCCTTGAAAAGAGGCGAGGGCGACAGCGCCCGACAATCCACCGCAGAGGTTTGGCTATGAGTACCTTGACGATCGAAGGCTGGTGCAAAGTCAAAGACCATCAGAAGTCCACCCCGGTAGGGGAGATTCATTTTTACGTCGATGGCGCCCTGCATCAACGGCTGGAGCAAGCGGAAGAACAGCTACAGCAGACCCTTGCGCCCGAGGCCATGGTCGATGTCGACCTGCAGACCCTGAGTCTTCAGTTGCCAGAGGGCTATGGCCCTTTATCCGACTGCCAAATGCGCGTCTATTTGAGTGAGGAGCGTGGTCAGTTCCATTTGGTCGGGCACCGGGCGAGCGATGGCAGCTTGATCTACACCAACGCGGTGTTGATCGACCAATTGCTGTAGGTGTGGCGACCCGTGGCGAGCAAGCTCGCTCGCCACGGGTCACTTGCCGGATGATCAGCTCAGTTCAAGCCAGATCGGCGCATGGTCCGACGGTTTTTCCATGCCGCGCAGTTCGTAGTCCACGCCGGCCGCCTTGACCCGTGGCAGCAAGCCTTGGGAGGCCATGATCAGGTCGATGCGCAGGCCGCGCTTGGGCTCGTCCTCGAAGCCGCGGCTGCGGTAGTCGAACCAACTGAAGCGATCCGTCACGTCCGGATTGAGGTGACGGAAGCTGTCCACCAGGCCCCAGTTTTTCAGGCGGGCCATCCATTCGCGCTCTTCGGGCAGGAAGCTGCATTTGCCGGTTTTCAGCCAGCGCTTCATGTTGTCCGGGCCAATGCCGATGTCGCAGTCTTCGGGGGAGATGTTCACATCGCCCATCACCACCAGCGGCTGGTCGTTGCTGAACTGGGTGTCGAGCAAGGTGTGCAGGTCGTTGTAGAAGCGCTGCTTGGCCGGGAACTTGGTCGGGTGATCGCGGCTTTCGCCCTGTGGGAAATAGCCGTTCATGATGGTCACAGGCTGGCCGTGTTCATCGGCGAAGGTGCCCCAGATAAAGCGACGCTGGGCGTCTTCTTCATCGCTGGCAAAGCCTTTGTGGATCTGCAAGGGCGCCTGGCGCGACAGCAGGGCGACACCGTAGTGGCCTTTTTGCCCGTGGTAGTGCACGTGGTAGCCCAGGGCCTCAACGTCGGCGAGGGGGAACTGGTCGTCGTGGACCTTGGTTTCCTGCAGGCCGATGACGTCGGGCTGGTGCTTCTCGATCAGTGCCGCCAGTTGATGGGGGCGGGCGCGCAGGCCGTTGATGTTGAACGAGACGATCTTCATGGTCGGCAGTCCTGGCAAAACTGCGATGCTAGCTGACATGTAGGGCGGCGGCCAGAGGCCTGTAGGCTTGTGTCCGCCGGCCGGTCGTCGCGTGGCACGAGTTGCCGAGCGCTGCTAATGTCTTTGGGCACGGGAACGATCGCTACGGTGGCGGGCTCGTACTGACAAGAGCGGGGCCTTTTGAGCCTTGCCCAGGGGGAGGTCAACCGTCATGCCTGAAACGTCCAGCGCCATTGCCGAGATCCATCGGCTCGACAGCGGCTACTCGCGTGAAGCGCGCTCGCTGCTGTACCAGGCCTACCGCCATGAGCCGACGTTCAAGTTCTTGTTCGAGGCCGAGCGCCCCGGGTATGAGCAGCGCGTGCGGGCCACGGTGCGTGAGCTGGTCAAGCAGCACTTTCTCCAGGACCTGCCGGCCATTGGCTTGCTGGTCAACGACCGGCTGATCGGGATCGCGCTGATTGCCCCGCCCCAGCGCCGCCTGGGGATTACCGACAGTTGGGCCTGGCGTCTGCGCATGGTGCTCAGCACCGGGTTTCGCTGCACCCGGCGCTACCTGGATTACCATGCGGCCGTCGCCGCCTGCATCCCTTCGGATTCGGTGCACGTGCTGCCATTGCTGGGGATTCATCCGCAGTTCCAGGGCCAGCACTTTGGCGAGCAGTTGCTGACGGCCGTGCATAACTGGTGCGCGGTGGATGAGCATTCGCAAGGGGTGGTACTGGATACCGGGAACCCTCGCTATCTGGCGTTTTATAAGCGACAAGGCTATGAGGAAATTGGCGAGGTTGCTGTAGGACCTGTCCGGGAACACGTGTTTTTTCACGCCAATCCCCAGGTGGTGCAGAACGCCACGGCGTAGACGCGAACTTTTGTTCAGAATGTGGGCCCTGTCACGCTCCCACGCTCGTGTTAGCATCCGCGCCATGAATTTTCCTGGAAGAATCACCAGTGGTTTGCTCGTGCTGTTGAGCAGCATGGCGGCCCTGGCGCAAAGTGAACTGGACGTCCGGATCAAGCCGTCCAACGATGAACTGAAGGCCAATATTGAAGGCTATATCGGTGGTCTCGGTGATCGTGATGAAGAAGCGCTGTTGCGCTATCGACGCAGTGCCGTCGAGCAGGCAACCAAGGCTGCCCAGGCCTTGGGTTATTACCAGCCCCGTATAGAAAGCGCAGTCAAAGACGGCAAGCCGCCGCACCTGGTGTTGAACATCGACCCCGGCGAACCGGTGCGCCTGCGCAACGTGACGATCCGGGTCGATGGCCCGGCCGCTGCGCTTAAATCCTTTCGTGTGCCCAAGAGCGACCTGCTTAAGTCCGGGGCGGTGCTCAATCATGGTCGTTATGAAGACGCCAAGCGCCTGATCCAGAACCAGGCCTTGCGCTTCGGCTTTTTCAACGGCCGCTTTATCAGCCAGAAGCTGCTCGTCGACCCGCGCGCCGGTGTCGCCGACATCGAGCTGATCTATGACAGTGGCCCACGATTTGCGCTGGGCAAGGTCAACTTCAGCGGCGATTCGCCCTTCGACGAGGACCTGCTGCAACGCATGGTGCCGTTCAAGAGCGGTGCGCCCTACGATTCCGAACTGATCGCCGAGCTCAACCAGGCGCTGCAATCCAGCGGCTACTTTGACTCGGTGCGCGTGGACGCGGCGCCGACCACGGCGGCCAATGACGTGACCCCGGTGGCCGTCACCCTCGACACCCGCAAGCCGCGCACCATGGGCCTGGGCCTTGGGTATTCGACTGACGTCGGGCCCCGGGTCAAGGCCAACTGGACCCGGCACTGGGTCAATGCCGAGGGCCACAGTTATGGCTGGGAGGCTGAAGTCTCGCAGCCCCGGCAGAACGTCGGGCTGTTCTACGACATCCCGCTGGACCCGCCGCTCACCGACAAATTGCGCTTTGCCGGCGGCTATCAATATGAAGAACTGGCCAACACCGACAGCTTGAGCAAGTTGCTGACCCTGGGCCCGGAATGGCACAGCAAGTTGCCCAGCGGCTGGCAACGGGTGATCTCCTTGAAGTGGCAGCGCGAGGAGTACCGCCTGGGCGATGACTCGGGGCTGAGCAACCTGTTGATGCCGGGCGTCAACTATTCGTACCTTCGCAGCGACAACCGCATCGACCCACACAACGGCTATCGCCTGCAGTTCGACGCCAAGGTGGCCAAAGAAGGGCTGGGGTCGGACAACAACCTGTTTTATGGCACGGCGCTGGTTAAGGGCTTGACCACCGTGTTCGACAACCATCGCTTCCTGGCCCGGGCGCAGGTCGGCGGTTCGGCCACCAACGGCTACAAGTCGATTCCGCCCTCGTTGCGCTTCTTCGCCGGTGGTGACCAGAGCGTGCGCGGCTACGACTACCAGAGCCTGTCCCCGAAAAACTCCGACGGCGACCGCATCGGCGGGCGCTACATGGTCTCCGGCACCCTGGAGTATCAATACTCCATCGCCGAGAAATGGCGCCTGGCAACCTTTGTCGATCAGGGCAATTCATTCAATACCCTGGACTTCCCGAGCCTCAAGACCGGCGTCGGCGTCGGCGTGCGCTGGGTCTCGCCGGTCGGGCCGATCCGTATCGACCTGGCCCATGCCCTGGATGATCCCGGCGGTCTTCGTTTGCACTTTTCCATGGGGCCTGAACTGTGAAGCGTGGTGTGAAGATAACGCTGCTGGTACTGGTGTCGCTGCTGGCGGTGCTGGTGCTGGGCATTGGCGGCTTGCTGGGGACGCAGGCGGGCAGCCGCTGGGCCTTGAATCAGGTGCCGGGGTTGACCGTGGACAATTTCCAGGGCCGCCTCGGTGGCCAATGGAGCGCCGATCGGTTGCGCTGGCAGCAGGGTGCTGATCGAGTCGAGATCAATCAGCCGGTGTTCGCCTGGTCGCCGTTGTGCCTGGCGCGCATGACGGTGTGCATCGAGCAGCTCAAGGCCGAGCAGGTGATCTTGCAGTTCGCCCCGAGTCCCGATTCCGCCAGCACTGGCCCCATCACCTTGCCCGAGCTGAAGCTGCCGGTGGCCATCGAACTGGGCGAGGTACAGATCGGCCGCCTGTTGCTCGACGGCAGCGAACAGTTCAAGGACCTGCAACTGGTCGCGCATTGGACCGTCAACGGCCTGCAGATCGACCGTCTGCACCTGCAGCGCGATGACCTGGGCCTGGACCTGTCCGGGTTGCTGCAACCTTCCGGCAACTGGCCGCTGGACGCCACCGGCAACCTGACGCTGCCGGCGCCGGGCAAGGCCCCGTGGGCATTGGCATTGAAGGTCGACGGAGAGTTGCTCAAGACCCTGAACCTGAGCGCTGACAGCAGCGGCTACCTGCAAGGCCAACTCAAGGGGGCGCTGCAACCGCTGGCGCAGGACCTGCCGGCGACCGTGCGCATCACCGCCGATGGCTTCAAGGCCAGCGCCGATCTACCCGACACCCTGCAGCTCAATCAACTTGAGCTCACGGGCAAGGGTGACCTGAAGAACGGCTATCAATTGCAGGGCAAGGCCACGCTGCCGGCCGAAGGAGGCCCGGTCGCCTTGCTGCTGCAAGGCAAGGTCGACGCCAAGGGCGCGCAGATCGCCGGGCTCGACCTCACGGCCAGCGACCAGCAAAGCCTGAAGGTGAGCGGGCAGGTGGATTGGTCCGAGGGCCTGAGTGCCGAAGCGAAGATCGATTGGCTGGATTTCCCCTGGCACCGCCTGTACCCGCTGATCGCCGAACCCGAGGTGGCCTTGCGCAGCCTCAATGGCGAAGTGTCTTACCGCGACGGCAACTACCTGGGCAACGTCAAGGCCGCGCTCGACGGTCCGGCCGGGGCGTTCAGCCTGAGCAGCCCGTTCAGTGGTGACCTGACGAAAATCTTCCTGCCCGAGTTCAAGCTGGCGGCCGGGCAGGGCAAGGCCGAAGGCCATGTGAATCTGCAGTTCGCCGACGGCATCGCCTGGGACGCCGCGCTGGATGTGTCGGCGCTGAACCCGGCGTACTGGCTCGCGCAGTTGCCGGGCACGCTCGCCGGACCGTTGCGCAGCCAGGGTGAAATGAAGAATGAACGCCTGAGCCTCAGCGCCGACCTGGACCTCAAGGGCAAGCTGCGCGGTCAGCCGGCGGTCCTGCAGGCCAAGGCCGACGGGGCCGGCGAACGCTGGACCTTGAACGCGCTGCACATCCGCCTGGGCGACAACCGCATCGACGGCAGTGGCAGCCTGCACGAAAAGCTGCTGGGGCAGATCGAGATCAAGGCCCCGCGGCTCGGCCAACTGTGGCCGCAATTGCGTGGGCAGCTCACGGGTCGAGTCGACGTGGCCGGCACGCTCCAGGCGCCTCAAGGCAAGCTCGACCTGCAAGGGGTGAAACTGGCGTTCGACACCCATCAACTGCAAAGCCTGAACCTCGACGCCAGCCTCGACAGCGCGCAACGCGCCAAGATCGACCTCAAGGGCAGCGGCATCGAAGTGGGCGACACCTCATTGGGCACGCTGACCGCCAGCGGCCAGGGCGACATCAAGCGCCAGAAGCTGGCCCTGGACCTGCAAGGGCCAAAATTGAAACTGGCCCTGGACCTGGACGGCAATCTGGACCAGAGCAACTGGCGCGGTCGCCTGGCCAGCGGCGATATCCAGGCCGGCGGCCAGGACTGGAAGCTGCAAGGCCCGGCGAAGATCGAGCGCCTGGCCGATGGCACGCTGACGTTCGGCGCCCATTGCTGGCGGTCCGGGTCGGCCAGCTTGTGCGGCGAAGACCAGCGCCTGGTCCCCGAGCCGAAGCTGCGCTATCACCTCAAGCAGTTCCCCCTCGACAGCCTGGCGCAGTGGTTGCCCAAGGATTTCGCCTGGCAGGGCATGCTCAACGCCGATGTGCAACTGGACCTGCCCGCCAGCGGCCCCAAAGGCCAGGTCATGGTGGACGCCAGCGGCGGCACGTTGCGCGTCAAGGACAACGGCCAGTGGCTAGACTTCCCTTATCAGGCGCTGAAACTCACCAGCACCCTGGGGCCGCGGCGCATCGATACCCAACTGGACTTCGCCGGTGGCAAGCTCGGTGAGCTGATGGTCCAGGCGCAGATCAACCCGTTGCCCAAGAGCAAACCCCTGAGCGGCACTTTCCGCCTCAGCGGGTTGGACCTGTCGGTGGCGCGGCCGTTTGTGCCGATGGTCGAGAAGATCACCGGTCGCTTGAATGGCAGCGGCACCTTGTCGGGTGGGCTGCTGGCACCGCAGGTCAACGGCAATCTGCTGCTCAGCGACGGTGAAGTGTCTGGGCCGCAGCTGCCGATCAGCCTGCAAGCGTTGCAGTTGCAAGCGCAGATCGCCGGTGAAAGCGTGCAGCTCAATGGCACATGGAACAGTGGCAAGAGCGGGCAGGGCAGCTTGATCGGGCAGGCCGCCTGGGGACAGGCGCTGATGCTGGACTTGAGCCTTAAAGGCACGCAGCTACCGGTCACCGTCGAGCCGTATGCCAAGTTGGAAGTGGCGCCGGACCTGAAGATCTCCATCAACCACGACAAGCTGGCGATTGCCGGCAAGGTGCTGGTGCCCAAGGGCGAGATCGTGGTGCGTGAACTGCCGCCGTCCACGGTCAAGGTGTCCGGTGACACGGTGATCGTCGGCAGCCAGACCGAAGCAGGCAAGCCGCCCATGGCCGTGGCGATGGACATCGACGTGGTGGTGGGCGACGACACACTCAGCTTCGCCGGCTTTGGCCTGACCGCAAACCTCAAGGGCCACGTACACATCGGCGACAACCTGGACACCCGTGGCGAACTCTGGCTCAACGACGGCCGTTATCGCGCCTACGGCCAGCGCCTGACGGTGCGCCGGGCGCGCCTGCTGTTCGCCGGCCCCCTCGATCAGCCGTACCTGGACATCGAAGCAGTGCGCCAGACCGACGATATCGTCGCCGGCATTCGCTTGAGCGGCAGCGCCGAGCAGCCCACCACGCAAATCTTCTCGGAACCGGCCATGGGCCAGGAACAGGCGCTGTCCTACCTGGTGCTCGGCCGTCCGCTGGGGGGCAACGGCGAAGACAACAACGTGTTGGCCGAAGCCGCGCTGGGCCTGGGCTTGATGGGTAGCTCCGACCTGACCGGCAGCCTGGCCAGGGAGCTGGGTATCAAGGACTTCCAACTTGACACCGAAGGCACCGGCACCACCACCAGCGTGGTGGCCAGCGGCAACATCTCCGAGAAACTCAGCCTGCGCTACGGCGTCGGCGTGTTCGAGCCGGCCAACACCATCGCCCTGCGCTACAAGCTGAGCAAGAAGGTGTATGTGGAGGCGGCCAGTGGCGTGGCCAGTTCGCTGGATATTTTCTATAAGCGGGACTTTTAGGGCGTGTAGCTCTTTGATGCCGCGTCAGCCCTAATCGCGAGCAGGCTCGCTCCCACAGGTTCAACGAGAGCCCTGTGGGAGCGAGCCTGCTCGCGAAGGCATCCCGATAAATTACAAAGCTTGCTAACTATTCATTTGACATTAGCTGCCTAGGCAGTAACATCTTGTCACATAGTCTCTGCCTAGGCAGTCAATGGTGACCCGATGAAGCATTTCTCCCCGGACAACTTTCGAAACTGTCATCTCGGCCTGTTGCTGGGTCGCGCGGCCTTGCTCAAGGACCGGATCATCGACACGCACATGGAGCCCCACGGCATTACCGCCGCGCAGTTCAAGGTGCTGATCATCCTGGCCCAGTACGGCGTCGATACCCCGGCGGAGTTGTGCCGCCACCTGTCCCTGGACAGCGGCTCGATGACGCGCATGCTGGACCGCCTCGAACACAAAGACCTGCTGGCGCGCAAACGTTGTGATGAGGATCGGCGCCTGGTGCGGCTGGTGCTGACCCCTGAGGGCCAGGTGCTCGCCGACCAACTGCCGGAGATTGGTGTCAACGCGATGAACCAACTGGCCGGCGCGCTCGACGCCCAAGAGCTGCAAACCCTGGAACACATCCTGAAGAAGATTTTGCTGGCCGCCGGTGATCCGATCACCGTGTTGCGGGTAGGTGACCAATGAGCAGTAAAACCTTGCGTGTCCGCCTGGGTCTGGTGCTGCTGGCCATGAGCCTGGCCGGTTGCGCCAATTACAGCGGCCTGGATACCCAGGGCGTGAGGCTGGACGCCACGTCCCTCCAGGCGGGGCAATCGCTGGGCGGCGTTACCTTGTCGCCCGCGGCCTGGCCGAGCAGTGACTGGTGGCAAAGCCTTGGCGACCCGCAACTCGACGGCCTGATCCGCGAGGCCCTGCGCGACAGCCCAGACATGCAGATCGCCAGTGCCCGTGCCCACCAAGCCGCAGCGGCGGCGGGTGCTGCCGATGCCGCGCGGATGCCGACCCTCGATGCCAGTGCCGGTATCCGTCGTGAACGACTGGCCCAGTATCAGGACCCGACCTTGCAGGGCGACCGCTACGACACCATGCGCCACCTGGGCGCCACCTTCAATTACACCTTCGACCTGTGGGGCGGCCAGCGTGATACCTGGGAGGCCGCGCTGGGCCAGGCCCGGGCCGCCGAAGTCGACCGCCAGGCCGCGCAATTGACCCTCGCGGCCGATGTCGCCCGCGCCTACAGCAACCTGGGGCAGGCCCACATCATTCGCGACCTGGCCAACGAGGACCTCAAGCGGACCCAGCAATTGCGCGCCCTGAGCCAGCGTCGCCTGAGCGCCGGCATCGACAGCCAGTATCAATACCAGCAGAACGAAAGCCTGGAGGCCAGCGCCCAAGCCAGCCTGATCGATGCCGATAAAAAGCTGCAGAGCGCGAAAATCGCCCTGGCGGTGTTGCTCGGTAAAGGTCCGGACCGGGCCAATGACATCGCTCGTCCCACCGTGCTCCAGGCCAGCGCCGTGGCGTTGCCATCGGTACTGCCGGCCGAGTTGCTGGGGCGGCGCCCTGACCTGGTGGCCGCGCGCTGGCGGGTCGAGGCGGCGAGCAAAAGCATCGACGCCGGCAAGACCACCTTCTACCCCAACCTGAACCTGAGTGCCGCCGCCGGTGCCGAGTCGTTGCTGGGCAATGCGGTGTTCGGCAAGACCAGCCTCTTCATGAACATCGCGCCGACCCTCTCCCTGCCGATCTTCGACGGTGGCCGCTTGCGCGCCAGCCTCGATGCCAAGGACGCCGACTACGACCTGGCAGTGGCGCAATACAACAAAAGCCTGGTCAAGGCGCTGGGGGATGTCAGTGACAGCATCTCCCAGTTGCGTGACATCGAGCGGCAGATTGGCGCCCAGCAACGCGCGACCGATATCGCCCAGGACTCCTACAACACGGTGGTCCAGCGCTACGGCTCCGGCATCGGCAACTACCTGGACGTGCTCAGCATCGAGCAACAGTTGCTGGCCGCCCAACGGCAGTTGGCCAACTTGAATGGCGAGCAGATCGACCTGTCGATTCAACTGATGCAGGCATTGGGCGGCGGGTTCCACGCCGACGCCATCGCCACGGCCCAATCATCCCCAGCGCCTGCCACGCTGAATCATTAATTCAAGGTATTCGTCATGGCTACTGTCCACACTACACCGACCCCCGAAACCCCCCGGGAAACGGCCAAACCCGGCAAGCGTAAATTCATGCTGCTGGTGCTGGCGCTGCTGGTGATCCTGGGTGGCGTTGCCGTCTGGGGCTGGCACACGCTGTATGGCCGTTGGAGCGAAAGCACCGACGACGCCTACGTCAACGGCAACGTGGTGGCGATCACACCGTTGGTGACCGGCACTGTGATTAGCATCGGTGCCGATGATGGCGACCTGGTCCATGAAGGCCAGGTGCTGATCAACTTCGATCCCAGCGACGCCGAGGTCGGCCTGCAAAGTGCCCAGGCCAACCTGGCGCGCACCGTGCGCCAGGTCCGCGGCTTGTACAGCAATGTCGATGGCATGAAAGCCCAGGTCAACGCGCAGAAAGTCGCGGTGCAAAAGGCCCAGGACAACGTCAATCGCCGCAAGAACCTGGCGGCGGGCGGGGCGATTTCCCAGGAAGAGTTGTCCCATGCCCGGGATGACCTGACCTCGGCGCAAAACGCCCTGGCCAACGCCGAACAGCAATTCAAGACCAGCAGCGCGCTGGTGGACGACACCGTGGTGTCGTCCCACCCGGACGTGCAGGCCGCCGCCGCCCAGTTGCGCCAGGCGTACCTGAACAAGGCCCGCAGCACCCTGATCGCGCCGGTCACGGGCTATGTCGCCAAGCGCACCGTGCAACTGGGGCAGCGGGTCCAGCCGGGCACCGCCTTGATGGCGGTCATCCCCCTGGATCAGTTGTGGATCGACGCCAACTTCAAGGAAACCCAACTGCGTGAGATGCGCATCGGCCAGCCGGTGGACATCGAGGCCGATCTCTACGGCAGCGGCGTGAAGTACAGCGGCACCATCGACAGCCTGGGTGCCGGTACCGGCAGCGCATTTGCCTTGCTGCCCGCGCAGAACGCCACGGGCAACTGGATCAAGATCGTGCAGCGGGTGCCGGTGCGCATTCACATCAACCCCGCGGAGCTGGCCGAACACCCTTTGCGCGTAGGCCTGTCGACCGTGGTCAACGTCGACCTGCGCGACCAGAGTGGCCCGGTGCTGGCGCAGCAGCCGCCGCAAAAGGCCTCGTTCAGCACCAACATTTACGATCAACAGTTGGTCGATGCCGACGCGATGATTGTCCGCCTGATCCACGACAACAGTTCGGCCCTGAGCAAAACCGCACAGCGCTGATTCGCCAATCCGTTCGCCGCGCCGCCTGATCGGCGCGGCATCCGCCAAGCTCCAAAGGATTCGCGATGAGCCAAAACGCGTCTTTTACGCCGCCCAGCCTGCTGCTCAGCACCATTGGCCTGTCGCTGGCGACCTTCATGCAGGTGCTCGACACCACCATCGCCAACGTGGCCTTGCCGACCATTTCCGGCAACCTGGGGGTCAGTTCCGAGCAGGGCACTTGGGTCATTACCTCATTTGCGGTGAGCAACGCGATTGCTTTGCCGCTGACCGGCTGGCTGAGCCGACGCTTCGGCGAGGTGAAGCTGTTTGTCTGGGCCACGTTGTTGTTCGTGGTGGCCTCGTTCCTGTGCGGAATTGCCAGGTCGATGCCCGAGCTGGTGGGCTTCCGCGTCCTGCAGGGACTGGTGGCGGGGCCGTTGTACCCGATGACCCAGACCTTGCTGATTGCGG
Organism: Pseudomonas sp. ok272; assembly: GCF_900109995.1. GTDB lineage: Bacteria > Pseudomonadota > Gammaproteobacteria > Pseudomonadales > Pseudomonadaceae > Aquipseudomonas. The sequence continues at coordinate 556,127 of NZ_FOCB01000002.1, read as the reverse complement.
TCTATCCCCCGGCCAGGCGAGGCATGGCCCTGGCGTTGCTGGCGATGGTCACGGTGGTCGCGCCGATTGCCGGGCCGATTCTCGGCGGCTGGATCACCGACAGTTACAGCTGGCCGTGGATTTTTTTCATCAACGTGCCGATTGGCTTGTTCGCGGCGTGGGTCGTGACCCAGCAGCTGAAAAAGCGCCCGGTGGTCACCCTTCGCCAGCCGATGGACTACATCGGCCTGATTGCCTTGATCATCGGCGTCGGCGCCTTGCAGATTGTCCTCGACAAGGGTAACGATGCCGACTGGTTCGAATCCAACTTCATCATTATCGGCTCCGTTATCTCGGTGGTTGCCTTGGCGTTCTTCATCATCTGGGAAATGACCGATGAGCACCCGGTGGTCAACTTGCGCCTGTTCGCCCACCGTAACTTTCGCTACGGCACCATCGTGTTGGTGCTGGGCTACGCCGGCTTCTTTGGGATCAACCTGATCCTGCCGCAATGGCTGCAGACGCGCCTGGGCTACACCGCGACCTGGGCCGGCTTTGCCGTGGCGCCGCTGGGGATCCTGCCGGTGTTGCTGTCGCCGTTTGTCGGCAAATACGCGCCGCGGTTCGACATGCGGGTGCTGGCGGGGCTGGCGTTCCTGGCCATCGGCATGAGTTGCTTCATGCGCGCCGGGTTCACCAATGAGGTGGACTTCCAGCGCATCGCCCTGGTGCAACTGTTCATGGGTATCGGTGTGGCGCTGTTCTTCATGCCGACCCTGACGATCCTGCTGTCGGACCTGCCGCCGCACCAGATCGCCGACGGTTCGGGCCTGGCCACGTTCCTGCGCACATTGGGTGGCAGCTTCGCCGCGTCGCTGACCACCTGGATCTGGATCCGCCGCGCCGACCAGCATCACGCGTACTTGAATGAAAGCCTGACCCCGTTCGACCCGGCGACCCGCGAGGCGCTGAACCAGTTGGGCGGGGCCGGGGTGAAGGCCTATACGCAACTGGACCAGACAGTGATCAGTCAGGCGTACATCATGTCCACGGTGGACTACTTCACCCTGATGGGCTGGATGTTCATGGGCTTGATCTTGATCGTCTGGCTGGCCAAGCCACCGTTCACCGCGAAGGCAGGGCCGGCGGCGTCTGCCGGGCATTGATCGAGAAAGCCGGTGATGCCCACTGTGGGAGCGAGCCTGCTCGCGAAAAAGGGTCTGTCGGTTGACTGAAATGTCGACTGATATGACGCCTTCGCGGGCAAGCCCGCTCCCACCCTGGTCCACGGCGAACACACATCCGGGGGCAGCTCAATTCCTTGTAGGAGCGAGGCTTGCCCGCGAAGGCGGTAAGTCTGGCGACATCGATGTTGAATGGGCTGGCCGGTTCGCGGGCAAGCCTCGCTCCTACGGGCTCAACCCAGATTCATGGCTAAGACAGTTGCTACCACAAGGGGGTGGGTGTTTGGCTGTTAAGGGGCAGACAACGCCAATTGCGGTGGCGGCACGAAGGCGAACGGCGCCAGCGCAAATCCTTGCTCGTCCACCTGCAGCGCCCAGCCTTGCTTGTCCCAATCCCCCAGCACGATGCGCCGGGCGGCCTGGTCGCCGATCTGCAGCTTGTGGATGGCGGGGCGGTGGGTGTGGCCATGGACCAGGGTCTTGACCCCGTAGTGCTGCATGATCCGCGGGACATCCACGGGGGTCACGTCGACAATGTCGTTGGCCTTCATGCGGGTCTGCGTACGACTTTCATTACGCAGCTTGCGCGCCAGCGTGCGCCGCGTGCCCAAGGGCAGGTGACGCAGGATGAACAGGGTGACGGGGTTGCGCAGGTAGCGACGCAGCTTCATGTAGCCAACGTCACGGGTGCACAGGCTGTCGCCGTGCATCAATAACACCGGTTCGCCGTAGAACTCGACGACACTCGGGTCCTTGAGCAGGGTGCAGCCCGCCGCCTTGCAGAACGCCTTGCCCAACAGGAAGTCGCGATTGCCGTGCATCAGGAAAATGGCCGTGCCGCTGTCGCTGAGTTCGCGCAGGGCTTGGCAGATGGAGCGCTGGAAGGGAGTCATGGCGTCATCGCCAATCCACACCTCGAAAAAGTCGCCCAGGATGTACAACGCACTCGCCGAGCGGGCGCGCGTGGCGAGCAGATCCAGAAACGCCCGGGTGATGTCCGGGCGCTCCTCTTCCAGATGTAAGTCTGAAATCAGCAGTATCACTCAATGATCTCGGCTTTCTCGATGATCACGTCGTCTGCTGGCACGTCCTGGTGGCCGGCCTTGGACGTGGTGCTCACGCCTTTGATCTTGTCGACCACGTCGGTGCCGGCGATGACTTTGGCGAATACCGCGTAGCCCCAGCCCTGGACGTTCTTGCCGCTGTGGTTCAGGAAGCTGTTGTCAGCCACGTTGATGAAGAACTGCGCGGAGGCCGAATGCGGCTCCATGGTGCGGGCCATGGCCACGGTGTACTTGTCGTTGGAAAGACCGTTGTCCGCTTCGTTCTGGATGCTTGGGCGCTTGTCTTTCTTTTCTTTCATGCCCGGCTCGAAACCGCCGCCCTGGATCATGAAGTTGCCGATGACGCGGTGGAATACGGTGTTTTCGTAATGGCCGGCCTTAACGTACTCGATGAAGTTGGCCACGGTGATCGGGGCTTTCTCGGCGTTCAGTTCCAGGACGATGTCGCCATGGTTGGTGGTCAATTTGACTTGAGTCATGTTCGCTACTCTTCTAAGGAATTCGTGGGTTTCGGGGCCGTTGGGCCCAAAATCCGGGTTGGCCGCGTCGGCCAAGCTGCGCAGTTTAGCGTGCCGGCGGCGAATTTCGAGGCTGTTTTTACAATCAGGTCGATTAAAGGCAGCTGTTTTAAGGGGCTGCTCTGTCAGGTGCTTGACGGCATCGGCTATGATAGCGGCTTTGTTTTGTCCGGCCTTCATGAAGGCCACGCACTTGTACGTCCAAGGATCCTATGAGCAAGCCCACTGTCGACCCTACCTCGAATTCCAAGACTGGCCCTGCCGTGCCGGTCAATTTCCTGCGCCCGATCATCCAGGCGGACCTGGACTCGGGTAAGCACACGCAGATCGTCACTCGGTTCCCGCCTGAGCCCAACGGCTACCTGCACATCGGCCACGCCAAGTCGATCTGTGTGAACTTCGGCCTGGCCCAGGAGTTCGGTGGCGTCACGCACCTGCGTTTCGACGACACCAACCCGGCCAAGGAAGACCAGGAATACATCGACGCCATCGAAAGCGACGTCAAGTGGCTGGGTTTCCAGTGGTCCGGCGAAGTGCGTTACGCCTCGCAATACTTCGACCAGTTGCACGACTGGGCCGTTGAGCTGATCAAGGCCGGCAAGGCCTACGTCGACGACCTGACCCCCGAGCAGGCCAAGGAATACCGTGGCAGCCTGACCGAGCCGGGCAAGAACAGCCCGTTCCGCGATCGCAGCATCGAGGAGAACCTGGACTGGTTCGCCCGCATGAAGGCCGGTGAGTTCCAGGACGGCGCACGCGTGCTGCGGGCCAAGATCGACATGGCCTCGCCGAACATGAACCTGCGCGACCCGATCATGTACCGCATCCGCCACGCCCATCACCACCAGACCGGCGACACCTGGTGCATCTACCCGAACTACGACTTCACCCACGGTCAGTCGGACGCCATCGAAGGCATCACCCACTCGATCTGCACCCTGGAGTTCGAAAGCCATCGTCCGCTGTACGAGTGGTTCCTCGACAGCCTGCCGGTGCCGGCGCACCCGCGCCAGTACGAGTTCAGCCGCCTGAACCTCAACTACACCATCACCAGCAAGCGCAAGCTCAAGCAACTGGTGGACGAGCAGCACGTCCACGGTTGGGATGACCCGCGCATGTCGACGCTGTCGGGCTTCCGCCGTCGTGGCTACACGCCGAAATCGATCCGCAACTTCTGCGACATGATCGGCACCAACCGTTCCGACGGCGTGGTCGACTTCGGCATGCTCGAATTCAGCATCCGCGACGACCTCGACCACAGCGCCCCGCGCGCCATGTGCGTGCTGCGTCCGCTGAAAGTCGTGATCACCAACTATCCGGAAGGCCAGGTCGAGAACCTCGAACTGCCGTGCCACCCCAAGGAAGACATGGGCGTGCGCGTCCTGCCATTCGCTCGCGAGATCTACATCGATCGCGAAGACTTCATGGAAGAGCCGCCAAAGGGCTACAAGCGCCTGGAACCGGCCGGCGAAGTGCGCCTGCGTGGCAGCTATGTGATCCGCGCCGACGAAGCGATCAAGGACGCCGACGGCAACATCGTCGAGCTGCATTGCTCCTACGACCCGGACACCCTGGGCAAGAACCCGGAAGGGCGCAAGGTCAAGGGCGTGGTGCACTGGGTGCCGGCCGCCGCCAGCGTCGAGTGCGAAGTGCGCCTGTACGATCGCCTGTTCCGTTCGGCCAACCCGGAGAAGGCCGAAGACAGCGCCAGCTTCCTGGATAACATCAACCCTGACTCCCTGCAGGTGCTCACCGGTTGTCGTGCCGAGCCATCGCTTGGCAACGCCATGCCGGAAGACCGTTTCCAGTTCGAGCGCGAAGGTTACTTCTGTGCGGATATCAAGGACTCGAAACCTGGTCAGCCGGTGTTCAACCGTACCGTGACCCTGCGTGACTCCTGGGGCCAGTGATTCAAGGATTCTGACGTGCTAACGATCTACAACACGCTCACCAAGAGCAAAGAAGTGTTCAAGCCGCTCGATGGCAACAATGTGCGCATGTACGTGTGCGGCATGACCGTGTACGACTATTGCCACATTGGCCATGGTCGCAGCATGGTGGCCTTCGACCTGGTGACCCGATGGTTGCGCTTCAGCGGTTATAACCTGACCTACGTGCGCAACATCACCGACATCGAAGACAAGATCATCAATCGGGCGCGGGAGAACGGCGAGCCGTTCGACGTGCTGACCGAGCGCATGATCACTGCGATGCATGAGGATGAGGCGCGCCTCAACATCCTCAAGCCGGACATGGAACCGCGTGCCACCGACCATATCCCGGGCATGCTGAGCATGATCCAGACCCTGATCGACAAGGGCTACGCCTATGCCCCGGGCAATGGCGACGTGTACTACCGCGTCGCCAAGTTCATGGGTTACGGCAAGCTGTCGCGCAAGAAGATCGAAGACCTGCGCATCGGTGCGCGGATCGAAGTCGACGAAGCCAAGCAGGACCCGCTGGACTTCGTGCTGTGGAAGGCCACCAAGCCAGGCGAGCCGAGCTGGGAGTCGCCGTGGGGCGCCGGGCGTCCGGGCTGGCATATTGAGTGCTCGGTGATGTCGACCTGCTGCCTGGGCGAGACCTTCGACATTCATGGCGGCGGCAGCGACCTTGAGTTCCCGCACCACGAGAACGAAATCGCCCAGAGCGAAGCGGCTACCGGCAAGACTTACGCCAACGCGTGGATGCATTGCGGCATGATTCGCATCAATGGCGAGAAGATGTCCAAGTCCTTGAACAACTTCTTCACCATCCGCGACGTGCTGGAAAAGTACCACCCGGAAGTCGTGCGTTACCTGCTGGTGTCGAGCCACTACCGCAGCGCCATCAACTACTCGGAAGACAACCTCAAGGACGCCAAGGGCGCCCTGGAGCGTTTCTACCACGCGTTGAAAGGCCTGCCGAGCGTGGCCCCGGCGGGCGGCGAAGCCTTTGTCGAACGCTTCACCCAGGTGATGAACGACGACTTCGGCACCCCTGAAGCCTGCGCCGTGCTGTTCGAAATGGTGCGCGAGATCAACCGCCTGCGCGACAGCGATCTCGACGCGGCGGCCGGTCTGGCGGCACGTCTCAAAGAGCTGGCCAGCGTGCTGGGCGTGTTGCAGCTTGAAGCCGAGGACTTCCTGCAAGCCGGCGCCGAAGGGCGTGTCGATGCCGCTGAAGTCGATGCCTTGATTGCGGCGCGCCTGGCAGCGCGTGCCGGCAAGGACTGGGCCGAGTCCGACCGCATCCGCGACCAGCTCACCGCCATGGGCGTGGTGCTGGAAGACGGCAAGGGCGGCACGACCTGGCGCTTGGCTGACTGATAGCGTCGCTCGCTACAAACAAAACCCGCCGTGTGCGGGTTTTTGTTTTCAGCGGTTGCGGGTGGTTCTGAGTGGACAGGGCTGACGTCTTCGCGGGCAAGCCTCGCTCCTACGGGCTCAACCCAGATTCCTACTCGCGATGGCGGTGACGAGCGGCATGGCTAAGACAGTTGCTCCCACCCGGATCGTCGGTGCGACACACATCCGCTGCCCAACCCCAATCCCCTGTGGGAGCGAGCCCGCTCGCGACAGCGGGGTGTCAGCCGGCATTGATGTTGACTGTGCCGGCCTCTTCGCGGGCAGGCCCGCTCCCACCCTGGTCCACGGCGAACACACATCCGGGGAGCAGCTCAATTCCTTGTAGGAGCGAGGCCGCGAAGGCGGTACGTCTGACGACATCGATGTTGAATGGGCTGGCCGGTTCGCGGGCAAGCCTCGCTCCTACGGGCTCAACCCAGATTCCTACTCGCGATGGCGGTGACGAGCGGCATGGCTAAGAGAGTTGCTCCCACCCGGATCGTCGGTGTGACACACATCCGGTGCCCAACCCCAATCCCCTGTGGGAGCGGGCTTGCCCGCGAAGGGGTCAGTTCGGTCATTGTGTCATTCAGCCTGCCGCAGTCGCTTGTACAGGGTATTGCGGCTCACCCCCAGCCGCCGCGCCAGGTGGGAGATATTGCCGCCGGCGGCCTGCAACTGTTGGTGCAAATCCTCGGCATCATTCAAGTCCATGGCCACGGGTTCGGCGGTTGCCAGCGGGTCCATCTCCAGGTCGACAAAAAAATCATCGGGTAAATGCTTGGCCTGGATCGGCTGGTCCTCGGCCATGGCCAGCGCCACCTGGATCACGCTGCTGACCTGGCGCAGGTTGCCCGGCCACGGATGGCGGGCGAACAGGGCCAGCACCTCCGGGCTCAAGCCGGCCCATTGGGTGGGCTCGCGGTGTTGTTGCCACAGGCGCTTGAACAGCGCCGGCTTGTCCGTGCGTTCGCGCAGGGGCGGCAGTTCCAGCGGCAAGCCGCCGATGCGGTAGTAGAGGTCTTCGCGAAAGCGCCCCAGTTGTACCTGTTCCCGCAGCGAACGATTGGTGGCCGAGATGATGCGGATGTCGACGGCGAACAGTTCGCCGCTGCCCACCGGCTGCACGCATCGCTCCTGCAGCACCCGCAGCAGCCGGGCTTGGGTCGGCAGGGGCATGTCGCCGATTTCGTCGAGGAACAGCGTGCCTTTGTCCGCCTTGCGGATCAGGCCGATGCTGCCTTTCTGGTTGGCGCCGGTGAACGCGCCTTTCTCGTAGCCAAACAGCTCGGACTCCACCAGTTCGGCGGGGATCGCCGCGCAGTTGACGGCAATCAGTGCTTGTTTGCTGCGTGAGCTGGCTTGATGCAGGGCCTTGACGAAGACTTCCTTGCCGACGCCGGTTTCGCCGTGGATCAGCAGCGGAATGTCCTTCTCCAGCAGGCGCTCGGCCTGGCGCACGGCCTTTTCCACGCGGGCATCGCCAAAGTGCAGGGTGGCGAGGCTGATGGCTTCCGGCGCCGGGCTTGGCGGCTCGCTGAAGACCCTGGCCTGCACCGGTTGTTGCCGCGGGCGCTTGAGCAGGCAATGAAAACGATTGCTGCCGGCGGCTTGCAGGGCGAAGGGCAGGCCATCGGGTTGGTTGAGCAGTTCGCGCAAGGACACCTTGAACAGGCTCTCGATACTGACCCGTGACAGGCGCGTGCCCAGCAAGTTGTCGGCGCGGCGGTTGGCCGACAGCACCTGGCCACTCTCATCGATGATCAGCAGGCCGGCCCACTGGCTGTCCAGGTTGGCCAGGCCGGTGTTGAACACCAACTGGAAGTGATCGTCCTTGAACAGGTTGAGAATCAGCCGGTTCTCCACGGTCTGGCTCATCATCTTGACCATGCCCAGGGTGTGGTCGGGCGGCAGGTAGCTGTCGCTGGACACATCGAGCACGGCGATCACCTTGCGCTCGGCGTCGAAGATCGGCGCGGCGGAGCCGGTCATGAAGCGGTTGGCCTTGAGGAAGTGTTCATCGTGGGCAATGTGCACCGCCTGCTCGCAGATCAGCGCGGTGCCAATCGCGTTGGTGCCGCTGCATTGCTCGCGCCAACTGGCCCCGGCGCTGAAGCCACGGCTCAGGCCCGGCTCGATGAAGCGCTGGGTGCCCCAGGAGGTCAGCACCTGGCCCTGGTTGTCGGCCAGCATGATCAGGCAGTTGGAGTTGCTCAGAATGTTCTCGTAGTAGGGCAGCACTTCCTGGTGAGTGGTCTGCACCAGCGAGTGCTGGCTCTCCAGCAGGTGGGCGATGCCCTCGGCGGGCAGTTGGTCGAAGGCCGGCGGGCTCTGGTGATGCAGGCCAAAGGCGCGGCAGCGGGTCCAGGAGTCTTGAATGATGGCGTCGTGGGACTGTTTTGAGGCGGGCGCGGACATGCTGGGTCCTCTCGTTTTTATTGTTGTTCTGGCCCCACGGACGATGTCGCCACGGTCGAGGTGTGCCGGTTCAGTGTTGTTCACGTGTGTTCAAAGTCAAACCCGGGACTGTTCAATTGTTCACCCGCCGTTGTTCATTTGTGTTCAGTGCTGAACGCTAAATTTTCATACTTTTTATGAAACCCGAGCGAGATCAAGTGCTTGGGATTTTTGGCACGAATGTCGCTTTAGTGTTCCGGTCGCTTGACTCCAATAATAAAAAGGCCGAGCCATGTCATTAACCCTGGAGCACATCAGCCGCACCGTTGAGGGGCAGGCCTGGATCGTGGACGCCAACCTGCGCTTCGATCCCGGATCGTTCAATGTCCTGCTGGGGCGCACCCTGTCCGGCAAGACCAGCCTGATGCGCCTGATGGCGGGGCTGGACAAGCCTGACACGGGACGCATTCTGATGAACGGCGTCGATGTCACCCAGCGCCCGGTGCGCCAGCGCAACGTGTCGATGGTCTACCAGCAGTTCATCAACTACCCGACCATGACCGTGTTCGAAAACATCGCCTCGCCGCTGCGCCAGGCCGGGGTGGCCAATGAGCTTATCCAGAGCAAGGTGCTGGACACCGCGAAGATGCTGCGCATCGAGAAGTTCCTCCAGCGCTATCCACTGGAGTTGTCCGGCGGCCAGCAACAGCGCACGGCGATGGCCCGGGCATTGGTCAAGGACGCCGAGCTGATCCTGTTCGATGAACCGCTGGTCAACCTCGACTACAAGCTGCGCGAGGAGTTGCGCCAGGAGATGCGCGAGCTGTTCCAGGCGCGGCATACCATCGCCATCTACGCCACCACCGAACCCAATGAGGCCCTGGCCCTGGGCGGTACGACCACGATCCTGCACGAAGGTCGAGTAATCCAGAGCGGCAAGACCCCCGAGGTCTATCACCAGCCCCAAACGGAGCTGGCCGCCGAGCTGTTCTCCGAGCCGCCGATCAACCTGATGCCGGGGCGCATCAGCGGTAATGAAGTGAGCTTCGCCAATTTTGTGCACTTCCCGCTGAACGTCGACCTGCGCCCGGTGGGCGAGGGCGAGTTCCGCTTTGGGGTGCGCCCCAGCCATATTTCCCTGGTGCCCAGCAATGACGACGACCTGGAGCTGGCGGTGACCGTCGAGGTCGCGGAAATCAGCGGCTCGGAAACCTTCCTGCACGTGCGCAACGAGCATTTCCTGCTGGTGCTGCATTTGTCCGGGGTCCACGAGTACGACGTCGATGCGCCGATCCGCATCTACATCCCGACCCACAAACTGTTTGTGTTCGATGGCCAGGGGCGGCTGCTCCAGGCCCCGGGCCGGCGTATCGCGAGGGTTGCCTGATGGCCGAGATTCATTTGCACAACCTGGCCCACAGCTACAGCCGCACCCCGGCAGGGCCCGAGGATTATGCGATCCGCGCGATGAACCATGTCTGGGAGCAGGGCGGTGCCTACGCCTTGCTCGGGCCTTCGGGCTGCGGCAAGTCGACCTTGCTCAATATCATTTCCGGCCTGCTCAGCCCCTCCGAAGGCGAGGTGCTGTTCGACAACAAGGTGGTTAACCAACTGACCCCCGAGAAGCGCAACATCGCCCAGGTGTTCCAGTTCCCAGTGGTCTACGACACCATGACGGTGTTCGACAACCTGGCGTTCCCCTTGCGCAACCAGGGCATGGCCGAGGCGCAGATCCAGCGCAAGGTGCAGGAGATTGCCGAGGTCCTGGACTTGCAGGCGCTGCTGGGCAAGAAGGCGCGCAACCTCAGTGCCGACGAGAAGCAGAAAGTCTCGATGGGCCGTGGGCTGGTGCGCGATGACGTGTCGGCAATCTTGTTCGACGAGCCGCTGACGGTGATCGACCCGCACCTGAAGTGGAAGCTGCGGCGCAAGCTCAAGCAGATCCATGAGCAATTCAACATCACCATGGTCTACGTGACCCACGACCAACTCGAAGCCTCGACCTTCGCCGACAAGATCGCGGTGATGTACGGCGGGCAGATCGTCCAGTTCGGCACTCCCCGTGAGCTGTTCGAGCGGCCGAGCCATACCTTTGTCGGCTACTTCATCGGCAGCCCGGGGATGAACCTGATCGACGTCACGCCCCGGGCCGGCGGCGTCGGCTTTGGCGCCATCGACTTGCCGCTGTCCGAAGGCTTGCAGCGCAGCATCGAGGCCACGCCCTACAGGACCCTGAAAGTGGGGATCCGCCCGGAGTTCGTCCACGTCTGGGACGAACCCAATGAGGACGCGCTACAGGCGATGGTGGTCCATGTCGAAGACCTGGGCACCTACAAGATCCTGACCCTCGAACTGGATGGCACGCCGCTTAAGGTGCGCCTGGCCGAAGACAAGCCGGTGCCCCAGGGCACCGCGTCCATCAGCTTTCCGGCGCAGTGGCTGATGGTTTATGCCGATGACTACTGGCTAGAGGCGCAAGCATGAACAAGGTGCAGAACAACAAGGCCTGGTGGCTGGTGTTGCCGGTGTTCCTGCTGGTGGCGTTCAGTGCGGTGATCCCGATGATGACCGTGGTCAACTACTCGGTGCAGGACATCTTCGACCAGTCGAGCCGCTACTTCGTGGGCGCCGATTGGTACAAGCAGGTGCTGCTCGACCCACGCCTGCATGACTCGCTGCTGCGCCAGTTCATCTATTCGGCCTGCGTGCTGTTGATCGAAATCCCCCTGGGGATCGGCATCGCCCTGACCATGCCCACCAAGGGGCGCTGGTCGTCGCTGGTGCTGATCATCCTGGCCATTCCGCTGCTGATCCCGTGGAACGTGGTGGGCACGATCTGGCAGATCTTCGGCCGCGCCGACATTGGCTTGCTCGGGTCCACGCTCAACGCGATGGGCATCAGCTACAACTATGCCGCCAATACCATGGACGCCTGGGTCACGGTGCTGGTGATGGACGTGTGGCACTGGACCTCGCTGGTGGCGCTGCTGTGTTTCTCCGGGCTGCGCTCGATACCGGACGTGTACTACCAGGCGGCGCGGATCGACCGGGCGTCGAGTTGGGCGGTGTTTCGCCATATCCAGTTGCCCAAGCTCAAGAGCGTGCTGTTGATCGCGGTGATGCTGCGCTTCATGGACAGCTTCATGATCTACACCGAGCCGTTCGTGCTCACCGGCGGCGGGCCGGGCAACGCCACCACCTTCCTCAGCCAGACCCTGACGCAAATGGCCGTGGGCCAGTTCGACCTGGGGCCGGCCGCGGCGTTTTCCCTGGTGTACTTCCTGATCATCCTGTTGGTGTCGTGGCTGTTCTACACCGCCATGACCCACTCCGACGCCAACCGGTGAGGCCTGCCATGCCCAAGAGAAAGCTGATCCCGTTGCTGATCTACATCCTGTTCCTGCTGGTGCCGATCTACTGGCTGCTGAACATGTCGTTCAAGAGCAACACCGAGATCCTCGGCGGCCTGACCCTGTTCCCCCAGGACTTCACCCTGGCCAACTACAAGGTGATCTTCACCGACCCCAGTTGGTACAGCGGCTACCTCAACTCGCTGTATTACGTGAGCCTGAACACGGTGATCTCCCTGACGGTGGCACTGCCGGCGGCCTATGCGTTCTCGCGCTATCGGTTCCTGGGCGACAAGCACCTGTTCTTCTGGCTGTTGACCAACCGCATGGCGCCGCCGGCGGTGTTCCTGCTGCCGTTCTTCCAGCTGTATTCGTCCATCGGCCTGTTCGATACCCACATCGCCGTGGCCCTGGCCCATTGCCTGTTCAACGTGCCGCTGGCGGTGTGGATCCTGGAGGGCTTCATGTCCGGGGTGCCGAAGGAAATCGACGAAACGGCCTACATCGACGGCTACAGCTTTCCCAAGTTCTTCGTGAAGATTTTCATCCCGTTGATTGGCTCCGGGATCGGCGTCACGGCGTTCTTCTGCTTCATGTTCTCCTGGGTCGAGCTGCTGCTGGCGCGCACCCTGACGTCGGTCAATGCCAAGCCGATCGCGGCGGTGATGACGCGCACCGTATCGGCCTCGGGGATCGACTGGGGCGTGCTGGCCGCCGCCGGGGTGCTGACCATTCTGCCGGGCATGCTGGTGATCTGGTTTGTCCGTAACCATGTGGCCAAGGGCTTTGCCCTGGGCCGGGTGTGAGGAGCTGATGATGGAATGGATGGCCTGGACCACCCCCACCGCGTTGTTCTTCGTGGCGATTGCCCTGTTGCTGGCGGGCATGACCACCTGGGAACTGCGCTCGCCGAGTATCCCTCGGCGTGGCTTGTTGCCGATCAGCACCACCCGTGGTGATCGGCTGTTTATCGGTCTTCTCGGCAGCGCCTACCTGCATTTACTGGTGATCGGCGTAACCGGCTGGAGCATCTGGGTGGCGTCTGCGCTGTCCCTGGTGTGGTTGTTGGCGGTGATGCGTTGGGGCTAGTCGAATCGCTCGACACTGTGGCTCTGAAACCCAAACAGGAGGTCTCTATGTTCGACAAAAACAATAAGCTGCGACATAGCATTTCATTGGCCGCGGTGTTCGCGCTCAGTGGTCTGAGTGCGGCAGCGTGGGCCGATGCCTACGAAGACGCGGCGAAGAAGTGGATCGGCAGCGAGTTCAAGCCATCCACCCTGACGGCCGAGCAGCAGCTTGACGAGCTGAAGTGGTTCATCAAGGCGGCCGAGCCGTTTCGGGGGATGAAGATCAACGTGGTCTCGGAGACCCTGACCACCCACGAATACGAGTCCAAGGTGCTGGCCAAGGCCTTCAGCGAGATCACCGGGATCAAGTTGACCCACGACCTGCTGCAAGAAGGCGACGTGGTGGAGAAGCTGCAGACCCAGATGCAGTCGGACAAGAACATCTATGACGGTTGGGTCAACGACTCGGACTTGATCGGTACGCACTTTCGCTATGGCAAGACCGAGTCGATCACCGACATGATGGCCAATGAAGGCAAGCACTTCACCTCGCCGACCCTGGACCTCAAGGACTTCATCGGCATTTCCTTCACCACCGCGCCGGACGGCAAGATCTACCAGTTGCCCGACCAGCAGTTCGCCAACCTCTACTGGTTCCGCGCCGACTGGTTCGAGCGCCCGGACCTCAAGGCCCAGTTCAAGGCCAAGTATGGCTACGAGTTGGGCGTGCCGGTGAACTGGTCGGCCTACGAGGACATTGCCAAGTTCTTCAGCGAAGACGTCAAGGAAATCGACGGCAAGCGGGTCTATGGGCACATGGACTACGGTAAGAAAGACCCGTCCCTGGGCTGGCGCTTCACCGATGCCTGGTTCTCCATGGCCGGGGGCGGCGACAAGGGCCTGCCCAACGGCTTGCCGGTGGACGAGTGGGGGATTCGCGTCGAGGACTGCCACCCGGTGGGCTCCAGCGTGACCCGTGGCGGCGACACCAATGGCCCGGCGTCGGTGTTTGCCACGCAGAAGTATGTCGATTGGATGCGCGCCTACGCGCCACCTGAAGCGGCGGGCATGACCTTCTCCGAATCCGGCCCGGTGCCGTCCCAGGGCAACATTGCCCAGCAGATCTTCTGGTACACCGCGTTCACGGCCGACATGACCAAGCCGGGCCTGCCGGTGATGAATGCCGATGGCACGCCGAAATGGCGCATGGCACCGTCGCCGCGCGGGCCGTACTGGGAAGAGGGTATGAAGCTGGGCTATCAGGACGTGGGTTCCTGGACTTTCCTCAAATCGACCCCCGAGAAGCAAAAGCTCGCGGCCTGGCTGTACGCGCAGTTCGTGACCTCGAAAACCGTGTCCCTGAAGAAAACCATCATTGGCCTGACGCCGATTCGTGAGTCGGACATCAACTCCCAGGCCATGACTGACCTGGCGCCCAAGCTGGGTGGCCTGGTGGAGTTCTATCGCAGCCCGGCTCGGGTGCAGTGGACCCCGACCGGGACCAACGTGCCGGATTATCCGCGCCTGGCCCAGTTGTGGTGGAGCCATATCTCGGAAGCCGCCAGCGGCGAGAAAACCCCGCAACAGGCGCTCGACGGCCTGGCCAAGGATCAGGACGCAATCATGGCGCGGCTCGAGCGCTCCAAGGTGCAGCCGGTGTGCGGACCGAAACTCAACGAGGAGCGTGACGCCCAGTATTGGTTCGACCAGCCGGGTGCCCCGAAGCCGAAATTGGCCAACGAGAAGCCCCAGGGTGAGACCGTGAGCTACAACGAGTTGCTCAAATCGTGGGAGGCGGCCCGCCAGTAGGGCAACCATCCCCGTGGGAGCGAGACCGGCTTGCCGGCGAAGGCGGCGTTAGATTCAACAGCATCGTTGACTGACCCGACGCTTTCGCGAGCAAGCCCGCTCCCACAGTTTTTTGGGTGGAGACAGAGCCGTGTCCGACACCAACCCCCTTGTGGGAGCGGGCTTGCTCGCGAAGGCGGCGTTAGATTCAACAGCATCGTTGACTGACCCGACGCTTTCGCGAGCAAGCCCGCTCCCACAGTTTTTTGGGTGGAGACAGCGCCGTGTCCGACACCAACCCCCTTGTGGGAGCGGGCTTGCTCGCGAAGAGGCCAGCACAGTCAACACCCTCATCGATCAGCTCACTCGCTACCGCCCAACCAGCCGGCATGCCCCCGCTCGCGAAACCCGGTAAACTGCCGCACGTTTTTCGTTGAGTGTTTTCCATGCAAATTGCTTTGGCGCCCATGGAGGGGTTGGTCGACAACATCCTGCGGGACGTGCTGACCCGTGTTGGCGGTATCGATTGGTGCGTGACCGAGTTCATCCGCATCAACGATCAGTTGCTCACCCCAGCCTATTTCCACAAGTTCGGCCCTGAGTTGCTCCATGGCGCGCGCACCGCGTCGGGTGTGCCGCTGCGCGTGCAGTTGTTGGGTTCGGACCCGGTGTGCCTGGCGGAAAACGCGGCGTTGGCGTGTGAGTTGGGCAGCGAGGTGATCGACCTGAACTTCGGCTGCCCGGCCAAGACCGTCAACAAGTCCCGTGGCGGTGCGGTGTTGCTCAAGGAACCAGAGTTGCTCAATCAGATCGTCGAGCACGTGCGTCGTGCCGTCCCGGCGCATATCCCGGTCACGGCCAAGATGCGCCTGGGTTTCGACAGTCCGGACGGTTCGCTGGTGTGTGCCACCGCCCTGGCCGAAGGCGGCGCCGAGCACATCGTGGTGCATGCACGGACCAAGATGGACGGCTACAAGCCGCCGGCCCATTGGGAGTGGATCCCCCGGGTGCAGGAAGTGGTCAAGGTGCCGGTGTTCGCCAATGGCGACATCTGGAGTGTTGAAGACTGGCGCCGTTGCCGGGAGATCAGCGGTGTGGAAGACATCATGCTCGGTCGCGGCCTGGTGTCGCGCCCTGACCTGGCCCGGCAGATCGCTGCCGCACGGGCCGGTGAAGAGGTGATTGAGATGAGCTGGGCCGAGTTGTTGCCGCTGATCCAGGACTTCTGGCTGCAAGCCAAGGACCAGATGACCGCCCGCCAGTCGCCGGGGCGCTTGAAGCAGTGGCTGGCCATGTTGACCCGTAATTACCCTGAGGCGGTGGTGCTGTTCACTGCGCTGCGGCGCGAGACCGAACTGGATCAGGTGTCCCGTTTGCTCGGTCTGCCGGTCGCAGAAGCGGCCTAAAAAATCTCTGGGAAATCTCTTGAAATGCCGTTGGCGGTCCCTATCTAAGGGGTACGCGATGCCGAATTCGGGTCGCGGAGACAAAAACCTTGCTGATTGTTTTCAGGAGATTTGAACCATGAATACTGCACTTTCCCTGGCTCCATTGTTCCGTTCTTCGGTGGGTTTCGATCGTTTCAACGATCTGTTCGAGTCTGCGCTGCGCAATGAGCCCGGCAGCAGCTATCCACCTTATAACGTCGAAAAACACGGCGACGACCAATACCGTATCGTGGTCGCGGCAGCCGGTTTCCGGGAAGAAGACCTTGAACTGCAAGTCGAGAAAGGCGTGTTGACCGTCAGTGGTGGCAAGCGTGATACCGGCGACAACGTCACTTACCTGCACCAAGGTATTGCCCAGCGGGCGTTCAAGCTGTCGTTCCGCCTGGCCGATCACATTGAGATCAAGGCGGCGGCGTTGAACAACGGCCTGCTCAGCATTGACCTGCTGCGTGTCGTGCCGGAAGACGCGAAAGCCAAGCGCATCCCGATCAACGGGACGCAACACGCGACGCTGCAAAACTAACCGTCGTGTCAGTGAGAAAGGGCGCCACCTTGGCGCCCTTTCTTGTGTCCGTCATTTAAGCAGCAACTCAAACCCTTCCAACGGCAACGGCCGGCTGTGCAAGTAGCCTTGATACAGATGGCAGCCCAGCCCCTGCAGGAACTCAAGCTGCTCCGGGGTTTCCACGCCCTCGGCAATCACTTCCAGCGCCAGGCTGCGGGCCATGGCGACGATGGCGCGGATGATTTCGGCGTCGTTGGGGTCGGTGGTGGCGTCGCGGATGAACGACTGGTCGATCTTCAGCGTGTCCACCGGCAGGCGCTTGAGGTAGGTCAGGGACGAGTAGCCGGTGCCGAAGTCGTCCATGGCGAAACTGATGCCGAGTTTTTTCAGGCGGCGCATTTTGCTGATGGTGTCATCCAGGTTCTGGATCACGATGCCTTCGGTGATCTCCAGTTTCAGCAGTGAGTAGGGCAGGCCGTGATGGCTGAGGCTGTGTTCGATGCGTTCGACGAAGTCGTTCTGGCGGAACTGCCGTGGGCTGATGTTCACGCACAGGGTGAAGTGGTGCGGGTCGATCTTGTGCCTGGCGATCAGTTGCCTGAAGGCCTGGCAGGCTTCGTCGAGGATCCAGGTGCCGACCTCCAGGATCAGCCCGCTGTCTTCCAGCACCTTGATGAACTCGGTCGGGGACTGGGCGCCCAGTTGCGGATGGTGCCAGCGCACCAGGGCCTCGGCGCCGACGATGCGCTGATCACGCGCATCGACCTGGGGTTGGTAATACACACTGAATTCGCCTCGGGACAAGGCCAGGCGCAGGTCGGTTTCCATGCGCAGGCGTTCGCTGGCGGCCTTTTGCATGGTGTTGTGGTACATCTGCGTGGCATTGCGTCCCGAGTCCTTGGCGCGGTACAGGGCAATGTCGGCACGCTTGAGCAGGTCGGCTGGGGTCGAGCCGTGGTCGGGGATCAGTGCCACGCCAATGCTCGGGGTGACTTGCAGGCGCTGGCCGTCGAGGAACATCGGCTCCGCCAGCAACTCGCGCAGGGTGTCGGCCAGTTGCCGGACCTGATCGCTGACTTCGCTGCGGCTGCCCTCCAGGCCGCTGAGCAGCACCACGAATTCATCGCCACCCAGGCGTGCCACGGTGTCTTCCATGCGCACGCTGGCCTCAAGGCGGGCAGTGATGATCTTCAGCACGGTATCGCCCACCGGATGGCCGAGCGAGTCGTTGATGTGCTTGAAGTGATCCAGGTCCAGGAACAGCAGGGCGCCGCGCAGGTTGTGGCGCTTGAGCAGGGCGATCTGCTGGCTCAGGCGGTCCATCAGCAGGGCACGGTTGGGCAGGTTGGTCAGGGGGTCGTGGTAGGCCAGGTGGCGGATCTGTGCCTCGGCGTTTTTCAGCAGGCTGACATCCCGCGCGGTCAGCAGCAGGCACGCGGTTTCGTTGAGGGTGATCGGTTCCACCGAGACTTCGACGGTCAGCAACTCCCCGCGCTTGTTGCGCCCGAGCATTTCCTGGTGATGCACCCGGCCCTTGATGTGCAGTTCGGCCAGCAGTGTCGAACGCTGCTTCTCGTCGGCCCAGATGCCGATCTGGTAGACGGTGCGCCCGATCACCTCGTCGGCGCGGTAGCCGGTCAGGCGGCAGAAGCCGTCGTTGACCTCCAGGTAGCGGCCGCTGTCGCGCTCGGTGATGGTGATCGCGTCGGGGCTGGAGTGGAACGCCTTGGCGAATTTTTCCTCGCTGGCCTTGAGGGCCGCCTCCGAGCGTTGCTGCTGGGTGATGTCGCGCAAGGTGGTGACGATGCACTGCTTATTGCCGACGCTGATCTGGCGGCTGGAAATTACGCAGGTCAGGGCTTGCCCGTCCTTGTGCCGGACCCCGATGGCCACGTTGTTCAGGCCCTGGTCGCGGATCACCTGCTCGATCCGTTGCAGGCTTTTGGCCGAGGCATCCCACAGGCCGATGACGTCGGCGCTGCGACCGATCACATCGCCGGCAGTCCAGCCAAACGTCTGGGTGAAGCTGGAGTTGATCTCGATGAACTGGCCGTTGTCCTGCTGGGTGACGCAGATCGGGTCCGGGCTGACCTGGAACAGGGTGGCGAATTTCGCTTCGGAGGCGACCAGGCGTTGTTCGCGTTCGACCTGTTCGGTGATGTCCAGCAGGGTGCCGGCCATGCGCAGCGGATTGCCCTGTTCGTCGCGGTACAGCCGGGCACGGCTTTCCAGGTAGCGCGAGGTGCCGTCCGCCAGTTGCACCCGGTAGGTCAATTGATAGTTGCCCGCCGGGCCTTCGCGCAGGCTGCGGTAGGCATCGCGCATGGTGTCGCGTTCTTCGCCGGGCACGCCTTCGAAGAACTCGTCGAAGGCTTCATGGAAGGGCATCGGCGCCAGCCCATGCAACTGGGCGGCGCGGGCCGAGCCGTAAAGCATGCCGCTGGGGATGTGCCAGTCCCAGGTGCCCAGTTGGGCCGAGTCCAGGGCCAGGTCCAGGCGCTCCTGGCTGTCCTTGAGGGCGCTTTCGGCGGCTTTGCGTTCGGTGGTGTCGAGAAAGGTGCTCAGCAGGTACGGCTGGCCTTCGAGTTCGACCTTCTGCGCACTGAGGATGCCGTCATGCACCTGGCCGCTGGCGGCACGAAACTGCACTTCCATGCTGATCAATTCGCCCTTGGCCTTGGTTGCCTTGACCAACTGCCCGCGCTGTTCGGGGTGTACCCACAGGCCCAGTTCCAGGGTGGTGCGACCGATGGCGTCCTGGACGGGCCAGCCGAACAGGCTCTCGAAATACTGGTTGGCCTCGGTGATCAGGCCGTCTTCCTGGCGGGTCAGCAAGACCATGTTCGGGCACAGGTGAAACAGGGTGGCGAAACGTTTCTCCGAGCTGCTCAGGGCTTGTTCGCGCTGGCGCTGGTGGGTGATCTCGCGGATGACCCCGATCATCCGTGGTCGGCCATGCTTGTCGGGCAGCAGGCTGCCGTTGATCTCCAGCCAGTGCAGGCTGCCGTCGGGCCAGCGGATGCGATGGTGCATGGCCTGTTCCAGCGGGGCGCCGGCAATCACTGCATTGAAGGCCCGGATGGTTTTGGCCCGGTCTTCGGGGGGCAGCAGGTCAAGGTATTCCAGGTCGCTGGGCAAGGCTTTTCGGGGATCGAAGCCAAACAGCGCCTGGGTGCCCCGGGACCAACTGATCTGCCCCAGCTCGATGTCCCAATACCAGGCCCCCAGGCGCGCACCGTTCAGGGCGGCGAGCAACTGCGGGGCACTTTCCCAGCTCTGCTCCGAGGCCTGCGGATCAAGCGACTGCACACGTGGCATCAAGGGCGTGCGAGGGCGGTCAACGGATTTGGGCATTGGCGACGGGCCTTGGGCAGGGTTGGGCGTCCGGCATCGGGTTTGCAGCCTTACAGGAGTAGCACAAGTTAGCCCTCAGACCCTGGCAAGTCGATTTGTGCGTCCAGCAAGGCCATGAAAGCTCGTGCCGCATTCGATAGCGTCCGTTCGGTGTGCACGATATAGCCTAGCTGGCGAGTGAGCTGTATGCCCGGCAAAGGAATGCGCGCGACCTGTTCGTCGAGCATGGTGCGTGGCAGCACGCTCCAGGCCAGGCCAATGGACACCATCATCTTGATGGTTTCCAGGTAGTTGGTGCTCATGGCGATGTTGGGCGCCAGGCCCTGGGCCTCGAACAGGCGCTGGACGATGTGATGGGTAAAGGTGTTGCCGCCCGGGAACACCGCCGGGTGGCGGGCGATATCCGCCAGGCTGACCGGGCCATGGCTGATCAGTGAGTGTTCCGGAGCCACCACGAAGTCCAGCGGGTCGTCCCACACCGGGGTGGCCAGCACCTGCGCGTGGGGGTCGGGGGCCAGGGTGATGACGGCCAGTTCGGCGCGACCATGGAGGATTTCCTCGTAGGCCACTTCCGAATCGAGGAACTGAATGTCCAGCGCCACCTCGGGATAGCGGCGGGTGAACGCCCTTAATAAAGGTGGCAACCGGTGCAGGCCGATGTGGTGACTGGTGGCCAGGGTCAGGCGACCGGTCACTTGGCCGGTCAGGTTGGTCAGCGCGCGACGGGTGTCGTCCAGTACGTTGAGGATCTGATAGGCGCGTGGCAGCAGGGCGCGCCCCGCCTCGGTCAGGCTGACTTCGCGGCCCAGGCGATCGAACAGGCGCACATTCAGTTGCTGCTCAAGACCGGCGATGCGCTTGCTGATGGCGGGCTGGGTCAGGTGCAGGCGTTCGCCGGCGCCGGAGAAGCTGCCGATCTCGGCGATGGCGATAAAGGCGTTCAAGTTGGCCAGGTCCATGGGCGTATTCCAGTTGGTTATCCAAAGCATGAAAAATATGAATTTGAGTTATTTAATGTAACGCCATAGGATCGACCTCACAAGCCAAGGGGTTATTGAAAGGTTCAGTTCAAAGCCCGGGGCATAGAAACATACCTGCTGATGAGGAACCGTCTGATGGCCGGCAAAACGCTTTACGACAAGCTCTGGGACTCCCATGAAGTGAAACGGCGCGACGATGGGTCGTCGCTGATCTATATCGACCGCCACATCATCCATGAAGTGACTTCGCCCCAAGCTTTCGAAGGCCTGCGCCTGGCCGGGCGCAAGCCGTGGCGTGTGGACTCGATCATCGCCACCCCAGACCACAACGTGCCGACGACTCCGGACCGCAAGGGCGGCATCGAGGCGATTACCGATCAGGTTTCGCGCTTGCAAGTGCAGACCCTCGACGACTACTGCGACGAGTACGGCATCACCGAATTCAAGATGAATGACGTGCGCCAGGGCATCGTCCACGTGATCGGCCCGGAGCAGGGCGCGACCTTGCCGGGCATGACCGTGGTCTGCGGCGACTCGCACACCTCGACCCACGGCGCGTTTGGCGCCTTGGCCCATGGCATCGGCACTTCCGAGGTCGAACACGTGTTCGCCACCCAGTGCCTGGTCGCCAAGAAAATGAAGAACATGCTGGTCAGCGTCGAAGGCACCTTGCCGTTCGGCGTGACCGCCAAAGACATCGTCCTCGCCGTGATCGGCAAGATCGGCACCGCTGGCGGCAACGGCCATGCCATCGAGTTTGCCGGCAGCGCGATCCGCGACCTGTCCATCGAAGGCCGCATGACCATTTGCAACATGTCCATCGAAGCCGGCGCCCGCGTGGGCCTGGTGGCGGCCGATGAAAAGACCGTGGCCTACGTCAAGGGCCGTCCATTCGCCCCGAAAGGCGTGGAGTGGGACATGGCAGTAGAAGCCTGGAAAGACCTGGTGTCCGATGCCGACGCGCAGTTCGACACCGTGGTCAAGCTCGACGCGGCACAGATCAAGCCGCAAGTCAGCTGGGGCACCTCGCCCGAGATGGTCCTGGCCGTCGATCAGAACGTGCCGGACCCGGCCAAGGAAACCGACCTGGTCAAGCGCGGCTCCATCGAGCGTGCCTTGAAGTACATGGGCTTGAGCGCCAACCAGGCGATCACCGACATTCAGCTGGATCGGGTGTTCATCGGCTCCTGCACCAACTCGCGGATCGAAGACTTGCGCGCTGCCGCCGTGATCGCCAAGGGCCGCAAGGTCGCGTCGACCATCAAACAAGCCATCGTGGTCCCGGGTTCGGGCCTGGTGAAGGCGCAGGCTGAGTCGGAAGGCCTGGACAAGATTTTCCTCGAAGCCGGTTTTGAATGGCGTGAGCCGGGCTGCTCGATGTGCCTGGCGATGAACCCGGACCGCCTGGAGTCGGGCGAGCATTGCGCCTCGACCTCCAACCGCAACTTCGAAGGCCGCCAGGGCGCCGGTGGTCGTACCCACCTGGTGAGCCCGGCCATGGCCGCCGCCGCCGCGGTGACCGGTCGTTTCATCGACGTCCGTGAATTGATCTAAAGGAGCGCAGCATGAGAGCTTTTACCCAGCACACCGGTCTTGTCGCACCTTTGGATCGCGCCAACGTCGACACCGACCAGATCATTCCCAAGCAATTCTTGAAGTCGATCAAGCGCACCGGTTTCGGGCCCAACCTGTTCGACGAGTGGCGCTACCTGGACGTGGGCTACGCCTACCAGGACAACTCCAAGCGCCCGCTGAACAAAGACTTCGTGCTCAACGCCGAGCGCTACCAGGGCGCCAGTGTGTTGCTGGCCCGTGAGAACTTCGGTTGCGGCTCCAGCCGCGAACACGCGCCGTGGGCCCTGGAAGAATATGGCTTTCGCAGCATCATCGCGCCGAGCTACGCCGACATCTTCTTCAACAACAGCTTCAAGAACGGCTTGCTGCCGATCATCTTGACCGACGCTGAAGTCGATGAGTTGTTCGCACAGGTCGAAGCCAACCCTGGCTATGAGCTGAAGGTCGACCTGGTGACGCAAACCGTGACCCGTCCCGATGGCAAGGTCTATCACTTTGAAGTGGACGAGTTCCGCAAGCATTGCCTGGTCAACGGCCTGGACGACATCGGCCTGACCTTGCAGGACCATGAGGCGATTGCGACGTTTGAAGCCAAGCACCGGGCGAGCCAGCCGTGGTTGTTTCGCGACGCTTGATGTGATGTAAGCCAGGGCGGGCGCTTTCGCGAGCAGGCTCGCTCCCACATTGGATTTGTGGCGCTCATAAAACCCCTGTGGGAGCGAGCCTGCTCGCGAAGGCAGCCACCCTGACACCCCAAGACTCACCCCAAAAAGGAAGTCCCCATGACCAGCACCGCCCAACACACCCAAGTGGTACAAAAACAATTCGGCGAACAGGCCGCGGCCTACCTGAGCAGTGCCGTGCACGCCCAGGGCACCGAGTTTGCGCTGCTACAGGCCGAGTTGGCGGGGCAGGGCGCGGCGCGGGTGCTGGACCTGGGGTGTGGCGCCGGCCACGTGGCGTTTCACGTCGCGCCGCTGGTCAAGGAAGTGGTGGCCTACGACCTGTCGCAGCAGATGCTCGACGTGGTGAGCGCGGCGGCCGTTGATCGCGGTTTGAGCAACGTGTCCACGGTCAACGGCGCCGCGGAACGCTTGCCGTTTGCCGACGGCGAGTTCGACTTCGTCTTCAGCCGCTACTCCGCGCACCACTGGAGCGACCTGGGCCTGGCCTTGCGCGAAGTGCGTCGGGTGCTGAAGCCGGGCGGGGTGGCGGCGTTCATTGATGTCTTGTCGCCGGGTAGCCCGTTGTTCGACACTTACCTGCAAAGCGTCGAGGTGCTGCGCGACACCAGTCACGTGCGCGATTACTCCGCTGGCGAATGGTTGCGCCAGGTCAGCGAAGCCGGGCTGCATACCCGCAGCACCACGCGCCAGCGGTTGCGCCTGGAGTACACCTCCTGGGTCGAGCGCATGCGCACGCCACAGGTGATGCGCGCCGCGATCCGCGAGCTGCAGCAGTCGATGGGCAATGAAGTGCGCGACTATTTCGAGATTGAGGCCGACGGCTCGTTCAGCACCGATGTGCTGGTGCTGATGGCCGAACGATAAGCGCCGAGCGACAGACTTTTTCCGGGCGCGTCCGAGGGGCGCGCCGACTGATGATATTGAGGAAACCATGAGCAAGCAGATTCTGATTCTCCCCGGTGACGGTATTGGCCCGGAAATCATGGCCGAAGCGGTCAAGGTGCTGGAATTGGCCAGCGACAAGTTCGGCCTGGGCTTTGAACTGAGCCATGACGTGATCGGTGGCGCGGCCATCGACAAGCACGGCGTGCCCCTGGCTGACGAAACCCTGGAGCGTGCCCGCGCCAGCGATGCTGTGCTGCTGGGCGCCGTGGGCGGCCCGAAGTGGGACGCCATCGAGCGCGACATCCGCCCTGAGCGCGGCCTGTTGAAGATTCGTGCGCAACTGGGCCTGTTCGGCAACCTGCGTCCGGCGATCCTCTACCCGCAACTGGCCGACGCCTCCAGCCTCAAGCCAGAAATCGTGGCCGGCCTGGACATCCTGATCGTGCGCGAACTGACCGGCGGCATCTACTTCGGCGCGCCACGTGGCACCCGCACCCTGGAAAACGGCGAGCGCCAGTCCTACGACACCCTGCCGTACAGCGAAAGCGAGATCCGTCGCATCGCGCGCGTCGGCTTCGACATGGCCATGGTGCGCGGCAAGAAACTGTGCTCGGTGGACAAGGCCAACGTCCTGGCGTCCAGCCAACTGTGGCGTGAAGTGGTCGAGCAAGTGGCCAAGGATTACCCCGAGGTCGAGCTGAGCCACATGTACGTCGACAACGCGGCGATGCAGTTGGTGCGTGCACCCAAGCAGTTCGACGTGATCGTCACCGACAACATGTTCGGCGACATCCTGTCCGACCAGGCCTCGATGCTCACCGGCTCCATCGGCATGCTGCCGTCGGCGTCCCTGGATACCCACAACAAGGGCATGTACGAGCCGTGCCACGGTTCGGCGCCGGACATCGCGGGCCAGGGCATTGCCAACCCGTTGGCGACCATCTTGTCGGTGTCGATGATGTTGCGTTACAGCTTCAACCAACAGGCTGCAGCCGATGCCATCGAGCAAGCCGTGAGCCTGGTCCTGGATCAGGGCCTGCGCACCGGTGACATCTGGTCGGCCGGTTGCACCAAGGTTGGTACGCAGGAAATGGGCGACGCAGTAGTCGCCGTGCTGCGGAATCTGTAATCTCTCGGGCCCGCTGCCGCATTCCACTTCGAAGGCAGCGGCCCACTTTTTAAAGAAGGTGTAGTTGCGATGAAACGTGTAGGTCTGATCGGTTGGCGCGGTATGGTCGGTTCCGTGCTCATGCAGCGGATGCTGGAAGAGCAGGACTTCGATCTTATCGAGCCGGTGTTTTTCACCACGTCCAATGTGGGTGGCCAAGGCCCGTCCGTGGGTAAGGATATTGCTCCGCTCAAGGACGCTTACAGCATTGAAGAGCTGAAAACCCTCGACGTGATCCTGACCTGCCAGGGTGGCGACTACACCAGCGAAGTCTTCCCCAAGCTGCGCGAAGCCGGCTGGCAGGGTTACTGGATCGACGCCGCTTCCAGCCTGCGCATGCAGGATGATGCGGTGATCGTCCTGGACCCGGTCAACCGCAAGGTGATCGACCAGCAACTGGACGCGGGCACCAAGAACTACATCGGCGGCAACTGCACCGTCAGCCTGATGCTGATGGGTCTGGGTGGCCTGTTCGAGGCTGGCCTGGTGGAGTGGATGAGCGCCATGACCTATCAGGCGGCCTCGGGTGCCGGCGCGCAGAACATGCGTGAACTGATCAAGCAAATGGGCGCGACCCACGCCGCGGTCGCCGATCAACTGGCCGACCCGGCCAGCGCCATCCTCGACATCGACCGTCGTGTGGCCGAAGCCATGCGCAGCGACGCGTACCCGACCGAGAACTTCGGCGTACCGCTGGCCGGCAGCTTGATCCCGTGGATCGACAAGGAACTGCCGAACGGCCAGAGCCGCGAAGAGTGGAAGGCCCAGGCCGAAACCAACAAGATCCTCGGGCGCTTCAAGAACCCGATCCCGGTGGACGGTATCTGTGTGCGGATCGGCGCGATGCGCTGCCACAGCCAGGCGCTGACCATCAAGCTGAACAAAGACGTACCGATCGCCGACATCGAAGGGCTGATCAGCCAGCACAACCCTTGGGTCAAGCTGGTGCCGAACAGCCGCGAGATCAGCATGCAGGAGCTGAGCCCGACCAAGGTCACCGGCACCCTGAATGTACCGGTTGGCCGTCTGCGCAAGCTCAACATGGGCACCCAGTACCTGGGCGCCTTCACCGTCGGCGACCAACTGCTGTGGGGCGCGGCCGAACCGCTGCGGCGCATGCTGCGGATCCTGCTGGAGCGTTGATCGCTTGAGGCAATGAAAGAGCCCGCGCCTTGTGAGAGGTGCGGGTTTTTTTATGGAAGAAATGTTGTCAGGCCCGACGCCTTCGCGAGCAGGCTCGCTCCCACAGGGAAATGCGATCAACTGTGGGAGCGAGCCTGCTCGCGAAGGGGCCGCCACAGCCACCACAAGGCCCGGCAGAATTGCCTGCATCCCCACCACCCGGTAAAGTGCCGCTCCCCCCGTTTCGCCTGAGGTAGAACCATGAGCCAGTCCTTTGATATCGCCGTTGTCGGCGCCACCGGTACTGTCGGCGAAACCCTCGTCCAGATCCTTGAAGAGCGCGACTTCCCGATTGCCAACCTGCACCTGCTGGCCAGCAGCGAGTCGGCAGGGCATTCGGTGCCGTTTCGCGGCAAGAACGTGCGGGTGCGGGAAGTGGATGAATTCGACTTCGGCAAAGTCCAATTGGTGTTCTTTGCCGCCGGTCCGGCGGTGACCCTGAGCTTCGCCCCGCGTGCCACGGCGGCGGGCTGCTCGTTGATCGACCTGTCTGGCGCCTTGCCTGCCGCCCAGGCGCCGCAGGTCGTGCCGGAAGCCAACGGGGCGGTGCTGGCGAGCCTGGGCCGGCCGTTCCAGGTCAGCAGCCCAAGTGCCTCGGCGACAACCCTGGCCGTGGTGCTGGCACCCCTGCGTGAGCTGCTGGACCTGCAGCGCGTCACCGTCACCGCCAGCCTGGCCGTTTCGGCCCAGGGTCGCGAAGCGGTCACGGAGTTGGCCCGGCAAACCGCCGAGCTGCTCAACGTGCGCCCGCTGGAGCCGCGGTTCTTCGACCGGCAGATGGCGTTCAACCTGTTGGCGCAAGTCGGCACGCCGGATGCCCAGGGCCATACCGTGCTGGAAAAGCGCCTGGTTCACGAGCTGCGTGAAGTCATGGACCAGCCGCAGTTGAAGATTTCTGCCTCGTGCATTCAAGCCCCGGTATTTTTTGGCGATAGCTTTAGCGTGACCCTGGAATCGGCCCGTGCGGTTGACCTGGCGGCCGTCAATGCGGCGCTGGAGGCGGCGCCCGGTGTCGAGCTGGTGGAGGCGGGCGATTACCCAACGCCGGTGGGCGATGCGGTGGGGCAGGATGTGGTCTACGTGGGCCGGGTGCGGGGCGGTGTCGACGACCCGATGGAACTTAATCTGTGGCTGACGTCCGATAACGTACGCAAGGGCGCGGCACTCAATGCCGTGCAACTGGCTGAGTTGTTGATAAAAGGCCTTGTGTAAAAGATACTTGGCAACAATTTTCAGAATGAACCGGGCTGGGCGCTATGCTTGGCCGGATGCTGTAGGCAAGCCCCTACCCGGGGCTTGTGCATGCATGAGTCAAACGATCGTGCG
Source organism: Pseudomonas sp. ok272 (assembly GCF_900109995.1). Lineage (GTDB taxonomy): Bacteria > Pseudomonadota > Gammaproteobacteria > Pseudomonadales > Pseudomonadaceae > Aquipseudomonas. The sequence continues at coordinate 528,342 of NZ_FOCB01000002.1, read as the reverse complement.
CGGGCTCCCACGAGGTCGACGCGCAATGCCTTACGGCAGCGGCTATAAATACCTTCTCGCTGGCCGAGGAATGTTCACACAAAGGATGAGGCTATGGTTCAAGTTCGCAAACTGGTGCTAGCAATTGCGGCCGCCTCGGCGCTGTCCTCCGGTATGGCACATGCCCTCGGGCTCGGGGAACTGACCCTCAAGTCGGCCCTGAACCAGCCGTTCGTGGCCGAAATCGAGTTGCTCGATGTCAAGGACCTGACCGCCGCCGAGGTGGTGCCGAGCCTGGCCTCGCCAGACGACTTCGCCAAGGCCGGGGTCGATCGCCAGGCGTTCCTCAATGACCTGACGTTCACGCCGGTGCTCAATGCCAGTGGCAAGAGCATTTTGCGGGTGACCTCCAGCCAGCCGTTGTCCGAGCCCATGGTCAAGTTCCTGGTGCAGGTGATGTGGCCCAATGGCCGCCTGCTGCGTGACTACAGCGTGCTGCTCGATCCGTCCAAGTTCTCGCCGCAAACCGCCGATGCAGCGGCACAGGCGCCTGCCGTCAATGCCCCGGTGACGGGCGCCAGCCAACAACACGTCACCAGCAAGCGTGACACCTTGTGGGAAATCGCCGCCAAGGCGCGTAACGGTGGCTCGATCCAGCAAACCATGCTGGCGATCCAGGCACTGAACCCCGATGCCTTTATCGATGGCAACATCAACCGCTTGAAAACCGGCCAGGTGTTGCGCCTGCCGGACGCCAGCCAGATCACCCGCCTGCCGCAGGGCAAGGCGATTGCCGAAGTGGCGGCGCAGAATGACGCCTGGCGCCAGGGCCGGCGCTCGGTGGCGCGCACCCAGACTCGGCAGCTCGATGCAACCAAGCGTGCGGGTGATGTCGCCGGTGCCCAAGGTCCGGCAAAAGACAGCCTGAGCCTGGTGTCGGCCCAGTCCGGCAAGAACGGCAAAGGCGCGGCGGGTGATGGCAAGGCCCTCAGCAACCAGTTGGCGGTGACCCAGGAAAGCCTCGACAGCACGCGCCGTGAAAACGCCGAGCTGAAGAGCCGCATGACCGACCTGCAAAGCCAGTTGGACAAGCTGCAACGCTTGATCGAACTGAAGAACGATCAACTGGCCAAGATGCAGGTCGAAGGCGCGGCAGGTGGTGCGGTTGCACCTGGCGCTCAAACCGTGGCAAGCCTGCCGGCCGAATTGGTCGCCCCGCCTGCGACGCCAGGCGCGACACCGGCTGGCGAGACCCCGGTTACACCGACGCCGGCGACCAGTGAGCAGCAGAAATACAACGAACTGCTGACCAATCCGGTGCTGCTGGGCTTGATCGGTGGTGGCGCGGTGGTACTGGCCTTGCTGCTGTTGCTGTTGGCCCGTCGCCGCAAGGCCCAGCAGGAAGCCGAGAAGCACGTGCGCATGGCCAAGGCCTTGTCCGAGGACAGCGACGATTACGTCGAAGACCTTGAGCTGCCGCCAAGCAGCTTCGAAGGCCTCGAAGTGCCAGCGCCGGCCGTGAAGCTGGCCGCCGCTCCAGCTCCCGCTCCGGCCCCAGTTGTAGCGCCGGTGGCGATCATGACCGCCCCCATCGCCGCACCGTTGGTCGCACCAGCGGCCGAGCGTTCGGACGACGTGCTGGAACAGGCGCAGTCGCATATCAACGGCGGGCGCCTGAATCAGGCGGCCAGCCTGCTCGAAGACGGTATCAAGCGAGAGCCGCAACGCAGCGACCTGCGCTTGAAATTGATGGAAGTCTACGGGCAGCAGGGCGATCGTGATGCGTTCGTGGCCCAAGAGCGCCAGTTGGTGGCCAACGGCAAGAACTACGCCGAAGTCGAGCAGCTCAAGAGCCGCTTCCCGGCCATGGTGGTCGTGGCGGCCGTCGGTGGGATCGCCGCGGCAGCCGCCGTAGCCGAGCTGGATGCGCAATACGTCAAGGACCTGTTGCTGGACGAGCCACAGGCACCGGCCGCCGACGTGCAGCCCGCCGCGCAAGCCGTGCCAGTCGACGATGATTTCGACAGCGCCTTCGACCTGAGCCTGGATGACCTGGAAGCGGCGTCACCTGCCGTCGTGGCGGCCGGGCCGGATGTTGAGCTGGACGCGTTCCCGTTGGACGATGACCTGAGCTTCGAGTCGGTATTGCAGCAGCAGACCGAGGCCAAGGACGACCTGGCAGACTTCGACCTTGACCTGGGGGGCGACGTACCGGACGCGACCCTGGCCGATGACGAGTTCCTGCTCGACCTGGACAGCGACCTCAAGGACCTGCCCGCACCTGAAGCCGCAGTGGAACCGGAGATGGCGCTGGACGACCTGGAATTGCCCGCCGATTTCGACCTGTCCCTGGCCGACGAAATGGATGCGCCGACTGCCCAGTCGCCAGCCTTTGCCGCTGACCTGGACGATGTCAGTGCCGAGCTTGATCGTTTCGCCGAAGACCTGGAGCACCCAGCCATCGCCGAACCGACCTTCACCGCGCAAGACGCGGCGATCGCGGCAGCGGATGACGAACCTGAGTTCGACTTCCTGTCGGGCACCGATGAGGTCGCCACCAAGCTGGATCTGGCGCAGGCCTACATCGACATGGGCGACAGCGACGGTGCGCGGGACATCCTCGGCGAAGTGATTAGCGAGGGCAATGACAACCAGAAGAGCGAAGCCAAGGAGATGCTCGCTCGTTTGGTGTAACCAACAGCGGTAATCCCTGTGGGAGCGGGCTTGCTCGCGAAATCAGTTTGTCATTCAACCTTGATGTTGAGGCTGGCATCCCTTTCGCGAGCAAGCCCGCTCCCACCCTGGTCCACGGTGAACACCCATCCCGTGTCAGACTCGGATTCCTTGTAGGAGCGAGGCTTGCCCGCGAAGGCGGTAAACCTGACGACATTGATGTTGGATGGACTGGCCGGTTCGCGGGCAAGCCTCGCTCCTACGGGCTCAACCCAGATTCCTGCTCGCGATGGCGGTGACGAGCGGCATGGCTAAGACAGTTGCTCCCACAGCTGTTTGAGGGTGAACAAAAAACACCGCGAACATGGCGTCTCTCGCGCACGGCCTTATAATGCCCGCCTTTGCGTACATCAGCAGGCTGTTACCCCTTGGCAAACATAGACAACCCGGCTGCCGAAATGGCCGCCGACGGCTTTTACCGGATCGCACTGGGCGTTGAATACAAAGGCTCGCGTTATCGCGGCTGGCAGCGCCAAGCGTCCGGGGTGCTCACTGTGCAGCAAACCCTGGAAGAGGCCTTGTCCAAGGTCGCCGACTCGCCCGTGTCCCTGCATTGTGCCGGGCGCACGGATGCCGGCGTGCATGCCTGTGGCCAGGTGGTGCATTTCGACACCCAGGCCGAGCGCTCACTCAAGGCGTGGGTCATGGGGGCCAACATCAACTTGCCCCACGATGTCAGCGTCAGTTGGGCCAGGGTCATGCCGGCGCACTTTCACGCGCGCTACAAGGCAATTGCCCGGCGCTATCGCTATGTGATCTACAACGATCAGATTCGCCCGGCGCACCTCAACCAGGAAATCACCTGGAACCACCGTCCGCTGGATGCCGAGCGCATGGCCGAGGCGGCCCGGCACCTGCTTGGTGTGCATGACTTCAGCGCCTTCCGTGCAGGGCAGTGCCAGGCCAAGTCGCCGATCAAGGAAATCCACCACCTGCGCGTCACCCGCCACGGCAAGATGATCGTGCTGGACATCCGTGCCAGTGCGTTCCTGCACCACATGGTGCGTAACATTGCCGGGGTATTGATGACCATCGGTACCGGCGAACGTCCGGTGGAATGGGCCAAGGAAGTGCTGGAGAGCCGCATTCGTCGGACCGGCGGGGTCACGGCGCACCCATACGGGCTGTACCTGGTACAGGTCGAGTACCGCGAGGAGTTCCCGTTGCCCGAGCGTTACATTGGGCCGCACTTCTTGACCGGTTTCACGGAACTTGACGGCTGACGCCCTCGAATGCTTTTGCTACCATCCGGGACTTTCCCGGATTTGCCCTGAGGTTCCAACGATATGCCAGCCGTTCGCAGCAAAATCTGTGGGATTACCCGCATTGAAGATGCGCTGGCGGCGGTCGAGGCCGGGGCGGACGCCATCGGGTTTGTGTTCTACGCCAAGAGCCCACGGGCGGTCACGGTGCAGCAGGCACGGGCGATTATCGCCGCGCTGCCACCGTTCGTGACCACCGTGGGCTTGTTCGTCAATGCCAGCCGTTGCGAGCTGGGCGAAATACTCGATGCAGTGCCGTTGGATCTGTTGCAGTTTCATGGCGATGAAGTCGCGGCGGACTGCGAAGGCTGGCACCGACCGTACATCAAAGCGTTGCGGGTCAAGGCCGGTGACGATATCGACGCTGCTTGCCGGGCCTATCCGACTGCCAGTGGCATTCTGCTCGACACCTACGTCGAAGGGGTTCCCGGTGGAACTGGCGAGGCGTTTGACTGGTCACTGATACCGGTGGGCTTGAGCAAGCCGATTATCCTCGCGGGCGGGTTGACCCCGGACAACGTGGCGCAGGCCGTCACCCAGGTGCAACCTTATGCGGTCGACGTCAGTGGCGGGGTGGAGCAAGGCAAGGGCATCAAGGATCACGCCAAGATTCACCGGTTCATGCAGGCTGTGCGTAGCAGCCGGTAGCCGATGTGACGGCTGGCAGACTGCCGCCGTCCACACATGCACTGTATAAAGCAGGCAGGCACCGCTTACGGGCGGGCCGAAACCGAAGTGGCAGCCGCATCGCGCAGGTTGTCTGGATGGCTGAGGATACGAGCGTTGCAGGCAGGTCCTGGCGAACAGGCCGACCGTCTCAGCGACGTGATCATCGCCGCACACATGAATTTAGCTCAAGGGCATACGCGGGGCTGCGAACCAGAGCGTTCGGGCGTCGGTACTGGAGAAAGAAAGCATGAGCAACTGGTTGGTAGACAAACTGATCCCTTCGATCATGCGTTCCGAGGTGAAGAAAAGCTCGGTCCCTGAAGGTCTGTGGCACAAGTGTCCGTCCTGCGAGGCGGTGTTGTATCGTCCGGAGCTGGAAAAGACCCTGGACGTTTGCCCCAAGTGCAACCATCACATGCGCATCGGCGCACGTGCACGCATCGATATCTTCCTGGATGCCGAAGGTCGCGAGGAATTGGGCGCCGAGCTGGAGCCGGTCGACCGCCTGAAGTTCCGCGACAGCAAGAAGTACAAGGATCGCCTGGTGGCTGCCCAGAAGCAGACCGGCGAGAAAGACGCGCTGATTTCCATGAGCGGCACCTTGCTGGGCATGCCGGTCGTGGTGTCGGCCTTCGAATTCTCTTTCATGGGCGGGTCGATGGGGGCCATCGTCGGTGAGCGCTTCGTGCGTGCCGCCAACTACGCGCTGGAAAATCGCTGCCCGATGATCTGCTTCGCGGCCTCCGGTGGTGCGCGGATGCAGGAAGCCCTGATCTCGCTGATGCAAATGGCCAAGACCTCCGCGGTACTGGCGCGTCTGCGCGAAGAAGGCATCCCCTTTATCTCGGTGCTGACGGATCCGGTCTACGGCGGCGTTTCCGCCAGTCTGGCGATGCTCGGCGACGTGATCATCGGCGAGCCAAAGGCGCTGATCGGCTTTGCCGGTCCGCGTGTGATCGAGCAGACCGTGCGCGAAAAACTGCCGGAAGGCTTCCAGCGCAGCGAGTTCCTGCTGGAGCACGGTGCGATCGACATGATCATCGCCCGCCAGGAACTGCGTCCACGTATCGGTAACCTGCTGGCCCAACTGATGGGCCTGCCTACCCCCGAGTTCGTTGCCGCGCCTGTCGAAGCCATCATCGTTCCGCCGGCACCTGCCAACCTATGACCGAACGTACCCTTGGCGACTGGCTCGCCTACCTTGAGCAGTTGCATCCGTCAGCCATCGACATGGGGCTTGCGCGCTCGCAAGAGGTAGCGTCCCGGATGGGATTGGGCAAGCCGGCGCCTCGGGTGATCACGGTCACCGGTACCAACGGCAAAGGCTCTACCTGTGCCTTCGTAGCTTCGCTGCTGCGTGCGCAGGGCCTGAGCGTTGGGGTCTACAGTTCCCCGCACTTGCTCGATTACAACGAGCGGGTGCAACTCAATGGCGTGCAAGCCACCGACGAGCAGTTGTGCGAAGCCTTCGCCGCGCTTGAGGCCGGGCGTGGCGAAACGTCCCTGACCTACTTCGAGATGGGCACCCTGGCGGCGTTCTGGCTGTTCGAGCGGGCCAACCTGGATGCCGTGGTGCTGGAAGTCGGCCTGGGCGGGCGCCTGGATACGGTGAACCTGGTGGGCGCCGATGTGGCGCTGGTCACCAGTATCGGCGTGGATCACGTCGACTACCTGGGTGATACCCGCGAATTGGTGGCCTATGAAAAGGCCGGCATTTTCCGCCAGGGCAAGCCTGCGCTGTGCGGTGATCTCAATCCTCCCCAACCCCTTCTGGACAAGGTGCGCGAGCTCAATTGCCCATTTTTCCTGCGTGGGCGCGATTTCGACCTGGGCATCACCGAGCATCACTGGCAGTGGCGCGGCGTCGACTCGCAGGGGCAGGTTATCGAGCTGCGCGACTTGCCGCTGCTCGACCTGCCGATGGAAAACGCTGCACTGGCATTGCAGGCCTATGCGTTGCTGGGCTTGCCGTGGCAGGCCGAACAGCTGGTTGCGGCGCTGCAGGCCACGAAAGTCGTGGGGCGCCTGGATCGCCGCTCGTTCACCTGGCACGGCAAGCGGCTGAACCTGATGCTCGATGTCGGGCACAATCCCCATGCCGCCGAGTATCTGGCGCGGCGCTTGGCGATGCGTCCGGTGCTCGGTCGGCGCCTGGCGGTCTTCGGGTTGCTGGCGGACAAGGATCTTGATGGAGTTGTCGGTGAATTGAGTGGTAGTGTCGAGCACTGGGCGGTGGCGCCCCTCGATTCTACGCGCACGCGCCCGGCGGCGGATCTGCAGGCAGCGTTGCAGCGGGTCGGTGCTTCGGTGACGGCCTATGCCAGCGTGGCCGATGCCCTGGAAGGGCAGAGCGCACAGGCCAGCGAAGACGACGAGATTCTGTTGTTCGGATCATTTTTTTGTGTTGCCGAGGCCCTTCAATGGTTGGCTCGGCGCTCCACGGAGGACGCTGCAAATGGCTTTGCTGGATAACGCGTACAAACAACGGATGGTGGGGGCGCTGGTGTTGGTGGCCCTGGCGGTGATCTTCCTGCCCATGCTGTTCTCCCGGGAGGACGAGCAGCGTCAAGTGGTTGTCCAGGCCCCGTCTGCGCCTCCGGTCCCGGCCCTGCCTCAAGTGCAGGTCGAGCCCGTGGTGGTTCCAGAGCCGCAAGCCCTGCCGCAGGAGCCGGTGCCCACCGATGATGAGATCGCCATGGAGCAGGCGCCCGCGACCCCAGTGCCGCCGACTGCACCTGTCGCGCCGGCCCCGGTGGTCAAGCCGGTAGCGCCGCCAGCGCCCAAGCCAGTGCCTGCGCCAGCCCCCGCGGCGCCGAGCAAGCCGGACACCACGCCCAGTCGCGTCGATGCCAATGGCCTGTCGATCAGTTGGTCGGTGCAACTGGCCAGCCTGTCGAGCCGCGAGAGCGCTGAAAGCTTGCAGAAAACCCTGCGCAGCCAGGGCTACAACGCTTACATTCGCTCGGCCGATGGTAAAAACCGGGTGTTCGTCGGACCGCTGATCGAGCGCGCCGAGGCGGATCGCCTGCGTGATCTGTTGGGCCGCCAGCAGAACCTGAAGGGTTTTGTGGTGCGCTTCCAGCCTGAGCGTGGCTGAAACTCCCGGCAAACATGAAATCCACTGTAAATCGCAGCTTACCGATAGCCATGGGCTCTGCTAAAATGCGCCGCCTTATCCGTCTGTAGGCTGCACTGTGCCATTTACCTGGGTTGACTGGGCGATCGTTGCAATTATCGCCATCTCCGCTTTGATCAGTTTGAGCCGCGGCTTCGTCAAGGAAGCATTATCGCTGGTGACCTGGATCATCGCAGGAGTCGTTGCCTGGATGTTTGGTGGCTCACTGTCCCAGTACCTCGCCGGATACATCGAAACCCCGTCGGCACGCGTGATCGCGGGCTGTGCAATCTTGTTTGTCGCCACCCTCCTGGTCGGCGCAATGATCAATTATCTTATCGGCGAACTGATTCGCGTCACCGGCCTGTCCGGGACCGATCGATTCCTGGGCATGGCCTTTGGCGCCGCGCGTGGCGCGTTGCTGGTGGTCACTGCCGTCGGGCTGTTGAGCCTGGGGCCGGTACAGCAGGACTCATGGTGGCAAGAGTCGAGGCTCGTGCCACAATTTCTATTGGTTGCAGACTGGTCCAAGAACCTCATATTGGGGTGGAGCAGTCAGTGGCTGGCCAGCGGTATCAGCGTACCCGCTGAGATACCGTTCAAGGAACACCTCTTGCCGACGGCCAAAACGCCGCAGTGAGTCGTGTTCAGTTCAGTTTTATTAAGTAGGGGTTGCGTCGCATGTGTGGCATCGTCGGTATCGTCGGTAAGTCGAACGTCAATCAGGCGCTGTATGACGCGCTAACCGTCCTCCAACACCGCGGCCAGGACGCTGCCGGTATCGTGACCAGCCATGACGGCCGGTTATTCCTGCGCAAGGACAATGGCTTGGTTCGTGACGTGTTTCAACAACGTCACATGCAACGCCTGGTCGGCCACATGGGCATTGGCCATGTGCGTTATCCGACTGCCGGCAGCTCAACGTCGGCTGAAGCTCAACCGTTCTACGTCAACTCGCCGTATGGCATCACCCTGGCGCACAACGGTAACTTGACCAACGTTGAACAACTGGCCAAGGAGATTTACGAATCCGACCTGCGCCACGTCAACACCAACTCCGATTCGGAAGTGCTGCTCAACGTGTTCGCGCACGAACTGGCCCAGCGCGGCAAGTTGCAGCCAACCGAAGAAGACGTGTTCGCGGCCGTCACTGACGTGCACAACCGTTGCGTCGGTGGCTACGCGGTGGTGGCGATGATCACCGGCTACGGTATCGTCGGTTTCCGCGACCCGCATGGCATTCGTCCGATCGTGTTCGGCCAGCGTCACACCGACGAAGGCGTCGAGTACATGATCGCCTCCGAAAGCGTTTCCCTCGATGTCCTGGGCTTCACCCTGATCCGCGACCTGGCACCGGGCGAAGCGGTCTACATCACTGAAGAGGGCAAGCTGCACACCCGTCAGTGCGCGACCAACCCGTCCCTGACCCCGTGCATCTTCGAACACGTCTACCTGGCGCGCCCGGATTCGATCATCGATGGCGTCTCGGTCTACAAGGCTCGCCTGCGCATGGGCGAGAAGCTCGCCGAGAAGATCCTGCGCGAGCGTCCCGAGCACGACATCGACGTGGTCATCCCGATCCCGGACACCAGCCGCACCGCGGCACTGGAGCTGGCGAATCACCTGGGGGTGAAGTTCCGCGAAGGCTTCGTGAAGAACCGCTACATCGGCCGGACCTTCATCATGCCGGGCCAGGCGGCGCGGAAAAAATCCGTGCGCCAGAAGCTCAACGCCATCGAACTGGAGTTCCGCGGCAAGAACGTGATGCTGGTCGACGACTCCATCGTACGCGGCACCACCTGCAAGCAGATCATCCAGATGGCCCGCGAAGCCGGCGCCAAGAATGTCTACTTCTGCTCCGCGGCACCGGCGGTGCGTTACCCGAACGTGTATGGCATCGACATGCCGAGCGCGCATGAGCTGATCGCCCACAATCGTTCGACCCAGGACGTGGCCGATTTGATCGGCGCCGACTGGTTGATCTATCAGGACCTGCCTGACTTGATCGAAGCGGTTGGCGGCGGCAAGATCAAGATCGAGCACTTCGACTGCGCGGTGTTCGATGGCAAGTACGTCACCGGTGATGTCGACGAGGCTTACCTGAACAAGATCGAGCAGGCGCGCAATGATGCCTCCAAGGTCAAGACGCAGGTGGTCAGCGAGATCATCGGTCTGTACAACAACTGAGTTTCTACCGGCCCTGAGGGGCCGGTTTTGTATCTATCGGGCTTTTCTATCAAGAGCAGGGCAAGGAGTGACAGCATGAGTCAGGATTGGGATGCCGGTCGGCTGGACAGCGACCTCGATGGTGTAGCGTTCGATACCCTGGCCGTCCGCGCCGGTCAGCACCGTACCCCCGAGGGGGAGCACGGTGAGCCAATGTTCTTCACCTCAAGCTATGTGTTCCGTACCGCGGCCGATGCCGCGGCGCGCTTTGCCGGCGAAGTGCCGGGCAATGTCTACTCGCGCTATACCAACCCGACCGTTCGCGCCTTCGAAGAGCGCATTGCTGCGCTCGAAGGTGCCGAGCAGGCCGTGGCCACGGCTACCGGCATGGCAGCTATCCTGGCGGTGGTGATGAGCCTGTGCAGCGCCGGCGACCATGTGCTGGTCTCGCGCAGCGTGTTTGGCTCGACCATCAGCCTGTTCGAGAAGTACTTCAAGCGCTTTGGCATCGAAGTCGACTACGTGCCCCTGGCGGACCTGTCCGGCTGGGACGCGGCGATCAAGGCCAACACCAAGTTGCTGTTCGTCGAGTCGCCCTCCAACCCGCTGGCCGAACTGGTGGACATCGCCGCGTTGGCCGAAGTGGCACACGCCAAGGGCGCGATGCTGGTGGTCGACAACTGCTTCTGCACGCCGGCCTTGCAGCAGCCGCTGAAGCTGGGTGCCGACGTGGTGGTGCATTCGGCGACCAAGTTCATCGACGGCCAGGGCCGTTGCATGGGGGGCGTGGTGGCCGGGCGCAGCGAGCAGATGAAGGAAATCGTCGGCTTCCTGCGCACCGCCGGACCCACCTTGAGCCCGTTCAATGCCTGGATCTTCCTCAAGGGCCTCGAAACCCTGAGCCTGCGGATGAAAGCGCACTGCGCCAATGCCCAGCAACTGGCCGAGTGGCTGGAGCAGCAGGACGGTATCGAGAAAGTGCACTACGCCGGCCTCAAGAGTCATCCGCAGCACGAACTGGCCCAGCGCCAGCAGAAAGGTTTCGGCGCGGTGGTGAGTTTCGAGGTCAAGGGGGGCAAAGAGGGCGCCTGGCGCTTCATCGACGCGACCCGGCTGATTTCGATCACCGCCAACCTGGGTGACAGCAAGACCACCATTACCCATCCGAGCACCACCTCCCACGGCCGCCTGGCGCCGCAAGAGCGTGAGGCGGCCGGGATTCGTGACAGCTTGATCCGTGTCGCGGTCGGCCTGGAAGACTTGGCCGACCTGCAAGCGGACCTGGCGCGCGGTCTGGCGGCGTTGTGATCGAGTTGTCTGCGCCCGTTGGCGAGTCCAATGGCCGGGTTGCCCTGGTCACTGGGGCTGCCCGTGGCATTGGCCTGGGGATCGCTGCCTGGCTGATCACGGAAGGCTGGCAGGTGGTGTTGACCGACCTGGATCGCGAGCGTGGTTCCAGGGTGGCCAAGGCCCTGGGCGAGCATGCCTGGTTTATCAGCATGGACGTGGCCGATGAGCAGCAGGTGACCCAGGGCGTGGCCGAGGTGCTTGGGCAGTTCGGTCGCCTCGATGCGCTGGTGTGCAACGCGGCGGTGGCTGACCCGCGCAATATCACCCTGGAAAGCCTCGACCTGGCGTACTGGAACCGGGTGCTGGCGGTCAACCTCAGTGGCCCGATGCTGTTGGCCAAGCACTGTGCGCCGTACCTGCGTGCCCACAATGGCGCCATCGTCAACCTGGCATCGACCCGTGCGGGCCAATCAGAGCCGGACACCGAAGCCTACGCGGCGAGCAAGGGCGGCTTGCTGGCCTTGACCCATGCGCTGGCGATCAGCCTTGGGCCGGAGATCCGGGTCAATGCGGTCAGCCCCGGCTGGATCGATGCCCGCGACCCTTCGGCGCGGCGTGCCGAGCCATTGAGCGATACCGATCATGCCCAGCACCCGGCGGGCCGGGTCGGTACGGTCGAGGACGTGGCGGCGATGGTGGCGTGGCTGTTGTCGCGCAATGCCGGCTTTGTCACGGGCCAGGAGTTTGTGGTCGACGGTGGCATGACCAAGAAAATGATTTATAGCGCGTAACGGCGGGGCGGGGCCGCGAGGTAGGCGGTCTGGCGTGGGGGGACTTTCCTGGAAGCTGACATGATTTTGTCTTTTTCAGAAAAACTTCAACCGTGCTATTGACTTAGCTTCGGTATCTGCGTAAATTTCGCGGCCTCGGAGAAGCAAACGGGTGATTAGCTCAGCTGGGAGAGCGTCTGCCTTACAAGCAGAATGTCGGCGGTTCGATCCCGTCATCACCCACCACTTCCTTGAGAGTCTTGCGAAAGCAAGATGGAAGCTGAAAAGCCTCCACCGACGCGCAGCGGTAGTTCAGTCGGTTAGAATACCGGCCTGTCACGCCGGGGGTCGCGGGTTCGAGTCCCGTCCGCTGCGCCATATTTTCCGAGTCAGGCTTGCCTGGTTCGAGATTGGAAGCCGAAGTTTCAAGGTTTCAGTCAGACGAGTTAATTGAGCGTCAGCTCAAAGCGATACGCAGCGGTAGTTCAGTCGGTTAGAATACCGGCCTGTCACGCCGGGGGTCGCGGGTTCGAGTCCCGTCCGCTGCGCCATATCTGCCTCAAGGCCCACTGAACGCCTTGAAGCTACGAAGAAGACCATTGGTTAACTTCGAGTCGATAGCAAAGACCCTGGTCGAAAGACCGGGGTTTTTTGTATCTGGCGTTTGAGGTTCAGGCTGCCCTCAGATGCATAAAAACCTGCGAGCGCGTGTGCGCTCGCAGGTTTTTTTATGGGCGCTGCGGATCAGAACCGCACGCTGGCCGTCATCTCTGCCGAACGACCGGGTGCCACGGTGGCGAAGATGCCTACGTGGGAGGCGTCGTAGATGGTTTCGTCGGTCAGGTTGAGCACGTTGAACTGCAGGTCCAGGTTGTTGTTGACCCGGAATGCCACCATCGCGTCATAGCGCCAGTACGCGTCGATGGTGCGGATGTTGGCATCGTCCAGGTAGCGTTCATCCATGTAGTTGGCCCCGCCGCCGACCTTCCAGCGGTCGGTCAGCGCATAGGTGGTCCACACGGCGGCGCTGTTGGGGGCGATGAACTTCAACTGGTTGCCGTCGAAGTTCTCCGACTTGCTGCTGTAATTGGTGTTCTTCGCGTCAAGGTAGGTGTAGCCCGCCGACATCTCCCAACGGTCGGTGATAAAGCCATTGGCCCCGACTTCAAAGCCGGTCACTTCGTTATCGCCGGTCAGGGCGGTGAGGCCAGTGAGCGGGTCATAGGAGCGGGCGTCGGTTTTCTCGGTCTTGAAGATCGCAGCGGTCAGCGCCAGGCGCTCGTCAAACACGTTCCACTTGGTGCCCAGCTCAATGCTGCGCGCTTTCTCCGGGTCCAGATTGTTCATGCCGCCGCCCGCCGGGCCATCGGCACCGCCGGACTGGCCCGCGGTTTCGCCTGACGGGTTGGACGAGGTGCCGTAGGACAGGTAGATGCTGCCGTTGGGCAGGGGCTTGAAGACCACACCCACCTGGTAGTTCCACAGGTGGGTGTTGTTGCGCTGGGCGTCGTCTTCGACTTTGTAGCTGTCATAGCGCAGCCCCAGGTTCAGGTCCCATTGCCGGTGCAGGCTGAGGGTGTCCATGACATAGGCGGCACGGTTGTTGTGATCAACCTCGCTGTGGCTGTAGTCGCCGGCCTTGACCGGTTTGAACGGATCGTTGGGGTTGGGGTGGTAGAGGTTGCCCGGGTCCTTGCCCACCGGCGCATAGCGCGCCTTGTTGTCGATGTTTTCCTTGGAGAACTCCAGGCCGGCCACATAGCTGTGGCGGATGAACCCGGTGTCGAACTTGCCGAACACGTCGGTCTGGTTGACCAGCGAGTGAGTGACCGCATTGCGTCCACGGGCGGGGCCGCGATCGACGACGCCGGCCAGTTCCTGCTCACGGGTGACCGAGGGACGGCTCACCACATAGTCCTGCAGGGTGCGCCCGCCCCGGGTGGTGTTGCGCAGGGTCAGGTGTTCGCTGAAGTCGTGCTCCAGTTGTACGGTGGCGAGGTCGGCGGAGGTCTTGCGAAAGTCCCGGTCGGCGAAGCCGTAGAAGTTGTCGCGGTCCACATCCACCGGCTTGTTGGTGATCAACGACACCGGATGACCCTGGTCGGGGATGTCGTCACTTTGCAGGTGGTAGTAGCTGATGGTGCCGCGCGTATCGGTGTTCAGGCCGAAGGAGAAGGTCGGCGCCAGGCCCCAGCGGCTGACTTCGACGTCGTCGCGGCCCGGGGTGTCGGCTTCGTGCTTCATGGCGTTCAAGCGAAATGCCATGTTGTGTTCGGGCGAGTACTGGTTGATGTCGACGGTGGTGCGCCGCAACTGGTCGGTGCCCAGCTTGAGGCTGCCGGCGGTGAAGTCTTCGGCCTTGGCGGTCTTGCTCACCAGGTTGATGCTGCCCCCGGTCGAGCCGCGCCCCGAATAGGCCGAACCCGGGCCCTTGACGATCTCGATCTGCTCGACGTTGAAGGACTCATGGGAAATGCGCCCGACGTCGCGGATGCCGTCGATCATGATGTCGGTACTGGCTTCGTAGCCACGGATGAACGGCCGATCGCCCAGCGGCGTGCCACCTTCGCCGGCGCCAAAGGTGATGCCCGGCGTGGTGCGCAGCGCATCGGCCAGGGACGTGACCGCACGCTCTTGCATCAGGGTGTCGGTGATGATGGTGACGGATTTCGGGGTGTCGAGCAGCGGGGCGGTGAATTTTGGCGAACTGGAGACGTCGGCCTTGTAGCCGTCGTGATGCTCGCCGACCACATCGGTGGCATCGAGCGTCAAGGCTTGTGCGCCGTCCTTGACCTTCTGGCCATCGTTGCGGTTTTCCGCCAGGGCGACTTCGCCGCAGGAGAAAGCCATCAGGCCGAGAGAGGTCGACCACAGACGCCAGGTGTGCGGACGCTGTGGGCTTGATTGATCGGACATGGGGAAAACGCCTCCTTGAGTAAGAAGGCGGGATTCTCATCTGCGAACCATTATCAATCAATCCGATAATGCTTCTCAATCGTGACAGCGTGTAACGGTGGCGAACTTTTACCGCCATCGACAATCGTTCGGGCCAGGGCAATCACCGCCGCCCGATTCGGATTGCGCAGCGGGCGGTGTTCCCGACGAAACCAAGGCGGTGTTCTATCCTTAATGATCAAACACACCTCAGGAGTACCGGCCATGGCGACCCCAAAGCCCCACGAACCGGACGACGTTGACGATCAGGCGCATGAGGAAGAGGCGAGCGAGGAGGAAAACCCGCCTTCGCAAACCTGGAAGCACCCCGACGACGGCAAGGAGTTGTCCGAGCGTGACCAGGAGCGGCCGCTTAAGCCGTGAGCCTACCGGCTCACTCCAGGGCATTCGCCGCGTTGCGTGGGTCAGATAGCACGACGCTGTAGGCCTCGCGTGGTACGCCAGCCAGGCGGTTGTCCAGCAGCGCGCTCAAGGATTCGTCCGGATTCAGGTACGCGTCGCCAAAGTCGCTGCCGAGTGCGGTGGGATGGGTGACGATTTCCAGTACGCCGTCGGTCGGTGGTGCGGCGTTGCGCACGTCCGCGGGGGTGCACACATAGTCGGCCGTCGCCCCGGCCAGGCTGCGCAAACGTTGGTTAAGGCAATGCTTGAACACGCGCTTGGGCAGGCTGAGGTTGTGCCCCAGGTTGCGTGCCAGGCGCACCGGCACCCCTTGCTGGGCGGCGAAGCGCGCGACGAGTTCGCCGATGGGCCAGATGTTGTGCACGTGCTGATGGGAATCCAGGTGGCTGGGGCGCACGCCGTGGTCCAGGCACTGCTGCCATTGGGCCTGGAGTTCCTCCAGTACCGCCGCGCGCTGCTGGCGGTTGAGCCACAGGCGGTGGCGGGGCAGGTTCAGGTCGAACTCGCCAGCGTCGTTGCAGAACCTCGGCTGCCGGAGGATGGCCCGGCTCAGCGGCCGGCCATAGGTCAAGTTGAAGTGCAGGCCCACGCGGCCTTTGAGCAATGGCTGTTGGGCCAGCGCGCACGCGGCGGCGAAGGCCGGCATGTTGGCCATGGCGGTGGCGGAACTGATCACCCCGGCCTGGAACGCCGCCAGGATCACCGCGTTCTCGTTCGTGCTGAGCCCGAAGTCGTCAGCGTTGACGATGAGGTGGCGAGGCATGCTCGTGCTCCATGGCAGGGGCATTGGCTGGGCGGTGTCTGGCCCGCCATGCGTTGAGTCGAGGTTTGAGGTGCTGCCAGAGCCGCAGGCCCAGGCCCAGGCAAATACCGCTGGGGCGCCATGAATAGAAGCTCCAGCGCCAGTGCTCCCGTTGGCCGGTCATACGCTCGTGCAATTGATGGCTGGAGTTGTCCAGGCTCACGCGCGAAGCGTCGATCCACAGCCAGCCGTCGTCCAGCCCCCAACGAATCCACTCGTCAAGCAGCACGCGGCCGCTGCCCAAGTCCGCGTACTGGGGCAGGAACGCCAGGTTGTAGTCGTAGAGCCGACCCTGTGCCAACAGGCCCAGGCGATAGCTGATGCAGCGCCCCGCAAGCTCCAGCAACACCACCCGCACCTGCCCTTGGGCCGCAAGGGCGGTGAAGGCCTCGCTCATCCAGTGCCGATGCCGCGCCTCGCTGAAAATTCCCACCCCCTCGTCACCCTTCCAACTGACGGCTTCGACCTCGGCGATGGCCTCCAGGATCGGTCCCATGTTCGAGGCGTCCGGGGTCAGGCGGCGGACCTGTGCGCCGCAGGCGGCGATGCGTTTGCGCGCCCGGCGCAGCTTGTAGCGTGGGTCGCCGGAGACTTCCTGGCGGTCGTCCTCGCTGATGCGGTGCACCGGCACCCGGCAACTGATGCGGTGTTCGAAGGTGGAACTCAGGGGCAGCCACGCCGTCAGCGCCGGCTGTCGATCCCGGGGCGTCGCGAGTTCATTGAGTTGCAGCAGGGCGTGCGGCAGTCGGCGGCGGATCACGCCCAGGGCCTGGCGTGCGTGTTGATCGTCGAGGCTGGCGAGCAGGGCGATGCGGTCGGCCAGCGGATAACCCAAGTGGCGCACCACGGTGAACGGCAACCCGGCAAAGCGTTCGCGGCGGCAGATCAGGGGCAGGCACAGGCACAGGTGCTCGCCCTGCCAGCCGAGCAAGACGTGCAGCGTCGTGTCGCTGGGCAGGGCGTGCTCGGCGGCGCGCAGCCAGGCCAGGTTGTTGAAGGGCGTGGCCTCGGGAATGCGTTGGCACAGCGCTTCATAGTCAAGCGGTGCAACGTCCTCGCTGTCCAGTGAGGTGCACCACGCCCAGCGCAGCGCCGGGGTGCTCATGACGCACTCCAGCGCAAGGCGAACAGGGTTTCCCCCGGCAGCTCGAAGCTGACCCGGCCGCCCAGGCACTGGAAGGGGGCGGGCCGGCTCTGGTTGTCGGCGCCGAAGACCATCAGGGCGTCGCGCGGCGTCGGGCAGGCGCCGGCGATACCGAGCACGCTGACTTGCTGGCGCCGTGGCGTCTTGTTGACCCCCAGCAGGCTGCGCCGTGGGCCATCGGCCATGGCCAGCACGTCGACCTCGAAGGCGTCGTTGTCCAGGCGCACCACGTCCTTGAGCCAATGCCGGGCGATGAATTGCTGGGCGTAGCCCACCGGTTTGAGGACGTAGTGCTCGTTGCCGGTGTCGCGCAACATACCTTTGCGGTGGTTGCCTTCGTCGTCGATCTGGAACCAGTTGAGCATGTCCAGCAGACCGTCCTGGGCCGAGTTGATCGCCACTGACGCCCACCACAGCGAGGCGAAGTGGGTCTCCTGCTCATAAGGGCTGAGGGTCGGGCCGCTGGAGATGTTGGTCTGGTCCAGCAGCAGCGCCTTGCGGGGCCGGCCTTGGGTGTCCAGGCCCACGAGGTCGGCGGCGCGGCGCACGGTGTCGCGGTAGACCCGGGTGGCCAGCAAGTCGCGGACCATCCACTCGTGCCAGGCCAGGGCGTCAATCTGTTCGCCCGACTCCTTGAGCAAGCGTCGCGCCCAGTCGATGCCCCGACGCTCGCGGGCGTTGTCGGCCAGGGGGCCGTTGACCAGGCGAGAGCTGGCGGGCATGGCGATCCGCACCCCGGCCCGGTAGTTGGCCGGGTCGCTGCGCACCTGGAGCGCCATGTGGGTGAAGATCGCCTGATAGTCGGCGTAGCTCGCGTAGTTGAGGTTCGGTTCGTCAGCGAAAGCGATGTAGTGCAACCCCTTGCCGCCCAGGGCGCGGGTGCCGGCGAGCCAGGCGTCGAGCCCGGCGTTGCTCACCGTATCGGCGCGCAGGTCGGCCACCCGCCCGGTGCCGGCCAGGAGGGTGATGTCGTGGGTAATCCCCAGGTGCTCTTGATAGAAGCGGCGGAACGGGTCTTCGTACTGCGGGCGCTTGGCGCTCAGGTCGACAAAGCTGTAGTAGGTGGCCGCCCGGGGCTTGAGGGCCTCGAACAGCGCTGCGGTCTCGGGTGGCGGCAAGGCGTAGGGCAGGGCGGCGCCCAGGTCCGGGGTGCGGCCGATGACGTCGCCCCGCACGGTGAGGTGGACCTGGCCGTCGTCCTGGCGCAGGGGCGTGAGCGACTGCGGCGCCTGGGCAAACAGGTTGGCCGTGCCGTCGAGCCAGAAGGCCGCCTTGCCGCTGCCGCGCAGGGTCAGGCGCCAGACCTGTTCGCCGGTGTCGACCGGCAGCGCCACCTGATCGTACTGCCAATAGTCGCGGTAGGGCTTGAGGACCAGGTCCAGTTGTTTGTCGTCGCTCACGCGCTCGGCGTGCAGGGCGTTGACACCGTCGTGGTACTTGCCGGCCAGGATCGCCTGTTCACCGGCGCCGACGTTGAAGTACAGCTCATCGCCGTCGCGGGTGTGGGCGCTGAAGTGCAGTTTGACGGGGGCGAACAGCACGGCGGTGTGCTCATCGGTTTCGACCCGGTAGCGTCGAAAGCTGTAGCCGGGGATCTCCAGGCGATAGCTGGCGGCGCTCGGTGCCAGGGGCCAGCGCTGGCTGCCACGGCTTTCGTTGGCCTTGATCTGCCGTTCGCCAGTGAGCCGACCCTGGCCGTCGATCAGGTACAGCTGTTCTTCATTGGCATCGGCCTGCCAGGCCGGGACCCAACTGACGGTGACCGTGGCCGGGCGATCGGTTCGTAGGTACAGGCTGGCGTCGCGAATGCTGTCCCAGGCCATTGGCGCTGCCTCGGCGTTGAGGCTCAAGCCCAGGCCGATCAGCAGCGCAAGACGGTTCATGCCGACTTGCCCATGAGCATCTGGCGCATCGGTGCGAAGTCGCTCGGCAAGATCACCAGGGTCTGCCAGAACGACACGCCGCTGAGGCGGCAATAGAGGATCAGCATGGCGAGGGTCACGGCGAGGTAGGCGATCGACGATGCCATGGCGGCGCCGACGATGCCGTAAGGGGGGATCAGCAGCAGGTTCAGCGCCAGGTTGAACAGCGCGCCCACGCCCATCATCAGCGACAGGGCGCCGGGCCGGTTCTTGCCCAGTAAGTCCAGGCGCAGGATGCTGAAGTAGCACAGCCCCAGCACGCCGGGCAGCAAGGCCAGCAGCGCCGGGTAGGCCGGTTGGTAGACGATGCCGAACAGGGTGACGATCAGCCACTCGCCGATCAGCGCCATGCACAGGCACGCGATGATCATCACCGTGGCCGTCAGGCGCAGGGCCAGCGGCGTCAGGCGCTCCATGGTCTCCTCCTGCTGCAGCAGGCGCTTCATCAGGGGCGTGGTCACCGCTTCCGGAATGATGAACAGCAACTCGGCGGCGGCGGTGGCCATGGCGTAGTGACCCAGGGCCGCGCTATTGAGCAACGCGCCGATGAACAGGAAGTCGGAACGCAGGATCACCTGCTGGAAGAGCAGGTCCGGGTGGCTCCTGGCGCTGTAGCGCAGCAGTTCGTTCTGCCCGGCACGGTCCCACTGCAAGCGCAACGGGTTGTCGCGCCCGAGCCAG
This sequence comes from Pseudomonas sp. ok272, assembly GCF_900109995.1. Classification (GTDB taxonomy): domain Bacteria; phylum Pseudomonadota; class Gammaproteobacteria; order Pseudomonadales; family Pseudomonadaceae; genus Aquipseudomonas. The sequence goes on along the minus strand of NZ_FOCB01000002.1, from coordinate 508,452 downwards.
ACCCAGCCCACCAGCACCACCAGGCTGATGCCCGCCAGCCAACTGATCAGCGCCGCTTCCAGGGCGTAGCGTTTCCACATCCAGAACAGCGCCAGGAACAGCAGCAAGGGCGCCAGGGATTCGAGCAGGCGCAGGACGTTGAACGCGACCACGCCGCCGGAGGCGTTGTGCAACGTCAGCAGGCCGCTCTTGAGCACGGCCAGCGGCACGGCCAGCAGCAGCAACCAGGCCAGTAGGCCGAGTTGAATGGTGATGTCCAGTTCATGGCCGAACTCGCGCACCAGCGCCACCACCAGCAGGGTCAGCAGCGCCGCCAGCAGACAGCCGAACACCAGCACCTGGCTGAGCAGCAGTCCCATGTTGTGTTGCTTGGCCGCCTGGAACCCCACCGCTGAATTCAAGCCACCGCTGGTGGCGGCGCTGATCAGGTCGGGCAGGGTGCTGAGCAGGGCGAACAGGCCCCGTTCGCTGGGCCCGAGGATGCGCGCCAGCAGTACGTTGCGCAGCAGGCGCACGGCGATCATCGCCAACTTGGTGCCCATGCTCAGGGCCAGGTGCCGCAGGTACTGGGTGCGGCTCTCGCTCATGCCCGGGCCCCCCGGGCGATGCGCCAGGCGAGCAGTTCGGGGCGGCTGGCGGTGCGCTGGCTGACCCCGAAGCGCGGCAGGGCCAGCGGGTCGCCGTGGCCCCGGTAGAGGCCGGCGCCGGTGCCCAGGGCAAACGGGTAACGGTGCTCGGTCAAATGCTCGCGGACCCGCTGGTCGTGGTCGCCATTGGGGTAGCAGTACACCGGCAGTGGCTGTTGGCAGCCATTGTCCAGGGCCTCGCGGCTGCGTCGCAGTTCCTGGTCCAGGCGCTGATCGTCGAGGCGCGTGAGGATGGTATGGCTGGCGCCGTGGGGGCCGAAGTTGATCAACCCGGAGTTCTCCATGGCGCGCACTTGATGCCAGTCCATGGCCTGGGGCAACGGCTCCTCGGGGCAGGCGTCGGTGAGTTGGCCGAGGATCTGCGGCGACAGGCGCTTGAGGGTTTGCAGGTAGTGCGCCAGGGCCTGGCTGCGGCGTTGCTCGTCGGGGTCGGCCAGGCATTCCTGGGGCGGTGCCAGGTCCATCTGGCGCAGGACCTCGACCAATTGCTGGCGTGGCGCGTCGCCATGACTGCCCCACAGGGTTTCGCCCAGGCTTTCCCACCAGAAGCGCTGGCGGCTGCCGATGAAGTCGGTGGACAGGAAGATGCTCGCCGGCACGCGATGGCGTTGCAGCAGCGCGAAGGCATTCAGCGCGTTGTCCCGCCAGCCGTCATCGAAGGTCAGGGCCACGCGGGGGCGGTCGGCGTTGCCGGGGTTGTTCAGCAGCTCCATCAGCGGTACGCAGTCGAAGTGGCGCTTGAGCCAGAACAGCAAATGCCCGAACGCCAGGGGGCCGACACACAGCTCGTTGCGATGGGGCAGGGCGGCGGCCTGGTCGTCGGCCAGCACCCGGTGCAGCATCAGGATCACGCCGGCGCCCTGCAGTTGCCGGCGGCCCAACGGAGAGTTGAGGTACAGCCAGCCAGCGGAGCGTTTGAGCAGTTGCTTGATTGGCATGGGCGTCGACTCTCAGCGATTCTGTTCGGGGTTCCATTGGCGGTATCGGTGGCCCCGCAGGAACTGCCACACCCCGCTGCTCATACCGGCCAGGGTCACCAGCACGAAGGCCGCCAGGCGAAACGGCTTGGGCAGGCGGTGGTGCACGTCCAACAGGCCAGCAATAGCGATAGCGTAGCTGAGCAATTGCGCGATGAGGGTCAGGCGGTAGAACGGGTGGACGTTCCACAGCCAGGCGTTGCTGAGCAGCAGCGGGAGCAGCAGCAGTGGCGCCAGGCGGCGGATCAGCTTGTGGCTGATCAACGCCAGGGCGTACAAGCCGTGGGTCAGCGGGTTGAGCAGCTCACGGCGCTGGGCCAGGCTCTGCAAGCCACCGACGGTGACGCGCTGGCGGCGGCGGAATTGTTTGTCGGCTTCGTCCACACCCTGGTCGAGCACCACGGCCTCGGGCACGTAGACAATCCGCTTGAAGGCCACCGGGGCGCAGGTGCTGATGAAAAAGTCATCGTTGACCTCGGCAGGGATCGGCTGGAACAACTCGCGTCGTAGCGCCAGCAGCGCGCCGTCGGCGGAGACCATGCAGCCGGTGCGGTTCTCCACCCGGCGCAGCCAGCCTTCGTAGTGTCGATACAGGCTGTCGCCCAGGCTCAGGCCCTTGCCGGGGTTGGGAATGATCATGTGCCCGGCGCAGGCGCCGACATCCGGGTCATGCAGGGGCGCGAGCAACTGTTCGAGGGTGTCGGCGGACCAGTGGTTATCGGCGTCGGTGAACACCAGGATGTCGCCGCTGCTCCTGGCGACGGCGGCATTGAGGGTGGCGGCCTTGCCCTGGCGGGGCAGGTCGAGCACGGTAATGCGCGAATCGATAACCCGGCGGGCGCAGGCCACGGTGGCGTCGGTGGAACCGTCGCTGGCGAGGATGATCTGTAGGCGTCGCGCCTGATATCCCTGGGCCAGGATGCTGTGCAGTTTGTCCTCGATGTGCCGGGCTTCGTTGTGGGCGGCGATCACCACGCTGATGCGCATGGGCTCGGCGCTGGCGCGGCGTCGCGGGGTAAACAGCGGGCACAGCACCGTCAGCAGCAGCGGGTAGCCCAGGTAGGCGTAGACCGGCAGGAGCAGGCATGTCCAGAAAATCGCTTCAGCCACGGGCGGGCCTCCTGGCATTCCAATGGCACAGGCTGAGGACGAATGCCGCGCCGGCCAGGTGCAGGCGCACCCAGTGCAGGCCCCACAGTTGCAGGGTCAGTGTCGGCTCGTGATGCTTTAAGCTTTGGCGCAGGCTCAAGAGCAAGGCCGGCAAGGCGGCCATCAGCAACATCAGCGTAGCGATGTGCAACTGGCCGTCGAGCAACGCCGACAGCGCCATGAAGTCCAGCACCCAGGCGCCCAGCGACAGTAGCGGAAAGCGCAGCAGGCGCAGGCTCAGGCCCTGGGTCTGCAGCAACTGCACGTGGCTGCCCTGGCGCCACAGCTCCTTGCCAATCCACTCCCGCCAACTGCCTTCATAGCCCCAGTGCAGGGCGGTGCATTCGTTGATCGAGATCAGGCGCGCGCCGGCCTGGGCCAGGCGCAGGGTCAGGTCCTTGTCTTCACCGGTACGCAGGTTTTCGTCAAACCCGCCGCTGGCCAGGAAGCGTTCGCGCTGCAGCAGCAGGTTGGCCGAGGGCAGCCATTGCACCGCCTGCGTTGTCTGGCTGGTCGGGCGCAAGGTGCGGCGTTGCCAGGCGCGGGCAAACCAGGGGGCCTGGGTGGGGGTGTGCAGGTCCAGCGCCAGCACGTCCGCCTGGCCGGATGCGTGCAGGTCGATCAGCCGCTTGAGCCCGTTCGGCGGCAGTTCGATGTCGGCATCGATGAACGCCAGCCATTCACCGTGCGCCACTGCCGCGCCGCGATTGCGCAGGGCGCCGATGGTCAGGCCCGGCAGGCTCAAGACCTGGGCGCCGAGGCGGCGGGCAATGTGTGGGCCCTGGTCGGTGGAGCCGTTGTCGACCACGATCAGCTCGCACGCCAGCCCTGCCACGTCTGCCGCCAGTCTGGCGGACTGCAGGGTGCGGCCGATGTGCTGGGCTTCGTTGTACATCGGCACCACCACGCTGATGCCGCTCATGGCCGGCGTTCCGGCAGCGGGCTTTGCTCGGCCTGCAGGCGCAGCACCCAGGACAGGGCCAGCATGATCCACAGGTACTTCTGCGCCGGTGCGCTCAAGAACATCAGGAACAGCGCCAGCGACAGCAAGCTCATGCCCAGGTGGGTGATCAGGTCGGCCTGGTCCCAGTCGCCGCGTTGCAGCCAGGCCCGGCGCGCGCGTTGCAGGTTGAACAGGCCCAGGCCCAGCAGGCCGACAAACAGCAGCCCCGCCGGGATGCCCAACTCGCTGAAGATCTCCAGGTAGGTGTTGTGGGCGCGCCGGTACAGCTCGCCGGTACTGCGGTTGAAGGAAAAGGCCTTGGCGAAACCGGTGCCGGCGTAGTGCAGCGCGAAGGTGCCGGGGCCGGACCCCAGCAGCGGGTTGTCCTCGATCATCTGGCGGCCGACCACGATGTACGAGGCACGGCGGCTCAGGGATTCGTCCTGGTGCCCGGAGGCGCCCTGGCCGAGGATGCTCAGCGACTGGATACGGGCGACGTAGCCGGCGGGCATGGCGTAGATCGCCAGGGGGATGACGATGGCCGCGCCGAGCATGGCGAATCCCAGGTGCCGTGGACGGATGCGCGGCAGTTGGGCGTGGTAGTGATAGAGGCCGATCAGCAGGCTGATGAACAACACCACCAACCCCGAGCGCGACTCGGTCTTGGTCATGCCGGCGAGCAGCAACAGGCTGCACGCCAGCCAGAACAGCCGCTGTGGCCAATTCGGGCTCTGGCGTACCAGCAGCAGGGCCAGCGGCACGGCAAAGGCAATCAGCATCGCGAAGGCGTTGGAGTCCGCCAGCAGCCCGGCGGCGCGGCCCTGATCCTGATATTGGGTGGAGAACATCGCCAGCACGCAGGTCGAGGTCACGCTCAGGGTCGCCAGGCGACAGAACATCAGCATGTTCATGTCGCGGCCGATCAACAGGGTAATCACGAACAGCACCAGACCCACGCTCCATTCGCGCAGGTTGTACAGGGACATCCCCAGGTTGGCGCTGGCCAGAAAACTCAAACCGTACAAGACCATGAACCACGCGAGGAATCGCCACAGGTTGCTGCGCAGGCGATCGGCGGGGAGTTGATGCAGCAGCAGTTGCAGGCACAGGATCAGCGCCAAGGACGCGCCGACCAGTTTCGAGCCGGTCAGTTCGCTGTCCTTGAACAGGCCTTCAAGCGGCACCAGGGCGACGATGCCGAGCAAGCCCCAGGCCGGGCGCCGGTACAGCAGCAGGACGCCAACGATGCCCAGCACGGCGCCGGGCGCGAGATAGGGCCAGGGGCTGGCCAGCAGCAACACACCGAGCAACCCCAGCAGGCTGACCAGCGACAGTGGGATGATCATGCCCGTGCCTCCTGTGCCGTGCGGATGTACAGCTGCGACCAGCGTTGCGCCAGTGCGCGCAGGTCGTAGCGTTCCAATTGCGTGCGCCGGGCGTTGTCCGCCAGGTTCCGAGCCTGATCGGGGTCGCGGTGCAGGCGCTCGATCTGCCGGGCGAGGCCGGCGCTGTCGGCGGGCGCGGCGAGCAGGCCGTTGTGTTCGTCCTGCAGCACGTCGGGAATCCCACCCACGGCAAAGGCCGCCACCGGCACCCCGGCCTGCATCGCTTCCAGCAGGATCATCGGCGTGCCTTCGGTCCGAGAACTGATCACCAGGGCATCGAGCTGCATCCACCAGGTGTCCATGTCGGTCTGGTAGCCGGGCAGGCGGATGCGCTCGTGCAGCCCGGCGGCATTGACGCGCGCCAGCAGGCTGGGGCGCTCCGGGCCGTCGCCGAGCATCACGCCATACAGCTTGGGGTGTTGCCGGCACAACGGGATCAGCGCATCGAGAAACAGGTCCGGGCCTTTTTCGACACTCAAGCGACCGACGAAGCCCGCCAGCCAACGCTGCCGATCATGGCGCGCGCGCGCGGGGACCCGCAGGTGGGGCAAGCCGTTGGGGATCACGTGCAGCTTGTCCGCCCGCACGCTGGCTTGCCGGCACAGCAGGGCAATGCTTTCGGCGACGCAGACCACCCGATCCACCGAAGCGGTGCGGCACAGTTGCAGGCTCAGCCAGGTGTAGAGGCGTTGCTTGCGGCTGCGGGGGGTGAAGCCATGCTGGGTGATCACCAGCGGCAGGCGCAGCCAGGTGGCGGCGACCCAGCCCAACACCAGGCCCTTGAAGTTGTGGGTATTGATCAACGGTCGCTCGCTGCGCCGGCTGCGCAGGTGACGCAGCAGTTCGCGCAGCCCGTTGATGGGCTGGCAGTCCACCTGGGCCTCGCGAAAGCGGCTGACCAGGGCCGGCGGCGCGTCGAGAAACAGCACCTGGTGGCGCCCCGGCGTCGCCAGGCAATGGTCCAGCAACATCCGCTCGGCACCGTAGAAGCCGCCGCTGCTGAGCAGATGAATGATCGGCAGCGCAGGGGCGGCCTGCCCGTTCAATGGCGCACCCAGTGCATGAAACTGGGCACGGTCCAGTTCGGGTGCGGGTTAGTCGGCATGACGTTCTGATCGTTGATCACCAGCAACACCGGCAGGCCCAGTTGATGGCTGATTTGCGCCGGGTGCTTGAAGCGATGGTCGAGGAACTCACGCACATACACCAGGGCAATCGCCAGTAGCAGGCCGGTGAGCAAGCCGAACGGAATGATCAGCAGCGGCCTTGGGAACGATGGCTCGGTAGGCTCGTAGGGCGGGCTGAGGACCCGGGCGTTGGACAGGTCGTTGTTGAACAGGCGCGCGGTGCTGCTTTCGGCGAAGCGTTGGGCGTAGGTGCCGAAGGCGGCGTGCAGGGCGTTGATCTCGGTGTCCATCTGGCGTTGTTTGCTTTCGACTTCCTGGAGCTGGTGGATGCGGTCCTTGTACTCGGCGATGCGCGCGGTCTTCTGGTCGATCACCGAGCCGAGCACGGCCAGGTCGTTGGTGCGCTCCTGGATTCGGTTGTTGACGACCTTGAGGAACCCCTGGCGGGCGCGGCTGATTTGCTCGCGGGTCAGCAGCATCGGTTCACTGCCCGGTTGGAACACGGCCAGGTCATTGTTGTAGCGCGTTACCAAGGCGGTCAGTTGCTCGCCCAACTGACCGATCTCCCGGTCCTGCAGGGCGACATTGTCGATGGTGGTGCTGAAGGTATAGGGGAAGGTGTACTCGCTGAGTTTGTTCGAGGCGCTGACGCTGGCGTAGCTGGCCTTGAGGTAGTCGAGCCAATGCTGGCCTTGCAGCAGGCGGTCACGGTACTGGTTCAGCGCCTGTTCCTCGGTGTTGATGGCATTGAGGCGGAAGGTGATTTCTTCCTTGGGATCGGAGGCGCCGATGCTTTCGAGCAACGTCAGGCGCGTGCCTTCCAGGTTGTCGAGGCGGGCCTGGTACTGCTGCTTTTTCTGTTCGTAGAACGTCTGCGGCAGGTCGATCGATTGCAGCTCCTGGCGGTTCTTCAGGTAGTTCTGCAGCAGTTGCGCGACGAAGCGCGTGCCCTGGGTCGGATCGCCAAAGGCGTAGACGATCGAGATCACGTTGGAGCCTGGCAGGGTCTCGATCTTGAGGTTGTCCAGGGCCTGTTGCGTGAGCCCGTCCAGGACCGTGTCGCGCACCGGATCGACTTCAAGTCCCAGCACGTTACGCACCGGGTTGATCACGTACGCGCGCAACGGGTTGATCACCCAGTTGCGCAGCGGCGTGCCCACCAGTCGGGAGAATAAGCCGGGGGCGGGGTCGTATTGGCCCTGCTCGCGCAGGTCGCTGATGGTCTGGCGGACCAGGGCGGGCGAACGCAGGATGTTGGCCTCGGTTTCCATGTCCGACAGCGACGGTGGAATGAACGTGGCGTTCTCCTGGTTCAGGGAAGTCGTGGCGTCGCCCTGGGACAGTTTCTTCGACTGCACGATCACTTGTGCCGTGATGTCGAAGCTTTGCTTGAGCACCAGCGGCAGCGCCAGGGTGATCACGGCAAACACCAGGAATACCCGCTTCACCAATTGCTTGTTGGCGAAGAAGATCCTGAAGAACTCATGCAGGTAGTTTTCTTTGGGATTCATGTTCATTCCCCTGCGAGTTAGTTGGAGTTGTTGTCGCTTTTGTTGTCGACGCGATAGCCGAAGCTAAAGCCCACTCCTTGAAACAACACGACATCCGCCAGTTGCCGCGCCAGTTCGCCGGCACTGGCCAGCTTGGTCTTGGGTACGAACAGCATGTCGTCCGGTTGCAGGTAGGCGATCTGCGAGGCGTCGCCGGCCAGGGCCTTCTCGACGTCGTAGTGACGGGCTTCGACCTGATTGCCGGTGCGCCGCATGATCACCACTGAATCCAGGCGCGCCTTGATATTGGCGCCGCGGGCCAGGCTCAGGGCTTCAAGCACCGAGATGGGCCGGCGGACCGGGTAGGCGCCCGGCTGGCCGACTTCCCCCAGCACATAGACTTCGTTGCCTTGGGTGGACTTGAGCATCACGTCGACGCTCATCCGCCCGGGCAGTTGCTCGTAGCGTTTGTTGAGGAAGGTTTGCAGCTGGCTGATCGTCATGCCTTGCAGCGGCACGGCGCCGACTTCCGGGAAGCTGGCGTAGCCGTCATTGCCCACAGTGATTTCCCGGCTCATGCCGGTGGCGGGGTGGTTTAGCGTGTTCTTGAGGTCCTGCTCGTTGGACAGCGGGCTGATCACTTGCACGGTCAGTTGGTTGCGATTGGGCTGGAACAGGGCCTTGCGCTGATAGGCGCGCTGGACCTCCTCGCGGGCCTGGTCGCTGGTCAAGCCTTCGATTTTCACCGAGGTATTGGCGCCGGGCAGTTGGATGGTGCCGTCGGGCAGCACCACCTGGGTGCCGTTGAGTTGGCTGGCGGCACTGAAGGCCAGGCTGATGGTATCGCCGGACTGCACGCGATAGGCCGCCGAACCGCTGGTGCTGACGTGGAAGATCACGTCCAGTTTGTCGCCTGGGCGCAACGTCTGCTCGACTCTGGGCATGTCCGTGGCCTGGGCGTTGGCCGGTGCGGCCGTGAGGATCTGCACCGGCATCATGCGGGTTTCATCGGTGGTGCTGGAGCAACCTGCAAGAGGCAGCAACAGCAGGGCAAGCCATTTCACGTTCATGTCGATATCCTCTGGCCGCTGTTATTACAGGTTGTTGTAGAGCCATTTGGGCATGTAGTACTTACGGCCGTTGAAGATGCTGCCGACCAACTTCGCCCCCGCCTGGGTCAAGCGCTGGCTGGCGGCCTGGGCCACTTCCCAGCGGGTGTCCTCGGCGCGCACCACCAGCACCACGCCGTCCACCAAGGTGGCGATGACCAGGGTGTCGCCGGCCGAGTACACCGGATCGCCGTCAATCACCACGAAGCGGTAGGCCTCGCCCAACTCCTTGAGCAGCGGTTTCAACTGTTCGGGCGTCAGGTGGTCGCCGCGTTCGTGACGGCCGCTGGGCAGCAGGTGGAAGGGCAAGCTGGGCAACTGCACGATGCAGTCGTTCAGCGCCGGGGTGGATTCGCGTTGGAACAGCAGGTCGCGAAAGCCCCGTTCCTTGTGCAGGCCCAGTTGCTGGCTGAGGCTGTGGGCGGACTGGCTGGCGTCGACCAGCAGGACCAGGCCGCTGCTCATCTGCGACAGTTGCCGGGCCAGCGCCAGGGCGCTGGTGCTGATGCCGTCACCGCTGTTGGCGGCCGTCAGGAACAGGACACGCAGGTCCTGGTCGAGCACGGTCGCGGTCAGGTTCGACTCGCTGGGGTTTGCGATGGTCAAGCTTTTAGTGCTGGAACCGTCCATCTCAACATGCTCCGTTGCCGCTGAAAACCTTGAAGGGTGTCTTGAGCAGGATCTTCAGATCCAGCAGAAGGCTCTGATTGGCGATGTAACTCAGGTCGAGCTCGACCCGTTGATCGAAGTCGATGTTGCTGCGCCCGGAGATCTGCCACAGGCCGGTCATGCCGGGGTAGATGCTCAGGCGGGCGAGGTGGGCATCCTTGTAGCGATAGGCGTTGAAGGAGGTCGGCCGCGGGCCTACCAGGCGCATGTCGCCGGTCACCACGTTGATCAGGTTGGGCAGTTCGTCGAGGCTGCTGCGCCGCAGGAAACCGCCAATCCGAGTGACGCGCGGGTCCTGGTCGATTTTGAAGTCGATGGCGTCGATCCCGTGTTTGTTCAGGTGACGCAGCGACTCCTTGAGCTCTTCGGCGTTGACCACCATGGTGCGGAACTTGTACATGCCGAACGTGCGCCCGCGATAACCGGTGCGTTTCTGCACGAACATCACCGGCCCCGGGCTGCTGAGCTTGATGATCACGGCCAGCCCCAGCAGCAACGGCGACAGCATCCCCAGCAGCGTCAGCGCGCCGAGGGTGGCGACCACCCGGTTGGTGCGAGACAGGGTCCACGGGCGCCCGCCGGCCCGGCCAGTGATCCAGCCACGCCCCTGAATGTGAATGGCGGTGTCCAGGCGCATGCGATGTTCGGGGTCCAGACGCTTGTCGCGCCGCATCTGTTTGGACGGTAGACCCTTCTCGTGACCCGTCATAAACGCCTCCGTACCGGCAAGAGCTCGTCCAGGCGCAGTGATTGCCCGGTGAGCGACGTTGGGATGACGGGCAATACGTAGTAATCACGGAACCAGGCCACGAAACGCCTGAGCCCTTCATCGAGTTCGATGCGCGGGTGAAAACCGGTGTCGTCTTCCAGCTCGTGGACATCGGCAAAGGTGTTCAGCACATCACCAGGTTGCAGCGGCAGCAGTTCGACCTGGGCCTTACAGCCCAAGTGCTTTTCCATCAATGCCAGGTAGTCCTTGAGCTCCACCGGATGCTCGCCACCGATGTTGTAGAGCTTCCAGGGCGCCATGCTGGTGGAGGGGTCCGGGTGTTCGCGGTCCCAGTCCGCCGCGAGAAGCGGTGGCCGGTCGAGCAGGCGGGCAATACTTTCGACGATGTCGTCGATGTAGGTGAAATCGCGTTGATGCTGGCCGTAGTTGAACAGCTTCAGCGGTCTGCCCTCGACGATGGCCTGGGCGAAGCGGATCGGCGACATGTCCGGCCGGCCCCAGGGGCCGTACACGGTAAAGAACCGCAGGCCGGTGCACGGGATGCCGAACAGGTAGCTGTAGCTGTGGGCCATCAGCTCATTGGCTTTCTTGGTGGCGGCGTACAGCGACAGCGGGTGATTGACGCCATCGTGGATCGAGTAGGGCGTGTGCTGGTTGGCGCCGTAGACTGAGCTGGACGAAGCGTAGAGCAAATGCTTGACCGGGTGGTGGCGGCAGCATTCGAGGATGTTCAGAAAACCGCTGAGGTTGCTGTCCAGGTAGGCCCTGGGATTATCCAGGGAATAGCGCACCCCGGCTTGCGCGGCGAGGTGAATCACCACCTCGGGTTGTTCGCGGGTGAACAGCGCGGCCATGGCTTCGGTATCCGCCAGGTCGGCGTGTACCAGCGGGAACTCGCCTGTCTGTTCCTGTACCCAGCGCACACGGGCGTACTTGAGGGCGGGGTCGTAGTAGTCGTTGAAGTTGTCCAGCCCGACGACATGATGCCCATCTTGCATTAGCCTCAGTGCGCAGTGGGCTCCGATGAACCCTGCGGCACCTGTGACCAGAATTTTCACGCGTTAGCACTCGCTGGCTTGACGTGCCACAGGCAAATGCAACCCGTACCAAATACGTTCACGTCCATACTGGCGTGCCTCGTAGAGCGGTGGATGTAACTTGGATGAGACTGATAAGAGGGGTATAGCCTAGCGCTGGCAAATCGTGTCATCAAAATGACGCGAAATCCGTGGTGGCAAATGGATCCCTTTCGAGCAAATTGCCATCAAGTGCCCTTGGATAATGGCTTTACTCGGTTTTTAGGGGCGTCGGGGCGTTTTGAAGAATGCGATAGACGGTCGTATAGCTTGTGTTACAAGGGCTCCAGAGGATTTTTGGTGTCAGAAATGAGTTAACGGGTTTTTGACGGTTTTCGTCCGGAAAATGCGAATTATTGCGCTTTCCATAGGGGCTGCTAATGTCAAAAACAGCATGTGATTCAGTCTCCTATGAACCCTAATGCAAATGACATCAAGAGCCTTGACGCGCCATGACTCGATACCTCAAGGAACTGCTGCTGTTCCTGTACTTGCTCCTGAGCTACAGCGCCTATCTCGAGCGCTTCGATGCCATGGGACTGAGTCTGGCGCTGGTGCTCTACGCCGGCATGTTCACGCTGTTGGCGCTGACCTTGTGGCTGTGCGCGTATATCCGCCCGACGCTGGTGCGCCACCTGTTCGCCGTGGTGATGTTCTGCTCGGCGGTGTTCTTCGATGTCTACACCCGTGTCACGGCCGGCTACCTGACCTACGGCAGCTTTGTCTCGCTGGTGTACTCCGCCGGCTTCATCCAGGAGTCGCTGGACCAGTATCAGCCCGTGATTCTCGCGTCCCTGGCCCGTGGGCTGTTGTTGCTGCTGGGGCTGGGCCTGAAGCCGCGTCGACGCCTGTCGGTGCCTGGATGGGTGCCGGTGACGGCGCCGTTGTTTGGCGCGCTGCTGCTCAGTGCGGTGCTGTTCATACGGGCCGGCGAGGGTGCTCGCGGACTGCCAATCATGTACACACCGTTGGCCTACCTGAACTTGTTCACCTATGAGTCGCTGCACAACACGGTGGGCCCGCGCGAACCGGTCAGGCTGGCGCGCGTCGATCAACCCGGCGGCCATGACATCGTGCTGGTCATCGATGAGAGCGTGTCCGGCAACTACCTGGACATCAACACCGCGTTCGGTGCGCACAGCAACCTGAAGGAGGCGCGTCCAGGGCTGGCAATCTTCAACTTCGGCTATGCCGCCGCCATCGCCAATTGCAGCGCCGACACCAACGTGACCCTGCGTTATGGCGGTACCCGCAGCGACTACATGCGCATCAACAGCACCCAGCCCTCGATCTGGCAGTACGCGAAAAAGGCCGGGTTGCGTACGGTCTACATCGACGCCCAGCGTACCGGCGGCAACCTGCAAAACCTGATGACGAACCTTGAACGCAAGGATATCGACCAGTTCGTCCAGTTCGACTCAACCGCCGTGCGCGACCGCGACATGGCAGCGGCACAAAAGCTGATCGAGGTGCTCAACGATGGCGTGCCGACGCTGGTGGTGATCAACAAGGTGGGCGCCCATTTTCCGGTGCATGACAAGTACCCGGACGACTTCATGGCGTACCGGCCGGCCTTGCCCCGCGGACAGTTCCTGGAGGTCTCTGACACGGGCCTGCGCGACGGGTTTAATGGCCAGCCCGACGATTGGCTGCGCTACCGCAATGCCTACAAGAACACCTTGCTGTGGAACGTCGGGGAGTTCTTCAACCGGGTGTTTGCCCAGGCTGATTTGCGCAACACCACGCTGATCTACACCTCCGACCATGGCCAGGATCTGCATGAGCGCGGCAACCCGGGGTTGGATACCCATTGCGGCAGTGACCCGGTGGAAGAAGAAGGCCTGGTGCCGCTGGTGGTGATCCAGGGCAGCGGCGTGCACACCATCGACTGGCAGGCCGCGCTGGCCGGCAACAAGGATCGCTCCAGCCACTACAACATCTTCCCCACGCTGTTGCAGTTGATGGGCTACGACCTGGCGGCGATTGAGCCGGTGTACGGCAAGCCCCTGACCGAGCCGACGGTCGATGACTTCACCTTCAACTACCGGTTCAATGCGCGACTGGGGGCCAAGCCCGCGTGGAAGCACATCGACCTGAACACCATTGTCACGCCGGGCCAGGCCCCGTCGGTGGTGGCAGGCGGCAATCCGTAGCGGCGCGGGGGTTTATCGCCAGGCGTGTCCAGGCCTCACCACGGCGTGGTGTCGCGGCTGATCCTTTTCCAGGTGAGCCCGTCAGTGGTCCGATAGGTTCCACCGCCGGTGCAGCATCCTCCGGCACCGATCGCCCTGCGGCCGAGCCAGACGGTGAGCGCGCCTTTTTCCGCCTTCAGCCACTGCCGTTCACAGATGGAGCCTAACGGGTAGGACTCGGCCTCAAGCACTTTGACGATCTGACGATCCGGCGCCCCGTCCTTGATTTGATGGATGGCACATCCGTAGACAACGAAGTGCACGGCGTTCCCCGCCAACACGCCTTCAAAGACCAGCTCGGGCGGGGTCTCGGCCAGCAGACTGTCGACTTCACTGAGTTGCGGTTCAGGGGCGGGCTCCGGCAGCAACCCGGACACCAGGAAGTAGGCGGCCGCACCGCCTGCGAGCAGCACCAGCAACGTGCCATAGAGAAAAACCCGTAGCAGCACTGATCTTATTTTCACGTCACTGTCCATGCCCGGGGGGCTAAGCGGTTTGCCGACGCATCGTCAGGATGGCTGTGCCGAAAAAAATGAAGGTGGAGCCGACGATGCGATTGAGCCACTTGGAGAACGCCGGTCGGCTCAATGCCCCTTTGGCCCGGGAGGCGAGCAGGGCGTAAAGGCTGAGGGAGCCCAGCGACAGTGCCATGAAAATTAGGGTCAGGATGAGGAACTGCGGGAGCAGCGCCGAGCCTTGGTCGATGAATTGCGGGAACAGCGCGGTGAAAAAGATCGTCGCCTTGGGGTTGGTGGCGGCGGTCAAAAATGCCGATTTGAACAGCTTGAGGCGTGAGGGCGCATTGTCATTGGCGGTCGCGTTGGCGGGGACTGCAAGCACTTGGCTCTTTTTCAGCAATTGTTTGGCGCCAAGATAGAACAGGTAGCCGGCGCCGACGAACTTCACCGCATTGAAGATCCATTCGGAACTGGCAATCAATGCCCCCAGGCCGAGCATGGCGGCCGCGGACATGCAGAACAGGCCGCTGATATTGCCCAGTGACGACCACAACGTGGATTTGGCGCCGTACGTGAGGCTGTTGTTGAGGGCCATCAACGTGGCAGGGCCGGGGCTGGCGACTGAAACCGCGGCGACCAGGGTGTAGGTCAAAACCAGGTGAGCTTCCATTCTTCGATCTCGTAGGGCGTTGGAGCCGCGATTCTACGTTTAAATGCCGGCGCAGTTACAGGCCGGCGACGTTGCTCACGGGGCGTGACGGGCTGGTTTGTTCATTTGCGCTTGATGAGGTACAGCGTGTCGTTGGCTGAAAACAGGGCGTAGTTCAGGTGAGGGTTGCTGTAATAAGCAAAATCAACCAGCAGGCTTTCCTTGGGCGGGAAGTCTTCACCCTTGAAGTCAGTGCGCGATAACGTGCCTTTGTTCTTGAACTTCAACGTGCTGTTGCCCAAGTCGACCTGGTAGTACCCCATGCCCTGCCACAGATAATTCATGTGCGCGGCGTTGTTGTTTGAGCCGCCTGAGGACTCGAATTTTTTGTAGGTGATTTTTTCAAAGTACGCAATGCGGATGTTGGCGGGGGGGACGTACCGGCCGAAGTAGCGCTCGGTCTCCGTGAAGTCGGTAAATAGGGTGTTGAAGATCGGCAGTTGTTTTCCGGTGTAGTCACTTTTTAAGGTGTTGCCATACAACACATACCATTTGCCCGTCGAGTTTAAGTAAAACACCTTGCGTACGCGCCGTTTGTTCTCGGTGGGGCTGATCGCCTCATACACGGTAAATTGGTCGAGTCGCGTGCTTTTTTTAACCAGGTCAGCGTAGAACTCATCCAGTTTCTCCGGGCTCCAGGCCAGGTCCTGATTGAGCGCAATAAGTGGCTTCCTGGTTTTGTCCCCATCGAGCGGCCAGGTGGTGTAGTAGGTGTGTTCCTTGTTGACCAGGAACACCCCGTCTACCAACTGCTCATCGCCGGTGCTTTGTGCAATCAACAGGTTGCGGGTGAACTGATAGGTGTCGACGATCTTTCCAGACGTGTCCAGTTTGTAGAATGTGTACCGCTTGGTGTGGTCGTTGATGGTGGCAGTGGCCTTGATAATGACCCTGTTATTGGCTTTGTTGATGCTGTGTTCGACGGTGGAGGAGGGCGCCAGGTTAAATTTTTCGACGGTGTAGTTATCGACGTCGGTAATGTCGGCGAGGTCCTTGTAGTCGGCGAATTCGGCGGGTAGTTTTTCGGGGGTGTCACTGAATAAAGACAGGCTCGCACCTTGGGCTTCAATGCCCGCTAGCAGGGTCAACACGCAAATAGTTGCGGCGCGGACAATACGATGCATCATGCAATCCTTCTGGTTCAAGGGCGGTTACCCTACCTCATGCTCTCCCAGCGTCCAATGGGCGTCGCGCGCCGACGGCACGCGGGACAATCTCTCGCTCAAGTACTTTAACGCAGGCATTACGCGCTAAAGGGGGCGGCCATTCAGGCGCTGTGACGCGAGCGGTACAGCCCTGGCGCGCAATCGAACCAACGCAGGCAGGCGCGGTTGAAGCTTTGCACGTCGCTGTAGCCGAGCTGGTCGGAGATCTGCACCAGCTCAACATCCGTTTGGCGCAGCAAGTCTTCGGCACGGTAGCGCCGGTACTCGTCCAGTAACTCGGAGAAGCTCCAACCCAGGGCTTTCAAACGCCGGGCGGCGGTGCGTTCGAGCAGGTGCTGGGTGGTGCAGAAGCTCTGCCAATGGGCGCCGGGCAGGTCGCTGATCAGGTGGTCAGCGACCAATTCCAGCAAGGTCGCCTCACTGTTGCGGCGAGTTTGCTCCAGCAGTTCCACCAGGGTGTCTTCCAACTGGTGGTTACCGGGTGTCAGTGGCTGGACGAACAGCCGGGGTTCCAGGCGGATGATGTTGTTCGCCTGGCGCCATTGCACGGGCGCGCGGAAGGCGTGCTCATGGGCCAGCGCACAGGCAGGGGCCGGTTGGATCAGGCCGACACCGAGGATCGGGTCCTCGCCCAGGCCGCTGGCGAGCAGCTTGCGGCGCAGCATGCTGCAGATGCTGACCAGGATGTAGTCGGTCATTGGCGCCGTCGCCCGCAGGCTGCCGATGTCCAGCAAGTGCAGCTCCACCGTGCCTTCGCCATGGACGATACGTGCCTGGAAGTGGCCATTGAAGAACGGGAAGAACCGCACGAAATAGGCGCAGGCGCTTTCCAGGGACGCCGCCACATCAAACAGGTAAGTCAGGCCATTGGTGGAGGTGGACACGAAGCGCCGGCCAGCCGCCAGGCCTACGAGCGGGTCATCGGTGCAGTCCTGGACAAAGGCCCAGAAGCGTCGCGACATGAACAGGGGAATCCGCATGAACGGGGTGCGCAGTTCAAACAGGGTACGGCGAAACACGGCCTCGATGTGCTCGCGGGCAATACCGCGGGCCAACAGCTCCTCCATGGCCGCTTGCAGGCTTGGGGCATAAAAGGCGTTGGGTGTCGGTTGATCGCTTTTTGTCATGTAGGGCTCAGAACATGTTTCGGTTCACTGGTTAGGCTGCCCGACGTTAAGCGATTTGCCGGAGCAAGACCATGCTTGATTTACGCCAGCTCGACCTCAATCTGCTGCTCGCCTTCGATGCTATTTACCAGCAACGCAGCGTCACCCGTGCCGCTCAGGTCATGTGCCTGTCGCAACCGGCGATGAGCAATGCGTTGCGCCGCCTGCGTGACTTGTGTGGTGACCCGCTGTTCATCAAGAGTCGCCTGGGCGTGACGCCGACCCTGGTCGCGCATCGGCTGGCGGACTATGTACGCAACGCGCTGGAATGCCTGCGCGATGGTTTGAAGATGATCCCCGCCGCTCGCCAAAGCAGCCCGTTGCTGCGGATCAGTTGCCTGGACTGCCTGCAACCGGTGCTGCTCGATGCCTTGCTCCAGATGCCCCATGCCGACTGGCAAGTACGCTACTTCCAGCCGCGCCGGCGCGATGCCCTGCAAGAGCTGGCGGCGGGCAAGCTGGACATTCTGATCGACCTTGACCAGCCACTGGCCGGATTGGCGGGTTTACACAAGCAGGTCTTGCCGGCCGATCACTATGTGTTCGCCTGGGGCGAGGCGCTGAAGGAGCCGCCGCGCACCCTGCAAGCCTACTTGGCGCAACCGCAGATCCAGGTTTCCAGCCGTCGGGACGGATTGAGCCCGGTGGACCTGCACCTGGGGTTGAAAAGCCTGCGTCGGACCATCGCCGTGAGCACCCAAAGCACCCTGGCCGCGAAGATGATTGCCGACCGCCAGCCGTTTGGCCTGAGCCTGCCAAGCCGGGTCGCCAGTGCCCTGGGGATGCAGCAGGCGCCATTGCCGCTGGATGAGCCGGTGCCGTTGCAACTGGCGCTGTACATAGAGTCGCGCTACCGCTTCGAACGCAGCCGGGAAGAGGCCATGCACTGTCTGCTACAGGCCTTGGGCGAGCCACGGGCGCCATTGGCGGTGGCGCGCCGGGCCTGACTCAGAAGGCATAGGGAATCGTCACTTTGGCCCAGAGCATCTGGCCCTCGGGGCGGTTTTCCACGTCAAATTCCTTGGCCCAACGCAATTCGGCCGTGGCGTACTTCAAGAAGGTCAAGTGCACCGCCGGGCCGATGGCGAACACCTGGCCCTTGACCCCGTCGTTCACATCCTCGCCGTTGAACTGCACGGTCCTGCCGTACTGTTTGTCGTCGGTGGTCTGCTTGAGGTAATAGCCGTTCAAGCCGATGTGCAGGTTATCGGCTACCTGATAGCTGGCGGAATAATCGAAGTGAAAGATCTGCCCGGAACGGTAATCGGTGTCGTGGTTTTCCTGGTTGAAGCTGTAGGTGGTCTTCATCGACAGCTCGGTATTTTCCGTGGGTAGCCAAGTGAAGGACACCAGTGGTTTGTAGGTGTAGAAGTTGTTGCTGGTGTTGGCCAGGCGCGAGGCGTCGTATTCGCCGGTGGGAATGGTGACTTCCAGGGCGGCGGCCAGTGTCAGGTTCTTTCCCATGTCCCACAGGACAATCGGCGCCAGGGTGGTGTCGCCCATGCTCTCGCGATCATCCGACAGGCCGAAGACCGCCACCTCCTGTTTAATCCACGGTTGGGCGATGTAGAAGCCCAGGCGTCCACCGGCCACGCGCAACGGGCTCAGGTAGTCCAGGCGTGGAATCACCGCCTCGGACTTGATCTCGACGCCCGGCACCTTGCCGCCCAGGGAACTGATGTCCAGTTTGGTGGCTTTGTAATAGTTGTAGTAAAGGTTGAACGCGACCATGTTGTCGGGAAGGTTGTCGCTGTCCAGGGGCAAGATGAAAAAGCCGTCGGTGCCTGGGCCGATGTTATCCACGCCCGATTCGGTGGCGTGTGCCGACAGGCCGACACAGGACAGCAGGGCCACGCTTGTTGCCAGTCGCAGGGGAGAGAACGCACGAGTCGGATTCATTTTTTGGCTCTTATTATTGTTAGCGAATATTTCTATCGGCCGTCACGGGGACCGGGACTTAGAAATAAGCTGTCAGCCTCCGACAGGGCAGGGTATTGCCGGACACAGAGCGGACTTCTGCGGCCAGCCTGTGTCCGCTGGCGGAACACGTAACTGGAGGCGTGCATGGAATTGGCTGTCACGCGGTCAGGCGTGTTAACGTTCTGAGACATAACTGGTTACAAAAATAAGAACTGAACCTGATCCGGAATTCGCTGCCATGCCTATCAATGTCATCGACCCTACCTACGACTTGGCGCTGGTCTCTCCCTTCATGCTGCAAACCTTGGCCGAGGTGGCTGGCGCAAGGGGCATCGATCCCCATGGCTTGTGCCGCGGCCTGGGTTTTTGCCTGGATGACCTGCAAGACCCCGCACAACGGATTTCCTATCGCCAGGCCGTGGCGATGATCCAGCGCGCACTCAAGGTCATTCCCAACCAGGGGCTGGGCTTGTGGGTGGGCAATCAGAACGTGCTGGGGACACTGGGCTTGCTGGGACACGTGCTCTCGCTGTGCAGGACCCTGCGTGATGCGTTCGAGGTGGGCATGCGCCATCAGCACACCTCGGGCGGGATCGTGGTGTCCAGCGTGCGGGAAGAGGCTGCACAGGTGCTGGTGGAGGCCGATTGTCGCCTGCCGTTTGCCGAGGTGCAGATGTTCGCCGTGGAAGAGTTCTTCGCCAGCCTGCTGGTGTATGGCCGGGCGCTGGTGGGGGCTGACTTCAATTGCGTGCGCGTCGAGTTCGTGCACGCGGCCCCCGACTACGTGGCCGAGTACCACCGCCTGCTGGGGCCTGATGTGCGCTTTGGCTGCCTGCACAATCGGTTGGTGCTGGAGGCGCGCTGGCTTGACGTGCGCTTACCCAATCATCATTCCCTGGCCCTGCGCCAGGCGGTGAATTTATTGGAGGCCGAAGGTGCCCAGGTGCATCAGAAAATCGACCTGATCCAGGCCGTGGAGCGGGCGATCTCCCGCGACCTGACGCGCGGCAGCCATATCGAGAAAATTGCCGGCGACCTGAACATGAGTGGCCGCACCCTGCGTCGGCGCCTGACCGAGCATGCCCTGACCTTCGAGACCTTGCTGGAACAGGTGCGCCAGGCACGCACCATGAGCCTGCTGGCCAACCCACAGATGTCCATCGAACGCATCACCGAGGAAGTCGGCTATAGCGATGTGCGCAGCTTCAGGCGCGCGTTCAAGCGTTGGACCGGACAGAGCCCGAGTGCGTACCGGGGCGAGGCTCACTGTTAGTCAGGCAGGCGCTCCTTCGGCCCATTTCAAATCCAGCTTGTACGGCGCACAGCCGCTGCTGGCGAAACTCAGGTAGCGGCCGAACAGGTGGATCAGGTAAATCGAGCCAATGTCCCGGTAGCCCAGTCGGTAGCAAGACTTCAGCGAGTCGAAGTTGTCTGATTCGACGTACGAGACCAGCCCTTCGAAACCCTGTTCCAGGTAGTGCTTGAGCGCCAGGTTCATGCCGATGGCGTGCAGGCGCTGGCCGCGATAGTCGAGATGGGTGAAGCCTTTGTACATGTAGACGAAGGACGTGCTGAAGTGCAGGAACAACTCCGGCGGATCGATAGGCGTCGGCTGGCGCGAGTACCAGCCATAGGAGGCCAGAATCTCGCCATCGAAGAGGCCAAAGCACTGGTCACCCTTGGCCATGGCCTCATCGATGAAATGATCGGGCAGTTCGTTGACCGGGGCCAGGGCGTAGTGGCGCAGTTGCTGTTCACTGAGAAACATCGGCGTGAGGTGGGCCGGGTAGTCGAGAAACTTGGGGTCGACGTGCTGCAACGTCAGACCGCGCAGGATCTTGAACCGAGTGAAGAGGTTGACCAGCCTCAACAGCATCAGGTGCAGGGTGCTGGTGAAGCCGACCTTGTGTAACTTCACCTGGAATCTTTGGAACAGTTGCTGCGCGAGCATGAGGTCCTCCCGGGAGGTGTCGGGATCTTGAACACGACAGGCGTCGTGACGGTGCACTGCCTTTTGGCTAACTTGTAACAAGATGTTAGCAAAAGAATCGGACACCAGTCGGCGAATGAAAGTCGGAACAATGCTGATGGGAGCGCTTCGTATCCAGACGGCCCGGTTGCTGGCCATTGCACACAAGCCTTCCTGTGCCGGTTAAACTTCCCCCCTTTCTTGAAGGAGTTCTCATGAGTTACTACCAGCCTGGCATCCTTGCCACCCCCGTTCCGCCTCAGGCGCGTCATCTGTTTTTTGCGCTCCACTGCGTTGAGGCTTTGCCGGCGGCAATCGATCAACTGATGACCTTAGTGGATGGCAAGTCAGCGGTGGTCGGGCTGGGTAAGTCGCTGGTCAATGCCCTGGGTGGAAAAGTGGCGGGGCTGCGGCCGTTCCCGGCGATGATCGGCGTGGGTGTCGATAACCCCTCGACTCAGCACGCGCTTTGGCTGTGGCTGCACGGTGATGACCGTGGCGAGTTGCTCAACCGCAGTCGTGCCATCGAAGCAGCACTGGCACCGGCCTTTAGCCTGGTGCAGATGAGCGAAGCGTTCCGGCATATGACCGGCCATGACCTCACGGGCTACGAAGACGGCACCGAAAACCCCCACGACGAGGCTGCGGTGGCCGCGGCCCTGGTGGCTGAAGGCGAAGCAGGTCAGGTGGGCGGTAGCTTTGCCGCGATCCAGCAATGGCAGCATGACCTGACGGGCTTCAATGCGCTGGCATCCGATGAACAAGACAACATCATCGGCCGCCGCAAGAGCGACAACGAAGAGCTTGACGATGCTCCGGTGTCTGCCCACGTCAAACGCACTGCCCAGGAAAGCTTCACCCCCGAGGCGTTCATCGTCCGTCGTTCCATGCCCTGGATCGAAGGCGAGCGTGCCGGCCTGATGTTCCTGGCCTTCGGTCATTCCTTCAGTGCCTTCGAAGCCCAACTGCGGCGCATGAGCGGTCTTGAAGATGGCATCGTTGACGGCTTGTACCGCATGAGCCGACCGATCACCGGTGGTTACTACTGGTGCCCACCGCTCAAGGATGGTCGCCTGGACCTGCGGGCACTCAACCTCGGTTGACCCCATCGCCGTCCTGACGCGCACCAGGTCGGCCACTTCGGTTAAATCGACGTACTGACACTCGCCGCACAAGGCTATTTCGCCGAGTCGCCTTGCTTGATATCGCCGCAAAAAACCTCGATATCGCCACTGTCCGGGGCACTTCGCACCACGACGGCGTACTCACCGGACAGCAGGGCCGACATGGCGACAGGTGCACTTCTTGAGAACGCCCAACCGCGTACGGGTTGGCGTTCGGTGGTGACGTGATCATTCATGGCGTAGGCAATCGGCCCGGGTTGCTGGCAGCTGCCTTTATGGATAAAGGTATAGAGGCGCAGGGGCAGCGATGCTCCGTTTGGAACACCGCTGATAAAAAAACTGAACCCGGTTTTATCACCCCAGTCGGCCAGCGTGACGTTGCCGATCTGACCGGTGTTCTGTCGGCTGGCAACCAAGGGAACGCTCACTACATGGCCAGGTTGAGTGGTGCAGCCGTAAAGGCTTGCGGTGATCATTAGCGCTGCAAGTGAGTTTCTGTACTTCATTGCCAACCTCCTGCGTTGAAGAACTGCGATGGGAGATTATCCGGTATAGCTCATCTCGAGTCCCTTCGATGCTTTCACCCCAACAGCATCAAGATTGACCGGGCTGTTTGACCTCCTTTATATCGCCTAGCGTCAACCCTGTGCTGTTGCGCCATTGAGTGCCTTGGTACGTGAGAAATAGCCGTCTTTGGGCAGTTCACCGTGGCAACCCGGAGGAATGATCAGGTAGTTGCCGCCCTTGCCCTGGTCCGGACCGATACGCCCGAGGTCTTCAATCGGCCGCTGCCAGGCATCCAGCACTATGGCGTACTGATTACCCGCAGGAATCTCCACCACCAGCGGGCCGGTTTTGTGCAGGTTGAAATAGCTGAACGAATAGATGACGTCATCGTTGCCCGTTTGCAGCGCTTGGTTGATCTGCAAGCCCTGGTCGAATATGAACAACTCCATGGGCGCGATACCGATGCGCCGCGCCCCTTCGCTCATGGCGCCCAGGCCAACCCGTGGCTGGGCCCAGATATAGGCTTGTACGGCGCGCTGATAGTCCAACTCGTCGTATAGACGCTGGCTGGTTTTTGCGCTGGGATAGTTATTGTTCTCGAAGGCAAATACAGACTGATTGACCTTGCCGACGTGTTCGCTGGCATACACCTTCCCACTCTGCAGGCCGGGCAGCAAAGCCAACGTCAAGATCACTGACGTCAATGAGTAACGACTGAATCGAGTTTCATTTTTGTTGTTTTCCTCGTTGATTGGCGCGAGGTAAACGATAGGAAGGTTGAACGTCCAGGTGCCACGTCTGATTGGACTATTGCATCATGATTGGCGGCATTGGCCATGCTGAAAACCCGGCCTTGAAGTCGGGTTTTACGGCTTCGATAGCGCTTGGCCCTGAGGAAACAGACTGGGCAAATGCCCATGCCATTACATCAGGGCTTAGAGCGCTGTTCCTGTGATCTGCGGGCAGCATTCATTAAGGCGGGGGAAATCACCAAACTCGTCAATGATGTCCAGATAATCGGGGTGTAAGGCCTTTAGGCCCAGGCAGTTATCCAGCCAGGCATTCATCTCAAACAGCATCACTGGGGCGGTGCATGAAAACGCGCGAAGTGCTTCGATGACGGCGTTGCGAAGTTCTGCATCGGATGGCACGCCTCTGGTGCTGACGTACTGATCGATAAAGCACTCGATTGAGAACTGTTCGCAGCTTGAAACGATGATTTGCTCTGGGGTGCTCGGGTAAAGCCTTGCGGGGTGAGGTGACACCGTGAACTCCTGTGTTGAAACGTCCGTGAAGTCTGCAGTGTTTAGATCTCTTGAAGGATATGGATCCAAACGCGCGGCGCGTATTCTACGTATTTCCCTACAAAAAGCATGGCAAAGCAGGCGGCTTCCGACAGGTGGTGTTCCGCGGCTTTCTCCAGGGGCCGGGCGCTGCGGGCCGAGCGTCGGTGGCGGATGGGGTTTGAGCAGGAGTTGGTTACCGTCAAGCGGTCTGTCGGTAGCGACTCCAACAGCCTATTCTGGTTCTAGATGGCCAGCGTGGCAGTAAGGAGCGTAGCGTCATGATTCAGTGCAAGCGTGCTTATATCGCTGCGGCCCAAGACGATGGATATCGTGTTCTGGTCGACCGCCTGTGGCCGCGAAATTGTCGAAAGGACTTTCTTCAATTGGCGGCATGGCGTCCTGATGCAGCGCCTTCCACGCCGTTACGCAAAGCTTTCAAAAGCGGGGAAATGGATTTTGTGCAGTTCGCAACGGCCTATCGCCAAGAGCTGGCCGCTAGCCCACAGAATTGGCTGGAACTGCTCGTGTTCGCCGAAAGAGGGACGCTTACGCTGATTTTTTCAGCCAAGAATCCGCAAGCGAACAATGCTGTCGTTCTCGCTCAATGGCTGGAAGATGAGTTGGATCGTCATGCAGGTCCTAGCTCGCCAGTGTGTTATCGGAGCGATTTTCCTGATGACTGAATTGAGCGGCGACAGCTTACAGGCTACGAGCAGGCGCGGGCTACCGCTGAAGAAGGACGAAAAAAACAAAGCCCCGAAGTTTCTCGCCTTCAGGGCTTTTTCTTCGCCTCCATCCCTTAATGTTTGGGGAGCGTGGCGGGCAGGCTATTAGAACCGTTTACGACAAGCATCAGAGAGTGAGCTTGCCGCTGTTCACTGGTTTTTCGAACGGCCTGCCTTTTCTTTTCCATGATGTTGAACAAGCAGGTAAGCCCTTACGCCGAGCGCGGCGAGGCAGAAAACCATTCCGGTGATAAATTGAAATGTGGTCACGGGAAGCCTCCAAAACAATCAACAGAGAACCATCTCATTTGATGACATCTTAAGCAAGTTGCGACTTGTTACTGATTGTGGCTTACCTTCCTGCCGGTAACCGCTACAGCGTGCGGTATGACGAACTGCTGGCCCTGCAGCACGTGCGCGAATGCCGGGCACTGCCTGATGTGCATGCCGACCTTCACGCCTTTTGTGCTGGTGCGGTATCACTGGTCTGATGGTGATCGTGTTTGCCACTCGTTCGTGACTGACGGCCATATCCAGTTCCTGAGCGACTGTACGCATGCACTGGCGGGTCAGACGGTTGACCTGCGTGAGTTCAGCGAGGACGACCTATGAACGCCGCAACCTGCAAGCATCTGCGCAACACACGGATTTCAATCTCTGACACGTACTTTTCTACCGTGGGAATCGAATCCGACTTTTTCAACACAAACGGCAAGAAGCGGGCGCTCCAGGTCCCCTCGCTCCCCCTCGTATTTGAAGTCTCTTTTTCCCGCCGCGGGCCGTAGATGTTCCGTTCGTCCACAACCCTTGCATAGGTATAGGGGGTATACCTATCATGCGAGCAATATAGGTAGGGGGGGTATCCAATGGGGCATATCGCAGCAAACAAAGACGATCTTCTTAAGCGCGTTAAACGCATCGCCGGACAAATCCAAGCCCTTGAACGGGCACTGGAATCGGACCTCGATTGCGCCAAAACACTGCACCTTGTTGCGGCCACTCGCGGAGCCATCAACGGTTTAATGGAGGAAATCATCGAGGATCACGCGCGGGAGCATGTTGCTAACCCTGGGCTCAGTGAAGAGGAGCGTAACAAGGGCGTCGAAGAGCTTCTTGAAGCTATTCGCCGTTACTCCAAGTGAATACATCCAGGCACACACCCATGAACAGCACGAACATAAACTACACGCACGACCACGTGTTCCTTGGCTCAGCGCACGACGAAAATGCCAAGCGTACGCTTTGGGTAGTGGCGCTAACTGCTGTGATGATGGTCGGCGAAATTACCGCCGGGTATATCACGGGTTCGATGGCGTTATTGGCCGATGGTTTTCACATGGCAACTCATGCCGGCGCATTGGGCATCGCGGCGGCTGCTTACGGATACGCTAAACGCCACGCTTCCAGCCAGCGCTACAGTTTCGGTACCGGAAAGGTTGGAGACTTGGGCGGGTTCGCTTCGGCGCTGATTCTCGGTATGGTTTCCTTGGGAATTGGCGTTGAGTCCGTCATGCGCCTCTTGCAGCCAACGGAAGTTCAGTTCGGCACCGCTACGCTCATCGCTATTGCAGGTTTGATCGTCAACATCGTCAGTGCCCTGCTGCTGGGCCACGGACACAGTCATGGGCACGATCATGATGATCATGGCCATACCCATGCTCATCACGGGAACGACAACAACCTGAAATCGGCCTATGTCCACGTTATCGCAGACGCGCTGACTTCGGTTCTGGCCATCGCAGCGCTGCTCGCCGGTCGGTATCTGGGTTGGGTATGGCTGGACCCGCTCATGGGCATCGTCGGCGCCATCGTTATCGCGCGCTGGGCGTGGACCTTGATGGGGGTTACCGCAGGTGTATTGTTGGATCAAACAGACGCGCACGTTGCCGAGGAAATCCGAGAACTGGTTGAGAAACCGGGGGATGCCACCATCACAGACTTGCACGTCTGGCGGGTTGGACCGCAAGCCCATGCTGCCATCGTCAGTGTGCTTGGTGAGTCCAGTGCGAACGCCGACAGCATTCGTGAACGTCTCAAGCCGGTTCACGAAGTCAGCCATCTGACGGTCGAATTTCGACCGGCCTGATTCAGCGCCTCCCCTCCATTATCTCCAAAGGAACCTGCGATGCCTCCAGGGAAACGTGAACTGGCGCGGATCGAACGCCGCTTGATAACCATGCTGACCGAAGCGTGCGAAACAGCAAAAGGTGAAATCAAAGGCTTTACCTGGCTCACCCACACTGTTGACCTGAACACGTTGGCTGAAACCCTGAAGGTGATCTGGGTGTTCGAAACCCTGGCTGACAGAAAGCTCGCCCAGGTTGATGCGAAGGCTCGCATCTTTGAGCTGACAGCCATCGCGTTGAATGAAGCCTACATCGATCTGAGCCTTTTAGATCGCAATGTCCGCTTTGACTCTGAGGAAGAATGCCAGCGCATTCATAGTGGCGATTGGCAGAAACGTCTGGCGAAAGGTTACTGACGATGGCTAAAGAAATCGGAAATCCCTGCATCTCGGTGTGCCAACTGAGGGGTGATCTGTGTGTCAGTTGTGGGCGGAGCAAGGAAGACATCAGAACGTGGAAGCGCATGAAGCGGCCTGAAAAAATGGCCGCGGTGCAAAGGGCGAATGCGCGCTTGAAAGGGCTCAAGTAAGCACAGGGATAGTCGCGTGCACGGGATGACCGCTTGGGGTCCAGGCTGTGTGAAAGCGTTTTTTAGCGCGTCAGGCCGCCGGGATCGCAACGAAAATCGCGCTCTCACACAAAATCAAGGTCTGTTAACTAACCGAACGCTGACAGATTTTACGTAGCAACGCGGACTTCAAAACGGTGTTTGCGTTTTCACACAGCCTGGGTCGATAGCTGCCTGCCATCCCTTGCTCGGGCACCATCAGCACCGCGAGTTTCAGCTTGATGAGTTCCTAGTAGTGGTCGACTGAAACAGTCCGTTAGGGATTTCCCTTGTAGTCACCGCCCATGATTTCCCTGGTCGGCTTAATGAGGTCCGGGCTGTGATTCTTCACATTGCCAATGGCTATGTCGATTTTGAACCACTCAAAGGCTTCCGTTGGCTCGCCTTGGTGCAGCGCCATCTGCTCGGCGCGCTCCTTGGGTGTGGCCGGGTCCAGCCATTCCCGGGCCAGATCCGGCGCCAAGACCACTGGTCGGCGGTCGTGAATGTCGGCCATGCCGCCGGCGCTGTCGGCGGTGATGATCACGAAGCCGTCGTGCTCGTCCGGTTCATGCTCGTATCTTGGGTACTGACCAATCGCGGCGCACAGTATCGGCGCCCGATCCTTGCGGCGGATCAGGTAGGGCTGCTTCTTCGGTCCACCCTCATAAACCCACTCGAACCAGTTGTCGATCGGCGTTATGGCGCGGTGTGGCCAGGTTGTGCGGAAGTACGGCCCGTGCGCGACCTTCTCAACCCGCGCATTGATCGGTGTTGTGTGGTCCTTCGACCAGTGCGGGCGCCATCCCCAGCGCACCAGGTCGGCGTGGAGGACGTCACCCTCCTGGTGAAGCAGGGCGACTTGCATAGTCGGTGCGACGTTATACCGATCCAGCGGTTGGTTACCGACTGAGTTGGCCAGGGCATTGGGCATGCTTAGCGCTGCCACGAAGTCGTGGATACCGCGGTACTGCGAAAGTCGTCCGCACATGATCGAATCCTCGTGCTGTGCTTTCAGCTTAGCAGTGGGGGATTGGTGGGGATTGTGTTCGGTCGGCAGGACGCCGGGGGCTGGAAAGTCGTTTTCTCAGGTAATTCTGAGGTGTAGTTGCGGAAATAGCCGAAAAGATGCGGAAACGATCCGCGCAGAGGTGACAAAAAAGCCAAACCCCAGAAACGACAAAGCCCTGACTAATCAGGGCTTTGGCGGTACAAATATGGCGGAGGCGATGGGATTCGAACTCATGGACCTGTTACAGTCGACGGTTTTCAAGACCGTTGCCTTAAACCACTCGGCCACACCTCCTATTGCGTTGCGGGCGCCATAATACCTGAATGAAACACACTGTCAAACTCTCTGCATGGCTTGTTACAGAGCGTCTGTTATGATCTTTGCGACTGAACGTTTCAAACCTACAGGAGTGTCGCCATGCGCGAACAGGATTACGCAGTTAATAACAGCGTGCAGGCTGAGCAGCTAGAGGTTAGCCGCGTCCTGCGCAACACTTACGGCTTGCTCGCCCTTACGCTGGCTTTCAGCGGTGTGATGGCGTTCGTCGCTCAGCAGATGCGTGTTGGCTACCCCAACATTTTCGTCGTGCTGATCGGCTTCTATGGTCTGTTCTTCCTCACCAACAAACTCCGTGATTCGGCCTGGGGCTTGGTGTCGGCCTTTGCCCTGACCGGTTTCATGGGTTTTCTGCTCGGCCCGATCCTCAACCGCTACCTGGGCATGCAGGGTGGTGCTGAAGTCGTCAGTTCTGCCTTTGCCATGACAGCACTGGTATTCGGTGGCCTGTCGGCCTACGTGCTGATCACCCGCAAGGACATGAGTTTCCTGGGTGGCTTCATCACTGCCGGTTTCTTCGTTCTGCTGGGTGCAACGCTGGCGAGTTTCTTCTTTCAGATCAGCGGGCTGCAACTGGCGATCAGCGCAGGTTTCGTGCTGTTTTCTTCGGTCTGCATTCTGTTCCAGACCAGCGCCATCATTCAGGGCGGCGAGCGCAACTACATCATGGCGACCATCAGCCTGTATGTATCGATCTACAACCTGTTCATCAGCTTGTTGCAGATCTTCGGTATCATGAGCCGCGACGATTGATCGTAGCTGTTGAACCCAAAACCCGCTTCGGCGGGTTTTTTTTGTCTGCGATTTGATGGGCCGGCTTGAAAGCGATGATTTGCCGTCGACTGTTGCGGCAGGGATGCGTTGGAGAGCGCCAACGTGCCTGTCAGCGTTTATCCCATGGGTGGCAGCCGGCGCTTGACTGGGGTTTTCTTGACGATGGCGGTGTTGGTTTCGGCATAGTTGTTGAGGCGGTCGAGCAGTGTGTCCAGTTGTTCCATGGAGCGCACGTGCAGGCGCGCAATGAAGCAGTCATCCCCTGTGACCTTATCGCATTCAGTGAACTCGGGAATCGCCAGGATCTGGCGTTCGACATGTTGTAACTGGCCAGGTAGCGGGCGGATACGGACGATGGCTTGCAGTTGATAGCCGAAGCACTTGGGGTCGATTTCGACCGTATAACCTTTGAGCACACCGCGCTCTTCGAGACGACGCAGGCGCTCGGCCACGCTGGGGGAAGACAGTCCACTGATACCGGCCAGCGCCTTGAGTGAGCGCCGTGAGTCCTCCATGAGGGCCGCGATCAACAGTTGGTCGATGTCATCAGTCATGTAAACCTCCGTTAGGCAAATTGTCGAATCTACCTTGATAAGAAAGGTCGATAGGCAGTTTAGCCTGCATTCTGCTCTGGAGATGCGCTACGCGGGATTGGCATACTTTGATCCAATCTTGAGGGGCCTGACCATGGATACAACACTTCGTCGCGGCACAGTAGAAATGACGACCGCAATGCTTATTTCCGGAACGATTGGCTGGTTCGTGCTGGTTTCCGGCCAGCCGGTGCTGGATGTGGTGTTCTGGAGGTGTGTGTTTGGCGCAGCGACCTTGCTGGTGATTTGCGCGGTGCTTGGCTTTCTGCGCCCCGGTATCTTGAGTCGCACCACGTTCGTGCTGGCAGCACTCAGCGGCTTGGCGATTGTCGGCAACTGGCTGCTGTTGTTCGCGTCCTACTCGCGGGCCTCGATTGCCATCGGTACTGCGGTGTACAACGTCCAGCCGTTTATGTTGGTGGGGTTGGCGGCGCTGTTTCTGGGCGAAAAGATCACGGTGCAGAAGCTGGGCTGGCTGGGTGTTTCATTTCTTGGAATGTTGGCCATTGTCAGTGCCCATGGCCAGCAGGGCGAGGAGGGGAGTCAGTATCTGCTTGGGATCGGCTTGGCATTGGGCGCTGCGCTGTTGTATGCCTTTGCTGCGCTGATCATCAAGCGTCTGACGGGCACACCACCGCATTTGATCGCATTGATTCAGGTGTGCAGCGGTGTATTGCTGCTGGCGCCGTGGGCTAGCCTGTCGACTCTGCCCCAGGGGAGCGCCGCCTGGGCCAGTTTATTGACCCTGGGTGTCCTCCACACGGGTGTGATGTATGTGCTGCTGTACGGAGCGATTCAGAAGTTACCAACGGCACTCACTGGCGCGCTGTCGTTTGTCTATCCGATTGCGGCGATTTTCGTCGACTGGTTTGCCTTTGGTCATCGCCTTGAACTGCTGCAATGGGTCGGCGTGGGGGCAATTCTGCTGGCCGCCGCCGGCATGCAACAAGGCTGGGGCAGCGGCGTGCGAAAAGCCGTGACTCAGTGACGAACAGTCAGATCTTCCAGCGTGGTGCGGTTTTCAGCAGGCGCTGGCGCATATCGCCGAGGTTGGCCGCCAGTTGCCGGGTTAACAGTCGATAACCGTCCAGTGCACTGTGGATCGGCGCGTCCATCCCGGTCTGCAGGGGTTCGCTAATGCGTTCCAGGCGTTGTGTGGTGCCCGATTGCAGTGCGCGCGACATACTGATCAGCATCTTGCGAATCGCCCGGTGCTCGGCGTTCAACGTTCGTTGCATCTGCTCCATGGCCTGTACATCACTCACGTCGGGGCGGGTGTTGGCGAGGATTTCCAGGGTGCTGATACACATCCGCAGATTGCGTTGCAGGGCGTCGAGTTCAGTCATGGATAGCCGCACTTCCTTGGACACCGAAGGCATCAGCGAACGTAGTTGCACCATCACGCCGTTGAGGCGCCCCAGAAGTTTCAGGTACTGGTCGTCGGTCACTGATTGGCCGCTGACGATGCGGCTATAGATGCGCGCGCAATCACGCAGTGCACCGGAGAGTTTGTAGCGCCAGGAGTAAACCGCGTACAGCGGCAGGGCGAAGGAAAAGGCCAGGGCCAGGACGATGCCAATCAGAATGTCCACGGTGCGCCATAGCCCGTCGGTCACGGGATTGTCACCATGGCCGGCAACGATGAACACGGTGATTGCCGACAGCAGCGCGGTGTATCCGCCCTTGCCAATCGCGTGGTAAGAAAAGAAGCCGCACACCACGGACATGCCGAAGTAGGTCAGCCACGGCAGGCCCAGCCAGGCTTGCTGCACCACCAGCAGCAAACCCACTCCAGCTCCGATCAACGTGCCGTAGGCCCGCTCGGCGGCTTTCTTGCCGATGTTGCCGTGGTGCTGCAAGCCTCCGATCACCACCAACATCGTTACCGACGCCCATTCACCGTGGGGCAGATTGATCCCGGTCGTCAGCAGGATGGTTGCCAGCAGTCCAAGCGACACCCGCACAGCGTGGATCAATCGGGCGTTGCGGTAGCGTCGGTACGGATCCAGTACAGGACGTAGCAGGCGCTTGAAGAGCTGGGACGCAGATCGGTAAGCAGTCATCAGGCTGTCGGGGTGTCCTTGATCCAGGTTTTTAGAATAGGTAGTCGGTGGTCAGGAAGCTCGACTCCCGTCCGCGAATGATATCGCTGATCAATTGTTTGTTGCTCTCCTTGAACTTGGTGGCCACCAGCGTACGGATCGAGAAGGTTCGCAGTGCGTCGTGCACTGACAGCGTGCCCTCGGCCGAATTCTTGCGCCCGTTGAACGGGAACGTGTCCGGGCCGCGCTGGCATTGGGCATTGAGATTGATGCGGCCCACCTGGTTGGCAAAGCTGTCCACCAGGCGCCCGACTTCGGCGGGGTTGGTCCCGAAAATACTCAACTGCTGGCCAAAGTCTGACTCAAGCACATAGTCGAGCACGGTATCCAGATCACGATAAGGCACGATGGGCACCACGGGGCCGAACTGCTCTTCTTGGTAGATGCGCATGTCGGTGGTCACCGGATACAGCACTGCCGGGTAGAAGAACGAGCCTCGCGCCTGGCCACCATTGGGGTTCACCACCTTCGCGCCTTTTCTCACTGCGTCGTTCACCAGGTCGTGCAAGTAGTCGACCTTGCCCGATTCCGGCAGGGGGGTCAGTGATACACCGGGTTCCCATGGCATGCCGGGCTTGAGTGCGGCGAGCTTGTGGTTGAACTTCTCGATGAAACTGTCGACGACGTCTTCATGCACGAAGAGAATTTTCAGCGCGGTGCAGCGTTGACCGTTGAAGGACAAGGAGCCGGTCAGCGCTTCGCTGACAGCGTTATCCAGATCGACTTCGGGAAGTACGATGCCGGGGTTCTTGGCATCCAGCCCAAGTGCGGCGCGCAGGCGGTGTGGCTTGGGGTGCAGTTTTTTCAGGTCGCTGGCGGCCTTGTTGGTGCCGATGAAGGCAAAGATGTCGATCTTGCCACTGGCCATCAGCGCGCTGACGGTCTCGCGTCCGCTGCCGTAGATCACGTTGATCACCCCGGCCGGAAAGCTGTCGCGAAAAGCTTCCAACAACGGACGAATGAGCAGTACGCCGAGTTTGGCTGGTTTGAACACCACGGTGTTGCCCATGATCAACGCTGGAATCAGCGTGGTGAAGGTCTCGTTCAGCGGGTAGTTGTAGGGTCCCATGCACAAGGCAACGCCCAATGGTACGCGGCGGATCTGTCCCAGGGTGTCCTGTTCCAGTTCAAAACGGCTGGAGCGGCGGTCGAGTTCTTTCAGGGCATTGATGGTGTCGACGATGTAGTCGCAGGTGCGGTCGAACTCCTTTTCCGAGTCCTTGAGGTTCTTGCCGATCTCCCACATCAGTAAATTGACCACCGCCTCACGTTGCTCGCGCATGCGGGCCAGAAAGGCTTCGACGTGTTGAATTCGCTCGGCCACGCGCAGGGTCGGCCAACTGCCCTGGCCGCGGTCGTAGGCGCGAACGGCGGCGTCAAGGGCCGTGAGCGCCGTCTGGGCATCGAGCAGCGGGGTGCTGCCGAGTACGACTTGTTCATCGCCGGTGTCGCCGACCAGGTAAACCGGGCTGCGGACCACGGCCAAGGGGCCGTGCCAGGTTCTCAGCTCACCGTTGACGAGGTATTCACGTTGTTCGAGCGGTGCGCTTGGCCGGTACAGCTGCGGGATGTCGTCGGCGCGTGGAAACAGAGTGCTGAGAAGACTGTCGTTCATCATGAGGCTACCCCGTAGTGAATGTGCGCAAGGCAGATGGTTGCGTAGCCCTCAGGCGGTTTGCAATCAATCTTCGGTTGCGTGGGTTATACGCCTAAATGGCGGGCTTTTTTATGTCAGCGGTCAGTGGAAGGGCAGGGCAGAGGGGTGTGCCTGGTTTTCTTATCGCAAGCGTAGTTGAACTTCTGCCCCTTGGCGGGCGCTCGTCATGCACCGTCGAGCGACGCAAGTGGCCTCGAAAGGTCCCTTTGATGACCCCTAATGACCTCAACCTAGTGCGATGTCTGTCTTAGTGTCTGTGTCGTGATCACAAGAAGGCGTCGAACAACAGGCGCAGTACAAGCGAGGAAGGTTATGTGGGTAAGGATCGGGATGATGTTGCTGATGATCGGTGCATTGAGCGGCTGCGGCGATGAGCCTAAGGGGAACGCAGGTGCGCGCGCGACTGCGGCCGCCGGAATGCCGGGTGATGCTGGCCTGGCGCGTACTTACGACACCAGTTGCAAGTTGTGCCACGCCAATCCGGCTTCGGGAGCGCCGCTGACTGGAGATGTGCTGGCCTGGCAGCCGCGCATCGTCCAGGGGGTGGATACGCTGCTCGATCACACCATCAATGGCCACAACGGTATGCCCCCGATGGGGATGTGCGTGCAGTGTTCGGAGCAAGACTTCCTGGCGCTGATCAGCTTTATGTCTGGCCAAAAAATCCAATAAGAATGACAGGGTGGGATTGATGACGATGCACCTCACACGACGCCAACTGTTGCAGCGGGCCGGTGTTGCCGGCGCGTTGAGCGCATTGAGCAGTAATCCGGTGATGGCTGAGCTGATCCGCGCGCCGCGCCTGATACCTTGGCGCAACTGGTCGGGGGCCCAGACGTGCTTGCCCGAAGCACGGTTGGCGCCCAAGGACCTGGATGAGTTGGTACAGGTCATCGGCCAGGCGCCGGGCAAGATTCGCGCCGTGGGTTCAGGTCACTCATTCAGTGCGTTGGTGCCCACCGATGGCACTCTTTTGTCGTTGAGCAATTTCACCGGCCTGTTAAGTCACGACTCCAAAACCCTACAAGCGGAGTTCGGCGCGGGCACACCGATGTCGCGCATGGGCACGGCGCTGAAGGCGGTAGGGCAAGCGCTGAACAATATGGCTGATATTGATTACCAGACCTTGGCTGGAGCGATTTCCACCTCGACTCACGGTACGGGGAAAGGCTTTCAGTCCTACTCCGGTTATGTCGCGGGCTTGCAACTGGTGACGGCGCAGGGGGACGTGCTCGAGTGTGACAGTACTCACAACCCTGAGGTGTTCAATGCGGCTCGCGTGTCATTGGGCGCCCTGGGTGTTGTCAGCAAAATCCGCATGCAGAACCGTGAAGCCTATCGTCTGCGCGAGCATCAGTGGATCGCCAAGACAGAGGAATTACTCGAAGACGTGGAGAAGAACACCCGAGAGAACCAGCACTGGGAAATGCTGGTGGTCACTCATTCCGACTATGCCCTGTCAATGACCCTTAACGAAACCACCGAGCCGGCGACACCGCCGATCAGCGCCGACGAGGAGGGTGGTAACGAGTTTGTGACCTTGATCGAAAAGCTTGATAAGTACGTCAGCGACTTCCCGGAAGCCCGTAGCGTGTTGCTCAACAACATGCGCCACCTTGCCAACTTCGATGACCGCATAGGGGAGTCCTACGAGATCTACGCCAACGTGCGCACGGTGCGCTTCAATGAAATGGAGTACTCGGTGCCGGCTGAACACGGTCCTGCGTGCTTGCGTGAAATCATCAAGCTGATCACCGACAAGGACCTGCGTACCTGGTTTCCCATCGAGTACCGTTACGTCAAGGCCGATGACATTGCTCTGAGCATGTTTGAGGGGCGCGACAGTTGTTCTATTTCAGTGCACCAGCACTACCAGATGGATCACCACAACTTCTTTGCTGCCGTCGAGCCGATCTTCTGGAAGTACGCCGGTCGGCCCCACTGGGGCAAGCTGCACACGCTGAATGCGCGCAACCTGCAAGCGCTGTATCCGCGCTGGCAGGAGTTCCAGCAAGTGCGCCGTGAGCTGGACCCGAACGGTAAATTTTTGAATGCTCATTTGTCGTCGATTCTGGGAGTCAACTGATGGCCATCAATCGTCGAAGGTTCCTGGGTGGGGTACTAGGGACCGGTGCGTTGCTGGTGGGTGTCGCTGCACTGTTGCGCCCTACAGACAAGGGCGGGCCTTATACCGACTATTTCCGTGCATTGAATCAGGAACTCAAACGCCAGGGGCCGATGCGCCCGCTGTTGTTGATCGATCTGGATCGGCTCGATCACAACATTGATGCAGTGATGGCATCGGTCAGGCGAGGCGGCAAGCACCTGCGGCTGGTGGAGAAATCCTTGCCGTCACCAGGGTTGTTGGCCTACATCTGCAAGCGTGCTGGCACACAGCGGCTGATGTCGTTTCATCAGCCGTTTCTCAATCATGACGCGCTGGCCTTCCCCGAGTCCGACATCCTGCTCGGCAAACCCCTGCCAGTTCGTTCGGCCGAGGTGTTCTATCAAACCCATAAGGGCACGTTCGACCCTTCGCGGCAGTTGCAATGGTTGCTCGACACGCCGGCGCATTTGCAGCAATACCTGGCGCTGGCCCAAAGCCTGGGGACACGGTTGCGAGTGAATATCGAGCTGGATGTCGGGCTGCACCGTGGTGGTGTTGCGGACACGGTGGTGCTGGGGCAGATGCTTGAGCTGATACGCGCCAATCCTCGGCACTTGGAGTTCGCGGGGTTCATGGGCTACGACCCGTTTGTAGGGATGGGAGTCCCCGGAATATTGGGCTCTGCGGATGAACTGTTCGCGAAGGTCATGAGCCTTTACACCCGTTACGTGGATTTCACGCAGCAACAGTTTCCGAGTCTTTGGCATGATGGATTGACGCTCAATACCGCAGGCAGTCCGAGTTATCGCATCCACGAAAGGGAGCACCTGAGCAGCGAAGTTTCGGTGGGTACGGCGATGCTCAAGCCGACGCACTACGATCTTCCGTCGCTGGTTGAGCATGTGCCGGCGGCGTACATTGCCACGCCGGTGCTCAAGAGCACGGGCGCGGTGCAGATTCCCGCGCTGGACGGTAAGTCGAAGCTGTTTTCATGGTGGGATACCAATCAACGCGAGACGTTTTTCATCTACGGCGGAAACTGGATGGCGGAGTTCGAATCGCCTGCCGGCTTGCAGAGCAATGGGCTCTACGGTCGCAGTTCCAATCAAGAGATGGTCAACGGCTCGGCAACGGTGGGATTGGCGGTGGATGACCAGGTGTTTTTACGCCCGACCCAAACCGAATCAGTCCTGTTGCAGTTCGGCGATCTGATTGCAGTGCGCGGTGGCAAGATCGTCGAGACCTGGCCGGTCTACTCCTGACGCGACGAACCTGCCGTCGGCGAGTTAGCTTCCCGACGGCCGCAGTGGCTTAGAAGTCTAACTTGTCGCGCAGACCGTAGTACCAGGCGCCCAGCGCGGCGAACGGTGTACGCAGCAGTTGGCCGCCAGGGAAGGGGTAGTGGGGCAAATCGGCAAAGGCATCAAAACGCTCGGCCTGGCCGCGCAAGGCTTCGGCCAGGACCTTGCCGGCCAGGTGCGTGTAGGTCACGCCGTGGCCGCTGCAGCCCTGGGAGTAGTAAATGTTGTCACCCAAACGGCCGACTTGCGGTAAGCGTGACAGGGTCAGCAGGAAATTACCGGTCCAGGCGTAGTCGACCTTCACGTCCTTGAGTTGCGGGAAGGCCTTGAGCATCTTCGGGCGGATAATCGCCTCGATGTTGGCCGGGTCGCGGGCACCGTAGACCACGCCACCACCGAAGATCAGGCGCTTGTCGCCCGATAGCCGGTAGTAGTCGAGCAGGTAGTTGCAGTCCTCGACGCAGTAATCCTGCGGCAACAGGCTGTGTGCCAGTTCATCGCTCAACGGTTCGGTGGTAATGACTTGGGTGCCGCATGGCATCGACTTGGCGGCCAATTCTGGAACCAGATTGCCCAGGTAGGCATTGCCGGCGACGATGATGAACTTGGCCCGCACTTTACCCTGCGGTGTATGCACCACCGGGTTGGCGCCACGCTCGATACGAACGGCCGCGGATTGCTCATAAATAGTGCCGCCCAGCGACTCGACGGCGGCAGCCTCACCTAATGCCAGGTTGAGCGGGTGGATGTGGCCGCCGCTCATGTCGAGCATGCCCCCCACATACTGTTCGCAGGCAACGACGTCACGGATGCCTCGCTTGTCCAGTAGCTCAAGTTGCGTATGGCCGTATCGCTCCCATAGGCGCTTCTGTGATTCCAGGTGCCCCATCTGCTTGGCGGTGATGGCTGCGAATACCCCGCCGTCCTTTAAGTCGCACTGGATCTGATACTTGGCAATACGCTCACGAATGATCTGACCCCCCTCGAAGGCCATCTGCCCAAGCAATTGCGCTTGCTTGGGGCCGACACTGTGTTCGATAACGTCGATATCGCGGCTATAGCTGTTAACGATCTGTCCACCGTTGCGGCCCGAGGCGCCAAAGCCAACGCGGGCGGCTTCCAGCACCGTCACCCGAAACCCGTTCTCCAGCAGAAACAACGCACTGGACAGGCCGGTGTAGCCAGCGCCAATCACGCAGACGTCGGTTTCCACATCATCCTGCAACGAAGGACGCACCGGGGCCGCATTGGCCGACGCGGCGTAATAGGATTCTGGATAAGGGGTGTTCGCCATCCTGCAGCCTCTGTTTAATATATTTTACGATTGGGGCGATCCTACCTGAGTTAAAAATCCACGACCAGCCACCGGAAATGGTTCTTCGCGGGAGGGAAATTAAATATTTCGCGTATTCATAGGGTTAGGTAGAAAAAAGGTGTTGACACCCCTCCGTAATTCCGTAGAATGCCGCCTCACAGCAGGCACGTAGCTCAGTTGGTTAGAGCACCACCTTGACATGGTGGGGGTCGTTGGTTCGAGTCCAATCGCGCCTACCAAACAAAATCCGCTCTGCTGGGCGGTCTAGAAGGCCCCACCGAAAGGTGGGGCCTTTTTTGTTGTCTGCGTTTTGCAAAACTTTTGCAAAACCCCCACTCAAAACGCCAATTCGGCCCCCACCTCCAGGTACTCGATCTTCTTTTCGTCATGCCCCTCCTGATAGTGCTTCGTCATCTTCTCGTCCGCATGCCCCATCAGCGCCTGAATGTATTCCTGCGGGAACTTCTGCTGCTCGTACAGCCATGCACCTAATGCGCGGGTCTCATGAAGGGTGGGGCGCTCACCGGCCAGCACATGGTCGTAGGCGTGCACCGCGTCCCTGGCCTTGCTGAATTTCCTTGGTCAGGTAATCGGCGTGACCGATGACCGTGCGCGAGACGCTGGCCCAGTACCTGGACGCAGTGAACTTCCCCGAAGGTAATCCCACGACCGACCCCACCCAGGAGGCGCTGGAGATCTGGTACATCGACCAGAAGACCGGTGAAGACGGCGAGGTCGTGCAGTGGGAGCTGTCTTCCCCGGGCGAGATCGATAATCACGGATTGCCAGGGCGCCAGATGACGACGTTTTGCCATTGGGCAATGACCGGCGGCTACCGTGGACCGAACTGCCAATACACCGGCGGCGCGATGTTCGATGACGACGACAATCCCACGGATGACCCTAGCAAGGACCAGTGCAAGGGCGGACTGAAGTCTTGCAAGTTGCGCTTCGGCGAGAACAACGAACTCAACCATGGGGGATTCCCCGCAGTGTCCCTGATTGCCCGGAGCTGACCATGCGCAAACACATCATCAGCACCATCCAGGCGCACGCGTCGACCCAGTACCCGAAAGAGTGCTGCGGCCTGCTGTTGGCCATCGGGGCCAAGCAGAAGTACTTCCCGTGCCGCAACACCGCGACGGAGCCAAACGAAGAGTTCCGGATCGACCCCGAGGACTACGCCAGGGCGGAAGACCTGGGCGAGGTGATCGGCATCGTTCACTCCCACCCGGACGCTACCAGCCGGCCGTCACCGCGCGATCTGGCCATGTGCGAGGCGACCGGGCAGCCCTGACACATCCTGAGCTGGCCCGAGGCGGATCTTCGTAGCATCACCCCGACTGGCAGCACATCACTGCTGAGTCGACCGTTCGTGCACGGTGCCTGGGACTGCTGGCAGGTCTGCGCGGATTGGTATCAGCGCGAGTGGGGGCTGGGGTTCGAAGCCTTCAAGCGTGAGGACGGTTGGTGGGAGCAGGCAGACGGGCCGAGTCTCTATAAGCAGGCCTACGAGGCTGCTGGGTTCTACCGAGTCGATCAGCCGCAGCGGGGCGACATGGTCGTTATGGCTGTCGGGCGCACGGCTCACCCGAACCATGCAGGGATCTACCTGGGCACCGATGCGGCACTCCCAGGCGAGGAATCAAACACCTTCGGCCCTGGGCCTTTCCTGTTGCATCACCTGTACGGCCGGCCGAGCGAGATCATAGTTTTTGGTGGGCCATGGCTGGACCGAATCCGACTAATCCTCAGGCATAAAGATGCAAAACAGCCAACATGATGTGCCCGTGCCTCAGGGGTAGATATGCAAGCCAGACAACGGTAGCCGAACCGCTGCACCCACTAATATTTTCAATGCCCAAACGCAAAAGGTACGCTGATATTTTTGGTGACTTAGTTTTTATGTGTTTTTTCTAACAAGTATTA
Organism: Pseudomonas sp. ok272; assembly: GCF_900109995.1. Classification (GTDB taxonomy): domain Bacteria; phylum Pseudomonadota; class Gammaproteobacteria; order Pseudomonadales; family Pseudomonadaceae; genus Aquipseudomonas. The sequence goes on along the minus strand of NZ_FOCB01000002.1, from coordinate 468,129 downwards.
TTTATTTCCGTTAAAGAAAAATATCTGCTGGGCGATAGGTATATTTGATACGCCTTCGGTAGGTTGGATAAAAGGAAAAAATATGAAAGCTAGAGACTTGAAAATTGGTGGGCGCGCAGCTATAGGCTTTTCCATTATTGCATTCTTGGTAGTGGTCATGGGGCTGTTGGCGCTAAGTCAAGCGAAAAAAATGGACGCTGCAACTGAAAGGATTCGTGTTGATTGGTTGCCGGCAGTACTCGCAATAAGTGATGTCGGCAATAGTTTGGGTCGGGCTAGGGCGCTTACCTTGCGTAGTGTGATACTGATTGATCAGGCTGAGAAGGAGAGAGCTGTAGCGCAAGTAAAAGTTATCACTAAAGACATAAGCGAGTATTTGGTAGAGTACGAGGGGACTATTCGCAGCTCAGAAGATCTTGAGTTTTTTGAAAGTTTTAAGTTAGCCTATCAAAAATATGTTGAATATCAGTCGAGAATTTTGGAGGCCGCACTTTATCCTGCTTCGCATGGCGAGGGGGTTGGACTTGCTAATGGGCCTCTAGCTGAATACTCAGATGCTATGATGGGTGAGCTGAATAAGTTAATAAAATTTAATGCGGGGAATGCCCGTGGCTCTGCGGAACTTAGCAGTGAGGCATACTCTACTGCTATTGTAACTATTGTGCTGGTGATGCTTTTCATTTTGCTGCTTATGGTAATTGTTGCATTTCTCTTGACTCGCAGTATCGTCTCTCCTTTGACTGAGGCTGTAGAGGTGGCAAATAGGATTTCTAGCGGAGATCTAACCCAAGATATACATGTAAGCGGGAATGATGAGCCAGCACACCTGCTTAGAGCATTGAAAATAATGCAGACTAATCTGCATGACACTATAGAGAGAATCTCTAATTCTTCCGATCAGTTGGCATCTGCGTCTGAGGAGTTGCATGCTGTAACCGAGGATACCAATCGCGGGCTCAATCAGCAGAGTGCTGAGATTGAGCAGGCAGCAACGGCAGTGAATGAAATGACTGTGGCAGTCGAAGAAGTCGCGAGCAATGCTGTTACTACTGCGGACTTCTCTAGAGAAGCAGACCAAAGTACTCAGCAGGGGCGGGCGAAGGTCAATCAAGCGCTAGAGTCCATTCATCTTCTTGTTGGAGAGGTATCTACTACCTCGCAAGAGATAGGCCAACTTGCTGGAAGTATCAATGAAGTCAGTCAGGTTTTGGATGTCATTCGGTCTATTGCAGATCAAACCAACTTGTTGGCACTAAACGCAGCAATTGAAGCCGCTCGCGCGGGCGAGGCAGGACGTGGATTTGCAGTTGTTGCTGATGAGGTGAGGGCATTGGCCCATCGTACCCAGCAATCGACGACGGAAGTTGAAAGCATGATTGACAGTATTCAGTCCGGGGCCAGTCGTGCTGTTGACTCAATGAGTGGTAGCCAGGAGCGAGCCAATAGCACTTTGGAAATCGCACAGGCTGCCAATGAGGCGCTTGAAGTTATTTCCGAGGCAATCACCTCGATTAATATGAAAAATCTGGTTATTGCCAGCGCGTCGGAGGAGCAGGCTCAGGTTGCGCGAGAGGTTGACCAAAATTTGGTGAATATTCGGGACTTGTCTATGCAGACTTCTGCTGGCGCCAACCAGACTAGTGCTGCTAGTCAAGAGTTGTCGCGGCTTGCAGTGGAGTTAAATTCTATGGTTGCGCAGTTTAAGGTTTAAGTTCGGCGCGATTCGGGCCAGAGGCGGCCTCGAGGGGTGTGGACTCACAAAAAGGTAAGTAGGTAGCGAGTGAGGCCAGGGCGGCGCGGCCACCTCGGTCGCTATGGGTGCCGCTGAGCGTGGCTTGATTAGCAATTACTTGCATGGTCTACGCGCTCTAGAACGAAAAAGCCCGACACTTGGCCGGGCTCTCTGTTGCGCTGGTGCGGCTGATTATCGATTGAATCGTTCCACCAGTGAATATTGTGTAGAAGCGGTTTTAGTCAGCTCCCTGTTCAAGCCGGCAGATTGGTGTGCCTGTTCTGAGGTTTGATCGGCCAGGAGAGCGATTGTGGTGATGTTCCGGCTGATTTCCTCGGCGACGGCAGTTTGTTCTTCAGTGGCCGCGGCAATTTGGGTAGTCATATCGGTGATGTGGGAGACCGCTTCACTGATGCCCGACAATGCCTTGTCGGCCTCGAGCACCCGAACCACACCTTCTTCGGCCTGGCGATGACCGCTCTCCATGGTTTGCACGGCGTTGTTGGATGATGTTTGGAGCTTGGTGATCAGGTCATGGATCTGGGTAGTGGACTGGGAGGTACGCTGCGCCAGTTGGCGAACTTCATCAGCCACTACCGCGAATCCTCGGCCCATGTCGCCGGCGCGCGCAGCTTCGATGGCAGCATTGAGTGCCAGCAAATTGGTCTGATCAGCGATACCTTTGATCACATCAACGACGGTCCCTATCTCGTTACTGTCTTTAGCCAACTGTGCGACTGTCAGACTTGTCTCGCCGACGACGGCGGAAAGCCGCTCAATGGCCTCGCGGGTGTCTCGAGCCACATCTCGGCCGCGACTGGTCAGTTGGTTAGCTAGTTGAGTGGCATCCGCTGTACGCTGAACGTGGCTGGCGACCTCCTGGGTGGTCGCGGCCATCTGATTGATTGCGGCAGACACCTGCTCGGTTTCGATGCGCTGGCGATCAAGGCCCTTTGAGCTGTCAGTGGCAAGTACGTCGGATTTTTTTGCCAGCGCGCTGAGTTGTTCAGCAGTGTCTTGCAGGCGTGTGAGGCAGGTCTTCAAGCGTGCGGATTGACTGATGAAAGCGGTTTCAAGGCGGGCTTGTGGTCCGCGCGCATCGCTATACATCTGTGCAATCAACGCGTCAGAGGTGGAGGGCTCAGTCATCTCTAGCAGGCGCAGAGCACCTTGTGTCTGCCAGCGTGAAGAAAGTAAGCCGATCGGCACGGCCATGCCTATTGCCACGGTTAATGCCACGGGCGCGCTGAAAAAAGCGCCGCTTATGGCCGCCGCCATCCCCACAACTAAGAATGGGAGGCAATTCAACAGGACGGGCAGCCAGGTATCGTGACGAGGTATGGCGGGGCCTCCCTGAGTGATGCGCTTGTATAAGGATTCAGCGCGCCGGATTTGATCAGCCGTCGGCTTGACTCTGACCGACTCAAAGCCCACTACCTGACTACCTTCAAATATCGGCGTGACGTACGCGTTGACCCAGTAGTGATCGCCATTTCTGGAGCGGTTCTTGACGATCCCCATCCATGGCCGGCCTTGCTTGAGAGCGCCCCACATATGGGCAAATACAGCAGGGGGGACGTCAGGGTGACGGACGATGTTTTGTGGGGCGCCAATCAGATCAGCCCTATCAAAACCACTGATCTCTACGAAGGCATCATTGCAGTAAGTAATTACTCCTCGAGCATCTGTAGTCGATATGAGTTTCTGCTCAGACGCGAGTGAAATCTCACGCTGTGTGACAGGCTGATTATTTCTCATGCCGATTGATCCTAGGTTCGTGGGTAAGAGGCCATCGGCTAGCCCTGAAGAAAGCTTAATGAGTCACGGATAAAAATTCTTTTATAACAATGAGTTGCATTTGGTTTTGTTTGCTTTTTTGGATCCGGTTTTCCCCACCGATAGGGTCTTGATTTCGATTGAGAAAGCTAGTGCGCGGTGGCAAAGAAGGTAGGTCTTTTTTGATCGATATCGCCCCAAAGTTACTCATGTGCTGAGATCTGTATTCAGAGGCTGGTTGGGAAGGGGGGGCGAAAATGCTGACAGACCAATTAAAAAAGCCCGCTTGTGGGCGGGCGAAGGGATGTAAGGAGGAGTAGCAATCTTGTACCTCGCCCCGTGACTGATTCGTGAAAATGGTGTCGCAGATACGAGAATGCCCAGGCATGGCGGGCTTCAGCAGTTCGCTACGATCAGCCTTCCTTGGCAGAATTTGGCGACGCAATTTCGGGGTAATATGTGGCCCAACGCAAATTGCCAGAAGGGAATGGTATGTCTTCGATCATCAAGCCGATCGGTGCGGCTGATACGAGTCAAGCAGCTGCAGCATTGTGTGAGCTGTGGCCAAAATACTCGCCGGCTGAGATTGCCTCCAGAATTGACGAACTGCTTCGCCCCAATGGCTACCATCTGATCGGATTGTGGGAAGAAGGCTCTGCTTCGGCAGTTTGCGTATTGGGCTACAGGATTCAATATTCACTGTGGCTGGGGAAGTCACTCTACATCGTGGACATTGCAACCCTGCCTCAGAGTCGCGGCAAGGGTTACGCCTCGCAACTGGTGGCCTGGGCTGAAGAGGAAGCTGTGCGCCAGGGCTGCACGGCAGTGCACCTTGACTCCGGGGTTGGTACGGATAGGGCTGCGGCTCATCGTCTCTACATGCAGCGCCACTACCAGATTTCCTGCCATCACTTCCTGAAGCGCCTGGATTGAAAGCTAGGCTCGCATTCGATGCCAGCGAATGCAGTCAGGGCGAAACCCCTTTGGCTGACTGCATTGTGCTGGGCTGGTGTGGCTAAGGCGTGACACGAACGAGCGAGTAAATCGAACTTAGCAGGATCTGCAGCTTGTGATTGTCGCTCGCTGTGGGGCCAGTGATACTCCCCGCGTGAACTGGGCAAGCCAGTTTTCCAGGCCTGAAATCAAAGCGGGAGATGACTGACACTTATGGCCCGGACTTTTGAAGAAAGCGTCATCGGCAGAGGTAAATGTCACAACATCAATGTCCCGGGGTGGCCGATGCTCGAGTATCTCGATATCTTCAGTAAAACTGCCTATTGAGTCCGGCTAGTGACTCATGGGGCGTGTTTGTGCTCCCTGTCGCGCTGATGTGCTTTGCCGGTCTATGCCTGCTGGGGGCTTACTGGCTGGGGTATCGAGCGATTGGTGACATTTGGGTGGTGACGGTGGTGTCGGTGACCTCGTTGCTGATCCTTGAGCCTATCGTGGTCTGGACTTTGTTTGATGAGGCCCCGGGACGGGGCGCGCTGATAGGCTTTTGCCTAGGCGCATTAGGCATGTTGTCGACGGTAATGTTGTAGCTGCACCGATTGGTCCGGCAATGCGTCGCCGGGCCAGTTCCTCTTTTTCTGCTCCCCGCCTTTGATCAGCCCGTCCTGTTGCCCGAACTCTGCGCGTCTAGCGTCATCTTCGGGCAAACCACAGTTATTGGAGCTAAAACTGTGAGGGTGTTTTTTTCTTCTGAAAGAGGAATAGATCGATGTTGATTCATTGGCTTCTCGCAGCGATCCATCTTTTGGCCTATGGGCTTGCGCTCTGGGCGGTGCTGGCACGTGGCAAGGCATTTCTTGGCGTCACTGCGGATGGCAAAGGTGTGCGAGAGGTGTTGCGGGCTGATAACGTCTGGGGCATCTGCGCGCTAACTTTGCTGATGAGTGGTGGCGTGCGCGCCTTCGGTGGTTACGAGAAAGGTGTGGATTACTATCTGCACCAGCCGATGTTTCATCTCAAGATGGCCTTGTTCATCATCATTCTGCTGCTTGAAGTCTCGCCAATGATGACGTTGATCAAGTGGCGAATTGCATCGGGCCGAAACCGGGCGATTGACGTCGGCCGCGCGCGGGTGTTTGCCCGAATCAGTCATGTCGAGAGTCTGTTGATCGTGCTAATGGTCGTGGCAGCGACAGGAATGGCACGGGGCGTGACATTCGGTTGACCAGTTTAGGAGGGCGAGACCCTCACAGCGCAAGTCAACGATGGCGCAGAATCTTTAGCCAGCCATTGCTGCGGGGGAGCCGGCTGGCTACTGATTGCTGTTGAGACTCAGGGCGTTGGTGGTTTTTCCGGGGCAGTGAGACCTGCCTGGATACGCTGGTAGATTTCTTCGCGATGCACCGCAACGTCTTTCGGGGCATTGATGCCAATTCTGACTTGCTGGCCGCTAACGCCCAGTATGGTGATCGTAATGTCGTCACCGATGTTTATGCTTTCACCGACTTTGCGGGTGAGTATCAGCATGATCTTCTCCTTGATAGCTTTGTAGGGCACCTGACTCAAACGATGCAGATGTCGGTATTGCCTATAGATTAGTGCGAAGAGTCGCGGTTTGGGTGCTTCTTTCTGACGCGCAGATGCGTCATTAATTCCCGGGGTGCGACTATACAGAGGCGACAAACATCATTCTCGTTGTTTTGTGCCCTGTTTGCTTGGGTTGTGAGGCATTTTTGAGTGATAAAATCTCCATCTTTGGTCTTGAGAGGAAAAAGCTGTGCGAAAAATGGTGTGGGTGATCGCAGTATTGGCGTTGGCAGGGTGTGGTCAGCAATCCGGCGGCGAGTCAAAAAAGCCCCAGCCCCCTATAGTTCCTGCACACGTAGAGGCCGCAACCCCCCAATGGGACGTACTGGTTCAGGGTGAAACCGTCCAAGCCATCAGTGATCTCACCGGATGGTTGATCGAGCATAGCTTTGTTTCCTACGTAGTCACGCAGGACGGTAAACAACGGGTGCTTGTGGGGCCTTTCAGTTCCAAAGCGGAAGCGGAGTCCCGGCAGGCTGATTTGACCGCCGCCTTGGCCCGGGCCAAGAAAATGAACATCGAGTCTCTGGTCGTCGAGCACCACACCGCTCAGTAAGCACGGCTAAACAGGGCTGTGGTGGTCATCCGTCGTGTAGGGGGAGCAACGGTCCATTCTTAGTGTGGGGGGGCGGGCTGATAATGTGAAAAGGCCCTGGGCAGTAGGATATGCGCAGGGCCTTTTATTGTTTGAGGGGTTAGCCGCAGATCTTCAAGTCGACTGGACCGACGAATTCGTTACCTCGACCCATCACGCACGCCACTGTTTGGTTGCGTTGCCGTTCCCAGGCCTGCACCGGGTAGGTCTTGTTCCACGCCTCGTAGAGCTGCCGATCCTGCTTGGACAGGCGCAAGCCATACTGTTTGCTCATGTAGAAGTAGGTACGGGCGATCATGCCTCGGATGGACGGACGGGGCATGACCTTCTTGGCCTTGAAGTCTACCTGGGTCAGGCACGAGCCATACTGGCCGGACTGCGCGGGTAGCCAGCCGAAACTGAAGTTGCTGCGGTCGCCGTTGACTTCTCCGATGCTGGGCACCAGGTTATGCAGGTCGGCTTCAGCGCGTTGGTAGGTTGGGTCATGGCGCGTGCAGTTCTGGCGGCCGCCTGCTTGCCAGCACTGGCGCTGATGACCAATCTGCCACGCGGGAACAATGTGCTCCCATTCAATGCGGGCTGCACGGTTGGCGTTCTTGCGCGGGACGTAGCCGCACGCCTTGAGATCGACCCGATTACCGGTGTACTTGCAGCCACAGTAGAACTCGGTGGACTGTGGTGCGTAGAGCTTCCAGGCGACTTTCTTGGCCTCGTTGAACGTGCGTGGCGCCTGCGCCTGCGCGCTGGTCGCCACGAGAAGCAACAACAAGGCAAAACAACGAACAATCATTGACTCAGTCTTCCTTTGGCACGACCCAGAAAATCTGCACGCCGCCATCATCGCGATGGGCAAGGGTGACGTTGTCGTTCTCGGCGATTTCCTCCAGTAGTTGTTCCCACTCATCCACGGGCTCGTCGGGGAGGCGGAAGATCAGTGCCGCCTTGGCTTTCTGGGCAGTTGGGGAGTTGATGACTTTTTGAACGCGCAAACCGAGTCGCTCATAGGAGCCTGGGGGAGTGGTTGTTGTTGCAGAGGTTTTGGCCACGGGAGAGTCCTTATTAGGCTGTACGTGCATACAGTATTTAACTGTAAGCGTTTTCGCAACTGCTTAAAATTCAAGAGGATCTCTCAGACAACGTTTTTTTCGGTTTGATGTAAGCCGATAGGTTTTTTCTAGGGAGCTGTCAGCCTTGGCAAGGTTTCGATGGTGGTCGTCCCGACGAACGGTATGGTGAATGCTGCAGCATTCCCATGTCTGGCATGGGAATGCTGACAGGAGGGTTAGCTACGTTGCTTGAACGTGGCGCGGAATCGATGCAACAGCGGCTCGGTGTAACCACTCGGTTGGTGCACGCCCTCAAACACAAGAGCACAAGCGGCCTGGAACGCCACAGATCCATCGAAGTCTGCAGCCATCGGCCGATAGAGCGGATCCCCCGCATTTTGCTGATCCACCACATGAGCCATGCGCTGCAGGATGTCCAGCGTCTGCGGTTGGTCGATCACCCCGTGTCGCAGCCAGTTGGCGATGTGCTGGCTGGAGATACGCAGTGTGGCGCGGTCTTCCATCAGACCGACATCATGGATGTCCGGCACTTTGGAGCAACCCACGCCTTGCTCGACCCAGCGCACCACATAGCCGAGCAGTCCCTGGGCGTTGTTTTCCACTTCTTCGCGAATCTGCTCTGCCGTCCATTTGGCGTCAATGGCAACGGGCACGGTCAGCAGGGCATCGAGCAGGTCGTTGCTGATGGCTGCCAGGTCAATTTCCTCGAGCTCTTGTTGAATCGCCGCTACGTCGACTTTGTGGTAATGCAAGGCGTGCAAAGTCGCAGCAGTAGGGGACGGCACCCAAGCGGTGTTGGCGCCTGCCTTCGGGTGCGCGATCTTCTGCTCGAGCATGGCGGCCATCAAGTCGGGCATGGCCCACATGCCTTTGCCGATTTGTGCTCGGCCGCGCAATCCGCAGTTCAAGCCGACCAGTACGTTGTTGCGCTCATAGGCCTGTATCCAGGCGGTGCTTTTCATGTCGCCTTTGCGCAGCATCGCGCCCGCTTCCATGGCGGTGTGCATCTCATCGCCCGTGCGATCGAGAAAGCCCGTATTGATAAAGGCGACGCGCGGTGCGGCAGCGGCGATACAGGCCTTGAGGTTGACGCTGGTGCGGCGTTCCTCGTCCATGATGCCCATCTTCAACGTGTGGAGTTCAAGACGCAGCAAGTCTTCGATACCGCTGAACAAGCGCGCGGCGAAGGCGACTTCGGCTGGACCGTGCATTTTCGGTTTGACGATGTAGACGCTGCCGGTGCGCGAGTTGCCTTGGCGCTTGAGATCGTGCAGGGCAATCAGGCTGGTGACGATGCCGTCGAGGATGCCCTCGGGCACTTCCCGGTCATTGTCATAACGTATGGCCGGGTTGGTCATCAGATGGCCAACGTTGCGAATGAGCAGCAGGGCGCGGCCGTGTAGTTTGAATGCGGTGCCATCGATGCCGGTGTATTCGCGGTCCGCGTTGAGCCGTCGGATCACGGTTTTACCGTTCTTCTCCAGCGTCTCCGACAGGTCGCCCTTCATCAGGCCCAGCCAGTTGCGATACACCCGTACCTTGTCGTCGGCATCGACGGCAGCGACGGAGTCTTCGCAGTCGATGATGGTCGACAATGCCGATTCGATCAGCAGGTCTTTCACCGAAGCGGCGTCGCTGCGACCGATCGGGCTATCCGGATCGATCTGGATCTCGATGTGCAAGCCATTGTTGCGCAGAACGATAGCCGTCGGTGCGGCGGCGGTACCTTGATAACCCATCAGCTTTTCCGGCTGACGTAGCGTGGTGTGTTGACTACCTTTGAGCATGACTGCCAACGCACCTTCTTCGATGCGGTACGACGTGACGTCGGCGTGCGAGCCCACCTGCAAGGGCAAGGCTTCATCCAGAAAGGCTTTGGCAAAGGCGACCACTTTGGCGCCACGCACCGGGTTGTAACCGCTGCCGGATTCGGCACCGTTGTCGCTGCTGATCACGTCGCTGCCGTACAGGGCGTCATACAAGGAGCCCCAACGCGCATTGGCCGCATTCAAGGCGTACCGCGCGTTGATGGCGGGCACGACCAACTGCGGACCGGCCTGTTGGCTGATTTCGCTATCCACCTGGGTGGTGCTGGCCTGAACCTGGGAGGGTTGCGGTTGCAGGTAGCCGATGGCGGACAGGAACGCGCGGTATGCTGGCATGTCGGTGATGGGCCCAGGATGGGCTCTATGCCAGATGTCCAGTTCCAGTTGCAAGCGGTCGCGCTCGGCCAGCAAGGCACGGTTGACCGGCGCCAGTTCCTGGACCAGATCGGAGAACCCGCTCCAGAAGGTTTGGACGTCGATGCCGGTGCCGGGTAGGACTTCTTCATCGATAAAGGTCTGCAGGACGGGGGCGACGTGCAGGCCATGAAGTTTTACGTAATCAGTCATTGGTGCTTCTCTCCATTCAAGGCGCCGGCGCCGGCTGCGGCAATCTGTGCATCCTGGTCGGCCTTGACGCCGGAAACACCGACCGCGCCAACCACTTGACCCTCGACAACAATGGGTACACCCCCTTCAAGGGACGTCACCAGGGGCGCCGAGAGGAATGCGCTGCGTCCCCCGTTGACCATCTCTTCGTAGCCTTTGGACTCGCGTCGACCGAGGGCCGAGGTTCGGGCCTTTTCCGTCGCGATGTAGGCACCGATCGGCGCGCAACCGTCCAGGCGCTCCAGGGCCAGCGGATGACCGCCATCATCCACCACGGCGATACAGACACTCCATTGGTTGAGCTGGGCTTCTCTGCGCGCGGCAGCGAGGATCAGGCCGACTTCTTTCTGGCTCAATACGGCTTTGCTGTTCATGGGTTTTCCTGTGCGTGAATGGCATCTTCCACCACTTCGATCCAGTGCCGTACCGGGGTGCGGCCGGCGCTGTCGAGGTGGATTTGGCAACCGATGTTGGCGGTGGCAATGACGGCGGGTGAGCCGCTTTCCAACGCCTTGATCTTGTTGTCGCGTAGCTGACGCGAAAGCGCGGGTTGGGTGATTGAGTACGTGCCGGCGGAGCCACAGCAAAGATGGCTGTCGGGCACGGCGGTGAGATGGAATCCCAGGCGAGTCAGCACGCTCTCGACCGCGCCGCCGAGCTTGAGGGCGTGTTGCAGTGTGCACGGGCAATGGAAGGCCAGGCGCTGCTCGCTGCGAGCGCCAAGCTGTTCCAGGGGTTCCGCTTGCAGGACCTCGACCAGGTCTTTGCTCATGGCGCTGATCCGGGCAGCCTTCTGGGCATACGCCGGGTCATGCTTGAGCAGGTGACCATATTCCTTGACGAAAGCACCGCAGCCGCTGGCGGTTTGCACGATCGCCTCGGCGCCGCTTTCGATGGCTGGCCACCAGGCGTCGATGTTGCGCCGGGCCCGTTCCAGCCCCGCTTGCTGGGCGTCGAGGTGATAGTCAACGGCGCCGCAGCATCCCGCCTGGCTGATCGGCGTGAGGCTGATGCCCAAGTGATCCAGCACCCGCGCAGTGGCAGCATTGGTGTTCGGCGACAAGCTCGGCTGCACACAGCCTTCGAGCAGCAACATCGTGCGTGCAAGCGTGCGTGTCGGCCGGGTTTTCGCCTGGGCGATGTGGCGCGGCAGTTTCAGTTGTACGGTTTGTGGCAGTAAGGGACGCAGGCTATTGCCGATGTTCAGCAAGGGCTTGAACAGCGCCGGGTTGGGTAACACGGCGCGCAGGCCATGGCGCAACAGGCGCTGCCCCGTGCTGCGCGGCACGGCCTGATCAACCACGGCGCGGCCAATGTCCAGCAGGTTGTGATAGTCCACGCCAGACGGGCAGGTGGTTTCACAGTTTCTGCACGACAGGCAGCGGTCCAGGTGTTGCTGTGTCTTGGCGGTGACTTCGTTGCCTTCCAGCACTTGCTTGATCAGGTAGATGCGTCCGCGCGGGCCATCCAGTTCATCACCCAGCAGTTGGTAGGTCGGGCAGGTGGCATTGCAGAAACCGCAATGCACGCAACTGCGCAGGATGCTTTCGGCTTCTTCGGCGCGCTCCAGGCGCTGGGCTTTTTCGCTCAAGGTGGTTTGCATGATCAGATCTCTGCGTACATTCGGCCTGGATTGAAAATCCCTTGCGGGTCCAGTTGTGACTTGAGCGATTGCTGGTAGCGCAACAGCGGTGCCGCCAGCGGCTGGAAGGGCTGCTCGGTCTTTGCGTGGCAGGTGGCATGCCCGCCGGCCTGCCTGGCGATGGCGCGAATGGTTGCGGCGTCGGCACTGGATTTCAGCCAGCGTTGTGCCCCCCCCCAATCGATCAATTGCTCGCCTGGCAGACTCAATGGGCCGGTGTTGGTCGGCAGTGACAGGCGCCAGAGCGGCCGAGCATCGGCAAAAAATGCCAGGCGCTGGGCATTCAATTCGCTCCAGTAGCGGGCGTCGAGCAATTCGCCGCCCAAGCGATCATGTGCGGCGGTTACCGAGCCTTCGCCGCCCTCCAGGCGCAGATGCAAGCGTTGTCCGTCATGACTGGCCGCACTGATGGGGATGGGTTGTTGACCCCACTCTGCCAGTTTCAGCAGGGCCTGCTCGCTGCTTATTTCCAGGGTGATACTGAGGCTGTGTCGCGGCTTTGGCAGCACCTTGAGGGAGACTTCGGTCAGCAGCCCCAGACAGCCAAAACTGCCCGCCATCAAGCGCGACAAATCGTAACCGGCCACGTTCTTCATCACTTCGCCACCGAAGCGCAGATGCTTGCCATGACCGGTAATGACACGGGTTCCAAGTACGTAGTCGCGAACCGATCCGGCCCATGGCCTGCGTGGCCCCGACAGGCCGGCCGCGACCATACCGCCAAGGGTGGCGCCGTCATCGCTGTGCGGTGGTTCGCATGGCAGCATTTGCCCGGCGGCGTCCAGCGTCGCGTTCAATTCAGCCAGCGGCGTGCCGGCGCGTGCCGTGATCACCAACTCCGTAGGGTCGTAGGTGACAATGCCGCGATGTGCACGCGTATCGAGCAGTTGACCGCGTACTTCGCGGCCCAGATGAGCCTTGCTGTTACCGCCCTGGATGCGCAACGGAACATGGCTGTGCAGGGCATGTTCAACCTGTCGCAAAAGGTCCGCGCCAGCGTCGTTGGAATGTTGGCCAGGCATTAGAAGCGCTCCAGTTCAGGGAAGGGCAACTGCCCCATGTGCACATGCATGGCGCCGAACTCGGCGCAACGATGCAGGGTGGGAATGTTCTTGCCGGGGTTGAGCAGGCCACTGGGGTCAAAGGCCGCCTTGACGGCATGAAACAGGGTCAATTCGTCGCTGCTGAACTGGGCGCACATCTGGTTGATCTTCTCCCGGCCCACCCCGTGTTCGCCGGTGATGCTGCCGCCGACCTTCACGCACAGTTCGAGGATTTTGCCGCCCAGGGCTTCGGCGCGATCAAGCTCCCCTGGCGTGTTGGCATCGAACAGGATCAGCGGATGCATGTTGCCGTCGCCGGCGTGGAAGACGTTGGCTACGCGCAGGTCGTACTCGGCGGACAGCTCGGCGATTGCCCGGAGTACGCCAGGTAGCTCGCGGCGCGGGATGGTGCCGTCCATGCAGTAATAATCCGGCGAGAGGCGTCCGACGGCGGGGAAGGCATTCTTGCGTCCGGCCCAAAAGCGCACGCGTTCGGCTTCGTCTTTGGCTAGGCGCACCTCGGTGGCACCGGCGTGCTCCAGCACTTGTCGGACACGCTCGCAGTCGTCGTCGACATCGGCTTCGACGCCGTCAAGCTCACACAGCAGGATGGCTTCGGCGTCGACGGGATAACCGGCATGGATGAAGTCCTCGGCGGCACGAATGGCGAGGTTGTCCATCATCTCCAGGCCACCGGGGATGATGCCGGCAGCAATGATGTCGCCTACCGCACGACCGGCTTTTTCAACGGAGTCGAATGCTGCCAGCAGCACCTTGGCCGATTGTGGTTTGGGCAACAGCTTGACGGTCACCTCGGTGATCACCCCGAGCATGCCTTCGGAACCGGTGAACAGCGCCAGCAGATCAAAACCGGGCGAGTCTAGGGCGTCGCTGCCCAGGGTCAGGCGTTCGCCGTCGACCGTGAGGATCTCTACCTTCAGCAGGTTGTGCACGGTCAGACCATATTTCAGGCAGTGCACACCGCCGGCGTTTTCCGCGACGTTGCCGCCGATGGAACAGGCGATTTGCGAGGAGGGGTCCGGTGCGTAATACAAGCCATGGGGGGCGGCAGCCTGAGAGATCGCCAGGTTGCGCACGCCCGGTTGTACGCGGGCAAATCGTCCGGCAGGATCGATTTCAAGGATATTGTTGAAGCGGGCCATGACCAGCAGCACGCCTTTTTCCAGCGGCAGTGCACCGCCGGACAGACCGGTGCCGGCACCACGTGGCACCACGGGGACACGCTGTTGATGGCAGATCTTCAGCAGCTTCTCGACTTGCTCGATTTCTCGGGGCAACGCCACCAGCATTGGCGTAGTGCGGTAGGCAGACAATCCGTCGCACTCATACGGCTTGAGTTCTTCCTGGCTATGGAGGATTTCCAGGTCGGGCATCTGCTCAAGCAATGCCTGTATAAGCGCGTTTTTGTTGCTGGCCGGAAGAACTCCGTCAACACGTTCGTCGTAGAGAATATTCATAGAGGGACAGGCAACCCTTGCTTATTGTTATGACAGGCGAGTGCTGTGGACGCGCTTGCATCATTGGTCGCAGGGGTAATACTGTCTACGTCATTCAGTGCTGGTCGAACCAGTTTTTTCTTCTTTGTTTTTCTTTGTTCTAAATAAAAATGTTTTAAAACAACAAGATATGTTCTTGCTGTAAGCGATAGGAGTTAGAGTCTATGACTGGTCATACCAGTGTGGGGCGTGCCGCGCAGGTGGCAGACGTGGTCTGTGAGCGGATCGAGCGACTGATCGTCGATGGCGTATTGAAGACTGGCCAACTGTTGCCCTCTGAACGGCGCCTGACGGAAAAGCTCGGCGTCTCCCGCACGGCACTTCGTGAAGGGCTGAAGTTGCTGAGTGCTCGCGGGATCATCAAGACGGAGCAGGGCAAGGGCTCCTTCGTTGCCGACCTGTCGGGGCAGAGTACCGCGTCGCCATTGATGCACCTGTTCAGCTCTCAGCCTCGCACGCTTTACGATCTGTTCGAGGTGCGCAGCCTTCTGGAAGGCGAATCGGCGCGCCTGGCGGCCTTGCGTGGCACCGAGGCTGACTTCGTCCTGATCACCCGCAGCTACCACGCCTTGCTCGATGCGCACGCGTGTTCGTTGGAGGCGTCCGAGCACGCCCGGCTCGATCATGCGTTTCACCTGGCAATCTGCGAGGCTTCGCACAACCCGGTGCTGGTGCAAACTTTGCGTTCGCTAACGGACCTGCTGCTCAGCACGGTGTTCGCCTCGGTCAACAACCTCTACCACCGCGAACCGCAAAAGCGGCAAATCGATCGTCAGCACGCACGGCTCTACAACGCCGTCACCGGGCGTTTGCCTGAACAGGCACGCAAGGCTGCTGTGGCTCATATCCAGAGCATCAGTGAGAACCTTAAGGAAATAGAAAATGAAGAACAGCGCCTAGTGCGCTCAACCCTGCGGCTGGAGGGGTGGACGTGATCGCTGCTTTGAGGCGAACGTCGTAAAAATGCGCAATAGGTGCGCGCATTTTTCATGGGTATCCCTTTCAACGCCTGTTGTTACTGAGGGCAAGGAACAGTTCCTTGTGTTTCGGCTTCCTGTCTAGAGAATTTGGGACGATTCAACATCGGCCCAAAGCGTTCAACTGCATCGACCCGCGTACTGGCTTCTTCACGAATGCCTACTCAGCCAGCCCAGGTATGGCAGTGAACATGGAGAATGTCGGCGCCAAGTACCCGGCTACCTTCGTCGATGCCCAAGGTGACTTTCTGTCCGGCAGCAACGGTTACACGCTAAATCTGCCCAAAGGCATTCCAGCCGCGCTTTTCTGGTCGGTAACGGCCTATGACTCAATCACCGCTTCGGGCTTGGACAATGGCCAGCCATTCCCATCGCTGAACACAATGGACAAACCAGGTACGGGTAAAAACTGGATAAAAACACTGCCTGGCGAAGGCTACTTCGTGATTCTGCGTTTGTATGGCCCGACCAAGGCGTTCTTCGACAAAGTATGGACGCCGGGAGACTTGATCAAACATTGATCTGGGGTGTTTGCGAGCGGCATGGGTGCATCAATGCACTCATGCCTTTGGCATTTTTGGCCGGCTGCGAAAAACTCGGCTGGCCCAAACAGGTGGAATCAAGCGAGGTCGGAGCGCAACACGCTACGGCGCCAGCGCTATTCGTCCATGCTGACGCCCGATCCCCCTAATTCACTGGGAACGTCCTTCATCTTGGGCAAACCGTCTTTGATGCGCAGCCTGGTCTCCTGATAGTGGACGTGAATGCCTGGCGAATACGCGAGATCCGGGATGACAGCAGCATACACATCGATGAGCCCCATCCCAGGGTGTTCGGTGAAGAGGTGCCCGCCGCAGTTCTTGCACCATTTGCGATAACTCGACGGAGTCTTGTTGTAGGTGCCAATGTTGTCAGCTCCCCGAGTCACTTGCACCGCCTCGGGTTTCCATAGCGTGAAGGCATTGACCGGTGCGGCTGACCAATGTCGACACGACTCGCAATGGCAATAGCCCATTGCGGTCGGCTCACCGCTGACGGTGAACTCGACTGCGCCGCAAAAACAACTGCCTTTGTAAGACCTTTGAATGCTCATGGAGTGACTCCTTCATCAGTTTTTACACTTACAGCCAACGTTGGGATGGATCGCCTGAGTGGCGGTGAGTTTCACCCGCTAATCTAGCGTACCGCTGTCGCCGGCGTACGTCGCGCCTCCGCCGCGTTGTCGCCTTAAAGCGAGCGAAGCTGCGTTGAGCGCCTCTGCTCGGGTTGTTGTCGACCGTTGATCGGCAGTCTTCTGCCATATCAATAAAAACATATAAATATGCTTTAATTGATATTGCAAGGCACTCCCATACCCAGAGGGTTCGGTCATGAATATCAAGACATTGCTTGTGCTGCTGTTCGCGCTGTGCGCTCAACCGGCCTGGAGCCAGGCATCCACTGCGGCGCCCGCCGCCACCGATAGTGCTGCGACCAGTACCCGACTGGGGTTGCGCGACCTGTGGGTCGAGCACATTTTCTGGATCAGAAACTACGTAATGGCTAATCAGGTTGGCAACCACAACGAGGCGCAGGTTGCTGCCGACCAGGTGGTGGCTAACGCGACTCGCATTGCCAATAGCATTGCCCCGTTGTATGGGCAGCCGGCAGCCGATCAATTGCTCAAGTTGCTGGCAGGGCATTGGGGGGCGGTGAAGCATTACAGTGATGCTTCAGTGGCCAAGGATACAAAGGGCAAGCAGGCCGCAGTAGACGAGTTGACCCGTAATGCCAAGGCTATCGCCAAGTTTCTCGCCACCGCCAACCCCAACCTGCCCGAGGCTACCCTGGTGACCATGCTGGCTGCTCATGGTGGTCACCATATTGCTCAGGTCGATCAGTTGGCAGCCCACGACTATGGCGCCGAGGCAAAGACCTGGCAGATGATGAGGGTCCATATAGAGGCGCTTGCTGACGCATTGAGCGCCGCACTGGTCAAGCAGTTCCCGGACAAGTTCTGAGTTCGCACGAGGTTGGATCATGTTTGAAGGATTGGGTCGCACCCAGCAGGACCTGTTGAATGCGTTGCTGTACCACGGCTCAGGGATGAGCATCGACGAGTTGGCCAGCCACCTGGCGGTAACGCGTACGGCGATTCGTCAGCACCTGGCTGCGCTAGAGCGTGACGCCCTGGTTCTGCGGGGTGCAACCCGAGCCACGGGGCGGCGCCCCGAGCAGCTGTATCAACTGACGGATCACGCCCGGGAGATGTTTCCACGCCAGTACCAACTGCTGGCCAACGTGTTGATCGAGGAAGTCGCCGGTATCATTGGGCCAGAGGCGTTGGCCGTGTTGATGCGCAATTTGGGGCGCAAGCTGGCCGCCGACCGGGAGCGCAATACGGTCGACGAGGCCCGGATCGTGCACCACATGAATCAGGCTGGGTATGAAGCGCAGGTGTTTTTCCGCTCATCCGGCGAGAAGGAAATCGTTGCGCACAATTGCGTCTTCCATCATCTGGCCGCCGCTCATCCGGTCGTCTGCGAACTCGATCTGGCCTTGATCGGGGCGCTCGGCGGTGGCGAGGTGGAGCATCTTGAGTGCATGGTACGGGGCGGCCAGGTCTGCCGGTTCAAACTTGACCCGGATGAACGCCCCTAGCGCGATCCTCAGTAACTGCTGACACGGCCCAAGTGCCAAGATGACCGGTGCCTGGGGCGATTCAGCGTGTGTGGTGAAGGAAAGGCCACTCGCCCGAACGGGCGATGTGGGTATGGAGCGCGTTCGGCCGGGGTTGGCCGAACGCGGTCGATCAGTACTCCCAGAACATCCGTTGCAGCTCTTTACTGTCCGAGGTCTTGGTCAGTGCGACCATGGCGAGGATGCGAGCTTTCTGTGGGTTCAGGTCATGGGCAACGACCCAGTCGTATTTGTCGTCGGGTTGCTCGGCATTGCGCAGGACAAAGCCCCCTGCATTGACGTGGGACGAACGAATGATCTGCACACCATCTTTGCGCAACGCTTGCAGGGTAGGGACTACGCGTGACGAGACTGAGCCATTGCCGGTGCCAGCGTGGATGATAGCTTTGGCGCCAGATTGGGCCAGGGCCTTGTAGGCGGTGTCGCTGACGTTGCCGTAGGAGTAGGCAATTTCGACGTCAGGCAGGTTCTTGATGGTCTTGATGTCGAATTCAGATTCCATGGTATGGCGCTTGGCAGGCAGGCGGAACCAGTAGGACTTGCCTTCGACCACCATGCCCAGCGGACCCCAGGGGCTTTTGAACGCCTCGGTCTTGATGTTGATCATCTTGCTGACATCACGTCCCGACTGGATCTCGTCGTTCATGGTCACCAGTACGCCTTTGCCGCGTGCGTCTTTGCTACTGGCAACGGCAACGGCGTTATACAGGTTGAGCATGCCATCGGCCGACATGGCGGTGCCTGGGCGCATTGAGCCGACCACGATGATCGGTTTGTCGGTTTTCTCCACCAGGTTCAAGAAGTAGGCGGTTTCTTCCAAGGTATCGGTGCCATGGGTGATCACGATGCCATCGACGTCCTTGCTGTCGGCCAGTTCGGCTACACGGCGACCCAGTTGCAGCAGGTTTTCGTTGGTGATGCTCTCGGAGGCGATCTGCATCACCTGTTCGCCACGCACGTTGGCCAGTTGACTCAACTCGGGAACGCCGGCGATCAGTTGCTCGATCCCAACCTTGGCGGCCTGATACGTGGCACTGTTCGCCGCGCTGGCACCGGCGCCAGCAATGGTGCCGCCGGTGGCGAGGATCACCACGTTGGCCAGCTTCTGTTGGTTTTCGACTTCTTTCGCCTGCAAGGCAGTCGGTAGCAGCAGCAGGAGGGCCAAGGCGCCCGGAACAAAGGTCTTCAAAGCAGATGTCATTATTTTTCTCTCTAGTAGTGATGACGGTGCAAATGCAAGTTCATCTAGATGTACCCCCGACCAATCTGAATGCCGGGGGTCACAGGTATGAGCAGGATCTGTACCAGTCATATTTCAGAGTGAAAAATTATCTTAATATTTTGAAATATATAGATATTTTTCGTTTCGCTATTCGCTGTTGATCGTTCATGTGTCCGGGTTTCCGACTGTAAGCTAAGTGTTTGTTCGGATCTCCGAAGTGTCCTGCAGCGCATGTTTTGGCTCTCTACAGTTGCATCAGGAAATGAGCGCTAAAGAAAGCCCGTTTCTGGTCGATGCTTCTTTAAGGATCTTTTCACAGGGAGTTCACATGACAGGTTCAATAGGTTTTCCTGCGGGCGTTACCATCAGCTACAACGGTAAACCCCAGAGTGCCGCTGAGAAGCTCAGCAAAGATGCCTCGGGCGATGCGCTTGCTACGGAGAGGGACGCTGGGAAGCTAAGGATTGCGGGCTCGCAAACCACCGATGGCACCCAGGAGGCGGACGCTGGGCAATCCAGCGGTAACGTGATCGTTGATATGTTGCTCAAACGCATGCAGGAGTTGCGGGAGTTGATGCAACAACAGCAGCAACAACTAGCTGCAGCCCAGGCGGCGGCGTACCCCACGCCCGAAGCGAAAACGACCGTGGTAATGGGCATCCAGTCTCAGATCGCCAGCACCAGTGCGGCCTTGCAGCAGACTTCTGCCCAGTTGGTCAAGGAGTTGAGCAAAGGGGCGGCGGCAGGCTCGTTGATCAGCACGACTGCTTGACCGGCGTATTTTTCGCTATGTGTTCGCGGCGATGCGACCCCAATAGTTGGAAAGGCCGATCGTTGACAAATCACCGTCGGTTTTCCATAGTTTGGTTTACGCAAACGTTTGCGCTTTCGTATTGATAGTTTGATGACGTTTCAGGCGTGCCTGATGCAAACGTTGCTCACAATAATCATAAGATCGGAGTGAACCCATGAAGCTGCCATTCGCTGGACGTCTTCTCGCAGTCGCCATGTTGGCTGCCGCCTCCACCATTATCCCTCTCTCGTCGGTGTTCGCCGCCAGCCCTGAAAAACCCAAAGTTGCGCTAGTCATGAAGTCCCTGGCCAACGAGTTCTTCCTGACCATGGAAGATGGCGCCAAGGCCTATCAGACACAACATCCCGCTGACTTCGACCTGATCTCCAACGGGATCAAGGACGAAACCGATACCGCCAATCAAATCCGCATTGTCGAGCAAATGATCGTGTCGAAGGTCAATGCGCTGGTGATCGCGCCGGCTGACTCCAAGGCCATGGTGCCGGTGATCAAGAAAGCCGTGGATGCCGGTATCACAGTCATCAACATCGATAACCAACTCGACCCGGCAGTGCTCAAGAGCAAGAACATCAGCGTGCCCTTCGTCGGCCCGGACAACCGCAAGGGCGCGCGTCTGGTCGGTGAGTACCTGGCCAAGCGACTCAAGGCTGGCGACGAAGTCGGCATCATCGAAGGCGTTTCCACCACCACCAATGCCCAAGCGCGGACCGCAGGTTTCAAAGATGCGATGGACGCCGCGCAGATCAAGGTTGTGTCGGTGCAATCGGGTGACTGGGAAATCGATAAAGGCAATCAGGTCGCTTCGGCCATGCTGAGCGAGTACCCCAACCTCAAGGCCCTGCTGGCGGGCAACGACAGTATGGCGCTTGGTGCTGTGTCGGCCGTGCGCGCAGCAGGCAAGGCGGGCAAGGTGCAAGTGGTTGGTTATGACAACATCAATGCCATCAAGCCGATGCTCAAGGACGGTCGCGTCCTGGCCACGGCCGACCAATTTGCTGCCGAGCAGGCGGTGTTCGGCATTGAAACCGCACTGAAAATACTCAAGGGCGAAAAGGTCGACAACGGCGCCAGCGGTGTCATTGAAACTCCGGTCGAGCTGGTTACCCAGTAGTTTTTCTGGCAGCACATTGGCGCTCGCCCGTCTGGGGAGGGCGCACGGAGGTTTTTTATGTCAGCGAGTGCCCCGGCGGTCCTATCGGTCAGCGGTATCGGCAAGACTTATGCGCAACCGGTGTTGAGCGGTATCGATCTGACGCTGATGCGCGGTGAGGTACTGGCACTGACCGGCGAGAACGGAGCAGGCAAAAGCACGCTGTCGAAAATCATCGGTGGGTTGGTCGCGCCGACCACCGGCCAGATGCGGCTCCAGGGAGGCGATTACCGACCCGGCAGCCGAGCCCAAGCAGAGGGTCTGGGCATTCGCATGGTCATGCAGGAGCTCAATCTGCTGCCAACCTTGTCCGTTGCGGAAAACCTGTTCCTGAACAACCTGCCAAGCCAGGGTGGCTGGATCAGTCGCAAGCAACTGCGCCAGGCAGCACGCGTGGCGATGGCCCAGGTCGGGCTGAATGCAATTGATCCAGACACGCTGGTGGGCGAGTTGGGGATCGGCCATCAGCAGATGGTGGAGATCGCCCGCAACCTGATCGGCGACTGCCAGGTGCTGATTCTCGATGAGCCCACGGCGATGCTGACGGCCCGGGAAGTGGAGATGCTGTTCGAGCAGATTAGTCGACTGCGTGCTCGCGGCGTGGCCATCATTTACATCTCCCATCGCCTGGAAGAGTTGGCGCGGGTTGCGCAGCGCATCGCGGTGCTGCGTGACGGTAATCTGGTGTGCGTCGAACCTATCGCCAACTACAGCAGCGAACAATTGGTCAACCTCATGGTTGGTCGTGAGTTGGGCGAGTATCTGGACCTGGGAGTACGGCAAGTGGGTGCGCCGGCGCTGACCGTCAAGGGGCTGACCCGTTCGGATAAGGTCCGTGATGTGTCTTTCGAGGTGCGAGCCGGTGAAATTTATGGCATCTGCGGGTTGATCGGGGCAGGGCGTACCGAACTGTTGCGGCTGATCTATGGGGCTGATATCGCAGACAGCGGCACGGTGGCACTGGGGACGCCTGCCCAGGCGGTGAGCATTCGAACGCCCGCTGATGCGGTCGCCCACGGTATTGCCCTGGTCACCGAAGACCGCAAGGGCGAGGGCCTGCTGCTGACTCAGTCGATCAGCGCCAATATTGCCCTGGGTAACATGTCAGTGATCTCCAGTGCTGGCATCGTCAATCCAGGAGCCGAGTGGGCGCTGGCGCAACGGCAGATTGACGCCATGCGCATCCGCAGTTCCAGCCCGGCGCAGCGGGTCAGTGAGTTATCAGGAGGCAATCAGCAGAAGGTGGTGATTGGCCGTTGGCTTGAACGCGATTGCTCGGTGTTGTTGTTCGATGAGCCGACGCGAGGCATTGATGTCGGTGCCAAGTTCGATATCTATGGGCTGCTGGGCGATTTGGCGCGCCAGGGCAAGGCGTTGGTGGTGGTGTCCAGCGACCTGCGCGAACTGACGCTGATCTGCGACCGCATAGGAGTGCTCTCGGCCGGCTCTCTCATCCAGACTTTCGAGCGTGACAGCTGGACCCAGGATGACTTGCTTGCTGCTGCCTTTGCGGGCTATCAAAAACGTGATGCGTTGCTCAATGAAGCAGCGTCTAGGGACCTTTCATGAAAACTGCAGTGCCTGCAGGCAGGCGTAATGGCAACCTCTATGGCCTCGGTACCTACCTGGGACTGGCGGGGGCCTTGCTGGCAATGATTGCGCTGTTCTCGGTATTGAGCAGCCACTTCTTGTCCTATGACACCTTCAGCACCTTGGCCAATCAGATCCCTGACTTGATGGTGCTGGCGGTTGGCATGACCTTCGTGCTGATCATCGGTGGTATCGATCTGTCGGTGGGGTCGGTGCTCGCCCTGGCGGCGTCGACAGTCAGCGTGGCGATTCTTGGCTGGGGTTGGAGTGTACTGCCGGCAGCGTTGCTGGGCATGGCCGCTGCGGCATTGGCCGGAACCATCACGGGCTCAATCACCGTGGCCTGGCGCATTCCATCCTTCATCGTTTCGTTGGGGGTGCTGGAAATGGCCCGAGGCGTGGCCTATCAGATGACCGGATCGCGTACGGCCTACATCGGCGATGCCTTTGCCTGGCTGTCCAACCCGATTGCCTTTGGTATCTCGCCATCTTTCATCATTGCGTTGTTGATCATCTTCATTGCCCAGGCGGTATTGACCCGCACAGTGTTCGGTCGCTACCTGATCGCGATCGGGACCAACGAAGAGGCGGTGCGCCTGGCAGGGATCAATCCTAAGCCCTACAAAGTCCTGGTGTTTAGCCTGATGGGGTTGATGGCGGGTGTCGCGGCACTGTTCCAGATATCGCGCCTGGAAGCGGCGGACCCCAATGCGGGTTCCGGCCTTGAGTTGCAAGTCATCGCGGCCGTGGTGATCGGCGGTACCAGCCTGATGGGGGGGCGAGGTTCGGTGATCAGTACCTTCTTTGGCGTACTGATCATTTCAGTCCTGGCGGCAGGCCTCGCGCAAATCGGTGCGAGCGAGCCGACCAAGCGAATCATCACCGGTGCGGTGATAGTGATCGCGGTGGTGCTGGACACTTACCGCAGCCAACGTGCGCGTCGACGGAGCTGAGCCATGGCAACCATTAAGGATGTAGCAGCGCTTGCAGGGATTTCCTATACAACGGTGTCCCATGTGGTCAACAAGACGCGACCTGTGAGCGATGAAGTCAGGCTCAAGGTCGAAGCAGCGATCCAACGCCTGGACTATGTGCCCAGCGCTGTAGCCCGTTCGCTCAAGGCCAAGACCACCGCGACCATCGGCCTGTTGGTGCCCAATAGTCTCAACCCGTACTTTGCCGAACTGGCACGGGGCATTGAGGACTACTGCGAGCGTAACGGCTACTGCGTGATTCTTTGCAACTCCGACGATAACCCGCAGAAGCAGCGCAGTTACCTACGCATGCTGCAGGAAAAACGCATCGACGGGCTGATTGTGACTTCCGTCGGCAGCGATGCTCGGCTTGCCGAGGGGCTGGCCGGTGTGCGTACCCCAATGGTGATTGTCGATCGTGCGTTGGATGGACTTGAAGCGGACTTGGTCCGCATCGACCACGAACACGGTGCGTATCTGGCGACCCGGCATCTCCTAGAGCTCGGACATCGCGACATCGCTTGCATTGGCGGTCCGGCCCACACCAGTGTGGCGCAGATGCGTATGGCCGGTTTCTGGCGGGCGCTGAAGGAAGTCGGTGTCCAAGTACCCATTGAACGCGTTCTCGAAAGCGACTTTACCAGTACCGGCGGCTACGAGGCGGCGGCCAGTTTGCTCGAACAGGCCCCACCCAGCGCGATTTTTGCTGGCAATGACATGATGGGGATTGGTGTGTTGCGTGCGGCTGCCGAGCGCAGTATCCGAGTGCCAACCGAGCTTTCGGTGATCGGCTTTGACGATATTCAGATGAGCCGTTACGTCTACCCGGCGCTGACTACCGTGGGCCAGTCGATCCTGCAGTTGGGGGAAATGGCGGCTGAAGTGCTCTTGCGACGAATCGCCACCCCCGAACGCCCGACCGATCAACGGATCGTGACGCCGAGCATTGTCCTGCGGGAGTCGACAGCGCCACTTGCCTGCATGTTCGACCAATATCCCTGAACAATTGACGAGTACTGATGTATGCCAGCAAAAGTCGTGGTTGTAGGCAGTTTGAACATGGACCTGGTAACCCGTGCGTCGCGACTGCCCCGTATCGGCGAGACATTGATTGGCGAGTCGTTTGCGACGGTGTCGGGTGGTAAGGGCGCCAATCAGGCCGTGGCGTGCGCCAGGCTAGGCGCGCAGGTCTCGATGATGGGCTGTGTAGGAGATGACGCCTACGGCGGACAGTTGCGTGCGGCGCTGCTGGACGAGCAAATTGATTGCCAGGCGGTGATCTCGGTCGAGGGCTCCAGCGGCGTTGCGTTGATCGTGGTCGACGACAGCAGCCAGAACGCGATAGTGATAATTGCCGGGGCCAATGGCCTGCTGACGCCTGATGCGATTGCCACGCACGACCGCATCTTGCAGAGCGCCGATGTGATCGTCTGCCAGCTCGAGGTGCCGATGCCGGTCGTGGGTCATGTTCTCAAGCGCGGTCGTGAGTTGGGCAAGACGGTGATCCTCAATCCTGCGCCGGCAACAGGGCCGCTGCCGACACAATGGCTCGCTTGCATCGACTATCTGATTCCCAACGAAAGTGAAGCCTCGGCCTTGAGCGGCTTGCTGGTGGACTCCCTGGAGAGTGCTGAGTTGGCAGCCAGCCGCTTGATCGCCTCTGGCGCCGGCAAAGTCATCATTACATTGGGCCCCCAGGGCTCGCTGTTCGCCAACGGGCTGAGCTTCGAACACTTTCCGGCGCCAGTGGTCAACGCGGTCGACACCACGGCCGCCGGCGACACGTTTGTTGGCGGATTCGCTGCCGCGCTGGCGAGTGGCAAAGATGAGACGCAAGCCATACGATTCGGGCAGATGGCGGCGGCCTTGTCTGTGACACGTGCCGGAGCACAGCCTTCTATCCCATCACTGTCCGACGTGCTGGGGTTCAAGACCTCGTGAAAAAGACAATATTGCCTTGTCGCGGTTGATTGCGTCGCTGGGGCGCGGCGACATGCTCGTGATCGGCGATGCCGGTTTGCCGGTGCCGCCTGGGGTTGAATTGATCGACTTGGCCCTGATCCAGGGCATTCCCGATTTCGTCAGCGCGTTGAATGTGGTGCTCAGCGAAATGCAGGTTGAAAGCCATGTGCTGGCCGAAGGCATCAGGCTTGCGGTGGATTACTCCCCTTGTGTGAAGGATGCGCCCGAGTGGTCGGCGGGGTACTTTTCAAACACTTGCTCGATGAAGCGTTGTGCGACCTGAGTGCCGAGTTCTTTGACCAGTAGGTCAATGCCAATGATCGCCAGTTCTTCCGGACTGCCCGGGCTGTAGGCGCAGTGGCCCAGGGGTCAGTTGGTCTTGATGTTGGCGTCGATGTTTACGGTACTCATGGGTGGTTCGCGTAGTCAGAAAAGTCTGTAGGTGGAGTTAACCCTCTTGCGCGAGGTTTGGCACGGTGACTTAGGTATGAAGGCGCTGCTGTGCGACACTTGAGCTTTAGTGATTTCAGGGAAAAAGCTGTGCAGATCGATTTGAATACCCCGGGCAGCTTGACGCTGGAGGCTGTGCGCCAGTTGCTGGCTAGCGCCAGTGATGATGAGCACACGCAATTGCGAGTCACTCGATCAGGCATTGCCTATATTTCGTCAGGTATTGTAGGTGGGGCGCAGATCGATGGGCTGTTGTTTCGCCTGGAAACGTGGGCGAAGGGTTCCGGTTATGTCGGCTTGGTCGCAGCCAATGATGCAGTTTGGGTCATGCAGATCTTCAATGCGTTGCAGCAGAACTGGCCCCATCCGACCTTTGAGTACATCGATATTTACTGAGCATTGTTCATATTCAGTCACGATTGCGCTCGGAACCGGTTCGGTTGCTCAGGCAAACTTGCGCCCTTGACGCGTTTGAGGGCAAGGTAATGGCCGAAACCATGAATCCGAATACTTGGACGGTTGTCGCGCGAATTCAGCTTAACTATCGAAAAGGAGGCGTTATGCCTTGGAAGCTCGCTTCATTGGGGACTTTATTGGCTGTTGCCATGTTGGCCGGTTGCAGCACGACCACCGAGTCGGCGAAAGCGCCGGCTGCAGCTGAGGCAGGTCACGGCCGCTGTGAGGCAAAGGCTGCCGAATTTGCCTTGGGCAAGAAGGCTTCTCCCGAATTGCTGGAGCAGGCTCGTACACGCTCTGGATCGCAAACTGCACGGGTTCTTACACCGAACGACATGATGACGTTGGAGTACCGCTCCGATCGCCTGAATCTGAACACCGATGCCAATCTGGTGATTACTCGCGTCAACTGCGGCTGATCGCTTGGCGGCTTTTGCCGCACCCATAAAAAACCCCGTCACATGGACGGGGTTTTTTTAGTGCGCCGAGAAATTACTCTGGGCGAACCTGTGCAGCTTGCATACCCTTTTGGCCTTTCTCAGCCACGAAGGAAACGGTTTGGCCTTCTTTCAGGCTTTTGAAACCGTCGCTTTCGATAGCTTTGAAGTGTACGAACAGGTCGTCACCGCCACCTTGAGGAGTGATGAAGCCGAAGCCTTTTTCATCGTTGAACCATTTAACGGTGCCGGTTTGGCGATTAGACATGGTGTATCTCCAAGAAACATATATTTTCAGTAGTACTGTGCTGCTCAGGCCAACTGGGCACACCGGGGTATCATAGTCGAAATGTTCGGTTTGGGACCCCCCCGGACGCACGGTTTACCCTGAACTTGTGCTTAGTTCTTGCCTCATATGGGCTGAAAGCCCCGGTTTTACGGGGTTTTTGCTCCTGAAGCATTCATTAAAAAAAGCCATAAAAGCTGTGTAAATTGTGTGAAATGACCGTTTTTGGAGCGATTTACGACCTCTGAACCGCCAAAAAACACTTGGAAGATGGCCTATTTTTGAACTTTACAGACGGAGATTTCCTGTAGCGCACGGTTCTGAAGTTCCGCGCTCGGTGGGTTTTTCTTGTCCAGCAACTGTTTGATTTCCACCGTCGTAAATTTCTTCTCCAGAACGTCGGCGCCACAGGCGCAGTGCTGTTTGGCAACCGTCTCGTTAACGCTTTGGCTTGCAGCACTCGTGCAGTCGTTCATGTAACTGGCTTTCGCGCCCGCAGGCCATGCAGCCTGTGCGCTCAGAGGAAGCAGCAAGGCCAGCGGGGTGGCAAGGGCGAAAATACGGTTCAGGCGCATGGGTAGAACTCCTGTGGGTCAACAAGTGGTTGTGGATTTCAAACTATTCGAGAGGGAGCGTACATCTCAAGTTCATTTTTTGCCGCACAAGCCTGAAGCGTGTGTGCTTGCAAACAACGTCGCCGCGATGAGCGCTCATCTGTGCTAGGATCCAGCGCTTAAGTATTTTCAGGCTCTGGGCGATCTGCTCGCCAGCAGCGGCAAATACTTGAATAACCCTGATTTGATCTCCAGTCACTCTGGTTCGGTTCCCGGTTGGCCGCAAGGCTCCTGCCGCTGTAAGGCAGGCGTTCATCATTGGATGGCCTGGACTGAATCGCGTACTGGCTGCTCATCCCAACCCACGTGACCTTTGGTAGGGGTCACCACTAGGAGAGGAGGCGCCATGCCAACTATTACTCTTCCCGACGGCAGTCAACGCTCATTCGACCATCCGGTATCCGTAGCCGAAGTCGCAGCATCCATCGGCGCCGGTCTAGCCAAGGCTACCGTGGCCGGCAAGGTCAGCGGCAAGCTGGTTGACGCCTGCGATATCATCGATAGCGACGTAACCCTGCAAATCATCACGCCTAAAGACGAAGAGGGGCTGGAGATCATTCGTCACTCTTGCGCTCACTTGATTGGCCATGCGGTCAAGCAACTGTACCCGACGGCGAAAATGGTGATTGGCCCGGTCATCGATGATGGTTTTTATTACGACATCGCCTACGAACGTCCTTTTACTCCGGACGACCTGGCAGCCATCGAACAGCGCATGCACCTGCTGATCGAGAAAGATTACGACGTCATCAAGAAAGTCACTCCGCGTGCCGAAGTGATCGACGTGTTCACCCAGCGTGGCGAAGATTACAAGCTGCGCCTGGTCGAGGACATGCCGAACGAGCAGGCAATGGGCTTGTACTATCACGAAGAATACGTCGACATGTGCCGCGGTCCGCACGTGCCGAACACTCGCTTCTTGAAATCCTTCAAACTGACCAAGCTGTCAGGTGCCTACTGGCGCGGCGATGCCAAGAACGAGCAACTGCAGCGTATTTATGGCACTGCGTGGGCCGACAAGAAGCAGTTGGCGGCTTATATTCAGCGTATCGAAGAAGCTGAAAAGCGTGACCATCGCAAAATCGGCAAGCGCCTTGGCTTGTTCCATACCCAGGAAGAAGCTCCGGGCATGGTGTTCTGGCACCCGAACGGTTGGACCCTGTACCAAGTACTTGAGCAGTACATGCGCAAGGTTCAGCGCGAAAATGGCTACCTGGAGATCAAGACTCCGCAAGTGGTTGATCGCAGCCTATGGGAGAAGTCCGGGCACTGGGCCAACTACGCCGAGAACATGTTCACCACTGAGTCGGAAAGTCGCGATTACGCCATCAAGCCTATGAACTGCCCTTGCCACGTGCAAGTGTTCAACCAGGGCCTGAAGAGCTACCGTGAACTACCGCTGCGCCTGGCTGAATTCGGTGCCTGCCACCGTAACGAGCCGTCCGGTGCGTTGCACGGCATCATGCGAGTGCGTGCTTTTACTCAGGACGACGCCCACATCTTCTGCACCGAGGAGCAGATGCAGGCCGAATCTGCGGCATTCATCAAGCTGACGATGGATGTCTACGCCGACTTTGGCTTCAAAGACATCGAGATGAAGCTGTCCACTCGTCCGGAAAAACGCGTGGGTTCCGATGAGTTGTGGGATCGCGCAGAGTCGGCACTGGCTGCAGCCCTTGATAGCGCGGGCTTGCCGTACGATCTACAACCGGGCGAGGGTGCTTTCTATGGTCCGAAAATTGAGTTCTCGCTGAAAGATTGCCTCGGTCGCGTCTGGCAGTGTGGTACCTTGCAACTCGATTTTAACCTGCCGATCCGTCTGGGAGCCGAATATGTCTCCGAAGACAACAGTCGCAAGCACCCGGTTATGTTGCACCGGGCGATCCTGGGTTCCTTCGAGCGTTTCGTCGGAATTCTGATCGAGCATTACGAAGGGGCATTCCCTGCGTGGCTGGCTCCGACTCAGGCAGTGATCATGAATATCACTGATAAACAGGCAGATTTTGCCGCTGAAGTTGAAAAAACTCTCAATCAAAGCGGTTTTCGTGCCAAGTCTGACTTGAGAAATGAAAAGATCGGCTTTAAAATCCGCGAGCATACTTTGCTCAAGGTTCCCTATCTCTTGGTTATTGGAGATCGGGAAGTCGAGATGCAGACTGTCGCTGTGCGTACTCGTGAAGGTGCTGACCTGGGCTCGATGCCCGTCGCCCAGTTCGCTGAGTTTCTCGCGCAAGCGGTTTCCCGGCGTGGTCGCCCAGATTCGGAGTAATTATTATTAAGCGTGAAATGAGACAAGATAAACGAGCTGCACCGAAAGCCCCGATCAACGAGAATATCTCGGCACGCGAGGTTCGGTTAATTGGGGCAGAAGGCGAGCAGCTTGGGATTGTGTCAATTGAAGACGCGCTTCTTAAGGCTGAAGAAGCCAAGCTCGATTTGGTGGAAATTTCCGCCGATGCAGTACCTCCTGTCTGCAAGCTGATGGACTACGGCAAATCGATCTTCGAAAAGAAGAAGCAGATTGCTGCGGCCAAGAAGAACCAGAAGCAGATTCAGGTTAAAGAAATCAAGTTTCGTCCAGGGACGGAGGAAGGGGATTACCAGGTAAAACTGCGCAACCTGGTACGTTTCCTGAGTGATGGGGACAGGGCCAAGGTATCCTTGCGATTCCGCGGCCGTGAGATGGCCCACCAGGAGCTGGGGATGGAACTCCTCAAGCGAGTTGAAGGTGACTTGCTTGAGTACGGTTCGGTCGAACAGCATCCTAAGATGGAAGGACGCCAACTGATCATGGTCATCGCCCCGAAAAAGAAGAAGTAATCAACAGGGCACGGCAGGCCTTGCGATTATGTTTATCAACTGAATGCGGAGTATCCGAACATGCCAAAGATGAAAACTAAAAGTGGTGCTGCTAAGCGGTTTCTGAAAACTGCTAACGGTATCAAGCACAAGCACGCTTTCAAGAGCCACATCCTGACCAAAATGTCGACCAAGCGTAAGCGTCAACTGCGCGGTAGCAGCTTGCTGCATCCGTCTGACGTGGCAAAAGTCGAGCGCATGCTGCGCCTTCGTTAATTTTTGGTTAAGAATAGAGGAAGTAACTCATGGCTCGTGTAAAGCGTGGCGTCATTGCCCGTAAGCGTCACAAAAAAATTCTGAAACTTGCTAAAGGCTACTACGGCGCTCGTTCGCGAGTATTCCGTGTTGCCAAGCAAGCGGTAATCAAGGCAGGCCAGTACGCCTACCGTGACCGTCGTCAGAAAAAACGTCAGTTCCGCGCTCTGTGGATCGCTCGTATCAACGCTGGTGCTCGTATCAACGGTCTGTCCTACAGCCGTTTCATCGCCGGCCTGAAAAAAGCGTCCATCGAGATCGACCGTAAGGTTCTGGCTGATCTGGCAGTGAACGAAAAAGCGGCGTTTGCTGCGATTGTCGAGAAAGCTAAAGCCACCTTGGCTTAAGTATCCCCGACAGTCACCCGGGCCCACCTCTGTGGGCTCAGGTGTTAAACGTCATAAATAGGGGAAGAGCCTTCAAGCTCTTCCCCTATTTTGTATCTGGAGTCTGTACATGGAAAACCTGGATGCGCTCGTCTCTCAAGCACTAGAGGCTGTGCAAAGCGCTGAAGATATCAATGCCCTGGAGCAAATCCGGGTTCACTACCTTGGCAAGAAAGGTGAATTGACTCAGGTGATGAAGACCCTGGGGAATTTGCCGGCAGAAGAGCGTCCGCAGGTCGGTGCGCTGATCAACGTTGCCAAGGAACGTGTCACAGAGGTTCTCAATGCGCGCAAGGCGTTGCTCGAGGGGGCCGATCTTGCGGCCAAGCTCGCCGCCGAGTCCATTGACGTGACCCTGCCTGGCCGCGGCCAGACCTCGGGCGGTCTACATCCGGTTACCCGGACTCTGGAGCGTATCGAGCAGTTCTTCACCCATATCGGCTACGGTATCGCCGAAGGCCCTGAGGTTGAAGACGATTATCACAACTTCGAGGCGCTCAACATCCCAGGCCACCACCCGGCCCGGTCGATGCACGACACCTTCTATTTCAATGCGAACATGCTGTTGCGCACCCATACCTCGCCGGTACAGGTCCGCACCATGGAATCGCAGCAGCCGCCCATTCGCATCGTCTGCCCAGGCCGTGTGTACCGTAGCGACTCCGATATTACCCACTCGCCGATGTTCCACCAGGTGGAAGGCCTGCTGGTCGATCGCGACATCAACTTCGCTGACCTGAAAGGGACAATTGAAGAGTTCCTGCGGGTGTTCTTCGAAAAAGAACTCGCGGTGCGTTTCCGTCCCTCGTACTTCCCGTTCACCGAGCCATCCGCTGAAGTCGATATGGAATGCGTGATGTGCAGCGGCAAAGGCTGCCGCGTCTGTAAGCAGACTGGATGGCTGGAAGTTATGGGCTGCGGAATGGTTCACCCGAACGTATTGCGTATGTCCGGCATTGATCCGGAAGAATTCTCCGGTTTTGCCTTCGGCATGGGGGTTGAGCGTCTGGCCATGCTGCGTTACGGCGTGAACGACTTGCGTCTGTTCTTCGACAACGACTTGCGGTTTCTTGCGCAATTTCGCTAGTCGTAACGAATTTTTAGGAGAGCAGGATGAAATTCAGTGAACAATGGTTGCGTGGCTGGGTAAGCCCGCAAGTAAGTCGTGACGAGTTGGTTGCTCGTCTGTCCATGGCCGGTCTTGAGGTTGATAGCGTTACGCCAGCCGCCGGCGATTTCAGTGGCGTGGTGGTGGGCGAGGTGCTGAGCACCGAGCAGCATCCTGATGCCGACAAGCTCCGGGTATGCCAGGTCAGTAACGGCTCGGAAACCTTCCAGGTTGTGTGCGGTGCACCAAACGTGCGCCCGGGCTTGAAAATTCCATTTGCAATGATCGGTGCCGAACTGCCAGGCGACTTCAAAATCAAGAAGGCCAAGTTGCGCGGCGTCGAGTCCAACGGCATGTTGTGCTCGCAAGCTGAACTGCAAGTTGGTGAAGGCGACGACGGCCTGATGGAGTTACCGGCCGATGCGCCTGTAGGCGAAGATTTCCGCGTGTATCTGGATCTGGAAGACGCCAGCATTGAGGTCGACCTGACCCCGAATCGCGGTGATTGTCTGTCCCTTGCCGGTCTCGCTCGTGAGGTCGGCGCGTTGTATGCCGCTCCCGTCAGTCGCCCAGCGGTGCCTGTAGTGCCTGCGGTTCACGATGAAGTTCGTCCTGTCGAAGTGCTGGCGCCTGCTGCTTGCCCGCGCTATCTAGGGCGAGTGATTCGTAACGTTGACCTGTCCAAGCCAACTCCGCTGTGGATGGTCGAACGTCTGCGCCGCGCCGATGTACGTAGCATTGATGCTGCTGTCGACATCACCAACTACGTGA
This sequence comes from Pseudomonas sp. ok272, assembly GCF_900109995.1. Lineage (GTDB taxonomy): Bacteria > Pseudomonadota > Gammaproteobacteria > Pseudomonadales > Pseudomonadaceae > Aquipseudomonas. Next base: position 434,797 of record NZ_FOCB01000002.1, on the reverse strand, counting down.
TGTTGGAGTTGGGCCAGCCACTGCACGCATTTGATCTTGCCGAAATCAATGGCGGCATCCGTGTACGCATGGCCATCGAGGGCGAAAAGCTGGTATTGCTCGATGGTCAGGAAGTCAGCTTGCGTAGCGACACATTGGTGATTGCTGACCATACCCGCGCCTTGGCCATTGCGGGTGTGATGGGCGGCGAGCACAGCGGTGTGTCCGCAACCACGCGCGACGTATTCCTCGAAAGCGCCTTCTTCGACCAGATTGCCGTCGCCGGCAAGGCCCGATCCTACGGCTTGCACACCGATGCCTCGCACCGCTACGAGCGCGGCGTTGACTGGCAGCTAGCCCGCGAAGCGATGGAGCGTGCCACCGGTTTGCTGCTGGACATCACGGGTGGTGAGGCAGGCCCGATCATTGAAACCGTCAGCGAGCAGCATCTGCCGTCGATTGCACCGATTACCCTGCGTGCCCAGCGCATCACCCAGATGCTGGGCATGGAAATGGATGCGGCCGAAGTCGAGCGGCTACTCAGCGCCTTGGGCTTGGCGATTTCAGCTGATGGGGTAGGGCAATGGCGCATTGAAGTGCCAAGCCATCGTTTCGACATCAGTTTGGAAGTTGATCTGATCGAAGAGTTGGCTCGCCTGCATGGCTACAACCGGCTGCCGGTTCGCTACCCGCAAGCCCGTCTGGCGCCACAAGCCAAGGCTGAAGCGCGCAGCGACCTACCTGAGCTGCGCCGCCTGTTGGTGGCACGTGGTTATCAGGAAGCAATCACTTATAGCTTTATCGATCCAAAGCAATTCGAACTGTTCAGCCCAGGCGTCGATCCGTTGTTGCTGGCAAACCCGATCTCGAACGACATGGCGGCCATGCGATCGTCCCTGTGGCCGGGTTTGGTCAAGGCATTGCAACACAACCTGAACCGCCAGCAGGATCGCGTCCGTCTGTTCGAAAGTGGCCTGCGTTTCGTTGGTCAGCTCGAAGGACTGAAACAAGAGCCAATGCTCGCTGGCGTAGTGTGCGGTAGCCGTCTGCCAGAAGGCTGGGCACAAGGTCGTGATGTCGTCGACTTCTTTGACATCAAGGCAGACGTGGAGGCGGTGCTGGGCTTTGCCGGCGCGCTGGACGCGTTTACCTTTGTCCCGGGCAAGCATCCTGCCCTGCACCCAGGCCAAACGGCACGTATCGAACGTGATGGCCGTGAAGTCGGCTTTGTCGGTGCTATTCACCCTGAATTGTCGAAAACCCTGGGCCTGGATCGTCCTGTGTTTGTTTTCGAACTGGTTCTGGCTGAAGTGGCACTGGGTAAAATGCCTAAATTCCACGAGTTATCGCGCTTTCCTGAAGTGCGTCGTGATCTTGCGCTACTGGCCGATACTGGCGTCGCAGCTAGCGCCGTCATGGAAGTAATCCGTGAAAATGCAGGCGAATGGCTGACAGACCTAAGGCTCTTTGACGTCTATCAGGGTAAAGGTATTGATCCTGATAGAAAAAGCCTTGCAGTTGGCTTGACCTGGCAGCATCCATCGCGCACTCTTAATGACGATGAGGTGAATACTACGACGCAAAATATCCTCACCTCGCTCGAACAAAGGTTGAACGCCACGTTAAGGAAGTGACGTATGGGGGCTTTGACGAAAGCTGAGATGGCGGAACGTCTGTATGAAGAGCTGGGCCTGAACAAACGGGAAGCCAAGGAATTGGTCGAACTGTTTTTTGAAGAAATCAGGCACGCTCTTGAAGACAACGAACAAGTGAAGTTGTCCGGTTTTGGCAATTTCGATCTTCGGGACAAGCGTCAGCGGCCTGGCCGCAATCCGAAAACGGGAGAAGAAATCCCGATCACGGCTCGCCGTGTGGTCACCTTTCGTCCAGGGCAGAAGTTGAAGGCCCGAGTTGAGGCTTATGCTGGAACCAAGTCATAACGACGAACTTCCCGTCATTCCCGGCAAACGCTACTTCACCATTGGTGAAGTCAGCGAGCTGTGTGCGGTAAAACCGCACGTGCTGCGCTATTGGGAGCAGGAGTTTCCTCAACTCAACCCCGTCAAACGTACAGGGAACCGTCGGTATTATCAGCGCCAGGATGTGCTGATGATCCGACAGATCCGGGCGTTGCTATACGACCAGGGTTTCACCATCAGCGGCGCGCGTTTACGTTTGTCTGGTGATGAAGCCAAAGACGACACCACTCAGTACAAGCAACTCATCCGCCAGATGATCTCCGAACTGGAGGATGTCTTGGTGGTACTGAAGAAATAAATTTCTGCTTTTAATTACTTCCAGTTTTCAAAAGCTTGCGATATATTCTTCATCGTTCTTCGAGAAGAGGAACAAAATTCACGCCTAGTCGGGGCGTAGCGCAGTCCGGTAGCGCACTAGCATGGGGTGCTAGGGGTCGAGTGTTCGAATCACTCCGTCCCGACCATATTTACTGAGTAAAATCAGACACTTAAGCCGATCAGCTAGATCGGCTTTTTTGTGCCTGCGCAAAACCCGCGCAAAACTGGCGCAAAACTACCCGGTGATTTCGCTGATGTTCAGGTCCGGAACTGCCTCGGACCAGATGACTTCCTCATGGTCTCGCTGGTAGTTTTTGGTCATGCCCTCGCTCGCATGCCCCGCAATTTTCTGCCCATCCTTTCCGGCCTTCTTGTACAGGTGTAGCGACAGCGCCCTTACCTCATGAAAGCCCGGCATTTCTTCCTCCTTCCATCCCTTGTAGCAATCCGCCGCCTCTCGGGCGTCCTTGAATGCCCGCGTCAAATACCTTTCTTCAATCTTCGTCCAGTGGTCCTTGGTCTGCGCCTGCTTCTGCTTCAGGCGCTCAGGCTTGCGGTGCACCAGGTACGGCGAGACGACATCGTCGCGGCACCGGCTGATGACTGCTTGCAGTTCTGGCGTCACGCGAAAGCGGATCCACGCCGCATCACTGGCCTTGGCCGTTTTCTTTTGCACCACATACAGGTGACCTTCCCGAACGCCATCGAACCTCATATCCAGGATGTCTGTTCGCCGCTGAGCGGTGATCAAAGCCAGGTCGATTGCGTTCTGTAGCCAGGCCGGCGACTTCTCGCGGATGGCTTTCAGGCCCTCAATGGTGTGGCGCTTGCGTAGCTTCTTCTCGATGCGATTGATCGTGCTCGCGGCGGGGTTGTCCGGGCACAGGCCCTTGGCTGCGGCATGGTTGAAGATGTCAGTGAGCAGCGCCCGGCACTGGTTCGCGGTTCTTGGGGTGAGTGCGTCGAGCATTTCGGCGACCATGCGAATGCTGATTTGGTCGACCGCCTTGCCCTCGAAAGCCTTTCGGAATCGCCGAAAATGTACCGCATACAGCCCGAGCGTGCCCTTGGCCAGCTCGCGCGGAGGGAGCACCGAACTCTCGTATTGATCCAGGAAGCCAGCGAACGACTCCGAGGAACTGCCCAGCACGGCACCGACTAGGTCGGCACCGCGCATGAACTCCAGGTTGAGTTGCTTCGCGGCATCTATCGCTTTGATGCGGTCGGCGCCGAACTGGAACCACTTCCCATCAGTCGGGCGCCGATAGCGATAGGTCGAGCGCCGCGCATCGAAGTACAGGTTCTGCGGAAGGTTCTTGTTCGCAGTATTGCGCGGCCTTGGGACCATCACGCTGCTCCTTTCAGTACCATTGCCACCAGGTCGTTACCGCCAGACCGATTGAATGCAGTCCAGTCAACGTACCAGAGTTTCCCGATCTGCTCGCCGGGGACCATGCCGTTGCGGATGTGATTGCGGATCGCCTGGGGGCACTGCGGGGTTCCGTTTTCGCCCCAGCGTCGACGCTGAAACTCGCTGATCTTGATCAGTTCTTTTTTCATTGGATGCTCCATGCCGCGCATAGCGGCAGAAGGTGGTTAGTGTGCTGGCCATCCAAGAGGTAGGCCGTTCTCGCGTGGGTGGTGGGACGGCGGGTCTTCCTGCATGCACATCGGAGTGCTTTGCTGGGCGCCGCATGCATGGCAGCCTGACGGCCCACCCCAGCAGGTCGGATGGATGCGCGGGAAGCCGCTTTTGCATTTCGACTGGCGCTCGTCGTATTGCGAGCACGCGATTCGTTCGGGCATACGAATTCCTCCCCGCCGTTCACCGGCAGGTTGATAGGTGCAAGATGGGTTAGGGCTTTGTCGTCTGCTGGCGTTTGCGAGCCGCGGCAACCAATGCTTTCGATGTGCTTGCCACGCCGCCGGCAACGTCCTCGGGGAGGATTGCTGTATTGCAGTGAGGGCAGAGCGGCGCCATCTTCGTGCTGCGCCAGGCTTCGTCCATCACCTTTGCGGCCCGGCTTCGGATCTGGAATTTTTCCGCTTCAGCCAGCTCTGAAGCGCGGCGATTTATCCGCCCTGCTGCGGCGCTGAACTTCTCCACCAGGTGGCGAAAGGCGTCGAACGCTTCTACCTCGGTTTCGCAGTCGCTGCACCAGATGCGGCGTTCCTTGTCGTCGTAGACCATCTTTCTGTGCGTGCAGGAGGACAAAGGCCGGCGTGTCAGGCCGCGGGCAACCCGAATGTCTTCGATTTGCACGACCTTCACACCGTACAAATATTCCTGCGGCTCAATCGGTGCGTCACTCATCGCCACGGCCCCTTATATATGAACCCGAGCATGTAGATCATGGCGTCACCTCGCTGGCAGGCAAGAGCTCGCCGGCCAGCTCCGCAGCCAGACCAATAGGCCACCAGTACCGCGCTCGCTGGTAGTCCGGATAGGTTTCCTCACGAATCACCAGACCTTTCCGCTGAAGTGCCTTGAAGACGCCCAGCACGGATGGAGCGGCGATCCCGAGGCGGCGCCCAACCTGATAGGTCAGACCGCCCATGCCGAACACGCACGCTTGGTCACCCTTAGCCAGCTTCTCGCAGTCACCCTGGTGGAGGTACGGCGTTACGCCGCGATAGCGGTATGCGTTTTCTCGACCGATCTTGCGTAACTCATTGAGTACGCTCTGCTGTTTCTCTGTCAGCTTCATGGCGTCACTCCGTACCCATGAGGTAGGTGGGTTCAGTTGCTTCAGCAAGCCAATCGCGGAGACAGCCGCATTCGGCGTGCGGCGGATCTTCATCAGTCCACTGCTGGTCGAGCATCTTCTCGCTGGTCAGCTCCACATCCCAATCCGCATATTCGGCCGTGTCATCGCCGTTCATTTCAGCCAGGACGCGACGCGCCTCGTCTTCGCTTGTAGCGGCAACCCAGTCTTGATCGCCGACGCTGTAGCAACGCAGATCGGGGCGAGCCGGCTGGCTGCCATCGAGTTCGAATGCTTGATCTTGGTTTTCTTCAGACATGACTGTTCCTTTGCCGCTAAAGCGGCTGACTTTGAAGGGGGAAGGGTTAAGGCAGGGTGGAGTACAGGCGAGCTTTTGCCAAGGCCCCGATTGGCTGGGCTTCGCGCTGACGGATTAGCGTCTCTAACGGCTTGCGAAGTTCGACTTTGATAACCAATTCGACAGCGCCTTCGTTACCTATTATCAAAGGATTGTTGCATAATCCTCGCTACTGAGTAATCAAGGAATTGTGATGGCAAAGGGTTGGCTAGTTACTTGGGTAAGCATTTTTGCAATAGTTGCTATCGGTTTTTATGTGGAATTATTTCCGTATTTACAGATAGATAAGAAGGTCACGACGGCTGATATAGTTGCTGGGATTTCTGCAATCGCAACTGCTATTGCTGCATATGCAGCATGGGAAGCAGCAAGTGTTTCCCGAAAATCTGCTGAAGAAAGTAAGTATTTAACTCGCGCCCAGCTCTATGTGAGTCATCGAAAAGACTTTATTGAGCTACTTGACTACGTTGCTGCAGAGCTCAAGGTGGTTTTTTTTCGTAAGTATGAGCTTTATATGAAGCTTTTCCCGGAGAATCATTACTCTGGTGAGGTGTTTGAGCCCGATGCGAATATTGATGCTATCAAAAATTGGGTAGCTAAATACGAAGAGCTATCCTCAATTACGAAGGGGGCTCCTTCAGATCTTGAGCTTGAGTTTTGGATTATGGAATGCTCGACTCTGGCGGAGCAAATGCACTTCGTATTTCCTCGGAGCGAAGAACCACAGCTTTACTTGCATGCCAGCGAACTCCCCATCCAGACACAGTTCGAAATTAGTCCGGCAAGACCGGTTTTCTATCTTGGTGAGGTCATGAATCATCTTCGAGCCTTTGGGGGGTATACGAGGATCACGCCCTTGTTACTCGCGGATCAACCGTTTGAAGTGTACTTCGCGAGATACTTCACGCGTATTGCAAAAGGTCATCCTACGCACCGCGTTTGTCGTCCAAAGGACTGGGCTGCGTCGGCGACGTAGGAGGACAGGCGGTGACCGTCTTCAGCGCCAGTTAACCGAAGGGGTAACTGTTGCTGTGCATGTACAGCGCTGGGCAGTAGATACGGATTTTTATGGGTACGGGGCGTCCTATGCCGGGACATATCCGGGCGGTGGGGAGGAAACAGGCGACGAACGGCCTGTTACAGCTCTTTCGAAAGGTGCTTGAAGAGGAGAAACGAGAGGATCAGGATGAGCTCTCACTTCATTCGGAGTTACTACAATGGGTCAGGCCAAGCACGAAATGATGAAGGCAGATGAAAAGCGAGATTTAGCTTCTGACATCGCAACACGCGCGGGCGTCCTTGATTACTGTGAACGCCATGTTGTCTATTACCAGACAGGCGCCGATGTAGAAGACGCCTATAAACTTGGAAATTCGATGTACTCCAAAGGCGAGCTGAACGAAATGTTTGAGGATCGGCGTGAAATGACTGACTTCATCAAGGAGGCGGTTGGGTCATGCGCTGATGAGTGCTACGGATGTACCGAATCGCGCGATGACGATTAAGCAGCAACGGCCTGTCTTTCAGCTATCCGCCATGGATCGTTTGCCCTTGCAAGGGCAGCCATCGGCGGAGGGCTGACGCTGTTTCCGCACATGTGCACCTGCTGGGTTTTGGTGAACGGCTTGCCGTCGGCGCCGTGGCTGATGATGTAGTCGGCGGGGAAGCCCTGGGCCTTGTACAGCTCGGCCGGCTTCAGCATCCGCAGGCAGATGTCGACGATCACATAGGGCGTGCCTTTGACCATCACGGTGACCATGGCGAGACGGTCCTTGGTGGTTATCGTCGGCGCCGGCGAGTCGCATGCGCTGATGTTCTCGGTACCGTAGTAGCTGATCAGGAAGGCGGCGACACGCAGGGCACCGGCTTCGTGCTCAGGCGACAACGTGAGCGACACCAGCGAGCTCTTGCCACCGCCGCCGGCTGTGATGGTCGGCGCCGGTTCTTCCAGGCCCTGGCCAATGCTGCCGCCGAATGCCCGCTCCATGAATGCGCTGGCCAACCCGTGGTGCAGGCCGCCGGCGCTGATGGTGTGCAGCGGGTCATTTACGTCCCGGGCATCGCAGTTGCCGCGCAAGTGCACCAGGTTCGCCACCGCCAGTTGCTGCTGGCTGCCGGTGTTGGTGACCGTGGTCATGGGTTCGTGCATGCCCTTGGCGTGCGTGGTGTTGAATCCGCCATTGGCCTGGATCATCACCGCGGCGCTGACGGATTGCCCGCCACCGCTGGCAGTGACAGTGCCGATCGGGCCGCAGATGTCGTTCACCCCGTGGGATCGGCGTTTGTTCGCGCCAGAACCTTCCCCGTGACCGGCCTGGACGATGCAGGCGGAAGCCAGAGCTCGGTGGTTCTGGGTCATCAGCGTGCCCACCGGCTGGTCCATGCCCACCGGCTTTCCTGAGTACTCCGGGCCACCGGCCCCAACCATCAACGGGCTGATCAGCGTCAGCTCGCCGCGGTTTGCGCAGGTCACTGTCGGCAGCGGTTCGAGTGGGTCGTTGATTCGGTCGCTGCCCTGGTGCGTTGCCGGTGCGATGATAGGGCTGACCACCGAGAAGGCGCCGCCCTTTGGGTAGGAGGTGATGGTGCGCAGCGGCTCGTCGGCCGATTGCACAGTCTCGCCTGACCAGTTGGCAATCGGCACAATGAATGGTGCCGCGCTATCGATGACGAACTTCCTCATGCCCTTGGCAACGCGCCGCAGGGTGGCCGGGGCCAGGTCTTTCTTGCGGCCGAAGATACTTTTACCCAGGTCGCTGAAGTCGATACAGTCAGCGGCGGTTTTCCACTTCTGCTGGCCCTTGGCGGGGTTCTTGGCGTGTGTTGGCTCCGGCCACACAATCGGCTGGCCGTCGCACCGGGCAATCATAAACAGGCGTTCCCGGCTGGTAGGCGCGCCAAAGTCGCAGGCCTTGATGACTTTCCACTCAACGACATAGCCCATGCCCTCGAGCAGGGCCACGAAGCGGCGCCAGGTACGGCCGCGCTGCTTGGGGTCAGGGATCAGGAACTGCTGGCCCACCGGCACGACCTCACCAGGTGCGGCAACGTCGCCGCCGAGTTTCACCACCCGGCCGGTGGCCTTGTCGCGCTTGGCGATCAAGCGGCCCCACTGCAGGATCTGCTTCACGTTCTCCAAGCTGATCACCCGGGGCCGTTTCATGCCTGCCCACTTGAGGCCGATCCACGAAAGGTTGCGGATCTCGCGTTTGCGCGGCTGACCGCCGGCCGCTTGGCTGTGGTGAGTGCAATCCGGCGACATATGGAACCAGCCCACGGCCTTGCCGCCGCATTCGGTGTCAGGATCACCCTCGAACACGTCGGTGGTGTAGTGCTTCGCACCTGGGTGGTTGACGGTGTGCATGCTGATTGCCTGGGGGCTATGGTTCTTCGCCACATTCACTGTGCGGCCCAGGCCGATCTCCAGGCCGGTACCGGCACCGCCACCACCACAGAAGAAGTCGACAACGATCTCATCGTCCTGAGGGTTGAAGCCAAGTCCGTATTGGGTTTTGAAATCGAAGGGGTGTTTCTTCTGTTGTGCGGACATAGGGGATCCTCGCCGGTATATTGCGGATTCGTGGGAAATGGATGCGATGAGATGAAAGCTTGGGATCGATATAAGGAAGAACGTAAGCACCGCAAAGATATTGAAGGGCAGATAAAACGAATCGAACAACTTAGCAAAGTTGTTCCTGAGCAGACCCTCGATATGGAGCAGTGGGGGTTTGTGCCTGAAGAGGTAAAAACCCTTGAGCAAGCTGAGCAATGGTTGGCTGTGCTGCAAACCGCACAGCTTCGACGCAAAGCCGAGCGTTATGGGATTGAGATGCCTGATACTTCAATTGAGGAGTTCGGACGCAGAATGGAGTGGGATGCCGATCAAGACGAGCCTTACTATCTGACTAGCAAAGGTATGCGTATCGTAAATCTCGCTCTGCGCGAGGAAGATAAGTATCGCTGGGATAAGTGGAATACCCGCATTTCGGTAACTATTGCACCGCTAAGTTTGATAGTGGCAATCTTGGCGCTTGTGGTTGGCAAGTAGCTGATACTGGCGCAGCAAGTAGGGGGAGATCAGCCGCCGCAGTAGCCTGAGTCGCACTCTGTGGGAAACATTTCCATCTGGTCGCGCGACCTCGGGGCGGCGGCCCATTGCACAACGGCCCGGATACCGACGGCGCCTTTACGGCGTGCCGATCGAAACATCACCCTCGGCTTTCTCTTTTTGGTGAAGCCCAGGGCCTTTTCGGTGACGTCGATCAGTTGAATGCGATCCTCGGAAAGCAGTCGGATATCATCGATGTTCGCGTTGATGCAGGGGTAGCACTCTAGCGAGCGATGCGGCAAGACTTCAAAGCCCGCCCGGCGAATCAGTGCATTACGCATTTCGTCGGTGTGCCGCACCAGCGGCTGCCAAAGCTCCCTACCACCATGTCGTTCCGATGCCGGGACATGCTCTGGCGCATCCGAGCGGTGCTTACTCTCGCTTCTGCGAACCCCTGTCATGGCGCTGGCTTCATTGTCCGGGTCATTTATGTCGAGCCAGTTCAGCGCCGGGATGACCTTCAGTTCGGCAGTACAGAACTGGCCCTGACCACCAGCACCAGGCCAGCCACATTTCCTTTTGACCAAGATGAGCATGCCTTCTGACTGGGTGCGGGCGGTCGTGAAGCCGTAACTCTGGGCCATGGCCTCGCCATCGGCCACACGGGACGGCCACCAGTCTGCCGACCAACCCGTGTCCGAGTAGAGACAATAGACATCTTTCAAGCCTCGCTCATGCGCCCATTGGATCAGGGCAATGGAATCGTTTCCGTAGCTGCAGAACAAGACGTACATAGTAATCTCCAGCCAGGCACCGGGCTCGCCGGCTGGCGTGATTCGTTGAAGTGGGGTATTTGTGTTTGGCGCGGCACGGATTCGGTCGCACACATCAAACCGGAGTTACAAATGGCGCTGCCAAAATATGCTGAAGGTCATTCAAAGGAAGAGCTTGTGCGGATCAACTGCCAGGCCTGCGCTTCAAACAGATACGGTCTACTGAATAAGCCATACATCGCCACAAGTTATGCAGGCATTGATCCGGAGGTCTACGTGACGTGCTTGAAGTGTGGAAACAAGCAGATTGACGCTGAAAACTGGTATGACGTTTAACGTTTACAGCGTCTTGTAAGATCAAAATCAGGACTTGGCTCGCTTTAGCTGCTGGGTCAGTTGAGTTGGCAGCCCGCACAGCGTCAATGTGCCGCCTTCCTCGTCAAACTTGATCTTGTCGCCCAGCAGGTGGGCCTCGAAGCTGATCGACAGACCTTCGGCCCGGCCGGTGAAGCGCCGGAATTTGTTGAGGGTCTTCTTGTCCGGCGGCAGCGTGGCGGAAAGTCCGTAGTCCTTGGCCCTGATGAAGTCGTAGAAGCTCTTCGGCTGGTCTTCGTCGAGTAACTCCGACAGCTCGTCGAGGGTGATTGGCTCGCCCAGCTTGGCCTGGACCATGGCGTAGCTGACCAGGGTCTGCGTCTTCTCGCGGGCCGACTCTTCGCCCAGATCCTCGCTTTCAACGAAGTCACTGAACGCCTTGAGCAGGGTGCGGGTTTCTCCTGGGCCGTCGACCCCTTCCAGGCAGCCGATGAAGTCGCGGAAGTACTCGTTGATCCTGCGCCCCTGCTTGCCCTTGAGGTACGAGATGTACTGCTTCGACTGTGGGTTGTTCTTCCACTCGCTGAGGTTGATGCGCGCTGCCAGGCGGATATGGTCCAGGTCCAGGCGCTTGACCGTCATCAGGTGTAGCTCTTCGGTCATGGTCACCGCTTCGGTTTCCTGCACCAGGGCGATGACCAAATACTCGGTCAGGCCTTGCTGGTAGTGGCAGAAGAGGGCGTGCCCGCCGGCTGTCAGGTTGGACTCTTCCATCAGCTTGACCAGGTGTTCGACAGCAATGGTGCTGAATGCCAAGAAGTCGCTGCTGCCGGTCAGGTACTTGTTGAGCCAGCCGCTGAGTGGATGTGCGCCTGATTCGGAATGAAAGAAGCCCCAGCCCTTGCCGGCGGTGGCGTTGTAGCTTTCGTTGAGCTGGCTCATCAGGTCGTCACGGGCCTGGCTCTCAACCTGTTCGGCGGCGCCGAGGTGCAGAACGGCCGGGCTGCCGTCGGGCTTCTTGTCGATCTTGTGGATTGCGCTGTGAAGTACGGGCATTGCGTTTACCTCGGGTAGGCGCCGTCCTCCGTGACTGGATGCGACGGGTGGGGTTATCGGTAGTGGCGTATTGCTATAAGATTCGCGGCCATTTGCCGGATCTGCCGCAAATCAAAAGGACTCACATGAAACTGAACATTATTACTCTGGGGCTTATCGCTGTTCTGGCTGGCTGCACAACCGCCGGGCCATATGTCACCAATATTTCCAGTGATGGTCGTAACGGTTTGAACATTGAGAAGTGCGCAGTGAAAATGAATGCATTCATGGGCACGGTTAGCACCTCCGAATGCACATCCCAGAATGTTCAACTCAGTCGTAGCAACTGAGTTCAGGCTTCAGTCGGGCGCAATGATCTCGTCGCCGGGGTCTTTCTGTAGTGCGAGAAGGCTTTTACTGTGGAATTCCCGCGCCACCTTTTCCGTAAGTTCGAATTCGTGGCGCGGCGGATTTAGCAGCGGCCGACTCTGGACGGCGCCCATTGCATGCAAGTGATGAATCATCAAGGTCATCGCCTCGCCTTGCTCAGTAATGCCTGACCACCCCATCAGATCGGCCAGAGCCTGGCGTGTGCCGGGGCGAACCCTGAGCCTCAATTCCTCTTCGGCAAGTGCCACACGCTTCCTGGCAGACTTGGCCGATCGCTCCTGTACTGATTTGGCCATGGCCTACCTCTTCAATTCCACTGGCCGGCAGTGCGAGCCAGGTTGGTCGGCGTCTCGCGCTGATCTGTTTGTGGATTCGCTTCACGCTGCAACCTTCTGCTGATTCCAGGCACCGACCGCTTCGAAGATCCGCGCGGCGTGTGCCTCATCGAGCGACAGCGCCTCAGGGATGGCAATCCATCCCGAAGCCACCATCTGGCTCTGGTTGGCCTCGTCACGCAGCTTCTTGTAACAATGCTCGATTACGTCTTCCAGGTGATCGGAGAGGTAGACGCCATCGGGCGCCACCTCCACTGACTTGCTGTAACGGTCGCCGCGGGCGTCGATACAAAGCGCGCTGAGGTAGATCGTCCACCGGTGCGGGATACTGCAGACGGCCTGGCCGATCCTCCCCGGCGCGACGTTCTTCAGCGACTTGTAATTGATCATGCCCTGGCGGCCGCTGGGGTCGATGTTGACCACTGCGACGTGGTTGGTAACCAGCAGCGACCGGCAGGACCGGTCAATGCGGGCTTTGAGGTTGTGGGGCTTGCGCTTGCTCATAAAGCCTCCGCGAGTTTGCGCAGTGCGTTACGCTCGGCCCGGGTTATAGGCGGCTTGCGGCGCTTGAGGATGGTCGTGGGGTCGATCATTTCCGAGCGCTTGGCCGGTTCTGGATTGATCTCCGGGCTCTCGCCGATGGTGAATTTGCCGCCGGCGGCCAGGTGCCGACGGACCTGAGTGGAAAGCTCGAGCGCTTTCTCGCGCCGGAACTCGATGTCTGACTTGAGATTGCTGATCATGCTGCCGCCTTGGCCAGCGTCACCCCGGCCATGCTGAAGGTTGATCCCTGCGCTGCAACCATTGCGTCGAGCGCTTCCCAGTTGACCGAAAGCAGTGTGATCGGCGCTTGACCATATGCCACAGCTTTCACCAGGGCCTCGAAGTCCGTCACGTTGGCCTGCAGCAATACCTGCTCGACGGCAGGATTCGTCACTGGCTTTTCGGTCTGGGTGACGGATGCCGCCGTCTGGATCGGCGCGGCGCGGACTGGCTCGGGCGCCGCCACCTTTTCGGCAACGAGCTCTGGCTTGATGGCAGCCAGGCGCTGGGCTTCCTGCTCTTCGGCGATGCGCTTCGCGTCGGTCTTTTCCTGCTCCGCCTTCTGGTGTTCGGAGATCCTGAATTTGATCAGCGTCACCAGGTCGTCATTGGCTTTGGCCACCAGCTGTTGCACGTCATTGAACAGAAAGACGTGGTCAACGGCGAGTTCCGCCAGGCTGCTCAGGTTCAAGCGAATGCTGTCCGCTGCCTGACTTGCATCGATCTTCGCCCGGGCCAGCTCGGTATCAACTGCGTCCTGGAGGCTGGCGATGGTGCGCTTGTTCTTCATGGCGCCGGTGAAGTCCGAAACGACATGAGGCAGTGTGACTTGGCCAAGGGTCTTGTTGATTGCGGCGATGTGGCCCGCTAGGGCGAGCTCGGCTTTTTGCTTGATGTTGGTCTTCACCAGCAGCTCTTGAGCCTTCACCAGCTTGTCGACCTTCAGGCGGGTCTCGCGGGCATGGGCGCTGATACGATCCAGTGACGAAAACAGTTCGTCGATGCTTTGGGTCTGCGACAGGGCCTGCTTCTTGGCGACCGCGACAGCTTCCTCGACATCGCCGCACCATTTGACCGCCTTCTTGGCGTCGGCGAAATCCTGGTCGGTGGAAAGTGTGGTTTTCACCGAGTCGATGACAGCCAGGGCTGAATCTTCAAACACCTTCAGGTTGCTGGCGGTGACCATGCCGGTCAGCTCGATGCGCAGCGCTGGCAGCTCGTCCGGTGCCTTGCCGACTACGATTGAAGGGGCGTCGGCCATTTCAAAGTTGGCCAGGTCTGCCTCGAACTGTTTCCAGCCCTCAATCAACTGGGCCGCACGACCGGCGACGGGCCGGTACTCCATGTGCACGAAGTTCTCCGCGGTGCCGTCCGAGCAAACAAAGATCACTCGCTCAGCGCCACTGACCAGCAGTTGCTGCTCAAGCTGCCAGTAATAGTGCGGAGCCAGGTCGCCGGCTTTCACTTGGGCCACGACCGACTCATTCCACAGCTTGTGCTCGAACAGGGTCTCTCCGAGCATTGTGGCGCCGTCCATGGAGGCGAGTAGGTTGCCTTTGGTGCCAACGATCGGATACAGCTCTTCGCCGATCAATGCTTCAGTTAGTGGGCGGGCCAGGGCTTCAGTAGCGTGGCCTTTGTCGAAGATAAACTGCTGAGAGGGCGTGACGTCCGGCGTTATGCCGGTCTTTTTGGCTGCCAGCAGGTCGGTGCGAGTTTGGTACTTTGAGGCGCCCATCATTGCCGGGGCCTCAGAGGCGGTGAAGTGCTGGGCGCGGAGGGCAAGCCACTCGGCGGAGCCTTGAGCTACGTTGTGAATTTTCATGCTGCGTCTCCATCGAGGGCTTTGAGGTTGGTGATGATTTCGATCTGGTCATCGCGCAATGAGTACTTGCTGCTGACGTTGGAAATGATGTGTTCCGGACTAGTGCGGCCGGCGTCGATCAGCGGCTGCCATTTTTCGATGTTTTCAGCCAGCAGCTCGTCGGGATAGGCAGGCTTCGCGTCCGGCTCTGGTGGGGTCTGCCGGGTCGGTGAGATGTCTTTGGCTGCCTCCTCGAATGTCTTGCCTTCCATCTCGTCAGCCGTTGGCGCAGATCCGACTTCGGGGAATGCTTTGCGCAGAGCCTGTGCCTCGGCGCATTTGGCGAGTTGGGCAAATGCTCGACGCTTCCACATGGCGTTGGGCGCAGCGGTGTCCTTGCTCGATGTCGCGTAGTTTTCAAGCCAGCGCTCGTTGGCTGTGTATTCAGCAACCAGCCCGTTGCTCATCTGTCTCTTGACGGTCACGCGGCACCATTCGGGGTAGGTGACTTCTACGCCGCTAAGCTTTGCCGTCACTGGTGGGCCATATTCAGGCTCGCTGATTCCGGCGTACTGGCCGGTGCGCGCCGCCTGAATGCGGTACAGGCCGATGCCCGGCATCACCGTGTCCTGCATCTTTTTCGTCTTCGAGTTCCAGATCGGGACGATGTGCACCGGCTTCAGCATGGGGTCCAGGTGCGCGGCCTGGCAGTAAGCCAGCACCATGACGACTGAGTTCTTTTCTGCGCCGGGGTAGAGGCTGCTGCTCAGCACTTCAACGAGCGCGGCCTCCGACATCGCCGGCGCGCCGTCGTCCTGCTTCATTACTGCGGACATGGGGATTCCTTGCCGCGATGCTCGCAGCGTTCAAGTTGGTTTGGACTACTGAGTGACGCGATCAGCGAGAGCGCTGAGCATCATCAGAAAGATGAAGATGGCGAGGACAGGGAATGAGCCGCGCCAGATGAGCATGCGGCGCACGCGCTGGTGGCTGGTCATTGCGACACCACCACCGGAAGTTGGCCCTGCTGCTGAATCTCGCGCATCTCGGCGTAGATTCCCCACCAGAAGACGGTGATGACGACGAGAAACCACCAGAAGGGCCTCATGACACCCTCGCAACCAGCATGCCGCGCCTGGTTTGAATGCGGATGCGCTTGGGCAAATCAGCGACCAGAAAAAAGCCCTGTCTATGCAGGGCTTCGGTCATTGCTTTGGCATTACGGGCGATGATGGTCATGCTACTGCTCCTTGCTTGAGCGATGCGTTGTAGGAGGCGTAGATCTGGTCGATACGTGCGCGGTAGTGGCGGTGCTCGTCATCGCTGATCGCCCGGAGCAGGAACGCCAGGGTCACGGCCGAAGTAGCTGCTGCGCTTGCATTGGCTTTGCCGAGATCACGGATCAAGTTGTCGATCTCGCCCTCGATCCAGGTAACCGCCGTTTGGTGATCACGCTGCTGCTGGTTCATTGCTTCTCTCCATTCATGCCGAAGAAGTCGCCGATCTGCTCAACTGCCAGGCTGATTCGCTTGGCGGCTGCTTTGCGCTCGGCCAGTTGGATAGCTTCGCGCTCGACCAGAGCCTGACTACGCGCCAGTGCGGCCGCTTCGTAGTCATGGAAATCCTCCGCCTTGGGCGCCTTTGGGTGACCCCATTCGTCGAAGCGCCTGTCCCACTCTCGGGCCTGGGCGCTATCTGCATAGCTGGTGGACATGGTCGCCTCCAGAGTGGCGTGCGTTGATCCAACAAAACTCGGCTGCACTCATCCATTCCGCTGGTTGCCGCTGGGCGCGGAGGGGAGTGCATGCGGGTGGTGTCGGGGATTGGCTGTCTTTGGCTCTTTGAATTGCCATGTATCAAAACTGAATTATTGAGCTGATTTGCAGTCTGAAAATTCAACCAATACCAGCTTTTAGGACGTCGAAATGAAGCGCGCAGTAGTTATGATTTTGGCTGTTTCTGGCCTTTTCCTGCTTGGTGGTTGCGTGCCTATCTGGGACGATGGGGGAAGGTATGGGCATGATCATTACAGAGGCGATGATCATGGACGCAGATACGACCAGGGCGACGACAATGATCAAGGTCGAGGCCGTGGTTACGATCGTCGTTACGATAATCGCGGGTATGATCGCAATCACGGCCGAGATCATGATGATCGAGATGACTGATACTGGCAGGCTTTCAGAGTTGAGCTGAATAGTGCAGGCGCCCGGCACTGCCCGGGATGTGTCGAGTCTGGCTAGCTTTGCCCTCGGACTCGCCTGCGGTGTTCGTCTTCGTTTTGGTTGGGCCTACCTTTCGGCTGATGCGCGGTCACATCGTCGGCCCTACTGTCCGCTGCCTGTTAGGGTGTAGGGCGCAGCCTTCAGGCTTGCTGCGCCACGCAGGTGGAACGTTGAGCTACTTCATGGCGGTATCTCCTGTTGTTCGCTCACTGGGAAGGCAGTGGCCACCTATTGAGTGGGTGCCGGTCTTTCCCGGCTGTCACGGCGCTTGTGCCAGATCAAGGTAGCTCGCCAATACCAGGTTGGCGCTGACCCTGCGCAATGCGGGCTGAGCTATTCGCCGAGCGATGCAGAAGGCCGGACGCTACCCCGGCTATGGAACGTTCATGCTCTGTGTAATGGCCGCAGCGCGTTCGGTATCGCCCGATTGCTCGGCAAGGCTGCAGTACGTCCGAATCCAGGGGCCTGTTTCCACCAATACAAGAAGGTGTGCACTTACCCACCTTGGCTCCAATCCCCAAGGAGCGATCCCCATCGAGTCATGCCGTGTGTAGCGTGTCTCCGAGGCTCAGTATCGAGCCCATCTTTCCACGCCGCTTCTGCTGTGTTGCGGTGATGCAGGTGGGCGGTTATAGGCCGCGATTTCGTCCGCATCCGTCTGCCCACTCACTGAATGGGCAGAGGTGATGCTCAGCCTTCGCGTACTCGGGAGATCGGGTTCGGTTCATTCAGGAACGGCGACAGCCGAAGCTGAAGCATCTTTACGTGGTCGGCCTGCTGGTCGATCAGGCTGCGAATGTCTTTGACTTCGTAAAACGCCATCAGCTGCTGAACCTCGGCATCAGGCATAGGCAACGTTCGCGGCTTCATGTCTGCCACGCGAACCGTGTAGACGCTGTTCTCGCTGATCCCGCAGACGATCACGCGGGCCACGTCTTCCATCCGGCCAGCATGAATCGTTGCAGTCGGCGGCGACTGGATCGGAACATCTACCCAAGTGTTCGACTGATAGGTGCCGACCACCTTGTGCGTGTAGATCTCGTTCGGAACGCCGTGACGCTTCATCTCGATCAGCGCGTAATCGCCGAAGCTGGGAAACGACGCTTTGGCTAAGTCGTAGTTGAACTCGCTCATTTGTGACTCCCGGTTGTCATCCCAAGCAGCCCTCGCGAGAAGGCTGCTCAGTGATGCTTTCCACCGTGACCCGCTACTGGCGTCGGTCGCTGGCTTGAATCGAATGTCGTGTCTCACCGCTGCGTCGGCTTGCCGGGCGCATCTGCTCAACGGGTGTTCCTGGCCGCTGTTATTCGCCACCTGCGGACTGGGCGATGATTTCTTTCCATACGTTTACGGTTTGGCTGCTGGGGCCGAGCAATACGGCGTACCTAGGTGGGAGTCGCCCACGCCTGGTACGTCAATGCCTGGCTGATCCAGAAGCTTTCTACGATTGGGTTGTTAAAGAGCGTTCCGGTTGCCCGAGGCTTCTCGGCCTTCGCAGTGGGTGTGTGTTGCTGCGATGGAGTTAATTTAGCCCTGCGCTAAAGTTGAGTCAATAGCTTTGAGCTAAATAAATTAGCTGTTAGCGAAATATGGTCGACTTTATGTGTCAGCCAAGGCGCCGGACTGGTGGGTGTGTAATGGCCTTTACGGAGGACTTAGCACTGCGCTATGATTTTGATGTGCTGTATAGATATACAGTTGTCAGATGAGGGCGAAGATGGACGTTCAGCAGATCCAAAAAGAAGAGTTGAGAGCGGTAGCGTCAGGCATGGAAAGGCTCAGCCTGCGGGTATCCGAGATGATCAATCACCCAATTGCACAGCTTCAGCGCTGGGTAACGATCCATCGCTTGGATGCGGATGGCGATCGGGAGTGGGACGAAGTGCTTGGTGTCATTGCCGACACGGATGAGCTCGAACTCACGCTTAACGACGACGGTAGCGTCACAGTGAGGTGGGAGCAGCAGGAGGCGGAGGGCGTCGCGAGGGGTGTGCCGGAGTTCGAGTCTGAAGAAGAGCCAGCGCCTTTCTGATGAAAAACAAAAGCCCGCGTTTGACGGCCTTAGGGTTGGCGCGGGCTGGTATCCTGCGGGCCTACCCATTACAGGTTTTGCGAGTGGCTTAAATGGAGTTTTATTTGTGTCCGAGGATTTTCGCTGCTGGCGTGGTGCTGGTAGCGCTGGCCGGTTGCGACGTTACTCAAGATATGGCGGTAGATAAGGGCCAAGACATGGTCGCCTCAACCCTCAAGGATCCTGATTCAGCGAAATTTCAGCGTGTTTTCATGGTGGAAGAGAAGGTCATTGGCGATGCGCACTACGGCGTGCTTTGTGGAGAGGTCAACTCAAAAAACTCGCTTGGAGGATTCACAGGCTTCAAGCGATTTGTGGCGAGTTTCAATTACTCCAAAAAAGGCACGGTTGGAGTCAGCTACGTCACTCTTGAGGAGGGGCAGAATGCCGAAATAAATACTTCAGGAAAATCATACTTTAACGATATTTATTGGGTTGGGAGGTGTGAGCCCAGGCTCGCGCCAGCAAAAGCAGAGCCAGCAAAAGAAGACCCGCCAGTCACGACGCTATCAAAGTCAGAGGTACGCAAGGCTGCGAAGTCCGCCCAGGTCGCAAAGACTGCGCCTGCTACCGTAAAAGTTTCTAAATGGGCTGTTCAGGTTGCATCTATGAGCGATGCGGTCCAGGCAGAAAATCTTCAGCAGGCAATAGCCGCTGATGGGTTTACCTCTTATGTAACCACCAAAGACGGCAAGATCCGCGTATTTGTTGGTCCTTTTGCTGATCGAGCAATGGCTGACAGCATGATTGGCGAGCTGAGAACAAAGCAGCGTCTAAAGGGGTTCGTGATAAGGGTTGATTAATAGGATCTGCAGGGCGGGACATAAGTGAGTGCCCCGGCCCGAGGCAGGGCACTGGCAGGTTTTTCGGTACCTGCCTCACTCAGATTCCTGAACCCTCAGCCTCGCCAGGCCCTGCTTGATATGCCCGGCGTTCTCGCCGATCACTTCCAGTGCGCCACGCACGTTCTCACCGGCCTCAGCATGGCCTTGGCTCTCGACAAGCAGGGTCAGCTCCATCAGTGCTGCCTCCAGGGCAAGCTGGTTGTCATACAGGCGCTCAAGAACATCAGGAAGGGAGTATTCGGGGGAGGGCATGGCTTCATCTCCGCTTGAGGGAGTGGAAAGCGTAGCCCATGGAGTGCTCTGCAGACGACGGGCAAGCTGCACGCGCGGGCGCCAACCACAGAGGTGTCCTACTCTTCCAGATTGTTATCGTTTAATTGAGAGGCAGGGTTATGGCAGCCACGGAGCGAACGTTTCCGATGCACGATCTCATCATCGCGCTTTTACGCGACCAGAATATCCATACGGGGTACTGGGGCTTGACCGTGCACTTCAGTGCGACCGGCACCAGTGTTGCACAGGAGGGACGACCTAAAACGGCATTGCCCGGACTTGCAGTCGCAGTCACCGGGGTGACGCTTGTTCCGGCAAAGGACGGAGAGGAGGGCAGTCTTGATGCTTCGCTGGTCAACCCGGCGAAGACTACTCGGACCAGGAGCTCAGCGAAGGCGAAGGCTCTGCATTGATCCGAGGCAAAAAGAAGCCCGCTTGTGGGCGGGCCAAGGGATGTAAGGAGTAGGGGCAATCTGCGCCTCATCCCGTGACTGATTCGTGAAAAGGGTGTCGCAGATACGAGAAAGCCCGCGAATGGCGGGCTCTCTGCAGATGGGACCAAATCAATTTGGCTGACCACATTGTGCTGGGCTGGTGTGACGAAGGCGTGACAGGCAG
The DNA here is from genome assembly GCF_900109995.1 of Pseudomonas sp. ok272. Taxonomy (GTDB): domain Bacteria; phylum Pseudomonadota; class Gammaproteobacteria; order Pseudomonadales; family Pseudomonadaceae; genus Aquipseudomonas. Next base: position 414,183 of record NZ_FOCB01000002.1, on the reverse strand, counting down.
AAACAAGAAGCCCGGCGCTGGGCCGGGCTTGGAACAAAGCAAGAGTCTTATAGTTTTATCGGGCGGATTACCCTCGATAGCCTATAATTACAAATATCGATTTAGCATTGTCATATAGATTGTAAAGGCTCGCCAAAAATACAGAGATAAGCAGGCACTCTAGTGCTGTTTTTGAGTGAGGCACATTGCCGGTGAATATAGTTGAATTGATCAAAGTCAGGAGCGTGATGGAGCTGAATATAAGGAATATTTGCTCGTATGTGGATTTTCTAAAGGCGGTTATTGTCAAATTAAAATTTGCACCAGTCTTATCTATTAGCTCTCTCATTCTACTCAGCACAACCCCTGCAGTTGTCGTGTTTATTGCAAGCAGTGCAATTTGCAGGTTTATCAAGTTGCTATCAAGAAATCTCAGAATGTAAGATGAGTCAATCCAATCAGAAGCAAATCTGATTGCTGCGCCCATCAGTATCATCATTGAAAATGTCTTGATTGTGTCAATCACTGATTGAACCTCTCTAACAGCAGATATAGCCCATCCTGAGTTAGATTATCCACGGTAAACTCATCGATCTCAAGTGTTTTAATTTCCGTATTTGTTTGTATCTTTTGTCTTATGCCATTTATCTTTACGCTTATGTTTCCTCCGCCCTGTGATGCGTACTCAACTAGGCCAGACACAATTCCGTTTGATTCGTTCAGCTCCAATGCTGCCCCTTGATCGGCATTTAGTTCGACATTTGTCCTGTGTGAATTGGTCTCCTCGTTTATTGATTTTAAATCAATGGTGAGGGATTTTGATATGTTGGACATGTTTGGGGATATGAGTTCAAACTTTACAGATGAAACTTCATCTACGTGCTTGTTTACGATATCCCAAAAGTCGCGCTTATCGAAGCGTGGTTCAATATGCAGCGTGAGCTGTCTAGTTCGCAGGCCGTGTTCAAGGTTTTTCTGTAGTAACTTTGTGACTGCGCGTGTGCTTGAAAAGGCTTTTATGTTGCGTGAAATTGCTATTGATTGTACGGCTGGATCATTATTTATAATGACTGTTATGTGGGGCCAACTATCTATCGTTGACTTCTTAAGGTCGGTAGTGCCAATTTCTACGTGTTTCTTTGCGCCGAGCTTGAATGCGATCCATTGACCACCTACCGGGATCTTTTTTTGTATAATGTCAAATGTTCGATGATTTATTGTTATTAGTTTCTCAATGACCTCGCCAAATATATTGTTCTTTTCTTCTTTCAGCTTCTCAATCGAAAGGTTATCTATGTAGAGATCATCATGAATGTTTCTGCTTATCGGCAGAAGTTGGAAGCGATATAAGTCAAAAGTTAGCTTTTTGTATTCCATTACTATTCCCTATTTGCCTTTTTACGCAGCAATTCTGTTCTTGATCTTGGTTTGATTGGTGTCAGCAAGTGGATACCTTTCTGCGCTCATTACGTATAGCCACTATCAGATACCAGTCTTCCCCCACTCAATCCTCCCCGCCTTCACTAGTGAACCATCACGATCTTCCCGTCATTGCAGACTTTGAGGCGATTCAGTGATTGTTTCAGATTCTTGAGCGCACCAAGAAGGACGTTCGCCTCCTCAATCATGCCGGCTTCGCAGAGTTTTTGAATGGCGTCCTGCAGATTGTCCATTGACTACTTTATTTCCTCGAATCTGGTGCTTGCGGCTGAGTCTTGCATCAGTGTGTTATTCCTTGATTCTCTTGATCAGTCCCATCTTCACCTCTTCCGCATACCCCGCCAGCTTGTCCTCGACATCCTGGAAGCTCAGCGCAATCTTCATCAGATCGTCGGCGCCTTGCTCATCCCCGGCCGCCAGAAGGCGCTTAGCAAAGACGAACAGGTCGACGCCTGACCACTTGAGCAGGGCGGCAGCTTCTTTCAGGTCGCGGCGTAGGTCTTGGTTGGGCTTGGTGAGGGGCATGGGTCACACCGGATTACCATTCCAGACGTAAAGCACCCGAGCCAGGATGTGGGTGTCATCCACTCGGATGTCCTCGGGGTCGTGATGCTTGTTGTCCGAGATCATCTTGAAGCGGTCCTTGCCTTTCTTCTGCAAGCGCTTCACGTACAGCATGTCGTCGTGAGAGAAGAGGTAGATCCCATCCCCAGTGAACTCCCGGATCGTGATGTCCACGAGCAAGGGGTCACGATCCTTGATCGTCGGCGCCATTGACTGGCCCCACCCGGTGATCATCTTCAGGTGGAAGTGCTCTTTGAACGTGAGACCCAGGTCGCGCAGATGCTTGGGGCTGACCCTGATGTCCTGGAGCATTTCCGGGTATTCGTGCGGGATCTGCCCGCCGCCCATCGCTGCGCGCACATCGTAGTGGGCAATCCACACCTCATCACCGACCTGCCCGGGGCGAGAGAAGTCGACGTTGATTACGTTGCTCGACCCCTCGGCCACTTCAATGATTCTGTCTCGAACTGCGCTCGAAAGCCCCTTGACCCTCGCAAGCATTTGCTTCACCTGATCGGCGGCAGACTGCGTTGCTGGCGCCTCTTCGGATGCAACTCCAATTTCGGATGCCTCTGAGGGCGGGAGGGCGGGCTGCTCGCCGGCTGGCAACGAATCAAACCAGCCCCTTGGTAGTCCTTCAACCGCCTCAATCCGGCGAGCTACGTCATCGCCCAAATTTTTCACGGTCTTGTCCGACAAAATCTGACTCAGATGCGCAGGTGCCATCCCCCAGCGTTCGGCGCACGCGCCTTTCTTCTGGCTTCCTATCAGACGAATCAGTTGCTGCTTACGAATCGCATAAATATCCATGAAGGGAAGAATGCCAGCGTTTAGCTCAATGCTAAATGTGCTCAAAGCTAAATGTTCCTTGCTATGATATTAGCCGCGAGCTAAATTAAGCTCATGTTTAAGGAGAATTCCCATGAATGACCATCTGCGTGACTGGCTTGCCAGCGCTCCAAATGAACGGCGCCAGGCTGTGGCGGACGCGGCAAAGACCACGGTTGGCCACCTTTGGCAACTGGCAGGCGGTCATCGCAAGGCATCCGCCGAGCTTGCCGGTCGCCTCCAAGATGCCTCTTGCGGCGAGATCACCATTGCAGGACTTCGTCCAGATCTTCTCGACTTGGCGCACAAAGTTCTCCGCGGCGCTGCCTGACCTCCATGTTCGCCACTCCATTGAAGCCAGATTAGAAGAGAGCAGCCCCTATGCAAACGTCGAACTTGCGACACGAAACACGCGATGCGGTCTTGGTCGCCATTGCGCGCGACATGATCGCGAGAACGAGCATGAGCCAGGACGGCTTTGCGGAGCAGCTCAATCACCAGCTGTTTGTACGCGCACCTGAGCGCTGCAAAGAGAAGGGTTTCCCTGATTTACAGGGAATGACAAAAACCGCCGACATGCAAGCCTATGGCCGCGCCTACAAGGCGTGGAGCAAGCGGGTAGAGCGCTGGCTTGATGACAGCGGCGACCGCATCGAAATCCCGTCATGGATTGAAGAGTCGTGGGTAGCCGCCCTTGATCAGCCTTGGCGTGATCGCGCACTGATTGAGTTGTCCGGCCGTTACGGCCTTCTTGCCGTTAAGCAGATCGGCTCTGGTATCGATGACGCCTTGCAAGTTTTCGCTGGTATCTCGATGAGCTTTGGTCATGTCGCCGGCCTGGGCGGGAAGGTTTTTGCTGACGGTGCGTTTGACCAGAAAGACCAAGTTTACGCCGAGTCATTCGAGACCTTCTGCCGGTCGCTTGCCGCGCACGCAGTTGCGATGGCGGATCGAGCAGCTCTCGTTGCATCGAAGATTCACTAAATCCCGTGCACAAAAAAGCCGGGGCGCAATCCCGGCTAATTCATTACCACTTGATGAGGCCGATTATGCAGAGCCAAACCACTTCAAGCAATACCCCCAACAATGTCGCGACACGTTTTGCGGATTCCGAAAACGTGTCGCGCCTCAAGCTTCGCTCTCTGGGAGTCAAGCAATGACCCCCGACAACATCATCCAGCTGAACAGCAGCAGGGGATTCACCCGTATGGACAACAGCCTGATGGAGGCTTTGGCTACGGTTGACCTGCCAGCGCGCGAACTGCGCGTTCTCATGGCCATTGCACGGCAGACCATCGGCTATCAACTCGAAACCAAACGCCTGACTGCCGATGAGATCGGCAAACAGACCAACATGCGCCGCGACGTTACGTCGAAGGCGATCAGCCATTTGCTTGAGCGGCGGATCATTTACCGGGTCGGCGGTAGTCGCGGAGACATTGGTATTTCCCCGGTGCGTGAGTGGTCGTTCTACGAAGAAAAACTAACAAATCTCACTGAGACCAAAACGTCTCACTCAGCCCAAATCGTCTCACTGAGACCGGCTACGAGTGAGACCAAAACGGCAACTTGCCTTCTTTATACAAAGAAAGAACCCCTATTAACTCTTTCTTCGAAAGAGATTAATCCGCCCCAAGAGCCAACCGAACCGCCGAAGCCTGATCGGAAGGCTCCATTCGGCATGGCCCAGTTGCTGGCCGACAACCCGCACAACGTCCCTGAGCAGTTGCTGGCCGACTGGCTGACCCAGCGCAAAGCCAAACGCGCTGCCGTGACCGCAACCGTCTGGTCGACCGTGAACGCCGAACTGGCCAAGTGCGCCGAGGCCGGGATCACCGCCGACGACGCAATCACCGAAGCGCTGAATTCAGGCTGGCAGGGTTTCAAAGCGTCCTGGGTGATCAAGCGCCTGGCGGAATCCGCACAGGTGCCGGCCCCTCAGTCTCGCCACACCGGTTTTGCTGACCGCAACTACACCGATGGCCTGATTCAGCGCGAGGACGGTTCCTATGCGATCTGAACCCGCTGAGCAATCCACACCTGAGCTACCACCAGGAACTCGCATCCAGCCAGGTGACTGCGAGATCCACGGCGCTTTTGAGCAGAAGGTTTTCCCTGTGCTGGGCAAGGAGCTGAAAAGCAGTTGCCCTGAGTGCGGCCGGATCATTCGCGAGAAGGCCGAAGCTGCAGAACTGGCCAACAGGTCGATGGAGCTCCGCATGGCCATGGAGCGCAAGCTCGGCGCCGCGCTGATCCCCAAGCGCTTCGCCACCAAGACGCTGGATGGATACGTCGCCACCACCACGGAACAGCGAAAGGCGCTGAACACCTGCCGCCGGTATGCCGCTGAGTTCGCGCAGATCGCCGAGACTGGCCGCTGCCTGTTGCTGCTGGGCAAGCCCGGCACCGGAAAGACGCACCTGTCCGTGGCCATCGCCAACGAGATCATGGCCAAGTCCAGCGCGACGGCCGTGTATCGCACGATTGGCTCTGTACTCCAGGCCATCCGCGCCACCTACGACCACTCCAGCGACCAGAGCGAGAGCCAGATCTTGTCGAGCCTGATCAGTCCTTCGTTGCTCATTCTGGACGAGATTGGCGTCAGCAAGGAGAAGCCCAGCGACTTCGAGCTGACCACTTTGTTCGCAATCATTAACGGCCGCTATGAGCAGATGCGGCCCACGGTGATCGTTTCCAACCTGGACGGGCAGTCGCTGCCGGCTGCCATTGGCGAGCGCTGCATTGATCGGCTGCGGGAGGGCGGGGTGATCGTCATTCCGTTCGAGTGGGAATCGCAGCGCGGTAAGGAGGGCTTCTGATGAAGGACGCCCTGATCATTTTTTTGATAGCTGCGTGTGTGCTTTTCAGCGTGAACGGGATCGCCACTGGATCCAGATATCTGGCGCTAGTGTGCGTGAAGATTGCCGCGCAAAGCGCCCCCCTTGATCGTGCGCTGGAGCAATGTAAATGACCGACTACACCGAACTGAAGCGGCTGGCCGAGGCCGCACTCAATGATTCGCTCGATTGCATTTACCAAGCCGAGCAGGTGCTTGGGTCTTTTTCGGCTGCCGCCAACCCAGGCGCAGTCCTGGCCCTGATCGGCGAGAACCAGCGGCTGAATGCTGAAAACAAGCAGTTGATCCTGCTGGAGTGCCACGGCGGCACCGCTGAAGCCGCGATAAACCTGCTGGCTGAGCGCGACCAGCTCAAGGCTGACAACGAGGCGCTGCGCAAGAATGCAGCCCGTTACGAATGGCTCCGTCAGGCGCGCAGCGGCTATATCGAAGTAGTGGAGTGGATCGGCCCGCACGCAACCGGGATGACCGGAGAAGACCTGGACGCACCGCTCGACGCCGCCACGGGCAAGGGAGAGCAGTCATGACTATCGAAGTCGGCACACTGACTATCCGCGAGGTGGCGCACTACAACGGCGGCAAAGCATTTTTCGCATATGGGTATGAATGCGTCCAGCATCCGCGGCTGACGCTGTTCAAGCGGTTCGACCGCAAGACGAAGCAAGTAACGAATACCTGGCGCGTGGATGGCGCGGACCAACCAAGTCTTGAGGTGGCCGTCCAAGCGCTGGAGGTGGCTCATGGCTAAGCCATCCAAGCCCCGCCCAATGCCTGTGTACCTGGTGTTGCGCCGCCTGGTCGACCCAGCCACCGGAAAGGAGGTAGCCGCGTTCGTGCCGTCCTCCGACGCCGACCGGTCGATCCTTCGCGAGCGGGATTTCCGGATCAACACGAAGATCCGCGCCGATCTCAAGCAGCCGCGCAACCCGCGGTTCAATGGTTTGGTTCACGGCCTGGGCCGGGTGCTGAGCCAGAACATCGATCGGTTCTCCGGCAAGCAGTCCCACGACGCAATCAAGGCATTGCAGCTGGAGTCTGGCGTGTACTGCGACGAGGAAGCATTCGATATCCCAGGCCTGGGCCAGCTCACCCGCAAAACACCCCGCAGCCTTTCCTACGACTCGATGGGGGAGGAGACATTCCAAGACTTCTGGCGTCAGTGCTGCGCGTACCTTGTGCTGCGTGACTGGCCGACGCTCACCGAGGAAAGGCTGACTGAAATGGCCGAGTTCGAAGCGTTTAAGGAGGCAGCATGAAGCGCACCCCCCTACAGCGCAAGACCCCGCTCACGTCCGGTGGTCCACGCCGCAAGCGCTGCCCGGAGTGCCGAGTGATGTTCACGAAAGCGCGCGAATCGCAGGTGGTGTGCGGCGAGATCGAATGCGCCCTCGCACACGGCAAGTCCGAGAAGGGCCGGGCGATCGCCGGGAAAGCCCTGGCTGAAGTCGGACGCCGCGAAATCAAGGTCCGGAAGGAGAAACTGAAGAACAGGGCGGAACACCTCAAAGACACGCAGATCGCGTTCAATGCCTGGGTGCGCGCTCGAGACGCCGAACTGCCGTGCATCAGCTGCGGACGTCACCACCAGGGTAAGTATGACGCTGGCCATTACCGGACAGTTGGAAGCAATCCGGCCCTGCGCTTCGAGCCGCTGAACTGCCACAAGCAATGTTCGCCGTGCAACACGCAGCTTTCCGGCGACATCGTGAACTACCGAATCAACCTGGTGCAGAAGATCGGCGCCGAGGCTGTGGCGTGGATCGAAGGCCCGCATGAGCCGAAGAAGTACACCGTCGAAGAGTTGAAGGCGATGACCGCCGACTACCGGGCAAAGACAAGAGAACTTAAGAGGGCGGCAGCATGATCTATCCAGGCGTACTGAATGCAGTTGTTTCGGCCCTCGCCGCCGAAGCTATCGACAACACCAGCAAACAGGCATGGCAGAAGCTGTACAACTCTGCCGACGAGAATGAGGGCGGCGATCTGGCGACACTGGTCCGCTCCCGTGGCGCCGACACAATCGACCGTACGCAGGTTGATTGCTGGGTATCAGCCCGCCTGCATAGCGCGCTCCAGCCCAAACACTGGGATGCGCTTGTGGCGAAGTTCAGCACGCACCGCGGGCGCAAGGTTCAGGCTATATCGGCCCTGCAGGCCCTGATTAGCACTCCGGCGCCGAAGTTGTTCCTGTTCAAAGCGACCACCGCCTGGGCAGTGCCACAGCTGAAGGGGGCGCGCCCTAAGGTCGCCACGTCGGTATCGGTCGATATCCCCCTGGATGCGCCCGACTGGCGCCGCGAAGCGGTAGTGAAGGCGGCGCTGGCCGCTGGCAAGTCGAAGGCTCGCAAGGATGAGTCGCGATCCGCCGAAATGATTGTGCTGAAGGACAGCTTTTACGACATGAACACATGGGACAACGACGGCACGCCGGAGTCGACTCGCCGCCGATGGCGTCAGGATATCGGCAAGGCTGCTGACGACCTGGTAAATGAAGCTCTAGCGCACGCCGCAGACATTCTGGAGGGCGAAGGTTTGCTGATTGAACAGGCTGCGTGATTGCCTGTTGACATCAGTGAGCGGATGAGCGAAATTATCTCCATCCTGTCATTCCTGCGTGTGTAGGACTGATTCGAAAAGCCTCGCCAGAGAAATCTGCCGGGGCTTCGTCGTCTTCGGCTTAGGAGAACGACATGTCTAGAGCTCAACGACGACACGATACACGCCGCATAAAGACCCGCTTTTACGCGAAGCAGCGCGCTCACGCGTGCTGGTCAACCAGCGAGAGGAGCGCTGGGGTTTTTGCGAATCACGGCAAAATCTGCTCCTGCTGGATGTGCGGCAATCCGAGAAAGCTCGGCGAGCTCACCCTGCAGGAAAAAATCGCACGCAACAGCGAATCCGAATGAAACAGAGCCCGGCCACTGCGTCGGGTTTTTATTGCCTGAAATTTACTGTAGCCAGGACAGCCTCACGGAAGGCCTGGCCGCTGTTAGCCGGTAGTGCAGCGCTACGAGAAAACACCGGCAGCCCGCGCACCCTGACCTCACATGCTTGCAGGGTGGCGCGAGACTGGATCAGCGAGATCGATGCAATGGGGCGTCGACGCTGGGAAGGCCTTCGGCAGACGGCGGGAAAGACCGCGCACCTATTCAGGGCCTCGACATTGATCGAGGCCTTTTCGTTTTCGGCCCCACCACACCCTTCGCACTGAGCAGGGAGTGCCGCCGGGGCTGACCTATTGCTGGCGAAGGCCATTTTCTTCATGGAGTGACGATGGATCCTACTGACCTCGGCCCAGGCACAGCTACCTGGCTGGGCGGTAGCGCCACCGTTGTACTGGGCGGCCTGCTTTGGCTGCGCCGTTTCCTGTCCAAGGATGCGACCGACCGCGCAATGGATAGCGCCGATATCGGCACGCTGAAGCGGCTGAACGAACTGCTGAACCAGGAGCGCGCCGCCCGCAAAGAAGCCGAGGCCCGCGCTGATCAGTTCGCGAAAGAGCGGAATGATCTGGCCGCCGCCGTTGGGCGCATGGAAGGCAAGATCGAGGCCCTGACCAGCCAGGTCGCTCAACTCACTGACCGCGTGACGCAGCAGAGCGACGAGATTACTCGCCTGCGCACCAAGCTGGGAGGAATCGCCTGATGGACAGATGCGCATTGGAATTTATCGCACGCCGGTGGTGGCGCCGGACCGAGGTCTGGGCCATTGCCGTCGTGCTGGTGGGTGGCGGTGCCGTTCTCGGCTACCAGGCCGCCTACTGGTCGCTCGCCGAGAAACAGAGTAGCCAGGTGACCGACATCCGAAAGGCTTACGACACCGCCATGACTGAGCGGGACAAGCGCTTGGAAGAATTGACTCGCCAAACGGGTACCGCTGCCGACAAAGCCACGAAGGCTGCGACCACTGCTGCCCAGGCTGCCGACAAAGCGGACGAAGCCCTCAACCGGGTATCGCAGTAATCCGCGCCACGTTTTCGAATGCGCCAAATCGTGGCGCGAGGTTTTCGGATGAGCAACGTCACGCGCCTGCGGCACGTGCTGCCAATGAGCCCTGACATCAACACGGCAGTGAGCGCTCTCGACAAGGCCATTGCCGAAGCCGTGGACGTTGCCAAGGCTGCCGGCCTTCCTCAAGGCCTGATCGTGAGCCTGCTTCACGGCCATGCACACGCACAGACACACCAAATGGTGACCGAATGACCGTCAAGGTTCTGGAGTTCAAGCGGGAAGACTGGCGCGATGCTGCCAAGACCCTGCGCAAGATCGCCGATGACCTCGATGCCGGTGAGCATCCTGAATGCACCGTGGGCGCCTTGACCCTGATCGGCGCGAAGGGAGAGGTCACCGTGTTCGGCCTCGGCCCCAAATGCGATGACCTGCAATGCCTAGGTGCGATGCGCCTGGGCGAGCAGAAGCTGATTGATGTGCTGCTGGATAGCGCGGAAGGGTAGGTGTGCCGCAGGTGAGTGCGGCACGGGTGGATCACTTCACTTTCAGAGCTTCTTGGATCTTGTCGGCGTAGCTTGAGAGTTGCTCGAATTCATACCCAAGATTGACGCCGGACCCTCCGCTCGCTGCAAGGCCGGCAATGATTTCCAAAGCTGCGGCTACGGCGTGAGGCCTGGAGACAGCCTGGGTGTCGATGTACTTACCTGCTGACAACGTGCTTTCGATAACTGAGGCCATGTTGCTTTCCTTGCGGATGAGTTGATCCTCACCAATACCGGCAACGCGCCACTATTTCAAGTTGGAGGGCTGCACATGCAAAGGCCTCTCCCGCCAAAATCGTTACTTGAGTTGTCCGAGCTTTCTGACTTCGGCGTTCGCCTGACGCCAGCACCTGAAGTGTGGGAATGGCTCCAAGCCGAGATCCTCGCCGACACCGGCAGCATTCACAACGAAGACCATGCCCACCTTCTGGATGCAGACATCCGGATCATGTGGGCGTCGTCGAGCTTCGCCAAACAGGGAAGGACAGTCTTGGGCCAGGTCGAGCAGGTAGCGTTCCGCGCCGGTGGTTGGCAGAAAGCCCGGATGGAGCAGCAGATGCGTGATTGGTTCGGCGACGTGCCGGACTTTATCATCACGCTGGCTGCTGACTACTGCGCCCACTGCAGCGACATCGACTTCTGCGCACTCATTGAACACGAGCTTTATCACCTGGCTCACGCGACCGACAAGTACGGTCAACCAGCATTCACCCAAGACGGCGCACCGAAGATCAAGCTCCAGGGCCACGACGTCGAAGAGTTCGTCGGTGTGGTCCGCCGCTATGGCGCAAGCCCCGACGTTCAAGTGTTGGTGGACGCTGCAAACAGTCCTGCTGAGGTGGGGAAATTGAACATATCGAGGGCCTGCGGAACCTGTCTGCTCAAGTCGGCCTGATTCTGGACAGGCTCTGGACGGATGAGAATCTATGGCAGCCCTTCAAAACGACGTGAAGGCCTTTATCGTTCAGGCCCTGGCGTGCTTCGACACGCCCTCACAGGTCGTTGAAGCTGTCCAGAAAGAACATGGCGTTGTTGTAACCCGCCAGCAGGTGGAAACACACGACCCAACGAAGACATCGGGTAAAGGCCTGGCAAAGCGCTGGGTGACGATGTTCGAAGACACCCGAAAGCGATTCCGCGAAGAGACAGCTGACATCCCGATCGCCAACCGCGCCTTCCGCCTCCGCGCCATGAACCGCTTTGTGGAGAAGGCCGAGACGATGAAGAACATTGGCCTGGCCATGCAGATCCTCGAGCAGGCTGCGAAGGAAACCGGTGACATCTACGTCAACCGGGCGCGGAAGGAAGAGACTGGCGACGAACCAGTGATCCCGACCCGTATCCAGGTCGACGTGGTGGATGCGAGGAAGCCGAATGCCGAGCCTTAACGTTCCGCAGGCTCAGTTCCTCACGCTGCCCCACAAATTCCGCGCTTTCGTTGCCGGGTTCGGCTCAGGCAAGACCTGGGTTGGATGCTCGGCGCTGAGCAAGCACTTCATGGAGTGGCCCGGCGTCAACGCTGGCTACTTCGCACCGACTTACCCGCAGATCCGGGACATCTTCTATCCGACCATGGATGAGGTGGCCTACGACTGGGGGCTGAAGACCAAGATCAACCAGGCGAACCATGAGGTTCATATCTACAGCGGCCGGCAGTACCGCGGTACTGTGATTTGCCGGTCGATGGAGAAGCCGCAGACGATTGTCGGTTTCAAGATCGGCCATGCCCTAGTGGATGAGCTGGACGTGCTGACCGCCATCAAGGCGCAGCAAGCCTGGCGCAAGATCATTGCTCGGATGCGCTACAACCTGCCTGGGCTGAAGAACGGGGTGGACGTCACCACGACGCCGGAAGGCTTCAAGTTCGTTTTCCTGCAGTTCGTGAAGCAGTTACGCGACAAGCCGTCACTCAATGAGATGTATGGCTTGGTGCAGGCCAGCACGTTCGACAACGAGCTGAACCTTCCGGATGACTACATCGCTTCCCTGATGGAGTCGTACCCGCCACAGCTGATCATGGCGTACCTCAAGGGCCAGTTCGTCAACCTGACGTCCGGCACGATCTACACGGCCTACGACCGCAAGCTCAACGGATGCTTCGACACCGTGCAGCCTGGCGAGCCCCTGTTCATCGGGATGGACTTCAACGTTGGCAAGATGGCGGCGATCACCCACGTCAAGCGCGACCAGGGACTGCCCAGGGCGGTGGATGAGCTGATCGACGGCTACGACACGCCCGACATGATCCGCCGGATCAAAGAGCGCTACTGGCAGCACGACGGCAACGACTTCAAGAAGACCTGCGAGATCAGGATCTACCCGGATGCATCGGGTGATTCGCGCAAGTCCGTGAACGCCAGCATCACCGACCTGGCCATGCTCAAGCAGGCCGGCTTCGCGGTCATCGCTCCAGCGGCAAACCCGCCGGTGAAGGATCGAATCAACGCAATGAACGCCGCCTTCTGCAACGCGCAGGGCGAGCGCCGCTACCTGATCAACCCATTTACCTGCCCAACCTACGCCGACGGCCTGGAGCAGCAGGTGTGGGGTGCGAACGGGGAGCCAGATAAAACCGCCGGCATCGATCACGCGAACGACGCCGGCGGCTACTTCATTCACCGCGAGTACCCGATCATCAAACCGGTCACCGCTATCAAAATGGGATACGCCCGATGAGCAACGACGTCTCCTTCAAGCGGGCGGAATACACGGCAGTGCTGGACCGCTGGGCGACCGTTCGCGACGTCTGCGCCGGCCAGCACCGAGTGGTGCCCCGGTTGCCGTACATCAACTCGCACGACAAGTCGCCGGAGAACGAAGATCGGAACCGGGCTTACCGCGAGCGCGCAGTGTTCAAAAACGCTACCGGGCACACCCGAAACGGTCTGCTCGGGCTGGCCTTCCACAAAGATCCGACGCTGACTGTACCGACGAAGCTGGAATACTTGCAGGACAACGCGAACGGCTCCGGGGTGAGCATCTATCAGCACTCCCAAGGCACGCTGGAAAAGGTGCTTGAGGCTGGTCGGCATGGCCTGTACGTCGACTATCACCAAGACGACGGCATCGGCGGGCACGCAGTGATCCTGTCCTACTGCGCTGAAGACATCATCAACTGGCGCACCGGGATGGTGAACGGGCACAGCGTGCTGACGCTGGTGGTGTTGCGCGAGTCGCCCGAGATTCCGGAGGGCTTCGGGTTCAAGACAGTTGAGCAGTATCGGGAGCTGGCGCTGGAAGATGATGGCTTTGTGTGCCGGGTCTGGCGCCGGTCAGGGCCGAAGGGTGGTGGGCCGCTGGCGGTCACCGACGAATTCAAGCCTGAAGGTGTCACTGGACGCCTCAAAGAGATTCCGTTCACCTTCGTCGGCGCGCAGAACAACGACCCAAGCATTGATGAGTCGCCGCTGTACGACATCGCCATGATCAACCTGGGCCATTACCGGAACAGTGCCGACTACGAAGATAGCGTTTTCTGGTGTGGGCAGGCTCAGCCGTGGATCTCTGGACTTGATGAGCAATGGCGTGACCACATGGAGAAAAACGGTATTTACGTCGGTTCCCGGGCGCCAATGCTGCTTCCTGCCGGCGGTGCCTTCGCCTATGCGCAGCCACTACCGAACACCCTGGTCAAAGAGGCTATGGGTGACAAGAACCAGATGATGATCGAGTTGGGCGCGAGGATGGTGGTGGCGTCGCTTGCGACCAAGACCGCCACCGAGTCCCGCAGCGATCAGTCGGCATCCACTTCGGTTCTGGCCGGTTGCGTTGCCAACGTCAGCGAGGCCTACACGCGGGCGCTTATGTGGTGCTGCGCCTACATGGGTATCGCCGACAAGAAAGTCGCCTACCAGGTGAATCAGGAGTTCGTCGAGCTGACGGCTGATCCGCAGATGATCACGGCCTTGGTTGGCTTGTGGCAGAACGGCGGCTTCGCGAAAGCGGATCTTCGGGCCTACCTGCGCAAGCTGGGCCTGATCGCGCCAGAGCGCACTGACCTTCAGATCGATGGTGAGCTGCAAGAGCAGGGTGATGGCCTGGGCCTGGATGACGAGGTAACACCAAATGGCGGTAAACCAAGCAATCCTTGACGCCACGATCCGGCACGCGGTCTTCCTTGAAAAGCTGAAGGCTGGGGAGGTTGGCAAGTTCGCCCCCTTCCTCAAGGAGATTGACCGCTCGATCCGCGACAGGCTCACCCAGTCGGACCTGACCGAGTACAACGTAAAGCGCCTCGAAGCGCTGCTGAAGGAAGTGGATAGCCTGCTGCTGGGCATTTTCGACCGATACAGCGCGCAACTGAACCTCGACCTGGTGGACATCGCCAACTACGAGGCAGAGTTTGAGGCAACCAGTCTTGCCAGGTCTGCGCCGGTTGGTGTGTCGCTAGATGTAGTCGCGCCGACAGCTGCAGCGATCCGTACGGCAGTGCTGACAAATCCGCTCAGTGTGCGCGGTACTGGTGGTGGGAAGCTGCTGAAGGCCTTCATCAAGGGGTGGACCGGTGCAGAACGTGAACGCGTTACCGGCACCATCCGGCAGGGCTTCTTTGAAGGTCAGACGAACTTCCAGATCATCCGCAACATTCGCGGCACCAAAGCGGCCGGCTACAAGGACGGGATTCTTGCTACCACCAACCGCAACGCCAGTACGGTCGTGCACACCGCGATTCAGCATGTGTCGTCCCAGGCTCGCATGGAGGTGGCCAAGGCCAACACGGATATCGTCGAAGAGATCCAGATGGTGGCCACGCTGGACAGCAAGACCAGCCAGCAGTGCCGCTCGATGGACAACCGCCGGTTTCCGGTAGATTCCGGGCCAAGGCCGCCGTTTCACCCGAATTGCCGAACCACGTTCATCATGCTGACCAAGCTCAGCGCGATGTTCGCCAAGGGCGCTACGCGGGCTTCGGTGGGGGCAGATGGTGGACAACAGGTCAGCGCCAGTCTCGACTACTACCACTGGCTTAAAGATCAGCCGGCAGCGTTTCAGGACAAGGCAATCGGCCCAATGCGGGCCAAGCTGTTCCGGGAGGGTGGTTTAACCGTCCAGCGCTTCACCGAGCTGCAGCTTGATCGCAACTTCGCGCCACTGACCCTGGCCCAGATGAAAAGCCTCGAACCACTGGCGTTCGAGCGCGCCGGCATTTAATCGAGCACATTCAATCAGCCGCCTGCGGGCGGTTTTTTATTGCCTGCAAAGCGGGCGAAACATACCCAAGGGGTGCATCAACGTGGCAGAAGAAAACGAAATCGACCTGGAAAACCCGGCAATCAAGGCCGCTATCGCGACTGCCGTTGAAGCATCCGTTTCTGGTTTGAAAACCAAGAACTCGGAACTACTGGGCAAGCTGAAGGACACCACCGGCAAGCTGACCCAGTTTGAAACCCAGTTTGAAGGCATCGACATCGACGCCGTCAAAGGCCTGCTGAGTCGTGCTGGCCAAGACGAAGAAACCAAGCTGCTGACAGAGGGCAAGGTGGACGAAGTCTTCAACCGTCGGACCGAGCGCCTGCGCGCTGATACCGACAAGCAACTGAAGGCCATCACCACGCGCGCCGAGAAGGCAGAAGCCTTCGCTGCCAAGTTCCAGGGCAAAGTCCTGGGCGACTCGGTGCGCGGTGCAGCACTGAAAGCCGGCGCTCTGCCGGAAGCAACCGACGACATCATCCTGCGCGCCAAGGGCGTGTTCTCACTGAATGACGAGGGCGAAGCGGTCGCCGTCGATGAGTCTGGCCAGACCATCCTCGGCAAAGACGGCAAAACCCCACTGACTCCTCTCGAATGGGCGGAATCATTGCGCGAAAACGCACCTCACCTGTGGCCAAGGGCTTCAGGGACACAAGCCCCGGGCGGGGGTGGCGGCCAGGCTGCATTCAAACGCTCCGAAATGACCTCCGAGCAAAAGCGCGATTACCAGCGCAAGCACGGCCAAACCGCATTCCTGCAATTGCCCAAGTAAGGGGACTCACTCATGCCAACAACCGTCAACAGCGACCTGATCATCTATAACGATGAGGCGCAAACTGCATACCTGGAGCGTGTCCAGGACAACCTCGATGTGTTCAACGCTTCGTCCAACGGGGCGATCGTTCTCGACAACGAGCTGATCGAAGGCGACTTCCGCAAGCGTTCGTTCTACAAAATCGGCGGCTCGCTTGAGCACCGCGACGTCAACTCCGTCGGCAAGGTAACTGCGAAGAAGATCGGCGCCGGCGAAGCGGTGGGCGTCAAGGCTCCGTGGAAGTACGGCCCGTACCAGACCACCGAAGAAGCGTTCAAACGTCGCGGTCGTCCGGTAGACGAGTTCTCCCAGATCATCGGCGCCGACGTAGCTGACGCAACCCTGGAAGGCTTCATCCAGTACGCCACCGCAGCTCTGCGTGCCGCTATCAGCTCCAACGCCAGCATGGTGGTCACTGCCAACATCGAAACCGACGGCAAGAAGACCCTGACTCGCGGCATGCGCAAGTTCGGCGACAAGTTCGGCCGCATTGCTCTGTGGGTCATGCACTCTTCGGCCTACTTCGACATTGTCGACGAAGCCATCGCCAACAAAGTTTACGAAGAAGCTGGCGTCGTTATTTACGGCGGTCTCCCTGGCACCCTCGGCAAGCCGGTACTGGTTACCGATACCGCTCCAGCGGACGTGATCTTCGGCCTGCTGCCTAACGCGGTGGTGATCACCGAATCCCAGGCCCCGGGCTTCCGCTCGTACAACGTGGACGACGAAGAAAATCTCGGTATTGGCTATCGCGCCGAGGGCACCGTCAACATCGATGTGCTGGGTTACAGCTGGAAGGACGCGGTCGGTGGCGCGAACCCAACTCTGGCCGCTGTAGGTTCGGCAGCCAACTGGGTCAAGCACTCGGACAGCAACAAGGTCACCGCCGGCGTGATGATCACCCTGACGACTACTCCTTAACGCTAATCCATGACGGCGGCCAGCGATGGCCGCTACGGAGATTCAAATGGAACTCATCTATTCCACTCAAAGCTCCGGCTTTGATCCAGATAAGCGTTATCGCAACCCGGAGCACTTCGACCGACCAGAGGCGGGCGTGACGGGTGTTGTCGTGGTTGGCGAATGGCCGAAGGTTGTTGAAGCCTATGAGAATGTCGGCGTCGAAGTGGTGGCGATAGAAGCGGATTCGCGTCAGGTGCTGGTCATCGGTGCTGGCGATAACAAGGCAGAACTGGAAGCGCTGATCGGTAAACTGCAGATTGAAAGCGATTCGATCCGCGCGCTGATTGTTGGCTTGGAGTCTGGCGAGGTTGAGCGTCCAGAAGCTGGTGAGCTGCCAATTCGTTTGTTTGATGCCATCGACGGTATTCGTCTGCAGATGCTCGAGCTGCTCGAGAAGCGCGATCTGCTCGGGCAGGAGAACGAAAAACTCCAGATCGAGATCAATGCCCTCAAGATCGCAGCTGCTCAGTCGGCTGAAGACGGCGGCGAGATTGAAGTCCTGAAGGCTAAACTCGACGCAGCCGGCGTGACTTACCGCGCCAACGCCTCGAAAGAATCCCTGGAAAAGCTCGTCGCTGAGCTGACCAAGGAGTAATACTGCTGGCTGTCGGTGATCCGGCGGCCAATCTTCAAAACCATTCCAGCGAGTTGACGCATGACACTCATCATCGAGGACGGTACCGGCAAGCCTGACGCCGAAAGCTACGCATCCGCCGAGGATTTGGCCATGTACGCCGTGAAGTTCGGCATGACCATCCCTGCGGAAGTGCCAGCGCAAGAGGCATTGCTGCGCCGGGCCGCCTTGGCGATGGATGGCAAGACCTGGAAGGGCCGCAAGACCAGCAGCGAGCAGGCATTGTCCTGGCCGCGCCGGGAAGTGCTGCTGGATCAGGAGATCAAGCCAAGCAATTACCTGCCGGCGCGCATTCAATACGGACAGATGGCCTTGGCTGCTGAGATTCATCAGGACGATATCGATCCGGTCGAGAAGCGCAAAGGCGCTGTATTGCTGGATCGTGTTGAGGGCGCGGTGACGCGCCAGTATGCGGTCATCCCGCCTACCAGCAACCGGCTGCTGCCGGCGGCGCCTGATCGGCCGAGCGCAACGCAGTTTGCTGACTACCTACAAAAGCGGGGCCTGTTCGCCGTCCGCGCATAATTGAAACGGAGCCACCATGGCCACCTTCTACGACGAAATGGCCGTGATGGCTCTGGAGATGATCACAGAGTTCGGCCAGCCCGTGACCATCAGCAAGACGGAGCCGGGCGAATACGACCCTGATACGGGCGGCGAAGCGCCAGGCGCCACTGTCGAGCAGACTACTCAGGGCATCCTCATCGACTTCACTGGCCAAGAATTCCAAGTCAACAGCCTGATCAAGCAGGGCGACAAGAAGCTCAAGATCGCCGCGCAGGGGATGGCCTGGGTTCCCGGCCTGCTCGACAAGGTGATCGTCCAGGGGCGCACCTGGTCAATCGTGCCGCCGCTGAAAGAAGTGAACCCCGCCGGCACGCCGATCCTGTATGAATTGCAGGTGCGGTCATGAGCCGCGCAGGTGCTGGCCAGTCCGGCAGTTTCGCCCTGAGCCTGGCTGAGTTCGCCGCCCAAGCTGGTGAAGCAATCGACGCGAGCCTTCGCGAGATCATTATCGAGATCGGCAGTAGCATCATTCGCATGTCGCCAGTGGGCAACCCTGAGATATGGGCCGCGAACGTCGCTCACCGGGAATCCAATGCCCGGGCGGCTGATGACTACGACTTCAAAGTCGCAGTTCGCAACACGCTCATTAACCTGAACGAGTCGAACTTCACGAAGGCGGGCAACCTCAAGCGCGGCGTGAAATATGCCAAACCGCTAACGAAGACCGAGCGCGACCAGAACTTCAGCGTGAATGGCTTGGTGGCTGGCCGGGACTATGTTGGCGGTCGCTTTCGGGCGAACTGGAATTTCTCCATCGGCTCTGTCGACAACAGCTTCCGTATTCATCCGGACCCAACAGGGGCTGAGGCGACTGCGCGGCTTGTCGCGGGCGCCATTGAGTTCAAGGCCGGGCAAACGGCTTTCATCGTCAACAACTTGCCCTACGCGATCCCGCTGGAGTTCGGCCATTCCACCCAGGCCCCCGGCGGTATGGTTCGGGTAACCGTGGCCCGCTTCCAGCAGATCGTGCTGGAGGCCATCAGGAACAACCAGGTATGAGCCACGCCATAATCACCTCGATCTACGAGGCAAAGCTGATCACCTGGAACTCAGCCAGGTCGGAGAAGCTGAAGATCGTCTTCGAGAACACGGCCTACACGCCGGCGGCGGGCGAGACCTACCTGCGGGCGTTCACGATCCCAGGCGACACCGCGAGCAACACGCTCGGCGGCGATCACCGGCTGTTCACCGGCGTGTTCCAGGTCAGCATCATTGCGCCGGCGGGCACCGGCAAGGCCAAGACGAACCCGATTGTGGATGAGCTGGCCGCTCTGTTCCCTCTGTATGCGCGAGATACGAAAGGCGCGGTCACGGTGATCACCATGTCACCGGTGGACCCTGGCCCAGGCATCACTGGCGATTCAACTTACACCGTCCCGGTCTCGTTCTTGTACCGAGCCGACACCAACTGATCCCGCCCATTGGGCAAACCCACGAACCCGCCATCGAGCGGGTTTTTTCATGTCTGCAAAGAGGAAATACCCATGGGCTACAAAATTCCAAACGGCGGCACCTTCCAGCACGCTGCAACCTATGCGGCCGCACTGGCTTTCGCCACTATCACCAACGCTACCGAGGCTGTAGCCACTGTAGTCGGCGGCACCCTTGCCGCAGGCGACATCGTCCTGCTCACTTCCGGCTGGAGCAAGCTGGATAGCAAGGTCGTGCGCGTGAAGGCGGCGACCGCCACGGCAATTACCCTGGAAAGCATTGACACGACCGATACCCAGGTATTCCCGCTGGGCGGCGGTGCCGGGACCATGCGCAAGGTGCTGACCTGGGTGCAGATCCCGCAAATCTCCGATGTGGCCTTCTCCGGTGGCGAGCAGAACTACCTCGACGTGGTTTTCCTCGAAGACGACCAGGGCAAGCAGATCCCCACCGACAAGTCGGCCGCCAGTATGGTGCTGACCCTCGCCGACGACCCGGCCCAGGACTTCAACAAGGTGCTGATGAAAGCCGATGCGGGGAAACAGGTCGAGGCCGCACGCCTGAACCTGCCGGGCAATGACACCCTGCTGTACGGCGCCTACACGTCGTTCTCCAAGCAGCCGGCCGTGTCCCGCAACAACCTGCTGACCCGCACCGTCAACCTGGCGCTGCAGGCTGAACCGACCCGCTACCTGACAGCGGTGGTGTAACCCATGGCAAAGATCAAGATTGCACAGAACCCAACGTTCAAGGCAGGCGTGCTGATCCCGATCGTGGGCAATGCGCCTGAGAAGGTTGAGTTCACCTTCAAGTATCGGGATCGCGCGGAGCTCGCCGCGCTGTTCGATGACTGGAGCGAGAAGCGAGACAAGGCCCGGGCGGCGCTGGGCGACAAGCCTACCTGGTCGAAGATTGTCGCAACCGATACCGAGCAGCAGGCGCAGCAGATCAAGGACCTGGTGGTTGGTTGGGGCTTCGATGATGAATTCAACGAAGACAACATCGTCGCGTTCGTGAAGTCCTGCCAAGGCGCGGCCGAGGCCGTCGTCAAGGCGCACGAAAGCGCGTACAGCCAGGCCCGCCTGGGAAACTGATCGACGCCGCCCGCGCACTGTACGCCCCCAGTGCGCCAGCCGAACTGATGGGCATGTTCGGCTTGGCGCCCGGCGACCTGGAAGAGCAGACGGAGGTCTGGCCCTGCAACTGGCCGGCCTTCCTCCTGTTTAACAGGATGTCGACCCAATGGCGAGCAGGCGCCGGCGGCGCAATTGGCCTCGACTACGGCTGCATTCGCGACGTGGCCGGGTTCCTTGGCATCAAGAAAAAGAAACTCGCTGAAATCTTCCCTGACCTTCAGGTGCTGGAAGGCGAAGCCCTGCGCGTCATGGCGGAGGAAAGGGAAAACAGCCCGTAACCACGGGCACTTATTCAAGGTGAGTCGATGAACATTGCAGAACTCGGCGTCAAGATCGACTCGGCCGATGCAATCCAGGCGAAAACCAATCTGGATGAGATGGCGAAGGCTGGCGGCCGGGCCGAGCAGTCAGCCACTAGCCTGATGGGCGAGATGCAGGCGCTGGAGAAGTCGCTGTCCACCGGTGCCAAGACTACTCAGGAGCTGACCAAGCAACGTGAAGCGCTCACCAAACTGACCAAGACCGGCGCCTATGGTGAGGCCGAGTTTGCGAAGATCACCGCGCAACTCGACAAGCAGCAAGTGGCGCTAGCCAAGTCGACCCTGGACGAACAGAAGGCCCTCAACAGCCTGCTGGGCGCTATCGATCCGGCCCGCGCAGCAGTGGCCAAGCTCGACACCCAGGTAGAGCAACTGGGCAAACACCTCGACGCCGGACGCATCAGCCAGGAGCAGTACAACTCTGCACTGGGCAAGATCGACAAGGATTACGCCAAGCTCGAAAAGACCGCCACCGGTTTCGACAAGCTCCGGCTTGGCACGCGCCAGGCGCAGGAAAACGTCACGCAGCTTGGCAATGCAATGGCGTCTGGTGACTGGGGTAGTGGTGTTCGCGCTGTCCTGCAACTTGGGGCTGGTGCGGGCGCTTCGGCGGCTGGCTTGTTCGCCATGCTCGCGCCGATTGCTCTGGCCACCGGTGCCGTTGCGGCTCTCGGAGTTGCCTACTACAAGGGCAGCGAAGAGCAGGACAAGTACAACAAGTCGCTGGTCCTGACAGGCAATTACGCTGGTGTCAGCGCTGGGCAGTTGGGCGACATGGCCCGCCAGGTGAGCGCCACTGTCGGCACGACCGGGCAGGCCGCCGAAGTGCTGGCGCTGCTGGCCGGCAATGGCAAGATCGCCGGCGAGAGCTTCGCCGATATCACCCAGGCCGCCGTTTCCATGCAGGAAGCGACCGGAAAGGCTGTGGGAGAGACGGTCGCCGAGTTCTCCAAGCTGGCCGACGATCCGGTCAAGGCATCGGCGGCGCTCAATGATCAGTATCACTACCTCACCGCTTCGGTGTACTCGCAGATCGCCGCCCTGGAGCAGCAGGGTGACCACGCAGGCGCAGTGAAGCTGGCGACCGAGCAATACGCTGACGCGATCAACGAACGCACGCCGAAGATTCTGGAGAATCTCAGTTACTGGGAGAAGGGCTATAACCTGGTAGCTCGTGCTGCTGACAGGCTAAAAGATATAGGCCGTCCTAATCTGGATATGGATATCTACTTTGCACAACGAGATCTAGAAAACGCAAAGTCTGGAAACGTTGGCTTGTTCCAGGACAAGCAGGTGATGATCGATTTTTATACCAATCGGCTCAACATGCTCGAGGACCAAAAGGAAGCGGAAGCCGATATCGCCAAATGGCAGGGAGATCAAGCCAAGGCCAACGATCTATCTGTCGAGTCCCAGTCGAAATTAAATGCGCAAATCGCCGCCTCCGCGAGCAATGCTAAAAAACTGAAAGATCGGCTGGAAGAGATCGATAAGCTCGCGAAGAATGCGGCTGGAGGCACTGGCGGGAAGGCTTATTCCGAAGCTGAGCTTAATCAGCTTCGAGATGCCGCTCGCAAGCAATTCACCGACAGGCCTGCTGCCGGGTCGGTCGACCTGACTGGCTTCAATACTACAAAAAACGACCTGTCGAGCATCCTTTCTGAGTACAAAAACGCCCAGAAGGAACTGGACGCAGCGCAGAAAGCCGGCCTGATCTCCCAGGAAGACTACGCCCTGAAGCGCGAAGCCCTGATCGGGAACGAGCGCGACGAGGTGACGGCAGCATACGAGGCCGAGATCGCCGCGTTGGAGGCCGTCAAAGCCAAGTCCGGCACATCGGCTGCCCAGCGTATTCAACTTGACCAGAAGATCGCTGACGCACGCACAGGCATGGTCAAGGCGCAGAAGGACGCAGACAGTCAGCTTGAAGTGCTGGCAACAAGCGAGACCGGGCGCCTGGCCAAGCAGGAACGGGCGATCACTTCCTACGTCCAGGCTCTGAGCCAGCAACAGAAGGCCCTGGAGCTGGCTGGTCAGCGCGCAGTTCTCGGCGTTGGGCAGGGCGATCGCCAGAATGCGCTCAGCGGGCAGTTGAACAACCAGCAAGATCGATTCGCTCAGCAGTCGCTGGCGCTGGAGGATCAGCGCTCCGACCCGTCGCGCAATATGTCGGACGAAGAGTTCAAGCGTAAGTCGCAGGCTCTCGCGGATGCGAACAAGGCCGCTACCGACCAGATCCGGCAGAACTACGCGGACGTGGAGGACGCCCAGGGTGATTGGACGAAGGGCGCCACCTCGGCGTGGGACAACTACCTGGATTCGGCGCAGAACGTCGCCGGCCAGACCAAAAGCCTGTTCGGCAACGCCTTCAGCTCAATGGAAGACGCAGTCGTCAACTTCGCCATGACCGGCAAGCTGTCGTTCGCTGACTTCACCAAGTCGATTCTGGCGGACATGGCCCGGATCGCTACGCGGCAGGCAGCATCTGGATTGCTCAGCTCCCTGGTTGGGGTTGGTGTCTCGGCCGCGGGCTCGTACTTCGGCGGCGCTTCATCTGGGGGCTCGACCCAGGCGGGGTACACCGGCACCGATCTATCGGGATTCACTCCGGGCAGCATTCAGGCCAATGGTGGCGCTTGGTCGGGCGGCGTGCAGATGTTCGCCGACGGCGGTACCTTCACCAACTCCATCGTCAGCAAGCCCACGGTGTTCGGCATGGCCAACGGCAAGACCGGGGTCATGGGCGAGGCGGGCGAAGAGGCAATCATGCCACTGACCCGCACGGCCAGCGGCAAGTTGGGCGTCATGGCAATGGGCGGCGGGTCTGGCGGTACGCAGATCAACGTCGACGTTCGCATCGATGGCGACGGCAACGCATCCTCCTCGACCGATACGCCGGGTTACGAGGCGTTCGGCAAGGACCTGGCCAACTTCGTCGAGCAGAAGTACCAGCAGTTGATGAAGAAGGACCTGGGGCAGGGCGGCCGTATCTCAACGGCAATCAAAGGACGCTAAACCATGGCACTCGAAACATTCACCTGGGCCACCGAGAAGGGCGCGGAGGGAGAAATTACCCAGCGCGTCCGCACCCAGCAGTTCGGCGACGGCTACTCGCAATCGGTCGAGGATGGGATCAACAACCGGTCGCAATCCTGGCCGGTCACCTTCACCGGTGCAAAGGCTCGCACCCAGGCGATCATGGTGTTCCTTGATCGCCACAAGGGGGCAAGGGCCTTCCTCTGGACGCCGCCCTTGGGCGAGTTGGGGCTTTACAAATGCAAAGGCTACAAGCCCGTGCACAGAGGCGGTTCGGTCTACGCGATCAACGCAACGTTTGAACAAACCTTCCACCCCTAAAGGCAATCCTCATGGCACTGATCGCGGACATCCAGAAGCTGGAGCCCGGCGGCGAAATTCGCCTGTTTGAAATTGACGGCACCGAGTACGGCGCCGACTACCTGCGGTTTCACGGTCATGCGATCCCGCACACGCCGGATGAGCTTCGGGCTTATGCCGGATCGGGCCAGGATCTGCCGGCCAAGTCGATCTGGTGGCAGGGCAACGAGTACGCGGCCTGGCCGGTGCAGCTTGAGGGCCTGAGCTCAAGCAGTGATGGATCAGCCACGCGGCCCACGTTCGCTGCTGGCAACGTCAACGGGCGGATCACCGCGCTGTGCCTGGCCTTCGACGACCTACTGAAGTTCAAGCTGACCGTGTGCGAGACGCTGGCCCAGTACCTGGACGCAGCGAACTTCCCCGAAGGTAATCCCACGGCCGACCCCACCCAGGAGGCGCTGGAGATCTGGTACATCGACCAGAAGACCGGTGAAGACGGCGAGGTCGTGCAGTGGGAGCTTTCCTCTCCGGGTGAGATCGACAACCACGGTTTGCCCGGGCGCCAAATGACGACCTTCTGCCACTGGGCAATGACCGGCGGCTACCGTGGGCCGAACTGCCAATACACCGGCGGTGCGATGTTCGATGACGACGACAATCCCACGGACGACCCAAGCAAGGATTGGGAGAACAACGAACTCAACCATGGGGGATTCCCCGCAGTGTCCCTGATTGCCCGGAGCTGACCATGCGCAAACACATCCTGAACGCGATCGAAGCGCATGCGGCTGCCCAGTACCCGAAAGAGTGCTGCGGCCTGCTGTTGGCCATCGGGGCCAAGCAGAAGTACTTCCCGTGCCGCAACACCGCGACGGAGCCAAGCGAAGAGTTTCGGATCGACCCAGAGGACTACGCCATGGCGGAAGACCTAGGTGAAGTGATCGGCATCGTTCACTCCCACCCAGACGCTACCAGCCGGCCGTCACCGCGCGACCTGGCCATGTGCGAGGCGACCGGGCTGCCCTGGCACATCCTGAGTTGGCCCGAGGCGGATCTGCGCAGCATCACCCCGACTGGTAGCACGCCGCTGCTGAATCGGCCGTTCGTGCACGGTGCCTGGGACTGCTGGCAGGTCTGCGCTGACTGGTACAAGCGCGAGTGGGGGCTTGAGTTCGAAGCCTTCAAACGTGAGGACGGCTGGTGGGAGCAGGCCGACGGCCCGAGTCTTTACGAGCAGGCCTACGAGGCTGCTGGGTTCTACCGAGTCGACCAGACGCAGCGCGGAGACATGATTGTCATGGCCGTGGGCCGGACGGTGCACCCGAACCATGCTGGGATCTACTTGGGCGCTGATCCAGCGCTACCAGGTGAGGAGTCGAGCACATTCGGCCCTGGGCCTTTCCTGTTGCACCACCTGTACGGCCGGCCGAGCGAGATCATCGTATTCGGTGGGCCATGGCTGGACCGGGCACGCCTGATCCTCAGGCACAAAGACGCAAAGCAACCACATTGACGCGGCTGTGCCGCAGGAGAAACATATGAAAAAAGCAATCTGCAGTGCTGCGAAAGACTCAAGCGGCAAGCCAATGTGGTTGATCATGCCGGATGGCAGCTTTTTCATCAGCCAAAAGGCTGTTGATCAGGCCAGCATCCAGCACTTGGAACTTAAAGGTTAGTTTCCTTCGAGGGATTCAGGCAGCTATCTCAGTCAACAACGGTTGGAAGGTTTTGGCCTGGGAAAACCTTTTTAAAAACCTCTAGCGGGTAGTAATCACCTACGCCTTGCTGCCTGGAAGCGTAAACAGCCGCTCCAATTCGTTGCATTGCGTGCTCGGGATTGGCGGCAGCCTGAGTGTGTGCGAGCGCCAGTACCAAATTGGTGAGTTGAGCAACTGCGTGCTCAGTGCTTATTTCTTGCTGTGACATATTGACCTCCAGGTCATAAAAGCGCCGATATTGGCGCTATCCCAGTCCTTGGGCTTGCAGGCAAAGGACTGGGGAAATCCTTGCGTGAAGGCTGGAGGCTACTACGGAGGGTGCTGGGGCGTTACTGGCATTCCATCCAGTTAGTTGAACCGCCGTAGAGATCGGAGTCTTGTGCAGTTTCGGGTATCTTGTTCGATTTTCCAGTTAGGGGGTTCGAATCATGGAGATAGGGAAGGTTTCCTTGGTCGACGTAGTGACATTGCTTTTCGCCTTGGTGAGCTTGTTGGTGGCCATGCGTGCGCTGGGTAGGACAAAATCCAATGAGCTTTTTGCATTGCGTCAGAGCCTCGTGCTTAAGTCCGAGCAGGCGCGCTCAGAGTGGCACAAGCTGAATCGAGAAAATGAATCAGTTATTAAGCAAGTTGAAGCGCGCTTTCCAGCTGCCTTGCCAGAGGTCGCTGTGATGTTGGAGTTTCTTCTCGGACAGCGAGAGCATTTGAAGATGTGTCTCCGCGACGCGGCAGCATTGGCGGAAGACATCCATAGAAATGTCGACAAGATGAGCGAAAAAAAGTGTCGGCTTTATCTGCGAGACATTGATCCAAGCTTGGAAATGCTCTCTCGCAATCGCGGCGTAGTGCAGGGCCGAATGGAGGAGTTGATGGCGCGCCTGGATGCAAGCTCTGGGCAATTGCAGCAGCGTTAGTGTTTGAGGCCAGCGGAAGGTGACTTCTACGCGGACGGGTCCAGAGACCGGCTTTTTGCATCCGTCCCTCAGTGCTACAGTCCCGCTAAACCATAGAGGGAACGACATGCGAATTTTGATAGCGGCGCTGCTGGGGGTGATGCTGGCGGGGTGCATGGCTCCAACCATGAATGAAGCTCGGCAGGAGGGGCCTTACAAGGTGCTGACCTCGAGTAAATCCGATGCTGCACTGGCTAAATGCGTTCAGTACGAATGGCAGAATCAGCCTATCTTCGGCGGCGCGCCCGGGGCAACGCTTCAGCCAGGGCGTGACGCCGGATACACGGTTTTCACCGAGGGCTCTCAGTACTTCGTTGATATCCAGCCCAAGGGCTCAGGTTCTGAGGTGAAGTATTACGTGGTAGTTGGTAACTGGATCGCCAATAAAAGACTCTCCGCGCTGCAAGGCTGCCTGTAGCGGCACATCAATTTGTTCACGGCTCGCTTCGGCGGGCCTTTTTATTACCTGGAGAGAAGTACATGGCGGCACTTGCGATCAATTATCAGCCCATGACCACGATCCTACTTTATGGCCAGCTCCGACAGTTCGGGCGCTCCTTCCGTATGGCTGTGAAAACTCCGGCTGAAGCAATCAAGGCTTTGTGTGTGCAAATACCGGGGTTTGAACGATTCCTGTCCAACGCCAAGTCCAGGGGGATTGAGTTCGCCGTATTCCGTGGAGCGACGAACCTTGCAGAAAAGGAGCTCGGGTTTACCGGTGAGGGGGATATCCGTATTGCCCCGATCATTACCGGAAGCAAGCGCGGTGGCGCGCTGCAAACCATTATCGGCGCAGTATTGATTGTTGTCGGCCTTGTAATCACCGGCGGCACATTCGGTGCAGGCGCGCCATTCGGTTCGGCGCTGATCATGATGGGTGGTTCTATGATGCTGGGCGGCGTCATCCAAATGCTCAGCCCCCAAGCTAAAGGCCTCAAGACCAGCGCAGCCCCCGAGAACACCCCTGGTTACGCCTTCGGCAGCGCCAAGAACACCACGGCTTCGGGCAATCCGGTTCCGCTTTGCATCGGCAAGCGGCGCTGGGGTGGGGCAATCATCAGTGCCGCCATCTACGCCGAAGACCAGATGTAGCCATTCAATCGAACACTGCAGCCGCCCATGAGGCGGCTTTTTACTGCCTGGAGGAAAGCATGGGCGCAGCACCACAGCTCGACATCAGCGGCGCCAAGGGCGGATCCGACAAACCCAAGACCCCGACTGAGGCACCGGACAGCCTGCGCTCGATAGCCGTGGCCAAGATGCTGATTGCGATGGGCGAGGGCGAGTTCGCGGGTAACCCGACCGCACAGGACATCTACCTCGACAACACGCCCCTACAAGACCCCCAGGGCAACATGAACTTCCCGAACGTGAAGTGGGAGTTCCGCAGCGGCTCGGTGGAGCAGGGCTACATCCAGGGCATCCCTTCGGTGGAGAACGAGACCACGCTGGGTATTGAGCTGCGCAGCGACACGCCGTGGGTCCGAGCCATCAGCAATACCGAACTGTCGGCCGTGCGCCTGCGCTTCGCCTGGCCCGCGCTGCAGTCGGTCAGTTCTAATGGCAACATCAATGGCTATCGGATCGAGTACAAGGTTGAGGTGGCCACCGATGGCGGCGGCTATCAGCCAGTGTTGAGCGAGGCTGTGGACGGCAAGACGACCAGCACCTACGAGCGTACGCGCCGTATCGATCTGCCGCCGGCATCGAGCGGCTGGCTGCTTCGCGTCACTCGCATCACGCCCAACAAGAACAACAACAAAATCGCCGACACCATGCAGATCGCAGGCTTCACCGAGGTGATAGACGCGAAGCTGCGATACCCGAACACCGCGCTGCTCTACATCGAGTTCTCGGCTGAGCAGTTCCGCAACATTCCGGCCGTGACGGTCGATTGCCGCGCGCGTAAGTGGCAGGTGCCGAGCAACTACGATCCAGACAGCCGCACCTACAACGGCATCTGGGACGGCACCTTCAAGCAGGCGTGGACCGACAATCCTGCCTGGGTCACCTATGGCATCACCGTCAACGATCGTTTCGGCCTCGGCCGCCGCATCAAGCCATGGCAGGTCGATAAGTGGGAGCTGTACCGGATCGCCCAGTACTGCGACCAGTTGGTGCCAGACGGTAAAGGTGGCCAGGAGCCGCGCTTCATCTGCAACCTGAACCTGCAGGGCAAGGCCGATGCCTGGTCGCTGCTGCGCGACATCTCGGCGATTTACCGGGGCATGACCTACTGGGCCCAGGGCCAGGTATTCACGTTGTCGGATATGCCGCGCGCGACCGACTTCGACTTCGCTTACACCCGGGCAAACGTGATCGATGGCAAGTTCACCTATTCCAGCTCATCGGAACGCACCCGCTACAGCCGTGCTCTGATCAGCTACGACAACCCGGCGAACAACTACGACACCGACGTCACCGCGGCGACCGATGCCAAGCTCCAGCGTCGCTACGGCGACAACCCGCTGGAGATCAGTGCCATTGGTTGCACTCGAGAGTCGGAAGCGCAGCGCCGTGGCAAGTGGGCGCTGCTGACCAATGCCAAGGACCGCGGCATCACCTTCAAGGTGGGGCTGGACGGACGCATCCCGCTGCCGGGCTACGTCATTCCGGTGGCTGATGAGTTGCTCGCCGGCCGCGCTATCGGCGGCCGTATCTCGGCAGTGAGCGGCAAGGTCATCACCCTGGACCGAGACACCCAGGCCAAGGCCGGTGACCGGCTGATCCTCAACCTGCCAAACGGCAAGTGTGAGGGTCGCACGGTGCAGTCGGTCAGCGGCCGCAAGGTGACTGTGACGACCGTTTACTCGGCAACGCCTGAGCCGCAACTGGTGTGGGCGCTGGATGCGCCTGACTTGGCTATTCCGCTGTACCGGGTCACCAGCGTTTCACGCCCAGAGCCTGGCGTGTTCGAGATCTCGGCCGTGCAGTACGACCCGAGCAAGTTCGCCCACATCGACACCGGTGCTCGTCTGGAAGATCGGCCGATCAGCGTGATTCCGATCACGGTTGTTCCGGCGCCGGCCAGCGTCACCCTGACTGCAAACTCGGTTGTCTCCCAGGGCATTGCAGTCGCAACCATGAGCATCACTTGGCCGGCGGTGGTTGGCGCAGTCGCCTATGACGTCGAGTGGCGCAAGGACAGTGGCAACTGGATCAAGCTGCAGCGTATCGGCACGACCAGCGTTGACGTGGTGGGGATCTACGCCGGGGCCTATCTGGCTCGGGTTCGAGCAGTGAGTGCCTTCGACATCTCGTCGATCTGGCGTGACTCGGTGCTGACCGAACTCACTGGGAAGCAGGGCCTACCCCCTGCCGTTTCGTTCCTGACCGCCGAAAGCCTGCTGTTCGGCATCGGCCTCAAGTGGGGCTTCCCCGCTGGCGCCGAGGACACCCAGCGCACGGAGATCTGGTACAGCCAGGCCACCAGTATTGAGACGGCGACCAAGCTGGCCGACCTGTCCTACCCGCAAAGCGACTACAACCTGCAGAGCTTGAAAGCCGGCGCGCAGTTCTTCTTCTGGGCGCGGCTGGTCGACCGCACCGGCAACATCGGGCCGTGGTACCCGGCCGGGGTTGGTGTCATGGGGCAGGCCAGTGCAGATGCTGGGCCGATCCTCGACATGATCGCCGGGGAGATTGGACGCACCGAGCTGGGCAAGGACCTGCTCGACGAGATCGATAAGATCCCGGGGCTACAAGACCAGCTCGACGCACTCGATGGGCTTTCCGCCTATAAGCCTGACGAGGTGTATCAGGCAGATCAAATGGTTGTTGGGGATGGGCGCATCTACCAGGCTACACAAGAGGTGCCCATCAACACGCCGCCGCCGAACCCGGCTTACTGGCTCGACGTTGGCAAGACGGTGCAGACCGCCAATGGCCTGGCGCAGCAGGTGGCGACCAACACCGCCAACATCACCGAGATCGACGGGGTGGTCACCGCCCAGGCAACGGCATTCGATGCGCTGCGGGCTTCATGGCGCGAAGACGACGGGGAAGGTGATCTGGCTGGCGCGTTGAAGGACTGGGGCAGCACTGCCGCAATCGCGGAAGAGTCGAAGGTGCGAGCTTCCGAGGGCGAGGCCTTCGCCCAGCGCCAGTCCACCCTCGATGCCAAGTTGGGTGTGAACGCAGCGAACATCACCGAGTTGTCACAGGTGGTGGCCACCAACGATTCAGCCACAGCAGTGAAGATCACCCAGCTCAACGCCAAGGTTGGCGATAACTCGGCGGCAATTCAGGAGACCAGCAAGGTCGTCGCCGATCTGGACGGCAAGGCCTCGGCGATGTGGTCGGTGAAGATGCAGGTCAACGCCCAGGGGCAGTACGTCACCGCGGGCATTGGCCTTGGAATCGAGAACGTTGGCGGAGTGTTTCAAAGCCAGTTCCTGGTGAGCGCTGATCGGTTTGCGGTTGTGAATGGGATTAATGGAAGCCTGGCTTCGCCATTCGCGGTACAGGGCGGCCAAGTATTCATGAACTCGGCATTCATCCAGGACGGCAGCATCTCGATGCTGAAGATCGGGCAGTACCTGCAGTCCGATAACTACATTGCCGGCGTTCAGGGTTGGCGCCTGGATAAGGCCGGCAACCTGGAGTTCAACGGTCCGGCTCCCGGTGGCGGGCGACTGACAATGACCAATCGGGCGATCAAGGTCTACGATCAGAACAACATCAAACGGGTGCAGTTGGGGGATCTCGACGCATGAGTCATGGGATGCGGATCTGGGGCGGTGATGGTGCGCTTCAACTTGATGAAAACTCGTTTACGGTCAGGCTAGTTTTGTCCGTGTCGGTAACATTTAACGGAGCGAAGGGCTATCAGGATTTCGCTGTGCCAGGCTGCAACGCCAGTAACGCAACGGCGTTCGTTGTCCCTTCCTCGCCTGTGACAGCATCCGATCGTCAATTTGAAACTGAGATGCTCGATGGCGTGGCGCGAGTCTACAACTACACGCGCACGTTCGATGCCAGCTCGGTCTCTGTTGGGACTATGAGGCTATTTGTTGTGAGGTTTAAATAATGAGCTTTGGTTTAAGCTTTTCGAATAATGACAACGTTGTTGTTTTGGATTCGGAGTATGCAAGGTTGTGCGTAGTCTACAGTGGGCGCTACGCACCAAACGACGGGACGGGCTATCGCTCTATTATTACTTTCCCAGCTCCTATAACAAGTATTGAACAGCCGCTGATTTTCATAAGGCCAGACACTGTGGCGGGCCTTCTTAAACTTGGCGCTGCGGGGGTTCCACAAGGCAGTCCGGGAAACTGGACGGGGTTTATTACTGGTGCATTCGATCAGGTGGGATTTCGTCCAAATGGGAGATATGTGGTCGCAACATTTGGTGCTCAGCCTATAGCGCAGTATGGACTTAGGCTATTTTCAAGTGCGGGAGCCACTATATTTGACTCTGGAACACCTAGCTTCTTATTCACAAGAGCGTTTCAGAATTGGACCTATGTAAAGTCAACTCAGGGCGATCAGGGGTCATATGTCAATTACTACACAGTGCCTTTTGATTTTCCTGAGAACGAGTATTTGATGGCTAACTCATTTTCCATGAGGATGAACAATGCTGACAACCTCGGTCGAACGCTGTACACGTGGTGGGACTTCCCGAATAAGGTTTTGTATGCAGTAACTAACGGGTTCTCTAACCCGTATGCCTTTTGGTTGCCAGCGATGTTCGGCAAGCTTGCAGTCTAGCTAGGTACAACAAACCCAGCCCGCCAAGTGCGGGTTTTTTATCGACCAAATAAAGGAATAGCCATGCCCTGGTACAAAGCCGGGACGGTTTCTGTCGTCCAAAATTCCAATGCGGTGACCGGTGCAGGTACTGCGTTTATTGCCAACAGCCGGGTAGGGGATGCCTTCCGTGGGCCCGACGGAGGCTGGTACGAGATCACCAACATTGCCAGTAATACCGCCCTGTCCATCGCGCCGAACTACCAGGGCGCTACTACAGCAGCAGGGATCTATGCGCTGGCTCCGATGCAGGGCTACGTCAAGGATTCAGCCGACGCACTGCGCGCACTAGTCAACCAGTTCGGAGCAACGCTGGCAGCGCTGGGCACCGCCTCTACAGCGACAGTCACGACCTCAATAACGGATGCAACACTCGGAAGACTTCTGAAAGTTGGGGACTTCGGCATGGCCCTTCCGGCAGGGGCCCAGTGCTCGGCTGTCGGAGACGCCAATACAGCAACCATTCCTGGGGCGTACCGGATGGGAGCTCCCGACCTGAATAAGCCGGCCGCTGGCCAAGGGCAGCTACTGGTGTGGAAGTCTTACGCGAATTACGTCCTCCAAATGTACGTACCAGCCACTGCAGCGATTAGTAATCTGTGGACGAGAACATCCCCAGATCTCGGGGTTACCTGGACTCCTTGGACAACCCCCGCGGCCGGCAGTACGGAAACCGACAACCTGGTGGTTGACCCTAACGGTGCGTTGGGTACTGGGGCATTTGGGGGGCAGGTAGTTTCGGTTGTGGATCGATATAGTTCGGGCGCGCCTTCATTAGCGCCAAGCAAGGTTCTGCACAAGATCACCTTCACCAACACAAACAACCAATACTCGCAGGTGTACCTGGACCCCAAGCGGGCGGCTGGAGTTACCTCGCTGGACAATGCAGGTGCTATCGCCGTACGGCCCGGTGAAACATACACCGTAAGTTTTGACGGGTTCGCGGATGGTGTTGTTGGCGGCAGGCGAATTGGGGCTATTGCTCACTGCTACCAAGCGAACACGAACGTCACCAACCTCAACATTGCAGGGCCGACAGTAGACGCCAATGGCGCATGGACCCCGTACAGCTTCACCTTCACCGTACCGGCTGATATTTACAGTATTTGGGTTCGCTTATTAGCGCCCTCCGGCGTCACAACCAATCTTTACGTCGGCAACATTCGTGTAGAGAAGCTTCAGCCTCAACCTGGCCTGGCTACGTCGGGCGCTAACAGCAATATCACCAGTCTTGCAGGGCTCACCACGCCGCTCAGTGTTTCTCAGGGTGGTACGGGATCCAGCACGGCAAGCGGCGCACTGGCCAATTTAGGCGCGATGCCCGCTGCTGGTGGCTTTTACAATCCAGACTTTGTATCCGTAAAGGTTGGCGGGACTCGACCAAACTTGGCTGCACAAGGAATGCACCTGCTCTGGAATACCGCCGCTGGCGGCCTCACCGGGGAAGGGGCGTTTGTGTGCAACAAGGGAGGGGGGACTGGCGGGTTTAGCTGGCGATCAATCGACACGGGCAACACTACCACCGGCCCGACAATGACTTACACCTATGCCGGCGTGCTCAATGTCCCCGGTGCCGTTAACCAAAACTCTGATAGACGCCTAAAAACAAACGACATCGAGATCGTTGACGGTCTTGAGAGGATCTTGAGGGTTCGCCCCGTAGAGTATGACCGTAGAGACTCCTTTGATTCTGAGGAGTACCCACACCATGAAGTTGGCGTTATTGCTCAGGAACTCTTCGAAATAGCACCTTTACTGGTTACGCCTGCCAACCCTGACGACGCGAAAGATGCCTGGAAAGTAAACTACACCGGGCTGATTCCGTACCTGGTATCCGCGATCAAAACCCTCAAGGCCGAAATAGAAGAGCTGAAGTCAGCCGGCAAATAGATCAATCAGAGCAGCACATCACCCGCCATCGAGCGGGTTTATTTTTGCCTGGAGAAAAGTAATGGCAAGACTTTCAGAGGCCCGCGCGGGCACCCGCAACGCGCTGGCCTTCATCGACATGCTGGCCTGGGCCGAAGGCACCAGCACCTCCCCAGCCACGGCCATGGACGGCTACGACGTGATCGTCACTGGCATCGACAACAAGCCGGAGGTGTTCAAGGACTTCACCGACCACCCCTTCGCCAAGGGCCGCAAGTCCAAGGTGATCAACAGCAAGGGCCTGACCTCGAACGCCTCGGGCCGGTACCAGCAGATGCTCAGGGACTGGCCGCACTACAAGGCTTTGCTCAAGCTGCTGGACTTCAGCCCGATCAGCCAGGACCTGCTGGCCCTGCAGCATGTGCGCGAGTGCCGGGCGCTACCCGACGTTCATGCCGGCCGGATCGAGACTGCTATTCGCAAGTGCGCGAACATCTGGGCCAGCCTGCCCGGGGCGAACTACGGCCAGCGGGAGCGCCGACTCGAGGACTTGCTCAAGCAATACCGCCTGGCGGGCGGGGTGTTGTCGTGACGGCCTTTCGCAGGTTGTCCCGTGTGCTGGCCAAGTGCGAAGAGGATCGACTGTTCTTCAACTGCCCTGGCTGCGACATGGTCCATGGCATTTCGCATGGCTCAGGCCCGGGGCCGCGCTGGGGCTGGAATGGCGATGTCGATAAGCCGACGTTTACGCCTTCTGTGCTGGTGACGTGGAGCGAACCGAGCGACAACCCTGGCGAATTTGATGATGCCTCCAAGGATGTGAAGAAGGTCTGTCACTCATTCGTGACCGACGGCCGCATCCAGTTCCTAGGCGACTGTACGCATGCACTGGCGGGCCAGACGGTTGGCCTGCCAGGATTAAGCGAGGATTACCTGTGAGCGCCGCTGGCTGGAAGATGGCGGGCGTAGGGTTGGTGGTTGTCCTGCTGCTGGCAATGGGCGCCGCGGGTGGCGTGTGGCTGGCTGCTGGGCATTACCGGCCGCTGCTCGACGCCGCGAACACTGACCTGGCCAACATCAAGTCCGCACGCAACAACCTGGAGGCGCTGGCGGGTGAGCAGGGCAGGAAGCTTGGCGAGTTGGTGCGGGCCGGCGATCTGCGGGAGCGAAACGCAGCTTTGGCGCAGACCCAGGCCAAGGAAGAGGCCCGGCCAGACTACACCGCAGCCAATCGACTGCTGCAGGAGCGAACTAGCGGAGACCCGGCCCTGGCCGCGTCATCGATCATTGATCAGGAGTTGGGGTTATGAGGTTGCTGCTGATGGGGTTGGTGGTGCTGCTGGCGGGATGCGTGACTCAGGAGCCCGAGGTACGCACTGTGCGGGTGGAGGTGCCGGTGCTGGTGCCCTGCAGGACGCAGGAGGTGACGGTGCCACCTTGGGCAGCGGCCAGCGTGAAGAAGGCCGATCCGTTGGAGTTGAAGGTGCGGGCGCTGCTGGCTGAGCGTCGGCAGCGAATCGGGTACGAGCGGGAATTGGTCGCGGCGGTTGGTGCGTGTCGGTAGGGCGCGGGCCTGGAATGGGCTGCGTGACTTTTGCGTGACTGTGCGTGACCTTATGTTGATCTATAGCCATTCGATTGCAGCGAGCGCCAATGAAATCAACCATGTACCAAGGGTTTACTGTGTTCCTGCGCGCATGGGGTACAAACCGGCGAAATTTTCCTCACGGGTTACCCATGATTGCAGTCTTGCATCGCTCCTCATAGGTAAATTTCAAGGTTGACACATTACGGTCTTCTACTCTGAACGATCCCCAGTCCTCGAAAGGTGGCCGAAGCACCGTCCGCAGACTCTCGATAACTTTCTCTGGGTCAGCATCATTTCGGACATCCTTGCTGCAGGTTGCTAGAAGTCCGCACATCTGGCCGGGGTTTTGAAGGTCTAGCGGTACGTGCCAAGGAAGGCAACTTGTCGTTCCGTCAAACAGGCAGAACAGGGCTGGATAGCCTTTGAAATGCTGATAGAACATCCAGCGAAGATGGTTGGTGAAATCCTCAAAATAGATCTCTAGGTCTGTGACCACCGCCTGCTCGGTACCGTGGAAGAAACATTCCCGGCTCGCCTCCAGTGTGAAAGTGAAGAATCTTGCGTGACCCTGCTGGTTCACCACTCCAACCCCATACTGCCCGGTCTTGCGGATGATTGGCCGCTGCGTGATGTAGAGGTAATCGGGGGCGCGCGGAGGCGCGCATGAATCGTCATCGTCGTAAGATGATGATTGGGTGCCGCGCGAGCTCGCGTAAGCTGAGTTATTTGGATTTAGCTGGTTAGAGCGGTTATCCCTATCGTCTTTACTCGACATGCACTTCTTCCCATTACATGTGTCTGGGCTTACAAGTTAGCTTAGTTGGTTCCGATGCTCGGTCAATCTGACAAGCTTTCTATTTCCACTAAAGCAATCACTCGGGTAACGAGGTGCAGGTGATTTCACTCCGGCGTCATGAGCACCGCGAGTGTCAGCTTGATGAACTCCTCGTTCTTGTCGATGGTATCCAAGGCGCCGCGGACGTTCTCGGCGACGCCTGCCGAGCCTCCACCCAGTTCGATAGCTCCATGATGGCGGCCTCGAGGGCGAGCTGGTTCTCGTTGATCTTGAACAGCAGGGAAGGGAGCAGGTCTGAATTTGGCATCGCGAATCCTCCGTGGAGTTTTCAGCGTAGCAGGGGGATTGGGAGTGATGTTCTTTCGGCAGAACGCCTGGGAAGGGTGTGCGCAAAACCTCGGCTACAGGCCACGGATTACCGTTTGCATAAGCACAAAAAAGCGCTATTTTTGCTGGAGCCAATAAGTTAGTTATTCTATTTAAATCAATAGGTTAGCGTAGTTCAGTCCCCAGCATGGGGTGCTAGGGGTCGAGTGTTCGAATCACTCCGTCCCGACCATATAATTCAAGGGGTTGCGAGATTTTATCTCGCGACCCCTTTTTATTTTTTGTCGTTTTTACTCCTACAAAACGACTGGCTCTCGGTGGAATCCTCACCTCTTTCGGAGGAGATGGGCGAAAGCTTTCTCGGTTCCGGATCGCATATTCAACGGCACGGTGACCAGCCAGATGGCGTCGATGTGGATCACGGGGCAGGTCTCGCAGCTACCTCCACAAAAGGAAGCTGCTTTTCGGTCACTTGCTTATCGGTGTGTTCTTTTCACTACGCTGTTCAACGCTCAGCACGCTGGAAATAACGCCAGAACAGTAATGCATAGACGATGTCACCCGATGCCACTACTGGCAATGGCCAGGGTATGCTGCCCGCCAGCCAGTGACCGTAAACCACCACAACAAAGAGTACTTTCAGGATTACCCCGAGCAGGATATAGGGACGATACTGCAGCGGATCGCGAGCGATCATCCAATAGGCCCAGCCGAATATGATAACCAGGCACGTGGTGAGTTGAATGAAGAGGGTTGAGGTAGGGGTAATTTGCAGCCCCAACAGTGCAGCTACGGGTCGCAGAGCAATGAGTAATGGAAGACCCGCGAGTACGTTGAAACAAGCGGCGGAAATAAAAAGCTTGCGGGTATAACTGTCGGTCATGGGATTGTTCCTGGGAGGAGGTGATGTCTCGCATCACACAGAGACATCTTGTATTTTTTGGGTCTCAGCCAAGCAGCTTGAGTAATACCGGATAACTATTCGGAAATAGCCTGCTTATCCAGAACAAGGTACTCGACTTGTTCCCTGTGATAATGCGTTTGGTTCCGTTGCGGAGCCCCTTGATGATGTCGCCGGCACAATCCGCCGCTGGCGTCAGTAGCATTTTTTCTGCCAGAGCCGTGAACCTTTCTTCTGTTTTACCGGCGGCTTTACAACGTCGTCCGGCCTTTTCAATATTGGTTCGAATTCCTCCGGGGTGCACACATACAGCGCGTACACCGCTACCATCGAGTTCAGACCATAATGCTTCGGTCAGACCACGTACGGCGAACTTCGACATGTTGTAAGCGCTTTGCATCGGGAAACCCACCAGGCCAAATACGCTGGAAATGTTGACGATGCAGCCTTCTCGCTGGGCTTGCATCATCGGCAGGAACGCTTTGGTGCCGTACAGCACGCCCCACAGGTTGATACCGAGTTGCCACTCGTACTCATCGATGGAGGTGTTGGCAACTGTCCCGATGACTGCGGCACCTGCGTTATTGATGACGAAGTGCGCCGTGCCAAAATCTCGCTTTACCTCGTCGGCATGGGCCTGGAAGGCGTCCCAGGACGATACGTCCAGGAGATAACCTTTCGCTTTGCTGGCGTCAGGCAATAGCTTCATGGTTTTGTCGAGACCAACCTGGTTGATGTCCGACAGCGCGACGTGCGCGCCAGCTTCCACCATCTGGATAGCCAACTCTCGACCAATGCCTGATCCTGCGCCGGTGATGACGACTACTTTGTTTTGGAACATGTTTTTTATCCTTCTTGTTTTAATTGGTTTCGCCACTACAAGTTTTTGGCTGACAACAACTATTTGCTGAGAATGTGGATCGCGACTGCTGCCTCCTCAATACCCTGCAAACCGCCGCCGTTCTCCTGGATTGCATGGCGTGCGCCATGTACCTGGCGTGTGCCAGCCTCCCCGCGCAGTTGCGTCACAAGTTCGTAGAGCTGGCCGATCCCGGTAGCGCCGAGTGGATGGCCTTTCGATTCCAGGCCACCTGAGGTATTGACCGGGATGCGCCCGCCCAGCGTGAATTCGCCACGTTCAGCCGCAGGTCCGCCCTGACCAAACGGGACCAGGCTCAGGTTTTCGACCTGAATTATTTCGCCCATCGCCGAGGCGTCATGGACTTCGGCGACATGCATGTCTTGCGGCCCCAGGCCCGCCTGTTCATAGGCCTGGTTAGCAGCCAGGCGACCTACGTTCAGTTCCGGCTGATCGAGCCGGCGATGGCTGAAGCTACGGATAACGCTGGCCGCTACCTTGATGCAGCGGCTTCTGTCGGCACCGATACGTGCGAGTCCTTCCTCGGTGCACAGAATGGCTGCTGCTGCACCGTCCGACAGCGGTGCGCACATTGGCAGGGTGAGCGGGTAGGTGATCGGAGGGGCGGCAAGGATTTCGTCGATGCTGAAGGCTTTGCGAAATTGCGAGTAGGAGTTATGGACCGAGTGAGTGTGGTTTTTTGCCGACACCGCTGCGATCTGCCGCTGCGTGGTGCCGTAAGTTTTCATATGCTGGCGGCATAATGCGGCATAGATGGCCATGAACTTACTGTAAGGCTTGTCCGATTCCGACCCGGCGGGCGGCACCACGCCTTCGCCCATTTTCACCAGCGTCTGATAATTCTCTTCGGCGCGAGATACGTCCCAACCAGCCTCGAACAGCGAGAGGGCCTTCAGCTTATCCGGGATGTTCATCTTTTCCGCACCCAACGCCAGCGCGATACTGGCCGTACCGGCCTTGAGGCTTTGCACGGCCAAATTGAAGGCTGAGCTACCCGAGGCGCACGCATTCTCGACGTTATAGATAGGAATGCCTTGAATACCGATCTTGCTGAACACGACCTGACCGGGGATCGAGAGCTGGCCTTGCAATGGGCCATTGGTCATGCCGGCATAAAACGCGATATCGAGATCGGCGGCAGTGCAGTGGGCGTCCTTCAATGCGCCCTGGAAAGCCTCACGTGCCAAGTCGTCGAGACTGCGTTCGATGTGGCGACCGAAGACGGTCATGGCGATGCCGGCGATATAGATATTGCTCATTGAAAAATTCCTTATATTCAGTGGGTCAGTGTCCAGTTCGCACCCCACGGCGTGGTTGACGTTGGGTGCGCCTGGGCAGCGGCTTACTGAAGTTGCTAGTCGTTACCAGGTTCAGGCAGGCGTATCTCGGCCACGTGCAGACCGAGGTTGAGATCGACCTCGATTTTTCCCGTCAGATCTTCCGAGCTGATTTTTCCCAATAAGGCTGGCGCAGATCTTTCTTCAGCACCTTACCCACCGGACTACGTGGCAGGCTGGTAGTGAAGTCGACAGACTTGGGTGCCATCACGCTCCCCAACTTGACTTTGCACAGCTCGATAAGCTCCTGCTCGGTGGTTTCCTGGCCTGGGTTGAGCTCGACCACGGCCTTGACCGCCTCACCCCATTTCTCATCGGGCACGCCAATCACGGCGCAGTCCTGAACGGCCGGATGTCCCCACAGCACTTGCTCGACCTGGCTGGGATAGACGTTGAAGCCGCCGGAAATGATCATGTCCTTTTTGCGATCGGTGAGGTGCAGATAGCCTTCGGCATCGATATGGCCGATGTCGCCGGTATGCAGCCAACCGTCGACGATGGTCTCGGCGGTCTTCTCCGGCTGCTTGTAGTAACCCTTCATGATCAGGTCGCCGCGCACGCATATTTCACCGGTTTCACCGCGCGGCAGGATCTGGTGGGTGTCGCTCATCACTTCGACGCGGACCAGCGGGTTAGGGCGTCCGACCGAGGACAGGCGTTCGTCGTCGGCGAATTGGTCACCCACCAGATGCTCGTCAGGACGAAAGTTGGCGATGCTGGCCGGTGCTTCGGTCTGACCATAGCCGCCGGTCATGACCGGGCCGAAAATCTCGATAGCTTTCTTCAGCTTGTCTACCGACATGGGAGCCGCGCCGTACATCAGGTACTTCACCGAGGAGAAGTCCAGCTTCTCGATACCGGGAATTTCCAACAGCCTGTAGATCACCGTTGGCGGCAGAAAGAGCTCGCTGACCCTGCGCTGTGCAATGGCGTTCAACATCAATGCCGGATCGGGTTTGGTAATGACCACTACAGTGCCACCTTGCGCCGTGCAGGGTACGGACAACAGGCCGGCAGTGTGGGTCATCGGTGCGGCGGCCATATTCACCGGCTTTTCACCATTGCGATAAGCACAGGTCAGCATGAAGTGGGCGATGAACGTCTGCAGGCTGCGGTGGGTGTTCATCACTCCCTTTGGCGTGCCCGTAGTGCCACCAGTGGGTGAGACTGCCACCACGTCGTCCATGTCATAGGCGACTTCGGGACGGCTCGCCGGCTGGCCGGCACTCCATAGCTCCAGCGAAGGTGCATCGACAGCGTCGGCATCGATACAGATCCAGTGCTTGATCTTCGGCAGCTTGGGCCGTAGCTCGGTGATGATTTGCGCGAAGTCGTTCTGGTAGAACATCACCTCGCAGTCGAATGCGTCGAGGATGTAGTGATTCTCTTCGCTCGAGTTGCGCGCGTTGACTGGAATCCAGGTCATGTTGGCGCGCCATAGACCTAGTGTGCAGGCCCAGGCGGTGACGTCGTTACCTGACCAGACGGCACCCTTGGTTTCCTTCGGCAAGCCCAGTGCGAGCAACTTGTTGGCGATGCGACACGAGAGCTCGCCGATTTCGTTGAAGGTGTAAGAGCGCTCGCCCTGGATGTAGGCGACCCCGGCAGGGTTGATGCCCCAGCCGCGATCGTAAAAGTCGATGATGGCCATAAGTGGTTCCTGTGCCGGTAATCAGAGTTTGGTAACGGTGGCACGGGCCAGGCCGCGTTCTTCCAGGAAGCCGAGCAGATAGCGGTGTCCAAAAGCCTTGGAGCCAGAAGCGAAGCCGACCTTGTTGGTGTCGTCGTCGAGCAGCCTGATCGCCGCAGCGGCCTGTAGGGCACCGGTGGAAATATAGGGTGTGACGCCATGCACGGTAGCGCGCACGGCGGCCAGGTGACCGCGGCCGATAGCGATGTCGACGCTGCGTTGCAAGGTGGTGCGTTCGCGAGGCGGCATGCTCGGCGTGGTGGCCTCTACCAGGCTCTTCACCACCGCGTCCTGCTGCTCCTTGGACAGGTGCTTGTATTCCGCTTCCCACTTCTGGCTCAGGCCATGCACCATCGGCATCACATTGTTGTCGTAGAAACCGACCGCGGAGGTGCAGGCGCGCACGCGCGGATCATGCTCGAAGTAAATCGGCAGCGAGGTTCCCCCCCAAGGCAGGCAGAAAACCGGCTGCATGAAGTTGGGGTCGACAATGTTGAACGAAGCGGTGGCGGGGTGTTGCACCAGCTTGTTTTCCCACAGGTAGAACTGCTCCCGGTGGAA
Source organism: Pseudomonas sp. ok272 (assembly GCF_900109995.1). Lineage (GTDB taxonomy): Bacteria > Pseudomonadota > Gammaproteobacteria > Pseudomonadales > Pseudomonadaceae > Aquipseudomonas. The sequence goes on along the minus strand of NZ_FOCB01000002.1, from coordinate 371,261 downwards.
CAATTCGAAAATCGAGGCCGCCGAGCCCAGGCTGACCCCGGCGACATCACGCGGGCCGCGGCACAGGGCGGCGGTTTCCAGCACGTCGATCCCGGGGGTTTCCAGCGCCAGTTCGGCGGCGATCTCGGAGAAGCTAAACATGTAGGACAGCGATGGCGAAACCAGTAAGCCAGCCTGACGATAGAGTTCGCCAAATTGCTCGCGAACCTGACGAACATAGCTTTGCTCGCCGGTGGTATCTATGTGGTGGCAGCCGGCCTTGAGCGCGGCCTCGACGGTGGTCAGACCGAAATTGACGAAGGGGCCAACGGTGTTGCAGACCACTTTGGCCCCCTTGAAGGCGGCGCTCAGCGATTCGACGTTGTGCTCGGCCTCGATGATTTCATAGGTCGCGGACTCCAGGCGTACCACACGTTGCGCCATCATTTCCTGCGCGCGCTTGGCATTGCGCGCCACAGCGGTGAAGGGGATGTTCTGGTCGATCAGCCAGTCCATGGTCAGCATGCCGGTGTAGCCACTGGCGCCATAGACAACTACGGGATACTTAGCCATTTCTATTGTCTCCAAAGTTTATTGTTAGTCGGGTTTGGGATCAGTACTGGGGCCAGCCGTCTTCGTAGAGCTCCTGTACAAGGAAGCCAAGGCGGGTGGTGAGCATCATGTTCTCGCCATCCTCGATCAGCGCGGCGCGGGCATCGCGGAACAATTTCTCCATGGGGTACTCGCGGGTCAGGCCGTTGCCGCCGAACAGCTGCATGGCATCGCTGACCACGCGCATGGCCTCTTCGGTCACGGTGACCTTGCTGGAAGCCGTGGCACAGGGGTGCCCCTGCGGGGACAGGCGCGCATAGGCCAGGGAGCGGCGGGCGACAGCCCGGCAAAGCTCGACACGACGCATCATGTCGCCGATGCGGTAGCGGGTAAGCTGGTGGTTGATCAGCAGTTGGCCACCCTGCTTGCGTTCATGACAGTAGGCCAGGGCCAGTTCGAAGGCGGAACGTGCCACGCCAGTGAACCATTGCGCCATGTGGGTGCCAGCGAACGACCAGGTCGAAACGACGTTGCCGTAGTACTCGTCCTGCAGGGCCACGGCGAAGCGCTTGGGAATCCGCACGTTGTCGAAATACACCTCGCCCTGCGGCAGGGCGCGCTGACCGATCTTCTCCAGCGGCTTGCCCCTGCTGACACCGGGCAAGTCCAGGGGTACGATTACAGAGATGCCATAGGGCAAGCCATTGGCATCGTAGAAGCCGTTGCCATAGTCGGCGGTCATGTAGGCCAGAGCCACCTGGGCCACCGCGCCGTTGGACACCCAGGCCGAGCACTGGCCATTAATGACGATCTCGTGCTCGCCGACCTTGGCGAAGAGATTGCCCTTGTTGCCCAACTGCCCCGGCACCCAGTCGCGCTGCAAGTCGAAGGCGCTGACGTCAGTGCCCTTGTCCGGATGGGTAATCATCCAGCAGCCGATTTTCCCGGCACTCAGATCGATCAGCTCCTGGTTCCCTACGGCTTTGGCCATCTCGTTCGGGAAAGTGCTGACGCCCAGGGAAACCGCCAGACCGGCATCGCCCCAGCCCATTTCCTCGCCGATCATAGACTCGACGCGTACAGCCGTTTCCGGCGGCAGTTCGGCCAGCAGATCGGAATCCAGGCCCAGCTTGGCGGCTTCGCTGAACATGCTGTAGTACGGCGAGCCGGGGGCGACCGCCTGCTCTGCGGTCATTTTGTCGAGTTCCTGGCCGAGGGGACGCATGAAGTCCTTGGCAAAGCGATGCACGCTGTCCTGGATGCCGCGCTCGACCTCGTTCAGGGGTGTTTCAAAGCCGGTTATTGAAATGTCAGGCAGGTTGATCCGGTTACTTAGTTTCATGATGGGCCTCGTCATATCACTCGGTTTTTTTATGGCCTGTGCTCTAGGCGTCGAGACGCATCAGGCGTCGGCCGGCAGTTCGCCGGCGGCGATTAGCGCGGCGCGCGTGGCCTCGACGAAAGGCTCTACGGTGTCGACGAATAGCTCTTGCAGCGGCGTCCCCTTGAACTCGGGGAGGAAGGTCTTGTTCCAGTGGCCGCACAGCGACATGCCCGCTGGGGTATCGACCATGGCGACGCCGATCGCCAGCAAGGTCTGGATGGCACCGGGAGGGGAAGCCGCGTAGGCTGCGCGCCACTGCTCGGACGTCAACTCATTACGCTTGATCGGGCGACCCACGGCCTGTTCGCGCGCGGCCAGCAGCTCGTTCCACGAACACCAGGCCGTGGCCGCGACTGGGCAGATCGCATTGCGCGAGGCCGGGTGGGCCAACACATGCGGAATGATGCGACCGACATCCGCGCCGGTCGACCAGGCCAGCTTGGCGTCGGGATCACCCATCACCATCACCGGCTCGAGCATGTAGTACTCGATCCAGGCACCGGCCGGAATGATGGTGTAGTCCATGCCAGCCAATTCGATCATGCGCCGGATGAACGCCTTCTGCCGGGCCATCAAACGGTGCGTGGTGTCGGTCTGCCAGAACTGCTCGAACTCGTAGATCGCGCCGTACTCGGATGGCACGAAGCGTTCGACCCCGGCTTCCTTGGCGGCAAAAATCAGCGGCATCTGCGATTCGGTGGCGTAGAGCGGCACGCAGGACACCAGGTAGTCGGTGCCGCGCAGCGCCGGGACCAGCGCTTCGGCAATGGTGACGTCGACCTCCTTGATGGTCACGCCCTGGCGCGCCCATTCGGCGTACTGCAGCTGTTTTTGCGCCTCGCTCTTGCTGATGCCCGACGATGAGCGTTCCACCTGGCCGGAGCGGCGCGCCAGCACATTGATATTGACCAGGCCCTGGCGAATGAGCTCATTGACACAGGCGACGCCGGCAGTCCCGGTGGCGCCGAATACGGTGACGGTCTTCTTGCTCATGCTGTTCTCCTGGCTATGATCAGTCATGCGGGCGAGCGGTTGTGCCTGCCTCGCATTAAGGCGAGTGGCGGAATATTTGGCCGATTATTGTTCTTCCCGACATCGACAACTCACCTGAAAAGCGGTCATATTTGTCAAAATATGCTCATCCCGAGATGCCCATGAATCCGCAGCAACAGGTCCATGAAACACTGGGATTGCCCTTGCTGGGCGGCGTGGTGTGCAGTGAAATCCCCTTGTATGCGGAGCGCTACTTCCTGCATACGACTGATCTATCCGTCCCGCCAGTTGACTTCATGGCCCTGCTGACCCAGTTCGGTGGCTCGCGGGCGGATGAGGGGGCAGGGGGCGAGTTGCGCTCAACATCGATGCCCCGCTTGTCAATGCTGCTGCCTGCAGGTTGTGCCACTCAATGGCACTATTCCGGCAGCATTGATTTCGCAGTTTTTTATCTGCCCGAGCGATCTGATGGCGTGTTTCAGCAACTGCGTGAGATATGCGCTGATGCGCAGGCACCATTGCCCTTCAGTGATGGATTGGTGAGCGCAGCGGCCCGGCAATTGATGGATGAGCTAAGTCTTGGGAAAGGGGCTGATCAGGGGTTCATGGCACGATTGGCCATGGTCATGCTTGAGCAGGTGTATCGTGCACTGCGAGTTGACGCGAGCAGAGGTATTTATCCGCCGCATATTCATCTGGCGCGCCTGCATACAGTACTGCTCTTCATTCGCGAGCATCTGGGGCAGGAACTGTCGATCAGCACGCTGGCTGGCCAGGCGGGTGTCAGCCCGGCTCATTTCCGACGGCTGTTCCAGCGCGCCATGGGTATGCCACCCCATCGCTATGTGATGAATGTACGACTGGAACATGCACGTGATCTGCTCATGCAGACCGATCTACCTATTTTGCATGTGGCACTTGAGTGTGGCTTCAGCTCTCAGAGCCACCTGACTGCAGCGTTCAAAGTTGCGCACGCAAGTACACCGGCCGAATACAGAGCCCTGACTGGAAGGCAGGGGCGACCCTAAACGGATGCTTTGGCGTGGCGAGCAGGGCACTCCACCGAAAGTACGCAAGCGGCTTGCGTTGGATTGCACCGGGGGGCAGCCCTCGAACTATTCCATGGTAGTGTGCGACCGTTTGGAACTGTATCCAGCGGTGTTTGGCGAGAACTTGCAGAACTCGAGTCAGAGAATCACTGGCTTCAAAGTTGCCATCAAAGGCCACGATCAGCGACCTTCAGACGCTCCTTGGGTCAGCGTCTCTCAACCACCAGGGTCTGAAAAAATGGATAGCATAGAGCCCCAACTGATCCTCAAAACGACACCGCCGCGTAGTCAGAAATCAGCACGGATGCGAAACCGCCTGGGTATCCATACCCAGGAACTGACAGACAAAGTGGTGATCGCCGTTCAAGCGCCGGCAGGCTTCGGCAAAACCTTTCTGCTGACCCAATGGCGCCGTGAATGTTTGTCCCACGGCGCAGTGGTGGCCTGGATGACGCTGGACGCACAGGATGATGGTGCTCGTTTTGTCCAGGGGCTGGGAGCTGCCATGACAATTGGCAGCGGTCGGCCGTCGTTTGCCCGCGCATTCGAGCCTATTGCGGGACTGGGGCGTGACGAACAGGAGGGGCTGACGCAGTGGTTGGCGGAAGTGGCTGATCTGGGTAGCGAAACTGTATTGATTCTGGATGAAGCGGATACCTTGCCCGAACTGACGATCCGTCACTCCCTGACGTACCTGGTGCACAACGCGCCGGCCAATTTGCGCATCATCATGGCCTCTCGGGTACGGTTGAATCTCCAGGTGGCGGACCTCGCGGCAAGAGGGCTTTTCACGACGATCATGACAGCGGCTTTACGACTGAATGTGGAAGAGGCGGTCGCCATCCTCAATGACCGTTTCGGCGCAAGAGTCGATGCCGACCTCTGCGTGCGGCTGCACGAGATAACCGAAGGCTGGCCGCTTGGCCTGCAATTAGCGATTTCGGCGTTGGAGAAGAGCCCGAATCGGAGTGCGGCAGTCGAAGAATTGTCGACTTGTCTGGGTGATATCCAGCGTTATTTCGTCGACAGTTTGCTCGCACATCTTCGGGAGGAGCAGGTTCGCTTTCTGACCGGTATTGCATTGTTGGAAATGGTCCAGCCCTTGTTATGTGAGGCGCTGACGGGTAACGCTCGCTCGGGTGAATTGCTGAAGGAATTGTGTGCCTCGACACCGATTTTTGTTGAAAGTATCGACAGTGACTGGGTGCGGATCCATCCATTGGCGCGGGAGTTTCTGCTCGACCGTTTTGCCGACTTGCCGTTGGAGGAGCGTCAGGGTTATCACCGGCGCGGCGCTGTGTGGCTGGAGCACCACGGTTTCCTGGAGCAGGCCGCCCGGCAATATCTATTGGCCGGCATGCCTCAACCGGCCTATACGTTGATCGGCAAATGCCTATACGAAGTCATGTTGCAAGGGCAGTTCAGCCGGGTGCTGGAGTGGGTCGAGGAGCTTGACCCCGCTGACGTGTTGTCGCATCCGCGCATCTGCCTGGCGGCGGCCTGGACATTAGCAATGGGAGAGCGTCAGGCAGAAGCGGCACAATTGATTGCTGCGATTGAACAGCATCCGTCCGCCGACGAGGCGACACGTTGTGAAGCTGCCGCCATCGCTGCCGCAGCCGCTTACTTTGCGGACCATCCGGATCAATCGCATGAACTCATCATGCCTTGGGTCGATCGATTGCCTTCATTCTCAATCAAGGTGCAAGCCATTGTCGCGACCCAGATCGCCCGGCTGACGCTGTTGCAGGGACAACCGGAGAAAGCCCGGCGAATCTTTCAGCGAGCAGCGCTTTACGCGGGTAGTCCTGGCCTTGATGCCGTACGCGGGTATGGCGAGTGGGTGGTCGGCCTTGCTTATTTATACGAGGGTCGAATGGTGTCGGCGCGCACGGCGTTGCACGACAGCCTGTTGCATGCCGAACGGGACATCGGTCGGCGCAGTCCGGTGGCGGTCATGTTAGCGAGCGCTCTGGCGACGGTGTTGCTGGAACAGGGGGACATTCAGGAGTCCGCTACGGTGCTGGCGAACAGGCTGGATATCGTTGAGCGATTGGCGTCCCCCGATGCCATTGTGCAGGGTTTTCTCGCCGCCGCTCGACTGGCCTCGCTCCAGGGGCAGGGGCATCGCGGGCAGGATCTGCTTGAGGCGTTATTCGCCCTTGGAGAAGAGCGAAATATTCCACGATTTTGCATTGCCTCCCTGGGAGAACAAATACGCCTGCATGCCTTGCAGGGACGCGGCGATACCTGTCAGGCATTATGGCGACGGCTGGAGAGTTTCACGCCGGTTATTGCCCGTGAGCGAGCAGGGTTGCTGGGTCCGGAGCTGGCTTTGCTGGCCGGGGTAGCCAGCGCTTATGCATTACTGGCCCAACGTGATTGGGACGCTATGCTGGCGGTGCTGGACAAGGTTGGCGAAACAGCGGAATACCTGCGTCGTGGGCGAGACATCGTGCAGATCAAGCTGCTCAGGGCACTGGCACTTCGGGCGACCGGACAGGGCGGCACTGACTATTTGCTGGAGGCTGTCAGCCTCGCGCAAGAAAACGGTATGTTACGCGTGGTGCAGGACACCCATCCGGACCTGATCAAATGGGAGCAGACGCTCCAGGGTGAAACGGTCCCATTGCTTGCGGTGACCTCTACGCCCGAACCTGTTGCGCGACCGGAATCCACCCCATTGAGCGTGTCCGCGAGTCGTCTCTTGACGCCCAAGGAGCGTGAGGTGTTGCAGCTATTGGCTCGCAACCTGTCCAACAAGCAAATCGCCCTGGCGCTGAATGTCGGCGAGGAAACCGTGAAGTGGCACCTGAAAAACCTGTTTGGAAAATTCCAGGCCGGCACCAGACAGCATGTAGTCGCGCGTGCATACATGCTGGGAATTCTCGAGACTGGGGGCTAATGCCAAGCCACCACCCGAGATGATCCGTTCGGATCATCCTTCAACTCCCCCTCATATCCGATTTCCAATCGCCCCCCCAGTCAATGGGGGGGTACGCTTTTCGACTTCGCAATAGTCTGACCTCACAAAAGCGCCAACGTATCGGCGAGTGGGAGCAGGTCTATGTCTGAAAGAGTGCTGATCGCCGGTGCAGCAATGGTGCCGTTTCTACCGCTGGGTGGCTCTGACAGTCATGCAGTGTTGGCGGGGCAAGCCATTCGTGCGGCGCTGGCCGACGCGCGGATCGACTATGACCTGGTCGACCAGGTGTTTACTTCCTGCGTACACGGTGAAGCCGGTATCGCCGAGCAAATGTTGTCGCAGATTGGCTACTCGGGGGTGCCGATTTTCAGCCTCGGTGATGGCTGTGCGTCGGCCAGTAGTGCTTTCCAGTTGGCTCGCAATAGCCTGCTGTGCGGCCAGGTTGAATGTGTCCTGTTGGTGGGTGTCGAGTGCATGCCAGCACGCATTTCCAACCGTGAGTTTTTCGGTTTGAAAGATCTCGCTCGCGATGAGTCGGCAGCGGTCAGGCAGGACGAGAACCCCGTCGGCTTTATCGAGCGTCGACAACAACCGGCGCTGCTGTTCGCTGCCCAAACCAGCTGGTTATTGACACGCATGGGCATTGCTCAAAGCAGCTTCAATCAGGTGCTTGAGCAGGCACGGGCCCAGGCCGGGCGCAATCCCTACGCCGTATTGAACCGCGTGCCTGATCGCGACGACTGGCTCCCGCCTTATCTGTGTCCGCCCGCCTGCGGTGCGGCGGCCATCCTGCTCTGTACCCCGGCCTTCGCCCTGCGCTTCGGCGCTCGGGCGGACGTCACCGTGCTGGCCAGTGTCAGGGGCAGTGACAGCGCTTCAGAGCAGGAAGCAGGTTGCGTGCTGGATGTGCTCGGACAGGCGACCACCCGGCGAGTCGCGAAGTTGGCCTATCAGCAGGCGGGCCTCGGTGCGGAAGACATTGACGTGGTTGAACTGCACGACCAAAGCGTCGGCGACTTCATGGTCAATAGCGCCGCGCTGGGCTTTTGCCGGGAAGACGAGATCGATCGATTCGTGCAGCAAGGACGCCGCCTGAAAGGACAGATGAATGCGGTGTGCCCATCGGGTGGCTTGCTGGGACGTGGTCACGCCCCGGGTGCCACCGGGTTGGCGCAACTGGTCGAGTTGGTCTGGCAACTGCGCGGCGTGGCCGAGGGCAGGCAAATTGCTGGTGCCCGCACGGCTTTACAACATAGCACCGCCCTGGGCCGGGCGGTGTCGGTCACCCTTTTGCAGCGCACCTGAGAGGAGGCTCACTACGCCGTTATTCAACCCATGACTTTTCGTAAACCATAGAGCAGGTGGCAAGCTAGATGAACAAAAATAATAAGATCTGCCATGCAAACCTTCGCAAAGGGTTGTTGGCCTCCGCCATTCTCACCGGCCTGGGCATTGCGCCCGTAGGGGCTGTGGAGATAAACACGGGGAATGAAGACTTTGCGGTTCGCTTCGACAACACGCTGAAGTTCAACTACGCCCAGCGCGTGGAAGCCCCCAACAGCAAGTTGGCCAATTCGTGGAACAACAATGACGGGGATCGCAACTTCTCCTCCGGCAGTCCCGTTTCTCAACGACTGGATGTGCTGACCGAACTGGACGTGGTTTACAAAGAAAAAGTCGGTTTCCGTGTCAGCGCCAACACTTGGTACGACCACGCCTACGACGATATTGGCAGCGATAACGCCTCGACCAATCAGCTCAACAACGGTAAACCGGACTCTCATCATCAAAGCGGTTACGCCGATCGGTATTACAACGGTCCTTCTTCGGAAATCCTTGATGCCTTCGTGTTTGGCAGCACTGAAGTCGGCGATGAGTCACTGCTCAGCGGCAAGCTCGGCAAGCACACCGCTTACTGGGGCGAAAGCATCCTCGCCTTTGCCCATAGCAATAGTTATGGCCAATCCGGCCTGGATATTTCCAAGTCGCTGGCGGTCCCGGGAACAGAAGCCAAAGAACTGTTCATTCCGCGTAATCAGTTGTCCACCAGCCTCACGGTCAACCCGGAACTGACCCTCGCCGCGCAGTACTTCCTGGACTGGGACGCCGCGCGGTTGCCGGAGTCGGGTACTTATTTGGGGTTCAACGACGGCATTCAAAATGGCGGGCACAACCTGTCGTTGATCGGCGGCCGAAACCCGCTGTTCGGTACACCTGGCCCACTGGGTGCCAACCAGTTTTTACGGCTGTCCAACGGGCATACGTTTACCCCGGACAACCAGGGTGACTTTGGCCTGATGGCCAAGTGGAGCCCGGAATGGCTGCAGGGTACGCTGGGTTTCTACTACCGCAAAACCTCCGACATTCTGCCCAACCTGGTGTTGCAGCCAACGGCGGTCGGCCCTGCGCAACTGATCTCCGGCAATGCCGGCAGCTACAACCAGTTCTATGTCGACGATATCGATATCTACGGCATCAGCCTGTCGAAAAGCATCGAAGGTGTCAGCGTCGGTCTCGACCTGAACTATCGCCACAACATGCCGCTGGCCAGCGTGCCGGCAACGGTCAGTCCGGCAGCCGGTGCTGCCGGTTTGCCAGGCTTCATCAGCCGCTTTGATGGTGACAACGGCGTGGCCCGAGGCAACACCGTGCACGCGGTGCTCAACGGCTTGACCACGTTCGGTGCGACACCGGTCTGGGACAGCTCGACCTTGCTGGTTGAACTCGCCTACAGCCGCTGGCTGGACGTCACCGAGAACGAGCAGTTGTTCAAAGGCGAAGACTGGTATCGCGGTGTCGACAAGGTCAGCAAGGACAACTACGTCCTGGGCGTCAACTTCAACCCGACCTGGTATCAGGTGTTCCCCGGCATCGATATGTACCTGCCGGCCAGCTACGGCGTCGGCCTTGCGGGCAACTCGTCGGTTCAGCTCGGGGGTAACAAGGACTCCGGAAGTTACTCGGTGGGCGTTGGCATGGACGTACACAACCAGTACCGGTTTGACCTGAAGTACGTGGACAACTTTGGTCCGTTCGACACCTGCGGCTCAGCCGGTGGTGCAGGTGCACAGGGCCAGGGCGCAGCACCAGGGGCCAACGGCCAATACAACTGCGTACCGGGGCAGACCACTGCATTCGGCGGTGTTCAGCCTCAGCTCAAGGATCGGGGCATGGTCACTTTTACCTTCAAAACGACCATTTGATCGAAGTCTTTGCTTGATAGCAGGAGTCACTCCATGAAGTTCGTCAACACGCTTTTGTTCACTGCTTTGACCGTTGCCATCGCTGGTGCGGCACACGCAGCCGTGTCCCCCGATGAAGCGGCCAAACTCGGCAACAGCCTGACAGGCGTCGGCGCTGAAAAGGCCGGCAATGCCGACAACACCATTCCGCCCTACACTGGCGGACTCACCACGGCGCCGGCCAGTTTTCAACCGGGTAGTTCGTTCCGTCCGGACCCTTACGAGGCCGACAAGCCACGCGTCGTCGTCGATGGCAAAAACCTCAGTCAATACACCGACAAACTGACCGCGACCACGCAAGAACTGCTCAAGCGTTACCCGACGTTCCGGGTCGATGTGTTTCCGACCCATCGCAGCGTTGCGCTACCTCAACGGTTGCTGGACAACACCGCAAAAAATGCCGTCGGCACCAAGACACTCGAAGGCGGGGTAGCACTGGAAAACGCGTTGCCGGGCGTTCCGTTCCCGATCCCGAAAGATGGCTATGAGGCCATGTGGAACCACCTGCTGCGTTATCAGGGTTATGCCACCAATATCAAATATGACTCCTGGAACGTCGACAGTTCCGGCCGGGCGATACTGGCCACGACCGGTAATGGCTATCTGGAGTACCCGCTATACGATCCGAAGCGTACGGAACCGGCGAAAGAGACGGATCTGTTCTTCAAGACCAAACTCTACTACCAGGCCCCGGCCCGTCGCGCAGGCGAAGCCATCCTGGTGCAGGATGCCGTCAACCCTCTGAAGATGGAGCGTCGTGGCTGGCAATACCTGCCTGGTCAGCGCCGCGTGAAACTCGCACCGGATATCGCCTACGACACACCAAACCCTGGCTCGGCCGGTGCTTCGACCTATGACGATGCCTGGGTATTCAACGGCGCAATGGACCGTTACGACTTCAAACTCGTCGGCAAGAAGGAAATGATCATTCCTTACAACACGTACAAGTTGAACTACCACAAGGTCGCTGCGGATATCACCACGCCGCATCACGTCAATCCGGACCTGGTGCGCTGGGAGTTGCACCGCGTGTGGGTGGTTGAAGCCACGCTGAAACCGGGCAAACGCCACATCTACAGCAAGCGCACCTTCTACCTCGACGAAGACAGCTGGATCGCCCTGGCCTCGGATGAATATGACGCCAGCGGCAAGCTGTACCGCGGGTCCTTTGCACATTTGGCATACAGCTATGACGTGCAGGCGCCGAATTCCGATAACCACATGATTTATGACCTGGTCTCTGGCAGCTACAACATCACCGGCATCTACGGCCCGTACGGCGGCGTCAAGTACATCGACCCGCTTTCGAAAGCGCAGTGGGCACCTGAGTCATTGGCCGGCACGGGTATTCGCTGAGCCATAACGCAGGTGTTTTTTTGTCGCCGACAGTGTGTATCGCACTGTTCGGCGGCTTTTTTTGCCGAGTAGACTTCATGAATACATTTAGATGGATTGCGCTCACTGCGCTAATTTTGGCGTTGGCTGCCCCATTCACCAGATCCGTCGTCGCCGCTGACTTTGTCGACGTGCTGTCGAGCCCCGCGATTGAGAGTGACAAGGCGATTGGCGGGGTGTTCACCGGGTTGACCCGTGCAGGTCAGCGCCTGGTCGCCGTGGGCCAACGCGGCCATATTTTTTATTCCGATGACAACGGCGTCCGCTGGCACCAGGCAGAAGTGCCGGTGAGTTCCGATCTGGTGGCCGTGCATTTTCCGAGCCCGACGCAGGGGTGGGCGGTCGGGCACGACGGCATTGTGTTGCACAGCGACAACAGGGGTGAAACCTGGAAGCGTCAGCTCGATGGCCGTCAGCTGGGGCAGATCATGCTCGAACATTTTCAGAGGCATGAAGGGCAACAGCCCAATGAGGCGTTATTGGCCGAGGCTCAACGAATGGTCGATGAAGGGGCTGACAAACCTTTTCTGGACGTTTGGTTCGCCAATGATAAAACCGGCTATATCGTCGGCGCGTTCAATCTGATTTTCCGCACTGAAGACGGCGGCCGGAACTGGGTTCCGTTGATGGATCGCACCGACAATCCGGGAGCGTTGAATTTCTACGGGATACGAGCAATCGGCGATGACCTGTTCGTTGTCGGCGAGCAAGGCCTGGTATTGAAACTGGACCCGGCAACGCAACGCTTCATCAACCTCCCGACGCCCTACGGCGGCAGCTATTTCGGCATCACCGGCAAGCCGGGCTCGGTGCTCGTTTATGGCCTGCGGGGCAATGTTTATCGCAGCGTCGATCACGGCGTGAACTGGGACAAGGTTGAACTGGGGCTGTCCTCAAGCATCACCGCGAGCACGATCACCGCCGACGGCCGAATCATCCTGGTCAGCCAGGCCGGGCATGTGCTTGTCAGCACCGACGACGGCGCCAGTTTCACGCTAAAGCCTCAAGACCGCCTGGGGCCCGCCGCTGCGGCGCAGGCCATCGCATCAGACGTCGTGGTGGTCGCGGGCGCACGGGGCTTGCGCCAGTTGTCCTTCGAATGAACCCACATCCCACATAATAAAAAGAGACGAGCCACTTCATGGGTAACTACAACCTCGATACGATGCCGGTGATCCGAGAGCTGAAGGGCTTCGATGCACGCTCCGGCAATGTCCTTGAACGCCTGATTTTCAACAACCGCCTGCTGGTGGTGCTGACCTGCCTGATCGTGACGGTAGTGCTGAGCTATTTCGCGGCCACTGGGCTGACGCTCAATGCCAGCTTCGAAAAAATGATTCCGCAGAGTCAGCCGTACATCAAAAACTACCTTGAGAATCGCCAGTCGTTACGCGGGCTGGGCAATACGGTTCGGGTGGTGGTGGAAAACACCGACGGCGACATCTACGACCCGAAATACCTGGAGGTGCTCAAACAGGTTAATGACACCTTGTTCCTGACCCCGGGCGTGGATCGGGCCTGGATAAAGTCATTGTGGACGCCTGCCGTGCGCTGGACCGAGGTCACGGAGGAGGGCTTCCGTGGTGGCCCGGTCATGCCGGACTCCTACAACGGCTCGGCCAGTGGGGTCGAGCAACTGCGCTTGAACATCGCCCGTTCCGGCATCATCGGCAGTCTTGTCGGCAATAATTTCAAATCGAGCATGATTGTGGTGCCGCTGCTGGAGAAGGATCCGGTCACGGGCGCAGCAATCGATTATCACCATTTTTCGCGGATGCTTGAAGAGCAGCTACGCAACAAGTTTGAGTTTGCCGGCAGTAGCGCGGTACACCTCGCCGGTGAAGAGGGCAAAGGCCCGATCAAGATCCGCGTGATCGGTTTCGCCAAACTGGTGGGCGATCTGATCGATGGCCTGATGCTGATCATGATGTACTTCGGCGCCGCAGCGCTGATCGCTACTGCCATCATCTTTGGCTTTACCCGTTGCGTGCGCAGCACCGCGCTAGTGATTCTGTGCTCGGTGGTTGCGGTGGTCTGGCAACTGGGCCTGATCACCTTGTTCGGTTATGCACTCGACCCGTTTTCGATTCTGGTGCCGTTTCTGGTATTCGCCATCGGCGTGTCCCACGGTGCGCAGAAAATGAACGGGATCATGCAGGACGTCGGACGCGGTACCCATCAGTTGGTCGCCGCGCGTTACACCTTCCGCCGTCTGTTTCTGGCCGGACTGACCGCATTGCTGGCCGATGCCGTAGGTTTTGCGGTGCTGATGCTGATCGACATTCCGGTGATCCAGGACCTGGCCGTCACCGCCAGCATTGGTGTGGCGGTGCTGATCTTCACCAACCTGGTGTTGCTGCCAGTGCTGCTGTCTTATTGGGGTGTCAGTCCCAAGGCGGCGGCGCGCAGCTTGCGTCAGGAAAGTCAGGAGCTGAAAGGGAAAGGGCTGGGCAATGTGTGGAGCCTGCTTGACCGCTTTACCGAGCGTCGTTGGGCAACAGTGGCGGTGGTGGTGGCCGGGTTGCTGGCGGTAGGTGGCTTCATGGTCAGCACGCATTTGAAGATTGGTGATCTCGATCCGGGCGCACCCGAGCTGCGCGCCGACTCACGTTACAACCGCGACAACGCCTACATCACTGCCAACTATTCGCTGTCCAGCGACCAGTTTGCGGTCATGGTCAAAACCGCCAGCGAAGGATGCCTGAAGTACGAAACCCTGGTGGAAGCCGATCGTCTCGGCTGGCTGCTGCAACAGCAACCGGGTGTGCAGACTACCGTGTCGCTGGTCAACGCTGTGCGCCAGATCACGGCGGGTTCCTATGAAGGCAACCCGAAAATGCTGACCGTCGCGCGCAACCAGAACGTGCTCAACTACGGCGCGCAACAGGCCTCGGTGAACAACCCGGAACTGTTCGACAGTGACTGCTCGATGATGCCGGTGATCGCTTATCTCTCCGACCACAAGGCCGAAACCCTCGATCACGTGGTCAAAGTGGCGGATCAGTTCGCCCGTGAACACAGCAACGACGATCGGCAGTTCATGCTCGCCGCCGGTAGCGCCGGGATCGAAGCGGCGACCAATATCGTCGTGCGCGACGCCAATCGCACCATGTTGTTCTACGTGTATGGCGCGGTGATCGTGCTGTGCTTCATCACCTTCCGCAGCTGGCGGGCGGTGGTGGTGGCGGTCGTGCCGTTGATGCTGACATCGATTCTCTGCGAGGCATTGATGGTCTGGCTGGGCATGGGCGTGAAGGTCGCGACCTTGCCGGTGATTGCCTTGGGTGTCGGTATCGGTGTCGATTACGCGCTGTACCTGCTCAGTGTTCAGTTGGCTCAGCAGCGTGCCGGTCTGTCGTTGACCGAAGCCTACAAAAACTCCGTTGCGTTCACCGGCAAAGTGGTGGCGCTGGTTGGCATCACCCTGGCGGCGGGCGTCATCACCTGGGCCTGGTCGCCGATCAAGTTCCAGGCCGACATGGGCATCCTGCTCACCTTCATGTTCATCTGGAACATGGTCGGCGCCTTGGTGCTGATCCCGGCACTCTCGCATTTCTTGCTCCGTCGTGCTCCTTGAAACGGGAACCCTCATGGCCATCCCCGAGCTCAAAAACAAGAACGTGCTGATCACCGGTGCCGCCTCGGGCATCGGTCGCGCGGCGCTGGCATTTGCTCGCAGCGACGCCCGGAAAATCGGCTATCTGTGAGTCTCTGCCGTTTCTGAAACGTCGACATCAAACAAGAATAAAAGGAACACAAATCCATGCTGGGCTTGATGCAAGATCAACCGCTGTTGATTTCTTCCGTTCTGGAACATGCGCTGAAGGCGCATCCGCACACTGAAATTGCCTCACGCACGGCAGATGGATCGGTGCATCACTGCACTTACGCCGACATCGGCGAACGCGCTAAACAAGTAGCTAATGCGCTGGTTGCGTTGGGCGTGCAACCAGGCGACCGAATCGGCACCCTGGCCTGGAACGGTTACCGGCACATGGAACTGTATTTCGGCGTGTCGGGCATGGGTGCGGTACTGCATACGATCAACCCACGGCTGTTCGCCGAGCAGATCGAATTCATCGCCAACCACGCCGAGGATCAGTACCTGCTTTTCGACCTGTCGTTCGCTGAGTTGGTCGAGCAGATCGCGCCGCACCTGAAGACAATCAAAGCTTTCATCGCTCTGTGTGACCGGGAGCAAATGCCGGCAATCAATGTGCCTGGTTTGATGTGCTACGAAGACCTGATCGCCGAGCACAGCAACGACTTCATCTGGCCTGAGTTCGATGAGCGCACGGCGTCGTCAATGTGCTACACCTCGGGCACCACTGGCAATCCAAAGGGTGTGCTGTATTCGCACCGTTCTTCGATCCTGCATTCGCTGGCGCTGTGTACCTCGGATGGCTTCGGTCTATCGGCGGCGGATTCAGCGTTGTTGGTCGTGCCGATGTTCCACGTCAATGCCTGGGGGATGCCGTATGCCGCCGCAATGTGTGGCGCCAAATTGGTGTTGCCGGGCGCCGCACTTGACGGCGAGAGCCTCTACACGCTGATGCGAGATGAACGGGTGACCCTGGCGCTGGGTGTGCCGACGGTGTGGATGATGCTGCAACAGCATGTTGAGGCGCAGGCTTTGCAACCGGCGACAGAGCTGTGCCTGAACCGGGTGGTGATCGGCGGAGCCGCCGCGCCGCGCAGCCAGGTCGATACGTTTGAAACCCGTTTCAATGCGCGTGTTTTGCATGCCTGGGGGATGACCGAGATGTCCCCGCTGGGCACCATCTGCAATCCGTTGCCCAAACACCGTGATGCTTCGCTGGAAGCAGTGCTCGACTTGCAGGCCAAACAAGGGCGGGCGTTGTTTGGGGTGTCAATGAAGATTGTCGATGAGCAAGGCGCTGAACTACCGCGAGATGGCAAGGCTGGCGGTCTTCTACTGGTCAAGGGACCGTGGATCGCCAGCCAGTATTACGGTGGCGAGGGAGGGCAGATTCTTGATAGCGAAGGCTGGCTCGATACCGGTGACATCGCAACGATCGACACTGACGGCTACATGCAGATCACCGACCGCGCCAAGGACGTTATCAAGTCGGGTGGCGAGTGGATTTCCTCGATTGATCTGGAAAACGCTGCCGTCAGTCATCCGGCCGTCGCCGAAGCAGTGGTGATTGGCATCCCTCATCCCAAATGGCAGGAACGGCCGTTGTTGGTGGTGGTGCTCAAACCAGGTAAAACCGCGAGCAAAGACGATCTGCTGAAGGTACTGCAAAGCCGCGTGGCGAAGTGGTGGCTGCCGGACGATGTGGCGTTCGTCGAAGCGCTGCCGCATACCGCCACCGGCAAATTGCAAAAGATGAAGCTTCGCGAACAGTTTCGCGACTTCAGCTTTCAGAGCTAAAAGGCTATTTATCCAGTGGCACGATCAGCGGGCCGGCGAAGGCCTGCATGATCAACGCCACGGGTTGCTTGTGGCTGACCAGTTGGGCCATGGCGTTCATGTAGGGCGTCAGGTGACGAAAGTATTTCTTGTAGCTCGGACACAGGTAATTCAGACCCGGCTCGCCGTTGGGCGCGTTCATGAAGCGGTTTTTCGGGCATTCGCCATGGCAGGCGAAGCGGTAATCGCACTGCTGGCAATACGTCGGCAGTGTCTCTTCCTTGGCGGCGCCAAAGGCTTGTTGCGCAGCAGAGGCGAGTAGCACGGCAGGATCATCGGTCTTCAAGTTGCCCAGCAAATACTCGGGATACATGTAGTGATCGCAGGAGTAGACGTTGCCGTCGTGCTCCACGATCGCCGCTTTGCCGCAGCGCGGGCTGAACAGGCACACCGAGGCCGGCAGCTGGCACCATGAGGCCAGTGCCCATTCGAAGTTCATGACATGAATCTCCCCGACATCCTGGCGCACCCACTCGTCGAAAATCGTGATGAGAAAATCGCCATAGGCCTCAGGGGCAACCGTTTGTTCCGTCACCATCGCGGGCTCCGGCACCACGTGCAGGCGCAATTCCGGCGGGATAGCGAAATGCAGACCCAGACTGACCTGTGAGGCGCTTGGCACACGTTCCACCACGGGGTTGAACTGAATATGACGAACGCCCTCAGACTTGAGGAATCGATAGATTTCCAAGGGGAATCTGGCGACATCGCGCGCCACCGTAACCAACACATTGAAGTCGACGCCATGCTGCTTGAGCAGTTCGAGACCGTGTATCACGTCATCGAAACTGGAGTGTCCGCGCTTGTCGGGGCGATAGAGGTCGTGGACGAATCGCGGGCCATCGAGGCTGATCCCCACCATGAAGCGTTCACGGGCGAGGAATGCGCACCAGTCGTCACTGAGTAACGTGCCATTGGTCTGCAACGTGTTGCGAATGACTTTGTTCCCCGCGAACTGGCGTTGATACAGGACCGCGCGTTGGAAAAAATCCAACCCCAGCAACGTCGGTTCGCCGCCTTGCCAGGTAAATTCGACCTCAGGCGTGGGCTGGGCCTCGATGTAGCGCTGCACATACAGACGCAGCACCTCGTCGGTCATGCTGAAGCGTTGCCGAGGAGGGTAAAGCTGTTCTTTTTCGAGATAGAAACAGTAACTGCAATCGAGGTTGCAGATCGGCCCGACGGGTTTGGCCATCAGATGCAAGCCCTGGGGCGGGGTTTCGTGGGTAGGCATGGGGGCAGGGTCCGGGAGTCGTCAGACTGCCGCCCGGTTATCTGGGCGGCATTGAGGGTCAAGGCAAATACGTCACGTGTACATCCTTGACCTTGCCATTGAGTGCGAAGGGCGCACGCTCGAAATAGTCCAGGGTGACGGGGGAACCGAGGTCTTGAGCGACGTCGAAGGTTTCGCTGGCGGTGAACGTCAGTGCCGGAGTGAACGGTGTCACCCCTTTGGCGGCTTCCTGTCCGTCAAGTCGCAGGCTCAGATTGGCCGGCGCTCCGGGCTTGGCTGACGACAGGGTCGTCAGCACTTCGATACTGACTTTGCCTGCGGGTACTCGTTTGGCCGAACGCAGTTTGACTCGAGAGATAGCCAGCGCGTTGTACTCGTAGTTCAGGAAACCGTCATCCATGTACAGGCTGACCCCGCCACCGATACCGCCCAAGGCATACAACACGCCGGTGGCGTTAGCCGGAACGTCGGCGTCGACGACAACTTTGCTGTTCTGATTGCGCAGGTTCGGGGCCGCAAACTCCGGAAAGCGCTGGACACGATCACTGAAATGCCATTCGCGTTGGCTGCTGGAGATTCGTGCAGTCGGATCGAGGAAGGGGTAGAGACCGGCGCCAATCGGATAGACATGGTTAGCCTTGGCCTGCACGTCAAACTCGGCCTTCAGCTCTGCAAGCTTTTGCGGGTTGCTCGCGGCGACATCCTTGGCCTGGGAGTAGTCGTCTTGCAGGTTGTAGAGCGACCATTGATCGTTCACCGGATTCCAGCCCATGAACTGCGCGAAGCCTTGCACCCAGGGTTTGCGCGGGCCAAAAACCGAGGCCATCCAGCCATCCTTGTAGACGCCGCGACTGCCGAAGACTTCGAAGTATTGCGCCGGTTTTTTCGACTTCACCTGAGCGTCGTTGAAGGTGTAGCGCAGGCTGACGCCATCCATTGGGTCCTGAGCGATACCGTTGACCTCTATGGGTGGCGTGATCGACAGCACGTCGTAGACCGTCGGGGCAATGTCGTTGACATGGTGGAATTGTGCGCGAACTCTGGCGTCGGCCTTGATCTGTTTCGGCCAGGAAACGGCCAGCGGCGTGCGCGTCCCGCCGAAGTAGCCGGCGACCAGTTTAGTGCCTACGAATGGCCCTGAACCTGCCCAGGCCCACGCGGCGTTGTACATGCTTTCAAGTTTAGGACCGCCGAGCGCGGACAAGCCGCCATACATCTCGTCGAGGACTTTCAACTGCTGCTCTTTGGGAACTGGAATCCCGTTTTGGGCCAGCAACTCATTAATCGTGCCTTCCATCCCCTCGGAAGAAGCGCCGTTGTCGCTGAAGACATAAAAGATCAGCGTGTTGTCGCGCTTACCTTCACGCTCCAGTTCGTCGAGGATCTTGCCGGCCTGCGTGTCGGCATGTTCCAGGAAGCCGGCATACACCTCCATCAACCGTGCCTGATACTGTTTCTGTTCGGAAGACAAGCTGTCCCAGGCTGGGAGTTCCGCCGGGCGCGGCGTGAGGACGGCGTCATGCGGGATAAAGCCCAGCGCTTTCTGGCGAGCAAACGTCTGCTCACGATAGGCGTCCCAACCACCGTCGAACTTGCCTTTGTATTTATCGGCCCATTGCGCATTCACTTGGTGCGGGCCATGCACGGCACCCGGTGTCCAATACATGAAAAATGGTTTTGCCGGCGCGTAGGTCTGATGGTCTTGCAGCCAGTTTACGGCCTGATTGGCGAGATCTTCGCTGAGGTGATATTTCGGATCTCGCGCCGGTTCGATTGGCGTTGTGTTGCGGTACAGACGCGGTTCGTACTGGGAGGTTTCGCCGGCCAGGAAACCGTAGAAATATTCAAAACCGTAGGCCGTCGGCCATGTATCGAAAGGACCGGCCGCCGTGGTGTCCAGAGGGGGGGTGTTATGCCATTTGCCGAACGCGGCGGTGCTGTAGCCATATTGCTTGAGCACCTCGGCCATGGTCGCCGAGCTTTTGGGGATCTTGCCGGTGTAGCCTTCCCAATCGGTGGCCAGCTCTGCGATGACGCCGTTGCCAACTCGGTGATGGTTGCGTCCGGTGAGCAATGCGGCGCGAGTAGCAGAGCTGATGGCAGCGGTATGAAAAGCGTTGTAGCGCACACCGCTGTCGGCGACTCGACTCAGGGTCGGCGTATGGACTGCGCCGCCGACGGTATCTGACTGCGCGAAGCCGGCGTCATCGAGCATGATCACCAGAATATTGGGGGCCTCGGCAGGAAGATGAGATTGCTGCTGACGTTTCTGGTGTTTCGATTCTTGCAGCGTCGGTTTGGCGTCACTGGCCGAAGGCGTCGGCGGGAAGGGCAGCGAGTCTTGTGCGGATGCGACCGAGCTGGCCAACAGTGCGCAGAGTTTCAGGGTGAAACGTCCGGCGGGTTGCAGCTTCTGGGACATGGGTGTCTCCGTTTTTTATTCATTGCAACGGCGCAGCCGCCCGGTCGAACACCGGACGGCCGAGAGATTGGAGCGCGGGTCAGACCGCAAAGCTGGTGATGTCTTTGGGCTCGATATCATTGGCTTGGCAGAACGCCAGGTAACGATCCACGCTGGATTTCCAATTCTCGATGGCCACGACGTTGTTGTTATCGTCGTAATACAGCAGGTCGCCCTGGGTGATATTCAAGGTGATCAGTTCATCGCCATATTCACTCAGCACGATCGGCGTATGGCTGGAACCTGCGGTTTCGAACACCACGCCGCCCGGTTTTGAGATCCAGTCGTGCTCCAGGTATTTCCAGCCACCCTTGATGGTGTAAACGATGACCGTGCCGGAGTGATGGTGCTTGGGCAGAGAAGACCCGGCCGGGGCCTTGAGCAGGGTGATGGTTTCCCCGCGAACCGGGTCGCATTTGATGTATTTGATGAAAATTTCATCGCTGTAAGGTGCGAACGGAACCCACGGCAGGTCCTCGTCGTTGATGGAGGAGGTGTCGATGTTTTCATAAAACATGCTTGTTGTTCTCTGTTGGACGGTGAAAGGATATACACGGTGCGTCAAGAGCATCGTGAACAGACCGTGCTCACACCGCCCCCCTCTTGAGGAGGGGGATCCATCCAATGGCGTTGAATCGCGGCATGCGCAGGGCCGTGCAAATAACGCCAAAACAACAACATCTACGGTTTGCGGCCACCGCCGGCCTTTGGCTAATCAAAGCGTACGTCAGGGCCTCTGCGAAACCCTGACGCCCCGGTTCAGCGGCGCCACGCCTGGGCCGTCCGCTGCAACCGGTCGTCAGATGCTCAATTGATTTTAACGATCGCGGGTGGACTCCACGTGCCTTTGCCAGGCGGCAGGACGGAAGGGTTTTCCGTCTTCGGCCAATACAGGCGCATCACCATGTAGATCAGATCATTCGGTGCGGGCAGCCAGTTGCTTTCCTTGTCCGCGCCGGGCGAGTCCTTCTGGACGTAGAGCGTCAGCGAGCCGTCTGCGTTCTTCTTCATGTCGGGTAGCATCGGCGAGTTGATGAGGTAGCGATTGATCGGGTTTTTAATCAGCAGTTGCGACTTGCCGTCGTACATGGTAACCGACCAGAAGGCATTGACCGGCGGAAGCTGTCCGGCAGGAAAGGTGATGGTGTAGTTGTGCTTGCTGCCGTCAAGCGGCGTACCATCGGACAGGACCTTGGCCATCGGATACGTGGCCTCTTCGGCGTCGTTGGCGTAGATGCCCGCTTGTGCGATCGCGGCACGCTTTAGCCAATCACCCTTGTAGAACGCAGCATCACCGCCGGAACTCACAATGTTCCAGCCATTGACCTGCGTCCCGAGATGATTGACCGCGTCCTGGACCTTCGCATGCCCAGCCTGCATGCCCTCAACCACTGCGGCCTTTTGCTCGGCGGACAGATCCTGGAAGTTGAAGTCCTTGCCGGCGCCAATGCCCATACGGGCCAGCTTCGCGCGGATCGCCACTTCATCCGGTGTGGTCGGGGCAAACTGCAAGGCAAAGCCCAGGTACTTGAAGAAGTCGCTCTTCGCCATGGCCTTGTCGAACTTCGGAAAGTTGATCGCCGGCGCGTCAGGCGGCGCGGGCTGCTTGAGATAAGCCGATAGCGGCTGGGTCGCATAACCGGACTGGATCTTTTCGACGTTTGGCATGTCCGCCGGATTGAAGAGCTGGGTGCGAAAGATCACGAAGAGGAGTTGTGTATTGGAACGAAACACCTCCTTGATCCCTGGCGGGGTCACGCCCTTCCAGTCTGGGCCGACCAGCAGGTAATCGCCGGCTTCGCTGCCGGTGGTACGACTGCCGATGTAACCGAAGTTGTTGGTGTTGTTGTCGATGAGCTGCACCGAGTAGTACCGCGGTTTCTCCACCGTCGGTACCGATAGCACGATCGGCTCGCTACGCAGGTCCATAAACATCAAGGAATACGGCGTGTCGCTGTTCGGCGAGACAATGGCCGTGTCCTTGTAGCTAAAGACTTTGTGCATGTTGTAAATGTGGTTGAACGGCGCCTTGTACTGGCTGGAGCTTTTGTCCACGGCATAGTCGTACATGGTCGCGTAGTTCATCACGATGGGCAGACCGTAGACGTAGCCTTCCTCGGCGATGGCTTTCGTTTCGGCGGGAGTGATGTCCGCTGCCTGGGCGTGCGTAAATCCAAAGGACGCGAGCAATACCATCGCACAGCCAAATGTTCTCGGGAGTGTGGTTATCATGAACTTGAGACTCCATTTTTCGTATTGGATGAGTGAGTCGGACAGTCAACTGCCGGTCCGGTGATATTCTAGTTTCACTTAGGAAAAAGTAGGGTGTACGCGACTCGAAACCCCCAGCCGTGTGCACCCTCTTCAGGACTGTCCGCCCAATATCGCGGTCCCACCTGAAGGCTCATGGGCTGCTTGCCGACTTTGAACAATTGCGTCACGAACAAGTTGATCGGCACATTCCACTCCCTGGCTTCCCAGTCGTAAGTGGATTCGGTATTAATTCCAAAACTGGTGTAGGACGTTGTCGTATAAACCAGGAAGGGTTGTAGATACGTCTGGTTGACCTTCTCCTTGTCATCGGCTGGGTCGTTGTCCAGTGACCAGATATGGTTCGCCAGAATACCGGTCGTCCAACCGTTGGCTTGTTTCAATGCCACCGCTGTCGGTCCAATTCCCCATTGTTCGCTACTCAGAAGCTCATCACTGCCGGTCGGTAACAACAACGCGGGGCCTGCGCCCCAGATCCAGCCGTCGTCGGTGGGCTTTTTGGGCGAGAAAAAGAAGCTTTGCGAGGTGTCACCCACTCCGCTTTTATCGGCGATACCCCTTGGTGCCAACCCGTGCTGATCAATGATCGGGAGGATCGTGCGAGAAATCAGATTCCAATCTTCATTAAGGGTGAAGGGTAATACCGGCTGGATATTGGTTACGCTCTGGATTCCATTACCGGAGGGACCCATTTTCTGATTCCAGTTGTATTGAATGGGTAAGCTGTACAGTGCCGCGACTGGATTTAATGACTGCTTAGCCAGTTCCGCCTGATCGTCAGCCTGGCTGGAAACGGAAATACCTAAAAACAAAGGTGATAGCACGAGTCGTTCAATGTACTTGTTCATGTCGAGTTCCGTTTACAGTCAGCCTTAACTGCCTTGCGGCACAACGCGGGCATCATTGCCGGAGCCTTGGATATACACCTTCGAGCCCTTAGCCAGGGACGGATTGATCGGTTGGGTCACCGATACGAGCACGCCACTGCTGACCCGCACGATGATCTGTTGCGCCTCGACCGGTTGGTCATACTTTTTCTTCTCGGCGTAGTTACCGCCAGCAGCACCGGCGAGCGCGCCGGCAACCATGGCGACGTCACGCCCGGTGCCACCCCCGATCAAGCTACCAAGCGCCAGACCGCCAAGGCCACCGAGTACGGCACCGACACCACTGTCGTGGTTGGTCTGCATCTGTGTCAGCGATATCTGCTCGATCTTCCCTGAGCGAATGTCGATTTCACCAGCGCCGCCATCGGTTGACCCGACGGCGGAACAGGCACTTATCAGCACCGTCATCAACATGACTGACAGCCAGGACAGGATTACTTTCATTGCGGTGCGTCTCGTTATTGGTAGTGTATTGAACCAGCGTCTGTTGGCAGTTCAATCAAGGTTTAACTGCGAATGAACGCCCAGAGATCGACATTCAACTTGTCGATCGCCGCTTTGAAGTCCTGGGCGGTTATCTTCTGACTTTCGTTTTCCAGCGATGTACCAAATACCTTGCGTACTACCTTGGCGACCGTCTGGTTGGTTCTTGCATCGATAATCTCGGCCTCGATGAACAAAGTGCTGTCCTGATCACGGTGGCCGGTGGCGGCCTGTGTTGCTCCGACCACGGCGGCGATCGGCACCACTTCGTACCATTTCATCCCTTCGTTTTCGGCATTCACCCCGGTGATCGCCGCACGCATCAGCAGGGTTTTGGAACCCACCGGCGCGGCGCTGGTGTTGGAAACCACACGGTATTTCTGACCCAGAGTGCCTTTGACCTCACTGGTCATGTGGTTCTGGATCGCGGTCAGCGTTTGCTGGTTGACCCGCTCATCGGGCTTGGGCGCGGGATAGAGCTCCAGCTTGTTGAACACTACCGTGTCATAGGCATTCGAGTTCCACGACGGACTGACCCAACGCATTGTTGTGCCGCCGCTTGCCGTTTTGACTTCCTGCAAGTTGTTGTAGTTGGACAGATAGCCCGAGTATTGCTCGGCTTCAGTAACTTTCGATACGCAGCCGGTCAATAACAAGCTGCTCAATGCGGCACCCGTTATCCATTTGTGCGAGAAGTTCATGTAACGGTACTCCTTGAGGGATGTGTTCCTGAATGTCGTTTATTCAAGGTCAGACCCTGTGGCCTCAGCCCTTTCGGAGTAGGGCCCATTGGATCTCAGCCTGAGCAATCAAACGACTGCTTGCCAACTGCAAGCAGTCGCAAGTGTCGCGTTACTTCGATGCCACCACTGCCGGCGGCTGCCAGCTCCCCGCGCCAGCAGGAAGAATCGAAGGCGGCGTGGCCTTCGGCCAATAGAGGCGCATCACTAGATAGGCCGTGTCGTCAGGCGCGGGCAACCAGTTGGACTCCTTGGTCTTGCCTGGCGAATCCTTCTGGATATACAGCGTCAGTGAACCGTCCACGTTCTTTTTCATGGCCGACAGCATCGGCGAATTGATCAGGTAGCGGTTGATCGGATTCTTGATCAGCAACTGGCTCTTGCCGTCGTACATGGTCACCGACCAGAAGGCATTGACGGGAGGCAGTTTTCCGGCAGGGAAGGTCAGCGTGTAGTTGTGCTTGCCGGTATTCAACGTCTGGCCATTGCCATCGGTACGCGTAATGGGGTACATCGCCTCGGCGGCGTCATTGCCGTACAGACCCGCCTTCGCGGCGCCAGCCCGCATCAGCCAGTCGCCTTTGTAGAACGCCTGGTCGCCGAAGAACGCGCCGACGCTCCAGCCGTTGATATTCTTCATGCCGGTCGAGAGGAACTTGTCGACCTTCTCGTCGCCGGCCTTCATCCCGAGCAGGACCACGGCCTTGTGCTCGAGCGAGAGGTCCTTGAATTCGAAGCTGCGACCGGGGCCTACGCCGATGCTGGCCAGCTTCGCACGGATCGCCTTGTCCTCAGCCGATGGCGGCACATACTGCAGCGCCGCCGACAGGTACTCGAAAAAGTTGGCCTTGATGCCCTCCGTGGTGGCTGGCACGAAAGCGATCTTCGGCGCAGCGGGCGGCGCGGGTTGATGGAGGAAAGCGGACAGCGGCTGAACCTTGTAACCCGCCTGCACCTTCTCGACATTCGGCATGTCGGCCGGATTGAACAGCTGGGTGCGGATCAGCGTCAGTGCGAAAGGGGTTGTGGAGCTGAACACCTTGTCGATGCCTGGAGGTGTCGCACCCTTCCAGTCGGGGCCTGCAATCAGATAGCTCCCGGGTGCGCTGGCCGTGGCCCGACTGCCGATGTAGCCGTAGTTATAAGTGTTGCCGTCGATCAGTTGCACCGAGTAGTAGCGTTTTTTGGAGACGGCCGGCACGGTGATCACCAACGGCTCGGCGCGCAGGTCGGTCCAGAGAAAGGAGTACGGCGTGTCGCTGTTGGGGGTAATGATGGCCGTGTCAGCGGGCGTCGCGACCTTATGATCGTGGTGCAGTTGGTTGAAGGGGGCCTTGAACTGGCTGGACTTGGAGTCCACCGCGAATTCGTTCATTACGGCGTAGTTCATGACCAGCGGCAAGCCGTAGATAAAGCCTTCCTCGGCGATCGCCTTGGTTTGCTCCAGGCTCGGCACGGGAACGCCCTTGGTCACATCCGCCTTGTCGGCCTGTGTGATCGGATCGAGCTTGCTCGTGCACCCGGTGAAAAGCGTTGAACCTACGACGACCGCCGCAGCCAATGTCCAGCCACTGTGAGACTTCCTGTTCATTTTCACCTCGTTAATTTGGTACAAACCGGCGTCGTGAGCGTTCATGCCCACGGTTAGATACCAGGCATGACACCTGAAACGCTCTTGAATTTTTCTCAGTAACGCCAAGTCATGTTGGCAGTCAGGGCTTGAATCCAGGCGTTGTCGAACTCACCTGATACACGACTGCCTGACAGCGTTTTTTGCTGATCGACTGACATGTCCCCCATCCACACCGTGACCCAACTGAAATTCACGTCTGTCTCTTTATTCAGCGAATAAGTAAAGCCTGTGGCGAAGCGCCAGGCGGCGCCCATGGGCACGGTGAGCGTACGATTTCCGTCGGACACGGCGGACGTGTCATAGGCGACACCGAAGTCCCAGATCCAGTCCTGGTTCATCTGGTACTGAGCGCCAAGCGCCAATTGATACGTGTCTTTGTAATGCGCATCGATCGAGGTAGACCGGGAACCGGTTCTGGAAGTGTCTACGTCAATGCCGATGTCACCGAATTTCGACCAGTCCTGCCAATTGACCGAGGCCAGGACAGCCCATTGCGTATCCAGTTGCTGATACAGGCTGAGGGTCGCCGTTTGCGGTACTTTCAGGTCGATCTTGGTGTTGACGCTGTTGAGGCGACTCACCAGCGGAGCATTGCTCTCCACATCCAGGCGATCTTCGAAGTCGAGGTCAACCTGACTGGTGTAGGCCAAGCCAATCCGGGTACCTGGCTTTGGTGCATAAATGACGCCTGCGTTGGCGCCATAACCCCATGTGCTGTCTCGGTATTTGTATTGGCCGTCGCCCCGTTGTGTCAGTCCGAGCGGCGCCTGATCGATGGCGGCTTCGCTTTTCAACGTCCCGTACATGGCTTTCAAACCGACGCCGACGGACCACTGATCGTTGAAGCGATAGGCGACACTGGGTACCAGTGACAGTCCCGCTATGCTCGCGTTCTGCACGAAATAACGGCCCGACCAGTCGTTGTCGTAGTTTTCAGCGAGACCGAAATCGCCATAGGAGCCGAAACCGACGGACCACCGGTCATCCAGTTGATGGCTGATGAAGAAACTGCCGCCCGGTATGGGATCAAGCGCGTTACCGCTGCCAGTGCCCGGCGCATTGGTTTCGCTGTCCCGATC
This sequence comes from Pseudomonas sp. ok272, assembly GCF_900109995.1. Classification (GTDB taxonomy): domain Bacteria; phylum Pseudomonadota; class Gammaproteobacteria; order Pseudomonadales; family Pseudomonadaceae; genus Aquipseudomonas. Next base: position 343,516 of record NZ_FOCB01000002.1, on the reverse strand, counting down.
GAACGATAAGTCACCAAAAAGAACCTGAGCGCCAGCGGAGATCTGTGTTCCGCTGAGGTAGCTCAAGCCGGCGGGGTTGCTGGCTATGGTCGAAGGACCCTGTGCCCGGGCCGCTGCACCAGCATTGGCCAGTCCGACGTTGTCGGTGGCGATTTCGTACAACATCAGGCCACCGGCAACACTGCGACCACTGGTAAAGAGTGTCAGCGCACCAAGAACAGTAATCGACAACACACTTTTATTTAATGGCATGAAATCCCTCTCTATCAGATCACTCAATCGATATAGCTGAGATCGCCCCAAGGCTTGGGCACCGTTTTTTTACTCGTGCGGCTTTCTTGAGTATCTGCGCGGGACTCCAACCGCAGGTGCAACTAGTCGCCAGCCTCATGAACAGCACAAAAAACCGAAGATCAGCTTTGCAGCCAGCCTGTTGTTACGTTCACTTTACGGCAATCATCAGAAAGGCATCTTGCATTTTCGGACACCGATGCGCGGTATCTCGGGTGTGTGGAAACAGTTGGATCAATCCTCAATGGAGGCGAGCTCCAGTCCATCTCTCCAATGCTGGGGTGACGTATTTGTCCACGTTTTGAACGCGCGGGAGAAAGCGTTTGGGTCCTGGTATTGAAGGGTCTGAGAGATTGTGGATATCGGCAAATCCGTATCTTTCAAGAGCTGCCGCGCGAAGTTGCTTCTGGAGTCGGTGATCAGTTCTTTCAGGTGAGAACCCTCCGCATCCAGTCGGCGTCGCAGCGTTCTTTCATTCAATGAGAATTGGCTGGCGATGTGCTTGGAATTCGCCTGGCCTTTCAATAATAGAGCGTATGTCTGGCTCTTTATTTTTTCTGACATCGTCAAGTGTGACGTGGCGGTCGAAATAGCAAGTTTAAGCAGATGATGTAAGCGTGGGTTCGCCGTACATTGAATTTGCCGAAGTTGCTGATTGTTTATTACAAGTCCGGAGATGCTTGCATTGAACTGAATGTTACAGCGAAATCTTCTGACGTACGGGGTGATGTCTGAAGGCTTGCGATATGAAAATTGCACGCGAACGGGCGTCCAGTTAGCGCCTAATAATGCCCGCAGCATTTGGAAGCCAACCGTGACGGCAGCGTCAACAAGTAACGATTGATTGGGCAGGTCGTGGCGATAAATAACATACCCCAACAAACTGTGTTGGCCCGCCAATGGAAGAAGGAGTGGGGTTGCGCCACGATCATAGAGGCATGCATGCCCGACAAGGTCGTTCAATGCGTCGCCTGGTGAAGTCGCCAGACGCATGAGTTGACCCACTGGCCCCAAGTTATCCAGCATAAAGCGCTCGCCGATCAGCAGGCCAATATGGGGGCACTGAGTGTGTTCGAATGCCGTATTGAACAGACGAGCAACGTCCATGTAGGCGAGGTGACTGTCTTCATGTGTAAACTGCTCCAAGCTGATACCCGCGCTTTTGAACACGCTTCGCGAGGAACCCCCTATCGCATCAACTACTTCCGGAAACCAACGGAATGGGCTAGTACTAATTTCTCCAGGCCTGCCCGTTCTTAAAGACGATTTTTTTATGGGCATATTAGCTCGCTATCATTCCTGAAACTGGCGCATTGGCCACGCTGGCGAACATCTGACACATGACGAGCAAAAGAGTGTAGCGCCCATGAGTCCGCGTCTGGCACCTCACGACCGTTCTGCAACGCCCCTCAGTCCTTGGGCCGAATGATCGAATACACGAGTCGTGCACATTAACTGCATCCAAAAATACATACTATTGAATACATTGGTTTTAGCACGGATGCGCTTTTTTTCAAATGGCCCATAGAGACTATGCTCCACCCTAATAGCTGCTTCCATAGATCAAGGAAGCTAGGTTAGAGGGCATCTTACTGGTGTTTTCGTTCCGATATACTCAGGATAAACAGGTCTTTACTAGCGACGTGCCATTGCCGTGTTGCTGCCAGGCAAGGCGCCGCGACGAGTCATAGCAGGGCTATGGCGAGGAGTGGCAACGCAGCATGGCGGCGACAGGTGCCGTCAAAAGGGAACAGCTTATTTCCGAGACAGGACACTAGGCACCTTTTGTAGGCGCTGAAGTTGTTTGGTGGTGGATTGTATGTGGTCGGCAGGACGCCGGAGAGGGGTAGATCTGTGCGCAAAACCACCGCTGTAAGCGAAACAAATGTCTTTAGAGTCTCGTCGAGAAGCTCTTGAGCCCCTTGACCAATAAAGGGGCAGGGGAGTGTGTCTGCCAAGACGGCTCGCATTTCTTGTCGTACGTTGTCATGCATCATCGCACCCAGACCATCGAACTGGGGAGGGGCACCGCTGCGTGCTGCTGAAACGATGATGACTCTGGCCTGGAGATCAACATCACGAACCCGACGCCTTGGATATTTCAGAAGCTAGCGGGGTAATGCGTGCGAGCCGTTATTCATTGAGAAGTCCCCTCACATGCGAACTGCTGAACAAACGACAATAACAATCGGTCGCATCATTTTCGCTGATTGGGGAACTCAAAACGGCCCTTCAATTGGATCAACCCGCTGCTGCTGAATCAGCAACGCTCGCTCCCACACGAGTACAGCAGGATCAGACGCGGAACTGGTCCATCAAACTCTGCTGCTGATTCGCCAGGCTATTGAGTGACTGACTCACCCGGGCCGACTCATTGGCCTGTTCCGACAGCGACTCGGTCACATCCCGAATGGTTGCCACGTTGGTGTTGATCTCCTCGGCCACTGCGCTTTGCTCTTCGGCGGCGCTGGCGATCTGCAGGTTCATGTCGGTGATGATCGTCACTGCGTCGCCGATCTGGCGTAGCGCTGTGACTGCCTGACCGACCTGTTCGACACTGCCCTGTGCCTGGCGATGGCTGTTGTTCATCGAACCCACCACCTCCTGAGTGCCGCTCTGCAACTGTTCGATCACCAGGCGGGTTTCTTCGACAGACTCTTGAGTACGGCGCGCCAGGTTGCGCACCTCATCGGCCACCACGGCAAAACCGCGTCCGGCTTCACCGGCGCGGGCCGCTTCGATCGCGGCGTTGAGTGCCAACAGGTTGGTCTGATCGGCGATGGCGCGAATCACTTCCAGTACCGAACCGATTTTTTCGCTGTTGGCCGCCAGGCCTTCGACTTGAAGCATCGCAGTGCTCATGTCGGCGGCGAGGTTGCCAATGCTGGTGGTGGTGCGGTCGATCACGGTCAGGCCCTGATGGGTCGCCTGATCCGCGTCCCGTGCGGCCTGTGCCGCTTGTGCTGCGCTGCGGGCGACGTCCTGAGCGGTGGCGCTCATTTCGTGGGAGGCGGTCGCGACCTGATCCACCTGACGGTATTGCTGCTCCATGCCGGCGCTGGTCTGGGTGGCAATGGCGGAGGATTGGTCCGCGGTACTGCGGGCGTCCTGCACCGAGCGTTTGACCTCGGCGATGATCGGTTGCAGCTTGTCGAGGAAACGGTTGAACCCGCCGGCCAACCGGCCCAGTTCATCCTGTTTGTCGTAGGCCAGGCGCCGGGTCAGGTCGCCTTCGCCGCTGGCGATGTCTTCGAGCATGTGCGCCACGCCGAGGATCGGCTTGGTCACGCTACGGGCCATCAGCCACACCAGCAAAAGGCCGATCAATGCGGCCAGGGCGCCCAAGCCCAGTTCGATCAGGGTGCCAGCGGTATTGCTGTCATCCAGTTGCTTTTTCAGCGCTTCGGCCGGGCCGACCAAAACCTCCTTCGGCACGTCGAGCAGCACACCCCAGGATTTGCCACCCGGGATCGGCTGGAACGGCGCCAGAACCTTGAGCTGCTCATCACTGTGCAGGCTGGTGGTCGTGCTGATGGCGGCGAGCATCCGCGTCAGCTCGGCGCCGCTGCGCTTGTCCACTGCTTCCAGGCGCTGGCTGAGTTTGCTGGCATCCGGGCTGTAGCCAGCGAGCAAACCGGCCGGAGTGACAATGCTGACATTGGTCTGGCCGTCATAGAGCTTTTTGCTCGCGCCTTGGCTGATCGATTGCAGGCTGTTGAGGTTGATGTCCACCGACAGTGACGCGATGAGTTTGCCATTGAGCACCAACGGGAAAACGATGCTGGTCATCAGCACGTTTTGGCCGTCGATCACATAGATATACGGCTCGATCACGCAGGGCTTGAGGCGGGTGCGCGGGCAGGTGAACCATGCATTGTTCGGTTCGCCGCTGGGGCCGGTGCTGGTGTCGGCAATGTCTTTTTCGGGCAGCGCGATGGAGGTCACCTTGCCGGGTGTCGGTTGCGACCAGTACAGGGCGAAGCGACCCTTGTCGTTACTGCCCAGCTCCGCGTGGCCTTTGAACAGTTCGTCGTTGCCGTCCAAGGCATTGGGTTCAAATACCAGGGCCAGGCCGAGCAGCTCCGGATTGGTTTGCAGGGCTGATTTGACCTGGCGAGTCAGGTCTTCACGCAAGTCCGAGGCGTCGAGCGAGCTCTTTTCGGCCTGCTCGTGCAAGAACAGCACCTGACGCGAAAAGCCGTGGCCATATTGATAGGCGTCCATGAATTGCTGGCGAATGTTCAGCGCCTGGTTCTCACCTTGGGATTCGATGCGCGCCTGGGCGGCTTCATTGAGCATCTCCATACTCGAGGCCTTCACCAGTTCGGAACTGTTGTCCATGCGATACAACGAGAGACCTACCAGCAGGATCTCGATACCTGCCAGGCACAAACCGGCCAGCAGAGTGATTTTCCATTGAATGGAAAGTTGTCTGAGTGACATGGAAACGTCCTTTTACGAAGAATATTTTAGACTTTTCATGACGCCGGCGAAGCAACGGCTTTCTTGGCCGTTGAGCAGCAGGCGACCGACACTTCAGTGTCAGCAATGGTTTCAAGGCGACGAACGTCGCTGGCGCGAGCACAACGTTGAAATGATGAAGTCGAATCCTGTTGTATCGACGCATCAGGAGCTTGCTGATATTGCTTTGGACTTCTTGGGCGGCTCCTGGCGCAATAAACGACTCGCACACCAAGCCTGGTATGAGGTCAGTCTTGGTCTGGCTGGCCTCACCAGGCCTCCTTAGCTGCTGTGCATTCACAAAGGCGCAGGAGAAACGTTTGTCCGTGGGCTATTAGTGTTTGAACATTACATGCCGCACAACGGTGTAGTCCTCCAACCCATACATCGACATGTCCTTCCCGTAACCGGATAGTTTCTGACCGCCGTGGGGCATTTCACTGACCAGCATGAAGTGCGTGTTCACCCACGTGCAGCCGTACTGCAAGCGAGCAGACATCCGATGGGCGCGACCGACATCGGCAGTCCAGACCGACGACGCCAGGCCGTAGTCCGAATCGTTGGCCCAGCCCAGTACCTGCGCTTCATCGCTGAACTTGGTCACCGAGACCACCGGACCGAACACCTCGCGACGGACAATCTCGTCGTCCTGCTGCGCATCCGCCAACACGGTCGGCTCGAAGAAGAAACCATTGCCTTCCACGGTTTTGCCGCCGGTGATCAAGCGGATGTGCGGTTGCGCCACGGCGCGTTCGACGAACCCGGCCACGCGGTCGCGATGTTGTGCAGTGATCAGCGGGCCCAACTCGGTGGACGGATCATCCTGTAAGCCGTATTTGATGCTGCTGACCGCCGCACCGAGCTTCTCGACGAATTTTTCGTAGATGCCGGCCTGCGCGTAGATACGGCACGCAGCGGTGCAATCCTGGCCGGCGTTGTAGAAGCCGAAGGTGCGAATGCCTTCAACTGCAGCGTCGATGTCGGCGTCGTCAAAGATGATCACCGGAGCCTTGCCGCCCAGTTCCATGTGCATGCGTTTGACGCTGTCGGCGGTGCTGGAAATGATGTTCGAGCCGGTGGCGATCGAGCCTGTCAGCGACACCATGCGCACTTTCGGGTGCGTGACCAATGGGCTACCGACGGTAGGACCACGACCGAACACCAGGTTGAGGACGCCGGCCGGGAAAATATCCGACGCCAGTTGCGCCAAGCGCAGGGCGGTCAGCGGGGTTTGTTCCGACGGCTTGAGCACCACGGTATTACCGGCGGCCAGGGCTGGGGCAATTTTCCAGGCGACCATCATCAGCGGGTAGTTCCACGGCGCAATGGACGCGATCACGCCCACCGGGTCGCGGCGGATCATCGAGGTGTGGCCCGGCAAGTATTCACCACCCGCCGAACCGCTCATGCAACGGCTGGCGCCGGCGAAGAAGCGAAACACGTCGGCAATCGCCGGAATCTCGTCGTTCAACGCGGCGCTGTACGGTTTTCCGCAGTTGTCCGACTCCAGTTTGGCCAGCTCTTCGCCATGGGCTTCGATGGCGTCGGCGAGTTTGAGCAGCAGCAACGAGCGCTCTTTCGGCGGGGTCTGCGACCAGCTGTCGAAGGCGGCATCGGCGGCACGCACGGCGGCATCGACCTGGGCTTCGCTGGCTTCATTGATCTCCACCAACACGCGACCGAGTGCCGGGTTGAACACCGGTTGGGCGGGGCCTTCGCCGTCGATCAGTTGGCCGTTGATCAGCAGTTTGATTTGCATAACTGTTCCTCAATTTTTTATAGGCCGGGGAAGTGAGACTTCCCCGGCCCTTTGTTAGCGCTGTTGTACCGACACCCCGGAAATATCAGCGGACTTCGCAAGCGGTTTGGAGAATTTCCAGGCATCGCCTGCAGGGGCGGTGCCTTTGTCGTAAGGCTTGCCGAGCAGCATGTAAATCAGGCCTGCGCCCATCACTACCAAAGTGGTCAGGATCATCGCGTAGTTGATGTACCACGGTGCGTCCGGGGAGCGCGGCCAGACCATGTTGACGATGGCGCATACGCCATACAGCAGCGCTGCCAAGTTCACCCAAAGGCCCCAGGCACCGAGCGTGAATTGGCCATTTGGGCGCCAGCCCTTGGCGCGAGCGATCAATGCCGCGACGACGATCAACTGGAACGCAACGTAGATACCAATTGCCGCGAAGCCGACGATGGTCGCCACGGCATCGGCCATGAACATGCCCAGGCAGACAATCGCTGCGGGCACCACTCCGCTGATTAACAATGCGAACGACGGCACGTGGTTGCCCGAAAGTCGTTTGAGTAGCGAGCTGCCGACGATCATTTCGTCACGGGCATAAGCGAACAGCAGGCGGCTGGCTGCCGCTTGCAAGCTCAGTACGCAGGAGATGAACGACACCATTACCACTGCCATCACCAGCCGCGAACCTACCGGGCCGAAGGCGTTAGCCAGGATGGTAGCGACTGGATCGGTGTCTTCACCGGCCAAGACCTTGGCCATGTCCGGTACCGAAAGAATCAGCGCCAGGCAGGCGAACATCGCGGCGGCGCCGCCGATGTAGATCGTCATGCGCATGGCTTTGGGGATGCGCTGACCCGGGTTCGGGGTTTCTTCGGCGACATCGCCACAGGCCTCGAAGCCGTAGTACTGGAACAAACCCGCCAGCGACGCCGCGAGGAACGCCGGCAAATACGAGCCATTGACCTCAAGGTTGAAGGTATTGAAGAGCACACTGAACGGCTGGTGACGCTCGAAAATCAACAGGTAACCGCCGACCAGAATCGCCCCGACGAGTTCGCAGAGAAAGCCGAACATCGCCACCCGCGCCAACAGTTTGGTGCCCACCAGATTGAGTGCGGTCGAGAGCAGGATGATGGTCAATGCAATGTAGGTGTTGGCCTCGGGACCGGGGGCGAAACCGAGCAAGATCGCCAGGTACGGCCCGGCACCCACGGCGACGCCGGCGATGGTTGCGCACAACGCCCATGCGTACACCCAGCCGACCATCCACGCCCAGCGCTTGCCTACCAAACGGCGGGCCCAAGGATAGACACCGCCGGAAATCGGGAACTGCGAAACGATTTCACCGAAGATCAGGCACACCAGCAGTTGGCCGGCGCCGATCAGCAGGTAGGACCAGAACATCGGCGGGCCACCTGCGGCCAAGCACAGACCGAACAGAGTGTAGACACCGACGACCGGTGATAGGTAAGTGAAGCCCAGGGAGAAGTTTTCCCACAGGCTCATGCTGCGATTGAAATCTGAACTGTAGCCGAGGGCGCGGAGTTGTTCCGCATCCTGATCGGCGACGCTTGCACGCGCGTTGGATAAGCCACTCATTTTATTTCCTCATTATCAATGGCAGTTGATTTCAGTACTGGCGGGTTGTCCCGCTTATTTGAGTTTCTTGTTGTAGTGAATGTCAGGCTCACGCCTGTTTGTTGGTCTCGCTGTCGCGGCCGTCGTCGTACTTGGAGAGCCATTCGACGGCGGCATCGCGGTAGCGGCTGAAACCCTTGTAATCGACCAGTTGCTGGTTCAAATCTCGCAGCACTCGATGCATGCGTCGGGCCCACGCCGGGTTGGTGGCGATGTCTTCGAGGCTGAGCAGGTAAGTGCGAATCGGAAAAACGATGGCGTTACTGCGCGGCAGGCGATGCAGCGGCTGCAGCTCGATACGCAGGTAGACCAGCTTGCCTGCGTTTTCCGCGGTCACGATGGTGCGGTCCGGTGCCCATTCCGGCAGACTTTCGGCCGAGACTTCGAGGCGTGGATTGACGGTCAGCGACCAGTTCAAACGACGCACCGGGTGGCCCGTGCGCAGGCGCAGCAGAAACTTCAATGCGCGGTCGAGCATGCCGATTTCCTTCACCAATGGCACCGGCCCATGGAATTCTTCCCAGCTCATGCCGAGGTTGAAACGCAGGGAATAATCGGCGCGCTGGGTTGCGATCCCGGCGCCCCAATACAACGTGCCATCGCGTTCCTCTTGCAGTACCCAGTCGCCTTGGGCCTGACGGGTCACGTATTCCATTGGCTCGTAGGGCAGGGTGGCTGGATCGCCGAAGGTAAAATGGTCGTCGATGTTCAGCAGACGGTTGGTCCAATGCCACTGCCGACCTTCACGCGCCAGGCTGAAGTACTGTGGGTAGTCACGGGCGTAGGACTCCATGATCAGTTCAAGCAAATCCCATTGCGCCTCCATCATGTGCGGCGCCGAGACGTAATGCATACCCGGATCTTTCTCCAGGGTGATCGCGCGGTCCCGGCACTCGCTGATGTAGTGCTCATCAATATCGAAAGCGGCGCGAAACGCACCGTCGCCGACCGAGACATGCGGCTCGAGGTTCATCGAGTACATGTAGTCGTCGTCAGGGAACGGGAAGGGGGCTCGGGCGATGGTTTCCGGGCTGTTGGCGAAGGTGTAGTCATCGCGGTAGGTTTCGTCGGGATTAAATTTGATATTCATTGTTATGTCTCCGTCGATCACAGGTCGATGACCAGGCGATTGCACTTGGCGCGGGATACGCAGGGCATGATTTTCTTGCGGCTGGTTTTATCTTCGTCGGACAGCCAGTCATCGGTGTGCAGCAGCTCGCCGTCGAGTTCCAATACCTCGGTTTCGCAGTGGCCACAGGCGCCGCCACGGCACAGGTAGGGCATGGTGTAGCCAGCGGCTTCTACCGCTTCGAGCATGGTCTGGTCGGGGGAGACCTCGATGGTGGCGCCGCTGCGGCCGAGGGTGAAACTGAAGGCTTCGCCGCCGCTGCTTTGTTCAAGGAAACGTTCGAAGTGGACGTGGCTGTCGGTCCAGCCAAGGTCGCGGGCACAGCTCAGGGTGGCGTCGATCATGCTGTCTGGACCGCACGCGTAAACATGGCTGCCCAGTGGACGGTCGGCGAGGATTCGCCCAATCTCCATGCGCGATTCGATGCCCTTGCGGTACAGGTGAACCTGTTCGCCGTAGGTGCCCTGCAACTCTTTGCCGAGCTGGGCGTGCGCTTCGCCGCGCACCGCGTAATGCAGCTCGAACGGCACCTTGCTCAGGCGCAACTCTTCCAGTTGGGAAATGATCGGCGTGATGCCGACCCCACCGGCGATGAACAGGTGCAGGCGCGCCTGTTTGATCAGCGGGAAGAGGTTGGCCGGTGGCGTGACCTCGATGAGATCGCCCTTACTGACGTTGTCGTGTAGCAAGATTGAACCGCCGCGACCGCTTTCTACTCGGCGCACGGCAATCTGATAACTGCTGGTGTCGTACGGTGAGCTCAGCAGCGAGTAAGGATTGCGCAGTGTGTTGTTTTGAGTGCCTATCAGCACCACGACATGGCTACCACCGGAGAAGGCGGGCAGATGTGCGCCGGTTGGCGACACCAAGGTGAAGCGTTTGATTTCCGGGGTTACCGATTCGATTCGGGCCACGCGCAGGTTCAACGTCCCTTTGTTCTGGCTCATGTGTCGAGCTCCTCGGCTTCAGGCAATTCACCCGGGACTTCGGCATCGGCTTTGACTGCCTGGAAGGCTGCCAGTCGCCGGGAATAGTGATCGCGAACCACCAGCGTCACGCCGCAGCCAGGGCAGTCATAGACGCGCTGAGTGACGTTTTCGGTGTAGGTGTCGCAGTGCACGCACCAGACGCGGCGGACTAGGGTGCCGGAGTGCTCGCGCAGGACCTCATCGCGATTGAGGTCAAAGCGGGTGGCCACTTGCATGGCGCTGCCCAGGAAGCTTTCGGACCCGGCGAGGTACAACCGGGTGCCCATCCGCGCATCAAAAAGCAGGTTATTCAGATCGTCGATCAATGCTTGGTTACTGGCATACACCTTCAATTGATGACTTGGGTGCTGCTGCAACTCGGCCAGGAAGTCCTGACCGGAGAAAGATTCCTGCGAGTACAGCAGTGTGATCGGCCGATCCTGTCCGACCATATCGCCCAACAAGCGCAACATGGCGCGGCCGCCACTGCCTTGCCCGGCAATGATGTGCCGGGTACCTCCCGGCAGCGGTTGCAACTGGTCGTAAACCGGTCGACTTTTGATCCCGGTGATCAACATTTTTATTATTCCTCCTGACTACCGGCTCGGCTGATGGAAGCCGGCTCTGATGCAAAGCCCAACGATGATGGGGTGCAGATAGCAGGAGCACAGGTCGTGCCATATATTCAACTTGTTGAATTTAAAGGTATTTATGTAACTCTTGGCGTGAGGTACAGGCAAAAATAGCCACTCGTGTAGGCGTTTTTGCAGCGTTTTATGCAAAAAGAAGGGGGGACACGTCCCTGTGTCGGGGGGTCAGTCGCGTTGAAGCTTGCGGATGAGCGTGCCGATGTCGATGCCCAGGTGCTGAGCAGCTTTGCGCTTGCTGCCGCATAGATGCACGGCCCTGAGAATGACTTGGCGTTCGAAATGCTGGACTTGAAGCTTGAGATTCTGTTCTGGATCGTTCTCTGGTTCATCGCGCGCAGCCGAGGGCTTCAAACGTTCCTGAGAGCGCACCGGATCGAGCAATTCAGCCGGCAAATGATGCTCCTGCGCTTCGTCGTCGGCGAGGACCGCCAGCCGTTCAAAGATATTCACCAGCTCGCGGATATTGCCCGGAAAATCATAGCCCATCAGCCGCTTCCGGCAGCCCGCAGACAGACTCAGTGAGGGCTCGCGATCGCCATTGATGCGGCTTAACAGGATGTCGATGAGAAACGGTAGGTCATCCCGGTGCTGGCGCAACGGCGGAATTTCTACCGGCAGGACGGCGAGGCGATAGTAGAGGTCGGCGCGAAACTCACCCATGCTCACTAGGTGATGCAGGTCCTTGTTAGTGGCCGCAATGACTTGCACCTGTATCGTTTTGCTCAGGGGCGAGCCAACCGACTGGATGGTACTGTCCTCAAGGAATTTCAGCAGCTTGGCCTGGACATGCAGGGGGATTTCGCCAATTTCATCGAGGAACAAGGTTCCGCCAGAAGCCGCTTCGATATAGCCTTGCTTGCCGCCCTGCAGTGCGCCGGTAAAAGCGCCGCGTTCATAGCCGAACATCTCCGACTCGAACAGACTCTCTGGAATGCTCCCGCAGTTAACGTGAATAAAAGGGCGATCACCCCAGCCGGCTGCACGGTGGATATGCCGCGCAATGGCGGTCTTGCCAACGCCGGGTTCGCCAAGCAGTAACAGCCGTGCGCGACGTCGGAAAGCGCGCACGCCGGTGTCCGCGATGCTTGATAGCTGCGGTGACAGGTGGAGGGTACTGTCCTGGGGGTCGCGTAGACCCTGCGGCTCCGCTGGCCGGTTTCCCAGCGATGCTCGACGCTGCGGCTGACTACCGTCGAAGTCTTTCTGAGTCAACATTCTGAACGGTTTTTCGTAGGCGCCCGTGGGGATGGCGTGGGCGCTGCTGAGCAGATTCCGGCCTTCTCGTGATCGGGTCAAGGCGCTGTTACCGCCGCGATTCAGTGCAGCCTGTAAGTCGTCGTAATTCAATGCCGAGCGTTGGTAAAACTCACTGTCGGACAACCCGACGGCTTGTTGTTTGGACAGTCGATTAATGCGCTCGGCGGCCAGATTGAGAAAACGCACGCGACCTTCACCGTCTGTCACGATCAGTGCTTCACCGAAGCTGTCGAGTAAGGCGTGCAACGCGGGTGTTTCCAGCAATGCCCCGAGGACTTCGCTGCTGACATTGACTGAAGAGCGCATGCCCATCTGCAGTGCGGGTGGCAGGTTCTTGTCTTTCATGGGTGCAATTCTTGCGCACGACGCGCGCCCTGACTTTCGCGAAACACCGCGACCCGCCAGGCCACGCCTTCACGAATCAGGATGCGCGAACAATGCACATTGAAGTTCAATTCTCGCCCGCTCAAATCAGGCAGTGGCAGGCTGTGCCAAGTGCGCTCGGGCAGGGCATTATCCAGCAGCAGTCGAGCGATACCGGCGCCATGGGTAATGCCAAAGGTCTCTTCGAAGGCTGCGTTGCGCCATTGTGGTTGCAGGTGTTCGTCGATCACCAGCACCGCATCCGGCACCGCATCGAAGACCCGGCGCAAGGCATCGATGCGCTGCTCGGCGTCGTGCTGCATGCGCAATTCCTGGCTGACGTCGCGAATGCTGCCCCACATGCGCAGTAGATGTCCGTTGACGATGGTTGCGCGTACATCGTTCTCGACGTAGGCCGGTGAACCATCGTGACGCCGATCCACCGAGAGCGCGCAGTCGACGCTGAAACCGGCTTCGATCAAGCGTCGCACGAACTCCTCGTTGGCCGGGCTGCGAGGCCAGTAAAGACGAACCGGTTGCTGGTTGAAGTCGACATCCGAAGGCATTTCATACACGTCCGCCATGGCCCGGTTGCACAATCGCCAGTGGGAGTCGTTTTCGAAAACCTGGCGAACGATTTCGTCAGGAGACGTGTTGATGTCCACCGCCTCGACGAACTCGATGCACCAGTAGGCAACCTTTGCGCTCTGCAGCATTTGACTCATTACTTCATTGGCGTTGTGCATTTCCCGCAGCCGATGGCCCAGCGACCCAAGCGGAATCTTCAGCAGGTGCAGGCGCGCCGGTTGAACTGAGCGCCACTCCATAAACCCGCAGGCGACCACTGGCAGCAGACCGCCATTGTGGCGAAGCAGGGTCAGCTCCAAGCTCTGGACTTGCTCATCGGCAGGAGGACTGGCGAACAGCAAACGCAAGGCACGCACTGACTCGAGGCTGTAGATACGTTCAATCGGCTGATGCAGCAGCTCCTCTGGTGCATACCCCAATTTATCGCTCAGGCTGGCGGACAGACTGACGAGTTGCCCGTCAGCACTTACGGTGCTTGAAAGGGGCTGCAGTTTGCTAGTCAGTAAATTCAGGGTATCCATCGATGTGTTGGCTCGATTTGGCTTATGGGGATTGAGTTGAAACACTCAGACAAGTAAAACCGGGCATATCGCATGCCAACTAAAAGGCTTGTAAACATTGAGCTTTGACGTCCCGTGAGTGAATGATCGCTGTGATATTGCAGCGTAATGTGCATTTTTGCAGCGATTGGAGAGTCAGCTTAGTTCTATTTATGACCTCACCCTACGTCCACTGCCCACCGGTAGCGTCGTGCCTAATCCATGTTTTGCCTGGCGAGGTCGTGTGCCAACCATTAGGCAAAAAAACGTGATTCAGGCATCGCCTTCGATGCGCTCCCGTAGTAATAGTGAGACACCGGCATACGTAGGAACAGACAGTGAATATGGCCCCGAAGGCAGGTTCGTTTTCGATAGCAGCAATCGACACAGGCTGTGTGAAAACGCCAGTGATTGTCTAACCAAGGCGTGCGGGTTGGGCGCCGTTCAGTTCGAACCCACGGTTTTGGTTTTCAGTGGCCGGGCTGGTTAGGTTTTGGTGCTTCCGGTGGATAGTGGTAGATTGCCTCCATCAACAAGGAGGCGTCATGGAATATCTCATCATCTGGATTGCTGTTGCAGTTCTGAGCGGTTATTACGCAAATCAAAAAGGCAGAAACGTTGTCAGTTGGGTGGTTCTCGGATTCTTTTTGTCCGTCTTTGCACTTATTGCCCTTTGGTTTCTTCCTCCTCTGGGTATTGCCGATAAAAGAAGCGATATTGCGAGAAAGTTAGATATGTCCGGGCGCTATAGGAAATGTCCGTCATGCGCTGAGTTGGTAGAAAACGAGGCGATCAAGTGCAAACACTGCCATGTAGATCTGCCGGCGCTCGCTGAGTAAACGACTTTTTACAGTAACCCGCTTCGGCGGGTTTTTCTATGGCACGCCCGGCAGGGCGAGCTTACCTGCACACCCGGCCAGGGGAAGTGCTAGCGAGAGTGCGGGTGGTGTCGGGGTTTAGGGAGAAGGCAGTGGCCAGGCTTGAACCTCTCCTGCTGGAGCGGATCAAACTAAAACAAGGTCAGGCTTTGTCTGATTGGAGACGCTCAAATGAAAAGAACAACTGTTTGGATCTTTGTGCTGTCAGCCGCGCTGCTACTCGGTGGGTGCTGGCCTTACTGGCATGATGGTGGGCATAGACATGACCATGATCATGGGCGCTACTACGATGGGGGCCAGGGTTACAGCAGATAGGAGGCGGTAGTGCTGGATCCGCGGCAGTCTATGGCTCAGATGCTGTCCTCGTGCTTGGAAGCGGCGGCGGCAGATGTAGCGCGTCGGGAGAACAAGGTCCGCAAGGAGAAGCTGAAGAGCAGGGCGCAAGCCCACTCACGAAGAGCGCAAGCATGGCGCCATCCTGGAACTGCCGAATCCAGTGAAGACGCCGGCGGCGAAACGGTTCTGGGAATTCGCGGTGCTGATCTGGGCCACTCCGCAAGTTGTCGGTGCCGAGGGCAAACGTTCCGCCGCAGTGCTGCCGACCGCTTGGCACGACATCACGAGTCGGGACAACGACGGCAAGCCGGAATCGACCCGTTATCGGTGGCGCTCATCAATCGGCAAGGCGCTCGACGATCAGGTGAATGAGGCGCTCTGTAGTGGTGCACGGATGTCGACGATCGAATCGCATCTACATCTAGCAGCCCTTGAACTATCCTCGATCTGATATTGTTGCGCGCCTTCGGGGGAGACAAGGCTGTCTGTCATCCCCCTCAATCATACGGATAGCGACCTCGGGCTATGGAAACCTTCATTCCACACATATCAACTAAAGAAAATCTAAGCAACTTCACCTTTCAGTTCTGTCGGGCAGACGGATCGCATGAAGTCGCGCGGGTTCGCTTATTGCCGGGCGGAATCATTGATGGCTACCTCCACAAAAATGAATCTAGCTGGGCTTTATTTGAAGGTGATGTAGCCCTGCTCACACGCGATGGGCGTCCGAGCACTATCTTCAACCGAGTTACCAAAACGGATGGAAAAATCGTCTTGGAAGGCGATTTTCTACTACGTCCGGAGCTGAAAATAGTCCATCAGCTTCGCCAGGTTGACGGGGGATTTCACAATCGTCAGCGCCACCACAAGCTAACGGCAAAAATGCTCGAGGCTGATATTGAAAAGTTTGGTTGGACTATCGGCGATCATTCCTACGGTGCTCCAAAGGTCATCGAGAATCCCTGCGCGAAACTGCATATTGGTAAGTTCTGCTCCATTGCCGCTGGCGTTCTGATCGCTCTAGGTAATCATCGGATCGATGGTGTAACCACCTACCCCTTCGCCACCCTCGCTAAGTTCTGGCCTTCGATGCGAGGATTTACCGAGGGAGACCATGTTTCAAAAGGTGATGTCTGTATCGGCAACGATGTTTGGATTGGCTATGGCGCGACCATCCTATCGGGCGTCACGATAGGTGACGGGGCCGTAATCGGCGCTCATAGCCTCGTGACCAAGGACGTACCTCCGTTCGCTGTTTATGGCGGGAATCCAGGGAAGGTCCTGAAGTATCGCCACACGCCCGAAGTTATCGATAACTTGATGCTAGTTGCGTGGTGGAATTGGGACGATTTGACGCTCGATGAACGGCTGCCTCTCATGATGTCCAATTTACCGGCCTTTCTGGAAAAATATCGATAATCCCGGCGTTCTTGTACAAATTCGTCATTTCAGATTGTTTGATTTTTACTCGTCGGAGGGGTATCAGTCGGCCCCATGGATACCCGCGCAGTCCTGGTATTTGGCAACGTGTTCTAGCGCTGACGAACGAGCGGGAAACCTGGCGGCCGATGCTGATCAAAGCCGGGGCAGGGGAGTGACGTGCGGGCGAGTCTATGAGGCTCTGGCCAATTAGGGATTCCCGTTATAGTCGCCACTCATGGTTTCCTAGATCGGCTTTATCAGCTCTGGGCTGTGGCTCTTCACGTTATCGGTGGCGTTGGCTAATTCGCTAAAGTGGATGGCACAAATTAGTGAAGCTCCTGATTGCTGTTCAAGTGAATCAGCCAAGTGTTGATCAGCACACCGATGAAGGTGCTGGCAGCTATCACGATACAGGTGGTGGTGATCCAGATCATTGTTTGATTCCTTCTGCTGTTCCATCCGTATAACTCACGATAGTTACAGATTGATGCCCTGCATCTGGGCATTGATTTTTTCTGACCAATGACCCTCAGAACGCGGTTTTTCCGCCTGGAGAAATGCAAAGGCAAGACTCTCAGGGGGGGCCGTGAGGACAACCGTAACGCGCTCGCCTTTCTCGACATTGGCCTGGGCGGAGGGCGCCAGCACTTCCTCGGTCACGGGCATCCGCCATCTGCAAGTGCGCGAACATCTGGGTCAGTCTGCCAAGTGCTATGGCCAGCGGGAGCGCCGGCTGGAATGGAGATATCAATAAGCCGACGTTTACGCCTTCTCTGCTGGCGCTGGCTGAGCGTTGGCAACGAATCGGTTACGAGTGGGAGCTGCTGACAGCGGTCACGGGCGGTCAGTAACAATTTGCCCGACGTGTGATGAAATGGCCTAGATCAGGGTTGCAAGGCGTGGCATTGTTCATGCTCATGCGGATTAAAAAAACGAATAGGGAAGTAGCATGCGAGCCGTCACCGTGAGAACAAAAGCTGATCTTGAATCTGCCAAGAACGCTGGATGTGTACAGATCATCGTAGAGGGGGACCTTGCTGACAAGCTCAAAAGATCCAAGAAGGTAGCCACGGCGGGGGCTATCACTATCGCCCTGCTGGGCACAGCGCTTGCGGCCATTCCTTTTACTGGAGGTCTCTCAATGGCCGCAGCTGCACCAGTAGCCGCCCTGACGGGTTTTGAAATCGCAGCCATCATCGCCGCCGCCTCTTTGGGCTTGGGCCTCATCATTGCTTTGTTCAAGGATTATGAGGAAGTCTCTTGCGAGCCCGGAAAGTTGGTGCTGAAAAAGAAGCAGGCATGAGCCGTTTTATTCCGGGTCCTCCGTATTTCTTCCGGTGCAAGAAATGTGAGCATCGATTCAGTCGCACGGTGAAGCTAGGACTCATTTGCCCAAAGTGCAGATCCTTCAGAGTTGAAAAGGATTGGGCCGTGCAGAAATAAGCGCTGCGACAACCAGATGCTGAAGGAGTCCGCACCCGACGTGCTCAGCTCTTGCTCGGAGAGCTCTTGGAATCACCGAAGCCGGCGATCAAGGACTGTTTGCCCTGGCGGCCTGTCAGGACTATGTGCGGAAGTTAGGTCGATAGAGTTATCGGGTACCGGTGTACGCACATCGAGAGCCGGCTACAAAAGGTCATCCTCATCGTCACGCAAGTGGCGATACCAGCCGAATAACGCTAAGCCAAGAATGGCTACGACTGCCGCAATAGTGATGAAGATCAGATATTGCATCAAGGTCGGTCTCTCAGCATTGGGTTTGGTGACTCTAGCCTACGCTCTAGATATTCCCCGACCCGTAAGAAAATTCCTAATGTGACCAGTCTTTTTTTCCCAAACATGATGCGGGTGAAGCACTCACATGAATTGGCGGTAGTTGCTGGTGCCGCCAAGGGCGGGGATCAGGCGCAGTGTGACCAGCTTTCGGAGGCGATCAAGCGGACATACGTACCACGTTCTACCTGTCCACCGGTTATGCCTCTGCGGCACGTCAGATACATGGTGCATCCTGATCGGGCTCAGCCGCCAGTTTCAATCGGTCAGCTTTACTAATGTATTTGGATTTATTGACCGGTGCCAATTTGGCGCTGGCCTTTTTGGCGTGAGCCTTTAGCAACTGCTTTATTTTCTTCTGACGATTCATGCTTCTACTCAGCGTGTAAATTGCCAAATGATATCAGTTTAGAATTTGCCAGCGGTCATTTCGAGGAGGCGGTAGCCATGACTCAAAAGCTGTTTTGGGACGATCCCTATCAAACCCAACTGACAACCCGGGTGACCGGCGTTAGCGGCCAGCAAGTCAGGCTTGAGCAAACCATTTTCTACGCGTTCTCCGGCGGGCAGGAAAGCGATAGCGGCACTATCGGTGCGTACCCGGTGCTTGAGGCGAGAAAGGACGGGCTGGATATCGTCTACACGCTTGCCGAACCCCATGAGCTGCGGGTTGGGGCGGTTGTGGACGTACACATCGATTGGGATCGTCGATATAGGCTGATGCGGCTTCATTTTGCCGCGGAAATGATCCTGCAATGCGTCTATCAATACTGCCCCGGCATCGAGCGAATCGGTGCCCACATTGCGCAGGACAAATCCCGTATCGACTTTGCCAGGGACGGCAGTATTGCGGTGCTCTTTCCCCAGCTTGAGCAAGCGGCTGCCGGGCTGGTCAACGCTGGCAGCCCAATCATCACCGCGTTTGAGGATGAGCCGAGTCAGCGCCGTTATTGGAAAGTCGAGGGGTTCGCCACGATGGCCTGTGGTGGAACGCATCCTCGGACCACGGCGGAAATTGGCGGGATCAAGCTCAAGCGCAAGAACATCGGCAAGGGCAAGGAAAGAATCGAGATCACGCTGGCCTAGCCATGCCTCACCCGGGCTGTTGGCCTCCCATTGCCAGGACCCGGAAGCCCTGGCGATGAGGTGGTGATTAGCGTCGATCCAGCCACACCGTTTGGGCGTTGCAGAACTCGCGCACGCCGAAGTGCGACAACTCCCGGCCGAACCCGCTTTTCTTCACGCCACCGAAGGTGACCCGCGGGTCGCTGGCGCAGTAGCCGTTAATGAACACGCCCCCGGTTTCCAGTTCGCCAGCCATCTGCTGGGCAAGCTCGACATTGGCGGTGTAAAGGGTCGAGGCCAGGCCAAACTCACTGTCGTTGGCCAACTGCAATGCATGAGCCGCATCGCGGGCGGTGATGATTGACGCCACCGGGCCGAACAGTTCTTGTTTGAAAGATGTCATCTGGTCGGTCACATCACCGAATACCGTGGGTTCATAGAAGTTGCCAGGGCCTTCGGCCTTGTTCCCGCCCATCAACAATGTCGCGCCTTCCGCCAAGGTGTCGCGCACCTGTTGATCGAGTTCATCGCGCAGGTCGAAACGCGCCATTGGACCGATGTACGTGTCGGCGGCCAGTGGGTCGCCAACCACCAGTTTGCCCGTGGCTTCGACGAACTTGCGCGTGAATTCCTGGACGATACCTTGCTCGACAATCAGGCGCTTGGCGGCGGCACAGACCTGCCCGGTGTTCTGGTAGCGGCCAATCACGGCGGCTTTGACCGCTTCGTCCAGGTCAGCATCGTTCAGCACAATGAACGGGTCGGAGCCGCCCAGTTCCAGGACGCACTTCTTCAACGCCGCACCGGCCTGCGCACCGATGGCCATGCCCGCTCGTACGCTGCCGGTCAGGGTCACAGCGGCGATGCGCGGGTCGGCAATGGCCGTGGAGACACCTTCAGGCGTGACGTTGATGACCTCGAACACGCCGTGCGGGAAGTTGGCGCGCTTGATGGCGTCGAGCAGCAGGTAGGCGCTGCCCATGACGTTGGGCGCATGCTTGAGCACGTAGGTGTTACCGGCGATCAGCGCCGGGACGGCACCGCGCAGGACTTGCCAGATCGGGAAATTCCACGGCATCACGGCGAGGATCGGCCCCAGCGCGCGGTACTCGATTCGGGCCTTGCCGCCCTCAACCAGGGTTGGCTCGGCAGTCAGCATCGCCGGGCCGTGCTCGGCATACCACTCGCAGAGTTGGGCGCACTTCTCAATTTCACCCCGCGCCTGGGCGATGGGCTTGCCCATCTCCACGGTGATCATGTTCGCCATCGTGGCGGCGTTGTCGCGCAGGACCTGGGCGAGGGCGACCAGCCGTTGCGCACGTTGCGCAACAGGTGTCTGGCGCCAGACGCGGAAACCCGCGGCGGCGCGGGCCAGAGCGGCCTGCAGTGCCGATTCGGATTCGAACGGGTAATGGCCAACCTGTTCGCCGGTGGTGGGGTTGATCGAAATGGCATGGGTAAGGCTGCTGATTTGGCTCATGGCACCGTCCTGCGGGGTGGGGATGGGCCGAGATTACGGTGGTGTTTGCGTTCTGGAAACTGAATAATGCTGAGCATGTCGTTCACGTTTGGAGAATGAATTGGATCTGGTTCAACTCGAAATATTCAAGGCCGTGGCCGAGCACGGCAGTATCAGCGCCGCCGCCCAGCACATCCACCGAGTGCCGTCGAACCTGACGACCCGGATCAAGCAACTGGAACAGGACCTGGGAGTGGACCTGTTCATCCGTGAGAAGAGCCGCTTGCGGCTGTCCCCGGCAGGCTGGAGTTTCCTGGACTATGCCCGGCGGATCCTCGACCTGGTCCAGGAAGCCCGCGCCACAGTCGCAGGTGAGGAGCCTCAAGGATCATTCCCCTTGGGTTCGCTGGAAAGCACGGCGGCGGTGCGCATTCCCGGGCTGCTGGCGGCGTACAACCAGAAGCACGCCAAGGTCGAGTTGGACCTCTCCACCGGCCCTTCGGGGACCATGATCGATGGAGTGCTGTCGGGTCGCCTGGCCGCCGCGTTTGTCGATGGCCCCGTGTTGCACCCGGCCCTGGAAGGCGTGCCCGCGTTCGAGGAGGAGATGGTGCTGATCGCACCGCTCAACCATCCGCCGATCCACCGTGCCCAGGAGGTGAACGGCGAAAACATCTATGCCTTCCGCTCTAACTGTTCCTATCGCCACCACTTCGAGAGTTGGTTCGCCAAGGACGCGGCAGTGCCAGGCAAGATCTTCGAAATGGAGTCCTATCACGGCATGCTGGCCTGCGTCAGCGCCGGTGCCGGCCTGGCGCTCATGCCGCGTAGCATGCTGGAGAGCATGCCAGGCTGCACCACGGTAAGTATTTGGCCGCTGTCGGCGTCCTTTCGTTACTTGTGCACGTGGCTGGTGTGGCGCCGGGGCACGGTGTCGCAAAGCCTGACCATGTTTGTGCGCTTGCTGGAAGAACAGGGCGTGGTGCCGGAGCCCGTGTGACTGCAGGGTTGGCGCCGTCGATTACGCGGGTGAATGGCACAACCGTTCGGCCTTTCATTGCATCACCCACCAGGGTGTGGAGCAGAAGTGAGCGGTGTGACCTTCGCGAGACCTTTACCGCCCCTGTGTGACGGCCGGTGAGCCAGGAAAGAACAAACAGATCCCAGTCACGATATAGCTAAAGTCTGCGAGCAATCTGGCGACAACGTCCTTAACTACCAGAGGAATGTCGCTATGAACGTCAAGCATGGGTTGGTCGTGGCAGGTTTGTTTTGCGTGATGGTCGATGCCCAGGGTGGCGCCTCGGGGGTCATTCGTTTCCAGGGGAGCATCGTTGAGGTGGGCTGTGTTGCCCAGCGTGCCGAGGGCGCGGCGATGGAGTTGCGGGGCTGTCCGATGATCGCGCGCAGCAACGGCATCAGTGTCCCGGGCGCGCGTCCCCTCGGCAGTGTAACGCCCGTCGGTAACTCGACCGCCAACGTCCAGCTCAAGGCTGATAGCCGTCAGCGCGATCGCTTCATCCTGGTAGACGCCACGGGCAAGCACGTGCAGTCAGGCGCCTATATCGTGACACTGACGTTACCTTGATTCCCGCATTCGCGAGCAGGCTCGCTCCCACAGGGTATTCGGCGTGCGCAAACGTTACGTCCGATCACGGACTCCTTGTGGGAGCGAGCCTGCTCGCGAAGAGACCCTCACACCGCCCACCGTCTTAGCTGCCCCGTGCCGTCTCCAGCAGCCACTGTCGAAAGAACAACACTTCGGGGCTCTGCCGCTTGCCCGCCCTGGGGTGCAGCAGGTAGTGGGCCTGCTCGATAGGCAGCTCACCGTCGAAGGGCGCAATCAGTCGGCCAGAGTCGATGTAGGACTGGGCCAGGCTGCGCAGCACCAGGGCGAAGCCCGACCCGGCGGCGGCCAGCTCCAGGGCCGTGAGCGACGTATCGACCTGCAAGCCCTTGGCACCATTGGTATCCGGGATACCGGCCAGGCGGAACCAGCGCGTCCATAAGTCCTCACACCCCATGATGTGAATCAGGTTGTGTTGTGCCAAGGCCGCCAGCGCTTCGGTGGAGTCTGCCCGGGCAAGCCACAGCGGGCTGCACACCGGGATCGATGCTTCTTTCTGGATCAACTCGGCCTCGAACCCTTCCCAATGACCGTCACCAAAGCGGATATCGATAGCGCTCTGGTCAGCCCCTTGGGCGTTGGCCCAGATGTCGGCCAACAGGCGGATTTCAATGGTGGGATGCGCCTCGATGAACGAGTGCAGCTTCGGCGCCAGCCAGAGCACTGCGAACGCGGCGGTGGAGCGGATGGTGATCGAGCAGTCGCCCCGGCTGCCGAACAGCCCCACGGTGGACACCGCCAGCTCATCGAACGCCTTGCGCACCGAAGGCAGGTACGCCAGCCCCATGTCGGTGAGCCGCACGCCACGGGGCAGTCGCTCGAACAACTGGAACCCCAGGTATTGCTCCAGCGAGCGAATCTGCAGGCTGACGGCCGCCGCTGTCATGTGCAGGTCTTCGGCAGCGGCGGTGAAACTCAG
This sequence comes from Pseudomonas sp. ok272, assembly GCF_900109995.1. GTDB lineage: Bacteria > Pseudomonadota > Gammaproteobacteria > Pseudomonadales > Pseudomonadaceae > Aquipseudomonas. The sequence goes on along the minus strand of NZ_FOCB01000002.1, from coordinate 320,409 downwards.
GCTGCGGGCGGCGGCCTCGAAGGTGCGTAGCCAAGGCAGGTGGGGCAATTTATAGGACATGACTGAGCCTTAAATATTTTTGGCCCAAAGGCCATATTTTGCTTGTTTGTCTTGAAGCAGCTTTACGCAAATGATGGGCCCGGACAAGTAGGCCATAACAACAAATACGGTTTGCGGGCATTCGAGAGGCAAGGCACATGGCGGTTGCGGGGGAGTACGACTACATCATCGTGGGCAGCGGCTCGGCAGGTTCGGTACTGGCCGACCGGTTGTCCGCCGACGGGCTGGCCCAGGTGCTGGTGCTGGAAGCCGGGGGCAGTGATCGGCGCTTTTTCATCAAAATGCCGATCGGCTACGGGCGCACCTTCTTCGACGAGCGGGTCAACTGGAAGTACGAGACCGAACCCGAGCCGGCCATCGCCGCTCGCCGCAGCTACTGGCCGCGCGGGCGGGTGATGGGCGGTTCCAGTTCGATCAACGCGATGGTCTATTGCCGTGGTTTGCCGGTGGATTTCGATGGCTGGGCGCAACGAGGCAACGCCGGTTGGGGTTGGGCCGATGTGCTGCCGTACTTCCAGCGCTCCGAGCGGCGGGTCGACGCCCAGGGCAACGCCGCCCAGGGTGGCCCGTTGTATGTCTCCGATGTCTCCGCCCAACTGCATCCATTGCGCCGCCATTTCTTCGCCGCCGCCAAAGAACTGGGCCTGCCGTACTCCGACGACTTCAACGGCAGCCACCCCGAAGGCGTGGGCTCCTATCAGATCAACACCTACAAAGGCATCCGCTGCTCGGCCGCCGACGCGTTCCTGCGCCCGGCGTTGCAGCGCCGCAATGTGCGATTGATGACCCAGGCGCTGGTACACCGGGTGTTGTTCGAAGGCCGGCGAGCGGTGGGCGTTGCCTTCGAGCGGGAAGGGCAGATGATCACCGTGCGTGCCCGCCGCGAGGTGATCCTCAGTGCCGGGGCGGTCAACTCGCCGCAGTTGCTGCAACTGTCAGGGGTCGGGCCGGCGGACCTGCTGGCGCGTCACGGCATCGCGGTGCTGTTGGACAACCCCGCCGTCGGCGGCGCGCTCCAGGACCACCTGGGCATCAATTACTACTACAAGGCCACCGAGCCTACCCTTAACAACCTGCTGTACCCGCTGCATGGCAAGCTCTGGGCCGGATTGCGCTACGTGCTGACCCGCAAAGGGCCCTTGAGCGTCAGCGTCAACCAATCCGGCGGGTTTGTCCGCTCGCACGCCCGCAGCACCTGCGCCGACACCCAGTTGTACTTCAATCCCGTGACCTATTCGACGGCGCCCGCCGGCAAGCGCCCGCTGATGAACCCCGACCCCTTCGCCGGCTTCATCATCTCGTTCCAGCCCTGCCGCCCCAAAAGCCGTGGCCGGATCGACATTTGCAGCACCGACCCGCGCGTCGGCCCACAGATCCGCCCCAACTACCTGTCTGCGCCTGAGGATGTCGCGGCAGTGATCTGCGGTGGCCGGCTGATCCAGCAGATGGTCCGCACCCAAGCCCTGCGCGGACTGATCAAGGACGTCATCCAGCCTGACCTGGGCAGCATGTCCGATGCGCAAATCCTCGAAGACTTCCGCCAACGTTGCGGCTCGGTGTTCCACCCGGTCGGCACCTGTGGGATGGGCCCGGACCCACGCACCTCGGTGGTCGACAACCGACTGCGGGTACACGGACTCGACGGGCTGCGGGTGGTCGACGCCTCGATCTTCCCCACGATTACCTCGGGCAACACCAACGCCCCAACCATCATGGTCGCGCAGAAAGCGGCCGACCTGATCCTGGCCGACAACAAGACAATGGAGAGGCGTGATGCGCATCAGCAAGCTTGAAACATTCTGCGATCCCTACGTGGGGTTCGTCCGCGTCACCAGCGACACTGGGGCGATTGGCTGGGGCCAGCTGTCGACCTACAACGCCGACATCAGCGCCCAGGTGTTCCACCGCCAGGTCGCACCGTGGGCGCTGGGGGCCGACGCCTTCGACATCGACGGTTTGATCAGCCTGATCCCCGAGCGCGAGCACAAATTCCCCGGCACCTACCTGTGCCGGGCGATGGCCGGCCTGGACACCGCCCTCTGGGACCTGCGCGGCAAGGTCGAAGGCAAACCGGTGGTCGAGCTGCTCGGCGGCACCCCCGGCCGTTTGCGCGCCTATGCCTCGTCGATGCGTCGTGACATCAGCGCCGCCGACGAAGCCCAGCGCCTGCTGCGCCTGCGCGATACCTACGGTTTTGATGCGTTCAAGTTCCGCGTGGGCGCCGAGTGCGGCCACGACATCGATGAGTGGCCACAACGCACCGAGCAGATCGTGCCCAAGGTGCGCCAGGTACTGGGGGACCGGGTGTCGTTGCTGGTGGACGGCAACTCCGGCTTCTCGCCCAAGCGCGCCATCGAGGTCGGCGGGATGTTGCAGGACTACGGCATCGAGCACTTCGAGGAACCGTGCCCGTATTGGGAGCTGGAGCAGACCAAGCAGGTCACCGATGCCTTGCGCCTGGATGTCACCGGCGGCGAGCAGGACTGCGACCTGGCGACCTGGCGGCGGATGATCGACCTGCGCGCGGTCGATGTGGTGCAGCCCGACGTCCTGTACCTGGGCGGCATCAGCCGCTCGATGAAGGTCGCACGGATGGCCGCCGAGGCGGGCCTGCCCGTGACGCCCCACAGCGCCAACCTGTCGCTGGTGACCCTGTTCACCATGCACTACCTCAAGGCCATCCCCAACGCCGGCAAGTACCTGGAGCTGTCCATCGAAGGCCTGGATTATTACCCGTGGCAGGACGGCCTGTTCGTCGAGTCGCCCTACACCGTCGAAGACGGTCAGGTGACGGTCAGTGATGCGCCGGGCTGGGGCATCGAGGTCTCGCCGCAGTGGCTGGAACGCTCCACCTACCAGGTCAGCGAGGTGGCCAAATGAGTGCTGAAACCGAGGCGTTGATCGCCGAGTACTTCGCCAGCGGCACGTTGGCCGGTTTGCCGTCTGCGCATTGGATCGACGGCCAGTGGTGCGCGGCTGCCGGTGGCGAGTCAATGGAAACCTTCGACCCCGGCACGGGGCGGGCCTTTGCCCGCTTCGCCGCCGGCGACGAACAGGACGTCGAGCACGCCGTGGCCGCCGCCGAGCGGGCGAGCAAAGGCCCGTGGGGCAAGGCGACGCCCGCCGAGCGCAGCCGCATGCTGTACCGCGCCGCCGAGGGCATCCGGACCAACGCCGAACGCCTGGCGGTGATCGAGACCCTGGACAACGGCAAGACCCTGGCCGAGGCCCAGGGCGACGTGCGCTCAGCGGCGCGGGTGTTTGAGTATTACGCGGGCGCTGCCGACAAGTTGCACGGTGAGACCATGGCCCTGGGCCCGGATTATATGGCGCAAACCAGCCTGGAACCGGTGGGCATCACCGCCCATGTGATCCCCTGGAACTACCCGTTCTCCACCGCCGCCCGAGGCCTGGCGCCGGCGCTGGCGGCGGGCTGCACAGCGGTGCTCAAGCCGGCCGAGCAAACGCCACTGACGGCCCTGCTGCTGGCCGAGATCCTGCACCGGGCCGGGTTGCCTGCGGGTGTGTGCAATGTGATCACCGGCACCGGTGCCCGAGTGGGCGCGCCGCTGGTGGCCCACCCCAAGGTCCGACACGTGACCTTCACCGGTTCGGTGCAAACCGGGCGCACGGTGATGCAGGCCGCTGCGCGCAATATCACCAGCGTCACCCTGGAGTTGGGCGGCAAGTCGCCGATGGTGGTGCTCAAGGATTGCGACCTGGAGGCCACGGTGGAAGACGCGCTGTGGGCCATCTACTCCAACGCCGGGCAGATCTGCTCGGCCGGTTCACGGCTGGTGATCGAGCGCAGCCTGCATGCCGAGTTCGTCGAGCGCCTGGCGGCCCGGGCCAACCAGTTGAGCGTCGGCCATGGCCTGCGCAATCCCAGCATCGGCGCGATCAGTTCCCTGGAACAGTTGGAGAAGATCAGCGCCTACGTCGAAGACGCCAAGACCCGCAAGATCGGCGTGCTGGCGGGCGGCACCCGCTTGACCGACCCCGACAGTGGCGCGGGCTGGTTCTTTGCGCCGACGCTGCTGGACCGCGTCGGTCCCAATGATCGGTTGGTGCAGGAAGAAATCTTCGGTCCCGTGTTGTCGGTGCAGGTCGCCGACTCGATCGAGCATGCGCTGGAACTGGCCAACGGCACGCCCTTCGGGTTGGCGGCGGGCATCTACACCCGCGACATCACCAAGGCCCTGCGCCTGGCCCGGGACATCGACGCCGGCCAGGTCTACATCAACGAGTATTTTGCCGGTGGCATCGAGACCCCGTTTGGCGGCAACAAGCTGTCGGGGTTCGGCCGCGAGAAGGGTCTGGAAGGCCTGCGCAGTTATTGCCGGGTCAAGGCGGTGACGGCGCGCATATAAAGCGTGGTAAGAGGGACGGCGACACGTGCGTGGGTCCGGCGCCTGCTTGTGCAAGCAAGGCGCCGTGACAACTCCTGATAAAACAGCCAATAACGGGGACACCTCATGAGCAAACTGATTGACGAGCTGACACGGGGCCTGCAACAAGGGCGAATTGATCGACGTACCTTCATGCAATGCCTGCTCGCGGCGGGGGCGAGCATGGCTGTGGCCACCAGCTTTCCCGGCCAGGCCTGGGCCGATACGCCGGCCGCGAGCCCCAAGCGTGGCGGCAACTTCAAGCTGGGCATTGCCAGCGGCTCGACCACCGACTCGTTCGACCCCGGCACCTTCGGCGACAACTACATGCAGTCGGTGGGCCACTCGATCCACAGCTACCTGACCGAAGTCACCAACAGCGGTGAACTGATCGGCGAGCTGGCGCAGACCTGGGAGCCCTCCGCCGACGCCAAGGTCTGGACCTTCAAGCTGCGCCCCGGCGTTGAGTTCCACAACGGCAAGTCCCTGGAAGCGGCCGATGTCGTGGCCTCGCTCAATCACCATCGGGGCGCCGATTCCAAGTCCGCAGCCAATAGCCTGCTGGCGCCGATTGTCGACATCAAGACCGAGGGCAAGGACACCGTCGTCATCACCCTGAGCGGCGGCAATGCCGACTTCCCGTACCTGCTCTCCGACTACCACCTGCCGGTGATGCCGTCCCAGGATGGCAAGGTCGATGCCACGGCCGGGATCGGTTGCGGCGCCTACATCCGCGAAGCCTTCGATCCGGGCGTCCGCACGCTGGTCAAGCGCAACCCCAATTACTGGAAGCCCGATCGCGGCTGGTTCGACTCGGTGGAGTTCCTGGTGATCGCCGACGTCGGCGCGCGCACCAACGCCCTGAGTACCGGCGAGATCCACGCCATGAACGGCTGTGACCTCAAGACCGTGCACCTGCTCAAGCGCAACACCGCCCTGGAAGTGTCCTCGATCAACGGCGGCCAGCATTACAGCCTGCCGATGAACACCACCATGGCACCGTTCACCGACCGCAACGTGCGCATGGCCCTCAAGCATGCGCTGGACCGCAAGACCATGCTGCAGACCATCCTCCACGGCCACGGCGAAGTCGCCAACGATCACCCGATCAGTTCCGGCTATCGCTACTTCGACCCGCAACTGGCCCAGCGCGAATACGACCCGGACAAATCGCGCTTCTACCTCAAGCAGGCGGGCATGAGCACGCTCACGGTCGACCTCAGCGCCGCCGACGCGGCCTTTGCCGGTGCGGTGGACACGGCCGTGCTGTTCAAGGAGCACGCGGCCAAGGCCGGTATCAACATCAACGTGGTGCGTGAACCCAATGACGGTTACTGGAAGAACGTCTGGATGAAGAAGGCCTGGAGCATGGACTACTGGGGCGGCAAGCCCACGGCAGACTGGGCGTTCTCATTGGTCTACGGCAAGGGCGCCAGTTGGAACGAAACGTTCTGGGACAACGATACATTCAACGCCCTGCTGTTGGCGGCGCGCTCCGAACTCGACGACGCCAAGCGCCGCGAGATGTACGGCGAGATGCAGGGCATTCTGCGTGACGATGGCGGCGCGCTGATCCCGCTGTTCGCCAACTACGTCGACGGCATCTCGCGCCGCATCGGCCACGAAAAACTGGCCAGCAACTGGGACCTGGACGGCCTGCGTGCCGCCGAGCGCTGGTGGTTCGTATGAGACGGCGCAGCGGCAAAGGGGAGGGCGGCACATGAACCCGATGGCAAGCCTGTTGCTTAAACGCCTGGCCCTGGGCGGCCTGAGCCTGTGGGTGGTCTCGGTGATCATCCTGTTGGGGGTGGACTTTTTGCCCGGCGACATCGCCACCGAGATCCTCGGGCAATCGGCCACGCCCGAGGCGGTGGCTGCCTTTCGCCAGGCCCTGGGACTGGATCAACCCTTGTACCTGCGCTACCTGCACTGGCTGGGGGCATTCGTCCAGGGCGACTTCGGCAGCTCCCTGGCCAACGGCCGGCAGATCGCTGAGTTGCTCGGCACCCGCTTGCTCAACACCCTGTTCCTGGCCTCGGTGACGGCGGTGATCGCGGTGCCGCTGGCCTTGGGCCTGGGCTTTCTCGCGGCGATCTACCGCAACGGCTGGTTCGACCGGATGATCAACAGCGCGACGCTGACCTTCATCTCCTTCCCCGAGTTCTTCCTGGCGTACCTGTTGATCCTGCTGTTCTCGGTCAAGGCCGGCTGGCTGCCGAGCCTGGCCAACGTCGACCCGTCCCAGCCGCTGCTCGAACGCCTGTATCGGGTGACGCTGCCGGCGCTGACGCTGACTCTGGTGGTCATGGCCCACATGATGCGCATGACCCGGGCGGCGATCATCAACCTGCTGGCCAGCCCCTACATCGAGATGGCCACGCTCAAGGGCGTGCCGCGCTGGCGGGTGATCCTGCGCCATGCCTTGCCCAACGCCTGGGCGCCGATCATCAACGTGATCGTGCTCAACCTGGCGTACCTGATCGTTGGCGTGGTGGTGGTCGAGGTGGTCTTCGTGTATCCGGGCATGGGCCAGTTGATGGTGGACTCGGTGAAGAAGCGCGACATGCCGGTGGTCCAGGCGTGCAGCCTGGTGTTTGCGGCCACCTACATCCTGCTCAACCTGACGGCGGACGTGCTGTCCGTGCTCACTAACCCACGGTTGAGGCACCCCAAATGAACAAGCCAAGCCTGGACCTCGACGCTCAAGGGATGACTCCGCTGCTTGAACCCACCTCCCGCTCCCGCCTGGGCCAGCGCCTGTGGCAGGGATTGAAGATCGCGCCCTGGACGGCCCGTTTTGGCCTGCTGGTGATCGTGCTCTACACCCTGGGGGCGATCTTCGCGCCTTGGCTCACGCCGTACGGTGAGTCCCAAGTCGTCGCCCCGGCGTTCGAGCCCTGGGGACCGCAGTTCCTCCTAGGCACCGACAACCTGGGACGCGACATGTTGACCCGCTTGCTCTACGGCGGACGCAACACCATCGGCATCGTCGCCCTGGCCACGGCCCTGGCGTTCCTGCTCGGCGGCACGGCCGGCCTGCTCGCGGCAGCGCGGGGCGGCTGGGTCGACCAGGTGCTGTCACGGGTGGTCGATGTGCTGATGGCAATCCCGCAACTGATCTTCGCCTTGATGCTGCTGACCCTGTTCGGCACCTCGATCCCGACATTGATCATCATCATTGCGGTGCTCGATTCGACCCGGGTGTTCCGCCTGACCCGCGCCGTGGCCAGCAACGTCGCGGTGATGGACTTCGTCGAAGTGGCGCGCCTGCGCGGCGAAGGCAACGCCTGGATCATGTTCCGCGAGATCCTGCCCAACATCATGGCGCCGCTGGTGGCCGAGTTCGGCCTGCGCTTTTGCTTCACCTTCCTGTTCATCAGCGCCCTGAGCTTCCTCGGCCTGGGCATCCAGCCCCCGACGGCGGACTGGGGCTCGATGGTACGGGACAACGCGACGTTGATCTCCTATGGCGACATCACCCCGTTGTTGCCGGCGGCGGCCATTGCCTTGCTGACCATCGGCGTCAATTTTGTAGTGGACTGGTTCCTGCACCTGACGAGTGGCCTGCGCGATGAACAGTGAGCACAACAGCCGTAACCGTAGCGACACCTTGCTGACCATCACCGGCCTGCGCATCGAAGCGCAGAGCGGCGGTGCGTGGCAGGAGATCGTCAAGGGCATTGACCTGCAACTGCACCGTGGCGAGATCCTCGGCCTGATCGGTGAGTCCGGCGCCGGCAAGTCCACTCTGGGCTTGGCGGCCATGGGCTTTGAGCGCCCGGGCTGTCGGATCACCCAGGGCAGCATCGTCTTCGATGGCGTGGACCTGGCCCAGGCACCGCAGAAGGACAAACTCAAGCTGTGGGGCTCGCGCATCGCCTACGTCGCCCAATCGGCGGCGGCCGCGTTCAACCCGGCGCACAACCTGATCGACCAGTACGTCGAGACCGCCGTGCAGCACCACGTGCTCAGCGAAGAGCAGGCGCGCGCCGACGCGGTCGAGATGTACCGCCGCCTGCGTCTGCCGGATCCCGAACACATCGGCTTTCGGTATCCGCACCAAGTCTCCGGCGGCCAGTTGCAGCGCGCGATGACTGCCATGGCGATGGCGTGTCGGCCCGACCTGATCATCTTCGACGAACCGACCACGGCGCTGGATGTCACCACCCAAGTGGACGTGCTGGCGGCTATCCGCGAAGTGGTCCAGCAGTTTGGGACTGCCGCCCTCTACATCACCCATGACCTGGCGGTGGTCGCGCAGATGGCCGACCGGATCATGGTCCTGCGCCACGGCCACACAGTGGAGCAGGCGCCGACGCGGCAGATGCTGGCGGCCCCGCAAATGGACTACACCAAGTCGTTGTGGGCGGTGCGCGAGATGCAGCACATCCCCAAGACCTTCGCCCAGCAGGTGCCAGTGCTCAAGCTGGCGGGTGTGTCGGCGGGCTACGGGCAGTTGCCGATCCTCCACGACATCTCCCTGGAAGTGCCCAAGGGCGCGACAGTGGCGGTGGTGGGGGAGTCGGGCTCGGGAAAATCCACCGTGGCCCGGGTGTTGACCGGGTTGCTGCCGGCCAGCAAGGGCCAGCTTTACTTCCAGGGTGAGCCGTTGGCGCTCGGCTACCGTGAGCGCAACCGGGACACCCTGCGCCATATCCAGATGATCTACCAGATGCCGGATACCGCCCTCAATCCACGTCAGCGGGTGCGCGACTTCCTCGGCCGGCCACTGGAGTTCTACCTGGGCCTCACCGGCAAGGCCAAGGAGGCGCGCATTCATCAACTGCTGGAGCAGATCGAACTGTCGCCGGCGCGGATCATCGACCGCTTTCCGGGCGAGCTGTCCGGTGGCCAGAAGCAACGCATCTGCATCGCCCGCGCCCTGGCCGCCGAGCCCCAGGTGATCATCTGCGATGAAGTCACCTCGGCCCTCGACCAGATCGTGGCCAAGGACATCCTGCAACTGTTGCAGCGGCTCCAGGCGCAGCTCGGGCTTTCGTACCTGTTCATCACCCACGACATCGAAACCGTGAAGGGCATCGCCGACCAGGTAGTGGTCATGCACCAGGGCAAAATTGTCGAGCAAGGCTCGTTGGCGCAGGTCTTCAGCCCGCCCCATCACGACTACACCGCCAAGCTGCTGGCCTCGGTGCCGCAGATGGACCCCGATTGGCTGACCCGCAGGCTGGCCGTCACCGCTTGAATACCCACCCAAGGAATCCACCACCATGCACAGCAAAGCGGTACTGACTCACGCCGACGTCGTTCTGATTCTCGAAGCCGCCCGCAGGGAAGCCCGGGCCAACCAGTGGCCGGTGGCGATTGCCGTAGTCGACGACGGCGGTCACCCCTTGGCCCTGGAGCGTTTGGACGACTGCGCGCCAGTGGGCGCGTACATCGCCACGGAAAAGGCCCGCAGCTCGGCTCTCGGGCGCCGGGAAACCAAGGTCTACGAAGACATGATCAACGGCGGACGCACGGCCTTTCTCTCGGTGCCGCTGCTCAGCGGGACACTGGAGGGCGGGGTGCCGATCTGGGTGGCGGGGCAGGTGGTGGGCGCCGTGGGTGTCTCCGGCGTACAGTCCGGCCAGGATGCGCAGGTGGCCAGGGCCGGTGCTGGCGCACTGGATCTGCTGCGCGAGGTTGTTTAATCGTTGTGCGTCATCCGCTCTCGCTTCTCGCCTTGGATTCAGATGACTCTTATATCCAGCGTTGATCCCGCTGGATTAGACTCGCGGCCACGACTTCCCCCTTCCTTATTCATGCCTAGTGACTCTGGGTCGAGGTGAACGTCTCAATGGCATCGCGGCTTGCCGTCTTTCATGTCTGGGTTCAGGGTCGAACAATCAATGACATCAATGTCTTCATCGCCCGTTTTGCTGCCCTTGAAGGTCATCGCCACCGGCGTGGCGCTCCCCCCCAACTGCGTAGCCTCCAGCGATCTTGATCGGCGGCTCAACAAGCCCGCCGGTTACGTCGAGAAGCGTTCGGGCATCGCGCACCGCTTTCATGCCACGGACACTGCCAGCCAGGCCGAGTTGGCCGCCGCGGCCCTTCACGACGCGCTGGCCCGGCAGGGCATCGAGGCCGCGTCCATCGATTTGCTGATCTCGGCGTCGGCGATCTCGGTGCAGGCCTTGCCTTGCACCGCCGTGCACATTCTCAAAGTCGCCCACCTGGCGCCCGGCACCCCCGGTTTTGACATCAACAGCAGCTGCGTGAGCTTCATCTCGGCGCTGCAGGTTGCCGCCGGCTTGTTGAATGCCGGCACCTACCGCCGCATCGCCATTGTGTCGGCCGACCTGGCCTCGCGGGGTATCGACTGGGCGGATGAAGAGTCCTCCCTGATTTTCGGCGACGGCGCCGCGTGCGCCATTGTTGAGCGGGGCGACGGCAGCAGCGGGATCCTCGCCAGCCTGGTTGAAACCCACCCGCAAGGCAGCGAACTCTGTGAGATCCGCGCGGGCGGCACGCGACGTAATCCGCGCGCGGGGATGACGGACCGCGACTTCCTGTTCCACATGCGCGGCAAGCAACTGTTCAGGCAGGCCAGCGCGTTGATCGAGGACTACCTTGCGCGCTTGCTGGCGGCAAGCGGATTGACCCTGGAGCAGATCGCCACGGTCGTGCCGCACCAGGCCAGTCATCTGTCGCTGGAACATATGCGCCGCCGCCTGCATGTCTCTTCCAGCGTGTTGGTGGATATCTACCGTTATCACGGCAACCAGGTCGCCGCGTCGATCCCCACGGCCTTGCACGCAGCGGTCACCAGCGGGCGCTTCAATCGCGCCGAGCCGGTGATGCTCATCGGTACCGCCGCTGGCCTGTCGCTGGCCGGCATGGTCCTGCTGCCATGAAGGTCCTGCTGACCGGCGCCACCAGCGGGCTTGGGCGAAACGCCGCACAGTGGCTGCTCGACGCCGGTCATGAGGTGCACGCCACCGGTCGTGATACCCAGGTCGGCAGCGCCTTGCGTGCGCAAGGTGCCGAATTCACCGCGCTGGACCTCAGCCACGCGACCCGCGAACAGTGCCAGGCATTGATGAGCGGGTGCGAGGCGGTCTGGCACTGCGCGGCGAAGTCCTCGCCGTGGGGGCGCGAGGAGGATTTCCACCAGGCCAACGTGGTTGCCACGCAAAAACTGGCCGAGTCAGCGGGGCGTGCCGGTGTTCGGCGCTTCGTGCATATCTCCACGCCGGCGATCTATTTCGACTTTGCGCCTCATCACGAGATCGACGAGGGCTACCGTGCCGCACGTTTTGCCAACCACTACGCCAGCAGCAAGTTTGCGGCGGAGCAGGGCATCCAGGCGCTGGTGCCGCGTTATCCAGGCACGACCTACATTATCTTGCGACCCCGCGGCCTGTTTGGCCCACACGACCGGGTGATCCTGCCCAGGGTTCTGAGCCGGCTTGAACAGGATCGCGGCGTGTTGCGTCTTCCTGGCGGTGGCAATGCGCTGCTGGACCTGACCTTTGTGCTCAACGTGGTGCATGCCATGGACCTGGCGAGCGGTGGCACTGCGCTGCCTTCCGGTGCGGCGTACAACATCACCAATCACCAGCCGATGCGCTTGGCCGACATGCTGCACCTGTTGCTGCGTGAGCAACTGGGCCTGCGCTATCGGCTGCAGGCGGTTCCCTACCCACTGCTGCATGCGTTGGCCGGGGGCCTGGAGCTGTTGAGCTGCGCCACGGGCAAAGAACCGCAACTGACGCGCTACAGCGTCGCGGCGTTGAACTTCGACATGACGCTGAGCCCGGTGCGCGCCACGCAGGAGCTCGGGTACTCGCCGCGCTACACGATGGAGCAGGGGATCGAACAGACCGGTGCCTGGTTCAGGCAACAGGGAGCGGCGGCGCATGGCTAACGTCACCACCTTCGAGGTGGGCTACTGCACCCATATCGCCTGCATGGCCCAACGTGGAGCCGGCCTGCGCGTGTGCAAGTTCCCGGCCCGGGCCTATCTGCTGGAGGTGGGCAGCCGTCGCTGGCTATGGGACACCGGCTACTCGACGCATTTCCAGGCGCAGACCCAATCCGGCATTTTCCGCGTGTACCGCCAGGTCACGCCGGTGTACTTCGACCCGCGCGAGTCTTTGGTCGAACAACTGCGTAGCGCGGGCTTGGCGGGCAATGACATCGAAGGGCTGATCCTGTCGCATTTTCATGCCGACCACATTGCCGGGCTGCGCGATTTCGACGCGGTCAATTTCATCTGCTCGGGCCAGGGCTGGCAACAGACCCGGACGCTACGTGGGTTCTCGGCATTGAAACAGGCCTTCATTCCCGGCTTGATCCCGGAGAGTTTTGAGGCGCGGGTGCAGTTCATCGAAAGCTTCCCAAGGGTGGGGCTGTCCGCGCACCTGGCACCGTTCGACCAAGGTTACGAACTGCCGGGCAGTGACGGGCAGATCTTCCTGGTGCCTTTGCCGGGGCATGCGGCGGGGCACATCGGCGCGTTCATTCTCACCGACACCGGCTGGACGCTGTTGGCCAGTGACGCCGGGTGGTCTGCGCAGAGTTATCAGACCCTGCGCGGCCCTTCGCTGCTGGCCAATCTGCTGATGGAAGACGCTCGCGCCTATTACGCCACGCTCCGCCGCCTGAACCAGCTGTGGGCGGCCGGGCATGTCGACATTCGCCTGTGCCACGAGGGGGACCTATGAGTGTGTTGAAGACCCTTTGGCACTACTGGCGCACACGGCGCCTGACCTTCACCGATCGCGCTGTGCTGGACGCCTATCAAGCCCGACAGCTCAAGCGTTTTGCTCGTCGGGTCCTGGCAAAGAGCCCGTATTTTCGCCCCTACAGCCAGCTGGCGTTGCGCGAGTGGCCGCTGATGGACAAGGCGCTGATGATGGCGCAGTTCGACCAGATGAACACCGCCCACTTGCAGCGCGATCAGTTGCTGGCGTGCGCGCGGCGCAGCGAAACCGAACGTGACTTCACCCCCAAGGTCGGGGCCTACAGCGTCGGCTTGTCGTCCGGGACGTCGGGGCAGCGCGGGGTATTTGTCGTCAGTGAGCGCGAGCAACAGGTCTGGGCCGGGGGCATGCTGGCGAAGATGTTGCCCGATGGGATTTTTGCCGGTGAGCGCGTCGCGTTGTTTTTACGCGCGGACAACAACCTCTACCACAGCGTCAACAACCGCTGGCTGAGCCTGGAGTTCTACGACCTGTTCGCGCCTTTTTCGGCGCAACTGCCGCGCTTGCAGCAACAGGCCCCGAGCATCATCGTCGCGCCGGCCCAAGTGCTCCGGGCGCTGGCGCTCGCGGTTCTCGATCGGCAACTGGTGCTCAACGTCAAGAAAGTGATCTCGGTGGCCGAAGTCCTGGATCGGCATGATCGACGGATACTGGAACAGGTGTTCCCCGATATCGGTGAGGTGTATCAGGCCACCGAAGGATTCCTGGCGGCTACCTGTTCCCACGGCACGCTGCACTTGAATGAAGAGTTTCTCTATATCGAGCCCCAATGGATCGATGAACACCGCTTTACCCCGCTGATCACCGATTTCACCCGCAGCACCCAACCCATCGTGCGCTACCGGCTCGACGATGTACTGGTCAGGAAGGCCGAACCCTGCCCGTGCGGGCAAGCGAGCATGGCCATCGACCGCATAGAAGGCCGCTGCGATGACCAACTGCTCCTGCTCAATCACCAGGGACAGGCGCAGGTGATTTTCGCCGACCTGTGCACGCGGGCCATGGCCAATGCGTTGCCGCTGACCAGCGACTACCGCTTGATTCAACAGGCCGGGAATCGTTTGCAGCTCGTGGCCGACTGCTCGCAGCAGGCATTGGAACGCTGTCGCACGCAATTGGTCGCCGCGTTCGAGCGGCAGGGCATCGACACGCAGGTGCTGGAGTGGCAGTTGTCGGTGCAGGCGGTGATGCCGGCGTTCGATCGCAAGCGACGGCGAATCATTCGGCAGGTGACCCCATGATCAAGGCCATTCTTCCCAGGTTGTGGCACATGCTGCTGGGCTGGGGATGTGTGGGGCTGGTTTACAACCTCACGGACCGCTTTCAAGGTACGGGGACGGTGATCTCGCCTTCGTTGATTGATCGCCTGATCCCATTCAGCCCGCACGCCATCTGGTTGTACCTGTCGTTCTTCATCCTGATCCCACTGGCTTACCTGCTGGCCCCGATGGAACGGGTCAAACCCTTGGCCAGGGCCATGCAACTGACGGCGATCGGGGCGGGGGCGGTGTATCTGGCGTGGCCGACGACCATGGTCTATCCGCTCGATCACGGCACCACCCTCAGTTCAGCGGTATTGGGTGCCTTGGCGCAGTTCGACTCAAAGCAGAATTGCCTGCCCTCCCTGCACATGGCCCTGACGGTACTCGCCGTATGGGCCTTGGGCGATGCACGGCACACGTTGAGGACGGTGTTGCTCATCGCATGGGCGGTCGCGATAGGCTTTTCGATCCTGCAGCTACGCCGCCACTTGTTGATTGACCTGGTCAGCGGTGCGCTGTTGGCGCTGGTGGCCGCAGGGTTGGCCCGACGCCTGGACGTGAGCCGCTATCGTGCGCTCAGAGGAGAAGTGTGATGATCGACCTGGCGTTCCCCATCCTGTTCATGCTGCTGGTGGTGATTGGCGAGATGCTGATTGTGCAGTGGCGCCGGCACGAGGCAGTCAACTGGCATGACGTGATGTTCAACCTGAACTCCGGGCATCTCATGCTGTGGTTGTTCCGTGGGCTGGAAATCGCCTGCTACGGCTATGTCGCCAGCCACTTCAGCCTCGCGTTGTTCGAGTCATGGCCACCGGTGCTGACCTGGGTGTTTGCGCTGTTTGCCTGGGACTTCGGTTTCTATTGGTTGCACCGAGCCCACCACTACCTGCGTGTGCTGTGGGCGGTGCACGTGGTTCACCACCAGGGTGAGCATTTCAACCTGTCATTGGGGGTACGCAACTCGTGGTACTCGTCACTGACCTCGATCCCGTTCTTCCTGCTGTTGGCCGTACTGGGGGTACCGTTGTCGGTGTTTGTCACGGTGTCGATCCTGCACTACACCATTCAATTGTTTAACCACAGTGCGCTGACGCCCAAGCTGGGTTTGCTGGAATCGATCTTTGTCACGCCGGCTCACCATCGGGTGCACCACGTCAAAGACATGGCCTACTCGAACAAGAACTTTGGCGGCAGTTTCATCTTCTGGGACAAGCTGTTCGGGACTTTCTGCCCGAGCTTGCCCGCAGCGCCGTTCGACTATGGCGTAGGCGGCACCAAGCCGTCTGCCAACCCCTTCTGGGCGAGCAATGTGCCGTTGTTGCGCTACCTGCGCCTGCCAGTGACCGTGTCCGATAAAGCCGGGCGCTGGCGTTGCTCGAACCTGACGGTGTTCAGTGGCGCGCTGCTGGTGTTCGCCGGGGTGATTGCCTATGTCTACACGTATGGCTACGGCTATACCCAGGTACATTGGCCACAAGTCGCGTTGTTCAGCCTGTTGGCGCTGGGGCCGGTGGCGCTGGCGGGCATGGTGCAGGGACGTACCCTGAGTGTGATCGCTTGGCTGCTGATTACGCTGGGCTTGCCACTGCTGTTTCTCGGGCTGCTGGGGTGGTCGCAGGGGTACTGGCAGGTGGTGTTGCTCGCCCTGGGCCTGCACGGCATGACGGTGTTGTGGTCGTGCGCCAGGCGGCGATCCGACGCTGCGTCTGTGCTGGAGCAACCCCATGGTTGAGTCACTCAGGCCCCTGGCCTTTCCCGCCGACGGTGAACAGGCTTTCCATCAAGCACTCAAGCGCGCGGCTCGCGCCTATCTGGCGGATGACCACCGTTATGCCGATGGTTGGCTGCTCGCCAGGGCCTTGGCGCTGCTGGTGCTGTGCGTGGGGTTCTACGCCTTGAGCCTGATGCAGCACGACGCGTGGGCATTTTTCGGGTGCTACTTCCTGTTTGTGATGATGGGCATGTTGCTCAACGTGGTGGTCAATCATGACGCCTCCCACAACGTGTTCTTCCGTGCACCGTGGGCCAACCGCCTGGTAGGGCGCCTGGTCACGCTGCCGTTGGGGGTGGACCCGGATTTCTGGCGGGTGCGCCACGTCGACTTTCACCACGTCTACGCCAACGTCGAACACTACGACCTGGACACCGAAGAGAACGGGATCTTCCGGCAGACACCGTTCCAGCGTTGGCGGGCGCACATGCGCTATCAACACCGATATTGGCCGTTGATCGCGGCGTTGTCACTGCCCTATGTCGCCTGGATCTTCGACTGGTCGGATCGCCTGGGGAAAACGCCGCTGGCCGCAAAGCACGTGCTGCCGGGGCGCCGGGGCTGGGCCGTGTTCCTGGCCAGCAAGGTCGGCCATGTGCTCCTGGTCCTGGGCGTGCCGTTGATCGTGGCTCCGCTCAATGGCATCGACGTGTCGACGGTGCTGCTGGCGTATGCCGTGAGCCAGATGTGTGCCTCGTTGCTGGTGGTGTATTTGCTGCTCGGCACGCATTGGGCACAGGCGCAGTTTTACCCTGTGCCGGAGACCGCGGTGATGCCCCATGGCTGGTATCGGCACAACTTCTCCACCGCGTGCGACTGGTTGACCACGCCACGCTGGCTGCGTCATTTCACGGGTGGGCTGAATTATCATTTAACCCATCACCTGTTCCCCGGTTGGAGCCATCGTCACTACCCGGCGCTGGCAGCCATCATTGAGCGCCTGGCGGCGCAACACGGCATGGACTATCGCTGCATTGGCTATCGTGAACTGCTCAGGCAACAGCAACAGTTCCTGCGCCAGATGGGGCAAGCGCCCCTGGTTCAACCATGAAGCCGTTGGCGTTCCAGCGTGATGACGCGGATGTGCACAAGGCGCTGATGCAGGCGGCCAACGATTACCTGGCGGCGCATCGCGATCACCGTTTTGCCGATGCCGGGATGATCGTCAAGTTAGGCCTGCTGGTGCTGGCAGGTGCCGGGTTCTACGGCATGAGCCTGCAGCAATCCACGGGGTGGGGGTACTTTGGTTATTACCTGGGCTTCATTTTCACGGCCATGCTGATCACGGTCAACGTGGTCCATGACGCGTCCCACAATGCCTTTTTCAAACGGCGCTGGGCCAATCGCTGGCTCAACGTCATGGTCAGCATCCCGCTGGGTCTTGACCCTGACTGTTGGCGGGTGCGGCACGTGATCTTTCACCACGGGCACAATAACGTCGAGGGCTACGACCTCGACATCGAGCCAAACGGGGTGCTACGCCAGACGCCTTTCCAGCGCTGGAAGCCCTTTATGCGCGTACAGCGCTTTTACTGGCCATTGGTGGCGGCCATGACCTTCCCGTATTACATCTGGCTGTTCGACTGGTTGGACCGGGCAGGGCAAACCCCGGTGACCCGGCGCATGGCGCAGCACGGCGTGCGCGGCTGGGGATTGTTTGTGCTGGGCAAGGGCCTGCACCTGACCCTGGCCTTGCTGATTCCGCTCTGGGTGCTACCCCCGACCCTCAGCGCCCTCGACATCGTGCTGGTTTACCTGGTCAGCCAGATGCTCTCGTCGTTGCTGTTCGTGATGCTGATCATCGGCACCCACTGGGCCAAGGCGAAGTTCTACCGGGCGCCGTACAGTGGCGAGTTGCCCCACGGCCGCTATCACCACGTGTTTGCGACCACCATTGACTGGCAGACCACGCCGCGCTGGCTGGGGTACTGGGTGGGCGGGGCGAACCTGCACTTGACGCACCATCTGTTCCCCCACTGGAGCCACCGCCATTATCCGGCCCTGAGCCAGATCATCAGCGAGGTGGCGCCCCGTTTTGGCCTTGCGTACCAGCGTATCGGGCCCCGTGAAATGCTGAGGCTGCAACAGCGGTTCCTCAGTGCGATGGGCGCGAACAAGGCACCGGATGCTTGACCGCCGACCCCCTTCAGCTTTTATCCCCATGACCACCTTGAGGAACCACGCTCCATGCCTACCATCATCACCCATGCGGTCGTGCCCCTGATTGTCGGGGCTGCACTGGGACGGCGCTGCATCAGCGCAAGGTTACTGATCGCGGGTGCGGTCCTGGCTGCACTACCGGACCTGGATGTGGTGTCGTTCAAACTCGGCATCGCCTATACCGACACCTGGGGCCATCGCGGTGCTTCTCATTCGATCCTGTTTGCCCTGGCCATCAGTTGCCTGGTGAGCCTGTTTCATAAATCCCTGCAGACCAGCCCCGGGCGGTGCATCGGCTTTCTGTTCCTGGCGGCGCTGTCCCATCCACTGCTCGATGCCTGTACCGATGGCGGCCTGGGCGTGGCCCTGTTCTGGCCTTTCAGTGACCTGCGGTGGTTCATGCCGTTCACGCCGATTGAGGTTTCACCCATCGGCTTGACACGCTTTTTGAGTCAGCGCGGATGGGCGGTGATGCAATCGGAGCTCTATTGGGTGTGGCTGCCGACCCTGGGCCTGGCCGCCGCGATCCTGGCCGGTCGAGGGCTGTGGCCGGCGAAGCGCAGCTAGTCCTCACACCGGGCAGAGCCGCCAAACTGCATAGCGCGCATGCAGGCGTAGCGACTCTTTTTCAGGGTCGCCGGGGCCACGGCGCAGGGCAACACGTTCGGGTTGATCTCCATCGACAGGGTGTTGCCGTCCAATTGTCGTGCCGCCGGGCGCATGATGCACACCCCATCCTCCTGGTTGCGCGTGGTCTCGAAGTCGGTGATGAGCCGGCCGTCCATTTTCAGCAGCAAGGGGTTCTGGGCGGGGGTTGGGCAGTGCTTGAGATCCTTGTGCTTGACCTGGATGAGCAAGGGGTAGGGTTGGTCGAGGGAGCTTGGGAACAGGGGGATGAAGAACAACGCGACGAGCGTGGTTGCGTCCATGCGCTCTACGCCCACGGTGAGCGGGGTGCCCTGGCACGTGGCTGTGAGGAATACGCTCCGGATGCTCTCGACCTTGGTTTCGTCCGTCCAGCCTCCCGGCGCCTCAGTGCGCCAGTTGTGGCCCCACTTGTAGTCGGTACAACCACTGAGCGTCAGTAACACGACAAAACAGCGTGCAATCCTGTGCATGGCAACGTGTCCCTTGAATAAGGGTGGGCAGTGTACACGGCGGTTGAACGGGTAAAAAAATCCCCGGCCCAGCGCCTGGGAGATGTTTATAGTGCCCGGCTAGCCTTTGTTTCGATGAGTATGACTACGACCCCCTTCAAGGAGAACACCATCAAGGCCTTATCCATCGTGCGCCCCAGCGGCAGCCGCATCGCCTGTGGCGACAAGACCCTTGAAGTTCGGCGCTGGCAGCCTGGACTGGCGCCCACCGAGGATCTGTTGATCGTCGAGAACGGGCGCTTTCTGCATGCCGAGGGCGATGAGGATGAGGACGGCCTGGCGGTGGCCATCGTTCGGGTCACGGCCGTGCGCCCGTTTGTCCTGGCGGACATGCAGGCAGCCTGTGCCAACTCCTTTGAGCAAGGCTGGCTGGCCTGGGAGCTGAGTGACGTGCGGCCTGTTACGCCGCCGGTGCCCGTTCGAGCGGCGCGCGGGATTTATGAGGTGGACGCAGGGCTGTTGAGCTGACCGTCCAGCCTGCGACACAGCACAGATAGCCTGTGGGCGAGAGCCTGCTCGCGAAGGCGGTAGATGCACTGGCCGCTTCGCGAGCAGGTTCGCTCCCACAAGGGGGTGTTTTATGCTTGGGTTGAGTGGGGCCTCAGTAACCGCCGTCTTCAAAGTCCTTGCAGTGGAAGCCGGCGTCATAGTGCTTCATGCCGTACGGTGAGCCTGGATGCTTGTGAGCGCAGTTGCCGATCGTGCCCACCTTGACGTAGGTGTCCCGTTTCATCACCGGGTGCTGGACCCGTTCGCCACGCCAGTGTATGCAACTGGCGCACCAGTGCGGGGTGGTTGCCTTGCTGACCCTGCGGTGGTGGAGGGTAAAGGTGTTCAGGTCCGGCTTCCTCTCCACCGGGCGGCTTTCGTGGCGCTGGCGGGTGGGCGGGGTAACGTATTCATCGTCATCGTCATCGTCCTCATGCCGTTGCCGACGTCGGCCAGTACCTCGCGTCGGCGCAGCGGCCGGCAGGTTGCGCCACACCATCCACGCAATGAACAGGGCGCCAATCACCAATACTCCGGTGAACACCTGCTTCAGCACCACCTTGATCCTGTTGGGCCACGACTCGGCTTCTTCCTTGGCCAGGCGCACGCGTTTGGCTTCCTCGGCCTGGGCTTGCTGCGAGGCGATTTGTGCCCAGACTTGATCGGCGACCGAACGGAACGCCTGGGGCTTGTATAGGCCGTTGGAGCCGTCGACATTGTGCTGGGTGATGTCACCGGTGCAGCCGGTCACCTCGCCCTCGAACATCGCGCGTGTCAGCACCTTCAGGGTGGTGGTGGCGGCTTCCAGGCACTGGCTGAATTGCCCCAGCTCGGCGTTGTGCAGTTGCGTCAGGGACAAGCCGCTGGCCGTGGTGTACGGGGCTTTAGTGGCGGGATACCAACTGAAGGGCGCCTCGTTCATCTCGGCAAAACGCGTGTCGAGGTCGCGAGCCACCCGTTCGAACGAGTAGGAGGTCAAGACATTGGCCGCCTTGAATTGCTCCGCGAGCCGCTTGGACAGCAGTTGCTCCCGCAGGGATTTGTCGAAGTCGATCCACTGCGCGCGCGCCTGTTCGTACAGTTCGTTCTGCGCCTGGGTGAACGTCACCCCGTTGTAGTCGCCCTCGCGCAGTGAACGCACGGCAGGATTGCTCGCTCGGCATTGGGCCACGGTCCCGGCCTGCCACTGGTTGGCGGCGTAGGTGTGCTGGATGCAACGGATATAGCCCTGGACATCGCCGGGGGCCTGTTCGATGGCGGGAATGGCAGCGTGGGCGGCACCCGAGATGACCAGCAGGGCGACACACAGCGTTTGAAACACGTTCATCCTTGGGGCTCCGGCACGGAAAGTCGGCGAAGTCTACCTAAAAACCCCAGGCTAGTGGCCAATAGCCTTGCCAGTGGCGTGGTGTCGGCATTGAACGTGGGGTTTCTGGTGTGATTGCGGGGCTCGCGCTGGACTGCGTAGCAGTCCTTTTTTAGGGGACCGCCGCGCGAGCAAGCCATATTAAGTAACGAGGGTGCTTGTTACTGTTCGGCTTCGCAGTTGACCATCCAGGCCACCCCGTAGCGGTCGGTCAGCATGCCGAAGCGGGCGGCCCAGAAGGTCGCTTCCAGCGGCATCTGGATACTGCCACCGTCCGCCAGGGCAGTGAATACGCGCTCGGCCTCGGCCACGGTGTCGACATTCAATGAGATCGAGCACGCACTCATGGCGTTCACCGGGCGGTCGGGCGTGGTGTCCGAGCCCATGATCGCCTGATCGCCTACCACCAGGCGGGTATGCATGATCAAGCCACGGCAGTGCTCGGGCACGTGCTCGGCGGCCGGGCTTTCGCCGAAGGTCATGCTCATTTCGATTTGCCCCGACAGGGCCTGGGCGTAATGGCTGAAGGCGGCTTGGCAGTCGCCGTTGAAGATCAGGTAGGGATTGATTTTCATGGAGTGTTCTCGGCAGTTCACAGGTAAGCCCGACGGCGCCCAAGGTGGGCCGTTGGCGTGACCTCATAGCAAAGCCCTAAAACGTCTCCAGTGGGAGGGCTTTTTTAGAGAGTTTGCTCATGAATGCGTTGCGATTTATTTCTTTGATGTGGGGTGGCCCCGCATTCCGTGGGCGCGTCAGGGCTCGGCGAGCGCCTGTGGTATCGGGTAACCAACGCGATAGATAGTTACCACCGAAGGCCCGGTTCCCCGTGATGTATTCGCGGCTCTTTTTTATTGGAGCCGCACCATGACTGCACCACTCACATCGCCCCCCGTTGCGCTGGGCAAAGGCTTGCACACGAGCTTTATCAAGCGACGGGTTCCGGGCTGGATTCAGCGGGTCACTCCCGATGACCTGAAGACACTGCGCAAAGGCGTGCTGGCGGGGCTGGACAGCAACGACTTGCAGGCCCCCTGGTTCACTCAGGCCAATGAGGCGCAGCGTCAGGCCTTGCTCGATTGCGTGGCCAACAGCGTGGCCTCCAGTCATGCGCTGGCGAGCAGCCTCAAGGGCTTAAAAGGCCTGAACGAGTTCGCCGAACCGCTGCTCAAGCACGCCTTGCGCAAGCGCTTTGGCAGTGAAGTTGACGTCAACAACAACCACCTGTACCACCTGCGCGGCCAGGAGCGAAAGGTTGTACAACCCTTGCTGCAAGCGGCGTTGTTGAACTTTGAAAGCGGCACCGATTTTGACCAGGAGACTTTGCAGGCCACCAGTGCGATTGCCCCGGCAGGCGCGTTGGTGTCCGAAAAGGACGGCCCGGAACAGTACAGCTGGATCATCAACCGGACCTGGCAGCCGTATAAGTATCGCTACAGCGAGACCCTGGGGATCAAGCCCGCTGAGTTTGCCGACCTGTGCCGCGATCTCGATCTGGGCCAGCAGTACCAGGAGCATTTGGACCACGTGTTTGACGGTGCCAACCAGGCCCAGGTGCGGCGCCAGATGATCGACGCGCGCAAGGACCTGTTGGCGGTGCACGCACACCGCGCGCGACTCAAGTCACACCTCAGCGCCGAGGCGTTCGAGGTCGTGCAGGCGCTGTTGCGTGGGGAAACCGCGCGCTACAACGGCCATGGGGTGTGGTACAGCGAGCTGGAGATGTTTGGCTCCGCCCTGGGCGAGGTGTTCATCATCGGCTGTAGGGCACGCTTGTTCCGCCTGCCACTCAAGTCCTGGAAGTTTAACGTGACCGAATTCTTGTTGCCGGTCAGGCCTAGCGAGCTGCTGGATCGACCGCTGAGCGCCGACGAGCAAAAGATCATTGTCTACATTCCCGGCGCCGGCCGTCATGAGCTGGTGGAATACGCTTCCCTTGGAGATTTTGAGAAGGCATTGGCGGTCGGGCTGTACGCCACGAGGATGCAGCAGGGCTTCGCGGCGTTTGTGAAGCACGATGAGCAGCAGGCATTTTTCCGCCGTCTCAAGGCCCAGCGCTACGGCAAGCGCTGGGACCCCAAGGGTTTCTATGAGGTGATCGATAACCCTGAACCGGACCTGTCGCTCAAGGAAACCTTGCTCACCGGCGACCTGTTCGAGGCCTTGCACGAGCGTCATCAGGTGCGTATGCGCGACAATGCGCGACTGCTGGCGGTGCCGACGGCGATTGTCGACAACGAGGCGATGTGGGCGCGGCTCAAGCACTACGCCGAGATTGGCCTGGACGTGCTCAATGTGGCCGCCTTCTTTGTGCCGGTGTTGGGCCATGTGATGCTGGCCGTGACGGCGGTGCAGTTGTCCCTGGAGGTGTATCACGGCATCGAAGCCTGGAGCGTGGGCGACCGGGAGGAGGCGTGGGCGCATTTCGAGTCGGTGGCGCTGAACGTGGCCGCTGCAGCGGCATTGATCGGCGTCGGGGCCGCCGCGCACACGGTGCCGAAAATCCAGGTCTCACGCTGGGTCGATGGCATGGTGCCGGTCAAGCTGCCCAATGGTCAGGCGCGTTTATGGAAGCCCGACCTGGCGCCGTATCGCAGCGCCGTGACGCTGGATCCGACGCTGCGCCCCAATGCCCTGGGCCAGTACCAGAGCGGCGGGCGCACCTATGTGCGACTGGGCGAGGATCTGTATGAGAAGACCTTCGACCCTGAGCTAAAACAGTGGCGAATCAACCACCCGACCGACCCCGAAGCCTACCAGCCCGTGCTGGACCATAACCACGCCGGCGCCTGGCGCCACGCCCACGAACAGCCGTTGGCCTGGGATCGCTTGACCCTGATGCGCCGCATCGGCCATCAGGTCGAGGGCTTTAGCGATGACACGCTGCTGGAAATCGCCGAGGCCAGTGGTGTCGATGATGATGCGCTGCGCAAGATGCACATCGATCGCCAATCACCACCGCCGCTGCTGGCCGAGACCTTGCGTCAGTTCCGGGTCGATCAACAGGTCGATGGGATGATTGAGCACCTGCGCAACGGCACCTGTGTGGAAGGCCTGTGTGAGTATGCATTGCCGTTGATCGTTGAGATGCCGGGCTGGCCCCGCGAGGAGGTCCTTGAAGTGTTCGAGGGGGCGGAACCGTGGGGCCGGTCCCAAGTCCATGGCACCCCGCCACTGGGCGGCGCCAGGCGCACCATCAAGGTCACCCGGACCGAGGCCATGAGTGGCAAATTGGCCGCTACGGTGTTGTCGGAGCTCGATGAGGAACAAATCGTCGAGTTGCTCGGTGTCGAAGGTGCGCACGACGTCAGCAAGCGCGGGCAGGTGTTCCGTGACCGCCTGGCCAACCACGCACGGAGCCGCAAAAAAGTGCTGTTCGACGGACTTTACGCGGGCAGCCATGAGCCGTTGGAGCCTGATGTCCTACGCCTGCAACGGCACTTCCCGAGCCTGAGCCGCTATGCGGCACGCGACCTGCTGGCCCAGGCCAGTGCGCAGGAATTGGCACAACTGCGCAGCCACGGGCGTATTGCCTTGCGCATCGCCCAGCAAGCCCGTGTCTATGTCCAGCAAGGTGCGTTGAATCGAGCACTTGCGGGCCTGCACTTGGAGAACATGGCCTCGGCGGCCAGCGACCGCTTGGCGCTGCATTGCCTGGAGCACCAGCCCGGCTGGCCGGCGAACTTGCGCCTGGAAGTGCGTGCCGATTCAATCCATGGCGCGCTGCTTGACAGCGTCGGCAGCGAACAGGCGTCGGTGCGCAGAGTCCTGGTCAAGGAGGGCGCTGGCTACCAAGCGTTTGACCCCGACGGCCGGGTGTTCAACGCCAAACCCCGGCTGGGGCGCAACCTGTATGAATCGCTGGCCGCGGTGTTGCCTGAAAGCATGGCCCCGGCCCCGTCGGAGCATCCCGTGCACGGGCTGCGACGTCAGTTGGGGCGTTACGCCGCCGGCCATCGCGATGAGATGGCGCAGCTGCTCAAACTGCGCCCGATCAACACCGGGCGTGGCCCAGGGCTGCGCCTGGCCTCGGGGCGCCTGGGTTACCTGGCCAGTGGGCGTGGCAAGGGCTTTGCCGATGCCTTGCTGATCAACCGGGCACGGATAACCTACCCCAACCTCTCGGACGAGCAGGCCGGTGAATGGATCCAACAACACCTGCGCAGCGGAAAAACCGATCAGCAAGTCGCGCACCTGCTCAACAATCGCCAACGTGAACTCGATGGGTTGGCGGCGGTGCTGTCGCCGTGGGCTGACGCAGACCCTGCACCGTTGGCCTATGGGGTACCCAGCCGGCGGATGATCGCCGAGCGGATCGTCGCGGGCTGGCGCGACGGCTTCAATCGTGAGCTGGAGTCCGTCGTCGAGTTGGACGTGCGCGATGTCGGCCGCTTGCCGTCCTGGGATGCCGATTTTTCCCATGTGCGCGCCTTGGTGCTGAATAGCGAGCAGTTGCTGGGGCCGGCGGGCGACGATTTGCTGGGTCGATTCCCCAACGTCAAACGCTTGAGCATTCGGGTGCAGGAGGCGCATCTGCCGGCGCTCAGTCAGCAGCTGGGCGAGCTGAGCACGATCACTGAGCTGTCCCTGGATACCGCAGACGTGGTCGACACCCAGGCATTGGCCCAAGCCCTGCAGACGATGCCGCAGCTTGAGCTCTTGTCCCTGCAAGACTGGCGCGCATCACTGGATGTTCGTCCGCTGCTCCAGTTGCGCTCATTGACGGTGCGCGGTTCGATGTCGAGCTGGCCGGACGGTGTGTTGGACTTGCCGCAACTCACCACCCTGGATCTGCGCGGCACCTCGATCAACACCGTGCCAGCGCCGTTGTTTAGCGGGTACCAAACCCTCTGGCGGGGCCTGGACCTGGACTGGACACGGCTGGAGCCGTCGACGCTGGTCCAGGTCTATGAGTACCTGGGCAGTCATGTGCCGCATCAACTCGGCGAGGAGCGGATGCTGGAGGCGTATTGCCGTGCTCGCTTGCACGCGCTGGCGCCAGCGGACCCGGCATTTGCCAATGCCGCGCTGGAGCGTTTCAAGGCCACGGGCTTGAGTGGGCGCGCGTTGTTGGATCACGTCCTCGACCTCCACCGCGAACAGGTGCTGTTCGACCAGCAGTTGGACGAATGGCAGGCCAGGGTCGTGCGCGTGGACCGTCGACAAGTCGATGCCTATGTGCGTCAGCGTGCGGCGGATAAAATCCGCCAGTGCCGGGCAGACGGCCTGCGTGCGCAGTATGCCCCCCAGGAACTCGTGGCCGGCCCCTCGTGGCGTACGTTCGCGATCGATGACGTGCTCGACCTTGCCGATGGTCCTCTCGGCGACCTGCCGGCGTTGCCCGACACCACGTTTGGCCATGTCCGGGTGTTGAACTTGGGGGGCGCACGGTTATCGGCAGACAGCCTCGATGGGTTCCTCGGCAAATTCCCCAACCTGCGGCAACTGACCCTCAATGGCAACCGCCTGGGTGAGCTGCCACCGGCGTTCGATGCATTGGGCCAGCTTGAACAGCTGCACCTTTGCGGCAACGAACTGAGCGTGACCCCATCGTTGCAACAACGCTTGAACCGCATGCGCTCACTGCGCGTCTTGAACCTCTCCTACAATCGGCTCGGAACGCTGAACGTACAGGCGATGGAAGCGTTGCAAGTGCTGGACCTGAGCCACAGCGGTATTCGCGCCTGGCCGACAGGGGCATCGGAACTGCCCGATTTGCGCCGCCTGGACTTGAGCCACAGCGCGCTGACCCACGTTCCCGAAGGGGTCTTCTCGGGGCCCGAGCAGCTGTTGATGGGCCTGCACCTGCAAGGTTGCCGGCTGGATGCACCGACGATGACCAGGGTCCAGCGTTTCGCCGCCCGTACGACGCAGCCTACGCCGGTTGGGATCGCGCGTGAGCGCCTGTTGGTGGGGCGAACGGGAGGCGACCCTGAGTTCTTTCCACCGCAGGTGACCGACGATCCGAACCTGCTGCTGCCGCTGACGCCGACAGGCAGCAACGCACGCCTGACCCCGGCGGCGCAATTGCAGCGCCTGGATCCGGATTTGAGTGTCGAAGAGGCGGTCCGACGCATTGACGATTTGAGCGCCGAAGGGTTGGGGGCGCTGGACATCGAGACGCGCCTCAATCAGTGGCAACAGCAGCACGAGGCGCTGACCCGCGGTTTGAACGACTGGATCGATGTGCGCAGCTACCGCGAGGGCGATGACTGGATCAGCGCAGTCAGTCGCCGGCGTGCGGCAGATCGAATCCTGGCCTGTTGGCGCGAATCCCTGCGCCCGGCGGCGCGCACCCGGCGCACGATGCTGGATATCAGTGAACTCACGGTCGGTGAGTTGCCTGAGCTCCCGAGGGTGTTCGATCACGTTACCCGGTTGGACGTCAGCGGGGTGCGCCTGAGCGCAGAAGGCTCCAATGAGTTCTTCCGTTCGTTTACCCATCTGGAGCACCTGACGATCAACGGCAACGGCCTGAGCGCGCTGCCTGAGTCGCTTTCCGAGTGCCCACAACTCACACGCCTGGAAGCCAACCACAACGACTTCAGGGACAGCGCCCAGTTGCGCCGGCAACTCAACGGGTTCACTCGCCTGGAGCGACTTGACCTGAGTGACAACACCCTGGGGGAATTTGATGTGCGCGGCCTTGATCAACTGCGCGTCCTCGACCTGAGTGGCAACATCCTCAGCGACTGGCCGGAGGGTGTGCTGGAGCAGCCCGGATTGACGACCCTGAACTTAAGCAATAACCAGATCAGTACGATTCCCGCCGATGCCTTGCTGCCGGCCCACGGCCGCTTGATGGGTGATACCGATCTGTCCGACAACCTGCTCGATGAAGTGGACTTGCAGCGCTTGCGTGATTACCTGGAGGACACCGGCCGAGGCCTGGGCTTTACCCTTGGCGACATTGATCGTTTGATGGAGGGCTACGCGATATCGGAACTGGATTCGGGCAGTGACCTGGACGACGACTCCGATGGCCAAGCCCACCCGGGTGATGAGACGCCGGCGCGCAACAAAGACCGCTGGCTTGCCGGGGTTGCCGATGACGCGCAGGACCATGAAGTCTGGGACTCGCTGGCGGCGCATGAGGACAGCAAGGACTTGTTTAAAATCCTGTCCCAACTCAGGCATACCAAAGACTTCAAGGTGGATCCCGCCAACCTCAGGCGGCGAGTCTGGGAAGTGTTGCATGCCGTTTACGACGACGAAGCGCTGCGTGATGAGCTGTTCAGCCTGGCCAGGGATTTGCGGGTGCGCGAGACGTGCGGCGATGGGCGCATCCTGCTGTTCAATGACGTGGAACTGAAGGTGTATGAGTTCAATGCCTTGAAGAACATCGCACCTGAGCATCAGGGGCGCGAGCTGTTGAAACTCTCCAGGGGGCTGTTCCGCCTGGACAAGGTCGAGGGGGTCGCCCGGGCGGCCAGCCGGCGCAACCCGAGCCTGGATCCGGCGGAAATACGCCTGGCGTACCGCATTGGCCTGGAACAGCGCCTTGCGCTGCCGCCTCAGCCCAAGACGATGATTTACGCCAATCTGGCCAGGGTGTCGGCCCAGGACCTGGATGCTGCGTATGCCGCCGTCATCGCCGAAGAGGGGCAGCCGGAGTTTGTCGAACAGTTGCTTGCCCGACCTTACTGGATGCCGTACCTGGAGGAGCGTTATGCCGCTGAGTTCTTACAGTTGCAGCAGCGTTACGAGGTCAGGGGCGAAGCCCTGGAAGAGCAATACCCTGACTTTGACGAGGCGCACTTTGCGGCATGGGAGCAGATGGACAGCGAACGCAAGGCCGAGCGCCTGGTGTTGGCCACCGAGCTGTCCACGCGCGAGATTGCCGAGCTGGAGGGGCAGGCCTAAGGACGACGCCGGGCAACAACAGGGGTGAGCCCGTAGGCGCGAGGCTTGCCCGCGAACCGGTCGGTCCATCCAGCATCAATGTCGCCAGGCTTACCGCTTTCGCGGGCGAGCCTTAATGCCAGTCAGTTAAGGCGCCAAACCTGTGGGAGCGAGCCTGCTCGCGAAGACGGCAACACAGCCAACATCTCCGTTGACTGACCTACTGCTA
>NZ_FOCB01000002.1:14246-290970 GCF_900109995.1 Pseudomonas sp. ok272 | reverse complement strand
TAAGGCGCCAAACCTGTGGGAGCGAGCCTGCTCGCGAAGACGGCAACACAGCCAACATCTCCGTTGACTGACCTACTGCTATCGCGAGCAGGCTCGCTCCCACGTGGTTTTCGCTTAACTGACTGGCATTAGGGCGAGCCTCGCTCCTACAAGGAATCCGGGCCTGACACGGGATGTGTGTTCGCCGTGGACCAGGGTGGTGGGCCTGCTCGCGCGTTCGCGAGCAGGTTCGCTCCCACAGTTGATCGTTGCGATCAGTTGTCATACCCCAGGTTCGGCGCCAGCCAGCGTTCGGTCACGGACAGTTCCTGGCCCTTGCGCGCGGTGTAGCTCTGGACCTGGTCCTTGTCGATCTTGCCCACGGCAAAGTACTGCGCTTGTGGGTGAGCGAAGTACCAGCCGCTGACAGCTGCGGCGGGGAACATCGCGTAGTGCTCGGTCAGGAACACGCCGCTACGCCCGGCCTGCATTTCGCTGGCCTCGGGGTCCAGCAGCTTGAACAGCGTCGATTTCTCGGTGTGATCCGGGCAGGCCGGGTAGCCGGGGGCAGGGCGGATGCCGCTGTACTGCTCTTTGATCAGCGCTTCGTTGTCCAGCACCTCGTCCTTGGCATAGCCCCAGTGTTCTTTACGCACTTGCTGGTGCAGCCACTCGGCGCAGGCTTCGGCCAGGCGGTCGGCCAGGGCCTTGACCATGATCGAGTTGTAGTCGTCGCCAGCGTCCTGGTAGGCCTTGGCCACTTCTTCGGCGCCGATCCCGGCGGTGGTGATGAAGCCGCCGACGTAGTCAGTCACGCCGCTGTCTTTCGGCGCGACAAAGTCGGCCAGGGAGAAGTTCGGCTTGCCGTCGGTCTTGATGATCTGCTGGCGCAAGTGATGCAGGCGCGCCAATGGCTGGCCGTCATCGCCATAGACCTGCAGGTCGTCGTCGTGCACCTGGTTGGCCGGCCAGAAGCCGAACACCGCGCGGGCGCTGATCAGCTTCTCGTCGATCAGCTTGGCGAGCATTTCCTGGGCATCGGCGTAGAGCGCCGTGGCCGCTTCACCGACCACTTCGTCGGTGAGGATGCGCGGGAACTTGCCGGCCAGGTCCCAGGAGATAAAGAACGGCGTCCAGTCGATGTACTCGGCCAGCACCTTCAAATCGATGTTGTCCAGCACCCTGGTGCCCGTGAACGTCGGCTTGACCGGGGTGTAGCTGCTCCAGTCGAACTGCGGCTTCTTGGCGATCGCGGCCGGGTAGCTCAGGCGTTCGGTGCGGGCGCTGCGGTTGGCGGTACGCTCGCGCACCTCGATGTATTCCAGGCGGGTCTTCTCGACAAACGCCGGCTTCAACTCCTTGGACAGCAACTGCGTGGCCACGCCCACGGCGCGCGAAGCGTCGGTGACGTAGATCACGGCGTCGTTGCTGTACTTGGGTTCAATCTTCACCGCCGTGTGGGCCTTGGACGTGGTCGCGCCACCGATCATCAGCGGCAGGTGGAAGTCCTGGCGCTGCATCTCGCGGGCGACATGGACCATCTCATCCAGCGACGGAGTGATCAGCCCGGACAGGCCGATGATGTCGCACTTCTGCTCCTTGGCCACTTGCAGGATCTTCTCGGCCGGCACCATCACGCCGAGGTCGACGATGTCGTAGCCGTTACAGCCCAGCACCACGCCGACGATGTTCTTGCCGATGTCGTGCACGTCGCCCTTGACCGTGGCCATCAGGATCTTGCCCTTGGCTTCGGGCTTGTCGCCTTTCTCCAGTTCGATGAACGGGATCAAGTGCGCCACCGCTTGCTTCATCACCCGGGCGGACTTGACCACTTGCGGCAGGAACATTTTGCCGGCGCCGAACAGGTCGCCGACGATGTTCATGCCCGACATCAGCGGGCCCTCGATCACTTCGATCGGACGCTTGAACGACTGGCGCGACTCTTCGGTGTCTTCGACGATATGGGTGGTGATGCCCTTGACCAGCGCGTGTTCCAGGCGCTTGTTGACGTCCCAGCTGCGCCATTCCTCGGTCTCGGCTTCCTTGACACTGCCGTCGCCCTTGTACTTGTCGGCGATGGCGAGCAGGGCGTCGGTGCCGTGCGGGGTGCGGTTGAGCACCACGTCTTCCACGGCGTCGCGCAGCTCGCTCGGGATCTGGTCGTAGATCTCCAACTGGCCGGCGTTGACGATGCCCATGGTCAAGCCGTTGCGGATCGCATACAGCAGGAACACCGAGTGGATCGCCTCGCGCACCGGGTTGTTGCCACGGAACGAGAACGACACGTTGGACACCCCGCCCGAGGTCAGGGCGTAGGGCAGTTCGTCGCGGATGTAGGCGCAGGCGTTGATGAAGTCGACCGCGTAGTTGTTGTGCTCCTCGATGCCCGTGGCGACGGCGAAGATGTTCGGGTCGAAGATGATGTCTTCCGGCGGGAAGCCCACTTCGTTGACCAGGATGTCGTAGGAGCGCTTGCAGATCTCTTTCTTGCGCGCTTCGGTGTCGGCCTGGCCGGTTTCGTCGAAGGCCATGACGACCACGGCGGCGCCGTAGCGCTTGCACAGCTTGGCGTGATGAATGAACTGCTCGACGCCTTCCTTCATGCTGATGGAGTTGACGATGCCCTTGCCCTGGATGCACTTGAGGCCGGCTTCGATCACTTCCCACTTGGAGGAGTCGATCATGATCGGTACGCGCGAGATGTCCGGCTCGCCGGCAATCAGATTGAGGAAGGTGACCATCGCCTTCTTCGAATCGAGCATGCCCTCGTCCATGTTGATGTCGATCACCTGGGCGCCGGCTTCGACCTGCTGCAGGGCGACTTCCAGGGCCTCGGTGTAGTTGTCCTCGCGGATCAGGCGGGCGAACTTGGCCGAGCCGGTGATGTTGGTGCGCTCGCCGACGTTGACGAACAACGAGTTGCGATCAATGGTGAACGGCTCCAGGCCGGACAGGCGGCAGGCCTTGGGAATGTCCGGGATCTGCCGCGGCGCGTAGCCGGCAACGGCCTTGGCGATGGCCTCGATATGCCCCGGCGTGGTGCCGCAGCAACCGCCGACGATATTGAGGAAACCGCTCTGGGCGAACTCTTCGATGACCTTGGCGGTCTCTGCCGGCAACTCGTCGTATTCGCCGAACTCGTTGGGCAGGCCGGCGTTGGGGTGCGCCGAGACGTAGGTGCTGGCCTTGTTCGACAGCTCTTCAAGGTAGGGACGCAGTTCGCGGGCGCCCAGGGCGCAGTTCAGGCCCACCGAGATCGGGTTGGCGTGGGCGATGGAGTTCCAGAAGGCTTCGGTGGTCTGGCCCGACAGGGTACGGCCGGAGGCATCGGTGATGGTCCCGGAGATCATGATTGGCAGCTCGACACCCAACTCTTCGAAGACGCCCTGTACGGCGAAGATCGCGGCCTTGGCGTTGAGGGTGTCGAAGATGGTCTCGATCAGGATCAGGTCGGCGCCGCCTTCGATCAGGCCTTTGGTGGCCTCGGTGTAGTTCTCCACCAGTTCATCGAAGGTGACGTTGCGATAGCCGGGGTTGTTGACGTCTGGCGACAGCGAGCAGGTGCGGCTGGTCGGGCCCAGGACGCCGGCGACGAAACGCGGGCGGTCCGGGGTTTCCAGGGTCTTGGCGTCGCACACCTTGCGCGCCAGGCGGGCGCCTTCTACGTTTAACTCATACGCCAGGCTCTGCATGCCGTAGTCGGCCTGGGACACCTGGGTGGCATTGAAGGTGTTGGTTTCCAGGATGTCGGCGCCGGCATCCAGGTACTGCTTCTCGATCGCCCCGATCACATCCGGGCGGCTGAGGACCAGCAAGTCGTTGTTGCCCTTGACGTCGCTTGGCCAGTCGGCGAAGCGTTTGCCACGGTAGTCCTGCTCCTCGAGCTTGAAGCTCTGGATCATGGTGCCCATGCCGCCATCGAGGATCAGGATGCGCTCTTTGAGAGCTTGCTTGAGGGCGTGGAGGCGAGCACTGCGATCGGACATGAGGACTACCTGGAAAGGCCATAACGGAGGGCCGAGATGATAGCAAACCTGCGCGCTTTTAGTGCATAAGGCGCTTTTACATGAATATCGCTCATGTTAAGGGTAGGTGTTCACGGTGTGGCGAGCGAGCGTGCTCGCGCTGGACTGCGCAGCAGTCGCTATTTTTGCGGCCACTGCGCGACCCACCGCGAGCACGCTCGCTCGCCACAGGTGTCGGTTCAACGTCGAGACGGTTTTAAGTCAACGGCACTGCGGTAGAATCGCGGCGTTTTTTTATGATCGGGACCCAAGGACATGTCGTATCGCGCTTTCATCTGCCTCTGTGTGCTGCTCATCGGCAGCGCTGCCCGTGCCCAAGGCCCGGTGCCGGCGATTTCCTATACCCGCGATATCCAACCGATCTTCACCGAGAAATGCGTGGCCTGCCACGCCTGCTACGACGCCGCCTGTCAGCTCAACCTGGGCAGCGGCGAGGGCGCGGCGCGGGGCGCGACCAAGATTCCGGTGTACCTGGGTGAGCGCAGCAAGGCCGCGCAGCCAACCCGCTTGTTCTACGACGCGTTTGGCACGGCGGCCTGGCAACACCAGGGCTTCTATTCAGTGCTCGACGCCCAGGCCAGTCAGGCCGGGTTGATGGCACGCATGCTGGAATTGGGTCACCAGACCCCGCTGCAACCCAACGCCAAGCTGCCGGAAGAGATCGTCCTGGGCCTGAACCGGGCCAATATGTGCTCGCAGCCGAGTGAGTTCGACGACTACGCCAGCCAGCACCCGAAAGAAGGCATGCCACTGGCAGTGACCGGCCTGACCACCCAGCAATACCAGACCCTGCAACGCTGGCTGGCCTCCGGCGCGCCCATCGACGAGCAAGGCCTGGCGCCGAGTGCGCAAGAGGCAATGCAGGTGGTGCAATGGGAGAACCTGCTCAATGCACCGGGCGCCCGGCAAAGCCTGGTGGCACGTTGGTTGTTCGAGCACTGGTTTCTTGCGCACCTGTACTTCAAGGACGGCGAGCCGGGGCATTTCTTCCAGTGGGTGCGCTCGCGTACCCCCACCGGCCAGCCAATTGACCTGATCAACAGCCGGCGCCCCAACGACGACCCGGGCACCCAGATCTACTATCGCCTGTGGCCGGTGCAGGGGGTGATCGTGCACAAGACCCACATCACCTAT
Source organism: Pseudomonas sp. ok272 (assembly GCF_900109995.1). Lineage (GTDB taxonomy): Bacteria > Pseudomonadota > Gammaproteobacteria > Pseudomonadales > Pseudomonadaceae > Aquipseudomonas. Next base: position 285,832 of record NZ_FOCB01000002.1, on the reverse strand, counting down.
CCGCTGAGCCCGGCGAAGATGGCGCGGGTCAAGAGCCTGTTCTACAGCGGCGACTGGACCGTCGACGCCTTGCCCGGCTACGGCCCGGAGCGCCGGGCCAACCCGTTCGAGACGTTCCAGGCGATCCCGGTGCAGGCGCGCTATCAGTTCATGCTCGATAACGCCGAGTACTTCGTGCGCACCTTCATCCGCGGCCCGGTGTGCCGTGGGCAGATCGCGACCGACGTGATCCGCGACAACTTCTGGGCGTTGTTCCAGGCGCCGGAACATGACCTGTACGTGGTCGACCCCAACTACCGGGCGCAGGCTACGCCGTTGCTGGCCATGCCCGGGCAGAACGACGATGTCGGCAGTGTCTTGAGCCTGTGGCACGCCTACCGCGACAAGCGCAACCAATACGAAGCCCTGCGCCGCGACAGCTATGCGCAGGCGCCAGCGCCCAGTTGGTCGAACCTGTGGGCCGGCAACGACAACGCCTTGCTCAGCATCTTCCGCCACTTCGACAGCGCCTCGGTGACCAAGGGCTTGATCGGCGACGTGCCACAAACGATGTGGCTGTTCGACTTCCCGTTGCTCGAACGCACGTATTACCAGTTGGCGGTCAACTTCGACGTGTTCGGCAATGTCTCGCACCAGGCCCAGACCCGGTTGTACTTCGACCTGATACGCAATGGTGCCGAGCAGAACTTCCTGCGCCTGATGCCCGCTGACTCCCGTGACGGCTATCTCGACGATTGGTACCAGAGCAGCGGCAAGTTCAAGATGTGGCTCGACTACGAAAGCATCGACGACGACACGCCGACCGCGCTCAAGCTCGATCCCAAGGACCCCAAGCGCGACTTCACCACGCAATTGCTGGCCCGCTACGGTGACTTGAACGCGCGGCCTGACCCGATCAACCGCTGTGCCGGTGCCTACTGCTCACGACCCAACATCGACCCGGCCCTGCAGGGCGCCGAGCAGGCCCTGAGCCGCCTGGCGTCACGCCCGGCAGCGGGGCTCAGGGTGATTGACCAGTTGCCCGAGGCCACGATGCTGCGCATCGAAACCAAGAGCGGCCAGCGCGCGGTCTACAGCCTGCTGCGCAATCGCGCCCACAGCAACGTGGCGTTCATGCTCGGCGAGTCATTGCGCTACCAGCCGGGGCTGGACACCTTGACCCTGTATCCCGGCGTGCTGAGCAGCTACCCCAACTTCATGTTCAACATCCCGGCCGATGAGGTGCCGCAGTTCGTCGCGCAGATGGAAAGCGCCAAGGATGCCCAGCGCTTCGAAAAAATCGTCGAGCGCTGGGGCATTCGCCGCAGCCATCCGCTGTTCTGGGTGTACTTCCACGACCTGAGCCGCTACCTCCAGGAAACCGACCCGGTGGAAGAGGGCGTGCTGGACATGAATCGCTACGAGAACCTCTGACACACGAGCAAATCCCTGTGGGAGCGAGACCGGCTTGCCGGCGAAGACGGTCGTTCATTCGATATCAATGTTGTCTGATCCGCCGCTTTCGCGAGCAGGCTCGCTCCCACGGCAGGCCTGCCTTGAGCACCAGTCGAGGCCAGTGTACTTTTCCGACAAAAATACTAGGACTTTGTCCGGCGCGATGATTGGCGTAAACTGCGCCCAAGCCTGCGAGGAATTTCCATGACCGCCATTACCATCACCGACGCCGCCCACGATTATCTGGCTGATCTGCTCTCCAAGCAGAACACCCCCGGGATCGGCATCCGCGTCTTTATCACCCAGCCTGGCACCCAGTACGCCGAAACCTGCATTGCCTACTGCAAGCCGGGCGAAGAAAAACCCGAAGACACGGCGCTGGGGCTCAAGAGCTTCACCGCCTACATCGACCACTTCAGCGAAGCGTTCCTGGACGATGCCGTGGTCGACTACGCCACCGACCGCATGGGCGGCCAACTGACCATCAAGGCGCCGAACGCCAAAGTCCCGATGGTCAACGCTGACAGCCCGGTCAACGAGCGCATCAACTACTACCTGCAAACCGAAATCAACCCGGGGCTGGCCAGCCACGGCGGCCAGGTCAGCCTGATCGAGGTGGTCGAGGACGGCATTGCGGTGTTGCAGTTCGGCGGCGGTTGCCAGGGCTGCGGCCAGGCGGACGTGACCTTGAAGGAAGGGATCGAGCGCACCCTGCTTGAGCGCATCCCCGAGCTCAAGGGCGTACGCGACGTCACCGACCACACGCAGAAAGAAAACGCCTACTACTAAGGCGTTCGCTGCGAACATAAAAAACGGCGCCCCGTGAGCGCCGTTTTTTTGTGCCTGGGATGATCAGCTCGCATCCCCCGTGGGAGCGAGCCTGCTCGCGAAAGCGGTGGGCCAGCCAGCCTTGATAGTGAATGTGCCGGCCTCTTCGCCGGCAAGCCGGTCTCGCTCCCACAAGGGGTCTATACAGACTCAGGGGCGATACAAATGCGCATGCCCCGCCCGATACAGTGACGACTCGCTGAAGTGATCCGCCGCCAACACCCGGCCCACCAAAATCAATGCCGTGCGCCGGAATCCCTTGGCCTGCACTTTTTCGGCAATGTCGGTGAGTGTGCCGGTGACCCAATCCTGGTCCGGCCAGCTGGCCCGGTGCACCACGGCAATCGGGCAATCGGCGCCGTAGTGGGGCAACAGTTCGGTGACGATCTTCTCCAGGTGATTGACCCCCAGGTGAATCGCCATGGTCGCGCCATGCTGGGCCAGGCTGCCGAACGCTTCGCCGGCGGGCATCGCGGTCTTGTCGGCGTAGCGGGTCAGGATCACGCTCTGGGAGATGTCCGGCAGGGTCAGTTCGGCGCCCAGCAAGGCGGCGCAGGCGGCGGTGGCGGTGACGCCGGGGATGATCTCGAACGGGATGCCCAGCTCGCGCAGGTGCCGGATCTGTTCGCCAATCGCGCCATACAGGCTCGGGTCGCCGGAGTGCACGCGGGCCACATCCTGGCCGTTGTCGTGGGCCTGCTTGATCACGTCGATGATCTGTTCCAGGTGCAACTCGGCACTGTTGACCACACAACTGGCCTGATGCCCCTCCAGCACCGCTTCGGGCACCAGGGAACCGGCGTAGATGATGACGGGGCAATGGCGGATCAGGCGCTGGCCCTTGACGGTGATCAGCTCCGGGTCGCCGGGACCTGCGCCGATGAAGTAGACGGTCATGGCCGGCTCCTGTGAAAAAGGGTCAAGGCAAGGCTCCAGATGAAGGTTGCTCATGATCGAAGGCGAGGATTATCGGGGATTTTACGCGGTGCCGGCCAATGCAAAGGTGGCCTGGGCGTATTTTTGCCGTGGGATCAGCAGCTTGGCCGGTGCCAGGGCCATCTGTTCGGCCAGGGCCAGGGCCGCGCTTTCCGCGACGCCGTAGCAGCCGGTGCGCTCGAAGGCGATCTGCGAGTAGTGGCTGAGTTGCGACTGGTAGCCGGCTAACTCGGCGCTGCTGAACGTCGTCAGTGGCAGCGCCAGTTGGGCCGCCAGTTCGATCAGGCCCGGCTCGTCGCGCTTGAGATCGATACTGGCCAGCGCCAACACGGCCTGCAACTCAATGTGATGCGCCTCAAGCGCCTGATCGAGCAAGGCGCGCAGCGTGGCGGCCGGGCAGCCGCGCTGGCAGCCCAGGCCGACCACCAGGGTCGGCGCTGCGCTGGGCTCACTCATGCCGGATGCTGGCCACGGCGGAACAGCCACGCGCTGATCAGGCCCAGGGCCAGCCAGAACGCCACGTTGGTCAACTGCGAAGCGATCTTGAACTGGCTTTCCAGTGCCTCGGGCGCGAGCATCGAATGTACCAGCGGTTGCGGCGCGCCAATCACGTGGGGTACGGCCAGGATCGCAACGCCCAGAACCTTCAACAGCCAGCTCTTGCCGAACACCATCAGGGCAATGCCCACGGCGGTCGACGCTGCCGTGCCGACCCACCAGATCTGCCGTTGCGCCAGCTCGGCCGCCGCAGTGCCCGGTAGTTCCGGTGGCAGGCCGAGGGTCGGCGCCAGGACGAACGTCGCGTAACCGGCCAGGCCCCAGAGCAAACCCTGGGAGGTACGGCTCGGGGTGCGCAAGGTGTAGAGACCGGCCAGCATCAGCGCGAAGCCGACGGCCACCACCAGGTTGCCGCCGGTGGTCGACAGCACGCGCTGCCAGCCATCTGCCGGTTCCCAGGCTTCAGTGTCGTGGCTGTGGGCCGCCGTGGCGTTGTCGGCGTGGGCATGCACTTCAACGACGGCCGGCTCGGACTTCTCGTAGGTCTCGGCCTGCAAGATCAGCGGGGCGACCCAAAAGCTTTGCAGCAGGGTCAGCAACAGGGCGGCGAGCAGCCCGCTGAACCCTGCGGTTTGAGCAATACGCTTGATCATGGAGGCAGGTCTCAGTGGCACGGGAAGGCGGCGCTGTGACGGGTGTCATGCGCGGCGTTGTGCACGGCTTCGATGTGCGAGAAACCAGCGAAGTACACCAGGCAAATGCCCAGGATCGAGGCACTGACGGCCGCAACGATGCGTTGGCTCACGGTGGTTGTGGTGCTGGCGCTGGCGTGGCGGGTGCTGCTGATGGTTGACATGGCGCTTCCCTCTGCTGATTCAGGGGCAAGTCGAGCGCATGCAAACCCCGCGAGACAGGCACGCAGGGGTCCGAAACAGCGCCCGCCCACCGCGGGTTTGTTAGTCGTGGTTCTTCAAGGAACACGTGATGTTACGGGCCGGTCTCCGGGCTCACGAGGGGCTGGCCTTAAGCCAAACCTGCAAGCATCTCCTTCCCATGCCGAATGCCGGCACAGTGGATTTGACGCTTCGCTCGCTTACCGTTGCGGGGGCAGCACCGGAATAACATGGCTGCGACTGCAAGCACATGATTCACCGGTTTCCCGTTTCACCCTTTGCAGGGCACCCGTAACAAGTCGGGTAGGAGAGCATGGGCAGGGGCGGGGAGTCAAATGGCAGGGGTTCCCAGCTTGCAGCGGTGTCGCGTTCTTCGCGAGCAGGCTCGCTCGCACAGAGGGAGCGCCTTTCAAAGGTGGGAGCGAGCCTGCTCGCCAAGCAAACGACGCGGTCGTCACCAGACATTGACCCGCCCCCCCGCCATGCGTAGCCTTGCGCATTCGAGGTTCTTCGGCCCAGGTCGAAGCTAAGAAGGGAACGCGGTCAATGCCGCGGCTGCCCCCGCAACTGTGAACGGTGTCGTTTGTGCCATGCCACTGCCAGCTCCCCGGAGCACGGCGGGAAGGCGCGCAAAACGCCAGTCGAAAGACCGGCCCACCGTCAGCCAGGAGACCTGCCTCGACACAGATTCTCACTACAACCGGGCGGGGTGATCCGGTGGCGAACTCTCTCGGCACGCGTACGCGCTGCCGGTCCTCGTCCCGATGCCCGTCACCTAAGCGATAGGGCATCCGATGAAAACACTGAGCAAACTCCCCGTCACCATCGTTACCGGCTTCCTCGGCTCGGGCAAGACCACCTTGTTGCGCCACATGCTCGACAACGCCCAGGGCCGCCGTATCGCGGTGATCGTCAACGAGTTCGGCGAGCTGGGCATCGACGGCGAGATCCTCAAGCAGTGCGCCATCGGCTGCACCGAGGAAGAAGCCAACGGCCGGGTCTACGAACTGGCCAACGGCTGCCTGTGCTGCACCGTCCAGGAAGAGTTCTTCCCGGTGATGCGCGAACTGGTGGCACGGCGCGGCGACCTCGACCACATCCTCATCGAAACCTCGGGCCTAGCGCTGCCCAAGCCCCTGGTCCAGGCGTTCCAATGGCCGGAAATCCGTAGCGCCTGCACCGTTGACGCAGTGATCACCGTGGTCGACAGCCCAGCGGTCGCGGCGGGCACCTTTGCCGCCTTCCCGGACCAAGTGGACGCCCAGCGCAAGCTCGATCCGAACCTGGACCACGAGTCGCCGCTGCACGAACTGTTCGCCGACCAACTGGCCAGCGCCGACCTGGTGATCCTCAACAAAGCCGACCTGATCAGCCCCGCCGACCTGGCCCGCGTGCGCCTGGAAGTGGCCGAGGAGCTGCCGCCGGCGGTGAAGATCATCGAAGCCAGCAGCGGTCGTGTACCGCTGGACGTGTTGATCGGCCTGGGCGCCAGCGCCGAGGAACACATCGATGGCCGCCACAGTCACCACGACCATCACCACGGTGAAGGCGACGACGATCACGATGACCACGATCACGACGCCTTCGACTCGATCTCCATCGAACTGCCACAAGCTGACGAAAGCCTGCTGCTGGACGCCCTGACCCAACTGGTGGTCAAGCACGGCATCCTGCGGGTCAAGGGGTTCGCCGCGATCCCCAACAAGCCGATGCGCTTGCTGATCCAGGGCGTGGGCAGCCGGTTCGACAAGCACTTCGACCGCCAGTGGGGCCGCGACGAAGCACGCACCACGCGCCTGGTGCTGATCGGCCAGGACCTCGACGGCGCCGTGCTCGAAGCGCAACTGCGCGCGGCCCTGAGCGCCTAAACCATGCACCTGCTCAGGACCCAGCCCGGTGGTTTCGTCGCCGATGACACCATTGCCGACCTCGGACAAACCCCCGCCGAACTGGTGATCCTGTGCAGTGGCGACTCCAGCCTGGCGCTGCTGGCCGAGGCCGCCCAGCAGTTGCCCGGCGACTACCCGAGCCTGCGCCTGGCCAACCCGATGCAGGTGCAGAATCACGCTTCGGTCGACCTGTACGTCGACCAAGTGCTGCGCCACGCCAAGGTGATCCTGATCTCGTTGCACGGCGGCATCGCCTATTGGCGCTACGGCGTCGAGCGGCTGGTGGAGCTGTCCCAGCGTGGTGTGCAGCTGATCCTGGTGCCGGGCGATGATCGCCCCGATCCGGAGCTCAGCGACTTGAGCACGGTGCCGGCCGAGTACCGCGACCGGCTCTGGCAGTACCTGCGCCAGGGTGGCCTGGGCAACGCGCTGGATTTGTTCCACTGCCTGGCCAGCGGCGTGCTGGGTCGCGCGTATCCCTGGGCCGAGCCCCGGGTGTTGCCACGCACCACGATCTACCACCCCACTAAAAGCACCGCCGCCCTGGACGATTGGCAGGCCGACTGGCACGCCGATCAACCGGTGGCGGCGGTGTTGTTCTACCGCTCGCACTTGCAGGCGGCCAATACCGCGTTCATCGATGTGTTCTGCCAGCGCTTGCAGGCGGCAGGCCTCAACCCGTTGCCAATTGCCGTGGCCAGTTTGAAGGAGCCCGGCTGCCTGGCGGCGGTCGAGGATTGGCTGGATGAGGCCCAGGCCGGTGTGATTCTCAACACCACCGGGTTCGCCCAGTCCAGCCCCGAAGCGCCGCACCTGCGGCCGTTCCGGCGCAACATCCCGGTGATCCAGGCCATCTGCGCCCAGGACAATGAACCGGGTTGGCGCGCCAGCGAACAGGGCCTCGGCCCCCGGGACCTGGCAATGCACATCGCCTTGCCGGAGCTGGACGGACGGATCATCAGCCGTCCCATCAGCTTCAAGGACCTGGCCTGGCGCAGCGAACGCAGCCAATCGGACGTGGTCTGCTACCGCGCTCAACCCGAGCGCATGGACTTTGTCGCCGAACTGGCGCGGCGCTGGGTCGACCTGGCGCGGGTGCCGAATGCCGACAAGCGGGTCGCGCTGATCCTCGCCAACTACCCGACCCGCGATGGGCGCATCGGCAACGGCGTGGGCCTGGATACCCCGGCCGCGGCGCTGAACATCCTGCGCGCCCTGCACGCCCAGGGTTATCCGCTGCCGGCCGAATTGCCCGCCAGCGGCACCGCGCTGATCCAGCAATTGCTCGGCGGGGTCAGCAATGACCTGGAAACCCTCGACCAGCGTCCTTGCCAGCAAAGCCTGGGGCTGGAGGACTACGCGGCGATGTTCAACACCTTGCCCGCAGCCAATCAACAGGCGGTGCTGGAGCGTTGGGGCACACCTGAAAGCGATCCGATGTACCGGGGCGGGCGGATGATGATTGCCGGCCTGCGCGTTGGCCTGACCTTCGTGGGCATCCAGCCGGCCCGCGGTTATCAAGTGGACGCGAGTGCGGTCTACCACGACCCGGACCTGGTGCCGCCCCATGGCTATCTCGCGTTCTACTTCTGGCTGCGTAAAGTCTACGGCGCCCATGCGCTGATCCACGTCGGCAAGCACGGCAACCTCGAATGGCTGCCGGGCAAGGGCGTCGGCCTGTCTGAAACCTGCTGGCCGGACGCCTTGCTGGGCCCGTTGCCGAACATCTATCCGTTCATCGTCAATGACCCGGGCGAGGGCGCCCAGGCCAAGCGCCGCACCCAGGCGGTGATCATCGACCACCTGATGCCACCGCTGACGCGTGCCGAGACCTACGGCCCGTTGCGCAACCTGGAACTGCTGGCCGACGAGTTCTACGAAGCCCAGTTGCTCGACCCGCGCCGTGCCCGGGAGCTGCAGCGCGACATTCTCGAGCTGGTGCGCGAAACCCACATCGACCGCGAACTGCAACTGGACGCCCAGCTCGACAGCGAGGCCGACGCGGCGATCTGGCTGCCGCGCCTGGACACCTACCTGTGCGACTTGAAAGAGTCGCAGATCCGTGACGGCCTGCACGTGTTCGGCGAGTCTCCCCGCGGGCGCCTGCGCATCGACACCTTGCTGGCCTTGCTGCGCATCCCCCGGGGCGACGGGCGTGGCGCGCAATCGAGCCTGCTGCGGGCCCTGGCCAAGGCGTTCGCGCTGGGTTTCGATCCGCTGGACTGTGAGCTGTCCGCGCCATGGACCGGTCCCCAGCCGGCTGAACTGCTGAGCCTGAGCGACGAAGCCTGGCGCACGGCGGGCGACACCCGCGAACGCCTGGAGCGGTTTGCTGCGCAACTGATCACGCAGGCCTTGGACGAACCTTATCCCTGTGGGAGCGAGCCTGCTCGCGAAGCGGTCGATGAGGGGGGCGCGATCTGGTCCGAGGTGAATGCGATCATCGCCCACCTGCGCGAAGTCGTCGCGCCGCGCCTGGACGCCTGCGGCCCGGCGGAGATGCAGGGCTTGCTGGATGCCCTGGCCGGTCGTTTTGTCCCGGCGGGCCCCAGCGGCGCGCCGAGTCGCGGGCGTCTCGACGTGCTGCCCACCGGACGCAACTTCTATTCGGTGGACGTGCGCAACCTACCGACCACCACCGCGTGGCGCATCGGTTTCCAGTCGGCCAACCTGATCCTGGAGCGGCACCTGCAGGACCACGGCGACCACCTGCGCCAACTTGGCCTGTCGGTGTGGGGCACCGCGACCATGCGCACCGGCGGCGACGACATCGCCCAGGCCATGGCGCTGATGGGCGTGCGCCCGGTGTGGGCCACGGGCAGCCAGCGGGTCGACGACTTCGAGATCCTGCCGCTGAGCCTGTTGGACCGCCCACGGGTGGACGTGACGCTGCGGGTCTCCGGGTTCTTCCGTGATGCCTTCGCCAATTTGATCCGCCTGTTCGACGCGGCCGTGCAAGCGGTGGCGGCGCTGGATGAGCCCGACGATCAGAACCCGCTGGCGGCCAAGGTGCGGGCCGAGCGCGAGGCCTTGATGGCGTCCGGCGTGGATGAGGAGGCGGCCGGGCGCCAGGCCGGTTGGCGGATCTTCGGCGCCAAGCCGGGTGCCTATGGCGCGGGCGTGCAGGGCGCGATCGACGGACGGTTGTGGCAGAGCCGCGACGACCTGGCCGAGGTCTACCTGAACTGGGGCGGCTATGCCTATGGCGGCAGCGATGAAGGCACCGCCGCCCGCACGCAGTTCGCCCAGCGCCTGAGCCAGGTGCAGGCGGTGCTGCAAAACCAGGACAACCGCGAGCACGACCTGCTGGATTCCAACGACTACTACCAGTTCCAGGGCGGCATGCTCGCGGCGGTTGAAAGCCTGAGCGGCGCGCCGGCGGCCAGCTACCACGGTGACCACAGCCAGCCCGACCTGCCGAGGATCCGCACGCTTAAAGAAGAGCTGAACCGGGTGATCCGCTCCCGCGCGGCCAATCCGAAGTGGATCGAAGGGGTCAAGCGCCATGGCTACAAAGGCGCGTTCGAACTGGCGGCGACCGTGGACAACCTGTTCGCCTTCGACGCGACCACGCAACTGATCGACGACCACCAATACGCCTTGCTGGCCGACGCCTATCTGCTCGACCCGTCGACCCGCGAGTTCGTCCGCCAGCATAATCCCCACGCCCTGCGCGACATGACCGAACGCCTGCTCGAAGCCCAGCAGCGCGGCCTGTGGCAGGAGCCGGGCGAGTACCGCGAGGCACTTGAGCAGTTGCTGTTGGATAGTGAAGAGGATGGCTGATGTTGCGCTCACTCAGTCCTGTGGGAGCGGGCTTGCTCGCGATGAGGGCAGCACATTCAGCATCAATGTTGACTGATCCACCGCTTTCGCGAGCAAGCCCGCTCCCACCCAGATACCACCGACCATGAGAACGCCAATGACCGACACCCTGCATTTCCCCCTGTCCGCCGTGGTCGGTGCCGATGACCTCAAGCTCGCCCTGTGCCTGACGGCCATCGACCCGAAGATCGGTGGCGTGCTGATCGAAGGCCCGCGCGGCATGGCCAAGTCCACGCTCGCCCGAGGCTTGGCGGACCTGCTCGCCAGCGGCCAATTCGTCACCTTGCCCCTGGGCGCCACCGAAGAACGCCTGGTCGGCACCCTGGACCTGGACGCCGCGCTGGGCGAGGGCCGCGCGCAGTTCTCCCCCGGCGTATTGGCCAAGGCCGACGGTGGCGTGTTGTACGTCGATGAAGTCAACCTGTTGCCCGATCACCTGGTGGACCTGCTGCTCGACGTGGCGGCCAGCGGCACCAACCTGATCGAGCGCGATGGCATTTCCCATCGGCATCCGGCGCGGTTTGTGTTGATCGGCACGATGAACCCGGAGGAGGGCGAGTTGCGCCCGCAACTGCTCGATCGCTTCGGCCTCAACGTGGTGCTCGGCGGCCTTACGTTGCCGCTGGAACGGGGACAAATCATCCGCCGCCGGCTGGACTTCGACACGGATCCGCAGGCGTTCTGCGCACAGTGGGAACCCGAGCAACAAGCACTGCGCACGCGTTGTGAACAGGCTCGTGCAGCGTTGGCGAGTATTCCCCTTGATGATCAAGCGCTGGAGTGGATTACGCAGCGCTGCTTCGCCGCCGGCGTCGATGGCCTGCGCGCCGACCTGGTGTGGCTGCGGGCGGCCCGCGCCCATGCCGCCTGGCGCGGGGCGGCGGCGATTGGCGAGCAGGACATTGATGCGGTGGCCGAGTTTGCCTTGCGCCACCGTCGCCGCGAGCTGGGCACGCCCGCGCCGCAGTCTTCCCCAGCGCCGCAGTCGCCCGCCGCGCAGGCCGGCAACTCAAGTGAAGGCCAGGGCCAGTGGGGCGAGATGCCGGCCCAAGCCCTGCCGACCGGTGCTCGACGTGAAGTGCCGAGCTGGCCAAAAAAGCCCTAGGCATTCGCCCCCGGTCCGACGCGGGGGCGAATGCCAAACCCGGTGCCGGGCACCTGAAACATGGCCGGCAGGGTGCACGCCAGGCGGCCCAGGGCGGGGCGGTGAATTGGCCGGGCACCTTGCTCAAGGGGCGTCCCCGACAGCGTGAGGACTTAGTGTTCCACCTGCGTTGCCGCGCGCCCCATGAGGTGTGGCTGGTGATCGTCGACGCCTCGGCTTCTACCCGTCGTCATCATGCCTTGAGCGACGCCAAGGGGGTGCTGGCGCAGGTGTTCGACGATGCCTATCGACAACGGGCGCGGCTGGCGTTGCTCACGGTCAGTGGCGCCACGCCGACCTGGCAGGTGCAGGGGTTGAAAGCTTCTGCCAGCCTGCATGGCTGGCTTGAGACGCTGGGCGCCGGAGGCGGCACGCCGATGCTCGCAGCGTTGGCGCAAGCCGGACAATGGCTGGCCCAGCGGCAAAAACGCTATCCGGCCGAGCAGCAGCGTCTGCTGCTGGTCACCGATGGCCGACTCCCGGCATGGCCGCCATTGCTTGCGCTCAACTGCCCAAGCGTGGTGCTGGACATCGAGCGCGGGCCGATCCGGCTGGGGCGTAGCCAGGTGTTGGCGGCGCAGTTACAGGCCGAGTATCGGCATATCGATCAGTTGCTGCCGGGTTGAGTCATCTTGCGCCCAGCCAGTGATTCTCTGTGGGAGCGAGGCTTGCCCGCGAAGAGGCCAACCCAATCAACATCGATGTCGCCAGACTTACCGCTTTCGCGGGCAAGCCCTAATGCCAGTCAGTTAAGGCGCCAAACCTGTGGGAGCGAGCCTGCTCGCGAAGACGGCAACACAGCCAACATCTCCGTTGACTGACCTACTGCTATCGCGAGCAGGCTCTCTCCCACGTGGGTTTCGCTTAACTGACTGGCATTAGGGCAAGCCCCACAAAGAGTCCGGGCCTGACAGGGGATGTGTGTTCGTCGTGGACCAGGGTGGGATCGGGCTTGCCGGCGAAGGCGACAGAACATTCACCATCGAGGTCAATCGATCCAGTGTTCTTCAAATCGAGGGGCGGGGTGGTGCGCTGCTCGTTCCTGTAGCGCGCCTACCCGCACCGTGTAGCCAACGGTAGCGCTTATCCGCCGTGGGCCGGGTAACGCCTTTGTCGTCGTGTGTGCCATCTCGTTGATTCACTTCATCTTTCAAATGCGCTGGGAATCACCGCGTGGGCTGTGGCACACTTTCTGCTGTCTATTCCGCTGTTACACATCGTGTTCCGGTATAGCGGAATAAACAGCCTCCTGGAGTGCCCGTCATGCAGCGTCGACCTTCCTTGTTTACAGCGTGCGTTTTTCTCTTTACGGCTTGTGCGTCTGCCATGGGCGTTGCCCAGGCGGCGGACAGTAAGCTCGACAGTGTGTTGAAGCGTGGCCATCTGATCGTGGGCACGGGCAGTACCAATGCGCCGTGGCACTTCCAGGGGGCCGACGGCACATTGCAGGGCTTTGATATCGACATCGGGCGGATCGTCGCCAAGGGTTTGTTCAATGACCCGAGCAAGGTCGAGTTCGTGGTGCAGTCGTCCGATGCGCGGATTCCCAATCTGCTGACCGATAAGGTCGACATGAGCTGCCAGTTCATTACTGTCACCGCCAGCCGCGCGCAGCAGGTGGCCTTCACCCTGCCGTACTACCGCGAAGGCGTGGCGTTGCTGTTGCCGGCCAACAGCAAGTACAAGGAGATCGAAGACATGCAGGCCGCCGGCGACGGGGTCACTGTCGCGGTGCTGCAAAACGTCTATGCCGAAGAGTTGGTGCACCAGGCGCTGCCCAAGGCCAAGGTCGACCAGTACGACAGCCAGGACTTGATCTACCAGGCCATCAACTCGGGCCGGGCCGATGCGGCCGCCACCGACCAATCCTCGATCAAATACCTGATGGTGCAGAACCCCGGCCGCTATCGCAGCCCGGCGTATGCCTGGAGCCCGCAAACCTACGCCTGTGCGGTCAAGCGCGGGGATCAGGACTGGCTGAACTTCGTCAACACCGCCCTGCATGAAGCCATGACCGGCGTCGAGTTCCCGACCTACGCGGCGTCCTTCAAACGGTGGTTCGGGGTGGACCTGCCAACGCCTGCAATCGGTTTCCCGGTTGAGTTCAAGTGATCCGATGCGAGTGGGGCGGCCCTGAGTCGCCCCGCTCAAGGTAGTACTGACCATGAACTATCAGTTGAACTTTGCCGCCGTGTGGCGTGACTTCGACACCTTGTTGGCGGGGCTCGGCCTGGGCCTGCAGTTGGCGCTGCTGTCGATCGCCATTGGGTGCGTGATCGGCCTGCTGATGGCGTTTGCCTTGCTCTCCAGGCACCGCGCCCTGCGGGTCCTGGCGTCGGTGTATGTGACGGTGGTGCGCAACACGCCGATCCTGGTGTTGATCCTGTTGATCTACTTCGCCTTGCCCAGCCTGGGGATTCGCCTGGACAAAATCCCCTCGTTCATTATCACCCTGTCGCTGTATGCCGGGGCGTACCTGACCGAGGTGTTCCGTGGCGGGCTGTTGAGCATTCCCAAGGGCCTGCGTGAAGCCGGGTTGGCCATTGGCCTCGGCGAGTGGCAGGTCAAGGCTTACGTCACGGTGCCGGTGATGCTGCGCAATGTGCTGCCGGCGCTGTCGAACAACTTCATTTCGCTGTTCAAGGACACCTCGCTGGCGGCGGCGATCGCCGTGCCGGAGCTGACCTATTACGCGCGCAAGATCAACGTGGAGAGCTACCGGGTGATCGAGACCTGGCTGGTGACCACGGCGCTCTATGTAGCGGCCTGTTACCTCATTGCCGTGCTGCTGCGGTACGTCGAGCAGCGCTTGGCGATCCGCCGATAGGAGCGTGTGATGTATCAATCCCCCAGTTGGTTGCATGAGTTATGGGTGGCGCGCGAAACCCTGTGGCAAGGTTTTTTGACCACTGTCCAGGCCTCGGCATTGGCGATTGTGCTGGGCACCCTGATAGGCGTGGTCACCGGCTTGGTGCTGACCTATGGCACGTTCTGGATGCGCGCGCCGTTTCGTTTCTACGTCGACGTGATCCGCGGCACGCCGGTGTTTGTGCTGGTGCTGGCCTGCTTCTATATGGCGCCGGTCCTGGGCTGGCAGCTCGGCGCGTTTGGCGCGGGGGTGCTGGGCCTGACGCTGTTTTGCGGCTCCCACGTGGCCGAGATCGTGCGCGGTGCGCTGCAAGCCCTGCCGTCGGGGCAGATGGAGGCGGGCAAGGCCATCGGTCTGACGTTCTATCAGTCCCTGGGCTACGTGCTGTTGCCCCAGGCACTGCGGCAGATCCTGCCGACCTGGGTCAACTCGTCGACCGAGATCGTCAAGGCCTCGACCTTGCTGTCGGTGATTGGCGTGGCCGAGTTGCTGCTCAGTAGCCAGCAGGTGATCGCCCGGACCTTCATGACCCTGGAGTTCTACCTGTTCGCCGGTTTTCTCTTCTTCATCATCAACTACGCCATCGAGTTGCTCGGGCGGCAGATTGAAAAGCGGGTGGCCCTGCCATGACAGACGTTCAAGCTTCGACCTTCAACCCAGGCCCGGCGCTGCTGGACATTCGCGGCCTGCACAAGCAGTACGGCCAAGTGGAAGTGCTCAAGGGCGTCGACCTGACGATGCAGCGCGGTAACGTGGTCACGCTGATCGGCTCCAGCGGTTCGGGCAAGACCACGCTGTTGCGTTGCGTGAACATGCTTGAAGAGTTCCAGGGTGGGCAGATCCTGCTCGAGGGTGAATCCATCGGCTACGTCGAGCACAACGGCAAGCGCCAGCGCCACCCGGAAAAAATCATCGCCCAGCACCGGGCCATGACCGGCATGGCGTTCCAGCAGTTCAACCTGTTCCCCCATCTCACGGCGTTGCAGAACGTGACCCTGGGCCTGCTCAAGGTCAAGAAGCTGCACAAGGATGCGGCGGTGGCCCTGGCCGAGAAATGGCTGGAGCGGGTCGGCCTGCTGGAGCGCCGCAATCACTTCCCCGGCCAGCTCTCCGGCGGCCAGCAACAGCGCGTGGCCATCGCCCGGGCCATCGCCATGAACCCCAGCCTGATGCTGTTCGATGAGGTGACCTCGGCCCTGGACCCGGAGTTGGTCGGCGAAGTGTTGAGCGTGATCAAGGGCCTGGCCGAGGATGGCATGACCATGTTGCTGGTGACCCACGAGATGCGCTTTGCCTTTGAGGTCTCGGACAAAATCGTCTTCATGAATCAAGGGCGGATCGAAGAGCAGGGCGCCCCCAAGGCGCTGTTCGAACGCCCGCAATCGCCACGGTTGGCGGAATTTCTCAAGAACACCCGTTTTTAATAGGAGAGACACCATGAGCATCACTCGTTACGGCACCGGCAGCACCGCCGGTGGCGGCCAGGCCCGTCCGTTTGCCCGCGCCGTGGAAGCCGATGGCTGGCTGCATGTGTCGGGCCAGGTACCGGCGGTGGACGGCGAGATCATTGCCGGCGGGATCGTCGAGCAGACCCACCAGACCCTGCGCAACCTGATCGCGATTCTCGAAGAAGCCGGCTACGGCCTGGAAGACGTGGTGCGCACCGGCGTGTGGTTGGACGACCCACGGGACTTCTGGAGCTTCAACAAAGTCTTCGCCGAGTACTTCAGCCCCGAACACGCCCCGGCCCGGGCCTGTGTGCAGGCGAGCATGATGGTCGACTGCAAGGTCGAGATCGATTGCGTGGCGTACAAGAAGAAGGGGTGATCGCCACCCCTCACCCCAGAGGGGAGAGGGGGGCTGAACGGGGGCGATTTGAGGACTGCAGCGACCTGAAAGTATTGCGCCGAATCCATAATCGACTCGGCTTTTCAGGTCGATGCATCGCGTAAGACAACGCGCTCAGTTCCCTCTCCCCTTGGGGAGAGGGTTAGGGTGAGGGGCGTCTCTGACTGACACCACGCGTACGGCCAGCTACTATCCCGGCGACTTTGCAACGGAACCTGATGACATGACCGAAGACACCATCAAGCGCCGGGCCCGCGGTCTGGACCGGGCGTTCGATATCCTCGACTTCCTCAAGGAAGTCGGCCAGCCGCTGCGCCCAAACGACATCGCCAGCGGCATCGGCAGCCCCAAGTCCACGGTCTACGAATTGGTCGCGTCCCTACTTGAACGGCGGATCCTGGAGCCGGTGGGCAAGGACGGCCACGTCTACCTGGGTCGTCAGCTGTATTTTCTCGGGCAGGCGCACCTGCGTCACTTCGACTTGAGCCGCGAGGCCGACCAGGCGTTGCAGGAGATCGTGCGCCAGACCCGCGAAACCGCGCAGATGTGCCTGCTCAACGGGCGCAAGTACACGGTGGCGCTGATGAAGGAGGGCGAACGCCACTTTCGCATCTCCTCGGACATCGGCGAGAACGCGCCGATCCCCTGGACCGCGTCCGGACGCCTGCTGCTGGCGCACTTGAGCGACCAGCAGATCGTCGACCTGATCGATGCCGACGACTTCGTCCTGCCCGACGGTTCGCACCTGGCGCTGGAGCAGTTCCTGGCCGAGATCCGCCAAGCGGGCGCCGAGGGCTTCTTTTCCTTCGACAGCGTCGCCGACACCTTTACCCATTGCTTCGCCGCCCCGGTCAAAGACCCCAGCGGCGTCGCGATCTGCACCCTGTGCATCGTCGCGCCACGCGTCGATGCGAAGAACAATTACCACGACTATCGCCGGGTGCTGATTGAAAGCGCCAACCAACTGGCTCGTCGTATCAACGAATAATCCGTGTAGGGAGTTTGATCATGCCATTGACCTTGAATACCACCGCCGTGGAAAAGGGCGCTGCCCAGACCGGCGCCCACCTGGTGCGTGACGTCAGCCTGCCGGCGCTGGTGCTGCACCGCGAGGCCCTGGAACACAACATCCGCTGGATGCAAGCGTTCGTCAGCGACAGCGGGGCGGAACTGGCGCCCCACGGCAAGACGAGCATGATCCCGGCGTTGTTCCGTCGGCAACTGGACGCCGGCGCCTGGGGCATCACCCTGGCCACCGCCGTGCAGAGCCGCGCCGCCTACGCCCACGGCGTGCGCCGGGTGCTGATGGCCAACCAACTGGTGGGCGCACCGAACATGGCGCTGATTGCCGGGTTGCTGGCTGATCCGTCCTTTGATTTTTACTGCATGGTCGATCACCCGGATAACGTCGCCGACCTGGGCGCCTTCTTCGGCGCCTGCGGTATGCGCCTGAACGTGATGATCGAGTACGGCGTGGTCGGCGGGCGGTGCGGTTGCCGCAGCGAGGCCGAAGTAGTGGCCCTGGCGGCGGCGATCAACGCCCAGCCCGCCTTGGCGCTGTGCGGGATCGAAGGCTACGAAGGGGTGATCCACGGCGACCAGGCGGTCAGTGGCATTCGTGAGTTTGCCGCCTCGCTGGTGCGCCTGGCCGTGCAACTGCAAGACAGCCGCGCGTTCGCCATTGACCGGCCGATCATCACCGCCTCGGGCTCGGCCTGGTACGACTTGATCGCCGAGTCCTTCGAGGCACAGAACGCGGCCGGGCGTTTCCTCAGCGTGCTGCGCCCCGGCAGCTACGTGGCCCACGACCATGGCATCTACAAGGAGGCGCAGTGCTGCGTGCTGGATCGGCGCAGCGACTTGCACGAAGGCCTGCGCCCGGCGCTGGAGGTCTGGGCCCATGTGCAATCGCTGCCGGAGCCGGGTTTGGCGGTAATCGCCCTGGGCAAGCGCGATGTGGCCTATGACGCTGGCCTGCCAGTGCCGCTGTTGCGCTACAAGGCGGGCGTGTTGCCGGCGGTCGGTGAAGATGTGGGCGCGTGCAAGGTCACGGCGGTGATGGACCAGCACGCGTTCATGACCGTGGCGCCGGGTGTGCAGTTGCGTGTGGGCGACATCATTGCGTTCGGGGCTTCGCACCCGTGCCTGACGTTCGACAAATGGCGCGTCGGGTTGCTGGTGGATGAGCAGTTGCAGGTGATCGAGAACATGGACAGCTTTTTCTAGACTCAAGACCCAGGTGTGTTCTTCGCGGGCAAGCCCGCTCCCACAGGTTATGAGTTGTTCGCTTATCTGTGTTTCAACACAGTCACTGTGGGAGCGGGTTTACCCGCGAAGAGGCCCGTCCAGACACTATCAATGACCAGGGAGCTCACCATGAACACCCCTATCCGCATCGCCCTGATCGGCGAATGCATGATCGAACTCCAGCATCGCGCCGACGGTAGCCTGCAACAGAGCTTCGGCGGCGACACCTTGAACACTGCGGTCTATCTGTCCCGGGAAATGGGTGCCCAAGCCCGGGTGGATTACGTCACCGCGCTGGGCGATGACAGCTTCAGCGATGCCATGTGTGCCCAGTGGGCAGCCGAAGGCATTGGCCTGACCCGGGTCCAGCGCCTGGCGGGGCGCTTGCCCGGCTTGTACTGCATCCAGACCGATGCGGCCGGCGAGCGCCGCTTTCTGTACTGGCGCAACGAGGCGGCGGTGCGCGATTGCTTCACCACCCCGAGCGCGATGCCGATCCTGGCGGCGCTGCTGGACTACGACGTGTTGTATTTGAGCGGCATTACCCTGGCGGTGCTGGGGGAGTTTGGCCGCAAACGCCTGATCGACACCTTGAGCCGGGCGCGCCAGCGCGGGGCGCAGATTGTCTTCGATAACAACTACCGGCCACGGCTATGGGCGTTTACCGAGCAGGCCCGGGCGGCCTATCGCGAGGTGTTGCCGTACGTCGACCTGGCGTTGTTGACCCTGGAGGATGAGCGGGCGTTGTTTGGCTATGCCGATGGCGATGCGGTGTTTGCCGCCTACGAGAAGATCGGCACGCCGGAGGTGGTCATCAAGCGAGGGGCTGAGTCGTGCCTGATTCGCGTTGACGGCGAGTCCTTCGACGTGCCGGCGCAGCGGGTCGCGAAGGTGGTGGACACCACGGCCGCCGGGGATTCCTTCAGTGCCGCGTACCTGGCCAGTCGGCTCAAGGGCGACAACCCGGCGCAGGCGGCTGAAGCCGGGCACGGCTTGGCGAGCCGGGTGATCCAGGTGCCGGGGGCGTTGATTCCTCGATGAAAGGCCGGTGGCGCCGGCCACTTGTGGGAGCGAGCCTGCTCGCGAAGAGGCACGCCCATCCGAAGCCTGTGGTGGCTGACACACCGCTATCGCCGGCAAGCCGGTCTCGCTCCCACAGGGATTCGCAAGCCACATCAATCAATCCCGGTAAAACACCTGCACCAGGTGATAGCCGAACTTGCTCTTGATCGGCCCATGCACCACCCGCAGCGGCTTCTTGAAGATCACCGCATCGATGACGCCCACCATCTGCCCCGGGCGCACTTCCCCCAGGTCACCGCCACGCTTGCCGGACGGGCAGGTGGAGTATTTCTTGGCCAGCACATCGAAGGCTTCGCCCTTGGCGATGCGTTGCTTGAGCTGTTCGGCTTCTTCGGCGGTTTTCACCAGGATATGGCGGGCTTGGGCTTTCATGGGGCAAGTACCTTGCAACGGTGGTGACGGCAGGCGGCGGATTATGCCTGAAGTCAGCTCATCAGTTCCGGCCGATCGCGAAATTGCGCCAGGGCCTGGGGGTTGGCCAGCGCGTCGGTGTTCTTCACCGCCAGCCCCAGCACCACGTTGCGCACGGCCAACTCGACCACCTTGCCGCTGAGGGTGCGCGGGATATCGTCGACCGCCAGGATTTTGGCCGGCACATGCCGCGGTGTGGTGTTGGCGCGGATCACCTGGCGGATCTGTTGCTCCAGCGCCGCATCCAGCAGCGCACCGTCTTGCAGGCGCACGAACAGCACCACCCGCACGTCGTCCTGCCATGGCTGGCCGATGGCGACCGCGTCCAGCACCTCGGGGACTTTTTCCACCTGGCGGTAGATCTCCGCCGTGCCGATACGCACCCCGCCCGGGTTGAGCACGGCGTCGGAGCGGCCGTGGATGATCCAACTGCCGTGGGCCAGTTGTTCGGCGTAGTCGCCCTGGGCCCAGACACCGGGGAACAGGCTGAAGTAGGAGGCGCGCAGCTTTTCCTGGTGGGGGTCGTTCCACAGGCCAATGGGCATCGCCGGAAAGTGCCGGGTGCACACCAGTTCGCCTTTTTCGCCGATCACCGGCTGGCCGGCGTCGTTCCAGACTTCGATGGCCATGCCCAGGCCCTTGCCTTGCATCTCGCCGCGGCGCACCGGCAATACCGGATTGCCGGCGACGAAGCAGGAGACGATGTCAGTGCCGCCGGACATGGACGCCAGGCACAGGTCGCGCTTGACCTGGCGGTACACGTAGTCGTAACTCTGCGGCGACAGCGCGGAGCCAGTGCACAGCAGCGTCTTGAGGCTGCCCAGGTCATGGCTCACGCGCGGTTGCAGGCCGTGGCTTTCCAGGCTCGCCAAGTACTTGGGGCTGGTGCCGAACACCGTGATGCGTTCGGCATCGATCAGGTCGAGCAAGCGCTGCGGGTGCGGATGGAAGGGCGAGCCGTCGTACAGCACGATGCTGCTGCCCACCGCCAGGGCCGAGACCAGCCAGTTCCACATCATCCAGCCGCAGGTGCTGTAGTAGAACAGGCGGTCTGCGGGTCCCAGGTCCGCGTGCAGGCCGTGTTCCTTGACGTGTTGCAGCAACACGCCGCCGGTGCCGTGGATGATGCACTTGGGGACGCCGGTGGTGCCGCTGGAATAGAGGATGTACAGCGGATGGGCGAAGGGCACGGCGGTGAACGCGGGCTCGCCGCCTGCTTGATAGAACCCGTCCCAGAGCGCGACGTGCGCCGGGGTCCGGTAGTCGTGCACCTGAGCCTGGGGTCGGGCGTAAGGCACGACGATCAATTGCGCCAGCGTGGGCAGGCGTTCGAGGATTTCGTTGATCTTGAGTGTCTGGTCGATGACCTGGCCGGCGTAGCGGTAGCCGGCGCAGGTGATCAGCACCTTGGGCTCGATCTGGCCGAAGCGGTCGACCACGCCCTGGGTGCCGAAGTCGGGCGAGGAGCAGGACCAGATCGCCCCCAGGCTGGTGGTGGCGAGCATGCCGACCAGGGTTTGCCAGGTGTTGGGCATGCAGGCCGCCACCCGGTCGCCCGGGCCCACGCCGCTGGCCTTGAGGCTGCGCTGCAGGCCGGCGACATGCTCGGCCAGTTGGCGGTAGCTCAAGGTTTCACGCTGGCCGTCTTCACCGAGGGCAATCACCGCCAGGGCGTCATCGCGGCGGCGCAGCAGGTGTTCGGCGAAGTTCAACGTCGCCCCGGGGAACCACTGGGCGTCGGGCATCTGTGGGCCTTCACGCAGCACTGCCGTGGGTGACTGGTGGAACTCGATGGCGAAGAACTCGACGATGGCCTGCCAGAAGTCAGCGCGTGAATCGATGCTCCACTGGTGCAGGGCCGGGTAGTCGGCCAGTGCCAGGTGATGACGTTGGTTGCAGTGGTGCCGGAAGGCTTCCATGCGGGTCTGGGCGATGCGTTCGGGGCTGGGTTGCCAGAGGATGTCGGACATGTGGGCGTCTCTTGTTCTTATGATGTGTGTGGGAGCGAGCCTGCTCGCGAAGAGGGCGTATCAGTCGCCATTTGCATGGCCTGACACACGGCTTTCGTGAGCAGGCTCGCTCCCACAAGTGCCGGGGTGAGGGGCCTTACTGCGCCAACCACCCGCCATCGATGTTCCACGCCGCGCCACGGACCTGGGCGCCGGCTTCGCTGCACAGGAACAGCACCAGCTCGCCCAGTTGCGGCGGGGTGACGAACTCCAGCGAGGGTTGCTTCTCGGCCAGCAAGTCATGCTGGGCCTGCTGCGGGTCTTGGCCGGTGGCGATGCGCTCGTCGATCTGCTTCTGCACCAGTGGGGTCAGCACCCAGCCCGGGCAGATGGCGTTGCAGGTGACGTTGCTGGTGGCGGTCTCCAGGCCCACCACCTTGGTCAGGCCGATCACCCCGTGCTTGGCGGCGACATAGGCCGCCTTGCCCACCGAACCGACCTGGCCGTGCACCGAGGCGATGTTGACGATCCGTCCCCAGCCCTTGGCGCGCATGCCCGGCAGGCTCAGGCGGGTGCTGTGGAACACCGACGACAGGTTGATCGCGATGATCGAGTCCCAGCGCTCCACCGGGAAGTCCTCGACGGCGGAGACGTGCTGGATGCCGGCGTTGTTGACCAGGATGTCGACGCCACCGAACTCGCGCTCGGCGTAGGCGATCATGTCGCCGATCTGCGCCGGGTCGCTGACGTCGGCCGGGTGATGACCGACCTTGCCGCCAAACCGGGCGACCTCGGCGATCACCGCGCTGGCATCGCCAAAGCCGTTGAGGATCAGGTTGGCGCCGGCCTTGGCCAGGCTCAGGGCAATGCCCAGGCCAATCCCGCTGGTGGAGCCGGTGACCAAGGCGGTCTTGCCCGAAAGAGTTGTCATGAATACCTCACACAATGCCGGTGGCGTAGAACGTAGCGATGACGACGAAGACCGCCAGGGTCTTGATCAGCGTAATACAGAAAATGTCTTTGTAGGCTTCGCGGTGCGTCAGGCCGGTGACGGCCAGCAGGGTGATCACCGCGCCGTTGTGCGGCAGGGTGTCCATGCCACCGCTGGCCATGGCGGCCACCCGGTGCAGCACTTCCAGCGGGATGTTGGCCGCGTGGGCGGCGGCGATGAAGTTGTCGGCCATGGCCGCCAGGGCGATGCTCATGCCGCCCGAGGCAGAGCCGGTGATGCCCGCCAGCAGGGTCACGGTGATCGCTTCGTTGACCAGCGGGTTGGGAATGCTCTTGAGCCAGTCGGCTAAGACCAGGAAGCCCGGCAGGGAAGCGATCACCGCGCCAAAGCCGTACTCGGAGGCGGTGTTCATCGCCGCGAGCAAGGCGCCGCTGACCGCGCTCTTGCTGCCTTCGGCGAGCTTGCTGCGAATCGCCGTGAAGCCGAACACCAGGACCATGAGGATGCCCACCAGCAACGCCGCCTGTACGGCCCAGATCGCCGTGAGCTTGGCGATTTCGGTGGTGACTGGGGCGGTCATGCCCGGCAGGCTGAGGCTGTGGGTCTTGCCGTACCACTGCGGGATCCAGTGGGTGAACAGCAGGTTCATGATGCCGACCGCCAGCAAGGGTGACAGGGCCAGCCACGGATTGGGCAGCTTGAGGTCGTCGGCGGTTTCCGGCTCATTGCGCAGCTCGGTGCCGTAGCCTTCGCCGGCGCGCTGGGCTTTATTGCGCTGGCGCTGGAGGAACAGCATGCCGGCACAGAACACGAAGATGGTGCCAATCACCCCCAGCCACGGCGCGGCCCAGGCGGTGGTGTTGAAGAAGGTGCTGGGGATGATGTTCTGGATCTGCGGGGTGCCGGGCAGGGCGTCCATGGTGAACGAGAACGCGCCAAGGGCGATGGTCGCCGGGATCAGGCGCTTGGGGATGTTGCTCTGGCGGAACATCTCGGCGGCAAACGGATAGACCGCGAACACCACCACGAACAGCGAGACGCCGCCGTAGGTGAGCAGGGCGCAGACCAACACGATCACCAGCATCGCCTGGCGGCTGCCGAGCAGGCGAATGGCGGCGGCGACAATCGAGCGCGAGAAGCCCGACAACTCGATCAGCTTGCCGAACACGGCGCCGAGCAGGAACACCGGGAAATACAGTTTGATGAAACCGACCATTTTCTCCATGAACACGCCCGTGAAGGCCGGCGCGACGGCGGAGGGGTCGGTGAGCAGGACGGCGCCAAGGGCGGCAATCGGGGCAAAGAGGATAACGCTGTAGCCACGGTAGGCAGCCAGCATCAGCAGCGCGAGGGCTGCCAGGGCGATGATCACACTCATGGTGTGTCTCCTGTGGTTGTTATTTTTTTGGGGTGGAGCGGGTGTGAGGGAAGGCTATAGCGAGATGTGTGCCATGTTTGTAACTTATTGATATATATAGATATTTAATTGTTTCGGTAATATTTGCTAATGTTTTGTCTCTGTTTTGAGATGTTTGTTTGGCTGGCGGGCCTCTTCGCGAGCAGGCTCGCTCCCACAGTTGGCACGCATTTCCCCGTGGGAGCGAGCCTGCTCGCGAAGCTTTTGTTGCTGTCTACTTATATAGATGCATGTCTCGTTATTGAGACTCGGCAATGCCCAGCGCCACCATCTTCTTGTACAGCGTCGAACGCCCCAGCCCGAGGTACGCCGCCGCTGCAATGACCTTGCCCCCGCAGTGCGCCAGGGCGCTCTCGATCAACTGCCGGTCGAAGCGCTCGCGGGCGGCGCTGAAGCTTTCATGGGGAATCGGTTCCAGGGCCAGCACGGTCGAGCGTTGCACCGGCACGAGGTTGCCAATCGCCGCCCGAATCTCGCTAGCACCGAGGACCAGGTCGTCGCTGAGCAGTGCCGCCCGTTCCAGCACGTTGCGCAGCTCGCGAATGTTCCCCGGCCACGCGTGCTGGCCGAGCAAGGCCAGGGCCTGGCTGTCGAGTTCGTGTTGGCTGCGCAGTTCTTCGAGGATCGCTTCGCTCAGCGCCGGCAGGTCGTCCAGCCGTTCGCGCAGCGCCGGGACCTGGATCGGCAGGACGTTGAGGCGGTAATACAGGTCGGCACGGAACTCCCCGCGCTTGATCGCCGCTTCGAGGTCGGTGGAGGTGGCGGCGATGATCCGCACGTCGCTCTGGATCACTTCGTTGGAGCCCACCGGCTCGTACTCTTTCTCCTGCAACACCCGCAGCAGCTTGCTTTGCAGGGGCAGCGGCATGTCACCGATCTCATCGAGGAACAGCGTGCCGCCCTGGGCGATCTGTAGCTTGCCGGGACGCCCCTTGCGGTCGGCGCCGGTAAAGGCGCCGGGGGCGGTGCCGAAGAATTCGGCTTCCAGCAGCGACTCGGGAATCGCCGCGCTGTTGATGCTGACAAAGGCTTTGTGCGCCCGTGGCGAGGCGCCATGGATGGCCTGGGCCAGCAGCTCTTTGCCGGTGCCGGTTTCCCCCAGCAGCAACACCGGCGACTCGGTGCTGGCGCTGCGTCGGGCCCGGCGCTTGACCTCCAGGCTGGCGGCGCTGGTGCCGATGAAGTGGGCGAAGGTGTACTTGGTCTGTCGTGCCCGCAGGAGCGAGCGGGTCGAGGCCAATTCTTCTTGCAGGCTCAGGTAGCGCTTGAGCATCGGCGACAGGCTGCGCAACTCATCGAACAAGGCAAAGCCGATGGCGCCGATCACTGCGCCCGTGTCGTCATGAATCGGCAGGCGCATCACCACCAGGGGTTCCTTGGAGGTGTCTTGCATGTCCAGCAGGATCGGCCGGCCGGTGCGCACCACTTCGCGCAGCAGGCTGCCGGGGATCACGCTTTCGCATGGCTTGCCGATGGCCACATCGGCCGACTCCAGGCCAAAGCGCCGGGCATAGCGCTCGTTCATCCAGACGATATTGGCGTCGCGGTCGACGATCACCGTGCCTTCGCTGGACTGCTCGATGATTTCGAACAAGGAGCGGATCGCCAGCAGGCGCACACGCTGGTAGTCCTTGAGGCTTTCGGTGGGGGTCATCGGTGGTGTGTCCAAGGGCAATGGAATGTCGGTGTGGGCCTCTTCGCGAGCAGGCTCGCTCCCACATTAGGTACGCGTTCATTCCCCTGTGGGAGCGAGACCGGCTTGCCGGCGATGGCCGCGCTGCGGTCTGGCGGGATCATACCCACCCCACCTGCGCCGCCGCCAACAGCGCTTGGGTATAGGGGTGCTGCGGGGTCTCGAAGACATCTTGGCTGGTGCCATGCTCCACGACCTTGCCGTCCTTGATCACGATCATGTCGTGGGCCAGGGCGCGGACCACCGCCAGGTCGTGGCTGATGAACAGGTACGTCAGGCCGTGGCTTTCCTGCAACTGGCGCAGCAGGGCGACCACCTGCTTTTGTACCGTGCGATCGAGTGCCGAGGTCGGTTCGTCCAGCAGGATCAGCGCGGGCTTGAGGACCAGGGCACGGGCGATGGCGATGCGCTGGCGCTGGCCGCCGGAAAACTCGTGGGGGTAGCGATGCCGGCTTTGCGGGTCCAGGCCCACCTCCTTGAGGACCTGGATCACCTGGGCTTCACATTCGGCGGCGCTCGATTGGCTGTGGACTTCCAGTCCTTCACTGATGATCTGGGCCACCGACATCCGTGGGCTGAGGCTGCCAAACGGATCCTGGAACACCACCTGCATCCGCTTGCGCCAGGGTCGCAATTGCTTTTGGTCGAGGCGCTCAAGTGCCTCGCCCTGGAACTGGATGCGACCTTGGCAATCCAGCAGGCGCAGGATCGCCTGGCCCAGGGTCGACTTGCCTGAACCCGACTCGCCCACGATGCCCAGGGTTTTGCCGCGCTGGATGCTCAGGCTGATGCCGTCGACCGCGTGCAGCCAGGTCTTGCGTTGGAACAATCCACCGCTCAATGGGAAGCGCACGCTCAAGTCGCTGACCTGCAACACCACTTCGCGCTCGTCCCGGGGTAAGGCTTGGCCTTGGGGTTCGGCGTTCAGCAACTCGCAGCTGTAGGGGTGTCGTGGTGTGGTGAACAGGGTTTCGCACTCGGCCTGTTCGACGATTTCGCCGGCGCGCATCACGCACACCCGCTGGGCGATGCTACGCACCAGGTTGAGGTCGTGGCTGATCAGCAGCAAGGACATGCCCAGGCGCTGTTGCAGCGATTTGAGCAGCAGCAGGATCTTGCGCTGTACCGTGACGTCGAGGGCGGTGGTCGGTTCGTCGGCGATCAGCAACTCCGGCTCGCACGCCAGGGCCATGGCGATCATGACCCGTTGCCGCTGGCCGCCGGAAAGTTGGTGCGGATAAGCCTTGAGGCGCTCCTTGGGGTGCTTGATGCCCACCAGTTCCAGCAGCTCAAGAATGCGCTGTTGCGCGGCCTTGCCCCCCAGGCCCTTGTGCACCAGCAGCGTCTCGCCGATCTGCTTCTGGATGCTGTGCAGCGGATTGAGCGAGGTCATCGGCTCCTGGAAGATCATCGCGATCCGGTTGCCGCGCAGCGAACGCAGGACGCCGGGCGCCGCCCCGAGGAGTTCGGTGCCACGGTAGCGAATACTGCCCGAGGACTGGGTGCCGGTCTCGGGCAGCAGTTGCAGGATCGAGTGGGCGGTCACCGACTTGCCGGAGCCGGACTCGCCCACCAGGGCCAGGCACTCGCCGGGGCGGATGTCCAGGCACAGCGTGTCGACGGCCACTGCGCCATTGAACGCGACGCTGAGGTCGCGGATTTCGATCAGGTTGTCGCTCATAGTCACCTCAGGACCGGGGCTCAAGAGCGGGGATCAAACGCATCACGCAGTGCCTCACCGATAAACACGAGCAAAGAAAGAATCAGCGCCAGGGTAAAGAACGCCGTCAGGCCCAGCCAGGGTGCTTGCAGGTTCTGCTTGCCCTGGCCGATCAACTCGCCCAGGGACGCGCTGCCGGCGGGCATGCCGAAGCCGAGGAAATCAAGGGCGGTGAGGGTCGAGATCGCCCCGGTCAGAATGAATGGCAGGTAGCTCAGGGTGGCGTTCATCGCGTTGGGCAGGATGTGCCGCACGATCACCTTGCGGTCGCTCAAGCCCAGGGCGCGGGCGGCCTTGACGTATTCCAGGTTGCGCCCGCGCAGGAACTCGGCGCGCACCACGTCCACCAGGGCCAGCCAGGAAAACAGCGCCATGATCCCCAGCAGCCACCAGAAGTTGGGCTCGACAAACCCGGAAAGGATGATCAGCAGGTACAGCACCGGCAGCCCCGACCAGACTTCCAGCAGACGCTGACCGATCAGGTCCACCCAGCCGCCGTAGTAGCCCTGCAAGGCACCGGCGGCAATCCCGATCAGGGCGCTGATGAAGGTCAATGCCAGGGCGAACAGGATCGACACCCGGGCGCCAAAGATCACCCGCGCCAGCACGTCCCGGGCCTGATCGTCGGTGCCCAGCCAGTTGACGCTCGACGGAGGGCTGGGGGCGGGTTGATCGAGGTCGTAGTTGGGGGTGTCGTCGCTGAAGGGGATTGGTGGGAACAGCATCCAGCCACCGTCCTGCTTGATCAGCTTCTGCACGTAGTCGCTTCGGTAGTCGGCCTGGAACGGCAGTTGGCCGCCGAATGCCTGCTCGGTGTAGCGCTTGAACGCCGGGAAGTACAGGGTGTTCTGGTAGCTGAGCAGCAGAGGCTTGTCATTGGCGATCAATTCACCGCCCAGGGTCAGGAGGAACAGGCCGATGAACAGCCACAGCGACCACCAGCCCCGGCGGTTCTTCTTAAAGCGCTCGAAGCGCCGGCGCGCCAGGGGCGAGAGCGTGAGCATCAGGCGTTCCTCGCGGCAAAGTCGATGCGCGGGTCGACCAGGGTGTAGCACAGGTCGCCGATGAGTTTTATCAGCAGGCCGAACAGGGTGAAGATGAACAGCGAGCCAAACACCACCGGGTAGTCCCGGGACACGGCGGCTTCGTAACTCATGCGCCCCAGGCCATCGAGGGAAAAAATCACTTCGATCAGCAGGGAGCCAGCGAAGAACACGCTGATGAAGGCCTGCGGGATCCCCGACACTACCAGCAGCATGGCATTGCGGAACACATGGCCGTACAGCACGCGGCGCTCGCTCAAACCCTTGGCGCGGGCGGTGACCACGTACTGGCGGGTGATTTCATTGAGGAACGAGTTTTTGGTCAGGATGGTCAGCGTGGCAAAGCCGCCCACCACCAGCGCGGTCACCGGCAGCACCAGGTGCCAGAAGTAGTCGGCGATCTTGCCCAGTGTCGACAGCTGTTCGAAGTTGTCCGAGACCAGGCCACGCACCGGAAACCAATTCAGCGAGGTGCCGCCGGCAAAGACCACGATCAGGAACATGGCGAACAGGAACGCGGGCATGGCGTAGCCGATGACGATGGCGGTGCTGCTCCAGATATCGAACGGGCTGCCGTGATGCACCGCCTTGCGGATGCCCAGCGGGATCGACACCAGGTAGGTGATCAGTGTCGCCCAGAGCCCGAGGGAGAGGGTCACCGGCATTTTTTCCAGGATCAGGTCGGTGACCGAGGCGCCGCGAAAGAAGCTCTTGCCGAAGTCCAGTTGCGCGTAGCTCTTGAGCATCAGCCACAGGCGTTCATGGGCCGGCTTGTCGAAACCGTACTGTTTCTCGATGTCCTTGATCAGTTGTGGGTCCAGGCCGCGACTGGCCCGTGAACCATGGCTTAGCGTATCGGCGGCGCCGCCAAGGCTGGTGCCGCCGCCAATCCCCTGGAGGCGGGCGATGGCTTGCTCGACCGGGCCACCGGGGGCGGCCTGCACGATGGCGAAGTTGACCAGCAGGATGATTACCAGCGTCGGGATGATCAGCAGCAAGCGCCGCAGGATGTAAGCCAGCATCAATCAGGCCCTCCGGGGTTGGCGTGCTGGATGCGCTCGGCCGCCATCTGTTGATTGGTCAATGGCGTGGTGCTTATTTCCCACCAGCTCTCGATGGCTTCGTCGTTACTGGCTGGTATCGCCGGGATGCCGAAGCGGTTCCACCAGACGGTCGAACTGCCGGGGGGGTAATAGTTGGGAATCCAGTAGTAGTTCCATGACAGGACGCGGTCCAGGGCGCGGGCGTGGCGCTGCATGTCGGCCTGGGTGCGGGCCTTGACCAGGCCGTTGATCAAGGTGTCGACCGCGGGGTTCTTCAGCACCATGTAGTTGTTCGCGCCGGGGTCGTTGGCCGCTTGCGAGCCAAAGTAGTTGAACAGCTCGTTGCCCGGCGAGGTGCTGACCGGGTAGCCGGTGACGATCATGTCGTAGTCGCGGCTCATCAGGCGATTGATGTACTGCGAGGCGTCGATCTTACGAATGTTCAGGGTGATGCCGATCTGTGCCAGGTTGCGCTTGTAGGGCAGTAACAGTCGGTCCAGGCCGTTCTGGGCGATGAGGAAACTGAAGGCCAGCGGTTCGCCCTGGGCATTGACCAACTGGTCGCCATCGGGTTTCCAACCGGCGCGTTCGAGCAGGGTCAGGGCTTGCAATTGTTTGTCGCGGATCAGGCCGCTGCCGTCGGTTTTCGGGGCCTCGAACACCTGGGTGAACACCTCATCGGGGATCTGCCCGCGCAGGGGTTCGAGGATCGCCAGCTCGCCGGCATCGGGCAGCGCCCTGGCGGCGAGTTCGGTGTTGGAAAAGAAACTCTGCTGGCGGATGTAGGTGTTGCGCATCATCTGCCGGTTGCTCCACTCGAAGTCCCAGAGCATCACCAGGGCCTGGCGCACGCGGCGATCCTGGAACATCGGATTTTGCAGGTTGAACGCAAAGCCCTGGGACGGTTGCGGGGCCTTGGTGGCCAGGTGGGCCTTTTGCAGGCGGCCGTCGCTCAGGGCGGGGCTGTCGTAGCGGATGGCGTAGGCGGTGGCCGAGAACTCCCGGTTGTAGTCGTAGGCGCCACCGCGCAGTACCTGGCGGGCGACGTCGGTGTCGCCGAAGAACTCGACGCTGAAGTGATCGAAGTTGTACAGGCCACGGCTGACGGGCAGGTCCTTGCCCCACCAGTCGAGGTTGCGCTCGAAGGTGATGCTGCGCCCGGCGTCGACCTTGCCGACGCGGTACGGGCCGCTGCCCAGAGGGGCGTCGTAGCCACCGCCGTTGGCGAAGTCATGTGTCTTCCACCAATGTTCGGGAAACACCGGCAGGGTGGCGAGGTCCAGGGCCAGGGTGCGGTTTTCGTTGTTCTTGAAGTCAAAGCGGATGGTGCGCGGCGACTCCACCTCGACGCCTTTGATGTCGGCGAACTGGGTACGGTAGCGCAGGCTGCCCTGGGTCATCAGCAGCTCGAAGGAGTAGCGCACATCTTCGGCGGTGATGGGTGTGTCATCCGCGAACCGGGCCTTGGGATTGAGGTAGAAGCGCAGCCACATCCCGTCATCGGCGCGCTCCATTTTCTCCGCCACCAGGCCGTACACGGTGTAGGGCTCGTCCAGCGAACGTTGCGCCAGGGGCGAGTACACCAGGCCGTCCAGTTGCGTGACCCCAGTACCCTTGTCGATGTACGGCAGCACGTGGTCGAACTGGCCGATTTCCATGGCCGAGCGGCGCATGCTCCCGCCCTTGGGAGCCAGCGGGTTGACGTAGGCAAAGTGACTGAAGTTGGCCGGGTATTTGGCGGGTTCGCCGTAGACCGTCAAGGCGTGTTGCGCGGTTGCCATCGCGGCACTGGCGTTGAACAGCAGCGCCAGGGTGGTGAAGATCAGTGAGGAGAAAGCCAGTCGCATTGCAAGCCTTGGTAGCCAGGTGATCGATGACTCTGATTTGTACGCTAGCGGCGCGTGTCTCGCCAGCCAAAATCAACGCCCGCAAACACAACGGCCCACCAAAAGGCGGGCCGTTGTTTGCACAGGGACTGTGGATCAGTCCTGGCGGCTGGTCACTTCCAGCAGGTGATAACCGAATTGGGTTTTCACCGGGCCTTGCACCACGTTGATTGGCGCGCTGAACACGACGGTGTCGAATTCCTTGACCATCTGGCCTGGGCCGAACGAACCCAGGTCACCGCCCTGGCGGCTGGATGGGCAGGTGGAGTTGGCTTTGGCTACATCGGCGAAATCAGCGCCGCCTTCGATCTGGGCCTTGAGTTCGTTGCACTTGGCTTCGCTGGCAACCAGGATGTGACGGGCAGTGGCTTTGGCCATGGGGAAATCTCCTTTCAATATTCAGTAAAGTGCTGAGCCTACCGGATTCAGGGGGCTATTTCTCGTCAATCTGGTGTCTGGCGCCTTGGCACATGGCCGTTGGTCGTAAATGAGCGGTGCAAGCGGTTAAAGGCCGATCTGCTTCAAATGCTCGGCGTGGGCAAGGTACAGCTCCACCGGATCGATGCCTTGGCGCACCAGGCCTGCGGTTTGGTTGATCGTGTCCAGGTGGTCGAGCGGGTAGTCGGAGCGCAGCACCGTCCCCAGGTGCGAACTGTAGCGGCCGACCATCCCGTCGTTTTGCTCGGCTTCACGGGTGAAGAACCGCGAGAAAGCGCGGCAGAAATGATGCAGTGGATCCAGGGCATTGCGTCCTTCATCCCGCAGATTGCCCACGATGCCGCTCCAGGAAAAGTAGCGCACGCCATTGACCAACTCTTGGCCATTGCCGCCCCAGGTGCTCGGCAAGCCCTGGGGGTACTTGGCGTTGAAGTCCGCCACGCCTTCGGTCGTGAGCGCATTGAGTGCGGCGATGGCGTTGTGCGGGATTTTCGGGGTGCCGGCGATAAAGGCCAGGAACTCGACGAACAGGGTGGCGACGGCCTCGGCGATCTGTTCTGGCAGGTGCCCGGGGGTGAGCGCCTTGCGCAGGCAGTCGGCCAGCTCCGAGCCGTGGTTTGGCCCACTCACCGAGGTCACCGAGGCGACCCGTTCGGGCGTAACCGCTGCCGCATAGCGCGCCGCCAGCGCCCCCTGGCTATGACCGACGAGGTTGACTTTGGTGGTGCCGGTCCCGGCCAGTATCCGATCGACTTGTGCCAGCAGTTGCTGGCCACGGACTTCATTGGAGTGAGTGGCCGAGAGGTGGGGGATGAACACTTGCGTACCCGCGCTCCTGAGCGCCTGCTTGACACCGTAGAAAAGATCGAGCGAGCCGATGCTGTCGAATCCGAATAGGCCGTGGACCAGCACAATAGGGTGTTGCGTGGTGGCATTCCGTTGCATATGCGTTCCTATATTCCGTGAGTTCGGTGGGGTGTTCGCGTCCTCACTCTAATGCACCGCCATTGGCGAGCGGTGTGCGAAAAAGCCGCTGTCCGTTGTTGAATGCGGAATAAAAATTGTGGGCATTGTCACGTGTTGAGGCGTCATTGCACGGCGCATTTAGAGATCCACTGACACGGGTTGGCCTCGGTTTTTGGGATGCGTCCTACCGCAGTTGCAGCGTATGTCGTCGATGTCGGTGGGGGCGTCTGACATCGCTCCATGGGCTTTCGGGTTTCAATAACGCCTCACATCGTTGCCGGTCGAATGTCGGCAGCGTTTTTCCAGGGAAAGGAGAGGCGTTATGAATATCGAGGGACGGTTGAAGGGGCGCTTTCGGCGACCCAAAGGCTATTGGGATCTGCAGGCGCCGCGTCTGGAGGGGGAGCAGCAGGGGATGCTCGATCCGGCCAATGATCGCGCGGTGTTCCGGGTCGAGCCCTATTCGGGCATGGCCAGTGGCGACCGTGTGACGCTGGTGTGGCGCGGTATCGATGTCGAAGGGGGGACCGGGGCCTTCGAGATCCAGCACTTTGTCAGTTGCGCCCAGGTCGGCAAACCGATTCTGTTCGTGGTTCGTGATGAGCAGATTGACCCGTTCGATGGCGGTTCGGTCGCAGTGCATTACACCTTGGAATCGGCTGCATGCGGCGCTCCGATCAAGTCGCCGGCCTTGCAATTGCAGGTCGGTGACGCGGCGCACGTCCTTCCCGCCCCGCGGGTTGATGAGACGTCCAGCGGTTGGCTGGCGCCTGAGCGTGTCAGCGAAGGTGTGCGCGTCATCATTCGGCCGTACGCCACGATGGCCGTGGGTGACACGGTTTTTTTAACGTGGCAAGGCAGTACGCCCAGTCGCAGCGTCGGCGATTCACTGAGCATTGCACCCTGTGCGTTGGGCGGTGAGGTGTCGTTCTGGATTGACCCTCACTACATCGCCTCGAACCTCGGTGAGGTTGTGACGGTCAGCTACTTCGTCCAGCGTCCCGGCCTGGCCATGCGTTACTCCGAGTCTGTACAGGTGAGGGTGGGGGTCCGTGAACCGCAGGTACTTGCCCTGCCTCAGGTGCTGGAGGCCAGTGAGGGGGTGTTGGAGGTGCACGAGGCGCTGGATGGTGTCACGGTGCTGATCGATGAGCCGAGTATTGCCCCGGGAGACTTGGTGTACCTGAAGTGTGACGGCACGCATTTTAATCATCGCGATAGCCGCGATGTGAACGACCGCAAGGCCAGCGTGTTTATCGTGCCTTACCGATTCTGGCGCGAGCATCAAGACTCCACCGTCCGGGTGAGCTACCGCGTCATGCGCCAGGACGGTACGGGTGAGGTGTCCGAGGTGGTGGAGGTGCAGGTGCGCAGGGCTGACCTGGCGCTCTAGCCGGACGGCGTTGGAGGCTGTTGCGCTCCGAGCGCAACAGCAGCAAGCCCCACGTCAGCCGATAGCGCGCAGTTTTTGCTCGGCATCCCGTAGCAACTGCTCGGTAGCGTTCCAGCCCAGGCAGCCGTCCGTCACCGAAACGCCGTAGCGCAATGCCGGGCTCAATGGTTGGCAGCCTTCGAACAGATGGCTTTCGATCATCATGCCGATCAGTGCACGGTTACCGCCCAGGCGTTGTTCCAGGACATCATTGAACACGGCCGGCTGGCGCAGTGGATCCTTGCCACTGTTGGCGTGGCTGCAATCGACCATGATGCGCGGGGCGATTTTGAGCGCGTGCAAATCGCTGTGGATCTGCGCCACGTTGCGGGCGTCGTAGTTGGGGCCGCGATGGCCGCCGCGCAGGACCAGGTGAGTGTCCGGGTTGCCCTGGGTCTGAATGATCGCCGGATGACCCTGGCGGTCGACCCCGAAGTGGCGGTGTGGGTGGGCTGCCGAGCGCATGGCGTCGGTGGCCACGGCGACGCCGCCGTCGGTGCCGTTCTTGAAGCCGACGGGCATGCCCAGGCCGCTGGCCATTTCCCGGTGGATCTGCGATTCGGTGGTGCGGGCGCCGATGGCGACCCAGCTCAGCAGGTCGTCGAAGTAGCTGGCCGCCATCGGCTGCAGCAACTCGGTGGCGACCGGCAAGCCGAGCCTGAGCATCTCGCGCATCAGTTCACGTGACAGGGTCAGGCCGGCGACCATGTCGTCACTGCCGTCCAGGTGTGGGTCGTAGGCCAAGCCTTTCCAGCCCACCGTGGTCCGGGGTTTTTCGACGTAGGCGCGCATCACCAGGAGCATGTCGTTACTCACTTGACTGGCAAGGCGGGCGAGCTTTTCTGCGTATTCGAGGGCCGATCGCGGGTCATGAATCGAGCAGGGACCGACGACGACCAACAAACGGGAGTCTTCACCGTCAAGAATCGCGCGGACCGCTTCGCGGTGGGCGGCAACCTGTTGCGACAGGGCGCTGTCGAGGGGGAGTTGCTGTTTGAGTTGCAATGAACTGGGCAGGCGCTGGGCCAGGGGTTCATTGGCTGGGTTCAAGGTGGACAGCGGCAGAGCAGAGACGGATGCGTTCATATTCGGTCTTCCTGGGCTGGCGGCGGGTCAGGTCCCGCGCGCTCGGCCCTACTGGGGTGTTCGACAATTAGCCGGATTGGCCTGGCGTGTGTGCTTGCCACCTATAGGTGACCGATCGGAGGCGGCAGGCTGTCCCGAGCGGAAGCTGGTAAATCGCCAGAAGGAGAAGTCGTTGCGGTAATAAGTGGCGTAGTTCATGTCGTGTTCCCTTGAAGTCAGTGATGTCGCTAAAAAGTGGGGGGCTGAAAAAGCAAAACCCCCGGGCGGGAAGCCGACCGGGGGTTGAGAATTCTCTGGTAGGCGACCCCTTGAGTAGTGGCCGCCGTGTGGGTATCAGGCGCGCCAGTGGCTAAACCAATACCCAAAATAAAAGTTTACCGGTGCACCGACACTGCTTTTTACCCGGGCAGCCGCAACCGAGCGCAGGGCGCTGACGGTAGATAGCGGTGAAAGGGTATTGAACATGGTGTGTCTCCGATGAGTGCGTCGAGCTTACTAGAGGCGAGGGCGCAGATTCAATCAGAAAATACTATCGGTTTGAACGTTCGCCTCTAGGGTGTCAATCGCAACGCGCGTTTATGACAGACTTCGGGATTCAATCGCGTGCCCATGGGGAAAGCAGGGATGAACACACTCGTTATTGCCGCCGCTCAATCGATCTCCATTGCCGGGGATCTGCCGGCCAACATCGCTCGGCACCAACACCTGATCCAGGCCGCCGCCGCGCAGGGGGTGCAACTGCTGGTGTTTCCTGAGTTGTCCCTGACCGGATATGAGCGTGGCCTGGCGGCGGAACTGGCCATTGCCCCCGATGCGCAAGTCTTGCAGCCGCTACGTGACGTGGCACGTAAACTGGGCATTAGCGCGGTGGTGGGCATACCGATCCGCCTGTCACCGACTGGGCCGGTACTGATCGGTGCGTTGGTGCTGGCGGCTGATGGCTCGTTGGGTATCTATAGCAAGCAGCATTTGCACGCTGGCGAAGAGGCAGCCTTTGCACCGGGCTCCGGTGGTCCGGTACTGGCCTTGGGGGTCGACAGGGTGGCGTTGGCGGTGTGCGCGGACTTTTCCCATGCCAGCCATGCCGCAGCGGCTGCTGCCAACGGCGCGAATATCTACGCCGCTGGCGTGCTGATCACCGAGGGTGGCTATGCGCCGGATACCACCTTGCTCCAGGGGTATGCGGCCGAGCATTCAATGGTGGTGTTGATGGCCAACCACGCAGGGACGACAGGCGGTTGGGAGTCGGCTGGACGCAGCGCGATCTGGGCGGCGGACGGTTCGCTGATCGCGGCGGCCCACGGTGTCGGGGAGTTGTTGGTCATTGCACGTCGCAACTCAGGTATATGGAGTGGGCAGGTAGCTCAGGTCTGAAACGTCTGTAAGGCGTTTGGCTCAGGCCCTCCAAGATGTATTGAAACTTTTTATATCGTGCGTTCTGCTAGGTCTGCCGGATGCTTTTTGCTAAGGTGTCCGGCAACCAATAAGACCATATCGCGGGGTGTCTGCTTGATTAGGGTGCTAGTAGTCGATGACCACGATCTCGTTCGTACAGGCATTACACGGATGCTGGCTGACATCGAAGGCCTGCAGGTAGTCGGGCAGGCCGAGTCGGGGGAAGAGTCCCTGCTAAAGGCACGTGAGTTGAAGCCGGATGTGGTTCTGATGGACGTAAAAATGCCCGGAATCGGCGGCCTTGAAGCCACGCGCAAGCTGTTGCGCAGCCACCCGGACATCAAAATCGTGGCGGTGACGGTGTGCGAGGAGGACCCATTTCCTACGCGGCTGCTACAGGCCGGTGCGGCGGGCTATCTGACCAAAGGTGCCGGGCTCAATGAAATGGTGCAGGCGATTCGCCAAGTGTTTGCCGGACAGCGTTACATCAGCCCGCAAATTGCCCAGCAGTTGGCGATCAAGTCGTTCCAGCCGAGCAACGATTCACCGTTCGATGCGCTGTCGGAGCGCGAGATTCAGATTGCCCTGATGATCGTTGGCTGCCAGAAGGTCCAGATCATCTCCGACAAGCTTTGCCTGTCACCCAAGACCGTGAACACCTACCGTTACCGCATTTTCGAGAAGCTTTCGATCAGCAGTGATGTTGAGTTGACGCTGTTGGCGGTTCGTCATGGCATGGTTGATGCCAGCCTCTGACGATGACCGATCTGTTTGATCCTAGCGCCTTTCTTTCGACCTGCAGTGGGCGCCCCGGCGTGTATCGCATGTTCGACAGCGATGCGCACCTGCTCTACGTCGGTAAAGCCAAGAACCTGAAAAAGCGCTTGGCCAGTTACTTCCGCAAGACCGGCCTGGCGCCGAAAACCGCAGCCCTGGTCGGGCGCATCGCCCAGATCGAAACCACCATCACCGCCAACGAAACCGAAGCGTTGCTGCTTGAACAGACGCTGATCAAGGAGTGGCGGCCGCCCTACAATATTCTGCTGCGTGACGATAAGTCCTATCCGTATGTGTTTCTCTCGGATGGCGAGTTTCCACGCCTGAGCATTCATCGTGGCGCGAAGAAGGCCAAGGGTAAGTATTTTGGCCCTTATCCCAGTGCGGGGGCGATCCGTGAAAGCCTCAGCCTGCTGCAAAAGACCTTCTTCGTTCGCCAGTGCGAAGACAGCTACTACAAGAACCGCACCCGTCCATGCCTGCAGTACCAGATCAAGCGTTGCAAGGCGCCTTGCGTCGGCTTGGTCGAGCCCCAGGTGTATGCCGAGGATGTGCGGCACTCGGTGATGTTCCTCGAAGGTCGCAGCAACGCGCTGACAGATGAGTTGTCGGCTGGAATGGAGCAGGCGGCGAGCACCCTGGACTTTGAGCGCGCAGCCGAATTGCGCGACCAGATTTCCCTGCTGCGTCGGGTACAAGACCAGCAAAGCATGGAAGGTGGCACTGGGGATGTGGATGTCGTGGCGGCGTTTATCAACCCGGGCGGTGCCTGTGTCCACCTGATCAGTGTGCGTGGCGGCCGGGTGCTGGGCAGCAAGAACTTTTTCCCACAAGTGGGCATTGAAGAGGACGTTGCCGAGGTCATGGCGGCGTTTCTTGGCCAGTATTTCATCAGCAGCCCTGAGCGCGATTTGCCCAGCGAGTTGATCGTCAACGTGGTTCACGAAGACTTTCCGGCCCTGATCGAGGCAATACATGAACTGCGCGGGCGCGAGCTGACCATCAGTCACCGGGTGCGCGGTACGCGAGCGCGCTGGCAACAGCTGGCCGTCACCAATGCCGAGCAGGCTCTGGGTGCGCGCCTGGCCAATCGTCAACACGTCGCCGCCCGCTTTGAGGCCTTGGCCGAAGTGCTGAACCTGGATGAGCCGCCGCAGCGCCTGGAGTGCTATGACATCAGCCATTCCAGCGGTGAAGCAACCGTAGCGTCCTGCGTGGTGTTCGGCCCAGAAGGGCCGCTGAAGTCAGATTATCGGCGCTACAACATTGAAGGGGTGACCCCCGGCGATGACTACGCGGCGATGCACCAGGCCTTGACGCGCCGCTTCAGCAAACTCAAGGACGGCGAGGGCAAACTGCCCGATATCTTGCTGGTGGATGGCGGCAAGGGGCAGTTGTCGATGGCGCGGGACGTGCTTAACGAATTGGCGGTGCCTGACCTGATTCTATTGGGCGTGGCCAAAGGCGCGACGCGCAAGGCCGGGTTTGAAACACTCTATTTGAACGATGCGGCCCATGAGTTCACCCTGCGTGGCGACTCACCGGCGCTGCATTTGATCCAGCAGATTCGCGATGAGGCACACCGTTTTGCTATTACTGGACACCGTGCCCGGCGTGGAAAAACCCGTCGTACTTCGACACTTGAAGGCATTGCCGGGGTAGGGCCGACCCGTCGCCGGGACCTGTTGAAACATTTTGGTGGATTGCAGGAGCTGTCTCGTGCAAGCATCGAAGAGATCGCCAAAGCACCGGGGATCAGTAAAAAGCTCGCTGAGTTGATTTATGCAAACCTGCATAGCGAGTAGAATGCCCCTTCACCTCGTAGCCAGTTGTGCCGATGAATATCCCTAATCTGATTACCGTACTACGCGTCCTGCTCATCCCGATCTTCATTTTGCTGTTCTACCTGCCGTACCAATGGAGCTATATGGCTTCCGCCTCGGTCTTCGCGTTTGCTGCTGCGACGGACTGGCTCGATGGTTACCTGGCTCGCCGCTTGGAGCAAAGCACGCCCTTTGGTGCGTTTCTTGATCCTGTGGCGGACAAACTGATGGTCGCCGTGGCATTGGTGCTGTTGGTGCAGGAACATGGCAATTTGTGGCTGACGTTACCGGCAGCCGTGATTATTGGCCGTGAAATCGTCGTTTCTGCCCTGCGTGAGTGGATGGCCGAACTGGGCGCCCGTGCGCATGTCGCCGTCTCCAACCTGGGCAAATGGAAAACCGCAGCGCAGATGCTGGCGTTGGTGATCCTGCTGGCCAATCCTTCGGACTTCAGCTTCTGGGTTCTGGTGGGCTACGCCTTGTTGTTGGTGTCTGCCGGTCTGACCTTGTGGTCGATGGTGCAGTACCTGCGTGCCGCGTGGCCGCATCTGCAAACCGATGTAGAAAAGAAATAAAACTTTTTTGAATCAAGGGGTTGACGCGTATTCGAATTTCTATAGAATACGCCACACCAAGACGCGGGAATAGCTCAGTTGGTAGAGCACGACCTTGCCAAGGTCGGGGTCGCGAGTTCGAGTCTCGTTTCCCGCTCCAAAACAAAGATCGACAGGGTTCAATTGAAATCTGTAGGTCATAGAAAAAAGACGCTTCGGCGTCTTTTTTCGTTCCTGTGGAAAAGCACTGAGTACCTGTAACTTTACGTCGTTGCTACGCCAAGACGTAGAAGCCGCAATCACGCAGGTGCCGCGCTACCAGCCTTTCACGCCGCTCATGTCCGGTAACTTGTGCGCAATGCCTTTGTGGCAATCAATGCAAGTCGCTTCCCCATTCGCCAATGACGTTGAATGCATCGTGGCCGCGCGTTTGCCCTGGCGGGTAAAGTCCATGAACTCAAAGTTGTGGCAGTTACGGCATTCGCGTGAATCATTGGCCTTGAGCCTGGACCACTCGTGTTCGGCCAGTTCACGGCGCAGGGAGAGGAACTTGTCGCGGGTGTCGATGGTGCCGAACATCTTGCCCCAGACCTCTTTCGACGCCTGCATCTTGCGCGCGATCTTGTGTGTCCATTCATGGGGGACATGACAGTCCGGGCAACTGGCGCGAACGCCTGAGCGGTTGGTGTAGTGAATGGTGTCTTTGAGTTCGACGTAGACGTTATCGCGCATCTCGTGGCAGGAGATGCAGAACTTCTCGGTGTTTGTCAGCTCCAGCGCCGTGTTAAAACCACCCCAGAAAACAATCCCGGCGATGAAACCGCCCAGGGTCAGAAAGCCCAGGCTGAAATACACGCTGGGCCGACAGAGGATGCCCCAATAGTCCTTCAGCAACGCGAACAATCCTTTCATGGCGCACTCCTCAAGGTTTCTGCGCAGCGTTGGCGTCGTCTTGCAGGATTTTGTCGATGGTCTCGAAATTGTTGCCCACTAACGGGGCTACGTCTTTCTGGGGCACATGACACTGATTGCAGAAATAGCGTCGTGGTGCAACGGCAGCCAGTGCCTGGCCGTCGCGGTCCATGTAGTGGGTGATGCTGATCATTGTCGCCTGGGTGCGCGCACTGTTGGCCCGGCTGTGGCAGGACAGGCACTTGTTGCCGTATTTGTCGATCTGGTAGCCACGAATGCTGTGCGGAATCGTCGGCGGCTGGTCGGGGTAGTTGCGTTCGCGTTTCAGGTCCTTGTTTTCGTCGCTGGCAATGGGGGGCGCAGGCTGGTCCTGGGTCAGGATGCCACCGGGGCGACGGCCGTTCGGGGCCGGCGCATCCAGCGGGTAGCTGACCTCGGCGGCGACCGCGGTGCCCAGCATTGCCAGCAGGACCAGAGGCAGGATTGGAAAGGTCATGGCGGTTCTCCTCAAGCCACGCTGATTAACTCGATGCGGATGGCGCATTTCTTGTAGTCGGTCTGCTTGGAGATCGGGTCCGTGGCATCGAGCGTGACCTTGTTGATCAGCTTGTTGGCATCGAAGAACGGCACGAACACCAGGCCGCGTGGTGGCTTGTTGCGTCCGCGGGTTTCGATGCGTACTCGAATCTCGCCGCGCCGGCTGATCAGTTTGACCTCGCTACCACGGCGTGCATTCATGGCCTTGGCATCGTCCGGGTGCATATACACCAGGGCATCCGGCACCGCTTTGTACAACTCCTCCACCCGTTGGGTCATGGTGCCCGTATGCCAGTGTTCAAGCACCCGGCCGGTGCTGAGCCAGAACGGATAGTCGGCATCTGGTACTTCCGCTGGTGGCTCGTACGGCAGGGCGAAGATGATCGCCTTCTTGTCCGGGTAACCGTAAAACTGCACTTCGCTGCCTTTCTCCACGTAGGGGTCGAGCCCTTCGCGGTAACGCCAGCGGGTTTCCTTGCCATCGACCACCGGCCACCGCAGGCCGCGTTCGCTGTGGTAGCGGTCGAAGGCAGCCAGGTCGTGGGCGTGGCCGCGGCCGAACTGGGCGTACTCTTCGAACAAGCCTTTTTGTACATAGAATCCAAACGCCTTGGATTCGTCGTTCTTGTAGCCGGCCTCAATTTGCTCGACGGGAAACTGGTCGACCTGACCATTCTTGAACAACACCTCGAACAGGGTCTTGCCTTTGTTTTGCGGTGTCTTGGCCAGCAGTTCGGCGGGCCAGCACTCGT
The DNA here is from genome assembly GCF_900109995.1 of Pseudomonas sp. ok272. GTDB lineage: Bacteria > Pseudomonadota > Gammaproteobacteria > Pseudomonadales > Pseudomonadaceae > Aquipseudomonas. Next base: position 243,552 of record NZ_FOCB01000002.1, on the reverse strand, counting down.
CGGTGGTAAATCGCTTGGAAAACTCCATCAACTGCCACAGGTCCGATTTGGCATCGCCCGGCGCACTCACCAATTGATGCCAGAACTGGGTACGACGCTCGGCATTGCCAAAGGCCCCTTCCTTTTCGACCCACATGGCGGCGGGCAGGATCAAGTCGGCGGCTTGGGCAGACACGGTGGGGTAGACGTCCGAGACGATCACGAAGTTTTCCGGATTGCGCCAGCCGGGCAGCACTTCCTGCATGATGTTCGGGCCGGCGTGCATGTTGTTGCTGGCTTGGGTCCAGTAGACGTTGAGCACGCCATCTTTGAGCATGCGGCTTTGTTGCACTGCATGGAAACCGACTTTCTCCTGGATAGTGCCCGCGGGCAGCTTCCAGATTTTCTCCGCCGTGGCGCGGTGCTTGGGATTGGTCACGACCATGTCGGCGGGCAGGCGGTGGGAGAAGGTTCCGACTTCACGCGCGGTGCCGCAGGCCGATGGTTGGCCGGTCAGCGAGAATGGGCTGTTGCCCGGCTCGCTGATCTTGCCAGTGAGCAAGTGGATGTTGTAAATCAAATTGTTGGCCCATACCCCCCGGGTGTGCTGGTTGAAGCCCATGGTCCAGAACGAGACGATCTTGCGTTTGGGGTCGGCATAGAGTTCGGCCAGGCTCTTGAGATGCTGCGCCGAGACGCCGCTCTCCTTGGCCGTTCGCTCCAGGGTGTAGGGTTTTACAAACTCGGCGAATTGCTGGAAGGAGATGTCGGTCCAGGTGTTGGCCTTGTCGGCATTCTTCGCCTGTTTCTCCCGCGGATCGTCCGGCCGCAAGCCATAGCCGATATCGTCGGCGCCCTTGGCAAAGCGCGTGTGCTTGCTGACGAAGTCCTGGTTCACCGCGCCGCTTTCAATGATGTGGTTGGCGATGTAATTGAGAATCAGCAGATCGGTCTGCGGCTTGAACACCATCGGAATGTCGGCCAGCTCGAAACTGCGGTGCTCGAAGGTGGACAGTACCGCGACTTTTACATGGGGCTGGCTCAGGCGCCGGTCGGTGACCCGACTCCAGAGCACGGGGTGCATCTCGGCCATGTTCGAGCCCCAGAGCACAAAGGCGTCGGTGGCTTCGATATCGTCATAGCAGCCCATTGGCTCATCCGCACCAAAGGTACGCATGAAGCCCATGACCGCCGAGGCCATGCAATGACGGGCATTCGGGTCGATGTTATTGCTGCGAAAGCCGGCCTTCATCAGCTTGTTGGCGGCATAGCCTTCCCACACCGTCCATTGCCCGGAACCGAACATTGCGATCGATTCGGGGCCTTTGTTCTTCAGGGCCTGCTTGTACTTTGCCTCCATGATGTCGAAGGCTTTTTCCCAACTGATGGGCTGGAACTCGCCCTGTTTGTCGTACTCACCGTTCTTCATGCGTAGCAGTGGCTGGGTCAGGCGGTCGACGCCGTACATGATCTTGGAAAGAAAATAACCCTTCACACAGTTCAGCCCGCGATTGACCTCGGCCTTGACGTCGCCATGGGTGGCAACCACCCGGTTGTCCCGGGTCGCGACCATCACGCTGCAGCCGGTGCCGCAGAAACGGCAGGGCGCCTTGTTCCAGTCCAGGGTGACCATGTCGGCTTCGGTAATCAGGTTGCTGGCAGACGTGGCAATCGGCAGGCCTGCGGCGGCGGCCGCGATGGCCGCAGCCTGGGCCTTGACGAATTCTCGGCGGGTCATGCTCATTGGGTGTCTCCTGCAGGGTCGAGGAGTTCGTGATAGATCAACGCAGCGTTCAGTACGCCCGGCAAATTGCTTATTTGCTCGATACGTTGAAGGATCTGATCTTCGTGGCGGGCCTCAAGGACCACCACCAGTTTGCCGACGGTACTTTCGTGGTGCAGCTCCAAGTTATCCAATAAGCGCAAGTTGGCTTTGACGGCGTCGAATAGTTCAGGTCGGGCAAGTACTACCAGGCTGGCAATATGCAGGGTTTCGTCCATGCGTTGACTCCGAATAGCGCTGAAAGAGGACTATCAGTTAGAGAGTTCCAGGCGGGCCGTAGAGCATTTGCAGGAACCAGACCATAAACCCGTAGCCGCCAACGATGGCAACGGATAGCAAGGGAAACAGACAGACCACGAGAAATACGAATAGCCGGGTTTCCTTGCGCCGCTGGATTTTTTTTTCGTCAACTAATGTCACAGCAATCACTCCGGGCTGATTGGAGCTGAGACTAGAGCACGCTGCGTAAAGCGTTTTTTATCTAGATAATTTGGCGATCAACGGTAACAACAGCAGTCATCCAGGTGTTATTGGGTTTAATAAGTAAGGTTGTTACATCGTTGGGTAATAATTGAATGCTGCTGCGTATGATTGTTGTTTACTAGTTATTGCTAACTGCGGCCTCGGATTACAACGTGTGGTGACAACAACGCGCGGCTAAAGAGCCGCGTTTTTTTGTTATCCGCTAGAACAACTTGAGAACGTTGATGTACACGCGTGGCGCCTTGCCAATATCCCAATAGCTGTAGTCTTGGGTTGGCACGACGAAGTCTTGGATCGGCACAGTGAATGGTTAATCGCCTCCTCGTTGCCCCTAGCGTTCAACGGCGTGATGTCCACCACTGCTAAGACCGCTAGCGAGGGTGTTCTTCATTGCGTGCGATCACGTTGTCTGCCTGCTCGTGGTGAGCAGGTTTTTTTCGACTCATTCCGTCATGGCCGCCGCTGGAGCGCGGCGAAGCTGGGCAGAGCGGTTTGATCGTCGGTTTTAAAAAAGGGGGCGCTTGAGCTGACTAGAATGTAAGGCTCAGTCACCCCTTTGGAGAATCACGATGATCAGCAAAAACACCCTTTGCCTCTGGTTCGACGGCACCGCGCTGGACGCGGCCACCTTCTACGCCAAGACATTCCCTGACAGCGCCGTGAAGGCTGTTCATCACGCGCCCGGCGACTACCCGGCGGGCAAGCTGGGCGATGTCTTGACGGTCGAGTTCACGGTCTTGGGCCTCCCTTGCCTTGGATTGAACGGCGGGCCGATGTTCAAGCACAGCGAAGCGTTCTCCTTCCAGGTGGCGACCGACGATCAGGCCGAGACGGATCGCCTGTGGCACGCGATTGTCAGTAACGGCGGCCAGGAGAGTGCGTGCGGCTGGTGCAAGGACAAGTGGGGGCTGTCGTGGCAGATCACCCCGCGTGTCTTGACGGCCGCCATCACCGATCCTGATCGAGCCGCGGCCAAGCGTGCGTTCGACGCCATGATGGACATGACCAAGATCGATATCGCGACCATCGAAGCGGCGCTGAACGCTAAATAATGCGCGCCAGACGAGTTGTACGAGCCGTTGAAAGCGCACTTCACCGACGTCGAGATCTCGGACCTGACATTGGCAGCGGCCTTGATGAATGCTTTCAACCGCCTGGCGGTGGGCATGAAGCTTTAAACCAAGGCTGTTGGCGCGGGCGCCGTGTCGGGCGATATGCTGAATTCGTCATCGCCTCGGGCTAAAGCGATCAAGCCGTGGACCCGGGAATGGGCCAGTCTGACCGGTCTGTTCAAGGAGATGACCATGATCCGACTGTCCCTGATCGAAGCCCGCGAGTTGGCCGAATCGATCCTGTTGCACAACGGCTTCAACGCCGCCCACGCCCAGGCAGTGACTGCCACGGTGATTGCCGGCGAGCGCGATGGCTGTGCGTCCCACGGCTTGTACCGGATCCTGGGCTGCGTGAATTCGCTGCGCGCCGGCAAGGTGTCGGCCGATGCGCAGCCCAAGGTGATCGACCAGGCGCCGTCGATTGTGCGGGTCGATGCCGCGGGCGGCTTCTCGCAACTGGCGTTCCAGGCCGGGTTGCCGGTGCTGGAACAGAAGGCCCGGACCAATGGGATTGCCGCGCTGGCGATCAATCATTGCGTGCACTTTTCCGCGTTGTGGGTGGAGATCGAGCAACTGACCGCCGCCGGCCTGGTGGCGCTGGCCTGTACCCCGAGCCATGCCTGGGTGGCGCCTGCCGGCGGACGCGTGCCGGTGTTCGGCACCAACCCGATTGCGTTTGGCTGGCCGCGTGCGGGCAACGATCCGTTTGTCTTCGACTTCGCCACCAGCGCCATTGCCCGGGGCGACATCGAGTTGCATCGACGTGCGGGCAAGGCGATTCCCGAGGGCTGGGGCGTGGATGCCCACGGGCAGCCGAGCACCGATGCCAACGTGGTGCTCGACAGCGGGGCGATGCTGACCTTTGGCGGGCACAAGGGCTCGGCGCTGGCGGCCATGGTCGAGTTGATCGCCGGCCCCTTGATCGGCGATCTGACCAGTGCCGAGTCACTGGCTTACGACGCGGGCAGCAAGTCGTCGCCTTACCATGGCGAGTTGATCATTGCCCTTGATCCACGACGTTTCTTGGGGGATGCCACCGAACAGCACCTGGCGCGGGCCGAAAGCATGTTCCAGGGGATCGAGGGGCAGGGCGCACGCTTGCCGTCGCAGCGGCGCTATGCTGCGCGGGCGCGCAGTGCGGTGGAGGGGGTACAGATACCCGAGGCTTTGTACCACGACCTCAAGGCCTTGCTCGCCTGATAGACGCTGACCATCTTTGTGGGAGCGAGACCGGCTTGCCGGCGAAGAGGCCGGCACATCCAGCCTCTTGGCATGCTGATCCACCGCTTTCGCGAGCAAGCCCACCCACCCTGGTCCACGGCGAACACACATCCGGGGAGCAGCTCAATTCCTTGTAGGAGCGAGGCTTGCCCTAATGCCAGTCAGTTAAGCGAAACCCGCGTGGGAGCGAGCCTGCTCGCGATAGCAGTAGGTCAGTCAACGGAGATGTTGGCTGTGTTGCCGTCTTCGCGAGCAGGCTCGCTCCCACAGGTTTGGCGCCTTAACTGACTGGCATTAAGGCTTGCCCGCGAAGGCGGTAAGCCTGACGACATCGATGTTGAATGGGTTGGCCGGTTCGCGGGCAAGCCTCGTTCCTACGGGCTCAACCCAGAGTCCTACTCGCGATGGCGGTGACGAGCGGCATGACTAAGACAGTTGCTCCCACAGGAATCAGCGCCGTACACGAATATTGTGTTCACTGAAGTGAAGGTCAAGGGTGGGAGTGGGCTTGCTCACGAAGAGGCTGGTACAGCCAGCCTCTTGGCATGCTGATCCACCGCTTTCGCGAGCAAGCCCGCTCCCACAGGAATCAGATCCCCTGTGGCCGGCGGTTGTTTAGTGAGTCATGCGGCCATCCACCAACCGCGCAATCCCCAGCGGGTTGGCATTCTTCAACGCGTCGGGCAACAGCGCGTCAGGGCAGTTCTGGTAGCACACCGGGCGCAGGAAACGCTCGATGGCCAGGCTACCAACCGAGGTGCCCCGCGCATCGGAGGTCGCAGGGTAGGGGCCGCCATGGACCATCGCATCACAGACTTCGACGCCGGTCGGGTAGCCGTTGAACAGCACCCGGCCAACCTTCTGTTCCAGCAGCACCAGCAGGTCGCTGTGTGCCTGCAGGTCCTGCGCCTCGCCGATCAGCGTTGCGGTGAGCTGGCCGTGGAGGCTGTTGAGCACGCGCTGCAACTCAGCCTTATCGGCCACTTCGACGATGACGGTGGCTGGGCCGAACACTTCCTCTTGCAGCAGCGGATCCCCCTTGAGCAGCACGCTGGCAGCCGCCTTGAACACCTGCGGCTGAGCCTGGTTGCCGTGTTGAGTCTGGCCCGCGAGGCGAGTCACGTGAGGGTGATCGAGCAAGGCCGACACGCCGCGTTCGTAGCTGCGCAGTGTTCCGACATTGAGCATGGTTTGCGCTGGCTGCTCGCTCATCAACGTGGCGAGCAGCGCAGTGAAGGCCGTGAACTCGGGTGAGTGAATCCCGATCACCAGCCCCGGATTGGTACAGAACTGGCCACACCCTTGCACCACCGATGCGACCAGCTCGCGGGCGATGTGTTCACCGCGCACGCGCAGCGCTTCGGGGAGGACCAGTACCGGGTTGATGCTGCTCATCTCGGCGAACACCGGAATCGGTTGCGGCCGTGCAGCGGCCATGTCGCACAGGGCGCGACCGCCTTTGAGCGAGCCGGTGAAGCCCACCGCCTGAATCGCCGGGTGCTTGACCAGCGCCTCGCCGACGCCCGCACCGTAGATCATGTTGAACACACCCTTGGGCATGTCGGTCTGCTCGGCGGCGCGAAGGATCGCATCGGCCACGAATGCGGCGGTTGCCATGTGGCCGCTGTGGGCCTTGAACACCACCGGGCACCCGGCGGCCAATGCGGCGGCGGTGTCACCACCGGCGGTGGAGAAGGCCAGCGGGAAGTTGCTGGCGCCAAACACCGCGACCGGACCGACACCGATCCGGTACTGGCGCAGGTCGACCCGAGGCAGCGGCTGACGCTCGGGCAAGGCGTGGTCGATACGCGCAGCATAAAAGTCGCCACGGCGCAGCACCTGGGCAAACAGGCGCATCTGGCCGCTGGTGCGTGCGCGTTCACCCTGGATACGCGCGCCGGGCAGGGCAGTTTCCCGGGTGACCAGGGCGACGAAGTCTGCGCCCAAGGCATCCAGTTGCGCGGCAATGGCTTCCAGGAACTCGGCCCGGCGCGTGGCCGGCAGGTTGCGAAAGGTCGGGTAAGCGGCGGCGGCGGCATGGGCGGCGGCATCCACTTCCTCTGGAGTGGCCTGGATGAAGGCGTAGGGCAGGGCTTCACCGGTCGTGGCGTCGTGGCTGTGCAGGGTGACACTGCCGGTAGCGCTACGGGCGCCGCCGATGTAGTTGTGGCCGAGGATATCGGGCATGAAAGGGCTCCGGTTGTAAGCAGGGTGAAATCGGACCCTGTGGCAGCGAGACCGGCTTGCCGGCGATGAGGCCATCAGGTTTGACTGATAGGCCGCCATCGCCGGCAAGCCGGTCTCGCTCCCACAGAGAGGCAATCACTCAGAGACCGACGTCCGGCAACTGCGGACGGTTGGCCAGGGCCTTGGCCATGATGCGTTCGACGAACTCGCGATCCGCGTGCGGCAGGGCCAGGCGCGGTGGACGGGTCAGCGCGCTGCCGCGACCGGCGATGGCTTCACACAGCTTGATGCACTGCACCAGGTCGGCGCGGGCATCAAGGTGCAGGATCGGCATCAGCCATTCGTAGATCGGCATGGCCTCGGCGAAACGCCCGGCCTTGGCGAGGCGGAAGATGGTCTCGCCTTCTTTCGGGAACACGTTGGACATGCCTGAGACCCAGCCTTCGGCGCCGACGGCGATGCTCTCCAGCACCACGTCATCGAGGCCGGCGAACAGCACGAAGCGGTCGCCGACTTCGTTGCGCACGTCGATGAAGCGGCGGGTGTCACCCGAAGAATCCTTGAAGCACACCACGTTGTCGCAGTCGGCCAGGGAGATCAGGATGTCCGGGGTCACGTCGTTCTTATAGATCGGCGGGTTGTTGTAGACCATCAGCGGCACGTCGGCGTTCTTGGCCACGTAGCGGTAGTGCTCGGCGGTCTCGAATGGCTTGGAGCCGTAGACCAGCGCCGGCATCAGCATCACGCCATCGACACCGACCCTGCGCACGGCGTTGGCGACCTTGGCCGCCTGCACGCTGGTGAACTCGGCCACACCGCAGATCACCGGCACCCGGCCCCGGGACGCGTCGACCGCGACTTCGGTGACGGCGATTTTTTCTTCAGCGCTCAGCGAGGTGTTTTCCCCCACCGAGCCACACACCACCAGGCCCGAGACGCCATCGCGAATCACGTTGGAAATCACCTGGTGGGTTTTTTCCAGGTTGATCGAGAAGTCATCGTTGAATTGAGTGGTGACGGCGGGGAACACGCCACTCCAGTTAATGCGCTTGCTCATGTTGTTGCCTCCGGTTCGTTAATTGTATTTCGTATACGATATTTTAAATGCCAGTAATCGACTAGTGCTTTTTTCCGGCAAAACGCTGGTTTTACGACCGCCTGTCAGGGGAATCAGTGATTGGGGCCTGTTCGCGGACAGCCTCGCTCCTATACGAATCAACCTTTCGCGAGCAGGCTCGCTCCCACACCGGGTCTGTGGTGTACACACCACCCATGGTCAACACCGGCCAATGGAGCGAGACCGGCTTGCCGGCGAAGATGCCGCGCGCTACTTCACCGACTTGAGAAACGCCGCCGTCTCGGCATGCACCGGGTTGCCGATGACCTGGTCTGGCGAGCCGATCTCATGCACCAGGCCGTTGCGAAAGAACGCCACGCGGTCGGAGACATCGCGGGCGAAGCGGATTTCGTGGGTCACCAGGACCATGGTCATGCCGTCTTCGGCGAGCATGCGCATGGTGTCCAACACCTCGCCCACGAGCTGGGGGTCCAGCGCCGAGGTGGCTTCGTCGAACAGCATGTAGTCTGGCGACATGGCCAGGGCGCGGGCGATGGCCATGCGTTGCTGCTGGCCGCCCGAGAGCTTGCCGGGGAAGGTCTTGAGCTTGTCGCCCAGGCCCACGTGGGTCAGTTGCCGCACCGCCAGTTCCTCGGCCTCTTGCTTGCTTTTACCCAGCACCTTGCGCGGGGCGAGCATCACGTTCTCCAGCACCGTGAGGTGGGGGAAGGCGTTCCACTGCTGGAACACAATGCCGATGCGCTGGCGCAGGCGATTGAGGTTGGTGGCGCTGTTGTGCACCTCAATCCCATCGATGCGAATGCTGCCCTTTTGGATCGGCTCCAGGCCGTTGATGCACATCAACAGCGTCGACTTGCCGGAGCCGGAGCCGCCGATGATCGACACCACCTCGCCCTTGCTCACCGTCAGGCTGACGCCCTTGACCACTTCCAGGTCGCCGAAGGATTTATGTACGTTGTCGATCTCAATCATTTTCTTGCCACCTTCTTTCCAGGCGAGCACCGAGGCGGGCAACCACCAGGCTCATGACGTAATAAATGAGGCCTGCGATGCACAGCACCAGCAGCGGTTCTTGAATACGCGTGACGATGGTTTGCGAGGCGCGCAGCAGCTCGACGATGCCGATCCACATCACCAGGGCGGTGTCCTTCATCACGCTGAGCACCAGGTTCAGCCAGCCGGGGAATGCCACGCGGGACGCCATCGGCAGGACGATCCAGCGCAGGTCCTGCAAGTAACTCAACCCCAGGGAGCGGCTGGCCCGGCGCACGGTCAGCGGCACCGAGAGCACGCCGCTGCGCACGATCTCGGTGAAGTACGCGGCGGCGTACACCCCCAGCACGATGCAACCGACGCTGAAGGCCGAGATGTTCAGGCCGACGATGCTTTTGAGCGAGTTGAACAGTACGAACTGGATCAACAGCGGCACGCTGCGAAACACATCCAGCACCCACGCCAGCGGCAGGCTGACCCGTGGCAGCAGGGCGCGCAGCAAGCCGAACAACAGCCCGGCGACGGAGCCGAGCATGATCGACCAGAACGTCAGTTGCAGGGTGACCCAGGCGCCTTCGAGGAGGAACAGCAGGTCGTTCCAGGAAAAACTGGTGGAAAACATGGACGACTCCTCAGTAGCGGAACAACCGCCAGGCCAGCAGTCGGGCTGTCCCGACGATGGCCTTGGCGATCAGGTAATACAGCACCGCAGCAATGGCGAAGTACTCGAAGGTGCGGAAGGTCTTGACGTTATAGTCCTGGGTCACGCCGGTCAGGTCGTTGTTCAGGCCGACGATCACTCCCAGGGACGTCATCAGCACCGCCCACACCATCTGGTTGGTCAGCGGATAGAACACGATGCGCAGCAGTTGCGGGACGATGATCATGCGATAGGTCTGGAACGCGCTCATGCCCAGGGAACGGGCCGCACGCACCTGGGTCTCGGGCACCGCCTTGAGGCCGCCGCGAAAGTTCTCCGCCAGGTAGCCGGCGCAGTTGAAGGTGATCCCGGCCATCAGCGCCAGCCACGAACTGACATGCAAACCCAGGGAGCCAAGGCCGAAGTACAGGACGTAGATCTGGAACAGCGACGGGGTGTTGCGGGCAATCGATACCCAGGCCTCGCCGAAACCGCGCAACAGCGGGTTCTTGGCTTCGCGCATGACGGTCAGCGCGAGGGCGATCAGCGTGCCGAAGATCATCGCCAGCGCGGCGGTCTCGAAGGTCACCAGGGCGCCGGCCAGCATGTCCGGCAGGGCGCGCAGGGCCGCGCGCCATTGGAAGGTGTAGTCAAACATGCGCGGGGCTCTCCAGTGGTTCGGCAGGTTGTAGCCAAGTGGGCAGGCGCCCGCTGGCGGTGGCGGTGCAGGCCGCGTCGACGCACTCGGCCAGGCTGGCGAAGTGCACCTGGCGGCCCACCAGGCCCGGTGCGTAATGGGCGTACTTGCCCGAGTTGGTCATCAAGGTGGTCGCGGCGGGCGGGATCACCGGCTCGCCGAGCATGCACCAGCAGGTGTCTGTCACCAGCGTGACGCCAAAGGCCTCGAGCACGCCGATGTGTCCAGCGGCCCGCGCCTGTTCCAGCACTGCCCGGCCGCAGGTGATGGCGAGCACCACGTCGGGGTGCTTGTGGCGTCCGTGGCACAGGCGCGCCAGGGCGGCGAATTCGCTGAGGGAGAAATGCGGGTTGCCCAGCGACACCACCTGCACCTGATTGTCGCGGGCGCTGTTGAGCTCGCGCCAACTGCGCAGCAGGTCGGCCAGGGCGATGCGTTCAACCGGGATCGCGATCCCGGCGTCCACCGCCTGCGCCGGGTCGATGGCCTCGGGGGTGACCCCGGCGATATGGAACAGGGGCGCGCCCGAGGTGGTGGCAAATGCGGCGCCGAACGCTTTCAAGTCGTCCAGGCTCGGCTGACGGTGTTCCAGCCCCAGCACCAGCGGGATGCGACTGCCGGCCAGCGCGCCGACGTGGTAGCCCAGCAGCGGATAGAAGGCGTCGTCCAGATCGCCCAGCGCCGGCAACTCCACTTGCAGGCGCGCCTTGCGCGGGGCGTCCAGGTGGCAGCCAATCAGCGGCGCGCGGCCGGTGAGGGCGATGCAGATATCCAGGTAGTCCGGGTACTTGAGGGTCCGGGCGCCGAGCACGCTGTTGGCGTAGACCACCGCGTTGGATTCGGCCCAGACGATCTGCTCGCCGGCCTTCGGCGCGCTGTCGAGCAGGTACGGTGCACAGGTGAAACTGAGCTGCGCACCCATCGCCATGTAGGCATCACCCAGGGCACTGGCGGGCTCGCCGAGCGCCGGGTCGATCCCCAATTCGCGCCAGCGACGTTGGTCCACGGATATGGAGTTGAGGGTGGTCGGCACCCGCACCTTCGCCCCCCATTGCACCAGTTGCCGGGCAAAACGCAGGCTGGCGGGGCCGGTGTAGATGCAACCGTCGATGTGGGCCTGGGTCACGTCGATCAGCTGGGTGGCGCCTTGTAGCTGGGCCATGCGCAACACGATGTGCATGGCCACCTGGGCGGCCTTGCCGTGTTGACCCGCGAGCAGGGCCTGGTCGTATTCAGTGAGTTGCAGTGAGGCGTGGATCGGATCGTCTTGAATCGGTTTGTCGCCGGCCTGCCAGTGATCGCCGGGCAGGCCTTCGAACAGGTTCAGCGCATGCCCTTCGACGCGGGCGAACGCCTTGCCACGCAAGGTGGCGAAGGCGTGCGCGCCGATGCACAGCACCGGCAGGGAACGCGCGAAAATCGTCTGCGCCACCAGTACGCCCAGGGTCAGGATCTCATCCGGCTCGGCCAGCACCAGCGCAGCGGGAGCGTGACCATTGCTGATCAACTCCATCATCACGCTGCTGCCGGTGCACGAGCCACGGCCGCTGGGAATCGCCAGCACCCGGCCGGCCAGGTGCTGGCCGCTCAAGGGGTGGTGGCGATCGATGATTTCCCCGCTGAGCGAATCGACGCCGCCCCAGAAGCTCAGGCCGACATCGGCGAACAACAGTTCGCCCTGCGCGCGGCCAGCGACCAGGCTACGGCCGGATAGAGAAGTGACCCCAGGCATGCCGGACACCTTAGTAGTAGACCTGTGGCACGGTCAGGTTGGCCGGTGGGATCTCGGTGCCGACCCATTTGACGAACAGCTCGTTATAGCGGCCGGTGCGTACTTGCTGGTTGACGAACAGGTTGAGGTAGTTGAGCAGCCCATACTCATTACGCTTGGCGCCCAGGGACACGTAGTCGATCACGTACGGCGCGTTGCCGACGACTTTCAGGCCCTTGTACTTGCCCGACTTGAGGGTGGCGGCGGCGACGGTGTTGGTGACCACCGTGGCGTCGATATGGCCCTGGGCGACGGCCAGCAGGGTGTCGTTCTGCGACTGGTAGGCGCGGAAGCTGCCGCTGCCCCATTGCTTGACGTTTTTCTCCAGGGCAATCGCTTCATAGGTGCCGCTGGTGTTACCGACGGGCTTGCCCTTGAGGTCTTCGAAGGTATTGATGCCGGTGTTGTCGCGGGTCAGCACCACCATTTGGAAGGCGAAGTAGGGCACGGTCAGGCCCACGGTCTTGGCCCGCTCAAGGGTGTCGGAGGTGGAGGCGACGATGATGTCGGCGCGCCCGGACACCAGGGCCGGGATACGATCCGGGAACGGCGTCTCGACGATTTCGGCATCGACCCCCAGCACCTTCGCCAGGTCCTTGCAGTAGTCGACGTCGAAACCAACCGGGTTGTTGGCTTCATCGCGCGAGCCCATGGGTGGGAAGTCCAGGGTCACGGCGCAGCGCAGCTTGCCCGAACCAATGATGTCGTCGAGCTTGTCGGCCTGGGCCGTGGCGATGAACGGGATACTGAGAACAGCGCTGAGGGCTACGGCAAATGCGGGGTTTTTCATAGAGGCCTCGTTGGGAAGAAAAGTGCTGTTGAGTGTCGTATTGGGGATTTCGTATACGATATTTATTTAGCAATGAGCGTGCCTGTTTTTCCCGGGGCCGAGAATTAATCAGCAGGCCTTACGCCTTGGGACTTGCAGCGAGGTGGTTAAAGGCAGAGTGACAGCATGGCGACGAGACCATCGGGGGCAGGTGTTACAGATGGGAGCAGTGAGTGTGGAGGCGCACCTTTAAGGAACACTGGGGCACAGAACGTGTGGGAGCGAGCCTGCTCGCGAATGCAGTTTGTCAGTGGGCTGGGATGTCGACTGACACGACGTTATCGCGAGCAGGCTCGCTCCCACGAGGAGGGGGTTGTGTGTCGTCCAGGCCTAGCGCGGACTCTCGCGATACTGGCTCGGGGACAAACTGGTCAGCGCGCGGAACTGGCGGCTGAAGGCGCTGTGGTCGGTGTAGCCGCAGCGCAGGGCGATCTCGGTGATCGGTAGCTCACTGTGCAGCAACAGCCGCGAACCTTCCTCCAGCCGGGCCTTGTGGATCATCTGCCGGGGTGTGAGTTGGAACACGCGCTTGCAGTGGCGCTCCAGTTGCGCCACCGAGTACCCGGCGAGAGCGGTCAGCTCGGCGAGGCTGATGGGGCGGGCGAAATGCTTGCGGATGTGCGCGTCGACGGCGACCAGCTTCTGGAACGCCGGGTGGCTGGATTGTGGCGCTTGCAGGTCGCGGGAGATGCCCGCCAGGCCGACGACCTGGCCCTGGGTGTCGCGCAGGGCGAGTTTATGGGTCAGGCACCAGATTGGCTGGTTGGCGAAGTACAGGTGCAGCTCCAGTTGATCGGTCAACTCCCGGCCGCTGGCCAATACGCGCCGGTCCTGTTCGGTGTAGAGCGGGCCGAAACGCTGCGGGAAGACGCACTCGGCGGTCTTGCCCAGTAGTTCATCCGCGTGCTTGACCCCGCAACGCCGGGCCAGGGTCTGGTTGACGAAGACGTAGCGGGCCTCGACGTCCTTGATGAAAAACACCACGTCGGTCAGCGTATCGAGCAGCGCGGCAATCGGCTGCAGGCTGGCGATGAGCGTCGGCAGGTCGCAGGGTTTCAGGGTGTTGAGCGAGGGGAACATGGCGCTGGCAGTCTGATGGCAACCCCCCGGATCATAAAGACTCGGCAGGTCGCCCGAAACCCCCGGCACGCGATTCATGCCGGCGGGGTGTCGTCCAGGCTCATCAAGGTCTCGAGGCGCGCCGGGCTGAACGGTGGCCGAGGCGCGGAAGGCTGCCAGCCGAACAGCTGTTGCACCGCGCCGCCACACACCCGGCCTTGGCAGGCGCCCATGCCGCAACGGCTGGCCAGCTTGGCCGAACGCCAATCCGCATGGCCGACGAGGGCCGAGTACGGCACGTCTTCGCAGCGGCACACCAGCGTGTCGGGCTGGGCCAGGGATGTGAGCCGTGGGTCGAGGGCAAAGGCGTGGTTCAGTGCCTTGGCGAAACCCTGCCACCGCGCCCGGCGTGGCCACAAATGACGGGCCGCGTCCTGGTTGCCGACCGCCGCGTACCCGGCAATCGCGCCCTCCACCAGCGCCAGCTCACTGCCGCCAAAGCCGGTGCACTCGCCAGCGGCGTAGTGATCGGCGCGGCTGCTGGCCTGCCAGGCATCGACGGCGATGGCCTGGCCTGCAATCGCGCACCCCAGCGCTTGGGCCAATTGAATGTTGGGGATCAAGCCAAAGCCACAGGCCAGCCGATCACATGCCATCTCGACGACCTTGCCGTGCTGCTGCACGCGCACGCCTTCCACACGATCGGTGCCCAAGGCGGCCAGGACATGGGTGGCGGTGCGGTAATGGCGGTCGAACAGGCTGAACGATTGCAGCAGTTTGCCGGGCCAGCGCGGCAGTTGCGCGGCGAACCCGGCGACGGCCTGGGATGAGGCTTGTTCAGCGATGCGCAGCACCTGGGCGCCGTGTTGCTTGGCGGTGGCGGCACTGGCCAGCAGCAACGGCCCTGAACCGGCGATCACCACACGCTGGCCGTGCACCGGCACGCCGCCCTTGATCAGCGCCTGCAAGCCGCCGGCACCGGTCACCCCGGGCAAGGTCCAGCCGGGGAAGGGCAGCAGCAACTCCCGGGCACCGGTGCACAGGATCAGCTTGTCATAGCGGATCAGCCAGCCGCGTTCGTCGTTCTCCACCAGCAGTTGCTGGGCGCCAGGGCTGGCGATCACCCGGGTGGCGGGGTGACGGTGGATGCTGTGGCAGGCCTCCAAGCGTTCGCGCAGGCGGCGGGCTTGAGCGGGCAGATGGGCGTTGGGGCCATCGCGCCAGATCTGCCCGCCCGGCAGCGGGTTGTCGTCCAGCACCACAATGCGCGCCCCGCTGGGGGCCGCGGCCAGGGCGGCGCTCATCCCGGCGGGGCCGGCCCCGATGATCAGTAAGTCGGCGTATTCATTCATGGGTGGGTCTCCACATGCATCCCTTCGCGGCACAGGGTCTGGCAGGCCAGGCGCCGACGACCGTCGATGGTCACCCGGCATTCCTGGCAAATGCCCATGCCGCACAGCGGGGCGCGGCGTTGGCCGCTGACCGAGGTGCGTGTGCAGCCATCGCCCGCCAGTGCCAGGGCCGCGGCGACGCTGGTGCCTTCGGTCACGCGCAGGGTACGACCGTCTAGCAGCACATCAGGCATGGGCCGGTTCTCCAAGGAAACGCTGGGGCAAATAGGGCTGGGCGGCCAGGGGCGGGGTTTCGTTGAACAACTGCGCCACCAGCAAATCGGCGGTGCCGGGGGCCGTGGTCACGCCCAGCCCCTCGTGGCCGACCGCCAGCCACAGGCCTTGGCGCTGCGGGTGCTGGCCCACCAGCGGCAGGCCGTCGGGGCTGGCGGCGCGAAAGCCGGTCCAGGCGCGAATGCCATTGAGCTGGGCCAGGGCCGGCATGTACTCGGCGGCGCGCTTGAGCATTTTGGACAGCATCCAGCCTTCGACCTGCGGATCGGTGGTGCCGAATTGCCGCGAGGCGCCGATGAACAGTTGCCCGGTGGGACGCGGCTGGATGTTGCAGGCGGTCGAGGGCCCGCTGGCGTTGTGGGCGCTGGTGACGTAGCCCAATTCCACCAGGGTGTGGGTGACGGTGCCCGGGTAGCGATCGGTAATCAGCAAGTGGCCTTTTTTCGGCTCGATCGGCAGCTCCGGGCACAGCTCATTGGCCTGGATACCATTGGCCAGCACCACCGCGTCGGCGCTCAACCACTGGCCGTCGTCCAGGCGGACGCGGTGGCCGTCCACTTCGGTGACACGCGCCCGACGCTGGCGGATGTTGGGCTCGGCGAGCATCCAGTTGGCCGTCGCCGGCGCATAGAGGATGCCGTCGCCATTGATCAGCAGGCCGCCTTCCAGCCCCTCGCGCAGGGCCGGCTCACGCACGCGCAGGGCGCTGGCGCCGACCCGTTCGCAGGCCACGCCCTGGGCGCGCAGGTTGAGGTATTTGCTTTCGGCCACGGCCATTTCTTCGGGATTGGCCGCCAGCCACAGGGTGCCGTTGCTGCGGTAGGCGCAGTCCTCGGGCAGGTCGGGGGCGTGTTCGCGCCAGCGTTGCAGGGAATATTGACTCAGGGCCAGTTCGGCCGGGTTGTCATCGAGCACCAGCAAGTGCCCCATGCCGGCTGCCGTCGCACCGGGCAGACCGGCGTCGAGCACCAGCACCTGCACGCCGCGTCGGGCCAGGGCCTGGGCACAGGCGGCGCCGATGATCCCGGCGCCGATCACGATCACATCGGCGACCCGGCCTTGGCTCACAGGCGAATGCCCCAGGCGAACGGGTCGTCCTGTTCGATGATCAGGCTGGCTTCGGCGCTGATAAACGCGCGGCCGCGAATGGTCGGCACAATGCGCTCGCCCTGGACCTCGTAGGAACCTTCGAACTCGCTGCCGATCACACTGGCCTGGCGCCAGAGCTGTCCCGGTTGCAGCTTGTCGTCGGCGGCCAGGCACGCCAGCTTGGCGCTGGTGCCGGTGCCACAGGGCGAGCGGTCGTAGGCCTTGCCGGGGCAGAGCACGAAGTTGCGGCTGTCGGCCTGATCGTCGTCGGCGAACAGTTCGACGTGATCGATCAAGCCGCCGTCTTCCCCGCGAATCCCCTGGACCTCCAGCGCCTGCTGGACAGCGTAGGTGTAGGCAGTCAGGGCATCGAGGTTATCGCCGGTCACCGACAGGCCATGGTCGGCAATCAGGAAGAACCAGTTGCCGCCCCAGGCGATATCGCCCACGACCTCGCCAATGCCCGGGACCTGCAGCGCCAGCGCCTTGCGGTAGCGGTAGGCCGGCACGTTGCGCACGCTCACCGACTGGTCCTCGTGCAACGTGGCCTGCACGGTGCCCACCGGGGTCTCGATGCGGTGCACGCCCGGGCCAATCCGGCCCAGGTGCGCCAGGGACGCCACCAGGCCGATGGTGCCGTGGCCGCACATGCCGAGGTAGCCGGTGTTGTTGAAGAAAATCACCCCGGCGACCGCGCTGGGGTCCACCGGGGTGCAGAGCAGGGCGCCCACCAGCACGTCGCTGCCCCGGGGTTCCAGCACACAGGCGGCGCGCCATTGATCGTGCTGCTCGGCCAGCAGCTGGCGCCGCTGGGCCATGCTGCCGTTACCCAGGTCAGGGAACCCGGCGGTCACCAGGCGGGTCGGTTCGCCGCCGGTGTGGGAGTCGATCACGGTGATGCGTTTCATGGGGGGGCCACGTCCGTTCAGATGAGTGAGCGAAAGAGTGGCCCGTGCAGCGCGGTGGCGGCTTGATGGATTTACCCGGTGCCGATGACGAAATCGGCACAGGGCTCAATGGGCGTGCGGCAGGTGTTCGAACAGGGTCTGGCAGACGCCGGCGATGTGCTCGTCCAGCAGCTTCACCGCCAGGTCGACATCACCGGCCCGACAGGCCTGGATGATGTCGCGGTGCTCGTGATCGGCGCGGTCCTTGCCGGCCGACAGGCTCATCTGCATGCGCAGGTAGCGTTCCAGCTTGTCATTGACCGAACGGATCAGGCTCACCAGGAACGGCCGTTGCGCCGGTTCGTACAGGCACGCGTGCAATTGCCAGTTGAGCTCGGCCCAGCGGCCGACGTCGTCTTCGCCGACGAACTCCTGGCAGATACTCTCGGCGCGGGCGAAGGTGGCCTCGGTCATGTTGGGAATGGCCAGGCGCAGCACCTTGTCTTCGAGCAGCATGCGTACCTCGAACATCTGCGCCAGCTCCGCGTCGGAGATACGCGTGACCATCGCCCCGCGATTGCGCTGGAACATCACCAGCCCTTCGGCCTCCAGGCGCTTGAGGGCCTCGCGTACCGGGATCTTGCTGACGTTGAACTGGCGGGCAATGTCGTCCTGACGAATCGGCTCATCTTCGGCAAAATGCCCGGCGACGATAGCGTCGCGCAGATGATGGGTGATGATCTCCGAGGTGGACGGCGTGTTGCCAAGGTCGGGGGCATTGAGTTTGGGTAGGTTCACGGCGGCGAATCTTCGGAATGAGGTGCGGATAGAGTATACGAAATTCGATTTATCGTCCTTCGGCCAGCCCGACGGTTTTTTCGCAACAGGGGATGGGGAGCACGTTGAGACGTTTCAGGAGTGGTAAATAGTCTTTTCGTACAGAAAAAAGTGATTCTTTCTCGCTGTTTTTGCGCAAGATTCTGAGTTTCATGTAGGGCATTTCTTGTTCGTTCTTGACGGCTTTGAATGGCTTTTCTGACGCCGTAGGGTGCGTTGGCCGACTCGATCCTGAGTCGGGTCAACAACCTGTCGGGAAGGAGAGCACGTAATGGCCACCGGCTATTTCATTCGCCAAGGGGACAAGACCACCTGCGGCGGCACGGTGCTGGAAGCGGATTCATTGGTCATGATGTTCGGCTTTGCCCATTCTCGTGATGGGGATCGGGTGTCGTGCGGCAAGGACGGTAAGACCTACCAGATCAGGGGCGGGGTGTCCTTCATCAGCAGTTCCGGCCGGCGGGTCGCCGGTACGCTGGACAGCGTCAGCAGTTGCCCTTGTCGGGCCAGGTTCATGGCCTCTTTTACGGGCTCTACGTATGAGGGGCCCGACCCTGCAGCGCAGGCCAGCAGCGCCGCGGCGGCTCCCCGTGCGGCCGTCGCCACCCCAGCGCCAGCTCCGGCACCGGTCGCGCCGCGCCCAGTCAATGTCGCGCCAGCACCGAGCCCATCCAGGGCATCTGCGTACCCCGTATCAGGGGTTTCGTGCGAGAACATCTGGTACACCTATCAACAGCGAGCCGAAGCCATCGTCGCGCCAGACGGCGTGCTGATCGCCGACCCCAAGGCGCGCAACCGGGCGATCAATGCGGCCTACGCCACGCTCTGGCTACGCGACCCACGCTTGCAATGGGCGGGGCTTGCGGCCTTCGCCTCCAAACAGGTGGGCTGCGGTTTGCTGCACGCCGCCGACTCCATCGAGAAGGTTCAAGCCCAGACGGATGCCGCAGAGCGCATGGTCGAGAGCGCCAAACGGCGGATGAGCTTTTTTGGCTTGACCCTGTTTGGCGGGCATGACGAGCGGGCGCAACGCGAGTACGAGCAGGCCCTGCGTGACAACCCGCTGTCGAGCATTGATTTAAGGCTCGCGGGTGAAGAGCAGTCGCTTGTGCAGCAGAACCTCCAGCATGTGCATGACCTACTGGCCATGGGTAACACCACGCTGTTCTTGGATGTGTATCCACTGCATGCGTTCTACCTGGATCGGGGGCTGGAGAAGCTGGAGAAGTGCTTGCCGGCGCGGCAGGGAATTTATGGGGATGGGTGGCCGGCAGTGTTGTGGCCGGTGGGGCAGCAGACGCTGGAGTTCGGAAATGATCATGAGGAGATCCTGCTCGCTTTCAGGGCAATTGAGGCTGGCAACATTGCCGAAAGTGTTAAGTGGCTTGCCACACACGAACAAGCCAACATCCTGCAACCAGCGATGTACAGCAACCCCAAGCTGGTAGCCCTGCTGTATGGCAACCATCTCGCCCATGTCACCAATCTCTTGCCCGGCGCCACTCAAGCCATCGAACTGACACTGGCCAGCCAATGCCGTCGGGTCGATGACGGACGCACCATTGGTTTTAGCGGCAGCCCATTTGCCGACCTGTCCAATCTTGATCAACGCATGGCCTTTGTGCTCCGGGCAGCGGCGCAGTTTGACGAACTGTTACGTGACGCGCATCAGCACAGCCTGATCGAACAGGCCATTCGGGACATCGCCTTCGGTCGAGGTGTGCGGTGAACTGGTTTGAGCGGATGAGTTGGAGGCGCCGTGGGGTATGGCTGGCAGCCATTGGCGTTGTTGCATGGGCGGCGATTGGGGCACTGCCAGAGAAGGAGATCGCCCTGGTGATGGGCGAGCCGTGGGAAGACATGCGCCAACGCTCCAGCGCTAAAATTGGTCCGGCGATTGCTGGGCATCATTGGTTCAGCATTCCCAGATCGGATGCGCGCCTGCGTTTGATCGATCCCCAGTACGGGTTTGTCACTCCACAGGCTCGCTTCTTCACCATTAATTTCAATAGCGATGAACGAGCTACCGGTGTCCGCATGTCGCCCCAAGTCGAACCGCTGCTGCTTGACGACACCCTCAAGGTCATACTGGATTTACAGGCACAATGGCACCAAGGCGGTTGGACCGTTACCCGGCCGGACTTTCCAGCGATTGCCGACACCCCCCAATGGCGTGCTCAATTGCGGAACGTAAGGAGAGGTGGGACGACCTACTGGCAAGCCGGTGATCAGTACCAGGTCATGCTGGTGGTCCATCGCTTTGAGGACGACAGGCACCCGACTCAAGAGCGCTATCTCATCACACTTGGCCTTGGCAGGCCTTGGGTGAAGCCATGAGAGGGTTGCGACGTGTCGGCTGGCGACGCGGTGGACTTGCATTGGCAATTGGGGTTGTCATCGTCTGGGCGGTCATTGGGGTACTGCCAGAAAAAGAGATCGCGTTGGTGATTGGCGAGCCTTGGGAGGACATGCGTCAGCGTTCCAGCGCTAAAATTGGTCCGGCTATTGCTGGTGACGTATCGTTCAGCATTCCCGGGGCGGATGCCCGTCTACGCTTCATAGACCCGCAATACGCGTTTGAAACCCCTCCGGCTCGTTTTTTTGCGGTTATCCATAGGCCTGATGAGACAATCAACAGTGTCCGCATGTCCCCCCAAATCGAACCCCTGCTACTCGACGACACGCTAAAGGTTGTACTGGACTTGCAGGAACAATGGCGCCAAGTCGGCTGGACCGTTACCCGGCCGGACTTTCCAGCGTTTGCCGACACCCCCCAATGGCGTGCCCAGTTACAGAACGTAAGGAGAGGGGGGAAGACCTACTGGCAAGCGGGTGAGCAGTATCAGATTAGGTTGGGGGTTCGCCGCTTCAAGGACGACAGGCACCCGACTCAAGAGCGCTATCTCATCACGCTCGGCCTTGGCAGGCCGTGGGTGAAGCCGTGAAACGCCGCCCTCGGTGGCTTGAGTCATGAAGCAGGCGCCCAACCAGGCGCCTGTTTTCATTCACGGCGTCGCCTGGGCCCGTAAGCGTCTGCCGATCACGTCCAGCACGTCGCAGCCGTCGCGCAATGGGATGGCCAGCAGCTTGGCGAAGTCGGCGAGCACGACGGTGTCGCTTTCGATGTCGGCGCGAAAGGCGATGTTTTCCAGCACCTGGGTGACGGTGCGGATGCGGTAGTCGGCCGTGGCATGCAGGACGTCGAGGGGGGCTTGGGTGTCGATGAGCAACGAGGCCGGGATCAGGTCGATTCCGGTGAGGGGCATGTATCTGTCCATGTTTTTGAAGCTCCGATCAATGCAAAGTGGACTGCACTGCAATCGTCGCCAAACGATTGGGTGGCAGCTGTACGCAGGTTGGCGAACCGGGATCGGAATACCGGCAGACCCGAAGGTCTCCCGCGCACAGCTGCCATAAAGACAGCTTTGCGAGCGTGCAACAGCGTCTGCAAAAAAGCACAGAGCTTTTGCACCCGATCGATCAGGTCGCCAAACCTGAGTCGCCAATGGGGGCGACGGGGCGGACTATAAGCGGCATTGGATCAGCGGACAAGGCGAGGGATTCCCAAGAATGTGTAGGACCGGTCAGGGCCCACCACGGCCAATCCCAACGCGTTAAGCAAAACGCCCGTGGGAGCGGCTTGCCGGTGAAAGCGGTGTGTCAGCCAGTCCTGATGCTGGATGTGCTGACGTCTTCGCGGGCAAGCCCCCTCCCACAGGGATCTCTGGCGTCAATGCTACCCGCGCCACACCGCAAAACCCGTGGGAGAGGGCTTGCCCGCGAAAGCGATGGTTCAGTCACTGGCGATGTTGGATGCGCTGTCGCTCCCACAAGGGGTCATCCTGCACGAGCGTGTTCAACACCCACTCGGTCCGTCGTCAGTGCGGCGTCATCGGTGCGGTTTGTGGTCGATACTGAGGGGTATCACCATTCCCCACAGGTGAACCATTGCGGCCATGGAAACCTCCCAACTGCCCCAAGACCCCAGCCCGATGTCGCGGGCCATGGCCATCACTTACGCCGTCGGCGTGCCGTTGGCGCTGCTGGTGTTGATCTTCCTGCCGGCCGGTAGCTTCGCCTGGTGGCCGGGGTGGGTGTTTATCGCGGTTCTGCTGCTGGGTTTTGTGGTCTCGGCGGGGATACTGGCCAAGGTCAATCCGGTGATCTTTCGCGCCCGCAGCCGCGTCCAGGCGGGTACCAAGGGCTGGGACAAAGCCCTGCTGTGGCTCATGCTGCCCTTGATGACGACCGTGCTGCCGGTCGGCGCGTTCGATGCTGGGCGGTTTCACGGGGCGGCGGCACCGGCCGCAGTGGTGTGGCTCGGCTATGCCGGCATTGTGCTGGGGCTCGCGTTGGCGACCTGGGCGCAGGCGGTCAATCCGTTTTTCGAGCCCGGCGTGCGCCTTCAGTCCGAGCGTCATCATCACGTGATCGACAGCGGTCCCTATCGGGTTGTGCGCCATCCCGGGTACGTCGCCGCGCTGTTGCTGTTTTTCGGCATGGCCCTGGCGCTGGGTTCGTTCTGGGCGCTGGTGCCGGCCGCGTTGACGGCGGGGTTGCTGGTGCTGCGCACCGCCTGGGAGGACCAGATGCTACACGCCGAGCTGGCCGGGTATGCCGAGTATGCGCGGCGGGTACGCTGGCGGTTGGTACCGGGTCTGTGGTGACGGTGCGCTGCCAGGGACATGACGTCGTTTGCCTGGCAACGCAGCGTTGAGGAGCGCAGGCCAAATTGGATGACGATGACGTCTCGCTCCTGCGCGCTACGGTTGGGTGAGCCACCGTGCAGCGTGGCTGAGTGCAGTGCCCGCCCGGCCCCCGGAGCGACGTCGGGGCAGAGCGCGGTTTCGATGGCGGTGCCGGCATGAAGGGACGCTAATGTCACGCTTCGCGCCCATGGGCCTGCGCCGACAACAACCCGGTATCGACCCGCACAAACACCGAGTCGCCTATGGCGGTCAGCACGTCGCCGGCATACACCTCGCAGATCACCCGGCTCTTGCGCCCGACCTCACCTTCGACTTTGGCTCGCAAGGTCAGCGGCACGCCCATCGGCGTGGGTTTGATGAACTTGATGCCCAGGCTGCCGGTGACACAGTCGATGCGGGGCAGGGTGCCCACGTCGCGGCCATCGTTGCGGTAGTGGTAGGCCATGGCGGTCCAGTTGGAGTGGCAGTCCACGAGCATGGCGATCAAGCCGCCGTACACCAGGTCCGGCCAGCCGCAGTATTTGGCTTCGGGCAGGTGTTCGGCCACCACGTGCACGCCGTCTTCATCCCAACGGCTCTTGATGTGCAGGCCGTGGGGGTTGCGACCGCCACAGCCATAGCACACGCCTTCGGGCGCGGCGCTGTCTTGCAGGGAAGGCGAGTGTGTCGACATGGCGGGGTCCGTCCTGGGCAATGAAAGAGGCCAAGCCTAGCGGATTTCATCAGGAAGTAGCATCACGTGTGAGCGTAAACGTGCTCGTGAAGGGGGCAGGGCACCTATCGACCGCTCATCGAAAACCCACCCCGACCTGTAAGATCTGACAGTAGCCAGCCGCCGCCCCCCGGTTCTAAATAACGCCATTAGAAAAGGGGACGGATCTATTTATCCGATCTATTCATCCGCCCCCGCTTTCAGGTCTGCATAAAACCCAGACAGATAAACTTCAACGCGCCTCACAAGACGTTCATCAGCCGGGTACACGAACGTTCGACAGTCAGGACCCTATCGAAGGACGAGGGGGGGCGAACGATCCCCCTGGCTCAAGCCTTGAACACCCCCTCACGCACCAATGTCTCGACCAAATCCTGGGGCCAGACGGTTGCCTGTGTCGATCTCAGCTCCTCGGCCGACCACCAATGATGATCGGCCATCACTTCGACTTCCTGGGCGGTCCATTGCGTGCGTGACACTTGCTCGTTGCCGACGTGTACAACGTAGTACTGCTCCAGCGACCGGACGATTTCCCCGCAGGGCAACTGCAAGGGAAAGTCGCGCTGGGCCACCGGGTCGCCAACGCGGTCGACTTCGATTCCGGTTTCCTCGCGCAGTTCGCGTATCGCGGCGCGTTGGAAGGTTTCACCGTCTTCGACGCCACCGCCGGGTGTGGCCCAGTAGTCCTGTCCCGCCAGTGCCCCGTGCTTATGGACAAAGCGGAACAGCAGCAGGTGTTGGGTGGGACTGATGACCAGCAGCCGGGCCGATTGACGTTCACGCATGGCGGATCTTTCCTTGATATGAGCGATACAAAACGGCGCGCAGTATACCGGCGCCATGGGGCGCTGCGCTCAATCGGTCGATGACTGAGGTGCGGCGCATGCCCATACAAACGGTCATGGATTTTGGCCATTACGATCCCCTTTTGGCCGACCTCGCTCTGTGATCCGGGCGGGCGCTCGGCAAGAATCAAAGCCGGATGACGGGGCCAGCCAGTTCGAGCCAAACCCATCGCCGGATCCTGCTCCTCTTACCCTGGGCTATCGTTGAAAGCCGTCTGCCGTGTACAGAACAAAAACCATCGAACTCACGCCACACATTTGGGGAACACTCCATGGTCACGATCAAACGCCTACTGGGCGCCACCGTTTGCGGGCTGACGCTGCTGGCCAGCGCCGTGCAGGCCGAGCAGCGAGAGCTGCGGGTGTACAACTGGGCGGACTACATCCTGCCGTCCGTACCCAAGGACTTCGCCAAGAACAGTGGCATCCAGTTGACCTGGGACACCTTCGACACCAACGAGTCCCTGGAAGCCAAGTTGCTGACCGGTAACTCGGGCTATGACCTGGTGGTGCCGTCCAACCAGTTCCTCGAAACCCAGATCAACGCCAAGGTGTTCCAGAAGCTGGACAAGTCCAAGCTGCCCAACTGGTCACGCCAGGACCCGGAGTTGCTCAAGTTGTTGGCCAAGAACGACCCCGGCAACCAGTACGGCGTGCCGTACATGGTCGGCACCGTGCTGATCGGCTTCAACCCGGCCAAGGTCAAGGCCGCGCTGGGGGAAAACGCGCCGGTGGACAGTTGGGACCTGGTGTTCAAGCCCGAGAACATGGAGAAGCTCAAGTCCTGCGGTGTGGCGATGCTCGACTCGCCGACCGAGATCATCCCGATTGCCTTGCAGTACCTGG
Organism: Pseudomonas sp. ok272; assembly: GCF_900109995.1. GTDB lineage: Bacteria > Pseudomonadota > Gammaproteobacteria > Pseudomonadales > Pseudomonadaceae > Aquipseudomonas. The sequence continues at coordinate 218,170 of NZ_FOCB01000002.1, read as the reverse complement.
GCCTGGACCCCAACAGCCAGAACCCGGCCGACTATGAAACGGTCAAAAAGATGCTGTTGAAGGTTCGCCCCTATGTGACGTACTTCAACTCCGCCAAGTACATGACCGACATCGCCAACGGCGACATTTGCGTGGCCATCGGTTACTCGGGCAGCTTCTATCAGTTCGGCAATCGGGCCAAGGAAGCCGGCAACGGTGTGGTGGTCGATTGGCGCCTGCCCAAGAGCGGCGCGCCGATTTGGTTTGATACCTTTGCTATCCCTAAGAGCGCGAAGAACGTCGACGAGGCCCACGCGTTTCTCAACAACCTGTTGGAGCCGAAGGTCATCGCCTCCATCAGCGACTTCCTCGGCTACCCCAACGCCAACAAGGACTCGCTGCCGCTGATCAACAAGGACATCACCGGCAACCCGAACCTGACGCCGACCAGCGAAGCCCTGAAAACCTTGTACGTGGTGCAGCCGTTGCCGCAGAACATGGAGCGCGTGCGGACCCGGGCCTGGATCGCCATCAAGTCCGGCACCTGAGGCTAATGCTGTTCACTCAAGGACGCCCCGATATCGAAGAAACAGCCGGTGGCGAGCTCGCCACTGGCTGTTTGAATGTCGAGATGACCTTAAGTGAACCGTATTGCGCACCTGAGGCCGGGTTTCAGGTCGCGCCCTGGTGAGCCTGCCACTGCTTGAGCTCTTGCTCGATGAAGTGGTTCACCAGGTCGCGGTACATCTTTTCGATGGCGTCCGGGTCCAGGCCTTCGGCCTCGGCCCAGGTGCGCCGGGTGCTCAACATCGCCGCGAAGCGCTCGGGTGCGCGCACCGAGGTCGCCGAAGTCTTGAACTTCGAGGCAGCCAGCACGTACTGGAAACGCTTGCCCAGGAGCTGGATCACGGCGTGATCCAGGGCATCGATCTCGCGGCGGATGTCTGCCATGCCTTCACAGGCGGCGGGTTGTCGTGGGTGGAGGGCGTCCATGTCGGTACTCCGTGTGGGTGAAAAGGGCTGGTCAGCCGCCACACCCTAACGGCTAGGCCCGTGAGTTTTCCAGCGAATGGAGCAACGAACGGGCGCGTGCACGGTAGACTCTCGGGTTTTCACCCTCAAGCAAGAGACTCCCATGGCAAACCACGACCTGACCTTTATCCCTGATCCTGACGCGGACTCCATTTCTTCCGACGTGGCCGGCTTCGGCGGCGTGCTGGTCTCCACTCAAATCCCCACTCGCGCCGATGGCAGCCTGGAGCTGGGCGATATCACCGCGCAAAGCGAATGCACCCTGCAAGCACTCAAGGTGGCGCTGGAGCGCGCCGGCAGTTCGATGGACCGGGTGCTGCACCTGACGATCTACCTCACTGACATGAGCGAGCGCGCCGCGTTCAACGAGGTGTACCAGCGCTTCTTCGCCAAGCCTTGGCCAGTCCGCGCCGCCGTCGGCGTGGCCGCATTGGCGGTCGCCGGCATGCGTGTTGAAGTCACGGCGATGGCGGCCAAGGGCTGATCCACCGCCAACGCGGTTTCAGCCCTCAAGCACCTGCGCGCACACGGCTCGCACACAATCACGCAACCAGCGGTGTGCCGGGTCGGCGTCCATGCGCGGGTGCCAGATCATCGACACCTTCAGCGCCGGCACGGGCACGGGCAGGGCAAAACTATGCAGGCCCGCGTGCAGGTGGCGGGTGTGGCTTTCGGGCACGGTGGCAATCAGGTCCGTGGCTCGTGCCAGGGCCAGGGCGGCGCCGAAGTCGCTGACCAGGGTGACGATGTCGCGCGCCAGGCCATGGGCCTGGAGGTGCTCATCCAACACGCCCTTGGCGAGCCCTCGGCGGGACACCAGGATGTGCTGGCCGGCGGCGTAGGCCGGCGCGCTGATCGGTCCCTGGCTCAGCGGATGAGCACTGCGCACCACACCGATGAAACGATCCTCGAACAACTGCCGGGTGCGCAGCTCCGGGCTGGCACTGTCGGCGACCACGCCGGTGTCCAGGTCGACGCTACCGTCGCGCAGCGGCGCGCTGCTTTTGTCGAGTTTGGGCACGAAGTACAGCCGCACCCCCGGGGCTTCGCGGCGCAGGCGCTGGATCAGGGCGGGGCCGAAGGTTTCGACGAAGCCGTCGCGGGTGCGCAGGGTGAAGGTGCGGCGCAGTTGACGCAGGTCCAGGTGCTCGGCGGGACGCAACACCGCCTGGGCGTCCTGCACCAGTTGGCGGACCTGTTCGCGCAGGGCGATGGCCCGAGGTGTCGGCACCAGGCCGCGTCCGGCGCGCACCAGCAGCGGGTCGCCGGTGGTGGTGCGCAAGCGTGCCAGCGCCCGGCTCATGGCCGATGGGCTCAGGTGCAGGCGCTCGGCGGCACGGGCCACGCTGCCTTCGGTGAGCAGGGCGTCCAGGGTCAGCAACAGGTTCAGGTCAGGCGTGGTCATGGCGCAACGGTAGCACGGCTTTGGCCGATGTGGCGTTGGGTGCAGGTATTGAGTGCACGTGCTGCGCCTTCCGTCAGGTCATGGACGGGCCTAGGCTGCGGGTCATGATCCACGCCCAGGAGCGCCTTCGTGACTGCCCAACTGCCCGTTCCCCTGACACCCTCCACCCGCTGGGCCATGGCCAGCCTGTCGCTGTCGATGCTGATGCCGTCCCTGGACACCAGCATCGCCAATGCCGGCCTGCCGACGTTGGCCCAGGCTTTTGGTGCGTCCTTTGCCCTGGTGCAATGGATCGTCCTGGCCTACTTGCTGGCGATCACCAGCTTGATCGTCAGTGCCGGGCGCCTGGGCGATCTACTCGGCCAGCGGCGCGTGCTGTTGCTTGGCATCGGCCTCTTTACCCTGGCCTCCTTGCTGTGCGCGGTGGCGCCGACGCTCGGCGCACTGATCGCCGCCCGGGCGATGCAAGGCGTGGGGGCGGCGATCATGCTCGCGCTGACCGTGGCTTTTGTTGCCCAGACCGTACCCCAGGCGCGCACCGGCAGTGCCATGGGCTTGCTGGGCACGATGTCGGCCATCGGCACGACGCTGGGGCCGTCCCTGGGTGGGGTGTTGATGGCGGGTGCCGGCTGGCCGGCGATGTTCCTGGTCAACCTGCCGCTGGGGATCATCAACGGGGGGTTGGCCTGGCGCTACTTGCCGGCTGATCCACCGGTTCGCCGCCGTCAGCGTGCCGGGTTCGACCTGCGGGGCACGCTGTTGTTGGCGTCGTGCCTGGGTGCCTATGCGTTGGCGATGACCTTGGATCAGTTCAACACGCTGTGGTTGCTGGCGGCGGTCTGCGGCGCCGGGCTGTTTGTCTGGAGCCAGGGCCGCACGGCATCGCCGCTGATTGATCTGGCGCTGTTGCGCAAGCGGTCGCTGAGCCGCGGCCTGGCCATGAACATGCTGGTGTCGACGGTGATCATGTCGACCCTGGTGGTGGGGCCGTTTTACCTGGGCCGAGGATTGGGGCTTGAAGCCTGGCTGGTCGGCTTTGCCCTGTCGGTGGGGCCGTGTGTCGCGGCGCTCAGTGGGGTGCCCGCCGGCCGCCTGGTGGACCGTTTGGGTGCGCCGCGCATGAGTGTGGCGGGGTTGCTCGCCATGGCGTGTGGCGCGGCGGCCCTGGCGCAGTTGCCGATGGACGTGGGGATGATCGGATACCTCGCCGCGATCGCATTGCTGACGGCGGGTTACGCGCTGTTCCAAGCGGCCAATAACACCGCGATCATGGCGGCGATTGCCGCGCCGCAGCGTGGGGTTGTGGCGGGCATGCTCAGTTTGTCGCGCAACGTCGGGCTGATCAGCGGCGCGTCGTGCATGGGCGCGGTGTTTGTCTGGGCGCAAGGCCCGGCGGCGTCGGCCGAGGCGGTGGCACAGGGGATGCGCAGCACCTTTGCGCTGGCGTGTGGCTTGCTGGTGTTGGCGCTGGCGCTGGCGGTGGCCAGCGCCAATCAGTTGAAGCGTCGATGAGCCCGGTTGGCCACGATCCCTGTGGCCACCGTTGGCTTAGCGCAACCGCTCAAGCATCTGGTAGTACCACATGCCGGCGGCGAGCATCGGGTTACCCAGCAGGTCGCCCATGGGCACGCGGATGTGTTGGCAGGCGGCGAAGGTGTCGTAGTGCTCCAGTTGGCCGGTGATGGCCCGGCCCATGATCTCGCCCATGATGTGGGTGGTGGCGATGCCGTGGCCGGAGTAGCCCTGGCAGTACCAGACGTTGTCCGACAGCTTGCCCAACTGCGGGATGCGGTTGATCACGATGCCCATGGCGCAACTCCACTGGTAATCGATGGCCACGCCCTTGAGCGCCGGGAAGGTCTGCTCGATGCACGGGCGCAGTTCGGCGGCGATGTTCCGTGAATCCTTGCCGCTGTAGTTGGCGCCGCCCCCGAACAGCAGGCGCCCGTCGGCGGTCATGCGGTAGTAGTCGAGCACGAAGCGACAGTCGTAGACCGCCAGGTCTTCTGGGTTGAGCTGCTTGGCCAGGTCGCCCAGGGGCGCGGTGGTGACGATGCCGCCCATGGCCGGGAAGATCTTGCCCTTGAGCTTGCCGGGTTCGAGCTTGTGGTAGACGTCGCCGGCCAGCAGCACCTGGTTGGCGTCGATCTGGCCGTGGGCGGTGCGCACGCCGGGCGTGGCGCCGTGGATGATCTCCAGCACTTCGCTGTTCTCGAAGATCAGTGCGCCCAGGCTTTCGGCCGCCCGCGCCTCGCCGATGCACAGGTTGAGCGGGTGCAGGTGCATGTTGCGGGTGTTCTTGATCGCCCCGTGGTAGAGGTCGCTTTGCAGCAGGTCACGCACCTGGCTGCGGTCGAGCAGGCTGACCTCATCGCCCATGCCACGGCGCACTGCTTCGTCATAGTCCTTGCGCAGGCCGTCCATGTGGCTGGGTTTGTACGCCGCGTGCAAGTGACCGTGCTTGAGGTCGCAGGCGATGCCGTACTTGTCCACGCGCTGCTGGATGATCTGGTGCCCGCGCCAGCGCAGGTGCCAGATGAAGTCGTCGACCTCGTCACCGATAGTGCGGCGCATCTGTTTGCGCATGGCTTCATCGCCCGACAGGCTGCCGGTGACCTGGCCGCCGTTGCGCCCGGTGGCGCCCCAACCGATCTTGTGGCTTTCGACGATCGCCACCTTCAGGCCTTTCTCCGCCAGCTCGACGGCGGTGGCCACGCCGGTGAAGCCGCCACCGATGATCACCACGTCGACCCGGTGCCGACCTTGCAGGGTCGGGTAGTCGGTCTCGTGGTTGAGGGTGGCGGTGTAATAGGAATTGCTGCGTGCAGTCATGTCAGTGTCCGGATAAGGGCGGTGCGGCCAATGCCAATCGGTCAACACACGCGACCTGTGGGAGCGAGCCTGCTCGCGATAGGGCCAGCACATTCAACATCAGTGTTGAATGACAGCCCGCCATCGCGAGCAGGCTCGCTCCCACAAGGGAACAGTGCTGGACAGGTGGCAATGAAACGGGAATCAACGCGACGCATCAGGCGTGCGTTCAGGCAGCGCGGGCGATATCCGGCGGACGTGAGGAGTGACGCAGTTTGGCGCGCAGCAGCGCCATGGGCAGGTTGACGATTCGTTTCATGGTTGCACGTTCAGTTGTTGTTCTTGTGGTGATGTGCTCATGACCGGTGTTCCCACCAGCGCAAGCGCCGATGGCGGCATCCAGAGTGGCTGGATAGTAGGAGGGAAGCGGGCGCGTGTAAACGGGGAGGGCAAAAGATAGACGGCGAGCGTGTCAGCGCGCCGTCGTGATACAGCACCTCAGGCCACGTTGGCCTGAACCACCGACAGACCTGGCGCCTGGCCCAGCACGCGTTCAATGGCGCCGGTCAGCAGGCTTTCGAGCAGGCGATCACGCTCCTTGGCGTCCAGTGGTTGTTGCACCAACCAACTGGGGGCGCAGTTGAGCAGGCTGGCGATGGCGTGCCCGGCGGCGGGCGACGTTGGCACGACGGGGCAGAGCAGGTTCATCAATGTCTGCTCATAGCGGCGTTGCAACTGCTGCACGCGGACCTGTTGGTCCTCGTTCAGGCAACTGCTGTCGCGCTCCACCAGGCGGTAGTGCCAGGGCATGTCGCGGTGCAGTTTGAGGTGGGCGTGGATCAGCGTGTGCAACTTGTCGGGTGGCGCGGATCGACGCCTGGCGATGCGCGCCAGGGTCGCCAGCAACTCGTCGTAGAACTCTTCGATCAGGTCCGCCAGCAAGTGCTGCTTGCTGGGGTAGTGGTGATACAACGAACCCGGGGTCAGCCCCAGGTGCGTGGCCAGTTCACGCATGCCGACCTGGGCAAAGCCCTTGCTGGCGAACAGCTCCAGGGCCTTGTCGCGGCTCTCGGCAAAGCGTGAGCAGCGTTCACTCATAGGCATGGAAGCCACGCCCGCTCTTGCGCCCCAGGTAACCGGCCGCGACCATTTCCTTGAGCAGCGGCGCGGGACGGTACTTGCTGTCGTTGAAGCCGTCGTAGAAGGCCTGCATGATCGCCAGCAGGGTGTCCAGGCCAATCAGGTCAGCCAGGGCCAGCGGGCCGATGGGCTGGTTGCACCCCAGCAGCATGCCGGCATCGATGTCCTCGGCGCTGGCCAGGCCTTCGTCGAGCACCTGGATGGCTTCGTTGATCATCGGCACCAGGATCCGGTTGACCACGAACCCCGGGCGGTTGCCGGCGGTGATCGCGGTCTTGCCCAGGCGCTGGGCCATGTCCAGGGCCAGGGCGTGGGTTGCATCGCTGGTTTGCAGGCCGCGAATCACTTCGATCAACTTCATCACCGGCACCGGGTTGAAGAAGTGCAGGCCGATAAAGCGTTCCGGCTGGCTGACGCTGGCGGCCAGTTGCGTGATCGACAGCGACGAGGTGTTGGAAGCGATCACGCAGGCGGGGCTGACCTGGGCGGCGATCTGCTGCAAAACCTTGAGCTTGAGGTCGAGGTTCTCGGTGGCGGCCTCGATCACCAGTTGCACGTCCTTGAGGCTGGCGTAGTCGGTGCTGGTGCGGATCTTGCCCAGGGCGGCGAGCTTTTGCGCTTCGCTCAGGCTGCCTTTGGTGACTTGCCGGTCAAGGTTCTTGGCCACGGTGGCCAGGGCCTTTTGCAAGGCGCTGTCGGCGATGTCCAGCAAGGTGACGTCCAGGCCGGCTAGCGCGCAGACCTGCGCGATGCCATTGCCCATGGTGCCGGCGCCGATGACGCCAATGTTCTGCAGATGCATGCTCATGTCCTTGATCACGCCCGCTCGAACAGCACGGCGATGCCTTGGCCGCCGCCAATGCACATGGTCGCCAGCGCATAACGGCCGCCAATGCGCTGCAGTTCGTGGATGGCCTTGGTGGCGATGATCGCGCCGGTGGCGCCCACCGGGTGGCCCAGGGAGATCCCGGAACCGTTGGGGTTGACCTTCGCGGGGTTAAAACCCAGCTCTTTGGCGACGGCGCAGGCCTGGGCGGCGAAGGCTTCGTTGGACTCGATCACGTCCAGATCCGCCACGGTCAGCCCGGCGCGTTGCAGCACCAGGCGGGTGGCGGGGATCGGGCCCAGGCCCATCATGTCCGGCTCGACGCCAGCGTGGGCATAACCCACCAGGCGGGCCAGCGGCTTGAGGCCTTGTTCCTGCACCACTTTACCGGTGGCCAGGATCAGTGCGCCGGCACCGTCGTTGAGGCCCGAGGCGTTGCCGGCGGTGACACTGCCGTCCTTCTTGAAGGCCGGCTTCATGCGTTGCAGTTGCTCGGCGCTGACGTCACCGCGCACGTGTTCGTCAGTGGCGAAGGTCACAGTGCCTTTGCGGGTGGTGATTTCGATGGGCACGATCTGCCCTTCAAAACGGCCTTCGGCAATGGCTCGCGCGGCGCGTTGCTGGCTGACCTGCGCCAGGGCATCCTGCGCCTCGCGGGTGATACCGTAGTGGGCGGCGACGTTTTCGGCGGTGATGCCCATGTGAATGCCGGCGAACGGATCATGCAGTGCGCCGAGCATGTAGTCGATGCCCTGGATATCGCCCATGCGCGCGCCCCAGCGGGCTTGCGGCAACAGGTAGGCGCCACGGCTCATGGATTCCACGCCACCGGCCAGCGCGGCGCCGGCGTCACCCAGCATCAGGCTTTGCGCGGCGCTGACAATCGCCTGCAGGCCGGAACCGCACAGGCGGTTGACGTTGAAGGCCGGGGTTTCCTTGGGCAGGCCGGCGTTCATCGAGACCACGCGGGAAATGTACGCGTCGCGGGCTTCGGTGGGGATCACGTGGCCCATCACGGTGTGGCCGATATGTTCAGGCGCCAGGCCCGAACGCTCGATGGCGGCGCGGCACACCGCGGTGCCCAGGTCGATGGGCGAAACGTCCTTGAGCGAGCCGCCAAAGCTGCCGATGGCAGAACGTACGGCGCTGACTACATAAATGTCGGTAGGGTTCATGGGCAAATTCCTCGGGACGTTTTCTTATTCGTGGGTTGCGCAGTGACAACACGGACCTTGTGGGAGCGAGCTTGCTCGCGATGGCGGTGTGTCAGTCAACATTGATGTTGAATGTGCCGTTGCTATCGCGAGCAAGCTCGCTCCCACAGGTTTGGTGTCTTGATGATGCCCGCACAGTGGTTGATGGCCGCGAGTTTAGTGTTGCCAGAGCTCACGGCCTATGCCAAAACTGCGCAAGGCGGGTGGCGTTTTTTGCCATGTTTTAGTCGATGAAGCGGATGGGCCATACATGCGGGAAACAGATTCGGTAGCGGTCTACTTCGTGTACCCGATGATTCATGCACTGCGCGAACAGCCGGCGCGCCTGCGCGCGCTGCTCGAACAGGTGGGGATTGACCCGGTGTTGATGGACCAGCCCGCGGCACGCGTCCCGGCGACTGCGTTTGCGGCGTTGTGGTTGGCGCAGATCCGTGACCTGAATGACGAGTTTTTCCAACTGGACTCCCACGGCATGCCGCCAGGCGCCTTTGCCCTGATCTGTCGCGCGCTGATTCAGGAGCCGACCCTGGAAAAAGCCATGCGTCAGTGCCTGGCCAACTTCAGCCTGTTCCTGCACGACTTTCGCGGCACGTTGACGGTGCGCGGCAAGCGTGCGGTCATCGGCTTGCAGACCCAGGCGCACAGCATCGAGCAGGCACGCTACGGCGAAGAGACGTTCATGGTGTTGATGATCAGCCTGCTCTGTTGGCTGGGCGGGCGGCGGATTCCCATCGACCGCGCCGACTTTCGCCACCAACGTTTGTCCTTGAGTGACGACTCGTTGCTGTGGGGCGCCAACCTGACCCTGGGCGCCGAGCGCACGGAGATCGAGTTCGACAGCCGCTTGCTGCAACTGCCGGTGGTCCAGGACCTGGCTTTGCTCAAGGCGTTCCTGCGCAGCGCGCCACAGTGGCTGGTGATCCGCTTCCGCAATCAGCAGGGGCTGGCCTCGCAGCTCTATCAGCGCCTGCGCAGCAGTCACTACGGCGAGTGGCCAACCCTGGACGCCTTTGCCCTGGAACAACACCTGAGCCCCAGCACCGTTCGGCGCAAGCTGACGCGTGAGGGCTGCTCCTTTCAGGAGATCAAGGACGAAGTGCGCCGCGCCGTGGCGTTCGAGCAGTTGCGCCAGACCAGGACGAGCATTACCGGGATTGCCGAGCAGATCGGTTTCCAGGAGCCCAGCGCCTTCCATCGTGCGTTCAAAAAGTGGACCGGAGAGAGCCCGGGGCAGTATCGATTGCGGTTGCAGGGTAGGGCAGGCGTTGGGGTGAAGCCGGGGTAACGCTATTCGCGGACGAGTGGGAAGAGGGATCACCTGTTGCGCTAATGAAAATATCTATGTATTTTTTCATGAAATTATAAAAGCATAATTTCATGGTGCCCGCATGTTCCAACAATCCACCCGGCACGTCGCCAGCTACTACGCCCACAGTTGCGCTGATCGCCTGGTGGATCGCGCCCCGTTGATCGGTGCGCAAGACACGGAGGTGGTGATCATCGGCGCCGGTTTCAGCGGCTTGCACACGGCGCTGCGCCTGGCCCTGGCCGGCAAGCGCGTGACGTTGCTGGAGGCCAGCCGCGTGGCGTGGGCGGCGTCCGGCCGTAATGGCGGCCAGGCGATTCTCGGTTGGTCGTGCGATATGCCGCCGCTGGAGGCCGCGTTGGGTTACGAGTCGGCGCGGCGGCTGTGGGATGGCATGCGCTGGGCAGGGCGGGAGTTGCGTGAGCTGCCGGGGCGTCATGGTTTTGATTGCGACTACCGCGCGGGGCACTTGTGGACGTCGGTCATGCCACGGCGGGTCAAGCTCTTGACCGAGTGGCAACACGAGGCCAGTCACAAGTGGGGTCATGATGGTTTGCGATTCATCCCCCGCGAACAGTTGCCCGAGTGGGTCGCCAGCCAGCGCTATCAGGCCGGTCTGTTTGACCCCGAAGGCGGGCACCTGAACCCACTGAAGCTGGCGCTGGGCCTGGCTGAGGCCATCGAGCAAGCGGGCGGGTGCATCCATGAACAAAGCAAGGCCGTGGAGTATCGCCAGCAAGGTGACGGCTACGTAGTTCGCACCGAACGCGGCAGCATTCGCGCCGATGTGCTGGTGCTGGCCTGCAATGCCTACCTTGATCGGCTGGATCCAGCGTTGGCCCGCCGTGTCTTGCCGGTCGGTACGTACCAGGTCGCCACGGCGCCACTGGCACCCGAGCAGGCCGGGGCATTGCTGCCCAGCAATGTGTGCGTCACCGACAACCAGTTCGTCCTCGACTATTTCCGTCGCACCCCCGACCACCGCTTGCTGTTCGGCGGCGGCTGCACGTACCTGGGCGGTATGCCCAAGGACATCGCGGCGGCCACTCGACCGTTCCTGGAGCGTGTGTTCCCCCAGCTCAAGGGCGTTGAGTTGGCGTTCGCCTGGGGTGGGCATATCGACCTGACCCTCAAACGCACCCCCGACATCGGCCACCGTGGCGACCTGTATTGGATGCAAGGCTATTCCGGGCACGGCGTGTTACCGACATTGGCCGCTGCCCGTGCAGTCTCGGATGCGATTCTCGGCCAGGCGGATGAGTTGGCCTTGTATGAGGGGCTGAGCAATGACCGCTTCCCCGGCGGCAAGCACTTTGCCGCGCCACTGGAAGCCATCGGCAAGGCCTGGTACCGACTGCGCGACAGTCTTTGATGCCTCATCAAACGGAATCCCTGGCATGAACAAGCAAGAAGAAATCGCGGCGCTGGCGATCCTGATCCACGACCTGCGCAAGCACAAGAAATACACCCTCAAGGACCTGGCCGACAAAATCGGCCGCTCGGTGGGTTTTCTATCCCAAGTCGAGCGTGGACTGTCGCGACCCACGGTGGCAGACCTCACGGCCATTAGCGAAACCCTGGGTGTGCCAACCACTTACTTCTACAGCCTGCCCAAACCCAAGGTGCTGCCCTGGGTCACGCGTCCCGACGAGCGCCGCACGCTGTTCTTCGCCAATGGCATCACCGACATTCTGGTCTCGCCGAAGATCCGCGCCTCGTTCTCCATGCTGGAAAGCCTGCTGGAACCCGGCGCCAGCAGCGGCGAACGGCACCTGACCGACAGTTCGGAGCAGGGCGGTTATGTGCTTGAAGGCGAGCTGTCGCTGTGGCTGGGTGACGACACTGAACCGGTCGCGCTGAAGGCCGGTGACAGCTTCCAATTCGACAGCCACACGCGCTGTCGCTACGGCAACCTCACGGATCAACTCACACGCGTGCTGTGGGTTTACACCTGATAACAACAACGGGAACTTTGATGATGGATGCTGCCTGCTCTGATCTGCTGGCCGAAGTACGGGCTTTTCGCCAACGCTACCCCGAGGTGCGTTATGTCGACCTTATCTCCCTGGACATCCCGGGGCACTTCTATGGCAAGCGCTATCCCATCGACATGCTGGAAAAGGTCGCGGCCGGCAGCGCGCTGAAGTTGCCACAGAACTGCGTGCTGCTGGGGGTGCAAGGCGGGTTGTTCAAGATCGGCGACTATTGCTTCAGCGACGGCGACCCGGATGCGGTGCGGCGCCTGGTACCGGGTACGCTCAAACCGGTGACCTGGGAAGCCCAACCGCTGGGGCAGATGCTGATCACCTCCGATGGCACCGCCAAACCCATCTGCTTTGAGCCACGCGAAGTGTTGGCGCAGGTGCTGGAGCGCTTGCGGCGCAAGGGTATTCACCCGGTGGTAGCGTTCGAGCTGGAGTTTTACCTGTTCGACAAAAAACTACGTGATGGCCTGCCACAGTTCCCTCGCGATGAGCTGTCGGACGATGCGGATGATCAGCCGAACATGCACATCGAGCGCCTGTCGCGTTTCGCCCCCGTGCTCGATGAAATGGTCGAAGCTGCGCGAATCCAGGGCATCGACACCACGGTGATCACCGCTGAACTTGGACCTGGCCAGTTCGAGATCAACTTCGGCCACCTCAAGGATGGCCTGCAAGCCGCCGACTGGGCCGCGTTGTTCTGCCGCAGCACCCGGGGCGTCGCGCTCAAACACGGCTATCGGGCCAGCTTCATGGCCAAGCCGTATTTGCAACACCCCGGCAGCGGCATGCACGTGCACGTCAGTCTCTACGATAGCGAAGGCCACAACCTGCTGGCCGCCAACCACCAGCAAGCGTTGCGACATGCAGTGGCCGGCTGCCTGGAACTGCTGCCCCATTGCATGCCCATCTTCGCGCCGAACCAGAACGCCTTCCGCCGCCTGGGCGGTACGGTGAATGCGGCAACACGCGCCAGCTGGGGTTTTGAGGATCGCGACGCGTGTGTACGCATTCCCGAGTCCGATACCAAGAACCTGCGCATCGAACACCGCCTGGCCGGCGCCGACGCCAACCCCTACCTGGTGCTGGCCGCGATCCTGGTGGGCGTGGAGCAGGGCCTGGAAGCGGGCCGCGAACCGATCACCCCACTCAACGAAGACCGCAATAGCGGTATCGACTTCCCAGTGGAAATGCTCGACGCCGTGCGTGCCATGCAGCACCAGCCGCAACTGCGCGAAGGGCTGGGGGCAGAGTTCGTTGATGTGTACTGCGAGAACAAACGCCAGGACCACCTGGCCTTCATGCAGGAAATCACGGCCCGGGAGTACCGCTGGTATCTATAAAGGCGCCAGCGGCACAAAGATTTTTACGACTCGTTCTTGACATGCCTGGGGAAGCAGTCCAGAATTGCGTCCATTCCCGCTTAGGGAAAGAGAAAAACCCTTTAAATATCAAAGGGTTGGATGTAGATGAAAATCTAGATTCTTTCTCCAGTTTGTATGTGTTCGATGCTGTTTTTAAGGCGTCCGACATTTGAGGCCGAGTAGCAAAATGGTTATGCAGTGGATTGCAAATCCACCTACGCCGGTTCGATTCCGACCTCGGCCTCCACTCTTAAAAACCCCGTAGCTCAATGAGTTACGGGGTTTTTTATTGGCTGTAAAAAAGTTAAGTGTTCCGCAATTTTTAGGATGTGTTCCGCATCTGCGGATTATTTTTTGGGTTTGACAATGGCGCCCAAGCGTCGATAAACCTTTTTTGTCATCTCTTGAGTTGAGTGTCCAAGCAGGGCGCTTGCATCCGCAATGTCCTCAATTTCAGTGGCGGCCTTTGGTCTGATATCGCGGAACCGAAACTGACGAATCATCGCGGTTGTGGCCGGCCGCACCGACCTGTTTGCCGAGCGGAAGATCATTGTTCAGGTCTTCAAGCTCGGCCTCGATGGCGACTAACTTCGATGCATGTGGCCGATGGTTATGGTGGTTATACGGCCAAGAGGATGTCGCGGTATCTGCCGATGTATTGGGTGATGGGGCGGCCAGTTCCTCCAGGTGGGCAATGATGTCGTGCGGTTTGAGCACCAGTACGTCACTGTCTAGGGTGTCCAGAATCATCTCGGCGGTATTGCCGATCAACACGCCGGACAGCCCGACGCGGGCCACGCTACCGATCACCGTGAGCACAGCTTCGAGCTTGTGCGCGATGTAGGGGATCAGCACATCGGCAGGACCTTCCTCGATATGCAGGCACTCGTCGCTGACGTCGAATTCGGCCTGGAATGTCTTGCACAGTTCGCGATAGAGAGCCTGAATGCTCTCTTTGAGTTGGAATACGGAGTCGGTCGCCGATAGCATGGGGTAGGGGTGGGCGCTGAGCATGTGGAGTGTGCCGCCGGCCAGTGTGGCGATGTCGTAGCCGTGGCTGACGATGCCGGAATGCAGGACGCGGTGCTCCATGTCACTGCTGCCAGCATCGATGGCCGCGAGAATGGTGCCTCCGGCCCATGGTCTTGCGGTTTTTACTATAAGCACCGGGCAGGGGCAGTATCGCAGTAGCTTCCAGTCCTCGGGGGTGAGAAGGGCCTTCATCAGCGGGGTGTCCGGCAGGTGTTGCTTGATCACCAGGCCACAACCTTCCGACCGCTGGGTGGCAATGATGGTCTTGTGTGAACTCCCATGCCAGGCTTGCTGGGCGCTGACGCTATAACCTTCTTGTACCAAGCCGTCTTGCATGTCGTTCATGTAGGAGCAATTGTGCTGCCCCTTGTCGCAGGTCAGCAGATGCAGGTGCGACTGGGTGGTGCTGGCAATCATTTTCGCTCTATTGAGGGTCAGGTTCATGGGCTGCTGCGAATCCACCACCACCAAGGTGTTGCGAATGGTGTGCATGAGTGTCTTCCTGTGCGTGAGTACAGTTTTTGTGTAAGGCGGCGGCACGGGCGCACTTGGCCTATGCCCCTTCGGGCGGGTTGTACGTGTTGCTGGCCAACCCTTGCCCGCTCGTCAACCGGAAGCTCACTTACCGACATCATGCACGCGACAGCTAAAATAGAATTATGTCCGCTCATTCCGATTATTAAGGCTGAATCGAGCTGGTGTTAATGATCGCAACGGATGCTGATCGTTCATGCAACTGCGCAAGTTGACTCCATTGCGCTGGCGCTATTGTTTCACTGCATCTATATTGAGTTGTAACGTGGTCGGTACACTTGGTGCCGGATGTACTACATTACTTCTTGCTGGTTACCTTACTGGCAAAGCAGGCGCGTGAGTTCCTGCCGCTAACAATGCCATGCTTATTTGCGTCTAATGCCCGCGAAAGTACGACACTTAGGTGGATGCTCCGACCTGAGTGGAATGAATCGAGTTGCTCTCTGCGGGTGCTTTTTTGCTCGCTAAACTCGATCGCTAAGTATGGTGACTATCCAGCTTAACGCTTAGGTAGTTGGTCGTCTGAATTAGTTTATTTTAATATAACGGAACTCTGAATTAGCCTCATTCGATCTGATGATAAATACTGTCTCGCTGGCCGAGAGGCTGAAGTAGATTACCTTTCGATGTCGGGCATGCCGAAAAACGCAAGCAAACTCGTCGGGAACGTTTCCTGATTGTGATGGATCAGGTGGTGATTCCGCATGTGCGGATTATTTTGTTGGTTTGACGATGGCACCCACGCAGCGATAAACCTTCTTGGTCTTGTCGCATGACTCATCGTCTACTAGCATCAAAATACGCAATGAAGCCCCGTAGGCTGGACACCAGTTGTTCTCCTCACTGCTGGAGTTAATAGGATTTAAGTGAGCGTTTGCTGGTTGACGACTGAGTCCCACCCTATCTGGCCGTGATGTTCGGCCCGATAGGGTGGGACTGCAGCTGCCCTGAGCAGTCTGACGAGCTGCGTCGGGTGGGCGGTACTCTGCTGTCCATCAACCCCAGGAGACCATCATGTCCGTTCAAGCGCCTCTGAAGAAAGGTTCCGAAGATCCATACGTCGCCATTGCGCAGCAGCAGCTTATTGCGCTGGGGTATGGCCTACCGCGCTTTGGTGCCGACGGGGTGTTGGGTGATGAGACCCTGTCCGCTTACGGCGCCTTCCTGGTATCACGGGGGCTCCGTGCCGCTACGGATGAGCAACCGAAGGCCATCACGCCTGCTGGCTCTGCAGCCCTCGACGTGGCTTTTGCGGCTTTGAATCAGGGTGGGTCCACCTCGAACATCATCGATGAGCGAGCCAACCACCCGCATGCGGGACGCTCTGTAAGCACACCGTACCGGCTCTGGTCGAAGATTACGGCGGTGGTCCTGCATCAGACGGCAAGCAACATTGGTGAAAAACCCGCTAGATGGCATAGCGTCCCCATTCACTTCTGTATCACTCGGGCTGGCAAGGTCATTCAGCTCTATGACCTGACCGAAATTTGCAACCACGCGAACGGACTCAACCGGTCCAGTGTCGGCATCGAGATAGATGGATGGTATGCAGGTATCGAGGGGCAGCCCAAAACGCTGTGGCAACCCAAGGGGCTGGCCACTCCTAGGCAACCTATGGATTTGCCCACTTTACAGGCTGACGCTGTTAAGGCGACCGTCCAGTGGATCGCGAACACAGTGGCGGCTAATGGCGGAATGGTGACCCACATTCATCCACATCGGCAATCCAGTAAGGACCGACAGTCTGATCCGGGCTCGCTGATCTGGCAGACCGTAGGCTTGTGGGCCCAAAACACATTGGGGCTGTCTGATGGAGGAGCAGCATTCACCGTGGGTAATGGGCGGACAATTCCCGAGGACTGGGATGTCCGCTACACGGGCAATCGCTACTGATCTCACTACTCCCAGAGAAACTCAGGACGCTACGCATGCACAGCATGACAGGTACCTCGTAGCTAGTGTGACCTTGCGCCCATTTTCACCCTGTTCCTCTACTGGTCAAGTTGCCACGCTAAACCGGACGATGAACGGTCGCGTTAGGCGCGGCAGTTAAAGGCACTGCATTTCGGCTTTATGGACGTGCCGGCGGCGCTGGGTCTGTGTCACCTGGACGGGCTGGATTTCAGCCCGATGCGCTGCACCTACGTCCTCAGCCGCGAGACAGTGATCTCGACCAAGCGGATCGGCATGGCGCGCTGGCGCGAGGGCTTGTTCGCCTGTCTATTGAAGAACGCCAACAGCAACCTGCGCTTCTTCAACCTGCCGTTGAACCGGGTGATAGAGCTGGGAACCCAGGTGGTAATTTGAGTGCCGCCTTTGCGATTCGTTGGGCGTCGGGCTTTTGTAGGAGCCAGCAAGCTGGCGATGCCTTTTGTTGCAGAGCTTTCGCCAGCAAGCGGGCTCCTACAGACATCCACTGCTAGGCCGCAGGCGGCTTAGTCGCGACCGGGGAGCATGCGCACGACGGTGTTGTCGCGGCTGATGAAGTGGTGGAACAGGGCGGCAGCGGCGTGCAGGCCGATCAACCAGTAGCCGACGACGCCGGCCAGCTCGTGCCATTCCTTGATCTCGCCGGCCAGCGGCGGGTTCTTGCCGATCAGTGCGGGCAGTTCCAGGCCAAAAAACGGAATCGGCTTGTCGGCCGCGCTGAGTACCAACCAACCGGCCAGCGGCGCACCGATCATCAGGGCGTAGAGCGCCAGGTGCATGAGCTTGCCGAGGGCTTGCTGCCAGCCTTGTGGTGCCGGTTTGATGTTTGGCGTCGGGGCGATCAAGCGGGCGAACAGGCGCAGCCAGACCAGCGCGAAAACCCCGAGCCCGAGCATGAAGTGCCACTGTTTGAGCAGCTCGCGGGTGTCGCTGCCCTTGGGAAAGTTGCCCTTCAGTTCGATGCAGGCATACAGGCCGGCAATCATTACCAGCATCAGCCAGTGCAGGGCGATGCTGAGGCTGCCATAGCGGGATTCGGTATTTTTCCAGGTCATCGCGGTTTCCTTGTTAGCGCTGAGTCCGCCGGGGGGGCGGGGAAGGGCTGGATAGTGAGCGGGCCAGCTTAAGCCAGCCTTAATTGTTGATGCGGTGCGCAAACATGGCGGAGGTAGTAAGTTCCAGGAACTGGATTGCTGGACTGGAGAGGGGCATAGAAGCTGGCGGAACGATTGGTGTATTCAACGCCGCGCAAACAGCGTCCGCCTCTGCGCGCCGCGATTGAGTGCGGCGGCCTGAGTTTCCAACTAATCGCCTCACCCTCCTCATTTGTAGAGGTCCATGCGACGCCTGCGCTCTGTATCGTTTACCCGTTATATATCAAGGATTTGTACGGTTCAGAGGGCGGGGCACTTTTTTGTCCTGAACATTACTCACCATGACGAATGCAATTTCTGAGCTAACAAAAAAAACGCGCATATCGCTGCGTAGCGAGGACTCACTCATCTCGTAGTTAGCCTAATAGAATCAATAAAGGTTTCTAATGCAACGATTTATTCCAAGTATGTTGGCCGCTGCACTGGCCTGCACCTCGCTGCACGTCATGGCCGCTGTCGATCTGGTACTCACCAATGGCAAGGTTTTTACCGGTGTTCCCGGTCAAGGCCTTGTTCAAGCCGTAGCGGTGGAAAACGGCAAAATCTTTCAAGTCGGTACCGATGCGCAGATCAACGCGCTGGCGGATGATAAAACTCAACGGATCGATCTTGGCGGCAAGGTTTTGATGCCGGGTATGATTGATACTCACAGCCATCCGGTGATGGCAGCCTTCGATAGCCTGCGAGCCAATCTGCTGGACGAAGTTAAGCCGTTGCCCGAGCTTGAGCAATGGATCATCAAACAGGATAAAGCGGGCAACGCGAGATCCGGGGACGTGATCACCATTGCTGGTGTCAGCTCGGCCTATTGGGAACAAAGTCGCGAACTGGGCCGGCGCTTCAATCAGGGCCGTTGGGCCGACCAGCCGATGGTTCTGAGCGGTATTGACGGTCATACCGGCTGGGCCAACAACGCCATGCTCAAACGTCTGAAAATCGATGCTGCGCTGGTAAAAAGCCTGCCAGAGAAAGAACGCAGCTATGTGGGCCACGAAGCTGATTTCACGCCCACGGGTTATGTTGCCGAGGCTCTCTGGGATCAGGTCCGAAACGAGGTTCCCTCAGCTAGCAAAGAGACAATGATAAAGGCCGCCCGGGAAGCGGTGAAAGTCAATAATGGATACGGTATTACCGGCTGGATGGACGCCGCGTCTAATGCGGGTCAGACCGACTCACTGTTCGATTTTACGGCAACGGAGCAGAGTTACGGCGTACTACCGTTCTACCGTGAGTTGGCCGAGAAAGGCGAACTCAGTGCCCACGTCGCCGCCTTGTTGCTGACCAACTCCAAAAGCAAGCCGGCCGACTTGGAAGTCCTGGCCAAGGTGATGAAAAAATTCGAAGGTGTGCCCAACCTGACATTCCCCGGCATCAAGATCTTTGCCGATGGCATTCTGGAGTTTCCAGGGCAGACCGCAGCGGTCATCGTCCCCTACACGAACAGTCATAAAACGGGTCAATTGCTGATCGATCCGAAGCGTTTTGGCGAGTTGGTGGTGGCGGTGGAAAAACGCAACTGGATCGTGCATGCACATGCAGACGGCGACCGTGCCGTACGTGAGGTGCTCAATGGCTTTGAATATGCGCGCAAGCTCAATCCAACGCCTGTAGCCCATAGCATTGCGCACTTGCAATTGGTCAATCCCGAAGACTTCCCACGTTTCAAACAACTGGGGGTCATCGCATCCATGCAACTGCTGTGGGCCACCGGCGAGAGTTACACCGAAGAACTGGTTAAGCCTTATATCAGCGCGTTTGCCTACGGTTACCAATACCCTGCTAAATCCTTACATGACGCGGGTGCAACGATCGCGGGTGGCAGCGATTGGCCAGTGTCGAGCCCCAACCCATGGCGCGCCATTGCTCAGGCCAGTACCCGAAAAGGCCCATTGGGGGTGCTTAACGCTAAGGAGAGCCTTGATCGCCAGACCATGTTCTATGCCTACACGATCAACGCTGCCAAGACCCTGCGCCTAGAGCATCAGATAGGCTCTATGGAGCCCGGTAAACAGGCAGATATGATCATCCTCGATCGCGATGTCTTCAACGTCAGCGATGACCAGTTGTCCGAGACCAGGGTCTTGAAAACTTTCTTCGCTGGTAAGCCGGTTTACGCGCACGACGCCTGATAACGCGATGAAAAACGTCTAACGCCGCCTCTGTGCGGCGTAGGCATTCTCATGCCTGAGTGCTGTTGACGCCAATGCTCAATTGACCCAGTTGTTGACATTTCACTGGCCCAGTCTGATTCCTCGTGAGCCATTACCTGTGCTGGGTTTGTGCCGATTAGGCGGTGGGGCATTCTTGCATCGGCACGTTCGGCATCGCTTTCAACTCCCGACGCCAATGGATGATTTTTATAGGTAACTACCCAAGTGAGAGGTCAGCGGACCTTGCCGGAATGCGTTCTTTCTGGAGGGACTATTTATTTAACGGCATGAATCGTATTCCCATTGAATTATTAAGGTTTTACGAGCAGGGGACGATACATTGATTGGCAATCGCGCATGGCTGTGTGACACCTCGATTCAACAGCCTGCACCAGGTATCTCTCGATACGTTTGATTCATAGGTACGGCATGACTTTGCGTAATCTCAATATTGCACCACGCTCGGCTCTGGGTTTTGGTTTGATGGCGTTACTGGTATTTGTACTGGGTGGTTTTACTCTGGTACAGATGTCAAAGTTGAGTGAGCAGTCGGATGTAGTGAGCGACGAGTGGATTCCTAGCGTTCTCGCCATCAATGAAGTGAGTCAGAGTTTTTTGCGCCTGCGCGCCTTGAACTTGCGGATACTACTGATGCGTGACGATCAGACGCTGCAGGCGAACGTGGCGCGCATTGATGAGCTGAAAACCAGCATGAAAAAGGCTCTTCGCGCTTATGAAGAGCTTATGGATCCACCCGAAAAAGCACCTGAAGATTTCGCGATTTATCAACGGCTGATTACCGCTGAGAACGCTTATCTGCGCGAGCAAGAGAAAATCATGGAGCTTTCGCGCCAGGGTCAGCTGGATGCAGCGTTGGCGGTCGTCAAAGGTGAACTGAACCAGCGCGCTGACGATATGAGCAACGCTCTGGCAGAACTGGTCAAGCTGAACAGCGACGGTGCATTTAAGCAGGCGGATATTTCAGCAGCGATGTTTCAGAGCTCACGTATCTGGATCATTGTAGCCATGTTGTTGGCGGGGTTGGTGACCGTAGTGCTGGCTTGGTTGCTAACCCGCAGCATCGTCGCGCCACTGGCGCGAGCGGTGGCAGTGGCTGAAACCGTGGCGACGGGCGACCTGACCGAAAACATTCAGGTCGAAGGCACGGATGAGCCCGCACGGTTGCTGGCGGCGCTTAAAACCATGCAGCAGAACTTGCGCAGTGCCATCCACAACATCGCTGATTCGTCCAGCCAGTTAGCTTCGGCTTCGGAGGAACTCTCTGCCGTCACCGAGGACTCGACTCGTGGCCTGCATCAGCAGAACGATGAAATCGAACAGGCCGCCACGGCGGTGAATGAAATGACTACAGCCGTGGAGGAGGTGGCACGCAATGCAGTCATCACCTCCGAAGCCTCTCAGGCTTCGGATCGTACCACTCAACATGGCCGCGAACAGGTGCGTCATACCGTTGACTCGATCACCGGTTTGGCCAACGACGTGACCGTCACTGCTGGTGAAGTCGAACACCTGGCGAGCAAGGTGCGCGACATCAGCAAGGTGCTGGACGTGATTCGCTCGATCGCCGATCAAACCAACCTGCTGGCCCTGAACGCGGCCATTGAAGCTGCCCGAGCTGGAGACGCCGGGCGTGGGTTTGCCGTGGTGGCCGACGAAGTACGGGCACTGGCGCACCGTACTCAGCAGTCAACGCAGGAAATCGAGCAGATGGTCGGTGGCATCCAGCAGGGTACCGATCAGGCGGTCAGCTCAATGCAGCGCAGCAACACTCTGGCGCGTAGCACCCTGGACGTGGCCGAGGCCGCAGGGAGGGCGCTGGACGAAATCGCGGTGGCGATCGCAGAGATTAACGAGCGCAACATGGTGATCGCCAGCGCCTCAGAAGAGCAGGCCCAGGTGGCTCGTGAAGTGGATCGCAACCTGATGAACATCCGCGATCTATCGCTGCAAAGCTCGGCTGGCGCCAACCAGACCAGCGCTGCCAGCCAAGAGTTGTCGCGCCTGGCAGTGGATCTTAATGGCATTGTGGCGCGATTCAAGGTCTGAGAAACGTCATGATCTGCGGCGCGTTTGAATATCACCCACATTGTTGGCAGGTAGAGCGAAAGCTGGTCGGCTCAACACCTTAGAACGCGACCGTTTTGTTGCACTGAATGAATCACCCCTGGATTTTGCGCACTACGAAAAATGTTTTACCACCAGCCGTTGTTGACCGTGCGGCGAGGCCCTTGGCTTCGGTGTCGTACACCACAATGTCGGATTTGTCTTCCGAGCACGTCAGATCGTTCAGCGCGGACTTGGTAAAATTGATTTTCCTGGCCGTAAGGGGTGACTCATTTCCTAAGTGATTGATTCTGGATTTGTTTTAGGGTTAAATCAGCGCCTGTTTTTGCATTTCCCATGCCCCGATGGTGAAATTGGTAGACACATCAGACTTAAAATCTGCCGCCGCAGGGCGTGCCGGTTCGATTCCGGCTCGGGGCACCAAACATATCAAGGGCCTGCGCGATTGTATCGCGAAGGCCCTTTTGTTTTTTCTTAGGAAATAACTCTTTCCGCAATCCGTCGCGGCCGGTCATTTGGTTGGGGCACCTTCATGCCTTTGCACAGCGCGCGATGTCGAGCCCTGGCTTTTCGGGCGTGAAAGTCATCACGGATCGCTCGGTGTGGATGGCGGGTGAGTGCAGTTGCGCATGCACGCTCGACTCTTAAACTTCTTCTGCGCTTACAATGGTTTAGCGGAATATTTCTGTTTTGAATAAAGTTAGATTAATTAGTTGTTGGAATTCTTGATGCAATTTTGATAAGTGTCCATTTGCGCGGCTTCGGCACTGAAGGACACAAGTTGAATTGGAGCGCGCCAATGCATCTCCATTTGCTCAAATGGAAACGGCCCAACATTGCGCTGGGCAATGGTCGATGAACCTGATTGCCAGGCTGGAATTAAAGCTGCGACTTTGGCCAACTGCTCGCATTGAGGTATAGGGTTCATCGACCTCTTTCTAACGTGTAGGTTTTCTTCTGGACACGGCAATGCCCTGTTCTGCGTAGGTTCGGGTATCGAGGGTGTGGGGCGCGAGGATCATCGCGCTAACGATCGGGCCGTCTTCGGTGTCGAACTGTTCGGAACCCCCTGATAGCTTCTTCCAAGCCGATCAGGAGAATTACCGATTGCGAACATGAGCATCCAACGACGGCACTTACTTATCAGTGGTGCACGCCACGAGGGCTGTATAGTCAGTCGCAGGCCAAAGGTAGTACCCGGAACTCATTCCAACGGCGTAATACTTCTCCGGCACGGCCCTGTCGCTGGCCCAATAAAACCCTTTGTTCCCGCCGCACTGATGGCTCATTGGCCAGCCGTGCACGGTACACATGTCGTCATTTTGAACAACCTCGGGATCGGGAAAAGAAACAGGCGACCTCGTCTTGCTTGTAAACAGCGTTTGCAGCTCAACAACAGTGGGCAAGCGCGCCTTGTCGCTTAAGCCTTTGCAGTAAACTTGTGCTTCAGGGCCGGTTCTTAATACGGTGTCAGGGGCTTGAAAGTTATCGAGCGATTTAGCTTCTACTGCTTTGATCGTTGGATCTTCAGCATGGCAGAGCGCGCTGCTGGTGGCCAAGAAGCTAAGAATCAGTGGTGTCGCCAGGTGTACAAAAGCCTTACCCAAATGTATTTACTCCCTGATGATTGAAATAGCCCCTGTTGCATACATCCACTCACCCAAACTCACGGTGTCGGTGGTGGCTGTACGACTTTTACATTTTGGAGGCATCAATGGCTGTTCTTTAACAACGGCACCACGACGGCGTTCAATGAAGAACCCTGCGGCTTTCGCCAATCCTGATTCGGTCCAGTGCCCGGTTTAGAGCGTCCAAGGCATCAAGCAGGGCTTTCGCCTCGGTCTCTCGGCCATCCCCCCACAGGCGTTCAGCCATCTTGTTCAGGGCTTGGATCGAGTTTTCGATATCTGCAGCGGATGCTGGCGCTTTTCTTTCCGGCTGTTGCTTCGGCATTCAGTATCCTTGCGGGCCGTCGTGACCACGAATAATCTACCGTCCTTGGCTCTGTACGAAAAGTACTGTCGCAAAGCTCATAGCGCTTTGCCATCGTCGCTTCCTGGCTTTGATGGCGGCGAATTCTACCGGAATCGATATTCCAAGGGGCTTCGTACACCGCCTTCGGGCTGGGAAGGCAGAACATGGCGGAAAGAAAACGCCACGCCTGCTGGCTAAAATCCGGATAATAGCGGCCAAATCATTTGGTTCGTTATTCTGGTAATCGCGCATGGAAATCAAGGTCAACTTTCTCGACAACCTTCGGCTTGAGGCCAAGTTTGATGACTTCACGGTGGTGGCCGACCAACCGATCCGCTACAAGGGCGATGGTTCGGCACCGGGTCCGTTCGATTACTTTCTGGCTTCGTCGGCGTTGTGTGCAGCTTATTTTGTGAAGTTGTACTGCGATACCCGCAATATTCCCACCGAGAACATCCGACTGTCGCAGAACAACATCGTTGACCCGGAAAACCGCTACAACCAGATTTTTAAGATTCAGGTCGAGTTGCCGGCGGACATCAGCGCCAAGGATCGCCAAGGCATTTTGCGTTCCATTGACCGTTGCACCGTAAAGAAGGTGGTGCAAACCGGGCCTGAGTTTGTGATTGAGGAAGTGGAAAGCCTGGATGCCGATGCCCAGGCGCTGCTGATGCCCCATTCTGCCTCAGAGGCGGGCACCTATGTCATGGGCAAGGATCTGCCGCTGGAACAAACCATCGCCAACATGTCGGGCATTCTGGCCGGTCTCGGCATGAAGATTGAAATCGCTTCATGGCGCAACATCGTTCCCAATGTGTGGTCGCTGCATATCCGCGATGCGCATTCGCCGATGTGTTTTACCAATGGCAAGGGCGCAACCAAGGAAGGCGCATTGGCGTCGGCGTTGGGCGAATTCATCGAGCGGCTCAATTGCAACTTCTTCTACAACGATCAGTTCTGGGGTGAGGACATCGCCAATGCGGCGTTTGTGCACTATCCGAACGAGCGCTGGTTCAAGCCTGGGCCGAAAGATGCACTGCCGAGTGAGATTCTCGACGAATATTGCCTGGAGATTTACAACCGCGATGGCGAGCTACAAGGTTCGCATCTGTATGACACCAACTCCGGTAATACGCAGCGCGGCATCTGCTCGCTACCGTTTGTTCGTCAGTCGGATGACGAGGTGGTGTATTTCCCCTCCAACCTGATCGAAAACCTGTTCCTGAGTAATGGCATGAGTGCCGGTAACACGCTGGCCGAAGCGCAGGTGCAATGCCTCTCGGAGATCTTCGAGCGCGCGGTCAAGCGCGAGATTCTCGAAGGTGAAATGGCACTGCCGGACGTGCCGCAGGAGGTGCTGGCGAAGTACCCGGGGATTCTGGCCGGGATTCAGGGCCTGGAAGAGCAGGGCTTCCCAGTCCTGGTCAAGGATGCTTCGCTGGGCGGTGAGTTCCCGGTGATGTGCGTGACCTTGATGAACCCACGTACCGGCGGGGTGTTCGCCTCGTTCGGCGCACACCCAAGTTTTGAAGTGGCGTTGGAGCGCAGCCTGACGGAATTGCTCCAGGGGCGTAGTTTTGAAGGCCTGAACGATTTGCCGCAGCCGACCTTTGAAGGTCATGCGGTGACCGAACCGAACAACTTTGTTGAGCACTTCATCGACTCCAGCGGGGTGGTGTCGTGGCGCTTTTTCAGTGCCAAGTCTGACTTTGAGTTTGTCGAGTGGGACTTCTCCGGCCAGGGTGAAAACTCCAATGCCGAAGAAGCCGCGACGTTGTTCGGGATTCTCGAAGACCTCGGCAAACAAGTGTATATGGCGGTGTACGACGACCTGGGCGCCACGGCCTGCCGCATTCTGGTGCCGGACTACTCGGAAATTTATCCGGTGGACGACCTGATCTGGGATAACACCAACAAAGCCCTGCAATTCCGCGCCGATATCTTGAACCTGCACAGCTTGAGCAAAGTTGGTTTGAGAACACTGGCCAAGCGCTTGGAAGACAGTGAGCTGGATGATTACACCGACATCACCACCTTGATCGGCATCGAATTTGACGACAATACCCCTTGGGGTAAGTTGACGATCCTTGAGTTGAAACTGCTGATCTATGTGGCCCTGCAGAAGTTTGAGCAGGCGAAGGATCTGGTGGAAGCCTTCCTGCAGTACAACGACAACACGGTCGAGCGTGGGTTGTTCTATCAGGCGTTGAATGTGGTGCTGGAAGTGCAACTGGACGACGACCTGGAGCTGGCCGATTACGAAGTCAACTTCCGACGCATGTTCGGCAACTCGCGGATGGACGCCGCGATCGGCTCGGTAGATGGTAGCGTGCGTTTCTATGGGTTGACACCAACCAGCATGAAGCTGGAAGGTCTCGACCGGCACCTGCGCTTGATCGACAGCTACAAAAAGCTGCACACGGCACGCGCCAATGCGGCGGCCTTGTCTCGTTAACGGTGAGCAATGCCCGGCCCTGAACTAGGCCCGCAGCGGTTTCACACACAAACGCCCGGTGCATTGCATCGGGCGTTTTGCGTGACGCCGAGTCTGTGAGTGCTTGCGCCAACAGCCGGTTGCCGATCAATGGGATGTCGTGAAAAAAGTGCATTTATTCAATGGCTTATCTGAAATATTAAGAAACATTCACACGTAAATATCTTGTAACAAGATAATTGCGAAGGTAAGATTGCGTCGCGTTCACCTACCACGGTTTATGCATTTTTAAGCCCCAAGTCTCCATCAGCTGCTTGGGCTTTTTTTTGTCCGAAATTTGAGGGCAGGCCGGCAAAGTGTGACCGTACTAGCACTTTGCACTTAATTCTTTCGCATACGCCAGGTTCGACTAGTCTGAGAGGCTGAAGCACCCATTTCATCATCGGTATCTGCGGGTCAACGTCATGCTGCCTATCAGCGAACTTCGTCATATCGTGGAGTCTGGATTCTGTCCATTGGCCTGCACCTGCACGGTGAATGTCGACGGTTCGCTGAGGATCACCGTGTTCGAACCCGAGTCCGGCGGAGTGAAGCTATTGCTCACGGGTGTATCGACGGCGCGGCTGACCAGTATTCGCGATATCTCCAATCTCATTGGCGAACTGCGCACCGAGTTAACCGCTGGGCGCCGGGCTTTTGCAGGCTGAGCAGTGGCTTGCCGGTGCGTGAACTCTCCCTCGACTATCCTCAACCCTGCGCCTGATATCTCGGGCCTTCATCGCGCCGCCTGCCAGATTCCCGGGACGGCGGTTGCATACGGTGGGCGCAAGGTCTATCAATTTCCTTGCGTTGCCTCAGCTTTCGCAGCTGGTGCAGTCCACATCCGTTCAACGTGGAGGGAACTGCCATGCCACTTAACAAACCAGAGCAGCACTTGCGTGCTGACCTCAAGGATATTGCCTCTGAATTGCGTTGGTCAGCGGTGGAGATGAAATCCATTGCCGAGCGCCTGAAACAGTCGGGTAATCCGGTCGATGCCGAGTCTCTGCTAAGAATGTGCGAGGTGTTCGAGCGAACCGAGGCGCGATTGAACAGCTACGCCGATGAAGTCAAGGCCCACAAAATCAACCTGTCTAGTCAGTTGGGAACGGTGTGATGAGCGACAAACCCACGATTGTTCTGGTACATGGTTTTTGGGGCGGTGCGGCGCACTGGAACCGGGTGATTGGCGAACTGTTGCGACTGGGGCATAGCCGGATTCGGGCGGTTGAACTGCCCTTGACCTCCCTGGCCGATGATGCCGAGCGCACGCGCAAGATGATCGCGCAACAGGACGGGCCCGTGTTGCTGGTTGGCCACTCCTATGGTGGTGCGGTGATCACCGAAGCCGGTAATCAAGCCAATGTCGCGGGCCTGGTGTTCATCGCCGCCTTTGCCCCGGATGCCGGAGAGAGTCCAGGCGGTATCACCCAGGAGCATCTGCCGGTGGCGGCCACCAACCTGGTACCTGACAGCGACGGCTATCTGTGGGTCAGTCCCGAGCTGTACCACGAAAGCTTCTGCCAGGATTTGCCCGCGAATGAAGGGCTGGTCATGGGCATCACCCAAAAGGCGCCGCTGGCCAGTACCTTTGGCAACACCATCAGTCTGCCGGCCTGGAAGAACAAGCCGTCGTGGTATCAGATCTCCAGCGATGACCGGATGATTGCCCCGCAAAACCAGCAGCGCATGTCGGCGAGACTGAACGCCAGGAAAGTCATCACCTTGCAGGCCAGCCATGCATCGCTGGCATCAATGCCGGTGCAGGTGGCAGCGCTTATCGACGAGGCGGCGATGGCCGTTACGGAGTAAAACCGCCACACCCGGTCTTGCGCCGGGTGTGGCCTGGCGTGCCGGACTCGACAGCCGTTTCTCTCTGGTCTACCTCTCAAGCCCTGCTTTAAGCGCAATGCCGTTCACTTAAGGGCGTCCCGATATCGAAGAAGTACTCGTGGCGAGATGACCTTAAGTGAACAGTATTGTGCGTTAAGCGGGGTTTTTCGTTGATGGCCGTAAGGATATTTTCCCTCGAACTACTATTACTTTTGCCGAGGCCGGACAAACGCTATAAAGTTAACCTCCCGGTCAAATTTTCAACTTGTCCAGCCCTTTGCATTGTCAGGAAGGGCTTTTGTGTGACCTGAGATTTCTTCGTAGACCATAACGACATGGACGGATTTCATAGCCGTCCAGAGGATGATCCATGTCCAACCGTGATATATCCCGACGCTCCTTCCTGCAGGGCGGGTTGATTGCGGGTGTCAGCGTAACGCTGACCCCACTCAGCACCCAGGCACTGGCGGCCTTGATGGAAAACAGCGTGACCGTGCCGTCCGAACTATGGCTTGGCAACAACGGCAAGGCACGCATGCGTAACGATTCCCTGTCCAAGGTCTGCGGCAGCAAAGTGTTTGCCCGCGACATTCGTGCCAAGGACATGCCGGGCTGGCCCCAGCAGCAGGGCCACGCGATGTTGCTCAAGACCATTCGCGCCGACCGCCTCTATGAAGGATTTGACCTGTCGTTGCTCGGCGCCGAGTTGCAGCCGGACCGCATCGTCACCGCCGAGGACCTGGACAAGGACGGGATTGTCTTCCCGGAAGACCACGCCCCCGATCCATTGCTGCCCACCGGTAAGGTGCCAATGTTCATCGGCCATCCGGTGGCGATCCTGATCTGGAACGATTTCGAACGCTTCCGCCAGGCCAAGAACCTGCTCAAGTTCAACGACAAGGCGATCCGCTACGGCGCCCAGGTGCCGTTCTATACCCGCGATCCCTATGGCAGCTTCCGCTATGTGCGGGTAGGCGGTGCGACCTCGGCCGACGAAGATGAATTCGCCAGCCTCAAGGACTCGATCCTGTTCCCGATGATTCGGGAACGACGCCCGGTGTGGAATGCCCAACCCAATGTGCATGGCAACCTGACCGAGCGCGGTCTGTTCTATGCCGACCGCATGCAGCAGCAGTTGGAGGCCCCGCCAGAAAATTGGATGGTGTTCGACCAGCGCTACAAGACACCGTCCATCGAGCCGGCGGCCCTGGAGGCGGACAACGGTAACGGCTGGTACGACCCGGCCACCAAGACCCTGCACTTTGTCGTCGCCACCCAATGCCCGCTGGAGGCCGCGACGGAAACCGCGAAGATGGTCGCACCGTCGCGCTTCGGCCTGGCCAACCTGAACCTGCACCCGGGCTACACCGTGGGCTACGGTTCCAAGGACCACAATATCTTCGTCTACTACGCAGCCCTGGCCGCGTTGTATGGCGCCGGTGTGCCGGTACGCCTGGCCAACGACCGCTATGAGCAGTTCCAGAGCGGCATCAAGCGTCACCCGTTCGACATTCGCTATCAACTGGCCGTCGACAAGCAAGACCACACCTTCAAGATCTTCCGCGCCGACATGACCGTCGACGGCGGGGGGCGGATCAACTACAGCCCATCGGTGGCCGCCGTTGGTGCGACCGCGGCGCAGTCGATCTACTACATGCCGCAGAACGACCTGCAAGTGACCGCGTACCACTCGCGCGGTGTCGAAGCTGGCTCCATGCGCGGTTACGGCACCCTGCAAAGCATGGCCGCCACCGAGATGATGGTGGACGAGATTGCCGATCGCCTGGGCATCGATGCTATCGATCTGCGCAAGAAAAACGTGCTGCTCTCGGGCATGAAGAACACCCAGGGCGCGGTGCCCGCCGGTGCCTTGCGCCTGCACGAAATCCTGGAGAAGGCCGCCGGTTTTGACCTGTGGAGGAAACGCCACGCACTGAAGTCGCAGGAAGACGCCAAGGACCCGGATAACTGGTACGGCATCGGCTTTGCCATCTGCCAGAAAGACTTCGGCACCGGTTCCGAAGCGCCGATGGCCAGCGTCGAATTCACGGCCGAGGGCCACATCACGCTGCGCCACATCGGCATTGAAATTGGCACCGGCATGTCGACGTCCCAGGCCCTGGTGGTTGCCGATTTCCTTGGCTTGCCAGCCAACGAAGTGAAGACGGGCGAGACCCAGTGGGGCGAGTTGCAACTGACCAGCAGCGGCAACCCGTACATCATGAGCCAGGTCGAGCAAGACAGTGTGCTGCGCAACCCGCGCTGGGTTGGCAAGGTGGCCTCGGCGTCATCGGCCACCAACTCGGCGTATTACTTCAGTCACGCCACCCGTGAAGCGGCGCGCGTACTGTTCAATCACAGCCTGTGGCCGGCGGCCATGGAGATCTGGCGCCAAGGCCCGTTCGGTGGCCAGGCCAACCCTTACGTGGTCCGTCGCGAAGACGCCCACTGGGTCGACGGCAAGCTGACCGCCAATGGCATGGAGCCCTTACCGTTTGCCCAACTCGCCAAGCGTGCCCACGAGCGCGGCCTGGTGACGGGTGCCAGCGTGCATGGTTTCAACCGCTGGAGCTGGGCCGAGGCTGAATACAGCATCAACGGTGTGAGTGAGCGCTTGCCCATCGACGCCCTGGCCGTGAAGTACGGCGACGGTGCACCGAAAGCCAAGCTGGCCCAGATGACCAGCGCCGGCTTCCACCTGCTTGACCGGCAGAATGTGGTCTATCCGGCGACCCAGTTGAACAACGCGGCGGTGACGTACTACAGCCCGGTGGCGACGATTGTCGAATTGAAAGTGAACAAAGGCTCGGGCGAGGTGCAGGTACTCAACCACCACTCCTGGTTGGAGTGCGGTCGAGTGCTGGTGCCGGAACTGGTCAAGGGCCAGCTCGAAGGCGGGATTGCCATGGGCATCGGCCACGCACTGCTGGAAGACATGCCGTTGTATGAAGGTGGACCGGGGGAGGGTGACTGGAACTTCAACCGTTATCGCCTGCCGCGCGCCAAGGACGTTGCGGTCTGGAAGCAGACCTCGGAGATCCTTCCACCCTTGTCGCCAAGCGACCCGTCCAAGGGCATCGCTGAAGTGGTGATGATCCCGGTGGTGGGCGCTATCGCCAACGCCGTGGCCCACGCCATCGGTAAACGAGTCCGTGACCTGCCTATCACTCCAGCGCGCATCAAGGAGGCCCTCAATGGCTAACCGTCCGCTTCACATGACCCTCAATGGTCAATCCGTCGGTCCCGTGGAGGTCCCTGAAGATCTGCCGATGATCGACTACCTGCACGAATACCGAAACCTCACCGGCTCGCGCCTGGGCTGTGGCCAGGGCATCTGCCACGCCTGTGTGGTGATCGTCGACAACCCGGACGGCACCAGCGAAGAAGTGCGCACCTGCATCACCGGCGCACACTACTTTGAAGGCAAGAAGATCCGCACCATCGAGGGTCACGCCAAGCGCGATGAAGCCGGCCAGGTCACTGAACTGAACCCGATCCAGCAACGCTTCGTCGATGAGTTCGCGTTCCAGTGCAGCTACTGCGCGCCCGGTTTCGTCAACGCGGCGACCGTGCTGGTGGAAAAGCTCCAGCGCCAGCCGATCAAGCAAAGCCAGCTCGAAGCGGCGATCGAAGACAGCCTCGGCCATCACATCTGTCGCTGCACCGGCTACGTGCGCTACTACAGCGCCACGCGCCATGTGCTGACCGATCTTGGCCTGGTCAAGGAGGGTTAAGCATGAAACGACTCCTTTGCAGCCTCGGCGGTGCAGTTGGCCTGGCAGTTTCGCTGATGGCCACACACGCCCAGGCGGACGACCAGCAGGTCACGCGCGGTGAATACCTGGCGCGGGCGGCGGACTGCATGGCCTGCCACACCGCGCCCGGCGGCGCACCCTATGCCGGTGGCCTGCCGATTGTGTCGCCGTTTGGCACCATCTACGGCACCAACATCACCCCGGACAAGGACCACGGCATCGGCCTGTACAGCGACGACGAGTTCTTCGCCGCGCTGACCGAAGGCAAGCGCCGCGATGGCGCCAACCTGTACCCGGCCATGCCGTACACCTCGTATCACCTGGTGCCGCGCGCGGACTCGGATGCGATTCATGCGTACCTCAAGACCGTCGCGCCGATCAACCGCGCCGCGCCGGCCACCCGCCTGAACTTCCCGTTCAATGTGCGCCTGGGCCTGATGGGCTGGAACATGCTCTACGCCAAGGACGTGAAACTGGCGCCGACCGAGGGCAAGAGTGAGCAGTGGAAACGCGGCCAGTACATGGTCGACGTGCTCGGTCACTGCGGCGAATGCCACACCCCGCGCAACCTGACCGGCGCCATGCAGCAAGATAAACGCATGACCGGCGGACTGCTCAATGGCTACCTGGCGCCCAGCCTGCTGGCCAACGACCTGGCGGCCCGTGGTTGGAATCAGCAGGACCTGAGCGCCTTCCTCAAGCACGGCATGAGCGCCCAAGGCACAATGTTCAACGAGATGTTCCCGGTGTTCCACAACAGCACCCAGCACCTCACCGACCCGGACCTGGCGGCCATGGCCACCTTCCTGCTCGGTGACCAACCGCCCCAGGCCAAGGTGCTGACCGCCGTGGCGCCGGACACACTCACCGCCAGCGCCCAGCGCGGCCGCCAGGACTACCTGAACGTTTGCGCCGGTTGTCACGGTGGCAATGGCGAAGGCAAGCCGCACATCGCCGTGGCCATGCAGGGCAACACCACGCTGCGCCTGGAAGACCCTCGCAACCTGTTGCGGGTGATCGACGACGGCATTGGCGAGCAGCAGTTTTCAGGGTTCGAACGCATGCAGCCAATGCCGGGGTTTGCCGACAAGCTGAGCGCGCAACAGAGCACCGACCTGATCAACTACCTGCGCCAGACGTGGGGTGGTCAACCGGCTGATCTGTTGGTCAGTCAGATCGAACAACTCAAGGCAGACGCCCCCACCGAGCACAAGGCGCCCTGACATGCAGCATCTTGACTTGCAAGTGATACGCCGTGCGCTGGCCTGGTCCAGTATGGGCCAGCGGGTGTGGGTGTGCAGCGTGCTTGGCACCTATGGCTCGGCGCCTCGCGCGCCGGGCTCGATGCTGGCGGTCAACGCCAGCGGGCACTGGATTGGCTCGCTGTCGGGGGGCTGTGTCGAGGATGACTTTCTCGAACGCATGGCCGAAGGACTGTTCAACGACGCGGTCGCGGTGGTGCGATACGGCGACACCGATGACCCGCGTTCCCGCGTCAAACTGCCCTGTGGCGGCGTGCTCGATGTGTTGGTGGAAAAGCTTGAACCGGACTGTGAGGCCCAGGCCCACCTGCGCGAGCTGGAGGCGGCATTGCTCGGCCAGCGGCGCCTGATCCGCGAAGTCGACTTGCAAAGCGGCGCCCGCAGCCTGCTGGTTGACCGCGAGCACGGCCCGCGCATCGAGCGGGAAATCGACCGCGTGCGCATCCGTATCGGTGCGGCGCAGCGCTTGTTGCTTGCCGGATACTCCAGCGTGGCGCAGGCCTGCGCCGAGTTTGCGGTGGGCCTGGGCTTCGAAGTGATTCTGTGCGACCCGCGTGATGAGGTGCTTGAAGGCGTGCAGCTTGAGAACGTCGAGATCCGTCGTGAGTTGCCCTCGGTGTTCATTGCCGACGGCGGTTGCCACAGCGATACCGCCGTGGTGGCGCTGACTCACGATCCACGTATCGACGACCTCGCGATGATGGAGGCCGTGCGCACCGAAGCGTTCTACATCGGGGTGATGGGTTCCCTGCAAACCTCGCGCAAGCGTTTTGAGCGCTTGCGTCGCATCGGTGGCCTGGGGGACGCCGAACTGGCGCGGATTCACGCGCCCATCGGCCTCAACCTGGGCAGCAAGACCCCGGCGGAAATCGCCCTGGCGGTGCTCGCCGACATCCTGCGCATTCGCAGCGGTATTGCGCGGGATCGGCTCTGAACGGATAGGCGCTGGGTGGATCTGGCCGCCCCAGCGCCTTCGCCGGCCAGCCGGTCTCGCTCCCACAAGGGATTGCGATTGGACGCGGAATTTGTGTTCGCAGCAGACCAGCGTAGGAGCGAGGCTTGCCCGCGAAGAGGTCGGCACATGCAACATCAGCATTGACTGACCCAGCGTCTTCGCCGGCAAGCCGGTCTCGCTTCCACAAGGCGTTCTCTTGCCCACTGAGCCGCTCGCCACCTTCAGGATTTGAGCAAGCCCTTCGAGTGATTGACTTGTCGGCAATAGTCGACCAAATCGGTGTCAGTGATGAAGTCGGCATTGATGATGCTGCACTTGGGCGCCCACGCAGACGTTGGGCCAAACCACTCATTGAGTTCTTGGGTGATTCTTTTTACCCCCGCCAACTCCCCATAACAGGTAGCCGATAAGGACCAGAGTACATTTTTCTGGGAGGGGTAACTTAGCGTGTCTTGAATGTGTTGTTTTAGTTCGTTGGGCGAGATGATGTCCTTGCCGCTCCAGGCGTGTTTGATTTTTCTCCAGTATGTCGCCGAATACAGATCGGGATGGCCCTCTATGGCGAGCACTATTCGTTGCCTAGGGCTGAACTTTTTAAGTTCGCCAAGGGTGAAGTGACTGTTCCGTTCGGGGATCAACCGCTCCCCCAGCTCGCTCATGATGACGTCATGAAACCCCTTGTAGTCGAAACGCTTATCGTCCAGTCCGCGAAGTTCATGGATGTCGAGAATGATGAACTCATCCGGGTTGTTATCCAGGAAGAAGGTCAGGCTTTTTATCAATTCGCTCAAGGAGCGGCCGTTGAACAGTTTCGCCCCATGGAAGGTATGAAACTTCTTGATGCCGAGCCAATGCTCATCGCAATGAAAACGCAGGTCGAGTGCCCGTACGCCTTCGTTAAGTTGTTGAATGAACGGCCGATTCTGGCAGACGAACCAATTGGCCAGCAGGCGAATGGAGGGCGAGAAAGGTACGTCGAAGTCGATCCCCGCGTTATGTGCGCCAGGCCAGACGAGTTCCGTGAGCGTTAGTTTGTCGATGGAGGAAGTTGCAGACATCCATTGTTTTCTGAGTGGGTCTTTGTTCATGGTGCACTCCGTTGCAATTAATAAACTCGCTACGTAGCGCCACTCCGTAGTGGGTAGGCGCCGGTGTGAGCTGAGTTATATTTAGAAGTGCGGGGTTGTGCAAGTTTTCAGCGGTATCAATTTATTGGATATTAATGATTGGGTGTGGGCGTTGATAATGAAATTCCGTGCGTCATTAGTGAGGCGACTTATTCTTTTCTTCGATCCACTGCGACATGTACTGGGTACTTTTGTGCTGATGATGACGCAACATGGCGCCGATGAAGTTCTGTTGGCGCAGTTGCTCAAGGTTGTTGTGGGCAGTGTGCAAGCGTTCGATCAACGCCGGGCCATGCACCGCCTGGCGGTAGTGTGCCGCCAGTAGCGCCGTGCCTGCCTCTTGGGCCTGGGTCCATTGCGCCTTGTCCTGATACAGGCGCACAGCCGCCGCTGCCAGGTCCTCGGCCGTTTCACCCATCGCCCCAGGCCACGGCATCGCGCCGGACATGCCTTCGGCACCGATGGGGGTGGTGACAGTGGGCGTGCCACAGAGCATGGCGTCGACAATCTTGCCCTTGATCCCGGCGCCAAAGCGCAAGGGCGCCAGGCAGATGCGCGCAGCCGACATCACTTGCAACGCGTCCTCGGCCCAATTCATCACGTGAAAGCCCTGGGCCGGGTTGTGCAGGGCGGTGGCCTTGGGTGGGGTGTACGCGCCATAGATGTGCAGCTGTGCGCCAGGCAGTTGCTGGCGAATCAACGGCCACAGGGTGGTCTTCATCCACAACACCGCGTCCCAGTTCGGCGCGTGGCGGAAGTTGCCGATGCTGAGGAAGTGCGCCCGATCCTCGAAAGGCACGAAGGGCTGCGTGGGCAGGTCGGGCATCAACGGGCACCAGTGCAGCACGCTGGGCGGCAGCTTGAATTGCTCGACCAGCAACGCGATCTCGACCGGCGAGATCATCAGGTTGAGGTCACAACGCAACAGCGCGGCGATTTCCCGCTTGGCCAGGTCAGTGCCGGCCATCAGGGCGAATTCCTGGGGCAGGTCGGGGGCGAACAGCGAGGTGAAATCATTGAGGTCGTCGCTGGCCTTGAGTCGCTCTTTCAGGCGCTGATGGCGGGCATGGCGCAGGCTCTGCAGGTCCGAGGTTTCCAGCACACGCAGGGCCTGGGGGCAGTGTTTCTCCACCCGCCAGCCGAATTGCTCCTCCATCATGAACTGGTCGAACAGCACGATGTCCGGGGCCAACTCGCTGACAAAGGTGTCAAAGCTGCTGTTATTGAGTTCGATGGCGCATTCACGAATGCCCAGGGCGCTCAGGTCTGCCTTGTGCTCACCGGCGCCCGCCGGGCTGGCGAAGGTAATGTCCCAGCCTTGCTTGAGAAACGTCTCGAGGATCTGCATGACATGTCCGCTGGCGGCGGACGAGCGCGGCTCGGGCCAAACGTAACCAATGACCAGGACCTTGGTTGCGCGAGACAGACTCATGGGCGGTATTTCCTTGAAACGACAGGTGGGCGGGCAGGACGCGGGGGCGCCATTAAACCACAGGCAGGGTCACGCCTGGCCCAGCAGGCGCTTGACCGTGTCGCGCAACTGATCGATAGAGAACGGCTTGCCGATGACGGACATCCCCTTGGGCACCTCAAGGCTGTCGGCGTAACCGCTGGCAAACAGGATCGGCAGGGTTGGGCGCAGCGCCCGAGCCCGTGCGGCCAACGCCTTGCCATCCATTCCCGGCAAGCCCACGTCGGTCATCAGCAGGTCGATGGTTTGTGCGTCATCGTCGAGCATTGCCAGGGCGGCCTGGCTTCCGTCTGCCTCAAGCACCTTGAATGCCAGCTCTTCCAATACATCCTTGATCAGCATGCGCACGATGGCATCGTCTTCGACGATCAGGACAGTAGAGGGAGTAGGCATAGGGCAGGAACTCTCGAATAGGGAAATAGATGACGGTCAGTTAGCCCGGCTTTTTTCAGTCACTGGCGGGACTGGATCAGTTCCCAAAAATCTATACAAAAAAGAATAACTGTACAGGAATTTCCGGGATAGTCCCGCGCTTCAGCCCGTGACTGCGTAATGCGGGAGAATGCTGTCTACGCTGTCAGAAAAATGCATCTGATGCGCGCTTTTCGGGCAAACTCCTGCAATTATCACCGATCACCAAGGCCTCCCAATGACTTCTTCGTCTTCAGTCGATGAGCAGAGCTTTCGCAAACTCCTGAGCCGTAATGTCAGTTTGCCCTTGGGGGTTGGTGTGATCAGCGTGGCGTTTTTCGTGGCGTTGATCAGCTACCTGTTGTCGGTCATCCAGTGGGTCGAGCACACCGACCGGGTGATCAACAACGCCAACGAAGCGGTGAAGTTGACCGTCGACCTGGAAACCGGGATGCGTGGCTACCTGCTGACCGGCGATGAGCATTTTCTCGCCCCCTACGAGACCGCCAAGCCGCGCATCATGGTGTCACTCAAGACCCTGCAGGAGTTGACGGCGGACAACCCGGTACAGATCGATCGCCTACGCCGCCTGGAAGCGTTGCAGGAGCAATGGAACGCCTATGCCCAATCGATGATCGACCTGATGCGCACCGACGGTGACTACCGGGGCGCAGTGAAAGCCGGGCGGGGCAAGTCCCTGACCGATGAGATCCGCAAGCAATACGAAGACGTGATCGACATGGAGCAACAGTTGCGGGCCTCGCGCAATGAGGAGGTGCGCAGCACGACGATCTTGAGCATCAGCCTGTACGTGCTGTTCGTGATCGCCATCAGCGGCCTGCTGGCCTATGTCGGCCGGCGCGACCTGTTGAACCTGTCCAAGCGCTACAGCGCCAACCTGGCCGCGCAGAATAAAACCGCGTTGCGCCTGGAGCAGCAGGCCTGGCTGCGCAACGGCCAGACCGAACTGGCCGAGCAGGTGCTGGGCCAACTGACGCTGAACGTGCTGGGGCGCAATATCCTCCAGTTCTGCGCGCAGTACCTGGGCACGGCGGTGGCGGCGCTGTACGTCAAGGAAGACCACGGCGGCCTCAGGCGCGTGGCGTCCTACGGTTTCTCCCGCGAGCAGGAAGCGCTTGAGCAGTCGTTCCACAGCGGCGAAGGCATTGCCGGCCAGGCCGTGCAGCAAGGGCGCCTGATTCGCCTGGACGATGTCTCGGCCGATTACTTCAAAGTCAGCTCCGGACTGGGCAGTGGCGCGCCACGCAGCGTGTTGGTGGTGCCCACCAGCGACGACAACCGGGTCAACGGGGTGATCGAGCTGGGCTTCCTGCGCGAGTTGAACGAGCGCGACATCGAGTTGCTGGAGTTGATCGCCGGCAACATCGGCACCTCCATTGAAGCGGCGCGCTATCGCCAGCGCTTGCAGGAAGTGCTGGCCGAGACCCAACAGCTCAATGAAGAGCTGCAAGTCCAGCAGGAAGAGCTCAAGAGCGCCAACGAAGAGCTGGAAGAGCAATCGCGGATCCTCAAGGAGTCCCAGGTGCACCTGGAAACCCAGCAGGTGGAGCTGGAGCAGACCAATGGGCAACTCGCCGATCAGGCCCAGGCCCTGGCCGAGCAGCGGGATGCCATGGACCTGAAGAACACCGAGCTGAACGTGGTCCAGGTCGAACTCGAAGAGCGCGCCCTGGAACTGGTGCGCTCCAGCCAGTACAAGTCCGAGTTCCTGGCCAACATGTCCCACGAGTTGCGCACGCCGCTCAACAGCTCGTTGATCCTGGCCAAGCTGCTGGCCGAGAACCCCCAGCAAAACCTCAGCGCCGAGCAAGTGAAGTTCGCCGAGTCGATTTACTCGGCCGGTAACGACTTGCTGAACCTGATCAACGACATCCTCGATATCTCCAAGGTCGAGGCCGGCAAATTGGAAGTGCGCCCGGAAAACACCAGCGTCGCGCGCTTGGTCGAAGGCTTGCGCGCCACGTTCGAGCCCCTGGCCGCCGACAAGCACCTGGCATTCACCATTCAGGTGCAACCGGACGCGCCATTGATGCTGTTCACCGACCGCCAGCGCCTGGAACAGGTGCTCAAGAACCTGCTGTCCAACGCAGTCAAGTTCACCGAGAAAGGTACCGTCAGCCTGACCGTGGCGCGCGAGCCGGGTGCGGGTATCGCCTTTATCGTGCGCGATTCGGGCATTGGCATTGCCAGTGACCAGCACGACAGCATCTTCGAAGCCTTCCGCCAGGCCGATGGCACCACCAATCGGCGCTATGGGGGCACCGGCCTGGGGCTGTCGATCTCCCGTGACCTGGCCGCGTTGCTCGGTGGCTCGATCAGTGTCAGCAGCGAACTGGGGCAGGGCAGCCTGTTCACGCTCCTGCTGCCTGAGCAATTCGTCGAGCAGGACGAGGTGCGCGTCGGGCCGGTCAGGTGTGTGCCGCCGCCGGTTGCCGCCGCTGCGCCGGCGCCGTTGATCATGGAGGCCGTGGTTCCGCGCTTCCTGGATGATCGCGACCATGCGCCGTTCAGCCGCCGCTGCATCCTGGTGGTGGAGGACGAGCCGAACTTTGCCCATATCCTTTTCGATCTGGCGCATGAACTGGGCTATCACTGCCTGGTGGCCCACGGCGCGGACGAAGGCTACGACCTGGCGGCGCAGTTCATTCCCGATGCGATCCTGCTGGACATGCGCCTGCCGGATCACTCCGGGTTGACCGTGTTGCAGCGCCTCAAGGAACACGCCGAGACCCGGCATATCCCGGTGCACGTGATTTCGGTGGAAGACCGCGTCGAAGCGGCGATGCACATGGGCGCCATCGGCTATGCGGTCAAACCGGCGACCCGCGAGGAGCTCAAGGCGGTGTTCGCCCGCCTCGAAGCCAAGTTGACCCAGAAGGTCAAGCGCGTCCTGCTGGTCGAGGACGATGACCTGCAACGCGACAGCATTGCCCGCCTGATCGGCGACGATGACATCGAAATCACCGCCGTTGGCCTGGCCCAGCAAGCCTTGGACCTGCTGCGCGACAACCTCTACGACTGCATGATCATCGACCTGAAATTGCCCGACATGCTGGGCAATGACCTGCTCAAGCGCATGTCGACCGAAGACATCTGTTCGTTCCCGCCAGTGATCGTCTATACCGGGCGCAACTTGACCCGCGATGAAGAGGCGGACCTGCGCAAGTATTCGCGCTCGATCATCATCAAGGGCGCGCGCTCGCCTGAGCGTTTACTCGATGAAGTGACGTTGTTCCTGCACAAGGTCGAGTCCCGGCTGTCCCATGAGCGGCAAACGATGCTCAAGACCGCCCGCAGCCGCGACCGGGTCTTCGAGGGGCGCAAGGTGCTGCTGGTGGACGACGATGTGCGCAATATCTTTGCCCTCACCAGTGCCCTGGAACACAAGGGGGCCATCGTGGTGATCGGTCGTAACGGTCGCGAGGCGATTGAGAAACTCAACGAGGTGGGTGACATCGACCTGGTGTTGATGGACGTGATGATGCCGGAGATGGACGGTTTCGAAGCCACGATTGAGATCCGCAAGGACCCGCGCTGGCGCAAGCTGCCGATCATTGCGGTGACGGCCAAGGCCATGAAGGACGATCAGGAGCGCTGCCTGCAAGCGGGCGCCAACGACTACCTGGCCAAGCCTATTGACCTGGATCGCCTGTTCTCGCTGATTCGCGTGTGGTTGCCGAAGATGGAACGAATTTAGTGCCCAGTACCGATATCGAACTGCGGTTGTTGATCGAGGCGATCTACCTCAAGTACAGCTACGACTTTCGCGATTACTCCGGCGCTTCGATCAAGCGCCGGGTCAATCACGCCTTGCATCAGTTCGAATGCAAGACCATCTCGGCGCTCCAGGACAAAGTGCTGCACGACCCCACCGCCTTCATGCAATTGCTGCAGTTGCTGACGATCCCGGTCAGCGAGATGTTCCGTGACCCGGATCACTTCCAGGCCATCCGCCGCGAAGTGGTGCCACTGCTCAAGACTTACCCTTCGATCAAGGTCTGGATCGCCGGGTGCAGCACGGGGGAGGAGGTTTACTCGATGGCGATCCTGCTACGCGAAGAGGGTTTGCTGGAGCGTACGATCATCTACGCCACCGACATCAATCCCCGCTCGCTGGAGAAGGCCAAGCAGGGAATTTTTTCCCTGGAGAACATCCGCGCCTACACCAAGAATTACCAGCAGGCTGGCGGCCAGCGCTCCTTCGCCGACTACTACACGGCCGCCTATGACTACGCGATCTTCGACAAGAGTCTGTGCGACAACGTGACCTTTGCCGACCATAGCCTGGCGACCGACAGCGTGTTCTCCGAAACCCAGTTGAT
The DNA here is from genome assembly GCF_900109995.1 of Pseudomonas sp. ok272. Taxonomy (GTDB): domain Bacteria; phylum Pseudomonadota; class Gammaproteobacteria; order Pseudomonadales; family Pseudomonadaceae; genus Aquipseudomonas. The sequence continues at coordinate 176,623 of NZ_FOCB01000002.1, read as the reverse complement.
TTCCTGTCGCAACGTGCTGATCTACTTCAATAAAAAACTCCAGGACCGGGCCTTTGGGTTGTTTCATGAGTCGTTGTGTCACCGTGGCTTCCTGGTGCTGGGCAGCAAGGAAACACTGGACTTCTCGCCCTATGGCAAACTGTTCGAACCCCTGGTCAAACAAGAACGGATCTACCGCAAACTATGAATCGGGCATGCACTGAGCTGTTAAGTCACATTCAGGCCAAACTGTTGATCGTCGATGATCTGCCGGAGAATCTGTTGGCGCTTGATGCGCTGATTGCCCGGGAGGACCGCCAGGTCTACCAGGCGCTGTCGGCCGACGAAGCGTTGTCGCTGCTGCTGCAACACGAATTCGCCATGGCCATTCTCGATGTGCAGATGCCCGGCATGAACGGCTTTGAACTGGCCGAACTGATGCGCGGCACGGAAAAGACCAAGAACATCCCGATTGTGTTCGTCAGCGCCGCCGGGCGTGAGATGAACTACGCGTTCAAGGGCTACGAAAGCGGTGCGGTGGACTTCCTGCACAAGCCGCTGGACACCCATGCGGTCAAGAGCAAGGTCAATGTGTTTGTCGACCTGTACCGTCAGCGCAAGGCCATGAACCTGCAGGTCGAAGCCCTGGAACGCAGCCGCCTGGAGCAGCAAGCCTTGCTGGAGCAGTTGCGCACGACCCAGGGTGAGCTGGAGCAGGCGGTGCGCATGCGCGATGACTTCATGTCCATTGTCGCCCATGAGGTGCGAACCCCGCTGAACGGGCTGATCCTGGAAACCCAGTTGCGCAAGATGCACCTGGCGCGGGGCAACGTCGCCGCCTTTACCCCGGACAAGATGCAATCCATGGTCGAGCGCGATGAACGGCAGATCAACAGCCTGATCCGCTTGATCGAGGACATGCTCGATGTATCGCGGATCCGCACCGGCAAGCTGTCGATCCGTCCGACCCGGTTTGACCTGGCGGCCCTGGTCAGTCAGCTGCTGCACAACTTCGCGCCTCAGGTCGAGGCGGCCGACGCGTCAGTGAGCCTGGTCGCCGAGCAACCGGTGTACGGCAGCTGGGACGAGTTCCGCATCGAACAGGTGGTGTCCAACCTGCTGACCAATGCCCTGCGCTATGGCGGCAAGGGGCCGATCGAAGTGAAGGTCTATTGTCAGGATGGCCAGGCGCGGATCGAAGTGCGCGACCGTGGGATTGGCATCAGCGAAGAGAACCAGAAACGGATCTTCCAGCAGTTCGAGCGGGTGTCGGCCAAAAGCGTGGTCGCCGGCCTGGGGCTGGGATTGTTCATATCCGAGCAAATTATCGCCGCCCATGGCGGTACAATCGGCGTCGAGAGCACAATCGACCAGGGCGCGCTGTTTCGTGTGTGCCTGCCCTTGTAAACCGACAAGGCCGATGCAACCTCTGCCGGCGTGCAGGGTCGTACTAGCCGTTATTGACCGAACCCAAGGCTTTCCATGAGTGAAGATGCACAAGACGTCGTATTGATCGTCGAAGACGACCCCTCAATCCTGATGGTCCTGTCTGCCTACCTGGCGGGCGAGGGGTATCGGGTGTTGCAAGCCGAGAATGGCGAGCAGGCCTTCGAAATCCTCGCCAGCAAGCCGAACCTGGACATGATGATCACTGACTTCAGGCTGCCCGGTGGCATCTCGGGCGTGCAGATCGCCGAGCCGGCGGTCAAGCTGCGCCCGGAGCTCAAGGTGATTTTCATCAGCGGGTATCCGCAGGAGATTCGCGAGTCGGACAGCCCGATTGCGCACAAGGCGCCGATCCTGGCCAAGCCGTTTGACCTGGACGAGTTGCAGGACCTGATGCAGCAACTGCTCTCCTGAACCCCCGCGTCTACAAGCCCTGCTGCAAGGCAGGGTCGTCGGGGTTCATCTGTTCCAGCTGGGCCAGCAGCACCTGCACGTTCTGCAACTGGCCGCTTTCCTTCCAGTAATTGATCAACAGCACCCGTGCCTTGCGGTCGGCGGGGTGGCGCTGGACGATCTCTTGCAACTGCTTTTGCGCCGCTTCCAACTCTTTCTGCGCGTACAGAGTAGTGGCCAGGTCGTAGCGATATTCCTTGTTGTCGGGCGCCAGCTCCACGGCCTTGGACAGGCCCAACAAGGCAAGTTCGTTTTGCCCGTGATGCAACAACCACATCCCCAGCGCATGTTGCAGGTACGCCGAGTCAGGCTGGGCCTTGAGTTGTTTGGCCAGCAATTGCTGGGCGGCATCGCTTTGCCCCTGCTTGTCGAGGACTTCGATTTGTAGCACCAGCGCCGGTAGATTGCCGGGGTCCAGGCGCAGGGTCTCGTCGAGCGCCAGTTGGGCGTCCTTGAGTTCGGCGTTGTGCAGGTGCAGGCGCGCCAGTTGGATCTGGGTCTGCGCGGTTTGCGGCTGGCTCCTTAGAAAGCGCTCATATTCGTCGATGACCTGCTGCAAGGGGGCGAAGTACAGGCCCAGGTCGTCCGGTGACAACCCCAACAGGGCATCGGCCGCGGCAAAGCGCACCTCTTGTGCTTCATCCTCGAGCAGCGGCCCGAGCAACAGGCTGCGCTGGCCCGAGGGCACCAGGGCGGTGATGCTCTTGATGGCGGCCTGACGCACCGCGAGCGAAGGGTGTTGCAGGTCAGCGTCGGCCAGCTTCAATGCCCGAGGGCTGGGGTAGTTGGGCAACTCGGCATGCAGCCAGATGCGCCGCTTGTCCGAGATGTCCGGGCGGGCCAGTTGCTGGTAGAGCACCCGCGCCGCGCCGGGCTGGCCATTGCGGGCCTGTTGCAGAGCCTCGCTGTAACCGTGCTTGATCGCGTCGGGTATCTGCGGTTTGGTGCTGCGCAGGAGCACCCAGGCAGTGGCGACGGCAAGCACGACCAGCAGGCAGATGATCAGGGTGCGACGGGGCGTGGACATGCAGGAATCCGAGAGCGGGCAGGTGGCAAGCTTCGGTCAGGTAAGGCTGTGAGTCAAACTGACATCTACGTGAGCACGTAATCAATAGGCTCAAGGGGCGGCGGCAGGTCGCCATGGCCCAGCGCCGCGAGGATTTCGCGTTCCAGGGTGCACAGGATCGCGTTGCACGGCAGGTCGTTCTCATCGAAACCGAACGGCTCCTCAAGGACGTCGCCGATTTCATCGTAGGAGCGAGGTGTGGGCGGTGGGGAATGATGGGCAAAAAAAGCCCCGCGACCGAATGGGGCGCGAGGCTAAAAATTGGTTGGTTGCGGCCAACCAAAGGAGCACTGGAAAGCTTAGTTGATGGCGACGGTTTCGGGTTGCCAGCCACCACCGAGGGCTTTGTAGATGGCGACGATGCCGCGGTACAGGTCGACTTCGGCCTGGGCCTGGGTGTCTTCGGCCGCCAGGCGTTCACGCTGGGCGTCGAGCAGCACCAGGAAATCCACGTTGCCTTCGCGGTAGCGGATCTCGGCCAGGTCGCCAGCGGCGCGGCTCGATTCGCTCTGGCGGATCAAAGCGATCAGGCGTTGCTGGCGCTTGCCGTAGTCGGAGAAGGCGTTCTCCGACTCCTCCAACGCCAGTAATACTTGCTGTTCATAGGTCGCCAGGGCGCCATCGGCGTTGGCATCGGCGGCGCGTAAACGAGCGCGCACGCTGCCCAGGTCGAAGGCCGCCCAGGTGATGCTCGGGCCCAGCGCCCAGGCGTTGGCGGCGGACGAGCCGATCTGCGAGCCGCGCCCGGCGGTAAAGCCGAGGAAGCCACTGAGGCTGACCCGCGGGAACAGGTCGGCCTTGGCCACGCCGATCCGCGCGGTGGCGGCGGCCAGCTTGCGTTCGGCGCTCTGGATGTCCGGACGGCGTTGCAGCAGTTCCCCGGGATCACCAATCGGCAAGGCCTTGGCAATCGCCGGCAGGCTGGCCGGGCGCAGGTCGACGCTCAGTGTGTCCGGGCGTTCCCCCAACAGCGTGGCGATGCGGTTGCGCTGGCGGGTTTGCACCGCCTGTAGTTGCGGCACGCTGGCTTCCACCGAGGCCAGGCGCGCATCGGCGCGCACCACGTCGAGCTGATCGCCGACCCCGGCATCACGCAGGCTGACGGTGATCTTGCTCGATTCCTGCTGGTTGGCCAGGTTGGCCAGGGCAATCTTCTCGCGCAGCTGTGCGCCCCGTAGCTGACCGTAGGCGTCCACCAACTCGGCAATCATCGTGACCTGCAACTGGTACAGGTCGGCAGCGGCAACCTGGGTGTCGGCGTCGGCCGCTTCCAGGTTGCGCTGGATACGGCCGAACAGGTCGATCTCCCACGCCATGTCCAGGCCCAGGTCATAGCGTTCGCTTTTGACTCGGCGGCTGGTGGTGCCCGGGATCTGTCCCTTGGCCTGGTTGCTGCTGGCGCGGCTGGTCACCACCGGCAAGGCGTCGTTGCTGGCATCGTCGCGGTAGGCCCGGGCGGCGCGCAGGCGGTCGTACGCCACGCGCAGTTCCCGGTTGCCCTTGAGCGACGTGCTCACCAACTGGTTCAGCACCGGGTCGTCGAACTGCTGCCACCAGATGCCTTCGAAGCGGGCGCGGTCGAAGTTCTTTTGACCGTTGGCGCCATCGGTCGCGGCGCTGAGGTGGGCCGGCTCCGTGGCCGGGGCCTGGTAGTCCGGGCCGACGGCGCAGGCACTCAGGGCCAGCACCAACAGGCTGGGGAGAAACGCTTTCAGGCTCATGATTGCGCCTCCAGTTTCACGGCCTTGGCCGCCTTGCGGGCTTCACCGCGCTCGACATAGCGGCGGATCAGGACATAGAACACCGGCGTCAGCAGCAGGCCGAAGAAGGTTACCCCGAGCATCCCGGAGAACACCGCCACACCCATGGCGTGACGCATTTCGGCACCGGCACCGCTGGAGAACACCAGGGGCACCACGCCCATGATGAAGGCGAACGAGGTCATCAGGATCGGCCGCAGACGCAGGCGGCAGGCTTCGAGCACCGCGCTGAGCGAGTCCATGCCTTCCTCCTGTTTGTCCTTGGCGAACTCGACGATCAGGATCGCGTTCTTACAGGCCAGTCCCACCAGGACGATCAAGCCGATCTGGGTGAAGATGTTGTTGTCGCCGCCCGAGGCAATCACTCCGGTAATCGCCGACAGCAGGGTCATCGGCACGATCAGGATCACCGCCAGCGGCAGGCTCCAGCTCTCGTACTGCGCCGCCAACACCAGGAACGCCAGCAGCACACAGAGCGGGAACACGAACAGCGCAGTGTTGCCCGAGAGAATCTGCTGGTAGGTCAGGTCGGTCCATTCGTAGGTCATGCCGTTGGGCAGTTCTTCCTTGAGCAGTTTCTCGATGGCTTGCTCGGCTTGGCCGGAGCTGTAGCCCGGCGCAGCGGCACCGTTGATCTCGGCCGTGATAAAGCCGTTGTAGTGCATCACGCGGTCCGGTCCCGAGGTATCGCTGACCTTGATGAAGGTCGCCAGCGGGATCATCTCGCCCTTGTTGTTGCGCACTTTCAACTGGCCGATCTGCTCGGCTTCGAGGCGGAACTGTTGCTCGGCCTGGACGTTGACCTGATAGGTGCGCCCGAAGCGGTTGAAGTCGTTGGCATACAGCGAGCCCAGGTAGATCTGCAGGGTGTCGAAGATGTCACTGACGGCCACGCCGTGGGTCTTGGCCTTTTCACGGTCGATGGCGGCATCGACCTGGGGCACGTTGACCGTGTAGCTGGTGAACAGGCCCGCCAGTTCCGGCACGTTGTGGCTCTTGTTGATGATGTTCATGGTTTCTTTGTACAGCTCGTCGTAGCCCAGGTTGCCCCGGTCTTCGATTTGCAGGCGGAACCCGCCAATGGTGCCCAGGCCCTGGACCGGCGGCGGCGGGAAGATCGCCATGTAGGCTTCCTGGATGTCCGCGAACTGGCCGTTCAACGCACCGGCAATCGCGCCGGCGGACATGCTCGGGTCCTTGCGTTCATCGAACGGCTTGAGGGTGACGAACACGATGCCGGCGTTCGAGCTGTTGGTGAAGCCATTGATCGACAGGCCGGGGAAGGCCACCGCGCTTTCCACGCCCGGTTGCTTGAGCGCCATGTCGGACATGCGCTTGATCACTTCTTCGGTGCGGTCCAGGCTCGCGGCGTCCGGCAGTTGGGCGAAGGCCACCAGGTATTGCTTGTCCTGGGCCGGTACGAAACCGGTCGGGGTGTGGGAGAAACCGAAGAAGGTCAGGACCATCAGCCCGGCGTAGAGCAACAGGGCGATGCCGCTGCTGCGGATCACCCGGGCCACAGTGCCGACGTAGCCATGGCTGGCACGGTCGAAGAAGCGGTTGAACGGACGGAACAACCAGCCGCCAAACAGCTTGTCGAGGAACCGGGAGAAACGGTCTTTCGGCGCATCGTGGGGCTTGAGCAACACGGCGGCCAGCGCCGGCGACAAGGTCAGGGAGTTGAAGGCCGAGATTACCGTCGAGATGGCAATGGTCAGGGCGAACTGCTTATAGAACTGCCCGGTCAACCCGGAAATGAACGCCGCCGGGATAAACACCGCACACAGCACCAGCGCCGTGGCGACGATGGGGCCGGTCACTTCACGCATGGCGCGCTTAGTGGCCTCGATGGGCGTCAGGCCCAGGCCGATATTTCGCTCGACGTTCTCCACGACCACGATCGCATCGTCGACCACGATCCCGATGGCCAGCACCAGGCCGAACAGCGACAGGGCATTGAGCGAGAAGCCGAACAGGTGCATCACCGCAAACGTACCGATCAACGAGACCGGCACCGCCACCAACGGAATGATCGAGGCGCGCCAGGTTTGCAGGAACAGGATCACCACCAGCACCACCAGGATCAGTGCTTCGAACAGGGTATGGACCACCGCCTCGATGGAACCACGGACGAAGATCGTCGGGTCGTAGACGATGCTGAAGTCCATGCCTTCGGGAAAGCTCTTCTTCAACTCGGCCATCTTGGCCCGCACGTCGTTGGAGATATCGATGGCATTGGAGCCCGGACGCTGGAAGATCGGGATCGCCACCGCCGGCTGGTTGTTGAGCAAGGAGCGCAGGGCGTACTGGCTGGAGCCCAGCTCGACCCGGGCGATGTCCTTGAGGCGGGTGATCTCACCGTTGTCGCCGGCGCGGATGATGATGTTCTCGAACTCTTCTTCCGAGACCAGGCGGCCCTGGGTGTTGACCGACAGCTGGAAGCTGGTGGCGCTCGGCGCAGGCGGCGTGCCCAGGGCACCGGCGGCGACCTGGCGGTTCTGTTCGCGGATCGCGTTGACCACGTCGGTGGCGGTCAGGTTCCGCGAGGCGGTCTTGTTCGGGTCCAGCCAGACCCGTAGCGAGTAGTCGCCCATGCCAAACAGCTGCACGTCACCGACACCGCCCAGGCGCGCCAGCTCATCCTTGATGTTGAGCAGGGCGTAGTTGGACAGGTAGAGCATGTCGTAGCGTTTGTCCGGCGAGATCAGGTGCACCACCATGGTCAGGTCGGGCGAAGCCTTGTCCACCGTGATGCCGATCCGGGTCACCTCTTCCGGCAACTTGGGCTCGGTCCGGGTCACGCGGTTCTGCACCTGCACCTGGGCGTTGTCCAGGTCGGTGCCCAGGGCGAAGGTGATGGTCAGGGTGATCTTGCCGTCGGCGGTGGACTGCGAGGACATGTACAGCATGTTCTCGACACCGGTGATGGCTTGCTCCAACGGCGCGGCCACGGTTTCACCGATGACCTTGGGGTTGGCCCCCGGGAAGTTGGCACGTACCACCACCGTCGGCGGCACCACCTCGGGGTATTCGCTGATCGGCAGTTGGAACAGCGCGATGCTGCCGGCGATCAAAATCAACAGCGAGAGCACCGCGGCGAAGATTGGCCGTGAGATGAAGAACTGGGAAAAATTCATCGAGAGTGTCGTCCCTTAACCGCGTGGAGTCACAGCGGCGAGCTTGGCGGCCGACCCCGGCGCAACCTTGGCAGGCGCAACTTGGGGCAGGTTGCTGGCTTCAAGCGCCTGGCGTTGTTGAGCGAGGGCAGCGAGGGTTTCCTGGCTGGCCATCGGCACCGTTTCCGGGGCCACGGGCGAGCCTGGGCGTACCCGTTGCAGACCCTTGACGATGACGGTGTCGTCCTTGTTCAGGCCGCTGCGCACGATGCGCAGGCCTTCGATCTTGGGGCCCAGTTCGACGGCGCGGTACGCGGTCTTGTGGTCGGCATCCATCACCAGCACGAACTTCTTGCCCAGGTCAGTGCCCACCGCTTCGTCGGTGATCAACACCGCCGAGTAGGTGCCGCTGCCCACCAGCTTGAGGCGAGCATAGAGCCCGGGGGTGTATTCACCCTTGCTGTTGTCGAACACCGCGCGCCCGCGAATGGTGCCGGTCTTGGGGTTGACCTGGTTGTCGACGAAGTTCATCTGGCCCAGGTGCGGGTTGCCGTCTTCATTGGACAGGCCCAGGTACACCGGGGTGGTTTGCCCGCGTTGCCCTTGGCGGGCGAGCTGGGTGTACTTGAGGTACACGCGCTCATCGGCGTCGAAGTAGGCGTAGACCTTGTCGGTGGAGACCACGCTGGTCAGCGGGGTGACATCGGCGGTTACCAGGTTGCCGGCGGTGATCTCGGCACGACTGACGCGGCCACTGATGGGGGCGGTGACGCGGGTGAAGCTCAGGTTGAGCTTAGCCAGGTCCAGTTGCGCCTGCACCGCGCCAACCGCGGCCCGTGCTTCCTGGGCGGCGCTGGTGCGCGAGTCGGCCAGTTCCGCCGAGATCGCGTTGCTGGAGCGCAGGCGTTCGCCGCGCTGGGCTTCGTTTTCGCTGCGGTTGGCATTGGCGCGGCCTTGGGCAACCAGGGCTTCGAGGCGGCGCACTTGCGCCTGGAACGGGCGCGGATCGATCTGGAACAGCAAGTCGCCCTTTTTCACCAGGGCGCCTTCGGTGAACGCGACGTCATCGATCTGCCCGGACACGCGAGGGCGGATCTCGACGGTTTCCGGGGCTTCGAGGCGGCCGGTGAATTCGTCCCACTCGTTGACCGGTTGTTCCAGGACCTGGGCCACGCTGACTTTGGTCGCGGGTGGGGTGGCGGCAGATTCCGGGGTCTTGCCGCAGGCGCTCATCACCAGCAAGGCCAGGGCGGCCAGGGGCAAGCGCAAATGTTTGAGTGACTGTTCCATGGAAAGGGTATCCGCCAATGTATTGAGATGGGCGGATGATGCTCGGCGGGTGTCTGCGTCACGAATCGAATGGGGCGAAGGTAACTATCATCCGGATTGATATAACCGCCAGGCGAGCCCTCTAGCCTGCGGGTTTCGTTAGGCTGCTATCAATGTCGTTGATGGTAAGTGGGGTGCTTGAAACCGCATCGTGGCCTTCGTGAGCAGGCTCACTCCCACATTGGGCTGATGGATGGCACCGATCCCTGTGGGAGCGAGCCTGCTCGCGAAAACACCACATTGGGCTGATGGATGGCACCGATCCTTGTGGGAGCGAGCCTGCTCGCGAAACGGCCCGCACCCACACAACAGACTCGACGCTCAACCCCCACCCATGGCCGCCCCGCGAATCCGCTCATTGCGCCGGCGCAAGGCTTCCATCGCCAGCAGCAACAGCAAGGCACTGAGCACCATGATGGTGGCGGCGGCCGCGATGGTCGGGTTGAGGTTCTCCTTGATGCCGGCAAACATCTGCATCGGCAAGGTGCGTTGCGAAGGGCTGGCCAGGAACAGCGTCACCACCACTTCATCGAACGAGGTGGCGAAGGCGAACAGCGCACCGCTCAGCACCCCCGGTGCGATTAGTGGCAGGGTCACGCGCCGGAAGCCATACCACGGCGTCGCGCCCAGGCTGGCGGCCGCGCGGGTGTAGTTGCGGTCGTAGCCCTGGAGTGTCGCGTTGACCGTGATCACCACGAACGGCACGCCCAGCACGGCGTGGGCAATCACCAGCCCCAGGTAGGTGTTGAGCAGGCCCCAACTGGCGAAGAAGAAATACAGCCCGACAGCAACGATCACCACCGGCGCGACCATGGGCGAGATCATGATCGCCATGATCAGCCCCTTGCCGCGGAACTCACCCCGCGACAATCCCACGGCTGCCAGGGTGCCGAGGACGGTGGCCAGCAAGGTCGCGGCCGGGGCGATCTTCAGGCTGTTGAGCAGCGCCGGCATCCAGTCGCTGGAGTTGAAGAAGTCCCGGTACCAGCGCAGGGACAGGCCGCTCAGTGGATAGCTGAGAAACGAGCCTTCGTTGAAGGACAGCGGCACGATCACCAGGATGGGAATGATCAGGAACATCAGCAGGGCCAGGCTGTAGCCGCTGAGCAGCGGGCGCAGCAGGCGGATTTCAAAGGGTTCGACGTGCTTCATGGCAGGCTCCTCAGGCTGGCGAGTTGGCGGGTCGCGAGATCTTGGCGTACACCCAGTACAGCAACAGCACGATGATCAGCAGTTGGCTGCCCAGGGCGGTGGCCATGCCCCAGTTGATGACGGTGTTGGTGTAGTACGCGACGAAGTAGCTGATCATCTGGTCGCCCGGGCCGCCCAGCAGGGCCGGGGTGATGTAGTAACCGATGGCCATGATGAACACCAGCAAGGCGCCGGCCGTGACGCCGGCATAGGTCTGCGGCAGGTACACCCGGCGAAACGCGGTGAACGGGTGCGCGCCGAGGGAGATGGCAGCGCGCTCGTAGCGTGAGTCGATCCCCTTCATCACCGCGTACAGCGGCAGGATCAGGAACGGCAGCAGGATGTGGGTCATGGAGATCAGCACCCCGGTGCGGTTGAACACCAGTTGCAGCGGGTTCTCAAGGATGCCCAGGCCAATCAGGCTGTTGTTGATCAGGCCACCCGATTGCAGTAGGACGATCCAGCTGGCGGTCCGCACGATCAGTGACGTCCAGAACGGCAGCAACACCAGGATCAACAGCAGGTTGGCGCGCTTGGCCGGTTGGCGCGACAGCCAGTAGGCCAGCGGATAGCCCAGCAGCACGCAGAGCAGGGTCACCAGCGCGGCAATCGACAGCGAGCGCTTGAGCACGTCCAGGTACAGCGCCTTGTCCGGCGCCACGGCACTGATCTGCCCGGCGTCCAGCTTGAGGTCGAATGCCGCCAGCCAATAGAAACTGGTGTAAGGCTGACCCAGGTGCTTGAGGGTGCGCCAGGTGGTGACATCGGCCAGGGCCGGCACGCCCTTGAGCAAGGTTTCACGCACCTGCTCGCCATTGGCCGGCAGCCGGCTCAGCACCGCGGTGGACAGGCTGCGCAGCTGGGCGCTTTCGTAGCCCAGCCGGCGGTTGAAGGCGAACAACTGGCCGTTACCGCGCGCGGTGCGCAGATCTTCGCCCAGGGCCTGGAACGTTGACTCACCGGGCAGCGCCTGGCCATCCCAGCTTGCCAGCAGCGCCAGCGTCTTGGGCAGGGCCTCGGCCACTTCCGGGTTCTCCACGCTCTTGGTCAGCAGCGAGCCGATGGGGGTCAGGAACCCCACCACCAACAGCGCCAGCAGCGGCAGGACCAGCAGCATTGAGCGTCGGGTGTAGAGACGTCGTGATGCGTGCAGTTGCCGCTGTAATCGTTGCACCGGCGGGGCAGGTGGCGCCGATTCGAGGGGTAACACTTGGCTCATGTAGGGTTCTCCTTGCATCAACGTGGACCCGGGATATCAGCTACACACGATTCCTGTGGGAGCGGGCTTGCCCGCGAAGAGGCCGGAACATTCAACATTGATGTTGACCGTGCTTGCGCCTTCGCGGGCAAGCCCGCTCCCACAGGGTTTGCGTCGTGCTTAACTGATCTGGGCAACGACGGGCACTCGCTCGATCAGCGTGCCGCCCAGGCGTTGAAGCGTTGTTCCAGTTCTTCGCCGTGGTCGATCCAGAAGTTGGTGTCTACCTGCAACGCGCTCTCCAGGTTGGCCGGTGCGGTGGGCAGTTGCTCGCGGGTCGTGGCGTTGATCAGGGGCAGGGTGTCTTTGTTGGTCGGGCCATAGGGGATGTTCTCGGCGAAGACCTTCTGGTTCTTCGCCTCGTTGGCGAACGCAATGAACTGCTCGCCCAGGGCCTTGTGCGGCGAGCCCTTGACGATGGCCCAACTGTCGATGTCATACAGGCTCTGGTTCCAGACGATCTTGAAGGCATGGCCTTCGCTCTGGGCCGCCGAGACCCGGCCGTTGTAGGCCGTGGTCATGACCACATCACCCGCCACCAGCCATTGCAACGGCTGCGCCCCGGCTTCCCACCACTGGATGTCGGACTTGATCTGGTCGAGCTTCTTGAAGGCCCGGTCCACGCCCTCGGGGGTGCCGAGCACCTCATACAGCTCGGCGGGTTTCACGCCGTCCGCGAGCAAGGCGACTTCCAGGGTGAACTTGGCGCTCTTGCGCAGGCCGCGCTTGCCGGGGAAGGTCTTGGTGTCCCAGAAGGACGCCCAGCCGGTGGGGGCGGTCTTGAGCTTGGCGCTGTCGTAGGTCAGGGTCGTGGACCAGATGAAAATCCCCGCGCCGCACTCGCTGACGGCGCCGTTGACGAACTTGCTGGCATCGCCCAGCGTGCTCCAGTCCAGCGGTTCGAACAGGCCTTCGGCACAGCCACGGATCAGGTCGGGGCTTTCGACTTCGACCACGTCCCAACTGACCTGGCGGGTTTGCACCATGGCGCGGATCTTGGCCATCTCGCCGTTGTATTCCCCGGCCTGCACCGTGCCTTTGCCGGTGGCGGCGAAGGGCTGGTAGAAGGCTTTGTCCTGGGCGTCCTTGTTCAGGCCACCAAAGGACACGACGGTCAACGATTCGGCATTTACCTGGCCACCGAAGGCAGCCAGAACAGTCAGTGCAGCAATACGCTTGAGCATGGCAAGTTTCCTGATGTCATCAACTAGGGGGGGAAGGGGTCAAGCAGGCATGGCATCCAGCGCCGAGGCGTCGCTGCTGTGCCAACACACGGGCAGGTTCAGGCCCTCGCGCCAGTGCGGTTGCATCTGGGCGATGGGCACCTTGACGTTGAAGTCGTCGTTACCGGCAACGTTCAGGCGCACGCGCACGTGGTCGCCCAGGTACAGGCATTCTTCGATACGCCCGCTCAGACGGCTGTCGTAGCGGGTGTCGCCGTCGAGGATCACCCGTTCGGAGCGAATCGACAGCGACGTGCGACTGCCCTTGGCCAGGCCCGGAGTGAGGCGCGCAGCCAGGTGCGTGCCCTGGTCGAGTCGGACCTGGCAGCCTTCGCTGCCGAGGGTATCGAGCACGCCGGGCAAGACGTTGGTATCGCCCATGAACGTGGCGACAAAGCGGTTGGCCGGGCGCTCATACAGCGCTTGCGGGGTGTCGACCTGCTGGATCACCCCGTCGTTGAAGATCGCCACCCGGTCGGACAAGGTCAGCGCTTCGGCCTGGTCGTGGGTGACGAACACCACGGTCAGCCCCAACTCGCGGTGCAGGCGGCGGATCTCCAGTTGCATCTGTTCGCGCAGCTGTTTGTCCAGCGCGCCCAAGGGTTCATCCATCAGCACCAGCGTGGGCTCGAACACCAACGCCCGGGCGAGGGCGATGCGTTGCTGCTGGCCACCCGAGAGTTGCGCGGGGTAACGGTTGGCGAGATCGCCCAGGCGCACCATGGCCAGGGCTTTCTTGACCTTGGTTTCGATGTCGTGGCGTTTCATGCCTCGCACCTGCAGGGGGAACGCCATGTTCTCGGCGACGTTCATGTGGGGGAACAACGCGTAGTTCTGGAACACCATGCCGATGCCTCGACGGTGGGCGGGCACGCTTTCAATGGCCTGGCCTTCGAGGAAGATCTGCCCTTGGGTCGGTGTCTCGAAGCCAGCCAGCATCATCAGGCTGGTGGTCTTGCCGGAGCCGGACGGCCCGAGCAGGGTCAGGAACTCACCCTGGGCGACATCCAGGTCGAGCTTTTTGACCACTGTTTTCAAACCGTCGTAACTTTTTTCCACGCCTTTGAAGCGGACGAAGGCGCTTGCGTTGTTACTGGTCATCTCAAACCCTCCACGTACAGCTTAATTATTAAAATATGATGCATCATGTTTTGTATTAAGCAGAATCTGTGCCAGCGGACTGCAGGCGGGGTGTTCCAGGTTGACTCGGGTGAAAGCGATCCGGGCCCTGCACTCGCGTGGTGCTGGTGCGTGTCGTGTGCCCTGGATCAGGGACCTGAACGGCGCCGCAGCCGGGATGCCCCGGCCTGGCGCCCACTCAGCCCTTCAACGCAGCTCGCGCAAGGTGGCATCCAGGCGTTCAAGCAACAGGTCCGCGTGTTCGCGGGCAAACACTAGGGGCGGGCGGATTTTGAGGATGTTGGCGTTGGGGCCGGTGGCGCTGATCAGCACCTGGCGCCGGCGCATGCCGTTGACCACCGCGGCGGCCGTGGCGGTTGCCGGGGTCTGGGCATCGCGGTCGTGCACCAACTCGACGCCGATGAACAGGCCGGCGCCGCGCACATCGCCAATCACCTCGTAGCGCTCGGCCAGTTGCAGCAGGCCCTGGCGCAAGTAGGCGCCGACGTCCCGGGCATTGGCTTGCAGGTCTTCCTCGCGCAGCACCCGCAGCACCGCCTGCGCCGCGCTGCACGACACCGGATTGCCGCCGTAGGTGTTGAAGTAGCGCTGCTGGCGACCGAACTGATCGAACAGGGCCGAGCGCCCGACCACGCCGGCCACCGGGTGGCCATTGCCCATGGGCTTGCCGAGGGTGACCAGGTCCGGGATCACCCCGTAGCGCTCGAAGCCCCAGCGATGCCCGCCGGTGCGGCCGAAGCCCGGTTGCACCTCGTCGGCGATGTACAGGCCGCCGGCGTCGCGCACGCATTGCACGGCGGCGGCCATCTCGCCGTTGCGTGGGCTGAACACGCCGTCGCTGGAGAAAATGCTGTCCAGCAACAGCGCCGCCGGCTTGATGCCGTGGGCCTGCAGGTCGGCCAGCGCGGCCTTCACGCTGGCGACGAAATCGGTCGTGGTGCGGTAGGTGTCCGGCGCGTCCACCAGACGCACATGGCGGGCGGTGGGCAGGCCGGTGGCCAGCGACGGCGACACCTCGGCCAGGGCGCTGGTCACGCCGTGATAGGCCCAGCGGGTGACGATGATGCCGGTGCCGCCGCTGTGGCAGCGGGCGATGCGCAGCGCCAGGTCGTTGGCTTCACTGCCGGTGCAGGTCATGGTCAGGTTGTCGAGCTGGGCCGGGAACTCGCTGAGCAGGTCCTCGGCGTAGTCGACGATGGACGGGTGCAGGTAGCGCGTGTGGGTGTTGAGTTGGGCGCTCTGCTCGGCGATGGCGCGGACCACGGCGGGGTGGCAGTGGCCGATGGAGGCCACGTTGTTGTAGGCATCCAGGTACGGCGTGTTGTCCTGGTCGTACAGCCAGACGCCTTCGCCGCGCACCGGGGCAAACGGTTCCTCGTAGAACAGTCGATAACTGGCGCCGAGCGCTGCTTGGCGACGGGCGAGCAGTGGCGTGGCAGTGGGCGACGTCATGCGACCTCCTGGGTGCAGGCGTTGATCAGGCTCTGGGTCAGCAGCCCGGCGGGCAGGGTGGCGAGGCATTGCAGGTTGCGCCAACTGCTGGGCAGGTTGCGCAGCACATAAGCACGGTTTTCCGGGTACAGGCTGGCGCGCCATTGGGCGATGGTGATGGCCATGGCCATGCGCAGGGCGATCAGGTCGCCCAACACCTCCAGCTCCTCGGCCAGCAACGGGATTTTGGCGTGGTAGGCGGCGACGAAGGCCTTGATCTGCCACAGCGGGTCGCTGGCGTCGGCATCGAATTGGTAGGACAGCGCCGTGCCCAGCTCGTTGATCAGCGGCGCATGCAGGGCGTCGCCGAAGTCGATGATCGCCGCGACGCGGCTGCCGGTTTCACCGTCGAGCATCACGTTGTGGGGGTTGAGGTCGTTATGAATCACCTGCGCGCGCAGCGTGCCCAGGCGCGGTTTGACGTAGGTCTCGAAGCGGTCCAAGAGCGTCGAGACCAACGGCAATTGATCGGGCTCCAGGCAGTCGAGATACGGCCTGACCCGCTCGGCGTGGCCGACATCCCACAGCAGGTTGCGGTGGGCGGCCGGATGGCGGAAATCCTTGAGGGCCAGGTCGACCTCGGCCAGCGACGTGCCCAGTTCGCGCATCAAGGCCACGCTGGGCTGGCCAAGGTTTTGCGAGATGCCGTCGAGGTAACTGACGGCGCGCAGTCGCAGCGGCTGCCCGGCCACCTGCACCAGCGGATCGACCTCGCCATCACGCGCGGCCAGTACCCGTGGCACCGGCAGATGGGCGCCGTGGCGCTCGATGTGCAGCAAGGCCTGGGTCTGGAAGCTGATCACCCTGGGGTCTTCGGCGGGGTTGATGAACTTCAGGACATAGGCGCCGCGCTCGCTGCGCACCAGGAAGTTGGTGTCGCGCTCGCCATTCAATGGCTTGAGCGTGCCCTCAAGGCCGTATACCCGGTGGGCAACGTCCAGCGCGGTGCGGCTGTCGATGTTCGGCGCCTCGGTCGTCATCAAGTCGGCGCAGCACGCGGGGTCCATGACCGCTTCAGACATGCTGGCCTCCATTGACGTGGATTTCCGCACCATTGACGTAGGAAGCACCACTGGTGCACAGGAAGTAGATCAACGAAGCCACTTCTTCCGGCTTGCCCAGGCGGTTCATCGGCACCAGGCGTTCGACGATATCGGCCGTGCCGGGGGAGAGGATCGCGGTGTCGATCTCCCCAGGGGCGATGGCATTCACGCGTACGCCGTGGGGGCCGAAATCGTAGGCCATTTCCCGGGTCAGGGCCGACAGCGCGGCCTTGGACGTTGCGTAGGCGACCCCCGCGAACGGGTGCACCTTGGAGCCGGCAATCGAGGTGACGTTGATGATGCTGCCCTGGGCCGCCTTCAATTCATCGAACAGCCCGCGCGCCAACAGCGCGGTGGAGAACAGGTTGACGTTGAACACCTTGAGCCAGGTGGCGTAGTCGGTTTCCAGGACGCCAAGCCGGCCGCCCTCGACGCCCTTGGGCGAGATGCCGGCGTTGTCCACCAAGGCATCGAGCCGGCCGCCGAGCTTGTCCTTGATGGTGGCCAGGCTCGCGCTGACGCTGTCGATGTCTTCCAGGTCCAGGTGGATATGGTTGAGCAAACCCTCAGCCCAGGGGCACTCGGCCACCCAGTTCTGGCGGGAGGCGGTGAACACTTCCCAGCCGGCTGCATTGAAATGCTTGACCGTTGCATGGCCGATGCCGCGGCTGGCGCCGGTTAACAGCAGCTTTCTTTTCTCGCTCACGAACGCACCTCGTTGGATTTGATGTTTGATGCATCATCATTTTAGGCGCGCAGAGTGTCAATAGCCGTACGGGGGAAAGTTTGCTTAGGCGGTGGGTTCCTGGCTGACGGCGATGAACTCCAGCATCATCTGATTGCCATCGAGGATGTCAGTCTGGATCGCGTGTTTGGCGGCGGCGGCGTCCTGCTGACGCAGGGCGTTGAGCACCTCGACATGGTGCTCGATGGCCATGCTCAGGGAAAAATGCACGTAGGCCTGGGCGATCAGCGGGCCGGCGCGCATCCACAGGCTGTCGAGGTAGCTGCGCAGCAACGGCATGCGGGCGGCTTCGGCGATCAGGAAGTGGAACTCGCTGTTCAGGCGCAGCGCCTCGGGGAGGTCGTTGCGGTTGATGGCTTCCAGGTTGAGCTGGATGTTGGCTTCGATGCGCGCCAGATCGTCCGGGGTGGCGAGGCGTGCGGCCGTTTCGGCGCCGAGGCCCTCGAGGCTCAGGCGCAGGGTACGAATCTCCAGGTAGGCCGCACTGTCGAGCACCGGGACGCGGATGTCCTTCGGGGTCTTGAGCACCAGGGCCTTTTCCTTGGCCAACTGCAGGATGGCATCGCGCACGGGGGTGACGCTCGTACCCAATTGGGCCGCCAACTCACGGATCCGCAGTCGGTCATCCGGCTTGAGGCCTCCGGTGATCAGCGCGCTACGCAGTTGGGCGTAGACGTTGCTGCCCAGGTAGGTGTGAGTGATGGCGTCGAGGGGGTAAGACATGGATCACCGAATGCGCGGAGCGGGTTGGCCTGCGACTATACAACATGATGCATTAGGCCTTGCTACGAAGATTGGCGCCGTGAGGTCGTCGTCACACGAGCAACGCGTGCTCAAACTCAGCAGCGCTCTGGGTGTTAACCGCCGACAAAAGCAGCCGAGCCTGCCATTTTTGATGCGTACGCCACATCAGTCCGCTCGCATCACCTTGTTCGATACACCCTTGCTTAACAACGTCCCCGGTCCGATACAGGTAGCGCACCAGCTCAGTCAGTTCCTGCTCCGGCCACTGGCAACCGTGCTTTCTCAGCAGTACCAGCATATTGTCGAGCTGTAAGGCCTCATGTTTGGCTTCCAGATCATGCAGCGCCGGAATCACATCCATCGCCTGCCAGAGGGCGCCATACCCGGAAAACTCCTGTTCGATCACGTCGATCATGTCATCCAGCGCGCTCCACGTTTCGACGAGACCGAGATCACCCTCAAAAATCACTTGTTCCCGACTGCGGATCGCATCCAACCATTGCTGTCCAAGGCGATACACAATCGCCTCTTTATTCGGAAAAAAGCGATAGAGCGAACTGATGTCGATGCCAGAACGCTCGGCAATGACGTTGGTATTCAGCAACGTAATACCGCCCTCCTTGAGTAACTGCAGCGTTGTCTGCTCGATCTTTTGAACGATTTCAAGGGTGCGTTGCTGGCGCGGTTCGCGGCGCATTTTTAAGTCTTGCTCAATCATCAACTACCCAACCCTTCTAGCATGGGTGCGCATTTCACATCGACTTGTCCGGCGGAGTCAAACCGTAGCGATTGACGCCCCAGAGTAACGCTGGTAGAAATCAATACTACAGTAATTACTGTAATTTAACTGGAGACTCTATGCGGCTCAAATCAAAACAACACCTGGCGCTTTCCTCCCTCGCTTTGCTCACTGCGCTCTCTGGCTGCAGTCAGACATCAGCTCCGGCCATCGGCAACGATCACAATATCGTGTACCTGAACGGTCAGATTTATACCCAGGATGCCCAGCGCCGAAAGGTAGACGCTATCGCCGTTTCAAATGACAAGTTCGTCTACTCCGGCAACCGGGAAGGTGCAGAGCCATACATCAACCAGGGGTACCGCGTCGTTGACCTGGAGGGCAAGATGGTGCTGCCCGGGCTGCACGACAATCACATTCACGTACTCGGAACCGTCCCGCTGGACACATGCGATCTCGAAGGCAAGAGCGTAAACCTTGGTCAGCTCGCCGAGAAAGTGAAGGAGTGCCTGCCCCGCTATGCCAGTGAACCTGGCGCCTGGCTGAAAATAGATCAGTGGGTTCCCTATGAGAACAATGAGCCTACCGATACCTATAAAACCATTCGGCAAACGCTGGATGCTGTTGCCGACGGTCATCCGATCATCCTTTCCGGTGTAGACGGCCACGCCAGCGCTTACAACTCTAAAGCCTTGAGCATGGCTCAAGACGAACAGGGCAATACCGTTGGCTTCAACACAAAAACCTTGGGTAAGGGCGGAGTATTCGCCGAGTTGGCTCCCTACGTCAGCCTCGACAGCGGGGTAGTGCGCGACGCTGCCAAGGAAAAAATTCCGGTCGGCAACTTCGACATGTTTGCTCAAGAGGTGGGCGAGCCACGTGGCGAAGCCGTTTACGGCGCGATCCTGCCCAAAGTCGCACAGGTCATGGCGAAAAACGGTATCACCAGCATCCAGGATGCCTGCTCCAATGACTTCATCCGCGAACAATTTGTGAAGATGCAACAGCAGAATTTGCTGAACATGCGGATAACGGCTGCCACCTGCTTCATTGCCGATGACTACAAGGGCAAAGTAGACATTGCCGGGCACCTGAAAAAGGCTCAAGAAGTACGCGCCGCGTTCGCCGGCAATCCACTGATCAAAGCCGATGCAGTGAAAATCTTTGCCGACGGTGTGCTTGAAGGCGACCCCTTCAGCAAGCCGCCGTTCTCGCCCAATGCAGGCATGCTGCACAACTACCAGACACCGCACCTCAAACAGAATGAAGAAACCGGCCTCGTCACGGTCACCAAAAACAGTGAGGACTCGAAGAACAACGGCATCGTCAATTACCGTGCTGAAGACTTCAAAAACTACGCCAGTGCGCTCGATGCCGATGGTTTCAGCATCCACGTCCATAGCATCGGCGACCGTGCCACTCGTGTGACAATCGATGCACTGGAAGCTGCCCGTCAGCGCAACGGCGACCGGCACATTCCGCATACCATTGCTCACCTGCAAGTGGTCCATCCGGACGATCAAGCACGCCTCGGTAAGCTGGGTACCTTCCTGACGTACACCTACGCATGGATCAACCAGCAACCGGAATATGACATGCTGATCACGCCATTCCTTGAGCAAAGTAAAAAAGGCCAAGACATCAGCGACGTGCTCTACAACCCAAAAAGTTACACGTGGGGAGCCATCTATCCAGTCGGTAGCACCGCCAAAGCTGGCGCTGTGCTGGTGGCGGGCAGCGATGCGCCGGTCGACACGCGTGATCCAAGGCCGTTCATGAACATTGCCGCCGGCATCACCCGCGCCATCCCGGGCCAACCTGCCTACAACGCCGGGCAGAGCGCTACGCTGCAACAGATGTTGGATGCCTACACCATCAACGGAGCCCGTGCAGTGCGCCAGGAAAAACTCATCGGGTCGATTGAACCGGGCAAGTCCGCCGACTTCATCGTCCTCGACCGAAACCTGTTCGACCTGGTCCAGCAGGGCAAACCGGAGCAAATCGCCGACACCCAAGTCGTTCAGACGGTGTTTCGTGGCAATACGGTCTACGGCCAATAAATCAACAGGGCCTAAGCGCCTAAGATAAAAGCGAGTCTATTGCGGCTAATGTCATCCAGTTCAGGCGCGATGCCTGGGCTTTTACCGCAAGCATAAAAATCCGATGTCTGAACCCGCATCGGATTTTTATGCACCTCCCTCCGGCACTGGAGCTGACCTACATAAACCTGCGCACATTGCTCGGCACGGAGGCGGGGTAAGGATCGATTGCTATTCACCGATTGTTGCCTGTCTCCACGTACCGGTTTCGACCGAAAGTGCCCTTTGAAAAGGATCGCCATTGGCCAGCAACCGTCGCTCGGTAAGTTTCCACGACTGACTGCTTCAGGCTACAGTGGCTTACTGATATGGATATGAGGGTTATTGCGTATGTCCGATGTAAGCGAGTTTGTTAATGACAGTGAGGTGTACAGAACCTTGCTGGAGTCGACCAAGGCGATACCCTGGAAGATTGATTGGACCTCGATGAAATTCGCCTATATCGGCCCTCAAATCGAGGCATTGCTGGGCTGGAGCCCTGAAAGTTGGGTGAGCGTGGAAGACTGGGCGATGCGCATGCATCCAGAAGATCGCGAATATGTGGTGAATTTCTGCGTGACACAATCCCAGGCCGGTGTGGACCATGAGGCGGACTACCGAGCGCTGACCAAAGACAACGGCTATGTGTGGATTCGTGACGTGGTGCACGTGGTGCGCAATGACAGGGGCGAGGTCGAAGCACTGATCGGCTTCATGTTTGACATTAGCGAGCGCAAGAAGACCGAGGACCAACTGCTGAGCTTGCAGAAAGAGCTAGAGGTGCTTTCGTTCAAGGACGGTTTGACGAATATCGCCAACCGCCGCCGTTTCGATAGCTGTTTCGAGTTGGAGTGGGAACGTGCGCGCCGCGAGCGCCAGCCACTGTCGCTGCTATTTTTTGACGTCGATTTTTTCAAGCAATACAACGACTTATACGGCCATATTCAAGGCGACAAATGTTTGATAACG
The DNA here is from genome assembly GCF_900109995.1 of Pseudomonas sp. ok272. Classification (GTDB taxonomy): domain Bacteria; phylum Pseudomonadota; class Gammaproteobacteria; order Pseudomonadales; family Pseudomonadaceae; genus Aquipseudomonas. The sequence goes on along the minus strand of NZ_FOCB01000002.1, from coordinate 154,853 downwards.
ATTGCCCAGACGCTGAGTTTGGCGTTGGATGGCCCTCGCGATCTTGTGGCTCGCTATGGAGGCGAAGAGTTTGTCGTGCTGCTGCCCGAAGCCGATGCCGAGGTAGCGCGTAAAGTTGCTGACCGCTGCCAGCGGTTGATTCAGAAGCAGTCCATCGTGCATGCACTATCGCCACATGGCCACCGCGTCACGCTCAGCATAGGAGCGGGCACGGTGGTGCCAGGTGAGCGGGAAAAGCCTACAGACTTCATCAAAGCCGTGGACCAGCAGCTATATGCGGCTAAAAACAATGGACGGCACCGCATTGAATATGTGTAGTTGGAGGGGGTAGCGTGCTGGTCTGCAGTTGAAAGTGCAGAAGAGCAAACAAAACAACTACCAGTCATTCATAGAGAACCTGTGAGCTTCTGCTAAGGGGCGCTTTCTGCCCCTGATGACAGGCAAGAGTCGGCCAAAAGCAGCCGTTCACCGTAGACACCTCGATTCAAAGCGGTCAGGGTCGCTGAAAGCTAAGGAGACTAAGGCTTTCAGCCATGGAGCACCAACGAAAAAACACAGGAACACTGAACCGCCAGAACACCAATGGTGTTCCAAGATGAGCTGGCGGAGGGGTAAGCTTGGGGTCGCACTGACGCCCCTTTTATCTGGAATGGATTATGCGAATCACAGCCTCCCACATCGTCAATTGGGCCAATACGCATGCCAAGGAAGCGCAAACCGATTTGCCGCGCTGGGTCAGACGCCTTTGCTTTGAACCCGGAGCAACGCGCCAGCTTTCATTTCCAGCGGGTGATTCAACCTATGTACCAGGCTGGGACGGCGTTCTGTTCAGTGACCTTGGTAATGCCTGGGTTCCAGCTGGTGCGTCTTGCTGGGAAGTTGGCTGTGATCAAGATGTGCCCGGCAAAGCTAACCGCGATTATCGGAAGCGCACAGAAACGACAAGCAAGGAAGAGCGATCGAACTGCACGTATGTATTTGTTACCCCTCGCCGCTGGACAAAAAAGTCTGAATGGATCGAGGAGCAGACCCGCCAGGGGGAATGGGCTGATGTGCGGGTCTACGATGCGGACGATCTGGAGCAATGGTTGGAGCAAAGTCCGGCAGTCGCTTTGCAGTTCGCCGAAGCGTTGGGTTTGAGTGGCGGGGGTGTAGTCAGCCTTTCCCGCTACTGGGATACGTGGGCGCGACAATGTAGCCCGGCCATCACTCCCGAAGCACTATTCCAGGATCGGGCATCGATGTTCGACGCTTTGGGTGAAAAGCTTCAGGCGAGCATTACACCTACACAGCCTCTTGTGATACGTGCCGACAGTGTGGAAGAAGCCGTAGCATTCACAGTTGCGGTGGTAATGGCATCGGGCGACCTTCAACATCATGCCCTTGTTGTGACAGAACCTCATGGTTGGCGGTATGTGGAAGCAAACCCTCAATTGCGGGTTGCAATCGCGGCTCGCACTGAAACCGCAAGCAATCTAGTTTTACGTGAAGACTTGCGAGTGATCATCCCTCACGCCACAGGCGATTTGGCCGGAAGGCCAAATGGTAATGAGCTGATCTTGGAGCGGCCGAATATATACGAGTTCGAGAAAGCTCTGATTGCTACAGGAATGGAAGAATCTGATGCCAAGCGCTATGCATTATCCACTGGCCGCTCATGGACTGTATTTCGCCGACAAAGAGCGACTAACCCGGCAATTCAATGCCCTGTCTGGCTAGAAGCACCGCAAGCAGCAAGTCTCCCGCTGCTTTGCCTACTTGGAGCTTGGCATTCAGACAAAGCAGCGGATCGACAAGCAGTTGAAGAACTGTCGGGCCGTTCCTATGAAACGGTTGAGCAAGATTTGCGGCAACTTGTACGACTTGACGATGCTCCACTGCTGAAGATAGGCGCAGTCTGGAAAGCCAAATCGCCTTTGGATCTGCTCAGTCAATGTGCAGACCGAATTACTAGTAACCAACTGGACCGTTTCTTTGCCCTTGCTCAGAAAATGTTATCGGCACCTGACCCCCAGTTGGAACTGCCGGATAACGAGCGCTGGATGGCCCAGCTTCATGGAAAAGTTCATCCGTATTCAGACTTACTATTTGAATCGATTTGCGATTCGCTCATAAAGCTGGCAGTGCGTGCCCCAGATCAAGTTGGCCTACAGGCACTGGACATCGAAGAGAGGGTGGCGGGGTTAGTGGGCGAGCTGCTTGACGGGGCCGATGGAGGGCGCTGGCTGTCTTTATCCTCCTATCTACCAAACTTGGCAGAAGCAGCGCCGGATAGATTTCTTCGTGCTATTCAGAACAGCTTACGCATGGCGGATGCTCCAATAACGAGGCTTTTTACCGAAACTAGTGACTCTATACTTGGAGGCCGCTGCTGGCACGCAGGTTTGCTTTGGGCATTGGAAACTCTTGGCTGGGCTCCGCGTCGCTTGGCCCCAGTGGCGCTAATTCTTGCCCAGTTAAGCCATGTACCTATGAAGGGAAATTGGGGCAACAAACCGAGTCGGAGCCTTCTAAACTTTTTCCGCTCGTGGTTTCCGCAGACTGCTGCCAGCTTACCGGAGCGAATCAAAGTACTCAGTCTGTTAATCGAAAGGGATCCCGAGGCTTCCTTTCGTCTTTTGGTGGGGATCGCGGGGCGTGGTCACCAAACTGCCGACCATATTCACAGGCCCAAATGGCGTGAAGACGATGCAGGTGCAGGCCGTGGTGTTACCCATGCTGAAATGTATGAAATGCTTGATTTCGTCCATGAAAAGCTACTTCAACTCAGCGATGGGAATGCACCTAGAATTGTCTCGTTACTGCAAAAGACCGGCTTCAGGGATCGAGAGGATTTGCCCAGATTATTGGAACTGATTGAACCCTTCATCCAAGCGACAGATAGGGATGTGGATCGGGAAATTATACGTTCAGCTCTGAGGGCAATTATTAATTGGCACCGTAATTACGATGAGGCATCCGCCACGGAGCTTAACGAGTGGCTCCAGTCGGTGGAGACATGCTATGAACGATTGGCCCCCCTCAACTTGGTCATGCGAGACCATTGGTTGTTCGATAGCCATTGGCTGGAGCTTCCTACGGAGGATGAAAAAAAAGATCTCCATGACAAAGCCAAAATTGTTTCCGAGCTCAGAGCCTCCTCGTTATCGGCGATATATCAGGCTGAAAGAATCACAGGAATAGAATGCCTTATTGAAGTATGCACCGAACCCAGCATCGTCGGAGCCACATTGGCAGGGGTTCCCTGGGGTGAGGGCTACTGGATGGAATGGATTCAGGAAAAGCTTGAGAGCTTTGATAACGGCACGCACATGAGTGCGTGTATAGCAGGATTTCTATGTACGGCTGCGTCACCAGCACCTGATGCGCTACTTAAAAAAGTAGTTGAGTTAGGCAAACAACGTGGATGGCCATCGGTGAGGCTCGCCAGTTTCTTAACTCTGGCTATCCCAAACCGAGAGACCTGGCAGTTGGTTGAGTCCTGTGATCATGAGGTCAATACCGAGTATTGGCACATGGTTCAACCATACCATCAAACAAATGATGAGGATTTAGACTTTGTGTTAGAGCAGCTCTTGAAGGCTAAGCGCCCAATGAGTGCTCTTTATTGCTGCCAATTCAAACTTCAAGAAACTGCTCCTGGTAAGATTTATTTAGCTCTTCAACAGTTACTCGGCTGTAGAGAGATAGATGGGCCGAAAATTCAGTCTTGGCATCTAGAGAAAATGCTGGAGCGGCTAGAGAGTTCTGGTGAATTTGAGCGGTTAGCTCTGGCTCAACTTGAATTTTGGCTATTTCCATTTCTTCAGCATGGGCGAGGAGACAATGCTAGTGCGCTGTATGAAGCTATCACATCAGAGCCAGAACTCTTCAAGGAGTTAATTTGTGCGATCTACAAGCCGGAACATGGGGAAAGGCAGGAGGTGACTGAGGCCAGTCGGGCAACTGCCGGGAGGGCTTGGGATGTCTTACATCACTGCAAGCGACTACCTGGCACTCAATCAGATGGGGGTATTGATGCAGATAAATTTATTCACTTTATTCAGGAAACACGTGAGTTATGTAGTGATGCAGATCGGCCAACAATGTGTGATCAGACTTTAGGACAAATTCTCTCCCATTCCCCAGCAGATGAGGATGGTACATGGCCATTCACGCCGGCCAGGGAGATTTTAGAGTCTCCTGAATTAGAACATATGCGTACCGGCTTCATCACTGGAACCATTAATAAGCGTGGGGTCACTAGCCGGTCTCCTTGGGATGGCGGCGACCAAGAGCGTGATCTGGCAGCACATTACAGAAACCAGGCAGAGCGGGTGCAGCACTCCCATCCAAATGTTGCAGCCATGCTGGATCAACTTGCTCAAGGCTACGAGCGCCATGGAAAACGCGAAGACGTTGAGGCCAATCTAAGAAAAGAAGGCTTCTAATACAATAATAATTTAAGAATGCATAAAGTGTCGCCCGCATAGAGGAGGCAAGCTGGTGACACTGTGAAATTCATGCAGCAGCGGCAAAAATCTTGGGTTTATCCTCAATTAATGCTCGTCCGCTAACGACTGTGCGTTGTGCCCGGCCGCTGGCGTTTGCAAGAAACACACGGCTAGCTGACCGTAATCGGTCCGCAACTTAATAGAGCTATTTTGCTACTAGGCTGTCCGGCAAATGTGGGCACTGACGAATGACTGCTTTTGGCCGCTGACGGCCCTGAGGATGGCCCAGCTTGCCGCGGTGAGGTCTTGTCCCTTGGGCAGCGGGAAGGTCACCATGGCCGCGACGGGCTTGAGGTCGGGCGTGCTCTTGTTGAGGATGGCTTTGGCGGCTTGAACGTCGCCGGCTCGGGCCATAGCTTCCAAGACGTTGAGCATGTCGGCGCCCATCCCGGCCGCGCGCTGGCGGATGAGGTCGGGGGCTGACTTGCTCTTAGCGGCGGCCATTCTTCTTCTCCGCGAGCAGCTTGACCGATAGCTCGATCAGCGCGACTCGGGCCGCGATGTCTCCGGCTTCGGCCAGCTCGCGGAGTGCCTCCATGTGGCGACGCACGTCTGCCTTCGACGGCTTTGTGTTCTTCGATCCTGTTATGCGCCCGACCATGGCGTGATTCCTTGATTCCTTGATTCGCGCAGACTCGCGTTGATTCAAGTATTTGCAAGGGGTGGGGTGCAGTCGACAGTTTTCTCTTGTGGCTGCAAACTGAGCGGGCGCCGCTCGATGCTGGCAATCGATCCATAGCATCCCGTGGACACGCTACAATGACCGAGTAATGTGCACAGAAGTCATGCAGTTTCTCTGGCTGGACACTCAGGCTAATCTAGGAGTTACGCATGAACAAAGAACGTTGTCAGGCACAAATGGCGGAAAATATTACGCCATTTGTGTCGTCTAGCTGTAATTCAGTTGTGGCATATTTAGGAGTATATAATGAGTGACTATCGAGATTTTTGTGAGGCGTTTGGGGGTAGTGCAAGTGATCCTGATTTCATGGATAACTGGCTAGCAGAACATTGTACTGAAACACCTCCAAAACAATCTGACTTGCAGTCTAAAATCGAATCATTTGATTATGAGAGCTTGCTAGTAAAATACGAGCTCACCAAAGAAGAAATGGTTCAAATAAAGAACTACATGATCATCTATGGTAGTAATAATTTTAACACTCAAAAAATGACAAACAATTTTATTACTGCAAATAATCTATGGGATGAATTCCCAAGCATTAGATCATTAAATGATCACGGCTCACATAAAAATATCCCAGGAATTCTTCCTAAATTCTACAGAATAACCTGTGCAGTACTGGAGATAGTGGAAGGCGGCGGCGAAAAACTAACAAAAGCCACCAAGTATTAATATAACTATTGCCAATCCATGCAATAGGCTTTGTGCTTGTTTTCAAAACGAAATCCACAACGAAGAAATTTATGCTCTGCTGCACACCTGACAATCGGTTCAAATCGTTCGCTTCGCTCTCTGGGACGTTGTGCCACCGCCCCTTAACCTGAATGTTAGAAGAGCTTAACAACATGAACCTAGCGAACCTATCGATACCTGAATTGCTAAAGCTACACGCTGCGGCGATTGATGAGCTTAAGAATCGCGGCGTACTGAGAACAAAAAATAATCCTGTTGGGGATTACGCCGAATGGTTGGTTTCATCTGCTTTAAACCTAACCCTTACTAAAAATTCAGCTGCGGGACACGACGCCGAATCCAGCGACGGTAAAAAAATCCAAATCAAAGGACGCCGTATAGCTGAAAATAGCGGTGCAAGGCAGTTAGGCGTCATACGCAACCTCGAAAAAAACGACTTTGATGAGCTCATTGCTGTAATTTTCAATGAGGCATATGAAATTATTGAAGCATACTTAATTCCGCACTCTGTAATTTCAGAATTCAGCTCGTATAGAGCGCATGTTAACGGCCACATTTTGCAGTTGCGTGGAGCTTTGCTCCTTGATAAACGCGTCCTGAACATTAGCGCCAAACTAATTTCTTCTAACAATGCGCTCAAATCGCTCGTTTCACTCAGTGAGACCGACGAAGCCGACTCTTTAACCGAGCGCCGACTCACTTAACTATAATTTAGTAAATCCGAGGCTGGTATCCCGGCGGTTGTAGAAGGGCACGCTTGACAACGTCCGAGACTGACTGGTGAGTAATGTTTTTGTTTTTGCAGTAGGTTGAATCAATCCATTCTATCAACAACTTTGCGCCTTTGCTTGCATTGCAAGAGATGCAACAAAGGGCAATATTCTCTCTTGTAATAATCCTTGCGTCATTGGTTATATGTTCCCAGGAGGCTTGGGATTTTCGTGTACCGCAGGAGCCGAATTCCGTGCCAATAAACACAGCACACATCCCGCGTGATAACTTCCAACTCCAACCAGTCGGGTATATTCCATTGGTTCATTGCGAATTACTCCATTTTGTAGATTTTATCCGAATGACGGCTCTTGGCCGATTCTGTTGAAAAAGTCGACCATGGATTGCGCAGCAGAAAAGTATGCGTTCGAGATTGAAGTCTTTACTTTCGGCAGAGGCTTCCGGGCTCGGATTTCACGTAGCGGTCACTTCACGAATCTTCCGTGACGGGCGCTGTCATGCCTAACGCCTAATCGCGGCCTTAAGGTATGAGTCCAAGGTGGGGGCATCCTTTGCATGGCGCGGGGTCTGTTCCCGATAACGCCCTCAACGGTAATGAGACAGGGTGGGTATTGACCGGCGGCAGTGGATTTTGGTTGTCGCTGAACCCAATTGCTGCGGCTTTAAAGAGAGATACGCCATCCCCTTTAGAGACTCTCAGGATCCCCAAAAAACATCTGAATCCTGGAGCGCAACCAGCGTTCGCCTGGATCGTTGTCCTGGGAGCCGCGCCAGGCCATGTGCAGTTCGAAGGTGCGTGTCGGCAAGGGCGGGTCTTCGGCACGCACCCCGCCCGTCGCCGTCAGGGCTTCCGCGGCGTAGTCCGGCACGGTGGCGACGATGTCGGTGCCGGCCAGCAGTGTGCCCAAGCCGTTGAATTGCGGCACGGCGAGGACCACGTGGCGCTTGCGGCCCAGCTTCTCCAGTTCCTCATCGATAAAACCACTCAGGTCGCCGGCGAACGACACCAGTGCATGGGGGCGTGCGCAGTATTCGTCCAGGCTCAGGGCGCCAGGCGCGCTGTCGGCGCGCAGCAGCTTGGGCATGCTGCGGCGCAATACCTTGCGTTTGGCGTTGGCGGGCAGGTCGGTGGTGTAGCTGACGCCGATGGAGATTTCCCCCGAGGCCAGCAGGCCCGGCATCAGGATGTAATTGACTCGGCGCACCACCAGCACGATGCCGGGTGCCTCGGCGCGCAGGCGCTTGAGCAGCATCGGCAACAAGGCGAACTCGACGTCATCCGACAGACCGATACGAAACACTGAGGTGCTGGTGGCCGGGTCGAAATCGGCGGCGCGGCTGACCGCTGTCGAGATCGAGTCCAGGGCCGGGGAGAGTAGGGCGAAGATCTCCACCGCTCGCGCCGAGGGTTCCATGCTGCGCCCGGTGCGTACAAACAACGGGTCGTCGAACAGGCTGCGCAGGCGTGACAACGCCGCGCTGATGGCGGGCTGGCCAAGAAACAGTTTTTCGGCGGCACGGGTGACGCTGCGTTCATGCATCAGCGTTTCAAATACGATCAACAGGTTCAGGTCGACACGACGCAGGTCATTACGATTCATCTGGAGTCCTGGCAGAGTCAGCAAACTTGACGAGAACAGCCATATGAGAACAATGGCGGGCATGAATCTTACGGCGAAAGGCTGTTACTCTGCACCGAGTAATTTATTTTTCCTACACGCCGGCCCGGCGCCGTATGTTGGTTGACAGGTGACCGAGGCTGCGGAATCAATGACAGGCATGTCGACTATTAATAGCTGCGGATGGTCTTGGCCATAAAGCCCGGATAGAGTTCATGGCATTAGAGGTTACTTTGACGAGGTTTGCGATGTCCCGCACGATCCGTTTTCACAAGTTTGGCCCAGCCGAGGTGCTCAAATGCGAAGAGCATGCGCCAACGTTGCCAGCACCGGGGGAAGTGCAGGTGCGTGTCGAGGCGATCGGCATCAGCTGGTACGACATTCTTTGGCGCCAGAACCTGGCGCCGTCCCATGCGCGGCTGCCCTCGGGCCTAGGGCATGAGATGGCGGGTATCGTGACGGCGCTCGGTGACGGTGTGGATGACTTGGCGGTTGGCGACAAGGTTGCCAGCTTCCCGGCGCAAAGTGCGAACGATTACCCGGTGTATGGCGAGCAGATTGTGTTGCCACGTTCGGCACTGACCCGTTACCCCGAAGTGCTGAGCCCCGTCGAAGCCGCGGTCCATTACACGCCGTTGCTGATCGCCTATTTTGCGTATGTCGACCTGGCGCGGGTTAAGCCTGGCCAGTTCGCCCTGGTGACCGATGCGAGTCACTGCGCAGGTCCTTCCTTCGTGCAATTGGGCAAGGCATTGGGTGTGCGGGTAATCGCTGCGACCAAGACAGCCGAAGAGCGCGAGTACCTGCTGTCCCTTGGCGCCGAGAAAGTGATCGTCACTGAAGAGCAGGATCTGCTCATGCAGATCAACAAGCTCACGGACAACCGTGGCGTCGATGTCGTGTTCGACGGCCTGGGCGGTCCACAGATGTCGTTGCTCGGTGATGTGCTGGCACCCCGTGGCAGCCTTGTGCTCTATGGTCTGCAGGGCGGCAACCAGACACCGTTCCCGGCCTGCGCGGCGTTCCAGAAGAACATTCAGTTCTTCGTGCATTGCATCGGCAACTTCACCGGCAAGCCGGAGCTGGGGATCATCCAGGATCAGGTCGCCTTGCAGCGGGCCCTGCGTGAGATCAACCAACTGACGGCAGACCGTGTGCTGCTGCCACTCAAGACACGGGTGTTCCCCTTCGCCCAGTTTGTCGAGGCCCACCGCTACATGGACGAGTGTCCGTGCCGCGAACGCGTAGCGCTGCAAGTCGAACCGGCATGACAGCGATACCCGGGCCCGCGAAAGCGGGCTCGGGTGTTTCGGCGATTCCCCTCTCTCGTGATTGATCGACAGGTTCAGCAACTGAACTGGTTTTTGCTTGCGATCTGTATCTTCTAATCATTATCTAAGCCCTGATAATTGAATGATCACTTTCATCTCAAGGATTGAGTCATGGTCATGGCTGGGCAACTTGTTTTAAATGGCGCAGGCTCTGGTTTTATGTGGGGTGAACAGTCTTCATCGGCATCTCGAATTCAAGCGTGGCAAGTAACGGGGCACTTTATTAGTTTTCGTAAGACTGCTGTGTGTACGTTTCCCTATTTTCTGTGCTCATTATCTGTGGGACGTTGTAAGAATAGTCCTAGGATTAATAAGTCTGCTTGTAGGCATCTCTATCTGATTGGTTTTATGAGGTTTTTCAGTTTTCGCCTATAAGTTTTGAATAATCGTATCAAATGGTTTCCATAATCAAAGTTTTACTATTTTACGGCAGATACTCATGGGTCACAGTGATCAGCCAGGCGATCGAAGGTCGCCCAGGTGGATGAGTGTTTGTGCGGTACCGACTTATTGAATGTTAGGTAAAGATATGAGCATTATTCATGATCAAGCGATGAACTATGTTTATCAGCAAGTATTGCAGCGGTTGCTGAGTTTCTTTTCCCGGGAAGAGCGTACGGCACTGCAACTGTTGATCCAGCGCCTGGTGGTGGCCGCTGGCGGAATGGAGCGTATCGGCCACTACAAGGTACTGCTGGCCCATCCCGGCACGCGGGACAGCTGTTACACCCTTGCCCTGCTGCGGGCCGCCCAATTGAACATTGCGGGCAGGGCGCCCGCGACGTTCCAGATCCGTGTCGCCACGCTTCATCTGGGGGCAACCACACCAGCCTGTATCGAGAATGTTCATCGTAGCTACAGCGCACTGTTTATCTATGACGACCCCAGGGTCGAAGTGCTGATGGTCGATCATCGTGAGGTGTTGCCGTTCAATCATTTGGCGTCGCTGTCCGAGACCGGTCGCGAGATGAATCGCATCAATCTGCTGATGCTGGGTCATCTGCGCGGGCCGGCAGGGGTGTTTGAAACCTGTGATGACGGTTACTTGGCCATGGCGGAGTTCTATGGGCACATGGTGCGATGGGAGGGCGGGGTCGACGCGATGGTCGGTGGCGAGACGGCACGCCAGCAGAAGCAGTTTATTGCCGGCCTGACCCGAGGGGCGCAAAAGATCGGGCTATCGTTTGCGAGCCATCCGCCGCAGGGGTTTGAGGGGCTGTTTTCCATGCTCGATCAATTGGGTGGCGACGTCTATCGCGAGGTTTACGCGGATATCGACACCGCCCAGTGGCGGCCACGGGAAGGGTTTAACGCCCGCCGTGGCACGGCCTACCTGGATATCCAGGACCTGGTGCCTGACAACATGGAGGACCGCTGGCCGCTGCTTACGGATTTCCTCGGCTTGCAGCCGGAAGAGATCGAGACCCACCTGCGGGAAAACGACTATGCCAGCCCGTTGCTGTCCGCTCATATGCGCGGCTTGCAGGGCGCTTACCTTCGGGGGCAGACCTACGAGCGTGGCTTTTCCGAGTACGTTCAGCGTGCGTTATTGATGATGCGCCGCCGACGCCTTCCGGAGCGCCTTTGCGATCAGGTGCTGGTGCAGTATGGCGGTGCGCAGGCAATCGCCGAGCAGCGCAGCAAGGCCGATATCGAGACACAGCAAACCCTGGGGTTGAACGAGGCGCAGCTGTTGTGCCTGCTGTTTGCGCCGTTCGTCGACAAGGCCGCAAGGCTGGAGGAGTTTCTACGCCGCTGCCATCCCGGCATGCTGGTGGCGATGCCAGACCTGCACAATCTGATGCAGGGGCACGTGGTTGCCGAGCAGATCCGGCAGTGGGTGGTCGATGTCAGCGGGTTGTCCATTGATTTGATCTGCCGGGTGTACCGCACGGAGTCGGTCGTCGGGACCGAGCTTGAGATCCTTGAGCAGGCTGCCGTGATCGATGGGGCGAGCGGTGCCCATACGCCGGGTGAGCGCTATCTCAGACGTTAGAGGAGCTAGGATTGATTGACTTGAACTACATGCCTGGCGTTAACGCCAGGCGGTGGACTGCCGGCGGAACCAGGGCGTGCGCCGTGATTGGCTACCGCCCATGAAAGCGCAGCGAGAGAGCGATTTTGCTTACCAGGCGGTGTATCGGTACCTGACTTGCCTGATCCATGAAGTGGGGGCTGAAACACCGATCAAACTGCCGTCGCTGAGGCAATTGGCGGAACGCCTCAATGTATCGATCTCCACGATTCAGTACGCGTACTCGCTACTGGAGAAGGAAGGGCGGGTGTACTCGGTGGCCAAGTCGGGCTACTACGCCTCGCCCGTGTCCTTGAATGCGTCGTTCAGCAGCGGCAATGACCTGCTGGAAACCTTGTATGTCAGCGCTCGCCGTCCCGGCATGCTGATCATGAGCGCCGACGAGCCGGCGTTGCTGCAGTCGTTGGACAGCCCACTGCTGCTGCTGGAGCGCGAACTGGTGCGCCAGTATCCACGCCAGCCGCAGCTTCACTCCCAGCCTTGCGGTGAATTGGAGTTGCGCACTGCGCTGGCCGCTCGGTACACCTCGTCACCCTCGCGTTGCTGGCACGCCGACGATGTGTACATCGGTGCGGATTTGCGGGGTGCGCTGGAGATCCTGATCTCGGTGCTGGGGCTCAAGGACGAAACCGTGCTGGTGGAGTCGCCCTGTGACTGGGTGATCCTGCGCCTGCTGCAAACGGCGGGGGTGCACGTGATTGAGTTGTCCGTTGCCCAGGACGGCAGCATCGATCCGCAGTTGCTGGGGCAGTTGCTCACCCGTCACAAGGTAGCGTTGGTGCTGCTGTCGTCGGCCATGAACATGCCCAGTGGCAGCCTGATGCCGGAGGACAATCGGCAGTGCATCGCCCGAATGCTGGAACACCATGGCTGCTGGGTACTGGAAAACGACGTGCATGGTGAGTTCATCCACGCACCCGATGTCGTACGCTTTCGTGACCTGCTCGATCCAGACCGCTTGATCGTGCTGTCGACCTTCGAAAAGCTCATCGGCCCGGAAGCGCCTTATGGGTACCTGCTTTCACGGCAATTGAACGTCGAGCTGCAGCGGGATTTCCTGCTGCGTTCGTTCCGCTTGTCGCCGATCCGCCAGAAGGCCATTGCGCGCTTGTACAGCAGTGGTCGCATCGATCAGCACGTACAAGTGCTGCGTCGATTGCTGAGTGAGCGTAAAACCCGAATGGTCCACGTGTTGCAGGAGCGCCTGGGGGATTCGCTGGCGTTTATCGAGCCCGCAGGCGGGGCCACGTTGTGGGCACGTTCGCTGCGGCCGGTGGATATGCGGCGGGTGTTCCAGCGCATGCTCAAGCATCAGGTCATATTGGCCCCTGGCGAGTTGTTCAGCTTGCAGGGCCTGCATTCGCAACACCTGCGCCTGAGCCACACCTTCAGCGGCCACCATGACCTGGACAGCGCCATGTCGATGTTGGCCAATGCCTTGCACCTTGAGCTGATTGATTGAGCTGTAGGAAAATTCCAGTGAGGGTCGGGATAGATATCGTCGCTCTCTGGTCGAAGTGCCAGTAAACTGCCTTCCATTCCTGAACCACTCTCCTCCAGAGGTTTTGCATGACACTCAGCCCTTTTGCGGGAAAACCGGCGCCAGCAGAACTGTTGGTCGATATCCCGCGACTGGTAACGGCCTACTACACCGGCCAGCCCGATGTTGCGGTGGCTTCCCAACGCGTTGCGTTCGGCACCTCGGGGCACCGCGGCAGCTCGTTCGAGCAGAGTTTCAACGAATGGCACGTTCTGGCGATCAGCCAGGCCATCTGCCTGTATCGCCAGGCCCAGGGCATCGACGGGCCGCTGTTTGTCGGCATCGATACCCACGCACTGTCGACGCCGGCCGGGGCCAGCGCCCTGGAAGTATTGGCGGCCAATGGCGTCACGGTGATGATTGCCGAGGGCGACGAGTACACCCCGACCCCGGCCATTTCCCACGCGATCCTGTGCTACAACCGCGGTCGCACCTCCGGCCTGGCGGACGGCATCGTCATCACACCGTCGCACAACCCACCGCAGAGCGGTGGCTACAAGTACAACCCTACCAACGGTGGCCCGGCCGATACCCACATCACCAAGTGGATCGAAGCCAAGGCCAATGAGTTGTTGGCCAACCGTCTCGCGGGCGTCAAGCGCATCAGCTACGAGCAGGCGCTCAAGGCCAGCACCACGCACCGCCATGACTACCTCAACACCTACGTCGCCGACCTGATCAACGTCATCGATTTCGATGCCATCCGCGGTGCCAACCTGCGCCTGGGCGTGGATCCATTGGGCGGCGCGGGTGTGCGCTACTGGTCGGCCATCGCCGAGCATTACCGCCTGGACCTCGACGTGGTGAACACCCAGGTCGACCCGACGTTCCGTTTCATGTGCGTCGATTGGGATGGCCAGATTCGCATGGACCCATCGTCCAGCCATGCCATGCAGGGCCTGATCGGCCTCAAAGAGCGTTTCGACGTGGCATTCGCCTGTGACCCGGATCACGACCGCCACGGTATCGTCACGCCGTCCGGTGGCCTGTTGGCGCCGAACAACTACTTGGCGGTCTCCATCGACTACCTGTTCCAGAATCGTCCGCTTTGGCGCGCGGATGCGGCAGTGGGCAAGACGGTGGTCAGCAGTGGCTTGATCGATCGCGTGGCCAAGCGCCTGAATCGTCGCCTGTACGAAGTGCCGGTCGGTTTCAAATGGTTTGCCGATGGCCTGTTCGAGGGCTCCCTGGGCTTTGGCGGGGAAGAAAGTGCCGGTGCCTCGTTCTTGCGCAAGGACGGTAGCGTCTGGAGTACCGACAAGGACGGTCTGATCCCGGCCCTGCTGGCCGCTGAGATGACCGCGCGCACCGGTCGTGACCCAAGCCAGGCCTACCGCGCCCTGACCGATGAGTTGGGTGAACCGTTCTCGATCCGCGTCGACGCCAAGGCCAATCCTGAGCAAAAAGCCCTGCTGGGCAAGTTGTCGCCCGAGCAGGTCACGTCGACCCAACTGGCCGGCGAGGCGATCCAGCACATTCTCAGCAAGGCACCTGGCAACGATCAGGCGATTGGCGGGCTGAAGGTCATGACCGAGAACGGCTGGTTTGCCGCGCGTCCGTCGGGCACTGAAGACATCTACAAGATCTACGCCGAGAGCTTTGTGGGCGAGGACCACCTCAAACTGTTGGTGCAAGAGGCGCAGGCCCTGGTGGATGGGGCGATCAGCACCCAGTAACGCAGCACACCCAAACCGTGTGAGATCTGGCTCGGGTACCCGTAGGAGCGAGGCTTGCCCGCGAAGAGGCAGTGTCAGCCGGCATTAGTGTTGCCTGACACGGCGCTTTCGCGAGCAAGCCTGCTCCCGCACAGGGGACAGCGATACAAAAAAGGGGGTGACCATCGTGGTCACCCCCTTTTTTACAGGCCGATCAAGCCAGGTCCACCAGCACGATCTCGCTGTCCTCGACGGCGGTCACCCGCAGCACACGTTCGTCGGCGACGGCCACGCCGTCGCGAGCGTGCGCGCGCAAGCCATTGACTTCAATGACCCCAGTGGCCGGCACCAGGTAGGCCCGGCGACCGGGATCCAAGGTGTACTCGGCGCTTTCCCCGGCTTTCAGGTTCGCCGCCACCAAACGTGCATCCGCCCGGATCTGCAGGCTCTGGTCGTCGCCGGCCTTGCCGCTGGCCAGGGTCACGAAACCTTCGCGCTGGCCCTTGGGGAAAGGCTTGGCGCCCCAGGACGGCGGCAGGCCCGCCTGGTTGGGGATGATCCAGATCTGGAAGATCGTGGTGGGTGTCGATTCCAGGTTGTACTCGCTATGGGCGATCCCGGTGCCAGCGCTCATCACTTGGACATCACCGGCCTCGGTGCGGCCCTTGTTGCCCAGGTTGTCTTCGTGGCTGATCGCTCCCTCGCGGACGTAGGTGATGATTTCCATGTCCCGGTGCGGGTGCTTCGGGAAGCCGGTGCCGGGGGCGATCACATCGTCGTTCCACACCCGCAGGTTGCCCCAGTTCATGCGCTTGGGGTCGTGGTACTCGGCGAACGAAAAGTGATGGTGGGCATCCAGCCAGCCGTGGTGGGCACCGCCGAGGGAGTTGAAAGGTCTGAGTTCAAGCATGATCGTCTCCTGGAAAGGTTCGTCATCGGTCGAGAGCCGTGGGTTGATGGCGTCGATCATCCATCAACTAACAATCGATAAACAGCGTAAAAATTGCGCCAATCCAATCTATTTATTCGATCTTTATGGGGCGCCCAGCCTGCGGCGCTACCTTCACTTCATCGCTTAAGCCAATGATGGATAAGCATTTGACTAGAACTCGCCGACAAATGCAGACACCATAGCCCGCAACAGCCTCACACCCTGGAGTCAGCGTGCCGCGAAACATCCCCGATCTTCCTCCGACGCTTTTGCCCCTGGCCGACATGCCGTTGCTCAAACGGTTGGCTGCGCGCGTGTTCGGCAATGGCCTGACGCGGTTGCGTGCCCAGCACCGGGCGTCCTGGCTGCACGGCCAGGCCGATGGCTTTCGCAGTGGACACACCGCAGGCTTTGACTACGGCTACCAGGAAGGCAAGGCCGAGGGCGTCGAAGAAGGCCGGCAGGTACTGCTGATTCGCGACAGCCGCTGCACAGAGCATCCGGCGCCGCGGGTCGATGATTTCCTGTTCGATGACTGGCGCCTGCCCCTGAACGCCGACCTCAAGAAGCGCATGAAGGCCGACGTGGCCCGACTGTTGCCCGCGCATGCCCAACCCAGCGCCGCGCAGTGGAAGATGATCTTTAGCGATACGCCGTCGACCTCGGTGATTGCGGGCGCCGGAGCCGGCAAGTCGACGACCCTGGTGTTGCGCATCCTGCTGTTGACGCATTACCTGGGTTTCGAGCTGGATTCATTGACGGTGGTGACGTTCACCCGAGAGTCGCGCAAAGACTTCATCAATAAGCTCATCACGCTGTTTGCCCTGTGGGGCCACGCATTGGCGCACAAGAGCGCCAGCGACCTGGTACGCACCTTCCACTCGCGGATTCTGCCGATGGTCCGCAGCCTGCCGGGGTTCGAGCGCTTGCAAGCCTTTGAGAACCTCAGCGAGCGCTCGCAGTTCAATGAGTCGCAGGCGGACAGCAATCCGTTCGACCTGCGCATCAATGACGCGCAGCGCCAGCAACTCAACGCTTGCTACCATCGCCTGCACACCCAGAACGAACGCTTTCGGCAACTGATCGCGCCACTGTCCCGGCATGCCCTGCAGCTCAAGGAGCTGGAGCGCGACCATCCGGATGTGCAAAAGCGCATGGCTGTCACCGAGCTGGCCGCCAAGCGCGACGAAGAACTGTGTGATCTGGTGCAGGACCTCTGGCAGCGTGCGGGTGCGTGGCCGATCAAGGGCATTGAGTCCAGCCGCCAGTCGTTCGACATCAACGGCTCGATCTTTCATTGTCACGGTTACATCCCGACGCTGGATGCCTGGGTCGTTCTGGGCTTCGATCCGCGGGAGAATCCGCAGCTCAGTCGTCCCAGCGCCAAGTTGTCGGTTCGCGCCGAATGGGCAGTAAAGCGCACCCTGTTTCAAGCTTTCTGTCGTAAGCCGTTGATATGGTTGGATAATTACGAGTCTTCAAAGCGCCTTCTCGCAACCCTTGCCGGTGATGTGAGCGCCGGGCCCGGGTTTGACTACAAGGTCAAGGGTGAGCTGGGCTCGGCGCCATTGCTCGACTGTTTTGTCGCCGCGGCCAGCTTCATCGAGAACCTTGGGCTCGATGTGCCGGCTGCTGTGGGCCGGATGAGCTTCGCCAAGGACGATCCGGACCGCTTGTTCTTCGAGGCGCTGAGCCTGTTCTGGCGCAACTTTGAAGATCATCTGCTGGACCAGAAACCGCCGGTCATGACCTACAACCGCATGTTCGCGTTGTTCAGCGAGCATTCGCCGGAAAACCTCAAGCTGCTCGGCGATGAACTGTTGCGGCCGATGTCGCACTTGATGATCGATGAGTTCCAGGACGTATCGCCGCAGATCGTTTCCTGGATTCGCGCCACCCTGGGCGAGATTCGCCGCCGGGGCCCGGCCATGCACGTCGGGCGGGGCGCCCAGCGGTCATCGCTGCTGTGTGTCGGTGATGACTGGCAGTCAATCTATGGCTGGCGCGGCAGCTCGCCCAAGTACTTCATGGAGTTCAACAAGGAATTTGCGTCGCCGACCACCACGCGGGTGATGCTCAGCGACAACTATCGCAGCCACCAGCACATCATCGATGCCGCCGAACACATCGTGAAGGCCGCACCGGCGATCCCGGGCAAGAAGGCCAAGGCGATGGGCGAGTCGGGGCCGTTGCTGCCGGTCACGGTGTTCGAGCGCGATGACGCGGCGCTGGGCAAACGCCTGGCCGAGCATTATCGACAGGGCGATTCAATCTTGATGTTGTATCGAAAAAGCGGCGATAAGTTATTGATAGAACAGCATATTTCGTCTGTAGTTAATGTTGATTCTAGCTTGCCACTGGAGCAGCGACGCCTCAAGCAGTTGACCTATCACAGTGCCAAGGGGCTGCAGGCCGACGCGGTGTTCCTGCTGGGTGACTGTCAGCACCTGACCCTTTCGCCCTACAAGAATCAGGTCTATGGCATGGCCGGGTTGGGTAAGGAGGGTGACACCGAGGCCTATGACACGGCGCAGAAGGACGAAATCCTGCGCCTGGCGTACGTTGGCATCACCCGCGCCGTGAGCCATTGCTACTGGTATGTCGAGGCCCAGGAAGGGCCGGCAGCCAACATGCCCAAGGCCTCGGACCGGATTGCACCGGGCAAGCCGTTCTTTGCCGATCAGCGGGTGGGTAAGTAGAGGGGCGTGAGCCTGTGAGCCTGTGCGCACGTGGGAGCGAGCCTGCTCGCGAAGACGGCGGACCCCTCACGATCGATGTTGAGTGTGCCGACGCCTTCGCGAGCAGGCTCGCTCCCACATGATTGGCTCGTGTCAGGCATACGTGCGCTGCACAAGCGGCGGCACAAACGCCTCCACCGCTTCGATGATGCGTTCCACCTCGGTCGCGCAGGGGATCCCGGCAATGGCAATCATGCTGCCCGGCGCATCCATGCTGCCCTCGAAACCCATGGGGTGAAAGTGCCAGCGCATCAACTGACAAGCGTTTGGGAGCGTGACCTTCCCCGGCGATCACCGCGCGTCGCATAAATGGGCATTGAAGCCGTGGCGCAAGTTCGGCAAGCTCGGCGTTTCCGATTCCAGAGTTGTCCGCCAATGCCTGTCCATGATGATGGCCTTTTGCAAACCCAGGCCACCGGCGAGACCGTGCTGCGTTACCACTTGTGCTGGAAACACCGCGACCTGGACGGCGTCATGGCGCTGTATCACCCGGATGTGCAGTATCACGACTTCTTCCAGAACCGCGTGTTCGGCTTGGGCGAACTGCGCGAGTACGTGCGCAGCAGCATGCCACGCGAGGCGGACGAGGCACTGGAGCACTCGGACCGCATTCGCCTGGATGGCGACACGGCGTTTATCCAGTACCGCATGACCCTGCGCGGTGGCGAGGGGCTGGTGTCGTTCCGGGCCAGCGAAGCGATCACCGTGCGCGATGGGCTGATCTGGCGCGTCAACGAATACGCTTCCCTGGTGTACGAGCAGGTGGGCAGTTCGTCGTCCGCCAGCGCGCGCCCGGCGGCCAGTCGGCTGGGGTTGTCACCACGGCAACTGAGTTTCATCGCCGAGGATTTGCAGCAGTACTTCGAGCGCCAGCAGCCTTACCTCGATCCCGAACTCGACCTGCAACGGGTGGCCAAGGAGTGCGGTTACAGTCGCAACCAGATTTCCTACTTGCTCAATCAGGTACTGGGCCAGAGCTTCTATCGCTACGTCAATCAGGCCCGCCTGCGCCATTTGCTGGCAGCACTGGAGGACGCGCCGGCGCCGGCACGCGTCGACGAGTTGGCCTTCGCGGCCGGGTTCAATTCATTGTCAGCGTTCTACAAGTGCTTTCGGCAACACACCGGGATGTCGCCCAAGGCGTACACCCAGCACATTTCTCTGCGTGCACGCGCGCAAGACAGCCACTGAACCGACGACTAGGATTGACCCCATTGAACCTTGAATGGCGGAGTCCTGGATGCCGGCGTGGCGCACGATCAGTTTGTGGATGGATCAATTGGACGAGCCGTTGGTGGCGCGTCCGTCCCTTGAACAGGACCTGGACGTTGATGTAGCGATCATTGGCGCCGGGTACACCGGTCTCTGGACCGCGTACTACCTCAAGCGCCACAAGCCTGAGCTGAACATCGCCATTGTCGAGGCGCAAACCGCCGGTTTTGGCGCTTCGGGGCGCAATGGCGGCTGGCTGATGGGCAATCTGTTGGGCGAAGACAGCCTGCTGGCCGGGCTATCGCCGCCAGCACGCCGCGCGTCCTACGACCTGTTGCACGGCATCCCCGATGAAGTGGCGAGCGTCCTCGAACGTGAGGGCATCGACTGCGATTATCGCAAGGGCGGGGTGCTTTATTGCGCGGCCCGCTACCCCGAGCAGGAAGCCAGCCTGCGTGGCTACCTGGACTCGCTGTACGCCCAGGGCCTGAACGAGGCCGACTACCGCTGGCTGTCGCCCGAGCAACTGGTCGGGCAGATCCGCATCGCCAATCCCTATGGCGGCATCCAGGCCACGCACTGCGCCACGATCAATCCGGCCAAGCTGGTGCGAGGCCTGGCGCGGGCGGTGGAGCGCATGGGGGTAAAAATCTATGAGAACAGTCCGGTGCAGCAGTGGCAGTCCGGGAGCCTGAGCACGGCCAAGGCGGCCGTGCGTTGCCGTTGGCTGGTGCCGGCGGTGGAAGGGTATGCCGTCACGCTCGCGCCACTGGGCCGTTATCAGTTACCGGTGCAGAGCCTGCTGGTGGCCACCGAACCGTTGTCGGCCGCGACCTGGGACGAGATTGGCCTGAACCAGGGCCAGGCGTTTGGCGAAAGCAGTCGCCAGGTCACCTACGGCCAGCGCTCGGCGGACAACCGCCTGGTGTTTGGCGCGCGTGGCGGCTATCAGTTCGGTGGCCAGTTGCGCCAGAACTTTGATCTGACTTCCAGCGAAGTCGAATTGCGGCGTTACCTGTTCAGCGAACTGTTCCCGCAACTCAAGAATGTCGAGATCACTCACTCCTGGGGTGGCAACCTGGGTATGTCCCGCCGCTTCCGGCCGCACATGCTGTGTGACACGCGCAGCGGCATCGCGCTGTCAGGTGGCTATGGGGGCGAAGGCGTGGGGGCCAGTAACCTCGGCGGTCGAACCCTGGCCGACCTGATCCTCGAGCGCGACAGCGAGTTGGTCCGCCAGCCGTGGGTGATTGCCCAGGGCGGCCTCGATGCGCTCAAGGCCTGGGAGCCCGAGCCCCTGCGCTGGCTGGGCTACAACGCGATCATCCAGAGCTTTATCCATGAAGACCAGACCCTGGCCAACCCCGGCAGCGCGCCGTGGCGGCGCAAGCTCGCCAGCCGGGTCGCGGGGTTCATGGAAGGCTTCATGCACTAAACACGTCTCTCACCTCGACAGGTAATCCTATGAGCATCACCCAGTTCAAGAACACCCACCACGCGGTACTCGAAGAGTCGAATCCGGTTGCCGTGCCATTGGGCACCCCGGTGGCGGTGGCCTCCACCACTAGCGTGGAGCGCGACGACGGCGTCGAGACCGGCATCTGGGAGTGCACCCCCGGTCGCTGGCGGCGGCAGATCGTCGCGCAAGAGTTCTGCCACTTCGTCCAGGGCCGCTGCACGTTCACCCCGGACCACGGCGAGACCCTGCACATCGAAGCCGGCGACGCGCTGATGCTGCCGGCCAACAGCACCGGGATCTGGGACATCCAGGAAACCGTGCGCAAGACCTACGTGTTGATTTTTTGATCGCTGATCACCCGACCACCTGCCAATAAGAACGCCATACAGGACTCGAATCATGATCCGTCTACCCCTTGCTCCCTTCGCCCTGGCTCCCTTGATGCTGGTCGCGTCGCTTGGCCACGCTGCCGAGACCGTGAAGGTCTACAACTGGTCGGACTACATCGCGCCCGACACCATGAAGAACTTCCAGAAGGAAGCCGGCATCGGTTTCAGCTATGACGTCTATGACAGCAACGAAACCCTCGACGGCAAGCTGATGACAGGGAAGTCGGGGTACGACGTGGTGTTCCCGTCGAACCACTTCATGGCGCGCCAGATTGAAGGCGGGGCGCTGAAGAAGCTCGATAAGAGCCAATTGCCGAACTGGAAGAACCTCAACCCGGTACTGCTCAAGGCCCTGCAAACCAATGACCCGGGCAACGAGCACGGCTTCCCGTACCTGTGGGGCAGCACCGGGATTGGCTACAACGTCGCCAAGGTCAAGGCGGTATTGGGGGACAACGCGCCGGTGGATTCCTGGGACCTGATCTTCAAGCCCGAGAACATGGAGAAGCTCGCCAAGTGCGGCGTGGCGATCCTCGATAACGGCCCGGAAGTGTTGCCGGCAGCGCTGAACTACCTGGGCCTGCCCCATCACAGTAAGAACCCGGAGGACTACAAGAAGGCCGAAGCGCTGCTGCTCAAAGTCCGGCCTTACGTCAGCTATTTCCACTCGTCCAAGTACACCAGCGACCTGGCCAACGGTGACATTTGCGTGGCGGTGGGGTTCTCGGGTGACATTCTGCAGGCCGAAAGTCGCGCCAAGGAAGCCAACAATGGCGTAGAGATTGGTTATGCGATCCCCAAGGAAGGCGCGGCGATCTGGTTCGACATGGTGGCCATGCCGGTCGATGCTCCCGATGAAAAGGCGGGCTACGTCTTCATGAACTACTTGCTGCGTCCGGACGTCATGGCGGGCATCAGTAACTATGTGCATTACGCCAATGGTAACGAGGCGGCTGATAGCCTGATCGACCCGGTCATCAAGAACGACACCAAGGTGTATCCGAGCCCCGAGATGATGGGCAAGTTGTTTGCGCTGGAGGCGATGCCCCTGAATATCGACCGGATTCGTACGCGGTTGTGGAACAAGATTCGCACGGGTAGTTGATACGTTGCTCGCGACGATGTCGGAACAGTCAGCAGCGATGTTGAGGATTACCCCGTCTTCGCGAGCAAGCCTGCCCACCCTGGTCCACGGCGAACACACATCCGGGGAGCCGCTCAATTCCTTGGAGCGAGGCTTGCCCGCGAAGGCGGTAAGCCTGACGACATCGATGTCAAATGGGCTGGCCGGTTCGCGGGCAAGCCTTAATGCCAGTCAGTTAAGCGAAACCCGCGTGGGAGAGAGCCTGCTCGCGATAGCAGTAGGTCAGTCAACGGAGATGTTGGCTGTGTTGCCGTCTTCGCGAGCAGGCTCGCTCCCACAGGTTTGGCGCCTTAACTGACTGGCATTAGGGCAAGCCTCGCTCCTACGGGCTCAGCCCAGATTCCTGCTCGCGATGGCGGTGACGAGCGGCATGGCTAAGACAGTTGCTCCCACGCTGATCTTCAGCAGACATAAAATCCGGGCCCGCCCCAGGTCCCTTGTGGGAGCGAGCCTGCTCGCGAAAGGGGCGGCCAGTCGGCATGATTGACTGGCCCGCCGCGTACCTACTTCAGCGCCGGGTCACCCGGGTTCAGTTGCTTGAAGCCTTGCAGCAGTACCTGGGCCTTGGGCTCCTGGCCGTTTTCCAGGTAGAACTGGATCAACGACAGCCGCGCGTTGCGGTTGGCCGGTTGTTGTTTGATCAGTTTCTCCAGCAGCTCGCACGCCTCATCGATTTTGCCTTCCCCATGCAGGGCCACGGCCAGCACGTAACCGTACTGGGCGTTCAGCGGCTCCAGGCGAGCGGCATTGCGCAGTGCGGTCATCGCTCGGGCGGTGTTGCCGGCACGGATCAGTGCCAGGCCCTGGGTGTGCTGGAGCAACGCCGAATCAGGATGGTCCTTCAAGCCTTGGGCCAACAGCGTCTGGGCTTCCTGGCTGCGACCACGGGACTCCAGCCATTGCACCAGGGTCGCCAGGGCCGGGTAGAAGTCCGGATCGTGCTGGAGGGCGGTGCGCAGCAGTGCTTCGACCTCGTTGCCCCGTCCACTGGCTTGATAGAGCATCGCCAGGTTGAGGTTGGCTTCGGCGCGCTCGGCCAGGCTCAGTTGCACCTGTTCGTATTCGTCGATGGCGGCTTGCCAGTTCGCTTGTGCGGCGCCCAGGTTGTTGGCCGCGCCAAGCAGGTCGCGGGCGGCGAGGATGCGAATGGCCTTGACCGGATCGCTGAGCAACGGCGTATACAACGCCACGCGCTCGGCCGGGGGCAGGAAGCCACTGACCGCGCGGATCGCGCTTTCACGCACCTGCGGGTCACGGTTGCCCAGGTCCTTGGTCGCCAGTTTCAGTGCCTGGTCACTGGGGTACAGCACCAGCTCGGCCAGCAGGGTTGCCCGTTGGATCGCCGGCAGGTGGTTGCGCTGCAACTGTTGGTACAGCGCCGCCGCCGCGCCCGGTTGCCCGGTGCGCACCTTCCACAGGCTTTCGTCGTAGCGCGGGGCCTGGTCGGCGGGCGGCGCATTCCACAGCTTGAATTGCTCGGTGACCGTGTCGCCAGCCTTGCCGACGTGGCAGGTCAGGCAGGCATCGGGGGTGCCGAGGGTCTTCGCGCGTTCCGGGTTCGGGATGCTGAAGCTGTGGTCATGCCGAAAGTCGTTGCCCATGTAGAACTTGCCGGGCATGTGGCAATCGACACACTGCGAACCGGGTTGGCCCGCGGCATGGCGGGTGTGTTCGGTGGACGTGTAGTCCTTGGCCTGCAAGCCCTGGCCATCCACCCCTTCGACGGTGGTCTTGCCGGTCGTGTTGTGGCATTGCAGGCACACCCCGTTGCCGGGGGCCTTGAGTTCGGTGCTGTGGGGATTGTGGCAATTGCTGCAGCGCACGCCTTTGTCGAACATCTTGCTTTGAAGGAACGAGCCGTGTTCGAACACCTCATCCTTGATTTTGCCGTCCAGCGCATACAACTCGCGGGTCAAGACACTCGGCAGGTAGTCATCCATCAAGCGCTTGCCGGCGGTGTAGCCGTCACCCAGCGGGGCTCGCCGGGCGTGGCAGCGGGCGCAGGTCTCGATCTCGGTGGTGGCGTTCTTGTCCTTGAGGTCGACATCAAAGCCCTTGTGGATCAGGTCGCCTTTTTTATCCGCCCATTGCAGGTGATTCGAAGCCGGGCCGTGGCATGCCTGGCAACCGACACCCAGGCTGTTCCATTGGCTGTCGAAGGTGTTGCTGGCGGTGTCGTAATTGCGCGTGTAGCCGGTGGTGTGGCACTCCACGCACATGAAGTTGGCGTTCTGGCTGGGCTTGCTCCAGTGCAGTGGGTTCTTGAAGTTGACGCCCTGGCCGGGGTAGAGGTGGAACCACTGGTTCTTCTGGGTATCCCAGGCCACGCCCAAGGCTTGCAAGCGACCGTCGCCGACCTCGATCAGGTACTGCTGCAGCGGTGCGATCCCGAAGGTGTAGGCCACCTTGAAGTCGGCAGGCTTGCCATCGATCCCGGGGGTATTGACCCAGAAGCCTTCGTCCTTGCGAAAGAACCGGGTACGTTCTTTTTCACCCTTGAAGGTGCGGTTGTCGAAGTTACCCAGCACGGTCTTGTTGTCCGCGACCTGCATCGCCAATTGGTGGTGGGAGCCTTGCCAGTCCTTGACCTGTTCGGTGTGGCATGCCTGGCATTGCTGCTCGTTGACCATGCTCGCCGGCGGCAGCGGTGCAGGAACGGCCTTCGCGACCGGGGCTGCGGCAGGGACGGTGCGCGCCGCCACATAAGGCGCGGGCGTCGGCTTGTTGGCGAACAAAAACCAGCCAAGACCGGCCATCACCAGCAACAACAGGGCGGCGGTGGCGGGGAACAGATAGCGAGAAATCAGGGTCGGCTTGGCATCAGGGTCAGGAGGGGTGCGGGTGTTTTTAGGCTGTGGCATTGCGACTTCCGTGGTCCAGGTGCTCGGGCTTTCGAGGCGTTTTTTTGAGCTGTGGTGCAGCTTTGCGTCACCTTGGGGTTCTGTCAAACGGCGGTTGTGACAAATCCCACAGCGCGAGAAGAAAAATCGAATCTCGTGACCAGGAAACCGACCTGGCGACCGAGGCGGTGTTCCTCGATGGCGGCAACCATCAGATGCTGGCACAGGTGGTCCGCAAAGGCACCGGCAAGGCGCTGGAAAACGATGCCCCAGTCATGACCGCCAATGATGTCAAAGGCGTGATGGACGGCTGGGCCCAGGACCTGGGCAAGTCGTATCTGCAGCTCAAGAGCCAGTAATGAGACGAGCACCTGCGCGGATAGTCATCAGCCAGGTGCGATCCGACCTGGGCTCAGTGCTGTGTAATCACGGCCCGACAAACCAGCGGTAGTACGGATTCGCGGCATCCCCCTGCATCACCTCTCGAATATCCCTGGCCCAGGCATCGCGATCGCCATCGTAGGCGTGCAGGCTGGCGCGGTAGAACTGCATCAGGCGTTGTTGATGCGTTGCCATGCGCTCGCTGAACAAGGCGTCGGCGTTGATCAGGGGCGGCGCGCTGCGCAGGTCGAGCAGGGCGGGCAGCACCCGGCTGATTTCCTTGGCGCGGACCCACGGTGCGTATTCGATGCGGGGCTGGTCATCGGTCACCGGCAGGGTATTGCCGGCAAAGCGCTGCAAGCCGTCGCGGTCGGTGACCCAGGTCGCCATCAGCGCGGGGGCCGAACTCACGCCCACCTCCTGCAAGGCACTGCGTACGGTCTCCTGGGCGTAGCGCGCGCTGATGCGCGTGGCGTCCAGCTCAATCGGCTCCAGGGCGCCGACCAGGAGCATCTCGTGGAACTCGCTGGTCCACAGGTTGGCGTAGGGGAACACGTCGAGAAAGCTCTGCACCAGCGCCCGGGAGTCGTCGATGTTCTGTGTGGGCAGGGGCAGCCATTGGGCCACCAGGCCGTTGTTCTCCAGGCGCTTGGCGGCCAGTTCATAGAAGTCGCGTGAATACAGGTTGACCACGCCGGCCGCGGACGGCGGCGGGGGTTCGAGGGTGATCAAGTCAAACCGCTGCTCGCTGCGTAGCAGCTCCTGGCGACCGTCACGCAGGCGCACGTCGAGGGCCGGGTTGGCCGCCGCGTTGTAGTTGCCTTTGAACAGTGGCGCAGCCTTGACCACCGCGGGCAGCAGTTCGGCCACCACCCGCTGCTCCAGGCCCGGATAACGCAGCAGGGCGCCGGCGGTGATGCCGGTGCCGAAGCCGATCACCAGTGCCGAGCGCGGTTCGCCTTTGTGGATCAGCAGGGGCAGCAGGGCCTGGATGCGCATGTAGCGCAACGACGGCATGGCATCACCGGTGTTCGACACGCCCTGGATGTACAACCGCTGGAACGTGCGCTCGCGTTGGCCCTGGGTGACCACGGCCACCGTGCCGCCGCGGCCTTCTTCATAGAACGCCAGTTCACCCTTTTGCGCACCCGGCAGCAGGCTGGCGAGCTTGTCCACCGGGGTCAGCAGCGCCACGGCGAGCGACAGCAGGCTCATGACGATCACGCCCCGGCGGGTGCCTTTGGCCACGCCCTGGCCACGGCTGGCGGCCACATAGCCCACGGCGGCGGCGATGATCGCCAGCAGGCCCAGGGTGCGCACCAGTCCCAGCAGCGGGATCAGCAGGAAACCGCACAGCATCACGCCGATGATCCCGCCCAGGGTATTGAATGCCACCACTGCGCCGACGTCCTGGCCGACCCGTTCGGTGCCCACGCTCAGGCGCAAGGCCAAGGGGAAGGCGGCGCCCAGCAGCAGGGTCGGGACGAACACGATGCACAGCGCCGCGACGGCGAAACGCGTGCTCATGGCCCCCAGTTCGCTGGCGCCGATGGCCAGGGCGAGGGCTTCGCCCTGGGTTTGCAGGTAGATCAGCCAGCGCCCCAGCAGCGCCACTTCCAGCAAGGCCAGCAACCCGGCGCCGGCAATCAATACCCCGAACAGTCCCCATGGATCGCGTACGCGATCGACACGGCGGGCCATCCACGCACTGCCCAGGAACAACCCGCACAAGTAGGTCGCCAGGACCACGGCAAAGGCGTAGGTGCGGGTGCTCATGAACTGCACGATGGACTGCGACCAGACCACTTCGTAGCCCAACGCCACGCCACCGGCAATCGCGTACAGCCACAGGGCCAGGCGCGCCGGTGCGGCCTGCTTGGCCACGGCGGCGGGCGCCTCGACGGCGATCAACGCCTGGCGCTGGAACCACAGCAAGGCCCCGGCTGCGGCCAGCAGGTTGAGCATGGCGGCGGCGATGGCACTGCCGCGCACGCCGAGGGTGGCGATCAGCACGAAGGCGGCGAGCAACGTGCCGATGATCGCGCCCGCGGTATTCGCCGCGTAGAGCTGGCCGCCGGCCTGGCCCAGTTGCCGCGGGTCGCTGGCCAGTGCCCGGACCAGCACCGGCAGGGTGCCGCCCATCAACACGGCCGGGATACCCACCAAGGCAAACGGCAACACCCACGCCAGTACGCCAACGTGCTGTGCCAGCCAGGCAAACGGACTGGCCGCCAGGCTCATGCCCACCGTGGTCCCGACCCCCAGCACGGCCACCAGCACTTCCAGCCCGGCGTACAGCAGCACCGGACGCTGCAGGCGATCAGCCAGGCGCCCGAACAGCCACCCACCCAAGGCCAGCCCGGCGAAGAACGCGCTGATGCCGGTGGTGATGGCATACACCTCGACCCCCACCACCAGCGACAGCTGTTTGATCCACAGCACCTGATACACCAGCGCGGCGGCACCGGAGACCAGCAGCAACAGGGCGGGGATCAGCAGGGCCGGCGAGCGGGTAGTGTGGGTCGGAAGGGCCGACGACTTGCTGGCGACACGTGAAGACATTGCGGGTTGCCTTGTACAGAACCTGAAGAAAATCCTCAGCTCGGATGCGATCCTGTGGGAGCGGGCTTGCCCGCGAAGACGTCGGTACAGTCAACATCGATATTGAATGTGCTGGCCTCTTCGCGGGCAAGCCCGCTCCCACAGGGCACGTGGCTGTCTTGAATAGGGCCGCCTGCCCCCCAGGGCAGGCGGCGGTCTTGCGGGTGTTACTGTCCAGCCGCCGCAGCGGCTTTCATTTTCTCAGCGATTTTTACATCCACCGCAGCACGAATCTGGTCAATGCTGAAGCTGGCTGGACGCTGGCTTGGTGGGTATTCGATGAACGTTTCCAGGAACGTAGCTGCCTTGCCGACCGCTACAGCACCCAGGTAGACGTTCTTGGTGGTCCAATCGTAATACTGGTCGGACACCACGTCGGCACGTTCATACGGGTCCATCCGCAGGTTGAAGATCTTCGGTACGCGCAGGCACACGAACGGTTCGCTCCAGACCTTGAACCCGCCTGGTTCGCGTTGCTCGCAGAACACCACTTTCCAGTTGTCGAAGCGCATCGAGACCAGCACGCCGTCATCGTTGAAGTAGTAGAACTCTTTGCGTTCACCCTTGGGCTGTTGGCCGGTCAGGTAGGGTAGTTGGTTGTAGCCGTCCAGGTGCACCTTGAAGGAGTTGCCACCCGAAACCGGTGTCCAGCCCTTGAGCAGCTTGTCCTTCACCCCGGCATCGCCAGCCGCGGCCAGCAGGGTCGGGAACCAGTCCATGCCCGAGAGCATCTCGTTGGAGACTTCACCGGCCTTGACCTTGCCCGGCCAGCGAATGATCGCCGGTACGCGGTAGGCGCCTTCCCAGTTGGAGTTCTTCTCGTTACGGAACGGCGTGGTCGCCGCGTCCGGCCAGGAAAACTGGTTCGGGCCGTTGTCGGTGGTGTAGACGACGATGGTGTTGTCGGCGATCTTCAGGTCGTCGAGGGTCTTGAGCAGTTTGCCGACGTCACCGTCGTGCTCGATCATGCCATCGGCGTACTCGTTGCCGGGCATGCCGCTCTGGCCCTTCATCGACTCACGCACGTGGGTGAATACGTGCATGCGCGTGGTGTTCATCCAGACGAAGAACGGTTTGTCCGCCTTGGCCTGTTTCTCGATGAACGCTTGGGCGGCGGCGGTGGTTTCGTCGTCGATGGTTTCCATACGCTTGGTGGTCAGCGCGCCAGTGTCTTCGATCTTGCCGTCGGCGAAGCTGTGGATCACGCCGCGTGGGGTATAAGCCTTGAGGAAGGCAGGGTCATCCTTGGGCCAGTACGGACGCTCAGGTTCTTCTTCAGCGTTGAGGTGGTACAGGTTGCCGAAGAATTCGTCGAAACCGTGGGCAGTGGGCAGGAACTCGTCCTTGTCGCCCAGGTGGTTTTTGCCGAACTGGCCGGTGGCGTAGCCCTGGGACTTGAGTGCCTGGGCAATGGTGATGTCACGCTTTTGCAGGCCGACCGGCGCGCCCGGAATGCCGACCTTGGACAGCCCGGTACGCAGCGGCGTCTGCCCAGTGATGAACGACGAGCGCCCCGCGGTGCAGCTGTTCTCCGCGTAGTAGTCGGTGAACATCATGCCTTCTTTGGCGATCCGGTCGATGTTCGGGGTCTTGTAGCCGACCACGCCCATCGAGTAGGCGCTGATATTGGTCTGGCCAATGTCGTCGCCGAAGATCACAAGAATGTTGGGTTTTTCAGCAGCCCCGGCCGTAGCCGAGATCGCCATGACCGAAGTCGCCACCAGGGCGAGTTTCGGTAGCCACTTGCGTATGCGAGTCATCTGACTTGCTCCTTTTCCTTTCTGGAGTCGCTTTTGTAGTGCGACCAACGTTTATTACGGTGCTGCGATTGGGTTACTGGTTCTGCTCGGTTGCCGTGGCATCGATCGGATAGACCCGCTGCCACTCTTTGCGCATGTCCACGACGGTCCAGCCGCGCGCGTTGGCTTCATCCAGGGCTTTGTCCAGCTTGCCCACCTTGGAGGTGCGGTCGTAGGCCCATTCACGCTTGGCATCGGTGTGATGGACCAGGCCCATGAAGTTTTTTCCTGGACCGGCGGCGGTCCACTGGAGCATCTGCAGGTCACCGTCGGAGTTGCCGAAGGCCAGGATCGGACGGCGGCCAATCACCGCCTGGATGCTTTCCGGCTTGCCGGCGCCATCGTCGTTGTGCGCCAGCTTGGGCAGGCGCAGGATCGACGGTTGGCCGTCTTTTAGCTGGTATTGGGTGACAAACGTGGTCCCGATCACGTGCTCGGGCGGAACGCCGTAGACCTGTTCGGCGAAGGCGCGCATGAACTCGACTTCGCCGCCGGAAACGATGTAGGTCTTGAAGCCTTCGCTGCGCAGGTAGTCGAGCACTTCCAGCATCGGCTGGTAGATCATCTCGGTGTAGGGTTTGCCGGTGCTGGGGTGCCGCGCCTGGGCGATCCAGGTCTTGGCGTTGTCCATGAACTGGTCCGTGGTGATCCCGGTGTGGGTGGTGGCGACGATCTTCAACAAGCCCTCCATACCCGCCGCCTCCATGCCCTGACGGTCATCCTCCAGCACCGCCTTGAACGGTTGCTCGGTCTTCCATTCTGGGTGTTGGGGCGCCATGCGCTTGACTTCGTCAATTGCGAACAACAACTGGAAGTAGAACGGTTTCTCGGCCCACAGGGTGCCGTCGTTGTCGAACACCGCGATGCGCTCGGCAGGCTTGACGAAATCCTTGGAGCCTTCGGTGGTCACCGCCTGGACAAACGTGATGATGCTTGTCTTCGACGGCCCTTCGTTCCATGACGGCAGGGGATCGGCGGCCTGAGCCAGCAAGGGCAGGCTGAGGGCGACGGTCATTAGCAGTTTCAGACTGCGGGAGGTCAGGTTCGTCATGGCAGGTCCTTCTCGTGACGGGGATTTAGCGGGCGCAACGTTGCGGCGCCGGTACGGTGCTCGCGCTCGGCCTGATGATGCAGCGTAGACAATGATTCTCTAATGCGTACAAACGCCTGGGCCTTTTCAGGCACCGGGCCGTAGCAGCGACGCAGCAACGCCCGGGCTTCACCCCCCAGGGCACCAATGCCCAGGCCCAGGCGACTGCGCCGGGCCCATAGGTACAGGGCGCCCAGTTGCGGCGGTTGTCCCTGCAACTGGGCGGGGATCTGTTTCCAGGCGTAGTCCGCCGATTCCATCCAGGCGTCGCGACGGGCCCGGCGCCGGTTCTGCAGCGCGTGCCAGGCGCGCACGCACCCAGGCTTGAGCAGGTAAGCCAGGCCACCCAGCACCAGCAGTGAGGCCACCAGCAGCAGCCAGTGCTGTGACAGGTGCACGCGGCTCTTCTGGCCGAGGCGTTGCAGGTCCTGATCGATGGAAAACACCGGCTGGTAACCGGGGTTGGCAACGGCTTCAAAGGTCACCGCGGGAACGCTGGCAACCCGCGCCTGCTGGGTGCTGGCGTCCCACCACTGCACGTCAATCGCCGGCAGGGTGTGCTGGCCCGGGGTGTTGACCCGATAGCTGGCGCTGTCAATGCGCTGGCCGCCGTCGTGGTTGCCACGGCCGTCGTCCAGGTTGCTGACCTGCGGGGTGTTCAGGTAGCGGCGCAGGCCGTCGACGTCAACCAGTGGCGGCGCGGGCAAGCCCATTGCCAGGGCGCCATCGGCCTGCAGCGTCAGTTGCCGGGTGAGGGTGTCACCGACGTTGAGCGAGGTGGCCGATGGCGTGATGGTTTGCGTCAGGCGCAGGGCCTGGGCCACCAGCACCGGCTCACCGGCCTTGAAGCCCGGCGGCAACTGGGCACTGAAGTGCAGGGGCGGGCTCTGTGCGCTCAATACCTGGCTGGCTTGAGCGGGCGTGGCGCGTACGGTCAGGGCCGGGATGTCGAACGCCTGGGCCTGGTTCGGGGTGATCAGGTAGGTGTAGCGCATGCCGAAGAACGGCGTGCCATCCAGGGTCTGGGTGATGTGCTGGGCTTCGCCGTTGGGCGGCATCACCAACGCACCGGGCAGCGCGAGGTCGGGCAGGGTCGCCGCGCTGGTGAACCAACTATCGGTCAGCACGTCGACCTGCAGGCGCACCAGGGAACCGACCATGATGTCGGTGGCCGGTTGCAACTGGGCCTGGACGCGCAACTGGGGTTCGGCGGCCAGCAGGTTGCTGGCGAGCAGGGAGAGCAGCAGGGCCCCAAGGGCTTGGCGGACTGGGTGGGTGCTTTCGCGAGCAGGCTCGCTCCCACAGGGGATCTGTGAACGCTGCACATTCTGTGTGGGAGCGAGCCTGCTCGCGAAGGCCATGGCTCGGTCCAACAGCCCGGCACTCATGGCTGCCTCCCTTGATCCTGGAGGCTGAACTTTTGCTTGAGGAACTTGGCCGGCGACGTGGTCAGGTTCTGCAGCCATAGCTCATCGGAGGCCGCTTGCTGGGTCTCTACTGCTTTGCTCTTGCCCTTGCCGGCCGGCTTGTCGTACTTGACCTCGTCGGGCTTGACCTTGGGCGCGTTGTCGCGGGCGCTGTCGGTGTCCTTGAGCAGGGCCTGGGCCAAGGCCAGGTTGGCGGTCGCCTCGGGGAACTGTGGCTGCAACGTCAGGGCCTGGGTGTAGGCGGCAATCGCTTCGTCGAACTTGAAGCGGCGCACGTAGATGTTGCCCAGGTAGAAGTAGGCCTGGGGCGTGTCGAGCCGGGCGACGCTGGCCAGCGCCAAGTCGTAGTCGGCGGCGTTGTAGGCGGCGATGCCTTTCCAGAGCGGGTCACGGAACAGCGCGGCAGCGGCCGGGAAATGCTCGTGCTCGAAGGCCCAGCGACCTTGCTGGTCGGCTGTCAAGAAGGCATCGGCCAGGGCGCCGGCCTGGGCCGGTACCGGCTGCCAGCCCAGCCCCAGGCCCAGCAGCAGGACCGGCGTCCAGTTCAAGCGCCAACCACGGCGCACGGTGCAGAAGGCGATCAACAGCAACGGCCAGCACAGCCAGTAGCCAGCGTCTTTCCAGTGCAGTTCGCGCTGTTCGGCGCTGGCGCTCTGGAAGTGTTGCTGGGCGTGCAACTCGACCCAGTCCAGGTCATCGTCATTCAGGGTCAGGCTGCCCAGGGGCGCGTCGGTGGCCGAGGCCAGTTGCTTGAGGGCGTCCTGGTCGAAGCTGCCCAGAACGGGCCGGCCGTTGCTGTCGGTGAGCGGTTGGCCGCTGGCGTTGATGATCACGCCGCCGTCCTGGCTGCCGGCCGCCAGCACCAGCACTTGCAGGTCGCTGCCCGCCAGTTGTTTGTCCAGTCCCGACAGCTGCGCGGTGTCGGCGCCGTCGGTGACCAGCAGCAGGGTGCCGGGGGATTGCTCGGCCGCCAGCAGGCGCTTGGCTTGCTCGATCACCGCGCCGACGTTTCTCCCCGGCTTGTTGATCAGGCCGACACCCAGGGCCTGGATGAACGTGTCGAGCAGCGCCGGGTCATCGGTGGGCGGCAACACCAGGTGGGCGCTGCCGGCGTAGGCGATCAGTCCGGTGCGCGCCCCGCTGCGCCGTTGCACCAGGTCGTGCAGCGTGTGCTTGGCGGCTTCCAGGCGACTCGGCGCGACGTCGCTGGCGTCCATCGACGGCGACAGGTCGAGGGCGAGGATCAGCGGCGCGCGGTTCTCCAGGAAGTCCGGGCGATCCTGCTCCCAGGTCGGCCCCGCGGCGCCAACGGCACCGAGGATCAGCAGCGCGCTCGCCAGGTGGACCGGGCGCAGGCGATGGGGGTCCTGCGGGGTGATCAGCAAATGCGGCAGCAGGTGCGGGGCGATATTGCCGCGCAGTTGCCGTTGCAGGTCGCGGCTGCGGCGCCATAGCCGCGGCAGCGCGGCGCCGAACAGCGCGAGCAACAGCCAGGCCGGGCGCAGGAAGTGGAAGTCGTTGAGGTTGATGTCCACCTTCAAGCTTCCGGTCGCGGGTGAGCGTTGCGCAGCCGAGGCTTGAGCAGCGCGAGCAGGTGATACAACGCCAACACGCCAATGGCCGCGCCCAGCGGCAGCCAGAACAGGTCGCGCTTGGGCTGATGGCTCAAGGTCTGCACCTGATGCGGGTTGAGCTGGTCGAGGGTGGTGTAGACCTGGTCCAGGGCCTGGCGGTCCTCGGCGCGGAAGAACTGCCCGCCGGTGGTCTTGGCAATGTCCTGCAAGCCTTTGAGGTCGACCTTGGCTTCGCCATCGGCACCCGGGTCACCGATGCCGATGGTATGGATCACCACGCCCTTGGCGGCGGCCATACTGGCGGCGTGCGCCGGGGTGATCGCGCTGCTGGTGTCGTTGCCGTCGGTGAGCAGGATCATCACCTTCTCTGGCTCATGGGCCTTGTCGAACATCTTCAGGCCCAGGCCGATGGCATCGCCGATGGCGGTGTTGGGCCCGGCCATGCCGATGCCGGTGTCGTCGAGCAGCAACGCCAGGCTGGCGTGGTCCAGGGTCAGGGGTGCTTGCGGGTAGGCGCCGCTGCCGAACACGATCAGGCCCAGGCGGTCGTCCTTGCGGCGTTCGATAAAGGCGTGGACCACCTGCTTGACCGCCGCCAGGCGATTGATCTTCTGCCCGTTGGCGTCGGTGTAGTCGGTGGTCTCCATGGATTGGGAGATGTCGATGGCCAGCATCAGGTCGCGCACCGGTTGCTGGCGTTCGATGGGCTTTTCCACCAGCACCGGACGCGCCGCCGCGATCACCAGCAGGATCCAGACCAGCACGTTGAGCAGCAACTGCCCGCGATTGCTGCGGGTGCCCGATTGGCTGGGGACCTGGCCCACCGCACGGCTCATGGCGCTGAAGAACGGCACGCGCACCGCATTGCGGGCTTCGCGGTAGTCGGGCAGGTAGCGATAGCCCAGCCAGACGGCAGGGAGCAGGAGCAGCAGCCAGGGGTAGTCAAACTGCCACATGATGCTGCTCCACCCAGGTTCTACAGGTCTCGAACACCTGTTGGCGCTGCTCGGTGGGCAGGGCGAGCAGGGTGGCATCCGGCGCGTAGGCGAGGGTGGCCAGTTGTTGGCTGAAGTCGGCGGGCAGGGGCGTGGGGCTGTGCTTGGCCAGGAAGGCTTGCCAGTCTTCCCCCGTCAAGGCCCCGGGGTTCTCCTGTGGGAGCGAGCCTGCTCGCGATGGCGTCCGATCCGTCAACATTGTCTTTGAATACAAGGCCCTCATCGCGAGCAGGCTCGCTCCCACGGGGGAGGCGTGTGTGGCCGGGATGGACAAGGCCACCCGCTTGAGCAGTTCCGGCAGTTCGCGCAGGGCGCTCAGTTCGTTGCTGGCGTGCAGTTGGTTCAGGCGCACCAACGCTTCGCGCCGATAGCGATCCCGGCGCCAGACCCAGTAACGGCGTGCGGCCCAGACCAGCAGGGTGGCCACCAGCAGCCCCAGCAACGTCCACCAGCCCCAGGTCTGTGGCGCGTAGCTGACTGGGGCGGGCAAGGCCAGTTCGACCAGTTGGTCGATGCTCGGGATGTTGGGATTGATCATCGGCTGCCTGCCCGTTTGCCCAGTTCGGCGCGCAGTTGTTCGTGGGCCGGTTGCGCGGTGCTGAACATCATCAGCGGCACCTGGCTGCGGCGCAGCAGGGTGGCGACGTCCTTGAGCCGGCCGCTGAGGAGCTCGCCCAGCGGTTGATGGACCTGACGCCGTTCCACGGCCAACTCCACTTGCAGTTGGCCTTGGGTCACCAGCAGCCGGCCGTTCGTGGGCAGGTTTAGCGCCAGCGGGTCATAGACCTGCATGGCGATCACGTCGTTGTGGGCGCTGAGCTGACGCAGCAGTTGCAGGGTGCGCGGGCCCGCTCCGGCAAAGTCGCTGACCAGGCAGATCAGGTGATCGTGGCCGGCCAGGGCCAGGCATTGCTGCAGCACCTTGTCGAGTTGGTCTTCACCTTCGGCATCCGGGTTACCGGCGTTGAGTGCCTGGTTGTGTTGGGCGATGCGGTTGTACAGGGCCTCCACGCGTTTGCGGCTGCGCAGCGGGGCGATGGCGTCGATCCGTGTGTCGTTGAACACCAGCCCGCCAACCCGGTCGCCGGTGTTGAACACCATCCAGGCGGCGAGGGCGCCAAGCTCGGCGGCCAGGGCCGACTTGAAGCTGCGCTGGGAGCCAAAGAACATCGACATGCGCTGGTCGACCACGATCAGGGCCGGGCGATCGCGTTCTTCGGTGAAGGTGCGCACCACCGGCTTACCGGTGCGCAGCGAGGCGCGCCAGTCCAGGTGACGCAGGTCGTCGCCGGGCTGGTAGCGGCGCAGTTCGTCGAAGTTCAGCCCGCGCCCGCGCAAGCGCGAGGCGTGGTTGCCGGCCAGGATGCTGCCTTGCGGCTGGCGGGCGAGGAAACTCAAGTCGTGGGCCTTGAACTCAAGCGCCATCAACTGGGCGAGCGAGACGTAAACCAGGCCATCGAGTTCCTGAGCATTCATGGTCGATGCCTCAGGCCGGGATCGCGACTTTATCGAGCAGGCGCTCGAGCACCTGATCGGCCGTGACGCCATCGGCCACGGCGTCGTAGCTCAGTTGCAGGCGGTGGCGCAGCACCGGGTGGACCACGGCGCGCACGTTGTCGGGGGTGACGAAGGTCTGGCCCTGCAACCAGGCATCGGCCCGGGCACAACGGTCCAGGCCGATGCCGCCACGGGGGCTGGCGCCAATGGCGATCCAGCGGCCGAGGTCGGCGTCGTAGTCGCCCGGATTGCGGGTTGCATTGATCAGGTCGATCACATAGCGGTCGATGGCCGGCGCGACGCTCACC
Source organism: Pseudomonas sp. ok272 (assembly GCF_900109995.1). Lineage (GTDB taxonomy): Bacteria > Pseudomonadota > Gammaproteobacteria > Pseudomonadales > Pseudomonadaceae > Aquipseudomonas. Next base: position 117,685 of record NZ_FOCB01000002.1, on the reverse strand, counting down.
GCGCTGACTTCGCGGCGGGCAGCGAAGATCACCTCTTGCGACAGTTCAAAGCTCTTGCTCGGCGCCGTCGTGGCGCCTGCGGCCTGTTCTTCTTCGCGCAGCAAACGCAGCACCTGGCTTTCGTGGTCGGCGCTGGGGTAGTCGAGCAATACCTTCATCAGGAAGCGGTCCATCTGCGCTTCGGGCAGTGGGTAGGTGCCTTCCTGTTCGATCGGGTTTTGCGTGGCGACCACGATGAACAGCTCTGGCAACACGTGGCTGGCCCCGGCCACGGTGATCTGCCGTTCTTCCATGGCTTCGAGCAACGCGGCCTGGACCTTGGCCGGGGCTCGGTTGATTTCGTCGGCCAGGATCAGGTTGCCGAACAGTGGCCCGGGCTGGAACTGGATCTGGTTCTGGCCATCGACCTGGTGCAGCACTTCGGCGCCGGTGATGTCCGAGGGCAGCAGGTCGGGGGTGAACTGGATACGGCTCACCTTCGCGTCCAGGTGCTTGGCCAGCGCCTTGACGGTACGGGTCTTGGCCAGCCCCGGCAGGCTTTCGAGCAACAGATGCCCGTTGGCCAACAGGCCGAGGATGATCTGGCGAATGACCGGCTCCTGACCTAGCACCGCTTCGGCAATGCTAGCTTGCAGGGCGTTGATGTCAGTGAGCGCTGTCATGGCACGGTCCTTTTAGAACATGAACGTCGGGATGACCGGGATAAACGATAGACGCACATTCCAGCGGCTACTGATCAGATCATCCGGGTGAATGGCTGAGTATTGGAGCTCGCCGGAGATGCGCACCGGCAACTTGCCGAAGTTGAAGAGGCGCCCGGCGCCCAGGCCAATTGGGAACGTCACCTTGTTGCCGTCCTCGGCCTTCCAGTTGACGGTGACGTTGGGGGTCATGCCGACATCCGTGATTGCATGTGTATCGATGGCATCGGCATGTCGCGGCTCACCAGGCGTACTGCAGGCGCAAGGCCCAGGCGTGAAAAGGAACCCATTCTGTTGCTCCTTGCTTGAAAGTGGGTCGGCTGGGCCGGTTGGATCAATTAATCGGGGTCAACGGCGGTAGTTTCCATTGGCCACTGGTGACTTCAGGCGTAGGCAGGTACATGCGCAAGATCGCGTAGAACGGCCCGGCCGGGGCCGGCAGCCAATTGCTGCGCTGATCCTTCAAGGGCTCGGAATGCTGCAGGTACAGGGTCAGGCCGCCGTCGGCGTCACGCTTGAGTTGGGGCAGCATGCGCGAGTTGATCAGGTAGCGTTTCTTGTGGTTGTTCACCAGCAGTTTGGTCTTGGCGTCGTACATGGTCAGGGACCAGAAGGCGTCGGCCGGTGGCAGTTGGTCCTTGGCGAAGTGCAGGGTGTAGCTGTGGCGCGCGCCATTGGCAGGCTTGCCCGTGCTGTCGACGAAGTAACTCATGTACGCCGCTTCATCGCCCGAGTTGCCGAAGATGCCCATGTTGGCGCCGGCGTAGCGGTACAGGTAGTTGTTGTTCAGGTGGTCGCGGGTACCGAAGAAATCACCGCTGGTGATTTGGTGGGTATCGACCTTGTCCTTCTTGAAGGCGGCGAACTCGGCCTTGCCATCGTTGATGCCGTCGTCCAGGGCCTTGCGCTGTTCGGCGGTCAGGGTTTTGAGGTCGAACGGTTGGCCGGCGACGATGCCGATCTTGGCGAAGCGTGCCAGCAACGCCTGCTCGGAGTCCTGGGGCGGGGCGAAGGCCAGCATGAAGTTCAGGTAGCGGAACAGCTCCGGGCTGTCGGTCATGGTGGCGGTAGGTTTGAGCCAGTCGATCTTCGTGGCGGTAGCCGCAGCGGGTTGCTTGAGGTACTCGCTCAGGGGTTGCACCTTGTAGCCATGCTGGATGCGCTTGATCTTCTCCAGGTCCTTTTCATCGAACAACTGGGTGCGATACAGCGCATAGGCGATGTTGCTTTCGCTGCGGATCACCCGGTCGATGTTGACCGGCTGCTGGCCCTTCCAGTCGGGGCCGACGATCATGAAGTGTCCGCCCTTGTTGCCAGTGCTGCGGGTGCCCAGGTAGGCGAAGTTCTGGGTGTAGAGGTCGATCAACTGCACCGAGTAGTAACGCTCTTCGGCGATCTGCGGCAGGGTCAGGATCAGCGGTTCGGCACGCAGGTCCATCCACACGAAGGAATACGGCGTGTCGGAGTTCGGCGTAATGATTGCGGTGTCTTTGGGGGTGAACACCTTGGCGGTGTTACCAATGTGGTTGAACGGCGCCTTGAAGTTTGGCCCGCCCTTGTCCACGGCCTGGGCGTAGAGGGTCTTGTACATCTCCACCACGGGGAAGCCGTACAGGTAGGCCTCCTTGGCGATCCCACGCGCTTCTTCGGGGCTGGCGCTGAAGTCTGCCCAGGCGCTGGCGCTCAGGAGTAACGAAAGGCCTGCAAGCAACAGGCGGGTAGGTTTTTTAGGCGTCATTGCACAGTCCTGTCCAGAAGCGCGTTGGAGTTTATTTGCCGAAGGTCACGTTGATCCCGGCGAGCAGGGTGAATTGCGGCAGGCCGTCGCCCTTGCGCTCGACCGTCCACTGCGGTTCGAGGTAAGCGTTGAGGATGTTGCTGCCAGCTTTCCAGGCCTTGCCGGCACCCAGGCCGATGGGGATGTAATGGGTGTCGTTCTTCAGGTCGAAGGTCCAGGTGCCGGTCGAACGCAAGTACCAGCCACCGGGCAGGTTATGGATCAGGAACGGCTGCAAGGTTGCGCTTTCGACATGGGCGCGGTCGTGGTCGCCGGCGAACGAGCTTTGGTACTGCACCAAGGCACCCAGCAGGCCACGGGGGGATGAGTCGATGGCGATGGCGGCCAGGCCGGCCTGCCATTTGCCGGTGCCCAGTTCATCCTGCTCGGCGGTCGGCGCGGTGATCTGCGGGCCGATGCCCAACTGCACGCCTTCGGTCTTGAGCAGGAAAATATCGAACAGGTTCAGATCGCCGATGCCCGTGCTGTAGCCATTGTGTGGGTCGGGGCGGGTGCTGATGGGCAGCGTTGCGCGAAACAGCTGCGGAACACCGATGAAGTCATTGGGGGCCATGGGCAGGGCACCCCGCAATAACGCGTCATTGGTGTGGACATTGGTGTCGTAGAGTTTGGGGGTGTAGTAATCCTGAAGGTTCAGGCCGGGAGCCAGGCTCAGCGGGTTGTTACTTTTGTTGGCCGTTTCGCCATTGTCGGCCATGGCATTGCAGGCAGGCGCCAGCGCAGCGGCCATGAGCATGGCTTTTAATGCATCTCCCTTGAGCATCTTTCCCCCGTTCCCTTGATAGCTTCGTAACCGTTACGACACGAGTGGTCGATTAGTTGTAATACTTGTTCTAGCGTACTGTAAGACGTATCTGATGAAGTTAGCATTAAACACCGTAGTAGCCAGTTCGCGGGGTTTTTTATTTCGTTTTGTGTGCGTGTTCACCTAAATCGTGTGAACACCGAACAGCAATGAACTCACCGGTTTGTGCGGCAAACCCATATGAAACGAGCGCCAGGCCGCGTCGCCTTGTGTGCGCTGCAAGAGGGTCATTCATGCCCGTTATAGGTGCCGGCCAACGTCCGTGGCGAGCACGCTCGCTCGCCACAGGTGTTCTTCGACGGTGGGATGCCCTTGAGCGAGCAGCAGGCCAGGGTTGTACGCCGGCCGCGTGGGGGTGTGCGGCGAATCTTTAAAAGTTACGTCGAAACAGGCAGCGGTTACGGGTGTGATGTTGCTGTTATGTCGGGCGGGGCTTTAGGTGTCTATAGGTGTTAAGTGTTGGTTGTTAGATGTAGGTGACATAGGTTGTTTATATTGCGAGATAGTGATTGTTAAGGGGTGCGTGAGAGGATGCTGTTTCGAAAGTAATTGTCCGTAAAGTGTGCGGGTGATTAATGTTCGTTACTCACTTTAAATCTACATAATAGGTGTCACTTACAATGAGCGAATTAACCACCGCGACGACCACTTCTTCCGTCGCACCTGGCCGGGCCTTCCCATCTCCGGCGGCATTGGGCGCCGACTCTGGCGTGACCATTGTTCCCAACGCCAGGGGCGGAAATACCTACGGCATCAATGATGTCCATGGCAGTTTTATCCCGACGTTCACCACCTCCAAAGACCTTATTGATATGCGCGTGGCGTTGGCAAAGGCCGGGGTGAACGTATTGAACTTCAAAGAGACGGATCCAGCGAGTGTCAAAAACCCGGGTGATGGATTTGTCAGTTATATAGCGGGCAACCAGGCGAGTTATATTGTGGTCTTGGGGCAGAGCAATAAGTTGGGGGTGACGGTAACGGTCAATGGGTTTGTGCGTCTGGGCGATATTGTCGATTCGGGATGGGATTGAAACTATCCACGCCTCATGGGGCTCGGGCGGTCGCGGTCTTGGAATAATTTGGCAAAACCCCGGATAGGCGTCCAGGCGCCTTTCGTGGTTAACTTCGGCTCCTTGCGAATCACCCAGACCCCACCACTTAGAAGGACTCCGCTCATGGCTCAAGTCACCCTCAAAGGCAACCCAGTCCAAGTCAACGGCCAACTGCCCCAAGCCGGTTCCAAGGCGCCAGCCTTTTCCCTGGTCGCCGGCAATCTGGCTGACGTGACCCTGGCGAGCTTTGCCGGCAAACGTAAAGTGTTGAACATCTTCCCAAGTGTCGACACCCCAACCTGCGCCACCTCGGTACGCACATTCAATGCCCAGGCCAACGACGTGGCCAACACCGTGGTGCTGTGCATCTCGGCTGACCTGCCGTTCGCCCAGGCGCGTTTCTGCGGCGCCGAAGGCCTGGAAAACGTCCAGAACCTGTCCACCCTGCGTGGCGCCGAGTTCATTGAAAACTACGGCGTCGCCATTGCCGACGGTCCGCTCAAGGGCCTGACCGCGCGCGCCGTAGTCGTGCTGGATGAAAACGACAACGTGCTGCACAGCGAACTGGTCAAGGAAATTGCCGAAGAGCCGAACTACGCCGCCGCGTTGGCTGTGTTGAAGTAAGCGCGTTTGCAATTATTCACGGCCTGGCTCTGTCCAGGCCGTTTTTGTTTGTGCTTCAGTTGCTTAGAAACATCTTGTAAACGTCAGTTGAAGGTAAATAGCCGGTAAAGGCGCTTTGCTTACGCGCAACAAGTGCTTATCGTTCAGCCTCCCGTGCATAGTTGCCCACGCGCCCAATGGTTGATCACTCAATGCAATCCTCTGCTTCCCGTAATCCTCGTCGCTGGCTGTTCGGCCTGCTGGTCCTGTTGCTCATTGCCGGCTTGTGCTGGAAGTTCTGGCCAGGCACCGCGAGTCACCAGGAGGGTGCGACCACCAAGGCGGCTGCCGGCCATACCGGTCGCTCCGGTGCGATGCGCCCGGGGTTTGGCGGGGCCACGGGGGCGGTGCCGGTGCGTGTCGCGCCGGTGGTGCAGGGGGATTTCCCACTGTACTACAAGGCGCTGGGCACCGTGACGGCGCTCAACACCATCAATGTGCGCAGCCGGGTGGGCGGCGAACTGGTGAAGATTGCGTTCGAAGAAGGGCAGATGGTCAAGGCTGGCGATTTGCTGGCCGAGATCGACCCGCGTCCGTACCAGAACGCCTTGCTCCAGGCCGAAGGCGCGTTGCTGCAGAACCAGGCGCTACTGCAGAACGCCCAGGTCGACCTGCAACGCTACCGTGAGTTGTTCGCCCAGGACAGCATCGCCAAGCAGACCCTGGACACCGCCGCGTCCCTGGTCGGCCAGTACCAGGGCACGGTCAAGACCAACCAGGCGGCGGTCAACGACGCCAAGCTCAACCTTGAGTTCACCAGGATCCGCGCCCCGATCACCGGGCGCATCGGCCTGCGGCAACTGGACGTCGGTAACCTGGTGGCGGCCAACGACACCACGTTCCTGGCGGTCATCACCCAGACCCAGCCGATCAGCGTGGTGTTCACCCTGCCGGAGAACAGCCTGGACGTGGTGCTGGCCCGCTATCGCGCTGGCGCCAAGTTGCCCGTCGAGGCCTGGGACCGGGGCGACACCCAGTTGCAGGCCACCGGCGTGCTGCAAAGCCTGGACAACCAGATCGACACCACCACCGGCACCCTGAAGCTCAAGGCGCGCTACGACAACCGTGACCAGGCGCTGTTTCCCAATCAGTTCGTCAACGTCCACCTGCTGGCCGACACCCTCAAGGGCGTGTTGCTCGCACCTTCGGCGGCCATTCAGTTCGGCACCAACGGCACCTTCGTCTACGCGCTGGACGGCGACAAGAAAGTCGCCATCCGCCCGTTGAAGATCGGCGTCAGCGACGGCGATCGCACGGTGATCAAGGAAGGCCTGAAGGCCGGTGATCGGGTGGTCCTGGAAGGCACCGACCGCCTGAAAGAGGGCAGCGAAGTCGAAGTGGTCCATGACAGCAGTGAAGTGCCCGTGACCCCGGCGGCCGACGTGCTCGGCCAGGCGAGTCCCACCGCGCCACAGGCCAACGGCAAGGCGCATAAGGTCGGCGCATGAACATCTCGCGCCTGTTTATCCTGCGCCCGGTCGCCACCACGTTGAGCATGCTGGCGATCGTCCTGGCGGGGCTGATTGCGTATAAGCTGCTGCCGGTGTCGGCCTTGCCCCAGGTCGACTACCCGACCATCCGGGTCATGACCCTCTATCCCGGCGCCAGCCCGGACGTGATGACCAGCGCTGTCACCGCGCCGCTGGAGCGCCAGTTCGGGCAAATGCCGGGCCTGACCCAGATGGCCTCCACCAGTTCCGGTGGTGCCTCGGTGCTGACCCTGCGCTTCAACCTCGACATCAATATGGACGTCGCCGAGCAGCAGGTGCAGGCGGCGATCAACGCCGCGACCAACTTGCTGCCCAAGGACCTGCCGGCACCGCCGGTGTACAACAAGGTCAACCCGGCGGACACCCCGGTGCTGACCCTGGCCATCACCTCCAAGACCATGCTGCTGCCCAAGCTCAATGACTTGGTCGACACGCGCATGGCGCAGAAAATCGCCCAGATCAGCGGCGTCGGCATGGTCAGCATCGCCGGCGGCCAGCGCCAGGCGGTGCGGATCAAGGTCAACCCCGAGGCCCTGGCGGCCAACGGCCTGAACCTGTCGGACGTGCGCACCCTGATCGGCGCGTCCAACGTCAACCAGCCCAAGGGCAACTTCGACGGCCCGACCCGGGTGTCGATGCTCGATGCCAACGACCAGTTGACCTCGCCCAAGGACTACGCCGAACTGATCCTGGCCTACAACAATGGCGCGCCCTTGCGCTTGAAAGACGTGGCACAGATCGAGGACGGTGCGGAAAACGAGCGCCTCGCCGCCTGGGCCAATGAAAACCAGGCCGTGCTGCTGAACATCCAGCGCCAGCCCGGCGCCAACGTCATCGAGGTGGTCGACCGGATCAAGGCCCTGTTGCCGAGTATCACCGACAACCTGCCGGCCGGCCTCGATGTCATCGTCTTGACTGACCGCACCCAGACTATCCGCGCCTCGGTCAAGGACGTGCAGCATGAACTGCTGATCGCCATCGCCCTGGTGGTGATGGTGACGTTCCTGTTCCTGCGCCGGGCCAGCGCCACCCTGATCCCGTCGATTGCCGTGCCGTTGTCGTTGATCGGCACCTTCGGCGTGATGTACCTGGCCGGCTTCTCGGTGAACAACCTGACCCTGATGGCCTTGACCATCGCCACCGGCTTTGTGGTGGACGATGCCATCGTCATGCTGGAAAACATCTCGCGCTACATCGAGGAGGGCGACAGCCCGATGCAGGCGGCGCTCAAGGGCGCCAAGCAGATCGGCTTCACCCTGATTTCCCTGACGCTGTCGCTGATCGCGGTGTTGATCCCGCTGTTGTTCATGGCCGACGTGGTGGGGCGCCTGTTCCGCGAGTTCGCCATCACCCTGGCGGTGGCGATCCTGATCTCGCTGGTGGTGTCCCTGACCCTGACGCCGATGATGTGCGCGCGGTTGCTCAAGCGCGAGCCAAAACCCGAGGAGCAGAGCCGTTTCTACCGCCTCAGCGGGGCCTGGATCGATTGGCTGATCGCGGTCTACGGGCGTCAGTTGCAGTGGGTGCTCAAGCACCAGCCGCTGACCCTGATGGTAGCTATCGGCACCCTGGGCCTGACGGTGTTTCTCTATGTGGTGGTGCCCAAGGGCTTTTTCCCGGTGCAGGACACCGGGGTCATCCAGGGGATTTCCGAGGCGCCGCAGTCGATTTCCTTCGCCGCCATGAGCCAGCGCCAGCAGGAACTGGCCAAGATCATCCTGCAAGACCCGGCGGTGCAGAGCCTGTCGTCCTACATCGGTGTGGACGGCGACAACGCCACCCTCAACAGCGGGCGCCTGCTGATCAACCTCAAGCCCCACAGCGAGCGGGATGACAGCGCCAGTGAAGTGATCGGCCGCCTGCAACCGCAAGTGGACAAGCTGGTGGGCATTCGCCTGTTCATGCAACCGGTGCAGGACTTGACCATCGAGGACCGGGTCAGTCGGACCCAGTATCAGTTCAGCATGTCGTCACCGGATGCCGCACTGCTGAGCCTGTGGAGCGAGCGCCTGGTCGAGGCCCTGGCCAAGCAGCCACAACTGACCGACGTGGCCAGCGACCTGCAGGACAAAGGCTTGCAGGTGTACCTGGTGATCGACCGCGATGCAGCCTCGCGTCTCGGCGTGACGGTGGCCAACATCACCGATGCGTTGTACGACGCCTTCGGCCAGCGGCAGATTTCCACCATCTACACCCAGGCCAGCCAGTACCGCGTGGTGCTGCAAGCCAAGGACGGCGAGAAGATCGGCCCGCAGGCGCTGGAGCAGATTCACGTCAAGACCACCAGCGGCAACCAGGTCCGCTTGTCCAGCCTGGCCCGGATCGAGGAGCGCCAGGCGCAACTGGCCATCGCCCACATCGGCCAGTTCCCGGCGGTGATGATGTCGTTCAACCTGGCCCCCGGCGTGGCGTTGGGGCAAGCGGTCGAGCTGATCAACCAGGTGCAGAAGGACATTGGCATGCCGGTGGGCGTGCAGACCCAGTTCCAGGGCGCTGCCCAGGCGTTCGAAGCCTCGCTGTCGAGCACTTTGCTGCTGATCCTGGCGGCGGTGGTGACCATGTACATCGTGCTCGGCGTGCTCTACGAGAGCTACATCCACCCGATCACCATTCTTTCCACGTTGCCCTCGGCGGCGGTCGGCGCCTTGCTGGCGTTGATCCTCAGCGGCAATGACCTGGGAATGATTGCGATCATCGGCATCATCCTGCTGATCGGCATCGTCAAGAAGAACGCGATCATGATGATCGACTTCGCCCTCGACGCCGAACGCAACCAGGGCATGGACCCGGCGCAGGCGATCTATCAAGCGGCGCTGCTGCGTTTCCGGCCGATCCTGATGACCACCCTGGCGGCGTTGTTCGGCGCGGTGCCGCTGATGTTGGCCACCGGCTCCGGCGCCGAGTTGCGCCAGCCGCTGGGCCTGGTGATGGTCGGCGGGCTGCTGGTCAGCCAGGTGCTGACACTGTTCACCACGCCGGTGATCTACCTGTACTTCGACCGCCTCGGTCGGCGCTGGCGCAAGGCCGACACGCAAGAGGTGTCGGTATGACCGGCTGCTGCAACGGTGTGAGGTACCTCCCTTGTGGGAGCGAGCCTGCTCGCGAAAGCGCCATGCCAGCCGCTGCCTGTGTTGAATGTGACGGCCTCTTCGCGAGCAGGCTCGCTCCCATCCAGAGCGGCCGTCGATGAACCTGTCCGGACCTTTCATCAAGCGCCCGGTAGCGACCATGCTGCTGAGCCTGGCGATCATGCTGCTGGGCGGGGTGAGTTTCGGCCTGCTGCCGGTGTCGCCGCTGCCACAAATGGACTTCCCGGTGATCGTGGTGCAGGCCAGCTTGCCCGGGGCCAGCCCCGAGGTCATGGCCTCCACCGTGGCGACGCCCTTGGAGCGCTCCTTCGGCGCCATCGCCGGGGTCAACACCATGAGCAGCCGGTCGAGCCAGGGTTCGACCCGGGTGATCCTGCAGTTTGACCTCGACCGCGACATCAACGGCGCCGCACGGGAAGTGCAGGCCGCCATCAACGCCTCGCGCAACCTGTTGCCCAGCGGTATGCGCAGCATGCCCACCTACAAAAAGGTCAACCCGTCCCAGGCGCCGATCATGGTGCTGTCGCTGACCTCCGATGTCCTGGAGAAGGGCCAGCTCTACGACCTGGCTTCAACAATTCTGTCGCAAAGCCTGTCCCAGGTGCCGGGCGTGGGCGAAGTGCAGATTGGCGGCAGCTCGCTGCCGGCGGTGCGGATCGAGCTGGAGCCGCAACTGCTCAACCAGTACGGCGTGGCCCTGGATGACGTGCGCAATGCGATTGCCAACGCGAACGTGCGCCGGCCCAAGGGCTCGGTGGAGGATGACCAGCGGCTGTGGCAGATCCAGGCCAACGACCAGTTGGAGAAGGCCAAGGACTACGAACCGCTGATCATTCACTACAACAACGGCTCGCCACTGCGCCTCAAGGATGTCGCCAAGGTCACCGACGGCGTCGAGGACCGCTACAACAGCGGCTTCTTCAATGACGACGCGGCCGTGTTGCTGGTGATCAACCGCCAGGCCGGGGCCAACATCATCGAGACGGTCAACCAGATCAAGGCCCATCTGCCGGCGCTACAAGCGGTGCTGCCGGCCAGCGTCAAGCTCAACCTGGCGATGGACCGTTCGCCCGTGATCAAGGCCACGCTGCATGAGGCGGAGATGACCCTGCTGATCGCCGTGGCCCTGGTGATCCTGGTGGTGTTCCTGTTCCTCGGCAACTTTCGCGCCTCGCTGATCCCGACCCTGGCGGTGCCGGTGTCGCTGGTGGGCACGTTTGCGGTGATGTACCTGTATGGGTTCTCCCTCAACAACCTGTCTCTGATGGCGCTGATCCTTGCCACCGGGTTGGTGGTGGACGATGCCATCGTCGTGCTGGAGAACATCTCCCGGCACATCGACGAGGGCGTCGCGCCGATGAAGGCCGCGTACCTGGGGGCCCAGGAAGTCGGGTTCACCTTGCTGTCGATGAACGTCTCGCTGGTGGCGGTGTTCCTGTCGATCCTGTTCATGGGTGGGATCATCGAGAGCCTGTTCCGGGAGTTCTCCATCACCCTGGCGGCCTCGATTGTCGTCTCCCTGGTGGTCTCGCTGACCTTGACCCCAATGCTCTGCGCCCGCTGGCTCAAGCCCCAGGCACCGACCGAGAACCGCTTGCAGCGTGGTAGCCGCCAGGCCAACGAGTGGATGGTCAAGCACTACGCGACCAGCCTGGACTGGGTGCTGCGCCATCCGCGCCTGACCCTGTTCAGCCTGTTCCTGACCATTGGGGTCAACGTCGCGTTGTACGTGGTGGTGCCCAAGACCTTCCTGCCGCAACAGGACACCGGCCAGTTGATCGGCTTCATCCGGGGCGACGATGGCCTGTCGTTCAGTGTGATGCAGCCGAAGATGGAAACCTTCCGCCGCGCGGTGTTGAAGGATCCGGCCGTGGAAAGTGTGGCCGGCTTCATTGGCGGCAGCAACGGCACCAACAACGCCTTCATGCTGGTGCGCCTCAAGCCGATCAAGGAGCGCAAGCTCTCGGCGCAGAAGGTCATCGAACGCATCCGCAAGGAAATGCCCAAGGTGCCCGGTGCGCAGTTGATGCTGATGGCCGACCAGGACCTGCAATTTGGTGGCGGGCGCGAGCAGCAGTCGTCGCAGTACAGCTACATCCTGCAGAGCGGTGACCTGGCGTCCCTGCGCGAGTGGTACCCGAAAGTGGTCACCGCGCTCAAGGCCTTGCCGGAATTGACCGCCATCGACGCCCGCGAAGGTCGCGGTGCGGCGCAAGTGACCCTGGTGGTCGACCGCGACCAGGCCAAGCGCCTGGGGGTGGACATGGACATGGTCACCTCGGTGCTGAACAACGCCTACAGCCAACGGCAGATCTCCACCATCTACGACAGCCTCAACCAGTACCAAGTGGTGATGGAGGTCAATCCCAAGTACGCCCAGGACCCGATCACCCTCAATCAGGTGCAGGTGATTACCGCCGCCGGGGCGCGGATTCCGTTGTCGGCCATTGCCCACTACGAAAACAGCCTGGAGAACGATCGTGTCAGCCACGAAGGGCAATTCGCCTCCGAGAGCATTTCCTTCGACATGGCCGAAGGGGTGACGGTGGAGCAGGGCGGGGCTGCCATCGAGCGGGCGATTGCCAAGCTCGGCTTGCCCGAGGAAGTGGTGGCCAAGATGGCCGGCACCGCCGACGCCTTTGCCGCGACGCAGAAGAGCCAGCCGTGGATGATCCTGGGTTCGTTGCTGGCGGTCTATCTGGTGCTGGGGGTGCTGTATGAAAGCTACGTGCACCCGCTGACCATTCTGTCGACGCTGCCGTCGGCCGGGGTCGGTGCGCTGCTGTCGATCTATGTGCTGGGTCAGGAGTTCAGCCTGATTTCGCTGCTGGGGCTGTTCCTGTTGATCGGGGTGGTGAAGAAAAACGCCATTCTGATGATCGACCTGGCGCTGCAACTGGAGCGCCAGCAAGGCATGTCGCCGCTGGAGTCGATCCGCAGCGCCTGTCTGCTGCGCTTGCGGCCGATCCTGATGACCACCCTGGCGGCGATCCTCGGCGCCGTGCCGTTGCTGCTCAGCAGTGCCGAAGGCGCGGAAATGCGCCAGCCACTGGGCCTGACCATCATTGGCGGGCTGATCTTCAGTCAGGTGCTGACCCTTTTCACCACTCCGGTGGTTTACCTCTATCTCGACCGTCTGCGCCATCGGGTCAACCGCTGGCGTGGGGTGCGTACCGATGCTGCCCTGGAAACTTCGCTATGACTGACCGTTGCCCACTCAACCTCGACAATCCGCCGAGCCAGCGCCTGGTGACGGCCCGCGGCTCGCGGCTGCTGAGTGTCTCGCTGTGCGTTGCGATGCTCAGCGCCTGCGCCGTCGGCCCGGACTATCAACGCCCGACGGTGGCCGAGCCGGCGCAGTTCAAGCAGGCCGAAGGCTGGCGCCAGGCCAATCCCAGTGATTCGCTGAGCCGTGGCGCGTGGTGGGAGCTGTATGGCGATGCGCAGCTCAACGGCCTGATCGAACAGCTCAACCGCGCCAACCAGACCGTGGCCCAGGCCGAGGCCCAGTACCGCCAGGCCCAGGCACTGGTGGCCAGCTCGCGCGGAGCGTTTTTCCCCACGATTGACCTGAGCGCCGGCAAGACCCGTTCCAGCCAAGGCACCGGCAGCAGCAGTTCAAGCCTGAGCAGCTCCAGCAGCGGCATCCGCGACACCTACAACGCCCAGTTGGGGGTGAGTTGGGAGGCCGACATCTGGGGCAAGCTGCGCCGCGGCCTGGAGGCCGACAAGGCCAGCGCCCAGGCCAGCTTCGCCGACCTGGCGGCCATGCGCCTGAGCCAGCAATCGGAGTTGGTGCAGAACTACCTGCAGCTGCGAGTGATCGACCAGCAGAAGCGCTTGCTGCAGGCCACCGTGGATGCCTATCAGAAGTCCCTGCAAATGACTGAAAACCAGTACCGCGCGGGGGTGTCCGGCAAGGACGCGGTGGTCCAGGCACAGACCCAGCTCAAGAGCACCCAGGCCGACATGATCGACCTGATCTGGCAGCGGGCGCAGTTCGAGAACGCGATTGCGGTGCTGATGGGCCAGGCCCCGGCCGCGTTCAGCCTGGCTGAGACCCAGGTCATTCCGGCCTTGCCCCAGGTGCCGCTGAGCGTGCCATCGCAACTGCTGGAACGACGCCCGGACATCGCCTCGGCCGAGCGCTCGGTGATCGCCGCCAACGCGCGGATCGGCGTGGCCACGGCCGCCTATTACCCGGACGTGTCCCTGAGCATGTCCGGCGGCTACAGCAGCAGTACCTCCAAAGACCTGTTCAGCCTGCCGAACCGCTTCTGGTCGGTGGGGCCGAAGCTGGACTTGCCGCTGTTCGACGGCGGCCAGCGCTCGGCGGAAGTCGACCGCACCGAGGCGGTGTACGACCAGACCGTGGCCAAGTACCGCCAGACCGTGCTCGACGGCTTTCGCGAGGTGGAAAACTACATGGTCCAGCTCAAGGTCTACCAGGACGAAGCCGCTGTGCGCCAACAAGCCCTGGACGCGGCCCGTGAATCCCTGCGTCTGACCCTGAACCAGTACAAGGCCGGCTTGATCGCCTACCTCGATGTGGTGGTGGTGCAGGCCACGGCCCTGAACAACGAGCGCAACGTGCTGAGCCTGCAACAGAGCCAATTGATCGCCAGCGTGCAGTTGATTGCAGCGCTGGGCGGTGGCTGGGATGGGCAGCTACAGACTGCTGAACAACCCTAGCGCCAGCACCCGCCCCTGTCGGAGCGAGGCTTGCCCGCGAAAAGACCGGCACACACCCTTACACCCTGTAAGGGCATGTTCAGCCTTGTTACATGTTTTCCGCGAAAATGCTGGCCTTTTGATGACTTTTTCGGTGCGTTCGCCAACGGAATCAGTACAATCGCCGACTTTAGCCTCGTGAGCATGGACGCAAGAAACGCGGGGTATCTGCGAGAAGTCCCATGCTCATCGGTAGCTATTCCCCCGCCCTCGTTCTGATCTCTCTATGCGTGGCCATCCTCGCTTCCTACACCGCCTTGGACATGACCGGGCGCATTGCCACGGCCAAGGGGCGGGCGGTTCATTTATGGACCGGCGGCGGCGCGCTGGCCATGGGCGTGGGGGTCTGGTCGATGCACTTCATCGGCATGCTGGCCTTCGACTTGCCCATCGACCTGGGCTACGACATGGGCATCACCGTGTTGTCGTTGGTGATCGCCATCGTGTCGTGCGGCTTTGCCTTGTGGCTGGTCAGCCAGGAGCGTTTGCCGATCTGGCAACTGGCGTTCGGCGCCTTGATCATGGGCGCCGGGATCAGTGCCATGCATTACACCGGCATGGCAGCCATGCGCATGACCCCCGGTATCGACTACGACCCGACGCTGTTTGGCGCCTCCCTGATGATTGCCATCGGGGCCTCGGCCGCCGCGTTGTGGATCGCGTTCCACCTGCGCCAGAACACCCCGCACGTACGCCTGGCGCGGGCGGGCGCGGCGGTGGTCATGGGCATTGCCATCGTCGGCATGCATTACACCGGGATGGCGGCGGCACGCTTCCCCGATGGCAGCTTCTGCGGTGCAGCCATCGATGGGTTGAGCGGCAAGGGCCTGGACAACCTGGTGCTGGTGACGACCCTGGCGGTGTTGAGTATCGCCTTGCTGACTTCGGTCCTCGATGCGCGCCTGGAGGCGCGCACCGCCGAGCTGGCCAATTCCCTGACCCTGGCCAACCGTGAACTGACCCAGTTGGCCCTGCACGACCCCCTCACCGAGTTGCCGAACCGGGTGTTGCTGGCCGACCGTATCGATCAGGCCATGCACTTGGTGCAGGAGCAGGGCGGGTGTTTTGCCCTGATGTTCATTGACCTGGACGGCTTCAAGCCGGTCAACGATGCCTTCGGCCACCACATGGGTGACCAGTTGCTGCGCGAAGTTGGCCTGCGCCTGCGTGAAGATTTGCGCAGCCAGGACACCCTGGCGCGGATCGGCGGCGATGAATTCGTCTTGCTGGTGCAGCTCGCCGAACCGGACGATGCCTTGCGCCTGGCGGCACGCCAGGTGGGGCTGATCTCGCGCGCGTTCCGGGTCGGTGAACACGACCTGCAGATCTCCGCCAGCGTGGGCATCGCGATCTACCCCGGCAACGGGCTGACGCCGCAAGAGCTGCTGATGAACGCCGATGCGGCGATGTACCACGCCAAGGGCACCGGCAAGAATGGCTACCGCTTCTTCGATGCGTCGATGAACAACGACGCTCGCCGGCAACTGCAACTGTTGCAGGACCTGCGCAATGCGGTGGAGCAGCAACAGTTCAGCCTGTATTACCAACCCAAGTTCTCCGCCGGCAACGGCCACCCGGTGGGTGCCGAAGCCTTGCTGCGCTGGGAGCACCCGACGCAGGGCCTGATGCTGCCGGACAGCTTCATCGAGCTGGCGGAAAAGACCGGCCTGATCATCCCGATTGGTGACTGGGTGCTCAACGAAGCGTGCCGGCAGATGCGCGTCTGGCACCTTCAGGGTTACACCGACTGGCGCATTGCGGTGAACCTGTCAGCCTTGCAGTTCTGTCACGCGGGGCTGGTCCAAAGCGTCGCCAAGGCCCTGGCCACCCACGGCTTGCCGGCCAACAGCCTGACCCTGGAAATCACCGAGACCACCGCCATGAGTGACGCCGACGCGAGCATGACGGTGCTGCAAGAGCTGTCGGCGATGGGCGTCGACCTGTCCATCGACGACTTTGGCACCGGCTATTCCAGCCTGATGTACCTCAAGCGCCTGCCCGCCAACGAACTGAAGATCGACCGCGGCTTTGTCCGTGACCTGGAACATGACAGCGACGACGCCGCCATCGTCTCGGCCATCGTCGCACTGGGCCAGGCCTTGGGCCTGAGGATCGTCGCCGAGGGGGTGGAAACCGGCATGCAGCAGGACTTCCTGACCCAACTGGGCTGCGATGCGTTGCAGGGTTACCTGTTGGGGCACCCGCTACCGGCCGAGCGGTTTATGGTCGATATCCTTCGGGCGGAGCAAGTGGCCGTCGTTTAAGCACAGCGCCAGTCAGCCCCGCCCGGTCTGTGGCGAGCAAGCTCACTCGTCACGGATGTCTGTTCAATTCCCCGCATGGACGAGTATTCTTGCGCGCAAGGTTTCAGCTCTGACCAGGGGGAGAGCAGCATGGACAAGGTCATCGTCATCACGGGCGGCAGCCGTGGCATTGGTGCGGCCACGGCGCTGCTCGCTGCCGGGCAAGGCTATCGGATTTGCATCAACTACCACGCCGACGAACAGGCCGCGATCAAGGTCCTGGAGCAAGTCCGGGCCTTGGGCGTCCAGGCCATCGCGGTGCGGGCCGACGTCAGTATCGAGGACGAGGTGATCAGCCTGTTCCACCGTGTCGACACCGAGTTGGGACGAGTCACCGCCCTGGTCAACAATGCCGGCACCGTCGGGCAGAAGTCTCGGGTGGACGAGATGTCCGAGTTTCGCATCCTCAAGGTCATGAAAACCAACGTGCTGGCGCCGATCCTCTGTGCCAAGCACGCGCTGCTGCGCATGTCGCCCAAGCATGGCGGGCAGGGTGGCAGTATCGTCAACGTCTCCTCGGTGGCTTCGCGCTTGGGTTCGCCCAATGAGTACGTGGATTACGCCGCCTCCAAGGGCGCGCTGGACGCGTTCACCATCGGCCTGTCCAAGGAAGTCGCCGGCGAGGGCATTCGCGTCAACGCGGTGCGCCCCGGCTACATCTACACCGATTTCCACGCCCTGAGCGGCGACCCGGACCGGGTCAGCAAGCTGGAATCGGGC
Organism: Pseudomonas sp. ok272; assembly: GCF_900109995.1. GTDB lineage: Bacteria > Pseudomonadota > Gammaproteobacteria > Pseudomonadales > Pseudomonadaceae > Aquipseudomonas. The sequence continues at coordinate 100,333 of NZ_FOCB01000002.1, read as the reverse complement.
ATTCCCATGGCCCGAGGCGGGCGTCCGGAAGAGGTGGCCGAGGCGATCGTCTGGTTGCTGTCGGACAAAGCGTCCTATGCCACGGGGACTTTTATTGACTTGGGGGGCGGGCGCTAAACCGGCACCTGCGTATTCGTGTGCGGGTGTGTTTGGCACTCACACGTTTTATCAGTAGTCGTTGTCAATGAATGATGTATTGCGCCCACCGCGTACTTAATAGTTTAAGTGTGTGCTGCGGGCTTTTTTTGTGTTTGAAATTTTTAGTGGTGTATTGATAGGGGCTGGTTGTTGAGTCTTTAAAGAGGGGTGCGTTACGCTTGTTGTCGCCGGCGGTAAGTACGGTACTAACTGAAATAGCGGAGCGTAATGAATATGGATATTTATGATGATGAAGTGGCTTTTTGGGACAGTTGCGTAGTGAATTATCTGTACAGAAATTACGGGCCCACATCACACCCCAATTTGTTGGAGACAATGACAGACGTGGCCGATCAATTGGTTGTGCATCGGCGCAGACGAACGGTGATAAAAAGTGCCGAGCCAGAGGGTTCCGAGTAGTTGTGTTGGCTTTGAGTCGGTACATTTTTTGAATGGAATAGCGTTCTAAATAACAAGGATGTTTTATGAATAAGGAAGATATAGAAAAGTCGATAGCGGCCCACCTGTATATTGACGGCAAACCGTTGGTGCTCAACTATGAGTTGATGGAGCACCGATTGAAGCGGCCCCGGCTGACGCGTTCGCAGCGGGCTGAGTACATTCGTCAACGTGACAACGAGGGGGGATTTTTGACCGTTGCCGATGATGAGAATATAGAACCGCTCATGATTCACTTTCGCTCGGAACATGATCGTTATACGGCGCGTGTGGGGTCGGGTAAGTTCTGGGGCTACTTTCTGAGCATGGAAAACATGCGCGATGTGCGTGGGCGGAAACAGGACGTTCGGCACCTGGTGGCATTGGAAGAGAAGTCGATGCCAACGCGTTTTTTCATTGAACCGGTGGCGTCGGGGCTTATATGGTTAAGGAATGTCCGGAAAGATTTTCGGTTTAATAGCCTCCCCACGCATGTAGAACCACCAGAAGACCCCACCCTCGATCAACTTGAACTGTACCAAAAGTTGGGAGTGGCTTCCCGAGCTATGAGGACGTTTTACGCGGTAATCAATGATGCAGGGCTGGAGGATGCCCTGAACGATTTAAGGCCCGGTAGACTTCGTGAGTTTCTGTTGGCGTTGCCAGCGGTCGACGCGAAGAGTTCCATTGCGTTTGCGGAGATAGAAAAAGATCTGAAGTTTACCTACACGTTCTTAAGGTCGTACCACGACGAAATCAACGCCCCGACGTATCGCTACACCCAGGCTGGGCGCACGCAAGATTACCGGCAGCACTACTTCTCTGATTCATTTCTGGGGGCGGAAAATGTGATGTGGAATCCTCGTCCGCAGCCCATGACATTGGAGGTCGTGGCCAAAGGAGTGCGCTGGAGTACCGGTGATTGACCGGTGTTGGCGTCAACGAATGCTGCTAGTGTCCTGTCTCGGAAATAAGCTGTTCCCTTTTGACGGCACCTGTCGCCGCCATGCTGCGTTGCCACTCCTCGCCATAGCCCTGCTATGACTCGTCGCGGCGCCTTGCCTGGCAGCAACAGATGCTCGTCAAAAAGGTAACGTATTTCCAAGACAGGACACTAGGTACTCCCGCTTGATCCCGTAACCCTGCCGATGCCTGTCGGCAGGGTTCTTATCGCCCGTTAGAACGAGCGCACAATCCGCCCCAACGTTTCCATCGCCTTCTCGCTGTCCTCGGTCCACGGGCTGCCGTAGTTCAGGCGGATACAGTTGCGAAAGCGCTGGGTCGGGGAAAAGATCGGCCCCGGGGCGATGCTGATGCCTTGGGCCAGGGCCATCTGGAACAACTTCAGCGAGTCCATCTGCGCCGGCAACTCCAACCACAGGAAGTAACCGCCGGCCGGCTGGCTGACCCGGGTCTGGGCCGGGAAGTAGCGGGCGATGGCCGCGAGCATGGCGCTTTGCTGTTCTTCCAGGGCGTAGCGCAGCTTGCGCAGGTGGCGGTCGTAGCCGCCGTGTTGCAAGTAGTCGGCAATCGCCGCCTGGGCGGGCATCGAGGCGCACAGGGAGGTCATCAGCTTCAATCGTTCGATCTTCTGTGCGTAGCGTCCGGCGGCGACCCAGCCGATGCGGTAGCCGGGGGCCAGGCTCTTGGCGAACGAACCGCAGTGCATCACCAGGCCCTCGGTGTCGAACGCCTTGGCCGGTTTCGGCGCTTGCTGGCCGTAGTACAACTCGGCGTAGACATCGTCCTCGATTAACGGCACTTGGTGCGTTCGCAGCAGCTCCACCAACTCCTGCTTCTTGGCCTCGGGCATGGTCGCGCCCATCGGGTTCTGGAAGCTGGTCATGCACCAGCAGGCTTTGATCGGGTGGCGTTCCAGGGTTTGCGCCAGCACGCCCAGGTCGATGCCATCGCGCGGGTGCACGGGGATTTCCACGGCCTTGAGCTTGAGGCGTTCCAGCACTTGCAGGCTGGCGTAGAACGCCGGTGCCTCGATGGCCACCAGGTCGCCGGGCTCGGTGACCGCTTGCAGGCACAGGTTCAAGGCTTCCAGTGCGCCGTTGGTGATCAGCAGCTCCTCCATGGGCAGCATCAGGCCGCCGACCATGTAGCGCAGGGCGATTTGCCGGCGCAGTTGCGGGTTGCCCGGCGACATGTCGGTGACCACCACGCGCGGGTCCATCTCGCGGCTGGCGCTGGCCAGCGAACGTGACAGCCGTTGCAGGGGGAACAGCATGGGGCTGGGGAACGCCGAGCCGAAGGGCACGGTGTTGGGGTCCTTGATCGAATCCAGCACCGAGAACACCAGTTCGCTGACGTCGACTTCGGTGGACTCGTTGACCTGGCTGCTGATCACCGGCTCCGAGAACGGGCTCGGTGCATGGGTGTTGACGAAGTAGCCGGAGCGCGGCCGGGCGCGGATCAGGCCACGGCGCTCCAGCAGGTAGTAGGCCTGGAACACCGTGGACGGGCTGACGCCGTAGGTCTGGCTGGCGTAGCGCACCGATGGCACGCGCTGGCCGGGACCCAGGACGCCTGAGCGAATCAGTTCGGCAATGTCATCGGCGAATTTTTCGTAGCGTTTCATCGGGGACCTGGGTTGAGAAGTCTGAGGAACCAATGTGACCAGTGAGACCTGTGGGAGCGAGCCTGCTCGCGAAGCGGGTATGGATAGTGTCTGATTCAGCGCTTTCGCGAGCGGGCTCGCTCCCACAATGGTGCGTGTCTTAACCTGCCCGACATCTTAAAGGTTCAGCGATTCATCGGCGCAACAAACCGGCTCTTCGCCACGCTGTTGATCTGCGGCTCATCGCTGTCGGTGATCTTGAAACGGATCGTCTGCGAGCTGCTCTGGGGCTTGTCGGCGATCATCGCCACCGACACCGGTACATCGAGAATCTCCCCCGGGGTCAGGCTCAGTTCGGTCTTGCCCTGCAACTGGAAGCCGTCGCTGTCCACCAGTGACAGGCGATAGTCCTGGCGCTGCTGGGTCTTGTTGATGACCTTCAGGCTGTAGATGTTTTCGATCTGCCCCAGGTTGTTCTCGCGGAACAGGCCACGGTCCTTGCTCACGTCCAGCGACACCATTGGCCGTTCCATCAACGCCAGCGCCAGCGCGCCGATCATGATCAGCAGCACGGCGGTATAGCCGATCAAGCGTGGGCGCAGCAGATGGGTCTTGCCACCTTGCAACTGATGCTCGGAGGTGTAGCTGATCAGGCCAGGCGCGTAGCCCATTTTGTCCATGATCGAATCACAGGCATCGATACACGCCGCACAGCCGATGCATTCCATCTGCAAGCCATCGCGGATGTCGATACCGGTGGGGCAGACCTGGACGCACAGGTGGCAGTCGATGCAATCACCCAGGCCGGCTTCGGCCGGTTTCACGTCGCGCTTGCGCGGACCACGGTTCTCACCACGGGCAGTGTCGTAGGAGATGGTCAGGGTGTCTTTGTCGAACATCACGCTCTGGAACCGCGCATACGGGCACATGTGCATGCACACCGCCTCGCGCAACCAGCCGGCATTGATGTAGGTGGCGGCGGTGAAGAACAGCACCCAGAACAGGCTGACGCCAGCCATCTGCAGGGTCAGCAGCTCTTCGGCCAACGGGCGGATAGGGGTGAAGTAGCCGACAAAGGTCAGGCCGGTGAGTACGCTGATGGCCAGCCACATCGTGTGTTTGGCCGAGCGCCGCAACAGCTTGTTCAGGCTCCAGGGCGCAGCCGCCAGCTTGATCCGCTGGTTACGCTCGCCCTCGGTGACTTTCTCGCACCACATGAACAGCCAGGTGAACGAGCTTTGCGGGCAGGTGTAGCCGCACCACACACGGCCAGCGAACACGGTGATCGCGAACAGGCCAAAGGCACAGATGATCAGCAGCGCCGAGAGCAGGATGAAGTCCTGGGGCCAGAAGGTCGCGCCAAAGATGTGGAACTTACTCTCGGCCAAGTCCCAGAGCACGGCCTGGCGGCCGCCCCAGTTCAACCACACGGTGCCGAAGAAGGCAAGGAACAGCACGCCTGCGCCGGCGACACGCAGGGTTCGGAAAAAGCCAGTGAAACTACGGGTGTGGATCTGGTTGTCGCTGGATTTGGCCTTCATCTTTGGACGCGAAGGCTCGAATGTTTCTACTAATCGGACGGGGATTCTATCGCTCATGGTCTTTCGCTCATCAGCCTCCATCAGGCCGGTGAACTATGCGCGTCCAACTGTTTGCATAACAGACTCAGGTATTGGATTAAAAAGCGGATCAGATGCGCCTCCAGGCCGTCCCTGCGACAACTTGAAGCATCCCGGCCCACACGGTGCAGGCGCCTATATCAGGCGCCAGGTGGCGGCCGTGATCTGCCTCAGGGCAATCAACGATGCACCCTCAGACGCGTTTGGCCATCAGCAACACCGAGGCCGCCGCCGACAGCAGCCCGGCGCAGCAACGGTTGAAGATCCGCTTGCCCCGGGGTTCGGCGAACCAGCGGCGCATGTGCAGCCCCATGTAGGCGTAGGCGCTGATGGCGACGCATTCGAGCAACAGGAACAGTGCCCCCAGCAACGCGAACTGCGCGCCAATCGGCCGGGCGGGGTCGACGAACTGCGGCAGGAACGCGGTGAACAGGAGGATCGCCTTCGGGTTGCCGGCGGCTACGAGGAACTCCTGCCGCGCCAGGGCCAGCACGCCGATTGAACCACCACTCACCGCCCGCTCGGCCTCCGGGTTGGAGCGCCACAGTTGCCAGGCCAGGTACAGCAGGTACGCGGCGCCGACGATCTTGATCACGTAGAACAACCACTCCGACGTGCGCAGCACCACCGACAACCCGGCGGCGGCCAGGGCGATCATCCCGGCAAACGCCAACAAGCGCCCGATGCCGGCCGTGCAGGCCCGCCGGTAGCCATAGCGCGTGGTGTTGCTGACCGACAACAGGTTATTGGGGCCTGGGGCCATGTTCAGGGCGAAGCACGCGGGGATGAACAGCGAGAGGGTGGCCAGGTCCATAAGGAACGCTCCGGGAGTGGGAGCGTCATTTTTATCATGAGCCCCCAGCGAGTAGACCCGTACAGCCAGGTGAAGCTGTCGCGGTACAGATGGGGTGCAACTGTCCAGTATGTTTGAACGGCTCTGCGTCAGCCTGAATCCGTTGTTTCGGCGGCGGCGCGAACGAATGCCTCATCTAAGGTACGTGCACCGTACTGTTTCATAAATGTTTCTCCTGATCTAAAGGCTTTGAATTGCTGCTGAGTGATCATGTAAAAACTGTCGCAGTTATTCGATACTTCTTCTACGTTGTGCGACGACACGAAAATAGCCATGCCCTCTTTTGCTGCGCCCTGCAGACATCGCCAGATATAGTACCTAAACTCAGGATCCACTCCCGCTGTGGGCTCATCCAATATCACTAAATCGGCTTCAACGGCCAGCAGTGAAAGCGTAAAAAACCAACGTTTTTCACCATAACTGCATACCGAGGATTTTTTTCTCCAGATTTCTTTGTATCGTCCAACAATCTCAGGACACCAAACTCTAAGTTTTTCTATCGCCTGTGCTTGGGTGACGGAGGAGGGCGAGCACAGCAATGTAATCATCCTGAATATATCGAACATGCGCAGTGCTGCTGGAGTCATGATCGTCTGCGAAAGATAGAGTTGGCTTGAAAATTCATGGCGAAGACAACCTTTGTGGACTTCTCTGAGTCCACAAATTATATCGAATAAGGTGGTTTTTCCTGAGCCATTGGGGCCCAATAATCCAGTGATTGAGCCTGAGTTTATCTGCAGGCTGGCGTTGCTGAATAGCCGTTTTTCAGGATAGCCAAAATATAAGGAGTCGATGCTTAATGCGTTCATTAATAGCGACTCCAGATAGGGTTTATTCGCAAATAGAATGCCGTTGCCAGGAAAGTACCCGTAAAGACGACAAGTGTTCCAAAAATCAAAGTTGAGTGTTCTGCAGTGCCCCCAGTCATTATTTGCTTGGCAAGCCATAAGGGGTTGAGCGTGTTTGCAAAGTCTATTGCTGGGTGAGTTTGTCGAGTGCTAAGCAGCCCGAGTACTAACATTGTGAAAGAGCTTATAGAGAATACGGTGTTGGCGTTCTGAAAATTCATGGGCGCTAATGTCAGTAGTGCTCCTGGTATGCAGAACAGTAAGTAGCAGATATAGAATCGGCCGGTGATCGTCCAGTAGTTGCCATTGTCGGTGGTCTCGAAAGAGAAGCGGGTTAGCAGATAAAAGACTGTGCAGTAAATTATGGATATTAATGAATATGATAAGAGTTGGGCGGCGAGAAATATGGCTTTTGCGATAGGTGTGTAGATGAATGAGCGTATAAAGCCGCTTTCACGCCTACCAATGATGTAGAAGGAAAAGCCAAAGAAGGCAACGCTGGAAGAAATATAAGCGTAGAACCATGAGGTATTTTCCAAGTAGTCACTTGTTGTAGGTGAAAGCCCGCCGCGAGAGTAAGTGAGTAAGTAGTAGACAGCTCCCGGTGAAATGATCATCCAAAAGAGTGCGGCGGGCTCTTTGAGTTGCTCCTTGATGAACAGTAGCGATAGCTTAATTATTCTCTGTACCATATGGGTGTGCATGAATCGCCTCCTAACGCCGGGTAATGTTGAATGATGTTCTGAATTAAATGCCAGCAATCTGCTGCGTTCATTTTGCGAGCCTCCGTAGTAGGGATAACTATCGCCGGGCGCGGGTGTTTAGTGATGGTTCTAGGTTTAGTTTGTGAGGGTTTTTATTGCAAGTGCGGTTGGGTTTTGATGATGGGTGGTGTAGGAGGTGTATGTCGCTAAAGTGGGAAATGTCCTGCAAGATATTCGGATGGCTCTGTCTTACGTTTGGATGCTAATTGTTCGGAGGAGGTATGAGTGGAATCTCTTCTTGTTTGTGTTGGCAGCTATCTACTTATTTTACTTATGTTAATTTTGTTCGAAGTGCGGATGTATAGGTTTTTAGTTGTGTAGGGATAAATCAGCAAGATGCCTTATCTTTATGTGAGATAGATGTTGGTTCAGGATTTTTTCTAGGGGGGGAACCGACGAGCGGTCGACGTTCATAGGCCCTGTGCCTTCAAGAGGATTCGATAGGTGCAGAGTTTCTTGCTCGGTGCTGACTGTAATAAGAGGCCAGCGCGTTGTCGTCGAAGCCGCCGCGAATCCACTTCAGGCTGTGCATGGGCAGGCCGAGGCGCCGCAGGGCTTCGACGCTATGTTGGGGACGGAACATGCTCAGGTGTTTCTGTGACCGCAGGTTCGATCCCGGGTAGCAAGGTTAGCGACGGGTGGGGGGCGTGGCCAGCCAGCCCAGCAACGCCTGGTGAAATTGTTCCGGGCGCTCCATTTGGGGGGCGTGGCCCAGGCCCGGGAACTCGACCAGGGTCGATTGAGGGATCAGTTGCGCCACCTGCTTGCCCAGCACCGAGTAGTGGCCGAGCCTGGCCTTGACCTGCGGCGGGGCAATGTCCTTGCCAATGGCCGTGATGTCATCGGTGCCGATCAGCAGCAGGGTAGGCATCTTCAAGTCCTTGAACTCATAGAGCACCGGCTGGGTGAAGATCATGTCGTAGATCAGTGCCGAGTTCCACGCCACTTGTGCCTGTCCCGGGCCCTTGTTCAGGCCAGCGAGCATGTCGACCCAGCGGTCGAACTCGGGTTTCCAGCGCCCGGCGTAGTAGGTGCTGCGCTCGTAGTGGCGGATGCTTTCGGCGTTGACCTTGAGTTCGCCCTCATACCATTGATCTACGGTGCGATAGGGCACGCCGAGGGCTTTCCAGTCTTCCAGGCCAATGGGGTTGACCAGGGCCAGTTGCTCGACCTGGGCGGGGTATTGCAGCGCGTAGCGGGTGGCGAGCATGCCGCCGGTGGAGTGGCCGAGCAGGGTGGCTTTTTGAATGCCGAGCTTGGTCAGCAGGGTGTGGGTGTTGCTGGCCAGTTGCTGGAAGGTGTACTGGTAATGATCCGGTTTGCTGGAGGTGCAAAAGCCGATCTGGTCGGGGACGATGACCCGGTAACCGGCTTCGCTGAGGGCCTTGATCGAACTGTCCCAGGTCGCCCCGCAAAAGTTCTTGCCATGCATCAGCACCACGCTGCGGCCATTGGGCTTGCGATCGGCGGCGATGTCCATGTAGCCCATTTGCAGCGTCTGGCCCTGGGACTGGAAGCTGAAGTGGCGCACGGTGTAGGGGTAGTCGAAGCCTTCCAGTTGCGCACCGTAGGCCGGGCCGTCGGCGTGGGCCAGGGTGGGAACGCTGAAGGCGAGAAACAGGCCGGATAGCCAGGACGCACGAGCGAGGGGCATGGTGGGGCTCCATTGAAAATCGGCTGATGCTGGGACGTGTCGATTAGGGCGACATTAACCACAGGCGGCTGGCTAAGGCCAGTTGGAGTGCATAGACCCGGTGTTCAACCGAGCTAACTGTGGCAGCGGGCTTGGTCGTGATGGCGGTGTGTCAGGCAACCAGGGTGGCGAGGCTGACGGCTTCTTCGCGGGCAAGCCTCGCTCCTACAAGGGATCTGCGGCGAATACAAAGCCGGTGTCTGGCCCAGATCCTGTGGGAGCGAGCCCGGCTTGCCGGCGAGGGCGGTGGGTCAGGCGGCATCGATGTTGGATCGGCCAGCCTCTTCGCGAGTAGCCTCCCAAGGGGGCACTTTTAGCTCATCCACCCCAGGGTCGCCAGGGCCAACACTCCATAACGGGCCCCCTTGGCCAGGGTGACGATCAACAGGAAACGCCCCAGCGGTTCGCGCATTACTCCGGCCACCAGGGTCAGCGGGTCGCCGATGATCGGCAACCAACTGAGCAGCAGCGACCAGTGCCCGTAGCGCTGGTAGTGCTCGCGGGCCCGTGCCAGGTGCGCCGGTTTGACCGGAAACCAGCGGCGATCCTTGAAGCGCTCGATCCCGCGTCCCAGCCACCAGTTCACCAGCGATCCCAGCACATTGCCCACGGTGGCGACCACCAGCAGCAGCCACAGCCAGTGCTGACCGTTGAGCATCAGGCCGACCAGCACTGCCTCGGACTGCATCGGCAGCAGGGTCGCGGCACCGAATGCCGCGAGGAACAGCCCGAGGTAACCCAGCAGCATTACTTGCCCGGGTAGTCGGCGATCACTTCATCGGTGCCGTTCTTGGTCAGGCCGATGACTTGGTAGGCATCGACCACACCGCCCATTTCCATGCCCGGCGAGCCGGTCGGCATGCCAGGAACGGCCATGCCCAGCAGGTCGTCGCGCTTGGCCAGGGCCAGCACTTGCTCGGCCGGGACGTGGCCTTCGACGAACTTGCCGTTGATCACGCCGGTGTGGCACGAGGCCAGGCGCGGGGCAACACCAAGGCGTTGCTTGACTTCGCTCATGTTGGGCTCGACGTGGTCGTTGACCTTGAACCCGTTGTCTTCCAGGTGGGAGATCCAGGCCTTGCAGCAACCGCAGTTGGCGTCGCGGTGGACATCGATGGGAATCAACTCGGCCGCCTGGGCCAGGGAGCTGATGAACAGGGCGCCAAGGGCGGCCAGACGTAATGATGTGTGCATGGGCAATCTCGTTTCATGGGTGTGGATCATCGGCTCAGAACCAGAGCCGCAGGCCGGCGACGAATCGCGCTTCGCTGCGCCTTTCGCCCTCGAGGCCAGTGTAATCGGCGGTGTTGCCGTACGTGCTGCTCCAGGTCACGCCAGTGTAGGGGGCAAACTGGGGGATCACTTCAATCGCGTAGGCGCATACCGGCTTCGGTGTTGGCCAACCCCGGACCGATGCTGCGTCCAGGGTCGTGCGGGTGTAGAAGTTGGCCTCGACGCTGGGCTGAAGGATCAACGGGTTGGTCAGCACGATGCCGTACTCGCCTTGCACGCGGAGCGCATTTTGACCGTTTTCGCCGATGAAGAAGGTTGCTTGTGTTTCAAAATCATACAAAGCCAGGCCTTGCAGGCCAATCGCGGTCCAGGTGTGCGGCGCGCCCGGCTTGAAATCCTGGCGCACGCCGCTGACCACGTCCCACCACGGGCCGATGGCATGGCCCCACAGCGCCTGGACTTGGACTTTTTCGGTGTGGCCATTGCTGCGCTCACCCTCGGCGCGCAGCCATAGCCGGCCGATCTCACCGCCGATCCAGCCGCTCATGTCCCAGGCCAGGGCGCTGCCGTCGTCGGCGTCCTGCGTCAGGCGATTGCGCACGCGAATGGTCACGGTGTCGCCTTCGCGCCAGCGCAGCAAGGGGCCGGGGAGACCACCGTTGATCGTCATGGCATTACGTGGCGTAGCGTTGAAATTGGCCGGTGCTTCGCCGATCCACAGGTCGAACTCGGTGCCCGTCAGCGAGGAGGGCGCTGTATCGGCGCTGATCGCCCAGGTTGTCAGGAAACTGAGGCGAGGATTACAGGTTTGCCAGGCCCCATGGGGGCGCCGGCTGCGCGATGATCGTCGTGAACCTGGGGAGCCAAAATCCTTTATGGGCTGTAACATGGGCTCCCGCTCGCTGCCGCTCATCCTCAAGCGAACGTAGAGATGTGGTGGGCGAGCCGAGACAAACCGGATACATCTCTTCAGGTTCAGGAACCTTCAATGACCCAGTCGCAACGTTTGAAATATTCGATTCTGATCTCCCTGGTGGTCCTGGGGATCATGTTAGGCCTGTCGTACCTGCAGAACGCCGGAATGATCAGCGAGCAGCTGTTCCAGTACGTGGCCATTGGCGTGGCAGTGCTGGTGGTCGTGATCAACGGCGTGATGCGTCGCAAGGTCAAGTCCTGAGCGACGCCAGCACAGGCTTCACGGGTGCGCGTAGAACACGACGGCGGCCTGTGGATGCAGGCTGTAGCTCTTGTCCGGGTTCAACTCAAGCACCCCTTCGCTGCACAGTCGCTTGAGCACTTCGCGCACGCTGAGAAAGGACAAGGGAATGTCCAGCTCCAGCAGCTGCGTGTGCACGCCGCGCACGCCCAGCGGGTGCCCGGCTTCACTGGCCGTCAGTAGCGCGTCAATGACTTTCAGGCGGATCAGACTGGTACGCAGGCCGAAGTGCTTGAGCAACTGACGGATACGTTCGTTACTGTGGTGCTCGGTTTTTTTGTCGAACACGTGGGGATCCCGAGTCAGCGAAGCACCCAGTGGCATAGGGTTACCGTCCGTTGGCAATTGCGAGTTGTACATACAAACACTCCTGTTCAAGGCCTGATCAGCAAAGGTCATGGGCACTCTCATAGGTGATGACGTATGAGCCGCGCCAATGATGAAGCCCAGAATGTAGAAAATTTGTCGATTCCATGTCAGCGGGCGGTGATTCGTGGTTTTTTCCGGGCCGGGCCGGGCAGCGTCCAGCGTGAGCGAGCTCGCCACCGGCTGTTTGTAGGTTGAGACGCCCTTAAGCGAACCGCATTGGCCCCTGGCCAGGCGTTTACACGGGTGTCAGACCGAGGTCTCCCGCGAGTCGAGTCGGCGACCCATCTCACAGATCAGGCGCGTGACCGAGTCGGCATTGCGCAGGATGGTGTCAATCCGGCGAACGGGGGAGGTCGGGTCAAGAAACGCCCGGCGAGCCGCCTCCAGGCTGCGGGTGCCGGTTGCAGACTTGATCGCGGCACGCAATTTTCGGGTGCCCGATAACTCATCAAAGTCCTCCCAGATGCCCTTCTTTTGATTCCAGGACGTAAACAACTCCTCACTCGGTGTCTGTAATGACAACGCCTTGCGCTGGAAGCTTTGCTGCAGGTCTTTGAGTTCACGGTCGGGCGAGGTGTTGGTCGAGATCAGGTCGGTGAACGGTCTTCTGGACTCCAGTGATGCAATGTCAAAGGTGTCGGAAAACAGATGGGTAAATTCATGGATCAATGTGGCGGCTTGCGCGTGGGTCGCGATATCAAAGGGTTCGGTTAGCAGGTTGTCGTACAGACTCAGTTGTTGGTCGAAGAAGTATTGGGTGAAGTGCACCGTTTGTTGTGCGTCTTCACCGACGACAAAGGCGATGATGCCCTCACCCGCGGCTTGAGCGGCGCCGACAACGAAGCGCGAGTGGTCCAGTTGGTCCAGTGTCGGGTCCACCAATGCCTGGCACACCGGGACAATGACCGTCTTGATCTTTTTCAGGAGGGTTTCATCGACCTCCTCGACATCAAAGAACTCTTTGAAGAACGGTTCCAGGCGTGAGTCGACAACGTTGTCTTTCATCATGGCCAGATTGTGCAAGCTGTTGAACGCATAGAACCGTGCCAGGTCCAGGGCCTGCACGATCTGCCTGGCACGGTCCGGATACAGTCGCCGAATGGCGTCCATGCCCCGCGCTTCGACGTTAATGAACTCGCGCACCATGGCCTGGGTCCGGGACTGTTGCCGGTTGCGTAACGTCGACATGGCCTTGCCGAAGTGAACGGTATGCACGTCGGGGTCCAGTGCCCAGCGAGTGCCGGTGTTCTGCACGTACGGTCCTTGATGGTGCTCATTGACGATGCGCGGTGCCACCCGGCGCTTGTCGATTCGGTACACCTTGCCCTCTACGGGGGCATAGTGAAACGCGGTCTTGTCATCGCGAAACGTACCGTCAGCGGCCTGGGTTCCTGACAACACCACGTCGCTGGCCTCGAACGGCTGCAACCGGGTGCGGGCGGGGGCCGTGACGTCGATGGTGTGGTCCTGCGGGGGAGATGCGCTGTGTTCATGCATCACCTTGCCCACCATCGCCAATTGCGCCATGCCGTTGATGAAGCTGTAGAGCGCGGTTTTCCAGTGATGGTCTTGCAGGGCTTCGGCGGACGCCTTGAAGGACGTATAGCTTTGCCAAAGGATCAGTGGAATTGCCAGCTTGCCCGGCAAAAATCGCAGGCCGAACTTGACGCCCGTGGAGAACACGGTCTTGAGCATCTCCCAATCATCGGCTGTGGGGCCATCAGGCTGACGGGCGAGCAGGTGTGACAGCAGTTCGTTGTTGTCGATGAACAACTGGTGCAACAGATTGCCCTCGATGGCATTGGTGCCCAGTTGAATACCGGCCTCGGCGGTGCTGCTCAGCAGGTTTCGGTAAGCAGCCTGGTGCGGGGCCGGCAGTCGTCGGATGACCAGGTCCTGCAACGCGCCGCTCTGGTTGATGGCACGGATCACCTGGGCCTCGCTCTCGTACTCGGCAATGCCCAGTGCCTGGTCGTAAGGCGCATACAGAATCTGCGGGCCGCTCGCGTGTTCGCCAATCAGGTACAGGCCCAGGGTTTTGACCCCGGTGGCGCCTTGGGTGGCGATCAATTCGAGCGGCCGCACGATCGCGTGGGCGCCCGGCACGGTCTTGCGCGCCCGGGCATCCGGCATGTCCAGCACCTGTTGGAGCAAGGCCAGGCCACGCGCCGAGAGTTTTTCCTGGAGCATCAGCGCGTGGGCATGCAGCAGCACCTGCCAGGGCAGTTGCTTGGTGAACCGCCGTTGGCGGGTAGCGAACGAGGTGGCGGTGCTGGCGAGGTTGTCTGTCAGTCGCTGTTGGTAGGCGGTGGTGATGTTCAACTGGCGAATCAGTTGCCTGATTGCGGGCAGATCGAGGCCCGAGGGCAAGGCCTGGGAGAGTGCCGAGGTAATGGTGAACTCGATGCCCTGGGTGGCAGGGGCAGGGCTCAACGCAAAATCAGTCAATGTGCGCGCCGTGGCTCCTGCGTCCAGGCGCGGTGTGAGGTAGATCTGCTGCGGATCCAGGGCAACGCCAGGAAAGCGCCGCTGTAGGCGCGTTTGCAGCTGTTCGCGCACGTAGTCAGTGAGCGAAGGGATGTCATGCAGATAGTCTTTGCCGTCTTTGACACTGAGCCGGTACTGCTCCAGCAACTCTGCATGGCGCTGCACGTCGTGACGCGAAGCGGTAGCCAGCCAGATCGGCAGCGACTGTTGAGTGATAATGGCCTCGGCAATCTGTGTTGCCCGCATCAAATTGAGCGCGGTGGGGGCAGATTTGAGCGGCCTGGGATCCGTCAGAGGGTTGGCGTCGGGTACGTTGCGTGAGCGCCAGTATTTTCGCTCGTCCAGGTACTGCTCTATGGCGGATTGCTGGCGATCCTGGAGCAGGTTTCTTTCGATCAGTCGAAAGGCCCCCAGCGTGTAGGCGCAATGTGAATGCACCTGTGAGCGAGGAAGGTTTTCCAGGAGCACAAAGCGCTTTACCTGATCCTGTAGGTATCGATGCAATTGCGCTTTGGCACTGTCGACGGAGCTGAAGGACTCCAGCCCGTTGCCTGGCGTCCACAGGATGACCCGACCTGAGGTGGCCACGTCGAGTCCACCACGCGCCGTCAGCAAAAAGCAGTTGGCCAGCGGTATCAGGTCTGGCTCCTGCGGGCATACAAGGGTCAACGACCAGACATCGGGTCGGAACCCGTTCACCTTACTTCTTTGCAGGCGGGTGGGCTTGTCTGGGTTCAGTGCGCTGTCGATGATGGCTTTCTCATCGGCCTGCAGTGTGTGGGTGAGCAGGCGCAGAATCGCTTCCCCCCGGATGCCGACGGACATGGCATGGGCCAGCTCGGGCTTGATGGACTCCAGGAGCGCTCGTTGTTGTTCGTCGCTGATCGACGCACTGGCGGCGATTTTCAGGTCCAGGGGCGCCTGAACGCTATGAAACTTCTTGATCGACAGCGCGGCTTCCACCACCCGCACGATCGAAGGGCGATCGGCGCCTGGACTGGCCGGTCCGGTGTGCCATCGCGTGCTGGCCGGGGCCTGGAGCAAGTGGTTGTCAAACAGGCTGCGGACATCCAGTGCCTGATCGAATACGCCCTGGAGATCAAAGACCGCGTCACTGTTTCGGCACGTCTGCAGCGCGTAGACAATGTTGTCTTTGTGCTTGGCGATGATGGCATCGACCAGCTCTTGGAAGACCGGGCCGACGATCGGTTCGCCCGACACGTCGGGTTGGTCGAACCCCAGGAAAATATCGCGCTCCCGGAGTGTCAGCAGGCTGTACAGCTCATCTTCGTGTCCGTTGGCTGTCGCCATGGCACTCAGGGTGCGTTTTACATCCTCATCGTTTCTCAGGACCTGTAGACCGCTGTGCTGGGTGTACATATACGCCGTGCAATCACTGATCAGCATCAGGCTGCCAGCCAGCTCCACGAAGTGTTCGGGGTGTTCCCACAGGCGAATTTTTTGCGCCTGCAGCGCACTCGGGCGCTTGTCGAGGTCGAGCAGGGCGGTCAATGCCTGACTGTGCGTGGGCGTGATGATCGCGTCCTGACGTTTGAGCAACAGGTCCATTCGAGCCTTGTCACTCATGGCTTGGGCAAACAGTCGCCGGCGCGAAAGACCCTGGCTGGCGTCTGCGGCCCAATACGCTTGAAGCAAATAGATGAGCATCGAGGGTAAATGGGCTGAAATGAAGGTGAGTGCGTTTTCCCACTGTTGCTGGTGTACCGGGTCGTGTGTGGCGCTGACCTGTTGTGGATGGGCGTACTGGCGAACCAACGTGATCGGCCACGTTGGATGCAGGTAACTGCGCAGGAGTGCATCAGCCAGCGGCTCTGGATCCACGGGGTGACGGGTGGCGGAGGGGGAGGGGGAGGATGGGTCAGTCGATGGGGGTTCAGGCCAGTAGCTGACGCGCGTGTAGCGTTGATCCAGCCCGGGAAAGTGCTGGCTGAGCGCACTGTTGAACAACTGATTCAACATCGTCGTCAGGGTGGGCAACCGATCCAATTGATCGCGCATCAGCGTGACATTGCGCCGATGGCTCTGCTGCAGCGCTTCGAGTTGGTGTACGAAGACCTGGCCGTCGATGAGGTGTCGGGTCAGGGTGAACGAGGTGCGGTTATCCAGGGCGGTGCGTCGGTCAATGGGCAGGAAACTCAACAGGTCCACGCGTGCGGTTGTATCTTGCAGGGTCGCGCTCACTGCCTGTATCAGCGTCGGCAGGTCATCGAATTTGAGCAGGCCACCGTAGGGCGTATACAACACGGCGCCTTGATCTACCGGCGTTGGGTGCAGGATGAAACTGCCCGTCAACGGCTCGGGGGGGCCGTCGGCGATGGTCAGCGCAAGGCTTTCGACCACCATCGGATGGACTTGCGACGAGCGCAGCAGGTGGCTGGCCAGTTCAACGTTGCGTAGCCAGGCAAGGTCCATGAGGCTGAACGACATGGCCCGCAGCCTGGGGCTCAGTACCTTGATGTCTTGCAGGGCTTCAGGAAAAAACAGTGGAAGGGGGGCGTCGGGCATTGTGGTTACCTGCGGATGGAGTGACCCTGGGCGTCGTGCCGGAGAGGGCTCAACGCTAAGGGCGCGGGTAACGGCAGGGGCGGTAGATAGTTACTCCAGGTGCGAAAAGACACGCCTGTGCACGTAATGCTGTTCACTCAAGGGCGTCCCGCCGAAGCAGAACACCTGTGGCGAGCGAACGTGCTCGCCACAGGTGGTTTACAGGTCGAGAAGCATTACGCCTGTGCACGGCGCCTGCGTGTCCAGTGCTTCAATCGTCCTGCGCAGGTGAGTCGAGTTGGCGCCCCATCTCGCAGATCAGCCGCGCGATAGAGTCGGCGTTGTGCAGGATGACCTCGATCCTTCGGTCAGCCGACGCCCGGTCGCGAAACACCCGGCGAGCGCCGATCATGCTGTCGGTGCCGGTGATGCGCTTGATCTTGTCGCTCAGGGGGCGGGTCATCGCCAACTCGTCAAAACTCTCCCATTGCTCACGTTCACTGTGCCAATAGGCAAACAGTTCGTCGCGCGGCGTGCGCATGGACAGTGCCTCGCGCTGGAACTTCTGCTGGGCCTCTTTCAACTCGCGGTTGTGCGGGGAAACCGTGGAGATCAGATCACTGAACGGTCGCCTGGCCTCCACCCCGGCAATGTCGATGGCCCCGCAGACCAGGTGAGCGAACTCATGGATCAGGGTCGACGCCTGGGCGTGGCCGAGGACATCGAAGGGCGCTGTCAGCGCTTGGGTGTAGTGCTCCAGGCCCTGTTCGAAGAAGCGCTCGGTGAAGTGCACTTTTTGCTGTTGATCCTCGTCCAGCACAAACGCGATCAAGCCTTCATCGGGAAACCGGTTCGAGCCGACGACAAAGCGGCGGTGGTCCAGTTGGTCCAGCGTGGGGTCTACCAGTGCCTTGCACAGGGGGATGATGGCGTTACCGATCTTTTGCAGGGTGGCGGTGTCGATAACCGCGACATCGAACAGCTCCTTGAGAAACCCATCCAGGCGAGTGCCCACGGTGCCGGTTTTCAACTGTGCCAGATTGTGCAGGCTGTTGAAGGCATAGAACCGCGCCAGGTCCAGCGCCTGGATAATCAGCCGGGCTCTTTCCGGGAACAGGACGCGGATCTGCTCCATCCCCCGGGCTTCGACGTTGATGAACCGATGCGCGACGGTGTGCGCCTGGTAGCGGTTCTGCATACGCGACATGGCCTTGCCGAAGTGCACCGTTTGCGCGCCGAGGTCCAGCACCCATTGGGCCGCGTTGTTCTGCACATAGGGGCCTGCGTGTTGATCAATCACCAGACGGGGGGCCGCCCCGGATTGATCGACACGGTAGACCTTGCCCTGGACCGGGACGTAGGTGCGCCAGGTCTTTGCGTCCAGGTAGGTGCCATCGGCACGTTTGGGGCCCAGGTTCTTGAGCTCGACATCAATGGCTTCAAACGGCTGCAACAGGCTACGTTGCCCCGAGGTTGGATCGATCGTGCCGAGGTCGTCGACAACCGCCGCGGGCTTGAGCGCGGCACCCTCGCCAGTGACCGGTAGCGGGGTAAGGCTGGCGGGTTCGCGCAGTTGCTTACCGATCGCCAACATCCGGGCGACGCCATTGATGAAGTTGCCGAGCGCGGCCTTCCATTGGTGGTCCTGAAGGGCCTGGGCCGAGGCCTCGAACGCGGTGTAGCTGTTCCATAGCAGGCGCGGTATCGCCAGTCTTCCGGGGAGAAACTCGCTGGTGTACTTGATACCTTGGGTGAACAACGCACTGAGCGCGCTCCAGTCGGCCTGCGCGCTGCGCTCGGTTTGACTGCCGAGCATGTGGATCAACAGCTCTCGGTTGTCATTGAACAGGGTCAACAGAAAGTTGCCATCGATGGCCTGGTTCGCCAGGCGAATGTCGCTGCTGGAATTGCCCTCCAGCAGGTTGCGATACAGGGCTTTGTAGGGATCGAGCAGCCGTCGGATCAGCAGTTCCTGGACCGGCCCCGGGAAGTGAAATGCATCAATCAGGCTCGCTTCGTTTTCCACTTCGAGGAGCCCCAGGTGCTTGTCGTAAGGCGCGTATAGCACCAGCGGACCGTGCCCGCCGGCTGCGCCAATCAGGTACATTCCCAGCGTCTTGGCCACGCCTGCCCCTTCGGTGGCGATCAACGCCAGGGGCCGGACGATGGCGTTGGCCCCGGCGACGGTCTTGCGGGCCAGCGCGTCGGGCATGTGCAGCACCTGCTGGATCAGCGCGAAACTGGCTTGTGAGAGTTTGCCCGACAGCTTGAGTTCGTGGGCGTGCAGCAGCAGTTGCCAGGGCAGTTGCTTGACGAAATACACCAGCCGTTGCGCCAGGCCTGTTGCACCGTCGGCCAATGTGGCCTGGATCAACTGGCGGTAAGCGGTCTTGATGTCCAGTTGCAGCAACAGCTTTTTGACCTCCTGGGCATTGAAGTCGACCGGGAGTCTCTGGCTGATGGCAGAGGCCAGCGTGAACCCAATGTTTTGCCAGACATGGGCCGGTGCCAGGGCGAAGTCGGTCAAGGTCTGTGCCGGGCCGGCCAGCTTCAGGTCCGGGATGACCTGTATCCGGTCGGGATCGAGGCCCATGTGCGGAAACCGTTCCGCCATCAGTGCACGCAGGCGCTCGCGGACATAATCGGCAAACGGTTGGAGGCCATGCAGATAGTCTTCATTGCGCCAGACGCTGTGGCGCAACTGCTCCAGTTGCTCGACATGGTGCTGCACCTCGTCATCAGGTGCCGCGCCGAGCCAGGTAGGCAGGGTGTGCTTGCGAATGATTCCTTGCGCCATCAATGTGGCGCGCTGCAGGTTGAGGGGCGACTGCAGATGGCCGGACACCTCAGACGCCGCGGGCAAGGTCTGGGTACGCTGGTGTTGGCGGTCGGCCAGGTACTGGTCAATGGCCGTTTGTTGGCAATGCTCCGGCAGGCCACCTTCAATCAGGCGCAACGGCCCCAGGGTGTAGGCCTGGTGGGCGTGGCAGTGGGGCTGGGAGAGGTTTTCCAGGAGTAACAGGCGTTGCGCGCTGTCTGACAGCCTGCGGCCCATCTCGGTCTTGAAGGCGTGCAGGCTGTCGAACACCTCTAACCCGCGCCCTGGCGTCCACAGGATCGCCCGGCCCGAATGGGCTTCGTCCAGCCCGCCGCGTTCCGTCAGCAAATAACAGTTGGCCAGGGGGCGTGGGGGCGACTCCCCCGAGCATTCGATGCTCAACGAAAAGGCATCGGGACGAAACCCGTGCAGCGCCAACCGCTGTTGGCGGGTGGGCTTGTCCGGGTTGAGCACAGTGTCGATGATCGACTGTTCGTCGTTGTCAGGCCCCCGGGTGAGTGTGCGCAGGTTGGCTTCCGTGCGAATGCCGAGCGCCATGGCGTGGCCGAGATCGGCCTTGAGCCCCTCCAGAAACCGCCGTTGCTGCGTCAGGTCATCTGTCGGCTGGGCAGCGGTTTTTGCGGCGATGGCCGACTGCACCCGCTGCAGAATCACCAGCTGTTGCTTGACCTGGTCAGCCACCAGGATGGAAGGACGGTACTCCCCGGCAACCAGTGGCCGGGTGCTCCAGCGCGGGGTGGTGCTTGCGGCTGGCAGGTCGCAGTCGAGCATGCCCCGCACATCCAGCGCCTGATCGAACAAGGCATGCAGGTCGATCGTCCCTTCGCTACTGCGATAGGTGTCCAGGGCATAGGCGATGTTGCTGTATTGCTTGGCAATGATGTCGTCAGCCAGTTGTTTGAACACCGACCCGAACAGCAACTCACCCTGGACCTGGGCGTTGTTGAAGCCCAGGAATAGATTGCGCTCCTGCAGTGCCAGTTGGTTGAACAACCGGTCTTCATGCCCGGCGGCAGTGCTCATGCTGCGCAAGGTCTGCTTGAGGTCCGCGTAATCGTGCAGCACCTGCAGGCCGATGGCCTGGTTGTACAGGTAGGCGCTGGTGCTGTTGCTCAGCATCAAGGTGCAGGCGGGTTCGACGAAGCGTTCGCGGTGCTCCCACAGGCGGACCTTTTCCACGCGCAACTCATCTGGGGTCGACGTGAGCGGGGCGTCGCTGCGCTGGAACTGTACGGCCAACTCCCGGCTTTGCTGGGCGCTGATGATGCCGCCCTGACGCTTTTGCAGCAGGTCGATGTGCGCCTTGTCACCCATGGCTTGGGCGATGAGGTCCCGGCGAGTGCCGGTGGTCGCCACGTCTTCGGCCCAATAGCGGCGTAACAGGCTACCCAGAAACGACGGCAAGCCGGCGGCGAGGGTGCTGACGACACTGTGCCAATGGCGGTTCTGCGCTTGGCTGTCAGCGCCGGCGGGCAGTGAGGGATGGAAAAAATCCACCGCCTGATGGGATGGCCAGCCCTGGTGCAGGTAGACATCCAACAAGGCTTCGGCCAGCGGTTTGGAGCTGATCCAGCGGCGTTGGCTGGCGTCCGATGGGTTGGCTGAAGCATAGTAATTGGCCACGGTGCGGCGCTGATCCACGCCCGGGAAGTAGGCGCCTAGCAGGGTGTCGAGCAACTGATTGAGCATCGCGGTCAGGCTGGGTAACTCATCGAGTTGAGCCTGGATCTGCGCGACGTTGTCACGTTGGCTCTGGGCCAGATCCTGGGCCTGTTGCTCGAAAACCCCCGCCTCGATCAACTCGCCAGCCACGGCAAACGGGGTGCCCACTGCCATGGTGTGGCGCTGGGCAATGGGCAGTAAACGCAGCAGATCGTGACGGGCCTTTTCGTCCTTGAGCGTTCGCTCCAGCGCCAACCAGAGGGTGTCCAGGTTGTCGAACTTGAGCAGGCCGCCGTACGGGGTATACAGCACGGCGTGATCGCCGCCGGGCGCCGGGTACATCATGAAACTGCCCACCAGTGGCACCGGGTCTGCGGTGGCGATCTTCAGCACAATGCGGTCCACGGTCATCGGCGAGTGTTGTGCGCGGCGCTGGGTGTGCGTGGCCAACTCGACGTTGCGCAACCAGGCGAGATCTTCAACGGTGAACGACATCGCGCGCAGTCGGGGGCTGAGTCGTTTTATGTCTTGCAGGGCTTCGGGGAAAAATAGCGCAGCAGGGGAGTCGGTCATGGTGCTTGCCTGAGGTTGAAGCAACGCCTGGGCGCTGCGTGAAGAGACCGCAACGCTAACGCGAAGATCCGGCGCCAGGGCGGTAGATAGTTAACGGATGCCTGTGCCACTCGAACATATGGAGTCCGGCGGGAGCGTTTCCTGCTTAATGTTTTAAATAAACAGCCCAACAGTGAAGCTGCGCTGTTATTTACTGGAGTGTTATGGGTTGTTTCTGTGGAAACTATTTGAACCTGTCCGGGTTTGAATGTTTTATCGCTGCGCATTACTTTTCCTTGCGCCAAACACTGGGCTGGCGAACTTAATGTATTTCGTTAGTGGCTGGGCAAGCCCGAAATGTGCGAGCTATTGCACCACGCTTTTATCGCGTGTGACGTATGCGGTAGCCGTAGATCAAGGAGTGTCGGGGTAGGGCCGCAGCCGATATTTATTCAAGGATGAGTCAATAATGAATGACACTAAGTATGGCGCCGAAAAGCGCAGGGATTTTCTCTCGTCGGCAGAGTTTGCGCAGGTTAAAGACGCGTTAAATGAGTTTTCAAATACCCCGGAATACGCGGCACTTGATCGTTATTATCACGCGGCAGGTCAGGGTGATACGGCAATAGACAAGTTAGGGGCGGTAACGTTATTCCAGGAAACATTTGCGTTCTTGCTTCGACAAAAACGCGTGCCGGCGTCGAGCTTCATCCATCAGTTACACAAGGGGGTTAAACAGTATGCGGGGCGACTGTTCGATACGCTGACTATGTTGTCGGCGGCGCCAGCCCTAGTGCCCAAGATCATGAACTTTGTTTGGGTTGGCGGCAGTGAGGTGGGCCAGATACAGCGCGATTACATGAACATCTGGCGCGAAGTGCTGGCGCCCCACGGCTATACATTCAATCTGTGGTACGACAGTGATGCCGTGCTGGCATTCGAGATGAACCGGGTCATTCTCGACAGTGCCCGGGCCCATGCCATGGAGTCGGGCGGTGATCAGGTGACCGACCCCAAACAATTGTCACGGATGATTGAAGACCGCGCGCGGGTGTTGAAACAGCAAATGTCGGAGTACCTGGATCAGGCCAAGTGGGTTGGCCAGGCTGACGCGGCGCGTATCGACTTGATGGTCCGCGCCTATGGCAAGGATCGTGTGGCACTTGAGGCGTTCCGCCAGCGGTGCCTGGACACGCACCGAGCCATGACCGGCCCCGACCTGCGCTTGCGCGATGTCCAGCATGAGTTCCGCGAACACTTCCTGAGCGATGTCTATCAGCGCGAAGTTGCCCTGCGCGGCAATTTCGCAGCAGCCAGCGATGTCGTGCGCCTGCAGGTCGAAGCGTTGGAGGGCGGGCGTTACACCGACATGGATTATTTGCCCGCGTTGGCGGACACCCTGGGAGGTGTCGATATTCGAGGTTTCAATGAAACTGCCCGGATCGGCGTGTTGCAGGTGTTGCTCAATCATAACGATGCCTTGATGCCTGGCCGGGACCCGCAGCGCTATCCGGACCGAACCGAAAAAATCCCCGCTGAACACAAAGAAACCCTGCTGGCCTTCGCGCGACGTAAACCTGGCCTCAAGGAAATATTTGTCGCCCCGCAGGATAACGTGGCTGCGCCAGATGCGATCCGCTTGGGGACGTCATCGGGTACCCAGACCGCGAGCGAGATGAATGCTCATATGCTGGCCCATCCGGGGAGCGGCATGACCGAGTCCATCATGCAGATGATTCGGATCAATTATGACTGCCTGTATGAGGTGGAGCGGCGCCTGCTCGCGGCGGGCGTCTCTTGGGGCGATGAGCCGCGAGTGAATGGTGTGATTCAGGATGTCATGCGCGATGCCCTGGCACAGGGGCGTCTGACAACCTCTCATCAGGACCGATTGGTTTCCCTGGCCCAGGGAATTGCCGACTATTACCGGGACGGCATCCGTATCGGCGCCCGTGGCACCATCGACCTCACGGGGCCTGGCGCTGCCGATGTGGGCATTCAGCACTACATCGAAGCGCACTTACTGCCCGATCCCGGCAAAACCGTGCGTGCCCGTCTGAAATTGAAGGAGGGGTACAACGTTGCCACCGAAGAGGAGAAAATTTCCGGCTGGACGGTCAATGGCAATCCCGAGGAGTGGCTGGCCAAGGAGCAGGAGAAGTGGACTTTAGGCAAGCTCAAGTCCCGTTACGCCGGCAACCTGTCGGAGTTGTTAAAGGAACAAACCCTGACCTTCAACAAGGGTTGGCCCGTTATCGAGGGCAAACCGGTGTTGCTGACCTCGGTACTGCAAGACTTGCTCGATGATTTGGGAGAGCCCTTCAGGCGTGCGATGAACGACCGCCTCAGTGGTGACGTCACCTTTCACCAGCGTGTGTCCCTGAGCTTCGAGCAGCGTCGGCAAATCCTCGCCCAATCAGCCAGTGACCTGCCGCCATCGGTGGGGGGCGAGACGCTCGGCAACTTGAATGAGGCATTGACTCGCATTGCTGCCGGCAAGCTGCCTGTCGACCAGTTGAGTCCGTTGCACCGCGTGGTGCTTGGGGGGCTGTTCGATGCGCAAACGCTTGACGAGCAAGGGTTCGCCCAGACCTGGGAGCGTACTCACGCGCTGGCCCGCGACACCGAGGATCGAGGCCTGGCCGCTCGATACGAAGCCATTGAAACCCTCTTGCGTGGTGGGCGCGACCCGCGACAGCTCGGTGGCGTGCGCCACACACCTGCCGATGCTGCGCCGGGTGCGCACAGTGCTCGGGTGTTGAAAGCACAGGCCTTTGCCGACCCGTTGAGCGTGCGCCAGTGGCGCGAACACATCGCGCACATCGAAACCGTAGCCAAAGAGGAGTATCGCGCTTCGATCCTGCAACGAGGCGGCCCGGTGCAAAAGCAACTGTTCGAGGCGGGGGCGACGATTGCCAAGCAGTTGCCACAAGACTTGCTGGTACGCGACGCCGGTACACCAGGACGACGCTGTTACCCGCTGGTGTTGGTGATGGCCGCTGCGCTTGAACAGGGTGAAAGCGGCGAACGCGCACTGATCGGCAAGCTGGCCAATGCCAGCCTCTCCCCACGGGACATCGAAACCCGCGCCTTGCTGTCGACACTCGAAGCGTTGCGCAGCATTCCTATGGCCGATCTGGGGGTAAAGCACGGCCAGACGAACCTGGGATCCGTGGCGCAAACCCTTGAGCGTAAAACCACGTCCACGACCTTGATGCTCAATACGGACAATCATTCGTTGTTGATGGCCAAAGTCGTCAGGTCTGGTCAGAGCGCGTATTACTTTTACGATCCCAACTTCGGCCTGTATCGCTTCGCGGCGCTGGAGGCGTTGCACCAAGGGGTCGAGCGCTTCCTGGCAACTGAAAGCATCGCCCGGATCTACGGGGTCAAGGGGGGCGGGGAAGCGACCTTCAACCTGCTGGAACTCAATGGCGCGCGGATTGCCGAGATCGAGTTGGCGTCGCAATCGAACGTCGGGCACTTGCTGCGCAACGAACCGATCGTGGGACAGCGCACGGGTGATGTCTGGCAACATCACGCGGCATTGAGTGTGCGCTCGTTGTCGGAAAACGCCCGGTTGGGTAATGGGTTGGCGCTGCTGGATGCTCAAGCGTGGGCACACCAGATTGAAAGCGCCACCCACCGACTGCAGACCCAGCATCAACTCAGCCGGGACTTTGTGCCGATGTTCGAGTCAATGAAAAAAGGGGCGGGGGGGCAAACTGAGATCACGTTGATCAATGCCCGGGATCCTGAGCAGACCCGCACGGTCGTGGCCGAGGATGAACGCCTGCAAAAGATCAACGCCCATCTGAGCGAGGCCTACAAGGCGCTGGCGGTCAAGGCGCCACGTCCCGAGGACCCGACCCATGCCGACGCGGTGCATACCCTCAATGCCGGCTTTGCCATCCAGGCGCTGCTGTTTGCCCTGAAGGATCGGGAACTGGCCGATCAAGACAACGGCTCGACGGCCTTGACCTCCGCCGTTCGCCTGCATGGCTACTTGGCGTATGCGCAACTGACGCACGGTGTTGCGGTGGATGTCGTGCAGGTGGTGAATCTGGCACGCCACGTGTTTACCGACAGCCTGCTGGTCGCCAGAACGACCGAGGCAGTGGTATTCAACGCCCTGGGGCATGTGGCCAATGAAGTCGCCGGTGGCGTACTGCAACTGGCGGCGGTAGGGTTTGATATCTACCTGTTGGCTCATGCCGAAAATGACACGCAGCGCGCGCAGTTCGCCACGCAACTGGCATTTGACTCGGCCAGCGTGTTGCTCGGGGTGGGAGGGCTTGGGGCCACTTATTTAGGGGCTGGCACGGCGGCTGCCTTCCTGGGCGGTGCCAGTGTCATCCTGGGGGGGCTGGCCATTGGCATCGGCGCGCTGGTCCAAGGATTCAGCGGGATCCTGGAACAGGCCCGACAGGTTGGCGACTACCTCAATCACCTGGCCAAAGCCTACCGTACCGGCGGCTACTCGAGCGTTGATGATGCCTTCAGCGCCAACCCCTATGCCGTGATTACGCTGCTTGACCTGAACAATCGCAGGATTGAACTCGCGAGCCAGGAAATCTATGGCGCCTTCACCAGTGCGCTGCATCCGCCGCACGGCAATCCGGATCGCTCGAAAGCGCTCAACATCCGCCAGTCGCTCCAGTATCCAGCGATCAGGGCCATCACCGAGGCCACCCCGTTCGAGTCGGTGGTGCTGCCGTGTGCGCCGCGCTGCTGCCTTGGCTTTGGCTACAAGGCACTGCCGTTCGCGACCACCCGCCACGAGCATTTCGAAACGGCGCTCAAACTTGAGTACAACAGTGACGGGATACGCCAGTTCTGGTTCAGTTTTTATCGGTTTCCCACCGAGTACGTGCTCAATGAACTGGTGAGCAATTATGAGCCGACGACGATTACGGTCGTGCTGGAGGACAGCAACCGTTTTCTCCACGTACCGACGTTGCCCAGGGAGATACACGGTTACCTCTCCTATGACATTCAAGGCGTTGGCGGGCAATGCACGGTGACGTTGGCCGAAGGGGTGAAGGTGATGACGCTCAGCTCACGCTCTGGCATGCCTTCGATGTCTTGGGCGCTGAGTGCTACCTGGCTGAATGAAGTACAGGTCAGGGTTGAGGGTGACCGGCTGCAGTTGGGCACGACGCAGGTGCAGGTCCCTGATCAGACGACTGTCCACCTGCAACTGGCGCAGCAGTCCTATCAAGTGGACTGGGGGCAGGGCGCGTTGTTGATCACTGAGATCGAGGTCGACTCCGGCAAGCAGGTGGCGGGTGCACTTGAAGTGGCCCGCGACCTGGCTCGTCACCATCGTCTGGCCGGGCGCTACACCCGCGTTCACAACGTGCTTGTCCCCTATGGCGATCCGCTCCAGCCGATCTACACCACGGCCCATTACGATCGCATCGAAGACCGCTTGCTGTATGTACACGGCCTGGCACCGGCGTTTGAGGCGTCTGCATGCCTGGGCGCAAAGGTGGGCCAGGACGCGTTTTACTACGTCCCCGACGAGGTACTGATCTGGCGCGCCAATGCCATTACCGGGCAGGTCAATCGGATCTACCGCTTGATGGATCCCGTCTCGGGTTCAAGGATTTCGACGTTCCAGGCACTTGGCGAAGGGTTGATACGCATTGTTCAGAAAGTCGAACTGCGCGACGGCAGCCACATGAAGATGACGTACCTGCTTGGTGCCAATGAGCTTTCGTTGCTCGCGGTCACCGGCAAGCTGACGGAACGCCAGGTCTCTATGTTGCAGCGCAAGCATGTGGTTTCCCTGGCAAACTTTTTCTGGGATTACGAGCTGATGGTCCGCGACCAGAAACTGGCGCCTTTCGACGCGGTGAGTGTTGTCGACTACCAGGGCAATGCCCTGACCCAGATCAACTATTTTGAGACGGACGCCAGCGTCCCCAGCAGCCTCTGGTTGCGTCGTGACGATGGGCTGATCGTTCGCCCGCACCTACCAGCGGACGGGGAAAAATCAGGCAGCCGCAACCTGGTTCTGCTCAATACCCATGAGGCTGATGGCGATACCTTCCTGTTCTACGATCAAGCCCGGCGCAGCCTATATCGGCAACGGGTCAACGCGCAGGACGAACCTGCGGTGAACATGCTGCCTGAAGAGGTGACAGAGGTCTTTTTCCAAGCGCCACGCCACATTGCGCTGACTCAGAGTGGCATGCTGTTTCAATTGGACACGCACGATGACGCACGCTTGATCGGTTTGAACCAGGACTGGTTGGCCCAGGCCGAATACACCGATGACAGGGGCTTTCAATGGTGGAAGTGGGTGCTTGTGGTGGCCCGCGAGTTCGCAGCCGATGGCTTTGAGGTCTACGGGCTGAAAAATGTGCCGGGCAACGCACACCTGAGTGTCTGGTGCCTGGACGGTCGGTTATTGATCGCCGACACCGGAACGGATCATGCCGTGCGCCTATTGACGCAGACGCCGGACAAAACAGCCGCCTGGCTATGGGACGCGGTCACTGGCCGGGTCTATCGCCAACCCTTTATGGCCATCGAGGACTTCCCGGCCGCGTTTGCCAATGGCAGACAATTGCTTCGCCAGGACAGCGTCCCAGCCTGGCGCGAAGTGGCCCCTTCGTGGTCGTTCACCCAGGTGCTGCAGGACGATCCCGGCTTGCGCGGCTTGAGCCGTGAGCGTGTGTGGGTCGAACTGCGAGATGACGTCCCGCCGCGTGTTGTCGGGGTTGAGGGCGATTACCTGCATGCCCTGGGCAGCAGCAAGGAACGCGAGGAAAAGCTCAGGGCATTGGTGGCCAGTCATGAGCATCGCGACGTGTTGAGCGCCGGTCGGATCGATGACCTCTTCACCTGGTATGACGTGCGCGCCGCCCGCCTGCTCAGCTCGACGGTAGCAAGCCAAGGGCGTTGGCCCGTGTACTTGGGTGCCCGCGATGGTGAGACACCCCTACTGCATGAACCGCTCAATCATCAGCTGTTCAGCAACCGCAACGGTGTCTGGTGGATGCCGGAGCATGACGTCTGGGGCTATGCCGGCACGGCGCGGCGCGAGGCGCAGGTGCTGAGCCTGGACAGCCGGGACAGCATTGAGGACCTGCAAGGGTTGATACCCGATGGCGTCACCACACTGGTGTTGGGCTATGCCGATAGGCAGATGCTGTTCCTGGTGTCGTTGGAGGCGTGGTTGCGGCTGGACTGCCTGATTGTTGACTTCCTACGGCTGGAGCCGAAGAAATGTCAGTTGCTATTGCCACTGGAGACCATGGATCAATGGCGAATCATCCTGGCGGGAGGGCACGTGATGCTGACCGATCCGAATGATGGGCGCAGCCTTATCCTGCGTAACGCGCAATCCGCCAGTACGCTGGCAAGGCAAATGCTCACACTGTTTATCGATGTGTCAGGCAGTGTGAAGATTGTCACCCTTGAACGATTGATGATGGGGCTGACCGAAGGCCCCAGCGTTGAGCTGTCGGCGCAGTTGAACATGACGTCGCCAGCTTAACGGCGGGTTGTGCGGATTGTACCGATCCAGGCTGCGGCACGTGTGAGCCGCAGCCTGGATCGCAGCCCCTCAGCGACGTCCCAGCAACAACCCCACCACCAGGCCAAACCCGGCCGAAATGGCCACGGTCTGCCAAGGATGACCGCCGATGTAGGTTTCGGTGGCCTCGACCGCCGGCTGTGTCCGCTCGCGCACGCTGCTGACCGCATCGCGTGCCTGTTGCAGCTTCTGCGCGATTTGCCCGCGCAAGGTCTCGGCTTCTTCACCCACCAGGGCCGCGCTGCTCTTGAGGAGCTTTTCCGATTCCTCGATCAAGCTTTGCAACTCGCTGAAGGCTTGGTCCTTGATCTGATCATCGTTGTTGTGCGGGGTGTTCTTCCGGGCCATCGGGTGATTCCTTTTGGTGGTTACGAACAGTGAACAATGGAGTGTAGGCGTGGGGCAAAAGTTGCAGCTTTTTTGTTCATTGCTCCGGGCTCGAGGCAAATCTGCCTCTGTAGGATTAGGCCTACAGTGTAAGATGTCGGCTATTTACACTGCAGGAAATGTCCATGAGCTTCAACCTAGCCGATAGACCCCATGCCGAGCGCGCGGCGCTTGAGGACGAAAAGTCCCGTCTGTTCGACCTCTGGCAGAGCAATCTGGGCAAGTCCAAGGGTGAGGCGGCACGTTTGTTCGGTGAGCGCGCCAAGCGCAAAGGCAAGTGGGCCGAGTGGGTACGCGCTGAGCTGGACACGCTGTCGCCGCCTGAGTACGCCAACATGGTGCGCAGTGAAGTCAATCGGTTGATGGCTGCCAAGTAATACATAGGTCCACCCAAAGCCTGTGGGAGCGGGCCCGGCTTGCCCGCGAAGGCGGCATGTCTGGCGCCATAACCGGCGGCTGACACACCCTTTTCGCGAGCAGGCTCGCTCCCACAAGGGTCTTGCCCTTACTGTTATCGGGTTACCAACTACTCGCATTCGCTCCCGCCAGGCTCAATTGGCCGCTGTCCTTGAAGCGCATGGTGCCGAACAGGCCTCCGGCCAGTTTGCCGTGCAGCACGTAGGGCAGGTTGTCCAGGGACTGGTTCTGGCTCAGGCCCAGGGTCTGGCGCATCACCGAGAACGCCGAGATGCTCACGGGCACGCTGATGATCGTCTCGGAGAAGCGGCCGATGCTGCCCGACTGGTCGCTGACCCCGGTGGCCAGCGGCCGGCCGTTGACTTCAAGGTTCAGTGACACGCCGGTGTAGGCGAGGGTGGTTTCATTGGGGTTCTGCAGGCGGATCTTCACCGCGAAGCGCACCTCCAGGCCTTGGCTGGGCAGGGGTTCGATGCCCACCACATTGATGTTCAGCGGGTCGCGATTGGGGAACAGGGCGCAGCCGCCCAGGGTGAGCAGCAACAGGGCAAGGCTTAGGGTGATCAGTCGGCGCATGAGCGGGCTCTCGAAAAATAAGGGTCGAACCGCCAGTAGCTCGACCCATTCGCCGGCTTAGCGGTTCACCGGTGTGGTCACGTTGCCGTGAGGCGGCATGTCCGGGTTTTCCATGACCTTGAGGATCGAGGCCTCCGGGTCGAAATCATCCTCTTCCAGCTCCAGGAACTCTTCGGGCAGGAAGACATTGAGCAAGATAGCGCACAACGCGCCCACGGTGATCGGTGACTCGAAGATGTTGTGCAGCGCCTTGGGCAACTCACGCAGCACTTCCGGCACCGCCGCCACCCCCAGGCCCATGCCCAGGGAGATCGCCACGATCAGCATGTTGCGCCGGTGCAGGCCGGCTTCGGCGAGGATCTTGATCCCGGCCACCGCCACCGTGCCGAACATCACCAGCTCCGCGCCGCCGAGCACTGGCTTGGGCATCAGTTGCAGCACCGCGCCAATCATCGGGAACAACCCCAGCAGCACCAACAGGCCGGCGATGAAGAACGCCACGTAGCGGCTGGCCACGCCGGTGAGCTGGATCACCCCGTTGTTCTGGGCGAAGGTCACCATCGGCATGCTGTTGAACACCGCCGCCATGGCCGAGTTCAGGCCGTCGGCCAGCAACCCCGACTTGATCCGGCGGATGTACACGGGGCCCTTGACCGGTTGCTGGGAAATCATCGAGTTGGCCGTCAGGTCGCCGGCGGCCTCAAGGGGCGAGACCAGGAAAATCACCGCCACCGGAATGAACGCCACCCAGTCGAAGTTAAACCCGTACTTGAACGGCACCGGCACGCTCACCAGTGGCACGTCCGGCATGCTGGCAAAATCCACATCGCCCATCAACCACGCGACCACGTAGCCCAGGGTCAGGCCAATGACGATGGCCCCCAGGCGCAGGAATGGCACGTCGACCCGGTTCAGCACCACGATGGTCCCCAGCACCAACGCCGCCAGGGCCAAGTGATGTGCGCCACCCAGGTCCACCGCGCCGTAGCCGCCGGCGATGTCGGTCATCGCCACCTTGATCAGCGACAAGCCCATCAAGGTAATGATGGTGCCGGTGACCACCGGGGTAATCAGCATCCGCAGCTTGCCGATGAACTGGCTCAGCACCACTTCGATAAAGGCGGCGAAGAAGCACACGCCGAAGATCGTCGAGAGGATTTCATCGGTGCCGCCACCCCGGGCCTTGACCATGAACCCGGCACTGAGGATCACGCTGATGAACGAAAAGCTGGTGCCCTGTAGGCACAACAGCCCCGAGCCGATCGGGCCGAAGCGTCGAGCCTGGACAAAGGTCCCCAGGCCGGAGACGAACAGCGCCATGCTGATCAGGTAGGGAATCTCGCTTTGCAGGCCCAGGGCGCTGCCCATGATCAGGGTCGGCGTGATGATCCCGACGAAGCTTGCCAGCACATGTTGCAGGGCGGCGAACACCGTAGCGGTGAGGTGCGGACGGTCGTACAGGCCGTAGATCAGGTCCGAGCGGGGGGCAGTTTTCGAGTGGTCAGATGAGGTCACGGGCAGGGCGCCAAAAAGGCCAGGTCAGAAAAGGGAGGCGCAGGATGCCAGAAAGGCCCTGCGGCCTAAAGCGGCATCACCCAATGCAGGGAAAGTATTTCCAGATATTAAAGGTAATATTTCTCATTGGCGCGCGTGAGGGGACAACATCGCCCTGGTCAACCCGCTCCGGGTCCACCCCTCGATGCCACCTAGGCCCGGAAAACCTCCGTGGGAGCGAGATCGGCTTGCCGGCGAAGAGGCCAGCCCATTCAACATCACTGTCGACTGACACAGCGCCATCGCGAGTAGGCTCGCCCAAAATTGCTCGGTGTGGCCACAAAGCCCGAGCCCAACACCTCCACTACATCCCGAACGCCGCCAGCAAATCCTCTTCGAACGCTACCTGCGCATCTCCCGGGACCTGCGCCCGATGCCGGGCCAGATGGAAGGCCACTTCAAAGCTCAACTGCGGTTGACCGATGCCCCTTAGCAGGCCGTTGTCTTCCCACGGACGGGCGAAGTGCTCGGGCAGGTAGCCCAGGTGTTTGCCCGACAGGATAAAGGCCAGGGTGCCCTCGACCTGTTCCGAGCGCGCTGAGCTCTGTTTGCCGTGCAGCGGTTCGTCATTGCGAAAGAAGCGATAGGGGTGATCCACCACATCGGCATTGCGCAGGGTCTCGAGGTCAGGCCTGGGATCAACAAACAGCGGGTGTCCGGCGCCGCAGTACAAATGCTGGGGCTCGCTGAACAATGGACGGTAATCGAAGGCGCTTTGCACTTGGGAGAAATAACCAATGGCCAGGTCAAGGCGCTGTTGCAACAGCAAGCGCTCCATCTCGCCGGGCATGGCACTGATCAGCTCGATGCGCACCGACTCATCGCGCTCGCGAAAACGCCGGATAGCCTCGGCCACCTGCTGCACCACACCGCAATCCAGGGCTTCGGAGAGCCCCACGCGAATATCGCCGATCAAACGCCCGGCGACGCCGTTGGATTGGTGCCGAAAGGCTTCGATGGATTGAAACAGCGCACGAGTGGCCAGCAGCAGTTGCTCCCCCTTGGGGGTGAGCTTGAACCCACCTTTGCCGCGGCTGCACAGGCGATAGCCGAGGCGGGTCTCCAGCTTGGCCATGTGCTGGCTGATGCTCGACTGGCTCAGGCCCAGCTCACCTTGGGCCGCGCTGAAGCCGCCGAACTCGACGACGCTGACGAAAAGGCGCAGCAGGTGCAGATCCAGATCGTGCAATTGACCGAGCATCAAACATTACTCCGGCATAAAGTCAGGGTGATTAACTTGGTATTTATCCGATGTATCTTGCCCCGCATGCTGCCAGCACTTCAATGGCTCAGGTGCCTGTCATGATGATGGCTTTCAAATGTGCGATTCCCGGCTTGGTGTTGGCGCTGAGCTTTTCGGTCCAGGCCGCCGATCAACAATTGAATCTGTACAACTGGTCCGACTACGTGGCGCCCGAGGCACTGCAACGCTTCGAACAGGAAACCGGGATCCATGTGCGCTACGACACCTTCGACGCGCCCGAGGTGCTGGAGACCAAGTTGCTCACCGGCGGCAGTGGGTATGACGTGGTGGTGCCATCCTCCAGTGTGCTGGCCCGTGCCTTGGCTGCCGGGGCGCTTCGGGAGAACCCGCCAGCCCAACTCAAGGGCTATGCCAACCTCGACCCGGACTTGCTGCACAAGCTTGCCGCCGTCGACCCCGGCAACCGTTATGCCGTGCCGTACACCTGGGGCACGCTGGGCCTGGGCATCAACGTCGAGGCGGTGAAAAAACGCCTGCCGGGCGTGCCGCTCAACAGCCTGGATTTGCTGTTCAAGCCCGAGTACGCCAGCCAGCTCAAGGATTGTGGCATCTCACTGATCGACTCGCCTCAGGAAGTCATCGGCCTGGCCCTGCATTACCTGGGCAAAGACCCGTTCAGCACCGACAAGCACGACCTGGCGGCCGCCGAGGCCTTGCTGCATCAGTTGCAACCCTCGGTGCTGTACGTAGCCAGTGGCCGACAGATCGACGACCTGGCCAACGGCAATATTTGCCTGGCGCTGACCTACAACGGTGACGTGAACATGGCCGCCGATCAGGCGCGCAAGGCGAATAAGCCGTTTACGGTGGCCTACCGGATACCGGTCGAAGGTACCCTCGTGTGGCAGGACAACCTGGTCATCCCCAAAGATTCGCCGCACCCCGAAGCGGCCCGGGCGTTCATCGAGTTCATGCTGCGTCCCGAGTCGGTCGCGGCCCTGACCAACAGCCTGTTCTTTGCCTCGGCCAACCAGGCGGCCACGCCCCTGGTGGATGAAGCCATTCGCAACGACCCAGACATCTATCCACCTGCTGACGTGCGGGCCCGCCTGTACGCCGACCGCAGCATGGGCCTCAAGGACATGCGCCAACGCACCCGCATGTGGACCACTTTCCGTAGCCGCCAATAACCATAAGGAGTGCCTGATGGACAACGCACCAACGAACGACCAGGCCATTACCCGTGACAGCCTGTATGGCACCAACGCCGAAAGCACCTACGCCGGTATCACCAGTTTCATGCGTCGTCGTTACAGCCGCGACCTGCGTGGTGTTGACGTGGTGGTCAGCGGCGTGCCGTTCGACACCGCCACCAGCAACCGCCCCGGCGCCCGTTTTGGGCCGCGTGGGATTCGTGAGGCGTCGTGCGCGATCGCCTGGGAACGCCACTGGCCGTGGACCTTCGATCCGTTCGATCACCTGGCGGTGATTGACTACGGCGATTGCGCCTTTGACCCCGGTTTCCCGCAGTCGGTCCCCGACGAGATTGAGGCCCACGCCGAGAAAATCCTCAGCGCCGGTTGCGCGATGCTGACCCTGGGCGGTGATCATTTCATCAGCTACCCGCTGCTCAAGGCTCACGCCCGCCAGCATGGTCCGTTGTCGCTGATCCACTTCGACGCCCACAGCGACACCTGGCCGGACGAAGAGGGCGCGCGCATCGACCACGGCACGATGTTCTGGCACGCGGCCAGGGAAGGGCTGGTCGACCCCTCGCGTTCGGTGCAGATCGGCTTGCGCACCACCAATGACGATCACCAGGGCTTCGAGGTGCTGGATGCGCGCCAGGTGCACCGGCGCGGCTGCGCGCAGATCATCGAGGCGATTCGCGCCCGGGTCGGCGACCACCCGGTGTACCTGACCTTCGACATCGACTGCCTGGACCCGGCCTTCGCCCCCGGCACCGGCACGCCGGTGTGCGGTGGCCTGAGCACCGCCCAGGCGCTGGAGATCCTGAGTGGTTTGCGCGGGATCAACCTGGTGGGCATGGACGTGGTGGAGGTCGCCCCGGCCTACGATCACGCCGAGATCACCTCCCTGGCAGCGGCAACGCTGGCCATGGAGATGCTGTGCCTGTATGCGGCACGGCATAAGGTGGATTGAGTACAACGCCCGTGGGAGCAACTGTCTTAGCCATGCCGCTCGTCACCGCCATCGCGAGCAGGAATCTGGGTTGAGCCCGTAGGAGCGAGGCTTGCCCTAATGCCAGTCAGTTAAGGCGCCAAACCTGTGGGAGCGAGCCTGCTCGCGAAGACGGCAACACAGCCAACATCTCCGTTGACTGACCTACTGCTATCGCGAGCAGGTTCGCTCCCACGCGGGTTTCGCTTAACTGACTGGCATTAAGGCTTGCCCGCGAACCGGCCAGCCCATTCAACATCGCTAGCGCCGGGCTTTGCGCCTTCGCGACCGCCCACCAGAACATGCAATACTCCGGGTCTTTGTGTGTTGACCCAAGGCCGCCATGACCTTCGATTCGCCCCTCAGCGCTTACCAGCATGCACTCACCGACCAGGGTTTTGTCCCGGACGCCGCGCAAGAGCGTGCGGTGTTGGCGTTGCAGCAATGCTTCGATGCCTTGCACCAGGGCCACAGTCCGATCACCGGGGTGTACCTGTGGGGACCCGTTGGGCGGGGCAAGACTTGGTTGATGGATCAGTTCTATCAAACCCTGCGCGTCCCTGCGCGGCGCCAGCACTTTCACCATTTCATGGGCTGGGTGCATCAGCGTTCCTTTCAACTCACCGGGACCTGCGACCCGCTGCGCGCCTTGGCCCGTGAGTTGAGCGCCGAGGTGCGGGTCCTGTGTTTTGACGAGTTGTTCGTCAATGACATCGGCGATGCGTTGATCCTCGGGCGTTTGTTCCAGGTGATGTTCGATGAAGGGGTGGTGCTGGTCTGCACCTCCAATCAACCACCGCAACAGCTGTACGCCGACGGCTTCAACCGTGACCGCTTCACCCCGGCCATTGCTGCGATACAGACCCATATGCAAGTGGTCGCGGTGGACGGCGATGAAGACCATCGCCTGCACCCGGGAGCTGTGCAGCAACGCTATTGGTTGCGCAACGCCGAGGCGCCGAGCGTCATCAGCACGGTGTTCCAGCAGTTGACCGAGGGCCAGGCAGTGTCGAGCGCGCCGGTGCAGATCGGCCATCGCACGTTGATGGTGGTCCAGGCCAGCGAGACGGTGCTCTGGTGTCGCTATGCCGACTTGTGTGAGCAGCCGTTCGCGGCGATGGATTTCATGCTGCTGTGTGATCGCTACCGCGCTATTGTCATCAGCGATGTGCCCTGCCTCAGCGCCCAGCAACGCCCTGGCCGCATTGCCCGGGGCACCGAGGATGGCGCCGCGCGGGTCGAAGCCGGCGACCGCGAGTTGCCCCAACTGTCGGTGCATGATGACAGCGTCAGGCGCTTTATCGCGCTGGTGGACGAATGCTATGACCGCAAGGTGCCGTTGTACTTGGAGGCCGAGGTGCCGATGGATCAGCTCTACACCCAGGGCTACCTGGAATTCGCCTTCCGTCGTACCTTGAGCCGCTTGAAGGAAATGCAGTTGCAGCGCTTTGTACCCCGCGCCTACCCACAGACGATTGATCGAGGATAGAAATGGACGTCCCGGATATCCTGGTTCTCCAGGCCAGCTACAGCAACCCAACCCACGCCGAAGCCATTTGCCTGGTGCTGGACGACTACGCGCAAGACCCCATGGGCGGTGGCTCGCCCATCGAGCCCGACCTGCTGCAACAGGTGCCCGGCGAGTTGGCCAAGCGGCCCCATGCGTTCAGCGTGCTGGCCTTCGTCAATGGAGAGCCGGCCGGGCTGGTGAACTGCTTCGAGGGGTTTTCGACGTTCGCCTGCCGGCCGCTGATCAACGTGCATGATGTCTCGGTGGTCAGCCGCTTTCGCGGCCTGGGGCTGAGCCAGAAGATGCTGCACAAAGTCGAGGAAATCGCCCGCCAGCGTGGCTGCTGCAAGATCACCCTCGAGGTGCTGGAAGGCAACCCGGTGGCTCAAGCCGCGTACACCAAGTTCGGCTTCGCCGCGGGCATGTTCGACCCGGCCCATGGCCGCATGCTGTTCTGGACCAAGGTGCTCTGAGCGCATCCCCCAACCGGGTAATGGGCGCGCGGGGGCGGCACTGAGGTTTCCAGCAGTGACATTTTCCTGGCCTTCGCCACCGGCAACCAGGACTTGCCGCCCGCCGGCTCTGGACTGCGGTTGTGGGTTCAGCAAAGCATCGCCGCGATGGGCGGTTCATCCAGTGCCCGGGAAATGTTTAGCGTCCATTGATCCTTTTCCGTTTGCCAGTGATGGGCGCGGCTGGTATCTGTATGCATAACCAGTACCTGTTCCCGCATGGCGCCTTTCGTGACAGTCAACCCACTCGAAGATCCCTTTTACTACCTGAACAACTTTCAGCAGGTGCTCGCCTGGCTGGAGCAGCGCTATAGCGATGTGCTCAGTGCCCGCGAGCACGCCTTTATCGCCGATTTCCGCTCGTTGCCCCGGGCCTCGCAAGCGCTGCTGGTGCGGATGGTCATGCGCCGGGGCGTGCATTTTCGCCAGGGCAAGCTGGCGTACGGCGAGATCGGTAGCACCGGCGATGCCGTCGCGCCGTTGCTGGCCCTGGGCTGGGTGGCGACACACGCGCCGTTGTCGCTGGCAGAGCTGTTCGAGGTGCTGCTCAAGCCGGAGATTGCCCAGGTGTTTGGTGCGGCCATCGAGCAGCCCAAGGCCAAGAAGGGCGATTGGCTCGCGTCCCTGAGCGAGCGCTTCGCCGAGCCCCGGGCCTTCGAACAGTGGTGCCCGACGCTGGATGACCGTTTGTTGAGCCTGACGGTCATGGAACTGTGCGACCGCCTGCGCCTGATGTTCTTCGGCAACCTGTACCAGGACTGGTCGGAGTTCGTGCTGGCGGACCTCGGCATCTTTACCTACGAGAAGGTCGCGTTCTGCGCCGAGTCCCGGGGGTTGCGTAGCCGCGATGACGTGGAGGCTTTTCTTTACCTGCATGCTTGCCAGCAGCGCTTCGAGGCTGGGGAGGCGGTGGCGCAGGTGGTGCAGCAGGTCCAGGCCCTGAGCAGCGAAAACCCCTGGCTTGAGCGTCGGCGCAGCAAGTTACTGTTCCAGATTGGCCAACATTGCGAACGGCTGGCGGATTGGCCGGCTGCACTGGGCATCTATCGACTCTGCGCCTACCCCGGCGCGCGGTCGCGCTTGATCCGGGTGTTGGAGCGCTGTGGCGAGTACCCGCTGGCCCTGGAGCTGGCGCTTCACGCGGAACAACAACCCGAGAGCGCCGCGGAGCAACAGCAATTGCTGCGGGTGCTGCCCAGGTTGCGGCGCAAGCTCGGCGGGCCCGCGACGCCACGGCTCAAGGCGCGGGAAGTCGAGCGCCTGGACCTGGAGCTTTCACGCGTCGACCCGGCGCTGTCGGTGGAGTTCTGCGTCCAGGCCCATCTGGATGACCCCGCGGCGCCGGTGCATTACGTTGAAAACGGCCTGATCAACTCGTTGTTCGGCTTGCTGTGCTGGCCGGCGATCTTTGCGCCGCTGCCGGGGGCGTTTTTTCACCCGTTCCAGCGTGGGCCAGCGGACCTGCTCAGTGAGGATTTCCATGCCCGTCGCGCCGAGCTGTTCCAGGCGTGCCTGACAGAACTCGACGACGGACGCTACCTCGACACCCTGCGCCAGCGCTTTGCCGACAAGTACGCGGTGCAGTCGCCGTTCGTGTTCTGGGAGGTGCTGAGCGAAGAACTGTTGGAGCAGGCGCTTGCCTGCCTGCCGGCCGCGCACCTGAAGCTGTGGTTCAACCGCCTGCTGCTGGACATCAAGGCCAACCGCGCCGGGATGCCGGACCTGATCCAGTTCTGGCCGCAGCAACAGACCTACCGCATGATCGAGGTCAAAGGCCCCGGTGACCGCCTGCAGGACAACCAGGTGCGCTGGCTGGAGTTCTGTCGCGAACACCAGATGCCCGTTGCTGTGTGCTACGTGCAATGGGCAGACCCCGCGTGAGTTACAGCGTCGCAGTACGCGCCCTGTGTGAGTTCACCGCCAAGGCCGGCGACCTGGACCTGCGTTTCACCCCGTCGCCGACCGCCCTGGAAGGGATCGCCGGCCACCGTACCGTGGCCTCGCGGCGCAACCCGGCCTATCAGAACGAGGTGGCCCTGGAGGGCGAGTACCAGCAGTTGAGCGTCAGGGGACGGGCGGACGGCTACGATCCGGATCGCAACTGCCTCGAAGAAATCAAGACCTACCGTGGCGATCTGGCCCACCAACCGGCCAATCACCGGCAACTGCACTGGGCCCAGGCGAAGCTCTACGGGGCGCTGATGTGCCAGAAGCTCGGGCTGGCCCGGATCAACCTGGCGCTGGTGTACTTCGACATCGTCAGCGCACAGGAAACCACCCTGGTCGAGACCTGGGATGCGTCGGCGCTGGAGGGGTTTTTCCGCGAGCAGTGCGCGCTGTTCCTGCAGTGGGCCGAACAGGAGATGGCCCATCGCAGCGCCCGCAATCAAGCGGCGCAGGGGCTGCGCTTCCCGTATCCGGACTTTCGCACCGGGCAGCGCCACCTCGCCGAGTCGGTGTTCAAGGCCGCCAGCACCGGGCGCTGCCTGATGGCCCAGGCCCCGACGGGGATCGGCAAGACCGTGGGCACCTTGTTCCCGATGCTCAAGGCGCTGGCGCCGCAGCAGGTGGACAAGGTGCTGTTTCTCACAGCCAAGACCCCAGGACGCAAGTTGGCGCTGGACGCCGCCCGGGTGATCGTCGATAGCCACGCCGGGTTACCGCTGCGGGTGCTGGAGATGGTGGCTCGCGACAAAACCTGCGAGTACCTGGATAAGGCCTGCCATGGCGAGTCCTGCCCATTGGCCAAGGGTTTCTACGACCGCTTGCCGGCCGCGCGCGAGGCGGCCAGCCGGGTGACGCTGCTCGATCAGGCGGCCCTGCGCGCTATCGCCCTGGCCTATCAGGTGTGCCCGTATTACCTGAGCCAGGAAATGGCCCGTTGGGCCGATGTGGTGGTCGCCGACTACAACTACTACTTCGACTTCAGCGCGCTGTTGTTCGGCCTGGCCCAGGCCAACCAGTGGAAGGTCACGGTGTTGGTGGACGAAGCCCACAACCTGGTGGAGCGCGGGCGCCAGATGTACAGCGCCAGCCTTGACCAGTCCAGCTTGAACACCGTACGCAAAAGCGCGCCTGAGGTGCTGAAGAACCCCTTGCAGCGGCTCAACCGGCATTGGAACGCACTGCATAAGGAACAAGCCTCACCGTACCAGGCGTACCTCAAGGTCCCGGAGGGCCTGGCGCACGCATTGTCGACGTGCACCGCGGCCATCGGCGACTACCTCAACGACCACCCCCAAGGGCTGGATGGCGAGTTGCAGCGCTTCTACTTCGACGCCTTGCAGTTCAGCCGGGTGGTCGAGTTGTTCGACGAGCAGTTCCTGTTCGACATCAGCAAGCGCGAGCTGGGTGCCAAGCGCAGCCTGTCGCAACTGTGCCTGCGCAACGCGGTGCCGGCCGGGTTTATCGGGCCGCGGCTGACGGCGGCCCGTAGCGTGGTGATGTTCTCCGCCACCTTGAGCCCGCGGCGCTACTACGCCGACTTGCTTGGCTTACCCACGAACACCGTGTGGATCGACGTCGAGTCGCCGTTTCGTGCCGAGCAACTGGCGGTGCGGATCGTCAGCCAGATCTCCACCCGCTTCGTGCACCGCCAGGCCTCGCTGGCACCGATTGTCGAGTTGATGGCCCGCCAGTTCAGCGAGCGTCCCGGCAACTACCTGGCGTTTTTCAGCAGCTTCGATTACTTGCAGCACGTGGCGCAGCTGTTGGCCGAGCGCCACCCGCAGATCAACCTGTGGTCGCAGTCCCGTGGCATGGACGAAACCCGGCGCCAGGCGTTTCTCGACCAGTTCACCGCGACCAGCCAGGGCATCGGCTTTGCGGTCCTGGGCGGGGCGTTTGGCGAAGGCATCGACTTGCCCGGCTCACGCCTGATTGGGGCCTTCATCGCCACCCTGGGCCTGGCGCAACTGAACCCCGTCAATGAACAGTTGAAGCAGCGCATGGCTGCCCTCTTTGGTGATGGCTATGACTACACCTACTTGTTCCCCGGCGTGCAAAAGGTGGTGCAGGCCGCAGGCCGGGTGATTCGCACCCAGCACGATTCGGGCGTGGTGATGTTGATCGACGACCGCTTTGGCGAGCACAAGGTCCAGCAGTTGCTGCCGCGCTGGTGGGCGGTCGAGGGGCGCGCCTGACGCTGGCCGCTAGCGCAAGATCGCGTAGACCTTGCGCACCTCGGTGAGGTTTTCCCAGGTGCCCTTGAAGCCGGCAGCCACCACGAAGGTGCTGCCGGCTTCGAAGGTGCTGCTGTTGCCTTCGCTGTCGGTCAGGCGCACCCGACCTTCGAGCAGGTGGCACAGTTCGTCGTAGTCGCAGCTGCACCGCTCCTTGTGCGGACCGGCTTCCCAGATGCCGGCGGTGAGGTGTTTGTCCTCGTTGCTGAAGTGGCGCCAAGTGATGCTCTGGTACGGAGCGTCGACGATCTGCGGGTCGCTGATTTCGTGGATCAGGGCCTTGGTCGGTTGGGTGGCGAAGTCAGTGACAAAGGCGGGTTTTTTAAGCGTCATGGGGCACTCCTGGTTCTGGCGGCGGGTGGGCCGCTCAGGAATCGAAACCGACGCCAAAGGCATCGAGGGCTTTGAGAAATACACCGCGCTGGCCCGTCTGGTCTTCGTGGGCCAGGCCGCGCTGCGCCAGGCTGACGCCGATAAAGCGCAACGGCTCCGGTGGAAACCGCACCGGGGCGCGACTGAGCATCTTCAGGCGGGTGCGGTGGGTGTCCTGGCCTGCCAGCAGGTCGAGCATAGTGGCGGCGGCAAAACGGCTGGCGCTGATGCCCTGGCCGGTGAAGCCCATGGCGTACGCCACCCGGTGATCGTGGGTGCTGCCGGTGAACATCGTGGTGCGTGCGGAGGAGTCGATGATGCCGCCCCAGGCGTGACTGAACGCCACATTGTCCAGTTGCGGGAAGGTCTGCTGGAACTGCTCGGCCAGGCGCACGAAGGTTTCCGGGCGCTGGGTCAGGCCCTCGTCGAGCTTGCTGGCAAAGGGATAGATCGCATCGAACCCGCCCCACAGGATGCGGTTGTCGGCGGTCTTGCGCAGGTAATGGAACTGGTTGCCGGAGTCGGCAATGCCGTAGCGCTTTTCCCAGCCGATGGCGCGCAGTTGCTCAGGTGTCAGGGGCTCGGTCGTCAGCGCATAGTCGTAGATCGGGATCACGGTTGAGCGCAGCTGCGGCAGCAACGAGGGAAAGACGTTGGTGGCCAACGCGACCTTGGCCGCCCGCACACTGCCGTAGCCGGTGTGCAGCAACAGGTGATCGCTCTGGGCTTGCAGGCTTTCAACCGGCGAGTGCTCGTACAGCTCGATACCCTGTTCGAGACAGGCGCGACGTAACTCGCGGACCATTTTGGCCGGGTTCAACAGTGCGTAGTTGGGTTCGAACAGCCCGGCGCTGTACAGCGGCGAGTCAAGGTAGTGCTTGAGCGCAGCCCCTTCCAGGAAGGTGCAGTCGATGCCCATGCGCTGGTACTTGTGCTCCAGCGCCCGTAGGCCTTCGATCTGCCACGGGGTGCTGGCCACGTTGAGCTTGCCGCTGCGCTCGAATTCCACCTCCAGGCTTAGGCGCTGGAGGTCCAGTTGCAGGTCGTTGAGGTTGGCGCGTCCGAGTTGGATCAGTTGCTCGGCTTCCTTGGGCCAGCGCTTCATGGCGTTGGACACGCCATGGGAAATGCTTGGCGCGCAAAACCCGCCACTGCGACCGCTGGCCGAGGTGCCGCAGGTGCGCGCTTCCAGCAGGACGATCCGCGCATCGGGCGTACGCTGGCGGGCGAGCAAGGCCGTCCAGAGCCCGACGAATCCGCCGCCGACAATCACCAGGTCTGCGCTGATCTCACCGATCTGTCGCTCGCGGCTGGGGCCGGGGGGATCGGTGTCCAGCCAAAACGGCCTGGGGATTGTGTGCTTGAGGCTTTCGAGGGCTGATGACGTCATGGCGCGTTCCGTGCTCTGGGGTCACTGACTAGGGGGTGGGCAAGTCCAGAATCGCCCGTGCGGCGATCTCGGTGCCACGGGTGGCTTGCATTGCCGCGCTGATCGCGGCCAGGCGTTGGTGCATGGCGCCGTCAGCCAGTAACTGGGCAAGGGCGTCGGGCAGGGCGGCCAGGGGCTCGGCGAAGCGCGGCAGGTAGCGTCCGACGCCGGTTTCTTCACCGCGCATGGCGTTGTCGTGGCCGTCCCAGCAGTAAGGGATGATCACCGAGGGCAAGCCGAAGAACAGGGCTTCGCAAAAGCTGTTGTTGCCGCCGTGATGGATGAACAACTGGCATTGCTTGAGCACCGCAGGCTGCGGGAACCAACTGTCCAGATAGACGTTGTCGGGCACCGTGGTGTAGGTCTCGCGGTAGGCACCGACGTTGACCAGGAACCGATAGGGCAAGGTGTCCAGGGTGCTGATCAGGCGCTTGATCATCTCGGTGTCGGCCGCGCCGAGGCTGCCGAAGCTGACGTAGATCAGCGGCGCATCGTTGTGCCGGGGGAAATCGGGGACCCGGTACGGCGCTTCGCGGCGCACACAACCGTCGAGGTAGACGTAGCGTTGTGGGTCCAGCGGTTGCTCGCGCTCATAGCGCACCGGGGTCGGCGACAGCAACAGGTTGAGCCAGGGCGAATCCACCAGG
This sequence comes from Pseudomonas sp. ok272, assembly GCF_900109995.1. Classification (GTDB taxonomy): domain Bacteria; phylum Pseudomonadota; class Gammaproteobacteria; order Pseudomonadales; family Pseudomonadaceae; genus Aquipseudomonas. Next base: position 56,035 of record NZ_FOCB01000002.1, on the reverse strand, counting down.
AACTGGCCCGGCGGGCAGGGCGCGGTGTGATGGCTGGCGAGGAACCGCGAGAAACGTTCATGGGCATGGGCCACGGCGCCCTGGTAGTGCTCGACAAAGGCCTGGCGCGCCGCCGTGTCGGTGCTGCGGCAGCCGGACAGGTAGGGCGGCACCGCAGGGTCGGGCAGTTCGGTCTCGGCACAGGACACCATCCGCACCCATGGGCACCCGGCATTGACGATGGCCGGGAACAGCACCACGTTGTCGAGCACGATGACGTCCGGCTTGAGCCGTGCCAGCAACTGCTGCAAGGGCTTTTCCGCCTCGATGGCGGTGTCGATGATGGCTTCCCATGCCGGCGCGACGTAGCTGTCGATCTGTTCCAGCGGGGTCTGGTCGAAGTAGGGAATGTTGCGCTCGATGAAGCGCTCCCAGTAATGCTGCTGTTCGGCTGCCGACAGCGGGTTGACCAGGGGGATCGGGTACTCGGCAAAGCCGTACTCGGCGAAAATCCCCTGGAAGTGTCCATGGCAGATGAACACCGGTTTTGCACCCAGCTCACGCAACGCCTGAGCAATCCCAATACAGTTCAAGGCCGCGCCAAAGCTGGCTTCGGGGAACAGGGCGATCAGTTTCTCTTTGTGCATGGCTAGGGACCGCCTGTAGCGGGTGGACCCCGCCTTTCTTGAAGGTGTTTTCGATGCTGTCTTATTTCCTAAAAAAAAGCACCACAATTTTTACCGGGGTCAAACCCGGCCGTAGGGCTGGCGTTGCGGGATGCCCCGGTTGGCGGTTTGCGGGCGTGTGGCGGCTGACAGGCGCAGGTGCAGGCGCAGCAGGTCGGCGGCGATCTCCATTTGCCCGCGTTCGATCTGCGCGATGATGTGCAGGTGCTCGCGCAGTGCTTCTTGCAGGCGGTGCACGCTGACGCTCGGCAGCAGGTTCGGCAGGCGGCGCAGGCTTTGATGCTGGAGCAGGGCGGTGCTGATGAAACGGTTGCCGCAGCTTTGCCCGATCAGTTCATGGAAGCTGATGTCCAGCTCGCGAAACTGCCCGACGTCGAAGTCCTCCTCCCGTTGGCCGAGCAGTGCTTCGGTGGCAGTGCGCAGCAACGTCAGGCGGTGCGGGTCGGCGTTGAAGTTCGGACAGAGCAGGGCTTCGGGCTCCAGCACCAGGCGAAACTTGAGGCTTTCATCCAGGGCCGCCAAGCTGTTCAGCGACGGACGGAACAGCCAGGACTGGCCAGGGCCACGCTCGATGGCCTGGCTTTCGCTGAGTTGCGTCAACGCCTTCTGCGCGGCCGGGCGGCTGATGTCGTAGCGGCGCATCAGTTCGCTGATGCTGATGCTGTCGCCCAGGCGCCCGGCCATGCGGTCGCGCAGCACGGAGGTTGCCAGCTCTTCCTCGGCGGCCTGGGGCAGGGCGCTGCCCGGTACTTGCCCGGCAGGCGGGGTGGCCAGTCGATAACCCTTGCCGGCCTCATGGCTGAGCAGGTGCTCTTCGAGCAGGACGTTGAGCGCGGCGCGCACCAGCGTGCGGGACACCAGGAACGTTCGCGCCAGCGCCTGTTCGGAGACCGGTTCGCCCGCCGCGAGGCCCATTTCCCGAGTGTGCTCAAGAATTCGACGGGCCAGTTCCAGATGGTTGGTGCGCGGCTTTTTCGCAGGTGTCGGGCTCAAGTTATTGTTCTCACTTAGGTTCTTTGCTTGGGCAGGCACTGATCTTATGCCATGGGGTCGAGCGGGTCGCCAGGCGGGCTCAAGAAAACCATTGACAGTCCACCCATGCTGGTCCTAATTTCTAAAAAAAAACATATCAAATCGTTTCTTATTTTTTGCCGCACTGCCTTCGAACACAACAATAACAATCGTTAGGTGAGCATTATGAGAAAGCTGAAACACCTGGTTTGCGCCAGTCTGGCCGTTTCCATCGGGTTCGCCGCTTCGGCTGCCAGCGCCAAGGACATGGTCATCTCGATCTGGGACGGCTACATGGCCCCGGATGCGCTGGACAAGTTCAACGCCGCCAGTGGCGTCAAGGTCGACAAGGCCTTGCACGCGACCAACGAAGAAATCATGGGCAAGCTCATGGCCAACGGTGGGGAAGGCTACGACGTGGTCTTCGTGTCCTCGCCCTTCGCCGAGATCCTGCACAAGCAGGGGCTTTTGGCGGACATCGATCCGGTCAAAGTCCCCAACCTGAAAAACCTCTACCCCCAAGCCTCGCAACTGGAATATGACCCGGGCAACCATTTCTCGGTGCCGTACACCTGGGGCACGACCGGTATCTGCTACCGGTCCGACAAGGTCAACCCGGCGCCCAGCAGTTGGAATGAGTTGCTCAACCCCAGCGATGCCCTCAAGGGCAAGGTGACGATGCTGGCCACCGACCGCTGGATGCTCGGTGCCGGCTTCCTCGCCAAAGGCTGGTCGGTCAACGATGCCGACACCAGTCACATCGCCGCGGTACGCGACCAACTGATCGCCACCAAGAAACGCATCCTGGCGTTCGACGACACCACCTTCTACTCCAAGCTCGCCTCCGGCGAATCGCTGATGGCCCATGCGTGGGACGGCTGGTGCAACTACGGCACCCAGGCCAACGCGGCGATCAAGTTCGTGGTGCCCAAGGAAGGTTCCGACCTGTGGGTCGACACCATGGTGGTGCTCAAGGGTTCCAAGCATCAGGACGAGGCGTTCAAGTTCGTCAACTTCATGCTGGACAAGGCCAACCACGCCTGGGTGGCCGAGAACATCCTCTACAAAGTCCCGAACCAGGCAGCCATGGCCGGTTTGTCGCCTGAGTTGCTCAAACAGTATCCCAACCTGACCATCGCTCCGGCCGACTTGCTGAAGATGGAACAGTTGCGCGACCTCGGTGGCCCCACGCAAAAGGCCTACACCCGCGCCGTGACCGAAATCATGGCCGCGCAGAACTAAGCCTCGGGTCTCAACGGGGCACGCACTCGCGCGCCTCGTCTCTCTCAAGAAAGCCGACCCAAGGTCGGAGGATTCGATCAATGAGTGCATTGCATGCTGACAGGCGTCTGTCGGCCTGGCTGCTGACGCCTGGACTTAGCTGGCTGTTGGTGTTTCTGGTACTGCCGTGTGTGCTGGTGCTGGTCTACAGCTTCGTCGAGCGTGGTGCCTATGGCGGTATCGAGTGGGTGTTCAGCTGGGAAAACTACCAGCGTGCGTTCGACCCGCTGTACCTGGGCATCCTGCTCAAGTCGGCCAAAATCGCCGGGCTGTCGACCCTGTTCGCGGTGCTGATCGGTTACCCGGCGGCGTATGCGATTGCCCGTGCGCCACGCCGCCGGCAAGCGGTGTTCCTGTTCCTGGTGATGCTGCCATTCTGGAGCAACTACCTGATCCGCACCTACGCCTGGATCGTCCTGCTCAACCGCGAAGGCCTGATCAATCGCCTGCTGCAAATGTTCGGCTACAGCGGCGAACCGATCAACCTGCTGTACACCGAGGCGTCGGTGATCCTGGGCCTGGTCTACAACTACATCCCCTTTGTGATCCTGGCGATCTTCTCTTCGCTGTCGCGGATCAACAATGAACTGTGGGACGCCTCCAAGGACCTCGGGGCCTCGGGCTGGATGACCTTCCGCCGGATCATCCTGCCGCTGAGCGTGCCGGGGATCGCTGCCGGTGCGGTGTTTGTGTTCGTGTTGAGCATCGGCAACTTCATCACCGCCGACCTGCTGGGCGGCAAACAGGTGCAGATGGTCGGCAACCTGATCTATTCGCAGTTCCTCACGGCGCGGGACTGGCCGTTCGGTGCGGCGCTGAGTTTCTTCCTGATCGCGATCATGCTGGTGCTGCTGTTCATCCAGGCACTGATTGCCCGTCGCGCCGAAGGAGGCCGCCCATGAGCCAGCCACGTTCGCTGGGTGCCGGCTTGCTCAATGGTCATTTGGGCCTGGTCTACGCCTTCCTGTATGTGCCGATCCTGGTGCTGATCCTGCTGTCGTTCAACAAGTCCGGGCTACCGACGGCGTGGGGCGGCGTGTCGTTCAAGTGGTACGTGTCGCTGGCCCACAACACGGCGATTCTGTCGGCGGCGCTCAACACCTTGATCGTCGCGCTGTCGGCGACCTTCATTGCCTGCGTGCTCGGCACCTTGCTCGCCCTGGGCGTCGAGTTGCGGCGCAAGGGCAACGACCAGGGCCAGGTGGTCGACACCTTGCTGATGGCGCCCATGATCATCCCGGACATCGTGCTGGCCATCGCCTTGTTGAGTTTCTTCAACCTGCTCAAGGCCGGCCTGGGCCTGCACTCGATCATCATCAGCCATGCGGTGTTCAACATCGCCTTCGTCTGCGCGGTGGTGCGCACCCGGCTCAAGCATTTTGACTACTCGATCCTCGAAGCCTCGATTGACCTGGGCGCCGGCTGGTTCACCACCTTTCGCCGGGTGCTGTTGCCGGCGATCTTCCCCGGTGTGCTGGCCGGTGGCTTGCTGGCGTTCACCCTGTCGGTGGACGAATTCATCATCGCCTTCTTCAACTCCGGCTCAGGCTCTGCCTCGACCACGTTGCCGATGCAGATCTACGCCATGATCCGCTTCGGCGTGACCCCCGAAATCAATGCCCTGGCGACGTTGGTGATGCTGGTCAGCATCACCGCGCTGCTGGCTTCCCAGCGTCTGAACAAGGCTCCTCGCACCCATGAATAACGCATCGGCGGTACTGATCCTGGACAAGGTCAGCAAGTCTTATGGCAACGGTCTGGCGGTCGATGAGGTGTCGTTGAACATCCGCGAGAACGAATTCTTCGCGCTGCTCGGCCCTTCGGGCTGCGGCAAGACCACCTTGCTGCGCATGCTCGCCGGCTTCGAGACGCCCAGTTCCGGCTGCATCTACCTGGACGGCCAGGACATCTCGCCACTGCCGGCCAACAAGCGCCCGCTGAACCTGATGTTTCAGTCCTACGCGCTGTTCCCCAACATGACCGTGCGCAAGAACATCGCCTACGGCCTGGAGATGGAGCGCCTGCCCGAGACCGAGATCCGCCAGCGGGTCAACGAGGTGCTGGCCACCGCGCAACTCAGCGAACTGGCCGAGCGCAAGCCCGATCAACTGTCGGGTGGGCAACGCCAGCGCGTGGCCCTGGCCCGTGCCCTGGTCAAGCGCCCGCGGGTGTTGCTGCTCGATGAGCCGCTGGGCGCGCTGGACAAGAAGCTGCGCGAAAAGATGCAACTGGAACTCAAGCGCCTGCAACACGAAAGCGGCATCACCTTCATCATCGTCACCCACGACCAGGAAGAAGCCCTGGTGATGTCCGACCGCATGGCCGTGCTCGACGGCGGCAAGGTCTGCCAGTGCGGCAGCCCGACCGAGCTGTACGAGAACCCCAACAGCCGCTTCGTGGCCAACTTCATCGGCGTCAGCAACCTGCTCGAAGGCGTGCGTGCCGGCGAGCAGCAGGTGACGGTCAACGGCCATGGGCTGAAGGTCCAGACCCTGCCAGGCGCACCGCGTGGCGAAGCGGTCGCCGTGGTGGTGCGTCCCGAGCGTTTGCAGGTGCTGGGCGAGCAGGGCGGTGAGTGCGACAACCAGGTCGAGGGCCAGGTGGTCGAAGCCGCCTACCACGGCCTGGACACCAACCTGCACGTCAAGACCGTGCTCAGCGACAAGCCATTGATTGTCCGCGTGCCGTCCTCGCAGTTCGAGTTCGCTCATTTCTCCAGCGGCATGACGGTGCGCCTCGGCTGGCAAGCCCGGCATGCCCGCGTACTGACCCACTAAATAATAAAAAGACCCGCGCAGGAGTATTGCTCGATGAAACAGAAAGTAATCGCCTTCTTCCCCGAAGCGGCCTACGGGCCCGCGCTGAACTCGGTGGGTATCGCCCAGGCGTGCGAAGCCCTTGGGCACAAGGCGGTGTTCCTCACCGACCCCGGCATGAGTGGCGTGTACGCCGGCTACGGCTTTGAAGAGCACATGGTGAACATGTCGGCACCGATGCCCGCCGAAGAGATGGCCCGCTACTGGGTGGATTTCATCAACGGCCACATCCCCAACTTTCGCAAGACCCCGCTGGAGCAGATCGACAACTACGTCAAGGAGTGCTGGAGCGCGATTGTCGAGACGGCCAAGTGGGCGCAGAAAGACCTGCCGGCAGTGCTGGACAAGGTCAAGCCGGACTTGATCTGCGTCGACAACGTGATTCTGTTCCCGGCGATCAAGCAATACGGCAAGCCGTGGGTGCGGATCATCTCCTGCTCGGAGAACGAGATCGAAGACCCGGACATCCCGCCGCACCTGTCGGGCATGAGCATTGACGACAAGGCTGGCCACGCGCAATTCCGCCAGCGTTTCGAAGAGGTGGTGGGGCCGATCCACGACGACTTCAACCAGTTCCTCGCGGCCCACGGTGAGCAACCGTACCCGCTGGGGATGTTCTTTGAAGCCTCGCCCCACATGAACCTGTTGCTCTACCCCGATGCGGTCAAGTTCGAGCGCCGTCACCCGCTGCCGCCGGAGCGGTTCCACTACCTGCAGGGCTGTGTGCGCGCCGACACCGCCTATGAGATCCCGACCTTTGCCGCCCACAACGACAAGCCGCTGCTGTACGCCAGCTTCGGCAGCCTCGGTTCGGGTGACGTCGAGTTGCTCAAGCGCCTGATCAGCGCCATCGGCAAGTTGCCGTACCGCGCCCTGGTCAATGTCGGTGAACACCTGGACGAATACCTCGACCTGCCGCCCAACGTGCAGATCTCCAACTGGTTCCCCCAGCCCTCGGTGATCGCCCAGGTCGATGCGGTGATCCACCACGGCGGCAACAACAGCTTCACCGAGTGCCTGTTCTTCGGTAAGCCAGCGATTGTCATGTCCTATGTCTGGGACGGCCACGACAATGCGATGCGCGCCGAAGAAAGCGGTCACGGCTTCAAGCTCGACCGTTACGACTGGGACGACGCGCAACTGGCCGAAAAGCTCGCCGCGTGCTTCAACGATTCGGCGATGCGCCAACGCCTGCAATGCACCAGCGCCCAGATGCAATCACGCAAGGGCCCGGAAGACGCGGCAAAAATTCTGGATAAGGTGCTGTGCGATGCCTGATGTGAATACCACGGCGGGGTTTACCCCCTACCTCGAAGACGTCAGCACCCGCACCGACCTGGTGGACTGGGGCGTGCAGAGTGACGCGGTGGAAGGCGTGTCTCGCTCCAGCGGACGGTTGCTGTACAAAGGCCCGGACAACCGCCCGGAGACCGGACTGTGGGTTTGCACCCCAGGGCGCTGGCGCTTGTCGATTCCCCGTGACGAGCTGTGCCATTTCCTCGCCGGGCGTGCCACCTACCGCCACGACAACGGCGAAGTGATCGACGTCCGGGCCAATACCCTGGTGATGTTCCCCGCCGGCTGGACCGGCGAATGCCACGTGCAGGAGACCCTGCGCAACGTGTACATGCTGGCGGAAGATTGAAGGGCTAACCCCGAACCCGTGGGAGCGAGCCTGCTCGCGAAAGCGATGGGACAGACACATTGATATTGAATGTGCTGCCCCTTTCGCGAGCAGGCTCGCTCCCACAAAAAATACGTACCTACCTTTATAGAAGAGAAAATCATGACCACCCCCTACCTCTACGACCCCCTCAAGATCACCGACGTCAAAGACTGGGGCGTGATCCCCACCATGCTGGAAGGCGAGTCGCGCATCTCGGGCGTGGTGCTGCACAAAGGCCCCGAAGGCCAATCGGAATGCGGCATGTGGATCTGCACCCCGGGCAAGTGGTTCTGCCACGTCACCAGCGACGAGTTCTGCCACTTCATGGAAGGCCGCTGCACTTACGTCCACGAATCGGGTGAAGTGATCGAGATCAAGCCCGGCACCATTGCCTTCTTCCGCAAGGACTGGAAGGGCGTGTGCACCGTCCATGAGACGGTGAAAAAGGTCTACATGATTCGGTGAACGACATGAGCAACGCACGTGCGCAACTGATGACCCAGGACCTTGACCGTACGCGAGTGCGGGCCGAGTTCCTGGCCCGTGCCGGGTATCCCGACGCGCTGTTGGAGGCGTTGCCGGCCGACGCGTCCAGCCGGCGCTACTTTCGCCTGGCGGGCGCCGGGCTGCTGTTGATGGACTCGCCGCCGGCCAGCGAACCCATCGGGCCCTACGTGCAGGTGGCGGGCTACCTGCAATCGCTCGGACTGTCGGCGCCGGCGCTGCGGGCGGTCGACGAAGACGCGGGCCTGGCCCTGATCGAAGACTTCGGCCACGGCACCTACACCCGCCTGCTGGCGGCGGGCGTCGAGGAGTGGGCGCTGTATCGGCTGGCTGTCGATGCCCTGGCGCTGTTGCATAACGCCGCGCCCATCGACACGCCGGCATTCAGCCCCTACGACGCGGCACGCCTGGGCGACGAGTACGCGCTGTTCATCGACTGGTACGTGCCGTTGCTGATCGGCGAGGAACAGGCCCGCGTCTTGCGCGAGCCGTTCATGCAGGTGTTCGCCGAGGCCTGCGCGGACGTCGCGCAGCGCCGGGAAACCCTGGTGCTGCGCGACTACCACGTCGACAACCTGATGCGCCTGGACGATCGCGACGGGGTCAGCGCCTGTGGCCTGCTGGACTTCCAGGACGCCCTGGTCGGCGCGGCGGCCTACGACCTGATGTCGCTGCTCGAAGACGCCCGCCGCGATGTGCCGCCCACCCTGCGCGTGGCGTTGCTGGCGCATTACACCGCGCAGCGTGGGGGGCTGGATGCGCCGCGCTTCATGGCCGACTACCAGGTGCTGGCCGCCCAACGCCACGCCAAGGTGCTGGGCATTTTCGTGCGCCTGGCCCTGCGTGACGGCAAGCAGGGCTACCTGGCCCATCTGCCACGGGTGCTCGACTTGTTCATCTGTGCGCTGGAGGGCCCGGCCCTCGAGCCACTGCGCGACTTTCTCGATCGGCACGTCGCCGGCTGGCGCGACGGGATCCCCCCGGCGGCCCTGGTCCGATTCGCCTGACGTCTCTTTATAAGGAACCTCCGATGAGCACCTTTCAAACCGACAGCGCCTTGCGCTTCATCAACCCCGAATTCCTCACGCCGCTGACCCAGCGCCTGCGCGAAGTCTTCGACCCGGCCACCTTGCAGCCGGTGGGCCGGGTCGCCCTGTGCGACGAAGCCGATGTCCAGGCCGCCATCGATGCGGCCAACGCCGCGCAAAAGCAGTGGCGCCAGGTCGATGCCAAAAGCCGCGCCGCGCGCTTGCACCAGTTGGCCAACACCCTTGAGCAATCGCTGGAGTGCAACCGCGAAGTCGCACGCCTGATGACCCTGGAGATGGGCAAGCCGTTTCCCGAAGCCATGGGTGAGCTGGCCAACTGCGCGCCGATCTTCCGCTACTACGCCGAGATGGCCCGGGACGACGCCGGCAAGGTCGCCGGCACCACGCAGATCGGCTCGTTCCAGCACGTGCGCTACGAACCCTACGGGGTCAGCGTGCACATCATGCCGTTCAACTTCCCGATCCTGCTGATGTGCTGGACCGTGGCCGCCTCCCTGGCGGCCGGCAACGCCTGCATCATCAAGCCGGCAGAAGCCACCACCCTGTGCACCCTCAAATTCATGGAACACTTCACGGCCTTGCTGCCGGGGTTGGTGTCCTGCGTGCCGGGGGATGGCAGCACCGCGCAGTTGCTGATTCAGTCCCCAGGCACCCATGCCGTGGCCTTTACCGGCAGCGTGGCCGCGGGCCAGGCGGTGGCCGTGGCCTGTGCGCAGCGGATGAAACCGGCGGTGATCGAGGCGGGCGGCAGTGACCCGTTGATCATCTCCAAGCACGCGCCGCTGGAAGTCGCGGCCGCCGGTGCAGTGACCGCGGCGTTCCACTTGAGCGGGCAGATCTGCACCTCGGCCGAGCGTTTTTTTGTCGTCGATGAGATCCATGACGCCTTTGTCGCGCGCTTCGCCGAACGCACCAGGGCCTTGCGCATCGGCCATGGCCTGGAGCGCTCGGAAATCGGCCCGATGGTCAGCAAGGCCGCGCGGGACAAAGTCATGCGCCTGGTGGATGACGCCGTGGCCAAGGGCGCAACGCTGGTGTGCGGCGGGCGGATTCCCCCGGAACAGACCGTGGGCTGGTTCTATGAACCGACCATCCTCACCGGGGTGACGGCCGACATGGCGATCCTGCAGGAAGAGTGCTTTGGCCCCGTGGCTGCGATCTGCCGGGTCAGCGACTTCGACGAGGCCATCCGCCTGGCCAACGACTCGCCGTTCGGCCTCGGTGCCTCGTTGTTTTCCACTGACCTTGAAGAAGCGATGGAAGCGGCCGATCGCCTGGAAGCCGGCATGGTCTGGGTCAACAATCCACTGATCGACAACGACGCACTGCCGTTCGGTGGCTGGAAAATGTCGGGCCTGGGCCGCGAACTGGGGCGCCAGGGCCTGGAAGCCTTCCGCCGCTCGAAGATGGTCATCATCGACCACAAACCGCAGATCCAGGACTGGTGGTATCCGTACAGCGACGAAGTGTTCTACCGCTAGCACCGCCTTCGCGAGCAAGCCCGCTCCCACAAGGATCTGAGCTGGGTGCAAGCTTTGTGTCCGGCGTCGACCAAGGTGGGAGCGAGACCGGCTTGCCGGCGAATGCAGCCTGTCAGTTGACTGAGATGCCGACTGATACAGCGCCTTCGCGAGCGGGCTCGCTCCCACGCGGGTCCTCAGCGAATGCAAATCCGGCGCTCGACACGGATCCCCGTGGGAGCGAGCCCGCTCGCGAAAGCGGTGGGTCAGTCAACGCAGATGCTGGCTGTGCCTGACACACCCTTTTCGCGAGCAGGCTCGCTCCCACAAGGTCCGCGGGTGCACACCAACCGCGTGTACGGCCCAAAAAACCCCTGTGGGTTGGCGAATAAGCAGTGGGCGGGACTATCGCCAATGACTCTAATCACCTGTTAGTTCTTACAGGTTACTTTCACTGGGACGGGGACTAGCCTGGGCTTGAGATCAATCGGTTGCTTGAACGCAACATGAGGAGTTCATCATGACCAGGGTTCGTTACTTCCTGTCACTGGGCGCGCTCTTGCTGGCCATGCTGTCTGTGCCCAGCCAGGCTCAAGACGTGCAGTTGACCTATCTACTGAACGTGAGCTTTCGCTGCGAAAACGGCGTCACGACACAGGGCTACAGCGTCTATGTGGTGGGTGCTCGCGCGGAGCTGGGGGATTGGGATCCGGCCAAGGCGGTTCGACTCACCCCGTCGGCCTACCCGACATGGACCGGCCAGGTACGCTTTATAGACGTCAATCCCGGCGTGGTCGTGGAGTGGAAGTGCATCGTTCGCAGCGAGAGCAATCCGAGCGATGTCAAGTGGCAGCCGGACCCCAACAATAAAGTGACGATGGCCTTCACTCCGGAGCCGGTGGCTACCGGCAGGTTCTGACCCGCACAACGCCTCTATGGCCGTGTCTGCGCGACGCGGCCATAGGGGCAGTGTGATGACGCCTTAACCCACCATCTCTTTGACCCGATACCACAACATCCCCAGCGCCAGCAGCGGTGTGCGGAAGGCACGGCCGCCGGGGAAGGTCAGGTGTGGCACCGCGCTGAACACGTCCAGGCCCTGGCTGTGTCCGGCGTGGATCGCTTCGCCCAGCAGGCGGGCGCACCAATGGGTGGTGTTGACGCCATGCCCGGAATACCCCTGGGCGTAGAACACGTTCGGATGCGCCGCCAACCGCCCGACCTGAGGGAAGCGATTGGCGGAGATGCCGATGCGTCCACCCCATTGGTAGTCGATGCGCACGTTGGCCAGTTGCGGGAACACCTTGAGCATGGCCGGGCGCATGTAGGCCGCGATGTCCTTGGGGTCGCGGCCGGAGTAGTGACACGCACCGCCGAACAGCAGGCGACGATCCGCCGAGAGCCGGTAGTAATCCAGGCCGACTTTCTGATCGCACAGCGCCAGGTTCTGCGGGATCAACTCGGCGGCGGCCTGTTCGGACAACGGCTCGGTGGCGATGATGTAGCTGCCGGCGGGCAGCACCTTGCCACTGAGCTTGGGCTCCAACTCTTCCAGGTGCGCGTTGCAGGCCAGCACCAGGCTACCGGCGCGTACCGAGCCGCCGGCACAGCGCACGGTCACGCTGCGCCCGTGAATGATCTCCAGGGCCTCGGTGTGCTCGAAGATCTTCACCCCCAGCGCCTCGGCCACCCGGGCTTCGCCGAGCACCAGGTTCAGTGGGTGCAGGTGCCCCGAGCCCATGTCCACCAGGCCACCGGCATACACCTTGGAATTGACCACCTGGCCAATGTCCTGGGGTGCGATCAACCGGGTTTCATGGGCATAGCCCTGGTCCGCGAGGGTGAGTTGCTCGTCCTTGAACGCAGCGAACTGTGCCGGGGTGTTGGCCAGTTCGCAGAAGCCCCAGCGCAGGTCGCAATCGATGCCGTGCTGGTTGATGCGCTCGCTGACCACCTGCACCGACTCGATGCCGGCGCGCTCCAGGTAACGCACGCCTTCCTCGCCGACGTAGCGGGTAAAACCCGACACGTCATGGCCGATGCCGCGAATCAGTTGCCCGCCGTTGCGCCCGCTGGCGCCCCAGCCGATCTTGCGGCCTTCCAACAGGATCACCGAGAGCCCGCGCTGCGCGAGTTCGATGGCAGTGTTGACGCCGGTGAACCCGCCGCCGATCACACAGACATCGGCGTCCAGGTCAGCGCCCAGGGCAGGGCGCTGCAGCATGCCGTTGGCCGTGGCGGCGTAGTAGGAGCGGGCATGCTCGGTATCAGGGTTCAGGTGTAGGGCTTGATTCATTTGTTGGACTTCACTTTGCTCCAGGAGCGGGTCATCAGGCGCATGGTTTCCGGTGCCTGGGTGCTGGAGATGTAGAGCTTGTCGAGCACTTCCTGGGACGGGTAGACCTCAGGGTTGTTCACCAGTTCTGGGTCCATGAAGGCTTTGGCGGCCGGGTTCGGGTTGGCGTAGCCGACCGCGGCGCTGACCTTGGCGATCACTTGCGGGTCGAGCAGGTAGTTAATGAATTCGTGGGCTTGCTTGGGGTTGCTGGAGTCGGCGGGGATGGCCAGCAGGTCAAACCACAGGTTGGCGCCTTCCTTGGGAATCGCGTAGGCAATGTTCACGCCGTTGTTGGCTTCCTTGGCGCGGTTGGCGGCCTGGAACACGTCGCCGGAGTAACCGAAGGCGATGCAGATGTCACCGTTGGCCAGGTCCGAAACGTACTTGGAGGAGTGGAAGTAGGTGATGTACGGACGAATCGCCAGCAGCTTGGCTTCGGCTTTTTTGATGTCTTCTTTCTTTTCGCTGCGTGGGTCCAGGCCCATGTAGTTGAGCATCGCCGGGAACACTTCGTCGGGCGAGTCCATCATCGACACGCCGCACTGGGTGAGTTTCTTCAGGTTCTCCGGTTCGAACAGCACCGCCCAGGAGTCAATGTGGTCGACGCCCAGTGCCGCTTTGATTTTGTCGACGTTATAGCCGATGCCATTGGTGCCCCACAGGTAAGGCACCGAGTGCGCATTACCGACGTCGTTCTTCTCCAGCAGGGTCAGCAGCTTGGGATCGAGGTTCTTCCAGTTGGGCAGTTGCTCGCGGTCCAGCTTGAGGAACGCCCCGGCCTGTACCTGGCGGGACAGGAAGTGGTTGGACGGCACGACCACGTCATAGCCGGTACGGCCGGCGAGGAGCTTGCCTTCCAGGGTTTCGTTGGAGTCGAACACGTCGTAGATGACCTTGATCCCGGTCTTGGCCTGGAAATCGACGAGAGTGGTCTCGCCGATGTAGTCGGTCCAGTTGTAGACACTGACTGTGGGCTGGGCGGCCTGCGCCATCGCGCCGCACAACAGGCCAAGAGCTACAGGAACTACGGATTTCAAGAGACGCATGTCGACACCTTTTTTAGATGATTGTTTTAAGTGCACTTCAGTGTGGGAGCGAGCCTGCTCGCGAAGTGGGTGGGTCAGGCAACATTGATATTGACTGACCCACGGCTTTCGCGAGCAGGCTCACTCCCACAGGTTTTGTGTGTTGTCTGTCAGACGCTCAGCAACAGGAACTCACGTTCCCACGAGCTGATCACCCGCTTGAAGTTCTCGTGCTCGGCGCGTTTGACCGCGACGTAGCCTCGCACGAACTTGGTGCCCAGGTACTCCTCGATGGTCGCGCAGTCTTCCATGTGGGCCAGGGCGTCTTCAATGGTGATCGGCAGGCGCAGGTTGCGGCGCTCGTAGGCGCGGCCTTCGACCGGTGCGCTTGGGTTGCAGCCTTCGATCATGCCCAGGTAGCCACACAGCAAGCTTGCGGCGATCGCCAGGTACGGGTTGGCGTCGGCGCCCGGCAGGCGGTTTTCCACGCGCATCGCGTCGGGGCTGGAGGTCGGTACGCGCAGGCCCACGGTGCGGTTTTCGATACCCCACTCGACGTTGACCGGGGCCGAGGTGTCCGGCAGGAAGCGGCGGAACGAGTTGACGTTGGGTGCGAACATCGGCAGCAACTTGGGGATGTACTTTTGCAGGCCGCCGATGTGGTGCAGGAACAGCTCGCTCATCTGCCCGTCTTCATTGGCGAAGATTGGCTTGCCGGTCTCGATGTCCACCACGCTCTGGTGCAGGTGCATGGCGCTGCCGGGCTCGTCGCCAATCGGCTTGGCCATGAAAGTGGCGGTGACGTTGTGCTTGAGCGCCGCTTCGCGCAGGGTGCGCTTGAACACGGTGATCTGGTCGGCCAGGTCGAGGGCGTCGCCGTGACGGAAGTTGATCTCCATCTGCGCCGGGCCGTCTTCGTGGATCAGGGTGTCGAGGTCCAGGCCTTGCAGTTCGCACCAGTCATAGACATCTTCGAACAGCGGGTCGAATTCGTTGGCCGCGTCGATGGAGAACGACTGGCGACCACTTTCCGCGCGGCCGGAGCGACCCAGCGGAGCCTTGAGTGGCAGGTCCGGGTCTTCGCAGCGTTGGGTCAGGTAGAACTCCATTTCCGGGGCCACGATCGGCTTCCAGCCCTTGTCGGTGTACAGCTGCAAGACTTTCTTCAGTACGTTGCGTGGCGACAGCTCAATCGGGTTGCCGAACTTGTCGAACGTATCGTGGATCACGATGGCGGTGGGCTCGATGGCCCATGGCACCACGTACACTGCGTCGCTGACGGGCTTGCAGACCATGTCGATATCGGCCGGGTCCAGCAGGTCGTAGTAGATGTCGTCGTCGACAAAGTCCCCGGTTACCGTTTGCAACAGCACACTTTCCGGCAGGCGCATGCCTCGCTCATGCAGGAACTTGTTGGTAGGCGCTATCTTGCCGCGTGCAATGCCGGTCAGGTCGCTGACTACGCATTCGACTTCGGTAATCTTGTGATCTTTCAGCCAGGTGGACAGCTGATCGAAAGGGGCGTTCATAAAGACCTCATTATTGGTTTTATCCGCGCCAGGTTTCAGCTACCCGAACGGGAAGGCTTCCCCTGTAGCGCGTTGACGTCTATCTTGAGGCACGCGTTTTGTTACATCTATCCACTTTCAGCAGCCTTTAAATGCACCAAAAGAGTGCGTTCGGACGTCCCCATGACAGTGCTAAACCCCTTGCATGTGCAGGCCTTCAACAGTGCCGATGTCGCTGACCAGATACGCGCCACACCCGGCTGGGTGCAGCACTATCAGCAGATGTCACCCGGGCATTTTGCGGGCTTGGTGCGTTATCTGGACTTGCAGGGGGTGGAGATCTACGAGGAATGCATGAACACCCGGGTCGAGCAGAACTTCAGTGCGCCGGAAGGCTCGCTGACGTTTTGTTTCGATCGCAGCGACAACGCGCTGTATGTGCTCAACGGGGAAAGTCGCAACATCTGGATCACCCCGGAGAACTACCAGGAAGTGGCGGTGGTGTTCGGTCCCGAGTTCCTCAAGCGCCATGGCGTGAGTGTGGCGCGCCTGGAGGGGCTGTTCATGTCAGCGCTCAACTCCCAGCAGAACGCGCTGTTCAGCCGCTGGCTCAGCGGCACCCTGACGCGCCTGTCCCAGGCCATCGACCCACCGAGCCGCGAAGCCTTGACCCAGCAACTGCTCGAGGACTGCCTGTTCATCCTCGACAACGCGTGCGTCTGCCTCGACCCGGCGGCCTTGCAGCGCAGGGAGGGGGAGCGGGTGATCATGAAGCGGGTCGGGGAGTGGGCGGCGGACACCCAGGAAGAAAGCGTCAACCTGCTGGAACTGGCCGAAGTGGCCGGGGTGTCGTTGCGCCAGTTGCAGCACGCGTTCAAGACCTACACCGGCATGGCCCCGGGTCATTGGCTGCGCCTGCGCCGGCTCAACAGCGCCCGGCGCGAACTATTGAGCAGCCGCCCGACCCACACCACCGTGGCCGAGGTGGCGATGCACTGGTCGTTCTGGCACCTGGGACGGTTCTCCAGCAGCTACCGGGCACTGTTCCAGGAGTTGCCCAGCGATACGCTCAAGCGTTCGCCGTTGCGTCGATAAGCGAAGTGTGAGGGTGGGCAGTGGTTCCAGGTCGTCGTTAATTTGTTTGCCTGAATTTTCCACACAACCCATACCCCTCATAGCCATGCACGATGTTCCCCAGCACCATAAACGGGCCGCATGCATAAAACGGTGATGTAAACCGTTGCCCTGGCTGCACCTCACAAACGGGTAGTTTTAATGGAATGGGGATGACAACCGCCACGAGTGTTATGCCGCACCACTCTCGTGTCGTCGGTGCATCGTACGTTGTTTCATAAGCGGCGATCTTCTCCGGCATTGACACCACCACCCCAACACAACCTGAGAGATAGATGGGTGTCACGATGATGGCGATTGATTTTAATATTCGTAGTTGTTGAAGAGACATCATTAACCTAGCCCGTAATCCCTATTCTTAAGTGTTTCAACGTGATCTGAATGCCGTGATTTTTTGAGCGCGAGAATTGAGCCCATTTCAACGTTGCACATCGGAAAACGCGGAGAAGGGTGAACTCAATATTTATGCCAGTTTAGTTAAACTTATTAAATATCAGCTTGTTACATGTTTGTTGGCGGGGTTTTTATACATATTAGGTAACGGCGTACTAAAAGGTGCGCAAGAACTCGCGCAACACGACACAACTTCCTGCGCACTGGATATATAGGCTGAGCAGCACGGGCTTGCAGCTGTGTGAAGCGGGGGTATGTCGAAAAGTAACCGCGCAACTTCTTGCGCATCGTCGCCATGGAAAAGTGTTCAGTGGCCCAGCTTCGAGTGAGCTGTTTATTTCGCACCCCAGCTGTCTAGCAATCCACGCGAGCCAACAGCTGAGGCTGACTACCGATTAGAACGTCGGCGGCGTAATCACCCAGATCACTACCGCATCCACCTCGCCGGGGTTGCCGTAGCGGTGGGGCTCTTTGCTGGCGAAGCTGAAGCTGTCGCCTTCGTTGAGCTGGAAGTAGCGCTCGCCCACCCACAGTTCGAAACTGCCGGACAGCAGGTAGCCGGCTTCTTCGCCTTCGTGGCTGTAGCTCTGCTGGGTGTAGGTGCCTGGCGGGAAGCGTGAGTGGAGCATTTCCAGTTGGCGGTTGGGTTGTTGTGGGCTGAGCAGGTGGTCGACGATGCCGTCTTCGTAATGCACGCTCATGCGGCTGTTCTTGCGCACCACGATGCCGACATCCTCGGGGGCGGTGTTGGCTTCGCTGGCGAAGAACCACTGAATGGTCACGCCCAGGCTGCGGGCGATGTTGAACAGCGCCGGGATCGACGGATAGGCCAGGTTGCGCTCCAACTGGCTGATGTAGCCAGCGGTCAGCTCACTGCGCTGGGCCAGTTCGGCCAGGGTCATGCCCTGGCGTTTGCGCAGGCCACGAATCCGCGTGCCGAGGAAGTGCGCCTGCGTGGCGGGCGTGGCTGGGGGGGTGCTGCTCATGGTGAGCTCCGAACGGGGGAAGGGTGAGGCTCCGTCAGTTGACACTGATCCTGTGGGAGCGGGCTTGCTCGCGAAGGCGTCGTGCCAGTCGACATGGAGGGTGACTGACACTCCGCCTTCGCGAGCAAGCCCGCTCCCACAAGGGATTGCGTCGTACTCAAGCCCAACCTAAAGCCCCGGAGTATAAACAGCCTTAAAGCTCCCAGGCGACTTTCAAGCCTTCGTAGATCGCTTCTTCGGCCGTGCGCGGCGCCAGGCAGTCGCCGATGCGGCGCACCGGCACCAACCCGTGCAGCTCGTCTGCCAGCGTATCCACCGGCTGATGGCCCTGGCACAGCACCAGGGTGTCGACGTTTTCCAGCAGCATCGGCTCGCCGCTGGCGGTGTGTTGCAGGTACACGGTGTTGTCGTCGCAGCCGTAGAGACGGGCGTACGGGGTAATCGGGATCCCCAGCTTGTGCAGTTCGCCGGCCAGTTGGTCACGCACGTACAGCGGCAGGTTTTCCCCGCAGTGGGTGCCGTTGACCGCCAGTTGCACCTGGTGCCCGGCCCGGGTCAGGCGTTCGGCAATGCCCGGGCCGATCCAGTCGCAGCGCCAGTCGACCACCACCACGGAGCGGCCAATCTTCACTTCATCGCGCAGCACCTGCCAGGCGTCCACCACTTGCAGTTCGCCGCCACGCTCAAAGGTCGGCCAGTAGGGTTCAGCGCCGGTGGCGACGATGACCATGTCCGGTTTCTCCCGCTCGACCAGGGCGCGGTCGACCCGGGTGTTGCGCACTACACGCACACCCGCCAGCGCCATCTCGTGCTGCAAGTTGGTGCTGGCACCGCCGAATTCAGCCCGGCGCGGCAGCAGTTGCGCCAGCAGCACTTGGCCACCGAGTTGCGCGCTGGCCTCGTAGAGCGTGACCTCATGCCCACGCTGGGCGGCCACGGCGGCGGCTTTCATCCCGGCGGGCCCACCGCCGGCGATCATGATGCGCTTGCGTTGGGTGGCCGGTGTGCGCTGGCCAAAGATCAGTTCGCGCCCGGTTTCCGGGTGCTGGATGCAGGAAATCGGCAGGCCCTTGTGGAAGTGGCCGATGCACGCCTGATTGCAGGCAATGCAGGCGCGCACATCTTCGGCGCGACCGGTGTCGGTTTTGTTGGGCATCTGTGGGTCGCAGATCAGTGCGCGGGTCATGCCGCACACATCGGCCTGGCCACGCGCCAGGATCAACTCGGCTTCCTGGGGCTGGTTGATGCGCCCGGTGACGAACAAGGGAATCGACAAGCCGGCCTTGAACGTCCCGGCTTCCCGGGCCAGGTACGCGGCCTCGATCGCCATCGGCGGCACGATATGCACCGCGCCACCCAGGGAGGCCGACGTGCCGGCGACAATGTGCACGTAATCCAACTGCGCTTGCAGCAACTGCACCGCCGCCAGGGATTCGTCTTCGGTCAGGCCTTCGGGGTCGCGTTCGTCGGCCGAGATGCGCAGGCCGATGATGAACTGCGTGTCGGTGGCGGCGCGCACCGCCGCGATGACTTCACGGAGGAAGCGCAGGCGCTGCTCCAGGTCGCCGTTGTAGCCATCGGTGCGGCGGTTGACCCGGGGGTTGATGAATTGCGCCGGCAGGTAGCCATGGCTGGCGACCACTTCCACGCCGTCGATCCCGGCCTGGTGCAGGCGCCGGGCAGCGGCGGCGTAGCCGGCGACGATGTCGTCGATCATCCCTTGGTCCAGCGCCCGGGGCATCACTCGGAAGCGCTCGTTGGGCACGGCCGAGGCCGAGTAGGCGACCGCCAGCAGGCCGTCGCTGGACTCCATGATTTCCCGGCCCGGGTGGAAGATCTGCGACAGCACCACGGTGCCGTGGGCATGGCAGGTGTCGGCCAGCCGGCGGTAACCCTCGATGCAGGCGTCATCGGTGGCCATCAGCACGTGGGAGGTGTAGCGCGCACTGTCATGCACCCCGGCCACTTGCAACACGATCAACCCCACGCCGCCTTCGGCGCGGGCCTTGTGATAGGCGATCAACTGCGCGTTGACCAGGTTGTCGGTGGGCATCGAAGTGTCGTGTCCGCTGGACATGATGCGGTTCTTCAGGCGTTTGCCACGCAGTTGCAAGGGCTCGAACAGGTGGGCGAAAGCAGTAGCGGCGGACGGCATGGGACGGTACTCCAGCAGGCTGTAGCCAAAAGGTCGGGGCAAGGGACGCAGTCTGCAAATCACTGAGAATCCAGGTGGGGGGCGAGCTCGTCCGCGAAGGCGTCGGCACAGGCAACAGGGATGTTGAATGTGCTGGCCGCTTCGCGGGCAAGCCCGCTCCCACAAGGGATCTCCACTGTGTTGAGCAATCTGTTGACCTGGCTGGCCGACCTTTCGGCGTTGTTATTATTGCCCTATATAAATTTACCTTCAGTAAAGAATCAACTTGTTTTTTTACTGGCTCTTGCAGTAGCTTCATCGGGCTCCCGTTCCTGGGGTGCACCTCTCAACAATAAAAAAGGGCCTGGCCTGCATTGGGCACCTGCAAGAGGACTCATCGATGAAAGGCAACATGCTCAAACACGGTTTTTATACCTTGTTGCTGACCCAGGCCCTTGGCCTTGGCAGTGCTCAGGCCGCCCCGGACATGGTGGTGGTCGGTTACGGCGGAGCCGGACAAAAAGCCCAGGATGTGGCGTTCTTCCAACCCTTCAGCAAGGTCGATCAGAGCAAGCTGATCCAAACCGAATACAACGGCGAGATGGCCCGGATCAAAGTCATGGTCGACACCGGCAACGTCGATTGGGACGTGGTGCAGATCGAAGGCCCGGACCTGTTGCGCGGCTGCGACGAAGGCATGTACGAGCGCCTGGACTGGACCCAACTGGGGCACGCCAAGGCGTTGATCCCCGATGCCGCGCAGGAATGCGGTTCCGCCGCCCTGGTGTGGAGCGTGGCGATTGCCTACGACACCGACAAACTGGCCCAGGCGCCGACCTCATGGGCGGATTTCTGGGACGTGAAAAAAATCCCCGGCAAGCGCGGCCTGCGCAAGCGCGCGGTGTACAACCTGGAGTTCGCCTTGCTGGCTGACGGGGTCAAGGTCGAGGACGTGTACACCGTGCTCGTGACGCCGGAAGGGGTGAACCGCGCCTTCGCCAAACTCACCGAACTCAAGCCCTACATCCAGTGGTGGGAAGCCGGCGCGCAACCGCCGCAATGGCTGATGGCCGGCGACGTGGTGATGACCTCGACCTACAGCGGTCGCATCGCCTCGGCGGCGCAGGCCGGCAGCCATGTGCAACTGGTCTGGCCGGGGAGCCTGTATGGCATGGATTACTGGGCCATCATCAAGGGCTCCAAGCACGTGGACCAGGCCAAGCGCTTTATCGACTTCGCCAACCAGCCGGACGCCCAGGTCAAGTACGTGCAGCAGATCCCGTATGGCCCGACCAACACCGCGGCCGCCGCCCAACTGGACGATCAACTCGCCCAATGGGTGCCCACCGCACCGCAGAACCTCAAGGGCGCCCTGTCGATGAACGTCGGCTTCTGGGTCGATCATGGCGAAGAGCTGGAAGAGCGCTTCAACGCCTGGTCCAGCAAGTAACCCCCGGCCCGTAGGAGCGAGGCTCGCCCGCGAAGGCGTCGGCGCAGTCAACATTGATATCGAATGCGCAGGCGCGTTCGCGGGCAAGCCTCGCTCCTACTGGTAAAGTTGCTGTACAGTCGTTCAGCTCGTGAGCATCCAGCACGGGCTTTTTAACGATTGAACACAGGAGCGTGTCGCGCATGAGTCAGGAAGCCCGTTTTTCCCGCATGGAACCGGAGTTGCGCAAGGCCAATCTGATCGAGGCGACGCTGGTGTGCCTCAAGCGCGACGGCTTCCAGGGCGCGTCGATCCGCAAGATCTCGGCCGAGGCGGGGGTGTCGGTGGGCCTGATCAGTCATCACTATTCCGGCAAGGACGAACTGGTGGCCGAGGCCTACATGGCGGTCACCGGCCGGGTCATGGGCGTGCTGCGCCTCGCCATGGAGCAGGCCGCACCCAGCGCCCGCGAGCGGCTGTCGGCGTTTTTTCGCGGCTCATTCTCCGCCGAAATGATCGACCCGCAACTGATCGACGCCTGGCTGGCGTTCTGGGGTTCGGTCAAGACCTCCGAGGCGATCAACAAGGCGCACGACCATTCCTACGGTGAGTACCGCAGCATCACGCGCACCGCGTTGAGTGAGTTGGCGCAGGAAGAAGGCTGGGAGGCCGCCGGTGAAAACTTCGACGCCGACCTCGCCGCCATCAGCCTCAGTGCGCTGCTCGACGGCCTGTGGCTGGAGTTGGGCCTGAACCCCGGCACTTTTACCCCGGAGCAGGGCGTGCAGATGTGTGAAGCCTGGGTGGACGGTTTGCAGGCCGGCGGCCGCCAGCGATTCAGCCGGCCAGCGGAGGACTATTGATCAGCCGTTCAGCAATGGCTAGTCTGACCCCCGTGCAAGACAACACTCTAATAAGAAACACGCCTTCGGGCATACGCAGGACACCACGCAATGACGTCCCGGGTACTGATCGTCGATGACGATCCGCTGATTCGCGAACTGCTGCACGCCTACCTGTCCCAGGAAGGCTACGACGTCCACTGTGCCGCCACGGCGGAGCTGGCCGAGACCTTCCTCGCCAGCCAGACGGTGGATTTGGTCATGCTCGACATCCGCTTGCCGGGCAAGGACGGACTGACCCTGACCCGTGAACTGCGGGTGCGCTCGGAGGTGGGGATCATCCTGATCACCGGGCGCAATGATGAGATCGACCGCATCGTCGGCCTCGAATGCGGTGCCGATGACTACGTGATCAAGCCGCTCAACCCACGGGAACTGGTGTCCCGGGCGAAGAACCTGATTCGTCGGGTCCGCCATGCCCAGGCCCCGCAACCGATCACCGCCGTGGCCAAGCCGGTCAAGCAGTTCGCCGCCTGGGCCCTGGACACTGACAGGCGTCGGCTGATCGATGCCGAGGGCGGCGAAACCCTGCTGACCCATGGCGAGTACCAATTGCTCAACGTGTTCCTGCGCAACAGCGGCCACACCTTGAGCCGCGACCAACTGATGGATCAGATCCGCAACCGCGAGTGGGTGCCCAACGATCGCTCTATCGACGTATTGGTGGGCCGCCTGCGCCGCAAGCTGCACGACGACCCGGCCGAACCGCAATTGATCATCACCATTCACGGCGCCGGCTACCTGTTCACCGCCAGCGTGGCGGCCTGAGGCCCATGTCGCGCTGGGCGTGGCTGCTGATGCTGCTGGCCGGCAACGCGCTGGCCGTGGACAGGGTGCGCTACTGCGATTACCCGGTGTACCCGCCGATTTCCTGGAGCGACGGCCAGCAGGTGCGTGGCCTGGCGCCGACCGTGGTGAAAACCCTGTTCGGCCGCTTGGGCTATGAGGTCGAGGTGGTCGTGCTGGGCAACTGGAAGCGTTGCCTGCTGGATGCCGCCGAAGGCCGGGTCGACGTGGTGCTGGCCTACAGCAGCGTGCAGCGCGAGCAAAGCCTGGTGTTTGCCGCGGTGCCGGTGTTGCGCGAAGAGGTGGCATTGTTCGTCAATCGCCAGCACCCGCTGCGCTTCGAGCGCCTGGAAGACCTGGCCAACTACCGGGGTGGCCTGCTGTTCGGGGAAAGCTACGGCGCGGACTTCGACCGCATGGTCGCGCTACACCACAACATCGAGTGGGTTTCCGACAGCCGCCAGAACTTCGGCAAGCTGCTGCGCGGGCGCATCGACTTCATCACCCAGGAACGGCGCACCGGCCAGTTGTACGTGGAAAACCTGCCGGGTGGCCAGGACATCGTCGCCTTGCCTAACGCCCTGAGCGTGGATTACCTGCGGGTCGGGGTGTCGCGTCGTTCACCGTTGGCCAGCGACATGCCCCGGATCAACGCGCTGTTGCAGCAACTGGTCGATGCCGGCGATATCGAGCGCTGGCTCGATCAGAGCGAAGTGGCCTACCGCGACATGATCAAGGAGGGTCGATGATGCGTGCCCGGCCCGGTGGCCTATTGCGCCGTCTGCTCCTGTTCATCCTGCTGTTCAGCCTGTGCTTCACCGTGCTGGCCAGTACCGTGCAGTTGTACATCGAATACCGGCGCGAGATGCGGGACATCGACTCGCGCATGGCGTTGATCCGGGCCGGTTACCTGGCCAGCCTGGAGCGCAGCGTGTGGGACCTGAACCAGGAGCAACTGAACGTGCAATTGCGCGGGCTGGTGGACTTCTCCGACGTGGCGCGGGTGCGCTTGAGCAGTCCTGACTTCGACCTGCTGCAGGGCGATCCCGAGCCAGCAGGGCCACTGCGTATCGAGCGTTTTCCCCTGGAGTTCCAGCCACCTTCCGGGCCGTTGCGGCATCTGGGCGAGCTTGAAGTCAGCACCGACCTGGGCGCGGTGCACCGCCGGCTGTTCGCCACTGGCTTGAGCAGCCTGCTGTGGATGAGCGTATTTCTGTGCGGCCTGGCGGTGGCGTTGTCGGGGTTGTTCTATCGATTGGTCACCCGCCACCTGCAAGTGATGGCCGGCTTTGCCCAGCGCATCGCCTCCGGGGATTGGCACGAACCCTTGCGCCTGGACAAGCGGGTGGGGGGCAAGGACGATGAAATCGACAGCGTCGCCCACGCGCTGGACGAAATGCGCCGGGCCATTCTCAGTGATGTCGAACGCCGCGAAGCCGACCGCCTGGCCCTGGAAGACAACCGCGATCAACTGCAGCGTATGGTCGAACGCCGCACCGCCAGCCTGATGCGGGCCAAGGACGAAGCCGAGGCGGCCAACCTCGCCAAGTCGCGGTTCCTGGCCACCATGAGCCACGAACTGCGCACGCCCCTCAATGGCATTCTCGGCATGGCTGAACTGCTGCGTTCGGCGCGCCTGGGCGAGCGCGATGGCAAGCGCCTGGATGCGTTGCACAAGGCTGGCGTCGGGCTGTTGAGCATTCTCAATGAGGTGTTGTACTTCGCCCGGCTGGAGGAGGGCGCGACCCACCCCGAACCCGTGGACTTCTCCCTGCGTCAGTTGCTCGACGAAGTCTTGACCCTGCTCGAACCCCGGGCCCTGGGCAACGACACCACGCTGCATGGGCTGATTGATCCGCAAGTGGCCGAGCATCATCACGGCGCGGAACAGTTCCTGCGCCAAGTGCTGAGCAATCTGCTGGCCAACGCGATCAAGTTCACCGCCGGTGGGCAGGTCAGTGTCGCCGTGGTGCTGCTGGCACCCGCGCCCGAACAGCCCGGGCAACGGCTGCGGGTCAGCGTCACCGACAACGGCATCGGAATTGCGCCAGAGATGCACGCGAGGATTTTCGAGCGTTTCACCCAGGCCAGCGACGCCGTGGCGCAACGCTATGGCGGCACCGGCCTGGGGCTGGCTATCAGCAAGCACCTGGTGGAGCAACTGGGAGGGCAGATCGGCGTCGACAGTGAAGTGGGGCGCGGCAGTTGCTTCTGGTTCGAGCTGACCTTGGCGCCGGCCAGCGCCAAGGCCGAGGTGGCTGCAGACAGTACGCCTTCGCCGGCGCTGCGGATTCTGGTGGTGGAGGACGTGGCCCTGAACCGCGAGGTGGTCACCGGCTTGCTGCAACGCGACGGGCACGCGGTGTGGCTGGCCGTCGACGCGGAGCAGGCGCTGGTGCTGTGCGCCGAGCAGCGTTTTGATGTGCTGTTGCTGGACGTGCACCTGCCGGGGATCAGCGGCGTCGAACTGTGCCAGCGCCTGCGCAGCACGCCTGGACGCAATCAGCACAGCCGGCTCTTCGCCTTGACCGCCAGTGTGCAGCCGGCCCTGGTGCGCGGCTATCTGGAGGCCGGCATGGACGGCATCCTGGCCAAGCCTTTGAACCTGAACCACCTGCGCCAGGCCTTGGCCGGGCAACTACCGATGGCCGACGCCGAGACCGACGACCCGGCGGTGGACTGGTCGTTGCTGCACACCCATCGCACCTTGCTCGGCGAGCAGAAGGTCCGGGGGTTGCTGGAGGTGTTGCGCGCGGCCATCGGCCAGCACCGCGAAGCGCTAGGGGAAGCGATCGAAGCGGGCGATTGCACCGACGTCGTGCAACTGGCCCATCGCCTGGCAGGCAGCAGCGCGTCCATGGGCTTTCGGGCCCTGGCGTTGGTGCTGGGCGCATTGGAGACGGCCGCGCTGGACAACGATGAAGCGGCGACCCGGGCCCTGGCCGGTGCGGTGCGCGAGCAAGTGCAGGTGGCCCTGGACACCCTTGACGGCTTGTTGCACTGATGCACAGCTTTGTTACGACTTCGCACAACTTCGATCCCCACGGTTAACGCGAACTTACATGGCCTTCCAATAATCGAGGCAACCGCCACAGCGCGGTCTTCGAAGCTTATTGGAGATAATAATAATGAACGGCCGTAAAGCTTATTGCGCTCACCTCACTCACGTGGGGTGCTGACATGACCGAGACCACTGAACGCACGGGTATCCACCTGACGCGTGCCCTCAAGAGCCGACACATCTTCATGCTGTCACTGGGTGGGGTGATCGGCACCGGCCTGTTCATGGGCTCGGGGGTGACCATCAACCAGGGCGGCCCGGTGGGCGCGATCCTCGCGTACCTGGTGGCGGGTTTCCTGATGTACCTGGTGATGGTGTGCCTGGGCGAGTTGTCGGTGCAGATGCCGGTGTCCGGATCGTTCCAGACCCACGCCACAAAATTCATCGGCCCGGCCACCGGCTTCATGATCGGCTGGGTGTACTGGATGAGCTGGGCCACCACCGTGGGCCTGGAGTTCACCGCGGCCGGCATGCTGATGACGCGCTGGTTCCCATCGGTGCCGATCTGGTACTGGTCGGCCTTGTTCGTGGTGGTGCTGTTCGGCCTCAACGCCCTGGCCACCCGCGCCTTTGGTGAGGCGGAGTATTGGTTCTCGGGGATCAAGGTGGCGGCGATCCTGGGGTTCATCGTGGTTGGCGTGCTGGTGATCTTCGGCGCGATCCCGCTCACCAGCGGGGCCCCGGCCCCGATGATGAACAACCTGATCGGCGACGCGCTGTTCCCCAATGGCCTGTCGGCGGTGTTCGCGGTGATGATGACCGTGGTCTACGCGTTCCAGGGCTGCGAGATCATGGGGGTGGCAGCCGGGGAAACCGACCAGCCGGAAAAAAGCATCCCGCGCGCCGTACGCAACGTGGTGTTTCGCGTGCTGATCTTCTATGTGCTGGCGATCATCGTGCTCTCGGCCATCGTGCCGTGGCAGCAGGCGGGCTTGATGGAAAGCCCGTTCGTGCAGGTGTTCGACATGGTCGGCATTCCCTACGCGGCCGACCTGATGAACTTCGTGATCCTCACGGCGATCCTGTCGGTCGGTAACTCCGGGCTCTATGCCTCGACCCGCATCCTGTGGGCGATGTCCAAGACCGGCATGGCGCCCAAGAGCCTGTCGCCGTTGAGCAAGCGCGGTGTGCCGTTGCGCGCGTTGAGCATCACCCTGTGCTTTGCGCTGGTGTCGTTGATGACCAGCTTTGTCGCGGCCGACACGCTGTTCATGGTGTTGATGGCGGTGAGTGGCATGTCGGGGACCGTGACCTGGATCGTTATCGCGCTGGCGCAGTACAAGTTCCGCAAGGCGTACCTGCGCGATGGCGGCAAGCTTGAGGACTTGAAGTACCGTGCGCCCTGGTTCCCGGTGCTGCCCTTGGTGTGTATTGCCTTGTGCTGCTCGTTGTTTGTGTTCCTGGCGTTGGATGAGACCCAGCGGCCGTCGTTGTACTGGGGCTTTGGCTTTATTGCCTTGTGCTATGGCGCGTACTTTGTGCTGCACCGCAAGCGCCAGGGTGTGTTGGCGCCGATCTTGCCGAGCGCTTGAGCTGTGCCGTGGGGGCGAGTCTGTCGGATCGCCGCACGGTCGCGAAGGCGGCCTGACAGCCGACCTGGCTCTGGCGGGTGGTGTACATATCTGTTGCTGCGGGTGTGGCGACTGGTGGTTTCGCCCTGACGGTCGAGTTCCTTTTGTCAAACGCCACAAAAGGAACCAAAAAGTCTCGCCCCGAGCGTTCGGCCCCTCGCCAAGGCTCGGTGTACCTTCGCTACGGTATCCCTCTGGGGGCATCGCCCCCGGTTTGCTTCGCTGCACCTCCACGCGATGTGTTCGACTGCGTCGAACGGCGCGTTGCGCCAATCCCCAGCGGGATACCTTCGCTCAGCCTGCCGATGGGGCGGGTGGATCAAGATCAAGATCAGCAGGCGAGCTAACGCTCGGCCTGTTGAGTGGTGAAGGGCGCAGTGGGGTGATGGGGTGTACCCAGATCCCTTGTGGGAGCGGGCTTGCTCGCGAAGGCGGCCTGACAGCCACCCCATCCTGTTGCAGATACACCTCGCTCCCACAAAGGGGTGAGATTCCCCCGGCTAGGCGGTGTCAGCAGTTGTGCGAAGTTGTAACAGGGCCGCCAAGGCTGACCAGTAAAAAACCAATAACCCCTTTAAATACAATCAGATAACCACCTTTAAAGGTTGTTACAGCGCTTCTCTATGCGGATTGCCGCCTTGCTGAACACTCGTTTAGTATGGCCTCAGTCGCATCACCTCACGCCAAACACAATAATTCGAGGATTCGCATGACTACTCATCCTTCGCTGCTCAGTCAGGTCGAAGCCGGCGTTGCCTGGATCACCCTTAATCGCACCGCCCAGCGCAATGCGCTGGACATCCCGAGCCTCAAGGCCCTGCATGCCTTGCTCGATGGTTTTAATGCCGACCCCGCGGTGCGGGTGGTGGTGCTGACGGGCAATGGTCGCAGTTTCTGTGCTGGCGCCGACCTTGATGAATGGGCCGCCGCCGAGGCGCGCGGGGCGTTGGAAAGCTATGGCTGGACCGAAACCGCCCACGCCCTGATGACCCGCCTGTACACCCTGGAAAAACCCACCCTCGCCGCGATCAATGGCACCGCCGTCGGGGCCGGGATGGATTTGACCCTGTGTTGCGACCTGCGTATCGCCGCGCAATCGGCGCGGTTCAAGGCCGGCTACACCAGCATGGCCTATTCGCCGGACGCCGGCGCCAGTTGGCACCTGCCACGGCTGATCGGCAGTGAGCAAGCCAAGCGCTTGCTGTTCCTCGACGAGTTGTGGGGCAGCGAGCGCGCCCTGGCGGCTGGGCTGGTGGGCGAGGTCTGTGCCGACGATCAACTGCTGAGCGTCGCCGGCGAGCTCGCCACCCGCCTGGCCAATGGGCCGACTTTTGCCTTTGCCCAGACCAAGCAGCTCATGCGCGAAGGCGCCGACCGCAGCCTGCCCGAGCACCTGCACGCCGAACTCGCGGCGGGTCTGTTGTGCGGACGCAGCGAAGACGGCAACGAAGCCCTGCGCGCCGCCATGGAAAAACGCCCGGCGCATTTCATCGGCCGCTAAGCCCCTCACTCAGCCCTGAACCACAGGTAGCCCCATGAATTTCCAACTGACCCAAGAACAAGACATGTTGGTGGACGCGGTACGCAGCTTTGTCACCAAGGAACTGCTGCCCCACGAAGACGCCGTCGACCGCGCCGACGAGGTCACCCCCGAGCTGGCCGCACAGATCCGTGGCAAGGCGATCGCCGCCGGGTTCTATGCCTTCAACATGCCTGAAGAGGTCGGCGGTGGCGGCCTGGACTACTTGTCCCAGGCGCTGATCGAACGTGAGCTGTCCAAGGTGTCCTGGGCGCTGCACGTGTTTGTCGCCCGGCCTTCGAAGATCCTCATGGCGTGCAAGGGCGAGCAGATCAACGATTACCTATTGCCGTGCATCCAGGGCGAGAAGGTCGACTGCTTCGCCTTGACCGAACCGGGCGCCGGCTCCGATGCCAACGCGATCAAGACCCGCGCCGTGCGCGATGGCGATGACTTCATACTCAACGGCAGCAAGCACTTCATCAGCCACGCCGGCCACGCCGATTTCGCCATCGTCTTTGCCGTGACCGACACCTACGAACACAACGGCCGCCAGCGCAACGCCGTGACCTCGTTCCTGGTGGACCGGGGCACCCCGGGCATGACCATCCGCCGTGGCCCCAAGTGCGTGAGCAACCGTGGTTACCACACCTATGAAATGTTCTTCGACGACTGCCGCGTGCCGGCCGCCAAGGTCTTGGGCGAAGTCGGCAAGGGCTGGGACGTGGCCAACGCCTGGCTGACCGCCGGGCGGGTGATGGTCGCCGCCAACTGCGTCGGCCAGGCCCAGCGGGCGCTGGATGTGTCGCTGCAATGGGCCGCGGACCGCAAGCAGTTCGGCCAGCCCATCGGCACCTACCAGGGCGTGTCGTTCAAGTTGGCGGACATGGCCACGCAGATCCGCGCCGCCGAGCTGTTGACCCTGCACACCGCCTGGAAGATGGACCAAGGCAGCATGACCGACGGCGAGGCTGGCATGGCCAAGCTGTTCGCCAGTGAAACCCTGGGCAAGGTCGCCGACGAGGCGGTGCAGATCTTTGGCGGCATGGGCTTGATGGATGAAGGCCCGGTGGAGCGCATCTGGCGCAACGCCCGGATCGAACGGATCTGGGAAGGCACCTCGGAGATCCAGCGTCACATTATTTCCCGCGAACTGCTGCGGCCGTTGCTGCGCTGATTGGCCAGGAGGCTCTATGTCCCAGACACTCCGTGACAACCTCAAACGCCTGCTCGCCCCGCGCCACGTGGCGTTCGTCGGTGGCCGCAGTATGGCGCGCGCCTTCAAGCGGTGCGCCGACGGCGGCTATGCCGGCCAGATGTGGCTGGTCAACCCGCAACACGACAGCCTCGACGGTGTGCCGTGCGTGCGCAGCATCGCCGAATTGCCGTGCGGCCCGGACGCGGTGTTCATTGCCACCAACCGCGAGCTGACCCTGACCTGCGTCAGCGAGTTGGCCGCCAAAGGGGCGGGCGGGGCGATCTGCTACGCCTCCGGCTTTGCCGAGACCGGCGCCGAAGGCCAGGCCTTGCAACAGCGACTGTTGCAAGCGGCTGGCGACATGGCCTTGCTCGGCCCCAATTGCTACGGCCTGCTGGACTACCTGCACAGCTCGGCGCTGTGGCCGGTGGCCCATGGTGGCAAGGCGGTGGACAAGGGCGTGGCGGTGCTGACCCAGAGCGGTAACTTCGCCTACAACGTGTCGATGAGCGACCGCTCGCTGCCCGTGGCCTACATGGCCTCGGTGGGCAACCAGGCGCAACTGGGCGTGGCCGAGTTGATGGACGTGCTGCTCGACGAGCCGCGCGTCACCGCCATCGGCCTGCACCTAGAAGGCCTGAAGAATGTCCCGGGATTTGCCCGCGCCGCCCACAAGGCGCTGGTGAAGGGCATCCCGATCATTGCCCTGAAAACCGGCGTGTCGCAGATTGGCGCCGAGCTGGCCCTGAGTCACACCAGCTCGCTGTCGGGTTCCGATGCGTTGTACGACGCGCTGTTTGCGCGCCTGGGGGTGATCCGCGTCAGCGGCCCGGTGAGCTTTGTCGAAACCCTCAAGGCCGCCGCCTGCGGCAAACTGCCGGCGGGCAACAGCCTGATCGCGCTGGCCTGTTCCGGCGGCGATGCCGGGTTGATTGCCGACTACGCCGAACGCAATGACCTCGACCTGCCAAAACTGGATGCCGGGCAAGTGAATGAGCTGGAACAGGTGCTGCCCACCTACGCCAACCTGGTCAATCCGCTGGACTTCACCACCGCCATCTGGGGCGACGGCGCGGCCTTGAACCGCATGCTCGACAGCGCCCTGCGCACCGAAGCCGACGCGGCGATGCTGGTGCTCGATTACCCGACCGAACTCACCGGCGAGCGCAAGGAGTGCGACCTGCTGCTGGAGCTGTACTGCCAGGCCCTGGTGCGTCACGGCAAGACCGGCTTTGTCACCTCGGCCTTCCCCGAATTGCTCCCGGCCCATGCCCGCGAGCGCCTGCACAGCCAAGGCGTGGCGGCCCTGCAAGGGGTGGAAGATGGCCTGGCCGCTTGGGGCCGTATCGCCGGCTATCAACGCAATCGCCAGGCATTGCTGGCCCTGGGTGAATCGGCGCTGGTGCCGTTGTGTCCGCAGGCGCTGGCCGGCGAAGGACACCTGCTCAACGAATGGGATTCCAAGCAAGCGCTGCGAGCCTTCGGTCTGCCCACGCCCGAGGGCGTGCTCAGCACCTCGGCCCATGCACTGCAGGACGCCAACGCCCTGGGCTATCCGTTGGTGCTCAAGGCCGTCAGCAGTCAACTGCCGCACAAGACCGAAGCCGGCGCCGTGGCGCTCAACCTCAAGGACGCGGACGCTCTGGCTGCCGCCCTGAAGGCCATGACCGCCAGCATTCATGCCTACGCCCCGGATGTACTGTTCGATCAGGTGCTGCTCGAACCCATGGCCAAACCGCCGCTGGCGGAGTTGATCGTGGGCATCAAGCGCGAGAACGACTTCTGCCTGGCCCTGGTGATCGGGGCGGGCGGGATCCTCGTCGAGTTGCTCAAGGACAGCCGCAGCCTGCTGCTGCCGACCACCGACGGGGCGATTCGCAATGCCGTGTTGAGCCTGCGCAGCGCCGCCTTGCTGCAAGGCTTTCGCGGTCGGCAAACGGCGGACCTCGACGCCTTGGTCGCGGCGATCCGTGGCGTGGCGGACTACGCCTGCGAGAACGCCGGGCAGTTGTTGGAACTGGATGTGAACCCATTGTTGGTCGGTGCCACTGGCACGACCGCGGTCGATGCGTTGATTCGCCTCGACCATGCGTGAGGAACTGAACATGCAAAGCACTTCACTGACGGGGGGCCAGGCCCTGGTTCGCCTGTTGGCCAACTACGGCGTCGACACCGTGTTCGGCATCCCCGGCGTCCACACCCTGGAGCTGTACCGCGGCTTGCCCGGCAGCGGCATTCGCCATGTCCTGACTCGCCACGAACAAGGCGCCAGCTTCATGGCCGACGGCTATGCGCGGGTCAGCGGCAAGCCCGGCGTGTGCTTCATCATCACCGGTCCCGGCGTGACCAACGCCGCCACCGGGATCGGCCAGGCGTATGCCGACTCGATCCCGATGCTGGTGATTTCCAGCGTCAACCACACCGCCAGCCTCGGCAAGGGTTGGGGTTGCCTGCACGAGACCCAGGACCAGCGCGCCATGACCGCGCCCATCACCGCGTTCTCGGCCCTGGCCTTGACCGCCGAAGACCTGCCCGAGCTGATTGCCCGGGCCTACGCGGTGTTCGACAGCGAACGACCGCGGCCGGTGCACATCTCGGTGCCGCTGGACGTGCTGTCGGCCCAGGTCGCGCGCGATTGGAGCAATGAAGTGGTGCGCCGTCCCGGTCGTGGCCCGGCCAGCGTCGACGCCTTGGAACAGGCCGTCACCAAACTCAACGGCGCCAAGCGGCCGATGATCATCGCCGGTGGCGGTGCCTTGAATGCCGCCCAGGAACTGGGCGAACTCAGCTCCCGCCTGGCCGCGCCGCTGTTCACCAGCGTCGCCGGCAAAGGCCTGCTGGCCCCGGACGCGCCGCTCAATGCCGGCTCCAGCCTGTGCGTGGAGCCGGGCTGGCAGTTGATCGCCCAAGCCGATGTGGTCCTGGCGGTGGGCACCGAAATGGCCGACACCGACTACTGGCGCGAGCGCCTGCCGCTCAACGCCGAACTGCTGCGCGTCGACATCGACCCACGCAAATTCAATGACTTCTACCCCTGTGCAGTGGCCTTGCACGGCGACGCCCAGCAAACCCTCAGCGCACTGCTGGAGCGCCTGCCCAGCGTCACCCGCGATGCCAGCCACGCCACGGCCGCGGTCGCCGCCTTGCGGTTGGCAGTGAAGACGGGCCATGGCCCCCTGCAAACGATCCATCAAGCGATCCTCGAACGCATCGCCGCCGAGTTGCCGGCGGATGCCTTCATCAGCACCGACATGACCCAACTGGCCTACACCGGCAACTACGCCTTTGATAGCCTGGCGATTCGCAGTTGGTTGCACCCCACCGGCTACGGCACCTTGGGCTACGGTCTGCCGGCCGGCATCGGCGCCAAGTTCGGCGCGCCCCAGCGGGCCGGCCTGGTGTTGGTGGGCGATGGCGGCTTCCTCTACACCGCCCAGGAACTGGCGACGGCGGTGGAAGAACTCGACAGCCCGCTGGTGGTGCTGCTGTGGAACAACGACGCCCTGGGGCAGATCCGCGACGACATGCTGGGCCTGGACATCGAACCGATTGGCGTACTGCCGCGCAACCCGGACTTCGCCGCCCTGGGCCGGGCGTTCGGCTGTACGGTGAGCCAGCCGCAAAACCTGGCCGAGCTGCAAACTGACCTGCGCCATGGCTTCAAGCGTAACGGCGTGACCCTGATTGAGCTCAAGCACGCTTGCGCTCACTGACATTGATGTGTGAATGAAGAGGACAGGGCCATGCGCTTTGCCGATCTGACTCAACGTATCGCCGGTGACGGTGCCGCCGCCTGGGATATCCACTACCGGGCCCTGGCCCTGCGCCAGCAGGGTGCGGACATCCTGCTGCTGTCGGTGGGCGACCCGGATTTCGACACCCCCATGCCCATCGTCCAGGGCGCCATCGACAGCCTGCTGGCCGGCCACACCCACTACGCCGACGTGCGCGGTAAACCCGCCCTGCGTGAGGCCATCGCCCGGCGCCATCAACAGCGCAGCGGCCAGGCGGTGGTGGCCGACCAGGTCGTCGTGCTGTCCGGGGCGCAGTGCGCGCTGTTCAGCGTGGCGCAGTGCGTGCTCAACCCCGGCGATGAAGTGATCGTCGCCGAGCCGATGTACGTGACCTATGAAGCGGTGTTTGGTGCTTGCGGCGCGGTGGTGATCCCGGTGCCGGTGCGTTCGGAGAATGGCTTTCGGGTGTTGCCCGAAGACGTCGCGGCGCGCATCACCCCACGCACCCGCGCCCTGGCCCTGAACAGCCCGCACAACCCGTCGGGCGCCAGCCTGTCGCGCAGCACCTGGCAGGCGCTGGCCGAGCTGTGCATCGGCCACGACCTGTGGTTGATCAGCGATGAGGTCTACAGCGAGCTGCTGTTCGACGGCGAGCATGTCAGCCCGGCGAGCTTGCCGGGCATGGCCGAGCGCACCGCGACCCTCAACAGCCTGTCCAAGTCCCACGCCATGACCGGCTGGCGCGTGGGCTGGGTGGTGGCGCCGCCAGCCTTGGCCGCACACCTGGAAAACCTCGCCCTGTGCATGCTCTACGGCTCGCCGGACTTCATCCAGGATGCGGCCGTGGTGGCGCTGACCGTTGAGCTGCCGCAACTGGCGGCGATGCGCGAGGCCTACCGCCAGCGCCGCGACCTGGTCTGCGAACACCTCGCCGATTGCCCGGGCCTGCGTGCGTTGAAGCCCGATGGCGGGATGTTCGTGATGGTCGACATCCGCGAGACCGGCCTCAGTGCCCAAGCATTTGCCGACTGCCTGCTGGACCGTCACGGCGTGTCGGTGTTGGCCGGCGAAGCCTTTGGGCCGAGTGCGGCCGGGCATATCCGCCTGGGCCTGGTGGTCGACCTCGAACCGCTGGCTGATGCCTGCCGGCGGATTGCCCGGTGTGCCGCTCAATTGATGGAGGGGTGAGCGATGGACACCAAACCTGTGGGAGCGGGCCTCGCGAAGAGGGAGTGTCAGTCGACATCACGGTTGTCTGACCCAGCGCTTTCGCGAGCAAGCCCGCTGCCACAGGATCGGTGTTCAACCCGCAGACATCGGTCATGCCTGAAACGTTGTTGATGACTTTCTTAAGCTGTTGATCAGGGGTAACTGCAATGAGCGATAACAACAACAAAATGACTCACTCACACTTCCCGCGTCGGGACTTTTTGAAGTACAGCGCGGCCGCCGCTGCGGTAGGTGGGGCGTTCGCCCTGGGCTTGCCGTTCGGTGCCTACGCCGAAACCTCCGCGCCCAAGCCCGGCGGTGTGTTGCGCCTGGGCCTGGCCGGTGGCAGCACCACCGACTCCAAGGACCCGGGGTCGTGGGCCGACACCTTCACCTTCGTCGGCTTCTCGGCAGTCTACAACACCCTGACCGAGATCTCCGTGGAAGGCACCGCGATTCCCGAGCTGGCCGAAAGCTGGGTGTCGAGCCCCGATGCGCGCGTCTGGACCTTCAAACTGCGCCAGGGCGTGACCTTCCATAACGGCAAGACCCTCACCGCCGATGACGTCGTCGCGTCGATCCAGCATCACCTGGGGGACAAGTCCACCTCGGCGGCCAAGACCGTGCTGGGCGACGTGGCCAAGGTCAGCGCGGCCAGCCCGGACAGCGTGGTGTTCGAACTGCACTCGGGCAACGCCGACTTCTCCTACGTGGTCGCCGACTATCACTTGGCGATCATGCCGAGCCAGGACGGGGTGGCCGACTGGCAAACCGGCAGCGGCACCGGCGGCTATCGCCTCAAGGACTTCGAGCCGGGCGTGCGCATGACCCTGGAGCGCAGCCCCGATTACTGGAAGCCGGGCAGGGCGCACTTCGCCAGCGCCGAGCTGATCGCCATCGCCGACGGCGCGGCGCGGGTCAACGCCCTGGTCACCGGGCAAGTGGACGTGATCAACAAGGTTGACCTCAAGACCGTGGCGTTGCTCAAGCGCAACCCCAACCTGGTGATCGAGGAAACCAAGGGCGCCCAGCACTACACCTTCCCGATGCTGTGCGACAGCCAGGTGTTCAAGGACAACAACGTGCGCCTAGCGATGAAGCACGCGATCAACCGCGAGACCCTGCTGGCCTCGGTGCTGTACGGCTACGGCCTGGTGGGCAACGACCACCCGATCCAGCCCGGCAGTCGCTTCCTCAACCCGGCCCTGGAGCAGCGCACATACGACCCGGACAAATCGCGCTTCTACCTCAAACAGGCGGGCATGGAGTCGTTCAAAGTGCGCCTGCAAGCCTCCGATGCCGCCTACACCGGCGCGGTGGATGCCTCGGTGCTGTTCAAGGAGCAGGCCCGCGCGGGCGGGATCGACATCGACGTGGTGCGCGAGCCGGCCGACGGGTTTTTCTCCAACGTGTGGATGAAGCAACCGTTCACCACCTCGTTCTGGTACTCCAGCCTGACCGCCGACCGCATGTTCAGCATCGGCTACGCCAAGGGCGCGGCCTGGAACGAAACCCACTGGGACAACCCGCGCTTCAACCAGTTGCTCAACGCCGCCCGTGGCGAGATGAACGAACCGCTGCGCCGCGAGATGTACAACGAAATGCAGGCCCTGTGCCGCGACGACGGCGGGGCGATTGTGCCGCTGTTCGCCAGCTCCGTGGCCGCGCGCTCGAACCGCGTCGCCCACGGCCCGTTGACCGCACCCTATGGTGAGTTGGATGGGTTACGGGTGATTGAGCGTTGGTGGCAGGCGTAGGTCATCAGAACACTGAAGATCAACTGTGGGAGCGGGCTTGCTCGCGAAAGCGATGGGTCAGTCACGGTAGGTGTCACTGACAGATCCAATTCGCGAGCAAGCCCGCTCCCACAAGGGGATGTGTAGCGCGTGGCCCATTTCAAGGAACCGCACGATGAATAGCCTGTTCAAACTGCTCCTCCAGCGCTTGGCCCTGGGCCTGTTGTCGCTGTTCGCCGTCTCGGTGATTATTTTCCTGGCCGTCGGCATGCTCCCGGGCGACATCGCCCAGGCCATGCTGGGCCAGTCGGCCACCCCGGAAACCGTGGCCGCATTCCGCGCCCAACTGGGCCTGGACATGTCGCCCGTGACGCGCTTCGGGCACTGGATCTGGCAACTGCTGCACGGCGACCTCGGCGTGTCGCTGGCCAACCAGCGACCGATTGCCGACCTGGTCGGCACCCGCCTGGGCAACACCTTTCGCCTGGCGCTGCTGGCGGCGCTGGTCTCGGTGCCGTTGGCCCTGTTGCTGGGGATGCTGGCAGCGCTGTACCGCAACAGCTGGTTCGATCGCCTGCTCAACACCTCGGCCCTGAGCGCGGTGTCGTTCCCCGAGTTCTTCGTCGCCTACCTGCTGATCCTGGTGTTCTCGGTCAAGCTGGGCTGGTTCCCGAGCATCTCCAACCTGGCGCCGGATGCCTCCTTCGGCACGGTGCTGGAGCGCTCGATTCTGCCGGTGACCACCCTGAGCCTGGTGGTCATCGCGCAGATGATGCGCATGACCCGCGCCTCGCTGATCAACCTGCTGGCCAGCCCCTACATCGAAATGGCCCGGCTCAAGGGCATCAGCCAGTCGCGGATCATCTTTCGCCACGCACTGCCCAACGCGCTGGCACCGATCGTCAACGTGGTGGCGCTGAACCTGGCGTACCTGGTGGTCGGCGTGGTCGTGGTCGAGGTGGTGTTCGTCTACCCGGGCCTGGGCCAACTGCTGGTGGACTCGGTGGCCAAGCGCGACATCCCGGTGGTACAGGCATGCAGCCTGATCTTTGCGGCGACCTACATCCTGCTCAACACCAGCGCCGATGTACTGTCCATCGCCAGCAACCCACGCCTGATGCATCCGAAGGGGTAGCCCATGAACCTGATCAAGCAATTACTCCGTGCGCCCTTGAGCGCCCAGTTCGGCCTGCTGGTGATCCTGGTCTACATCGTCGTCGCGGTGTTCGCGCCGGTCCTGGCGCCGTTCGGGGAAACCCAGGTGGTGGGCGAGGGCTTCGCCCCGTGGGGCGGGCAGTTCGTGCTGGGCACCGACAACCTGGGGCGCGACATGCTGACCCGGCTGATCTACGGCGCCCGCAACACCCTGGGCATTGCCTTCCTCACCACGCTGCTGGCGTTCGCCCTCGGTGGTCTGTGCGGCTTGATCGCCGCCATCAAGGGCGGGCTGATCGACCAGGGCTTGTCGCGGGTGGTGGACATCCTGATGGCGATCCCGCAATTGATCTTCGCCTTGCTGATCCTCAGCGTGGTCGGCACCAACGCCACGTCCCTGGTGCTGGTGATCGCGCTGCTGGATGCGACACGGGTGTTCCGCCTGTCCCGCGCGGTGGCGATGAACGTGGTGGTGCAGGACTTCGTCGAAGCCGCCCGCCTGCGCGGCGAAGGCCTGTGGTGGCTGGTGACTCGCGAGGTCCTGCCCAACGCCGCCGCACCGCTGATTGCCGAGTTCGGCCTGCGCTTTTGCTTTGTGTTCCTGTTCATCAGTGCGCTGTCCTTCCTCGGCCTGGGCATCCAACCGCCCACCGCCGACTGGGGCAGCATGGTGCGCGACAACGCGGTGCTGATCACCTTTGGCGACATCAGCCCGCTGCTGCCCGCCCTGGCCGTGGCGTTGATCACGGTCAGCGTCAACTTCGTCGTCGACTGGATGCTGCACAAATCCAGCGGGCTCAAGGAATGCTGAACATGACTACACCACAACCTTTGCTGCACATCCGCGACCTGCACATCGAAGGTCACTACGAAGACGCCTGGCATCCGCTGATCAAGGGCATCGACCTGACGCTGCAACGGGGCGAGGTGCTGGGGCTGATCGGCGAGTCGGGGGCCGGCAAGTCGACGCTGGGCCTGGCCGCCATGGGCTACACCCGCGATGGCTGCCGGATCACCGGCGGCTCGGTGCAGTTCGATGGCATCGACCTGCTCAAGGCCAAGCCCGAGGCCTTGCGCAAGCTGCGTGGCCTGCGCATCGCGTATGTCGCACAAAGCGCGGCGGCCTCCTTCAACCCGGCGCACCGGCTGATCGACCAGCACGTCGAAACGGCGGTGATCAACGGCGGCATCAGCCGCGCCCAGGCCATGCGCGAGGCGGTGGAGCTGTATCGGGTGCTGCGCCTGCCCAATCCGGAGACCATCGGCCAGCGCTATCCCCATCAAGTCTCGGGCGGGCAGTTGCAACGGGTGATGACCGCCATGGCCATGGCCTGCCACCCGGACCTGATCATCTTCGACGAACCGACCACCGCCCTGGACGTCACCACCCAGATCGAAGTGCTGGCGGCGATTCGTGATGCGGTGACCACCTTTGGCAGTGCGGCGATCTACATCAGCCATGACCTGGCGGTGGTGGCGCAGATGGCCGACCGGATCATGGTGTTGCGCCACGGCAAGCTGGTGGAAGAAGCGGATACGCGCACTATGCTCGGTGCCCCGCAACAGGCTTATACGAAATCGTTGTGGGCGGTGCGCAGCTTCCGCACCGAACCCAAGGCGTTGCCGCAGCAGGAAGCGCCCTTGCTGGAACTGCGCAACAGCTGCGCGGCCTATGGCCAGCAACCGGTGTTGCACGACGTGTCCCTCAAGCTCTATCGCGGTCAGACCCTGGCGGTGATCGGCGAGTCGGGCAGCGGCAAAAGCTCCACCGCGCGACTGATCACCGGGCTGCTGCCGCCGACCTATGGCCAGGTGCTGTATGACGGCGCGCCGCTACCGGCGGACTTTCGCCAGCGCAGCAAGGAGCAACTGCGGCGCATCCAGATGATCTACCAGATCCCCGACACCGCCTTGAACCCACGCCAGCGCATCGTCGACATCATCGGCCGGCCGCTGACCTTCTACCTGGGCCTCAAGGGCAAGGCAATGCGCGCCCGAGTGGCTGAGCTGCTGGAGATGATCGAACTCGACCCGGCGCAGTACATGGAACGCCAGCCTCGCGAGCTGTCCGGTGGGCAGAAGCAACGGGTGTGCATCGCCCGGGCGCTGGCCGCCGAGCCGCAGTTGATCATCTGCGACGAAGTCACCTCGGCGCTGGATCAACTGGTGGCCGAGGGCGTGCTCAAGTTGCTGGACCGCATCCAGCGGCAACTGGGCGTGGCCTACCTGTTCATCACCCACGACGTCGCCACCGTGCGCGCGATTGCCGATGAGGTGCTGGTGATGCAACGGGGCAGGGTGGTGGACCACGGTTCGCGCCATGCGATCTTTACCCCGCCGCACCAGGACTACACCGGGCTGCTGTTTTCTTCCGAACCGCAAATGGACCCCGACTGGCTCGACAACCTGCTGGCCAGCCGCGCCTCGAACACCACCCCTACGTTGGAACAAGTCTAAGGAACCACCATGAACGTACTGATCGTCCACGCCCACCCCGAGCCAAACTCCTTCACCGCCGCGTTGCGCGACCAGGCAGTCGCTAGCCTTGAGGCCCAGGGCCACGAGGTGCAGGTCAGTGATCTGTACGCGATGAACTGGAACCCGGTGGCCAGCGCCGATGACTTTTCCTCGCGGGAAAACCCCGAGTACCTGGTCTATGCCCTGGAACAACGCCTGGGCGTGAAGAGCCAATCCCTGGCGCCGGACATCCAGGCCGAGTTGGACAAGCTGTTGTGGGCCGACTTGCTGATCCTCAACTTCCCGATCTTCTGGTTCTCGGCCCCGGCGATGCTCAAGGGCTGGATCGACCGGGTGCTGGTCTCGGGCGTCTGCTACGGCGGCAAACGCTTCTACGACCAAGGCGGGCTGGCGGGCAAGAAGGCCCTGGTGACCGTGACCCTGGGCGGGCGCGAGCACATGTTTGGCGAAGGCGCGATCCACGGCCCACTCGAAGACATGCTGCGGCCGATCCTGCGCGGGACCTTGGCCTACGTCGGGTTCGACGTGCTGGAACCGTTCGTGGCCTGGCACGTGCCGTACATCAGCGATGAGGCGCGCCAGGCGTTTTTGGTGGACTACGACCGACGCCTGCAACACCTCAGTGACGAACAGCCACTGGCCTTCCCGCGCCTGGAGCAGTTCGATGAGCGGCTGTATCCGCTCGCCACCCAAGTCTGACAGACGCCACAGACCTCCTGAGGGAGATTGCATGTAGCAGACCTCATGTGTGCGAGACCGGCTTGCCGGCGAAGGTGCCGGCACATTCGACATCACCATTGACGGGCCCACCGCTTTCGCGAGCAAGCCCGCTCCCACCCTGGTCCACGACACACATCCGGGGGCAGCTCAATTCCTTGTAGGAGCGAGGCTTGCCCTAATGCCAGTCAGTTAAGCGAAACCCGCGTGGGAGCGAGCCTGCTCGCGATAGCAGTAGGTCAGTCAACGGAGATGTTGGCTGTGTTGCCGTCTTCGCGAGCAGGCTCGCTCCCACAGGTTTGGCGCCTTAACTGACTGGCATTA
>NZ_FOCB01000002.1:0-14236 GCF_900109995.1 Pseudomonas sp. ok272 | reverse complement strand
AAGCCTCGCTCCTACGGGCTCAACCCAGATTCCTGCTCGCGATGGCGGTGATGACGAGCGGCATGGTTAAGACAGTTGCTCCCACAGGTTATGCGTGACCTAGCGGCGCTGCGCCGCCCCCAGCACCTTCACCACATCATCAATCACCGCCTTGCTCATCTCCTGCAAGTAGTGCGACGCCCAGGCATAGCGGTCGGTGCCGCGCTCCATGGCGGCGTCCTCGGCGAGCAGCTTGGACAGGTGCAGCAAGTCGGACACGTGGGCCAACGCCTCGCGGATCGGCACGCCACGGTTGACGCGGAACAAGGCGTGGTCGTTGTGGATGGAGAAGGGCGTGAGGCCGGCGGTGGTGAGGGGGGGCGTGGCGGTGTGGGCGGTTGGCATGGTCTAGCTCCTGATTGGTGGAGCTGCCACCGACCTTCTCACAGGTTTGGGTGGCAACTGTGCGCAGGGTGAGAATCCGGCAATCAGCAACCGGCAGACCCGAAGGTCTCCCACGCACAGCCGCCATTAAACGTTATCGCGGGCGAATGACTCACGATAGTTCTAGGGCACTTTTGCGCG
Source organism: Pseudomonas sp. ok272 (assembly GCF_900109995.1). Classification (GTDB taxonomy): domain Bacteria; phylum Pseudomonadota; class Gammaproteobacteria; order Pseudomonadales; family Pseudomonadaceae; genus Aquipseudomonas. The sequence goes on along the minus strand of NZ_FOCB01000002.1, from coordinate 13,672 downwards.
TTGATTGCTACGGGTTCTCACGCCCGGTCGCTGAAGTTTCAGCGACTCGGCAACCATAAAGACCCGCCATCAGGCGCACAAGCCGGCGGATTCTGGCGTAGGTGTAGGCCGCAACGCAAGGCTGTGTAGCCCCATCCGACACCCCGCCAACCGGCTTAAACACACATGACCCCCGTGTGGGAGCGAGCCTGCTCGCGAAGGCGCCGACACATTCAACATCAACATTGACTGGCCCACCGCATTCGCGAGCAAGCCCGCTCCCACCAGGATCTTCAGGGGGCTGAGAACGTGGATCACCCCCATTCGGGGTATGGCCGCCGCCGGCAATTGCTTTGATAGTGGCCGTGTCCGCTCATCCAGAGCCGAGTCTGCTGATTAAGGTGGAATTGCAATGCGCAAGGCACTCAAGGTGTTTTCCAGTTTGTTGCTTGCTCCCTGGTCCCTGGCGGTTCACGCCGCCGACGTGAACGACGCCAATACGCTGCGGCTGTACAACTGGGCCGATTACATCGGCGAGAAGACCCTGGCCAACTTTGAACAGGCCAGCGGCATCAAGGTGATCTACGACACCTTCGATGCCTACGAAACGGTGCAGGCCAAGTTGCTCACCGGCCACTCCGGGTACGACCTGGTGGTGCTGAATGCCTCGTTGGTACCGCCGCTGATCAAGGCCAAGGTGTTCCAGCCTCTGGACAAACAGCAGTTGCCCAGTTGGAACAACCTCGACCCGCAGGTGCTGGAACACCTGCAGGGCTACGACCCGGGCATTACCTACTCGGCGCCCTACACCTGGGGCAGCAACGGCGTGACCTATAACGTCGACATGATCAAGGCGCGCATGCCCGATGCGCCCATCGGCTCGTTGGCGATGATCTTCGACCCCAAGGTCGTCTCGCGTTTCGCCGATTGTGGCGTGACCCTGATCGACGCGCCCACCGAAGTCATCCCGCTGGCGCTGACCTACTTGGGCCGTGATCCACGCAGCGCCGCGCCGGCCGACCTCAAGGCTGCCCAGGACCTGCTGCTGTCCGTGCGGCCCTACATCAAAAAGTTCGACTCGGTGAACTACCTCACCAGCCTGCCCAACGGCGATACCTGCATGGCCATGACCTGGTCCGGCGACTACGCCACCGCCCAGGCCCGCGCCGAGGAAGCCAAGCTCAAGATCAACCTGGCGTACTTCATTCCCAAGGAAGGCTCGTTGATCTGGTTCGACAACCTGTACATCCCCGGCGACGCGCGCCATGTGGCCAACGCCCATACATTCCTGGAGTACCTGTTGCAGCCCCAGGTCATGGCCGATGTCACCGACTACATCCACTACGCCAACAGCAATGGCGCCGCCACCGCGCTGCTGAACGCCGACGTGCGCGACAACCAGGCGATCTACCCCGACGCCGCCACCCGTGAGCGCTTGTTCGCCCAGAAGACCCAGGACGCCAAGGACATGCGGGCGATCACGCGGGTCTGGAGCACGGTGAAGACGGGGTACTGAGCCGGCACCTGCCTAGGTGGGAGCGGGCTTGCTCGCGAAGGCGTCAGTACATCCAACCCTCATGTTTGCTGACCCACCGCTTTCGCGAGCAAGCCCGCTCCCACACATTCACGCTTTATCTTCGAGACCATTGCCATGACCACACCCACTCCCGAGTTCTTCAAGCAGTTCGATCAACCCACGCTGGTCAAGGCCGACAAGGCCCACCACATGCACGGCTACCACGTGTTCGACGAGCACCAGGCCAACGGCGCGCTGAACATCGTCGCCGGCGACGGGGCCTACATCTACGACACCGAGGGCAATCGGTTCCTCGATGCGGTGGGCGGCATGTGGTGCACCAACATTGGCCTGGGCCGTGAAGAGATGGCCCTGGCGATTGCCGACCAGGTGCGGCAATTGGCGTATTCCAACCCGTTCTCGGACATGTCCAACGCGGTGGCCATTGAACTGTGCGAGAAACTCGCCAGCCTGGCCCCCGGCGACCTGGACCATGTGTTCCTCACCACCGGCGGCTCGACGGCCGTGGACACCGCCTACCGGCTGATCCAGTACTACCAGAACTGCCGGGGCAAGCCCGAGAAGAAGCACATCATCGCCCGCTACAACGCCTATCACGGCTCCACGTGCCTGACCATGTCCATCGGCAACAAGGCCGCCGACCGGGTGCCGGAGTTCGACTACGCACACGAGCGCATTCACCACGTCTCCAATCCCAACCCGTACCGGGCGCCGGACGGCATGGACGAGGCGCAGTTTCTTGAGTTCCTGGTGCAGGAGTTCGAAGACAAGATCCACAGCATCGGCGCCGACAAGGTGGCCGCGTTCTTCGCCGAGCCGATCATGGGCTCGGGCGGGGTGATCATCCCGCCCAAGGGTTATCTGCGGCGGATGTGGGAAGTGTGCCAGGCCCACGACATCCTGTTCGTCGCCGATGAAGTGGTGACCTCGTTCGGCCGCCTGGGCCACTGGTTTGCCTCGGCCGCGTTGTTCGACGTGCAGCCGGACATCATCACCACCGCCAAGGGCCTGACCTCGGCCTACCTGCCGCTGGGGGCGTGCATTTTCTCGGAGCGAATCTGGAAGGTCATCGCCGAGCCGGGCAAGGGCCGCTGCTTCACCCACGGGTTTACCTACAGCGGCCATCCGGTGTGCTGCACGGCGGCGCTGAAGAACATCGAGATCATCGAGCGCGAAAACCTGCTGGCCCACGTACAGGACGTCGGCAGCTACCTGGAGCAACGCCTGGCCAGCCTGCGGGACTTACCGCTGGTGGGCGATGTGCGCTGCGAGAAGCTCATGGCCTGTGTCGAGTTCGTCGCCGACAAACGTACCAAGGCGTTGTTTGCCGACGAGGTGAACATCGGCGAGCGGATTCACGTCAAGGCCCAGGCCAAGGGCTTGCTGGTAAGGCCGATCCTGCACCTGAACGTGATGTCGCCGCCGTTGATCATCAGCCATACCCAGGTCGACGAAATCGTCGAGACCCTGCGCCAGTGCATCCTCGAAGTGGCCGCTGAACTCACGGCGCTGGACCTGTACGCCGGACGATGACCGCGCGCGACATGGCTATGCCCAGCCGCGCTTCACCGGCTAGACTGCGGGGCATGAGCAAAGCCTGTGACGACACGTTGATCGCCTTACCCTATCGTGCCCTGCATCAGTGGCACGCCGGGGTCCAGCAGGCGTTTGCCCATATCCAGGCGCCCGATGCCTTGCGCTACCTGGCGCAGGCACTCGGGGACCTGGTGTCGGTGGAATCAGTGATGATCAGCCTGGAACGCAAGGACCAGCCACCGCTGTCGCTGTACCTGCAAGGCATTCCCGAGCAATACCGCGAATCGCTGATTGGCCGCTATTTTACCGGCGGCTACCTGCTCGACCCGTTCTGCCTGGCGGTGGAGCAGGGCCTGGCCGAAGGCTTCTACCACCTGGAAGACATCGCCCCGGACCACTTCTTCGACACGGACTACTACAAGACCTACTACCTCAAGATCGGCTGCTCGGAAGACAGCTACTACATTGTCGACGTGGGCAACGACAGCAAGATCTCGGTCAGTCTGTTCCAGGGCTTTGGTGGCGAGGCCTTGCGCGCCGAGCAACTGCACCTGCTGCGCGCGGTCGAACCGATGGTCCGTGAATTCATCCGCCAATACGCCCGCCACGGGTTGCCAACCCTCGATCAAGGTGCGCCAGGGCAGGGCGCCTCCCGCGACATCAAGCACAGCATCCAGAATGCCTTCGAACACTTCGGTTGCGACGTCCTCACCGAACGTGAGCGCGAGGTGGCGCACATGATCCTGCGCGGCCACTCGGTGAAATCCACCGCCAGCGAACTGGGTATCGCCCCGGAAACGGTGCGCATGCATCGCAAGAATCTTTACCTGAAGCTGGCAGTCAATTCGCAGTCGGAGTTGTTCGCGCTGTTCATCGAGTGGCTGCGCCGGGACTGAATCCAAGACTCGCCAGGTTATTTTTAAGACAAGTCTTATTTTTTGTTCCTCTGGCACGTGATCTTATCGATGGGGTTTTAGTCCTGATGCCATCACAGTGGCGTACTAGAGCGTTATTGAGGAGATTTCCTACATACATTGTTTTTTAAGCCTTGTCTAAAGTTAGTCGTAGTCCATTTCTGATATCTAATCGGAAATTTCTTCTTCTTGCTTTAGAGGGTGGAATAAGCCGTTCGGATAATTCAATCTTGCCGCCTGGAAAACAGTGACTGTTTCGCAGGTAACAATACTTGCATGTGCAAAGGGAATTTATGTGCTGGTGGCTGACAACGATCTGTAGTGGGTCGGCTGTAAGTTATAGATTCCAGTTTTGTTACGTTGATGACGGCATCGGCTGTCGCATTCTGGAGGGTGTATGGCTTCAAATAGTTTTCAAAACGAAGTACCCAAGGCGCGGATCAATATCAAGCTCGATCTACATACCGGTGGTGCGCAGAAGAAGGTCGAGCTGCCGCTGAAGTTGATGGTGCTGGGGGACTACAGCAACGGCAAGGAACAGCGCCCGCTGTCCGAGCGAAGCAAAGTCGATATCAACAAAAACAACTTCAATAGTGTGTTGTCCGAGTTCTCCCCGGCCCTTAAGTTGACGGTTGAGAACACCCTGGCCGGCGACCGCGAGGATACCTCGGTCGAGTTGGACTTCCAGAGCATGAAGGACTTCGAACCGGAACAGGTAGCGCGGCAAATACCGCAACTGCGTGCACTGTTGGCCATGCGCAATCTGTTGCGCGACCTCAAGTCCAACCTGCTGGACAACGTCACCTTCCGCCAAGAACTGGAGCGCATTCTCAAGGATGACGCGCTGAGTGACGAGTTGCGAGCCGAGTTGGCCGCCCTGGCGCCGCGCGACGCGCGTTAATTAGTTCCGGTTCTTTTACCTAAAAGGAAGTTCCCTTCATGTCCGTAGAAAGTTCTAACGTGCAATCGCGCGGCGCTACAGTGTTGTCTGAAGAAAACAGCGGTGTCTATGGCACGCTCTTCAGCAAGATCAATCTCGTTCCCGTTTCAGCGTTGGGTGGGATCGACGCGTTCCAGAATGTCGAGGCATTGTCTGAAGTGTCCGCTGATGAGCGGGTAACGGCCGCAGTGAACGTATTTTTGCAACTGCTCAAGGACTCGTCGCGAAAAGTTGAGCGCCTGGATAAAACCCTGCTCGACGAACACATCGCCGCGCTGGACGAGCAGATCAGCCGTCAACTGGATGCCGTCATGCATCACCCTGACTTTCAGCGGGTCGAGTCGACCTGGCGTGGCGTGAAGTCGCTGATCGACCAGACCGACTTCCGCCAGAACGTGCGCATCGAGTTGCTGGACATCAGCAAGGATCACCTGGTCCAGGATTTCGAAGATGCCCCCGAAATCGCCCAGAGCGGTCTCTACCTGCACACCTACACCCAGGAATACGACACCCCCGGTGGCGAGCCGATTGCCGCGGCCATTTCCAACTACGAGTTCAACCGTGGCCCGCAGGACATCGCCCTGCTGCGCAATATCTCCAAGGTCTCGGCCGCGGCGCACATGCCGTTCATTGGTGCCGTAGGTCCCGCGTTCTTCGGCAAGGAGACCATGGAGGAGGTCGCCGCCATCAAGGACATCGGCAACTATTTCGACCGTGCCGAGTACATCAAGTGGAAGGCCTTCCGTGACAGCGACGATTCCCGCTACATCGGCCTGACCATGCCGCGGGTGCTCGGGCGCCTGCCTTACGGGCCGGACACCGTGCCGGTGCGCAGCTTCAACTACATCGAAAGCGTCAAGGGCCCCGACCACCACAAGTACCTGTGGACCAACGCGTCATTCGCCTTCGCCGCCAACATGGTCAAGAGCTTCATCACCAACGGCTGGTGCGTGCAGATTCGCGGACCGCAGTCGGGCGGCGCCGTCACTGAGTTGCCGATCCACCTGTACGACCTGGGCACGGGCAATCAGGTGAAGATTCCTTCGGAGGTGATGATCCCGGAAACCCGCGAGTTCGAATTCGCCAACCTGGGCTTCATCCCGCTTTCCTACTACAAGAACCGCGACTACGCGTGCTTCTTCTCGGCCAACTCGGCGCAGAAGCCGGCGTTGTATGACACCAGCGACGCGACCGCCAACAGCCGGATCAACTCGCGCCTGCCGTACATCTTCCTGCTGTCGCGCATTGCCCATTACCTGAAGCTGATCCAGCGCGAAAACATCGGCACCACCAAGGACCGCCGCTTGCTCGAACTGGAGCTGAACAAGTGGATCGGCGGCCTGGTGACCGAAATGACCGATCCGGGCGACGACCTGCAAGCCTCGCACCCACTGCGCGATGCCAGGGTCACGGTGGAAGACATCGACGACAACCCGGGGTTCTTCCGCGTCAAGTTGTATGCCGTGCCGCACTTCCAGGTCGAGGGCATGGACGTCAACTTGTCACTGGTCTCGCAGATGCCCAAAGCGAAAGCCTGATTCATTTCGTAGGGAAACAAAGCCATGAACATCGACCGCCCTCTTTGGGCTGCCGGGGCCCTGTTGTGCCCACAGCAATTCCAGCAGCAGGCTCGCTGGGAGACGTGGGTCAACGAAAGCCTCTCCCGCTTGTCGTTGGTGCATCCCTGGGGGGTGCGGGCCGTCGCCTTTGACGCGCACGCCCTGCAATTGGGCAAGCTCAAGGCCACCCAGCTTTGTGTGCGCATGCCCGACGGTACGCTGATCGACAGTGACCATGTCGACCGGCTTCCGCCTGGGCTGGAGCTGGACCGCGTGCTGTCCAGCGCCAACCAGGTGGCGACGCTGCTGTTGGCGTTGCCGCTGGAGCAGGCCAATGGCAACAACTGTGTGTTCGACGCCGCCAGCGTCGAACGACCAACGCGCTATCGCCAGGACTGGCGTCCGGTGCAGGACATCTACGCCGACGAAGTGCAGTCCATCGGCGTGTTGGAGCATGCACTCAGCCTGCGCCTGAGCACTGATGACAACGGCGACTACGTGACCTGTCCGATCGCCCGCCTGGTGCGTGACGGGCAGGGGGGCTGGAGCGTTGACCCAACGTATGTGCCGCCGCTGCTTAGCTTTGCGGCGCATCCGGGGTTGCTCACCGAACTGGATAATGTGCTGACCCAGCTGTCGGCCAAGCGTCAACGGTTGATGGGCATGCGCCGCGAAAGCAACCAGCGCATGGCCGACTTCGCCGTCGCCGACGTGTCGTTGTTCTGGCTGCTCAACGCCTTGAACACCTACCAGCCAGTGCTGGCGGACCTCAAGGCGCACCCGGCGCGTCACCCGGAACAGGTTTACCTGGAACTGGTGAAGCTGGCCGGCAGCCTGCTGACGTTTTCGCTGGAACACGATATCGACAAGATTCCGGCCTATCGTCACGACCAACTGGAAACGGTGTTCCCACCGCTGATACGCACGATCTCCACGTTGCTGGAGGCCAGCCTGCCATCGCGGGTCATTGCGCTGGTCCTGGAAGCGGCCGGGGCCAACCGTTGGCAGGTAGGCCTCAACGACGCACGGCTGTGTGAACCGGAGGGGGCTGACTTCTATCTGTCGGTGCGCTGCCGCTTGCCGGCCGTGCAGGTTCAGGACCAGTTCCCGCGCCTGTGCAAAGTCGGTTCGCCGGACGAGGTCGATGACTTGGTCAACGCCGCGCTCGATGGCGTGCCCCTGCAGTCCCTCAGCCATGTGCCCGCGGCGATCCCGCTGCGCCTGGAGAACCAGTACTTCGCCCTTGACCTCAACCACCCCAAAGGGCGGGCGATGCTGGCTGCCGGTGTCTGTGCCTTCTATGTGCCGAGCACATTGGCCGACGTCAAACTTGAACTGTTCGCGGTGTTACGCACATGAATCTGATCCCTTCGAAAAGGCACGACGCAGCGGCGTTGGATATCGACGCGTGGCTGCAGCCGACGTACTTGCTGGTCGTCGAGTTACAGCAGGGCGTGTCGGCGCACAACGGCGATGAGTTATGGGAGCACTGCGTCAAGCAGGTCGAGCAGGTGCGTGAAAGCCTCAAACAGGCCGGGGTGAGTCCGCGCAGCATTGACCTGGTCAGCCACGCCCAATGCGCCTTGCTGGACGAGACCGTGTTGAACCGTGACAAGGACACCGCCCATGCCCGGTGGGTCAAGGAGTCCCTGCAGGCGAAGTTCTTCAATCGACATCAGGCGGGCGAGTTCTTGTATGACGACATGCGCGAAGCCCTGAACCAGCCCGCGCCGGACCGGCTGGTCCTGACCGTGTTCCAGCGCGTGCTGATGCTGGGTTTTCGTGGCCGGCATCGCGCGGACAACGACCCCGAGCGTGAGCAGGTGCTGATCGCGCTGACGGCCCAGGTGGGGCCCTTGTCGTTGCCCCACGGTTTGCCGACGCACGTGAGCAGTGGCTGGCGTCCTGGCCTGCCGCGCGGGTTGCGCTCCGGGTTGGGGCATGGGGTGGTCGCCGTGCTGCTGCTCGGTGGTGCCTGGTGGGGCCTGGACCATCTGTTGGGCGGTGTGATCGCCACGCTCTTGCCGGTCCACGCGTGAGGGCGTGCAGATGACATTCCAGCAGACACAACGACTGTGGTTGTGGGCGGGTGCACTCGGCCTGATGTTGCTGGCAATCATTCCGCTGGCAACCGGAATACGCGTCCTGGCAGCGGCGAGCATTGTGCTGGTCGTGGCCCTGGCGTGGGTGCGAGCACGGCGCGCGGCCCAACGGTGCAGCCAACCTTTGCGGCTGGCCGACAGCATGTCCCTGCCGCCCGATGACTATCGTCAGCCAGTGGTGCTGGTGTGTGGCGATGGCCTGGAAGGCTTGTTCGGCGAATTCGCCGATGAACAACTGGTCCTGCGCACCACCGCACAAGGCTGCTATCTACGGGTTCCCAGCCTGGATCAACTGCCAACACTGGCCGCCGCGCTGATGGCCGAGCGTGTGCACTGGGGCGCGCAGATCAGTGTGATGTTGGTCATCAACCCGGGCGAACACCGCGATGGTGCCGCGCTGGCTGGCCAGGTCCGCGCGTTCGGCTACCACGTGGCGAAGGTGCGCAAGCAGGGCCTCGCCTTGCCTCTGTTGCTCGTGAGCTACGTGCAAAGCTCGCAGGGTGAGGGTCCCTGGTTCAGTTGGGAAGGGGGACGTGCCAGCCCCTGGGTACGAGAAGCCGCGGGATGCATCGACCTGGTCGATTGGCAGCGGCAGGCGATGGATACCAAGACTCAGGCCGCTCGGATGCGGACCAGCGTACGACTGGAGAGCGTTGCGGCCTGGCTGGGCGAAGCGGTGCTCGCGCCGCTGATGACTCGCGAAGCTCGCACGGTCGTCGGCCCGCCGCTGGCTTGCGCCATCACCTGGGTGCCGGTCCTGCCCAAGGCGGTGACCGGCAACCTGTGGCAGCAATGGCTGCGCGAAAAAATCGCGCTGTCCGACACCCGCCAGGTCGAGTCCGGGGCGCGAGGCTCATTGCCGTTCCCCGATCCCTTGCTGACGGTGTTGCCCACCCGTACCCGACGTACGCCGTTTAGTCGCTCCACGGTACTTGCCCTGTGGTTGTTCGTGGTCGCGGCCATCATCGCCCTGGCCAGTTCGGCGTGGCAAAACACCTTGCTGGTGCGTCAGGTCACCGACGACCTGCGTCGCTACAGCGCCATCGCCGAGTCGCACGGACGTGACTATTCCGACTTCGCCCACGTGGAAGCGGCGGTGGCGGTCTTGCGCCAGGACGCCCAGCGACTGGACAACTACTACCGCTGGGGCGAACCCCTGAGCCTGGGCCTGGGGTTGTATCGCGGCGAACAATTGCGTGCCCCCCTGCAGGCGACCATCGCCAATCACCGGCCGCCGCCGGCGCCTCAGCCAAAAGGGATTGCCAGCCCGGTGCGCCTGGACAGCCTGTCGCTGTTCAGTACCGGCAGTGCCCAGCTCAAGCCGGAGTCGACCAAAGTGCTGATCAACGCCCTGGTCGGCATCAAGGCTCAGCCGGGATGGCTGATCGTCATCACCGGTCACACCGACATCACCGGCAATGCGGACCACAACCTGCAGTTGTCGCGCGACCGGGCCGCCGCCGTGCGCGACTGGATGCAAGGCATGGGCGACATCCCCGACAGCTGCTTCGCGGTCCAGGGCTTTGGCGCCAGCCAGCCGATCGCCAGCAACGACACCGAGACTGGACGCACCGCCAACCGGCGCGTCGATATCCGCCTGGTACCGGAAACGGGGGCTTGTGTGTTCCCCGTTGCCGGACCGGACGGGCAACCCCCTGTCGCATCTCGCGGCATTTAATGACCTGGAAAAGGAGCTTCACATGGCAATTCCCGTTTACCTGTGGCTGAAAGACGACGGCGGCTCGCACATCAAGGGATCAGTGAACATTGGTGGTCGCGAAGGCAGCATTGAAGTCCTCGCCCTCGACCATTGTGTGTCTATCCCCACTGACGACAACACCGGCAAGCTGACCGGCACGCGGACTCACACCCCGTTTGTTTTCACCAAAGAAGTCGATGTCGCCACGGTCTACTTGTTCAAGGCCGTGACCCTGGGGCAGACCCTCAAAAGTGCTGAATTCAAGTGGTATCGCATTGACGATGCTGGTCAGGAGACCGAGCAGTACAACGCGCTGTTGGAGAACGTCAAGGTAGTCAATGTCGGTTCGAAGATGCATGACATCAAGGATCCGGCCAAGGAGAAGCACAACCACTTGGAGGAAGTCGAATTGCGTTACGAGAAGATCACTTGGACGTTCTTGGACGGCAATCTCAAGCACTCCGACTCCTGGAATGAGCGTTCGGGAGCCGCTCCGGCCGCCTGATGCAAGAGGCCCGGCAGAACCCACGTTCTGCCGGGCCCCGGTGCGCTGGGTTGAGCGTCCGTTCGCGGGCGCTCAGCCAAGTACATCGCACACCCACGACACGCCAAGTACCCAGAACAAGGACGCACTCCATGGCACACAACCCCACCCGCTTGCTCCGCCGCCTCAATCCGTACTGCGCCCAGGCGCTGAGTGCCGCGGCATCACTGTGTCAAAGTCGCGCCCACGCCCAGATCAGCATCGAACACTGGTTGCTCAAGTTGCTGGAGCAGGGCGAGGGCGACCTGACCCTCATCGCTCGGCGCTACGAATGGGACATGGACGGGCTCTGGCGTGGGCTGCTGGACCACCTCGACACGCTGCCACGCAGCGTGCAAAGCAAGCCACAGCTGTGTGGCAAGTTGCAGCAACTGATCAAGAACGCCTGGCTGCGGGCCTCCCTGGACGAAGGCAACGACACGCTGCGTTCGGCACACCTCTTGGGTGCGCTACTGGAAACCCCCAGCCTGTTGGCATGCGAAGCCGCGTGGCCGTTGCTCAGCCTCAGCGAAGTGCAGCTGCAGCACTTGACCGGGGTGCTCGACCAGCATTCCGAAGAGCGCCCACAGGTGCAACAAGCAATGGCCTTGAACCCCGTGGATGCCTCGGCGCCGTTGCTCACGCCGGCCGGTGGCGAGCGTGCACTGGACGACGGCTTGCAAGCGGTGCTCGATAAGTTCACCCAGGACCTGACCGCCAAGGCCAGGGCAGGGCAGATCGACCCGGTGCTCGGTCGCGACGATGAAATCCGCCAGGTCATCGACATCCTCAGCCGCCGGCGCAAGAACAACCCGATCCTGGTGGGTGAGCCTGGGGTGGGCAAGACCGCCCTGGTCGAAGGCCTGGCGCTGCGCATCGCCGAGGGTAATGTCCCCGACAGTCTCAAGTCCGTCAGCGTGCGCACCCTCGACCTGGGGTTGTTGCAAGCCGGCGCCGGGGTCAAGGGAGAGTTCGAACAACGCTTGAAAAACGTCATCGATGCCGTACAGCGCTCGGACAAACCGGTGCTGCTGTTCATCGACGAAGCCCACACCCTGATCGGTGCGGGCAACCAGGCTGGCGGTGCCGACGCGGCGAACTTGCTCAAGCCGGCCCTGGCGCGCGGCGAGCTGCGCACCATCGCGGCCACGACCTGGAGCGAGTACAAACAGTATTTTGAACGCGACGCGGCCTTGGAACGACGCTTCCAGATGGTCAAGGTCGATGAGCCTGACGACGCCAATGCCTGCCTCATGTTGCGCGGCCTCAAGGCGCGCTATGCCAGTCACCACGGCGTGCATATCCAGGACGCCGCCGTGGAGGCGGCCGTTAGCCTGTCCCGCCGATACCTGACGGGGCGGCAACTGCCGGATAAAGCCGTCGACCTGCTCGACACCGCCAGTGCGCGCGTGCGCATGAGCCTGGACTGCGAGCCCCAAGCGCTGGTCAACCTCAAGTCCCGCCAGGCTGCCCTGGCGCTGGAACGCCAGGGCCTGGAAACCGATGCGCAACTGCTGGGGCACGTCGCTGATGAACGCCTGGCCGCCATCACTGCCCGCACCACCGAACTGGCACGCCAACAAGCCACGGTGGTGCGCCAGTACGGCCACGAGCTCGACCTGACACGCCAGTTGCTCGACGCCCGCCAGGCCGAACCGCCGCAGCGCGATACCTGTGGCGCGTTGCAACAACGACTGACCGAGACCCAAGGTGCCCAACCCCTGCTTTCCCTGGACGTCAGCGCCCGTAGCGTGGCGGAAGTGATCGCCGACTGGACCGGTGTACCGCTGGGCAGTCTGCTCAAGGACGAACACGCCAACCTGCTGGCCCTGGAGCACCAACTGGGTACGCGGGTGGTTGGCCAGGACACTGCGCTGGGCGCCCTGGCCCAGCGCCTGCGCGCCGCCAAGACCGGGCTCACCGACGACAAGGCACCGCTGGGGGTGTTCCTGCTGGTGGGCACCAGTGGCGTGGGCAAGACCGAAACCGCCCTGGCCCTGGCTGACTGCCTGTTCGGCGGCGAGAAATCGCTGATTACCCTCAATCTGTCCGAGTACCAGGAAGCCCACACCGTCAGCCAGCTCAAGGGTTCGCCGCCCGGCTACGTCGGTTACGGCCAGGGCGGGGTACTCACCGAAGCGGTGCGCCAACGGCCCTACAGCGTCGTCCTGCTCGATGAAGTGGAGAAGGCCCACCGCGACGTCCTCACCATGTTCTATCAAGTCTTCGATCGCGGCTTCATGCGTGATGGCGAAGGCCGAGAGATCGACTTTCGCAACACCGTGATCCTCATGACCTCCAACCTGGGCAGCGATGAACTCCAGGCCTGCCTCCAGGAACAACCGGACGCACCGGACAGCACCCTGCAGGAACGCCTGCGGCCGATTTTGCGCGAGCACTTCCAGCCCGCGCTGTTGGCGCGCTTCCAGACCCTGATCTACCGACCGCTGGCGGCGGCCGCCCTCAAGCGCATCGTCACCCTCAAGCTGGCCAAGGTCGCCCGACGCCTGCAACGCCACTACGGCCTTGCCTGCCAGGTCGACGCGCACTTGAGCGATGCCCTGGTGGCCGCCTGCCTGCTGCCCGACGCCGGCGCGCGCAACATCGACAGTTTGCTCAACCAACAGATCCTGCCGGTGCTCAGCCAACAACTGCTGCAACGCCAGGCCGCCCAACAGCAAACCCACGGCGTGAGCCTCGGCTACAGCGACGACGAAGGCATCACCCTGCAGTTCACTGACACACCGGCCGCGATTGCGCCCGCAGCGATGGAGGTTTGAGCATGCGTACGTTCTTCGACCACAGCCGCCACAAACTCCAGGTAGAGGACCTCACCGCAACGCTCGACGTCCTGGCCTTCCACGGTGAAGAACGGCTGAGCCA
>NZ_FOCB01000014.1:16762-160264 GCF_900109995.1 Pseudomonas sp. ok272 | reverse complement strand
ATTGATGTCGGCTGGCAGATTGCATTCGCGGGCAGGCCCGCTCCCACGGTCCGGCAGCGCACACAAGCCTGATGACCACTGCCGCCCCTTGTGGGAGCGGGCTTGCTCGCGAAGGCGTCGGGTCAGTCAATATTGATGTCGGCTGGCAGATTGCATTCGCGGGCAGGCCCGCTCCCACAGGAACAAGCCTGATGAACACCGCCGTCCCTACAGGTGTTATGTGCTGTCGGTCTAGCGGTGCAACACGTATTGCCCCGTAAACCTCACCGCATCTTCATCAGTGCCCGCATTGACGATCCGTGTCTGCAATGTCAGGCGGGCCCGGCCGTAGCGTTGGTACATCGTCACGAACTTCTTCCATTGCGCGGCATCCGGTGCCGGGCAAATGGCGACGGCGTCGGTGGTTACCGGCAGCGGGTAGCTGATCTGGCCTTCCTGGATCACGATGTGCCCATCGTCAATGCCTTCTTCGCGCAGGCGCAGGTGGAGCCAACCCCAGCCGGCCAGCACCGCCGCGCAGTACAGGCTGCCGCCGAACATGGTGCTCTTGTGGTTGACGTTGGCCTCCAGCGGCAGCTGAAGGCGCAGTTGCTGTGCCTGCCAGTCGAGCACCTTGAGGCCCATGTCCCGGGTGAGGGGAATGTCGTGGTGCAGGATCGATTCCAGGTAACGGCTGTCACGGTTCATACGAGGCGCCTTGGCTGAGTCATTATTCGAGTTCGTCGGCATGGGGGCTGCTGCCGGCGGCGTCGGCGAAGTTCAGGCCGTGTTTGCGCAGCTTGTCATGCAGGGTTTTGCGCGGCACGCCGAGGGCTTCGGCAACGCTGCGCAGCGAGCTGTGGGAGCGTGCCAGTTCCGCGCTGATCAGGTGCTTTTCGAAGTGCTCCACCTGCTCGCTGAGGTTGCCGGTCAGGGCTGAGTCGGGCGGTTGCGGGCGGCCATCGGCGGCGTTGTTGTCCAGGGCCAGCTCCAGGCCCAGAGCGAAGCGTTCAGCGGCGTTTTGCAGTTCGCGCACGTTCCCCGGCCAGGTGTGGCGCAGCAGCAGGGCGCGCTGCCCGGGCAGCAGTTCGTGGGGCGCCAGGCCGTGGCGCAGGCTGGCTTCGTTGGCGAAATGAGTGAACATCAGCAGCGCATCTTCGCCACGCTCGCGCAGGGGCGGAATGCGCAGCGGCGCGACGTTGAGACGGTAATACAAATCCGCCCGGAAACGTCCCTGGTCCGCCGCCTGGCGCAGGTCTTCCTTGGTCGCGGCGATGATGCGGATGTCCAGCGGGATCTGTTGATTGCCGCCCAGGCGCTCGACGACCCGCTCCTGCAGCAAGCGCAGCAGCTTGACCTGGACATCCAGGCTCATGCTTTCGATTTCATCGAGGAACAGGGTGCCGCCATTGGCGAATTCGAACTTGCCGATGCGGCGCTTTTGCGCGCCGGTGAAGGCGCCGGGCTCGTGGCCAAACAGCTCGCTCTCGACCACCGACTCGGCCAGCGCCCCGGCATTGAT
This sequence comes from Pseudomonas sp. ok272, assembly GCF_900109995.1. Lineage (GTDB taxonomy): Bacteria > Pseudomonadota > Gammaproteobacteria > Pseudomonadales > Pseudomonadaceae > Aquipseudomonas. The sequence continues at coordinate 158,763 of NZ_FOCB01000014.1, read as the reverse complement.
GGCCACGAACGGTCCGTTGCGCCGATTCGACAGGTCGTGCAGTGCCCGGGCCACCACTTCCTTGCCGGCCCCGGTTTCGCCGAGGATCAGCACGTCTGCCTTGGTCGGGGCCAGGGCGCCGATCTGTTCGCGCAGGCGCAGCATCGAGGTCGAGTGGCCGATCAGGCGGGTGCTCAGTTCATTGCGATCGCTCAAGGCCAGGCGCAGGCTGCGGTTTTCCAGGACCAGGCGGCGCAGGGCCAGGGCGCGGCGCACGCTGTCGAGCAGGGCATCGCTGGCGAACGGCTTCTCCAGGAAGTCATAGGCCCCGGTGCGCATCGCCTGCACCGCCAGCGGCACGTCGCCGTGGCCGGTGATCAGCAGCACGGGCAACTCCGGGTCCTGGGCATGCAACTGGGCCAGCAGTTCGAGGCCGTCCATGCCGGGCATGCGGATGTCACTGACCACCACGCCGGGCCAGTCGCGCCCAAGGCGTTCGGCCAGGCCGGTGGCTTCGCCCAGCGGCAGGACGCTCAGCCCGGCCAGGTCCAGGGTCTGGCCCAGCGCCTGGCGCAGGTGGGGATCGTCGTCGATCAAGACCACGTCAATCCGATTGTCGATGCTCATTCACTGCGGTCCTCGGACGGTTGCAGGCTTACACCGGGTGCGCCGGCGCGCAACCGCAGGGTGATCAGGGCGCCGCCTTCCTTGTGGTTGGCGAACGACAGTTCGCCGCCAAAGGCGCGCATCAGGGTTTCACAAATGGCCAGTCCCAACCCCAGGCCCTGAGTGCGGGTCTTGGTGGTGTAGAACGGTTCGCTGGCGCGGCCCAGGGCTTCCATGCAGAACCCCGGGCCGTTGTCGCGAATGGATAACTTGACGCCCTCGGCGCTGGATTCGGCACTCAGCCACAGTTTGCGCGGCGGGCCTTTTTCGGTGAGGGCGTCGAGGGCGTTGGCCAGCAGGTTGCCGAGCACCTGGCGCAGACGGGTTTCCCCGGCCTCGACCCACAAGGTGGCCTCCGGCAGATCGCGGATCAGTTCGACGTCCATGCTGCGCCGGCGCTTGGCCAGCAGCGCCAGGGCGTCGTCCAGCGCCGGTTGCAGGGCCACGCTCTCCGGCGCGTGGCGGTCGCGGCGGGCGAAGGCACGTAAGTGGGCGATGATCGAAGCCATGCGGGCGGTCAGTTCGCTGATCAATTTCAGGTTGCCGCGGGCGTCGTCGATGCGTTGATGGTCGAGCAGCACCTCGGCGTTCTCGGCGTAGCTGCGAATCGCCGCCAGCGGCTGATTGAGTTCGTGGCTGATACTCGCCGACATGGTGCCCAGCGCCGACAGTTTGCCGGCCTGCACCAGGTTGTCCTGGGCGCGCACCAACGCCTGCTGGGCGTGCTCGCGTTCCAGCACTTCTTCCTTGAGGCGCCGGTTGAGGCCTTCCAGGTCGCTGGTGCGCTCGGCGACCCGGGCTTCCAGTTCGCGGCGGGTCCTGGCCTCGAAGTCGATGCGCTGCAAGTAGTGCCGGCGGCGCTGCATCATCAAACCCAGCAGCAGCATCAGGACCAGCAGGGTCGCGCCGCCGATGGCGACCACGGTGCGCACCTGGCGATCGATCAGGGTTCGCGGGGCGAGGATGCTGACGCTCCAGCCGGTCTCGTCGATCTGCTGGGTCTGGGTCAGCCAGGCGCGTGGATTGAGGTCCAGGGGCCTTGGGTCAAGGGTCGGATAGGGTTTGATCGCGGCGATGGCCTGGCGCTCTTCGGCGCTCTGCGGACGGGTGGCGCGAAAACGCCACTCGGGGCGCGAGGTCAGGATCACCACGCCATTGTGGTCGGTCACCAGCAATTGCTCGGGCGTCTTGCCCCACAGGCTTTCGGTGTGGTCCAGGTCGACCTTGATCACCAGCACGCCGATGACCTTTTCGCCGTCACGCACCCCGCCGGCGAAGTAGTAGCCGCGTTTGGTGGAGGTGGTGCCCAAGCCGAAAAAGCGCCCGAGCCGGCCTTGCATGGCGTCGCTGAAGTACGGCCGGAAGGAGAAGTTGCGGCCGATGAAGCTGTCGCGTTTGTCCCAGTTGGACGCGGCCAGGGTTTTGCCCCGGGTGTCCATCAGGTACATGACTTCAGCGCCGCTCTGGGCGCTGATGTTTTTCAGCAGGCGGTTGGCCTGGCCCTGGAAAACGCCGTCATCGGGCGCCCCCAGCACGGCACGCAGGGCGGGCAGGTCACCGAGGATCTGCGGCAACACTTCATAGCGGTGCAGGGTCCCCAGCAGGTTGGCGACGTACAGGTCCAGGGTCTGGCGGTTCTGCCCGGCCAGCTCGCTACGGTAGTAACGCTCGGCCAGGTGCTCCAGCGGCCACAACAACGGCGCCAGGCACAGGGCGAGCAACGCCAGGCTGCGCCAGCGGGGTCTGCGTGGGACGGCTTGGGTCATGGGCATCGAGCGCCTTTGGCGACTGGCACATTAGGCCTGGGGTGGTTCAGGCGAAGACCTCGGCATCCTTGAACAAGGCACCGGCTTCGTCCTTGGCCGACAGCTTGGGGGCGTCTTCAAGTTGCCAGTCAATGGCCAGGTCCGGGTCGTTCCAGCGAATGCTGCGTTCGGCCGACGGGGTGTAGTAGTCGGTGGTCTTGTACAGGAACTCGGCGAACTCGCTCAGCACCACGAAGCCGTGGGCAAAGCCTTCTGGCACCCACAGTTGCCGATGGTTGTCGGCCGACAGCCGCACCGCGACCCATTGGCCGAAGTGTGGGGAGCTGCGGCGAATATCCACGGCAACGTCGAGCACTTCGCCGACGGTCACGCGCACCAGTTTGCCCTGGGTGTTCTGCATCTGATAATGCAGGCCGCGCAGCACACCTTTTTGCGAGCGCGAGTGATTGTCCTGCACGAACTGGGTGTCCAGCCCCGTGGCGTCCTGGAAGGACTTGGCATTGAAGCTCTCGTAAAAGAACCCGCGCTCGTCACCAAACACCTTGGGCTCGATGATCAGGACCCCGGGCAGGTCGGTAGGGATTACATTCATGGAGTGCTCCAGCAGTCGGTATTAAAGGTCGTCATTCTTGCGCAAAGTGCCGGCAGGTGCGAGCGGGGGTTGCGTATCGCACGCAGCAGTGGCGATATAAGCGCCTTACAAAAATTCAAGGGTCGTCTGTATGTTGCTCGCCACGTTGATTCACCGCGCCAGTCTGGCCAGCCCGCAAGTCACCGCCGAGCAGGCGCTGGCGCTGTTGCGCGAGCACTACGGCCTCAGCGGTACGTTGAAGTCCCTGGGCAGCCAGCAGGACCTCAACTACCGGCTCGACAGCGACCAGGGACGGTTTGTCCTCAAGATCTGTCGCGGTGACTATGCGGCGCTGGAGCTGCAGGCACAGCACGCGGCGCTCAAGCATTTGGGCGCGCATCCGGGGCTGCACGTGCCGCGGGTGATCCCGGCGAGCAACGGCCAGGACCTGTTGACCCTGGAGCTTGAAGGTCAATCGCTGCACGTGCGCTTGCTCGATTACATCGAAGGCCAGCCGTTGACCCATCTCAAGCACCTCGGTCATGAGGTGGTCGCCGGTTTCGGCCGCCTGTGCGGTGAGATGGACCTGGCACTGGCCGGGTTCGAGCACCCGGGCCTGGAGCGCACCCTGCAATGGGACGCCCGCCACGCCAGTGCGTTGATCGCGCATTTGTTGCCGGTGATCGCCGACGAGCGGCAACGGACCTTGATCGCCGAGGCCGCGCAGCAGGCCGAGCAACGGTTGCAGCCCTTGGTGGCGCACTTGCCGATGCAGGCCATTCACATGGACATCACCGACGACAATGCGGTCTGGCAGCGCGACGACCAGCGTCACTGGCAGTTACAAGGCGTCATCGACTTTGGCGACCTGATCCGTACCTGGCGCATCACCGACTTGTCGGTGACCTGCGCGGCGCTGCTGCACCACGCGGGTGGCGATCCGCTGGTCATCTTGCCAGCGGTGCGCGCCTACCATGGGGTCAACCCGCTCAAGCGCGAGGAGTTGCAGGCGCTGTGGCCGCTGATCGTCGCCCGGGCGGCGGTGCTGGTGCTCAGCGGTGAGCAGCAGGTCAGCATCGATCCCGGCAATCAGTACAGCCGTGACAACCTGAGCCATGAGTGGGAAATCTTCCACGTCGCGACGTCGGTGCCGTTCGAACTGATGGAGGCGGCGATTCTGGTGGCGGCCGGTGAGTCGCTGCCGGTGATCGCCAGCCAGGGTTTTGCCCCGTTGTTGCCGAACCTGGTGGGACGTGAGTTCGCGTTGATCGACCTTGGCGTGTTGAGCCCGCATTTTGAAGCGGGCAACTGGGAGCAGCCCGGCATCGATCAGCGCCTGTTGCAGGAAGCGGCGGCGGCCCATGGCCTGGCGGCCAGTCGCTACGGGCAATACCGCTTGTCGCGTACCCGTCCCGACAGCGCCGACGAGCCGCAGACCTGCCCGTTGCATGTCGACTTGCAGGTGCCGATGGGCACCCCGGTCGAAGCGCCGTTTGCCGGTGTGGTGCACCTGTCGGCCGACGGTCGCGTGCAGTTGGACAGTGCGCAACTGAGCGTGCGCCTGTGGGGTGTCAGCCCTTCCCTGCACGGTGGCGCGGCGGTGGTGAAAGGGCAGGTGCTGGGGGAGGTCAGCGGCGGGTTGCGGGTGCAGTTGAGCCGTGGCGCGGGCCTGAACCCACCGCTGTTTTGTACCGCGTCCCGCGCGCCGGCCTGGCAGGCGTTGTGCCCTTCTCCGGCGGCGTTGCTGGGGCTGGCCTGCGATGCCGAGGTCGAGTTGGATTCGCAGGCCCTGCTGGCGCGCCGCGACGCCAGCTTCGCCCGCTCGCAAAAGCACTACTACGTCGACCCGCCGCGCATCGAGCGTGGCTGGCGCAATCACCTGATCGACATGCAGGGCCGCTCCTACCTGGACATGCTCAACAACGTCGCGGTGCTGGGCCACGGTCACCCGCGCATGGCCGCCGAGGCGAGTCGCCAGTGGTCGTTGCTCAACACCAACTCGCGTTTTCACTACGCGGCGATTGCCGAGTTCTCCGAACGCCTGCTGGCGCTGGCGCCGGACTCGATGGATCGGGTGTTCCTGGTCAACAGCGGCAGCGAGGCCACCGACCTGGCGATTCGCCTGGCCTGGGCCTACAGCGGCGGTCGCGACATGCTCAGTGTGCTGGAGGCCTATCACGGCTGGACGGTCGGCGCGGATGCGGTGTCGACCTCGATTGCCGACAATCCCAAGGCCCTCGAAAGCCGTCCGGACTGGGTGCACCCGGTCACGGCGCCGAACAGCTATCGTGGGGAGTTTCGTGGCCTGGACAGCGCGCCGGACTACGTGCGCAGTGTCGAGCACAACCTGGCGAAGATTGCCGAGCAAAAGCGCCAATTGGCCGGTTTCATCTGTGAGCCGGTGTATGGCAACGCCGGTGGCATCTCGCTGCCGCCGGGTTACTTGAAACAGGTGTACGCGCTGGTTCGTGCCCAGGGCGGGGTGTGTATCGCCGATGAGATCCAGGTCGGTTACGGGCGCATGGGCAAGTTCTTCTGGGGCTTTGAGGAGCAGGGCGTGGTGCCGGACATCATCACCATGGCCAAGGGCATGGGCAACGGCCAGCCACTGGGGGCGGTGATCACCCGCAAGGAGATTGCCGAAGCCCTGGAAGCCGAGGGCTACTTCTTCTCGTCGGCCGGTGGCAGCCCGGTCAGTTGCCGTATCGGCATGGCGGTGTTGGATGTGATGGAGGAAGAGAAGCTGTGGGAAAACGCGCAGGTGGTCGGTGGGCACTTCAAGGCGCGTCTTGAGGCATTGATCGATCACTATCCATTGGTGGGCGCGGTGCATGGCTCCGGTTTCTATTTGGGCGTGGAGCTGATTCGTAACCGGGAGACCCTGGAGCCGGCGACCGAAGAAACCACGTTGTTGTGCGAGCGTCTGCGTGAGTTGGGCATTTTCATGCAGCCGACCGGTGATGACCTGAACATCCTCAAGATCAAGCCGCCGATGGTGACGTCGCGCCAGAGCGTGGATTTCTTTGTCGACATGCTGGCCAAGGTGTTGGAGGAGGGGTTGTAGGCCGACACGATTGCCCTTGGGCGCGAGCCTGTCGGATCGCCGCGCCGTCGTGATGGCGGCCTGATAGTCGGCCTGGCTCTGGCGGATGTACCGCGATCTGAATTGTGGGAGCAACTGTCTTAGCCATGCCGCTCGTCACCGCCATCGCGAGCAGGAATCTGGGTTGAGCCCGTAGGAGCGAGGCTTGCCCGCGAACCGGCCAGCCCATTCAACATCGATGTCGTCAGGCTTACCGCCTTCGCGGGCAAGCCTTAATGCCAGTCAGTTAAGCGAAACCCACGTGGGAGCGAGCCTGCTCGGGATAGCAGTAGGTCAGTCAACGGAGATGTTGGCTGTGTTGCCGTCTTCGCGAGCAGGCTCGCTCCCACAGGTTTGGCGCCTTAACTGACTGGCATTAGGGCAAGCCTCGCTCCTACAAGGAATTGAGCGGCTCCCCGGATGTGTGTTCGCCGTGGACCAGGGTGGGAGCGGGCTTGTCGGATCGCCGCACCGTCGCGAAGGCGGCCTATCAATCGACCTGCCCCTTGTGGATGTACCCAACTCCCACAGGTGCTTAAGTCGATTTATATCTGTTTATTGATGGGTATTTAATATCCTAAAAGAATTATTAGCTTCAAATGCCGATTTTTATCGGCTATAAAGTCTCCCGACGCTGCGGTGTAGGTCTCTACGCCTGGCTGAAGCCTTTTTGTCATCGGTCGAGGCCACTCTCGACCCCTGCATCCGCCCGGGAGATGATTCATGAGCCGTATCGTTACTGTCGCCGCTACCCAGATGGCCTGTTCCTGGGACTTGGAAGCCAACATCGAGACCGCCGAGAAGCTGGTCCGTGAGGCGGCCGCCCGTGGCGCGCAGATTATTCTGATCCAGGAGTTGTTCGAAGCGCCGTACTTCTGCCAGAAACCGAATCCGGACTACCTGCAGTTGGCCAGCACCGTCGAAGACAACGTCGCCATCAAGCACTTCCAGAAGGTCGCCAAGGAGTTGCAGGTCGTGTTGCCGATCAGCTTCTACGAGTTGGCCGGCCGGGCCCGTTTCAATAGCATCGCGATCATCGATGCCGACGGCAGCAATCTGGGTATTTATCGGAAAAGTCATATCCCGGACGGCCCCGGCTATCACGAAAAGTATTACTTCAACCCCGGCGACACCGGCTTCAAGGTGTGGAACACCCGCTACGCGAAGATCGGCGTCGGTATCTGCTGGGACCAGTGGTTCCCGGAGTGCGCACGCAGCATGGCGCTGTTGGGCGCGGAGATTCTGTTCTACCCGACGGCCATCGGTAGCGAGCCGCACGATAAGCGCATCTCGTCGCGTGATCACTGGCAACGCGTGCAGCAAGGCCACGCCGGTGCCAACCTGATGCCGCTGGTCGCCAGCAACCGCATCGGCAATGAAGAGCAGGACGGCTACGACATTACGTTCTACGGCTCGTCGTTCATTGCCAATCAGTTCGGCGAGAAGGTCGAGGAACTCGACCAGACCGAAGAAAACATACGGGTTCACAGTTTCGACCTGGATGAGCTGGAGCACATCCGCAGCGCCTGGGGTACATTCCGTGATCGCCGTCCGAACCTGTACGGCCCCCTCAAAACCCTCGACGGTTCCCTGGAGTCCTGATCGTCATGACCACTTTGCACAGCACACCTCGCGCCGACGGTTTCTACATGCCGGCTGAATGGGCCACCCAGACGCAGGCCTGGATGATCTGGCCGCAGCGCCCGGACAACTGGCGCCTGGGCGGCAAGCCGGCGCAGGCTGCCCATGTGGCAGTGGCCAAGGCCATCGCCCGCTTTGAGCCGGTGACCGTCGCGGTCTCGGCAGACCAATACGAAAACGCCCGAGCTCGCCTGGATGCCCCCAATATCCGCGTGGTCGAGATGTCCAGCGACGACGCCTGGGTCCGTGATACCGGGCCGACCTTTGTCATCAACGACAGCGGCGAAGTCCGTGGCGTGCACTGGGACTTCAACGCCTGGGGCGGTTTTGACGGTGGTCTCTATTCGCCGTGGAACCGTGACACGCAAGTGGCCGGCAAGATCCTCGAAATCGAGCGCAGCCCGCGTTACCGCACAGAAGGCTTTGTGCTTGAGGGCGGTTCGATCCATGTCGATGGCGAAGGCACCCTGATCACCACTGAAGAGTGCCTGCTCAACCGCAATCGCAATCCGCACATGAACCGTGCCGAGATCGAGACGGTGCTGAGCGCGCAACTGGCTGTGGATAAGATCATCTGGCTGCCGGATGGCCTGTTCAACGACGAAACCGATGGCCATGTGGATAACTTCTGCTGCTACGTGCGTCCAGGCGAAGTGTTGCTGGCCTGGACCGATGATCCAGAGAACCCCAACTACCCACGTTGCCAGGCGGCGATGAAGGTGCTGACCAGCAGCACCGACGCCAAAGGCCGTCCGTTCATCGTGCACAAGATGCCGATTCCGGGGCCGCTGTATGCGACGGAGGAAGAGTGCGCGGGTGTCGATCCGGTGGACGGTACCCAGGAGCGTAATCCGACCGTGCGCCTGGCCGGTTCCTACGTGAACTTCCTGATCGTCAACGGCGGCATCATTGCCCCGAGCTTTGACGACCCGCTGGACGAACCGGCCAGGGAGATCCTGCAGGGCCTGTTCCCACAGCACGAAGTGGTGATGGTGCCGGGGCGTGAACTGTTACTGGGCGGCGGAAACATCCATTGCCTGACCCAACAGCAGCCAGCACCGCGTAACGCCTGAGTGAAGTTGTAACAAGTGGTGGCGAGTGATTGAGGCGTTCGCTGACGCCTGAAGTCGGCTGGCACCGATCAACCCCGCAGTTCTCAAGGGCTGCGGGGTTTTTTTCATCCGCGCGTTGGCTTATCGGACAACCTGGCACGGCGCTTGAATCGATGGGGTGAGATTCCCGGGTAGGGGCAACGGCATTGTTCTGTCACACACCTTGGATACGTTGGCCGCTCACACACCAGGAGAGAGCGCTGAAAATGAACAGGGTCAGCGAGCACAGGCCGCATCCCTTGGCCCTGAATGGCCAAGCGCTGCAGATGCTGGCGCAATGGTTGAAGTGCAATGCAGCGCGGCAGGCGAGAACGTCTGACCCGCGCCGGATGATGATCGAGCGATACCCCGCGGATTTGTTCAGCGAGGCCGAACTGCAAGCCTTGTGGGATGTGATGCAAGGATAGAACCCCAGGGATGGGTAAAGCGCTGCCGGGATGGCAGCGCTTTTTTTTATCCGTCAGAAACTGTAGGTGCCGGTCATCACCAGGCTGCGGGGCGCGCCGGGCTGGATCTGGAAGGCACTGGTGGACGACGCGTAATAGGTCTTGTCGCTGATATTGTTCAGCGCCGCGCGCACATCCCAGTCCTTGTGCCGGAAACCGGCCAGGGCGTCCCAGCGACCGTAGCCCGGCAACACGGTGGTGTTGAGGTTGTCGGCGTAGCGGTCGCCCACCAGGGTCAGGCCGGTCTCGGCGTACCAGCCCATTTCCGGCTTCCAGGTGATGAACAGACTGCCGTTGCGCTTGGCCACGTTGGTGACACGCTTGCCTTCAAGGCCGTTGTTGTCTTTGACCACGGTGGCGTCCTGCAGGCCGACACCGCCGCGTACGTACCAGTTGCCGGTGATCTTGCCGCTGCCGGTCAGCTCGATCCCGCGTGAACGCTGCTCGCCGGTGAGCAGGGTGATGGTCGGGTTGTCCGGGTCGCTGGTGCGGCGGTTGTAGAGTTCCAGTTCGTAGATCGCCAAGGTGGTGCTCAGGCGGTCGTCGAGCCAGTCGCTCTTCACGCCGATTTCCTTTTGCTTGGTCAGCTCCGGGCTCAAGTCGTTGACGTTGGTGGTCACGCCCGGGGTGATCCCGATCAAGCCACCACCGACCGGCGAGAAGGTCTTGCTCCAGGAGGCGTAGAACGAATGGTTGGGCAGCGGCGTCCAGACCAGGCCAACCCGCGGGCTGGTGCTGTGGCTGTCGCGGTCCTCGGAAATGTCCTTGAGCTTGTTGGTCGACTCGACGTCGAAGGTGTCGTAGCGCACACCGGCCAGTACCTGCCATTGATCGTTCAGGCGCAGTTGATCCTGCACATAGAGGGCGCGGCTTTCGACTTCGGTGTGCGAGTCGCTGAAGGTCTGCATGCGCCCGGTGTGCACCAGGTCGCGATTGGGGTGATACAGGTCCAGTCCTGGCACGGCGGTGTTGCCGGGCGGGGTCGTGGCCGCGTTGTACAGGCGCGGATCGCGGCGCTGGCTGCCCAGCTCAAGCCCGGTCAGCAGGCGGTGTTCCAGGCCGAAGGTGTCGAAACCGCCTTCCAGTTCCAGGTTGTTGAACACGTTGCGGGTGTTCAGGTCCTGCTGCCAGTGCTGGCGGATCACCTGGTTGGTCGCCGGCGTGTAGCCGGTCACGTAGGTGTTGTCGAAGTCGCTATTGAGCTTGAACAGGCCCAGGGTGTGGCGCAGTTGCCAGTTGTCGGCGATCTCGTAGCTGAGTTTCGAGCGCAGGGATTGCGCCTTGTCGTCGATGAAATCGTTTTGGGTGCCGTAGGTAGTGTCGCGCCCGACATCGGCTGGCCGTCCATCGATCCCGGGAATGCCCCGGTCGGGGGTGCGGTTGTAGCGGCTGTATTCGTACTGCACCAGCCAGTTCAGGTCCGGCGTCAGTTGCCAGCTCATCGAGGGCGCGAACAACTGGCGATTGCCGCTGACACCGTCGCGGAAGCTGTTCTCGTCCAGGTTGCCCATGTTCAAGCGCAGGCTGATGTTCTCGCTCGGGTCACTGCTCAGGTCGGCATACAGGCTGCGCATGTCCTCGCTGCCGCCCTGGGCTTCGAGGGTCGAGCGGCGGCCGAACTCGGGCAGCTTGCTCACGCGATTGACGATCCCGCCCTGGCTGCCCCGGCCATACAACACGGCGGCAGGCCCCTTGAGCACTTCAATCCGCTCGATGTTGTGCAGGTCGCGCACGTATTGGCTGTCGTCGCGCACGCCATCGAGGTAGAAGTCGTTGCTGGCGTCGAAGCCACGGATACGCAGGCTGTCGAAACGGGTGTCGGCGCCACTGCTGACGTTGGGGATGCCGCTCAGCGCGGCGCCCAGGTCATTGGTGCCGCGGTCGTCAAATTGTTTCTTAGTGTGTAATCGGTGGCGCGGACCAGGGCGACACGATTCGACCGATTCGCGAAACAGACTGAAAACCGTTCCAGGGTTTTTCAGCGACGGGCAGGGGTTTAGGCTGCTGGCATCGAGTTTTCCTACCGCCCCGCCGGAGCCTGCTGATGATCCTTCACTACATTTACGATCCGCTGTGCGGTTGGTGTTATGGCGCCAAGCCGTTGGTCCAGGCCGCCCAGGCCGTGTTGCCCGTGGTCGCGCACGGTGGCGGCATGATGAGCGGTGCCAATCGCCAGACGGTCTCGTCACCGCTACGCGACTACGTCATCCCCCATGACCGGCGCATCGCCGAGTACACCGGCCAACCGTTCGGCGAGGCGTACTTTGAAGGACTGTTGCGCGATCACACGGCGGTTTTCGATTCCACACCGCCGATTGCCGCGGTGCTGGCGGGCGAACAGATCGCCGGCCGGGGGCTTGAGCTGCTCGGCCACTTGCAGAGCGCGCATTACGTGCAGGGGCGGCGGATTGCCGATGAAGCGGTCTTGCAGGCGCTGGCGACGCAAATCGGCCTGGATGGACACGCGTTCCGGCAAGCCCTCAAGACGGTCGACACCCAGGGCCATATCAAGGCCAGTCGTACGCTGTTAGCCAAGGTCGGTGGGCAGGGTTTCCCAACCTTGGCGCTGGAGCAGGATGGCCAGTTCACGCTGATCGACATCGGTCCCTGGCTGGGCCAGCCAGAAGCCTTCGCAATGTGGTTGAGCCAGGCGTGTGCTACGCCACAACCGGCCTCTGCCCTTCAGGCATGTGGCCTGGATGGCTGCGCTGACTGATGCTTGCGTCGCGGTTGGCAACTGTTTTCTTAGACGATTTTCGCCTTATTACAGACGATTCACGAAATTGACATATTGTTACAATCGCGACTAGGATTCGCCCCAACGCCTGTGGCTCAAGCCACGACCTCAAAACAATAAAAAGGGCCCGCCACGCTTTTGCGTGGGCGGGCCCTTTTGTTTAGGGATGAAAAAAGAGCGCGATAGCAGCCATTTCAGCCAGCGGTCACAGCGCGTATCAACCGGTAATAAGGAAAATAACATGTTGAAAAAGCGTATTAGTCTGATCGCACTGGGGATGTTGAGCGCGACTCAAGCCATGGCCAATGACCAGGCCCAGTCCAAGGGTTTTGTCGAAGACAGCCACATGAATGTGTTGCTGCGCAACGCCTACATCGACCGTGACAAGAAAGATGGCAACAAGGACCAGATGGAGTGGGGCCAAGGCATCATCGGCACCTTCTCGTCCGGCTTCACCCAAGGCACCGTTGGCGTGGGCGTTGACGCCTTCGGCCTGTACGGCGTGCGCCTGGACAAAGGCCAGCACAGCGGCGGCCAGGGCATCGACTTCTTCAAGGAAGGTGACAGCGGCAACCCGGCGGGCGACCTGTCCAAGGCCGGCGCGGCGGTCAAGTTCCGCCTGTCCAGCACCGTACTGACCTACGGTGACCAGATGCCGGCCCTGCCGGTGTTGAGCTACGACAACTCCCGCCTGCTGCCTGAAAGCTACACGGGCACCTTGATCACCTCCAAGGAGATCGAAGGCCTTGAGCTGAACGCCGGTCGTTTCACCGCCGAGTCGCGCAAGAGCGCCGAAGCGCGTGACAGCGGTGGCCTGAAGTCGATCAACGTGTTGGGCGGTAGCTACCAGTTCACCGAACAGTTCAAGGGCGGCTTCTACGCGTCCGACGTCGAAGACGTCCTCAAGAAGCAGTACGTGAACCTGAACTACGTGTTCCCGGTGGCGAAAGACCAGTCCCTGACCCTGGACTTCAACGGTTATCGGACCAAGCTGGACAACGATTACGCAACTGCGCAGAACGCGGGCGGCCAGGACAACAAAATCTGGAGCCTGGCGGCAACCTTCGCCACCGGTCCTCACTCCTTCACCCTGGCGCACCAGCGCAGCACCGGTGACAGCCACCTGGGCTACGCCTACGGCGGCTACCAGAAGGATCAGGGTCGTATCGGTGACGGTGGCAACACCATCTACCTGGCCAACTCCTACTGGTCCGACTTCAACGCCGAAGACGAACGCAGCTGGCAGCTGGGCTACGGCCTGGACTTCGGCGCGTTCGGCGTGCCTGGCCTGACCTACAACGTGGCATACGTACGTGGCGACAACATCACCACGGCCGACAGCACGGGCGGCAGCGAGCGCGAAATCTTCAACCAGTTCAAGTACGTGGTCCAGAGCGGCCCGGCCAAAGACCTGAGCGTGAAAGTTCGCAGCTCTATCCTGCGCGTGTCGGATAAGTCCTACCTGTACAACGACAGCGGCAACGAAGTGCGTATCTTCGTAGACTACCCAATCAACGTCTTCTGATGCTGATGGCGTGACCGCTGCCTGATACCAGGCAGACATGAAAAAGCCCCGACTGGTTCGGGGCTTTTTCGTTTGTGCGCAAACTGCTTTCGTACTTGTAGGTGTGGACACTGTGTGGACGTTTTTCGTCTTTTGAGGGACGCGCTATCGGGGAGTTGCTCACCCTCCAGAAACAACAAAGCCCCGCATTGCGGGGCTTTGAAATATGGTGCGGCACCAGACGAACGGTAGTGGTCGGCGGGGCCAGGTTTTCTGCGGGTCTGGAATTTGGTGGAAAAATTGGCTTACCTCAACCAGTAACTATAAATAAATCAGCTAGTTATGGCTTTCAGTGGAATCGAATCGGGGACTAGTAAGATGTGAGCATGTGCTGTGCTCGGTACGTAGAGTTGCGAGCGACACACGTAACCCTGTGAGTTGTGTAAAAACCAACCGTTTGTAGGCTTGCCCAAATGAGGTTTTTACTTCACTGTAAAGACTGATGTCATTACAGTGAGGGCCATCCCATGGCGTCCATCAATGTCCGTATCGACGACGATCTCAAAGCGCGTGCTTACCACGAGCTGGAAAAGCTCGGCGTCACCCCTTCCGAGCTGATGCGCCAAGCCTTGCAGTACGTAGCAGAGCGCGGTCAGCTACCCTTCAAGCCCGTGCTGATGACCGAGGACGATGAAGCCTTGGTCGCAACAGTGCGAGAGCGGCTGGCTAATCCCCAGCGGGTTAAGGTTTCACTAGATGACCTATAGCCTCGAATTCGATGCGCGGGCGTTAAAGGAGTGGCACAAATTGGGGGATACCGTGCGCCAGCAACTCAAGAAGAAGCTGGCCACGATTCTGGTCAATCCGCGCATTGAAGCCAACCGTCTGCATGCCTTGCCCGACTGCTACAAGATCAAGTTGCGCAGCAGCGGCTATCGGCTGGTTTATCAAGTGATCGACCAGGAGGTCATGGTGTTCGTGGTGGCCGTCGATAAGCGCGAGCGTGAGCAGGTTTATCGCAAAGCGGCTGAGCGGTTAAGTTAGCGAGTACGCAACGTATAAGTGAAAAGCCCGCCGAGTCAGTCTGTGTGAAAATGCGAGCATGATTACGGGAGTGGGGCTCCGTAGCATTCAGTGGAACGCGATGGCGGCACCAGGAGTCGAATAACTCCACAACTTACTGTTAAGTAAGATAATAAACTAAAGTAATATTTTTCTATCCCTAAATTTATCCTTTTTGGCACGTCATTTCTCTAGCAAGACGTCGCTCAACACAAGCTGCGTCTGTCTCCCTTTCGCTCAGGTTTTCTCTATTCGTGTCAGCGGGTTCCACGTACGTCGACCTCGTAAGGAGGGTATATGGGCGAAAAGCGGTAAGAAGCTTGACAAAAATAATTTTTGGAACAAAGATCGCTTTACAAACATTGGAAATAGAACGTTTAGGCGGTGAGCATGCTGAAACCATCTGAAATATCTGTGAGTCTTTCATCTGACCGCTTGAGCGTCATTTCCCGGCGAATACTGGATGTCCTTGACGATGCCTTGCGCACGGCGAGCACTGATCTCGACTGCTCCTACAGTCGAGGGACCTTGTCATGGGCGCGAATAAAAAATGCCCTTCTTCAGATGGCAAAATCCACCGAGCATTCTTGGCTGACGGTTAAGCACTCAGGTAATGATTTGGTTCTTGGTATCGGACAGGAATCTGTGCGATTTTTCCTTGATGATCATGAACAACCTAAGAAATTGAGGGTGCTGAACCCCACAAATGCTGAAGCCAAACAGATTCAACTCTTCGAAGATGATGCCCATTCGGAATTTTTGTGGCGTTTTATTATCGAAAAGGCTGTTACAGACGATGAGGACCACCAGGTCTACTTTGTCGGCTACGAAGCCCACTCCGAGCGAGATGGCAATTTGGTGGCTGAGTGGCGCTACAACGATGATGGTGTAAGGACTCTAGCAGCGGTCGATTCGTACATACCGGCTGCTACGGAGCTTGAACCTATTAAGCTCTCTCCTATAGATGAAGATACGGCGGAAGGCGAAGATTATGAAGCCGTCAATGGTGCAGGACGGGATATTCAAGAGTAGTCAGCTTCGGCTTGCCCGTCATTACTGGGGTAAAACCCTTAATGACATTGCTGAAGAAATTGGATGTACTAGACAGTATGTGTCTCAATTGGAAACTGGCAAAGGTAAACTGAAGTTAGAGGATCAAATTACAGATGCTTTAGCAAAGTCATTAAAAGTAGCCCCGACATTTTTTTTCAAGCCTGTCGGGGCTTCGTTGTCTGAGGAACAAGCTCATTTTCGTAAGTTGGCAACTACAAAAGCTAGTGTGAAGCAGAAAGTTTTAGCTCGTGGAACATTGTTTGATCAGTTGGTAGAGTTCATCGACACTAAAGTGCGGCTTCCTACTGTTGATTTTCCTGATGAGTCGGGTGCGGAAACTGCCGAGCAGATTGAGCAGGCGGCGGAGCGCCTTCGCACCTATTGGGGACTTGGCCTTGGGCCTGTTTCACACATGGTTAGGGTTGTGGAGCGGGCAGGTGCTGTGATTGCATTTTTCCAAGATGCTTCAACAGAAGTAGATGCTCTTTCTATTGTGTCACGAAGACCAGTAATAGTCAGAAATGATGCAAAGCAGAGCCCCTTTAGACTCCGTTTCGATATTGCCCATGAATTAGGTCATTTAGTCTTACACGAAGGGCAAGTAACCGGTGATAGGAAAACCGAATCCGAAGCTAACCGGTTTGCGTCTGCTTTTTTGTTGCCAAGAACAACTTTTGTAAAAGCTTTTCCCCGACGAGGTAGTAGGTTGGATTGGGTTGGGATAAGCAAGATGAAGATGGATTTTCAAGTTTCAAAGGCAGCGATTCTCTACCGAGCTAAATCCTTGGGTGTTATAGATGATTATCAGTATCGAGGTGCGGTAATCTACCTGAAAAATCAAGGCGAGAATATTGAGGAGAAAGAAGACGCCTTTTGTCAAAGGGAGCAAGCCGAAACTATACCTGCGGCTTTAAAGGTTCTTCGTGAATATCACGGTATAAATCATAGTGCTTTAGCTGAACAATTAGGTGTTACGTCAGATTTTTTATCAGAAATTGTGCCAAAGCCTTCGGGGGATACTCCGTGCTCTCAGCCTGCTGCAGTATTAAGGCTCGTCAAGTAATTCAAGCCCCATTAGGGGCTTGAAACTAATTATTGATGGTGGCGGTTTTCTTGGGCTTGAATGGACGTGCACGGTGCCGCGTGCTTGAATAATAGCTTGCGGTCGCATGTCTAGGGGGGAAAGGTTAAAGTTGAAATTTATCGTATTAAAGAATATTTTTGTTACTTAGGGTGCTTTGATGGCTGGGTAATCCTTTAAGGCCAGCTTGATTGAGTCTAGGATAGGTTCGAAGCCAGAGAAGTCGATATTTTTCTGATTAGCTTTTACGATATTTTGTGCAAATACGTGTTTGCTATAGGTGGTACTTGGTGGGCCGCTTCTTACGACCTCAAAAGTTTTTCCCTTATGTTGTGTTGTTAAAGTTGTAAGAGGAAAAAAGTTCTCCATCATGGTGTCTTTGCCGCCTATTCTAGGCGTGAGGATAACATAGAGATTTTGAGCTATCTTATATAATGTCTTGCTCGTATCTAAAACGGTTCCTTTCCCTTTTGGGATCGCATATGTGTTTCCTGTGACATCTTTGATGGCGCTGAATATAGGCTTTGACCCACTGTCGTTATCAACGATTATGATGGTCGGATACAATGGTGGATGTGCTTTATATTTGCCACATTGCCTTGCATAGTTCCTAATGAAAAGACCTATGTCGGCGCTGCCGCCATTTAGCCCTAAAACTCTATGTGTTAAGTTGGAATAGTTAATGAAGCGTAGGTTGAGCTTTGCTTTACCGTCTTTGTTTGGCGACGCAAGCTCGGGATACTTGGTGTGAAGTGACTTTATGGCGCAAGTTAAGTATACGTTATCTGTTTTGCCTTCGCACATAATGGTTGGAGCAGATGAACCATAGAAATTTTTGTAAAATAGGAAGTCTCCATGTATTCGTTCTATGGATTTTAGTGGGAATTCCTCTTGTCTTTTACTGCTATTGCTTACGATCTTGGATCTGTTGAAATTGTCTACCATGTAGATGTAGCTAAACATCCCCTCAAGTTTTTTCAACTGGCCTCGAGGAATTGAGGTCTTCTCGTTTTTTAAGTGCTTTGGTTTTTCCTGGATGTAGTAGTCACCATCCAGAAATAGCTTGTGCGCCATGGCTCTAACGGTGCGGCGAAAATTTGCGGGGGTATGTGTTACATTGTTTACTATGAGACCTGTTACGGTTTGTTGAGCTCGGCTGTATTGCATGCGTGTTTTATCATGGTTTAATCTGAAGCCGCTCTTGCTAACTATTTTCAACAAGTCAGAGCCAGGGATCCAATCGTGACTTTCATCAATTTTGTAGGCAACCGCTTGTGGGAACTTAATTTTATTTGTCGAGAATGTAATGTCATCGGCGTATCTTGAATATATGCAGCCGTTTTTTGACGCTAGCGAGACCATTCTGATGTCTAACAAGTGACCGATAAGGTTCGATGCTACCGGAGACGTAGGGCTTCCTTGCGGTAGAGCATCTTCATGACACATGATCTGAGCTAGGATAGTGGCGACTTTTGGCTGCAGGGAAAAATTTTTATTTGTGATGAAGAACCCGCGTAACCGCCCAACATGGATGGAGCCGAAGAAATCTTTTATGTCAATATTGAACACGTAAAGCTTTTTTCTGTGCTTGTCAGCATTCGTAATGATTGAGTGATCTTTTCTGAATCCGTGCGAAAGTGTTGCTAAGTTAGGTGTTTGGAGCGTTATTGTTTCTAGGCAGCTGTCTAGAAGTATTTTTACCTTTCGCTGCAGTGCTTTTAATTCGTCGCACGGCGCGGAGATGTTTCTAGGTGCTCCGCTGCTTTTTGGAATAGTAAATTGTGAGTACTTGTTGGTTTTTTTATATACTAAGTAGGCTAGGAATTTTGGTTCATAGTTCAGGATTACAGCAAGGTCATGTAGGGTCGAAGCTTTTTGAAGTTTGTATAGGTCCGACATAACCCCTCCTTGAGTAAATAAAGAGGCTTACAGGCACTCATATGCGTCCGCCAGGATTATTCATCTTAGCGTCAAACTGTGAGTCGCGAAGGAGCAATCTCCCGAACGATTGTTTCAAATGCCACGAACCGTGGCAAAAAATCTGCCTGTAGGCCTCCTTAAACAGGCTAGCACATTGCCATGCTTGGCTGTCAAGACCTGATTTTTTGCCTTAACGATAACTGCCCATCTGCCACCATTCCTACCGCGACCCTCCACCGATTAATATCGCTATAGCACGATATACGTCGGCGGACGAAAAAACGTAAGGCTTTGATTTAAGCGGCTTTACGGTTTTTTCTGGACTTCTGTTTAAAAATTCTGCTGGAGCAGTTCAGTACTTAAGTTCCTAGCCTGGTTTTTTCCAAGCCAAATGAACATATCCTGAAAGTCTGAACTGGGCCTTTGATTTTACGTGCGTTTAAAGTAGTGCCTCAAGGTGTATGCTGAATGGCTGCTTAACGTCAGTCAGTACCCACCATAATCGCATTTTCTGTATCCTTAGTTTGATCAACATATTTTTTGCAATTTTCATAAGGTTGAAATTCAAATGAGATTTCACCTGGGTTCTGTTGTAGAACACGTTGAACAATTTCGCTTCTATCGACGCCATGTCTAAGGATGATATTATCCATAGGGATATTGTTTCGACTGGCAAAATTGTCAATGTCACTAGTCACCGAAGCATCGACATATTGAAAGGCGCCGTTTCGATATAGGATAAATAGCATCAATTTGTTGAAGAAAGATGCGGGGGATCCATTGAACGCTGCGGAAAATCCATCGAAGCTATTGTGATATAAAAAAACTTTAGTGTCCTCTCTTTTAAGGGCGCCAAAATTTTCAATCAACTCTCTCCATTCTCGGCCCTCTAGGTTTCTTTTGAGTGATGAGGAAAGTAGCTCTCCAATTAAATCGACTTCGCGAGCTTTGGATTTGTCTTTGATAGTGCTTAGAGGCTCTTTTAGGTTTTGTAATTGGTGCATTTCCAGAATTATACGATCCGGCCGAAAGTGCTTGGTCGTCAACCTAAGTAGGTCGCTGATAGCTCCATCGCCTAAGCCAGAAACTATGTATCCACGTTGCAATCCATCAATGTGGAGCTGCCCATGACCTTCGTTACGCCAGTAGGAGTGTTTAGATTCCTGTTCTATGCCAAATCCGCTAGCAAAAATCACATGTTCATATTTTCGCTTTTCGCTGTCACATATTTTTGAACCTCTAAATCCCATCGGCCGGACGCTGGAATCCCTAATCCACTCAATCTCAACTTCTGCTCCAATTATTTGTGCATGGATGTAGGTCACACCAACGTGGAGCGAAAGAACCCTATCTGGTCGTCCTTTCGAAGAGCGACCTAACAGCTCTTTGATTTTGTGCATCCACTCCTTTTCGATTTCGTACGTTACGTTTGAAGCCGTAGATGCTGTCCAGTCCAAGACGCCGTTATTTGATTTTTCTTCTTCGCTGCCGGGATCTGGCCAATTAATGATATGAGGATGAACCCACCGGGTATCACATCCGTTTTGTACGGCGAGCAAGTCCGGCATTCTTTCTAGAATAGTTATGTCTTGCCACCCGTTTTGCAAAAGCTCCAGTGCACATGTTAATCCTGCGATTCCACCCCCTACGATACAAACACTTTTTCTGGAAGATTGGTTGTCCTTGAATTCATTTGTCAGCAATCGAGCCAAACATATAGCTCGTGTTTGCTGGCTGTGAATTGTAATGAGATCATCTGCAAGGCCAATGGCATATATGTTTCGAAGGTTTTTTAATCTGAAATTATTTATGTTCATTAGAGCTTATAGTGATAAATTTAAATGGGAGGCAGCTAAACTGATGTCATCTTATTTAGCTAGGCTCTAAAGAAAGCGGTATCGCCTACAGGTGGCCTTGGATTGCTTATCTGTCCTGCCTATAGGGCTAGGCGAAGCTAGCAAAATGCCATCCGGCAGTCCACCTCTACACCTTTTACTGAATGCGGTTTTCTGCCAGTCACTCTCTTTTTTTGTGGAGTGGAGTGGTCAATTCGATGTCGCTATAGGTGCTGACCTTCGCCTAGCACTTGGAACTCCCACGGCTTGCCTAAACGAATAGTGAGCAAATGCACGGTAAGCAGATAGTAGTAGCGCGTCGACTCAGCACGCTGGTTCATGTGGTGGTTTAGAAACCATGCGAGATGTTTTCGCTGCCAGGTCCATGGATTATCGCGTTGCCAACGCTCAGCGATTGCTGTTTGGGTGGCCTTTGCCTGGCGGAGGTGGCGTTGGCGTGTGGCATGTGACCCAGTCAGGACGCCTGCTAGGAACAGCTCCATATCGAATGGTTTGCTCATGCTCGACCACCGATGTAAGCCGATATCACGTCGATACGACCGTGCCCCAGCTCATAGCTGATTTGGTCTCGGGCCTCCCGATCTAGGCGTTGGTCGAGTTGATAGCAACGGCCGCCGTTGATGGGCGCGGGATGCTGGGTGATTTGCTTATAGCGTTCGCACGCATAAGCCGCCCGCAATTCGTGGAAGCCTTTGAGGTTGTGCTGATGGAGGATATCTCGGGCGGGGCGGACGACACACTGCCTGAAATCACGGTAGCGTTCGTCCGGTGCAAGCAGGTTGCGGCTACCGTCGGGCGAGACCTGTTCGGCAAACCTCAGCGCGTCACGTATATGCTCATCTACCGTAATCCAGCGAGGTGCCGAGGCACCTGAGCGGCCCCCTTTGGTGCCATCTTGGATGTTGATCTTGCCGTAGTGCTCGGCCTCACGTTTTAGACGTGGTAGGTCGACCAAAATGGCCTCGCGCAAACGCATGCCGGTGGCTCGCGCTAACTTCGCGATGGCCGCGACTCGCGGCATTTGCTGTTCGCAGAGGACGTCGACGATCCGCTTCACGTGTTCGCGGTCTTGGCCTTGCGGCACCGAGCAACGAACACAGGTACGCTGCATTCCCAGCGCCTTGCTCGGACTCGGCACTTTCACATATTGATCACCGCGAAGCGCGGCCATGGTCCGGTTCACGCTGGATAACCGGTTTTGCGCAGTGGCGATGCCGATGGCACCTTGTTCAACTTGCTGACGCAGATGCCCGGCGTAGTCTAGCAAGGTCTGCCGATCAATCTGTCGTGCATCATTAAACCCGGGGCCATCCTCCGAGCGACACCAACGCACAAACGCCTGCCAGCGGTCATTGTGTGCTTTGACGGTCCCGTAATGTCCACCGCCAAACAGATCTTTCAATGCCTGTGGCCCGGCATAACTCAGTTGCCGTCCATAGCCAAAATTGCGTCCATCCCGTCTACCCACCAATGCCATGATCAAACTCCTCTCGAAGCCAAACCTTTCAAGCCAATCCCCACGTCATCCCGCCATGGATGTTGAGTGTTATCAGGGTTCAAGGCCCCTGCGGCCTGTGAGGGTTGTCCTCTGACGCGGGACTGGCGGCTCCTTACGACCGGGAGCTTGGGCATCTCATGATCTGGCCTCCTGAACACTTCCGAGGAAGTGGGCGGGTGGGGGCTGCATCGGCTGACGAAACCAACGCCGCGAGATCCTGAGTCAGGTAAAAGCAGTGATGCGATGACCGGGGCATGCCTGACTGTCAGTCAGGTGCAGTCAATTCCTTGGGCTGCGGCACCATCAT
Source organism: Pseudomonas sp. ok272 (assembly GCF_900109995.1). Classification (GTDB taxonomy): domain Bacteria; phylum Pseudomonadota; class Gammaproteobacteria; order Pseudomonadales; family Pseudomonadaceae; genus Aquipseudomonas. The sequence continues at coordinate 136,482 of NZ_FOCB01000014.1, read as the reverse complement.
CTGCATCGCTGTTGCTGGTGACTTCGGTGTTTGTCACGCCGATTGTCACGAGGGGAAATGCCGCAAAGCCTTGTACGAGTTGGGCTGCAGCAGCGGTAGGAGCGCCCGTCTCTTTCCGGGAGAAAGAGACGGGCGCAGATTGGCGCACGGGAATGGCCAAGCGGATAGGTTGCTGCAGGGCAGCTATGAAAGAGGATGAGTTGCCGCAGTGGGCACACTGGTAAAAGTAGGCATCCATCACATCGCTGTGACCGGGCGAGCCGCCGGACGCTAATCGCACTTTGGGAGAACCACCACGGTGTGGCGTAGCCTTAAAGGTTCTGGCTACCTGGGTTGCTGTCAACGACAGCGCTTTGCCCGATCTTTTCTACGCCTGTGGATAATTTGGGTCAAGGCTCGAATGTTCGGGAGTTCTGCGGCTGTGGATGAAATTATCCACCGGTGGAAATCAGTGGTTTTCCACAGACAGTTGTGTGGGCTTTAGATTTTTTTAAGTGAGGTCCATCCAAACAGGGCGGCTTTGCAGCCCTGTTTGGATGGACCCGCGTGGCAGAGCAGATTGCGAGAGTCTTACGGATGTACGCTTGCTTTACTGCGGCACTTTAAAAGCCAAAGCAATGTCAGCACCGTCGGCCAAAACAACGTGTTGAGAATGTCGTGAGCGCTTGCCTGCCAACGCCAGTATCCAAGGCTTTCAATATCGTCTCGTCTATCTACCCACTCGCCAGCACACGCAATGATGAAAACAACCAGCCAGCCAATGTATGGTCTGAATCGCCGGGTGATGGCGATCAACGTTAAATAGACCGCCATGCCCACATAGATGTGCAGGGCGTCTTTTGACAACCCGGTTGCCGACACGATGGCGAGCTTGATGCTTTGTGTGGTTGAGGTGTCCATATCAATTTTTCCTCTCTACGCCATTGCCAAGCTTCGCCTTCATCCGAGTAACGTTATCTCCAATCTGGTTGGCGAATTCGTGTGGAGTGACATGCTCCTGCCGGTTGGCCTCCAGATACCGGCTCCACCAGTTCATGATCAGCCTGCGCTCCTCGATGAACTCTGCCTTGTGGATGTAAGCGGCGCGGACGTTGTTGCGCTCTTTGTGGCTCATCTGCCGTTCAATAGCTGTCTCCGACCACAGTCCTGACTCGATCAGTGCGCTGCAGGCCATCGAACGAAACCCATGTCCGCAGATATCGGTTTTGGTGTCGTATCCCATCGTCCGTAGCGCGTTGTTCACGGTATTTTCGGACATGGGTTTCCAGGGCTTGGCATCGCCTGCAAACACCAGGTCGAATTTGCCTGTGAGTGCATGGATTTTTTCGAGTAGCGCCACTGCTTGCGGCGATAAGGCTACTAAATGGATATCCCCTGCCATCTTCGTACCCCTTGTGGAAAAGGGTACTCCCTCCAGCGCGGGTCGAGTGTCCGGTATCTCCCAGGTGCCGTATCAGAAAAGGGGACGGATCTATTTCCCTGATTAAAAGTGGAGGTGTCTGCGCGCAGTGGTGCTAGCTTTGAACGCAACATCTACCTGCTAGTGCTTCGATATCGAGCCGGTGCCCACCTCAAGGAAAAGCCGTAATGGATCTACACCACGAGTTTGAGAGCAGCAAATTCTTCAACCATGGCCGAATCGATCGACGCGCCGCCGATGCCTTGGTCGGGTTGGCCGCTGGGATTGCGGCCGACGGTGTTGTGAATATCACGGAAGCGGTTTTTCTAAAGCAATGGCTGGAAAACAATCTCGCGCATCTGAACGATCCGGTGATCAATCTGCTGTACTCGCGTTTGGCGTGCATGCTTCAGGACAATGCGCTAGATATGGATGAGTCCCTGGAGTTGCTTAACATTCTGCGTGGTTTCTCTGGGGTGGGTACTGAGAGACCGAAGATTGGCGGTGCTGTTGCCGTTACTCCTACGGACCTTCCTTTCAACTCACCGATCCCTGATTTGGTTTGGGATGGCCGGATGTTTGTATTTACCGGTGTCATGGCCTTTGGGCCGCGTAAGGACTGTCAGGCGCTGGTCGAAGAGCGGGGCGGTTTGATTGGGGGCAGTGTGAGTAAGAAGGTGCATTACCTGGTGGTGGGTAGCGTAGGTAATGAGCAGTGGCGCCACAGTACTTATGGGACGAAGATCATGAAGGCAGTGGAGTTACGTGAGGCGGGAGCTTCGATTGCCATTGTAGGTGAGGATCACTGGCAAAAGATGCTGTTTGGTTGAGGTTGCTACGTTGTTGGTGTTTTGGGAAAGGTAACTCATAGTTCTGGCCCGCAGATCATCAGTGGGTTTGACGATCTCATCGCGAGCAGGCTCGCTCCCACAGATTCCAGTGTGTGGACAAAAAAGTGGACGTTCCAGAAACAACAAAGCCCTCGTATTTCTACGAGGGCTTTGTTTTATATGGTGCCGGCACCAGGAGTCGAACCCGGGACCTACTGATTACAAGTCAGTTGCTCTACCAACTGAGCTATACCGGCGTGTTGGGCGACGATTATAGCGATTGCTTTGCGTCTGTAAACCCCTGAATTCTGACTATTTTTGCGTAACGCCGGGGCTCAGGCTCTAACCAGCACTTTCTTGAGCTTTTCCACGGCTCGCCACGATCGGCTGTTGCGCATGGCGTGCAATTGGGCTTCAAGGCTGTTGGCGCGTTCGCGTTCGGCTTCAAGGGCGTCTTCCAGCTCTTGAACGGGGTGGCTGAAGCGGTGGCCGTAGCAGAAGCGGAACTCATCGAGGTTGCATGGGGCTATGTCGAAGGCGCCTTTGAGGTGTAGGTGTTCTTCGGCCAGGTAGAACGTATTCAGGCCATCAAACAGGACGGCTTGGTAGCCGGCGTCGACGACCAGTGGCTCCCATGCCTGGTCGCGGGCCCATGGGGTTTCGATGACGATGATCCAGGGCCGCCAGCGTGTGAAGTCCATCCCGCGCAGTACGGACTCTTCGTGGCCCTCGACGTCGATTTTGAGGAAGTGGATGGGCCCGTTGACGTGTTCTTCGCAGATGGACGACAGGGAGCGTGATTGCACGGTCTGGCTGCGGACTTCCAGGCCGGCGTCCAGGCGTTCCTTGGCGACGCTTGGTTCCAGGGTCGACATGCCGGTGTCGGCGATGGCGTAGAAGGTCAGGTCTTGGGCCTTATCGCTGGCCACGCATTGCAGGTTGATGTCGTTGGGGCGTTCGGTGCACAGGGCGTCGTAGTAGGTCTGGATCGGTTCGATGTTGATACCGGTCCAGCCGCGCTCGTAGAACGCCTTGGTGACCGAGTCCAAGGTGGGCTGATTGGCACCGACGTCGATGTAGAAACCGTTGTCGTAGTACTTCAGGGCGCGCCACAAGCGGATGTCTTCAAAGTTCTGTGCGTAGGAAATGAACGTCACGGTCGGTTCCTGATAGTTCGAATGACTAGGGAGGCGGATACGCGTACGACCCTGGAGTTTAGCCAGCTTTTCACCCGTACGGCAGGAGGCAAAGCGGCCAAAGTAGGGTGGCCTGCATGACACTACGACGGGCCGGGTGTGATGCGGGTCTAGCTGCCATTTCTGATGGTGTATCCGTGCTGTCGTGTGCCTCAGGGATTTCTGGCGCTTGGCAACGATAGTTCAGGCTGGGAAGCGTGGTTATGACCTTTTGATTTAACGCTTATGCACAACAGGCGGTTTTGCGCGGAGGAAAAATGACAAATCTGTTAACCCGTTCTCACTTCGTCGCAACTGCCTGTTTTAAGGGTTTTTTTAGCGAGTGATCAAAAAACGAACAGGCTTATTTTAGCGTTTTAATCCTGGATCCAAAGGGTTTCAGCATATTTCATCAACAGAGTTATCCACAGGCTGTGGCCGTCTCTGCGCGCTCCGCCAGCAGCATCAGGTTGCGTGGGGTCAGCGGGGTTGGGCAGAAGGTGCCCAGCCGGACGGCATACCCCTGCTCCTCAAGAAACAGCGCCCGGTCGAGTACCAGCCACAGTTCCAGTGGGCGCCGGAATAACCCCCGCAGCAGTTCCAGGTTGCGCACCTCGGCCAGGCGCTGCCAGCCAGCCGCTTCCAGTGCAGGCCAGTCCTGCTCGCCGACGGTGGATAAGTCCTTGAGGGCCGCCAGGTCACGGCAATAGTCGGCGAACGGTTTGTCCAACCACGCGCTGGGCAGCGAAGGGGTCGGCAGGTACTCGTCGACACGGCGCAGTTGCCGTTGCAGCAGGTCGAATCCCAGGCGGCGGGCCATGGACGTGTCGCGTTGACGTCGCACGCGGGTGCCGGCGGTGACGGTTTCAGTCAGGGGCAGCGACAGGTCATCGAGGGACAGCCGTAGTTCGGAGCGCTTCGCGGGGCCTGAAAGTGCCGCGTACTGAGGGGCGTTTATGCGGTTGTAGCAGCACGGGGCGATGGCCAGTTGAGCGCAGCCGGCCTGGCTGGCGAGCTTGATTAACTGCACATGCAAGTCACCGCAGGCGTGCAGGGCGACCGGCGTGTGATCGCGGCTCACGCAGGCCAGCGCGTCGGGCGCCAGGACGTCCTGTTGCCGGTGTTCCACGGCCAGGCGATGGTGCTGGCTGAGTGCCTGGCCGCTGGCGATCAACGCCGGGTCGTATTCCAGGCAGGTCAGTTGCTGGCCGGCGTGCAGCAGTCGTCGTCCCAAATGGCCTTTGCCTGAGCACCAGTCCAGCCAGTGGCGCGGGGTATCGCTAAATTGCAGGCAACGGGCGAAGGCTTCGATCTGCTGCCACTTGCGCCCGGGTACGTCGACGTTGAGGCGCGGCGATGCCGGCTCGATGGCCTGCGTGGGCAAGGCGCCCACGGCGCTGAGGGCCATCGACTGCGCGGCCAGTTGCGGAAACGGCGCGGGTGCCGGCAGGTGTTCGGGATGGTTGTGGCTGTCTTCGGCGTCTTGCAGTGAGCGCTGGCGTAGCCAATGGCCGAGTGGCCGGTGGTCCGCTTCCCAGGGCAGGTGCCGATGGGTGAAGGGGCGTGGCCGCCAGAGTGCCTGGTGCTGAGTGAGGAAGGTGTCCAGTGCGGTGAAACGGGCGAGCAGGTGCGCGCCCGTCAGCACCGAAGGCTCAGCGTCCCTGGCAGGCATCGACGCGCAACCAGCGCTCCAGCAGCTTGAAGCCGCGAACCAGGATGAAGGCCATCAGCAGGTAGAACATGCCCGCGGCGAAGAAGATCTCCACCGGCAGGTAGGTGCGGGCAATGATGGTGCGGGCCATGCCAGTCAGTTCCAGCAAGGTCACGGTGCTGGCCAGGGCGCTGGCCTTGAGCATCAGGATCACTTCGTTGCTGTAGGCCGGCAGGCCGATGCGCGCCGCCCGGGGCAGGATGATGTAGAACAGCGCCTTGGGCCGGGACATGCCCAAGGCCCGCGCGGCTTCGATTTCACCCGCTGGAATGGCTTGGATGGCGCCGCGCAGGATCTCGGCAATGTAGGCCGCCGTGTGCAGGGTCATGGTGGCGGTGGCGCACCAGAACGGATCGCGCAGATACGGCCAGAGTGCGCTTTCACGCACCGCGTCGAACTGCGCCAGGCCGTAGTAGACCAGGAACAGTTGCACCAGCAGCGGTGTGCCACGGAAGAAAAAAATGTAGGCGTAGGGCAGGGCGCGCACGTACCACAGGCGCGACGAGCGGGCGATGCCCAGCGGAATGGCCAGCAGCAGGCCGAGGAGCACGGCGATGGCCACCAGTTCCAGGGTCAGGGTGGCGCCCTGGGCCAGTTTCGGCAGCCATTTGATGATCACTTCCCAGTTCATTGCGTGCTCCGGGCAAAGCCGCGAGCGGCGCGTTTTTCCAGCAGGTGCATGCCGGTCATGGCAATGATCGTCAGGCCCAGGTACATCAAGGCCGCGACCATGTAGAAGGTGAACGGTTGCTTGGTCATGGTCACGCCGTTTTGCGCGTGGCGCATGATTTCTTCCAGGCCGATGACGGACACCAGCGCGGTGTCCTTCATCAGGATCATGAACAGGTTGCCCAGCCCAGGCAGGGCGATGCGCCACATCTGCGGCATGATCAACCGGGTGAAGATCCGCCACTTCGACAGGCCGAGGGCGACGCCCGCTTCGCGGTGGCCCTTGGGAATGGCCAGGATCGCGCCGCGAAACACTTCGGTGGCGTAGGCGCCGAAGCACAGGCCCAGGGCGATCACCCCGGCGGCGAACGCGTTGAGTGCCAGGTCGGGATTGCCGAAGAACTCACCCAGGGCGCGCATCAGGTTGACGGTGCCGAAGTAGATCAGCAGGACCCAGAGCAGTTCGGGAATGCCGCGAACCAGGGTCGAATAGGTGCCGCCAAGCCATTGCAATGACTTGTACGGGGATGTCTTGGCCAAGGCGCCGAGCAAGCCGAGCACCAGCCCCAGGCACAATGCCGTGAGGGCAAGTTTGACGGTCATCAGCGCGCCAGCGGCGAGCGCCGGGCCGAATCCTTGGAGATCGATAATCATGGGTATCTATTCACGTTGCAGCAGGCTTTGCTAGAGACCGGTACCGCCAGGGGCGATACCGGTCAGGCACGTCAGAATCAATAGATGCTGAACGGGAAGTACTTGTCGTTGATCTTCTTGTAGGTGCCGTCGGCGACGATTTCTTTCAGTGCGGCATTCAGTTCGTTGCGCAGCTTGTTGTCACCCTTGCGCACGGCGATGCCGATCTTGTCGCTTTCCATGACCGGATCGCCCTTGAACTCGTAGTTCTTGCCGGCATCGCTTTTCAGCCAGTCGTAGTTGGCGTACTTGTCGGCCAGGATCGCGTCGAGACGACCGGAGGTCAGGTCCAGGTAGGCGTTTTCCTGGGTGTCGTAGAGGCTGACCTTGATGTCGTCGCCGTAGGTGTCTTCCAGCCAGGTAGCGGCCTGGGTGGCACGCTGCGTACCGATGGTCTTGCCCTTGAGGTCAGCCTTGTCGGTCTTGAAGTCGACGTTTTTCGCGGCGATGAATTGCAGCTTGTTGGAGTAGTACGGTTCGGTGAAGTCCACGGCTTGCTTGCGCTCGTCGGTGATCGACAGCGAAGACACCAGGAAGTCGAACTTCTTGGCGTTCAGGGCCGGGATGATGCCGTCCCAATCGGAGGTGACCACTTCGCACTCGACTTTCATCTTGGCGCACAGGGCGTCGCCGATGTCTTTGTCGAAGCCCACGACCTGGCCGCTGGCATCCTTGTTGTTGAACGGCGGGTAGGCCGCTTCGATGCCCATTCTCAGTTTTTCGGCAGCCATGGCATTGGCCGAGAACACCAAAGTAGCGGCTGCGGCCAGGAGGAATTTCTTATAGGTCTGCATGCAATTTGCTCCGTTAGCGGTTGCTGGACATGAATTGTTTACAGCGCGCCGAAAGCGGGTTCTCAAACACCTGCTGTGGCGATCCTTGCTCTTCGATGAGCCCCTGGTGAATAAACACCACTTCACTGGACACCTGGCGGGCAAAGCCCATTTCGTGCGTGACCAACAACATGGTGCGACCTTCTTCGGCCAGGGCGCGGATCACGTTTAGTACTTCCTGAACCATTTCCGGGTCAAGTGCCGAAGTGGGTTCATCGAACAGAATGACCTTGGGCTGCATCGCCAGGGTGCGCGCGATGGCGGCGCGTTGCTGCTGGCCGCCGGACAGTTCGGCAGGGTAGGCGTGGCGTTTGTCGGCGATGCCGACCTTGGCCAGCAGGGCTTCTGCGACCTCGATGGCTTCTGCCTTGCTCTGGCCCAGGACCCGGCGCGGGGCCTCGATGATGTTGTCGAGCACGCTCATGTGCGGCCACAGGTTGAAGTTTTGAAACACAAAGCCGATTTCGCTGCGCATGCGGTTGATCTGGCGACCATCGGCGGCCACCAGTTCGCCGTTTTTCGCCGGCTTGAGCTTGAGTTCTTCGCCTGCCACCAGGATCTGCCCTTGATGAGGGTTCTCCAGCAGGTTGATGCAGCGCAGGAACGTGGACTTACCAGAGCCGGAGGAACCCAGGATCGAGATCACATCGCCGTCGCGGGCGGTCAGCGAGATGCCTTTGAGCACCTCAAGCTGTCCGTAGCGTTTGTGCAAGTTGCGGATTTCAAGCGCGGGCGCGGCCTCGGCCATGTGGGGTCCTCATTGTGTTCGGTTGTGCGTGTGCGGTTGGGCAGCCTTCCTGGCGAGGCGCCAAGCTAGCATAGCGTTGGAATGGCGGCCAACCGCCACACCAGCGTAGACGGGAAGTGTGTGACTGTTTGTCGCATCGACGCAGGTGACTGTCGCGCCATCAACAACCGAACACCCGTTTGACGCCATATCTGCATGGGTATTGCGTAAAAAAGGGCGCGATGGTGCCAGCTTTGGCCAGGGGTGGGAAGCGTTAAGCCGACAAACGTGGCTGATCTGCCCTTTTACGGTGCGCGGGGGAATTATTCTGTGGGTTGTCAGGTGCTGGCATTCGTTGATGAAGTGGGTGACACGGTAACAAACTGGCTAAGTGCTATTAATTTCAATGACTTGCGAGGATGGGGCGAAATTTTGTCCAGCCTGCGTAAACCGGGATCTTGAAACATTTTGGCGCAATTTTTGCGTGCAGAATAAGGAACGCTCCGTTGGTTTCTTTTTACGAGAAAGAACGCCAGCGCCGTGGGGCATCGATGTTTTCCTTACAAAGGTAGTTTCAATGAGCGGTACGCAATCTTCCAATGACCTCGAACAGGGGCTCAAACCGCGGCATGTGACCATGCTGTCGATCGCCGGGGTTATCGGCGCCGGGCTGTTTGTCGGCTCGGGCCACGCCATTGCCGAAGCGGGCCCAGCGGTGCTGCTGGCCTACGCCGCGGCCGGTACGCTGGTGGTGCTGGTCATGCGCATGTTGGCCGAAATGGCCGTCGCGTCCCCGGACACGGGCTCGTTTTCGACCTACGCCGATCGGGCCATCGGCCATTGGGCCGGTTTTACGATCGGCTGGCTGTACTGGTGGTTTTGGGTGCTGGTGATTCCATTGGAAGCCAACGCCGCCGCAACCATCCTCAACGCCTGGTTCCCCGGCGTAGCGATCTGGGTGTTTACCCTCTTCATTACCTTGCTGCTGACGGCGACCAATCTGTTCAGCGTGAAGCATTACGGGGAGTTCGAGTTCTGGTTCGCCCTGGTCAAGGTCGTGGCCATCATCGGCTTTGTCATCCTCGGTATCCTGGCGATCTTCGGGTTTCTGCCCAACAGCCAGGTCAGCGGTGTGTCGCACCTGTTCGATACCCAGGGCTTCATGCCCAATGGCATGGGCGCGGTGCTGGCGGCGATGCTGACGACCATGTTCTCGTTCATGGGCACGGAGATCGTCACGATTGCCGCCGCGGAGTCGAAGAACCCGGGCCAGCAGATCTCCAAGGCCACCAACTCGGTGATCTGGCGGATCGGCTTGTTCTACCTGTTGTCGATCTTCCTGGTGGTCGCCCTGGTGCCTTGGAATGATCCGGGCCTGGCGCAGGTGGGTTCCTACCAGACCGTGCTGGACCGCATGGGTATCCCGAACGCCAAGCTGATCGTTGACCTGGTGGTCCTGATCGCGGTGACCAGTTGCCTGAACTCGGCACTGTATACGGCCTCGCGCATGCTGTTCTCCTTGGGCAAGCGTGGCGATGCGCCGGCGGTTGCCAAGCGTACCAATCGCGCAGGCACGCCGTACTGGGCGGTGATCCTGTCCACCGCGGCAGCCTTCCTGGCGGTGTTCGCCAACTACGTGGCGCCGGCGGCAGTGTTCCAATTCCTGCTGGCCAGTTCGGGTGCCATTGCCTTGTTGGTGTACCTGGTGATTGCGGTCTCGCAATTGCGCATGCGCCACAAGCGCATGGCTGCCGGCGAGACCATCGCCTACCGGATGTGGCTGTTCCCGGGCCTGACGTATGCGGTGATTGTATTCATCGTCGGCGTGCTGACGATCATGCTGTTCCAGCCAGAGCATCGCGTGGAGATCATTGCCACCGGCCTGCTGAGCGCCCTGGTCGTTGCGACCGGCCTGTTGGTGGCGCGTCGTCGCCAGCAGCAGCGGTTGGGAGCGCTGGTGCTGAGTTGATGCAGCCGGGGTAACGAAAAACGGCCGCTGTCAGTGATGACACGCGGCCGTTTTGGGTTTTCTGCGCGGGTGTTACTCGGCCTTCTCGGCCGGCTCGTCCAGGGATTCGCGATACGTATCCAGGGCGGTGCCGAAGTCGGCGATGAACTCAGGCGTGGTGAGCCAGGCCTGGGCGGCCTCGCGATCCATGCCGTCGGCCCACATGCGGTAGTCGATCAGCATGTCGGCGGCCAGGTGGGTGGCGGCCATGGCTTCGTTCTCGGCGTTTTCCAGGTCCAACAGTTCTGGGTGCTGGTTGATGATCTCGCTGAGCTCGGCCAGCAGGATCAACAGCATGTCATTGCGGCTGGTGGGCTCGGCGTCACGCATCTTGCTGAACATCGCCAAGGTGTACTCGGGGATAGGCTCGGCCAGGTGGCCCGGCTCGTCGTCCAGCGCCAGGGGCTTTCTGCCGACCATGCGGATCTGTTTGGCTTTGGTCTTGGCGCGCTTGGCGCGTTTTTGCTGCTTGTTCAGGGAAGCCATGGGCACTCAGTTTGCGTTGTGTGGGGGTTGGGCGGTAATGGCGTTGGACGCCGCCACGTAGTCAGCCTGGAAGGCTGGGGATTCGATCCAGGCCAGGGCGCCGGCTTCGTCGGTCTCGGCGGACCACTGGCGATACTCGATCAGCGCCGCGATGATGAAGTCAGTCGCGGTTTCTTCGCCTTCTTGCTCCAGCACCAGCGCGAGCAGTGGGTGCTCAAGAAAGACCGTGCACATGGCCTGTTGGCTGATCTTCGCCGCGTCGATCATTTCCTTGAACAGTTCGGTCAGGTCGACCGATTCGAAGTCGATGCGATCATCGTTCGGGTCCAGGTCCACCGGGGCGGCCGTGCGTTGGGTGCGGTTCTGCTTGGCCTTGGCTTTGGCACGGGTGGCGCGTTTTTGCTGCTTGTTGGCGGAGGCCATGGGCGTTGTTCCGTGATTCGTTGAAAGGTCAGGTCGCTGGGCTGCGGGGTACTTGCCGCCCGGGATGATCGGGGGCCAGTTCGCCGTGTGACAGCCAGGACAATGCAATGGGCCATAGTGTGGCTTGGTACGGGCTGCGAAAAAAGGCGAAATGTCCGACCTGTTGTTCGCCGATGTCCTCGGGGGTAATGCGCAGGTGCGTGTTGCTGCAGCCGCTGAAGTAGCCCAGCAGGCGCTCAATGGCCGGGATTGTACCGTAGGGATCGTCGCTAAGGCTGATAGCCAGGGTGTGCGCGGTGACGGCGGCGAAGGGTAGCCGACCGGCGGTCGCGTGGATCAGGCGGCCGCTGGGGCGCGTTTCATAGCGTGCGGTGGACAGGCTCCAGTCTCGGACCACGCCGGCAGGCGTGTCTTCCAGCCAGCCCAGGCGCTTGCCGGGAAAGTAGCCGCAGAACAGGGTGACCAGCGGCATCACCACGTGCCACTTGGCGAACATCCGCCAGCGCTGGGCGGGTGCGTAGTCGCGCCAGTAGGCGAACTGTGCGCCAACCGTGACCATTCGCCGGATCACACGGCCTGAACTCGCCAGGCCCGCACCGCAGCCGCCGAAGCTGTGGCCGACCACGTCGATGGGCTGGCCGGGGAACTCGCGCTGGGCGCGCTTGAGCATGGCCTCGAAGTCCAGCGTGCCCCAGTCGCTCCAGGTGGCTTGCAAGCCCTTGATGGAGGCCGGCCGTGATTCGCCGATCCCCCGGTAGTCGTAGGTGATGACGTCAAAGCCGTTGGCGAACAGATAATCGGCAAAGCGCGCGTAGTGACGGCAGCGCACGGAGGTGGCGGCGTTGATGATCACCACGGCCCTGCGGGTGTCCCTGGACGCGTGGCGCCAGGTGAACCCGCCGAGCAGGAAACCGTCGGCGGCGGGCTCGCTGAACGGTTCAGCGCAGCGTGGCGCGGGCTCGGCCTGAGGGGTGGCCTGCGGGGGAGCGTCCTGCACGATCATTGGCGGTGGACCTTTGCGGAGAGCTGCCAACGATAGCTTTCGCGCGCGGGCTGAACAATCCATGGCTGAGCGGATTTAACCGGGGCTCGTGCATGTGCCGCTGGCGAGCCGGGTCATTTGCCGTGTGCAGCCGTCGCGGGTAGTCCGATTCGCAGTCAGCCCCAGATCGAATCAATCTAAAACTTGGTGGCCGTGCTGCACATCGAAAATAGAGTAACGACAGGGTTCTTGCGGAGCCCGGGAGTACTCATCATGAAACATGCCCATCCACTCATGCTGTCTCTCGCCGCGGTCGGATTGCTGCTGTTCCCGCTCATGGCGCAGTCCGCCAGCACTGAGTCAGTTGATCCGGCTGGCGTACAGGTCCAGCAGCAACAGCAAAATGGGATCGCCTACCTGTCCGGCGGGATTGGCCTGGACGAATCTCATTTCATTCAAGCAGCCAAGGGTTACAACCTGCATATGACCTTTTCCGTTGGCGCGCAGAACCAGTACACCTCCGATGTGAGTGTCCAGGTGCAAAAAGCGTCGGGGGGGACGGTGCTGGCGCTCGATAACGCGGGGCCATTGGTTTACGCGCAGTTGCCGACAGGCAAGTACACCGTCGTCGCCACGCGCAACGGTGAGGAGCGGCGAGATGTCGCGAGCATTGGCGGTGGCGCCGCGCATAACCTGGTCTTCCACTGGACGGGTGACCGGTAGCGGAGTGGGGGAACCCGCTCCTGGCTAAACGCCGGGCATAAAAAAACCCTGAATCTTGCGATTCAGGGTTTTCGGTATTTGGTGCCCAGAGACGGAATCGAACCGCCGACACGGGGATTTTCAATCCCCTGCTCTACCGACTGAGCTATCTGGGCAACGGGGCGCATTAAACGGGTTTTTCAGGGGGTCGTCAAGCAAGTTTTCAAAAAATATTTAATTATTACCGTCGCTTACGATCCGACCCCCGATTTAACGGGTTACTCGGCAGGCGGCACGTAGCCTTCGGCCTTGGCGTAATCCTCGCCGCTGAAGAACTTATCCATCTCGCCTTGAAGGTATTTGCGGTCTTCGGCGTTCATCATGTTCAGGCGTTTTTCGTTGATCAACAGGGTCTGGTGTTTTTGCCAGTCGGCCCAGGCCTGTTGCGAGACGTGGTCAAAAATATCCTGGCCCTTGGCGCCGGGGAATGGAGGGCGTTCCAGGCCTGGCAGTTCTTCGTTGTACTTGCGGCACATGATGGTGCGGGTCATGACGACTCTCCTGCGTTCAATACGTCGGCCGCGCGCTTGAGCAGTTTTTTTACCGGGGCGGCAAGGCCCAGGCGCGGCGGGGTGGCGAGGTTATACCAGAGCCAGTCGGCCTCGGCCACGTGATGGCCGGTCTCCTGGACCTGGACCAGCCAGGGTTCGATGGCCAGTTGGAAGTGGCTGAAGGTGTGCACCAGGCTGGGCAGTTCGATGTGTTTGCCCAGCGCCAGCGAGTGTTGCGTGGCCAGGTGTTCCAGGTCACCCAGGTCATCCAGCTCCGGCAGGCTCCACAGCCCACCCCACAACCCCGTGGACGGGCGGCGATACAGCAAAATGGCGCCGTCACGGTTGGCCAGCAGCGGCATCAGCGTGCGCTTTTGCGGTACGGCCTTGCGCGGCTTGGGGATTGGGTAGCGCGTCTCCAGGCCCAGCATGTGGGCTTCGCAGCCCTTTTCCAGGGGGCAGAGCAGGCAACTGGGCTTGCTGCGGGTGCAGAGCGTGGCGCCCATGTCCATCATCGCCTGGGTGTAGGCGTTGACCCGGTCCTGGGGTGTGAAGCGCTCTGCGGTGGCCCACAGCTGTTTGGCCACCTTGGGTTCGCCGGGGTAGCCCTCTTGCGCGGTGTAGCGCGCCAGCACGCGCTTGACGTTGCCGTCGAGGATTGGCGCGCGCAGGCCCATGCTCAGGCTGGCGATGGCGCCAGCGGTGGACAGGCCGATGCCCGGCAGGTCAGTGAGTTTCTCCACGTCCCGCGGGAATTCGCCGGCGTACTGTTCGACGACGATCTTCGCGGTCTTTTGCAGGTTGCGCGCCCGGGTGTAGTAGCCCAGGCCGGTCCACAGGTGCAGCACTTCGTCTTCCGGCGCGGCGGCCAGGGCCTCGACCGTTGGCAGGGACGCCATGAACCGGTCGAAGTAATTCAGCACGGTGCTGACCTGGGTCTGCTGCAGCATGATTTCCGAGACCCACACCCGATACGGGGTGATGCCCTGTTGCCAGGGCAGGTCGTGGCGGCCGTGGCGGTCGTACCAGTCCAGCACCGCGGTTGAAAACTGCTCGGCCTTCATCGCTTGAACAGCCCCTTGAGCGCGTCTTTCAACTGCGGATTGACCTTGTCGAGTTTCTCTTCAAGCTTTTCGCTGAGCTTGCTGCCCGCGGCCTTGATGGCGACCTGGCTCAAGCCGTCCTTGTCCAGGCGGCATGCCTTGGCGCCCAGCTCCAGCGGACCACGGCAACGCAGAGGGACCTGGATACCCTGAAAACTCGAGCCCACTTGGCAGGCCGGGTCCGGCATGTCGCGGGTGTCACCTTCGACGATGATGCCGACGCGGTAGTCCATGCCCAGCACCCGCAGGTCGACGTCGCCGTTGCCGTTGATGCTCATGCCGGGGACACGCACTTTCAGGTCCGGGTTGCTGGCCACGCCATTGTGCAGGGTCAGGCTGCCCTTGAGCTCCTGGAATGGCGTGTCCTTGCCCCGCGGCTCGCCGCTGAGGGTCTTGCGGTTGAGGATAGCGATGCCGCGGCACAGCTGTTGCTCAAGGTTGGCGTTGAGCAGCACACCATCGTTGATCACGAAGTTGGCGTTACCGTTGAGGCTGTCGATCAACGCTTTCTGGCTGTTGCCGCTGGCGCTCAGGTTGCTGTTGAGGGTGATCAGGCCTTTGACGGGCGGGTTCTTGCCCTGGCTTTCGAGGAGTTTCTCCGCGGGTACGCGGCTGATCTGGGTCTGCATGTTCAGCACGGGCACGGGCTGGCGCACATCGAGGGTGCCCTTGGTGTTGAACGTGCCGTTGTACAACTCGCCACTGAGGTTCTTCAGGGTCAGCAGGCCGCCCTGGCCGGACGCCTGGAGGGCGGCGTTGTGGATCGGCAGCTTGTCGAGGGTCAGTTGGCCGAAGGTCAGGTCGGCGTCGATATCGAGCTTGCCCAGGCGCTCGGTCGGGATCAGCTTGTCGCTGCTCCAGGCGCCCTTGGTCGGGGCGTTTGGCAGAGGGGTGCTGCCGGCGCCGGCCATGGCATCGGCCTCGGTGCTGCTGACTTCCGCCTGGCGTGCCACCGCGGCGCTGTTGGCTTCGGCGGAGGTTGGTGGCAGGTAGCGATCAGCGTTGAAGGTGTCGCCCTTGAGCTGCACGCGCAGCGACTGCTTGGCGAAATCCTCGACCGCAATGCGGCCGGTGAAGGTGCTGTCATCGAGCTTCAGGTTGAGGTTGTCCAGCACCACGCTGGTCGGTGTGCCCGCCAGGCGGCTGGCCAGTTCGACCTTGCCCAGGCTGCCTTCGGCCATGGCTGGGAGTTTCTGGCCGATGCTGTCGACGAACTTGGCCAGGTCGAATGGGGCAATCGACAGGCCGCCACTGATCTGGGGGGTCGTGTCCAGGCTGTTGACCTTCAACTCGCCGAGGGCGCGCAATTGGTTGGCAGAAAGCTTGATACCGGTCCATTCGGCGACGTTCGCCGCCTTATCCAGCAGCAATTGCCCTTGTGCGCCGAAGGCCACGGTCTTGCCGTGCAATGGCTCGCCGGTCAGTTCGCCGGTCAGCTTCATGTCTTCGAAGGAATAGCGCTGCAGGGCGCGCTCGAAGCGCAGCTCGCCGTTGAGCTCGGAACGCACCCGCAGTGCCGGTTGGCTGCTCGACAGGAAGGCGGTCAGCTTGACCTGGATGTCGGTCGAGTCGTGAATCGGGCCGGTGCTCAGTTGGATGCTTTCGGCGCTGAACTGCTGGCCGGTGCGCTCGTCGGTGTACTCGACCCGGGCGTTGTTCACGGTCAGGCTGTCGATATCGAGCCGCAGGGGCTGGGCAGGTTTTTCGCTGGTCACCGGGGCCTGGGTCGAAGCTTGGGTGCTGGCCGGCTGGTCGCTGCTGGCGACCGCCGTCGGCACCTTGCCGATGTCTTCCCAATTGCCGTGGCCATCCTTGTCGCGGCTCAGGCGCAGGTTCAGGCCTTCGACCCGCACGTCACTCATCTGTACTTCACGGCGCAGCAGCGGCAGGACCCGCACCGACAGGCCGAGCATTTGCAAGTCGGCAAACGGCGCGGTGGGGTTGGCCAGGGTCGCGACGCTGGCTTCGTGCAGTTCAAGGCCAAGCCAGGGGAACAGGCTCCAGCCGATATCGCCATTGAGCGTCAGCTCGATGTGGGCCTTGTCGCGGGCTATCTGGCGAATCTCTTCCTTGTAGTCGTTGGGGTCGAAGAAGTGGGTCAGGGCAAAGCCCAGCGCCACAATGACCAGCAACAGTCCGAGAAGTACCAGACCCAGGATTTTGCCGAACGCTTTCATGGGCGAGTCCTTGTAGTTGAGTCGAATTTAGAAGTTAGCCGGGGAGTATAGCGCCCCGAAACCGACGACTGGTCAGTGATCGTTCTACAACCGCGCCAGTGGTAATCGTCATCCGGTGAAACCGTTCTTTGCCACACGGGCGGATCAGATCGCCACAAAAAGTCAGAACGGCTGAGTTTTTGCGAGGCGGGCAAATGGTAATCTGCGCCCGTTCGTCCGGCCATCTGCGACCTGTTGTCGCGTCCAACGAAGCTTCACCCAACAAAACGGTCATGCCTGCGTGCACAAGGCCGAGGGGTGAAACGTGCCTGGCGAACCCTACTAATAATTGGGGGAAACACAAATGAGCACGAGCACCGAGGCCGGTATATTGCCCGCCCAGCCCGCGTTCCTGTCCAAGGAGCGCATCATCGCCAAGCCCGGTTTCAACCGCTGGCTGGTTCCACCGGCCGCCCTGGCCATCCACTTGTGCATCGGCATGGCCTATGGTTTTTCGGTGTTCTGGCTGCCGTTGTCCAAGGCCCTGGGCGTGACAGCCCCGGTGGTCTGCGCGCCGGACATGAGTTTTGTTGCACAAGTGTTCTCATCCCAGTGCGACTGGCCGATTTCCATGCTCGGCTGGATCTACACCCTGTTCTTCATCTTCCTCGGTTGCTCGGCGGCGATCTGGGGTGGCTGGCTGGAACATGCCGGGCCGCGCAAGGCCGGTGTCGTTTCGGCGCTGTGCTGGTGCGGTGGCCTGTTGATCTCGGCGCTGGGGATCTATACCCACCAGATCTGGCTGATGTGGCTTGGCTCCGGGGTGATTGGTGGCATCGGCCTGGGCCTGGGCTACATCTCGCCGGTCTCGACCCTGATCAAGTGGTTCCCGGACAAACGGGGCATGGCCACCGGCATGGCGATCATGGGCTTTGGTGGCGGGGCGATGGTTGGTGCGCCGCTGGCGGCGGCCCTGATGGGCCACTTTGCCTCGCCCACCGGCGTCGGTGTCTGGCAGAGCTTCCTGGTGATGGCGGCGATCTACTTCGTGTTCATGATCGGTGGGGCGCTGTCGTACCGCGTGCCGCCAACGGGCTGGAAGCCTGAGGGCTGGACGCCGCCGGCGAAGAAAACCGCGAATTCGATGATCACCCACCGCCATGTGCATGTGAACGTGGCGTGGAAGACGCCGCAGTTCGCCCTGGTGTGGCTGGTCTTGTGCCTGAACGTGTCGGCAGGTATCGGCATCCTCGGCATGGCCTCGCCACTGTTGCAGGAAGTGTTCGCCGGGAAACTGCTGGGCAATGACCTGACCTTCGGTGAGTTGGACGCGGCACAGCTGGCCTCGATTGCCGCCATTGCGGCCGGCTTCACTGGCTTGCTGAGCTTGTTCAACATTGGTGGGCGGTTCTTCTGGGCGTCGTTCTCCGACTACCTGGGCCGCAAGAACACCTACTTCGTGTTCTTTGCCCTGGGTTTTGCCCTGTATGCGCTGATCCCGAACCTGGGACACCTGGGCAACATCTCGCTGTTCGTGGCGGCGTTCTGCATCATCCTGTCGATGTATGGCGGCGGGTTTGCCACCGTGCCGGCGTACCTGGCGGACCTGTTCGGTACGCAAATGGTCGGCGCGATCCACGGTCGGCTGTTGACGGCCTGGGCGGCGGCCGGGGTGTTGGGACCGGTGCTGGTCAACTACCTGCGTGAGTATCAGTTGAGTGTCGGCGTCGAGCGTGCCGCTGCGTACGACATCACCCTGTACATCCTCGCGGGCCTGTTGGTGCTGGGCTTCCTGTGCAACCTGCTGGTGCGTCCGGTGGCGGACAAGTACTTCATGACCGAGGCCGAACTGGCCGCCGAGCAGGCGCTGGGTCATGACAAAGGCGCCGACAGCACCACGGTGCTGGAGTGGAAAGCGGCGCCGGGCAGCAAGCCGTTGGCCGTTGCCGCGTGGTTGGTGGTGGGGATTCCGCTGGCGTGGGGTGTCTGGGTAACCGTGCAAAAAACTGCGGTCCTGTTCCACTAACCCGCACGAGTGTGGGAGCGAGCCTGCTCGCGAAGAGGGCATATCAGTCGACAGTGATGCTGTCCGATACACCACCTTCGCGAGCGGGCTCGCTCCCACAATGATCTGTGCAAGGCAACAACGTGCTTGTATGGACAGGTATATCCCCGGCCACATTGGTCGGCGCCTGTCAGGGATATCACCTGGCGTGTTTCTGTTTGGCCGTTGCGTGCCTATAATGGCTGCCTTTTTCGCCCAATGATTTTGCGGAGCTGGTGATGGCCGAACGTAAGGCGTGCGTCGAGCGCGACACTCTGGAAACCCAGATCAAAGCCTCGATCAACCTGGATGGCACCGGAAAGGCCCGATTTGATATCGGTGTACCTTTTCTTGAGCACATGCTGG
This sequence comes from Pseudomonas sp. ok272, assembly GCF_900109995.1. Taxonomy (GTDB): domain Bacteria; phylum Pseudomonadota; class Gammaproteobacteria; order Pseudomonadales; family Pseudomonadaceae; genus Aquipseudomonas. The sequence continues at coordinate 117,624 of NZ_FOCB01000014.1, read as the reverse complement.
ATCAGATCGCCCGACACGGGTTGATCGACCTGGATATCGAAAGCAAGGGCGACCTGCATATCGACGACCACCACACGGTGGAGGACGTGGGTATCACCCTGGGTCAAGCCTTCAGCAAAGCCATCGGTGACAAGAAAGGCATCCGTCGCTATGGCCATGCCTATGTGCCGCTCGATGAAGCGCTGTCGCGCGTGGTGATCGATTTCTCCGGGCGTCCTGGCCTGCAGATGCACGTGCCCTTTACCCGCGCCACCGTCGGCGGTTTCGACGTTGACCTGTTCCAGGAGTTCTTCCAGGGCTTCGTCAACCACGCCAACGTCAGCCTGCACATCGACAACCTGCGTGGCACCAACACCCACCACCAGATCGAAACCGTGTTCAAGGCTTTCGGCCGTGCCCTGCGCATGGCCGTCGAGCTGGATGAGCGGATGGCTGGGCAAATGCCGTCGACCAAGGGCGTTCTGTAATGCAGACGGTCGCCGTTATCGACTACGGCATGGGCAACCTGCATTCGGTGGCCAAGGCCCTGGAGCATGTGGGGGCCGGCAAGGTGCTGATCACCAGCGATGCCAAGGTGATTCGCGAAGCCGACCGGGTGGTGTTTCCCGGTGTCGGCGCGATCCGCGATTGCATGGCGGAGATCCGTCGCCTGGGTTTCGATGCGCTGGTGCGTGAAGTTAGCCAGGACCGGCCGTTCCTCGGCATCTGCGTGGGCATGCAAGCCTTGCTCGATCACAGTGAAGAAAACGGCGGCGTCGACTGCATTGGCCTGTTTCCGGGCCAGGTGAAGTTCTTCGGCAAAGACCTGCATGAAAACGGTGAACACCTGAAAGTCCCGCACATGGGTTGGAATGAGGTGCAGCAGACGGTGGATCACCCGCTGTGGCACAACATCCCGGACCTGGCGCGCTTTTACTTCGTGCACAGCTACTACATCGCCGCTGGCAATCCGCGCCAGGTGGTGGGTGGCGGTCACTACGGTGTCGACTTCGCCGCCGCGCTGGCCGATGGCTCGCGCTTCGCCGTGCAGTTCCACCCGGAGAAGAGCCATAGCCATGGCTTGCAGCTGTTGCAGAACTTCGCGGCCTGGGATGGGCACTGGTAAATGGCGATCAAGAAAAAGCCGCCGATCCTGACCCTCACTCCCGAGCAGGAGAACGAGGCCAACAGCAAGATCAAGCGCTTCATGGAAGACCGCTTCGAACTCGACCTCGGTTCATTCGAGGCGGGGGAGATTCTTGAGCTGTTTACCCGCGAAATTGCTCCGCACTATTACAACAGGGCGATTTTCGATGTGCAGACGCACCTTAAAGAAAGGTTCGAAAGCATCGAAAGCGACCTGTGGGCGCTCGAGAAAAACTGATTTCCGAGCAACGCTGAAAAATCGAATTTGAAGGTTTGCCAGATGCTGATTATTCCCGCTATCGATCTTAAAGACGGTGCCTGTGTTCGTCTGCGCCAGGGCCGCATGGAAGATTCCACGGTGTTCTCCGATGACCCGGTGAGCATGGCTGCCAAGTGGGTGGAGGGCGGTTGCCGTCGCTTGCATCTGGTCGACCTGAACGGCGCCTTCGAAGGCCAGCCGGTCAATGGCGAAGTGGTCACCGCCATCGCCAAGCGCTACCCGAACCTTCCGATCCAGATCGGCGGCGGCATTCGCTCGCTGGAAACCATCGAGCACTACGTCAAGGCCGGCGTGAGCTACGTGATCATCGGCACCAAGGCGGTGAAAGACCCAGCCTTCGTGGCCGAGGCTTGCCGGGCGTTCCCGGGCAAAGTGATCGTGGGCCTGGACGCCAAGGACGGCTTTGTCGCCACCGATGGCTGGGCTGAAATCAGCACCGTGCAGGTCATCGACCTGGCCAAGCGGTTCGAAGCCGACGGCGTGTCCGCCATCGTCTACACCGACATCGCCAAGGACGGCATGATGCAGGGCTGCAACGTGTCGTACACCGCGGCCCTGGCAGCGGCGACCAAGATCCCGGTGATCGCGTCTGGCGGCATCCACAACCTGGGTGACATCAAGTCGCTGCTCGACGCCAAGGCGCCGGGGATCATCGGCGCGATTACCGGCCGGGCGATCTACGAAGGCACCCTCGACGTCGCCGAGGCGCAAGCCTTCTGCGACGCGTACACAGGCTGAGGACTGACCATGGCGCTGGCCAAACGCATCATCCCTTGCCTGGACGTGGACAACGGCCGGGTGGTCAAGGGCGTGAAGTTCGAGAACATCCGTGACGCCGGTGACCCGGTGGAAATCGCCCGTCGCTACGACGAGCAGGGTGCTGACGAGATTACCTTTCTCGACATCACCGCCAGCGTCGACGGTCGCGACACGACGCTGCATACCGTGGAACGCATGGCCAGCCAGGTGTTCATCCCGCTGACCGTAGGCGGTGGCGTACGCACCGTGCAAGACATCCGCAACTTGCTCAATGCTGGCGCGGACAAGGTCTCGATCAACACCGCCGCCGTGTTCAACCCCGAGTTCGTCGGCGAAGCGGCGCAGCATTTCGGCTCGCAATGCATCGTCGTCGCCATCGACGCGAAGAAAGTCTCACTGCCGGGCGAAGCCCCGCGTTGGGAAATCTTCACCCATGGTGGACGCAAGCCTACCGGGCTGGATGCGGTGGAATGGGCGAAGAAGATGGAAGGCCTGGGGGCCGGCGAGATCCTGCTGACCAGCATGGACCAGGACGGCATGAAGAACGGCTTCGACCTGGGCGTGACCCGCGCCATCAGCGACGCCTTGGGCATTCCGGTGATCGCCTCCGGCGGCGTCGGCAACCTGCAGCACCTGGCCGACGGCATCCTCGAAGGCCACGCCAGCGCGGTGTTGGCGGCGAGTATCTTCCACTTTGGGGAGTACACCGTGCCGGAAGCCAAGGCCTACATGGCTGCACGAGGCATCGTGGTTCGATAAAGGCCAGTGGACAGCATGGCGGGCTCAAGGCAAGCTTGGGCACGCCAATGGATTGCGGTAGCCCACAATGTTTAGACGTTTGTTCCTGATTCTCGCCAGTGCATCGCTACTGCTCGCCAGTGCAGTGCACGCGGCCGAAAAAACCGACACTGACCTGGTGTTGCTGACGGAAAACTTCCCGCCCTACAACATGGCGAAGAACGGCAAGAACTTCGCTCAGGACGAGAACATCAATGGCATCGCCGTGGACATTGTCCGCGAGATGTTCAAGCGAGCCGGCATCACCTACAGCCTGACGCTTCGGTTCCCCTGGGAACGTATCTACAAGCTCACCCTGGAAAAGCCCGGCTACGGCGTCTTCGTCATGGCGCGCCTGCCTGACCGCGAGAACCTCTTCAAGTGGGTCGGCCCGATCGGCCCGGACGACTGGATCATGTTGGCCAAGGCCGACAGCAAGATCACCCTCGACAACCTGGATCAGGCCCGCCAATACAAAATCGGCGCCTACAAAGGCGACGCCATCGCCTTGACCCTGGCCAAACAGGGCCTGAATCCGATGGTGGTGCTGCGTGACCAGGACAACGCGAAAAAACTCCTCAGCGGGCAGATCGACCTCTGGGCCACCGGCGACCCTGCCGGGCGCTACCTCGCCCGACAGGAAGGCGTCACCGGCCTCAAGACCGTGCTGCGCTTCAATAGCGCCGAACTGTACCTGGCCCTGAACCGCAACGTACCCGACGAGACCGTCGCCAAGTTGCAGGCCGCCCTGGATCAGATGCGCAAGGACGGCGATGTCGATGCGATCATGGCGCGGTATCTGTAGGTTCAACGGATACAGACATCCCTGTGGGAGCGAGCAGGCTCGCTCCCACAGGTTTTGCGCCTTAACGGACTGGCGTTAGCGGTACACCCCATCCTTCCCATGCCCTGCCATTGCCTTGTTACTGCGCAGGCTGATCATCTGCTTGATATCAATCCACTCGATGCCCTGGGCCTTGAGCTTGGGCAGTTCGCGCTCCAGCACCGCCAGGGTTTGCGGGTAAGGGTGGCCGATCAGCACCGCCGAACCCTGTTTGTGGGCCAGGCGGATGGCGACCTGGAGTTGGCTGGAGATGGCCGCCTCGGTGCGCTCGTCATCGAGGAACACGTCCCGCGAGACGCTCGCCAGGCCAATTTTCTGCGCCTCGGCGGCGGCGACGGTCTGGGCGCTGGTGCGGCTATCGACGAAGAGCTTGTGCCGGCGCTGCAGCTCGGCCATCAGCCAGGCCATCGCCGGTTGCTGGGCGGTCATGCGGCTGCCCATGTGGTTGTTGAGGCCGGCGCTGTAGGGCACGGCCTTGAAGGCAGCATCCAGGCGCTTTTGCAGTTCGTCGATGGACAACTCGGGATGCCAGGCAAACGGACCGCTGGCCGGGTCCATGGGCATGTGCAGGATGACGGTCTTGCCGGCGCGATGAGCTTCGCGGGCGAATTCGGCGGCGTGGGGCGTGTCGGGCATGACGGCCGTGACCACCGGGCCGGGCAGGGCCAGCACGCGGCGGTCACGGGGCAGGTTCTGCCCCAGGTCGTCGATGATCAGGGTCAGGTAGGTCTTGGCCGGCGCCGCGTGAACCGCGCCGGCCAGGCAGCACAACAGGCCGAGGAGCAACCGCAGGCGCATCTCAGCGATTACGGGTGATGCTCAGGCCCTTGAGCAGGCTGAGCGCCTGGGCCAGTTGGTAGTCGTCGTCCTGAGGCATCGGCTTGGCCTTGCCAGTGGAACCGCTTGGCTTGTCGGCACCGCCATTGCCATTGCCCAAGTGACCCTGCAGGTCGGCTTCCTTGAAGTAATCGCCATCTTGCTCGTTGGTGATCTTGGCCCTGCGCACTTCGATGTCCGGGACAATGCCCTGGGCCTGGATCGAGCGCCCGTTCGGGGTGAAGTACAGTGCGGTGGTGATCTTCAGCGCGCGGTCGTTGTTCAGTGGCAACACGGTTTGCACCGAGCCTTTGCCAAAGCTGGTGGTGCCCATCACCACGGCGCGCTTCTGGTCCTGCAGGGCGCCGGCGACGATTTCCGAGGCCGAGGCACTGCCGCCGTTGATCAGCACGACCATCGGCACCGCTTCGCTTTCGTCGTGGCCGGTGGCCGAGAAGCGCAGTTCGGAGTTGGCGATGCGGCCCTTGGTGTAGACGATCAGGCCTTTGGTGATGAAGTGGTCGACCACTTCCACCGCCGCTTGCAATACGCCGCCCGGGTTGTTGCGCAGGTCGAGGATGATGCCGTTGAGCTTCTTGCCGTTTTCCTTGCGCAGCTTGGCCAGGGCCTTGGAAACCTCTTCGCCGGTCTTGACCTGGAACTGGGTGATGCGGATGTAGCCGTAGCCCGACTCCAGCAACTGCGCCTTGACGCTTTTGACCTGGATGGTGGCGCGGGTCAGGGTGACGTCGAACGGCGTGCCGCCATCGCGCACCAGGGTCAGGGTGATCTTCTCGCCGATCTTGCCGCGCATCTTGTCCACGGCTTCGGTCATGGTCTGGCCGCGCGTTGGCTGGCCGTTGATCTTGACGATGAAGTCGCCGGCCTGGATGCCGGCCTTGGAGGCTGGGGTATCGTCGATCGGCGAGACGACCTTGATGAAGCCATCTTCGGAGCCCACTTCAATGCCCAGGCCGCCGAATTCGCCGCTGGTGCTTTCCTGCAGCTCGGCAAAGTCTTCGGGGCCCAGGTAGGCCGAGTGCGGGTCGAGGTTGCTGAGCATGCCCTTGATGGCATTTTCCAGTAGGGTCTTGTCGTCTACCGGTTCGACATACGCCGCCTTGATCCGGTCCATGACCTCGGCAAAGGTGCGCAACTCATCCAGCGGCAATGGCGCCTTGGTGGTCGCGGCCGAAACCGAGGAGGCGGGCTCGGCGGCAAACGCCAGGGGCGCACCGATCACCAGGGCGATCGTCAGGGCCAGCGAGGTGAGGCGGGACAAATGCAGCATGTCGAACGAACTCCTAATGTAGGTGACTCAACGCCTATCCTTGCGCGCGGCACCATTGCGCCGGATCACTCGGGTGACCCTGCTGACGAATAGCGAAATACAGTGCTGCTGTGTCCTGGCCGCCACTGTTACCGACAGTGGAGATGGACTCTCCGGCCTTGACCACGTCGCCGGCTGATTTAAGCAGCGTCTGATTGTGGCCGTACAAGCTCAAGTAACCGTTGCCATGGTCAAGAATCACCAACAGGCCGGCGCCTCGCAGCCAATCGGCAAACACCACGCGGCCGCCGTGTACGGCGTGCACCTGGCTGCCAGCAGTGGCGCTGATCATCACGCCGTCCCACTTGGTCCGGGTGTCGTCGCCACGGCTCTCGCCGAAGCGGGCAAGCAGTCGACCGTCAACCGGCCATGGAAGTTTTCCCCGGGTGGTAGCAAAAGCGCCACCAAAGGTTTCACCGGCACTGGAAACCAGGGCGCCAGGCGTCTGCTTGGCTGGTTTGCGCGGGGCGTCAGTCTCGTTGGCTTGAGCCTGGGCCTCACGTAAACGCTTTTTTTCCGCTTCCTGCTGGGCGATCAGGGCTTTTTGCCGCGCCTGTTCTGCCTCACGTGCCTGGCGAGCCAGGGTCTCTTCAATGGTTTTGAGTACTTTAGACAGGTCGGCTTGATCCTGCTCGCGGGCTTGTAGCTTCTGGTCGCGGGCTTTCACGTCGGTGTTGAGCTTGGCCAGCACTTGCTGGCGCTCCTTGCGGACTTTGTCGAGCTCGTCGCGCTGGCTGTCGAGGCTGCTTTTGTCCACCAGCAACTGGGCCTGCTGCAGGGCAATGTCCTGTTCGACGTTGGCCAGTTGGCGCAGGGTTTCGTTGAAGCTGTTCAACTGCTCCAGGCGGGCCTGGCTCAGGTAGTCGTAATAGGTGAAGGTGCGCGCGAATTTCTCGGGGTTCTGCTGGTTGAGCAGCAGCTTGAGGTATTCCTGGCGGCCGTTCTGGTAGGCCGCGCGGGCCTGGGTGGCGATCAGTTGCTGTTGTTCAGTGCGCGCGCTCTGGAGTTTTTTTTTCTCGCCATCGAGTCGCTGCAGCTCGGCTTCGCTCTTCTTCAGCTCTTTTTGCAGGGCATCGACCTGCTTTTCGAGCTTGCCCATCTCGGTTTCGGTGCCCTTGAGCTCTTTCTGGATGCCGGACTTTTCTTCCTGCAGCTTGCCCAGGAGCTTTTTCAGCTCGGAAATATCCTGACGCGTAGCGTCCAACTGTTGCTGGGTTTGCGCGCGCTCGTCGGCGAAGGCCGGTTGGAGCAGGCAGGTCAGGGCAAGGGCGATCAGGGTGCGGAGCATAGAGGCGGGCGACACCGGGGAAAGGGACGGCCTAGTATGCCCGCCCCACGCCGCAAAAAAAATGCCCATTTAGGGCGGTGTGATAACTGGGCTCAAAAACACCACAAACCAATGTGGGAGCGGGCTTGCTCGCGAAGGCGCCATGTCAGGCCTGGTGAAGGCGACTGACACTACGTATTCGCGGGCAAGCCCGCTCCCGCAGGGTCTTGGATCAGACCAGGATCGACGTCCCGGTCATTTCCTCAGGCTTCTCCAGCCCCAGCAGCATCAGCATGGTCGGGGCCACGTCCGCCAGCACGCCGCCGTCACGGACCTTGAGGTCACGCTTGCCGACATAGATGAAGGGCACCGGCTCGGTGGTGTGCGCGGTGTGTGCCTGGCCGGTGGACGCGTCGGACATTTGCTCGACGTTGCCATGGTCGGCCGTGATCAGCGCTTCGCCGCCGACGTTCTCCAGGGCGTCGACGATGCGGCCCACGCACAGGTCCAGGCATTCCACGGCCTTGACCGCCGCCGCGAACACGCCGCTGTGGCCGACCATGTCACCGTTGGCATAGTTGACCACGATGACGTCGTAACGCTGGTTCTCGATGGCCTCGACGATGCGGTCGGTGACCTCCGGGGCGCTCATCTCGGGTTGCAGGTCGTACGTGGCGACTTTGGGCGAAGGGATCAGGATGCGCTCTTCCCCCGGGAACGGTTCTTCGCGCCCGCCCGAGAAGAAGAAGGTGACGTGGGCGTACTTCTCGGTCTCGGCGATGCGCAATTGGGTCTTGCCGTTCTTGGCCAAGTAGTCGCCCAGCACGTTTTCCAGGCTGCCAGGGGCGAAGGCCGACGGCGCGGGGATGCTGGCGGCGTATTGGGTCAGCATGACGAAGCCGGCCAGTTTTGGCTGGCGTGCGCGCTCAAACTCCTGGAAGCCGTCCTCGACGAACACGCGGCTCAGCTCGCGGGCGCGGTCGGCGCGGAAGTTCATGAACACCATGGCGTCGCCGTCTTCGACCCGGACCGGCTCGCCAATCGTGGTCGCCTTGACGAATTCGTCGCTCTCGCCACGGGCATAGGCCGCCTCCAGGCCTTGCTGGGCGCTGTCGGCGTGGAACTGGCCATTGCCGTCGACGATCAGGTTGTAGGCCTGGGACACCCGGTCCCAGCGATTGTCGCGGTCCATGGCGAAGTAGCGGCCGATGATGCTGGCGATGCGCCCCGTGCCCAGGGTCTTGAAGGCTTCGTCCAGCAGTTCGATGGATGACTGGGCGCTTTTGGGCGGCGTGTCGCGGCCATCGAGGAAGGCATGCAGGTAGATTTTCGTCGCGCCACGCTTGGCGGCCAACTCGGCCATGGCGATCAGGTGATCCTGGTGGCTGTGGACGCCGCCATCGGACAGCAGGCCCATGAAGTGCACGGCCTTGCCGGCGGCGACGGCGTTGTCCACGGCAGCGCAGATGGTCGGATTGTCGAAGAACTCGCCATCGCGGATCGCTTTGGTCACACGGGTGAAATCCTGGTACACCACGCGGCCCGCGCCGAGGTTCATGTGGCCGACTTCCGAGTTGCCCATCTGGCCATCCGGCAGGCCCACGTCCATGCCCGAGCCCGAGATCAGGCCATTCGGTACGCTGGCACACAAGCGGTCAAGGACCGGCTTCTTGGCCGCGTAGATGGCGTTGGACTCTTGATGTTCGCTGTGACCGAAGCCGTCGAGGATGATCAGGACCAAAGGTTTAGGCGTGGTAGTCATGGATTCCGCTCGTGGCTGAATTAAAAAGAGACAATGAAAAGAGTCGCGGCAGTTTAAAGCTAAGTTCCGATGCCGTCACCGCCAGACGGGGTTTGGCCCACCATAGTGGCTGTGTATACTGGCCGACATTTTAACGCCCTGGAACCTCCTTCGATGGTTGCTCACCTGATTGAATTTGCCACTAACCACTACCTGCTCGTCGGTATCTTCGTCGTGCTGCTGGCGCTGTTGATCGCTTATCAAATGCAAGGCGGCGGTCGCAGCCTGAGCACGGGTGAGCTGACGGCCCTGGTCAACCGGGACACCGGCATCGTGATCGACCTGCGTCCGAGCAAGGACTTCGCCGCCGGCCACATCGTGGGCGCGGTGAACATTCCCCAGGACAAACTGGCCGCCCGCATCGGCGAGCTGGAGAAGCACAAGGCCAAGACCATCATCCTGGTCGACGCCATGGGTCAGACCGCTGGCACTCACGCTCGCGAACTGATGAAATCCGGCTACACCGCCGCCAAGCTGTCCGGTGGGATCTCCAGCTGGAAAGCCGACAACCTGCCATTGGTGAAGTGATATGGCGAACGTCGTCGTCTACTCCAGCGATTACTGCCCCTACTGCTCGCGCGCCAAGCATTTGCTGGCGAGCAAGGGCGTAGCCTTCGAAGAGATCAAGGTCGATGGCAAGCCGCAAGTGCGCGCCGAGATGGCCAGCAAGGCCGGGCGTACATCCGTGCCGCAGATCTGGATCGGCAGCACCCACGTTGGTGGTTGTGATGATGTGTTTGCCCTGGACCGCGCCGGCAAGCTCGACGCGATGCTCAAGGCTTGAACTCTTTCCCTATAAAAGCCCCAAGATCAGAAAGGATCTGAGATGACTGACCAACAGAACACCGCCGCTACCGAAGCAGAATCCGCACCACAATTCTCCTTGCAGCGCATTTATGTGCGTGACCTGTCCTTCGAAGCGCCGAAAAGCCCGGCGATCTTCCGCCAGCAGTGGGAGCCGAGTGTCGGTCTGGACCTCAATACCCGCCAGAAGACGCTGGAAGACGATTTCCACGAAGTCGTGCTGACCCTGTCGGTGACCGTGAAAAACGGTGACGAAGTGGCGTTCATCGCCGAAGTCCAGCAGGCCGGTATCTTCCTGATCAAAAACCTCGACCCTGCGTCGATGAGCCACACCCTGGGTGCGTTCTGCCCGAACATCCTGTTCCCGTACGCCCGCGAGACCCTGGACAGCCTGGTGACCCGTGGTTCGTTCCCGGCCCTGATGCTGGCGCCGGTCAACTTCGACGCGCTGTACGCGCAAGAAGTGCAGCGTCTGCAGGAAGGCGGTTCGCAGACCGTTCAGTAAGTTGAACTAGCGCAAGCCCCCATGTGGGAGCGGGCTTGCTCGCGAAGACGGTGGGTCATCCAACATCAATGTTGAATGTACTGACCTCTTCGCGAGCAAGCCCGCTCCCACATTTGTTTGGGGATTACTTGAAGCCCAGTTGGCGCCAGCCTTCGTACACGGCCACCGCCACGGTGTTGGACAGGTTCAGGCTGCGGCAGCCTTCGCGCATCGGCAGGCGCAGGCGGTGACCGTCCGGCAGGGCGTCCAGCACGTCCGCGGGCAGGCCACGGCTTTCCGGGCCGAACAGGAAGGCATCGCCCTCGGCGAAGCGGGCGTCATGGAATGGCCGCGAGCCCTTGGTGGTGAAGGCGAACAGGCGTGGCTGACCCAGGCTTTCCAGGCAACTGGCGAGGTCGGCGTGGCGTTGCAGGGTGGCGTACTCGTGGTAATCGAGTCCGGCCCGGCGCAGGCGCTTGTCGTCCATCTCGAAGCCTAGCGGCTCGATCAAATGCAGGTGGCAGCCACTGTTGGCGCACAGCCTGATAACGTTGCCGGTGTTCGGCGGAATTTCTGGTTGAAAAAGGATGACGTGAAACATGCACGGCTCCGAAGATAAAGATGCCCGGCATTCTACGCCGGAAGTGGATCGACGGCCGAAGCTATTGCCGCGGGTCATGGCGTCGCTGGCGATTGTCGGGGTGATGGTCGGCCTGATGATCGGTCGCCTGACCACCCCCGAGCCCGTCCGGCTGCAGCAGGTCGAGGTCGGCGCACAGGGCTTGCAGGTGTGGTTCGACAGCGAGCCCCAGTTGCACGGCGAGATCGTCGATGGCTCGGTGGCGTTGTTGTTCCAGGCTGAGGGCAAGGCGGACAAAGGGCAGTTGAAGGTCAACGCCCGGGATGTGAATTGGCGGGTGCGCCCCACTGACACGGGTTTGTTGCTGACGCTGGTGGCGGCCCGGCCACTGAAGGGCGACTGGGCCGGCAGCGAGGTCGATGGTCGCTGGCGGTTGGAGATCGAGCTCCAGGAGCAATAAAAGAGGGAATCCCTGACCTGCCTGTATCAGGGACCCCAAAAGGGTGTGGAGTTCGTTCGAACCCCGGATGTAAAGAGGGGAATCCCCGGCCTGCCTGTACCAAGGCCCCCGAAACTGGGTAGTGATTGGACTATTGCAGGGGCCGTGCCAGGTTCTTGGAAAGTCTTTAGATTTTGTTTCGGGTAACGAAAAGCCCCGGATTACGGGGCTTTCGGTTTTTTACAGCAGAGGCCGTTCAGGCTGCCGGCTCAAGCGTTGTGCGCGATACCGGACCATGGTGCATTCAAGCGGTGCATGGCCCTCGGGCAGAGCCCATGTGGGAGCGCGCCTGCTCGCGAAGGTGGCTGCACCGTCAACGCTGATGCTCATTGTCCTTTCATTCGCGAGCAGGCTCGCTCCCACACGGTGTCGTCGTGTGTGGCGTCAACCCTCGTCGCTGTCATCCTCATCCCCGCCATCGACCTTCATCCCCAGCTCCTTGATCTTGCGGGTCAGGGTGTTGCGGCCCCAGCCCAGCAGCACGGCGGCGTCGCGGCGGCGGCCGGCGGTGTGCTTGAGGGCGGTTTCGATCATGATCCGCTCGAACGCCGGCACGGCGCTGTCGAGCAGGTTCGACTGGCCGCGTGCCAGCGCCTGGTCGGCCCATTGGCGCAGCGCTTGCTCCCAGTTGGTCGCGGGGGCCGAATCCTGGGGCAGGCTCAGCAGCTCCGGCGGCAGGTCGCTGATGTGCACTTCGCGCCCGGACGCCATCACCGTGATCCAGCGGCAGGTGTTTTCCAGTTGGCGCACGTTGCCGGGCCACGGCAGGTTCTTGAGGTACTCCTCGGTTTCGTTCTTGAGCAGCTTGGGCTCCACCGCCAGCTCTTGCGCGGCGCGGGCGAGGAAGTGCCGGGCCAGGGTCGGAATGTCTTCGCGACGGTCCGACAGGCGCGGAATGTGGATGCGGATCACGTTCAGGCGGTGGAACAGGTCCTCGCGGAACTTGCCCGCGTGGACCAGGGTTTCCAGGTTCTGGTGCGTCGCGGCAATGATGCGCACGTCGACCTTGACCGGCACGTGGCCGCCCACGCGATAGAACTCGCCATCGGCCAGGACTCGCAGCAAGCGGGTCTGGGTGTCGGCCGGCATGTCGCCGATCTCGTCGAGGAACAGCGTGCCGCCGTCGGCCTGTTCAAAGCGCCCGCGCCGCAGGTTGGCGGCGCCGGTGAACGCGCCTTTCTCATGACCGAACAGCTCGGACTCCATCAGGTCCTTGGGGATGGCCGCCATGTTCAGCGCAATGAACGGCGAGGTCGCGCGCGGGCTGTGACGGTGCAAGGCATGGGCCACCAGCTCTTTGCCGGTGCCCGACTCGCCGTTGATCAGCACGGTGATGTTGGAATGGCTCAGGCGCCCGATGGCGCGAAACACTTCCTGCATCGCCGGCGCTTCGCCGATGATTTCCGGGGTGCGGGTCAGGGCCACCGGAGCCTCCAGGCCCTGTTGCTCCTGGGCATGCTGGTTGGCGCGCTTGACCAGCGACACCGCCTCATCGACGTCGAACGGCTTGGGCAGGTACTCGAAGGCACCGCCTTGATAGGAGGCGACCGCACTGTCCAGGTCCGAGTGCGCGGTCATGATGATCACCGGCAGTCGTGGGTGTTGCTCACGGATGCGGGCCAGCAAATCCAGGCCACTGGCGCCGGGCATGCGGATGTCGGAGATGATCACGTCCGGTTGCTGGCGTGCCAGGCGGCTCATCACCCCATCGGCGCTGTCGAAGCTCTGGGTGGTCATGCCTTCCTGCTGCAGCGCTTTCTCCAGGACCCAACGGATCGAACGGTCGTCATCGACGATCCACACGGTTTCACTACGGCTCATGTCGATGTGGCTCCTTGTTCCAGTGGCAGAAAGATCGAGAAGGTGGTGTGGCCTGGATGGCTGTCACATTCGATCAGGCCCTGGTGCTGGCTGATAATGTTCTGGGTAATGGCCAGGCCCAGCCCGGTGCCATCCGGGCGGCCGCTGACCATGGGGAAGAAGATGGTTTCCTGCAGGTCCGCGGGCACGCCCGGGCCGTTGTCGATGATTTCGATCTTGGTCACCAGGCGGTGGCGCACGTGGCCGATGGTGAACTGGCGCAGGGTTCGCGAGCGCAGGGTGATGCGGCCCAGGCGCAGCTCGTTCTGGCTGCTGATCGCCTGCATCGCGTTGCGCACGATGTTCAGCACGGCCTGGATCATTTGTTCACGGTCGATCAGCACGTCCGGGATGCTCGGGTCGTAGTCGCGCACCAGGGTGATGCCGCCCTGGCTTTCGGCTTCCACCAGGTTGCACACCCGCTCCAGCACTTCGTGGACGTTGCACATCGCCAGCGACGGCAGCTTGTTCGAGCCGAGCATGCGATCCACCAGGTTCCGCAGGCGATCGGCTTCCTCGATGATGACGTTGGTGTAGTCCTTGAGGCTTTCTTCCGGCAGCTCGCGGGCCAGCAACTGGGCCGCGCCGCGAATCCCGCCCAGGGGGTTCTTGATCTCATGGGCGAGGCCGCGCACCAGCATCTTGCTGGTTTCCTGCTTGGACAGTTGGGCCTCTTCCTTGGTGATGCGTAGCAGGCGGTCGCGGGGGTGGACTTCGAGCAGCAGCAGGGTGCCGCTGTTGCTGAGGATCGGCGTCACGGCGTAGTCGACGGTCAGGGTCTGGCCGGTCAGGGCGGTGAGCATGGCTTCGCGCTTGGTGAACGGGTGTGCGTGCTCCACGGCCTGGCGCAGCGAATTCAGGGCTTCGGGCGACTCGGTGAACAGCTCGCTGATGAACTGCCCGTGGCTGCGCTGGCCACTGATGGCCAGGAGCATTTCCGCGGCCGGATTCATGTACTCAAGGCGCAGTTGGGCATCGAGCAGAATGGTGGCGGTGGTCAGGTTGTCGAGTAGCAAGCGGTGCAGTGCGTCGCTGATGGTCATTAGGACCTCTTTTGGAGCAGGGCAGCCCGGGGCTGATCCCGGCGTGCGCGCGCAGGTAGGGCGCTGATGCGAGGAAAATGCAAAAACCAAACCAAGGCTCCGAAACGAAGCAATAAACCCCTGAAATTGGCGCTTTAGCTCCCGTTGCGTCGGGTTCTGCCGGCTCTTGCGAGTATTTTCGAACCAAAATGGGTAGGGCAAGTGGGAAGGGTGCAGATTGCTGCACCAATATAGTGCGCAATCCTGTCAGTGTTCAAATTAAACCCGGGAACCCGACGGCGTGTGCGTCGGGTTCGCCTGTTGGCGGGTCAGCTTTGCTGGTTGAGGGCGTCGTGCGTGGCGGTGCTGCCGTAAAGCAGCATGTCTCGCTCCAGGGTGAGTTCGACATCGCTTGCGCTGCACCCGGCGGCAGTCAGCAGGGCGAGGGTCATGAGCAGGGCATACAGGGGACGGGTTGGCATGGTGGGTCCTTGGGCTGGCTGAGTGAAGGTGTCGCCAGGGTAAAAGGCAGGGGGGAGTGGGGATGCCGGGCGCGGAGCTGTTGGCTGGAGGAATTGTCCGCGAGGTTGTGGCGAATTTTTCCCATAAAAAAGGCCCCCTGCGAAGGAGGCCTGTTTTTGTCACGCCGCGTGTGCGGGCGTTACTGGATCAGCAGCTGTAGTACAGCTCGTATTCCAGTGGGTGTACGAAGGTGCGAACCTTGATTTCTTCTTCGCTTTTCAGGGCAATGTAAGCGTCGATGAAGTCATCGCTGAATACGCCGCCCTTGGTCAGGAACGCACGGCCCTTGTCCAGCTCTTCCAGGGCTTCTTTCAGGCTGCCGCACACTTGTGGGATCTCTTTGGCCTCTTCAGGCGGCAGGTCGTACAAGTTCTTGTCGGCGGCGTCGCCTGGGTGGATCTTGTTCTGGATACCGTCCAGGCCAGCCATCAGCAGGGCCGCGAAGCACAGGTATGGGTTGGCAGCCGGATCCGGGAAGCGTGCTTCGATACGACGAGCGCGCGGGCTGGACACGTAAGGAATACGGATCGAAGCCGAACGGTTGCGTGCCGAGTAGGCCAGCATCACTGGCGCTTCGAAACCTGGGACCAGACGCTTGTAGGAGTTGGTCGACGGGTTGGTGAAGCCGTTCAGGGCCTTACCGTGCTTGATGATGCCGCCGATGAAGAACAGGGCGGTGTCGGACAGGCCGGCATAGCCTTCGCCAGCGAAGGTGTTCTTGCCATCTTTGGCGATGGACAGGTGAACGTGCATCCCCGAGCCGTTGTCGCCGTACAGAGGCTTAGGCATGAAGGTCGCGGTACGGCCGTAGGCAACGGCGACGTTGTGTACGCAGTACTTGAGGGTCTGGACTTCGTCAGCCTTGGCCACCAGGGTGTTGAAGCGCACGCCGATTTCGTTCTGGCCGGCAGTCGCCACTTCGTGGTGGTGCACTTCGATGACCAGGCCCATTTCTTCCATGGCGTTGCACATGGAGGTACGGATTTCGTGGTCGTGGTCGAACGGTGGAACCGGGAAGTAGCCGCCCTTGATACCTGGACGGTGGCCATGGTTGCCGCCTTCCACGTCCTGGTCGGACATCCACGAACCTTGTTCGGAGAAGATCTTGAACATGGAGCCGGAGATGTCGGACTTGAACTTCACTTGGTCGAAGATGAAGAACTCAGGCTCCGGGCCGACGAATACGGTGTCACCGATGGCGGTGGACTTGAGGTAGTCCTCGGCGCGCTTGGCGATCGCACGTGGGTCGCGGTCATAGCCTTGCATGGTCGAAGGGTCGATCACGTTGCAGACGATGATCAGGGTTGGGTCTTCGGTGAACGGATCGAGGACAGCGGTGCTGTCGTCCGGCATCAGGATCATGTCGGAGGCTTCGATGCCTTTCCAGCCAGCGATGGAGGAACCGTCGAACATTTTGCCTTCTTCGAAGAAGGCGTCATCCAGCGCGTCGCGAGCCGGCATGGTCACGTGGTGCTGAGTGCCTTTGGTGTCCGTGAAGCGCAGATCAATCCATTTGACGTCATGATCTTTGATGAGTTGAACCGACTTCGACATAGTGTCCTCCGGGTGGCTTCGGGCGGGTAGTGGAATGCCCTTGGAATGTGGGTGATGCCGGCGCGCATACTCTGCCACGGCAACCTGCCTCACAAGGGAGCAAATTGCATGCCAGTGCCCCGACTTGGGTTTTTTGCCCCAATATCACGCTTATAACGCTGTAAACGGCATAAAGGCGGAAAATACCGCCCTCTAATGTAGCGTCTTCCGCCATAAATGACCCGTTTTGGTGCACGCAAAACCTTCTGCATATTAACTGGTTAAACCTTGAGCAATTTCCGCTATAATCCGCGCCCCCCTTTTTCGGCTGGCTAAGCGCGCGCTGTTTTCATGAAACTAATCGTAAAAGTCTTCCCCGAGATCACCATCAAGAGCCGCCCGGTACGGATGCGTTTCATCCGTCAGTTGGCCAAGAACATCCGTGCCGTACTCCGCGATCTGGACCCGGCTGTGGTGGTGAACGGCGTGTGGGACAACCTCGAGCTGGAAACCCGCGTCACTGACCCCAAAGCCTTGAAGGACATGACCGATCGCCTGAGCTGCATGCCGGGCATCGCGCATTTCCTGCAGGTCGATGAGTACCCATTGGGTGACTTCGACGACATCGTCGCCAAGTGCCAGGAGCACTTCGGCGAGGCCCTGGCCGGGAAGATCTTTTCGGTGCGCTGCAAGCGGGCCGGCAAGCACGAATTCAGCTCCATGGATGTCGAGAAATACGTCGGCAGCCAGCTGCGTCGCCAGTGCAACGCGGCCGGAATCTCGCTCAAAGAGCCGCAAATCGAAGTGCGTATCGAGATTCGCGACAAACGGTTGTTTGTCATCCACAACCAGCACAACAGCATCGGCGGTTACCCGCTGGGCGCGCTGGAACAGACCCTGGTGCTGATGTCCGGCGGCTTTGACTCGACCGTCGCCGCCTACCAGATCATGCGCCGCGGGCTGCTGGCGCACTTCTGCTTCTTCAACCTGGGTGGGCGAGCCCACGAATTGGGCGTGATGGAAGTCGCGCACTTCATCTGGAAGAAGTACGGCAGCTCCCAACGCGTGCTATTTGTCAGTGTGCCGTTCGAGGAAGTGCTGGGAGAAATTCTCGGCAAAGTCGATAACAGTCATATGGGCGTGGTATTGAAGCGTATGATGTTGCGCGCGGCGTCCCGAATCGCCGATCGCCTGGACATCGAGGCACTGGTGACGGGCGAGGCGATCTCCCAAGTGTCCAGCCAGACGCTGCCGAACCTGAACGTGATCGACTGCGTGACCGAGAAGCTGGTATTGCGCCCGCTGATCGCCAGCCACAAGCAGGACATCATCGACCTGGCCAACGAAATCGGCACCGCCGACTTCGCCAAGCACATGCCAGAGTACTGCGGGGTCATCTCGGTGAACCCCAAGACCCACGCCAAGAAACCACGCGTGGAGCACGAAGAGAAAGAATTCGACATGGCGGTCCTTGAGCGTGCGCTCGAGAACGCCAAGCTGGTCCCCATCGATCGAGTCATCGACGAATTGGGCCAGGACTTGCAGATAGAAGAAGTCAGTGAGGCGCTGGCAGGGCAAATCGTCATCGACATCCGTCATCCTGATGCCGTTGAAGACGAACCGCTGGGGCTTGCTGGCATCGAGGTACAAGCGATGCCGTTTTATGCACTGAACGCTCGTTTCAAGGAACTGGACCCTACTCGCCAGTACCTGTTGTATTGCGACAAAGGCGTGATGAGTCGCCTGCATGCCCACCATTTGCTCAGTGAGGGGCATGCCAATGTGCGCGTTTATCGACCGAGCTAAGAGCCCGGGGCTGTTTGCCTGTGGCCTGCGTCACCGGCCCCCCGACGCCGCCGTCAAGCCGTAACCGGCTTGACGGACGCAACGTTTAAATGGCTGCCAAGACTTGTCAGCACACCGAATCCTCTGATCGAGATACACAAGTGATCGAAAATCTACGCAACATCGCCATCATTGCTCACGTTGACCACGGTAAAACCACCCTGGTAGACAAACTCTTGCGTCAATCCGGCACCCTGGAGCGCAGTGAGCTCAACGACGAGCGCGTGATGGACTCCAACGACCAGGAGAAAGAGCGCGGTATTACCATTCTGGCGAAGAACACCGCCATCAACTGGAACGGCTACCACATCAACATCGTGGACACCCCGGGCCACGCCGACTTCGGTGGTGAAGTTGAGCGCGTAATGTCGATGGTCGACTCCGTTCTGTTGCTGGTCGATGCTCAAGACGGCCCTATGCCGCAAACCCGTTTCGTGACCCAGAAGGCCTTCCAGGCTGGCCTGCGTCCGATCGTGGTGATCAACAAGGTTGACCGTCCGGGCGCACGTCCGGACTGGGTTCTGGACCAGATCTTCGACCTGTTCGACAACCTGGGTGCTACCGAAGAACAGTTGGACTTCAAAGTCGTCTACGCCTCGGCCCTGAACGGCATTGCCGGTCTGGAACACACCGACATGGCTGAAGACATGACCCCGCTGTACCAGGCCATTGTCGACCACGTTCCGGCGCCAAAAGTCGACCGTGACGGCCCGTTCCAGATGCAGATCTCCGCACTGGACTACAACAGCTTCCTGGGTGTTATCGGCGTTGGCCGTATCGCTCGCGGTCGCGTCAAGCCTAACACCCAGGTGGTGGCTATCGACGCCGACGGCAAGCGCCGCAACGGTCGTATCCTCAAGCTGATGGGTCACCACGGCCTGCACCGCATCGACGTTGAAGAAGCAGCTGCCGGCGACATCGTCTGCGTCAGCGGCTTCGACCAGCTGTTCATCTCCGACACGCTGTGCGACCCACTGAACGTCGAAGCGATGAAGCCGCTGACCGTTGACGAACCTACCGTTTCGATGACCTTCCAGGTTAACGACTCGCCGTTCTGCGGCCGTGAAGGCAAGTTCGTGACCAGCCGTAACATCAAAGAGCGTCTGGACAAAGAGCTGCTGTACAACGTTGCTCTGCGCGTTGAAGAAGGCGACTCGGCTGACAAGTTCAAGGTCTCCGGCCGTGGTGAGCTGCACCTCTCGGTACTGATCGAAACCATGCGTCGCGAAGGCTTCGAAATGGGTGTTGGTCGTCCGGAAGTGATCATCCGCATGGTTGACGGCGTTAAGCACGAACCGTACGAAAACGTCACCATCGACCTGCCAGAAGAGTCCCAGGGCGCGATCATGGAACAGATCGGTATCCGTAAGGGCGACCTGACCAACATGGTTCCGGATGGCAAGGGCCGTGTGCGCCTTGAGTACAACATCCCGGCGCGTGGCTTGATCGGTTTCCGTAACGAGTTCCTGACCCTGACCTCCGGTGCAGGCATCCTGACCTCGATCTTCGACCGTTACGACGTGATGAAGTCCGGCGACATGTCCGGCCGTCAGAACGGCGTGCTGGTTTCGGTCGCTACCGGTAAGGCACTGACCTACTCGCTGGAAACCCTGCAAGCACGTGGCAAGCTGTTCCTGGGCCACGGCGAAGACGTGTACGAAGGTCAAATCGTCGGCATCAACAGCCGCGACAACGACCTGGGTGTCAACCCAACCAAGGGCAAGAAGCTCGACAACATGCGTGCATCGGGTAAAGACGAAACCATCGCTTTGGTTCCGCCTATCCGCTTCACCCTGGAGCAGGCCCTGGAATTCGTACAAGAAGACGAGCTGTGCGAAGTGACGCCGAAGTCCATCCGTCTTCGTAAGAAGATCCTGGGCGAAAGCGAGCGTACCCGCGCTGCCAAGAAGTCCGGTAACTAAGTCATTTAGTTAGCGGCAAAAAAACGCCCCCGACCGCAAGGTCGGGGGCGTTTTTGTTTGTCTGGGGGGTGTGGTGTTTGAGCGGCCCTATCGCGAGCAGGCTCGCTCCCACATGAGGTCCGTGGTGTTCACACAACCCTGTGGGAGCGAGACCGGCTTGCCGGCGAAGAGGCCTTGTCAGGCAGCGAACATCCGGATCAGAACTTGTCCAGTGTCCGCAGTTGGGTCTCGCGCACCACTTCCTTTGGCTTGTACGCGCAATACCCAGGCCGCGGGCCGATCTTCGGGTGGTTGCGGCAGGTATCCGGGCGCTTGTCATAAATAGTGCAGAAGCGGCTCTTGCGATCCAGGTACAGGCAATCGTTGTTGCTCATGCGCTGCAGCGTGAAGATCTCGGACTTGTTGTTGTAGCGCTCGACGATCCCTTCCTTCTGCAGGCGCTTGGCGATGTTCTTCGGCGGATCGCCGCGTTCGAACTCGTCGACGATGCCAATGCGGATCAGATCCTTGATCTTGACCTCGACCGGCAACGTGCAGCAGCTGGAGATGCAGCCGCCGCACATATGGCTGGAATACTTCTGCCAGGTTTCGAGACGGTCGAGTTCCGCGGCGGCGATCAGTTGAGGCTTCATCGGGTTTCCAAGGGGGGAGCGTTGTATCAGGGCGCGGGATCATACGGGATTGGTGGTTTTTTGAACAACTTTTTCCGGAGGCTCGGCCGACCGGTGCGTTGGCCCGTACGCCGCCCAGCGTTTCAGGGCGCGGCGTCAGGCAGGCACTTTAGGAAAAGTCTCCTATGGCTATTGGGGCGGGTGGATATACTGAGCGGCAGGTTTGCTGGATGTTTGAGTGCCGTAGGCACCATTAAATATGGGCTCGGCATTCAATCGTCCGGTCTCGCTCGGCAACGGGCCGCATAGGGAAATCGACCATGCAATGGATGTTCATGCTCATAGGCCTGGTGCTGGGCTGGCTACTCGATGAGTCGTTCAGTGATGCCCTGATCGGCGCCCTGATCGGCCTGGCGGTCGGCCAGGTGTTCATGCTCCGGCGCTTGAACGCGCAAGCGCAACAGCAGGGGCGGGCGCTGAAGCAGGCACAGGTGGCCCTCGCCGCGGTTGAGCAGCGGCTGGCGGCGCTGGACGGCGGTGCCGCGCCGATCAGTGTGGCGGTCCCCGTTGCCGAGGAGACCCTGGCCCCGGCGGCTGCAGCCCCGGCCGCGCCCGAGTTGGTCTGGGAGCTGCCACCCGCGAGCGTCGTGGCCCAGGCCCCGAGCCACGTCGAGCCCGCGCCGGTCGACCTGTGGGTCGCGCCACCTGCGCACCCCGCCGCACCTCTCCCCCCGGCGGAACCACGCGGCCCCACGCTGTTCGAGCGCGCCATCAGCGCCGGGCGCACCTGGCTGTTCGGCGGCAACACGGTGCTACGGGTCGGTGTGGTGCTGTTGTTCTTCGGCCTGGCGTTCCTGCTGCGCTATGCCACCGAAGGCATGGTGGTGCCGATCGAGCTGCGGTATGCCGGTGTGGCGGCGGCGGCCTTGGCGTTGCTTGGCCTGGGATGGTGGCTGCGCCTGCGCAATACCCAATACGCGCTGATCCTCCAGGGCACCGGCATCGCCGTGCTGTATTTGACGGTGTTCGCCGCCATGCGCTTGCACCTGCTGCTCGACCCGACTGCGGCCCTTGGCCTGCTGGTGGTGGTGACGGTGTTCTCGGCGATCCTGGCGATCACCCAGGACTCCCTCGCCCTGGCCTGCGCCGCCGCATTGGGCGGGTTCGCCGCGCCGATCCTGACGTCCACCGGCGCCGGCAACCATGTCGCGCTGTTCAGCTACTTTGCCCTGCTCAATGCCGGCATCCTGGGCATCGCCTGGTTCAAGGCCTGGCGCCTGCTGAACCTGATCGGCTTCGTGGGTACGTTCGGCATCGGCCTGGCCTGGGGCTTGCGTTCCTACACAGCGGAACTGCTGTGGAGCACCGAGCCGTTCCTGATCCTGTTCTTCCTGATGTACCTGGCCATCGGCCTGCTGTTCGCCCGACGCAAACTGCTGGAGCTGAGCGATGCCCCCGAGGAGGGTGGCCGCGATGCGCTGCTGCACTGGTCGGCGCGCAAGGGCGACTACGTCGACGGCACGCTGCTCTTCGGTCCGCCGCTGGTGGGCTTTGGCTTGCAGTTCGCGCTGGTCCATCACCTGGCGTTCGCCGCGGCCTTCAGCGCGCTGTTGCTGGGCTTTATCTACATGGGCCTGGCCCGCGTACTCAGTGGCGGGCGGGCCGTGTTGCTGGGCGAAACCTGCCTAGCGCTGGGGGTGATCTTCGCCAGCCTGGCGATTCCCCTGGGCCTGGATGCACGCTGGACGGCCGCCGCCTGGGCGGTCGAAGGCGCGGGGATCTACTGGCTCGGTTTGCGCCAGCATCGTCCCCTGGCGCGGGCCTTTGCCGTGCTGCTGCAACTGGGCTCGGCGCTGGCGTTCGTCCGTGAGCTGAACATCGGCGCTTCCAGCCTGATCGACGGTGCGCCGCTGGGCGCGTTGATGCTCGGGATCGCATTGCTGTTCACCTTCTATCAGCTACGCAATGCCTTGCCCGAGCAAACCCATGCCTGGGAACGCCGAGGCTTGCCGGTGCTGGCGTGCGCCGGACTGATCTTTCTCTACCTGCTGGCGCCGCTGTTCTTCTTTGTCCAGGGCACGGCGATCAGTTGGGCGCTGATGGGGCTGGTGACGTTGTTTGTCGGCCTGCGCCTGCAATCGCGGACCTTCCTGTTCACCGCGTTTGCCGTGCAGTTGCTCGGCGGCGTGCTGTTCCTGCTGCGGCTGCAAGGTGCCAGCAGTGATTCGACGGCCGTCTTGAGCGCCGGTTGGGCCGGCTTGATGAGCGCCTCGTTGATCGGCCTGGCGCTGATCGGCGGGATGCTGCTCGCGGCCCGCGACACCCTGGTGCGCGCCGATGTGCGCGTGCTGCGCGGCTTGTCGCTGGTGCTGCTGGCCGGGTTGGCGCTGATCAACCTGGCGGTGTTGTTTGTCCTGCCCTGGCAAACCGCGAGTGCGGTGTGGGCGGCCAGTGGCGTGTTGATCATCTGGTTGAGCCTGTACCTGCAGCAACGCGTGAGCTTTGTGTTTGGGTTGGTGTTGCAGGTGATCGGCGGCGCGGCGTTCCTGATAGCGGCCCCGGACCTGTTGGGACCGTTGACCCGCGAGGGCCTGCAACCGCTGGCCCACGGTGGATTCTGGGCGCCGATGGTGTTGGGGTTGGCGGCGATGGTTGGCGCCTGGCGCTTGCAGGTGGGCAAGCATGCCAGCGCATTCGAAGCCCTGAGCCTGCGGCGCTTGTCCGAGTTGCTGCTGGCCTGGGGCGCGGCCTGGTGGGCGTTGGCCTGGCTGACCGAGGTGCTGCGTTTTGCCCCGGTCGAGTTGCACACCGCATTGTTGCTGGGCCTGGCCGCGTTGAGCGTGACGCTTTGGACGTGGCTGGCCTTGCGCTTGAACTGGTCGGCGCTGGGCGTGCTGTGCACCTTGCTGATCCCGGCCGCTGCGACGGTGTTGTGGTCGGCCTCGTATGGGCGTTATCACCCGGCGGCCGATTTCGGCTGGCTGGCATGGACCGCGCTGTTCGTCGTGCACTTCGTTTCGCTGCGGCGCCTGGCGCCGATGCTCCCGGCGCAGGTGGCGAGCGTCGCCCATGTGTTGGGTTGCTGGGTGTTGATCAGCGTGTTGGCGCTGGAGTTGCGTTATGGCCTGCTGGTGTTGTCCGAGCAGTACAACGCCTGGCGCTGGCTGGGCTGGGCGATCTTGCCGAGCCTGTACCTGGTGCTGATGGCGGCGCCCCGTGCCTGGCCGTGGCCGGTGTCGACGTATGCCCGCGAATATCGGGTCTACGCCGCGCTGCCGCTGGCGGTGTTGATGCTGGGCTGGTTCTGGCTGGCGAACATCGTCAGCTCGGGCAACGCCGAACCCCTGCCCTATGTGCCATTGCTCAATCCGTTGGACCTCGGCCTGCTGTTCGCCCTGTTCGGCGTGTACCTGTGGTCGCGCAGTGCGCTGGGCCAGATGGCGATGGGTTTCAAACATGCCGGGCTCGTCAGCGAAGGGGTGGCCGGGGTGTCGCTGTTCGCGTTCTTCACCGCGGTGGTGATGCGCAGCGCCCACCATTGGGGCGGCGTGCCGTATGAGCTGGAGGCGTTGCTCGAATCGATGCTGGTGCAGGCGTGCCTGTCCATCGTCTGGACCTTGATTGCCCTGGGTCTGATGATCGGCGGCCATCTGCGTCATCGCCGGGAAGTGTGGCTGGTGGGTGCGGCGTTGATCGCGCTGGTGGTCGCCAAGCTGATCTTTGTCGAATTGAGCAACCGGGGCGGGCTGGCGCGGATCGTATCGTTCATCGGCGTGGGCGTGTTGCTGCTGGTGGTGGGCTATTTCGCCCCGTTGCCGCCCAAGCGTGTCGAAGCGACGCCTGAGACTGAATCTGAAGGAGTATCACCGTGAGTGCGAAGCTATGGCTGGGTGTGGTGGGGATTGGCGCGGCGCTGTTGGCCCAGGCCCAGGCCCAGGAAGCCCCGACGGACTTCGCCACGCAAGTGCCCTTGAGCCTGAGCGGCGAGGGACCGTGGTATCGCCTGGAGCTGCCGCTGGCGGTGCAATTGAATGCCCGCCAGAGCGACTTGAGCGATGTGCGCGTCTTCAACGCGGCGGGCGAGGTGCAGGCCTACTCCCTGGCGCGCGAGCAAGCCGGGAGCAGTGAAACCCTGGCGCTGCATGACGTGAAGTGGTTCCCGCTGTACGCCTCGGCCGACGCTGACGCCCCGAGTGTGCGTGTAGAGTCCACTGCCAACGGCACGCTGGTGCAAGTGCAGCCGTCCAGCACCCCGGGGGCCAGCGACGCTGTGCGTCGCGGCTGGCTGCTGGATGCCAGTGCGATCAAGGCGCCGTTGCAGCAGTTGATCCTCGACTGGTCCAGCGCGCAGGACGGCTTCCAGCGCTTCACCCTCGAGGCCAGCGACGACTTGCAGGATTGGCAGGCCTGGGGGGATGGCCAGGTGGCACGCTTGTCGTTTGCCGATGAGCGCGTGGAACAGCATGAAGTGGCCTTGCCCGGCGCGCGCGCACGCTACTTGCGCCTGCTGTGGCAATCGCCCCAGGCCGCGCCGATGTTGACCTCGGCGCGATTGCAAAGCGCCACGGCCGGCAGCGTGGTGCAGCCGTTGAGCTGGTCCGAGCCGTTGGCGGGCACCGCCTCCGCGCCCGGCGAATACACCTGGCAATTGCCGATGGGCTTGAACGTCGAGCGCCTGGAGGTGGCACTGAACCAAGCCAACAGCCTGGCGCCGGTGACATTGGCCGGTCGTCGCGACAGCAGCCTACCGTGGCGGACCTTGAACAGTGGCCTGCTCTATCGCTTATCCCAGAATGGCCAGGAGGTGGTGCAGAACCAATTGGCGCTGCCGGGGCAGGTGGTGCAGCAGTTGAAATTGACCGTCGATGAGCGTGGCGGCGGCCTGGGGGCGCAGGTCCCGAGCGTGCGCTACGCGGTGGGCGCGGCACAGTTGGTGTTCCTGGCGCGGGGCGACGGCCCGTACACCCTGGCGCTGGGCAGCGCGACCGCGAAGGCGGCGAGCTTGCCGTTGTCGACGCTGATTCCCGGCTACAGCCCCCAGCGGTTGGCGAGCCTGGGGCACGCCCAGGTGGAGGGCGCCGCGCGGCTGACTCCGCCGTCGACGCTGTCCGTGGCACCGCGGGCTGGCGAGACTGACTGGAAGACGTTCGGCCTGTGGGCGGTGTTGTTGCTCAGTGTGCTGTTTCTCGGTGCCATGGCGTTCAGCTTACTGCGCAAGCCGCCGGTCAAGCCCTGAGGGCGGCCACATCCGCGCCATTTGCGACTACGCTCAACCCGGCACATGAACTCAGTTGAGTGATTCTCGTCAGATAGCAGCCAAAGCGCCGCGACTCGCGTTAAACTGCGCGGGTTTTTAGCCCCCCCTGTCCTCCGGAGCCGTCCATGTCCCGCGTTACCCTGAGTCGCTATTTGATTGAACAGACCCGCAGCAACAACACTCCTGCCGATCTGCGCTTTCTGATCGAAGTCGTGGCGCGTGCCTGCAAGGAAATCAGCCACGCCGTGTCCAAAGGCGCCTTGGGTGGTGTGCTGGGCAGCATGGGCACGGAAAACGTACAGGGCGAAGTGCAGAAGAAGCTCGACGTGATCTCCAACGAGATCCTGCTCGAAGCCAACGAATGGGGCGGTCACCTGGCCGGCATGGCGTCCGAAGAAATGGACAACGCCTACCAGATCCCGGGCAAGTACCCGAAGGGCGCCTACCTGTTGGTATTCGACCCACTGGACGGTTCGTCGAACATCGATATCAACGCGCCGGTCGGCACCATCTTCTCGGTGCTGCGTTGCCCGAACGAGTACCTGACCCAGAACGAGCCTTTGAATGAAAAGGCCTTCCTGCAGCCGGGCACCCAGCAGGTCGCCGCCGGTTACGCCATCTACGGCCCGCAGACCATGCTGGTGCTGACCCTGGGCGACGGCGTCAAAGGCTTCACCCTGGACCGTGAAATGGGCAGCTTCGTGCTGACTCACGAAGACATCACCATCCCGGCTTCCACCCAGGAATTCGCGATCAACATGTCCAACCAGCGTCACTGGGAAGCCCCGGTACAACGCTACGTCGACGAATTGCTGGCCGGCGAAGACGGTCCGCTGAACAAGAACTACAACATGCGTTGGGTCGCCGCGATGGTCGCCGATGTGCACCGCATCCTGACCCGTGGTGGCTTGTTCATGTACCCACGCGACAGCCGCGAGCCGTCCAAGCCGGGCAAACTGCGCCTGATGTACGAAGCCAACCCGATGTCGTTCCTGGTGGAACAGGCCGGTGGTGCCTCCACTGACGGTCATCAGCGCATCCTCGACATCCAGCCAGAAGGCCTGCACCAGCGTGTTGCGGTGTTCCTGGGCTCGAAGGAAGAAGTTGAACGTGTCACGGCCTACCACAAGGCCTAAGCCATGAACGCGCCCTGGCAGCCGTTGCTCGAATGGTGGTTCGGTTCAGCCGACCACCCGGGCGACGTAGCGGCCGAGAAGGGCGGGTTGTGGTTTGGCAAGCGTGACAGCCAGGACCTCGAAGCGCGCAGGCGTTTCGGGGACTGGGTGCAAGAGGCACTGGCCGGTGGTTTGACTGAGTGGACGCAACGTCCCGACAGTTGGCTGGCCTTGGTGCTGTTACTCGATCAATTGCCGCGCATGATCTTTCGCGATACCCCCCAGGCGTTTTCCGGCGACCCGCGTGCCCAGCAGCTCGTGGCCCAAGGTATTGCCGCGGGTTTCGACCAGCAACTGCGGCCCATCCAGCGGGTGTTCATCTACCTGGTGCTGGAGCACAGCGAAAGCCTCGCGGTGCAGGATGACGCCATCTCACGGTTCACCGAGCTGCTGAACCAGCAACCCGAGGCCGATCGCGCGGTGTTCGCCGATAACCTGGACTACGCCGAGCAGCACCAAAGGATCATCGCCCGGTTTGGCCGGTTTCCCCATCGCAATGCGTTGCTGGGGCGTGAGTCGACGGCGCAGGAGCTGGCGTTCCTATCGCAACCGGGCTCGCGGTTTTAAATCGGCTGTGCGGCGTAGGTCGCCTTCGCGAGCCGGGCTCGCGAAGGGTCCATCAAGGACACTAGATCCTGAAACTGCCCACCAACTGCTTCAACCGTGCCGCCTGTTGTTCAAGGTCGGCGCAGGCGCGCAGGGTCGATTGCAGGTTCTCCACGCCTTCCTGGTTGAGGGTGTTGATCTCGGTGATGTCGACGTTGATCGACTCGACCACCGCGGTCTGCTCTTCGGTGGCGGTGGCCACGGATTGGTTCATGCCATCGATCTCGCCGATGCGCTGAGTCACGCTGCCCAGGCGCTCGCCGGCCTGGTTGGCGATGCCCACGCTGCTTTCGCTCTGGCGCTGGCTGTCGGTCATGATGCTCACCGCCTCGCGTGCGCCGACCTGCAGCTCCTCGATCATGGTCTGCACTTGCTGCGCCGAGTCCTGGGTACGATGGGCGAGGTTGCGCACCTCATCGGCCACCACCGCAAAACCGCGTCCGGCTTCACCAGCGCGGGCCGCTTCAATCGCCGCGTTGAGCGCCAGCAGGTTGGTTTGCTGGGAGATGCTGGTGATCACTTCGAGGATCTGCCCGATGTTCACCGTGTGGCTGTTGAGGGTCTCGATGTTGCCGCACGAGTCGCTGATCTTGGCCGACAGTTGTTGCATCGCGGCGATGGTTTGATCCACCACCTGCTGGCCATCCTTGGCCAGGCTGCGGGCATCGCTGGAATGTTGCGAGGCGAGGGCGGCGTTCTGGGCGATTTCCTGGGCGGCTGCGCCCAGTTGGTTGATGGCGGCGGCGACACTGCTGGTGCGCGAGGCCTGCTGATCGGAATTGAACATCGACGAGTTGGACGCACTGACCACCCGCAGGGCGACTTCGTTGACCTGCCCGGTGGCCGACGCCACTTCGCGGATCGAGGTGTGGATGCGCTCCACGAAACGGTTGAACGAGGTGCCCAGGGCGCCGAATTCGTCCTGGCCGTGGATGGTCAGGCGTTTGGTCAAGTCGCCTTCACCCTCGGCGATGTCATGCATGGCCCGGCCCATGTCCAGCAACGGCTGCATCAACACGCGGATCAGCACGCCCAGCAAGGTGATGATGATCAGCACGGCGATGACCATGGCGATCAATGCCGAGGTGCGGAACTCGCCGAGCATCGCGAACGCGGTGTTCTGGTCGAGCACCAGGGCGACATACCAGTCGGCCGACGGCACACCGTTGACGTGGGTGAAGGAGATGAACTGGCGCTGGCCGTCGACTTCGACCTCCTGCATGCCAGGGGTGATTTTCGGCGCTCCGGCGGGGTAGGCCTCGCTGAGGTTCTTGAGCACCAACTGGCTGTCCGGGTGAATCAGGATCTTGCCGTCGCTGCTGACGATGAACGCATGGCCATGGCCACCGAAGTTCAGCGAGTTAATGATCGCACTGACGCTGGACAGGTCGATGTCCGCGCCAGCCACGCCGGCCATCTGGCCTTGATGTTGCACCGGGGTGGCAACGGTGATCACCAGCTTGCCCGAAGACGCGGCGATATAGGGTTCGGTGACGATGGTCTGCTGGGCGCCATTGGCCGCCTTGTACCAGCCGCGGGTGCGCGGGTCGTAGTCCGCTGCGCGATTGCCGGCCGGCACCGAATACATCACGCCATCGGCGCTGCCGAAGTAGCTCAGTTGGAAGTTGCGGGCGTACGCCGGCAGGCCGACGGCACGCTTGAGGTTGTCCAGGGCCGGGCCGTCGACAGCCACTTGTTGGGCCAGGGATTGCAGCAACTGGATGCGACTTTCCAGCCAGGTCTGGATGTTGCTCGTGGTCAGGCTGCCCAGTTCCTGCATCGAGGCTTCGGTGCTGGTGCGCAGGGTCTGGCGTTGGCGGTAATCGTTGAACAGGATGAAACAGGCGAATGCAACGGCGACCACCAGGGCCGCAGCGAGCAGGATCTTGTGACTGAACTTCATGTTTCTGGTCATGGGCAGGAGCTACCGCGGGAAGGCTAATCAACGAGGGGCGACAAATTGCCACAGCAGGGCAATGCGTTGCTTCTATGTCGACTGGCGGGCGGCAAAGATGAGGTGCGCCGGATGAAATCCGACGAAATGCCTGCAGGGGCCTGACTGCGTGGCGTTCGGGTGGTTCTGATCGCGAAGAAATACCCGGTAACGCTGGGAACCGGATGGGGGTTTTCTCTTCTAAGCTTCAGGTTGGCAGCCATGCCGCCCTCTTTTTTCCAGGAGTTTCACCATGTCGCTGCGATCTATCGCCTTGCTGTCCCTCTGTGTGCTGTTGGCCGCCTGCAGCAAGGTCAACCAGCAAAACTACTCGAAACTGTCGACGGGCATGCCCAAGGCTGAAGTCGAGACCCTGCTGGGTACACCGACCGACTGTTCCGGCGCGCTGGGCATGTCCAGTTGCACCTGGGGTGACAAGAACAGCTTTATCAGCGTGCAGTATGCCGGTGACAAAGTACTGATGTTTTCCGGGCAAGGCCTGAAGTAACCACTCAGGGCGCTTGCGCCCACCAGAGAAGAATAATGATGCGCTTTGCAGTTGCTCTTTTGGCCAGCTTGTTGCTGGCTGGCTGTGCCACCTCCGGCACCGATTCACTGGCGCCGAAGACGGCCGGTAGCGTCAATCTCAAACGCTATCAGGGCACGTGGTATGAGCTGGCGCGTATGCCCCTGTACTTCCAGCGCAATTGCGCGCAGTCCGAGGCCCACTACACCCTGCGGGCGGACGGTGACATGGACGTGCTCAACCGTTGCCTGACCCCCGAGTCGAAGTGGGAGCAGGTCATGGGCACGGCGACGCCGCAGGTGGCGGGGCAGACGGACAAGCTGTGGGTGAACTTCGATAACTGGTTTACCCGGCTGTTGCCCGGTGTGGTCAAGGGCGACTACTGGGTGCTGTATGTCAGCGATGACTACCAGACGGCAATTGTCGGCAACCCCAATCGTCGTTACCTGTGGCTGTTGTCACGCAAGCCCGACATCAACCCCGACACGCGCGAGGAACTGCTGAGCCGGGCGCGTCAGCAGGGGTACGACACCACGCGACTGATCTGGCGGGTATCGGATACCGCGATGGCGCGAGCCTCGAAGTAGTCGCACATCCCCTGTGGGAGCGAGCCCGCCCGCGAAGACGGCGTGTCAGGCGACTTTAATGGTGCCTGACACCGCGCTTTCGCGAGCAGGCTCGCTCCCACACAGGGGGTTGTCCCACATTGGGTTCTTGAGTCAGCCCAAGAGCTCGCGCAGGACCTGGGTGAACGCCCGATTGCTTTCCTCCTCCCCCGCATGATGCCCGTCGCGCACCACCCACTTGCCATTCACCAGCACATCGCGCACCTGGCGGTCGGTGCCGGCGAATAGCCAACGATTGAGAATCCCGTCGCCGCTGGCCGTGGCCAGGTACGGGTCATTGCCGTCCAGGACCAGCCAGTCGGCGCGCTTGCCGACGGCCAACTCGCCAATCGGCTGGCCGAGGGCCTGGGCGCCGCCGTCGAGTGCGGCGTCATACAGGGTGCGGCCGACCATCGGTTGCTCGGCGCCATACAAGCGGTTGCGGCGTTGATCGCGCAGGCGCTGGCCGTATTCCAGCCAACGCAGTTCTTCCACCACGCTCAGCGACACATGGCTGTCGGAACCGATGCCCATGCGCCCGCCCTGGGCGAGGAACTCCACGGCCGGGAAAATCCCGTCCCCCAGGTTGGCTTCGGTGGTCAGGCACAGGCCGGCGATCGCCCGGCTCTTGGCCATCAGGCTGACTTCTTCCGGGTTGGCGTGGGTCGCGTGGACCAGGCACCAGCGCTGATCGACGTCGACGTTGTCGTACAGCCATTGCAACGGCCGGCGCCCGCTCCAGGCCAGGCAGTCGTCGACTTCCTTTTGTTGCTCGGCGATATGGATATGCACCGGGCAATCGCGGTTGCTGGCGGCCAGCACTTCGCTGATTTGTTGCGGGGTGACCGCGCGCAGGGAATGGAAGCACAGCCCCAGTTGCTGCGCCGGTTGCGCGGCCAGGACCGGCTGCAAGCGCGCGTGCAGGGCCAGGTAGTTTTCGGTGCTGTTGATAAAACGCCGCTGGCCCTCGTTGGGCGCCAGGCCGCCAAACCCCGAGTGGCTGTAGAGCACGGGCAGCAGGGTCAGGCCGATGCCGCTGGCACTGGCCGCCTGGCTGATCTGCAGCGACAACTCGGCCGGGTCCGCGTACGGCTGGCCGTGGTGATCATGGTGCACGTAGTGGAATTCGGCGACCGAGGTGTAGCCGGCCTTGAGCATTTCGATGTACAGCTGGCGGGCAATGACCCCCAGTTGTTCGGGGCTGATTTTTCCGACGAGGCGATACATCAAGTCGCGCCAGGTCCAGAAACTGTCGTTCGGGTTGCCCGCCACTTCGGCCAGCCCGGCCATGGCGCGCTGGAACGCGTGGGAGTGCAAATTGGGCATGCCCGGCAGCAGCGGACCACGCAACCGTTCGGCGCCTTGCGCGCTCGCATCGGCCTGGATGTGGGTCAGCAGGCCGTCGGCGCCGACCTCAAGACGTACATGGTTGGCCCATCCACTAGGCAATAGCGCGCGTTCGGCAAAGAAGGCGGACATGGTTCGGTTCCCCATCGTGTTTATTTGTATATACATATACAGACGTTTGCCTGCTCGGTAAACTCCGGCAAGCTAGTGGCTTGTACTCTTTCACTTCATTCACGAACAAGGATCTCCCGTGCCGACTCCGCCTGCCACATTGCCGCCCAATGCCAATCTGAGCGCCAATCTGGACGACAGTCCGGCGCCCTTGTACGCGCGCGTCAAACAGATGATCACCCAGCAGATCGACAGTGGTAACTGGCCGCCGCACTACCGCGTGCCTTCGGAAAGCGAACTGGTCAGCCAGTTGGGTTTCAGTCGCATGACCATCAACCGCGCCTTGCGCGAGATGACGGTGGATGGCCTGTTGGTGCGCATGCAGGGCGTCGGCACGTTTGTCGCCGAACCGAAGGGCCAGTCCGCGCTGTTCGAGGTGCACAACATCGCGGATGAAATCGCCGCGCGCGGTCATCGCCATAGCTGCCAGGTCATCACCCTCGAAGAAGAGTCCGCCGGCTCCGAGCGTGCCCTGGCGCTGGACATGCGCGAAGGCCAGAAGGTCTTCCACTCGCTGCTCGTGCACTTCGAGAACGACATCCCGGTGCAAATCGAGGACCGTTTCGTCAACGCCCTGGTGGCCCCGGACTACCTCAAGCAGGACTTCACCCTGCAAACCCCCTATGCCTACTTGAGCCAGGTGGCGCCGTTGACCGAAGGCGAGCACGTGGTCGAAGCGATCCTGGCCGAGCCGGCGGAATGCAAGCTGCTGCAAATCGAACGGGGCGAGCCGTGCCTGCTGATTCGTCGCCGCACCTGGTCGGGGCGTCAGCCGGTGACCGCTGCGCGGCTGATCCACCCCGGTTCCCGTCATCGCCTGGAAGGGCGGTTCCATAAATAAGGGCCTTGAATGCGTGAGTTGAAGGTTTTACGCGCCGTTGATTACCCGCGCATGCCGTGGAAGAACGGCGGCGGCAGCACCGAAGAAATCACCCGCGACGCGGGCACGGGGCTGGATGGGTTTGGCTGGCGTCTGTCGATTGCCGATATCGCGGAGTCGGGCGGGTTCTCCACCTTCGCCGGTTACCAGCGGGTGATCACCGTGCTGCAAGGCGCGGGCATGACCTTGAGCGTCGATGGCCAGGACACTCGGGCGCTGTTGCCGCTCGATCCGTTTGCCTTCAGCGGCCAGAGCCAGGTGGCCTGCACGCTGTTGGATGGACCGATCCGCGACTTCAACCTGATCTATGCGCCGCAGCGCTACCGTGCCCGACTGCAATGGCTGGCCGGTGAACAGCGGTTGCTGACCTCGGCCGGCACGGTGCTGGTATTCAGCGTGAGCGAGTCGCTCAGCGTCCAGCTCGATGGCAGCCTCCAGCACCTGGGCCGCCACGATTGCCTGCACGTGGATGCCAATGCCGGCTTGCTGGACATCGCCGTCAACGCCCCGTGCTGTGTCATCGAACTGACGCCGCAGGCGTAAGGGCGCTTAGTGCCGTTCGAGGGTAAAGCCTCGAACGGTGACATCCAGCTCGTTGGACATCTGCTTGAGCGCCTGGATGGTTTCGACGATGTTCTGCTGGACCGAGACATTTTCTTCGACGCGCTTGGCGACGGTCTCCACGTTGCGGGCGACGTTTTCGCTGGTCTCGCGTTGCTCCTGCAGCGCATTGGATATCTGGCTCACCGCGTTGAGCGACTCATCCAGCACCGCCTTCACCCCATGCATCGACTCGCCGGCACTGTCGATCAACTGCTGCCCGCAGAGCACCCGCTCGCGTCCAGCGCTCATGCCACTCTTGGCTTTGCTCATGCCGCCCTGAATCGCGCTCACCAGTATCACGATCTCGGCGGTGGAACTGGCGGTGCGCGAAGCCAGCTCGCGGACTTCATCGGCGACCACGCCAAATCCACGCCCCTGTTCCCCGGCCCGGGCCGCCTCGATGGCGGCATTGAGGGCCAGCAGATTGGTCTGCTCGGCGATGCCGCGGATCACGTCGATGATCCTGCCGATGGCGTTCGAGTGGATGGCCAGTTGATGGATATCGTCTGAGGTCTGGGTCACCAGGTGGGCAATGTGCTGCATCTCCTGGATGGAGCGGTCCATGCTGGCGATGCCTTGGCGGGTGATGTGATCGGCCTTTTGCGTGGTGTCCCGTGCGGCGGCGGCATTCTCGGCAATGTGCGTGATGTTGCTCGACATCTGTTCCACTGCGGCGGCAATCGAGGACGCCGCGTCGTGTTGCGCGGCGGCCTGTTCCAGGCCTTGTTCCGATGACGTGCCCAGGTGCCGGGTCGAGGCTTCGATCTGTTGCGCGGCCTGGCGGACCTTGCCGATCATCGCGCGCAGGCTGTCGCGCATGGCGTCGACGGATTGCATCACGCCGGTGGCGGTCCTGGCGCCGCGCTCGGGCTCGACCAAATGGCCCTGGGCGATCTGCGCGCTGAGGTCGGCCAGTTCGCTGGGCTCCGCCCCGAGGTGGCGCATCAGGCGGGCGCAGTACATCCGGGTGTAGGTGCTGCCCATCAGTAGCGCCGCCCCGAGGAGGAGCAGTTTCAGCGTCTGGTAGAACTCATAAAAGGCCGAGCTCTGTTCGAACTGCAGCCGCGCTTCTTCTTGCTGGGCGTTGGACAGCTGCAAGAACAGTTCGGACAGCGGATCGATCAGCGGGTAGAGCTGCCGGGACGCGAAGTGTTCCAGGGCCGGAGTGATGGGGTCGCGTTGATTCAGCAGTTGTTGCAAGTGCTGCAAGGGCGCGTCGGCCGCCTGCATCAGGGGGGTGATCCGGGCAATCAGTTTGACTTCCTCGGGCGCCGACTGGGTCGAGACAAAGCCGCGCCACAGGCGCTCGATTTCACCCCGCGCCTGCTCGATTTGTTGGGCCGCCTGGGGCCCCGTGTAGGTGCCGTCCCGGGCCTTGTGCGTGGCATCGACGATGCTGACCGAATACAGGTCGGAGATTTTCTTCAAGTCCTGGATGGGAATGACCCGGTCGACGTAGACCCGCTTCAGGCCCTGGACCATCGAGTGCATGCCGTATGAGCCGAGTGCGCCGATGCTGAGCAAGCTGGCCAGCAACATAGCGGCCATCAGCAGGAGATGGGTTCTGACTTTCCACTGTTTCATGGGGGTTCCTCGCGAGGGGTAATGACTGTCGGTGGCCTAGGCATCGGCGAGGGGTGAAAGAGGTGGAGTAGGACGATTCTTGCTTGTGTGTAGGTTGTTTCCTGTATGCACCCAGCGGTGCGCGAGGTGTTACTGAACGCCCCAGCGTGGGGCGAACGTCACTCGGGCTGAGGGTATGAGCGCCGTCAGCGCTCAACCGAGCCTGTTCGGCAAAGCCTTGAACGACGGGCGCTTCAGACCAATCCGCGAATTTCGTGAGCCGTCAGCCGTCGAGTTGGCCGCTTGATTGCATATGCTTGTATGTACAAGTAAAGACGTATGCGTATGAGTCACGATGACTCAACCATCGTCCACTGATTCGCCCATTGCCTGGGCTGGTTTGGATTGATTGCTGAGGAGTTTTTTCGTGACCGAGCAAAAGCCTACAAAATTTCGTGATGTCGAGATCCGCGCCGCCCGCGGCAATACGCTGACCGCCAAGAGCTGGCTGACCGAAGCGCCGCTGCGCATGTTGATGAACAACCTCGACCCGCAAGTCGCCGAGAACCCCAAGGAACTGGTGGTCTATGGCGGTATCGGGCGTGCGGCGCGTAACTGGGAGTGCTACGACAAGATCGTCGAAAGCCTGACTAACCTCAACGATGACGAGACCTTGCTGGTGCAGTCCGGCAAACCCGTCGGCGTGTTCAAGACCCACACCAACGCCCCGCGCGTGCTGATCGCCAACTCCAACCTGGTGCCGCACTGGGCGAGCTGGGAGCACTTCAACGAGCTGGACGCCAAGGGCCTGGCCATGTACGGCCAGATGACCGCGGGCAGCTGGATCTACATCGGCAGCCAGGGCATCGTCCAGGGCACCTACGAAACCTTCGTCGAAGCCGGTCGCCAGCACTACAACGCCAACCTCACCGGCAAGTGGGTCCTGACCGCTGGCCTGGGCGGCATGGGCGGCGCCCAGCCATTGGCCGCGACGCTGGCCGGTGCCTGCTCGCTGAACATCGAATGCCAGCAGGTGAGCATCGATTTCCGCTTGAGCAGCCGCTACGTCGATGAGCAGGCCACCGACCTGGACGACGCGCTGGCGCGTATCGCCAAGTACACCCGCGAAGGCAAGGCGATCTCCATCGCGCTGCTGGGCAACGCCGCTGAAATCCTCCCCGAACTGGTCAAGCGCGGCGTGCGTCCGGACATGGTCACCGACCAGACCAGCGCCCACGATCCGCTCAACGGCTACCTGCCGGCCGGCTGGACCTGGGACGAGTACCGCGCACGCGCCAAGACCGAGCCGGCGGCCGTGATCAAGGCTGCCAAGCAGTCGATGGCGGTCCACGTCCGGGCGATGCTCGACTTCCAGAAGATGGGCATTCCGACCTTCGACTACGGCAACAACATCCGTCAAATGGCCCAGGAAGAAGGTGTCGAGAACGCCTTCGACTTCCCGGGTTTCGTTCCCGCCTACATCCGTCCCCTGTTCTGCCGTGGCATCGGCCCGTTCCGTTGGGCGGCGCTGTCGGGTGACCCGCAGGACATCTACAAGACCGACGCCAAGGTCAAGGAACTGATCCCGGACGACGCCCACCTGCACAACTGGCTGGACATGGCCCGCGAGCGCATCAGCTTCCAGGGTTTGCCGGCACGGATCTGCTGGGTTGGCCTGGGCCTGCGCGCCAAGCTCGGCCTGGCGTTCAACGAGATGGTGCGCAGCGGCGAGCTGTCGGCCCCGGTGGTGATCGGCCGCGACCACCTGGACTCCGGCTCGGTATCGAGCCCGAACCGCGAAACCGAATCGATGCAGGACGGTTCCGACGCCGTGTCTGACTGGCCGCTGCTCAACGCCTTGCTCAACACCGCCAGCGGCGCGACCTGGGTCTCGCTGCACCACGGTGGCGGCGTCGGCATGGGCTTCTCCCAGCACTCGGGGATGGTGATTGTCTGCGACGGTACCGACGAAGCGGCCGAACGCATCGCCCGCGTGCTGCACAACGACCCGGCCACCGGCGTCATGCGCCACGCCGACGCCGGCTATCAGATCGCGATTGATTGCGCCAAGGAACAAGGGCTGAACTTGCCGATGATTACCGGCAAGTAATGCTTGCCCCGTAGGCACGAGGCTTGCCCGCGAACGTGTGTCAGTCAAGACGCCTTCGCGGGCAAGCCTCGCTCCTGCAGGGAAACACTCCAACCAAAATAACAATCCACAAAGGTTGAACCATGGCTGTCAGCAGCGAACGCGCAAGTAACAAACCGTTGATCGAGAAGCGTTCGATCGACTACATCCCGGAAGCGGAAAGACACGGTCGTCTGTTCAGCCAGTTCACCCTGTGGATGGGGGCCAACCTGCAAATCACCGCGATTGTCACCGGCGCCTTGGCCGTGGTGCTTGGCGGTGATGTGTTCTGGTCATTGATCGGTCTGTTGATCGGTCAATTACTGGGCGGTGGCGTGATGGCGCTGCATGCGGCGCAAGGGCCCAAGCTTGGCCTGCCGCAGATGATTTCCAGCCGGGTACAGTTCGGCGTGTACGGCGCGGCCATCCCGATTGTGCTGGTCTGCTTGATGTACCTGGGCTTCACCGCAACGGGAACCGTGTTATCCGGCCAGGCGCTGGGCCAGTTGTTTGGCGTCAGCGACACCGTCGGTATCCTCCTTTTCGCCAGTGTCATCGTGCTGGTCACGGTGCTCGGTTATCGGGTGATCCATTGGATCGGCCGTGTTGCCAGTGTCATTGGCGTGATTGCCTTTGTTTATCTGTTCAGCCGTCTGATGAGCCAGGTTGACGTTGGCGCGCTGTTGCAAATCCGCCACTTCAGCTGGAGCAGCTTCTTGCTCGCGGTGTCGCTCGCAGCGTCCTGGCAGATCGCCTTCGGCCCTTATGTGGCTGACTATTCTCGCTACCTGCCGAGCAAGATTTCCTCGGTGAAAACTTTTTTTGCCGTCGGCGCAGGTTCGGTCATTGGGGCGCAGGTGGCGATGGTCCTCGGGGTGTTCGCTGCCGCTTCGGCCAACGGCCAATACGCCGGCCATGAAGTGGCCTACATCGTTGGTCTGGGTGGTACCGGTGCCACCGCTGCGCTGCTGTACTTCAGCATCGCATTCGGCAAGGTCACCATCTCCACGCTGAACTCCTACGGCAGCTTCATGTGCATTGCGACCATCTTCAGCGGTTTTCGTGGCGACCTGAAGGTCACGCGCTTGCAGCGTCTGGTGTTCGTGCTGGTCATTGTGGGGGCTGCGACCCTGATGGCGTTGCTCGGTCAGCACTCGTTCCTCGGTGTGTTCAAGTCCTTCATCCTGTTCCTGCTGGCGTTCTTTACACCTTGGAGCGCGATCAATCTGGTGGACTACTACTGCATCACTCGCGAGCGCTATGACGTACCGGCGCTGGCCGATCCGAATGGTCGCTACGGTCGTTGGAACCTTCTGGGTATCAGCGTCTATGTGTTTGGTGTGCTGGTGCAACTGCCGTTCATCTCCACCAAGTTCTACACCGGTCCGCTGGTGGCGGCCCTGGGTGATGTGGATATTTCCTGGATCATCGGTCTGGTGCTTCCCGCAGCCCTGTATTACCTGTGTGCGAAACGCTGGCACGGCGCAGTGCCTGATCGTTTGATCCTGCCGGTCGAGCAGGACGCGATCACCGAACAAAAGCTGAAGGTGGGTCGCGCTGAGGCGCAGGCCTGATTGGATGTGGACAGGGCCGGATGCCTCTTGACTGCCGTAAGCCAACTCATGATTAGGAGCGTCACAACAATGAAATCGAACAAGACCCTGCTGACCACATTGCTTTCCCTGGGCCTGCTGGCCAGCGCGGGGGCCTCCCAGGCCGCCGGTTGGTGTGAGTCGGGCAAACCGGTGAAATTCGCCGGCCTGAACTGGGAAAGCGCCATGCTGCTGACCGACGTGCTGCAAGTCGTGTTGGAGAAAGGCTACGACTGCAAGACCGACAGCCTGCCCGGCAACTCCATCACCATGGAGAACGCCCTGAGCAGCAACGACATTCAAGTGTTCGCCGAAGAGTGGGTGGGCCGCAGCGAGGTCTGGAACAAGGCCGAGAAGGCCGGCAAAGTTGTGGGTATTGGCGCTCCGATCGTGGGTGCCGTCGAAGGCTGGTACGTGCCTCGCTATGTGATCGAAGGCGACGCCAAGCGCAAGCTCGAACCCAAGGCGCCGGACCTGAAAAATATCGCCGACCTGGCCAAGTACTCGGCGGTGTTCAAGGATCAGGAAGAGCCGGGCAAGGGACGCTTCTACAACTGCCCGGCTGGCTGGACCTGTGAGCTGGAGAACAGTGAAATGCTCAAGAGCTATGGCCTGGAAAGCAGCTACACCAACTTCCGCCCGGGCACCGGTCCGGCCCTGGATGCGGCGGTGTTGTCGAGCTACAAGCGTGGCGAGCCGATCCTGTTCTACTACTGGTCGCCGACCCCGTTGCTGGGCCATGTCGACCTGGTGAAGCTGGATGAAAAACCCGGCGTGGACAGAAGCGTGGTGATCAAGGTCGGCCTGTCCAAGACCTTCCACGACGAAGCGCCGGAACTGGTGGCCGTGCTGGAGAAGGTCAACCTGCCTATCGATCTGTTGAACCAGAACCTGGCGCGCATGACCAACGAGCGGATCGCCTCGCCCAAGCTGGCGAAGATCTTCCTCAAGGAACATCCTGAAGTCTGGCAAGCGTGGGTCAGTGAAGACGCGGCCAAGAAAATCAACGCGGCACTGTAGGTCGACACCTCCCGGCTAACCGAGGGGCTGGCCGGGACGTTCACCACACCC
Source organism: Pseudomonas sp. ok272 (assembly GCF_900109995.1). Lineage (GTDB taxonomy): Bacteria > Pseudomonadota > Gammaproteobacteria > Pseudomonadales > Pseudomonadaceae > Aquipseudomonas. The sequence goes on along the minus strand of NZ_FOCB01000014.1, from coordinate 77,486 downwards.
ACTTGATTGAGAGTCTCTTATGTTTCCCGAAAGCTTTACCTTTTCCATCGCCGATTGGGTCAACGGTTGGGTTGATTCGCTGGTCACCAATTACGGCGATGTGTTCCGCCAGATCTCCGACACCCTGCTGTGGGCCATCGTCAACCTCGAAGGCCTGCTGCGCGCGGCACCCTGGTGGCTGATGCTGGCCATCGTCGCCGGCATTGCCTGGCACGCGACCCGCAAAGTGGTGACCACGGCGGTGATTGTCGGCTTGCTGTTCCTGGTGGGCGCGGTCGGCCTGTGGGACAAGCTGATGCAAACCCTGGCATTGATGATGGTCGCCACCTTGATCGCGGTGCTGATCGGCATTCCGCTGGGCATCCTCTCGGCCCGCAGCAATCGCCTGCGTTCGGTGTTGATGCCGTTGCTGGACATCATGCAAACCATGCCCAGCTTCGTGTACCTGATCCCGGTGCTGATGCTGTTCGGCCTGGGCAAGGTGCCGGCCATCTTCGCCACCGTGATCTATGCCGCGCCGCCGCTGATCCGCCTGACTGACCTGGGGATTCGCCAGGTCGACGGCGAAGTGATGGAAGCGATCAACGCCTTCGGTGCCAACCGCTGGCAGCAACTGTTTGGCGTGCAACTGCCGCTGGCCCTGCCGAGCATCATGGCCGGGATCAACCAGACCACCATGATGGCCCTGTCGATGGTGGTGATCGCCTCGATGATCGGTGCCCGTGGCTTGGGCGAAGACGTGTTGGTCGGCATCCAGACCCTCAACGTCGGGCGCGGACTGGAAGCCGGCCTGGCGATTGTGATTCTCGCAGTGGTCATTGACCGCATTACCCAGGCCTACGGTCGTCCACGGCATGAGGTGAGCAAATGAGCAACGCAGCCAAGATCGAAGTCAAAAACGTGTTCAAGATTTTCGGCAGTCGTTCGGCCGAGGCGCTGAGCATGATTGGCCAGGGCAAGAGCAAGGACCAGGTGCTGGCCGAGACCGGTTGCGTGGTCGGGGTCAATGACCTGTCCCTGTCCATCGGCACCGGCGAGATCTTCGTGATCATGGGCTTGTCGGGCTCCGGCAAGTCGACTCTGGTGCGCCACTTCAACCGCCTGATCGACCCCACCAGCGGTGCGATCCTGGTGGACGGCGTGGACATCCTGCAGTACGACATGCAGGCGCTGCGTGAATTCCGCCGGCACAAAATCAGCATGGTGTTCCAGAGCTTTGGCCTGTTGCCCCACAAGAGTGTGCTGGACAACGTCGCCTACGGCCTGAAAGTGCGCGGCGAGACCAAGCAGGTGTGCAGCGAGCGTGCCATGCACTGGATCAACACCGTGGGCCTGAAGGGCTACGAGAACAAGTACCCGCATCAGCTCTCCGGCGGTATGCGCCAGCGCGTCGGCCTGGCCCGGGCGTTGGCGGCGGACACCGACATCATCCTGATGGACGAAGCGTTCAGTGCCCTCGACCCGCTGATCCGCGCCGAAATGCAGGACCAGTTGCTGGAGCTGCAAAAGACGCTGCACAAGACCATCGTGTTCATTACCCACGACCTGGACGAAGCCGTGCGCATTGGCAATCGCATCGCGATTCTCAAGGATGGCCGGTTGATCCAGGTCGGCACGCCCAAGGATATCCTGCACTCGCCAGCCGATGAGTACGTCGACCGGTTTGTACAGCGGCGGGCGGTGGTGGTCTGATCCGGGCCTTGTGGCGGCAGGGCAGCCTCTTCGTGAGCAGGCTCGCTCCCACAAGGTGTGTGCAAACGCCGATTCCCCCTGTGGGAGCGAGCCTGCTCGCGAAGGCGTCCGTGAAGTGCAGTTGCACCCATATTTTGTGTTGTAAGGATGAGGTTAACGATGTCCCAGGCAGAAAAAATCATCATCGCCGACGCCCCGGTGCGTTGGCAGGACGTAGTCGCCGTGGCCCGTGGCGGCGCACCGCTTGAGCTGTCCGCCAGCACTTGGGCGCGGATTGAAAATGCCCAGGCCATCGTCCAGCGCATCGTTGTCAGCGGCGAGCGTGCTTATGGGGTGAACACCGGGCTGGGGGCGTTGTGCAACGTCTCGCTGCAAGGCGAGCAACTGAGCCAACTGTCGCGCAACACCTTACTCAGCCACGCCTGTGGCGTTGGCGCACCGCTGGCGGACGAACAGACCCGGGCGATCATGGTCGCGGCGATCACCAATTACAGCCAGGGCAAGTCCGGCGTGCACCGGCAAGTGGTCGAGGCGCTGTTGGCACTGCTCAACCGGGGCATCACTCCACACGTGCCGTCCCAGGGCTCGGTGGGCTACCTGACGCACATGGCGCACATCGGCATCGCGCTGCTGGGCGTCGGCAATGTCAGCTACCGTGGGCAGATTGTCCCGGCCCAGCAGGCCCTGGCCGAAGAGGGCCTTGAGCCTGTGGTACTGGGGGCCAAGGACGGTTTGTGCCTGGTCAACGGCACGCCGTGCATGAGCGGCCTGAGCTGCCTGGCCCTGGCCGATGCCAGCCACCTGCTGCAATGGGCCGACGTGATCAGCGCCATGAGCTTCGAAGCCCAGCGCGGGCAGATCGCCGCGTTCGACGCCGAGATCATCGCCCTCAAGCCCCATCCCGGTATGCAGCAGGTCGGTCGCAACCTGCGCGCCTTGCTCGATGGCAGCGAAGTGATCGCCACCAGCCTGGGCATTCGTACCCAGGACGCACTGAGCATTCGTTCGATCCCCCAGGTCCACGGCGCCGCCCGCGACCAACTGGCGCACGCGCGCCGGCAGATCGAGACCGAGCTGAACTCGGTCACCGACAACCCGATGCTGCTGGGCACTCCGGATAATTTCCGGGTGGTATCCCAGGCCAACCCCCATGGTCAGTCGGTGGCCCTGGCGGCTGATCTGCTGGCGATTGCCATGGCGGAGATCGGTTCGATTGCCGAGCGTCGCCTCGACCGCTTGATCAACCCTCACGTCAGCGGTCTGCCGGCGTTTTTGGTGGCCAACCCGGGGGTCAACTCCGGCCTGATGATCGTGCAATACGTCGCCGCCTCGCTGTGCGCGCAGAACCGCCAGTTGGCGCAGCCGGCGGTGCTCGACAACTACGTCACCTCGGGTCTGCAGGAAGATCACCTGAGCATGGGCACCAACGCGGCGCTGAAGCTTTCCCAGGTGTTGGAGAACTGCACGCAGATCCTCGCCATCGAGTACCTGCTGGCGGCCCAGGCCTTTGACTTTTTGAAAGACCAGCGCTTTGGCGTCGGCACCGATACCGCCTGGCGCCTGCTGCGCGAGCGCGTGGCCGTCTACGACCAGGACCGCTGGCTGGCCCCGGAAATCGCCCGTGCGGCTTCGATTCTCAAGGATCCGATTTTGCTGCACCGAGCACTGCCGAACATCGACTGATATCGACCCAAGCCAGCGTGCCAAGGCGCCATCCGCATACCCTGCGGGCAGCGACGGACAACGGGTATTTCCGGAGCGTCTGGACAGTGAATAAAAAACTCTCAAAAGGAGCATGACATGACTGTGCTGAACCTTATTCCAGGCCAACTGAGCCTTGCCCAACTGCGTGCCGTGTACCAACAGCCCGTGCGCGTCACCCTGGACGCCAGCGCCACGGCGCCGATCGAAGCCAGCGTGGCTTGTGTGGAGCAGATCCTCGCCGAGAACCGCACCGCCTACGGTATCAACACGGGTTTTGGCCTGCTGGCCTCGACGCGCATCGCCAGCGAAGACCTGGAAAACCTCCAGCGCTCGCTGGTGCTGTCCCATGCCGCCGGTGTCGGTGAGCCGATCAGCGACGCCCTGGTGCGCCTGGTCATGGTGCTCAAGGTCAACAGTCTGAGCCGGGGGTTCTCCGGGATTCGGCGCCTGGTGATCGACGCGCTGATCGCCCTGATCAACGCCGAGGTTTATCCGCACATTCCGCTGAAGGGCTCGGTGGGCGCTTCGGGTGACTTGGCGCCGTTGGCCCACATGTCCCTGGTGCTGCTGGGCGAAGGCAAGGCCCGCTACAAGGGCGAATGGCTGCCGGCCACCGAAGCGCTGAAAGTCGCGGGCCTGACCCCGCTGACCCTGGCGGCCAAGGAAGGCCTGGCGCTGCTCAACGGCACCCAGGTGTCCACCGCCTACGCCCTGCGTGGCCTGTTCGAAGGGGAGGACCTGTTCGCCGGCGCCCTGGCCCTGGGCGCCCTGACCGTCGAAGCGGTCCTGGGCTCGCGCTCGCCGTTCGATGCGCGGATCCACGCCGCCCGTGGCCAGAAAGGCCAGATCGACGCCGCGGCGGCTTACCGCGACCTGCTGGGCGAACGCAGTGAAGTCAGCGCTTCGCACCAGAATTGCGACAAGGTCCAGGACCCGTACTCCCTGCGCTGCCAGCCGCAAGTCATGGGCGCCTGCCTGACCCAGCTCCGCCAGGCCGCCGAGGTGCTGGTCGTCGAAGCCAACGCGGTGTCCGACAACCCATTGGTGTTCGCCGCTGAAGGCGACGTGATCTCCGGCGGCAACTTCCACGCCGAGCCGGTGGCCATGGCCGCCGACAACATGGCCCTGGCCATCGCGGAAATCGGTTCCCTGAGTGAGCGCCGCATCTCGTTGATGATGGACAAGCACATGTCGCAACTGCCGCCGTTCCTGGTGGCCAACGGCGGCGTCAACTCCGGCTTCATGATCGCCCAGGTGACGGCGGCGGCCCTGGCCAGCGAGAACAAGGCCCTGGCCCATCCGCATTCGGTGGACAGCCTGCCCACCTCTGCCAACCAGGAAGACCATGTGTCGATGGCCCCGGCGGCGGGCAAGCGTCTGTGGGAAATGGCCGAGAACACCCGTGGCGTGCTGGCGGTCGAGTGGCTGGCCGCGTGCCAGGGCCTGGACCTGCGCAACGGCCTGAAGACCTCGACCAAGCTGGAAAAGGCCCGCGCCATCCTGCGTGCCGACGTGCCGTTCTATGAGAAGGACCGCTTCTTCGCCCCGGACATCAACGCCGCGAGCGAGTTGCTGGCCTCGCGCTGCCTGAATGAGCTGGTGCTGGCCACGTTGCTGCCGAGCCTGTAAGGACCTTTTCGCGAGCAGGCTCGTTCCCACAGGAAACACACCGAACCTGTGGGAGCGAGCCTGCTCGCGATACGAATTTGAAATTTGTGGAGACTAAGGGATGAAAACCCTCTGGCAACACTGCCATGTCGCAACCATGGCGCAGGGCGCGTACTCGATCATCGAGGACGCGGCCATCGTGACGTCCGGTGCGCACATCGAGTGGATCGGCCCGCGCCACGCACTGCCATCCGGCGAGTACCCGGCGGTCAACGACCTGCAGGGCGCCTGGGTCACCCCGGGCCTGATCGACTGCCATACCCACACGGTGTTTGGCGGTAACCGCAGCGGCGAGTTCGAGCAGCGCCTGCAAGGCGTCAGCTATGCCGAGATCGCGGCAGCCGGTGGCGGCATTGCCAGCACCGTGCGCGCCACCCGCGCCGCCAGCGAGGACGAGCTGTTCGCCAGCGCCGCCAAACGGTTGAAAAGCCTGCTGCGCGATGGCGTGACCACGGTCGAGATGAAATCCGGCTACGGCCTGGACCTGGCCAGCGAGCGCAAGATCCTGCGGGTCATTCGCCGCCTGGGTGCCGAGCTGCCGGTCAGCGTGCGCAGCACCTGCCTGGCGGCCCACGCCTTGCCCCCGGAATACGTCGGCCGCGCCGACGCCTACATCGAGCACATCTGCACGCGGATGCTGCCGGCGTTGGCGAGCGAAGGGCTGGTGGATGCGGTGGATGCGTTCTGTGAGTACCTGGCGTTTTCGCCTGAGCAAGTGGAGCGGGTGTTCATTGCCGCGCAAGCGCTCGGCCTGCCGGTGAAGCTGCACGCCGAGCAACTGTCGTCGCTGCATGGCGCCAGCCTGGCGGCGAAGTATCACGCGCTGTCGGCCGATCACCTGGAGTTCATGACCGAAGAAGACGCCATTGCCATGGCCGCCAGCGGCACTGTCGCCGTGCTGCTGCCGGGGGCGTTCTACTTCCTGCGCGAAACCCAGTTGCCGCCGATGGACCTCTTGCGCAAGCACCAAGTGAAGATCGCCATCGCCAGCGACCTCAACCCCGGCACCTCGCCGGCGTTGTCGGTGCGCCTGATGCTGAACATGGCCTGCACCTGTTTCCGCATGACCCCGGAAGAAGCCCTGGCCGGCGCGACCATTCACGCCGCCACCGCGCTGGGCATGCAACAGACCCACGGTTCGCTGGAGGCCGGCAAGGTGGCCGACTTCGTCGCGTGGCACATCGATCGTCCGGCCGACCTGGCTTACTGGTTGGGCGGGGACCTGGAAAAACGCGTCGTGCGTCACGGCGTTGACGTCGAACTGTAGGAGAACCGCTGTGGATAACGTCCTGACCTTCAAACAAGGCCGTGTGCCGCTGCTGATCAGCATGCCCCACGCCGGCGTGCGCCTGACGCCGGCGGTGCAGGCCGGGCTGATCCCCGAGGCCCAAAGCCTGCCGGACACCGACTGGCACATTCCAAGGCTCTACGCCTTTGCCGAGGAACTGGGAGCCAGCACCCTGGCGGCGCAATACTCACGGTTCGTGATTGACCTCAACCGTCCGTCCGACGACAAACCGCTGTACGCCGGTGCGACCACCGGCCTGTACCCGGCGACGTTGTTCGACGGCGTGCCGTTGTTCCGCGAAGGCCTGGAGCCGACGCCGGCGGAGCGGGCCACCTACCTGGAACACATCTGGGCGCCGTACCACGCGACCTTGCAGCAGGAACTGGCACGGCTCAAGGCCGAGTTCGGCTATGCCTTGCTGTTCGATGCCCACTCGATCCGCTCGCTGATCCCACACCTGTTCGACGGCAAACTGCCGGACTTCAACCTGGGCACGTTCAACGGCGCCAGTTGTGATGGGCAGTTGGCCGCCGAGTTGACAGCGGTCTGCGCCCGGCACAGCGACTACCGCCATGTGCTCAACGGTCGCTTCAAGGGTGGCCATATCACGCGCCACTACGGCAACCCGGGCCAGAACATCCATGGGGTGCAACTGGAGTTGGCACAGTGCAACTACATGGAAGAGTTCGAGCCGTTCCGCTATCGCCCCGACCTGGCCGAGCCCACCCAGGTGGTGCTGCGGGAATTGCTGCAAGGGATGTTGGCCTGGGGAGCCAAGCACTACAGCGCATAACCCTCGTGGGAGCGAGCCTGCTCGCGAAGACATTGGCTCAGTCACGATGATGTTGACTGTCCCGTCCTCTTCGCGAGCAGGCTCGCTCCCACAGGGACTTCCCGCCGGAATCGGTTGTAAAACCCCCATTTTCTCCAAGGACATGCTCATTGCGGCATTCGGGTTTATGATGCCCAACGGCAGAATAAAAGAAGTCCCCCCAGGGATGACCTCGACCCCTTACGGAGCGCGCAATGCAGACTTTGTACCCGCAGATCAAACCCTACGCCCGGCATGATCTGGCCGTCGATGAGACCCACACCCTGTATGTCGATGAAAGCGGTTCACCGCACGGTTTGCCGGTGGTGTTCATTCACGGTGGCCCCGGGGCGGGTTGCGATGCGCAGAGCCGGCGCTACTTCGATCCGAGCCTGTATCGCATTGTCACCTTCGACCAGCGCGGCTGCGGTCGCTCGACGCCGCACGCGAGCCTGGAGAACAACACCACCTGGGACCTGGTGGCCGACCTTGAGCGTATTCGCCAGCACCTGGGCATCGACAAATGGGTGCTGTTCGGCGGTTCCTGGGGCTCGACCCTGGCGCTGGCCTATGCGCAAACCCATCCTGAGCGTGTACACGGCCTGATTCTGCGCGGGATCTTTCTGTGCCGGCCGCAGGAAATCGAGTGGTTCTACCAGGCCGGCGCCAGTCGCCTGTTCCCCGACTACTGGCAGGACTACATCGCCCCCATCCCGCTGGAGGAGCGCGACGACTTGCTCAACGCGTTCCACAAGCGCTTGATCGGCAACGACCAGATCGCCCAGATGCACGTGGCCAAGGCCTGGTCGCTGTGGGAAGGCCGCACGGCCACCCTGCGCCCGAACCCGCTGGTGGTCGATCGCTTCTCCGAGCCGCAGCGCGCACTGTCGATTGCCCGGATCGAGTGCCATTACTTCACCAACAACGCATTCCTTGAGCCCAACCAGTTGATTCGTGACATGGGCAAGATTGCCCACCTGCCGGGCGTCATCGTCCATGGCCGCTACGACGTGATCTGTCCACTGGACAACGCCTGGGAACTGCACCAGAACTGGCCCAACAGCGAGCTGCAAGTGATTCGCGACGCGGGCCATGCCGCCTCTGAACCGGGGATCACCGACGCGCTGGTGCGCGCCGCCGATCAGATGGCCCGGCGCCTGCTCGACCTGCCGCCCGAAGAAGCATGAAGGGCCTGCTGCAGCGCGTGCGCGGCGCGCGGGTCGAAGTGGCGGGGCAGATCGTTGGCGCAGTTGACCAGGGGTTGCTGGTGCTGGTGGCGGTGGAACCGGGCGATACCCAGGCAAACGCCGACAAACTTGTGCAGAAGCTGCTTAACTATCGGGTGTTCAGTGACGCCGAGGGCAAGATGAACCTGTCCTTGGCCGATGTGGGCGGTGGTTTGCTGCTGGTCTCGCAGTTCACCTTGGCCGCCGACACTAAAAATGGCTTGCGCCCGAGCTTCACTACCGCTGCCCCACCGGCACTGGCAGAACAGCTTTTTGACTATTTATTAGTCAAAGCGCAACAGTTGCATGGCACTGTGGCATCAGGCAGATTTGGCGCGGACATGCAGGTGCATTTGGTCAATGATGGCCCGGTGACCTTCCTGTTACAGACCTGAAAGCGTTTGAAACATCTTTTCACAGGTGTTTCGGCCTAAAACAGGGGTGTTTCACGATAAATACTTTGTTACCCCTGATGCGTTGTCACGCGGCCTACTAGATAATCCCGCGCTGCGGGGATCAGCGTTCGTTGGCCCATTTTTGACTTAGGTAGAGACTTGTCCGTAACCGCTTGGGGAATCATTTAGCCCCATCGGAGTCGGAACAATGCTCGCCAACCTGGCATGAGTGGTTTGCACCACCTGGTCTAGCCGTTGGTTTTTTGATTTGTTTTCGGCGAGGGTTGCTCGTGATTGTTAGTCCCTGTAATACACCAAATTTGTTTGCCAAACGGTTACGAAGCGCACTGGTGACAGGCTCTGCACTGCTGTGCCTGTTCAGCGCCGGCCAGCTTTGGGCATTCAATCTGGATGATGTGGCGGCCAAGGCCAAAGAGTTGGCCGGGCAAAAGTACCAGGCCCCGCGCAGCAATCTGCCGAACGAATTCCGTGAGATGAAATTCGCGGACTATCAAAAAATTCGCTTCCTGAGCGAAAAAGCTGAGTGGGCGGAGAAGAAGACCCCCTTCAAGCTGTCGTTCTATCACCAGGGCATGCACTTCGATACGCCGGTGAAAATCAACGAAATCACGGCGAACACCGTCGAAGAGATCAAATACGACCCAAGTCGTTTCGATTTCGGTGACATGAAGGTCGACCCGAAATCCACCGAGCAACTGGGTTATGCCGGTTTCCGTGTCTTGTACCCGATCAACAAGGCGGACAAGCAGGACGAGATCATGACCATGCTCGGCGCCAGCTACTTCCGCGTCGTCGGCAAGGGTCACACCTATGGCTTGTCCGCCCGTGGCCTGGCCATCGACACCGCGCTGCCGTCCGGTGAAGAGTTCCCGCGCTTCACCGAGTTCTGGATCGAAGAGCCGAAGCCGACCGACAAGCACCTGGTGATCTTCGCCCTGCTGGACTCGCCGCGCGCGACCGGTGCCTACCGGTTGATCCTGCGCCCGGGCAGCGACACCATCGTCGACGTCAAGGCCCAGGTGTTCCTGCGTGAGAAGGTCAGCAAGCTGGGCATCGCCCCACTGACCAGCATGTTCCTGTTCGGCGCCAACCAGCCGTCGAAAGTGCTCAACTACCGTCGCGAGCTGCACGACTCCAGTGGCCTGTCGATCCATGCCGGCAATGGCGAGTGGATCTGGCGTCCGCTGAACAACCCTAAACACCTGGCGGTGAGCAACTTCAGCGTCGAGAACCCGCGTGGGTTCGGCCTGTTGCAACGGGGTCGCGACTTCAGCCACTACGAAGACCTCGACGACCGCTATGACAAGCGTCCAAGCGCCTGGATCGAGCCGCGTGGCGACTGGGGCAAGGGCACCGTCGACCTGGTCGAGATCCCGACCGCCGACGAGACCAACGACAACATCGTCGCGTTCTGGAGCCCGGAAAAGCTGCCTGAGCCAGGCCAGCCGCTGGACTTCGCCTACCGCCTGCACTGGACCATCGACGAAGCCTCCCTGCATGCGCCGGACAGCGCCTGGGTGCAGCAAACCCTGCGTTCCACCGGCGATGTGAAACAGTCCAACCTGATCCGTCAACCAGACGGCAGTGTGGCTTACCTGGTGGACTTCGAAGGCCCGTCCCTGGCGGCCCTGCCAGAGAACACCGACGTGCGCAGCCAGGTCAGCGTGGGCGACAACGCCGAGCTGGTCGAGAACAGCGTGCGCTACAACCCCGTCACCAAAGGCTGGCGCTTGACCCTGCGGATGAAGATCAAGGACCCGGGCAAGTCCACCGAGATGCGTGCCGCCCTGGTCAAGGACATCGTCAAGGCCGACCTGGCCAAGACGCTGCCGACGTCCAACTCGTCCGTTGCCAAGGCCGACAAGGTCGCCGCCAAGCAACAGGAAAAGAAAGACAAGGAAGCCCAGCAGGCTGAAGCGAACACCGCTCAAGACAAGCCGCTCAAGGATGCCAAGGACCAGGGCAACAAAGACGCCAAGCAGTCAGTCGCTGCCGACGCGGCCCCAGCCACACCGGAATCGGCCCCGACTGAAGAAGTCCTGACCGAGACCTGGAGCTACCAGTTGCCCGCCGATGAGTAATTCCCACGTACAGCCAGAGACTCTGCGCGAGTATCTGGCGCACATGCCGATGACCGATGAGCAGCGCGCCGAGCTGGCGGGCTGCACGTCCTTCAGCGAACTGCATCAACGTCTGTCGTCCAAGACCTTCGATGACCCGAGCGACGCCGCACAGGCATCGGTCGGGCGCCGGCTGACCTTGAACTCAGCCGAGGAGCTGGAAGAGGCCGAGATGCTGGTGCTGGATGCCAGTGGCCGGGTGTGCCTGAAGGCCACCCCGCCGATTCGTCGGACCAAGGTCGTGCCGGAACCCTGGCGCACCAATATCCTGGTGCGTGGCTGGCGCCGGCTGACCGGCCGCACCAATCCACCGAAACCGCCGAAGGATGAACGGGTGTTGCCGGCGGCGCGCTGGCGCACGGTGGGCTCGATCCGGCGCTACATCCTGCTGGTACTGATGCTGGGCCAGACCATCGTTGCGGGCTGGTACATGAAAGGCATCATGCCGTACCAGGGCTGGTCGTTCGTCGACCTGGACGAAGTCCTGCATCAGCCGCTGGTGCAAACCGCCACCCAGGTGCTGCCTTATGCCCTGCAAACCAGCATCCTGATCCTGTTCGGGATTTTGTTCTGCTGGGTCTCGGCCGGTTTCTGGACCGCGCTGATGGGCTTTCTTGAGTTGCTCACCGGGCACGACAAGTACCGCATCTCCGGCAAAAGCGCCGGCAACGAGCCGATTGCCAAGGAGGCTCGCACCGCGCTGGTGATGCCGATCTGCAACGAAGACGTGCCACGGGTGTTCGCCGGTTTGCGCGCCACGTTCGAGTCGGTGGCCGCCACCGGTGACCTGGACCGTTTCGACTTCTTTGTCCTTAGCGACAGTAACGACTCCGATATCTGTGTCGCCGAGCAACAGGCCTGGCTGGACGTCTGCCGCGAAGCCAAGGGCTTCGGCAAGATCTTCTACCGTCGCCGCCGCCGCCGCGTGAAGCGTAAAAGCGGTAACCTGGACGACTTCTGCCGTCGTTGGGGCGGTGACTACAAGTACATGGTGGTGCTCGACGCCGACTCGGTCATGAGCGGCGAGTGCTTGACCAGCCTGGTGCGCTTGATGGAAGCCACGCCGGACGCCGGGATCATCCAGACCGCGCCACGTGCCTCGGGCATGGACACCCTGTATGCGCGCATGCAGCAGTTCGCCACCCGGGTGTACGGTCCGCTGTTCACCGCCGGCCTGCACTTCTGGCAGTTGGGTGAGTCCCACTACTGGGGCCACAACGCGATCATCCGCATGAAGCCGTTTATCGACCACTGCGCCCTGGCGCCGTTACCCGGTAAAGGCGCGTTCTCCGGGGCGATCCTGTCCCACGACTTCGTCGAAGCCGCGCTGATGCGCCGTGCCGGCTGGGGCGTGTGGATTGCCTACGACTTGCCGGGCAGCTATGAAGAGCTGCCGCCGAACTTGCTCGACGAACTCAAGCGTGACCGTCGCTGGTGCCACGGTAACCTGATGAACTTCCGCCTGTTCCTGGTCAAGGGCATGCACCCGGTGCACCGCGCGGTGTTCCTGACGGGGGTGATGTCCTACCTGTCGGCGCCGTTGTGGTTCTTCTTCCTGGTGCTGTCGACGGCCTTGCTGGCGGTCAACACGCTGATGGAGCCGCAGTACTTCCTGGAACCGCGCCAGCTCTATCCGCTGTGGCCACAATGGCACCCGGACAAGGCCATCGCGCTGTTCTCCACCACCATCGTGCTGCTGTTCCTGCCCAAGTTGCTGAGCATCATCCTGATCTGGGCCAAGGGCGCCAAAGAGTTCGGCGGCAAGTTCAAGGTGACCTTGTCGATGCTGTTGGAGATGCTGTTCTCCATGCTGCTGGCGCCGGTGCGGATGATCTTCCATACCCGTTTCGTGCTCGCCGCGTTCCTGGGCTGGGCCGCGACCTGGAACTCGCCGCAGCGTGACGATGACTCGACGCCTTGGAGCGAAGCGCTCAAGCGCCACGGTCCACAGACCTTGCTGGGCTTCTTCTGGGCCCTGCTGGTGATCTGGCTGAACCCGAGCTTCTTGTGGTGGCTGGTGCCGATCGTCGGTTCGCTGATGTTGTCGATCCCGGTGTCGGTGATCTCCAGCCGGGTGAAGCTGGGCCTCAAGTCCCGCGACGAGAGCCTGTTCCTGATCCCCGAGGAGTACAACCCGCCGCAGGCCTTGCTGGCCACCGACCAGTACACCCATGAAAACCGTTGGCATGCACTGAACGACGGCTTCATCCGGGCAGTGGTCGACCCGCAGCAGAACGCCCTGGCGTGTGCATTGGCAACATCGCGACACAATCATGCCGAGCCGATCGAAGCGCTGCGTGCCGAGCGTGTGCGTCATGCGCTGGACGTTGGCCCGGCAGGGCTGGACAACCACGCGCGTCTGCAACTGCTCAGCGATCCAGTGGCCCTGGCCCGCCTGCACGAGCAGGTCTGGAGCGAAAGCAGTGCCCCATGGCTAGACGCTTGGCGTCAATCGGTGAAAGCCGATCCCCATGCGCCGCTGCTGCCGCTCAAGCCGGCCATGGCCCAGGCCTGACCGGCCCAACAAAAAGCCCCGCTACTGAAAAGTAGCGGGGCTTTTTGTTGGGCGACGGATTATTCCCGCACGGTGCGTCGAGCAATAACGGGTAACAATTCCTACTCGCCCCCTTGTGCAAACGGCCGAGTGCGTTAGCATCGCACCCTTCTCTGGCGCGCCCGGGCACGCTTGTCCGTCGCCGTTGGTTTTTTCGCGCAAGTCCTTGGCTTGCTTACTACAAAAAAAGTTGGGGACTTTGATGATGAAGAAGTATCTCTCGATGCTGCTGGTCGGCGTCACGGCATTGGTTGCAGTCAACGCGGCGCACGCCGGTGCCATCGATGACGCAGTCAAGCGCGGTACGCTGAAAGTCGGCATGGACCCGACCTACATGCCGTTCGAAATGACCAACAAGCGCGGCGAGATCATCGGCTTCGAAGTCGACCTGCTCAAAGCCATGAGCAAGGCCATGGGCGTCAAGCTGGAGTTGGTGTCCACCGGCTACGACGGGATCATCCCGGCCCTGCTGACCGACAAGTTCGACATGATCGGCAGCGGCATGACCCTGACCCAGGAACGCAACCTGCGCCTGAACTTCAGCGAACCCTTCATCGTGGTCGGCCAGACCTTGCTGATCCGCAAGGAGCTGGAAGGCACCATCAAGTCCTACAAAGACCTGAACACCGCTGACTACCGCATCACGTCCAAGCTGGGCACCACCGGTGAGATGGTTGCCAAGAAGCTGATCGCCAAGGCCAAGTACCACGGCTACGACAACGAGCAGGAAGCGGTGCTCGACGTGGTGAACGGCAAGGCCGATGCCTTCATCTATGACGCGCCGTACAACGTGGTGGCGGTGAACAAGGTCGGCAACGGCAAGCTGGTGTTCCTCGACGAGCCGTTCACCTACGAGCCGCTGGCCTTCGGCCTGAAGAAGGGCGACTACGACAGCATCAACTTCATCAACAACTTCCTGAACCAGATCCACAAAGACGGCACCTACGATCGCATCCATGACAAGTGGTTCAAAGACACCGCTTGGTTGAAGGATATGGAGTAACACTCGGTCAGATAGACCGAGTTGCCCTCATTCGCGAGCAGGCTCGCTCCCACTGACTGATAATGCGGTCCATTGTGGGAGGGAGCTTGCCCGGGAAGAGGGCCTCCCAGGCAATACACACCCCGGAATGTCCAATGAAACAGAAAAAAGCCCAATGGCCCTGGCACGTGCTGACCGTGCTGGTGTTGATCGGCGTGGCGGGCGCGTTGTACTACGCCACCTCGCTGATGTCCTACGAGTGGCGCTGGAACCGTGTGCCGCAGTACTTCGTCTATCACGCCGAAGACACCCAGCGTGCCGCTGACCTGTCCACGGTCACGGAATTGGTGCGCAAAGGCGACAAGGCCGAAGTGACCCTGCGCAACGACGCCGGCAAAGAGCAGGTGCTGAACGTCGACGCCAATAGCCTGCAAGTGGCGCGCGGCGACGACGTGGCCGAAGGCGATGTGGTCGGCGTGACCCGGCATTGGGCGGCAGGGCCGCTGTTGTGGGGCCTGTGGACGACGTTGTGGCTGTCGGTGGTGTCGGGGGTGTTGGGGTTGCTGATCGGGCTGGCGACCGGCCTGTGCCGGCTGTCGAGCAACCCGACCTTGCGCGACCTGTCGGGGATCTACATCGAGCTGGTGCGCGGAACGCCGCTGCTGGTACAGATTTTCATCTTCTATTTCTTCATCGGCACCGTGCTCAATCTGTCCCGCGAGTTTGCCGGGATCGCCGCGTTGTCGCTGTTCACCGGCGCCTATGTGGCCGAGATCATTCGTTCCGGCGTGCAGTCGATTGCCCGCGGGCAAAGCGAAGCGGCCCGCTCCCTGGGCCTCAATGCCAGTCAGTCGATGCGCCACGTGGTCCTGCCGCAGGCATTCAAGCGCGTACTGCCGCCGTTGGCGGGCCAGTTCATCAGCCTGGTGAAAGACACCTCGCTGGTATCGGTCATCGCCATCACCGAGCTGCTCAAGAGCGGCCGTGAAGTCATCACCACCTCGTTCTCGCCGTTCGAAATCCTGTTCTGCGTGGCCGGGTTGTACCTGTTGATCAACCTGCCGCTGTCGAAAATGGCCAGCCGGCTTGAGCGGAGGCTCGCGCAAAGTGATTGAAGTCCGCGAACTGGTAAAAGTCTTCGACACCCGCGGCCAGGTGGTGCGCGCGGTGGATAACGTCACCACCCAGGTCGCCAAGGGCGAGGTGCTGGTGGTGATCGGTCCGTCCGGCTCCGGCAAGTCGACGTTCCTGCGCTGCCTCAATGGCCTGGAGGAATTTGACTCCGGCTCCGTGAGCATCGACGGCCTGCAACTGGATAACCCCAAGACCGACGTCAACGCTTACCGCCGTGAAGTCGGCATGGTGTTCCAGCACTTCAACCTGTTCCCGCACATGACCGTGCTGGAGAACCTGTGCCTGGCGCAGAAGGTGGTGCGCAAGCGCGGCAAGAAGGAGCGCGAGGCCAAGGCCATGGCGCTGCTGGAGAAGGTCGGCATCGCGCAGAAAGCCAATGAGTTTCCGTCGCGGCTGTCGGGCGGCCAGCAACAGCGCGTGGCGATTGCCCGGGCGTTGGCCATGGAACCCAAGGTCATGCTGTTCGACGAGCCCACCTCGGCGCTGGACCCGGAGATGGTCGGCGAAGTGCTGGACGTGATGAAGACCCTGGCGCTGGAAGGCATGACCATGGTCTGCGTGACCCACGAAATGGGCTTTGCCCGGGAAGTGGCCGACCGGGTGCTGTTCTTCGATCACGGCAAGTTGCTGGAAGACGCCGCGCCGGCCGAGTTCTTCGACGCCCCGAAGGACCCGCGGGCGCAGGCGTTTTTGCGTCAGGTCCTGTAGCCTCGGCGTCACCTCGGTCTAAAGCCGACCGAGGCGGTTGAATCCCCTCACACCTTGAACTTGCCCACCAGCGTCTGCAAATGGATGCCCAGTCGCGCCAGCTCGGTGCTGGAGGCGGCGGTTTCTTCGCTGGCGGCGGCCGTCTGGTCCGACACGTCGCGCACATTGAGCACGCTGCGGTTGATCTCTTCGGCCACGGCGCTCTGCTGTTCGGCAGCGGCGGCGATTTGCTGGTTCATCGCCTGGATCGCCGAGACGGTGCGGGTGATGTTGGCCAGCGAACCGCCAGCACGACGGGTCAGCTCGACGCTGCTGTCGGTCAGCGCCCGGCTGTTGTCCATGATGGTGGCGACCTGCTGGGTGCCGCTTTGCAGGCCGGCAATCAGCTCTTCGATCTCTTCGGTGGACTTCTGTGTGCGCTGGGCCAGGCTGCGCACCTCGTCGGCGACCACGGCAAAGCCGCGCCCGGCTTCACCGGCACGGGCAGCTTCGATAGCGGCGTTCAGGGCCAGCAGGTTGGTTTGCTGGGCGACGGACTTGATCACGTCCAGCACGCTGCCGATCTTGTCGCTTTCGCGCTTGAGGTGGCCCATGGCCTCGGTGGAGTTGCCCACCTCGGTGGCCAGGCGCTCGATCTGGGCGATGGCCTCACCGACCACCTTGTCACCCTCGCGGGCTTGCTGGTCGGCGGCAACCGCGGCTTCGGAGGCCTCTTCGGCGTTGCGGGCGACTTCCTGGACGGTGGCGGCCATTTCGTTCATCGCGGTGGCCACCTGGTCGGTCTCGACTTTCTGGTTGTTGACCCCGGCGCTGGTCTGTTCGGTGACCGCGGACAGCTCTTCGGCGGCGCTGGCGATTTGGGTCACGCCATCGCTGATGCCGCCAATCAGCTCGCGCAGGCCGCTGGTCATGCGCTGGATTGCGCGTTGCAGCTGGCCCAGCTCATCGCGCCGCTGGGAGTCGAGGTCGTGGCTCAGGTCGCCGGCAGCGATGCGCTCGGCGACCTTGAGGGTCTGGTTCAGCGGGATGATGATCTGCCGCGTGATCACCCACGCCGCCAGCAGGCCGAACACCAAGGCCAGCACGGTGACCAGCAGCAGGGTGTTCTTGGCGTCGGCGGCGTCCGTATCCCGTGCTTCGGTCTGGGAAGTGGTGAGCTTTTTGCTCAGGTCCAGCAGCAGGGTGCCGTGTTCGAGCATGGCCTTGAGGGCGGTGGCGGTGGCGACCTGGGAGTCACGATACTGGCTGACGGCCGCGCGGTAGCCGATCAGCGCATCGCTGGCCTGTTGCAGGTTGGCGGCGTGATGTTCAGGCAATTGGTCGGGCAGGGTCTTGAGGTAGTTCAGGGCATTGTCGATGGCATCCAGCGCGGGTTGCTGGGCATCGGCCTTGCCGCTGTAGGTGTAGCCGCGCACCTGGAAGCGAGCTTGCTGGAGCAACTTGCCGAGTTCGACGACGCTGTTGAACTGGGCCACGTTGTCGCCTTGCAGCAGGGCTTTTTCAACCTCGGCGGCGCGGGCCACCGCGTTGTCGGCGGTGCTCCCGAGTTTCGCGCGGGCCGCCTCGCGGTTGGCGGTGGCCTGGGTCATGTCGGCAAAGGCGTGCTTGTACTCGCTGACGGCTTCCAGTTGCTGGTTGAGCATGGCCACGTCGCCGGGCCGCTTGATCATGCCCAGCGCGTTTTTGATGCCGCTGTCGAGTTTGCCAAGCAACTCGTCCACGGCGCCGGGGCCTTGCTCGCCGTGCTTCATTTCATAGTCCAGGCGGGCGGTGCGCAGGTCCTTGGTCAGTTCGTTGAGGCTGGCAATGTAGCCGAGCTTATCGCCCCGGGTGATGATGCTGCTCATGCCCGACCAGCCGTTGACGGTGATCAACAGGGTGAGCAGCAGCACCAGGCCAAAGCCGATACCTAGCTTGCGATTGACGCTCACATTGCCCAGCTTCTCGGCTAACCATCGGTACATGCTGTGAACTCCCCATTAATTAGATTTATGGGGAAGCTATCGGCCGGCCGGTGCGGATCTGTAGGACGATTGTGCAGGGCCGGGGCGTGTGGCGGCGTGGGGTCAGAACAAGCGTGCAAGCAGGGCAGTGACGGCGGTTTCAACCCGCAGGATGCGCTGGCCCAGTTGCACCGGTTGCAGCCCGGCCTTGGCCAGCAGGTCGATCTCGTAGGGAATCCAGCCGCCTTCCGGGCCGATGGCCAGGGTCACCGGCTCATCCAGCCCGCGGGGGCAGGGCGGATAGTTGCCGGGGTGGCCGACCAGGCCGAGGGTGCCGTCGACGATGGCCGGCAGGCGGTCTTCGACGAAGGGCTTGAAGCGTTTTTCGATGACGATCTCGGGCAACACGCAATCGCGGGCTTGCTCCAGGCCCAGGATCAGTTGCTCGCGGATTGCTTCGGGCTCCAGGAACGGGGTCTGCCAGAAGCTCTTCTCGACCCGATAGCTATTGACCAGGATGACCTTGGGCACGCCCATGGTGGCGACGGTCTGGAACACCCGGCGCAGCATCTTCGGGCGCGGCAGGGCGAGGACCAGGGTCAAGGGCAGCTTGGCGGGCGGCGGCTGGTCGAGGCTGACTCGCAACTCGGCTTCGGCGGTTTCCAGGCGCAGCACTTCGGCCGTGCCCATGAACCCGCCGATGCGGCCGACCCGCAGGCTGTCGCCGACGGCCACGCGATGCACTTCCTGCATGTGGGTCAGGCGCCGGTCGCGCAGCACCACGCGGTCGGCCGCAATGAAGTCGGCCTCCTCAAGGAGCAGCAGGTTCACGGCTGGGTCGCGGGCGGCTGGTCGTTGTGATCGTCAGCCGGCTGGTCGTCCGGGTGATCGCCCCGCTTGCTGACCAGGCTGGCGAACAGGATGCCGATCTCGAACAGCATCCACATCGGCACGGCCAGCAGGGTCTGAGAGAAGATGTCCGGCGGGGTCAGGATCATCCCGACCACGAAGCAGCCGATGATCACGTACGGGCGGATCTTCTTCAGGTACTTGACGTCGACCACGCCGATCCACACCAGCAATACCACGGCCACCGGGATCTCGAACGCCACGCCAAAGGCGAAGAACAGCGTCATGACGAAATCCAGGTAGCTGGTGATGTCGGTCATCATTTCCACACCGGCCGGGGTGGCCGAGGCGAAGAACTTGAAGATCAACGGGAACACCAGGTAGTAGGCGAATGCCATGCCGGCATAGAACAGCACGATGCTCGATATCAGCAAGGGCACCGCAACGCGCTTCTCATGCTTGTACAGGCCCGGCGCGATGAAGCCCCAGATCTGGTGCAGGATCACCGGGATCGCCAGGAACAGCGAGACCATCATGGTCAGCTTGAGCGGTGTCAGGAACGGCGATGACACGTCAGTGGCGATCATCGTCGCGCCGGCCGGCAGGTAGGCGCGCAACGGCGTCGAGACGAAGGTGTAGATCTGCTGGGTGAAGGCGAACAGCCCGGCGAAGATCAGGAAGATCGCCGCGACACAGCGCAGCAGGCGAGTACGCAACTCGGTGAGGTGCGAGACCAGCGGCATGTGCTGGTCGGATTCCGGAATATCGCTCATGGGGCTCGCGGCGGCAGTGTAGGGTCGTGGGGAGCAGGCGCTGGGGAGTTCGCCTCTGGAGTAACAGGTGCCGGTGCGGGCACGCTGGCCGTGGTCGGCACCGGCTCGACTGGCGCAGCGGTGGGCGCGCTCGGCTCCTGCGGCGTTGCCAGCGGCGTCGGCTGCTGCTGGACCGGCTTGAGGATGTTTCGCGCCTCTTGCTCCAGCGACAGGATGTGCTCGTTGTGCAGTTGCCGACGGATTTCGTCGGCGCCGATTTCACGTTCAACTTCCTGTTTGATCGCGTTGAAGCTGCGCTTCAGGCGCCCAACCCATAGGCCGGCGGTGCGCGCGGCGCCTGGCAGGCGCTCGGGGCCCAGCACCAGCAGGGCGACGAGGCCGACAAGCAGCAGTTCAGAGAAGCTGATACCGAACATTAGTCTGTGCTCACGAGTCTTTGCGGGTCGGCTCTTCGACTTTTTGTGCCTGCACATCAATGGTGTGCGGCTCGTTCAGGGTCGAAGCCTGTGGCTGCACGGGAGGTGCGGGCTGTGCGGTCGGCGCCGCGCCTGGCTCGGCCGGCTTTTCATCGTCGTTCATGGCTTTGCGAAAGCCCTTGATCGACTCACCGACGTCGGTGCCCAGGTTCTTCAGTTTCTTGGTGCCGAACACCAATACCACGACCACCAGGATGACGATCCAGTGTTTCCAGTCAAAAATGCCCATGTTGCTGCTCCTCTCTAATAGTTATTCAGGCGGACGGACGCGAGGCTTTCTCGGCGTGTCCGGACAGGCCGAAGCGGCGGTCCAGTTCGTCGAGTACCGCCTGCGGATGCTGCCCCAATTGGGCCAGCATGACCATGCTATGGAACCACAAGTCGGCGGTTTCGTAGATGACATCGCTGCAATCTCCGCTGATGGCGGCATCCTTGGCGGCGATGATCGTCTCGACGGATTCTTCGCCGACCTTTTCCAGGATCTTGTTCAAGCCCTTGTGGTAAAGGCTGGCGACATAGGAACTGTCGGCGGCAGCGCCTTTACGCTCTTCCAGCACTTGGGCCAGGCGGGTCAGGGTGTCACTCATGGGTGTGTCCTGAAGAATAGATGGTGTGCGGGTCCTTGAGGACGGGATCGACGGTTTTCCAGTCGCCGTTCTCATGGACACGATAGAAGCAGCTTTGACGGCCGGTGTGACAGGCGATATCGCCGATCTGCTCGACCATCAGGATGATCACGTCAGCGTCGCAGTCCAGGCGCATCTCGTGCAAGGTTTGCACATGCCCGGACTCTTCGCCCTTGCGCCATAGCTTGCCACGGGAGCGGGACCAATAGATGGCGCGGTTTTCGGCGGCGGTCAGTGCCAGCGCTTCGCGGTTCATCCACGCCATCATCAGCACACGCCCGGTCTTGTGATCCTGGGCAATCGCCGGCACCAGGCCGTCGCTGTCCCATTTGATCTCGTCCAGCCAGTTTTTCATCTTCGACTCCGACAACCGGGCCCAGCCTGTTCGTGTGAGCCCCGGCGATGTGAAACAGTGTGCCAGCCAGCCGCGCGGCTGGCTATCGGCGAACGATCAGGTACAGGCCCACGGCGATCATTATTCCAGCCGGCCAGTGGCCCAGTTCGTTCAAGGGACCACCGGCGAGCAGGATCGCCCCACCGGCCAGGTGGGCGGCGCCCAGCAGGCGCAGGAACCAGTCGTCCGAGCGGCGGTGCCAGGCGGGCGGCGGATTGGCCGCGTGAGGCTGGGTCATGCGCTCCAGCAGGTCGCGGGTCATGTTGGCCAGGTGCGGCAGTTGCTCGACCTGGTTGTGCAGGTTGCCCAGCAGGGTCTTGGGGCTCACGCGCTCACGCATCCAGCGCTCCAGGAACGGTTGTGCGGTGTTCCACAAATCCAGGTCCGGGTACAACTGGCGGCCGAGGCCTTCGATGTTGAGCAGGGTTTTCTGCAGCAGTACCAGCTGCGGCTGCACTTCCATGTTGAAGCGCCGCGCGGTCTGGAACAGGCGCATCAGCACCTGGCCGAAGGAAATATCCTTCAGCGGTTTTTCGAAGATCGGCTCGCACACGGTGCGGATCGCCGCCTCGAATTCGTTGAGCTTGGTTTCGGCCGGCACCCAGCCCGAGTCGATGTGCAACTGCGCCACGCGGCGGTAGTCGCGCTTGAAGAAGGCGAACAGGTTGCGGGCCAGGTAGTCCTGGTCCTCGGGGGTCAGGCTGCCGACGATGCCGCAGTCGATGGCAATGTACTGCGGGCTCCACGGGTTCACGGTGCTGACGAAGATATTGCCCGGGTGCATGTCGGCGTGGAAGAAGCTGTCGCGGAACACTTGGGTGAAGAAAATCTCCACGCCGCGTTCGGCCAGCATCTTCATGTCGGTGCGCTGGTCGGCCAGGGTCGCGAGGTCGGTGACCTGGATCCCGTAGATGCGCTCCATCACCAGCACTTTTGGCCGGCACCAGTCCCAGTGGACCTGGGGCACGTACAACAGCGGCGAGCCGTCGAAGTTGCGCTTGAGCTGGCTGGCGTTGGCCGCCTCGCGCAGCAGGTCGAGCTCGTCGAAGATGGTCTTTTCGTAGTCCTGGACCACGTCCACCGGATGCAGCAGGCGAGCGTCGGCGGAAAACTTTTCAGCGGCGCGGGCGAGGATGAACAGCCATGCCAGGTCCTGGGCGATGATCGGCTTGAGGCCCGGGCGGATCACCTTGACCACCACTTCTTCGCCACTCTTCAACTGAGCGGCATGCACCTGGGCCACCGAGGCGGAGGCCAGGGGCTCGATGTCGAAGCGGCTGAACACCTCGCCGATGGTCTGGCCCAGTTGCTCTTCGATCAGCTTGACCGCCACCTGCGAGTCGAACGGTGGCACGCGGTCCTGCAGCAGCATCAGCTCATCGGCGATGTCTTCGGGCAGCAGGTCGCGGCGGGTGGACAGGATCTGCCCGAACTTGATGAAGATCGGCCCCAGGTCCTGCAGGGCCAGGCGCAGGCGTGCGCCACGGCTCAGGTCCAGGGTTTTGCGTGGGAACCAGCGCCATGGCAGCGCGTAGCGCACGGCCCGCAGGAACCATGGCAGGGGCAGGGCGAACAGCAGGTCATCGAGACGATAGCGGATCACGACGCGCTGGATGCGCAACAGACGGCGGATGGCAAGCAGCTTCATGCGTTATCGCTTGAATCAAGGGATCGGGAAAGGCGCTCGAAACGCGCCTCAAGACGTTCCAGATCGAGTTTGATCTGGTCAAGTTCACTGAATCGCGCCTCGGCTTCACGCTGTCCGACCAGGGTGCGTGATTCTTCCGCCAGGTATTCAGCCAGGTTCTGGCCCAGGCTGGCGAAACCCTGTTGGTACCAGCGCGTGCGGTTGCGCAGGTGGCCGCCGATCAGGTGGGTGGCCACCGGGCCGAGCCAGCGCGAGAGCTCGTACTCCCAGTCCAGCTCCAGGTCCTGAAGAATGCCAGCCAGCTCCAGCAGTACACCGCTGTCACCGTCCAGCTCTACCTCGGGACCGTGCAGGATCGCGGTCTTGTCCTTGCTCATGGCCAGTTTCAGCAGGCTGCTGGCCGGCGCGCGCAAGGTGCAGTCGGCGTCGGCCTCCCAGTGAGCGGCCAGCAACAGGCCTTCGTCGCTGGGCAGGATGAACAGCTGCAGCGCCGGGCTGCGGCAGTCGACGGCAATCACCTTGCCGTTCAAGTGCGCCAGTCGCGGCAGCGCCGTGCTGTCGAGCCGCAGTACCCGGTTCAGACCGAGTTCCACGCTGGCGAGCAGGCCGGCGAGCACCATCAGGGCTTGATGCCGCGGTGCAGGGCAACGATACCGGCGGTCATGTTGTGGTAGGTCACGCGGTCAAAGCCGGCCTCGACCATCATCGACTTCAGGGTTTCCTGGTTCGGGTGCATGCGGATCGACTCGGCCAGGTAGCGATAGCTTTCCGGGTCATTGAGGATCAGCTTGCCGACCATCGGCATGAAGGCGAACGAGTAAGCGTCGTAGGCCTTGGACATCAGCGCGTTGGTTGGCTTGGAGAACTCCAGCACCAACAGGCGGCCACCGGGCTTGAGCACCCGCAGCATCGAGCGCAGGGCATCTTCCTTGTGGGTGACGTTGCGCAGGCCGAAGGCGATCGTCACGCAGTCGAAATGGTTGTCCGGGAACGGCAGCTTTTCCGCGTCGGCCTGGACGAACTCGATGTTGCCGGCCACGCCCTTGTCGAGCAGGCGGTCGCGACCGACCTTGAGCATGGACTCGTTGATGTCGGCCAGCACGACCTGGCCGGTCGGGCCTACCAGGTGGGAAAACTTGGCCGCCAGGTCGCCGGTGCCGCCGGCGATGTCCAGCACGCGGTTGCCTGGGCGCACACCCGACAGCTCGATGGTGAAACGCTTCCACAGACGGTGCATGCCACCAGACAGCACGTCGTTCATCAAGTCGTACTTGGCGGCTACGGAGTGGAACACCTCAGCGACTTTTTCCGCTTTCTGGCTTTCCGGTACGTTCTTGAAGCCGAAGTGAGTGGTGGGTTCGGCATCGCTGCCTTTGCGCTGATCAGTCATATCGCTGTCACCAAAAGAGAATGCGCGACATTCTAATCCCCAAGGCATGCTTTGTCTTGGAGTGGCGAAAGGTAAGATGGGCAACCACCGGGACGTTTTGACGCAGTTGGGGTCAGGATGTGCCGGATCAGTCCGATAAACAGGAGTCATTCCATGGCCCGTATCAGTGTTGAGCGTACCCACGGCCTGGGTAAGCAGGCGGCTCGCGAGAAAGCCGAGCAGTTGGCGGAGAAATTGGCGGCGCAATATGGCCTGCAACCTTCGTGGTCGGGCGATACCTTGAATCTCAAGCGTTCTGGGGTCAAAGGCGCGGTCCATGTCGGTGAGGATTCGATCAAGGTCGATGTCGAGTTGGGTTTGTTGATGTCGGCCATGAGCGGCACGATCAAGTCGGAGATCGAGAGGGCGTTGGATAAAGCGTTGGTGTGATGATCGATTGGCCGACCTGGCTCTGGCGGGTGTACATATCCATTGCTGCGGTGATGGCTGCTGGCGGTTCCGCTCTTACAGCGGGTCACTTTTTCAAGCGCCAAAAAGTAACCAAAAGGCTTTGCCCCGAGCGTTCGGCCCCTCGCTAAGGCTCGGGGTTCCTTCGCTGCCGATGGGGCGGGTGGATCAAGATCAAGAGCTGCAGGTGAGCTAACGCTCGGCCTGTTGAGTGGGGAAGGGCGGGTCGGGGTGGCTGGGAGTTTGGTGGTGGTGGATTTGCTTTTGGTGGGGGCGAGCTTGTCGGATCGCCGCACCGTCGCGATGGCGGCCTGATAGCCGACCTGATGCTTCAGGTGTGCCCAGGCCACAATAAAAAGCACTGCCATCCCCATGATGTGTGTCAGTTGTTAGGGTGTCGTTTCTAATTATTCTGCCTACTTTATGCGCATGCCCGACGCTTTCACGGGCAGTTCCTCAAACCTTCTGCGCGTGAGGTGTTCTATGGCTAACGTTACTTTGAAGAAAAAAACCGATGTTCAACTGACTAAGTTGAATGAAGTGAAATCGTATGCCCGCAAGATCTGGCTGGCTGGGCTGGGTGCCTACGCCAAGGTTGGCCAGGAGGGCGGCGAGTACTTTCAGGAGTTGATCAACTCTGGTCAAGCCGTTGAAAGCAAAGGTAAAAAAGTCGTAAGTGAACAACTTGAAGCGGCCAACACTCAGCTTGATAACGTCAAGGGTGATGTGGTCAGTCTCAAGGGGCGCGTCGAAGTTCAACTCGATAAAGTAGAAAGAGCCTTTGATGCGCGTGTCGCCAGTGCCTTGAATCGTGTTGGCATTGCGTCTAAACATGACGTTGAGACACTCTCTGCTAAGCTCGATGAGCTAACGGCATTGCTCGAACGTGTCGCGCGTAAACATTAAGGAGAACGGGATGGCTGGTAAAAAGAATACTGAAAAAGAAGGCAGCTCGTGGATTGGGAAAGTCGAAGACTACTCCCGCAAAATCTGGCTTGCTGGTTTAGGCGTGTATTCGAAGATCGACACTGACGGTAGCAAACTCTTCGATGCATTGGTCAAAGATGGCGAGAAAGCCGAGAAGCTGACCAAAAGCGCTGTTGGCAAGAAAGTCGAGGCTGCCAAAGGCACTGCTTCTTCGGCCAAGTCGCGTATCAGTGATGTCAAGGATCGCGCATTGGGCAAGTGGGATGAACTGGAAGGGGCTTTCGACAAGCGCCTGAACAGTGCGATTTCCCGTCTCGGCGTGCCAAGCCGCAACGAAGTGAAGGCGCTGCACAGCAAGGTCGATACATTGACCAAGCAGATCGAAAGACTGACCGGCGCCAAGGTGGCACCTGTTGCGGCGAAAACCGCTGCGGCCAAACCGGCCGCTAAAACCGCCGCCAAACCACTGGTCAAGGCAGCCGCCAAGCCAGCAGCCAAGCCAGCAGCGAAACCGGCAGCCAAGCCAGCAGCGAAACCTGCGGCCAAGGCCGCGGCCAAACCCACCGTCAAGACTGCAGCGGCTAAGCCTGCGGCCGCCAAGCCGGCTGCCAAACCAGTTGCCGCCAAGGCCGTGGCCAAACCAGCGGCTAAACCCGCTGCCAAGCCGGTCGCGAAAACCGCAGCGGCTAAACCTGCTGCAAAGCCCGCCGCCAAACCCGCGGTAGCGAAGAAGCCGGTGGCCAAGAAGCCAGTTGCCCCCAAAGCGGCAGCGCCGAAACCCGCTGTGGCCGCCGCCAAACCGGCAGCACCGGTCAGCACCGCGAACTCCGCCAGTGCACCGACCCCGGCTGTCACTCCGACTGCCGCGCCGGCTCCGTCGACGCCCACCAGTCAGTCCTGATCCCCGAGGACACACAAAAACGCCCGGCCTGTGAAGGTCGGGCGTTTTTGTATGTGGCCCCTACCTCTGTAGGCGCGAGGCTTGCCCGCGAAGAGGTCAACATCGATGTCGGATGCACCGGCCTCTTCGCGGGCAGACCTCGCGCCTACGGGAGAGCGGGCTGTTCCAGGTACTGCAACGCCAATCGCTCGGTGGCGTGTCGTGCCGGCAGCAGCAAGTGCGGGGCCACCAGCATCATGATCTGGTAGACCACCACGCGCACCTGGCCCTCGCGATCGAGAATCCGCTGGTAGTCGAGGGAGAACAGCAGGGTCAGGGTGATCTGCTCCACCAGTTGCCCCAGGGCCTGGGTGTCGCTGACCAGTTGTCCCTGGGCTTTCAACCGCGCCAGTAGCGAGGCCAGCGTACGCTTGAGGGCATTGAGCAGATGGCGGATACCCTTGGCCAGTTTCGGCAGGCGCCCGGCCAGGTTCGACAGGTCCTGGAACAAGAAGCGGTAGTGCGCCAGGCGTTCGATGATCAGGTGCAGGAACAGCCAGTAATCTTCCGGCGCCAGCTGTGCGTCCGACGGGGGATCGAGCAGCGGCGCCAGCTCGCCCTGGAAGCGCTCGAACAACCCCAGGATCAACGGCTCCTTGCCGTGGAAGTGGTAATAGAGGTTGCCGGGGCTGATCCCCATTTCATTGGCAATTTCCATGGTGGAAACATTGGGCTCGCCCTTTTGGTTGAACAGCAGCAGGGCACTTTCAAGAATCCGGTCGCGGGTTTTCATCCAGTCTTCTTAGTGGTTGTGCACCACGGCCGGTGTCAGGGCCGCAGCACTGGCAAAGATCAGCGCACGTGCACGTAGGTGCCGGGGGCTGCCTCCATCGGTGGATAGTGCTGATTGCCCAGGGCCATCAGGGTTTCGCGCTGGGCGCCGGAGCGTGCCTGGATCCAGCCAAGCCATTGGGTCCACCAACTGCCGTCGACCTGCTTGGCGTCGAAGTACCAGGCCCGCGGGTCGCTGCTGAGCTGGGTGCTCTCGATGAAATGGGCCTTGGGGTTGTTCGGCGGGTTGAGAATGCTCTGCACGTGGCCACTGTTGGACAGGACGAAGCGTCGCTCGCCGCCCAGCAGCAGCGTGGAGCGGTACACCGCATCCCAGGGTGTGATGTGATCGTTGATGCCGGCGACGCTGAAGCTGTCGACGGCGACCTTTTGCAAGTCAATGGGTGTGCCGCAGACCTCCAGGCCACCCGGACGGGTCAGTGGGTTGTGCTTGAAAAAGTCCAGCAGGTCGCCATGCAAGGCGGCCGGCAGACGGGTGTTGTCGTTGTTCCAGTAGAGGATGTCGAACGCCGGTGGCTCCTTGCCCAGCAGGTAGTTGTTGACCCAGTAGTTCCAGATCAAATCGTTGGGCCGCATCCAGGCGAACACCTTGGCCATGTCGCGACCGTCGAGCACGCCCTGTTGATAGGAGCGGCGCTTGGCCGCCTCCAGGGTCTGCTCGTCAGCGAACAGGCTGGCCGGGCTGTCCAACTCACTGTCGAGCAGGCTGACCAGGTAGGTTGCGCTGCTGACGCGGCGCAACTGTCGCTTGGCTTGCAGGTGGCCCTGCAGGGCGGCCATGGTCAGGCCGCCCGCGCAGGCGCCCATCAGGTTGACCTCGCGGCTGCCGGTGATCGTCCGGCACACGTTCATCGCTTCTGCCACGGCCTCGACGTAGCTGGACAGGCCCCATTCGCGATGGCGCACATCGGGGTTGCGCCAACTGATCATGAACACTTGCAGGCCGTTCTTCAGGGCGAACTGGACGAAGCTGTTGCCGGGGCTCAGGTCGAAAATGTAGTACTTGTTGATCTGCGGGGGCACCACCAGCAGCGGCCTGGCGTATTGCTTTTCGCTCATGGGTTTGTACTGCAGCAGCTCCAGCAGTTCATTGCGGAACACCACCGCGCCAGGGGTGGTGGCCACGGTCTTACCGACCTCGAAGGCGTGCTTGTTGACCTGGCGGGGCAGGCCGTTGTTGTGCATCACGTCATCGAGCAGATGGCTCAGGCCACGCACCAGGCTGTGGCCACCGGAGTTGAACAGCTCCTTGATCGCCAGTGGATTGAGCGGGCTGTTGGAGGGCGACACCGCGTCGTTGAGCAAGGCGAAGGCGAAATGGGCGCGGGCGCGATCATCGTCGGGCATGGCGCTGTCATCGATCCAGCGCTTGGCCTGTTTCTGCCAGCTCAAGTACGCCTGCAGGCTGCGACGATAAAACGGGTTGAGGTGCCAGCTGGGGTCGGTGAAGCGGCTGTCGGCGGCGCTGGGCTGGTGCAGGGTCTCCCCCAGCAGCACACGACCCAACTGGCCACCCAGGGCCAATGCATGCCGGGCGCTGTGCAGCGGATGGCGCAGGCCGTGGCCAGCGACGTTGCGCAGTGTCGAGAGCAGGTCTTGGCCGCGCAGGCCGGTGATCGCACTTTGCGCGTTGATGAATGCAGCGGCCGTGGGCACGCTCTGCGGTGCAGGTCTTTCTCGCATGAGTCAACACTCCTTCGTCAAGCCATCAACCAGCCCATCATGGACTCTGTGGTTTTTTGTGGGAGCGGGCTTGCTCGCGAAGGCGTTCGATCATTCAACAGGCGTGTCGACTGATCCGGCGCTTTCGCAAGCAGGTTCTGCGTCTTTAGCGACGCCGTGCTTCAAGTGCCGCCATAAGGCGCCGGCTGTGGATGCATCACCGCCCGTTGGCGCTCCTGCTGGAGAAATTTCATGATGATCGGGGCGACGGCCTCGGCCCGGGTGATCAGGAATAAATGACCGTCGTCGATTATGTGTAGCTGGGCGTTGGGAATCCGCCAGGCCAACAGTCGCATATTGATCAGCGGTATCAGTGGGTCATCGTCGCCGGCCAGCACCAGGGTTGGCTGGCGAATCTTGTGCAGCCAATGGACGCTGGTCCAGCCCATGCCCGCGAACAATTGCCAGTAGTAGCCGAGCTTGCCGGCCGAGCGCACTTTGCTCGCATGTTCGGCCGCCAGCTTCGGATCGCGGCGGAACGAGCCGCCGTAGATCATCGGGGCGATGCGGATCACGTGGGACGGTTGGATGTAGCGCCGGGGGCTGGCCATCAGCCACAGCACTTTCGGCTTGCCCGGCACCATCACCGCGCCGGCCGACGTTGCGGCCAGCACCAGTTTCTTGCAGCGCTCGGGGTAGTCGTGGGCGAACTGCTGGGCGAGGGCGCCGCCCCAGGACACGCCGATCACGTTGACCTGGCCGTAGTCGAGGTAATCGAGCATGCGCGCGGTCAGCTTGGCCAGGCCCGGAAAGCGATAGGGTCGGCTGGGCGTGGATGAGCCGCCGACACCGGGCACGTCGAAGGCGATCACCTCCAGGTCCGGGTCCAGGGCCTGGACGAACGGAAACACCAGCTCCAGGTTGGCGCCAATGCCGTTGAAGATCAGCAAGGGCGTCAAGTGAGGCTTGCCGGGGCGTACCGCAGTGCGCAGGGTCTGGCCATCCAGATCGACGGTACGAAAGATGAACGGTTGCGGCATGCTTCAAGCCCTGTGATGGATCGTTGCCCCTCGTCCCTGTGGGAGCGGGCTTGCTCGCGAATGGAGTGTGCCAGTCGACATCAATGTTGAATGATGGACCGCCTTCGCGAGCAAGCCCGCTCCCACCGTGGTGAGGGAGACGTCGTTATCGTTCGTGTACGTAAGTGCCCGGTGCGGCTTCACCCGCGGTAAAGGTCTTGTTGCCCAGGGCGTTCGGGGCCTTTTTCAGCTTGCCCGAGCGCTCGACCTGCCAGGCCTGCCAGTGCAGCCACCAGGAGTCGGTGTGCTTGGTTGAATTCTCCTGCCAGGCGTCGGCGTGGTCGCTCATGCCGGTGCTGGTCATGTAGCGCGACTTTGGATTGCCCGGTGGGTTGAGGATGCTCTGGATATGCCCGCTGCTGGACAGCACAAACTCGACCTTGCCGCCAAACAGCTGCGCCGACTTGTAGCAGGACTTCCACGGCGTGATGTGGTCGTTGGTGCCGGCCAGGGCGTAGACGTCGGCCGTGACCTGCTTGAGGTCGATGGGCGTGCCGCACACTTCCAGTGCATTGGCCCGGATCAGTGGGTTGCTTTTGAACATTTCGATCAGGTCGCCGTGGAACGCGGCGGGCAGGCGGGTGGTGTCGTTGTTCCAGAACAGGATGTCGAACACCGGCGGTTCGTTGCCCAGCAGGTAGTTGTTGACCCAGTAGTTCCAGATCAGGTCGTTGGGGCGCATCCAGGCGAACACCTTGGCCATGTCGCGGCCTTCCAGCACGCCGGCCTGGTAGGAGTGGCGCTTGGCCGCTTCCAGGGTCTGTTCGTCGACGAACAGTGCGACCTGGGAGTCCAGGGTGGTGTCGAGCACGCTGACCAGCAGGGTCAGGGCGTGGACTTTCTTCTCGCCAATCGCCGCATAGTGGCCCAGCAGCGCGGTGCAGGTAATGCCGCCGGAGCAGGCGCCGAGCATGTTCACGTCTTTGCTGCCGGTGATGGCCATGACCACGTCGACCGCTTCCTTGAGCGCCTCGATGTAGGTCGACAGGCCCCACTCGCGTTGCGCCTTGGTCGGGTTGCGCCAACTGACGATGAACGTCTGCATGTTGTTGCGCAGGCAGAAGCGCGCCAGGCTCTTGTCGGGGCTGAGGTCGAAGACGTAGAACTTGTTGATTTGCGGCGGCACCACCAGCAGCGGCCGCTCATGCACTTGCTCGGTGATCGGGCGGTACTGGATCAGCTCCAGCACGTCGTTGCGAAACACCACCGCACCTTCGCTGGTGCCCAGGCTCTTGCCGACTTCGAAGGCGCCCATGTTGACCTGGCTGGGCATGCCGCCGTTGTGCACCAAGTCCTTGGCCAGGTGGGACAGGCCGTCGAGCAGGCTCTTGCCCCCGGTCTCGAAGAAGCGCTTGACCGCCGCGGGGTTGGCCGCACTGTTGGTCGGGGCCATGGCTTCGGTCATCAGGTTGATCACGAAGTGGCCGCGGCTGATGTCCTGTTCGGACAGGTTGCTGTCGCCGATCCAGTCGTGGAGTTCCTTGCGCCA
The DNA here is from genome assembly GCF_900109995.1 of Pseudomonas sp. ok272. Lineage (GTDB taxonomy): Bacteria > Pseudomonadota > Gammaproteobacteria > Pseudomonadales > Pseudomonadaceae > Aquipseudomonas. The sequence goes on along the minus strand of NZ_FOCB01000014.1, from coordinate 45,748 downwards.
CGCCAGGTAGGTTTGCAGGTAGCGTTTGTACAGCGGGTTCTGGCTCCAGGCCGGATCGTTGAAGCGACGGTCATCGCTTTCCGGTTGCAGCGCGGATTGGCCGAACATCACGTTCTTGAGCTCAAGGCCGAAATGGGCGACGTGCTTGACGCTGTGCAAGGGTTGTTTGATGGCCTGTTTGAGCACCATGCGGGCAGAGGTAAGCAGATCCTTTCGACGCAAGCCGATGACGGGATTGAGCCCCAGGGTGTTTTCCGAGGCTTGGCTCTTCAGGTCATCGTTATTCTTGTTACTCATCTACGACGCTCCATTGTCCTGAGACGAGCACCTGGGTCCAGCCGTAGAGTCTCACGGCAAATGCCAGGTACTTGCCCGGGTGACCGTTGATTGCACATCGCTGCAGTTAATTCAGGGAGAGCGCTGCACGGAACTTGCCAGCTCCATTGGTTACCCGAGTTTAATTTTTTTCGCAAGCGGGCCAATCATTGGTCCACAGCCCAAGCATTCAAGCAGATGAAATTAGAAAATGCCCTCTAAACAGCGTGAGGCCTGAGTTAGAGCATTAGCTTGACGATGGACTCGCTGGGGTCGCGGGATTTTCCGGCGGTTTTGAGCTCGACAAGATAATCCGTCCACAGCTCGTCCTGGCGTTGTGCCAGTTGGTAGAGGTAGTCCCAGGTGAACAGGCCGCTGTCGTGGCCGTCGTCGAAGGTCAATTTCAGGGCGTACTGGCCGGCCGGTTCGACCTTGCTCAGGCCGACGTTGATCTTGCCTGTCTGCAGGATGGGGTTGCCGTGGCCCTGGACCTCGGCGGAGGGGGAATGCACGCGCAGGAACTCGGCGGGCAGGTGATAGGTCTCGCCGGACGCGTATTTCAGCTCCAGTGTTTTCGAGGCCTTGTGCAGCTTGATGTCGGTGGGGAGTTGGGGCATGGGCGTGAGTCCGTCTTTTGGTTGACCTATTGAACGCCACGGTTCAAATGTGGGAGCGGGCTTGCTCGCGAAGGCAATCGGTCATTCAACATGGATGTCGACTGATCCGGCGCTTTCGCGAGCAAGCCCGCTCCCACAGGGTCCGCTGGTGCCGTAAGTATGGCTTACAGAATGTAGCGGGACAGGTCTTCGTTCTGCGCCAATTCGCCCAGGTGGCTGTTGACGTAGTCGGCGTCGATGCGGATCGGCTGATCGCTCTGGGCGCTGGCCAGGTCGCCGGCGCTGAACGACACCTCTTCGAGCAGGCGCTCAAGCAAGGTGTGCAGGCGACGGGCGCCGATGTTCTCGGTCTTCTCGTTGACCTGCCAGGCGATCTGGGCGATGCGCTGGATACCGTCCGGCTGGAACTCGATGTTCAGGCCTTCGGTTTTCAGCAGCGCGCAGTATTGCTCGGTCAGGGACGCGTGCGGCTCGCTGAGGATGCGCTCGAAGTCTTCCGGCGACAGCGCCTTGAGTTCGACGCGAATCGGCAGGCGGCCTTGCAGTTCAGGCACCAGGTCGCTCGGCTTGCTCAGGTGGAACGCACCGGAGGCGATGAACAGGATATGGTCGGTCTTGACCATGCCCAGCTTGGTATTGACCGTGCAGCCTTCGATCAGCGGCAGCAAGTCGCGCTGTACGCCCTCGCGGGACACGTCCACGCCACCGGCATTGCCGCGCTTGGCGACCTTGTCGATTTCATCGATGAACACGATGCCGTGCTGCTCGACCGCTTCCAGGGCCTTGGCCTTGAGTTCTTCGTCATTGACCAGGCGGCTGGCCTCTTCGTCGCGCACCAGCTTGAGCGCTTCCTTGACCTTGAGCTTGCGGCTCTTCTTTTTGCCCTTGCCCATGTTGGCGAACAGGCTCTGCAACTGGTTGGTCATCTCCTCCATGCCCGGTGGCGCGGAGATATCGACACCGCCGACTTCGGCGACTTCGATTTCGATCTCCTTGTCATCCAACTGGCCTTCGCGCAGGCGCTTGCGGAACAGTTGGCGGGTGTTGGAGTCCTGGGTCGGGGCTTCGTCGTTGTTGAAACCCATGCGTGCCGGCGGCAGCAGGGCGTCGAGGATGCGCTCTTCGGCGGCGTCTTCGGCGCGGTGGCGAACCTTGGTCATTTCCTGTTCGCGCAGCAGCTTGATGGCGGCATCGGCCAGGTCGCGAATGATCGACTCGACGTCACGGCCGACATAGCCGACTTCGGTGAACTTGGTGGCTTCGACCTTGATGAACGGTGCGTTGGCCAGCTTGGCCAGGCGCCGGGCGATCTCGGTCTTGCCGACACCGGTCGGGCCGATCATCAGGATGTTCTTGGGGGTGACTTCAACGCGCAGTTCTTCGGGCAGTTGCATCCGGCGCCAGCGGTTGCGCAGGGCGATGGCGACGGCGCGCTTGGCGTCGTCCTGGCCGATGATGTGGCGATTGAGTTCGTGGACGATTTCACGGGGAGTCATGGACATAGTAATTGACGGACCTCAGGCCAGAGTCAGCGGTGGCGCGTAGCCACGCACGCTTACTCGGCGCAGTCCTGCTCCTCAATGGTCTGGGTGTGGTTGGTGAATACACAGATGTCGCCGGCAATGCCCAAGGCGGTCTCGACGATCTCGCGGGCCGACAGGTCGGTCTTCTTCAGCAGGGCGCTGGCAGCGGCCTGGGCGTAACCGCCACCGGAGCCCATGGCGATCAGGCCGTTTTCGGGCTCAACCACGTCGCCGTTGCCGGTGATGATCAGGGAGGCGTCCTTGTTGGCGACCGCGAGCATGGCTTCGAGGCGGCTCAGGGAGCGGTCGGTGCGCCATTCTTTGGCGAGTTCGACCGCGGCGCGGACCAAGTGGCCCTGGTGCTTTTCGAGCTGGCCTTCAAAGCGTTCGAAGAGGGTGAAGGCGTCGGCGGTGGCGCCGGCGAAACCGGCGATGACTTGGCCGTGGTACAGGCGGCGAACTTTTTTCGCGTTGCCTTTCATCACGGTATTGCCGAGGGAAACCTGGCCGTCGCCGCCCATGACGACTTTGCCGTGGCGGCGAACTGAAACGATGGTGGTCAAGGGAAGAGTCTCCACGCAGCGAGGCGAAAATGCCTTATGACAACTCATATGGGGGTGCTGTGGGAATTTTCAACTGCGGGAGGGGACGGGGGACGAATGGTGGTGGGCGTGAGCGTGTTGCCTGTTCAGGCGCTTTCGCTGGCAAGCTCCTACAGGTTCTGACACCGGATCTGTAGGAGCTTGCCCGCGATGAACGATGACAGGGTGGTCCTGACAACCACCCATGTCGGTCAGCGGCTCTGGCGTTGTTGTAACAACAGGTTGCTGAAGCCGCTGCCGGCCAGTTGTTTCTGGGCGGTGGTCAGTTGCTCGCGGTTGCTGAACGGGCCGACCAACACGCGATACCAGGTCTCGTCCTTGACTGTGCCGGACTCCACCGACACCGCCTGGCCGAGCAGAATGATCTGCGCGCGGACCTTATCGGCATCGGCTTCCTTGCGGAATGAGCCGGCCTGCAGGAAGAACTTGGTCACCGGCGCCGCCTTGGCCACGGGTGGCGCGGGCGGTGGGGTGATGCCGCTCAGTGCGGCCTGGGCGCGAGCGGTGTCGATCTTCGCCGCTTCAGCCGGGGTGACGGGCGCCAGTGGTGCGGTCTGCGGCGTCGGCAGGGTTTTCTCTGGTACGGCGTCCGGCGGCACGATCACTTCCGACTCCGGTAGCAGGGTGTAGAAGTCGTACTTGGGTTTCACCGGTTGCTGCGGGCTCGGCGCGGTCTTGTTGGCCTCGGCCATGCGCGTGGCTTTCTGCTCCTCCTGCTTGACCCGCTTGACGTCATCGCCCTTGCCGGGCTCCAGCTTCATCAAGAACACGATGAAGGCGCCCACGGTCAGGCCGATGGCCATCCATAGCCAGCCCGGGATCGGCTGTTTTGCTGGAGCTTGGTAACGGCTGGCGCCACGCTTGGGTGCAGGTTTTTTCTTGGCGGCCAACTTACATGTGCTCCAGGACTTTCAGGCCCAACAACTCCAGGCCTTGTTTGAGGGTGCGGCGAGTCAATTCGGTCAGGCGCAGGCGGCTTTGCATCTGTGCTGGCGTGTCAGCGCTGAGGATCGGGCAGTTCTCGTAGAAACTGGAGAACAGGCTGGCCAGGTCGTACAGGTAGGTGCAGAGGATGTGTGGGGTGCCTTTTTCGGCCACGCTGTTGAGCACTTCGCCGAACTGGGCCAGCTTGGCGGCCAGTTCCTGCTCCAGCTCGGCGTCGAGGACGATCTGCCCCTGGACTTCGCTGAAGTCCTTGCCCAGCTTGCGGAACACCCCGGCTGCGCGGGTGTACGCATAGAGCAGGTACGGCGCGGTGTTGCCTTCGAAGTTGAGCATCAGGTCGAAGTTGAAGCTGTAGTCGCTGGTGCGGTGCTTGGACAGGTCGGCGTACTTCACCGAATCGATGCCCACCACCTTGGCGATCTTGCTCAGCGCTTCAACCGGCAGTTCCGGGTTCTTCTCCTGGACCAGCTTGAAGGCACGGTCTTCGGCTTCGACCAGCAGGTCGATCAGTTTCACGGTGCCGCCATCGCGGGTCTTGAACGGACGGCCGTCAGCACCGTTCATGGTGCCGAAGCCCATATGCTCCATTTCCATCGGATGGGTCACGAAGCCGGCCTTGCGGGCCACGGCGAACACTTGCTGGAAGTGCAGGGCCTGGCGCTGGTCGACGAAGTACAGGGCGCGGTCGGCCTTGAGCACGCCGCTGCGGTAGCGCACGGCGGCCAGGTCGGTGGTGGCGTAGAGGTAGCCGCCGTCCGCCTTGACGATGATCACCGGCAGCGGGTCGCCGTCGGCGTTCTTGAATTCGTCGAGGAACACGCACTGGGCGCCGTTGCTCTCCACCAGCAGGCCGGCGGCCTTGAGGTCGTTGACCACGTTGATCAGGTCGTCGTTGTAGGCGCTTTCACCCATCACGTCGGCCATGGTCAGCTTGACGTTGAGCAGTTCGTAGATCTTCTGGCAGTGCGACAGCGAGATGTCCTTGAACTTGGTCCACAGCGCCAGGCAGTCCGGGTCGCCAGCTTGCAGCTTGACCACCAGGCCACGGGCGCGATCGGCGAACTCTTCGGACTCGTCGAAGCGCTGCTTGGCGGCGCGGTAGAAGTTTTCCAGGTCCGACAGCTCGTCGCTGGTGATCGGGTTCTCTTGCAGGTACGCCATCAGCATGCCGAACTGGGTGCCCCAGTCGCCCACGTGGTTCTGGCGGATCACGGTGTCGCCGAGGAACTCCAGCACCCGTGCCACGCCGTCGCCGATGATGGTCGAACGCAAGTGGCCGACGTGCATCTCTTTGGCCAGGTTGGGGGCCGACAGGTCGATCACGGTGCGTTGGGCCGGGCCGTTCTTGCGTACGCCCAGGTGATCGTCGGCCAGGGCGGCGTCCAGGCGTGAGGCCAGGGCCTGGGTGTTCTGGAAGAAGTTGAGGAAGCCTGGGCCGGCGATCTCGGCCTTGGTGACGTTCTCGTCAGCCGGCAGCGCGGCGATGATTTTCTCCGCCAGGTCGCGTGGCTTCATGCCGGCTGGCTTGGCCAGCATCATGGCGATGTTGCTGGCGAAGTCGCCGTGGGTCTTGTCCCGGGAGTTCTCCACCTGGATCGCCGGCGTCAGGCCTTCAGGCAACACACCGTCGGTAACGAGTTGGGTGAGGGCTTGCTGGATCAACTGGCGAATGGTGTCTTTCATGGTCTTCTCTTTCAACCGCAGGGCGGCGGCGCATCAATGCGCAGGTGGAAAAACTGGGCATTATCCGTTGCCGGGTCGGCATTGCCAACCTTAGCAGGCCGGTTATGGATGTGTGGTGACAAATCTAGCGCAGCACCACTGATTCATTGTGGAAGCGAGCCTGCTCGCGAAGAGGTGCTGCAGATCAATACAAGTCCACCGGATCGACGTCCAACGACCAGCGCACCGCCCGTCCGCTGGGCATTTGCTCAAGCGCCAGCAGCCAACGGCTGAGCAGGCGATGCAGCGGCGCCCGGGCCGAGGCTTGCAGCAGCAGTTGTGCCCGATAGCGCCCGGCGCGGCGCTCCATGGGGGCGGGCACCGGGCCGAGCAGTTCGATCCCGTCCAGGTCCAGCTCGGCCAGCAAACGCTCGGCCTCGCTGCAGGCTTCGTCGAGAAAACCTTCGGCCTGCCCCGGCTTGTGCGCTTCGGCGCGCAGCAGGGCCAGGTGCGAGAACGGCGGCAGGCCGGCGGCGCGGCGTTCGCTCAGGGCTTGCTCGGCGAAGGCGAAATAACCTTGCTCGGTCAGTTGGATCAGCAGTGGATGGTCGGCCAGGTGGGTCTGGATGATCACCCGTCCCGGCTCTTCCGCCCGTCCGGCCCGGCCGGCGACCTGCACGATCAACTGGGCCATGCGCTCGCTGGCGCGGAAGTCGCCGGAGAACAACCCGCCGTCGGCATCGAGGATCGACACCAGGGTCACCCGTGGAAAGTGATGTCCTTTGGCGAGCATCTGTGTGCCGACCAGGATGCACGGTTGGCCCTTCTGGATGGTGGCGAACAGTTGGTTCATCGCGTCCTTGCGCGACGTGCTGTCACGGTCGACGCGCAGCACCGGGTAGTCGGGGAACAGAATCCCCAGGCGCTCCTCGGCCCGTTCGGTGCCGGCGCCGACGGGGCGCAGGTCGACCTTGCCACATTTGGGGCAGTGCCGTGGCACGCGGTCGATTTCGCCGCAGTGGTGGCAGCGCAACTCGCCATAGCGCTGGTGCACGGTCATCCGCGCATCGCAGCGCGGGCACTCGGACATCCAGCCACAGTCGTGGCACAGCAGCGTGGGGGCGAAGCCGCGACGGTTGAGGAACACCAGCACTTGCTGGCCGGCGGCGAGGGTCTGGCCGATGGCTTGTTGCATCGGACCGCTGATGCCGCTGTCCAAGGGCCGGCTCTTGACGTCCAGGCGCAGGAAGCGTGGTTGCTTGGCGCCGCCGGCCCGTTCGTTCAGGTGCAGCAGGCCGTAGCGGCCGGTGTAGGCGTTGTGCAGGCTTTCCAACGAGGGCGTGGCCGAGCCCAGGACAATCGGGATGTTTTCCTGCCGGGCGCGCACCAGGGCCAGGTCGCGGGCGTGGTAGCGCAGGCCTTCCTGCTGCTTATATGAGCCGTCGTGTTCTTCGTCGATGATGATCAGCCCGGGGTTTTTCATCGGGGTGAACAGTGCCGAACGGGTGCCGATAATAATGTCAGCCTCGCCATCGCGGGCGGCCAGCCATGACTCCAGGCGCTCGCGGTCGTTGACCGCCGAGTGCACCAGGGCGATGCGCGCATTGAAGCGTTGCTCGAACCGCGCCAGGGTCTGCGGCCCCAGGTTGATCTCGGGGATCAGCACCAGCGCCTGCTTGCCGGCCTCCAGGGTTTCGCGGATCAGTTGCAAATAGACTTCGGTCTTGCCGCTGCCGGTGACGCCGGCCAGCAGGAAGGCGTGGAAACTGTCGAGGTCGGCACGGATCGCTTCAAACGCGGTGCGTTGCTCCGGGTTGAGCGGCAGCTCCGGTTGGGCCAGCCAGTGTTCATGGCGCTCGCTCGGCGCATGCCTGCGGATCTCGACCTGCACCAGGTCCTTGGCCAGCAGCAGGTCGAGGCTGTCCTTGCTTAGCATCAGTTTGCTCAGCAATTGATGGGCGACGCCGTGGGGGTGCTGGGCCAGGGTCGCCAGGGCTTCACGCTGGCGCGGGGCGCGGGCGATGCGCGGGTCATCGAGTCGAGCCCCCGGTGCCGCCGACCAGAAGCGTTCCTGGCGTGCCTCGGCCAGCTCACCCTGGCGCAGCAGTACCGGCAGCGCCCAGCTCAGGGTGTCGCCGAGGCTGTGCTGATAATACTGGGAGGTCCACAGGCACAGCTTGAACAGCGACGCCGGCAGCGGTGGCGTGGCATCGAGCAGGGCCAGCGCCGGCTTGAGCTTGTCGGCCGGGACCTCGCTGTGGTCGGTGACCTCCACCAGGATGCCGATCATCTCGCGCCGGCCGAACGGTACCCGCAGGCGCATGCCGGGCTGCAACTGCGCGCGCAGCACGCCGGCCGGCGCACGGTAGTCGAACAGGCGGCGCAGGGGCGAAGGCAGGGCGAGGCGCAGAATGGCGTCGGGCACGCGGGAATTCTCTTTGGGCGGGCGGTGAAGAAGGGCGCGAGCCTAGCAGACGGTCGGTCCAGTGTCCTCCTGCCAATGGCCGGGGTTTTCTGATGGAAGGGTGCTTTGGGGCGCTTGCGTCATGGAAAAGGTCTGGTAGAATCCGCGGCCTAATTACGTGCGGTATTCAACAATGGTGTTGAGTGGCGGCACGCTAGCCTGAGGAATACCCCATGAAAGCCGATATCCATCCAACATACGAAATCACCGCCGTTACCTGCAGCTGTGGCAACAAGTTCGAAACTCGTTCGAACCTGGCCAAGCCTCTGGCGATCGACGTATGCAATGAGTGCCACCCGTTCTACACCGGTAAGCAGAAGACTCTGGATACTGGCGGTCGTGTGCAGCGCTTCGCCGATCGTTTCGGTACTTTCGGCAAAAAGGCCTAAGGCCTTTTGTTCTGGAGAGCCTCAATGGCTTCTCCGGGCTGATCAAAGAAGGCGTCCCTGGGGGGCGCCTTTTTTATGCCTGTGATTTGGTGTGCCGGTGGTGTTTGGCTGTACTGGAAGCGGGGCAGATTGGCGAGTCAGGACGGCGGGCGGCGACCTAAATCATGGAATAAGGGAAAATTGTAGACATTTTTTATGTTGATTGTGAACAGTTAACCCCTTGTGTTCCGTGGCCTTGGCCCAAAGTCGTAGGGCAGGGCGCTTGACAGGGGTGACCGGGTAGTCTTGTGGGGACTTTGCGAGGCGCGTATCCTCGGCGGCCAGTCTGTCCCACAGTAAAAAGCGGAATGCCCCCATGTCTGATCTGAAAACTGCCGCTCTCGACTATCACGCTAATCCTCGTCCAGGAAAGCTGAGCGTCGAGCTCACCAAGGCCACTGCTACTGCCCGCGACCTGTCGCTGGCCTACAGCCCCGGCGTAGCCGAACCAGTACGCGAAATCGCTCGCGACCCTGAACTGGCCTACAAATACACCGGCAAGGGCAACCTGGTTGCAGTCATTTCCGATGGCACCGCGATTCTTGGCCTGGGTAACCTCGGCCCATTGGCTTCCAAGCCGGTTATGGAAGGCAAGGGCGTGCTGTTCAAGCGCTTTGCCGGTATCGACGTGTTCGACATCGAAGTCGACGCCGAAAGCCCGCAGGCATTCATCGACACCGTTAAACGCATCTCCATCACGTTCGGTGGCATCAACCTGGAAGACATCAAGGCGCCTGAGTGCTTTGAGATCGAGCGTGCTCTGATCGAGCAATGCGACATCCCGGTGTTCCACGATGACCAGCACGGTACTGCAATCGTGACCGCTGCCGGCATGATCAACGCCCTGGAAATCGCGGGCAAAACCCTTGGCGATGCCAAGATCGTTTGCCTGGGTGCCGGCGCTGCCGCCATCTCTTGCATGAAGCTGATCGTGAGCATGGGCGCCAAGCTGGAAAACATCTTCATGGTTGACCGTACCGGCGTGATCCACTCCGGCCGTGACGACCTGAACCAGTACAAGGCGGTCTTCGCCCATGCGACCGACAAGCGCACCCTGACTGACGCCCTGCAAGGTGCCGACGTGTTCGTTGGCCTGTCTGGCCCGAACCTGCTGAGCGCCGAAGGCCTGAAGTCGATGGCGGCCAACCCGATCGTGTTCGCCTGCTCCAACCCGGACCCTGAAATCGCCCCGGAACTGGCCCACGCCACCCGTGACGACGTGATCATGGCCACTGGCCGTTCGGACTATCCGAACCAGGTGAACAACGTACTGGGCTTCCCGTTCATCTTCCGTGGTGCCTTGGACGTTCGCGCCAAGCGCATCAACGAAGAGATGAAAGTAGCGGCCGCCAACGCCCTGCGTGAACTGGCCAAGCTGCCAGTGCCTCAGGAAGTGTGCGACGCCTACGGCGGCATCAAGCTGGAATTCGGTCGTGAGTACATCATCCCGAAACCCATGGATGCCCGCCTGATCACCGTGATCTCCGATGCCGTGGCCAAGGCCGCGATCGAGACCGGTGTGGCGACCCTGCCGTATCCGAAGAACTACCCGCTCAAGAGCGTGGACGACGTGTTTAACGGCTAATCCCGTTTAGCGTCACCCCAAAAGCCCCGGCACGCGAGTGTCGGGGCTTTTTGTATTCGGCGGTTTATGCCCGGGGCGGGACGGCTTCAGTCGCCCAGCGCGACACTCGCCGCCCGTTGCCCAGGGCGCACGCTCATCAGCAGGAGGGCGAGGCTGGCGAGCAGCACCGGCAGCGCGATCCAGAAGAACAGCCACTGCAACCCGCCCGCCGCGGCAAACAGCCAGGCGCCGAGCATCGAGCCAATGATCGAACCGACGCGACCGGCGCCCAGGGCCCAGGCGACGCCGGTGGCCCGTGCTTGCGCAGGGTAGTAGGTCGCCGCCAGGATGCTCAGGTTGACCAGTGCGCCGGTCAGGGTGAACCCCACCAGGAACACCATCACCATCGACATGGCCATCGACCCGTTGCCCAGCTGGATGCCGGTCAGGGCCAGCGCGGCACACGCGGCAAGGCACAAGGCGGGCATCACTTTGTCGGCGCCGACACGGTCCATCAGCAGGGCCATGAGGATGCCACCGATGACCCCGCCAAACGGCACCATCGCTGCAATGAGCGAGGTGTCGGCCACGCTATAACCGCTGTCGCGCAGAATGGTCGGTAGCCAACTGGTCAGCAGGTAGAACACGCACAGGCAGCAGAAGAACGTCAGCCAGAGCATCAAGGTGCGCAGGGCGCGACCTTCGGTGAACAGGGTGACCGCCGGTGACCGCTGCACGCTCGCCGCCGTGTCGTTGATCAGGGTGACACCCTGCCAGTCCTGGCGCCCGCTGATGGTCGTCAGCACCGAGCGCAGCCGTTGTGCGTGCGTCGGGCTATTGACCATGAAGCAGGTGGATTCGGGCAAGACCTGCATCAGTACCGGTATCAGCAGCAGTGGCGCGATGCCCCCCAACATCATCAGTCCTTTCCAGCCGAGCACGGGCAGTAGCAGGCCCGCCACCCATCCGCCCAGCGCAAGGCCGAGGGTGAAGCCGGAGTAACTGAGGGTCACCAGCAGCAAGCGGCGCCGGGCGGGCGAGTACTCCGAGCTGAGCGTGATCGCATTGGGCAGCACTCCGCCCAGGCCGATACCGGTGAAGAGGCGCAGCAGGGTCAGGGTTTCGATAGAGGTGGCGAACGCGCAGGCCAGCGTCCCGATCGCGACAATCGACAGGCTGACCAGCAGGGCGGATTTTCGCCCATAGCGGTCGGCGAATGGGCCCATTGCCGTATTGCCCAGCAGCATGCCGAACAGTCCGGCGGCGAACGCGGGTGCCAGTTGGCTGCGTTCGATGCCCCAGTCGCGGATCAGTTCCGGGGCGATGTAGCCGATGGCCGCGGTGTCGAAGCCGTCGAGGACCACCACCAGGAAGCACAGGAGCAAGACCCGGATCTGCAAGGCAGACACCGGGCTCTGATCGATGATGTCACTGACACGGAGTGTCGTGCTGTTCATGCAAATCCCCTTTATTTGTTTTGTTGTAGGAGTCGATCCGTTGCCACGGGTGGCCGTAGCATCGGTACTGCGCACGCGCTTCATTAGAGGGAGGGGCGCGCTGTCCGTCTATCCACTTAGTGGGTGAAAGTACTCCGTAAATCGCGCGCCGTCAGGCAGGCGGCCGGCGTCACTGGGTTTGCTCGGCGTAAAAAAAGCCCCGCGCTTCTCACGAAGGCGGGGCTTTTTTGGGGCGTGGATCAGAACAAGTCGATGGGCGCCACTTCATCAGCCGGCAGCGGGCTGCCCGGTGCGGTGCCGTTGCCCAGTTCGCTGCCGGAGGGCGGCGTGTCTTCGCTCTTGAACAGTTCGAAGTAGGCCCCAGGTGAGCCTGGCGAGGCCGCGCGGCCGCTGTTGGGGTCGACCCGCAGGCTGAGAATGCCTTCTGGTTCGGCCAGGGTGTGGGGTGGCTTGTCCTTGAGGGCGGCGCCCATGTAGTTCATCCAGATCGGCAGGGCCACGGTGCCGCCGAACTCGCGCCGGCCCAGGCTTTCAGGTTGATCGAAGCCGGTCCAGACGGTGGTCACGTAGTCAGCGTTGTAGCCGGAGAACCAGGCGTCCTTGGACTCGTTGGTGGTCCCGGTCTTGCCGGCGATGTCTGGGCGACCCAGGGCCAGGGCGCGGCGTCCGGTGCCCAGCTTGATCACGTCCTGCAACATGCTGTTGAGGATGTAGATGGTGCGACCATCGACGATGCGCTCCGCGACGGCCGGGGTTTGTTCGGTGGCCGGTGCTGGCGACGCCTCGCCTGGCGTCGGGTTGACCGTGAAGGTCTCGCTGGCGGGTGCCGCAATACCGGTACTGGTGGTCGCATCCTTTGGCACGCTGGGCGGGTTGGCGGCGAACAACAGGTCACCGCTGCGGCTCTCGATCTTGTCGATCAGGTACGGGGTGATCTTGTAGCCGCCGTTGGCGAAGGTGCTCCAGCCGGTGGCGATTTCCATCGGTGTCAGCGTCGCAGTGCCCAGGGCCAGCGACAGGTTGGGCGGCAGGTCCTGTTTGTTGAAGCCAAAGCGGGTGATGTAGTCGATGGTCTTGCCCACGCCCATGGCTTGCAGCAGGCGGATGGAAACCAGGTTGCGCGACTTGTACAACGCTTCACGCAGGCGGATCGGGCCGAGGAAGGTGTTGGTGTCGTTCTTCGGGCGCCAGACCTTGTCCAGGTATTCGTCAACGAACACGATGGGGGCGTCGTTCACCAGGGTTGCGGCGGTATAGCCGTTGTCCAGCGCAGCGCTGTAGACGAACGGCTTGAAGCTCGAACCCGGCTGGCGCTTGGCTTGCATCGCGCGGTTGTAGTTGCTCTGCTCGAAGGCAAAGCCGCCGACCAGGGAGCGAATCGCACCGTTCTGCGGGTCTAGCGACACCAGCGCACCCTGGGCCTGCGGGATCTGGCTGAACTTGAGGCTGTTGTTGGCCTGGCGCTGCACACGAATCAGGTCGCCGACCTGGGCCACGTCCGCCGGCTGGCGCGGCACCGGGCCCATGCTGTTGGTGTTGAGGAACGGTCGCGCCCACTTCATGGTGTCCCAGCTGACGTGTTCGGCGCCGTTGCGGGTCAGCACTTGCAGGCCATTCTTCTCGACCTGGGTGACGATGGCGGGCTCAAGGCCGCTGATGGTGCGCTGCTTGGTCAGCTCAAGGGCCCAGGCGTCGGGGGTCTTGCCTGGCAGGCGTGATTCCGGCCCGCGATAGCCGTGGCGCTGGTCGTAAGTGATCAGGCCTTCATGGACGGCGGTGTTGGCCATTTCCTGGAGGTCGCTCGGCACGGTAGTGGTGACGCGGAAACCTTCGGTGTAGGCATCGGCACCATAGCGGCCGACCATTTCGGCGCGGGCCATTTCGGCGATGTACGGCGCGCTCACTTCCGGGGTCGGTACGTGGTAGCTGGCGTTCAGCGGCTCGTTGATCGCCGCGGTGTAGTCGGCCTCGTTGATCTTGCCCAGCTTGTACATGCGACCCAGGATCCAGTCGCGGCGCTCTTTGCTGCGTGCCGGGTTAGCCAGGGGGTTGAAGCGCGAAGGGGCCTTCGGCAGGCCGGCAATCATCGCCATCTGCGCCAGGGTAATGTCGCGGATCGACTTGCCGTAGTACACCTGCGCGGCGGCTTCGATGCCGTAGGCGCGGTTACCCAGGTAGATCTTGTTCACGTACAGCTCGAGGATCTCGTCCTTGGTCAGCTGCCGTTCGATTTGCAGGGCCAGGAGGATCTCGGTGGTCTTGCGCGAGAAGCTGCGTTCGCTGGTCAGGAAGAAGTTCTTCGCCACCTGCATGGTGATCGTGCTGCCGCCGGACTGGATGTGCCCGCTCTTGATCAACTGGGACGCGGCGCGCATCAGGCTGCCGGGGTCGACGCCATAGTGATTGGCGAAGTTATCGTCTTCAGCACTTAGTAACGCATTGATGAAATTGGGGGGAATGTCGGCGAAAACGATCGGCGTGCGGCGCATTTCGCCAAACTCTGCGATCAACTTGCCGTCGCTGCTGTAGACCCGCAAAGGAATCTGCAACTGGATGCTTCGAAGCGCCTCCACCGACGGCAAACCCGGACTAAGGTAAAGAAATGCGCCACTCAGACCCAGCAGCAGTCCGCAGAAAATGGCGACAGCGGACCACCCGAAAAACTTAAGCAGACGAATCAAGGCTATTGGACATCCAGGGTAAAAAAATGAAATAGGCGACAGGGCAAATGGGTAAGCAAGGAGCTGCCCGCGCTTGAAGAAAGCGGAAAAAAACGCTGGGCAGTATAAGCACTTTTTCCGCCGAAAGCGCGTTCGACCCCGGGGTCGAGGCGCCACGATTTCGTGCAAGCAATCATAAAGAGTCTGTAACTCACGGATAGTCAAAGGGAATTGCCAGTGCCAGGACTCTTCAAGAAAAACCGCCGAACGGTGCTGGGCATCGACATCGGCGCCACTTCGCTCAAGCTGGTCGAACTCAGTCGTTCGGGCCCCCATTATCGGGTCCAGGCGTACGCCATGGAGCCGTTGCCCGCGAACGCGGTGTTCGAGAGCACCCTCCATGAGCCCGAGGTTGTCGCCCTGGCGCTGTCGCGCTTGGTTCGTCGGGCGCGGACCTCTGTGCGCAAGGTCGCGCTGGCGGTCGGCGGCTCGGCGGTCATCACCCGGACCCTGGAGATGGATGCCGGACTGTCGGACGAGCAGATGCACGCCCAGCTCAGGCGTGATGCCGAGCAATTCATTCCCTATCCACTGGACGAAGTCGCCATCGATTTCCAGGTACAGGGGGCTGCCGTGCAGGGCTGCGAGCGTGTCGAGGTGCTGCTGGCGGCGTGCCGCATCGAACACCTGGAGGCGCGTGAGGCGGCGCTGGCGTTGGCGGGGCTGACGGCGCAGGTGATCGATGTCGAGACCTTCGCCCTGGCGCGTACCCTGGCGTTGCTGGCGGGGGATGCGCAACGCCGGGTGGCAGTGTTTGAACTCGGTGCCAGCGTCTCCCTCCTGCGGGTGTTTGACGGTGGCGCCCTCATCTACAGCCGCGAGCAGTCGCCGGGTGCGGGGGGGCTGGCCGAGCCGCAGGCGTTGGTGCAACAGTTGCAGGCATTCTTCGCGACGGTGGCGCGTGGGGCGGTCGACCAGATCCTGCTGACCGGCGACAGCACCGCACTGGCCGCGCTGGCCCCGGTGATCGAGCAGCAACTCGGTACGCCAACGCAGATAGCCAATCCGTTTGCCGGGATGACCCTGGCCGGCAGCGTCGACGGTGCCGCGCTGGCGACGGATGCACCGGCGCTGATGGTGGCCTGCGGGCTGGCGTTGAGGAGCTTTGACGGATGACCGGGATCAACCTTCGACCCTGGCGTGAAATGCAGCGCCAGGCTCGGCGCAAACGCTTCCTGCTGGGGTTGTGCGCCCTCTTGTTGTTGGCGCTGGTGGTGATCGTGCTGGGCGAGCGCTACATCAATGGCGTCATTGACCGGCAAATGGCGCGCAATGCCTACATCAGCCGGCAACTGATGAAGCTTGACGAGCGCATCGAACGCATCGACGCGCTGCGGCGCCAGCGTCGGCAGCTGGTGCAACAGATGACCGTTGTCCACGACCTGCAAGGCAGTCGGGCGGGCAGCGCAAAGGTCTTCGGTCAACTGGCGCAAGCCTTGCCGGACGAGGTGTTCCTGACCTCCGTGCGCCGGCAGGAACGGTTGCTGTTCATCGGCGGCATGGCGCAGGTGCCCGGCCAGGTGTCGACATTGATGCGCAATCTTGATCAAGCTGAAGTGTTCGACGCTCCCAGTCTGATCGACGTCAAGGCCGGTTCCAGTGAGCAGGTACCGCAGGGCAGCGCGTTTCAGTTGAGCATCCGCCAGGAGTCGCCGTCGACGATGGAGGGCGATCAATGACTGCGCGTCAACGATTCGAGCGCTTGGCGGCGGTCGAACTCGCTGGGTTTGAGTTGCGTGCCCTGGGCGCCTGGCCCGCGTCGCTCAAGATCCTGGCGGGTGTGCTGTGGATGGCCGGGCTGCTGGCGCTGGGTTACCACGGTTATCTCAAGGACCTCGACCGTCAGCTTGAGCGTGTTCGTGGCGACGAGTCGGCCCTCAAGCAACAGTTTGCGCGCAAGGCGTCGTCGTCGGCGGGCCTGGAGCGTCACGCCGAGCAGGTGGCGGCCCTGCAAGCGACCCTTGCCCAAGGGTTGCAGCAACTCCCCGGCGGTTCCCAAGTGCCGGGATGGGTGGACGACATCAGTCGTCTTGGGCTGGAGAGCGGCTTGGCCTTTGAAGAGATCAAGCTGCTGCCGGAAGTCTCCCGTGTGTTCTATCTCGAATTGCCGATCCAGATCACCGTCACCGGGACCTACCAGGCGCTGGCGACCTTCGTCGGCGGCCTCGCGCGGTTACCGCGCCTTGTCACCCTGCATGACTTCAGCCTGGCGCCGCAAAACCCGGGTGACGGGACGACGCTGCGCCTGAGTATCCAGTCCAGGACCTATCGCTACAACGACCAAGGCGGCCCGTCATGAGCGCTGCTCGCTGGCTGGGGGTGGCCATGGTGCTTGGTGGCATGGCGGGGTGTGGGGATGAGCACGATTTCCGCGACCTGGATGCCTACATGAATGAGCAGCGCGGGCGAGCGCCCGGGCAGATCGAGCCACTGCCGGTATTTCGTGCACCGACGGCGTTTGTCCACGACGCTACGATGCTGCGCAGCCCGTTTTTGCCCCGGGTCGGTCCTGTGGCGCGCAAGCCCGGCCCGCAGCGGCGCCAGCACTACCTGGAAGGTTTTGGCATCGATCAGTTCGACATGGTGGGCACCCTCGTCAATGGGGCGGACCGCTTTGTGCTGCTCAAAGGCGCAGGTGGTGTGCACCGGCTGCAGGTCGGTGACTACATTGGACGCAGCGATGGCCAGGTCAGGGTGATCGCTGCCTTCCATGTCGAGGTGGTGGAAGTCGTGGCCGATGGCCGGGGAGGGTGGTTGGAACGCCCGCGGACCTTCTCCTTGAAAACTCAATCGTAGTGGAACCCGGATCATGAAAAGGATTTTCCCGGCCCTTGGCCTGTCGCTGTGGATAGCGCTCCTGTCGCCGGAGGTAGAAGGCGCGAGCCCCGATGCTCAACATGACCTTTTGCCACCCGCGGAGTCTGTGGGCCTGCCGGGCGCGGATGGCGGCGAGAAGCTCTCGCTGAACTTTCAAGACATCGACATCCGCTCGGTGCTGCAACTGCTTGCCGAGGTCGCTCAATTGAACCTGGTGGCCAGTGACTCGGTGCAGGGCCACATCACCTTGCGTTTGAGCAACGTGCCCTGGACCCAGGCGCTGGACCTGGTGCTCAAGACCCGGGGCCTGGACAAGCGCCAGATTGGCAATGTCCTGTTGGTCGCCCCCGCCGACGAAATCGCTGCCCGCGAGCGCCAGGAACTGGTGCTGCAACAACAGCGCGCCGAGCTGGCGCCCTTGCGGCGCGAGTGGGTGCAGGTCAACCATGCCAAGGCGACGGATATCGCCAAGCTGTTCCAGTCGGTCACCCGCGCCGAGGGCGTCCTCGACGAGCGGGGCTCGATCACGGTGGATGAACGGACCAACAGCATCATCGCCTACCAGAATCAGGAGCGCCTGGACGAACTGCGGCAGATCGTTGCGCAGTTGGACCTGCCGGTGCGCCAGGTGATGATCGAGGCGCGCATCGTCGAAGCCAACGTCGACTACGACAAGAGCCTGGGGGTGCGCTGGGGTGGCTCTATCAGCAATCGGGGCCACTGGAACACCTCGGGGGTCAGCAGCGGGGCCAGTGGTTCGTCGACGATCGGTACGCCGGGGAGTACCAGCGCCAATTCGCCGTTCGTTGACATGGGCGCGATGGGCAATACGTCGGGGCTCGGCATCGCGTTCATTGCCGACAACGTGCTACTCGACCTGGAACTGATGGCCATGGAGAAGACCGGCAACGGGGAAATTGTCTCGCAGCCCAAAGTGGTGACCGCCGACAAGGAGACGGCGAAGATTCTCAAGGGCACGGAGGTGCCTTATCAGCAGTCCGGTGCCCATGGCGCCACATCGGTGTCGTTCAAGGAGGCGTCGCTGTCGCTGGAGGTGACACCGCAGATCACCCCGGACAACCGCATTCTGATGGAGGTCAAGGTGACCAAGGACGAGCCTGACTACTTGAACAAAGTGCAAGATGTGCCGCCGATCAAGAAGAACGAGGTCAACGCCAAGGTATTGGTGGTCGATGGTGAAACCATCGTTATTGGTGGGGTTTTCTCAAATACTCAAAGCAAGGTTATAGATAAGGTGCCATTTCTCGGTGATGTGCCGTATCTTGGCCGCCTTTTCCGGCGTGACGTGGTGTCGGAGAGAAAATCCGAGCTGTTGGTATTTCTCACTCCACGTATCATGGATAACCAGGCGATTGCTGTGAGTCATTGATTCTGTGCGAAATTTGATTCTTGTTGGGCCGATGGGTGCAGGCAAAAGCACCATTGGTCGCTTGCTGGCCAAAGAGCTGCGTCTGCCGTTCAAGGATTCCGATAAGGAAATCGAACTGCGCACGGGCGCCAATATCCCGTGGATCTTCGATAAGGAAGGCGAGCCGGGCTTTCGCGATCGCGAGCAGGCGATGATTGCCGAGCTGTGCGCGCTCGATGGCGTGGTCCTGGCCACGGGCGGCGGCGCGGTGATGCGCGAGGCCAATCGTCGGGCGCTGCATGCCGGCGGACGGGTGATCTACCTGCATGCTTCGGTGGAGCAGCAGGTCGGACGCACCGCGCGTGATCGTAATCGCCCGTTGTTGCGCACGGCCGATCCGGCCAAGACCCTGCGCGACTTGCTGGCGCTGCGCGATCCGCTGTACCGGGAGATCGCCGACCTGGTGGTGGAAACCGATGAACGGCCACCACGAATGGTGGTGCTGGATATCCTGGAACGCTTGCAGCAGCTACCTCCCCGTTAATCCGCACCGCGAAATGCGCTATCCTCGGCGTCGCGCCATGACCGATCCACGGTGTGGCGCAGAGTCGCCGGGTGGGGTCACCCGCGCAGACGTTGCCCGTCAAAAAAAATCCCAAGGCAGGACGCCGGATTCCAACTTCACTGTGGGGACACATGCAGACACTTAAGGTCGATTTAGGCGAGCGTAGCTACCCGATCCACATTGGCGAAGGGTTGCTGGACCAGCCTGGGCTGCTGGCGCCGCATATCGGCGGGCGGCAAGTGGCAATCATCACCAACGAGACCGTTGCGCCGCTGTACCTGGAACGTCTGACCCGCAGCCTTGCGCCGTTCTCGGTGATCTCGGTGGTGTTGCCCGATGGTGAGGCCTTCAAGACCTGGGAAACCCTGCAAACCATTTTCGATGGCCTGCTCACTGCACGCCACGACCGCCGCACGACCGTCATCGCCCTGGGGGGCGGGGTGATTGGCGACATGGCAGGCTTTGCGGCCGCCTGTTACCAGCGTGGCGTCGACTTTATCCAGGTGCCGACCACCCTGCTGTCGCAGGTCGACTCCTCGGTGGGTGGCAAGACCGGCATCAACCATCCGCTGGGCAAAAACATGGTCGGCGCGTTCTATCAGCCGAACGTGGTGCTGATCGATACCGCGACCCTCAATACCTTGCCCGCCCGTGAACTGTCGGCGGGCCTGGCGGAAGTCATCAAGTACGGGCTGATCTGCGACGAGCCGTTCCTGACCTGGCTCGAAGCAAACGTCGACCGCTTGCGCGCCCTGGACCAGGACGCCCTGACCTATGCCATCCAGCGCTCTTGCGCGGCCAAGGCGGCGGTGGTCGGTGCCGACGAGCGCGAGACGGGGGTGCGCGCCACGCTCAACCTGGGCCATACCTTCGGCCACGCCATCGAAACCCATATGGGCTATGGTGTTTGGCTACACGGTGAAGCCGTGGCTGCTGGCACTGTAATGGCCATGGAGATGTCGTCGCGCCTGGGTTGGATCACCCCCCAGGAACGTGACCGCGGCATCCGCTTGTTCCAGCGTGCCGGGTTGCCGGTCGTCCCGCCTGAAGTGATGACCGAGGCCGATTTTCTCGAACACATGGCAATTGACAAGAAAGTAATCGACGGGCGGATGAGGCTGGTGTTGTTGCGCCGAATGGGCGAAGCCGTCATCACCGACGATTATCCGAAAGAGGTTCTACAGGCCACGCTGGGGGCGGATTACCGCCTCCTGGCTCAGCTTAAAGGTTAATAAGATCCCGATGACTAGTTTGCATGCCGACGAGGCGTTCCTCGGCCATTACCAGTTGAATCACGACCCGTTTGCTCCTCGGGTGCCTGGCTTCAAGTTCTTCCCGGCCCAGCGCAAGCCGGTGTTGGGGCAGTTGCATCATCTGGCGCGCTACAGCGAGTTGCTGCTGGTGGTGACTGGTCCGCTGGGCAGCGGCAAGACCTTGCTGCGCCAGGCGCTGGTTGCCAGCACCAACAAACAGTCGGTGCAGAGCGTGGTGGTTTCCGCCCGCGGTGCCGGCGATGCCGCAGGTGTCTTGCGCCAGGTCGCCCAGGGGCTGGACGTGGCCCAGGCGGAAGTGGGCGCGATCCTCAAACAGGTGGTGCAACTGGCTCTCACCGGCCAGGAAGTCTACTTGCTGGTGGATGACGCCGAACAACTCGACGAGTCGGCCCTGGAAGCCCTGCTGGCGCTGGCTGCCGGCGCGCCGGAAGGTCGTCCACATGTGTTCCTGTTTGGCGAGTCGTCGCTGATCGCCGGGCTTGAGCAGCTCAGCACCGAGGAAGAGCGCTTCCACGTCATCGAGTTGCAACCTTATACCGAGGAAGAAACCCGCGAATACCTGAGCCAGCGTCTTGAAGGTGCCGGCCAGGGAATCGAACTTTTCTCCGCTAATCAGATCTCTGAGATTCACGAAAGCTCCGATGGCTGGCCTGGCAACATCAACCAGGTGGCCCGCGATGCGATGATCGAAGCCATGATAGCTAGCCGCAACGCGGTCAAGCGTCCAAGTATGGGGTTCAACATGCCGAAGAAACACGTATTGGCGATATCCGCCGTGGTCGTGGTCGCGGTGGCCGCGGCCTGGTTGATTCCAGGTCGCAGCAAGGCACCGACGACCGGTACGCCGGTTAACGAACAAGCGCAATTGCCGCTTGGCCAGGGTACGCCGACCACCAATGGTGGCGCGCCGGCAGTCGAGTTCGCGGGTAATACCCAGCCGATGCCATTGCCGCTGGTCGGACAACCCGTGATGCGCGGTCCGCTGGCCGAAGCCGCCGGTGGCATCACCGAAGGCGACGACGGTGTGCCACTCGAAGGCTCAAGCTCCGTGCCGCCGACGGTCACCACGACGGCGCCGCCAGCAGACATTCCAGCAGGCCCTGCGCCAACGCCAGCGGCCAAGCCGGTACCTGCGCCGACCCAGGTCGCGACCGCCAAGCCAGCACCCGCTCCGGTCGCCAAGCCAGCCCCTGCGCCGAAACCGGCACCGGTGGTCAAGCCCGTCGATAAGCCGGCCACTGTGGCCAAGGCCGCGACGGGCACCGGTGGCGCCTGGTATGCCGGCCAGAAGCCTGGCAACTACGTGGTACAGATCCTGGGCACCAGCTCGGAAGCGACCGCGCAGAACTTCGTCAAGGAGCAGGGTGGCGAGTACCGCTACTTCAAGAAAGTGCTCAACGGCAAGCCGCTGTACGTGATCACTTACGGTAACTTCGCCAACCGCGATGCCGCCGTTGCCGCCATCAAGGCCTTGCCAGCGAAGGTTCAGGCTGGTAAACCTTGGCCTCGCTCTGTCGCCAGCGTCCAACAGGAACTGGCAACCGTTCGCTGAAGAATCGGCGGCCTTACCCAGGCCGCTCTCCTTCGCACCTCAAATTATCGACAAGTGCATGCTGCCATCAGGCCGCGTGCCTTGTGGTGTCTGCGTCACAGTAGTCTTGAGTCGTTGCAGTCAATCTTTAAAAAAATTTGACTAGCACAGTAGATCGCTTTAAACCTTTCATAAATGCGACATAAGTTTGCGACATATCGTCGTCAAATTTGTGGGCCTCTGTGTCGGTGTGTACAATGACCTCCCTTTTGCCCCTGCAAAGCTGGCGTACGTTCGGCGCGGATGGTAAGTGGTTGAATTAAAAAGAAATTTGCCTCGAAAAGAGGCAGCCTGGTGAGAAAGTGTCTATGAAAGCAGGTCTGTACCATCCCGATGAATTCAAGGATAACTGCGGTTTCGGCCTGATAGCCCATATGCAGGGCGAACCCAGTCATACCCTATTGCAAACGGCCATCGAGGCCTTGACCTGCATGACCCACCGCGGTGGGATCAACGCCGACGGCAAGACCGGTGACGGTTGCGGTCTGCTGATACAGAAGCCGGATGTGTTCCTGCGTGCGATTGCCCAGCAAACCTTCGGCGTCGAGTTGCCCAAGCAGTACGCGGTGGGCATGGTGTTCTTCAACCAGGACCCGGTCAAAGCCCAGGCCGCTCGCGAGAACATGAACCGCGAGATCCTCGCCGCCGGCCTGCAACTGGTCGGCTGGCGCAAAGTGCCCATCGACACCAGCGTCCTTGGCCGTCTGGCCCTGGAACGCTTGCCGCAAATCGAGCAAGTGTTCATCGCAGGCAACGGCCTGAGCGATCAGGACATGGCCGTCAAGCTGTTCACCTCCCGTCGTCGCTCGTCCGTGGCCAACGCCGCTGACACCGATCACTACGTGTGCAGCTTTTCCCACAAGACCATCATCTACAAAGGCCTGATGATGCCGGCGGACCTTACCGCCTTCTATCCAGACCTGAGCGATGAGCGCCTGCAAACCGCCATCTGCGTGTTCCACCAGCGCTTCTCCACCAACACCCTGCCGAAATGGCCGCTGGCCCAACCGTTCCGCTTCCTGGCGCACAACGGCGAGATCAACACCATCACCGGCAACCGCAACTGGGCCCAGGCCCGTCGCACCAAGTTCACCAACGACCTGATGGACCTCGATGAGCTCGGTCCCCTGGTCAACCGCGTGGGCTCCGACTCCTCCAGCATGGATAACATGCTGGAGTTGATGGTCACCGGTGGCATCGACCTGTTCCGTGGCGTGCGGATGATCATTCCGCCAGCGTGGCAGAACGTCGAGACGATGGACCCGGACCTGCGGGCGTTCTACGAATACAACTCGATGCACATGGAACCGTGGGACGGCCCGGCCGGCGTGGTCATGACCGACGGTCGCTACGCGGTGTGCCTGCTCGATCGCAACGGTCTGCGCCCGGCGCGCTGGGTCACCACCACCAACGGTTTCATCACCCTGGCCTCGGAAATCGGTGTCTGGAACTACCAGCCCGAAGATGTGATCGCCAAGGGGCGCGTGGGCCCGGGCCAGATCTTTGCCGTGGACACCGAAACCGGGCAGATCCTCGACACCGACGCCATCGACAACCGCTTGAAGTCCCGTCATCCGTACAAGCAATGGCTGCGCAAGAATGCCCTGCGCATCCAGGCGACCATGGAAGACAACGACCACGGCTCGGCGTTTTACGACGTCGACCAGCTCAAGCAATACATGAAGATGTACCAGGTCACGTTCGAGGAACGCGACCAGGTGCTGCGCCCGCTCGGCGAGCAAGGCTACGAAGCGGTCGGCTCCATGGGCGATGACACGCCCATGGCCGTCTTGTCCCAGCGTGTGCGCACGCCGTACGACTACTTCCGCCAGCAGTTCGCCCAGGTCACCAACCCGCCGATCGACCCGCTGCGCGAAGCCATCGTGATGTCGCTGGAGATCTGCCTCGGTGCCGAGCGCAACATCTTCCAGGAGTCGCCGGAACACGCCTCGCGCGTGATCCTCAGCTCGCCGGTGATCTCGCCGGCCAAGTGGCGCTCGCTGATGAACCTCGATCGTCCGGGCTTCGAACGCCAGATCATCGACCTCAACTACGACGAGGCCCTGGGCCTTGAGGCCGCGGTGCGCAATATCGCCGACCAGGCCGAAGAAGCCGTGCGTGCCGGTCGTACTCAGATCGTGTTGAGCGACCGTCACATTGCGCCGGGCAAGCTGCCGGTGCACGCCTCCCTGGCCACCGGCGCGGTGCACCACCGCCTGACCGAGCAAGGCCTGCGTTGCGACTCCAACATCCTGGTCGAGACCGCGACGGCACGCGATCCGCACCACTTCGCGGTGCTGATCGGGTTCGGCGCGTCGGCCGTCTACCCGTTCCTGGCCTACGAAGTGCTGGGCGACCTGATCCGTACCGGTGAAGTGCTGGGCGACCTCTACGAGGTGTTCAAGAACTACCGCAAAGGCATCACCAAGGGCCTGCTCAAGATCCTGTCGAAGATGGGCATCTCCACCATCGCCTCGTACCGCGGCGCCCAACTGTTCGAAGCCATCGGCCTGTCCCAGGAAGTCTGCGACCTGAGCTTCCGTGGCGTGCCGAGCCGCATCAAGGGCGCACGCTTCGTCGACATCGAAGCCGAGCAGAAAGCCCTGGCGGCCGAAGCCTGGAGCCCGCGCAAGCCGATCCAGCAAGGCGGCCTGCTGAAGTTCGTCCATGGCGGCGAGTATCACGCCTACAACCCGGACGTGGTCAGCACCCTGCAAGCCGCGGTGCAGCAGGGCGACTACAGCAAGTTCAAGGAATACACGGCGCTGGTGGACAACCGCCCGGTGTCGATGATCCGCGACCTGTTCAAGGTCAAGACCCTGGACACGCCGCTGGACCTCAGCGAGATCGAACCGCTGGAGTCGGTGCTCAAGCGCTTCGACTCGGCCGGCATCTCCCTCGGCGCGTTGTCGCCGGAAGCCCACGAAGCCCTGGCCGAAGCCATGAACCGCCTGGGTGCGCGTTCCAACTCCGGCGAAGGCGGTGAAGACCCGGCGCGCTACGGCACCATCAAGAGCTCGAAGATCAAGCAAGTGGCCACCGGCCGTTTCGGGGTGACCCCGGAATACCTGGTCAACGCCGAAGTGTTGCAGATCAAGGTCGCCCAGGGCGCCAAGCCCGGCGAAGGGGGGCAGTTGCCCGGCGGCAAGGTCAACGGCCTGATCGCCAAGCTGCGATACGCCGTGCCCGGCGTGACCCTGATCTCGCCACCGCCGCACCACGACATCTACTCGATCGAAGACTTGTCGCAACTGATTTTCGACTTGAAGCAAGTCAACCCCAAGGCCCTGGTCTCGGTGAAGTTGGTGGCAGAAGCCGGCGTCGGCACGATTGCGGCCGGTGTGGCCAAGGCCTATGCGGACTTGATCACCATCTCCGGCTACGACGGCGGCACCGGCGCATCGCCGCTGACCTCGATCAAGTACGCCGGCGCGCCGTGGGAACTGGGCCTGGCCGAAACCCACCAGACCCTGCGCGGCAACGACTTGCGCGGCAAGGTCCGGGTGCAGACCGACGGCGGCCTGAAAACCGGCCTCGACGTGATCAAGGCGGCGATCCTCGGCGCTGAAAGCTTCGGCTTCGGCACCGCACCGATGATCGCCCTGGGCTGCAAATACCTGCGCATCTGCCACCTGAACAACTGCGCCACCGGCGTCGCGACGCAGAACGAGAAGCTGCGCAAGGACCACTACATCGGCACGGTCGACATGGTGGTGAACTTCTTCACCTACGTCGCCGAAGAAACCCGCGAGTGGCTGGCCAAGCTCGGTGTGCGTTCGCTCGAAGAGCTGATCGGTCGTACCGATCTGCTGGAAATCCTCGAAGGCCAGACCGCCAAGCAGCAACACCTGGACCTGACCCCGTTGCTGGGCAGCGATCACATCCCGGCGGACAAGCCGCAGTTCTGCCAGGTCGAGCGCAACCCACCGTTCGACAAAGGCCTGCTGGCCGAGAAAATGGTCGACCTGGCCACCTCGGCGATCAACGACCTGAGCGGTGCCGAGTTCGCCCTGGACATCTGCAACTGCGACCGCTCCATCGGCGCGCGGATCTCCGGTGAAATCGCACGCAAACACGGCAACCAGGGCATGGCGAACGCGCCGATCACCTTCCGCTTCAAGGGCACGGCCGGGCAGAGCTTCGGCGTGTGGAACGCCGGCGGCCTGAACATGTACCTGCAAGGCGATGCCAACGACTACGTCGGCAAGGGCATGACCGGCGGCAAGCTGGTCATCGTTCCGCCCCAGGGCAGCGTGTACAAGACCCAGGACAGCGCCATTATCGGCAACACCTGCCTGTACGGTGCCACCGGCGGCAAGTTGTTCGCTGCGGGCACCGCGGGCGAGCGTTTTGCGGTGCGTAACTCCGGTGCCCACACCGTGGTGGAAGGCACGGGCGATCACTGCTGCGAATACATGACCGGTGGTTTTGTCTGCGTGTTGGGCAAGACCGGCTACAACTTCGGCTCAGGCATGACCGGTGGTTTCGCCTACGTGCTCGACCAGGACAACAGCTTCGTTGACCGGGTCAACCACGAACTGGTGGAAATCCAGCGGATCAGCGGCGAAGCGATGGAAGCCTATCGCAGTCACCTGCAACGCGTGCTCAACGAGTACGTCGAGGAAACCGACAGCGAATGGGGACGTAACCTCGCTGAAAACCTCGATGACTATGTGCGTCGTTTCTGGCTGGTCAAGCCCAAGGCTGCCAACCTGAAATCGTTGCTTTCCAGCACCCGTGCCAACCCGCAGTGATATGCGCCTGAAAAGTTTGAGGTTTTACCATGGCTGAACGTCTGAATAACGACTTCCAGTTCATCGACGTCGGGCGCAAAGATCCGAAGAAGAAACTGTTGCGTCAACGCAAGAAAGAGTTCGTGGAGATCTACGAACCGTTCAAACCCCAGCAGTCGGCCGACCAGGCCCACCGCTGCCTGGGCTGCGGCAACCCGTATTGCGAATGGAAGTGCCCGGTGCACAACTTCATTCCCAACTGGCTCAAGCTGGTGGCCGAGGGCAACATCCTCGCCGCCGCTGAGCTGTCGCACCAGACCAACACCCTGCCGGAAGTCTGCGGCCGGGTGTGTCCCCAGGACCGCCTGTGCGAGGGCGCTTGCACCCTCAACGACGGCTTTGGCGCGGTGACCATCGGTTCGGTGGAGAAGTACATCACCGACACCGCGTTCGCCATGGGCTGGCGCCCGGACATGTCCAAGGTCAAACCGACCGGCAAGCGTGTCGCGGTGATCGGCGCCGGGCCTGCGGGCCTGGGTTGTGCCGACGTGCTGGTGCGCGGTGGCGTGACCCCGGTGGTGTTCGACAAGAACCCGGAAATCGGCGGCCTGCTGACCTTCGGCATCCCCGAGTTCAAGCTGGAAAAGACCGTGCTGAGCCATCGCCGCGAAGTCTTCACCGGCATGGGCATCGAGTTTCGCCTGAACACCGAAGTGGGCAAGGACGTGACCGTCGAGCAACTGCTCGAAGAGTACGATGCGGTATTCATGGGCATGGGCACCTACACCTACATGAAGGGCGGCTTTGCCGGCGAGGACCTGCCAGGCGTGTATGACGCGCTGGACTTCCTGATTGCCAACGTCAACCGCAACCTGGGCTTTGAAAAATCGCCGGAAGACTTCATCGACATGAAGGGCAAGAAGGTCGTGGTCCTGGGCGGTGGCGACACCGCGATGGACTGCAACCGTACGTCGATCCGCCAGGGCGCCAAGTCGGTGACCTGCGCCTATCGGCGTGACGAGGCCAACATGCCGGGCTCGCGCAAAGAGGTGAAGAACGCCAAGGAAGAGGGCGTGAAGTTCCTCTACAACCGCCAGCCGATTGCGATCGTCGGTGAAGATCGCGTCGAAGGAGTGAAGGTGGTCGAGACCCGTCTCGGCGAGCCGGATGCCCGAGGCCGGCGCAGCCCCGAGCCGATCCCCGGTTCCGAGGAAATCATCCCGGCCGACGCCGTGGTCATCGCCTTCGGTTTCCGCCCAAGCCCGGCGCCGTGGTTCGAACAGTTCGACATCCAGACCGACAGCCAGGGCCGTGTCGTGGCCCCGGAGCAGGGCACGTTCAAGCACCAGACCAGCAACCCGAAGATCTTCGCCGGTGGCGACATGGTGCGCGGTTCCGACCTGGTGGTGACGGCGATCTTCGAAGGCCGCAATGCCGCTGAAGGGATCCTGGATTACCTGGGGGTCTGACCCCGATCCTGAGCTGAAATGGGATCACTATGTGGGAGCGGGTTTGCTCGCGAAGAGGGTGTGTCAGTCGACAGTTTTGTTGCCTGACACGCCGCATTCGCGAGCAAGCTCGTTCCCACAGTCGTTTGTGGTGTTGCTGAAAGTCCCTTTGCAGTCCGATAAATTGCCGCCTAGGGCTACCTAAACTCCAGCAGGATGGCGACCGCTGTCATCCACGCGAGCGACGTGAAAATCATCGTTGCGTTGATGATCAGCAGACGTTTCAGGTAGGGAGGGAAGTTTTCAAGATCAACTGGGCTCGCATCTCCAATACGGATGGACGCCTTCGGCCACACCATCATCCCGGCGATTTTTGCTATCTCCAGGAGCGACCAAAGCACACCTCGCTTCCCCAGGCTCGGGCCCCAACGATGAACGTAACGGCTGTGCTTCAAGGCCTCCTTCATGGCGTCCAGGTGACAGCGGCTAAGGTACAGACTGAGCGCAAGGCCCGCAGTACCAAGCACAAAGGGGCTACCGGCAACAATAATTGCAATCCAGGGGGACCACGTGTCGATACTGGTCATGGCTGTGTCACCTCGTAAACGTTCTCCCCTATGTATTCGCCAGTCACTCCGCCAACTGTCGTACCCACCCATGCACCAGCCCCTACTAAGACTGCGACACAGACAACACCTCCGACACCCGTGACGCCAAGCGCCAAACAGATCGGAGCACTGGCAGCGCTGGCTGCCGCTCCAGCGAAAGCACCTCTGGCGGTGGACCCAACGAACTGTCCTCCCTCAGTAAACTTAACCCTCTCGCAAGCAGCCCCAGAGTCGCCGTTACACACCTGCTGAATCGCCAGCAACGAAGACACGCCGCTAATACC
>NZ_FOCB01000014.1:0-15132 GCF_900109995.1 Pseudomonas sp. ok272 | reverse complement strand
TCCACATGGGTGGCGTAACCCGGAATCTGCCCCGGCGCACCGGCTTTGTTCCAGTGATGGACCAGGCTTTTGGTGGAGAGGCCGAGGGCGGTTTTCAGTTTGGGGTGGTCGCCCAGGCTGGTCTGGCCGCGCAGGCGAGTGGAGTTCAGCAGGTGGGCCTCCAATTGCTTGAGCAGGTGCCGGCGGCTGTCGCGGAACTGCTCCGATTTCAGGTGACCGTGCTGGCGATAGCTGTCCTGATGCAGGCGTTCCATGGTTTGGAGAGTGTCGCGCAGGCTGCTCAGGTGCTTTTCCATCGTCACCGCACTGACGCCCAGCCAAGTGGAGGTCTGGCCAGTAAAGCTGGCGATCTCGGCGCCATGGCGCAGCAGAAACTCGGCCTCGTCCGGTGTCAGGGGATCCAGGGCGGCCTTGACCTGTTGAGCGGCCTGCATCAGTTGGGCTTCCGGGTAGGTGCAGGAGGTGGTGTGCGGATCGCCCAATACGATCAGCGAGCCCGCCTTAAGCTCGTTGAGATCAGGGTTGAGCGCCCGAAACTTGCGCATCACCACCGGATCGGGCGTTGGGAACAGTGTGGCTTCCAATGCCTGGCGGGTCATGGTGGTGGGTACCACATAGAAGCCAGGTTCCTGGGGCTCTACACGGTTAAATGCAGTTGGGACTGGCGGGTTTGAAGGGGTGAAAGCGGATTGGCGCGGTGCTGCCGAAGGGTGGGCAGTTGTTGGGGCCTGGGGTTGAACGACGGTGCTGCGGGCTGGCGGTGTCGCCTGTTCATTCCTGTAGGTGGCGGTGAACACCGAAGGGATCAGTCGGGCCCTGCAGGGGCAACTGCTGGCACTGTCCAGCGTGCCCGCCATCAGCCGGCCATGGCTGTTCATGTGAGCAATGCCGCCGACGATCCGATAGGTTCCGCCGTCCTTGCCACAGGTGACCCGGTCCCCTTCGCACGCATGCAGGAGGCCATACAGGTTGATCCTGGGATCCCCATCCAGAACGCGGCCACCGCAGGTGGTTTTGTCGCCCAGGCCGATAAAGTGTCCGTCTGCCATCGCTTGAACTCCTTTCCGAGAGGTGGTTGACCCGGCTCAGGCCGAGCCCGGATCAACGCACCGTACCGGGTCAAAAAGTTCATTCAAGACAGCGGGATACGAACAGGAAACATCCCACAAGTATTTCGGAAATGGGTGATTCCATTGTGCTGCATGGCTGGTGTTGAGGCTGACGGCTTGTTCCTACAGGTCACGATGTCGCGTCCAGGCGAAGTGGCTCAGGCGGGCGTTCTTCGTCGTTTTTGGGCGCGGTCTTGCCTGCAAACGGGTGCCCGGACTGCTCGGCGGCCTCTGCGTCCGGGTGGGAAACGATCACTGCAATACACCGGCTGGAACCGTCAGTGTGGGCACTCAACACCCTATTCCTACGAGGTATGAAGCTGTTTCGGGAGCGGGTCTGGCCGCGACAAATTGCCCCTATAGACAAAAGGCACGGCTCTTGCCGTGCCTTTTGTGTCCGGCTCTGAGAAAATGCCCGCACTTTTTTTCCGGATGCCGACATGACTGCCCTGAAGAACGACCGTTTCCTTCGCGCCCTGCTCAAGCAACCCGTTGACGTCACGCCCGTGTGGATGATGCGTCAGGCCGGTCGCTACCTGCCTGAATACCGCGCCAGCCGCGCCAAGGCCGGCGACTTCATGAGCCTGTGCATGAACCCGGAGTTTGCCTGTGAAGTCACGCTGCAGCCCCTGGATCGCTACCCGCAACTGGACGCGGCGATCCTGTTCTCCGACATCCTGACCATCCCCGACGCCATGGGCCAAGGCCTGTACTTCGAGACCGGCGAAGGCCCACGCTTCAAGAAAGTCGTCAGCACGATGGCCGACATCGAAGCCTTGCCGATCCCCGATCCGCACAAGGACCTGGGCTACGTGATGGACGCGGTCAGCACCATCCGCCGCGAGCTGAACGGCCGTGTGCCGCTGATCGGTTTCTCCGGCAGCCCATGGACCCTGGCCACCTACATGGTCGAAGGCGGCTCGTCGAAGGACTACCGCAAGACCAAAACCATGCTCTACGACAACCCGCAAGCCTTGCACCTGTTGCTCGACAAGCTGGCGCAGTCGGTCACCAGCTACCTCAACGGCCAGATCATGGCCGGCGCGCAAGCGGTGCAGATCTTCGATAGCTGGGGCGGCGCCCTGTCGGCGGCGGCGTACCAGGAGTTCTCCCTGGCCTACATGCGCAAGATCGTCAGCGGCCTGATCCGTGAACACGAAGGCCGCAAAGTGCCGGTCATCCTGTTCACCAAGGGCGGCGGGCTGTGGCTGGAAAGCATCGCCGACACCGGTGCCGACGCCCTGGGCCTGGACTGGACCTGCGACATCGGCAGCGCCCGCGAGCGCGTCGGCAGCAAGGTGGCCCTGCAAGGCAACATGGACCCGACCGTGCTCTACGCCAAGCCCGAGGTGATTCGCACCGAAGTCGAGCGCATCCTCGCCAGCTACGGCAAGGGCAGCGGCCACGTGTTCAACCTTGGCCATGGCATCACCCCGGAAGTTAACCCGGAACACGCTGGCGCCTTCCTGCGCGCTGTGCACGAGCTTTCTGCTCAGTACCACGCGTAACTCCAGCAAGTTGCCTGGCCCCAGGGCCAGGCATTGCGCCCCCGCGTTTACCCCTCCCATTGTTCGTATCGGTCACGTGTACGCCGGGCCAGGCTGTCTGGTGCTTGACGTGCTTTAACGGTATGCGCCAGTAACTTGTTTAATAATTACTTACATACGTAAGACTAGATTGCTTCGAATGTAAGCATTATCCATTCCGATGACTATTCTGATTGGTTATGTGGATTTTTCCGACATATAAAAAAGCTTATACCCAGTAAGGTTCGCGCCATCGCAGACGCCATGACCGGCGCTTGAATATTGTCGAAGTGTATTGCCGGTGACGGTTGTTTTGTTATCGGTCATAGGACGCTCTGCGAGGCAAGTATTCATTACCCGACTGGAGCTCATGTTATGAAAAATACTGTTTCGAAAGAGCGCGTACTGACTGGATGTACGCTCTCGTTGACGTTGTTGGCGACCCTGCTCGCTTCGCCGAGCGTGATCGGCCATGGCTTCTTGAATGACCCCCCTTCGCGGGCGGTGCTGTGCCAAAAAGGCCTGAACACCGATTGCGGCGGTGCCCAATACGAGCCCCAAAGCGTGGGCGAGACATTCAAGGGCTTCCCCAACGGCGTGGGGGGAGCGCCGTTGCAAGGTCCGGTCGATGGCCAGATTGCCAGCGGCGGCCTGTCGCTGTTTTCCGCGGTCGATGCCCAGTCCGCTACGCGCTGGAGCATGACCGAAATCAAAGAGCGCAGCCTTGATTTCGCCTGGACCTACACCGCTGCGCACCCGGCGACCAAGCACGAATACTTCATCACCAAGAACGATTGGAACCCGAACCAGCCGCTGGCGCGCGCCTCGTTCGACAGCGCGCCGTTCTGCTATGTCGACGGTGGCAACGTACTGCCGGTGACCGGTGCCAAGCACGCCTGCGTGATCCCGGACGACAAGACCGGCCCGCACGTGATCCTCGGCATCTGGACCGTTGGCGATACCGACGCGGCGTTCTACAACGTGGCCGACGTCAACATTCTGGCCGAGGCTGCGCTGCCGGGCGGCTGGAACCCGGTTGGCAATATCACCCCCTCCAACCCCCTGTTGCCGGGCGACAAGGTCAAGGCCCGGGCCTTCACTGCCAATGGTGAAAGCGCGCAGTACAGCGTTGAAATCGGCATCGCCAATGCGGATGCAGGCAAGCCCGAGAACTGGTCGTTCGCCCTGGCCGAGCAGCTCAATAAAACCCACACGCTGATCCGTGCCGGTGTACGTGACGAGCACGACAACATCGTGCCGGTCAAAGGCGTGAACAAGGTGTATGCCCAGAAAGACAGCGGCGTGAGCCGTTACGAAATTTCCCTGTTGATGCAGGAAGATGCCGATGCGCGGATGACATTGGGCGCACTGGCACCCGAGCATGAACTGGTCAAGGGCGTGGGGACGGTCGCGGTCCCGGTGCTCAGCAACCGCGCGATGACCGTTGAGGCGAGCCTGTTCGATGAGGCGAACAAGCAAGTGGGGTTCACCCGCCAATCCGTGCCAGCCAACAGCAATGCGCTGCTGAATGTCGACGTGCGTTCGGCTCCAGGCATCCACGGGGTGAAACTGCTGGGCACCACGCAAGACGGTCGCACCACGCGCCAGGACTTCAAGCACACCGAGCTGACCGGTGAAGGCGGTGCCCACGACTTCGACTTTGAGTACCCAAACGCTATCGGCGAGTACACCGCCGGCACCAAGGTGCTGCAGCCTAAAAATGGCCAAGTCTACGAATGTAAGCCGCTGCCGCTTGCGGGTTACTGCAAACAGTACAGCCCAACGGCAAACGGTTACGAGCCGGGTGTTGGCGAGTTCTGGGGCATGGCCTGGGAACACAAGCATTAAGTTGCCCTGACATCGCGTCGGGCAGTCGACGAAAGTTGATTGCCCGACGCGTTACGTTTTTCTATTTACTTCAAGTCGCTTGAGTCGTTAGTTCTAATGAAGACGTCATCCTATACCGCCGCGCAGAAGTTTCTGCACTGGCTGTCTGCGGTCATTATTATCTGGGCGCTGGGCAGTGGTTTTTATGTTTCGTTGTTTGAAGTCGCGTTGCCGATAAAACAATGGATCGCCTTTTTTAATGTGTCGCTGACCACGGTATTTATCCCCTTTTTCCTGGTGCGTCTCGCGCTGGCCTTCCAGCGTCGCCCGGTCTCGGTCCCCTGCAATGCCTCGAAGGTCGAACGCCTGGCGGCGTTGGTCCATGGCGCGATGTACGGGGTGGTAAGTGTGGTGCTGGTGACGGGCGTGTTGATGATGGATCGACCGATCACGGTCTTCGACCTGGTGTTCATTCCCCAGCCCCTTGACGATCCCTACTGGCTCCAGCTGTTCCTGAGTCTTCACATCTGGGCGTGCCTGCTGCTGGCGGGATTGCTGGTGTTGCACGTCGCGGCGGTGCTCAAGCATGAGGTCACTGGACAGCGGGTGCTGCTCAACATGGGATTCGGGCGCTGAATGAAGGCCTTGTCGAGATGGCTTTCGCGCTGGCCGCTGCTGCTGGGGGCGGTGTTGTGGGCGGTGCCGCTGGGCTATGGCGTGTCCCTGTTCGTCAGCGAGGTGCGCCTGCGCGAACACCTGCTCGGCCAGGCGGCGCTACCGCCCCCGTTGACCCCGGCGACGCTGCCCGCGCCGGCCTTCAACCCCCAGGCCATTGCGACTGTGATGGGCCTGGGCGAGCACCTAGTCGCCGCTCCCAGCGCCGAGCCGCTGACGCTACGGGCCAGCTTCGTCGCCAGCCACGGCCTGTCGCGGGCGTTGCTGGCGGATGCCGGCGGTGAACGCCTGTACCACGTGGGCGAGTCGTTGCCCGGTGGCAGCGTGCTACGCCGGGTCGAGGTGTCCAGGGTGGTGCTGTGGCGCCAGGGGCGCGAGGAGTCGCTGGCCTTGCAGCCCACCCCGGCGCGTCCGTTGCTGATGCTCAACCCGACCGATTCCCGGCCCCTGCCGGCGGCTGTCCACCTGCGCCCCGGCGCTGATTCGCCTGCGAGGCACTGAATGAATCACTCACCCCCTGGCGTGTTGCGCGCCCTTGCGTTGTCGCTGCTGTTGTTGCCCGGCGTGTCCGGGGCCGAGGAGGAACGCTGGCAACTGGCGATGAACCAGGCCGAACTGCGCGACATCGTCGAAGAGATGTCGTCGATCCTCGGCACCACGGTGATCCTCGACCCCAAGGTCCAGGGACGCGTCACGGTGATGTCCCGCCAGGCCCTGGATCGCGAAGGCGTGCGGCGCCTGTTCTATTCGGTGCTCGATGCGCACAACTTCACCGTGATCGATCAGGGCGACCGGATTCTCATCACCCCCGCGACCGAGGCCAAGACCCGGGCCAGCCAGGGCGATGCCAAGGCCCCGGGCGATGGTCAGTTCGTCACCGAGGTGATTGCCCTGGGCGCCAGCACCGCCGCCGACCTCGCGGGCCTGGTCCGTCCGCTGGTCTCGGCCAATGGTTACGTCGGCCCTTCGGTGTCGGCCAACGCCCTGGTGGTGACTGACACCGCGAGCAACGTGCGGCGCATCGGCCAGGTGGTGCGTCAACTCGATTCCGGCGCGCGCAACGCCCACAGCCTGGTGACCCTGCGCCATGGCCTGGCCGGTGAGATTGCCAAGGTGCTGGAGGCGTCCCTGGGCAAGTCCG
Organism: Pseudomonas sp. ok272; assembly: GCF_900109995.1. Classification (GTDB taxonomy): domain Bacteria; phylum Pseudomonadota; class Gammaproteobacteria; order Pseudomonadales; family Pseudomonadaceae; genus Aquipseudomonas. Next base: position 8,854 of record NZ_FOCB01000014.1, on the reverse strand, counting down.
GGGCCGAGGCCGGCAGCCTGGTGATTGCCGACCCGCGGGCCAATCGCCTGGTGGTGGTCGGGCCGGCCGATGCGCGCCGGCGCCTGGTGCAACTGGCGCAATCGCTGGATGTCCCGGCCACCGGCACGCTCGACAACGCCCGCGTCATCCGCCTGCGGCATAGCGATGCCAAGCAGCTGGCCGAGGTGCTGGATGCCATGGGTCAAAGCTTCAAGGCCCAAGGCGCCGGCGGCCACGCCAAGGACGCCGCGCCCGCCACCGCGGTGACGGTCAAGGCCGATGAGCGCCAGAACGCCCTGGTGATCTTTGCCGCCCCGGCGCAACTGCGGACCCTGGAAAACATCGTGCGCGAGCTGGACCAGCCCCGGGCTCAGGTGTTGATCCACGCCGCCATCGTCGAGATCACCGGCGACATCGTCCAGGCCCTCGGTGTGCAATGGGGCCTGGACAGCGGCAACGCCACCGGCCTGATCAACTTCCCCGGCACCGGCGTGCCGGTACTGGGTGGCTTGAACTTCGACGACAAGAACCCGGCCCCGGAAGGTTCGTTCCTGCGCCTGGGCAATGGCAGCTTCAGCGCGCTGATCTCGGCGCTGGCCAGCAACAGCCACAGCAACCTGTTGTCCACCCCCAGCCTGCTGACCCTGGACAACCAGGAGGCGGAAATCATCGTCGGCCAGAACGTGCCGTTCAAGACCGGTTCCTACGCCACCAACAGCAATGGCGCCGACAATCCCTTCACCACTGTGGAGCGCAAGGATGTCGGGATCAGCCTGAAAGTGCGGCCTTACATCAACGAAGGCTCGCTGTTGCGCCTGGACGTCGAGCAGGAGATCTCCGACATCGCGCCCTCGGTATCGGGCATCGACTCCTCGGACCTGATCACCAACAAGCGCGCGCTCAAGAGCACGATCCTGGCCAACGACGGCGAGATCATCGTCATCGGCGGGCTGATCAAGGACAGCGTGCGCAGCCAGGAAAGCGGGGTGCCGGGGCTGCGCAGCATTCCCTACCTGGGTGCGTTGTTCCGCTGGACCAAGGACACCCAGACCAAGAGCAACCTGATGGTGTTCCTGCGCCCGACCATCGTGCGCAGTCGCCAGGACATCGCCCAGATCAGCGCTGACCGCTACCAGGCCCTGCGTGACCTGAGCCAGCCCAACGAGCGGCAGGACAGGGCGCTGGCGTTGCCGGACGATCCACAGCAGATGTTCGACGGGCGGGCGCCATGAAGCCGTTGCCGTTCGGCTTCGCCCGACGCTCCGGGGTGCTGCTGGACGCGCCCGGCCTGTCGATCCGCGCCGACACACCGCTGACCGCCCTGGCCGAGGTGCGCCGCGTCACCGGCGCTGACCTGCCGATCCAGGTGCTGGAGCCGGCGGTGTTTGCCACGCGCCTGGCCAGTGCGTATCGCGCGGGCCACAGCGCCGCCGAGCAGGTGGCCCAGGGCCTGGACGAAGAACTCGACCTACTGAGCCTGGCCGACCAGTTGCCCCAGACCGCCGACCTCCTGGAGCAGGAAGGGGACGCGCCGATCATCCGCTTGATCAACGCCTTGCTCAGCGAAGCGGTGCGTGAAAAGGCCTCGGACGTGCACCTGGAAACCTTCGAGCAGCACCTGTCGGTGCGCATGCGGGTGGATGGGCAGTTGCGCGAGGTACTCAAGCCGCGGCGCGAACTGGCCAGCTTGCTGGTGTCGCGGATCAAGGTCATGGCGCGCCTGGACATCGCCGAAAAGCGCGTGCCCCAGGACGGCCGCATGGGGTTGCGCCTGGCGGGGCATGAAGTGGATGTGCGGGTGTCGACGCTGCCTTCGGCCCATGGCGAACGGGTGGTGCTGCGCCTGCTCGACAAACAGGCCGGGCGCCTCGACGTGCAGCGCCTGGGCATGCCCGCCGCGACCCTGGCGCGGTTCACGCGGATCCTCGCCCGGCCCCACGGGATCTTCCTGGTGACCGGCCCCACCGGCTCCGGCAAGACCACCAGCCTGTACGCCGCGCTCGCCAGCCTCAACGACCAGACGCGCAACATCCTCACCGTCGAAGACCCCATCGAGTACCACTTGCCGGGCATCGGCCAGACGCCGGTCAACCCCAAGGTCGAGATGACGTTCGCCCGTGGCCTGCGGGCCATCCTGCGCCAGGACCCGGACGTGGTGATGGTCGGCGAGATCCGAGACCGCGAAACCGCCGAGATCGCCGTGCAAGCCTCGCTGACCGGGCACCTGGTGCTGTCGACCCTGCACACCAACAGCGCGGTGGGTGCGGTCAGCCGCTTGCTGGACATGGGCATCGACGCGTACCTGCTGGCCTCGTCGCTGGTCGGGGTGCTGGCCCAGCGCCTGTTGCGCACCCTGTGTCCGCACTGCAAGCAGGCGTATGACGCCGACCCCGTGGCGTGTCGGCGCCTCGGTGTCGAGGTCCCGCAGCGCCTGTTCAAGGCCGCGGGCTGCACGCAGTGCCAGCAAGGCTACCGCGGGCGCACCGGGATCTATGAATTGATCAGCATCACCGAGGCCATGTCGGCGCTGATCCATCAGGGCGCCGGCGAGCTGGCCTTGGCCCAGGCTGCGCGCGAACACGGTCCGAGCCTGTTCCAGGATGGCCAGCGGTTGGTGCTCGAAGGGCTGACCAGCCTCGACGAACTGCTGCGCGTGAGTCAGGAGGACTAGGCCGTGCCGGGATTCGACTACCGCGCCCAGGACCGTCAGGGCCGCACCTGCAAGGGGGTGCAGGAGGCCGACAGCCCCCGGCATGCCCGGCAACTGTTGCGTGAGCGCGGGTTGCTGCCCAGCCATGTCGGCCCGGCCAGGCATCAAGGCGCTCGCACTGCCGGGGCTGGCGCAGGCGGTGCATTGTCGGCGGGCGAGCTGGCGCTGCTGACCTTGCAGCTGTCTACCCTGATTCAGGCCGGCTTGCCGCTGGAAGAGTCGCTGCGTGCGGTCGCCGCCCAGAGCGAGAAACGGCGGATCAGCGCGCTGCTGTCGGCGGTGCGCAGTGGGGTGATGGAGGGGCACACCCTGGCCAGCGCGCTGGGCAAGTACCCGCGGGCGTTCCCCGAGTTGTATCGCGCCACCGTCGCCGCGGGCGAGCGTTCCGGGCACCTGGGTTTTGTGCTGGCGCAACTGGCGCTCTACACCGAGGCCCGGCACGCCTCGCGCCAGCGCATCCAACTGGCGCTGGTCTACCCGATGATTTTGATGGGCGCCTGCGTGGCCATCGTCGCGTTCCTGCTCGGCTACGTGGTGCCCGACGTGGTGAAGATCTTCATCGACAGTGGCCAGCCGCTGCCCCTGCTGACGCGCGGGATGATCCTGCTCAGCGACAGCCTGCGCCGCCACGGCCTGCTGCTGCTCGGCATGCTCGGGGCGCTGGCCGTGCTGGCGCGCTGGGCCTTGACGCAACCGGCCCTGCGCCTGCGCTGGCATGCCCTGGTGTTGCGCCTGCCGCTGGTGGGGCCGGTGCTGCGGGCCATGGAAGCGGCGCGGTTCGCCAGCACCCTGGCGATCCTCGGCAAGAGCGCGGTGCCCTTGGTCGATGCCCTGGAAATCGCCGCGGCGGTGATCGGCAACCTGAGCATCCGCGCGCGCATGCACGACGTCGCCCGCTCGGTGCGCGAGGGCGGCACCCTGACCCAGGGCCTGACGCAGGGCGGGGACATCCCGCCGCTGATGCTGCACCTGATCGCCAGCGGCGAACGCGCCGGCGAGCTGGACAACCTGCTGGCCCGCGCCGCCGAGCAGCAGGACAAGACCCTCGCCGCGCGCATCGCCCTGGTGGTCAGCCTGTTCGAGCCGCTGATGCTGGTGCTGATGGGCGGCGTCGTGCTGCTGATCGTCATGGCCATTCTTCTACCCATTCTTAGCCTTAACCAACTGGTGAGTTGACCGATGAACCCTGTCCGTATTCCAAGCCCTCGCACCCAACGCGGTTTTACCCTGATCGAAATCATGGTGGTGGTGGTCATCATCGGTGTGCTCGGTGCCATCGTCGTGCCGCAGTTCATGAGCCGTCCCGACCAGGCCAAGGTCACCGCCGCGCGCATCGACCTCCAGGCGATTGCCACCAGCCTGGAGATGTACCGCCTCGACAACGCCCACTACCCGTCCACCGTCCAGGGCCTGGACGCGTTGGTCAAGCGCCCGCAAGGCGCGCCCGTGCCGCGCAACTGGAACCCCCAGGGCTACCTCAAGAGCGTGCCGGTGGACCCGTGGGGCACGCCCTATCAGTACCTCAATCCCGGCGTGCATTCACGCGATGGCAGCTACGACCTGTACTCCTTCGGCGCCGATGGGGTCAGCGGTGGCGAAGGCTACGCGGCCGATATCGGCAACTGGGGAGAGTGAGCCATGGGCCGGCGCTGTCAGGGCTTTACCTTGCTTGAGCTGATGGTGGTCATGGTGCTGATCGGCGTGCTGTTGGGGATGGTCCAACTGGCCGGCGGCAACGACCCGGCACGCCAGGCCCGGCAAGAGGCCAGCGGGTTGATCCAACTGCTGCACAGCGTGCGCGAACAGGCGGTGCTGGAAGGTCGCGAATACGGTTTGCGCCTGGCGCCCGAGGAGTATCAATTGCTGGTCCTTGAGCACCAGCAATGGCGTCCGGTGGGAAACGTCCGGCGCATGCCCCACGGGGTGCAGTTGAGCCTGGCGGTGGCGGGGCAACCGTCCGCCCGCAAGGCACAGGAGGATCAGCCCCAGGTGCTGATCCTCAGCAGCGACGAAAACACCCCATTCACCGCGCGCCTGCTCGTCGCCGGGCAATCCGTGTTGAGCCTGTCCAGCGACGGCTTGAACGAGGCGGTGCTCGATGAGTAAGCGCAGGCCGCGTCCGTCCCGGCACAGGCATCGGGGCTTCACCTTGCTGGAGATCATGATCACCCTGGTGGTGTTCGCCACCCTGGCGGCCGCCGTGCTCGCCGCCGGGCAGTACGCACTCAAACAGAACGCCCGGCTGGAGGAGCAACTGTGTGGCGTGTGGCTGGCGGACAATCACCTCAGCGAGCTGCAACTGGGTGCGGTGCCGGCCACCGCCGGTGCGCAGCTGAACCGGCACTTCGCCGGTCGCGACTGGACCGTGAGCCAGGTGATCAGCCCGGCCCGCGAGCCCGGCTTGCTCGCCGTGCAACTGAGCGTCAGCCCCGCCGACAGCGCGCGGGACGTGCATCGCACCAGCGGTTGGATCGATGCCCGTGAACCCTAGGTCGCGAGGGTTCACCCTGCTCGAACTGGTGATCGCCATGGCCATCTTCGCCCTGCTCGGCCTGGCCAGTTGGCGGATGTTCGACAGCGTGCTGGGCGCGCAGCGCAGCACGGCGGTGCATGAGCGCGAACTGCGCACCCTGCAGCGGGCCATCGCGGTGATCGAGCGGGACGTGCTGCACGCGACCACGCCACCGCGGCTGCACCAGGGACGCCTGCAGTGGCAGCGGGGCAACTGGCGCAACCCGCTGGACCAGGCGCGCAGCGAGGTGCAGAACGTCAGCTATGGTCTCGACCAAGGCACCTTGTGGCGCGACAGCGAGGGTGCGGATCAGCCCATTGCCCAGCGGCAAAGACTGTTGGGCGAGGTGCTGGCCTTGCAGTGGCGGCTCTACGATCGTGAGCGGGGTTGGCGCAGCGAGTGGCCGGCCAGCGGTGCCCCGCCCATGGCCCTGGAGGTGACCTTCTCGACGCCGCGCTTCCCGTCGATTCGCCGGGTGTTGCTGTTGCCGGGGAGCGCCTCGTGAAGCCGCGGCAACGTGGCGTGGCACTGATCAGTGTGTTGCTGATCATGAGCCTGGCGCTGCTGCTCACGGGCGCCGTGCTGCGCAACCATCGGCTGGTGCTCAAAAGCACCGCGCAACAGCTGCATCAGGTGCAGGTGCGCCAAGCCGGGCTTGCCGCCGAGCGCTGGGCGTTGCAGCGCCTGCGCCGCATCGCCCAGCGCGAGTCGCCCAGCGTCAACCTGGCCCAGGACTGGGCGCACGTCGCCGCTCCCATCGAGTGGGAGGGCGGCACCCTGCACGTCGAGATCGAGGACCTTGCCGGACGCTTCAACCTGTCGCCCTTGCTCGATGGCGCCCGGGTCGACGCCGTGACGCAGGCGCGCTGGCTGCGCCTGCTGGCCTTGGTGCGCATCGACAATCCGGCCCTGCACGATTTGTCTGGCGCAGGCCTGGTGGCGCTGACCGACGTCAGTCAACTGCGGGCGCTGGCGGGGGTCGACGCCGCGGTGCTGGCGCGCTTGCAGCCGCTGGTCGCACTGCTGCCCAAGGCCGCGAGCCTGAACCTCAACACCGCGACGGCGCAGCAACTGATGACCCTCGACGGCATCAGCGCGGCCACGGCTCGCACCCTGGTGCAACAGCGTCCGTTGACGGGCTATCGCTCGGTCCAGGCGTTCGTCGAAGACCCCTTGCTCGCCGGCGCCGAACTGGGCAGCCATGGGCTGGGCCTGGACAGCCGCTGGTTTCGCATCCGCGTGGAGGCAACCTTCGGGGCCGCGCGCCTGCGGCTGGTCAGCGACATTGAACTCGATGCCAAGACCCGGCAGGCGCGTGTCCTGCAACGACGCCTCCTCAACCCACTGACAAGCGAGTCCTGGTAATGACCCTCTGGCTTTATCTCACCGCCGCAGGCCTGGCTGAACCGAGCGAGCAATGGCCGTGCTGTCGGGTCTCGACACAGGGCGAGCGCCGCGAGCTGACCCTGGCCGAGGCGGCTGAAAGCGTGCGCGGGCAGGCGGTCGAACTGGTCCTGCCGATGGAAATGTGCAGCTGGCTGCTGACCGAAAAATGGCCGACACGGCGTCGCCCGGACGGCCAGGCGGTGGCCTTTGCCATCGAAGAACACCTGAGCGAGGACCTGGAGGCGTTGCACCTGTGCGTGGGGCCTCGCGACCGCCAGGGACGCTACGGCGTGTGGGTGGTCAACCGCCAGCGCCTGGCCGGGGTGCTGGCGCTCATGGCGGGGTTGGGGATCAGCGTCGACACGGTGCAGGTCGATGCCGACCGCCTGCCCAGCGACCAGCCCTATGGCGTGTGGTGGCTGGGACGCTGGTTGCTGGGCGGCGCGCTGGAGGCGCGGCTGGCGTTGTCGGCGCAGGCGCTGGAACCACTCAAGACGCGCTTGCCCCCCGCCATGTGCTGGCAGGACGACGGCTATCTGGCGCTGCACGCCCCGGCCGCCCCGCGCCAGCCCACCGACCTGTTGCAAGGCACGTTCGCCCGCCGTCGCCGGGGGCTTCCGTGGACGGCGGCGCTGCTGTGCGTCGTCGCCTCGTTCGCCCTGGCATGGGGCTTCATCCAGGCGCGCAGTGGTTTTTATGAGGACCAGGCACGCAGCCTGTACGCGATCAGCGAGCAACGTTTCCGCGCGCTGTACCCGCAGCAGACCCGCATCGTCGACCTGCCCGCGCAACTCAAGGCCCTGCAACAGCGTCACCGTCCAGAGGCGCAGGGCACCCAGGTCGCGCGCCTGCTCACACTCACCGAGCAGGTCATCGGTGCCAGCGACGTGGACGTGCAGCGCATCGAATACCGGCTGGCCGATGGCTGGAAACTGCACCTCACCGCCGCCAGCTTCGCCCAGCTCGAACAGTTGCGTGAACGCGGCCAGGCCAGTGGCCTGCCGATCCGCCTGGGCAGCGCGAGCCAAGGGCAGGAACGGGTCCAGGCGCAACTGACCCTGGAGCCGCAGCCATGAAACCCATCCGAATAGTCCTCCTCGCGGCCTGGCGCCGGATGGCCTGGCGCGATCGCCAAGCCCTCGGCGCCCTGGTCCTGGTGTCCGCCGCGACAGTGGCCTTCGTCGGGCTGTGGCAACCGGCCCAGGCACGCCTGGCCGCCGCCGAGCGCCTGTATCAACAGCGCCTGGCATTGGCCGCCGAGATCAACCGCGCGCCACCTCCCGCCCAGGCCAATGACCCCCGGCCGTTGTCGGTGAGCATGAGCGAGCGAGCCCAGGCCGACGGTCTTGACGTGCAACAACTGGAGGTGCAAGACGACACCCTGCGCCTGACCCTCAGCGGCGATGCCCGCGCACTGCTGACCTGGCTCCACTGCACCGAACAGAACGGCGCCATCCTGCAGTCGCTGATCCTGGACACGCGCGGTGAACGGCTGGAGGCGCAGTTGGTGGTGCGGGCGCCGGCGCATCGCTAATCCGCTCGCCACCGGTGTTTTTGAGATCAATCTTGTTCTGTTCGCTAATGACCCATGGTGTCATCGGTTCGATCGTTAACGCCGATGCGATTGGAATGGCGGGCTAGAACGGTTGGAGTGACGAGCCTTAAATGGGTGTTAAATCCATTTTGATTTGCGATTTTTGTAGTCTATTTCTGAAACTTGATCGGAAATTTCTTCTTGTTGATTTGGGGGGTGGATTAACCATCTAGGACAATTCACTGTTGCCGCGCGGAAAAGCAGTAACCAGTTCGTCAGTGATGTTCGCCTGTCTTAATCAAGAGCCAAGAGCACCGCATCGTACGGAGGCGGCCTGGCACCACACGAAGACGTTATCCGACTTCGGGTCGCTGACGTATGTAAATGGATGTTCTCACCATGCCTGTAGAAAGAACTGGCGTGCAATCGCGCGGCGTCTCGGTGTTGCCTGGAATACACCGTCGTACTCATGAAACCGTGTTGTACGGGATCAATCTAAGTCCGCTATTCAAGTGGCTAGAAGTGACTGTGTTTGGCAAGACGTCGAACGTCGCTGAAACCTTCCCCAATGAACCGATAGTTGCCCCGGTCAGTGTCTGCTTTATCACGCCTCAAACAGCCGATGACGGCATCCCTCTGCTTTTCACTGACGCAGCGGGCGCGATGTCGTCCGACGCCATGGAGGCCTGAACATGTCCACCCCCCGGATCAC
>NZ_FOCB01000024.1 GCF_900109995.1 Pseudomonas sp. ok272 | reverse complement strand
TGCCGATGCTGGGGCAGATGATCCGCGCCGACTCCGGGCGCCTCGACCAGTTCCTGAGCCAGCAACTGGGTGGCGTCTTGCGCAAGGAAGGCAGCCGCTGGGTGGCCGATCCGAGCCACAGCCAGGGCTTGCGTTTCAACCCGCAGTTCCTCAGCGCGATCAACCAACTCAGCCACCTGGCCGACGTGCTCTACACCGACGGCGGCCTGGGCATGGGTTTTGAACTGCGCGGCAAACCGGTGCGCGACGTGGTGCAGACCACCTTCATCCTCAACGGCGAGCGCCACGAATACTTCAACCAAAAGGAAAGCTGGCAACGCTTCAACTGGCCTGGGCGCAGCGACCACCCGGGCGCCAGTTTGACCTGGACCAGCGTCAAGGCCGGCGAGCGATTGTTCGGTGACTACCAGGGCACCTGGGGCCTGATCCGCTGGCTGGAGCAGGCCAAGGTCACGCCGCTGGACGACGGCGACAGCCGCTACCAGATCGTGCAACGGGCCCCGGATGGCCTGGGCCTGACCTGGCACCTGCGCACCGAATTGGGGGCTGGGCCGATGGCGTTGCTCAAGCTGCGTGGGTTTACCTTGCCGGCGCAGATTTTTCTCAGTGGGCGGTGACAGCGGCGGTGGAAGGCGCTACGGGTGCCCGGTCAGCAAGCGCTCATCCACCGCCAGAATCGCATCCACCATCGCCTGGGCTGCCGGGGTCAGGGAGTGTCCGGCGCGGCTGACCACGCCGTAGTGCAGGTGCAGCCCTGGATCGTCAGCGGGAATGTCGTCGAAGGTCAGCAGGTTGATCGCACCGTTTTGCGCCAACTCATTCAGGGCTTCCAGCGTGGCCAGGCCCACCGCGTCGGAGCGCATGACGACGCGGCAAATGGTGTCGAACTGGGCGCACTCGACGCTGACTCGAAAGTCGGCTTCTCCCTGTGCATCGGCGAGGATTTTGCGGATCATCGGCGGTATCCGCGTGCCCACCACGGGATAGTCGAGTAGTGCACGCAGTGGCAGGCGTTTGTGTGCAGCCAGCGGGTGCCCGGTGCGACAGAAGAAGCGTCCGCGGCGCGGGCGCAGCAGGTGCACGTGGTACTGCGGGTTACCGGTGAAGTAGCGCGCATCGGCCACCAGGAACTCGATCTGTTGCTCCTTGAGCCAGGTCGCCAGTTGTTCCCAGTCGCCTTGATGGAAGCAGGTGCGGATCGCCGGGTGGGCGCTGATGAAATCGGCCAGGGCTTCGGGCACCAACACTTGCGCGGGGTAGGGGCCGCAGCCGAAATGCAGTTCGCCGCCGGTCAGGCCGTTGTACTGCATCAGTTCGTTGTGCAGGGCCTGGCTGCCCGCCAGCAGGCGCCGGGCATGCTGCAGCACCAGTTGACCTTGTCCGGTGAGACGAAACTCGCGGCTGCTGCGCTCGATCAAGGCGCAATCGAGGTCGCGCTCCAGGGTCTGGATGCTGCGACTGAATGCCGGTTGGCTGAGGTTGATCGCCTCGGCAGCGCGGCCGAAGCTGCGGTAATCGGCCAGGGCCACCAGGTGGCGAAGCTGACGAAGATCCATTATGCGTCTCCTGCATGCAGTGGATACTTTTAATGCATTTGATCGATAGCATGCCGGCTGGCATAAGTACAACCCTCGTTTATGAGGAGCGGTCGCTCATGCCGGATCAAACGTTCGCCTCCAGCGCGTTCACACGCACCATTCTCAGCCATGCCCGCCAGGTTGGCCTGTGTGAGGAGCAACTGCTGCAACGCGCCGGTATCCGTCAGTCCTGGCTCGATGATCAGCACCAGCACATCCCGGCACGGCTGGTGGAACAACTGTGGCGTGAGTGCGAGAACGCGGGGGTGGGGCGCAACTTCGGTTGCGAGCTGGTCAACGGCATGGCCACCAGTTGCCTGCAAGGGATGAACATCCTGTTGGATTCGGCGGCCACCTTGCGCGTCAGCCTGAGGTGTTTCACCGACTACTTGCCACGGGTCACCAACCACGTGCTGGCCGAACTCGAGGAGCAGGACAACGAGGCGCGCCTGCACCTGCGCCCGGTCGCGTCTGGCTTGCCGCATTTCTTTGCCCTGGACGCGGCGACCCTGAGCCTGGTGCGCAATATCTCGCGGCGGGTCGGCAAGGCTCCGGCCGAGCTGTTCCGCCGTGTCGACCTGGCGCTCGGGCAGGCGGCCGGGGACTGGCTCAAGGGGCAGGGTATCGATGTTGAAGGGGGCGACCATCCGTGCCTGGTCCTGCCCCGGGCCATGCTCGACTTACCGTTGCTCAGCGCCAATCCGTTCCTGCACCAAAGCATGCTGCGTCACTGGCACGTGGCGGCGCCCCATGAAACCCGCAGCGACAGCCTGGACCTGGCGCGCCACTGGTTGACCGCAGGCGACCAGCCCATTGAGCGCATCGCCGAACGCCTGGGCTATCGCCAGCCGAGCAACTTTATCCGCGCGTTCCGCAAGCAGTTCGGGATCACACCCAAGCAGTTTCGCCTCAGCCACTTCCAGGCGTGTAACGATCACGCCTGAATCGGCAGATGATCATTTTTTGTCCCGCGGCGCTTGCGCCTGTTGTTGGATTGTTGGGCATTTTGACCGGGCTGAGTACATCCGACCGGAGCCTAATAATGATAACAACACGCTCGGCCAACACCCGCGTCCGCCAAGGGCTCGCACGGGTTGGCCAAACACGACCGCAACCGCTTGCTTTCGCGATCCTCGCGGCGATCGCTGCGCCGGCGCAGGCGACCACCTTCGACTTCAACGAGGATTGGAGCCTGTCGACCAAGACCTCGCTGTCGATAGGCAGCAGTTGGTCGACGCAAAGCCCCGACAAGAGCCTGATGACCCGTGCCAACGCGTTGCAAGCGCAAGGTGTGCACGGTGCCAACGGCAGTAGCGTCAGTGCCGATGACAACCGCCTGAACTTCGAAAAGGGCGACCAAATCTCACAGATCTACAAGGGCCTGACCGACCTTAGTCTCGACGGACAAGGGCAGGGCGCCTTTGTGCGCTTCAAGTACTGGTACGACCAGGCCTATGAAAACGGCGAGGGCCGCTTCAAGCAGTTTGACGACTCGGGCTGGGATGACCTGACCAAGTTCAAGGGCTTTGAGACCCTGGATGCCTACCTGTGGAAAGACTTCGTGGTCGCCGACCGCCCGCTGAACGTGAAGGTCGGCAACCAGGTGCTGTCCTGGGGTGAGTCGCTGCTGATCCAGAACGGCATCAACGTCATCAACCCGCTGGACATCTCGGCGTTCAACCGTCCGGGCGTGGAGATCAAGGAAGGCCAGTTGCCGGTGGGCATGGTCTCGTTCAGCTTTGGCCTGACCGATACGGTGAACCTGGAAGGCTTCTACCAATACCAATGGCGCGAAAGTGCGCTCGATGGGTGCGGCACGTTCTTCGCCAGCAGCGATGCGATCCAGAAGGGCTGCGGGCCGCTGTACCTGACCCAGGTACAGACCGACCAGCAGATGCAGAAGGCCGGTTTGTACGCCAGTTCCCGGGGCAATGAAGATCCGTCCGATGGCGGCCAGTACGGCTTTGCGATCCGCAACATGATCCCGGCACTGAACGACGCCGAGGCCGCGTTCTACTACATCAACTACCACTCGCGCCTGCCGTACTTCACCCTCGACGCCAAGGACGTGGGCAAGCCCGGGACCTTTCCCGGCGGCGTGCAGAACCCGAGCTACGCGGCGGCGTTCCCGGAGAACATTCACCTGTACGGCGTCAGCCTCAATGGCGTGGAACCCAACTCCGGGATCTCGCTGGCCGGTGAAATCAGCTACCGCCCGAACATGCCCCTGGCGATCAACGCCCCGGACATCAACGTCGCGGTGATTTCCGGGGCGGCGGGCAGTTCGTGGGTCGACTTGCCGCCAGGCTTCAACACCAACCGTGGCGACCGCTACGACGGCTGGGTGCGCAAGGGCGTGTGGCAGATGACCGGCTCCGCGACCCAGGCCTACGACAACATCCTCGGCGCCACGCGCTTGAGCCTGTTCGGTGAGGCCGGGGTGGTGCACATCGACGACCTGGGTGACGAGCGCCTGGGGCGCAGCGCTGCGTTCGGCCGCAGTGCCCCGAAAAACGGTACGCCGTGCAACACCGTCGCCTCGGGCGTCACCAACCAGTACTGCACCGACAAGGGCTTTGCCACCGAGTGGTCGTGGGGCTATCGCCTGCGCGCCAGCCTTGAGTACAGCGACGTGCTGCCGGGGGTCAACCTGATTCCGGCGGTCAACTGGCGCCATGACGTGTCGGGTTACTCGTACGACCCCCAAGGTCCGTTCCAGGAAGGCCAGCAAGCACTGGGCCTGAGCCTGACCGGTACCTACATGAACGATTACAGCGTGGAAGTGGCCTACAACGCCTTCTTCGGTTCCAACGACTACAGCACCCTGGACGACCGCGATTTTGCGTCGGTCAACTTCAAGGTCGACTTCTAAGGAGTACTGATCATGCGTATGCAATTGTGTGTGCTGGCCCTGGCTTGCGCGGCGAGCCTGGCTCACGCCAAAGGGACTGACTCGGCGGCGCTGGGCAAGACCCTGACGCCGATGGGCTCGGAGATGGCGGCCAACGCCGACGGCAGCATCCCGGCGTGGACCGGAGGCCTGGCAAGCAACGCCGGCACCGTCGACAGCAAGGGCGGCTACAGCGACCCCTATGCCAGTGAGAAACCACTGTTCACCATCACCGCGCAGAACGTGGCGCAGTACCAGACGTTCTTGAGCCCCGGGCAAATGGCGATGTTCAAGCGCTATCCCGACAGCTATACGATGAACATCTACCCGACCCATCGCAGCGCCAACCTGCCCAAGGCGGTGTACGACCAGAGCCGCGAGAACGTCGCCAAGACCAGCATGGCCGATGGCGGCAACGGCCTGCACGACTACGCCCATGGCATCCCGTTCCCGTTGCCGACCCAAGCGCTGGAGGTGATGTGGAACCACATGACCCGCTACCGCGGCGGCAGCTACGAGCGCATCAGCAGCGCGGCACTGGTCCGTGAAAACGGTGCGGTCAGCTTTGTGCGCAACCAGTCGCTGATCAACTTCGCCGACACCATCAGCGGGCTGGAGCCGGGCAACAACGTCCTGTTCATGTTCAAGAGCCGGGTGCTGGAGCCGGCGCGCCTGTCCGGCGAAGCGGTGTTGGTGCACGAACCCATCGACCAGGTGGCCGAGCCGCGTTCGGCCTGGCAGTACCTGCCGGGGCAGCGTCGGGTGCGTCGCGCGCCGATGATTGCCTATGACAACAGCGCCCGTTACAGCAACGGCCTGATCACGGCCGACAACATTGACGGCTACAACGGCGCGCCGGATCGGTTCGACTGGAAACTGATCGGCAAGCAGGAGCTGTACATCCCCTACAACAGCTACAAGATCGGCAGCCACGATCTCAAGTACGACGCGGTGGTCAAGCCCAACCACGTCAACCAGGACCTGGCGCGCTACGAGAAGCACCGCGTGTGGGTGGTGGAGGCCACGCTCAAGCCGGGCGCGCGCCACATCTATGCCAAGCGGCGTTTCTATGTGGACGAGGACAGCTGGCAGATCGCGCAGTCGGACCAGTACGACAGCCGTGGCGAACTGTGGCGCAGTGGCGAGTTGCATGCGATCCAGCACTACGATCACAACTTCACCTACAACGTGCTGGAAACCTCCTATGACCTGATCGCCGGGCGCTACTACGCCGGTGGCCTGGCCAACGAGGAAACCGCGCCCATGCGCGTCGGTTTCCCGGCCAAGACGGACGACTACACCCCTTCGGACCTGCGTCGCTGGGCCAAGTAAGCCCTGCTCGCGAAGCGCGCATCGCCGCCAACCTGTCGCTCGATGGGCTGTTGCGCCTTTACCGGCCGCCACAGCTGGCGCGGGATGGCGGTGGTGCGTTCCCCATCATTGAACCCATTGTGGTCGAGGGCTGAACCATGAATATTCCTTTTAGTCGCCGCCGCCTGCTGGGCGGTTTGAGTGTGTGCGGTGCGGCACTGGCCTGCCCAAGCTGGTTGCTGGCGGCCAGCCAGGTCAATTCGACCGCGCCTGACGCGTTCCGCGCGCTCACCGCCCAGGCGTGGATCTACGCCTATCCCATGCTGATGCACTACCAGACCATGGAAAAGCAGGTGCTGGACCCGGCGGCGGCCGAGTACGTCGGTGGGTTCAATCGCTTTCGTCACTACAGCGAGTTGTACACCCCACAGAACCGCGAAATCGTCACGCCCAACAACGACACGCCGTATTCCTGGGCCTGGCTCGACCTGCGCAGCGAACCCCAGGTTCTGAGTGTGCCGGCGGTGGGCGAGGACCGCTATTACGTGCATCAATTGGTCGATCAATACACCCATAACTTCGCCTACGTCGGGGTGTTGAGCACCGGGCGCGAAGCGGGGGACTACCTGATTGCAGGTCCCGGCTGGCAGGGTGAAACCCCGGCGGGGATCAAGGCCGTGCTGCGCAGCGAAACCGAGATTGTGATGGTGCTGGGGCGCACCGGATTGAATGGCCCTGACGACATGCCCGCGGTGCGCGCCTTGCAGCAGCAATACCGCCTCCAGGCGTTGCACACGTACGCCGGCACCCCGGCCCCCGTCGCGGCGCCGGTGATTGCCTGGCAGGCGTGGGACGCCAAGACCGGGTTGGGCCCGGGGTTTATCCGTCAGCTCAACCAGATCCTCACGCTGTGCCCGACCCACCCCACGGAGCAGGCGCTGCGTGCGCAGTTCATGCAGATCGGCATCGTGCCGGGGCAGGGGTTTGACCTGGCGGCGTTGTCTGCCGAGCAGCGCCAGGCGCTGATGGCCGGCATCCAGGACGCCCAACTGCAGATGAAGACCGAAGGCGCCAAGGTCCGTAGCACCCTGGGTCTGTTCGGTACGCGCGAGGCGATGCACAACAACTACCTCAACCGCGCCCTGGCCGCCTCCCTCGGCATCTATGGCAACAGCGTGCAAGAGGCGTTCTACACCGGCAGCCAGCGGGACAACCAGGGCCAGCCACTGGTGGGCGGCCAGCGCTACCGGTTGCGTTTTGCCCCCGGGCAATTGCCCCCGGCCAGCGAGTTCTGGTCATTGACCTTGTACGACCTGCCGGACCGCCAACTGGTGGCCAATGGCATCGACCGCTACTGCCTGAGCAGCCGCGACCGCCTGCAAACCGACGCCGATGGCGGCCTGGCGTTGTGGGTACAAAGCACCGCCCCCGACCATGGCCAGAGCAACTGGCTACCGGCCCCGGCCAGCGGCGCGTTCACCCTGATCCTGCGCTTGTACGGGCCGCAGGCGCAGGTGATCGACCAGCGCTGGATGATGCCCGGGGTGGAGGTGGTTCCCGCCTAGACCGGCTTGCCGGCGAAGAGGCCGGCACGGCTAGCCCCGCGTTGACTGACCCACCGCTTTCGCGAGCGGGCTCGCTCCCACAAAGGAATCTGGGTTGGGCACAGATGTTGTGTCCACCGAAGACCACGGTGAGAGCGAGACCGGCTTGCCGGCGAAGAGGCCGGCCCATTACGCATAAACCGCCAGGCCGTTTCCGGTCTGGCGGTTGTTTTGCCGCTGCAGTCGATCAGGGTGTGACGATGTTGAACTGGGGGCTGAAGGTGTCGAGGCTGGTGAGCAACTCGCCGAGCTTCTTGCCATTGCCTTCGAGCTTGATCAAGCCTTTCTGGAGGGCGGTGGGGAAGTCGACTTGCTTGAGGCTGATTTGCTCCAGGGTCGATTTGCTCATGCGCACGCTCGCATCGGCCTGGGGATTGTTGCCGGCGCGGTGGGTCAGCACCCCGTTGCGCAAGGTCAGGTTGTACGCCTGCTCGGGGCTCTCGAAGATCCAGTTCAGGGTCAGGTCGTGGCCGACGGCCTTTTCGCTGTCCAGGCGAATGGCCAGGTAGTCGAAGAACATGTCCGGGGTCATCGCCCGTACCATGTCTACCGACACGGAGCTGCCCGTGTTGTTCGGTACACCGTTGCGCAGCTCCATCGCGCCGGTCAGGTACATGTTGCGCCAGGTGGCGTTCTCGCTCTGGTAGCCCAACTGCTCCAGCGCCCGGGCCTGGGCTTCGCGGCCTTCGGCGTTGTCCGGCTCGGCGAAGACCAACTGGTTGCCCAGTTGCGCGGCCCAGCGGTAGTCGCCCTTGGTCATCGCCTCGCGCATCTTGCCCAGCACCGCCTGGGTGCCACCGATGGCATCGACGTAATGCTTGGCGGTCTCCACGGGCGGCAACGGATTGAGGTTGGCCGGGTTGCCGTCATAGAAGCCCATGTAGCGCTGGTACACCGCTCGCGAGTTGTGGCTCAGCGAGCCGTAGTAACTGCGGGTGTACCACTTGTTTTCCAGCTCGCCGGGGAGTTTTTGCATGTTCTGTGCAATCTCCATCGGCGTCATCCCCTGGTTCAACAGGTGCAGGGTCCGGTCGTTGAGGAAGGCGTACATGTCACGCTGATCGGCGAGCAGGGTGCGGATACGTTCGCCACCCCAGGTCGGCCAGTTGTGCTGGGCGAACAACACGTCGGTCTTGGCGCCGTACTGCGTCAGGCTGCTGTCCAGGTAGTGGGACCAGGCCTTGGCGTCGCGCACTTCGGCGCCACGGGGGGTGAGGAGGTTGTGCATCATTTGCGTGGCGTTCTCGGCCATGCACAAGGCGCGCAGCTGCGGCAGGTAAAAATTCATCTCGGCGGGTGCTTCGGTGCCGGACGTCAGTTGGAACTCGAACTCCAGCCCGGCAATGGTGCGGGTTTCCTGCGCCTGGCTGATCAGGTCGGTGGGTTCGATCAGCGTGATGGTGCCACCGCTGGGCACCGTCTTGCCCATGCCGGCATCGACCTGGCCCTTGTCACCGCGAGGCAACAGGCTGCCGAACTGGAACTGGGCCCGGCGGCTCATGGCGTTACCGGCGTAGACGTTCTCGCTCATCACGTGTTCCATGAACCCGGCAGGTGCGTAGACCTTGACCTTGCCAGCCTTGACGTCCGCTTCGTCGATCACCCCGCGCACGCCGCCAAAGTGGTCGACGTGGGTGTGGGTGTAGATCACCGCCACCACCGGCTTGCGCGCGCGGTTCTGGTAGTACAGGTCCAGCGCGGTCTTGGCGGTTTCGGCCATGGTCAGTGGGTCGACGATGATCAGTCCGTCATCGCCTTCGATGATGGTCATGTTGGCCAGGTCCAGGCCGCGCACTTGATAGATCTTCGGGCTGACTTCAAACAGACCGGCGTGGGTGCTGAGCTGGGCCAGGCGCCACAGGCTCGGGTTGACGGTGTCGGGCGCCTGGTCCTTGTCGAGGAAGCGATAGGACGACGTGTCCCAGATCACCTTGCCGTCGGCGGTCTTGATCTGTCCGCTGAACGGCGCGATCAAGCCACGGTCGACCGACTCATAGTCGGTGCGATCGCTGAAGGGCAGTTGCTTGAGTACCGCCGCATTGCTCGCTGCCGTCAGCGGGCTGGCGGCAACGGGGGCCTGGGCGGCGCTGACGGACTGGGCCAGGCAGGCGGTGATCAGGGCGGCCAGCAGGCCGCGAGAGGACAGGGTAAAACGAGGCATGGAGTCTCCTTTCTTATCGTTATGGCTAGACCAGCCTCAAGCTTAGGGTCCGTCCCCACGCCTTGAGCAATCGTCAAACGACAAAAACCATGCAGCAGCCCTCACGTTGCCTCAGGTCGACAGCGCAATGTTTCAGGCGAAGTGCTGATCTGCGTCTATGCTCCCACGGCACATTAGGCTTTAGTCTTTCGACAAGTCGTTACCCATCCAGAATGCTCACAGGGAATGTATCGCCATGAAACTTCATACACTGACCAAAGCCATCATGCTGGCGACCGTGCTGTCCAGCGCTAGCCTCACGGCTTACGCGGCGCAGATTCCGTTGTCGAACGTGGTGCAGGCCGAGCAGGTGAACACCAAGGTTATTTCGGTCGATGCGGCCAATCACGTGGTGGTGGTGGAAGGCGCAGACGGCCAGCCGGTTTCCGTGCAGTTGAGTGACAAGGCCAAAGACCTGGGCAACCTCAAGGCCGGTGACAAGGTGCAGGTCGATGTGATCCGTTCGGTCGCGGTGCTGCTCGACACCACCGTCGACAAGGGTCAGCCGGGCACTGTCGCCCGTGAAGGGGAAGTACGTGCGACAGCGGACAACCCGAATCCGGGCGGCGAAGCCTACCGCCAGGTCAAGGTCGAGCTGCAAATCACCAAGATCGACTTGAAGCACAATCAGGTCACCTTGAAGAATCCAGCGGGCGTGTCCAAGGTGCTGGATGTCAAGGACCCGAAAGTCCAGGCCAAGCTCAAGGACCTGAAAGAGGGGCAGAGCGTGGTGGTGACTTACACCGACGTGCTGAAGGTTTCTACCAGCAAGGGCTAAGGCCAGCGCTGCTGAAAAGCGACCCCCGCCGATACCGCGTTTGCGTTTGAATGATGCTTATCGAATCGGCGGGGTTCGCTTTTTTTCGGTTTGGTGTTTTTTGAAACATGCTGTGCACACTTATTCACGATTTGTCACCAGACATCCCTTGCCGGTTGCATTAACATTTCCCCCGGTTCGCCCAGTGTGGTGGCTCTTTACCAGTGCACGGATTGCCAGGCCAGTGCGCTGGGCGGACTCTTCCCAAAAAGTTCGACAAGCAACATTCAGATGTACAACTTTTTTCCAGCCTCCCGTTTAAATTCCCGTCAGCACACCGCCATTGGCTCACGCCAGTCCTGGCATATCCAACGCCTTGCCACATTCAACGATCGAGCGTTGCTGCGTCTGCGCATACAGCGCCAGCTCATCGATGGTCGAGCGCCCCAACGCCTGCTCGAAGGCGTGTTGGTTGGCGTGTTGCGCATAGTGCGCCTGCGCGCCGTCGCCCAGGTTTGACTGGAAGATCCCTGCCGCGCTGACCGGGAGGAAATCCTCGTACACCAGTGGCTCGACCTTGAGAAACCCGGCCTCGACCAGGCGGTCCAGCGACAAGCCGGCCAGTTCGTCGCGCCCGGCTGCCCGGCCTTGCTCGGTGGTGAAGTAGCGAAAGTACGCCAGGCCCTGTTCGCGCATAGCGGCATAGGTGTCGGGGAAGGCCCGGAAGTGCTCGCTCATCAGTTGGTTGTAGCGTGCGGCGTTGCCTTCGTTGGGGAAGTCCTTGAGTTCATCGCGGGCGGCATTGAGTAGGCGATCGTAGAGGGCACGACCGGCTGGGGTCAGGGCTGCGCCCCGTTGCTCGATCTCGCCGAAGCGCGCGCTGTGGCTGCCGTGGGCCTGTTGTTGGTCGGTGAAGGCGATGGGTTCGTCCAGCGCCTTGAAGCTGGTCTGGCGCAGCAGGATCGGGCACTGGCGCCGGGGCGGGCCTTCGATCACGGCCTTGGGGGTGATGCCATGCACGGGCATCTGGGCCTGCACGATGTCGATGTCCAGGGTGCGCGGGGTCAGGTGATTGATGTGCGGTCCCTTGAACGCGACGACGTCGGCGATCAGGCGATGCTGGGCGCTGAGTTGCTGGTACTGCGCCGCAGTGACCGTGGCGCTGCGGTGCCAGCGGAAGGTCTCCAGCGCGTGCTCGACGAACTGCTGGGTTTGCGACTCGTCGAGGCCGCCGTGTTGCTCGGCTTGGGCGATCAGCTCAAGTGCCTTGGGGGTGAAGATCGAACGCTTGGCCAGTGTCGATTCGGCAAAGGCGCGCAGCTCGGGACTCTCGATCAGCTCCAGGCGCAGCAGCGAGGTGAACACGCGAAACGGACTGACCTGCAACGCGTCTTCATGCACGGCGCGAAAGGCCGTCGAATGCACAGGCACCCCGGCGGGCGTCAGGTCGTAGTAGCCAACGGGTTGCATGCCCATCACCGCGAACAATCGACACAGGGTGGCGAGCTCTTCGCCGGTGCCGACCCGGATCGCACCGTGACGCTCAAGGTCCAGGCGCTCGATTTCACCGGTAGCACGCAACTGCCGGGCAATCGCCGGGTCGCTCTCCAGCACCTGGGCGTTGGTCCGCGCCACCAGTTCCATCAAGGCGCCGTATAGCGGCACTTCTTCGCGGTACATGTCCGACATGGCCCGTGAGAAACGTTGGCGGATCAGGTCGGGGCTGACGAAGTTGGGGTTGCTCATAAGTCGGGTCCTGGCGCGGCGACACAAGTGTGGGGCGATTCTGTTGGGCTTGCCCAAGGCATGCAAACGACGTTTTCTCTGAACTTCATTCTGTACAGGACTGCTGGCAAGGCCCACCCCATAACCCCTGGAGCGAGCCTGCTCACGATAGCGTCAATACAGTCAACAGCGGTGGTGAATGGGTCGGCCTTTTCGCGAGCAGGCTCGCTCCCACAGAGGATCAGGCCTTTACTGCTGTTGGGGGGCCAATGCCTGGAGAAAGTCGTGGTACACCTGCGCAGTGCGCCCTGGGCGCTCGACCATGGGCATATGACCGATGCCGTCCCAGATTTCCATCCGCACGCTTGCAAGGCCCTTGGCCCAGACCTGGGCGCTACTGACGTGCAGCAAGCGGTCTTCCCGGCCCCATAACAGCAGGGCGGGGGCGCGGATGTCATGCAGGTGGCTGCCGATGGGTTGGCTGGCGTGGAAGTCTTCGAAGATCTCCGCCAGCTCATCGCGTCGCCGTTGATAGCGCTCGGCCAAGGCCGCCAGCACTACCGCCGGCACCCAGGGCGGCGATGCCATGGTCATGGCGTAGAACTGCGCGAATTCCGCGCCCGAGTGAATCAGGAACGGGTTGCTGCCGTGCGCCAGCATGCGCTCCATGTCGCTGGGCTCGGGAGAACTGAGGCCTGCGGGATCGATCAGGGCGAGGGAGGCCACGCGCTCGGGGTGGGTCGCGGCAAGCCAGGCGGCGATGTAGCCACCCATGGAGTTGCCGATCAGGTGAACCGTGTCTACCTGGCAGGCATCGAGCAACTGGATCAACCGCTGCGCCTGGGTCGGGATGTCGTAGCCGCCACCGGCCTTGAACCCGGTTTCGCCATGGCCCGCCAGGTCGGGAATGATCACCCGGTAGTCATCGACAAAGTGCCGGGCGAAGCGCAGCCAAATGGTCTTGTCGCAGCTGTAGCCATGCAGCATCAGGATCGTTTTTTCTGCCGTCGCCGGACCGCCCAGGTACGTGACCATGCCCATCTCGGCAATGGGCACCGTGACCTTGCGCAAGTGATACATGCGCGCCTCCAGGGCCATGCTGGCGTTGTAGAGCAGATGGCCGATACGCGGCCAGGTGCGCCAGATCCAGAGGAGCAACAGCAGGACAGCGATCAGCAGTAGATACATGGGGTTCTCCTTGCGCAGGGGTCAAGACAGGATGTGGTCGGCCAGCTTCACGCGTCGGGTCAGTTGGTAGTAGCTGAAGCTGAACCCGGGGAACAGTGCGATCACGTGGCCGCTACGGCTTTGGTACCAACTGTGGCAGCCGCCGGACTTCCACACGGTGCGTTGCATCTGCTGGTGGATCATCCGGGTGTAGGCGCTCTCGGCCTCCTGGCGCACTTCGATGCTGCGCAGCGCCTGGGCCTTGAGGGTGCGCAGGCAGCCGAGGATGTAGTTCATCTGCGATTCGATGATGAACAGCGCCGAGGTATGGCCGATGCCGGTGTTGGGCCCCAGGATCATGAACAGGTTGGGGAAACCGGGCAGGCTGGTGCCCAGGTAGGCGCGGGGGTAATGCGCCCAGGCGTCGGCGAGCAGGGCGCCGCCCTTGCCGCGTACCGGGTAGGGTATTGCGCCGTCGGTGGCGTCGTAGCCGGTGGCCCAGACGATCAAGTCGAGGTCGATGTGCTGGCCATCCACGGTGTTGATGCCGGTTTCATCGAGGGAGGTAATGCCCTGTTCGCGACCGTGCACGCTCACGTTGTCCCGGGACAACGCCGGGTACAGGGTGCTGGAGAGGATCACGCGCTTGCAGCCGAAGGTGAAATCCGGGGTCAGCGTTTGCCTCAGGTGTTCGTCCGGCACCTGCTGCTTGAGGTGCTTGAGCGCTTTTTGCTGCACCAGCTTGAGGGCGATGCGGGAGTACTTGAAGGCGATCACCCGGGATTCGAACTGCCAATAGATCAGCCAGCGCAGCAGCGTATAGGCCGGCTTGATGCCCAGCAGCCAGCGCTGGAATCGCCCGAAACGGCGGTCGGCGCGGGGCAGTACCCAGTGCGGGGTGCGCTGGAACACATGCAAGTGCGCGACATCGGGCGCGAGGGCGGGAATGATTTGCGCGGCACTGGCACCGCTGCCGACGATGGCGACGCGCTTGTCGCGATAGTCGTAGGCGTGGTCCCAGGCATTGCTGTGAAACTGCCGCCCGGCAAAACGCTGCAGGCCCTCGAAGGACGGGACCAACGGTTGGCTCAGCGGCCCCGAGGCATTGATCAGGAACGCGGCGCAGAAGGTGCCTTGGCTGGCGGTGTAGACCCGCCAGTGGCGCTGCTCGTCGTCCCATTCGACGCGTTCGACCAGCGCCTGTAGCTGCACCTTGTCCCGCAGTTGGTAGCGGTCGGCGACGTGTTGGGTGTAGCGGTGCAGTTCGGCCTGTTCGGCGAACAACCGGGTCCAGGGGTACGGGGCAAACGACAGCGAATACAACGGGGAAGGGACATCGACCGCAGCGCCGGGGTACGTATTCTGACACCAGGTGCCGCCAAAAAAATCGCGCCGTTCCAGGATCCGGAAGTCCTCGATACCGGCCTTGAGCAGATTGACGGCTGCACATTGGCCACCAAAACCGCTACCGATGATCAGCACGTGATAGGTCTGCATGGGCCCCCTTTCTTATGGTTATGGGTGTACGTACTGGCAAGCGTCGCCACGCCCCTGTCATTTATAGCCAAACTTTCGACAATAGGCGGTCTGGCGCGACAGTTTTGCCTGCCGGGCGGTGATGGCTAATTGACGTCACCCTGTTAGACTCCGGGCATCCCTTTCAACACCTTTGGCTATTGTTTGTTTCGATCAGCCGCTTTGAGGAGCTTTGGCTTCTATGCAACGTATTGGAGGAAAGGGGCTTTCGTTGGCGAGGAGGCTCTACACGTCGCGGATGTTTGGGTTGGTCCTGGGATTGTTGTGTGTGGGGGCTGCGGTCATTCCACTCAACCCGCCGGGCTGGTTGCTGGTGTTGATGTTGTTCAATGCATTTGCCTGGCCCCACCTGGCCTATCAACTGGCATGCCGCTCACAATCGCCGTACCACGCTGAGTATCGCAACCTGCTGGTCGACTCGTTCATGGGCGGCTTCTGGGTCGCGGCGATGCAGTTCAATCCACTGCCCACCGCGACCGCGCTGTCGATGATGGCGATGAACAACGTCGCCATCGGCGGTGTGCGCTTTCTATTGATTGGCGGTGTGGCGCAGGCATTGGGTATGGGCCTGGGGTTGTTGGTGTTCTTCCCGGCGTTCATTCCCCGCACCAGCGCGCTGCAGATGTATGCCTGCATGCCGTTGCTGACCTTGTATCCCTTGGCGCTGGGGTGGATCTGCTTTCGCCAGACCCATGCGCTGGGGCGCAGCAAGCGTGAGCTGTTGGCGTTGAGCCGCACCGACAGCCTGACGGGGCTGTTGAACCATGGCGCCTGGAAGGATGCGCTGGACATCGAGTTCCAGCGCTGCCAGCGCCAACGTCGCGGCGGGGCGATTGCCTTGATCGATATCGATCACTTCAAGAGCATCAACGATACCTATGGTCATGTGGCCGGCGATAGGGTGCTGCGGCAGCTGAGTAAGATCTTCAAGCAGAACTTGCGGGCCACGGACGTTGCCGGGCGCTATGGCGGCGATGAGTTTTGCGTGATTCTGCCTGATGTCCCGCTGGCTCATGCGGTCAAGGCGATGGATGCGCTGCGGGATCGGTTTGCGGGGTTGGGTTATGAGCAGAATCCGGAGTTGAAGGTCAGTTTGAGTATTGGTCTGGCGGCGTTCAATCCGATGCATGACGATGCGACGCAGTGGCTCAATGATGCTGACCTAGCGTTGTATGCGGCCAAGACGACGGGCCGCAATCGGGTGATTTGTCATGCCGATGGGTTGGTGCAGCGGGTGGCGATGGGGGAGGCTTGAGGGCGCCGGGGTTGATTCCTTTGTGGGTGCGAGCCTTCCAGGCGGCTCATCTTTAGCGGCTGTCCTCGGCCCCACTGTGGGAGCGAGGGCGGCTTGCCGGCGAAGGCGGCAGCGCATTCACCACCGATGTTGACGGTGCTGACGCGTTCGCGACGGTGCGGCGATCCGACAAGCTCGCTCTCGGCCCTACGGTGCCTGGATCTGTTTGAAGCGTTGCGCCAGTTCCAGTGCCACTCGGCCGCTGGCCAGGGTGGGGACGAGGTGGGCGAAGGGGATGTCGATCAGGTGGTTTTGTTTCACGGCGCGCAGTTGTGAGAGGACGGGGTCGCGGGTCAGTAGTTGGCGTTTGCGGCTGGCCGGGGACCAGACGGCGTCGGCCAGGAGGATGACGTCGGGGTCGCTGTCGAGTAGGGTTTCGCGGCTGATGCTCAGGCGTGCAATGTCGACGTCGCCGAAGGTGTTGCGGGCGCCGGCGGTGCTGAGCAGGGTGGTGATGAAGCCGTTCTTGCCGACGCTGTGCAGGCCGTCTGCTTCACTGTCCAGGTAAAACACCGACAAGGGCTTGGCGCTGCCGTGCAAGGCCTGGGTCGCTGCCAGGTCGGTGTCCAGAGCAGCGATCAAGTGTTGGGCCTGTGCTTGGCGTTGTACCAGGGCGCCCAGGGTGGTCAGGTCGTGGCGGATGTGTTTGAAGAAATCGCGCGAGCGCGAGGCGCAGCCCGATTCCATCAGGTAGCTGGCGATGCCCTGGCTGGCCAGGACCGGGCGCGAGCTCAGGTGTGGGGCGAACGCCGAGGCGAAGCCGCCGACCACTAAGTCGGCCTGCTGGGCGTAGAGCACCTCGGCCGAGGGATAGAGTTTGGAGATCACCGGCACGCCCCGGTACGCCCCGTGCTCGATGGCGGCGCCGTCGTCGTCGATGTAGGCGATGCCGATCAGTGTGGGTCCCACGCCGAGCGCCAGCAGGGTGTCGGCGCTGTGCTGGTTGAGGGCGACGATCCGCTGCGGCGGGCGGTCGATGGTCCGGGCCTTGCCGCAGTTTTCATAGGTCTGCGCCACGGCCGGCACTGTTGCGGCCAGGCAGGAGGCAACCAATAGCCACCTAAACATCCGTCGTGTCTCCTGCAACGGGGCGCAGCAGCAGGTCAACCACCGGCTGGCCGCCGGACAGATGTTCGACCACCAGCCGCTGCACCTGCTGGTCAGTGCGCACCCCATACCAGCAGCGGTCCGGGTAGACGGTGAGGACCGGGCCCAGGTTGCAGGGGAACTGGCAGTTGGTCCGGGTCAGCAACACACCTGCGGGCGTCTCGATCAGGTCCCGTGCCAGCAACTCCCGGCGCAAGGTCTTCCACAGTTGTTGCGCGCCCTTGCGCGTGCAGCGCGGACCGGTGCACAGAAACACCTGGCGCGCGTGCTCGGGGAGGGTTGACCAGGCCGGGTCGTAGTCCTTCTCGGTGCTGCCCATCAGAAGCGATACGTGTAGCGCGCTTGCGCGGTGAACGGGCGGCCGAGGTTGTCCACCGACGGATTGGAGCTGGTCATGCTGGTGGCGTAGTCCCGGTCGAACAGGTTCTCCACCAGCAGGCTGACGCGATGGGCATGGGCGCCGTCGAGGTAGCGGTAGGCGTCGGCGTCGATCACCGAGTAATGGCCGTAGTCGATGTCTCTGGAGCTGACGATGTCGCGAATGTAGCGGATCGCTGCGCCGGCACCCCACCGGCGGTTGTCGGACTCGTAGCCCAGGCGTGAGCGGGCGAAGAAGCTGGGGATGTTGCTGAGGGTCACGCCGTTGCGGCCTTCCACCAGGTTGCGGGTCATGTCCGCTTGCAGGTGCCATTGGTCATTGAGTTGCCACTGGCCGTCGACCTCGATCCCGCGCACCAGGATCTCGCCATCACCGTTGACCCACTGGTCGCCGTCGAGGCTGATCATGTCGTCGATTTCCCGGCGAAAGCCGGTGACGCTGGCGCTGAAGGTGCGGTCCAGCAGTGTTCCCTTGTAGTCCAGGCCCAGCTCGGCGTTGCGGCTTTTCTCGGCCTTGAGGTGGGGGTTGCCCATCTCGTCGCCCGGTTCGTTGACGTACAACTGCTCGGCGTTCGGCAGCTTGTAGGCGGTGCCGAACTGGCCGCGCACGGCCCAGTTGTCGCTCAGGTCGTAGAGCGAGGTGATCATCCCTACGGTGGCGCTTTCGCCGCCGCTCAGGTGTTCCTGGCGCACGCCGATGCTCGGGTGCCAGTCGGGCAGGGACTCGAACACCGGGCGCAACTGGGTGTACAGCGCGTGGGCTTCGGCCTGCTCGTTGTCGATCACCATCACATCGTCCTGGCCCTTGAACCACTGGTTGTCCGTACCGAACACCAGCACATGCCCACCGGGCAATTCGGCCTTGCCTTCGGCTTGCAGGCCCCAGTCGGTGAAGCCCCAGTAGTCGTTGTCATTGAGGGTCCGGGTGCCGCCGCCTTCCAGGTTATAGACGCGGGTGTAGCGGGTGTCCCAATCGTTGATGTGACCTTTGACGAAGTAGCTCAGGCTTTGGTTGACGCGCTGTTCGAAGGTGGCGGTGGCGATCTGTTGCACGCGGTCGTTGGTGGTGTGGCGGTTGTCGGTGGGACGGGCGAAATCCAGGTTGGCATCGGTGTACTGGTAGAACAACTCCAGGCGCGCGTCATCGGCAAAGGCCTGGGTCGCCTTGGCGCCGAAGGTCGAGACGTCGTAGCCGCGCTTGCGGTCGGTGGCGGTGGCGCTCATGTCGCTGCTGCGAAACGGCTGGTAGCCATCGGACACGTTATGGCTGACGTAGGCCAGCAGGCCGAGGTCGCCCAAGCCATTGCTGAGGATCTTCTCGACACGGGCGTCAGCACTTTTACCCATGAAGGTGTCCAGCCCCAGGTTGATTTCGCCGCTGGCTTTGCGGGTCTGGGCGCTGCGGGTGACGATGTTGATCACCCCGGCGACGGCCTGGGTGCCGAACAGCAGGCTCTGGCCGCCCTTGAGCACTTCGATGCGCTCGATGGTGTTGGCCGGCAGGGTGTCCAGGTACAGGCCGCCGTACAGGCGGTTGTTCAGGCGCACGCCGTCGAGCAGGATCAGGGTGTCGTCGTTGCGTCCGCCCAGGAGGGAATAGGTGCCGTAGTCGAAGGGGCCGTTCTTCGGCGCGACGTAGAGGCCGGGGACCGACATCTGCAACACGCGGGTGATATCGGCATCAGGGCCGGCGCGCTCGATCTGTTCGCGGTCGATGATCTCGACCTTGCTGCCGTAGCGGGCCATTTCGGCGACGGTGGTGGATTCCACCGAGGGTGCGCTGACGATTTGTCGGTCGAGGGTCACGGGGCCGTCGTCGGCCAGGAGCGCCGGGCTGACAAACCAGAGCAGGGCGCCGCAGGCACGCAGTCGCGCAGGCCGTGTGCCTGGGGAAAAAGAGGTTTGAGTCTGAGTCATTGTTGGTCTTCTCGAAAAGAATCTTCGCAGAAGCACGCAAGAGAAAGTACCGGACACGCGCCAATACCGGCCCATGCCCGCCCACCGCAGGTTTGCCAAACAGAAATTCCAGGCCGGTCTCCGGGCTTGCGAGGCTTGAAGCGTTCACCTTCCCAGGCCCTGAGGCCCAGTGGTGTATCGAACGCGTCACTCGCTTACCGTTGCGGGGGCAGCACCGGACTAACCCTTGAAGGGCGCACCGGTTTCCCGTTTCACCCCATGCACAGCGGCATGGGACACCTGAAACTGGGCGCATCTGAACACTCGGGTGACCGTTCGTCAAATGCGCTGTTCAATTGAGACGGGGGAAGGATGCACGTGCAGGGAGCGGATGTGTGTGCGTCGTAGGCCAAGGTGGGAGCGAGCAGGCTCGCGCCACAAAGGTTGTGTGTTCACTGGCGGATCAGGGTGCAAGCGGCTCCCCATCCGCGCATGCGATGGATCATCTGAGTGCATGGAGTGCGATGAGTTCTTGCAACCTCAGCGCCGGCAAACATCCTCCGAGGGACTAGTCGCTGGCGGTCGAAAAGGCCAGTTGTCTTCTATATACCGCCGCTGGAGGGAATTTCTTGCTATAAACGCACTCCGATGCACGCCTGAAGCTTGCCGTAGAGCAAATTAAGGGCATTGCCAGACCAATTCCCTGTCTTTTCGGTTGCTGAGGCATCAACTCGGCCTTAGACTGCCGCCCCTCGTAAATTGAGTGCCGGGTGGCGCTTGGAATGTACGTTGCCTTTGCGAGACCCCACCGGTCGACCGGAACGCTCCCTGATTCGCCTTAATGCACGTTTTTTATAGAGATACCAATGACCAAGGATAAGTTGCTGGCCATGCCGGCGGATGACTACATGAATGCCGAGCAACACGCTTTCTTCTCCGAGCTGTTGCAGTCCATGAAAGTCGAAACCCATGAGCGTATCGAACAGAACCGAATCGCCATTGAAAGCCTGGACACCCCGGCGGACCCGGCAGACGCCGCGTCGGTCGAAGAAGAGCGCACCTGGTTGGTGAACGCCATTGACCGCGATCAGCGCATGCTGCCGCAACTGGAACGTGCCCTGGAACGCATCGGCGACGATAGCTTTGGCTGGTGTGACGACAGCGGCGAGGCGATTGGCCTCAAGCGCCTGCTGATCAGCCCGACCACCAAGTACTGCATCGAAGCTCAAGAGCGTCACGAGCAAATCGACAAGCACCAGCGTCAGGCCTGATTCATACCGACAGCCCGCAACCTGGCTGTCTTAAAAGATCGCTGCCTGCCAGCCCTTCTGCGCGATGACGCGTTGAGGGTGTGGTAGGCGGCGATCTTTGCATTCGTGTGTCTGACACTTCAGTGAGTCGCGCGGATTGTTGCAGTCTGCGCAAGAAAGCAGTGCAGGTACGCGGCTATGTTCATCCTCGGGGATTCATTAATATGCCTGTATCGTTAGGTGGCTAATGAAATTTCGAGCGTGCTTATGCAAGGCAAAGTCGATGTTGCGGTGATGATTGGCACAGGTGTGCCGGCTGGATTGCGGGCAAAGGGGCAAGGTGTGTGCTGGGTTGTGTTGCTCAACGGCGAACAGCGCGGGACGGCGTTTGCCAGCCGCCAGGAAGCGGAGGAGTGCAAGGCGGCTTGGCTGGCACAACTGAGTGCCGCGTAGCCAGCAGCCTGGCTGCATGAGGGGATGAGCAGGCCCGGAGGGTGGCCGTTCGATCAGGCTTTCAGTGCACCTTCATCCACGGCCAGCTTCAAGGCCTTGGCCGATTCCCTGGCAGCGACTGCCGCCGTGTCCGAGGACTTGAACCAGCGGTCTTTTTCCACCTGGTGGTAGGTGACGGCGGACAGTGGCGGTTTGGCGCGCATTACAATGACGGCCTGGAATTCACCATCGACTTCCCTGGCTTCACCCCGAATGTAAAATTCGCCGATATCAAATTCCGTCACGTGCGCCTTCCCTTGGAAATTATTCTGTTGTTTCAAGGCAACCCGTAGGACGAGCCCGCTTTGAATGGTCGGGCAGTATGGCAGTTGTTGCGAGCGGGTGGCGCAGTTATGTCAATGAGATGACGAAACGCCTGCGCCGCCGCGGGTGAGGGCTGAGTCAGTGGCTTGCTTCCAGGTTGCGAGCGAGGGCGCAGGCCTCGTTATGGTCTGCGCGGAAACCTCTTACGCGACCAGTGGCGGTTTCCTTAATATGAAAAAAACGGTTTCCTGCAAGTATTACCTGATAACGCTGGCGCCCAGGTGCTTGCAGGGTGTTGCCGGGGTGGACGAACACCTCGTGAATAGGCGGTTGTAGCGTGTTGGCGCTGGTGTTTATGGGCTGTTGAGCCAGATTCTGTGCATTCATCTGAAGTCCCTTTCTATGGTGCGCTGAGTACAGCGCGTCGTTTTCAGTGGTCTAGAGGTGCATGGCTGCTCTAGAATTGCCCTCGCTGGCGGGAGGCTGGTGCCCATCTAAAGCAATTTTCTTCGAGCGATATGTCAGAAAAATGCTTTTCTCAAGGCGTTTTGTCTCTGATATTGGTAATCCAACAATCTCTGGCTGTTGGAAGTCCGTTTTCTCTCAACATCTGACGACCTTCTGAGAAGACGGTGGCAGTAGCCAACCAGTAATCTGCTTCTGCTCGGTGATGAAGTGCTTTGCGGCGACTTCACGCGTTCAGCCTGAACCATTGATGCGATATTTTTTGGTACGGCCCTTTTTTGTGCTGCTTGTTTTCTGTAGGCAGTGTCATTTTCTGATGTGGGGATGTTTCCTTGGCAGTAAGTAATCTCGATATGCATGCGTTGTTCGTACTCGGTGATCTGCGGGCAAAGCTGGTTAAACAGTTTCAATCGCGCTTTGTCTATGTCACCGAGCAGTCCCCGGAAGGTATCTACGTCGCGGAGATCGATACCGAGTCTGCCCTGGTGGTGGACGACAAGCAGCGCCTTGAACTCAAGGTCGGTGATCATTTTCGCGCCGCCGTATTGCCCAGCCGCGAAGGTGGCAAGTTGGAGATCAAGTTTCGCGAGATCAAACTGACGGTCTACGGTTTGGGCGATTACGCGTTTGTCACCACGGCCGATGGGCATGCCATTGTGTTCAAGGAAGGTCACAGCGTGGTGACGGTGTTCGCGGCCCACGAGCAACTGCAGGAAGGCCTGACCAAGACCCTCAAAGCTGTCACGGCCAAGGTTGCGAAGTGGAGCAAAGGCGAACTGGTGAAGTTCAAGGCCAGCGAGTAACGAATCACTCAGTAACACCCCGTCCTCGAAGAAACAGGAACCTCTACTACAGTCAATGGACTCAAGTAGCGCCAGGGCTTGTGACATTAAGCACAACGCCGTCCTGTTATTGCTGTGAACAGCACGAGGTGCAATGCATGAAAGGATTTCGACGGCTGTTGGTCAGCCTATTGACCACGCTCAGTGTGTGGGCATCGCCGGGTATGGCCTCCGCCGCCCAGGCCCCGATCCACTTCGCGGACCTGAATTGGGAAAGCGGCAGCCTGATCACCGATATCCTGCGAATCATCGTCGAGAAGGGCTACGGCCTGCCGACGGACACCCTGCCAGGGACGACGATCACCCTGGAAACCGCGCTGGCCAACAATGACATCCAGGTCATTGGCGAAGAATGGGCCGGTCGCAGTCCGGTATGGGTCAAGGCTGAAGCCGAAGGCAAGGTGGTGAGCCTGGGCGACATCGTCAAGGGCGCCACTGAAGGGTGGTGGGTGCCGGCGTATGTGATCAAGGGCGACCCAGCCAAGGGCATCAAGCCCCTGGCGCCGGACCTGCGCAGCGTCGCGGACCTGCCGCGCTACAAAGACGTGTTCAGCGACCCCGAGACCCCCGGCAAGGGGCGGTTTCTCAACAGCCCCATCGGCTGGACCTCGGAAGTGGTCAACCAGCAGAAGCTCAAGGCCTATGGGCTGAGCGACAGCTACGTCAACTTTCGCAGTGGCTCGGGTGCGGCGCTGGACGCCGAGATCACCTCATCGATCCGCCGTGGCAAGCCGATTCTGTTCTATTACTGGTCACCCACGCCGTTGCTGGGGCGCTACACGCTGATCCAGCTGCAAGAGCCGCCCTTCGACGCCGAGGCCTGGAAAACCCTGACCGACCCCAACAACCCCAATCCCAAGCCCAGCCGTTCCCTGGCCTCCAAGCTATCGATTGGGGTGTCTGCGCCGTTCCAGCAGCAATACCCGCAGCTCGCCGCGTTCTTCGCCCAGGTCGATCTGCCCATCGACCCGCTGAACAAGGCTCTGGCCGAGATGAGTGAGCAACATACCCCGCCACGCCAGGCCGCCGAGGCGTTCATGCGCGCGCACCCGGATGTCTGGCGCGCCTGGTTGCCCAAGGACGTAGCGGACAAGGTGGCGGCTAGCCTGTGATGACGCGGGTATTGATGGAGCGCAACGCGCCGGCAAGTCGTGTGGTCTAGGCTGTCTTTTTTTCCTGTCAACGATTGAAGGAGCCTTGATCATGACGTTTGTGCTTGCCCAGTGGGTCGTCACCACCTTCGTACTGATGAGCCTGATCCACGTGTATTGGGCGCTGGGCGGTCGATGGGCCAGTGATGCGGTGGTGCCACAGGTGTTGGACGGGGCGGGAGCGGGGCTGCGGCCCGCTTTCAAACCTTCCCCCCTAGTGACCCTGGCGGTGGCGCTGGCACTGCTGTTGATTGCCGTGTTGGTGAGCCTTCGGGTCGGCTTTCTGGTGCCAGCGATAGACCATTGGTCGCTGCAATGGCTGATCAGCGCGATTGCCTTGCTGATGTTCGCCCGGGCCATCGGCGATTCGAGCCTGGTGGGCTTCTTCAAGGAACACGTCGGGTCCCGATTCGCCCGTCTCGACACCTGGGCCTATTCGCCGTTGTGTGTGGTGCTGGGAGCGGGCTTGCTGGCAGTGGCCTGGGCCTGAGGTCCAATCAAGGTGGGAGCAACTGTTAGCCATGCCGCTCGTCACCGCCATCGCCGGCAAGCCGGTCTCGCTCCCACAGGAATCTGGGTGAGCCCGTAGGAGCGAGGCTTGCCCGCGAACCGGCCAGTCCATCCAACATCAATGTCGTCAGGTTTACCGCCTTCGCGGGCAAGCTTCGCTCCTACAAGGAATCCACCCCTCTCACCTCAGAGTTTATTCCCAGATCAAGACACAAGCCTCAGGGCTTGCGGTGTACTAGCTGCCGCTGTCGGTGCGCCGGCTACTGATCTCGCTCGGCACGTCATCGCCGGCCATGCGCTTGCGGAACAACGCCGTGCGGGCCAGCAGCAGGGTGGTGACCGGCATGGTGATCGCCAGCAGTATCGGGATCAGCCAGGCGTGCAGCACTGGGCTGTGCTTGAGCGCCGAGAAGTAGGCGATCGACGCCAGTGCCACGCACCAGGCGCCCAGGGTCGAGGCCAGGGCGGGCGGGTGCATGCGCTGGAAGAAGTCCTTGAGGCGCAGCAGGCCGATGGCGCCGATCAGCGCGCACAGGCTGCTGACCACCAGCAGGATGGCCACCAGGATCTCCACCCACAGGGGCAATTGCTCCAATTCGTTCATTCGATCACCTCGCCACGCAGCAGGAATTTGGCCAGGGCGAAGGAACCGACGAAGCCGAACAGCGCGATCAGCAGCGCCGCCTCGAAGTACGTGTCACTGGCATAACGGATGCCCAGCACCAGCATCATCAGCATGGCGATGATGTACAGGTAGTCCAGCGCCAGGACCCGGTCCTGGGCCGACGGGCCCTGGAACAGCCGGATCAGGGTCAGCACCATGGCCAGCGAGAAAATGAACAGGCTCAGCACGACGGCATTGGAGAGCAGGGCACTCATTCGAAAATCTCCATCAGGGGACGTTCATAGGCGGTCTTGAAGTGTTCGATGAAACTCGCCTCGTCAGCCAGGTCCCAGACGTGCAGCAACAGGATGCTGCGGTCCAGCGCCAGCTCCGACCACACGGTGCCGGGCACCACGGTGGTGATCATCGACAGTGCCGCCAGGCCGTTGGCGTCGCGCAGGTCCAGTGGCACCTTGATAAAGCGTGAGCGCGGCGGCGTGCGCCCGGCGTTCAAGACGCCCCAGGCCACGGCCAGGTTGGAGACCAGCACGTCCAGTCCGACCCGCAGGAACAGGCGCAGGATCACCCCGGGACGGCGAATGCGGATCGGCAGCGGGCGCAGCTTGCGCATCATCAGGGGCGCGCAGAAGCCGAGGATGGCGCCCAGCACCAGGTTGCCCGGGCTGAGCGACAGGTTCAGTACCAGCCACAGCACCCACAGGGCCAGCGACAGCCACGGCGCAGGGAACAGGCGCTTCATGGTTGCACCGCCTGGATCGTCGCGTGGGTCTCGGGGTTGGGTACGACGCGGGTGCCGAGTACGGCCATCACGTATTGCGTCGGATCGTTCAAGCTGTCAGCGGCGGCCTGGGTATAGCGCATCAGCGGTTCAGCCTTGAACGTCAGCAGGATACTCAAGCCCAGCAGGGCAAAGATCGGCACGCACTCAAGACGGCGCAGCACCGGCGAGGGGCGCTCTTCGGGGGTCCAGAAACGCTGGATGCCCAGGCGTGAGAAGGCGATCAGCGAGGCCAGCCCCGAGAGAATCAGCAGCGCCAACAGGCTCCAGGCCGCGCTGGAAATCGGCTGGCCCGCCGAGGCCCCGAAGCCCAGTGGATTGAGCAGGGCGCTCAGCAGCGCGAGCTTGCCGATGAACCCGGAGAGCGGCGGCATGCCAATGATCAGCAGGGCGCAGGCGATGAAGCTCAAGCCCAGGAACGCCATGGTCCAGGGAATCACCTGGCCGACCACGGCCTGCTGCTCGTCGTCGAGGTTGGTGCCTTTGGTCGGCAGCGAGGGCTCCAGCGGTCGAGGCAAGGCTTCGATTTCATCGTCCAGCGGGATTTCGATGGCCGTGCGCGAGCGCTCGATCAACTCGGCCAGCAGGAACAGCGCGCTCAGTGCCAGTGTCGAGCTGACCAGGTAGAACAAGGCCGCACCCACCAGGTTCGGCTGGGCGAAGCCGATGGCCGACAGCAGGATCCCCGCCGACACCAGGATGCTCAGGCTGGCCATGCGCTCCAGGCGTCGGGCCGAGAGAATCGCCAGGGCCGCGCAGACGATGGTGGCCATGCCGCCGTAGATCAGCCACTCGCCGCCAAAGTACGACGACGCGCCGGCTTGCCCGGAGAACAGCAAGGTCCACAGGCGCAGCAGGGTGTACACGCCGACCTTGGTCATGATCGCGAACATCGCCGCCACCGGCGCGCTGGCCGAGGAGTAGGCCGGCACCAGCCAAAAGTTCAGGGGCCACATCCCGGCCTTGGCCAGGAACGCCACCGCCAGGATGCCGGCACCGGCGTGCAGCAGGCCGCGATCGGCCTCGGACACCAGCGGGATCTTCACCGCCAGGTCAGCCATGTTCAGGGTGCCGGTGACGCCGTAGATCAGCGCCGCGCCAATCAGGAACAGCGACGAGGCCAGCAGGTTGATCGAGATGTAATGCAACCCCGCCGACACCCGCTTGCGCCCCGAGCCATGCAACATCAGGCCATAGGAGGCGGCCAGCAGCACTTCGAAGAACACGAACAGGTTGAACAGGTCCGCCGTCAGGAAGGCCCCGTACAGGCCCATCAACTGGATCTGGAACAGGGCGTGGAAGCTCGAGCCGGCCTTGTCCCAGCGAGCCATGGCGAATACCAGGGCACTGACGCCAATGATCCCGGTCAGCACCAGCATCAGCGCCGAGAGGCGGTCGACCACCAGCACGATGCCGAAGGGCACCTGCCAGTTGGCCGGCAGGTAGACGCCGATCGAATCGGGACCGTCTTGTTGCTGGGTCCAGAGCAACAGCAGCACCGAGATGCCCAGGCCCAGCAGGCTGGAGAACAGGTTGAGGCGGGCCTTGAGGGGGCGGTGTTTCTCGCCGAGCATCAGCATCAGGGCGGCCGTCAGCAGCGGCAGCAGGATCGGGGCAACGATCAGATGGGGCATCAGGCTCATTCTTTAGGCTCCCGGCCATCCACATGGTCGGTCCCGGTCAGGCCCCGGGAGGCCAGCAGCACCACCAGGAACAACGCGGTCATGGCGAAGCTGATGACGATGGCGGTGAGGACCAGCGCCTGGGGCAGCGGGTCGGTGTAGTGCAGCAAGTCCTGTGGCACGCCGTCCTTGACGATGGGCTCCTTGCCGATGAACAGGCTGCCCATGCTGAAGATGAACAGGTTGACTCCATAAGAGAGCAGGCACAGGCCCATCACCACCTGGAAGGTCCGTGGCCGCAGCACCAGCCACACCCCGGAGGCCGCGAGTACGCCAATGGCAATTGCGATGACTTCTTCCATCAGGCGGCTCCTACCGTCGGTTGCGCAGCGGGTTTTGACTGGCTGGTGGGCTTGTGGCCTCGCACCGATTGGTGCGCCAGTGCGGTCAGGATCAGCAGCGTCGAGCCAACGACCACGGCGTACACGCCAACGTCGAAGAACAGCGCGCTGGCGATGTGGATGTCGCCCAGCAGCGGCAGGCTGAAGTGCCAGGTGTGGGTGGTGAGGAACGGATAGCCGGCGACCATCGCTCCCAGGCCGGTGACCGTGGCGAACAGCAGCCCGGTGCCCATCCAGCGCACGGGGCGCAGGCTCATTTGTGCCTCGACCCATTGGGTGCCGGCGACCATGTACTGCAGGATGAACGCCACCGACATCACCAGCCCGGCGACAAAGCCGCCGCCGGGCTGGTTGTGTCCGCGCATGAACAGATAGAACGACACCACCAGGGCGATCGGCAGCAACAGGCGCACCAGCACAGCCGGCACCATCATGAAGCCCAGGGCGGTATCGCTGGCGTGGCGCGGGTTGACCAGGTCGGTGACCACGTCGGGCGCCAGCAGGCGCTGTTGCGCCGGCAGTTGCATGCTTTCCTTGGGTGGGCGGAAGCGTCGCAGCAGCGCGTACACCGCCAGCGCCACGGCCACCAGTACGGTGATTTCCCCCAGGGTATCGAAGCCCCGGAAGTCCACCAGCATCACATTCACCACATTGGTGCCACCGCCTTCGGGCAGGGCGCGACTGAGGTAGAACGACGAAATGTCGTTGGGGGTCTGGCGGGTTAGCATGGCGTAGGACAACACGGCCATGCCCAGGCCGACGGCAACCGACAGCGCCAGGTCGCGCAGGCGGCGAATTCGCGCCTTGGGCACGCTGCCGGGCAGTGGCGAGACGTCTTCGATCCGCCGTGGCAACCAGCGCAGGCCCAGCAGGATCAGCACCGTGGTCACCACCTCGACCACCAGTTGGGTCAAGGCCAGGTCCGGCGCCGAGAACCAGACGAAGGTGATGCACGTCACCATGCCGCAGACGCTGACCATGGTCAGGGCCGCGAGACGGTGATACTTGGCTTGCCAGGCGGCGCCCAGGGCGCAGGCAATCGCCAGCAGCCACAGGGTGACGAATACGATGGAGCCCGGGATCTTCGGTCGGTCGCCCCAGCTCAGGTGGCTGTGCAGCATCGGGATCAAGCCCGCCAGCACGGCCGCCAGCACCAGCAGGAACAGCTGGGTTTGCAGGCGCTTGGTGCTGATGCGGCCTTCCAGCGTGCGGGCCAGGCGCATCATGCTCACCAGGCAGCGCTCGAATAGTTGCTTGCCGTCGAGTCGGCCAATCAGTGGCGGGTAGTTGAAGCGCCCTTGCTTGAGTGGGTTGCGCAGCAGCAAGTAGAGGACGATACCGCCGCCCATGGCGACCAGGCTCATGATCATCGGGGCGTTGAGGCCGTGCCAGATCGCCAGGCTGTACTCCGGCAGCGTGCCGCCCACCACGGGCAACGCGGCGGCCGCCAGCAGCGGGCCGACCACCTGTGCCGGGAAGATCCCGACGATCAGGCAGGTGAACACCAGCAACTCCACCGGCGCACGCATCCAGTGCGGCGGCTCGTGCGGGGTGTGGGGCAGGTCGGTGGCGGTCGGGCCAAAGAACACGTCCACGGTAAAGCGCAGTGAATAAGCGACGCTGAACGTGCCGGCGATGGTGGCGATGATCGGCAGGCTGGTCTCGACCCAGGCCGTGGCGTTGATGAACACGGTTTCGGCGAAGAACATCTCTTTGGACAGGAAGCCATTGAGCAGCGGCACGCCGGCCATCGAGGCGCTGGCCACCATGGCCAGGGTCGCGGTGAACGGGATCAGGCGGATCAGGCCATTGAGCTTGCGGATGTCACGGGTACCGCTTTCGTGGTCGATGATCCCGGCGGCCATGAACAGTGAAGCCTTGAAGGTCGCGTGGTTGAGGATGTGGAACACTGCCGCGACCGCCGCCAGCGGGCTGTTGAGGCCCAGCAGCAGGGTGATCAGGCCCAGGTGGCTGATGGTCGAGTAGGCCAGCAGGCCCTTGAGGTCGTTCTGGAACATCGCGCAATAGGCGCCGAGCAACAGCGTACAGGCGCCGGCCCCGCTGACGATGTAGAACCATTCTTCACTGCCCGACAACGACGGCCACAACCGGGCCAGCAGGAACACCCCAGCCTTGACCATCGTCGCCGAGTGCAGGTAGGCCGAGACCGGTGTGGGCGCGGCCATGGCGTGGGGGAGCCAGAAGTGGAAGGGGAACTGGGCGCTTTTGCTCAAGGCGCCGATCAGGATCAGGGGCAACAGGATGGGGTAGAGGGTATGGGCGCGAATCAGGTCGCCGGCGGCCAGGACCTTGTCAAGGTCGTAGCTGCCCACCACATGGCCGAGCAGCATGACCCCCGCCAGCAGGCATAGACCGCCCGCACCGGTGACCATCAGCGCCATGTAGGCGCCGCGCCGGGCGTCGGCGCGGTGGTGCCAGTAGCCAATCAACAGGAAGGAGAAGAGGCTGGTCAGTTCCCAGAAGAACACCATTTGGATCAGGTTGCCGGAGATCACCAGCCCGAGCATGGCGCCCATGAACGCCAGGAAGAAGGCAAAGAAGCGCGGCACCGGGTCATCCGGCGACATGTAGTAGCGCGCATACAGCGACACCAGGGAGCCGATGCCCAGCACCAGCAGGGAGAACAGCCAGGCGAAGCCGTCCATGCGCAGGACGAAGTTCAAGCCCAGGCTGGGCAACCAGAAGAATTCTTCGCGAATCACGCCGCCATCGGCGATCTGCGGGTACAGCAAGGCCACCTGGACGGTGCCAATCAAGGCGATCAGGCCAGCCAGAATCGATTCAGCGTTACGTGCGTTGTGCGGCAGCAAAGCCGCCAGACAGCTGCCAATAAAAGGCAAAAGCAGTAGAACTATCAGGGACATAGGCTTCTATTCTGCGTAAGTTTGTGAGGAATCATACGTGCCGAGCCCCGGATCACCAACTGCCAAGCTGTGGCAGGATCCTACAAGGTAAGCTGAAAATGCTGGTTTTACATTGTTTCGCTACCGGGCTGACGCCTTTGAGCGGGGATTCAGTGACATCGCTGGGGGGCTACGCCTGGACTTCAACCGCCCGTTTAGTCTTCAACTCGCTGACAATCACCGCCAGCACAATCAACGCCGCTCCCAGCAATGCCAACCCCGGCAGCCGTTCCCCGGCAATGCGCCCGACAATCCCGGCCCAGACCGGCTCGCCGGCATAGATCAAGGTGGCGCGGGTCGGCGAGACGCTTTTCTGCGCCCAGTTCATCGCCAATTGGATGACCGCGCTGGACGCCCCCAGGCCCAGGGCACTGGCCAGCAGGAACCAGGAAAACGACGGCAAGGCTTCCTGGGTGGGAACGATCATCGCAAACGCCAGCACCGAGGTGGTCGCCAATTGCACCACCGTCACCCGGCGCACATCGACGCGCCCGGCGTAACTGCTGATCAGGATGATCTCGGCGGCAATCGCCACGGCGCTGATCAGGGTGACGATCTCACCGCTGCTGAAATCCAGCGAGGCCCCGGCGGGACCCGAGATCAGCATCAGCCCGGCAAACGCCAGCATGATGCCAATGCTCGGCATCAAGCCGGGACGGCGACCCAGCACCAGCCATTGCAGCAGCGGAACGAAGGGCACGTAGAGCGCGGTGATGAACGCCGACTGGCTACTGAGAATGGTCTGCAAACCGACGGTTTGCAGGCCGTAGCCGATCATGATCGCCACGCCGATGAACACCCCCGCCTTGACTTCGAACAAGGTCAGTTCACCCAGGATGCGCCAGGAGAACAGCGCGACGATGAGGGCCGCGGCGGCAAACCGCAGGCCGACGAAAAACATCGGGCCGCTGACGGTCATCGTCATCTGGATCAGTAGGAAGGTGGCGCCCCAGATCATGGTGATCAGCACCAGCACGCACTCGGCCTTGCTCAAGCCCAGGAAGGCGGGCGCAGGGGTGGGGGTGTTCATCGACGTCATGGTCTTGCGCGCTCCCTTGGGTGCGACGCACAATGCGCCGGCCGCTGGGCAGTATACTGCCCAGCCCCATCAGGTGAGCAATACAGTGCACAGAGATTCCGGGCCACGCGCCTCCGTCCTCCAACACGTCAGCCAGAATGTCCGGCGCCTGCGCTTGCGGGCCCTGCTGAGCCAGAGCGCGCTGGCGGAGAAGTCCGGGGTCAGTCGGCGGATGCTGGTGGACATCGAGGCGGGCGAGAAAAACGTCAGCCTGACCACCCTCGACCGCGTCGCTGCCGCGCTGGATGTGGCCTTCAGTGACCTGATTCAGGCCCATGATGCCCCGGACCCGAGCCGCATCAACGAGGTGGCGTGGGCCGGCGTGGTCACGGGCAGCCACGCCGTGCTGCTGGCCAAGGCCAGCGCCAGCCGCGAGGTCGAACTGTGGCAGTGGCGTCTGGAGCCGGGCGAACACTACGTGTCAGAAACCGACCCCGATAACTGGAGCGTGCAGGTGTTTGTCTTCGAAGGCAGCCTGACGCTGGTGCTGGGGGAAGAGGAACGCGTCCTGGCGAGCGGCGAGTTCTGCAGCTTCGCCAGCAACGTGCGACACGCCTACCGCAACGACGGCGCAGTTGCCGTGCGCTACATCCGCAACGTGGTGATTTGAGATCAGCGAGGCCGGCGGCGAATACAACCACCACGCCCGACCCAGATCCCCTGTGGGCACGAGAGCGGCTTGGCGGCGATGGCGGCAAGTCTGGCGACATCGATGTGAATGGGCTGGCCTCTTCGCGGGCAAGCCTCGCTCCTACGGGCTCAATCCAGGCTCGCTCCCACTTTGGGTTAGGGGTCAGGTCATCAGGACAAGAACCCACCATCGACATTCAGCGACACCCCGGTGGTGTAGCTGGAGGCATCGCTGGCCAGGTACAGCACCGCGCCGGCCATTTCGCTGGGGTCGGCCACGCGCTTGAGCGGGATCTGCAGCAGGGCGGTCTTGAGGATCGCGTCGTTCTTGACCAGCGCCGACGCGAACTTGGTGTCGGTCAGGCCGGGCAGCAGAGCGTTGCAGCGAATGCCGAACGGCGCGCATTCCTTGGCGAACACCTTGGTCATGTTGATCACGGCGGCCTTGGTCACCGAGTAGATGCCCTGGAACACCCCCGGTGAAACCCCATTGATCGACGCCACGTTGATGATGCTGCCACCGCCGTTCTCGCGCATCAGCTTGCCGGCTTCCACCGACATGAAGAAATAGCCCCGGATGTTCACGTCGACGGTCTTCTGGAAGGCACTGAGGTCGGTGTCCAGCACGTTGCAGAACTGCGGGTTGGTGGCCGCGTTGTTGACCAGGATGTCCAGGCGCCCGAACTGCTCGCGGATCCCAGCGAACACTTCATTGATCTGCCCCATCTCGCCGATATGACACGCCACGGCCGTGGCCTTGCCGCCGGCGGCGATGATGGCATCCGCCACATGCTGGCAACCGTCGAGCTTGCGGCTGGAGACGATCACGTGGGCGCCTTGCTGGGCCAGCAGCTTGGCGATGGCCTCGCCGATGCCCCGGCTGGCGCCGGAAACGAAAGCGATTTTGCCGTCGAGGTCGAACAACTGAGTCTTGGACATGAAGGTTTCCTTGTTGTGGGGCCGGCGGTCAGAGGCTGGACTTGTTGATGACTTGCAGGCTCATGTGCTCCAGCAGTTTGTTCATGTGAATGAACTGCGCGAAGCGTTTGTCCTGGGTCTGGCCATGGAAGAAGCGGTAGTAGATCTGCTGCACGATGCCGGCCAGACGAAACAGGCCGTAGGTGTAGTAGAAATCGAAGTTATCGATCTGGATGCCTGAACGTTCGGCGTAGTAGTCGACAAATTCGCGACGCGTCAGCATGCCTGGCGCGTGGCTTGGCTGGCGGCGCATCAGTTGCACGGGCGGCGGGTCGCCGGCTTCGATCCAGTAGGCGAGGGTGTTGCCCAGATCCATCAGCGGATCGCCCAGGGTGGTCAGTTCCCAGTCCAGCACGCCGATGATCTGCATCGGGTTGTTGGGGTCGAGGATCACGTTGTCGAAGCGGTAGTCGTTGTGCACGATGCTCGACGTCGGGTGATCGGCCGGCATCTTGTCGTTGAGCCAGGCCTTGACCGTTTCCCACAGGGGCGCATCCGGGGTCAGGGCTTTTTCATAGCGCTCGCTCCATCCCTTGATCTGCCGGGCGACATAACCTTCTGGCTTGCCCAGGTCAGCCAGGCCGCAGGCGCGGTAGTCGACGCGGTGCAGTTCAACGAGCGTGTCGATGAAGCGCTTGCACAACGCCTCGGTCCTGGTCGCATCCAGCCCCAGCTCCGTTGGCAGTTCGGCGCGCAGGATGATGCCGTTGACCCGTTCCATCACATAGAACTCGGCACTGATCACCGACTCGTCGGTACAGTGCACATAGGCTTTGGGGCAGTACGGGAAGCCGTCCTTGAGCTGGTTGAGGATGCGGAACTCGCGGCCCATGTCGTGGGCGGACTTGGCCTTGTGGCCAAACGGCGGACGCCGCAGCACCAGTTCGTGGCCGGGGTATTCGAGCAGGTAGGTCAGGTTCGAGGCGCCCCCGGGAAACTGGCTGATCCGGGGCGTGCCGCTCAAGCCCGGAATATGCGCCTTGAGGTACGGATCGATCAGGCTGGCATCCAGCTCTTCGCCAGCGCGGATACGGGTGGACTGGTCATTAAGCGCCATGCTTATCCCTTCTGCTGATTCTTGAGGCCTTTGGGGCCCAATCTAATGCGCGCACCCGGCCGCCACAACCACGGCGCTCCCTTATAGGTGAGCGTGTTGCCGGTTAATCATTGTTTTTGATACAGGCGTTTGAAAGTGCCTCAATGCACGGTAGGCCGCACGGCGGGCGGCAGCGCGACTGGCGTCAACACCGGATGGTTGGAGAAGAACGCCAGCAGGTTCTGCCCCACCAACTCCACCGTGGCCTGCAGCGCTTCGGGCGACAGCCCGGCGACGTGGGGCGTGAGGATGACATTGTTCAGGACCTTGAGCGCGTCCGGCACCTGGGGTTCGGCATCGAACACGTCGAGGGCCGCACCGGCGATACGCCGTTGCTCCAGTGCGCTGATCAAATCGGCGGTGACGATGACGCTGGCCCGGGCGATGTTGACGATAAAACCGTGGGGGCCCAAGGCGTCCAGTGCCTGCTTGTTGATCAGGTGCTGAGAGCCAATGCCGCCGGGGGTGCAGATGACCAGGAAGTCCGAGGCCCGGGCCAGTTCGGTGGGGGTGGCGCAGAACTCATAGGGCACGTCGCTGCGCACCTGGCGGTTGTGATAGCTGACGCTCATGTCGAAGCCGGCGGACGCACGCTTGGCGATGGCCATGCCGACGGCGCCCAGCCCGAGGATGCCCAGGCGCTTGCCGGCCAGCGAAGGGCGCATGATTTTTGGCCATTCACCCCGACGCACGGCGGCGTCGGCGCGGGGAATGTCGCGGACCAGGGCCAGCAGCAGGGCCATGGCGTGGTCGGCTACCGAGGGGGCGTTGACCCCGGCGCCATTGGTCACGGTGATGCCTCGGTCGCTGGCGGCCTGCAGGTCGACATGCTCGTAGCCGGCGCCAATCACGCAAATGATCTTGAGGTTGGGCAGGGCGGCGATTTCTTCGGCGTACAAGCCCAGCGGGCCTCGGGTCAGTACCGCGTCGATATGCCGGCCCTGGCTGCTGATGGCCTGGGCCCGCTCGGCGGGGGTCGGCGCGAGGATCAGGTGAAAGCCCTGGTGTTCAAGGATGGGTAAATAGTCGTTGATGGTTTCAACCAGTACCAGGACGGTGGCGGGCATGCTGGGCAGCTCTTGTTGTGGGGTTGGATGCCTGGATTATGGAGCATATTTGTCCGGTGAAAGGCTGGGGGGACGAAGAATGTTGCGCCTGGCGACCACAGGCCCATGCCACGGCGCGGCACGGGCCTGTGGGGCTGCGGTTATTGACCCGCAGGCGTCTGGCGCGCCTTGTCTTGTTCGGCCTGGGCGATCGCCCTGAAGTCATAGGTCGGGAAGAACTCTGTGCGATAAGGGCCCCAGGCGCCGTTCTCAACGGCGAGATT
Source organism: Pseudomonas sp. ok272 (assembly GCF_900109995.1). Taxonomy (GTDB): domain Bacteria; phylum Pseudomonadota; class Gammaproteobacteria; order Pseudomonadales; family Pseudomonadaceae; genus Aquipseudomonas. The sequence goes on along the minus strand of NZ_FOCB01000024.1, from coordinate 2,548 downwards.
GACCGCAGGCAGGCGTGAGGCCGGGAATCGTAGGACGATAACCTGGCCGATGCCCATGGTGATATTCCAACTAACCACTTCTACGCCCGCCGGTGGGAATACCTTGTAAAACTCCTGTTTGGCAATTTGGGCACGCAGTTCACTTAATGGGCGCGACTGGTCGTGTTTAAGGAAGACCGTCAGCATCACGGCATTATCGGCGCTAATCACCGGATCTTTGGTTGCAGCGGATTGCGCAGTAGCGCCACCGGAAAAAGTGGCAGCCAGCAGGCATGTCGAAAACAACAGGGATACGAATCCAGTCTTCATGGTGGAATACCTTGTTATAGAGGAGTTGTATAAGTAGTGAAATCAGGTGGCAGTGAAGTTACGGATATCTTGCGAAGGATTTAATCGGGCGGGGGCATTTTTATCGGCCCTATATGCGGGGCGTGATAAGGCGCATGAACCACATAAATGCGCACGGGTGCATTACCCTCGACCATGTCGCGAGGGACTTCGCGCGAGTAGGTGAACTCCTGGTTGTTCAGCACTTCCAGCCGCCTGGCGACGGTCCGGACCGAACCTTTGTCAGGGACCAGGACGTGGGACTTTTGATCGCCGGTGACAAAGAAGTAACCACCGCCGCCTTGTTCGTATTTTGATAACTGGGTATCGGTATAGAAGAATTCATAACGATTGCGCTGGGGGTCCCACATGGAGATGCCCACTACACCGGGATACTTGTCCTTGACGTCTACCTCGGGGGTGCCCTCTATATAAACCTTGGTGGTCAACCAGTGTGGGGAAGATGCCAGTGCTTGTGCATCAGTAATGCGCTCGCTTGTTCGTGCAAGGGTTGTCAGTGGGTTGAGCAATCCGATAACAAGCAGGCTGGTAAGAACGGCTGGGTATTTTCCCATCAGTAAATCCTTGCTTAGTTAGTTGTGAGGGTGGTGGGGAATATAGGCTTGATATAAAGCGAGTTCAATGCGTGGGAAAACCCCTGTAACAAAATGCCGAAAGGTGAACTTGATGTAAGTAAGTCGCTGTAGGATTAATCTATTGTTTAATGTTGTTAGTTTAAAAAAGGGCGCTGCCCTCAGGCTGATTGAGGGCGCAGTCATGCCGGGAATGGGACCCGGGCAGGCGCTGTGCGGCCTCTAAAAAGACGCCGGAGCCCACTGGTTCAGCGCACCGTTCCTCAGCTAAGTCTTTGCTTATTCAAGAGAATCCCGGACAATCGCGCCCCTGTAACGGTGAGGGTGCTGTCTGTCGGACTTTTCCGGTTCGCCCTCGCTGTGCGGCAATGAACCGGAATGCGGAGACCCGAGCGGATGAATGATCAGGCCAATAGCGTCGATGAGCGCTATGCAGCAGCGACACCCGTAAGTCTTAGCGGCTGGGATCGCCATGACACCACCTGGATGCTGGGCCTGTTCGGCACGGCGATTGGCGCGGGCACCTTGTTTTTACCGATCAACGCTGGGCTGGGCGGTTTCTGGCCGCTGCTGATCCTCGCGTTGCTGGCGTTCCCCATGACGTTCTACGCGCACCGTGGCCTGACCCGCTTCGTGTTGTCCGGTCGCGAAGGCGCGGACATTACCGAGGTGGTGGAAGAGCACTTCGGGATCAAGGCCGGGGCCCTGATCACCTTGCTGTACTTCTTCGCGATCTTCCCGATCCTGCTGGTCTACAGCGTTGCCCTGACCAACACCGTGGGCAGTTTCCTTGAACACCAGTTGCACATCGCGCCGCCACCGCGGGTTGTCCTGTCACTGGTGCTGATTCTCGGCCTGCTGGCCGTGGTGCGGTGCGGCGAGCAAGTGATCGTCAAGGCCATGAGCCTGATGGTCTATCCGTTCATCGTCGCACTGCTGTTCCTGGCCGTGTTCCTGATCCCGCACTGGAACGGCGGCATCCTCGCCACCGCGAGCACCGTGCCCGAGCCTTCGGCGCTGCTGCACACCCTGTGGCTGGCGATCCCGGTGATGGTGTTCTCGTTCAACCACTCGCCGATCATCTCGGCCTTCGCCGTGGACCAGAAGCGTCGCTACGGCGCCCACGCCGAACAGCGCAGCGCGCAGATCCTGTCCCGCGCCCACCTGCTGATGGTGGTGATGGTGCTGTTCTTCGTCTTCAGTTGCGTGCTGACCTTGTCGCCGGCGCAACTGGCCGACGCCAAGGCACAGAACCTGTCGATCCTGTCGTACCTGGCCAACCACTTCGACAACCCGACCATCGCCTTCGCCGCGCCGTTGATTGCCTTCGTGGCCATCTCCAAGTCGTTCCTGGGCCACTACATCGGTGCCAGCGAGGGCTTGAAAGGCCTGATCGTGAAAACCGGCAAGCGTCCGAGCGCCAAGGCCCTGGATCGCATGGTGGCGGCGTTCATGCTGGTGGTGTGCTGGATTGTCGCGACGTTGAATCCAAGCATCCTGGGCATGATCGAAACCATCGGTGGCCCGGTCATCGCCGCGATCCTGTTCCTGATGCCGATGTACGCCATCCACAACGTCCCGGCCATGGCCCGCTTTCGCGGCCAGGCCTCCAATGTGTTCGTGACGGC
>NZ_FOCB01000015.1:126368-139344 GCF_900109995.1 Pseudomonas sp. ok272 | reverse complement strand
TGTAGCGCGGGCGATTGGGTTGGCTGAGGGCGTGGGCCTGCAAGCGGCCTTGTTCGTCGTAGTGGTACTGGCTGAGCAGGTGGCCTTGTTGGCGCTGTTGTTCGCGTCCGGCGTCGAATACGTGGCGGGTCAGGCGCGCGCCGTTGAGGTCGATGCCGGTGAGGATGTCGCCGGGGGCGTACTGGAAGTCGAGTGTGCTGTGGTCCGGCAGGCGCAGGTGCTTGAGGTGGCCGGCGGCGCAGTAGCCGTAGTGCAGCGTGCCCCAGCCCTGGTGTTCGGTGATCAGGCGGTCTTGGGTGTCGTAGGCAAATGCCAGCGGCCAGTCGCTGCCGTCGTCGACGCTGATCAAGCGCCCCAGGTCGTCGTAGCGGTACTCGACCTGGGCGCCGTCGGGCAGGGTCTTGAGCCGCAAGCGTCCGGCACTATCGCGTTGGTAGGCGGTGATCAGGGTCGAGCCGTCAGCGCCGAACTCGGTTTTCTCCAGCAGATGGCCGTTGAGGTCGTAGGCATACGCCGTGCGGCGCCCGTCGAAACCGGTCTCTTGCTCGATCAGGCCATTGGCGCCGTAGGCCAGCCGGTAGGTTTCGCCGACTTCGTTTTCGATCTCGCTGAGCAGCAGCCGCGCGTTGTCGTAGCGATAGCGCAGTTGGCTGCCGTCCGGGTTGAGGCGGCGGCTGATCAGGTGCAGGTCGTCGTCGTATTCGTAACGGGTGAGCTGGCCCTGTTCGTCCTTTTCGCTGGTGACTTTGCCGTAGGCGTTGTAGGTAAAGGCGCGGGTGGCGCCGCCGGGCAAGGTGGTGTGCAGCAGGCGCCCGAGCGCGTCCCATTGGTAGTGGGTGACGGCGCCGTGTTCGTCTTGTTGACGAATCTTTCGGCCCAGGGCGTCGTAGGCAAACTGTCGCTGGGCGCCGTCGGGCAATTGCTCTTCGATCAGTTGCCCGAGGTTGTTCCAGGTGAAGGCGTGGTAGCTGCTGTCCGGGTAGCTGATGCTCGTCAGTCGGCCCTTGGCGTCGCGGTAGTACTGGGTGCGGTGGCCGCTGGGGTCGATCTGTTCGGTGAGGTCGCCCTGGGGGTTGCGGCGGTACTTCCAGCGCGCCGCGCCTCGGCACATCAGCCGAACGAAACCGTTGTAGTACTCGTAATAAGTCGGCTCGCCTTCGGCAGGAAAAATCGCCTGTAACCGACCCGCTTCGTTGTAGCGGTATTGCGTGACGCCGCCCAGGGCATCCTTTTCAGCAATCAGCTGGCCATTGTCATCGTAGGACTTGAGATGCTCGGCGCCGCTTGCCTCAACCCTGCGCACCAGGCGCGCCTGGGCGTCGTGGACGTAAAGCTCCTCACTGCCATCGACGTTCTCGACCCGCACACTGCCGGCATCGTCCCAGGTGTAGCGGCTGTCCATCTGGCCAAAGCTGGCCCAATGCCGAACACAGCGCGCCGCCTTGCCTTCGCGTTGCCACTCCCAGAAAAAGCTCGCGCCACCGGCCATCTGGCGCTGCACGATCACGTGCTGGTTGTCGTAGTCGTAACGCTCGCTTTCATCCGCACCGTTGCGGGCTTCGATCAACCGGTTGCGTTCGTCATAGCGATAACTGACCAGGACTTGCTCGGTCTGCCAGCACTCTTCAAGGGTTTCCGCCGGACGGAACACCTGATAGTCGATGGCCACCAGGTGCTTGCGGTCATAACGCAGCAACAGGGCGCGGCCGGCGCCGTTGTCCAGGCGCTGGATGCGACCGGCATAGTCACGACGGATGTGCAGGCGGTTGTCGTAGGCATCGCTGATGGCCGTGAGGTGGCCGTCGCGAAAGTGATAGAACGGCGTGTCGTCACCGGCCTGGGCGAGGATCAGTTCGTCGGCGTCAGCGCCCAGGTAGATCGCCGCCCGGGACAGGCTGTTGTGGATCGCCGGGCGTTCAGCGCTGGGCATTGGGAATGGAGTGCGGCGGTTTTCCGGGTCGATCCAAATCACTGTTCCGTCGTTGATCTCCAGGCGCTGCGACAGCGAATGGCTCCAGCCAAACCCCAGGCCGCTGTCCAGCTCGACCGCGCTGGTGCGGTACAGGCGGGTGAAGGCAAACGGCAGCAGACCGTCCAATTCGGCGTCGGTCAGGGTCAGCAGTTCTTCGCCGGTGACCATCGACACCGGGCAGCCATGGGTGGCGGTTCTACTGCTTGTGTCGGCGGCCTCGCCGTTGGGGTTTTTCGCTTGAACCGGGGCGTTGTCACGCGGCTCCACCTGACTCAAGCGAGTCGTGGGGCGCGATTTATCACGGGCAAGTGCTGCTGGATTACTCACGTGGAAGGGCGGAGCCTTGCCCGGGCTGATCTGCAACGGCACGTGCGGTGTGACCCCCATAGGTGCTCTCTGGGCGTTCACTATCAGCGGCTTGAGTGCTTCGGCGTGGCGACTGAAACCCTGGTCACTCGATACGCGCGCCAACTGCTCGCTCAAGGCCCCCAGCCACGTGCGGGCGCGAGGTGAATTGATTTTGCTCAGTTGCTTGGCACCCAACCCTGCACCGAGCCCCAAGGGGCCGGTCACACAACTCAGCAACAGGCCAATCAACACGCCTGTGCGAATCTCGGCCAACACTTCGGCTGCGTGCTGGGGCGGCACCATCCGCACCCAGGCGCAGATGGCCGCCAGGTAAATGAACAGCAACGGCTCGTCGCTGAGTACCAGCAACGCATTGGCTACAGCCTCAGCGGGGGCATTGAGCAGTGTTTCAAGGTCGGTGCGAGTCAGGTACTCAAGCAGTTTCTCGCTGTTGGCCTGCAGGTCGGCCATCAGGTGAAACAGTTGCTGGATGTCATCCCAAAGATCGAGCAATGCACGCTCAATTCCCTGGAGGCTTGCCTGCTGCAGCATGCCCCTGCGCTGAAGAAAGCCGGCTTCGGAAAAGCTCAGCCATTGCGCCTGAAACTCGCTTGTCCATTGATTGCGCAGCCAGCCTTCCAGCTCGGCAATGGTGTCTTGATAGGAGGCGTAGAGCGCCTTGACCTGGTCCGTGGAGACATCGGGAAAGAAGGTGACGCGATAGCGCTGGCCACGCTGGCATTGCGGCACTTCAAGAATGCCGCTGGGACCGATGGTGACGCGAATCGCTTCGCCCGTGAGCCGATCCGCCGTTGGTCCGCTACTCAACGGTTCGAGGAGCACCGGGGTATTACCGATCGGCACAAAGCGGGCCGCTTCAAACATATGCACCAGGGTGAGCGATCCGCTGGCCGAGCAGGCGGTAACCGTGGTGCTGACCGGCTCTTTCGAACGCCTCGGCGCACTGAGGCTGACCTCATGGCCAACCTTGAACACCTGTTCGACGTCGAGTGCCGTGCCAGTCCAAAAACTTTCAGCCCACGCATCAAAGCGATTGAGGCAATGCCGAAAATCGTTGAGTACGATCTCGACATCAGGGCCGTCAGCATTCAGTGCAGCCAGGCCCAGATAGCCAATGGATGCGTTCAGCATTTGCGGATCGAGCATTCGCGATCCCTCGCACGGTCACTATAGGGACGCGAGACTTTGCAGGGATCTAATGGGGAAAGAAGTCAGTGCGAGATGAGGATGATGTAGGGAGTTTCGTTAAAGCCTGAAGGCCGAATTGCTCGGCCAATCGTCATGCTGCGCGTGCAGGAGCCGTCAGGAATGACCCTGCTCAAGTTGCTTGAGTTTGATCTCTGCCAGGGGGTGCCCAGCCTTGGCCGCCATCTGCCACCAACGCTCTGCCTCCCCGGGATCAGGTGCTGTGCTCGCCGTGCCCGCGAGACTGATCACACCCACTTGGTATGCCGCTTTGCCATCCCCGGCCAACGCCGCCAAACGCAACAGCCGCACACCCTCCTCACGTGCACCGAGGCCCTGGCCACGAAACGTCAGGATATGGCCGTAGAAGCTCTGTGCGTCGACGTCACCGAGGTTGGCCATGCGTGAAAACTGGCCTTCCAGCCAACGCCAGCCTCGGGGCTGGCGCACAAACCATGACCAGTGAAACAGCCGACGGGCCAGCCAGTAGCTGGCGCGGGCTCTAATTCGCCACAACATCTCAGGCCTCCGCAGATTCGGGGTATTCGTATTCAAACACCCGCACCACCTCTGAGGCGTGCCAGGAGGCCGCCGCAATGCCATCAGAAGGTCCGGAGAAGCGCCCCAGGCGCTCGACGCACTCGAAGAAACCAGTGCGCGGCAAGCGACTTGCACCCTGGCTGATGACCAGTGAACTGCGCAGCGGCTGTTCGGCACGTACATCCAGCGCGGCGAGGTGTTCAAGGGCGGCGGTCAGGGTTTGCATGGCGGGGCTGGGCAATTGCAGACGCTCAAGCAAGGCGCGGTACGTCAACAGGTGACGCTGTCGACGGGCCTGGTCCAGTTCGCCGAGTAGACCATCCCAATGCTGACGACTGATCCGTACGCTCACGACTCGTCCCTCCAACCTTGTACCTTCAACTCCCAGGCCAGGCTACGACGGATCGCCGCATCGGGCAGGCGCTCGCCGCTTTCGATCAAGGCCAGGTAGGAAGGGCTGATGCCTACCGTACGGGCCAGTGCCTCGATGGCGAGTCCTTTTCCTTCGCGTAAACTGCGCAGCTGATCCAGCCCCACCAGTACCGGTTCTGCTGCAGCCGCCTGGGAGGTTGGCGCTTCGCGCAGTGATGGGTCCGTGACACCTGCGGCCTTCAACAACGCTTGATACTGAGCCCACGGCAAAACCGCGTACTCGGGCTCTCCATCGCGTGCAATTATTTGAATATCCATGACCACCCCGTAGGACTACGACACTTAGCGCGTCAGCATTTTTCCCTTGAAGTGTAATCCTAACAGCCGCCAAGGTCGCGAGGGGGGATCAATCTATAGGGGAGCCTGAATCGGCTCAGGTTTTTTTCGGGCCTTGCAATTGCAATTGCTCGGGCGAATCAGGCAAGCGCTCCACCACCGCAAGCTGTGCCGGTTGCTGACGATTGCGCCAGAGACGAAAAGCGTTCAACTCATCGTCCAGGGTTTTCATCAACCAGGCCAGTACGGCAATGTCATCGAGCATGCCGAACATCGGCAGGAAATCCGGTATCGCATCTATAGGACTGAGGAAGTACATCAAGCCTGCGACGACCGACACCAGCGCCTTGGGGCTGATGGTGCGGTACTCGCCACGCCAGTACGCCAGGCACAGGGCCTGCAGCAGGCGCAGGTCATCCTTGAGCTTACCCAGCCGATTGCCCTGGCTGGCACTTTTGCTCGCCACGGCGAACAACAGGGTCGGCAGGCGCCCACGGCTGATCAATCGACCGGCCAGGGGTAGGAACCGAGCAAAACTCCAGGGCGTCTTCATCATTCCTCCACTAAAATGTTATCCACACAAATTGTGGATAACCTTGTGAACAGAGCCACTTTTTACGCCTATAAGCCCCGTTTCATAAGGGCCGGAGTCAGATCGGGCGTTTTTTACTCACATAAAAAAACCCAAGATTTCATTGACTTGAAGACTCTCTGCGTCTAGCGACAGTGCCTTCAGGACTATGACTCATATCGCGGGCATCCGTTCGCTGCAAATCCGCGTCAACGAACATCAGATACAACAACGCCCCGTAAGCACGGGGCGTTGTGTGTGGATCAAACGCTGATTACTTCTCGGCGTCTTGCTTGGCTGGATCTTTGATCGCCAGCAGCTCCAGGTCGAACACCAGCACCGAGTTGGCCGGGATTGCCGGGCTAGGGCTCTGTGCGCCGTAGGCCAGTTCGCTAGGGATGTACAACTTGTACTTCTCGCCTACGTGCATCAGTTGCAGGCCTTCAACCCAACCCGGGATCACGCCGCTGACCGGCAGATCAATCGGGCTGCCGCGCTCCACGGAGCTGTCGAACACAGTGCCGTTGGTCAAGGTGCCGGTGTAGTGAACAGTCACCACATCGGTAGGCTTAGGCTGAGGGCCGTCGGCCTTCTTGATCACTTCGTACTGCAGGCCAGAAGCGGTCGTGGTGACACCGGCTTTCTTGCCATTCTCTTCGAGGAATTTCTTGCCAGCGGCTGCCGACTCCTCACTCATCTTGGCCATGCGCTCTTCAGCGCGCTTTTGCAGCGCGGCAAAGGCTTCGACCAACTCGTCATCCTTAAGCTTTTGCTCTTTCTTGCCAATGGCATCTTCGATGCCTTGAGCAACTGCTTTGGAATCCAGGTCATCCATACCTTCCTGAGCCAGGCTCTTGCCCATGTTCAGGCCGATACCGTAGGAAGCTTTCTGCGCCGGAGTTTTCAGCTCAACGCTGGTTTGCGAGTCACAACCCGCAAGTACCAGGCTAACCAGGGCCACCGCCGCCGCCAACCGATGCTGTTTCATGCTATTTCCTTGTTCATGCGCCTAAAGGGCAATCGAGTAAAGCCGCGAGCTTATCAGGCCGCCACGACCAATGGCTACCGGCATGAGAGCGGGAATCGCGCGATAAGTTCAGGTCTTTTAACGCATTTTGCAGATAGGGGTCATGAAGTCTCTGTCAGCCTGCTCTCAACGTTGTTGGCAGCGCTTTCTACGGTATATGGCGTAATGGCCACTTGCCGGACTACTGGCACTGGGGCATAACACGCAAAACACTCGACAAGGATCGTTAACGTGCGCCTCTTGCACCGTGCTCTGCTGCTCCTGCTCCTCCTGTTGCTCACCGCAGTGGCGGTCGTGCTCTATTACGTTGCCAAGCCGAAACTGCCCATTTATAAGCCTCCCGAACACGTTCACTACCTTGACCAGTGGAGCGCCGCCGAGCGCCAGCTTTACTACTTCACCCCTCAGGGCACCCAAGTCAAAGGCTTGCGCTACGACTGGTTCAGCGCCCTTGAACTGCCCTTCTCGCAACAGCGCTTTGCGGCGCCACACTACCTGGCGCGCTTTGGGTTCCTGGTTGACCCGGCGCAGAAAGCGACTGCCGACAACCCTGGCAACCTCCCTGTCGGCTTCACGCGTCATCAAAACCCGGGCAGCCAAGAAGCGTTTCTGGATATTACTTGCGCCGCCTGCCACACCGGCGAGCTGCGCTTCCAGAACCAGGCGGTGCGCATTGATGGTGGATCAGCCCAGCACGTGCTGCCTTCCAGCGTACCGACCCTGCGAGGCGGTAGCTTCGGCCAGGCACTCGTCGCCAGCCTCGCGTCCACCTACTACAACCCCTGGAAGTTCGAACGCTTCGCCCGCAATGTGCTGGGGCAAGACTACGATGCCCAACGCGACCAACTGCGCCATGACTTCAAGGTTTCGCTCGACACGTTTCTGCGCGTGGCCTGGAACGATACCCATCGTGGCCTCTACCCCACCGAAGAAGGCCCGGGACGTACCGACGCATTCGGGCGCATCGCCAACGCCACGTTTGGCGATGCCCTATCGCCCGGCAACTACCGCGTGGCCAATGCCCCCGTGGACTATCCCCAGCTCTGGGACATCTGGACCTTCGACTGGGTGCAGTGGAACGGCTCGGCCCAGCAACCCATGGCGCGCAACATCGGCGAAGCCCTGGGTGTGGGGGCAACCCTGAGCTTCTTCGACGTCAATGGGCAGCCACTCAAGGGCGATGAGCGCTATCCATCCAGCGTGCGCGTACATGATTTGCATCGCATCGAAGAAACCCTGAAACACCTCAAGCCCCCCGCCTGGCCGGAAGAGCTGTTTGGCCATATCGACAAGCCATTGGCCGCCCAGGGCCGTGCCTTGTTTGCCGAGCATTGCGCCAGCTGTCACGTTCCCCACGTCACCTGGGCCAACGGTCGCCCAGAGCAGAAGCTCAAGATGCTCGATGTGGCCTTTATCGGCACCGACCCAGGCGCGGCCACCAATATCGCCAACCACCGCTTCGACCTCACGCCGTTGCAATGGGACCCGGCCGAGTTGCAAAACCTGGACGTCAAACTGAGACCACCACCCAAGGAACCACTGGATCTGAGCCAGCTCTCGGTTGCCAAGGGGCTCGCCTACGTCACCGCCTTTGTCGAGAACCGGGCTTACCGTGAAGCCGGGGTCAGTGAAGAGGAACGTCCGGACATGGACGGCTTTGGCCTGCCCATCGGGGTTCGCGAGCGCGTGGCCTACAAGGCACGTCCGCTGGCGGGCGTATGGGCAACGCCACCGTTTTTGCACAACGGTTCGGTGCCAAGCCTGTACCAGTTGCTCTCACCGCAGGACGAGCGCGCCACCACCTTCTATAAGGGCACCTTCGAGTACGACCCACAGCACCTGGGTTATCGCACCGAAGCCTTCGACAACGGGTTCAAGTTCGACACACGCCTCACCGGCAACCACAACAGCGGCCACGAGTTCCGGGCCGGCGAGCGCGGCAATGGCGTCATTGGCCGCTTGCTGCAACCGCAGGAACGCTGGGCCTTGATGGAATACCTGAAGGTATTGGGTGGCCCCCTGGAGGCGCAATTGCCATGACGACCACCGACGCAACAAGGAGCCTTGCATGTTGATGACCCTCTGGCTGCGCATCGGCGTCCTGCTGGGCAAGGCCGTACTGTTACTGTTGGGACTTGGTTTGTTGGGGTGGGCGCTGGCGACTGCCTGGCTTGCCTGGCAGTACCGTGGTGCGGTCGCCCGTGAAGAACTGATCCCGCCCGGCGAAGCTGCCATGACTCAGGACGTGATCCAGACCGCCGTGCGCATCGTCGACCAGCATCGAGACAACACACGGTACCTTCGTGACGCCCATGCCAAGGCCCATGGCTGTGTGAAGGCCGAGGTTCAAGTGCTGGCCGACTTGACTCCCGAACTGCGCCAGGGGGTTTTCGACACACCCGGCAAAACCTGGCAAGCCATCGTGCGCCTGTCCAACGGCAACGCCTACCCTCAGTTCGACAGCATCCGCGACGCACGCGGGATGGCGATCAAACTGCAGGACGTGTCGGGGAACCAGCTTCTCGAGGACCGGCAAGACCAGGGCGAACAGGACTTCGTGATGTTCAACCATCCGAACTTTTTCGTCAGCGATGTTGCCGAGTACCGACAGAACGTGGCCGCACAGGCCGACGGCAAGAAGGCCATGGCCTTCTTCCCCAGCTGGGACCCGCGCAGTTGGCAGGTTCGCCACCTGCTTATAGCCCTATCGACGCTGGCACCGGCCCCGGCCAGCCCGACCCAGACCACGTACTTTTCGGTCTCGCCCTACAAGTTCGGTGCCGCCAACGCCAAGTTTCGCGTCGCCCCAGACCCTGATAGCTGTCCACGCTACACCTTGGCCCCACAAAATCAGGCGCTACCCAACTTCCTGCGCAGTGCGTTGAACCAGCAACTGTCGACCGACCGAGTACCCGCCTGTTTTGTCCTGCAGGTTCAACGCCAGGATCCGAACAAGTACATGCCCATCGAGGACACCAGCGTCGAATGGCGCGAAAGCGACGCGCCATTCGAAACCGTGGCACGCATCAAGATCCCGGCCCAGGACTTCGACACCCCCGCGCAGAACCTGCAATGCGACAACCAGTCGTTCAACCCCTGGTTTGGCATTGAGGCTCATCGCCCGATCGGTGGCATCAATCGGTTGCGCAAAGCGGTGTACCAAGCGGTTAGCGACTATCGGCATGCACGAAACAGCGAGCAATAGCGCCGCACTGAAGTTGGCGCATCAATCGCGCCAACTTCAGCCCGTGAACGCTCAATAGCGAGCGTCAACCGGTTTACCCCCTTCAGGCCAGTCCTTGACCTTATCCGGGAAATCCGGACGGGGCTGATGGGCGAAGTAACCGGCGACATCCACCGCATCCTGATCGGAAAGTCCGCCCTGGCCCAGTGGAAACTGCTCGTGAAAGCCGATGGGCATGTTGCGTTTGACGAATGCCGCCGCGGTATAGGTGCGCGCCATGCCGGCACCCAGGTTGAACGACTCATCGCCCCACAACGGCGGGAACACCCAGTCACCACTGGCACGCTTCAGGCCTTCACCCTCGGTCCCGTGGCACACCGCACATTGCTTGGCGTAAACCTGCCGGCCATTGTCCATATCGGGCTTGAGTGCCCTGTCAATTTTACCAATGCCGCGCCCAGCGACTTTGTCCTCGGGCTTGGTGTTGCCTTTCATCCAGTCAAAGTAGGCGATCATCGCCTGCATGTCGGGCGACTGGGCGGGCAGCGGCTGGCCGTTCATCGAGCGCCGGAAGCAGCCATTGATACGATCCGCCAAGGTAATCTGCCGGCCCGCACGAGGCGCATAGCTGGGGAAGAATGCCGATACACCGACAAAGGGCGAGCCGTCGGCGACAGTCCCGGCATTCAGGTGGCAACTGCTGCAGTTCAGCGCGTTGCCCACGTTGTCCGGCAGCAGGGCCTTGGTTTGCAGGTGCAGGCGCATGCCGCGAACGACCTGATCGGCATTCGGCGCCGTCAGCATGTCGGCCAGGCGCGGAGGCTCAAAGGCTGACGTGTCAGTCGCCGGCTTGAGTTGCGCACGCATCTGCTTGACCTGGGCCGACGTAATCGCCGAGCCGCTGTTGCCCCAGCTGGAGCGTATAAAGCTGAGGATTTCGGCGATCTCCGGGTCAGAGAGCCGGGCAAATCCAGGCATCGTGTAGACCCTTGGGTGGGTCTGGGTTTGTGCCGTCTTCCAGCCCGTCAACGTGATGTGCAGCAATGACGTCGGGTCAGCAGAGGCCAGGCTCGGGTTGCCTGCCAACGGTGGGAACATCGCCGGCACGCCACCGCCATCAGGACGGTGGCAATCAGCACAAAACTGCGTGTAGCCCAAGCCGCCACGACTGCTGTACAGCGCCGCCGGGAGGGCCGTCGGGGTCAGTGGCTGCGTGGGAGCCGGTAGATCATCTTTCCCGGCGGGCAAGGACTTGAGGTACGTGGCGATCGAGACCAGATCCTCGTCCGTGAAATGCTGGGTGCTGTGATGGATCACCTCGGCCATGTTGCCCGACACCGTGGCAAAGCGGTTTTGCCCGGTCTTGAGCAACTGCACGGTGTCCTCGACCGTCCACAGGTTACGCAAGCTCAGCGCACGCCAATGTTCCACCGTTTCGCCCGCCAGGTAGTGCTCGCCACGGGACCCGGCATCGCTCATTGCCTTCTCCTGGAAGGCAATCCCTCTCGGGGTATGACACGCGCCGCAATGGCCAAGCCCCTGGACCAGATAGGCACCGCGGTTCACGCGCTCATCCTTGGCCGGATCGGCAACAAAGGGCTGGTCATCGACGAACAGCAGGTTCCAGAACCACAGGCCCCAACGTTGGTTGAATGGCCAACTCATGTCCGCGGGCTGATTGACCTGCCTGATGGGGGTTACGCCCTGCAACAGATAGGCATACAGGGCACGCATGTCGGCTTCGCTCATCTTCGCGTAGGACGGATAGGGCATTGCCGGATACAGGTTGTCACCTGCCGGCGTAACGCCTTCACGCATGGCGCGATCAAACTGCTCGAACGTGTAGCGGCCGATCCCGGTATCCGGATCCGGCGTGATATTGCTGGAGTAAAGCGTGCCCATCGGCGTGCTCAACTCCAGCCCACCGGCCATGCTCGCGCCCCCCTTGGCGGTGTGGCAGGCAATGCAGTCACCGAGCTGGGCGACGTATTTGCCCTGCGCGATCTGTGCGTCGGCCTGGGTTACGGGCTCACTGGCGCTCAGTTGATGCATAAACAACAGCGACACGGCCAGGATGGCCCTGCGCGGCAAAATCAAATCCATTGAACTATTCCTGTCTGAGGCTGGCATCGAGTGGTCCCGTCGGCCAGCTTCCTCTTGGTTTTTAAGGGTTCATCGGGTGAAAACCGGGATGCATAGCTCCCACCGTCGTTGTAACGGAAATGATCGCAAGGGGCGTTGATGTGAATCAGCAACACGGCGCATTGCCATCAAGCGAACAGCAGGTGATAGACGCTCGCGTGGACAGTTATGGACTGCAATGTGTTTTGACTAAGCCCACTTCAAAAACGGAAGTGACCTACAGACGACCAGCCGGGCCGAGACTAAATTGCTGCCGGGTTTCAGGGCATATCCCAGGTACGCCATCTCCCACCCATCTGCTGCACCCTCGCTCAAATCTATTGCTCTAAAACCATTCAAATGGGTCGACCAAGTCCCCCCGGACTCATCGCCCCGGCCATTGCACCCATCATCTTTGGCCTGCGCTATCGAGAAAAAGGATTCAACCGCTATGAGTGACACCCAGCAGCCCACCACGGACACCACGGACGCTACCTCCGAACCTTACAACGAAGTAAACATGAGCTGCGGCCATTGCACCTCCGCTCTCAAGCCTACTTATCAACACGTGACCGATCTGATCCAGCAAAAGCCCATCAATTGCGATCAGTGCCATTCAGATGTCTTGCTCGAAGAAGCCGATCGCCAGACGCTGGACAACAAACTGCAACGCGCAGCCCGCATGGGCAAAGTATTGATGGCGATTATGGTGCCGTACTTCTTGATCTGCATGATCGTGAGCGTCAGCATTCCTGCGTTCTCCCTGATCCTGACAGGCGGCGGCCTTGCCCTGTCATACATGATCAAGACGGCCATGACAGATGACGTCAAGCACAACTTCGTACTGTTCAAGCACGGCGAGCATCCCGCTACACCGGATCAGACCGTGTAGCCGGGAGCCTGACCCAGCGGTTCAAGCCAAGGCTTGACGGACGATTCAATCGGACGGGGTGAAAACACACTAACGACAACACCACCCCCGGCATGTTCGGGGGTGTTTGTTTTTTGTACTGGAAAAACACCTGTCAGCCCATCAACGATAGGGCGGAGGCGGGAATCAGCGACAAGGCGCATTGCCATCGCCGAACGGAGAGGCACACGAGGGAATTGGGAAATGAAGGCGAGGGTCTGGCTCTACAAACCCCAGACAGCGAAAAGCCCGCATTGAGCGGGCTTTTCGTGGTGACCTGGCGTTCAGCGTTCCAGGTAACCGAATATGGCGCAGCGGACGGGACTCGAACCCGCGACCCCCGGCGTGACAGGCCGGTATTCTAACCGACTGAACTACCGCTGCGCGTA
>NZ_FOCB01000015.1:0-125983 GCF_900109995.1 Pseudomonas sp. ok272 | reverse complement strand
TGGTGGGTGATGACGGGATCGAACCGCCGACATTCTGCTTGTAAGGCAGACGCTCTCCCAGCTGAGCTAATCACCCTTCACGTTCGGTGTGGCGCGCATTCTACGGAGCAGCCCCACCTCTGGCAAGCACTTTTTATAATATTTTTTTCAGGCCTTCCAAAGGCTTAGCGAAGGGTTGGCCTATTGAGCTGCGCGGAGAATAATGCCCCACTTTGTATTAAAGAGAGACTCACCCCATGTGGTTCAAAAACCTGCTTATCTATCGCCTGACCCAAGATCTGCCTTTTGATGCCGAGGCGTTGGAAACTGCACTGGCCACCAAGCTGGCGCGTCCATGTGCAAGCCAGGAGTTGACCACCTACGGTTTCGTCGCGCCGTTTGGCAAGGGCGAAGATGCCCCACTGGCGCATGTCAGCGGTGACTTCCTGCTGATCGCGGCACGCAAGGAAGAGCGCATCCTGCCCGGTAGCGTGGTCCGTGACGCGCTCAAGGAAAAGGTCGAAGAGATCGAAGCCGAGCAAATGCGCAAGGTCTATAAGAAGGAGCGTGACCAGATCAAGGATGAAATCATCCAGGCCTTCCTCCCTCGCGCCTTTATCCGTCGCTCGTCCACGTTCGCCGCCATTGCGCCGAAACAGGGCCTGATCCTCGTCAACTCGGCCAGCCCGAAGCGTGCCGAAGACCTGCTGTCCACCCTGCGTGAAGTGATCGGCTCCCTGCCGGTGCGTCCGCTGACGGTAAAAATGTCGCCGACCGCGACCATGACGGAGTGGGTCACCACCCAGAAAGCCGCCGATGATTTCTTTGTGCTGGACGAGTGCGAGCTGCGCGACACCCACGAAGACGGCGGCATCATCCGCTGCAAGCGCCAGGACCTGACCAGCGACGAAATCCAGCTGCACCTGAGCACGGGCAAAGTCGTGACTCAACTGTCCCTGGCCTGGCAGGACAAACTGTCATTCGTCCTCGACGACAAAATGGTGGTCAAGCGCCTGAAGTTCGAAGACCTGCTGCAAGACCAGGCGGAACAGGACGGCGGCGAAGAGGCCCTCGGCCAACTGGATGCCAGCTTCACCTTGATGATGCTGACTTTCGGCGACTTCCTCCCGGCCCTGGTTGAAGCCCTGGGCGGCGAAGAGACCCCGCAAGGCATCTAAGCGGATAACGCTTACTTAAATGTGGGAGGTTCTATGCATGGGGGTGATCCCTGCGCATAGAACCTCCCACCTGCTTTGTTGCGACCCCACTTAATAATAAGGAACATGTCATGCGTGCATTGGCAGCACTGAGTCGCTTTGTCGGCAACACCTTTGCCTATTGGGTACTGATTTTCGCCGTCCTGGCGTTCCTGCAACCGAGTTGGTTCCTTGACCTGAAAAGCGCCATCGTGCCGCTGCTGGGCTTGGTGATGTTCGGCATGGGCCTGACCTTGAAACTGGAAGACTTCGCGGAGGTCGCTCGTCACCCCTGGCGCGTCGCCCTGGGCGTCGTCGCGCAATTCGTGATCATGCCCGGCATGGCCTGGCTGCTCTGCCAAGTGTTCAACCTACCCGCAGAAATTGCGGTTGGGGTGATCCTGGTTGGCTGCTGCCCAAGCGGTACATCTTCCAACGTCATGACCTGGCTCGCCCGTGGCGACCTCGCCCTGGCCGTTGCCATCTCCGCGATTACCACCTTGCTCGCCCCGCTGCTGACACCCGCACTGATCTGGATGCTCGCCTCGGCCTGGCTGCCGGTTTCGTTCATGGAACTGTTCTGGTCGATCCTGCAGATCGTGCTGCTGCCGATCGTTCTCGGCGTCATTGTCCAGCGCCTACTCGGTGCTCGGGCACGTTATGCCGTCGAGGTTCTGCCGCTGGTCTCGGTGGTGAGCATCGTGATCATCGTCGCCGCTGTGGTCGCCGCCAGCCAAGGCAAGATTGCCGAATCCGGCTTGCTGATCATGGGCGTGGTGATGCTGCACAACAGCTTCGGTTATCTGCTGGGCTACGTCACCGGGCACCTGTTCAAACTGCCGCTGGCCCAGCGTAAAACCCTGGCCCTGGAAGTCGGCATGCAAAACTCAGGTCTCGGCGCCGCCCTGGCCAGCGCGCACTTCTCGCCTCTGGCGGCGGTGCCCAGCGCCCTGTTCAGCGTGTGGCACAACATCTCCGGGGCGCTGCTGGCGACCTACTTCCGGCGCATGAGCGAGAAACAGGACCGAGAACTGGCGGCCCAACAAGCCGCCGATTGAGTGTGGATCTTGATCCCCGGATTAATGATGGGCACCATAGCGCCCATCGCAAGGACGACCTTGCGGCTCGATCGAGCTATTAATCTGGGGACGACCCCGTCAATCGATGGAGGTATTTATGTCCTGGATCATTCTGTTCTTCGCGGGTCTGTTTGAAGTCGGCTGGGCCGTTGGCCTGAAATACACCGACGGTTTCAGCCGCCCGCTGCCTACTGCGCTAACCATCGTGGCCATGGCCATCAGCCTGGGCCTGCTGGGCCTGGCGATGAAGGAGCTGCCGCTGGGCACCGCCTACGCGATCTGGACCGGCGTCGGCGCCGTGGGCACGGTGATCGCCGGAATCATCTTGTTCGGCGAGTCCATGGCGCTGTTCCGACTGGCCAGCGTTGCACTGATCATTGCCGGGTTGATTGGGCTGAAAGTCAGCGCAACCTGACAAAAAACGCCCGCACCAAGCGGCTAATGCTGTTCACTTAAGCTCATCTCGACATCAAAACAGTCCGTGGCGAGCAAGCGCGCTCGCCACGTTCGATAGCGGGACGCCCTTAAGTGAACAGCATTACGCACTAAGAGGCGGGCGTTTCTTATCCGGCGTGATGCTAGCGAACCGTTCCCCGCAGCTCCCCCACCATGGCTTGCAGCCGCGCAGGCTCTGCCTCTTGCGCCGTTACCGGCGGCCCGGCAACCAGCGTCACCTTCGACCATAGGCGATGGAACAAGCCCTTGTTCGGATCACGGCTGAAGAAGCTGCCCCACAGCCCTTGCAGGGCCAATGGAATCACCGGCACCGGTGTCTCCTGCAGAATTCGCGTCAACCCGCCCTTGAACTCGTTGATCTCACCATCAACCGTCAGCTTGCCCTCGGGGAAGATGCACACCAACTCACCGTCCTTCAGGTACTGGCCAATCTTCTGGAAGGCTCGCTCGTAGATCTCGCTGTCTTCATGGCGCCCGGCAATCGGAATCGTCCCGGCAGTACGGAAGATAAAGTTCAGTACCGGCAAGTTGTAGATCTTGTAATACATCACAAAGCGAATCGGCCGACGTACCGCACCACCGACCAACAACGCATCAACAAACGACACGTGGTTGCACACCAGGAGCGCCGCGCCCTCATCGGGAATCAACTCAAGGTTACGGTGCTGCACGCGGTACATGGAATGGCTGAGCAGCCAGATCATGAAGCGCATGCTGAACTCGGGCACGATCTTGAAGATGTAGGCGTTGACGCCGATGTTGAGCAGCGACACCACCAGGAACAGCTGTGGGATGGACAGCTTGGCCAGGCTCAGCAACACGATCGAGACAACCGCCGAGATCACCATGAACAACGCGTTGAGGATGTTGTTGGCTGCAATCACCCTCGCCCGCTCGTTTTCAGCGGTACGCGACTGGATCAACGCATACAGCGGCACGATGTAGAAGCCGCCAAAGACCCCAAGCCCGAGGATGTCGAACAGCACCAGCCAGGTGTGGCCAAAGCCCAGCACTGCTAGCCAGCTATGGCCCTGGAGGCTGTCCGGGATACCACCGGAGTGCCACCACAGCAGCAAACCGAACACGGTCAGACCGAACGAACCGAACGGCACTAGGCCAATCTCGACCTTACGCCCTGAGAGCTTTTCACAGAGCATCGAACCCAATGCGATACCGACCGAGAACACCGTGAGGATCAGCGTGACCACGGTCTCGTCGCCATGCATCCATTCCTTGGCGTAGGCCGGGATCTGCGTCAGGTAAATCGCCCCGACGAACCAGAACCATGAGTTACCGACAATCGAGCGCGACACCGCCGGCGCTTGCTTGAGCCCCATGCGCAACGTGGTCCAGGACTGGCTGAAGATATTCCAGTCGATGCGCAACTCAGGGGTCGAGGCCGCCGCCCGTGGAATGCTGCGGCTGGCGAGGTAGCCGAGGACGGCGACGCCAATAATTGCCAAGGATACGATTGGCGCGTAGTGACTGGAGGACATCATGACCCCGGCGCCAATGGTCCCGGCCAGGATTGCCAGGAAGGTCCCCATCTCCACCAGGCCGTTGCCCCCCACCAACTCTTCCTCGCGCAGCGCCTGGGGCAGGATCGAGTACTTCACCGGCCCGAACAGCGCCGAGTGGGTGCCCATGGCGAACAGCGCCAGCAGCATCAGCCACAGGTGATCGAACAGGAAGCCGACGGCGCCCACCGCCATGATGGCGATTTCCCCCAGCTTGATCAGACGAATCAGCGCGTCCTTGGCGAACTTCTCACCAAACTGGCCCGCCAGCGCCGAAAACAGGAAGAACGGCAGGATGAACAGCAGCGCGCAGAGGTTGACCCAGATCGAACGATCACCCTCGATGGCCAACTTGTAGAGGATGGCGAGAATCAACGACTGCTTGAAGATGTTGTCGTTGAACGCGCCAAGGGATTGCGTGACAAAGAACGGCAGGAACCGCCGCTTACGAAGCAAGGTGAACTGTGAAGGGTGGCTCATCTTCCATGTCCCTGAGTGTCTACTGGATGCTCCTATTGGAGGGTCACGGAGCGATCCAGGCCACAACCTTGCCTAAACTATTTCTTCAAACCGGCGATGCACGGCGAGACAAACAACTCGCCACGCCACGCGCCCTGTAGCGTGCGCTTGGACACAATCAGCCACATAACCGCCAGCAGCAGCACCAGCACCGAGCCAAACACACTGAAAAATGTCAGGTTCAAGGTGCTCGCCAGCTTCAATGTCGCCAGCGAATACACGCCCAGCGGGAAGGTAAACCCCCACCAACCAAGATTGAAGGGGATCCCATCACGCAGGTAACGCACCGTGATCAGTACCGCAATCAACATCCACCACAGGCCAAACCCCCAGAGCGTGATCCCGGCGATCAGGCCTATTCCAGCCGCCACCTCCCCCACGCCCGGCAAGCCGTTGGCGGCGAAAATCGCCGGCGCATCGCCACCCAGCAGCAACATGCCCAGCGCCCCAGTGCCAATCGGCCCCAATGCCAACCAACTCGACGCCGCCATGCTCTCATGGGGCAGCTTGTGCAACGCCATGCGCAGCACCAGGATAGTCAGCACACTGAACGCCACCGGCAGCGAAAAGGCCCACAGCACATAGCTGGTGACCAGCATCACCAACTGCCCATGGGCGTCGGTCAAGTGCGGTGCGAGCAAGCCACCGCTGGCCGCCGCGACTTCCGCGGCCACCACCGGCAACAGCCATACGGCAGTCATCTGGTCGATGCTGTGTTCCTGGCGGGTAAACATCAGGTACGGGATCAGGACGCCGCACGCCAAGGACATCGCGACATCCAGCCACCACAGCACCTCGGCCACGTGCACCACGCCCTGCCCCCAGCGCGGCAAGCCAAATACCAGAAAGCCATTGATGATGGTCGCCAGTCCCATGGGAATGGTGCCGAAAAACATCGAGACCGTGGAATGCCCGAAAATCCGCCGCGCTTCGTCGAAGTACAGCACCCAACGCGCGGCGTACATCAGGCTAAACAGCACGAACAAGAAAATATTGAACAGCCACAAGCCTTCGGCGAGGGCATGCAGGCCTGGGCTCGCGACCGGCAACTGGGCCAGCGCCAACGCCAGCACCCCGGTGCCCATGGTGGCGGCAAACCAGTTAGGGGTGAACTGGCGAATGACGTCGCGAGGATGATGCAAATGGCTGAACGGTCGATGGGCACGTTGGCTATTGGTGGGGCATTGCATGGCGAATTCCTATCCTTTGGCAAGGTGGAGACCATGGTAGAACCGAATCGAATATCTATATAACGGGTAATATCTCTAACTGTTATCTATTTTGCAGATATAGCCATCAGACGCTGCCTTCCGACTCAATCACCAGCACCCTGGCCACCCCCTGCGGATGAGCGACGTGCTCCGTGCCGACCGCGGCATAAAAAATGTCCCCAACCTCCAACAGCGCAGCCTGCTCGATGCCGTTCTCGCGGTAATGCATTCGCACCTGGCCATCGAGAACAACGAACACTTCCTGGCCATCATTGACGTGCCATTTGTACGGCTGGTCAGTCCAGTGCAAACGCGTGGTGATGCCGTTCATGCTGGCAATATCCAGCGCTGCCCAGGCACGCTCACCGGTGAACGACTTGCTGCGGATGATCTTCATGGCCGGCCAATCCTTTGAGTGAGTACAGTTCAGGTGCCAAGGTTACCCCAAGCACAGGAAACAGCGACGTTGGCGTCACTGGCAGACCTCGCCCGGCCTCTGCGACACCCTGTCGCGCTCAGACCTTGGTCGACACTGACTAAGACGATCCATCGTGCGAGACTGTCAGGCCCGGCACTGGTGTCCCGGGGGTCTTTTTGCCTGGAGTTTCCATGTCGCTGTCCAGCGGGCTGATCGCCGCCGTCGCCCTGGCCTATATGGCCATCATGTTCGCCATCGCCTTCTATGGCGACCGTCGCAGCGCGCCCTTGCCGCCGCGCGTGCGGGCCTGGGTGTACAGCCTGTCGCTGGCGGTCTACTGCACCAGTTGGACGTTCTTTGGTGCGGTCGGCCAAGCCGCCGAGCAACTCTGGTCGTTCCTGCCGATTTACCTGGGGCCGATCCTGCTGCTGCTGTTCGCGCCGTGGGTCCTGCAAAAAATGGTGATGATCAGCAAACAGGAAAACATCACCTCCATTGCCGACTTCATCGCCGCCCGCTACGGCAAGTCGCAATCCCTGGCAGTGGTGGTGGCGCTGATCTGCCTGGTGGGTGTGTTGCCCTACATTGCCCTGCAGCTCAAGGGCATCGTGCTCGGCGTGAACCTGCTGATCGGTGCCGGCGCCGATGCCATGGGCACCCGCGCCCAGGATACGGCGTTGATCGTGTCGCTGATCCTGGCGCTGTTCACCATCGTCTTCGGCACGCGCAACCTCGATGCCACCGAACACCACCGTGGCATGGTGCTGGCGATTGCCTTTGAGTCGCTGGTCAAGCTGTTCGCCTTTCTGGCCGTCGGCGCCTTCGTCACCTATGGGCTGTACGACGGCTTCGACGACCTGTTCGACCAGGCCATGCTCGCCCCACGCCTGGAGCAATACTGGAAGGAAACCATCAACTGGCCCTCGATGGTGGTGCAGACCGGTGTCGCAATGATGGCCATCATCTGCCTGCCCCGGCAGTTCCACGTGACCGTGGTCGAAAACATCGAGCCACAGGACTTGCGCCTGGCCAAATGGGTGTTCCCTGTGTACCTGGCGCTGGCGGCCCTGTTCGTGGTGCCCATCGCCCTGGCCGGGCAAATGCTGCTGCCCAGTTCGGTACTGCCCGATTCGTTCGTGATCAGCCTGCCCCTGGCCCAGGCCCATCCGGCGCTGGCCTTGCTGGCCTTTATTGGGGGCGCATCCGCCGCCACCGGCATGGTGATTGTCGCCAGTGTCGCGTTGTCGACCATGGTCTCCAACGACATGCTCCTGCCCTGGCTGCTGCGCCGTAAAAACGCCGAGCGTCCCTTCGAAGTGTTCCGCCACTGGATGCTCTCGGTGCGCCGCGTGAGCATCGTGGTGATTCTGCTGCTGGCCTATGTCGCCTACCGCCTGCTCGGCTCTACCGCGAGCCTGGCCACCATCGGCCAGATTGCCTTCGCCGCCGTCACCCAACTGGCACCGGCGATGCTCGGTGCACTGTATTGGAAACAGGCCAATCGCCGTGGGGTGTTCGCCGGTCTGGCCGCCGGGACTTTCCTGTGGTTCTACACCTTGATCCTGCCCATCGCCGTCCACAGCATGGGCTGGTCGCTGAGCAGCTTTCCCGGGCTTGACTGGCTCCACAGCAACCCGCTGAACCTACCGATTACCCCGCTGACCCAAGGTGTGGTGCTGTCGCTGGCCGGTAACTTCACCCTGTTTGCCTGGGTCTCGGTGCTGTCGCGCACCCGGGTGTCGGAACACTGGCAGGCCGGCCGCTTCATCGGCCAGGAAATCAGCGCCCGGCCCAATGCGCGCTCGATGCTGGCGGTGCAGATCAACGACCTGCTGCAATTGGCCGCGCGCTTTGTCGGCGAGGAGCGGGCACGCCAAAGCTTCATCCGCTTCGCCTATCGCCAGGGCAAAGGCTTTAACCCGAACCAGAACGCCGACGGCGAGTGGATCGCCCACACCGAACGCTTGCTGGCGGGCGTGCTGGGAGCCTCTTCGACCCGGGCGGTGGTAAAAGCGGCGATTGAAGGCAGGGAGATGCAGCTTGAGGATGTCGTGCGAATCGCCGACGAAGCCTCCGAGGTCCTGCAGTTCAACCGCGCCTTGTTGCAAGGCGCCATCGAGAACATCACCCAGGGCATCAGCGTGGTCGACCAGTCGCTGAAGCTGGTGGCCTGGAACCGCCGCTACCTGGAGCTGTTCGACTACCCGGACGGTCTGATCAGCGTCGGCCGGCCGATTGCCGACATCATTCGCCACAACGCCGAACGCGGGCTGTGTGGCCCAGGCGAAGCCGAAGTCCACGTGGCCCGGCGCCTGCACTGGATGCGCCAGGGTCGCGCCCACACCTCCGAGCGCCTGTTCCCCAACGGCCGGGTGATCGAGTTGATCGGCAACCCGATGCCCGGTGGCGGCTTCGTCATGAGTTTCACCGACATCACCGCGTTCCGCGAGGCCGAGCAGGCCTTGACCGAGGCCAACGAAGGACTGGAACAGCGCGTCACCGAGCGCACCCACGAACTGTCGCAACTCAACGTCGCCCTGACCGACGCCAAGGGCACGGCCGAAATGGCCAACCAGTCGAAAACCCGCTTTCTCACCGCGGTCAGCCACGACCTGATGCAGCCCTTGAACGCGGCACGCCTGTTCTCCGCCGCCCTCTCCCACCGCGACGACGAATTGTCCGCCGATGCCCGGCAACTGGTGCAGCACCTGGACAGTTCGTTGCGCTCCGCCGAGGACTTGATCAGCGACCTGCTGGACATCTCGCGCCTGGAGAACGGCAAGATCACCCCGGACCGCAAACCGTTCGTGCTCAACGAGCTGTTTGACACCCTGGGCGCCGAATTCAAGGCCCTGGCTCAAGAGCAAGGGTTGAAGTTCCGCGTGCGCGGCAGCCAGCTACGGGTCGACAGCGATATCAAGCTGCTGCGCCGGGTCCTGCAGAACTTCCTCACCAATGCGTTCCGCTACGCCAAAGGCCCGGTGCTGCTGGGTGTGCGGCGCAAGGGCGATCAATTGTGCCTGGAGGTCTGGGACCGTGGCCCAGGGATTGCCGAAGACAAGCGCCAGGTGATCTTCGAAGAGTTCAAGCGCCTGGACAGCCACCAGACCCGTGCCGAGAAAGGCCTGGGCCTGGGCCTGGCGATTGCCGACGGGTTATGCCGGGTCCTGGGGCATCGCTTGCAAGTGCGCTCGTGGCCAGGCAAGGGCAGCGTGTTCAGTGTCAACGTGCCGCTGGCCCGCGCGCAGGCGGGCACACGGGGTAAAGCGGCTGAATTGAACGGTCAGTTGCCCACCGGGGCGCAAGTGCTGTGCGTGGACAACGAAGACAGCATTCTGATCGGCATGAACAGCCTGCTGACACGCTGGGGCTGCCGGGTGCATACCGCCCGCAATCGTGATGAATGTGCGGCGCTGCTCAATGCGGGCATGCGTCCACAACTGGCATTGGTGGACTACCACCTGGACGACGGCGAAACCGGTACCGAACTGATGGCCTGGCTGCGTACCCAACTGAATGAGCCGGTGCCCGGCGTGGTGATCAGCGCCGACGGGCGCCCCGAGATGGTGGCCCAGGTGCATGCAGCGGGCCTTGATTACCTGGCCAAACCGGTCAAGCCGGCAGCCTTGCGTGCGTTGTTGAGCCGGCATCTGCCGTTGTAGCGGTTACTCGGGCAGCTCGGCCAAGCCGTCGACATCGGTCATCGCCCGCTCCAGCAAGTCCGCCGGCAGGCTCTTGCTGGCCCGCGCGCCCAGTAACTTGAGCTGCTCGCTGCGACTGACCAGATTGCCGCGTCCCTCGGTCAACTTATTGCGGGCTGCGCTGTAGGCCTTGTCCAGTTGCTGCAAGCGGTTGCCCACCTCGTCCAGGTCCTGGATGAACAGCACGAACTTGTCGTACAGCCAGCCGGCACGCTCGGCGATTTCCCGGGCGTTCTGGGTCTGGCGTTCCTGCTTCCACAGGCTGTCGATGACCCTTAGCGTGGCCAGCAAGGTGGTCGGGCTGACGATGACGATATGCCGGTCGAAGGCCTCTTGAAACAGGTTCGGCTCAGCCTGCAAGGCGGCAGAAAACGCCGCTTCAATGGGCACGAAGAGCAAGACGAAGTCCAGGCTGTGCAAGCCCTCGAGGCGCTTGTAGTCCTTATCGGACAGGCCTTTGACATGATTGCGCAGCGACAGTACGTGCTGCTTGAGCGCGACCTGGCCGATGGCCGCATCGTCCGCCGCGACGTACTGCTGATAAGCCGTCAGGCTGACCTTGGAATCGACCACCACCTGCCTGTCGCCCGGTAGATAAATCAGCACGTCGGGCTGGAAGCGCTCGCCATCGGGGCCTTTGAGGCTGACTTGCGTCTGGTACTCGCGGCCTTTTTCCAGGCCCGCGTGTTCCAGCACGCGCTCCAGGATCAGTTCGCCCCAATTGCCCTGGGTCTTTTGTCCCTTGAGCGCGCGCGTCAGGTTGGTCGCCTCGTCGCTCAAGCGCAGGTTCAGCTGTTGCAGGCGCTCCAACTCCTTGCCCAGCGAGAAACGTTCGCGGGCTTCAGCCTGGTAGCTTTCTTCGACGCGTTTTTCGAAGGATTGAATCCGCTCCTTCAGCGGGTCGAGCAACTGGCCCAAGCGCTGCTGGCTGGTTTCGGCGAAACGCTGCTCACGCTCATCGAAGATTTTTCCGGCGAGTTCCGCGAACTGGGCGCGCAACTCGTCCCGCGAGCCTTGCAGGTCATTCAGGCGTTGCTGGTGGCTTTCCTGCTGCTCGCGCAGTTCGGCGCCAAGGGACGCGACCTGGGCGTCCAGGCGGCGCAACTCAGTCTCCTTGCCGTTGCGCTCCAGGTTCCAGGCATGGGCCGCGTCGCGCGCATTGTCGCGCTCGATCTGCAACAGCTCGACCTCCCGGCGCAAGGCGGCCATCTCGGCTTGCTTGGCCGCATTGGCCTGCCCCAGGTCACTGATTTCATCGCGACATGCATCGAGTTGGGCGTTGAGGCCGTCCTGGGTCAGTTGCGCTGTGCTCAAGCGCTCCTCCAGCAACGACCGCTCGGACCGCGCCGCGCCCAGGCGATGTTGCAGTTGCCACGCCACGACCAGCAACGGCAACGCGGCGCCCGCCAGGCCCAGCAACACACTGGTCAAGTCCATAGCCATGACGACTCCTGCCGAAGAAATAATGCCCGAAGGTTAACCAAGCCACCGAGGCTTGCACAGCTCAGTCTTCGATCTGCCCGAGTTCACGCTGGGCGCGCAGGTCACCGGCTCGCGCGGCCTGTCGCAGCAGGTCCTGGCCGATGCGCCGGTCCCGGGCATTGCCACACTCGCGGCACATCAACTGCCCCAGGCGGCTTTGCGCAGCAACGATCCCTTCGCGTGCCGGTGCCTTGAGCAAGTGCCCGGCGAAATGCTTGACGTTGGGGTTGTCGCCCAGGCGTGGACTGTCGAGCAGCCACTCGGCAACGCGCATCGTGAATCGCTTGGGAGGGGTAACACCTGACGGCGCAGAGGTAACAGAAGTTGATACTGAGCGAAACTTCATAAAGCACTGTGAGGCATATCGGAGGGGGCGCCACTTTACTCTTTTTTTCGCACAGGTAAAGTCGAAATAAGCGGGTACGCCCGTCCTAGAGCAAGCGGCCGGGACAATCCACAGAAGCTGTGGATAACTCAGTGGACAACCCTCCCGGAACTCGCCAGAAGCCCTATGGAATGGGGCTCGCGCTCAAACTGACGATTTTTTCACCAACAAAAAAAAACGATGTTTTTCATTGACTTAAATTTTCACTGCAGGCACCCACTGCCCTTGGAGGGGAAAAGCCTGAGCGGTTACACCTCGCGCAACTAATGTGCACAAGTACCTTTGAGACGGTTGTATCCATGCTCTTTTTTCGGGCACGTTGTAGGAAACCAGTAACACATTGGCCCTGTACGCTCCCCGCTGATCCAGACCAGTGGTTATGTGCCGACGCATGAACCTGGTCCCCGCGCTCACCGCTTCGTAGACACCCACGAAGGCTGTCGCGACGGCAACAGAATGTTTTTACCTAACACACTTCCATTCTTGAATTCAATCGGCTACTATCCGCGGCGTTAGTACCAAGCTGAAAGTCAATTCTGGTCGAACACTTCCTGCGGTATACCTTCCCTAAAGAGAAGCGCCTACCGAGACACGGGAACGACCACCTCGATGGTTTCCAGGTAACGCTTGCGACAACACAGCCTTTGAATCGAATGCAAAGGGTGTTGCCAGGCTCACTTACTCTGACCGAACCAACCTGCAAATTGATCAGGATCTTCACCCCGGGCCCAGAACCTTTGCCCTTGATGTGATGCCTGCCCTCCTAAGTACCTACCTGCCGGCCCAAGCGCGCACATATATAGCGCTTCAACTGGCTGCTTTGTTCCAGTCGGGTTCTTCGTTCGATCAATGGTGATCGGCGTTACTGGAACGTTTTAACGTTGCACGGTTCTTATCCGTGTCATTTGTAGGAACACCAATAATTATGTCGACTCAAATCCATACTCAGGATGCCATTCGCACCCTAACCAACGCTTTTGCACCAATGAACTGCCTGATCATGGCCGCTCGCAAAGGCTGCTTCAGCTTCACCCTGGTCAACGAACACGGTATCGCTCGTCACAGCGAACGCCTGTACCCCGATCAATACTCCAGCGCCGAGCCGCTGCAGGCCGTGATCGAGCGTACCCGTCAGGCACTGGTTGCCTGATACGCCAGAAAGGCTAAAAATCTAAAAAGCCCTGCTCATTTAAGCGGGGCTTTTTATTGCCTGATATTTCCCATTTCAAACTTCCGGCTTAAGTACAAACCGATATAAGGGTTATAACTGGAAGCCGGAAATATTTTAAAAACAGTCCTTTACGCTATGAATATGACACTACACTTCAACTCAAGCGGCGTGTTCCGCTTTCGGCGAGCCTGAGTCGATCCACCGCTGCCAAGCCCCCTTCAGGTATCGCCGCCCACTTCGTCTCATGAGGGATTTATGGGTATCGCCGCCAGCGAACTGTGCCGCTATGTGATCCGCCCTACGCTGATTTATCTGGGGCGCCACAGCACCGCCGCCGAATCCCTGTTACTGGGCATCGCCGCCAGCCAGTCAGCCTTGGGCTCTGCCCTGCATGACCGCCGTGGCCACGGCTTGTACCGGATTGCCGAACCTCGCCATCAGGCGCTCTGGGACCATTACCTGGCACTGGACCCTGAGCGTGCGAGCCTGGTGCGCGGCCTTGCCAGCCAACATGCCTTTCTCAGCGGCCCGCACCTGGAACTGACCGTCAACCTGCGCTACGCCACGGCCATCGCCTGGCTGCTGATAGAAGAGCAACACACCGACTTACCCGAAGCCAATGACCTGCTGGGCATGGCGAGGGTCTGGCGTCACATTTTTCAACCCCAAGGGCGCCTGCGCGATTTCACCGGCGCCTGGCAAGCCTGCGTCTGCCCCGTCAATCAAGTCGCCTGTTGATCGGGCAAATTGCAAGATCGTGGAAAATACCGCGAATCTGGTCGGATTGTCCTACAAAACCGCTCTATCTCAAGGCATACAGCCTATGGCGCTACGGCGAAAATGTTGGTAATTTTCGCCCCGGTGATTACCCGGAGTTCTAATAATGAAAAAAGTCATGCTCAAAAGCACCCTCAGCCTCGCCGTTACCTTGGCATCCACCCAGATCTTCGCCGCTGGCTTTGCCATCAACGAGCACAGCATCAGTGGGATGGGCACTGGTTACGCCGGGCGTTCTTCATCTGCCGATGATGCAAGCACCATCTATGGCAACCCTGCCGGTATGTCGCGCATTACTCGCGAACAAGTGACTGGCGGTGTTGCAATTCTCGATGCCTCTACCGACATCAGCGACGTCAGCGTTGGCCCGAACAAGGGCAGCAACAAGGGCGACATGGTTCCGTTGACCGGCGTGCCTATGGGCTACTACGTCAAGCCTATCGACGAGCACTGGGCGTTCGGTATCGGCGTCTATGTCCCGTTCGGTCTGGTGACCGATTATGAGAACAACTTTGCCGGCCGTTATTTCGGTAGCAAGAGTAAAGTTCAAGTCATCACGTTCCAGCCAACCGTCAGCTATGCCTTCAACGACAAAGTCTCGATCGGCTTTGGTCCGACCATCAACCGTATCGACGGCGAACTGGAGTCGGCCCTGTCGATCACCCAATCGCAGCCGGACGGCAAGGTCAAGATCAAGGGTGACGACACGGCACTGGGCTACAACGTCGGTGTACTGGTTCAAGCAACCGACACCACACGCCTGGGTCTGACGTACCACTCGAAAGTGGACTACAAGCTCGAAGGCAACACCAAGGTCGACTACAGCGTCTTGGGCCTGATTGGCCTGGGTGCCAACCAGAAGTACGATGCGTCGCTGAAGATCACGACCCCTGAGTCGGTGGACTTCTCGGTCACTCAAGTGCTGAACGACAAGTGGACCGCCTATGCCGGTAGCACCTGGACGCGCTGGAGCCGCCTGAAAGACATCACCGTCAAAAACTCCGGTGTCCAGCCAGGCCTGCCGGGCCAGTTCTTTGACGAGATCACCGAAGAGCAGAACTGGCACGACACCTGGGCCTTCGCCGTGGGTACGTCGTATCAGTTGAACAAAGAGTGGGTACTGCGTTCCGGCCTGTCGTTCGACCAGTCGCCGACCAACAACGTTGACCGCTCGCCACGCATCCCGACGGGCGACCGCCGGGCAATCAGCTTCGGTGCCGGCTACAGCCCAACCGACGACCTGACCATCGACCTGGCGGTGTCTTACCTCAAGGAAGAAGACGTCTCGGTCAACAACCACAACGAGCAAGGCCAGTCCTACAGTGCCAAGTACCAAAACTCGGCGTTCGGCTATGGCCTGGGTGCAACCTACCGCTTCTGATTCACTGCGGGCCTGAACGGACCGCCAGTTGAATTGAAAAAGCCCCGCTCTGTGCTACAGAGGCGGGGCTTTTTAGTGGGCGTCGATCACGGCTTTGAAGCGATGGCCTGCTCGACCGCCGCGATAAAGTCTGGGTTATCCGGCTTGGTCAGGCTGGAGAAACTGCCGATGACGTTGCCCTGGCGGTCGACCACGTACTTGTAGAAGTTCCACTTCGGCGCACTGCTTTGCTCGGCAAGCACTTTGAACAGGTGGGTGGCGTCGGCACCGCGCACCGGCTGGGGCTCGGTCATGGTAAAGGTCACGCCGTAGTTGACGTAACAGACCTTGGCCGTCTCGGCACCATCCTTGGACTCCTGCTTGAAGTCATTGGACGGCACGCCGAGCACTTCCAGCCCTTGCCCCTTGTAATGCTGATTCAGCGCCTCAAGGCCCTTGAACTGCGGGGCGAAGCCACAGAAGCTGGCGGTGTTGACCACCACCAGGGGTTTGCCCGCATAACGCTGGCACAGGTCGATGGATTCCTTGCTGTGCAACTGGGTCAGCGACCCCTGCAACAAGGGCGGGCAATCAGCCGCCAGCACCGAGCCACCGACGCAGAGAATAAGAGCGGGAACTGCAAGCCAACGCCACGGCATATCGCGCGTCCTAAAAAGTGATCAGAGGGTGACGTTACTCGCCCCTTCCCGTCACTAGCAAGCACCGATTCAGCACGCGCCCATCCCGAGCTGCATCATCGCCAACCCACCCTGGTGCCAACCCCACCAGGCCAACGCCAGTAGCGTCCCGACAGCCAGGGCCAGCAACGTTCCAGCAACCCTGCTCACACCGCACCCGCCTGGACCTGAAGACGTGCCACCGGCCGCTCACGCACCGGCCAGTTCAAGGCGGCCGCCAACAGGCTGAGAACAATCGCTACTTGCCAGATCAAGTCGTAGTTTCCTGTACGGTCGTAAACCACCCCGCCCAACCAGCCGCCGAGGAATGAGCCCAACTGGTGAAAGAGGAACACTATCCCACCCAGCATAGAGAGATTTCGCACGCCGAACATCGTGGCTACCGTGCCGTTGGTCAAGGGCACCGTGGACAACCACAAGAATCCCATCGCCATGCCAAACAAGTAAGCGCTGGTCTGGGTGACCGGCAGCCACAGGAACAGCCCGATCACCACCGCCCGCAACAGGTACAGCCCCGTGAGCAGGCGCGGTTTGGACATACGCCCGCCGAGCCAACCTGCGGTATAGGTGCCGAAGATATTGAACAGGCCAATCAACGCCAGCACCGTGGTGCCCACCGTGGCCGGCAAGTGTTGATCCACCAGGTACGCCGGCAAGTGCACGCCGATGAATACCACCTGGAAACCACAGACAAAGAAGCCAAATGCCAGCAACCAGAATCCCGAGTGCGAACACGCCTCGCGCAACGCCTCGCGAAGGGTTTGCTCATGCCCCAGGACCGGCAGCGGCTTGTCCTTGAGCATGCTCACCAGCGGCACGATCAGCGCGACCACCAGGCCCAGCACCAACAGTGCCGTCGACCACCCGAGCCAACCGATCAACCCAAGCGTGCCCGGCAGCATGGCGAATTGGCCGAACGACCCGGCCGCACTGGCGATCCCCATGGCCATGCTGCGTTTCTCCGCGGGTACTGCACGCCCGACGACGCCCAGGATCACCGAGAACGACGTGCCAGAGAGGCCGATACCAATCAACAGTCCGGCACTCAGCGACAAGGTCAGCGCCGAATCAGACAAGCCCATGAACACCAGGCCTACGGCGTACAGCACGCCACCGATCAGCACCACTTTGGCCGCGCCGAAGCGGTCCGCCAGCGCCCCGGTAAACGGCTGCGCCAGCCCCCAGATCAAGTTCTGCAAGGCAATGGCAAAAGCGAACACCTCACGGCCCCAGCCAAACTGCGCGCTCATCGGCGGCAGAAACAAGCCGAAGCCATGCCGAACCCCCAATGACAACGCCAAGATCAGCGCACTTCCAAGTAGAACCCAACCGCTGGTACGCCACATCGATGTCATTGTTATTCTCCACTCGCGGGTATATACCCGCTTAAAATCGCAAACAACCCGCCTCAGGCGAGTTCATCCAGCAAGGCCAGCAAGGTTGCACGCTTCTCCACACCCAGGCGATCAATCAACCGCTGCTGCGCCGCCTCCCAGGCCGGCAGCGCCGCCGCCAGGCGCTCACGCCCGGTTTCGGTCAGTTGTACGATACGGTTGCGCTGATCTTCACCTTCCACCAGCCTGACCAGTCCCTCGCCCTCCAGCACCCGCAGGTTACGCCCCAGGGTGCTGCGATCCAGCCCCATGGCTTCGGCCAAGGTGGAAATGCTCGGCTGATCCAGGCGCTGCAGGTTGCACAGCAACGAATACTGGGCGACGTTGATCCCGAAGCCGTCGAGAGCGCCGTCGTAGTGCCTGCTGACGCCACGAGCAGCGCGACGCAGGTTGGTGCATAAACATTGAGAGGCTAGCATGGTGCGTGTATATACCCGCGACTAAGTGAACGCAAGCGCAATGATCGCACGCGCACAAGGCTCCGGTAGGTCAACATGGTCTTCACGCCAGCGCCAACCCCACCAGCACCGCCACTTCCAGCAATTCCAGGAGGGCGCCAGCCGTATCACCGGTAGTGCCTCCCAGACGTCGCAGCATCACCTGGCGCAAGACAAAGAACACCACAACCGCGACCGCCAGGGCCAGCGCACCACGCCAGCCCGCCATCAGCAGGCATGCCAGTGCGCTGAGTGCCAGCACCTGCACCCCCCGCTGGCGCGGCAGGTGGTCGGCCAGTGCCTGTCCCAACCCACCGGCGCGCACATACGGGGTGCTGAGGAACAACCCGAGCAACGCGCTACGACCGATCAACGGTGCGAGGATCAGCCCTACTGTCGCGTGCTGCTCAATCAATGCCAGCAAGGCGGCGAACTTGAGCAGCAGCACCAACACCAGCGTCACGACGGCAATCGGTCCGCTGCGCGGATCCTTCATGATGGTCAGCGTCCGCTCACGATCACCAAAGCCGCCCAGCCAGGCGTCGGCGCTGTCAGCCAGGCCATCCAGGTGCAAGCCGCCGCTGAGCACCACCCAGGCACTCAGCAGGATTGCGGCGTGCAGCACACTCGGTGCGCCCTGCAACAGCGCGTTCAACCCCCACAGCACGGCACCAAACAGCAGCCCCACCAGTGGATAGCACAGCAACGAGCGCCCCAACTGCTGGGGCGACGGCATGCCGGGCAAACGAACCGGCAGACTGCTCAAGAACTGTAGGGCGATCCAGAATGGCAACATCCTCAGCCCTCTTCAGTCAGCCGCGCATCGGCTTCGACACGCAGCGAAAACAGCGCGCCATGACCGACTTCAACATTCAGCAACTGCTCACGCGGCAAGCCCCGTGCCCGCGCGAGCAGCAAGCGCATGACCCCGCCGTGACTGACCAGCAACACGCGCTGCCCGGCATAGGCCTGGCGCATACGCTCGACGCCCGCCAGCACCCGCGTGCTGAACGCCGTTACCGGCTCACCTTGCGGTGGCGTAAACGCATAAGGGTCGGCCCAGAAGCGCCCCAACGCATCGGCATCGGTTTCCATCAGGGCCGCCGCGCTGCGCCCTTCCCAGAGGCCGAAGTGCAGCTCCTGCAGGTCTGGGTCCAGCGTGACCGGCAGTTGCAAGTGCGCGCCCAACGCTTCGGCAAACCGTGCGCAGCGTTGCAGCGGCGAACTGACCAGGCAATCCCATGGACCCCGATCCATCACCGCCGCCCGCAT
The DNA here is from genome assembly GCF_900109995.1 of Pseudomonas sp. ok272. Taxonomy (GTDB): domain Bacteria; phylum Pseudomonadota; class Gammaproteobacteria; order Pseudomonadales; family Pseudomonadaceae; genus Aquipseudomonas. Next base: position 106,931 of record NZ_FOCB01000015.1, on the reverse strand, counting down.
CTGCTCCCAGCCTTTGGCCGTGAGTGCATCATCGAGGCTGCCACGCAGGCCACCGCCGAGTTCGGTTTCACCATGGCGCAGCACGTCCAGGTGCAGGGTCATGCCGGGCGGTCGGCAACCGCCGCCTCGGCAAAGGTCGCCATTTGCCCGTGCAGGTCACACGCCAGGCGTAGCAACGGCACCGCCAGCGCCGCTCCGCTGCCCTCGCCCAGGCGCAGGCCAAGGTCGAGCATCGGTTGCGCGCCCAGGACTTGCAACACATGACGATGACCCGGCTCCGCGCCCCGATGCCCAAACAACAGCCAGTCGCGGCACCCCGGATTCAGGCGCACCGCAACCAATGCCGCAACGCTGCAAATAAACCCATCCACCAGCACCGCGACGCCTTCCTGGGCGCATGCCAGATAAGCGCCGACCAGCGCAGCGATTTCGAACCCGCCGAGGTTGAACAAGGTCTGCAATACGTCGCCGCGCTGCGCCGCATGCAGGGCCAGGGCGCGCTCGATAACCTGGGCCTTATGGCTGACACCGGCGACGTCCAGGCCGGTCCCGGGCCCGGTCATCTGCGTGACCGGGCAATCGAGCAGGCTGCAGGCCAACGCACTGGCGGCCGTGGTGTTGCCGATGCCCATTTCGCCGCCGATAAATACATCGGCGCCCTGGGCAATCGCCCGGCTCACACTGTCGCGTCCGGCCTGCAAGGCGAGTACGCCCTGGGCCGGGGTCATCGCCGGACCCTGGACGAAGTTCGCGGTGCCCGCGCCCAGATGCAGGTGACGTACGCCCGGCAAGCTCAAGGATGGCGTCACTGTGCCCAGGTCGACGACTTCCAGGTGCGCGTGTAGCTGGCGCGCCAACACACTGATGGCCGCCCCGCCGTTGACGAAGTTGTGCAGCATCTGCCCGGTGACGGCCTGCGGGAACGCCGAGACCCCTTCGGCGACCACCCCGTGGTCACCGGCAAAAATGGCGATCCACGGCTGCTCCAGGCTCGGTTTGACCCGGCCCTGCAACCCGGCCAGTTGCACCGCCAGCGACTCCAGTTGGCCAAGGGAACCGGCCGGCTTGGTCAGTTGCTGCTGCCGGGCGAGCGCTTGATCGCGAACGTCGGTGTTGATCGGTTGGCACGGGGTCAGCCACCAGCATTCAGTCATAACGCAATACCTTTCAAAGTCAGGGGCAGGCCGGCGACGGTCAGGACGACACGCTGACAGCGCTCAGCCAGGGCTTGATGCAACCAACCGGCTTCATCGACGTAGCGGCGGGTCAATTCGCCCAGCGGCACGACCCCCATTCCGGTTTCATTGCTGACGAAAATAATCTCACCCGGCAGCGCAGCCAGGCACTCAAGCAACGCTTCGCGCTCAAGGGCCAGGCGCTCAGGGTGATCGAGCATCAGCAGGTTGGTCAGCCACAGGGTCAGGCAATCCACCAGCAGGCAGCGTTCGGCGCTCGCGGTATCGCGCAGGACCCGCGCCAGCTCGACAGGCTCCTCGATCAGCGCCCATTCAACCGGGCGACGCTCGCGATGATGGGCCACGCGGGCATTCATCTCACCGTCCAGCGGTTGGCTGGTGGCGATATAGGTCACCGCCAGGCCACTGTCGGTGGCGAGTTTTTCGGCCAGGCGGCTTTTGCCGGAGCGGGCACCGCCGAGGATTAACTGGAGCATGGTCGTACCTTCAAATTGATGGTGCGGCGGCAGATGTCTTCGCGAGCAGGCTCGCTCCCACCCTTGAGCGCATTCCAGTGTGGGAACGAGCCTGCTCGCGCAAGGGTCATCAAAAACACCTCAAATCCCACAGAGTTCACCCAACAACCGGGTATCCAGATGCTTCTCCACCAGGTCCGCCAACCGTTCGATATCGCGCCCGCGCAAGGCGTGGTAATCCACCTCCTGCACGTCCTGCAAGCCGGCCCAACGCAACAATGCGCTGCATGCCGCCGGCGACTCGAACAGGCCATGCAGATAGGTGCCCAGCACCTGGCCGTCGGCACTCTGCGCGCCGTCGCTGCGTCCGTCGTCCAGCCTCACCGCGGCCCGCTCAAGGGCCACGCCGTGGGTAACACCGGCGTGAATCTCATAGCCACTGACCTCGGCGTCTTCCAGCGTCAGGCGGCCCCTCACGTTGCGCAGTTGCTTCTCGGCTTCGAGCACGGTTTCAAACGCCAGCAGCCCCAGCCCGGCACTGGAGCCGGCCGCACCTTCCAGCCCCAATGGATCGTGCAGGTGCTCGCCGAGCATTTGCAGGCCACCGCAGATCCCCAGCACCTTGCCGCCATAGCGCAGATGCCGGGCGATGGCGTTGTCCCAGCCATTGGCACGCAGGTAGAGCAAGTCACTGCGCACACTTTTGGAGCCCGGCAGGATCATCAGGTCGGCGGGAGGAATCGGCTGGCCTGGGCCGATGAACTGCAAGTCGACCTGGGGATGCAGGCGCAGCGGGTCAAAATCGGTGTGGTTGCTGATCCGCGGCAACACCGGCACCACCACCTTGAGCACCTGGTCGGCCTTGTCGGTCTGGCGCTGATCGATGCCATCCTCGGCTTCCAGGTGCAAGTCCATGACATAGGGCAGCACGCCGATCACCGGCTTGCCGGTGCGCGCTTCCAGCCAGTCCAGGCCCGGTTGCAGCAAGGCAATGTCGCCGCGAAAGCGATTGATGATGAAGCCCTTGACCCGCGCCTGCTCGCTGGCGGACAGCAGTTCCAGGGTGCCCACCAGATGGGCAAACACACCGCCGCGATTGATGTCGGCGATCAGCACCACCGGGCAATCCACCGCCTCGGCAAAGCCCATGTTGGCGATATCGCCGGCACGCAAGTTGATCTCGGCCGGAGAGCCGGCACCTTCGACCATCACCACCGGATAGGCCGCGCTCAGCCGTTGGTGAGAGGCCAGCACCGCCTGCATGGCGATGGCTTTATAGTCGTGATACGCCACCGCGTTCATGCTGGTCACGGCGCGCCCGTGAATGATCACTTGGGCGCCCGTGTCGCTGTTGGGCTTGAGCAACACCGGGTTCATGTCGGTGTGCGGTTCCAGGTTGGCGGCCTGGGCCTGTACGGCCTGGGCACGGCCGATCTCGCCGCCGTCAGCGGTCACCGCGCTGTTGAGCGCCATGTTCTGTGGTTTGAACGGCACCACGCGGACGCCCTGGCGAGTCAGCCAACGGCACAGCGCCGTGACCAGGGTACTTTTACCGGCATCGGAGGTGGTGCCTTGCACCATCAACGTGGTCATGGCGTTTCCTTGGCATAGTCTTGGAACGCGCGCTCCAGGCGCAACCAATCGACATCATCGGTCGGCAAGCCAAAGCGCAGGCTGCTGTTGTGGCTGAACAGGCGCAATAAAATGCCCTGCTGCGCCATGAATTCGTACAGGTGCTCGGCACGCTCGGTGATCAGCCATTGAAACAGCGCGCAACCACCCTGCGGCTTGAAGCCATGACGCGCCAGGGTGTGCGCCAGGCGCAGGCTGGCTTCCTCGCTGCGCAGACGCTGGCGAGCATGGCCCTCGGTATCGCGCAGGCAAACCTGGCCGAGGATTCGTGTCGGTCCGCTGACACTCCAGGGCCCAACCTGCTCGGCGAGCAACTTGAGCAACTTGCGCTCGGCCAGCACAAAACCCAGCCGTACCCCGGCCAAGCCAAAGAACTTGCCGAACGAACGCAACACAATCAATCCGACGCGATTGGCGTGGGCCGCCAGGCTCAGGTGCGGGGTGTTGTCCATGAAGGCTTCATCGACCACCAGCCAGCCACCGCGCTGGGCCAATCGCGTGTGCCAGTCGAGCAGGCGCTCGGGGGCCAGGCTCAGTCCCGTGGGGTTATTGGGGTTGACCACCACCAGCACATCCAGGGAATCGATAAAGAAATCGACTTCCTGCTCCAGCACTTCGCGCACGATGTAGCCACCGCGACGCCAGGCTTCGGCGTGCTCGGCATAACACGGGGAAAGCACACCGACCTTGCCGGCACGGCGCAGGCGCGGCAACAACTGGATGGCCATTTGCGAGCCGGCCACCGGCAACACGTGGGCAGCACCGTAGTATTCGCACGCGGCCTGCTCCAGGCCGTCATCGGTTTCCGGCAGGCGTGCCCAGGCCCGCAACGGGATCGGCGGGACCGGCCACGGCCACGGCGCCAGCCCACTGGACAGGTCAAGCCAATCGGCTTCGGCAATGCCATAGCGCAAGGCCGCCTGGCGCAGGCGGCCACCGTGTTCAAGCATAAAACTCGGCTCCCACGCACAAGACCAGCAGCCACAACCAGACCCCGCGCTGCACCAGTTGCCAGCCACGGTCGATGGCGTCGGCATCGGCCGGCGCACCTTCGCCCAAGGGTGGACGCTGGTGCAGTTCGCCGTGATAGATCGCCGCTCCGCCCAGCTCGACACCCAGGGCGCCGGCGCCGGCAGCCATCACGGGCCCGGCATTGGGGCTGTCCCACGTCCGGCCCTGGGTGCGCCAGCATTTGAGTGCCAGGCGCGTCTTGCCCAACAGCGCGTAGGTCAAGGCCACCAGGCGCGCAGGAAAGTAGTTGAGGAGGTCATCGATTTTTGCCGCGGCCCAGCCAAAGCGCTCGAAGCGCTCATTGCGGTAACCCCACATCGCATCCAGCGTGTTGCTCAGGCGATAGAGCACCACGCCCGGCACACCGGCCACGACAAACCAGAACAACGCGGCAAACACCGCATCACTGCCGTTCTCCAGCACCGACTCGGTCGCCGCCCGGGCGACCTCGGTAGCGTCCAGCTCGCTGGTCTGCCGACTGACCAGATAGCCAACCCGCGTGCGCGCCTCCTCCAGGTCACCGCTGCGCAGCGCCTGGGCCACCGGCGCGACATGCTCGCCCAGGCTGCGCATCCCCAGGGCGCAGTAGAGCGCGAGGATCTCGACGATCCAGCCGACATAGGGTGCCCAGGACAACGCCGTGGCCAACAGGACCAGCGGCACCACCGTAATCACCCAGGCGGTGACACCGTGACTGCGCCAGCCTCGCCCCGCGGAGTTGAACCGTTGCTCGATGCGCTCGGCAAACCGCCCGAACGCCACCAACGGATGCCAGCGCTTGGGCTCTCCCAGCAGCGCATCCAGCGCAACTCCGGCGACGCTCAGCAAGGCCACACTCATTGATTCACTCCCCAAAAATTCTCATACAACAGTTCATCCAGTGGACGCTCTTGCGCCCAGCCTTCCAGCACCAGCATCGGCGCCGGATAGAACGCCTGCACAGGCCCCAGGCACAACACCGCCAAGGGTTTGGCACCGGCCGGCAGCTTCAGCAGCTCGGCCAGCGCCTGCGGTTCGAACAGCGAGACCCAGCCCATGCCCAGACCTTCGGCACGGGACGCCAGCCACAGATTCTGGATCGCACAGGACAACGAGGCCATGTCCATTTCCGGCAAGGTGCGACGGCCAAAGATGTGCCGCTCGCGATCATCCATCAAGGCGGCAACCAGCACCTCGGCACATTCGCTGATCCCTTCGACCTTGAGCTTCATGAACTCATCGGTGCGCTCGCCCAACGCTTCGGCGGTGCGCACCCGCTCTTGCTCCACCAACTGCTGGATCTGCCCGCGCAGGGCCGGGTCACTGATGCGAATGAAGCGCCAAGGCTGCATCAGGCCGACACTCGGCGCCTGGTGTGCAGCCTGCAGCAGTCGTCGCAGCAACGCGGGCGCCACCGTGCCACCACTGAAGTGGCGCATGTCGCGACGCTCGGCTATCGCTCGATAGACCGCCGCCCGTTCTGACTCGGAAAATGCGTTGTCGGTCATGGTCGCTTCGCGAGCAGGCTCGCTCCCACTGATGAACCGGTGCTGCCTGAGGACACTCGATCCGGTGCCAACAGGGCCGCTATCGCCGCGGGATTGGACGGGAAGTAAAAGTGCACGTAGGAGGCGGTCATCCGCCCCTTGCGATACACCGCCTCGGCACCGCGCCCGCCATTGGGGCTTTGGCCCCGGGCAATTGGCGCAAGTTCGGTACTGGTCAAGGAATGGTGATAGGTATGGCCGCGCAGGGTGCCTTCGGGCAATTCCACCGCTTGCAGGGCCAAGGCCGCCAGACGGGTTTGCATCATCGCTTCACCGGCCAGCAGCCCGACCAACTCGGCGCGCGTGCCGTCGACATCGGTCAAGGCATCGAGCAGATACAACATGCCGCCGCATTCGGCGAGCAATGGCTTGTCCGCCCGATGGTGGGCGCGGATGGCGTCGAGCATGGGACGGTTTTGCGCCAGGACAACGTGGTGCAACTCCGGGTAACCACCCGGCAGATAGAGGCTGTCCGCGTCCGGCAGTTGCCGGTCATGGATCGGTGAGAAGAAGTGCAACTCAGCCCCCATCGCCCGCAACAGATCCAGGCTCGCGCCATAGGTAAAGGCAAACGCCTCGTCCCGGGCCACGGCGATGCGCACACCGGCCAGTAACGGTTCGACCACGATCTCATCGGGCGCCGCGAACTCGACCGCCGGGGGCAGCGCGACCTCGCAACTGCTGGCCAACGCGTCTGCAGCGGCGTCGAGGCGCACATCCAAGTCATTCAGCTCGCTGGCCTGCACCAGGCCCAAGTGCCGACTCGGCAACTCGATGCCGGTTTCCCGGGACAATGCGCCGTACCAGCGCAAGCCTTCGGTGAGGCTGCCTTCAAGTAGTTGGGCATGGCGTACCGTGCCGACTCGGTTGGCCAACACGCCAGCGAACGGCAAGTCCGGCTGGTAGCGCGCCAAGCCCAGGGCCAGTGCCCCGAACGTCTGGGCCATGGCGGTACCGTCAATCACCCCCAGCACCGGCACGCCAAAATGCCGCGCCAAGTCGGCACTCGACGGTGTGCCGTCGAACAACCCCATCACGCCTTCGATCAGGATCAGGTCGGCATCGAGGGCGGCTTCCCACAGCAGCCGTCGACTTTCCTGCTCACCGACCATCCACATGTCCAACTGATAGACCGGCGCACCGCTGGCGCGCTCGAGAATCATCGGGTCGAGAAAGTCCGGGCCACACTTGAACACCCGCACCTTGCGCCCCTGATTGCGATGCAATCGGGCCAACGCGGCAGTGACGGTGGTCTTGCCCTGACCGGAAGCCGGCGCGGCGATAAGTACCGCTGGGCAATAGCGAGGTTGGCTCACAGCTCGACGCCTTTTTGCGCCTTGATCCCCGCCTGGAACGCATGCTTGATCACGCCCATTTCAGTGACGGTGTCGGCCAACTCGATCATTTCCGGCTTGGCGCCGCGCCCCGTCACCACCACGTGCTGCATGGGCGGACGAGCCTGCAAGTCGCTGAGCACCTGATCGAGATCCAAGTAACCGTGCTTGAGGGCGATGTTCAACTCATCCAGCACCACCAGACCTATCGCCGGGTCACGCAGCAGTTCGCGGGACACCTGCCAAGCCGCTTCAGCGGCAGCGATATCGCGCTGACGGTCCTGGGTTTCCCAGGTAAACCCTTCGCCCATCACATGGAAGCGCACCTGCTCCGGGAAACGCCGAAAGAACAGTTCCTCGCCCGTGCTGTTGCGGCCCTTGATGAACTGGACCACGCCGCACTGCATGCCGTGGCCCATGGCACGTGCCAGCATGCCGAACGCCGAACTGCTCTTGCCTTTGCCGTTGCCGGTCAACACCAGTAGCAGGCCACATTCGTTGGGCGAGTTGGCGATGCGCTCATCAATCACGGCTTTTTTGCGCAGCATGCGCGCCAGATGGCGTTCGTCACGATCAGGGGAATCAGTCATGGGGGAGCTCTCCGTTGAGGCTGGATAACGGCGGGCAGGCATAAGAATTGACGGCACGAAGCCTGGCATCGCCCACCGTGATGCCACTGGATGGATCAGGCCGGTCTCCGGACTCATGAGCGGCCGTCAGGCCCGGCTGCGCGCCTTCCCATGTCGATCTTCGACACAGTGGCTCAAAGCGCAGCGTTTACTCATTCACCGTTGCGGGGGCAGCGCCGGGATCGTCGCGCGCTCAACCAAGAACGCACCCTCACCGGCTTCCCTGTTTCACTCGATCGACCCATAGGTCACCAAGCACCTGAAACAAGCCGCGAAGGTTAGAGGGTTGGGGGTGGAGCGTCAATTAAAGCTCGGCCTGTGCGGCTAAAGAACCGCTGCGGGCCACGTGACAAAGCGGCCAGGGCGGCCGCCACGCACTAGGGATTGCGCGCCAGGTGTTCCGGGGTGATGACCCGCTTGGCGCTCAGGTAGGCTTTCTGCCAGTACGCCTTGGACAGGCTGTCCAGCTTGACCGTACCGCCGGTGGCTGGTGCATGAACGAAGCGACCTTCGCCGACATAGATACCCGCGTGACTGACACGAGAACCACCACTCGTCGCGAAGAAAATCAGATCACCGGTTTGCAAGGCTTCTTTACCCACGCTCGGCGCCTGCATACCAATCATTTCGCCCGTGGTGCGTGGCAAAGAGATGCCCGCCGCATCGCGATAGACATAGCCGATCAAGCCACTGCAATCAAAACCCGAGTCCGGTGTATTGCCGCCCCAACGATAAGGTGTGCCGACCAAACCCAACGCACGAAACAGCACGTCTTCAGCCGCGGGGGAGAATGCTTGCGAGGAGGAGAAAACCGGCGCACGCACCACGTTGGCGGGCGGCGGTGTACGACTGGCGCAGGCGCTGAGAAGCGCGGCGAAGAACATTATTGCTAGGCGGGCCGACATCGTCATTAAAGAACATCCTGATCAGGCTGCGGCGTTCTCTGCGCAGAGGCTGAAAACAAAACCGCGTAAGCAGGGCTTACGCGGTTAGTTGATCAACAATAGATCAGGATTCTAGCGGCTACGCGCCAAACTTCAAGTAAGACTTTAAGTTCGGGGTACAAAATGAAGGGTTATTACCGGCGAGGTCGATTTTTCGGTAGCCAGCGCCCGGATAGTGCATCCGGGCGCCCTGGGCTACTTACTTGCGAGCAGTGACCGTCGTTGGGGCCATGGCGAGTGCGCGCTTGGCTTCGATGAAGGTCTTGCTCCAGTAGCCATCCAGGTTATCGATCCGGACTCCACCGCTGCGGCGGCTGCTGGAGTGAATGAACTGGTTATCGCCCAGGTAGATCCCGGCGTGGCTGACACGACCACGGCGACCATTGGTAGCGAAGAACAGCAGATCACCTGGTTGCAGCTTGCTACGCGACACCAAGGGTGCGTCAACGTTGATCATTTCGCGCGTAGAACGCGGCAGGTTCATGCCGGCTTCTTCGCGGAACAAATAACCGATGAAACCACTGCAATCGAAACCGGCTTCAGAGGTACCGCCGAAACGGTAGCGAGTACCGATCAGGGACATGCCGCGTTCCAGGATGCTGTCGGCCAGAACTGGCATCTGGTAAGGCTTGCTGCTAGCGAAGTCGGCCAGTTCTTTTTCGGTCGCCAGTTCTTCCTGATAAAGAGCGGAAGACTGGGCAGTAGTAGAATTTTGAACCTGTTGCGAAGGTGCTTGCTGGGACACTGGGGAGTGCGCAGCGCAACCAAATAACAGGGTGACAAGTGCGAGAGGCACGAGGGGTGCGAAGCGATTTAGCATGGGCACGACCGTGGCTGAAGTTGTAAAGAAGCCGAGACTATGCCTTCTATCAACCTCATTTGCAAATTCAATCAGGCCAAATGTGACTTTTCAGATTTGTCTTAACATCTAAGCGCTTAAGCCCATTTTGAACCGACGCGCATTGCGAAGACCTTCGCCAACGCGTGTTTTCTGACGCCTGGAATATGCCGAAACGCCCTACAGGCCGCGGTTTTACCAGCCCAGGGTTTCTTTGAGGAAGGGGATGGTCAGCTTGCGCTGGGCTTGCAAGGAAGCCTGGTCGAGGCGCTCAAGCAGCTCGAACAAGGCGCTCATGCTGCGAGTACCGCGCGTCAAAATAAAATGCCCCACTTCATCCGTCAGGTGCAGTCCGCGGCGTGAGGCACGCAACTGCAGTGCACGCAATTTGTCTTCGTCAGACAACGGGCGCATCTGGAAAATCAATGCCAGGGTCAGGCGGGATTTGAGGTCGGCCAGCTTCACGGGCAACTCGCGGGGCGAGGTGGAAGCCGCGATCAACAAACGACGGCCACTGTCGCGCAGGCGATTGAACAGATGGAACAACGCTTCTTCCCAATCAGCCCGCCCGGCAACGGCCTGCAGATCATCCAGGCAAACCAGTTCGTATTGCTCAAGGTTGTCGAGGATTTCGATCCCGCGATCCAGCAACTCCGCCAACGGCAGGTACACCGCCGGCTCCCCCAACTGCTCGAATCGCAAGCACGCCGCTTGCAACAAGTGCGTACGCCCTACGCCGTCCTTGCCCCACAGGTAGATCAGACTTTCGGTCCAACCGGCGTCGGCTTCGCACAAGCGTTCGACATAGCCCAGTGCAGCGGCGTTGGCGCCAGGGTAGTAGTTGATAAAGGTAGCGTCATCACGCAGACGCACACCTAGGGGCAGCTGAATCGGTTTCATGCTGACTGAACAGTTCCAAACGAACCGTTAGTGGCCTCTGTGTAAAGTTTGCAAAGTTTATACCCGTGACGCCGGCCGCACAATGCGCTAGACCATAAGCAAAATCAAAGGTTTGCGTTCACCTGTCGTTCGTATTGGAGCTTGTCGCCAGTGATGGCATTCCAGCAAAGGCCAACCCGGACACACACCGGGCAGCCTTGAACCCCCCATCGGCAGGGCTGCTCAGTCGGATTCTTCCGCGCCACTGTAGATGCCTGAATCCTTATACAAATCATGCACATGACGCACCAGCACCATAATCACCGCCGCCACCGGCAACGCCAGCAGAATGCCGGTGAAACCAAACAACTCCCCACCCGCCAGGATCGCAAAGATCACCGCCACCGGATGCAAGCCAATTCGATCCCCCACCAGCAAGGGCGTCAGCACCATGCCTTCCAGCGCCTGCCCCACCATGAACACTGCAACAATACCGATCATCGGGTACACGTCGCCGCCAAACTGGAACAACCCGGCTACCAGCGCCGCACCGATGCCAATCACAAACCCCATGTACGGCACGATGGCCGCCAAGCCGGCGATCAACCCGATCAACAGCCCCAGTTCCAGGCCAACCAGCATCAGCCCGGCCGCGTAGATCACCCCCAATGCCAGCATCACCAGCAACTGCCCGCGCACAAACGCACCCAGCACCTCGTGGCACTCACTGGCCAGCGACACCACACGCGCCTCGCTATCGCGAGGCAACAGGCTGCGGATCTTGGCGATCATCAGGTCCCAGTCGCGCAGCAAATAGAAGCTCACGACCGGGATCAACACCAGATTGGCCAGCCAGCCGATCAAGGCCAGGCTCGACGCCGTGGCCTTGCTCAACACCACGCCGACGATATCGGTGGTCTGCCCCACGTGTTCGCTGATGGCCGCCTTGACCTTGTCGAACTTCCAAAAGCCGTCCGCCAGCCCCAGTTTCGATTGCGCCCAAGGCATCGCCGTGTGCTGCAACCAATCGAGTACCTGCGGTGCCAGTTCGTACAAACGAAACAGCTGCTTGGCGAGCATCGGCACCAGCACCAGCAACAAAGCCATGATGATCAAGGTAAACAGCGCAAACACCGCCACTACGCCCCAGGTGCGGGACAAGCCAAACTTCTCCAGGCGATCCACCAACGGGTCGAACAGATAGGCCAGCCCCAACGCCACCAGAAACGGCGTCAGGATCGGGTGCAGCAGGTACACAAAGACACACAGCAAGGCGACGCCACCCAGCCAAACCCAACGCCGCGAATCGGCCATGAACCACCCCTGCTTATATAGAGAGAAAAACTACCAGCGAAAACTCAAGCCCGCCTTCGCGGCTGGCATAAGCGCAACGGCCGGCATCGTACCACCGGCAATCGGCTGGACCGGCACGGAAGCAGTACCCGCCGGGACTTCCTGTAGCTTCGCCAGGCCCAATTGCGCACGCAGTTGATCGGCATTGCCATTGACGCGATAGACAATCCGATCGCCATCGATACTCAGCGGACGACCAGCAAACGGCTCCAGCAAATGCCCCAGCGCCGCATAGCGCTCAAGGTTCATGCCTTGCACCTCCAGCAATTGCTCGGTGCTCGCGCCTGGCTTGGCAGCAAAACGGAGTGCCAGGCGTTCGCTCACGGCCAGCAACACCGCATCCGCTACGGCTGCACTGTCAGCCCCCTGCACAGTGCCTTGTTCACGTTGATCGCCCAGCCAAAAATGCCACTGGGCCTGCCATTGCCCCCCTTCTTCCCGGGCATGCACCGCCAGCAAGCCATCCGCACCGTAGCGCTCGGAAATATCACGCAGTGGCGCCGGGTCGCTGCCTTCAAGATTCGGCGCCGTGGCCACGATCTGCTCGTTCAGGTCCGCCATCGGCAGGCGTAACGGCAAGCCACGGTGCTGAGCGGCACGGCGCAATGGCTCGGCACTGGCCTGGCCATCACCGACCAGGCTTGAACCCTCGGCCGAATCGTTGAGCCACCAGCCGAGAATCGAGGGCCGATTGGTCCCCCACAGGGCCAATCCAGCCCGGCGTAGCGCGCGATTGGTACTCGCGGGATCGAACTCCACCTGCAGGCTTTCCGGAGGACCTGCGTCATAGCCAAATTGGCTGATGATTTGTTGCGGGTCCTTGCGAATCGCTTCAAGCCCGGGGTTTTGCGCGGCCTTGGCGTCGCCCGTGAGACGCAACACCAGCGTATCGAGCGCACGCTGGGTCGCTTGATCCCGCTCTTGCGGAGTCTGGCTGCTGACGGGCTCGCGCACTCGATAGAGGTCACTGACGGTTTGGGCATGACTCGCCAGACTGAATACCGACAAGCAACCCACAAACAGAAATTTACACAGACGCATGGAAGATTCCCGACGACAAAAAAAGCGGCTGGAACAGACCGGGTGAACCGACCAAAGCAAAACTGTGACCACACAGCCTGGCCAAACACTCACACGATCGCTGGAAGTTTTCGCAATGTCATAACGATAGCCGGTTAACAGCTATACCTTATACAGGCATCGGCGAGGCCGCCAACACCGAGCATTTCGGCTTTTTTTACACGATATGCCCCTGCCCGTCGGCCCGAGGATGGCCGCTGCCCCTCAAGCCTGATAAAATCGCGCGCCTTCGCAGACCGGCTATGGCTGGGTACCCTGGAATACGTGCGCGGCCACCACGCCAGCAGCTTTTCAGCGTCCTCACCGAACTCGGTCGTTACCCAGAAATCCCCCTCCTAAAGGCCTGGATCATGAGCAAGCAACCCTCCCTGAGCTACAAAGACGCCGGTGTAGACATCGACGCCGGCGAAGCATTGGTCGAACGCATCAAGAGCGTCGCCAAGCGCACTGCGCGCCCGGAAGTCATGGGCGGCCTGGGTGGTTTCGGCGCCCTCTGCGAAATCCCGGCCGGCTACAAACAGCCTGTGCTGGTTTCTGGCACCGACGGTGTGGGGACCAAGCTGCGCCTGGCGCTGAACCTGAACAAGCACGACAGCATCGGCATCGACCTCGTTGCCATGTGCGTCAACGACCTGGTGGTCTGTGGTGCCGAGCCGCTGTTCTTCCTCGACTACTACGCCACCGGCAAGCTCAATGTCGACACCGCCGCCCAGGTGGTTACCGGCATCGGCGCAGGTTGTGAACTGTCCGGTTGCTCGCTGGTAGGCGGCGAAACCGCGGAAATGCCAGGCATGTACGAAGGCGAAGACTACGACCTGGCCGGTTTCTGCGTTGGCGTCGTCGAGAAGTCGGAAATCATCGACGGCTCCAAAGTCGCTGCGGGCGACGCCCTGCTTGCCCTGCCGTCTTCCGGTCCACACTCCAATGGCTATTCGCTGATCCGCAAGATCATCGAAGTGTCCGGTGCCGACATCGAAAACACCCAGCTCGATGGCAAGCCGCTGTCCGACCTGCTGATGGCGCCGACCCGTATCTACGTCAAGCCGCTGCTCAAGCTGATCAAGGATACCGGCGCCGTCAAGGCCATGGCCCACATCACCGGTGGTGGCCTGCTCGACAACATCCCGCGGGTGCTGCCAAAAGGCGCTCAAGCGGTGGTTGATGTGGCTAGCTGGACCCGCCCTGCCGTCTTCGACTGGCTGCAGGCCAACGGCAACGTTGACGAAACCGAGATGCATCGCGTGCTGAACTGCGGCGTTGGCATGGTGATCTGTGTCGCCCAGGCTGATGTCGAGACCGCGCTGAACGTCCTGCGTGAAGCGGGCGAGCAACCGTGGGTCATCGGCCAGATCACCGACGCCGCCGAAGGCGCGCCGCAGGTCGAACTGAAGAACCTCAAGGCACACTGATGAAGCCTCAGACCTGTGATGTTGTGGTGCTGCTGTCGGGTACCGGCAGTAACTTGCAGGCCTTGATCGACGATGCGCAGCAGGCGGACAACCCTGTGCGCATTCGCGCAGTGATCTCCAATCGCGCCGAGGCCTACGGCCTCCAGCGCGCCAGGGACGCGGGTATCGACACCCGCTCCCTGGATCACAAGGCATTCGAAGGTCGCGAGGCCTTCGATGCAGCCTTGATCGAACTGATCGATGTGTTTGAACCCAAGCTGGTGGTACTGGCCGGGTTCATGCGCATTCTCAGCGCCGACTTCGTTCGTCATTACCAGGGCCGCCTGCTCAATATCCATCCCTCGTTGCTGCCCAAATACAAAGGGTTACACACCCACCAGCGAGCGCTGGAGGCCGGCGATACGGACCATGGCTGCAGCGTGCACTTCGTCACCGAGGAACTCGATGGCGGACCACTGGTCGTACAGGCAGTAATACCGGTAGAGTTGCATGACACGCCACACAGCCTGGCGCAGCGAGTACACGTGCGCGAACACCTGATTTACCCAATGGCTGTGCGCTGGTTCGCCGAAGGTCGACTGAGCCTTGGCGAAGAAGGTGCTTTACTGGACGGTCAATTACTTGCGGCCTGTGGTCACTTGATTCGTAACTAGGAGATTTTATGCGTCGCATCCTGCTCCTCGCTTGTGCCTTGTTTGCCCTGCCATTTGCACAGGCAGCCGATCTTCAACCGTTCTCCGCCAGCTACACCGCCGACTGGAAGCAACTTCCCATGAGCGGCACCGCGGCACGCAGCCTTGAAAAAACCAGCAACGGTGACTGGAAGCTCAGCTTCAAGGCATCGATGATGATTGCGAGCCTGACGGAAGAAAGCACCCTGAAGCTGGACAAGGACACCTTGCTGCCCCAGTCCTATCACTTCGAACGTGGTGGCCTGGGCAAAGCCAAGAAGATCAACCTGGACTTCGACTGGACCACCAAGATGGTCACCGGTACAGATCGCGGCGACGCGGTCAAGGTGCCGCTCAATACCGGCATGCTGGACAAGTCCACCTACCAACTGGCCTTGCAACGCGATGTCGCAGCCGGCAAGAAAAGCATGAGCTACCAGGTGGTCGAAGGTGAAGACACCGACACCTACGATTTCCGCGTCCTGGGGCCAGAGAAGGTCAACACCAAGGTCGGCAGCATCGACGCCATCAAGGTCGAGCGCGTGCGCCCACCTGCCGAAAGCGGCAGCAAGCGCATCACTGAGATGTGGTTCGCCAAGGATTGGGGCCATGTTCTGGTCGCCCTGCGCCAAGTCGAAACCGACGGCAAGGAGTACAACATCATGCTCCAGGACGGCACTGTCGAAGGTAAGCCGATCAAGGGCCAGTAAGCCGGATCAGCCTAAAAAGCCTCGCGAAAGCGGGGCTTTTTTTCGCCTGTCGAACAGCCCCGTGACCATCGAACACATGAAGCTTCTTTCATGAAACCAACCGCCCTGCGACCGAATGCCGCGGCCCGCGGGGGCTGGACGACTTTATCAGTTCCTGCAACAAACCATTACCGATCCAGTGTATTTACTTAGCAAGCTACCAAAACATATAACAAAGGCCTGCACACGCTTTGCTGCAGATCAATTGAGATTGGAGCTAGCAGATGACTGTAAAAGTAACTGAACGCGACGATTCACACATGTCCCACGAAGGCGTAGCCGCCGGTATCCGGATCTGGGATGTGCATCAACAAGACTTGCTGGTCGGCATGTTCCACTCCGAGATCGATGCCCATCGCTATAAGGCCGAGTTGGAGTCCCAGGAACACCAGCGTGAGCCTGTCCATCACTGAAACAGGATTGCGTCAAAGATCCAGCCTGCCTTTCCTTCCACGGGCAGGCTGGATCTGATACTCCAGCACTAGTCGATGTTGAGGGGCGTTAAATAGAGGTTGTCGTCAATAACAACGGAGGGCACAACCCCCACAATCCTGCCCGCCTCAAGTTTCACTACTTCGCACTCACCCTCGCCCATACCGTCGTTCCTGACAATGTATTGGACCGAAGACGGATGGAGCTTGCCGTAATCAACGTCCATGCCACAGGCAATTAAAAAATCGACTTTCACACCGGAAAGTTCAATCTCCTGATCTCGCTCACCCTCCTCCAGCACCGCATAGTCGAGGCACAAGTTAATACCAAACGGGCACCCCATCACGAGGCTATTCACAAACAACGCTTCGTAGCCACCAAAGTAACTATGCTCTGCTCGGACATTACTCAACTTCTTTACTTTTACCGTGAGCCCTTCAGAGAGATTAAAAAACCAATACCCCTCCTCGAACCCTACATGTTTGCCGAAATCGATGCCTGACACATTGCGCTTTGGCCACATGGACATAAGCGGGACATCATTTTCGTATTCCTTATTGGTAATCGCCAGCAAATAATTGATCACATCATAATAGCTGGCGTCACCCTCCCCGACCTTGATCAGGGTCGCGCAACTCCCCGCCAACAACACGATCTTGCCGTAACGCTCGAACGGGAGGTCCTTCACCAAGCCCATCACGTACGTCGGCACGTATTCCAGATAGGCCGCGTTCAACTGATGCAGTTCATCTTCAGTGACGACTTCGCGCCAGGGAACATTCCAAAAGAACTCCGGCAAGGTAAAAAACAGGCAGTCGCTACCGTCATGATCCTCGCGAGCGGCTTTTGCCGCGATCATTATCTTTCGGCGTACATATTCAGCACGCACTTCACATTCACTCTTTACATAATCAACCACTGACTGTTCAAGCGCCCGCCGCCGATGATTCGGCACTTTGAACGTAGGTTGACGCAACGACGCTGTACTTACCAACATGAGCGATATCCTTATCGATTAGTTATCCAATACGTTCTCTCCGACAAAACACAGCACGACGCGCACGCGAAACGTGTGCAGGCCAAACATCAGAAGACGTGTTTTAGTTTCAGGCAAAAGAAAACCCGAAAGAGCGTATCGATACGTTCTTTCGGGTTCAATAGATTAATCACGAAAATCACTAGAAAACATGTAAGTCACTAGTGTCCTGTCTCGGAAATAAGCTGTTCCCTTTTGACGGCACCTGTCGCCGCCATGCTGCGTTGCCACTCCTCGTCATAGCCCTGCTATGACTCGTCGCGGCGCCTTGCCTGGCAGCAACAGATGCTCGTCAAAAAGGTAACGTGTTTCCAAGACAGGACACTAGGACAACACGTTGACTACCACATCAGATCGTCCGGGATTTGATAAGCAGCGTACGGATCATCTTCATCCGGCACCTGGCTCTCCGTCAGGATATTGAGCTGAACGATGCGCTCGGGGGCCCGTTCCTGGATCTTCAGCGCCGCCTCACGAGGAATCACCTCATAGCCACCGCCGTGATGGACGATCGCCAGGGAGCCGTTGCTCAGCTTGTTGCGCATCAACGTGTTGACCGACAGGCGCTTGACCTTCTTGTCATCGACGAAGTTGTAGTAGTCCTCGGTGGTCAGCTTGGGCAAGCGCGAGGTTTCGATCAACTGCTTGACCTGGGCTGTGCGCGCCTTGGCCTCGGCCTTTTCCTGCTGCAGGCGGTTCAGTTCCTGATCGCGCTTGACCTTCTCAGCCTGCGCTTCCTGGGCCAGTCGCTGCTGGGTGTCATCGGCTTCAGCCTGGCCTTTGTGGACCAGGCGCTGTTGTTTCTGCTTGTCCTTGCCGACCTGTTTAGCCTGCTTTTGATTGACCAGTCCTGCTTTGAGCAACTGGTCGCGAAGGGAAATGCTCATGTGCTTACTCACTTAGGCAACTGCTCAACCGCAGCTGGGCAAATTCTTTTCCTGACGTTTGGCTTCGCCCCACAAGGCGTCCAACTCTTCGAGGGTGCAATCTTCCATGGGACGATGGGTGTCGCGCAATGCCTGCTCGATAAATCGGAAACGTCGCTCAAACTTAGTGCTGGCACCGCGCAACGCGGTTTCTGGATCGACCTGCAGATGTCGCGCCAGGTTGACCACCGAAAACAACAGGTCGCCAATCTCATCGGCTACCGCCGCTGGGTCGTTTTCCGACATGGCCTCCAGCACTTCATCCAGCTCTTCACGCACCTTGTCCACTACCGGCAGGGCATCCGGCCAATCAAAACCAACTTGCCCCGCACGCTTTTGCAACTTGGCCGCACGCGCGAGTGCTGGCAGCGCAGTCGGCACGTCGTCCAGCAGCGACAACTGCTCGGGCACCTGGGACTTCTCGGCGCGCTCCTGGGCCTTGATCTCTTCCCAGCGCTGCTTGACCTGCTCTTCACTCAGGCGTGGGATATCCAGCGGTGCGTACAGATCACCGGTGGGGAATACATGGGGATGACGACGAATCAGTTTGCGGGTGATGCTGTCGACCACACCCGCAAACTCGAAACGCCCCTCTTCGCGCGCCAACTGGCTGTAATACACCACCTGGAACAGCAGGTCGCCCAACTCACCCTGCAGATGATCGAGGTCGCCACGCTCGATGGCATCGGCGACTTCGTAGGCTTCTTCGAGGGTATGCGCAACCAGGCTCGCATAGGTTTGCTTGATGTCCCACGGGCAGCCGTACTGCCGGTCCCGCAGGCGATTCATCAAATGCAGCAAGTCATCAAGGCTATAGGTCGGTTTCATGGGGTACGGTTGCGCCGGGTTTCAATGATGTTCGGCAACTGGGAAATACGCCCCAGCAGCCGCCCCAAGGCGTCCAACCCCGGAATCTCGATGGTCAGGGACATCAACGCGGTGTTGTCCTCTTTGTTCGAGCGGGTATTGACCGCCAGTACGTTGATCCGCTCGTTCAGCAACACCTGCGACACATCCCGCAGCAGGCCGGACCGGTCGTAGGCACGAATGACGATATCCACCGGGTAGGTGAGTACCGGCACCGGGCCCCAACTGACCTGGATGATCCGCTCCGGTTCGCGCCCGCCCAGTTGCAGCACCGAGGCACAATCCTGGCGGTGGATGCTCACGCCACGCCCCTGAGTGATGTAGCCGACAATAGCGTCGCCCGGCAACGGCTGGCAGCAACCGGCCATCTGGGTCATCAGGTTGCCAACGCCCTGGATCTGGATGTCACCACGCTTGCCAGGCTTGTAGCCGGTGGCCTTGCGCGGAATCAGTTCCAGTTGCTCGTGACCGCGCTCCGGCTCGACCAGTTGCTGTGCCAGGTTGACCAGTTGCGCCAGGCGCAAGTCCCCGGCACCCAAGGCGGCGTACATGTCCTCGGCGGTTTTCATGTTGGCCTTTTCGGCCAGCTTGTCGAAATCCACCTGTGGCAGGCCAAGGCGATTGAGTTCTCGCTCGAGCAGCGTTTTACCGGCCGCGACGTTCTGGTCACGGGCCTGCAGCTTGAACCAATGGACGATTTTCGCCCGCGCCCGCGATGTGGTGATGTAACCCAGGTTCGGGTTCAACCAGTCACGGCTTGGCGTGCCGTGCTTGCTGGTGATGATCTCGACCTGTTCACCGGTTTGCAGGCTGTAGTTGAGCGGCACGATGCGCCCATTGATCTTCGCGCCACGGCAGTTGTGACCGATTTCGGTGTGCACGCGGTAGGCGAAGTCCAGCGGCGTCGAGCCTTTGGGCAAGTCGATGGCGTGCCCGTCCGGGGTGAAGATGTACACCCGGTCCGGCTCGATATCGACCCGCAGTTGATCAGCCAGCCCACCGATATCCCCCAGCTCCTCGTGCCATTCGAGCACCTGACGCAGCCAGGAGATTTTTTCTTCGTAGTGATTGGACCCCGACTTGACGTCGGTCCCCTTGTACTTCCAGTGCGCACACACCCCCAGCTCGGCCTCTTCGTGCATGGCGTGGGTGCGGATCTGCACTTCCAACACCTTGCCTTCAGGGCCGATCACTGCCGTGTGCAACGAGCGGTAGCCGTTCTCCTTGGGGTTGGCGATGTAGTCGTCGAACTCCTTGGGAATGTGCCGCCACAACGTGTGGACAATGCCCAGCGCGGTATAGCAATCGCGCATTTCCGGGACGAGCACGCGCAAGGCACGCACGTCGTAGATCTGGCTGAACGCCAGGCCTTTGCGCTGCATTTTGCGCCAGATCGAATAGATGTGCTTGGCCCGGCCGCTAATGTCGGCGTCGACACCGGTGGCCTGCAGCTCAGTCTGCAACTGGCCCATCACATCGCTGATGAAGCGCTCGCGATCAAGGCGTCGCTCATGCAGCAACTTGGCAATCTGCTTGTACTGGTCAGGCTCCAGGTAGCGGAAGGACAAGTCCTCCAACTCCCACTTGATGTGGCCGATGCCGAGCCGGTGTGCCAGCGGCGCATAGATGTCGAAGACTTCCCGGGCAACCCGGTTGCGCTTTTCGTCATCGGCGGTTTTCACCGCACGAATCGCGCAGGTGCGCTCGGCCAGCTTGATCAACGCAACGCGTACGTCGTCGACCATGGCCACCAGCATCTTGCGCAGGTTTTCAACCTGGCCCTGGGTGCCCAGTACCATCGACTGGCGCGGGCTGAGGCTGGCGCTGATGGCGGCCATGCGCAGCACACCGTCGATCAGCTTGGCGACCACCGGGCCGAACCGCTGGCTGACCGCCGGCAGTTGGATCTGGCCTTCGCGCACGCCACGGTAGAGGATCGCCGCGACCAGGGAGTCCTGATCGAGCTTGAGGTCGGCGAGGATCTCCGCGATCTCAAGGCCCGTACTGAAACTCGACGTCCCTTCAGACCAGAGATTCTTCGCCGCATTGTCTTGCTGTTCCGCCTGGCGAGCGAACTCGCAGGCTTCCTTCAAGGCTTCGCGATCCAGTGCCGTATCGACACTGACCGCATGATCGAGCCAAGCCTCGAGATTGATACTGCCGTCGGTGTTGATCGGCTGGTGTGCTCTCACCTGTACCATCTTGCTTACCTTCCCTACGACGCAGCTTCAATGCGTCAAATCGCTGACCTTCGCTGTCCAGGCACGCTGCTGGGCTGGCAAGGCTGATGCCTGAACGCGCCAGCCGGACCAGACGAGCATCCTAGCTCGCTTCAAATAACGCCATGGCCTCGACATGTGCCGTCTGAGGAAACATATCGAGGATCCCGGCACGTTTTAACCGGTAGCCCTGCTTGATCAATTCGACCGTGTCGCGCGCCAGTGTTGCCGGGTTGCACGACACGTAGACCACGCGCTTGGCACCCAGGGATGCCAGGGTGCGCACCACCTCGTAGGCACCGTCGCGCGGTGGGTCCAAGAGTACCGCAGAAAAGCCCTCGCGGGCCCATTCGGCATCCATCAGCGGCTGGGTCAAATCGGCCTGAAAAAATCTCGCGTTATACAGATTGTTGCTAGCCGCATTGGCGCTGGCGCGCTCGACCATGGCCTGCACGCCTTCTACCGCCACCACTTCGCGAACCTGTTGGGCCAACGGCAAGGCAAAGTTGCCCAGGCCACAGAACAGATCCAGGACGCGCTCATCGGCCGCGGGCTTGAGCCACTCCAGGGCCTGGGCCACCATCGCCTCGTTGACCCCGGCATTGACCTGCACAAAGTCACCCGGGCGATACGCCAGTTCCAGGCCCCATTGCTCAAGGCGATAGCCCAGTGCCTGGCTGCAATCCACCGGTTGCGGGTCACCTTCACCGTGCAACCACAGCTGGGCCTCATGGAGCGCACAAAACGCCTTGAGGATCGTCAGGTCGGCGTCCGACAGCGGCGCCATGTGCCGCAGCAACACCGCCAGGGACGAACCGGCAAACAACTCCACATGCCCCAGCGCCTGGGGTTTGCTCAAGCGTTTGAGCATCTCCGGCAAGCGGCTCATGATCGGCTGCAAGGGTTGTACCAGTACCGGGCAATCCTTGATCCCTACGATGTCCTGGCTACCCGCGGCGCGAAAGCCGACCTCCAGCGTCTTGGTCTTGAGGTCCCACCGCACCGCGATCCTGGCGCGCCGGCGATAGGCGAACTCCGGACCACTGAGCGGCGCTGCCCAGGCCTGCGGTTCGACGCCCGCCACTCGTGACAGTTGCTCGGCGAGCATGCGCTGTTTCAGGGCAAGCTGCTCGTCGTGGGGCAGATGCTGCACGCTACAACCCCCACAGCGCCCGGCATGGGCACACGGCGCAGGTCGCCTGAGTTCATTGGCGACGAACACCCGCTCGGTACGCGCCTCGACGACTTTACCGTGGGCACCGAGGACGCGGGCCTCGATCTCCTCACCGGCCAATGCGCCAATCACGAACCAGGTACGCCCTTCGAAAAACGCGATACCGCGACCGTCGTTCGCCAAACGCTCAATGGTCAGGCGTTGCTTTTTGCCGGTCGGGACTTGGGGAGCCTTGCTGCCCCCCGTGGGCTGGAAACGCAGGCCTCTCGGTTGCTTGGCCATCAGTTGGACACGTCGAAAATGCCGGTCGACAGGTAACGGTCGCCTCGGTCGCAAATAATGGCGACGATCACCGCGTTTTCAACTTCCCTGGACAGGCGCAACATCGCCGCCACGGCACCGCCCGAGGACACGCCGCAGAAGATGCCTTCTTCACGGGCCAGGCGACGGGTCACGTCTTCGGCTTCGCGCTGGGCCATGTCGACGATGCGGTCAACCCGATCGGCTTGATAGATCTTCGGCAGATACTCCTGGGGCCAGCGGCGGATACCGGGGATGGCCGAGCCTTCCATCGGTTGCAGGCCGATGATCTGCACGCCGGGGTTCTGCTCCTTGAGGTAGCGCGAAACGCCCATGATGGTGCCGGTGGTGCCCATGGAGCTGACGAAATGGGTGATGCCGCCCTGGGTCTGGCGCCAGATCTCCGGGCCGGTGCTGGTGTAGTGCGCCTCGGGGTTGTCACCATTGGCGAACTGGTCGAGCACCTTGCCGCGGCCTTCGGCTTCCATGCGCTGGGCCAGGTCGCGAGCGCCTTCCATGCCCTCTTCCTGGCTGACCAGGATCAACTCGGCACCGTACGCCGTCATCGCCGCCTTGCGCTCGGCGCTGGAGTTGTCGGGCATGATCAGGATCATCTTGTAACCCTTGATCGCCGCAGCCATGGCCAGGGCAATGCCGGTGTTACCCGAGGTGGCCTCGATCAGGGTGTCGCCGGCCTGGATCTGCCCACGCAACTCGGCGCGGGTGATCATCGACAGTGCCGGACGGTCCTTGACCGAACCCGCCGGGTTATTGCCCTCGAGCTTGAGCAACAAGGTATTGCTGGTCGCGCCGGGCAGGCGCTGTAGACGGACCAGCGGGGTGTTGCCGACGCAATCGGCGATGGTTGGGTACTGCAAGGTCATGGCGTATTCGCAATCCAGACTGCGGGGGCGCCCATCATACCGGCAAACGTGCGCAGGCCATATCACGCAAAGTGCGGGGCTTATGGCTTATAGGAATAAGAGCGGATTTGCCCGTGATGAACGCCCTCTGCGTGGAATGGCCCAACCCGCCGAAAAGTCGAGGCCTCAGAAAAGTCATACCTGGAAATATCTTTTGTCCGTAAGAACAATCAAGTTCTTTACCGGAAGTTTCCCGCAAACCGTAACCCCTGGCATGAACTGGTTCACAACTACGCAGGCAGATAGTCTTTACAAATGGATAGCCAAACAAAACAGGCCTCGCCTTCAAGGCTCGCCACTCCCCGGCCACCCATACAAACTTTAAAATCAAACATTATTCATTCGAGAGAAATCATGAAGAGATTACTTACCCTTACTTTCGCCTGCTTGTTCTGTATGACCAACGAGTCTTATGCGGCATGCACGAACATCAAAAACAACTATAGCGGCAACATAAGTGCCAACTCGGAAATCATTGCGCATGGCCCCTTTACAATATCCAGTACAAGCGGTTGCCAAAACGCACGCATCACCGCCACCATCGCGCCCTCTGGATCCGGCTTCCCACCGCAATTATTCATTGACAAACTAGAGGGCTCAACTTGGCAACCCATCAGTGGAGGCAGTCACAGAAGCGTTTCCATAGTGGATCAATTTGGAACATACCGAGTTCGCCTTGTTAATAGCCTAAACGCACTCATCGGTTACTCCGGAGCTGCACGCTACAGTCTATAACGGTACACCTTTCGGTGTTCGCAACCCAAAACTGCGAACATCGTCAGACCTAGACACTGTAGCTAATGGACAGATTGCTTTGATCCGAGCCAACAAAATAGGACAGAGCACCCATGAGATGGTTAACCTTCACCAACCCTTGGGTAATTTGATCAAATGATTCTAACGAGGTATTTTCAACCCACTTCTTCCTACAAACCATCCGCTCATCAAGCATCTGGCTAAACATGGCCACCGCATTAAACTTCACATCCATTTGCGCCTGACGACCATATTTATCAAACGCCATATTACCCAGCATCAAGAAATCCATTACATAGACATCGGCCAACTCTCTTTCTTGAAGCAGCGAAGCAATCGCCTTCAACTCATTGGTACTAATGAATGTAAAGTCATAGCCTCGCAACAACCTCTTGAACTCATCAGCCGACACCGCATCGACCAACCTCAATGGCGCTGCCGCTGAATCAATATCTGTCTTTGTGAACGCATTCTTAGTTTCGTAGGGATTCTTGATAACGTACGCATCCGCGGTCATGGGCAAAGCAGGCATTTTAATATTCACTCGCCGTCCTCCGCAGTCTTGATGAATACGTTAAATATCGCCCTTCAATGCAAAACCTTGAGTACCGATGCGCTGATCAAACTTGGCAATACATTACAAATCATCTCAATGTAAGGCTCTTCCTACGCGATCAAACGTTACTCATCATTTATAAGCCAACAACCGCATATTCAACCGCAAGCCCTGCCCGGCGTTCTCGGCCCAAAGCCTTCCGCCCTGACGCTGCACCGCATTGCGCGCGATGCTCAAGCCCAGGCCAAACCCGCCGTTCCCCGGGCGTGAGCCGTCGAGTCGGATGAACGGGTCGAAGATTCGCTGCAGATCCTCCTGCGCCACCCCGCCGCCCTGGTCCTCCAGCCACAGATGCCAATACTCGCCATCGCGCCGGGCATCGAGGCGCACCCTGCCGTCTGCCGGCGAATGACGGATAGCGTTGCGCAGGATGTTTTCCAGGGCCTGGGCCAGGGTGTTCAGGTTGCCGCTGACCCAGCATGCGGCGTCCACCGTGCAACTCAGTTGCTCGGCGGGCCAGCCGCTTTCGTAGCAGGCGTTCTCGGTGAGCATCTCCCACAGCGCCTGGACCTGGATGGCTTCATCCGGCAACGGCGTGCGCTCGGTCTCCAGCCAGGCCAGTTGCAGGGTGTCGTCGACCAGGCGCTGCATGCCGTCGACTTCACGACCGATACGCTCGCGCAGTCGCGCCAGATCCTCCTCACTGTCACTGGCCACCCGCAGGCGGCTCAAGGGCGTGCGCAGTTCGTGGGACAAGTCGCGCAGCAACTGCTGCTGCAGGGCCACGGTACTTTGCAGGCGCTCGGACATTTGATCGAAGGCCCGCCCCAGTTCACCCAGCTCATCCATTCGGTTGGTGGTCTGGCTCGACAGGCGCACGCCCAACTGATCGGCGCGCCAGGCGTTCGCCTGCTCACGCAGGCTATTGAGCGGCACGACCAGCAGTCGATACAGTCCGACGCACAGCAGCAAGGTGAACAGCCCGGGAATCAGGCCATTGGTGATAACGCGCCAGAACAGTTGATAGTGCCCTGGCATAAAACGCCGAGGCAGTTCGATCACCAGGCTGCCAACGGACGAGGTGTCGGGGAACGGCACGCGCAGCCACGGCAGGCTGTTGCTGTGGATGGGCCACTCCAGGCCGCGCAAGTAGGTCAGGTGCTGAACTTCCTGGTCCGTCAGTTGCTGGCTGCTCAAGGACTGTAGATCGCTCCCAATCACCCCAACCCAACCGGCTTCGCGCTGGCGCATGCCCTGCAACCAACTATCCAGGCCCGCGACACCGGCCTGGCGCCAGGCCTGCTCGGCTTCACCGGCATAGCGGGTCAGGGTGGTCCGGGCGTCATCCGACAGGTACTGGTTTTGCTTCTCCATGTACCGGCCCCAGGACCAGCTCAACCAGATCATCAATAGACAGAAGGCGACGAGCAGAAGGGCCAGCTTCCAGAACAGCGAATGCTTGCCGGGCAGATCAGACCATTTCATCTAGGGCGCTCAACACATAACCCTTGCCCCAGACGGTCCGCACTTCCCGCTCGCTGTAGCCGATGGCCTTGAGTTTGCGGCGGATCTGGCTGATGTGCATGTCCAGGCTACGGTCATGGGGCGCGTAACCGCGTTGCAGCACATGCTGATAAAGGAAGGCCTTGCTCAGGACTTCGTCGCCATTGCGACTCAGGGTTTCCAGCAGCCGGTATTCACTGCGGGTCAGGCCCGCCCACTGCGTGCCGAAGTGCACGTCACACAGCTCATCGTCGAAGCGCAGGCTGTGGGCTTCGCGCTCGGCCGGTGGCGCGACGTGGCGACGGTCCAGGGCCACCCGCCGCAGGATGGCCTCGATGCGCACCCGCAGCTCGGCCATGCTGAAGGGCTTGGGCAGATAGTCGTCGGCGCCCAGGCGAAAACCGCTGATGCGATCCGCTTCCGCGCCCAGGGCCGACATCAGCAGCACCGGCGTGGAGTCACGGGTGCGCAGGTCGGTCAAGACCGACAAGCCATCCATCCCCGGCAGCAGGATATCCATCAACACCACATCGAAGGCCTGCGCACGCGCCATCGCCAGGCCGTCCTTGCCGTTCTGGCACCAGGTGACCTGAAAGCCGCAACGCCCCAGGTGCTCGTGCACGTAAGCACCGAGAACGAGATCGTCTTCAATGACCAGTATGCGCGGGGCCGTGATAGATACGGGAGTCATTAGCTTCTGCAAGTAATTCTCAATCACCGATTATTCAAGATTGCCTTGCCATGAGCAACCCACGCCCGCACTTGCACCTGAAAAAGGCAGTGCGTCCCTTACCCCTCCCCGGACAATTTGCCGAGATTGCCCGCCCGCAACTCGCTACACTGCGCGAAGATTGCGTGCCGGATGCACGCGTGGCTCATCGATGAACGGCTTGAAAACAGGAGAGTGGCGTGCTCAAGAAACTGGGGATCAAAGGTCGCGTCTTGTTGCTGACCTTGCTGCCGACCAGCCTGATGGCCCTGGTGCTGGGTGGTTATTTCACCTGGATGCAGCAATCGGACCTGCACACCCAACTCTTGCAGCGCGGCGAAATGATCGCCGAGCAACTGGCGCCACTGGTCGCCCCGGCCATGGGCCAGCGCAATGACGAACTGCTGGAGCGCATTGCCACGCAATCGCTGGAACAGCCAGACGTGCGCGCCGTGACGTTCCTGGCGCCGGACCGCAGCCAACTGGCCCATGCCGGTCCCCTGATGCTCAATCAACCCCCGGTCGGCGACGGCTCGCAGTTGCTGCAACGTACCGGCAATGACGCCACGCGCTACCTGCTGCCGGTGTTTGGCAAGCATCGCAACCTGGCCGGTGACGTGATTCCGGGGGAAGCGGACCTGCTGCTCGGCTGGGTCGAGCTGGAGCTGTCCCACAACGGCATGCTGCTGCGCGGTTATCGCAGCCTGTTCGCCAGCTTGCTGCTCATCGCCACAGGCCTGGCCGGCGCTGCGGCGCTGGCCCTGCGCATGGGGCGCACGATTAATACACCGCTCAACCAGATCAAGCAGGCCGTGGCCCAACTCAAGGACGGCCACCTGGAAACCCGCCTGCCGCCCCTCGGCAGCCAGGAGTTGGATGAACTGGCCTCGGGCATCAACCGCATGGCCAGCACCCTGCAAAATGCCCAGGAAGAATTGCAGCACAGTGTCGACCAGGCCACCGAAGACGTGCGCCAGAACCTGGAGACCATCGAGATCCAGAACATCGAGCTGGACCTGGCGCGCAAGGAGGCCCTGGAGGCCAGCCGGATCAAGTCCGAGTTCCTGGCCAACATGAGCCACGAGATCCGCACGCCGCTCAATGGCATCCTCGGTTTCACCCACCTGCTGCAAAAAAGTGAGCTGACCCCGCGCCAGCTCGACTACCTGGGCACCATCGAAAAATCCGCCGACAGCCTGCTGGGGATCATCAACGAGATCCTCGACTTCTCGAAGATCGAGGCTGGCAAGCTGGTGCTCGACAGCATTCCATTCAACCTGCGCGACCTGCTCCAGGACACCCTGACCATCCTCGCCCCGGCCGCCCACCTCAAACAGCTTGAGCTGGTCAGCCTGGTGTACCGCGACACCCCACTGTCGCTGGTGGGGGATCCGCTGCGGCTCAAGCAGATTCTCACCAACCTGGTGAGCAACGCGATCAAGTTCACCCGCGAAGGCACCATCGTCGCCCGCGCCATGCTCGAAGACGAGCACGAAGACAGCGTGCAACTGCGCATCAGCATCCAGGACACCGGGATCGGCCTGTCGAATCAGGATGTGCGGGCGCTGTTCCAGGCTTTCAGCCAGGCCGACAACTCCTTGTCGCGGCAACCCGGGGGCACGGGCTTGGGGCTGGTGATCTCCAAGCGCCTGATCGAACAGATGGGCGGTGAAATCGGGGTCGACAGCACACCGGGCGAAGGCTCGGAGTTCTGGATCAGCCTGAACCTGCCCAAGACCCGCGACGACGCTGAGGACCTGCCGGCCCCGCCCCTGCTGGGCCGACGCATTGCGGTGCTGGAGAACCACGAGCTGGCGCGCCAGGCCTTGCAGCACCAGTTGGAAGACTGCGGCCTGGAGGTCACTGCGTTCAACACCCTGGAAAGCCTGGCCAACGGCGTCACCGGGACCCACCAGACCGAACACGCCATCGACCTGGCGGTATTGGGCATCACCTCCAAGGACATGCCACCCGAACGGCTCAATCAACATATCTGGGACCTGGAACACCTGGGCTGCAAAGTCCTGGTGCTGTGCCCGACCACCGAGCAGACCCTGTTTCACCTGTCCGTGCCCAACCCCCACAGCCAGTTGCAGGCCAAGCCGGCCTGCACCCGCAAGTTGCGCCGGGCCCTGTCGGACCTGGTCAACCCGCGCCAGGTGCGCCACGAACCCGGCGAGCCGCTTTCCAGCCGTGCGCCTAAAGTGCTGTGCGTGGATGACAACCCGGCCAACCTGCTTCTGGTCCAAACCCTGCTCGAAGACATGGGCGCCCAGGTGCTGGCGGTCGAAAGCGGCTACGCCGCGATCAAGGCGGTGCAGCAAGAGGCGTTCGACCTGGTGCTGATGGACGTGCAGATGCCCGGCATGGATGGACGCCAGAGTACCGAAGCGATTCGCCAGTGGGAAAGCGAACGGCCTTGCACGCCGCTGCCCATCGTCGCCCTCACGGCGCACGCCATGGCCAACGAAAAGCGCGCCCTGCTGCAAAGTGGCATGGACGACTACCTGACCAAACCCATCAGCGAACGCCAATTGGCGCAGGTGGTCTTGAAGTGGACCGGGCTGGCCCTGCGCAACCAAGCGCCAGAGCGCACCGAGCACTATGGCAGCACCAGCGACCTGCTCGTACTCGACCCGGACGAAGGCCTGCGCCTGGCGGCCGGCAAGGCTGATCTGGCGGCCGACATGCTGGCAATGCTGCTGGCGTCCCTGGAAGCGGATCGCGAGGCCATTCGTGTCGCCCGGGAAAGCCACGACAGCAACGCCCTGATCGAACGCGTCCACCGCCTGCATGGGGCGACGCGCTACTGCGGCGTACCGCAACTGCGCGCGGCCTGCCAGCGCAGTGAAACCCTGCTCAAACAGCAAGACCCCCGCGCCCAAGTGGCACTGGAGGAACTGGACCGGGCCATCAATCGCCTGGCCACCCAGGCACGGATCAGCGCCTGAACCCACGCACTCAAGCACAAGGATGGACAGCATGCGTACGATTCTCTTCAGCAGCCAGGCCTACGACCGCGACAGCTTCCTGGCCGCGAACCTGCCCGGCGACGTCGAGCTGCACTTTCAATCGGCACGCCTGAGCCTGGACACCGCGGCCCTGGCCGAGCACTTCGAGGTGGTTTGCCCGTTTATCAATGACGACCTCAGCGCGCCGGTGCTGGAACACCTGGCCGCCGGCGGCACGCGGCTGATCGCCCTGCGCTCGGCCGGCTACAACCACGTCGACCTGGCCGCGGCCAAACGCCTGGGGCTGGACATCGTACGCGTCCCAGCCTACTCGCCCCACGCCGTGGCCGAACACGCGGTGGCGCTGATCCTGGCGCTCAACCGACGCCTGAACCGCGCCTACAATCGCACCCGCGAAGGTGATTTCACGCTCCACGGCCTCACCGGCTTCGACCTCTACGGCAAGACCGTCGGGGTGGTCGGCACCGGACAGATCGGCGCCACATTCGCCAAGATCATGGCCGGGTTCGGTTGCCAGTTGCTGGCCTACGACCCGTACCCCAACCCTGAAGTCCTGGCACTCGGCGCCCGCTACCTGCCGCTGCCGCAGCTGTTGGCCGAGGCGCACATCATCAGCCTGCACTGCCCGTTGACCGAAGACAGCAAGCACTTGATCAACGCTCAGTCGCTGGCCCACCTGCAACCGGGCGCGATGCTGATCAACACCGGACGCGGCGGCCTGGTGGACACCCCGGCGCTGATCGAGGCACTCAAGGACGGCCAATTGGGCTACCTGGGGCTGGATGTCTACGAAGAAGAGGCGCAGTTGTTCTTTGAGGACCGCTCCGACCTGCCGCTGCAGGACGATGTGCTGGCGCGGTTGCTGACCTTCCCCAACGTCATCATCACCGCCCACCAAGCCTTCCTGACCCGCGAAGCCCTGGCCGCGATTGCCGGCACCACCTTGCAGAACATTGCCGCCTGGGCCGCCGGCACCCCACAAAACCGGGTAGAAGGCTGACGCAGACTGATCGAAGGTCGCATCCGTGGGCCATGGGCGGTAGTTGCGCGTGCTAGCATACCGGCCATATTTGGAGGACCCATGGTCGAACACGATTTCCGCTACACGCTGATGAACCCGCAGCACACCCTCACCGAATGCCGCGCACTGACGCCGGGCCGCTATCAAGTCACCGGCAACGGTGGCTCGATTCGCGCCGGTGATGTGTTGCTGGTCACGCTCAAGGGCAGCAAGGACTTGTCCATGCGCCTGACCGTCGAGAACGTTCGCCACCTGCTCCAGCCCATGGGCCAGTGGGTCGCGATGGCCAACGGCCCGGTGTTCGGCGAGCTGGCGATCCACAGCTGGCAGGTGAACTGCGACAGCTGCGCCAAGGAGCTTAAGTTCGAGTTCGCAGTAGACGCCAAGCTGGGCAACAAGGCCCAAAAGCCTGCCGCCACGGCGCGCATCGCCGAACTGGGCTGGACCACCGCCGGCGAGAAACACCTGTGCCCGAAGTGCCAGGAGCCCGCGTGATGAAACAGCTCGTTCTGGCCGGTCTGGCAGGCGTGGGCTTGCTGGGATGTGCCGCCGAACCGATGAAGCTGCAGCAAGACCGCAGCTACATCCTGGAGTGGATTGGCGAACGTCCGCTGATCGACAGCAGCCACCTGACCATCACCCTCGGTGAAGACGGTCGCGCCTACGGCACGGGCGGCTGCAACCACTGGTTCGCGCCCTACACCCTGGACGGCGACAAGCTGAGCTTCGGCAAAGTTGGCAGCACCCGCAAGCTGTGCGCACCGGCGCTGATGGAGCAAGAGCGACGCTTCCTCAACGCCCTGGAAACCGTGCAGCGCTGGGACATCTCGCCGATCGAGCAAGTGCGCTTCTGGCCGGCCGAAGGCAAGCCGTTGCGCTGGTGGCTGGAAGAGGGTTAACCGTCGCCAGACATAGGCCCTGTGGGAGCGAGCCAGCTCGCGATACCGGTGTGTCAGTCAACATCACGCTGCCTGACACAACCAACTCGCGAGCCAGCTCGCTCCCACAAGGGCTGGCTGACACCCAACTCGCCGGTCGTCAGTTCTTCGCCTGCAACGCCGCCAACTTGGCGATCACCTCGGCAGCGGTCTGCTCGCCCATCAACTGCTCACGCACCTTGCCCTGGTTGTCGATGATGTACGTCACCGGCAGTGCCTCACTGCGCGGTAACTCAAAGCGCTCGGCCGGGTCCTGTGCCAGGACGGTGAAGGCGATCCCCAGCTTGTTGCTCGCGGCCTTGAGCTCTTCACCCTGGACGTTGTCGAAGTTGACCCCGAACACATCGATCTTCTGTCCCTTGAGCTGCTCGGCCAGGGCGTTGAGCTCAGGGATTTCGGTACGGCACGGCGCACACCACTCGGCCCAATAGTTGAGCACGAACCACTGGCCGTCCAGCCGCTCGGACGCCACTTTCTGGCCCAGTTGGTCGGTGCCGTAGTCGTAACCACAACCGCCCAGGAGCAAGGTTGCGAAAAGTGCCACTGCCGCTGTCAATCGCCGTGTCATGGACCGGTCCTTACTCAAAAAATAGGGGTTCGCTGCGACCCATCGCCTCGCAAGGTTCAGGACGGCGCGTTGCGCAGGTAGAATACCCGCCACCTTACGCAAGATGCGACCCGCACATGACCGATCTGACGCTTTATCACAACCCGCGCTGCTCGAAATCCCGCGGTGCGCTGGAACTGCTGCAAGCCCGCGGTCTTGAACCGACCGTGGTCCGCTACCTGGAAACCCCGCTCGATGCCACGCAGCTGCAAAGCCTGCTGGGCAAGCTGGGGATCAGCGCCCGGCAGCTATTGCGCACCGGCGAAGAGGAATACAAAACCCTGGACCTGGCCGACGCCAGCCTCAGTGAGGCGCAGTTGATCGCCGCCCTCGCCGCGCACCCCAAACTGATGGAGCGGCCGATTCTCGAAGTCGCTGACAAGGCCATCATTGGCCGTCCACCCGAGAACGTGCTGGAGATCCTGCCGTGAGCGCACCGTACATCCTGGTCTTGTATTACAGCCGCAATGGCTCGACCAACGAAATGGCCCGGCAGATTGCCCGGGGCATCGAGCAGTCCGGCATGGAGGCGCGCCTGCGCACAGTGCCGGCGATCTCCAGCGAATGCGAAGCCGTGGCGCCGGACATTCCCGCCGAAGGCGCGTTGTACGCCAGCCTCGACGACCTGAAGAACTGCGCCGGCCTGGCCCTGGGCAGCCCGACCCGCTTCGGCAACATGGCCGCCCCGCTCAAGTACTTCCTCGACGGCACCAGCAACCTGTGGTTGACCGGCGCCCTGGTGGGCAAGCCGGCCGGGGTGTTCACCTCGACCGCCAGCCTGCACGGCGGCCAGGAAACCACCCTGTTGTCGATGATGCTGCCCTTGTTGCACCACGGCATGCTGATCACCGGCCTGCCCTACAGCGAGTCGGCGCTGCTGGAAACCCGTGGCGGCGGCACGCCCTACGGCGCCAGCCACCACGCCGGGGCCGATGGCAAACAAGCCTTGAATGAACATGAAGTCGCACTGTGCCGGGCCCTGGGCCTGCGCCTGGCCAAGACCGCCCAAGCGCTGGAGAACAACCGTGGCTAAGAAGCCCAAAGTGTTGCCGTCCATCGAGTGGCTGGAACCACGTGTCCGCATCAGCCGGGCACTCAGCCTGCTGTGCTTTTTCGCCCTGGTCGGGCTGCTCTGCGTCTATTACCTGCTGATTGCCGACCTGCATGGCGCCCGGCCATGGGTGATCCTGCTGATCGAGTTGGTACCTCTGTTGCTACTGGCGCCCGGGATGATCAGCGGCAGTGCGCGCGGGCATTCGTGGATGTGCTTTGTGGTGAACCTGTACTTCATCAAGGGCGCGATTGCCGCGTTTGATCCCAACCGCCAGGTGTTCGGCCTGCTGGAAATGGGGGCCAGCCTGGCCGTGTTCTGCTCGGCGCTGCTGTATGTGCGCTGGCGGTTCCAGCTCAACCGCAAGTTGGCGGGTGAAGGCGAGCCTGCGGTCGCCTGATAGACCGCTTCGCCGGCTTGCCGGCGAAGACCGCGCCCCCGGCCTCAATGGTTGACGGTGTACGCCAGCATCATCGAGATCTGGCTCATCGGCCGGCCGCCGCTTTGTTCATGCCACTGGTTGAAGGCGTCCTGCACGGTGGCCAGGTCCCGCAGGCTGGTGGGCACCTTGTCGACGATCTTCTGGGCGTTCAACGCCGCCACCACGTCGTAGCTGGGCACGAACGTGTCCTTGCCCACCATCCGCAAGAACCGCGGCGCCGACAGCCCGCCCAGTTGATGACCGTGCTTGGCCAGGTACTTCCACAGGCTCACGATGTCGGTCACCGGCCACTGGGCAATCAGCTCACCGAAGCTGCCCTTCTCTCTTGCCACATCCAGCACGAACTGCGCGTTGCGCGGCACGCTCTTGAGCTTGCCCAGGTGACGGATGATCCGCGCGTCCTGCATCAGCCGCTCAAGGTGCTCGGCGCCCATCAGCACGACTTTCTCCGGGTCGAATCTGAAGAACACCTCTTCGAACGTCGGCCACTTGGCATCCACCAGGCTGTGCTTGAGGCCGGCGCGAAACACCCGCAGGGCCAGGGTCGACAGGTAGCGGTCATCACTGATCGTGCGCAGTTGCGCCGGGGTCTTGGGCACCGGCAGATGGGCTTCCAGTTCCGCCGCCGAACCAAAACGGTTCAGGCAGTACTCGTGCAGCCACTTGTAGTCGTGCATGCCTTCTCCCGTTATCTGAAATGAAACGAAAACCCGGTGGGAGCGAGCGTGTTCGCTCCCACCGCTATTGTGGTTAAAGGTTGACCACGTTGACGAAGCGCGACGCAGCGCTCTCGTCAATCTTGAGGCTGGTGAAGTCAAACAGGTTGCGGTCGGCCAGTTGCGAGGGGATCACGTTCTGCAAGCTGCGGAAAATGCTCTCGGTGCGCCCCGGGGTCTTGCGCTCCCAATCCTGGAGCATGTCCTTGACCACCTGGCGCTGCAGGTTTTCCTGGGAGCCGCAGAGGTTGCACGGAATGATCGGGAACTGCTTGAAGTCCGAATAGGCCTGGATGTCCTTCTCGTTGCAGTAGGCCAGCGGGCGGATGACCACGTTGCGCCCATCATCGGCCCGCAGTTTGGGCGGCATGGCCTTGAGCGAGCCGTTGAAGAACATGTTGAGGAAGAACGTCTCGACGATGTCATCGCGGTGATGCCCGAGGGCCATCTTGGTCGCACCGATTTCGTCGGCAAAGGTGTAGAGCGTGCCACGGCGCAGGCGCGAGCACAGCGAGCAGGTGGTCTTGCCCTCTGGAATCAGCTCCTTGACCACCGAGTAGGTGTCCTTTTCAACGATGCGGTACTCGACCCCCAGTTCCTTGAGGTAGGCCGGCAATACATGCTCGGGAAAGCCCGGCTGCTTCTGGTCCATGTTCACCGCGACGATCTGGAACGTGATCGGCGCGACCTTCTGCAGGTGCAGCAACACATCGAGCAGGGTGTAGCTGTCCTTGCCGCCGGACAGGCAGACCATGACCTTGTCGCCGTCTTCGATCATGTTGAAATCGGCGACGGCCTCACCGGCCAGCCGACGTAGGCGTTTCTGCAGTTTGTTCTGGTTGACCGTAAGAGTGCCCATGGCGCTTGAAATCCGCGAGGTGTGACGAAAGGCCGGCATTTTACGCAAAAACACCGGAGGGGCGAAGCGCCAGAAGATCCGCGCGTGTGTCGAAGCCCCGACCTCAAGATCCAGCCGCGATTAAGCCCGGGGTTTACAGCGCAATTTGCTCTAAAGGCCCGCCTCCCGTGCCTTTGAGTCCTTTCTATACTGCGACATAAGGTCGCGGACACTCAAAGACCTGTAGTGAACTTGGCCACTGGCCTGTAGGCGCTCCGTTGGGGGGCGATCGCAATCACGAAGGAGTGACTGACTATGATCCATCACGTCGTGGGGCTTTTCACCCACCCCGATCAAGAATGGAAAGAGATCCGTGGCGACCAGGAAGAAAGCATCAGCCACATGTACCTCACCCACACCCTGATCCTGGCGGCCATCCCGGCCGTTTCCGCGTTCATCGGCACGACCCGGGTGGGCTGGGTCATTGGCAGCCGCGCGCCGGTCATGCTGACCCAGGAAAGCGCACTGTGGATGACCATCATGTCGTACCTGGCCATGCTCGGTGGCGTCGCGGTCATGGGCGCGTTCGTTCATTGGATGGCCCGGACCTACGACGCCAGCCCGAGCCTGGCCCGGTGCGTGGCGTTTGCCACCTACACCGCCACGCCGCTGTTCATTGGCGGGCTGGCGGCGCTGTACCCGCACATGTGGCTGGGGATGATCGTCGGCACCGCCGCCATCTGCTACACGGTGTACCTGCTGTATGTGGGGCTGCCGACCTTCATGAACATTCCCTCCGACGAGGGTTTCCTGTTCTCAAGCTCGGTACTGGCCGTCGGGCTGGTGGTACTGGTGGCGATCATGGCGTTCACCGTGATTGTCTGGGGACTGGGTGTCGGCCCGGTGTATACCAACTAGCCGGGACGGTTCCAGGCCCCCTCCTACAGGCCGCTGCAAGGCGGCCTTTTGCTTGACGCTGACCATTCGGCGCCTGGGCGATTCGCAAGTCCCGAGCTTTGTCGCATACTCGGGGCCTCTGGAGATCCGTACAGCATGCCCGAGTCACTCAATACCCGCGTCGAAGACTGTTTCCAACAAGCCGAATGCTTTTTCAAGCGACCTTTCAAGCGTCCCGTCGTCAGCCTCAAGCTGCGTGGCCAGAAGGCCGGCGTGGCGCACCTGCATGAGAACCTGCTGCGCTTCAACCCGCAGCTCTACCGGGAAAACGCCGAAGACTTCCTCAAGCAGACCGTGGCCCACGAAGTCGCGCACCTGATCGCCCATCAACTGTTTGGCGACCGTATCCAGCCCCACGGTGAAGAGTGGCAGTTGATCATGCGCGGGGTCTACGAACTGCCGCCCAACCGTTGCCACACCTACGACATCAAGCGCCGTCGCGTGACCCGCTACATCTACAAATGCCCGTGCGCCGACAGCGACTTCCCGTTTTCGGCCCAACGCCACAGCCTGGTGCGCCAGGGGCGGCGGTATTTGTGTCGGCGGTGTCGGCAAACGCTGGTGTTTACCGGGGAGTCGCGGGTCGAGTAGTGGGTTTGGTGGTGTCCGTAGCGGTCTCTTCGCGAGCAGGCTCGCTCCCACATTGGATCGGTAGCACTCACAAATCCCTTGTGGGAGCGAGCCTGCTCGCGAAGGCGGCCTATCTGGCGCTACAGAACCACCTTGGCAGCCCTCAACGCCTCAATCTGCTGCGCACTGAACCCCAACGCCTCCAACACCTGATCGGTGTGTTGCCCCAGCGCTGCGCCGATATGCCGGGGCGCAGGCAGCCCTTCGGAAAACTTCAGCGGGCAGGCCATCTGTGGCTGATGCGTGCCGTCCTCCCGTGGCACCTGGGTCACCAGCTCCCGCGCCTTGAGCTGTGGATGCTCCACCGCCTCGGCCAGGCTCAGGACCGGCTCGACACAGGCATCGGTGCCGGCAAACAGCTCGCACAGTTCGCTGAAGTCGTGCCGCTCAAACTCGATCTGCAGCGCTTGCTTGAGGGCCTGCTGCTGTTCTGGCTTGGGCGACAGGCCCTGCGCCGCCAACTCCGGCCGCCCCAATGCGGCACACAGTTGCTGCATGAACCCCGGCTCCAGGCTGCCCACCGATAGCCAGCGCCCATCACGGGTGCGGTAGTAGTCGTAGAAGCTGCCGCCATTGAGCACTTGATCTTCAGGTCCGGGCGTCACGCCACACGCCAGGTAGCCGGCTCCGGCGAGGGCGTTCAAGCTGAATGCGCAGTCGGTCATGCTCACGTCCAGGTGCTGGCCCAGGCCACTGTGCTGGCGCGCAATCACCGCTGCCAACAGGCCGATCACCCCGTGCAACGAGCCACCGGCGATGTCCGCGACCTGGGTCCCCAGGGGCAACGGCCCGGCGTCGCGGCGCCCGGTGTAACTGGCCAGCCCTGCCAGCGCCAGGTAGTTGATGTCATGGCCGGCGCGGTCCTTGTAGGGACCGGTCTGGCCGTAGCCGGTGATCGACACGTAAATCAGCCGCGGATTGATCGCCTTCAGCGCCTCGTAGCCCAGGCCCAGGCGCTCCATCACCCCGGGACGGAACTGTTCCAGCAGGATGTCGTGGTCTTGCAGCAGTTGCTTGACCACCGCCAATGCCTCGGGCTGCTTGAGGTCCAGCGCCAGGCTGCGCTTATTGCGGTTGAGGTAGGCGTGGCTGGCCGACGTGCCCTGGTCATGGGGCGGCAAGACCCGCAGCAGGTCCATGCGCGTCGGCGATTCGATGCGCAGCACCTCGGCGCCCATGTCCGCCAGCAAGAGCGAGGCAAACGGCCCCGGCAACAGCGTCGAGAAATCCAGAACCTTGAGTGATGCCAGTGGACCCTGCATATACCGTCTCCTTGAGCGAAGCCCCAAGCCTAGGCAGCCAATGACCTGACAGCAATTACCATAACCTTCAGTGCCAGTGACCTTTACGCTCAAACGACACGCAAAAAAACCCGCCGAAGCGGGTTTTCATGAGTGCAGTGATTACTTCACGGCAGCCGGAACTGGACCTTCGGCCACGCCCAGGTCATCGACTTCACGGGTGTCGGAGATACCACGACCACCGGAAGCCAACTCGACCTGAAGCTGGTCTTCGTCCAGTTCCTTGACCCACTTGGCGACGACCAGCGTGGCCACGGCGTTACCCACCAGGTTGGTCAAGGCGCGGGCTTCGGACATGAAGCGATCGATACCCAGGATCAACGCGAGGCCGGCAACCGGCAGGTGGCCAACGGCCGACAGGGTGGCGGCCAGTACGATGAAACCACTGCCGGTCACGCCTGCGGCGCCCTTGGAGGACAGCAACAGCACCAGCAACAGGGTGATCTGGTGGGTGATGTCCATGTGGGTGTCGGTCGCCTGAGCGATGAACACCGCCGCCATGGTCAGGTAGATCGAGGTGCCGTCAAGGTTGAACGAGTAGCCGGTCGGGATCACCAGGCCTACCACCGACTTCTTCGCGCCCAGGCGCTCCATCTTGATCAGCATGCGCGGCAGTGCCGATTCGGACGAGGACGTCCCCAGTACGATCAGCAGCTCTTCACGGATGTAGCGGATCAGCTTCAGCACGCTGAAACCGTGGGCCCGGCAGATGGCGCCCAGCACCAGCACCACGAACAGCACGCAGGTGATGTAGAAGCAAATCATCAACTGGCCCAGTTGCACCAGCGAACCGACACCGTAGGCGCCGATGGTGAAGGCCATGGCGCCCAACGCACCGATGGGCGCCAGCTTCATGATCATGTTGATGATGTTGAACATGACGTGGGCGAAGCGGTCGATGAAGTCCAGCACCGGCTTGCCGTAGGCACCCAGGCGATGCAGGGCGAAACCGAAGATCACCGAGAACATCAACACTTGCAGGATGTCGCCCGTGGCGAAGGCACCGACGATGGTCGACGGGATCACGTTGAGGATGAAGCCGACAATGCTCTGGTCGGCGCCTGCGGTCACGTAGGCCGCGACTTTCGAGGCATCCAGGGTGGCGACGTCGATGTGCATGCCGGCGCCCGGCTGCACCACGTTGACCACGACCAGGCCGATCAACAGGGCAATGGTGGAGACCACTTCAAAGTACAGCAGCGCGTAGCCGCCGGTCTTGCCGACCGACTTCATGCTCTGCATGCCCGCGATACCGCTGACGACGGTGCAGAAGATGATCGGGGCAATGACCATTTTGATCAGCTTGATGAACCCGTCACCCAGTGGCTTGAGGGCCACGCCGGTCTGCGGGTAGAAGTGACCGACCAAAATACCGATGGTGATGGCAACGATCACCTGAAAATACAGGGATTTGTACAGTGGCTGACGAGTCGTCATTGCAAAGTTCCTCAGGAGCACCGCGCTGCAATCATCCGTCTGATGCAGGCGAGGCCTAAAGTGCGAACCCTCCTGCACTGGAGGGATTTGTTGTGTCGAGCTGCGCGAGCAGTCCTCTGACCCGTATCGCAAAGCGCGTGCCACTTACTCAAAATCCCCTGCAAGCCCCTGGATACAAGGCCTGCAGCATTTACACCGGCGCAGACCAGGCCAATTCCCATGGCGGATTCCCGCCCTCGACACGGTGCTCGTCCCGCAATTTGGCGGATATCCGCCTTGTCCCGTTTCTCGACCGTGGCTAAGATCCGTCACTCAATGGACGGACCTCACTGCCATGCGTGAACGTACCATCGCCAGTCATTTTGCTCGGGCAGCCACCGGTGGCGCGCGCCGGATGGGCCGCGACTATTCGGCGCTGCTGCAACGCCTCGCCATCAGCCCCGAGCTGCTCGACGAGCCTCGCGCCCGCATCGCGCCAGAACAGTTCACCGCGCTCGTACAAGGCCTGTGGCAAGTGCTGGATGACGAATACCTGGGCCTGGCCATCACCCCCAGTAAACGCGGGACCTTCGCCATGATGTGCCACGCGGTGATTCACTGCCGCAACCTGGATAAGGCCCTGAGTCGCGGTTTTTTGTTCTATAGCCTCTTCCCCGACGCTCCGCGCCTGACCCTCAGCCTGGAAGGCGAAAGGGTGCGGTTGAGCCTGGACGACTCACAGCTCAACGACCCGGAGCACTTTCTCACTGAGTGCCTGCTGGTGATCTGGCATCGTTTCGCCAGTTGGTTGATCGGCCAGCGCATTCGCCTGGAACAGGCCTGCTTCAGCTACCCCAAACCCGCCCATGGCGCCGAGTACGAGTTGCTGTTCCCTTGCCGCCAAGTGTTCGGTGCCGAGCACAGCGCACTGCTGTTTCACAGCCGCTACCTGGCGATGCCACTGTTGCAGGACGAACGTACGCTCAAGCATTTCCTGGAGCGCTCCCCCGCCGACCTGCTGTCCAGGCCCGACGATGGCGATAGCCTCGCCAGCCGGTTGCGCCGCCTGCTCAGCCGCGACAGTGCGCATTGGCCCGACCTGGAAGCCGCGGCCGCGCACCTGCACATCAGCCCACAAACCTTGCGCCGGCACTTGCATGAAGAAGGGTCGAGCTTTCAGGAGCTCAAGGATGAGTTGCGCCGTGACATCGCGATTTATCACCTGAACCGCGCCGACCTGTCGTTGCAACAGATCGCCGAGCAACTGGGGTTTTCCGAACCCTCGGCGTTTCACCGGGCGTTCAAGAAATGGACCGGGCTGACACCCGGCGCCTACCGGGCGCAGGAGCAGTAGGCCCGGGCCGACGACTCACAGCACCGGGAAATGAATCCGGAATGCCGCGCCGCCCAGGGCCGAGTCGCCCAGGGTCAATTGCGCGCCGTAGCTTTCGATGATGTCCTTGACCACGGCCAGGCCAATGCCCTGCCCCGGGTGCTGACGGTCCAGGCGTTCGCCCCGCTGCAGAATGCGTGCGCGCTGGTCCGGTGGCACGCCCGGCCCGTCGTCCTCGACGCACAACTCAACGCCAGCCACGGTCTGGCGCAGGCTGATGCGCACTTCACTGAGGCACAGGCGATAAGCGTTTTCCAACAAGTTACCGAGCATTTCCAGCAAGGCCCCTTGCTCGATCGGCACATGACAGGGTTCGGGGAGATCGAAGGAGGTTTTCACGCGCTTGTCGCGATAGACCTTGTCCAAGGTAATGCACAGGCTTGTCAGCACCGGACGCAGGCGCACCTGATGGCGCACCAGGCCACTTTTGCGCAAGCTGGCTCGCTGCAACTGGTAGCTGATCTGCTGGCTCATGCGTTCGATCTGCGATTGCAGCACCCACGCCTGTTCGCGCTCGTCGGGGCGCTGGGCCATGTCCTCGCTGACCCCTTGCAGCACGGTCAAAGGGGTTTTCAGGCTGTGGGCCAGGTCGTCCAGCGAGTCACGGTAACGACGGCGCTGCTCGCGCTCGCTGCGCAACAACCGGTTGAGGGAGCCGGTCAGGCGCAACAGTTCCCGTGGATG
Organism: Pseudomonas sp. ok272; assembly: GCF_900109995.1. Taxonomy (GTDB): domain Bacteria; phylum Pseudomonadota; class Gammaproteobacteria; order Pseudomonadales; family Pseudomonadaceae; genus Aquipseudomonas. The sequence goes on along the minus strand of NZ_FOCB01000015.1, from coordinate 64,858 downwards.
CTCCTCACTGAGACTTTCCAGGGCACCGCTTTCGATCTGGTCCAGCTCCTGGCTCAAGCGTTTGAGCGCCCGCAGGCCCCAGGTCAGGCCGACCCACAGCAGCGCCAACAAGACGACCAACGCGGCGCCGAAGCCCAGGTAGAGGTTTTCCCGCAGGCCTTCGAGCGTCTGCTGGTACTCACGCACCGGCTGCAGGGCGACGATGCTGAACGCCGCGTTCTTGCCCCCCAGCAACTTGACCTCGACGTCATAGACGAAGAACTCTTTGCCCGTGCCGTCCTCACGCGTGCGCGCGAACTCATTGCCACGTCCGTCGTAGCGCGGCTTGTAGTTGATGCTTTCATCCTTGGTCGCCCGCGAACGCCAGACCAGGCGGCCTTCGCGGTCATAGATGTAGCCCAGCAGGCGGCTGTCGGTGAGATTGAAGCGCTCGTCCGGCAACTGCGAGGGCATTACCAGGCGGCCATTCTCGATTCGCGCGGCAGAGATCAGCGTGGTCACGTCCGACGCCAGGCGTTGTTCGATCGAATCTTGCAGCGCCAGGCTGAACGCGCCCTGCATTGCCGGGAGCAACCCCAACATGAACAGCACCGCCAACGTCGTGGCGGCCAGCATCAAGCGCAGGCGAAGTGAGCGAATCAATGACAGCGCTCATTGAACAGATAGCCCAGGCCACGCACGGTATCGATTGGCTTGAACCCCGCCGGGCCTTCGAGCTTGCGCCGCAAGCGGCCGACCAGCACCTCGATCACATTCGGGTCACGCTCGTCGTCATCCGGATAGAGCTGTTCCATCAGGCGATCCTTGGCGACCACCTGCTGGTGATGGCGCATCAGGTACTCGAGGATCCGGTACTCGTACGCGGTCAACGCCAGCGGTTGCTCATCGAGCGTCGCCTGCTTGCGGTTGAGGTCCAGCAGCAAGGGACCGGCATTGATGGTCGAGTGGGTAAAACCACTGGAGCGCCGCAACAGGGCGTTCAGGCGCGCGTCCAGCTCTTCGAACTGGAATGGCTTGACCACGTAGTCGTCGGCACCGGCGGCCAGGCCCTCGACCTTATCCTGCCAGTTGCCACGGGCCGTCAGGACCAGGATCGGAAACGTCTTGGCATCCCGGCGCATCTGGCGAATCAGGTCCAGGCCGCCCATGCCGGGCAGGCCCAGGTCCACGATCGCCAGGTCGTAGTTGAACTGGCCGTACTGGTAAATGGCTTCTTCCGCGTTGGCCACGGCCTCGACCACATGGCCGCTTTCCGTCAGACGAGTGCGCAGGTGATGACGCAGCAGCGCCTCGTCTTCGACGACCAACAGTTTCATAACGCTCTCCTGGGCAACTCAACGCCTCCTCAAGGTAGGTGCACACGGCTCCGTGGCCTATTTGGCGGTCGATCCGGCACCGTACATCGCAGTGTAGTTGGCCGGCAAATGCACCCGCTACCGGCTTCCTAATCTAAGTAGACGCAGGTTACGGGCCCGGCCCTGAACTCCCCCTGAACGCCATCCGAATCCAGGCTAAATCAAACCCACCCATTCGCCATAACGCTGTTCACTGAAGGTCATCTCGACATTAAAACAGCCCGTGGCGAGCGAGCATGTGTTTCTTCGACATCAGGAGGCTCTCAAGTGAATAGCCGTACGCCGATTCGCCAGGGCTATCCAGCGCCGGGGCAACCCGGCAAACTGCGGGCATGAACCCGCTCTCCACCCTCCCCGCCTGCTGCACGCCGCTCGATGCCCATTGGCCGTTGCCTTATTCACTGCCCGGGACGGTGTTGCTTGGCACGCATTTCAATCCATTGCTACTGGCATCCAACGACTTTCAGCGCTGCCAGATCGAACCGCCGCCCAGTATCCAGCGCTCGGTGGCCAAGCGTCAGGCCGAGTTCCTCGCCGGGCGCCTGTGTGCACGCGAGGCGTTGCGGCAATTGGCGGGGGTGGCGTGCGTCCCGGCCATCGGCGAAGACCGTGCACCGGTCTGGCCGCCCGCCATTTGCGGTTCGATCACCCACAGCACCGGGCGCGCAGCGGCCATCGTGGCGCACCAGGCCCAGTGGAGCGGCCTGGGCATGGACCTGGAAAACCTGCTCGACGCCAAGCGTGCCGAGCGTCTGGCGGGCGAAATCCTCACGCCAGGCGAACTCAAGCGCATGGCCGCAGGCAGCCGCGAGCAACTGGCGCTGTGGGTGACCCTGACCTTCTCGGTCAAGGAAAGCCTGTTCAAGGCGCTCTACCCTATCGTGCACAAGCGCTTCTATTTCGAGCATGCCGAAGTGTTGGCGTGGAGCGACACTGGCCACGTGCGCCTGCGCTTGCTGACGGACCTGTCCAACGAATGGGGCCATGGCTCGGAGCTGGACGCACAGTTTGCGGTGAAAGACGGGCAGCTCCTGAGCCTGGTCGGTATCAGCGCTCCGGCTTCTCCTGGTGCCGTGGCCAGCTCAAGCTGAAGCACGCGCCGCCCAGGCTCTTGCTCTGGCTGATCAAGGCCCGCCCCCCGTGCCAGTGAACGATCCGACGCACAATCGATAGCCCCAGGCCGTGCCCACCCGAAGCTCGGGTCCGGCTATCGTCCAGGCGCAAAAACGGCGTGAAGATCTTTTCCCAGGCACTTTGCGGCACGCCCGGCCCATCGTCTTCGACGTCAACCCGACAGCGTTGCTGGCCCACCTGATAACTGATGGTGACCTGGCCCTGGGCATGGCGCATGGCATTGCCCACCAGGTTCTGCAACGCCCGGTGCAAGTAGCGCGGCTCCGCTTCGACCCAGGCGTCATCGCAATCGGCCGCCGACAGGCACAAGCCACGCCGTACGCTCACATTGGCGCGCAGCGGGGCCAGTTCACTGATCACCTGATTGACCAGGGCATCCAGGTCCACCCGTTGAAAGTTCAGCGCCGGCGAGCCTTGCTCCAGCCGCGCATAGGTGAGCATTTCGTCCACCAGGCCGTCGAGGTCCTGAATGTCGTGATCCATGCCCTCCAGGTATTTTTCGCGCGCCTGGGGCGTGGTCGCCGTGCCGATCATTTCCAGACCGAAGCGCAAACGCGCAACCGGCGTGCGCAGTTCATGGGACACCGCCCGCACCAACTCGCGCTGGATGGCCAGCAGTTGCTGCAAGTGCTCGGCCATCCCATTGAACGCTGCCGCCAGACGCCCGACCGAGTCGGCGCCACGGGCCGGCACCCGGGTTTCCAGGCTGCCCTTGGCAATACGCGTGGCAGCCGACTCCAGGCCATTGACCCGCCGCTCCAACTGGCGCACCAACAAATAGACGATCAGCCCGATCAGGCTCAGCCCCAGGGCCGCAATCAACACCAGCCATTCGGGCGGATAAGGGTTCATCTGATACAGCGGGCCGATTTCCAGCACCCACGGTGTCCCCACCATGCCGGCGAACACCCGGATCGAATCGCCGCCCTTGCCCAACGCCATCACCGTATCGCCCTCAGACACCCGACGGCTCTGGTCCTCGTCCATGTCCGCCTGGTCCACCGTGACCAGGCGCAAGTCGAAACCGAAGCCCTTGTCCTTTTTCAGGGTTTCCAGGCGCTGGGGCTGCTCGGCCACCGGGTAGCGCACCAACTCGTCGACCAACAGGTAAATCGTCGCCCGGGCCAGTTGCTCACTGATCTGCTGCACTTCGCCGGTGAGCACCAACTGCTCCTTGTCGCTCACCAGCTTGTAGACCTTCGCCGCATGCGGCCCGGTCTGCTCCACCAACGCCTGGCCCCGCAGCACCCGGGTGCGCTGGCTCAAGTCGAGATCGGTCTGGCTGAACGCCTGCAAGTTCAGGGGAATACCCAGCAGGCGCTCCCACACCAGCAGGGCGCGGTGGCGCTCGGTCTCGTTCATCGGCAGCAGGTTGTCGGCCATCAGGGAAAACGTGCCATGGGCCAGGCGCTCGCGGTACTGCTCGCTGCGCACTTCATTAAGCAGGTGCAGGGCCAGCACGCCGAGTACCGCCACCAGCACCAGCGCCGCGCACATGCCGCCGTAGATCCGCAGGAAGATCGAGTTCACAGCGGCTGGTCTACACAGGCTTGTGGCACGAACAGGTAGCCCTTGCTGCGAATGGTCTTGATCAGTCGCGGGTGGTCGGGGTCATCGCCTATTTTCGGGCGGATCCGCGAGATCCGCACATCAATGGAGCGATCCTGGCCGTCATAGCCGATGCCGCGCAGGGCCGTGAAGATCTCTTCTCGGGACAGGATCCGCCCCGCATTCGCGACCAACAGCCACAACAGGTCGAACTCGGCGCTGGTCAACTCGATGCCCTGGCCATTGAGCCAGGCCTCACGCAAGGCGTTGTCGACGACCAATGGGCCGAACTGCAGGCGCTGGATCTGTTCCACCACCGCTGGCTCAGGCGCTTCACTGCGTCGAAGCAACGCCTGGATGCGCGCGAACAACAGGCGCGGACGCACCGGCTTGCAGACATAGTCGTCGGCCCCCATGTCCAGGCCCTGGATCTGGTCCAGATCGTCGGTACGGGCCGTGAGCATCAGGATCGGCCCGTCGTAGCGCGCACGCACCTTGCGGCAGATGGTCAGGCCATCCTCACCGGGCAGCATCAGGTCGAGGATCACCAGGTCCGGCTGCTCGGCAATGATCCGCGCCGCCGCCAACGCGCCATTGCCTTCGATGGCAACCTTTAGCCCATTGCTTTCCAGGTATTCACGCGTCAACTCAGCCAGACGCTGGTCGTCCTCGACAATCAATACTTGCCAGGCTTCTTGCTCCACGGGTGACCTCTTTGCCGAACATGCTTTAACGGAAGGATCCACTCGTCTTTTTGTAATGATTGGAGTGGATAAGACTGCGTACATTGCGGCCGATTGTAACAACGCCACACCTTGAGAACACAAGCGGGCAAATACACTCGGTAACGGCGTTATTTTGTGGTAGGGTTCGCGCCCTCAAAAATACCCCCCAGGCTATTTTTGAGGGCGCAATACAGTGACAAACGGTCTACCCCAGCAGGGTCGCGGCCTACACGTCGATTGACCGTTTCATACACATTTTACGCACAGCTTTATCCACAGGTAGTACGTTGCAATCACCCCCCAAAACGCATTATCTTGTAGCCCGCGCTCAGAAAAACCCTATATATGGGGTTTTTAACGGAAAACCAAACACACATCAGACAAGAAACTCAAGTGCTTTTCTTGCATGTGTTTGGCGGAACCAAACGCATTTTCAACAGACCAAACCGCTCCCGCGGATGGCGACCGCTTTTTAAGCTGGAAACGGCGAAAACGGTACGGGTGTTGCAGTCATTGACTGTCATCCCAAATGGAATTCGGTTTTCAGCCACTGGCTTGAAACCAAAGACTTCGGCATGGAAGCGGCGCCCAACAAGCCCCTTCCTCCTGTCCCGAAGTTGTTATGCCCGACACTGGTCGGTTGTAGTGCTTTAGGACGGAACGGTGGGCCCCCTCGTGGTGCCCAAACAAACATAGAGAATGTGGAGACACCCATGCAAACCGACACAACTCGCGAGAACCCGCAGGGCACCTTGGCGAAGGGCGCTGATTCGAATTCGGATCTGTCCGCCACCGCGCCGGGCCAACTGCGAGTGATCAAGCGTAACGGCACTGTCGTTCCTTACACCGATGACAAAATTACCGTCGCCATCACCAAAGCGTTTCTCGCAGTTGAAGGTGGCACCGCTGCCGCCTCGTCGCGAATCCACGACACTGTGGCCCGCCTGACCGAACAGGTCAGCGCGACGTTCAAGCGCCGCATGCCATCGGGCGGCACCATCCACATCGAAGAAATCCAGGACCAGGTCGAACTGGCCCTGATGCGCGCCGGCGAACAGAAAGTCGCCCGTGACTACGTGATCTACCGTGATGCCCGTTCCAAGGAACGCGCGGTCCGCGCCCCTGCCGAAGACGCGGTCGTGGCTCACCCATCGATCCGCATCACCCGTGCCGACGGCAGCTTTGCGCCACTGGACATGGGCCGCCTGAACACCATCGTGACCGAAGCCTGCGAAGGCCTGGCAGAAGTCGACGGCGACCTGATCCAGCGCGAGACCCTGAAGAACCTCTACGACGGCGTGGCGCTGACCGACGTCAACACCGCACTGGTCATGACCGCCCGCACCCTGGTCGAGCGCGAGCCGAACTACTCGTTCGTCACCGCCCGCCTGCTGATGGACACCCTGCGTGCCGAAGGCCTGAGCTTCTTGGAAGTGGCCGAGAGCGCGACCCACCACGAGATGGTCGACCTGTACGCCAAGGCGCTGCCTTCCTACATCGCCAAGGGCATCCAGTACGAATTGCTGAACCCGATCCTGGCGACCTTCGACCTGGAAAAACTGGGCAAGGCGATCAACCACGAGCGCGACCAGCAGTTCACCTACCTGGGCCTGCAAACCCTGTACGACCGTTACTTCATCCACAAGGATGGCGTGCGCTTCGAACTGCCGCAGATCTTCTTCATGCGCGTGGCCATGGGCCTGGCGATCGAAGAGAAGAACAAGGAAGACCGTGCGATCGAGTTCTACAACCTGTTGTCGTCCTTCGACTACATGGCCTCGACGCCAACTCTGTTCAACGCCGGCACCCTGCGTCCCCAGCTGTCGAGCTGCTACCTGACGACCGTGCCGGATGACCTGTCGGGCATCTATCACGCGATCCACGACAACGCCATGCTGTCGAAATTCGCCGGTGGCCTGGGCAACGACTGGACGCCAGTGCGTGCACTGGGCTCGTACATCAAGGGCACCAACGGCAAATCCCAAGGTGTTGTACCGTTCCTCAAAGTAGTGAACGACACCGCCGTTGCCGTTAACCAGGGTGGCAAGCGCAAGGGCGCTGTCTGCGCCTACCTGGAAACCTGGCACATGGACATCGAAGAGTTCATCGAGCTGCGTAAGAACACCGGTGATGATCGTCGTCGTACCCACGACATGAACACCGCCAACTGGATCCCTGACCTGTTCATGAAGCGCGTCTTCGATGACGGCCCGTGGACCCTGTTCTCGCCATCCGAAGTGCCGGACCTGCACGACCTGACCGGCAAAGCGTTCGAAGAGCGTTACGAGTACTACGAAGCACTGTCCCAGTACCCGGGCAAGATCAAGCTGTTCAAGACCATCCAGGCCAAAGACCTGTGGCGCAAAATGCTGTCCATGCTGTTTGAAACCGGCCACCCATGGCTGACGTTCAAGGACCCGTGCAACCTGCGCAGCCCACAGCAGCACGTGGGCGTGGTCCACAGCTCGAACCTGTGCACCGAGATCACCTTGAACACCAACAAGGACGAGATCGCCGTCTGCAACCTGGGCTCGATCAACCTGCCGAACCACATCGTGGACGGCAAGCTGGACACTGCCAAGCTGGAACGCTCCGTGAACACCGCCGTGCGCATGCTCGATAACGTTATCGACATCAACTACTACTCGGTGCCACAAGCGAAGAACTCCAACTTCAAGCACCGTCCAGTCGGCCTGGGCATCATGGGCTTCCAGGACGCGCTGTACCTGCAGCACATCCCTTACGGCTCCGACGCTGCCGTCGAGTTCGCCGACAAGTCGATGGAAGCGGTCAGCTACTACGCGATCCAGGCTTCCTGCGACCTGGCTGACGAGCGCGGTGCCTACGAGACGTTCCAGGGCTCGCTGTGGTCCAAAGGCATCCTGCCGCTGGACTCGCAACAGATCCTGATCGAGCAGCGTGGCCAGAAGTACATCGATGTCGACCTCAACGAATCCCTGGACTGGGCACCGGTTCGCGCCCGTGTACAGAAAGGCATTCGTAACTCCAACATCATGGCCATCGCACCGACCGCGACCATCGCCAACATCACTGGCGTGTCGCAGTCGATCGAACCGACCTACCAGAACCTGTATGTGAAATCGAACCTGTCGGGCGAATTCACCGTGATCAACCCGTACCTGGTTCGCGACCTCAAGGCACGCGATCTGTGGGACTCGGTCATGATCAACGACCTGAAGTACTACGACGGTTCCGTGCAACAGATCGAACGCATCCCGCAAGAACTCAAAGAGCTCTACGCGACAGCATTCGAAGTCGACACCAAGTGGATCGTTGACGCGGCCAGCCGTCGTCAGAAGTGGATCGACCAGGCTCAGTCCCTGAACCTGTACATCGCCGGTGCATCGGGCAAGAAACTCGACGTGACCTACCGCATGGCTTGGTACCGTGGCCTGAAAACCACTTACTACCTCCGTGCCCTGGCCGCGACCAGCACCGAGAAGTCGACCATCAACACGGGCAAGCTGAACGCTGTTTCCAGCGGCGGCAACCACGGCGATGACTCGATCCTCGCCGCGCCTGCCGGTCCTGCGCCAGTACCCAAGGCGTGCGCCATTGACGAGCCGGATTGCGAAGCTTGCCAATAAGCTGAACCGGTAAACGCCGCCAGGCGCTTACCCGAAACCCCCGATAGACCTTGCGGTTTATCGGGGGTTTTCTTTTTGCGTAATTGCCTGGACTTGACCACTCATTTTCATTGCCACTGACCAGCCAATTGCATTCGTGCTGAGCAACCGTTTGCATTCGACTGGACCAGCACAGGCGGTAGTGAGCACTGGCAGAGAACGGCCAAAACCGGTCACTGAAAACCCGCTCAAAAAAACTCCAAAAACGATTCCATGAATCGGTTGCATGGCCGTAACGCGCTGTATCGTTGGAGTTGAAAGCTTTCAAAAGGCTGTTCGTTGCACAACGGCGCCCATCTATCCTTCGATCCATTCCCCTACATAGGCGTAATCCCTGGCGGCAGAGTAAACTGCACTCCAGGCTTGTCGGAGTAATTCATTTTAATATCAGGAATTAATGTGCCCAAATCTATTGAGGATAATGCATCCCTCGAATCCTTCTCTCTCGAGAGCCCCTCCCCCCTGTATGCTCGGGTCAAGCAAATCATCATGCAGAAGATTCGCTCCGGTGCCTGGCTGCCCAACTCCAAGCTCCCCTCTGAAAGTGAACTGCTGAATTTGCTGGGTGTGAGTCGCATGACCATCAACCGCGCCCTGCGAGAGCTGACCATCGAGGGCTCGTTGGTGCGCATGCAGGGAGTGGGTACCTTTGTGGCCGAGCCCAAGGGGCATGCGGCACTGTTCGAGATCCACAATATCGCCGAAGAAATTGCTGCCCGAGGTCATGAGCATCGCTGCGAAGTGATCGTGCTCGAAGAAATGCCCGAACGTGCCCGTGCTTCAATGCCCTTCCCGCTCGAAGGGGTCAAGCGCGTGTTTCACTCGGTTGTGGTGCACCACGAGAATGATGTACCGGTGCAGATCGAAGAGCGCTTCGTCAATGCCGAAGTGGCACCCGCCTATCTGCAGCAGGACTTTACCAAGGTCACGCCTTACGCCTATCTGATCCAGTTGGCGCCATTGACCGAAGGCGAACATGTGGTCGAGTCCATCCATGCCAAATCCGCGGAGTGCAAACTGTTGCACATCAAGCGCTATGAACCGTGCCTGTTGATTCGCCGTCGTACGTGGGCGGCAAAGGGTCAGGTCGGTTGCGCGCGCCTGGTTTATCCCGGCTCGCGTTATCGCCTGGAAGGTAAATTCGGCAACTGAATCACGAGGCGAGCGGCCCCCGCCTGCCGCTCGATAAGCCTGCCTTGCAGACATTCTGCTGACGCTGATACTGCCACCGCCCTGAGTAGCAGAAAGGTGACACCTCAGCGTAACACGCGCACAAAAGTGTTACGCAATGCCCATTCTCTCAAAAAATATTTACAAAGTTGCAACATTATTTTCAATCATCTTCTCGTTGCCCCCCTTCTTGACGAAAGTTTTAAGTCATTGAAATAAAACTATTTTTTCAGTTTTTAAATTTTTATCTGCGTCAACAAAACCTGTTTTGGCCCTTCGCTTGCATTCACTTGTACATACAGGTTGGTATAAGCATATATGTACATCACAAGTTGCGACTGCCAACCCGCTAGCCAATGAATGAGGAGATGACCATGACCGCCAAGACCACCCGCCTGCGCGATGTCGAAATTCGCGCCGCCCGCGGCAACCAGTTGACCGCCAAGAGCTGGTTGACCGAAGCGCCGCTGCGCATGTTGATGAACAACCTCGACCCGGAAGTCGCCGAGAACCCAAAAGAACTGGTGGTCTACGGAGGCATCGGGCGTGCCGCGCGTAACTGGGAATGCTACGACAAGATCGTCGAAAGCCTGACCAACCTGAATGACGACGAAACCCTGCTGGTGCAATCCGGCAAGCCGGTCGGCGTGTTCAAGACTCACAGCAACGCTCCGCGCGTACTGATCGCCAACTCCAACCTGGTTCCACACTGGGCGAACTGGGAGCACTTCAATGAGCTGGATACAAAAGGCCTGGCCATGTACGGCCAGATGACTGCCGGCAGCTGGATCTACATCGGCAGCCAGGGCATCGTTCAAGGTACTTACGAAACCTTCGTCGAAGCCGGTCGCCAACACTACAACGACAACCTCAAGGGCAAGTGGGTACTGACCGCCGGCTTGGGCGGCATGGGTGGCGCCCAGCCATTGGCGGCAACTCTGGCCGGCGCCTGCTCGCTGAACATCGAATGCCAGCAGAGCCGTATCGACTTCCGCCTGAGCAGCCGTTATGTCGACGAACAGGCCACTGACCTCAACGACGCGCTGGCCCGTATCGCCAGGTACACCAAGGAAGGCAAAGCGATTTCCATCGCCCTGCTCGGTAACGCAGCTGAAATCCTCCCGGAAATAGTTCGTCGCGGTGTGCGTCCGGACATGGTCACCGACCAGACCAGCGCCCACGACCCACTCAACGGTTACCTGCCAGCAGGCTGGACCTGGGACGAGTACCGCGCCCGCGCCAAGACCGAGCCGGCTGCCGTGGTGAAAGCCGCCAAACAATCGATGGCCATCCACGTCAAAGCCATGCTCGACTTCCAGAAGATGGGCGTTCCGACCTTCGACTACGGCAACAACATCCGTCAGATGGCGCAAGAAGAAGGCGTGGAAAACGCATTCGACTTCCCGGGTTTCGTACCGGCTTACATCCGTCCGCTGTTCTGCCGTGGCATCGGTCCATTCCGCTGGGTTGCACTGTCGGGCGATCCGCAAGACATCTACAAGACTGACGCCAAAGTCAAAGAACTGATCCCGGACGATGCACACCTGCACAACTGGCTGGACATGGCGCGCGAGCGCATCAGCTTCCAGGGTCTGCCGGCGCGTATCTGCTGGGTTGGTCTGGGTCTGCGCGCCAAGCTCGGCCTGGCGTTCAACGAAATGGTCCGCAGCGGCGAACTGTCGGCACCGATCGTGATCGGTCGCGACCACCTGGACTCCGGTTCCGTGGCCAGCCCGAACCGCGAAACCGAGTCCATGCAGGACGGTTCCGATGCCGTGTCCGACTGGCCACTGCTCAACGCCTTGCTCAACACCGCGAGCGGCGCGACCTGGGTTTCCCTGCACCACGGCGGCGGCGTCGGCATGGGCTTCTCCCAGCACTCGGGCATGGTGATTGTCTGCGACGGTACTGACGAAGCGGCCGAGCGCATCGCTCGCGTACTGCACAACGACCCGGCCACTGGCGTTATGCGTCACGCCGATGCTGGTTACCAGATCGCGATTGATTGTGCCCATGAACAAGGCCTCAACCTGCCGATGATCGGCAAGGCGTAAGCCCTACCCTCGAGGAGCCTGCAACATGACCAGCAGCCCGTTTACACAGCAGCTACAGGGCGTTCGCGTTCTGGACCTGAGCCGCGTATTGGCCGGTCCGCATTGCACCGCAATGCTCGCGGATCTTGGCGCCGACGTCATCAAATTCGAAGTTCCCGGGCACGGCGATGACAGCCGCCACCTGGGTCCATTCAAGGATGGCGAAAGCATCTATTTTGGCCTGATCAATCGCGGCAAGCGCAGTGTCGAGATGGATTTCAAGTCCACCGCCGAACGTGCGCGCTTATATGAACTGGTGCGTGACGCCGACGTCGTCGTGGAGAACTTCCGCCCTGGCGTAACACGTCGCCTGGGCATCGACTTCGACACCCTCAAGCAATACAACCCCAAGCTGATCTATGCGAGCATTTCTGGCTTCGGCCAACACGGTCCGCTGTCGTGCAACCCAGCCTATGACATCGTCGCCCAGGCGATGTCCGGGCTGATGAGCGTCACCGGCTTTGCCGAGACAGGACCAACCCGCAGCGGCGAGGCTATCGGCGATCTATGTGCTGGCGTTTATGCCGCCTGGGCGATCAGCTCGGCGCTATTCGCTCGCGAGCGGCATGCGCCAGGAGCGCAATACATCGACGTCGCCATGTTCGATGTATTGTTCAGCCTGCAAATGACCGGCCTGTCCAATCTCTTTGCCAATGGCGTAGCGCCGGGACTGGTCGGCAACCGTCACCCGGTTTCGACACCCTTTGATACTTACCGCGCCGCCGATGGCCAGGTGGTCATCGCAGTGGCGAGCAACAAGCTGTTCCAGCGCTTATGCGAATGCTTGGGCAAGCCTGAGCTGGGCAACGACACGCGCTTTGCCGATGACCCGCAACGTACGTTGAACGAACCCGCGCTGCGCGCTGAAATCGAAACCTGGACGCGCCAGCTGAGCGTCGACCAGGTCTGCGACATCCTGCTCGATGCCGGCGTGCCGTCCTCCCCAGTGTGGAACCTCGCCCAGGCCGCCGAAAGCGAACAAGCAGAAGTCCGTCAGCTGCTGATTCGACCCGAGGGCTCAGCGCAGCCGCTAGTACCGCAACCGGTTTTTTTCAATGGTCACAAACCCCATACCCTTACCCTCGCCCCACGCTTAGGCGCAGATAACGAGGCATTCGGACTGCACAAACAGGAGCTCTCCCATGAACTTTGAATTGGATCTGGTCGAACTGGCCGTTGTCGAAACCGTCGAAAAACTTGCCCGTGAGGTGATCCAACCACGCGCCCAACATTACGACGAAACCGAGACCTTCTGCGCCGAGAGCCTGCAGGCTTTGGCCGAGTTGGGTGGCATGAGTATCAACCTGCCAGAGGAATACGGAGGACTGGGTATTGGCAGCCTGGCCATGAGCCGCGTGGTTGAAGCCGTGGCGGGTGCTTGTGCCTCGACTGCATCGGCCTTGACCGCGCATTTCCTGGCGACCGATTCGATCCTGATCGGCGGCACCGAGGCGCAGAAACAACACTGGCTGCCTCGTGCCGCCAGCGGCGAATTGCTCGGCGCCTTCGCCCTGACCGAGCCGGCAGCCGGTTCCAATCCGGCCGACATGCGTTGCCGGGCGCACCGTGAAGAGGGCGGTTGGCGAGTGCGCGGCAGCAAACATTACATCACCAACGCCCGCGAGGCCGGCTTCATCGTGCTCTATGCCAAGACGGACGCAGACGCCGGGCACAAGGGCATCAGCGCCTTCATGATTCCCCAGGGCACCGCAGGCATCAGCTTCTCCAGCCCGGAAAAGACCATGGGGTTGCGTGGCAGTACGATCTATGAACTGGCCCTGGACTGCTGGTTGCCCGATTCGGCATTGCTCGGCAGCGAAGGCGCCGGCTTCAACACCGCCATGGCCGTGCTCGACCGCGGTCGGGTCGAAGTGGCAGCCATGTCATTGGGCATCGCCAATGCCGCCTTGCAGGCGAGCCTGAACTGGGTCCGCGAACGGCAGATCGGACCCAAGCCGCTTGCCGCCTATCAAGGCACCCAATGGCGCCTGGCCGATATGTACGCGCAGCTGGAAGCGGCCCGCATGCTGACCTGGAAAGCCGCCGCCCGCCGCGACAGCGGTGAGCGCTTCAGCCTGGATTCGGCGACCGCGAAACTGGTCGCTGCCGAATGTGCCGGCTTCGTCACCGATGCCGCGCTACAGCTCCATGGCGGCTATGGCTACATTCGCGACCTGCCGCTGGAGCGCTACGTGCGCGACGCACGCATCCTGCGGATTTTTGAAGGGACCTCGGAAGTGCAGAAAATCATCATTTCGCGAAATCTGCTCGACGCCCAGCGCTAACCGAGCGAAAAACCGGAGCCTGTCCTACAGGCCTCCTCCTTAGTGTCTCAACCCCGAGAAGGCTGTCGTATCCAACGACACCCGAGAGGAACCGCCATGTCCGCCTCCAAAGAAAGTGCGCAGCGCAAGACGTATATAGAACGGCGATCCATCGATTACATCCCCGAGTCGGAGCGCCATGGCCGACTGCTCAGCCAGTTCACGCTCTGGTTCGGTGCAAACCTGCAAGTCACCGCGATCGTCACCGGGGCGCTGGCCGTGGTGTTGGGCGGTGATGTGTTCTGGTCGCTGATCGGTCTGCTGATCGGGCAACTGCTGGGCGGCGCGATCATGGCGCTGCACGCTGCCCAAGGCCCGCAGCTGGGCCTGCCACAAATGATCTCCAGTCGTGTGCAATTCGGGGTCTACGGCGCCGTCATCCCCATCGTCCTGGTCTGCATGATGTATGTGGGGTTTTCGGCCAGCGGCTCGGTGCTCGCCGGCCAGGCCATCAGCCAACTGGTCAACGTCAGTGACGCCACCGGCATTCTCATTTTTGCGGCGATGATCGTCGTGCTGACGGTGCTGGGCTATCGGACCATCCATTGGATCGGACGGTTGTCGAGCCTGATTGGCGTGGTGTCGTTCTTCTATCTGTTCTACCGGTTGCTGTCAGCCCATGACATCAGTGAGCTGCTCGGCAACCGACACTTTTCACTGAGTAGTTTTCTGCTGGCGATCTCATTGTCGGCTTCTTGGCAGATCGCATTCGGCCCTTACGTAGCGGACTATTCGCGCTACCTGCCGCGAAAAACCTCTGCCTGGAAGACCTTTCTCGCCGTGGGCCTGGGCTCAGTCATCGGCACACAAATCTCCATGGTCTTCGGCGTTTTCGTCGCGGCCCTGGCAGGTGACCAGTTTGCTGGCCACGAGGTTTCCTACATCGTCGGAATGGGTGCCAGTGGCATCGTGGCTTCCCTACTGTTTTTCAGCATTGTGTTCGGCAAGGTGACCATTACCACTCTCAACGCTTACGGCAGCTTCATGTCGTTGGCGACGATCGTCAGCGGCTTTCGCGGGAACCAGGAAATTTCCAAAACTTTGCGCATGATCTACATTCTGGTCATGGTCGGGCTCGCGACGGCACTGGCACTTCTGGGAAGGCACTCGTTCCTTCACGATTTTTCCGCCTTCATCCTGTTCCTGCTGGCCTTTTTCACCCCTTGGAGCGCCATCAACCTGGTGGACTTCTACCTGGTGACCAAGGAGCGCTATGACATACCCGCGCTCTCCGATCCGGATGGCCGCTATGGACGCTGGAATGTGCCGGGTATTGCGGTCTATGTCCTCGGCGTGCTGATACAGATGCCGTTCATTGCCACCAGTTTCTACACCGGTCCTTTGGTAGAAACCCTGGGCGGGACCGATATTTCATGGCTGATCGGGCTGACGGTACCTGCCCTGATTTACTACCTGGTGGCACGCGGCTCGCGGCAACGGATCCCCGCACAACTGATTCTTCCGCAAGAGACCAGCCCGGCCTGATCCACCCTCACCACAGGGCGGCCTGCCAGGGCCGCCACTGCTCATCTGACTGACCAACGCCAAATGATCGCTCGCTCATCTTTCCTCATTGATGGATCCACCATGCTTGCAGCCATCGCATCAGCCAATCCGGCACTCAGCGCTCGCGACCGTCTTCTTGACGCCGCAATCGAGCTTTTCGCAACACGCGGCTTTCAGGCAATCGGCTTGCGCGATCTGGCGGGCCACGTGGGACTGCATGCCGGGTCCTTGTACCATCACATCGAAAACAAACAAGGCTTGCTGTTCGAGCTCATTGAGTCAGCCTTGTCGGACTTGTTGGTCGATACCAAGCGTCGGATGAAAGGCGCCAGGACCGCCTCTGAACGTGTACGCCGCTTTGTCAACGCCTTCGCAACCTTCAATCTGAATGAAAAACACCGATTGGTCCTGGTAACCCGCGAGTTCGTGAATCTCAACGAAGAACACAAGTACCAGGCTAACCAACTGAAAAATGCCTACTGGTCTCTATTGAGCGCAATTATCGCCGATGAGTACGAGGTGAAAGGCAAGCTCGATGGTGAGATCGGCCTGATCACCAATGCAGCCATTGGAATGCTGTACGGCCAGTCACAGTGGAATGATGTGGAGATAACCGAACAGCACCTGACAGAAGTACTCACAAGCTGTGTCATGTGCATTATCGCAAGTGGCAAGAAAACTACGGACCAGACATGACTATCATGCATCGTCAACGACAAGTCATCATATGGCGCGCCCTACGCTGTCTCAGAGGCAGTCATCAAGGCCGCTAGTTGCCGTTCGAAAAAGACAGTTATGGGTCGATTTCTGCCTTTCGCGGCAGGCGGAAATCGGCCAAAAGCGGACGATCAAGCATAGACCTGGGATGTCTACCAGCGCGGGGTAGTCCAAGCCGTCATTCAATGCGTTTACAAAAGTAGGGTCGATTCAGCTGGATGCGTTTTTTGATCCCCCCCCCTGCGAAGGGTAATAGATTACTTATTGAACATTTTGTAAAAACCCGTAACATTGCCCGCCATGATACTCGAACAGCTCAAAGCCCTGGGCAATGACACTCGCATGCAAATGATGGAGTGGCTCAAAGACCCACTCAGTAATTTCCCACCTCAGGATCATGGCAATCCTGCCATAGGGGTGTGCGTAACCCATTTGCAGCACAAGGCAGGGCTTTCACCGTCTAGCGCGTCTGCACACTTAGCTATCTTGCAACGTGCAGGCTTCGTGCTAACCACCCGCATCGGAAAATGGACTTACTACCGACGCAACGA
This sequence comes from Pseudomonas sp. ok272, assembly GCF_900109995.1. GTDB lineage: Bacteria > Pseudomonadota > Gammaproteobacteria > Pseudomonadales > Pseudomonadaceae > Aquipseudomonas. The sequence continues at coordinate 48,088 of NZ_FOCB01000015.1, read as the reverse complement.
GGAGGCGATTGATGACTTTGCGGCTAGGTTGACCATCGAATTGTAATTTTTAACCTGTCATTTCGTTATTTTGCGTAATTAGAAAACACAAGGAAACCCCCTATGAACAGCAAAGCAATCTTCGTCCAGCCCGGTGGCGGCTATGAAAACGTTGTGGTTGGCAGCAGCGAAGTCCGAGCCGCAGCGCATGGCGAAATCACCGTGCTCCTTCGCGCCAACTCGCTCAACTACCACGACTTCGCGGTGGTCAGTGGTATGTGGGGCCCTAGCGAAAAACGCATCCCCATGGCCGATGGTGCAGGTGAAGTCATTGCTGTCGGCCCAGATGTCACTGAATTCAAGTTGGGTGACTCGGTCGTCAGCACCTTCTTCCCGGAGTGGATCAGCGGTGTGCCGCTGGTTGAAGGCTTTGTTAGCGTGCCAGGTGATGGCATTGACGGCTACGCTCGTGAGCAAGTTACGGCCAAAGCCACATCGTTCACCCTCGCGCCGACTGGATACAGCCACGCTGAAGCTTCGACGCTTACCACCGCCGGCCTTACTGCATGGCGCGCCCTGATGGCCGATGACTCACTCAAGCCGGGCGACACCGTGCTCGTTCAAGGCACTGGTGGCGTTTCAATTTTTGCTCTGCAGTTCGCTAAAATGGCCGGTGCTACCGTCATTGCTACCTCTTCAAGCGACGAAAAACTTGAACGTCTGAAAGCGCTAGGCGCTGATCATGTGATCAATTACCGCAAAGACCTTAACTGGGGCGAAACTGCACGCGCTCTAACGGGTGGTCGTGGTGTTGACCACATCATCGAAGTCGGCGGCCCTGCGACGCTTGAGCAATCGATGATTGCAATTCGGGTTGCTGGTCACATCTCCATCATCGGGATATTGAGTGGCGTAAGCGGTGCAATGAATTTTGTACCGGCACTGATCAAGCAAGTGCGTCTTCAGGGTGTATTGGTGGGTAGCCGCAGCCAGCAGCAAGACATGATCCGAGCCATCAATGCTAATGGCATGCGCCCGATTATTGATCGTCATTTCCCTTTGAGCGAGATTGTCGAAGCGTTCAAGTATCAGGAAACCAACCAGCATTTCGGCAAAATTTGCCTGGATATTTAAGTACGCATGAATGGGCATGATCCGTATGCCTACCTCAAAGATGTGCCGACACTGCTGCCGACGCCGCGGGCGAGTTCGATTGGCCGTTCTCTGCCGGTCATGGCCACGCAGCGTGATGGTCAAATCCGATGCAAATGATTGGTCAGGTCGAATGCAAATGGGTGGGCAAGTCCATGCAATTACTCAGTAACCTCCGAGTTGCCTAACGACTTTCGTAGATAGGTTGCCGATGCAGGACACAAATGCTTGAACTGAACGGTTTGACTGATAGCGACCGGCGCTTCGTCCCTATCGAAAGCTTCGTATCCATTGGCTGTAAAAAATCCAGTAGCGCTTTGAGTTAACAAGTGCAACCGAAGCGCCCCTTGGGAGGCAGCATATTGTTCCAGCTCAGACAGCACAGCTCTGCCCAGTCCTTTCCCGCGCTGCAAATTACAAACGACCAGTGAGCGAAGCAGCATGTCCTGATCGGAACCCTCCAGGCCGCCGTACGCGATCCATTCCCCATCTATCTCAAAACGGAAAAACTGCCGCCCCGGGTCGCTTACATCATCAAAGGGCAATGCTGCTTGACTCAGAGCCTCACGGAGCTGACTCAATCCGTTCGCCTCGATTTTAAACATCTGCATTATCAGCCCTGATATAGCCCCCAAAGCCCTTGAGGCTAGCAGAGCTAGTCGCTTTAGCCTTGTCGCCTGTCGACAATGGACTATCTATATTGGGTCGTTTTCCGTCAGTCTCGCCGATTTCTATAGGGGGTTTCACCGCCTGACAGGACCAGCAACGACAACGAGAGAACGACAAGCAATTTGGTGTCCATTGCGGGGTTCCCTGAACAGAGACTGTTGGACGAGTCGTTAGCCTAATTCATGACCGTGAGTTTTGCCGCTTTATGCTGCGAATGTGGTTGTTATGTTCATGAAACAGTATGGGAAAGTTCAATTTATTACTGGAAGTTTCACAGATCATACCTACTCTCTTCGCGGGGGATCCAATTCAAAAACGGGCGGGGGCTCGTCTCAGTGCCAACGCACAGGATCTCGACATGGACCACACAACGTTATCCAGACTGTTTGCGGTATCAATGCTGTTGTCTGCAATGGCTCTACCCATCATGACGCAAGCCGCCGATAAACCACCCCCCAACATCGTGGTGATCATGGGTGATGACATCGGCTGGTCCAACATCGGTGCCTATAACCTGGGCATGATGGCTGGCAAGACGCCGAGCCTCGATCGCCTTGCCGCTGAAGGTATGCTGTTCACCGATTACTACGCCGAGGCCAGTTGTACCGCCGGGCGTGCCAATTTCATTACCGGCGAACTGCCGATCCGTACCGGCATGACCACCGTCGGTCAGGCCGGTTCGCCCATCGGTATTCCCGCCGAAGCGGTCACCATTGCCACTGCGCTTAAAGCTATGGGCTACGCCACCGGTCAGTTCGGCAAGAACCACTTGGGCGATCTGAACGAGTTCCTGCCCACCGTGCATGGCTTCGACGAATTCTTCGGTTACCTTTATCACCTCGATGCCATGGAAGACCCGGCGCACCCCAATTATCCGAAGGAACTTCTGGATACCGTCGGTCCGCGCAATATGGTCCACAGTTGGGCCACCACCACCGATGATCCAACAGTCATGCCGCGTTGGGGCAAGGTCGGCAAACAGAAGATCGAAGACGCTGGCACGCTCTATCCAGAACGGATGAAAACCGTCGACGAAGAGATTCGTGACAAGGCCTTCACATTTATCGACAAGGCTAAGCAGGACAACAAACCGTTCTTCGTGTGGCTCAACCCGACCCGCATGCACATCGTCACGCACCTCTCTGACAAGTACGAAGCCATGCGCAATGCGCAAAACGGCTGGTCGGAACAGGAAGCCGGGATGGCGCAACTCGACGATATCGTTGGTGATGTCATGGCCAAGCTGAAAAAAGACGGCATGGATGACAACACCATCGTGGTGTTTACTACCGACAACGGCGCGGAGAACTTCACCTGGCCGGACGGTGGCCAGACGCCCTTTGCCATGGGCAAAGGGACGGTCATGGAAGGCGGTTTCCGAGTTCCTGCGATCGTGCGCTGGCCAGGCCAAGTACCGGCGGGCAAAGTCGAGAACGGCATTATGTCCGGCATGGACTGGTTCCCAACCTTTGTCGCGGCAGCGGGTGACCCAAACATTGCCAGCGAGCTACTCAAGGGCAAGCAACTGGGTGACACCACCTACAAGGTGCATCTGGACGGCTATGACCAGACGCCCATGATCACCGGCAAGGGGCCATCGAACCGCCACGAAATCTTCTATTTCGGCGAAAGCGAGTTGGGCGCCGTTCGGATCGATGACTACAAGTACCGCTTCATCGATCAGCCAGGTGGCTGGTTGGGAGCCAAGGTGCATGTTGATGCCCCCATCCTGACCAACCTGCGACTCGACCCGTTCGAACGCGCTGGCTGGCCGGAAAATCAGGCCGCGGATGGCTCACAACAATACTTCGACTGGTTCAAGTTCCAGTTCTGGCGCTTTGTTTTTGTTCAGCAGCAAGTCGCCAAACTGGCCGAAACAGCCATCGAGTTTCCGCCGATGCAGAAAGGCGCAAGCTTTAACCTCGATTCGGTCAAGGCCAAGATCAAGGCCGCTCAAGCCGCGATGGGTAAATAGACAAAACAGGCGAATCACGGGCAGCCAGTGGTGGCCGCCCGTTTTCGTAACGACAGTCTATTGACCTCATGAGGAGCACCCAATGCTGATGAAATCATCCATGCTGGGACTGGTTGTCCTCTGCTGTCAGCAGGCCAGCGCAGGAGGGCTCACGTTGTATGAGTACTCCACCGACAACGTTGGTCTGGCCAACGCAGGGGTTGCGGCACGGGCACAGGGACCTTCGACCATTGCAGCCAACCCCGCCGGCTTGAGTTATCTGGACGGAACGCAGATCACCGCCGGCGCGCAGTTGCTTTATGGTGACCTGGGCTTTTCTCGCGATGATCAAACTAACGTGTCGGGTGGCAACGGCGGTAATGCGTTGGTGACGTCACCGAGCGCCAGCTTCTTTGTCAGCCACCGTCTGGACGATAACTGGAGTATTGGTTTCGGCACCTACGGGGACTTTGGTCTGGCAGCCGATTTTGGCGATAGCTGGTCCGGACGATATGTCACCCAGAAGGAAAGCCTGGTTGCTCTGTCGCTGGTGCCCAGTGTCGCCTATCGTTTCAACGACCAGTGGTCAGTGGGTCTTGGGATCAAAGCCATGTACGGGATGCTCAAGACCCAGGCGGCGATCGATCGATCGCCGTTGGGTCTGACGGACCGTAGCGATGGGCAGCTCAAGTATTCCGATAACACCTGGGGTTATGGAGCCAACCTCGGGGTGATCTACAGCCCGCAACCCAGTACACGAATTGGCCTGGCCTACACCAGTGAGGTCAAGTTCGACTTCAAGGACCACCTCACTGTGTATGGTCAAGGACCTGCGCTACGACGTCTGGATGGGCTGGATACACAGCTGACAATGCATGTTCCGCAGACTGTGACGCTCAGCCTGTATCAGGAACTGGATCAGCGCTGGGCGCTGTTAGCTACGGCAAACTGGCAAGACTGGTCGCGCTTCGGTGACGTGACGATTGATGTGGACACGTCAGCGGTCGGGGCACGTGCGACCACGATCAATGCAGATTACAAGGACACCTACCAACTGGCGTTTGGCACGCAATACAACGTCACGCCGCAGTTGCTCTGGAACGCCGGTATTGCCTATGACACCTCGGCGGTGTCGGACAGTAACCGAACCGTTACTGTCCCCATGGGGGATTCGTGGAGGCTGGCTACCGGTGCCACCTATGCGCTGGACAAGGACACCGAGGTCAACGTTAGCTGGGTCATGGCCTGGTTGGGCAATATGCCGGTCGACCAAAGCAAGACGCTCTCGGGTGACCGTATTTCCGGGGAGTTCACAAACGCCTGGCTTCAAGCCGTGACCGGAAACATGACCTGGCGTTTCTGATGCCCCGATAACGAAGAAATACGACTTAATCGATGGTAAACCAAAAAAGCTAGCTAATGACTGAGCTGAGTAATTGCACAGACTTGCCCATCCAATTGCATTCGGCCTGACCAGTCATTTGCATCGGATTTGACTAGGATGCTTCGTGGCCCTGACCGGCAGAAAACGGCCGATGCTGTTGAAAACAGTCGGCCATGGATTGCGCAGCAGAAAAGAATGCGTTCGAGATTGAAATCTTTATTTTCGGCAGAGGCTTCCTGACTCAGATTTCACGTAGCCGTGTGCAAAGAAGGCGTTTTAACCAGTCAATGACCAGGCCGTTTGGGCGAGCCGACTTTTTCAACAGAATCGGCCGGTTGTAGTCTTTCAGTGCTTGGACGAGGCACTCCCCCTGAGTGGCACCCGCTGCCCCCCCCATCAACTGCAAACAGCTGGTCAGCGCGAATACAAATGACCGGTCAGTGGCGATGCAATCAGGTGGTCAGTGAGATGCAATTACGCACGTTTGCCCGCAGAACACCACCGTGGCCATCAGCGGTCGCCGCTCCAGCCCCTGTTCGGCGCAAGCTTCATTCGCAAAACGCCCAAACCGAGCAACGCAGCCCCCCATAAAAGAGCCATTACCCAGGCACAGAAAAACAGCAGGCGAAAAAAAACCGCCTCATAAGAGGCGGTTCTTTATCTGCCAGTGACGGGGTTATTCAGCCAGCTTGAAGGTAATGAAACTGGCGCGTCCCTGACGCAGGACTCGCATCGACACCGAACGGTTCTTCGGCAGTGCCTTGGCGATCTCCGTGAACTCCTTGGTCGAACCAATCGCCTGATTATTCAGGTGAGTGATGACATCGCCCGGTTGCAGGCCGATCAAGGAAGCCGGGCCCTCCTGCACTTCCTTGATGACGACACCGCTCTTGAGGTCGAACGCTTTCTTCTGCTCATCGGTGAGCTCGACCACTGCCACGCCAAGACGATTGCTGCTGCGCTCGGCACCGGACTTGGCGAGGGCAGTAAGCTCCTGGCCTTCTTCCGGGATGGCGCCGACAGTCAGTTCGACATTTTTACGCTTACCATCACGGATCACTTCCAGGTTGGCCTTGGCCCCGGCCTTGAGCGCACCGACCAGATGCGGCAAGTCGGCCGACATGACGATCGGCTGACCGTTCATGCTCAGGATTACGTCACCCACCTGCAAACCACCCTTGGCGGCCGGACCATCGTCCTGGATCTGGGCAACCAGCGCGCCGGCAGGTTTATCCAGCCCAAAGGACTCGGCAAGATCCTTGTTCACTTCCTGAATGACCACACCCAACCAGCCACGGCTCACCTTGCCGCCGTTCTTCAGCTGATTGGACACGTCCATTGCGACGTCAATCGGGATCGCGAACGAAACCCCCATGAAACCGCCGGAGCGGGTGTAGATCTGTGAGTTGATCCCCACCACTTCGCCCGCCAGGTTGAACAGTGGCCCACCCGAGTTACCCGGATTGATCGGCACGTCCGTCTGAATGAACGGCACATAGTTCTCGTTCGGCAGGCTGCGGCCTATCGCACTGACAATGCCCTGGGTCACGGTGTGGTCGAATCCGAATGGCGAGCCAATCGCGACCACCCACTGCCCGGCCTTGAGGTCCTGGGATTTACCCAGCTTCAGGACCGGCAGGTCTTTGCCATCGATCTTCAGCAGTGCCACGTCGGAACGAGGATCGGTACCGACCAACTTGGCCTTGAGTTCGCTACGGTCTGCCAGGCGCACGAGAATTTCGTCCGCATCGGCAATCACGTGGTTGTTGGTCAAGATGTAGCCATCGGCAGAGATGATGAAGCCCGAGCCCAGGGACTGCGCCTCACGCTGGCGACCACCACCCGGGGATCGCTGCTGCGGCGGCAGGCCACGTTCGAAGAACTCGCGCAACATCGGCGGCAAGCCTTCAAGGTCAGGCATCTGTTGGCTGGAGACTTTGCGCTCTGGCAGCTTTTGCGTGGTACTGATGTTCACTACTGCAGGCGAGGCTTGCTCGACCAGTTGCGTGAAGTCAGGCAACTCAGCTGCCTGGGCAGCAACGGTCTGACCAAGTACCAGCACAGTGGCAAGGATGGTGAGGCAGGATTTCAAACGTGGTATCGACATACGGCTCCCATTACGACGAGCAGGGTTAAGCGATATGGAGCAAAAAAGTGGCGGCAAACAGGCTCCGTTACTTTTCCTCCGGAAACAACTATACAAGGCCAGAGCCGAGGAGCTCTGACCTATAGGAAAATTTAAGGCTTTATGCAAGTTGAAATGCTCACCAAACATTTCGACATCTCAATTGTGCGATAGGCAATAGCCGGCCCCGCGATAAGCGGCACCGGACGGGCTTACTGCTTGGCTGTCGAGGTATCGACACGCATGGATAGCGCGATCCGCTCCGCCGTGCCAATCGGGATCTCTCCCACCACCGTGACCATCATCTGGCCCTCTGGCGTCGTCAAGCGTCGCGAAACGGCAACGGTTGGCCCCAATTGAGTTCGAGTATCGGTGACCACTGCGCCGTTGAGCGGCTCAAAAAACACCGAAAAGCGCGCCACCCCGTCGTCATACATCAGGCTATTGACCTGGACATTCGTGGCCGGGTCCTTGTGCACACTGCTGAAAATGAGCTCAAAACCAGGTGGCAACCAATCGGAGTGCAAGACCTCTGGCACTTTCACAGCCGAAGCCTTGTCACTGCCCAACACGACTGCCTTGCACTCGGCACTGGCTTGTAGATCTCGATCAGACGGAACATCCGCCGTATCCAGGTGCGTGAACTGGAATCGCTCCAGCAGTTGCCCCTTGTCATTCAACAGCAACGACTTCAAGGGCAAAGCGGTTTCACGGTCCAGATGAAGCTCAAAACCATAACGATGCTGATCACGCGGCGTCAACGACACAATGACTGCCGAGCGCCCAGCCACACGCGACTTGCCAATGACGGCAAGGTCGTACCAGTTCTTGAGTTTTTGTGGATCGAGGGCACGGGCAGACGAGTCGGGCGTATCGCCCAGCCCTGCCACGAGTGTGCCGCTGACGCACTGAGTACGCCCATCAATGCGGACCACTTCCTGGGCCGAGCCATCGAGTTGAAGCATGCGCTCGTGAATGCTGCCATCCTGGACACGGTGCCAGATGCTATGGGTAGAAAAACTACCATTACGCTCGTAAACGAAAGTGCCTTGAAAGCTTTGCTGCTGCTCGGCCCGACTCAAGCGGCTCAACCAGTCTTGAGCCTCGTCGGCATGGGCTGGAACGATGAACCAGCCACTCAGCAAAAGCGTCAGTAGAGGTAGGGCGCGCATGGTCCTCCTTAACGGTCTTCCCGGCTCGCTGCACGAGCATAAGGCAGGGCACTTTCAGAGCCTTTGAGCGCGGCCTGTTGAGCGTGTTGACGCAGATAGCCTGGCAAACGCTGGTCCTGCCAACCCGCTTGACCTTGCATCACACCGTTGGCCATGGGCCCCGTGGCTTGCGAGCTTTCGCTGTAGCCCGCCAAAACCGCCGGTCCCTTGACTTGAGGAAGAGCCAGGCCAGGCTGGGTCGAGTGCTGCGCCAGCTCGATACCCGCGATCTCGTCTTGGTTGTACAGACGCACACCGACCAGCACGGCAGCCGTCACCGACGCGGCGACAGCCAGGCGTCCTACGCTGTGCCAAAGCCCGCGCTTAGCTTTTGCCGGCACAGCTTCGTCAGCCAGTGCTTGCGAAACAGCCGACGCCAGATCCAGGCGAGGAATCAGCAGGTCCTTGTGCATCACTGCCCGAGCGATCTGGTAACGAGCCCAGGTTTCGCGGGTTTCAACTTCGTCAAAGGCATTCAATACCCGACGCAACTCTAGTTCGTCCGCTTCGTTATCCATCACTGCGGACAGCGATTCCTGCAGGGCTTCACGACTCATGGCGGTTCCTCTCTTGGCTGTCGCCGCTGTCTCAGTTTTCCTGCAACAAAGGTTGCAGGGCCTTATCAATGGCTTCCCGAGCGCGGAAAATTCGGGAGCGCACGGTACCCACCGGACACTGCATGACACTCGCAATGTCCTCGTAACTCAGACCATCAAACTCACGCAAAGTTAAAGCTGTGCGCAAATCCTCTGGCAGTTGCTGGATGGTCCGATGGACAGTGCCTTCGATCTCATCCCGCAGTAAAACGCGCTCCGGTGACTCGAGATCCTTGAGGCCATGATCGCCATCGTAGAACTCTGCATCCTCGGAACTCACATCGCTATCAGGCGGCCGGCGGCCGCGCGAAACCAGATAGTTCTTCGCCGTGTTAATGGCGATGCGGTAAAGCCACGTATAAAACGCGCTATCTCCGCGAAAATTGCCAAGCGCACGGTAGGCTTTGATAAACGCTTCTTGCGCAACGTCCTGGGCTTCATGGGTGTCGTGCACAAAACGCACGATCAACCCGAGAATTTTGTGCTGGTATTTCAGCACTAGCAGATCGAAAGCACGCTTGTCGCCGCGTTGAACGCGTTCGACCAGCTGCTGATCCTCTTCCTGGGTTAGCATGAACACTCCTCGGTAAGCCCGGAGGAGGCTTGCATAACTAATCGATCCGACTTGCAAACATAGACTCGGGCTTTTCGCAAAAGTTCTCCCCCCTCCAAGCAAGTTTCCTGTGCGCTCTGATTTGGCTCACACGAAAGGCGCAGCATCGGCTTTGGCCGGCTGCGCAAATAATCTGGTCGTCAAATCCATGGGCAAGGACCGAAACACGGTCCTGCGCGAACGCGACGCTGTTCCTTGTTTCAGGCATCCTTCTATTGAGCTTGTCTGCCAGGCAAAAGTTCCCATTCTTTACCGCCGTGCACCACGAACAATAGTTGCCCAAGAGGCAAAAAGGTACGCTTTGCCTGCGAAAACTCAGACTGGAGCCCCCTCACCCCGCAGGTCGCCTGTCATAACACTCAAGCCTTTGCGTCACAGCAGTTGCACAACGCCATAAAAGCTCGACTATTGTGCCGGTCCGCCCCTCTATATACTAGTTCGCTGTGTGGCTGCCTTGACTCGCCGAATCAGGTGTCTTGCGCCAACCCCGACCCGGGTCGCTTTGAGCGGAATCCTGAAATGAGCCAACAGTTTCAACACGATGTTCTGGTGATTGGCAGCGGCGCTGCCGGCTTGAGTCTGGCACTGACATTGCCGGGCCATCTACGTATTGCCGTACTGAGCAAAGGCAACCTTGCCAATGGCTCCACCTACTGGGCCCAGGGTGGTGTCGCCGCCGTGCTGGACGACACAGACACCGTTGAATCACACGTTGATGACACCCTCAATGCGGGGGGTGGCTTGTGCCATGAGGACGCCGTGCGCTTTACCGTCGAGCACAGCCGGGAAGCGATTCAATGGCTGATCGACCAGGGTGTGCCGTTCACTCGCGACGAACACTCCGGTACCGAAGACGGCGGCTTCGAGTTTCATCTGACCCGCGAGGGTGGCCACAGCCATCGGCGCATCATCCACGCCGCCGATGCCACCGGTGCCGCTATCTTCAACACCTTGCTCGCACAAGCCCGTCAACGCCCAAACATCGAACTGCTCGAGCAGCGGGTGGCCGTTGACCTGATCACCGAGAAACGACTGGGCCTGGATGGCGAGCGTTGCCTGGGCGCCTATGTGCTCAATCGTGGCACTGGGGAGGTGGACACCTACGGTGCGCGCTTTGTGATCCTGGCCTCTGGTGGCGCCGCGAAAGTCTATCTCTACACCAGCAATCCCGACGGTGCGTGCGGCGATGGCATCGCCATGGCCTGGCGCTCAGGCTGCCGGGTCGCCAACCTGGAGTTCAACCAGTTCCACCCAACATGCCTCTACCACCCGCTGGCCAAGAGTTTCCTGATCACCGAGGCCCTGCGCGGCGAAGGTGCACACTTGAAGCTGCCGAATGGCGAACGCTTCATGCAACGCTTTGATCCTCGCGCCGAACTCGCGCCGCGGGACATCGTCGCCCGGGCCATAGACCACGAAATGAAACGCCTGGGGATCGATTGCGTCTATCTGGATATCAGCCATAAGCCTGCAGACTTCATCAAGACGCACTTCCCGACGATGTACGAACGCTGCCTGGAGTTTTCCATCGACATCACCCGGCAGCCGATCCCGGTGGTTCCAGCTGCGCACTACACCTGTGGTGGCGTGATGGTCGATCAACAAGGCCGCACGGACGTACCCGGGCTCTATGCGATTGGCGAAACCAGCTTCACCGGCCTGCACGGCGCCAACCGCATGGCCAGCAACTCGCTGCTGGAATGTTTCGTCTACGCGCGCTCGGCAGCGGCGGACATTGTTGAGCAACTGCAACAGATCAAGATGCCCGCCCTCCTGCCCGCCTGGGACGCCAGCCAGGTCACCGATTCGGACGAAGACGTGATCATTGCGCACAACTGGGATGAGCTGCGGCGATTCATGTGGGACTACGTAGGCATCGTACGCACCAACAAACGCCTGCAGCGCGCCCAACACCGCGTTCGCTTGTTACTGGACGAAATCGACGAGTTTTACAGCAACTATAAAGTCAGTCGGGACTTGATCGAGCTGCGCAACCTGGCTCAAGTGGCCGAGCTGATCATTCGTTCAGCCATGGCGCGCAAGGAAAGTCGCGGCCTGCATTTCACCCTCGACTACCCGGATATGCTGCCCCAGGCACTGGACACTATTCTGGTGCCACCCACCTACGTCGACTGAACTTGAGCCGCACTCGCAGGCGTCGGTGAACATCCGCCGCCTGCGCATCACGCGGCACGCAGATCGAACGCACCCACCGCTCACCACGCAATCGAAAGCGCAGCACCACGATCAATGGCAATGCCAAGCTATCGGGACGCAGCTGCACCGGTTGCCAGCCTTCGGCCTTGCTCCATAACTGCCAACCGTCAGCGTCGCGCCGCAAGCCGCTGAACGCCCGGGGATGAGTCAACAGAATATGCCGCGGCAGCACCCAGGCGGCATGCACCAGGCACATCAACGCGCCAGACAGGCTGGCCCACAGGGGAATATCGAGTACCCAGAGTGCGCCGAGCGCAAACACCTGGGCCAGAAGATAGGCCGCCAGCAATTGCCGTGAGGCATGCCAGCGGCACTCAAACAGGTTACTTGGGCTGGACACGGTCCAGAATCATGCGAACCATGCGCTGCAGCTCAGGATCTTCGGATTCGCAGCGTTCCATGAACCAGCCGAACATGTCCTGGTCTTCGCATTCGAGCAATTTGACGTAGCAGTCGCGATCAACCTGGTTCAGGTGCGGATAAACCTCTTTCACAAATGGCACCAGCAGCACGTCAAGCTCAAGCATGCCGCGGCGGCTGTGCCAGTAGAGGCGGTTCAGTTCAACATCTTCGACCATGGAGCGCTCCTCAAATAGAGCCCAAGTATACAGCCCCAGTCCCCGTCGAACAGTCGGCTTTGGTCGGGCTCCGCCGATCCTTTGCGAACTACCCATTTCAGCGGCTCCCCCTTATGATGTCCTCCAGACTTTTTACCCTGCGATGACCCATGGCCGATTCTGCTTTTTTCTGCACCTTGTCCCATGAAGGCGTGCTCGCCGTTCGCGGTTCCGATGCCAGCAAGTTCCTTCAAGGACAGTTGACCTGCAACCTCAACTACCTGAGCGACACCCAGGCCAGCCTTGGCGCGCGCTGCACCCAGAAAGGCCGCATGCAGTCGAGCTTTCGCATCCTGCTGGAAGGTGACGGCGTGGTCATGGCGATGGCCAGCGAGTTGTTGGAGCCGCAACTGGCCGACCTGAAGAAGTACGCCGTGTTCTCCAAGTCCAAATTGACCGATGAAAGCGCCGCCTGGGTTCGCTTTGGCCTGTTCAATGCTGACGCCTCGCTCGCGGCACTTGGCCTCAACGTCCCGCAGGAAACCGACTCGGTGGCGCGCAATAACGGCCTGATCGCCATTCGTGTCTCCCCTGGCCGCACTGAGCTCTGGATACCCGCCCATCAGGCGCAAGCGCTGGCCGGACAACTCTCGGCAACTCTGCCCCCAGGCACGCTCAACGACTGGCTGCTGGGCCAGATTCGCGCAGGCATTGGCCAGGTCATGCCGGGCACCCGCGAGCTGTTCATTCCACAGATGCTCAACCTGCAAGCCGTTGGCGGCGTGAGTTTCAAGAAAGGCTGCTATACCGGCCAGGAAATCGTTGCGCGCATGCAGTACCTGGGCAAACTCAAGCGTCGACTGTACCGCTTGCAACTGGACGCCAGTGAACTGCCCGAGCCCGGCACCGCGCTATTCTCTCCCACCCATGGCAGTTCCATCGGCGAAGTGGTTTTAGCCGCCCGCGCCGAACACCACATCGAGCTGCTCGCGGTGCTGCAAGCCGAAGCGGCTGAAGGTGGCGACATACACCTTGCAGCACTTGAAGGCCCGGCCTTGCAGTTGCTCGACTTGCCCTACCAACTGGATCGCGATCTCGAGATCCAGCGTTGATTGCAGCACCTAGAGAAACGAAATGAGTAAGCTGGCGAAAAAGGTCCAACAGGATTTGGTTGAGGCCATCGATAACGATGACTTGGTTCTGCCTACGTTGCCGGAAGTAGCCCTGCGGATTCGCAAGGCTGCCGAAGACCCGGAGATCAGTGTCGCCAGCCTGAGCAAAGTCATCAGCCGTGACACCGCGCTGTCGGCGCGCCTGATCAAGGTAGTCAACAGCCCATTGCTGCGCGCCACCCAAGAGGTGACCGACCTGCATACGGCGATCACTCGGCTGGGCATCAACTACAGCAGCAACCTGGCCATCGGCCTGGTCATGGAGCAAATATTTCACGCCCGCTCCGAGGTCGTGGAGCGCAAGATGCGCGACGTCTGGCGTAAGAGCCTGGAAATCGCCGGCATCAGCTACTCGCTGTGCCGCAGCCATACCCAGTTGAAACCGGATCAGGCCGCGCTTGGCGGGCTGGTCCATCAAATTGGCGTGCTGCCAATCCTGACCTACGCCGAGGATCACAACGAATTGCTCTCCGACCCGGTAAGCCTTAACCATGTCATTGAGCGTATTCACCCACTGCTCGGAGACAAACTGCTGCGGGTCTGGGACTTTCCGGAAATGCTGGCCAATTTGCCGGGGCAGTATCTGGATTTCAAGCGCCAGTCCGAACGGGTCGACTATATAGACCTGGTACAGATTGCCACGCTGTACTGCTACAAAGACACCGATCACCCACTGGCTCAGATCGACATCACCACCCTGCCCGCGTTCAAGCAGCTGGGTATCGACGCAAGCAACCCACAGCTGTGCAGCGATCTGGAAGTCTCGCGGTCCATGTTTTATTGAGTGTTCCTGACCCTGGCCGAAAAAACCTGATCTACGGCAAAAAATTTCTATACCGGGCAAAGCCCCATAAACCCTCGCTCTGTCCTGAAAAGCGGCCTTAATGGCAACTTGCTAGGCCATTTCGTCGCACCACAAGCGTAAAAAAACACCTATAATGCGCCGGTAAATCGGGCCTGCAACACCTCCTTACATGAGAGTGAAAGCCACGCTGAAACCATCGCAGGAGCTGACCACGTCTGCTCCGCTGTTCAGCGACTTCAGGACACCCGTAGACATTTCTGTTTTTTGCCTGCGTTCTGCTGCAACAAAACGATTCCTTTAGATCCAATGCGGCCACCAAGCCGTGTGAATAACCAACCATCAGAGTTTTCACACGGGCATCTGGCCCTCACGCAGGAGACGACACGTCATGCTGAGCTGGGACGAATTCGACAAAGAAGACGGCGAAGTTGTCGCCAAAGGCGCCAATGCTGGCCACGCGACAGAAGCCAACATGGACCGCCTTGACAGCGCCGGTGGTGCTGCCGCGCTTGAAGCCCGTGCCGTTACCGCCAACGACTCGGCTGCGATCATCCGCGCCAAGGCCGCCCTCGACACACTCGACATCGCCGAAGGCCTGGCTGAACTCGAAGGCGCCTCTGCCCGTGTTGCGGTCGATGAAAAGCGCATGATCAACTGCCGCGCCGACCTCAACCAACTCGTCCCGTTCAAATACGACTGGGCCTGGCAGAAGTACCTGGACGGCTGCGCAAACCACTGGATGCCGCAAGAAGTCAACATGACCGCCGACATCGCCCTCTGGAAAAACCCGGAAGGCCTGACCGACGACGAGCGCCGCATCGTAATGCGCAACCTGGGCTTCTTCTCCACAGCCGACTCCCTGGTTGCCAACAACCTGGTACTGGCCGTGTACCGCCTGATTACCAACCCGGAATGTCGCCAGTACATCCTGCGCCAGGCATTTGAAGAGGCAATCCACACCCACGCCTACCAGTACTGCATCGAATCGCTGGCCATGGATGAAGGCGAAATCTTCAACATGTACCACGAGATCCCATCGGTCGCGAAGAAAGCCACCTGGGGCTTGAAGTACACCCGTTCGATCTCCGATCCGAAGTTCGAAACCGGCACCGTCGAAACCGACAAGGAACTGCTGCGCAACCTGATCGCCTACTACTGCGTCCTGGAAGGCATTTTCTTCTACTGCGGTTTCACCCAGATCCTGTCCATGGGCCGTCGTAACAAAATGACCGGCGTCGCCGAGCAGTTCCAGTACATCCTGCGCGACGAATCCATGCACCTGAACTTCGGTATCGATGTGATCAACCAGATCAAAATCGAAAACCCACACCTGTGGGATGCTGAAATGAAGGAAGAAGCTTCGCAGATGATCCTGCAAGGCACTCAGCTGGAAATCGAATACGCTCGCGACACCATGCCACGCGGCGTACTGGGCATGAACGCGGCGATGATGGAGGACTACCTCAAGTTCATCGCTAACCGTCGCCTGTCGCAGATCGGCCTGAAAGAAGAATACCCAGGCACCACTAACCCATTCCCATGGATGAGCGAGATCATGGACTTGAAGAAAGAGAAGAACTTCTTCGAGACTCGGGTTATTGAGTATCAAACAGGCGGGGCGTTGAGCTGGGATTGATTCCAGGCACTCATACCGTCTGAATCGATGAATCAACAAAGCCTTGAGCGTGTAATGCGCTCAGGGCTTTTTTGTGGCCGCAGCCGCCGGACAGTGGCTTGTCTGCGACATAACGACTATTAATACCCTCCCCCACTCAAGGACCCGAGCCCGTCATGAAATTCGACCTGGCCTACTGCCTCAGCCTCGACGACAAGTTGTCGATCTATGACGTACGGGATCTGAATTTCGACGAGACCGTCGCGTTCGACTCAGCCAAGGAGCACTTTCAGTGCCCTAACGACACCTGTCGCATGGCTTTTGATTTATCGAATGAGCTGACGACGTTCAATGCCAAGAACGTGAACTACGTGCGCACGCCGCATTTTAAAAACACGCCCAGCACGCGGCATGTTGAGGATTGTCCTTATGCCATTTCGACGATGCCAGCGGCAGAGCCAGACGATCGTCGGGAGGAACACTTCCCCTCGGAGTTGTTGCTGACTCGACGCGAATATGTGCGCAAGCCTGCAGATCCTGCGGTGGCTGCAGACGGGGTGCGAGAGGGCTCAACAGCCGTATCGGCGGCCCACAATGCAGAGCACCCGGCTCAACAATCGGCACCAGACAAGACCCGTGTCTTCGCCCATCCGGTGGAGTGTTTTGTCTCGAACTTCGCGGACAAAGAGTTGCTCAAGCGCATGCCGCTGAAGATTGGCGAGCATACGGCGCCCTACAGTTCGTTCTTCAAGAAGGTTGAATACCTGCTGGACAACAAGGGCCTGATTTACTGGGGAAAGATCAAGAACATCGAGGATTACACACACAGCTTTCGCATCGACTTCAACGATCCGGTCTGGTTCATGCCTGCCGATGCGACAAAAAAACGGCCCTATCCGGTCAGCGTCTACCTGAGCAAAAAGCTGATCGATAACTACCGCAAGCGCACAGCATTCCTGGACGAGATCAAATACGCCACGGAGAGCCAAAAAGACTTGTTTTGCTTCTTCTATGGCGTAACCCCAGAACTGAAGCAACTGCCCGGAAAGTCGAAGTGGGTCTTCAATGCCAACATTGAGAACCTTGACCATTTCATCATTCGTGAAGCACCAGGCCTGCAATAGATTGGCTGGTACAACTCACGTCCCGCGGAAACCGGCGCATTGCCACCCGCCTCGCAGGGGCCAAATAGCACCTATCAAAAAAAGAGTTTGATCCAGGCGCAAAACAACTGTACAAAAACACAGTATATTTTGATTTACCACCCTCGCCCCCTGGAGAAAACCATGGCCTCTCTTGCGATGAAAATCACTCTGGAACGCATCGCCCTGTTCCAGTTCACTCCGTCCCATAGCGCACAGGCCCGTGCAATGCTGGGTTGGTCCCTGGAAGCACTTTCCAGGGAATCCGGAGTCAGCGTTGAAGCTATCCAACGATTTGAGTCAGGCGCAGAGGTGCTCGATGTCACCCGCCTGGCCCTTGCCTATCGACTGGAAGCTGAAGGGCTGGTGTTCTTCCCAGGATTTGCACCGGGTAGGAGCATGAGCGTCAGAGGCTCTACCCCCAACCCGGTGGGGCGCTCAGACTACGCGATGATTGAGTGATCAGATCCTCAACCTAAAGGTGCATGGCGACACCCCGAAGTGATCGACTCACTCTGGCTATCAACGGCCGATCAAGCGGTCCGAACACAAACGCACCCTCACAACGCATAGCCGTACCGACAGCAACGGCCCCCAGGCAACGCTCGCAATCGAATCGATAACGCGAGGCCAGTAGCGTCAAACCCTGTCTAACGTCTGTCATCGTACGCATGCAGCCGCCAGACAAGAACGCGTGAAGCTATAGTGACTTCACTCCCAACACCACAGCAGAGTCCACGATGAGTTCGTCCAAACCCGAAAAGCCCGCCGTTGATTACCTGCGTTTTCACCGCCCCCACGCTCACCTGGCATCCACCTTTGGCAATGACACCTTTGCCTTGAAGGCCGAGGCCTTTGCTCGCTTCTTCGGCACGCCAATGTTTCTCGGCGCACAAACGCTCATCGTCGCGGTCTGGATCATGCTGAACACGACCGGGATAACGACCTTCGACGTCTATCCCTTCATCCTCCTCAACCTGGCCTTCAGCCTGCAGGCGGCCTATGCCGCACCGTTGATTTTGTTGGCACAGACCCGGCAGGCCGCCCGTGACAAGGCTCAGTCCGACGCCGATGCGCAACACCGCGAGGCCCTGGCAGTCGCCAACACCGAACGCCAGGCCCAGGCTGCCCAAACTACTGCACAGTTGCTGGCATTACTTGAGCAAAACACTCACTTGACTGAAATGACCAAGGCATTAAGCGAACGCATCGAAAGCCTGACGTCGGAGATGCACCAGCATTTAGTGCGCAACGACTCAGCCCCGGAGTAAAACGTCTTAGCCTGGCAAACGAATGGCCTGCGCCAGCTCATCGAACAAGGTCACCACCGAGCGCAGTGCTCGACAGTCCGGGCGTGTCAGCAACCAGAGACTGGTGTCGCACCCCTCCAGCGTCTCGCTCAATGGAACAATCCCCGCAGCGGGCTCGATCAAAAAATCGGGCAACGCTGCGACCCCGAGTCCAGCGCGTACCAACTCGGTGACTGCCAGCAGGCTGTTGCAGCGATAGCTGGGCCGCACACCGGGAAGATGCTGACGGCGCCAGGCGACAGTCGGATGATCGGGCAAGAAGTCATCCGGGGCGATCCAGTTCAATTGCGTCAAATCATCAGTGTCGTTCGACTGCCCATAGCTGGCACTGGCGCAGACCCGATACGACACCACGCCCAATCGCCGTCCCACCAGATGCTCGGGCGGCGAACGGGTCAGGCGCAGGGCGATATCGGCGTCGCGGCGGCTGAGGTTGGCAAAGTCATTGGAAGTGCTCAGCTCCAGGGTCAGCGCTGGGTACGTCGGCATGAAATGCGCCAGCGCTGGCAGCAGCAAGGCATGCAGTACCGAGTCGGTACAGGTCAGGCGCACGGTGCCACTGATCACTTCACCGCCCTGCTCCACTCCGATACGCGCGGCTTCCAACGCCAGTTCGGCGCACTCAGCCTGCTCGGCCAAGGTTCGGGCCAGGGTCGTGGGTAAATAGCCGACCCGGCTCTTTTCGAACAGCGCCTGGCCCAGCGCGGCTTCCAAGCGCCGGACCGCGCGGAACACCGTCGATACATCGACCTTCAACAGTGCCGCGGCCCGGGCCAGAGAACCACCACGTACCAAGGCAAGAACCAGGGCAAGGTCCGGGTAGTCCAATCGATAGTGCGTCTGCGCATTGATCACTTGGGTAAACGCCCATATTGTTTGCGTGAACGCCAAATTATAGTGAACCCAGGCATCCAACAAGTCTCGGGAGACACCATGGCCAGTACCCAACGTCTGCGCATCGCCCTGATCGGCGACTACGATCCACAGGTCACCGCCCATCAAGCCATTCCCCTGGCACTGGACATGGCCGCACAGCACACAGGACATCCGGTAGCCTTTCAATGGCTGGCTACCGAGCGCATTGATGCCAGCACCCCGCTAACTGACTACGATGGCGTCTGGTGTGTCCCCGCCAGTCCCTATCGCAACCTGGACGGCGCGTTGTGGGCGATCCGGTTTGCCCGCGAACAACAGCGCCCTTTCCTTGGTACCTGCGGTGGCTTTCAGCACGCCTTACTTGAGTACGCCCGTAATGTACTGGACTGGGCCGACGCCGAGCACGGCGAAGTCGCACCCGATGCCCCACGCGCCGTGGTGACCCCGCTGACATGCACGCTGGTGGAAACCGTGGACCGCATCCACTTGGCCGAAGGCTCGTTGATCGCCGATGCCTATGCCACCACCGATATTCAAGAGGGTTACCGCTGTCGCTACGGGGTTAATCCGGCCTTCGAAACCCAGTTGCTCAACGGCAGCCTCAAGGCTACGGGCCATGACGGGATGGGTGACCTGCGGGCCATCGAGCTCAGTGATCATCCATTCTTTGTCGCCACCTTGTTCCAACCCGAACGCGCAGCACTGGCCGGTATCTTGCCACCCTTGGTCAGCGCCCTGATCAAGGCTTGCGCGAGGAACCGGGCATGATCGCCAACACACCCCTGGCCCCTTATTACGCAGTAATTTTCACTTCATTGCGCACAGACGGTGACCATGGGTACGGCCAGGCCGCAGCGCGCATGGTCGAACTGGCTCGCCAGCAACCGGGGTTCCTCGGTGTAGAGTCCGCTCGCGACGCAGACGGGCTCGGCATCACTGTTTCGTATTGGGCCAGCGAAGCGGCGATCCTCGCCTGGAAGCGCCACAGCGAGCACGGTGAAACCCGCGAGCAAGGGCGAACGACCTGGTACGAGGCCTTTCACACCCGGGTGTGCAAGGTCGAGCGCGCCTATGCCTTCGAGCGTCAGCCGGGCTGAACCAGGCTGCGACGCGCAGTGATCTCCGGCACGTCTTCGCGACACATATAGACGCGTAGTGGTTCGGTGATGTTGATCCGGTCATCGATGTTCTGCTCCAGCAGCACGCGGATCAGTTCTCGCTTGAGGGTCATGGTTGATCCGTCGCCACTGGCCCAGACAAATTCGCTGGCAGGGATGATCGCGTCATCGGCGACATCCATGCCGAACGAGTCTTCGCTGAAACGGACGATGTAGCGGGCGGTCTTGCGATTGAAGCCGACGAAACCATTGAGTTGGTCGGCGGCCTGGCAGATAAGCTCGGATGTGATGCGCATGCTAAACCTCACGGATGCGTCCCGAAGGACGGCGGAACGATGGTTTGCATGCAAGGCAGGATGACAAGTATTCCCTCTGGCGGGGAACTGACTGACGCGAATCGTACTGCAAAGGACTGCACAAAAGTGCGAAAAAAACGGCCCCGCCTCAGCCAAGGTCGATTGGGTGCTCGCACATCGGGCGTTCGCTTGTTAAAAGTACCACTCTGCGATGGCCTCTCACACGAGGACGTCGACTATGCCAAGCAGCAACCGGGGGCCTGTCTACACTGTCGACGAGGCTGTGGACTTCAAGAAGGCGATGGACGCCAGTGTCGGGGATTTGCTTGAGATCAATGGCTACTGAGCGATCATCTGCCAGCATGACGTCTACATAGCGCCTACGGCAAAGCTTCCCTCCATACGTGGGAATGAACTGAACAAACCCTAGGAATTAAGGATCAGTTAAGTTGCACTGGTTAACCTGATTCCACTTAAACAGCTCAACCAAGGAATGAACCCATGAAAAACCTGACTGCTCTGTTCACCGCCGCCGCCCTGACCCTGACTGCCGGTTTTGCCATGGCCGATGTGCGTCCGGACCTGATCCCGGGCCTGCTCCAGTCTGGCGCCATCATGGACATGGACAAGCTCAACCAAAGCGCACTGGCCCAACATCCCGGCACGACCGCAGCCAACATCACTGAAACCGAGCTGGACCACAAAGCCGGCGCCTATGTGTACGAAGTCGAAATCCGTGATGCCAAGGGCATCAAGTGGGACGTCAAGCTCGACGCCAAGACCGGCGCCGTCCTGAGCAACGTTCAAGACAAGTAACTGAGCACCAGAAAGCCGCACCCCCTCAGGGGCGTGCGGCTTTTTTGCGCCGCTAAAACCGCACTGACGTACTCGCCGTGCACGAGCAACCTAGGCACGAAGGCGCGAAGTCACCTCATTGAGTTGCGCCGACAGGCCATGCAGGTTATTGCTCGCGGCTTCGGTACGCTGCACGTTGCTCAGATTGGTGCTGGCAATGCTGGTGATCTCGGTCAGGTTGCGCGAAATGTCTTCGGCGACTGCCGTTTGCTCTTCAGCCGCCGTGGCGATCTGGCGGTTCATATCGCGAATCGCTTCCACTGACTCAGTGATGCGCTCCAGCATGCTGCCGGCCTCAGTCACTTGCTGGACGCTCTGCTCGCTGCGCGACTGGCCACTCTCGATGGCCTGCGCTGCATTCACCGCCCCGGTTTGCACCGTCTGGATAATCTGGTTGATTTCAATGATCGACGCCGCCGTGCGCTGGGCCAGGCTGCGCACCTCATCCGCGACCACGGCAAATCCGCGCCCGGCTTCACCGGCACGCGCCGCTTCAATCGCCGCGTTGAGCGCCAACAGGTTGGTTTGCTCGGCGATGCCGCGAATCACCTCCAGCACCTTGCCGATGCGCGCGCTGTCGGTTTCCAACTGACGGATCACCGTGGCCGTATTGGCAATTTCCCCACGCATCTGGGTGATGGTGTGAATCGTCCCTTGCATCACCCGCTCGCCTTGCTGCGCCGACTGATCCGCATCGTCGGCGGCGCGGGCGGCTTGCGCGGCATGGCGGGCGACTTCCTGGGCCGTGGCGGACATCTCGTTCATCGCCGTGGCGACTTGATCGGTACGGTTGAACTGTTCGCTGGTGCCGTGGGCCATCAACGTCGCAATCGAGTTCAACTCGCCACTGGCGCCGTCCAACTCGGACGCACTGCGCTGCAAGCGACCGAAGGTATCCGCCAGGAAATCACGCAGGGTGTTGGCCGCCGACGCCAGGCGTCCCAGTTCATCCTGACGATCATTGGCCACACGGTCGGCGAAACGCCCCTGGCTCAGTTGGGCGACGTACTCAATCAGACGGCGAATCGGCGCCACCAACTGACGGTTGATCAGCCACAGGCTGAGCAGGCTGATGAACAGCCCTGAAACCAGCATCACGGCAATGCCCAGCAGCACGGTGCGATCGGTATTGGCGCTGATCTGGTTGGATTGCTGGCGGCCTTGTTGGCGCAAATCATTGACCAGCTCGCTCATTTGCTCGCTGGCGGCACGATCAACGCCCTTGAGCGCGCTATCGCCTGCCACCGGATCGAAACCGGCGGCCAGATAGGCGTCGCGACCTTTCCGGTAAGCCTCGCCGAGCGCGCGATGCTCATCGCGCAAACGCTCGATACGCGCCTTGAGCGAGGCTTCGAGCCCTGGCGCGCGCGTCAACTCGCCGAGGATGGTTTGCACATCGCCCTGGCGCGCCTCGAACTGCTGCCAGTACTGGTTCAACTGCGCCGGCTGCTTGCCGCGCAGCAGGACGTTCTTCCACTCCTGCACCTGCGCCTTGAGCTGCAGGTTGGCTTCATCGATCAGTTGCGAAGTATGCAGCGGGCCTTCAATCAGGTTGCGGTAGTTCTGCACCCCATTGGAGAGAAAATGAAAGCAGGTCAGCGCAATCAACAACATCGCAAACAGGCTGCCACCCAGCAGTGCCAGGATTTGAGCTCTCAGGGATCTTTGCAAAAACATCGAGGGATATCTCACGACAGGAATAAAACGAACACCAACGGTAGGCGCTCGCCACGCGCGACGTTCCTCTCGTCAACACGCAGCACACCTACCTCGGAGCGCAAACCAGCCCAGTCGTCATCGGCGTTCGCGCTGAATACTTGAGCCGTTCCGACGACGGGTTGTACGTCCGTTGCATCGCGCATCCATCGATCACAAAACGACCAAGCAGCCTCGCCATAATGCCGTTCAAGCGCCGCCGTGAATGGCCCGGTTCCGGGCCATCCCCCATCGACTACGACATCCTGGCCAACAGCATCCGTTCGCGCACCACGTCGTAGACCCAGTGATAGACATAGGTGTATGGCAGAAAGAACAGCAGCACGCCGATGTCCAGGATCAGCGCCTGCAACAGGCTGACGTTCAACCACCAGGCGATCAACGGCACACTCACAGCCACCAGCCCACCCTCGAAGAGCAAGGCGTGCAGCACCCGGGTGGCGGCGCTGGGCACTAGGGACAGACGTTTGAGCAGGCGATCGAACAGGCCGTTGAACACGACGTTCCAGGCCAGTGCGATCAAGCCGATGGCGATGGTTGCTACGCCCATGTCGACCAACGGCTTGTCCATCAGCCAGGCCAGCAGTGGCGTACACAGCGCAACGGCCAACAGTTCGAAGCCGATGGCCTGCAGCACGCGTTCGGTCAAGGTTTTCTGGGGGCTCATGGTCAACCTCCTTGCAGTGAATGTGGTTGCCATCATCTAGCGCCATGCCGATACTTCATAACCAATAACCATCGATCAAGGCGATAGCTCATGGTCTCTCATGAAGTGCTGCTGGCGTTTGTCCAGGCCGCAACCCAGGGTTCGTTTTCCGCCGCGGCACGCAAACTCGGCAAGAGCCAATCGACCATCAGCGCCGCCGTGGCCAGCCTGGAAATCGACCTGGACGTCACTCTGTTCGATCGCAGCAGCCGCAAGCCCAGCCTGACGTCGGCCGGGCATGTGCTGCTGCAACGGGCCGAGGAAATCCTGGCCGCCAGCGCACGCCTGGAGATGAGCGCCGCGCAACTGTCCAAAGGGGTTGAAGCGAAGTTGACGGTGGCACTGTCCGACACCTATCAGTCGGATCGCTTTGAAGTCGCGTTGAGCGAGTTCGAACAGCGCTATCCGGACCTGGAACTCGAATGCCTGATTGCCGAGTGCGACGACTTGGTGGCCCTGGTGCAAAGCGGCCGCGCGCATATTGCATTCGCCGAGATGCAGGACAGCTATCCGGCCGACCTGGAGAGCACCAGCGTTGACGAGCGCGCCGAGATCGCCTTGTTCGTATCACCCGCACACCCATTGACCCGTGCCAAAAACATCGACCAACACACCCTGCAGCAACACCGGGAACTGCGCCTGGCAACCATCATCAACCCCTACGAAACCCGGGCCCATGGCCGGGTCTGGTCGGCCCCCAGTTACTTGATGCTGCTGGAAATGGCCCAGGGCGGGTTCGGCTGGGCACCGCTGCCGCGCTGGCTGGTCGAGCGCTTTGGCCCGGGGACGTTGCAAGAGCTGAATGTGCGCGGTTGGCCAAAATCGGTGTGTGTCGATGCGCTCTGGTCCCGGCTGCATCCACCGGGACCGGCCGGCAGTTGGTTGCTGGGCAGAATGCTGGAGTGAAGGTTGGACGCGCCTGGGTTACTCCAGTTGCGCCAAGCGTCGCTCGATGAACTGGCGCTCCGCCACCTGGCGGGTCAACGTCAGGGCACGCAGATACGCCGCCCTGGCCTCATCCACCCGCCCCAACTGCCGACAGAACTCCGCGCGGGCGCAATGGGCCGGGTGATAGTCGAGCAACTCGCCCCGCGCCAGGATGTCCTCGACCAAGCGCAGCGCCGGCAACGGCCCGTCACGCCGGGACAACGCGGCGGCCCGGTTGAGTTCGATCACCGGTGACGGCTGTGCACGCAGCAACACGTCGTACAGCCCGACAATCTGTGGCCAATCCGTTTGTTCGACCGTCGCCGCCTCGGCATGCACTGCCGAAATCGCCGCTTGCAAGCAATAGGCCCCATAGCCCTGCGAGCCCAATGCACGTTCGACCAGGGCAATGCCTTCGCCAATCATTCCGGCGTCCCACAACGAGCGGTCCTGCTCATCGAGCAGGATCAGTTCACCGGATGCCGAGGTCCTCGCCGGGCGACGGGACTCGTTGAGCAGCATCAGCGCCAGCAATCCCAGGACCTCGGCTTCCGGCAGCAACTCGACCAGCAAACGCCCCAGGCGAATCGCTTCGCCCGTCAACTCTTCGCGGGTCAATTCATTGCCGCCCGACGCCGAGTAGCCCTCGTTGAACACCAGGTAAATCACCCGCAACACGCTATCCAGACGCTCGGGTAGCTCGGCAATGGAAGGCACCTGATAGGGGATCTTCGCCTCGCGAATCTTGGCCTTGGCCCGCACGATTCGCTGGGCAATGGTGGCCGGCAGCACGAGGAATGCCCGGGCGATTTCTTCGGTGGTCAGGTCGCAGACCTCACGCAGCGTCAAGGGCACCTGCGCATCCGCCGCCAACGCGGGGTGGCAGCAGGTGAAAATCAGCCGCAGGCGATCGTCCTCCAGGTCTTCGGTGTTCCAGTCGGCCTCTTCGAGCGCTTCCAACTGCGCCTCCAATGCCGCGTGCGACGCGACAAACCGCGCGCGTCGACGCAGCGCATCAATGGCCTTGAAACGCCCCGTCGACACCAGCCAGGCGCGCGGGTTATCGGGCACCCCGTCACGCTGCCACCGCTCGACCGCGATAAAGAAGGCGTCATGCAGCGCCTCCTCGGCCAGGTCAAAATCCCCCAGCAAGCGAATCAACGTCGCCAGGATGCGCCGCGATTCGTTGCGATAGACCGTCTCAACCAGCGCCTTGACCGACTCGCCGGGCATCAGTCCGGCATGCCCGTGGTCACCAGCGCCTCCAAACGATCCAGGCTCTGCCCCCACCCTTCATGAAAGCCCATCGCTTCATGGCTTTTGCGGGCCTCTTCGCTCCAGTGCATGGCGCGGGCGGTGTAGAGGGTCTTGCCATCGGCCTCCTCGAAGGTCACCTCGGCGGTCATGAACGGTTTGCCCGACGGAATCCAGCCAGGCTTGAACGCGTCGGTAAACACCAGGCGCTGCGGCGCCTGAATCTCCAGGAACACCCCGGATGTCGGGTATTCACTGCCATCCGGGGCGCGCATCAGGGTGCGGAATTGACCACCGACCCACAGGTCCATCTCGCACTCTGGCGTGGTCATGCCATGGGGCCCCCACCACTGGACCAACAAAGGTGGCTCGACCCAGGCGCGGAACACCTTACTGGGCGGTGCATCGATCAAACGACTGATGGACAGCGCAAACTCGGCCGGCGGCCCATCGTTGAGGGAAAGACTCATGGAAAAACTCCTGTATCAGGGTTGTTATCAGGGATTCAACTCACGCACGGGGCGCACTTCAACGCTACCGACCCGGGCCGCCGGGATATTGCCGGCGACCTGGATGGCCTCGTTCAAGTCCTTGGCATCAATCAGGTAAAAGCCCGCCAGTTGCTCTTTGGTTTCGGCGAATGGCCCATCGGTGATCGACAGCTTGCCGCCGCGCATGCGTACCGTGGTGGCGGCCTGCACCGATTCCAGCGCTTGTCCGGCCAGCAATCGGCCACTGCCCTGGACCGACTCGGCATAGGCCAGGCATTCGGCATCCTTCGGGCTGTCGGGCGAGGTGTGCAGTACCCGTTCGTCGCTATAGACCAGGCATAGGTATTTCATGGGCGTCTCCGTCTTCAGGCTGATCAACTATGGCTGCTGATTGAAGGTTGGGTATGGTTGGCCGACGATCAGGGCTGCAACTCGAACAACGCCGCCCCGCTCATCATGTCGAACGGCGCCGACCAGTGTTCATGGACGATCCGCCAGTGACCACCCACGCGCTGGTATCCCGCGGTGACGCGCATCCAGCAACCCTTGGCTTGCCCCTCGTCATCGGTCCCGGCGCAGTGGGCCAGCCAGTGGGCGAACGCCATGTCCGGGGCACTCACGACATTGAGCTGATGAAAATCGAAGGTGTGCGGGCCCGGACAGTGGGTCATGCACTCCTGCCAATGCGCTCGATAGGCGGCCTTGCCCTTGAATTGCAACGCCTTGACCGCATCGAAGGACACGATGTTGTCGGCATACAAGCCCATGAGCACGTCAATATCCTTGGCCATCACCGCTTTGCGGTAGGTCTGGATCAAGGTGTGGATGTCGGTGTTTTCGATAGGTGCATTCATGACGGTTCTCCGAGTGTTTTGTGTGAAGACACCCCTAGTCGACTGGGAAAACACCCAATCGACAGCCGAAATAAAATAATTTCCCACGCCGCAAACTGGCTAGAATCCGCACTTCGCCTAGCTGGTTCTCGGGAACTGTCAGTGACTCCTCAACTCGTCCCCTATGAACAGCTCTCGCCTGCACTGCGCCAATCGGTGGAAGCCATCGAGGTGCACCCGCTGCAGAAACCATTCTGCGGCGATATCTACGGTGCCCTTCACTCATTGAGTGACGCTGCGGGTAGCGCGATCAGGGGCTTTGCCCTGATCAGCGATCAGACACCCGTCGCCTTCCTGCTACTCAAGCGCCCGCCGTTCCTGCCAGCCTGGGCCGATGAAGACAGCGCCACCCTGCACGCCCTGCAAGTTGACCACCGTCACCAGGGCAAAGGCTATGGCAAAGCCTGCCTACAAGCATTGCCAGATATTGCGCGCCAGGCCTGGCCGCACATCAAAGGCCTGGAGTTATCGGTGGATGCGCACAACGCAACCGCCCTGGGGCTTTATCTCAAGCAGGGCTGGGTCGATCGTGGCGAAGCCTACAAGGGCCGGATCGGCTACGAACGACGCATGACGCTGACCTTCTGAGCTCGCCCTACAGATCCAGTGCCATCTCGTGCCAGACCAGGCCACCGTGGTCGGACTCGGAGGGCTTGAGGTAGGCGAAACCCAGGCCGGCGTACAACGGGATGTGCCGCTCACGGCACATGAGGTTGATACGGACCTTGCCCATCTCCCGCATGCGCGCAATGAACTCGGTCATCAATTGCTTGGCCAGGCCCCGCCCCTGAAAGTCCGGGTGCACCACCACCGACATAATCACCACCTGCGGGCCGTCCGGGTCATGGCCGATCATTTCCTTGAAGGCTTCGTCGGCCATCTCCACCTGGAACGCCGCCCCCGAGTTAATGAACCCGGCAACCACGCCCTCGACTTGCGCCACGATAAACCCCTCGGGCCAGGTCGCGATGCGCGTGGCGATCTTTTCGCGGGTGGCCGCTTCGTCACCTTCATACGACTGGCTTTCGATGGCGAAACAGCGATCAAGATCGCCAGGCAGTACCTGGCGAATGAGTGTCGTGGAGGCGTTCATGGCTGGGTCCTGTCAGCTGAAAGTGCGGCCAAAGCTTAAATGAATAAGGACGGCATATCGATCCTGAAGCCCCCCGTAAAGCCTTCGTATAGTGCCTTTCCTTGAGCATGGCATGGCGCTATTGCTAGTACCTGTCTCTGGCCACCTACAGGAAATCGCACCATGAGTAGCGTTCAGATCGGTCTTCTTATGCTGTTCACCATCAGCCTCTTTGGTTTCATCACCTTGTCGATCGATCTGCTGCGTGCACATCGAATCGGCAAAGGTAAGCGGTGAACGCTCCACGTTCAGACCGCCTTGAGCGGCACCCAGATCTCCAGCGTGCCAACCCCGGTTTGCGGATTGAAGTCGGCGCTGTAGCGCTCGAATTCCGGGGCATCGGCCGCCGCACGGCCTGATGCTGGCAACCAGGTCTGCCAGATGTACGCAAAGGTCTGCGGCAGGGTGTCCAGGCCACCTGCGTGCTCGAACACCGCGTACTGCTGGGGCTGCACTTCGATCCAGCGGTACATTTCAGGCAAGTCATCCAGCTTGCTGATCTCCACCCCGGCAATGTACTCGAAGCCACCCTTGCCATCAGGGTTACAGCAGATGCCGTAGGTCAGATCGCCCTTTTGCGCAGGCACTTTGCCGATATGCGGGATGAAGGTGTCCCAGAGCTTGGGAATGCCTTCGGTGGTGTCCGCCGAAAATCGCCCTCCCAGCCCGGCGATCAACAAAAAACGCCCCGCTTCAAAGCGTGGCTCGGCGACAACGCCCTTTTTTGGATCATCCATGAATCATCTCCTGCATCGAAAAAGGTGGATTCGGCTCAGGAGTATAGAAGCCAAACCCAATTCCCCCCATCAGAGGCCGGGAAGTTCTGCCACAGCGGCCCCGACGATGAACTCCTGATAACCCGATAGGATCACGTAGACCGCGAAATAACAGAAGATCGCTGCAGATGCCAGGTAGGAGTAACGCAGCAGCTTGTCGCCCAGCAACTTGCCACCCTGGGTCGCGGCCAGACACAAGGCCGCGCACCACAACAGCCCGGCGCAGAAGAACCCGGCCAGAAACAACCCGGCGCTCACGAGGCTGCCGCCCCCGGATCGGGCGATCAGCGTACCGCCCACGGCCGCGAACCAGAGAATCGCGCTGGGCGACGACATCGCCAGAAAGATCCCACGGAAAAACTCCCGACGCCTGGAACCGCCGACGGCCTCCCCCGCTGGCGCCAGCACGGCACTGTGGTGGATGGCCGAGTAAATCATCTTCGCCGCGAAGTACAGCAACAACGCCGAACCGCCGACCCACAGCACCCAGCGCACGGCCGAGTACTGCAGCAGCACCGTCATGCCGGCCAGCGCCAGCACGGCATAGATCAGGTCGCCAACGCAGGTGCCAAGGCCCAGGGAAAACCCCTGGAAATAGCCGCGCTGCATCGCCAGGGTAATCATCGCGATGTTCGCGACACCGATGTCCAGGCACAGCGAAAGGCTCAAGAGAAAGCCGCTGGAAAACTCCATGTTTCGCCCCGTTCGAAAGTAGTGGAAGAACTGCTGCACGGTGATGCAAGAAGCAGGCAAGAAACCCGTCGGGCCAGCCAGCGCGCCAGTATCCGTGAAAATAGTTGCACCTGGCCACTGGACAGCCGGGCGCCAGCGCCCTTATCTTGCGCCCTGGCCACCGCAGTGGCCGACGTCGCTCGGACGGTTCCGGGCGCTTACGTACTCCAGAGGCAACAATGGCCGACCAAGGTTCGCCGCGCCGCTTTGCGCGCATAGATCGACTCCCCCCCTACGTATTCAACATCACTGCCGAGCTGAAGATGGCCGCCCGTCGTCGTGGCGAAGACATCATCGACTTGAGCATGGGCAACCCCGACGGCCCGACGCCACCGCACATCGTGGAGAAACTGGTCACCGTCGCCCAGCGCGAAGACACCCACGGCTACTCCACGTCCAAGGGCATTCCGCGCCTGCGCCGGGCCATTTCACGCTGGTACAAGGATCGCTACGAGGTCGATATCGACCCGGAAACCGAGGCCATCGTCACCATCGGCTCCAAGGAAGGCCTGGCGCACCTGATGCTCGCCACCCTGGACCAGGGCGACACCGTGCTGGTGCCCAACCCCAGCTACCCGATCCACATCTACGGTGCCGTGATTGCCGGTGCCCAGGTGCGTTCGGTACCGCTGGTCCCCGGCGTGGACTTCTTCGCTGAACTGGAACGGGCCATTCGCGGCTCGATCCCCAAGCCGAAAATGATGATCCTGGGCTTCCCCTCCAACCCGACCGCGCAGTGCGTCGAGCTGGACTTCTTCGAGCGGGTCATCGCCCTCGCCAAGCAGTACGACGTGCTGGTGGTACATGACCTGGCCTATGCCGACATCGTCTACGACGACTGGAAAGCCCCGTCGATCATGCAGGTGCCGGGCGCCAAGGACATCGCGGTAGAGTTTTTCACCCTGTCCAAGAGTTACAACATGGCGGGCTGGCGTATCGGTTTCATGGTCGGCAACCCGGAGCTGGTCAACGCCCTGGCGCGAATCAAGAGTTACCACGACTACGGCACCTTCACCCCACTGCAAGTGGCCGCCATCGCCGCGCTGGAAGGCGACCAACAGTGCGTCAAGGACATCGCCGAGCAGTACCGCCAGCGCCGCAATGTGCTGGTCAAGGGTCTGCATGAGTTGGGTTGGATGGTGGAAAACCCCAAGGCATCGATGTACGTCTGGGCCAAGATTCCCGAGGCCTATGCGCACCTGGGTTCGCTGGAGTTCGCCAAGAAACTGCTGGCCGAGGCCAAGGTCTGTGTGTCGCCCGGGGTGGGCTTTGGCGAGTACGGTGACGACCACGTACGCTTTGCCCTGATCGAGAACCAGGACCGGATTCGCCAGGCCGTGCGCGGGATTCGCGGGATGTTCCGGGCGGATGGGTTGATCAGCAAGACCAACGGCTGACCCAAAACCTGTGGGAGCGAGCCTGCTCGCGAAAGCGCGGTATCAGGCGACATGAATGTCGACTGATACGCCCTCTTCGCGAGCGGGCTCGCGCCCACCATTGCTTACAGCGTACTTAGACGAACAACGACAGCAGCAGGATAAAGCCCAGCGCCACGATGGACAGGATGGTCTCCATCGCCGTCCAGGTCTTGAAGGTCTCGGCCACGGTCATGTTGAAGTACTGCTTGACCAGCCAGAAACCCGCGTCGTTGACGTGCGACAGGATCAACGAGCCCGCACCGGTCGCCAGCACCAGCAGCTCACGGTTAACCCCCGGAATCATCCCCACCACCGGTACCACGATGCCCGCGCCAGTAATGGTTGCCACGGTCGCTGAACCGGTGGCGATACGAATCACCGCCGCCACCAGCCAGGCCAGCAAGATCGGCGAGATCTGCGCGCTCACGGCCATATGCCCGATCACATCCCCCACACCACTGGTCACCAGCATCTGCTTGAAGCCACCACCGGCACCGATGATCAGAATGATCGCGGCCGTCGGCGCCAGGCTGGCGTCGAGCAGCTTGAGGATGCGCTTGGAATTGATGCCCTGGCGATAGCCGAAGGTGTACAGCGACAGCAGCAACGCCAGCAACAGGGCCGAGATCGGGTGACCGATCATGTCCATCCAGGTGCGGAAGAAGTGCCCGTCCGGCAACGCCACGTCGGCAAAGGTCTTGAGCAGCATCAGGAACACCGGCAGCAACACGGTGATCAAGGTGATGCTGAAGCTCGGCAGGCTGGCCGCCTCAGGTTCACGGGCCAATTGGTCCACGAGTTCCTGGTTCGGATGCCCCGGAATGTACTTGGCGATGAACGTGCCGTAGATCGGGCCGGCAATGATGGCCGTCGGCAGCGCCACGATCAGTCCGTAGAGGATGGTCTTGCCGATGTCGGCGCCAAACACCCCGATCGCCAGCAACGGCCCCGGGTGCGGCGGCACCAGGCCATGTACCGCAGACAGGCCGGCGAGCAGCGGGATACCGATCTTGATGATCGACACCCCAGTGCGGCGCGCCACGATGAACACCAGCGGAATCAGCAGCACAAAGCCGATTTCGAAGAACAGCGGGATGCCCACCAGGAACGCGGCGAACATCATGGCCCACTGCACGCGCTCTTTACCGAACGCGCGAATCAGGGTCTGGGCGATCTGATCCGCCCCGCCCGACTCGGCCATCATCTTGCCGAGCATGGTACCCAGCGCCAGGATGATCCCGACAAAACCGAGCACCCCGCCAAAGCCGTCCTGGAACGCCTTGATGATGGTGCCGATGGGCATGCCTGAGGTCAGCCCGAGAAACGCGGCGGCAATGATCAGCGCAATAAAGGGGTGAAACTTGAACTGGGTGATCAGGACAATCAAGCCGATCACCGTCACCACTGCATCGAGCAGCAGGAACGTATCGTGGGACATGCCAAACATGGGGGGTATCTCCTGTTTGTTATTGTTATTAAAGCGGGTTTAAACCGTCTGCGACTGAGACAGCGCTATCTTCTTCAACAAAACTCAAACCGCAGGGCTCGAGCCGTGCTCGCGCCACCAGCCATTGGCTTGCGCGGCCAGTTGTTCAACTGTCTGGGTGGACGCGTTGAGCGCCAGGGTCAGCGGCTCGCCTACCGGTGATTCAAGGGTGGCGAACTGGCTATCGATCAGGGTCGAAGGCATGAAATGGCCCGGACGGTGCGACACCCGGTCAGCGGCAACCTCCCGGGTCAGCTCAAGAAACACGAAGCCCAGGCCCGGCAAGGCACTGCGCAAGCGTTCACGGTAACTGTGCTTGAGGGCCGAGCAGGTCAAAACAGGGCGCTGGCCCTGGGCATCCACGCG
Source organism: Pseudomonas sp. ok272 (assembly GCF_900109995.1). Lineage (GTDB taxonomy): Bacteria > Pseudomonadota > Gammaproteobacteria > Pseudomonadales > Pseudomonadaceae > Aquipseudomonas. The sequence continues at coordinate 14,545 of NZ_FOCB01000015.1, read as the reverse complement.
GCGCAACTCGTCGCACAGGCTGTCGAGCCAGCCGGCACGGTCGTCGTCGTTCAGGGGGATGCCGGCGCTCATCTTTTCGATGTTGGCCGCAGGATGAAAGGTATCGCCTTCGATGCCGGTCGCACCGCTGAGGCGGCACAAAGCCTCGCTGACGCTGGACTTGCCACAGCCGGCCACGCCCATGATGACCAGGGCGGTGATAGGTTGACTCATGTAACACCTCAGCGCGCAGACAGCGCTACCTTTGCTATTCGAGACTCTAGTGCAAAAGCAGGCAATGCCGATGCTTTCTTGTCATTTTTTGGGTTGCCGCATGTTCTTTTCCCAACGCCAAAAAGCAGGGATCAGGCAACCCCTGCTCAAGCATTTGCAGCCGCATCGAGACAGCGCTACCTTAGTGCCTTGTATTTTGTTTGGCAAGCCGCCCGATGACCTCCTCTAAAAACGATAAGAATCCTCGCACCACTGGCCGTCCTACCCTCAATGAAGTCGCTCGCCTGGCCGGCGTCAGTCCGATCACCGCCTCCCGGGCGCTGCGCGGCATCAGCACGGTCGCCACCGAACTGGTGGAAAAAGTCCAACAGGCCGCGCAGGAACTCAACTACGTGGTCAACCCCGCCGCCCGCGCCTTGGCCTCGGCCCAGAGCCAATCGGTGGTGGTGCTGGTGCCATCGCTGTCGAACCTGTTGTTCATCGAAACCCTGGAAGCCATTCATCAGGTGCTGCGACCCAAGGGTTTTGAGGTGTTGATCGGCAACTATCACTATTCCCGTGATGAAGAAGAAAACCTGCTGCGCAACTACATGGCCTATCAACCCCGCGGCCTGTTGCTGACGGGCTTTGATCGCACCGAAAGCGCCCGACGCATGGTCGAGGCCAGCAAAATCCCCTGCGTCTACATGATGGACCTGGACCCCGGTGCAGGCTTGAACTGCGTGGGGTTCTCGCAAGTGAGCGCCGGCGAAACCGCGGCCCGGCACCTGATCTCACGAGGCCGACGCAAACTCGCCTACATCGGCGCCCAACTGGACCAGCGTACCTTGCTGCGTGGCGAAGGTTTCCGCCGGGCCCTGCAACACGCCAACCTGCACGACCCGGACTTGGAGCTGTTGACACCGCGCCCCTCGTCCGTTGGGCTGGGCGGTGAGTTGTTCTTGCAAATGATGGCCGCCCATCCCCAAGTCGACGCGATTTTCTTCGGCAACGACGACCTGGCCCAAGGCGCGCTGCTCGAAGCCATGCGCCATGGCATCAAGGTTCCGCAGCAAGTTGCCGTGCTCGGCTTCAACGACCTGCCCGCCTCCGCCCACATGGTGCCGCGCCTGAGCAGCATCAGCACCCCACGTGAAGCCATCGGCCGACGTGCCGCCGAACACCTGCTGACGCTGATGGCCGGCAACACCATCGCCCGGCCAGTGGTCGACTTGGGCTTCGAACTCAAGGTCCGCGAAAGCACCTGAGCCGGCCCGGGAGCGCACTGGGATTGTTAGCCCGGACCTGAGTGAAACCGCGTACCGAACGTCTTTCTGCGTTGTCGGACCAGCCCGCCACACCACTCGGAGCCGTCTCACAGGGTTACCGGAAATGATTGGCATCAGTTTTTCCTCGCCTGCCCTAGCCTCCTTGGAGCCACGCTTATCGCCCCAAGGAGTCGTACGCCATGCACACGGACTTGCACCAACAGCAGCACCCGCCCTGTCAGCGGAACGACGCACCGACACACCTCGACCCCAAGCGCCACCCCTTCGAACCCGCTGCCCTGTTGCTGCACCTACTCGAACGCGAGCCACAACTGGGTCGCGTCCTGGGCATCGCGGCGCAACCCGGGGAACTGGCCGTTCCCGTGGACAGCCTGTTTGCCCTGGACCCGCACGGGCAACCGCGGCTACGCCAATGGGTCGCCTTGGCCCAGGGTGTCGATGACGCGCCTGCGCTACTGCGCTTTATCCATGACTACCTGGCGATTGTCGTTCCCGGTTTGCTTGGCATGTACTTGCTCTACGGGGTCGCCTTCCAGCCCCATCGACAACACAGTCTGATGGCCATCAACGCCGACGGACAGCCGGGCCGATTGCTCCTCCAAGGATTTGCCGGCATCCACATCCACCACTCAACCCTGCGTTGGCAAGGCGTCGCCCCGCCGTTTCCCGCGCCCAGGTCCGACCCTGCCGAACGGGTCCGAGACACCTTCATCCACACCACCCTCATGTGTCATCTTGGGGAACTGGTCTGGCTATGCGCCAGGCATTGGCCCGTGCATGAATACGCCTTGTGGCGCGAGTTGGCCCGGCATCTGGACGACTGCTTCGAACACTTGCGCGAACGGGTCGAGCCGCAACGTTGGCGCCTCGAACGCCAAGCGCTGCTGGAACGGGACTGGCCCACTCAATCACCCGGCATCTGCCGGCAACACAACCCACTGAAGATGCGGCGCTAAACGGGCTCTCATACCGGGAACCCGTTTTATTGCGCGCCAGTTTAGTTGAGCTGCAACGTCGAGTTGAACTGGCTGATTGCATCCACCACATGCCGTGAACCCTGTTGAATCTCCAGGATCACCTCACCGGCCTCGTTGGCCAGCTCTACCCCCAACCCCGTTCGGCTCAAGCTCGATTGCATGCTCGATACCGCACTCAGTGACAGGTCGTGGTTCTTGCGGACCACGTCGACGATTTCCAGGGTGGCCTGGCTGGTGCGCGCCGCCAGGCTACGGACTTCGTCGGCCACCACCGCAAAACCGCGTCCGTGTTCCCCGGCACGCGCCGCCTCGATGGCGGCATTGAGCGCCAGCAGGTTGGTTTGATCGGCAATACCGCGAATGGTCTGGACAATGGTGCCGATGATGTCCGACTGCTTGCTGACCGCATCGATACTGCGGGCGGCTTCGTTCAAGTCCCGGGAGATTTCTTCAATGATCTGCACCGTCTGCTGCACCACCTGCGAGCCCTTCTGGGCACACGCGTCATTTTGCACCGAAGTGGCATGCGCCGATTCGGCGGCGGTCTGCAACGTGGTCACTTGCGCCGTGATGTCACTGGCAAACTTCACCACTTTGTACAACCGGCCCTTGGCATCGAAGATCGGGTTGTACGAGGCTTCCAGAAACACCATGCGCCCGTGCTTATCCACTCGTTCAAAACGACGGGAATGGTACTCCCCACGATTGAGCGAGGCCCAAAACACCTTATAGGCTTGAGACTCACTCTCACTTCGGTGGCAGAACATGCTGTGATGTTGTCCCACAACTTCATGGAGCGAGTAGTGCATGGTCTGCAGGAAGTTTTCGTTGGCCGTGATCACCTTGCCGTCCGGCGAAAACTCGATCACCGCCATCGCGCGACCTACCGCATTTACCAAACTCTGGTTCTCATGCTCCTTATTGATTCGATCGGTAATGTCCGCCGCCACTTTGATCACGCTGCGAACCTGGCGATCCGGACCGAGCACCGGCATATAACTGGCTTCAAGCCAGACTTCCCGGCCCTTTCGATCCAGGCGAAGAAAAGTGCCACTGCTGGGCTCGCCACGACCTAACTCACGCCAGAAACGCTGATAGTCTTCACTTTTGGCGTAATCGCTGTCACAGAAGATACGATGGTGTTTGCCACGGATCTCCTCGGCGCTATAGCCCACGGCATTGCAGAAGTTTTCATTGGCATCAAGAATCACGCCCGTCGGATCAAACTCGATCATGGCCATGGAGCGGCTCACGGCTGAAAGTTTGGCATTGGCTTCGCTCAATGCGCAGCTGAAGCGCTCTATCTCAAGCAAGTCAGACTTGTGGTGTAAGTTGAACATGGTGGCATCACCTTCAGCGCTGTCTTTTGATTAAAGGAAATTCCTAGTCTTCACTGGACTTACAACGACTTCCTACAGAACAGGCAAACGCACCCTCATAACGAGGATCAGGGTCAGGTGATACATGATGTTCAATTGGAGAGTGCTTAACGCAACGCTCTTATCAAGCCATCCGTTTCTTGACACCCCGAGGGAGGGGTCAGCCCAACACTCATAAATAATTCCGTCTAAGAAACATTCCTTTTAACAACGGTGCCTTTGTGTGCGCACTCTGAATAGCTAACGGTTATTAAGGCTTTATTTAGTATCAGGCACACACCGTCGCTTCAAGCTGATTGCGCCTGAAGCACTGACATTAAAGTTTCATATCGCCATGGGTATAAGTTGTACGGGAGAGCATAGACAGCAACGCAAAGTATGCAAGGCCATCAAACGGCCATCTCTCTACCAGTGGTCAGAGAACATACCGTAGAAACGACAAACAGCCGGATGATCGGTCATAGCGAGCCGACGTGTTTGTTCAGAGGGAAGGAAATCAATCGCAGTGATCAGGCTGCCGCAAAACAGAGCCCGGTAGCCGGGCTCCACGACAGGGGTTTAGTGACCGAACACATCAACCTTTTTTGCCTTCTTGTCAGCGCGCTTTTCATCGGCCGTCTTTGCCGGTTTTTTCTTCGCCGCTTTTTTTGAATCCATGCCTTTGGCCATGATACTTCCTCCATTCATACGGGGTGTGGACTCAGGTATACACCTATCCCGCTGCTCGCGTTCTTTTATAATCTCGGGCCCTGCACACCAACGGCCCTTTTCATGCCTGATCTCCAGTACACACAGCTCGCCGAGCCCTTATGGCCCTTGATGAACAAGTTCTATCGCAGCCACCAGTCATCGATGAAAGCCGTTCGCGAGGCACAGTTGTGGGTCGGCACGCGCGATGAAATCGTCGCCGGACTATGCCTGCGGTCGGTGGCGGATGGTTTCTGGCTGACCGGGCTGTTTGTCGCTCCGACCTGTCGTGGCCAGGGCGTGGCGGCCGCGTTGATGGCCGCCGCACTGCTGCCGATCAGTGCGCCCGTGTGGCTGTTCTGCCACCCGGACTTACGGGAGTTCTATCAGCGCAACGGCTTCACTGTCGACCCACCGTTGCCCTATGCGCTGGCCGAGCGCCTGGCACGCTACAACCGCAGCAAGCCGATGATTGCCATGGGGCGCGCGGCCTAGTCGTCGGCGGCGGGGTCCAGGTCGGGGAACATCACCTCGGTGAAGCCGAACTTGCGAAAGTCGGTGATGCGCGACGGGTACAGGCGCCCGATCAAATGGTCGCACTCGTGCTGCACCACGCGGGCGTGAAACCCCGAAGCAAAACGCACCAACGGCTGGCCCTTGGGATCGAAACCTTCATAACGGATGTGTTGATAGCGCTGCACTGCGCCGCGCAAACCAGGCACTGACAGACACCCCTCGAAACCCTCTTCCAGGGTTGGCTGCAGTGGCGTGATCAGCGGGTTGATCAGGATCGTCTGCGGCACCGCCTCGGCATCCGGATAACGTTCGCTGTGCTCGAAGCCGAAGATCACCAACTGCAAGTCGACACCGATCTGCGGTGCGGCCAGGCCAACCCCGCCAACGCTTTCCATGGTCTGGAACATGTCGTCGATCAGTTGCCACAGCTCGGGGCTGTCGAACATTTCAGCGGGGACTGGCGGGGCAATGCGCAGCAGGCGCTCATCGCCCATCTTGAGAATTTCACGGATCATGATCAGGCTTCGTCGGTGGTCGGTTTGAGCGAATGATCGCGGCCCAATCCCGAGACAGGGAGTTTATGTTCGAGGTCATGCTCGCCGGCCACTTTCTCGCCTGGGGCCTTGCCTTCGCTGGACATGTGCTCGATCACGGCGTTCATCTCTGCCCCCAGCAGCAGCACCGCGGCGGAGATGTAGAAGTACAGCAACAACACGATGATCGCGCCGATACTGCCATACATGGCGTTGTAGTTGGCGAAGGTTTTCACGTAGAAACCAAAGCCCAGCGAGGCGATGATCCACACCACCACCGCCAGTACCGAACCTGGGGTAATGAAGCGAAACTCCTGCTTCACATCCGGCATCACGTAGTACATCAAGGCCACGGCCACCATCAACAGAATCACGATCACCGGCCAGCGCAGGATCGTCCAGACCGTGACGATGAACTCCTGCATGCCGATCTGCGAGGCAATCCACTCCATCACCTGCGGGCCGAGCACCATCAAGGCCGCAGCGGCCAGCAACATGCCGGCAATCCCCACGGTGTAGAAAATCGACAACGGGAAGCGCTTCCAGATCGGCCGGCCCTCGACCACATCGTAGGCCGCATTCATCGCGCTCATCATCAACCGCACGCCGGCCGAAGCGGTCCACAGCGCGATAACGATACCGACCGACAGCAAGCCACCCTTGGATTGCTGGAGCTGGTCGATCACCGGGTTGACCTGTTCCAGCGCCTGGGGCGGCAGTACCAGCTCCGACTGCAGGCGCAGCCAGGTGAAGAAGTCCGGCAAATGCAGGAAACCGATCAAGGCGATCAAGAACAGGATGAAGGGAAACAGCGAGAACAGCATCTGATAGGCCAGCGCCGAGGCGTAGGTGGACATCTCGTCATTGATGAACTCAGTGACCGTGCGCATCATCACGCGGTGCAAGGGCAAGCCTTTCAAATCTGGCAAGAACATAGCGTCTCCTTTCGCCGCAATAGGTTGAAGTCGGGGGATGACCCAGGGAGCGATTTCTACATCAAACTCACCTGTTTGGCGACCTTGAAACAATTTCGAGACTTTATATAACAATAGTCGACCTAAAAACGGCCAGTCGTGGCTGACCGTTGCGGCACCTCGCAGAGGTTGACCTGCACCTGCGACACAGAGTTTCATTTGTTTTCACTGCGACATTTCATCCGCCGCTGCACGTTGGGCTTTATGTTTAGCGGGTTTGCCCCGAGAATGCGCAACGTATTCAGGCCTTGTCGCTGAAGATTCAACCCTGTAGGAACGTTATGAAACTCGATAAAAAGCAGGCCATTGCCCGCAGAAACCAGGAACTGGGCGGTGCAGTGCTTGGCGTCAACAACTGCCACTTCACCGAATTGAACCGCAACCGCAACATCTGGTGGTTCGATCTCCCGGTGGCGCGTCTGGCCGTTGGTCAGTACGAGTGGATTCACTTGCTGATGCACACGCCGGACACCGACCAGTTGCTGCACCTGAAGGTGCCAACCGTGTTCCTGCGCGAAAAACTCGAAGGCCTGGTGGTGCGCAACGAAGGCAAGCGCAAGGCAGCGCTGAGCCTGGAGTTGAGCGCCGACAAGGACGCCTACCTCCAGGACATGCGCCCTGCCGGTACCAACGTCAACTTCGCGCAGTTCTTGCAGTAAACGCCCCGGCGTCAGAAACAAGAAGCCCCGCATCTGCGGGGCTTCTTGGTTATTGCTCGCTTACTTCTTGACGCCCAACTTCTTCAGCTCTTCATCACGCAGCTCGCGACGCAGAATCTTGCCAACGTTAGTGGTTGGCAATGCATCACGGAACTCGACGGTCTTGGGCACTTTGTAGCCAGTGAGATTGGCGCGCATGTGCGTCATCACTTGCTCTTTGGTCAGGGTCACGCCCGGCTTGGCGACGATGAAAATCTTGATCGCTTCCCCCGACTTCTCGTCCGGCACGCCGATGGCCGCGCACTGCAGCACACCCGGCAAGGTCGCCAGCACGTCTTCGAGTTCGTTGGGGTACACATTGAAGCCGGAGATCAGGATCATGTCTTTCTTGCGATCGACAATGCGCATGTAGCCGTCCGGCTGGATCAGCGCGATGTCACCGGTCTTCAACCAGCCTTCGCTGTCGAGGATCTCGTCAGTGGCGTCCTGGCGCTGCCAGTAGCCCTTCATCACCTGCGGCCCCTTCACGCACAGCTCGCCGATCTCGCCCAGCGGTTGCTCAACGCCCGCATCGTCGACGACTTTGCACAGGGTCGATGGCACCGGGATACCGATGGTGCCGATCTGAATGTTCTGGATCGGGTTGACGGTAGCCACCGGGCTGGTCTCGGTCATGCCGTAGCCTTCGCAGATCGGGCAACCGGTGACGTCCTTCCAACGCTCGGCGGCGGCCAGTTGCAACGCCATACCACCGGACAAGGTGACTTTCAGCGCCGAGAAGTCCAGCTTGCGGAACGCTTCGTTATTGCACAGGGCCACGAACAAGGTGTTGAGGCCGACAAAACCACTGAACTTCCACTTCGACAACTCCTTGACCATCGCCGACAGGTCGCGTGGGTTGCTGATCAGGATGTTGTGGTTACCGATCAGCATCATCGCCATGCAATGAAAGGTGAAGGCATAGATGTGGTACAGCGGCAGCGGCGTGATGAGGATCTCGCAGCCTTCGTTGAGGTTGGAGCCCATCAGCGCTTTGCACTGCAGCATGTTCGCCACCAAATTGCGGTGGGTCAGCATCGCGCCCTTGGCCACCCCGGTGGTGCCACCGGTGTACTGCAATACCGCGACATCACTGCTGGCCGGGCTGGCTTCCGTCACGGGTTGGCCATGACCTTTGCTCAGCACGTCGTTGAACTTGATGGCCTTGGGCAGGTTGAACGCCGGCACCATCTTCTTCACGTACTTGATGACGCTGTTGATCAGCACGCGCTTGAACGGTGACAGCATGTCAGCCACTTCAGTGACGATGACATGCTTGACGCCCGTCTTGGGCACCACGGCCTCGGCCAGGTGCGCCATGTTGGCCAGGCACACCAGGGCCTTGGCCCCGGAATCGTTGAATTGGTGTTCCATTTCCCGCGCGGTGTACAGCGGGTTGGTGTTGACCACGATCAAGCCGGCGCGAATGGCACCAAACACGGCGATCGGGTACTGCAGCAGGTTAGGCAGTTGCACGGCGATTCGATCACCGGGCTGCAAATCGGTATGCTGTTGCAGATAAGCGGCAAATGCTCCCGACAATTCGTACAGTTCACCGTAGGTGAGTGTCTTGCCCAAGTTGCTGAATGCCGGCTTGTCGGCGAAGCGTTGGCAGGATTGCTTCAACACTGCCTGAATATTCGGATACTCGTCTGGATTGATATCGGCAGCAATCCCAGCTGGGTACTTATCCTTCCAAAAGTCTTCGATCATGGAAGCCCACTCCTCAGCAACGCGAATTCTTCACCGCATTGGGTGCGATTATTATTGGTGTGTGTTTTGTATGGATGAATCTGGCTTTGACTTAAGGCCCCAGATGTCACAAAGCGCGCCGAGAGTAGCAGCTTTGCAAAAGCCCGACTAGAGCCAAAGAAAGCCCCTACAGTCACCACCAGCACTCAAGACGATTTAATGGTCATTTTTAGAGTAAAAAACCTACAACCCCGTAAAAGCCTTTGAATCCGGGGCTTACAACCCGTTCAAGCAGACAAAAAAAGAGGCACCCAAATCTGGGCGCCTCTTTTTTGTGCACTATCACTGAACACGTATTACGCGATATCGCGCAGCTCCCTGCGCAAAATCTTACCCACCGGTGACATCGGCAACGAGTCCCGCAGCACGATCTGTTTGGGAACCTTGTAGGCCGTGAAGTTCTCCTTGCAGTAGGCCTTCAGCTCTTCAACGCTGATTCCGGCTTCACGCGCCACCACGAACAGTTTGACCGCCTCGCCGGAACGCTCGTCCGGCACCCCGATCACGGCGCAGCTGGCGACGTTCGGGTGCGCCATGACCACGTCTTCGATCTCGTTGGGGTAGACGTTGAAGCCCGAGACGATGATCATGTCTTTCTTGCGGTCGACGATGCGCACAAAGCCATCGGGATCGATCACCGCGATGTCACCTGACTTGAACCAGCCCTCGGCATCCAGGACCTCGGCGCTCGCCTCGGGTTTGCGCCAGTAGCCCTTCATGACCTGCGGGCCCTTGATGCACAACTCGCCGCGCTCGCCCAGGGGTTGCTCCACGCCCTCGTCGTTGATCACTTTCAAGCTGGTGCCCGGCACCGGCATGCCCACCGAGCCGATGCGCGACCCACTGCCATAAGGATTGGTACAAGCCACTGGCGAGGTCTCGGTCAAGCCGTAGCCCTCGGTGATCCGGCACCCGGTGATCTGCTCCCAGCGTTCGGCGGTGGCCTTGACCAGTGCGGTGCCGCCAGAGTTGGTCAGCTTGAGGGTGCTGAAGTCCAGGGTCTTGAAGTCCGGATGTTCCATCAATGCCACGAACAGCGTGTTGAGCCCCAGCAACGCCGAGAACCGCCAGTTTTTGAGCTCCTTGATGAACCCCTTGATGTCCCGTGGATTGGTGATCAGTACGTTGTGGTTGCCGGTGACCATCATGCACATGCAGTTCGCGGTGAACGCATAGATATGATAAAGCGGCAGCGGAGCGATCATCACCTCCTGACCTTCGCGCAGCAACGGCTGGCCATCCGCCGCGAGCTGGCCGAGACAGGCGCGGGCCTGCTGCATGTTGGCCACCAGGTTGCCATGAGTCAGCATCGCGCCCTTGGCCAGGCCCGTGGTGCCACCGGTGTATTGCAGCACGGCGATGTCGTCGAGGCTGACATCCAATGGCTTGATGCTCTGCCCACGCCCCAGGTGCAACGCGCTCTTGAACGAGATCGCCTGCGGCAGGTCGTAGGCCGGGACCAGTTTCTTGACCTTGTCGACCACGGTATTGACCAACCAGCCCTTGGCGGTTGGCATCAGGTCGCCCATCTTCGCTTCGATCAGGTATTGGATATCGGTGTCGCCCAGCACTTCCTGGACCTTCTGCCCGAACATGTTCAGGTACACCAGCGCTCGCGCACCGGAGTCCTGGAACTGATGGCGCATTTCCCGCGGGGTGTACAGCGGGTTGGTGTTGACCACGATCAGCCCGGCGCGCATGGCACCGAACACCGCAATCGGGTACTGCAGGACGTTGGGCATCTGTACCGCAATGCGATCGCCCGGCACCAGGTCGGTCTGGCTTTGCAGGTAACCGGCGAAGGCGGCGCTATGGCGCTCCAGGTCCGCGTAGGTCAGGGTCACGCCCATGTTGCTGAACGCAGGACGGTCAGCGAACTTCTTGCAGGAACGCTCGAACACCTCGATCACCGACTTGTACGCCCCGCGATCAATATCGGAGGGTACGCCGGCCGGGCGCTTGTCATTCCAGAAATCAGGTTGCATTGTTCTTGTCCTCTTATACCTGAGCAAGTCTGTACCGCAGCAGCGGAGCTTCTGGGACACTAGCAGTTATGGCGGATCAGGCAAATATGAGCGACCGCGTCATTGATAGCGTGAATCTTGCTGCCATCGGACGCGAACAGCGAACGCCGGGCAACCGATCAGCTATACACTCCAACGACTCAGCGAAAAGGAATCGCCATGATCCACGATACGTTCTGGCTGGCCGCGAATGACCACAGCCAGCTCTTCGTCAACCGGTGGCTACCCGAAGGCCCGCTCAAGGCGGTGATCCTGGTATCCCACGGGATGGCCGAACATAGCGCGCGTTACGCCCGCCTGGCAGAGCAATTGTGTAACGAAAGTTACGCGGTCTATGCGCTGGACCAGCGGGGACATGGCAAGACCGCCGAAAACGGGGTACTGGGGCACTACGCGGACGACGATGGCTGGTGCAAAGTGGTCGGCGACCTGGCCAGCCTCAACCAGCGTATCGGCCAACAGCATCCCGGCACGCCGATTGTGTTGCTGGGCCACAGCATGGGCAGCTACATCGCCCAGGCCTATCTGTTGCACCACAGCGCCAGCCTGTACGGCGCGGTACTCAGCGGCTCGAACTTCCAGCCGGTGGCGCTGTACCGCACGGCCCAACTGATTGCCCGCTTCGAACGCTGGCGCCAGGGACCGACCGGGCGCAGCGCAGTGATCGAATGGCTGACATTCGGTTCATTCAACAAGGCCTTCAAGCCCAATCGCACGGTGTTCGACTGGCTCAGCCGCGACCCCGCCGAAGTCGACAAGTACATCAACGACCCGCTCTGCGGCTTTCGCTGCACCAATCAATTATGGGTCGACATGCTTGGCGGCTTGCAGCAGATCAGCAAAGCGTCCAATCTCGCGCAGATCGATCCGGGCCTGCCCTTGCTGGTGATCGGCGGTGAATGTGATCCAGTGAGCGAGGGCAAGCGTCTGAAAGCTTTGGCCGATGCATTGCGCCAGGCCGGCAGCCGCAACCTGCAACTGACGATCTACCCGCAAGCCCGCCACGAACTGTTCAATGAGAGCAACCGCGATGACGTGACCGCGGACCTGCTCGCCTGGCTGGATGAGGCCTTGAGCCATCGCCGGCCACCCAGAACCGAATGACCTTTGGTCATCTCACTTAACTTGTCACAGGATTCGAGCCACATGACCCAGGTTACCAACACCCCGTACGAAGCCCTCGAAGTCGGCCAGACCGCCAGCTACAGCAAGACCGTGGAAGAGCGCGACATCCAACTGTTTGCGGCCATGTCCGGCGACCACAACCCGGTGCACCTGGACCCCGAGTTCGCGGCCGCCAGCATGTTCAAGGAGCGCATCGCCCACGGCATGTTCAGCGGTGCCCTGATCAGCGCCGCCGTCGCCTGCGAGCTGCCTGGGCCTGGGACCATCTACCTCGGCCAGCAGATGAGTTTCCAGAAGCCGGTCAAAATTGGCGACACCCTGACCGTGCGCCTGGAGATCCTCGAAAAACTGCCTAAATTCCGCGTGCGCATCGCCACCCGCGTGTTCAACCAGCGCGATGAGCTGGTGGTCGATGGCGAGGCCGAAATCCTCGCACCCCGCAAACAACAGACCGTGACCCTGCCAACGCTGCCGGCCATCAGCATCGGCTGATGCCCTGCGTGCCACGCCCGTCGGACTGCAATGCTGTAGTCCTTTTGTGGCGAGCGAGCCTGCTCGCGCTGGGTCGCGCAGCGGCCCCATAAAAAGGGACGGCTACGCCGTCCGGCGCGAGCACACGGGCAGTCTTCATGTCGACATTGCAGATACCGCTGAAGAACGCCCCCGAGCGAGCAGCGCCCCGCCCATTGGCCTGCATGCACAATCTCGATATTTTCCTGACTGTTTGAACCAAGACGACGCAACGATGAACCCCGAAAAGCTTGAACTGCTGGTCACCCGTGAAATGCCCTTTGGCAAGTACAAAGGCCGCATCATTGCCGACCTCCCCGGCCAGTACCTGAACTGGTTCGCCCGCGAGGGGTTTCCCCATGGCGAGCTGGGCGGCTTGCTGGCCCTGATGCAGGAAATCGATCACAACGGGTTGTCCGACCTGCTGGACCCCTTGCGGGCCAAACACGGCAAACCCAAACCTCGTCATTGAGCCACCGAACCCACACCGAGTCGCCCCATGCCCGACAACACCCTACGCGCCCGTGATGAAGCCTTCTGGCAAACCTTCGCCGATCGCTACGATGTCCAGCCAGGTCCGATCAACCTGGAGAACGGCTATTTCGGTCGCCTGTCGCGCACGGTGGTCGACGAGTACCAACGCCGCATCGAACACATCAACAGCAGCAACTCCGTGCATGTGCGCCAGCGCTTCGAGCAGCTCGAAAGCGTGGAGATTCGCGCGCAACTGGCGGACCTGCTGCGCGTTCCCGCCGAGGCGCTCGCCCTGACCCGCAACGCCACCGATGGCCTGCAATCACTGATCCGCAACTACAACCGCTTGCAACCGGGCGATCAGGTGCTGGTCTGCGACCTGGAGTACGACACGGTCAAGAGCGCGATGCGCTGGCTGGCAAAAAACCGGGGGGTCGAGGTGATCGAAATCGAGCCCCCCCACCCCGCCAGCTTCGACAGCCTGGTGGAATGCTACCGTGCAGCCTTCAAGCAGTACCCGCGCCTCAAACTGATGGCCCTGACCCACGTCACCCACCGCACCGGCCTGGTGATGCCCGTCAAGGCGATCGCCTCGCTGGCCCAGGAACATGGCGTCGATGTGATCCTCGACGGTGCCCACGCCCTTGGCCAGATCGAATTCGACCTGGATGAGCTGGGCATCATGTTTGCCGGCTACAACCTGCACAAATGGATCGGCGCGCCACTGACCCTGGGCTTCCTCTACATTGCCCCGCACCGCCTGGAAGACATCGACCCGGACATGGGTGAGTTCCACTTCCCCGCCAACGACATCCGCGCGCGCACGCCCTACTGCACCCCAAACATCCCGGCGCTGCTGACCTTGCCCCTGGTGTTCGAGGAACACCGCGCCATCGGTGGCGCGGCGGCCAAGGGCGCACGCCTCAACTACCTGCGCAACCTGTGGGTCGAGACGGTACGCGATGTGCCCGGCATAGAGATCATGACCCCAAACGATCCGCGCCTGTATTGCGGCATTACCTCGATGCGCTTCACCCACCACGCCGACCAGCAGGTCTTGGCCGAACGCCTGCTCAATGAGTACAACCTGTTCACCGTGGCCCGCAGCGGCTCGGCGTGTGGCCAGTGCATCCGCATTACCCCGGGGCTGACCAGCACGGCGCGGGACATGCGTTTGATCGCGCAGGCGTTGATTGAGCTGAGTTGAAGCAACTCGTACTCATTGATAGGTGAAAAAATAAGCCTTGGAATAACCCGTAGGCCAATTCGCCGGACGGCCTAGGATCCGTCCTAATCGTATTTTGAGGCGGTCCGGGGGGCTAGAACCCTCCCCATCAGATCATTCATCGTCCAAGGCTCTTCACCATGAAGGCCTTGAACATGCCGACACCCCCGATCACGTTCTTCGACCACAG
>NZ_FOCB01000017.1 GCF_900109995.1 Pseudomonas sp. ok272 | reverse complement strand
TGTTCATCAGACGGGTGTGCGCCGCTGGTCTACCGTGGGAGCGGGCTTGCCCGCGAATGCAATCTGCCAGCCGACATCAATGTTGACTGACCCGAGGCCTTCGCGAGCGGGCTCGCTCCCACAAGGATTGGTCATCAGTGGGCGTCAGGCACGGGCCAACGCCAGCAACTTGCCACGCCATGGCGCCTTGGCTGGCAGCGCCAGGAATGATGGGTTCAACAGCGACTCACGCGCCGGGTAGCTGAACGCTTCACCGCTCAACTCCAACACCTCGCCACCGGCCCCTTCCAGCACCCCTTGCGCTGCCGCGGTGTCCCATTGCGAAGTGGGCGCCAGGCGCGGATAGCAGTCCGCCGCGCCCTCGGCCAACAGGCAAAACTTCAACGAGCTGCCGACACTGGTCAATTGCAACTCACCCAGGCTGTCGCTCAACCCGGCGAGCAGGCGCTCTTGTTCCGGGCTTGAGTGCCGGCGGCTGGCGACCACGGTGAACGCCTCGCCCGCCGGTGGGACTTCACGCACCCGGATCGGCTGCGGCGCGGCATCCAGGTCCGCGCGCCAGGCACCGAGTCCGGCACCGCCGAAGTAACAGCGGCCGCTGGTCGGCATCGACACCACGCCAAACACCACGCGTCCCTGTTCGATCAACGCGATGTTGACGGTGAACTCTTCGCTGCCGTGGATGAATTCCTTGGTGCCATCGAGCGGGTCCACCAGCCACCAACGCTGCCAGCCCGCCCGCACCGCTTGTGGGATGTTGGCGTCTTCCTCGGACAGCACCGGGATGCTCGGATCAAGGGCGGTCAGCCCGTCCAGGATCACATGGTGGGCCGCCAGGTCGGCGGCGGTGACCGGCGAATCGTCCGCCTTGGTGATCACGTCCGTTCCCGTGCGCCAGAACGGCAGGATCGCCTCGCCCGCCTTCAGTGCCAGCTCGACCACCGGGGCCAACAACGGATGAACCTGAGGGAAATCGCTCATGGCTGGAACACCCCACGCTGGGTCAGCAGATCACGGGCCAGGTACAACGCCGCCAAGGCCCGGCCTTCGGTGAATTGATCGTTTTGCGCCAGTGCCGCCAACTCACGCAGGTTGACCTTGTCCACGCGCATCGGCTCCGGCTCATCGCCTTCGAGCTGCTCTTCGTACAAATCGGTGGCCAGCACCACCTGAATCTTCTGGCTCATGTAGCCCGGCGACAGCGACAGCTCGGTCAGGTGTTCCAGTTGCCGCGCACCGAAGCCGGCCTCTTCCTTGAGTTCGCGCTCGGCAGCCGCCAGCACATCTTCGCCCGGCTCGATCAAGCCCTTGGGCAATGACAGCTCGTAGGCATCGGTGCCGCCGCAATACTCTTCGACCAGCACCGCGTGCTCGGCGTCGAGCATCGCCACAATCATCACCGCGCCATAGCCTGCGCCCTTGCCGACCAAGCGCTCATAGGTCCGCTCGACACCATTGGAGAAGCGCAACTGCACCGCTTCAACGCAGAACAGGCGGCTGGTGGCGACGATCTCGCGGGCTAATACTTCGGGTTTCTGGCGCATGGCGGCTCCTTGGCGTGAACGCGCTACTATAACGCGGCCCGCCCGATTGGTTACGTCGGATATCTTTCTACCCGCTTGAGAAGTACCCCATGCCCTCATTGCCCTGGCGCGACATCGATACCGTTCTGCTGGATATGGATGGCACGCTGCTGGACCTGCACTACGACAACCACTTCTGGATGGAGCACCTGCCCGAGCGCTATGCCCAACTGCACGGCATCAGCCGGGCCATGGCCGAGCTTGAGATGCAGCCGTTGTTCGAGCGCAACGCGGGCCAGTTGCAGTGGTACTGCCTGGACTTCTGGAGCACCGAGCTGAAGCTTCCAGTGCGTGAGCTGAAGCTGGAGACCGCGCATTTGATTGCCCTGCGCCCGGACGCCGACACCTTCCTGGCCGCGATCAAGCAGGCCGGCAAACGGGTGATCCTGATCACCAACGCGCACCGCGATTCCTTGTCCTTGAAGCTGGAGCGCATTGAACTGGCCCCGTACTTCGAGCGCTTGATCAGCTCCCACGACTACGGCTTCGCCAAGGAGCACCCACAGTTCTGGGACGCCCTGCAAGCGGACATCGGCTTCGATCCGAAACGCAGCCTGTTTATCGACGACACCTTGCCGATCCTGCGCAGCGCCCGCGACTTTGGCGTGGCCCATCTGCTGGCGGTCAGCCAGCCGGACAGCCGCAAAGGACCGAAGGACACCGGGGAGTTCGAGGCGGTGGGGGATTATCGGGAATTGATTCAGGGCCTGTAGACCGAGGCGCCTGACAAGCTTCGCGAGCAGACGGAGCGCCGTCTGCTCGCGAACGCCATCACACGGTGTTAGGACTTACTCAGGAATACGCAACGACTGCCCTGGGTAGATCTTGTTCACATCCTTGAGCATCGGCTTGTTGGCCTCAAAGATTTTTTGATACTTGTTGGCATCGCCGTACACGCGCAGGGAGATTGCGCTGAGGGTGTCGCCCTTCTCGACCACCACGAACTTGGCGGCCAGCAGCGTTGGCTGGTTTGTGACCGTGATCTGATCATCCACACTGCCAACGCCGGCAATGTTGCCCAGCGCCAGGAGGATTTTTTCTTTCTCTTCCTGGGTCGCCACTTCGCCGGTCACCGTGACTTTGTCGCCATCGACCGTGGTCTGGACGTTCGGGTTGCCCAGGCCGACCTTCGCGATATGATCCTTCAGTTGCTCGCCCGCATTGGCGTTACCCGGTGTCAGCAAATCGATCAGTTTTTCGCCTGCCTCTTTTACAAAGCTCAAAAGACTCATAGTGCACACTCCTTGGGATTAATAGGTCCGGTCGCGAAAGACTAGACCAACATCACGCCACACGGTTCCCAACCGACCAATGACGCAGGTCAACCCAAGCGCTAGAATCCAGGCCTCATCGCGCCCGGGGGAAAAGATGGACATCAAGCAGCTGAAATTTCTCATCGCCCTGGACGAAACCCGGCACTTTGGCCAGGCCGCCGCGCGCTGCCACATCACCCAGCCCACGCTATCCATGCGCTTGCGCAGCCTGGAAGAAGAACTCGATCTGCCGCTGGTCAATCGTGGCCAGCGCTTTGAAGGCTTCACCGCACCCGGCGAGCGGGTGCTGGCCTGGGCACGGACCGTGCTGGCGGCCTATGACGGCCTGCAGGCCGAGGCGGCAGCGTGTCGGGGCAACCTGGTGGGCACGTTGCGCCTGGGCGTGGTGCCGCTGTCCAGCTTCGACCCGTTGCCCTTGATGCAACAGTTGCACGGCGACCACCCGAACCTGCGCTTCGAACTGTCGGCCTTGAGTTCCGAGCAGATCCTCGAACAACTGGCCAACAATCGAATCGACCTGGGCGTGTCCTACCTGGAACGGCTCGATGGCGAGCGTTTCGATTCCCTGGCCTTCAGCGAAACCCGCATGGGCCTGCTCTACGATCAGCGTTTCTTCAGCTTTGGCGACACGCCACTGAGCTGGGAAGCCTTGATCGAACTACCCCTGGGCATGCTCACCAGCGGCATGCACTTTCGCCAGTCCATCGACCACAACTTCCACAGCCGCGGCCTCACCCCACAGCCGTTGTTGCAAACCGACGCCGTGCACCAATTGTTACAAGCCGTGCATGGCGGCCTGTGCTGCGCGGTGATGCCGCTGGATGGCGGGCTCGAAGCGTTGACTGAGCACCTGCGCCTGCAACCGATTGAAAATGCGCAAACCCTTGGCCGGCTGGGGCTGATCATGCGCCGTGGCGCCCCCCGCTCAGCGCTGGCGGAAGCCTGCTTCACCCTGTACCAAAAATCATTAGTCAACTCTTGATCGACGGCATCTATCGATAGATCAGTACTAGCGATTAGACGCGACACATTGTCGCGCCTAGGCTAAGTGCTTAACAGACCGTCGGTGATGCCCCATGAACGCCAAGCGCCCGGACGGCATGGCGCCCGCCCTTGAAACGCCCGCGCCCGTCGCCAGCCAGAGTTACCAGTACTGCAACTTCGACCACAGCGAGCCGGCCAGCACCGCGCTCGCCGAGGAAGTCGCGCTGGCGATTGCCTATAACGGCATCAGCCAGGCGGTGATGCTGGTGACCCCGACCGACCTTGAGGACTTCATCGTCGGTTTCAGCCTGGGCAGCGGCATCATCCAGGACGCCAGCGACCTCTACGACCTGCAACTCAGCGGCTGCGGCAGCGCGCTGCACGCCCAGGTCACGATCGCCAACCGTGCCTTCTGGAACCTCAAGCAGCAACGTCGACAACTGGCGGGCACCAGCGGTTGCGGGTTGTGTGGCGTGGAGGCGGTGGAACAAGCCCTGCCGGAACTCAATGTATTGCCCGGTGCGCCCTTGCCCCCCGCGCACTGGCTGGACGGCCTGCGCCAGCGCATCAGCGCATTCCAGCCCTTGGGCCAGTACTGCGGCGCGGTGCATGCGGCGGTGTTCATGAACCATCAGGGCGAGTTGCTGCTGGGGCGCGAAGACATCGGCCGGCACAACGCCCTCGACAAGCTGATCGGCGCGCTGGTGCGCCAGGACATCCCCACAGCCGGTGGGCTGGTGATTGTCACCAGCCGCTGCAGCCTCGAACTGATCCAGAAAGCCCTGCGCGCCGGCATCCAGACCCTGGTCAGCCTGTCGTCGCCCACCGGCCTGGCCCTGCAATGGGCACGCCGGCACAACCTCAATCTCATCCACCTGCCGCACAAAAGTGCGCCGCGGGTGTATAGCCCCGCGATGGAGAATCAAGCGTGAGCACTCATCACCAAGCCGACCAGACACCCACCCCGCGCTACAAGCCCTACAAGGGCCCGGCCGGTGGCTGGGGCGCGCTGATCAGTGTGGCCCAGGCATGGCTGACCAGCGACAACGCGCTGAAAAACCTGCGCATGATGCTCAAGACCAACCAGAACGGCGGCTTCGACTGCCCCGGCTGCGCCTGGGGCGACTCGCCGGAAAGCGGCATGGTCAAGTTCTGCGAGAACGGCGCCAAGGCGGTCAACTGGGAAGCGACCAAGCGTCGGGTCGATGCGGCGTTCTTCGCCAAGCACAGTGTCAGCGCGTTGCTTGCGCAGAGCGACTATTGGCTTGAATACCAGGGCCGGCTGACCGAGCCGATGCGCTATGACGCCGAGACCGATCACTACGTGCCCATCAGCTGGGAAGCGGCTTTCACCCTGATCAGCAAACACCTGCACAACCTGGCAAGCCCCGACCAGGCCGAGTTCTACACCTCGGGCCGCGCCAGCAACGAGGCGGCTTATTTGTACCAGTTGTTCGTGCGGGCCTTTGGCACCAATAACTTCCCGGACTGCTCGAACATGTGCCACGAGGCCAGCGGCGTGGCCCTGGCGCAAAGCGTCGGCGTGGGCAAAGGCACCGTGACCTTCGATGACTTCGAGCACGCCGATGCGATTTTCGTCTTGGGCCAGAACCCTGGCACCAACCATCCACGGATGCTCGAACCGCTGCGCGAAGCCGTGAAACGTGGCGCCCAGGTGGTCTGCGTCAATCCGCTCAAGGAACGGGGCCTGGAACGCTTCCAGAACCCGCAACGCCCCATCGAGATGCTCACCAACGGCGACAAGCCGACCAACACCGCGTATTTGCGCCCGGCGCTGGGCGGCGACATGGCGCTGCTGCGCGGCATGGCCAAGTTCCTCCTGCAATGGGAACGTGACGCACAGAATGCCGGCACGCCGTCCGTATTCGACCACGACTTCCTCAATGAACACACGGTCAACATCCTCGACTACCTGGCCAAGGTCGATGACACCGCCTGGGAGCAGATCGTCGAACAGTCCGGGCTGACCTTGGTGGAGGTCGAGCAAGCGGCGCGCATGTACGCCAAGAGCAAGAGCGTGATCATGTGCTGGGCGATGGGCATCACCCAGCACCGTCACTCGGTGCCGACCATCCAGGAAATCGCCAACCTGATGCTGCTGCGCGGCAACATCGGCCGCCCAGGTGCCGGCCTGTGCCCGGTGCGCGGGCACAGCAACGTGCAAGGCGACCGGACCATGGGCATCAACGAACGCCCGCCCGTGGCCTTCCTCGACGCGCTGGAACGACGCTTCCAGTTCAAGGTGCCACGGGACAACGGCCACAACGTGGTCGAGGCCATCCACGCGATGCTCGACGGCCGCTCGAAAGTCTTTATCGGCCTGGGCGGCAACTTCGCCCAAGCCACCCCGGACAGCCCTCGGACCTTCCAGGCCCTGAGCAACTGCGACCTGACCGTACAGATCAGCACCAAGCTCAACCGCAGCCACCTGGCCCACGGTAAACACGCGTTGATCCTGCCGTGCCTGGGGCGTACCGACATCGACGCGCAAACCGAAGGCCCGCAAGCGGTGACGGTGGAGGACTCCTTCAGCATGGTCCACGCCTCCAACGGCCAATTGCAGCCACTGTCCAAACAGATGCGCTCGGAGCCTGCGATCATTGCCGGCATCGCCGCCGCCACCCTGGGCAGCACGCCGGTGGACTGGAACTGGCTCGCGGCCGATTACCGGCGCATTCGCGAGTTGATTGCCGACACCATTCCCGGCTTCCAGGACTTCAACCAAAAGATCGAGAACCCCGGTGGCTTCTACCTGGGCAACAGTGCCGGCGCCCGTCGCTGGAACACCCCGTCGGGGCGTGCCAACTTCCGCGCCAACGTGCTGCCGGCCGACCTGGTGCACGAACGGACCCGCGCGACCGGACAGCTACCCGACCTGATCATGCAATCAATGCGCTCCCACGATCAGTACAACACCACCATCTACGGGCTCGACGACCGCTATCGCGGGGTCAAGGGTCAGCGGGACGTGTTGTTCGTCAACGAGGCGGACATCATTCGCCTGGGCTTCAAGCCAGGGCAAAAGGCCGACATCGTGTCGATCTGGGATGACGGGCGCGAGCGCCGGGTCAAGGGCTTCACCCTGCTGGCCTTCGACATCCCGGCCGGACAGGCCGCCGCCTACTACCCGGAAGTGAATCCGCTGGTGCCGCTGGAAAGCACCGGGGACGGCAGCCATACACCGACCTCCAAGTTCGTGGCGATTCGTCTGGAGACGGCGAGCGAGACGGGATTGATCATGGCCAAATTGGCTTGATCCGATTGCTGGGCGGGCCGCTTCGCGAGCAGGCTCGCTCCCACAGTGATACTCAGTGAACGCTGCATCTGTGCCCGATCAAAAACCTTTGGGGGAGCGAGCCTGCTCGCGAAGCGGCCCGCACAACCACCGCCCACCCAGATCGGTATCAACTACCTTTCAAACGCCCACAAAAAAGGCCGCTCTTGGGTAAAAGCGGCCTGTCTCAAGTAGCTAAAGACCGACGAAAACCCATTAAGTTCCATCTAAAAAACAACAACTTAGCGAATTGTGCACAAGTCGTGTTACTCGTCGGATTTAGATTGTAACCCTTGCGTCACAGCCTCAGGATCGCGGCGTCATCCCTCTGAGGCTCCTCTATGAAGTTCTCCTCGATTCTCTTGTTGTCCCTTGGCCTGGTCAGCGGCATTGCATCCGCTGGAGGCACCACCGAGGCAGGCGTGGGCGGCGCATTGGGCGGGGTTTTAGGCTCGGTCGTCGGTCAGTCGCTGGGTGGTAATACCGGTTCCACCATTGGTGCTGCACTGGGCGGTGCAGGCGGTAGCGCCGTCGGCGCCGATAAACGCAGCCGTGGTGAAGCGGCCATCGGTGGCGCGCTGGGCGCCGCCGGCGGCAACGTGGTCGGTCGCAGCATGGGCGGCACCTCGGGCAGCCTGATCGGCTCCGCCGCAGGTGGCGGTGCCGGTGGCGCGCTGGGCAACTACATGGGTAACAAAAGCGACGATGAAGACCGTCGCTACAGCAATCGCGGCCGCGACGATCGCCGCTACCGCGATGGCCATCACCCCCGTGGCCATGCCTACGGCCATCGCAAGCACAAAAACAAGCACTACTATCGTGATCGCGACTAAGCGCTCCGATGGCGCAGGCTGACCCGTTCAGCAAGCCCCTGTGGGAGCGAGCAGGCTCGCTCCCACAGGTTTGCCACCGTCACTGGCTGGCAATGTTTCGCTTCACACCACCAGCCTTGCCAGCGCCTCGCGCAATCGAGCGGGAATCGGCACAGGCTGATTCGACGCCCGATCCACAAACACGTGGACAAAGCGCCCCGCCGCACAGGCGTCTTCTTCCCCGGCCTTGAACACCGCCAGCTCATACTGCACCGAACTGTTGCCCAGCTTGCCAACGCGCAAGCCGATTTCGATGTGCTCGGGAAAGGCGATAGACGCGAAGTAGTCGCACGCCGAACTCACCACGAACCCCACCACCTCGCCGTCATGAATATCCAGGCCACCAACTTCAATCAGGTAGGTGTTCACCGCCGTGTCGAAGAAGCTGTAATAGGTCACGTTATTCACATGGCCGTAGAGATCGTTGTCATGCCAGCGGGTGGCAATCGGCTGGAAGTGCCGGTAATCGGCGCGTTGCGGCGTACGGTCGGTCATCGGTGTCGATTCCTGGAGTGGGTTGGCCAGCACTGTAGCGTGCCTGGCCGCAGCTCAATCATTTACCTGCGAAGCCCTTGCCCACAGCCGCCAACTCACCGATCCGCTGCGCCGGCTTCCAGTGACCACCGTGCCGGGCCTGCAACGCCAACAACCGCTGGTGGATATCCGCCAGCCCCTGCTGGTCGGCCCAGGCCATCGGTCCACCGTGGGCGGCCGGGAAACCGTAGCCGTTGAGGTACACCCGGTCGATATCGTGCGCGGATTCGGCGATGCCCTCCTGAAGAATCTTCGCCCCCTCGTTGACCAGGGCCAGCAAGCAACGCTCAAGGATTTCTTCAGGGCCGATGTCACGCCGCGAGTAGCCCAGCGCCTCACTGACCCGCTGCACCAGCGCATCGACTTCTACATCGTGCTCTGCCTGACGGCTGCCGGGCTCGTAATGATAAAAGCCATTGCCGCTCTTCTGGCCGAAACGCCCGAGTTGGCACAAGCGGTTATCGACCTGGATTTCGGCCTCGTCCTGGCCAATCCCCGACAGCTCCCGAGCCCGCCAGCCAAGATCAATACCCACCACGTCGTACATGCGGAACGGGCCCATGGCGAAACCGAATCCTTGCAGCGCCGCATCGACTTGATAGGGCAAAGCCCCTTCGAGCAACATCTTGCGCGCTTCATGCACGTAGGTATTGAGCATTCGGTTACCGATAAAGCCGAAACAATTGCCGGCCACCACGCTGACCTTGCCCATGCGCTCGCCCAGGTCCTTGGCGGCACTGAGCACGGCGGGTGAGGTCTGTGCGCCACGCACGATCTCCAGCAACTTCATGATGTGCGCCGGACTGAAGAAGTGCAGGCCCACCACCTGTTGCGGCCGCTGGGTAACGGCGGCAATCGCGTCGATGTCCAGCGCCGAGGTGTTGCTGGCCAGGATGGCCTGCGGCTTGAGCTGAGCGTCGAGCTCGCGGAAGATTTGCTGCTTGAGTTCGAGGTTCTCGTAAACCGCCTCGATGACCAGGTCCACGTCGCGCAGCGCCGAGTAGTCGGACGTGGCGGTCACCCGGGCAATCCGTGCATCCGCTTCGGCCTGGTCGATACGTCCCTGGCGAACACTGTGTGACCACGTCTCGGCAATGGCTGCCCGTGCCTGGTCGAGCATCTGTCGGTTGTTATCAAGCCATTGCACCGGCACACCGGCGTTGGCCAGGCACATGACGATGCCACGGCCCATGGTGCCTGCACCGATCACGGCGGCACGCTGAATCTGGAAGGGCGTCTGGCTCATTGTTGGCTCTCTTGTTGGCGGTTCCCACGACGACCTTCACCATAATCAGCCCCGCCCCGCTTTTGAAGTTTATTCCCGTGATAGCGGACATTCAGCAGATGGATGTTCCCCTGGCAAGTGACCCTGGACCCAGGCCCGCACCTCGGCGTAAGGGTAGTCCTGCAGTGCTGCAAACCCGGCAATGGACTTGGCCTTGAGCTTGGTGAACAGCGGCACGCTGATGCCGCACAGAAAGCGGGTCAGTCGTTCGGCGCCGGGGACAGCACCGCTGTGACCTGCATGCCTGTGGATAAAATCGCCACACAACGCCTCGAAATTTTTATCCACAAGCGCCGACAACGACGGCGGCTCCGGCAGGCGGGCAACCTGCCCATCACACACCGAGCAATGCCCACACCGCTGCGGCGCATGGTCATCGCCGAAGTACTGCGCCAGCCGGTAACCCAGGCACTGCTCGGTGGCGAACAGATCGAGCATCGCGTGGATCCGCGCAATCTCCGTGCGCTCATGCAGGGTGAAACCGTCATGCAGCACTGCGCTCAACGCCTGAACGTCGACGTCGGCTTCCAGCACGCTGTAGACCTCGGTCATTTGCTTGCTTTCAAGCTCGACCCAACCTCTCTCCTGAAAGTAATCCAGCGCCTTGACCACCC
This sequence comes from Pseudomonas sp. ok272, assembly GCF_900109995.1. Lineage (GTDB taxonomy): Bacteria > Pseudomonadota > Gammaproteobacteria > Pseudomonadales > Pseudomonadaceae > Aquipseudomonas. Next base: position 88,385 of record NZ_FOCB01000017.1, on the reverse strand, counting down.
GACTGCGCTCGGCCTGATGCTGCTGGTACAGCGCCTCGAAATTCACCGTGGCCCAGGTTCGCGCACGGCTGGAGGTCTGGATGATCGCTGCCACGAAGTCCCGGCGCTCGCCCTCGAAATGCGCCAGCAAAGCCTCGGGCTCCAGCAGGAACTTGAAGCGGTACTCGGCATAGTAAGCGTAGCGCGGTGCGATCAAGCCCTTGAGTTCGAGCTGCACCAACAAGGTCTTGAGCGGTAGTTGGCGAATGTTGCTCTGGTCGCCCAGCGGCCCCAGGAGAAACTCCCACTGCCCGTCCGGTGCGGCGGCTTGCAGGTCATCCAATACACAACGGATACCCTGCAGTTCCGGCGTGTCGCCATAGACGAAGTTCTCCAGCACGTTGAGGCTGTCGCGGTTGGCCAGCACCAGGCAGTCCGAGGCGCGGCCATCACGCCCGGCCCGGCCGATCTCCTGGCTGTAGTTCTCGATCGACTTGGGCAGGTCGAAGTGCACCACGTTGCGGATATCGCTCTTGTCGATGCCCATGCCGAAGGCAATGGTGGCGACGATGCAGTTGGACTGCCCGCCCATGAACCTGCGCTGGATGGCCTCGCGTTGCTCATGGGGCAACCCGGCATGGTAGGCCTCGGCCTGAAGACCGTGCTGGCTCAGGTGCTGGGCAATCTGCTCGGCGGTCCTTTGCAGGGTCACATAGACAATACTCGGCTGCCCGGCGCGCTGGCCCATCCATTCCACCAGGCGCCGACGCTTGTCCTGGCCGCGCACCGGCTCCACCCGCAGGTTCAGGTTGGCGCGGTAGAAACCTGTGGTCACCACATCGTCCGGCGCAATCGCAAACTTGGCCTGTATGTCGGTGATGACCTTGGGCGTGGCCGTGGCCGTCAACAGCAGCACCTGCGGGATGTTGAACTGGCGCTGGTAGTCCGGCAGCTTCAGGTAGTCCGGGCGGAAGTTGTGGCCCCACTCGGAAATACAGTGCGCTTCGTCCACCACCAGCAACGAGATCGGCACCTGCTGCAGAAAGTTGCGGAAGCGCTCGTTCTTCAAGCGCTCCACGGAGATCATCAAAATCTTCAACTCGCCTGAGCGCGCACGCGCCATGACCGCATTGGCCTCGTCACGACTCTGCACCGAGTCAATGCTCGCCGCCGCAATACCGTGGCGCTGCAAAAAACCCAACTGGTCCTGCATCAGCGCCAGCAACGGCGACACCACCAGCGTCAGGTGCGGCAGCAGCAACGCGGGCAGTTGATAACACAACGACTTGCCAGAACCGGTCGGGAAAATCGCCGCCGCCGAACGCCCGGCCAGCACCGCGCTGACCGTTGCCTCCTGGCCGGGACGAAACTGTGGATAACCAAAGACCTGTTCGAGGGTGTTGTGCATAAGCGGTCACTCCATTGACGGCTGCCATGCCAAAAGCCTAGCCGGCGAAAGCAACGCGTCGAGACAAGGTCGGGGTAAAAAAGATACGGGATGATACAGGGAGAACGGTGCAAGATTGTCCAGCCCCGCACGCTGAACTGGAAAGCCCCGAGCCAGGTCGTATGGGCTACACTTGAGCCCTGCACCCAGAGGTGAATGTCATGAACGAGCTGACGTTTCAACAGAAGCAGGATTATTACGACAAGGTCCGTCGGTCCAACTATCTGGCGAGCCTGCGTCTTGAAGGCTTCGACACGTCGCGAGCCGATGCCGACAAGCCACTTCCTACGCGGGAGTCGGCACTCAAAAAACATCGCCAGAACCCACGTTAATGTTGGATAAATACGGGGTCGGCCAAGACCCTTATTGCTACCCCGGCAGCCATGTTCTGCGCAACTTACTGAACATCCACGATGAACAACAACTGGATGACGCAGAGCGCGAGCTTTCGGAAATTGCGGCCAGCACGTTTCAACTCCTGCCCCCTCCTTTTGACCTCAGCCTCCTCCAACGGATTCACCAATCCTTGTTCTGTGACATCTACGAATGGGCCGGGCAACTGAGGACGGTGAATATTCGTAAAGGCGACACCCTGTTCTGCACCGCCGAGCGAATTGCCCCTGAAGCCGAGAAAATTTTTCGTGCAATGGATGACGCTCGCTGGTTCACCGGTATCCACAAGGCGCAACTCATCGTCAAGGTCGCCGAGGCGTACGGTGATCTGAATGTGATCCATCCCTTTCGCGAAGGGAACGGTCGAGCACAACGCATTTTATTTGAACAGCTCATCATCAACGCGGGCTTCAAAGTGGACTGGTGGCTCATCGATGAAGCCTCCTGGATTCCTGCGAACATTGATGCCGTTGCGTGCGACTACCGTGCACTTGAAACCATCTTCACCCGTTGCATTGGCACGCCCTTGAACTCGGAATGATCACTGGGCCAAGACTCGTTAACACCAAAAAACCCTTCATCCACACATCACACGTATCCGCCATGAACCTCGCCCCCAGCTTCCCCGACGACCACGCCATGCACCTGCTCATGCAGTTGCTGCACGAAGAACTCGGCCTGCCTGAACGCAAGACCATCAGCCTCAGTACCTCGATCAACTTCGACCTGGGCTGCGACGGCTCGGATGCGCAGCACTTGATGGAAGCCCTGGAAGAACAATTCGCCATCGACTTCGTCGACTACGACGCCTATCGCTACTTCCAGCCTGAAGGCTTTGACGTGTTCCTCAAGCGCAGGGCCAAGGGACGGGGGGACAAGCTGCCGCTGACCATCGGCATGCTGTATCAGGCCATCAAGGCCCGGTGTTGGGACACGCAGGCACTGGAGTCGATCCCGACAAACCTCTGAGGGGCGCCTCGACCCAGCCGCCAAATCCCACGCACACAAAAAAGCCGCCCCAAAGGGCGGCTTTCTCATTCGATCAAACCAGCGCTTACGCCTTAGGCCCTGCAGCCTTGATCGCGTCGCTCACGTCGAACTTCTTGAAGTTCTCCACGAACAGAGCGGCCAACGCCTTGGCGGCTTCATCGTAAGCAGCCTTGTCAGCCCAGGTGTTGCGTGGGTTCAACAGGCCAGTCTCAACGCCTGGCACAGCCAAAGGTACGTCAAGGTTGATGGTGTCCAGGTGCTCAGTTTCAGCACCGATCAACGCGCCGCTCTGGATCGCTGCGATCACCGCACGGGTGGTCGGGATGTTGAAGCGCTTGCCAACGCCGTAGCCACCGCCGGTCCAGCCGGTGTTGACCAGGTAGACCTTGGAGCCGAAGCCGCGGATGCGCTTGATCAGCAGCTCGGCGTACTCACCCGCCGGACGCGGGAAGAATGGTGCGCCGAAGCAGGTGGAGAAGGTCGACTTGATGCCGCTACCCGAACCCATTTCAGTCGAGCCCACCAGTGCGGTGTAGCCGGACAGGAAGTGGTAGGCCGCTTGTTCTTCACTGAGGATCGACACGGGCGGCAGCACGCCGGTCAGGTCGCAGGTCAGGAAGATCACCGCGTTTGGCTCGCCACCGAGGTTCTTCTCGGAGCGCTTGGCAACGTGTTCCAGCGGGTAAGCCGCGCGGCTGTTCTGGGTCAGGCTGACATCGGCATAGTCGGCGTGCTTGGCGTCGTCGATCACGACGTTTTCCAGCACCGCGCCATGCTTGATGGCTTTCCAGATAACCGGCTCGTTCTTCTCGGACAGGTCGATGCACTTGGCATAGCAACCGCCTTCGATGTTGAACACCACGCCTTCACCCCAACCGTGTTCGTCGTCACCGATCAGGTAGCGGCTTTCGTCGGCGGACAGGGTGGTCTTGCCAGTGCCGGACAGGCCGAAGAACAGGGTCACATCGCCCTCTTCGCCGATGTTGGCGGCGCAATGCATCGGCAGTACGTCGGCAGCCGGCAGCAGGAAGTTCTGCACCGAGAACATGGCCTTCTTCATTTCACCGGCGTAACGCATGCCAGCGATCAGCACTTTTTTCTGGGCGAAGTTGAGGATCACGCAACCGTCGGAGTTGGTACCGTCACGCTCTGGTACGCACTCGAAGTTAGCCACGTTGAGCACTTGCCACTCTTCACGGCCGGCCGGGTTGTACTGGGCCGGATTGATGAACAGGCAACGACCGAACAGATTCTGCCAGGCAGTCTGGGTGGTCATCTTCACGGCCAGGTAATGGTCTTGGGCAGCACCAACGTGGACGTGGGAAACGAAATGCTCTTGCGCATTGTTGAAGGCTTCAACGCGGTCCCACAAGGCATCGAACTTGTCGGCCGGGAACTTGCGGTTGATCGGGCCCCAGGCGATAGCGTCCTGGGTGCTGGGCTCTTCAACGATGAAACGGTCAACCGGCGAACGGCCGGTACGGTGACCGGTGCGAACAACCAGCGCGCCAGTATCGGCAAGCTCGCCTTCACCACGATTGAGGGCTTCTTTAACCAGATCATCAACACTCAGATCGGTGTACACGGCGTTATTGGCTTGCGTCATGAGGTTCCCCGTCGGCCAGTGGCCGAGTGCTCCAAACGTTTTGTAGTAGAAAGTCGTGCACTACTACCGCGAAAAAAGTGGGCCGGATTATGCCAGAAACGCCCAAAAAAAGTAGGGCCCTCCCGTCAGGGCGGCGTTATTGCGGCATTTACCAGTTAATTTACCTGAGCTGAAACGTTTTAGTGCCGAGTATCTGACGGCGCATCAACACCCGCGCCGGTGAACAATTGGGTGATATCCGCTGCGTCGAACAGGTAGCGCTCGTTGCAGAACTGGCAATCGACTTCAATGCTGCCGCCATGCTCGGCAAGCAATTGCCGGGCATCTTCCAGGCCAAGGCTGATCAGCGCATTGCCCGAGCGATCACGCGAGCAACTGCAGCAGAAGCGCAGTCGCTGCACGTCGAACAGGCGCACCTGCTCTTCGTGATAGAGGCGGTGCAACACGGTTTCGTTGTCCAGGCTCAGCAGTTCGTCGGCGGTCAAGGTGCCGCCCAACGCGGTGATGTGCTGCCAACTGTCGGCGCGTTCTTCCTCATCCTTGAGACGGTCGGCCGGCAGTTGCTGCAGCAACAGGCCACGGGCGCGACGACCATCGGCGTAGAGCCAGAAACGCGTGCCAACTTGCTGGGACATGACGAAATAGTTGGTGAAGCACTCCGACAGGGTTTCACCGTCAAGGTCGACAATGCCCTGGTAGCGCTGGCCCTGGGCCGGGTCGACGGTGAGCGCCAGTACGCCGTTGGGCATCATGTCGCCGAGGGTCGCGTCCGGGGCGATCTTGTCCGCATCGTAACGCGCCAGGCCGCGGATCTCGCGCTCGCTGGAGCATTCGATCATCAACATCGGCACCGGGCCGTCGGAACGCGCCTGAAGAATCAGCAGGCCATCGAACTTCAAGGTGCCGACCAGCAGCGAGGCCGCCGCCATCAACTCGCCGAGCAGTTGCGCGACCGGCTCCGGGTAGGGGTGCTTGGCGAGGGCTTCGGCATAGCTGCGTTCCAACGTCACCAGTTCGCCGCGGGTGTCGCTGTCATCGAAGATGAAGCGTTGGGTGAAGTCGGTATCCGGTAGATCAGTCATAGGTCTGGGTATCTGAAGTGAAATCGATGAGAGTCAACGACGCCGAGCGGGCGCCTTTGGCACCACTACGGTGCAATGTAGTCAGTGATGGCAGGCATTTTATGAACAATCGAGGATTGTTCCAAGCAAAGAGGGACCGTTGCCAGATTAAGCCTGCGCACTGTAGCGCCGATCGCGACCGGGGCAGCCAGGCTATAAATGCGGCTCAATGGACGAACTTTCAAGTATCGCGGGTTTAGCGAGCCGTCGAACACGAGGGGCCAGGACGAGCGGAACCGCCTGCGCGCCACCGCTAGGCCATCATTCTGGCGCATTCCCATCGCGGAACTTGAACAGGTCGCGGCGTTGCTTCTTGCTCGGCTTGCCATCGGTACTCATCCCCAGCGCTCCGGCCTTGCGCTGTGCTGCCGCCTGCTCGCGCTTGGCGATGCTGGCGTCGGTTTCGCTGTACAACGCCTGGGCCTCAGGGGCACCACGACGCACGACCGACAGCGCCTGGACCACCACCGTGCGCTCATCGAAGCCGACGCGGATCTGCAGTTCGTCCCCCACCCTCGGCTCCTTGCCGGGTTTGCAGCGCTCGCCCCGGCAATGCACCTTGCCACTCTCGATGGCCGCCTTGGCCAGCGCACGGGTTTTATAAAAACGCGCGGCCCACAACCACTTATCGAGACGGACTTTGTCGTCCTCTTCGGTTTTTTGTGCCATTGGATTTCCTCATCCTGAAATATTAAAGAACTGTACTACCGTTTCTATCGTGCCATGAATTTCGCCGGTTCAGATTAGAATGCGCACGTTCCAGAGCCTCCCCCGAGGCCTGGAAATCCGGGCCGTAGATATCTGTCGCCTTTTCCCTATTATTCTGCGTGAATACCGCCAATTCGGCCGCCTTGCGGTACGAGCGGGTTCTTACCGGTTGAGCACATTTGAAGACATTTGACCATTTGACCGTTGTCGGTCTGCGCGAGTGGGTGGCGCTTCCCGATTTGGGAGTCGCGGGCCTACGGGCGAAAATCGACACCGGCGCCAGCACCTCCAGCCTGCACGCCACCGAGATCGAGCCCTTCGAGCGCGATGGCGAGATGTGGGTGCGCTTTACCGCGCACCTGGGCACGGTGGTGCAATTGCGTCACCGGCGCTGTGAGGCGCCACTGGTGACGCGCAAGACCATTAAAAGCTCCAACGGCCAGGCCCAGGAGCGCTACGTGATCAGCAGCACCCTGGCGCTCGGCGACCGGGTCTGGCGTGTCGAGTTCACCCTCGCCTGCCGCAAGTCCATGCGTTATCGCCTGCTGCTCGGTTCCAAAGCCCTGATCGACGGCCAGTTGGTGGTCAATCCAGGCATCAAGTACGTTCAAGACAAGCCGGTGTTCCCGGTGGCCACTCACTCCTCCACAGGTGTTGCATGAAGATCGCTGTGCTGTCGCGGAACCCGCGTCTGTATTCCACTCGTCGTTTGGTTGAAGCCGGGACCGAACGCGGCCATGAGATGGTGGTGATCGATACCCTGCGCGCCTACATGAACATTGCCAGTCATAAGCCGCAGATCCACTACCGTGGCAAACCGCTGGAAGGTTTCGATGCGGTGATTCCACGGATCGGTGCGTCGGTGACGTTTTATGGCTGCGCGGTGTTGCGCCAGTTCGAAATGATGGGCGTGTTCCCACTCAACGAGTCGGTGGCCATCGCCCGCTCGCGGGACAAACTGCGCTCGCTGCAATTGCTCTCGCGTCGCGGTATCGGCTTGCCGGTGACCGGTTTTGCCCACTCGCCGGATGACATTCCCGACCTGATCGAGATGGTCAACGGCGCACCGCTGGTGATCAAGGTGCTCGAAGGCACCCAGGGCATCGGCGTGGTGCTGTGTGAAACCGCGACGGCCGCAGAGTCGGTGATCGAGGCGTTCATGGGCCTCAAGCAGAACATCATGGTCCAGGAGTACATCAAGGAAGCCGGCGGCGCGGACATTCGCTGCTTCGTGGTCGGCGACAAGGTGATCGCGGCCATGAAGCGCCAGGCCAAGCCGGGCGAATTCCGTTCCAACCTGCACCGTGGCGGCAGTGCCAGCCTGATCAAGATCACCCCGGAAGAACGCATGACCGCATTGCGTGCGGCCAAGGTCATGGGCCTGGCCGTGGCGGGTGTGGATATCCTGCGCTCCAACCACGGGCCGCTGGTGATGGAAGTCAACTCGTCACCGGGCCTGGAAGGGATCGAGACCACCACCAACAAGGACGTGGCGGGGATCATCATTCAGCACCTGGAAAAGAATGGCGGGCCGAACATGACGCGGACCAAGGGCAAGGGCTGAGGCACTCATCAAAATCGATGGCGGCTGGAGGGCGGTGGGTTAAGACAGTTGCTCCCACAGTGTTTTGAGCCGTACACGCGCTTGGTGTGCACCCGCGGACCTTGTGGGAGCGAGCCTGCTCGCGAACAGGGTGTGTCAGGCGTCGATTATGGTGCCAGACAGGCCGCCTTCGCGGGCAGGCCCGCTCCCACCCTGGTCCACGGCGAACACACATCCGGGGCGCAGCTCAACTCCTTGTAGGAACGAGGCTTGCCCTAATGCCAGTCAGTTAAGCGAAACCCGCGTGGGAGCGAGCCTGCTCGCGATAGCAGTAGGTCAGTCAACGGAGATGTTGGCTGTGTTGCCGTCTTCGCGAGCAGGCTCGCTCCCACAGGTTTGGCGCCTTAACTGACTGGCATTAAGGCTTGCCCGCGAAGGTGGCAAGCCTGACGACATCGATGTTGAATGGGCTGGCTGGTTCGCGGGCAAGCCTCGCTCCTACGGGCTCAACCCAGATTCCTGCTCGCAATGGCGGTGACGAGCGGCATGGCTAAGACAGTTGCTCCCACAGGGATTCTGACCGACCACAACATTTGTGTTCACTGAGTACCGGGTGGGTGGGCTTGCCCGCGATAGGGCCGTCAGCACCACCAAAGCAGCCGGCGTCTAGACGGCGTCCCGCGGCAACATCAAGCCCAACGGCAACCTGACCCGCGCTTCCAGGCCACCACCGGTGCGGTTGCGCAGTTCGACATTGCCGCCATGCATCGAGGCGATCCGCTTCACGATGGCCAGGCCCAGTCCGGTGCCCTTGCCACCCCGGGCACGGTCGCCACGGGTGAAGGGGTTGAAGATGGCTTCCAGCTCCGACGGATCGATGCCCGCCCCGCGGTCCATGACACTCAGCACCACGTACGGCGCACTGACATCCCCCGAGACATAGGCCGCCACTTCAACATCGCCGCCGGCATGATGCAGGGCATTGCCGATCAGGTTGTTCAGCAGGCGCTTCATCGACACCCGGCGCAGCGGGAACGGCTGAATCGGCTCCAGGCTCAGGCGCACGCGCTCTTCGTTCTGGTTGTAGGGCGCCGCCACTTCACGCACCAGGTCGCTGAGGTCGACCTCTTCCACCGACTCGTCCCGGCCATCGCGAATGAACGCCAGGAACTGGTCGAGAATCGCGTCCATGTCTTCGATGTCACGCACCATGTCGTCCGTCAGGTCGCTGTGGCCGCCCATCAACTCCAGCGACAAGCGCAAGCGGGTCAGCGGGGTGCGCAAGTCATGGGACACCCCTGCCAGCATCAACTCGCGCTCGCGCCCCGCCTGCTCGACGTCCTCGGCCATCTGGTTGAACGCCCGGTACACTTCGGCCATCTCACTGGGCGTGTCGCTGATCGGCAACCGCACGCTGCGTCCCTGGCCCAGTTGCCGCGCCGCATCGACCAGGCGCTTGAGCGGCTGATTGAGCTGGCTGACGAAGATCCACGCCGAGGCGGTGGATAACAAGCCGATGGCGAGGAACCACCCGAGCACGCTCCAGATTTTCTGGCCGCGCAACGGGTGCGGGTACAGCGGCACTTTCAGCCAGCCCGCCCCCAGGCTCGGGGCGCGCACCCACAAGGCCGGCGGCGCGTGCATGCGCAGGCGCACTTCGGTGTCGCCACCCAGTTCGGCCTGCATCTGTCGCTGGTAGATTTCACTGTAGGGCCAATGCTGCTCGCCATCGGGGACACCCGCACCGACCACCCGGATCAAGCCAACCTTATTGGCGATCTCCTCCCGGTTCTTTTCGTCGGCGGCCCAGTAGGCACGCAAGGTCAAGGCCACGCCGTGGCTGTATTGGCGATCCACCAGCACGTCTTCGTTCATCAACAGATAAACCAGGGTCAGCGCCTTGGAGAACAGAACGACAATCAGCACCAGCCAGAGGGTGCGAGAGAAGAAACTCTGGGGAAACCACATAGGGGTTTTCATAGAAGACAGCTACACACTTTGCAGGAGCGAGAGAGGCTCGCAGAATTGCGGATCGCGAATCAACCGGATAATGCATTATCCAGCTGACTCGCTCCTACAAATCACCGTTCACTTGGTCGCGGTGCCATCCGGAACGAACACGTAGCCCACGCCCCAGACGGTCTGGATGTAACGAGGCTTGGACGGGTCTGGCTCGATCATCCGGCGCAGACGGGAGATCTGCACGTCGATGGAACGCTCCAGGGCATCCCATTCGCGGCCACGGGCCAGGTTCATCAACTTGTCGCGAGTCAGCGGTTGGCGAGCGTTCATCACCAAGGCCTTGAGCACCGCGAACTCACCGGTGGTCAGCATGTGCACTTCATTGCCACGCTTGAGTTCACGGGTGGCCAGCGACAACTCGTAGTCACCGAAGGTCACGCTTTCATCTTCGCTGCCCGGCGCGCCCGGTACCGGGGCCAACTGGCGGCGCAGGACCGCTTTGACGCGGGCCATCAGTTCGTCGGGGTTGAACGGTTTGGCCAGGTAATCATCGGCACCCAGTTCCAGGCCCTTGATCCGGCTCAGCTCGTCGCCCTTGGCGGTCAGCATGATGATCGGGATCTGATTGTTCGCCGCGCGCAGGCGGCGGCAAGCGGTCAGGCCGTCTTCGCCAGGCAGCATCAGGTCGAGGACCACCAGGTTGAATACTTCACGGGCCAGCAGACGATCCATCTGCTCGGTGTTCGGTACGGTACGGGCGCGATAGCCCTTGCTGTCGAAGAACCGCTGCAACAGGCTGCTCAGCCCTGGGTCGTCGTCAACAATAAGAATTTTTTCGCCTTCAGCAGATTGTGTAGTGCTGCTCATTGGATGCTCCTTTGATCTCGGCGCGCATTATGGCGTAGCTGCCGTTATACGCACCGTGTGCATTGTTAGCAGATTTTTCCTCTGTGACCACTGATATAGGCATTGCACCGACGGCTCTCAAGCCCCCCCGAAGCGGAGCACGCCGGTTATAATGCGCCGCCTTTTGTGTCAGGCAACGTCTGATCGTTACGCGCCAGGGCGAAGGTTTTTTTCAACGCCAGGCAGTCATTTTTCGATTTCACGGGTCAATGGGATGCCTTTTGATCCAGGTAGCGGCGCAGGCCAGGCCGCTCAACCAGACTCGTCGAGCCCCGACTACAGGGCCGCGAGCCTGCTTTCACAATTTGTCAGGTGGTTTTATGGACAGCATCAACAGCCGCATCGCCGAAGAACTCGGTGTACGCCCACAACAGGTCGAAGCGGCCGTCGCGCTACTCGATGAAGGCTCCACGGTGCCCTTCATCGCCCGCTACCGGAAAGAAGTGACCGGCAGCCTCGATGACATCCAGTTGCGGCACCTGGAAGAGCGCCTGCGCTACCTGCGAGAACTCGACGAACGGCGCATCAGCATCCTGGCCAGCATCCAGGAGCAAGGCAAGCTGACGCCGCAACTTGAGCGTGACATCAAGCTCGCCGACACCAAGACCCGCCTCGAAGACTTGTACCTGCCGTACAAGCAGAAGCGCCGCACCAAGGGCCAGATCGCCCTGGAAGCCGGCCTCGGCGAACTGGCCGACGGCCTGTTCAACGACCCGAGCCTGACCCCCGATGCCGAAGCCGCGCGCTTCATCGACGCCGAGAAAGGCGTGGCCGACGTCAAGGCAGCCCTGGAAGGCGCCAAGTACATCCTCATGGAGCGCTTCGCCGAGGACGCCAACCTGCTCGACAAGCTGCGCAGCTACCTCAAGCAGGAAGCCACCCTCAGTGCCCGCGTGATCGCCGGCAAGGAAGAGGAAGGCGCCAAGTTCCGCGATTACTTCGAACACGACGAACCCCTCAAGAGCATGCCGTCGCACCGCGCCCTGGCGATTTTCCGCGGGCGCAACGAAGGCATCCTGAGCTCGGCGTTGAAAGTCGGCGACGAACTGCCGGGCACCATGCACCCGTGCGAGGGCATGATCGGCCAGCAATTCGGCATCGCCAACCAGAACCGTCCGGCTGACAAATGGCTCGGCGAAGTGGTGCGCTGGACCTGGAAGGTCAAGCTCTACACCCACCTGGAAACCGACCTGCTCGGCGAGCTGCGCGATGGCGCCGAGACCGAGGCGATCAACGTCTTCGCCCACAACCTGCACGACCTGCTGCTGGCCGCACCGGCCGGCCCGCGCGCCACCCTGGGCCTGGACCCCGGCCTGCGTACCGGCTGCAAGGTCGCGGTGGTCGACGCCACCGGCAAGATGCTCGATCACGCCACGGTCTATCCCCACGTGCCGCACAACAAGTGGGACCAGACCATCGCCGTGCTCGCCGCCCTGTGCGCCAAGCATTCGGTGGACCTGATCGCCATCGGCAACGGCACCGCCAGCCGGGAAACCGACAAGCTCGCCGCCGACCTGATCAAAAAATACCCAGCCATGAAAATGACCAAAGTCATGGTCTCCGAAGCCGGCGCCTCGGTGTACTCGGCCTCGGAGCTGGCCTCCAAGGAGTTCCCGGACCTGGACGTGTCGATCCGTGGCGCGGTGTCGATTGCCCGTCGCCTGCAAGACCCACTGGCGGAGCTGGTGAAGATCGATCCCAAGTCCATCGGTGTAGGCCAGTACCAGCACGACGTGTCGCAGCTCAAGCTGGCCCGCGGCCTGGACGCGGTGGTCGAGGACTGCGTGAACGCCGTCGGCGTCGACGTCAACACCGCCTCCGTGGCGCTGCTCGCGCGCATCTCCGGGTTGAACGCGACCCTGGCGCAAAACATCGTCAGCCACCGCGACGAACACGGTGCGTTCAAGACCCGCGCCGCACTGAAAAAGGTCGCGCGCCTGGGGGAAAAAACCTTCGAACAGGCCGCCGGTTTCCTGCGCGTGATGAACGGCGACAACCCGCTGGACTCCTCGGCCGTGCACCCGGAAGCCTATCCGCTGGTCCAGCGCATCGCCGCGCAAACCGAGCGCGACATCCGTTCGCTGGTCGGCGATGCCAGCTTCCTCAAGCGCCTGGATCCGAAGCAGTACACCGACGAAACCTTCGGCCTGCCCACCGTCACCGACATCCTGCAAGAGCTCGAGAAACCTGGCCGCGACCCGCGTCCGGAGTTCAAGACCGCCGAGTTCCAGGAAGGCGTCGAAGACCTCAAGGACCTGCAACTGGGGATGATCCTCGAAGGCGTGGTGACCAACGTCACCAACTTTGGTGCCTTCGTCGACATCGGCGTGCATCAGGACGGTTTGGTGCACATCTCTGCGCTTTCGGAGAAGTTCATCAAGGACCCGCGTGAAGCGGTGAAGGCCGGCGATGTGGTCAAGGTCAAGGTCATGGAAATCGACATCCCGCGTAAACGCGTCGGCCTGTCGATGCGCATGAGCGACACCCCGGGCGAGAAAATCGACGGTGCCCGTGGCGCACGCCCTGGCTCGGCACCGCGCCAGTCGACCAACAGCGCGCCGCGCAAGGAAGCCGCCGCACCCGCCCCGAGCAATAACGCCATGGCGTCGTTGTTCGCCAATGCCAAGCAGTTGAAGAAGCGTTGATGGAGATCCCGGCCGGCTTGACTGAAAGCGCCTTCTTCAAGCTGCTGGGTTGCCGCTTGCACAGCCTGGAAACCGGGGTGGCGCAAGTCGCCCTGGCGCTTGCACCCGAGCTGCGCAATCGCGGTGGCAAGCTGCACGGCGGGGCGCTGTTCAGCCTGGTGGACATTGCCATGGGGCTGGCCTGCTCCAGCACCCACGGCTTTGACCAGCAGAGCGCGACCATCGAATGCAAGATCAACTACATCCGCGCCGTGGCCGACGGCGAGGTGCTGTGCACGGCGCGGGTGATCCACCCGGGCCGACGCACGCTGGTGGTCGAAGCCGACGTGATGCAAGGCGACAAATTGGTCGCAAAAGCACAAGGCACGTTCGCGGTCCTGTAGCTACCGGCCACCGATTTGGGTTAGTTTCGCCGCTGTGACTCTGAGCGGGCTTGCCCGCGATAGCGGTGGATCAGTCATCAGTGATGTTGCCTGACACTACGCCTTCGCGGGCAAGCCCGCTCCCACAGGGGTTGTGCAGCTTCTGAACAATCGGCATCAGGCCTATACGGCTCGAAAACCAGGCGATAACGCCAGTTTTAACTTCACCCTTGTAGACCGTCCTGCCCACCCCCATATTGGGGCGACTGACGCGTGAAGGAATCCAACTTGAGCGAACTTCTCAACCGCCGCCTGGCTCTGCTCGGCGAGCGCGCTAACCTCTCTGTGCTCGAACAGTGCCTTCACGGCATCGAACGTGAATGCCTGCGCGTGACCAGCGAAGGCCGCCTGGCGCAAACCCCGCACCCGGAAGCATTGGGTTCCGCGCTGACCAACGAACAGATCACCACCGACTACTCCGAGTCGCTGCTGGAGTTCATCACCCCGGCCCTGCCCGATCCCGCCGACACCCTGGCGAGCCTGGACAAGATCCACCGCTTTGCCTACAGCAAGCTCGGCAACGAGTACCTGTGGAGTCCATCGATGCCGTGCCCGTTGCCGGCCGAGGAAGATATCCCGATTGCCTACTACGGCACCTCCAACATCGGGCAGCTCAAGTACGTGTACCGCAAGGGCCTGGCCCTGCGCTACGGCAAGACCATGCAATGCATTGCCGGGATCCACTACAATTTTTCCCTGCCCGAATCCCTCTGGCCCGTACTCAAGGCGCACGACGGTTTTGTCGGCACCGACCGTGACTACCAATCGGCGGCCTACATCGCCCTGATCCGTAACTTCCGGCGCTACAGCTGGCTGCTGATGTACCTGTTCGGCGCCTCCCCGGCCCTGGACGCCGGCTTCCTGCGCGGTCGCTCGCACCAGTTGGAACAACTGGACGCCGACACCCTGTACCTGCCCTACGCCACCAGCCTGCGCATGAGCGACCTGGGTTACCAGAGCAACGCCCAAGCGGGCTTGACGCCGTGCTACAACGACCTGGCCAGCTACACCGACAGCCTGCGCAAGGCGGTGGCCACGCCTTACGCGCCGTACGTCGAAGTGGGGACGCACAAGGACGGTGAGTGGGTCCAGCTCAACACCAACATCCTGCAGATTGAAAACGAGTACTACTCCAACATCCGCCCCAAGCGCGTGACCTACACCGGCGAGCGCCCGATCCAGGCGCTGGTGGCCCGTGGCATCCAGTACGTCGAAGTGCGCCTGTTGGACATCAACCCGTTCCTGCCGACCGGCATCGACCTGCCCGAGGCACGTTTCCTCGATGCGTTCCTGTTGTACTGCGCGTTGAACGAAAGCCCGCTGCTGACCAACACCTCGTGCAGCAACGCCACCTCGAACGTCCTCAGTGTGGTCAAGGAAGGTCGCCGTCCGGGCCTGCAACTGCAACGCGACGGCCAGCCGGTGGACATGAAGGAATGGGCCCTCGAGCTGCTGGAGAAGATCGCACCCGTGGCCGCCCTGCTCGACCAAAGCCACGGCGGCGAGGCGCACGGCAAGGCCCTCGACGCACAACGGGCGAAGATCAAGGACCCGTCCCTGACCCCGTCGGCCCAGGTGCTGGCAGCCATGACCGAGCACAAGGAGAGCTTCGCTCGATTCTCCCTGCGCCAGAGCCAGGCTCACGCCGAGTTCTTCCGCAGCCAACCGCTGCCGGCTGACGAGCAAGCGCAGTTCGAAGAACGCGCGCGCGCCTCGCTGCTCCAGCAGACCGAGCTTGAACAGAACGAAGTCGGCGATTTCGATGTGTTTGTCGGCGCGTACCAGGCGAGCATCCTGGCGATCAGCAACTAACCGCCGACGGTCCTTCGGACCTATTCGCGAGCAGGCTCGCGCCCACAGAGTCCCCTGAACCTGTGGGAGCGAGCCTGCTCGCGAAAGCCGCGCAGCGGTCGCTCTTGAGTTTTCCGCTCATAAGCTAATGCCAATAAGTTATTTATTTTGCAGTTCTTAGATCATTTAGTCTCATCACTCGCCGATACCCGGCCGCCTGATGAGGACTTCACTGATGAAACTGCACCTGCCCCTACGCCTCCTGGCGGCCGCTTCCCTGGCTGCGGCGAGTTTTTTCGCCCAGGCCACCGACGTCACCGTCGCCTACCAGACCACCGTCGATCCCGCCAAAGTCGCCCAGGCTGACGGAGCTTACGAAAAAGCCACCGGCGCCACGATCCACTGGCGCAAGTTCGACAACGGCGCCGACATCATCGCGGCCATCGCCTCGGGCGACGTGCAGATCGGCTACCTCGGTTCCAGCCCACTGACCGCGGCCATCACCCGCAAGGTCCCGGTGCAAACCTTCCTGATCGCCACCCAGATCGGCGCCGCCGAAGCCCTGGTCGCCCGCGACGGTTCCGGGATCAACAACCCACAGGACCTGATCGGCAAGAAGATCGCCGTGCCGTTCGTGTCCACCGGCCACTACAGCCTGCTGGCCGCGCTCAAGCACTGGAACATCGACCCCTCGACAGTCACCGTGCTCAACCTCGCCCCGCCGGCGATCATTGCCGCCTGGAAACGCGGCGACATCGACGCCACCTACGTGTGGGACCCAGCCCTGGGCGTGGCCAAGGAAAACGGCAAGGTGCTGATCACCTCCGGCGAGTTGGCCAAGTACGGCGCCCCGACGTTCGACGCCTGGATCGTGCGCGATGACTTTGCCAAGAAGCACCCAGAGATCGTCACCGCGTTCGCCAAGGTCACCCTGGATGCCTACGCCGATTACCGCAAGGACCCGAAGGCCTGGCTCGCCAACCCAAGCAACGTCGACAAGCTGGTGAAGCTCTCCGGCGCCAAGGCCAGCGACATTGCGTTGCTGCTGCAAGGCAACGTCTACCCGCTGGCGGCGGATCAAGTGGTCACCCTCGGCGCGCCGACCACCCAGGCCATCACCGCCACCGCCGCGTTCCTCAAGGAGCAAGGCAAGGTCGACGCCGTGCTGCCGGACTACGCGCCGTACGTCAGCGCCCAGTACATCACTCACTGATCGGAGTACGCCTCGATGGCCTTGCTACAGCTGGAGCGCATCAGCGCACAGTACCCAGGCAGCCCGGAGCCGGTATTGGCAGACATTTCACTGACCCTGGGGCCCCAGCAACTGCTGGTGGCCCTCGGGCCGTCCGGCAGTGGCAAGACATCGTTGTTGAACCTGATTGCCGGCTTCGTCGAGCCCAGCGCCGGGCGCATCAGCCTCGACGGCGTGCCGGTCAAGGGGCCGAGCGCCGAACGCGGCGTGGTGTTCCAGGATGATGCATTGCTGCCCTGGCAGGACGTGCTCGCCAACGTCGGCTTCGGCCTGGAGCTGGCCGGCGTCCCCCGGGACAAACGCCAAGCCCGCGCCCGGGAGATGCTCGCCCTGGTGGACCTCGCCGGTTTCGACGCGCGGCGCATCTGGCAGCTGTCCGGCGGCCAGAAGCAACGCGTCGGCCTGGCCCGTGCCCTGGCGGCCGACCCACGGGTGCTGCTGATGGACGAACCCTTCGGCGCCCTCGATGCCTTCACCCGCGAACAGATGCAGGCGTTGCTGCTGCAAGTCTGGCAGCGCACCGCCAAGCCGGTGTTCCTGATCACCCACGACATCGAAGAAGCGGTGTTCCTGGCCACCGACCTGATTCTGCTGGCCCCCAACCCCGGGCACATTGTCGAGCGCCTGCACCTGGACTTCGGCCAGCGCTACGCAGCCGGCGAGTCGGCACGGGCGATCAAGTCCGACCCACGCTTCATCGAAACCCGTGAACACGTGCTCGCCCGCGTGTTCTCCCAACGGCAGGAGCGCGCATGAGCACCTATCAGATCCCCGCCACTGCGGCCAAAACCAGCGTCCCGTCGACGACGATTGCCGTGCGCCGCCCTCTCGGCACGCGCTGGATCAGCGTGTTGACCCTGCTGGTGCTGATCGTCCTGTGGTGGGCCGTTACCGCCAGCGGCCTGATCGAGCCGCTGTTCCTGCCGCCGCCCTCGGCCGTGCTGCAAAAAGGCTGGTTGCTGGCGACCACCGGCTACATGGACTCGACCTTGTGGCAACACTTGGCCGCGAGCCTTGAACGGATTGGCCTGGGCT
Organism: Pseudomonas sp. ok272; assembly: GCF_900109995.1. Taxonomy (GTDB): domain Bacteria; phylum Pseudomonadota; class Gammaproteobacteria; order Pseudomonadales; family Pseudomonadaceae; genus Aquipseudomonas. The sequence goes on along the minus strand of NZ_FOCB01000017.1, from coordinate 70,585 downwards.
TGGGCTTCGCGGTGCTGAGCGCCGTGCCGGTGGGCATTGCCATGGGTTCCAACCGCATCGCCCGGGGCATTCTCGACCCGCTGATCGAGTTCTACCGGCCGATCCCGCCGCTGGCCTACCTGCCGTTGATCGTGATCTGGTGCGGCATCGGCGAGCTGTCCAAGGTGCTGCTGATTTACCTGGCGATCTTCGCCCCGATCGCCATCGCCACCGCCACCGGCGTGCGCACCGTCGACCCGGCCAAGCTGCGCGCTGCGCAATCGCTGGGCGCCACGCGGGCGCAACTGATTCGCCATGTGATCCTGCCCAGCGCCCTCCCCGACATCCTGACCGGCGTGCGCATTGGCCTGGGGGTCGGCTGGTCGACCCTGGTCGCCGCCGAGTTGATCGCCGCCACCAGCGGCCTGGGCTTCATGGTGCAGTCGGCCGCGCAGTTCTTGGTCACCGATGTGGTGGTGCTGGGCATCCTGGTGATCGCCCTGATCGCCTTCGCCATGGAAATGGGCCTGCGCGCCCTGCAGCGCAAGCTGGTGCCGTGGCACGGCCAGGCCCACTGACTTTCAACCTGTGGGAGCAACTGTCTTAGCCATGCCACTCGTCACCGCCATTGCGAGCAGGAATCTGGGTTGAGTCCGTAGGAGCGAGGCTTGCCCGCAAAGAGGCCAGCCCATTCAACATCGATGTCGCCAGAGGTACCGCTTTCGCCGGAAAGCCCGCTCCCATAAGGATCTCGCCGAACTGACGAAGATCAGGCCACGCCCACTCTAAAGAGAACACCCATGAGCCACCTGACCATCACCCCTTTAAGCTCGGCCCTCGGCGCGCAGATCAGCGGCGTCGACCTTGCCCAACCGCTAAACGTCGAACAGCGCGATGCCATCGAACAAGCCTTGCTCAAGCATCAGGTGCTGTTCTTTCGCGACCAGCCGATCAACCCCCGGCAGCAGGCACACTTTGCGGCCAACTTTGGCGACCTGCACATCCACCCGATCTACCCCAATGTGCCGGGCCAGCCCGAGGTGTTGATCCTCGACACCGCACACACCGATGTGCGCGACAACGCCCTGTGGCACACCGACGTGACCTTCCTGCCGGCCCCGGCGCTCGGCGCGGTGCTCAGCGCCAAGCAGTTGCCCGCGTTTGGTGGCGACACGCTGTGGGCCAGCGGCATCGCCGCGTATGAAGCCTTGTCGCCGCCGCTCAAAGCCATGCTGCAAGGCCTGACGGCCACCCACGACTTCGTCAAGTCCTTCCCCCGGGAACGCTTCGCCACCACCCCCGAAGACCTGGCGCAGTGGGAAGCCACCTGCCAGAAAAACCCGCCGCTGTCACACCCGGTGATCCGCACGCACCCGGTGAGCGGGCGCACCTCACTGTTCGTCAACGAAGGCTTCACCACCCGCATCAACGAACTGTCGGACAGCGAAAGCGAAGTGATCCTCAAGCTGCTGTTCGCCCACGCCACCCGCCCGGAGTTCACCATCCGCTGGCGCTGGCAAACCAACGACGTGGCCTTCTGGGACAACCGCGTGACCCAGCACTTCGCCGTAGACGACTACCGCCCGGCCCGGCGCGTGATGCACCGGGCGACGGTGATGGGGGATGTGCCGTTTTTCAGGTAGTTGCAAGCAGCAACGTCTATGCTCGATAGGACCACATTGAGGGCCCACCGCCCCCCATCACCGTGGGAGCGAGCCTGTCGAATTGCCGCACCGTCGCGAAGGCGGCCTTGTAGGCAATACACCGCCAAAGGATGGAACACACCATGCACACCGGGATCATCATTATCTTCGGCCTGGCCTTGCTGGCACTGATGCTGTTCATCGGCCAGAAGCTGGGCTTCAGTCGCGAAACCCTGACCTACGGCTTTGTCGGACTGTGGCTCGCGTTGACGGTGATCAACGGCGCTATCGGCATGAAGACAGGCCATTCGCTGGTCAGCGCGTTGATGGCCGGGTTCATGGTGTTTGCCGTGCCGGTGGCGGCGCTGGTGTTGTTCATTGCCATGAGCAACACCTGAGCCGCCCGCCATCAGCGCACCAAGTGCAAGAACTGCATGTGCCGTTCGTACTGGTCGAGGATGTCGTTGATGATCTGCTCCTTGGTGTAACCCATCAGGTCGTAGTCCTGGCTGCCTTCGCTCAGGTGCACCTCGGCGCGGTAGTAGCGGCGATTGAGCAGCTCCTTGGGGCCCATCCCGCCACGGGCGAAGGACGGTGTGAAGTAACCGCGCATCTGCACTTGATAGATGAACGGGTGCTGGTCGCCATGGCCGATCTCCAGGCTGACGCTGTCATTGACCGGGTCCGGCTGGGCCAGGACGTTGACGCCCTTCTCGACAAACACCGCCGTCACTTCTTCAATCGCCGGGCGCACCGTGGTGTCCATGAAGCGGTACACCTCGTCCCGCGAGGGGAAGTGCACCGCCTGGCTCAGGCGCTGGCGCCAGCCGCCCTTGCCCCGCCGCGAGGTCAAGACCGGTGCCAGCGAGTGCATCTGGGCGATGCGCTTCTGCGACTCCAGGTAGAACGCCTTGTGCAGGCCCCACATCATCAGCAGCAAAATCATCGAGAACGGCAACGAGGTCAACACCACCGCCGACTTCAACGAATCGATGCTGCCCGCGAACAGCAACGCGCTGGTCACCAGCGCCGTCATCACGCCCCAGAACACCCGCAGCCATTTCGGCCCGTCCTCGTCGGCATTGCCACCCTTGGCGGACAACGTTGACAGCACCACGGTGCCGGAGTCGGCCGAGGTGACGAAGAACACGAAGCTGATGAACACCGTCATGGCGATCACCGTCTTGCTCCAGGGGTAGGTTTCCAGCAACAGGTAGAGGGTCATCGACGGGTTCTCGATGGCCGACAGACCCAGCGCGCTCATGCCGTGATTGAGCACCTGGTCGATGGCGCTGTTGCCGAAGATCGACATCCACGCCAGGGTGAAGCCCAGGGGAATCAACAACACGCCGAAGACGAATTCGCGGATGGTTCGGCCCCGGGAAATCCGCGCGATGAACAGGCCTACGAACGGCGACCAGGCGATCCACCAGGCCCAGTAGAACACCGTCCAACCGCCGAGCCAGTCGCTGGGTTTGTCGTAGGCGTACAGGTCGAAACTCTTCATCGGCAGGGCGCCGAGGTAGTCACCCACGTTCTGGATCAGGGTGTTGAGCAAGTGCTGGGTGGGGCCGGCGAACAACACGAACAACAGCAGCGCGCAGGCCAGCAGCATGTTGATGTCGGACATCACCCGCACGCCCTTGTCGACGCCCGCCACCGCGACGATGATCGCCGCGCCCATCATCAGCGTGATCAGGCCGACCTGAACCCACTGGGTGTGAGCGACGCCGAACAGGTAGTCCAGGCCCGAATTGAGGTGCAGCACCCCAAAACCCATGTCGGCCCCCAGGCCAAATACCGTGGCGATGATGCCGAAGCCATCCACCGCGTAGCCGATAGGCCCGTTGATGCGCTTGCCGATCAGCGGGTACAGCGCCGAACGCAAGGCCAGCGGCAGGTTATGCCGGTAGGCGAAATACGCCAGCGCCATGCCGACAAAGGCAAACACGCCCCAGCCATGCAGGCCCCAGTGCAGGAACAGGACCTGCATCGCCTGGCGCGCCGCGTCCGCCGTGCCGGCCTCGCCCTGGGGCGGTTGCAACAGGTGGGTCAGGGGCTCGGAGACGCAAAAGAAAAACAGCGTGATGCTGATCCCGGCGGCGAACAGCATGCCGGCCCACGACAGATAACTGAACTCGGGCTCGTCGTGGTCGGCACCGAGCTTGATCTTGCCGTAGCCCGACAAGGCGGTGACCACCACGAAGATCAGGTACAGGGTCATCGCCAGCATGTAATACCAACCGACCGTGTTGGCCGCCCAGTCTTGCGCGGCCAACAGCCAGGCGCCGGACTGTTGTGGGAAGCTGATGACCACCAGGCCGAACAACAGAATGAAGCTCGCGGCGAAGTAGAACACCGGCGGGTTCACGCGCATTTGGCCGCTGGGTGGGGTGGTGGACGCACTCATGGGCGGTGCACCGTGAAGGGAGAAAACGTGGCTGTGGAAAACAGACTCAACAAAGGCAAGCCTCCTGTTGTGAGCGGGCAGCGAGCTGCCGGTTTAACTTGAATGAACGTTCAAGTTAAACACGGAAAGGCGCCGTAGGACTAATCGCAGGGCTTGGCGGCACTCTCCGAAGAGTGTGTGTGCGGGCTTGCTCGCGATGACGGCGGAGCATTCAACATCAACGTTGACCCACCCACCGCCATCGCGGGCAAGCCCGCTCCCACCCTGGTCCACGGCGAACACACATCCCGTGTCAGGCCCGGATTCCTTGTGGGAGCGGGCTTGCCCGCGAAGGCGGTAAGCCTGACGACATCGATGTTGAATGGGCTGGCCTCTTCGCGGGCAAGCCCCGCTCCTACGGGCTCACACCAGGTTCTGTGGGAGCGAGACCGGCTTGCCGGCGAATGCAGCCTGTCAGTTGACTGAGATGCCGACTGTGCCGGCCTCTTCGCGGGCGAGCCTCGCTCCTACGGGCTCAACCCAGGTTCTGTGGGAGCGAGACCGGCTTGCGCCGATGGTCGATCACACAATCAATATTCCCTACTTCTGCGTCCCATCATCGTGCTGCAGGTTGGCTTGGGTCAGGTTGCACCCGGCCGGCACACTGCGGGTCAGCCAGACATTGCCGCCGATGGTCGAGCCCTTGCCGATGGTGATCCGTCCCAGGATAGTCGCGCCGGCATAGATCACCACATCGTCCTCGACAATCGGATGACGCGGATGACCCTTCTGCAACTGGCCGTCTTCGTCCGCCGGGAAGCGCTTGGCGCCCAGGGTTACCGCCTGGTAGATGCGCACTCGCTCGCCGATGATCGCGGTCTCGCCGATCACCACGCCGGTCCCGTGGTCGATGAAGAAACTGCGGCCGATCTGTGCACCGGGGTGAATGTCGATGCCGGTGGCCGAGTGGGCGATTTCCGCGCTGATGCGCGCCAGCAACGGCAAGCCGGCGCGGTACAGGTGATGGGCCAGGCGATGGTGAATCACCGCCAGTATCCCCGGATAGCACAACAGCACTTCATCGACGCTGCGCGCCGCCGGGTCACCGTGATAGGCCGCCAGCACATCGCTGTCCAGCAGGCTGCGCAACTCGGGCAAGGCCAGGGCGAAACCCTGAATGATGCGAATCGCCCGGGCTTCGACGTCAGTGTCGACCTGGGCGCTGTGGCGGGCGACGTAGCGCAACTCCAGGCGCGCCTGGCAGAGCAAGGCATTGAGCGCGACATCCAGGGTATGGCCGACGTAGAAATCCTCGCTCTCCTCGCGCAGGTCCACCGGACCCAGGCGCATCGGGAACAGCGCGCCACACAGGGCCTCAAGAATCTCCGCCATCGCCGCACGGGACGGCAATTCGCGCCCGCCCTGCTCGCCGGTGGCGCGGCCATTTTGTACACGCCACTGGTCACGGGCCGCACGCAGTTGGCTGACGATGGTCTGCAGTTGCCAATGGCTGGAACGCTCGCTCACGGTAAAACTCCTCACAGGCTGCGGCCACACGGTTTGGCCGGCTCAACGGCAGTCACTTTACGGCAGTACCCTAAACCGCCATTAAGAACCAATTGTGCCGCCCTCAGTACTTTTTGGCATAAGCATGGCCGTGCGAGTCCGCCGGCCTTGCCTATAGTCCAGGGACCTCTCGCCACGCGTACGGTCACATGATCAAACAACAGCTGGCTCGTTTTCACCGCCTGGAGCTCCTCGCCGGCGCCACGCCCCTGGAGCGACTCGACCGCCTGTCGGGCTGGCTGGAGCGTGACATCTACGTCAAGCGTGACGACCTGACGCCGCTGGCCATGGGCGGCAACAAACTGCGCAAACTCGAATACCTGGCCGCCGACGCACTGGCGCAAGGCGCCGACACGCTGATCACCGCCGGGGCGATCCAGTCCAACCATGTGCGCCAGACCGCCGCTATCGCCGCGAAACTGGGCCTGGGCTGTGTCGCCCTGCTGGAAAACCCGATTGGCACCACGGACCCCAATTACCTGGGCAACGGCAACCGCCTGCTGCTGGACCTGTTCGAGGCCAAGGTCGAGTTGGTGGACAACCTGGACAACGCCGACCTGCAACTGCAAGCCCTGGCCAAGCGCCTGCACCGCAACGGCAAGGTGCCCTATCTGGTACCGATCGGTGGCTCCAACGCCTTGGGCGCGCTGGGTTATGTGCGCGCCGGGCTGGAGCTGGCCCAGCAGATCGAGGACAGCGGCCACGCATTCGCCGCCGTGGTCCTGGCCTCGGGCAGTGCCGGCACCCACAGCGGCTTGGCACTGGCACTCAGTGCAGTGCTGCCGAACCTGCCGGTGATTGGCGTCACCGTGTCGCGCAGCGACGAAGACCAGCGGCCCAAGGTCCAGGGCCTCGCCGAGCGCACCGCCGAGCTGCTGGGCGTGGACCTGCCGCCCGCGTTCAAGGTGCACCTGTGGGACGAGTACTTTGCCCCGCGCTACGGCGAGCCCAACGCCGGCACCCTGGCGGCGGTGAAATTGCTGGCGCGTCAGGAAGGCTTGTTGCTGGACCCCGTCTACACTGGCAAGGCAATGGCCGGGTTGCTCGATGGCATCGCCCGGCAGCGCTTCAACGATGGACCGATCATCTTTCTGCACACCGGAGGGGCACCGGCCTTGTTTGCCTATGATTCAGTGTTTTGAAGTCGCCATCGTCGCGGTTCCCCTGCACGGTTTGTCGGGCGGGGTGTGGTGATCGCGCAACGCTCGGTTTGCCTGCTTGTTAAAAAACATCCTTATAAAAAACACAGGGGCTTGTCATGAATTTTTGCGCATTTCGTCGGACACTTCTCATTGGCTCGCTGGGCCTGGCACTCGGTGCCGGCCTGTTGGGGCAGGCGGTGGCCGGGGAAGAACTGGACACCATCAAGAAAGCCGGCGTGATCAACATCGGGCTGGAAGGCACCTACCCACCGTTCAGCTTCGTCGATGCCAACGGCCAGCTGGCCGGCTTTGAAGTCGAACTGTCCCAGGCCCTGGCCAAGGAGATGGGGGTGAAGGTCAAGCTGCAACCGACCAAGTGGGACGGCATCCTCGCGGCACTGGAATCCAAGCGCCTGGACGCGGTGGTCAACCAGGTGACCATCTCCGAGGAGCGCAAGAAAAAGTACGACTTCTCCCAGCCCTACACCGTCTCCGGGATCCAAGCCCTGACGGGCAAAAAGGACGCCGGCAAGTACCTGACGCCCGAATCGCTGAGCGGCCATAAAGTCGGGGTCGGCCTGGGCACCAACTACGAGCAGTGGCTCAAGGCGAACGTACCGGGCGCCATCGTCAAGACCTACGATGATGACCCCACCAAGTTCCAGGACTTGATGGTCGGCCGCACCGACGCGATCCTGGTCGACCGCCTGGCCGCCCTGGAAATGGTCGGCAAGACCGGCGACAAACTGGCGGTCTCCGGGCCGGCGTTCTCTCGCCAGGAGTCCGGCATTGCGATTCGCCAAGGCGAGCCTGAACTGCTGGCCGCACTCAACACCGCCCTCGACAAGCTGCGCGCCGACGGCACCCTGGCCAAGCTGTCGCAGAAGTACTTCGGCTCTGACGTGACCCAATGATTGAACAGAGTCTCCAGCTTGCCCTGGACTCCGTGCCCTTTTTACTCAAGGGCGCGTACTACACGGTCATCCTGAGCCTGGGCGGGATGTTCTTCGGGCTGCTGCTGGGCTTCGGCCTGGCCTTGATGCGCCTGTCGCGCTTCACGCTGGTGAGCTGGATTGCCCGCGTGTATGTGTCGTTCTTTCGCGGCACGCCGCTGTTGGTCCAGTTGTTCATGATCTATTACGGCTTGCCGCAACTGGGTATCGAGCTTGACCCGTTGCCGGCCGCCCTGATCGGCTTCTCATTGAACATGGCCGCCTACGCCTGCGAAATCCTGCGCGCCGCCATCGGCTCCATCGAGCGCGGCCAGTGGGAAGCGGCGGCCAGCATCGGCATGACCCGGGCGCAAACCCTGCGCCGGGCGATCCTGCCGCAAGCCATGCGCACCGCCCTGCCACCTTTAGGCAACAGCTTTATTTCGCTGGTCAAGGACACGGCACTGGCCGCCACCATCCAGGTGCCGGAACTGTTCCGCCAGGCCCAGTTGATCACCGCCCGCACCTTCGAAATCTTCACCATGTACCTTGCCGCCGCCCTGATTTACTGGATTCTCGCCACGGCGCTGTCGAGCCTGCAGAACCGGTTGGAAGAGCGGGTCAATCGCCACGACCAGGAGTCTTGAGCCGATGATTGTCGTGGAAAAACTGACCAAGCAATTCAAGGGGCAGGCCGTGCTCAAGGGCATCGACCTTGAGGTCCGGGAAGGCGAAGTCGTGGCGATCATCGGCCCCAGCGGGTCGGGCAAGACCACCTTCCTGCGGTGCCTGAACTTTCTCGAAGAACCCAGCAGCGGCCGGATCAAGGTCGGCGACATCGAGATCGATGGCAGTCGCCCGCTGAACCATCAACAAGGCCTGGTGCGACAGTTGCGCCAGCACGTGGGCTTCGTGTTCCAGAACTTCAACCTGTTCCCCCACCGCACGGCATTGGAGAACATCATCGAAGGCCCGCTGATCGTCAAGAAGATGCCCAGGGCGCAAGCCGAGGCCCTGGGCCGCAGGTTGCTGGCCAAGGTCGGCCTGGAGGGCAAGGAAGACGCTTACCCGCGACGGCTGTCCGGGGGGCAGCAGCAGCGCGTGGCGATTGCCCGGGCGCTGGCCATGGAGCCGGAAGTGATTCTGTTCGACGAACCCACCTCGGCCCTGGACCCGGAACTGGTGGGCGAAGTGCTGTCGACCATCCGCGGCCTGGCCGAAGAGAAACGCACCCTGGTGATCGTCACCCACGAAATGAGCTTTGCCCGCGATGTGGCCAATCGGGTGGTGTTCTTCGACAAAGGCGTGATCGTTGAACAAGGCGAAGCCAAGGCGTTTTTCGCCCACCCCAAGGAAGAACGCACCCGACAATTCCTCAGTAAGTTCCTGAATAACTGAATATTAATCACCTACTTATCAAACAACTTTGACCGGCGTCACCTCTCGCAATAAGCCGTGACACACCGCTCACACCACACTCACTTCACGCGGTATCACGCCGCGTATTACGCGCTATTAAATCGCTGTTTATAACGCGATATATAGATACTCCCCGCAATACTTTCTTGTCACGTACCCTGGCACAGTTCACGCGTGTTCATAAACCGCCAGGCAGCCGTTATTCTGGTCTCATCAGCGCACACCCCAAGGAAACAGGCCTTGCCGGCGTCCGTTTGGAACCTGAGCACTGTAGGAGCCTTCTGAATAGCCACGGATTAACTCATTATAAGAAATCCTCTATTGACACCTTATAGCTCGCACTTTTATCTAGAGCGCAGCCGGAACTTACAGGCAACTAATAGTTTATTACGCACACTCAATTAACTTTAATAACCCGCCACTAACGCACCCGGCATTTCCTTTATGGACTTCGCTACGCGGTTTCAAGGAGAACACTCATGACCTGTCTGTCGAACACAGTTGAACTGACCCCTCCCCGCCTGGCGCAATCCTGCGGGTCAGCCATCAACCTCACCGCGGCGGCGCACCTGCTGATCGAAATCCCGCCGTACACCGGCATGGACGAAGAGGACTTGATCGAACTGTTCTGGAACAACTGCTACGTCACCTCCAAAGTGCTCGCCCGCGCCGACCTCGGCCAGCCCGTGAACCTGCGGGTGCCACAGAGTTTTGTGCACAACGGCAATACACGTATCCACTACAAGGTGATGCAAGTCGGCCAAACCCCGGTGCTGTCGGCGGCGAAGCGATTGCAGGTCAAACTCGACTGCCCTGGCGGTGAGCCGCACACCTTGTGCGCCGACGAAAACCAGAACCTGGCACCTGTGATCATCCCCGAGATAATCCGCCGCCGTGGGCTCAACCCGACCCAGATCAAACGCGGCGTGCCACTGGCCATCGAACCCTACCTGAACATGGCCGCTGGCGATGCGATCACCCTGCAATGGGGCGATGCACGCCTGGACCTGCCACCGCTCAAGGCCAGCGACATCGGCCAGCCCCTCAACCTCTGGGTGCCACCGGCACTGATCCTCGAAGCGGGCGAAGATCCCCGCCTGGAAGTGACCTACTGCATCCTCGACCGGGCCGGGAACAACTCACGCTGGGCACCGCCACGCACGCTCAAAGTCGGGTGCATCAATCCTTGCCTGATCGTGCGTCGCAAGGCGCTCGTACACCCGGCGAAGGGTTGAGGCGGTGTTGCCATTGCCCCACATCGGGAGCCTGACGCCTCACGCCCAAGGCGTTTCCTGACCCGTGAAGGACTGTTCGCTTAGCCGATACGGCAAGCAATCACCGCTACGATAAACCGTCGCGGGTGCAAAAACGCTTATAGTCAGCCCCTGTCCCTTCACCTGTGTAGATGGCCATGAAACACACCCCCGACGACCTCGAACGCATCACCGCCACCACCCTGGGCAACTACAACCACGTGGCCGAGAGCTTTCGCGAAGGCACCCGCGACCACGACGTCAGCCAGAACATCGACGCGCTGCTGCGGCACATCCAGGGCTCGGCGCCCTTCACCGTGCTCGACTTCGGCTGCGGCCCGGGGCGCGACCTGCAGACCTTCACCCGCCTGGGCCATGTCGCCATCGGCCTGGATGGCTCAGCGCAATTCGTGCACATGGCCCGCGAGGACAGCGGTTGTGAAGTCTGGCACCAGGACTTCCTCAACCTCGACCTGCCGGCCGAACACTTCGACGGCCTCTTCGCCAATGCCGTGCTGTTTCACATCCCCGTGCAGGAACTGCCACGGGTACTGAAACAATTGCACGCCAGCCTCAAACCCAACGGCGTGCTATTCAGCTCCAACCCCCGCGGCGACAACCGCGAAGGCTGGAACGGCCAACGCTTTGGCGCCTATCACGACCTGACAGCCTGGCAAGCACTGCTGACCGAGGCCGGGTTTGTCGAACTGGAACACTACTACCGACCGGCTGGGCTACCGCGTGAACAACAGCCCTGGTTGGCGAGTGTTTGGCGCAAGGTTTGAACCGCGGCTGGTAGAGCGAACACTGGATAGCTACGACTGGCCGAAATAGCGACAAAGAAACAGGCGACAGCCGAAAGGACGTCGCCTGTTTCGTGGGTGATGCAATGCTTGAGGCCGTCTTCGCGAGCGGGCTCGCTCCCACAAAGGACCGAGTACACCTGAAGAATCAGGTCAGCTGGAAGGTCGCCATCGCGACGGTGCGGCGATCCGACAAGCCCGCTCCCACAAAAGGGATCTGGGCACACCCGCCAGAGCCGGGCCGCCTGTCAGCCCGTCTTCACCGGCTCCTTGATCCTGTACCAAGCCACATACAACGCCGGCAAAAACAACAACGTCAGCAACGTCGCCGCCACAATCCCGCCAATCATCGCGTACGCCATCGGCCCCCAGAACACCTCCCGCGCAATCGGAATCATCCCCATACTGGCCGCCGCGGCCGTGAGCAAAATCGGCCGACGGCGATGCTCCGTCGCCTGCACCACTGCATCCCACGGCGAATACCCCTCCCGCTCGAACGCATCAATCTGCGTCACCAAAATCACCGAGTTACGAATGATGATCCCAATCAGCGCCAGGATCCCCAGGATCGCCACAAACCCCATCGGCGTCCCCGTCGGCACCAGCGCCAGCACCACACCAATCAAGCCCAGCGGCGCCACGCTGATCACCAGGAACAGCTTCTGCACACTGTGCAACTGAATCATCAGGAAGGTCGCCATCAAGAACAGCATCAGCGGCACAACCTTGGCGATAGGGCCCTGGGCCTTGCCGCTGGACTCCACCGTCCCGCCGGTGGCAACCGAGTAACCGGGCGGCAGGCTGGCGGCGAACGCATCGATGTCCGGCTTGAGCACCTTGACCAGGTCGGTGGGCTGGATCTCATCGCGCACCGCCGCCTTAACGGTGATGGTCGGCTTACGGTCGCGACGCCAGACCAGCGGCTGCTCCAGCTCATAACGCACCGTGGCAAACGACAGCAGCGGGATCGACGTCCCGCTGGGCGTGACAATCTGCAGGTTCTGCAAGGTTTCCGGCGTGCCCCGCTCGGCATCCACCGCGCGCCCGATCACGTTGATCAGGTAGATGTCATCGTCGACCTGGGTCACGGTCGAGCCGCTGACAATGCCGTTCATCAAGCTCGCGACGTCTTCGGACGACAAGCCAAACTGCCGCGCCTTGTCCTGGGCAATGTCGACGCGCAGCACCTTGCCCGGTTCGTTCCAGTCGAAAATGATCTCGCCGATGTGCGAGCTCTGGTCCAGCACGCTGGCCAGGTCGATGGCGAGCTTGCGCACCTGGTCGATGTCCTTGCCACTGATCCGGTACTGGATCGGCCGCCCCACCGGCGGGCCCATTTCCAACGCCTGCACGTAGCTGCCAATACCCACGAAGTCCTCGCGCAGGCGTTCACGCAGGCGCTGGCTGAGCGCTTCGCGCGCCTTGAAGTCCTTGCTGACGATCACCAGTTGCGCGTAGTAGGGGTTCTGCAGTTGCTGATCGAGCGGCAGGTAGAAACGAATCGCGCCCTGGCCAATGTAGGTGCTCCACCGCACGATGTCGGGGTCGCCCTTGAGCGTCGCTTCCAGGCGATCGACCGCCTTGCGGGTCTCCTCGATCGAGGCGTTTTGCGGCAGGTCCAGGTCCACCAGGATTTCCGGGCGGTCGGAGGACGGGAAGAACTGGTTCTGGACGAACCGCATGCCGACCACCGACAACGCGAAGCACAGCAACGTGATCCCGATGGCCCACCAGCGATTGCGCAAGCACCACAACAACCCGCTATTGAACGCCCGGCCGACCGGCCCAGGCTCGGCGGCATGGGGTTTTACGTGGGTACTGAGGATGTGCACCCCGATCACCGGGGCGAACAGCACCGCGACGACCCACGACACCAGCATCGCCACCGCGATCACCGCAAACAGGGTAAAGGTGTACTCGCCCGCCGAGCTTGAGTTCAGGCCAATCGGCACAAAGCCGGCGACGGTCACCAGGGTCCCGGTGAGCATCGGGAACGCGGTCGAGGTATAGGCAAAGGTCGCGGCCTGCTCCTTGGTGTCCCCCATTTCAAGGCGCGAGACCATCATCTCCACCGTGATCATCGCGTCATCCACCAACAGGCCGAGGGCGATGATCAGCGCACCCAACGAGATCCGCTGCATGGTGATGCCGCTGTACTCCATGAACACAAAGACCATCGCCAGCACCAGCGGGATCGAGCACGCCACCACCAGCCCGGCGCGCACCCCCAGGCTGATGAAGCTGACCACCAGCACGATGATCACGGCCTCGAACAGCGCGCGGGTAAAGCCGCCGACGGCTTCTTCGACCACCTGGGCCTGGTCGGAAACCATGTGGATGCCGACCCCCACCGGCAGGTCGGCGGTCAGCTCAAGCATGCGCGCGTGCAGCGCCTTGCCGAACACCTGGATGTTGCCGCCAGCCTTCATGTTGATCGCCAGGCCAATGGCCGGCTGGCCGTTGAAGCGAAACATCGGCGCGGCCGGGTCGACGTAGCCACGGCTGATCTCAGCGATATCGGCCAGGCGATAGAAGCGGTCGTTGAGCTTCAGGTTCACCGCCGCCAGGTCCTTCTCCGAGGCGAACTGCCCGGAGGTGCGCACCGAGATCCGCTCCGGTCCGGCCTCGATCACCCCGGCCGGGGTCACCGCGTTTTGTGCCTGCAGGCTCTGCACCACCTGGCGCTGGTCGATGCCCAGCGCGGCCAGTTTGCGGGTGGAGAAGTTCAGGTACAGCACCTCGTCCTGCTGGCCGACCATTTCCACCTTGCCCAGCCCCGGCACGCTGTGGATCTCGATACGCGCCTGCTCGACGTAGTCGCGCAACTGGCGCATCGACAGGCCGTCGGCGGTAAAGGCGTAGATCGAGCCATAGACATCACCGAACTCATCGTTGAACGACGGCCCCTGGATGCCCTGGGGAAAGGTGCCGCGGATGTCGCCGATCTTCTTGCGCACCTGGTACCAGATGTCCGGGATCGCCTTGGCCGGCGTGGTGTCCAGCAGATACACGTACACCGTGGACTCACCCGGACGGGTGTAGCTTTTCACGTAGTCGAGGGTGTCGAGTTCTTCGAGTTTTTTCTCGATGCGATCGGTGACCTGCTTGAGGGTTTCCTCCTGGGTCGCGCCCGGCCAGCGGGTCTGGATCACCATGGTCTTGGTAGCAAACGTGGGGTCTTCTTCGCGCCCCAGGTTGAGGTAGGAGAACACGCCCATCAACAGGGCGACGAACATCAGGTACCAGACAAACGACTGATGCTTGAGGGCCCATTCGGATAAGTTGAAACTCCCTTTCATCGCGGGCTTTCCTCGTCGATTTTGACTTTTTGCCCGGGTTCCAGGCTGTTCACACCGGCGCTGACCACGCGCTCGCCATTGGTCACACCCTGCCCCAGGATCACCCGCTCCTCGTCGCGGCTGAGCACCGTGACGTCGCGCGGCGAAACCGTCTGGGTCTGCGGGTCGATCACCCAGACCCGGGGCTTGCCGGCCACCTCCTGCAAGGCGCTGCGCGGCAGTTCGATGCGCGGCGCGATGGCGGTGCGCAAGGTCACGCTGATCGCCGTGCCCAGGCGGAAACCGCTCGGCGTGTCGGCCAGCGTCAGGCGGGCACGCCGGGTGCGGGTCGCGCTTTGTGCCTGGGGTTCGATTTCACGCACCGTGGCGGTGGTGTGGATGCTGGGGTCCAACTGGGTTTCGACAGCAAACACCACGTCCGCCGGTAACTGCCCGGCCAGGTCTGCCGGCAGGTCGATCACCGCTTCCTTGATATCCGGGCGCGCCAGGGTCACCACTTGCTGACCGGCCGTCACCACTTGCCCGGCCTCGGCCGACCAGCCCGTCACGACGGCGTCATGGTCGTTGCGCAGTTGGGTGTAGCCCAACTGGTCCCGGGCCTGGCTGACCGCCGCCTTGGCCTGGTCCAGTGAGGCCTGGGTGGTTTTCAGGTCGGTCTGGGCAATGTCCAGTTGCGCCTGGGCGCCCACGCCCTGGTTGAACAACTCCTGCTGGCGGCGCGCGGTGGCCTGGGCATTGATCAACTGCGCACGGACCTTCGCCAGATCGCCCTCGGCCGCACGCAGTTGGTTCTGCTGATCGGTCGGGTCGAGGGTGGCCAACAGCGTGCCGGCCTTGACCTCACTGCCCACGTCGACATTGCGGGTGGCGATCCGTCCTGCGACACGAAAGCCGGTGTTGCTTTCATAGCGCGCCTGGATGCTCCCGGCGAAGCGCCCGAGGTCTTGTTGATCCAGGGTCCGCACTTCGATCGACAGCACCGGGCGCACCGGCGCAGGCGGGGGTTCTTGCTTGGAGCAGGCGGCCAGCAACACCCCCAGCGACATCAGCAACGCGCGCTTCATGGCTGGTTCCCCGTGGCGGTGGCAGGCGGCGTGGCGATCTCCACGAGCACATCGGGATGCAGCAACTGCCCGCCGGCCGTGACGATTTTCTCCCCGGCCGTCAGCCCATCACTGATGATCACACTCCCGGTCTGGTAGCGACCGACCGTGACTACCTGCAAGTTGGCCTTGCCCTGTTCGTCCACTCGCCACACCGCGGGCGCGCTGAGTTTCTTGGTCAGCGCCGACCACGGCAATTCGACGGCTTTCTGTGCCGCCACCTTACCGGTGGCACTGACCACCGCGCCCAGCGGCATGCCCTCGGGCAGTTCCTTGAGCGCGACCTTGATCTGCACGGTGCCGGTTTGCGCCGAGACCGCCGGCGTCACTTCGCGCACGGTGCCAGAGGCCTTGATCTTCGGATTGTCGAGCAGGCTGACCACGATCGACTTGTCTTGCGGGGTGTCCAGCAACAGTGACTCATAGACGTTGAACACCGCATCGCGCTCACCGTCCTGGGCCAGGCTGAAAATCGGCACCGTGGCCTGCACCACTTGCCCGACCTCGGCCTGGCGCTCGGTGATCACACCGGAGGCGTCGGCAATCAGCGCGGTATAGCTCAATTGATCGCGGGCATTGGCCAGTTGCGCCTGGGCGGCGGCCAGGGCGCTCTGGCTACTCAACAGTGCCGCCTGGGCCGAGTCATATTCACTTTGGCTGGTGTAGGCCTTGGGCAACAGTTTCTGCTGGCGGACAAACGCCGCGGCCGTCTGCTTGACCCGCGCCTGCTCGGCCACCACCTGGGCCTGGGCCGAGTCGACATTGGTCTGCAAGTCCTTGGGATCGAGTCGCGCCAGGACCTGCTTGGCCGTCACCCGGTCGCCCACATCGACCATGCGCTGGATAATCTTGCCGCCGACGCGAAACGACAACTGCGTCTGCACCCGGGCCTGGATATCGCCGGTCAAGGTGACTGAAGCCGCGAAATCAGCAGGCTGGACCTCCTGCACAAACACCCTGGGGCGTTCCTTTTCAACCGGCTTTTTTTCACCACATGCCGTCAGCACGGTTAAAAGACTCAGGCCAACGACTATCTTCCATCCAGGACCAGCCATGCAGGCTCCTTGGCAGTTTGGGGGCAAATACGCTTGAGAGCTTAGATCAGGGAAAAAACGGCGCATTGATAGACCGCAATCAATCGCAAGAACGGCGTAGCAGGCGCGTTTGCCACCGTGTGCAGACGGCTTCGTGTCGCCGCTGACACATCCTGGCAAAATCCCTCTCCGGAGAGTGAACGAGCGCGCTTGCCACAGATTAAGTGTTCACTTTCAATGCAGCATGCCCCGTCCCGCTGTTGAAGGAATACGCGGATGCTCAAGACCCTCGCCGTCGCCCATTACCGCTCGATCAATACGCTGGTGATCCCGCTCGGGCGCCTGAACCTGATTACCGGACCCAATGGCAGCGGCAAGTCCAACCTCTACCGCGCCTTGCGCCTGCTGGCCGAGACGGCCCAGGGCGGTGTGGTCAACGCCCTGGCGCGCGAGGGCGGGCTGGATTCGACGTTCTGGGCCGGCCCGCAAACCATCAGCCGGCGCATGCGCAACGGTGATGTGCCCATCCAGGCGTCGGTGCACCAGGGCCCCAAACGCCTGCGCCTGGGGTTTGCCGCCGAGGACTTCAGCTACGCCATCGCCCTGGGCCTGCCGGAGCTGTCGAGCTCGGCGTTTGCCCTGGACCCGGAAATCAAGCGTGAATGCATCTGGGCCGGCGCCGTGTACCGCCCCGCCGCCCTGCTGGTCAACCGCACCGGGCCCGTGGTGCGCTCACGGGTCGAGCGCACCTGGGAAGTGCTGGCCCAGCACACGCCGACCTTCGACAGCCTGTTCGATCAGGTCGGCAGCCTGAGCAGCTCGCCCGAGGTCCTGCAACTGCGCGAGTTCATCCGCCGCTGGCGCTTCTACGATCACTTTCGCAGTGACGCCGATGCCCCCGTGCGCCAACCGCAACTGGGCACCCGCACCCCAGTGCTGCACCACGACGGCCGCGACCTGGCAGCCGCGCTGCAAACCATCCTGGAAATCGGCGATCCCCAGGCCCTGCACACCGCGATCAGCGACGCCTTCCCCGGCGCCCGACTGCACATCCAGCCGCTACAAGGCGCGCGCTTTGCCATCGAGTTCTATCAAGAAGGCTTGCTACGGCCGCTGTCCGCCGCCGAGCTGTCGGACGGCACCTTGCGCTACCTGCTGCTGGTCGCCGCCCTGCTGACCCCACGGCCACCGACGCTGATGGTCCTCAACGAACCGGAAACCAGCCTGCACCCGGACCTGCTGCCGGCGCTGGCGCGGTTGATCATCCGGGCGTCCCATGAGTGCCAGGTGTGGGTGGTGTCCCACGCCAGCCGCCTGATCGCAGCGTTGCAGCAAGACCCCGGGTGCAATGCCATCGTGCTGGAGAAAAACATCGGCCAGACCGAGGTCGTCGGCCAAGGAATACTGGATGAGCCGGCATGGCGCTGGCCGGATTGAACGAGGTCGATGGGTGCCTTTGGGGGCTCCTGTCGCACCAGCGGCGGACAGCTGTTTTACCCATCGCTGTAGGAAGGTTCCTTTTTTAAGCTCGTCCCTCCCAGGTCAAACAACCTGGCGCCACACTCCACGGCCGAGCACCGACCTAGATAATTGAAATGACTGACGCAACACCCGCCAAGCGCATGGACCCGCAAGATGCCTTGAAGTGGTTGATCGCCCTGCGCCGGGCGCTCCAACCACAATAAAAAACGCCGACGCTGGATCAGCCGTCGGCGTTGAAACCTTGGTCGGGCTTACCGCGTGATCAGAACGCCGGCAACACCGCACCGCTGTATTTCTTCTCGATGAACGCTTTGACTTCCGGGCTGGTCAGGGCCTTGGCCAGCTTCTGGATCGCCACGCTGTCCTTGTTGTCAGGACGTGCCACCAGGAAGTTCACGTAAGGCGAATCCGGCCCTTCGATCAGCAGCGCATCTTTGGCCGGATTCAGGCCCGCTTCCAGCGCGTAGTTGGTGTTGATCATGTCCAGATCGACCTGATCCAGCACACGCGGCAGCATGGCCGACTCCAGCTCCTTGAACTTGAAGTTGTGCGGGTTCTTGGCGATGTCCTTGGGCGTGGACACGGCGTTTGTCGGGTCTTTCAACTCGATCAGGCCAGCCTTCTGCAACAGAATCAGCGCACGGCCGCTGTTACTGCCTTCGTTCGGGATAGCGATGGTGGCGCCATCCTTGAGTTCAGCCAGGGACTTGACCTTCTTCGAGTAACCCCCGAACGGCTCGACATGAACGCCGATCACCGTTACCAGATTAGTGCCTTTGCCTTCGTTGAAACTCTTCAGGTACGGCAGGGTCTGGAAATAGTTGGCGTCCAGACGCTTCTGATCGACCTGTACGTTGGGCTGCACGTAGTCGGTGAACACCTTGATTTCCAGGTCCACGCCTTCTTTGGCAAGCGCCGGCTTGATCAGCTCAAGAATCTCGGCATGAGGCACCGGCGTCGCGGCCACTACCAACTTCTCATTCGCTTGAGCCAAACCCGCAGCCAGGGCAGCCGCCAATGCGGTGAACAACAAAACCTTTTTCATGCAGTGTCCTTATTTGTCGTTGTCGACAACAGCTTAAACGTAGGGTGCCAGTGAAGAGCTATCAGTGGCGTGAGAGGGAAGATACCGAGGGTTTTTATTCCTGAACAATACCTTTTATTCACTTTCATATTCCATTTTGTTCATACAGCCTTGCCTGCACCTGTGAGGAATGGAGTGACTGCCAAGTCGCCTTCGCGAGCAGGCTCGCTTCCACCAAAAGCAAAACCACCAGCCCCACCGATCCGCTCTTCACCACTCAACAGGCCGAGCGGTAGCTCGCCTGCAGCTCTTGATCCACCCGCCCCATCGGCAGGCTGAGTGGAGGTATGCCTCTGGGGACTGGCGCGCAGCGCCGTTCGACGCAGTCGAACTCATCGCATGGAGGTGCAGCGAAGCAAACCGGAGGCGATGCCCCCAGAGGGATACCGTAGCGAAGGAACCCCGAGCCTTAGCGAGGGGCCGGACGCGGGGGCGAGACCTTTGCTTCCTTTGGGCTGGGCCGGCACTCCGGCGTTTGCCAAAGGGAGTCGACCGTCAGGGCGAAACCAAAAGCCGCCACACCCGCAGCAATGGATATGCACACCACCCGCCAAGCCTTCGCGAGCGGGCTCGCTCCCACAGTTGGACCTGGGTACATCCACTAGCGATTGACCACCCCACCACCCCCCCGCAACAACCGCTTCAACGCCTCACGCTCAGCATCCGTCCCCCCCTCGACAATCCCCTTGAGCAGTAGCTCAACCTGCGCCAACGGCGACAGCAAATTCAAATGCCCAGGAAGAATCTCCTCACCACTGCTGACCAACAACGCAAAGTGAATGACATTCTCCAACTCCCGGGTATTCCCCGGCCAACTGTGCTGCTCCAGCACCCGCTGCGCCTCATCACTGATCAACGGCACGGGCAGCCCCAGGCGCTGACTGTAGATACCCAGGAAATACTCGGCCAACGACTGAATATCCCCCACCCGCTCGCGCAGCGCCGGCAATTGCAGTTGGCCTTCACTGAGGTAGTGATAGAGCCGCTCATGAAACTTGCCCGCCGCCACCGCCTGGGCCAGGTCAATGCTGGTGGCCGCCACCAGGCGCACATCCACCGGGCTGGGCTGCTGCGCGCCAACCCGGGTGACCTCGTGGTTCTCCAGGGCAGCGAGCAGCTTGATCTGGATCGGCAGCGGCAAGTCGCCGATCTCATCCAGGTACAACGTCCCGCCATTGGCCGAACCGAACCAACCGGCGCGACTGCTGGCCGAGCCGGTGAAACTGCCAGCGGCATAGCCGAACAACTCAGCATCGGCGTAGGTCGGGCTGATCGCCCCGCAGTTGACCGAGACGAACAACCCGCCGCGATCACTGGCGCGGTGAATGTGCCGGGCCAGCAACTCTTTGCCGCTGCCGGTTTCACCGCGGATCAACACCGAGAGTGAGCGCGTTGCCAGTTGCTCAAGCTCCTGGCGCAACTGGCGCGAGCGTGGATCGACGAACACCAGCGCCTTGGCGCGAATGCTCAGGGGGCTTTTTTCCGCGTCGGGAAAGGTCAACAAGGGCTGGCCGAAGGACTCATGCACACTCATGGCAGGCTCCCGCCCAAAACCGCCAGGCGACGGGGGCGTTCAAATAAACGTAGATTCAGGCACGACGCAGGGCGTGGTGTTCCAGGCGATTCTGCAGGCGATACAGGTAGGCAAACCCTTGCTCCCAGCGATGGTGGCCGGACTTGACGTTGATGTGCCCGGCGCCCGTCAGGACGCCCGCCTCGGCGCCCCAATGGCGCGCCAGTTGCAGCGCACGCGGGGCACTGACGGCAGCATCGTTGTCGGAGCTGACCACTTGGCTGGGGAACGGCAGCAGGTGCGTGGGGATCGGCGCGAAGTTGCGCAGGGCCGGTACGCAGGCCGGCCGCTCGACATCCGCCGGCGCCACCAGCAACGCGCCGCGCACCTGGCGCAATGCGGCAAGCGGTGCAGTAGCGGCCCAATGGGCAACGGTGATGCAACCCAGGCTGTGGGCGATCAGGATCACCGGCGTGCTGTCGGCCTGGATCGCTTCGGCCAACGCCGCGACCCAGTCTTCGCGCCGGGGTGTCAGCCAGTCGGCCTGCTCGACCCGGGCGCTATTGGGCAGGCTGCGCTGCCAATGGCTTTGCCAATGATCTTCCGGCGATCCTTGCCAGCCCGGCACAATCAGGTAGCGAATGGGTTCGTTGCGCATGGGGCGCTCTCCTGTGCGTGTCTGTTCCTGGTCGAGTATAGGGAGAGGTTTTATATTCGTTAAGGAATAAGAAGCTATTTATTAATATCAAAAAGACATATAAAGCCCTGCGCCGTAGGAGCGAGGCTTGCCCGCGAGCGCGGTGTGTCTGCAACAGTGCCGCTGGCTGACACGCCCTTTTCGCGGGCAAGCCTCACTCCTACAACAATCCAGTGTGGGAGCGAGCCTGCTCGCGAAGAGGCCATCAAGCCCGCGCCGCGTGCACCTTTTCCCCCGCCACCGCCTCCTGGCGCACAAACCGATTCGCCCGCCCGAACGTCCCGAAATCATTGAAGCGCACCCCCATCTCGCGCATCACCTTGTGTGCCACCGGTACGGTGAGTTGACGGAGGTAGAACGGTTCCTTGACCACAAAGTGATGGATGCCATGGCTGCTGCCGAAATTGCAGCAGAACGCCTGCAACGGCCACATCCACCAGGGGTTGAGCACCTGGGTCTGCTGGATCACATTGCCCGCCTCGATGTCGCCGTAGTAGTGCATGTTGGAGCTGACAAC
This sequence comes from Pseudomonas sp. ok272, assembly GCF_900109995.1. Classification (GTDB taxonomy): domain Bacteria; phylum Pseudomonadota; class Gammaproteobacteria; order Pseudomonadales; family Pseudomonadaceae; genus Aquipseudomonas. Next base: position 48,730 of record NZ_FOCB01000017.1, on the reverse strand, counting down.
GTGCAGGCAAAAGGTGCGCAGCACGTTCGGCCCAATGATCACCACCACCGCGACCTGGATCACCTGCATCACCGCCAGCGTGCTCGCCGACCACTCGACCGGGCTGCCCAAAAGGTAGGCGATGCCATTGACGGCATGAAAACCCAGGAACACATACCACGCCCCCCAATGCACCAGCGCCAGCGGCGCGTAGGCCATCAGCGTGCGCCTGGCGATGCTCCACCTGTGGGCCCAGGTCTTGGCCCGCAGCAGGCGGATGAACGCCGACATCAGGTTGTCGCCGACCATCAGCAAACGCGCGATCCCCCACGGTTCGCCATTGGTGATGGCACGCTCTTCCACGTCGGTCTCGGTGCCGGACACCTTGTGGTGATTGAGGTGCAGGTGACGGCGAATCCAGGGGTTGATGGTGCTCGGCCGCGCCAGCCACACCAGGCCCATCATCAGGTTGTGGGGCAGGCGTTGCTTGCGAAAGTACAGGCTGTGGATCAGGTCGTGTTCCAGCTCGTGGGTCAGGGAGGCGAAAAATGCGTTGAGCAGCAGACAGGCCCACCCGGCCAGGTGCCCGCTCATGTACAGCGCCGCCGAGCCGATCATCCCGACCAGGGCAAGGGCCAGGATGCCCACGCCAATGGTGTCCTGATGCTTGAGCAGCGGGTAACGCTCGCGCAGTTCGACGCCCTTGGCCAACACCACTTGGCGAATGTGTGCGGATCGTTGTTGTGCATTCAGGCGTTCGGGACTTGCAGAAGTACCGTGCATGCTTCCATCCTCTGGTTATTGATGTTCGCATCCTGCCTTGTGCGCGCACCCAGGGTGCTAGCTGTGAACGCCAACCTGTTGACCTTGAGCGCCAATCATCATGATTGAACCCACCTCCCTCGCCAGTTGGACCCGCGCCCTGCGCAAGCAACTCGATGCCCTGGACCTGGACAGTGCTGCCCTGTGCCGACAAGCTGGGCTCGACCCGCAGTTGATGGACGACCCCAACGCCCGCTACCCACTGTCCGCCACCACCCGTTTGTGGGAACTGGCGGTGCAGGCCAGCGGCGACCCGGCAATCGGCCTGCGCGTGTCGCGCTTCGTCAGCCCCACCACCTTCCATGCGCTGGGGTATGCGCTGGTGGCCAGCAGCAACCTGCGAGAAGTCTTCGAGCGCATCGTGCGGTATCACCCGGTGGTCAGTGACGCCCTGACGCTGGGACTCAGCCGTGGCGCGGACCGCTATCGGTTCACCCTCAAGGTCCCCGAAGGCGGCCCGCCACCCGCACCGCAAGCCATCGACGCCTTCGCCGCGATCTACGTGCGCACCTGCCGCAACCGCCTGGGCCGCGACTACGCGCCGCTGGCGGTGTACCTGCGCCGCCCGGAACCTGCGGACCCGCAGCCCTGGCACAAGGTGTTCCGCGCGCCGGTATTCTTCGCCGCCACCGAGGACTGCCTGGAGTTTGCCCTCGTCGACTTTGACAGCCACCTGGACGACGCCAACCCGGAACTGGCCGAGCACAACGAAACCGTGCTCAAGCGCACCCTGGCCCAACTCCAGCCACTGACCTGGGAGCGCAAGGTGCGTCACGCCATTGAAGAACAACTGCCCGAAGGCGAACCCAGCGCCGAACACATCGCCCAGGCCTTGCACCTGAGCCTGCGCAGCCTGCAACGCCACCTGGCGGACGAAGGCTGTCGGTTCGACACCCTGCTCAACGAAAGCCGCGAAAACCTCGCGTTGCTGCACCTGCGCGATCCACAGTGCTCATTGAGTGAAATCAGCTACCTGCTCGGTTTCGCCGACGCCAGCAGCTTCAGCCGCGCGTTCAAGCGCTGGACCGGCCTGACGCCGGGGCAGTTCAGGGATGGGTTGCGTTGAAGGGGATCAACGCCCGCGATCACGCCGTACCACCTTGCGCGCCCGGGTCACCAACTCGCTCACGGTGAAGGGTTTGAGCAGGTAGTCATCCTCATGCAGCTCCAGGTCGCGCAGGCGGTCTTCGATGCCGTCGTGGGTGGTCAGCAACAGCACCGGCGTTGCGCCGAGCTTGCGGATTTGTTGCAGCAACTGCCAGCCGTTGAGGCCGGGCAGCATCACATCGAGGATGATCAGGTCGTATTCACCGGTCTCGATGAAGCGTCGGCCGGCCATGCCGTTGTCCGCCACATCCACGGTGTAACCGGCTTCGCTCAGGCCCTGGGCCAACAGTTTTGCGGTTTCGGGTTCATCTTCCACTAACAGCACACGCATGGCACACCTCGAATAAACGTCGCTACAGGCTAGGCGCCTTGGCGCACAAAGCCCATCACTAACGGTTATTTCGGATCAGTTGAACCCGTCGACGCCCGCCAGGGCCTGCAAGCGCGGGGTATCGAGCAGTTCGATCTCGCCATACCCCAGGCGCAGCATGCCCTGGTGCTCCAGGTCCTTGAGGATCTGGTTGGTGGTCTGGCGCGACAATGACAGCAACAGCGCCAGCTGTTCCTGGGGCAGTTGCAGGACGCGGCGGGTGGCGGTGGTCTCGCCGTAGCCTTGGGCAATCATCAGCAAGCGGTGCGCCACCCTGGCCGGCGCCGGCAGCAGGGTCAGTTGCTCCAGGTTGATCAGGGTCAGGCGCAGCTTGTGGCTCATCAGCAGCGCCAGGTGGCGCCAGTGTTGCGGCTGCTGGTCCAGGAAGGCCAGCAGCGTGGCCTGCGGGATCTGCAGCAGCACACTGGAGCCCACCGCGTCGGCATCATGGGTGCGCGGCTGGCCGTCGAACAGGCAGATTTCGCCGAACCAGTGCACCGGCTCGATCAGGCTCAGCAGCGCCTCCTTGCCCTGCTCGCTCACCGCGCCGACCCGTATCGCGCCTTCGAGCACCGCATACAGGCCACACGGCGCATCGCCCCGGGCGAACAGCCGCTGGCCCGCCGACAAGCGCCGCACGCGGGCCAGGGACAGCAGGCTATCCTGAAGGGAGGACGGCAAATGGCTGAACCACTGACCCTGTAGCAGATGGGATCGCCAGGCCTGTGCGTGCATGCATGCATACTCCAACGTGATTGTCGCCTGGCTGACAGAGCGGCGACGGCCCCCGGGGGCATGATCGACCACCCTACAGGAGGAATAACAATGAAAAGCCTCGTTGACCACCTCAGTCAATACGCCGCGTATCACCGCGACCCACGCAATATCGCCAGCCACTTCATCGGGATCCCGCTGATCGTGGTCGCCGTGGCCGTGCTGCTGTCGCGGCCGGCCTGGCCAGTGGCCGGGATCGGTTGGTCGCCTGCGGTGTTGCTGGCGCTGGCCTCGGCCTGGTTTTACCTGCGCCTGGAAGTGCGCCTCGGGGTGTTGATGACGGTGTTGCTGGGCTTGTCGGTGTGGCTCGGCCAGGTCCTCGCGCAGCAGAGTACGCTGGTCTGGCTGGGCAGCGGCATCGCGATGTTCGTGGTGGGCTGGGCGATCCAGTTTGTCGGCCACTACTACGAGGGGCGCAAGCCGGCGTTCGTCGATGACGTCAGCGGGCTGATCGTCGGGCCGCTGTTCGTGGTGGCGGAGTTGGCGTTCATGCTCGGCCTGCGCCACGACCTCAAGGAACAGGTCGAACAACGCGCAGGCCCGGTGCGCCCCGCGGCGCACCGGCGTTCCGGGCAGGTTTAGCTCACGCGCCAGTCCGGAACGTGTGGGCATTGCCTGCTCGCAATCAACATCATCGCTGCCGGCTCAAACACTTTCGCGAGCAGGCTCGCTCCCACAGGCAATACTTCGACATTCAAACAGTCCGTGGCTCGCGCTGGGTCGCGCAGCGGCCCCATACAAGGGACGGCTACGCCGTCCAGCGCGAGCAGGCGCGCGCCCACACAGTCCGTTCAATCCCGGGCATCCAGGCACGTCTTGAGACTGTCGCGCAGCAGCGTGGCGTCGAGGGGTTTTTGCAGCACGCGGAACTCGCTCTGGGCCGTGCTATCCAGGCAGGCTCCCGAGGTGTCGCCGGTGATGATGATCGCCGGCACCGCCTCGTTGAGGTAATGCCGCGCGCGGCGGATCGCTTCCAGGCCATTCATCCCGCTCAAGCGAAAATCACTGAGAATCAAATGGACCTCGGCCGGGCCCTTTTCGGCCGCTTCGCCATGCCGATTGCAGGCCTCTTGCACCGAGGCCCCGGCGTACACCTTGTGGCCCCAGACTTCGAGCAGTTGGCGCAGCGCGTCCAGCACCGTGAGCTCGTTGTCGATGATCAGGATGCCCAGCCCGGCGCCCCGTGCGCCCACCGGCTGCGGCGGGCGCAACGTGGCCGGCGGCACGGCCAGCGGCACGCGGATGGCAAACATCGAGCCGCTGCCCAGGGCCGATGAGATTCGCACCTCATGCCCCAGCAGCTTTGCGGTATGACGCACGATGGCCAACCCCAGGCCCAAGCCCTGGCTGCGATCACGTTCGGCGTTATGCAACTGGACGAACTCTTCGAAGATCTGCTCGCGGTACTTCCTGGCGATGCCGGGGCCGGTATCGAACACTTGGATCTCCAGGCTCGTGCCTCGCCGTCGGCACCCCAGCAGCACGCCGCCTTCGTGGGTGTAGCGAAAGGCGTTGGACAGCAGGTTGTCGAGCATGCGCTTGAGCAGCACCGGGTCACTGTCGACCCACAGGCCGCGTGGACGCACCCGCCAATGCAGCAACCGGGCCCGAGCGTTGGCGCCAAATTCGTCCGCCAGGTCGGCGAACAGGCGCTCCACCGACACCGCTTCCCGGGTCACCGGCACCACCCCGGCGTCCAGCTGGGAGATATCCAGTAAGCCGTTCAACAGCCCTCCCAGGTTGCCGATCACCGTGCCCAGGCGGGCCGCCAGGTCGCGGGCCTTGGCCGCCGCCACATCGCCGCGCTCGGCCAGGGCCGCCAGGCCCGCCACGAACAGGCCCAAGGCATGGATCGGCTGGCGCAGGTCATGGCTGGCCGACGCCAGGAAGCGCGACTTGGCCTGGTCAGCCGCCTGGGCGCGGTCGCGCTCCAACTCCAACCGGCCCACCAGGTCGACGTTTTCCAGGCGCAGGCCGATGGTCTCGCACAACGACCGATAGGTGACCCGGCAGTAGTACACATTGACCGCGGCCAGGCAGGCGACAAACAACAAATAAGTGGTGTATATCTCCCCGGACTGGATCAGACACTGTAGGGTGACCGGAGCCAGCATAGCCAGCATCAAGCCCACATACGCCGCCGGAAACGCCGAGAGCGAGGGCACGGCACCGCATACCAGGCCCGTGAGCACCACGCAGCTGAAGGCCAGCATCTGCGGATCACCGCTGGCGAAGCCAACCCAGCCGATCACGCCCCACAACAGGCTCGATGCCCAGGACAGCCCGGCCGCCCACCAGCCCCAGGTTTGCGGGTTGCCGATACCGGCCTTGGACGATTGCTCAAAGTAGCGCAGTGCCAGCATCAGCCGACAGGCAGTCAGGCCGTACATGCCCAGGATCCAGGCGCCGATTTCGCTCAGCGTCGCGACATCGCGAAAGATGTACGCCACCGGCCAAGGTATGACGAAGTTGGCAAACAGCACACCGTAGGACTGTCGAAACAACAGATCGACGAAGTACTTGCGCTGATTCGTGTCGGGCATGGCGAAATCTCAACGAATAAGAAGAGCAACTGACAATGGAAGCGAAGCGCCTGAACGTCTTGATTGCCGATGACCATAGCATCGTGCGCGATGGCCTGAAGTTTCTGCTCTCGACCCGTGATGACCTGCTCGTCGTCGGCGAGGCCGCCAACAGCGACGAGATTCTCCACGTCCTGTCCGAGCAGCGCGTCGACCTGCTGTTGCTCGACCTGGGCATGCCCGGGGTCAACCGCCTGCAATTCATCCGCGACCTGCGTGGCGACTACCCCAAGCTGAAAATCCTGGTGCTGACCGCCAACATCGAGCTGAGCACCATCCGTGGCGTACTCGATGCCGGTGTACATGCCTACATCACCAAGGCCGATGAAAGCCACGAACTGTTCGACGCGATTGACGCCGTGCGCCTGAACAACCGCTACCTGGCCCTCTCCGTACGCTTTGCCGTCGATGGCCATGACCACACCCCCAGCGACATCGGCGAGCACCTGATCGCCCAGGCCGAACTGACCCCGCGCGAACGCCAGATCCTCAGCCTAGTCGCCCAGGGCGCCACCGCCCGCGACATCGCCGAACGGTTCTGCATCAGCCCGTTCACCGTGCGCAAGCACCGGGAAAACCTGATGCGCAAACTCGACCTGCACAACACCGCGGAACTGGCGGTTTATGCCGTGCGCCTGGGTTTGCCCACGGGCTGAACAAACCAATCCCTGTGGGAGCGGGCTTGCTCGCGAACGCGGTGTGCCTGTCCACTGTGATGTTGAATGTGCCGCAGCCTTCGCGAGCAAGCCCGCTCCCACAATGGTCCACGGCGAACACACATCCGGGAGCAGTTCAATTCCTTGTAGGAGCGAGGCTCAACCCAGATTCCTGCTCGCGATGGCGGTGACGAGCGGCATGGCTAAGACAGTTGCTCCCACAAGGTTGTGTGCCAAGGCTGAGATCGAACGCATCCAGCATCACCCCCCAACTGATCTGACAAAATACGACACCTGTCGTATTTCTACGCGCCTGGCCGGTCCCTAACCTTGCGGCTCTGGTATTTCGCTGCACGCAAGACCTGCTGTTCCTCTGTTCCAGCGTTCTCCAGAACTTGCCCACGGGCACACAGCCACTGGAAGAACACCCTCATGTCACTGCAACTCTGGATCCCCTTCGCCACCGCCACACTGGCCTTCGCCTGCATGCCGGGCCCGGCGATTCTCTACATGACCAGCCAGACCCTGGCCCACGGCCGGCGCGCCGGGCTCAAGGCGGCACTGGGTATTCACCTGGGCTGCTACGCCCACATCGCCGCCGCGACGTTCGGTTTGTCGGCATTGCTGCATGCCGCGCCCATGGCATTCGACGTCATCCGCCTGGCCGGTGCCGGCTACCTGATCTGGCTGGGCGGATCGATGATCGTCAAGAGCCGGCATGCCGCCGATGCAGACCCCGAGCACAAGCCCGGCGTGCTGCGCGACAGTGTGGTGGTGGAGGTCCTCAACCCGAAGACCGCGCTGTTCTTCCTGACCTTTCTGCCGCAGTTCGTCGACGTCACCGCCTCGGCCCCGGTCTGGTTGCAGTTCCTGGTGCTGGGGAGCTTCGTCAACCTGGTGTTTTCGTTTGCCGATGTGGCGGCGGTGCTGGGCGCGTCGGTGTTGCTCGGCCCGTTGTCATCGCCCAGGTTCAAGCGCTTCGTGCCGCGTTTAAGCGGCTCGATCCTGATGGGGTTGGGGTGTGTGTTGGTGTTGCAGGATGGGTTCAACTGAACCACAGCAATCCAACGTGGGAACGAGACCGGCTTGCCGGCGATGAGGCCGGCACTGCCAACATCACCGTTGACTGGCACACTGCTTTCGCGAGCAGGCTCGCTCCCACAGGGATTGCGGCGGGTTAGAGGTTGGCGATCTTCTGCCAGACCTTGGGCTTGAAGAACAGCGTCTCGCCCTTGGCCAGGCCGGTCAGGCTGTCGTGGTCCTTGACCACTTCGGCCTCGATCAACTCACTCTGACCCTCCACCTTCAGCGTCACCCGCGTGGTCGCGCCCAGTGGGCGGATGTCGCGCACCTCGGCAGGGTGGTGGTCTTCCAGCTCATGGCGCGACAGCGACACTTCATGGGGACGGAACAACACGTGCTTGTCTTCGCCCAGGTGCAAGCGGTTCGAGTCACCGAGGAAGTGGTACACGAAGTCGCTGGCCGGGTTTTCGTAGACATCGCCCGGCGAGCCGATCTGCTCGATCACGCCCTTGTTCATCACCACGATGCGATCCGCCACTTCCATGGCTTCTTCCTGGTCGTGGGTCACGAACACCGACGTCAGGTTGATGTCTTCGTGCAGGCGCGCCAACCAGCGACGCAGCTCTTTACGGACCTTGGCATCCAGCGCACCAAACGGTTCGTCGAGCAACAGCACCTTGGGCTCTACCGCCAGGGCGCGGGCCAGGGCGATCCGTTGGCGCTGGCCGCCGGAGAGTTGTTCGGGGTAGCGGTCCGACAGCCAGTCCAGTTGCACCATGTTGAGCAACTCGTGGACTTTCACCGCAATCTGGCTTTCGCTCGGGCGCTGGTTCTTGGGCTTCATGCGCAGGCCGAACGCGACGTTGTCGAACACCGTCATGTGGCGGAACAACGCATAGTGCTGGAACACAAACCCGACGTTGCGATCACGCACGTCGTGCCCGGACACGTCCTCACCGTGGAACACGATGCTGCCCTGGTCCGGGGTTTCCAGCCCGGCGATGATCCGCAACAGGGTGGTCTTGCCGCAGCCGGACGGGCCGAGCAAGGCCACCAGCTCGCCGCTCTGGATGTCCAGGCTGATGTTGTCCAGCGCCTTGAACGCATTGAAATTCTTGCTGACGTTACGCACTTCGATCGACATGAGTTATTCCTCCGCGGCGCTGGCGCGCAGGCGGTTAATACGGGATTCGCTCCACTGCTTGAGCAGCAGGATGAAGAGCGCCAGGATCAGCAACAGGCTCGCCACAGCGAACGCGGCCACGTGGTTGTATTCGTTGTAGAGGATCTCGACGTGCAGCGGCAAGGTGTTGGTCACCCCGCGAATGTGCCCGGAGACCACCGACACCGCACCGAACTCGCCCATCGCCCGCGCGGTACACAGCACCACGCCGTAGATCAGGCCCCATTTGATGTTGGGGACGGTCACGTGCCAGAACATTTGCCAGCCGTTGGCGCCCAGCAGACGCGCGGCCTCTTCCTCTTGCGTGCCCTGCTCCTGCATCAGCGGGATCAGCTCGCGGGCCACGAACGGCACGGTGACAAAAATCGTCGCCAGCACGATACCCGGCAAGGCGAAGACGATCTGAATGTCGTGATCCTGCAACCACGGGCCGAAAAGGCCCTGGGCGCCGAACATCAACACGTAGACCAGGCCCGCGATCACCGGCGACACCGAGAACGGCAAGTCGATCAGGGTCACCAGCATGCTCTTGCCACGAAACGAGTACTTGCTCACGCACCAGGCGGCGCTGACGCCGAACACCAGGTTCAACGGCACCGAGATCAACACGGCGATCACCGTGAGCTTGAGGGCCGACAGCGCATCGGGTTCGAAGATCGCGGCGAAGAATGCACCGAGGCCGAGCTTCAATCCCTGGGAGACCACGATGAACAGTGGCAACAACAGGAACAGCGCAAAGATCAGCCAGCCGAGGCCGATCAGGACACGGCGCGAAACGGCGCTGCCACGGCGAGCCGCGTTGGCCGACGACGCGGCGCTAATAGACGATTGGGACATGTTCGCGCCTCCTTATGGGGTTTCGATGCGCCGCTGCAACAAGTTGATCAGCAGCAACAGGACAAAGGAAACCACCAGCATCAACACGCCAATGGAAGTAGCACCGGTGTAATCGTACTGGTCGAGCTTGACCATGATCAGCAGCGGCAGGATTTCGGTCTTCATCGGCATGTTGCCGGCAATGAAAATCACCGAGCCGTACTCACCGACCCCGCGGGCAAACGCCAGGGCAAACCCCGTCAGCCAGGCGGGCAGCAAGGCCGGCACCAGGATGTGGCGGAACACTTGCAGCGGCTTGGCCCCCAGGCAGGCAGCGGCCTCTTCCACCTCACGCGGGATATCGGCCAATACTGGCTGTACTGTACGTACCACGAATGGAAGTGTCACAAAAGTCAGGGCGAGGGTGATGCCCAGGGGGGTGTAGGCGATCTTGAAACCCAGGTCCGTTGCAAACTGACCCACCAAGCCGGTGGGCGCGTACAGCGCTGTCAGCGCGATACCGGCCACGGCCGTGGGCAATGCGAACGGCAGGTCGATCATCGCGTCGATCACTTTGCGTCCAGGGAAGGTATAGCGCACTAATACCCACGCCAGGAGCGTACCGATGATGCCGTTGATAATCGCCGCGAACAGCGCGGTACCAAAACTGAGCTTCAACGCGGCCCACACCCGTGGGGCCGAGATGATTGCCCAGAACTGATCCCAGGTGAGTTGGGAGGCGTGCACGAACATCGCCGCCAGGGGTATGAGCACAATCAAGCTGAGGTACACCAAGGTGTAGCCCAGCGTCAGCCCGAAGCCGGGTATGACAGGGGAGATACGACGAGACATAAAAGTCCTTGGTCAAAGAGAACATTCAGCTAAACGCATTCATGTGGGAGCGGGCTTGCTCGCGAAGTGGCCGGCACACTCAACATCCCAGTTGACTGACACGACGCCTTCGCGAGCAAGCCCGCTCCCACATGTTACGAGCCCGGCATCAGGCACGCGGCGTGGCTTGGATCAGATTACTGCGCCTGATAGATCTGGTCGAACACACCACCATCGTTGAAGAACTTCGGCTGCGCGGTTTTCCAGCCGCCAAAGTCCTTGTCGATGGTCACCAGCTCCAGGGTCGGGAACTGCTTGGCGTACTTGGCCGCCACCTCCTTGTCACGCGGGCGGTAGAAGTTTTTCGCCGCAATCTCCTGGCCGGCCGGGCTGTACAGGTGATTGAGGTAGGCCTCGGCGATCTGCTCGTTGCCCTTCTTCTCGGCATTCTTGTCGACCACGGCCACCGGTGGCTCGGCGAGGATCGACAGCGAAGGCACGACGATGTCGAACTTCTCGGCGCCGCCCTCTTCTTTCAGGGCCAGGAACGCTTCGTTTTCCCAGGCCAGCAACACGTCGCCCTGACCGTTGTTGACGAAGGTAATGGTCGAGCCGCGGGCGCCGGTGTCCAGGATCGGCACGTGCTTGAACAGGGTTTGTACGTACTGCTTGGCCTTGGCTTCGTCACCGCCGTTGGCTTTGAGGCCATAGGCCCAGGCCGCGAGGAAGTTCCAGCGCGCACCGCCCGAGGTTTTCGGGTTCGGCGTGATCACCGACACGTCGTTCTTGACCAGGTCGCCCCAGTCCTTGATGCCTTTAGGGTTGCCCTTGCGCACCAGGAACACGATGGTCGAGGTGTACGGGGTGCTCGCATCCGGCAGACGTTTCTGCCAGTCCACCGGCAGGGTCTTGCCCAGCTTGGCGATTTCATCGATATCACCGGCCAGGGCCAGGGTCACCACGTCGGCCCGCAGGCCATCGATCACGGCGCGCCCTTGCTTGCCCGAGCCACCATGGGACTGCTGGATCTTCACCGTGTCGCCGGCGTGCTCTGTCTTCCAGTAGCTGATGAATTCCGCGTTGTAGTCCTGGTACAGCTCACGGGTCGGGTCGTACGACACGTTGAGCAGCTCATAGTCCTTGGCAACCGCGGAACCGGCAAAAACGGCGCTGGCCAGGGCGGCCAAAGCGTAACGGCGAATAGACGGCATGGTGAAGCTCCTGAAATTTTGGCTGTTCTTATGGATTTCTGGAATCGGGTTGGCGCCGGTGTCGACTTCAGCTCGGCTTGTGAGCAGGGCTCTGCAAGCGGAATTTTTCCTTGCGCTCGATCTGCACCACCTGGGCGTTGTGCACGGTGATCTCTACCGCGCCAAAGCGCAGGTCACGCAGGGCACTTTGGATTTCACGCAGGATGGTTGCTTCGTCCTGGCCATCGACGCTACGTAGAGATGCGCTCATGTTGCTGCTCCTGAAATGAGGTGCGCCCCGGCAGTGGCGGCACTGCGTGTGGCGTAGGAGCAATACTAGAGACGCGGAGATATTCTTAAAAAGACTATTTAAGAATGTTTATATAACTGAAAAGAAGTTTTCGCCGGTGCAGCTCTTCCGTGGGAGCGAGCCTGCTCGCGAAGACGGCAGCGACGTCAACATCAATGTTGACTGACCTACCCTTATCGCGAGCAGGCTCGCTCCCACAGCGGCTATGCGCTACTGACCCACGGCAATCGCCGGCGCCCGCGCCCAGTCGATGTGTTCCGCCGGCACCGGGCGGCCGAACCAGTAGCCCTGACCCAGGTCGCAGGCGTGTTCCAGCAGGAAGACCGCTTGCTCGACCTGCTCGATGCCTTCGGCGTGAACCTGCATGCCCATGCTTTGCGCCAGCGCGATGATCGCCCGGACGATCGCCGCGTCATCGTCATCCCCAGGCAGGCCCGCGACAAAGCCCTGGTCGATCTTGAGTTTCTGCACTGGCAGGCGCTTGAGCCGCAGCAACGACGAGTAGCCGGTGCCGAAATCATCGATGGCCAACCGCACCCCCAGCTCGCGCAAGCGGTGCATTTGCTCCAGGGCGACTTCCGGATCGCCCATCACCGTGCTTTCAATCACCTCCAGCTCAAGGTAGGCAGGATCGAGCCCGGTGTCGTGCAGCACACAGGCGACCTGCTCATACAGCTCTCGCCGGGCAAACAAGCGTGCCGAGACGTTCACCGCCATGAACGACAAGGCCACCCCGGCCCGCTGCCAGGCGCACATCTGTTCACAAGCCTGGCGCATCACCCACCCATCGATTTCAGTGATCAGCCCGGTGCGCTCGGCAATCGGAATAAAGTCGCCCGGCGGCACCAACCCTCGCTGCGGATGCTGCCAGCGCACCAAGGCCTCAACACCAACCAGGCGGCGGGTCTTGAGGTCGTGGACCGGCTGGTAATAGACCCGCAGCTCCTGCTCGTCGAGGGCGCGGCGCAGTTCAAAGGTGATTTCGACCCGCTGCTGCGCATGGGCCGTCAGCTCTTCGGTGTACAGAGCATAGCTGTCGCGTCCCGAACTCTTGGCCTTGAACAGCGCCGAGTCGGCATTGCGCAGCAGTTGCTCGTCAGTGAGCGCATCACTGGGGAACAAACTGATGCCGACACTGGCGTTGATGAACAATTGATGGACATCGATTGGATACGCCTCTTTCAGGCCGCTGATGATCTGTTGCGCCAGCGCGGCGGCTTGTGCCGGCTGCGGGCAACGTTCGATCAGCACCACAAACTCATCACCGCCAAAGCGCGCCAGGGTAATCCCGGGACCGAGCATCCCCTGCAGTCGCTCTGCCACGGCCTTGAGCAACTGATCACCGACGTTGTGCCCCAGGCTGTCGTTGATCATCTTGAAATGGTCCAGGTCGATCATCAGCAACGCACAACCGCACTTGTGTGCCTGGGCCGAGGCCAACGCCTGCTCGACCCGGTCGCTGAACAACAAGCGGTTGGGCAAGTCGGTCAATGGGTCGTGGTGGGCCAGGTGCTTAAGTTCGTGCTCGGAGTCCTTGATCGCGCTGATATCGGAAAACACCGCCACATAGTGGGTCAGGTGACCGCCGTCGTCGCGAATCGCGCGGATGGTCTGCCATTGCGGATAGATCTCACCGCTTTTGCGTCGGTTCCAGATCTCGCCGCTCCAATCGCCCGAGCGGTCCAGGGTTTGAAACATCTCCCGATAGAAGTCGGGCGCGTGCTGGCCTGACTTGAACAGACTGGGGCGCTGGCCCAGCACCTCTTCAGCCGCGTAGCCGGTGATCTCCATGAACGCGCGATTGACGTGCACGATCAGCCCGCGGCGATCGGTCACCAACACCCCTTCGTGCGTGCAATCGAACACCGCCTGCGCCTGGCGTAATTGTGCCCGGTAGGCCTCGCGGCGAAGGGACTTGCCGCCAATCCCCAGCAAACCCGGCAACCGGCGACGGGCCACCACGATCAACCCGGCACTGAGCAGCCCCCAGGCATAGCCGCTGATCAGTTGCCAGCGCAGTAGTTCCGTCGTTTTATCGAAAAAACTGTTCAGTAAATAACCAGTAAGTCCCAGCCAGGCGATGAAAAGCACCAGATAAAGCAGCGCTACACGTAAAGCATCGCGGTAAGAGGCAGCCATTCGGCAGTCCATGTCCCTGAAAAGCTTAGGATTATAATGTAAAGACACATATCGCCACTCTTATCTGAAAGGGCGACTGGTTTTATCTGTGACCTGAGTGATAATGCGCCAGCTATTTTTTCTTTATCGAGGGCCCTACAGGCTATGTGGTACGAAGGTTTACTCGGCTTGTCGGCCTGGCAACTGGTGGCAGTCACCCTGCTAATGACCCACATCACCATCGTGGGTGTCACGGTTTATCTGCATCGTTATTCGGCCCACCGCTCCCTTGAGCTGAATGCCGGCCTGAAACACTTTTTCCGCTTCTGGCTGTGGCTGACCACGGCCCAGAACACCCGCGAGTGGACCGCCATCCACCGCAAGCACCACGCCAAGTGCGAAACCGTCGACGACCCTCACAGTCCTGTGATTAAAGGGCTGTCCACGGTATTACGCAAAGGTGCGGAGCTGTATCGCAGCGAGGCCGAGAATCCCGAGACCCTGCGCATCTACGGCAAGAACTGCCCCGAAGACTGGATCGAACGCAATCTGTACAGCCGCTACCCGCTGCTGGGCGTGGCGATCATGGGCGTGATCGACGTGCTGCTGTTCGGCACCATCGGCATCACCATCTGGGCGATCCAGATGATGTGGATCCCGTTCTGGGCCGCTGGCGTGATCAATGGCCTGGGCCACGCCGTCGGCTATCGCAACTTCGAATGCCGCGACGCGGCGACCAACCTGGTGCCGTGGGGCATCCTGATTGGCGGCGAAGAACTGCACAACAACCACCACACCTACCCCAACTCGGCCAAGCTCTCGGTGAAAAAGTGGGAGTTCGACCTCGGCTGGGCCTGGATCCAGGTCTTCAGCTCCCTGCGCCTGGCCAAGGTCCAGCGTGTCGCGCCTATCGCCCACCGGGTCGAAGGCAAGGGCAGCCTGGACATGGACACCGCGATGGCGATCCTCAACAACCGCTTCCAGATCATGGCCCAGTACCGCAAGCTGGTGATCGGCCCGCTGGTCAAGCAGGAGCTGGAGCGGGTCGACCACTCGGTGCGCCACCAATTCCATCGTGCCAAGCGCCTGCTCTCGCGGGAAACCAGCCTGCTGGATGACAAGCACCACGTGCGCATCCAGACCATGCTCGAACACAGCCAGGCGCTGAAGGTCATCTACGAGAAACGCCTGGCCCTGCAGCAGATCTGGCTCAAGACCAGCACCAACGGTCACGACATGCTGGCAGCGATCAAGGACTGGGTGCATGAAGCCGAAGCCAGCGGGATTCAATCGCTGCGCGACTTCGCCCACCAGTTGAAGACCTACTCGCTGCGTCCGGCGTAACGCCAGACATGAAACCCTGATGTGGGAGCGCAATACTGCTCACTTAAGGGCCACACGATAGTGACGAAACAGCCGGTGGCGAGCGAGCTTGCTCGCCACCGGCTGTTTGAATGTCGACTGTAGGAGCGAGGCTTGCCCGCGAAGGGGCCCACACAGCCAACCGCTTCATCGACTGAACGGCCATCTTCGCGGGCAAGCCTTAATGCCAGTCAGTTAAGCGAAACCCACGTGGGAGCGAGCCTGCTCGCGATAGCAGTAGGTCAGTCAACGGAGATGTTGGCTGTGTTGCCGTCTTCGCGAGCAGGCTCGCTCCCACAGGTTTGGCGCCTTAACTGACTGGCATTAGGGCAAGCCTCGCGCCTACAGGGAATCAGGCTGGACACATAAGGTGTGTTCAAGCTCGGGCTCAGGCCTTGCGCAGCCGTATCAACTCCGGCAGGCCGATCTTGAGCAGGCGCGCCGTTCGGCTCTTGGCCAGCTCTTCAACGCCCTCATGCTCGGTCAGGCGCGCCAGTTGCGCGGCCATGTTCATCACCAGCGCCTCACGGGAGTAAACCCCACCTCCGAGGTGATAGACCGCCGCAATCAGCTCCCGCAGCTCCAACGGCAGCCGCCAGCGGGTGCGCAATGCCGAACCGTAGGCCGCGCCGAACCGGGCCAGTGCCTCGCCCACTTCCTCCCGCTCTTCCAGCTCACCACCGGCCTGCTTCCACTCCTGCAGGCAACGCAGCAGCGCCAGGTCCCCCAGGCAATGAAGCATGCCGGCGCAGTAGCAGCGCTCATGATCCAGGTCGAGCAGACGCGCCAACGTGCGCGCGTACTCGGCGGTATGCAGTGACAAGCCCCAGTAGCGCTCGGCGTAGTCCGCCAGGCACGGGTCATTCAGCTTCGCGCAACGCTTGAGGGCCAGGCCCAGGATCAGGTTCATGCTCTGTCCGGTGCCCAGGCGTTGCAGGGCCTGCGTCAGGGTCTGCACCGAAGCGCCATGATGGTGCGCCGCGCTGTTGGCCGCGGCGATCAGCACGGCGGTGATCTGCGGATCCGTGCGCACTTCGTCTTCCAGGCGCTTGAGGTCCAGGCCATTGGGATTGAGGCTGCGTTTGACCGCTTGCTGCACGTCGGCGAGCAGCGGAGCACCGTCAGCCAGCTCCCGACGACTTTCGAGAAACGTCGCCAAGGTCATGTCCGGCACCAGGGTCGGCACCTCGCAGGCGATGGTCTGGCCGGCATTGAGCAGCAAGTCTTGCAGGCGCTGGGTCAGGCCATCCATGTTCAGCGGCTTGGTCAGGTAGGCCGTGGGCGCCAGCGGCACCGCCTCGCGCACGCTGGCGCTGTCATTGCGGTTGCTCATCAGGATGAACGGCAGCACCGGGTTGCGCCGGCGCTGGCGCACGCTACGCAACAGGCTCAGGCCATCGATACCGGGCAACTCCCAATCGGCAATCACCAGGTCATAGGGGTGTTCACTCAACAGCTGCAAGGCATGCTGGCCGTCGGCGCACAGGTCCAGCCGGGCGTCGCAGCGCACGGTCAACAGCACCTGCTTGAGCAGGTCGCGGGACCAGGGGTCGGCCTCGGCGATCAGCACTCGCGGTACGGCAGGTAATTCAACAGCGGTCATCAGTACACTCCGAGGCAATGCTTGCACCTTAGACAATGATGGCCAGTCGATACAGGCGAAAACCCGTCGATGTGTTTCAAGGGCCCAAAAAAACCCGCCGAAGCGGGTTTTTTGTGGATCAGGTCACACCGGGCAATCAGAGTTCCGAGAAGCACTCTTCGATGATCGCCAGGCCCTTGTCCAGTTGCTCGTCCGGCGAGGTCAGCGGTACCAGGACGCGCAGAACGTTGCCGTAGGTGCCGCAGGACAGCAGGATCAGGCCCTTGTCACGCGCCTTGGCCACAACGGCTGCCACAGCGGCCGCGTTCGGCTTGTGGGTGTCGCCGTTGTCGAACAGCTCGATCGCGATCATTGCGCCCAGGGCACGGACGTCGCCGATCACCGGGTACTTGGCCTGGATCGCCTTGAGGCCAGTGACCAGACGCTCGCCGACAGCCTTGCAGCGGTCCAGCAGGTGCTCTTCTTCGAACACTTCCATCACGGCCAGGGCCGCGGCGCAAGCGATCGGGCTACCGGCGTAGGTGCCGCCCAGGCCGCCTGGCGCGATAGCGTCCATATACTCGGCCTTGCCGCACACACCGGCCAGCGGGAAACCGCCTGCGATGGATTTGGCGAAGGTGGTCAGGTCGGCAGAAACGCCCATCTGTTCCATGGCGAAGAAGGTGCCGGTACGGCCAGCGCCGGTTTGTACTTCGTCGGCGATCAGCAGGATGCCGTGCTGGTCGCACAGGGCACGCAGGCGCTTCATGAACTCTTTAGGCGCGACGTAGAAACCGCCTTCGCCCTGGACCGGCTCGATGATGATCGCGGCGATGTCACGCGGCTCGGCGTCATTCTTGAAGATGCGCTCGATGCTGGCGATCGAATCGTCGACGCTCACACCGTGCAGCTCGTTCGGGTACAGCGCGCGGAAGATGCCGCCTGGCATCAGGCCCATGCCGGCCGAGTAAGGCACGACTTTACCGGTCAGGCCCAGGGTCATCATGG
This sequence comes from Pseudomonas sp. ok272, assembly GCF_900109995.1. Taxonomy (GTDB): domain Bacteria; phylum Pseudomonadota; class Gammaproteobacteria; order Pseudomonadales; family Pseudomonadaceae; genus Aquipseudomonas. Next base: position 31,017 of record NZ_FOCB01000017.1, on the reverse strand, counting down.
TGCGACCGTGGTAAGCGCCGGTGAAGGCGATCACGCCAGCGCGGCCAGTGGCGGCACGGGCGATCTTCACGGCGTTTTCAACGGCTTCGGAACCGGTGGTGACCAGCAGGGTTTTCTTGGCGAAGTCGCCAGGCACCTTGGCGTTCACTTTTTCGCACAGTTCAACGTACGGTTCGTAGGCCAGTACCTGGAAGCAGGTGTGCGTCAGCTTGTTCAACTGCTCGGTCACGGCCGCGATGATTTTCGGGTGCAGGTGACCGGTGTTCAGCACGGCGATACCGCCGGCGAAGTCGATGAACTCGCGACCTTCAACGTCGGTCACGGTGGAGTTCTTCGCGGACTCGGCGAAGATCGGGTGAATCTGGCCAACACCGCGTGGTACAGCGGCTTCGCGGCGTTTCATCAAAGAAGCGTTAGTCTTGCTCATAGTGTCCTCTGTCGCCGCTCATCGGGCGGCGTGGTTCAAGGATTAGGCGGCGGGGAGGCAACTACGACAGCATACGATGATCGACTGCCACAGCTTTCCCAGCCACAGATAACAATCTGTTGAAACACGCAAAGGGTCAGCGCTCTCGTGCCCTTTGCGTTTGAAGCAATGCCTTGCCGGACTTAGATGCCCAGGCAGAGGTATTTGATTTCCAGGTAATCTTCGATGCCGTACTTGGAGCCTTCACGGCCCAGGCCCGAGGCCTTGATGCCGCCGAACGGCGCGACTTCGTTGGAGATCAACCCGGTGTTGACGCCGACCATACCGTATTCCAGGGCTTCGGCCACACGGAACACACGGCCCAGGTCACGGGCATAGAAGTACGAGGCCAGGCCGAACTCGGTGTCGTTGGACATCGCGATCACTTCGGCTTCGTCTTTGAAGCGGAACAGCGGCGCCAATGGGCCGAAGGTTTCTTCCTTGGCCACTGCCGCGTTTTTCGGCACGTTGGTCAGGATGGTCGGTTCAAAGAAGTTGCCTTCCATGACCTTGCCACCGGCCAGCAGGGTCGCGCCTTTGCTCAGGGCATCGGCAATGTGTTCCTGGACCTTGGCCACAGCTTTGCCGTCGATCAGCGGACCGGTGGTAGTGCCTTCGTCCAGACCGTTGCCGATTTTGAGCTTGGCCACCGCCGCCGCGAGTTTTTCGGCGAACGCGTCGTAGACCGAGTCCTGGATGTACAGGCGGTTGGCGCAGACGCAGGTCTGGCCGTTGTTGCGGTACTTGGAGATGATCGCGCCTTCGACGGCCTTATCCAGGTCAGCGTCGTCGAACACGATGAACGGTGCGTTACCGCCCAGTTCCAGGGACACTTTCTTGATGTCCTTGGCGCATTCGGCCATCAACTGGCGACCGATTTCGGTCGAGCCGGTGAACGACAGCTTGCGCACGATCGGGTTGCTGGTCAGCTCGCTGCCGATGTCGCCGGCGCTGCCGGACACCACGCTGAACACACCAGCAGGAATGCCGGCACGCTGGGCCAGCTCAGCCAGGGCGAACGCGGAGAACGGAGTTTGCGAAGCCGGCTTGAGGACCATGGTGCAACCGGCAGCCAGGGCTGGGCCGGCTTTACGGGTGATCATCGCGGCCGGGAAGTTCCACGGGGTGATAGCCGCGGTCACGCCAATCGGCTGCTTGATCACGATCAGGCGCTTGTCTGGCTGGTGGCCCGGGATCACGTCACCGTAGACGCGCTTGGCCTCTTCGGCGAACCACTCGATAAAGGAAGCGGCGTAAACGATTTCGCCCTTGGCTTCGGCCAGCGGCTTGCCTTGTTCCAGCGTCATCAGGCGGGCCAGGTCTTCCTGGTTCTCGATGATCAGCTCGAACCAGCGACGCAGCTTGTTCGCACGGTCCTTGGCGGTCAGTGCACGCCAGGCCGGCAGCGCTTTGTCAGCGGCTTCGATTGCACGGCGGGTTTCGGCAGCGCCCATTTTCGGCACGGTACCCAGGATTTCGCCCGTTGCCGGGTTGTTGACCTTGATCGTCTGACCATTGTCCGCATCAACCCAAGCGCCATCGATGTAGGCTTGCTGGCGGAACAATTGGGTGTCTTTAAGCTGCATGTCGGCTTTCCTTAACAGCACCGCACGAAGCGGAGCGAATTATGATTGTAGAAAGGCGCCCTATAGGCTGCCGTCAGGGAAATCATTCACTGGGCTGAAGCACATAAATAGCGCACTGATTGAACTCGTGCGGTTCAGCACCCAGACAAGAGCGTTTGAAATCTCAAACGAATCCTAGGTTCAAAGGGGGTAAAGGACAATAGCCTGTTCGAAAAAAAGAACGAAAAGCCCGTGTTTGCTGATTTTTTCTGATCAACGCCCCGAACACCCCGACAGTCACTGCAAAACATGAGGCGATTCAGCAGCATGGACGCCCGCAGTGCATATGAGTATCATGGCGCCCGCTTGCACCAGTAGCTCAGCTGGATAGAGTACTGCCCTCCGAAGGCAGGGGTCGTGGGTTCGAATCCCGCCTGGTGCACCATACGCAATACGACAAAGCCTCAGTCCGCAGGGACTGGGGCTTTTTTGTGGGCGCTGGAAAATGCCGGTGCCCGGTTTGACCGAACATAGCCGGTGAGCCAGGCCCCGCAGGATCTGCTTTACTCAACACTTGTCAGGGAGCATGGCCGTACCGAGGTACTCCCTTGAATGCGACACCACGGGCAGTGTCGCTTTGCTTGAGCCGGGCCGGCTCAAGGGGGTCCTGCATGTCTTTCGTCACCGAGGTTTCAGATGACCGGCTGGACAGCGTCCAGTTCCTGCGCGCCATCGCCGCGACGGCCGTGGTGATCTTCCATATCCCGCTGTTCCGTAATGGCTCCTGGGGTGTGGATATCTTCTTTGTGATCAGCGGATTCATCATGGCCCTGGTCACTGCCAAGTCGGGCCGGCACTTTTTCGCCAAGCGGGTGATTCGCGTGGTGCCGCTGTACTGGCTCGGCACCGTGGGCGTGTTCTGTGTCGCCTTGCTGCTGCCGAACCTGCTGGACAACACCACGGCCGATCTCACCGGCCTGATCAAGTCGCTGCTGTTCATTCCCTACCAGAAGGGCGAGTACGTCCAGCCGCTGCTGTTCCTGGGCTGGACCCTGAACTTCGAGATGTTCTTCTACCTGCTGTTCGCCCTCGCCATGGCCATCAGTCACCGACACCGCCTGCTGATCTGCTCGGCGGTGATTATGACGTTGGTGGTGGTGGGCCAGGTCGTGACGTTCGAGGCGGTGATCCCGGCCTTCTACACCTCGCAGATTCTCGCCGAGTTCGTCCTGGGGATGGGCTGCTACGCGGTGTATTCGCGCACCCGGGCCTGGCGCGCCGCCGACCCCTCGCGCGGGATACGTACATTCCTGGTGGTGATCGGTATCGCTTGTCTCGCCACCATGCCGTTCAGCGCCGGCCTTGAGCCGCTACTGGGGCGCGCGGGCGTCTGGGGCATTCCGGCGATGCTCGGGTTCCTGGCCATCGTCCACGGACTCTCGGGCGTAACCCTGCCCAGGGGCGTGGTGCTGATCGGCGACGCCAGCTACTCCCTGTACCTGTTCCACCCCTATGTGATGAAGGTGTTCAACAAGGTGTTCCACGTCTTCGATGCGCCGGGCATCCTCGCCTACCTGATGACGCCGCTGACCATCGGCCTGTGCTACGCGGTGGCCATCGGCATGTACCGCCTGGTGGAGTTGCCGATGACCCAATGGCTACGCGTCCGCTTCCTCGACCCGCGCCGGGTCGCCACCGCACCGGCACCGCTGCCCGTGGAGAGCAACGAGTAAGCCACGACGGCGTGAAAGCTTGGCAATCTGCGCCGTGGTTTAAGAGAATGCCCCGCATCCAACGATGCGGGGCATTTTTTTGATCGCCCAGCGGCACGCGGTGCCCCTGCCCCTTTCAACCCCTAACGATTGGCCGCCGGCCAAGTGAGTGAATTTTGCACGGACGTTTTTTACTGGTACTCCTCGCCCTGGCCCTGCTGGCCGGCTGTTCAACCGTACCGCCCAAGGACCAGAGCAACCTGTGCAACATCTACCGCCAGTACCCCGACTGGTACAAGGACTCCCAGAAGATGGAGCAAGCCTGGGGCCTGCCGCCCCACGTGGCGATGGCGATCATCAAGCAGGAGAGCAGCTTCGTGCACGACGCCCTGCCGCCACGCTATTACTTTTTGTGGGTGATCCCCTGGGGCCGGGTCAGTTCGGCGTATGGCTACGCCCAGGCGCAGGACCCGGTGTGGGGCGAATACAAGCGTGCTACCGGCAATGGCGGCTCGCGGGACAACTTCGACGACGCGATCATGTTCGTCGGCTGGTACGCCGCCGGCACCCAGCGCCAACTGGGGATTTCCAAGTGGGACACCTACAACCAGTACCTGGCCTACCACGAAGGGCGCGGAGGATTCAGCCGCCAGAGCTACCTGCAAAAGCCGTGGCTGATGCAGGTGGCGCGCAAGGTCGAGCAACAGGCCAAGGACTTTGGCTGGCAGTACCGGCAATGCCAGGCTGAGCTAGAGGACAATCGCAGTAGCTGGTGGTAGGGTCATGCGGGCGACGATGGGTCTTGCGCATCGTCGTGTTCAAGATCCTCGTCGTCATCTTCTTCATCGTCATCCAGAAGAAAATCCTTGCGCGCTTCAGTGATCGCCCGGCGCATGTCTTCACCCTTGAGCGGGCAATTGAGTAGCTGGGCGATGCGGTCGATACGTTGTGTCACAGCTGGCCTCCAACACGCCAGGAATTGCCTCGATAGTGCGCGCTTTCCACCTTCGATGCCAATTTCCTGCGCACTCGTGCGCCAGACTGCGCCTCAACCGCCGCCAACACCATGAGCTTCTAGCCCACCATAGACACCGTCGGTTGCAACGGCTGGCAGGCCGGCGGGGCAATGCGCAAGAACCCGGTGATCACCTGGCTGACATCACCCGCCTCGTTGTTGTAGATCACCATGGTCCCCAGTTGGCGCAGGCGCGCCAGGCTGTCGCCGGTGAGCTTGAAGCTCTTGCTCAAGCCTTCGTCGTCGACCACCGGGGCGGGCAAGCGGCGCCGGGCATAACGTTTGCTCTTGCGGTGCTGATAACGTGCCCAGGCGATCAGGATCACCGCGTTGAGCAGCGCCACCCACAGGTAGACATGCAGGGTGCCGAGGGCATCGAGCATGCTCGATTCAACCTTGAAGTAGCCGTTGGGCTCGATCAATGGCCAGATCCCGCGCACCAACAGGTACAGCAAGCCGACCCAGGCCAGCACGGTGAAAAAGGCGTCGACCAGCACCAGCAAAGGCCGTTGTCGGGTTCTGACGATGTTCATTTTTGCAGCTCCTCTTGCTCGATCCCTTGATCTTCATTCAGCGGCTTGATGCCGCGGTCCGGGCTGACCCAGCGCGCACGCTGCTGGTGTCGGCCAAACAGCACTTTGGGAAAGCTGACCAGGGTGGTGAGCAAGCTGATGAACCAGAACACCAGTGGGTACCAGACCACCCAGAACATGGTTTTCCACAGGCCGCGTTCGTAGCGGCGGTCGATCAGGATGCTGACCGCGAATTGCAGCAGGCAGACCATCGCCAGCAACAGCCCGGTGAAGGCCGGTGGCAGCAAGTGATTCACCGCGATGGCGGCGGGCATGTCGACGAACTTGCCCATCGCCCAGAACACCACCGACAGCAGGAAGGTGAAGGCCCAGCCCGTGGACAGGCAGTATTCGAACAGCAGTGGCCAGAGATAGCGGTGGCGGTACTGCCAGATGCCGCGAATGTTCTTGAGCAGCACCTCGGCGCCGCCCTGGGCCCAGCGCAAACGCTGTTTCCACAGTCCGCCCAGGGTTTCAGGCATGAGGATCCAGCACAGCGCGCGCGGCTCGTAGAAGATGCTCCAGTGGTCCAGTTGCAGTTTCCAACTGATGTCGATGTCTTCGGTGATCATGTCCGGGCTCCAGTAGCCCACCCGGTCCAACGCGGTACGCCGGAACGCGACAATCACCCCGGACACGGTAAACACCCGGCCGAACACCCGTTGCGTGCGCTTGATCAGCCCGATGATCGAGGAGAACTCCCCGACCTGCACCCGCCCGATCAGCGTCGAGCGCGTGCGGATCCGTGGGTTGCCGGTGACCGCGCCCAACCGGGCGTTGTCCAGCATCGGCGCCACCAGGTAGGCCGCCGTATTCGGCGCCAGCAAGGCATCGCCATCGATGCACACCAGGTACTCGCTGCGCGCGGCAATGGCGCCCATGCGCAGGGCGACGGCCTTGCCCTGGTTCTGTGCCAGGTGCAGCACCCGCAGGCGCGGGTCCGTCGCAGCCAGGGCATCGAGCACCTGGCCGGTGTTGTCCTTGGAGCCGTCGTTGATCGCGATCACTTCGATGTTCGGGTAGTGCTGGGCGAGCGCCGCGTGAATGGTCTCGGCCGCGTTGTCGCCCTCGTTGTAGCAAGGGATCAGGATCGAGATCAGCGGCTCGCCGGCCAGGGCCGGGGGCAGCGTGTCCCGGGTCCATGGCCAGTGCCGCTCCCAGTGCAGCCAGAAGTACAGGCCGCCGGCGATCCACAGGCCGGACATGAACAGCGGGTAGAAGAACACGAAGTCCATCAGGAATTCGCCGGTGATCAGGAAGATCAGCCCCAGGGGCACCCCCAGGACAATCGCCAGCACCAGCAGGGCGAGGAGTCTGTCCAGCATGTTATGGATTCCACTTGTTGGAGAGCGCAGGCCGCACGGTTTTCAGGTCCGGCTGGTTCTCGAGGAAATTGTCCGGGTAGTAGCCGAAGCTGGTCGCACCCTGGCGTTTGAGGCGGCCCATCCAGTCAGCCAGGCGCTGGCCGTCGATGTCGCCATCGGTGGTTTTCGTCCAGTCCCGGGCCTGTAGCTCGAACACCGTGCGCTGCAACGCGCCGGGGCGGGACTTGAGCGTCGCCACCAAGTCTTCGAGCCACGCCCCGGAGGCGTTGAGCGACTGGCCTTCCATCAGCGGCATAGCCATCGGTGCGGTCCAGTCGTAGGCCGCGAGGAAGTCATCGAGGTTCTGCGCAAACCACGCTTCGCTCTCGGGGTTGAGCATCGGCTCGGCAAACAGGTTGCGCGCCGTCAGCACCTGCGGCCCACGAATGGCGCGGACCTTGGCCGTCAGTTCATGGGTGAAGTCGATCAGGTAGCGGCTCTTGAAGCGCGTCCAGCGCTGCATCACCGCCGGATCCTCGCGCAGCGCGGCCATCGAGCCCGGCAGGCCGTTGGCGACATAGGCGCTCAGGGCCTGTGGGCTGGCGTCCTCGAAGTCCGACAGCAGCGCGTCATCGTGATAGAGGATGCCGTCCACCGAGGACAGGCGCGCCACGTCCTCGTAGAGCTCGCCAATGATCCGCCGCACGTTCGGGTCGAACGGCGACAGGCGCCGGTACTGCGTGGGATCGACCGCGACCTGGCCGGTGGCCGGGTCCCAGCGGGTGACCCGGGGCAGCGTCGGGTCGAGGTCAAAGGCCAGCACCGGCATCCAGGCGAAGACTTTCACATGGGCGCGAGTGCGCAGTTGCCAGGCCACGCGGTCGAAGAGATCGGCGCGCATCGGCAGGTGGCGGTTGGGGAAGTACAGCGAGCGCACCAGGCCGTCACCCTTGGGGTCGGCGAAGGCTTGCAGGAACACGGTGTTGGCGCCCATGTCGGCCATGCGCTGGATCAGCTTGCCCAGGTTGACTTCCTGCTGGGCCGGGTCGGGGTCGTAGACGTTATCGAGGTCGACGTGCACCACCCGCATCGGCGCTTCGGCCTGTGCCCCGACGATGCTGTTGGCGAAGTGTTCGCCGTCCGGGTCCGACGCCACCAGGAAGCGCGGGCTGCTCATCAGGTTGTCCAGCGTGTCCAGGCCGTCATCCAGCGTCAGGGCCAGCTCGTAGCCCTCGGCGCCGATCACCTGCAACGCGGTGCCGTCGGCCGCGCCATACGGCCAGACCCACACGCGGGGGGTGTAGCCGGTGGCCTGGCGGATTTTCTCGGAGATGGTGACCACGTCCTGGCGCAGGCGGGCCTGGAACGCGGCTTCGGACTCGTAGCGACCGGTGCTCGGCTCAAAACGGCGGGTCGCGGCAGCCGGTTGCAGGTTGCCTTGCGGGTTGGCCAGGACGCCTTTGTGGTTGGCGTCGGTATGGGCGGCGATTTCCACCAGGCCGGACCGGGCGATCTCGCTGATCTGCGGCCAGGTCAGGAACTGCGAACGCGCACGCTTCTCTCCGGCGAAGTCCACGGCCTGATTGGCCGGGGTGTCGACCCACGCCCCCACCGGCGCCAGCAAGGCGGGCCAGTGGTAGGCCCGCAGCACCGGCATCACGCGGGTATAGAAGCTGGCATAGCCATCGTCAAAACTCAGCACGATGGCCTTGGCCGGCAGCGGCGGCCCACCTTTGCGCGCGGCCATGATCTGGTCGATGGTGACCGGCTGGTAGCCGTTTTCCCGCAGCCAGGCCAGTTGCTCGATCAAGCGCTCGGTGCGTACGGCCACCACCGCCTGATCGGGGTCGCGGTCCTCGACATCGTGATAGGCAATGCCCAGCACATGATTGTTCGGCCACGGCGCCTCGCTCGCGGGCATCGGGCGCTGGGCCGGAGGCGTAAAGTCCGGGGCTTGCTGGGCGCAGGCGCCGGTCAGCAGCAGGCCCAACACAAGGATGCAACGGGAAATCAGAGGCATCTTCATACTCATCTAGAAGCGGTAGGTAAGGTCGACGAGCAGGCGCAGATCGGTTTCTCGATCACCGTCGTAGGGTCGATTGATCGCGCTCAGCACCGCGCCGACCTCGAACACGTCGTTCCAGCTGTAGCGTTGGCCGTAGCTCAACAAGGCCACGCCCCCGGTCCCGTAGTCACGCTGGCTGTACGTACCGGCACCCGCCTGGAACTGCTGGCTCCAGACCGTTTCGTAGCGCTGGTAGAGCACGTGATTGACGCTGACCGTGGGCAGGACGCTGAAGTCCGCCTTGGGGTTGAAGTACGGCACGTCCTCGTTTTCGCTGTTGTGGCTGGCGCCCACTTCAAGCCCCAGGTCGACCTGCAGCCCCGGCGCGCGGTAGACCCCTTCGCGCCCGGTGAGCAAGGCTTCCTGGCGGTTGTTGCCGTCGCTGAAGTGCGAAGGGCTCAGCGCCAGTTTCCACTCGCGGCTTTCGTTGGCCCGCCAGCGCAGGAACGCGCTGGCGCCGTTGGCCGTGACATCGCTGTTCAAGGCCCGCAGCGGTGTGCTGGCCGACAGGTACTCGAGACTGGCGCCGTACTGCCAGGCATCGTCGATGTCCCGGGCGATCGACAGGCGCGCCCCCTGTTGGTTGCCGTAGCCAAAGTTGTGATTGGAGACCTCCGCTTCCAGGGTCATGTCGCGGGTCCGCCGCTCCACGCCGAGGCGCTCGACGCGGTCGCGCCCGGTGCCTTCCTGGAAGTCGCCGGTGGCATAGGCGTAGCCACCGAACACCCGCCAGTCCTCAGCGATCGGCGGGCTGTAGAGCGTGGTCTGTATGCCAAAGTCCTTGCTGCCGGAGACCGCGCCGGCACCGTTGCTGCCCCCGCCATAGCTCTTGCCGCCGTAGGTCTCGACCCGCAACTGCGCCATGTCATGCACCGCCCGCTGGCGCGCCAGGCGCTGGACGGCACGGTTGTCGGGCAAGCGGGCGACGACGTCATCGGTCAGCGCATCGAGCTGGCGCCACTCCTGCAAGTCCTGGGCGGTATGGCCCTGGGCGACTTCCAGGCCGATGTCGCGCGGGGCCTGGCTTTCGGTTTCCTTGAGCTGGCCCTCGGCGCGGCGTGGCCAGTCGCGGGCCCGGTACAGGTCCGCCTCGGCCAGGCGCAGGCCGAGATTGCCCGGTGCCTGCTCGACCAACGCCTCCAACCCTTGCTGGCTGCCGGGCAAATCACCGCTGTAGACCCCGGATTGAGCCTTCAACTGTTGCGCATCCATCCAGGCATCGTTGGGATTGCCCAGCGGCAGGCCCTTGAGGTTCACCCGTGGATTCTGCTGCTTGGCCAGGTCCTCGGCGACGGCGCGGGCGGCCCGGGGCTGATCGCTTTCCATCAAGGCGTAATACAGCGCCGTGCTGTCTTCGACGTGGTCGGCGGGATCGGCGTCCGGGGCGGCCACGACCTGGCGATAGAGGTCGATGGCGGTCTCGGGCTGGCGCTGGTCGAGGTAGGCGGCAGCCACCCAACGCAGGGCGTAGGTGGGAATCTTGACCTGGTCGGCGAGCAGCTTCTGGTACTCGCCGATGACCTGGGCAGTACGCGCGCGCGCCTTGAGGGCGCCCATGCGGTCGATGCGCCAGACGATCACGTCGTCGTGGGCCGAGGCGTCCGGCGTCCACGTGGCGATCAACTGGTCGTAGTCACGCAAGGCCCGATCGGCGATCACGTAGCGCTCTTTTTCGCTGCGGGTGGCGAACTCCGCCATGCGCACGCGCTCGGCGGCCACATCGCCCTCAAGCCGACGCATCTGCCCCGGGTCAATCAGCCCCGGGCGTTGCCGGGCCAGGCGCAAGGCCGGCTCCGGCAAGCGGGCGCGCTTGAGGGCGTACACGTATTCACGGGCGACTTCGGCTTGGCTGCCCGCGCGGACGAAGGCCTGGTCGTACTCGAACAACGCATCAAAGGTGGCACCGGAGCGGGTCAGGGCATAGGCCAGCGCCATGCGCCGGGCCGGATCACCCGGCTTGGCCGCAACCAGGGCCCGGGCGCGACTGACCGCGGCTTCAGGCTTGCCGCCGTCGGCCTGGGTCATCGCCAGGCCCAGTTGCAGGTCAGCGTTATTCGGTTCAACGACCAGCGCCTTGCGGTACAGCTCGGTGGCCGCATCCCAGCGCTGGAGGTTGCGATAGGCACGGGCGGTGGCGGTCAGGGCCGGGACCGGCAGCACGCGGTTGCGCCCCTGGGTTTCATAGACCTGCACCACTTCGGCATCCAGGCCGGCCCAACTGGCGATCTGCAGGTGATCACTGACCTGGCCGGGGGTCACTTGCTGGCTCGGCACGCCGCGCAACCGCGTCAGCACCGGCACGTAGTCACCGCCACGGGCGTCGCGGATCAGTTGATCATAGGCGGCATCGGCGACGGCCAGGCTCGGCCACAGCAACTGGCTGCACAAGGCCATGCCCAGCAGCGGCGGTAAACGATCACGAAACAACGGACGGGTAACACGTGACATTCGTCAGCATCCTTACACGGCAAGCCGGAGCGTCATTGCTCCTCCCCTGCCTGATTAAAAAACGAGCGCCTGGCATCAGCCTGGCTCGGTTTTCAAGGGCAGTCTTTCATGCAAGGAGCGACGAACTCCCCAATCCACACAATTGTTCAGATTTGTCCTATGGACTTAACGCCTCGCCCTTCAAGTCTTGTGCAGCGCGCCTCGGGCGCCGGACGCCAGAATGCAAGACGCCCGGTGATCGCATCATGCGAAAGACCGGGCGTCTGGTTTTACTGTTGACCACACTTTAATGGGCCAGTGGGATCGCTCCCATGGGGTCAACCCCGCGCGTTCACTACAGCGCGCCGAGGCTCGCCAACCCGCGCATCACAAAGCCCACAAACTGCTCCACCGGCATTTTCTGGCCGTTGAGGTCCACCTGGTTGTTGGCGTAGTTCAGCTTGATCACGACATTGTCGCCGTCCGGCTTCGCAAAGTGGCTGCCGACCGCCATGCTGGCAACCATCACGCTGGTATCCGCCGCCTGCTCGCCGATGGCCTTGGCATTGGTCTGGCCTTCCAGTTGCGCTTGCACGCTGAACAAGTCGGCGAGCATTGGCTTGGACAGCACCAGGCTGAAGTCCAGTTGGCTGATCATCTGGCGGAGCAGTTGCGGTGTCGGCAGCTCAAAGCTCGACGGCTTGGTCAAATCGACCACCAGGCTGGCGCGGCTTTCACCATTGGGCGTGGTCAGCGAGAGGTTCTCCAGGGCCATTTGCGGTTGCGCGGCCAACATGCCTTCCAGGGCGGTCTGGATCTGAGCCAGCTCGGCGTCGCTCAGGTTCAGGTCCGGAACCGGCTCGCCGGCCTCGGCAGCCGCCGCAGCCGCTTCCTGGTAAGGCTGCAGGCGGGTCTGGGAGATTTCCATCAGCGACAGCGCCGACGGCACTTCGAAGTTCTTCATGCTCCAGGCCATCTTGGCCGAGCCGATGGGCTTGTCGTTGAGGGTGATGTCGCCAACCGAGTAGTCGACACGCCCGGCCGCCAGGGTGCCGGACTCGCTGGTGGAGCCTTTGGTCTCGATTTTCTTGAGGGCCAGTACCGACTGCTTTTCACCCAGGGTGGCCTTGGCGCTGCTCAGCTCGAATAGGTTGTCACCCAGGTAAAAGCCATAGGCGCCCCGGCTGACATTGCTGGCCATGGTCAGGCCATGGAGCTCGACTTTCACCGGCGTCTGGTCTTGCGCAACCCCGGTCAGGACCAGGCTGTCCATGTAGCCATTGGCCTTGACCTTCTGCCCCTTGGCGTTGGCCGAGACCTCAAGGTTGAGGCCGGAGAACTTCAGGGTGGAGGCATCGTCCAGCACGGTGTCGACGGGCAGCAGCTCAAGCGTGCCAAAGGTGGAGTTGTCGTAGCCGATGTTGACCACGCCCTTGGCCGGCGACTCGCCCTGGGTGGCGGCGAACCACTTCTCGGTCAGCGCGGACTTCTCCAGCGCATAGTGACTGGTGGCCATGACCGGCAGCCACTTCAGCGACAGCAAACGCGAGAACGGCAACGGGCCGTGCTCGATACGGTCGACAAACAGCAACTCGATGCCGTCCGGGCGGTCACCGAACATCTCGCCCTGGGCCTTGAGGCGATAGTGCGCGGTGCTGCTGAACAGACTCCGATCCAGCGACACCAGCTCCACGCTCGCGCTGCCGTTGGAACCAACCATCACCGTTTTCAGCTCGTTGTTGGCGTCGACAAGCGACGACTGCAACACCGCCTCGAGCTTGGTCCCGGTGTACCAGGCACCGCCGACGCTGATAGCGCCAATGGCCACGACAATTCCAAGAAGCACGCCTGCTGATTTATTCATGAATGACCTGATCGATATCCGTTATTGAAAGTAGAGTCGTCTTCCCTGAACCCATGACAGGCCGTGGTTCGACTGTGCTGAAAGCGGCGTGCAGATTAGCACTGGTGCCGTGGGCTGGCCCATGATTAGCGGGTAAGAAAATTCTGAAACGGCCTCGACCTGAAGGTTCGCAGTGCTCACCGTGGGCGCGCGCCTGCTCGCGAAGCGGCTCGGCCCACCGCGATAGCAGCCGGGCTCAGGAATACTGCACCTCCATTTCATCCAACTGATGATCAAAGGTCTTCAGACGGGCAGTCCAGGTGTAGACCAGCACCTCGAAGTCGCGATTGATCACCACGCCTTCGGGCGAGTCGGCACGCGGGTCGCAGACGTCCAGCTGATAGCGCTCGCGGGCCATGGCCGTGGCCACGTCGCTGAGTTCGCGGGCGTTGCTCAGCCAGTGCCAGCCTTCGCCGGCGACCTGTTGATCAAGGGTCCGGCATTGGCGCTTGAGGGCTTCGAGGCTTTTCTCCAGCGGGGTGCCGGTCAGTTCACCCATGACTTCGGCAAAGGTGCGTCCCGGCTGCCAGTAACTGCCCCAGAAGTAGCGGTCGAACACCGTTTCAACCCGGCGCAACGCCACTTTGGTATCCCAGATCAGCACCAGGGTCTTGCCCTGTTCGAGCTGTCTTTTCTTGACCCGCAGTGTTTGCAGCGACGCCCAGGCCACCACCACCATCGCCATCACTCCGATCAGCGCGCTGACGCTGTCGAGAAACAGCAGCGCCCGGTCGAGTGAATGCGCCAGCATCACACCATAGAAGTAAGTCGCCGAAAGCAGCACCAGCGCGACGATTGCGCACCAGAAGCCGAGAGCATATGGGTTTTTCATTATTGCTATCCCCAGAGCCATGCACGCCTTGAACGTCGAATCCGCATGGCGGACCCGACCTTTCAAAGCATAGCAACGGCCTCAGGGTTTCGTGGGTTGCGAACCTGGCGTTCGTCCACTTTCCCAACCGCCGCCCAACGCCAGGAACAGATCGATCTGGCTCATGGCAACCTGGGTGTTGGCCGCCGCCAGTTGCGCCTGCACATCGGTGTAGGTGCGGGTGGCCTGCAAGTCGGCCAGGAATGACGCCCGCCCGGCCTGGAAGAAGCGGTGGGTCTGCTGCGCGGCGAGTTGCGCCGACTGGCCCGCATCGGCCAGCGCATCGCGGCGCTGCAACAGCGCGGCGTACTGCGCCAGGCCGGTCTGGGTTTCGCGGATGGCGTTGAGCACCACCCCGTCGAAGTGCGCCAGCGCGCCTTGCGTGACGGCTTCGGCCTCATGCACCCGCGCCCGGGCACCGTTGGTCGGCACGCTCCAGGTCAGCAATGGACCGAAGCCCCAGCGATTGGTCTGCGCCTCGCCCAGGTGATCGAGGATACCGACCGTGCCCACCGTCGCGCCGATGCTGATGTCCGGGTACAACTGCCCCGTTGCGACGCCGATCTCGGCCGTCGCCGCCGCCAGCCGGCGCTCGGCCTGGCGCACATCCGGCCGACGCTTGAGCAGCGTGGCGCCGTCGCCCACCGGCAACAGCTGGGCGATCTGGGGCAACTCGTGGCAACCGGCGGTGCCGGCGGGCAACTGGTTCACCGGCTTGGCCAACAGCATCGACAGGCGGAACAACCCGGCCTGGCGTGCCGCTTCATAGCGCGGCAGGTCGGCGCGCAGGGATTTGAATTGGGTCTGCGAACGGGTGACCTGGGTTTCGTCGCCGCGTCCGGCATCGCGCAGGCGCTGGATCAATTGGGTGCTCTGGCCCTGCAGGTCCAGGGAGTGTTCGGCGATCTCCCGCTCCTCGTTGGCCGCGCACACCTGGGTGTAGGCGCGCACCACATCGGCGACCACGGTGATGCGGGCCGTGTCGGCCGCCGCCTGGGTCGCATCGGCATTGGCCTTGGCCGCCTCGATACCGCGCTGCAAGGTACCGAACAGGTCGAACTGATAGGAGGTGGTCAGGGCGATGTTACCAATGTTCGCCACCGGGACTTTTTCCGGCAGCAGGAACGCCTCGCCAGACTCCTGCAGACGCTCGGCCGCGAGCGTCACGCCGCCACTCCAGCCACCCGCCGACTCGGCCTGCTCAACCTGGGTCCGGGCCCGGGACAGGTTCGCCGCCGCCACCCGCAAATCGGTGTTGGAGGCGATGGCCTGCTGCACCAGTTGATCCAGGCGCGGGTCCTGGTACAAGCGCCACCAATCCCCCGGCACCGGCGCCGACACCACGTTGTGGCCATGGGCTGTCAGGTCCCCCTGCAAGTCCGCGCGCTGCAGCGCCGCGTCCTTGGGCAACTGGTAATCCGGGCCGACCACCTGGCAGGCCGACAGCAACAAACCGAGACCGGCCGTGGCTAAGCAGGCACCCGCTCTCATTGGGCCGGCTCCTGCGCGGGCTGGTCGGCGATGATCGACACGGTGGCCGTACGCCCGGCGATCATGCGAAAGTCCTCCGGCACATCGTCAAAGGCAATGCGCACCGGAATCCGCTGGGCCAGGCGCACCCAGCTGAACGCCGGGTTGACGTTGGGCAGCAGGTTGGCGCCGCTGCTGCGGTCGCGGTCCTCGATGCCGGCGACGATGCTTACGACGCGACCGCGCAAGCGGGCATTGTCGCCGACCACGCGGATATCCACGCGCTGGCCAACATGAATGCCGCCCAGCTTGGTCTCTTCGAAGTAGCCGTCGATGTGGAACGAGTTGCTGTCCACCACCGACAACACCGCCCGTCCGGCAGTGACGAACTCCTGGAACCGGGGCGCGCGGTCGTTGACGTAGCCGTCCACGGGGCTGCGGATCACCGAGCGGTCGAGGTTGAGTTGGGCGCTGTCCACGGCCACCTGGGCTTCCATCAACGCCACTTCGGCGCGGGCCACCTTGGACTGGCTTTCTTCCAGTTGCTCGGTGGGCACCAGGTTGCCCAGGCCACGGTTACGCTTGGCCTCGCGCTGGGCCTGGGCCAGGGTTTCCTGGCGGTCAGCCACGGCGGCCTTGGCCTGGCGCAACGCCAGGGTGAAGCGATCCTGGTCGATGGTGAACAACACCTGGCCGCGCTTGACCGGCTGGTTGTCGCGGACGTCCACCTGCTGGATCAACCCGGAAACGTCCGGGGCGATCTGCACGATGTCGGCGCGGATGTGTCCATCGCGGGTCCAGGGGGCGAACATGTAGTACGCCACCATGCGCCACACCACAAAAACGGCCAGCGTCACGACCAGCACGGTCAACACCACGCGGCCAAGGGTCAACATTGGTTTCTTCATGTCATCAGGTATCGACTGAGTGAGTCCACGGCGCCGAGCAGCAAGGCGTAGAGACCCACGTTGAACAACGCCCGGTGCCAGACCAGACGATAAAAGTGCAAGCGCGTCAGCACCCCGTGCACCAGCAGGTACAACACATACGTAATGCCCATCAGCACCAGCAGGGTGGGCAGGAATACCCCGCTGACATCCAGGTCACCGATCATAAAGGCGCTCCGTCAATGCCATGGGGCATAGGTTCTTCCACATCCATCGCCCCGACAAACGCTACGCCCGGCAGCAGCGCCAGACGCAGGCCGCTGAGGGCGTGCAGCAGGTTCAAACGGGTGTCATCGTCGCCTTGCAGGCCTTGGCCATTGAGCGCACGGCGGGCGCGGTCCATGGTCATGCGCAGCGAGGCCGGCGGCGGCAGGCGCTCGCCCGCTTTCAGGCACGCCTTGAAGTACTCGCCGACCTCGGCCACCACCTGGCGCAGCAGCACATTCGGCACCCCCAGCACCCGTGGCGCGTAGGCCAGGATGTCCAGCAAATTGAGGCCCACGCGCACTTCGCGCAGGGCGATGCCGGTGTCCTGGCCGGTCATGGCCAGGCGCGGCAGGTGCTGCATCAAGCGGTCGAGCATTTGCACCCCCAGTTGCCGGCTCTCGGCCAGGTTGGCCAGTTCGGTCATGCCGACGATGTCCTGCCAACTGAAGCGGGTCAGGCGCTTGGCCGCCAGCTCCGAACCGAAGGGACGCGCCACCAGGGTCCAGACAAAGGCAAACAACAGGCCGATGGGACCGGCCAGGTTGCCGTTGACGAAGCTCAGGAAGTCCGCGTCGTAGGTGCCCTGCAGGCTGATGAAGGACGAGGTGTTGACGATGGTCAGCAGCATGCCCAGGTAGAACGCCGGCTGGACCGTCAATGTGCCGACGACGATGTAGGGCACGGCGAACGCCAGCACCAGCATCGGGAAGTCATGCAGGCTGGGCAGGATCAGGAACAGGTAGAGGCTGGCGAACACCACCGACAGCGCGGTCCAGAAGAAGAATCGGTAGATCTGCGGCGCCGGGTCGTCCATCGCGGCAAAGAAGCTGCACGCCACCGCCGCCAGGATCACCGCGCTACCGCCGTCGGGCCAGCCGAGCAGAATCCACAGCA
Source organism: Pseudomonas sp. ok272 (assembly GCF_900109995.1). Classification (GTDB taxonomy): domain Bacteria; phylum Pseudomonadota; class Gammaproteobacteria; order Pseudomonadales; family Pseudomonadaceae; genus Aquipseudomonas. The sequence goes on along the minus strand of NZ_FOCB01000017.1, from coordinate 13,599 downwards.
CCGAGGCCACGATGATCGCCAGCACCGTGGAGGCCGCCGAGTAGAGCATCAGCCCACGGTCGAGAAAGGGTGTCAGCCGCCCCAGGCGCCAGTGCCGGTACACCGCGCGCCAGTTGTCCTGGCTGTCGGTGTGGATCGCGTATTGCAGGCTGCGCAGGTCCTGCCACAAGTCGATCCACTCGCCGAGGCGGTACAGGGCGTTGGAGAACACCAACTGCGCACGATCATCCAGCGCTTCGGGGCTGGGTTGCAGGGCTTGGAGTTGCGCGCGCAAGGCTTCCCAGCGCGCGACCGAGGCGTCGCTGTGCTCCAGCCACTCAAGCGCCGCCGCCAGCAGCGGGGTGAATCCATCCGCCAGCTCCGGGGTGCGCCGCTGCAAGGCGTACAGCGCATCGTCCAGGGCGTCGATCACCGGCAACAGGTGGATCATCCGCCCACGCAGTTCCTTGATGTTACGTACCGTCTGCGGCCGGGCCCCTTCGTGGGGCAACTGGCCGATCATCAGCTCCAGGGAGTTGAAGGTACCGACCATGGTGGTGCGCAGGGTGCTGACTTCCTCCGGCTGCACGTTGCGCGCCAGGAAGCGCTGGCTGTAGGTCACCGCCTCGCCAAACCACTTGCTCACCGCATCGTCGAACACCGGCGCCAGGCGGCGCGGCCAGAAGATGCTACCGACCACCGCGGCACAGATGATCCCCAGAAAAATCTCTTCGGTGCGCGCCTCGGCCACATCCCACACCGCCAGCGGGTTATCCACCACCGGCAGGGCAATCATCGGCAAGGTGTAGCCGGCCAGCATCAGCGCGTAGCTGTTGGCGGTGCGCAGGTGCATCGACAGAAACAACAGGGTGCCGGTCCACAGCGCAATCACCACCACCAGCATATAGGGGCTCTGGACGAACATCGGCACGAACAACAAGGCCGCCGCCGCACCGGTAAAGGTGCCGATGGCGCGGTACAGGGCCTTGGAACTGGTGGGGCCGACGAACGGGCTGGAGACGATATAGACCGTGGCCATCGCCCAATACGGACGCGGCATTTGCATCAGCATGGCGATGTACAGCGCGATCATCGAGGCGCTGAAGGTGCGTACCCCGTAGAACCAGTCGCGAGCCGGGGGGATGCCAGAGAAAAAGCCTTTCAAGAGGGGATCACCGAGGCCTGTTCGGCGCTTTCGAACGCCCGGATCACCCGCAACGCGGCCTCAAGGTCGGCCGGCGCGATGCCCTCCAGCACCTCGCGCCGCAGGCGCATCAACTCGCTCTCGACCGCCTGCAGCAGCTCGCGGCCGCTGTCGGTGAGACTCAGGCATTTGGCGCGGCGATCCTGCCGGTCTTCGCTGCGGCAGACGTAGCCGGCCTGGCACAGTTGGTCGAGCAGGCGCACCAGCGACGGGCTCTCCATCCCGGCCGCCTGGGCCACCGTGACCTGGCGCACGCCCTCGCCCAGGCGGCCGATCATCAGCAGCGGCACGGCGCAGGCTTCGGAGATGCCGTAGTTGACCAGCGTGGTCTGGCAGATTTTGCGCCAATGCCGCGCCGCCACCACCATGGCGCTGCTGATGTTCATCTGAAGGCTGTCGAGGGTCTGGGACACTGGCGGATTCACACACTGTTAGTTTGCTAACTATCAATATCGCATTGACGGGGAAATTCAGTCAAGTTTTGAAACATATTGCCGTATCTTCATCTCGCAGCCTCTACCAACCTACCGCGCTTTTAGGGTGCCAAGGCGGACACCCTCGCCTGCTGGAGCGCCCAACGATGGCCGAGTCCCCTGACTTAGAAGACGAGCATAGCCATAAGCCGGCGGTCACCGCGCACTATGATGATTTTCTGCAACGAAACATCGACGCTACATACCACTCAATGTGGGGTGCTATGGGTCGCAGGAATGATGGGCTGGATGCTCCAATTCAGGGAGCGGGCTTCGACGGTTTACTCACGTTTTCTCGCCCGTTCGTACACGACACTGCGCCCGCGCTTACCCACAGCTACCACAGCCACCACCACGCGCTCATCGATCACCTGATACACCAAGTACACCAAGCGGTAACCCGACGCTTTGAGTTTGATCTTGTAACAGTCAGGCATCCCGTGCAGCGCATCCGATGGGATTCGGGGCAGTTGAAGTCGTTCAACCAACTTCTTTTTGAATTGATCACGCAGGGTATGCCCCAGCTTGTCCCACTCTTTACGCGCAGAAGGCAGGAACTCGAGCTTATAGGTCATCCAGACTTACCGGGATTGGGGTTTCATGGCTTCTAGCGCGAACCAGTTCGGCCAACTCCAGATCATCCAAGCGTTCCATCATGGATTCGAACACGTCGGCAGGCACCATATAGCCCATCACCCGATTGTGATTGAGCACGGCAACCGGCCCGCCCTGGGCACCTTGCAGTACAGCCGTTGGGTTTTTTTTCAGCTCGGAGACACTGACAGCCATGTCGGCCAGAACATTTTGCATAATTAAGACCTCAATTTAGGTCGCTATTCTGGTCCATATAAATCAACCGGACAACCCCCGCCCCTTCCTCAACAACACATCCAATTGATCCACCACCTCGGCCCAATCGGCGTCGTCGCGGATTTCGTCGCGCAGGAACTGGGCCTGACTCGGGCTCCAGAAGAACGCATCGGCCAAGTGCAGCTCGGGCTTGAGCGGTGAGTGGGTGGCGATGAATTGGTCGATGCTGACCGGGTCGTCAGCCAGGCCCAGTTGCTTGAACAGATTGGGCAGGGTGTGGGTCGGTGGTTGCATGGCGGGAGGGTCCTGATGAATGAAGGTGGGCAGCGTTCAGCGCAATCGCCGTGGGAGCGAGCCTGCTCGCTCCCAGTTTTTTCGAGCCTGGCTCGAACTAATGAGTAACCTCGCAGACTTGCGCATGCGGCACCATTTTCAGGTACTGCTCCATGCTCATGTGCACCAGGTTGTGGTGGTTGCCGGCTTCAAGGTAGATATCACGCTGGCGGGTCAGCAGCGGGTCGATGACCACGTTCAGGCCATAGGACTCACCCAAGGCCGGCACCGCGCCGCGCTCGCAATCGTTGAACAGGTGGGCCAGGGTGCTTTCGCGGGAGATCTGCCATTCACCGCCGCCGCGCACCTTGCCAAGGTCCAGGTATCGGCTGGCGGGCAGCACCGCCATCAAGTAGTGGCCGTGGCGATCGTCGAGGATCACCGACTTGGCCATGCGCTCGGCGGGCACCCCCGCCAAACGGGCGGTTTCCAGGCTACTGGCCGAATGGGGATGGGTCACCAGGTCAAATTCACACTGCGCGGCTTCCAGGCTGCGTTGTACGGTTTTTGCCATACGCATGATGCACCTCGGTGCCCGCCCGAGTACCGGGCGGACGCTGGTTGAACGGCGTGTCTGTTTCTTCAGAGTCTAGGCCCGCTGCCGGAACCCGCCGATAAATCTGCCCATCGGAAGCGCTCGACAGCTGATCAAAATTCATCCAATGCCAGGCTCAACTAGACTGTAGGAAGGGCCCGTCTTGGGCTCGCAAACGGACGCCTCTCCCGGAGGGTCAAGTGAACATTCGAAGGTGGCTGGCCGCCGCACTGGTGCTGGGTTTGAGCGGCGCGGCGGTCGCGGCAGACCGCATCATACCGGTGGTGCAAAACCCGCTCGGCATCTGGCTGATGCTGTTCGGCGTGACCTTTCTGGTCGTCGAAGCCGCCGTGCCCAACTACGGGGTGATCGGCCTGGGCGGGGTCGTGATGTTCGTCGTTGGCGCGGTCATCGTCAGCCATGCCGACGTGCCCGAGCCGTTGCTCCTGGGCCTGGGTGTGGCGAGTGCGGTGCTGTTGGCCTTCCTGCTGATCCGCGCCCTGAAGACGCGCCCGCGCCACGCCGTCAGTGGCGACGCCGGCTTGGTCGGCAGCGTGACCCGGGTCACCGGCCTGCAGGCCGACAGCGTGCACCGTGGCTGGGTGCACCTGCAAGGTGAACGCTGGCAGGTGCATAGCCCCGTGCCGCTGCAACCAGGGCAAAAAGTACGGGTGCAGGCGCGCCATGGCCTGACGCTGGAAGTGGCCGCGGCTGACGCGGCATCACCGGGAGAATGATCATGGGCCTGCAAGTGGGTTTTGCCGCGCTGTTACTGCTGGCAATCGCCTTGGCGTCGTCGACCTTTCGCATCCTGCGCGAGTACGAGCGCGGGGTGGTGTTCCAGCTCGGACGCTTCTGGCAGGTCAAGGGCCCGGGGCTGATCCTGCTGATCCCGGCGGTCCAGCAGATGGTGCGGGTGGACCTGCGCACCGTGGTGCTCGATGTCCCGCCGCAAGATGTGATCACCCGCGACAACGTCTCGGTGAAGGTCAATGCGGTGCTGTACTTCCGGGTGATCGACCCGCAAAAAGCGATCATCCAGGTCGAGAGTTTCCTCATGGCCACCAGCCAACTGGCGCAGACCACCTTGCGGGCGGTGCTGGGTAAACATGAGTTGGATGAGCTCCTGGCTGAGCGCGAACGGCTGAACATCGACATCCAGCAAGTGCTCGACGCGCAAACCGACGCCTGGGGGATCAAGGTCGCCAACGTCGAGATCAAGCACGTCGACCTCAACGAGTCGATGGTCCGCGCCATTGCCAAGCAGGCCGAAGCCGAGCGCGAGCGCCGGGCCAAGGTGATCCACGCCGAAGGCGAGTTGCAGGCCTCGGAGAAACTCATGCAGGCCGCCGAAATGCTCGGTCGCCAGCCAGGCGCCATGCAATTGCGCTACATGCAGACCCTCAGCTCGATTGCCGGCGACAAGAGTTCGACCATCGTCTTCCCGCTGCCCATCGAGTTGCTCAAGGGCATGGCCGAGTTGTCTGCCAAATCCTGATGCCGCGGTTCGTCTCCACAAGACGCGCAGGAGACTACGGCGTGCCCACCATAAACAACCGCGCCCGGTTGTTGCCGGCAGCCATATCGCTGACCGGCTGCCAGTTGCCGGGCAGCGGGGCAAATTCGTCGGGCTGGTCGGCGGTGCTGATCAGCCACACGCGGTGGTTGCCGACCGGCAGCTGGGCCAACTGATCGAGGTAGACCGCCGGCCCGTCAGCGTCCACCAGGGTGCCGAACCCATAGGCGTTCGGCCGGCTGGAACTGCCATTGGCATTGGGCGGGGTATAGAGCAACGGCGTCGCGTCGGTGCGGTTGTAATAGACGTAGGGCATGTACCAGAGCATGTCGCTGATCACAATCTGATCGCCCGGGGTGTAATGCTGGTTGACGAACTCGACCATCACGCTGGCCTGGTCATTCACATCCACCGTGGCATTGTTCTTCAGGCCCACCAGCTCCGTGCCGACGAATACCAGCAGCAGCGCCAGGGCCAGTACGCGCGAGCGCTGCCACAGGCGACTGATCGCCAGCGCGATAATCAAGGGCAGGCCCAGGGCGTAGGCGCTCAAGTAGCGCTCGATGAACACCGGCGAGATGAACGACACCCCGTACACCAGCAACAGCGGCAGCAGGGTGTAGATCGCCAGCAATGCACTCCAGCGATAGACACTGCGGTCGCGCCACACCGTGACCCACACCACGGCGAGCAGCAGCAACGGCAGAGCGATAAACAGCGGCCAGGCGAAGTCCGTACCGTCATCCTGGATCATGAAGCTCCAGACCATCGACGGCATGGAACTCCAGTCCACCGGCAACTCCCAGCCGACGTCACCGTTGGCCTTGAGCTGATCCACATGCTGGACCAGCTCGATCAGGCCCGGCACCCACGGCATGAACAGCAACACGATGGCGAGGTTGGCCAGCCACCACGCCGGACGTTGTAGGTAGCGTTGGGGATGGGCGGGCTGCACACGCAGCACCAGCAGGTACACCCAATGGGCAATCACGCACAGGGCGGTGAAGTAATGGGTGTAGAACGCCGCCGTCATCAGCAGCGTGTAGATCACCAGGTAGCGCGAGCGCTGCGGCTGCTTGAGCCAATACACCAAGGCGATCGTCGCGCCCAGCAGCCACACGCCCAGCAGCGAGTACATGCGCACTTCCTGGCTATAGCGCACCGCCGTCGGCAGCAGCGCCAACAACAGCCCAGCCAGCAGCGCCACCCGCGGATTGGCGACCAGGCGCACCAGCCAGACCCCGAGCGCCACCGCGACGACGCCCGGCAACGCACTCAGGGCGCGAATGGCAAAGAGGCCATCACCGAACAGCGCCATCCAGCCGTGCAGCAGCATGAAGTACAGGGGCGGGTGCACATCGTGGGCGGCGTGGAACCAGATACCCGACAAGGTGAACTGGCTCATCAACAGGCTGGAACCTTCGTCACCCCAGATCGCCGCAGATGTCAGGCCATACAGGCGCACCAGCGCGGCCAGCACCAGGATGGGCCAGATACCGTAGTCCTCCAGCCATTGGAACAACCGCGACTCGGCCACCAGCCCGATGGGCGCCGAACGCTCATCCGGTTGGCCTGCCAACTCGGTTTCTCTACGGTATTGCATGCGCCCACCTGCCTGTTGCGCCTGTCCAGTCACCCTCGGACAGCACTTTTGGAATGTGCGCCGATGCTCCACCGTTAAGCTGAAAAAGGCAACGGCCCCTCACGCAGGACGCCCCAGGAAGAGGCGTAATCCTGCGCGCTTAAGGGTCTCGCGAGTGTGGCGAGCTCGCCACTGGCGGTTTGAGTGTTGGCTAGCGCTCGTGCAACGCTTCCGCCCGGGCCTTGATGATCGGCTTGAGCAGGTAGCTGAGGATGGACTTCTTGCCGGTGATGATGTCCACCGAGGCGACCATCCCGGGAATGATCAGCAAGGGCTTTTCATCGGTGCCCAGGTGGCTGCGGTCGGTGCGCAGCTTGATCAGGTAGTAGGTGGTTTTCTTGTCTTCGTCGGTGATGGTGTCGGCGCCGATCTGTTCCAGCTTGGCCTTCAGGCCGCCGTAGATGGTGTAGTCATAGGCGGTGAACTTGACGATGGCTTCCTGGCCCGGGTGGAGGAAGGCGATGTCTTGCGGACGAATCTTGGCTTCCACCAACAGGGTGTCGTCCAGCGGCACGATCTCGACCATGTCGCTGCCCGGCTGGATCACGCCGCCGATGGTATTGACCAGCAACTGCTTGACGATGCCGCGTACCGGCGAGGTCACCAGGGTACGGCTGACGCGATCTTCCAGCGCCTTGCCGGTGGCCTGGGCCTTGTTCAGGTCGGTGCGCGCCTCGTTGAGCTGGGTCAGCGCCTCGCTGCGGAACTTGCCACGGGTTTCATCGATCTTGCGCTGCACTTCCTTGATCGCCGACTCGGCACGGGGAATGGCCAAGGTCGTCGCGTCGAGCTGACCACGGGTTTCGACTTCGGCACGCTTGAGGCGCAACACTTCCACCGGCGATACCGCGCCTTGGGCCACCAACGGCTCGGACATGTTGATTTCCTGGCGTTGCAGGCTCAACTGCTGGCGATACTGCCCCTGCTTGGAGCTGAATTCGCGCAGCTCCTGCTGGCGCTGGATCAGTTGCTCCTGCAAACCACCCACTTCGTCATGCAATTGCTGGCGGCGGCTTTCAAACAACGATTTCTCGCTGGCGGCCTGCACCGGCACGGCCTTCATCACGTCCTGCGGGAAGTCCAGCGCGCGGCCGTCGACTTCCGCGCTCAAGCGCTCGACCCGCAGCAGCATGGATTGGCGGTCGGCTTCGGTTTCGCCGGCGTTGGACACGAACCGCGTGTCGTCCAGGCGAATCAGCGGTGCGCCGGCCTCGACGATTTGCCCTTCCTTGACGAACAACTCGGAAACGATACCGCCTTCCAGGTTCTGGATCTTTTGCAGCTTGGACGACGGGATCGCCTTGCCGTCGCCCTTGGTGACCTCATCGATCACCGCAAAGTTGGCCCACAGCAGCAGGAACACGAAGAAGCCGATGATCGCCCAGATGGTCAGTCGCACCACCCGCGGGGCATCTTCCATCAGCGCCTTTTTGACTTCGGGCAATGGCTGGTCGGCCATTGAGTCGGTGCCTTTGAAGTAACGAGCGAGCGAGTCGCGGATACCGGACTTAAGCAACACTGATCTGCCCCTTCTTCAACGCTTCCATGACCACCGCTTTCGGCCCATCGGCCAGAATCTGCCCACGATCGATCACCAGCAACCGGTCGACCAGCGACAACAGCGACGCACGGTGGGTGACCAGGATCACGGTCTTGTTCTCGATCACGGCGTGCAGGCGTTGTTTCAAGCGTTCTTCACCGGTGTTGTCCATCGCGCTGGTCGGTTCATCGAGCAGCAGGATCGGCGGGTTGAGCAACAGCGCCCGGGCCAGGGCCACGTTCTGGCGCTGGCCGCCGGAGAGGTTTTGCCCACGCTCACCGACTTGCAACTCGTAACCGTTGGGGTGCAGGCGGGCGAACTCATGCACGCCGGCCAGTTCAGCGGCCTGGAGCACCAGTTCGTCCTCCATGTAGCGGGCGCCGGACACCAGGTTGTCGCGCAGGGTGCCAGCCAGCAGTTGGATGTCTTGTGGCACGTAGCCGATGTTATGGCGCAGCTCGCTGACGTCGATCTGGCGGATGTCCACGCCATCGACCAGCAGCGCGCCGGAATCCGGCTGATAGAGCCCCACCAGCAGCTTGGCCAGCGAGCTTTTGCCCGAGCCGCTGCGGCCGATGATGCCGATCTTCTCGCCCGGCTTGACCACCAGGTTGATGTTCTTCAGCGCCGCGTTCTGTTGGTCCGGGTACGTGAAGTTCATCTGGCGGCATTCGATGGCGCCTTGCAGCACCCGGCGACTCATCGGGCGCTCTTCGAAGTTGCGCTCTTGCGGCAACTCCATCATCTGGTCGACCGAGGTCATGGTGACCCGCGCCTGCTGGTAGCGGGTCAGCAGGCCGGACAGCGAGGCCAGCGGGCTGAGGGCACGGCCACTGAGCATGTAGCAGGCAATCAGGCCCCCCATGCTGAGGTTGCCGGCGATGATCTGGTACACGCCGAAGACGATCATGATCACCCCGGCCAGTTGCTGGATCAGCAGGGTGATGTTCATCGACAGGCCGGAAAGCATTTTCACCCGCAGCTCAAGACGGCTGAGGGTGCCAATGGTCTGTTCCCACTGGTACTGGCGTTCGCTCTCGGCGTTGTTGACCTTGACCGCGTCGAGCCCGGCGAGGGTTTCGATCAGGCTCGACTGGCGTTCGGCGCCCAGGGCCATGGTGCGTTCCATCGTGGCCACCAGCGGCTTCTGCAGCAGGTAGCCGATGCCCAGGGCCAGCGGGAACGCCAGCACCGGGATCCACACCAGGTGGCCACCGAGCAGGGCGATCACCAAAAAGATCAGCAAGGTGAACGGCAGGTCGATCAGGCTGGTGAGCGTCAGGGAGGCGAGGAAGTCGCGCAGGCTCTGGAACTCGTGGATGTTCTGGGCAAAGCTGCCGACCCGGGCGGGACGGTACTTCATGGCCATGCCGACGATGCGTTCGAACAGCGTGGCGGAGATGATCAGGTCGGTCTTTTTGCCCGCCAGGTCCAGGCACAGGGCCCGCAGGCTCTTGAGGACCAGGTCGAACAGATAGGCACCGCAGATCCCAATGGCCAACACCCACAACGTCGCCTCGGCCTGGTTGGGCACCACGCGGTCGTAGACGTTCATCACGAACAGCGGCGCGGCCATGGCGATGAGGTTGATCAGGAAACTGGCGGCGATCGCATCGGCGTACAGCCAGCGCGAACGCATCAGGGTGTCACGGAACCAGGAACGCGCACGCGGGATCAGCGTGCCGTGGTTCACATCGAATTTGTGTTGGGGTTGGGCGAAGAACGCCTGCCCAATGTAGTCGTCGGCCAACAGCTCGCGACTGACCCGCACTTCGCCGCCGTCGCTTTCGCTGAGCAGCAAGCGCGCCTGGTCGTCGCCCTGCCAACCCACCAGCACGGCGCAGCGGCCGTCTTTGAGCAGCAGCAACGCCGGCAGGGCAATCGCGGGGATGTTTTCCAACTTGCGTTGCAGCAACCGCCCTTGCAGACCGGCGCGCGCCGCTGCACGGGGCAGCAACTCGACACTCAGGCGCTGCTCGGGCAATGGCAGACCGGTGGTCAGCATCGCCGCACTGGCGGGTTTTTGATGCAACGCACACAGCGCCAACAATCCGTCTAGCAACGGATCGTCGTGCATCGCGCGTGGATCATGACTGAGTTGAACTCGACTGGCTTCTGATTCCACGCTCGATACTCTTGGCTATCCATTGAACATTAGAAGTAACTCAGTTCATGCCAGGCAGTTGGACCTTTGGCTTCTCGTCGTTCTGTACGACGGTGGCCATGGGTGCAACGACGCCCTGACTCTTGAGCAATTCGCCCATGGTCGCCTTGATTCGATACTGAGTAAACATCTGACTGTTCTTGATTTCGGCCAGGCGGCGCGAAGCGGTGAACAGTTCATTCTCACTGTCGAGCAAGTCGAGCAAAGTACGCTCACCCAGGCTGAACTGCTTTTGGTAAGCGGTGCGCACGCTCGTACTGTAGTCAACATATTGCTGGGCAATCGGCACTTGAGCGTTGGCATTGTTCATGGCGTTCCAGGCCAGGCCCAACTCTTCGTTCAGCACGCGCAAGGCGTTGTTGCGGATATCCAGCGCCTCGTTGGACTGATAGGACTTGGACTCCAGCTCAGCCTTGTTGCTGCCACCGTTGTACAGGTTGAAGCTCATGCGCAGCATGGCTTGCCACTCGTTGTTATAGCCCTGCTGGCCGTCGAGGTTGTTGTCGGCGGTGCGGCCCAGCTCGGCATCAAACCGTGGGTAGAAGGTCGACTTGGCGGTTTCGTACTGGCGCTCGGCGGCCACGATGTCCGACTCGGCGGAGCGCAGGATCGGGCTGTTCTCCAGCATTTGGCGACGCGCTTCGTTGAGGTTGGCCGGCAGCATGGCCATGAATGATGCAGGACGCTCCAACTGATCCGGCATCTGGCCCACGGCGCTGAGGTAGTTGGTCTGGGCGTCGGCCAGGTTGGTCTGTTCGGTGATCAGGTTGTTGCGCGCCTGCGCCAGACGGGCTTCAGCCTGGTCGCGGTCGGCGGTACGGCCCACACCGCGCTCGGTGCGCAGCTTGATCTGGTCGAAAATACGCTCGTGGCTGCGCAGGTTGTCCTCGGCCAGTTGCACCATCTCACGACGGGTCAGCACGTCCAGGTAAACCTGGGCCACGGTCAGGCCCGTGCGCTCGGAGGTGCCCAGCAGAGAGTAGGCGCGGGAGTTAACGGTGGCTTGTTGACGGCCCACTTCATTGGGTGTGGCGAAACCGTCAAAAACCATTTGGCGCAGACGAATGCTCGACTCGCCACGGGTCAGGCTTTCCCAATCATTGCCTTTACCCAAGCGGGTGGTCGGGGTGTTGGAGCCTTCACGGCCATAACCGGCCAGGACATCGACTTTAGGCAGGTAGCCACCCTCGGCAGCGCGCAATTGACCGTCAGCCGCCAGGCGGCTGTTCACGCCAGCCTGGATTTCCGGGTGGACATCCAGCGCCTGTTGCATGGCTTGGGGCAGGGATTGGGCTTGTACGAAACTGGCAGCTAGAGCGAAAGGCAAAGCCTTGAACAGGTGCGAACGCATAGTAAGAATTTCCCAGGACTTCTTGTCTCAAATCACAGCAAACAAAGGGTGCTGCAACGGAAAATGGCAACCGTAATGTCCGTATGTCGGAAAGTTCAAAAGCGGAACTGGTTCACACACTGTAGGACGGGTCGCCGCGAAAATATCAATGTGACATTACGGAGCCGATTGTTTAGGATGGCGCCGAGAAGGTCAATAGTTTGGCACAAACTTAACCTCGAAAAGAAAGTGCCGGTAAATTGACTAGTAGACGCGCCATTTATACGTCTACTGTTGTAACCACGTCCAGACTGAAACGGCATACAGCCCTTCAGGTCTATGGAAGCCTACTGAACGGAACACCGGAGAGTCTTCAATGAGCAGTGTCGTTGCCATCGTCAAAAGCATTGTCGGTCAAGTTTTTGCAGTGTCCCCAGAGGGCACCAGACGCGTACTCATTGAAGGCGACCGACTGCTCGTGGGCGACCAGTTGGACACCGGTGCAGCCGGTGCCGTGACCCTGGAGCTGGCCGACGGCCGCTCCCTGGACCTGGGTCGTGACACGCAGTGGAGCGGCAGCGCTCCGGATTCCGGCACCGACCTGGCGCAAGCCACTGCGCGCGCCGCGCCATCGGTAGACGAGCTGCAACAAGCCATCGTCGCCGGCGCTGACCCGACGACCGAACTCGAAGCCACCGCCGCCGGCCCGACCGCTGCGGGCTCGGGTGGTGCGGCCGGTGGTGGCCACAGCTTCGTGATGCTGGACGAAACCGCTGGCCGGGTTGACCCGAACATCGGCTTCCCGACCGCAGGCGTCGACAATGGCGGCGCGCTCACGCAGCAGTTCCTCGGCGGCCAGGACAACAACAACGACGCCAATGCCCCGTACGAATCGACCCTGAGCCTGACCGCCACCCCGACCATCACCGAAGCCGGTGGTGTGCTGGTGTACACCGCGAACGTGACCCAGGCACCGCGCAGCGACCTGACCATCACCCTGTCCAATGGCTCGGTGATCGTGATCCCGGCGGGCTCGACCAGCGGCAGCGTCAACGTGCCGCTGAACCCGAATGACAGCCCGTACATCGACCCGTCGCAAATCACCGTGACCGTCACCGGCACCACTGGCGGGGGCAGCATCGTGCTGACCATCGACCCGAACCCGGCCGTGACCCAGATCACCGACACCATCGACACCACCACGGTCACCCTGACCGCGCAGCCGAACATCACGGAAGGCGGGCAGATCACCTACACCGCCACCTTGACCAACCCGGCGCAGACCCCGGTCACCGTGACCCTGAGCAACGGTTCGACCATCACCATCGGTGCCGGCCAAACCAGCGGCACAGTGAGCGTCGAGACCACGCCCAACGACGTCTACAACAACGGCAGCACCGTCACCACGACCATCACCAACGCCACCGGCGGCAACTTCGAAAACCTGGTGCCGAACCCGAACCCGGCCGTCACCACCATCACCGACTCCACCGACGACACCGGCCTGACCCTCACCGCCACCGGCACCGTGGTCGAAGGCGGTTCGATCCTCTATACCGCGACCCTGGGCAACCCGGCCGGCACTGACATGACCGTGACCTTGAGCAACGGCTCGGTCATCCTCATCAAAGCGGGCGATACCAGCGGCACCGTGAGCGTCCCGACGTCGCCGAATGACGTCTACGTCAACGAAGGCACAATCAGCACCACCATCACCGGGACCACCGGCGGCAACTTCGAGAACCTGGTGCCGAACGGCGACGCCGCGGTGACCCGCGTCACCGACTCCAAAGATACCGTGACCGTCAGCATCACCGGCAACGGCGAGGTGTTCGAGAACGCCAACCCGACCTTCACCATCACCCTCAACCAAGCATTGAAGGACGACCTGACCGTACAGTTGAGCAACGGTGGCACCGTCACCATCAAGGCCGGTGAAACCAGTGCCATCTACACCGCGCCAGTTCAGGGCGATGACGTCTACGAGGACGGCGCGCCACTGAGTCTGACCGTCACCGACGCCACCGTACCGGGCAAGGTCTTCGAAGACCTGCAACTGAGCAAAGAGCCGGG
>NZ_FOCB01000019.1 GCF_900109995.1 Pseudomonas sp. ok272 | reverse complement strand
CTGGATCAAGTTGGTGCGCTACACCGAAGCCGGTTACTTGCCGATCGACAACAATGCGGCCGAGCGGGCCATCCGGCCCTTCGTGATCGGGCGCAAGAACTGGCTGTTCAGCGACACGCCCAAAGGCGCGTTGGCCAGCGCCCAACTTTACAGCTTGGTCGAGACGGCTAAAGCCAACGGCCAAGAGCCCTATGCGTGGCTGCGCCACGCACTTGAGCGCCTGCCACAAGCCTCGAGCGTAGAAGACTTCGAGGCCCTGCTGCCGTGGAGCTGCACGCCGCAAATTCCAAGATAGCCATAGATCCCCACCTTTAAAATGTGGGGTTCATGGAGCGCTTACGAATTAACCGTCGCTTAAGCGAAGCGGGGGACCAAAAAAAGTAAAGCTTTTGGGCGTTTGGTTGACCGAATTGTTAAATTACTCATTTTCCACGGGCAATGTCGATTTGTTGTTGTATATGTGCGTCCAATTGCGCCGCGCTTTCATTAAGCTGTGATCGGATGTCTTCAGACTGATGCATAAAATCGCAGTATCGCTTCAAAGCTTTGTGGTAATCCGTTTCTCTTAACAAGGCCTCGTGACGGGAATGCCAGCTCGGGATGGGGTCCTTCTTTATCGGCCAATCATAATGTTTGGCAATCCAATCTACATATGGGCCAATACATTTTTCTTGGCATCCATTACTTGTCGCGTATTCCTTTGCCTCTTCAGTAAAAGCGAACGGCCATGCCTGAGAATCTATGACGACCTTGTTTCTACTTTTTATTTCCGGTCCGTCAGTTGCCAGAAAGGAAATGGCATCATCTATTGATTCAATTGTCTCTGCCATGTCTGAGGCTAGGTCCCCAACAAGGTTTTCTTCCATAGTGGCTGCAACTTCATCTAGACGGGTATAAACAGATTGAAATATCTCGGCATGTTTGCCATATGTTGTCTTGCCAATGTATTTCATGGTTCGATGAGAGATTTTGTCTGAGCTACCCCATGACCAGGATCTTGGTTCATAAGCTTTCAAAAGACTGCAAGCGCTTCGGAAATAGAATATAGCAAGAGAGTGAAGGATTTTTTCGTGCCTTAGCCCTTTGTGATACGCAGTGTTTCGGAACGAATGCAGGTTCAGAATTGACTCACAAAAAGCAATATTAAAGAGGCCAAGCTTTGCGCTAGCCTTAACTTTGGCATCGAAATTTTGCCCAAGACCCTTTTCGATTATCTTGCGGTCGTGCTTAGGATCGTCTAGAAACCCCCACATTTTGTTCTCGCTCGCTTTTTCTTGAACGTATCTGTGAAGCGTTAACTCAACAACATTATCTATAAGCATGAGCGCGAAACGATCAAAGTTTCGGTCCGAGATAGCAAGTTGATCAAGTGCCAAATCGAGTTGATCTATGTTGTCAGCTAGAAACTGGATCATGAGCAGTAGTCACTTAATGTTAAACTGACCGCCGAACAGAAGCACGGCTCCTGCTCTGTGATTGAGTTGTTATGTATATAAAGTCATTATTTTGCGCGCATCCAGCGTGACCTTTTCAAGTGATATGTCTTTGTGGGCGCGTAAATCTATGTTCCATGTTTCCGTGTTACGCCAGAAGCTACTCTTTCCATCCAGCCGAACAGATAGCTCTTTATTTATGCGTGAAATTAAGAAAGCTGCCCGTGACCAGCGCTCTGCTAGATCCCACTCAACTTCTCGATTTCGTTCCATTCCTTCCGTGCGAGCCTGTAGATAGGTTTGTGTTTTTTCGGAGGCATTTATAACCTCTGTCAACGCGCTAATCGCTTCGCCAGTACGAGCTGCTTTTTTAGATTCTAGGTACGCAACAAATGAAGTTGCTAAGGCAGCTATTGCTATCCAGTCAGATATTTCTACAGCCATGATACGACTCCTTCCATATAACTCTAAATAGGCGCTGATGGCGCGATAATTTTTTCACGGGCTTGATGGGGAACATTCCTTGTCCTCTCATTTACACGTGGATAGGGCGGGCACTGTGACAGTCTGGAGCGCCACTGAAGGCGGTTAGGCTCCACCCCTATAGACGGAAACCTTTTCTGCACTATCCGTTCTTGCATCAGATCAAGCATAGCTCTCATTTGCCATCGCTCCGTCCACCGGCAGCTTCTGGCCGTTTTCGGTCTGTCACGACTAACCGGTTTGGGTTGTTTTTTCCCATTGCAGCGGTGTTTTTCGAGCAGGTTTATCCGCAAGAGAATATCCACGCTGAGATGGATGAGGGCGGGCAAGCGAGCCTGGAGGTTTGCCTATCCACGGCTCAAGCGTTAGATCAGCATTTCTCGGCCATTCCCTAATCGCTTCCAGACTAATAAGGCGGTGAGTCGATAGTAATACCGCGTGGCGTCGGAGTGGTCTTTCAGGTGCTGAGTGAGAAACCAGCGCACATGCTTGCGCTGCCAGGTCCAGGGATTATTGCGTTGCCATCGTTGTTGAATGGCCGCTTGCATGATTCGGGCTTGCCGTAGGTGTCGTTGCTGGGTGGTTTTCGAGCCAGTCAGTACGCCACTCAGGAACAGCGCCATATCGAAGGGCTTGGTCACGCTCGACCTCCAATGTAGGCCGACACCACATCGATCCGGTTGTGCCCGAGCTCATGACTGAGCTGTTGGCGCGCCTGTTGATCCAGGTCGCGGTCAATGCGATAGCAGTGACCACCATTGACCGGGGCGGCGTGGCCCGTGAGCTGTTCATAACGCTCGCAGGCGTAGGCCGCTCGCAGTTCATGGAAACCCTTCAGCCCGTGTTCATGCAGCGTTTCGCGGGCGGGGAGCACGGTCTGTTGCAGGAATGCGGCGTAGCTTTCGTCTCGGGCCAGCAAGTTGCGGCTGCGGGGTGGCGATGCATGACGAGCTAATTGTAGCGCCGCCTTCACCGCTTCATTGGCCACGATCCAACGCGGTGCGGAAGCGCCTGAGCGGCCGCCCTTGGTGCCGTCCTGGATGTTGATGCGGCCTAAGTGTTCGGCTTCGCGGTGCAAGCGTGGCAGGTCAGCCAAGATCGCTTCGCGCAGGCGTATACCGGTTGTTCGGGCCAACAGGACAATCGCGGCCACCCGCTCGTGTTGCTGTTTGCCAAGCGCCTCGAGTACTCGCCGTACCTGTTGGTGGTCTTGGCCATCCGGCGCGCGGGTGCGTACGCTCGAGCGCTTCTGTCCCAACGCCTGACTCGGGCTGGCGATCCTCACGTCCTGATCACCGCGTAGCGCAGCGAGGGTACGGTTGACGCTGCTCAGGCGGTTCTGCGCGGCCGCGATGCAGAGTTCACCTTGCTGGATCTGCTGGCGCAGGTACGCGGCGTAGTCTTGCAGCGTCTGTCGATCGATTTTGCGCGCATCGTTGTAACCGGGGCCGTCCTCTGATCGACACCAACGCACGAATGCTTGCCAGCGATCGCTATGCGCTTTGATCGTGGCAAAGTGGCCGCCGGCAAACAGATCCTTGAGCGCTTGTGGGCCGGCGTAACTCAGCTGGCGACCGTAGCCAAAGTTGCGACCCTCACGCCGACCGACCAGTGCCATTGTCATCACCATTTTCGTTTGTCTGCAGGTAGAGCAGCAGGGCTTTCCAGTGGGGGCTGAGCCTGTCCAGCTGCTGCCAGTGTGTCGGGCGGATCAGGAGGGCGTTCTCCTGGTGTTGCAGCAGTGCCCCTTCCTCGCGCAGTTGCTTGATCAGCCGGGCGAGGTTGGCAGGCTCAAAGGGTGGTGTGGCGACAGCGGCGACAGTGGCGACAACCCGCGTCGTTTTTGGCCTGGCGCGAGGCGACAGGGTGGCGACAGCGGCGGCGACACGCTGCGATTCTGGCTGCGGTTGATGTTGCGCTTGGTAGCGGCGCACCGCGTCATTGAGGCGGAACATGACGGACCTCGAAGGTTCTTCCATCGCGGCTGCTCAGCCAGCGATGAGTGATCAGTACGACCAATAAAGAGGCGGTATGGTCAGCGCTCTTGCGGGCAAAACGAGGGCCGTTGCGATTGACGTCGCGAATGCTGAAGTGGGTCCAGCCTTTCTGCACCAGCCAGCGCAGCAGCCGATCCGCCTCTTCGCATCGGCTATTGACCGGCTCCTGTTCGGTCAGGCGCTGGATCTCGGCCAGGTAGTAATCCATCAACGTGGAGGCGCGCTGGATGTGTGCTTCATCCAACTGACTGGCCTCTTCAACCATGGCCAGCACGCCCGCGATGCGCAGCACATTCGCCGCGGCCTTGCCCGCGACAGGCTGGACGCCGGCCAGTTCGCCGAACTCGCCAGACTGGCACTCGATGGTGTTGTGAATATCAATCCAGGCCCGGCGGGCACGGGCAGTCAGTTCCAGCGTGGCAGGATTGAGTGAGCCATCCTGGTGAAGCGACCAAGGCTTTTGCAGCAGGGCGGTCATTCGCTGTTGGTAACGCTGGACTTTGGGGTCTCGGGTCAGGTCGATCGCCTTGTAGAGTCGCTGGCCGGCCAGGCGCTCGGGCCAACTGATTAGGCAACGGCCGAGGATGCCTTGACCATTGATCACCGGGTCTTTGAACAGCTGGTTGGCCAGGTAGGGCTGCAGCATCAGGTGCAGGCTGAGGCGGCGATCATAGGCCCGTAGGCTTTCTCCGGCCATGGAGCGGGCCCGGTCGATCGGGCTGCCATCCCACAGCGTCGACAAGGTGGTGATTGCCTTGAGCAGATTCTCTTTGCTCATGGTGCTGCTGCCCAAGAACTGGCCGCCCTCATCATTGAATAAGCCCATGCTGGGCAAGCCCTGGCACAGGTTTTTGACCAGGGCCTCAATGGTGGGTTCGGCAATGATCAGTCTCGGTGGTACCGGCTCGGACAGCTCACCGCTTTTCGCCTCAGCGTGCTCTCTTGAGATTTTGGGTTTGGCCATGATGCTGGTAGAGGCGCGATAGGCTTTGAGCTTTTCCGCATACTGGGTCCACTGCTGTCGCTCCCAGTCGCGCGCCGCTTTCAGGGCCAGGTGATCCACCGCGCTTTTACGATCCCCCGAGGACGCCACCGTCAATAGGTAAAGGGACAGCGGATAGGTTCGGCCGTCGAGTTGGACATTGGCATGACCCTGGCTCACCAGAGCCGCGCTGGCCAGCACCGATTGTGCAGCCATGGCGCAGGGCACTCCGATCACCTCGGCCAGGCGTTCGACCGCAGCGCCCAACAGATCCCCGAGTACTTCGACTGGGTAGGGCAGTGGTGCCGGCTGGTATTCCAGCAATGGTTGTGGTGGCTCGAATGCTTCGCACAGTGGCATCGCTATTCTCCTGAAATTATTGACTTCGCCCTCACTCATCCCGCCACGGTTGTTGAGTGTTATCAGGGATCAAGGCCCCTGCGACCTGTGAGGTTTTGTCCACTCACGCTGGACTGACGGCTCCTTACGACCGGGAGCTTGGGCATCTCATGATCTGGCCTCCTGAACACTTCCGAAGAAGTGGGCGGGCGGAGGCTGCGCTGGCTGACGAGGCCGGTGCCGCGAGATCCTGAGTTGGGTGAAGGCAGTGATGCGATGACCGGGGCATGCCTGACTGTCAGTCAGGGGCAGTCCATTCCTTGGGCTGCGGCACCATCATCGGCATCGCTGTGGCGAGTGAGCATTCGGTGTTTGTCACGCCGATTGTCACGAGGGGGAAAGCGGCAAAGGCCCGTGCGAGCAGGGCTGCAGCAGTGGTAGGAGCGCCCGTCTCTTTAGGGGGCAAAGAGACGGGCAAAAGGTTGGCGCAAGAAGTGGCCAAGCGGATAAGTTGCTGCAGAGCAGCCAGGAGGGGGCATGAGTTGCCGCAGTGGGCATTCTGGAAGAGTGGGCATCCATCACATCGCTGTGACTGTGCGAGCCGCCGAACGCTAATCGCACTTGGGGGAGAACCACCACAGTCGTGGCGTAGCCTCAAAGGTTCTGGCTACCTGGGTTGGGTGCTGTCAACGACAGCGGTCCTCAGGGCTTGATTTAAGCCCTGTCTGGCTGCAGGTCAATCGCTGTTTTGGATGCGCGTGGCGCCAGTTGAGGCCACCGGACGGTCTTGGAAACCGATGGCTTTGGGTGGTGGCGTAGCCGTTCGTCGGCTTTGTTACGCGAGCCCTCATGGCTGGGAATGCTGAGCCTTCCCAGCCATGAGGGCTTGGCCGGAAAGCGTATTAGCGAACTTGAAAGTGGCGACGGTCGCCAATATTGTCGCCACTTTCTAGCCCAGCTGCGACGCGGGTTGTCGCCGGTGTCGCCGCTGTCGCCAAATCAACCAACGCTCCATCTGGGGAGTCATATCGGTTACCGGTGGCGTCCCGTGAGCGCTCACCGTATTGGCACGACAGTTCGTTCCTGCTCATTGATGGCAGTTACCGACAGACTGCCTGTGGTCGCTTTCTGGATATGCTCACTCCACCAAGCCATCATCGGACGCCGGCGTCGATGTAGTCCGCCCTGTTGTAGGCACTTCGGACTTCGTCTTTGTCGACATGCGCCAGCGCTGATCAAGACCTGCGCTCCAGGTTGGGCTAGCATGGCCAGCATCCTGAAGCGGGTCGGCACGCCTGAATCGTCGACACATCCATTGAGCTTGATGGGCAGTCAGTCGACGGGGTCAGGTTGGTATCCCGTGAAAGGCTTGAAGTCATTCTGCGTGATGGGAAGCATCTTCTCCGGCCGATAGCCCAGGTTGACGAGGATTATCAGGGCCATTGTTCACAGATGGGTTTTCTGCCGAACGCTTCGTAGCAGTTGGCGAGTCTGAGGAGCTTTGGTGAAGCATCTGTTAGCCGCACCACACGGCTATGGCCCAGTTATGCTCCGCCACCTTGAGCTACTAGCAAATATCTAGCGCACATGTGGCTGGCCAAAGTGCGTCATACCTGACGGCCTTACCAGCTAACCGTTACACTGCGTACACCTTGCCAGGCCGGCGCTTTCCCGGTTTGCTCTATTGTCCGAAGCATCGCTTGCGCCGGGCAGTAACCCATTATTCAATTCAGGCAGTTATAGACAGTGATCACAGGCGCTATCAAATCCCAAGTTGACCAGATCTGGAATGCGTTCTGGAGCGGCGGTATTTCCAACCCCATGGAAGTTATCGAGCAGATGACCTATCTGCTGTTTATCAAACGCCTCGACGAGTTGCAGACGGTTAAAGAGCGCAAGGCTGCGCGCACCGGGGAGCCGATTGATAAGCCGATTTTCAGCCCGTACCAGGCGCATTTGCGTTGGGCGGCGTTCAAGGCGCTGGGTGATCCGGCGAGTTTGTATGCGCTGATTGCCGACAAGGTATTCCCTTTTATCAAGTCGCTGGGCGGTGAGGATGGCGAGTCCACCTACGCCGGGCATATGAAGGATGCGCGTTTCACCATTCCCAACCCGGCGCTGCTGGCCAAGGTGGTGGACATGCTCGACGCCATCCCCATGGAAGACCGCGATACCAAGGGCGACCTCTATGAGTACATGCTCGGCAAAATTGCCAGTGCTGGGCAGAACGGTCAGTTCCGCACGCCCCGGCACATCATCAAATTGATGGTTGAGATGATGGCACCCAAGCCGTCGGATATCATTTGCGACCCGGCCTGCGGCACCGCCGGCTTTTTGGTCTCTGCTGCCGAGTACCTTAACACCCACCATAGCCACGAGCTTTACCAGGACGCGGTCAGCGCCAAGCGTTTTAACCACGACACCTTTCACGGTTTCGACTTCGACAGCACCATGCTCCGCGTCGGCTCGATGAACATGCTGCTGCACGGCGTGGAAAACCCAGCGATCGAAAACCGCGACTCCCTCAGCGAAGGCCACGCCAGTGTAGAAGGGCAGTTCAGTTTGATTCTTGCCAACCCGCCGTTTGCCGGCAGCCTGGATTACGAGGCCTGCGCCAAAGACTTGCAGCAAATTGTTAAAACCAAAAAGACCGAGCTATTGTTTCTCGCCCTGTTCCTGCGGCTGATGAAGGCCGGCGGCCGCGCGGCGGTGATCGTCCCGGACGGCGTGCTGTTCGGCTCCAGCAAGGCGCACAAAACCCTGCGCCGTATGCTGGTAGAAGAACATAAGCTGGACGGTATCGTCTCCATGCCGTCGGGCGTGTTCCGCCCCTATGCCGGGGTGTCTACAGCGATTTTGCTGTTTACCAAAACCAACTCCGGTGGCACCGATAACGTCTGGTTTTATCGCATGCAGGCCGACGGCTACTCGCTCGACGACAAGCGCAACGAGTTGGATGCGAGCAAGCACGAGTGCAACAACCTGCCCGACGTTCTCGAACGCTGGCACAAGCGAAATACCAGCGCCGGCCTCGACCGCACCGCGCAAAGCTTTCTGGTGCCCAAGGCCGAGATCGTCGGCAAAGACTACGATCTGTCGATCAACCGCTATAAAAAGGTGGTCTACGAGGAAGTGCAGCACGAAGCGCCGCAGAAAATTCTGGCCGAGCTAAGGGCGCTGGAGGTTGAGATTATGCAGGGGATTGAAGAGCTGGACGGGATGCTGACATGACCAATACAGCACTAAAAAATACGTCTGTGATGAAACGCTTTTCCGATGTCGCACGAATAGTAACGGGGAAAACTCCTGCTACGTCTAACAGGCTGTTCTTTGGCGGTCATATTCCGTTTGTGACCCCAGGAGATCTTGATGGCGAAGATCCTATTGTTGTCACGAAAACGCAGCTGACGGCGGAAGGGGCTGGCGAAGTCAATCAGCTTCCAGAGGGAAGTGTGTTGGTGTCGTGTATCGGATCGCTAGGAAAGATAGGAATCGCCGGAGTTAACGTTTGCACCAATCAGCAAATCAATGCGTTAGTTTTTGATAAAACATTGGTTGAACCACGGTACGGGTATCACTTCTGTAAGACCCTCAGACCCTATTTGGAGGGAATCGCCCCTGCTACTACGCTACCGATAATTAACAAGACACGCTTCTCTGAAATTGAAATGCCGTTGCGGCCACTCCCCGAACAACGCCGTATCGCGTCGATTCTGGACAAGGCCGACGCGCTGCGCGCCAAGCGCCGTGAAACCATCGCCAAGCTCGATCAGCTGCTGCAATCCGTGTTTCTGGAAATGTTCGGCGACCCGGCGACGAATCCGAAGGGTTGGCCTGTTTGTGAGCTAGGCGACTTAATTCATGCGGCACAGGATGGTCCGCATGTAAGTCCTGAATATTCAGAATCTGGAATTCCGTTCCTGTCTACGCGGCATGTCCGAGCCGGCTCTATCCGATGGGAAGATCTCAAATACCTCTCTCAGACCGAAGCAGAAATACAGTGGAGAAAATGCCGTCCTGAGCGAGGAGATATTCTGTATACGAAGGGCGGCACAACCGGATTAGCCGCTACAGTCGAGACTGATGAGCCATTTGCTGTCTGGGTTCACGTCGCACTGCTAAAGACCAATTTCAATAGGACTCACCCGAAGTGGCTAACCGCAATGCTCAATTCAAAATACTGTTTTGAGCAGTCTCAGCGTTATACGCATGGCATAGCCAATCGCGACCTTGGATTAAAGCGGATGGTAAAAATAAAGATGTACCTACCTCCACTTGAGATGCAGCGTCGATTCGCAGAGTTTTCGCAGCATCTTGCGAGGGAAAACGAACAGCTTATACAAAGTGCTGAAACCTTGGATAAGCTATTTAGTTCTTTTCAAAACAGAGCATTTACAGGCTGTCTCTAAACTACGAAGTAGCGGGGAAATCCCACCATGAAACCAGTGCCCCAAGCACGCCAAGGAACAGGCAACCCCTATGGCTCAATTCTTCCCCGCTCGCACCAACTGCCGCTTCGATACACCAGGCGACCCCGAGAGCAATTCGCTGCTGGTGCTGTTTGACGACGCGCAGTCCATCTACCGCAGCAAGCGCGGTAAAGCGGCATGGATTTCAGCTTCCCCAGTCGGCATTCAGGCCCAGGACCGCACCACCATCCTGCGCCTGGATTACTGCAATACCGAGGAAGTGTTGTCGGTGGCACAGACGTTTGCCGTCGAGCTGCTAACCGCTCGCGATGCCGCTAAGGATGGCGTGCCAATTGTCGCGCACAAAGCGCAGGCCGAGGGACGCGTTCCCCGAGCTGCTACGTTGTTGGTCCGATTGGCAGGAATACAACTGTATCGTCGAGCGTATGCGCGACGAGCAAGGTCAGGACCGCGCGTTGGATGACATGGCGGTGACCTATCGTAGCACCGCCCAGGCCCAACGTATCGAGCGGACTTTGAGTGGGGCTGGCATCGTCTTCGCCTCCGGCGTGTCGGCCAAGGGTCGTGGCACGTTGTATGGCAGTGAGGATGTAGCCAAGATCGTCAGCATGCATTCGAGCAAAGGCCTGGAATTTGGCCTCGTGCTGATTCCCAGTCTGGGTGACGTGCCTGAAAAGGGCGAAGACGAGGCCGACGAGGCGCGCCTGCTGTATGTGGCCATAACCCGCGTGATCGATCGGTTGGTAATGACCTACCGCGAACCTTCCAGCTTTACCCGCAAAATTCAGGACTCAATCTGCAGCGTGCGCCAGCACCTGGACGAGATGGACTCACAGAAGGTAGCCGGTTGATATGAGCAACTTTGAATTTCTTATCCCCGAATTTAAAACAATTTTTGAGCCGGCCAAGGGCGCGGAACTACTGGTGTATTCTGACCCCCGTGCCTGTTGCATGCGTACCCGGCATGCTCTGGAGCAGACGGTGCATTGGCTCTACGAGCATGACCGCGACCTGCGCATGCCTTACGACAACGGCCTTAATTTACTGTTAACTCAGGTCGAGTTTGTACGTCTGCTGCCGCCGCAAATCCATCAGAAGGCGCGCTTGATTCAGAAGTTCGGCAATCAGGCGGTGCACTCCAATCAACCGATTGGCTACAGCGATGCGATGAAGCTGGTGCGCGAGCTGTTTCATCTGCTGTTCTGGCTGGCGCGCACCTATACCCGCGCCAGCGACCCAAAGAGCATCGACGCCGCGTTTGACGAAAAACGTGTGCCGCAGTTGGTCAGCGTTAGCGAGGCGGCAGCCTTTACTCGTGCGGAACTGAAAAAGCAGGAAGCCAAATTCCAGCAACAGATTGCGGCCCAGCACGGCACCCTTGAAGCCCGCGAGGCGGCGATTGCAGAGCAAGCCGCAAGCCTAGGCGAACGCGAGTCGCTGCTGGCGCGACTGGATGCCGAACTGGTTGCCACCCGTGCGGCGCTGGCTCAGGCGAAGGCGACCAATATCGCAGTGCCAGATAACCATGATTACGACGAGGCCGACACCCGCCGTTTGTTTATCGATGTGCTGCTGCGCGAGGCCGGTTGGGAATTGGGCAAAAACTCTGACGCCGAAGTGCCAGTCATCGGCATGCCCAACGTGCAAGGCGAAGGTTTTGTCGATTACGTGCTGTGGGGTTCCAACGGCAAACCGTTGGCAGTGGTGGAAGCCAAGCGCAGCCTGAAAGACCCGGACGTGGGGCAGCAGCAAGCCAAGTTGTACGCCGATTGCCTCGAGGCCGAGAAGGGCCAGCGGCCGCTGATTTTCTACAGCAACGGTAATCACACCTGGCTGTGGGACGACTGCTGTGCGCCGCCACGCGAAGTACAGGGTTTTTACACTCGCGATGAACTGGAATTGGCAATTCAGCGGCGCAGCCTGCAAACCGATTTGCGCGAACTGCCGATCAATAGCGAGATTGTTGAGCGGGCGTATCAACACCGGGCAATTCGTGCGATGACCGAATCACTGAGTCAGGGCCGCCGCGCCGGTTTGCTGACCATGGCCACCGGCACTGGCAAGACGCGAATGTCGATTGCCCTGATCGAGCTGCTGATGCGGGGCAACTGGGTCAAGCGCGTGCTGTTTCTGGCTGACCGGGTAGCCCTGGTAAAACAAGCCGCACATGCCTTTAAGGAGTTCCTGCCGGACTCCAGTCCGGTAAATCTGGTCACCGACAAGAACGGCCGGGGCCGGGTGTATCTTTGTACCTATCCGACCATGATGGGTTTGATCGAGCAGATGGAGGGTGACCGTCGCAAGTACGGCGTTGGCCACTTTGACCTGATCGTGATCGACGAGGCGCACCGCAGCGTGTACCAGAAGTACGGCGCGATTTTCCGTTACTTCGACAGTTATCTAGTGGGCCTGACCGCCACCCCGCGTGACGAAGTGGATCGCGATACCTATCACCTGTTCGGCCTGGAAACTGGCGTACCGACCGATGCATACAGTCTGAATGAGGCCGTGGATGACGGTTATCTGGTGCCACCCAAGGCGTATTCGGTGCCGATCAAGTTTGTCCGCGAAGGCATCCGTTACGATCAGCTCAGCGATGATGAGAAAGAGCACTGGGAGTCGCTGGATTGGGGCGATTACAGTGCCGAAGGTGATGCACCTACCGAGGTGTTGGCGTCTGAGGTCAACAAGCAGCTGTTTAACGAGCCAACCGTTGACCTGATGCTCAAGCACTTGATGCAAAACGGTCTGACGGTGGAGGGCGGCGACAAGCTTGGCAAGACCATTATTTTTGCGGTTAACCAGAAACACGCCGAATTTATCGCCCGGCGCTTCAATCACCATTACCCGCACTTTAATGGCGAGTTTGCGCGAGTTATTACCCATTCGGTGAGTTATGCGCAGACCCTGATTGATGACTTCAGCAGTAAGCTCAATAAGCTGCCGCAGATCGCCATTTCGGTGGACATGCTCGACACCGGCATCGATGTACCACAGGTTTTGAATTTGGTGTTCTTTAAGGCCGTGCGCTCAAAGGTGAAGTTTTTGCAAATGATCGGCCGCGGCACGCGCCTGTGCCTGGACCTTTTTGCGCCGGGCGTGCACAAGAGTGAGTTCGCCATCTTCGACTTCTGCACCAACTTCGAATACTTCAACGAAAATCCCAAGGGCGCACTGGGCGGTATGGCCGAGCCTTTGGGCAAGCGGTTGTTCAAGGCGCGACTGGATCTACTGTCGTTGTTGGCTCCGAAGGACGTTAGCGGGCCTGGTGATCTGGCGGAGCCTCGAGGTCACTACGATACCTTTGTCGAGCTGCGTACGGGGTTGACCAACGAGCTGCACGACGAAGTCGCAGCGATGAATAAAGACAACTTCATCGTGCGTACTGAACTTGAGCACGTAACCCGCTTTGCCGAGCGTGAGGTTTGGAATGTGTTGGATGAAGCGGCGTTGGGTGATCTGCGTAGTCATGTCGCCGGTCTTCCGAGTGAGCGCGCTCCTGAGCACATCACCGCCAAGTTGTTCGATCTGCTATGCCTGAATTTGCAGTTGGCATTACTGCGCTCAACCAGCGACTTTGTGACCTATCGCGGTAAGGTGGTCGAGCTGGCCAGCCAGTTAGAAGTGATGGACAGCATTCCGGCAGTGCGTGCTGAACTTGCGTTGCTTCAGGACGTGCAAACCGACGAGTATTGGCAGGACATCCGCTTGCCGATGCTTGAGCAACTGCGGCGCAAGATGCGCGAGCTGACCAAGTTTATCGAGCGCCGCCCGAGCAACCCCGTTTATAGCGTGCTGAGCGACGAGATTGGCGAAGCGACGGTGGTCAATCTGAAAGATTTCAATACCGGCATCAACTTGGAGCAGTACAAGAAAAAGGTCGAAGCCTATATCCGTGGCAACGAGAACCATGTGGCCATCGCTAAGCTCAAATTCAACCGGGCGCTGACTCCGAGCGATCTGAGCGAGCTGGAGCATTTTGTCTACGAGTCGGAACCGGTTCAAAGTCGCGAGCAGTTCGAACAATGTTACGGCGCTGACCAACCGCTGACCCTGTTGATCCGGTCATTGGTAGGCTTGGATCGTAACGCCGCAAAAGAGGCTTTCGGTCAATTCCTCGACGAAAACCGCTACAGCAGTCAGCAGATTCGTTTTGTTGAAATGATTATCGAGCGCCTCACCCGACAAGGTGTGATGGAGGCGGGTCAACTTTATGAACCGCCTTTTACCGCGCTGCACCATGAGGGATTAGACGGTGCGTTTGGCGACGCGGATGCCAACGCGATCATTTCGGTGATCGCGGCAATCAAACGCAGTGCGGCAGCTTGATGGCGACTGACACAATCATGGGGACTGCCTGGTTTGCACTGGCGTCGTTTGACTAAGAACTTGGCGACAGTCGCTACTTCTGTCGCCATGCTGCACGCCACGGATTACGCGGGTTGTCGCTGCTGTCGCCATCCGGTGAGCGCTCAGCGTATCAGCACGACGTTGCGGTCCCTTGTGTGGTTGATCGCAGATGCCGAGAGGCTGCCGGTGGCCGCCTTCTGGATATGCTCGCTCCACCAAGCCATCATCGGCCGCCGGCGTTCGATATAATCCGCCCGGTTGTAGGCGCTCCGAACTTCGTCCTTGTCGACATGCGCCAGCGCGACCTCAATCAGCTCAGGATCCCACCCATGCTCGTTCAGGATGGTGCTGGCCATGGAGCGCATACCGTGGCTGACCAAGCGGTCCTGGAAGCCCATGCGTTTCAACGCCATGTTGGCGGTTTGGCTGTTGGCGTGGGTGCGCGGATTTCTATCTGCCGGGAACACGTATTCCCTGTGACCGCTGTGGGACTTAAGTGTCTCCAGCAGCGCGAGTGCCTGCTCGGACAAGGGTATGGTGTGCGGCCGACGCTTTTTCATGCGCTCCGGTGGGATGGTCCAGATGCGTTTGTCGAAGTCGATGTCTGCCCATCGAGTGGTGGCCGCCTCGGCAGGGCGGGTCATGGTATGAAGTTGCCATTCGATCAGGCAGCGGGTCGTCCGCTTGATGCTGGCGTTCGCGATTTCCATCATGAGCTCGGGAAGCTCATCAGCTGGTAGCGCGGCCATGTTCTCTTTTTTGGGTTTCTTGAAGACCGCTCGAATGCCGCTGAGAGGGTTGGCAAAGATCATTCCGGAATTGACCCCGTAGGTCATGATCTCGTTAAGGCGTTGGCTTACCCGCTTCACGGTCTCGAGGCTACCTTTGGCCTCAATCGGCCGAAGGAGCTTGATGACCATTGGGGCATTCACTTCTGATAACGGCGTTGATTTCATGCTCGGAAATACATGCAGCGTGAGTGAGCGCCAGATGTCTTCGGCATACGCCGGGGTGACGGAATCCTTCTTCAATTCGAACCACGCGGTGGCTACGTTCTCGAACGTATGTTCCGTTTCCGCTCGTTTGGCTTCCTGCAGTTCATTACGCTGAGCTTTAGGGTCGATGCCCTGTGCAAGCAGCTCTCTGGCCTCAACGGTTTTCTTCCTGGCTTGCGCAAGAGAAACCTCGGGATAGGAGCCGAGTGCCATGTTGATTCGGTTCTTGGTTACTGGATGCCGGTAGTTGAAATTCCACTGCATCGAGCGATTGACCCTGACTCGCAGCTGGAGCCCGTCGCCATCGGTGAGGACGTAATCCTTGTCTTTCGGTTTGACCGCCTTGAGCTGGCGGTCGGAGAGGCGGGTGGTTTGAGCGCACATGAGAAGTACTCCATGACACCTTTTGGTATTCCCAAGATTAGCGCCGGGTAGCCGGGAATACCATTGGGAATACCAAACCGCTTGGAACTCAAAAAACCTGGAAAGCCCCCCGCAGCCCTAAAACCCCCGTATTCACTGGATTTCAGGCACAAAAAAAGACGTCCGTGGACGTCTTTAGATGATGAAGTGGTGGAGCCGGGGGGATTTGAACCCCCGTCCGCCAGTACTCCGCTGTCGGTACTACATGCGTAGCCGTGTCTATTAAGTTAACCCTCAGCGACCCGACGGGCAGGGTGCTTTGGGCGAGTTGTGTAAGTTTTAGCCGCTTCGTCCACAACGTACTGCACGGCGATTCTGTTCTATATGACAATCACTTTGGGTTTACAGACATCCCCTGATGATTGCTGGACCCGAAGGTACCAGGAGGGAAGGGCTAAGGCTGCTTACGCAGCGAGAGCGTATTCCCCGTAGGTTTCGTCATTGGCAACTATAGGAAGTTGCAACAGTGGATTTACGAGTTCTGTTACCAACTCGGCATGCACCTAAAGTTTCGCAACCGGCGTCGAATCCTAAACGGCCCCGAGCCTACTGCTACGTGACTCAATTTGAGCAGTAAGCCTGCGCAGTGTACGCCAACCCAGGGCAGAAGGCCAACCCGAAGGTTGGCGTGCCAGCGAATCAGCCTTTGTTGGCTGGGTCGCGGTTCTGGATTTTTTGCAGCATCCTGGTGGTTTCAGCAACGCATGCTTTGTGATCGCCGGATGCTTGGGATTTTTGCGCGTTTGCCAGCGCGGCCTTGGCGTTCTCCAGGGCACCATCGGATGTGGCTGGGGCGGTGGTGATTGCGTCGTTGAGAGCCTGGATGTTCGAGGCGCAGAGATCTTCGTCCGAGGCAAACACGGGTGAGGCCAGCAGTGCAGCCGTGATGAACAATCCAGCAATTGCAGAGTGCTTCATGGGTATCTCCTTGTGCATGAGTCCTCGGCGCTGCCGGTCGATGGGGGCGCTGGCCGAGAGGGGGTGTAAGCCTATTCATCGGGCTTAGCTCAATGACTATAGCCGCGCTTGGGAATTCAGCATTTTTTTGCCGGATGCCTGCAGCGGCGAGGAAGGGGAGCAGAAACGCCCCCCCGTGTCATTGATCACGCTCAGTGCGCACGTGCGTGGGTCACTCGATCCACCAGGTAGACCAAGCCGTGATAGTCGATCCCACCGTGCAGGCTCAGGCCAATCTCGCAGGTGCGGCTGGTGGAGACGCCTTCGCTGCAGTGTTGCACGGCGTCCTTGAGGCTGCGCAGGGCATGGGCGTTGAGTTGCGGGGTGGAAAAACCTTTGTCGCCGGCAAAGCCGCAGCAGTGGATGCCTTCGGGGATCACCACGTTTTTACTGCAGCGTCGGGCCAGGTCGATCAGGGCCTGGCTTTCGCCCAGGTGCTGGGTGCTGCAGGTGACATGCACGGCAATCGGTGCGTCCTGGGGGGTGAAGTCCAGTCGGTCCATCAGGTGCGTGCGGATGAAACGCACCGGGTCGTAGAGGTCCAGGCGTGTATCGCCCAGGTCTTCTACCAGGCGCAGGGTGCAAGGGCTGGTGTCGCAGTAGATCGGATCGAGCCCGCCACGGCTGGCATGCAGCAGTGCGCCGATCAGTTCCTGGCGCTTGTGTTCGGCCTGCTCGGCGTAGCCTTTGGAGGCGAAGGGCTGGCCGCAGCACAGGCTGTCCTGGTTGTCCGGGAAGACCACCTGGTAGCCGGCCTTTTCCAGCAGGCCACGGGTTTTGTCGTACAGCGACATCTGCTCCTTGTCGCCGGCAGCAGGTCCCATGACCCGCGAGACGCAGGCCGCCAGGTAGACCACTCGCGGGCGCTCGTCGGTCACGGTCGGGCTGAAGCGGATAGCCCGTTCCGGCTGGGGCATGGCGTTGGTCCATTGCGGGATATGACCTTTGGACAGCTGGGTCATGCTCGCAGACAGCTTCGCCAGCCGTGGCGCGCCCAATAGCATCCGCGCGCCGTTGGCCACGTGCAGGGTCAGGCGGGCGCCTTGCAAGGCGGTGGCGAAGTGTCCTTCAAGCCAGTTGGCGGTTTTCGTGTGGCTGGCGGTGCGGCTGCGCAGCTTTTTCACCAGTTCGCCGGTGTTGATTCCCACCGGGCAGCGCTGGGCGCACAAGCCGGTGGCGGCGCAGGTGTCGAGGCCCTGGTACTGATAGGCCGCTTCCAGCTCCGTGGTGTCGACGCCGGCGCGTTTCTTGGCCTGGATGTCGCGCCAGATCACGATGCGCTGGCGCGGGCTCAGGGTCAGTCCCTTGGACGGGCAGACCGGTTCGCAGAAGCCGCATTCGATGCACTTATCCACAATCTCGTCGGCGGCCGGCAAGGGCTTGAGATGCTTGAGGTGGATCTGCGGGTCTTCGCTGAGCACCACGTCCGGGTTGAGGATGGCGTTGGGGTCGAGCAGGCGCTTGAGTTGCCACATCAACTGGTAGGCATCGCTGCCCCACTCCAGTTCGACGAAGGGCGCCATGTTGCGTCCGGTGCCGTGTTCGGCCTTCAGCGAACCGCCGAATTCCACGGCGACCAGTTGCGCCACGTCGTCCATGAACGCCTGGTAGCGTGCGATTTCTTCCGGGGTGTTGAAGCCTTGGGTGAAGACGAAGTGCAGATTGCCTTCCAGCGCATGGCCGAACAGGATCGCTTCGTCGTAGTGATGCTTGTCGAACAGCGCGATCAGGCGGTTGACGCCGATGGCCAGTTGTTCGACCGGGAACGTCACGTCTTCGATGATCACCGTGGTGCCGGTCTTGCGCACCGCGCCGACGGCCGGGAACGTGTCTTTGCGGATCGCCCAGAGCTTGGCGTTCTCCGCCGGGTCTTCGGTGAAGTCGACCTGTTTCTCCACGGGGAACGGGGCGAGCGAGGCCATGATCTGGGCCAGTTGCTCATGCAGCAGCGAAGGCGAGGCGGCGCGGGATTCGATCAGTAGGGCGCAGGCGTTGGCCGACAGTTGCTGGACGAAGGCCGGCATGCCGGGTTTGTCCTGCACCGAGCGCAGGCTGCGGCGGTCCAGCAGTTCCACGGCCGATACTGGCTGGCTTTTGAGCACGGTGACGGCGTTGCAGCAGGTTTCCACGTCGGGGAACACGATCAGCGCCGAAGCTTTGTTCGGGTGGTCGATCACGGTGTTGTAGGTCACCGCGCTGATAAAGCCCAGGGTGCCCTCGGAACCGACCAGCAGGTGGCTCAAGATATCCACAGGCTCGTCGTAGTCCACCAGGGCATTGAGTGACAGGCCGGTGGTATTTTTCAGGCGGTATTTGTGGCGGATTCTGGCGGCCAGCTCAGCATTGGCGCGGGTTTCGCGGCCCAAGGTCGCCAGACGGTCCAGTAGCTCGGCATGACTGCTGCGAAAGGCCGCGACGCTGGCGCTGTCTTCAGTGTCCAGGCGGCTGCCATCGGCCAGGACCAGGCGAATCCCGGCCAGGGTGTGATAGGTGTTCTGCGCCGTACCGCAGCACATGCCGCTGGCGTTGTTGGCGACGATGCCGCCAATCTTGCAGGCGTTGATCGATGCCGGGTCTGGGCCGATTTTACGACCGTACGGCGCGAGCCAGGCGTTGGCCTGGGCGCCGATGACGCCGGGTTGCAGGCGGATCTGCGTACCTTGGCCACGGATCTCGCGGCCGCTCCAGTTATCCCCAAGCACGATCAGTACTGAATCGCTGATGGCCTGCCCGGACAGGC
Organism: Pseudomonas sp. ok272; assembly: GCF_900109995.1. GTDB lineage: Bacteria > Pseudomonadota > Gammaproteobacteria > Pseudomonadales > Pseudomonadaceae > Aquipseudomonas. Next base: position 50,821 of record NZ_FOCB01000019.1, on the reverse strand, counting down.
TGGTGCCGGCCGCGCGGAAGGTCACCGGGACGTGGTCGCGCTGGGCCAGCTTGAGCAGGGCCACCACTTCGTCTTCGGATTCGACGCGGATCACCAGTTTCGGGATCAACCGGTAGAAGCTGGCGTCGGTGCCGAAGGCCAGGGTCGAGAGCGCATCGTCGAAGCGCCGGTCCTGGGGGATCAGTTGCTGTGCATCACGCAGGAAAGCCGCCGGTAGGCTCATTGGTCCTCCAGGATCAGCACGACCAGGTCTTTCGGGCCGTGGGCGCCGTAGGCCAGGACTTGTTCGATGTCGGCGGTTTTCGACGGGCCGGACACCAGCAAGGCGTTGGTGGGCATGCCCTGGGCCCAGTTGAACTCGCGCTGTACTTGATAGAAGTTGTCGCGGATCTCGCTGGCCTTGAGCAGGGCAAAGTGCACCGGGGGCACTAGGCTCATCAGTCGCGGTTCTTCCCGGGTCGGCCAGAGGATCAGGCTGCCGGTGGCGGCGATGGCGCCCAGGGTGGTGGTCAGGCTGGCCGGGGTGTCGTTGAACAGCTCGGCTTTCCATGCTTCGACGGGACGGTCGTAGGCTTTCAGTGCGGGCAGCTCGGGATTGTTCGCCCAATGTTGTGTGACCCGTCGTCCATGGGGCGTAGACGGAGCAATCAGCAGACTCGGTAATTGCCGCTCGCGCAGCAGGCGGGCGAGCAGCTCGGGCCACGCGTCATTGCACGTCAGGTGGATTTCCGTGTGCACCGCTTCCATCAGCTTGCGCAGCTGTGGGATGCGTTGCTCTGCGGTGTAGGTGTAGGGCTCGGTCACCAGTGCTTCATCGAAGTTGTCGGGCACGGGCGTGGTGCCGGTCAGACTGTTGCGCAGCTTGGCGAGGATCGTGTGCTTGGCGCTCATCGGCGGTCTCCCTGTGTGCCCAGGTGTTCGCGGGCCATGTCATGCAGCGAGCGGGCGGCGGGTTTGGGGGCGCTGTGGTTCTGCGTCCATGGGCCGACGTTACTTGGCGCCAAGGCGCGCAGGCGGGTGGCGAAAAAACCGAACAGGCGGTACAGCGTCGGTGAGCTGTTGAGGCGGGCCCAGGCGTTCCAGATCATGCGCTCTTTGCGCGAGTACTTGCTGCCCTGGCCGCGCATGACGGGGTGAGGGCTGTCCGGGGCCTTGACGTTTTCTTCGCGCAGGCGCCTGAGCAACGCCGGGATCGGGATTTTTACCGGGCACACTTCGCCGCAGGCGCCGCACAGGGACGATGCGCTGGGGTGGTCGGGGACTTTCGCCAGGCCGACCATGTGCGGGGTGATGATTTTTCCGATGGGGCCAGGGTAAACCTCGCCATAGGCGTGGCCGCCGATGCGGGTGTAGACCGGGCAGTGATTCATGCAGGCACCGCAGCGAATGCAGTTGAGGGTCTGGCGCAGTTCGCTGTCGGCAAACGCCTGGCTGCGACCGTTGTCCAGCAAGACCAGGTGCACTTCTTGCGGGCCGTCGAGTTCGTCGGCCTTGCGCGGACCGGAGATCATGTTGACGTAGGTGGTGATCGGCTGGCCGAGGGCTGAACGGGTCAGCAATGACAGCAGCGGGACCACGTCGCGCAGGTTTTCGACGACTTTTTCGATGCCGGTGACCGCGATGTGCACGGGCGGCACGGTGGTCGACATGCGGCCGTTGCCTTCGTTTTCCACCAGCAGCAGGGTGCCGGTTTCGGCCACGGCGAAGTTGACGCCGGAGACGCCGATGTCCGCTTCGAAGAATTTCTGCCGCAAGACTTTGCGGCCGATCTGAATGAGTTGGTCAACGTCCTTGGTGTACTCCACGCCAAGTTTGTCGTGGAACAAGGACGCGACCTGACCGGCATTCTTGTGGATCGCCGGCATAATGATGTGTGAAGGCTTCTCGTGGTCGAGCTGGACGATAAATTCGCCCATGTCCGACTCCAGGCATTCAATGCCCTGTGCCGCGAGGACATGGTTCATCTCCATCTCTTCGCTGACCATCGATTTGCCCTTGATCACTTGCCGCGCCTCGTGAGCGCGGATGATCGAGAGGACGATGCCATTGGCCTCGTCCACCGTTTCCGCCCAGTGCACGGTCACACCGTTGCGGGTCAGGTTCTGTTCCAGTTGCTCAAGCAGGTCGGGCAACTTGGAGAGCGCGCGGGCCCGGACAGCATTGCCCAGTGCGCGCAAGTGTTCTCTTTCGTGGGCATCGCTGAAGGACGCTGCCCGTTTGGCCATCAGTGAATCCATCGCAGTGCGAAAGTTGTTTCGCAGTTGCTTGTCGGCCAAGGCTTCGTGGGCCCGGGCGCGGAAGTCTTCTTCGACGGCAACCGTCGGAATAATCGACGAGGTGCTCATTGAACACCTCCGATACGCTGCCAGAGGAAGCTGGCCAGGTGTTGGCCGCGCAACGCTTCCTGTTGTTTCTCCAGCGCGCCGTTGATGTTCATCAGGCAGCCACAGTCGGCACTCAATACCTGATGCGCGCCAGATTCCTTCAGGGCGCGGGTCTTGTCGGCCACCATCGCCCCGGAAATGTCTGGCATACGGACGCTGAATGTCCCACCAAAGCCACAGCATTCACTTTCGTGGTCGTGATCGACCCGCTCCACGTTGCCCAGTTGCGCCAACAGCTCGCGTCCGTGCAGGTGGGTGTTCATTTCACGCCGTGCCGAGCACGACGTATGCAGGGCCACTTTCACCGGTGCCCCGTTGTCCTTGAACTGCACCTTGCAGACGAACAACAGGAACTCGGCCAGCTCATAGGTCCGTGCCGCCAGGGCGTGGACCTGTTTCAGGGTGTCCGGCTCGTCCTTGAACAAGTCGGCGTAGTGCTCGCGCAGCATGCCGGCGCAGGAGCCCGAGGGCACCACCACCGGATAGTCCCCGGCAAACAGCGCCAGTTGCGAACGCGCCACGGTCCGGGCCTGTTCGGTGTAGCCCGAGGTGTAGGCGGGTTGTCCGCAGCAGCTTTGCCCTTGCGGGTACTCCACGCGTATGCCTTCTCGCTCCAGCAGGTGGATCGCGTCCATCCCGGCTTCGGGATAGAACAGGTCGACCACACAGGTGCCGAACAGGTAGACCCGCTGCGGTTTCTCGCTGGGGTACTGACGTGGCTCGGGCAGGGGTGGGGCAACGCGGGTCGCGTTCGGCACGGCGTTGTAAAAAAGCTCGCTCATCAGGCGTGTCTCCGGGTTATCCCGGTTATCCGTCCGCTGAGGCTGCTGAATATAGAGCGGGAAGCTTTCAGCAGCCTTACAGACCGGGTTGTGAGTCGCAGACGCCGGGAGCAGTGTCCCGGCGTCGGTTATTTCCTTACTGCCTGTAGTTTTAGTGCACCAGCATCCCGGTGAACCAGTAGGCCTGGGCCAGGGTGATCAAACCGACAATCGTTGCAAAGAATAGGCTGTGCTTGAGGGTGAAGCGGAACAGATCCGATTCCTTGCCCACCAGGCCGGTTGCGGCACAGGCCACGGCGATCGATTGTGGCGAGATCATCTTGCCGGTCACGCCGCCGCTGGTGTTGGCGGCTACCAGCAGGACGTCGCTGACGCCGATCTGGTGTGCGGTGGTCGCTTGCAGCGAACTGAACAGGGCATTGGACGAGGTGTCGGAACCGGTCAGGAACACGCCCAGCCAGCCGAGGAACGGCGAGAAGAACGGGAAGGCTGCGCCGGTGCCGGCCAATACCAAGGCCATGGTCGAGGACATCCCCGAGTAGTTGGTGACGAAGGCGAAGGCCAGCACCATGCCAATCGACAGAATGGGCCAGCGCAGTTCATAGAAGGTTTCTTTCAAGGTGGTAAGACCAGTTCTGATATTGATCTTCAGCACCAGCATCGAGATCAGCGCGGAGAAGAAAATCGCCGTGCCGGTCGCGGAAATCGGGTCCAGCTTGAACACCGCCGAAATGGCGGTTGGGGCCGCCACGATCGGAGCCGTCTTGATCACCAGTTGGTCCAGGTGCGGGATGGCAAAGTTGAACACCCAGCTGTACATCGAGCCACCGGCGGCGAACATCGCCTTGAACGGCTTGAGGGTCCAGATGGTGACCAATACGGTGAGGATCAGGAACGGTGACCAGGCCTTGATAATCTCGAACAGGCTGTAAGGCGATACAGCAGTGGCACGCTTGAGACCAAAGCCACCCGCACTGCCGGTGACGATTGCATCCGAGGTGACACCGGCGATCTGCGCGCCTGCGGTGCGTTTTGGCTGCCAGACCTTGAGGAACAGGGTCAGGGAAATCAGGCTGGCCAGGGCAGAGGTGATGTCAGGCAGTTCCGGGCCAATGAAGTTCGAGGTGAAGTATTGGGTGATGGCGAAGCTCAAGCCGGCGACGAGCGCCGCTGGCCAGGTTTCACGCACGCCACGCAGGCCGTCCATCATGAATACCAGCCAGAACGGTACGAACAGCGACAGCAGTGGCAGTTGGCGACCGGTCATGGCACCGATCTTGAACGCGTCGATGCCCGTGACCTGGCCCGCGACGATGATCGGGATCCCCAGTGCGCCAAAGGCTACCGGCGCGGTGTTGGCAATCAGGCACAGGCCGGCGGCGTACAGCGGGTTGAAGCCCAGGCCTACCAACAGCGCGGCGGTAATCGCCACGGGCGCACCGAAACCGGCGGCACCTTCCAGGAACGCCCCAAAGCAGAAACCGATCAGCAGCACTTGCAGGCGTTGGTCGTCAGTGATCGACATGACCGAACTGCGAATGACCTCGAACTGACCGCTCTTGACCGTCAGTTTGTAGAGGAACACGGCGGCGACGATGATCCAGGCGATCGGCCAAAGCCCATAGGCAAATCCGTATCCGGCCGCAGCGAACGCCATGTCGACGGGCATCTGGAAGACGAAGATCGCCACCAGGATCGACAAGGCCAGGGTGACGCTGCCAGCGACGTGTCCTTTGAGGCGGAACACGGCCAAAGCCAGGAAGAAAAATACGATGGGGATGACGGCCGCGAGGGCGGACAAGCCGAGACTGCCGAGCGGGTTATAGAGCTGTTGCCAGGTTTGCATATGGGGTGGCCCCTAATTGTTGTTGGTCAGGCACTGAGTGGCGTTTTGGATAATTGGTAATACCAATTTACAATCGCTGCTGGCTAGGTTAAAAGCCTTAGAGGTGGTGTGTCAATTTGCCGCCCTAAAACTTTTGTCGAATAAGCGGTGCAGACCCCATCTGATCCGCTTGATCAAATGGCCTCTGATAGGTGCTGGCATGGGCTCAATAGGCCAGAATAGGCAGCCCGGCGAGTCGTCGGGATCGGGGAGAGTGTGTTATGGGGTTTGATCAAATCCGTCAGCGCCGTTTGTCTGACGATATTGTCGAGCAGCTTGAGGGGATGATTCTTGAGGGCACGCTGAAGTCCGGTGAACGGCTGCCAGCGGAGCGTGCCCTGGCGGAGCAGTTTGGGGTGTCGCGTCCGTCGTTGCGTGAGGCTATCCAGAAACTGACCGCCAAGGGGCTGGTGATCAGCCGCCAGGGAGGCGGCAATTATGTGGTCGATTCCCTGGGTTCGACGTTCAGTGATCCACTGTTGCATCTGTTGGAGAGCAACCCCGAGGCGCAACGTGACCTGTTGGAGTTTCGCCACACGCTGGAGGCCTCATGCGCTTATTACGCGGCATTGCGGGCGACGGATGTGGATCGCGAGCGGTTGACGGCAGCGTTCGAACAGTTGCAGGACTGCTATACGCGCCAGGATGAAGTGAGTCGTGCCGAAGAGGGGGCGGCGGACGCGAGGTTTCACCTGGCCATCGCCGAGGCCAGCCACAACGCGGTGTTGTGGCACACCATTCGCGGGTTGTTCGATCTGCTCAAGCGCAACGTGGTGACCAACATCGGTGGCATGTACAAGCAGCGCACGGAAACGCGCGACATGCTGATCAGTCAGCACCGGGATTTGTATCAGGCGATTATTGAGGGGCGGGCCGAGCAGGCGCGAGAGGTTTCCAGTCGACATATTCTGTATGTGCAGGAAGTGCTCGAAGAGGTGCGTCAGGAGGTGCAGCGCGTGGCGCGGGCGGAGCGGCGCAAGGGGACATAGTCGTGGGCCATTGCGTTCGCGGGCAAGTGGGAACGCCGCACCGCGCGCTCCTACAGGATTATGCGATCCAGGTAGGCGCGCGGCTTGCCCGCGACAAGGTAAAGAGAGACGTTAGTCTTCCTTACCCTTGTTGCGGACCGCACGTTGCAGCTCGCGGCCGGCATCGCGCTCGCGCTCGGTATCGCGCTTGTCGTATTCCTTCTTGCCCTTGCCCAGAGCGATTTCGCACTTGATCAAGTGCTTGCTCCAGTACAGCGACAGGCAGACGCAGGCGTAACCCTTCTGCTGCACGGCGGCAAACAGCTTTTCCAGCTCGCGCTGATTGAGCAGCAGCTTGCGGGTGCGCGTTGGGTCGGCAATGACGTGGGTGCTGGCGGTGGTCAGCGGGGTGATATGACTGCCGAGCAGCCAAGCTTCGCCGTCCTTGAGCAGTACATAACTGTCGACCAGTTGTGCCTTGCCTGCACGTAGACTTTTTACTTCCCAGCCGGCCAGGACCATGCCAGCCTCGAACCGATGCTCGATGAAGTAGTCGTGTCGCGCCTTTTTATTCTGCGCGATGGTCCCTGTGGGGTGTTTCTTCTGTTTAGCCATAGGGGCGGCATTATAGGGAGTTGCGCGCGAGTCGGCTACGGTGATCCTGCGTGCTTGAGCGCATTGGGTGAATCCCGGACAATGCGCGCTCTTTTTGATGCGCTCTGTGGCGCCCATCGGCATTCTTTGTAGTATTTGCCGCTTAAGCAGTGGAAGTGACGCTGACATGACGACCCATATTCAACGCTCGGCTTTGTTGCCGTATCCGGCACAGGCGCTGTATGACCTGGTCAACGACGTGGCGCGTTATCCGGAGTTCCTGCCCTGGTGTTCCGAAGCGCACGTGATCGAAAGCTCCGCCGAGCACATGCGCGCGAGCGTGGGGGTAGCCAAGGCTGGCTTGAGCCAACACTTCGTTACGCGCAACACCCTGGTGCCCGGGCAATCTATTGAAATGAATCTTGAAGAAGGGCCGTTCACCCAGTTGCATGGTGTCTGGGTGTTCAAGCCACTCGGGGACAAGGCCTGCAAGATCAGCCTGGACCTGACGTTCGACTATGCGGGGCCGATCATTCGCGCGACGTTGGGGCCGTTGTTCAATCAGGCGGCCAATACCCTAGTCGACGCATTTTGCCAGCGGGCCAAGCAACTGCATGGCTGAGCCAATGATCGAGGTCGAGGTGGTGTATGCCGCTGTCGATCGACAGGTTCTGCTTGTGATCCGGGTCCCGGCGGGCTCCACGCTGCGCGCGGCGTTGTTGAAATCAGGCGTGGGCGAGGTGTTTCCCGAGTTGGACCTGGCTACTTGCCCTGTCGGTATTTTTGGCAAGGTCATTGCCGATCCCGAGGGTCGTCAGGTGCAGGCGGGGGAGCGCATCGAAATTTACCGACCTCTGCTGGCCGACCCCAAGGAAGTTCGCCGGCTTCGTGCGGCCAAGGCGGCAGAGGCGAAGGCTCGAGAGTCGTAGCATCATCAAATGGCAGGCAAGAAAAAACCCGGGATTTCCGGGTTTTTCTTTGTGTTGCGAGTTATTGCGGTGCGGTGTCCAGAGGCTCTGGTGTCGGGACTGGAACGGTTTGTACACCGTCGACGTCCTTCTGGATCTGATCCAGCAGCGAGCCCGGTTTGGCCGGTTTCTCTGGTTTTGGCTTCTCGACGTTTTCAACCGGGGCGGCCACTGGTGTCGTGGTTGCGCTGTCCTTGCCCAACAGGGCCTCGTCGCGGCTTACGCCAGGCATGAAATCGCCCGACAGGCTGACAAGTTGGTCATTGGGGTTGAAGATAACGCTGATGCGTTCCTGTTGGCGTTCACCGCCACCGGGCTGCAGGCTATATAGGTAATCCCAGCGATTGGCATGGAACGTGTCGGTCAGCAGAGGGTTGCCCATGATAAACCGTACTTGCCGACGGGTCATTCCCGGGCGTAACTGGTCTATCATGTCCTGCGTGACGACATTGCCCTGCTGGATGTCGATTTTGTAAACCCCGGGGAATGAACAACCGGCGAGTGCGAGCAGTCCCACAAGGGTGAAACTGGTTAGCAAGAGCTTGGTGTTTTGCATCGGTGGGCGACTTCCACTATCTTGGCTGGGACAACGTAAACGCCGATCATACCCGTATTAAGAGAAGCTGCGAAGCAGCATCGCGAGAAAGCTAACCATGGTTGAAAATAGCGAACTACGCAAAGCAGGTCTCAAAGTGACCCTGCCGCGGGTCAAGATTCTGCAAATGCTCGATTCCGCCGAGCAACGCCACATGAGTGCCGAGGATGTTTACAAGGCACTGATGGAAGCGGGTGAAGATGTTGGCCTGGCCACGGTTTACCGTGTACTGACTCAGTTCGAAGGTGCTGGCCTTGTGGTCCGCCATAATTTCGACGGCGGCCATGCGGTCTTCGAATTGGCAGACGGCGGTCACCACGACCACATGGTCAACGTGGAGTCTGGCGAAGTGATCGAATTCTTCGACGAAGAAATCGAAAAGCTTCAGAAGGCGATCGTCGAGAAGCACGGCTACGAGATGGTGGATCACAATCTCGTGCTGTACGTACGCAAGAAAAAGTAAGCATGTCGCGCGGGCCATGGTCCGCGAAACGAACGAAGGCGACCCAAGGGTCGCCTTCGTGCTGTCTGGAGCTGTTAGATTTTTGCGGTCACGACCATCTTCTTGGCGTGGGCCAGGGATTCCTTGGTCAGGTCGATCCCTCCGAGCATTCGTGCCACTTCTTCAATGCGTTCGTTCTTGCTCAGCTTGGAGACCGCCGTGCGTGTGGCCTCGTCGCCGCGAACCTTGTGTACGAACAGATGCTGATGCCCTTGGGAGGCCACTTGCGGCAGGTGGGTGACGGTCAGGACCTGTCCGCGCTCGCCGAGGCGGCGCAACAGTTGGCCGACGATCTCTGCGGTCGGGCCACCGATACCGACGTCTACTTCGTCGAATACCAATGTGGGTACGCGTGATGTTTGCGCGGTAATGACTTGGATGGCCAGGCTGATACGTGACAGCTCCCCCCCTGACGCGACTTTCGCCAGCGCCTTTAGCGGTTGCCCTGGGTTGGCACTGACCAATAATTCCACCTGTTCCAGGCCGTTGGGCAGCAGTTCGTTGCTGGTATTGGTACGCAGCTCAATGGTGAAGCGCCCGCCCGGCATGCCCAGGCGCTGGATTTCCTGTTCGACGGCACTGGCGAGGCTGGTTGCAGCCTGGTGGCGCAAATCGCTGAGTTGTCGGGCTTTTTCCTGATAGTGCCGGGCAAACGCACCCAGTTCCTCACTCAGGCGCTCGATGGACTCGTCGTTGGCGTTCAGTGTTTCCAGTTCGTCCAGCAGGCGTTGTTGCAGGGCCGCGACTTCGGTGGGCTGGATCCGGTGTTTGCGCGCCAGGGTATAGATGGTGTCCAGGCGTTCTTCGAGTTGCTGAAGGCGTGCCGGGTCGGCGTCGAAGTGGTCCAGGAAACGATTCAGCTCGCCGACGGCTTCCTCGACCTGGATTTGCGCGCTGGTGAGCAGGTTGGTGGCTTCACCCAGGGCACCGACTGAGTTATTCACGCTCGACAGCCGATTGAGGCTCGCCGTCAGGGCATTCAATACGTTCCCGGAATCGCTTTCGCTGCACTGTTCGACCACTTGCCGGCAAATGCCCAGCAGGGTTTCTGCGTTGGTCAGGTTCTTGTGCTCCTGCTCCAGCTGTTCCAGCTCATTGTCGCCAAGGCCGAGGTTCTCCAGTTCTTCCAGCTGGTAGCTGAGGAGTTGGTGGCGCGCCCGCTGTTCGTCACCGGAATTGGAGAGGCGCTCCAGTTCCTGGCGAGTTTGGCGCCAGCGTTGGGCGGCTAGCTGCACCTGGCGGGCAAGGTCCGTGGCGCCGGCGTACTCGTCCAGCAAGCGGCGGTGTGTGTCAGGTTTGAGCAAAGACTGGTGTTCGTGCTGGCTGTGGATATCGATCAGCAGTTCGCCGAGGGCCTTGAGGTCGCCCAATGGACAGGGACTGCCATTGATATAGCCGCGCGAGCGACCTTCGGCGGTGATGACCCGGCGCAGGATGCAGGGGCCGCTGGTGTCCAGGTCACGCTCGGCGAGCCAGGCGCTGGCCTCTGGAATGTCGGCCAGGTCGAAGGTCGCCAGGATGTCTGCTTTGTCTGCACCGGGGCGGACCACGCCGCTGTCGGCGCGATCACCGAGGGTCAGGCCCAGCGCGTCGAGCATGATCGACTTGCCAGCGCCGGTTTCCCCGGTGATCACGCTCATCCCACGATCGAGTTCCAGATCAAGATGTTCAACGATGGCGTAGTTATGTACGGACAGGTGCACGAGCATATTGACCGCTCCCAGGCTTTAGGTCTGGTTATTTATACAGTGGTTTGCGGGTGGCTGACAATGGTCGTTTTTAGCTCGATACAATTGAAGGTGAGATCCGTTTATAGCGTGCAGTAATGACAAGGCAGTGATTTTTGTGTGGGTAATGACGTTCTGCACCCGATAGGCCCTTGAACCTGCAAATTGCGACCCCATATACCGGAGCAGAAGCGCGAGTCGAGTTCGCGCACGATTTGAAAGGAGAAATCTATGGCTGACGAACAGACGCTGGATACGCAAAACCCAGACGCCAATCAGGCTCCCCAAGCATCGGGTGAAGACCTGGTGGCTCGTGTACAAGTGCTCGAAGAGCAACTGGCTGGCGCGCAGGATCAAGCTTTGCGTGTTGCGGCTGATCTGCAGAACGTCCGCCGTCGCGCCGAGCAGGATGTAGAGAAGGCGCACAAATTCGCGCTGGAAAAATTCGCAGGCGACCTGCTGCCGATCATCGACAGCCTGGAGCGCGGCCTGGAGTTGTCGAGCCCGGATGACGAAAGCATTCGCCCGATGCGTGAAGGCATCGAGCTGACCCTGAAGATGTTCGCGGACACCCTCAAGCGTTATCAGCTGGAGGCGATTGATCCTGAGGGTGAGCCGTTCAACGCCGAGCACCATCAGGCGATGGCCATGCAGGAAAGTGCCGACATGGAACCTAACAGTGTGTTGAAGGTGTTCCAGAAGGGCTATGTGCTCAACGGCCGCCTGCTGCGCCCAGCCATGGTTGTGGTCAGCAAGGCCCCCGCGCCGGTTTCGCCCTCGATTGACGAGCAGGCTTGAAATCTGTCGTAGGGCCCCCATTTAGAAGTCAAGCGTTTAAGTGCTACCGCAGTTAGCCACCACTGCTGCGGCAACCAAATCCAAAGTTTCGGGAGAGTGAACATGGGCAAAATTATCGGTATCGACCTGGGGACTACCAACTCCTGCGTCTCCATTCTTGAAAACGGCAGCGTCAAAGTTATTGAAAACGCTGAAGGTACACGTACTACGCCATCGATCGTTGCCTACGCAAATGATGGCGAGATCCTGGTTGGCCAGTCGGCCAAGCGCCAGGCGGTGACCAATCCGCACAACACCCTGTACGCGGTGAAGCGTTTGATCGGTCGCAAGTTCGACGAAGAAGTCGTACAGAAAGACATCAAGATGGTCCCTTACAAAATCGCCAAGGCCGACAACGGTGACGCCTGGGTTGAAGTGAATGGCCAGAAAATGTCGCCTCCTCAGATCTCTGCCGAGATCCTGAAGAAAATGAAGAAAACCGCCGAAGACTATCTCGGCGAGCCAGTGACTGAAGCGGTTATCACCGTTCCGGCCTACTTCAACGACAGCCAGCGTCAGGCAACCAAAGACGCCGGCCGTATTGCTGGCCTGGACGTAAAACGCATCATCAACGAACCAACCGCGGCTGCTCTGGCCTACGGCATGGACAAGGCCAAGGGCGATCACACCGTGATCGTTTATGACCTGGGTGGCGGTACTTTCGACGTTTCGGTTATCGAAATCGCCGAGGTTGATGGTGAGCACCAGTTCGAAGTGTTGGCGACCAACGGTGACACGTTCCTGGGTGGCGAAGACTTTGACATTCGTCTGATCGACTACCTCGTCGACGAATTCAAGAAAGAAAGCGGCATGAACCTCAAGGGCGATCCTTTGGCCATGCAGCGTCTGAAAGAGGCCGCCGAGAAAGCCAAGATCGAGCTGTCTTCGAGCCTGCAGACCGACGTTAACCTGCCGTACATCACTGCAGACGCGACCGGTCCTAAGCACTTGAACGTGAAGATTTCCCGCGCCAAGCTGGAATCGCTGGTTGAAGACCTGGTTCAACGCACCATCGAGCCTTGCCGCATTGCGCTGAAAGACTCGGGTATCGACGTTGGCGCGATCAACGACGTGATCCTGGTCGGCGGTCAGACCCGTATGCCACTGGTTCAAAAGGCTGTTACCGATTTCTTCGGTAAAGAAGCCCGTAAAGACGTGAACCCGGACGAAGCCGTGGCCATGGGTGCTGCTATCCAGGGCGCTGTATTGGCTGGTGATGTGAAGGATGTCCTGCTGCTCGACGTCAGCCCGCTGACCCTGGGTATCGAAACCATGGGTGGCGTGATGACTGCGCTGATCGAGAAAAACACCACGATTCCTACCAAGAAATCGCAAGTGTTCTCGACCGCTGACGACAACCAGGGCGCGGTAACGATTCACGTGCTGCAAGGTGAGCGTAAGCAGGCTGCCCAGAACAAGTCCCTGGGCAAGTTCGACCTGGCTGAGATTCCACCAGCACCACGTGGCGTGCCACAAATTGAAGTGACCTTCGACATCGACGCCAACGGCATCTTGCACGTAGGCGCCAAAGACAAGGCTACTGGCAAGACTCAGTCGATCGTGATCAAGGCCAACTCCGGTCTGTCCGAGGAAGAGATTCAGCAGATGATTCGCGATGCTGAAACCAACGCCGACGAAGACCGCAAGTTCGAAGAGCTGGCCGCTGCCCGTAACCAGGGTGATGCGCTGGTTCACTCGACGCGCAAAATGATCGCGGACGCTGGCGAGAAGGTGACCGCTGAAGAGAAGACTGCAATCGAAGCGGCAGTGGTTGCCCTGGAAGCCGCCATCAAAGGCGACGACAAGGCTACCATCGACGCCAAGGTTGAAGAGCTGTCGAAAGTCTCCGCTCCAGTGGCGCAGAAGATGTACGCCGAGCAGGCTCAGCCAGCTGATGGCGCGGCACCGCACGCCGAGTCGGCTGAAAAGCCAGCTGACGACGTTGTCGATGCCGAGTTTGAAGAAGTAAAAGACCACAAGTAAGTTGTTGGTCGGCCGGTTGACTGCCTTTGTGCGGTGACTGGTAGGATGTCGCCGCGCGGGAGCTTGCTCCCGCGTTGGCGTGTCTGGAGTACACGAATTTTTACAGCATGCGACAACGTTCGCGTGTTGGCGGTACGGCCGGAAATGCTCCTGCTTTCTGGTGTAATCAAACCGCATCTGCAGGCCGGTTTCCCGGCTGCAATCTAAAGACCAGGATCGTTGAATTGACGTGAGTTGGGTCCGGGCCTGTATTGGGGCTCAACGAGTTTGGCAGGGCTCAGGAGGGTTTTGTCGGACGTCCTTAAGGGTGCAAAGAATTATGGCAAAGCGTGACTATTACGAAGTATTGGGTGTTGAGCGCACGTCGACTGAGGTAGAGCTGAAAAAAGCCTACCGCCGCTTGGCGATGAAGCACCACCCGGACCGTAATCCGGATAACAAAGAGTCCGAGGAAATGTTCAAGGAGGCCAACGAGGCCTACGAGTGCCTGTGCGATCCGAACAAGCGTGCGGCATACGACCAGTACGGTCATGCCGGCGTCGATCCGAGCATGGGTGGCGGTGGTGCCGGCTTTGGCGGCCAGAACTTCTCCGATATTTTCGGTGATGTGTTCAGTGACTTCTTCGGTGGTGGGCGCGGTGGTGCTCGTGGCGGCGCTCAGCGTGGCAGCGATTTGCGCTACACCCTGGAATTGAACCTGGAAGAAGCGGTGCGCGGTACGACCGTGAATATCCGGGTACCGACGCAGGTCAACTGCAAGCCGTGCGACGGTTCGGGTGCCAAGAAGGGCTCCTCGCCCGTCGCGTGCCCAACCTGTGGCGGTATCGGCCAGGTGCGCATGCAGCAGGGTTTCTTCTCGGTGCAGCAAACCTGCCCGCGCTGCCATGGCCAGGGCAAGATCATTTCCGACCCGTGCAACTCCTGCAACGGCGAAGGGCGTGTCGAAGAGTACAAGACCCTGTCGGTGAAAGTGCCGGCTGGCGTGGATACCGGCGACCGCATCCGTCTGTCGGGTGAGGGTGAAGCGGGAACGCAGGGTGGGCCGACCGGTGACCTGTATGTGGTGATCAATGTGCGCGAGCACGCGATCTTCCAGCGTGACGGCAAGCACCTGTTCTGCGAAGTGCCAATCAGCTTCGTTGATGCGGCCTTGGGTGGTGAGCTGGAGATTCCGACCCTGGATGGTCGAGTCAAACTCAAGATCCCTGAGGGGACTCAGACCGGCAAGCAGTTCCGTGTTCGCGGCAAGGGCGTAGCGCCTGTGCGTGGCGGTGGTGCGGGCGACCTGATGTGTCGTGTGGCGGTTGAGACACCGGTGAACCTGGGGCGTCGTCAGCGTGAGTTGCTGGAGGAGTTCCGCGCCTCACTTGAAGATGACAACAGTCATTCTCCGAAAACCACCGGCTGGTTCGAAGGCGTGAAGCGCTTCTTCGGCGATCTGTAAGGGGCCAGGTATGCGACGTATAGCTGTGATGGGCGCTGCTGGGCGCATGGGCAGGATCCTGATGGAGGCCGTGCAGCAGCGCGCGCCCCTTACCGGCTTGACGGCAGCGATCGTACGCCCAGGCAGTACGCTGGTGGGTGTGGATGCGGGTGAGCTGGCATCGCTGGGGCGTATTGGCGTGCCGTTGTCCGGCAATCTGGACGCGGTGGCTGATGAGTTCGATGTGTTGATCGACTTCACGTTGCCGCACGTCATGCTGGAAAACCTCGCGTTCTGCCGCAAGGCAGGCAAGGCCATGGTCATCGGCACCACGGGCTTGGATAGCGCGCAAAAGCAATTGCTGGTCGAGGCGGGCAAGGATATTCCGATCGTGTTCGCGGCCAACTTCAGCATCGGTGTGAATCTATCGCTGAAGTTGCTCGACATGGCCGCCCGGGTGCTGGGTGAGGAGGCGGATATCGAAATCATCGAGGCCCATCACCGGCACAAGATCGATGCCCCGTCAGGTACGGCGCTGCGCATGGGCGAGGTGATTGCCAGTGCCTTGGATCGTGACCTGGATAAGGTCGCGGTCTATGGGCGCGAGGGGCATACCGGCGTGCGCGAACGCGAAACCATCGGCTTTGCGACCGTTCGCGGCGGTGATGTGGTGGGTGATCATACGGTGCTGTTCGCCTGCGAGGGTGAGCGACTCGAAATCACGCACAAGGCGTCTAGCCGAATGACCTTCGCCAAGGGGGCGGTGCGTGCTGCGCTATGGCTCGATGGTCGTGAACCAGGCCTGTACGACATGCAAGACGTGCTCGAACTGCGCTAAGATATGCCCGAAATCGGGTCCGAACACGGTGTTTGGACCTGGTTTTATCCCGCCAAGCGATGTTCTGTCGCATTCTCTAGCCTTTCGGGCTCATTGGCGGTAGACCAAAAAAGCCTTTTTCTGTAAGCTACAGCTTTAGTGTGTCCACTAAAAGCGCGCAGAATAATTCAGTGAAGAAGCGGGGTGACGTGTCCATACGTCACTCCGCTTTTTTACAACCTGCGATCGCCCTTTCAGGCTTTATTTACGGGAGGTCTTCTTGACTAAGCCAGCCATACTCGCCCTTGCTGATGGCAGCATTTTTCGCGGCGAAGCCATTGGAGCCGACGGTCAAACCGTTGGAGAGGTGGTGTTTAACACCGCCATGACCGGCTATCAGGAAATCCTTACCGATCCTTCCTACGCCCAGCAGATCGTTACCCTGACTTACCCGCACATCGGCAACACCGGCACTACGCCGCAAGATGCTGAGTCCGACCGTGTATGGTCGGCAGGCCTGGTGATTCGTGACCTGCCACTGGTTGCGAGCAATTGGCGTAACACGATGTCCCTGTCCGATTACCTGAAAGCCAACAATGTTGTGGCCATCGCCGGTATCGATACCCGCCGCCTGACACGCATCCTGCGTGAGAAAGGCGCGCAGAACGGCTGCATCATGGCCGGCGACAATATCTCCGATGAAGCGGCCATCGCCGCGGCACGTGGGTTCCCGGGCCTCAAGGGCATGGACCTGGCGAAAGTCGTCAGCACCAAAGAACAGTACGAATGGCGTTCGACTGTCTGGGATCTGAAAACCGACAGCCACGCGACCATCGACGCTTCCGAGCTGCCATACCATGTGGTTGCCTACGATTACGGCGTCAAGCTGAACATCCTGCGCATGCTGGTCGAGCGCGGCTGCCGCGTCACCGTGGTGCCGGCCCAGACCCCGGCCGCCGATGTGCTGGCCCTCAAGCCGGATGGTGTGTTCCTGTCCAACGGTCCTGGTGATCCGGAGCCGTGCGACTACGCAATCAAGGCGATCAAGGAAGTTCTTGAAACCGAGATCCCGGTGTTCGGTATCTGCCTGGGGCATCAACTGCTGGCCCTGGCGTCTGGCGCCAAGACCCTGAAAATGGGCCACGGCCACCACGGTGCCAACCACCCGGTCCAGGACCTGGACAGCGGTGTGGTGATGATCACCAGCCAGAACCACGGTTTTGCCGTAGATGAAGCGACCCTGCCAGCCAGTGTGCGTGCGACTCACAAGTCGCTGTTCGACGGTACCCTGCAAGGTATCGAGCGCACCGACAAGAGCGCCTTCAGCTTCCAGGGCCACCCTGAGGCTAGCCCTGGCCCGAACGACGTAGCGCCGCTGTTCGACCGTTTCATCAATGAAATGGCCAAGCGACGCTGACTGAACGGCTTGAAGGTGGCCCCGCGAACTGGTGGCCCCTTCAGGCTCTTCAAAGATTGTTCTAGACGGCTTGCCGACTGACCTGCGGATTTGAGTGACAAACCCATGCCAAAACGTACAGACATAAAAAGCATCCTGATTCTCGGCGCTGGCCCGATCGTTATCGGCCAGGCCTGTGAGTTCGACTACTCCGGCGCCCAGGCTTGCAAGGCCCTGCGCGAGGAGGGCTACCGCGTCATCCTGGTGAACTCCAACCCAGCAACCATCATGACCGACCCGGACATGGCTGACGCCACGTACATCGAGCCGATCAAGTGGCAGACCGTTGCCAAGATCATCGAGAAAGAACGTCCAGACGCGCTGCTGCCGACCATGGGTGGCCAGACCGCACTGAACTGCGCCCTGGACCTGGAGCGTGAAGGCGTTCTGGAAAAGTTCGGCGTAGAGATGATCGGCGCCAACGCGGACACCATCGACAAGGCTGAAGACCGCTCGCGCTTCGACAAGGCGATGAAATCCATCGGCCTGGACTGCC
Organism: Pseudomonas sp. ok272; assembly: GCF_900109995.1. Classification (GTDB taxonomy): domain Bacteria; phylum Pseudomonadota; class Gammaproteobacteria; order Pseudomonadales; family Pseudomonadaceae; genus Aquipseudomonas. The sequence goes on along the minus strand of NZ_FOCB01000019.1, from coordinate 33,404 downwards.
CGCGCTCGGGTATCGCCCACAGCATGGAAGAAGCCAATGCGGTGCTCGAGAAGCTGGGCTTCCCGTGCATCATCCGTCCGTCCTTCACCATGGGCGGCACTGGCGGCGGTATCGCTTACAACCGCGAAGAGTTCGAAGAAATCTGCGCGCGCGGCCTGGACCTGTCGCCGACCAAAGAGCTGCTGATCGACGAATCCCTGATCGGCTGGAAAGAGTACGAGATGGAGGTTGTCCGCGATAAGAAGGACAACTGCATCATCGTCTGCTCCATCGAAAACTTTGACCCGATGGGTGTGCACACCGGTGACTCGATCACTGTTGCGCCAGCACAGACCCTGACGGACAAGGAATACCAGATCATGCGTAACGCCTCCCTGGCGGTACTGCGTGAGATCGGCGTTGAAACCGGTGGCTCCAACGTCCAGTTCGGCATCTGCCCGGACACTGGCCGTATGGTTGTGATCGAGATGAACCCGCGTGTGTCCCGTTCTTCGGCGCTGGCCTCGAAAGCCACGGGCTTCCCGATTGCACGTATCGCTGCCAAGTTGGCGATCGGCTACACCCTGGACGAACTGCAGAACGAAATCACCGGCGGTGCTACGCCTGCGTCCTTCGAGCCGTCCATCGACTACGTCGTGACCAAGCTGCCACGCTTCGCCTTCGAGAAGTTCCCGAAAGCCGATGCCCGCCTGACCACGCAAATGAAGTCGGTCGGTGAAGTAATGGCCATCGGCCGGACCTTCCAGGAATCCTTGCAGAAAGCCCTTCGCGGCCTGGAAGTAGGCGTTTGCGGCCTGGACGAGAAGCTCGACCTGAGCAACCCGGAAAGCATGAGCGTGCTCAAGCGCGAGCTGACCGTGCCGGGCGCCGAGCGCATCTGGTATGTGGCTGACGCTTTCCGTGCCGGCATGACGGTCGAAGATATCTTCGGCATGAACATGATCGACCCGTGGTTCCTGGTACAGATCGAAGACTTGATCAAGGAAGAAGAGAAGGTCAAGACCCTGGGTCTGGCCAGCATCGACCGCGACATGATGTTCCGCCTCAAGCGCAAAGGCTTCTCCGACATGCGTCTGGCCAAGTTGCTGGGTGTGACCGAGAAAAGTCTGCGTCGCCACCGTCACAAGCTGGAAATCTTCCCGGTCTACAAGCGCGTTGACACCTGCGCGGCCGAGTTTGCTACTGACACCGCGTACCTCTACTCGACCTACGAGGAAGAGTGCGAAGCCGCGCCGTCGGGTCGCGACAAGATCATGATCCTGGGCGGCGGTCCAAACCGTATCGGCCAAGGCATCGAGTTTGACTACTGCTGCGTACACGCAGCACTGGCCCTGCGCGCCGACGGGTACGAGACCATCATGGTCAACTGCAACCCGGAAACCGTATCGACCGACTACGACACCTCTGACCGTCTGTACTTCGAGCCGGTTACCCTGGAAGACGTACTGGAAATCGTCCGTGTCGAGAAGCCAAAAGGCGTGATCGTCCAGTACGGCGGCCAAACCCCGCTGAAACTGGCGCGTGCCCTGGAAGAGGCCGGCGTGCCAATCATCGGCACCAGCCCTGACGCGATCGACCGTGCGGAAGACCGTGAGCGCTTCCAGCAGATGGTTGAACGCCTGAACCTGCGTCAGCCGCCAAACGCCACCGTGCGCAGCGAAGATGAAGCCATCCGTGCAGCCAGCAAGATTGGTTACCCGCTGGTGGTGCGTCCGTCCTACGTACTGGGCGGTCGGGCGATGGAAATCGTCTACGAAGAAGAAGAACTCAAGCGCTACCTGCGTGATGCGGTGAAAGTGTCCAATGACAGCCCGGTGCTGCTGGACCACTTCCTTAACTGTGCCATCGAAATGGACGTCGACGCGGTTTGCGACGGTACTGACGTGGTGATCGGCGCGATCATGCAGCACATTGAGCAGGCTGGGGTTCACTCCGGTGACTCCGCGTGCTCGCTGCCGCCTTACTCGCTGCCGGTGCACATCCAGGACGAGATGCGTGAGCAGGTCAAGAAAATGGCCCTGGAATTGGGTGTGATCGGCTTGATGAACGTACAGTTGGCGCTGCAAGGCAACGATATCTACGTCATCGAAGTCAACCCGCGCGCTTCCCGTACCGTGCCGTTCGTCTCCAAGTGCATCGGTGTTTCCCTGGCAATGATCGCGGCTCGCGTCATGGCCGGTAAGACTCTGAAGGAAATTGGTTTCACCAAGGAAATCATTCCGAACTTCTACAGCGTGAAGGAGGCGGTGTTCCCATTCGCCAAGTTCCCTGGTGTTGACCCGATCCTCGGCCCAGAGATGAAGTCGACCGGTGAAGTGATGGGTGTCGGCGATACCTTCGGCGAAGCCTTTGCCAAGGCCCAGATGGGCGCCAGCGAAGTGCTGCCGACCGGCGGCACCGCATTCATCAGCGTGCGTGACGATGACAAGCCGTTGGTTGCAGGCGTGGCCCGTGATCTGATCAACTTGGGTTTCGAAGTGGTTGCCACCGCCGGGACTGCCAAGCTGATCGAGGCGGCAGGCCTGAAGGTGCGCCGTGTGAACAAGGTGACCGAAGGTCGTCCGCACGTGGTCGACATGATCAAGAATGACGAAGTCACGCTGATCATCAACACCACGGAAGGTCGTCAGTCGATCGCTGACTCCTACTCCATTCGTCGTAACGCCTTGCAGCACAAGATCTACTGCACCACCACCATTGCTGCAGGCGAAGCTATCTGTGAAGCACTGAAGTTCGGTCCCGAGAAGACCGTGCGTCGCTTGCAGGATCTACACGCAGGATTGAAGGCATGACCAAATACCCAATGACCGTCCAGGGCGCCAAGGCCCTGGAAGAAGAGCACGCTCACCTGACCAAGGTCGTACGTCCGAAGCTTAGCCAGGACATCGGTACGGCCCGCGAATTGGGTGACCTGAAGGAAAACGCCGAATACCACGCTGCTCGCGAGCAGCAGGGTATGGTCGAGGCGCGTATTCGTGACATTGAAGGCCGTATGCAGAACGCGGTGATCATTGATGTCACGACTATCCCTCACACCGGCAAAGTGATTTTCGGCACCACTGTCGAGATCGCCAACGTCGAGACCGACGAAACGGTGACTTATCACATCGTGGGTGAGGATGAGGCTGACTTCAAGCAAGGAAAAATCTCCGTGGGTTCGCCCATCGCTCGCGCCTTGATTGCCAAGGAAGAGGGGGATGTGGTGACTGTGAAGACGCCGGGTGGCGTTATCGAGTACGAGATTGTCGAAGTTCGTCATATCTGAAGGCCGGCGCCCGCTTCGTGCAGGCGCCATGCTTTGGCAGCTGACTCAGGTGTTGTGGGTCGGCGGCTTGTGGTTGTTGCAGATCGGTTTGTTGCCGATGTTGGGCCAGATAGGCCTGGCGCCGCTGCTGATCGACGAAATTTCACGCACGTTGAGCCCGCTGCTGGTTGGTTTCGCAGCGGCTTGCGTGCTTTTTCAGGTTCTGGTGTTGGTTCAGGCCAAGGGCCTTGGCAGTCTATGGCGCGATTTTCGCGGGCAACTGCTGTTGATGGCGGTATACGCCTGTGCGATGTACTTCGTTGTGTGGTTCGATTGGCCGAGTGCGCGGCACTGGTTGCTGTTCAGCTACCTTGTGCTGGGCTTGTCCGGGTTGCTGCTGGTGCTGCAGCCGGTACCAGGATGGAGTGGCAGGGTGCGCGAAGCACACCCCTGACCCGTTTTGTCACTTGAAGCGATGGACGTTCGACAGTTGCTTGTTTACGCTGAAGTTCTTGCGATGAATCAGCGCCATCTTACCGATGACCTGTACCAGGTCCGCCTTGCCGACCTTGCATAACTCTGCGATGACAGCCAGGCGAGCTTCGCGATCGAGGATGTTGAGCTTGATCTTGATCAGTTCGTGATCGCTCAATGCGCGTTCCAGTTCGGCTAAAACACCTTCAGTCAAACCGTTGTCAGCCACAGTCAAAACTGGTTTCAGGTGGTGGCCGATGGATTTGTACTGTTTCTTCTGCTCTTGAGTGAGCGGCATAATCTGACCCTTTAGTCTGGATTCTGTAAAATGGCGGCCATTTTACCCGAGGGTGCGTGGATCCGCCCAATTAATCACGACCCTTATCATCGAGGTGCCCAATGGCGCGTTCCAAGACAAGCCTTGGTTGGCTGAAAAGACATGTCAATGATCCCTATGTGAAGCAGGCGCAGAAGGATGGCTACCGTTCGCGTGCGAGTTACAAGCTTCTGGAGGTCCAGGAGAAGTACAAGCTGATCCGTCCGGGCATGAGCGTTGTCGACCTGGGTGCCGCGCCCGGTGGCTGGTCGCAGGTCACCAGCCGGCTGATTGGTGGCCAGGGACGCCTGATCGCCTCGGACATCCTGGAAATGGATAGCATTCCGGACGTGACCTTCATCCAGGGTGACTTCACCCAGGATGCAGTGCTCGCGCAGATCCTTGAAGCCGTGGGTAATTCGCAGGTGGACCTTGTGATTTCCGATATGGCCCCCAATATGAGTGGTACGCCTGAGGTAGACATGCCTAAAGCCATGTTTCTTTGCGAACTGGCTATTGATTTGGCGGCTCGGATACTCAAGCCCGGTGGCAATTTCGTGATCAAGGTTTTTCAGGGTGAAGGGTTTGATGCCTACGTGAAGGACGCTCGTCGGAAGTTCGACAAGGTCCAGATGATCAAGCCAGATTCTTCCCGGGGCAGTTCCCGCGAGCAATACATGCTGGCTTGGGGCTACCGCGGCCGGAGCGAGTAAAGCGTGGTTTTTTTGTGGGGCGATAGGTTTTTAGTATTTCGCCCCGCAAGCATTAACGAATATTGTGTAGTCAATGTTTCACAAAGGGTTACAGACGGCGCCTGCCAGAGCTGTAGGTAATGTAGTAAGTTAGGCCGGTGAATATCATGCGAAGCGCGCGCCAGTTGCGGAGCTTGCTTCAGAGGGTAGTTAATTGAACGATATGGCAAAGAATCTGATCCTGTGGTTGATCATCGCGGCTGTCCTGGTGACGGTGATGAACAACTTCTCCAGCCCTAACGAGCCGCAGACCCTCAACTATTCCGACTTCATCCAGCAGGTCAAGGATGGCAAGGTCGAGCGCGTAGCCGTGGATGGCTATGTCATTACCGGCAAGCGCACTGATGGCGATAGCTTCAAGACCATTCGTCCGGCTATTCAGGACAACGGTCTGATCGGCGACCTGGTGGATAATCATGTGGTTGTCGAAGGCAAGCAGCCTGAACAGCAAAGCATCTGGACTCAGCTCCTGGTCGCAAGCTTCCCGATCCTGGTGATCATCGCCGTCTTCATGTTCTTCATGCGACAGATGCAAGGTGGTGCGGGCGGCAAGGGTGGGCCGATGAGTTTCGGCAAGAGCAAGGCACGCCTGCTCTCCGAAGATCAGGTTAAAACGACCTTGGCTGACGTCGCCGGTTGTGACGAAGCCAAGGAAGAAGTGGGTGAACTGGTCGAGTTCCTGCGCGATCCGGGCAAGTTCCAGCGCCTGGGCGGTCGCATTCCTCGTGGCGTGCTGATGGTTGGCCCGCCAGGTACCGGTAAAACCCTGCTGGCCAAGGCTATCGCTGGCGAAGCCAAGGTGCCGTTCTTTACCATTTCCGGCTCCGATTTCGTCGAAATGTTCGTGGGTGTCGGCGCCAGCCGTGTTCGTGACATGTTTGAACAGGCGAAGAAGCACGCGCCTTGCATCATCTTCATCGACGAAATCGATGCCGTTGGTCGTCATCGCGGCGCAGGCATGGGCGGCGGTCATGATGAGCGTGAGCAGACTCTCAACCAGTTGCTGGTAGAGATGGACGGTTTTGAAATGAACGACGGCATCATTGTCATTGCCGCGACCAACCGTCCTGACGTACTGGATCCGGCGCTGTTGCGTCCGGGCCGCTTCGACCGCCAGGTTGTAGTAGGTCTTCCGGATATCCGTGGGCGTGAGCAGATCCTGAAAGTCCATATGCGTAAAGTGCCGATGGGTGACGATGTCGCACCTGCGGTCATCGCTCGTGGCACACCTGGCTTCTCCGGTGCTGACTTGGCCAACTTGGTCAACGAAGCATCACTGTTCGCTGCTCGTACCGGCAAGCGTGTTGTCGAGATGAAGGAATTCGAGCTGGCCAAGGACAAGATCATGATGGGCGCCGAGCGCAAATCCATGGTCATGTCCGAGAAAGAGAAGCGCAACACGGCTTATCATGAGGCGGGTCACGCGATCGTTGGTCGTGTGGTGCCCGAGCATGACCCGGTCTACAAGGTCTCGATCATTCCGCGTGGTCGTGCGCTGGGTGTAACCATGTTCCTGCCGGAAGAAGATCGCTACAGCCTGTCCAAGCGCGCGCTGATCAGTCAGATCTGCTCGCTGTACGGCGGCCGGATCGCTGAAGAAATGACCCTCGGTTTCGATGGTGTCACCACTGGCGCGTCGAATGACATCATGCGTGCGAGCCAGATTGCGCGGAACATGGTCACCAAGTGGGGGTTGTCGGAAAAACTCGGTCCCCTGATGTACGCCGAAGAAGAGGGCGAAGTGTTCCTCGGTCGTGGCGGTGGTGGCCAACATGCCAGCTTCTCGGGCGAGACTGCCAAGCTGATCGATTCCGAAGTGCGCAGCATCATTGATCAGTGCTATGGCACGGCCAAGCAAATCCTGACGGATAACCGCGACAAGCTGGATGCAATGGCTGATGCGCTGATGAAATACGAAACCATCGATGCTGAGCAGATCGATGACATTATGGCAGGGCGCACACCGCGTGAGCCGCGTGATTGGTCGGGCGGGACCGGCACTTCCGGTACACCTCCGGCAGCGCAGGAAGAGCGTCCTGAAACCCCAATCGGCGGTCCCGCTGCCGACGTCTAAGGTTTTAAATGACTCTTGTACAGTCCTCAACCCGGTTGCCTTGCGGCAACCGGGTTCTTGATTTAGCCCATGCGCATGTCATGGGTATTCTGAATGTCACCCCTGATTCTTTCTCCGATGGCGGTCGTTTCAGCCAGCTTGATGCTGCCCTGAGGCATGCCGAGGCGATGGTGTCTGCCGGCGCGACTTTGATCGATGTCGGTGGCGAGTCGACTCGGCCGGGTGCTCGGGCGGTTTCACCGCTTGAAGAGCTTGAGCGTGTAGCGCCGATTGTCGAACTGATCCATCGTGAACTAGATGTGATTATTTCTGTCGATACGTCCACGCCTGCGGTCATGCGTGAGGCGGCGCGTCTGGGGGCGGGGCTGATCAACGATGTTCGATCGCTGCGTCGAGACGGGGCCTTGGACGCTGCTGCGGCCACTGGCCTACCTGTGTGCCTGATGCATATGCTCGGTGAGCCAGGGGATATGCAGGATAATCCGCACTATGCTGACGTAACGCTTGAGGTGGGCGAGTTCCTCTCTAGGCGTATGGAGCAGTGCGCGGCTGCGGGTATTGCGGCGCAACGGATTATTCTTGATCCGGGCTTTGGTTTTGCCAAGAGCCTCCAGCACAACTTGAGCCTGTTCAAGCATATGGAAGCCCTGAATGAACTTGGGCGCCCGCTGCTGGTGGGTGTGTCTCGCAAGAGCATGATCGGGCAGGCCTTGAATCGTCCGGTGGGGGAGCGGCTGCATGGCGGCCTTGCTCTTGCCGCGCTGGCGGTGGTCAAGGGGGCAAAAATTTTGCGCGTGCATGACGTGGCCGAAACGATAGACGTAGTGCGGATGATCGCCGCCGTAGAGTCAGCCGAATGAGAGTGATGGGTACTTATGACTAAAAAATATTTTGGCACCGATGGTATCCGTGGTCGGGTCGGTACGTACCCGATTACTCCGGACTTCATGCTCAAGCTCGGTTGGGCGGCGGGCATGGCATTCCGACGGATGGGGGCCTGCAAGATCCTGGTTGGCAAGGACACGCGTATCTCCGGCTATATGTTTGAGGCGGCGCTGGAGGCCGGACTGACCTCGGCAGGGGCTGATGTGATGCTGCTGGGTCCCATGCCGACACCGGCAATCGCCTACCTCACCCGAACGTTCCATGCGGAAGCCGGCATTGTGATCAGCGCTTCCCACAACCCGCATGACGACAACGGCATCAAGTTCTTTTCCGGTAAGGGCACCAAGCTGCCGGATGAAGTCGAGTTGATGATCGAGGAGTTGTTGGACGCGCCAATGACCGTTGTCGAGTCGAGCCAGATCGGCAAGGTGTCGCGCATCAACGACGCCTCGGGTCGTTACATTGAATTCTGTAAGAGCAGCGTCCCGACGGGTACCAGTTTTTCCGGGATGAAAATCGTTGTTGATTGCGCCCATGGCGCAACCTACAAAGTGGCACCGAGTGTTTTTCGTGAGCTGGGCGCCCAGGTCACGGTGCTCTCTGCGCAGCCCGATGGCTTGAACATCAACAAGAACTGCGGGTCGACCCATATGGGGCAACTGCAGGAGGCGGTGCTGGCGGAGCAGGCGGATTTGGGCATTGCGTTCGACGGTGATGGTGATCGAGTGATGATGGTCGATCACACCGGTGCAATCGTCGATGGCGATGAACTGCTGTTTATCATTGCTCGCGATCTGCACGAGCGTGACAAGTTGCAGGGTGGCGTTGTTGGAACCCTGATGAGTAATCTGGGGTTGGAGTTGGCGTTGGCTGACTTGGGTATTCCGTTTGTTCGCGCCAATGTCGGTGATCGGTATGTGATTGCCGAACTGCTTGAGCGAAATTGGCTGATAGGTGGCGAAAATTCGGGTCATGTCGTGTGCTTCAGTCATACCACTACGGGGGATGCGATCATCGCGGCCCTGCAGGTGTTGATGGCGCTGAGGAGTCGCTCGGAGAGCCTTGCACAATCACGCCAGGCGCTGCGCAAGTGTCCTCAAGTTCTGATCAATGTGCGCTTTTCCGGCGGCGATAACCCGGTCGAGCATGCGGCTGTGAAAGAGGCCAGTGAGCGCGTTACTCAGGCAATGGCGGGGCGTGGTCGCGTCTTGTTGCGCAAGTCGGGTACAGAGCCTCTGGTGCGTGTCATGGTCGAAGGTGAGGACGAAACACTGGTCCGCGGCCATGCCGAAGCACTGGCAAAGCTGGTTGCTGAAGTTTCTGCCTGATTTCGGCTTGCCAGCAATGATGTGGTTGGGTAACATCTGCGCCCACTTTGACCGACGAGGTACAGCATGCGTCGCCCTATGGTAGCTGGTAACTGGAAGATGCACGGTACCCGCGCCAGCGTCGCTGAGCTGATCAACGGCCTTCGTCATCTGGCCTTGCCAAGCGGTGTTGATGTCGCAGTGTTTCCGCCTTGCTTGTATATCAACCAAGTGGTTGATGGCTTGAAAGGAAAGTCGATTTCGGTCGGCGCGCAGAACTCTGCGGTGGAACCGATGCAAGGTGCACTGACCGGTGAAATTGCTCCGAGTCAGTTGGTGGATGCAGGTTGTTCCCTGGTGCTCGTTGGGCACTCAGAGCGCCGCCAGATCATGGGCGAGCGTGACGGGACATTGAATCGCAAGTTTGCAGCAGCGCAGGCATGTGGCTTGATTCCAGTGTTGTGTATAGGGGAAACCCTTGAGCAGCGCGAAGCTGGAAAGACTCTTGAGGTTGTCGGGCGTCAGCTGGGCAGTATCATTGAGGAGCTGGGTGTTGGGGCTTTTGCAAAAGCAGTAATTGCTTACGAGCCGGTCTGGGCCATTGGCACCGGGCTGACTGCATCACCGCAACAAGCGCAGGATGTGCATGCAGCCATTCGCGCGCAGTTGGCGGCAGAAAATTCTGAGGTCGCACGAGGTGTGCGGCTTCTATACGGCGGCAGCGTGAAGGCGGCCAATGCGGTCGAACTGTTCGGCATGCCGGATATCGATGGGGGGCTCATTGGTGGAGCGTCCCTGAATGCAGATGAGTTCGGTGCGATTTGTCGCGCCGCGGGAAACTGAAAAAATGCTGGAAACAGTCGTAGTCGTTTTTCATCTGCTGGGTGCACTGGGCGTAGTTGCTCTCGTATTGCTGCAGCAGGGTAAAGGTGCGGATGCTGGTGCGTCTTTCGGAGCAGGTGCTTCAAATACTGTGTTCGGAAGCCAAGGTTCCTCTACCTTTCTTAGTAAGTTTACTGGTATACTTGCCGCAGGTTTTTTCATAACCAGCTTAGGGTTAGGTTACTTTGCTAAAGAGAAAGCTCATGAGCTGACTCAAGTAGGTTTACCAAATCCAGCGGTGTTGGAAGTTCCAAAGCCAAAACCGGCTTCTGATGATGTACCGGTGCTTCAAGAGCAAAAGTCGGCAACCAATGCGACTGACGTGCCTCCAGCTCAAGAGCAAAAGTAAGAAGGGTTTCAAACGTAGTATTGCCGAGGTGGTGGAATTGGTAGACACGCAACCTTGAGGTGGTTGTGCCCATAGGGTGTAGGGGTTCGAGTCCCCTTCTCGGTACCAATTAGTCAGGAGAGCCCGCTGTTGCGGGCTTTCTTGCAGGTGGAAGGTTACATTGACCCTGCAAGGGATCGGTCGTATACTTCCGCCCCAGCTTTGTCGCGGGGTGGAGCAGTCTGGTAGCTCGTCGGGCTCATAACCCGAAGGTCGTCGGTTCAAATCCGGCCCCCGCAACCAGTTTCAGGAGCCCCTTTTAAGGGGCTTTTTGTTAGCTGGACACTTTCAACGCCGCTGTTCGACGGCGTTTCAGGGATGGGCGTTTCGCCCATTTTTTTATTTTTGCATTGCATGCATTTACATGCACGAGGGGGTTCAGGTGTCGAGCAAGCTAGAACAGTTGCAGGCCTTGCTGGCCCCGGTGGTCGTGGCCCTGGGCTATGAATGCTGGGGTATTGAGTTTTCGGCTCAAGGTCGCCATTCAATGTTGCGCGTTTATATTGATAAAGAAGGCGGTGTGCTGGTGGACGATTGTGCCATCGTCAGCCGTCAGATCAGCGGTGTCCTGGATGTTGAAGATCCAATCGCCGTTGAGTACACCCTTGAAGTTTCCTCGCCTGGCATGGAACGCCCACTGTTCACTCTTGAGCAGTTTGCACAATTTGCCGGTGAACAAGTGAAGATCAAGCTGCGCTCGCCTTTTGAAGGTCGACGCAACTTTCAGGGCCTTCTGCGCGGTGTAGAAGAGCAGGACGTCGTGGTACAGGTAGAGGATCACGAGTTCCTGTTGCCGATCGATATGGTCGACAAGGCCAACATTATTCCCAGTTTTGACTGAGACGCGGATCCCGCGGATCCAATGGCTTGCGAAAGGCGAGGCGTACGATGAGCAAAGAAGTACTGCTGGTTGTTGAGTCGGTATCCAATGAAAAGGGCGTACCGGCAAACGTAATTTTTGAAGCGCTGGAGCTGGCCCTGGCCACTGCTACCAAGAAGCGTTTTGAGGACGAAGTCGATCTGCGTGTGGAAATCAATCGCCACACCGGTGCTTACGAGACATTCCGTCGCTGGACGGTCGTCGAGGAAGCGGACCTGGACGATCCGGCCATCGAAACCTGGCCAAGCAAGGTTGCAGAAACGCATCCTGGCGCCAAGGTTGGCGATGTTGTCGAAGAGAAGATCGAGTCCATCGAGTTCGGCCGTATCGCTGCACAGACTGCCAAGCAAGTCATTGTGCAGAAAGTTCGTGAGGCAGAGCGCGCTCAGGTTGTTGATGCGTATCGCGAGCGCCTGGGGGAAATCATCTCCGGCACCGTGAAGAAAGTCACCCGCGACAACGTGATCGTTGATCTGGGCAACAACGCTGAAGCGCTGCTGGCGCGTGAAGACATCATTTCCCGCGAGACTTTCCGGGTTGGCGTGCGCCTGCGTGCGCTGCTCAAGGAAATCCGCACCGAGAACCGCGGCCCGCAGTTGATCCTGTCGCGTACCGCGCCGGAAATGCTGATCGAGTTGTTCCGCATCGAAGTGCCGGAAATTGCAGAAGGCCTGATCGAAGTAATGGCTGCTTCCCGTGACCCGGGTTCGCGCGCCAAGATCGCCGTCCGCTCCAAGGACAAACGCATCGACCCTCAGGGTGCTTGCATCGGTATGCGCGGTTCGCGCGTCCAGGCAGTATCCGGTGAATTGGGCGGTGAGCGTGTGGATATCGTCCTGTGGGACGACAACCCAGCGCAGTTCGTGATCAACGCCATGTCCCCGGCGGAGGTTGCGGCAATTATCGTTGACGAAGATGCCCATGCAATGGACATCGCCGTTGGCGCAGATAATCTGGCTCAGGCCATCGGTCGCGGTGGTCAGAACGTGCGTCTGGCTAGCCAGTTGACTGGCTGGACCCTGAACGTGATGACCGAATCGGACATCCAGGCTAAGCAGCAAGCAGAAACCGGCGACATCCTGCGCAACTTCATCGACGAGCTGGAAGTCGACGAAGACCTGGCGCAGGTGCTGGTAGATGAAGGCTTCACCAGCCTGGAAGAGATTGCCTACGTACCGGTGGAAGAAATGCTCAACATCGACGGCTTTGACGAAGAAACCGTCAACGAGCTTCGCGCTCGTGCCAAGGATCGTTTGTTGACTAAAGCCATCGCTACTGAGGAAAAGCTGGCAGACGCCCATCCGGCCGAAGACCTGCTCTCGCTTGAGGGTATGGACAAGGATTTGGCGATGGAACTGGCGGTGCGCGGCGTAATTACCCGCGAAGACCTGGCCGAGCAGTCTATTGACGACCTGCTCGACATCGACGGCATTGACGATGATCGTGCCGGCAAGTTGATCATGGCCGCCCGAGCCCATTGGTTCGAGTAATAGGCGCGGCCTGAGGAGAGAAGTGCATGACGCAAGTCACGGTGAAACAACTGGCCGATGAGGTCAAAACACCGGTAGAGCGCCTGCTGCAGCAGATGCGTGAGGCAGGTCTGCCGCACACCGCCGCCGAGGAACATGTGAGCGACAGTGAGAAGCAGTCTTTGCTGACTCACCTGAAAAGCAGCCACAAGGCGAAAGTGGAAGAACCGCGCAAGATCACGTTGCAGCGTAAAACAACCAGCACCCTGCGTGTTGCTGGCAGCAAAAGCATCAGCGTTGAAGTGCGCAAGAAGAAAGTCTTCGTACAGCGCAGCCCGGAAGAAATCGAAGCCGAGCGCAAGCGTGAACTGGAAGAGCGTCGCGCAGTAGAAAATGCTGCACGTCAGAAGGCTGAAGAAGAAGCCAAGCGTCGCGCCGAAGAAGACGCGCGTAGCCAGCCTGCTGCTCAAACCGGCACTGCCAATGCTGCTGCAGCGCCTGCTGCGGTCGCTGCACCGGTGCGTGAAAACGCTCCGGTCGTGGCTTCTGCACCAGCGCCGTCTGCCGATATTCGCAACAAGCAGAACGAACAGCGCCGCCCGGACAAACCACGTGCCGACGACAACGCTCGTCGTGGCAGTGGCGATGGTGAGCGTAAAAACGCTCCGCATCGTGCTTCGGTCAAAGAAAAAGCACCTGCGCCACGCGTAGCGCCACGTACTACCGACGAAGAAAGCGATGGCTTCCGTCGTGGTGGTCGCGGCAAGGCCAAGCTGAAGAAGCGCAACGCCCACGGTTTCCAGAGCCCAACCGGCCCTGTCGTGCGTGAAGTGAAGATCGGCGAGACCATCACTGTTGGCGATCTTGCCCAGCAGATGTCGGTCAAGGCAGCTGAAATCATCAAGTTCATGTTCAAACTGGGTACCCCAGCCACCATCAACCAGGTACTGGATCAGGAAACTGCCCAACTGGTTGCTGAAGAGTTGGGCCACAAAGTGACCCTGGTCAGCGACACCGCCCTGGAAGATTCCCTGGCCGAGTCCCTGAAGTTTGAAGGCGAGACGTTCTCCCGAGCGCCAGTCGTGACCGTAATGGGCCACGTTGACCACGGTAAGACCTCGCTGCTCGACTACATCCGTCGTGCCAAGGTAGCTGCAGGCGAAGCCGGCGGCATCACCCAGCACATCGGTGCGTACCACGTTGAAACCGAACGCGGCATGGTCACCTTCCTCGATACCCCAGGTCACGCCGCGTTTACCGCCATGCGTGCCCGTGGTGCCAAGGCGACTGACATCGTGATCCTGGTAGTTGCAGCGGACGACGGCGTGATGCCGCAGACCATTGAAGCTGTCCAGCACGCCAAGGCCGCGGGTGTTCCACTGGTGGTTGCAGTGAACAAGATTGACAAGCCGGGCGCCGATCTCGATCGCATCCGTAGCGAGCTGTCGGTTCACGGCGTGACATCCGAAGAGTGGGGCGGTGATACGCCGTTCGTTTCGGTCTCGGCGAAAGTCGGTACCGGCGTAGACGAACTGCTTGAAGCTGTTCTGCTGCAAGCCGAAGTTCTCGAACTGAAAGCAACTCCGTCGGCCCCAGGTCGCGGTGTTGTGGTTGAATCGCGTCTCGACAAAGGTCGTGGCCCGGTTGCAACCGTTCTGGTTCAAGACGGTACCCTGCGCCAAGGCGACATGGTCCTGGTCGGTTCGAACTATGGCCGCGTACGTGCCATGCTCGACGAGAACGGCAAGCCGATCAAGGAAGCCGGTCCTTCCATCCCTGTCGAGATCCTCGGCCTGGACGGTACACCGGACGCTGGCGACGAGATGAGCGTGCTGTCGGACGAGAAGAAAGCCCGTGAAGTGGCTCTGTTCCGTCAAGGCAAGTTCCGTGAAGTCAAATTGGCTCGTGCTCACGCAGGCAAGCTGGAAAACATCTTCGAGAACATGGGCCAGGAAGAGAAGAAGACGCTTAACATCGTCCTCAAGTCTGACGTTCGTGGTTCGTTGGAAGCGTTGAACGGTGCCTTGAATGGCCTGGGTAACGACGAAGTGCAAGTGCGTGTAGTGGGTGGCGGTGTCGGTGGTATCACCGAGTCCGACGCCAACCTGGCACTGGCCTCCAATGCTGTACTGTTCGGCTTCAACGTGCGTGCCGATGCCGGTGCTCGCAAGATCGTCGAGCAGGAAGGTCTGGATATGCGTTACTACAACGTGATCTACGACATCATCGAAGACGTCAAGAAAGCCCTGACCGGTATGCTGGGCAGCGATGTTCGCGAGAACATCCTGGGTATCGCCGAAGTGCGTGACGTGTTCCGTTCGCCGAAATTTGGCGCGATCGCCGGTTGCATGGTGATCGAAGGTGTTGTTCACCGTAACCGTCCAATCCGTGTACTGCGTGAAGACATCGTTATCTTCGAAGGCGAGCTGGAATCCCTGCGCCGCTTCAAGGATGACGCTTCCGAAGTACGTGCCGGCATGGAATGCGGTATCGGCGTGAAGAGCTACAACGACGTCAAAGTCGGTGACAAGATCGAAGTCTTCGAGAAGGTTCAGGTTGCTCGCAGCCTCTAACTCGCGCACTTCAAGAGCCGTGATGAGTCGCCGCATGCAAATGCCCAGCCTCTCACTCGGCCTCTAAACGCAACGCCCGGTCTGGCTTCTGTCAGGCCGGGCGTTTGCCGCTTTCAGACCACACGGGTTTCACCGTGAGGCAGTAACAGGTAACAAGACATGGCAAAAGAATACAGCCGTACCCAACGTATCGGCGATCAGATGCAGCGTGAGCTGGCACAGTTGATCCGTCGTGAAGTCAAAGACCCGCGCGTCGGCCTCGTCACTATTACTGCTGTTGAAGTCAGCCGTGACGTCGGTCACGCCAAGATCTTCATCACGGTGATGGGCCAGGACAGCGCTGAAGATATCGCCCAAAGCATCAAGGTGCTCAACTCGGCAGCAGGTTTCCTGCGCATGCAGTTGGCTCGCGAGATGAAATTGCGCAGCGTTCCGCAGTTGCACTTCCACTACGACGAAAGCGTTGTGCGGGGGGCTCATCTGTCGGCATTGATCGAGCGCGCGGTGGCTGAAGACAATCAGCACCCGGCAGCGGCAGAAACCGAAGACACCAAGGAGTAATCGGTGGCTCAGGTCAAACGTATCCGTCGTAACGTCAGCGGAATCATCCTGCTCGACAAACCGCTTGGGTTTACCTCCAATGCGGCCCTGCAGAAGGTTCGCTGGCTGCTCAATGCCGAGAAGGCCGGGCATACCGGTAGCCTTGATCCGCTGGCTACTGGTGTGTTGCCACTGTGCTTCGGTGAAGCCACCAAGTTCTCGCAATACCTGCTCGATTCCGATAAGGCCTATGAAACACTGGCGCAGTTGGGCAAGACCACTACCACGGCAGATGCTGAAGGTGAGGTTTTGCAGGAGCGCCCGGTGACCGTTGGTCGCGCTGATATCGAAGCTGTTTTGCCCGGTTTTCGTGGGAAAATCAGTCAGATACCGCCGATGTACTCGGCGCTCAAGCGCGATGGACAGCCGCTGTACAAGCTGGCTCGTGCGGGTGAAGTAGTGGAGCGCGAACCGCGTTCTGTTACTATTGCGCGCTTGGAATTGCTGGCCTTCGAGGGTGATACTGCCCGGCTTGCCGTGGATTGCAGTAAAGGCACCTATATCCGTACCCTCGTGGAAGATATTGGTGAGCAACTCGGTTGTGGCGCCTACGTGGCAGAATTGCGACGTACCCAGGCCGGGCCTTTCACGCTGGCCCAGACGGTCACGCTCGAAGAGTTGGAAGCGGTACATGCCGAGGGCGGCAACGAAGCAGTCGATCGCTTCCTGATGCCATCGGACAGCGGTTTGCTAGACTGGCCGCTGCTGCACTTCTCGGAGCACAGTGCTTTCTACTGGCTCAACGGCCAGCCGGTTCGTGCCCCGGATGCCCCGAAATTTGGCATGGTACGTGTACAGGATCACAATGGTCGCTTCATCGGTATCGGTGAAGTGAGCGAAGACGGGCGCATCGCGCCACGTCGTTTGATTCGGTCAGAATGACCGAAACCAGCCTGCGTAACAGTGGGCTGGCGAGGGTGGCTGTTAACAGGCACGGTCACTACTCATTTTTAGATACAGGGATTTGTCCCTGGCCTGTTGAAACTGCCCTTTGGGTGGTTTCCCGAAAAAAGGATTGCCTCATGGCTCTCGACGTTCAAGAAAAAGCACAAATCGTTGCTGACTATCAGCAGGCTGTTGGTGACACTGGTTCGCCAGAAGTGCAAGTTGCACTGCTGACCCACAACATCAACAAGCTGCAAGGTCACTTCAAGGCCAACGGTAAAGATCACCACTCCCGTCGTGGTCTGATCCGCATGGTAAACCAGCGCCGTAAGCTGCTGGACTACCTGAAAGGCAAGGATCTGGGTCGTTATCAGACTCTGATCGGTCGCCTGGGTCTGCGTCGCTAATAAGCGATTGCGCTAGAGGTTGGTTGTCTGCCGTGTGTCAGTGGGATTCCCGCTGGCTCATGGCAGGCTCCCAGCCTCAAGTTTTATCTGGATACACGTTTTACCCCCGGACAAGGGTTGGGCCGATTCCCGACATTGCCCAAGAATTTCGCAAGAAGACAAGTTCCCCAAGAGCCACAAAGAAGGTAGGACACCGTGAACCCGGTTATCAAAAAATTTCAGTTCGGTCAGTCGACCGTTACCCTCGAGACAGGCCGTATCGCCCGTCAAGCCTCCGGTGCAGTGCTGGTTACCGTTGACGACGACGTCACCGTATTGGTGACCGTTGTTGGCGCCAAGACCGCTGACCCGAGCAAAGGCTTCTTCCCTCTGTCCGTTCACTACCAGGAAAAGACTTACGCTGCCGGTAAGATCCCTGGCGGTTTCTTCAAGCGCGAAGGCCGTCCTTCCGAGAAAGAAACCCTGACTTCCCGACTGATCGACCGCCCGATCCGTCCGCTGTTCCCAGAAGGCTTCATGAACGAAGTGCAGGTTGTCTGCACCGTCGTATCCACCAGCAAGAAGACCGATCCGGACATCGCTGCGATGATCGGTACCTCGGCTGCCCTGGCCATCTCCGGCATTCCTTTCGATGGCCCGATTGGCGCTGCCCGCGTTGCTTTCCACGAAAGCACCGGCTACCTGCTGAACCCGACTTACGAGCAGCAGAAAGCGTCGAGCCTGGACATGGTCGTTGCCGGTACTTCTGAAGCCGTATTGATGGTTGAATCGGAAGCCAAAGAGCTGACCGAAGACCAGATGCTGGGCGCGGTACTGTTTGCTCACGACGAGTTCCAGGTTGTGATCAACGCCGTTAAAGAACTGGCTGCCGAAGCTGCCAAGCCAACCTGGACCTGGGCTCCTCAGCCAGAAGCCACCGAACTGCTGGGCGCGATCCGCTCCGAGTTCGGCGCTGCTATCTCCGAGGCCTACGCCATCACCGTCAAGGCCGACCGTTACGCTCGCCTGGGTGAGCTGAAGGACCAAGTCGTTGCCAAGCTGTCCGGCGAAGAAGGCCAGCCTTCTTCCAGCGAAGTCAAAGCAGCCTTCGGTGAAATCGAATACCGCACCGTTCGCGAAAACATCGTTAACGGCAAGCCACGTATCGACGGTCGCGACACCCGCACCGTTCGCCCGCTGAACATCGAAGTCGGCGTTCTGCCGAAGACTCACGGTTCGGCGCTGTTCACCCGTGGCGAAACCCAGGCCCTGGTTGTTGCAACATTGGGTACTGCCCGTGACGCACAACTGCTGGACACCCTGGAAGGCGAGAAAAAAGACCCGTTCATGCTGCACTACAACTTCCCTCCGTTCTCGGTAGGTGAGTGTGGTCGCATGGGTGGCGCTGGTCGTCGCGAAATCGGTCACGGCCGTCTGGCTCGTCGTTCGATTGCAGCCATGCTGCCTGCAGCTGACGTGTTCCCGTACACGATCCGTGTCGTGTCGGAAATCACCGAGTCCAACGGTTCCAGCTCCATGGCTTCGGTCTGCGGTGCTTCCCTGGCACTGATGGACGCTGGTGTGCCGATGAAGGCGCCGGTTGCCGGTATCGCCATGGGCCTGGTTAAAGAGGGCGAGAAGTTCGCCGTCCTGACCGACATCCTGGGTGACGAAGACCACCTCGGCGACATGGACTTCAAAGTAGCGGGTACCGCCAAAGGTGTTACCGCGCTGCAGATGGACATCAAGATCAAGGGCATCACCGAAGAGATCATGGAAATTGCTCTGGGCCAAGCCCTGGAAGCGCGCCTGAACATCCTCGGCCAGATGAACCAGATCATTGGTCAGTCCCGCACCGAGCTGTCGGAAAATGCTCCGACCATGATCGCGATGAAAATCGACACCGACAAAATCCGTGATGTCATCGGTAAAGGCGGCGCGACCATTCGTGCGATCTGTGAAGAAACCAAGGCTTCGATCGACATCGAAGACGACGGTTCGATCAAGATCTTCGGCGAAACCAAGGAAGCGGCTGAAGCTGCACGCCAGCGCGTCCTGGGTATCACCGCTGAAGCCGAGATCGGCAAGATCTACGTCGGTAAGGTTGAGCGCATCGTCGACTTCGGCGCATTCGTCAACATCCTGCCGGGCAAGGACGGTCTGGTTCACATCTCCATGCTGAGCGATGCTCGCGTCGAGAAAGTGACCGACATCCTGAAAGAAGGCCAGGAAGTGGAAGTATTGGTACTGGACGTGGACAACCGCGGTCGTATCAAGCTGTCCATCAAGGACGTAGCAGCTGCCAAGGCTTCGGGCGTTTAATTACCCCCCAGCTTAAGCACTGAACAGGCAAAACGCCCCGACTGGTTCGGGGCGTTTTGCTGTGCGTAATACATTGACCGATTCGGCAAGTTGCCTGACTCCTACGTCAGTGCTAGGTTTAGCCCACCGCCCGTGTAGCTCAGCCGGTAGAGCAGCGCACTCGTAACGCGAAGGTCGCAGGTTCGATTCCTGTCTCGGGCACCAGGCACTACCTGTTGTTTTCAAATGATCCCGAATGGTTCTGAAGGCCAGATAACTCAGGTTGCACACGGTTTTTCTGCGTCAGAGAGATCCTTGATGATCCAGATCCATCTTCCATTCCCCAGATCAAAGAGAACGCCATGACGGTTAAAGAGTTGACCCAAGAAACCAGGCACGAAGAAGCCCTCAAGAAATACTTGCTGGATTCGCCCCAGCTAGTCGATGAGATCAAGGACCTGAGTGCCGAGGATCGCAAAGACCAGATCCAGTGGGCCTTCGAGGATGAAGCGGATGCCCAGGGCTTGCAGCCGTGGGAACTGACACTCAAGTACACCACGTCCACTCCAGAGGAGTTCGAAGCCGCACGTCTTCCCTTGCACAAGGAGGCGGCCGAAGTGTTGGGCGTCGAGTGGGAAGAATACTGCGAGATGAACAATCTGGTGGTCTGACAAAAACGCCAGCCTTCATGAGGCTGGCGTTTTTTTCAATTAGAGACTCAAGCGCATCGACAGATCCACGGCCTTCACATCCTTGGTCATCGCGCCAATCGAGATGTAATCCACGCCGGTCTCGGCGATTGGCCGCAAGGTGCTTTCATTGATGCCGCCGCTGGCCTCGAGCTTGGCCTTGCCAGCGTTCAGGCGCACGGCTTCGCGCATATCGTCCAGGCTCAGCTCGTCGAGCATGATGATGTCGGCGCCCGCCGCCAGGGCCTCCTTGAGTTCCGCCAGGCTTTCCACCTCAATCTCCACCGGCTTGCCCGGGGCGATCTTGTGGGCCGCCGCAATGGCCTGGGCGATACCGCCACAGGCCGCGATATGGTTTTCCTTGATCAGGAAGGCGTCGTACAAGCCGATACGGTGGTTATGGCAGCCACCGCAGGTCACGGCATACTTTTGCGCCAGGCGCAGCCCAGGCAAGGTCTTGCGGGTGTCCAGCAACTTCACCTGGGTGTCGGCGACGAAGTCGGCCAGGTACTGCGCGCGGGTCGCGACGCCGGAAAGCAGTTGCAGGAAGTTCAGTGCACTTCGCTCACCGCTCAGCAGCGAGCGTGCCGGACCTTCGAGGTGAAACAGCACTTGGTTGGGGCTCACGCGCTCACCGTCGCGCACCTGCCAGTGCACGGCAACGCGTGGGTCCAATTGCCGAAACACGGCATCGACCCAAGCGGTACCGCTGATGACGGCCGCGTCACGGGTGATGATGGTGGCGCTGGCCAGGCGTTCGGCCGGGATCAGTTGTGCGGTGATGTCGCCGCTGCCGATGTCTTCAAGTAACGCGCGACGCACGTTGGCTTCGATTTCGGCGGTCAAATCGGCGAGGCGTAGGTTCGGCATAACGGGCTCCACAAACAAAGTCACCCGATTATAGGGCCATGCCGGGAGCGAACCCAAGACAGCAAGCGCCTGGATCCTCGGATTGGGCCCGCAGGAGGGCCGTGATGGGCCGCGGGTCCCGACTCAATCGCGGCAAGTGATCGCACCCCGAGGGGCGATCACGGCATACTGGTGCCTACTCGGTCGATGTTGAAGGAGCTGGTATGCAGCTGGACCCCGCCAGTGGTTGGTTTGACGGCGTGCGGCATTGCCCGTCACCCAATTGCAATGCGCGCCCCTGCGGCGAAATTTCCCTGCTGGTGATTCATAACATCAGCCTGCCACCGGCGCAGTTCGCCACGGGCAAGGTGCAGGAATTTTTCCAGAATCGACTGGATGTCACTGAACATCCCTACTTTGTCGGGATCGTAGACCTGCGTGTCTCGGCACATTTTCTGATTGAGCGCGACGGTGCCATCACGCAGTTTGTCTCCTGCCTTGAGCGAGCCTGGCATGCCGGGGTTTCCCGGTTCGACGGGCGGGAGAGTTGTAATGATTTTTCCCTGGGCATCGAACTGGAAGGCACCGATGATCTGCCATTCACCGAGGCGCAGTATCAAGCCCTGACAGCCTTGACCCGGCAATTGCAGGGGGCTTTCACGGCCATCACCACTGAACGTATCCAGGGGCACAGCGACATTGCTCCGGGACGCAAAACGGATCCGGGGCCAGCGTTTGACTGGAAGCGCTATCGCGCGGCACTGGGCAAAGGGGAAGAGCAATGAGTTTTCTGGTGTTACTGCTGGCGGTCTGGGTCGAGAAGTTCTCGGCCCTGCGCCATCACGTTCAGCGCGACGGCGGCTGGCTGCGCGAGTTGGGCAAGCTTGAAAGCAGCCCGCGGATGGCCAAGCGGCCCTGGCTGATACTGGCGCTGACCGTGTTGTTGCCGGTGGCGTTGCTCAGCCTGCTGCTGTGGGTACTGGAACCGGTGGTCTATGGGTTGCTGGCGTTGCCGGTGCATCTGTTGGTGGTGATGTACAGCCTGGGGCGTGGTGACCTGCTCGGTGACTTGGGCCCGTTTCGAGATGCCTGGCGCCGGGAAGACCTGCAAGCCGCCGCCCATGTCGCCCAGCGCGACCTGAACATCTGCGCCGACAGCGGCGAGCAGTTGTTGCACAGCGTCCAGGCCCACCTGCTGTGGCAGGCCTACCAGAGCTTCTTTGCGGTGATCTTCTGGTACTTCCTGCTGGGGCCGGTGGCGGCCTTGAGTTATCGCCTGCTGGCCCTGGCGGCGGAGCACAGCCAGAACCCGGCCGTGGCCGAGCGCGCCGGGCAATTGCGGCACGCCTTTGACTGGCTCCCGGTACGCCTGCTGGCGGCGAGCTTTGCCCTGGTGGGTAACTTCGTGGCGGTGGGCCGGGTGATGCTCCATGAGTTGTTGAACTGGAACATCAGCGCCGCCCAGTTGATCGAGAAGGTCGGCATGGTGGCCGGTGAGATCCCGGCCCCGGTGGCCGGCCCCGAAGGCATCAACAGCCTGGACCAGCTCTGGGAGCTGTTGCTGCGGGCGGCGGTGGTCTGGTACGCCGGGTTTGCCCTGTGGACAGTTCTTCTCTGAATCGATCGCGCGGCCGTAGCGGCCTTGACCGCCGCTACGGCAACGCGCGGATCTGAGCGTTAACCTTAAGTTACAAAACCTCCCGCCGATTTAAGTTATACAGATGCAGCCCGGCATGGTGGCCATCTGATGCTTTTGCCTGCCCGCCCATAAAAAAATAAGAAACCAAAGGGAGACTTCCCAGTGAAGAGCTTGCTCTATCCCGCCGTTGCACTGATGAATCGCCTGAGCTTCGGCATGAAGTTCAGCCTCATCAGTGTGCTGTTCCTGGTGCCAATGCTGGTGACCAACTTCTATCTGGTGCGCGACGCTTACCGCGAGTTCCAGGGCACCCGGCTTGAACTGCACAGCCTCAACCTGCTGGGCAGTGGCCTGGCGTTGCGACGCGACCTGGAGACCCTGAACAATCTGGTACAGATCGACACCAACCTCGGCCAGTCCGGCAAGGCGGGGGATCTTGAGTCGAAGATCAAGACGCTTGAGCAGCAGGTGCTGGAACGTCTGCAGGGCTTGAGTGCGGCCAGCGACGAGCCGGAGCAAGTCGAGGTCTTCAATGGCAAGCGTGATGAGATGATCGCGGCATTCAAGGCCCAGCAAGCGGAAAAGTCCCTACAAAGCAAAAGCGCGATGATTGGCAAGTTGCTCGGCAACGCCCAGTTGTTCGGGCAGATCATCGCCAGCCAGGCGGGCCTGAGCCGTGACAATCAAAGTGATATTCGCCAATTGAGCGAACTGCTCACCAACGTCACCCCCCGCGTTACCCACGTGCTGGGTGAGGGGCGGGCCATGGGCGCGTTTTCACTGGGGCAAGGCTTTATCAATTCCGCGTCCAGCACCCGGTTTGATGAGTTGCTGGCGCAAATGGAGAAGCTGGCGGCCGAGTACGGCTTGAAGCTGCAAGATGCGTTGGCGGCCAGCAAGGCCGCCCGTGAATCCCTGGCGCCGGCGGCCAGCGCCAGCCAGGCCACGCTCAAGCAGGCCAGCGAGTTGTTCGAGGAAAAAGTGGTGATGGCCGACACCCTCGATGCGCCCTGGCAGGACTTTTACGATCAGGTTTCGGGGCTGATGGGCCAGACCTATCAGCTCAACGACGAGGTATTGAAATTCCTCGAGGTGCAGTTGCAACAACGCCTGGAGCAGAACCGCACGCACATGGTGCTGCAAGCGGTGGCGCTGTCCGTGGTGTTTGTGCTGATTTTCTACCTCTACGGCGGCTTCTACGCCTCGACCCGTACCACCCTGAGGCGCCTGGGCGCCGTCATGGACAACGTGGCGGCCGGCGACATGACTGTCACCTTCACGGCCCATAGCCGCGACGAGCTAGGGGAGTTGGGCAACGTGTTCAACGGCACCGTGGCCAAGATTCACGACCTGATCGAGTTGGTGGGACAAACCGTCAATGAAGTCGAGCGTCAGGCCGGGCAAGTGGAAACCGTCTCGGCCCAGAGCAATCAGGCAGTGGCTGGCCAGCGTAGCCAGATCGAGCAAGTGGCCACGGCGATGAACCAGATGTCGGCCACTTCCCAGGAGGTGGCGCGCAGTGCGGCAGCGGCGGTCAGCAGCGCGCACAGTGTCAACGACGAAACCATCAGCGGCCGTGAGTTGGTCGCCTCGCAGCAGGGCAGCATCAATCAGTTGGCCAACGAGATCGACGCCTCGGTGCTGGTGATCAATCAGTTGGCCAGCGACAGTCAGTCCATCAGCCGGGTGCTGGAGGTGATCAAGAGCATCGCCGAGCAGACCAATCTGCTGGCACTCAACGCCGCCATCGAGGCCGCGCGCGCCGGTGAGCAGGGTCGCGGGTTTGCGGTAGTGGCCGATGAGGTCCGCACGCTGGCCAAGCGTACCCAGCAATCGACCGAAGAAATCGAGCAAATGATCGCCAAGTTGCATGGCGGTGTCGGTGCGGCGGTGAAGGCCATGGGGATCAGTCATCAAATGGCCAGCGGCACCGTCGGCCAGTCGGAGCAGGTCCAGCAGGCCCTGGAAAACATCCTCGGCGCGGTGGGCATGATCGTCGACCAGAACCAGCAGATCGCCGCGGCCGTCGAGCAGCAAACCGCCGTCGCCCACGATATCGACCTGAACATTGTCGAAATCAACCGCGCCGGCGAGCGTACCGCCGAAGGCGCGCACCAGACCGAGGACGCCAGCCGTGCGTTGTCGGCCCAGGTGGTGCAACTCAAGCATTTGATCAGTGCGTTTCGGGTCTGAGCCCTAACAATGGCCGGCATGGGCTTGCCGGCCATTGTTAGGGATTATCTGTAGTCCTGATCTCTTGCTTGTGTAGGGCGTTTCCTGATTTTTTGAGAGGAATGATTTTTCCCTCTTAATAAGGGACTATTCCTACCTTCTGCTCATCTCGCGTTTGAGCGAGCTTCGTGAAGGATAACGGCGATGTCGGCAGCCCCCACTGGTATCAAAGGACGTTGTGCTCATTGCCAGTACACGCTGGTGCTCAAGCCATGGCAGCTCAATGCCATGGCAATCAACGAGCCATTTGCCTGTCATCACTGCCATAAAGCCTTGCAGCTCAGTTGTCCCACCCAGATCCGCCGCTTCAAGTCGCTCGACACCCTGACCCTGCTGCGTGCGAGCATGCGGGTGATGGTCGCCGCCGCACTACTGGTGGCGCTGGTCATGGAGTGGGTGGGGATGTTGAGCGTGATCGAACAACTGAACTTTTCGCTGGTCGCGGTCTTCATCTACTTTGTGGTCATGCGTTATGCGCGGCATCGCCAACTCGTGACGTTGGTCTTGCAGGCGGCGAAGGCGGGCGCCGACTGACTACCAGCCAAACAGCTCGCAGGCGTTGCGGGTGCTGGCGTTGGCCAACTGTTCGGCGCTGATGTTCATCCGCTGCGCCAGGGCCGCGCAAATCGCCGGCAAGTGCAGCGGGCTGTTGCGTTGATTGGGGTACATGGCGGGCGCCATGTCGGGGGAGTCGGTTTCCAGCACCACCGCGTCCAGCGGCAATCCGGCGATCACCTTGTGCAGGCGCAACGCTTGCGGCCAGGTCGGTGCGCCGCCCAAGCCCAACTTGAACCCCAGCTTGATGTACTCGCGGGCTTCTTCGCGGCTGCCGGCAAAGGCGTGGATGATCCCCGCGCGCGGGAGCTTGAAGCGCTTGAGTGTGGCAATGACGGCGGCGTGGCTGCGTCGTACGTGCACCAGGGCGGGCAGGTGGAAGTCGGCGGCCAATTGCAGTTGGGCTTCGAACAGCGCTTGCTGGCGTTCGCGATCGAGGTGTTCAAGGAAGAAGTCCAGGCCGATTTCCCCCACCGCACACAATTGCCGATGACCCGCTAGGCGGCTCAGCCAATCGCCCAGTTCGCTCAGGTCGGCGGGACGGTGTTCGTCCAGGTAGACCGGGTGCAGGCCGAACGCGGCATGCAGGTCCGGATCGCTTTGCACCAAGTCCCAGACCCGCTGCCAGTGACGCTGATAGACCCCCAGCACGACCATGCGCTGGACGCCCAGGGCGCGGCTTTGTTGCAGCAGCGCCGGGCGGTCGGCGTCGAAGTCGGCAAAGTCCAGGTGCGTGTGGCTGTCGATCAGCTCCACGGCTCAGTCCTGGTGAATCCGCTGCTTGAAGGTCCGCGCGATGGCCTGTACGCCGGGCTGGTAGTCGTTCTCTTCAATGGCCGACAGCGCCAGGTTCAACGCCTTCTCGGCAATCAGCTGGTGTTGCTGGGCCATGGCGTTGACCGGCAGCGGCAGGAAGTCCAGCAACTGGGTGTCGCCAAAGGTGCCCAGGCGCAGTGGCCGGGTTTTCAGGGGGAAGTCATGCAGGGCGTCGAACACGCCTTGCAGCAGCACGTAGGAGGTGGTCACCAGCGCATCCGGCAGGTGGCCGAGGCGTTGCAGCAATTCTTCCATCAACTGGCGGCCGCAATCGCGACTGAAGGCCTCGCCGTGTTCGATCAGCACCTGGCCCTTGAAGTCGAGCAACGCTTGCTTGAAGCCGGTGGCGCGTTCCTGGCTGATACTGAGTTCGGGGCGCGCACCGATCAGGGCGATCTGCCGGGGCTCGGGCGACAACAGGCTGCGGGTCAGGTGCAGGCTGGCTTCACGGTCATCCGAGACCACCGAGCAGAAGTGCTCGGGCTCCATGACCCGGTCGATGGCAATGATCGGCAAGCCCTTGGCCTGTAGCTGGCGATAGCTGTCATCCCCGGCCGGCAGGCAACTGGCGACGATCAGGGCATCGCAGCGCCGGGCGCGGAACAGTTGGAGCAACTGGCGCTCACTGTCCGGGGCGTCGTCGGAACTGGCGATCAGCAACTGATAGCCACGGGCCCGGGCACCTTGCTCCAGCAGCTTGGCGATGCGCGCGTAACTGGGGTTCTCCAGGTCCGGCAGAATAAAGCCCAGGGTTCGGCTGTAGCGGCTGCGCAACCCGGCGGCTTGTGGATTGGGGGTAAAACCGTGCTGCTCGACCACCGCCCGCACCCGTTCGACGGTCGCGTTGCTGATGCGCTGCTGTTCGGCCTTGCCATTGATGACGTAGCTGGCGGTGGTCACGGACACACCGGCCAACTGGGCGATATCACTGAGTTTCAACCCGGGATTTCCTTGTTTTTTCGAGCTTGCCCCGACATTTTGTCCAATCCTACCTGATTAACGCGGGCGACCTCCGTTGCGGGACACCCGACGTGGTGGACTTCAAGCCGCAGAGATTATCGAGTAACGTGTCAATCTATCTAGATTAATCGTTTCAGCCGGCGTATTTTCTGCACTATTGATGCTTTTGGTCGACACTGCCGTGAAACTGCCAAAGGATGCTCGAAAAATGAGCACCCTGATTAAAACCTAAGCTCAACCATTCAAAACAATACCTGGCGCGCTCACGCGCCCAAAAGGAGAAAGCATGCTCGAGCTCACTATTGAGCAGATATCCATGGGCCAATCGGCTGTGGATAAGCACGCGGCATTGCGCCTGCTGGCCGACACGTTGGTCGCCGATGGCCTGGTGGCCGACGGTTATCTCAGCGGCTTGCAGGCCCGCGAGGCTCAGGGCTCGACCTTTCTCGGCCAAGGCATCGCCATCCCCCATGGCACCCCCGAAACCCGCGAGTTGGTGCACACCACCGGCGTGCGCCTGTTGCAGTTCCCCGACGGGGTGGATTGGGGCGACGGCCAGATCGTCTACCTGGCCATCGGCATCGCCGCCAAGTCCGACGAGCACCTGCGCCTGCTGCAACTGCTGACCCGCGCCCTCGGTGAAACGGACCTGGGCCAGGCCCTGCGCCGCGCCAGCAGTGCCGAGGCGCTGCTCAAGTTGCTGCAAGGGGCACCGCAGGAACTGGCGCTGGATGCGCAGATGATCGGGCTGGGGGTCTCGGCCGACGACTTCGAGGAACTGGTGTGGCGGGGCGCGCGCTTGTTGCGCCAGGCCGATTGTGTGAGCAATGGTTTCTCGGCGGTGTTGCAGCAGGTCGAAGCGCTGCCCCTGGGCGATGGCCTGTGGTGGCTGCACAGCGAGCAAACGGTCAAGCGCCCGGGGCTGGCGTTTGTCACGCCGGACAAACCGATCCGCTACCTGGGCCAGCCGCTGACCGGGCTGTTCTGCCTGGCCAGCCTCGGTGAAGCCCATCAAGCCTTGCTGGAACGCTTGTGCGCGCTGCTGATCGAGGGGCGCGGCCAGGAACTGGGCCGCGCCACCAGCCGCCGTGCGGTGCTGGAGGTGCTCGGCGGTGAGTTGCCGGCGGACTGGCCCAGCGCCCGGATCGCCCTGGCCAACGCCCACGGCCTGCACGCCCGGCCGGCGAAAGTGCTGGCGCAACTGGCCAAGCGCTTTGACGGTGAGATCCGCCTGCGGCTTGTCGACGGCCAGGACAGCGCGGTGTCGGCCAAGAGCCTGAGCAAGCTGCTGAGCCTTGGCGCACGCCGTGGGCAAATGCTTGAGTTGATCGCCGAACCGAGCATCGCCGCCGACGCACTGCCGGCGCTGCTGGCGGCGATTGCCGAGGGCCTGGGCGAAGACGTCGAGCCGTTGCCGGTCGCCAGTGCGCCGAGTGAAGCCACCGCCGACCTGGCGCAGGTGCTGCTGGCGCCCGCGTCCGGCAGCGTGATCCAGGCGATCACCGCCGCGCCGGGCATTGCCATCGGCCCTGCGCACATTCAGGTGCAGCACGTCATCGATTACCCGTTGCGTGGCGCGTCCACCGCCGCCGAGCGCCAGCGCCTGCACGCCGCCCTGGGGCAGGTGCGCGTGGAGATTGAAGGGCTGATCCAGCGCAGCACGGCCAAGGCCATCCGCGAGATCTTCATCACCCACCAGGAAATGCTCGACGACCCAGAACTGACCGACGAGGTCGACACCCGCCTCAAGCAGGGCGAAAGCGCAGAGGCCGCGTGGATGGCCGTGATCGACGCCGCCGCCAGGCAACAGGAATCCCTGCAGGACGCCTTGCTCGCCGAGCGCGCGGCGGACCTGCGGGACATCGGTCGCCGGGTGCTGGCGCAGTTGTGTGGGATCCAGAGCCCCAGCGAGCCCGATCAGCCTTACATCCTGGTGATGGACGAAGTCGGTCCCTCGGATGTGGCGCGCCTTGACCCGGCTCGGGTCGCGGGCATCCTCACCGCTCGCGGCGGTGCCACGGCCCACAGCGCCATCGTGGCCCGCGCCCTGGGCATCCCGGCGCTGGTCGGGGCTGGCGCGGCGGTGTTGCTGCTGGCGCCGGGCACGCCGTTGTTGCTCGACGGCCAGCGCGGGCGGCTGCATGTCGACGCCGACGCGGCGACCTTGCAGCGGGCGGGCGAGGAGCGCGACAGCCGTGAGCAACGGCTCCGGATCGCGGCCGAGCAACGCCATCAACCGGCCGTCACCCGTGACGGGCACGCCGTCGAAGTCTTCGCCAACATCGGCGAAAGCGCAGGCGTCATCAGCGCCGTGGAACAGGGTGCCGAAGGCATTGGCCTGTTGCGTACCGAACTGATTTTCATGGCCCATCCCCAGGCCCCGGATGAAGCGACCCAGGAAGCCGAATACCGCCGCGTGCTCGACGGCCTGGCCGGGCGGCCGTTGGTGGTGCGCACCCTCGATGTGGGCGGTGACAAGCCGCTGCCGTATTGGCCGATCGCCAAGGAGGAGAACCCTTTCCTCGGTGTGCGTGGCATTCGCCTGACCCTGCAACGTCCGCAGGTCATGGAGGCGCAATTGCGCGCCTTGCTGCGGGCGGCCGACAACCGGCCGTTGCGGATCATGTTCCCGATGGTCGGCAGCGTGGACGAGTGGCGCCAGGCGCGGGACATGACGCAGCGCCTGCGCCTGGAGATCCCGGTGCCGGACCTGCAACTGGGGATCATGATCGAAGTACCCTCGGCCGCCTTGCTGGCGCCAGTCCTGGCCAGGGAAGTGGACTTCTTCAGTGTCGGCACCAATGACCTGATCCAATACACCCTGGCCATCGACCGGGGTCACCCGACCTTGTCCGCCCAGGCCGATGGCTTGCACCCGGCGGTGTTGCAGTTGATCGACATCACCGTGCGCGCCGCCCATGCCCATGGCAAATGGGTCGGTGTGTGCGGCGAGTTGGCGGCGGACCCACTGGCGGTGCCGGTGCTGGTGGGCTTGGGGGTGGATGAGCTGAGCGTCTCGGCGCGCAGCATCGGCGAGGTCAAGGCGCGGGTACGCGAGCTGAGCCTGGCCCAGGCCCGACAACTGGCCCAAGCGGCGCTGACCGTCGGCAGCGCGAATGAAGTGCGCGCACTCGTGGAGGCGTTGTAATGGCCAAGATTCTCACCCTGACCCTCAACCCCGCGCTGGACCTCACGGTGCAGTTGGCGCGCCTGGAGCCGGGACAGGTCAATCGCAGCGAACAGACCCACAGCCACGCCGCCGGCAAGGGGGTAAATGTGGCGCAGGTGCTGGCGGACCTGGGGCATCAATTGACCGTCAGTGGCTTTCTCGGTGAAGACAATGCCCAGGCGTTCGAGACCCTGTTCAGCCAGCGCGGGTTTGTCGACGCATTCATCCGTGTGCCCGGCGAGACCCGCAGCAACATCAAGCTGGCGGAAGCCGACGGTCGCATCACCGACCTCAATGGCCCGGGACCGCAGGTCAGTGCGGCCATGCAGCAGGCCTTGCTCGAACGCCTTGCGCAGATCGCCCCGGGGCACGATGCGGTCGTCATCGCCGGCAGCTTGCCGCCGGGGGTCAGCGCGCAGTGGTTGCAGGCGCTGATCCGGCACTTGAAGAGCCTGGGCTTGAAAGTCGCCCTCGACACCAGCGGTGACGCCTTGCGTGCCGGGCTGGCGGCGGGACCGTGGCTGATCAAGCCCAACCGCGAAGAACTGGCCGAGGTGCTGGGTGGCGAGGTGGTGTCAGTGGCTGCCCAGGCCGAGGCTGCCCGGCGCCTGCACGCCCAGGGTGTCGAGCATGTGGTGATTTCCCACGGGGCAGATGGGGTTAACTGGTTCAGCGTCGGCGCGGCCCTGCATGCCACGCCACCCAAGGTCAGCGTCGCCAGCACCGTGGGTGCCGGGGACTCGTTGCTGGCGGGGGTGCTCCACGGCTTGCTCGGCAATCAACTGCCCGAGCAGACCCTGCGCACCGCCACGGCGATTGCCGCCATGGCGGTGGGCCAAATCGGTTTTGGTATCCATGATCGAGCGCTCCTGGCGCGGCTCGAACAGGGGGTGCGTGTCCGTCCCCTGACAGAACAATAAGAGGGTTGCCCATGAAGTTAGCCATCGTTACCGCCTGCCCCAACGGCATGGTCACCAGCGTGCTGTGTGCGCGCTTGCTCGATGCCGCCGCGCAGCGCCAGGGCTGGAGCACCAGCGTCGAGGTGCACGATGCCGCGCACCCGGAACGCCAGCTGTCCGCCGCGACCCTGGATGAGGCCGAGTGGGTGTTGCTGGTCAGCACCGGCCCGCTGGACATGTCGCGGTTCGTCGGCAAGCGGGTATTCCAGAGCACGCCGTCCCAGGCCCTGCAGGATGTCGATGCGGTGTTGCGGCGGGGGGCGCAAGAGGCGCAGGTCTACTTTGCACCGGCGGCCGAGCCCGTCGTCGCGAGTCAAGCGGCGCCACGCCTGGTCGCCGTCACGGCGTGTCCGACCGGCGTGGCCCATACCTTCATGGCCGCCGAAGCCCTGCAGCAAGCGGCCAAGCGCCTGGGCTACGCGCTGCAGGTCGAAACCCAGGGCTCGGTGGGGGCGCGCAATCCGTTGAGCGCCGAGGCCATCAGCGAGGCCGACGTGGTGTTGCTGGCAGCGGACATCGAAGTACCTACCGAGCGTTTCGCCGGCAAGCGCATCTTCCGCTGTGGCACCGGCATCGCCCTCAAGCAAGCCGAGGCCACGCTCGACAAGGCCCTGGCCGAAGCAGCGGTGGAAACCGCCTCGACCGGCGCCAAGGGCCCGGCCAGGCAAGAGAAGACCGGCGTCTACAAGCACCTGCTGACCGGCGTGTCGTTCATGTTGCCGATGGTGGTGGCCGGGGGCTTGATGATCGCCCTGTCCTTCGTGTTTGGCATCACCGCGTTCAAGGAGCAGGGCACGCTGGCAGCGGCGCTGATGCAGATCGGCGGCGACACCGCGTTCAAGCTGATGGTGCCGTTGCTGGCGGGGTACATCGCCTACTCGATTGCCGACCGCCCGGGTCTCGCGCCGGGGATGATCGGCGGCCTGCTGGCCGGCACCCTGGGGGCGGGATTCATCGGTGGGATCATCGCCGGTTTCCTGGCCGGCTATGCGGCGAAGGCGATCAACCACTATGCGCGCTTGCCGCAGAGCCTGGAGGCGTTGAAGCCGATCCTGATCATTCCCCTGCTGGCCAGCCTGTTCACCGGCCTGGTGATGATCTATGTGGTCGGCAAACCGGTGGCCGGGCTGCTGGAAGGCCTGACCCATTTCCTCGACAGCATGGGCACCACCAACGCGATCCTGCTGGGGGTGCTGCTGGGCGGCATGATGTGCGTCGACCTCGGCGGCCCGATCAACAAGGCCGCGTATGCGTTCTCGGTGGGGCTGCTGGCGTCGCAGAGTTATGCGCCGATGGCCGCGACCATGGCCGCCGGCATGGTGCCGCCAATTGGCCTGGGCATCGCCACCTTCATCGCCCGGCGCAAGTTCGCCCAGACCGAACGCGAAGCGGGCAAGGCGGCGTTGGTACTGGGGCTGTGCTTTATCTCTGAAGGCGCGATCCCCTTTGCCGCCAAGGACCCACTGCGCGTGATCCCGGCGAGCATCGCCGGTGGTGCCTTGACCGGTGCGCTGTCGATGTACTTCGGCTGCAAACTGCTGGCACCCCATGGCGGGCTGTTTGTGCTGCTGATCCCCAATGCCATCAACCATGCGTTGCTGTACCTGCTGGCGATTGTCGCCGGGAGTCTGTTGACGGCCGTGACCTATGCGCTGCTCAAGCGGCCGGAGGCGGTGGGGTTGGTGTTGCAGCCGACTGCACCTGCCTGAGAATGTGCTCAAGGACATCGTTCAACTGCTCAAGCACCTGCAGGTTACTGAAGCGCAGCACCTCGATACCTTGTTGTCGAAGGAAGTGGGTACGGCGTTGGTCGTGATGGTACGCCGCCGCTTCATAGTGCTGGCCACCGTCAAGTTCGATGGCCAGACGCCGTTCGGGGCAGTAGAAGTCCAGAACGTAGGGAGGGCAGGGGAACTGGCGGCGAAACTTGAGATTGGCAAGTTGGCGGGCACGCAGACGTTGCCAGAGAATGAGCTCGCAGTCAGTCTGGTTGGCGCGTAGCTGGCGGGCGAACTGGCGTTGCTGGGGCGTCGGGCGGTTGGGCATGCTTCACGTTCCTTGTGAGGGTCATGCTTTTACGGTAGCTGAGGTTTGTGTCTTTGGCTGAGATCGCCCCTCTC
>NZ_FOCB01000022.1:25680-52764 GCF_900109995.1 Pseudomonas sp. ok272 | reverse complement strand
CAAGGTGGTGTGCAGCAAGCGCCCGAGCGCGTCCCATTGGTAGTGGGTGACGGCGCCGTGTTCGTCTTGTTGACGAATCTTTCGGCCCAGGGCGTCGTAGGCAAACTGTCGCTGGGCGCCGTCGGGCAATTGCTCTTCGATCAGTTGCCCGAGGTTGTTCCAGGTGAAGGCGTGGTAGCTGCTGTCCGGGTAGCTGATGCTCGTCAGTCGGCCCTTGGCGTCGCGGTAGTACTGGGTGCGGTGGCCGCTGGGGTCGATCTGTTCGGTGAGGTCGCCCTGGGGGTTGCGGCGGTAGGTCCACTGCGCCTTGCCCCGGGTGCGGCGGTACAGGTGACCGTCGCGGTATTCGTAGGCGGTGGGTTGGTCGTCGGGCGGCAGCTGCGCGATCAGGCGCCCGGCGGCGTCGTAGCGGTATTCGGTGACGGCGCCCAGCGGGTCCTGCTCGGCGATCAGATGGCCGTCGGCGTCGTAGGCCTTGAGGTGTTCGCCGCCGTCGGCCTCGACCCTGCGCACCTGGCGCGCCTGCGCGTCGTGGACGTACGTTTCCTCACTGCCATCGATGTTCTCGACCCGCACACTGCCGGCATCGTCCCAGGTGTAGCGGCTGTCCATCTGGCCAAAGCTGGCCCAGTGCCGAACACAGCGCGCCGCCTTGCCTTCGCGTTGCCACTCCCAGAAAAAACGCGCACCTCCGGCCAACTGGCGCTGCACGATCACGTGCTGGTCGTCGTACTGGTAGCGCTCGCTGTCGCCCAGGGCGTTTTGCACTTCGACCAGCCGCTGGCGGGCGTCGTAGTGGTAGCGAACGAGGGTCTGTGCGCTGCGCCAGGATTCAGCCTCGCTCGGGGCCGGCTCGAACACCTGATAGTCAATGGCGATCAGGTGCTGGCGGTCATAACGCAGCAACAGGGCGCGGCCGGCGCCGTTGTCCAGGCGCTGGATGCGCCCGGCGTAGTCACGGCGGATGTGCAGGCGGTTGTCGTAGGCGTCGCTGATGGCCGTGAGGTGGCCGTCGCGAAAGTGATAGAACGGCGTGTCGTCACCGGCCTGGGCGAGGATCAGTTCGTCGGCGTCAGCGCCCAGGTAAATCGCCGCGCGGGACAGGCTGTTGTGGATCGCCGGGCGTTCGGCGCTGGGCATCGGGAATGGGGTGCGGCGGTTTTCCGGGTCGATCCAGATCACTGTTCCGTCGTTGATCTCCAGGCGCTGCGACAGCGAATGGCTCCAGCCAAACCCCAGGCCGCTGTCCAGCTCGACCGCGCTGGTGCGGTACAAGCGGGTGAAGGCAAACGGCAGCAGACCGTCCAATTCGGCGTCGGTCAGGGTCAGCAGTTCTTCGCCGGTGACCATCGACACCGGGCAGCCATGGGTGGCGGTGTGGCGCGCGGTGTCGGCGCTGGCGCCGTTGGGGTTTTTCGCCTGGTTCGGGGCGTTGAGGTGAGGCTCGTCAGGCGTGAGGGTGGTGTTGCGCTTGGCGTCCCAGCGCAGCTGCAGGCGGCCCTTTTTCAGCCCGGGGGCGATGCCTCGGGCCGCGAGTTTTTTGTAGGGGTGGGCGGCGCCCATGAAGCGCTCGACCAAGGTGAACATCGCCGCGACGAAGCGTTGCGCGGCCGCGACGATGACCTGGCCGTAGCGCACCAGCCGTGCGCCCAGGTAGGCAACGCCGATGCCAAAGAAACTCAGGACAATGCCGATCAGCAGGTCAATCAGCAGCCCCACCACGAACTCGGCCACCGCGGCCGCCGTGTTGCCGGTGACCTGGCTGGGCGGCAACGCTTCCAGCCACAGGCTGGCGGTGCGTAGCAGCAAGCACAGCGCGGCTTCATCGCTGGCCAGCAGCAGGGCGTTGGCCATCACCTGCGGGGAGGCTTGCGCCAGCGCGGCCGTGGCCTGGGCACTGTCGGCGATTTTTTCGCTGAGCTTGGTCGGGTCCTTCAGCAGTTCGCTGATCTGGCCGATGCCATCCCACACCCCCTGGATCGCCGCCCAACTGCCGGCGAGCAAACCGTTGCCCAGCGCCGACGCGCTGCTGTGCGGCCACTGCGGCTTGAAGCCTTGCCACTCGCCGCGCAGCCAGTGTTCCAATTCGCCGCTCAAGCCGTCGTAGGCGGCGAACAACCCGTCGAGTTGCTCGGGTGTCACCGCGCCCTGGACCCGCAGCCGATAAAACTTGCCCGCCTCACCGCGGAAGGTGCCCACGCCCTGTTCGTCGAGGGTGATCAACGTGCCCGGCCCGCCGGCGACCGGTATCACCTCGACCTCGATGTTGCCCAGCGGGACGTCGTAGACCGACTCGAATTTGCTTTCGATGACCAGCTCACCGTTGGCCGGGCACTGGGCCACGCTGGTGATGAACTCCTCGTCGCCGGTGCCCACCACCTGGCGGGCGTTGCCCAGGGTGATGACCCGGTCCATGCCCATCAGCGAGGGCAGATCGGCGGCGTGGCTGAGGCTGTCGGTGCCGCGCAGGAACCAGTGCGTGAGTTGCTGGCGGTAGAGGCCGAGGGTGTCCTGGAAGGTGTCGAGCGCCTGCTCGATCTGGGCGACGCGCGGGTTGGGGGCAGAAGCTGGCATCCACGGGCTCTGAAGCAGAATGAGGGCCGGCGATTCTGCTTCAGCGAGGGGCGCGTTTTAGTGGACGACAAAAAAGACAGAATTTCCCCTATTTCATGGGGATTTTTCCTATGAGTTTTGGCGATGGATGACTACAGACAAACCGAAAACGCCGTTCACTCAAGCGCGTCCCGATGTCAAAGAGCTACCCGTGGCGAGCGAGTTTGCTCGCGCGGGGTCGCGCAGCGGCCCGACCAAAAAGGGACGGCTACGCGGTCCAAGCATGACCCGCGTCTCCGCGCTGCAATGGCTCAGCACTGCGCAGGCGAGCCGAGTTGTTGAGAACCTGAAACAGTGGCAAAACCGCGTGACGAATAAGGAGGGTGTATGAAAGAGCCCAGCAGCGCCGCAGGTGAACTACTCCAAACCCTGGCGGACCATGTCGCCCAATCCGCGAAAGAGACGCTTCATGTTAGCGACGAACTGGCTGAGGCCCATGGTGCTGAAGTCGCCAGACAAATGGCTACAGTTTGGGGTGGGCAGCAGGTTTACATGCCGGAAGGTATCCACGTACAAGCGTCAAAACTGCATCAGCAGATCTTTGATGAGTGGAAAGGCGTCATTCGTTCGACCCTAGCCCCGGTCACCAGCAGGTGGTCGGGGCTAAATCAAATTGCACTCGCTGCAACTCAATTAGCTCAATTCCTTGTAGGAGCGAGGCTTGCCCTAATGCCAGTCAGTTAAGCGAAACCCGCGTGGGAGCGAGCCTGCTCGCGATAGCAGTAGGTCAGTCAACGGAGATGTTGGCTGTGTTGCCGTCTTCGCGAGCAGGCTCGCTCCCACAGGTTTGGCGCCTTAACTGACTGGCATTAAGGCTTGCCCGCGAAGGTGGTACGTCTGGCGACATTGATGTTGGATGGGCTGGCTGGTTCGCGGGTAAGCCTCGCTCCTACGGGCTCAACCCAGATTCCTGCTCGCGATGGCGGTGACGAGCGGCATGGCTAAGACAGTTGCTCCCACAGAGGATTGAGCTGGCTTTACAAGCGCACTTCGCCCTTGAGGATGTCGAACAGCGCCTGGGCTGCGGCCGACAGTTCGTGGCCGGGTTTGGTCAGGATACCAATGGAGCGCTCGATCACCGGGTCGCTCAAGGTGATGCAATGGGCGCCCAGTTCGCGCATCTGCTCGGCGCACAGGGCCGGCACGGCGCTGACGCCCAGGCCGCTGGCGACCATGCGCCCGACCGTTGCCAGTTGATGACATTCAAACGCCACCGGCAACTTGGTGTCCCGATCCTGCAAGTGCTCTTCGAGCATCACCCGCACCGTGGACGGTCGTTGCAAGGTAATGAACGGCTGCGCAAGCAGGCTGTTCCAGTCGATCTCGGTCAGCCCGGCCAATGGCGAATCGCTGGGCACCACCGCGACGAAGCGGTCGATGTACAGCGCGGTGAAATGCAGTGACGCGCTTTGCATCGGCTCGAAGGCCACGCCCAACTCGACCTGGCGGTCGCGGACCATTTCCAGCACCTGCTCGTTGATCACATCGTTCACGGTGACATTGACCTTGGGGTAACGGGCGCGGAAGGTCTTGAGGATCGGCGGCAGCAGGTTGCCGGCAAACGACGGCATGGCCGCCAGCGTCACGCGCCCGCGCTGGAGGGTGAAGCGCTGGCGCATTTCGTCCTCGGCATTGTCCCAGTCGGCGATCAACCGGCGCGCCAGCGGCAGCAGGGACTCGCCTTCCGGGGTCAGGGCCACGTTGCGCGTGGTGCGGCTGAACAAGCGCCCGCCCAGGCTTTCTTCCAGGGCCTTGATGGTCAGGCTCAGCGCCGACTGCGACAGGTGCAGGCGCTCGCACGCCACGGCAAAGCTCAGGCTCTGCGCCACGGCCAGGAATGCCCTGATCTGCTTGACTGTCATCTCTACCCCTCATCATTAAGCGCACAGGCCACTGATGAGTTTTATCTATCAATCAACCTTAAAAATCAACTTATCAAATGAATCGGATGGCGCAACACTCGACCCATCCAACGCTCCAACCGCCCACAAAGAATAAAAGAGGTGCATATGGCAGGTTTCGACAAGCGCGTGAGTTCCTATGAAGAGGCCCTCGCCGGCCTTGAAGACGGCATGACCGTACTGGCTGGCGGGTTCGGTCTGTGCGGCATCCCGGAGAACCTGATCGCCGAGATCAAACGCAAGGGCACACGCGACCTGACGGTGGTGTCCAACAACTGCGGCGTCGACGGCTTCGGCCTGGGCGTGCTGCTCGAAGACCGGCAGATCAGCAAGGTGATTGCGTCCTACGTCGGCGAAAACGCGCTGTTCGAGAAGCAACTGCTCAGCGGCGAGATCGAAGTGGTGCTGACCCCCCAAGGCACCCTGGCCGAGAAAATGCGCGCAGGCGGCGCCGGCATCCCGGCGTTCTTCACCGCGACCGGCGTCGGCACCCCGGTCGCCGAAGGCAAGGAAGTGCGCGAGTTCAACGGCCGTCCGTACCTGATGGAGGAATCCATCACCGGCGACTTCGCCATCGTCAAGGGCTGGAAGGCCGACCACTTCGGCAACGTGATCTACCGCCACACCGCGCAGAACTTCAATCCCCTGGCCGCCACCGCAGGCAAGATCACCGTGGTCGAGGTCGAAGAGATCGTCGAGCCGGGCGAACTGGACCCAGCGCACATCCACACCCCGGGGATCTACGTCGACCGGGTGATCTGCGGCACGTTCGAAAAACGCATCGAACAACGCACCGTGCGCAAGTGATCCGCGCCCTCAGCCCGACGAACAACGGAGAATAAAAAATGGCTCTTACCCGCGAACAAATGGCCCAGCGCGTCGCCCGTGAAATGCAGGACGGCTACTACGTGAACCTGGGCATCGGCATTCCGACCCTGGTCGCCAACTACATCCCCGAAGGCATGGAAGTGATGCTGCAATCGGAAAACGGCCTGCTGGGCATGGGCGCGTTTCCCACCGATGACGCGGTCGACGCCGACATGATCAACGCCGGCAAGCAAACCGTCACCGCGCGCATTGGCGCCTCGATCTTTTCCTCGGCCGAGTCCTTCGCGATGATCCGTGGCGGGCACATCGAC
Source organism: Pseudomonas sp. ok272 (assembly GCF_900109995.1). Classification (GTDB taxonomy): domain Bacteria; phylum Pseudomonadota; class Gammaproteobacteria; order Pseudomonadales; family Pseudomonadaceae; genus Aquipseudomonas. Next base: position 47,111 of record NZ_FOCB01000022.1, on the reverse strand, counting down.
CTCACCGTGCTCGGCGCCTTCGAAGTCGACGTCCACGGCAACATCGCCTCGTGGATGATCCCCGGCAAACTGGTCAAGGGCATGGGCGGCGCGATGGACCTGGTGGCCGGTGCGGACAACATCATCGTCACCATGACCCACGCCTCCAAGGACGGTGAGTCCAAGCTGTTGCCCCGTTGCAGCCTGCCGCTGACCGGTGCCAACTGCATCAAGCGCGTGCTGACCGACCTGGCGTACCTGGAAATCGAAGACGGCGCGTTCATCCTCAAGGAACGCGCCCCGGGCGTCAGCGTCGAGGAAATCATCAGCAAGACCGCCGGTAAGCTGATCGTCCCTGACCATGTGCCAGAAATGCAGTTCGCCTGAACCGGCGCCAAGGAGAAAGATGATGCAAGAAGTCGTGATTGTCGCCGCTACCCGTACCGCCGTGGGCAGTTTCCAGGGCTCGTTGGCCAGCATCCCGGCGCCGGAACTCGGCGCCGCAGTGATTCGTCGTGTGCTGGAGCAAACCGGGGTCCCGGCCGATCAGGTCGATGAAGTGATCCTCGGCCAGGTACTGACCGCCGGTTCCGGGCAGAACCCGGCGCGCCAGGCCGCGATCCTCGCCGGCCTGCCCCACGCCGTGCCGGCCATGACCTTGAACAAAGTCTGCGGCTCGGGCCTCAAGGCGTTGCACCTGGGCGCCCAGGCGATCCGTTGCGGCGACGCCGAGATGATCATCGCCGGCGGCATGGAAAACATGAGCTTGGCGCCCTACGTGTTGCCGGCGGCGCGCACCGGCCTGCGCATGGGCCACGCCAACATGATCGACAGCATGATCACCGACGGCCTGTGGGATGCGTTCAACGACTACCACATGGGCATCACCGCCGAGAACCTGGCCGACAGGTACCACCTGAGCCGCGAGGCACAGGACACCTTCGCAGCCGCCTCCCAACAGAAAGCCACGGCCGCCATCGAAGGCGGGCGCTTTGTCGATGAAATCACGCCGATCCTGATCCCCCAGCGCAAAGGCGACCCACTGTCGTTCGCCGTGGACGAACAGCCCCGCGCCGACACCAGCGCAGCGGGCCTGGGCAAACTCAAGCCGGCGTTCAAGAAAGACGGCAGCGTCACCGCCGGCAACGCCTCGTCCCTCAATGACGGCGCCGCCGTGGTGCTGTTGATGAGCGCCACCAAGGCCAAGCAACTGGGCCTGCCCGTCCTGGCGAAAATCGCCGCCTACGCCAGCGCCGGTGTCGATCCGGCAATCATGGGCATCGGCCCGGTATCGGCAACGCGCCGTTGCCTGGCCAAGGCCGGCTGGACACTCGAACAACTGGACCTGATCGAAGCCAACGAAGCCTTCGCCGCCCAGGCGCTGGCCGTGGGCAAAGAACTTGAGTGGGACGCGAGCAAGGTCAACGTCAACGGCGGCGCAATCGCCATCGGCCACCCGATAGGCGCGTCAGGCTGCCGCGTGCTGGTGTCGCTGCTGCACGAAATGATCAAGCGCGACGCCAAGAAAGGCCTGGCCACCCTGTGCATCGGCGGCGGCCAGGGTGTGGCGCTGGCGATTGAGCGCGATTGATGCACTAGCCAACGCCCAAAACCTGTGGGAGCGAGGCTTGCCCTAATGCCAGTCAGTTAAGGCGCCAAACCTGTGGGAGCGAGCCTGCTCGCGAAGACGGCAACACAGCCAACATCTCCGTTGACTGACCTACTGCTATCGCGAGCAGGCTCGCTCCCACGCGGGTTTCGCTTAACTGACTGGCATTAAGGCTTGCTCGCGAAAGCCGTGTGTCGGTCGAAGCTGATGTTGAGGCTGAGGCTGACGACCCCTTCGCGGGCAAGCCTCGCTCCTACACATGTGAGGTGAGGTCCAGGTCAATCGTCCGGCTGTTGCGCAGGCTCGGCCGGTTTGCTCGCCTTACCGGCTTTCGCCGCCTTGCTGCCCTTGGCCGGGGTGGCTTCGGCAACCGGGGCCGCAGGTGGCGCGGCGTCTTTCTCGGCGGCAGGAAGCTGGTCGACCGCGTCGTAGATCACTTTGGCTTCGATGGGCCCCAGGTGATCGAGCTTCTTCTCACCGTCCTTGCCCACCAGGATCACTTTGGTCTGGTCACTGACCGGCAATTTCAGCTCACGAATCAGGGCCATGGTGGTCTGGGCGTCCAGGTCCTTGCCGTCGCGCTGGCCCATGAGATCGCTCACGGTGTACAGCACCAGGTTGCGCTCTTTGAAGGCCGGGGTTTTCGCCGCCTCTTTGAGGCTGATCAGGGTGGGGTCGATGCTGCTGGGGGCAATCACAATCAACGGACGGGACTTGCCACGCTCCGAGGCCAGCGGGGTATCGTTGTCGGCCGCCAGCAAGGGACCGGCGACGGCGAGTAGAACAGCGAGGGTCAAGGACCGAATGAGCATGCGCATCTCCTGTTGATTTCCACGCCGTATGATTGCGCATCAAGGCGAAAGATCCAGTTCTACTGTCGGAAATTTCTATCACCATGTTGCGAAGCTTAGGCCAGCAGGATCAATGCGCAACTCGATTCGGGGGACTAGACACCGCACATCCCGGTCTCGCTCCCACAGGCAATACTGCTCACATAAAGACCGTCCACCATTCAAGATCACCTGTGGCGAGCGAGCTTGCTCGCGCGGGGTCGCGCAGCGGCCCTATAAAAAAGGGACGGCCACGCCGTCCATCGTGAGCAAGCTCGCTCGCCACGGGCGGTTTGAATGTTTAAGTGAACAGCTCGACGGTGACAGCGCCCAGGCGGGTTTCCAGGGTGACGTACAGCGGTGCAGGCATGGTGGTTCTCCGTCAGGATAAAACCACCATTGTGGGCAAGCGCTGCCACCGCAAAATTCAACATCGGGGGTCGCCAGGGCGATCTAATCGAACTCGCCGTCGACCAAACCGCGCCGCTTGCCGATCAGGCGAAGTGGTCGGCATGATCGCGCAGGCTGAACATCACATAGGCCATGACGTTGATGCAGATCGCATCCAGGTCAATCGAGGCCATGTAGGCCCGGATGTACCCCCCATCCTCCAGCGCCTTGGTCCGTTGCAGGCAGGCGCTGGGCGACAGGTTGATTTTCTCGCCCGGCTACAGGTTGCTGATGCGGGCATTGGTTTGAAGGTTTTCGAGGATCGCCCGATTGATGCGATCCAGCTCGAGTTTTTTCATGACACCTCGATCCACCGTCAACCCGTCAGGCCAATAGGCGCGTCAGATTGGCCTGGGTCGACGTTCGAGCAAAGTGCCGGAGCGGATCAGAACGCCAATTTGTAGCCGATGAACACCAGCATCGTCGCCAGGCAGGGGCGCAGCAAGCCGTCAGGTACTTTGCCGGCCAGGTGGCTGCCGATGTAGATCCCCGGCAGCGAGCCCATCAGCAAGAAACCCAGCAGGTGCCAGTCCATGTTGCCCATGCTCGCGTGGCCCAGGCCGGCGACCAGGGTCAAGGGCACCGCGTGGGCAATCTCGGTGCCCACCAGGCGCTTGGTGGCCAGGAACGGGTACAACAGAAACAGCGCCACCGTGCCCAACGCGCCGGCGCCGATGGAGGTCAGCGCCACCATCACGCCAAGCAACGCGCCCGTGGCGACGGTCAGCAGGTTGAGGTTGCGGCTGCTCAGGTGGTAGTGGTCGCCGGCGTGTTTGTGGGCGAAGGCCAGCAACCGGCCCTTGAAGAAAATCGCCAGCGCCGTCAGCAGCAAGACCACACCCAACGCTTGCTTGATGATCGCGTTGGTGGCCTGGGCATCGGAGTTGAAGTACTTGAGGAACAACAGGGTCAGCGCCACCGCGGGCACACTGCCAGCGGTCAGCCAGCCGGTGATTGTCCAGTCGATGTTCTTGTGCTTCTGATGAACCAGCACCCCACCGGATTTGGTGATCGCGGCGTACAGCAGGTCGGTGCCGACGGCGGTGGCCGGGCTGATGCCGAACCAGAGGAGGATCGGCGTCATCAGCGATCCCCCGCCGATGCCGGTCATGCCGACAATGAATCCCACCACCAAGCCCGCGACGACAAAACCTAAATTACCGAGATCCATTGATTGCCATACCTTGAGCGCGACGAGCAGAACTGGCGGGCAGCATAGCGATTTTTCTTATAACCACTTATATCAATATGATCTGACTTTATAACCCGCGGGCGAGGCGGATGAGGGCCTCTGTGGGATCGGGGTTGGGCACGGCGTTTGTGTTCGCCGCAGATCAAGGTGGGAGCGAGCTTGCTCGCGATGGCGGTGGGTCAGCTTGCATCCCTGTTGACTGGGCGATTGCTTTCGCGAGCAAGCTCGCTCCCACAGGGGATCGGGGGTGGGCACAGAGTTTGTGTCCGCTGCAGATCAAGGTGGGAGCGAGCTTGCTCGCGAAGAGGCCCGTGCAGCCAGCCTCTGCATTGGCTGACCCACCGCGTTCGCCGGCAAGCCGGTCTCGCTTCCACAGTCCGGCTGTCTCTCAGGGTTTGGAGGTGAGCCTAGGCTGCCGTGCCCTTGGCCTGTTGCTCAAGGTGGACTTGCAGCGCCGGGTCGATGGCCAGCGCCGCTGCCAGTTCATCCAGGTAGGTGCGTTCGGCGTCCTGCTGGTCGTCCACCACCATGACGCTGGCCAGGTACATCTCCGCCGCGATGGCTGGGTCGGTGGCCGATTGGGCGATGTCGGCGGGGTCCAGGGGGCGCGCCACTTCGTCGTTGATCCATTGCTGCAGGTTCGGGTCATCGGTGTGGCGAGCGATCTCGGCACTGATCATCTGTGTTTCCTTGTCGTCGATCCGGCCATCGGCCTTGGCAGCCCCAATCAAGGCCCGCAGCACCGCATGGCTGTGGGCTTCGATCTCGGGGCCCGCCAGCAATTGGTCGACGGTCTGCGGGGCCTGTTGCGGCGCCGAGGCCTGGTTGCGTTGCCAGGCCTGATACGCCTGGAACGCCATCATCCCCAGGGAGGCCAGCGCCGCGTAGTTAGTGCCGCTGCCGCTGGAACGGGGCTGAGCCGGCGCGCCGCCACTGGCCCCGCCCAACAACCCACCAAGCAAGCCGCCCAGTCCACCACCACCGGCCGCACCCGCCCCGGATGCGCCACCGCCCAGCAGGCCGCCGAGCAAACCGCCGAGGCCGCCCAACCCACCCTGCCCGCCTGGGGCCGCGCCGCCCTGTTGGCTCGATGAGCCCTGGCTGGCCCGCAACAATTGTTCAAGCAGATCGCTGGTATTCATGACGTTGCCCTCTTCGGTGGCGGTAGTTCAGTCAGGCAACTCTAGACCCCGACAGCCATTGCGCCATGACCGTCCGGCTGACATCAGCCAGCAAACTGATATTTTTATTTTCACCATGTTGATTAATGAATTATTTCATGTCATTTGTATGCACCATAAGAAGGGCATCCGCCCCCCTACCCTCGGAGTCAATACCATGAATAAGACCGGACTTCTGGCTGCTCTGGCCTTCTGTGCCGCCAGCACCCTCGCCCACGCCGATGACAGCGCCCTGCGCATTGGTATCGAAGCAGCCTACCCACCGTTTTCCTTCAAGACCCCGGAAGGTGAGATCAGCGGGTTTGACTACGATGTCGGCAACGCCCTGTGTGATGAGCTGAAGATCAAGTGCCAGTGGGTCGTCCTGGCCTTCGACGGGATGATCCCTTCGCTCAAGGTGCGCAAGGTCGATGCGATCCTGTCGTCGATGTCGATTACCCCCGACCGCCTCAAGTCCGTCGACTTCACCAAGAAGTACTACCACACCCCCGGCAAGCTCGCGATGAAGGAAGGCACGGTCATCAACGACCCGCTGGTGGACCTCAAGGGCAAGAAAGTCGGCGTGCAGCGCGCTTCGACCTATGACCGCTACGCCACCGAACAACTGGCCCCGGCCGGCGTCGATGTGGTGCGTTACTCCTCGCAAAGCGAAGCTTCGCTGGACCTGGCCTCCGGTCGCCTGGACGCGACCCTGGCGGACATCGTCAACACCGACGAAGCCTTCATCAAGACCCCGGCCGGCAAGGGTTTTGCCCTGGTGGGCCCGGACATCAACGACCCAAGCTACTTCGGCCGTGGTGCCGGGATTGCCTTGCGCAAGGGTGACACCGCCAACGCCGAACGCCTGAGCGCCGCGATCGATACCATCCGCGCCAATGGCAAGTACCAGCAGATCATGGGCAAGTACTTCGCCTATGACATCTATGGTTCGACCACTGAGTAATCACCCGGCGCGGGGTTGCTGGCGATAAGGGTGTATCCGTCACTATTGATGGTGTTTGACACACCGCCTTCGCGAGCAAGCCCGCTCCCACAGGGATCTTGGCTGAGCCGGCAATCTGCATACGACGCCGGCCCACAGTGGGAGCGGGCTTGCTCGCGAAAGCGCTAGTTAATTCAACACCTGTGCTGGATGACACCGCGCTATCGCAAACCCGCGCCCACGATCCATACCCCCTCATCCCCCTGTCGTCCCGCACGCCCTGCGCGTGTCGGGTGAGGAACCTCATCATGCTTCACGGCTACGGATCGAGCATTCTCGATGGCGCCTGGCTGTCGATAAACCTGGCCCTCAGTGCCATGGCCCTGGCCATTACCCTGGGCCTGATCGGCGCGGCGTTTCGCCTGTCGCCCATCAAGTGGCTGGCGACCCTGGGCGAGGCCTATACCACGCTGATTCGCGGCATCCCGGACCTGGTGCTGATCCTGCTGATCTTCTATGGCGGCCAGGACCTGGTGAACCGTATTGCCCAGGCCGTCGGTTATGAGCAGTACATCGACATCAACCCGTTCGTCGCCGGCGTGTGCACCATGGGCTTCATCTTTGGGGCGTACCTGTCGGAAACCTTTCGCGGCGCGTTCATGGCGATCCCCGCCGGCCAACGCGAAGCGGGCGTGGCCTACGGCATGAGTGGCTGGCAGGTGTTCTGGCGCATCCTGGTGCCGCAGATGATCCGCTTCGCCATTCCCGGCTTCACCAACAACTGGCTGGTGCTGACCAAGTCCACCGCGCTGATCTCGGTGATTGGCCTGCAGGACATGATGTTCAAGGCCAAGAACGCCGCCGATGCGACCCATGAACCCTTTACGTTTTTCCTCGCGGTCGCGGCGCTGTACCTGGTGATCACCAGTGTCTCGCTGGTGGTACTGCGCGCCCTGGAAAGACGCTACTCGGTCGGCATCAAAGCCGCCGACCTGTGACCGGGAGCCCACGACCATGCTCGACTACAACCTGATCTGGGACAGCCTGCCGTTGTACTTCGGCGGCGCCCTGCTGACCCTCAAGCTGCTGGTGATCTCACTGGCGTTCGGCCTGATGCTGGCCGTGCCCCTGGCGTTGATGCGCGTCTCGCGCTCGCCCTGGGTCAACGCGCCAGCGTGGGTCTACACCTATGTCATCCGCGGCACGCCGATGCTGGTGCAATTGTTCTTGATCTACTACGGCCTGGCGCAGTTCGCCGCGGTGCGCGAGAGCGTGCTCTGGCCGTACCTGTCCAGCGCGACCTTCTGCGCCTGCCTGGCCTTCGGCATGAACACCGCGGCCTACAGCGCCGAACTGCTGGCCGGGAGCTTGCGCTCCACCCCCAGCGGCGAGATCGAAGCGGCCAAGGCCATGGGCATGTCACGCCTGACCTTGTACCGGCGCATCCTGCTGCCCTCGGCGCTGCGCCGAGTGTTGCCGCAGTACAGCAACGAAGTGCTGATGATGCTGCAAACCACCAGCCTGGCGTCCATCGTCACCCTGGTGGATATCACCGGCGCGGCCCGCACCGTCAGCTCGCGCTATTACATGCCGTTCGAAGCGTTCATCACCGCCGCCCTGATGTACCTGGCCATGACGTTCATCCTCGTGCGCCTGTTCAAGCTCGCCGAGCGCCACTGGCTGATGCACCTGGCCCCACGCAAACACTAAGGAATTGTCATGCAGCACATTCAACACGTCCTGCCCTGGAGCGCCAGCGGCACCGAACGCACACTCTCGGTGTTTCGCTTCGGCAGCGGTCCGCGCAAAGCCTACATCCAGGCCTCCCTGCACGCCGACGAACTGCCCGGCATGCGCGTGGCGGTCGAGCTCAAGCGCCGCCTGCGTGAACTGGAACAACAAGGGCGCCTGACGGGTGTCATCGAACTGGTGCCGATGGCCAATCCGATTGGCATCGGGCAGATGTTCCAGGCCACCCATCAAGGGCGCTTCGAATTCAACAGCGGCAAGAACTTCAACCGCGACTTCCCGGCACTGGCCGATGAAGTCGCCGAGCGCATCGCTGGCCAACTGGGCAGCGATGCCGAGGCTAACGTCGCGCTGATCCGTGGGGCCATGGTCGAGGGGCTCCAGCACCTGCCGGCCGCCGCCTCCGAACTCGATGGCCTGCGCGTGCTGCTGATGCAACACGCCTGCACCGCCGACGTGGTGCTGGACCTGCACTGCGATTTCGAATCGATCATGTTGCTTTACGCCCTGCCGCAGAACTGGCTGCGGGTGCGCTCATTGGCCGCGCGCCTGCAAGCCGGTGCGGTGCTGCTGGCCGAGGACGCGGGCGGCAATGCCTTCGATGAGGCCTGCGCCATTCCCTGGTTGCACCTGGCCGAGCGCTTCCCTGAGGCCAACATTCCCCTGGCCTGCGTAGCGACCACCCTCGAACTGCGGGGCATGCTCGACACCGAGGGTGAAGCCTGCGCGCGCAACGCCGAACACATCCTCGGCTACCTGGCCGAGCAGGGTTTGATCAGCGGTGACTGGCCAGCGGCGCCAACCGCGTGCTGTGAAGCCACGCCGTTTTCCGGCGCCCAATACGCCTATGCGCCCCACCCCGGGGTGGTGAGTTTCCTGCAGCCGGTGGGCGCGCGGGTCAAGGTCGGCGACCCTCTGTTCGAAGTCCTCGACCCGCTGACCGACCGCCACAGCATCGTCACCGCCAGCACCGACGGCATCCTCTACGCCCGCGAGCGCTTGCGTTATGCCCAGCCCGGTTTGTGGCTGGCCAAGGTCGCGGGCAGCACCCCCATTCGCCAAGGTCGCCTGCTCAGCGACTGACACCCGGGAATCAAGACCATGAACACACTGGAAATTAGCGACCTGCACAAATCCTACGGCAGCGTCGAGGTGCTCAAGGGCGTGTCGCTGGCCGCCAACGCCGGGGACGTGATCAGCATCATCGGCTCCAGCGGCTCGGGCAAAAGCACGTTCCTGCGCTGCATCAACCTGCTGGAGCAGCCCAACGCCGGCAAGATCATGCTCAATGGCGAACAGTTGCAACTGGTGGCCAACAAGGACGGCGGGCTCAAGGCCGCCGACCCGAAACAACTGCAACGCATGCGCTCGCGCCTGGCCATGGTGTTCCAGCACTTCAACCTGTGGTCGCACATGAGCGCCCTGGAAAACGTCATGGAAGCGCCGGTGCATGTGCTGGGGATGGACAAGAAGGCGGCGCGGGAAAAGGCCGAGTACTACCTGAACAAAGTCGGCGTGTCCCATCGCAAGGGCGCTTACCCCGCGCATATGTCCGGCGGCGAACAGCAGCGCGTGGCGATTGCCCGGGCACTGGCGATGGAGCCGGCGGTGATGCTGTTCGACGAACCCACCTCGGCCCTGGACCCGGAGCTGGTGGGCGAAGTGCTGAAGGTGATGCAGGACCTGGCGCTGGAGGGCCGGACCATGGTGGTGGTGACCCACGAAATGGGCTTTGCCCGTGAAGTGTCGAACCAGTTGGTGTTCCTGCACAAAGGCGTGGTCGAGGAACGTGGCAACCCGCGTGACGTGCTGGCCAACCCCCAGTCCGAGCGCCTGCAACAGTTCCTGGCCGGCAGCTTGAAGTAAAGCGTTTACCCCGCGTAGGGCGCCGCCAGCACAGCCCCGCCGGGCTTGCGCTACACTGGCGCCCATTCCTGCCTCGGGGGCGTTTGCGCTCCCTTGAAACCTTTCGTAGATGACGAGCCGGTTATGTCTGATGCCTCGAAGAACACCACGGTCTACGCCTCTCCGGTAATGCGCAAGCTGGCGCAGATCCTCACGGAACTGCCGCCCTCGCTGCGCAAGGTGGCGGACTTTATCCTGCGCCACCCGCTCAAGGCCGCGACCCTGACCATCGAGGAAATGGCCGCCGAGACCGCCACCTCGCCGGCCGCGGTCAACCGCCTGGCCAAGGCCTTGGACGTGGGCGGCTACAGCGGCATGAAAGCCGAGTTGGTGACCACGTTGCAGCAGATGGTGTCGCCGGTGGACAAGCTGCGCAACGACCTGGCGCACCGCCCCGGAGGTGCGTTCGGCCTGCATGAGCAAGTGCAGAGCGCCACCAGCAACCTGGACACCGCCGGCAGCAACAATCACCCCGACACCTTCGAGGCCGTGGTCACGTGCCTGATCCAGGCGCGCAAGATCTACATCCTGGGCTTTGGCAACAGCGTCTACCTGGCCGGGCTGGCCGCCTCGACGCTGATGCCGTTCTGTGCCGATGCCACGGCCATCAGCATGGAAGGCGGCAACGAAAACGCCGCCTACCGCCTGGCGGGCATCACCCAGGACGACGTGCTGCTGTCGATCTCCCTGCCGCGCTACTCGCTGGACACCTTGCAACTGTCGCGCTTTGCCTATGAGCGTGGCGCCACCGTGCTGGCGATCACCGACTCCCCGGCCTCGCCGCTGACCCATGTCGCCCGGCATGTGTTATTCGCCCCGGCCGACCATCCGGTGCTGACCAGCTCCTACATCGCCGTGCTGGCGCTGATCGAAGGGCTGGTCGCCGGGGTGATGGCACGCAACAAGGAAGCGGTGAAGCTGGCCACCGAACTCACCGAGTGCGTGATGAGCTACCTGCACATTCCCGGCAACAGCAAACCACCGAAGCCTTAGAACAACCAGCGCAGCAAGAAGAAGAACGCCATGCTCAGCAACATGCTGATCAGGGTGCTGCGGGTGTAGAGCACCAGGGCGATGGCCACCAGCGAACTGAGCAAGTACGGGTTGTGCCATTGCAGATTCAACTGGTGCTCGGGCATGAATACGATCGGTCCGCAAATGGCCGTGAGCATGCCCGGTACGGCAAAGCCGAGGAACTGCCGCGCGTTACTGCTCAAGCGCACCGGCAGGCGCGGCTCCAGGAACACGTAGCGGTTGAGGAACACCAGCAACCCCATCCCCACAATCACTGCCCAGACCATCATGTGCGCGCTCCATAAAACTTGTTGCAGACAAAGCCGGCGGTCATCCCCAGCAACCCGGCCAGCACCAGCCCCGAACCCACCTGCCAGTAGCTGAACAACACCGAGCAGAACAACGACACCGCCACGCAGACCACCGTCGGCACGTTGCGCACCACCGGCGTGATCAAGGCGATGAAGGTCGCGGCGATGGAGAAGTCCAGGCCCAGGTGCTCCAGCCCCGGAATACTGCTGCCCAGCACAATGCCGGCCAGGGTGAACAGGTTCCAGGCCACATAGAACGTCAACCCGACGCCCAGGGCGTACCAGCGGTTGAACTGCTGCTGGCTGGTCAGGGCGAACAACTCATCGGTCAGCAAAAAGCCCAGCCCCACCCGCCAGCGCCCCGGCAACGGCGACACCACCGGCCGCAAGCTCATGCCATACAGCAGGTGCTGCGAAGTCAGCAGCAAGGTGGTCAGCAGAATCGAAAAAATCCCCGCGCCGCCCTTGAGCATGCCAATCGCCACCAACTGCGCGGCACCGGCAAACACAATGCTGGAAAGGCCCTGGCCTTGCAGCGGCGTGAGATTGGCCTCGATGGCCATGGAGCCGGCCAGCAAGCCCCACGGCGCAGTGGCCAGGGACAGCGGCATGACGGCGATGGCACCCCGCAGGAACGCGGTGCGCGGTAATGAAGAGTCAGGCATGGCAAATCGTTCAACACAGAAAGGGTTGATGAATGTGCCAGCCCGTGAAGGCTTTGTCTCGAACAATCGCGTGGGATTCACCCTTCAGTCGTTTCTTTGAACCAGCCCCCTGTAAAGCGTCCCCAGCGCGCGAATTTGAAGGTCATTTCTGTGATCGATGTAGGGCACTTCTCGTTCGTACCCCGCTGTCTTGAATGACTTTTCTGCGTCGGTACGGTGCGTTAACCCGGCTCACGATTGAGTCGGGTTAATGACCTGTCGGGGAGGAGAGTGAGCAATGGCTATCGGATATTTCATTCGCCAAGGGGACAAGACTTCCTGTGGCGGCACAGTGCTGGAAAGCGATACGCGGGTCATGATGTTTGGCATCGCCCATGCCCGCGAGGGGGATGCCGTCACCTGCGGCAAGGACAACAAGCCCTATCAGATCGTTGGCGGGGTTTCTCAGATCAGTAGCCATGGGCGGCGAGTGGCTGGCACGCTGGACAGCGTGAGCAGTTGCCCGTGCAGGGCCCAACTGCTGGCCTCGACATTCAAGGCCAGCTACGACTTCAAGGAGCACGCTGCAACGCAAGCCGCCAAGGCCAGCGCAGTCGCCCAGTCGGCCACCTCAGTTGACAACCGCGCTCCCGCCGAACCGCCCCCATCCAGTGCAGTGTCTGCACCGTTTCATCCCTCATCATCCTTCACTGAGCCATCCGGGCAAATCTGTCAGGACCTCTGGCAACGCTATCAGCAAGCCGCCGAAAAAATCGTGGCTCCGGACGGCGTGCTGATCGCCGACCCCAAGACCCGCAACCGGGCGATCAACGCCGCCTACGCCCGACTGTGGCTGGAGGACCCGCGCTTCCAGTGGGCGGGCCTGGCGGCGTTTGCTTCCAAACAGGTCGGCTGTGGCCTGCTGCACGCGGCCGAGTCCATCGAAAAGATCCAGGTGGATTCTGACGCAGCTGAGCGCCGGGATCGGAGTGCCAGGAGCGGTTTTTGGGGTTTGTTCAGTCGCGGTGAGCCTCAACGCAAGGTGGGGATAGGCGACTTTGAACGCAGGCAACGCGAGGCGGAACAGGCGCAACGCGAGAACCCGTTGTGGTGGGTGGACTACCGGCATGACGCCGGGTCGTTATCGGTGATGCAGAAGAACGCCCGGTACGTGCATGACAGGTTGGCGTTGGGTAACACCACGCTGTTTTTGGATGTGTATCCGTTGCACGCGTTCTATCGGGATCGGGGGTTATCAGCGTTGGAAACGTGTTTGCGGTCACGCAAGAGGATCTATGGGGATGCCAGACAGGCTGTGTTATGGCCGGTTACGCAGGAGAGGCTGAGGTTTGGAGTTGACCACGATGAAATCGTGCACGCTTTCCGGGCCATTGACGCGAGCAATATCACCAAAAGTGTTGAGCACCTTGCCATGCACGAGCAGAAAAATATCCTGCAGCCGGCGATGTACAGTGACCTGATACTGGTTACGCTGCTGCGAGGTAACCAGTTCTCTTATGTCACGGACATACCCTCTGGTGCCGCTCAAGCCATTGAACTGACCTTGGCCAGTCAGTGCCAGCCTGTCGGCGATGAACGCACCGTCCGTTTCAGCAGCAGCGCCATGGCCGACCTGTCCGACATCAATCAGCGCATGCCTTTCGTGCTCAAGGCAGCCAAGCGGTTTGATGATCTGTTGCATAACCACAATCGCCACTTGATCGAACAAGCGATTCAGGACATTGCCGCTGGCCGAGGTGTGCGATGAACGGGTTCGTGCATATAGGTTGGCGACGCGCAGGTTTGTTTGGGCTGGTTGTGACTGCTCTGGTCTGGGCGATAGTTACCATACAACCGGAAAAAGAGATCGCGTTAGTGATTGGCGAGCCCTGGGAGGATATGAGGCAGCGTTCCAGCGCAACCATCGATCTAGCGGTTCCCGGGCATACTTGGTTTCGCATTCCCCGCTCGGATGCCCGCCTACGCTTCATCGATCCTCAATACGCGTTCGTGACGCCATTGGCCCGCTTCTTCACGGTTAACTTCGACGATGAGCGGGTAGACGGAGTCCGCATGTCCCCCCAAATCGAGCCATTGCTACTCGACGACACCCTCAAGGTCGTGCTGGATCTACAGGATCAATGGCGCCAAGGCGGCTGGACGCCAAGATGGGTCAACGACTTCCCATCGTTCGCCGACACCCCCGAATGGCGAGCGCAGTTGCGGGACGTGAATAAGGGCGGTTCGGCCTATTGGGGGGCGGGTGACAAGTATCAAGCGATGCTGGTGGTCGGTCGTTTCCGGGACGACAAGCGCCCCACCGAGGAACGCTATCTGATTACTTTAGGCTTACACAGGTCACGAGGTGTGCAATGAGCCTCTTGGTAGATATGGGGTGGCGACGAGGGTTATTTGCACTGGCGGTCGCTGTGCTCCTGACGTGGGCAGTGATTGAGGCGCAACTGGAAAAGGAAATCGCGCTGGTGATTGGCGAGCCTTGGGAGGATATGAGGCAGCGTTCCAGCGCAACCATCGATCTAGCGGTTCCCGGGCATACTTGGTTTCGCATTCCCCGCTCAGATGCCCGCCTACGCTTCATCGATCCTCAATACGCGTTCGTGACGCCATTGGCCCGCTTCTTCACGGTTAACTTCGACGATGAGCGGGTAGACGGAGTCCGCATGTCCCCCCAAATCGAACCCCTGCTCCTCGACGACACCCTCAAGGTCGTGCTGGATCTACAGGATCAATGGCGCCAAGGCGGCTGGACTCCAAAATGGGTCAACGACTTTCCATCGTTCGCCGACACCCCGGAGTGGCGGACGCAGTTACGAGACGTGAATAAAGGAGGTAAAGCCTACTGGGGCGCGGGTGACAAGTATCAAGCAATGCTGGTGGTAAGTCGCTTCCGGGACAACAAGCGCCCCACAGAGGAGCGCTACCTCATTACCCTGGGCCTTCACAAGTCACGAGGTGCTCAATGAGCCTCTTGGTAGGTATGGGGTGGCGACGAGGGTTATTTGCACTGGCGGTCGCTGTGCTCCTGACGTGGGCCGTCATTGAGGCGCAACAGGAAAAGGAAATCGCGCTGGTGATTGGTGAACCCTGGGAAACCATGCGCCAGCGCTCCAGCGCCGAGATTCCCCAAGCGATTCCTGGTCACGTTTGGGGGTGGATGCCGAAAACGGATGCCCGTCTTCGCTTGGCAGATCCTCAGTATGGCTTTGTGACTCCTTTGGCTCGCTACCTCTCGGTTACGTTCGATGACGAGCGCGTTGCCACTGTCCGCATGTCCCCCCAAATCGAGCCCCTGCTACTCGACGACACCCTCAAGGTCGTACTCGATCTACAGGACCAATGGCGCCAAGGCGGCTGGACGCCAAGACGGCTTAACTATTTTCCATCGTTCGCCGACACCCCCGAGTGGCGGGCGCAATTACGGGACGTGAACAAAGGTGGATCGGCCTACTGGGGCGCGGGTGACCAGTACCAGGCGATGCTGGTGGTCAGCCGTTTCAAGGACGACAGGCGCCCGACCGAGGAGCGCTACCTCATCACGCTGGGGTTAAGTGAGTCTCGCGGGTGGGATCCCTACACGCTCGACCTGCCCACGCCAACCGCCGCCCCCTAACCCCTCAATCACCCAACACCCCAGAGCCCGGCAAAACTTCAGCTATTTTTAATGAGTGCCGTCTCCGGGCGGTGCACACCCGGATGAACTTTGACCCGTGACCCCCGGTCGATCGGTACGACCTTACCCACGGTTGGCGGTGCCTGCGGCCCGTCTCACTTGCTGGAGAACGCCCTTGATCTCGATCCGACACATCGCCACCCTCAAGGCCTGGAGTGCCCACGGTTTCACCGCCACGGGGGTAGTCACGGCGTTTCTCGCCACCCTGGCGTTGTTCGACAACCAGCCCAAGGCCTGCCTGTTGTGGCTGGGGGTGGCGTTGATTGTCGATGGCGTGGACGGCTCGCTGGCGCGCAAGGTCAATGTGCAGACGGTACTGCCGCACTTCGACGGTTCGGTGCTGGACCTGGTGATCGACTACCTGACCTATGTGTTCATCCCGGCGCTGTTCATCTACCGCTACATCGACCTGCCCGCCTACACCCCGCTGCTGGCCACCTCGGTGATTCTGGTGTCGTCGCTGTTGTGCTTTTGCAACGTCAACATGAAGAGCAAGGACAACTACTTCCAGGGCTTTCCCGCGGCCTGGAACGTGGTCGCGTTGTGCCTGTACCTGATTGCCCCACCCGCCTGGCTCACACTGCTGAGCATCATCGTCCTGGCGCTGTTGACGGTGACGCGGATGAAGTTCCTGCACCCGTTCCGCGTGCGCAGGTTCATGCCGGTCAACATCGCCGTGACGGCCGTCTGGCTGCTGTGCGGCCTGTCACTGGTGCTTGACCACCCAACGCACAACCCCTACGTGATGGGGCTGTGGCTGTTGATGTCGGCCTACTTCCTGGGGATCTGCCTGTGGCGCACGGCCACGGACGCGTTCGACAGGCCTAGGACTTGATCCCCATCGCGTTGATCAGCACCGGGTCGCGCCCATAGATATCCGGGGCGTACAGCAGGCGGCCATGGCTGTCGGCCTGCACGGTCCAGTAGGTCAGCATGATCGGAATCGGCACCGCCAGGCGAAACTCATGGGTAACCCCGGTGGCCAGCAATTCGTTGGTGCGCAGACGCTCGGTCGGGCTCACCAGCAGGTCGCGCAGTTGCAAGGCATGCTCGACCCGCACACAACCTGAGCTGAACGCCCGAGGCCCTTTCTGGAACAGTGCCTGGCTGGGGGTGTCGTGCAAGTACACCGAAAACGGGTTGGGAAACCGCACCGCCATCTGCCCCAACGGGTTGCGCGGCCCGGCGTCCTGGCGCAGGAGAATGTTGCCGGGGCTGTCCCAGTCGATCTGATTGATGTCCAGCCGGTTGCCATTGTGATCCAGCACCTGCAGGTTCTGCCGGCTGAGGAAGGTCTGGTCGCGACGGATCTGCGGCAGTTTGTCCTCGCGCATGATGGTCGGTGGCACGGTCCAGGTGGGGTTGAGGGTCAGGCGCGTGACGCGGGACTTGAGTAGCGGCGTCTGGCGCTCGGCACGCCCCACCTGGGTGCGGGTCTGCCACACCGGGACGCCGCCCTGGAACACGGTCAACTGCGCCGCGGCGATGTTGACCAGCAGGCTGTCGGGCTCCATGTCCTGGGCCAGCCAGCGAAAGCGTTCAAGGTTGACGCGCAGTTGTTCGCGACGCACGTGCGGGCTGACGTTCAGCTCCACCAGGGTGCCGGCCCCCACCACGCCATCGGCTTGCAGCGAGTGGTTGAGTTGGAAGTGCTTCACCGCATCGACCAACGGCTCGGTGTAGTCGGTCGCACCGTGGGCCGGCAGGCTGGCCAGGTAACCCTCGCTGAACAAACGCTGGGCCAGACCAGGGACGCGCGCGTCCTGCATGCCCGGGCGCAACAATGACCCGGTGGGCAGGACCGGCCAGTGTGGCAACGGTTGCGTACGTTGCGCCGAATAGACTTTTTGCAGGCTGCGGTACTGCTCGGACACCGGGCGCGCCGCATCAAACGCCCCGGCCAAGTCTTGCAAGCCCGGCCCCGCAATGGCCAACAGTTGCACATTGCGCGTGTCCAGCGGTGGCTGCGCGTACCACATCGGTTCGAAACGGCTCTGTTGCAGACGGCCATAACGCAGTTCGCGCAAGGCTTGCAGGTAGCGCAGGCTGATGCCGATGTCAGTACACAGCGGGCCACCCACCGCCTGTTCCCCGGGCAGGCTGTAGCGACTGGGGTCCAGGCCATCGTCGGCCAGGTGCTGGAATTGTGCCTGCAAGGCTGGCACACGGTCGCTGACCGACCACACCTGCACGTTGTCCTGCTGCTGGTAGAAGGCCTGCAACAACGCCAGCGCGGAGGCATCCGGCACCGGCTTGAGGCCCGGGCAATCGATCGGCAACTGCTGGAGGGCCAGGGGCAAGGGGTCGACAGGGTCAGCCAGCTCATTCTCGGCACTGGCGACCAGTGGCGCAGCGAGCAGGCAAAGGCTCAAGTAATATGCGTGCTTTTTGAACAACTGCTTTACTCCAATCCGTGACCGTCCTGTGACGGTCAACCTCTGCGCAGGTTCGGCAAGCATTCAGGCTAGCCTCAATCAGGCCAGTCAGGGGAACGACGGGCACCTGGAGATAACAATAGCAGCGAGGATCCAGTCCGTATGTTTAGCTTTTTACGCCGGCTCTGCCTGGCAGTCACCCTCGTGGGCGCCCTGGGCAGTCCCGCCTTCGCCGCCACGGCCACGAATAACCAGGCGTTGTACAACAGCCTCGCCCGCGCGGCCCCGCAGCTTAACCCTCAAGCCCTAAAAAGCGCCCTGAGCGCCATGCAGTGTGCCGTCAGCAGTGGCGCCGAGCGCGCCAATCACCTGGCCGTGATCGATTACTCCCAACCGTCCACGGCCCGGCGCCTGTGGATCTTCGACCTGCGCAAGAAGTCCCTGGTGCTGCGTGACCTGGTGGCCCATGGGCAGATGTCCGGGGAGAACTTCGCCACCCAATTCTCCAACCGCGAAGGCAGCTACCAATCGAGCCTGGGCCTGTTCCGCACCCAGGAAAGCTATGAAGGCGCCCACGGCTACTCACTGCGCATGGACGGCCTGGAGCCCGGTTTTAATGACCGGGCCCGCGAGCGCGCCATCGTGATCCACGCCGCCGACTACGTGAACCCGGCGTGGAGCCAGCGCCAGGGCCGCATCGGGCGCAGCCTGGGCTGCCCGGCAGTGCGCCCGCAGGTGGCCAAGCAGGTGATCGACAAACTCAAGGATGGCCAGTTCATGTTTTCCTGGTACCCGGACCAGCGCTGGCTGAAGCAGTCGTCCTACCTCAATTGCCGGCCACATCAGATCGCCAGCAATGTGAGTACCCGCAAAGGCTAGCCTTGCATCCGTTTAAATGCGTACCCTGTGGGAGCGAGCAGGCTCGCACCCACACGAACTGCGCTTATCTGACGGATATTGACCATGCCCGCCTCCCCCGCGCTCCGCTCACCCTGCCCTCCCGGCGCTTGCGACTGCGGGCGCGATGAGCTGCTGGAACGGCCCGACGCCGACCGGCGCATCCTGCACCTGACCCGTCAGGAAGAAAAACGCCTGCTCGAACGCCTGGAACACCTCAAGAGCCTGGCCGACCTTGAGCGCCTGCAACAGCGCATGCATGAGCAGTTGGGCCTGCGGGTGGAAATCGCCCCCGGCTTCAACGAAGTCCGCACGATGCGCGGCATCGGCATTCGCTTGCTGGAGCTGCCGGGCCTGTGCCGCAAGACACGGCAGTCGATCCCGGCGGCGATCCGCCGTGGCCTGGAGAATCACCCCGAGATCGCCTACGAGCTACTCAACGCCCACGACTTGCTGCGTGACGCCTGAGGCCCGCTGTTGACCTTGTGTTGCCGGGCCACACGGGTTTATGGCCTGACGGACATCGCCGCCATCAAGACATTGATCTCGGGAAACCGCGAGATGAAGTCCGCCGGCATCGGCGTCACCTTGCCGACACCGTAGTCGAAGAACACAAAGCCCGACTTGGCCAGCGCTATCAGGGTGCCATCGGCCGGCCGGGTGATGCGAAAGATGATGTCGCCCCCGTACGTGTTCAGGTCCATCAGCCCCACCTCGAACAGCAAGCGGTCGCGGGCGTGGGCTTCGGCGCGATAGACCGTCGCCAGGTCCGTGACAATGATGCCCTCCTCGCTCACCCCATACTCGTACAGCATTCGCGCCCGCGCCTCGGAAATCATCGAGATCATCGAGTCATTGGCCAGGTGGTTGGCGGCGTTGACATCCGTCACCCGCACGGTCAACGACGTGGCATAGAAAAACGGATTGCCGGGGAACTCCAGGTGCAGGCGGGCCATACGGACTCTCAAGGTAAGTAGGAAGCTGGCCACTGTCATCCAGGCCGAGGATTTTTCCGCCAGCGCTATCAGACAAATTGCGATCATTGCGTAGGATCAACGACTTATGACGCCCACGCTGGTCAGCGGCATTTGCATTCACGCCCACTGCCCTAGAAGATGACACCCGCACGCTAGCGCCAGCGCTGACTATCCTGAGGATAGTCAGCGCGTCAGGCGCACTCTCATCGTTCTCAGGGAATGTACGAATGACAGCAAGACACGTAATCAATGCGTCGGTCAGCCCAAAAGGCAGCCTGGAAACCCTGTCCCAACGCGAAGTGCAGCAACTGAGCGCCGCCGGCTCAGGCAGTACCTACAACCTCTTTCGCCAGTGCGCCCTGGCCATTCTCAATACCGGCGCCCACGTCGATAACGCCAAGACCATCCTGGAAGCCTACCGCGACTTCGAGATCCGCATTCACCCGCAGGATCGCGGTGTACGCCTGGAACTGCTCAACGCCCCGGCCGACGCCTTCGTCGACGGTGAAATGATCGCCAGCACCCGCGAAATGCTGTTCAGCGCCCTGCGCGACATTGTCTACACCGAAAACGAACTGGACAGCCAGCGTATCGACCTCGACTCGTCCCAGGGCATCAGCGACTACGTCTTCCACCTGCTGCGCAACGCCCGCATCCTGCGCCCCGGCGTGGAGCCGAAAATCGTCGTGTGCTGGGGCGGTCACTCCATCAGCACCGAGGAGTACCAGTACACCAAGAAGGTCGGCCACGAACTGGGCCTGCGCAGCCTGGACATCTGCACCGGCTGCGGCCCTGGCGTGATGAAAGGCCCGATGAAGGGCGCGACCATTTCCCACGCCAAGCAGCGCATCACCAACGGCCGCTACCTCGGGCTGACGGAGCCGGGCATCATTGCCGCCGAAGCGCCGAACCCGATCGTCAATGAACTGGTGATCATGCCGGACATCGAGAAGCGCCTGGAAGCCTTCGTGCGGGTGGGCCACGGCATCATCATCTTCCCGGGCGGCGCCGGCACCGCCGAAGAGTTCCTGTACCTGCTCGGGATCCTGATGCACCCGGACAACCAGGACCTGCCCTTCCCGGTCATCCTCACCGGCCCGCGCAGTGCCGAACCGTATTTGCAGCAGTTGCACGCCTTCGTCGGCGCCACCCTCGGGGAAGCGGCCCAGGCGCACTACGAAATCATCATCGACGACCCGGCCCAGGTGGCGCGGCAGATGGTCCAGGGGCTCAAGGCGGTCAAGCAGTTCCGCCGCGAACACAACGACGCCTTCCACTTCAACTGGATGCTCAAGATCGACGAAGGCTTCCAGCGCCCGTTCGACCCGACCCACGAGAACATGGCCAGTCTGCAACTGCGCCGCGACCTGCCGGCCCACGAACTGGCGGCCAACCTGCGCCGGGCGTTCTCCGGGATCGTGGCCGGCAACGTCAAGGACAACGGCATCCGCCTGATCGAGGAAAACGGCCCCTACGAAATCCACGGTGATGCCGCCGTGATGCAACCCCTCGACCAGCTGCTGCAAGCCTTCGTCGCCCAGCACCGCATGAAACTGCCGGGTGGCGCAGCGTATGTGCCGTGCTATCGGGTGATCAGCTAAATAGCCCGAGGGAGTGAGCTGGCTCGTGAAGGCGATGAGTCAGGTGCTGGCCTCTTCGCCGGCAAGCCGGTCCTCGCTCCCACATTGGATCTGCAGTGAGCCGA
>NZ_FOCB01000022.1:0-25415 GCF_900109995.1 Pseudomonas sp. ok272 | reverse complement strand
CTGTGCCCGACCACAAAACCCTGTGGGAGCGGGCTTGCTCGCGAAAGCGGTTGATCAGTCAATGAAGATGCTGGCTGTGCTGGCCTCTTCGCGAGCAAGCCCGCTCCCACAGTTGATCTTCAGCGAACACAAAACCCGCGCCGGGCCCCTACTGCTGCGGCGCAACCACGCGAAACTTGATGGCGATCTCGTTGGACACCACGCTGTCGCCAGCCCATTCGCCCTTGCCGACATCAAAATCGGCACGATTGAGGGTCAGTTCGCCGCTGAAGACACCGATACCACTCTCAGGACTCAAACTGACCGGCACCCGGACCTCGCGGGTAATGCCCTTGAGCGAGAGCTGGCCCACCACTTCGTAGCGGTTGTCGCCCAGCGCCTTGACACGGCTGGACTCGAACCTGGCCTGGGGATAGACCGCCGAGTTGAACCAGCCGGGCTCTTGCAGTTGGCCATTGGCATCCTCGCTGCCGGCATCAATACTCGCCAGCTCGATGACAAGCCCGGCGTGGGCCGCCTCGGGGTGCATCGTGTCGAAGTCCAGGGTGGCGCTGAACTGGCCGAAAGTGCCGTACACCCGCTGGCCCATCTGGTCGTAGGTGAAACTGATCTGACTGGCGCCGGCATTGACCTGGTGGTACTGCGCACTGTAGGCGCCGGTCATGCAGCCCAACGCCAGCAGGCCAGCGATGGCCGTGCAACGTGTCAATCGAAAGCTCATGGGATGCTCCGGCATCAAGGGTTCAGGTGTCGCCTGCAGAGTGTTGATCCTCGCCGCCACTTGTGCAAATGCCAGGAACGATGCCTGGCGCCGATTTAGGGTTAAAATGCCGCCCCCTCACCTTGCTGGCCCCTGTTCGATGACCCCTGAAGCCCTTTGCACCCTGCGCGCCCACCTGTTGCCGGCGCTGGCAGCCGCCCCCGCCGAAACCCGTCGCCTGTTCCATGGCCGTGGGCGCTGCTGGCCGGGGCTGGAGCAACTGACGGTCGATTGGCTGCAAGGCATCGTGCTGGTGGCGCTGTTCAAGGAGCCTGCGCCCGAGCAGTTGGAGGCCTTGAAGCAACTGCTGATGCAGATCAGCCAGTCGCCCGAGTGGCAGCAATCCCCCGCCCACACCTTGCTGCTGCAACACCGCTACCTGCCGCAAAGCACCACCGAGTGGTTGCTCGGGCAGGAAGTCGACGAGTGGACCCTCACCGAGGGCGGCCTGCGTTACCGGATCGACCTGGGCAGGAAGCAGAACGCCGGGCTGTTTCTCGACATGCGCTATGGCCGTGACTGGGTCAAGGCCAACACCCAGGGCAAGCGGGTGTTGAACCTGTTCGCCTACACCTGCGGGTTTTCGGTGGCGGCCATCGAGGGTGGCGCCGCGCAGGTGGTCAACCTCGACATGTCCCGTGCGGCCCTGAGCCGGGGCCGCGACAACCATCGCCTGAACGGCCACGACCTGGGCAAAGTGAGCTTCCTGGGCCACGACCTGTTCAAGTCCTGGGGCAAGGTGATCAACAGCGGTCCTTACGACCTGGTGATCATCGATCCGCCGTCCTTCCAGAAAGGCAGCTTCCTGCTGACCAAGGACTACCAGCGCGTACTGCGTCGCCTGCCGGAACTGCTCAGCGCTGGTGGCACGGTACTGGCCTGCATGAACGACCCGGCCGTAGGCCCGGACTTTCTGATCGACGGCGTTACCCGCGAGGCCCCGGGCCTGCACTTTACGCAACGCCTTGAGAACCCACCGGAGTTTCCCGATATCGACCCGCAAAGTGGCCTCAAGGCCCTGGTGTTCCGCCTGGATGACGTGCCGGCTGACTAGTGGTACTTGAGGCGCTTGCCACAGCTTTCTACGATGGATTCACGCATCGGCCGTCATGCTCCGGCCAGTGCGTAGGTGGCGAGTGTTCTGAACCCCTACAAGCTCACCACCTGTTCCACGCGCCTTGAGCCTCATCGGCTCTACTTTCTCCCCATCAAAGAGTTGTGAGGCTCTTTTTTATCCGCGCGCGGCAAGCAGTCTCGAAGCGAGCAGGTCATGATGGCCTGCGCGCTATTGCCCCAGACGCCCCAAGACAAACGCCTGCGCCTTGGCCTGCAACTGGTCCAGGTGACGGTCGCGCTGTTTCTCGGCATCGAGCATCGCCCGCTTGCCGTGGCGTTGCAGCAGGTAGGTGTGGATCTGCCGCACTTCGGTGGCGCTGTAGATCGGCGCCGCATCCAGCACGCCAATCAGGCCGTCAGTGAGGTAATCGCGGGTATTCATCAGCACCTGGTGCCCACGCGTGCCCAACACCTGGAAGCCCATGGCTTCAAAACACGGCACCTTGCCGGGCGCACAGGTCAGTTCGGCATGGGGCAAGCGCTCAAGCATCTGCTGCATCAGGCCACGGGCAATACCCCGACGCCGATGGCTGGCGTGCACCGCCATGAACGCCACACTGCACGCCTGGGGATCGTCCTTGGCGGGCAGGTAGAGCAAGAAGCCGAGCACCTTCGCGGGGTCTTCAGCGTCCAGCGCCACCAGCAACTCGACGGCAATCCCCTGGCTGCCATCCAGCGCCTGCAAGTACAGGTGCACCTCATAACCGACCGCGTACTGGTAGACGCTGAACAGCAGGTTGCTCGGTGGCAGCGCGACGGCGCTGATGTCGGTCAGGTTGTCGACCACCAGTTGCAGGATCTGATCGTTGATCGACTCGGGGCACGGGGCCTGGACGTGACTGAGGGTGAACATCGGTAAGGGACTCCGAGGGTTAATACGGGGAAATGACAACAACACGGCTCACGCCTTGGCCTTCAGCACCGCCAGCCACTGGGGGTCCAGGCGGTTCTGCTCGGTGTCCAGGCCCAGGGCCTGCATGCTTTCCTTGTGCCGGTCGATCTCGTGCACCATCTGGCTCAGGCTGCTGGAGTTGCCATCCAACTGGTGCATCTGGGTCAGACCCAGGTGATAGAAACGCAACAGCTTCATCGCCTGCGGGTTGCCCGCCTGCACCGCGTCGGTGACCTGGTGCATGACGTTGGTGACGCGCATCAGGTTGCGCTTGAGCTGCCAACCGTAGACCGCCGCAGCCATCCACGGCTGATCCCAGAGCTTGAACTTCATCAGCGCCGCGCTGACGATCACCGCCGCGATCACACCCCCCAGGTTGTAGCGAAAGTTATCGCCCCCCGGCGTACCGAACAGCAACACCGCCAACGCCGACAGGCCCATGGCCAGCACGATGAAGCCCACGGCTATGATCAACGTGCTGCGGCGCGTCTGCTGGCGATAGGTTTCGGGGTTCCACGGCTTGATCTCGAACATCACGGCAGCGCTCTTTGGCTAAGGGGACACAATTGCCCGCGATTATCGCCTGTCGTGGCGGATATCGACATGTTTAATGCCTCAGACACCCCACATCCACCCGCATAAGCGCAAACAACGCCTTCGCGAGCAGGCTCGCTCCCACAAGAGATCGGGGATATCCGCCAGAGCCAGGCTGTCTGGCTTCCACCGTTTGGATTGGAGGTATCCTTGGGCGACGCTGAACTCATCCCACACACGCCGGACGACACCCATGAACAAACCCTACCTGGCCCTCATCGCCTTGCTCGCTTTCTCGGCCTACACCCTTTACACAATGCTGACGGCCGATCAGTCGCTGCTGGCGTTCGGCGCCCAACTGATGGCCCGCCCGGACACCGCCCAGGTGGTCATCGATCTCTATTTGCTGGCCGCCATGGCGGGCGTGTGGATGTACCGGGATGCACGCGCCCAAGGCAAGTCCGTGGGTTCTGTGCTTCCCTATCTGCTGCTGACCGCGATCTTCGCTTCGGTGGGGCCGCTGCTCTACCTGGTGATCAACGGCTTTGCGCCAACCCCCTCCCGCCCTGCTACGCCCGAGTGAGCCCCTCGGGCGCCGCGCCTTGCAACGGATGCCCGATGACCATGCGCACGCTACTGAGCACCTTCACCCGCTTGCTGGACCGGGGGTTGAACAAGGAAGTCTTCGACAACCTGCGCAACCTGCTGATGTGCGCCCTGCTGCTGGCGGCCGGCACCGATGCCCTGCGCTCGGGTGATTCGCTGTTCCTCGGGCTGTTTGGCAGTTGGCTGGCCGGCTGGGGCCTGATCACACTGGCTGGGGCCCTGATGCTCCTCAACATGTGCGACGGCTTGCGCCGCCTGGCCAGCTTGCGCTACCACCTGAGCCTGCAACTGCTCCTGTGCCTGCTCTACGTGGCGATGGCCCTGCGGGTGGTGGAAATCGTCTGGAACTTCAGGGCGCCTTGAGGACGAACGGGTGACACCGACGCATCAGCGCGCCAGCCGTCGCTGCATGATGATCGTGCGCTCGGCGCCGTGCAGGTGCTCGCGAACCTTCTGATACCCCAACCCGCCATAGAAACCTTCGGCGGTGATCGATGACGGCACGCGCAACCACTCGATGCCCTCATCGAGGGCGACCGCGTGGATCTGCTTCATGAGCAACCGACCAATGCCCGCCCCTTGCCTGGACGGCGCGACAAACACACTGCGCACCACATCCCGATCAAGACTCGCGGTGGCCACGACCTGATGATCAACGATGGCCACGTAGACCCGGCGCTGGCCCAACAACCCCAGGACCGCCTCGGGCGAAAAACTCTGCTCCACCTGGGCGATCACCTGCGCCGGATAGTCCTCGGCGTTGGACTCACGCAGCGCGTCAATAATGACGCGGCTGATGGCCTCGGCGTCCGGGGGTGTCGCGAGTCGGATCAGGCAATCCATTTGGGCGCTCCAGAGTGGGTCGTTACGTGATCGTAGAGGGATGGAGGGGTGTGAGCTACTTGAACCTGCCTTCTCGTGCAGAGCTGGCACCGACTCAATCGTGGCCCGTCACAATCAGGGCGAAGCTGATGTTGTTGACAACGCGGTCTTCGAGATAAGCGAGGGTCACTTTGACATTGGGGTTAACTTGTTGATCCAGGTAGTAGGTGTCCGAACCGCCGCGCATCCCCAGGCCGCCGGGTAGTTTGCCAGACCGCTTGGACGTCTCTGGCGCGCCCAGAACTTGGCGTACAGCGCTTTGGTTCATGTTCAAGGTGAACGGTGCAGGCAGTTGTCCGATATAGACGGGTTGGTCGGCGGTTGGAATCAGGATAATCATGACCCGCTCCAAGCGTTTGGAGTCCTCCCGGAACACAAGCTCCAAACCGGCGCCGGGATGCAAAGTCGGCCAATTGCTATCCTGGAACGGCTTAACCAGCGGTTGATCCGGGATAATGCCCTCGGCCACCAACTCACCATACCTACGGCCCAGGTTTTCGACCCAGCGCTCAATAGTCTCAGCATTCATCGGTACCACCCCTGTTCTTCATTGACGTTGTGTATCTGAGTCAGAGCCTCTTCAAGGTCAGCCTCGGAGAACCCTTCCTGGAGCAGGTAGGGCCTGATTGCATCGAAGTTGCTTTGTACTGCACGACGTCGGTCGCTGGCATCAAGTCGTTGCTTTACTCCGGTATTTCTCCATCCGTAAGTTTCGCTGTATTTGCGGTGGACTCGAGCCGGAATAGCGATGCTGGCAACATTTTTCATCGCCCGTTTGCGATCAACCTCGTCAAGGTGCGGAAAATCATCAACCAGGAAGCGCTCTATCGCCGCCTGCGAAGGCATGTGATCCACATGCAGCCCATTACGCGGTCTTCCCTCGAACGCGCCATAGACGTCCACCTCCAACGGCCGCACCGCCGACTTGGCGAACACCAGGTACAGCGGCGGCAGGCCCGCGTCGGCGGGGAAGGTGATGATGGTGTCTTGCCAGGTCAGGTCTTCGGCTTCGTGGCCGGGGTAGTGGCTGATCTGGGTGTCGCGGCCCTGTGGAATCGGATGCACGAGCAGATTGTCGAGCTGCGGCGGCGCGTCGGGGTACGGCGTCGGCACGGTAACCACGGGGCCGTCGTTGGGTGTCCAGGTGATGCTGATGCCGTCCAGCACCGCGACCATCGCGCTCTTGTCGGCGTTCCAGGTGGCGTGGGTGACGGGCACCCGTTCTGCGCCGCTGCCGGCCTTGGTGTGCAGACCGTAGACCTGCATCGCGCCAGCCTCGTCGCGGCGAAACTGGAAGCGCACGCGGGTGTCGGCCAGGCGCAGGTGTTCCAGTTGTTCGGGGGTGTAGAGGGTCGCGTCGCCGATGTCCCGTGGCCATAGGGCCAGCAGCACATACCTCAGTGCCGGGCGAGCAGCGACACTGGCCAGTTCGCGAACCGCCCACGACCCCAGGTTGCTGCCCATCGCGCCGGCAGCGCGGCCCAGGGTGCCGGCGTTGCCCGTCGACGCCAGCAGCGCGGTGGTGCCGAAGTTCGCGGCGCGCTCGCTGGCCACGCCGGCCTCAATCGTTCCGATGGGCACCGAGACGCAGGACTTGGCGAACACGCAGGCCTTGCCGGCCGTGGCACTGAGGGGCGACGGCGGTACGTGGTTGGCCGGTTCAACGGCCGTTGCCTGCGGGCTGGCACGCGACGCTCGCTCAAGTGGCGCGATCAGTCGATTACGTCCTGGCGGGCAACCGCAGTGGATCTGCGCGCCGTCCAGCACCGTCGCAATGCCATGCCACTTCATCGCGGGCAGGCTGTCGACGATCACCCCGGCCTGGCCGCAGAGCGGGCAAGGCGTGGTCACGTCGCCAAGGCGCAACACCCCGCGGTTTCCTTGCCGGGCCTGGGGCAAACTGCCGACACATACCGCACCGGTGGTGGTCACGTCGCCATCCAACCCTTGGCCGATGCCGTTGACTGAGCCTCGTCCCATGACTCAGCCCTCGGCGGAGGACGGGGTGAGTGGGATCTCAAAGGGGCTTGGCAGAGGATTGGGCAGCGACAGCAACGTCATCCCGTTCATGAGCATTCTCCTGGCGTCGGCGAGACGCGTTGGCGCAAAAAAGCCTCCCGGTAGGGGGAGGCTGAAATTGAGAGGAGTTCCGTGCGAACTCGACGCCAAACTAGTTAGAGAATGCTGGTCGGGTCGATAAGACGCTTCCGAGATCAATGTAGGAATCAGGCAAATATCATCCACCCTGAACGCAGCACACGCGTTAAAGCGCTACGGGCTTCAGGAGAAAGACCGGGCCGTGAGCAAATGGCTG
Organism: Pseudomonas sp. ok272; assembly: GCF_900109995.1. Lineage (GTDB taxonomy): Bacteria > Pseudomonadota > Gammaproteobacteria > Pseudomonadales > Pseudomonadaceae > Aquipseudomonas. Next base: position 18,311 of record NZ_FOCB01000022.1, on the reverse strand, counting down.
GCGTAAAAAAACCGCATCGCTGCGGTTTTTTACACCTGGATTCAACTCAGAAGTTCGCCGGGGTGTTGGCGCTGATGATCTCGGCTTCATCCGCCCCGATGTTGCGGAAGCTGTGGGCCAGCGTGGTCGGGAAGTAGTAGCCGTCGCCGGCATTGAGCACGCTCACCTGCCCATCGACGGTCAATTCCACGGTGCCACGGGTGACGAGACCGCACTCCTCGCCTTCGGCGTGGACGATCGGCTCGGCACCGGAGCCGGCGCCGGGGGCGTACTGTTCGCGCAGCAGGCGCATCTGTCGGCTCGGCACCGAGGCGCCGATCAACAGCAGGCGCAGGCCGTCGCGGCCCAGGTCGGGTTGTTCGTTGGCACGGAACACGTATTGATGCTCGCGCGGAGGCTGGTCGAAGGTGAAGAAGTCGGCCAGGGACATGGGGATGCCTTCCAGCAGTTTCTTCAGGGAACTGACGGAGGGACTGACGCGATTCTGTTCGATCAGGGAGATGGTGGCATTGGTGACGCCGCTACGCCGGGCCAGCTCACGCTGGGACATTTTGTAGCTTTCGCGTACTAATTTGAGTCGAGAACCCGTATCCATGACAGCCTTATGTGGGAAAAACTTAAGGGGTGTGTGGGGGGATGGCAGGCGACGCCTGTGTCGCGAACATCGCCGTTCCTCTGTCCCGAAGACATGAAAGGCGGCTATTAAATCACGTTTGCGGGTGTTGCTCAGCAGGTTCGACAAATGGTGCTCGGTAGCCGGAAAAAACCCGTGGAAGCGAGCCTGCTCGCGAGGGCGGTGTGTCAGGCGACATCGTTGTTGGCTGGCACACCGTCATCGCGAGCAGGCTCGCTCCCACTGGGTTACATCGGCTTTGGCTAGATGCCGAATCGATCACGCATGGCGTAGTACACCGCGCCCATGGCCGTCAGCGGCGCCTGGAACGTACGGCCGCCGAACATCGGCATGTGTGGCAAGGCGGCGAACGCGTCGAAGCGCTCGGCGTCCCCACGGATCACTTCCGAGATCAACTTGCCCGCCAGGTGTGAACAGGTCACGCCGTGGCCACTGTAGCCCTGCATGTAATAGGCATTTTTTTCGATGCGACCGAACTGCGGCATACGCGACATGGTCAGCAGGAAGTTGCCGGTCCAGCGGTAGTCGATCTTTACGTCCTTGAGCTGCGGGAACGTCTTGAGGATCTTGGGGCGGATCAGTTGTTCGATGTCATCCGGCTCGCGGGCACCGTAGACCACGCCACCACCGTACAGCAGGCGGTTGTCGGCGGTCAGGCGGTAGTAGTCGAGCAAGTAGTTGCAGTCTTCGACGCAGTAATCGTTGGTGATCAGGCTGCGGGCGACTTTCTCGGACAACGGCTCGGTGACGACGATCTGTGAGCCACACGGCATGCTCTTGCGCGTGACGCGGGCGTCGAGGTTCTGCGGCAGGTAGGCGTTACCGGCAATCAGCAGGTACTTGGCCCGCACCAGGCCCTTGGCGGTACGCACGGTGATGGGCTCGCCGTAGGTGATCTCCACCGCCGCCGATTGCTCGTAGATCTTGCCGCCGAGGCTGATGATCGCGGCCGCTTCGCCCAAGGCCAGGTTCAGCGGGTGGACGTGGCCGCCCTGCATGTCCAGTAGGCCACCGACGTAGTTTTTCGTGCCGACTTCCTTGGCGATCTCTTGCTCGCCGAGCATGTGCAGGTTGTGGTTGCCGTAGCGCTCCCAACCGCGCTTCTGCTCAGCCAGGCCCTTGAGTTGTTTCTTGTTCAGCGCGGCGAAAATACCACCGGGCTTGTAGTCGCACTTAATGTCGTACTGCTGGATGCGCGAACGGATGATGTCGGCGCCTTCGAAGATCATGCTGCCCAGCACTTCGGCGGTCTTGTCGCCGTAGCGCTGCTCGATCACGTCGACATCGCGACTGTAGGAGTTGACCAGTTGGCCGCCGTTGCGCCCGCTGGCACCGTAGCCGACCTTGGCCGACTCCAGCACAGTGACGCTGTAGCCGGCTTCGCTCAAGAACAGCGCCGAGGACAGACCGGTGTAGCCGGCACCGATGACACAGACATCGCACTCGACTGTGTCTTCGAGCATCGGGAAGCCCGTGGTCTCGTTACGGGTCGCGGCGTAGTAGCTATTTACGTGTTTTTGCATGATTGAGTTCCCAAACGGCCACCAGCGAGTGCCGGCGGCCGCTGCGTTGAAAAGGTCATCAGACCGTGTGCAGGTACCAGTTGTACTCAAGGTCGGAGATGGAGTTCTCGAACTCGGCCAACTCACTTTCCTTGCACGCCACGAATACATCGATGTACAGCGGGTCGATGTATTTGGCCATGACTTCGCTGTCGTCCAACTCGCGCAGGGCATCGCGCAGGTTGTTCGGCAGGCTCTGCTCGTTCTGCTCGTAGCTGTTGCCTTCGACCGGCGCACCAGGCTCGATCTGGTTGGTCAGGCCGTGGTGAATACCGGCCAGGACCGACGCCATCAACAGGTACGGGTTGGCGTCGGCACCGGCCACGCGGTGCTCGATGCGGACCGAGTCCGGCGAGCCGGTCGGCACACGTACGGCCACGGTGCGGTTGTCGATGCCCCAACTCGGCGAGTTCGGCACATAGAACTGCGCACCAAAACGACGGTAGGAGTTGACGTTCGGGCACAGGAAGGCCATTTGCGCCGGCAGGGTCTCCAGCACACCGCCGATCGCGTGGCGCAATGCGGCGTTCTGCTCGGGATCCTCGCTGGCGAAGATGTTGTTGCCGGCCTTGTCCAGGATCGAAATATGCACATGCAGACCGTTGCCCGCCTGACCCGGGTACGGCTTGGCCATGAAGGTGGTATCCATCTCATGGTCGTAGGCGATGTTCTTCACCAGGCGCTTGAGCAGTACCGCGTAGTCGCAGGCCTTGATCGGGTCGGAAACGTGGTGCAGGTTGACTTCGAATTGTGCCGGGGCGCTTTCCTTGACAATGGCGTCAGCCGGAATGCCCTGCTCTTTCGCACCTTCGAGGATGTCCTGGAGGCAGTCGACGTATTCGTCGAGGTCATCGATCAGGTAGACCTGGGTCGACATCGGACGCTTGCCGGACACCGGAGAACGCGGCGATTGCGGACGACCGTTCACGTTGTCCTGGTCGATCAGGTAGAACTCCAGTTCAAACGCGGCGCAGATGGTCAGGCCCATGTCATCGAACTTGCTGACCACCTGGCGCAGCACTTCACGGGGGTCAGCGAAGAACGGCTGGCCTTCGAGCTCGTGCATGGTCATCAACAGTTGCGCGGTTGGGCGCTTCTGCCATGGCTCGATGCTCAAGGTGTTGGGGATTGGGTAGCAGATGCGGTCTGAGTCGCCGATATCCAGGCCCAGGCCGGTGCTTTCCACCGTGGAACCATTGATGTCCAGGGCAAACAGCGAAGCCGGGAGGTTGATACCTTTTTCGTAAACCTTATGAAGACTGGTGCGCTCGATGCGCTTGCCGCGCACCACACCGTTCATATCCGCAATCAGAAGGTCGACGTACAAAACCTCAGGATATTTCTTAAGGAATGCGTTTGCTTCGTTGAGTTGAACGGTACGCAGAGGGACCGACATGATGCACCTATTGGCTGTTAATTATTATGTTCATTGCACGGTTGCGGCCCCAGTCAATCCGAAAGGCAAAGTGAAGTCAATAGCGTGCAAAGCGCCCTGAGCGTTGATTTTATTGGTCATAAACGCCAGCAGCCAGCCAAAAAACCTCGCAAACCCACAGCCGGCCAGAGTTCCAGCCAGTCAACCGTTTAGAATCTTTTACACGGCAGTTGTTAAAAAAAATCAACGAGGCTAAGCTCCTGAAAAAGCTCGTTACAAGTGTGAAACTGCGAGGTGATAAAAATGGCATTCAAGCCATTGATCGGCGTTACTGCGTGCGTCAAACAGATTGGCTTGCACCCCTACCACGTCAGCGGGGACAAGTACGTGCGTGCGGTCAGCGTCGCGGCTCTGGGGCTGCCGGTGATCATTCCTTCCCTGGGCGAACTGACCGAAATCGATGACCTGCTCGGTCAGCTCGATGGCCTGTTGCTGACCGGCTCGCCGTCGAATGTGGAACCCTTCCATTATCAAGGCCCCGCCAGCGCTGCCGGCACGGATCACGATCCGGCACGCGATGCCACGACCCTTCCTTTACTGCGCGCGGCCATTGCGGCAGGCGTTCCAGTGCTCGGCATCTGCCGGGGCTTCCAGGAGATGAACGTGGCGTTCGGTGGCAGCCTGCACCAGATGGTCCATGAACTGCCTGGCATGCTCGACCACCGTGAAGCCGATCACCCGGACCTGGCGGTGCAATACGCACCGGCCCATGCGGTCAGCGTGCAGCCGGGCGGCGTGTTCGAAGCGCTGGAGTTGCCCATCGCCTTCCAGGTCAACTCGATTCACAGCCAAGGCATCGACCGGCTGGCTCCCGGCCTGCGCGCCGAAGCCATCGCGCCCGATGGCCTGATCGAGGCGGTCTCGGTGGAACACAGCAAGGCCTTCGCCGTCGGCGTGCAATGGCACCCGGAATGGCAGGTGCTGGATAACCCTGTCTACTTGAGTATTTTCCAGGCGTTTGGCGATGCCTGCCGGCAACGCTCGGCGCGGCGCAATCAACGCTGACTGAACGATTCAAGCCACCACCCACGATTTAACTGCCCCGTGAGCCCGCTGGTGCGCTTTTACGCGCCCGCCCTTCACGAAAACGACACACCGCAATAACAACAAGTACGACCCGGCAGCCAGGACGGCGGCGCCGAATAGGCCTGAGCCTGTCAGTCAAACGCAATCCATGTGGGAGCGGGCTTGCTCGCGAAGAAGGAGCATCAGTCGACATCACTCTCGACTGATACAACGCTTTCGCGAGCAAGCCCGCTCCGACAGGAGTGCTCCTTGGCTGCCCCGGCAAGGCTTGCAATCAACTATTAAGTCAGACCGCATTGGCCTGACGACTGAAACCTGTTGGGAGTTTCACATGGCAAACGCCTCCAGCATCTACAGGAAGGCTCTTGAAGGTAATCAGCAACCGAAAAAGGTGCTGGTGAAAGTCGACCGCGTCACCAAGAAATTCGACGAGACCACGGCCGTGGACGATGTGTCCCTGGAGATCCATCAGGGCGAGATTTTCGCCCTGCTCGGCGGCTCCGGCTCCGGCAAGTCGACGCTGCTGCGCATGCTCGCCGGCTTCGAACGCCCGACCGAAGGACGGATCCTGCTCGACGGCGTCGACATCACTGACATGCCGCCCTATGAGCGGCCGATCAACATGATGTTCCAGTCCTACGCCCTGTTCCCGCACATGACCGTGGCGCAAAACATTGCCTTCGGCCTCAAGCAGGACCGTTTGTCTGCCAGCGAGATCGACGCCCGTGTCGAAGAAATGCTGCGCCTGGTGCAGATGAGCCAGTACGCCAAGCGCAAGCCGCACCAGCTTTCCGGTGGCCAGCGCCAGCGGGTAGCCCTGGCGCGTTCGTTGGCCAAGCGCCCGAAGTTGTTGCTGCTCGACGAGCCGATGGGCGCCCTGGACAAGAAGCTGCGTTCGCAGATGCAACTGGAGTTGGTGCAGATCATCGAGCGTGTGGGCGTGACCTGCGTGATGGTGACCCACGACCAGGAAGAGGCCATGACCATGGCCGAGCGTATTGCGATCATGCACCTGGGTTGGATCGCCCAGATCGGCAGCCCGGTGGACATCTACGAGGCACCGGTCAGCCGCATGGTCTGCGAGTTCATCGGCAACGTGAACGCCTTCGACGGCACCGTCATCGAAGACCAGGAAGGCTACGCGATCATTCACAGCAACGACCTGGAGCAGAAGATCTACGTCGGTCACGGCGTCAGCACCTCAGTGCAGGACAAGTCGATCACCTACGCCATCCGCCCGGAAAAAATGCTGGTCAGCACCCTCAAGCCCGAGAACCGCTACAACTGGTCGAGCGGCAAGGTGCATGACATCGCCTACCTGGGCGGCCACTCGGTGTTTTACGTCGAGCTGCCCGGCGGCAAGATCGTCCAGTCGTTCATGGCCAACGCCGAACGCCGTGGCGCGCGCCCGACCTGGGACGATCAGGTGTACGTGTGGTGGGAAGACGACAGCGGCGTGGTATTGCGCACATGAACACACTGACTCAGCCGTTCCAACGGTTCCTGCCGAGCGGACGCAAGGTCGTCATCGGTATCCCCTTCCTGTGGCTGTTCATGTTCTTCATGCTGCCGTTCTTCCTGGTGATGAAGATCAGCTTTTCCGAAGCGGCCCTGGCGATTCCTCCCTACTCGGAGATCTACGGCTTCGCCGAACAAAAGTTTCAGCTACTCCTGAACCTGGGCAACTACACGATGTTGGCCGACGATGAGTTGTACATCGCGGCCTACCTGGGCTCACTGAAGATCGCCCTGCTGAGCACGGCGATGTGCCTGGTGATCGGCTTTCCGATGGCCTACGCCATTTCCAAGACCAGCAAGGAGTCGCAGAACGTCTTGCTGCTGCTGATCATGATGCCGACCTGGACCGCGATCCTGATCCGTGTCTATGCCTGGATGGGCATCCTCAGCAACAACGGCTTGCTCAACGCGTTCTTGATGTGGACCGGGCTGACATCGAGCCCGATTGAAATCCTCAACACCAACACCGCCGTGTACATCGGCGTGGTGTACGCGTACCTGCCGTTCATGGTGCTGCCGCTGTACGCCAACCTGGTCAAGCACGACCAAAGCCTGTTGGAGGCCGCATCCGACCTGGGCTCGAGCAACTTCAACAACTTCTGGAAGATCACCGTGCCGCTGGCCAAGAACGGCATCATCGCCGGCTGCATGCTGGTGTTCATTCCGGTGGTGGGCGAGTTCGTGATCCCGGAACTGCTGGGCGGCCCGGAAACCCTGATGATCGGCCGCGTGCTGTGGCAGGAGTTCTTCAACAACCGCGACTGGCCGGTGGCTTCGGCCCTGGCGGTGGTGATGCTGTTGATCCTGATTGTGCCGATCATTCTGTTCAACCGCAGCCAAGCCAAAGAGATGGAGGGACGGGCATGAACCGTTTCGGATTTGCCCGAATGATGCTGGTGTTCGGCCTGACGTTTATCTACCTGCCGATGCTGATCCTGGTGATCTACTCGTTCAACGCCTCCAAGCTGGTGACGGTGTGGGGCGGCTGGTCGGTGAAGTGGTACGCGGGCTTGCTGGACAACTCCCAGTTGATGGGCTCGGTGATGCGTTCGCTGGAAATTGCCTGCTACACCGCGATTGCCGCGGTGGTCCTGGGCACCCTGGCCGCGTTCGTGCTGACCCGGGTCACCCGCTTCAAGGGCCGCACCTTGTTCGGCGGCCTGGTCACCGCGCCCCTGGTGATGCCCGAAGTGATCACCGGCCTGTCGCTGTTGCTGCTGTTCGTGGCGATGGCGCAGTTGGTGGGCTGGCCGACAGAGCGCGGCATTATCACCATCTGGATCGCCCACACCACGTTCTGCGCTGCTTATGTGGCCGTGGTGGTGTCGGCGCGCTTGCGAGAGCTGGACCTGTCCATCGAGGAAGCCGCGATGGACCTGGGGGCACGGCCGTTGAAGGTGTTCTTCCTGATCACCATCCCGATGATCGCGCCCTCCCTGGCCGCGGGCGGCATGATGTCGTTCGCCCTGTCGCTGGATGACCTGGTGCTGGCCAGCTTTGTGTCGGGCCCGGGCTCCACGACGCTGCCGATGGAAGTGTTCTCCGCCGTGCGCCTGGGGGTCAAACCCGAGATCAATGCCGTGGCCAGCCTGATTCTGTTGGCGGTGTCGATCGTGACCTTCATGGTCTGGTACTTCAGCCGCCGAGCCGAAGCCAGCCGTAAACGCGCGATCCAGGACGCCATGGACCAGACGGCCAATGAGTCCTGGACACCCGCCAGCAGCCCACGCGTTGAAGCGACGGCCTAGTGGCTGTCGCGCAACGGCCCATCACTGCGCCACGGTTGATGCGCCGTGACTGACACCGGGCACGTAAACCTGTCGCACCCGTCGGGGGTGCGGCCTGCAACACCGTTCACGCAGGGTCTTACCAACGCTGCGGTTGTGTGAACGGCTTCACCTGGCCTCCTCGGTTCAAGTGAGTTCAGGGCGCCTTCGGGCGCCCTTTTTACGTTTGCACGCTAAGATTGCTGGCAACCACACAAACCTGACTAGACTTCAGCCAGCCACGGAGCCCCTCTATGCGTGACAACCGAATCATGGGCCTGAACAACGCCCGCGACCTGCTTGATGTGCTGATCCGCGCAGGCCTGATCAGCGTGCTGGTGATGGTCTGCTTCGACATCTTCCACCCCTTCATGAACATCATGCTGTGGTCGGTGATTCTGGCGATCACCCTGTATCCCGTGAATCAGCGACTGGGCGCCGCCCTGGGCGGTCGTACCGGCTTGGCCGCGATCATTCTGGTGATCATTGGCCTGATCTGCCTGATTGCGCCCTTGAGCCTGCTGGGCGAGTCCATCGCCAGCTCGGTCAAGGGCGGCATGGAAGCCGTGCACGGTAAGGACCTGGAAATCCCCCCGCCACCCGCTGTGGTCGAAAGCTGGCCGCTGATCGGCGCGCCCCTGTTCAATATCTGGACCCACGCCTCAGAAGACCTGGGCTGGGTATTTTCCCAGGTGGCGCCGCACCTCAAGGACGTGAGCAAGACCGTGCTGACCCAATTGGCCGGCGTCGGCACCGGCATCATCGTGTTTGTCCTGGCGCTGATCATCTCCGGGGTGATCATGGCCAAGGGCGGTGACGGCGAAGGCGTCGCGGTGGCGATTGCCACGCGCATTTCCGGGCCCGTGCGCGGGCCTGAACTGGCGACGCTGTGCACCGCGACCATCCGCGCCGTGGCCCAGGGCGTGGTCGGCATCGCGTTCATCCAGATGATTCTGGTGGGCATCGGCCTGGTGGCGATGGGCGTGCCTGGTGCGGGCGTGCTGGCACTGCTGGTGCTGCTGCTGGGGATCACCCAACTGCCCATCCTGATACTGACGCTGCCCGTGACCATCTATGTGTTTGCCCAGGACGGTGTCAGCGCGGCGACAGTGATCTTCGCCATCTGGATCATCCTCGCCGGGCTGTCCGATAACGTACTCAAGCCGATGCTGCTGGGACGCGGCGTGGCCGTGCCCATGCCGGTGATTCTGATTGGCGCCCTGGGCGGGATGCTCACCAGCGGCATCATCGGCCTGTTTACCGGCCCGGTGCTGTTGGCGGTCGGCTTTCAGCTATTCATGTCCTGGGTACGGATGACCCCGCCCACCGAGGCCATCGAACCGCCGCGCGAGCACGTCCCGGAGAAAGACTGAAGGCGCTAGAACAACCCCATCTGCCCGCCGACCAGTGTCGAGAAGTCATCGTCGACAAAGGGCAGGATCGCGTCGGCCACCGGCTGTAGCTGGCGGCTGATGTAGTGCTCGTAGTCGACCGGGGCGCTGCGGATTTCCAGGGGCTCGGGGCCGGCGACGGTGATCACGTAGCTGATCCATCCCCCGCGCTGATACTGGCGCGGACGGTGTTGCTGGTCGTTGTATTCGTCGGCGATACGCGCCGCCCGCACGTGGGGCGGCACGTTGCGCTCGTAGTCGTCCAAGGGCCGGCGCAGGCGCTTGCGGTAGATCAGCAGCTCATCGTGCTCGCCGGCCAGGGTCGCCTGTACGAACTGGCGCACGTAATCCTGATACGGACGGCGATGAAAGATGCGCTCGTAGAGTTCCTGCTGGAACTGCCGGGCCAGCGGCGACCAGTCGGTGCGCACGGTCTCCAGGCCCTTGTAGACCATCTCATCGCTGCCATCGGCGCGCGTCACCAGCCCCGCATAGCGCTTCTTGCTGCCCTCCTCCGCGCCGCGAATGGTCGGCATCAGAAAACGTCGAAAGTGGGTTTCGTATTGCAACTCCAACACGCTGGTCAGGCCGAACTCGGCCTGCAAATGCTCGCGCCACCACTGATTGACGTGCTCCACCAACGAGCGACCAATCTGCGCCGCTTCTTCCTGATCGTGGGCACGGCGCAACCAGACGAAGGTGGAGTCGGTGTCACCATAGATCACCGCATGGCCCTGGGCTTCGATCAATTGCCGGGTGCGCTGCATGATTTCGTGCCCACGCAGGGTGATCGACGACGCCAGCCGCGTATCGAAGAAGCGGCAACCGCTGGAGCCCAGCACGCCATAGAACGCGTTCATGATGATCTTCAGTGCCTGGGACAGCGGCGCGTTGTGCTCGCGCTTGGCGACCTCGCGGCCCTGCGAGATACGGGCAACAATGGCCGGCAGGCAATGCCGGGTCCGCGAGAACCGCGCACCACGAAAGCCTGGCACTGACTCACGGTCATCCGGGTGACGCAAGCCCTCCATCAACCCCACCGGATCGATCAGGAACGTGCGGATGATCGACGGGTAAAGGCTCTTGTAGTCGAGCACCAACACCGACTCGTACAGGCCGGGCTTGGAGTCCATGACAAAGCCGCCCGGGCTGGCCTGGGGCGGACGATCACCGAGATTGGGCGCGACAAACCCCTGGCGATGCATCAACGGCATGTACAAGTGGGTGAACGCTGCCACCGAGCCGCCGCTGCGGTCCACCGGCAGGCCCGTGACGCTGGCGCGCTCCAGCAGGAAGGTCAGCAGCTCGGTCTTGTGGAAGATGCGCGTCACCAGTTCGCAGTCCTTGAGGTTATAGCGCGCCAGTGCGGGCTTGTCCTCGGCGAACATGCGGTTGATTTCATCCATGCGCTGGTACGGGGTCGCGATCGATTTGCCTTCGCCGAGCAGTGTCTGGGCGACGTTTTCCAGGCTGAACGAGGGGAAACTCCAGGTCGCCGAGCGCAGGGATTCGATGCCATCGATGATCAGCCGGCCGGCCGCCGACGCGAAGAAGTGGTTGTTGCCCGCACCGTGCTCGCGCCACTGCATTTCCTCGCCGCCGCGCCCCAGGCGCAACGGCACCGCCAGGCGCCGGGCATGCTCGTGCAACACCCGCAGGTCGAACTGCACCAGGTTCCAGCCGATGATCGCGTCCGGGTCATGGCGGGCGAACCATTCATTGAGTCTTTTGAGCAGCATGGCCCGGGAGTCGCAGTACTCCAGGTCGAAGTCCACCAACGTGTCGTCGCCATTGGGCGAGCCCAGCATGTAGACCTGGCGCTGGCCGCAGCCCTCCAGGGCAATCGAGTACAACTCACCCTGCTCGGTGGTCTCGATGTCCAGGGACACTAGCTTCAGGCGCGGGCGGTAGTCGGGGTCGGGCTTGAGGTGGCTGTCGAGCAGGACGCCGTCGGCGCCGAGTGTGCCGCGCATCGACACGGGCGCCGTGATGAAGCGCTCCATCAGGTAGCGCTCCGGCGGGCGCACGTCAGCTTCGAAGACATCGACGCCGGCGCGGCGCAGCACCGACTCCAAGTGCATCAGTTGGCGATGCTGCTGGCAGTACAGGCCGAACACGGGGCGATGCTGGAAGTCCAGCAGGCCCAGGGGCCGCAGTTCGACGCCCTGCTCATCGCGAACAAGCGCCTGGGTGCGCTCGCGATACTGCTCGGGAATGAAGGCCACTGACGGCTGCACCGGCAAACGCACCAACCGTGGACCGGCATCGGTCGCCAGCCAGAACTCGACGAGAGTACCGGCCGGGGTATCGCGCCAATGCCGGGTCAGGACGAAGCCCTGCTGTAAGTCCACCACTGCAACCTCGAAGTCGATTTGAGCGGGTGATTCTACGCGCGATAAACGTTTACGGCTGCCTTTGCGTTTACCGCGCAAGCGATTGTCGGACAAGGCTAAATGCTTCGTTGCAGGCCTCGATATTATTTTTGTAGTGAATGAATTATTTCACTACAAAACCGTTGACGAGGCGTTTTTCCCCTTGCATGATGCAGACGTCTCCCCGATCGGGAGCCCTGGCAAAAGTGTTGTGAAAAGGCTCGACTGACCGCCGAGCTGCTACCGGATGTGTACTGCCCACAAGGCAGATTGATGAAACTGACCCGGCATGAACGTCCCGCACAGGACCCAAGCGCTGGCGAATACTCTTCAAGATGCTTGTGACCGAATGAGTTGATTCTCGGCAACAACATCCAGGTAATCGCTGCTTCTCTCGTGTTTGACGCCCATACGTAGCAGTCTCTCAGAACCACTACATGCATCCTGCTCAAGGCCCTGCCGATATTCGGCAGACAACCACTGTCGCCCTGGTTTCGGTACCAGATATCAACTTACCGAAGTAGAGAAGTGAATTAGCGAATCAACTAGACAGATCAAACATTGGTCAAGGGGCTTTAACATGAATCTGAACAATCAACCGACTATAGATGAACTGGCTCGTATGTTCGCTGCACACAAAGACAGCCATGACAGCCATATCCTGTGGATTGCCGACTCTGGCCAGGTGCATATCGACTGCCTGTCGCCCCACGCCCATGAAGACGCGTTCGAAAAAAATACCCGTGACCTGCGCGCCCGACTGAAGATGTACCGTCGCGGCCAGGGTTATGTTGGCAAGAAGGCCGCCGCCGATAAGGATTATGTCGGCCGCGTGCTAGCCACGCTGACTCAGGAATGGCAGAACCTGCAGTCCAAGCCGGATGTATGCGTGATCGACCGTTACTGCTAAGTTGAACGACAAAAGCCGCTGATACCTTTCACGGTTATCAGCGGCTTTTTTGCAGGTGCTCCACCGGCTCACGTCCTATGATTGTGTATGAGGCGCCCAGGCGTATATCGTCTGCCGATAATGACAACACCGTTCGAGGCTCTGTCCATGAAGACCGTCGCGCAACTGCTCAAGCTCAAAGCCGAGCGCAACCAGCAGGTCCATACCATCAATGCCCATCAGATGGTGCTCGAAGCCCTGATGGTGATGGCGGCGAAGAACGTCGGTGCGTTGCCGGTGCTGGAGGGTGGCGAGATTGTGGGGGTTATCAGCGAACGGGACTACGCACGTAAACTGGTGCTCAAGGGCCGTTCTTCCGTCGGGACGCCCGTCAGCGAGATCATGAACTCGCCGGTGATCACCGTGGACTCCCATCAAAGCGTACAAACCTGCATGAACATCATGACCGACAAGCACCTGCGCCACTTGCCGGTCGTGGAGAACGGCCAACTGCTGGGCTTGTTGTCGATCGGTGACCTGGTCAAGGAAGCGATCGCCGAACAGGCAGAACTGATTCTCCAACTGGAACAATACATTCGCGGCGAGTAACCACTCGTTGACAGCACGCCGGTGTCTAGCCTGTGCAACGCACCGCACAGGCCGATCGCTCGGCGCAGGCCAAACTTTATATTTGCTCTATCCCCGTGCGCTTCTATATTAAGTCATGCTCCTGAAGCATCCTGCTTGTCTCTGAGTGCGAAGAATGGCCAGTACTGAACATCTGATCATCTGTGAGCACTGCGATGGCGTGTACGAAAAAGCCCTGCTTTCCAAGCACCAGACTGCGCTTTGCCAACGTTGCGGCGGGGTTCTGCAACGCTACAACGGGATGACCGTGCAACAGCGCCTGGCACTGACCCTGACCGCCGCCGTACTGTGGATCTTCGCCAACTTCTATCCGGTGATGAGCATCAGTCTAAAAGGCCTCAAGAACAGCGCGACTCTTTGGGACTCGGTGGTCGCGCTCAGTGACGGCCCCATCACGTTTATTGCCCTGGTGGCGGCCATTTCCATCATCATCGCGCCAATGTTCCAGTTGCTGCTACTGATCTGGGTGCTGAGCTTCGCCCTGGCGGCCAAGCGCTCGCCGGCGTTCAAGCTGTGCATGCGCTGGCTGGAGACCCTCAGGCCCTGGAGCATGCTGGAAGTCTGCCTGCTGGGCGCAATGGTCGCGGTGTTCAAGCTCGCCGGGCTGCTGGACGTGATTCCCGGCATCGGCCTGTTTGCCCTGGCCGTGCTCAGCTTGCTGCTGATCCGCATCGCCGGGCGCGATGTGCGTGAATTGTGGGACACCCTATGAGCCGCCGCCTGGCCAACGCCCACGAACTCGGTCTCTGCCTGTGCCACAGTTGCGGCCTGGCCTGCGACATGACCGACCACCCGCACCAATGTCCACGCTGCGATGCGCCCCTGCATGTGCGCAAGACCAACTCCCTGACCCGCACATGGGCGTACCTGTTGGCCGCCCTGGTGTTCTACATCCCGGCCAATCTGTTACCCGTGATGAACACCAGCATGCTCGGCAGCGGTGCCGACAGCACGATCATCGGTGGCGTCCTGGAGTTCTGGGAAGCTGGCGCCTGGGACATCGCCTTGATCATTTTCATTGCCAGCATTGCAGTGCCGGGCATCAAGTTTGTCGCGCTTTCGCTACTCCTGATCACCACGCAGCGCGGCAGCCACTGGGCGCGCAAGCAGCGCTCCAAGCTCTATCGCTTCGTTGAGTTGATCGGCTACTGGTCGATGCTCGATGTGATTGTCGTGGCCCTGGTCGCCGCGCTGGTGAAGTTCCAGGCGCTCGGGGATATCGAACCCCGCGCCGGCATTCTGTTCTTTGGCATGGTGGTGGTGTTTACCATGCTTTCGGCGATGAGTTTCGACCCTCGCCTGATCTGGGATAACCCACAACCCGAGGAGGTCATGGATGGAATCGCGAGCCACTGAGGGGCAGCCAGTGCCCGGCACAGCCAACATCAAGACCCGACGCTGGAGTGTTTCACTGGTATGGATCGTGCCCATTGTGGCCGTGCTGGTGGGGATCTCGCTGGTGGTACACAACCTGATGCAACAAGGTCCGGTGATCACCCTCAACTTCAAGACCGGCCAGGGCCTGACGGCCAACAAGACCGAGGTCAAGTACCGCAACGTGGTGATCGGTCATGTCTCGGAGGTCGAATTGAGCAATGACCAGAAGAGCGTCAATGCCACGGTCAAGCTTAACAAGCAGGCCGAGTCCTTCACCCGCAAAGACTCGCAGTTCTGGGTCGTGCGCCCGCGTATCGGCGCGGGCGGAGTTTCCGGGATCGACACGCTGCTGTCCGGGGACTTCATCGGCGCGGACGCCGGGCACGCCGATGAGCGCGCCAAACGCTTCATCGGCCTGGAAGCACCGCCACCCATCACCTATGGCGAATCCGGCAAGCGATTCCTGCTGCACACCCAGGACCTGGGCTCCCTGGATATCGGCTCGCCGGTCTACTACCGCAAGATCCCGGTCGGTCAGGTCGTGGCCTACGCGCTGGACGCCGATGGCAAAGGGGTCAACGTCGAAGTCTTCGTCAAGGCGCCGAACGACGCCAACGTCACTGAGAACACACGATTCTGGAACGTCAGCGGTGTCAGCATGGAGGTCGGGGCCAACGGCTTCGCGCTCAAGACTGAGTCGCTCTCAGCGTTGCTGGTGGGCGGCATTACCTTCCGCGCCCCGGACTACAGTCCCAACGACAAACCCGCGGCCGAGGACCGGGACTTTCAGTTGTTCGATGACCAACAAACGGCCCTGGCCCCTCCCGACGGCAAGGCTCAGTACCTGTCACTGCGTTTCGATCAGACCTTGCGTGGCTTGAAGGTGAATGCTCCCGTGGAGTTCCAGGGGCTGGAGATTGGCAAGGTGGTGGCCATCAACCTTGATTACGATGATAAGGCGCGCAGCTTTCCCATCAACGTGGGCATCGTGATTTATCCGCAGCGACTGGGGCAAGCGCACATGAAGATGCTCAAGGCGCTGAATCACGATCCCCAAGACGAACAGGCCTCTATCCGCGTCATGGGTACGTTTGTCGAAAATGGCCTGCGCGCCCAGGCACGTAGCGGCAACCTCCTGACGGGACAACTGTACATCGCCCTGGACTTCTTCCCTAAAGCCCCAAAAGTCGCCTTCGACCCCAATGCACGCCCCATCAGCGTCCCTACGGTACCCGCCAGCCTCGAACAACTGCAGGAACAGTTCCAGGCAATGATCGAGAAGATCAACAAGCTGCCGATCAACCGTATCGCCAACAATCTCGACGGCAGCCTGATAGAGCTGCGCAAGGGCCTCAAGCAATTCGATGGCAAAACCCTGCCGGAGGTGCAAGCAACCTTGCAGGACGTCAGCCAAACCCTGAAATCAGCCAGTTCAACCCTGGCCGAGGACTCACCGCAACGCGAGCAACTCGGTGAAACCCTGGATGAGCTCGGGCGTATGTCCCGTTCGCTGCGCGAGCTATCGGACTACTTGAGTCGGCATCCGGAATCCTTGCTGCGTGGACGTCCAAAAGATGCCCCAGCGCCAAACCTGCAACCGTCTTCAAGCCGCTGAGCACAGGAGCACGCCCATGTCTTTGTCGTTGAAAATCCCCTTGGTCGGCCTGGTAGTCCTGCTTGCGGCCTGTCGCAGTGACCCGATCCACTACCACACCCTGTTGCCGGCGCAGCCCGCACCAGGCACCCGCGACGGTGCAAGCATGCAGATCGAGCAAGTGTCCGTGCCACCTCAGGTTGACCGTACACAGATGGTTATACGCGAGGGCAACAGCGGCCTGGCTATCCTGGAAACCGAATGGTGGGGAGCCACCTTGTCGGATGAGCTGCAAAGCGCGCTGGTGGATCAACTGTCCGGCTCGTCCTCCGGGCGCAAGCTTACCTTGCGCGTCGATGTACTGCGCTTTGATTCAGTACCGGGCCAATACGCCCTCATTGACGCCAAATGGCGATTGCGCACTGCTGTGCCAGAGGAAACCAGCCTACCGCTCAGTTGCCGCACGACCCTGCAAACACCCTCCGGGGCAACCATCGATGAGTTGGTATTAGCGCACCAGAACAACGTGAAGCGCTTGGCCGCCGCCATCAGCCAGGCGGCACGTAATCCCAGTGGCGGGTGCCCTGCGATGAATTGATGGGTTGCCGATCAAGGACTCGTATCACCGACATCATCAGAAAAGCTGGCAGGACGTACTGGCGTGGCCGGCGCTTGTGGCACGGATAACGAGCGCTCGACCATGCTGTCATCAATTTCCCCGCTGATGTAATTGACCCCCGCCATCACGCCATTGGTCTCGTTTTCCATCAAGCCCAGCCACGCTTTATCGAATGCCGCACTGAGGCTTTTACGCATTTGCGCCTGCGCTTCGGGGCGATCACTTTCATTCGAAATGGCACCAATACCTGCTGTCACTACGGATATTGCCGCTCCGGCAATCCGTCCGACCGCCGCAGCTACCGCACTGGCAATACTGCGTGTGGCGATCTGAGCCTCCAGCCTTTCACTCGCCCGCTTGGCCACCGAAGAAATCCCAGCATCCGACAACCCCGCCCCAGCGCCATTGTTCGACCCACGTACCTGCTCGATCAACGCCACGTAAGCCGGCAGCGCTGTGAGAGGCTCAGTGTGGGTCAACACATAGAGCGAAGCATTACGCGCTGGCGGTGGAGCCAGGGAGATGGCGGGAATTTCATTGAGCCGGCGATCAAATTGTTGTTGAGGAACAGCATACCGCTCCCGTATTTCTACAAGACTCACGTCAAGCATCTGTACATACAGGGCCACTGCATCCCCCATGATCACATTGGGATCAGTGACTTTCGCGACCGGATCCAACACCCGCTGATGATATTGCTCCTGCAGATAAAGCGTTAAGCGATTGACCACCGAATCGGCCTCACCCTGGCTGTTTAATTTGTACCAACTCACCCTCATGGACAACCATTGCTGGGTCCAATAGCCGGTGAACCAGGGAATGAAGTCAGTTTCGGTGCGTTGAAATACCTGCTGTCGCCAACGCTCCATAGCGCCGCGGGTGTAACGCCTGACCTCTGCCTTGGAGAGCAATGAGGCGCTGTCGATATCTTGATCGATCTGTCGCCAGGTTGCTTCAGAGACCACAACCGGCGGCTCGGTGACACGATGCGCAGTGGAGGAGCACCCCGCCATGAGCAGGATCAGGGTGATGAGTAAGAAACGCAGATTCAAAGTCTCAGCCCCCCACAATGGCACGACCGATACGGTAACTAACCGCTCCAATCAGATTGCCCTGAGTATAGGTCTGGCCAGAAGAAGGGATTTTTTCGCAGGCAAAAACAAAACCCCAACTGCTTTCGCAATTGGGGTTTCGGAATTTAATCTTGACGATGACCTACTCTCACATGGGGAAACCCCACACTACCATCGGCGATGCATCGTTTCACTGCTGAGTTCGGGATGGGATCAGGTGGTTCCAATGCTCTATGGTCGTCAAGAAATTCGGGTACCGAATCGTGGCCAGCTGGCCGCGCTTCAGCAAATTGGGTACGTGATAGATTTCGGTGTTTTGCAAGATCTCGAACTTTCGGTTCGTTTCGTCTTCACACACCGCAATCTGGTCTCTTTCGCTTTTCAGCTTGGAGCATGCAAATTGCTTG
>NZ_FOCB01000047.1 GCF_900109995.1 Pseudomonas sp. ok272 | reverse complement strand
AAAAACCTCAAGGACGGCAGCAGCCTGAGCATGGAGTTAAAGGCGGCGCTGGGTAAGAGCACGGTTGAAAGCGAAGCCGTGGTGTTCCCGGTGCGTACGTACACCATTAAAGCGCTGGTGGAGGAAAAGCCGGAGATTACCTCGGTCAAGGACGCCTACGGCAACGAAGTCGCCAACGACACCATCATCGTCAACGACGCCGTCGACCTCACCGGCACGGCGACTGCGGGTCTGGAGGTCGAGATCTTTGACGGAACCACGTCTATAGGCACAAGCACCGTCAACGCCAGTGGTGTCTGGACCTACCGGGTTCAGGGTATGAACGTAGGGCCGCATAGACTGACCGCCAAAGCCCTGTATGGCAGCAATCCGGTGTCGGCGCCCCGGACCTTTTCGGTGGCCATTGCGTTGGTTCCTGCCATTACCTCAGTAACAGACTCCAAGGGCAACGACATCCCCAACAATGGCACCACCCGCGACACCACAGTCAATCTGACCGGTACTGCGACCGCGAGTCTGGAGGTCGAGATCTTTGACGGGGCCACGTCAACAGGTAAACGCCCAGTCAACGCCAATGGAGTTTGGACCCATAGCGTCCAGAGCATGGGAGGTGGGTCTCATAGCCTGACTGCCAAAGCCCTGTATGGCTCGCAGCAGTCATCTGCGCCCTACGCAGTGACCGTGATCACTACCCCCGAGCTGATCATCGACCAGGAACCAATGGTGCTGGACGGTATAAAATTGATCCAAAACGATGGATGGCTCACAAAGGAGGTTGCCGGAAACGTCAAGAGTCGCACGCCCACCGGTGGTCAAGGCCCATTCACGTATGAGTCATCTCGCCCTGACATAGCCAGTGTCGACGGGAACGGCAAGGTATCTGGCCTCAAGCAAGGGCAGGCGCAGATCACCGTGAAAGACGCACTCCAAAACAGTGCTACCTACTCAGTGACGGTTTCAAACGTGTACAGGATGCTCAGAAACTGGGTTTACAGAGAGTTCACCGGTCACGTTTCGTGGATCGAAGCATCAGGTGGAATTACCGCCACCGCAGCGAGGGATTGCGCGTTAGCCATAAACACAAATTTCGCGAATCTTCTAACAACGGGCCCGTTCCATCCGAGTTTACGCCCAGAGGTGGCGAGGCACGCGGTATTCGATCCAACGAGGGACAGCACCGGCGGATTCCCCAGATACCAGGGCGCGTACTGGGACTCGTCTACAGGAATCGTATCAACGCAAATGTCCCCGGTAACATTCTGGGGAGGGGCGTTCGCTTTTGTACCTCTGGTATAGGGCTCTAGCGAGAAAAAGGGGACGGATCTATTTATCCGTCCCCTTTTTGCTTGCCTACTGTCGCGCCTAAAACTGCCGTTGTTTTCCATAGGCCAGCGGATTAGCCGTCACGCTCTGGCCTGAGCGCCAACGCTGAGTCCCTGGGCACGATCACACCAGCA
>NZ_FOCB01000049.1 GCF_900109995.1 Pseudomonas sp. ok272 | reverse complement strand
GCACGAATAGCGGCCTGGGGCGCCGCAGGTACCCACCTGTCCAAGGTGTTCTTTCGCGTCAACCTCGCGGGCGCGCTGTTTACCGTGCTGGAGCTGGGCGGCAGTTGGCTCTACAACCGCCTCACCACCAGTGCCCACGATCAATGGCTGCAAAGCACACCCTGGGGCAAGGACGCCAAGCTGCGGGCCGACCATACACTGGGGGAATACAAAGAACTCCTCGCCAATCTGATGAACGCTCCCCAGTTAACCCTCAGTGCGTTCGAGCGCGGCTCCTGGTGGAAAGACCTGCTGCTGCGACCCAAGCCAAGCGACATTCATCTATCCCTGCCGGGGCTGACACTGGCTGACTTCGCCCCCCCCATGGCCGGCCAACCCAATCGACGCCTGGGTATCGGGGCACGGTGCGTCAACCTCATTCGCGGCGGTGGTTTTGAGCGCACGACCACCGACGACCTCACGGCACACGTGCTCGACAGCCTGAGGATCGTCAAGCTCGACCCCTTGGTCCTGTGCTTCGACAACCTGCCCGTCGGCCTCGATCAGATACCGCTGCCGTCCCAAGTCCTGGAACTCGGTGTGTGCATACAGCGGCTCGACGAACAGGGGCAGTGGTTATCGCGCAACTACTACTTCCGCTTCGAACCCCGAGCCACCGGGGACTTTCCCCCCTTGCCGCGCGGCTCAGTCAAACAGCCGCTCACCATGGCGCTGGTTCACACCTACCTTCTGGAGCAACCCGATGATGGCCAGTAACCTTGATAGCGCCATACCTCAACTGCAACTTGAACAGCCTCACAAGGCGGGTGATGTTGAGCCGTTCCCCAGTGGCCGAGTGACCTATTTGGCACCGCTGCCATTGCCTACTTCGGTGCCGCCCCATGGTCCACATATTGGCGAGTTGAATGATGTACACATCGACTTTGGGATGCCCTCGCCGGAAGTCTTTATGTGGCAAGTGACCCTCGGCGGGCCATTTACTTTCATGTTTATGCTTACGGTCCTTTCCCCACTACTTATCGGCTTTATCTTCTTTTTACTTGGAGAAGGTTGGGATGGTGCCTCTCACGCCATTGAGGGAATGTTTCATGCGTCGTTTGAAACCACCTTAATAACCGGTTTTTTTTCTCTCTTCCTCTGCCTCGCCGTCTGGCTCAACGTCCACAACAAACGCATCACCCTCATTCCCACTCGTTTCAACCGCCAGCGCCGTGAAGTCTGCTTCATGCTTAACGGTGCCACCGAACCCACCTTTATTCCCTGGGAATCCCTCTCTGCCTGGGTCATCGAAGCCCAGGGCGTGACCCAATACGGTGTCCA
>NZ_FOCB01000050.1 GCF_900109995.1 Pseudomonas sp. ok272 | reverse complement strand
AAAAACCTCAAGGACGGCAGCAGCCTGAGCATGGAGTTAAAGGCGGCGCTGGGTAAGAGCACGGTTGAAAGCGAAGCCGTGGTGTTCCCGGTGCGCACGTACACCATTCATGCTTTGGTGGAGCAGCGGCCCGAGATCACTTCGGTACAAGGGGGCGGGGTTGAGATTCCCAACGATAGCAACACGATTGCCACCAGTATCACGATCACCGGTACCGCGACTCCCACCGCAGGGCAAAAGGTCGAGCTTCAGGATTATGGCGTAGGCATTGCCAGCATTGACGTCGTGAACGGAATTTGGACACACACCATCTCTCTGGCAGTGGGTGCACATAGTCTGACAGCCAAAGCGCTGTATGGCAGTCGGCAAATATCCGAGCCACCGCGCGCCTTGACTGTGCTCAGTGAGTTGATCTTTGATACCAGTGCTGTATCGCTTGCTGGACCAATCATATGGTTGAACAAAGTCGTTTATGTATGGCCACCAAACACGAGCCTTTCTCGAGTTGCAAGCGGAGGTTTGCCGCCCTATACATACATTTCAAGTAATCCAGATATTGCCGCAGTAGATGTCTGGGGCAACATCTCTTCCAGGGGCAATGGGACGGCAACCGTTACCGTTTATGACAGTTCAAATCAAACCAAGTCCTGCCTGATTTTTGTCTCAAACGTATCCCACGCCTCTTTTACAGGGGTAGTTCCCTATGCAACGGCAGCCAGCAGAGGACGGGTCTTGACCAGGGATGAACTCATTCTCGTCAGAACAACCTATAGCTCCGTACATCGACCAGATCCAGACTGGCAAGATGCTGGTCCTTCCGGAAACTTTTGGTCTTCGACCTCTGCGGGATCTGGGACTGTAAGATCAGTACATTTATATAATGGCACTGAGGGTAGTTCTTTTACTGCACCTAATTACGCCTCCATAAGAGCACTTGTGGTCTAGCTGCCCCCTTGTTGTTCAACAAGCAAAAAACAGAGAAAGAAAAGGGGACGAGAAAGAAAAAGGGACGGATTTATTTATTCGCCCCCTTTTTGCTTGCCTACTGTCGCGCCTAAAACCGCCGTTGTTTTCGATAGGCCAGCGGATTAGCCGTCACGCTCTGGCCTGAGCGCCAACGCTGAGTCCCTGGGCACGATCACACCAGCAGCGAGTAAACCAACGCGCTGA